>CAWGFG010000001.1:0-16594 GCA_963821815.1 uncultured Chloroflexia bacterium
AATATCTCTTAGCAAATGCCAGGCCGATTCTGCCTCCAGCATTCGGGGTAGCGGAGTCCACACCTGGGGCTGATGCCGGATTTCGGATATTCAATGGGGACGGTACTGGGACAGATATCGTTACGGTTCGAGTCAATGGTGATATTGATCTGGGAATGCCGTTGTGCCCACCAGCTATACGGTCAACGCCAACTGTACAGGCAGTGTAACGGTACTTATTGACGGCTGGCCTACGTTCGGAATATTCGTCGTCCCCGACGGCGAGGCATTCGCTGAGATCGCCCGAATCCAGGCAACTATGTGTCACGCATTAACCAGAGGGTGTCATCCAAGTGATTGTGCGCCGGTCCAAAGGGTGCGATGAGGTCGATATCGCGCCTTTCAGCACCCACGACTGACGCACTTGTGATTGGCGCCTTAGTGTGGTTCGTCGATGTAGGGGAATCTGCCCAAAGGGATGATCAGATCCCTTTGGAATTTCTTCACCGATCCGGGTCTGGCGCATCTTCATGTGGTATCTACCAGAACATTGTAGAGCTATATTAACTCAACTTCAGCTCTCAACTTTCCTCACCATTTATCGACTACAAGCTGGAATTGATGGCAGATACACAATCAAATATTTTCGATCTGATCATCTGTCTATAGAGGTAGCGTGCAGTAGCGGGTTAGTCGAACAAGTATGATGTGGATGCCATGTGATACTACAGGAGTTCCACATCACACTTTGTCACGCCTACGAACTATTGTTGGATGTCAGGTAAATAGACTTCGATGTGGATAAGCTCTAGAATCGTAGGGTGTCCATCAATTCTGGCACCAATACGACCTGTATTCGCATTCAGCATAGAGATGGCTTGTGCTTGGGTACCCGAAATACCGCTATATTCATGCCATACTGTACCATCGAAATATAGAATACTACTTGCTCCAATTGCCCACCCTGAATCAGCGCTTGTCATATCTATATCGCTGAGGGTCCATGACGTTGGATTGTCGACATTCTTCCAACTGTTACCGTCATAGTGAAGAAGAACACTCGGTGGTCTCGGGGCTTGTGCCCACTGCCCAGCCATCAGTAGCCGATACCATATCTATAGCCTCTAGAGATGATTCGATAGGTGCAGGTACTTTGCTCAATTTGTTCCATCGTAGTGCAGTATCTCAGAACCAACAGCCCAAACGTCATTCTTGGAAATGACATGCACATCGGTGAGGCTATCTACTTGAGGTAGCGTTGCTTCGTGCCAGGTATCGCCGTCAAAGTAGAGCGCAAATCCAGCATCGACGCCAGCACCTACAGCCCAACCTAAATTGTTATTGAGCATATGTACTCCGTACACACTTGCCAATGGATTCCAGGCAAGCGGCTCAATATCAACAACATTCCATGCATTGCCGTGATATTGCAGGGAAACGAGATCATTATTATTCCTATACCCAAACGCCCACCCGTCGTGTTCATCAACCATATCAAGGGCTGTGAATTCCTTAATATCTGCACTTTGTGAATACGGTATCGTTTCCCAGGCAGTTCCATCGTAGTGCATGAACTGGGCATATTCTAGGATCCACCAGCCGTCTGTATCCGACACCATGTCAAGATCAATCATCTTGGAATAGCCGTCAAAGGGAATGGTTCAGGGCTTATCGTGTCAGTGCGGTCAATCCAATTCTGACCATCGTAATTAAGTAACCCATTAGGACCAACTGCCCAACCTTCAGAAGCAGAAAGCATAGAGATAGCAAATAGATACCCTACGTCTGGAACCTCCACTTTGTCCCATTGGCCATTTGTGAAGTGAAGCATCGCGCTTACAGACTGGCCGTGTACCCAGTCATCAGTAGCAGCCCAACCTTCAACCTCCGAAACTATGTCAAATCGCGTCAGCACCAATGTCGTCGATGATCTGGTAGGTAGCGCCATCAAAATGAAGACCGTATCCACCGCCAACGGCGTACCTCAGATCATCCGAGGTGACGACCCGACATCGGAAAATTCGATACTTCCCCATTCGCCATCGCTTTCGCGTACCCATTTTGCGCCGTCAAAACGCAGTACCGTGTCGTAACCAACGATCCATCCGGCCATCGATGATAACATCTTTACTCCGCGCGTATCACTGCCCCAAACAGAGGCAAACTCTTCCCAGATCATCCCGTCGTAATATAAAATGGCTCCGTACTCGCTGACCGCCCACCCCTCTGTCTCGGAGACCATGTCAATATCCAGTAGAGGGCTTCCTATGTCTGGCGCCACCACTGCGCTCCAAGTGCCATCCTGAAAGCGCCAAATGCCTGCCGTACCTTGACTGTCGGTAGTGTTTTTGTCTTTCCCTACCGCCCAACCGGAAGAACTGGAGGTCATGTCGATGGCATTGATGTCAACCGTGGTGCCCACCGACGCAGCAAGCGACCATGTATTACCATCCCAATGATAGAAACGACCTCGATCGGCCACGAGCCAGCCATCATCTGCCGAGATCATATCGATCGCGGTAAAGCTTCCGATAAAAGTCTCAGGAATCCATTCACCGCCGAGTTGATTCTGAACCATTGTAGAAGCCGGGTTGAACGACGCACGTGCAAATAGATGTAGCAAGGTTGTGCTCATTAATGCTCCCACTATGAGAGCTAGAGTCAATTTCCAGCGAATATTCTTCATTTACTATACTCCTTTGTGGTTGTTAGTGGTCTATAGTTGACCCCAAATACTGGACAATCAAGGGCTTGTCGGCAGGAAGATCAAGCCACATGACGCCATCTGTAACAGTCTTATAACCGACAACTAATTGATAGTTATTGGGTACCAGAGCTGCACCGACTTTTACGCGAGTCAAGATTTCTTGTACAGTGGTTCGGCTATTCATCGTTGGCTCGTATAATTTGGCTGATATATCCGTCTCCGGTATCACGATGTCGCTGCTGTCGCTGCCAATCGCTCTAAAGCCAACCACCCAACCAGCGGTTGGCGAGTTGGCTTGTGTGTATAGAGTGACCGAAATGGATTCACCAGGTGTAGTTTCCTGACGATCCAGCCTGTAAGCAAGCAACCCCATCCGTTGCGGGTCGCGATCCCATGCATCCGCTTCTTCGATCCAGTCCGAAGCTGGTGCGCGATAAATCCAGGCGTAGGGAAGACCATGCAACATCACCGTCTCGACCAAAGGCCACTGGTCATGGATCTGCTGTATGAATCCCGGATATGGCTGACCCCGCAAGAGGTCGGTGCGGTAAAGCACTACATAATCGGCTCCTAGCGCTTGACTGAGCGGATCCCAATAGACGGTCTGGCCCTGAAAGAAAGGCGCAAAGGTTGAGGGCTGGCTAGCCACGACGCTCAAATTCTCTGCGTCCGGTATTTTGTTTAGCCACTCTGCTGCCAGGTCGCTGCCTTCACCTCGGCCGACTTGTATGGCGTAGTCAGCTATACGGTTTCCACCCGCTAATGGATTGTAGTAGGTTGAGTAATAGGGATAATGCGGAAGACTTGCGCCGCCCTGCCCCACGATAAGCGTAAGTGCCAGTAATCCTAATGCACCTATTCTCCAGTCGCGACCAATGCGTTCGAAAGTGCCGTACGGCCGGATCCATAGGCAAAGCTGTCTCGCAAAAGCGACGATACCCACAGCAGCGAGAATGTCCAACATCGTCATTGCCGGCAGCAGATAGCGGTCCTGTTTCTTCTCGCCTAATGCCAACCACGCGAAGTACGTGCCGACATAAACCATCAATAGCAGCGGAATACGTGAATTTGCATCCCTACGCAGAGGTGCAACCATCTGCACCGTTAGCAGTACAAGACCAATTGTAACCAGCGGGGTTAGCGCGTATACGACCACAACGAGATAGTACAGTATTCCAGGATCCGCGACAGCCTGGCCCATGAAGTAAAGTCCTTTGCCGTGCGGATTCTGGGCGTAGGTAGCCAGCATCAAGAACATGTCCCTGACCGTAGCTATCGGGTTGAGCCACATAGATGGCCATAACGCAAAGAATGTTGTCGCCGTTGTAATGGCCCAGATCATGCCATCGGCTACAACCTCATGGAGTGCACGCCGTTTTTGCACGATGACGATACCTAGCAGCAGCGCAGTCCATGGTAGTAAAAAGAGAGCAAGCGTCTTTGACAACAATGCCAATCCGGCGGAAATGCCTGACAAGAGCAGCAGACTTGAGCTGTCCCTGCGTTGTGTGTATACAACGAGTGCAAGTACCGACAGAGTCATGAAGGTGGTCATTAGCGCATCGTGGTGGAGCGTTCGACTGTGCGCCAGCATCCAGGGATCGAGGGCTAGCAGAAGCCCAGCGGCGAACCCTGTCTCCCAATTGAAGAGTTGGGAGACAAGCCAACTAATACCCAAGATCCCAATAGTTACTATCACAACTGTGGGCAACCGCATGTAGAACATCAGATCATTTGGCTGACGGTTCCAACTGAGCGATTGCAGGAACGGCAAAAAGGCGTGCTGCTCGAATAACTGATTGTGCAATCCGTATAACCACAAACCAAAGCTGCCCGTCCACATTGTAGTAACACCAGGATGGCCGGTCTGCATGGTTTCAGGCCAATCAAGACTCATCAGTGCGAGGATGAAGTTGCGTGAGCGATTCAACCAAAGATATTCATCTAAAAGGAGGAAGCCGGACAATCCAGAGATACGCGGCACAAGAGATACGATTATGATGATAAGTGGTATACCTACCAAACGCGCCTGACTATGATAATGTCGATGGTTACTGAACACTGACTGCTCCGTGGTTGTTGTTATCCTCTATATCGTACGAAACAAAGCGTTTCTGCAGCGTTCCGTCGCTACGAATGGGCGGACGGCTATTGTAGACAAGTCCAGCCAGATGAAAAGTTCGGCTGATCTGCTATTCAATTACTGAATTAGGGGCTCTGTCGAAGAGTTGTAGAAGAGGAGATGAGCTAGTCAGAATTCGCGTTTGCTAGTTTTTCTCACTATTACTTGGGTAATTTGTGTCCGATGAGGTCATATGAGTCTTGGTTCAAACACTGAAGCAGAGGTCAATCCAAACAGTGTGTTTCCCGATGCCGTTTGTTGAAGCGGCATACGATGACACCTAATGAGCCTGACAGTGCTCAAACAGGATTGCCATCATGAGGGAATCTCTGCACCTGCGGCTATTGCGGCGACGACCGCCACCCCTGCACCTGCTCCATGAGCGCCATCCAGCGCTGCCAGATCGTCGCAGACGCCGCATCTGCGCATCGCTCACAACCCTCAGCCCGGATGAGGCGGCATCTGACATCCAACTCAAGGTGCCGCGGGTGCCCATCATAAAACTGGCCGAGCTGGACAGCGGCGGAACTTCCAGCGTGATGGGCGCACGCGTCGAGGTCGCGTCCCCGACCCTGCCAATCTTACCCTGGTCGACTACATCATTGAACAGGATGCAGATGGCAGGCCGACCGGTATCACCTGTCCGCAAGGTCAACGAGTTGAGGTTGAATCAGCGCGCAAGTTCGGCTTCGTGGCTCGCTTCGAGCCTGACATCTGCACCACCTGTCCTTTACACTTGGCAGACCGTTGTCGGGCCAAGCCGCACGAACGCAATCATCGCTTCGCCCTGAGATTCACTCAGAAGCAGGTCTTTGTGGCGCAGCGCAGACGTAGGCATGCAGAGTTTCGTAGCGCGCCGGGCAATCCAAGAGCGTCAATTGAAGCCACCATGCGTTCCCTCAAGCATCCCTTTCGCCAGGGCAAGCTGCCCGTGCGAGGCCTTTTCCGCGTCACATGCATGATGATCGCATCTGCTGCCATGGCAACGTACGTCGTATTCAGCGGTATCTGGCCGATAATGGTCCTTGGCGACATGTTTCTTGGCCAGTTTCTGTCCATCGCACCCCATCGGGACGCCTTGACAAGCTAGTTCCGGCAGTCAACAGCCTAATCGCCTCAGGTCGACGCTTATTCTGGCGACCTCTTTGTCGCCGTCACAATATATGTTTCAGTTTTTAAGGTGCGCTTCTTTCAGTAGAGTCACAAGTGAAATGAGGGGGTTCGGCAGAGAAGTGGACGCTGCATGCGCAGTGGGTGGTAAGCGACCGCTGCCATTTCCAGTTCCTATCGAAAAGTCAGCTAAAGGTTGCACAAATCTTGTAGAAACGATGTAGATTCAGTAAGGATGAGAGAAACGAATTGTCCAGGAGGTAGCGATCAAAACGAGAAGCGAGAACAGAAAGATCACGTTGTGCATGGTTATGACTAACGGCAGTGCGGGTGGCTTTCCAAACCTTTTCCTAAGGGTCGCGATCAGGTGCCGCCGTTGGCAGATGCAGAATCGCAAGACAGGGATGAGTAACCAGTACTTGTTGGATGGGTTCCCCCCGTTGCTAAGTGGCTCGATCCCATAAGAGAAAGATGGGCACGTCTGAGACCGTGCTGAGTATTGGTACGAGATGAGCAGCCGTAGAAACAACTCCGGTTGCTATTCGGCGATGCACAGCGTTGCAGTGGCTGGACCGATAGGTTCAGGGCGCTTTTGCTCCCATTCCTGGACCGTACGCACGCTGACCCTAACAAGCCCGCAAACGCATGCTGGGATAGCTTGAAGCGCTCGCAGATGACGGCCGGCGGCGATACCTGGGCAAAGGTGCGTGAGCACAGCTTAGTCGCACCACGATTATAGATTATGACGGCCTCCAGGTCTTCCAACAGTTCCTGTTCGATATTGCGCCTTTTAGCCATTGTCGATCTCCTCCGTCAGGTAGTCATAGACATGCCTGGTGAAGTGGGACAGTTCAATGAACACGAACGATTGCATCGTTGCTACCCCGGTTTAGTGGGTCAAATCCACAGGCACGACGTAACGATTCACGCAACGGGTGGCACCGGTACTATATCCACCCCCCGGGCGCATAGTACATACTCAATAAGGACGGAATCTGCACGCGCGTGACGGTTGGTGTGCCTGCGAACGCGGGGACCTGCAACACGATGGGCCATTCGACGTCGAGCTCCAGATCGACTTTGGCGAATCGTCAGCGGCCCCAACGAAGGCAGTGTCATCGCCCTGCCACACCTACCGCAGCGTCAGCTTGCCCGACGCCGATTCGTCTATGCGCACAATGTCCTCACCTGGCTTATAGAACTTGATTGCTTTCATTTTCGTGCTAGCCGACGCATTCCCATCAGAATCGGGCAGCGGTTCCACCTCACCGTATCCATTCTTGAACGTATCCCAAGAGAGACGAAATGAACGGACGGTCAGCGTTCCGTATTGTGACTCTACTGCGAGCTTTTCGCCCGGCTTGATAGAGGCGCTGTCATTCTGCGCCAGAATGCGAATCGTGCGCTTGTAGTCGTTGATGAGCGTCTTGTCGCCCGGTCCAGTATCCACCGCACCGTTGATTTCCACCGCCAGCGACCCTGCGATCACAAGCTTCTTCTGATTCTTCTGCGACTCATTAGAATGCCAAACCGTGTCGCTGTTGGGAGCGACGAAGCGCATCTGGCCCACATCCACCACGCGAATCTCGGAACGTGGCACCGCAATCTGCGTGACAACCGGGTAGGTATGAGTGCCGTGGCCCTTTATTGTGATCCGGGGAGGCGGGAAACTCTCAAGCACCTTGCCGCCCTCGTGGTGATACAGCTTCAGATAGCCGTCGTCGTCGAGTTCACAGAAATTTGCGCTATTCATGGTGTCTGACGCCCATAGCGCGATGGCGTCTCTATACATGACATACTTGTACAGCACGAGATTGCCGTCATGCTGCATAATCAGCCGAAATAGCTCGTTTGGAGAGACCAAAGATTCTCCGGGGTTCAATCGATCACCAGGTTTCATCTTGCTTGACATCCAGAGGGCTCCTTTCATCGCCACAAATACGTGTCCAGGTAAATCTTATCTGATTGTACACACACAACGTTCCTGTAGCGTTCCCGTCCCGTTTCATAGTGAAGCGGCAGTCTGCCCCCCATGAAAAACATTTGAGCAGACTCGCTGCATCTGTAGACATCCCGCAAGCTGTACCGATCATAATGAGAGTTATCCGGCTTGTGTTGAATGGAATCGCATTTTTTTTCGACAGCCATTCGACAAGCTCGCATTGGATGATCGTCCGAAACATACTGTCCTGGGAGTTTTCAGGCAGAATCTCTTCCATTTTCATGTTGCAATTATTCGGCAACGCGTACCAGCAAACATCGTCAGAATTGTATGCGTCTTGAATTTCCCCTTGACTGACAAGAGGAATCCAGTTCATTTTCGTAGTAGCTAATCAACGTGAGCTATGACGCGTGTTTTCGCCCGATCGCACAATCGCACTCGGATCTACCAGCACATCCCACATTCCTATGTGGTGCTATGAGCTACCCACGTTACGGATGTAAAGCCAGAAAGCCGCCAACCCTACCCCACTCATTCTCTCGGTAGAATGTTTTGATTCAGTCCAAACAGGTTTGTAGGGTCGTACTTGTTCTTCAGGGCTACCAGCTTGTCAAATTTCTCTCCAAATGTTGCGTGCATTACCACCTGACCCTCTTCCTGGAAGCCGGGGAAATTCAGATAGCGGCTACCGTCGGAGAACTCATCCATATCTTTCAAAAAGGAACGCACCCAGTCGATATTGGCATCATCCTCAGACGCGTCCTTCCAATTTCCTTCCGGACTGAGCACGATCTCCACGTTCCGTCCGTGAAATGCACTATCCTCCTCTGGGAAGCGACGGATTGCGCCACCGTTGTACCAGAGGTCTGTCGTGTTCAGTGGCGACGGCTGTCGATAGGCATGGTCAACAATACGGCCGATCACATCGTCGTCAATCCGCGACAGATTGAGAGACTTCCAGTAGTAGCGCAGTTCACCAGACGGATAATCCTCGTCAAAGAATGTCTGCGCCTGCAGGTATGTTGTGACGCCGCTGAAATCGGCGATCGGAGTACCAAACGACCGTAACGGATCCATCACCTGTTCCCCCTCGGACGCATCTTCTCCAGAGTAGCAACCGGTAAATAACACACATGGATCCCCATGATATTTAGGCGGAAACATTTCTTCGTTCTCTGGCACCATCGTACACAGTGCCAGTAGGCTCACATCATCCGATGCTGAACGGCAGAAGTCTCGGAACAGCTTCAGCGCCTCCTTGGCGTAACTGCCATGGTGGAATACAGCCAGGAAGTAGACATCCGGTCCGACAGGATGCAGACGGTATTCGAAAGTCGTGACGATCCCAAAATTGCCCCCGCCGCCGCGCAGCCCCCAGAACAGATCGGAGTTTTCTGTGTCGCTGGCGCGGAGAATGCGTCCGTCCGCAGTGACTACTTCTGCACCCACCAGATTGTCGCAGCTGAGGCCGTACTTGTTGCGTAGATGTCCAAAGCCGCCCCCAAGCGTCAGTCCGGCGATGCCCGTGTCAGATACAGCTCCACCCGGTGTTGCCAAACCATATTCTTGCGTGGCACGGTCTACATCACCCCATAGTGCGCCGCCTTGTGCACGCACGATACGTCGATCCACATCTACATCGATCCGCTTCATAGGCGAGAGGTCAATCACAATGCCGCCGTCATTGGTCGCATAACCCGCTACATTGTGACCGCCGCCGCGTACCGAAACCCGTAACCCGTGATCACAGGCGTATCGCACTGCTGTGACCACATCGTGCACATCCTCACATTGAGCGATCAGTGCCGGATAGCGGTCGATCATGCCATTCCACACTGAGCGGGCTTCGTCGTAATCAGCAGCCCCGGGCAGAACAAGCCGTCCATGGAGACTGGATGCAAATTCCTCTGTACCTATATTGTTTACCGTAGTGGTAACGCTCCGATCTTGGGAACTCATACTGTATTCTCCATTCTATGAAGCATCCTGGAGGGAGTCCGCTCTCCAGGATGCCTTGAGGTTTACAGAATACTCAATGATAGTAGATCACTACAGCGTTACTTCATGTCCATATCCGCCACCGGGATCATCATGTGTTCATAGGGCGTCTCATCCCACATGATGTAAGGGAAACCGGATTCATAATCGGTGGTGAAGACAGATGAGTCGAACATGTCCGGTAACAACAGCATGATGTGCGCAGGTGTGGACACCCACTTCTCTCCTTCGGCAGGCGCAGGGGCAAAGGGATCGACGTTGCTGGTGTCGTCGCCACCTTGCAGCATATATGATAGTCCTGGCTGGGTTATCTCCGGATCTGTGCCGGATACGAAGGCGTCAAACCAGTCGGTCCACTGCGGGTCTAGACACATGGGATCGTTGGCGGGTGACGCCGGCCAGTCGGCGATGCAGGTCCAGTCATTGGTGCCGTTGCGAAGAAGCACCATTTCCTCGCCCTCCACAGGGAAACCGAGAATAGTCGCTTCCTTGGCAATTGCCATCGGCCCAGCGCTCATAGCATTAGCGATCTGGTCCTCTGCCGAATCGGTAGGCATCACATGGCCAGGCGAATCGGTTTCGGCCGGTACAATCGGGATCATCATATGTTCGTAGGGAGTCCCATCCCACATAATGTAGGGTAAGCCGGATTCAAAGTCGGTGGTAAATACGGATGAATCGAAGTTACCCGGTAGCAGCAGCATTAAATGTGGCGGTGTTGTCACCCACTCCTGCCCCTTCTCTGGCACAGGAGCAAAAGGGTCAACGTTGCTGGTGTCGTCGCCGCCCAGCAACATATAGGACAACCCCGGCTGGGTTATCTCCGGATCTGAACCGGTCACAAAGGCGTCAAACCAATCGGTCCACTGCGGGTCGAGACACATAGGGTCAACGGTAGGTGAGGCTGGCCAATCGGCGATACACGTCCAGCCGTTGGTGCCCTCACGCAACAGTACCATCTCTTCTCCTTCTACCGGAAAGCCGAGAATGGTGGCATCCTTGGCGATTGCCATCGGTGCTGCACTCATGGCATTTGCTACCTGATCTTCGACCGGATCTGTGGGCAGGACGCCCGCCGCTGTCTCGGCTATCTCTGTTAAATCGGCAGTTTCTGTGGTCGCCGGTTGGATCTCGACGGTGCAACCAGCTAATATCGCCAGCGACAGTGCCATCCACATGGTGATCCAAATAAAGCGTTGCTTCTTCATGTTTTCTCCTCTTCTCCTCATGTTTCTTCTCTCCCACTTCTCCCATTTTCCGATCTAGCCGGACTTGAGACAGCAGGTGCGGAGCCCTTCCTCTCCGCACCCGTCAATCGGGGATGGCTGTTGTTCAGCACGGGGGACGCGGACTTCACTGTGGGCTTACAGGGCAGATCTTGTGCTTCGATATCCATACAACTCCAAGCTGACGCTCTCAGTGTTCTCCACATTACCGGTCGAGCTGTCAACAGTGCAGCCAGGAAGGAGGTATACCGCACAACCGGCCAGGTGGCGTGAACACTTAGCGGTTACTTCAGCTAATGCAGAGGCTTAGCCAGCACCTGCCCATTCCACTGCCATTGAAGGTTTATTTTCTCCTTTTTGACATAACAACACTAGTTGTCCTCGACTTCAGTGTCGTTTACACAGGAATAGTCAGTTTCTGCATGTGGGCTCACTGTAATCGTCCAGGTGTTGTTGTACGACACGAGAAAATAACTTGTACTGCTTGTGAGATGAAGTGTATGTTCGCCCACTGGCAACGGTGGATGGACGAAACCAATCCCTTCCGCCCATGCAAATTCATAACCGTCGGTCATAATGGGCGGATCGTAAAATACGGGTCCATAGACGTATTTGCCTATTTCTTCCGTGTCGCTGTCGATGAGCACCTTGTCATTCAGACTAACCTGAGCTGTTGCTCCAGCAATGAAATCCTCAGGAAGATAATCGGCTGGGTCATCTTCAGGAAAGCCTAGAATGGTGACGACTGGGAGTACAAACGGCGTTGCCGGTCGCAGCGTAACTTTGCACGTTCCGATAAGCACATTACCCTCTAGTTCTCCATTCGGCAGAGGCATGAATACTACCTGACCTATCTGCTGCTCTTGACCTGCCTCAAAATACCAGAGCCAATCGAGCTGATGCCACTCTGCCAGTGATTTTTCGAACGCGTTGGAGTTTGGTGGAAGCGGTCCAGCCTTCGCCGCTTCTATGGTTTGGCCAATGCTTCTTATCGCAGGTATAAATACCTGCTGACTCTCTTGCGCCATTACTGGATGGGGAACGCCGACCATAACGAACATCATTATTCCTAACACAACTGTCTTGACGTATTTCATCAGATTTCCTCCCTTTGTGTACGAACCATATCCATTGGCTACGATAACCACGGCGTTCAGCTACCACTCGTCTAGCTCATTGCGCGTCTCAACCGAACCGATTAACATTCGATCGCCAGATTTTTAGGTGAATACTAGTAACTTAGCAGTGGGTGCTGAAAGATTCGCAAAAGAAACGCGAAAAACAGTACTGTTGGTGCGTTCTGAGGAGGGTCAATGTGGAGCATAAACTGGAGTTAGCACTACTCGGCTCACCACAAGTAACATTCAACCGCAATTTAGTTACTGAGTTCAAAACCTACAAGGCACAGGGCTTACTCTACTTTTTGGCCGTGACACGCGTCCCTAATCAGCGAGCAACGCTGGCTGCCTTATTGTGGGGAGATTTCGCTGAGGACAAGGCGCGGGCGAGTCTAAGTAAAGCGCTGAGCGAGCTGCGTTCACTCGTTGGCAGCCACATTGCGGTCACGGGCCAAACAATCGCATTCAGGAAAGACGCATGCTACTGGCTGGATGTGGAACGGCTTGAGCAGGGCATCGGCGAGTGGGCGGTGAATCAGGACATGAACCGTCTGCTTGAGGCCGTCGATCTCTATCGCGGCGATTTTCTTCAAGGGTTTCAAGTACGCAATGCAGTAGAATTTGAAATGTGGCTGTCTTCAGAACGGGACCGACTGCGCACCCTCGTCGTAAAGGGACTGCAGTTATCGTCAGCCGGTTTTGAGGAACAGCAAGAATGGCGACAGGCAATCGATATCAGCCGACGGCTTCTGACCATTGAGCCGTGGCGCGAGAGCACTCATCGGCGACTCATGCGTCTCTACGCACAGACAGATCAACAGGCGTCAGCCCTGCGACAGTATGAGATCTGCGTCAACGTGCTGGAACAGGAACTTGGCGTACCGCCGAGTGATGAGACAAACGAGTTGCTCGCATCCATACGCAGCCGCAAAGTGCCAACCTCAGTTAATCGAAGACAGCCTCGGCAAACAGTCGATCCGTATAGCATCGCGCCAAATAATCTACCGGATCAAGTCACTACCTTTGTTGGTCGAGAAGAGGAGTTGACGACTATCATGGACCGGCTAGCGGAGCCTGACTGCCGACTGCTCACTCTGGTGGGACCGGGAGGAATCGGTAAGACGCGCCTGTCGATAGAGGCCGCTGGACGTATCACAGATCGGTACGCTCACGGAGTGGCGTATACGGACCTACAATCGTTGACAGATGTTCAGTACCTGGCGGAGACAATTGCGCAGAGCGCGGGCCTGCAACTTTCGGGTCAGATAGATCCCACCGAGCAGTTGCTGGATTACCTAAAGGAGAAGGAAATATTGCTGTTGCTGGACAACTTCGAGCATCTAATGGACGGAGCAAAACTGGTCTCTGACATTTTGATGACTGCGCCCAATGCAAGATGCCTGGTAACCTCACGTGAGGTGCTGAACCTACATGAGGAATGGTTGGTTCCTCTTAATGGCTTGCGGCTTACGACAGATAGTGCCGTCACGTGTCAAGATGTGCAGCAAGCAGACGCGGTCGAGTTGTTTGAACAACGTGCTCGTCAAGTTCGCCACGATTTTGACCTGGATGCTGAATACGTGAACGTTTTAAAAATCTGTCAATTGGTAGAGGGTATGCCGCTCGCAATTGAACTGGCCGCACCATGGCTGCGTGTCCTCAGCGCCAAGTCAATTGCGGAAGAGATAGAACAGGGACTTGCATTCCTATCCACGCGTATGCGTAATACGCCCCTACGGCACCGCAGTATGTATGCAGCATTGGAGCAGTCCTGGCGCCGCTTGGACGGAACAGAACAGCAAGTGTTGTCGCGTCTCTCAGTGTTTCGCGGCGGATTCCGTCGTTCGGCTGCAGAATTTGTAGCTGGCGCCACTTTGCCTGTCCTCACAAGCCTCGTCGACTGTTCGCTTCTGCGATGGGAGCAGGATGGTCGCTACTCAGTCCACGAATTGATTCGACAGTACAGCGCTGAACGTCTGGCGGAAAAGAATGACGTACAGACTGATACGCGCCACAGTCACTGTGAATTCTATGCCGATTTCCTCTCCAGACGCACTGAGGCGCTTGGTGGCTCTCGCCACCGCGAATTGCTAGACGAGATTCGGGTTGAGTTGGACAACGTACGCGTAGCGATACAGTGGGGGAGTGAACAAGCCGACCTAAACCGATTCGATCGGCTTGCGTATGCCTTCTATTTATACTGTGATACCCAGGGGCTGTTCCATGAGAATGCGATCTTGCTCGAGCAGACGCTAGGTCGGCTCAAAGAAATGGAGCAGACAACGGCAGTACAGCAGTCAACTGCAGCCTACCTATCATACCTAGGCTGGTGTTACATTCGATTAGGACGGCTGCAGGAATCCGTGGATAGGTTTGAACGCAGCGAAGCACTCTATGACGAGAGCGGCACACAGCCTCCGTTGCAGTCTGAAGCAGAGCCTCTTGCCGGCATGGCGCTTGCGCATCATGTTCTAGGCAACTATGCGCAGGCATTGTCAATCGCAGAAAAGGCTCAGTTGAGCAACGAGGCGAGGGAAGACGAGATCAACCTTATGGTTTCTCACTACGTCCTGTGTAGTATCTATCTCGCATTGGACAAGTTGGATTCTGCGCGATTCCATGGTCTTCAGGCGAAAAACATTGCCGAGCGGCATGGCAATAACTGGTTCTTAGGCTACGTGCTAACGGAACTTGGAAACATTGCGCTGGCTCAGAGTGATCTGGTCGAAGCGCAACGCTTCTATCAAGAGAGCTATGAACTAAAAGAAGGCGTTGGTGACCCTCAGGGTATGGCTGCGTCACTGAACCAGTTGGGGCAGGTATCCTTACTGAATGGTCATCCTCACGAGGCAGAGAACTTCCACCGGCGCAGCTTAGCGCACTTCGAGCGCGTCAGCGATCCCGGTGGTCGCGCTATCACGTTGCACGGATTAGGCAACGCTGCCGCGGCTCAACATGAAATCGTAGAGGCTATAGACGCCTACCGACAGGCATTGCTGATATATTCGAATATTCACTTTTGGCCGCGTAATCTGTCTCTATTCGTAGACATCGCTGCTCTGTTGATAGACATAGAACGGCGTACCGAGGCAGTCGAGCTACTGCATCTAGTTATTTCTCATCCCGCCACCGACGGATTGACGCAAAGACGCGCACAGGCACTGCTTGCTACTCTATCAGGCGATAGCTTGAGTTGGAATCAGAGAGCCGACGACACATGGGTGCCAGATCTGGATAGCGAGAACACCCGTATAATGGAACGGTTGGCTGAACTAACGGCTGCAGTGTAAGACTCCGATCTATCCGAGGATTCCGCCGTCGCAATTAAGTACAGAGCGATAGATTCTTTCATAGTGAGGGACTAGACCAACCGCAATATGAGTACGGCGGGATGACGAAATCTTCTCTTGAAAACAGGCTCATCATTGTTGTCGGTACGGTGAAATCATACTAAGAGCCGATCTAGGCAGAGGTAGAGAAAAGGCTGGAAACGGCACTGATTTGCACGTTGCATTTACACCTCGCTGGGAAGCCGGTCACAGCGTTCGCGATTGGCAAGTCGCTGGCTTAATTCTTCCATCTGGAGAAACATTAATCTCTGGTTGAGACTTCTCTGCCATCCTGTTGCTCCTTGACCTTGATTCTCCACGGTGGAAGATTCGGAAAGTCTCCTTCATGACTTACCGATATCTACTAGCAGGCTCAGACGCTCAACAAGAAGACGTTACGTGGCAGCTCAAGCTGGTCTAGACGATGATCGCCTCCTCCTGGTCAAGAAAGCTATGAATAATTGTGATGATATTCCTATCGCGCACGTCCTCGAAAAGGAACCGTTTCGCCAAATTGTGACTGCCTGAAATCGGGTACTTTTTCCGTGCATGATCCGCAGAAGAGGTCGATCTACGCCTAATCGCGCTTAAGCTTCCAGCACAAGTGAACAGTCCTATCCGAGGTTACCTTGCAACGGAGTGGACGTCCATGACAGCCATGGCTAATCCAGTACCGCACAAGGGCTGTGGTCAGACTGTCTACGCTCCAATTATCCGTTCAAGTTCCGCGACCCATTCCTCCACGAACGTCCACTGGTCGGCATCCTATAACGTGCCTTGGCTGTATTAATTTCCTCCTGTGACATCTGGTCCATCACAGGCGCTAGCCACCGAAGAGATGAAGATCTCGCTAAGTTCTTACCAAATATGTCTTGGTCTTCTGCGAAGCCCAGTGTCGCTATGCCTCTTCGAAACGTCCAGCGTCGATGAGGACCAGAACCAGACCACACAGACCATGTATCAGCCGGGAATCGTGAGGCTGTAGACTGAGGCGAAGAGAGGCGAGCCGTGTGTAGACATCCCGTAAGCTGTACCAATTATTATGAGAGTTTATCCGGCTTGT
>CAWGFG010000002.1:0-355000 GCA_963821815.1 uncultured Chloroflexia bacterium
TGATCGGCGCCATGAATCCATGTCCGTGCGGTTACTATGGCGACGACAGCCACCCCTGCACCTGCTCCATGAGCGCGATTCAGCGCTATCAGAAGCGCATCAGCGGTCCGCTCATGGACCGCATCGACATCCACGTAGATGTGCAGCGGGTGCCCTACGATAAGCTGACCGCCATGGAGGGCGGCGAGACGTCCGCAAGCATACGCGGTCGCATTGACGCAGCGCGGGAGCGGCAGCTGGCGCGCTTTGGACGGTTGGGGAAGGCGGGTCTGCTGGCCAACGGTGACATGGGTCCGGCAGAGGTGCAGGAGTACTGTGCGCTGGACGAGACCGGCGGCAACCTCATGCGGTCGGCGGTGAAGCAGATGGACCTGAGCGCGCGGGCGTATCATCGCGTGTTGAAGCTGGCGCGCACCATCGCCGACCTGGCCGGCGCTGAGCGGATCGCGCCCGCGCATCTCGCCGAGGCCCTGCAGTATCGGCCGCGAGGGATTAGCTAGACAAGGAGTCTGAGATTGAAGAGCTATTTTGATTCCTGTGCAATTCAACGTCCACTCGACCGCGCAAACCAAATACGAATCGCACTTGAGGTGGAAGCCCTTCTTGGCGTCTTTGCGCTTGTTGAAATTGGACAACATTTACTGGTATCATCAGAGGTACTAGATCTCGAGATGGGACGCATCGTCGATCCAATTCGAAAGCAGCATGCTACGCGAATTCTAGATCTAGCAACTACATATGTTGTGGTAAACGACACGCTTGAGAATAGGGCCAGGTATTTCACAGAACACGGTATTCACCCTATGGATGCGTTGCATCTCGCGTGTTCTGAAGACTCACAAAGCGATTTCTTCTGCACATGTGATGACAGGTCTCTTGCACGTGCCAAGACACTTCAGGTTTTAGAGACAAGTGTAGTGTCGCCTCTTGAGTTGGTTGAGGAGCTAGAAACATGACAATAGACAACACGACGCTGTTCAGTTTAACCGAAGAAGCCATTCAGATACTGTATCGGGAAATGGGCGTGGTCAACACGGTCCGTTTCCTACGATAGTTCCATGGTGGATACGGCGACTACACAAGCGAGAGACGCGAACTCAACGAGACGGACACACTTGATGAGATCCTTAAGCAAATCAAGCAGAGACGAGAGGTAGATCGGTACGATATCGATACAGCGTCTGAAGTACGTCTCGACCGAATCCGGCAAGAGTATCCGCGAGCATATGAAAAATGGACGGGTGCGGAAGACGAAGAGCTCCGCGAGAAGCATGCTGCTGGCAAGAATGTTCCAGAACTCGCTACGGCTCTCGGTAGACAACCAGGAGCCATTCTTTCTCGCCTACGTAAACTTGGATTGAATCCGTAAGACTGAGACGTTTACTCGATGACAGGATCAACAAGAACGTAAGTGTCCCACCCATTTGAAATCGTCTCGATTGGTAACAGTGCCTACCTCATAGCTAGATCGTGCCAGTGCTCCCCAGTAACCACGGCAATTTTGCGTGCTCCTCCGTCAAGCAGTTGGATCTGTGCGCACGTGCGTATTATCGTATATTGAAGCTAGCGCGGACCATCGCATCTAGCTGAGGTGCTGCAGTACCGCCCGCGGGGTGTTGGCTAGACAAGGAGTCTAGAAGTGAAGATACATCTCAGTGCCTAGGCTGATACAGCTACATTCAATTTCTGCAGAATAGTCGCGTATTGCCGATGTCAGGCTGAGACCTAACACACAGGCCACGTCAGGGTTCGGCATGCATCCACTTTGCAACGCCTTTGACGAAAACAGTCGCCAGATCAGAATCGACAAGTTGCGCCATTCAATACTTGACAACTACCTTTGATTACTGTCGATCGACGTGCTACTCTTGCGAATGCGTATCCACTTTCTCCTTGTGTAAAAACATGGTGAATCGACTATTTGCGGGTTAGTTACCATACAAGCTGTACCGACCAACGGGTACGAGCACTAGGCGCTAGTACAACTGTTGCTGGGAGATTCTGTAGCCAAAGTGCTATCCCTCCCTACACGAGGCTTGAAAGACGAGTAAACGATTGTTCGAGTTAAAGTCCGAGAATTCTTGAAAGACGAGGAAACTGGGAACATGACTACGCATAAGAATATGTATGTGCTGGAAGATGTACAGGTAAATGTTAAGGTTAAGCTCGCACTGCTATGGGTTGCACTGATGTTCTTCTACATATACAACGACATTTTCTCAATCTTTCAGCCGGGACATGTGGCAGATTTGCTTGAGGGAAATTTAGAAGGCGTACTGTTCACGCAAGGACTTTTGATCGGTGCAGCGTTGTTGCTGGCTTTACCAAGCATAATGGTCCTTCTGTCGCTCATGTTAAAGGCCCGCGCGAATCGCCTGGCGAACATCACTGTGGCCGTATTCCATATACTTGTCCTTCTCGGTACGCAGTTTGTTGGCGAAAGTGGGACTTGGATTTACTGGAGAATTTATGAGGTACTAGAGGCGTTGTTCATCGTGATCATTATTTGGACCGCATGGAAGTGGCCGGTCCGACCGGCTTGATTCAGTAGACCTGACGGCTGATCCACCCGCTCGTTAACAATACGCACGTTGTAATTACACCGATCTGGCGTGAGACGCCAACTTTAGGAAGTCTTCCGCCGAGGCGCTGCAGTATCGGACGCGGATGTTCAGTAGTTTGGACCTTATCTTGGGTGTAGTATCCAATACGTTCAAGGCCCATAATAAAGTGGAGGACAATATGGCATATTGCGCAGTGTTTCAAGGCACGGCAAATGAAACTCATCTAGATACCGTCAAAGAATCATTGGTAGAACTCGCGAGCAGAAGCAGGGATGAGCCGGGCACTATTCGTTACGAGTTCTACCAGCTCGTTGAACAGCCAGCAACGTTTATGCTCTTTGGGATCTGGGAAAACGAGGATGGTTGGCGCTCTCATGTGGCGGGATCTGCACACGAAGACCATGTGGCTTCACTACCCGAAGATGCCTGGGCGATACGTCCGAAGCAGACCGTGTTGCAGGCGCTTGATGACGTTGCTTAAGTTACACCTGTCGGTACGATGACAAGGCTATCACAACATTTCATCTCGTAGGTAGATTCACCTGGAGAACGCACTCGTTTGATGCGTGGTCGGGAAATGGACTTGCGCGGACAGGCATTTTACAGCGCGCTGCAGTATCGGCCGCGGACGATTGTGTTGCGGCGTGTAAAACCATTTTGGCTTCGAAGGGCGCCTATGAGATCGCGCGCGATGGACCTCTAGCAGGACAGGCAGCTTCTCTCCCGTATAGGACGGACAATGTCCCGAAAAGTACGTTCGAAAAGCACAAATAAGCAAAACAAATCCGCTCCGGATACTAACAAGGAGAACGACCAGTTCGGTCTGGAACGGCTCGTGTTCTTCAGTGACGCAGTCTTTGCCATCGCCATCACGCTGCTCTCCATCGACATCCGCCTGCCGGACACGGATGTGGCACTGACGAATGCGCAACTGTGGTACGAGCTGCTGGAGATCTGGCCAAAATACTTGGCTTATGTCATCAGCTTTATGGTCATCGGCCTTTTCTGGATTAACCATCATCGCCGCTACCGGTTCATCAGGAGCTATGACCGGCGTCTGATCTTTCTGAACCTAGTCCTGCTGATGGCGATCGCGTTCGTGCCCTTTCCCACCTCGGTTCTCAGCGATTATGGGAACCGTACAGCCACTATTTTCTATGCTCTGGTGATGATATTAATCAATAGCATCTCAGCCCTCATTTGGTGGTATGCTTCGCACGATAACCGGCTGATTGACCCTAACATGAGCAGAGAGGAGAAGCGGCATCAGATGATGGTACCGTTGCTGGTGATAGCCGTGTTTGCACTATCGATTGGTCTGGCCTTCATCGACGACGACCTGGCAAAATATGCATTGCTGCTGCTGTTGTTTACGCACTCGTTATCGCGGCGGTTGTAGCGGGGAAATAGCTCCTCCTCGTCATCACAGTCACTGCACTGATCCAATCGACACCTCAGCCAATTGCCCCGAGGAGGCCATGGACTCCAAGCTTCGTATTCGTCTCAAAGCCGGCGCCTACTTTATCCTCCATGGCATCGCCTTCCCCATCCAAGGCGCATCCTACTTCCAACGATACACTATTCCCGGTTTCCCGGACGGCAGGACCGTTTTGGGTGCCGCAACGGCGTGGGCGGCACGGTGTGCGCATCCACAGCATGCTGTGGTTGGTATCGGGCCCGTGTTGGGTTGTGTTGGGGATCAGCCTGCCCTTCGTCACGAGCTGGTGGGCGCCATTCACTATCGCGACGGCGCTGTTCACGTCTATCGCATGCATCCTTGCTCAGCCGGATGGCAGGTACGGCCTATTGATCAGTTTTGTGATCTTAGTGCTAGCCTATCTTTATGGCGCCTGGGCCGTAGATCCACAATCGAAAAATAGCTGACAAACCGCCCATACAACCTGGTACAGATCACGCGATATGGCCATGCCGGAGCAAGTTTACAATAACTTCAAAGTATGTGATTGTCCTGTTGATTTGTACCTGGGCGATTATCGGCAATGAGGACCCTGGGCTATAATCCGGCTGCGTGGCCAAACTGCAGCACGTACTCTCACAATCAGCAGCCAATCGCCTCGTAAGGAGTATGACAATTCGCACTATGAGTTCGCAGACTAACGAAGGAAACAGGACGCTCGCCGCCATTGTCGAAGAGATACGCGACGAGTTTACGCAGACAAACTCACTACGCGATGAGACGCTGAATCGGAGCCGGTCGCTCATCCGTCTCTGCGCAGCCAGCATACGCGCTATCCATCGGCACGAGTGGGACGAAGCGGATGCGATGTTGGCGGAAGCGCACGAGGCCGCGGCTCAGATGGTGGAACCACTGGCAGACAATCCTGTGCTCTACCATGCCGGTTACACGCAGGATGCGCTCAAGGAACTGGTCGAGGCGCATCTGGTCATGTCTGCCGTGCGCGGTACGCCTCCTCCGCCGCCACAAGACCTGTTCGTGACCGGTTCAGCCTACTTCCGCGGCATGAGCGAGGCAGCCACAGAGATGCGACGCTTTGTCCTCGACCTGATGCGACGAGGCCAGGTGGCGGAAGCGGAGCAGTATCTGGCCTTTATGGATGATATCTATAGCCTGCTCATCACCGTCGATTTTCCGGATTCAATCACCAATGGGCTGCGACGAAACACCGATGTGCTGCGAGGGGTGCTGGAGCGAACCCGCGGCGACCTGACGATGGGACTGCGCCAGGAGCAGATGCGCGCTGCACTGGAAGCATTTGAGACGCGCCTTGGGCTAGAGTCGACCGGCGAGTAGGAATAGTTCACATAGAACCATCCAAGCCAAATGCGGAAACTGTCTTGTCTGTAATCGAAGCTGACACCAAGCTAAATCAACCTTTCGACCGAACGGCTGACCATGCGTTGCCTTTGGCATCCCGTGCGATCGACTTCCTATCAGCTTCGACGCGCAACATGCTTGAGCAACCGGGCGCCAAACCGGCGGACAGCAGCATCTGGCTGCCGGATTCGCGCCTCATGCAAAGTTGCTGGCGCGAATTGGCCGAGAACGGCGCTGCAGAAGAGGCGTTGTCCGTTGCGCTGCTGCAGGAGCGGCAGAATCCGCTGGCGTCCATACAGGCGCTGCACAGTATCTCCATCGTCGCGCAAAGAGAGGCCGAATTGCGTCCAATTGTTGCCGGCGAACTGGGCGCCATGTATTCCAAGCTGTTCGAAGACTGGATTGTGTCCGATGCCACGCGACAGACGGAACGGCTACTGCTTGCCGCCGCCAGCGCCATCAACATCGGAAATGAACCGCGTGCGCTATCGTACCTGGAACGACTGGACCAGATAGATCGTGCCTGGGACCGGGTCTTGTTGCGCTCTGAATCCCGCACAGTCCTGGCAAAGATTGTCAGCCAAATTGGCCTGCACCCGCTCATCAGCTATCTCATCGCAACGTCCATTCGCCGGCATGAAGAGGTTGGGGCTCAGTTTCTGCACGAGATCGTTGCACACTTGAAGCCAAAGGATAACGACGAGAAGCTGCCTCGGCGGTCTGCGCGTTTGCTGCGGAAATGTGTGCAGACCTTTCAATTCGCGCCGCTGACTTCGCTCAACAGCCGGCGACTAGCCGCTTTGGTATTCGGGCAAGCCTGCATGATTGAGAGCGTGCTTGCCCAGCTGTCTACAATGGCCAACGTGCAGGAGGCGCGTCGCGAATCTGGAATCGGATCGTCGGTAACGAATCCGCAACTGTTGCGTCAAGTCACCCGCCCCAACGCCAACCCAGACGTCGACTTCCAGGCGCACACGCTGCAACAGGCGATATCTGTCATGCCGGTGCGCACGATCAGCCGTGATGATCGTGTGCAGCTTGCGAACCGAATTGCCGAATTGGCTGTGCAAAGTGACGGCTGGACAGCGGCTGGCTCCACAGCGACGCTGGTGCGGCTGGGCGCGCTCAAGTATGCAGTCGATGTGGTCAACTTCATCGCACCGACCGATCCAACACGCAGCGAAGGCGTAATTTCGCTGGTGCGCGCCTTACTGGAATCCGGTGAAGACGAGCAGGCGCAAGCGCAGGTCGAAAAGACGTTGGTTTGGCTGTCTGAAAGTGCGGGACAGAACTCGTTGCGGGCCACGATCTGGGGGCTGGCAGAGGCCTATCTCGATCACGGAAAGCCGGAGATGGCACTCTTCCTGCTAGACCAGCGACAGGAGCATCCATCGTTCAGTAGTCGCATTCGACGCTGGATGCGACCTTACTGGACCGACGACATGCTACGTGACAACCGGATTCGCTTCCGTGCGTTGCTGGCGAGCGCCAATGATTGGACATCGCAGATTCAGGAACTCTACGATGAACTGCTGAAGTGGGCGCCTGTGTTGTTGGATGGCGAAGCGTTAACGGGCTTCTACTTGGATGGATTACTCTCTCCGTTGCTGGCGGGTGGATTGCGGCAACCGGCTATGGCGCTGTTACCTGCTCTGGCGGATGCTATCTCGCACAGCACCAGTGACAAGCATGTAGCCCATGTGCGCAAGGCGTCCGCCATGTTGCGCCCGATGATTGAACAATCCCGAGGAGAGACGGCTGCTGACAGCGAGGATGGCACGTCGACTGTTGCGTCAGTTGGACGGTTCCTGGAGACGATCTGGGCGGCAGACGCATCAAAGGGTTTGTGGCAGACCGTCTATGGCGTTGAGGGCAGCATGCCGCTGCTCTATGCGCTGGAAGGTCCCGCCGCGTTGACCGCTATCGCCGAATCAGCCGCAAACGAGGGTAGTTTATGGATGCAGGAGTAACGGGCTGCGTTCGCTGTTCCTTGTGTATCTAGCGCCGACGAAACAGTAGTCCCACGTGTCGATCTTCTCTTCTAGAATGAATTATCCAGCAAGTAGCGCCCATCGAAGCCTCTGCCATCGTGCATTGCATTGGACTCCTTATTTGTTCTTCCTGCTCAGTCTTCTGGCGCTGACTACTGCCTGTTCAACACGGCAGAACGGTTCGCAGCAGACGAGTCCCGTCCAACCTTCTACTCCTCAAACAGGACAGTTGCCCGCGTCGCCGCTGCAGAACCGACTCACCGACGGATTTGCTCCTACCGCAACACCTGAAGCGGCCTCGGTGCTATCAGCATCCGAACCTGTGTCTACGCCGGCGCCGACCATCATCAGCCCCGCACTCGCTAGCGTGCGACCTATATCCCCAGCGCACTATGCCGATACATTGATCGCCAACATGTCGGTAGACGGCCGATTCGTCGTCTTTTCCACCGACTCAGATGAGCTAAGCCTCGCAGATGACAACGGGTTCAGCGACGTTTATCTGCTGGACAACACAAGCGGTGAACTGAGGCTTGTCTCAATAAACGACGATGGCGCGGTTGGCGACAGTTGGTCAGGTGGTGCAGCCGTATCTATCGACGGGTCTGTTGTCGTCTACTATTCGTGGGCGGGAAACCTCACCGAAGGCGATGCGAACTTCGTACAGGACTTGTTCGTTTACGATGCCAAGAGCGATAGGACGGAGCGCATCACGCGCAGCGGTGACGGCGGTCCCGCCAACGATCGCTCGGGCGACAGCGATCCAAATACGCGGCCGGCAATGTCGGTTGATGGACGATACGTGGCATTTCAGTCCATGGCTTCGAATCTCGTTGACGGTGATACGAATGGGTACGCCGATGTCTTCGTCTACGATCGCGAGGATCGCCGCATGTCGCTGGTATCCGTTGGCATAACTGGCGTGCAAGGAAACGGGCCGTCAGTGCATCCCGCCCTTTCGGCCGACGGGCGCTATATCGCTTTCGAATCGCAGGCAACGAACCTGGACGGTCACTACAACGCAGACGCTGGCGTCAGCCAGATATACATGCATGACCGCATCGAACAGACGACAAAGCTCGTGTCGATTTCTTCCGACCAGGTCACGGGCGATGGAAGTTCGTATGCACCAGCGATCTCCGGTGACGGGCAGACGATCTTATTCGCGTCGGATTCTGATAACCTGGCGCCGGACGATGCGAATTGTGCACGCGATATCTTTGTTCGTGATCTGCGTGCAGGGACGACTGAACTCGTCTCCGTTAATCGCGCGGGGGTTGCGGGTAACGGCGATTCATCCAACCCTTCTATCTCACTAGATGGTCGATACGTTGCCTATCTGTCGAACGCAGCCAACCTTGTGGATGCGGACAACAATGGCTTGGCAGATGTGTTCGTCTATGATCGCCTGGCAAAGAACGTGCAGAGAGTGTCCCTGGGGATTCAAGCGCCTGGGATCGGCGTGGAAGCCAACGGTCCTTCCGTCAGCACGCCTATCATATCAGCCGGCGGCGCTCAGGTTCTGTACGCCTCTTATGGGACGAACATCGCAGCCGATGCACGCACGACGGAGCAGCCTGAATTCGCACAGGTCTATCAGGTCGATCTAGTCGAGTTGCCGACGTTCAACCTGAACGGTCGAGTGCTGGATGCCAAGAATCAGCCGCTCAGCGGCGTGCGCATCGGTGCCGGCGTACATGGGGCATTCACCGATGCGGATGGAAACTGGGCTATATCTTACTTGCCGCCTGGCTTGTACACGGTAGAGGCTACACGCGATGATCTCCAGTTCGATACCGCACGCCAAAGCGTTTACGTCGTGGATGACACGAATAGTGTCAACTTCATCGGTCATCGCGTCGACGGGAAGCAACTGCCGTTCCTGTCATTCCCGATTGGTTCAATGAGCGTACCAGAAATGTTACAGGCGCTGGGTGATCTGGACGAAGGCGGTTGGGTCGACGCCTGGGTCGATCACGACGCACCTGACTATCGCAAGAATGGAGCCGTCACGCTGTGGGATGGCATTACCCGATCTGCGGCTGCCTACAACCGCGAACTGGGCTGTTATGAACGGCGTTGCTACGACGGACACGGTGGCACAGACTTTCCCTATCGCGATCCGGAGCCGTCTACGAGAGCGTACGAACCGCTGATCGTGCGGGCAGCTGCAGACGGAACCGTTGCGCACGTGGTCGGCGGCTGCCAGGATGGCGTTCGTTGGTGCAACGGCGGCTACGGGAATGAGATCATCCTGTTGCACAAGAACGGTTACTTCACGCGCTATGCGCACCTCGCCGGCAATGACGGCGGCTATCTGCCTGAAAATGGCGCCTTGATCCACCAAGGTGTGCAGCTTGGCATCATGGGCAACAGCGGCAACAGCTACGGCGTTCACCTACACTTCGCTGTGCACCAGGACAACGGCAATGGCGTTTGGGACGGAGAGGATGTGGACTACGCTGCTGACCCTTTTGGCTGGGTTGGTGAAGGTGTCGATCCTTGGCTCGCACATGCTGTGAGTTTCTGGATGTGGAACCAACACGCCACTGTGACGCAGTTGCAGTTCGGCAGCTATGGCGGTGAAATTCGCGATCAAGCGGATGAGTTAAGCGTGGTGACGCATCCCAACGCAGTAAGCGGTCAAGTGCGCCTGGAGTTGGACCCAAATGCGCCCGTCGCGTCGCCGCAAAATGGTATGCGCCGCATCGGACAGCCGTTTCAATTACAAGTTATCGACTGGTACCCGCCCGACGGTGAGTCAGTGCAGGCAAGCCGGCTGGACAATTTGGCGCTTAGTGTACCTATGTCAATCAAATTTATGTTGGATGCGCAGAATCTGACGCATATCAACGTGGAGAAGGCCCGCGTCGTGCGCTGGGACAGCGCTTCTGAGCTCTGGTTTCCGCTGCCTACCGAAGTGCATCCAGAAGGGTTGACGGTTACAGGACAATCGGAGTATTTCGGCCGTTTCGATCTGCAGGCGCCGCTCCTGTGTCCGGCTGACGAGTACGAACCCGACGACGCATACTATTCGGCGGTCTTCCTACAGACCGGCGACATCTTAACACGCCTGTTCGACGTCCAGGAGGATATCGATCGGTTCCGGCTAGACAGTGTCGGTGGACAGGAACTGACGATCACGGTTGAGCCGCAGAACGATGATCTGGCTGTGGACGCGGACTTCGTCGGCGCTGACGGTCTCACCGCGCTCGGGCACGCGTCCAGCCGGCCAAATGCATCACTGGAAATGGTCTTCACGCCGCCACATGATGGCGCCTATTTCATCCGACTTGAGCCGCAGGGAAAGAGCAGCACCGGTTGCGACGCGGCGTACACCATTGCCGTACGCTAGAACCGGCGCTCGATGCGCATTCTAAACGTCATGTTGGCGGTGCGAAACGCACAGGTCTTCTACAAGGACAGGACTCGTTCTCCATTGCTAAAGACCGCAATGGGTCCATCTTGTGAGATCGTGATGGCGACCGAGTTGGTCTCAGCTGACATTTTGGCAGCGCTGCTATGACGTGCGCCGGTACCGGGGCTCACCTGTGCGCGGGTACTGGCAGCTGGTCGCAGGAAGATCATCGCGCTGCGCAACATGCCGTCGGTATCGATGACCATGGCGCCGTCCTGCTTGGCGAAGTTGATGATCTCCTCATCCATGAGCGAGGAGAGCGGTGCGCTGACAAAGGTTGCCATCTCCTGGATGACCGGTCGGTCGGATCGGGCCAGAATGGCGTCTGCATCGCCGATCATAAAGATCGCGCCTTGGTTGCGCTCCGACATCCGAAATGCGCATCGCAGGAGCCGGCGCAGCAGCTCTAAGCTATAGTTGCGCGTTTCCGCCAGACCGGCGATGGCTGCATCGATGTGTGCGGTGCTCTCCGCCAACCACGCGCCATTGGCGTAGCGTCCCGTTAACTGCCCGTCGGAGAAGACGCGTACTTGCCGGCCACCAGGCGGTATGGAGAAAACAACCGCATCGCAGGTTCGGCTGATGGTCGTGTGGCGGCGATAGTGTGCTCCGGTCAAATCGTTGGAGGACTCTTCCAGCGGGAGGCCAAGCCGGTGTATACCGCGCACAAAGCCATGGGTGTCGACGGAGTACGCGAGTACTTGACCGTTCACGATGCGAGCTAGCGTGGTGACGGCGCGTCGCATACGCCGGATGTGGTCATATTGGCGCAACTGCAACACGCCCTCAGGTAGCACACGCGCGATCTTGGCCGGATTGCCAACGATAAAGGCGGTGGAGAGCGGCTGCTCCTCATTATGCATCTGCGCGATAGCGGCAACTGTCTCGCTGATGTGCACCATGGACGGAGCGTCGATCTGCTTTGCCCGCGCCAACTCGAAGAGGAAACCGATACCGGCGTCGTTCATCCAGGCATCGAGAATGCCCTCCTTCTCCAAAAGTTGCCGTAAGTGCTCGGGCTCAAGTTGCACTTGCGTCACCTGGCTGTCACGGAAGGGCGTGACGCTCGGGTACATAGACGCAAACTCCGCAGCGTAGGCGCGTGCGATTTCGTTGCGATGCTGTCCTGGATCCGTGATCGGATTGCCGTTCAGGTCATGCAGCGGACCATTGACGATGCGATAGCGCTCGACCTGCTCCCAGCGATCCAGTGTGGCGTTGACCGACTCGACGACGCGGTCAGCCGCTTCATGTACGGCTGGGTGCGTTTCATTCAAGCTCTCCGGTACGACGGACTCTCCATTCGCATTAAGGTGCTCTGCCAGTGCAACGTAGTCGGGCACTAAGAGTGCGGACAGATAGCGCCGCCCTTCACCGCAGATGGCAGCCTGGGCGATGAACTGACTGCTCGTGAGTCGTTTTTCGATGATGCCGGCTTGCACCTTGCGTCCGCTGGCTAGCACCAGCGGCGACTGCTTGTGACCGGTGAGGAATAGATAGCCGTCAGCGTCGAAGCGTCCTAGGTCACCCGTATGTAGCCAACCGTCTGAATCAAGCACCTTCTTCGTCTGATCCGGCGCCTGCCAGAGTCCCTGCATGACCGTGTCGCTGCGCACGAGCACTTCACCGTCGTCGGCAATGCGGATCTGGAAGCCGGGTGTAATGCGCCCGCATGAACCGGGCAGTCGAGCGTTGCGCCGGCTTGCCGCAGGACAACCGCCTGCCGTCGTGACGCTATAAACATCCAGCGGCGACAATCCAATGGCTTCTGCGAAGTCACGCCACGGATCGAGCAGTGGTGCACCGGCAGAGTAGAGCCGGTTCAAGCGCCCGCCCATGGTACCGCGAATATTGCTGAAAAAGGTCATATCCGCGCGGCGAAAGCTTTCACGCAATTCAGTCGAGACTGACAAGCCGGCTGAGTGATATTGCTTGCCCACTTCAAGCGCCCACCGAAAAACATCTTGGGTGGAGCGAGGCATCTCTTCCACGTCCTGCATGATATGCAAGAAAATGTGCTCGAATTCGTATGGGCTGGTCAGCGTCACCGTGGGGCTGATGCGCTGCAGGTCCTCAAAGTTAGTCTCCGCTCCCGGTGCGATGGCGTTGGGCACGCCGGACAAAATGTAGTGCAGCACAGCTTGCAACACAGGTAATTCGCTAAATAGGTGCGGCGTGGAGAAGCCCAGATCATCCCTGTCCAGCGGGAACCATTCAGACATGGACTCCAGCGCCAGCAGCTCCTGCTCTTGTGAGAAGAGGGCGCCACGGAACTTACCGTCATTGCCCGACGTGTAGTGCGTCACAGATAAGGCGTCGGCGGGTATGCTACTCGCCATTTCGCTAACTGCGGATTCCTTGGTCGTCGGTATGGTGTCCGAAAGCACAGGACCAAGCGGAACAGTCAACTGATCCCTAGCTTCACAGTCGTCCATCACCATAATGGTGCGCAACGCCGGTAACTTGGCATTGTGCTGGTTGATCAGACCGCAATGGTCGTTGTCGCCGACGATGGCAATGGATGACTCGCTGTCGGCTAAAATATGAACAATCTGGCTGTCGGGCAAAGATGTGCGGATGGGAACGACGTTGGCGCCGACGAAGTGCGCGGCGATATATGTGATCACCCACTCAACACGATTGGTAGAAAGGATCGCTATGCGATCGCCTTGCTGCAGACCGTCTTCCAAGAAGAAATTGGCCAATCGAAATGCCTGTGAACGTGTGTACCGAAACGAGACGCCCTGAAACATCCGATCCACTTTGTGATAGAAGCAGGTACGAGCAGCATAATTCTCCATTGCTTCCAGAAGGGCTTGATTGAGCGTGTTGGACGTGTCTGACATAGTCGATTTGGTTCGCGATGGATACTCTTGTATCAATTCCAATTATTCTTGGCCTACGAATTGAATGGCCGAATGGCCATCCGAATCTCTCGGGAACTCGCCGTATATACTTGCGCCCTGAGCGATTATTGACGCAACCGAATACATGCGAACGTGCAGAGCGAGTTCCCTATACCATAGTATAGCGCATCTTTGATGAATGCGGGTGCGATTTCGGCTGATGATTCCGGATGAATCACATGTGCCTAAGCGTCGAGGTAACTACGCAAGTTTCATGCACAGGCACAGCGATTGCAATATGCGCCATCCGCCGCCCAATAGAGGAGTTACCTCGCTATTCAGCTTGCCTCTCAAGCCGAAATCGATCCTACGAAAGGATCCACTATTGTCCGCAGCAGACAGATGGTCGTACTATCATCCGCCTGCTGCGGTTTTCGCCATACCTCTATCAGACCGGCACGCTGTTGATGCGCAGTATGCCGTCCGTGTTCAACTCGGCGACTTGCACCAACCGAATCTCGCCGTCCTCCAGCGTATACTCGGCTTCGCGGCCGTCTACAGACACCGACAGGATTTCTGCATCGGCCAGGAACGGCAGCCGTACTGCCTGAAGGTCCAGAGTGCCGTAGAGCACGCGTATCTCGGCTCGTCCGGGTCCTATGCCAAGCTGGCCCCAGCCAGACTCCAAGGACCAGAAGCAACGGAAGCGCCCGTCCTCTGTGCGAACAGGGTTGAAGCCGATGGTGTTGTGCACCATGTCGAATTCGAAACCGGAGAAGGCATTGAGCAGCGAATACGATGCCATGGAGCGGGCGTAGTTGCTGCCGCACTCGAACTCGTTCCACGGGTTACGACGCTCGCCGTCATAGCGCCTTCGCACAGCCTCCACACACGTCATTCCTTCATCTACCAACCCGTTCATGATCATGTGCACAGCGGCAGAGTATTCAAAGCCGTTCATGGTCTCCTGCGAGTACGGCGCGGGGATGACCGGCTTTTCTGCGCCTTCAGGCCATGCACAAATGACGAGACCGCTTTCGTCGTTCAGACAATAGATGCGGTCTGGATTATAGGCATTGCGCATAACGGGAATGTAGTTGTACTTAAAGATGGCGGCGCACGCTTGCTTGACCTGCTCCGGGTCAAAGATTTCGCCGAGCCCGTACAAGCTGGCATGCCACTGGGCCAACACCTGGTCGATACTGCTGCCTTCCGCTATCTGATACTTGATCTCTTTGTGTTCCTCTGTCCAGTAAGCCTGAAGCGCCGAACCTCCTTGGATGACAAGATCGTCCGCATAGGACTCAACAATGCTGCGGTCGGACAGGTCTATGTGCTGGAAGTAGTACTCACCGTTGAAGAGATTCTCGTCAGCCCAGGCTTTGCCCTTCTCGAAGATGGACATAAACTCATCGGCCGTTTCCTGATCCCCTAGATGTTCCGCCATTTCCGCACCAGCTTTGAGCGCTCCCAGATACATGCCGGTTAGCCACGAGTTTGGCCCGAAAAGCTCCATGTCCAGCGTGTGGTGCTGACGTCCGGTCAGCACGCCGGTCTTGTCGGGGTCCCAACGGTCGATATTGTCCGGGCTCCAGGCGAACTCGATGGACTTTTTTACCGCCGGCCACAGTCGGCGCAGCCATTCTGTATCCCCGCAGACCTTCCAATCGCGATAGGTTTTCAACACGCCGCCAAATTGACCGTCGGCGCAAGGGCGGAACTCCCAGGGAGACGAGCCGATGGGCAACTGCAGTCGGAATGGCATGCCGCCATCGGGGCGCAAGTTGTAGGCGTAGTCGGCGTCGCGCATGGTGCGTTCCAGCCGTGGGAAAAGGAAGGGCAGCGCCTGTGCGTAGTTCCATACATGCGTGCAGGAACCTTCGCAGCAACCTGATGTAGGATGGCAGCCCTCCCAGCCGTAGAAGGTGCCGTCTTCCAGCCGCAGCACCGTTGGCGATTTCAGCACGGACATGGTGCCGGAGATGGCATCCAGTGCAGCCGGCGGCAGGTCCGAGGCGAAGAGCGCGTTCTTGAAGCGCAACGTCTCTGCGTACAGGCGAGGCCAGTTCTTGCAGCGCATACTGCGCACTGGCTGGCAGAATTTTCCCAGAGCTTGCTGTAGTAGTTGCGCCAAGTCCCTTGTGCATGCGGCGTCCAGTAATTCTCACAGTTGGGGAAGTTCCACGTGATGACGAATCGCACCCGCCGAGTCTCTCCTGCAGCGACGGGCACATGGGCAGCCAGCAGACCTTCGTTGCCTGCCAGTGCGTGTTTGGGCTCATAGAGTGCGATCTTTGAACGGTCCGGGCGTGGTCAGGTCATGCCAGTAGACTTCAAGATTGTCGAACCAGGCGCCTTTGAACCAGTAGCGCTGCCAGCTTATGTCCACGTCGTCCGCCAGGCCGGCGTCGGTGGCAAGCGTCATTTCGCCGTACTCGATTGAGTCGGCATCCACGCTGTCGCAGGAGAGGCGCAGCGCATGGCCCCAAGGCGTTTCCTCTACGGCATTGATGTTGTTGGGCGGCAGCGGATTCGCCAGGACGCCGACGACCGTATAGGTCATGTCCTCGTGGGTGTTGTTGGTGATGACGAACTCGAAGAACGCGGCGGGAATGCTGGAGTCGTCTTCGTTGGTGGGGATGAATGGGTTGAACGCCTTTAGGCTGACGATACCGGGAAAGGTGTCGTCTTCATAGTCAATTCGCGCGAAGAGGATACTCGCCGGTGAAAGTGGACGTTGGGAAATGGGGCAGACCGGTGAGATACTCTCTGCGCGGTCCCCAGCCAAACGAGTTGAAGGTAGGTCCATTCAACTGCCCCTGGTAAGGCGGCAACAGGTCGCTGTGCAGAATTCGCGCGGCGAGGACTTCGTCCTCGTTTTCTGCGCGCACGGCGAAGTGCGAAAAACCGTTGACGCTGCCTTTATTTGGTTTGTTGAAGATTTCCCAGTCGATGAGCCGTCCATTCCCTGCAAGACCGATGCTGCCGCTGCCGATACCGCCCAGCGGAAAGCTGATCTGGCTAGTCTTTGCACCTCGATATACTTGGTTGCTCATTCTTGATTCCCTCTGTCATTGCTTTCGGATTAGGTCGGATAGATAGAGTGCGATGTCGGGAGAACGATTTCGAAATGCGGAACAGCTATCGAAACTGGAGACTGCCGGAAAATAGTGGTTCGGTCTATCTATTGTCCGACATGACAAGATACGTGGCAAATTTATGGAGCAATCCTACCCGTCACTGGCGGCGCAAGGTGGTATAATGCGCTGCATATTCTTGGAGCTAGGGAGACTTAACATGCAGTCTACGAAACCGGACATCCGCAAACTGGCGGAAGAGCGAATTCTATTACTAGACGGCGCCATGGGCACCATGATTCAGCGTCTGGGCTTTGACGATGCCGATTTTCGTGGAGAACGGTTTATCGATCACCCCAAGAGCCTCATGGGTGATAACGATCTGCTTAGCATCACGCAGCCACAAGCTATCAAACAGATTCACCGAGAATACCTGGATGCCGGCTCGGACATCATCGAGACGAATACGTTTAACGCCAACGCCATCTCCCAGGCTGATTATGGGATGCAGGACCTGGCCTACGAGATGAACTTGGCCTCCGCACGGCTCGCACGCGAAGTGGCGGATGAAGTGACGCTTGCGACGCCTGACAAGCCGCGCTATGTAGCTGGGGCAATTGGGCCAACCAACCGTACGGCGTCGCTCTCCCCAGACGTCAATGACCCCGGTGCGCGCAACGTCACCTTCGATCAGTTGAAGCAGGCCTACAAAGACGCTGCTCGAGGACTTATGGACGGCGGCGTTGATCTGCTGCTGGTGGAGACCATCTTCGACACGCTCAACGCCAAAGCCGCGCTCTTCGCAATTGAGGAACTGTTCGACGAGCGCGGTGAAAGTCTCCCGCTCATGATCTCCGGGACCATCACGGATGCCAGCGGACGCACACTGTCCGGTCAGACCACGGAGGCGTTTTGGAACTCGGTCATACACGCGCAGCCGTTCACCGTTGGCCTCAACTGTGCGCTGGGCGCCGAAGAGATGCGACCCTATCTAGAGGTACTGTCCGGCGTGGCTGATGTTCCGGTGAGTTGCTATCCCAACGCAGGGCTGCCCAACGAGTTCGGCGAGTACGACCAGACGCCGGAAGAGATCGCGCAGGTATTGGGCGACTTCGCTTCCAGCGGCTTCGTCAACATCGTCGGCGGCTGTTGCGGCACTACGCCAGACCATATCCGTGCGATTGCACAGGCTGTGGAGCAGCGCGAGCCGCGTGCAGTACCGGTTCATCAACCTGAATCGCGCTTCAGCGGGCTCGAGCCGCTGACCGTGTCGCGCAATGCGAATTTCATCAACATCGGCGAGCGAACGAACGTCACCGGTTCTTCCCGCTTCCGGCGCCTGATCATGGAGGGGCAGTACGAGGAGGGCGTGCGCATTGCCGCGCAGCAGGTAGCAAATGGCGCGCAAATGATCGACGTCAATTTCGACGACGGCATGCTTGATGGTGAGGCAGCCATGGAGCGCTTCCTCAATCTCATCGCCACAGAGCCCGACATTGCACGCGTGCCGATTGTCATTGACTCGTCCAAATGGTCGGTCATCGAGACGGGGCTCAAATGCGTGCAGGGCAAGGCGGTGGTGAATTCCATCAGCTTGAAAGAAGGTGAGGAAGAGTTCAAGCGTCGCGCCCGGCTGGTGCGTAGATATGGCGCTGCGGTCATTGTCATGGCCTTTGACGAGCAGGGCCAAGCCGATACCCTGGAACGCAAGGTGGAGGTCTGCAAACGCGCCTACACAATCCTGACCGAACAGGTTGGGTTTCCCCCACAGGATATCATATTCGATCCCAACATACTGACTGTCGCCACCGGCATGGAAGAGCACAATCGCTATGCGCTTAACTTCATCGAAGCGACGCGCATCATCAAGGAGACGCTGCCCGGCGTAAAAGTCAGCGGTGGTGTGAGCAATATCTCGTTCTCGTTCCGCGGCAACAATGTCGTGCGCGAAGCCATGCATTCTGCATTCCTTTATCGCGCCATCCGCGCCGGCATGGATATGGGCATCGTGAATGCCGGCAGCCTGGCTGTCTATGAAGATATCCCGGCGGAACTGTTGGAACGAGTAGAGGACGTGCTTTTCGACCGCCGACCGGATGCTACTGAGCGCTTGGTGACCTTTGCAGAGACAGTTAAGGGGACGGGCAAGAAGAAGACGGAAACGCTGCAATGGCGCGAACTGCCTGTGCGCGAGCGTCTCATTTATGCGCTGGTGCGAGGCATTGCCGATTATGTTGAGGAGGACGCCGAAGAAGCGCGCCAGCAGTTCGACGACCCAGTACGGATTATCGAAGGCCCGCTCATGGACGGCATGAACCACGTAGGCGACCTCTTCGGCGAGGGCAAGATGTTTCTGCCGCAAGTGGTCAAGAGCGCTCGCGTCATGAAACGCGCGGTGGCTTACCTGACGCCGTTCATCGAAGAGTCCAAAGCCGAAACCGGCGGCAGCAGTACATCTGGCAAAATCGTCATGGCAACTGTCAAAGGCGACGTCCACGACATTGGCAAGAATATCGTGGGCGTCGTGCTGGGCTGCAATAACTACGAAATCGTGGACCTAGGCGTTATGGCGCCGTGCGAGCGAATTCTGCAGACCGCCGAGGAAGTGGGCGCCGATATCATCGGCCTGAGCGGGCTGATCACGCCGTCGCTGGACGAGATGGTGCATGTGGCCAAAGAGATGACGCGGTTGGGGATGAAGAAACCGTTGCTCATCGGTGGCGCCACCACATCGCGAATCCATTCCGCTGTGAAGATCGATCCCGCATACGATGGTCCCGTTGTGCATGTGATCGACGCATCGCGCAGTGTCGGCGTGGTGGAGAAGCTCATTAACCCCGCTACGCGCGTCTCCTATGCCGATTCAATTAAGGCGGAATATGAGCAACTGCGCGAGACGCACGCCGACCTACAGGCGTCTAGAAAGCTCATCGACTTGGCCGCGGCCCGTAGCAGACGCTACTCTGCAGACTGGTCGAAGGCGGAAATTGTCCGACCGAAGCGCCTTGGCGTGCATGTGCTGGACGACATCAATTTGGGCGCATTGGCCGAGAAGATGGACTGGACGCCCTTCTTCCATGCGTGGGAGTTGAAAGGCGTTTACCCGGAAATCCTCAGCAGCCCCACCGTGGGCCATACAGCGCGCGAGCTATTCGAAGATGCGCAGACAATGTTGGACCGCATCATTCGTGAACGGTTGCTCACTGCACGAGCGATAATCGGTCTCTTCCCGGCAAATGCAGTCTGCGATGATGTCGTGGTATATGCTAACGATACTCGAGAGGATAGACTGACGACGCTGCACATGCTGCGCAATCAAGCGGACCGCGGCGCCGGACGGCCGAATTTCTGTCTGGCTGATTTCGTAGCCCCGGAAGACAGCGGACTAAACGACTATGTCGGGCTCTTCGCCGTCACTGCTGGTATCGGCACTGAAGCGCTCGTGCAACAATTCGAGTCGGACAATGATGATTTCCAGGCTATCATGGTGAAGGCGCTCGCCGATCGGCTAGCGGAGGCCTTAGCGGAGTGGATGCACGAGGAGGTTCGGCGCAAGTATTGGGGATATGCGCCGGATGAATCGCTGTCCAATGAGGAGCTTGTAGCGGAGCGCTACCGCGGAATCCGACCTGCTCCCGGCTATCCTGCCTGCCCGGATCACAGCGAGAAGCGCACCATATTTGGTCTTTTGGGTGCAGAAGAGGCAATCGGCGTGCATTTGACAGAGAGCTGCGCCATGACCCCTCTCGCGTCCGTCAGCGGCTACTACTTCGCACATCCGGAAGCGCATTATTTCTCCGTGGGTCGCATCGCACGTGACCAGGTAGAGGACTATGCTGGGCGCAAGGGGAATACAGTTGACGAAACCGAGCGCTGGCTGCGGTCGAATCTAGCCTACTAGATGCGGGATGGAGGCAGGTTCATTATGTACAGGCAATATGGAGGAGCATGCTCCTCTGGTGAAACGCGTTAGTTCAAGCGGTCAGTGGTTCACGGGTATACAGCGCTGAGATCGTGTTTGGTCTACTTGGCATACGTTAGTTACATTGCGTTGATTGTCGTCAACGCAGAAGTACCTCTGATCGCTTTTGAATTTCCAGGACTTCCTGTTATGGAAAGCTGACGTAGTTTCCATAACGCTTAGAACTTACCATAAACTCGCTGCATTGATTGAACCCTTGAACGAATCCACCCATTGCTTCTCGTCCACATTCTGATGTTGAACCCTTGGATTTTCGCTCGAGCATCTGGATTCTTACATCCGCGACAGCTTCGGAGATACACGAAGAAAACTCGCCGATTGGGAATGACCCTCCCGTCTCGTGTATACTGTGCTCGACCGTTTGAGCGTTCATATGGTCCGCAATCCCTGCGGATACTGTTCACCGACTGTAAGGAGTTCCTTCATGGCAGCGCCGGACACCAGCACTACCCAATCCAACTACGAAGATGACTGTATTGATGCAGCACTCGCCGATTTCGAACGACGATATCCGGCCTTTGCTGCAACCCATGCGATAGATGAGCTACGTGCCAAAGAGTATAGCCGCTTGGACCGTACGCATCAGGTCTACCTGGACTATACCGGCGGCGGTCTGCATGCCGATTCGCAAACGCGAGCACATATGGAGCTGCTGACCGACCATGTGTACGGCAATCCGCACTCAAACAATCCGACTTCGTTGGCTGCCACTGAGCTGGTGGAGAGTGCCCGAGACTATGTCTTCGAGTACTTCAACGCATCGCCAGAGGAATACGTCGTCATCTTTACGCCGAATACCAGCGGCTCGCTGAAGCTAGTTGGCGAGGCATATCCTTTCGAGCCTGGCGACAACTATGTCCTAACCTACGATAATCACAACTCCGTGAACGGTATCCGGGAGTATGCCCGGGCGCACGGCGCAGCAGTGACCTACCTACCCGTTCGCGTATCCGATATGCGGCTGGATCCAGAGCAGGTACGAAAGCATCTCGACCAAGCCAATCCCACTGGCAACAACCTCTTCGCATTCCCCGCTCAGTCCAACTTCACAGGAGTGCAGCATTCATTGGAGTGGATTGAAGAGGCGAGTGGTCGTGGATGGGACGTTTTGGTGGATTGTGCTGCGTATGCGCCGACGAATCGACTTGATCTCAGCAAATGGAAACCGGATTTTGTGCCACTGTCTTTCTACAAGATGTTCGGTTATCCAACCGGTGTGGGCGCGCTGATTGCCAAGCGCGACAAGCTGCAGAAGATGCGCCGCCCTTGGTTTGCCGGCGGCACCATCAGCATCGTATCTGTGCAGGGCGAGGGCTGGCATTATTTAGTCGACGGGGAAGCCGGCTACGAAGACGGCACGGTCAATTACCTGTCGCTGCCGGCGATTGAAATCGGACTGCGACATCTCAGTGGCGTAGGCGTCGACAATATCCACGAACGTGTTCTAGCGCTGACGGGCTGGCTACTCGACGAGATGGTTGCGCTGAAGCACAGTAACGGTGCACCCGTGATTCACATCTATGGGCCTGCGAACACCGACTCGCGCGGCGGCACGATCTCCTTCAACTTCATCGATCCGGACGGTGTGCCGGTGGATTTCCGCCATACTGAGCGAATGTCCTACGAGGACAACATCAGCTTGCGGACAGGCTGTTTCTGTAATCCAGGTGCAGGAGAAATCGCCCATAACATCAAAGCGGAGGAGATGGCGACGGTCTTCGACAAGGACAGGCCTGTCTCCTACATGGAATTTTACGAGCATCTGCAGAAGATCGGCGGCAAGTCGGCTAGTACCATTCGAGTGTCACCGGGCATTGTGACCAACTTTGCGGATGTCTACAGCTTCATGCGCTTTGCCACGCGCTTCCGCGATCGTGGTGCGAGCGAGTATGGCGAAATCCAGCCGGCTGCCATGCACCACAGTATTGTGCGCGAACAGTCGTAGAAAAGCGGATGCACAGAGACCGCAGAGCCTGCACAGAGAACACGGAGAGAAACCAGAGAAACCTCAATTGAGGTTCATCTGTAGACGAATAGCGACGGGTTAGCAGATTATCTTTGTTGTCCTGCTGACTCGTCGCTATTGTACTCTCTAGCTTTTATGCGTCGTTTATGAGGTAAAGAGTCCTCATCGGCTACATTGCGTAGTCATGCAGACCCCAGTTGAGTAAAAATGAAGATAACCTCAGGCAAATGAGTTTTTTCTGCTGTTCTCTCTATGTCGTCTCAGGGCACTCTGTGTAAATTCTGTGACCTCTGTGGCCACTGTGATCCCCTGTTCATCAATCTCGAAGATTAGAATAACCCTACCACTTGACCCGTTTCCAGGTCGATGTCCACGTCCTCCGCCGCAGGATGGCTTGGCAGCCCTGGCATCGTGCGCATCTGTCCGACCAGCGGGTAGATGAAGCCGGCGCCTACACTGGCGCGTACCTCGCGAATCGGGATTGTGAAGCCGCTCGGAGCGCCCTTGATCTTGGGATCCGCGGTGAGACTAAGGTGCGTCTTGGCCATGCAGATGGGCAGGTTGCCGAAGCCATTCTTCTCATATGACCTGATCTGCCGTGCAGCAACCGGTTCATAAACAACCTCACCCGCCCCGTAGATTTCCTTGGCGATGGTCTCAATTTTGGCGCGGATGGGCTGATCCAGTTCATAGAGGAAGTGGAAGTCTGACGGTTCCTCGGCAGCCTCCACGACCATACGCGCCAGGTCGGTTGCTCCGGCGCCGCCGTCCATCCAGTGCGTCGATTCGGCACAGCGCACGCCTGCTTCCTTGGCGATCTGGAAGACTGCTTCAACTTCACTGTCGTGGTCGGTGGGGAATCGATTGACGCACACAACGGGGCTGACGCCGTGTTTTTTCACATTCTCGATGTGCTTGCGCAGGTTAGCGCCCCCCTCCAGCACGTCATCGGGATTCTCCACCAGCATCTCATCAGGCAGATCTCTCCCAGGAATGACCTTGAAGCGACCGGTATGCAGCTTCAAGGCACGAATGGTCGCCACAATGACGACGGCATCCGGCTCTAGACCGCTGTAGCGGCACTTGATGTTAAAGAACTTCTCCGCGCCAATGCCTGCGCCGAAACCGGCCTCTGTGAGAAGATAGTCGCCGGTCTTAATACCGATTTGGTCGGCCAGAATGGAGCTGTTGCCGTGGGCAATGTTTGCGAAGGGACCGGCATGCACCAGCGCTGGCGTGTTCTCCAGCGTCTGGAAAAGGTTCGGCTTGATGGCTTCCTTCATGAGCACGGTCATAGCGCCGGCGGCTTTCAGATCTTCCGCCGTCACCGGCTCTTTGCTGCTGTTCTGGCCGATGACGATGCGACCGAAGCGCTGGCGCATATCGGCTAGGCTGGTGGTTAGCGCCAGAATCGCCATCACTTCGCTTGCGACGCTGATGTCGAAACCCGTCTGCCGCGGACGACCGTCTGTCTTACTGCCCAAGCCGGCAACGATATTACGCAGTTCACGGTCGTTCACGTCGAGCACGCGCCGCCAGGTAATGCTATAGGGGTCGATATCCAGCGGGTTCTTTTGATAGATGTGATTGTCGATCATAGCGGCAAGCAGATTGTTGGCTGCGGTGACGGCGTGGATATCGCCCGTCATATGGAGGTTAAACTCTTCCATGGGCACAACTTGACTGTAGCCGCCGCCGGCTGCGCCCCCCTTGATGCCAAAGGTGGGGCCTTGCGACGGTTGGCGAATGGCGATGGTGGCGCGCTTGCCGATGTGGTGCAAACCCTGACCTAGCCCAACTGTTGTGGTCGACTTGCCTTCACCCAGCGGCGTTGGTGTAATCGCTGTGACTAAAATGTACTTAGCGTTGGGCCGATCCTTCAGTTTGTCGATGACTTCGAGCTTCACCTTGGCGATGTTGTTGCCGTAGAACTCGATATCTTCACGAGCAAGCCCCATCTTCTCTGCGATTTGCTCAATGGGCTCCAGCTTGGCTGCCTGTGCAATCTCGATGTCGCTGGGTACAGGTTTCGATGGTGACATACTTCTTCTCCTAAGAACTGAATGATGCTCGGCGCTAATGACTGGACGGCGCCACAGGTTCGCTGGAAAATGAATGCAGACTGCAGACTGTCTCCATCCATTCGACGAATGCGCTGGCGTCTACGTTTCGGAACCGAATCCGGGCTCCGAAGTTGGTTCTACGACCGCATACTGCGCGATCGGCTGGCGCGGGAACAGACCGACGCGCTCTACGATCTCGCTGACTGTCTCTTCCTGGCGATAGGCCATGATGTGCACGCCGTGCACGCCTTCGATCTTCCGCATCTCTTCGATGATCTCAATGCAGATGCGCTTGCCTTCCTCTTCCTGCTTCTTCTTCGGTGTCTTCTCCAGACGTTCCATGACGCTGTCCGGGATGTGCACGCCGGGTACATTGTTGCGAATGAAGCTGGCGGCACGAAACGAGCGCAGCGGACCAACACCGGCCAAAATGAAGCTCTTCTCGTGCAACCCCATGTCGCGGACTTGCGACATGAACGCCTGCATGCGCGGCACGTCGAAACAATACTGCGTCTGGAAAAAGTCCGCGCCCGCTTGAATTTTCTTGGCCATGCGCTGCGGACGCCAGTCATATGGCTGCACGAACGGATTCACTGCCGCGCCTAGAAAGAGCTGAGGCTTCGTACTGATTTTGCGACCGCTCAGAAAGACGCCCATGTCGCGAATGATGCGTGCGGTACGCAGCAGTTGGATGGAGTCCAGGTCGAAGACGCGCTTGGCCTGCGGTTGATCGCCGGCGCTTACATCGTCCCCAGTCAGGCAGAGCACGTTGTGCACGCCCAATGCAGCGGCGCCCAGAATGTCGCCCTGGATGGCGATGCGGTTGCGGTCGCGGCAGCCGATCTGCAGCACCGGTTCATAACCCGCACGCGTCAGCAGTGCACAGCAGCCCAAGCTGCTCATGTGGCAGTTGGCGCCAGAACCATCGGTCGCGTTAATAGCGTCGCAAACCTGAGACAGTACCAGCGCATTGCGATAAACATCTTCCGGATCCGCACTGTCAGGCGCATTTAGTTCGGCTGTGACTGCGAATCGCCCGGAACGCAACACTTGCTCTAGGCGGCCTTCCGTACGCTTGGGGCGCGGCTGCGCCTGGCTAAGAATGTGAGGCGGACAGGATGGTCGAACTGGCTGTGGTTCTGTCATGACTTCGGTTGGGTCCGTTGAGGCAGCGCTGCGTGTTGACGACAATGAACGTAGCGGTATCTCCAGTTACTTGTTTTCTTTGGCAAAGGCGCGCATAACCGTCACATAGTTCATGCAGTATTCGTCGTGTCCCATGAGCACGTCCGCCGCGTAGATCGTGTGGCGGATCGTATTCTCCAATGGATTCGTGATGGCGCTGGTCATACCGGCAGCGATGGCCATGGCGATGAACGCGCTGTTGACCGCATGCCGGTTGGGCAGCCCGAAGCTGATGTTACTTGCGCCGCAAACCGTGTTACAGCCCAGTTCCTCGTGCACCATCTTCGTGATATTGAACACGTCCTGGCCTGCCGAATTGACGGAGCTAACGGGCATAGCTAACGGGTCAACGAGTACATCCTCCGGCTTGATGCCATAGGTGGCTGCGCGGTCGACTATCTTCTTGGCAATGCCGAAGCGCTCATCCGCTTCGAACAAAATTCCTCGTTCGTCGCTGGTGATGGCGATGACGGGCAGACCGTACTCGGCGACCACCGGCAGGATGCTCTCCATGCGTTCCTCTTCACCGGTGACGCTGTTGACCAGGGGGCGACCCTTGGCGGCTTTGATGCCGGCGATCAGTGCCGACACAACGCTGCTGTCAATGGCCAGTGGCAGATCGGTGACCGATTGAACCAACTTGACTGCACGCACCATCATCTCAGGCTCTGTGGTTTGGGGATCGGTGCTGGGCACGCCCACGTTCACGTCCAGGATGTGCGCGCCGGCCGCGGCCTGCGCCTTCGCATCCCGCTCGACGCGTTCAAAGTTGCCCTCTTGCATCTCCGCGGCCAACAGCTTGCGTCCTGTCGGGTTGATGCGTTCGCCGATAATGACAAACGGCTTGTCCCTGCCGATCTCGACCGTTCTGGTCTCTGACTTGACGATTGTGTTCATAAATCACCTGGTCTTGGCGTTGTGTTGCTGTAGTGTTTCTTGATTTCGCCGCCATACCGACGTCACGATGTGTCTGGAATTCGCGTATCGGAAGGGACCTATCCGAGCCAGAATAGATCTGGCCCAGCATGTATATCAATCCATTTTGGCTTACGCAGCTTTCTGAGCCGATCGCTGCTGCACAGCCGTCTGCTCGCCTTCGATTTCGGCAACGGCTATCCATCCCGGCGGGTAATCGTAATCCCTGCCTTCCATGTGGTTGGCCCAGGCGGAACTGTCTTTGCGCTGGCGGTCCACCGGCGGCATGACCCAACAGAGCTCGTCACCGTATTTCGGCATCTTCTGTGCGCGCTCCCATGCCTGCACCCACACGCAGCGACGCTCCGGGAGTACTTCGCAGTGCCCGTTCTCACGCACGCCGCCGCACGGCCCGTTGCGAAGATTCTTGGGACAGTTCATAGAGCAGGTCATTCCAGTACTGTGGAGAATACACTGCCCGCACATTTGGCAGTTATAGATATAGCCCTTGCTCAGCTTTTCTATGAAGATGAGAAATGACTCGGTAAACCCGGGACTGACCCGTTTCATCAGTGGATACACGATACCCAGCACGGCAACAGTAAAGTCATAGAACCACTCCATTCCTCTGGGGTGGTCCTTCATCCACTCGCTGCCTGGGCGCCGGCGAGCTTCCTGCATATAGATTCTACTCATAGTTGCATCCTAATATTGAGACAATCCAGGTTGCAATCGACATGTGATGCAACCTCCACAGCGGTCGGCTTCACTATCCGGATGGGAGAATTGGCAAAACTTGAGGAATTGCCGCGATGCTTATCAAGGTTGTTCGCTTAGTACGGTCAACATAAGGCTTAGCGGTAATCCGCAATCGCTGAATAGCGCCGCACAGTGTTTCTGCACTATATCAAATGTCATGCGGATGTCAACGTTTTCAGGGCTTCAGATCGGACTGTGGTCGAGAAAATTGGAGTCCTTTGGCAAAAGCGGTTTTGTGTAGAGCGACGTGGAACGACGAAAACCCATTTGCTCATAGTAGAGGCGCGCCGGGTTATCCTCCAGGACATGTAGTTGAACTTCGACGCACTTCATCTTGCGTCCCCAATATAGCGCGGCGTTGTACAGCGCCTTGCCTATGCCGTGCCCGCGCAATTCCGGTATCGCATAAATCGTGTGAATGTGCATGGACTGCTTGGGCTGCATGAATGCCGGCTGCTCCACGATCTTCATCTCAATGATGCCGGCGCGTCGGTCCGAATCGGTCTCCTCTGCCAACATAAATGTGTGGTACGAGTTTTCGAAACCCATGACCGCACGTTTTTGGAGTACGGCCCATGCCTCTGTTCGTTCGTGCACAGGTTCACCACCAAACTGCGCCAGTTCGACCAACATATCAAACAAGCACTGTGCAATGAAGTCAACGTCGGATTCCAGTGCAGGTCTTATAACGATTTGTTCCATGTTGCGATTTCCCGCAGTACCAAAATCAACGTGACAATAGACCGCTTGCCAGACAGATGTCATGCACCTCGGAATCCACCTTGATGCCGTCGCTCATGATACGGCCCTCCTCGACAACAAACCCAACGCCGCCGCTGAGCAACGGATTGTCCTCGTCAACGACATCGAACAGCGGTTCGCCATCGATCCCTGCGACAACACGGTTGCCTTCCACGCCCAAGCTGAACTTCTTCGTGTCGCCGAATGACCATTCGTACGCTCGTTCTGCCAACACAGTCTCCTCGTCCACCATCTTGACTAGGCATGCCATGCCGTCGTTGGTCAGCAGTATCGCATAGTAGCGACGAGTTCCCTGCACGCAGATCGCAAGCCCTGCCGACCGCACCATGTGCAGCGTCATGGTGGATGCGGCTTCGTAGTCCGTCCAGCCGTTGCCCCCTTGCGATAGCAATCCTCGTCCTTCATTTTGTACAAGTCTGAACGGCTCCGGCCAGCGCAGATCATACTGGTCAATTCCGTTGATCCAAGCACGTTGCCACATGCGTTTAGAGGCATCCCGTTTTCCTTCATGTTTGTGGTTAGCAGGCCGCCCCAGGAAGACCGTCGGCGTATCATCCCAGCTCAAATAGTCAAGATACAGAATGCCGTTGGCCACTGTGTCACTGGAGATTTCCACGCCAACCTGTGCGATGGGTTCGCCGTGCGTTTCCGGGACGTGCCATGTGAAAGGATGTCGCTCGCCTGCATTCAGCTCCACCGCTGGCGATCGGATGATGCTGAGTTGGTCGTCCGGGCTAGAGTACACTGCGATAAAGAGATTCACGCGGGCGGATAGCTCGCGCAGACCGTCCATTTCGATCTCGGCATTCACGGTCTGTCCCGAATGCAGCATGGGCGACGCCATCAAATCATAGCCCCGATGCTCAAAGGTCTCGGCAATCTCCCGTGAAGGGATGAATGTCGGCGTTCCCACTCGGGCCGTACGACCTTTGGCAACGCGGCGGAAGCGAATGGCCAGGCTGCGTTCGCCAAGTCTAGAATGCCCGGGTACGTTCGTAACCGTAGCCACGCCTTTGGCGTCGCTGCGCTCGTCAGCCATGAACCCTTGCACGGAGCCTGCAAATTCGAAGTGGAAGCGGGCTCCGTTCTTGAACGATGTAGACTCTAGCCCGGCCATACGCTGAGCGGTATTCGTCAGCCGAATCGCCTCTGTGGCGGCGTCTGTTATGGAGCGACCGCCATCCGCCGAGGCAATGTACATGCGGTCCGCGACCGGCGTTCGGAAATCCGCTGCACTGTCAATCGCCTGCAAGCCGCCGCGGATCCCCAACAGGCAACCCAAATTGCCAGAATTGCAGTCAGTGTCCCAACCACAGGTGTTGACAATCATCAGTGACTTCTGGAAGTCGCCTTCACCGTGCAGCAGCGCATGGATAATGAGCGCATGGTTCGGAACCATGTGGCAGTTGCCGCCGTATTTGTCGTAGCCATAGTTCGCTGCGATCTTGGCGCGTGTCGCGCGCCAGTCGTCCGGATTGGCAGCATGCCACTCGCGAATCTCATTGATCAACTGATGGATAAGGCAGTTCTTGGGGATAACGCTCAATCCTGTGTCGATGAGTGCGTTGATATCGCGTTCCACAAACGCTTGCGCTTCCATTGCCGCCAGCACCTGAGCGCCGTAGACGGCCTCGCCGTCATGGCTGACGCTGCCGGCTCGTCTCGCCAGGTCAGCAGCTAGCTGAGGATCGCCGGGTGCGACCATCGCCCATCCGTCGATGAAAATCTGCGCGCCGATCTGTTCCGCCACCACTTTCCCGTTCAACCCGATGGAGCCGCTCATAGGCGCCGGTACGCCATGTTTCAGTCGCATATAGGCCGTATGTTCGGTTGAGTTGCCCATGCCGCCCCACCAGAGTACAGTACGTTTCTCAATGAGATAGTTGAGCCATGTCTGACCGATTTGTTCGGCGGTGATGCTAGTGGCGTAACCGTAATCTTCCAGCGCACGGATGAACGTGAAGGTACCCGAGATATCGTCGTCTGTAACGATGAGCGGGGTGCCGAGCTGTTTATGGACGTAGTACCACACCTCGCCAAGTTCTTCGGAGATTCGATCGTAGGTCCAACCTTCGAACGGACGGCCAAGATACACGCCAATGATTTTGCCTAGGACACCAGCATAGACTCGTTCCGCATAGTCGGGTGGAAATGGCATAGTCAAGTCGATCCTTATCGTTGTGGCGCCAGTTGTGATGCTGGCTTGTCTATGCTGATTCTAGATGTTGAACTGATTATTCGAGATTGTAGCAGGCGGCTCGTGTCGGATGAGATTGGCTGACACGAGTATGTGTATTGTCTAGGTGGGCTCCGTCTGACTCGTTTCTGTCTGTTTTGCACTCCATACAATAGCACTCGCGGCATCTATCATCCAATTCGTTAGCATGTGTGAGCCGCACACGACAGGCACAAAGTATGTGAAATTCCCTCGGCAGATTACACGCTTCGTCCCCACAATCCATCGATAATTGAAGCAAGGATCTCTAGTGTCGATACAATCCAGTGGCTTGCCTAGCAGCAGGATTAGGTCTATAGTGTCGGTTGCAAATGCAGCGATTAGATATTTCCTGTGTTTGGCGCAGATATCGAATACAAGATACACATGACACAAAATGTACAAAGGAGAAAAGTAGATGAGTACGCTTATCGCACTAACGTACGACGATGCGGAAAAGGGACGTGAAGTATTTGCGAAGCTAGCCGACTTGCAGAAGCAGAGACTGCTAACACTGGAAGATGCCGCACTCGCCGTCAAGGATGAAAAAGGCAAAGTTAAGGTTAAGCAGACGTTGGAGAACCAGCTAACCGGTTCGGCCGCGTTGTGGGGTGGTTTCTGGGGCCTTCTTATCGGATTGCTCTTCCTGGCGCCTATTTTCTGGGGCCTGTTTGGCGCTCTCATGGGCTTCATCGCAGGCAAGACCGGCGACGTCGGCATCGACGACAAATTCATCAAAGAAGTCGGCAACTCACTGGAAAATGGTGGCGCCGCAGTATTCGCACTCGTCATCGAAGCCACAAGCGACAAAGTTCTCGAAGCCATTGCGCCCTATGGCGGACATGTCTTCCAGACCTCATTGTCCAAAGACGACGAGGAAAAGCTGAAGCAGGCCTTGGATCACGATAAGGTTGCAGAGTCTGCAGACGAGAGCCTTGAGCTGGAGGAAGCCGGCGCCTAGTGCGTCTGCTCGATTGATATCGGTCTAGACGCCGATGACAATCTAACGTATCTCAAAATGAACCGGCTGGCAGATGTTGGAGCCCCAATGTCTGCCAGCCGCTTCTGTTTCGGGTGAAGATTATTATAAGGCGCTCCTCTTAGGGTTGCTGGAACAGAGCAACGAACGAAGCAAGTAGTCCCATACTGATCCTAGCAAAGTGTCGAATTCAGACCACCGTGCAAACTATCCAGAAAGTTGAGGTGATCCACGTGCGTTTTCTCAGAACCGGCGGATTGTTGGCGTTAATCCTTCTCCTAGCTCTATCCATCGCTTCCTGCGGCGGTTCAAAGAACGCGTCGCAAGAGACGCCAACGGAAGCAAATGAGTCATCCAGTGCAGCAGAACAAACGACACCGGCTGAGTCGACGGATTCGGCAGCGCAGACCAATGGCGCCAGCGATCAGACTAGCGGATCAGGAGCGTCGACTAATGAGCTGCCAATCTTGGCGCCGGAAATCGAAGGCGCCAACGCAAATACGAGCTATCAGTCGCGGGTTTCAACTTCGTGGCTGCTAGACTTTATGGGCGAAGATGATGGACCTGTGATGCCGTTGGAAGGCACTAAGCTGACCATTGGCTTCTTGCCAGAACGCTACGGCGGTGACGCCGGCTGCAATTTCTACAGCGGTGTATATTCGCAGGATGGCTTGAATGTAACGCTGGAGTCGCCAGCTACCACGGGCAGTCTGTGCGAGGATGATCCGGACCTGCTGCGACAGGAGAACACGTTCATGAGCCTGCTGGCTACTACGTCTACGTACGATATCGTGGACGGTAAGTTGAAGTTCTTTTCGTCAGAAGGCCAGCAACTATTGACTTTCTCGCCCGTTAATCCGGTGGAGATAGAAGGAACTGTGTGGAAGCTGCGTTTTATTAGTTCCGAGACGCAATGGGAAGAGGCGATTCCCGGAACAGTAGTTACCTTCACTTTGAACGGCAACGATTTCTCCGGCAACGCCGGTTGCAACGACTACGCCGGCACAGCGGAAGTGACCAACGACGGCTATCTCAAAGTGGACGCTTCCACGGTCACCGACTCTTCATGTGACGAGCCGGAAGGCGCGATGAACCAGGAACAGCTATATATGGACAATCTGACCCAGGCAAGTCTATTGCGATTCTTCCCGGCATCGTTCGAGCTGCTGGACAAGGACGGCATGCCGCTGCTCATCCTCAGCGCAGACTGGCAAGATGCCATGGAGCAGTAGCCGCACTGTCGCCGGCTGACAACTTATCGCGGATATGCGCTGGAACTGCAGTGAGTTATTTGGACCGCTCGACACACTTGTGAACGGGCGGTTCTTCGCGAGACGAACACGTAGGATGCCTGCAAGAAAGTGAGCAGCCATGCATGACGATACGCAGTTGACCACCGAAAGACTGCACTTGCGGGAGTTCACCGTCGACGATTGGCCCTTTGTATTCGCCTACCAGAATGATCCGCGCTACCTGCGATACTATCCCTGGGAGTCTCGTTCGCAACGGGATGCGAAGTCGTTCGTACAGATGTTGGTCGACCAGCGGCACGAACGGCCGCGCACAAAGCTGCAACTCGCCATCGTACGCAAGGAAAGAGGCGGCGTCATCGGCAACTGCGGTATTCGCAATAATGCTGTCAATTCTCATGAGGCGGATATCGGCTATGAACTGGCGCCGGAACAGTGGGGCTATGGCTACGCATCGGAGGCGGCTGGCATTATCGTCGCATACGGCTTCGAACAACTGCAGTTGCACCGCATCTACGCCGAATGCATCGCCGACAACCTTGCGTCAGCGCATGTGCTGGGAAAGTTGGGTTTTCGGCTTGAGGGGCGTCTGCGCCATAAGCAACGGTTCAAAGGCAGGTATTGGGATGTGCTGGTCTACGGCCTGTTGCGGGACGAGTGGCGCGGGCAGCTCAAGCGGTGAGATGACAGAACAATCTAAATGGTGATAATGAACGCGGTCGGATATGGGCGCCAAAGTGGAGAATACCGGCCACGCGTTGTATGATTGTGTTGGCTCGATTCGAATCATCAATACCCCTGGCCGCGTCGCATTCGCTTGCAAACGCAGCGGCTGACACGAAAGAGTAGGACCTACCGAATACCTATGGATATCAACATCGCAGTACTGCCCGTGGCGGGTCTGGGATCGCGACTGCTGCCTGCTACAAAGTCACAGCCAAAAGAGATGCTTCCCGTGGGACGAAAGCCCGTCGTTCAGTATGTCGTGGAGGAACTGACGCGCGCGAATATGCAACGCATATTGTTCGTGACCGGACCTGGCAAGACGAGCATCGAGAATCACTTTGACTTGAACCCGGAGTTGATCCAGATCTTGCGCGAGAGTGGCAAAGAGAATCTGTTGGCTGAACTTGATTTCGAGCGCCAGCCGGTAGACTATTTCTACACCCGACAGCGTGAGTTGCTGGGACTTGGGCATGCGGTGCTCTGCGGACGTCCGTTCGTCGGCGATCAGCCCTTTGTGGTCGCGCTTGGCGATTCTATTATCGGCATGCATGCGGAGAGTGATATCGTGCGTCGGATGATCGGCGTCTTCGCCGATAAACGCGCCGAGGCAGTCATTGCATTCGAAGAGGTGCCGCTAACCGATGTCTCCCGTTATGGCATTGCCGCGCCTAAGCAGGAAGGCGAGGTTTTTCAATTAGCTGATGTGATCGAGAAACCGCCTGTGGATGAGGCGCCAAGCAATTTGGCCATAGCCGCCCGCTATGTATTCGCACCCTCCATCTTCGAAATGCTTGCGCGTATCCAACCCGGCGTCGGCGGCGAGATACAGCTGACCGATGCCGTTCGACTGCTCATTCAGGAAGGGCTGCCAGTGTATGGCGTGCGACTGAGGCGGAATGAGATGCGCTACGATATCGGCAACTTCGACAGCTACTTCCGCGCATTTGTGGAGTTTGCGTTGCGAGATGAGCGCTCCGGGGCGCGTCTTCGACAAGCATTGCAGGAGATACTCGATGCAGATTATTCGTAAACGCGCCTATGCTCGCGCCGGCTTACTAGGAAACCCGTCCGATGGGTACAACGGAAAGACGATCTCGGTCATCGTGCGGAATTTCTATGCCGAGACCGTTCTCTACGAGTGGGATAAGGTTGAGATTCTGCTGTCGGAGCACGACAGAGCCACCTTTCGATCGGTGCATGAGCTGAACCAGGACGTACAGTTGCATGGCTATTATGGCGGTATCCGGCTGATCAAGGCTACGATCAAACGCTTTGTGGACTACTGCCAGGCGCAGGGGATCGAGCTGCACGACCATAACTTCAGTATTCGCTATGGCACGAGCATTCCTGCCAACGTGGGGATGGCTGGGTCCAGCGCGATCATTACGGCGACGCTTCGTTGTCTCATGGAATTTTATGGCGTGGACATACCGCTGGCAGCGCAGCCCACGCTAGTGCTTTCGGTGGAGACGGAGGAACTGCGTATCTCAGCCGGTCTGCAGGACCGTGTAGTCCAGTGCTACGAGGGTACGGTCTACATGGACTTCGACAAGGCTGGCGAGCGCGAAGTCGGTGGTCTGCGCGCCTATCAATATGAACTACTGGACGACGACTGGCAGCCGCCCATCTACGTTGCCTATCATGCCAAGCTAGGTGAGCCCACCGAAGCGTTTCATAATGATATCCGGGGCCGCTATGACCGGGGCGAGTTTGCGGTCGTCGACGGCATGCAACAGTTCGCGCAATATGCGTACGACGGCAGACAGGCGTGGATGGTGCGCGACGCGACTCGGTTGAACGAACTCATCGACGCCAATTTCGATCTGCGCCAGAAGCTGTTTCAATTGCCGGCGTGGCAAGTGCAGATGGTCGAGATGGCGCGAACGTGCGGCGCCAGCGCCAAGTTTGCTGGCTCAGGCGGCGCGGTCGTGGGCCTGTATCGTGATGAAGAAGGGCTGCGGCAATTACGCGACGCCATGGACGAAATCGGCTGCCGTGTTGTTGTGCCGAAGCCTAAGCAGGCAGTTACCTCAGTTGAATCAGCCCTGTAGGCGAAGTTAGATCATTCAATTCGCAATAGTGGCCTACGTACCGAAGATGCTTCACCCCGGTGGCACAGCAGTAGGCGAGAGACACATCTCGCCCGCTAACCGTGATTCGGTCACCAGCTAGTATCTCTTTCAAGTGCGCACCATAGACGTGATTCCTTCAGAAGGACTCTATCAACGCGACAAACGCGGCTGGAGAACCTTCGTTCGGTGGAGCCTGTCGCCAGCCATACGAACGGATATCCGCAACAGTTCCCATTTCGGTGCACCTCGCCTTCACGCTATACTTGGGACGAACAGCACGGCCAAGTTATCGTCGCACATCTACAGCGTTCGAGCATTATCACCATCATTCATGGCAAAAACCACAACCTCTTCCTTTGGGACGACAAGGCACGAGTCACACGATTCGTCCGCGTTCTACGACCGCAAACTTTACGGCGAGAATGTGTCGGAAGAAAACAATCTCGCAGCGTCCGATGTGGTTATTCCTGACCCGTCTGGTTGGTCGGACCGGGTCTACTGCGCTTCCTCGACACATATGGACGATGTACCAGATAATGCTGTGGCGCTGGCTTTCACTTCACCACCATACAACGTGGGCAAGGACTACGACGACAACCTGAGCATGGACGCCTATCTCCAGCTTATCCGTGACGTTGCTTCAGAAGTATATCGCACACTGCGTCCTGGAGGACGGTACGTAGTGAATGTTGCGAACCTAGGCCGCAAGCCCTATATCCCGCTCCACGCGTTATTTTACCAACTGCATACGGAGGTCGGGTTCCTGCCCATGGGAGAGATCATCTGGCGCAAAAGCGCAGGCGCGAATGGAAGCTGCGCGTGGGGCAGTTGGATGAGCGCTAAGTCACCGCGGCTGCGCGACGTGCACGAGTATTTGCTCGTATTCGCCAAGCAACTCTATTCGCGACCGGACAAAGGCGTGTCCGACGTGGAACGGGATGAATTCATGGCGTCGACTTTGTCAGTCTGGGATATCCGCGCCGAATATGCAAAACGGGTCGGTCATCCAGCCCCGTTTCCTGTGGAGTTGGCGAAGCGCGTGATCCATCTTTACTCCTATGTGGACGACGTCGTCCTGGATCCGTTCGTCGGCTCGGGCACAACCTGTGTGGCAGCGCTGCAGACCAAGCGTCATTATGTTGGCTACGAAGTGGACGCTGACTATTGTGCGTTGGCGCAAAAGCGCATTGACGAAGCGTAGACGGATTGCAGTAGGACGTTCAGTAGAGGTAACCATGGCGGAACAGAAGGGCGATACACCTGGAATTGCCATTGATCGTGCTGCCGGATTTGATGTGCAGCCTGATTTCGAGCGCTTCCGGCAGAAGTACGATATGTTCAATCGTGCGACGTGGGATCCGATCGTGCGCACAGACAAAGTATCGCAGTTGTTTCAGTCGTACGGCGGTCCGCTGAGCACATGGAAAAAGGTGGAAGGCTACACGCACAAGGACTACGCCATTCGCAACGCGTCCTGGCATGTCTCTGACCTTTTCGCCGTCTACAAAGAGGGGCGTAACGAGGGCTTCACCGACGAGTTCAGCGTGCTCAGCCCTCGTGCGACTGAACCCATGCCCGTGGAATCGCCCAAGGCCATGAGCGCCGAACTTAAGCGCGTTGCCAAGACCTTCGGCGCCGGTGCTGTTGGCATTACAGCCTACGATGAACGTTGGATCTACTCACACAACTACAACCGGCGCAGCGGTGAAGAAGCGCCAATCGAGATGCCGCCGGGCTTGAAGCACGCGGTGGTCATTGTCATGGAGATGGACTACGCACTCATGCAGACCGCGCCTTCCGCTCTGGGCAGCGCATCCACGGGTTTCGGCTATTCGACCGACACCTTGACACTTCTCTCCCTGGGTGAATACATTCGACATCTGGGCTATCAAGCCGTCGTCTGCCTCAACGACACCGCGCTGTCTATCCCCCTGGCGGTCGCAGCCGGTCTTGGCGAATATAGCCGCATGGGCTTGTTGATCACCAAAGAGTTCGGTCCTCGGCATCGGCTGGGCAAAATCTTCACAGACCTGCCGCTTATCAACGACGAACCCATCCATTTCGGTGTCAAAGAGTTCTGCGAGATCTGCCATCACTGCGCCAAGTCATGCCCCTCTAAAGCCATCTCCGACGATGATCCCAGCACCCATAGCCTGAACGTGTCCACCATAACGGGCGTGAAAAAGTGGTCCATCAACGGCGAGAGTTGCCTTCAGACTTGGGCCAAGTTGAACAGCGACTGCTCCATATGCATCCGAGTCTGCCCCTACAACCAAGACTACTCGCACTGGTGGCACCGTGCAGCGCGCTGGCTGGCGGGCACTCCGCTCCGCAAGCTCATCCTCAAGGGTGATGAGTGGTTTGGTTACGGCAAGCGCGTTTCACCGACACGCTGGTGGACCAAGGCTTCATGACTTCCGCTCACAATTCAAACAACTCACACCGGCTGGGAAGCCTGGTTGTTTTCGGTCTTTTCTCAGCCGCATATGTCATGTCGTACTTTTACCGCTCGGCTAATGCGGTCATCGCACCGGACCTATCGAGAGAGATGAGCTTGGGTGCGGCGCAGCTCGGATTGATGACCAGCCTCTTCTATGCTGCCTTCGCGTCGGTTCAGATCCCGCTAGGTATAGCGCTGGATCGCTTCGGCCCGCGTTGGGTGACGTCAAGCCTGATGCTCATCGGCGCAGGCGGCAGTTTCATGTTTGCCGGCGCAACCACGTTCGGCGATCTCGCCATCGGGCGTGCCGTCATCGGGATCGGCATGGCGGGCGTTTCTCATGGGTTCGCTGAAGATATTCAGCGTGTGGTTTTCTGCCGAACGGTTTTCAACAGTATCAGGGCTGCTGATCGGCATTGGCTCTATGGGGGCGCTGTTGGCGGCGACACCGATGGCGGTGGTAAACAGCTATTTCGGCTGGCGCAGTATTTTCCTGGCTGGAGCAGTGTTGACTTCGCTCACCGCCATCGCCATCATGGCTTTCACACGCAATACGCCGCCCGGCGTACCGTGGACCACGGGCGTCAGCACACAGGGCAGCGTGCGCGAAGTTTTCGCAGATAGGCGCTTCTGGCGCATGGCGCCGCTGACGGTTTTTATGTCTGGTTTCATGCTAGGCTTCTGGGGACTGTGGGCTGGACCTTATCTATATGACACACAGGGCATGAACGAAGTGGCGGTTGGAAACACGCTATTGTTGCTTGGCGTGGGCGCCACGGTTGGTTTTCTGTCCTCCGGCTGGATCTCCGACCGATTCGGATCGGCGCGCGTCCTAGCCGTGACGAGTGTTGGCTTCACGCTATGTATCTATGCGCTTGCCTTTATCCCCAACCCCTGGATTGTGCGGCTGGTCTATCTTGCTTTCGGTTATACTGGTGCTTATCACGTAATGTTGTTGGCGCAGGCTCGGCATATCTTCCCGCTCTACATGACCGGTGTAGCCGTTACCAGCGCAAATTTCTTTGCCATCGGCGGCACGTTCGTGTTGCAATGGGTGATGGGGTTGCTGATTGGTATGTATCCTGCCAACGAGCTGGGACGGTATCCTCAGCTGGCATACACGGTGACGCTGGCTATCATGGCCACTTGCATGTTGTTGTCCTTCCTCTGGTACCTACCGTTGGTCCGCCAGGAGCATCGTTAGCGCCTGTCGTAGGGGCATTGTGCCATATAATTCCTACTCTTATCACGCTGTTTCTATCATTCCAAAACGCGTCAAGTCAACCATCGAAGGCGCTAGACGGTGTACGTTTGTCGCCCGGTATTTTTGCGCGTTGTGCCATGACGGGTGGTAAACTGCGTGATTAGCTTCACACGTTTCAGCGGTTGATGGCTTGCATGATTTCGCACAACGGGGTGCTTGCGCAGTACGCCTTTCTTCTACGATTGACAAGTGAGGTCGGGAGAGGTCGGGCTACTTGTAGGTATGAATAGGACTATCGGTATGTCGGTTACGAATGCCCCCGTTGCTACGGCAACGAGTACCAGTGTTGCTGCAGCAACAAATGTTACGGAAGCCTCAGCATCAACCGCTCCGGTAGCGTTGGCTAATAACATACCAGGATTGCCGGCTGCGGGCGCTAATGTCGCACGCAATGCTGCCGTTTTTGTCCCGCGCAGCGGCGCGACGTGGATCGGCTGGACCATGGCGCTTGTCGCCACCTTCTGTTTCAGCACGGCTACACCCATAGCGCGCGCGGCGTTGGTCGGCGGCATGGACCCGTATGCGTTGCTCGCGGGTCGCATGACAGTCACGCTCGTTCTGATGGCGCTGACGATTCTTCTTACCAACCCCAAACGACTGGCAATGCCGAAAAATGCAATATACATTGCCATTGGCGCAGGTTTACTCAATTCAGTTGGACTAGTCAGCTATTTTCTTGGGTTGATCTACCTCGAAGCGAGTATGGCGGCGATGATTATCTCGTTGAGCCCGCTCGTGCTACTTAGTATTTTGGCCATGCGCGGCGAGCGTGTCACCTTTAGGCATGTGATTCGCATGCTGCTGGCGTTGGCAGGCGTCTACCTGCTTATCGGTCCGAGCGGTGAGGTCAGCATTGTGGGTGTGCTCTATATCCTCGGGGCTATCATCGCATTCGCCATTCAAACCGCCCTCCTTCAATGGTATTTGACCGAGTACGACGGTCTGGCAGTCACCTTCTACATCCTGGTGTCCATGACGGTTGGAATACTTGCGTGGTGGATGGTGAAAGGAATGCCCTGGCAGGATCCCGGAATGATCGGTTGGGCTGCCATCCTGGGATCGGCTGTTGTGGGAACGTTCATCGCCCGGGTACTGCACTTCAGTGCCGTCACGCGTATCGGCGGCGGGCAGGTGTCCATGTTATCGCCGATGGAGACGTTGCTGGCAGTACTGTGGGCCTATCTGTTTCTCGATGAGCGTCTCTACCCAATCCAGTTGATCGGCGGAGCACTCATCTTGCTCAGTGCGGTTCTCGCCATACAGCGTCTTCGCCGAGGCAGGCGTCGTCTGCGCTGGCGCGTGTGGGCGCGCACATAGATATGCGCAAGCCTTGTAATTAACAGGAATAGTTGCAGTAGAGCAGCCATTGAACATCCAGAATTTGCACGGCGTACGTCGACTACATCATTATGACCGCTAGAGAATAGACAGTTCACATGGCAGTCACCGGTGCAAGCTTCGACCATGCCCAAGATACAGCAACCTCGCCAACGCGCACGGTCTGGTTCGGTTGGGCGCTGGCGTTGGCAGGCATGCTTGCGTTTAGTATTGCGACGCCGGTAGCCAAAGCCGCCATCAACCTGGGCATGGACTCCATCGGTCTATTGATGGGGCGTTCGCTCATTGCCGCCACGCTGATGACGATCACCATTGCCGTCACAAATCCGAAGCGTCTCAAGCTGCCAAGAAGGGGGATACTCATCTCGCTTGGTGCTGGAGCGTCAACCGCCGTTGGTATGGTGCTCTACTTCATCGGGCTTACTTACTTGGAATCTTCCATGGCAGCGATGTTGCTATCGCTAAGTCCGCTTGTTGTTCTCACGCTACTGGCGCTGCGCGGCGAGCGGCTGACCTATCGTCACGCTGTCCGTCTCGTTTTGGCCATCGTGGGTGTCTATCTACTCATCGGACCCAGCGGCAGCGTTAGCTTAACCGGTATTGGGCTGATATCACTGTCGCTGCTATTCTTCGCGTTTCAGGTCGTTCTGCTGCAATGGTACCTGACAAAATATGATGCCCAAGCAGTCATATTCTATATGCTGGTTGCCACAACAGTAGGCGTCTTCTTCTATTGGGCCTTCCATGATATGCCATGGAATTCGTCGGGAATTGGCGGGTGGTCATTGATGCTTCTGCTCGCAATTGTCGGCACCTATATGGCACGCTTGCTGCAGTTCGAATCGGTCTCACGGATCGGCGGTAGCCAAACGAGTTTGCTGACACCGCTTCAAACCTTGTTCGCGGTCTTGTGGTCGTTTCTCTTCCTCGGCGATCGGCTAGAGCCTGTGCAGCTTCTCGGTGGTGCGCTCATACTGATCAGTGCTATTCTGGCTTTCCGGCGGCTGCGCCGGGGAAATCGACGCCAGCTATGGCGCATCTGGGCGCGAACCTAACGGGATGATAGGATAGGGGCTACAGATGGGAGTTGAACGCTGGACCATGACACGAAGATGATCAATACCAAGAAGGCAACGCGCTACATTACACCTCTCCGAGAAGGCGGCTCATTGCCCGCTCTAGTGGAAACCGGTGACGGAATGCTCTACGTTGTCAAGTTCCGCGGTGCGGGGCAGGGCAAGCGAGCGCTCATCGCGGAGTTGGTCGCAGGCGAAATAGGGCGTGCCTTGGGTTTACGAGTGCCGGAAATACTATTCGTGGAGATTGACACACAGTTGGGCCGATCAGAGCCCGACCAGGAGATCCAAGAGCTGATCGTGCAAAGCGAGGGACTGAATCTGGCGCTTGGATACTTACCAAGTTCATTCGCCTATAACAACCTGTTGCGCCCGGTTCCGGATGCGTCGTTCGCCTCCATGCTGGTCTGGTTTGACGCCTATGTGACCAATGTGGATAGGACGCCGCGCAATGTGAACCTGCTCATGTGGCGCAATGAGATCTGGCTGATCGACCACGGCGCAGCGCTCTACTTCCACCACGACTGGGCCAACTATATGGAGCGTAGCAAGTCCCGCTTTGCGCTCATACGGCAGCACGCCGTACTGGAATACGCCACCGAACTAAATGAGGCGAACTGGCGCGCCAAAGAAATCCTGACCCCGCAGCTACTGCAGGAGATCGTGGATCAAATCCCATGCTCATGGCTGGGCGACGAACCGCAGTTTGCCTCGACTGATGAGCATCGACAAGCCTATGTTCAGTACTTGACCAGCCGCTTGGCGGCGTCATCTCTATTTGTGGACGAGGCACAAAATGCCCACGCTCAGATCGTATGACTACGCCTATATACGGATAATGCCTGACCAAGCGCGGCGTGAGTTCGTGACGGTTGGCGTGATCTTGTTCTGCCGCACGCAAGGCTATCTGGATGCTCGCTTCGTGATTGATGAGACAAAATTGCGTCGTCTGGACAGCGACTTAGCCGTGGACGAGGTGCGGAAGCATCTGGAGCTGATCCCCCGCATTTGCGCCGGCGAGGGCCCGATCGGCGAGCTGGGTCAGGCCGAAAGCTTCCACTGGCTGGTGGCGCCACACAATACGGTCGTGCACGCTTCTCCTGTGCACAGCGGATTATGTGAAAATGCCGCTTCGACGCTGGACGGTCTTATGCGAGGGCTGACTGGCGACAAAGCCGCTACCGGCGAAGATGAGACAGCCTAAGTGTGCGTTATCCGGATGCACTGACTTGCTGTCGCAATCCGCTATCCCGCGGGGCTGAAGCTTGCATACGGGCTCCTGCGCTGCCGCTGAGCGCCTGCTCCAGTGGATCACTGCGCTGAATGCGGTAGGCTGGCACGCCGGATGCCTCTAGTTGTCCCAGCAGTCCTTCATACCTATCTCGTCGCCCAAATGTAGAACCGTCTATTACGACGGCAATGCTGTTCACGCCGCGCCGCTGAATATGCTGCAACGCAATGGCCCATTCCGGATTCGGGTCCGCGCTGATGGCCAACACGGTATCGTTGCGCTTTAGGCGAATGCCGTCATTGGCGATGAGGTTGGCAAAAGGCAGCGTTCCCGTTGCCGTGACTACTGCCAGCGTCTCCATTATCTTGTTCAGTTGGCGCTCTCCACGATCCGCCTGGATAAACTCGCGGCGGTGTCCTTCCGTTCCCAATCCGACGACGCGATTGCGGGCGACGAAATAGCGTGCCAAACTTGCCGCTGCCGACACAGCGTATTCCGTGGTGATGGGCGGCAACTGGTCACGTGGCGCTTGATTCCTTCTGCTGATTGAGGGCAGAGCAAACAAGCCCGATTCCGGTCGCTCAGGTCTCCAAGGCAACCCGGCTTCACTTTCCTCGTTCAGGTCGAGATAGATCCAGATATCGGCCGTCGGATCCAGCTCGAATTCTTTGGCGATGAGCCTGCCGGTTCGTGCCGTCGAGGGCCAGTGAATTCGGTTCAAGCTGTCGCCGTTCATATAGTCGCGTACACCGGCTACATTGGTTGTAATCTGATAGGTGCGCCGGTGGCGCGCTTCACCGCCGGAAAGTTCAGAGATGGATGGCTCGAACGAAGTGAGATCGACGGTCAGCGGGTAAACGACGATAAATCCTGTAACGTCTATCTGCTGTTCGACATTAAATATGCCCAGTGGATCGCCGCTGTGGAGTGAAAGCGGGCCGAGTCGAAAGCGCCCGCGTTGCGTGCATATCGTTCGCACTTGCCAGCGTTGGCTGGAGCGTTTGCCCAAGCTGTTGATGACGCGGCCAGCCTCATGCCAGGGCAGCGTCGAGCGATCGCGCACTTCCAGCCAAAGCTTGGGCCATCGGCCGCGATTCGTGATTTGAAATTGCTCTTCGGCATATTGTCCCACCTGGCTGCGTCGGGTTCGGGTCACGCGGCGCAGAGCAATATTGCGGAGGCTCATCCACGCCCATATGTAGCTGAAGGCCAGCAAACTGGTCAGCAGATAGGCGACGTTGAACGCCAGCGAACGGCCAGAATTGAGCGCGAGGATCCACACGGAAACCGTGGCGATGATAAGAAAGAGCAGGCGTGAAGACATGCGCATCTGTGTAGCCCCCTAGAACAAAGCGCTGGGAACTGCGAGAATCCTGTTCAATTGGCGCCTGCGCTAACGCACTCCGGCACGAGCGCCAGGCACGGGGGTATGCCGGAGGGTGTCCTCCACAATTTGGCTGGCGGTGACGTTCTTGATGCGCGCCGAAGGGCTGATGATCAGCCGATGTGCAAGCGTAGGCTCGGCAAGCAACTTGATATCGTCCGGCAGCACAAAGTCACGTCCATGTAGCGCTGCCCACGCACGCGCCGCAGAAAAGAGTGCGATGCTGCCTCGGGGGCTTGCGCCAAGGTAGATGTCGGGATGCTCACGCGTGCTGGTCACCAGGTCGACAATATACTTCTTGACCAAATCGTCCACATAAACCGCAAGAATAGCCTCCTGTGCTTCCAGCAGCTCTTCCACAGAGACAACCTGCTGCACATCGTAGATGGGATGGTGGCTGGCTTGCCGGTTGAGCACGGCGATTTCGTGTTCTTTGCTGGGGTAGCCGAGATGGATGCGCATCATAAAGCGATCGATCTGCGCTTCCGGCAACGGGAAGGTACCTTCATACTCGATGGGATTCTGTGTCGCCATGACGAGGAACGGTTGCGCCATGGGGTATGTTACGCCGTCCACTGTGACCTGGCGCTCTTCCATGGCTTCTAATAGGGCCGACTGCGTCTTTGGCGTGGCGCGATTGATCTCATCCGTCAGCACGATCTGCGCCATAATTGGGCCGGGACGGAACTCGAATTCAAGTGTTTTCTGGTTGAAGATGCTTACGCCAGTTACGTCACTGGGCAGCATATCAGGCGTAAACTGGATGCGGCGAAAGGTGCATCCGACGCTGAGCGCGATGGCGCGGGCTAACATTGTCTTGCCGACGCCCGGTACATCCTCAATGAGCAAATGACCATCGCACAATAGGCCTAGCAGTGTGAGATTGATCTCCCGATCTTTGCCGATGATTACTTGCTGAACATTGTGTAGCACGCGTTCGCCAATATTTTGTACAATTTCCATCTTTTCCCTCAGGTTCAACAGCAGAATATGCAATTCAGGCCGCTAACGGTCGGAGCACCTCGTCTAGTTCCGCAGATTGACCTGCGTTGCCGCTAAGGACCCCGTTTATGTACGCTTTTGATTCAAACCAGCCCTGTAACGATACCGTACTTACTGTGCACGAGCAAGACAATCATCGCTACGCTGCTGTACGCGTTGCCAATCCAAGTTTGGCGTTAAGTTTGGTTCGACAACCATACAAGCAACTCGCTATAATAGGTAACTATAAGAGTGCACCGAGCGAACACACTCGTCAGATCAATATGCGACAACAAATGATGCAGGCCTGATGGAACTTCACGAGTATCCGCGGCCAACAAATGATACAGGCATCGGCGTCCACTGGTCAGTTGGATTTGCGTCTGCCATTGGCATGGGCCGCATCCGGGATTATTGGATCCCGGAGATGAAAGCCATGGGCGTTAAATGGGTGAAGATAGGCAACCACGACGGAGCTGCCGACTTCGCCGAATTGCTGCTGTCCGAAGGGTTCATGCCCATCGTGCGCATTTTCAAGCCCAGCCCGAACCCAGGTGTATTGGATGTGCGCGACCTGGTGCATTTGGATACGCTGATTCGGATCGGCGTGCGCTATTTCGAATTTAACAGCGAACCGGACCAGGACTCGGAATGGAAAGGCGGGCGCGTCCCTGCCAATGGTCTTGACTTGGTGGTGGAGCATTCCATTGCCAATATGGAGACGATTTTAGAGCGAGGCGGTATGCCGGCAGTGCCCGCCGTCTCCAATGGCTGTCGTTGGGACATACTGGGCAAGATCGTGGCGCGTGGCCGTCGCGACCTGTTTGACGGACCGATTTGGCTAGCCATCCACAACTATTCGCGAAATCGGCCCATGGATTACCCATATGACATCGGGAATCAGGAAGGCGCTGCGTACACCGATCGTTTCTACAACACCATTGCGTCCGAAGGGTGGCAGGAAGACGCCTGGCGCGGTCGGTCGTTGTCCGAAGTGAACCAACTTCGGCTGGACCGCGCCAATCCCGGCTCGACCGTGATGGACGATCATGCCTGCTGGCTCGCCTATGAATTCTTCGACGCGCGCAATCGGCGTCACTTAGGACGCAGCCTCCCGATTTTGTCCACGGAGTGCGGTTATTTGGTGGGCGAGGATACGGACCCGCGCTACCCAGCGACATCGCCAGATCTGCATATGGCTCAGACGTTGGAATCCTGTCGAGTTATGATGGGCGCCAGTCAGCGATTTGCCTCTGCACCGGACTACTATTTCTGTACGGCATTTTGGCTGATGGGCAATTCCGCTCTGGGAAATTCGAGTACATGGTGCGAGCCGCACGCCTGGTACAGCGATCGCTGGCCAGGCGGCGTGTTACCCATTGTGACCGCACTCAAGGCGGAGACCAAGAGCGTGCGGCGCTGGGCAGGCATGGCTGAAGTCGGATCACACAGCGTGTTGCGCGGTTCCGTGCGCCATGCCGGTGACCGACGCAGCGTTGTGCTGCAAAAGGGCGATGTCGAGATTCAGCAAGTGAAGCTGGATCGGCACAGCCGGTATGAAATCAAGAACTTGTTGCCCGGTCATTACACGGTGCGCGTCGAGGGCACGCAGATCAGCGAGACCGTCAACTTGCTGCCAGGGCAGGAAGAAGCCGTCGTCGACTTGGATCTAGGTCAAGCCAATGAATCCACGAGTGTCAGCACGGTACGCGGGTCGGTGCGCGGCGGAGCAGGTGCAGTCATCATCCTGCTGCGATCCAGCGACGGCGAAGAGTGGGTCTCCATGGCCAAGGAGGACGGCACGTTCCGCTTCGTGGACCTGCCTGAAGGCGACTATAGCGTCCGTCTTCAGGGTGAGGTGGCGCGGCAGGTGCTTGTTCATCTAGACGGAGTGTCGGAAAGTGAAGTTTCATTGGCGCAGCCCGGCTGGGGCTATTCACTGAAGCAGACCGGCATTGTGAAGGAGCGCGGCGGATTGGTTGTGTCGGTGGAGGGATGGCCTAAGTTGCCGGTGACCGTCCGCGCTGGCAATTGGGAGAGCGATCCGCAATTAACCGGTTCAGCGCCGGACTATAGTCCCGACGCATGCGTGTTCATGCCGTTGGATGCCGGTCACTATATGGTCTCGGTGGGTGGCGTCAAGGATGACAGCGGCCAGCCTTTGGTGATCGAAGCGTATGTGCACTACAACGGGAAAGAGATGCCGCATGTCGCATTCGTGAATACGGTTGTGGCAACCCCGGATGTCAAACAGGAATCGGCAATCTATGGGCGCGTCATTGGCGGACACGGACGTGACTTGGACCTGCATGTATGGCTTTATGACGGACAGGGAAGACGGCTATCGCAAGTCGTGGACGCCGACGGGGCGTTTGAGTTTATCGACCTGGAAGCCGGCTACTACTCCGTCGAGGTGGTTGGCTTTGCCGATGTAGCCAGCAAGTCGGACATCGCGCTCGATGGCGAGAATACCGTTTCGGTTGAACTGTATATTCCTTTTGCCGGCGACGAAGAAGGCGGAGGAAAGTACATCGGCAAGAGTGTCGTCTCCGGGTGGGCGCCGGATACGGCGGGCAAAACGGTGCGTCTCGTAGACGCCGTCGGCAATGAGTACGCGCAGACCGTCAATATCGAAAATCACTTCTATTTTAACGATCTGCGTGCGGGAACCTATGCTGTGCAGATTGAAGGCGGCTACGAGCAAATTGGGCTCGAGTTGGATGGTCGTAATGCCACTCATATTGAATTCCAGCCGCTCATTTACACTTGGCAGGCTATTGCGAGCCCGGCTGGCTCTATGCCCGGGTACAGCACCGTACGCGTCGAGGTGGAAGAGATGCGCGGGCTGCCGGTCTATATTTGGAAGAACGACTGGGAAGGAATGATGCGGCGAACCGGCAGCAAACCTGAGTTTGGTGAATGCACGGTTGAGTTTAGCCCCTTGGGCCCCGGCACCTACATGGTGGAACCGGAAGGGCTAGGCGTTTGGGCCGACGTCGAGCTTACCGGATTGGAAGCGATGTGGCTGGATTTTCGTCGCATAGCCGTACCCAGCAGCCCGAATATCATTACCGTGCTCGAAAATGGATTCGAGGACATCGTCGCCGCGACATATGGCGACCAAGATTCGCACGATGACAGCCCCGAGGCTGCGTATGATTCCTCAACAAATGCTGAAGGATATGAGCCGACGTTGGACGACGAGTTTCAGCTAGATTTCGACTGGGCGGTTGATACGCAAGCGGTACTCAACAGCGATGCCGATGACTTAAGCACCAGCCAAACGGAGAGCAGCACAAACGCAGCCGGTGACAGCGCTGAATCTATGCCGAGCCAGGGCACGAGACGCCGTGCGGTTCCAGAGGAAACTATGGACGCAAGCGCCGCTGCACGAGAACCTATTTGCATCCTAGTCTTTGCGATGCCGGAACGCGCCGACGAGATGCAGGATCTTCTGAACTATGCGCGTCAGGTCCAGGCTGTCTTTATCGAAGAAGTGGAAGAAGCAGCTGTCTATAATAAGGTAATCGTGGTCGGCAACCCAACCAGCGATAATATGGCAGAGGCTGTTGAGCAATTGCGTTCCATGGGAAAAGAACCCATTACTGACCTGCAGGAATTGCTTACCCCGCCCTGGCAATAAACTAGACGCATTGTAAAGAATATCAGAGTCGCCCTTAACGCAAGCCGTACCGGCGTTCCAATCAATTGTTGCATTCCGACTGCAAGCCGCTGCGTTTTGTCCAACTTGTCCGCTTACAAATTGTCGGGTCGCGTTTCTAGGCAGAAGCTCGCTCAAGATTCCGGTTACCCGTGCGGCACAATCAAGCCGTTTCCGCTCACGTAGCCGTATAATTCAACACACGGTTCCTGAAATTCATACAGCATACCTCAGATATTCTTAGAAGCGTCCGATTCCACGCTTCTTTCTGAAAACAGCACTACAATTACTAAAAAGAATCCAATATTGGCTATTGACTCTGGAGAATCCATATGATAATCTAGTAATGTAAGCGTTTTCATAAAAGTAAATCAGTTCTCTTACATACAGCGACTTCTAAAATTTAGTAGTAACAAGTGTTCAATAAGCTTGTACCCTTGCAGAAGTAACGGCGCTTCAAACAAGTAATGCGGCTATAGGTGTTTCGGCGGTGACAACGCAAACGAAGAACCAGGCGAATCGTAACAACGTCACAATTTATCATGTCGCTGAAAAAGCCGGCGTCAGCATCGCCACGGTTTCACGCGTTCTGAATTATCCGCACCGGGTCAATGAGGAGACGCGTCAGCGCGTTCTGGACGCTATTGATCAGCTCAGCTATGTACCCAAGACAGAGGCCACGGTACGCGCACGCCGTTCGGATAAGCGAATCGGCATCCTGGCGCCTTTTTTCACCTATCCTTCCTTCGTGCATAGGTTACGCGGTATCGCCGACGCGCTTACAGGTACATCCGTGGAGATGGTCATCTACAACGTAGACTCTACACAGCGCTATGACGGCTTTTTGTCCACGCTGCCCATATCGAGGCGCTTGGACGGCCTTATTTTAATGTCAGTACTTGTGGACAAGCGGGCTGTCAACCGCTTGATCACGCACGACCTGCAAACAGTAATGATCGAGACCTCAAATCCTTCGCTCTGTGGCGTAGAGATCGACAATGTGCATGGCGGTGAGTTGGCGGCAGAATATCTTATTGAAAAGGGACATGACCGCATTGCTTTTGTTGGCGGCGATATTGAAATCGTCAACTGCACACCTCGCACGACTGAGCTACGACTGAAGGGGTTCAAGCGTGCCCTGCAAGCCGCTGATATCCCTGTGGAAGATAACTATATAGTCAACCTATCCGACGACTACACGATGAATAGCGAATATGATCGGGAGGCGGCTCGAATGCGCTCCCATGCGCTTTTCGACCAGGAGAAGCCGCCCACAGCGATCTTCGCCGCCAATGACACGCTGGCGATCGGCGTGAGTCGCGCTGCACGTGACCGCGGGCTGCACATCCCGGATGATGTGGCGATCATCGGCTTTGACAATTTAGATGTGGCGGAAATGATGGGTTTGAGTACGATTGACCAGTCCTTATATGAATCAGGACGCATCGCTGTAGAACTGTTGCAGTCTCGCTTTGCAGACCCAACGCGCACAATTCAGCATGTACGTTTGCCCTTGAGTGTAATTGAACGCGACACTACGTAATCCTAGGGTACGCAGTAGGGGAATTCGTGTGCAGCAATTGGGTCTAGACGAGCTGGTATAGACAAATTGGCATGTATTTTTAACAGAGGTCGAGCGACTTAGAGGAGGTGACTTGGCAAATAACTGTCCAGTATTGCACTCAAACAAGGTAGTAAGTCCGGAAATTCGAGGCCGATAGCGTTCGACAACTTTGGCAACAACAATTGGTCCCACTGTCTATAGGCAGTAACTCACACAGGTGGTACAGGAACGTGACGGCTCGACCTGCGGCAGACAGCGAAGTACCAGCCGTAGGAGTAGATTGATCTTGAAGCGCCAATAATCACAGTACTGACGGCAGTACGAAATGCAGTGCCACATAACTTACAGTGCCGTACAATTCACAGCAAGGAGTATGATCCATGTTCAAAAAGTATTTCATGTTGATCAGCGTAGCCTTGGTTGCCGCCTTGGTCTTCGCTGCCTGTGGACCTTCGCCATCCGCTGCACCTACTGAAGCGGCAGCCCCGCCTGCAGAAGCGACAATGGCGGAAACGCCTGCCGAGGCAGCTGCGACAGAAGCGCCGGCGGCAGAGGCTACTACAGCAGAAGCTGCTGCATCAGAGGATATGTCCACTACGGTTGATTTCCCAGTAATTCCTGGCGGTTTCCTCGAACAGGCTATGAACGGCGACTTCGCCGGCACAACCGTGACAGTTGACGGCCCATTTGTCGATGCCGACACCGTGAAGTTTAACAAGTCCATGCAGCCGTTCGTGGACGCCACGGGCATTGATGTCAACTACATTGGCAACAAGGAGTTCGAGGGTTCCATTTCCATCCGTGTGGACGCCGGTGATGCACCCGATATCGCGGACTTCCCGCAACCTGGTCTGCTCGCGAACTTCGTCCGTACCGGCAAGATAGTGGACCCGACCACCTTCATCCCTGAAGAGTGGCTGCAACAAGAGTACAATTCGAGTTGGTTGGATATGAGCATGATGGCTGGTCCCGATGGCGAGCAGAGCGCTGGCGTCTGGCACCGTTTCAACGGTAAGAGCCTTGTATGGTATCCGAAGGACGACTTCGATGCAGCCGGTTATGAGATCCCAACAACATGGGACGAAATGCTGGCCCTCTCTGACATGATCGTCTCCGACGGCGATTCACCATGGTGCGTAGGCATCGAGTCCGGTGCAGCCACCGGTTGGCCCGCCACGGACTGGATGGAAGATGTGATGTTGCGCACAACATCGCTCGAGAATTACGATGCATGGACAACCGGCGAACTGCCGTTTGAGTCGCCCGAGGTAAAGAACGCTGCTGAGACACTGGGCAATGTCTGGTTTACGGAAGGTTACGTGCTGGGTGGCAGAGATTCAATCATAAGCACAAGCTTCAGTGATGCACCACTGCCTATGTTTGAAGATCCGCCGCGTTGCTGGCTGCACAAGCAGGGCAACTTCATCACCGCCTTCTTCCCCGAAGGTGCACAGGCCGGCGTAGACTACGACTTCTTCTACCTACCACCCATTGATGAACAGTATGGCAAGCCGTTCCTGGTTGCCGGTGACATTATGGCCATGTTCAACGACCGACCTGAAGTCCGCGCGCTGATGGAATACTTCACAGTGCCGCAGTCTGCCAGCGGTTGGCTGGATACAGGCGGCGCCTTGGCTGCGCATCAGACTGCAACGCCAGAGATGTATGGCGTTGACCTGGAGCGAGGAATTGCTGAACTCGTCGCGAGTGCTACCAGCTTCCGGTTCGACGGCTCTGACTTGATGCCGGGTGAGGTTGGCACCGGTTCCTTCTGGAAGGGTATGACGGACTGGGTATCCGGATCCGCTGACCTGGACACCGTACTAGCCGAGATCGACGCTTCCTGGCCGAAGAACTAAGCACCATCTAGCAGGATATTGGGGGGGCGCAGGCTCAGATGAATCGGCGTCTCCCCCAGTATGCACAAACGAATAGACCCAACCACGTGGACAAATCATTCGCGCTTTTGAACGTAATCTTGCGATCAGCTGATACAGCAACTGGTGCTGATACTTGTCACATCTTGCAGCAGCCCTGAAATCGACTGTCGTATACGTTCACTCATAAGGGGATACCGCCTATGGCCGCAAACACAACAGGCGAAGTTCGAAGGTCTGGCGTTGCCAGTGATGTCTTCGCCTTCATACTGCGTTTTCTATTAGCCATTGCCATTCCGCTCATCGCCTTTGCCGTTCTTTATGCCGGCTTTCTATTCCTGCGCGACAGCAACGCACCGAAGTGGCTGATCACAGTTGTTGCGATTATCTGGGGCGTCGGAGGCGTCGCAGCCCTGTTCTGGATCTTCAATTGGTTGGTGGAGATGCTGAACGACACCTGGCGATCGCGACTGCAGCCATTCATTTTCGTTGGGCCGGCAGTGGCCATCCTAACATGGTATTTGGCGCTTCCCGTCGTCCGCACCTTCTACATTAGTCTCTATAGCCGAGACGGACCACAATATGGCAACTTCGTCGGTCTTGCCAACTATGCGACTGTCTTCACCGACCGGCTCATGCGCGAAGCCTTCCGCAACAACATTTTCTTGTGGATTCTGTTCGGCGTTCCGCTTACAGTCGGCTTCGGCTTGGTCGTGGCTACTCTGGCGGACCGCAGTAAGTTCGAACGTATTTCGAAGGCGATGATCTTTTTACCCATGGCCATCTCATTCGTCGGCGCCAGCGTGATTTGGAAGTTCATCTATGTTGTCCGACCGATTGATGCACCGCAGATCGGCTTGCTGAACGCTATTGTCGTTTGGCTTGGCGGAACGCCCAGAGCGTGGCCCGCGTACACGGCCATTAGCCCATGGAATAGCCTGTTCCTGGTGATTATCGTGGCTTGGCTGCAAACAGGCTTCGCTATGGTGCTATTCTCCGCTGCGCTCAAAGGGATTCCGGATGAAATTCTGGAAGCGTCGCGCGTGGACGGAGCAAATGAGGTTCAAGTCTTCTTTCGCATCATGATCCCCAGCATCATGGGCACTATCATCACAGTCACGACTACTATCGTCATCTTCACATTAAAAATATTCGATGTTGTGTGGGTGATGACAGGGGGTCAGTTCGGTACGGGCGTAATTGCAACCCAGTTCTATCGTCAGTCCTTTATCGCCAGAAATGCCGGTCTTGGCTCAGCAATTGCCATCGTTCTACTCATTACGGTCATTCCTGTCATGATCTACAATCTGAAGCAGTTCAGAGAACAGGAGGCCTTCTAGTGGCAGGCGGTCGACGTCAAAAATGGAGTGGCATGCTCCTGGTCAATGGCACACTGCTCATCCTTGTCCTCCTGTGGACAATCCCGTCGGCAGGTCTCTTTGTTTCATCCTGGCGCACGCGAGCCGCCATCCAGACTTCCGGTTGGTGGACCATATTCCCGCATAAGGAATGGCAAACGATTGCAAAACTGGACCCCCGCGAGATGGGCCTGGATTCGACCGGCGTCATGGAGGTTGAGGGCGAATCGGCAACGTTTGAGGAGTTGCGTGCAGGCGTCGTAACACCCAATGGCAATCAAGTGAAATGGGTGGGCAATCGACGAATCGGCTTCATAGAAGTCCAAAGCGAGGTATGGACAGTAAATTGGGATTTCACGACCGACAACTATAAGCAGGTGCTTGGCGGCAAGGAATTTGAGTATCAAAATCCGGATGGGACAGTTGAGATCATCCCGGGAGACAATTTCTGGGGCGCCATACTGAATTCCATCGCCGTGGCCATACCGGCGACTGTTATTCCCATTCTCATCGCAGCTTTCGCAGCCTATGGCTTCGCGTGGATGAACTTCTCGGGCAGGCGCTTGCTCTTCATCATGGTGGTTGCGTTGCTGGTCGTGCCTTTGCAGATTGCGCTTGTGCCTATCCTCAGCGACTATAACAAGCTGAACCTCAACGGCACATTCCTGGCGATCTGGTTGGCGCACACCGGCTTCGGATTGCCGTTGGCGGTTTACCTGCTCTTCAACTACATTCGTACGCTGCCGCGTGAAATTCTCGAATCCGCCTTCATCGACGGCGCTTCCCATTTCACCGTCTTCGTGCGCTTGATCCTTCCGCTTTCATTACCTGCGCTGGCGTCGTTCGCTATCTTCCAGTTTCTCTGGGTTTGGAACGACTACCTGGTCGCGTTGATTTTCTTGGGCGGCAACCCGGATACGCAGGTACTTACCATGCGCTTGGCTAATATCGTCGGCTCCCGCGGCAACGACTGGCATTTGCTCACAGCCGGCGCCTTCGTGACCATGATACTGCCGCTGGTAGTCTTCTTCTCGTTGCAGCGTTACTTCGTACGCGGCCTATTGGCGGGTTCTGTCAAGGGATAGAGGTTCGTACAACTGTCGAATGATTGAGCGGTTTGATCTGAACTCTAGTGAACCCTAGTTATCTAGGCGCCAATGTAGATGACGTAAGCGAAGGCCGTAGACCGTATAAAAGATGCAGCGGTCTTCGGCCTTCCGATATTCTGGACTTCGCAACTGATCTTAGATACTCGCAATTCCTGTCGTCTACCGAGAAGTGACGGGCTTCTGGAAAAGATAGACATCCTGCCATGGCACGCCTCGCCCGGCTCGCGGGAAGAACTGCAGCAGCTCAAAGCCCCTCAACATTTGCGTCTGGACATAGACGAATGGATGGAACGATGCGCAGACATTTTCGCCTTCGTTCTCCTCGTTGATCACCACAACCTCACCGTTCTCGTAGACAGGCACAAGTTCGGGCGGCATGAACGGAATGGTGTAGTCTCCATGCGTGGTAAATAGCAGCACGCCGCCCGGTTTCAGCACGCGATAACTTTCGTCTAGCCACGCATTCTGCATCTCCAGAGTCAAGTGCGTGTACACAGATAAGGCATAGACATAGTCAAAGAAGTTGTCCGGATATGAGAGCGGCGGAGCTGCCGAATTTCGGCCGACCGTCGCGTGTTTGCAGAGTCTGCGCGACCAGTAGACCAACTCCGGATTATAGTCGGTGCCATAAATACCTATGCGATGGGCGTAGGGCTTCCAGTGCCGCAACACTCTGCCGCAGCCACAGCCGAAGTCCAAGATGCGCTTCATCTGACTCACATCGATCCAGCTCTTCTGAAGCGTCTCCGTAACTGTTTCAAATGCGGCACGGCCATTTGTGACATAATAAGCGGGATCGATATTGCCTTGGACCAGGTTCATCACCGAAGGCGGCGGAAGCGGATTTCCTTGAAGATATTCGCGGCCGTAGATAGGCGACCGATGCAGATACCGATCGTAGGCATTACGAACCTGAACCGAAATCGGAGGATCGAGGCCGAATAGGGGCAGTGGTACGCCTGCACGAATGAGAGCTGATTCTATCACTTCGAGCATTGCAGGACCTTACTGATTCACAAAAAGTCGGAGAGTGGGTAAATGGAGAAGATGAATCCGATTCCTATCCATAGACTTTACCTACGATCAGTGCGTTCTGAAAGAAACAGTTGAACCGCTTGTCGTCCGGAGAGTAAGGCAAAAAGCGGCAGGCGGCTCATTCGGCGCCATCGCCACGGCTCACGCACCAGGCGGTGCAGCCACTCCAGTCCTAGCCGGCGCATCCAAACCGGTGCGCGCACTGTCACTCCGGCGACGAAGTCGAAGGCGCCACCAACGCCCATGGCTACAGCCGCTGGCAGCTCATCCCGGTGTTGACGAATCCAGTAATCCTGTTGCGGATGTCCGTAGGCAACCAGAAGGATGTCGGGCTTTGCTGTGCGCAGCCTTTCACATATCAAGGACCAGTCTCGAACTTGCGGACTGCCTGCGTAGGCGCCGGCAACTTGCAGACGTGGGTAACATTGGACTAAATGCTTGGATGTTCGCTCTGCCACACCGGGTGCGGCGCCCAAAAAGAAGATTCGCCATCCTTCCTGCGCCGCTCGTTCACAGATTCGAAAGATACCGTCTGAGCCGGTGACACGACCCGGCAGAGATAAAGCCTTGCATGGCAGCGGCTAGTACAATTCCAGTCCCATCCGCCACACAGCAATCCGCCTGCCGCAGCACGGCGGCAAATGCGGGATCCGTACGAGCGTCCATGACGAACTCAGGGTTTACCGTGCAGACCTGATGACAGCTGCGGTGGTCGCCGTCTATCCAATAACTGAACAGCGACAGAAGCTCGTCTATGGAAATGGGATCAACACTAACGCCCAGAATATCGACGCGATGAGCCGATTGCGGAGCGGTAGGAGTTTCCGTTGGACCGGCTGCCGGTGGAGTGTTCATCGCATGCTGCATGCGGTTCGGCTAAGATTGCGAACTGGCAGCAGCCGCTTCCAACACGGCTAAGGTCTCCCGGGCGGCCCTGTCCCACGAGAAGCGTTTGACGTTTTCATAGCCGGCATCGATGAGTCGCTGGCGCAGCGTTTCGTCCTGACTGATACGCAACATGGCGTCGGCGATTGCGTCCACGTCGGTCGGGTCAACGAGTATGGCAGCGTCGCCCGCCACTTCGGGCAATGAAGATGAATAGGCTGTCAATACAGGCACTCCTGCAGTTTGTGCTTCCAGAACGGGAAGTCCGAAACCTTCGAATAATGAAGGGTAGCAGAAGAAGAGCGCTCCGGCAAGCAAGCCGGGTAAGTCAGCCTCGGGCAAATATCCGGTCAGATGAATTCTGGCGGCGAAGCGGCTGGCCTTGACCAGATCAAATATGGGTTCGGACAGCCATCCCGCACCGCCTGCCAGCACTAGATCCCATTGCACCTTCTCTTTTTCCACAATTAACGAATAGGCGTCGATCATGCGCGCCACGTTCTTGCGCGGCTGTATGGTGCCCACATAGAGCGCATAAGGCCGATTCAACTCATACTTCTGCTGAACCGCATCAATCTCGGGTTGTTGGGGAGGATTCCAATCGTAGGCGGCTTCGTAAACGACACGGACCTTGTGCGGCTCATCCACATAATAGCGGAGGACATCGGCGGCAGTTGCCTGGCTCACGGCGATCACCATACTGGCTACTGACGTGCTCCAGGCGGTGCTCCACTTCAAGTAGAGTCGCTGTCGGAACGTATGTGAGTTCGGTAGCGCTTGAAAGCCGAGATCATGGACCGTCACCACCGATTTCGGCAGACGTGACGCCAGGGGCCAAAAGGGAACCACGTGACTCGGAATGAACAGCACGTCCGGTGGGTGGCGCATCACTTCAGACCGCAACGCTCGATGGCTCCACATGCGCTGCGCCGGCAGGATACGGAGCTCAACGTTTTCCGACTCAATGATAGATTGCTGACTTGTGTCTAGTGCAAAGTCGTCTGGCTCGGGTTCCCGGTCGGTATAGAGTCGCCAGGTATGCTCGGTTGCTGTCGGCAGTTGCAGTAAATGTTTGATGATTTCTTGGGAATAACGCTCTGTACCGGTCCGCACGGAACGTATGGCTCGGGAAGCGTCGATACCGATTAACATAGCTCGAATCCCATTTTTCGCAACACTTCACAGACCTGCTGGCTAATGGGGCCTGCACGAAGAATGCGAGCCGTATCCTGCGAGAGCTCGAGCACGGTGCTTGGCACGGGCGGCACAGGCCTTCGTACAGTGGCGTCATCGCTGAGGATGATGGGCACGAGCCCACCTAATTGCTCCTGCGCATCTTTTGCCGTTACGGCTTCCCGATCGCCACTCATATTGGCGCTGGTCGCGGCCAAAGGACCGACGACACGCATGAACTCTCGTAAGGCTGTGTGGTCAGGCATGCGTACGCCGACAGTCGAGCCGCCGGCTGTCAGCTCAAACGGTAATGCCTCATCTGCTGGAAGAATCAACGTCAACGGGCCAGGCCAGAAGCGCTCCATTATCACTTGAATTCGCTCCGTTACCGGTTCGCCTGTGATCATAGTGAGTTGCGCATAGTCTCCAATCAATACCGGAATTGCCTTCTTCAACGGTCGCTGCTTAATGCGAAACAAGTTCGCCACGGCAGATGCGTGGTCATAGCGGCACATGACACCATATACAGTGTCTGTCGGCGCAACAATTGTGCTGTCGGATTCGACCAGCTGGACGGCGTACTGCCACGCATACGCCTTCGGATCGAAGTCGCCGACCTCAAAAATTTGCGTCGTAGCGGATTGGTACTTATTACTTGACTGCATATGCGAAAATCACTACATTTGGCATAATTGTTATGCCAGCGATAAAACTATGTTCAACGAGATGTGCCAACTAAATATGTAGAGTTGTCAATCATCAAACAATATGATAGGCTGATGTATGCTGATGTTCTATACCACAACCACGTAACTCAGGAGCACGGTTGTCTGATCCAAAACCGATATCCTGGCGAATCCTGCAAAGAAACATGACGTAATATCTCACCGACACACACTCATTCTCGACGCTAAGCGCCCCAAGGTAGTTGCAAATCGGTAGGAAAATCTTGACTTATAATCTGCATTTGTTGCATAGGCAAAATTGGATGTATACTAGCAGGCAAGCGTACTACCGTCAATTATTTATTCGTAGTTTCGTGTAGTTCGTTCTTATTTTGGTATATCGTATTCGGTAGTAGGTATGTGTATAGGCTATCCCAGATGGGACGCCTCAGTACCAGTGTAGCAGCAAACAACAGGCACAGTAAACCTCAGGGAATTGGACGGGTTATCGGGTCCCAATCGAGTGTAACACATAACGCTGGTGGCAGATCGGCGCTGATTGTCCGGTAGTACTACATCATTCGTGATGCGGTGTGGCATCAGGTAAGTTCTGACAGAGACGGTTCAAGGCATTCTGCAAGAGCCTAACTCTCGGAACTGTCGTTCAAACAGCGTATTATTGAACTCATTCGTTAGCAATTATCCCCGTCCCACTCTTGAGGGTCTGTCGAACAGGCTGCGGTTAACAAGCTAGGCCACTCGTCAACCGGCAATTGGAAGTTTATGGCGCGGAACTGCCGCCAAAACAGAGCAGACCCAGGTCCCCAATGCTGAGTGTTTTCAGCCCTATCCTCTGGATCGCAGGTGTATCCGGGGTGTTTGCGACTCTCAGCTACATGTGGTGGTATCGGTCGCTTCATTGGCAGCCGTTGCATGACTTCTTTTGCACGCCTCAGCTTTTATTCCCACTGTGTCTGAGCTGTACACTAATCTGTTCCGGCGCTGCAATCGGAACGTTGTCTAGCGTAGCTGACGTTGGATGGGTTAGAACGCTAGTCTGGTTCACGCTGTCGGTATTGTTTGCGGTCCAGAGCGCTGTTAAGTACACAGACGGGTCGAAAACCGGCTGGTACGCACCGACGGAGGGGATGTCATGGCCATAAAAGATGATACCTCATCAAATGGCTGGGAACTAGATGATGCCGGCAATGTCGGTGATCGCTGGGTCCTTGAGGAATCTGAACAACAGCTTGCCGATGAATGGGATCTCGAAGGTACCCCTGCGCCTGTTGGCCAGTGGCACCCGGTCGAATACGAGAAACAACGGCGCAGCGGACCGGCTTGGATTCTACCGACTATTGTTACCGTCGCTTTGCTGGCGGTACTGGGTTTCAGCGCGTATACCTTGGTTCCCGAGATCTGGGAACGGGGGCGCGAAGCTCTCCAAAAGATAGAGAATCCGTTCTCGCAATCTCCAAATACCGGTGATCCAGGCGTAGCCGCCGTATCCGCTAACGAACCTATCACTGGTACGGCAACCGTGGCGCAGCCGGTTGTTGCACCGCCAACCGCAGCTGAACCAACTGCAACGCTCCAGCCCACGCCAACGCTTATGCCGACCCTGGCGCTACCGCAGCACCTATTCGCTACAGTGCTCAGCGAATACGGCGTGAACCTGCGCTCCGCGCCAAGTCTGGATGCCGAGATCAAAGATATTCTGGATCGAGACACGACATACGTCGTTTTGGGCAAGCCTGATCAGGATTGGCTGCAGCTGTTTGTTTCGGATGGTCCACTGGAGCCCGGTACACCGATTTCTGGCTCTGTCGGCTACGCTTCTTCCGAGTTCTTTGCCGAAGGCATGCAGCCCATGTCCGATCAGGTGTGGCTGGATGTATTGAAGGCTGTGGGCATTGAGCCGACCGCCACACCTGCACCGCCCACGCCGACATCTGATGCAGCACCGGTGGAAATAGCGCTTCCGACCGTCACGCCTGTGCCGGATTCGGCAGCGGCTGCCGAGCCTGCGCAAGAAGAACCTACAGTCGGCGCGACAGAGTCGGGTGCAGACACAGCTACAGACGGCGAAGCTGTCCAGGCGACTATTGCCGTTACCGAGACAGAAACGCCGGTGGCTGACATGACACAAGAAGCTAGCGCCGAAGAGGCTACTGAAGAGACGCCAACAGCCGAAGCGACTGAAGAGGCTGGCGTCGAAGGCGCCGCTGTTGCTGAGGTAGAAGCCGAGACTACCACCGAACCGACTACTGAGGCTGATGCCACTGTTGATAACGTGATTGAAGCCGCTGCAGATGTCGCTGACGACGCTGCGGTTTTGGCGACTCCGACGCAAGCTGCGGATGCAACCGCTGAGGCTGATAGTGCTGCAGGCGGCGAAGCAGCCGCCACTGCCACGGCCGGTTCCGCAGCCTGGATTACGAATACTCAGGCGGCTGCGTCGATAAACGTTGTGTCCGCATCGGTAGCCGCTACAGATGCTGTGACAAATGCCACTACTGCCAATGTAGGTGTTCTTGTGGACGCTGCTTCCGGTATCAATGTGCGCACGCAACCGGAACTCGATTCTGATGTCGTGACACTGCTTGCCGACCAAGCGGAAGCGCCAGCAATCGGTCGCTTTGCCAATAACGAATGGCTTCTCCTCGATTTGGGTGACGGCGCTAGCGGATGGGTCTACGCCCAGCTCGTGCAGATGGACGGTGACATGGAATCGCTGCCAATCATTACGATCAGCGACTTGCCGACCCCGTCACCAACGCTTGAGCCGACTCCGGAACCGGAAGCTTCTACCGAATCGCAAGTCGTCGAACCGCCTGCACCGTACTCCAACCAATTGCCCGATGGCGTACCAGGAGCGGTCATCTTTTCCGCCGCCGGCGTCAACGCGAGATCTGAACCCTTTGTAGGCGCAAATGTAATTACGGTTATACCGGAAAGTGCGGCACTGCCGGTGACCTCTCGCACCAGCGACGATCAATGGCTGCAGGTTGAGCTGCCGCAGGGCGGGTTGGCATGGGTCTTCCGGGCGACCATCTTGCCGCGCGGTAATGTAAACGCCGTGCCCGTCGCAACCGGTGTAGTGAGCGAGGCGCCTGCTTTGGCTGACACAACCACGGCTGACACAACTGCCGCAGAAACTGCTGTCGAAGAGAGCGCAGTCACCGATGCAATCGACCAAACACAGGATGTCGCACCGCAGGAAAGCGCCGGTACCGCCTCCGCTTCCATGCGTAAGGTGGTCGTGCAGGTTTTTGCATCGCCGAACACCGAAAGCGAACGTATTGCCCAATACTCTCGCAACACGGTTCTCACAGTGACCGGACAATCCGCCGACGGCCTATGGTTCCAGGTGGTCACGGCGGACGGGCAAACAGGATGGGTCGACGCCAACTCGGTTGTGGTTAGCGCCGATGCTGCAAACGTGCCCGTGATAGGCTAGTTCATACCAACAGCCATCTGAGCGAATAACAATTTGATCAACCGAGTCCCTGTTCCGGTCCTCTTGTGAGTTACACCGGTGCAGGGATTTTCTGTCAAAGAGGCGACTGATGAACAACAGGCGCTACACAGCAGTGATGTGGTCTGTGGGGCTCATCCTGACAGGCATAATCCTGTTGCTGTTCAATTTTGGCTTCTTGCTACGATTCGAGCCCTTTGCCCAATATGTTGTTGCGACACTTCTTGCACTAGCCGGCGTTGGATTCTTCGGCAGCTATCTGCAGAACAGATCGCTTTGGTGGCGCCTCATTCCCGGCTGGACATTGGTCTCTGTCGCCACTATGCTTCTTCTCACCACCACTTCAATCAACACAATGTTCATCCCAGCCGCGCTTTTTTTCGGATTAGCGCTTGCGTTCGGCAACATCTATCTCATTAACCGCAAGCAAAACTGGTGGTCCATCATCCCAGGCGGCTTTCTGTTGGTGCTCGGCATCGTCATCGGACTAAATGCCTATGTGGACAATCTGCAGGCGCTCTTTGCGATGTTGCTCGTAGGCATGGGCATTGTCTTTCTAGTGTTGGCCGCAGTCGGTCCGCCGGAGGTGCGATGGTGGCCGTTGATTCCGGGTCTGGCGCTTGTGCTTTTTGGATTGTCGATTGTAAGTGGTGCTGAGGAGAATCGCGGGGTTGTGCTTCGATTGTGGCCGTTGATTCTCGTGGCGCTTGGGCTGGTGATGGGGTGGCGCGCATGGGCCATCGTGCCCGCGAAAGAAAAGCTGTCGGTAAACGTGGCGCCAGGCATGTCCCAAAAGCCAGCCGACGAAGTGCGCTCAACTGCACGCGTCACACACGGCGATACAAGCAGGTTGGGCGACTACAGCGGACCTGCGCCTGGCGCAAGCGTCGAACTGTTGTCGGACTACGATGAGTAGTGCGATCAACTTTGTGTGGCCCACACTGCTATCCTCCGCTTCTCCGATTCTAAAACTTGAAAACCTCACTATAGAGAGCCGAAATACATGTCGATTCCCGTACTGCGTGATTGTGAACCATCGGATGTTGAGGAGGGCAAGGAAGGTGTCTTGACCGTTACTCTCATTCAAATGGATGTGGAACTGGGCAAGCCGTCTGAGAACTTCAAACGCGCCGGCTCATTCGTCGTGGAGGCGCGCCGGCGCAAGAGCAATCTAGTGGTGCTGCCCGAGCTGTGGAGCACCGGCTACGCACTGGATAGCGCTGCAGCGCTTGCATCGCCAATTTCTGGGCGCTCACGCATCAAGAACTGGTTCGTACGATTCTCGTCGCTGGCGAAGGCCAACTGCGTCTGGCTGACCGGCTCGCTGATGGAGAAACAAGCCGACGGCGGCTACTACAATTGTATGCCGCTCTACACGCCGAAGGGATCGCTTGCCGCCGCCTACCGAAAAATCCATCTCTTCCGCTTAATGGATGAGGACCAGTATCTGTTGCCGGGTCAAGACACGACTTTGATCGACTTGCCCTGGGGGCGCGTGGGGTTGGCCATTTGCTACGATCTGCGCTTTCCGGAGCTGTTTCGGCGCTATGCGTTGCACGGCGCACAGTTAATCATCGTTCCCGCCGAATGGCCGTGCGAACGCCTAGAGCACTGGCGAACGCTGTTGCGCGCCCGTGCCATCGAAAACCAGTGCTATATCGCCGCCTGTAATCGCGTGGGAGAGAGCAATGGTACGCGGTTTTGCGGGCATTCGACCATCATTGATCCATGGGGTGAAGTTGTCGTGGAAGGCGACGCAGAGGAAGAAACACTCACGGCAACTATCGACCTCAACGCATGTAACGAAGCTCGCTCACAGATCCCAGTCTTCGCCGATCGGCGTCCGGAACTCTACTAGGAGCGCACCTGAATCTCGTTGGCTTCCATGCTGACGATCTGTGCAAGGCTGACGATAGGCACACCTAGGCTCTGAAGCCGTTCGCGTCCGCCTTCAAATTCCTTCTCAATCACACAGCCGATCCCGCACAAGGTTGCACCGCACTGCGCGATGACGTCAGCCAGCGCTTCAATCGTGATGCCGCTGGCAAGGAAGTCGTCGATAAGCAAGACGCGGTCTGTCGGCAACAGGTATTCCGGGGAGATGATCAGGTCAACAATGCCACCCTTGGTGTGGCTGGGCGCCTGTGAACTGTAGAAGCCGTCCTTCATGGTGATTGGGCGGCTCTTGCGAGCATAAACCACGGGCACGTTGAGCGCGCTGCCCGTTGCCAGCGCCGGTGCGATACCGCTCACTTCGGCCGTGATAACTTTGGTTACACCGTCCACACCAACGGCAGCAAAACGGGCCGCGAATTCTATACCCATCTGCATCGTCAAGGCAGGATCCAGTTGATGGTTGACGAAACCATCAACCTTGAGGATGCCGTTTCCGAGATTCTTACCTTCCGCCAAGATTCGCTCAATCAGTGCTTGCAATGCTACCTCCCGTAGGACTGTTTTCGGTGTTCGGCTTGGGTGTTGCGTACTGTTCAACCAGGTCAGCTGCCTTGGCGATTCCGCCGAGAGCTTGAAATTCCTCTTGTAGGTCAATTGCGCGCGTTCGATAGGGAGATAGCTCAGGCAACAGCGCACTGAGACCGATGCGCAGCGCGTCGACAGTGGCTTGTCGCGGTCGAATATGCAAGCCGACGCCGCTGCGGATCACGCCAGCCGCCTGGTACGCTTGGTCAGCCGCGTGGGGCGCCACGATCTGCGGTATGGCATACTCGATCAGCGCATGCGTCGTGCCTGCGCCGCCGTGGTGGATCGCCGCGGCACAATAGGGCAGTATAGAATCAAAGTTGATCCGATCGCGCACAATAGCGTTATTGGGCAGCCGCGCGATTAACTCTTGCACCCAAGTTTCATCCAGCCCATCGCCGACGACAACAATGGGAAGACAGTGCATCAAACTCGTTGCCCGTACCGCATTCGCGAAAAAGGCCGGATCCCGGTTGAAGCTTGTGCCAAGCGTGATAAGCACCCAAGGCGCCAGATCCGGAGAGGGTATATCGTCCGGCGGCTGTGCAGCGGACGCACGACTTGCGCCACCAACGTGTACGGTCTGCCCGCCGAGGGGCTTGTCGCCAAACCAGCTCGCACTCCAGTACGTGATGTGCAATAGCGGCGAGCTCATTGCTGGCGGTCCATGATGGGTCCAGTTAATGCCGCGTAGCTGATAACGCTCCAGTAGCTCTCTCAGGCGATCGCGTGCCTCCATGACCATGGCAGGCGTTTCCGAATCCGAAGCAGGTGGCAGATCAGCCGGTGCGGGCCATCCTATGACAATCAACGGCGTGTCCGACGCCTCCGCACCTAGCCCGGCAGCTGCAGTGAACATTTCACTGAGGATGACATCTGGCTGGGTCTCTAGGATTAAGCCTAGCAGCTCGTCGGTGGCTGCCGCGACGCGCTCTACATCAAGCCATTGGTCAAGCGCCCGGCTTTGCTTCAACTGTCGTATACTTTCCACATCGAGTGCAGCATCCTGCGGCAGCGGTGATGGTGGAGGCCAACGCCAACCGGTTTGGTCCTGCGATCGGAAGGGAATTCCATGCTTCTGTACAAGCGAACGCACATCAGCGCCGCTGGTCCATATGACGTCATGCCCGCGTTCTGCAAGCTCTGCTGCGGTGAGGAGATATCCTCCCCAATCCAAATGACCGGGGATCTGGGCGGAGACGCAAAGAAGCTTCATCCTCGCCATTATACCGTTATCCGCTTGCATGCCGGCAAATTGGCGGCGTCATATCCCGTCGCCGACGGGATGTTGCATATGGATGGCACGATACCCTTTGAACGAATGATTCAGAGGCGCTTGAAGGTAATAAATCCATGTGGGTTGCTTCAAAATCTGGGAGCGAAGCTATTAGAGATTAAGAAACACTGCTGAGGAAAAACGGATGCTCGTCGAGCGGTGTGGACTGCAGTATCGCTCTTCCGACATCGGCGTCGCTGCGGATCTGCGCCTGAAGCTGCTCCAGGTTCTCGAACCTAACTTCACCGCGCAGATGCTCGATGAACTCCACAACAAGCCGCATGCCATAGAGATTGCCCGCCTCACTATCGATCGCCTCCCCGTTTGGAGGAAAGTCGAGTAGGTGGCTCTCAAGCCGGCGTTCACGGCCATTGACCGTCGGACGCACGCCGATGTTGGTCACGCTGCCGTATGCCGCGGGTTTATTAGGTTCAAGTACCCAGGTGCGCGTCGCGTATACACCGTTGTTCGGCCAAAGTTTATTCGCTTCAACCTGTATGTTGGCCGTTGGAATGCCGATGGAACGGCCAAGTTGGTCGCCGCGTACAACTTTACCCGCCATATGGTACGGACGCCCGAGTAACGTATTTGCTTCACTGATGTCGCCTTCACGCAAAAGACCGCGTATCTTCTGGCTGCGAACAGACTCGCCGTCAATTGTCACATGCTCCTGCACGACGAGTTCGAACCCCATTTCATCGCCAATCTCGGCGATACGGTCTAGAGTCCCGCTGCGATTTCTGCCGAGCGCAAAGTCCGGACCTACGACAAGTGCTTTCAGGTGCAGGCGCTCTTTGATCTGTGACAGGAATGCATCCGGGGAGAGTGCAGCGACCTCGCGTGTGAAATGAATGATTACGCCGATATCGATACCGAGCTCTGACGCAAGCTGCGTGCGCTCCAGCGGCGTCGTCAGCAGCTCAAGCTCGTAATCTGGGCGCAGAACACTGAGGGGATGCGGATCGAACGTAATCAGTGCCGTCTTGGTATCAATGTCAGGCATCTCGTTGGCCACGCGTTTCAGCGTACCCAACAGTGCCTGGTGTCCGCGATGAAGGCCATCGAAGTTGCCGATGGTAGCCACAGTCGGCGACGTGACCTGTATGGTATCAACTCCACGGAACAGCTGCATATCTAGTGCTTCCTGCCTCTACTCGCCCGTCATGGTTGGGCCAGCCATTTGATTGCGCGCCAAAGGCATTGGCCCGATGGCGGATCCACATCTTCCAGACAACGAATGATACCCGCTAAAGCGCCGTCTGGCGTAATCGCCTGAACGGGTGAGTTGACGGGATTCAGCCCATCTTGCATTAGACCTTGAACGATGTCGTCTGGCAGATTTAATTCCTGCCCGTAGCCAAGACGTGTCAATGTGTCTGTATCCAGCTGCACAGAAGGCATCTCAAGCCCTGTGCCCGACGGCAGCAGCAACTCGGAAAGCGTACCCGCTTCCGATGCATGGCGTATGTCGTCCAGTGCAAGCGCGTCCTCCAGCGTGAAGGCGCCTGCCGCCTCCCGCTGCAAAACCGCTAAGTGGCCAAAAGTGCCAAGGGCTTTGCCGACGTCGTTCGCCAGACTGCGAATGTAGGCGCCTGCTGAACAGGCTACGCGCACGCTCAACCGATCGTCTGTGAACGAGATCAGCTCAAGCGAGTGAATCGTGACTGTACGCGGCTCAACCTGCACCATTTCGCCGCGACGCGCCTTGCGGTACAGCGCCTCTCCCTGCTGCTTGATAGCCGAATAGACAGGCGGTTCCTGCGAAATTGTGCCGCGAAATTGTGCCAGTGTCCGCTCGACCAATTCATCCGACAGGTTTGGAACCGGCGCACGCTCAGTCACAGAACCCACGGCGTCATAGGTATCTGTAGCGGTCCCCAGTTGGATCTCAGCTAAGTATTGTTTATCGTGTCCCTGATAATACTCGACCAGGCGCGTAGCGCTGCCCAGGCAGAGTACCAGTACGCCGCGGGCCATGGGATCGAGGGTGCCGGTATGGCCGATTCGGCGTTGACCGCTCCAGCGCCGCACCATTGCGACGATATCATGGCTTGTAGGCAAATATTGGGAGGGAAACCCCGGTTTATCGACGACGAGCAGCCCATGATATGGGCTGGTGGACTTGGGCACTGCTGTTTAGGCTCCGTCGCGCATCTGATCTGCCGCGCGCTTTCTGCAACATCGGCACCACGTCAGCGATGACTTCATCCAGCGTGCCGGTGATGGTGCAGCCGCTAGCTGCGGGATGTCCGCCGCCGCCCAGCGAGAATGCCACCGAAGCGACATCGAAGCCTGGCTTGGCGCGGAAGCTGCACTCCACAGCCATGGCGCCGTTCTCCGCTTTTTCGATAAACACCGCACTGATGTCCGCTTCATCCGCTGTGACCAGAAAGCTGCTCAAATTGAGATCGAGATTCTCCGCACCATGCTCATGGAGCTCATCCAGCGTCACCGGCGCCCAGATAATGCCGTCCTGAAGCTGCATATGCGCCAGGGCTTGGGACCATATTTTCAGTATACTGAACGGTCGACGGTTGAGCGTTCGTTGCGTAATCTTGTTGAGGCTGATTCCGCCTTCCATGCACTGGGTTGCAGCCTCTAGCACCTCTGGTGTTGTGTTGCTCGTTCGGAACGCAAGCGTGTCCGTGACGATGCCGGTGAGCAGGCATTCGGCAAGCGCGCCGGTCAACGCTACTTCGAGCATGTCCGCCAGATAGACGAGCATCTGGCAGGTCGCCGCACATTGCGGCTCCACCCAGTTCACATCACCGAAATGGGTGTTCGTTATGTGGTGGTCGATGACCACTAGCTCCGCTGATTCGTGCACCGAATTGTTGTAGGCGTCGCCCATGCGATCCTGGCTGGAAGCGTCCAGGCAGATCACAAGGTCAAACTTGTGCTGACGCACAGACGTTTCATAGGACGCGGTGTTTGAGGTGATCACATCTTTCGCGCCAGGCAACACGCGATGCTCCACTGGCACTGCGTCCTGCAGTGTCAAGGTTGGCGACTTGCCTAGCGCACGCAGAATCCAGCCCATGCCCAACAACGACCCGACAGCGTCCCCGTCCGGCGCAATGTGACTAACACAAAGTATGTCCTCGCCGGCCTTAAGCGCAGCGATGACGTCGGCGTTTGGTGTGAACGGAATGCTCATGGGCTGGTTCAATTCTTGTCTGGGAGACATTTCGCTATGGATGCGGCGATCTACGCCTTGCCCATGGAAGTCTCAGTGTTGTTTGATTCAGTCGACTCGGAAATGGTTGACTCTGATAGGTTCGACTTCGAAACGCCCGTATCCGTTTCACCCGAATTCTCAGCCTCACCTGCACCTGCGTCATCAGACGGTTGTCGTTCTGCCGCAATCTTACGGAGCAACTCGTCTACACGACTGGCGCGCTGGGGCGTATCGTCATAGCTGAACGAGAGTTCAGGAACCGCGCGCATGGTGCATCGGGTAGCGATCTCACGGCGTAAAAAAGGAGTAGCCCGCTTGAGGCCGAGCAGCACCTGTTCTTTCGAAACTTCCACGTCGTCGTGACTCACATAGACCCGTACATTGCGCAAATCTTTGCTCACCACGACGTGGGTGACCTGCGCCAGGCTGACCAGCGGATCCTCTAGTTCGCTGGATATGAGTATGCTAAGTTCCTCGTAAAGCAATCCAGCAAGTCGTTGCTGCCGGATAGTAGTCATGATAAACACCTCATCGTTCGCCGCCTCTTCGATCATGGCGACAAGTGCAAAATAAACGCGGTGCGCCGGACGATTGCCCAACACACCGCGCAGCTAATCTCTTCGTTACCGTGTTCGGACGCGCTCCAGCACCTCGATGACGTCGTGCTCCTGCAGCAACTCATCTCCCTTGGACAGCCGAATACCGCATTCGAAACCGCTGCGGACTTCGTTCACGTCCTCGGTGAAGCGGCGTAGCGTGGAAATGGTAGTTTCTTCCACGATTACCTCGTCCTTGCGCAGCACACGCGCCATGGCGTTGCGCTTAATCAACCCATCCAGCACCGCGCATCCAGCAATAACGCCGCGGCGCAGCTTGAATAGCTGCAGCACTTCGGCATGTCCAATGACTCGGTTCTCATAGATAGGCTCTAACATGCCTGTCAGCGCTGCTTCGATGTCCTCAATCAGGTTGTAGATAATTTCATAGTGACGAATCTCTACGTGGGACTGGTCAGCTCGGGTTTGCGCTGCCTTGTCCGTGTCCACGCTAAAGCCGATAATGACGGCGTCGCTCGCTTCTGCCAGCATTACGTCCGACTCGGATATGTCGCCGATAGCCGCCTGCAGAATCTCAACCGTGATCTCGTCGTTGCTCAAGTCCTTCAAGCTCTGCATTACAGGCTCGAGCGTACCCTGCATGTCAGCACGCACGATGAGGTTCAGTGACTTTGTCTCGCCGCCCTCAAACCGAGCCCACAGTTCGTCAAGTGACATTGGCGCCTGCGCCGCCTGCGAATCCGCACGCGAGGCTTCAAGCTGTCGTTCCTCGGCGATCTGTCGCGCTTCACGATCATTCTTAGTCGTTTCGAAGATTTCACCTGCCAACGGCACTTCGTGCAGACCCAGAACGATAACAGGCATGCTTGGGCCTGCTTCTTTGACGGGTTTGCCTTCGAAGTCGAACATGGCCTTGAGCCGACCATACGTTTCACCTACGACGATGGAATCACCCGACCTTAGCGTACCGTTCTGCACGAGAAGGGTAGCGGTGACACCACGGTACTTGTCCAGTTCGGACTCGACCACGGTTCCAATGCAATGACCCTTGGGATTGGAGCGGAACTGTTCAAGCTCAGCAACGACCAGGATGTTCTCGAGTAGGTCGTCAATGCCGGTGCCTTCGATGGCGCTCACGGGCACGACGATGGTATCGCCGCCCCAGTCCTCCGGCTGTAAGCCTTCCAGCGCCAATTCTTCCATGACGCGGTCTGGGTTCGCATTCGGTCGGTCAATCTTGTTCAACGCAACGATGATGTGGACTCCGGCTGCCTTGGAATGGCTGATGGCTTCACGTGTTTGAGGCATCACGCCGTCGTCCGCGGCAACCACCAGCACCACAATATCCGTTACCTGTGCGCCGCGGGCGCGCATGGCTGTGAACGCCTCGTGTCCGGGCGTATCCAGGAACGTAATCGGATTCCCGTTATAGGTAATTTGATAGGCGCCCGTGCGCTGGGTAATGCCGCCAGCCTCACCGCCGGCTACATCCGTCTTGCGGATATGGTCTAGCAGCGTAGTCTTGCCGTGGTCGACGTGTCCCAACACCGCCACAACCGGCGCACGCTCAACTAGGTTCTCTTCCTCTTCGTCCGCAACAACCTGATCGACCTTCTTCTGCAGGCTTGGCGTTTCTGGTTCAGCTTCAGCTTCTTCCTCGTCGACTTCCTGTTCTTCCTGTTCGGGCCGTTCTACGACGATGCCAAGTTCTTCACCAAGAATAACAGCGGTATCATGGTCGATACTATGTGTGATAGGGGCCATGATGCCATACTGCATCAATACCTTGATCAGGTCGATAGGACTGCGATCCATGAGCGTGGCCAGGTCTCGCACAGTGATGTAGTCGTCAACGATGACCGACTCGACAGCTTTGCTGCTCTTTGCCCCATCGCCTGCTGCACCTTTTTTTGTTCTTTCTTTCGTACTCGTTGATGCCATTGGTAGTGCCCCCTTCAACTGTGAGAATAATCTCACCATTTATCACGTCGCGACAATAGCAAGAGCCGCCGAATCGTGATTCTCAGCGGGACGAGATAAACCAGTTCTCTTTGTCCGAAACCTAAGTTCGGATATAGCAAGACCCTGGCGCTGGAGCAAACGATTGCCAAAATCGATTGCAGCACCTAAGAGTCCGCGAACAGGCGGTCGCAGGTTCATGTTGGCGTGGGTACTGGTAGTGGGCCGAGAGAGGAACTGCGAGGAACGGAGCAGCAAGAATCCTACATCATCACCCTCCGTGCGATCGCGAACCACTCCTCAGCGAGCGTGCAGCGCGAATCATCTCGTCTGCCATACTTGCCCAACTGACCTGAGTATGCGGCCAACATGGCGCTAGTTCGCCATGCCCATGCTATTGACGGTCATTTCTCGTTCACCGTGCGTACTCATTTCCTTGATATCGATTTCTGTTGCCGGCGGCCTTCGCCGATGACATGCTCGTAACCGATATACATTCTACTACGTGACTTGCTCCAACCGCAGATCACCTGCGTGACTAAGCAATTCAGATATCTATTCCAGGTCTAGGCGCTCCTGCGCCGCAACCTATCACTACTCCTATATAGCTTCTTCAGTAGTCAAGTCTTTTTCCAAGGTCTCTGCAAAATCAGCCAACGCCTGCCGATTTTCCGGACGCAACTTGGTGCGTAGAGCTTGCTGGATGCGATTGCCGTCCAGCGCAATTCGCCAGCAGTCCTGAATCGCATGCAAATACGAGCCGCGACCCGGCAGTTTGCCGGACGGATCGACCACAACGCCGTCGTCCGTGCGCACCAGACGAATCAGCGCCCGTTTACCGCCGGTCTCGCGACATGCGATACAGGTGCGCTGAGGTACATGCTTTGGCTTCTGCGCTTTCACATGTTTACCCATTTCAGAGTAATCCTGCTACACAATCAGGCGCTGTTACCGTCGGTTTAGTACTCTCCGAATTCCTCGTCTTCATCAACCGCCGGACGACGTCGCTTCGGCTTTCGCTTCGCTTTGCTCTTCGGTTTCTTGCCCTTCTTGTCGTATTCCTCGTCGAGGTCATCCAGTGTGTCTTCGTCATCTTCGAGCCCCACCAGCAACTCAGCCGGAATCTCGATGTCGTCCAAATTAAGGGATTTGGACTTGCGCGCTCTTAGCATGTCAGCGGTAATGACATCCGGAAGCTCACCGATCACGGTCATACCCTCTTCAGGAAGTTCCTCTTGTTCATCGGAAATTTTCTCTTCGACCGTTTCCGACTCTACCTCTTCCATGAGCTCTGATTCGGCAACAGGCTCTTCTTCCGCTTCCAGCTCTGGCTCAAACGCTTCGCCGATCGGTTTAGTCTCCTCCGGCAATTCGTCCATGCTGGGCCACATCGCATCCAACGAATCACGGTCCATGGGAAGGTCAGGCATTTCCATAGGTGTCTCTGCATTTCTGTCCATTGACGGCAATTGGCTCTCCTGCTCCTCCAGAGCTTGAGCTGCCCGTGCAAACAAATCCTCTGTTTGCGGTGATGGTTTCTTGTCCTCATCAAGGAAGCGCTGCACGACATCCAGCAGATCGCCTGATCTTCCTTCGCGTGCCTGCTCTTCGGCCAGCTTGTCAATGCCTTCTCGCATGGCCTCGGTTTCGCTCTTGATGTCAATTCTCCAGCCGGTCAGCTTTGCAGCAAGGCGCGCATTCTGACCTTCCTTACCGATTGCAAGACTGAGTTGACGGTCTGGTACAACCACAATGGCCGTCTTAATAGAGTTGGAATCATCCAACAACACACTATTCACTTTTGCCGGGCTCAACGCATTGGCGATGTAAGTATGAAGATCGCTGCTCCACTCCACGACGTCGATCTTTTCGCCGGCTAACTCGTTGACAATATTCTGAATGCGCAGACCGCGCATACCCACACAACTGCCTACCGGATCCACACCTGGTACGGTTGCCACAACGGCAGACTTACTTCTGGCGCCGGGCTCGCGCGCAATGGCGCGAATCTCTACCGTGCCCTCGCGGACTTCCGGAATCTCCATCTCCATGAGTCGGCGGAGTAGATTACGGTGCGTGCGGCTCAGCTTAATTACCGGACCACGCGTGCTCTTGTGCACGTCGACGATGTACACGCGAATATAGTCGCCGCGTCGCAGATGCTCTCTGGGGATTTGCTCGTCGCGAGAGAGCAATGCTTCATGCCGATCGTCCAGCATGACCGTCACGGCGCCGGATGCGTTGTCCGTGCTGCGCACCTGCGCGTTGATGATCTCACCTACGCGATGCGCGAAATTCTCAAAGACCGTGTCGCGTTCCGCCTCGCGTATGCGTTGCAGAATCACTTGCTTCGCCGTTTGTGCAGCGATGCGTCCAAAGTCATCCGGTTCGGTTGGAACGCGAATCACATCACCCAATTTGGCGTCCGTATCGTGGCTCTTCGCGTTTTCGAGCGTGATCTCCGTGCGCTCGTTGAAGACCTCGTCCACAACCTCGCGCTCTGCGTAGACGCGCATATCGCCGGACACACGGTCCACCTCGGATGTCACATTGGCGATGGAGCCATAATTGCGCTTATATGCCGATACAAGAGCGGCCTCAATGGCATCAAAGATAACCTCGCGATCGAGACCCTTGTCGGTTGCGACCTGATTGATACCAGCGATCAAGGCTTTTGACATATTATCCCCTTACAACAACAAAAGCGGGGACAACCCCACTTTCGCAAATTCCCACTGAATTTCACGCCCACCAGTAGCGGTTATTCGTGCCTGCAAATCAAATGCAACCGTCACTGCTTCAAAATAATACCACTATACTGTCGCCAATGCAAATATTTATCTGTGAATTCACAGAGTATCATTCGGTACATGCGCTGCAATTTCCACTTGCTTGTGATGACCGCTGCCTGTATCCCTCGGGTTAATTCCTCGCACGATGTATGCCTGCGAAGCGAAATACAAACATCGTTGCCGGTTGATACGTTTTTAGCGAATCGGCGTATGATAGCGGTCGACCACAGCTTGTCCCGCCGGGCTGAGCGCGTAGTCGATGAAGCTCTGCGCCCATCCCGTCGGCGCGCTTCTCGTGACCAGAAAGAGTGGTTGGATGATCGGATATGTATAATCCTGGACAGCCAAATCCGTAGGCAATTCGCCGTCTATGGCCAAAGGTCGTACTTTCGCAGGCTGCTCGTTATTGGAGCCGTCGCCTGTCTGCGCGGCGCCCTTTGTGTTTTCATATTCCTCAGAAACGAAAGCACTGGATACGTAGCCGATAGCCATGGGATTTGTCGCTACGTAGTCGATCACGGCCGCGCTGGTAGGCATGACAATGGCGGTCAAGCTGACTGCTGCATCGCCCATGATGCGCGATTCGAAGGCCGCACGCGTTCCGCTGCCGTCTTCCCGGCTGACGAGTACAATCGCGCCCTTGTTACCGCCCAGCTTCTCCCAGTCCAGAATGCGCCCGCTGTAGATCTCGTGCAGCTCAAGTGACGTGAGATTCATAATAGGATTATGCTCATTGACGACAATGGCAACTGCGTCTACGCCAATGGGCGCTCTCTGCAACACATCTGGCGTCTGTTGCGGGCGTTCCCGAATGTCACCCGTTTCTGGATCCAGTCCCGATGCTGCGCTGTCAGGGATCAGTGTGCTAGCGCCAAGCCTGATGCGTCCTTCGCGAACTTTCGCCTCGCCTATCGTACTGCCACCGCCCTGTATTTCAATCAGTATGCCAGGATTTTGCACAGAGAAGTCCGCTGCCAAAGCTTCCAGGACAGGACGCATGCTGCTAGCCCCGCCGATCTGCACAATCGTTGGCGCCGGCGTTTGGATGTCTACTTGCGAACACGCGGCAAGAAGAATTGTCGCCAGCAGCGGCAAAGCCAGACGCATACGCCAGTGAAGGATGGCTTCTATGAATAAATGGCTATTCTTGCGCATGTAAACCTCTGCGCCTACGCACGTACGTATGCAAGAAGTATTGTAAATAGCCCCATCGATGCACAGTAGATGGCGAAGATGTAGAGCGTGTGCCGACGCAGATACGAGAGAAGGAAACGGATTGCAATATAACCGATGACAGCACTGGTGACGAATCCGACGATCAGCAGAGGTAGATCGGTGACGAGTTGAGCGCTATCCTTCGCGGCCGCCTGCATCAATTGGTAAACACCTGCGCCAAAGAAGACTGGTGCACCAAGCAAGAAGCTGAATCGTGCTGCCACATCACGACGCAAACCAGTCGCCAAGCCGGTTGCAATGGTAGTGCCGCTGCGACTGATGCCCGGCGCCAATGCTAGTGACTGCGCCAAACCGATGAGCAGCACTTGGCTAGGTCGGATTCTTTCTAGCGGTGTCTGGTTCACGATACGCTTAGCTAATTGCTCGCTAAGCGCCAATAGCCCGCCTGTAACGATTAGAAAGAAGCCGGCAGCGGCGGGGCTGTCAAAAAGCGCTTCAACGTAGTCCTGTAGCGTCAATCCTATCAACACGACCGGAATAGAACCGGCGACGATGAGCCAACCCAAGCGCGCGTTCGGATCCTGGAGCGAACGCGAAAACAAACTAAGCACGCTGGCTTTGGCGATGATCCAGTAGTCCAGTCCAAATACCAGGAGGATCGAGACCAGCGTGCCCCAGTGCAAAACAGTGTCAAACAATAACGAAGGGGAAGGCCAACCAAAGAGCCAAGGAACGATGACCAGGTGTCCGCTGCTGCTTACGGGTATAAACTCAGTAGCACCCTGAACGAAGCCAAGAACCATGGCGCGAAGTAAGTCAGTAATGTTCAACACTCAGTTTCAACTCCGCCTAGTGGACAGTCTCGCGTTTGCCATGACTACGCTCGCATATCTGGTTTGCGTCGCGACTGGACGCGTTTCCGTCGTTGTTCATGGCGCACAGACTGATTAGAAATCTGATAGTTCGCGAGAAATTCGGCGCGAAACTCAGACAGTGTACCGGCGCTTATCGCCGCGCGCAACTGGCGCATCAGCGTCAGGATGAAATGCAGGTTGTGAATCGTACCCAGTCGCAGTGCGCTTAGCTCGCCGGCTTTGTATAGATGGCGCAGGTAGGCGCGAGAAAATGTTCGGCACGTGTAGCAGTCGCAATCCTCTTGCACCGGCCGAGGATCATCTGCAAATTTCGCGTTGCGCATATTGATACGACCGTACGGGGTGAACAATGACGCATTGCGTGCGATGCGCGTCGGCAATACGCAGTCAAACATGTCCACGCCGCAATACACGGCTTCGACGATGTCCTCCGGCGCGCCGACACCCATCAAATAGCGCGGGCGGTCGGACGGAACCGCAGGGCACGTACTATCCAACGTCGCATACATTTGCTCTTTCGTCTCGCCCACCGCCAAGCCGCCGATGGCATAGCCGTCAAAATCCATCGAGGCTAGGAACTCGGCGCTCATCTGCCGCAGGTCCGGGAAGACGCCGCCTTGCACAATGCCGAATAGCGCCTGGTCTTCTCTAGAATGGGCGACCCTGCAACGTTCCGCCCATCGATGCGTGCGGGCCAACGCGACTTCGTTGTACTCACGATTCAGCGGATCCGGGCACTCGTCCAGCACCATGGCTATGTCCGGTCCCAGCGCCTGCTCGATCTCCATCACAGACTCAGGCGTGAACCGGTGCTTGCTGCCGTCGATATGGCTTCGGAAAGTCACGCCGTCGTCGTCAAGTTGTCGCGCATCGGCCAAACTGAATACTTGATAGCCGCCGGAGTCGGTGAGGAGGGGGCGGTCCCACGCCATAAACTCGTGCAGGCCTCCGAAATCCCGGACAAGTTCGTGCCCGGGTCGCAGATAGAGGTGGTATGTGTTGGCCAGGACGAGGTGTGCGCCTAACTCTACTAAGTCGCGCGGCTCCAGCGTTTTGACGTTCGCCAGAGTGCCCACCGGCGCGAAAGCCGGCATTTCGATTGGCCCGTGCGGTGTGTAATAGCTGCTGCGTCGTGCAGCCCCATCCATGCTTTGTATCTGAAAGCGAAACTGTTCCTTCATGCAATCCCTGCTTGAGACCGCCGCATTGCCATACTCCTGTCGGCGCGACTGGTAATCGTGCAGCATCGTTCGCACGGCTACCGGTAAAGTCATGTTCTATAACAAACAGGCTCTATTGTTTACCGCAATTGCATATGCGTCAAGAATGGATAGTAGACGTGGCGCAGGATACGAAATGCGCATGAGGAGAGTTTAGGCAGTATCGGCAGATGAAAGTGTCATCTTTGTACAACCAACAGCAAAGCGACCGCGGCCTGCACAAGCCGCGGTCTGTGATACGCACCCTATTCGGGTATCTCAAGGCACACACGCACGAACACGCTAACGCCTCTCAATTCATCGCGTGGCGCTAATGCGTTTACGAGTTAGGTTGCACAAAGACTAGCCTTTACGCTGCGATGTCCAGCGATTCATCGGCGCTATCATCCGAGTCGTCATCGGCTGCGTATTCAACCAATTCGCCCTTCTGTTTAGGCAGGTCCAATTCGCTGCGAATTCGCGCCGCAATTTCGTTGGCGACGTCTTGGTTTTCCTGCAGAAATGCTTTTGAGTTCTCGCGGCCTTGCCCCAGCTTCAGATCACCGTAGCTGAAGAAGCTGCCGCGCTTGGTAATTAAGTCATGCTCCACACCCAGGTCCAGGATGTCGCCGGAGGTGCTGATGCCTTCGTTGTACATGATGTCGAACTCCGCCACTTTGAAGGGCGGCGCCACCTTGTTCTTACGAATGGTCACCCGCGTCCGGTTGCCGACTACGTCTGTGCCCTGCTTGATGGCCTGAATACGGCGCACGTCAATGCGCACGCTGGCGTAGAACTTCAACGCCATGCCGCCCGTGGTCGTTTCCGGGTTGCCAAACATCACGCCGATCTTCTGGCGCAACTGGTTGGTGAAGATGAGGCTCGTGTTGGACGTCTTCACCACGCCGGTAAGCTTGCGCAGCGCCTGGCTCATGAGCCGCGCTTGCAATCCCATATGGCTGTCGCCCATCTCCCCCTCAATCTCCGCCCGAGGCACCAACGCCGCCACACTGTCGATGACTACCACGTCCATGGCGCCGGAACGCACCAAGGCTTCGGCTATCTCCAACGCCTGCTCGCCGGTGTCCGGCTGGCTCACGTAGAGATCGTCGATGTTGACGCCGATGCGGGCAGCATACGACGGGTCCAGCGCATGTTCAACATCCACAAATCCGCAGATGCCGCCCAGTTCTTGCGCTTCCGCAATAATATGTAGACAGAGTGTGGTCTTGCCGGAACTCTCGGGCCCGTAGATTTCCACGATGCGGCCGCGAGGAATGCCGCCGACGCCCAGCGCTATGTCTAGGCTTAGGCTGCCGGTGGGTATGGATTCGACCTGGAGCTGGGTCGCATCGCCTAATTTCATGACGACGCCTTCCCCGAACCTTTTTGCTAATGAGGAAAGGGCAGTGTCCAGCGCTTTCTCTTTTGCTTCCTTCATTTCGTGGCGCCTCCGCGTACGCTCTACGCAGTTACAATCGAGCTAAACAAACCGCACCGTACATCTTTAGTGAACGTATGTTCTGACAATAATAGCTCAAATGTTCTTGTGCGTCAAATCGGAAAATCGCTGTCTTATGCAACTGCAGATTCCAGATGATTCCTGTTCTTAGTCGAGGTAGCAGCCGTTTCTTCATTAGATTAACCCCCTCTCATATTTCGTCTTACGTTTCTGTAGCTGTTATACTTGATATGTGGAAGGGACTACGATTACGGAGGGGTAACCTCGAGTCTCTCATCGCCACGACCAACCCAGCTACTAATTTGCGCCTTCACAGCGCAAGGTGGCGCTAATGCAAACTGCGAACTGACATATTGTGTACCGACGGAAGCTGAACCGAGCATGGGAAACACTGCGGTCACTGCCAATGCCCGCGATTGCTTCGGATCGACTGGTTGAATTGCACAATGACCTAACGCACTACGACATGACAATTGCCGGTGAAATGCGTGAGTTCCTTCGCGGCAATCCTATCAATCTAGTCGTCGTACAGGTTGATACGGAATTGGAGGAGTCACTGCGAGCTTTCAAAGCCGAGATTCCCGCAGAAGTGGAATGCAGACGTGAGTTGCTGCGCTACAAACGCCGAATTGATGATGTCGTTCGTGAGTTAATCCGCATCACAGAGGAAGAAGATCTATCCGTAGAGTGATGCACTAGTACCTGTGCAAGCGCCATAATCCGAATCTAGTCGAAACTGACCCGCAACGAAGAGTTGGTCAGCCACTAGGGAAACGGTAGTAGAACGTCGCGCGCCAAAAGATCGTCTGGTGTCTGTCGTCGCTGAACAAGCTGTTCACCACCGTCCCACAACCAGATGATTGCCGGCTTGCAAGCCCCATTGTAATTACTGCTCAACATAAGCTGATAGGCGCCACTCACGGGAACTGCAATGCGTTCGCCGACTGCCATGTCGGGCATTGGCAAGTCCTCTATGATCACGTCTCCGCTTTCACAGTAAGGTCCGCCGATCCATACCGGGCACGTGTCATCACGCTCCGGATCAGTCACCGGCAGTGCCGAGTAGCGGGCGCGGTACAGCGCCGGTCGCGGATTGTCCGCTAGTCCGCCATCGATAAGCAACCAGCGCCGTAGAACAGTCTGTTTCACCGTCCCGATCGTGTAGACGGCGACGCCGGCACGCGCAATGAGGCTGCGACCCGGCTCTATGTGCAGTCGCGGATAGGGCAGCCCGCGCTTCCTGCATCCTTGGGCCAAATGTACCGTCATGAACTCGATGTACTGGTCGATGTCCTTGTGGGGCAGATCATCTTCATGATACGGTACGCCCCAACCGCCGCCTGGCGAGAACGACTCCGGCAGCCATCCGAATTCAACGCGTAGCGAGCGCATCAGATCCAGTGCACTGTCCAGAGCAGGCGCGACCGGGCTTGGATCGTGGAAGTGAGATCCCTGGTGAAAATGCAGTCCGGTCAGTGGCAGGTCATGTTCTTGGCAATACTTGACCGCTGTCTTGGCTTCGCGCAGGCTCATGCCGAACTTGCTGTCTTCTTGACCCGTCTGATTGTACGCATGCGTGTCCACCGCATAGCCGGGGCGTATGCGAATCCAAAGGTCCGGTCGCTCGTCGCCTGCGACGTCTTTGTATAGGTCTGCGATACGCTCCAGTTCGTGCAAGTTGTCTACCACGATGACGCGGGCAATGTCTACTGCAGCGGCAAGGTCGGCGTTGCTTTTGTTTACGCCGTGCACCAAGATGCGGCTGCGATCCATCTTGGCTGCTTTGGCGATGATCTGCAGTTCGGTCATTCCCGTGCAGTCCAGCCACAATCCCTGTCGGTCCGCCCACTGTGCTGCAGCCGTGCACAAGAATGACTTGCCGGCGTACGTTATGGCAGATTCACCCGGATAATGCTTCTGCAGCGCCGTTCGATACTGCGTCACAGCATCGTCCATGGTGGTCTGGTCATAAATGTATAGCGGCGTGTCGTATTTGTCAGCCAGCTCCGAAATCCTGTAGCCGTTTATGGTCAGCTCACTGGACATGTTCGTGCTGTCCACGGTGGCGGTGACAGGAAAGAGAGGCAGACGCTTGGTCAGGGACATGGGACGCTTCTTCTTTGGTGTTGCTAGCCATGTTCACTAGCTGATCATCGTGATAATCCAGGCAATTGCTACAGCACGACGAGTATGATACCCGCTAGCGTAATTGCTGCGCCAATTAAGCTAGCTGCGCTAGGGATTTCGTGCAGCAGTAGAACTCCCAGCAGAATACCGCCGGTGACCTCTTGCGTGGCGATAAGGTTGACCGATGTTGCGCTCGTGCGCCGCAACGCGGCATTGTAGAGCGTATGGCCCAGACCGAGCGGGAGTATGCCCAAGACCAACACACTGATCACGGCTCGCGGCGTATATCCGCCTGGAGAGAAATTGGCTGCCGCTGTCGGCAACAACCACAGCGCTGCGATGGCGTAGACTGATCCGGCGTAGGCAAAGAGGCTGTAGCGATTGCGCTGGCTGCGACCAGCCACACTATAGAGCCCGAAGCAGATTGCACTGCCCAAGGCCAGCAGGTCGCCGAAGAGCATGCGATTGTCGAAATGCGGCTCGAAACCGGCCAAAACCGCCACGCCGCACACGGCGACCAACGTTCCCAGCCACTTGCGCAGACTCAACCCTTCGCGCAGAAACAGCCACGAAAAGATCGCCACGAAAATCGGCGCCGTGTAGACGATTGACAGGCTGTGGGCTATGGATGTGTAGGATAGTGACGCGATATAGAGGCCAAAGTGGAGCGCCGCTATGAGCCCGAACAGCGCAAACAGGAACCATGCCTGCCGAGCGGGCAGCCGTTCTCTGCGCACTGAGCGCGATGCCCATGATCATGAGCGCCGCGATGAGCATGCGTCCAAACGTGATCTCGTAGTCGGACAGCGTTTCCGCCGCCCAACGGATGAGCACCGGACTGGTGCTAAAAAAGAAAACGGCCACTACGACGAAGTAGAGGCCTTGTCGTTCTTGTGAGAGGGCGTCCAGTCGCAGGTACGCCAACAGGCGATGAAACATGGCGCCCACTATGTATTACGGATACTTATCCTGCGTTAAGAGCGACTGCGAAAAGCCCGATCACCATACTGGCGACAATTAGTAAACTCAGGATATAGAATGCCTTTTGACTGGTGGAGTATTTCTTCTTTCTTGCCACTGTCTTTCTTCCTACTCTACTTCAAACTATTCTTATCGACGGGTGCCGCAACGCTAACGCGTATCTTCACAGAACTGAACGCACGAATAACACTGCGGATTGCCGACCAAGCGTGTACGCAAGCGATACTTTCCGCACCAATTACATAGTAACAAGCGGCGGTTCATGCGTACAGAACGTCAGCCGGAACAACTTTATTGTGATTATATCATATTTTGCTGTGATGCCACTGTGACTTGCGGCTATGTGCAGGACAATATCCCCGATATTGATAGCAAGTTGACTCTCACCATTTCTGTTGAACTTGGCTGCAACGCTAATGCAAACACCTATAGCCTTCGGAAGGCTGTACGGCTACGGCTGAGCGTCATGTGCGCAACTTCCTGGACGGCTACGGCTGAGCGTAAGCTAAGGCGGCTTCCAGGAAGTTGCGCGACAGTCCTTTTGTTGGATGGGAGCGGCGCTGATCCTCAATCCAAACGATCGGTTTGGGATTGCTAGAATGCAGATGTTACACTGGCAGGCACTATGACGCACTCGCAGGCCGTAGGCATCTCCACAGGTTGCGCACTCTTTGGTGGTGCCGCACTCTCATTCCTCATGCTAGCCGTGCCACCGCAGATGAACGGCGAGCCTAACTTCTCAGCAGTCACGGCGTTTATTCTCAGCGCTGCACTGTTCATCGGCGGTGTAGCAGCCCTGTTCATTCGCTTGGTGCACCAGCGGCGTACAGCCCTGGCAGGCGGCTACGAAGTGCGCAAGTCACGACAGCCAGCGGTTGCATTGCGCCAAGGAGCGCTTATCGGCGTTGGCACGCTCATCGTCTTGACCCTGGCATACATTCAGATACTGGATGTAGCCTACTTCATCGTTACCTTCGTCATACTGATACTGATCGAAGTGCTCATTCAAAGTCGCCAGTAGTACTATTACTCGCCCACGACCTCCAACGGCCCCAGCAACAAGCGATCCGCCCCTTCAGCGCCGGTCGCATCCACCAGCATTAGGCGGTCATTCTCCGTCGTCGAATAGAGCCCAATCTCAAGCTGATAGATACCCGGTTGCGCGCTTGGCGGTACTTCGAATTCGTACGTATCCGTGTAAACCTCGCCCACAGGCCATTCGCTCAACGTTGCATTGACCGTTTCATCCTGTCCTCCATGCATAACCTGTGCGCCGTCCAGAAGATGCACGAATGCCACGTATTCGCCTTCCACGGGCTCGCGCGCCTTCCAGTAGAGCGTCGCAGTCAGTTCGTCGCCGACCGCTATACGCCGACTGCTCAGCTCATAGCCCGCCAGCGTGATGCCGTCTTGGAAATCGACGTTCAACGCGTTTGGCAATGAACCCGGCGGCGCGGCGATGGATACATCGCCAAAACGAACCGCATTGCCCGTCGCGTTGGGCGTTCCAGTCTCTTCATCGCCGGTCATAGTCACGGACGCGCGAGACCCATTCGCAGCGTTGTAGAGCCCCACCATCCACGACGCCTCATTCGGCGTGAACGCGGTCGGCGGTATGTCGATACTATACTGCTCCACCAGAAGCTCGCCTGCTGTCCACTGGCTCGTGGGCGAAAGACCGCCGCCTGGCATCGTGTCGCGTTGGGCAATGATGAGACCGTCATCGTCCACCAAATGGATGAAAATGGAATAGTCGCCGGCGGGAACTTCTTGCGCTTGCCAGGCGAGCGTGACCGTAGCCTGCTGACCCGGTTCAAGCCTTGCCGGTTCCGCATGGACGCCAAGCAGCCGAATGTTTTCATCGAAGAGGACTGATGTAGGAGAGAGTGGAGGCGGTTCTTCCAGGCTGACCGGCGGTGCATAGGCTGGTGCTATGATCCAGAAGGGCGTGGCGATAGCCAGCACGAACATGCCGACGGCAGCAAGCCAGCCGACTACGCGCGTGCGCCAGGCGCTGAAGCTGACGCCCAGCAGCATGATCAGTGCCGGTGCTGCGGGGAAGAAGTAGCGGCCCTGTGCGGCAGGTGCAATGCGCATGAAACGCAGCCAGGAAACGGCAAGGATAACCAGCCACAGCAATAGCAAAGTCGCTGCCAACCAGCGCATGTCCAGCCGACGACTGCGTAGTAGCCATTTGATCAGTGCGACAAGCAACCCGAGAATCACGACGTACGCCGGCAATGCGGAAGGCAAGGTAGACCCAGTCCGGATACGCGATGTTCAGCCAGCCGAACAATCCCCAGAAGGAGCGCTCCAGGCTGGTCAACTCGCCGGCGATGATCGACCAGGTGGCCTCGTTCACACGCAGCAGGATGTTCTGCTGCCACACATTCCACGCCAGGAAGTCGCTGTAGAGCAGGTAGTTGCGCACATACCACCAGCCGGCGATGAGGGCAGCAGGCACGCCGATCCATACAATAGCTTCCCATATAGGGCGTATGCTGCGCCAGCGCCAGGATACCCACAGTACGGCGAGTCCGGCGATGCCCACCAAGCCCAATGCGCTTAGCTTGCTTAGCGCAGCCAAGCCCAGCAGAACGCCCATAAATAGGTAGTCGATTCGCAGGCGACGCAGCGCAGCCGGTTGATATAAGGGCGGCTCACGCAAAACGAGCACTACAACACGCCAGAGCGCCAGCGCCGCCAGCGCGTTCACCGCATTATCGTTGGTGGCGGCAGCGCTGATAAAGACGTACTGCGGAATGAATGCGAAGAATGCCACGCCTATAACCGCCCAGGCGCTGCCGATGATGGGCGCGACAGCCTGGAAGCTCGCCCACAATGTCACCGCGCCTAAGAGAATTGAGAAGAAGCGCGTCACGTGCAGCGCCAGGAACGTGTTGCGCCAAGGCCATTCTTCGTCGCCGTGGTGGATGAGGAAGTTACGATTGGTAACCGCCCCCGGCTGTCCGATTGCTGCGTGCGGGTTGATACGCGCGTAGATGGATGGGAAGTCTGTCTGGTCAATCCAAGATGTGAGCGCCGCAGCCGCCAGATAATACCCGGGCGCCTGCACGCCCTGCTGCCGCCACAACGCCTGTGTGTTCGGCTCTGAAACAGGCAGCCCTTGCCCTGTAGCCACTTGCTGGACAAAGGCAAAGTGCCAAATTTCATCGGGCGTTTCGAAGGCAGGCACCATGATGCTATAGCACGCTGAAAGCGCAACAAATAGTGCAAGGATGATCCAGAGTGCACGTGGAGTTGTCGGCTGTTGCGGGGACGCTGGAACTGTTGCGGGTGGGAGCGGTTCGCTCATGGCCATTACGCTTGCCGAGCTCGCACGGCTAGGCGGACGGTCTCCAGAGGAAGAGATAATAGAACAGGCTGAGGACATAGCGAAACCACACGTCCTGAACGTGGAAGTTGGACACGCCGTTGGTGCGGATGTATTCGTGCGTGGCTACCTCGCCCATGCGATAGCCGCGGCGCAGCGATTTGATGATCATCTCCTGCTCGATTGTGGTGATGTCCTCTTGCAAGTCCAGCGCCTGCGCCACATCTTTGCGGATGGCGCGGAATCCGTTTTGGCAGTCAGTCAGCCGCACATTCTGCGTATAGTTCACGCTCAGCGTGATGATCTGGCTGCCGAACAGCCGCACGAACTGTTGAATGGTGGCGTGCAGTTCATCGCTGCCGCCCAGCATGCGCGACCCCGAAACGTGGTCTACCTCCCCAGCCATGATGGGAGCCACCAGAGCAGGAATATCGTCCGGGTCGTGAGAACCGTCCGCATCGACAAAGACCAGAATATCGCCCCGCGCCTGCTGGATGGCCAACCGGATGGCAGCGCCTTTGCCCTTGCCACTGTCGGTGATGACTCGAGCGCCGCATGCAGCCGCGATCTCGGGCGTACCGTCCGTGCTTTGCCCATCCACAACCAGCAGCTCATCGGCGTAGGGATGCGCCCGCTCCAGCACCGGCAAGATATTGTCAGCCTCATTGCGCGACGGCACGACGACCGTGACGGTGAGTCGAGATGACGAACCTGGTTCGCTCGCGCTCTTCGGATTGGGAGAGTGGTGATACCATTGTGGAAGTGCTTGCATGCTTCTTTGTGCCTGCCCGGATGTTGCCAAGGCCGATCCTGCGTCAATGTGCTTCGTGTACGATGGTCGGACCCAAGCGTACAGGCAAAATGCACAGGCAACAAATGGTCATACCTTCGGGATGGCGTGTACGGCAACTTGCGTTCAGAGAGATTGGCTTGAAAGGTGTCGTTGGATGAACGATTTATGCGATATTGTCGAAGTATTTGAACTGGATGTGCGGGATGGCGTACAGGCTATCGACGCGGCCACAATGATGGATAAGTATGATCCGGGCGTCAACGTGAGTTGGCCTCTCATCATCACCGGTCTGGCGCCGGAATCGCTCGATTCGCTACGCGCCACCTTGCTCAACGCCTACCCTGCCAACCACGAAGTGCACGTGACATGGAGCGACCTCTCCGGTAGGCGCATTAAACGCCAGCTGGCGATTGCTGACTTAGATGCACTGAAGCCCACAACTGACGCTGCGCTCTACGTGCCGGCGCTGCCGCCGGGTTCCGACTTCACGGACCTGCTGCAAGTGATTGCTCATCTGCGCTCGCCAATCGGCTGCCCGTGGGACCGCGAGCAGACGCTCGCCAGCCTGCGCCACGACCTGTTGAGCGAGGCCGTGGAGGTCATGGAGGCTATCGACCTGGATAGTGCAGACTTCGACAACGGCAGCCACATCACGGAGGAGCTGGGCGACGTGCTGCTCATCGTCACGATGCTCGTGCAGATTGCCGCCGACGAGGGTCGATTCCAAATGGCTGATGTCATGCGCGAGATAGTGGGTAAGCTCATCCGGCGCCATCCGCACGTATTTGGCGATGTCACAGTGAACGGCAGCGACGATGTCGTTGTGCACTGGGACGCCATCAAGCAGCAGGAGAAGGCGGATAAGGGTCAGGTTGTGGATTCGCCGCTTGACGGTGTGCCGATTTACCTGCCAGCGTTGGAGAAGGCGCGCGAGCTGCAGTCGAAGGCAGCCAAAGCAGGTCTGCTGGACCGCTCTGCCCTGGCGCATTCGCTGCCGGCGTTGGATGCGCTGATGGGTGACGAACTCACGGAGGATTCCCTGGGCGAGCTGCTGTGGGTGCTGACTGCGCTGGCTAAGGAGCACGACGTGGTGGCAGAGAATGCACTGCGCCGATACGCCGTGCGTTATCGCCAACAAGTTGAGAATGAGCTGGTCGACGCCAGTGGATAGGCGGGCTAGCGGGCGCTTGTTGGGGGCGCACTTCGGACAGGTTGTGGAGGGTGAATGGTATCATACGAGCCTGTCGTCAAGTTGACTGGAGGGTTGAGAATAGATAGACTAGGTAGGCTGAAGTTTCAGCAATGTGCGCCCGTAGCTCAGCGGATAGAGCACTAGTCTTCGGAACTAGGTGTCGGGAGTTCGAATCTCTCCGGGCGTACCTATTTTGTACTCCGTAATTTGTACGTGGCCCCACAATATCATTCTTTCTATCTCCGCAGGAAACATACCGTCTGGTTCTGGTCTTGAACGATTGCGAATCAAGATTAGCTCTTTGGCTCGATTGGAAGCTATTAATCGGGGTGCCCTATCTATTAGGGGTGCACATCAACTAGTTTGCCAGACAGCTATTCGTCCAAAGTCATCATTGGACCTGTTTTTCTTCTATCCTTAGAACCTGTTATTCTGGCGAACCTGTCAACACTGACAGCCTCAGGAACCGGTCAGTAGTATAGACTTGTATTCATGTATTCCTCCGATTCACAGACAGAAGTCTCAGAACAATAGGAGAGAGCAGAACGATGAGAATGAATGGTAAGTTTGTACGTCTATCAATGGTAGCGGCACTAGTGATGATACTAATCGCTACAACCATGATGCCGGCATTAGCAAAGACAAACGATGATCAAGCGACAGCTGAAGGGGACAAAGGCGAGGCCGTTGAGTATGTACAAGAAATAGATCCTTCCAACGCTTGTGCATCCATTGGATTGACTGGCGACGCCTTCAAGATTGACGGCGCACCAGTAAACGGAATCTATAGGCTCAAGTCTTTGACATCCAACACTGAACTGAATGTTACAATTAGCTATGCTGACGGCAAATTTTTCTCATGGGATGGATCCAGCGCGATTGGCGCAGTGGTGGTAAAGGCTGGCACAGGCGCCAACGTGTTCTGGTATCCTAAGGCCGATAAGCAGGGGTTACACGCACCTGGATTCCTCAAGAAGGATGGCTCGTTTGTCTTGCGGCAAATCAGTAACGTCACTTTCTGTGAAGGTGAAGAACAACCAGAATATCCACAGTAGAGTTTGGCCACTCATACTCATTAGCATCAAATCAAGCGCCTTAGAACAGGACCTGTTCACGTGACCGAACAGGTCCTGTTTATGATAGAAGCGCATGCCGCCCCAATACCCTGCAATTGTGGTCGAGACTGCCTTATCAACCTGCCTAACGAGTTTTGCTCACCTACTAAATCAGGCCGCCTACCGCAGACCTAACTATGCTATCCTTCCATCGCTGATAAGCCATATACCATGACTTCCAACTATTTACAGAGTCATATTTGCTCAATCCCAAATTACGACGATACTGTTATTGAACCTACCTAGATGTGATGGCTATAAACGCATAATTCCTTTCCCATGTCGCCACCATCCGATTCATTCAGCGTTTTTGCCCGAAATGCCTACGCAGTGCAAACTGACCGCAAGCCGTAGACTGCGCACGACCAGTATTACCTAGCCGATGCAAATATCAACCCGTACACAGGCGATGCCCTTGTCAACCCAACGAGTCTATCTGTGGAGCACCAGGAATGAAGTGCAAAAGCTTTGGAGCATTAAGCATTTGCCTTGCTCTAGGTGGCCTAACGGTTATCGCACTGCTTGGCGCGTGCGGCGCCAAAGAAGAGGATGCCACCGCGGTACCGACCTATACAAACACGCCACTGCCACTGGCGCCTACTGATACAATCGCGCCAACCGACGCGCCTCCCGCTCTCATAGCCATCGACACAGAATCGCCGACGAACACGCCTTTCCTGCTGATACCCACCGATACAGTAGTACCGATGGACACCCCGCTCCTGCCCGCTTCGACGTCGACGCCCGTGCCAACCGACACGCCGGCGCCCGTGCAGGTGGTTGTGGCCACGGATACTCCTGTCGTTGAAATTGAACCCCAAACTGAGCAGCGATCCGCTGAGATTCCACTTGATTCTGCATCCAATGCTTCTAGTGAGGTCGTAATCTCGTTGGTTCACAATGATGGTAGAGAGGAATGGGCTGTTGTTGCCAATCAGGGCGGAACAGCAGTCAATCTATCAGGCTGGCGCTTGAATGCCGGACATGAAGGGCAGGATGCGCATTTCAGCGACTATCTACTTGAGCCCGGAGCAGAAATTCAGATCAGCACCCAGGCCAATACTGGCGGCGAAGCCACATTTAGCTTCAATAGCAGTCAGAATGTGTGGAACAATGACGGCGACTGTGGCTACTTATACAATGCGAATGGCATCGAAGTTTCTTCATATTGCTACAGTAATTAACATTTGCAAGGACGGGACCGCTAACGTGGTCCCGTCCTTGCATCCTCACATCAACCCAACACCCTTCGCGACCCATAATACACGCCGCCCAGCACGAGCCCGAAAATCACGTGCCCCATGAGGCTCATCCACTGTGCTTGACCCACCTTCAGCACCATGTCGGTCATGCCCAGCATGGCAGGCATGAGTATCAATGCACCCAGCACCCACCAAACCATGCCATATATAGCGCCCCACGATAACGCGCCGCCAACATTGTGCGTGAACCGGTCCAGCAGTAGCCCGAACGTCACGCCAATGAAGGCGCTGATGGCCATGTGCACGATAACGCCCACTGCCGCGTTCTGCACGCCTACCAGCATACCGACCATGGGCAAGGAACCCATTATCGTCATCATCAGGCCGAACACCACACCACCGGCTATCCCGCCGATAAGGCCGTCACGCACCTTCTGCGTGTTTGAAACCTGCACACTCGTTTCGACTGAGCTTAGTTCTGTTGTAGCCACGGTTGACTCCTTGTAAATGAAATCGGGACGACACACGCCCCACTTGTGCGGTGACGCTTGCGCATCGCGTCACTGCTCGAATCGACCTGCCGGCAGGATTCAACACTCACATCGTAACTTGCATCGCTGTGGCGCAATGTAACCGGCTCTACACGCGACGAGGCAGACTGGCAAATGAGTTAATGCAGGCCTGTTTTGCCTGGCAACCGTCGCCATGTCAGCGCCAACTTGCATCTACTGCCAAGCGGCTTCAAAATTGGTGCAACGCCAGGCGCCCGAGATTCACTTCTGAATGTGTGCGCCAGCCCGAACGTCTACCGTTTATCAAAGGAGATCCACCATGAACGTCGCCGGTATACACTATCGCACCATCTGGATGCACCCCGATGACCCTGCCGTCGTGCAGATCATCGACCAGCGACCGCTGCCCCATCGCTTTGTGGTGGAGGACTTACGCAGCGTGGATGATATGTGTACGGCCATCAGCGATATGCATGTACGCGGCGCTGGCCTCATCGGCGCAGCCGCCGGTTACGGCATGTACTTGGCCTCCCTCAGCGCGCCGACGGACTCGACGGTGGCCTATGACGACGCCATGCAGCAGGCCGGTCGGCAGCTCATGTCCACGCGTCCCACAGCCGTCAACCTGGAATGGGCGGTGCGCCGGCAGTGGACGGCGATGGAACTCGCAGGCGACAACGCAGATGTGAAGCGACACGCTGTCAGCTATACTGCGCAGGAGATCGCGGACGAGGATGCGGATTTCTGCCGGCGTATCGGCGAGCACGGTGTGGAACTGCTGCAGGAGATCAGCCGGCGTAAGGAGGGCAAACCCGTCAATGTCCTGACCCACTGCAACGCTGGTTGGCTGGCCTTTGTGGACTACGGCACCGCCACCGCGCCAATCTACGCGGCGCATGACCGCGGCGTGCCCGTCCACGTGTGGGTGGACGAGACGCGGCCTCGCAACCAAGGCGCTCGTCTCACGGCTTGGGAGCTGGGCGAGCATGGTGTGCCACACACAGTCATCGCCGACAACGTGGGCGGTCATCTCATGCAGCATGGCCTGGTGGACATTGTCATCACCGGTACTGACCGCACGACGTACACCGGCGATGTAGCCAACAAGATCGGCACCTATCTCAAGGCGCTGGCTGCCTATGACAACGGCGTGCCGTTCTATGTGGCGCTGCCTTCTTCAACATTTGATTGGGAGTTGCGTGACGGCGTTGCGGAGATTCCCATCGAACAACGCGACGGGACTGAGGTGCGTACGATTACGGGGCTGCACGACGGTGAGATGACCACGGTGTTGCTCACGCCGGAGGAAAGTCCGGCTGCCAACTATGCGTTTGATGTGACGCCGGCACGGTTGGTTACTGGTTTGATCACGGAACGCGGCATTTGCGATGCGTCCGAGGAGGGCGTCTACGGGCTCTATCCGGAGCGGCGTCAGTAGACCTGCGTCGGCAATACTTGCCGCCAGCCCTGGACAGCCTAGTGCTGTCTGCGCTTATGCAATTTACATGCGCAACGGCCAGGTGTTAACCTATCTGTTGCGGCGTACTTCTTGCCGGGCAGTTTGCCAACTGTCTGGCGACTTCACTGGGTAAAGCGGCGCGACGTCCGAAGACGTCGCGTTTGAGTTGCTGTTTCCCATAAAGTTGATGGAGTTGGTTGAGATATTCGTCCTGCTTCGCTCTACGTTGCCATTTGGCGCTACGTCTCGAGGACTTACTCATATGCGATTGGCTCCCAGATGGTTCGCACAAGCTTCGTGCGAGCAGTCACACGTTGTCTGAACCGTAAGATTTAGCTGGAACGCTATCGATCTCATCCTCTACAGTATACTCGCGCAATATTAATCGACAAACATCGTTTTGTTAACAAACGGATACTGCGACGAGGTAGGCGGTTCTCGTTTCAAATGTTGAGTCATGGCATGCGATGCACGCGCCGCACCAACTACAGATCTGGTTGACGGTGGCGCATACCGCTGTGCTAGTCCTCAACGCGAATCCGCAGGGCAATCGCGAACCATAAATTTTCGTCCGTAGGGGCGGCATACATGCCGCCCGTCGCGCAAAATCCACCGGATGGTCGTCTGCACGCAGCGGGCGAGCCATGGCTCGCCCCTACATTCTTGCAGCTATGCGCTGGTGTTCGAGTAGAATTCGTCGAAGCAGACCTAATACAGAATATTGCTACGGTAAATCGTGTTGTCCGCGATTGCCCTGCGCGAATCCGTTTGCGTTGTTGACGCATAACTTTCGGCATCGTATGATGGCTGCGACTATCAAACACAGCCACTTCGTAGACGATGCGTAAATTATTCCTACTGTACCTGATGATGTTGATGATGATAAGCGTTTCTGCGTGCGGTAGGAACCGCGTGCAGACCGGTGCATCCGGTTCCGTTTCATCTGCCGCGCAAGCGGCGGATGTCCTGCCCGATGAAGCGCCAACGCAGCCAGCTGATGCTAACCTCATCCCTGCTAATGACGAGCAGGCAGCCACCATTCAGGCTCTTCTAGGTGATGAAGCGCCACGCTCCGGACTGGAGAGCACACGAACACGCGTAGCAGCGTCCGGCGCAACGTCATCAAGCGCGACAAAGAAAGCCACGCCCACGCCTCTGCCGGTCAAGAAGCGCCCGCTTCTATTGCCATCGCCTACGCCGGAATCCGCGGCGGCGGGAACGCCGACACCTGATGCAGCCATCGTGAAAGCTTATGCCGTTGTGAACGCTGATCTCGTTAATGTGCGGACTGGACCGGCTACCCTGTACGGCGTTGCCGGTCAGTTGCAGAAGTCGTCCGAACTGGAGTTGACCGCGCGCAATGAGGACGGTACATGGCTGCAAGTTTGCTGTCCATTTGAAGAAGAGGAGCAGAATTGGGTCGCCGCTGAACTGGTGGATGTGCAGATGCCATTCGGAACCGATATTGATTCGCTTGCTGTGGCGAATGCGCCTCCGCTGCCGGAACCCGTTGTCGCCTCCGCTGCAGCATCCGCTGCGTCCACGAGCGCCGGTGAGGGATTACCCGGCTCCGGCAACTTCTCCGCTGCCGGCGGCACGAATCCGTTGACGGGGCGGCCCCTTCCCGGCGATCGCAGCGGACAGCGACCCATCATCGTCTGCATCAACAACGATTACGCAGCCCGCCCGCAAATGGGTACCAGTCAGGCGGACGTCGTCTACGAGTACCTCATGGAGGGCTACGGCATTACGCGCTTCAGCGCCATCTACTACGGCGGCGACGCAGCGCAAATTGGGCCTGTGCGCAGCGCCCGGCTCATCAATTACTATATGGGTGCGTTGTACGACGCCGGCTTAGCCTGCAGCGGCGCCAGCGACGGCGTGCGCTACCTGCTCAAGCACCAGGCGCCATTTCCGTACATGGATGTCGACCTGGATGATGCGTCCAACACGCGCTACTCCACCAGCATCGGCAACGACTACCGTACGCGCTTGCGCACCTCCACAGCCAAGTTGCGGCAGTGGCTGGCGGATTGGGGCGTGCAGAAGCCGGCTGCGATTCGCGGTTTTACCTTCGGCGATGCGCCCGGAGAGGGAGAATCCGGCATGAGTCTGAGCATCCCGTATCCCAACGGGCAGGCGTCGTTCCAGTATGACGCCGGCAGCGGACGCTATCTGCGCAGTATGAGCGGTGCAGTGCATACCGACGGCAACTCGGGTTCACAACTGGCGGTGGAGAACGTCATTCTGCAGGTTGTACCGCATCAGGCAACCGACATTGTGGAGGACAGCCTGGGCAGCACTAGCATCCGCCTGAACCTCTTCGGCAGCGGCGATGTGATTGTCTTTCGCGATGGACGCGCCTACCCGGGCGTCTGGCACAGTGACAGTCGCGGCGATACGCCGCGTTTCTATGACGGCAACGGTGTGGAAATCGGCCTGAAGCCCGGACACACGTGGATCAGCGTCGTGCCTCCCGGCTACGGCTACACGGTTCAGTAGCGCTTCGCTACTATTGCGCTCAGAAAGTTCCGCCTGAAATGCACTCTGCGCGCCATCTGCCGTTGCATCTCACGCTCATACGCACCTACACATCGTGATGCCCTGCGAGCTTCTGCAACCATTCGCCTACAGCTCAGTGGCAAAAAGACGATAGGTCTGGCGTCGCACGGCGCCCTGTTTTGCGAGGAATGCGCCGGCGACGTTGGCGAATGAGACCGGGCCTATGTTCAGCGTTTCCCACCCGGCTGACTGTGCATGCAGGAGCACGTGACGCCACAACTGGCTCGCAATACCGCGCCGGCGATAGTCCGGCAGCACGCCGCCGTACAGCAGACGACCGTCACGGGTTGGATAACGGCTGCGCAGCGCCAGCCACGAGCGCCAGAGTGGGTTGCGACCGCCGCGTGCTCGAGCAACCGCCGGTGCAAAGTCCGGCTGCAGTAGCGCATAACCCACAGGCGCATCACTTACGTAGGCAATGTATGCGTCCAATGGCCACACGGATAGCCAGTCCAGGATGAACGCAGTCTCATCTTCATCCGGTTTGGGAAAGCCGTCCGGCTCGTCAAACACACGTTGAAATAGGGGCGCAAGTTCGTGGGCAATCTCTTCTCCACGGTGATGCCGAACACGGAATACGACAGCGTCTTCGTTCTCTATCTCCGCTGAGGCTACGTCGACATGATAGAGATGACTGGCGCGGTAGGGTCGCAGGGCGCCCTGAACGATCTCGGGCACATATGGAGGGTTGTAGGGGGAATGCAGGGGCGGTGTGAGATGGAAATGGTCCATGAGCACGCCGTACTGCAGATGAGGAGAAAGGCCGGTTGGCCCTACCAGGCGGTGATACCCCAACTGGCCGGCACAATCGATGGCAAGATTCAGGAAGCGCTTGAGCGAAGGCAGGTCGTTTACGCAGTGCAGCAGCCCTAGGTAGGCAGTACCGTCCTTGCGTCTGGGGTCGCATAGCACGGCGCAGGCTCCCGTCGTCGTTTCAAACAGCGCTGTGGACGGCTTGGGAAGTCCTTCTTCGTTTGGCTTGCGGTTGTCGGGCAGTGCAAGCATGTGGATATACTTCGGGCGCAGTTTTGCCATATACGGGCTACGCCGACGCACAATTGCATCAAAGAGTTTCGGGTAGTAGGGCGGCGCCCAGCGAGCGTCTCCGCGATTGATGCGCCACCAATGGCCGAGAAAGGAGCGCCGGTCCCAGTATCCTTCGGCGATATGGTTGTAATGGTTAAAATAGCCGGAATACACGGACAGTTTATCCCATGATTTCTAGAGATCTGAGCCCAAAAGCTGCACGCATGATTGCGCTTGATATCACCATTGTACCATCCATTGGGGATAAGTCTGGGGATAACTCTACCCGTGTCGTGGATAAGTAAGCGAGTAATGCGGACAATTTTCGCAGTAAATTCTCGCTAAAATGCAACGAAGTCTTTCACCTTAAATTTCGTCCGAAATAGGCAAACGAATGCCGACCTATGTCGTGATGGTGAAAAATCGACCTACTACATATAGTACCTGTTAATTTTATGACTACTGTATATTGACAATAACTATGGCAAATTGGACCAGAAACGGGATGTAAGACCTTGAAGTATGCCACGCCATTTGGTACACTTTTAGCGTAACAAGTTCTGCCACGCAACCTTAACAGCGCACTTTATGGGTATCGTTCGGAGGGTTAGAGCCGTCATGCTTATCAACGAACTTATTCAAAGCTTGTACCAATTCCGATACTGTAGTTCTGGGTGAAGATAAGTGCGATGGGTTAGCGGAGTGGTTGAAGGCAGTTGATGAACGCTTGTAAGGCAGGACGGAATGCGGCCACATTCCGGCGCACAAATGTCGTTCAACTGTAAAGTGAACATGACGTACATCTTGTCAACCGAATGTTAGCTCTTATCAGGTGAAGCGTTTTTTTTAGCACGCTCACAAAGTGTAGACCATCGGCTTTGGTATCTGTGGCGCAATCCCAAGTCAACAGCGCACGCTACCTAGATGGTCCACCATCACCACAACAGAATAGAACCTACGGTGATTTCTGCACTCGTCGTGCAGAAGGCGGGTTTATTATTCGCTAGAAATAGACCTGGTAACCGTATGTGGAGGGTGTCATGGAATTGAATAGTTCGTCGCGGTCCACCCAGTCAGCTGACGTGCTTGACGAGCTAGACAGGGTTGTTCTATTAAACTTGGCTGAACATATGGAAAAAGGTGCAACAGCAAGAAATGGTAAAGACAGCGTTGACCGTATAGCGTACGATGAAAACGAGCTAAGCACGCCAGCATCATCCGCCTTCGATCCAAACGTGATCTGGCAGATGGTGCTTAGCGAACTAGCTTTGCAGATCCCGCCCACAACCTTTGATACGTGGGTGCGCAATACGGATGTGATCGCATATGAGGATGGCGAGTTTATCATCGGCATTCCGAACGCGTACGCCCGGGATTGGCTGGAAAATCGCCTGCGCAATAATATTAAACGGACGCTCAGCAGCATCATGCATCGCAGTGTGCAGGTAAAGTTTCTAGTGCGATCGAGGCCCGTTATCGATTCGTTCGAGCAGGAGCCGCCACCGCTCTATCAGGTAACGGAGGAGCAACGTGTGCAGAGCGCTGTGCAGGCAGCGACCAATGGCACGGATCGCTTCAACAGTCAACTGAATCCGAATAACACGTTCGAGTCCTTCATCGTAGGCAACCACAACCGTCTGGCACACGCTGCAGCGCTGGCCGTAGTTGACAGTCCAGGTCGTGGATTCAACCCGCTCTTCGTCTATGGCGGTACTGGTTTGGGTAAGACGCATCTCCTTAACGCAATCGGCAATAGTGCACGGCAACGTGGCTATACCATGATCTATTGTTCTTCTGAGCAATTCACAAACGAACTTATTAGTTCTATCCGCAATCATACGACCGAGCAATTTCGCGACAAATATCGCGCTGTGGATATACTACTCATCGACGACATCCAGTTTATCGGCGGCAAGGAAAGCACGCAGGAAGAGTTCTTCCATACATTCAATCATCTGCACGCTAGCACTAAGCAAGTAGTGCTCAGCAGCGACCGTCCGCCCAAGGCGCTAGCAACGCTGGAAGAGCGGCTTCGCAGCCGCTTCGAGGGCGGCTTGCAGACAGATATTTCCAAGCCTGACTTCGAAACTCGTGTGGCGATCCTGCAGTCGAAGGCTAATCGCATGGGCGTGCCGGTGCAGTACGACGTGCTGATGATGGTTGCGGAACGCGTGGACAGCAACATTCGCGAATTAGAAGGCGCCCTCAATCGCATTTGCATGCAAGCCAGGCTGACCGGTATAGAGCTCACTACGAGCTATGCGAGTTCTGTGCTGGAGGACCTGGCGCCGCGTAGGGTTTCCTGCTCGCCGGATGAGGTCATCCGCATCGTGGCGGAGCACTACTCGCTCACGTCAGACGATATCGTGGGACGAAAGCGGACCAAGGACATTGCTTATGCGCGGCAGATCGTCATGTACCTGTTGCGGAATGAGAATGACATGTCGTTGCCAGCAATCGGCGACCAGCTTGGCGGCAGGGATCACAGTACAATACGCTACGGTGTTGAACGAATCTCTGACGACCTCGACCAGGACGATGCACTGCGTCAGAACATCATGACTCTCCGCGACAAGATGTACATCATCACGATCTAATCAGTAGATTTATTGTAGTAAACAGCGCCCGAAGATTCGCAACTATTGTTGGTACAGTAGAACTTATCCATATAGTACTCTTCTTCGTCGTCCGGATCATTCTGGGCGACGATTTTCTATGCGGTACTCTGGCGTCTGCAGGGAAGTTGTGACTATCTTGACAGTAACAACGACAGCTGTCGATAAAGGGCATGGTTCTTCCTACGACGACTCAGTCGCTAAATTCAGCGGATTGGCATGCGTTTATCGGAACTCGCGGTGCGGCTTGAACCCCGGCAGCGAAAATGCAATTGCTTTTGCCATAAACGGGTATCTGAAGTAAACTATAACGCAACGCTATAGGTGCATATGAAACATCGTGAACAGGAGACTGCTAGCCGAAACGCGTTAGCGGTCTAATTTGGCAACAATCTTTTGGAGTTAGCAATGAGTACTGACGGTCGGCAAAAAGCACTCGAAACAACATTGGCCGGCCTGCATAAACGTTTCGGAGACGGCGTCGTCATGAAGTTAGGCGATGCGACCCAGCTCCAGGTCGAATCCATACCCACCGGCAGCCTAAGCCTAGACATAGCGCTGGGCGTCGGCGGCATTCCTCGCGGCCGCATCGTGGAAATCTACGGGCCCGAGAGTTCCGGCAAGACCACACTCTGTCTACATATTATTGCGGAAGCGCAAGAACTGGGCGGCATCTGCGGGTTTGTGGATGTTGAACATGCGCTGGACCCGTCGTATGCCGCCCGCATCGGCGTCAACATCGACGATCTCTACGTGAGCCAGCCGGACACCGGCGAGCAGGCGTTGGAGATAGCCGAAGCCTTGGTGCGTTCCGGCGCCATGGACGTGGTAGTCATCGACAGTGTGGCGGCGTTGGTGCCTCGGGCGGAGATTGAGGGGGAGATGGGCGACAGCCATATGGGATTGCAAGCGCGGCTCATGAGCCAGGCGCTGCGCAAGCTTACCGGCGTGGTGAAGACGTCCAACACGAGCCTCATCTTCACCAACCAGTTGCGCCAGAAGATCGGCGTGATGTTTGGCAACCCGGAAACGACCACGGGCGGCATGGCGTTGAAGTTCTACGCCAGCGTGCGCATTGACGTGCGCCGTATTCAGGCCATCAAGCAGGGCACAGACGTAGTCGGCAACCGGACGCGGGTGACCATTCGTAAGAACAAGGTGGCGCCGCCCTTCAAAGTGGCGGAGTTCGACATCATGTACAACGAAGGCATCAGCACCTCCGGCGACATCGTGGACCTGGGCGTGGAATTCGACATTCTGACAAAAAGGGGCGCTTATTACCGATATGGCGAAGAGTTACTAGGTCAAGGTCGGGAAGCAGCAAAAAGCTATCTCCAAGAGAACGAAGAAGTGGCAGCAGAGATCGACGGCTTGATCCGCGAAAAGGTTGGACTCCAACCGCGAGCGAACGCGGATGAGGTCGAGGCAGCCGCCGAAGAGATTCCCGCCGATTAGCCGACGACGGGTCTTGTTCAGTTATTCGGCACGTGGATAAGTGCCGGTGACAAGTTGCCATAACGACGATAGGCGATGATTCAGGCGTTGACATAATGTCGGCCAGTATCGACAGCACTCCTTTATATTGACATAAAGCGGTATCGAGTTTTCGATAGCGTGTCCGGTCGATGACGAAGTGTGAGTTGACTGGTTGTCTATGTCGAGAACATGCGCTGTAGCGTTCGCTACAGCGCTTTCTATTATTATTTGACATATGTATTAATTTCCCGCAGGTATTGATGCTATTGTACTGTGCGAAGCTGTATTTCGCATGACGAACGATTATGAAAAATGACTATTCCCACGAATAGTGGGGTCAAACTGCAAAGGACCGCACCATGGAAGCGATTGTATGGATCGTTCTCATTGTCCTTGTCGGTCTGTTGAGCGCAGGAATCGCCGCGTATTTCGCCTATCGAACCGGTCGTAATGCCGGTGTCGATTCAGAGCTAGAGCGCCAGCGACAAAGCCGACAGAGCGCAAAGGATCAAGCAGAACGGATACTGGCAGAGGCTGAAACTCAAGTCAAAGAGATGAAGCTGACTGCAAAAGAGGAACAGGTACAGATACGCAACGATATGGAGGCTGAACTCAGCCGTCGACGCTCTGAACTAGAACGAGTTGAGGAGCGGTTACAAATTCGACTGGACAATGCCGAGAAGCGACTGGAACAGACTGAGAATCGAGAAAGGAATCTGAATCGACGGACCTCAGAGCTTGAGAAGCGGGAACAGAAGCTGGAGGAAATGGAAGAAGAGTGGTCAGCCGAGTTGCAACGCGTTGCACAGATGAGCGAGGAGGATGCACAAAAGGTTATCCTGGAACGCGTCGAAGCGCAATCCCGACAGGAAATGGTTCGCGTGATCCGTGAGGTCGAGGCTGAAACAATGGAAACTGCCGACCGTCGGGCTCGTGAGATCATTACACTCGCCATTGAGCGCACTGCCAGTGAGCATGTCACTGAATACGCCGTCAGCAGCGTCGATCTGCCTTCGGACGAGATGAAGGGACGCATTATCGGCAGGCAAGGACGCAATATTCGAGCTATAGAGCAAGCCATCGGCGTGGACCTGGTCGTAGATGACACACCAGAAGCTATTATTATCAGTAGTTTTGACCCGGTCCGACGCGAGATCGCCCGCATGGCATTGAGTAAGCTGGTTGCCGACGGTCGCATTCATCCCACTCGTATCGAGAAAGAGGTGCAACAGGCGCGCTCGGAAATCGATCGGGTCATCGCAGAGGCTGGCGAACAGGCTGCCATTGAGACCCACGCGCAGGGTCTTCATCGAGAGCTGCAGCGCCTACTCGGACGTCTCAAGTACCGCACGAGCTATGGACAGAACCAGCTTAACCACTCAATTGAGACCGCCCATATTGCAGCGCTGATCGCAGCTGAACTGCACGCTGACGTGCGTGTGGCGCGCCTGGGCGGCCTCCTGCACGATATCGGCAAGGCGGTCAGCCATGAAGTGGAAGGGCCGCACGCCATCGTCGGCGCTGAAATCGCCAAACGCTATGGGGTCAACGAGGTCGTTGTCAACTGCATTGCCAGCCATCACGGGGAAGTCGAGCCGCAATCGGTCGAAGCGGTCATCGTCAGTGCCGCGGACGCCATCAGCGGTGCACGTCCTGGTGCGCGTCGGGAAAGCCTCGAAGCGTATATCAGGCGCGTTACCGAGCTCGAGGAGATCGGTAACAGCTTTGAAGGCGTGAGTCAAACGTTCGCCATTCAAGCGGGTCGAGAGATCCGCGTCATTGTCAAACCGGATGTGGTGGATGACCTGGCTGCAATCGAACTGAGCAAGGGTATCGCAAAGAAGATAGAGGACAATTTGCAATATCCCGGCCAGATCCGTGTGACAGTCATTCGAGAGACCCGTTCGGTCGAATATGCACAGTAGCAGAAGATACCCATAGTATATTGAGACGAGCAACTGAATATGTGATCGTCTTCTTCACTATCAAATAGCCGCGTAATTGCGTCTCAAACTCGTATATCGTCGAGGTAGAAAAACGGCGATATGCGAGTTTTCGCTACTGTGCTAGAATGCTGTCGAAAATCATTAGGCTGTGTACTCTACTGCCGTTGTGTGAATTGCGAGCGTATTGACCCGATGTCAATTCGGCATAGAGAAACAGAGTTCAATTTGGTTTAGGGCGTTAGTAGGTTCATCAATAAGCGCATTCGGACAGTAGTTAGAGCATTTTGGAGGGAAACAAGGCGTCATGGCTGAACTCATCAAAGTATCTGCCCAGTCCCGTTCGACGGCGGTGGCAGGCGCGATCGCCGGCGTTATGCGTGAACATGGATATGCAGAAGTACAGGCAATCGGCGCTAGTGCGGTGAATCAAGCAATAAAGGCTGTAGCTATCGCCAGGGGATATCTTGAACAGGATGAGATAGATCTTGCCGTTGTGCCAAGCTTCACAGAGGTGGATATCGACGGGAACGAACGGACAGCAGTGCGCATGGCTGTGTTCAAACGCCCTATCGGTATGACTGTTGCAGGATAGGCACAGCGCTAACGAGCGTTGAGCCTCTCTGGTTGCTATAGCAAGGCCGCGTTGCAGGAAGCGAGAGCTCGCTTCCTGTTTCTGCATTCAGCGCGACCGCCAACCGTACTGTCTCGGTCGTCGAAATCAGTTGCTTAGTCTTTGTTCTGTCGCTTGGACTGTCGTCGATTGCGTTGACTAGAGCGTCGTCGTCGCCTTCTGGACTTAGAGCTTGACGACTTATCGGAGTCTTCGTCAGACGAATCTGTCGTATCCGATGCTTCTTCGTCCTGGTCTTCGCTGGCTGCAGCCCTACGTTGACTGGTGCAACCGCTACACGTGCTGCACGTCGTGCCGGCGTCGCTCTTGCCCGTGATCAGGTCGTCGATGTGGAAATCGCTTAGAACCATGTTGGACAGCATGACGGTGATCGTCTCCGTGAGCGGATGTACATGGCGTACGCGGCCCGCACCCTGGGGCGTAACTACTTCGGCCCCCGGTTTCGGCATCTTCTTGTTCTGCTCTTTATAATGTGAATTCTCATAAGCGAGGCAACAGAGCAGCCGACCGCACACTCCGCTGATCTCATCGGGGTTGAGCGGCAGTTGCTGGTTCTTGGCCATACGGATGCTCACTGGGGTGAACTGCCGCAGCCAACTGGTGCAGCATAGCTGGCGTCCGCACTTCCCAACACCGTCCAGAAGCTTTGCCTCGTCGCGCACGCCGATTTGCCGCATTTCGATTCGCGTGCGGAATACGCTTGCCAGCTCACGTACCAGACTGCGGAAATCAACGCGGTTTTCAGCCGAAAAGAACACGACCAGACGTCCGCCGTCAAAGTTGTATTGGCAGCGGATGACCTTGATATCTAGATCGGATTCCTTGGCTTTGGCCTGGCAGATCACCAGCGCTTCTTCTTCTTTATGTTCCCAGTTGTCCTTCTGTACCAGATCCCAAGCTGTGGCGCGACGAACCACGGGTTTGATCTCGCTGGCTACCTCGTCATCGTCAATGGGATGAGGAGGTTCTACGACCTGGGCTGCCGCTTGGCCGCGTGTCGTGTCGACGATTACATAGTCCGAGGCGTGCAGGTCTTGGTATTCTCCTGGTGAGAAATGATATATTTTGGTAACGGGTCTGAATTGGACACCCACAACGGTAGGCATTCTGTTTACTCCATTAGAAACGGCGTGCTTGCATCAGGCTGTGCAGCCAGGATGCGTAAGCGCCGCATAAACCTTCGCCAGTCAAGCCTGTATAGTTGCGCGCGCCCCAGTCGAAGCCGGTCGGGGCATATCTAGCAACAGCGCATCTAATGCCAAGCGTGTATTCACGGTGTGATGCAGATATTGTTCGATACGCTTCAGCGTGTCGAGATGATGGCGTACCGACGTCGACTCCATCTGTGAGGCATATCGTTCAACCGCCTGTAGCTGGTCCAGATTGCTAATGGCGTCCGCGCAATCATTCTGTACCAAGAGTACGTCGCGCCACCAGATAGCCCACATTTCCAGCATGCCAAACAGGCGCTCACTATTGCGCTGTGCGCTCGTCTGCTCCGAAAAGCGCAGTCGGTCGACGCGACTTCCAACCACAAGCTGGTGCAACTGGCTGATCTGCTCCAGCCGTAGTTGGTCGCTATTCTTGTCCTCAAGCTGTCGAACAGCCCATCCAAAACGCCCGCGTGCCAAGCGTGCCAACAGTTCAGCTCTTTCTAGGTCAGCATCATAGTCGGCTATGAGCGCCTGACGGATAGTCTCTGCCGCTATCGGACGCAGTTCCATCACTTCACATCGACTGACAATGGTTAGTAGAACCTGGGACCGGTCCGTAGCAGTTATACAGATGATTGTTCTGTCCGGCGGTTCTTCAACAGTTTTGAGAATCTTGTTCAGAAACGCAGCATTGGCGAGCTGCGCCTCTTGGATCAGAAAGACTTTATAGCGGCCCATGTTTGGACGCAACGATGCATCGTGTATCAGTTCGTCGGCGTGTTCAACCTTTAGGCTGCCGTTTACGCGATCTATCGCCTCATCCTTGTCCGTGGGGGCGAAAATCCGCAAGTCAGGATGGCCACTACCGTCGAGCATGCGACAAGATACGCATTCACCACACGCTTGTCCGTCTAGGTCCGTTCGTTCGCACAAGAGTGCTTTAGCGAAGGCGCGCACGAGCGTTGACTTGCCAACCTGCTGCGGACCCAGAAAAAGATAGGCGTTCCGTAGTCCCCGTTGATTGTCTGAGGCTTGTGTGTTAGATGCAGTAATCGCTCTTTGCAGATACGCTACTGCCCATTCATGGCCGATGACACGCCATGTGGAGTACGAAGCGCTGTAATCCGTATGTAACATTGTGCGCTGATTGTAGCATGCGGCGTTCAGCGTGGACAAATGCATCTGTGCCAACCAGTAGCGTAAGTACTCGTGGGCGTTTGCGCAAACGAGACTCGGTAGTGTACGCTCCGGTCAACGGAATCACATAAATTCTCCTATCGCACATAAAACGCCTATGAATACGCCTCACGGAAACCAAGTCGAAGGACAGCGAATTTCGTTCTTCATACCACGCATCAGCTTTGTGCTCCTGGTATTGATACTGTTTACAGGCTGCCGCGAGAATGAATCGGCGAACCCAGAGGCCGATTCAATGGCCGCAGCCGCGACAGTCACCACTGGCACCGTCGCCGATAGCGCTACATCGGACTCCATAGACTCCAGACGACAACTGGTGATTTGGCTGCCAGATTTTACCAGCCATGATCAAGAGGGCGGCGCGGGTGATCTGCTTTCGAATGCCTTCCGACAGTGGGAACAAGCCGATCCCGGCGTTCGCATCAACTTGCAAACGAAAGCTGACGGCGGGCAATCTGATATGTACTCCTATCTGAGCAGCGCGCAACAAGTCGCGCCTGACATTCTGCCGGATGTCGCGCTCATCAACTCGCAACATATCGGTCCCTTGGTTGAACTGGGGCTTCTAAAACCGCTGAATACATCGCAGTCGATTGGATCTGACTTATATCCTTTTGCGTTGGATGCGGTTCAGTATGGCGGCGAAGTATACGGCATACCCTATCTCGCCGATCTACTGCTGCTGGCTGGAGCCGGTCTGGACGACGAGGTCGCGCCTACACGGTGGGGGGAGCTGCTGAGCCAGGACCATCCATACTACTTCGCGTCTTCGGGCGACGATCTGTTTCAAAATTCTGCTGTCTTGCTGCAATACGTGGGCGCCGGTGGTGAATTGCGAGAAGATGGTTCGGTCAGTAACGAGTCGGCGCTGCTCAATGTATTTAGCTTCATCCAAAACGGCAGGCGTTCAGGATTAATACCGGAGAGCGTGATCGATACTGCGTCACTGGACGGCGTATGGAATCAAATGGTTGACAGTGCACCTGCCTACGGCAATCTTTCAGCAGACAGCGTACTAGCCGTACTGGAATCTACACCGGACTTGATCTATGGTTCGACGCCGACCCGCAGCGGTGACCCTGCAACAATTGCTTCCACATGGGCGTTCGTGCTGCTAGGCGAGGACGAGACACAGCGCACATTGTCGACTAATCTGATCAGTAGTCTGCTGGCGCCAAGTGTGCAAGGGCCTTGGAGCCAATATATCCATCGACTGCCAACACAATCGACAGCGCTCGACCTATGGGCGCACCAGGGATCGTTGACGGATTTTCTCGCAGACCAGCTATCGGTTGCATCGGCGTTGCCTAATGGGCGTGCCTTTGCTGATTTCGCCGATCGAATGCTGTCAGCGCAGTTGGGCGTTCTACGCGAAGAGTTGACGCCGGAGGAGGCGTTGGAGGCTGTGCGCGGCCCTGAATAGTACACAGACGATATCGTTACGGGTGATGGGCGCGCTGCGCTAAGAGCCCGACTGTGTTATCGAAAGAAGAACCGGAGCCACCTAGTATTATCGGCAACTCCGGTTCTTATTCTACACGATCTAGCCTGCTGCGCTTATTTCGCAGGCGTTCACATCAGTGAAGTTCGCTTGTACTACAATTACTTCAGGTCTACGCTGGCGCCTTCAGCCTCGAGGGCCTGCTTAGCCTCGTCAGCAGATTCCTTGCTGACTGCGGATAGAATGGTGGACGGTGCGCCTTCGACGACTTCCTTCGCCTCTTTCAGGCCCAGGCTGGTCAGAGAGCGAACTGCCTTAATAACGTTGATCTTCTTGGCGCCGACATCGGTCAGGACCACGTCGAACTCTGTCTGTTCCTCAGCTTCTTCAGCCGCATCGCCGCCGGCTGCGCCCATGGCTGCCATTGCGACCGGTGCTGCTGCGCTGACGCCCCATGCTTCTTCCAACATCTTCACGAGCTCTGACGCCTCTACTAGGGTCAGTTCGTCCAATTGTTCCTTGATTGCTGCCAAATCGGCCATTGTATATTTCCTCCAAAATTGGAAACCTGCTGCTTCCTCGTTAGGAAGTCAACTCGTTTAGTTCAATTACTTGCTAATGCAGATATTTTGTTCCAGACATTCAGTGGCGGACTAGGCCGCTTCTTCCATCTGCTGCGCACGTGCGTTCAGTACTCGAGCCAGGCTGGCCGCCGGCGCATTGATCGTGCGTACCAGGCTACCGGACGGGGCGCTGATTGTGCCCAGGATCATGCTCAGAACCTGTTCCTTGCTTGGCAGCTCGGACAAAGCTGCCGCTCCGGCTGCATCCAGGATGGTCGATTCAACCAGACCGCCTTCGATGGAGCCTTTGTCCTCAGCCTTGATCCAATCCTTCAACGCAGAAACGCTCTTGCCGATGTCCTCGCCACAGAATGCAACGGCCTTGGTTCCTGTCAGCAGCTCCTCGGCAACTTCACGGTCGAGCTGTTCCAACGCCAAACCCATGATAGAGTTCTTGACGACCATGAAGGTTGCGCCGGTATCTTTCATCTTGGTACGCAGCGACTGGATCTGCCTCACATTGATGCCGCGATAGTCTGCAAAAACGACTGCAGATGCGCTATCAATCTGATCCTTATACAACTCAAGCAGTTCTTCCTTCTTCTTTCGTGTTATAGCCAAGTGTACTTTCCTCCTTCCCTTCAGGATTCTTCGAGACGTTTCGCAGTCCCGAACACGCGTCTCGCCCATCCTCTGTGACAGGACGCATGACTAACCAGCTCATAAGAAAATAAAACGGCGTCTTCACCGATAGTGCGGAAGACGCCGTATTCGTGGCTCAAAGGTCGCGTGCAGCATTCAACGGCTGCTCGCGTTGCAGATTTGCGGTCTTAGCTCGACCACAACTACTTCTCTGCTATCACCTCGGCAGGCTGCATTCCCGTTGGAATACAATTACGGTATCACCACCTGCTGTCTTCGGCACGAGAGGAAAGGTTTCCCTTCCCTATCATAAAGAGCTATTCAGTTACAGACCGAGATTATATGCTTGCCTTCTCTTTCGCGCAAATCGGGCGCCGGACCAACAGCATCCGAATGAAATACCTTTAGTAGTCCGAGGCCTTCAACGCACTGGCTTCGTTGATGTCCACCTTGACGCCAGGACCCATTGTGCTGGTCAGCACGAGGCGGTTGATATAGTTACCCTTGAGGCCCGACGGTTTCGCAGCCATGAGCGCTTCCATCAAAGAAGCCAGGTTCTTCATCAGCTGGTTCTGCTCGAAGGACGCCTTACCCACTGGCACATGGATGTTGGCGGTCTTGTCAACGCGGAATTCGACACGTCCCAGACGCGTCTCTTCGATCACACGCGGCAGGTCCTCAGCCGGCAGAATCGTTCCGGTCTTAGGACTGGGCATGAGACCGCGCGGTCCAAGTACACGACCTAGGCGACCAACCACACGCATCATATCCGGTGTTGCTAGAACGGTGTCAAAGTCCATCCAGCCGCCCTGGATCTTTTCGGCAAGCTCTTCTCCACCAACATAATCGGCGCCGGCTTCCTTCGCGATCTCTTGTCCATCAGGTCCGGCGAAGACCACAATCCGAACCTCGCGACCGGTACCTGCGGGCAGGGTGACGACGCCGCGCACCTGCTGGTCCGCGTAACGAGGGTCTGTGCCGGTGCGCATGTGCACTTCGACTGTCTCATCAAATTTGGCAGTGGCTAGTTCTTTGACTATGCTGACCGCTTCCTCAGGCGGATACTGGGCTTCCCGGTCCACCTTTTCCTGGATTTCGTTATAGCGTCTGCTATGCTTTGCCATGTTATTTATTCCTCCGTGGTATTAGCGGGAGTGTTGCTCCCTTCCACTAACTTGAGGCGAATATGTGTTCGCTTTGAATCAATCAACTTGACGATGAACTAGGCACAATGCGCCTAGTCGGTCACCCTAACGCCCATGCTGCGAGCGGTACCTTCCACCATCTTCATGGCGCTCTCCACGCTGACGCCGGTCAGATCTTTAATCTTGACCTCAGCGATCTCGCGCACCTGGGCTCGATTGATGCTGCCAACCACTTCCTGGCTCGGCTCACCGCTGCCCTTGTCCACGCCCGCTGCCCTGCGAATGAGATCCGCTGCGGGTGGCGTCTTCGTGACGAACGTGAAGGTGTTGTCAGCGAAGATTGTCAAGTCCACGGGAATAATCTGCCCCATAGAAGACTGCGTTCGGGCGTTGTATTCCTTGCAGAAAACCATAATGTTGACGCCGTGGGGACCCAAAGCGGTACCTACCGGCGGTGCAGGCGTCGCTTTGCCTGCCTGGAGCTGCAACTTAACCATTGCTTTAATTTTCTTTGCCATTTCCTTACTCCTTCTGACTCTGGTGCTCGCCTTCAACGGTTGGCAATCGTCTTGGGCTCCCAGTTGTCAGCTTAGTTATTTTGACGGCCGCACAGGCCGTAACTCACGTTTGCTAACTTCACGAACCGGATGTTTCGCGGCTGTGACAGTGTTAAGTATCCCGCTCTAGTTGAAGAAAGTCCACTTCGACCGGTGTTTCCCGGTTAAAGAAACTGACCAGCACTTTGGCCTTGCCTTTGTCCGGGTAAATCTCGTCGACTGTACCGCCGAATTCAGCAAATGGTCCGTTCATAATGCGAACGTGTTCGCCGATTTGGAAGCTGACCTTGATGCGCGGCTCATCAGATTCGATGCGGCGCATGATCTTGTCCACTTCCTCTTCGCGCAGTGCGGTGGGCTTATTTCCCATGCCCACAAAACCGGTGACACCCGGCGAATTGCGAACAACATACCAGCTGTCCTCGTCCATGATCATGTTGACGAGCACATAACCTGGGAAGACTCGGCGTTCAACCTCGCGCCGTTTGCCCTTGCGAATCTCAATCTCAGTCTCCGTAGGCACGACAATATCCAAAATTTTGTCGGTCATGCCCATGGATTCGGCGCGATGCTCAATATTCTTCTTGACTTTGTTCTCCATGCCCGAATAGGAATGGATCACGAACCATTCTGGGTGCGGTCCGGCTTCTTCCGCTTCAATCTTCGCCATGATTTCAGCATCCATGGCTGCGAGGTCTTCTTCCGTCAGTTCATCGCTGGTCGACGGTTCGTCTGCTGCAGTCGCGGCAGACTCGGCCTCAAGTTCGCCGTCCACGAGTTCGTCTAGATTCAATTCCTCATCATCAGACATCGTACTGGTCTGAGAATCCATATCTTTCTGTTCGGCGTCCATTTCCATCTCCTTCATCTACGCGTCGTCAATGCCAGTCAGGTCAAGCGAATCAACTTGACAGCGCGCTACCAACGCAACCACCAAACCGACTTATTTCCGACAGCTACATAAGCTGCAAGAGTCCGGTGATAACAAAGCCGAAGAATGAATCGGCCATCCACAGAAAGAGGCCGGAAATTACCGTCACTACAAGTACGATACCTGTCAGGCGCAAGCCCTCTTCCCGGGTCGGCCAGGTTACCTTCGCGACTTCAGCACGAGTGTCGCGGAAGTAGCGTACCAGTCGGTTATCCGATCTTGACTTCGCCGTAGCAGAAGGACTCATCTTTCACCTTTACCTTTGCTGCATCAGTTCAACGATACTCCGTATGGCTTGGCTATTCCATCCAAATCATCACAGCGCATACCGATTCGCCACTACAAAATTCGCTTTGTCGTCTTTCAGTCTCGTCGGCACTGGCGTTCGAATCCACGAGACCTTCTTTCGAAAATAGCCACCGGCTTGCCGAAGCCGGTGGCTGGTACGAGGCAGGCGAGGCAGGACTTGAACCCGCAACCTGTGGTTTTGGAGACCACCGCTCTGCCAAATTGAGCTACTCGCCTTAATTGCAGAGGTATTATACCATGCCTCTGCAAGGAATCACTTACTTCAGGATCTCGGTGATGGCGCCGGCGCCGACGGTGCGACCGCCTTCGCGGATGGCGAAGCGGCTGCCCACTTCCAGCGCTACCGGCGAAATCAGCTCCACCTTCATGTTCACATTATCGCCCGGCATGACCATCTCGACGCCTTCGGGCAACTCGATGTTGCCGGTGATGTCCATGGTGCGAATGTAGAACTGCGGTCGATAGCCGTGGAAGAACGGCGTGTGTCGTCCGCCCTCTTCCTTCTTCAGCACATAGACCTGCGCCATGAACTCGGTGTGCGGCGTAATCGTGCCCGGCTTAGCCAGCACCTGGCCGCGCTCCACGTCCTCGCGTGCAATGCCGCGCAGCAGACAACCTACGTTGTCGCCGGCGATGCCCTTGTCCAGCAGCTTGCGGAACATCTCCACGCCCGTCACCGTGGTGGTGCGGGTGGGCGCCAGACCCACGATCTCGACCTCTTCCATGGGCTTGATGACGCCGCGGTCAATACGACCGGTGACTACTGTGCCGCGTCCCTTGATGCTAAACACATCTTCAATCGACATCAAAAACGGCTGCTCGATGTCGCGCTCTGGCGTGGGTATGTACTCGTCAATCACGCGCATGAGCTCCCATATGCATTCGTATTCCGGCGCATCCGGGTCCGTGCTTTCGCACTCCAACGCCTGCAGCGCACTGCCGCGCACGATGGGCGTGTCGTCGCCAGGAAAACCGTAGCTGTCCAACAGCTCGCGCAACTCCATCTCCACAAGCTCCAACAGCTCTTCGTCGTCCATCATGTCGACCTTGTTCAGGAAGACCACCATGGCCGGCACTTCCACCTGGCGAGCCAGCAAGATGTGCTCGCGCGTCTGCGGCATGGGCCCGTCCGGCGCGGCTACGACCAGAATAGCGCCGTCCATCTGCGCCGCTCCAGTAATCATGTTCTTAATGTAGTCGGCGTGTCCCGGACAGTCCACGTGCGCATAGTGCCGCGTGTCCGTCTGATATTCCACGTGCGCAATCGCAATCGTGATGCCGCGCGCCTTCTCTTCCGGCGCATTGTCAATCATGTCAAATGCGGAAAAGTCCGCCTGACCTTTCAGACTCAAAACCTTGGTCATGGCTGCTGTCAGCGTCGTCTTGCCATGATCAATGTGCCCAATTGTCCCCACGTTTACATGGGGCTTCGTCCGCTCAAATACCGCTTTAGACATATGATCAATGCCTCCTGAACTCGATTTTATTTCGACTGTTCACTATTTCGACCATGCTCAGCAACAAGTTTCTGAAATCAGTACAAACTTCATTCAGAAAATCGGCAACGACGACTGGACCCGTGATTCTTAATGCAACAACACGCCGCCCATAATCAGGGCGGCTTGGCCATTTTTCATGGCTAACGTCACTGTGCGGAACTCGCCCAACGATCAATCGATTCGAGTGCCACAACTTGACTAGGAGCCCACAATCGGACTTGAACCGATGACCTCATTCTTACCAAGAATGTGCTCTACCGACTGAGCTATGTGGGCCTAATTCGCAAACGTGTTACGCCATCCCTGTTCGCTGCGAATCTCTATTGCTGCAATTCGATCGTGTGGGCGGGGGAGGATTCGAACCTCCGTAGGCGTCGCCGGCTGATTTACAGTCAGCTCCCTTTGTCCACTCGGGCACCCGCCCATGCTACTATCGATTGCTTCAGCGCCACTTCTTCAACCGGCCAAGCTGCGCCGTTTGCATTAGCGCCACACCTATCGTACCAGATGCCTATTCAGCAACTCACCACGCCGGCAGAGCCGACGATTGCCTTCGCCACGCCGGCAGAGCCGACGATTGCCTTCGCCACGCCGGCAGAGCCGACGATCGGACTCGAACCGATAACCTGCTGTTTACAAAACAGCTGCTCTGCCGATTGAGCTACGTCGGCACGTCTGCACTTTGCGTTGACTCATCGAAACAGTACATTGCTGCACCACTCCACTGAAAGACACGCGAACGCAAGTATATCATATCCTCAGATCGGGTCAAATCTAGAGACGTTTATTGTGCATGCAAGTTCTGCATCCTCTGCATGGCGACATACATCACACGAAAAACCATTACTGCCGTTGTTATGCACTCCCCTCAAGCAGGTCGCCGCTGGTTATCGTCGGGCACCAGAACTTCTCAATGTAATTAATGACCAGCTGCGTGCCCTCGTCGTGTTCAATGTAGGGCGATAGGGCAGGGTTGTACATGGCATCGGTCAGGTCGCGGACCAGCGCAATGTTCACCCCCCACTTTACCATCTGTTTAATGCCAAAGGAACGGTTCAGGACACATATGTTTGTGTGCACGCCCATGATAAGTACCTGGCGTATGGACTGTTGCTGCAGGAAGCTGTAGATCTCGAGGCCGTCGTCGGAAATGACGTCGTGTTCCTGGTCGATTTCGATGGCCCCATGCTGACACGTCCACACATGCCGCACTTCGGTTTCACCCGTGTCCGAGCCACCGTCGCCGTCGTTGATGGGAAGCGGAGGCGAGGGGCGATCGAAGTCCTCTGGCGGCTCAACGGAGGCTGCTAATCGAATTTTGTGGCGTGCGACAGTGTCGCTGTACGCGTCCATGGTGCCGGAAGGTGCATGGATGATCTGAACGCCGCGTTCGCGCGCAGCGGCAACCACGGCGTTCATGCGCGGGGCCATCTGGGCTACGCGCTCGGATGCGCCGCGCGACCAATGGCGGTCCCACATATCACATATGATGATGGCTGTCTGGTCTGCGGGAATCGTGCGCGGAATCGCTTCCGTCCGCCAGATGTTGTGCCCCTCGTCGTCCGTTGTCAGGTAGCTACGCTGGAAGTGGAACACGATTTGACCTAGAAAGTCAACACCCAGTGCCATACTCTCCTCTTTCCAAGCCCCAGTCACTGGACCAGGGCTTTTCCGCTTTCGCCATAGCGATTCGTACTAGTGGAACGCTCCTATCATACACGAGGAGTCCGTGTGCATCACAGCCATGATCGCACCTTGTATGCATCAGCATTTCGCCAATCTTACTTGATTTTCTCCAGCGCTTCCTTCTGATTGATCGCGTTTTGAAGGCCATAGGGGTTCTCAAACGCATGGCTCGGAGCGGCCCATTTGGCTGCGTTGGCGATGACCTTGCGAATTTCAGGTTGGAAGTAGATGGGGTTCGTCTCGTGGCCCGGCTGAAAGTAGAAGATCTTGCCATGGCCGCGACGGAAACAACATCCGCTGCGGAAGACATTGCCGCCTTTGAACCAGCTAATGAAAACTAGCTCATCAGGTGCAGGAATGTCGAAGTGCTCGCCATACATTTCGCAGGCGGGAATGTCGATGTAGGGGCCAACTCCTTCAGCAATAGGGTGCGAAGGATTCACGACCCAGATGCGCTCGTTTTCACCTGCTTCGCGCCAATATAGACTGCAGGAAGTGCCCATGAGGCGGCGGAAAATTTTGGAGAAGTGGCCTGAATGCAGGACAACCAGTCCCATCCCGTTCAGCACCGCTTCCTGCACGCGCTCAACGGTATCCTCTTCGACGTCTTTATGCGCCATATGCCCCCACCAGAATAGCACGTCAGTTTCGGCAAGCACCTCTGCAGGCAGTCCGTTATCGGGCTCGTCCAGGGTTGCCGTGCGAACATTGGCATAACCGGCTTCACGCAGGCCATCAGCAATGGCTTCATGCAGACCGTTGGGATAGACTGCTGCGACGTCCTCGTCTTGACGCTCGTGTCGATATTCGTTCCAGACAGTAATTCGTATGTCACTCATCTCAGTCTCCATTTTCTTTATGCTAAACTATTTGGCTTCAGGTTGGTTTTCAATTGGTAGCGATACATATGTTCGCTTCATCAACTCGTGCATTTGAAACTATCGATACGCGCATAAGCGTACGCGCTGGTTCTATCTATTAGTGGCCGTTCTATCGTCCCCAATCTAGCATCTGTTCAGAAACATACGTGTACGTGATTGGCAGCTCAAGCGGTAGCTGCTGCTGGTTGGCGCCGTCCGCGTCCATGATCCATACATGCCATTTGTCGCCTGCCGTGTTTTCGGGCGTACGATTGCTCAGGAAGACGATGTGACGTCCGTCCGGGCTCCATGCCGGAGAGACATTGCTCGGAAACGATTCAGCCAAAGGCTCCTGGGGTTTCGTCAATGCATGTAAGTTGGAACCGTCGGGGTTCACGGAGTAAATCTCCCAGTGGCTCAGCTCCTTCTGCTGGAAGACGATGCTTCCGCCGCCAGGTTGCCAATCCGGGTCCATCTCATACTGTTTGCCCGGATCGAAGAGTACTTCGACCGGCTCGACGTTCGGTTCGTTCTGCGCCAGTTGCAGCCCAGCGGTGGATTGATAGACAATTCCGTCCTCGTTCCAGTCCGGCACGCGCGCATAGGGCATGTCCATGGGATCCCAGTAGTCACTACCGTCAACGCGGATGCGAGCCAAACTCGGCTGTCGCTCGTGCTCCGGCAACTCACCGTCTGGCAAAGGCGGTGTCAACCGACATCGCGCAAAATCGCCCTTGCATTGGATAGTCTCGTCGCCGCGTTCGAACACAATATACTCGCCGCCGGGGCTGAACTTTGGCGACCGCAACAGCTCGCGCCCGCCGAACAACAGCGTTTCGTTGCCGCTCTTCGTGTCCACAATGTAGACGCCATTCTCACCACCGCCTCGCGTAAACGTCACTTGTTGCCCGTCCGGGCTGAAGGATGGATCAAAACCGCCGGTTAGTAGACGTAGCTCGCCGGCTTCCAAATCGTATAGATAGATGCTGCCGCCCCAGGCTTGTTGGATGACGAGCCGACCCGAATAGCCGGTTGCGTCCTTCAACACGGTAGGCGGCGTTGGCGTTGGCTGCAACTGCGCCAACACAGGGTCAGAGTCCGCTGTCGATGACTGGCTCTGGAGCCTTGATACAGACTCATCATCTGTCTGAACGTACGTTGGCGCCTGGCTGCGGATGTCAGAGATCGGCAGCTTGGTTAAGTCGATTTCGCTGTCAAGATACTCAGTTGCTACCCAACCAACTCCGTCTGCGACCTGTGGCACGGTCAACAGTACCCATGCTCCGGTGCTGTCCACGCCGGCTAGAGCGTATATCTCTTGCGGGAACGCTTTGGCAGTCACGCGATAGTCTGACCCGGGACCAGCGCGAATATTAAGCCGCCCGCCGTCCAGCACGATGCGCGCAATCGGTTGTTTGGCTGTGTCCAGCATGGCTCCTGAATTCTGTGCTAGAGGGGTCGGAGTGGGTAGAGTTGCGTCCCTACCTGCTTCGTCAGCGCTCGACGCAAGGGCTGAAGTTTCAGACTTCGGTGTGGGCGCCATGGGTACGATATTCAGGTCTGAAGTGGCCAATCGATCTGCGTTGAAAACGATCAGCTCATCGCTCCTCACCCAGCCGGATGTGCCGTCTTCCGCTGTAGCCAACAGCCATTGACCGTTGCTGGACCGTTCGCTAACAGTAAGCAGCGCTCCTTGCGGCAACTTATCGAGCGATTTACCGTCCGCCGACCACAGTGTAGCGCCGCCCGTGCCGGCTACCGCTTCGATCTCGCTCAGTAGCGGGACAGGTGTGGCGGTACGCGTGGGCCTCGGTGTTGGCGCTGCAGCAGCGTGAGGCGGCGTTTCCGCCTGCGTCGGCGCCGGTTGTAGAGTTGGCGCAACTGTCGGGTTGGTAGGCGGTTCCGTTGCCGTAGCAGAGACGGTTGTCTCAGCGACCGCAGCGTCAAGGGTCGGTTTAGGTTGAACGAAATCTGAGCGGCTGATCCATACGAAGCCTGCAACCACGCCTACGATCAGCGCTACAGCCGAGAGGTAAAAAACACCTGCTCGACTGCGCTGCGGTTTCGCTTCGATGAGTCTGTGGGGTGATCGTGAATCGTCTGGCACTGGGCTTATCGGTCTACTTAATCGAGTATACTTCTTGCGAATCGCTGCTATTCGCTGGTTGACTGCGTATCCGTAGGCGTCGGCTGCTCATCCGGCGTCTGTTCTTCTGCCGGCGTGGTGTCGGATGTTTCTTCTTCAGAGACTGAATCCTGCGCAGCGACCGTTGCTTCATCGAACACAGCAGAGGCTGTCATCCCCGGCAGCAGCTTATCCAGCGGTCCATCTGTCAGCACGATCACAACGGGGAATGTGACGAATCCGGTACCGGAGCTGGCAGTCGGCGCAATACGCTCCACCGTACCGACGAAGGATTCATCCGGCAATGCAAAGACGGACACCGTCACCAGCTGTCCCGTCGAAACCTGGCCAATATCCTTCTGTTCCACGTTTACGGTCAAACGAAGGTTTTCAGTATCCGCCAGGATGGCGGCAACGGAACCGGCAGAGGCTTCCTGGCCCACATCCAAGTTAATGGCCAACACAACTCCGTCAATAGGCGCTGTCACGTCAGCGTATTCACGCTGCAGTCGTGCTTGTTCGAGGCCAATCATGGCCGTTCGCACAGCTAATTCCCCTTTTCGTAACGCCGACTCCTTCGGCCCGTCTTCCAGCTTTTGCAAATCTGTCTCCGCAGCCAGAACGCCTGCCTTTGCCGCTGCGAGCTGGGCTGGTGTTGGCATTTCCAGCAACTGGTTCAAGCTATCCTGTGCCGACTGGGCCTTGCTCAGCGCCGATTGCAGCTCCGCTTCTGTGGCGGGCTTGCTGGCTTCTTCATAGGCGGACTTGGCCGCTTCCAAATCAATTGTGGCTCGCTGCAGGTTGTCCGCTGCATCGGACGCAGCCGATTCCGGCAACCAGGCGATTTTGTCGAATTCTCTCTGCGCCTGTTGTAGGCTGATTTCGGCTTTGCGCTTGGTGGCAAGCGCCATATTAACCTGGGCAGGGAGTGGCTTGTTCTGAGTTTCCTCATAGGCAGCCCATGCCGCATTGGCCGCGCTCTGCGCCGCAGCCAGTTCCTCGGTCGTCGGGCCTGCTTCAACCTCAGCAAGGTCCTCCTGCGCCTGCAGTAGTTGTGCACGCGCCAACTCGATATCCGAATCCTCGATTAGATCGCCGAGCTCTTCAAAATTGATGCGAGCCGTCTCGAAACCGATCTCTGCTTGCTCCACTTCCCAGTCCAGGTAGGTCGTGTCCAACCTTGCCAGGATATCGCCGCTTTGGATTGTTACACCCTCATCGACCAGTACTTCATCGACGCGTGCGCTGGCGCCCAACACCACATCGCGCTCATCCTTGACTTCGATGGCGCCAACGGCGCTCAATTCGCTGTCCGCGCTAATCTGGTGTGCCGCAGCCTGGCTAACAGACTCATCAGTAGCTGCATTGTTGGACATTTCCTGTTCGGCTGCCGGCTCGGTATCCGCCCCCAGCGCGCTGGCGCTCAAGGTATCCAGCACCACGACCGCATCGTCAGCCGTGCCAACTTCCACGACAGAACCATCGCTGCCGAAGCTGTCCGCGAATTGAACGCTGCGGGCGGCTAAGAGCGTTGCGCCAAAGCCTGTGAGTGCAACCATGACGAATAGTAGCGACCACTGGGCGATCCGTTTCATGACTGTCTCCTACTTGCTTTCTCTTGCTGCGATTGCGGTCGAGGTGAGAAGCCAAACTACCGGAACTCTTACCTTGAAAGTGAATTTGACGCTCGATGTCCTCGTTCAGCCACATCTACAGCAGGTGGAAGTCGGATTGACTGTGCGGGCGATAAAACCGGCATAGGCTATCGCTGGAATAGTGAGCCTAAGTTGGTGGATGGATGTTCAGACGCTGCTGCGTTTGCGCTAGGTGAACACCGAACCGCCCGCGTACTGACCAATTCAGCATACCATTCCGCAACCGGCAGCGCAAAGGTTTCCGGTTGCTCGCGCAGGCGCCGCGTATTTTGTCGCGCCTCAGTTTTCTGCTGATATAATTGACTAGGCTGCTGAATAGCGCAGTCATAATCTTGGCTGTAGAACGGATTAGGTTTGACATGTTGCCAATCGATGAACTGCTGAACCGAAGCGCTGCTCTTCACCACCATCTCTGTCCGCGACAGGTTATCGGCGTACGAATGGGCATGTTGGCAGAAAAGCTGCTTGGCATCGAGTTGCCACAGGAAGGGAAGCGCGTATATGCCATCGTCGAGACGGATGGTTGCTTCTGTGACGGCGTATCCGTGGCGACCAACTGTTGGATTGGGCGACGAACCATGCGAGTGGAAGATTACGGCAAAGTAGCTGTTACCTTCATTGACACTGGCTCGGAGGAAGGCTTTGTGGATGAATCGAAGGTGAGCGCCTGGCGCATCAGACCGCATCCGAACTCGCGAGAAGTTGGTGCTAGATATGCGCCGGAAACCGAGACCGGATGGGAGGCCATGTTGCTGGGGTATCAGCTTGCACCGGATGAGGAACTGCTGCAATGGCGTCCGGTCGCGCTAACCATTTCTATCGCCGAGTTGATAAGCCGCCCCGGTTTAGTGGCAATTTGTGAGCGCTGCGGCGAGGAGATCATGAATGCGCGTGAGATCATTATCGACGGGCAAACGCTTTGTCGATCTTGTGCCGACGATGCCTACTATACGCGACCGTAACTTATCTAGTGTTCTATCTGTGTATTTATGTTGATCATGCCGCCGCTAGAATTCCGGATCGGTTGTCATCGACATCTTCCGCACCAGCATACCGTAGAAGGGCAATGCCGATCCAGATGAACCAGGGGATCTGCGCCAGACCGGAAAATGATTCCGCCATACTCGCTCAGTATTGGAATCGCCGACAGCAAACCCGCCGCGCCGACGACAAAGCCTAGGTAGTTCATGAACTTGGAAAAGACGCCTGACCGAAGTCCGGCAATGCTGATAAGCAGCACCCAAAGGCCACCAACAATTTCATTCCCGCCGCCCAATCCCTGGAATACGGCGTCTACTGCCAACCAAATGGTCGTCGCTTGTTCTGGATTCTGCGTATACATGGCAGATACGACTTCCGCGCCGACATTGGAGACCATGCCAGCTGCGATCACTAGTCCCGCCCAAATGATTCCGATAACAGCCGTCACAGCCGAGAGCGAGGGCGCCGAACGCTTCAGCACGTCATGGATGGCCAAGGAAAGAACAACAAGAGCGAAACCGAACAGCACATAGATGAGCAAGTTCGTGACATAGTGCACTGGTAGATTCGATAATACCAAGTCAATCTGCTCCTCAGGCGTTACCGCAGAAGAGACATCCATTAGCACGAGAAAAATCACCATACCGGCAATATAGGCTGCCGCTTCATAGATGGCAGCGTAGCCGCCAGCCTTTCGCAAGTTACTCATTTGTCTCTCCTTGTGTGCGCTGTTATTTCTGTGTACGACCCATGTACCGAGATTGCAACTCGCTGTCCCACAAACCGCGAACGAAACACGCCGCAGATTTGCACGCCTACCGGTGACGTGCAGTGAGAGAGCTTACATTATTATGTCAGAAGATCGGCTTTGGACGCAATCGGTCTACCTTCCAGGATATTGGCATCGACCGGGATTTGGAGCCTGTGATGCCAGGAGGCATGTACGGGGTAGAAAAGTAGAAGCGCCCCAGCTACGTGATGAGGCGCTTCGGTTCATGTTAAATAGCCGCTACTAAATCTTGACTGTCCGCAGCCGCAACGCGTTGGTGACAACGCTGACGCTGGAGAACGCCATCGCGCCGGCGGCAAAGACAGGACTCAACTGCTGCAGGAACGGAGGCGCCTGTGGTACCAGCATGAGCAAGCCAGCCGCCACAGGAATCAGCACCACGTTGTAGCCAAACGCCCAAACGAGGTTCTGTTTGATGTTGCGCATGGTCGCCGCGGATAGGGCGATCGCCTGGGGAACGCTGCGCAGGTCTCCGCGCATCAGTGTTACATCTGCCGTCTCCATGGCTACGTCTGTGCCTGTGCCGATAGCGAAGCCTACATCAGCTTGGGCCAGTGCAGGCGCGTCGTTGATGCCGTCGCCCACCATCCCGACTAGATTGCCCTCACTCTGCAATTGCTGAACATAACCTGCCTTGTCTGCCGGCAGCACCTCGGCAAGGACTCGGTCGATGGACGTTGCTTCGGCCATGGCATTCGCCGTGGCTTGGTTGTCGCCCGTCATCATCACAATCTCAATATCGCGCTCATGCAGTGTCGCAATAGCCTCCTGCGACCCGGCTTTTACGCTGTCAGCGACGCCGATGATACCTTGCGCTTGGCCGTCGGCAGATACCCAAACGACCGTCTTTGCCTGTGTCTGCAAGGCTTCCGCCTTCGGCTCCAACCCGTTCATATTCACATTCTTGTCTACCATAAGACGGCGATTGCCGATGAGCAGATCGTGGTGATCGACCGAGGCAGCGATGCCATGACCGGTAATCGCTTCGAATGTGGCTGGCACGCTTAGCACGAGTCCTTCCGCTCGCGCGCTAGCGACGATGGCTTCACCTAACGGATGCTCTGAACCGCGCTCGGCTGATGCAGCCAAACGAACCAACTCTGACTGGCTGTGCATAGCCTGGGTGCTCAGCACCACATTGGTCACCGAAGGATGGCCCTCTGTGATCGTGCCCGTCTTATCCAAAATGATGGTGTTGAGCCGTTGAGCCTGCTCCAGCGCAGCACTATCTCTGAAGAGGATGCCCATTTCTGCGCCTCTGCCCACTCCGACCATGATGGAGGTCGGCGTGGCTAATCCCATGGCACACGGGCAGGCGATGACCAGTACTGCCACCAGCCGCAACAACGCGGCCGTGAATCCCGCGCCAGCCGCCATCCACACGATAAACGTGAGCGCAGCTACCACGATGACAAAGGGCACGAAGTAGGCGGCTACCTTGTCCACATAGCTCTGGATCGGCGCTTTGCTGCCCTGCGCCTGCTCAACAAGCTTGATAATCTGAGCCAGAGCAGTATCGCGGCCAACGGCCTTGGCCTCACAGGTGAGCATGCCGCGCCCGTTAACGGTGGCGCCAATGACGGCATCACCTGGTCCCTTGCCAACGGGAAGGCTTTCGCCTGTGATCATGCTTTCGTCCACAGAGGACTGACCGGACAGCACGATGCTGTCGACCGGTATCTTCTCGCCGGGGCGGACGATGATGCGGTCCCCAACTTCAACGTCGGCGATGGGAATGTCTCGCTCGATGCCATCGCGCTCGACGCGGGCGGTCTTGGGCTGCAGACCGATGAGCTTCTTGATGGCGGCGCTCGTCTGTCCTTTCGCGCGCACCTCCAGCAGCTTTCCGGTCACAATCAGGGTGATGATGGCAGCGGACGACTCGAAGTAGACGTGCATGCCTAAAGCGAGCGAACCCGTGGTCTGCGCGATCAACACGGCTACACTATAGAAATAGGCGACTGACGAACCCATCGCCACGAGCACATCCATATTGGCGCTGCCGTTGCGCAGACTCTTATAGGCGCCGGTGTAGTAGTCCCAGCCCACATAGAATTGGACCGGCGTCGCCAGCGCAAAGAATAACCAGTTTACCCACAGCGCATGTGACCATGGACCCAGCAAACCAAAATCGCGGCCCATGCTGAGCAGGAACAGGGGCAGCGTAAAGATGACGCCAACGGCGAGGCGCGTCTGCTGGTGACGCAATTCGGCTGCTCTGGCTGCCGCTTCAGCATCTACTGGCGCCTCACTGTCATCCGCCTCAGTCACATCATAGCCGGCTTTGCGAATCGCCGCAGTCAGTTCGTCATGCGTAATCGCGCCGGGAATGTACCTGACCACGGCACGCTCCGTCGCGTAGTTCACATCTGCGGACAGGACGCCGTCCAGTTGGTTGAGCTTGCGCTGTACGGTGTTCGCGCAATTCACACAGGTCATGCCCACGATGGGCAGCTCTTCTGTGGTAGTTGGCACATCATAGCCGGCGCTCTCTATACGTTCGATGGCATCCTTCGTTGCCAACTGCACATCAGTCAACTGCGGGTCGAAGAACAACGTGACCTTCTCCGAAGCGTAATTCACTGACGCATCGTTGATGCCTTTCGCCTTTTTGCCGTTTCGTTCTACGGTTTTTACACAGTTGGCGCACATCATGCCAACAACGGGTAATGTGACTTGTTTCGTGTCACTCATAGATCACAGTTCCTACTACTGGGGGATTCAACTGTCCTAGTTCGGTCATTCTGTCGGTGTTTATGCAGCGGGGTTGAAAGCCCGCTGCGAACAATCACTACGTACTACTTTTCCGGCGGATATTCAATTTCAACAAGCAGTTTTTCGATTTCGTCCCAAGTTGCCGGGGCGTCGTAGTCTACGGTTACTTGCTTGCTCTCTTCGTCGGCTTGAACGCTTTTGACGCCTTCCAAGTCGCTAACTTCTATCTCGATGGTATGGGTGCAATGTGCGCACATGATGTTAGGTACTACTACTGTTTTGGTTGTCATGGCTTGTTTCCTTCTCTCTGCTACTATTTCACTTACGAAAATCATCCTGATTCGGTTCTTTACAACGCACTATGTATAGCGAACTGTCTCGAGCCTACTTGAAGGATCTAAAACGGTATGGTAAAACACTCATTTCTTCTGTGTGACTTCGAAAACACTAGTCAACTCGTTTAGCATTGCTTCGCGTTCGTTCTGGTCGTCTCCTTGGATAGCCGTAGTGACACAGGTCCTTAGATGGTTATCCAGGACCATTGTGCTAACTTTGCCCAAGGCAGCCTGAACGGCCTGGATTTGGCGTATGATGTCGATGCAATAGGCGTCCTCCTGCACCATGCGTTCGATGCCTTTGATGTGACCGGCTGAACTTGCCAGTCGTCGCGAGACTTTCAGTCTTGTGTCGTCGTTCATGTTTCCCGTTCTCCTATTTATCCCATCCCCCTAGGGGGGGGGTATACATAGATAATAGCACTACCTAGATTGTTTGTCAAAAATCCCCGCGGTAGTTCTTACTGTAGGTGCGAGATACATCTCGCCCGCTGCATGCAGTCGACCCTCCGGTGGATCTTGCGCGACGGCGGCATGTATGCCGCTCCTACGGACGAAAATTTATGATACGCATTTCTCCTGCAATCTCGCGCATTCTTGCCTTTCATCTCACACAGGTGCATAGTATATGTTCTGGTAGACCTGTGATGCGCCCAGCTTTACCCCCATCTGACCGGATTGAATTGACTGTAGGCGGAAGCACTGATTTGTGTGGAGAACAAAATGTCGAAACAGGAAGTGCAAAAACAGTTCGGCGCCCATGCCGACGCGTATCGAACAAGCGAAGTGCACGCCAAAGGCGCGAGCCTAGCGCGTGTCGTTGAACTGGTCGAACCGCAACCGGAGTGGCAAGCGCTTGATATCGCGACCGGCGGCGGGCATACGGCTGTCATCATTGCACCGAAAGTCGCCCATGTCATCGCCTCCGACCTTACGCCGGAAATGCTGGTCGTGGCGGAGCGGTTGGCCAACGAAAAAGGCGTGCGTAACATCTCCTTTGAGCTTGCCGACGCGGAAGATCTGCCCTTCGCTAACGAGCAGTTTGATCTGGTTACTTGCCGCATCGCGCCTCATCACTTCGCGGACATTGCCCAATTCCTACGGGAGGTGCGACGCGTGCTGAAGCCTTACGGGCGTATTGCTGTCGTGGATAATGTCGTACCTGACGGCACAGCCGGTCGCTATGTCAACCAGTTCGAGAAGCTGCGCGATTCCAGCCACAACCGCGCGCTCTCCGTAGAAGAATGGCTAGACGCATTTCAGGCGGCAGGATTTGCGGATACCACAGTTGAAACAGCACGCAAGCATATGGAATTTCAGCCATGGGCGGAGCGTATGGGCGCATCGCCGGAGGCTATAGATACTGTACGTACTTTGTTGCTGAAGGCAAGCGGTCAAGCCAAGGAATACTTCGGGTCGGAAACGGTCGACGGTTCACTCTATTTCTATTTGACTGAAGCAATTCTCATCGGAAGCCGACAGTGAGCATCCACAGTCTGGCTCCACTCGCGAACCGAGGATAGGCGAAGAAGCTATATGCCATTTCCCATTCGAGTACCTCCGGATTTCGTGATTATTGCCCATCGCGGCGCGTCTGCCTATGCCCCAGAAAACACCGCGTTCGCATTCAAGTTAGCCAACGAGATGGGCGTCTATCACGTTGAACTGGACACGCAACTCACGCGGGACGGTCAGATCGCACTTTGCCACGATGAGAACCTGGTCCGCTACGGCTATCCGGGCAGATTTGTTCATGAGATGCTGTGGTCTGAACTGGCGGAGCTGGATATGGGAGCGTGGTTTTCGCCGTATTTCTATGGCGGTGCACGGATGTGGCGGCTGAACGATTTGTTCGAGACGTATGCCGGGCGATTTACCTATCACGTGGAACTTAAAGGAGGCGAGGAAGGTCTGCCTCAGGCAGTGCTGCAATGCATCAACGATCACGGGCTCTACGATCGTTGCATCATCACATCATTTCGCCAGGAGCAACTTGAGCGAATGCGTGCTTTAGACGGTAACGTTCGCCTGGGGTGGCTGGTGCGGACCATTGATGATACCGCGCTGCGAGTTGGCCGCGAGTTTGCTTTGGCGCAACTTTGTCCGCAGGCAACGTTTGTGGACGCCGAACAGGTACAACGAGCGAAGGAAGTCGTTCAAGAAGTGCGCGCCTGGGGACTCTCCGGGACGCCGAATGAGGTTGCCGAGCTGATCCTGCGCGTAACGGATGCGGGTTGCGACGGTACAACCACCAACTGGCCTGACTGGTTAAGTCACTAGCGTTTCTGACTACCGGTAATTTGTATACTTTCTAGCGGCGTGTCCGCAAGCAGCAGAGAATCGGAGCATATTCGTCTGCGACAAGCTTTCAACCCACTTATTGAAGGAATCCAAACATGCGAATAGAGGACCGTCTGGGTATCAACAGCCGCCGACAATACAGCAGAATACTCCTGATTTCCATCCTGTCACTCTTGCTGATTGCCGCTTGCGCACCAGCCAACCCGGTCACGCCGCCTCCCGACTCCGCACAGACGCCAACGGTTGAACCGGTGCTGAATGCGGATAACGCACAAGAACCAGAGCCGACTGCTGTTGCGCCCGCGCAAAATGAAGACATGTCTGACACCGACGCACAAGCTCAGGCAGACGATGCTGCGTCTGATACCGAGCGCTCTGAAATTGCTAATCAACTGGAGCAACGTTTCGACAGCTACGCACAGGCTGAAAGGTACAGCGGCGCGGTGCTCGTTGCGCAGGATGGCGATATTCTGTTGTCGAAGGGGTATGGCATGGCTGATCGAGAAGCCGGTGTTGCGAACGGTAGTGACACGCGATTTCGTATCGGTTCGCTGACGAAGCAGTTCACCGCCATGGTCGTGCTCGTCCTGCAGGAACAAGGACTACTGAATATCGCGGATCCTGTTTGCGACTATATCGACTATTGCCCGACGAGTTGGTCATCTATCACAATCGAACAGCTACTGGCGCATACTGCCGGCGTTCCGGATTTCACCCATTTTCCCGACTATGAGTCAACCAAGCACATCGCTTCGTCCTTGAATTCGACTATCGACAGATTTCGCGAGAGGCCGCTTGAATTCGAACCCGGCACCGACTGGAATTATTCGAACTCGGGCTACGTCTTGTTGGGACAGGTGATTGAGAACGCAACCGGTCAAGAATACGCTGATGTCGTGCAGGAGACCATCTTCGATCCGCTGGGCATGGCAGACTCAGGCTATGATAGCGGGAGCAGTGGAGTGGCCGTTGGATATAAAAACTTGGCAGGACAATTGGCTGACAAAATAGACATGTCCATTCCGCATGCAGCTGGCGCACTTTATTCAACCGCCAATGATATGCTGACCTGGGATCACGCTCTATCGGCAGGGGTGCTGCTTTCGCCGGAATTGCAGGAAGTCATGTTCACGCGCCATGCCGATATCCCACAAAGCGGCGGCATGGGCTACGGCTTCGGTTGGATACTCGGAGACATCAACGGGCGCCAAGTTCAAACGCACAACGGCGGCATCGATGGTTTTGTCGCCAATATCACGCGCTTTCCAGACGACAATGCGGTAATCATTGTGCTCAGCAACAATGAGCAGACGAATCCGCAAGACGCTATGATGGCAGCCGCTTCCGCTCTCTTCGCGAGCCCGTAGGCTGACTGCTCTCTTCGCGAGCCCGTAGGCTGACTATTCTGTGTCCGATAACCAGCTTTCCAACGCTCGTTGATGGCGGCTTTCCAGCTTCGTCAGCGAGCGCTTTTCCTTCATCGTCGCACGAGCCTCTTCGAACGTCATCCCCTGCTCGCGCATGAAGTAAGCGGCAATGAGGGTCGCCGAACGACCGCGCCCCTTTGCGCAATGCACCAGCACCGTACGCCCGTTGGCGATCTGTTCTGCAATCCAGTCTGTGGATTCCGTGAGCATTTCTCCCTTTGGCGTACCCACGTCCGGCACGATAAATCGAATGTATTCGATATCGTTGTTGCGGTAGAATTCCACGTCGTCATCTCGTTCAGCGCGGATATTCACAACCGCGTCAATGCCAAGATCGAGCATCGCTTGATAGTCACGCTGGAAGGAGGGAGCACCACCCAGCCAAAGTTGTGGCGTGATTTCCGTGAACCATTCGTGGCCGCGCACGGTCTCATAGTAGTAGCGTATGGCGGGAAAGAGCTTGTCGAAGCCCCTGTGGAACAGGGTCAGGTTGTTCGGGTTGCTGCTAGGCGTCGTCACAGTAAGCATTCCAGTTAGCAATAGCGTAACCAATGCGCAACTCAGATTGCAATTTGCAGCAATAAGGGTATCGGAACCGCATCAATTACCCTACGATGCGCGCAACTCCTTATAGTAATTGATGAGTCCGTTGGTCGATGAATCATGGCTGGTCACTTCCGAATCACCATCCAGCTCCGGCAAGATGGCTTTGGCCAACACCTTGCCCAGCTCCACGCCCATCTGATCGAACGAGTTGATGTTCCAAATAGCGCCTTGAACGAAGATCTTGTGCTCGTACAAAGCGATAAGCGAACCCATTGTTTTGGGCGTTAGCTTCTTGTAGAGGAACGAATTCGTCGGTCGATTGCCTGGGAAAGTTTTCGCCGCCACTAGCGTCTCCAGGTAATCACCAGTATCGCCTTGCTCCACAAGCTCAGCGCGTACTTCATCCGGCGTCTTACCTCGCATGAGCGCTTCAGTCTGCGCAAAGAAGTTGCTGACCAGTATTGGCTGGTGCCGACCGATTGGGTTTTGGCTTTGTGCGGCGGCGAGGAAATCGCACGGGATCAGCTTCGTCCCTTGATGGATGAGCTGGTAGAACGCATGCTGACCATTCGTGCCCGGCTGCCCCCAGATGATGGGGCCAGTACTATAATCGACCACGCGTCCGTTCTTGTCGACTCGTTTGCCGTTACTTTCCATGTCGCCCTGTTGGAAATATTTGGCAAAATTGTCCAGATACTGGTCATAGGGCAGGATAGCAGACGTTTCTGCGCCGAAGAAATTGTTATACCAGATACCTAACAGCGCCATGACCACTGAAATATTCTCTTCGAAGGGTGTGCTGCGGAAATACTCGTCGACCTCGTGTGCGCCAGTCAGCAACTCTACGAAATTGTCCATGCCGATATAGAGCACAATGCTCAGTCCTATGGCAGACCAGAGCGAGTAACGACCGCCGACCCAGTCCCAGAAGATGAACATATTCGCCGGGTCAATGCCAAAGTCGGTGACCCCTTCGGCGTTGGTGGACATGGCTACGAAATGCTTGGCAACTGCGCTCTCGTCGCCCGCGGCATCCAATAGCCAATCGCGGGCGGTGTGCGCGTTGGTCATGGTCTCCTGAGTCGTGAACGTCTTGGAGGCCACCAGAAACAGCGTGGTCTCTGGGCTTACGCGTTTCAGTGTCTCAATAATGTCGGTGCCATCCACGTTAGAAACATAATGTACATTCAGGTTCGGGCTCGAATACGGCGTAAGCGCTAACGTTACCATCTTTGGACCGAGATCCGAACCGCCTATGCCGATATTCACGATATCACGAATGCGCTCGCCTGTGTATCCGCGCCACGATCCGGAACGCACAGCTTCGCTGAAAACGTGCATCTTCTCCAGCACAGCGTTGACCTCCGGCATGACGTCCTCGCCGTCGACTAGAATCGGCCGGTTGCTGCGATTTCGCAGCGCGATGTGCAGCACGGCACGATGCTCTGTATTGTTGATCTTCTCGCCGCTGAACATGGCTTCAATCTTGGCATCAAGATCCCTGTGTTCTGCCAGTTCGAACAGGAGCGGTAATGTCTGCTCGGTGATGCGGTTCTTGGAGTAGTCAAAGAGAATGTCGTTGAACTGGAGACTGTAACGCTCAAAGCGCTGCGGATCCTGTGCAAAAAGGTCCCGCATTTGCACGTCTTCCATTTCCTGCCGGTGCGCATTCAGCGCTTGCCATATCGGTGAATTCGTCAATTCGGACATTGTGGCTTCCTCTCTACCGACCCTAGTGTTGCTTCATTCTCTCTATTGATTCTCGCTGTTGACGTTTCGCGCTTCAGCGCAATCGTTCCGACCTCACTGTGCCTACTCTTGACTAACGCCGTCATTCGCCTCTGCGTCCGTGTTGGGCGATGCGTCTTGTTCACTGTCGGCGCCGATCAGTTTCTCCATGTAGAGCAGCCGCACCCATCGGTCGCCCACCTGCACGCGACTCGTCTCACCGGTTAGGGTAAACCCCACACGCTGAAAGAACAACAAGGCGTCTGTATTGTACTGCTCGACGCCCAGACGCAGCTTTACGATGCCGGCTGAGGTGCTGAACCACGGTATGAGCAGATTGAGTGTTTGTGCGCCGATGCCCCTACGCTGGTAGGGTTCGGCGACGAGCAGAATGCCAAGATAGCCGGTGGACTCCTGGGGCCAGTGCAGGCGGAAGTCGACGATGCCGACTAGCTCATGACCGCTATCCGCGTTCTCTTCGTCGAGGCGGAGGACAATGCCCATAATGGTGCGACCCGGCGTCTCTTCCGCTTCTCGCAGGTCTCGCAGCGCTTGCCCCTCTGGAGCAGCCGTCAGGCCGTGCATACGCCAGAAGCTGGGCGTCTCCAAATACACTTGCTGCACGAGTTCGGCGTGATCTAGAACAGTCAGCGGAGTGAGCGAGACAACGCTAGGCATAGGGCACTATTGCGAGGAAGATGATGTAGAAGGCGACTCAGCCTGAGATCCTGCCTGTGACTCAGCCAGCGCGTCCACCGGCACAGAACCATCCTGATTCTCTTTTTGTACCAGACGACGGAGTTCTTCCACTTCGGCCTTGGATGCGGACAACTCCTCGGACAACCGTTCCAGCTTGTCGCGCTCGACGCGCACAAAACGTGTGTAGGGTATTATTGATTCACGAATGCGCTGGAGGCTGTCTTCCAGTTCCTTTTCGAACTGGCGCGTCAGGGCCTGATCAAGCTGCATGCGCAATTCATTAATCCGTTCGCGCAGTTCCTTTTTGATCTTGGAGCGCCGGTAGGGCAGTACGTAGAGGCCCGTTGCCGCCAGTACGCTTGCGCCCAGAATGCCGGTTACGTCGAGCATGGTCGTCTGCAAGAGCGCTACCAACAGTGCGCCGAGACCCAATGCGCCAACCTCAACGGCAGCCGTTTGCATGAGCGCCCGCTTCATCTCTTCTGCGAGCTTCAGCGACTCCTCTTCGCGATCGTACGTCTCCACCACACGCTGCGCATCCCTGCCCACCGAATTTAACATGGCCTGCCGGTTAAATTCGAACTCGCTGCTGACTTGACCGACCATGCGACCGGAATGTTCTGTGGTGCGCTGGTCGAGGAATTCGATTACGTCGTGCCACATGCGGTAATCTTTGTCGACCATCCAGTCTATGAGTGCACTGACATGGCGTTCGATGTCCTGGCTTGTGTCGCCGACTACTTTGCGTTCGAATTCGCCGCGAATCTTGTCCCCATTGATAAGGTCGAAAATCCGTGTCAGTCGCAGCGTCTCATCGAAGAAACGGTCGCCTCGTTCAGCCATCTCATACAAGATGTTATCGACACTCGAACTCTGGTAGACGAAGTCGCGGCGCATATCTGTCTTATAGGCGTCAAGCTGTTCGTCGATAATGTCCAGTGTTTTGAAATCACCGCGCAACAGGTCGAGGCGCGTGTGGATAACCTTCTGGTACTGGTCTACGAGCAAATCGCTCACTCCGAGAGGATTCTCCAATTTCAGCTGGACACGCTTTCCTGCGTCCAGCGTCGTCAGCATATATTGCTCCAGCGCACCGAAGCGGCTAGCCTCCCACAGTTCATTGTTGTGGAAGTCGGAATAGCGGCTAGCTGCCAGCTTGGCGCGCAATGCCAATCGTGCGCTGATAGGAAATACCTCCGGTGTGACGTCCAGCAGATTCTGCGCGTTGACAGTCACGTAGTGAAGCACCTCTTCCAGGTCGGACGGATCTTCGACGAGGTCGATCTTGTTGACGACAACGACGATCTTCTTTCCCCACTCCTTGATCCGTTTCAGGAAGAGCCGTTCGCTTTCGCTGAAAGGCCTCTCCACGCTGGTGACGAAGAAGACGAGATCGCTGCGAGGGATGAATGTTTCGGTAATCTCCTGGTGCCGTTGAATCACCGCGTTTGTGCCCGGCGTGTCTACCAAATTCAACTCTCGCAGCCAATCGACGTCTGCACGGATCACGTGATAATCGTCAGAGGTCGGTGCAACATCCAAACTATCCGTGTGACGGATGAGGTTGATGGTAGACGTCGTAGGCGTGATGCCTTCCGGCAGGACTCGTTGACCCAGCAGTGCATTGAGGAAGGCAGTCTTGCCAGCGTTGAACTCGCCCACCACGACGATGAGGAATAGTTCCTCGAGCTGGCGCATGCTGCGACGCAGAACCGCCAGATCTTCCTCCGGCGCATCCAACCGCGCTAATTGCACGCGCAAGTTCTCCAGCAATGTGCGTTCGCGCCGCAATAATTCGTCGTGATCTCGAGAGATTAAATAGCTAAAATTCACTCTTCGTATCGAATCCTGTAGTCTCGCTATACCCACGACCTACCCTAGTCGCACATACCCTGTACAACTATTCGGACGTGAACACGGTCCGGAGGGTACGCGATGAACCTGTTCGGCAAAGCGTCGAAAGTGGTTCGATGAGTCGACGATGGTTCGGACGAGATTTGCTACATTCTAGCACAGGGGGCAGTCTCTTAACATATAGCCCATAATTCTGTGTCCGTTGAACGTGTAGCCATAGTAATCTGGTTCCAGGGGATGTCACAAGCGGCTCGTGTGAACAGTGCGGGCGTGTGAACACGAGTTGTAACGCGTGGTACTATTGGCAGGCACACTGAAAGTCGCCACGAGACCGTGTTGTCCTGCCACCGTGGATGATGCTGAAGATGAACGCGCTCGAAGGGCTAGCAAAGGAGTTTGTATGACGTCCATTCCTGACTTTTACGATCCAGAACGAATCGGTACACTCTTCTATCCGAACAAAGACGCTATCGCCGCAGCGGCGCATAACGCCGCTCTGTCACCGGCTGACGACGATGCTGAGACGGTACATCTGCTGCTGGTTGACATGCAGATAGACTTCTGTCATCAGCAAGGGTCGCTCTACGTGCCTGGCGCGGAGGAAGACGTGCAGCGGACCATAGAGTTCATCTTCCGAAATGCGGAGCGGATCACTAAGATTACCTGCTCACTGGATTCACATGTACCCCAGCAGATCTTCTCGCCCAACTGGTGGTTGGATGAAGAAGGTGCGCATCCCGACCCGTATACGATTATCTCAGCGGAGGATGTGGAGTCGGGACGTTGGTCGCCGCAGGTGATGCCGGAGTGGTCGCGGGAGTATGTTCGGCAATTGGAGCAGCAGGCGAAAAAGCAGTTGATCGTCTGGCCCTATCACGTGCTGATCGGTTCGCCAGGGCATGCGTTGGACCCTGAGCTCTGGTCGGCGGTTGCTTGGCATTCGTTGGCGCGAGGAGCGGAGCCGCAGTGGTTGATGAAGGGCCGTATCCCCCACACCGAGCACTATTCAGTTCTTCGGCCCGAGATCGGCGTACTCGATCACCCTGCAGCCGAGGCGAATTATGGCTTGGTCAATGAACTCATAGCGGCGGACAGGGCGTACATCGCCGGGGAAGCCGAAAGCCACTGTGTGCTGGAGACGGTCGACGACCTCGCAGAGGAGTACCAGGCTCGCGGTCATTCGCTGGCAAACCTGTACCTGCTGCAGGATTGTATGTCGGCGGTAGTTCATCCCGAAGTCGACTTCCATGCCATGGCGCAGGCGCGTTTTGAAGAGCTCGCGGCGCAAGGGCTCAACCTAACGACCAGCGAACACAAGCTCGCATAATGAATCTAAAGTAATTGCGAACTGCATAAAAAAGGGGCTTGCATTTCAGCATGTGGTAATGCAAGCCCAGGTGCTTTCTAGGCGCTGAACAACATGAGCAATCTCATCGTGTCCAGGTCATGCGGAACTCAACCGTTGCTTCGTTCATCCATAGCAGAATGACAGCATCTATACAGTACGCGGTTGCAGCAAACCGAACTGACCGTCCCTTCGGCGATAGAGCACGTTCATGCTGTTCCCGTCTGGGTCATAGTAGATGAAGAAATCGTGCCCCAGCAGTTCCATCTGCGCCATCGCCTCTTCCTCATTCATCGGTTGAAGTAGAAACTCTTTGCGACGAATGATGCGGGCTTCAGTCTCCTCTTCATCTTCTTCGCCGTCTGGCAGGTCCAGCATGCTAGCGGCTAGCTCCGCCTCTGCAGACGCGGCGGCAGACGCACGCCGTTTATTGTGATAGCGGCGCCCTTTGAAGCGGCGAATCTGACGATACATCTTGTCTGCGCTTGCATCGATGGAAGTGAAAATGTCGTTGGTCGATTCCTCAGCGCGCAAGATTTGGCCGTTGGACCAGATGGTAATTTGGGCTGTGTAGCGGTCTGAAGCAGCTCGCGACTCATTGTGGGCCAGCTCGACGCGAGCTTCGTTAGCGCTTGGAAGATAGCGCTCCATCTTGCCCACCTTCTTTTCTACATATTCCTCAAGACGCTCACTGACTTCCACATTGCGGCCATGAACGATCATATCCATGGTCTCACTCCTTTCTACGAAGTAGATTGGTTCAACTTCGGAAACCTGGTACCGGTCTATGTGAGTCTTGCTTGTCCGGTCGATAAAGTGTTATTCAACAAGCTCCTCATGCTAATAAACAATGAACGAACCGTCGGGTGCTCGAAAGGTGGTAAATACACCTATCCCGACGTCCGTTGATACTATTCAGTTACGCAAGTGTGAGGGAGCCGAAGTACTTGGTTAATCGGCTGGAAATGCAAGTGATTCAAGACCCAATGTTGCAGTATCGGGCTCATATTAAAATTGTATGCGCCAAGACAGGAATTGTCAATCGAGAAAAATCAGCCACTCACATGGGACGGCACCGCCAAGGTGAGCGCGTACACTGCGCTGGCGCCGCCGCGAACTGCTGCTTCGGCACAGGCTTCCAACGTAGATCCGGTCGTGTAGACATCGTCCACCAGCAGCAGCGTGCCACCGCGGACTTCAGCGCTGGATTCGAACGCTCCTGTCACATTTGCGCGGCGCTCTGCCGGACTCAGGCCTACCTGCTGGCGTGTGGGACGGATGCGCGTGATCCAATGCGGTCGCAATGGCAGGTTGCATTCGCGACATAGCTTGCCAGCTAGCAGTTCGGATTGATTGTAGCCGCGCTCAGCGTAGCGTTCCACGTGCAGGGGAACCGGCACGACGGCATCAACAAGGTTGGGTAATTCGCTCCAAGGCGGCTGCTGATACGCAGCGACTAGATAGCGACCCAGCGACTCGGCAAGCTGGGGACGTTCCTGATACTTAAGCGCATGGATGGCCTGCCGAAGCGGTTCCGTGTGCAGAGCGGCGGCGCGGGAGAACGTAAGTGACCTGGAGCGGTTGCGGCAGGAATGGCAGAGGGCGACGGTGACGCGTTGGGGGCTGCCACAGCGCAGGCAGATGCTTTCCGGCAGCGGCTGGACGCGCTGTGCGCAGCGATGGCAGAACTCCAGACCCGGAAGTCCGCAGCTGGCGCACTGGGGCGGGAAAACGAGCCCCAGCGCGGCGTCCATGAGTTGGCGACCCAAGTGGACAATGTACACGAGCGATCTTTGACTGTATACGATCTAGGTGCGAATGAGTCGTTCAGATGGACAGATTGGACATACTAAGCAGGAAACCACATCTGCATCAGATCATTGATGAAGGTGCGCAGGTCGTCGCCCAGGATCAGCAGGATCGACAGCAGGACGATGGTGAAGAGCACGATGATCAGCGCCAACTCGACGAAGTTGTGGGCCGATCGGCTCGGCGGTAAACGTGACATCTGTTGCTGTCCTTTGCGTGTACACATGCGCCGCGCCTTGTGCGCTAGCGACGGCTACCTATGCCTCTCACGTATTGTCCCAATGACATGGTATTCGCGCAAGTCTGTCCAGTTGCAGCGCAAGGCAAGACGACAATGCTACCGCTGCAGTTCCCACTCGACATAGGCTTATGCCATTCTATCCACATGACCTTACACAACACTTTCGCACGAATCTGGCTCCGGTGCTATACTCGATAGATAGGTCAGTGACCAACACGACCATCCAAATATACCAATTCACAAACCGAATAGTTGTCAACTCGATCGGTGGGAGGTGAGTGGTGGACGATGCCGCCAAGATGTATGAGCTACAGAAGGTCGATTTGACTTGGGCAAAAGTACGGCGCCGCTTGATGGAGATCCAGAAACTCCTTGGCGAAAGCGAAGAATTGCAGAAGGCGCGGGCAAAGGTAGAAAAGTCGGAAGCGCAGTTGAAGGAGTATCAAGCAAAGCAGCAAGACTCGGAGCTGGAATCGCGGACGTTGGTACAGCGCATTAAGGATGCGGATGACCAGCTAATGAGCGGAGCAATCAACAATCCGAAGGAGCTGGAAGCCTTGCAAGCCAGTGCTGAATCGCTACGAAGGCAACTGGCTACGGCAGAGGATACTGCGGTCACCGTGATGATGAGCGCCGATGATACACGCGTTCGGCTGGAAAAGGAACGAGAACTTGTTGCCGAATTGGAAGAGGTGTGGAGCAGCGGGCAGGATTCGTTGAAAGCTGAAGAGAACAAGATGAGGCAACACTATCTTGCGCTCAAACGCAAACGTGAGAGCGTAGCCGCCACGTTGGGAGACAGTCTGCTGGAGAAGTATGAAACCATGCGCCGACGTCGAGGCGGGATCGCAGTGGCGCCGGTCCGTGGCGAAGAATGCGGCGCCTGTCACGTCGCGCTGCCTACAGGCGTAATCAGTTCGATGCAGTCTAACCGTGATGAACTAGTTATCTGCACGAGCTGCGGGCGATATTTGGTGCAGCTTTAGACATAAACGTACATATAGAACGTTGCTGAGGTACAGCAAATTGAGCGGCTGCCTGAATGCGATCTTCACGATGATGTTTTCGCATCCGAGCGGCCGTTTCATGTCCGATAGACCACTCTACACGACGAGTCGGCATAGTGAGCGACGGATACGCCATTAGAAACGGCGAATGTGACCTCGGGATCGCTTCACGCCGAATCGTTTCGATTCCGCCGACGAAAGCCATGCGCTTGCTTCAAAGAATCCGTATGTCCGGCGCAGCGGACCATATCGACGCTGCACGAGCTGACCCATGTCCTGGGATGCTAGGTGCCAGAGCGTTTCCTCCATCTCCTCGATTCGTGTGAGCATCTGTGCTGGTGATCGCGGAACTGGGATGTCTCTGTAAGTCGGTGGCTCGCCGTAGCTCTGCGGAAACGAAACGTTAACGGAAGGCAGCCGCGGTAAGTAGCCCATGGCAACAACAGCCATCCCAAACGCGATCATCTGACGCCGTACTTCCTCGAGTTGACTTTGTTGTCCGCCCTTTACCACGGTATCGGCGCCTTGATTGGATCCCTGAACCAACTCTTCGATATCCAGCTCTCGGCTCAGCTTATCCCAATCCGTTAACACGCGGTTCAACAGGTATTTGATTTCGCTGCTCTCCTGCACTTCGGTGGTGCGTACACTGAGCGTAAAGCCTTCCCGGGCCGTGGATAGATAGTCGCGCGCTCGCTGTAGCACGAGACTTTCGATGGAATCGGCGCCAAGGCCCGGTCGCGTACCGTGTTGTTTTGTCTGCCGCAAGGCAAGCGACAGCAGGTGAGTTGTGGCTTCGGCGACTTCACCATAGTCAACAAAATCGTAGAGGTTAGGTGGATTTTTCATGTAACTCCTTGCAACAGACCGGCGTATGCAAAGAGAGCTCACTTGCTAGACAGTTAGAATGTATGGTGCGATTGCTGGCTGTCTTTACCGCCGCCGGTTTACAAGAGTAGTACGATTGTTGCGCTGGACTTGACCTTCAATTGACTATCCAGGCATCTTTCGTGCAGTATAGCAAGCGTGACGGCGCATGCGAATGTGCAGATTAATGTGTTATCATTTCGCCATAGTGCCATGTAAAGTGCGACCAGTCTAGTTCAATCTCGATATTTGTACAACCGCCAGGTTTTGTTGCCGCTCGCGTATAACGAAGCGGTTGGGGTAAGCCTATGCAGCGCGCTCGGCCCATACGCTACTTCTATGTTGGACTCATCCTTAGCCTGCTGCTTGTCTCTTCAGCAGCATCGGAGGTCTTCGCGCAGTCCGGCGAAAGCATGCGAGCGTATACGCCCATTTTTGACATTCAAGGCTCCGAATCGGCGTCACCGCTGACTGGCGCCCGCACGGATACATTCGGTATCGTGACCGGCGTGACACCGACTGGATTTTATCTTCAGGATCCGCTAGGTGACCGGCGTGCCGGTACAAGTGACGGTATTTTTGTCTATACCTATTCCGAACCGACCGTCTCTGTGAGCGATTGCATCGTCGCGCTGGATGCGTTGGTCAGCGAGTTCTACGGCAAGACAGAGCTTTCACGCGTTGGCCGAATTGAAGAGTCTGACCTGTGTGAAGCGGACTTTGTTCCTATCGTGCAGCTGCCTGATTTTCGACTAGGGCCGGACTATAACGAACTGTTTGAGCGCTATGAGGGAATGCTGGTGCAGATCGATGGGCTGGATGCCGTTGTGCACGGCCCGACAAAACGGTATGACTCCGGCGAAGTTGAAATCATAGCGCTGCCGACCATTCTGCAACCGGTCGTGGAAGGCGGACGCATTCTGCGAGAGTCGGAAACCAGCACGAGCCCAGGTGAGCCCTGGATTGGTGAAGATCTGCTTGCACTATCCAACCTGGCGGGCGCCAACTTGCCGGATGTTATCGTTGGCGACCGTATCCACAGTATCGACGGACAGCTGCTTACCGCGATCGTCGACTATAACTTTGGCAAGTATCAGCTTCAACTGCTGCCAGGGCAAGAACTTATGGCGGAACCGGTCGGTTTGCAACCGGAAAGCGCCATGGAAGGCGGTACCGGGCAGTTCACCGTCTGCAGCTACAATTTGCACGGGTTCGGTACAGGTACAGAGCAGCACCCGCAGCCGGATCTGTATGACCAGGCGCTGCAGCGTCACGCTAACGTGATCGCGAATTCATTGCACGGTTGCACAATTGTTGCGCTGCAGGAAATAGGCGGTCCAGAAGATGCGACGGCGCTGGCAGACGCTCTTGGTAGTGTATACAGTTTGCGGTACAGCCCGGTTACTGTGAAGGGTCCCGGCTCGCAGAGCGACGAATATCCGTTGACCAACAGCTATCTGCTCCGGATCGAACATGTTCGTGCGCTGGGAGCTGCAACCATGCAAGGCTGTTCGGACAGGGACTATGACGTAGCGGTACTACCAACAGAGCCTTGTCCCCAGGGACAGTTTCCACTTTTCAACCGACCGCCGCTGGTCTTGGATGTCGCCGTGCAAGGGGAGTGGGAAGGCGACTATGAGCTGCGCCTGATCAACAATCACTGGAAGAGCAAGTCGGGCGATGAAGAGGTAAACGAGATTCGCCGCATGTTGCAAGCCAAACATGTGGCCGATCTATCGGATGAATGGCTAGCTGGCGGCGAGAATCGTCGTGTCATCGTGTTGGGCGATCTGAACGACTATCGAAATAGCGCGCCAATCTCTCTGCTGGAGCACGGTGCGCAGCACCCGCTTGTCAACGCGTGGATTTATCTGCCCGAGGCGGATCGCTACTCATATATTTTCAACGGCGCCAGCCAAGTGCTGGACCATCTGCTAATGTCGCCGAATATGCTGGCGGATTTGGCCGGGTATGACGTCGTGCATCTGAACGCGGATTTTGCTAAGTGCGAGACGCTTGACGCCGGCGCACCACAGTGCCAGTCCAGCGATCACGATATTCTCGTGGCGCACTTCCGTCCGGCGGGTGCTGCATTTGTCGCTGGCGATCTGGCTTATCCGGGTATCGGCGTGACTGTGACGCAGGACGATGGGAGTGTGGTTCGACATATCGTTACGGACAGCAGAGGCCAGTATGTGTTGTGGGATCTGCAGCCCGGCCCTGCGACCATTGTATACAAAGCGCCGGAATGGGTTACCGTCGGACCGCCACAGGCTGCGCTTGATCTTGAGGCGGGATTCAACTATATTGACCAGCCTTATCTTCAACACGATTCGGTAGCGCGTGCCGCAGAAGCAGCAATCGACCTGATCGACGCCGCCACTGAAAAACGCTAAAATAGCCCCAGAACACAATTCGTTAGTCGCACGAACTGCGGAGGTCATCACAGTTTTCTGGGCAACACCGAATCAACAGCGCACGCGCGAAGGAAGAATAACAGGCATGAAGCACGTATACCTGACGTGGCACGAAGTAGAAGAACTGGTCAGTGACTTGGTTTTCAAACTGGACACGCCCTATGACGTGATCCTGACCGTCACGCGGGGCGGTATCATCCCCGGTGGCATGATAGCCGAGGCGTTGAAGATGAAAGACGTTCTGACGGCAGCCGTCCTCTTTCCGGACGATCCCAGCCAGCGCACGAAGTTGAGTTGGCCTCGTTTCCTGCAGTTCCCATCCGACCCACTGTTGGAGGGACGCAAGATTCTAGTGGTGGATAACCTCTGGTACCAGGGACGCACGATAATGGCCGTGAAAGGGCGAATTGAGACCGCCGGCGGCAATCCACACATGGCTGTTCTGCACTGGAAGCAATCCAGCAGCTATTTTCCGGAAGACGAACCGGACTTCTACGCGGCTGTGACCGACGATTTCATCCACTATCCGTGGCAACGCATCGACGATTCGGACTATCGCGTGCGGGCGCACCCGGTCATGCCGTTATCGTAGCGTACGGTCCGGTTCACGACAGCGCCAAATATTCTAGGAGAGCAGAACCATGTGCCCAACTAAGAAACTCACGCCGAAATCATCGGCGCAGGCGCGTATGCCGGAGATCATGCGACTCTTGCATGAAGCGTATCCGGACGCTTGCTGCGAACTGAATTACTCGACGCCGCTGGAATTGCTCGTGGCGACCATGCTTTCCGCCCAGTGCACAGACGAGCGTGTGAACATGGTCACGCCGGCGCTGTTCAAGAAGTATCCGAACGCTAAGGCCTACGTCGAAGCCGATATCGACGACTTACAAGAAGCGATCCGCTCTACCGGCTTCTATCGAAACAAGTCGAAGAATCTGCAGAATGCATGCCGCATGCTGGTCGAAGAGTATGACGGTCAGGTGCCGGATACGATGGAAGAGTTGGTGAAACTGCCCGGTGTTGCCAGAAAGACGGCAAACGTGGTGCTCGGCAATGCGTTCCACAAAGCGGAAGGCATCGCCGTGGACACGCACGTAAAGCGGCTGGCAAACCGTCTCGCACTGACGGAGGAGACCAAGCCGGACAAGATCGAACAGGATTTGATGAAGCTGGCGCCGCAGGACGTGTGGACGGACGTGTCACATCTGCTCATCTTCCATGGGCGCCGAATTTGCAGCGCCAAGAAACCCGACTGCGCAGCCTGTACCATCAGCCACCTCTGCCCATCAGCCACTGTAAATCATTCACGTGACTAAGCGACGCCTCATACTACTCATTGTTTCAGTTTTACTGGTTATCGTGTTCAGCGCCGTCGCTGTCAGTTGTACGCGCGACGGTGGTTTCATCCGCTTGCGCAATGGAAGCGAGCCAGCGACTTCTGAAGCGCAATCGTCGCCTACGAATACAGACACTGACGAGGGCGACGCCGATGGGTCCATTGCCACCGAACCTGTTGATTACAGTAGTTTTGAGCGCGGCGACCTGCTGTTCAACGCGGTGACGGTTGAGCGACATTCACTGGACCTGACCACGTTCATGGAGGCGTCGGCTGCCGAATTGGAAGGTGATGAGCGTATCGAGATCGTCGACCTCTCATTTGACGGCAGCCTGCGTCCCGATGGCGCTCCCGTTTCCGTGATACAGTTCACCATCAACGATGCAGAAAATCAGCTCGGCTTGGTCGGTCGCCAGTACGCTGTGGTTGCACCAGACGACGACGGCTTCTCCGTTGTGACTTGTATCACCGATGCTGATTTTGTCGATCAGTGCGACGATGAGATGCGCACTATTGATCTGAACGCATTCTAGCTTGAGTGCGAATCTGGAGAAAGCGCTAGCCTCCTTGTGACCCAGCCAGAAGAATAGGTAGTTGATTCCGCTTCTCGCGCATGGTCCTCACGCTACAGTTTCATGCTATCCGACGGTAAGTTGAACGAGTTGCTAGGTTACCGTTTCTAGGGGGTAAGGTAAATTATCGCGCCTGGAAATCATCTGCCCTCTGCTGTACACTAGCTTGAGCAACAGTGCCAGTCGGTATGGATCTTCCGATCAATTTGATGCGGCTTCCACAAAATAGAGCTGTTGTCGACTCACGGCACCGACGATATAATGGGAGCTGTGCGTCTGTCGCAATTGACGACTTGGGGGTTTCTCGCACTGAGGTAGTAAGGCAAATGCAATGCAACTAGCGATTATCGTAATTATCGTCGTACTGATCTTGCTGCTGGCGAGGAGTGTCATACGCATCCTTCCTGAGTATGAGCGCGGCGTTGTTTTTCGATTGGGACGCGTACAGGGGCCCAAGGGACCAGGGGCTATCTTTCTCATCCCGTTCATTGATCAGATGGCGCGGGTGGACATGCGCGTGGTGACGTTGGATGTGCAGACGCAGGAAGCCATTACGAGAGACAATGTAACGGTAAAAGTGAACGCGGTCTGCTACTTCCGTGTTATGGACCCTGTTGCTGCGACGGTGAATGTTTCGAATTACCTGTTGGCGACCGGGCAGATTGCGCAGACGACGCTGCGGTCTGTCATGGGACAGAGCGAGCTGGACGAGCTGCTTTCCCAGCGCGAACAGATCAATCGGCAGCTGCAACAGATCATTGACGAACAGACAGAGCCGTGGGGTATCAAGGTTAGCGTGGTCGAGCTGAAGGACTTGGAACTGCCGCAGACTATGCAGCGGGCGATGGCGCGCCAAGCCGAGGCGGAACGCGAGAAGCGCGCCAAAATTATCCACGCCGACGGTGAATTTCAGGCGTCTAAGCAACTGGCGGAAGCGGCAACCGTTATGATTGCGGCGCCTGGATCCTTGCAGCTACGCTACTTGCAGACGTTGAAAGAGATCGGTGCAGAGAACAACAGCACAATCGTCTTCCCGCTCCCAATTGAGATCTTCGAGGGTATGGTCGGTGCGCTCTCCATCATGAAGGGCGATGGCGATGGTGGCATGATTGTCGATGCACTAGAAAACGTCATGCGCGGTGAGAAAAAAGAGACGATATCGGGTTCCACGACCGCTAGTACCGTAGCGGATACGCAAGAATCGGATGGGTAAATGATCGCTGGCAGCGCTGTTGGATCTTGAGACACTAGGATAGCGCATCTAGCGTTGAGGTAGGAGTTGAGTTGACGGTTACAATTGGCAACCATCGACCGAGAAACATTGATGTCGACCGTGCCGCCGGTACTGTGACGATAACATGGGCGGACTTCCATCATAGCGTGTTCGACGCGGCGTGGCTGCGCGCCAATTGTCCGTGCGCAACCTGTCGAGAAGAACGCTGGGAGGCGGTACACGGAGACCAACTCAGATTGACCGATGCCCCACCACCCAGCAGCGAATTGACCGGCGCTGAATTGGTGGGCGGCTATGCTATTCAACTGCAGTGGGCTGATGGGCACGGTGCGGGCATTTATACATTTAGTGCGTTGCGACGCTGTTGCCCATGCGAAAAGTGCAATCCGGAAGGCGAGCCGTTTGATCTCGGTTAATCAATATCGCGTACACGCTAGAATGATGTTGCTGAGCCTGAGGCGTCACAGTCGCTCTCAGTTACGTCTTGAGGATCTATGGGCGCTTCACTGACCATATTGCGAGTTCGGGGCATCGACGTTCGTGTGCATTGGTCGTTCCTGCTCATTCTCGTCTATGGCGCATTTGCCTACAGCCAAAGTGCATCTAGCCTGCTGGTTGGTGCGCTCTATGGCGTGTTGACAATCATTCTCCTCTTCGTCTGTGTCACGTTGCATGAATTTGGCCATGCGTTCGTGGCGCAGCACTACAACGTCCAGGTTAGCAGCATCATGTTGCTGCCCATTGGCGGCGTCGCAAATCTGGAAAAGGTCCCAGAGAAACCATCCCAAGAATTTATCATCGCCATTGTCGGTCCACTGGTAAACTTCGCACTAGCCTTGCTTCTAGCGCCGGTCGTGTTTGTGGCGGTTCGTTATCAAGCGCAAAGCCAGGGCGCCTCAAGCAATTTACTCACATACCTTGCCGACCTGCAGTCGCCGGGTGTTGTGAATATGCTTGTCTATCTGCTGTCGGTGAATTTGTTGCTAGGCCTTTTCAATCTCTTGCCGGCATTTCCTATGGACGGCGGACGCATACTGCGCTCGTTGCTGGCAATGGGTATGGACTATGTGAAGGCGACGCGTATTTCAGTTGCTGTCGGTCGTATGATGGCGATTTTGCTGGCTGTCTGGGGCATTTTTCTCTGGGCAAGCGGCGGCAGCGGTCTTTTCATGTTGCTGATTGCGTTTTTCGTTTATGTGGGTGGCGGGGCGGAACGAGAGGCGGTTGAGAGCCGAGCCGTGCTGCGAGGCTATACGGCGAGCGAAGCGATCACGCCCGACGCCGAGAATTTCTTTGTAACGGACACGATCGGAAAGGCGGCTGATCGTCTGTTGGTCAGCTATCAGACCGATTTTCCCATCATTGATCTGGGCGGTGACTTTGCTGGCGTATTGACGCGCAACAATCTTATTCGCGCGCTGCGAGAGAGCGGCGCCGATATGCGTATTGTCGATGCCATGATCCCTGCTGACCAAGTGCCTACGTGCGAACCGGAGACGGACCTGTCGCAGGTAATGGAGACAATGAGCCGTAGCGGCTTGCCCGTGATGGCGGTCAAGCGGGCGTCCGCTTTTCTGGGCATCATCACGCTGGAAGATATCAATGAGGTCTTCAATGTCATGAGCGCAGCGCGCGGCGTTAGCAGCCAACTGCACGCGCAAGCAGCGGGAACTCAGCACCTGCGCGTGCAGTCGGAGCCGGTCATCGCTGTTACGCAACACACAACAGACGCCGACTCCACAATGGCGGAAGACGACATCGCAGACGGAAGTGAGAAGTCGAGTGATGGCTGAGTTTGAAACGGCGAATGGCGGCTTATACTACGAGATTCTGAGCCCTGATAAGGATACGCCGTGGATCACTCTGCTGCACAATTTTATGAGCACCGGTCGCGCCGCGTGGGGGGTCATTGCTGAGCGTCTGGCAGAGGAGTATCGCATACTGCTTCCTGATTTGCCTGGTCACGGACGTTCCATGGGGCAACCAGCCTCGTTTCAACATTTGGCGATGGGACGTGCATTGGCAGCGCTTATGCATGAAGTTGGGGCAGATTTTGGCCATTTGGCAGGATGCAGTTCAGGGGGCATTATTGCGGAGTTGATCGTCGAAAATGAACTTGCCACTCCCGCCACACTCACGCTCGTTAGCAGTACGTATAGCGTGAACCCCGAGACAACCGGTGTCGCAACCGGTATTCATCCCGGGGAGTTCGAAGCCGGCAGCGCCTGGATGGAGGCGACCGCGCGCCTACATGATCCATATCGGTATGACGGATATTTTGAAGACGTGCTGCTCAACCGCTTTCAGAGACTGCAACCGGATTGGGTAATCGACCTACCGCTGGACAATTTGCGCGCGTGGAAGCTGCCTGTCTGTATCATTCACGGTGCAGAAGATGAGTTCTTCCCGGTTGAAATTGTCGAACAGATGGTTGACGTCTTGCCCGATGCGGAACTGACAATCGTACCGGAGCAGGGGCACAGTCTCATATTCCAGCAGCCGGGGCGCGTGCGCGGCATTATGTCCGAATTTCTGGAACGTCATCCGGTGCAGTCGACGCAATCTGCATAAACCTACGCCACTCGGCATTTAGAAGCAGCCGGATGTGGATAGGCGCATGTCGCTACACAGTTATGCACGGGTTGAACCCCGAACCTAGCAGGGTAACTTAGCCGAACCGAAAAAACGCCGGCGTGGAGACGCCTAGTAGTAATTCATTTAGTAGCGGAGACGTAATGAATACACCAAACACAATCAAGATCTCCCCATCGATTCTGACAGCCGATCTAGGTAATCTGGCGGCAGAGATACGAGCCGCAGATGTTGGCGGTGCGGATTATCTCCATCTAGATATAATGGATGGTTCGTTTGTACCGAACATCAGCTTCGGACCGATGGTGGTACAGGCGGCTCGTGAACACACAGAGATACCGTTGGACGTGCACTTAATGATTGATGAGCCGATTCGCTATGTGCAGGAATTCGTCTCTGCCGGAGCCAACATATTGACCGTACATATCGAGGCGTGCACCCATCTCCACCGTACGGTACAGCACATCACGGAGACTGGCTGTCGCGCTGGTGTAGCCATCAATCCGGCTACACCAGTTGAAATGCTGTATGAGATTTTGCCCTTTGTGGACCTGGTATTGGTGATGTGCGTGAATCCCGGATTTGGCTCTCAGAAGTTTATCGAAACCACCACAAACAAGCTGCGCCGCGTTCGACGTCTCCAGGAAGAGCTCAATCCGCTGAGCGAACTTGAAGTGGACGGCGGGATCTACCCACATAATATCGATGATGTTGTTCGCAGTGGCGCCAATGTCATCGTTGCCGGAACGGCAGTTTACAATGACGAGGGCACGCCCAAAGAGAACATTGCAAAGCTGCGACATGCAGCGCGTCGCGCCGCCTGGAGAGATGTATAGCTGGTTTGCTAGTTGCGGAATGGGAGCGTATGCCGAACGTGTAAAAGCGCGTAGGGCTGAAGACTAAGCAGCACGCAGCAGCACGATCGTGGCGATGAAGGGTAGCACGAACAGCAGGCTGTCCAGCCGGTCCAGCAGCCCCCCATGACCAGGCATGAGTGTACCGCTGTCTTTGACCCCCACCTGCCGTTTCAGCATACTAATTGACAGATCGCCTAACAGACCTAACACGCCGCAGAAGGCGCCGATCACCGCCGCCAGAACCAATGAATCCTGGATGGGGCTGAGCCAGACAATGATCACAGCTGAGGCTGTAGCGGCAACCCATCCGCCAATAGTACCCTCCCACGTTTTCTTTGGGCTGAGCCTGGGCCAAAGTTTCGTTCTTCCTATCGTTACGCCTGTGAAGTAGGCAGCGATATCGTTGGCCCATGTCACGATAAGACCAAAAGCCAGCCACCACAACCCGAGTGGTAACTGGCGCAGAGCTAGTGTCTGGCTAGCGGCTATGCCAAGATAGATGGCGCCGACACTGGTCGCCATCCAGGTGCTAGCCGGGTTTGTCTGTCGCAGCAGCGCAGCCGTCATGCTCACAAGCAGACCGCCGACTAGAACGGCTGTCATGGGCACGTACTGCGGTATCCACCCGCTGAGGACAAACAATAAAATCCAGGTAATTCCTATCCAGCGACTGGGTGCATAGCCACCGGTATCCATGAGATTGTAGAACTCATAGCCGCCAAGAAAGCCTGCAATTAGAAAGAGTAGCGTACACCAGACGCCGCCGAGGTAGATGGGGACGATCACCAACGGAAGGGCGATCAGGGCGACGACGATGCGCGTGGTCATGTAGGCATGGCGCTAACTAGTAGGGTTACTCATCTTGCAGCACGCGCCCGAAACGTCGCTCCCGGCGCGCGTATTCGAGTAATGCTTTGTCCAGTTCTTCTTCGTCGAAATCAGGCCAGTAAGTCTGCGTGGAGTAGATCTCAGCGTAGGCTGCCTGCCAGATGAGAAAGTTGCTGAGGCGCCATTCACCGCCGGTTCGGATGATCAGATCAGGGTCCGGCAGGTCCGACGTATAGAGATAGCGGCTGATGAGTTCTTCTGTCAGGTCACTGGATTTGACTCCGTCGTCGATCAGATGGCGCACCGCATCCAATATTTCGCCGCGTCCCCCGTAGTTGAACGCCACATTGAGGATGATGCGATCGTTGTCCTTGGTCTCATCGACGGCGTGGTTGATCTGCTTTTGCAGGCTCGGGTCAATGCCGTCCATTCGACCACTGTGACGTATCTGAACGCCCTTGCTGTTCAATTCATTCAATTGCCGGCGAATCGTTATGCCGAGCAGATGCATGAGGCCGCGCACTTCATCTGGAGGACGATGCCAATTTTCGGTGGAGAATGCGTAGACAGTAAGCACTTTTATGCTGCGTTTGACGCTATGTTCCAGGATGCGCCGAATGTTGTCTACGCCTGCTTGGTGCCCTGTCAGCCGCGGACGATGCCGCTCCGTAGCCCAACGACCGTTGCCGTCCATAATGATGCCAACATGGTACGGCGGCGTCATTGCACTCCAAGCATCTTGCGATTCGTCTGAAATTGTACTGCCGATTCGTTGGCTACTCATAGTCATCCCTGTGCTGCCCGCTACTGAAAGTTGGCAGCCTATAAGGTCATGATCTCTACGTCTTTTTCTTTGGCGATCAGGTCAACTTCCTGAATGAACGTGTCCGTGATCTCCTGCATTTGATCCTGACCATGATGCAGATCGTCTTCAGAGATCATACTTTCGCGTTCCATCTCGCGTAGGTCCTGAATCTCATCGCGACGAATGTTGCGGATGGCGACACGGGCTTCCTCAGCGCGCCGGGCAACTTGCTTGGTAAGATCGCGGCGGCGTTCTTCCGTTAATGGTGGGATGGAGAGACGGATATTCTGACCATCGTTGTTCGGCGTGAGGCCAATGTCCGATTTTGCGATAGCTTTCTCGATGGCACTGATGTCGGATGCGCTGTAAGGGCGGATCAACAGCGTCTGCGCTTCGGGTACGGATATGGACGCTAGCTGCTGCAGCGGAGTTGGCGTGTTGTAGTAGTCGACCATAAGCCTGTCGACCAATGCCGGAGAGGCTCGTCCTGTGCGGATTGCCATGAGGTCTTGTTGAAGCGAGTCAATAGCCTTTTGCATACGGTCCTTGGCGTTGGCTAAGATGTCGTTGATCATAACGATCCTCCTATCAGTACTGTCTGGCAGAGGCACAGACCAGACAGCCTCTTGTTGTTCATACCCGGCTCAGAATAGAAACGGTGGCACTATGTCGTCTTCAATCGATCCTAGACTGCGTACAAGACCGGCGTCATGCTACCTGATTTCCACATAAACAGCGTATTGCGGATAGACGATGGCCACGGTTGGTGGATTGCTACATTATCTCGCAGAGTTTAATTTGTGCATAGGGTCCATTGCTATTGTAGCAAATGCAGCCCACACATGAAAACGTTCGAGCATGGGCTGCAAAGATGTTCCAATATCTGGACGAATTGGCGCCGGCGCCTGACTGTCTAGCTGGAGATGCTGGTACCGACAGGCTGTCCTTGAACGACCTTCTTCAGTGCGCCTTCGTCCCAAAGATTGATCACATGAACAGGCAGATTATTATCCATACACATGGCCATGGCCGTGCTGTCCATGACGCCTACACGCATGTTGAGCGCATCAATATATTTGAGGTTGTCGAAGCGGATTGCATTTGGATTCGTCTTGGGGTCGCTATCGTATACGGCGTCGACTTTCGTGGCCTTGATTAGCGCTTCGGCGTCAATTTCCATGGCCCGCAGTGAGGCTGCCGTGTCCGTTGTGAAATAGGGGTTGCCGGTGCCGGCGCCAAAGATGACCACGCGGCCCTTTTCCAGATGGCGCAGCGCTCGACGCTGGATGTACGGTTCGGCTACCGCACGCACCTCTATGCCAGTCAGCACACGCGTTGGCACACCTTTGCGTTCCAACGCATCCTGCAGCGCAAGGGCATTCATCACCGTGGCAAGCATGCCCATGTGGTCCGCCGTGACTCGCTCCATGCCGTGGTCGAGTCCATCTTGCTTACCGCGCCAGATATTGCCGCCGCCAATGACGACTGCCACTTGTACGCCCAGATTGAGCGCGTGCGCAATCATGTCGGCCAACTCTTCCGCCCGACTCGGATCGATACCAAAACCTCTCTCACCGGCGAGCGCTTCTCCACTTAGTTTCAATAAGATGCGTCGGTACTTTAACTCGGACATACCTATCCTTTCTACTCGGTATACGCCTCTGCACCCGCATACGACGTGCAATTACTGCAAATCGTGCAAATACTACGTATTCGTGTGCTTGGCAGACAATCAAATGCCCAGCCTATAGGCTGGGCATTTAGTTTCGGCTTTATTCGCCGCCTACTTCAATTCGTTTGAATTGACCGACCTTTATGTTTTCACCCAAGGCTGCGATGGTGGAAACGATCAACTCCTGCACCGTCTGATCATTATCCTTCAGGAAGGGTTGCTCCATAAGACAGACTTCCTCGAACCACTTGTCTAGTTTGCCTTCGATGATGCGTTCCACAATATCGGCCGGCTTACCGGAATCGGCGCTCTGCTCTCGGTAGATGGCTTTCTCGCTCTCAATCAGTTCTTCCGGCACATCCTCGCGAGATACGTAGAGCGGGCGGGAAGCGGTCACATGCATGGCCAAGTCGCTGGCTAATTGCTTGAACTGCTCTGTGTTGGCGACGAAATCAGACTCGCAATTGAGTTCGACCAGCGAAGCCACCTTGCCGCTGAAGTGGATGTAGCTGCCGACCAGCCCCTCATTTGTGGAGCGAGAAGCCTTCTTGGCAGCCGTGGACAAGCCTTGCTTGCGTAGAATCTCTACTGCCGCTTCGAATTCGCCATTCGCTTCAGTCAACGCCTTTTTGCAGTCGAGCACGCCAGCATTTGTGGCTGTGCGCAATTCCTTTACCATTTCTGCCGTAATCTCTGCCATCATTTTCTCCTATTTGATATCATCGAAGCGCCTGTGCAACCTCAACAAATAGTTTAGTCGCACAGGCGTAGTTCTTCGCATTCTATTGTCAACCATTCAATGGTCTTGCAACGATCCTCTCAAGTGAAGAGCGGACGCATTAGTCCCTGTTCTCTTCATCCGAGTCGGCTGCTTCATTCGCACCGGCGGCAGTTTGATCGGCCGACCCACCGGCCTGCGCCATTTCTTCCTCGACGGCTTCGGCTACAACTTCAGCAACGGCTTCTTCGACAGCTTCGGCTATCGCTTCTTCAACCACCGCTTCCACGACAGCTTCTGCAATGGCTTCTTCGACGATTTTCTCTTCGATTTCTTCTATGATTTCTTCATCGATCTCGTCATCGATCTCATCTTCATCTTCATAATCGTCGTAGTCATCATTATCTTCGTCGGCGCCGTGGAGTTTGGCGAGCGTGCTCGGGCCAAGATACTGTTCCATCTCGGCAAGCTCTTCGTCCGTGACATTTCCGGTCTCAATCATTTCGACTTCACGGATGCGCATGCCTTCTTCGGCTGCGTCCGAAATAAGGCTGACCACTAGCTTGACGGCGCGAATTGCATCGTCGTTGCTCGGCACCACGAAATCTACTTCATCCGGATCCGCATTTGTGTCGACCATACCGAGAATCGGAATCTTCAGCTTATTCGCCTCGCGAACGGCCAAGTCTTCCAGGTGAGTATCGACAACAAAGACCAGGTCGGGCAGCTGACGCATGGTCTTGAGACCGCCTAAACGACGGTTGAGTTTTTCCACTTCACGCGAAATCGCAAGCTGTTCCTTTTTAGAAAGATTGCGATATTCGCCTGCGTCCACACGACGCTCTAGCTGTAGCAGGTAGTCAATTCGCTGCTTAATCGTAGCCCAGTTTGTGAGTGTTCCGCCCAGCCAGCGCTGGTTGACAAAAGGCATTCGACAGCGGTTGGCTTCTTCGTATATTGTGGCCTGAGCTTGTCTCTTTGTGCCGACGAATAGAACGGTTCCGCCTTGCGCCACCAAGTCCTGCACCATCTGGTGGTATGTATTGATTCGCAACATGGTTTGTTGCAAATCGATAATATGAATTTTGCTGCGTTCCGTAAAAATGTACGGACGCATCTTTGGGTTCCAGCGCCTGGTGCGGTGGCCAAAGTGGACGCCTGCTTCGAGCAGTTCCTTCATGGATACAACAGATTCTGCCATTGGGTATCTCCTATTGGGTTATTCATCCGCCTCAATCAACCGCTAGATTCGACCCGCTGATCGCATTGGAACGCGACCTTGTCTGGCGGGCACCCGTTCTACCGTCCTGAGGCGTGCCAACTACACGTGAATTGTTTAAGTGCGCGACACGCGCGCAAGTAGACAGGATATCATAGAAGTGACGCTGCGACCAAATATGCCCCTGTACAACCTGAACGGGATTTGTCTATTTGTCGCGGTTCTTGTAATCGACGAAGCGATAGCCCAGGCCGCGCTCCGTGAAGATGTATCGAGGATTGGACGGATCTGGCTCGATTTTCTTGCGCAGGTAAGTAATGTACAGTCGCAGAAGATGATTGTCGTTGACGTACTCATGCCCCCACACTTTCGTCAGCAGCGTCTCGTGGGGCACTACCCAGCCGGCGTTCTGTATCAGATGGTAGAGGAGTCGATATTCTGTAGGACGCAGGTTGATGCGTTCACCTTCGACGATTACATCGCGGCGTTGCAGATCCACGGATAGACGGTCGTCGATGTCGATGATCTGTGCGTCCGGACGACCGGGCTGTTCGAAGCGACGCAGCACCGCGCGAATACGGCTGGATAGCTCGCGCGGGCTGAACGGCTTGGTGACATAGTCGTCTGCGCCTAGATCCAGCCCCTTAATGCGGTCTTCTTCACCGGAACGAACCGTCAGCATGATGACCGCCGCGTCGCTGATCTCGCGAATACGCTCCAGCGTCTCAAAACCGTCCATGCCGGGCATCTCGACATCCAGCAGCACCAGGTCCGGATTGTAGTCGCGCACTTTCTGCAAGGCTTCCATGCCGTCGTTGGCTTCTAGCGTTATATAGCCCTCTAGGTCTAGATTCATCTTGACGAAGCGCACCATCCTGCTTTCATCATCGACGACTAGAATTTTCTTCGGCTGGTCGGACATGGTCGGCTCCTGCTGTAATTCGGGATTGATGGAACAGCAAATTGATTCACTATTGATTCGCGTATTTCATGCATATTCGATAGTGACTACTGACGGCTATCGTCCAACCAGAAGTATAGCATATTCTCACCTTGGCTTGGACACCGTCGCAGGCTTGCTCTCCATGGCAGCATATGACATTTCGGTAGACGGTACCGTTCATACGCCGGCGTGCCGTAGCGCCGCAGCGATCTCCGAGCGCACCCAACTGTCCGTTTCCGTGACGCCTGCAGCAGCCAGCGCCTGCATGAAGAGGCTGGCGCCATGAACGGCTGCCACACGACCCAGGCCCCACGCGGCATGGCCGCGCACGATCGGTTCGCGATCTTGGAGCGCCAGCAGTAACGCATAGCCCGCTTCCTCGCTGCCCCAGTTGCCCAGCGCCACACAGACATTGCGAAGCATGCCGCGCCGCTTGGGGCGCAGTATCGGTGACTTCCGGAAGCGTTTGCGGAAGGCTGCGTCATCCAGCCAGTATGGATTAGCAGCTTGAAAGCCTTCCAGCAGCGGTACGGCTCTGTTTCGACTATGCGCAATCAGGCCATCCATCAGCGGCGTGCGCGCAGGCAGACGACGGTTGTAGGGGCAGACTTCTTGGCAGATGTCGCAGCCAAATATGCGATTGGCGAAATGAGGCCTCAGCTCAGCAGGGATAGATCCTTTAGCCTCGATAGTCCAGTATGAAATGCAGCGGCGCGGGTCCAGGTCGTAGGCATTCACGAAGGCGTCGGTCGGGCATGCAACAAGGCAGCGCGTACAACGCCCGCAGGCGCCAACGACAGCCGGCGATGAATTCGTCTCGCTGTGCTCGATTGGTGGAGATGAGCGTACAGGCGTCGACTTGTCATATAGGATATCCGGCGTCATCACGGTAGCGAGAAACAGCCAGCTGCCCTGACCCGGCACGATTGTACAGCAGTTCTTTCCTGTAAATCCGAGCCCTGCCAGCTCAGCCCAGTCACGTTCGAGCACGGGACCAGTGTCCACCAGACACTTGCCCAGCGTGGTTCTGTCTGTACGGCTGCGAATGTATTCGTCGAGTTCGTATAGCAAGGGACGAATAACCTCGTGGTAATCGTCTGACCACGCATACGATGCAATAATGCCCCTGCTTGGATCCTGCACTATCTCCGCTGGGATGGCTGTCTGATGATAGTTTACCCCGAGCACGATCATTGAGCGGTACTCGTCGGAGCCGGGCTCGGTCAATAGCGCCGGGCTAATGCGCTTGTCCATGTTTTGTTCCAGATAGGTCATTTCGCCGGCACGACCTTCGGCGATCCAACGTTGAAAGAACGAAGCATGTGGTGCGTGTGAAACTGGAACGATGCGACAGTAGTCGAAGCCTAGCCGCCTGGCAAACTGGCTAATATCGTCAGGTATACTGTGCTCTAGCGTAGGATGCAAAGGGCGGTCGTCCGTTACCGGATCTACATTGAAGGAGCCGTCGCTACTGCGTTCACCGGGTTTTCGAGCCATGCGAAGAGTATATCATCTGCTTACGTGGACAGTCTATGCAAACGTGGTACGGAGACTGAAAAGAGCTGGATTTCGCATAGCCAGCTATACGACAATGTTCTGAAAACTCAGCCAAATGTCGTTTACCACTGTACGAATTCTGTGCTATTATTGGCAATCAGACAGGTTCGCGTGCTCGGTCGCTCTTGAACGGCAATATCTGCGGGTCCCGAATTGCCAAGACGATATTAAACTTGCATGCATACTCGGTCCAAGCGCCAACCTTAGAGCAGTGCTAAATTTCATTCTGCGTTACCGCCATGCTCCGAGCGTGCGCGCATCGTCAGCGCAGAATGTGCGTGCACTCAATGACGGGTTGGCTGACACAATCAATGAGTAGACAGCACTGCGAGTCGATGACCATCCACCTTGCGTCCCAGGGTGTCGGTTTGGAGGCAACAGGTCGGCAGTTCGAGTCGCGGGTGTGCTGTAGTCGAATCAATGGAAAATCATCTAGTCAGTCTGCCCAAACCTGTGGGCGGTCACTTATTCGTCGCCATAACACATTAAATCTGTTCGACTGCACGTTTCAAACTGAGTTGTACAGGTGAAGTAGTACACAAGATGGAGCGTTATGTCCCAGACGCATACCGATCGAGCGCCTGGCAAGGCAATCCAACAATGCCTGGAAATGGAGAAGACAGATCATGTTGCGAAGGCCAATATCAACACTAGTCATTAGCGTTGCTTTGGTGTTGGCAGTTGTCATCCTCACAGCGCCATATTCGCCGGTCGCTGAAGCAGCACAGCCGCGCCCTTGCGTTCAAATAGATAGAGCTGGCTCGGCGAGCTTTTCACCCAGCGATTTGCCCCAGACTATCACGCGGGACGACGATGATGGCGGTTGTCACGTGATGAGTTTTGTGCTGGTCAATGGTCGATACGCGCGTAGGATAAAAGCTTGTAAATATGGCAACTCGACCGCCAAAGATACATATAACCACCGGTATGCGTTCACCCATGCGTTCGCTGCCCGATCCGCCGCCGATTCAGCGAGTCAGATGGCCGAATCAACACAAGCGACGGGGGCAGCGACGCTGGATGAAGGGCAAGAATCCATCAACGAGGTGATGGCAGAGGATGCGGCTGTGGAATCGCAGGATTTGCAAGATTCTACGGCGACGGAATCTGAAGCCGAAGTAGCTGCCATGCCGACCGAGTCCGCACCGACTGAGGTGATGACGGACACGACAACAGAATCCAATGCGGTGCAGCCTTTGGTGGAACAGGCCGTACTGGACAGCAAAGAGATTCCGGAGAATGAAGTCGGCGATATCGTCGAAACAGCCGCTCAGGATATGCATTTTGCAACCTTGCTTGCGGCAGCCGGCGCAACCGGCTTGTCGAGGACACTGCGTGATGCCGGGCCCTACACCGTCTTTGCTCCAAACGACGAAGCCTTTGCCGCAGCACTGCCGGGCGGCGACCTTGACGATCTGCTCATCGAGGCAGGCGATCAACTGGCACAAATCGTGCGCTATCACATAGTACAAGATACGTATTCAACCGACGCGCTAACAGACGGCATGCAACTGCCAACGCTGCAAGGCGGCGTGGTCACTGTGACGGTCGAAGACGGCGCCTTCATGATCAACGACGCCAAGATTATCACGCCGAACATCGAGACTTCTAACGGCGTAATTCACGTCATCGACGGTGTGTTACAGCCGCCTACTCCGTAAGCATACCCACCACAAAAAAATAGGCGCTATCGGGGAGCGGAAATTTCCGCTCCCTTGTTGTTTGGGCATACAATAGCTGCTCAGCGCTTCCTGCCAAACACAGAATCGCCAATGCGGTCATCGGCTACAACTTACTCTGCAATTAGTTCACAACTCCGGCAAGAGAATAGAAGAGATAGAGTCGTATGAGAGTCAAACAACTATCAGCCGTATCGCTGGGACACTTTTCCATCGACATTCTAAACTCGTCGATCGCCATGTGGTTAACGTCCGCCAGCGATTTATTCGACCTCAGCGTGAGTCAAATCGGCTTTGGCGCCATGATGTATTCGCTGTCGGCTGCGCTAACGCAACCGCTATTTGGCGCCCTTGCGGACCGACTGCGCGGGCGATGGTTGACCTCGGTTGGACTGTTGTGGACTTCGATCTTTTTCGCGTTGGCTCCGTTCATGCCCAGCTACTATGCTATGATCGCTTGCTTAACCGTCGGCGCACTAGGCAGTGGCGCCTTGCATCCCACCGGCATGGTGCATGCATCTGCAGCAGGCGGTCATAAGCCGACAACGGCAACATCCATCTTCTTCCTTTCCGGTCAGTCTGGCATCGCACTAGGCCCTTTGATTGCCGGCATCCTTATTCAATCTGTTGGCATGGGCATTGGCATGCCTATCATGGCGCTGGCGATGATGCCCGCTGTACTCATCTCCGCAAGGATGCTGCGAGAACCGATTCCCCATGAGCCGGTTCTACACAAGACCGAAACAAAAGTTGTGTCAACTGTTAGCGCGAAAAACGCAGCGAATCGCAGGCACGGCTTATTCGTAGCGTTCGCATTTGTCATGGTCATTCTGTTGCGCTCAGCCGCAGGTCAAAGCTTTGTGGTGCTGCTGCCAAAGTATTTTGATGACCTCGGATATACACCGGCTGTCTACGGTTTCATCTTGACTGTTTTCACATTGGGCGGCGCCCTTGGCACGCTCAGCGGGGGCTACCTGGGCGATATTTACAACCGTCGTATTGTCATCTTCGTTGCCACATTAGCCTGCGCCCCGTTCCTGGTCGGCGTACTCAATTCTGCCGGTGTTCTTCTCATGCTTACAGCGGTGACAGCTGGCTTCCTGTTGAACATCCCGTTCAGCATCTTACTAGTGATGTCGCAGCAACTGCTGCCTGCACATAGAGGCATGATGGGCGGGGCTGTACTCGGCTTTATGTTTGCCAGCGGAGCGGTCTCCGCATGGCTAGCCAGCTTGATCGCGGACGTAGTCGGACTACAGCCTGTGCTCATGGTGCTCGCCATTCTACCGGTAGGCGCCGGTATCTTTGCGCTGATGCTGCCGTCCACGCGGCGTCCAACCACACTTACACAGGTGGAAGCAGAAGTTACTTAACCCCATCACCGAACCCCCGCACACGTTCGTTCCTCGCTGCCGCGCGGGCAGTAGATCCCTTTTCTGTAATTAAAACAGTTATATTTGACAAAATACCTTGCTCCGTGCTAGACTGTGTAAGCATTGAGTTACGCATCGGTTTGCGTTGCTAAGTACAGAAGGACGCTCCGGTGCACATGCATAATGTAAGTCGATGACTGTTGTTTAAGAGTATCGATGTGGAAGAGTATTGAGGAGACTTAGGTATGTCACCTGGCGTCTATCTGGACCGGGAATCGCCAGCCTGGAAAATACTCGAATATCTGCAGCGAAATGGTTCTGGCGCCATAAAGGCGCTGGAGCAGCACTTAGGTGTGACGACAACCGCTGTGCGTCAGCAGCTTCAAGCGCTGCAGGCGGAAGGATACGTGGAACGCAAGAGCGTCCACGCCGGCGTTGGTCGTCCGTATCACGAATACTCCATGACATCCAAAGCGCAGGAACTGTTCTCGCGGCACAGCGAAGAGCTGGCGTTGACGTTGTTGGATGAGGTATTTGAGTTGGAGGGCAAGGAAACCACCGTTCGGCTGCTGGGTCGCGTCAGTCGTCGTTTGGCCGCACAATATGCAGAAGATGTTGCGGCTGGCGTATTAACTGAGCGCGTTGCGGAGTTGATCCAGGCGATGGCTGAGCGGGGCGTACTAGCCGATATGATCGTTGAGCAGGAAGACGTCATCGTGCTGGAGACGTACAATTGTCCCTATCACGAACTGGCGCAGGAGCATCGCGACATCTGCAGTATGGATGAGCAGTTGTTGCGGGAGGTGCTCGGTTCGGACGTGACGTTGAGCGAATGCATGATGGATGGCCATCATCGTTGTTCGTTTACGATCGGCGGTGTCAATGTGGCGGACAGCAAGCTAAATACCGTTGATGAGACGCACGGATAGGTCATCGTCTTGTTCGTCGTGATGGACACGAGCGTGAATTACCGGTGAACCGGCTAGCTAAGTCCCATTGAAATACGACCAATGGTTTGTAGTTTACAGAGAACAACGGTGATCCGGCGTACTGTAGACCTAATACCATAGAAATATTGGCCTGTAATACTAGGTGTGTTGAAAAGATAATTGTTAAGATCGACGTTAGACCGAGTAGAGATTTAAACGGCACAGAAAAAGTATTCACAGATTTGGGAGCAAAATTGAGATGAGTGTTCTGGAAATTCGAAATCTGCATGCGACAGTGGAAGACACCGAGATCCTCAAAGGGGTTAATCTGACGGTGCATGGCGGAGAGATTCATGCGCTAATGGGACCAAACGGTTCAGGTAAGTCTACGCTGGCCTATGTTATCGCCGGTCATCCACATTACGAAGTAACGGAGGGCGACATTCTGCTGGACGGCGAGAGTATTCTAGAAATGGAAGCAGACGAGCGCGCACGTGCAGGCCTCTTCCTTGCCTTCCAGTATCCAGTGGCTGTGCCGGGCGTAAGCGTGGCTAACTTCCTTCGAACCGCAGTATCGAACGTTCGCGGCTACACCGGCAAGAAAGGTGATGACGAAGTCAACACCATCGGCAGCAACCTTATGCCCATGCGCGAGTTCCGACGCGAGTTGAACACGAAGATGGACGAATACAACGTCGATCCTAGCTTTGCTCGCCGATATCTAAACGACGGTTTTTCCGGTGGCGAGAAGAAACGCACCGAGGTGCTACAGATGGCCATGTTGGAGCCGAAATTCGCCATTTTGGACGAGTCGGATTCCGGTCTCGATATCGACGCATTGCGCGTCGTCTCTGACGGCATCAACAAACTGGCTACTGAAGACCGAGGCTTCCTGCTCGTGACGCACTACCAGCGTATTTTGAATTATGTGAAACCCGATTATGTCAGCATATTCTACAACGGCAGAATCGTGCAGACCGGTGGCCCGGAAGTTGCGCACACGCTGGAAGAGCGCGGCTACAGTTGGGTCGAGAAAGAGTTTTCCGGGGACGCCGTGACGGCGTAAGCGGAGATACGACATCCGCATCGGATTCGTAGATCGTAGTCGCACAGTGCGGTTGATCCGCCACGGCGACCGCTGCAACCGCAAGTAGAATGATAAGTAGCTAGGAGATACCGAATGGCAACACAAGCCGATCGTGAACAGTTAACCGGAGTCAATGAAGATTATAAGTACCACTTTGTCGATGACGTTGCGCCGGTGTTCAGGCCCAAGAAGGGTCTGAGCCATGAGCTAATCGACCAGATTTCGGACCATAAAAAAGAGCCGGACTGGATGCGCGAGTTTCGACACGAAGCGCTGGAAGTATTCTGGTCCAAACCCGTCCCGACATGGGGTCCGGATCTGAGTGGTATCGATTATGACGATATCTACTACTATCTGAAGCCAGTGGATCAAGACGCGAAATCCTGGGATGACGTGCCCGACAGTATTAAGAATACATTTGAAAGATTGGGCATTCCCGAGGCCGAACGCAAGTTCTTAGCCGGTGTTGGCGCTCAATATGACTCGGAGATGGTCTATCACAGTCTGCGCCAGGAATGGGAGAAGATGGGCGTCATCTTTGACGACATCGAGACCGGCCTGCGCGAGCATGAGGATATCTTCCGTGAGTATTTTGCGACCATTATTCCGGTGGCCGATAACAAGTACGCCGCGCTGAACAGTGCGGTATGGAGCGGCGGCAGCTTCGTCTATGTGCCGAAGGGCGTCCATGTGGATATCCCGCTGCAGGCATATTTTCGCATCAATGCGCAGAATATCGGCCAGTTTGAACGGACCATGATTATCGTGGATGAGGGCGCCAGTGTTCACTATGTTGAAGGCTGCACGGCGCCGATCTACAGCACCACCAGTTTGCATAGCGGCGTCATTGAGATCGCCGTGAAGAAGGGTGCCCGCTGCCGCTATACGACCATTCAGAACTGGTCCAACGACATCTACAACCTGGTGACACAGCGCAGTATTGTGGATGAGGGCGGCACCATGGAATGGGTCGACGGCAACTTGGGCAGCAAGATCACCATGAAGTATCCGTCTGTCTATATGATGGGACCGCATGCCCACGGTGAAATACTCTCCATGGCATTTGCCGGCGAGGGACAGATTCAGGACGCAGGCGGCAAGGTTGTCCATGGCGCTCCCTACACGAGCTCCAAGATCGTATCTAAGTCCATCAGTAAGGACAGTGGACAGGCCAGCTATCGCGGTCTGCTAAAGGTTGCCCGCGGCGCCCATCACAGCAAGAGCAACGTCGTTTGTGATGCGTTGCTGCTGGATGAGAACAGCCGGTCGGATACCTATCCGTACATCGAAATTGAGGAAGACCAAGTCAGCGTGGGCCACGAGGCTTCCGTGAGCAAGATTGGTGAGGAGCAGCTCTTCTATCTCATGAGCCGCGGCATTAGCGAAGATGAAGCCGCAGCCATGATCGTCGGCGGGTTTATCGAACCGCTGGTCAAAGAGTTGCCTATGGAATACGCAGTAGAAATGAATCGGCTGATCCAGCTACAAATGGAAGGCTCAGTCGGCTAGTTGGCCGGTCAGCTCGATCAGTCAATATCGAGAGCCAGAAATGATGACACGGAGGCAAGTACGTGAGCGTTCTTGAACGAGAAACGAAATTGAAAGAGGTAGTGGAAGCAGCCGACGCTTTCAACGAGGAGACCGTGCGTGCGCTCTCGGCGCAGCGCAACGAACCGGCGTGGATGCTGGAGTTTCGCCTGGCAGCATGGCAGCAGTTTGAATCCATGCCATGGCCGCAGCCAACAGACGACGCCTGGCGACGCACCAGCCTGAAGGGCTTCCACATGGACAGCTATCAGCCCTATGCCACTGCCTCGGCAGACGGCGTCGTGGATGCGCTGATCCAAAATGAGTTGGATGAGATGGAGAGCGCGGCGAGCATCGTCTTCCAGGACGGCGCGGTACAGTATCGCGACGAGACAGTCGATCTGGCAGCCAAGGGCGTGATTTTCACGGATCTGCAGACGGCATTGACCGAACATGAAGCGCTGGTTAAAGAGCATTTCATGACTGAGATCGTGAAGCCGGAGCAGAATAAGTTCACTGCCCTGCATGCAGCGTTGTGGGACAGCGGTGCGTTTATTTACGTGCCGAAGAATGTGAGTGTCGAACTGCCGCTGCAGGTAATCCTGAACCAGGCAACCGACGGGGTCGGCGGCTATCATCACACGCTGCTTGTTGCAGAAACGGGCTCCGAGGTCACGATAGTGGATGACCTGCTCGGCGCTGAGAAGGGTCTGCAGAGCAGTGTGGTTGAACTGGACGTACAGGCCAACGCGATTGTACGCTACATGAATCTACAGGACTTTCAGCATACGGCCTACAACTTCCTTACTGGACGCGCAGTGCTACAGCGCGACGCTGACCTGCGGTGGATTCAGGTGAGTTGGGGCAGCAAGTTGACAAAGGCCTTCCTGGACTTGGATATGGTTGGACAAGGCGTGCATGCTGAGTTGTTAGGTATCTACTTCCCGACGGACCGACAGCACATCGACCACCAGACATTGCAGATCCATCGCGTGCCGAACTGCTTCAGCGATCTGCTCTTCAACGGAGCGCTGAAGGACCGAGCACGCAGCGTTTACATGGGAATCATTCAGGTATTTCCCGGCGCACAGAAAACTGACGCCTACCAGCGTAACGGTAACCTGATCCTGGATCGGACTGCCCGCGCAGACAGCATTCCAGGACTGGAAATTGAGGCTGACGACGTGCGTTGTACACATGCCGCCACAGTGGCGCAGGTAGAAGACGAGTATGTCTTTTATCTCATGGCACGCGGCCTGACCCGCCCCCAGGCAGAGCGCATGATTGTCCAGGGCTTCTTCCAGGCAGTGTTGGACCGAGTACCGGTCGAGAGCGTGGTGACCAAGCTGGAACGAGTCATCGAGCGCAAGATCGGCGGATAATCAGACGAGTTTGGTAAGTCGTCGCGGGGCGGGAGCGGATGAAAGTGCGTTCCCGCTTCGCATCGATCGCTTACTAGGCCAAGTGCCGACGTGCGGACGGCTGTTATTGCCCGCACAAAGTGTGTGGAGTAAGATAACACGACTGCCCCATCTGTTTCGGTGGGCATTATGAGTTCCGATAGTGAATGACTAGAGCAATACAAGTAGAGTGGTAAACCTGATGACGATGGCAACAATCACAAAACCTGACGCCGAGAGAGTTATGAAGAGTGTAGAGGAAATCCGAGCAGATTTTCCCATCTTAACGCGGCTTATAGATGGAAAGCCCTTGTCCTACTTGGACAATGGCGCTACTAGCCAGAAGCCGTTGTCCGTCATCGAAGCGATGAATGAGTACTATCGACGTTACAATTCAAACGTACATCGCGGCGTGCATAAGCTGAGCGAAGAGGCGACCGCAGCCTATGAGCAGTCACGGCTGCGTATTGGACGCTTCATCAACGCAAACAGTGACAAAGAGATTGTCGTCACAAAGGGTACGACCGAATCCATCAACCTGGTCGCCAACTCGTGGGGTCGCGCCAATCTCGGGCCCGGCGATGAAGTGCTGATCACGGAGATGGAGCATCACAGCAACATTGTGCCGTGGCAGCTGATGCGCGACCAACTTGGATTCACGCTGCGCTATATACCCATCACGATGCAGGGCGAGTTGGACTTCAGCAACATCGACGAGCTGCTCAACGAGCGGACCAAGCTTGTAGCCTTTACGCACGTGAGCAATGTGCTGGGCACGATCAACCCGGTGGATGAACTCGTGGAAATGGCGCACACAGTGGGAGCCAAAGTGCTTCTGGATGGTGCACAGAGCGTTCCCCATATCCCTGTGGACGTGCAAGCGCTTGACATCGATTTCATGGCCTTCAGCGGTCACAAAATGTGCGGACCCACTGGTGTCGGTATTCTATATGCCAAGCGAGCTAACCTTGAAGAGATGCCGCCATGGATGGGCGGCGGCGATATGATTCGCGAAGTTAAAATGGAAGCCAGCAAGTGGAACACAATACCGTACAAGTTCGAGGCAGGTACACCACCGATTGCCGAGCTTATTGGCCTGGGCGCTGCCGTCGACTATCTGTCAGAAATTGGCATGGAAAATGTGGCTGTCCACGATGCTCACCTTGTTACCTATGCGTGGGATCGCCTGAATGACGTCGAGGGCTTGAGTATTCTCGGCCCGGGAGCGGAAGAGCGCAGCAGCCTCATTTCATTCACGTTCGGCGAGATCCATCCGCATGATCTGTCGGCGATTCTGGATCGTTCCGGCGTGGCCATTCGGGCGGGGCACCATTGCGCGCAGCCGGTGCACGATAAGTTTGGCATTTCCGGCAGCGCTCGCGCGAGTATGTATTTGTACAACACGAAAGAGGAAATCGATCGTCTGGTTGAAGGACTAGAAGAAGCAGTTGATCTGTTCGCTTGGTAGTGCCTATCAGACCAAGTGAATTGGCAAGGTCAGCAAATGTCTGACGCCTAGAATCGAAGGGCATTATGGACGCACTATATCGAGAAGCAATCATGGACCACTACCGCCATCCGCGGCACAAAGGTCACCTGGAGGAGTCGGATATTCATTATCACGACACCAATCCATTCTGCGGCGACGATATTACTATCGAGCTGAAAGTGGAAGATGGCAAAGTGGTGGATGCGGCTTTCAACGGCAGCGGTTGCGCCATCAGCATGGCGACGGCAAGCATGCTTATGGAGGAGATCGTGGGCATGGATGTGGAGGAACTCAAGAAGTGGGACAAAGAGTACATCCTCGACATGCTGGGGATCGATATTGGGCCGGTACGGCTCAAGTGCGCCTTGCTGCCACTGAAAGCGTTGAAAGCCGGCGTCTGGGGCCTGGAGGAATGGCCGGAATAGCTTGCCGGAAAGCATGACCTTAACAAATACCAACCATCCACGAATCCACAGAAAGCATGGCGGGATACGGGTATGGACGACTATGTGAAAGTAGGAACTGTCGACGAATTGCAACCTGGGCAGAGCAAGGTCGTCGAAGTGGAAGATGTGCGCATCGCCATCTTCAATATTGACGGCCAATTATATGCCGTCGAAGATGTATGCTCGCACGACGGCGCCCCGCTATACGATGGAACCATCGTGGAAGGTTGCCAGATTGAATGCCCTCGTCATGGGGCGAGGTTTGATATCACGACCGGTGCAGCAGTACGCATGCCGGCTTTCGCGCCAATCGAAACGTTCGATGTGCGCATCGAGGGCGATGATGTTTTTGTAGAAGCCCCGTTCTAGAAGTACGTAACTGGCGGAACTGCCAGTCGAATATTGACCTGGGAGAGACCCAAATGAGTATTCCATCCACTGACGAAATCCGAGAGATGATCCGCGCCAAAGTGCGCGATCCTGAGTTGATGGTCAACATCGTTGATCTAGGCTTAGTTTACAGTATCGAAATCAGCGAGGATGACTCCGCTGAGATTACTATGACGTTGACAAGTCCCGGCTGTCCTGCAGGCCCGATGATTATCGGCAACTGTCAAAAAGAAGTCCATGACGCGTTTCCCGACCTGTCAGAGGTCAACATTCATCTGACATGGACACCATTCTGGAATCCAGATATGATGTCCGAGGAAGCGAAAGAGGAGTTCGGCATCTTCTAGGCCTATCCCACAGGAGCGCTCGGGCTCATAAAAGATACATAAAAACAATGGACGTCCGATCCCGTCAGGATTTGGCGTCCGTTTTTATTGCGCATCGTTAGTTTCCCGCTTCTACCCATGTGCACTTAATCGCCAGCTGCCTTGCCGGTATGCGACTCCAGGATGGTTTCGATCAAGCGAATCATAAGCGGATTCTGTGAGAGTGACGCTACCGGCATAGCCGCTGCACAGGCCAACGAAAAGGCAGCCACGTCCGGTTCGCCGAGACACTCGAACCAGGCTGTCTGAGAACGAAGATTGTCCGGTAGGGCTTCGGCGATCTCTACGCCGATCGGTTGCTCACCGAGTTGAGAGAGAAGCGCTTGTGCTAAGTGTCGGCGACCCAGTTTCGACTCAGGAACATTGCTGAGGTGGGCTAGGGATAGCGTCTGTTTATTGTACTCCAGCCACTGGACCAGCGCCTCGCGATTCGCTTCGTTTGACATAAGGTCATCCAACGAACTGAAATCGGTCGGTGCTGAGAAGCCAGCATCAACTACGAAAAATCGACGATATCCTGAGGGCGCCTCTGGTCGCTTGAATTCCCACAGTAAATCGCCGTAAAGTCTGAACTCTGGCGGCAACTCGCCTTCCAGTCGCCAGTGCGCCGGGATAGCCTCGAGGACGCGCCATCGTGCAAAGTCAAAGGGCGCCTCCAGATATTGCGGCGATCCAACTTTGCCCTTGTCGTGGGGAACGACGGAGCCGATAGTGCGAACGGGCGGCAGAGAGTCGGCTCCGCGCCGGTCGTTGCCGGTGACGCTGAGTGCACCAGTATGCACATTCAGGTTGAGAAAGAGGGCAACTCCATCGCTGGGCTCTACCTCCTGCTCCGTGCTAGGCATGCGAATGAACCAGATTGTCTGCCACCCGTTGAAGGCAGGCAATGTCATGAGCGCGCGCCAGCCATCGGGCATAGGCGGCTCATACGTACGTCCGTCAAACTGCAGTCGGCGCAGCGCATCCACAGCATGGTCAGTCAGGTTCGGCGAGAGCATGTAGCGCAGCGTGTAGACGGCGCGCAAAGCATCGTCTCGGTCCGGGTCGCGGGCTAGTTGTTCGAGTCGCCGCAGTGCATCCACCGCCACGTATTCTCGGTCATCTAGCGCCAGCAGTCGATAGAGCTCAGGCCGGTTCTCCGGCGCGATCTGATCCATCGTATCCATAACCAATGGTGCGATGTGGTCTCCCGCTTCACGCATCTGCGTGACATATTCAAGCAGCACGTGGCGATTTAGCCTGCCCTCGTCCACAGCTTCGCGCAGGCTTTGCAATGCGACATTGTTGGCATCGTTGAGGTTAGAAATGAGCGCCTGCGGCACCGATTCGCCCAGAAACTGTGCAAGCAACTGGACGGCTGTGAGCCGCTCCTGCCCAGGCTGGCTGGGGTCCGTAGCGATGCTGCGCAGCGCTGGCACGATGCTGCTCCGCGGTAGAAGCGCTACTACCTGGCCTAGACCACCGCGAAGTTGGCTGTCCAGAGTGCCCAGGTTCTTCAGCACCTCCGACTGCACGAGCTCGCTGGGATAGGCGTCGATGATGCTGAGGGCGGCATCCTGTAACGCAAGTTCGGACTCGGCTCCAGCCATGGCTGCTATATCCATGGTGAGCCGTCTACGCAATTGGAAGGTGTTGCTGATTTTATCGCTCATGCATTCAGTATAGCATATTTGCTTAGCACATTTGGTCGGAAAATGGCTCAGTTAGCTTGCCGCGGCCTATCATTGATGCTACACTAACTCTACGAAAGTGGGCGAACCAGACGCCCGTTATTCATGAAGTAGGAACTGTTCAATGCCCCAGGCTTTATACAGAAAATGGAGAAGCCAGACCTTCGATGAGGTCGTCGGCCAGGAGCATGTCACGCAGACGCTGAAGAATGCACTGCGAGATGATCGCATCGCGCACGCCTATCTGTTCTCCGGACCGCGCGGCACGGGCAAGACAAGCACCGCACGCATCCTGGCCAAAGCGCTGAATTGCTCTGCACCGGAAGACGAGCGTCCCTGCAATCAGTGCGCAACCTGCGTGGCGATCAACGAAGGTCGTATGATCGACCTCATCGAGATCGACGCGGCCAGCAATCGCGGCATCGATGACATCCGTGAATTGCGCGATAGGGTAGGCTTCCGTCCCAGCGAAGGTCGCTACAAGGTCTACATCATCGACGAAGTCCATATGTTAACCAAAGAGGCGTTCAACGCGCTGTTGAAAACCTTGGAAGAACCGCCTCCGCACGCCCGTTTTATCTTAGCTACTACGGAACCAGAGAAGATCCTCGCTACGGTGCTGAGCCGGTGTCAGCGACTGGACTTCCGCCGCATCCCCACGCAGGAAATCGCCAGCCATTTGCGGCACATTCTTGAAGAAGAGGGCTACGACGGCGAGGACGAGGCACTGACCGCCATCGCGCAGAGCTCTGAAGGCTGCATGCGCGACGCCATCAGTCTGCTGGACCAGATGATCAGCTACGGTCCGGTTGTTTCACTGGAGCAGGTACAGAAGGTATTGGGCGCAGTCAGCGCGCACCAAGTTATCGAGTTTGCGGATGCGCTCGTGGCGAAGGAGATCGCCGCCGCCTTGCAACAGGTGCAGCAGCTTATTCTGAACGGCTCGAGCCTGGTCGAGTTTACATCGCAGCTGATTGACTATCTGCGCGGCGTGATGCTATTTCAGATCACCGAGGATGCAGGTTTGTTGGACCAATGGCCACAGGATAGCGTGGAGGCAATGGCACGTCACGCTAAGGAATGGCATCAGACGCAAACACTATTTGCGGTCAAGCGTTTTGCCGAGACCATTCCCCAGTTGAAGGGCGGCTATCAGCCACAGTTACCGCTGGAGCTGGCGCTCATCGAGGTGATCAACGGTCAACCGGTTCCCGTGGTTCAGCAAGAGGCTGCGCAGGTTTCTGCGGCGCAGCCAGTTCATCAGAGTGGTCAACAAGCTACAACACAGCCGGCTCAGACAACGCCGGCACAGGAGCAGGCTCAGTCGAAGGCGAAGGTAGAAACTCAGAAAGCCGAGCCCCCTCCTCTTGACGAGAATGCGCTGCGATTATTGAACCAGCAATGGAACGGGTTTCTGCAAACCGTGAAGCGGAATATTGGTTTTCAGGCGGAGGCTGCGTTGCGCGCGGTCAGCGACAAGGCCGTAGCCGAGAACAGTGTCGCCCTGGCGTTCGGTGAGAATGACTTTTCGCGGCAACGCATCCTGGAGGCGGAGACAAGGAAGGCGATCACAACTTTGCTATCGGACATGCTGGGCCGTTCCATCGTACTTGAATGCCAACTGGGAAGCGAAGCCAAATTGCGCAATGTTGTGCGAATGGGTACGGGCAAGACGGTCGGAGAGGACGCAGATCCCCTCGTGGACTATCTCGTAAATGACCTGGGCGCGCGAGTCGTGGATCCATCCGAATATCAGCTAGAATAGCCTACTGATTGTATATTTTCACCTCAACTGAATGCAGTTATTGGAACGATTGAACTAGAACTGTTGGGAGATAAGAATGGCTAAAGGCAAGAAACGAAGCGGACGAGGCATGCCCGCTGGCCCGGCTAACATGGGCGGCGGCATGGGCAACCTCATGAGCCAAATGCAGAAACTGCAGGAGGACATGGAAAAGACGCAGGCCGAACTGGAAGAAGAAGAACTGTCGGTCACGGCGGGCGGCGGTATCGTTAAGGTTGTCATCACCGGCAAGCGTAAGATTCGTTCCATCGAAATCGATCCGGAAGTAGTCGATCCTGATGACGTTGAGATGTTGCAGGATGTGGTCGTCGCCGCCGTGAATGACGCGCTGGAGCAGGTAGAGAAGCTACAGGAAGAGCGCTTGGGCGGGTTGACGTCCGGTCTCAATCTGCCGCCAGGCCTCGGCATCTAGGCTACTGTCATCTACATGAGCACATTAGCCGAACCCGTCACCAGAGTTATCGAAGCATTTGCCCAACTACCCGGCATCGGTACGAAAACAGCCAGCCGCCTGGCCTACTATCTCCTACGCAGCGATGAAGCAATCTCATTGGAGTTGGCCGCTGCATTGGAGGAACTCAAGGCCGGCACGCTGTTCTGCAGCATCTGCCACAATATCGCCGACCGCGATCCCTGCTCGATCTGCGCCGATCAGCAACGGGATCACTCCATCATATGCGTGGTGGAGGAACCGCTGGACGTGCAGGCCATTGAGCGCACGCACGAGTTCAGAGGCGTCTATCATGTGTTGCACGGCAAGATTTCACCCATGGACGGCATCGGGCCAGATGATCTAAAGATCGGCGAACTGATGCGTCGCATCCAGACGAACAGTGAGCGCGAAGGCGCGGCTGAGGTACACGAGTTGCTCTTGGCGACCAATCCCAATCTTGAAGGCGAGGCAACGGCCATGTACATCTCACGGCTGGCAAAGCCGTTTGGCGTACGCGTGACGCGTCTTGCGCGTGGTTTGCCCATGGGCGGCGATCTGGAATATGCCGACGAAGTAACGCTAGGGCGCGCGCTCGAAGGTCGCAGTGAAATGTAGGCGCGTTCCCCCGTGTAATTATGCGCAGTCGAAGTGCGTCGATTGCCGACTATCCACTTGAAACAGGACACGCTACATGGGTCTAGTCGATACAGCAAGTATCGGACAACGCAAACAGATCTGGGAACAGAACCACTTGGAGCCGGTGGTCAGTCGCTTCCATGAACGCAGAGAGCGGTTCACAACCAGCAGCGACGATATCGAAGTCTCCACGCTGTATGTGCCCGACGATGCGGGAGCGGAGCTAAGCCCCGCCGGAGAGGCTAACTATGCGGAGAATCTTGGCTTTCCAGGTGAATACCCGTTCACACGCGGCGTGCAGCCCAATATGTACCGCGGGCGCCTGTGGACCATGCGCCAGTACGCCGGATTCGGTACTGCGGCGGAGAGCAATGCCCGCTATAAGTACCTCATCGCGCAGGGGCAAACCGGGCTTTCTGTAGCGTTCGACCTGCCTACGCAGATCGGCTACGACGCCGATCATGATTTTGCCGAAGGCGAGGTAGGCAAAGTCGGCGTCTCCATCAGCAGCCTGCACGATATGGAAACGCTGCTGGACGGGATCGACCTGGGTAAAGTTAGCATCAGTATGACCATCAACGCGCCGGCTGCGATTCTATTGGCCATGGTGGTGGCTGTGGCGCGCAAGCAAGGCGTGGAGCCCAAGGAATTGCGCGGCACGATTCAGAATGACATCCTAAAAGAGTACATTGCTCGCGGCACCTATATCTTCCCGCCGGCGCCGTCCATGCGGCTCATCACGGACGTGTTTGGCTACTGCGCAGCGGAAACGCCGAAGTGGAACACGATCTCCATCAGCGGCTATCACATTCGCGAGGCGGGCAGCACAGCCGTGCAAGAAGTGGCGTTCACGCTGGCGAACGGCATCGAGTACGTGCAACAGGCCATTAACTCGGGCCTGGACGTGGATGAGTTTGGCGGGCAACTGAGCTTCTTTTTTAATGCCCACAACAATCTACTGGAAGAGGTGGCCAAATTTCGGGCTGCCAGACGCATGTGGGCGCGTATTATGCGCGACCGTTTTACTGCAAAGAAGGCGGCATCGTTGCGGTTGCGTTTCCACACGCAAACAGGCGGCAGCACGTTGACCGCACAGCAGGCGGACAACAACATTGTGCGTGTGACGCTGCAGGCGCTTTCAGCCGTACTCGGCGGCACTCAGAGCTTGCACACAAATGGCCGCGACGAGGCGCTCGCCTTGCCCACAGAGGACTCCGTACAGATTGCGCTGCGTACGCAGCAGATCATCGCCTATGAGAGCGGCGTGCCCGACACCGTTGACCCGCTGGGCGGTTCCTACTACATCGAGTGGCTGACCGACGAGATCGAGAAGCAGGCCAATGCATACATTGCCCGCATCGACGAGTTCGGCGGCGCGCTACGTGCCGTTGAAGAAGGGTACGTACAGCGCGAGATACAGGAATCCGCCTATCGCACGCAGCGCGAGATCGAGGCTGGCGAGCAGGTTGTGGTCGGCGTCAATCGCTTCCAGACGGACGAGCGCTTCGAAGGCGAGTTGCTGCGCGTTAACGAGAACGTTCGCACCGAACAGATGCAGAAGCTGGCTGCCTTGCGTGCCGAGCGGGACAATGAGCAGGTGTATCAGTCGTTGGCTGCCATCGATACGGCTGCTCGAAAGCCGGACGCGCCGCTCATGCCGTTGCTGGTGGACGCCGTCTCAAACTATGCGACCCTGGGTGAAATCTGTGACACGCTGCGCCGCGTCTTTGGCGAATACTCACCAGATAGTTGGGTATAGGAATGGAAATTAATCGGTTAGACCACGTGGGCATCGTCGTCCAGTCTCTTGATGCGAGCCTGAAGACCTACTGTGACGGCTTGGGTTTTACGCTGCTCCATCGCATCGAAATCCCGGAACAGAAAGTGGAAGCCGCGTTTTTGGATACCGGCAACAGTACGATTGAGCTGATTGCGCCTACCGACGAGGAAAGCGGCACGGCTCGCTTCCTGCAAAAGCGCGGCGAGGGGACGCATCACGTCTGCTACGAAGTGGACGATATTGTGGATGCGCTGGCGAAACTCAAAGCGCAAGGTGTAGACTGTATTGATGAGATGCCGCGGCGGGGAGTGCACGGGCTGGTCGCGTTTGTCCATCCCAAGGCGACGCATGGAATGATGATTGAGTTGCTACAAAAAGAGTAGCCGGTCGAGAAGAGCGTGTGACGAGACAGCTAACATTTCATAAAGAGAGCTATCGCTACGACTTTCGACCGCCGCAGTGGCGCCCGCGCGCCCAACTCAACACACAGATTGGCACATTGTTATTTGTGACACTTCTTTGGCTAGCAGCGACTGGCACGCTGATTGGCTACCTGTTTGCCCAGGATCGGCGTCTTACGGTCGTCGTGCTAGCGCTTAGCAGCTTACTTATTCTTGCCGGTGCGCTGGTTATCTCCGCATGGAGACGCCTTGTTGTGCGTTGGGTGCGCCGCTATCGCCATCCATCCTGGCCTGCGCTCAGTCGCAATGCGCTCTATCGCCTGACACCATCCGAATTCGAGGAATATGTGGCGGAACGGCTCTTTGCTCGTCACGGTTACGCTGTGGAAAACACACAGGAGAGCCACGACGGTGGCGTGGATATACTCGTTCAAGACGCCAGCGGTCGACGGGCTATTGTGCAATGCAAGCGTTACCGCGGCACCGTGGGCACACCTGCCGTGCGCGACCTGTATGGCACGGTGCTACACAACCAAGCCGACATGGGTTATCTGGTCGCTACCGGCAAAATCAGCAGCGCCGCCCGTGGCTGGGTTGCGGGCAAACCTATCGTCCTCATTGACGGTGACCGACTCATGCGCCTTTCACGTGCAGAGCCTGAGCCGCCCTCCAACGCTTCACACTAAAACAAGGAATAGAACATGGCGCAGATCTTTGCACATCGGGGCGCAGTAAAAGTCGCTCCGGAAAATACCCTGCCCGCATTTGAGAAGGCGCTTGAGATGGGCGTCGACGGTATTGAGCTGGATGTACAAACCAGCGCCGATGGCGTGCCAGTTGTCATGCATGACTTCACAGTGGAGCGTACGACAGGCGGGTCGGGCGCGGTGGCGGAGCTGACGCATGAGCAGCTGCAGAAGCTGGACGCCCGCGGTGAGTTCGGCTACGTGCACCTTTGGACTCGCATACCTACATTGATGGCGGTGTTCGATCTGGTAGGCGACCGTTGCACCATCAATATCGAGATCAAGAGCAAAGATCTGGAAGGCGGCGATGTAGTCAACTGCGTGGCAGACCTGGTTCGCGCACGAGATCTCTATGACCAGGTAATCATCTCTTCGTTCAATCCTGTGTCGCTAATAAAGATGCGATATATTGATCCTGAGATCAAACTCGGACTCCTCTTCGCGCAGCCTGTCCCTGCACATCTCTGGCGGGCGTGGATGAGCCCCGTTATGGCTCCACAGGCGCTTCATCCGATTTACGGACTCGTCGACGAGGTGTACATGAAGTTGGCAGGCGAACTGAGCAAAAGTGTCAATACGTGGACGGTAAATGATGTTGCTGAGGCGCGCCGGTTGGATGAGTTGGGTGTGGATGCGATCATTACCGATGTGCCCGACGTCATCGCGGCCGCGTTGAAAGGCGGGTAGGCAGTTATATGAGCGCGGTTGGCAAGGCTCCAGGTAAAGTCATTTTGGTCGGAGAGCACGCCGTGGTCTACGGTCGACCGGCTATTGCCGTGCCCGTATGGGACGTGCAGGCGACGGCGCGCATCGAAGACGGCGCTCCCGGTGTAGGCTGCACCATCATCGCATCTGATATTGATACGACAATTCGGTACGGCGAGGCATCCGACGACGAACCTCTTGCGATGGCAGTTCGCCTGGCATTGGAAGAAGCTGGGCAGCCAGCTAACCCTGATTGGGTGGTCCACGTCACCAGCCAGATACCGATTGCCAGCGGCTTGGGAAGTGGTGCGGCTGTATGTGCCGCAATAGTCCGTGCTGTATTCGCCATGGCTGGACGCCAGATTGAGGCGGACCAGGTGAGTCGCATCGTCTATGCCAGCGAAGAGTTGCACCATGGTACGCCAAGCGGCATCGACAATACAGTTGTATCGTATGGGCAGCCGGTTTGGTTTCGACGCGGTGAAGCGCCTGCCGTCTTCGACGTGGGCAAGCCGTTCCTATTAGCCATCGCAGACAGCGGCGTATCGAGCCCTACCCGTCACACCGTAGCAAGCGTGGGCGAACGCTGGCAGAGCGACCCTGCCCGCTATGAAGCTATCTTCGATGCCATCGGCGACGTGGTCGCAGAGGCGTACAAGGCCATACTGGAAGGAAAGCCGTCGACGCTCGGTCCGCTGTTCGTACGCAACCAAGCGCTGTTGTCGAGCCTTGGCGTCAGCACACAGCAGCTTGATGTGCTGGTGAACGCTGCCATGATTGCGGGAGCTGCTGGCGCCAAGCTTAGCGGCGGAGGTGGAGGCGGCAACATCATCGCGCTGGTGGATCAGGACACGGCTACAATTGTGCGTGAGGCGCTTCTGAACGCCGGTGCGAAGAATGTTTTGATAACAAAGGTCGGATAGGTTGTAATTGCAACCGAAAAAGTCAACTGAAATGTAGACGAACTCCAAGCAGATTAGGTGTGTACCATATATTATGACTAATCCACTATTTCCGGTCCCTTATTCCGGTGCAACAACAGAATCACGAGTGCAACAGCTGATCAGGCTATCTACCTTGTGCTAAAGAGTGCATGCCAGCTCGTTTACCCTTGGTTGTGTCGCATGAGTTCGTTACGTATAATGGTACAAATGACGCCCTATAGTGCTGGCGATACATGCAGCGTACTCCAAATTCAGCGGTGGTAGCTTTCACCCGTCAGGACAAACAGAAAAGCGAATTGCAATGACTGATTTAAATCAAGAGAGATCGTACGTCATTCTAGGTAGCGGGCAGCTGGGATTAGCCATCATGGATTCGTTAGCTGCCGCAGACGAAAATATCTTACTGGTCAACCGCAGCGGCAGCATTGCGGAAGTGCTGCCGAATGGCGTATCGGTTCGTCAGGCCGACCTGACCGAACCTGACAGTGTTGAGTCTGTTGTGCAGGGCGCAGAAGTTGCTTTCATGTGCGCAGCGCCACCATACACTGACTGGCCTGGAAAATTCCCGCAGTTGATTAACTCCGTGGTGGAAGGAGTAAGTCGAACAGGCGCAAAGCTCGTCTTTGGCGATAACCTCTATATGTACGGTCCTTCGAGTGGCAAGCCTCTACACGAGAACTTGCCCTATGCGGCTATCGGCAGCAAAGGAAAGACCCGCGCTCAGGTGGCGAACACACTATTGGACGCGCACAAATCCGGGAAGTTGCAAGTCACAATCGGCCGCGGGTCCGACTTCTTCGGTCCCCGTGTCACAGGTTCGGCCCTCGGAAGTCGTGTATTCGGCGCGGCGCTGGAAGGCAAGACCGTCGATGTTCTGGGAGACATCGACCTACCTCATACGTATACCTACATCCGCGACTTTGCCGATTCGCTGATCACGCTTGCCACTCACGAGCAAGCTTATGGCGAGGCTTGGCACGTCCCTAATGCGCCGACCATGACCACGCAACAATGGTTGGACATAATTGCAAAACAGGTTGGACAACCGCTAAAGATACGCAGTACTGGAGCGTTTATGGTACGAATACTTGGCTTGTTCAATCCGGCGATTCGGGAATCGAGAGAGATGATGTACGAGTTTAGTGAGCCGTTTGTCGTGGACGACACCAAGTTCAGAAATGCATTCGGTGGAACGCCAACGGATCCCACTGTTGCGATTCAAGAGACGCTAGACTGGTATCGGCGGCAAGAAACGTAAAGCACAAGGCAATTGCTTGTCAGGCTATATGGGTAAGCCAAGAGTCTACCCACTAACCCGAAGTGACTATCCAGATACGCAGGGTCGCATCCATAATGGCATAGTCATCGTTACAATATTCTGCCTGAACCTCACGCAGACCCGTCATCCGGCTATCTCTTTACTGCTCGATGTCTATATTAGCCTACTCGTTTACTATCTGTTCAGATGGCCTCAGTTAGCTGCATAGCGGGTCAACCGCAACGTTCGAATTCCCTGCAGATTGATGGATAAAAGGCTCACCGCAGTAGATGAGTCCATGTCTATGTTTTTTCTATCTGCATTGTGACTCCTCAGTGACCGCTAAGCAGTCCACAATTCGCCAACTGCCAATGCATAGTCATTGCCCCATCCTCGACGCATCCCGCAGGTACACAACTTTCCCGTTTACGAGGGTCGCTACGACCGAGAGATCGCGGTCCAGAATGGTCAAATCGGCCCAATAACCGGGCACGATGCTGCCAAGCCGATCAGCCACGCCGATGGACGTAGCCGGCGTTCGGCTAGCGGCGACCCACGCTTCTCCGATGGACAAGCCCGTTGCCCTCATGAAGTTCGCCAGACTCGTTTCCAGCGTCAAGATGCTGCCGGCGAGCGTGCCATCCGCCAGCCGGCAACTCCCGTCCCGCACGGTCACCTGATGACCGCCAAGGTCATAGACGCCTTCCTGCATGCCGGTGGCGCGCATGCCATCGGTAATCAGTACGGTTCGCTCGACGGATTTGCAACGCTTCAGGATGTCCATGGCCGCGGGATGTACATGGATGTTGTCTGCGATGAGCTGCGCATATACACGGTCATCCGTGAGCACAGCGCCCAGCGTACCAGGTCGGCGATGGTGCAGTGGTGACATGGCATTGTAGGTATGCGTCGCCTGTGTAATGCCGGCTGCCACGCCTGCCTCGAATTCCTCGTAGGTGGCGTTTGTGTGTCCGGCGACGGAGCTGATTTGCCGGGCAACGGCCTCTCGTATTAGCTCGTGCGCGCCCGGCGTCTCCGGCGCAAGCGTGATCATGCGCACAGGACCGGCGTCAGCCAGTTCCACGAACTCAGCCATGTTTGGCTCTCGAATGCTGGCAGGACTCTGTGCGCCGGGATAGGCAGGACTAATGAACGGACCTTCAAGATGCACGCCAAGGATTCGGGCGCCGCTAGCGGGTAATGGATCGCATTTTGCCACAGCGCGCACAGCTTCAACGATGTCCGCATGCGGCGCGGTCATGGTTGTAGCCAGAAAGCCGGTGACGCCGTGCTGGCCGAAGAACCTCGCCATGGCGTACAACCCCTCCACATCGGCGTCCATGGTATCGACGCCTACAGCGCCATGTACATGTACATCGACCAGACCGGGTAACACGAAGCAGTCGCTGGCGTCTAGTACCATTGCATCATCGTGTGCTAAGTTCGGAGCGACAGATGCAATCAAACCGTCGCGAACTACTACATCGGAACCGACAAAGCCGGCTTCGACTGTACCAGCGGTGTCAACCGTTGCGAACTCCTGAGGTATTCTGCCGTTTCGAATGTGGAGGGCGCGTTCGTTCATCGTTCAGTCGACTCGCAATCTTGTTCCAATGCGATGTTCTTAGCTGTGTGGTTTCAGATAAAGCACACCAAGCGGCGGCAGATCCAGTGGGGCGGAATAAGAACAGTTTTGCCAAGGGATCGCTTCCGCACAGACCTCGCCTCGGCTGCCGGCATTGCTGCCGCCGTACTGTTCTGAATCGCTGTTGAGTAGCACGGAATAACATCCGTCGACGGGCAGACCGACTCGGTAACCATTGCGCGGCACGGGTGTGAAGTTGCAGACGACGACGATCTGGTTCGTGATATCCTCGGCTTTACGCACAAAGCTAATGATGGACTGGTCGGAATCGCTGAGGTCTATCCACTGGAAGCCTTCCCAACTGCTGTCGACTTCGTGAAGCGCAGGTTCATGCAAGTAGAGCTGATTCAGCTCTCGGACGAACAAATGCAGTTCCTGATGCTCCTGATATTCGAGCAGATGCCAGTCCAAACTTTTGTTCTCGCTCCATTCCGTCCACTGACCAAATTCGCTGCCCATGAAGAGCAGCTTCTTGCCAGGATGGCTTGCCATGTAGGCGTAGAGCGTCCGCAGGTTGGCAAACTTACGCCACATATCGCCGGGCATCTTGTCTAGCATCGAGCGCTTGAGATGGACAACCTCATCATGGCTGAAGGGCAGGATGAAATTTTCGGTGAAAGCGTAGATCAGGCTGAACGTAATCTGATTTTGATGATAGCGCCGATGAATCGGATCCTTCTCCATGTAGCTGAGCATGTCGTGCATCCAGCCCATGTTCCACTTGTAGTCAAATCCCAAGCCGCCCATGTAGGTCGGGTGCGTCACCATGGGCCAGGATGTGCTTTCCTCGGCGATTGTAATGGCGCCGCTGACTTCGCTGTGGGTTACTTCGTTGAAACGGCGGATAAAGTCGATCGCTTCCAAATTCTCTCGACCGCCATACTTGTTTGGCAGCCAATCCTCGTTTTCTCGACTATAGTCTAAATAGAGCATGGAGGCGACCGCATCCACGCGCAGACCATCCAGGTGATATTTCTTTAGCCAGAATATAGCGCTGCTGAGCAGGAAGTTTCGCACCTCGTTTCGACCGTAGTTGAAGATCTTCGTACCCCAGTCCAAATGCTCGCCCAGGCGCGGATCCGAATGTTCGTAAAGGTATGTGCCGTCGAAATAGGCTAGGCCATGCGCATCCCGCGGGAAGTGGGCGGGCACCCAGTCGAGGATGATGCCGACGTTGTTCTGGTGACAATAGTCCACAAAGTACATGAAATCGTCGGGCGTACCATAGCGGCTTGTAGGTGCGAAATAGCCCGTGGTCTGATATCCCCACGAACCATCGAACGGATACTCGTTTATGGGCAGCAGTTCAATATGCGTATAGCCCATCTCCTTGACGTAGTCGACAATCTGATGGGCAAGATCGCGGTAGCTGAGGAAACCGTCTCCTTCCGACTCTGGAAGCCTGCGCCAACTGCCCAAGTGCATCTCATAGATGTTCAGCGGCTGGTCCAGTCGCTGGTGTTCCGCACGGCTATCCATCCATTCTTGGTCCTGCCATTCGTAGCCATCAATGTCCCAGACGCGTGAATCAGTGCTCGGACGAAGCTCAGCGTAGAACGCGTACGGGTCGGACTTGTCTACTTCATAGCCGAGATAGCGCGATTTCACCGCGTACTTGTAATGCGTACCTTGCGGCAAGTTGGGAATGAAAATCTCCCAGATGCCGGGATTCTCGTGAAAGTGCATGGCATGTGTACGATTGTCCCAGGCGTTGAACTCGCCGGTGACGCTGACTCGTTCAGCATTTGGCGCCCACACGGCGAAACTGACGCCTTGGACACCGTCTATGGTACGAATATGGGCGCCTAGCTTGTCATAACTGTAGAGAAGATTGCCTTCGCCAAAAAGGTATAGATCGTACTGAGTCAGTTGCGGTGGAAAGCGGTAGGGGTCTTCCAGATCGTGTTCGTTCCCAGCCGGATCGACTGTGATCAATCGATAGGCAAAGAGTTCTGCTCGGTCGGGCAGCTCAATCTCGAAGAAGCCCTCATCGTTTATTCGCCTCATAGCGAACCGCTCATCTGCAGCAGTGTCCAGCACAAACACGAATTCATCCAAAGGGCGAAATGCGCGAATGACGACGGACACGCCACGCTGATTGTTTTCCAGCAGGTGCGGACCAAGGATTGCAAACGGGTTGCCGTGATAACCGCCACTGATGGCGTCTATATCGTTCTGATCTGCCGTTGCCTGAACTGACACAGACTCGGGTATCTCAGATGTCATTCGGTCGTTTTGAGGATCTGCTGGCTTGAGTGTCATGGACATACCCTTCTGTGTGGTATCCGATGCTCTGCCTACGGCCGGTTGACGCAGTCGGTTGACATAGTTCGTGCCGATCAGTGCAGCCCACCGGGTTGCCTTCCGCGCATGGTTCAGGTCTTTACTAGATTAACCCAGGCCGCATCAATTGTGAAGCCGCGCGATTTGTATAGCGCCACCGCGACATCATGGCGCACCAAGTGCGACTGCACTTCCGCATAGTCAAAGGGTCCGCCAAACTGCGTCTCTCGTGACATATCTGCCAGCGCCGTATCCAGCAGAAGCCCGCCCAGGCCCTTGCCCCGGAGCGCCGGTGTCAGCCAAAATGCGTAAATGCCAGCCCGACAAGATGCGGGCATAGGATACCAGCAGAGATGGCCGCGCAGTTGATTGTCGCTGTCGACCAGTACAATCCCGCTGTACGGATTGTCGTCGCCTCCGTACCAACTCTCGTATTCACGGCGGTCATGTGGCTCTCGAAAAGGAATCGGCGTTGTGTGATCAATACGTTCCAACCTCATACCGCGCACAAGCTGATGTCGCGTTGATTATTGGCATCGATCGACCGCTGTGAATATCCGCAGTCATGGATATGTCGCCCGGTTCCACAATCTGATAGCCGCGCTTGGTCAGGAAGTGTAGCAAATCCTTGTCGTTCGTGTCGATAGCCATACGCTGCGTGCTGCCGTAGAAGGGTTGACGCGGGCCCTCCACACCGCCGTAACAGGGCACAGATTGTCCTGCGAAATGAATGGGGCAGTAGTAGAGCCAGTCTTCGGCAGCCTGCAACAGCCGACTGCCCAACCCCTGTTGCCGCGCCTCGGCAGCCACGTGCAACGCCGCGATTGTCCGGTATCGGCCCCACCGGTTATAGGTCATCGTCCTTGGCGGAGGACGAAACGCATGCACAAAGCCCACCAGATCGCGCGTGTCATTTGGTCCGTCTCGCCACGCCAAAATAAGTCCGGCTGGATCGTACGCAGGGCAGTTCAATACCCGCTCACGAAAAGTGTGTTCGGTAATCGGCGTGTAACCGCGTCGATCCGCGAAGGCTTCGTTCCAGTAGGCTACGAACTCGCTGAGATCTTCTGACTGTATTTTCTGTAGTGAGAGCTGTTGGACTGCCATCTTGTCGGCATCACCCGCCTATGTACTTGGCGTACAGCCCCTTGGCCAAGCTCTCATCATCTGTCCCCTTGATGATCGCTCGGCTGTCTGGGAAGATGGTGAACTCGTACTTGTCGATTTTGGCGCGTACTAGGTGGTCATTGCGCATGATGCGCTCGGCGACAGGTGTAAGCTGTTGCTCTAGCATGACCAGGTTCAGACTCGGTCCGCCAGCAATGTTGACCTGTACCGCATTTCTACCACAGAGGCTGGCGGTGGTCGTGCCCAGCTTGGCGTCGAGAAATTCATAATGGTGCTGCTGGCAGGCAGGGCAGTCCGGCATACGACCGGGGCTGCTGAACTGTTCGTATTCGTGCACCCACAGGTCAGCGTGAATAAGACCCGTATTGATATCGCCGCGACCGATGATCAGCTTCATTGCATCGGCGGCAGCTATGGATGTCATGAAGGTAACGATGGGGCCGATAATGCCGGCCGTATCGCAGGTGGGCGAAGCTCCAGCCGGTGGCATCTCGCCGAGCAAGCAGCGCAAACAGCCCGTGACTTCCCTCTCACCTGGCAGTTTCTCCGGCGCTCCGTCGGGTATGAAAGTCGACGTCATTCCATACGACGCAACTACGCCAGTATAAATCCATGGGATGGACAGCTTCAGGCAGGCATCGTTCAGTAGGAACCGAGTCGTGAAATTATCCGTGCCATCCAGCACCACGGTCGCATCCGTGATCAAATCGATGACGTTGCCCGGATTTACATCGGTGACAACAGGCTCGACGGAGATGTCGCTGTTGATGCGGCGGAGCTTCGATGCGGCGGCTTCGGCCTTGGGCAAATTGGCGGCGATGTCATCTTCGTCATATAGAATCTGACGCTGCAGATTGTTCAGCTCTACGAAATCACGGTCGATGACGCGCACGCGTCCCACGCCGGCACGCACAAGCAGGTTTGCCAGCGAAGAACCGGTTGCGCCGCAGCCGACGATAACGGCTGTAGCCCCCAAGAGTTTTTTCTGCCCGTCGATACCGACAGGCGCAAATACTGTCTGACGATGGTATCTGCTTAAGTCCATAGGTATACTCCGTCTGCCACAACCGAATCAATATCGAGTCGCAGCTCGTTCCAAGCCAGGCAGGAACATATCACGCACGACGATTTCCCAACTCATGTTGCTTGCGATCCGCTGCCCGCTGGAAAGCAACGCTGCCGCCTGAGAGCCATCTTTGGGCAGGCGGTCGAACAGCAATTCGGCAGCAGAGGCGCTATTCGTCGCTTCGATCCAATCGCGGGTACTGCGGTTGATGTTGAGCGCATCCCAGGGACTTTCCAGCCAGTGACCTTCTGGAAGCGTTGTGTAATCAGACACCACTAAATTTGGCACCGGCTCCAGCGGTTGATCGAGTGCGTGCGACGCTCGCGCAATGAACCCGTTGCATCCGCACACGTTGCTAACACAAGTGAGCGCTCCAAAGGCGAGCGGTTCGACTTGGGCAATGCCAAACGGTTCATAGATGCTCTGACCAAACTCCACGTCACCGCCGCGACGAATGTCCATAAACTCCATGTCCGAAGGCATTCGGCTTCCGCACCGCTCGCGGTCCCAGCCGAACTGGTTAACGAATACGACCTGGACGTTGCTGGCTCGTCGATTGAACGGCTCTACGGCATCAAAGAAGTAGGTGGCTTCCTCGCCGATGAGGTCTCCGTTATCGCCTCTGTGACCCACCGGCCACCCGTATTGCTCTTCCCATGCACGTATCCATTCCGGCCGACGACCAGCCGGCACGCTCGTGCTCAAAACGAAGAGCACGGCTCGATGGCCTATCTGTTGCATGCGCCAGTTGAGATGCTCGAGTACGCGCATATCGCGCCAGAGGGCCTTGGAGAGAACCAGCCGCGTCACATGGGTAAAGACATGGTCCGGCACATAGTCCAGCAAATTCTGACAGTACCGTTGCAGCCGGCTTTTAGATTCTAGTTTCTGCTCCAAGGTCTCGTCTGCGGTCATTATTCCATTGTAAACAAGATCGATGTTGGCATGTCGCAGCGGACCGCCTATAAATCGCAGTTCGTCCACGACCAAGTCGCCTACTGCAAAGATGTTGTCACAGGTATGTATCTGCTTAAGAAGTGCGTGCTTATACAAATGGTCCTGATTGCCGAAGACTGTCTCCAGATCCAGCCCCCACTCTTGTGCCTTATACAGCGCATTGTAGAAGCGTGTGTCATGTCCGTCGTGGTCTTCAATCAGACGGCGTGCGGTCGCCGTCTCGTGTGCGTAGAAAACTGTCCGCCACTGCTCTGGTTCGGCCATCTGCGCTGCGAACACGAGCGGCATGCCCATCCACTCGTGGGCAATGATGAACTTTTCGTTCGGCTCGAGCCCGACATCCGCGCCGATGGCCTTGAGTGTGGCGAAGATGGGATTGGCGATGATGAAGTAAAGATTGAATTCCGGGTCATAGCTGTAGCGATCCGCGTCGAATCCCGTGCGTTGCCAGGTATAGTATTTGAAGAGATTCACCTCATCCCAATTTGGGTTGACAACATCGATGAGGATGATCTCGTGCTCTCGCCAACCAAACCGTCGTACACCGTACAGTATCGCAATAGAAAAGGTCTCTTCCACGCTTGATAGCGCGCTTCTGGTATCTTCCGAAATGCCGTCCACGATACCGTGGAGACTGCTGTAGCGGATGGTGACGCCGTTACGCGGGTCGAGCAGGCGCTCCATATGCGTGGAATCCAAGGAGTGCATGGGGCCAGCCAGGATGGTGCGTTCGACGTTGTTGACATACTCGTTGGCAGTGAGCAAGCCGTCCAACACCGCACCGATGCCGCCTAGCTTTATGCCTGCCTCATGTGTTGCATGTACGACTAGCTGAATAGCCTTGGGCATACCTTTGTTTTACTCCCTGCGATGCGACGATGCAAACAAACTAGGGCGTAACGACAAACAGTCCACCCTCTTCAGCGCCGATCATTAATCTGTCGCCATTGGCAACATACAGACTCGAAATCGACTGAATCGATGGCATGGTCCCTGCGGGTACGAGCATCCACTCGACACCGTCAAAGTAGTACAGCCCTTCGCCAGCCACAGAAACCCATAGTTGGTCCTCGCCTCCGACAGCGATGGCGCGCACAGGCGCAGCCGGGATATCGGGCACTTCGATAATTCGGTTGTCCCGGAAGCGAGCGAGTCCGCTGTCGGTGCCAATAAGGATACTGCCGTCAGCGTTTTCGGCGAGCACGGTGATGACGTCGCTGGGCAGATTGATGTTCCCGGTGTTGTAGACCTGCAGCTGATTGTCTTGGAAGCGCAAAAGTCCTCTATCGGTGCCGATCCACATTAGATCGCCCACGCCGAGCAAGGTCGAGATGTTGTTGCTGGGCAGACCGCTCTCGGTCGATAGGTTAAAGAAATCGTTGCCCGTCCATATGCTCAGTCCGGCTGTGGTTCCGATCCAGGTGCGATTCTCGTTGTCCACATCCAGGGCGCGCACATCGTTACCGGCAAGCCCGTTGTCCGTGGTGTAGCTTGTCCATGAAGGGTCATCGAAGTAGTTGACGCCACCAGCTGTACCGAACCAAACTGTATCCTCTCCAACAGGACGAACAACACGCACATCCTGGCTCAGCAGTTCCGAGTCTTGCTCTGTGAAGAAGCGCACTGGCACGCCGTCTGCAATGCCAACTTGACTCGCACCTGAACTGGTTGCGATCCAGACTGTTCCGTCGTCGATACTGTCGATGTCGCGTATGCGGTTCCCGGCGATGGCTTCCTCGGAAAGGTATCGCGGCGTCCAGTTCACGCCATCATACACGCTGATACCTGCTCCAGCTGTCGTGTAGTACACTTGACCAGCCTCATCCACCATGATGCTGGTCAGCGGCGCTGTAGCCATACCCTCGTCAGCACTGGTGAAGAACTCCAGGCACGAGTTCGCTTCGGGCGAGAAATGACAGACTTGAGTCTGGTCTGATCCGATCCAGACGGTACCGTCGGAAGCGATGTCAATGCCCGTGATCGTGCCCACGGGGTAGCTGCCGTTCACTGACTCGGCGTTGTAGGTTTGCCAGTCGGCGCCGTCCGTACGGTAGAGATCGCCTGCAGTGGAGAGCCAGGCTGCTGAGCCGTCATCCGCCAGTGCCGAAATGATATTCTCGTTGAGCGGACTGTTGGTGCTGTCGAAGATAACCAGCGCACCGTCCGTGTAGCGGATCAGGCCGCGCTGCGTCCCGATCCAGATGGCGCCCGTGTCGGTCATTGTCAGATTACGGATGACGATGTCTGGTAGTCCTTCGTTGGAACCGATGCTGGTCCATGCGTCTGCGTTGGCATCGTAGATATCGAAGCCGCCACGCGTATAGCCGACGACCAGTCGCCCAGTGTCACCATCGCACGCCAGTGCCGCTACGTCGTCATGGCTCATGGGGCTATTGCTGCTGTTGAGCGTGCTCCAGCGCCCTTCGTCCGTATCGAATATCTGGATGCCGTTGCGCGAGGCAAATAGTACGCCATAACCCGGTAGCGGACAGTTTGCCACATCCACTATTCGGTTGGCAGACAACCCATCCGAGGTCGTAAACTTAACTGCATTGCCAGAGCCCTGGTTCCAGGCTACAGCGCCACCGCCTGTCGCCAACCACACATTTTCGTTGACGAGTGTTGCGGCGTTGGCAAAGTTGCCATTTGTGAAAACCTGCCAGACGCTGTTCTCATCGAACGGTGAGTTCGGCAGCGGAGTCGCAACGGGCACTGCAGTTGGCGCCAACTCCTGTGTTGCCTGGACAGCTGGTTCTGTCGCTGGTTCAGTTGCGCTTACGGCGGGTTCGGTTGCCGGCGCGCTTGCTTGTTCTTCAACGGCAGTTGGCGCGGTTAGGTCTAGTTCAATAGCGGGCTGTGTCGCAGATGCAGCTAGCGATTCACCAGTGTCCTGGACGACAAATTCGACTGTGTCGAGCATTGCATCGAAGTCCGAACGGGCAAAGGTCTCCCAGACGTCGGCTGGCGCCAGACCTACGCTCAAAAAGACGCGCCCATCCTGCGGCTGTACAACGGCAATTCGTCCTGCAAGATTGGCTCCTCCCGACGCTTCAACCAGATCAACAGCCTGTCCGGGTACGCCGCCGATAGAAATTGCTTCCGGTTCGCTCGAGCGCAATAGCTGTCGCGATGACATGGACTCGATAACAGTCGTGAACACGTCATCCAGAATGTTCCCCGTGTCAACCGCAAGACCCTTTTCGTTCACAGAACGCAGCAGGAGGATCGTGCCGGCGGATACGCTTCGGTCGCTGGCTGACAGCGTTACAGAATCGTCCGCCACATCAAATGAATAGTCGCTTGCCGGTCGGAAGGAGAAACCACCGTCGGGTACCTGCCTCGGCTCGCCTAGGCGCACGGCAACATACTGATTCGTGGCGGTGGCAGGGGCTGTCGACGGTGTGGCGGTCGGTTGCAATGTCAGCGGTGTGGATGTGGCAGGCGCTGCGGTAGGTTCCAGCGCTTTCGGTGGTTTGGTTGCTGGTTCGGCAGGCGCTTCTTGCGTGGCTGTCGAGGTTAGTCCCGCTATGTCGGTCGCTAGCATGTCCGCAGCCATCGTACCGGCGTCAGTTGGTTTCGCTTCGTCCTGTGCAGTTTCCTCTTGAGTTGCGGTGGTAGCGGGCGCCAACGCAACAGTACCAGACGACTTTGGATTGTCAATAATGACGAGCAGTATCACCGAGAATAGCAACACCAGCAGTATTGATGAGACGATCAGCGATACTTTGTGGAATCCACCAGGCGGCTTGCTGACATCGCTGCGCCCTCGCTGATCGTTCTTCGGCGGTTCGGGTTGCTTTTTAATTGGTACAAGATCATTAGCCATCGACGAGACCGGTGGTTCGATTGAGTATAGACATGCAGTCGGATTGTATCATCACCGACAGTGGGTAGCAAAGCATTTGGTACTTTAGGCAAGCCATACTCGTTCAAATTTAGTTTGAAAATAAAACGCACTCCGGAGACCGTTGAGTCTCTCGGAGTGCGTTCGGTTCTATATTATCCGAAACCGTTTAGTTAATCCGGCTTGTCTGCGTTTTAGATGCTGACGACTGTAGCCGTTTGCGTGTCCATCGGCGTGAGCTGCATGCCTTCGCGCCAGGCGGACGCCTGTCGTGCTCGCAAGTCGACGATGACCAGACCGCCTAATGCGATGACTGCGAAGACTGCGATCAGCCAGACTACAGGAAACTGTCCAGTCTCTGCGTTCGCCGCGACGTTGGGCGACGTAGCCGCTTCCGAAGAGGCCATCGACAAAGTTGTGTCCTGCTGCATGGCCATGTCAGGCAGCGGCCATGCTGTGACCTGGGACGGTGCAGGGTTCATCGCCAGAGCGGGTTCGTCGAAGAGAGCCACAGGCGCTCGTGACGATTCACCTAGCGCATACACTGCGCCTTCAACACCGCTGACAGGGATCAGATCCGTGATGTAGGCAACCGAGGCGTAATCGGCGGCATCGGCAATCGGCAGCCATGTTTCGGCACTGTTCTCAGTGCGATACACGGTGCTGGTCGATTCGTGCACGGATTTCTCACCCAGTAGGTAGCTCGTGGCAACATAGAGTCGGTCAGCGTTCATGCCGTCCGCAGCCAGCGCATCCACATGCAAGCGTGTGCCTGGCAGCAAACCAAGCCCCTCGTTGGCCAGCTCGAAGGTGGCGCCGTCTGTACTCACGAGGACGCCTCGGTCCACGGTACCGACATAGACTGTTGCCGGTGTCGTATCGACGATCGCGACCGCTGTCGGAGCGCTGTGCAGATCGCCCACAGTCACCCATGACAGACCGAAGTTGTCTGCACGGTACAGCGCGGTGTCCGTGCGTGCGAAGGCCAGAGATTGGCCTGTGTTGTCAGTTACAACCTGTCGCACCGGCTCGTCCAGCAGAAGCTGCCCACCGACCACCATGCTCGAATCCACATCGCGCAGGCGGAAGACTCCGGCACTGTCCGTGCCCACAAATACAATACGCTGCTGGCTGTCGACCGCGATATCAGTAACGCCACCAGCCGCGTCGCTCAGCGGGACTGTAATCCAGGACTGACCGTTGTCGTTGGACTTGAACAGAGTTAGCTCATTGGCGGCGCCGATGTAAAGCACACCAGGCCGTTCTTTGTCCAGTGCCACTGCACCGACGATCATATCTTTAGGCGTAGGAATCTCGGTCCATCGGCCGTTTTCGCCCATGTAGAGCAATCCGCCGTCTACCGCATAGTTCGGGAGTTGATCGGATGTGGCAGGAACATAGTCACGAACGTTCTCCAGCGTCATTTTGACATGAGCCGGCGCAGGTTGCTGCTCCAGCGCCTGAATTGCGCCGGTGAACACCGCGATGAGTAGAACGATCGTCGTTATCAGAATTGCTATGTGTCGAATATGCATATCCTCCCCCTCTCTTGTTTCATACGGTACTGCGTGCTGCATTTCCTCTCCTGGTAACACTATACCGAGAATTGCATAATGATGTTGGATGCAGCGGAGATCGTTTTCGGACCGTTTTCCTACGAAGAGAAAAGTGAGGATGTCTGGCTTGTAAAAAGCGTGGCAGAGAGTGGCTGGTTGAGGGGACTGCGGACAGCTTTCTAGAAGTTGCTATGTCTGGGGAATGCCGTATCCGCCGCCGCCCGGTGTTTCTATGCGCAAGCGGTCGCCGGGGAAGAGCCGCCGGCTGAATTTCGAGTGCAGCTCTTCAATTTCGCCATTGGCACGAATGAGCACGTTTCGTCCCAGGGCGCCGCTTGAGCCGCCAGCCAATCCCCACGGCGCTACGGAGCGCCGTTCGCTGAGCATGGTGACTGTCGCCGGCATACGCATGACGTATTCGCGTATGATGCCGTCGCCACCGCGCTGTAAACCGGCGCCCCCGCTGCCGCGTCGAATCTCATACCGTTCAAGGCGTATCGGATAGGCGAGTTCAAGCGCCTCGATAGGCGTATTCAGCGTGTTGGTCATGTGCACCTGGGCGCCGTCAAGACCGTCACCGTCATGGCTGGCGCCCATGCCACCGGCGATCGTCTCATAGTAGGCATAGGGCTGCCCGTCTTCCCGCAGACCGCCGATGGTAATGTTGTTCATGGTTCCCTGGCTGGCAGCCGGAATACGATCCGGCAGAGCCTGGGCAAGGGCGCCCAGCACCACGTCGGTGATGCGTTGTGACGTCTCCACGTTGCCCCCGGCGACGGCTGCAGGCGGCGTGGCATTGACGACTGTTCCTGCTGGCGCGATGACATGGACCGACGCAAAACAGCCGCCGTTCATGGGCACATCGGTGCCGATGAGACAGCGCACCACATAGTAGCAGGCGGCCTGGGCAATGGCGATGACCGCGTTCAGCGATCCATTCATCACCGGCGCCGAATCGGAGAAATCGAAGGTTATCTCGTCATCTGCGATAGTGGTTTTCACGTGAATTGGTACGAACGAGACCTGCTCATTCTCCACCAGTTCCAGCACGTCTTCGAACGAATAGACGCCGTTCGGCCACTCGCGGATGGCTGCTTGCGTCAGCCGCTTGCTATACTCCTGCAGATGATGTGCATACTCCATCACTTCATCAAAGCCGAACGAGTTGACCATCTCCTGCAGCCGGCGGTCGCCGATGGCAGCCGCGGCCCGTTGTGCTGCAATGTCTCCGCGACGCTCATCCGGCGTGCGCACATTGCGCAGGATAATGCGCTGCACGTCTTCGTCCAGGCGGCCTCGCTTGTACAGCTTCACCGGCGGGATAATGATGCCTTCCTGGTAAATCTCGGTTGACAAGGGCAGAGAACCCGGCGTCATACCGCCCACGTCGGCGTGGTGCGCACGGGAAGCCACAAAGAAGCCGGGCTTGTCGACGTAACTGCGAATAAACACCGGCGAAATCATCGTAATGTCGGGCAGATGGTTGCCGCCCTCGAACGGGTCATTCACGATGACAACGTCGCCCGGCTCCCAAAGGGTGAAACGATCCAGGATAGTTAATACACTGGCAGGCATGGCTCCTAGATGGGCCGGAATGTGGGCTGCCTGGGCTATCATGTTCCCAACACCGTCGAAAACCGCACAGGAGAAGTCCAAGCGTTCTTTGATATTGGGCGAATAGCCTGTGCGACGCAGCGTGACCCCCATCTCCTCGGAGATGCCGGCAAAACGGTGTCTGTACAGTTGCAATGCGATGGGGTCCATATGCTACGCGTACTCCAACCAAAGATTGGTGAATTCATCGACACGGCACGCCCAGCCGGGCGCGACGACGATGGTCGAATCAAACTGGAAGACGAGCGCGGGTCCGACAAATTCGTTGCCCGCGACCAGCTTTGAGCGGTCGTAACAGGCAGTCGTTTGCGACGCCTCGGCAACGAACCAGAGTTGCTTATTCGCCAGACGAGCGGCAGAAGCGTCCTTACCTTGCAGTGGAGACGAAGGCAACTCAGCCTTTGCACCGGAACCGCTGCCGCGCATGCGCAAATTCACGATTTCGGTTGGTTCGTCCGCCATGGCATAGCCGTACCGTTGCGCGTGTTGCGTATGGAAACCGTCTACGGCAGCCTGCACTGATTCGGCTCCAATGGGCATAGAGAGGTGCGTGGTCAACTCGTAGCTCTGTCCCTTGTAGCGAATATCCAGCGCTGCGTACAGGTATGGTTGCTGGACGCCATCCCGCTGCAATGTTTCCACGACGGTGGCTGCAAGTGCATCTGCCATTTCTATCAATATGGCTGGGTTCGCAATCACCTCTTGCGAGTCCATGAGCACGCTTTGCGAGGCGTCGCTGGCGATGTCGGCTACCAGCATGCCGTACGCGCTGAGCACGCCGGGAATAGGCGGAATCAGAATGCGCTGGATGCCCAACGCTTCTGCCAGGTCACAGGCGTGCAACGGGCCGGCGCCGCCGAACGGCATCAGCGTAAATTGGCGCGGATCGTGGCCTTGCTCGACGGATACGCGACGCAGCGCACGTTCCATGGTTGCGTTCGCAATCTGCACCACGCCTAGTGCTGCTTCTTCTGGAGACAGATTCAGTTTCTGTCCCAGCTCTGATAGCACCTTGTGCGCCGCAAGCGGATCCAGGACCACATCGCCGCTACCGCCTAAGAATCCATCCGGGTCCAGACGGCCGAGCACCAGGTTGGCATCGGTGACGGCTGTTTCCTGGCCTCCGCGGCCATAGCAAGCTGGGCCGGGAACTGCGCCGGCGCTGCGCGGTCCTACACGCAAACCGCCGCCGGCATCCACGTAGGCGATACTGCCGCCGCCCGCTCCGACCGTGTGGATATCGATGACCGGCAGGCGCAACGGCAGGTCGGTGATGACGCTTTCCGACGTGGCAGGGATTTGGCCTGGACAAAGGGCGACGTCAGTGCTGGTGCCGCCCATATCAAACGTGATGATCTGCGGATGTTCTGTGTGCATGGCTTGCTGCGCCAATGCAAAGGCGCCGACCACGCCGCCTGCCGGTCCGCTGAGTACCACGCGCGCGGCCTGTCCTGCCGCCTGTTCGAGCCCGATGGCGCCGCCGTTGGACTGCATGACGCGAATCTGTGATTGGGGCAGGGCATGCGCCAATCTACTGAGGTAGTTGGCTACCAGCGGTTGCACATACGCGTTGATTACCGTTGTTGCCGTCCGCTCGTACTCGCGGTACTCGGGCAGGATGTTGCTGCTCAATGTGATGGGCAGTTCGGGACAAACTTGCCGGATAATGTCGGCGGCTTCCGTCTCGTGCTCCGGGTTACGGAACGAGAACAGAAACACGATCGCCAGGCTCTGGATATCGCTTTCACGCAGTCGTTGGGCAAGCGCTTCTGTCTCATCAGCGTCTAGAGGCGTCAGTACTTCACCATCACAATCAAGCCGCTCGCGCACCTGCAGACGCCACTCATCCGCAACTAGCGACTGCGGTCGTTGCTGTGTAAACGCATAAAGTTCCGGCCGATTCTGACGCCCGATTGTCAGCACGTCGGCGAACCCGTCTGTGGTGAGTAAGGCGGTACGGGCGCCGGCGCGTTCCAACAGTGCGTTGGTCGCCACGGTCATCCCATGCACGATATCGGCTGACCGTATTCCAAGCGCCGACAGCCCGGCAACGATGGCGCGACTTTGGTCGTCGGGCGTGGTCGGCGCCTTGTGCACCCTAATGCCATCGGATGTGATGACTACGAAATCGGTAAATGTACCGCCAACGTCGACGCCGACCTGCGGCAGTGAGTTTGTCTCTTCATCCATATTTTCGAGCGACTATCCAGTTCTTGGGCACAGGCATTTGCTTACTGAGTACCCCTGCAGCTCAGGTTGTTCTGTCAGTTCAGACTGGTGATTCAGTTGTGTGGACGACACATCTACTTGAGATACCAGTTCTCTAGGTCATCGCCGGATGATGTGGGGTAGAAGTCGGTGAACGGTCGCGCGCTGGCGCTGACCACCGAAGCGATCTCCTGGAAGCGCGGGATGGCGGTCTCATGCAGGAATTTCGCCTGTTCTTCGCCATGCAGCGCAACCGCTTCTTTCCACACGGCGCGACCACAGAGGACGCCACTGGCGCCGTTTGCACTGGCAACCTTCACCTGGCGCAGGTAGATGTCGTAATCCACTCCCGCGCTAAGCAGCACCCAGGGCGTCTTTGACGCCTCGCTAAGCTCTGCGCAGGCGGACGCCCAGTCGGCCTCGTCATCGTTTTGCTTCGCATCCACCGGGAACTCGGCCTTCAACACGGTTATGCCGAGAGGTGTGAGCTTCTTGGCTGTCTCGATGACCAACTGACGGCGTTCGTCATCCGACACGACTTTGACTTCCGGGTTCAGCGAGTAGTGCAGTGGCTCCACAAAGAGAGGAATATCTTGTTTTTCGCATTCCTGCGCCACCTCGCTGACCAGCGCTTCCTGGTCGGAGGCATTTGCCGCGTCCGGGCGGTAGTAGACGAGCAGCTTCACGCCGGATGCGCCGGCTCTTACGCTGCGTTGCGCTGTCCAGTTGTCGAGCAACGCAGTTCGGCGCTCTGTGGGGTCGCCGGTATACCCAGACTTCTCGTAGGCCAACAAAAGACCGCTGTGTCCGCTGAGAGCGCCGCTTGAAATACATGCCGGATAGCCGTATTCCACATCCAGCAACGTTGCGCTAGCGTGAGGGCTCAACGCCCTGACAACGTTCCGCTTTACGTCTACAACGTCGGCATATGGAACAGAGTCTGGATTGCCGCCCTTGATCGCGCGAATCAAGCTGCCGCGCTGATCCATAGCTAACATTGCGAATGTGCCGTCAACTTGTGCACATTGCTGAAGTGACCGTTGAGTTCCCAGTGAGAGTGCCATAAACTGCTCCTAACCTAGTTGCATACTGCGAATGAATCCATTGTGTGAAAAAGCGTGGTATAGACGGTGAACCAACAATGACACGCACGTCTCCTGCTCGTATCCATCGAATGGCCACAAAGTCGCAGGTGCAAAGCGCCTATCCGCTGACCATTCATGCGCTGCAATAATTCGTATGGACAATGGGTCTATCTTTGCCAGCGACGCAGCCTTTGGATATAATCGTATCCACAATCGGCGAGAGAATCTCGTTTCTCGACGTACCGTGCTGCGGTCCCAACGACAATAGGCTACAAGTATGGCTCCGCCTGGAGCTGCGTCGCAGATCTCATTCTAAAATACATTCAACCTCGGAGGAAAAGAAGACAAATGCGATTGTCAAAAGTGCCATTCCTATTTGTTGTCGCGTTGCTGGCTCTGTCACTGGTAATCAGTGCATGTGCTGTACCGGCTGCACCGGCGCCGGATGAAGGCGCTTCGGCGCCTGCTACAGAAACTACACCACTGCAAATTGGCCTCGTTACCGATGTAGGTCGCATCAACGACCGCAGCTTCAACCAGTCTGCTTGGGAAGGCGTTCAGCAAGCAGCCGAGGCGTTGGGTCTGTCGGAAGATGATTACAAATATGTCGAGACTCAGGATTCTAAGGACTATGCTGACAATATGCAGCAGTTCATCGATGCCGGTTACGATGTTATCGTAACGGTCGGCTTCGCGCTGGGCGAAGCGACTATCGAAGCAGCCAAGAACAATCCGGACATTATGTTCATCGGTATCGATCAATTCCAAGGTGAGACCATTCCCAACTTAGCCGGCCTAATCTTCCATGAGGATCAGTCGGGCTATCTGGCTGGTGCGCTGGCGGCATCGCTCACCGAGAGCGGCACGATTGCAGCCGTTTTGGGTACTGACCTGGTTCCGCCGGTCGTGGCCTTTAAGGAAGGCTACGAAGCCGGCGCAAAGGCCATCAATCCCGATATCAACGTTATCTCCACCTACCATCCTGGCGAGATCTCACAGGCATTTACGGATCCCGAGTGGGGTGCTGCCACTGCCAAGCAGGCTATCGATCAGGGCGCAGACGTTGTCTTCGGCGCCGGTGGTCTAACCGGTAACGGTGCGTTGCAGGAAGTAGCTGGTAATGAAGGACTGTACTGCATTGGCGTTGACACCGACCAGTGGGAAACCGTTCCAGCTGCCCATCCGTGTCTCGTCTCCAGCGCCATGAAGATGATCAAGCCAGGTGTCGTGGATCTAGTTGATCAGGTTGTCGAAGGTTCGTTCCAAGGCGGCAATGTCTATGGCGCTGCCGGTCTAGCTCCCTTCCATGATTTCGACACAGTTGTGCCGCAAGAGGTGAAGGATAAGCTGGAAGAGATCAAGGTTGGTCTGGACGATGGATCCATCACCACAGGCTACGGCTCGTAATTTAGAGGATTGAACTACCTAGTTACACGGCGGGAGGAGTAGAACTCTGCTCCTCCCGCTTTTCGTTACTGTGTTGTATACTGTCGAAAATCGCGAGTCATCGAGAATCGTAGCCAGCCGATCTCGTACAGATCGTGTTAGGCAATCCTCCTTCGAATTAGCTTCACCGTCACAGCGCTGACGCTTCAAACTATCCTGAACTCAGAGATGCCTTGGGGTACGAATGGGTAGCACCACACTACGCAGCATTGGAAGATCATTACTCCTGCCTCTGTTAGCCGTTTTTTCGGCCCTCGCCATTGGTGCGCTCATCATGTTCATCGCCGGCGACGATCCGATTTCCGCCTATCGCGGCTTGTTCTCCGGCGCGTTTGGCAGCGCACGCGGTTGGGCGACGACCATTCGCAAGACGACGCCTCTGATTCTGACTGGGCTGAGCGTAGCCGTCGCATTCAAAGCGGGATTGTTCAACATTGGCGCTTCCGGTCAGTTTATCATCGGCACGGTTGCGGCTGTGGCGGTCGGCGTGAACTTTCCGGCATTGCCCATGATTGTGCATCTGCCGCTTGCGCTGACTGCCGGCATTGCAGGCGGTGCGCTGTGGGGAGCGATACCCGGCATTCTCAAAGTAACGACCGGCGCGCACGAGGTCATCGTCACTATCATGCTAAACTACATTGCTGCGCTGTTTGCCGGCTGGACAGTCTATGCCGGCGGTACGCAGGGCCAGACGCCTGGTCCGCTTTGGGATCCGGAAGCCGGACCCATTTCCGAAACGGCCGACGTGGTAGCCAGTGCACAGCTACCGTACATCTTTGGTCCTCCCTACCGTGTGCATTGGGGCGTTGTGCTGGCAGTGCTCGCAGCAGTGTTGATGTGGTGGCTCATCTACAAGACGACCTTTGGCTTTGAACTGCGTACTGTGGGACGCAATCAAAAGGCGGCACGCTATGCCGGCATGAGCGTCGCCAAAATGATTATCCTCGCCATGGTCATCGCGGGCGGACTGGCTGGGTTTGCGGGCGGCATCGAGACGCTGGGTTTGAACCACAAGTTTGCTCCCGAATTTTCCGGCGCAGTTGGGTTCGACGGCATTACCGTAGCCTTATTGGGCCAGACAAATCCGTTCGGCGTGATCCTAGCAGCCTTCATGCTGGGTTCACTTGATGCAGGCGCAGCCAAGATGCAATTTGAGTCTGGCGTGGCTGCCGACATCATCCAGATCATCCAGGCGCTTGTACTAGCGTTCGTTGCCGCACCAAGTATCATTCGACAGATCTATCACATTCGGGCCAAGAGTGAAGAAGAGGATACGTCGCTTACTGTAGGGTGGGGTTGACAACCTTCCGGATGATGACTGCCCATTACCGTGATGAACACTCTCGCGATTCAAACATCATGCAATCAACTGCACTGCCTGGTTTAGAATGAATCGAAATAAAATTCTGAAAGGCTCCTCCATCGGGTTAATGGTGACTGCGCTTGTTTTGATTGCGGTTATCATACTCGTCAACACAACAGCGCTGGGCGAACACAAGTCGCTCAGTATCCTGTTCGGAGTGAGTGCGCTCAACTTTACATTGCGCGCCACGATTCCGCTGCTGTTGGGGGCGCTCTGCGGTATTTTGTGCGAACGCACGGGCATCATCAACATCGGTATCGAGGGCATGATGTTGGCCGGAGCGTTTGCCGCGTTTGTCGCCAAGGTAGCGACCAATGGGTGGCCGCTCTTCGCCAGTCTGTTTATTGGCGTCGCCGCCGCACTACTGGTAGGTGGTCTCATGGGCCTGCTACATGCCACACTATCCATCCGCTACCGCATGGACCAGATTATTTCCGGTACGGTCATCATTGTGCTGGCTTCGGGCACGACAGCCTATCTGTTTAACCGGGATGCCGTGGCTGTGGGCAAGTTCTCGGCAGTCAGAATCCCCCTATTAGCCGATATTCCGGTCCTTGGCGAGGTGCTATTCAACAATGCGCCTATCACCTATATGGCGCTCATCCTGGTACTACTCGTCCATGTGGGTCTCTTCTACACCAAGTGGGGCTTGCGCTCGCGCGCCTGTGGTGAGCACCCCAGAGCAGCGGACACAGTAGGCATCAATGTCAACCGCTTCCGCTACGTGAATACATCCTTAGGCGGTGCATTGGCTGGCTTGGCAGGCGGATTTCTCGTCTTGGAAGCAGTTGGCCAGTTTCAGGAAGGCATGACGGCGGGTCGCGGTTTCATCTCATTAGCGGCTATGATCTTCGGCAACTGGAATCCATTCGGCGCGCTGGCTGCGGCGACTCTCTTCGGCTATACGCAGGCGTTGCAGAACGAGCTGTTGCTGGCTGGCGTTACCCAAGTACCGCGTCATTTCATTGCTATGTTACCCTATGTAGTGACCATCATCGCGGTCTCGGGCTTCGTAGGCAGAGTTCGCCCGCCGGCTGCGGAAGGTCAAGTATACGAGACCGAAGGGACGTCCGAATAGGGCAGGCGACACGGGACCGAGTGCCGACATGGTGGTTAGTTGTGGGCAGTGTTGGGCCGGACGAACAAGCAATCCGGTGTAAAGAGGGCAGGGCAAGGAGTACAGAGTTGACGGAAGAACGTGCACCAGTTCTTGAAACGCGAGGAATCACCAAACGCTTTCCCGGCGTGGTCGCCAATGAGGACGTGAGTCTCAAGCTGTATCCTGGCGAGATACTGGCGTTGTTGGGTGAAAACGGCGCGGGCAAGTCCACGCTGATGAATATCGTGTACGGCCTCTATCAGCAGACGGAAGGTGAGATACTGGTACGCGGCGAACCAGTGGATTTGAAGACGCCCAACGATGCCATTGCCTTGGGAATCGGCATGGTGCATCAGCACTTCCAACTCGTGCCCGTCATGACCGTGGCGGAGAACGTTATGCTGGGCGACGAGAGCACCAAGAACGGGTTGCTCAATACTAAGCTAGTGGCACAGCGCATTGAAGAACTCTCGCACCGGTACAACCTTGCTGTCGAACCCTACGCTATGATTGAGGACTTGCCTGTGGGTGTGCGTCAGCGAGTCGAGATTGTGAAGACGCTCTACCGCCAGGCGGACATTGTCATCCTGGATGAGCCTACCGCGGTGCTGACGCCGCAGGAAATTGAGGGGCTGTTCGACATCATGGATCTGTTGAGGGAGCAGGGCAAGTCCATCATTTTCATCACGCACAAGCTGAAAGAAGTGCTGCGCATCGCCGACCGCATCACAGTATTGCGCGGTGGCAAAGTGGTGGGTGAAGCTGACCCGCAGACCGCTACACAGGAGTCGCTGGCTGCGATGATGGTGGGCCGCGAGGTCATTTTGACCGTCGAGAAGGCGCCAGCCGAGGCGAAACACGTTGTGCTGGAGATGAAGGGCGTCTCGGCAACGGATGATCTAGGCCACCGAGCTCTGAACAATGTGTCATTGGACGTACGCGCAGGCGAGATCGTTGGCGTGGCAGGTGTGCAGGGCAACGGCCAGACTGAGCTTGTGGAGGTGCTGACAGGGCTGCGTTCCTCGACGGGCGGCAAAATTAGCATCAACGGGTTGGACATGACCAAGGCCAGCCCTCGCCGCATCACCGAACGCGGGCAGAGTTGTCACGTGCCGGAAGACCGTCATGCGCACGGTATGGTGGACTCCTACACGATTGCTCACAATCTGGTGCTCAACACCTACTATCAACCGCCCTTCGCCAAAGGTATGACCGTGCGCGAGTCGGCCATCAACGAGCATGCGGAAAAACTCGTCGCCGACTACGATGTCCGAACACCGTCGGTACAAACACGGGCCTCCAGCCTCTCCGGAGGCAACCAGCAGAAGATGGTCGTGGCGCGTGAATTCAGCCGCGAAGTGCAACTGTTGATCGCGGCGCAGCCTACTCGCGGCATCGACGTAGGCTCCATTGAGTTCATCCACAAGCAGATCGTTGGCAAGCGCGACGAAGGAGTGGCGGTGCTTGTGGTCAGCGCGGAGCTGGACGAGATCATGGCACTCTCGGACCGTATTGCTGTCATGTATCGAGGCCAGATTGTGGCTATTGTTCCGCGCGAAGAGGCAACACGTGAGGACCTCGGTCTGTTGATGGCTGGCGTACATCCGGATGAAGTTGCTCTGAACCATGCGCATACAGTCAACGCGTAGTCGCTCGGCGCTCGAATACCGGCGTTCGGCGAGGTAGGCGGATCATGGACCCCAACGATCCGATTTTGGATCAACCCCAGGAGATCGAATACGGCGCCGGCGATGGTCAGGCAAATTACCGCTTGGCCAACCACGATATTTTCTTCTACTCGGATCCGAACTCGGACCTGTTCGAGTTGCAGTGGCCCTGGGCGAATGAAGAATATGTAAAGTCGATTCGCATTGCCATTGATGATCCGCGCGGCGAGGAATTGATGCCGCTTGTCACGCGCTATTTCCCCGGCTACCAGGAGACAATCCTGGGCAATGAGGGTATGATCATCAGCAAGCGCATCACCGCCCCACTGGGAATCCACTACGATCGTTCTGCGTTGTGGACGCTGGAATGTCAGGCAGAAGGTGATCGGTTGTTCCGATTGGTCATCGACATTGACTGGGGTGAGCCGCTGACACAGCGAATTATCGATGGCCTGCTTGTTGCGCAGCGAAATCCCACTCGCGCGCAGGGCATCTATAAGCAACGCAATGCAGACTGGACCTGCGTCTTTGGCAATCCGCTCGGCAGACCGTCATCGTATCAGTTCGACGATCAAGGTCATGCGCAGCTTACCTACTATGTGCTGGTGAACGGTATCGTGGATGTATCGCTTGTGCTGACGGTAAGCGACGTGGGCGAGCAAGTGGCCTGGAACGGCTTCCTGGCACTGAGAGACGCAGAACGCGAGTTTGAAGACAGCACAACGCATTGGGCAGAGACAATTCAGACAGGCCGGCTTTGGACGTCCCATCCGCAGCTCAATCGCGCTGTTCAGGTCGGTCGGACCGAATGTCTGCGACACATTCAGCGCATGCGTACCGGGTTGGCGCCGACATCTCGACGTATCGAGGACTTTCCCGCGCTCATCCGTTGCTGCGATACCATGGACGTCACACTTAGCCGCAACTTGCTAGCGCATTTGCGCCGCCTGGCGATACGTAGCGACGGTCGTCTTCCGCTGGTCGTGCCCACACATCCTAAGGAGGCGCTTGAGGACGCCGGCGCTCAGTTCGCCAAAACAAACTATACCTACATTCTCGCCTGTCAAACTCACTTCTTGCGCCATCCTGATGATGAATTGCGCGCCAGGCACTATGAAGCAATCAAACTTTGTGCCGAGAGCATGGTGCGCCAGCGGTGGTCGAACAGCGACGCATCCATGGTTGGCGTTATGCACTGGGCGGCTAAGGCGCTCGAAGCTGCTGTTGCTTTCGCAGCGCTAGCTGAGGATGATGTCAATGTGGCCCGCTGGAGCACCGAATCAAAGGTGCTGCGAGAGACGGTTTTAAAGCTCGGCGGCTCAAACGGCGATGAGGTAGATTCCGGCTTTGGCGCAGGACTGAGAATTGAGGAGGCGCTTGATGCCAGTTCATGGCGTCATAGCGATTCTGAGCCCTTGGCGTTTGCCGATGCGAAACGCGGAATTGCACTTGCTGGCGATGTAGTTTGGTCTGTATGTCATCTGGAATGGTATGATGGAACTCTCTGGGTGTATCCTAATCGTATAGAAGAACTTCGCTGGTGGGCGCTGATAGAATATCCCATTGAGGACAAGCGGATCACGCTGGTGTGGGACGGCGAAACGCTGCACACGACTTATCCGGTTGGCAGTTCCAACCCGGTATCACAAGTTGACTTAATTCGCGTGCGCGGCGCCGATGAACACGGTTTTGACCTGCACTTTGATATGATCGAACTTGCCGATACTGAAGTTGCTCGGCGAAGACCGAAAGAAATTATCGTCCATCAGTTTCGTCCTGAATTCGAAATATAATAGACAGCTACTCCGGCTTACTGGCATGGGTCGTCGCACGTAAGGCCATGCGCACTCCCCCGGAACGTTTCGTGGCAGTCAATACTATTGATGCCTCTCTGAATGTCGGTAAGAGTATGGGTAACGGATAACTAGCATGAATAGAACCGCGATCGTATACGACACCTTTAATCGACGGCACAGCTTTGAAGGGCATCCCGAGAATCATCGCCGGCTAGAGGCCATCTGGTCTTTGTTGCAGAGCGATGGCATCCTCGAAGACCTGATCTTGTTGGAGACGAAGCCTGCGGATCGGGAGGCTATTCTTAAGGTGCACACAGCCGAATACCTCGACCGTCTGCAGAGTATTTGCGCCGAAGGCGGGGGACGTCTGGATACCGACACCTATATTACTCCCTACAGCTATCACGCTGCGGAGTTGGCTGCCGGCGGGCTCATCGAGGTGACCGATGCGGTGCTGCGCGGTGATGCAGACAACGGCTTTGCGCTCATTCGGCCACCTGGTCATCATGCCTACCCGGACTATGGTACCGGTTTCTGCTTAATGAACAATGTCGCCATCGCAGCACGTTGGGCGCAGGAAGAATACGATATGGATCGGATCCTTATCGTGGATTTCGACGTGCACCATGGCAACGGAACGCAAGACATCTTCTATTTTGATCCCTCTGTGATGGTCTTCAGCATTCACCAGTACCCGTTCTACCCGCGAACGGGGGCGGCAACCGATATCGGCCTCTATGCCGGCACTGGCTCCAACGTGAACGTACCCTTCCCCGGATATGTCGGCGACACGGGATATATGGCAGCGTTCCATCAGATACTCGGCCCCGCGGCCTACGATTTCGAACCCGAACTTATTCTTGTGTCTGCCGGCTACGACGCACACTGGATGGACCCGCTGGCGTCTATGCGCGTTAGCATCGACGGATACTATCAGATGGTCGGCGAGCTCATGCGGCTGGCGAAGGATCTATGTGACGGTTATTTGGTTGTGGAACTAGAGGGCGGTTACCAGCTGGATGTGCTTGCCCATTCCGTGCTGACAACATTGCGTCGCTTGCTCGACAACGGCAAGGGACCCAGTGATCCGTTCGGGCCTGCTCCTGGGAAAGAAGAATATGCGCTGTCTCTTGTGGAACAGTTGCGCGCGATGCACGGCCTGTCGGAGCTGCCATACAATGCCCTGCCGCCAACCTAGCGCTTCTCTGTTGACATGTTCGCCGTGTTAGCCCAACTAATTCATGTCGAATAACAGTACACTAGTCGCCACGAGTCTCGCCTCATTTTCGCGCGCCATTGATGTTGCGGTCGAGCGCGGCGATCATTCGAACGCCATTCGCATGTCACAGGCTGTGCTCGCGCAATTGCCGCGTCATTTGCCGACCTACGTGCGCGTGTTGCAGATCTACTGGCAGATGGAGCGCTGGGACGATGGCGAAGTCTGGGCGAGACGACTTCTGCAGGCAGACCCGGCAAACGCATACGCATGGCGCGCGCTGGCAATGGCAGCTGAGGATCGCGAGGAACGTGCTCAGTCGAATGTGATCTGGCGTCGCGCCTTCGAAATGGATCCCTATCACCCGGATATCCGCGCCGGTCTCTATCGAACCAGTATAGATACGCCCAACATTCTAGACTACGACCTAGCCTGTCTGGCGTCCTTCTATCGCTATGGCGGACGTTGGTCGGAAGCTGCGGACGCCTACCATATGCTGGTGGAAGCTGATAGCCGCAGAATTGATTTCCAATTATGTCTGACCGTTGCCCTGTGGCAAGGCGGTGAGGAAGCGGAAGCCTATTCACTGGCTCGGCATCTGGTGCAGCGTCATCCGCATTTACTCATGGCTTGGCGCACCATCGCAACGGTGGGCGATGAGAATGACCAGGCGCTGGCTGCGAATCCAATCACAACCATGGACCCCAGCGACGAGTACGGCAGCATCGTCTGGGCTATCGGCGAAACAGACCCTGACACGACTATACAGGTGGACGACGAGCTCATGGCGCTTATGTTAATCATAAACCGCTAGCTTCTGTTGGCAATGCATTCCAGCCGCCTATCGTATAATAGCCAATTGCATGGTCGTGGACGTTGGGCGTCCCGCTGGGCCTAGTGCGAGAGAGCGTTGATTGCCGCCGTCGCGTCTGAAGCTATCGTGTGAAACAGGCGAATCGGTTTGCCGATCCGCTGAAACAAAACCAAAATATAGGAGTCATTTATGGAGAAGACATTTGTCATCATCAAGCCGGATGCAGTCCAACGTGGTCTGATAGGGCCTATCATTGAACGTTTCGAGCAACGTGGGCTGAAGTTTGTCGCCATGAAGATGATCCAAGTGAGTGATGAGCTCGCGTGCAAGCATTATGCGGTGCATGAAGGCAAGCCATTCTTCAGCGCACTTATCAGCTACATCACAAGTGCGCCAGTGGTCGCCATGGTGCTGGAAGGAACCGATGCCATTACGTTGGTGCGCAACACGGTAGGCGGCACCAAGCCCGCCGACGCCAGTCCCGGCACCATACGCGGTGACTATGGCATAGAAGTAGGTCGCAACCTCGTCCATGCCAGCGACGGACCGGACACAGCAGCCAGCGAAATCGAGCTCTGGTTCGGCGACAGTCTGCTAGAGTGGTCGCGTGATACCGATCCTTGGGTCTTTGAATAGACCGTACACCAGTAGTAAGCTGCTCGAAAGCGGTTCATTCGCAATAGGTAAACCAAGCCTGCCGAACGCTCAATCGGCGGGCTCTGTGTTGTTCATGAGCATTGTCGTGCGAGAGCAGACGTTTCGCTGCGTAATATCGTTATGCGTAAATTTGGCGCAAAATTCGAAGATATGCGAAAGTAATGAAAGCTAAATGAGTTAAAGCGCAATCAAACGATAGTAAGTGAAAGTAATTTCCGATGCCGAACTTTGGAGAATTGGCACAGCGTGATATACAATAGGCAAAGATCACCCAATTCAATGAACCAAGTGTAGCGTTTGAAACCCAATCATTATTCGATGAAGAATATAGCCGATAAGGAATAGGCGTCGGGCGCCTATTCTGTGGATACGTTGCCGTGTACGCACTGAAACAGTGCATAGCGATAGTCATTATTCAGTACAAAAAACGTTGAAACGACTACAGGAGGACTAAGATGTCTGAAGGTTTCGACACCACCGCGGCGAAAAGCGAAATTTACCCGCCCTCACCCGAGGTGCTCGCCAGCGTTGGCGAACCGAACTATTTGGAGCTCCGCAAGGAGGCGCTAGCCGATCCACTAGCATGGTGGGATGAACAGGCGAAAGAGGTTGTAGATCGGTTTGAGCCCTATGAGCAAGTCCTTGATGAGAGCAACAAGCCGTTCTATAAGTGGTTCGTAGGCGGCAAAACAAATGTTGTTCACAACGCGATCGATCGCCACGTCAATAGTTGGCGCAAGAACAAGGTAGCGCTGATTTGGGAAGGCGAGGACGGCGAAAAGCGTGTCTTTACTTACTTTGACCTTTGGAAAGAGGTCAATCGATTCGCCAACATTCTCAAGGGTATGGGCGTCAAGAAGGGCGACACAGTCACCATCTATATGGGCCGTGTACCCGAGCTGCCCATGGCTATGTTGGCTACAGTGAAGTTGGGCGCTATCCACAGCGTCGTCTACGGAGGCTTCAGCGAACAAGCACTCGCAGACAGAATCGACGATGCCCAGAGCAAGGTGCTGGTCACCTGTGACGGCGCCTGGTTACGCGGCAAGACCGTCAATCTGAAGGACATTGCCGATCAGGCCGTGAGCCGCAGCCCGGTTGTGCAGCGTGTGATCGTTGTCAAGCGCACACAGCAGGAAGTGCACATGGAACCCGGACGCGACTTCTGGTTCCACGACTTGGCTGCCATGCCCAGTGCAAGCACCAAGTGCGAGACCGAGGTGATGGACGCTGAAGATCCCCTGTTCATCCTCTACACCAGTGGCACCACCGGCAAGCCAAAAGGCCTTATCCATACCTGCGGCGGCTATCAGGTCTACATCGCCACCACGCTAAAATATGTGTTTGATGTAAAGGACGATGACCGCTATTGGTGCGCGGCGGATCCGGGCTGGATCACGGGTCACAGCTACATTGTCTACGCACCGCTTATCATGGGCCTTACCAGTATTATCTACGAAGGCGCACCTGGCTATCCGAATCCGGACCGCTGGTGGGAAATCGTGGAAAAATACGGTGTGACTATTTTGTACACGGCGCCGACCGCAATCCGTGGTTTGATGCGCTTTGGCGATGAATGGCCGCAACGGCATGATCTCTCCTCACTGCGCATTCTCGGTTCGGTGGGCGAACCCATCAATCCGGAGGCGTGGCGCTGGTATTACTCGATCATCGGCGGCGAAAAATGCCCCATCATCGATACCTGGTGGCAGACCGAGACTGGCGGTTTCGTGATCACGCCGACGCCGGTTGTCCCACTGAAGCCTGGTTCTGCAACGCTGCCTTTCGCAGGCATCGAAGCTGATATCGTGGACGAAGCGGGCAAACCCGTAGGCGCCAACGAAGATGGTTATCTGGTCATCAAGCGACCGTGGCCCGGTATGGCACGCAACGTCTGGGGAGATCCGGACCGCTACGTAACTACCTACTGGCTGGACTATGAGAAGCAGGGCTATTACCTCACGGGTGACAGCGCGCGCAAGGACGACGACGGATACTTCTGGATTATCGGTCGCCTGGATGATGTCATCAAAGTCAGCGGCTATCGACTCGGTACAGCCGAAATCGAGAGCGCGCTGGTGAGCCATCAACTCGTCGCCGAGGCAGCCGCAATCGGCGTGCCCGATGACCTGCGCGGCAACGTTATTCACGCCTTCTGTATCCTGAACCAGGGTGTCGTCGGCGACGATGAACTGGTAGGGACCTTAAAGCGGCATGTACGCACAGAGGTTGGCCCCATTGCCGTACCGGCTGAAATTGTCTTCGTGGATACGCTTCCCAAGACGCGAAGCGGTAAGATTATGCGCCGTCTGCTGAAGGCGCAGGTCATGGGACAGGCTCTAGGCGACACCAGCACGTTGGAAGACTAGGTTGCGTTAGGGTGTAGCGAACTCGAGCATGTAAGCGCCAGAGTTCACTACTGATTGAAGAAGAAATGGGGCGGATACGAAAGTGTCCGCCCTATCGCGTAGTCAGGTACCGCCATTCGTTTGTTCAGGATGCGAGCAAGCTGGCATGGGAATCCTGAGACGCGTAAAAACTGCCAGCCGCTGATTCGAGTGCCGAAGGAGTATTGATTCAGTTTGTGATACCGCAGCCACCTAGAATACCTTGACGACTACCGTGGCCTTATTCCATAACTCTTCTAGATTGTAGAACCGGCGCGTTTCTTCCGTCAGAAGATGCACGATAACGTCACCGTAATCCAGGAGTACCCAGCCGCTACCGGAGCTGTCAGCGCCCTCGATGCTCAGTGGTCGGATGTTTTGTTCAATTCGAAGGCTATTGCGAAGATCGTCCTCAATAGCGTGGGCCTGTCGGTCCGTGTCGACTGTGGCTATAACAAAATAATCGGCAATTGAGGTCTGTTCACGAACATCCAGCAGTACGATGTCCGATGCCTGCTTCTCTTCCACACTGTCCACAATTTTTCGAGCTAGCGTTATGCTGTCCAGAGAATTCCCCCTTTGCAGCTCAGTTTACCAACCTATTCGTGTGCAATCGTCTATTTAGTGCATTTCAGAGTGCTTTAGTGCATTTCAGAGCGCTCGATACTCACTTGCATTGGTGACAGTCTAGCACAGAGGAGCCGCGGGCTCAAGACGTCGTAGCGCACTTTAGCGAAATGCATCCTTCTCCGCCGGTCTCTGAATGGCACTGGAAGGTGCTGGCTGGGTACCCGCTGGCAGCACATAGCCACGGACAATCACCACAGGCCGGCCTTCGTCACTCTGCCCCATGATCAGGCTGGCCGCCGCCGCCAATTCATCTGCGATGCATTCTTCGCTGGCGACGAGTTCGTATCCATGCAAGTCATGCCGACCCCGTTGGTCCCAAACCGGCGGCAATCCGAAACAGCCGATGCAAACGCCAACGGTGCCGATGCGCCATGCTCGTCCGTGGCTGTCGCTGATAATCACGGCAGGCGCCACACCGGTCAACGTCCGAAGCCGTTCGCTAATCTCGGCCGCGCTTCCGTCGGGATTCTCGGGGAGAAGCGCCACCGTCTCAGTGCCACCGTCCGACTCGACGTTGCTATGGTCAACGCCGGCGTTAGCGCATATCCATCCGCTGTTCTGTTCGACAATAAGCAAACCGGGCAAAGCACGGATCACTGACCGGCTATCGTCTAATATGACTTGCACGATCGCAGGTTTCTTCTGTACGATCGCAGCCAGTTCTTCGGCTTCCGGAGTGACGGTGACCTCACTCAGGTTGACAAGCCGGCCTTCCGCCTTGCTGACTATCTTCTGCGCAATGACGAGGATGTCGTCTTCTTGCAGGCGCTCGTCAGCCGCGTTCATGGCGTCAACAATGCAGCTTGCGATGTCGTCGCCTGGCACAATCATCGGGAAAGAAGGTACCGCAAAAAGGCGCAATGGGTCCATTGAAGGTTCCTAGGCTAGAGTTGATGATGGTGTGAATAAGCCGCGATGCATGGCGCTGAGGATAGCTTCCAATGCGCCGCCGCCCACCGACAAAGACTTGTCTGAGACGGTGAAACAGTTGAGGCGTTGCGATCTTGGATCGATATCGCCAATCTTCAAACCGGCTACGATGTCGACCGACGGATGGATGATGCCGCGGAGAACACCGTCAATCTGCGCACGTACACGATAGACCTCACCGCTGTTGCTGACGATCTCAGCTAGTACATCATTCTGGTTGACAGTATCGCCGATCTCCAGTTGCGTGCGCAACCGACCGTCGCTAGGCGCATAGACCGCTCGCTGCAACCCCCGGGCGGCGCCAGGCAAACTACCCGGCGTTCCGGTATTCGCTTCAGCTTTCCCTTGCCAAATAACCCGACCGAGATTGTGCCCGCGGTTCGTCTCTATGACAACGTGACAGTCCACACCGGCCTCAAAACCTGGACCAACGCCGACAACGAATGGCGCCTGGTCAAGGCGGGTTCCTGTATTGGTTTTAGCCATAACTGCGTCTATCAGCACATCGGGTTGTAGTGCCAACCCTCGTGACGCATCCGGATCAACCAGTACTGGGATGGCGCCCGAGTTAATCACGTTCAAGGCATGCTCCTTTGTGGAACGTACTGCTCGCACCTCCTCCACGTCGGTTGCCCCATCGTAAATTGCCTGTGCGAACGCTACAGTGCGCCGGACAACCAATGGCCGCGCAATCTCAGTCATGAGTACGGGGAAACCGCAGCGATGCAACCGAATGGCAATGCCGGACGCGAGATCGCCTGCGCCTCTGATGAGGACCAATGGCATGCCCATCGGCTTTCGCGGGTATTGTGTTGTCTCCATACTGCTATGACTCCCGACGTTCAAACCAAACATGTCGCAAACTATCTGAATGATAGTCCAGCGGCAGGACAAAGTCGAATCAGTTATCCCAACGCAACTGTGGTTGGACACGATGCTTGGTTCACGATAGCCGATGATGCGAACGTACTGATTACGCATACACTCATTGCCGTGCAAATTGGCCCCACTCGCCTACTGCCTGCATAATGAAGGCGCATTCCTCCTTCATGTGGAATCGTGCTGAGCCCCAAATCGCCGAACCCATATCCTAAAAGTAATTCTAGACTGGCTGGAGAACAGATATGCCTCGCAGACTTGCGTTTACCGGTTCTTATCAGATTGAAATCCTGGAGTACGACGAACCACCCCTGCAGCCGCAGGAGGTGCGCGTGCAGACAGAGCTGGCATCCGGCAAGCACGGCACAACCGCCGGCATGTTTGACGGTCGTACCTTTGCTGGCCATGTCTTCAACCAGGATATGCGCATGTTCGTGGAACAGGCGGACGCGCAACCTCCTACTGCCAGCAAGGATCATCCCTGGAAAACGGGAACTACCGGCGTCGGTGTTGTCACAGAAATCGGCGCTGAAGTTAAGCGATTTAGAGTCGGAGACCATGTATTCGGCTTGATGGATGTGCGCGAATCGAATGTGGTCGATGCGAAGTGGTTGTGGCAACTAGATGATATAGACCCGGAGCAGGCGCTTTGCATTGAGCCGGCTTATGTATCGTTTCATGCCGTGCGCGAATCCAATGTGCGCTATGGCGATTCTGTCGCCGTCATCGGCTTGGGCGTGCTTGGCTTGATTGCCGCGCGGATGGCGGTGCAAGCTGGCGCCGAGAAAGTCTTTGCTGTGGATGTGCTACCCAATCGACGGCAGTGGGCGCTAGACCACGGCGTGCATGCCGTCCTGGACCCCGCATCGGACGATGTTCCGCGGTGCATTCACGAAATGACCGGCGGCAAAGGTGTTGATGTTGCTATCGAGCTGGCAGGTGCGTACCCCGCCTTGAATACTGCCCTCAAGTGTGTCCGAAATACCGGCACAGTCTGCTCCGCCGGCTTTTATCAAGGAGAAGCGTATGGGCTCTATCTGGGCCGCGAATGGCATCACAACCGGCTGAACATCGTTATTCCGCATGGTTGCGGCTGGGGTCACGAGCCGCGAGACTACCCTCGTTGGGACCAAAAGCGGGCCTATGATGTGCTTGCCAGCCAGCTGCAAAGCGGCAATCTGGACATTCCGGGACTCATTACGCCCATCGTAGATTTTGAAGAGGGCGTGAATGTCTTCACGTTAATTAGAGATGATCCAAACCAGGTCATCAAGTACGGCGTCCGTTTCTAGCGGGACTGATGCCGCGTATGTGCATCCGCTGCTTGGATTACACGTTCGAACTCCGTCAGACTATTCTTCTTGCCAGCGTGGATTATCGACGATTAGCGGTTGTCCACCTCGGTCGACTATCAGCTTTCGGAAGCCGCGTTCCTCGATTGAGCCGTAGTCATGTCCGGAGTTTCCCGGGTAGACAAAGAAAAAGACTAGGTCTTCATCGGTGCTGGTGTTCACCGAGCGGTGCGCCCAACGCGGCGGCACATAGAGCACGCGCCCTGCTCGCATCTCCTCCACCGACCAGTCGCCTTCCGGCGTCTCCATCACCATATAGCCTTCACCTTTGAGCGTGTAGTAGACTTCCGCGGTCTCCAGGACAGCGTGGAAGTGGCCTTTGGTCATGAAATACTCATCGCCCACTTTACCGGGGTGGATAACAGAAAGACCGTTCAGCAGTTCACCGGCGACTTCCGGGCGATCGTTCTGATACACTTCATACAGGAGCACATCGTCCTGCGCGACCAACGTCTCCAGCGCCTGTTGGTCCTGATACTGTCCGCTCATGTCCGACAGATGACGCTCAATCTTGCTGTCATACCGTTCTAGGATCTCGTTTTCGACATCGACGTCAAACGAGAACGGTCCGTTGCTCTTGCTGCCTGTCATCTGATTATCCTTTATGGCTATGCACAATGCCCAACAATCGTGTCTATTAAGGCTTGCAAATCTGATAGAAACAGTACCTTAGTCGACGAACCAACGGCGACGTTTTCTCCAACTTGGAACCTTTTGCAGCAATTCCTTCGCCTCCGCTACACTGTCGCAGGTCGTGTGGAGTAGCAGACCTTCCGGCTCAAGCTCGGTCACTAGCGACTGCACTTCCCACGGATCGCAGAAGAGCAAGAGCGTCTTACCTCGTGCTTGGATGCGACGCAGCAATGGCAGCCATTTGCTCATAGGCGGTTTGCCGTCGCCCGGCACCCACTGGATACCGTTTAGCCGGGGCAGGGCAAGGAGCGAATCAAGATGCGGAATGGCGCCCGGTCCATCCAGATGAAAGATGGTGCGGTCGATCCAGCGAGTCTGCTCTTCTAGTGGCGGCAGGAAATACTTGTCAAACATCTTGGGTGAGATTAGTACGCTAAAGTCGCATTGCAGGTCCGCAGAAGCCACGTCGGACCAGACGCCCATCCAGTAGAGGTAGCCGTCGATCCACTGATGAACCACACCGTTCGCCGCCTGCCAGTATCGATACCAGGCGCGGTTCGCTTCCCACATCGCGGGCAGGATCGGCTCGGGGTTGTCGATGAGGTCGAACGCTAGGCGCTGTGTATCCCGTAGCAGTGCGACAGCCTGTGTCGGCGCATTGAGGTCCGGCATCCCCACGTAGTATCGACCTAGCGCTTGTTCAGCAGCCGCATCAAGCAATGTGCGCGATATCTTCCACCACTCGTTATCAGGATCATAGGCTATCGGCTGCCTGGTCTCCCAATCATCGATTACCGGTTCTGCCCAGCCCGTATAGCTGTCAGGGCTAATGGTGTACGTACAGCCGAGATAGGCCGCTGTGATGGCGACCAGCGAGATGTTGACCGGGTAGACGACCGGCAGCGCTTCACCGCCCCAAAAGGTGTTGTCGACGAATTCGTTGCAACGGGCTACAACGCGTTCTGGATTCGTATACCAATCCATGACGCCGTCTGGTGGTGTACCCACAGGCGACTGGATAGCATCCCATTCTGCGCGCGACAGTCCGGCTTTCGGCGCCTTAACGATGATGGCGGGACGATCGATGGTGTCATTCTGCCACCAAGCATTGATGCGCTCTTCTGCCTCTCGCCAGTCCGATTTGGTACTTAATTCCATGTTCGGGTCTCAAGTAATGTCGTTGTTCAGGTTCGGCGAAAATGTTCTTGGGAATGCCTCGAGATTTGACCATAGTGTAGCACGGTCGGCGCGCAGAACCGAAGAGCGACCGATGCAGTGTGCATATCTAGACCCGTCGTGAATGTGGATGCACAGAACTTTGTCGACGCGACAAGGAACTAAACGAGAGGCGAAACACCTCGATTCCTATGAGTGGATGGTTCGCTGGGAACTTGCGGCGCCATCTTTCTACTCATGTTGTTCGTTGTGATCTACGCAACAAGTTCGCACTCAGTATGGCGGAGGAACAAGTGCATTCCATGCCGCTGATGAGAATAACTCGCGACTGTTAACCGGTAATTAACATAATCTTTCTGTTGTGTAATGGGAATAGCGGAAATAGGACAGAGGCGCTTGCCAGCAGCCCGAGAATGCACTGCTGCGCGATAATTGGCTGGGCTATTCAGCAGAAGCAGTTCTTGTGAGCTTAGCAAGCCAGTCCTGTTGAAGAGTGCTGCGGAAGCGCTGAAAACGGCGTTCCCCGCTGGCGCTCTGTACCAATATAACGGAGAACACAAGCAACATGTTGGTGACCACGAAGAAGATGAATTCTTCCAGCGGAAGGACATTGCCGAAGTGGATGCCCAGTGTGCGACTGGGGTTGATGGTCCAGGTGCCGGACTGAATCGCCAGCGAATCTGCCCAGGATAAATAGAGAACAGGAACTAGTATGGACGTCAATACGCGTCGCCAATGCAAGAGCAGTAGGTCAGCCCCATATGCGCTCTGCAGCGCAATGGGCGGTATCGCCCACACAAGGATGAGCGCCAGATAGTTGCCTGGCATCCATTCCGCCAGCAGAACAACTACGGCGGATATCCAAAGCGCAGCCAGCACTATCGTCGACATAACACGCACAATCTTTCTGTCGACGTCATACGGCTGGTCCTGAAACAAGCGTCCAACGAGCAGTGCGATCAAGCCGGCTAAGATCGGTTGCAACCCGATGAACGTGTATTCCTCAATAGGCACCCATCCAATGGTCAATCCCGTCACGAGTGCAGGATCATACCACCAGACCCTCGACGCCACTAAGTAGTTGTCCCAGGGCGTCGTGTATGCCAACGCGACCAGCATGAGCACGCCAATCAGTATGGCGTTGGTTTTTGTCAGGCTCTTGCGCGCCATGATCGCCAAGAAGGCGATGGGTATGGCTAAGAAGAGCAATACAAACTGAAAATAGGTCATAGTGTTGTACTCTGAACGTTCGTCTCGTATGGATGTGAGTCTAGACGGCTGCGCACTTGATGAATTCCATATCACTTCTCTTTACCGTTTCCGCTGCTGGCTGTTAGCGACGGCAACAACTCTTTGAACCAGCGCTTAATAGGCGCCAGCCTCGGATCATCCCTCTCAGACAGCGCATTGGCATATAGATCTAGGTAATGGTAAAGCATTTGTTCCGGTAATCCGCGACTGCTCATCAGCCCCTGTACCCACTGGATATCGGCAGTCAGATAGTCGAGATCGCCTAGACGCAAGCCTGCGATAATTCCGGCGCTGAGGTAATCATTGATGCCGTGCAACTCCTGTTGATGTGCGATTGGCCTGGGCAGGGACTCCTCCACATTCGCTTCAATGTAGAGCAGCGCATCCTCGTAGGCGTCTTGCGCCTCTTTGATGGGCCTCTTGACCGGAGGGACTGGCGCAGGTACGCTATGCGCCACGAGATAGGGTTCGACGGCTCGTGCTGTCGCTTCTAGATGGTTGCCGAGATAGTAGCCGGTAATCCGATGTTGCAGCTCCGGTTGCTGGGTGAAGACTCGCCCGCCGAAGAGAAGCGGCGTATTAATGTCATGCAATACATCGCCAAGGTCCGCTAAGGTTGCCGCGGTCTGCAATGTCATAGCCGATGACACAACCAACTGGATATGTCCTTCGTGTACTGTCTCAATGATCTGGTCGATGGGCACATTCGCACCCAGGTAGACAATATCATGCCCGGCGCGCCTCAGTAGCAATGTGACCAGCAATAGCGTGAAAATGTGCTCTTCGTGCGGCGGACAGACGACTAGAATACGTCCGGCTTTTGTGGGTGCAGGAGCTGCGGCTATCAGCGCTTCCAATTGTCGTGCCGCGAGATTGGTCGTGAAATGCTCCTGTTGTACAGAGATTTTGCCGCTATACCAGCCCGCGCCAAGGCTAACAATCGCCGGCAGCAAAACATCCAAACAGACTCGTTCCACCGAGAAGATGGCGAATGCTTCGTTGAGAGCCGATTGGGCATCCCGTTCATTGAAGTTCAGACACGCCTCCAACCAGGCATTTCTAGTTGCTGCAAGTCGGTCTACTTGCTCCGTAGTTGAAGACATGGACAGAGCTGAAGCAGCGTGTGAATTGTCTTCGGCAGACGCTTGTAATTCACGCCAGAGTTGCACTGCCTTACTGATACCTAGCCCATGCTCCCGTTGCTCAATGAGCCATTTAATGGTCTCAATGTCCTGTCGAGAATACAGCCGATGACCGCCTTCTGTACGCTCTGGCATAGGCAATCCATAGCGGCGCTCCCAAGCGCGCAACGTATCCGGCTTAATGCCGGTTTCGTGAATCACTGCGCTCAAATTAAAGATGGCGATATCGTCGTTTAAGGTTGCTGCCATTCATTCCGCCTACTATGTGTGTTCTACTCTCGCAAACTACGGGAAATCTGTGCCAGTAGCACTATACTGCTGCCGCCAGATTTCCCGTTTTCTCAGTTGTATAGGATGTTTGATCGACGCCGGCATCAGCTAGAATGCGTTCGGTGGTCAATCGCGACGAGATCAGCACGATGGGCAATCCAGTGCCGGGATGCGTACTGGCGCCGGTGAAATATAGATTTTGATATTTCTTATGCCGGTTCTGCGGTCGCAAATATCCGACCTGCATGAAGTTGTGGCTCAAGCCAAATGCGGAACCTTTGTCCAGGTTATACAGCTCTTTCCACTGAACTGGTGTAAAGCTTCTCTCGAACTTGATGTGCTCGTCCAGATCGGTAATGCCCGTCTCTGCCAACTTAGCCAAAACGGCGCGGCGCGCCTGTTGCTCCAGTTGATCCCAGTCTTGCTTCGCGCGTGCATCCAGGTGGCCAACTGGCACCAGAACCATGAGCGTGTCCTGTCCAGCTGGAGCTGCGGCAGGGTCCGTGCGCGCTGGCGCATGGACATAGAAGCTGGGCACATCAGGCAGCGTGTGGTCGTCAAAAATGCGATCAAAACTTGCCCGGTATTCAGATGAGAGATAGACATTGTGATGACCGAGTTTATCCACAACTTTATCCACGCCCCAGTAAAACATGATTGCCGAGCAGGTATATTTCATATTATCAAGCTTTTGCGCGGGCTTGCTATCGGGCAAAAGCGACTTGTAGACGTACGGAAGATCGGCATTGGCAACCACGATATCCGACAGAAGTTGGCGTCCATCTGGGAGCGTCACACCGTTTGCCCGGTTGTCCTGCACATCGATACGCTCTACGGGTGCGTTGTATTCGTACTTCACACCGAGATTCTGTGTGATTTCCACCAGGCTCTCGATAACGCGATACATGCCCCCTATTGGGAACCATATCCCGTCCGCCAGTTCTGTGTACTGCAGCAACGAAAACGTCGCCGGTGCATCATACGGACTTAAACCCAAATACATATTCTGAAATGTGAAAGCCGCTTTGAGCCTCGGATCCGAGAAATAGTTGCCGATATTGTCATAATGCTTGGTTAGCGCTTTCAACTTGAACAGAAGAGGCAGATTGCGCGGGCTAAAATAGTCGCCTAATCCACTAAAATTTCTGCCCACAAATCGTTCCAGCGAAGTAGTCAAATGCTGACGTCCTTCACTCATATAGCGGAGATAACCGCCAAAACTGCCCGGCTCAATGGTTTCCAGCTGTTCCTGCATTTGCACCATGTCGGCGGTTAGCGAGAGCTCAACGCCATCGTCGAACCGAATGCGATAGGTTGGATCGATTCGTTGCAGATCGAGATGGTCCTGCATACGCTCACCGAGTGCTGCATATGTCTCTGCAAAAATATATGGCATAAGGAATAAGGTTGGACCTGTGTCAAATCGGTGTCCATCTACGATGAGTTGGTCCGTTCGCCCGCCTGGTTTTGAATTCTTTTCCAAAACGGTCACATCATAGCCGTTCTGCGCCAAACGTCCGGCGATTGCGATGCCGCCGATACCAGCCCCAATGACAATTGCCTTTTGCTTTGACATCATTCGTCTCATTTCTGACTATTGCGTCCTCAATTACTATCCGAACTCTATTCAGGAAAATCTTCCTGGGCAAGCCATCGGAGTAGTGCAATCAAGGCGATTTCACCGATCCTATATATTTCTTCACCGACATAATACTCGACCTAAATCGATTTGTCAAGGAATTGCAAAGGTATCCTTGACAAATGAATTAAGTAGCGATACACTAGTTCCCGATCAAACACAGTGCGAATCGAAAGGGGTACCAGTGCAGGCACAATCGTGGGAGATATCGTTGCTGTCAATGGCGACTGAGCCGCTACGGGCCAATGCAACACAAATTGGCGAGCTGGTGACTGAGAAAGCGACGCTCGAAGCCGCCTACGCGCATACCGCAGGCATCACGAAGAAGCACAGTCGCACCTTCTACCTAGCCTCATCGCTGATGCCTATGCCAAAACGGCAGGCGGTACGTGCTCTGTATGCCTTCTGTAGACAAGTCGACGATACGGTCGACACTGCGACTGACCATTCATTCGCAGAGCCACGGCGACAGCAACTGCTTCAGGATAACCTGTTCGCACTCCGGCAGCGCATGCTCTACCAACCGGTTTCCGACGAGGATTATCTAGCCCTCGCTTGGCGGCATGCGCAGCAGCGCTACGGCATTCCAATACAGTATGCAGAGCAGTTGGTGGATGGCGTAAGTCGCGATCTGGTACAGAATCGGTATGATACATTTGAAGAACTAAGCGCGTATGCCTACGGTGTAGCTTCCACGGTTGGTCTCATGAGCATGCACATCATTGGCTTCGAGAGCGAAGAAGCGATTCCATACGCCATCAAACTCGGCGTAGCGCTGCAGATTACCAACATACTGCGCGATGTGGGTGGCGACTGGCGAATGGGCAGGCTCTATCTGCCAAAGGAGGAGCTTGCACAATTCTCTCTTAGTAGGGGCGATATCGCAGACGGCGTTGTGGACGAGCGTTGGCGCGCGTTTATGAAATTTCAGATCGAACGCAATCGAACTCTATATCGTGAAGCATTACCAGGCATTCGCATGCTGTCGAGTGATGGCAGGTTTTCCATTATGGCTGCTGCCAAGCTGTACGAGTCGATACTCAGGGCGATCGAAAAGAACGACTATGACGTCTTCCGACGTCGTGCAAGTGTGAGTAGTACTTCAAAATTGATGCAACTACCCAGTATCTGGGTAAGTTCTTTGAGATAATACAGGAGTGGGAAGCGTAGCCGTAGCTGACAAAGGGACAACGATATGAATGCGCTAATTTCAGGCGGGAGTGGGTTGATCGGTTCTGCGCTTGTCGATAGCTTGCTTGCCGCTGGTCATACAGTTACTGTGCTTAGCCGTAGTCTGGATCCGGTGACGAGCACGAACCCAAATTACTATCGACTTTACTGGGATGGCCGCACCACGAATGACTGGGCCGAAACGCTTGATGATATCGACGCAGTCGTTCACCTTGCTGGCGCCAGTATTGCTGATGGACGTTGGACTGAGGAACGCAAGAAGGTGCTGCGCGACAGTCGTGTACAATCCGGTCAAGCGCTCGTGAAAGCCATCCAAGCGTCGGAAAGTAAGCCGGAGGTGTTTATCCAGGCCTCCGCTGTGGGCTACTATGGACCACGCGGGAACGAAATTGTAGATGAAGACACTGGTCCCGGAGATGACTTTTTGTCGAAACTCAGCATCGACTGGGAAGCGACCACCGCGGAAATTGAAACGTTTGGCATCCGGCGACCCGTTATACGCATTGGTATTGTACTCAGCGAGGAAGGCGGAGCGCTGCCGAGGATCACAATGCCGTTCAAACTCTTTGCCGGCGGTAAGATTGGCGATGGTAAACAGTGGTGGTCTTGGATCCACATAGAAGATCAAGTGCGTGCTATTCAATTCTTGCTGGAGCACGAAACGGCTACAGGACCGTTCAATCTGGTTGCGCCAAACGCAGTCCAAAATAAAGACTTTGCCGACGCAGTCGGATCGGTCATGGGGCGCCCCTCGTTCTTCCCTGCGCCAGCCATTGCCATGGAGACTCTATTCGGTGACATGTCAACCGTGCTATTGGATGGGCAACACGTTGTACCCAGACGGCTACAGGAACTCGGCTTCGAGTTCCGCTATCCGCAATTGGACGGAGCGTTACGGGATCTGTTGAAATGAGATTTATTCATCGATTTGCCGTGGACGCGGATATCCAAGCAGTCGCCGAATTTCACTCGCATCCGGGAAGCATGGCGAGGATCACGCCGCCACCGATTCAGGTTCGTATACTGGATGCGCCCAACCGCTTGAAAACCGGTTCGGATATGTCATTTACGCTGGGATTCGGTCCGATTCGAATGCATTGGCGAGCAGAGATGCCCTATGTAGGCCAGACAGGCTTTGTGGACAGGCAGGTCGAGGGGCTCTTTGGCGAGTGGGAACATCGCCATATTTACGTTCCAATTTCTTCGAAATCGACGATGATCATTGACGACGTACATGCAACGTTATCGGATGCACCGGCAAAGCGCATACTCGGCGCGCTAATGTGGTTGGGTATGCCCGTTCTGTTCACCTACCGTGGTTGGATGACTCGGCGTATTCTATCCCGGCAAACGATTCCTCAACTGAAAACACGGCTTTCCAATCCCAACACTGGATGACGACGGCAATTTGGTGGATTCGTCGAGATTTGCGGCTGACGGATAGCGGTGCGTTGGCGGCAGCGCTCTCCGAGCATGATTCAGTCCTGCCACTGTTCATCCTAGACGACCGGCTGCTCAACTCTCCCACTGTGGCACCTTCTAGAATCCGACTGTTGTACCATGGGCTCGTCAGCCTAGACCGGAACTTGAATGAACTGGGCAGCGGTCTAGTGGTGCGGGAAGGCGCTCCCGAGAGAATCCTGCACGAGCTTGTTGCCGATCATGGCATCAGCAGTATCTACGCAGAACGCAGCTATACTCCTTTCGCCAAGAAGCGGGACGCCGATATTGAGGCTGTGTTGCCACTCCAACTTACTGATGGCTTGACAGGTTTGCCCTTTGGCACAGTTCTCAAGGAGGATCAGACTCCCTACCGTGTTTTTTCAGCCTATGCCAAGCGCTGGAAAGAACAGTGGCAGAAGAGCGCGCCCGCGCAACACGCAAGGCCGGCGTCAATGCCCAAACCCGATATTGACTTCGATAAGCTCAACCTTCTGCATGAGCGCCTGGCTAACATAGGCGACGGTGCAACGGAGGAGTCTGCTTCTGCGCCAGTAACTGCAGGCGAGAGTACGGTCAACGATATTCTCGAGGCGTTCACCGCAGAGGACGGCGGTGTCTATCGATACGACAGCCTTCGCGACGTACCAGCGTCAATTGGGACTTCCGGACTCTCTGCCTACATACGATTCGGCATGATTTCGGCTGCCGATGTGGTGCGCGCCGCCTTTGACGCCATAGAGCGTGCGTCCGATATCGAGGCGAAACGCAGCGCCGAACGTTGGCTTGATGAGATCATCTGGCGTGAGTTCTATGTGGATGTGATGCACCATTTTCCCAAGACGCGTCGGCAGAACTTCAATTCGGACTTTGATCACCTGACCTGGCAGAATAACGAGGCCGAGTTCGCGGCATGGACACGCGGCAAGACCGGCTATCCGCTTGTGGATGCCGGCATGCGTCAGCTGGCACAGTCTGGCTGGATGCACAATCGTGTGCGCATGGTGACGGCGTCATTCCTGGTGAAGCATCTGCTGGTCGACTGGCGTTGGGGCGAACGCTGGTTCATGCAGATGTTGGCCGACGGTGAACCGGCTTCGAATGTAGGCGGTTGGCAATGGGTTGCGGGCGCCGGCGTGAACGCAGCGCCATTTTTCCGCATCTTCAATCCGACCACGCAAGCCAAGAAGTACGATGCGTCCGGCGACTACATTCGACGGTGGGTAACGGAGCTAATCGGCTTACCCGATGAATACATTCATCAACCGTGGCTGACGCCAGAATCTTTGCAGAAGGAGTGCGGCTGCGTTATCGGAAAAGACTATCCCGCGCCGATAGTGGACCACAAATGGGCGCGAGAGCGTGCGTTGGACGCATATGAGCAGATGCGGCACAGGAGCGACGCATAACAGGAGCCGAAATCACCGTCTGTTTGGCAAACCGTCTCACGATCTTCATGCCTGTAGAAAAAGAACGTTGGCCAAGATCCGATCGAACAATCTCGGCCAACGAATTTTTTTGCACTGTGACCAGCCAAGAACCCTATTCTTCAGCGCCGCGTAATTTAATCAGCGCTGCCGCAGCACCGGACAGCAGAAACGGTGCATCACCGCCTGCCGTGATGTAGCGGAACCCCTGCTCATATCTGCGTACGCCGTCATCCACACTCAACGCGGCGATACCCGGCACGGTACCGGTATTCTTGCACGCTTGGATAACTGTCTCCAGCGCAGCAACGTGCTCGTCGCGCACGTCCATCTCCGACGGATGGAAGCCAAACGAGAGCGATAGGTCGGAAGGGCCTACCCAGCAGCCGTCCACACCTGGAGTCGCCATGATAGCTTCTACGTTTTCAACGGCAAGCGCGCTCTCAATCTGTACAGCAACGAAAATCTGCTCATCGATCTCGTCGGAATAATCGTCGCCCAGGTTGCGGGCGCGTCCCCATCCCCAGGAGCGATCGCCTACAGGCGGTAGCCGACAAGCGTCTGCTGCCCGTTTGGCGTCCTCTGGCGTGTGCACCATCGGCACGACGATGCCCATGGCGCCTTCGTCCAGCAACCGGCCAATCATTGTGTAGTCGTTGCGCGATACACGCGCCATGGGCACGGCGCTGCCTGCCGACATTGCTGCAAAGGCTGCAATCGTAGAGTCTTCTCCCCAGGAACCGTGCTGACGGTCCAGCAGAATAAAATCAATGCCCGAATTGGCGAGCAACTCTGCGGCTAGCGGAGAGCCTAGTCCAAGCGAAAAGCCGAACGCGGCCTTACCTTCCATCATCTTTTCTTTTGCTGTATTGATCCTCATGGAATCTGCTTTCTAGTGGAGTTGTTGGCTGTTGTTCAACGTGACTGAAATGAATCGTAATGCATCAGTACATGATGCCATGCTCGACTGCAAATTGATCCTAGTGGCTAACTGTCGAGCGAAGGGAGATCTAGGGAATTCTACCTGACTATGGTGATACGCCCTTCAGATCAAGCTCCTTCGCCAGATGGCAGGCAACGAAATGGCCCGGCTGAATCTCCTCTAGCTTGGGGAGTTCCGTTTTGCACCGGTCGACCGCATATCGACAACGAGGGTGGAAATAGCAGCCTGAAGGGGGATTGGAAGGATCGGCGACTTCACCCTCGAGCAGAATGCGCTGCGAGCGGAAGCGCGGGTCCGGCTTGGGCACTGCCGATAGGAGTGCTTCCGTGTAGGGATGCTTCGGTTCCTCGAACAGCGGCTTCGTCTTCGCCACTTCCACGATCTGCCCCACATACATGACCGCCACGCGATCGCTGACATGCTTCACAACGCTAAGGTCATGGGCAACGAATAGATAGGAAAGGTTGAGTTCGTCCTGCAACTCCAGCAGCAAATTCACGATCTGCGCCTGCACTGACACATCCAGAGCGGAGACCGGTTCGTCGGCAACGATGAGAGCCGGGTTCAGTGCTAGAGCACGGGCGATGCCGATGCGCTGGCGCTGGCCGCCGCTAAAAGCGTGCGGGTAGCGGTTCATGTATTCCGGTGGCAGGCTGACCAGTTCCAGCAATTCTTCGATGCGTTCTCGGCGTTTTTCCGCACTTCGCATACCGTTCACCAGCAGAGGCTCGCCGATTATGTCAAAGATGGTCATACGCGGGTTCAGAGACGAGTATGGATCCTGAAAGATCATCTGCATCTCACGCCGCAACGGCCGAAGCTCCGACTTTGGCAGGCGTGCGACATTCACTTTTCGTCCCTTGGAGGTATAAAATGTGACTTCACCGCCGGTAGGCTGCAAGGCACGCAGGATGCAGCGCGATGTCGTAGTTTTGCCACAACCACTTTCGCCCACAAGCGCCAAGGTTTCGCCTCGACCAATGGCAAACGACACGTCGTCCACAGCACGCACATAGCCCGCCACGCGTCGCAGTAGTCCCTGTCGAATCGGGAAGTATTTCTTCAAGTTATTGACTTCGAGAATCGGCTGTCCGTTATCGTTCGTCATATCGCCTAGTGGCTATCAGTTCTGTATAAATGACTTATTCGAGCGCAGGAGTTACTATTTCACCGGCGTCAGCGCTTTCATATAGGAAACAACTCACATCACGGTACGGTGCGAATGATTCCAGCGTTGGCTCTTTGCGGTCGCACACGCCGGGTATTTTCTCCTTGCACCGAGGATGGAACGGGCACCCTTCCGGCCTGGCATACGGGTGCGGAATAGAGCCCGCAATTGTGGCTAGTTTGGTGCGCGGTTCAGCCATGATGCTGGGGATGGACTGCAGCAGCGCACGCGTATAGGGATGCTTGGGATCGTGGAAAATGGCGTCCACAGGACCCCGCTCCACCACGCGACCCAAATACATAACCACTACGTCGTCCGCCATTTCGGCGATGACGCCCATGTCGTGTGTGATCAGGATGATGGATAGGTTCTTCTCTTCCTGCAACTGACGCATGAGGTCCAGGATCTGCGCCTGCGTCGTCACATCCAAGGCAGTGCTCGGTTCGTCTGCAATGAGGATGCTCGGATCGCTGGACAGCGCCATGGCGATCATGACCCGCTGTCGCAGACCGCCGCTCAATTGGAACGAGTACTCGTCGAAACGACGCTGCGGATGTGGAATGCCGACCAGGCGCAGCATTTCGATGCCATGCTCACGCGCCTCTTTCTTATCCATCTTACTGTGAAGCTGGATGGCTTCTACGATCTGATTGCCGACTGTGTGAAAGGAGCTGAATGACGTCATGGGCTCCTGGAAAATGAGCGCAATCTCCCCGCCGCGAATGGCTCGAATCTGTTTTGAATTGGAGCCCAACGTGGTCAGGTCGATCTCGTCGACCCTTCCATCCGGCAGCTTATGGCGAAACCATATCTCGCCTTCGGTGATCTCGCCAGTTTCCTCCACGATGCGCAGGATCGAGCGCGCTGTGACGCTCTTGCCGCAGCCGCTTTCACCCACGATGCCAAGCGTTCGTCCTGTGAAGACATCGAAGCTTGCACCGTCTACGGCGCGCACAACACCTTCATCCTGGAAATAGTAGGTTTTGAGGTTCCTGACGGAAAGAATAGGTGGAGCGATTTCAGACATGGACGTTATAGAGTCTCGATTCATAGATATAGACCAACAGCTGACAGGTGCACGGCATGGCAAACCGTGCACAACGGGACATGCGCCAGTGTATTTGCAGCTTACCCATAGGGATCGGCGGCATCGCGCAGGCCATCGCCCAGGAAGTTGAACGAGAGTACGGCGATGATAACCGGGATAGCCGCCAACAGCAGCCACGGTGAAATGGCCACGGCTTGTATGTTCTGCGCATCCTTAAGCAGCACGCCCCAGCTAATAGCTGGCGGTCGCAAACCCAAACCTAGGAAGCTCAGCGCTGTCTCGGCGATGATCATAGCTGGCAACGCTAACGTCGTGGCGGCTATAATGTGGCTCGTGAACGAGGGCACCATGTGACGGAAGATGATGCGCAGTTTGCTCGCGCCGGCCAACTCGGCTGCAATCACAAAATCCTCCTGTCGCAACGAGAGGAAACGCCCGCGCACGACACGGGCTAGCGTCGTCCAGCCGATGACGCCGAGAATGAGCACGATGACAAAATAGATGCGTTCGATGGGCCAGGTAGCCGGAACCGCGGCCGCCAATGCCATCCACAAGGGAATCGTGGGGATGGAGCGCACGATCTCGATGACTCGCTGAATGCCTGTGTCGACAGCGCCGCCGTACAGACCCGATAGCCCGCCCAGTAGAATGCCCAAGAATAGACTCAATGCGACACCGGCAAGACCAATGGTTAGCGAGAGGCGTGTGGCTACCATCAGTCGCGAGAATAGATCGCGGCCCAGCTTATCGGAGCCCAGGATGAAAAGCGTATCCTGGGCAGGTACATCTTTGGTACCGATAAGATGGATGTTTGTTGGGATGAAACCGAACAAGTTGTATTCGTACCCCTCCGCGAAGAGTGTCAGGAAGACCTTCTTTTCTGGATCGACCGTATACTCCTTCTTGAAGGTCTGTGGATTGCGCTTGCCCGTGAAGCCCAAGACATAGGGCTGAAACTTACCATCGTTGAAGAAGTAGACTCGCTGGGGAGAGATCAGCAGCAATTGCGCATTGTCCTGAAGTGGGTCCGAATAGGCAAAGAAGTCTGCGAATACCACCACAGTATAGAACAAAAGGATAATGACCGCAGACGCCATTGCCAGCTTGTGCTTGCGGAAGCGCCACCACATGAGCTGCCATTGCGTTGCCACCGACACTCGTTCTGCTGCGCCCGTTGCCTCGAGTGTCTCTACGACTTCGAGGGGTTCTTCGATTTCAGGAACGGCTAGGGGCTCAATATTTTCGGCCACTATCGGCTCCCCTCCATCCCATGTCGAATACGCGGGTCAATCCACATGAGTATTAAATCAGAAATAAAGGTGCCAATAACCGTTAATATGGCCAGCAAGAGCAGGATCGTACCAGCCAAGAACAGGTCTTGCGCCAACAATGATTTGTACAGCAGCGGCCCAACTGTGGGAAGGCCTAGTACCAGAGAGACGATAATACTACCGGAAACCAGGAAAGGAATGAGGTACCCGACGGTGCTGGCAAAGGGATTCATTGCTGCTCGCACCGGATATTTTACAATCACACGGTACTCCGAAAGTCCTTTGGCTCTGGCAGTAACCACATAGGGCCTACGCAATTCATCCAGCAGATTCGCGCGCATAATACGCACGACCTCTGCCATACCTGCCATACCGATGATGATCGCCGGCAATGGTAGATGTTTCAGCATATCGACAGCTTTTTCGACACCCCACGGTTCAAGCGCCATTTCCGGTGAGAATAAGCCGCCAATGTTTTGTGTGTGGAAGTACTTGAATCCGATGTAGAGTACAAGTAGGGCAAGCATAAAATTTGGTATAGCAATGCCAAGGAATCCAATAAATGTGAACAAGTAATCACCCACTGAGTATTGCCGAACGGCAGAATAGACGCCGATCGGCAGCGCAATAACCCAGATGAAAACAATGGCTGCCAAAGAAACAATGACGGTGATCATGAGGCGATCGCCGATGACTTCACGTACCGGGCGATTATACTCCATGGCCATGCCGAAGTTACCGCGAAGGATCTGGTTCAGCCACTTGCCGTACTGCACGTAGATGGGCTGATCCAGGCCATACTGCTGGCGCAGCGCCATAGCTTCTTCTTGGCTGACGACTGTGCCAGTACTCTGCAACATGGCAATGTACGATGTTACGTAGTCACCAGGTGGTAGCTGGATAACAACGAACGAAATGACCGAAGCTGCCCAAATAGTGAGTATTCCGGCAAAGAATCGACGAACGATGTAGTTAACCATAGGCGTAGCAATGCTTCATGAGGTTTCTTATCGGATGTGAACTCCTCAGGGGAGCATCGATGCTCCCCTGAGGTTGCTGAGCTAGCGTGCTTATTGTGCGTCAGTGAAGTAGAACGTAGCCGGACGGGAGATGTTCGGTGTCTGACCAGCCTGGATGTTGAACTGGCGGTCGGGAATATTGCCCATGTTGTCTTTGGCAACGCGGACACCCATGAATGCGCCGGACTGACCGACTGTACCCATGGTCCAAACCTCATCTGTAATGATCTTCCAGATTTCCTGGCCGATGGTAACGCGCTCTTCCGGCGTAGCCTTCAGGCCTTCGGAGAACATATCAAGAACCTTCTTGATGTGCTCGGGCGGCTCCATGCCTTGCTCGCCACCGGAGGCATACCAGGTGCCGTAGGCAGGTCCGGTTGCCGTGTTATAGGCGACGGGCAGTGCGTGGTATGGATAAAGATAGAGCTCATCTGTGCCGTCGTTCTGCCACAAGAAGACCGGCAATTCGTTTGCCTGGCGTCGCTGCTCGACGAGACCGCGCTCAGACTCGACAACGTTGGCGAAGATGCCCACTTCCGCCCAGTCCGCAGCCACCAACTCAGCCAGCTGAGTGAATTGGATGAAGGCTGGAATGGCGTTGAGCTCAATGGTGAGGCGTTCGCCGTTGTCTGTGCGCAGGCGGAAGCCATCTGCATCCTTCTCAGTCAGGCCGATGTCGTCCAGCATTTGGTTGGCCGTTTCCGGATCATACGTGGACCATAATTCACGATATTCCGGACCAGGATTGAACGGTGAACTTTCGGCCACTACTGCAGAACCCGGTGTACCAATGCCGAGGAAGATGATCTCGTTGATGGCTTCACGGTCTACAGCCAGCGACAGTGCACGGCGGAAGTCCGCGTTGCTGATCCATTTGCCGACCTCCTCATCCGCAACGTAGCTCTGGTTCCACTGGAATGCGCCGTCTGCTCCATGCTGTGCCGGGTCCAGGGAGACGGTGTAGCCGCCTTGTTCCTGGTTCTCCAATAAGGCAGGCAGGTTAGCCAACGAGACATGGCGTGCCTGGTAATCATACTCGCCGGCGATAGCTCGCAGGTTTAAGACTTCCAGATCTTCTGCCAGACCCATAGAGATGCGATCGATGTAGGGCAACTGGTTTCCGGCTGTGTCCACGCCATAGTAGTACGGGTTTCGTTCCAACACCCACGTGTCAGTGGTGATGGGATTGACTGTCTTCCACGGTGTCATAACCGGCAAGTCTGGATTCTTTTGCCAGGTGTTCTTGTCCTTGAAAAGATTGACCCAGTTGTCAAATCCAGCGTCATCGACCAACGCTTGCAGCGCATCTGCATCCACAAAGTCAGGATGGAACTGCTGCATGTAGTGCGCCGGCGCATAGCCGCCAAGGCCGACATCGCCGAAGATAGCCGGGCCGCCAAAGACGTTAACGGAGCTGCCCAGCACCTCTAGGAACAGGCTGTTGGCATAGGGGAATTTGAAGACGAGTGTGTAGTCGTCCGGTGCTTCCAGTGATGCGCCTTCGTTCATATTGAAGAACGCGGAAGGTACAGGGACAAGCTCATCATTCTGATACATGTACTCATACCAGAACATGACGTCTTCGGATGTGAACGGTTCGCCATCCGACCACTTCGCACCCTCGCGCAGGTGTAGCGTGATCTCGGTTCCGTCTTCGCTGACATCCCAGGATTTGGCTAGGTTAGGCACGACTTCAGGGAAGTTCTCGGCATCCCAGAAGACGAAGCGATCGCCGCCTGCTACACGATGGCCGTTCTGACCGTCTGCAGGACCGGTGAAGCCGCGGTGCCATGTGCCGCCATACTTGCCGATCTCATGTACTGGTTCGATGACAAGCAAATTCTCGATGGGCGGAAGTCGCTCTTCCACCGGCGGCAGTTCGCCCGCATCCACCAGTTCGGTCAACATAGGCGCTTCATTCAGCTCAGTGGGATAGGCGGCCTCATCAGTGATGATTTTAGGGCCTTCAATGTCGCCGACGAGGAAGGCGCCAAGCGGCGCTTCGTCCGGCGGCTGCTCCGCAGCAACTTCTTCTTCAGCGACTTGTACATCTTCCGGCGCCGCTGTTGGTTCCTCGGCGGCAGGCTCCTCAGTGGTTGTCTCTTCGGCAGGCGCTGCTTCTTCAGCCGCTGCCGGTTCTTCCGCAGCAGGCTGTTGAGCGCCGCCGCCGCACGCACCGAGCGCCAGCACGATAACGAGCAATAGGGACAGATACAGTACGAAACGACTTTGTTTCATCAATATTCTCCTCGTAGAATGTGGATCCCGGTATCGCCAGAGATCGCTTGGTGGATACTTAGTCCTCGCGTCACAGTGCTACGTTGGACCTTTTGACGTGAGGGGGGAAATGTTGTTGCTGGATCTGCTACCTGTGAAGGTATTACACAGAAATTTTGTGTAACGGATCTGATTGAAGATCGACAAATAAAGCGCCGGAAACGAAAAAAATGGACTTGCACGCCAACTAAACAGGCTCGTAACCGCGTGGAAAATATGCATTGCGCATCTATCGCAGCTATTTCTCTGGGTTATGTCTGGACCACGCCAATATCGCAGACAAATTAAGCATTATGTTGCCCAACTGTCACTTATTCTGGGTGGTGTAGCAATTTTATCGGTGTACTATATGGACGTGAAAAAAAGATACCATAGCCGTGATCTGAAGTCAAAGGGCCAAAAACCAAGTTTGAGTGGAGTATCCCTGCCGTCAGAAATGAACCAATCTATGCTCGACCTGTTTGTTCGGTCTTCGCAGTCAGCGTAAAATGACGCGAAGTTTTAGCGTTTATTGCAATCTATACCGACTTACTGCGTCTCGCAAAGAGCAATTGTACTCCCAACTCAACTTGTTGTACATCCCTACTCCCACACTAACTTGGAGGAACAGATGGACGTTGCCGCCGTAAAAGAGGTCCTTTGCGGACCCATGATTCCCGTCATCACTAATCTCAAAGATGACTTGTCTATTGATGTTGACTCGATCAAGTTCAACGTCAACTACGTAATCGAACATGGTATTGTGACCGGCCAGGGCGTACTGCTGGCAGTTGGCGCCGGTGGTGATTTCAACATGCTGACACTGGCCGAACGGCAGGTGGCTGCGCAGGCGATTGTCGAAGCGGCGAATGACCGTGCACCGGTCATCGTCGGTGCACAGGACACAAGCGTGCGCAACATGATCGCCATGGCGCAGTTTGCGGAAGGGATCGGCGCCTACGGTATTCAGATCAGCACGCCGTACTATTACCCGCCCTCAAATGAGGATGCGTTGGCAGTGTACAACGCAGTGCACGACGCAACGTCCAGTATTGCCATCATGGCCTATAATACACACTGGCACGATTACGATTTCCCGTTCGATGTGCTGGACCAGCTCTGCGAGCTGGAACGGATCGTAAGCCTGAAATGGTCGAGACCTGACAACGGCACACCCTATCTCAAAGGTGTAGACCGCTACGCCGATCGGCTTGCCATTGTGGACAACGCGGGCATGATCATTATGAACGCCATGCTGGGCGGCACAGGTTTCATTACGCACCTGGCCACCGTTTGGCCGGAAAACGATGTAGAGATCTACCGGAAGCTGAGAGCCGGCGATTGGCTGGGCGCACATGAGCAGATAGTGCGAACACTGTGGCCATGGCGTGAATTCCGCGGCAAGATGTCGCGTGTCACCAGCGGTGAGGCGCCGCCGGTTCGCGCTGCGCTAGAGCTAGTCGGTCGTCCTGGTGGTCCGAGCCAGTTGCCCTCCCGTTCACTGAACGCCGAGGAGAGAGCTGAACTACGGCAACTATTGGCCGATATCGGAGCGCCGGTAGTTTCTTAACGGGGTTCGTAGCAGGTCAACGGTCAGTCGTAGCATTACCTAAACCGGCAGATAGGGATGAGGACTCACGCTCATCCCTGTCAATTGGAATTCTTCAGTTGGTCCACCGGACTGCAGCTGATTATCTATGATAGATCTGAGGGATATGCTGGGCATCGCGATTCGACTTGCCCAAACGAATCAGGACACTGATAATAAGTAAGTTATGGTAAGAAAGGATCACACAGCGCCAGTAAGTGAAACCTAGTGCATAGTTGTCAATCCTAGTTGTCACGCCGCAGATGGGCGCCAATTGACGCGAACAAACCCGGTGTTCCTGGGACTATTGCTTGAAGCTTGTCCGAAACAGCCATTCATTCGTCGAATACGGATGCTCTTAAAGATGGGATGGACGAAGTGTTAGCGATCGAATCTATTCAGGAGAGATTGCCAACAGAATACTCGCTACTGGCTGAAAAGCCGTTAGTCGAACAACGCGACTACTATGACACCTTTGACTGGCTTCTGTTCGGCAAGTCGCGCATCCTCTTCCGCAGCGGCGTTACATATACACTGCAAACGTCGAATGATTCGGAATGTACGCTAACAGTCGACGCTCATCGAGTCGCGACCTTTGCAGAAGACCTGCCAGAGGGAGTGCTGCGGGATAGAGTCGCGACCATCACAGCGCCGAGAGCGCTGCTGCCCCGGGCAAGTGTGTGCATGCGCAATGCAGTGATCCGTGTACTCAACGATGATAAGAAAACTGTGGCGCGCATCCGTCTGCTGGCGCTCGTCGTCGGCGACAACAGCAATGCCGGCAGCGAGAATGGAGACATCACCCAAGAACAGCAGTTTGTGTTTTTGCAACCACTGCGTGGCTATGACAAAGAAGCCGCCCGTATCAAGCGTGCGCTAGGCGATGTAACCGATTTTGCAGATAACGCCTGCTGCGTCGAGGCTCAACTGTACGACTTGGCAATGAAAGCTGCGGGCCAAGTACCCGGCGACTACTCGTCCAAGTTGGATATTTCGCTGACGCCTGACATGCGTTCCGACGATGCGGCACGCGTCATACTGCGCAACCTGCTGCAGACTATTCATGCAAATGAAGACGGCATCCGGCGAGATATTGATGTCGAATTTCTCCACGACTATCGCGTTGCCATCCGCCGCACGCGTTCCGCTTTAAGCCAAATACCTGACGTTTTTCCGGCGGATGTCACGGAGCGCTACAAGGAGGAGTTTCAATCGTTAGGCCAATGCACCAATTCGCTACGCGACCTGGATGTATATTTGCAGGATGAACCGGACTACCGTCGCCAGCTCCCGGAAACTTTACAGGATGATATCGCACCACTCTTCGATTACATGCGCCGGCAACGACAGAACGCCTTGGACGAAGTTATCTCCTGTATGGACTCTCCGCATACCAAAAAAATACTGTCAGACTGGGAAGCGTTCTTAACCCAGTCATCTTATGAAAGCAGCGCGCTCAATGCGTCCATGCCGATTTTCACGTTATCGCAGGGTCGCATTTACAAGCGTTTTGCGCACATTCTCAAACAGGGACGCAAACTACAGAACGGCGGAGAAGACAGCCAATACCACGCCCTGCGTATCGACTGTAAGAAACTGCGCTATCTACTAGAGTTTTTCGCCAGTCTGTATCCTGCGGATAAGATGCAACAATTGATTAACGACCTGAAAGCTTTACAGGACAACCTAGGGTCCTTCAACGATCTTTCAGTACAACAGGAGTCTCTCACTTCCATGGCGAATGCGCTGTCATTCGACGACCCGACTACCGGACCTGCCCTGTTGGCCACTGGCGCGCTTGTTGCTGCCTTGGTCCAGCGTCAGGTGGAAGTCAAAGGCGAATTCACGGAACGGTTTACGCAATTTGCGTCCCGCAAAAACCAGGAGCTCTATCGCGAGCTCTTTACGCTCTCAGTCTCCTATTCGGATGGCGAGTAGTGGAAATGGTGTGGAGGATCAGCAAGTTAGCGGTCATAGGTATGCATGGGTGAATCGGCTCAAAATCCCCTGCAGTTTATGCGCATGGCACTCTAGGAACAGAACCACTCTTTTTGACATAGCAGTCTACCACTATCTAGGCGACCAACATGACGATACTGGCGCTGTACAGCAACAAAGGTGGCGTTGGCAAGACGGCAGCAGCCGTGAACCTCGCCTATCTCGCCGCACAGAGTGGATTGCAAACGCTCATCTGCGACTTGGACGCACAGGGATCCACAACCTTCTATCTGCGCGTTAAGCCCCAGTTAAAGAAGAAGGCGCGCGGGCTGGAACAGAGCAACGATGCGCTCCTGCGCAGCATCAAAGCCAGTGACTATGACGGCCTCGATCTGCTACCGTCCGATTTCTCTCACCGAAACCTGGACATTTCGTTTGATGGCCTGAAGCGCCGCAAACACAGACTCAACGTCGTGTTGGAGCCGCTTCAGGACGAGTATGAGCTCATCGTCCTGGATTGCCCGCCGACCATCAACATCCTGGCGGAGAATATATTCTCAGTCTCCGATGTGCTTTTGACGCCGATGCTGCCGACTACGCTGTCGGTACGATCGTATGAACAGCTCTGTGAGTTCATGGCTGAATCCAAGCAAGCGCTGCCGTGTCCGACGGTCTTCTTCTCCATGGTGGACGGGCGGAAGAAACTGCATCATGAAATCATGGAATCATTCGCACAGGAGCACGGGTGCGTACTCCAAAGCGTCATTCCCTATCTATCACAAGTTGAACAGATGGGGATAACTCGTGAGCCGGTACCCGCGTTCGCCCCGCACTCGCGTGCCGCCGACGCCTATCAGGCGCTGTGGGACGAAGTGCAGACGAAGCTGCTTCGTCCAAGTGTGGATGCAGCCAATCCGGCATAGTACGACCGTGACCGCAACAGCTTATTCGTCTGCGCCCTGTTCGGCACGCTTCACGATTGCTCGCAGCCACTGCTGCTGTATCAAACCGGCAGCAAAGGATACGACAGGCCAGTACTGGCCAAACTCCGCCTTGCGTCCGGCATCTGAAATATGCACACGCAGCTCCGATGAGATGAGCACCTCGTTGGGCTCTCGTCCGGGCTGTAACAAAATGTTCACTGCCAGCTTACCGAATTTGGGGTCATCAAACGCACGAAACGCATCGGGTGATTCTGGCTTTGGCCAGTCACCACTTGCATCCTTGCCGAGTTCGGCGACTATCCCGAATACAATTTCCCTGTTGTGTTCCTCTGCCAGCGGCACCACTGCATGCTCATACAGGATGTTGAGGATAGGCGTGTCCAGCGCCTCGTTGATATCGATTTCAATTTCTTCCAGCTTCTCAGGCACGTTACTGGAACGCAATAGCGAACCGAGAACGCCGCCCAGATCGTGGCCGGTGAGTTGCTTGGCTGCAGCATAGACCGATGCGCGGTCTGCCTTCGCGTCGGCTGTGCGGATTTCGCTGTAGTCGAAATCGGGCAGGAATTCGTCAATGGCTGAATTGCGGCTGCGTATTTCGGCTCGTTCGCGGATCCCCTGCAGCATCTTCCGCTCCATGACAAACTCGACCGGCTCCAGCGCAACCCCAATGGCTGAGGCTGCCGGGTCCTGGCTATTGACCCTCGGGTAGCGTGCCCGCCATCGCACAACCAGACGAGTCCGGTTCTGCTCGAGCGGCGTCAGCTCGAACGACCACGATGACGCCGCATTCAGATCGCGAAAGTGTTCCGCAATGGGACCGGAGCCGGACCCGTCCAGCGTCAGCAGCATTGATTCGTTGGATTCCAGTGATAGCACCTTGAACCCGCTTCCCTCCGGCTCAACCGCAATCACATCGCCAATGGATAATTGCTGCAGCGATGGATCAATTTTCGTGGCGCTCTGCATGTCTAGACCGACGAGGTTTTCCAGCAGGTCATAGCTGTAGAAGCCGCCCCGTCCCTGCCCGATCTGCACCAGCCATGGCCAAACATCCTTGGGCGGCGCAGCGATGGTGACCGCACGTGTCGTTTCAAAATTCGCATTAGCGACTAACTCATCGCCAGGCATGGAACGGATGCGTTCTTCCTCGGTGGAACCCCATCCCTTCAGCCAAGGCTGAATTCTCCGGCGATAAATGACGACGCCTGCGCCTAGTAGCGCGCCTGTCAAGAGTGCCAGCGCAATAATTCTCCTAATGAAACGTTTCATTTGTAGTCTCCTTTCGACCGTACAAGTCGCAGTTGTGCCACCACCGACGGTCTACTGACTGGTGATTGCCTAGATTGCTTCCGGTTTCAGTAGAGCAACTGCCGTTTTGCCCCAGCTAAACGCTCTATCCAACTCGCCTTCTAGCAATGGGCCTTCCTTCCCGTGCACATAGAATCCCATAGGAAAGGTGATTTCCGCACCGCCTGCACGCTTTAACTGTTTCGCAATGGGTTCAGCAGCGTAGCCGAAGACGGCTGGCAGAACTGCTAGAATGGGGCCGAACTCCTCCTTGGTGACGCGCGTATCGAAGGCTGCGACTGAGACGCTCTCCAGCGTATTGGCGGACAGGTGGGCGAGAAAACTCTTGGTGTCTGGCATCATTGTAAACTTCTGTGTAGGACAGCCCACGACTACCATGTTTACGAATGAAAGCGTGGTGACGTCCACATCACGTACGTGGTCGAGACGGCAGCTTCCACTCTTGAGCCCACTATTGATACCGTCGCAGATAGCCTGGGCAATCTGCTTCGTATTGCCGTATTCCGATTCATAAACGACAATCACCTCGGCCATTTCAACCTCCACGGGAACACGATTATTAGGTAATATCGAAGCTGAGAGCCTTTGCTGGACAACACACTAAGCGTCGATATGGTGAGTACCTATGTTGCCAGTGGCATGTAACTTTGGATCCTAGCACTGGCTATCATAGCCTCCAACGTTGCACTCAGCATAACACCGGTTGTGATGGGACGATGAACAGGTTGAACAGAACAATGGTAGATGCCCATTCCAGAGCGCTGATGTATTGCGTGTTCAGGCTGAATCACGCATCCGCTCTTCATTCCGCTCACGCATAACAATCTCGATCTCAGCTAACCCATCGGTCTGCGCTGTTGCGAACTCAAATGCATGCGACTGCCGAAATGCTTGCGGTCGTTCACATACCGGTTCCAGTACAGTAGTACGCAGCATTCTGATTAGGGTTTCGTGCATACCTGTCTTTGCGAGCCTGTTGATGAACATGCTACTCGTAATCACATGCAGTCATGTTACAGTAGGGTCGGTAGCGCATAGATACCATGCGATTCTCTACCTGATTAGCATGGGATTGTTACCGTTTGATGAACAATCACAGATGCAAGATAACCGATTTCGCTGACGCCCACCTAGCAGTGTTTGACCCGGACACTTCTATACAACGCTTGCGCAGAGCCTAAAATCATTGCCCATCGAGGCCGAAACTGCTATTCTTAAACCTGTCGTCCAGATTCTCAAACATACCGTTGCCGAATTGGTGGCTGTCAATCGTCACAATACCTCCCTATACAATCATATCAATCAATTTGTAGACACTTAGTAGATACCCATAGGACAGTTTCGCTCGCCTCAATAGCTTCGTGCCCATTCGTGCGCAAGTATCCCGCCTTAGCTTGCGACACGCAGTCGAACACCGGATCACACAAAGACTTCTCAACAAGTAGCATTCCATTCCGCAAGAGGAAATAAGCATGAGAAAACGCCTAGCGCTCATACACACCGGTGCATTCTTAGCGCCAATGTTCACACAACTGTGCAAGGAAGCCATGCCCGATGTCGACGTCTTCAACATCGCGGATGACAGCCTCATCCAGAACACCATTGCAGCCAACAAGTTAACACCGGCAACATCACGACGTTTGGCTGGCTATATCGCTTCCGCGGAAGAGGCGGGCGCCGATGTCATTATGGTGACCTGTTCATCGGTGGGACCGGCAATCGAAGCGGCGCGGCCATTTATCGGCGTGCCCGTTCTGCGCGTGGACGAGCCCATGGCCGATCTTGCCGTCGAGACCGCCAACACCATCGGCGTCATCGCCACGCTGCCTACCACGTTGGAGCCGACGCGGGCGTTGATTGAGGCGCGTGCGGCTGCCCATGACAAAGAAATCCAGACAGTGTCGTATCTATGCGACGGTGCGTTCCAGGCAGTTTCTTCGGGCGACGCCGAGACCCATGACCGGCTAGTGCGAGAAGGATTGCTGAAGCTGATGGATCAGGTTGAGCTGATTGTATTGGCGCAGGCGTCCATGGCGCGCGTCGTGGATACGCTGTCTGAGGATGAGAAGCGCGTGCCCATTCTATCCAGCCCCAAACTTGGCGTGGAGGGTGCGAAGAAGGTCATCGAGGCGCTACCGTAGCTCATTCGCATGCGCTTAATCGGCTGTAAACAGTTCCTGCGCTGACAATGAGAACTGAAGCATTGGATATTCGTCCATGTCGGGAAAAGCCGAATAGACATCAAACCACATCGAAATTCATGACAACTGTACGAGGAGAATCAAATGCGTTTGGGCGTTGGCACCTATTCATATGGATGGTCGTCGGGCACGTTTCAGAATGACGTGACTCGTAGCTCACAGAGCGCCGGTTTCAAAAATCTCTCCGCATACGATCATATCGACCGTGCGGTACATTTCGATGTACCGGTTGTACAACTGGCTGTTCTGCCGGACCTGTCCGCCATGAACGATGCACAACTTGCAAGCATCCGTGAACATGCAGAATCGAATGGTCGTGAACTGGAAATTGGTACGGTGGGCTGTAATCCTCAGCACTTGCTGGCTTACTTGAGCATTGCGGAGAAGCTGAACGCCGGGCTCATTCGCACGATCCTGACCACGGCTTCACCTGGCTTGGCGGCGGAAACCGCTAACCTGGCATCGGTAGCCGACCAATTTGAAGCTGCTGGCATCTATTTGGCGCTGGAAAACTATGAGAGCGCGAGCTTCCATGAGTTCGCGAGAATTTGCCGCACAGTGAACAATGAGTTCGTCGGTATCACGTTGGACACAGTCAACAATCTGGGGCTGGGTGAAGGCGTCGAAGAAGTTACAACTAACCTCATTCCTTATACGAAATGCTTCCACGTCAAAGACTTCACCGTAAAACGGGCTGCGTCCAATGCATCCTTCACTGTGAGCGGCGCACCTGCCGGCGAAGGACGGCTCGATCTCGTCAAGCACCTGTCTATGCTGAAGGAAGTGCATCCCAACGCCAGTGTCATACTTGAGCAGTGGACACCGTTCCAGGGCACGCTGCAGGCGACGGCTGGCCTAGAGATGGAATGGGCCGAGATCAGCATTCGCAATATGAAGAGCGCATTGGCGGCAGTCGAAGGCTAGGTGTTGGTGGCTGGCGTTCCCGTTGACTGGCGGCTAACGTCTGGCGTCTAGGGCTGAATACGCGAGCGGTGCATTCACGTACAAAACTGAGCAGTGGTTCTCGATTGGCATTGCTGTCGGGTCGCCCGTTATGCTTGAGAAGAACCAGTAACTGGCAACCTGCAGCCATAAGCAAAGGAGGGCGCTATCCATGGAGATGAGAAAGCTCTGTATACGCGGGCCCAAAGTTTCCGCCATCGGCTTGGGCGCCTGGCCCATCGGCGGCGGACTCGGCGAAGTGGATGACAGCACTGCTGTCTCCACCATCCATGCCGCACTGAACAACGGCATCAACCTAATAGACACGGCGCAAGCGTATCGCACAAGCGAAGCGACACTGGGCAAGGCGCTAGTCGGCGGATACCGCGAGCAAGCGTTCATCGCCACCAAGGTCAGCCGCGATTATTCGCCTGAGGGCATTCGTCGCGCCATGGAAGACAGCCTGAGGGCGCTGCAGGTTGACTACGTAGACCTGTACCAAATTCATAGTTGGAATCCCGAATATCCTATCGAAGACAGCATGGAAACAATGGCTCGTCTGCAGGAGGAAGGCAAGACACGCTATATCGGTGTGTCGAACTTCACCGCAGCGCAGATGGCGCGTGCCGAGTCTGCCGCTCCTTTTCAGACAAATCAGCCACGCTACAATCTTTTCTTTCGCGAGATCGAAGCCAACGATATACCGTTCTGTGAATTACACGGTATCGGTATTCTAGCCCATAGTCCGCTGTCAAAGGGTCTGCTCACGGGCAGCTATCGTCCGGGCCATCAGTTTGCCGACGACGATGAGCGTTCCGGCTTCCGCGCTTTCCAGGGCGAGCTATTCAAGCGCTACATTGCCGCAGCGGACAAACTGGCTGCGTTGGCGAGCGACAAGGGCATCACATTGGTTCAGCTTGCCATCGCCTGGGTGCTGCGCAAACCGGCTATTACGTCGGCGCTGGTTGGGGCGAAGAATCCACAGCAGGTTGAGGAGCAGCTGGGTGCAATCGGTGTGACCTTCAGCGATGACGAACTTGACCTCATCGACCAGATCACGGCGGAGGCGCCCCAGGAACGGGATATCGCCTAGCAATCGCGATGCGTCTCAGCGATCATATAACGCGCATACCTTGGTGCGTACGTACGCAGAATACCAACAAGCCCACAGAGATCAGACACCGCGGGCCTCGCTTTGATTGTACAGTGCGAGCAATGCAGCTACTCGACCGGCAACATGGGCCAGCTCTACCTATTTATTGCGGTACTTCTCGTCTAGCTCGTCCATCTTCGCTACCTTCGGCGCGGAACGACCGCCTTGGAATTCGGCGTCAATCCAGATGTCGATGAGCTTCGTTGCCACGGCAGGCCCTGTTATCTGGCTGCCCATGGTAATGATGCGCGCGTTGTTGCTGGCTACGGCGCGCTCGGCCGTATACGGGTCGGTTACCGCCACCGCTCGCACGCCGGGAACCTTGTTGGCCACAATCGCCATGCCGGCGCCGGTTCCGCAGACGAGCACGCCGCGTTCAAACTCACCGGCTGCCACGCGTTCCGCCAGCGCCGCACCGATGTCCGGATAATCGACCGGTTCGTCAGTGTTGACGCCCATGTCCGTTACCTGATAGCCCAACTCGATCAAGTGGTCGCGTACAATGTCTTTCAGCGGCATACCGAAATGATCGGCGCCGACAACGATTTTCTTGCTTTTATCCATGTTGGAATACCCTCTCTACCTGTTATTTCACAAATGTGAAAAGTGCCATGGGTCTGATTTGTATATTCGTTTTGTTCGTCATTGATCGGTGATGTCGCGCAAGCGCTGCAACAAGGGCTGCAGAGTCGGATACAAAGGTCGATAGACCTCCTGATAGATTTCGTCATATGTTGCGTGCACGGATGGCTCAGGTTTATGTCGCACGCCCGTGCCGGTCATTGCCTGCGCTGCCTCTTGCACGTTTGCGTACCAGCCGATGCCGGCTGCCGCAATAATGGCCGCACCTAAGCATGTTGCCTCTGTGGCTGTCGAGCGCACGACGGGTATGCCGGTCACATCGGCCATAATCTGCCGCCACAATGCACTTTGGCTGCCGCCGCCCATGATAACGTATTCTCGAATAGTCTCGCCAGTCGAGGCCATGACGGCATCGCCGACCAGACGCTGCTCATAGGCTACGCCTTCCAATATTGCCCGGTACAGATGCGCTCGGCTGTGCTCGCCCGTCCACCCGATGGTGATGCCGGACGCCGCCGGATCCCAGTAAGGGTTCATGACGCCGTTCCAATAAGGTACGAGAACCAGCCCGCGACTGCCTGGCACAACAGCGGATGCCTCACTTTCCAGTAACTGTTCCGCGCTCGTCAACGGGTCGGCTTGCAAGTCGGCAGCGAATTTCTCGACGAACCAGGCTACTGTGAAGACGCCGCCGCGCAGCGTGTGCTCCAGGAAAAACGTATTGTGGATAGGCGCACAGAGCGTACGGAACGCTCGGTCGGCGATGTAGCGCCGGCTCAGTACGCCGCTGGCGATGGCAGTGCCCATGTTTAGATAGGCGCGTCCGCCCCCCAATGCATTGACGCCAACACCCGCACACTGTCCGTCACCGCCGCCGGCGATGACCGGTAGTCCCGTCGGCAATCCAGACAGGCGCGCAGCCTCTTCTGTCACATAGCCGACGATCTCTCCAGGTGCGACTACGTCGACGAACTGGTCCACACGCAGTCCCAGTTCATCAATCAGCTCCTCGGCCCACTTGCCGAACTTCATGTCGATGAGCGCCATGGGGTCGGCTGATGCCAGGCTGGTGCGCCATTCGCCGGTGAGCCGGAGATTGAGGAAGGCGTGTACATCCAGTATTTTGTAGGCACGATGTGCGATTTCGGGCTCGTTCTGCAATAGCCAGACAATCTTGGGCAGCGACTGCGTCATGGACGGCGGCTTGCCCGTCAGCTCGTGGAGTGAATCTGCGCCAAAATGCTCTTCCAACCAGGCCAACTGGGTTCGGCTTCGTTCGTCCAGCCATAGGATGGCGTTGCGCAACGGGATGCCCGCTGCGTCCACGGGCACGAACGACTCGCGCTGGTGCGTGATGCCGAGCGCTTCAATCTGGCGGCTACTGAGCTGGTTTACGCACTCGCGTACAGCGCTGCATGCACATCGCCACCACTCTTGCGCGTCCTGCTCCGCCCATCCCGGTTGCGGACGCAGCATAGGATAGGCGGATCGTCCTTCTGCCAGCGCATGTCCTTTCCTGTCCCAGGCGATGGCTTTGCAGGCAGTTGTGCTGCTGTCTATACTGACGACCACAGAGTCTGACATCATGCCGCGTTGGCTATTCGGAATCTTCCATGCTAGGGCATACCTGTTCCAACGCTTCGCTGGTTGCCTTGAGCAGGTAGTACATGGAGACAGCTCCGGGATCTAGGCCGTCGCGGCTGCGCTCGCCCAAACGTGATGCGCGCCCTTTCTTGGCGACCATGCCAGCTGTTGAGTTCATGCCCACTTTCGCAGCAGGCAGCGCGAATTTCCACGAAGTAGTGATGTCGTTGCCCGCTTCGACCGCCTGCCCCAGTGCATCCACAAACGGGTCGAGCGTGTCCACAAATGTCTTGTCGCCGACCTCTGCTTTGCCCATACGGCGAGCCGTAGATGCGGCTGTCTGCAGCGCCCCCGCAACGGTTGTGGCGTAGTAGGGTCCGTTGCCCAGTTGCTGACCGATGGAGAGGATGAACATGCCGAAGAGTGCCCCCGAAGCGCCGCCCGCAGCGTCGGCAAACGCACTGCCAGCCGTCAGCAGGAGCTCGCCGGCTGAGGCATCGTCGGGCAATTCCTCGACGGCATAGTTGGCAGCTCGTAGACCGCGCACCATGGTTGTGCCGTGGTCGCCGTCGCCTGCCGCTGCATCCAAAGCGCCCAGCTCGTCTACATGCGCTTCTATGGCTATCAGAGCTTTTTGGAGGCTGACTTCTACTGCGCGTGTTGCTTTGTCCATATACTAGTACTGTCCTTCGTGCGGCTTACGATGGCAAGACTGGTTGTCATAATTTGTGGGAATAGAGCACTATTTATGTCTTGGTGTAGGCAGCCGATGCACACGGCGCATCATAGAGCGGCTGCAGTTCGTCGTCCAGCCAAAGCAGGCTGAGCGAGCAACCCGCCATGTCAAGCGATGTGACCATCTCATTGACTATGGGCTCGTACACGTCGATGCCCTGCGCCAGCAAATGATCATGCGCATCCTTGTACAGCACCAGCATCTCCTCATACTGCGTACTGCCGAGACCGTTGAGCAGAACGGCTGCCCGGCTGCCTGCATCCGACGGCGCGTCCGCCAAGACCATGTCCACCAGCATCTTTGCGATCTCGCTGGCAGGTTTCATCTCTGTGCCGGAGATGCCCGGTTCGCCGTGTACGCCTAAGCCCAGTTCCATGCGTCCAGCGTCCACTGTGAACAGGGGCTTGTCCTGCCCCGGTAGCGTGCAGCCGCCGAATGCGACGCCGAACGAGCGCGTACGGGAATTGGCAAAGCGCGTTAGGCGCTCTACCTCGTCCAGCGAGTCGCCGCGTGCAGCCGAAGCCCCCGCAATCTTGAAAACGAAAAAGTCACCGGAGATGCCACGGCGATCCTGTTCTTCGCCTTTCGGCGCAGACGCCACGTCGTCGGTGACCTGCACGGAACGCACGTCGATGCCGTCCACGCTGCAGCGCATGGCGGCCATATCGAAGTTGAGTACGTCGCCGCTATAGTTGCCGTACGTGTACAATACGCCTGCGTCACCAGCAACTGCTTTCGTGCAACGATAGACCTGTTCGCCGGACGGGCTGGCAAATACCTCGCCCATGGCAGCCACATCGGCTAGTCCGGGACCCACATATCCGCAGAAGGCTGGATAGTGCCCCGAGCCACCGCCGACCAAGACGGCGACTTTGCCCGGTTTGGGTGCGTCCAGTGCCATCACGCCCGATGCATCTGGCACTCGCTTAACATAACGTCTATAGGCTCGAACGAACCCTTCCAGCATTTCCTCTTTGAAGTTGACTGGATCGTTGTAGAGTTGTGTCATCGTCACTTACCTTGAGTGAATTACTTATGTTTACTTATCATAATTAACATAACGGATATAGTGGGCTAGAGAACGTAGTATGCAATCGCATATAAACGTGGCGCATCTACATTGCCGTGAAACCGCCGTCAATGAGGATCGTCTCACCAGTGATCATGTCCGAGGCAGGCGATGCCAGATAGAGCACCAAGTCCGCGACCTCAATGGGTTGGCCGAAGCGGCGCAAAGGCGTCTTCTCCAACATGGGAGTACTCTTAGCCGGGTCGCTCCACACTTGTTCGGCCATGGGCGTTAGGATGATGTTTGGGCAGACCGCATTGCACTGCACATTGTACGGGCTCCATTCCACAGCCATGACCTTCGTAAGCATATTTAGCCCGCCCTTGGACGCACAGTAGGCGGCATGTTCATCCAGCGCTATGACGCCTGCCTGCGATGAAATGTTGATGATCTTACCGCTCTTCTGCTCGATCATCTTGGGGGCAATAGCCCTGGCGAGCAAGAACGGAGCTCGCAGGTTCACCGCCTGCACCTCGTCCCAATCCTCAACCGAGGCGTTCAGCAGTGTGTCGACTCGAGCGATGCCGGCGTTGTTCACCAAGATATCGACGGTTCCAAATGCGTCTAGTGCAGTAGCGGCAGCCGAGGTGCAGCCTTCAATCGTGCCCAGGTCAGCCTCGATTACGATACACTCGCGCCCCTCCGCAAAAACGGCTTCGGCTGTAGAATTCAGCCCAGCGCGGTCACGCCCTACGACAGCAATATCAGCGCCTGCCTGCGCCAACACAATGGCGATATCGACGCCGATGCCCTTGGAGCCGCCGGTTACAAGCGCTTTCTTGCCCCGCACGTGAAACCGTTCCAGATAATTCGCCATTGCCATGCCCCCGTGTTAAATCACACTTGTTCGCGTCGCTGCGAAAGAAATCGTCTATAGATGCAGCAGCCTATTTCAAGCCAAGCACGCGCATGAGCTTGCGGCTGGTGAAACGCTGACGCAGATAGTGACCATACTGTTCGGCGCCCATCTGCTCCTCAGCGCTAAGTCCAAGCCCGGCAACGTCCGTGGGTCCTCCCACGAGTTCTAGGCTATGACGCAATTGGTCGGCTGACGGTACAATGGCGGCGGCTTCCAGTATGCCGTCCCAGTTATCGAGGATGCGCCGTTTCAGTTGGTCGTAGTCCTCCTCGGTCAAATCCAGGAATGGCGCCTGGTCGGCTATAATCGGTGCAGCTTGCTCTCCATAGGCGTCCGTGATTCGAGCAACTTCCGTTTTACGGGATGGAAGCTGCGACGCTTCCAGTAAATTTGCCACGCCGTCGCGGCTCAGTTGTTTAATTTGATCGTACATCTTTGCCACCAACACCGTTGCCACGCCAACCTTTGCCCCGTGCAGGATGGCTGGACGCCCTTGTCTCAGCAACTCCATCTCCCAATAGTGTGAGTAGTGGTGCTCTGCGCCGGACGCGTTCCTGGAGCTGCCCAGGTCAAGCATGGTGTATCCGGAATCAAGCAAGCCCTCCATGAGCCCGCGGATTGCCTCAGGCGAACCTCCGCCGATTGCCTCAGCCTGGCTATCAACGACTTTGGCAGCCGCTATCGTGCGCTCTTCAATATCCTCGTCGAACGGCTCATTCCAGACCAAGCTGCCGATCTTCCAGTCCGCCGCCGAGGTAAACTTGCCCACCATGTCGCCAAAGCCGGCCGCGATCATCGCACGCGGCGCCGCGGTCAACGTGGGAAGGTCGGCGAAGATAGCGCGCGGTGAGTGCGTAATAAGAGTTGTCTTGACGCCGTGGATGATGAGCGGCGCGCCCATGGAGGCGAACCCATCTACGGACGGAGCGGTAGGTACGGCGACGAACGTGTTGCCGGTTCGCCAGCTAACGAAGCGCGTGATATCGGTGATCGTACCGGACCCGACTGCGATATATGTGCGCGGTTGAGCGTCCACCGTGACTTCCACATCGAAAACATGGTGCGCATCAGCAATGACCTCTTTGCTGTCAAAGACGATGGAAGTCAGGTCTGCACCGGATGCCAGCAGGTCTGCCTCGACACGCTGACCGAGCGCTGCATAGGTATTGCGATCGGCAATTATGACTAGCTTGTTTAGATCGCGATTCTGGCAGTAATTGGCAAGTTCAGGGATCGCATCGTCACCTATAACAACTGCTTCTGGACGGACGGGAGTCTTCTGTTCGCTCATTTTGTCTCTTCCTTCAGTTAGCGGTCTCTGCCGTTATACTTCGATTTCGTTTGTCTCAGTTTTAAGTTGATGCAGGGCGCCCATCTCGTGCATGAGCTGCTTCAGCGCTGGATACGTACGAAGGTACTGGTGGTAGTAGGGCTCATAGGCGTTGTGATTTGTCCTATTGGGTTCGTAGACACGGTCATACGTCACCATACTGCGGGAGGCCGTAGCTAAGTCCGGGTATAGCTTAGCGCCGTACGCTGCTGCAACCGCCGAACCGAGCAAGCTTGCTTCGGGCTCAGCAGTCGTGTGCAAGCGAAGACCTGTCACGTCGGCGTAGACCTGCATAAAGAATTCGCTGTTCGTTGCACCGCCACTCACCACAATTTCGTTGGGGGAAAAATTATGTTCATTCAACCGCTCCACGATGTGGCGTATGCCATAGGCAATGCTCTCCATCAGCGCTCGAAAGACATGCCCGCGACTTGACTGTAGTGAGAGCCCCCAGATGGCTCCTCGCGCCTGTGCATCTGTGTGAGGGGTGCGATTGCCCTGGAAATAATCTAGCGCGATGAGCCCGTCCGCTCCTATGGGTACATCTGCCGCTTCGTTGTCGAGCAACATATAGGGTGAGACGCCGCGTGCTCGCGCCTCGACTTCAAGGTCTATGGCGAAGTTGCGCCGGAACCAGGAGAGGATGGAACCGGTGGATGCTTGACCCGCCTCCAACAAGTGTAGTCCGGGTATGACCGCGTCTGGAAAGCTGCCAAACGCCCCTGGAATCTGCACCTCCGCTTCGGAGAATCCCGACAGCACGTTGGATGAGCCGGTAATTAGGCCAAGCTTCTGCGTTGAGACAACACCTTGTCCCAGCAACCCTATGAACGCATCACCGCCACCGGCACATACAGGGATTCCGGCTGGTAGACCGAGTCCTTTCGCGGCTTCCAACGTCAGGAGGCCGATAGTCTCACCTATGCGGCAGATTCTCCGCGGAAATTTATCAGCCACATCACCAAGGCCAATTGCCTCGAAGAAATCCAGCGGCCAACCGCCCTTCGTACCATCGTAAAACCAGCGCTGTGTGACCGTGTTGATATTCAAACAGAAACGACGGGTCAGGCGATAAGCAAGCCAGTCCGTATATTCTAGCAGAAAGTCGGTGCTGGCGTAGAGTTGCGGCAGGTGGTTCTTCAGCCAGAGCGCTTTGGGCGGCATCCACTCTGCATTCATCCCTGAAGGACAGTAGCGTAGCGCAGGATGCTGGGAGCCATCGATCTGCGCAGCTTCTTCTGAAGCGCGCACGTCCATCCACAGGATAGCCGGACCCAGCGTAGAACCATCATGGTGCATGGGCACTAGTGTACACGTCGTCGCATCGGCACAGATTGCTGCAATGTTGTGTGCAGAAACAGACGCCTCTTGCATACAACGATGCGAAGCCTCTCGCAGCGCTTGCCACCACTCGTGCGGATCCTGCTCGGCCCATCCAGGATGTGGATAGTCAGTGCCGTAGGCGCAAGAGCCGTAGCTAACGCGCTGACCGTCTGCGGTGAATAGGCCAACCTTGACGGCTTCGGTTCCTGCATCGATTGCGAGTAGATAGGGGCCGTTCTGGATCATCATGAGACCTATAAGGATCATCGGGGCCTGCTGTCCTATCCATTGTACCTGATGAAACTATAAATAGCGTACTCCTCTGTTAGGGCTTCTTCATATAAAACCGAAGGCGCTCTCCCCTCGTGCAATCTTCGTCAGTATTGAAATCTGAAAATATCTTTGCTCACAATTTCAATTCGTGCAGTCAATTTCACGTGCGGAGACGATGCGTATCCACGAAACTGTCAACCGAACTGAAGACTGACCACAGTGGCGCATTGCCTACGCGCATTGTCGCATATCAGCGTCGGTCAAAACGCCCATGCATTTTGCTCACTGGCTGCGTACCCTTACGTATGTAGGAATCCTAACCCGGGAAAGGCTAAAATCGTGCTAGTGTCCAGCGTACGGAATGCACTTCAGCTTGCATCTAGGACTGTGATCTTCCATCACAGTAGCATCATGCAACCCTCACACCATCGTGACAATTAATACTATGGCCAAGCAAGACGTCCACAATCAGTCTGCACCGCTCAGCAACCAAGCCTACCTGAGCGGAGAAGGCGCTCGCGACGAATCGATGATGCAGACGGAGGCAGGGCTTTGGCCTGCACAGCCAACGTCCACCGAAGCGGTAAAACAAGCAGCGGCGCGCAAGAATCGCTACTATGCGCTTCTGTATCGGGAAATGGCGGATCGGAGGCGCGCCGAAGGACAACTGCGCGTCAACTACGGTTTACTCAGTACATTGAGCCATGCTCAACTCCGCTTCCTCTCCGGCGCAGAACTTACCGTTGTATTTGAAGACCTGCTCGAACCACTCATCGATGTGACGGCTAGCACCTACGGCTTTATCGCTGAGGCGGAGTTGCAGGATGATGAGGCCAATGCCCATCCGATCTACTCCGCTACGACGCTGGCGCGCGTTCTTCCCGAAGCAGCGGACAGCGTCGCCGACGTGCTGGACGAGTTGGGAGAGTCGGTCCTGGGCAATAGTCAGAACGGCCGACCGCTCATGAGCAGCTGCTCGTTTGCAGCCAGCGCGGATCTTGGCATGGATGGCAACGAAGCGATCACCGACTTACTCGGTGCCTACTCATTTCTGGGGTTGCCGCTCTACGCCGGCGATCGTTCGGTTGGCATATTGGCCTTGGGTGGTCGCGCCGACGGTTACGACGAAGATATTGTCGAGTTGCTACAGCCTGTGCAGGCAGCCTGCACGCAAATGATACTCGCCAAACGAGCGGACGAGCGCCGACGTGAAGCAGAGACTGCACTGGTAGAGGAACGAGCCTCGCTAGCAGAGCGGGTCACCGAGAGCACGGCTGAACTGCGCAAAGTCAACGACGAGCTGCAGTACGCCGTGCGCGCCAAGGATGAATTTTTGGCCATGGTGAACCATGAGTTGCGTACACCGCTCAACGCGATGCTCCTCTTGACCGAAGTGCTCTTCAAGGGCATCTACGGCGACTTGAATGAAAAGCAGCTCCGGTCTGTGCGCGATATCTCCGAGAGTGGTCGCCATCTGCTCAGCCTGATAACAGACATACTTGACGTCTCGAAAATGGAGGCGGGAAAGCTCGAGCTGGATCTCGGTCCCTGCGATGTTCGCAGCGTCTGCAAGGGTAGTGTGCAGTTGGTGCAAGGCATGGCTGACAAGAATAACCTTCGCATCGATGTTGATATCGAAGAGAGCGTCCAGACTATCCGCGCCGATTCCCGCAGGCTCAAGCAGATGCTCGTCAACCTGCTTTCGAATGCGGTCAAATTTACGCCGGCTGGCGGCTCAATCGGTTTGGAGGTGAAGGGCGACAAGATCAGCGAAGAAGTTCGCTTTACAGTATGGGATACCGGCATTGGTATCGCCAAGGAAGACATAGAAAAGCTCTTCCAGCCATTTGTGCAAATTGACAGCGGACACACGCGACAATATGGCGGGTCCGGTCTGGGGCTCGTTCTGGTTGCAAATATGGCCAAGATGCATGGTGGCAAGGTTACGGTCGAAAGTGAGATTGACAGTGGTAGCAGCTTTGTCATTTCGCTGCCTTGGAAAGAGGAAGACGAAGAGGATGACGGACTTGAACTGCTGGGTCTCTCACGATTCCGTTCAGCACAACCTGGGCACCGTCGCCCTTCCACAAATATAGGGCGCCGACGACCTGCGCTGAGCGATTCTGAGCCGCTCTTCCCGAGCTCGACGACGAACGAGTCTAGCGTCACGAATGGCACAACTAGCGTGCGAAACAATGGTTCTTCTGAGCCACAACCCATCTCTGCAACTGTTGACCGGCCACAGACGAAACGTCCGCCGACCATTCTCATTGTGGATGACAACGCACCGAATGTCGATGCGCTAGCTGAGTACCTGTGCATTCATGACTGCGAGCTTGCGGTGGCGCACGACGGGCTGGACGCCATTCGAAAGGCGAGCGAACTGCAGCCGTCCTTGATTCTCATGGACGTGCAAATGCCCGAGATGGACGGCATCGAGGCTACACGACGCATACGTGAAATACCGGAACTAGCGAATTCGGCCATTGTCGGATTGACTGCTTCCGTGATGCCGGGTAACCAAGAACGGTGCCTCGCGGCTGGTATGACCGACTTCCTGGGCAAACCAGTTGACCTGGACAGCCTGGACCGTGTCATTTATCAGTACGCCGGAATCGGACCCCAGTCCGCAGAACATCAGTCGCCGCAGGTCAATCTGTTGCCAGGCGACGACTGAGCGCCGGCACATCATTTCCGCGTCATAGCCACGACGATTCGTTGTAGTGATGCATCATCGTGACCGAACGGCGGACTCAATGCACATTGCACCTGAATGATGAACAAGAAAGCCATACCTGTTCCTTGGTTATGTCGCTATGAAGCACATGTCGATGCAGGCGAAGTTATATACCTTACTAGTCATTCTCGTCGGGAGCGTATTTGGCGCGTGGCTGCTGGGGAATTTTCCCATCGAGCAGAAAGTAGCGTTGGTTGTCGCGGCAATCATCGCCTCGGCGCTGCAGATCTTCAAAGCGGAGGGCGCGACGACGCAAACCAGCTTCAACCTGAGCTGGATTGCGTATGCCATCGTGTTTATGCAGTTTGGCATGGCAGCCGCGTTCGCCGTTATTTTCGTCGCCCATCTCACCGAATGGTTCTGGTACCGTTATCCGTGGTACATTCAGGCCTTCAACATCGCGTCCTTCGCCATAGTTGTGGCTGCCGCCGCCATCGCAGCCCGGTTCAGCCTTTTGTTTCTCGGTGCGACCTCATTTGGACAGGTGTTGTCCACTCTAGTGGCGTTACTCGTTTTCACCGCCGGCAACCATGTACTGGTGGGTCAGGCTATCCGTCTCAACAATGGTCGCTCCATTTCCGACCAGAGCACAGAGAGTCAGCAACTAGCCAACCAGGCATTCCTGATGGATTTTGGCCTGCTTTGTTTGGGCGCCAGCGCGGCTTTCTTGTGGATGATCAATCCATTCACAATCGTATTCTTGTTCGTGGTCGTCTATCTACTGCACAGAGTGTTGCGTGTGCCTGCGCTGGAGCGCGAGGTGTATCGTGACCCGAAAACGGGTCTCTACAATGCAGAGTTCCTCAACCGAAAACTGCGCAAAGAACTGCTGCGAATGCGACGACCTGACAGGCCACTCTGCGTTGTTATGGCAGACCTGGACTTGCTGAGAGAGATCAACAATACCTATGGCCACATTGCAGGCGATGCGGTTATCAAGAAAGTGGCACAAATACTGCTGGTGCTGTCCAGGGAGTCCGATGTTGTGGCGCGCTTCGGCGGAGAAGAATTCGTCGTACTCATGCCGGATACAACGTCCGGTGAAGCGTATGTGCTGGCTGAAGCTATGCGCAAAGCCATCGAAGTAGCCGAGTTTACCGTGTCGGACGACATCACGCCAATCAAAGTGACTATGAGCTTCGGAATTGCCGAATGTGAAGATGCAACCCAACAACCCGTAGAACTCCTCCACGATGCGGATCTGGCCATGTACGAGGCCAAAGAACTCGGTAGAAATCAAAGCTGTGTCTATGATAGTTGGACACCGGAGATCGCTCCCATTGAAGCATACGGAACAATACTTGCGAAGGCTGATAACCAGATGTCTACAAAAAACTCCTCAACCCAATCAGACGCCGTCACCAGCACAACAGTGACGCAGATAACGGATTCCATGTCACAGGCTGGGCGCAAACAGCGGACAACATTGCCGTTTGAAACCGTGGAAAGGCAGGGCGATCACCGCAATGCCGTGAATTGGTTTGTCGGCGGCATGGTCGCGATCAGTCTGATACTGACCGTCGTGCTTGTGCGCCCTATCCCGCTAATGGATATTGCCGGCCTGCTGCTATTTGTTGCACTGGCTGCAACGCTCGAATGGCTGGGTACGGAGGACAACTCCATCATCATTTCAGTGCCCACGTCAACGGCTACCTTGATCGGGGCGACGATGCTATTCGGGCCGATTGGGGCATTGACCACTGGACTGGCGATTGCGGCTGTCGCCCAATATCAGCGCCACTGGTATTTGGATCGCTTTGTTTTTCGGTCTACTAACCTTGTGCTTGGCGGGTTGGTCTGCGCAGGTCTGCTCACCGTTACCGGTGTTGTCTACCTCGAACTGTCCATCATGTGGCAAGTATTCGTTGCCAGCGCCTGTGCGTTGGCATTCTTTGTTAGTAACACAGCGCTTGCAGCGGCGTACGGGAGTTTCTACAGCAGTCAGCCGTGGTATCGGATCTGGTATGAGCGCTACGTTCGCCAGGTCTACCAATACGCCGGAATGGGCTTGCTCGCTTTCTCGCTTATCTACTTCTACTTACTCGTCGGTGCATTGGGCGTCCTGATCATGCTGATTCCGCTGGCGCTGCTCCACTATGGCCAGCGCGAGTATCTCCACGCGACGAAGCAGTCCATCATTGCGCTGCAGGCAACCTACGATGAACTAGAGACGAAGAATCAGGAGATCGAGAAACTGAATGAGGAATTGCTGCTCGCGTTGGCCAGCACCATCGACTTGCGTGACCCGGATGTGATCGAACATTCGCGCCAAGTAGCTCGTTACGCGGTAATGACAGCAGAGGAAATGGGCTTGGATCGGGACCACCTCAATATGGTGCGCCGCGCCGGCCTAATGCACGATATCGGAAAGTTGGCTATCCCGGAAGCGATCCTCTTCAAACCGGACCGGCTGACCGACGAAGAGTACGAGATAATTAAGGAGCATGTCACCATCGGCGCGGACCTGCTCGACGATTTCGTAACCCTGCAAAGTGTTGCTTTCTCTGTTCGACATCATCACGAACGTTGGGACGGCAACGGCTATCCCGACAGGTTGGCAGGCGAGGAGATACCTGTCGAGGCTCGCATCCTAGCGTTGGCCGATTCAGTGGAAGCCATGGCGTCGGATCGTGCATACCGAGCCGGCATGGACGTTGACGAAATACTGAAAGAGGTGACCGCCATGTCCGGTACACAATTTGATCCTGACGTTGTGGCGGCATTTGGCCGGGTTATCGAGAAGCGCGGGCGGGAAACCATCGTAAACTCTGCCCGTGAGCAGTTTGAACTCGATGATTACACTGACCGTGATGAGGTGAACGAGCTGGATGAACTCTTCTTTATGGATGAATCAGTCCTCATGGAGCTGTAACTCCAGGCTGACGTGCTTCCCTGGCACTGGCGGCGAAAAAGGGCGCCGTAGTTTTCTGGGACAGAGAACGCAATACACAATTTGGCCGGAACGCGTACTCGTTCCGGCTATTCTATGCTTGGTACCAGTTTTAGGGACCAGTGGCTAGTAACCCAAGACAGCAATGACAGTCGAAATCTGTGACGATACAGCACGCTGCTCAACAGCAAATTACCCGCTCGGTCACCTCCGAGCAGGCGCATCCAAGTACTATTCTGTCGCAGAGGCGCTGCGGGTAAGCAGATGCCGACCGCAATTGTCTCTGTAGTACTATCGCTTGAAAAGGCGACTTAGCAGCTCGCTGCTGACCCGCTGCAGCTTCTCAATGGTCATATTTTCATTCTGAGAGTCTGAGACAAAGGGATAACGAATCTGTTGCACTGCAACCTGTTCATCCTGTGCTTCAACGACCTCGTCATGGGCAGGGTTTCGATCCGTGCTATTCCAATTCATAGTAAGCCTTCAGTATCTGACGAGTCTAACTTGCCGGAACGATGAGCTGCAAGGAGCAATATGCAGCCATTACCAGCGTCACTGTTGTTCGGTGCAAATGCCCACAACGAACCAGGGTTCCAGAGCGACTAGGCTTCGATTAGGTTGGGACCAAGTGAGTAAAATCGAATTGCCAAGTTCGTGGTAGCATCTGATGTATATAGCATACGGTCTTCTTGGAATAGTTCGACCGGCAGATGTACCAATGGTGCAGGGCTTTTGTCGTATGCCACCCTGCTGATGCAGACTGCCTACCGGAGATGAATATCAGTGGTGAGACGAAGATGCGCAAACTTCTGTGCAAACCTAATGTCCCAGGTAACCCAGTTTGGGACGACTAACGCATCAAAAAGCGTTGTCGGTGCGCAGCCCCATACCGCAGCGATTCGTCGATAAAAGCGTCCACATTTTCGAGCGGTGTGCCGGGAAGAATTCCGTTGCCGGCTGCAATACACATACCGCCATCCTTGCGGTCGAATGTGTCAATGATCTCTCGTACTTCAGCGCGAACGTCTTCTGGTGATTCCTCCTGCAACACGTGCTGCACGTCGAAGCCCACCAAAAACGTCAAGCGATCACCATACTCCGCAGCAACGCGCTCGTAGTCCATGGTGCCTTTCTGCACAGGATGAAATACATCTACACCGGCTTCGATGAGGTCGTCCAGGATTGCTGTGTTATTACCGCAGGAATGCAGCCACCAGTGCATGTCATTGCCGTGAATGAACTTGCCCATCTGCATATAGTAGGGCTTGATGAGCGAGCGAAACGTCTCGGGACGCATGAAGAGTTGCTTCTGATGCCCCAAATCATCACTTGTCCAGAAGCCGTCCGGTTGCAGTTCTCGCACGCCCCAAGCCAGGTATTTGATGTAGTGGTCCGCCAGGGCTGCGTGCAGGCGATGTACTTCCTCTGGATGGAGATAGAAATCCAGTAGCAGATTCTGCATGCCCCGGATCGCCCAGGGACGTTCGAAGAATAGACGCCACCAGCCGAACATGAAATAGCGATCTAGCTGGCGGGCCTGCTCCGCGATTTCCTGTAAGCCATCCATCTGCGGATCGTTGTCCGGGTCCGGCAGCTTTTCGATGAACTCATCCAGCTTGGCCCAGTCGTCGATGACCACGCGCGAATCGCGTGCGCCATCCATAATCAGAGGCCATGAGAGCTCCATCTTTGCCGGTTCCACCGGTTCGATAAGCTTGATGATGGCATCCTCCGGATACTGGTTGAACGGATCCAGTGCCGCACCGTGCATCTCCTGGAAGCCCTCGCCCCACCACTGCGTCTGAACGAGCGGAACTCGCGCAGGATAGCGACGTTCGATGGCCTTGATGACTTCCTCTTTTGGCAGTGGTTGCCAGCTATACTGGGCCGACATTGCATTTGCTCCGTGTTGGACGTGGTCAGAAAGTGAGGTATGGATTATACGCTGCTACTTGATCTGTCATCGGACGGCGACACTTCCGAAGTGATGCTTCGTTTCCGAACAAGGTTGAGCAGATACGCAATCAGTACACCGCCTAACAGGCCGAACAAATGTCCCAGCCAGGAGACGCCCTGCTGCCCAGGTAGTACGCCCATAAGGATGCTGCCGTATAGCAGCAGTGCCACCACACCGAAAAGGATCGATACAATGCTGCGTTCGAAGAATCCTCGACCTAGGAGATAGCCCATGAAACCGAAGATAACGCCGCTTGCGCCGATATGGATGGTATTGGCGCTGCCAAATAGCCAAACGCCCAGACCACTCACCACTGTAGCCGTGACAAAAACCAGCGGAAAGTGCCACCGGTTCCGAATAATCACGAGATAACCGAGCACCAACAAGGGAATGCTGTTGGCAATCAGGTGACGGAAGCCGGCATGAAGAAACGGCGCAGCGGCTATCCTCCAGTACTCGCCGGTCATGCGCGGCTCAATGCCGTAGACGTCCAGTGTTTGTAGCTGACCGGACGGAATTTTCGGCAGCATCCAATCGACGAATTCCACTGCCCACATGACGGCTAAAAGCGTACCGAGTATGATCAGCGGCGTCATGAGCGAACTGAGTCGCTCAACAAATTTGACGGCGCTCTTCTGAGACGGCTGTTTAGCCGTTCCGTCATTGGCGTCCGATTTGCCGTTCTCGTCGACAATCTGGAATGGACTGATCTTGCTCAAGCGCAGTTTGCCTCCTAGGATAGTCTGATCAATTGTAGCAGAATTCGGCCTGCTCGCCACTTCTAGAACAGTACGTAGTAGTTGTCGGCAGGTTTCTCCTGGGCTACAATGGCGGCTGATCGGAAATCTTCAATTATTCATCATTGCACGCTTCCAATTCGGGAACATACCTTGGCCTACAGTCTCAACGACGCATACCATTACCTGCGCCTGATTATGCGCGTGAACGCCATCGTCGTCGGCTTTGGTCTCGGTCTGCTATTGCTGGTTCCATCGCACGCCACGCTGGAAAACTGGGGCGTCTACTCTATAGGACCGATCTGGCCCGTTCGCTTGGCAGGCGGTCTCCTGCTGTCGTTGGGCGTGATGCTCATCCTCGCCGCTACGGAGCGAACCGTGCCTGCGTCGGCGATGGCAACTATGGCGCTTGCAAACGGATTTGTGGCAGTGGTATTGCTTGTCGCCTATCTGAAGAACGAACTTGCGTCGCTCGGTGTCGTGGGGCAACTCGGATTGATTGTAGTATTCGCCGTCTGTCTCGTGGCAGCTATTTTCCCGCTAAGCCACATTCGCCAGGAGTATCAAGGGCCATAGACTCCGCCACTTACCCGCGTGCAGCATCATTTCACACTCAGTAGCCAACGAACTGCCTGACGTAGCTGTGCCGACGTTTTTCTTTGCGCAGTTTACACTGTGGTAAAATGGGATGTCCGCGTGTGGGTTTCGGTTGCCATAGGTTTCGACTCGCTGGCGTGCAAATGTGCCTTTTCATGCGCCTTTGAAAAGAGCCAGTACAACCGAGACAAGTGGCGGATTGGTATAGTCAATAGGACCAATGCATGACTCGGGAGCGAATGTCATGAGCTATGATGGCCGCGTATATCCAGTCGATATCGCAGGGATAAAGCGAGATCTGCCGCTCTTCCAGGTGGCGCCCAATCTGAAGATTGCACTTCTGAACATCCTGGGCGACACGGAAGTCGTCGAAGCGTCGGCGGATGCGCTGGCGAAACGCTTGCCGGATAACGCCGATGTGATTGTTACACCGGAAGTGAAAGCGGTCCCCCTCGCGCACGCCATGTCCGTGCGTACCGGCCTACCGTATGTGGTTGTACGGAAGATTCGTAAACCCTACATGCTTAATTGTCTGGAAGCGGAGGTGATCTCAATTACGACGGGCGCTCCGCAAACACTCTATCTGGACGGCAAGGACATCGACTTAGTGCAGGCCAAGAATGCGGTGCTCGTGGATGACGTTATCAGCACCGGCAGCACGTTGAATGCAATGCGCTTGCTCATGGATCGCGCCCAGGCGGAAATCGTATGTGAAATGACCATCTTCACCGAGGGCAGCGCGGACGACTGGAAAGAGATCACGTCGCTGGGGCATTTGCCTCTTTTTACAGATGATTAGCGACGCCATGAGAGTGGTCCGATCACCGGAGCTATCGCAATCGTTAGAGGCTCTCTGTTGCGACTAGACAGCGGTGGCTGATTCAGTATACGGTACGTCATGCAGTTGTTGACCCGTCACAGGGTCGTTGGATAGCGGTAAATAAATGTCAGCACTTACAGAAAAACTAGACAGCGTAACAAGTCGGTACGAAGAACTCAATCGAATGATGGGCGATCCGGAAATTGCCGCCGATTACAATCGATTGAATGAACTAGCGCGGGAACGGACAGACATCGAGGAAATGGTGCGTGTCTATCAGCGCTACCAGGACGTCGAAACGCAGATCACGGAGAATCGCGAACTGGAACAAGAGGATGATCCCGAAATCGCCGAACTGGCGGCGTTGGAAAATGAGGACCTCGAAGCCGAGCGCGAAACACTCGAGGAGAACCTGAAGCTGCTGTTATTGCCCAAGGATCCCAACGATGAGAAGAACGTCATCGTGGAAATCCGAGCCGGTACAGGAGGCGATGAGGCAGGCCTCTTTGCAGGGGAGCTGTATCGCATGTATTTGCGCTGGGCGGAAGATCACGGCTATAAGATCGAATTGCTGAGTAGCAACGAGACCGGTATCGGCGGTTTCAAGGAAGTAATCTTCGCGGTGAAGGGCAAGGGCGCGTACGGCAAGCTCAAGTACGAATCCGGCGTCCATCGTGTACAGCGCGTACCTGTAACCGAAAGTCAGGGGCGCATTCATACCAGCGCAGCAACGGTTGCTGTCCTGCCCGAAGTAGAGGACGTAGAGGTTCAAATCGCGGACAACGACATTCGCATCGATATCTTCCGCAGCAGCGGACCGGGCGGCCAAAGCGTCAACACGACTGATTCGGCTGTACGCATCACGCACATACCCACCGGCATGGTTGTCTCCTGCCAGGATGAGAAGAGTCAGCTGCAGAACCGTCTCAAGGCCATGCGTATCCTCCGCTCCCGGCTCTTTGCCTTGGAGGAGGAGCGGCGCATGGAAGAGTTGGGCGCTGCAAGACGCAGCCAGATTGGCAGCGGTGACCGCAGCGAGAAGATCCGCACCTACAACTTCCCGCAGAGCCGTGTCACCGACCATCGCATCAACAAAACCGTTTATCAGCTGGAATCGGTTATGAACGGTAATTTGGATGAGTTTATTGAGGAGCTCTCCTACAGCGACAGGGCGGCTCAACTGGAGGCGGTCAGCGTCGAGACGACGTAGACGCAAACCTATTCAGCTCGTCCAACTAATCATTAGCGAAGTCGTCGACGCGCAGGCGATCACGCAACAAGGGAACCGTTTTCCAAGGTCGTACGGCAGTGCGTTTCTTTCACGGTACGGGTTCGTCATGACTTGCGAAGAATGAGTTGCCGCAAAGCCGGAATCCCTGTTTTCGTCACTGTAGATTATTGACTGCATTTGGTATAATAAGAATATGAAATACGCTGCTCGGTTGAAATTGACCGAGCAAGTGTTTCTGGCAAAGCTGTATTCGACGAAGAATACACTCTGCCTCAACCGGTTACCGATGAAGTTAACCAGCCCAGTTGCACTAGACGGTCTAGATGATTGGCAACTGGTCACAGGAATCAGGAGGTTATCTTGGCACTCTTACGGGTCAATTTGCATTCGGCGAACGATAGCCGCGGTGCGAATTATCACGACGATGACGTCGCGAGGGGGCTCGTCCAAGCTGATCACGTTAGTATGAACGAATCAGATCAAATGGTATCGGAATCCCCATCCAACAATCATCGCAGTACAAACAACAGCGGGAACGAACATCTGAATAGAGATCTGAACCCACCGCACATCAGCGCAGGCGGACAAGCCGGCAGCAGCGCTACTATGGTTGCATTGTCCGATTCGTGGCAGCAAATCGAATGGACGCTGATGCCGTACGCGCCTGTCGGGCGGGCCATCGTCTCTGCGACACAGCGACTGGAAGACGGCGGCAGCAGCACGGCGAATCTGGACGCGCAAGTCATCCTGGCGCATGTGCTGGGCGTAGATCGAAGCTGGTTATTCGCCCACTATGACTATGAGCTCATGCCGGCGGAGGCGAAGACCTTTTCCGAATTGGTGGCACGTCGCACAGCTGCAGAGCCGGTTGCCTACCTGGTGGGCAAGAAGGAGTTCTACGGCCTTGAACTCACTGTAGACAAGCGCGTGCTCATTCCGCGGCCTGAAACAGAGTTGCTCGTCGACGCAGTTCTGGACCATATCGAATCGCGACCGAATAAGCACGTCCTAGTAGCGGACGCAGGCACTGGCAGCGGAGCGATCGCACTGGCGGTCGCCGTCAACTGCGAGGATGCCGCCATCTTCGCGACCGATATCAGCGAGGAAGCGATACTGGTTGCCCGGGAAAACCTCGCTCGCCTGGATACACGCCGTCAGGTTACTCTGCTACAGGGAGATCTGCTGCGACCATTGCCGGGCAAAGTGGATGTTGTGGCGGCAAACTTGCCCTATATTCGCCGGGACGAATATCAGAAGCTCATGCGCGATGTGCGCGACTATGAGCCGCAGCTTGCGCTAGAAGCCGGTCCGGACGGGCTCGATACCATCAAGCGTCTCCTATGGCAGATTCCTGATTATCTCGATCCTGGCGGCGTCTTTTTCCTGGAGATCGGCCATGACCAGGGAGAGCCTATGATCGAGCTGGTTGAGCGTCTCATACCTGGAATCGCATACGTGAATGTGCGTCAGGATTATCACGGACAAGATCGGCTGCTGGTCGCCGCACTCTAGACAGACAAAGACGGAACCGCATCGCAGACATGACGTCAATTGCAGATAAGCCCTTTGACCTGGTCGCGCTAGACCTGGACGGTACCATCCTTGACCTCTACGATCACAAGCCATTCTCTGCGCTTGTGCGCGAGACTATCCGCGCAGTCCAGGATGCCGGTGTGCCCGTTACCATCGTGACTGGTCGAACGCTCGACTACGTGCGCGAGCATGTGGCGCCACTGGGCATTACCACGCCCGTAGTGACCACACAGGGCGCCGTTATCGGCGATCCGGTCACGGGCAAGGTGCTGGACGAGACAACCATTCCACTGGACACTGCGCGTCGCGCCACAGCCTGGATCGACGCGCAGGACTACATCACAGCACTATATTTCCTGGGATCGGAAGGCCAAACACTCATCTACCAGAACCATTCCGGTCCGGAGCCGGACTTCTACGACCATGTCTTCACAGTTCCAAGGCAGATACATGGGCCGCTCTCTGACCTTGTGGCAGGTGATGTACATCCGCCGCTGAAGTTTCTGACCATCGACGAGTCACCGGATGACGTGAACCTGGTTGCAGAACTGAAGAAGCTTTTCTCGCCCGACCTGTATATCACGCGCACGCATCCCAGGCTTGTTGAAGGAACGGCGCCTGGTCTGGATAAGGGTCAAGGGTTGCTCCGCCTTTGCAAGATACTCGGCATCGATCCGGCGCGTGTCATCGCTATCGGTGACAGCGACAACGATATTCCTGTGTTGGAAGCGGCAGGATATGCTGTGGCGATGGGTAACTGCACGGAGGGGGTAGCGGCTGTAGCCGACTATTATGCGCTTCCCATCGAGGAAGACGGCGCGGCTGTTGCCATGCGCGAACTGGTGCTCAAAGCCATGGGGCTTGTGAAATAGGTTTGCGGCTGGTTGCTAGTAATGGCTGACGGTATCAGCGTACTACGTCAAGGATTACCTTCGTCACCGTGGGCGGATGCAGGAGCATGTTGGCGTAGTTGGCGTTGGCCATAGGACAGGCGCACTCCTTGCGTTTGATGCTGCCGCGCAGATTGTTCATAGCCTGGCTGCGCCAAACTGGAGTGATATCGTAGTTGTTGTCTCGCAAGCTGCCCACCGACTCCGCCCGAATACAGCAACTCCAGAGATCGCCGTTGGGTGCAATGTGTGCGCTTGCCCATCCCGCATAGCAGGGAATGACCTGGTCCCGTTCATGCAGCACGCGCTTGGCGAACTGGTAGTAATGCGCCCGGAAGGCTTGCGTGAAGCGCGCTAGGCCTTTCGCCGGCGCTTGACGAGCATGTTGGCTCAAAAAGTCGGCGATCTCGTCGTAGTCGTCCGGCAGCGGCGTGATGCCCCACCCAACTGTGTCCAGCTCGACACGTTCTTCCGCTACCTCAGTGATGTAGCTGTCCGGCTCCAAGAAAGCCAGCCCCTCCACAATATCCTTGATACGATCCACATTAAAGCGGCTGACTACCGTGTGGACGGTTAGCAGCAGGTTCTCGTGCTTCTCTTGCAACTCCTTGAGCTGCTGCCACGTCTCCATGGCCTTCGCCCAGTTGCCTTCCACACCGCGAATGTCATCGTGCTCGTCGCCGATTCCGTCCAGGCTCAAGTTGATGCCGATACTGGACGATGGACACTCCGTGCACATGCGATCCGCCATGGTCAGAACGCGGTCCGTGAGCATGCCGTTGGTGGGAATGGTGATGACTTCAGGCTTGCATTGTCGATAGGCGCGAATGACGAGCTCGTCCAAGTCCTTGCGCAAGAACGGCTCGCCGCCTGTGAAGGTCATGTAGAACGGGCTATGTCCCAAGCTTGCAAAGACCTTGTCCCATTCGTCCACCGATAGGTCGTCGTTGGGCTTGCGCCAAATATCACAGGTGCGGCATTTGCTGTTGCAGCGATAGGAGACGCTGATCACAACCGAGAATGGCTTGACGCGCGGCCAACCAAAGGTCCGGAAGGACCAATAAAGCGGTAACTTGGCGAACAGTCCAATCATGGTGTGGAGTCGAATCTAGTCTGCTAAGCGCAGCAACTAATCTGCGGCTGCCTAAACAGATGTGAGTTCTTCGTCGCTGGTGACATGGACTGTAGTGCCGCTGGCGCCGTTCTGACGATTCGCACCATTGTGTGCCGACTGGCTTTTGTTGCCCACGAAGAAACGTCGCGCCTGCTTGACGGTGTTAGGCAGATTCGTCCAGTTCTCTTTGAATGTGGCCTTCTCCAACACGCGCTTGGGGCGATAGAGGTAGAAGCGCCGGTACGCTTCGCGCCACTTGCGCAAGACCAGTTCCGGGTCGTAGCCGTCGTTCATGGTGAAGCGCGCCTTCTGTTCGTGAATAGCAAAATCGCTCCACTTGTCGGCAAAAACCTCGCCGCCCTCCTGAATCATGTCGTACATGACTGTGCCCGGGAAGGGTGCTGCCAGCAGGAAATTGGCCAGTTTCGGGTCCAATTCCAACGCCAACTGCGTCGTCTTCTCCATGGTTTCTTCCGTGTCACCGGGCATACCATAGATGAAAAATCCCATGGTCTGCAGATCTGCAGCCTTGGCATCGCGGAAAGCACGGCGAACCATGTCAAGGGTCTGTCCCTTGCGGATGACCTTCTTCAGCATCATTTCGTCGCCGTTCTCCACGCCGAATCCGACGCGCTTAGCTCCTGCCGCCTTCATCAACTGGAAAAGCTCGGCGTCCGTGTGATTCACCTTCATACCGTGCACCGTTACCCACGGCACCGTGTTAAGCCCCTCTTCCACCAGACGGCGGCAGAGTTCCTTGGCGCGCGGCAGTTTCAGATTCCAGATATCGTCGGTTACACCGATTTCGGTAGCGTGCAGGCCGTTCACCAGCCATTTCCATTCCTGGACGACGCTCTCCACGGATCGCGCACGCCAGGTGTCGCCGGTAACCGGCTTGGAGCAAAACGTGCACTTGTACGGGCAGCCTCGGCTTGTCAAGATTGTGAAGCTGCGTGCGTTCGGGTCGAGCCCGTCCGTTAACGGCTGCAAATTGGTGTAGCGGTCGATCTTGAATAGGTCATGCGCCGGAAAGGGCAATGCGTCCAGCTCTGGGATCATGGGGCTTTCGAAGCTGGCGATTAGCTCGTCGCCATGCTTGAAATGGATGCCTGGCATGAGCTCGGGCTGCTTGCCCGCGTCCAGCGTATTCACAAGATGCAGGAAACTATATTCCGCTTCCCCTTTGAATACATAGTCCACGTAGTCGCTGTGCGGTTTCTCCATGGACTCGAAGGGCATAATCGTCAGGTGGGGACCGCCTAGGACGGTGATCAAACCGCGCTTCTTGGCGTATTGCGCCATTTCCCACGCCTCGTCGATAAGCGGTGTGGTAGCCGTAACGCCGATTATGTCATAGGGTTTTCGGCGCTGTTCCGCCAAATCTAGGTAATAGCCAACGTCTACGTCTTCGACGGCCGCGTCGTAGATCATGACTTCGTGTCCGCCTTCGCGAAGGACTGCGGCTAAGTAGCCAAGACCTAGAGGGATGTGTTTGCGCTCGCTCCAAACCTTTGCTTCCGGGCTAGCTAATAGTACTCGCATGGACTACAGCGCCCCTTCCGCTTCGATGGACTTGCGCAAAGCTGTTTTTTCCTTCTTCGGAATAAACGTCCGCGACGCTATGCGCACATTGCGTGGCAGGTTAAACCAGAAGTCCTTGGTCTTCAACCGTCGCAGTATCGGAGAAGGCCGCAGATAGAACTGCCGGTACGCCTTGCGATACATTTCCTCCACTAAATCAGCGGTCATTTCGCCCATTTCATAGCGTGCCTGCTGCTCAAAGAACACGTAGTCTTCCCAGTCGTTGATGAGCATGTGGCCTTGCTTCTGCACCATCTCATAGACCGCGGTGCCTGGGTAAGGCGTCATCATTGAGAAGTTGGCAATCAGCGGATCCAGTTCGATGGCGAAATCAATTGTTCGCTGCATGGTCTCACGTGTTTCGCCGGGCAGCCCGATGATAAAGAAGCCGATAGTCTCCAAGTCCACCGATTTGGCGTTCTTGAACGCCTCGCGAATGGTATCCAGGTCGACCTTCTTATCCACACTCTTCAAAATGTCCGGGTCACCGCTCTCGACGCCAAACGCCGTTCGTTTCAGCCCAGCTGCCTTCAGCTTCGCAAGTAGCTCCTTGTTCGCCAAGTTGGCGCGGATGCCGTTGACGAATATCCATGGAACGTGAGATAAATTGTTCTCGATGAGCAGGTCGGAAAGCTCTTCTAGCCGCTTGACGCGAATATTGGCGCTGTCATCCAGCACACCGATCTCCTGCGCATCCATCTCTTCCACCAGATGCTTCCACTCAGCGAGCACATTCTCTGGGCTGCGGCTGCGCCACTTGATGGGCATGATGCTCTGGCTACAGAACGTGCAGCGATACGGACAGCCGCGGCTGGTCATAATGGAGAAGCTGCGGGCGCCGTCCACACTGTCGGTGGCTGGCTGCAGATTTGTGTACTTTTCCATGTTGAACAGGTGGTAGGCAGGCCATGGCAGACTGTCAAGGTCTGGAATCGGCGTGCGTCCAGGATTGTTGTGAATCTGACCATCGCTTGACTTATACGTGATGCCAAGACAGTCGCCGAGCGTGTTCGCCTCAGGATCCATGAAGGTACCCAGCGCGTCTTCACCATGAGTTTGCAGATGCGACTCCAGGCGATCGCTGATGTCGATCCAGGTCTCTTCGCCTTCGCCGACCACGATAATGTCGACCGACTCTTTGGCTGCGCTCTCCTCTGGCAAGACGCTGACATGGGGACCGCCCAACACGACCGGGCAGTTATGTACTCCCTTGATCGCTTTAGCCGTACGCCACGCCTGCTTCACCTGTGGCGTGTTAGCCGTGATGCCAACCAAATGCGGCTTGAACTCCTGGACAAACTCGCTTACTGACTCCTTCTCCACATCTGCGTCAAAGATAACCACCTCATCGCCACGTCGCTCGCTAACGGCGGCTAAGTAGGCCAACCCCAAATGCGGCGTCGTTCGCGTGTCGATGGGTAGACGAAATCTAGGATTAATCAGTACAACGCGCAAGGAATACCCTCCTTCAACAACATTCTCGCCCATATACCTGTGAATTGAATGCGGTGCATTCTATCACGCTGTCACAGGTTGCCCAAATTTTTATGAACAATATCATAAAAATAGGCTGCCGGGAGTATGGTTATGAATCTGCGCTGCTATGCTTCACGTGAAGGGGCGAGGAGATGCATAAGCCTCCTCGCCCCTTTCAACTCGTATTAACGAAATCGACTAGTGCGTTGCACAGGTCTCCGGCACTTCTTCGCCGGTGTGGGTTTGGGCCGTGCGGAAACTGCTGCCACAGCCACATGCGCTGACAGCCTGCGGATTGTCAATATGGAATCCGCCGCCCATCAGGTTGTCCACATAATCAATGTTCGCGCCTTCAATATAGAAAAGGCTCGTCGGATCAACGATAACTTTGAGACCGTGCTGCTCGTAGACGTTGTCATCTTCACGAGGACTGTCCTCAAATGTCATACCGTACTGCATACCTCCACAGCCGCCGCCCTGTACGAAAACACGCAGGCCATGGGAGCTATCCAGCCCCTTCTGCTCCATGACGGAACTCAGCTTTTCAGCCGCCGCCTCTGTTACATTAACCATCTATGGCTCTCCTTCATACTTTTCCAGTAGCACGCGGTACTATCCACATACTACCCGCTGACCACTTCAATTACGATTGTCCTACACTTACTACAGCGTTCTACTTCCTACGAACCTACCTCAAATTACAGCTAGTGCATCGTGTTTATTATTACTATCGACGTGATTGGTCTTGATTACCTTCTGAGTGGTCACAATACCAATCTATCATCTTCGCTCCGAAATGAAGCGCCGTACCGCACACGACTACTGTACGACTACTCAATGACGCTAGCCGCCAATCTGGTTCATGACACGGTTTTCTGCGAACGTGCCTTCATCCAGACCATGCCCCCACGGCTTGTGAAATACTCCGTCGCGCATGATCGTGCGCATTTCCTGAAAAGTAGCGCCTTCGCGCAGAGGCGTTAACAGGTCGACTTCGTTGTCTCGCAACAGACACAGACGTAGTTTGCCGTCCGCCGTAAGGCGGATACGACCACAGCCCTGGCAGAACGGTTCGGTAACGCTGCTGATGAAGCCTAGCGTACCTTTGGCGCCGGGGATGCGGAATGGCCGACTGGGATCGACGTAGTCGTAGCCGGTTTCGTCCAGCGGTCCGTATACCTCTTCGACGCTCTGACGCATCTCCTGATACGAGACGATATTCATTCGCTGAAACTCGTTGACCTCGCCGAATGGCATCATCTCGATGAAGCGAACATCCCATTCATTATCAATACTTAATCCGGCTAACTTCGGCACATCCACTTCGTTGAAATCTCGTACCACCACGCAATTCAATTTAATAGGCGTCAACCCGGCTTCTTCCGCCGCGTGGATGCCCGACCAGATATCATTGAGATCTCCCCAGCGTGTGATGTGATGGAATTTGGCCGGGTCAACTGTGTCGATGCTGATGTTTACGCGATTGAGTCCAGCGTCTGCTAACGGCTGCGCCAGCTTGTTGAGCATGACCGCGTTGGTGGTCATGGCTAGGTCATTGATGCCTGGAACGGAAGCGATCTGCCGTACGAGCTCTACGATGTTATGCCGCACCGTCGGTTCGCCGCCTGTCAGCCGGATCTTGTTGACTCCTAGGCTGGCGCCGACGCGCACAAGGAACATGAGCTCCTCGTCGGTCATCAAGACGCTTTTGTTCATAAACTGCATGTGTTCCGGCATGCAATAGACACAGCGCAGGTTGCATACGTCCGTCAAACTGATGCGCATGTAGTTGATGCGTCGATCGTATGAATCGAACATCGGCTCAGCGACGCTCGTGTCAGCATTGGGAACCACAAATACGGAACCCAAATCTGTTGATTGTAACTTTATCTCAGTCATTCTACTCTTTGCTACTGCTCAAATAACTTCGCCAAATTATCTACTACAAAAATGCTACTCTTTTGCCGGTCAAGGGGACCAGCATACTACTATCGAAAGTATCGAAGATCAAGCTGACGATAAGACAATGCTTTCATCCAACAATTCCACCGGCAACTGGATCGGTGTACCAATGCGATATGTACAGCATGGCGCGTCTTGTGCGATGGTGCGCACTCGCTCGCACGGCTGCCCCAACAAACGTTCAATGAGAGCTTTGTCCATCCGGCACAACTCATTCTCGGCGGACTTGATACCCGAGTACGGACAATTGCATTTGTGCAACAGATAGACATCGTCCGTCTGTGAGTTAGGGTCAGAGTCTGCCGACTCCTGGACCAGTTCGACCGTAGCCTGCTCGTCCTTTTCCCAGCGGGCCAAATAGCCGCGCTCATTCAAGAAATCGACGATCATATCCATACGCTCATGGTCCACAGCGGCGGACAGATCATCCGCATCAATTGCAGTTGTGAACTCTGCGGCTACAGAGACCAGCGCCTGGTTGAACTCTTCCCGCGGCAGCCGATTCTTTAGCTGCTTCAGCAGTTCACTTGCCAACGCCGCCGCATTGTCTGGGAAGTAGTCATTGGCATGCGGCGTTAATGCGTAAACCTGTTGCGGGCGTCCCACAGAACCAGTTCGAGCCAAGCGTTCGACACGAATAAGGTTATCGCCTTGCAGGATATCCAGGTGATGCCGTACGGATACCGGCGCCATCTCAAGATGGTCAGCCAGCTCAGCCACAGTGGCGCATGAGTGTTCTTTCAGTATCTCTAGAATGTGCTGCCGTACAGCGTTCACCCAATTATCCTATGCACTACAACCAACATGTCCGAGCGCCTCAGCCACTTAATAGGCAGTGCATTCACTGCTTGTGATGGCGCTTTCTGTTTGCCCAAGAATGGCGAATTCGCCACGCCTTTAACTTCGTAAAATATAGCATAGGGCGGGCATCTTGTCAATTATTATGATATTGCTGATAAATATTAGTGGAATGCTTCACAGCGGTCTGTTGCGAAGGACCAGACCTGTGCACGAGATGCCTGAAACTCGAGTGAGAAGTCTGGATTATCCGCCAACCACGCAGGCGGAATGAGCGGTTCTACGCCTACGCCAACCTCGCCCTGCCGCTCGCCCAAATAGACGTGCGAAATACCGTTTGCGCACAACACGGTCCGCAAGGCGCCGCGTTCGCCCTCACTCGCTTGAATATCGCGCACCAACTGTGGAAAGCTGTCGCGATCCACGCCATCCGCCAGTCGTTCGACACTATATAACATGGGCGGCAGGTTTGACTCGCGTTGCGTATAGTAGGGCAACCACCAGCCAGCATCCGAACCGGCAACCACGCGGCCGTTGTAGGCGAGGAACGTGTTGACAAGGAAGCGGCTCTCCGCTGGCGTATTCTCGTCAATCCAGTCCATGGCGGCGATATCGCTTTGCATCACCATCTCGTAAAATGGGTCTACCACGTCGAGTTGATAGCGGATGCCCAGCACCGCCAACAACGTCGCTGCCACAGCCAACCCGATACGAACGGATTGCCACTCGCCGACCAGTCCCCATACCTCGGCTGACAGCCAACCAATTAGCACGGCAACAGGTATGTAAAGCGCCAACATCAGCAGGAAGTTGGTGACGATGCCAGCGCCGGGTAGTCCGAGCAGATAGGGATTGGCTGCGATGAACACAAGCAATATCCAGAAGGACAGGGGCGCTGCCAGTTGGCGACGTCGCCAGAACGCTACGGCTAGAGCCACCAGGGCGATGACCAACAGAAGCGTGGCATAGTAGCTATTCAGCGTCTGCCAAATAGCCAGTTCGCTAGCGGTTACGGCTGACGAAGTACTGCGTTCCGCAATTGTGGCTGTCGATTCAGCTAGGCGACTGTTCTGGATGACGCGTACCCACGGCAGGATGAGTATGCCTGCTGCTGCACCGGTGGCAATCATCTGTAATGTGCGTGACAGCCATTCGCGCACGTCGTCACGCATGCACCAGAGCGCCCAGACGCTCCACGCAACCGCTGCTAGCGCGCCAAGTATAGCCACGCGGTAATGTGTTAATGCCAGACCGGCAGCCATCAGCGCGATCAGGAATAGCAGTCCCTTGGATGGCTTGACTGGTTCCGTCCACCACACGTCCATGGCCCAAATGAGCACCGGCAGTATGATCTGCGCGCTGAGCTGCGTATAACGTCCCCAGTTTACAAACATACCCGGCTGCTGTGAGACGAGACCGGCAACGAGTATCGCTACGGCTCCGGCGATCCAGCTGCCGCCCAGCCGTGACGCCAACGGATACAGAGCCAGCACGGCCAACACGTTCAGCAGTTGTCCGCTGATGATGACCGCGTGCGGTGCATCCATGCCGCTGACCATCGCCAGCACGGTAGCTGCGCTGTGGAATCCAAAGTGATAGGTGAACGACTCAATGGGAGCATACGGCGCCCATGATGTAAACAGCCCGCCGTGATCGAGCATGAGCTGTACGATCATTGTGTGATGAACGGAATCACCCCATGCCGGCGCAATCATCGCTTGAACCGGCCACAGCCGGGTGACAAGCAGTGCTAACACCGTCACCGCTAAGATGACATAACTAGCGTAATAGTCAGACAGCCCAAGCCTATGCTTATGTAGAGTTCGTGCGACCCAGGATCCAACTTGCCATAACACGTACAGCGCTCCCAGAATTCCAGGTACCCAGGCGATCCAAACACCCACTTGGTAAGCGAAACGGTTGGTCCAAAGAAAGAGTATGGGATACAGGCTGATGGTCAGAGCAGCCGACAGGGCTACTGTATGCAGCAGGTCCAGCCTGTTCGGTTTCTTGGTTAGCAGAGGTGGTCGAAGGAGGAGTTGGCTCAGCGCGTACCCAGGCAGGACGTATAGAAATCCCGCCCAGGCAGTAGCTGTAACTAAGCTGATCACAAAACTAAATACGGAAGCGTTGAAATCAGGGTTCGAAAGTGAATCCAATGTTGCACAGCTTCATCCGTGTCGGTAATTGATTTTACCCAACTATTGATAGTCGACTGTTATCTCTCCGAGATCGATCGCCGTGTCAGGCTCAGTCATGAAACGAAAAGCCTTGTCCGGCGTGACTTCCGCCCACGCATAGACCGTCATCATGTCGCCTACCAGGAACATATATTCACCTGGCTCTTCCACCTCCACTTTGAAAGTCCCATCGTCGCTCGTGACTGCACCGGGTGTGAATGCATCGGACAAGGCCCAGAAGCAACCTTCACCGGCGTCATTGCCCTTTACGGCCTCGTCGGCGGTCTCGGGGCAGTTGACCTTTGGGAAGCGAACGACGGTATTATTCAGCGGATCACCGGTAACGTTCGATATCAGAGTACCAACAACCAGCGCCTGCCCTTCTTTGACCTCAGCCTCAACAACCACAGGTTCGGCGGTGTTGTAACCGTGCTCGGCCGCCTGTGCTGCCAGCGGGCTTTCCGGCTGGGGCTCTGTCAGAGGGCTCACCGGCTGCTCACCTGCCAGCGGACTCTCGGGTTGAGCAGCAGATTCAGCACTCGGTTCGCCGGACGTTTCTTCGGTCGGTTCGGCTGTCGGCTCCTCCGCCAGCGCCTCAGTAGGTTCCATGCTAGGCTCTTCTGTCGGCGCTTCCGTCGGCGCAATGGTTGGTTCCTCGGTAGGCTCTTCCGTCTGAGACGCAGCTTCCTGAGCAGCTGGTTCGGCGGCTGCTTGGTTGTCATTCTTCTTAGAGCAGCCACTGATGAGCAGCATGGCGACGAGCAAGCCGAGCGTTATACGGTAGAGCACTTGTCGATGGGGCATATTCAGTTCCTTGGTTTCATCGGTTAATTCGTTAAACAGTTTCAGACCACTTCATCCTGATCGTGTACGAACAACAATTCTTCGTTCGCATACGCAGTTGGCGGTACGGATCACTGCCGCAACATAGTTCCGGCTCAACCTCGAAACTATTTCACGGGATGAGCGATGCCGGAATTGTAGCGAACACGGGTCAAGTCAACAAACTGCCTGCGCAATGAGTCAGCCCGTTCGCAACTATTATTCCGCAGTCGCAATAGGCACATAACCCGAGGTGTTAGCCATCTGCACCAGTGTATTGCGTCCTAGGATCCGTGACAATACCCCAAATGGAGTATTGAAATGGCCGGGCAGATGGCTACAATGGAGACGTAATGAAAAGCGTGTAACGCGTCCGTTGAAACCGTCAACCTGTGAAGGTACGTGTGATAGATACGACTCAGGATGGGTTGTGGATTCGATGAGACGGGAAACGTCTTCTGTAGTGCAGCAATTGATGTGAGGGCTACTCGTCGAAGCAGAACAGCATAGAAAGCATGTATAGCAACAGTGTTCTGCGAGGATCGTGAAGCAAAGGTATGCAAGCTAAGTCGTGCAAATATGCCGATTTAGCAAACGGATCATTAAGCATTCAGTTTGGCTACAATAGAGTACGAAAGGAAGAAAGAAACATGAGAATTACAAAGCGGAAAGCACAGGTCAGTCTGGTACTGGCGTTGGTGCTGTTGCTGTCGACGTTTGGTTCTGTCTTTGCGCAGACGTCTGCCAATGACACGAACTTCACTACGTCTGTTACGTATGGTAATGGCGGTACCGGTGAAGCGACGGTCATTTTTAAATTCTATCGTGAAGGACAAGCTTCAGAAGCTGCACAAGAGACCGTTAATCTCAAGCAGAATGCAACAGCGTCCCTTTATTTGGGCAATGTGGCAGGTCTATCCGGCGCGTTTAAGGGTTCAGCTACTATCAGCGCCGACCAGCCCGTTCAGGCAGTTGTTGTGCAAGTCCCGCAGAACAACCCGTTCGTGGTCAATCGTCCACTGTCCAATGGCTTCCGTTCTGGCGGTTCGCAATCTGTGATTGCCACTGTGCTGAAGAACACCTTCGGTCAGCAGACATCGTTCTCCTGCCAGAATGCTGATACAGTTGCGGTTGACATCAAGGTTGATTTCATCAACTCAACCGACGCCAGCGTAACTGCGCAAGAGACAGCCACCAACATTCCAGTCGGAGCTGCTAAGTTCTTCGCTGCAGAGGATATTGCGGCGTTGGGCGGCAGTTGGAACGGTTCCGCAATCGCTAGAGGCTACGAGACCGGTACAACCACAGAAGCCGACATTGTCTGCTCCGTTTCCGAGCTCGGTGCAAGCGGCGGTGTCAATGCTTTCAAAGCCAAAGCCTTTGAGGGTGTTGCCCAGGCTGGCACCAAGTTCTATGTCTCTTCAGCCCTCTGTGACGTCTTCGGTGGTCAAAGCACTGCCTATGCCGTCACCAACGCATCCTCTACAGATGCAGCCAACGTCACTGTGGAATACAGCAGTGGTCAGACTGATTCTGCGACAATCCAGCCAGGCCAGAAGAACAGCTTCCTTGCCTGTAACAAGAATACGCCAAACTTTTCCGGCGCCGCCACCATTACGAGCACGGGCGCACCGGTTGTGGCAATCGCAAAGAAATTTCAGTCCGGTACAGTTTTTGAGACCGCTTTCGCCGGTGAGGCTGGAGGTTCCGATACGCTATCCCTGCCCTATATTCGTTGGGCGCCCGATGGCGACTTCAAAGACGGCAGTGGTAAGTACCAACGTGCGTTTATCGCCATCCAGAATGTCGGCGGAAGCGCAGCGACAAATGTAACTGTCAAGTACTACGATGTCGAGGGTAAACTTGTCGGCACGCACACCATTGCAAGCATCGGTGCAGGTGCGAAAGAAAACTCCGATCCGACAAAAATGGCAAAGGCTGCTGGTATCAGCGACACAGCCGTTGTCTGGTTTGGCACGCCGAACGGTAACGCCGCCAGCAGTGGTGTAAGCGGTAAGTACGGTGGCGGTGCAGTGATCGAAGCCGCAGGAGGCACGCTCGTCGCTATTGCCAGCATCACCTCCGAGCCATCCAGCGGTAAGGTGCAGGAAGACTTCAACGCGATCCAGCAGTAATCCGCTTTTGGTTGGTTCAACATGAGCCGGCGCACCGTGTCGGCATCAATAGAGAGTAGCGAGTGGGCGTCGGATCCGACGCCCACTCGTGCTACTAAGATGTCCGTTCCTTCGCATTGCAGATTTGGCCCCGAGGAAGGACGTTCCGTTCACTCGACAGTGACGAGTTCCTGGTAGATATCCTCTAGCTGTCGGGCGATGGACGTCATGCGAAAGTCTTTGTCGACGAACGCATATGCGCGTTCAGCCATCGTCTCCGCTGCAATCGGGTCAGACAGCATCCTAAGTATGCCATCAGCAAGCGCTTCCGCGTCTCCCGGCGCCACAAGGATGCCGGTCTCGCCGTCAATGACAAGTTCAGAGTTGCCGGAAACATCCGTCGCTACCACCGGCGTCTTGCTCGCCATACTTTCCAGCACGACAGTCGGCAAGCCTTCCCACAATGACGACGAAACAAATACATCCATCGCCGATAGGATCGCCTCAATATCCTCTCGCGGTCCGGTGAAAATGAAACTCTCGTCAACACCTGATTCAAAAGCCTGCCAGCGCAAGTCCTGTTCCGAACGTCCTTCGCCAACCAAAAGGAAGTTCGTATTTGGGCGCACCGCCAGCACCAGCTTGGCGGCTTCAATGAATCTGTCATAGCCTTTTTGAGGCGTCAGCCGCCCGATCGAGCCGACGACTGGCACATCAGGAGGTATCTGCAATTCTGTTCGAAAGCTTGTGCCACCCTTGTCTGGTTCCGAAAACCTATCTACGTTAATGGCGTTATGGACGACTATGGCATTTCGGTGACGCAACTTGGCAATTGGTCGTTTGTTGAGGTTCGCGACGACTTGCCTGGAAACGCCCAGCTCTCTCTCAAATGTTAACGGGTAAAGAAAGTTCGGAAATATCTTTCCATAAATGGGCCGTTTGCTCCATTCATATTCATTGTGCACAGTGCGCACGAGCGCCTTTGCACCGATTTCATACCGTAGAAGAAGTGCGGCTAAATCGCTGAATTCGCCGTGGCTATGAATGATGTGGACTGGACGTGTTACTTTTCCCGGCGTGGTTCGCCAGGCTCGTACTGCACTTGTATACTGATGATTCTCATCCCAGTCCGCAGCTATGAACGCCTCAATTCCTTCATTTTGGATTGTCTGGAGCCACTTATCGTCAAATGGCGTCTGATAGTGCCAAAGACCACCCAGTATCGGTTCAACGATGCTGCGATCAAAGGCTTTGCATAATTCGTAGGCGTGACGTGCGACGCCTCCCATCGGTCCTTCTACCGTGAGGCCAGAAGTGAGCAGGAGCACCCGAATCGGTTTCATTTCCATCCTTGCTTGTACAACAGATAGTCTTGCCGAACGGTATCGAGCGCAGTATCGGTCCCACCACGCATCCGTGCAACCTCCGCTCGGATATGCTCAGCGATCGAATGCCGCTGCGTCCACAGCGTGCCAACTAGATCAATAAGGCTTTCCCCATCAACATCTTCGATGCGAACGCACCACTCATCCAGACCGAGCATGCGCATCACACCTACAGTCTTGTCCTGATAGGCGATGGCAATGACAGGAACGCCCTGCGCCAAGGCGAAGATATTCGAATGCAGACGACTGCCCAGGAAGAGATCCATTTCTCCATAGGCGCTCCGCAATTTGTATGGATCAAGCTCCTCGTCGATCAGATGCACTTGTTTATGCAAACCTCTGTCCACAAGCCTGCGGTGGATGCGGCGTGCGGTATGCCGATCGTCGTCCGCAGCTGTCGGTCCGCACACTTGTGAAAATATCACGACATGACCATCGTGTGACTTGACAAAATGTTCTGCGGCTAACTCGACTGCCAGTTCGTAGGCACCTTGTTTCTTGAATGGAGGATATTGAGATCCCCAGTCAATGAGCGTGATGCCGAGCAAAGGCATGTTTCTGGGAACGTCGTATCTGTCTAGGAACGCGACGGCATCCTGTTCACGATCATCTGAAAATGCAAACGCCAGATCGCCGCATAAGATAACATCACGTACTTCTATGGGAAGTCTGCGAATCACTTCCATTGACTGCGGATCGCGGACTAGGACGCGCCTGAACAACCCTAGCGTCACGCCGACCGCCAAGCGTTCCCAAAATTTCTCCAGTGGACCAATCGTCTGCGGCAACATGTACATGGGTTTCCCGCACACTGTAGCGTACGCGATCATAAAAAGGGGGCTGAGCAGTGGCAGCCCTGCCTTGTGACCACGGCTGTAGATGAAGTTGCCGCCTACACTCACGACAAGATCCGCTTCGCAATAGGCGGTGACTGTCGATCGATAGGGTTCAGGTAAGCGATTCAACCAACTCGTGCGACCGAAGCGGTAACCAATTCCGATCACTATACTTACCATAAGCATGAACGGCGCCATCAAGTATGTGCGAAACGCAGATGAAAATCCGCGTGATTCGGATGATCGAAACCAGGTGAATAAAGAAGGAACGACTACTTCGCGATGGTGATTGTTCTTTTTTGCATAACTATCGGGGTCATTCATGGCGATTGTAATGTGGCTATCCGGGAACAGCCGATAGAGCTGTTTGAGGGATTCCAACGTGATGGCGAAATCACCTGCGTTATGGAAAGAATGTACGTTGAGTAGCAGAATCTTCATCGCTTATCGCCGATGTAGGCTGAACCGTAGGCACGCAGCCAGTAGAACGTGAGCGCCAGGTAGCCGATGACGAGTGTCCATTCCGTGAACACATAGACGGATGCTGCACCGATGATGCCGTAGATAGGGATCAGCAGGATGTTCAATCCTACATTCGCAGTCGCCACCACGGCTTGTACCTGTACGCGTCTGTATTGCCAACCCACAGCTACCAGTATACTCGCCGCTGCCAAGGTGATAAATCGAGCCGACAACACGCCACCCAGGATTGTCAGCACGTCGCCAGTCTCTGTATAGGCGCTGCCGAAGACCAACTGTACGATCCAGTCGGCGCTGAACATCAGAAACAGTCCTGCTAGAATGCCGAGCGGTATACTTACGATGAGCAGTCTTTTTGCGTGAGCGATCAGCGCGCTTGATCGTTGCGCATGTTCGCGGCTGAGCACCGGCACCATGATCATGTAGATGGCGAACGGCGCTAGCGCCAGCGCACCAGTGATCGAGATAGCAGGTGCATAGTAGCCGGCTGCTTCGCTGCCCAAATATTGAGCAACCAGCGCCACATCTGCGCGGCCGTATATCATGAACAGACCCATAGAAACACCGAAGACGAACGTGCCGCGTAAAGTCGGTGCGTAGCTGGCGCGATCAAACGCAAATCCAAAGGCGTGCGCCTGCCATGTGATCGCAAGCACGGCAATGCCGGCAGTGACGAACATCTGCCAGAAGAGATACTGCGCCGCATCATCCGTACCAAGCAAAGCCAAGCTGACCACAACCGCGAGTAGGGCCAGATTCGCAGGCACAATGAGCTTGAGGATGCGCTGATTTTGCAGCGCGGCACGCGATGCACTCCACACCGAACTGGCAATCTCTTCGAAATAGACGATCAGCGAGCTGAGTAGGATGAAAAGTGGCGGGAATGCCGGTGAATTCAGCAGGGATGAAACAGCGATCATGACCAGCAACCACGCAGCGCCAAGCGTACCTTTGAGAACGATGCATGTTGTCGCATGCTGGGCAAGCTTCGCTCGATCATGTTCTCGGTAGCCGTTGCGAAGAAGCCACGTGTCGAGCCCAAGCGCGAAGGCCACCGCCAGTATGCGCACCACGGCAAACGACGCAGCATAGGGTCCAAAACCATCCGGACCCACCATGCGCGCCACGATCATGACCGTTACTGCCAGGATGCCGCGCTCTAGGGCTGAGGAAGAGAAGATAGCCGCGAAGTTGGGGATCAGCTCCCGGCGCAGTGGCAGAGTGGGACCAGCATTCAATGTGAAAGCGTCCTCAACACGTCTTTGAAGCGTTCACCTAGCGCTTCGATGGTATATGCCTGCTGGAAGAGACTATGTCCCTGTGCAGCAATGGATTCGCGTAGCGGCTTGTTCATCTGAAGCAGCACAATGGCCGTGGCAAGCGCGGTCGCATCATTTCGATTGCATAGATATAGATGCACGTCGTGTTCGAAGAATTCTCTTACGGCAGGACCATCACCGGTGAGAACCGGTTTCGCCATGGCGAGTCCTTCGTAGATCTTATTCTGCACCGAAAGAACTGCCTGTGGCGTGGTACCGAATGCGCCCAGTACGATGTCAGCCGATGCCAGCGTATTTAACAGCGTATTCTCGTCCACCCAGCCAAGTAACGAGACATTCTCTAGACCATAGTTGGCAGCCAGTTTTGTAGCGAGTTTATGCTCCGGTCCGACGCCCATCAGTGTGAATCGAATCTCCGCGTGTGGCAATAGCAGGCGCGCCGCCTCAATTATTGTCTGAACGCCGTGCGTTTGGAGAAATGAGCCGTGGTAGACGACGTGGAAGCTTGTCTCTTCGTTGGCTGGCTGCGGTGAAGTGGCTTCGGATATAGGCGGATGGAATTGATCGCTGTTTGCGCCGGTCGGCTGAATGTGAAAGTGGCAATTATGGTAACTATAGGTATGGCAGAACCACTTCACATAATTAATAGAATCTAGGAAAAGAGCATCCGGTAATCGAATAGCACACCATTCGATGCATTTCAATGCATTCGCGGCGATCGGATTTTGCTCCGCCAACCCGCGCTCCACCGTAATCAGGTAGAGCGACATGAGGATGTCCCATGCCAGCGGCTTTCCACGCCACCAACTGAGCACGCGCGCCAGAAACACGTCGAACTGTCCCGGATACCCCACAACAAGCACGTCGTAGTCCTGGGCAATTCTGAAATACTTGCGCAGCAGCCGAATGTACACGCCTATGACGCGCATCCAAAAAGCAGGACTACGCCAGCCCTGCTCCACCGCCATGACCCGATCGTCGAAGCCGCCCCATAGAGGCTCATGGCACACCACAACGTCGACGCCGTTCCGACGCAATCCCTCGATCAAGTTTGTGTTGCGCGCGTATTCAGCGCGGTAGGCGCCGAAATAGCAGACGCGCAAGCGCTCTGTCGAACCGATGCCCGGTGCAACACTTCCTGGCGAGGGCATGGGGTCGTTAGCTGCTGATTCGGCAACCATTAGGCGGGCCGAAACGGTAAAGCTGACAGTCTGCCGGGAACGCTGCCACTATTCATATGAGCGGGGAGGCTCTTGCGAGTTGACGAAGGCAGCAGAGGGTTGCTCCGCAGATGCATCCACAGCGCGTCCCTCGTGGCGGTCCAACCGCGTATGCTCTGCACTCACGGCATCGCGTTCTGCTTCCAGCCGGCGCAACCGATAGACTATCTCTTCGCTGATCTTGCGGTTAAACCCAACCAGGTCGGCGACCAAACCGATAAGCAGCGTTTGGAACCCGATGATGAGCAGGACGGCAGTGAGAATCAGCGACTGCACATGACCGTTGCCCTGTCCGTCGAAATAGTAGAAGAGGAAGCGTATCCCTAGAATCAGGCCCAGAAGAATGGCAATCGAACCCGACCAGAGAAAGATGCTCAGCGGTCGGTAGAGTGTGAACGAACGTACAATAGTAATGGCGGAGTTCGACACGTAGCTGGCCATTCCGTGCATTAAGCGCGACGGTCGCCTCGGCGGATTGGTGCGGATGGGCACGTGCTCGACCGTCAACCGCTGAGCGCTGGACTGAATCAATGTCTCCAGCGTGTACGAATAGTTGTTCAGCACCAACGTGCGCAAGGCGGCTTCGCGCGTATATGCGCGAAATCCGCTAGCGGCATCGGGTATATCAGTCCTTGCAGCGCGGGAGATCACCCAACTGCCCAACCGCTGCAGCGATCGTTTTAGTGGCGAGAAAGAGGGAACGCCGGCAACGACACGGTCACCGACAACGATATCAGCTCGACCGGCTAAAATCGGTTGGATGAGCAGCGGAATGTCCGCGCCCATGTACTGATTGTCTGCATCGGTATTGAGAATGATGTCCGCGCCGTTGAGCACCGACGCTTCAAGCCCGGCAGCGAACGCCTTGGCTAGGCCGCGGTTGCCGGGGAAGCGTATGATATGGTCAACGCCATTTGCGCAAGCAACCTCAGCCGTGTTGTCCCGGCTGCCGTCGTCAATAACTAGCGTTTCTACTTCATCGACACCCGGTACCGAATCTGGCAGGGCTGCCAAGGTCTCCGGCAGTGTGTCTGCCTCGTTGAAGCAGGGTATCTGAATGATTAGCTTCATGTAGATACGCCAGTTCTCTGATGGTTCTTAGCGCTTGTCTGTCGGTCTGCGACCAAAAAGATTGCCTAAAAACATTTGCCGCATGAGGCCTGATTCTTCCTGGGGCTTGGTCTCGACCAGAGGCGCGCTCTCGTCCCAGTCCACCAACTCTGCATGGATAGCCCAGTTATTACGCTGGTACTCAATATCCTCCAGCGCAGTCAGCAGCGGATCAGCTTTGGCTTCTTCGGGCTGCGTTTCAAGCAGTTCTATCCAGTTGCCAAGCTCCAGCTGCATCTGGCGCAAGCGCACGATGATCTTCTCCTGATTGACGCGCAATGAGCTCGCCAACTGGTCTGCGCTGCCGCCCAGTTCGGTTGCCTGGGCAAACTGTCGACCGGCAAGTCGACGCGCCTCTCGCCAGCCGCGAGATGAACTCGCCAGCCGCATGAGCGCTGCGGCGACTACGCGTGGCAGTTGCTCTACTTCCGCCATGATGCCGTCGTGCTCAACAGCGTCGACGTAAAGGGGCGTTGCCCCGATACGGTCGATGAAATCCGAAGCAAGCTGCAGCGCATCCGGATCAGTGTCAACGTTACCCGCCAGCGAGAAGACAGCATTCTGAAACAGGTCTTCTCGAATACTGAGCGTGCCGCCGACGCCGGTCAACACCGGATGGCCTGCGACAAAGTGGGCGTGTTGCGGAATGCTGCGATCAGCCGCAGCAATCGCAGGTTCCATCAAGCTGACCACGCCAAGGACGAGGCATCCGGGCTTCAGGTCTTCGGCAATCTGTTCATATAGCTCATCCAGTTCCACCAGCGGCACAGCCGTGATGACGAGATCGGCGTTCTCACATGAACTATGCAGATTCCAATCGGTGCGGTCCACTGCCTTCAATTTGCGCGCCAGACCATTAGCCTCCTGCGACTTGTCGTGGCCGACAATTTCGAAGTTGGTATCTTCAAGCTGGAGCGCCAGACCCATGCTTGCACCAGTTATGCCGAGACCAATGATGGTGATTTTGGGTTTAGCCATGCGACCTTCCTTATTTTATCCGACCCATCAGTTTGGGGTGCGGTGGAATTATACTCCAGAGAGGCTGAAATCGGGAGATGGGACCGTCTAGCTTGTGTTGTCAGCAGCTTGCAGTACCTGCAGCAGACGCCAACGCTCATCCAGTCCATTGCACCCAGCTTGCGAAATATGCGTCTGGTGATTGCGGATCAGCCAGCACGTGAGCTCGCTGCACCCGTCCTCTTCAGCCCATTCGGCCCCGATGCGCGGGTGTTCGAGATGTACATAGGCAGCGAATCGAAGACCGTCGGACGGGTTGGCGGAGGCAACAGCCAGCAGTCGCGCCGGCGCAACTGAGTCCATCAGCGCCATGGGACCGCGCAGCCACAGTCCAAGGGTCACGCTGCCATCCGCGGCTGCCAGTTTGCCGATATCATGCAGCAGCGCAGCGGCATCCAGATCGGCTACTCTGTACATTCTGGGCGTGGACATAATCCAGCACATTAAAGCTATGACGTTGCGCATCTAGGGGTAAACGCATGAATCGCTGATATGCTGGCTGAGGCAATAGCTGCTGCGCCAGTGCCAGGTCATGCGGCAGGACTTTCGCAGTCAGGCCGCGCCAGAACTGGCTGACACGATATCGAGTTCGCGCGTAATAACCCATGTGTAATGTGAAAAAGATAGCCTAGGAAAACCCCGCCATGCTGTACATTACGTTTAGGATCATCTCTGTTGGCATTCGTACAACCTGGGGCGCGAACCAAACGACGCCGAGTAGGATGATGAATCCATACTGGCTAAGTTGCATTTGGAGTCGATAGTTGTTGCCAGGCAGGAGAGCAAACAGTATATGCGAGCCATCCAGCGGCGGTATCGGAATCATGTTGAATACAAACAAGAGCACGTTGATCTGTACAAAGAAACTAACCAGGTTCAACGCAAAGATACTGTGTATATTAGCGAGAGCGAGCACCGCGACGGCAATGACAGCCATGACGAGGTTGCTGAGTGGGCCAACAATGGCAACAAGAATAGAGCCAAGTTCCTTGTCGATTGTAATATTGTTCGGGTTCCACTGGACGGGCTTGGCCCAGCCAAAGCCAATAAACAGAATCAGCAGTGCGCCAAATGGATCAATGTGCACCAGCGGATTGAGCGTATATCGACCCTGCCACTTCGGCGTATCATCGCCCAGGGCGACCGCCATAGCGGCATGCGCGAACTCGTGTACGGGGAGTGCGACAAATATGATTAAGGCTACCGCTGCCAATCGAGCAGGGCTAAGAAAACCCGCGCCGCTGCCCACCATCGTCACTGCGCCATAAAGCAGCAAGACGACCAGCCCAATCATCATGGCCTTTTGGAATCCGGTCAGGGTATTCCATCTTTGTACAAGGGAACTGCTTCCCATCTTGTTTCCGTTCCTTTCGTGCCGGCAGTAGGCTGCGCCGCACTGTTTTTTCGGCGGGAACTATCAGCGGCGCATGGCTGTCTGCGGCTATCGAGCAATTATAGCATGGTGGCTCGGTTCGATTCTAGAAGTTGGCCTACAGTTTCACATGCAAAGCGTACCGGCAGCGGATTTGGTTCCGCATGGCAGCGTGTAGTTGTTCTTGGCCTTGCGTAAAAGTACACCCGAGAGATTGCCAAACTACCATACCCTAGGTAGCATGTTACTGATGAACTCGAACCGCCGTATTCGCAGCCGTATTCGCACATGGACCGCCCGCAGGTTCGTGCTACATTTAGGCTCGCACACGCTACGCATCCCTGTTATTCTTGTTGCAGGAATTGTTGTAGCACTGGCCATCGGTGCAATTTATTATTCTGCACGCGCCTTTCGCAATTACGTACCGCTGGGACCGCAGCATACTGTCACCACCATCAATTCAAAGATGGGCGTGCACACTCGCCTGACAGACGAGGTCGAGGAATGGAAGATTAAGCGCACGCTGGAAATGGTGCGCGAGATGGGCGCGCCGTGGATCGTAGAGTACTTTCCCTGGGCCTATTTGGAGCCGCGTATAGGCCAATACAACTGGAACCATACGGATCAGGTCATCGAACACGCCAACCGCCAAGGCCTGACCGTCATAGCCCGTCTTGGCTATGTGCCAGAATGGGCGCGTCCCAAAGAATCCACGCCACTCTATTTGGGCAATGAGCGTTTCGTCGATTTCGGCGAGTTCGCAGCCAAGTTTGCCGAACGCTACGCAGGACAGGTCGACTACATCCAGATTTGGAATGAGCCAAACCTCGCTCTTGAGTGGGGCTACGATCGGGTCGACCCCGAGAAATATGTGGAGATGCTGCGCATCGTCTATCCAATGATCAAAGAAGCGAATCCCGAGGTGCAAGTGTTGGCTGGAGCGCTTGCGCCTACCCTGGCAACAGCGGACAGTGAATGGGGCATGAACGATCTTGACTATCTTCAGGCTATGTATGACGCCGGCGCCGCCGACTATTTCGATGCATTGGCGATTCACGCCTACGGGTGGTATTCCGATCCGGATGAGCCCGCCAACCCGCAAGTGGTTAACTTCCGGCGTTCTGAGCTGCTGCGTGAGGTCATGGTGCGCAACGGCGACGGAGATAAACAGGCGCTCATTACCGAAGGCGGCTGGAACGATCATCCGCGTTGGACGCGTGCTGTGCGCCCCGGGCAGCGCATCGCTTACACAATTCGTGCCTACGAAATCGCGCAGAAAGAATGGCCCTGGATGACTGCCGTGGCGTTCTGGGCCTTCCGCTACCCCTGGGACGCAAAGAGTTACCAGGACTATTTCACCTTCGTCGATACTGATTTTGAGCCCAAACCGATCTATACGGAATTGCAGCGGTATAGCCAAGGCGAGCCAGTACAAGGAATGTCGCCATGAGGGATCAGCTTCGATTCCGCTGGCTGATGGTAGGCGCCATCGTCGCCATCCTCGCCATTGTCATCACGCTCTCCATGCGAGGTCAAGACATCGTCTCCCGGTTTTTCACCAGCGCTGATCATACCTGGGCGAGCATGCAGAACCGCGGTGTCTGGCGCATCGGTCTTGATCCGAGCTTTCCGCCCTTTGAGATGCTCGACTCAACCGGCGCGCCGATCGGCTTTGACGTCGACCTTGCCAAGCTGATCGCCGGCGAGTGGGGCATGCAGACGGAGGTCGTTGCGCTGGGTTTCGACAGCCTGTTGGACGCGGTGGCGACCGGCAAAATCGATAGCGCTGTCTCCGCCATGCCATACGACCCGCGCGCCACGAAAGACTACGCCTATTCGTCGCCATACTTTGAGGCGGGCGTGCTGCTGACCGTTCGAGAAGAAACCACCATCACCGAATCCTCGCAACTTGATGGCGGCGTCATTGCGGTGGAATGGGGCAGCATGGGCGATATGGTTGGACGGCGCATGCAGCGGGAAGGACTGGACGTAGAACTGGCGCCCTATGAGACGCCGCAAGATGCCGTGGCTGCTCTCGTGGACGATCCATCCATAGACGCGTTGCTGGTGGACGGTGTCACCTTACGACAGGCGCAGGGCTCTGGTGCGGCAATCAAAGCGGTTGGCTCCGTGCTGGAAAGCAATGCCTATGTCATCGTCATGCCCATCGATGCGACGGACCTGCACGTGCACATGGAGGAGGCGCTGGATACGCTCCGCGCCGACGGGCGGCTGGCAAAATTAGAGGACGAGTGGTTCAACAAGCCGCAGCCGAGTGACTGAGCGGATACCTAGCACGAGCATAACGCCACACTTGACTGTGGAATTCCGCAATCGACTTATGTAGCCACATTGGTATAATGAGTCAATATGCAAATGCTGTATACCAATCACGCTCACAGCAAGATTTCGCTAGGAAAGGTCCGATCATGGGACTCAAACCGCTCCCGATTGAGGAATATTACAAGAACTGCACGCTCGACCAGCTCGAATTTAAGTCCACAGCAGACCTGGTTCCGCTCGAGGGCTTTTTGGGCCAAGACAGGGCAGTACAGGCCATCGACCTGGGCATCAAAATCAGCCGCGAGGGTTATAATATTTTTGCACTTGGCCCATCAGGCGTAGGCAAGCACACGCTTGTGCGGCAGATGGTGGAAGAGAAGGCTGCCCAAGAATCACCGCCATCTGACATCTGCTACGTCAACAACTTTGAGCACGTATCCAACCCAATTCTGCTCCAGTTGCCGGCAGGAATAGGTACTCAGCTTAAGGATGACATGGAGCATCTGGTACAGGACCTGCGCACCTCGCTGGTTTCTGCTTTCGACAGCGAAGAATACCAGTCGCAGCGCCGAGTGCTAGAAGAGGAATACCAGGAGCAGCAACAGGAAAGTTTGCGCGAAATCCAGGAGAAGGCCAAGGAGAAGGGCCTTGCGCTGTTGCGCACGCCATCCGGTCTTGCTTTTGCACCGGTGAAGGACGATGAAGTGCTGCCGCCGGAAGAGTATCAGAAACTTCCGCAAACGGAGCAGGATGAGATTCAAAAAATTGTCGAAGAGTTGCAGCAGGAGCTGCAAAAGGCGCTTCAGCAGGCGCCGCGCTGGGAACGCGAGTTTCGTTCGAAGCTCAATGATTTGCAACAGAGTGTTGCCGCCTATGTGCTGGAAGACCTATTGGAAGAGCTCTATGAGAAATACTCGGAGCTAGAACCGGTGATTGATTACCTCAAGGCTGTCAAGTCGGACGTTGCCGAATCGCTTGACGAGTTTATGCAGTCTGCGAACGGCCAACAGGAATCTTCTGGCATGCAGCGCAGTCGGCGGCCCAGTGATAACACGGCCTTTAGGCGTTATCAGGTCAACGTTCTAGTCGACGCGTCGGGGCTGGAGGGAGCGCCGGTTGTCTACGAAAATAATCCATCTTACCTAAATTTGGTTGGCCGAGTCGAGCAGATGGCAATGATGGGTGCACTCTTGACGGATTTCACGTTGATCAAACCTGGTGCACTTCACCGAGCCAATGGCGGCTATTTGCTGCTAGATGCGCTCAAAGTGCTCACCAACCCCAGCGCATGGGAAGGGCTGAAGCGAGCGCTTAGGTATCGCGAGGTCCGTATCGAATCGCCTATGCAGATGCTGAGTCTTACGAGCACGGTGTCACTCGAGCCTGAGCCCATGCCGCTAGATGTAAAAGTCGTGCTCATGGGCGATCGGCAGCTGTACTATTTGCTCTCTCAAGCGGATCCAGAATTTGCCGAGTTGTTCAAAGTCGCGGCCGACTTCGATGATCAATTCATACGTGATGAGGAGACCACTGCGCTCTTTGCCAGGCTCATCGCCACCATGGTGCAGGAAGAAGAGCTACTGCCGCTGGACCGCACAGCGGTCTGCCGCATGATAGAGTTTGCTGCACGGGAAACGGCTGACTCAGAACGGTTGACGGCGCGCATGCAGGGCATCGCTGACCTCTTGAAGGAAGCGGACTACTGGGCACGCGAAGAAGGTTCGGAAGAGGTATCCGTCGCCCATATCAACCGTGCGCTTGATGCACAGGTGAACCGGTCGAATCGTATCGACCAGCGCATGCAAGAGGCTATGCTGCGCGAAACGGTTCTGGTGGCAACCGAGGGTGAAGCGGTTGGTCAGATCAATGGACTATCGGTCTATCAGCTGGGCAAGATAGCATTCGGCAAGCCGACTCGCATTACGGCGAATGTCCGCATGGGGAATGGCGAAGTTGTCGATATCGAGCGCGAAGTGGAACTCAGCGGTCCGCTGCATTCTAAAGGTGTCATGATCCTGTCCAGCTTCCTTATGGAGCGCTTCACTCACGATTTCCCGTTATCGCTGAGCGCTAGCCTCGTCTTTGAGCAGTCGTACGGCGGCGTCGATGGCGACAGCGCCTCGTCGACCGAGCTATACGCACTGCTGTCCGCCATTTCCGGCGTTCCCATCAAGCAGTCCTTGGCTGTCACTGGCTCTGTCAATCAGAAAGGCCAGGTGCAGGCTATCGGCGGCGTGAACGAGAAAATCGAGGGATTCTTCGACCTCTGCAAGGCGCGGAGTCTCACCGGCGAGCAGGGCGTTGTCATTCCGAATGCAAATGTGAAGCACCTTATGTTGCGTCGTGATGTCGTTGAGGCAGCACATAGCGGGAAATTCAGTATCTATGCTGTCGACACTATCGATGAAGGGATAGAGATACTCACGGGTGTTCAGGCGGGCACGCGTGACGAAAACGGCGAATATCCCGAAGGATCCGTAAACCGAAGGGTCGAAGATCAGCTTGAGGACTTTGCAAAGAAGCGCCAGGAATACAATCGTAATGACAATGAGAAGAATTCGTAGCCTGCGTGGAATCGGCAGGATAGGCCTCGGCGCCCTTGTCCGAAGAGCGTAGAGGTATTGCAGAAGGGGTAGAAGTACCATGAGTAACGAACCGAATACGTCCGTCACGAATATAATCGTCGTCGGACTGGATGCATCGCCACATAGCTTGGCTGCGCTCCGGGCAGCGACTGAACTGGCGTCGTTGCTCAATGTGGATCTAGAGGGACTTTTTGTCGAAGATATCGAATTGGCAAAGCTCTGCCAATATCCATTTCAGCAAGAAGTCCGATCTTACACGGGCGCACTGCATCCACTAGATAGCCAGGCATTGAGCCGACAGATGAGGGCTGCTGCTGCGTATATGCGGCGCAGCATGGAAAAGGAAGCCGCACGCCGCAGCGTACGCTGGCGCTTTCAGGTGAGGCGCGGCTCCGTAGCGGACGAGTTGTTGGCTGCGTCTAGTTCGGCTACAGTCATGAGCCTGGGTCGCGCTAGCCGGCAACGGCGTTCACTCGGCTCGACCGTGCGTGCGGTCCTGGAACGATCTAACAGCCCTGTTCTGGTACCTGATGGGAACGGCGTTCTGTCGATCCCATTTGTCGCATTTTTCAATGGAGAACCTGCCGCGGAACGCGCTTTGCGCTTTGCCATCCGGCTGCTCGGCGAAAGTGAAGAGATTCTGCGAGTGCTGATCATCAACGAGAATGCGCAGTCGTCGATCCATGAGCTGACGCAGCGCGCCACAGACATCGCTGCGGAAAGCGGGACGGAAATCCAGACCGTACCCGTCAATGTGCGAGAGCTGGATATGATCGCCGCTCTGGAAACTGGTACGTTGTTTCTGCCCAAATCATATGTGGAACTGCTGCAACAACGGCAGGGCCCGTCTGTGGTGGTCCCCTAGTGCCTTTACGGCTATATATGCTAGAAATCTGCTATCTATGGTGATTGTGCTGGCACGTCGACGGCGCCAAGCATTACCATATTGTTGGCCATAGTCTGCCCGCCGGTACCGAAAATGGACAATCTTTCCGCTCCATCGCTTGCCGAGTCGTAGAGCCCAACCCATACTTCGTAGCTGCCCGCGGTCATACCGTCCGGCATAGTAATGGCGACCTCGCTTATGATACTGTCCCCGACGCGCCAAAGTCTCGTGGGCAGGCGACCATTGGCAGGCGGCAGATCGTAGCCGGCTATGAACTCGCCCATGTCGTCCAATACGTGGACAAACGCCGTGTAATCAGTGCTAGGTGTGGCGGTCGCCTGCCACGCCACGGTAACGCTTAGCGGCTCGCTCGCTGAGACCGTTGCCGGCAACGTTATGCCGGTCAGGGCAATTCCATCCGCAAACTCAACCGACATAGGGTCGGTAATGTACTCATCTAGGTCCGGTGGATTGAGGGGCTCGATGACGATTTCGCCCATAAGCGGCGTGATGGAGTCGCCACTCGTGTTAAGCGCAGACAACGGCAGCTTCTCATCGGACAGCGTGTCCGGGTCGACGAAGCCGATGTACAAGTTTGCTAGCAGCGGCGATCGGTCGTCAATGCGTTGGTCCAAACGCAGCGCATACTCATCCGCATAAATTGCGTCCGGACTCCACAAGCTTGTTGGATTGCGCCCCCATCCCGGGTTTGACGTGATATTTGCCAACACGTCTCCGTTTACACCCAGCAACTGAATGAAGAGTTGCAGGTCGTCGTCAAGTCGCCCGTCGGACGCTAGATACAGCGTCAGGGGAATTACATCGCCAGGGCGATAGCGTCTGTCCGGCGTTTCATACGCAAGCAGCCGTATAGACTGCTCATCTCCGTATGTGATGTCGGCTTCCGTAGCCGATTCGGGTATGGCATCCGCTGGCGCAGGTGCGGCATAGGCGGCGGGGATAACGTACGCCGTTGCATAGATGGACATGGCGAGTAGAAGCGCCGGCAGCAATCCCCAAAGAAGTCCCTGAAGACGACGCGGCACCCGGCTAATCCAGAAGTTCAGGCTAATCACGATCCACACGGCAATGGCCGTTACGGCGGGGAAAAGTAGCCGACCTTGGCTGCCCAGCGCACGCATCATCCAGTAGAGCAACAAAGCGGATGAAAGGCCGATCCATACAAAGAGCATGAGCCGCACCTGTCCTTCAGTCCGCTTGATTACGCTCCAGTGTTCACGGGCAAACGATGTGCCGACTGTCGCAATGGCGCCGACGATGGCAGTTACGGTCACCACATCCATGATGGTATAGAACCAGACCGGCAGCAGGATGTTGAACCAGCCGAACAGTCCCCAGAAGGAATAGCGCAGACCGCGAAACTCGCGCCAGAAGTCGTCAATGTCCATCGAGTCGGTGCGCAAGCCGTTGAGTGCGATAAGGTGCTGTAGTCCGGTCCAGTCGCCATAGAGCGCCATATTGCGCCAATACCACCAGCCGGCAATCAGCAGCGCAGGAATGGCGGTGGCGATTGCAGCCGTGAAGAACAGTCGCCAGCTACGCTTCTGCCACGCGATGAACACTGCGACTCCGCTTGCCAGCACGACCAGGCCTAGCGCTTGTAACTTACTCAGTGCAGCGAGACCAAGCAGGACGCCGAGTATCATCCACTCATGCATCCGAACATCACGGTCCCGGTACCCCGTTAGGAGACGCGCCAGCCAGTACACAACTGCAGCCGACATCACAATCACCATGCTATCGTTTGTGAACGATGCGCTAATGAAGATGAATTGCGGCATGAAGGCAACCAGTACGAGGGCAACAACCGGCAACCAGTCACTGTTCGGAAACGCGAAATTCGCCGTCCCATAGAGTAGCAGTAGCGTACACGCACCCAGCACCAGAGAAAACCAGCGTCCGACGTGCAGTGCTAAGTTTGTACCCAATAACGGATGCCGCACGCTGCTGTACAGCATACGATTCTTATTGCCGGGGTAGAGCGGGTCGCCGATGTTGCCACGCGGGTTCACAGCTGCCAGAGTATCAAAGTCCGATTGGTCGATCGGCGCGGTCAAGGCGCCGGTGATGATGTAATAGAGCGGCGCTTGACTGCCTTCTTGCTCCCACGGGCCGGTGCTGGACTCTCCCTGTACGGGCAGTCCATTGCCTGCGGCGACGTAACGTGCAAATGCATAGTGGTAAATCTCGTCAGGCGTCTCGAATGGCGGTACAACGATGCTGAACCAAATACCCATTACACCATACACCGAGAGTATCAGGATGAGCAGCACGTTTGGCGAAAAACGCAACGACCTCGGCTGTGATGGCGTATTTGGTGACAGCGTATCCTGATTCATGCTGCGCATCTACTGCGGATCGTATGGGAATAGGGCTGTCGTGCTGTCGTCAGTTACCTGCACATCACCGCTTTGTGTGACAGCTAATTTCTCCAGCGTTTCAGCGTCATAAACATTCAGCGCAAGGTGATACCGTTCCGGGTGCTCGACCAGGTCGGAACGTATACTCCGCCAGTCCGTGGGCGGAAACTCACCATATTCCACAATGATCTTTCCCGGATCCCAGTAGGTTGTCGGCGTGGCGCCGGTATAGGGTTCGCGCTCGGTCATGACGATGACCTCTTCACTGCCGTCCTCGTGCGTCTGCACGAGCTGCAGAATGTACTTGTAACGGCGATCTGTTTTCTGCTCGGCTTCCCAGTAGAGCGTGTAGGGCAAGGCAACACGGGTCTGTGGCGGCTCGGCAACATTGTAGCCGTGCACGCGGATTGTGTCGCCGAAGACGAGTTCGGTCGGATGTTGCATCGTGTCCGGCACCGATTCGTAGACTGGAACTTCCGCCAGATACTGGTTGGCGTTTAGGTCGGAATGAGCGTAATAGGAGTTCTCCTGTACGAGAAATAGATTGTCTTCCAACCAGGAAGCAACAACGCCTTCGCGGTCCAAGAATGGGTGCGTGCCCGATACAAGCATCCATATACGGTTGTATTCGGATGAGAGTTCGTCCAGGTTTTCGATCGTTTCCTGCAGCGGCGCGTGCAGCAGCGGAACCCCCACTACCCGCACTTCAGGGTTGTCGCCCGGCATCCCGTCCATGGTGGCAGCCGGCAGATAGTAAGCGAAAACGCGCCACGCAAACGGCGAATTGATCAGGACCAGGTCGCCGGCCGCGATACGATTGTCCATTTCGGCCCCCAGACGCGCATAGTCATCGTTGCGATATTCCTCCAGCCGAAAGTAGTTCACCGTGCTGTAAACATTGGCGCCTATGAGCGCCACAGTTAGCACCATGCCTAGCCACCGCTGCTTCTGCCATGCAACACCAAGCCCGGCTCCAACTAGCACAATCCATGGCCCAACGATCAAGCTTAGATGCCGAGCAGTCATGTACACCGGGTGGAACTGATCCGCAATGGCGATACCGACCACGGGCACGATCACCATAGCGACTGGAACCCATCCCTCTGCTTGCCGTGCGTCACGGTTGCGCACTGCGTAGATGGCGCCCGCCAGCCCTACCAAGCCGAATAGCACATCCACGTAGATTACCCGCTGGACATCGACGCTCAGGCCCATGCTATAGGCGTTCAATACGTCGCGCAACAGGACCTCCAGCGGCACATGGCTGAAGTTGGCGCCGGCTTGCTGCTGAACGATGATCAGCCAGAACGCAGCCGCGATAAAGATCGCGCCGGCGATCAGCAGACCGGCTGAAAGCGCCACAGCAAATCGCGGTCTGTCTCGATATAGACTGCGAAAGATCAACACCGCGTGGACGGGAAGTAGCAGGACCGCATAGTAGTGCGTTGCCAGGAAGGCCAGTCCCGTGATGATATAGGCGACGATCCAAAGCCACGGCTTCCGTCGAATAGTTGTGTTGGGGTCGTGCCGTTCCGTGGCGCGAAGTAGCGTATAGGTGCTGAGAATGGCCAGCAAAGCCCACAGCGAGTAGGGGCGCGCCTCCTGCCCAAACCACAACAGGAAGGGACTGACTGCGGCTAGGCTCGCAGCCCAGAGCCATGTGCTGCCAGGTAATACCCTTCGTCGCGAATACAGCCGAGCAAAGACGGTCACCGCCGCCACCATTGACGTCGTCGCCGCGGCTGAAACGAATCGTAGAACGAACTCGTCGTTGCCTGCCATGCGCAACAAGATCGCGTCAAGCAGAAAATAGAAAAATGGGTGCTGGTCGGTCGTGGGTACTTGTGTGCGTCCGTCGGATAGAACGATGGTATTCTTCAACAGCGGTGGAAGCGATGATTCCGCTCGCTGTAAGGTGAGGCTTTCGTCCCACCATAGACTCTCATCGCCGAGCGTTAGTGTCGTCCTCGCAAACGCAGCCAAGATCAACATGAGTAAGAGCAATCGCAGCCACTGATCTCGTATAACCTTCTGCGATGCGACTCGTGCCTCGACGACGCTGCTCATTCGCTCTCCGGCGCTTGCTCATTCACCTGCACTTCACCGATAGGAACGTCGATTCCCTGTGCAGTATCGACAGGACTACCTGAATACGGATCGTACAGGCGTAGCGTAACGGTATAGCGTCCACTGGCCAAATCGTCCGGCAAGACGAGGCCATACTGATCCATCGCCGGAGCGTCGACAAACCAGACATTGGTTGGCGCAAACCAGTTCTGCGGCACATAGTCATAGGCGGTGATCTCAACACCGTTCTCATCCCGCAGCCGTAGGCTGAACTTGTACTCGGGCGCCTGAGCATGCGTGAACCAGCGTGTACGCACCCGCACCAGATCGCCCGTCGCATGCGGTCCCGGATCCACAGCGTAGGCTGTTAGCTCCAGTGCATCACCGAAATACAGCGAAAGCAGGGTTTCATCCAGTGGCACAGTGTCCAGCGCGACGAGCTGCGTTCGGATGTCGTTGTGATAGTCTGCTGCCGCGGCGAAGCCACGCGTCGCCAGCCAGACCTGCACCGGTCCCGGCGTCTTAAAATAAAGAACCTCCCATACTCTATCTGCGCCTACGGTTATCTCTTCCATGGCCTCGGCTACCGCTTCATCCGATTGCCCCTCCAACCAGCGCAGGTCAACAACAGGTGCGTCGCCGCTGTAGTAATGGTTGAAGACCAGGTCCGGATCCGGCCCGTCCACGATTACTATGTCGCCGGCTTTCAAGCGTGACTGAATCTGTTGTGCGGCGGCACGAAAATCCGGCTTATGCACTGACGCGTCATTGTATAGTCGATTCAGCGCCAGTCCGTTTACCGCAACCAGCGTGAACGTGATCAGCCAGGGCAGGTACTGCACAATGCTGACAGCAGGCGCCATGGTCGGCTCGCCTGAGCGGGTGCGGAACCACCACGTCGGATCGGTGGCAGAGATACCGCCTGCCGCCAATAGCATCAATGGCGCACTCAGGAAAATTGTGTAGCGCACGTGAAAGTCAGGTTGGCGCACAATGAGCAGCCACGTGAGCAGAACAGAAGTCACAGCTACAGTGGTGAGAAACAAACCAGTGTCCGACTTGCGCCATGTCCAGGCGGTTGCGCCTACAATCATAAAGGCTAGGTAAATCCACGGAATCCACGTCGCCAACTGTGGCGGCATTGTGACGCCGGCGGTATACGCCTGCAGCAGCAACCAGGGAGCTTCATTCGGATTCATGGGCGGTCGCCAACCGGAAAACCCGAACACGCCAAGCGAGTGCGACATCCACGGTAAGTAGAAGAGGAATACAGTTAACCCCGCCGCCGCCCAATAGAAGAATGTGCGCAGGTTGCGCCGAAGCAGTAGCCACAGCAGCATCACCACGATATGTACCATGGGCACGAGGAAGCCAAAATGGTGAATATAGATCGATGCCGTTGTGCTCAGCACATAGCCGATCCACACCGACACAGATGGGCCTCGCGTCAACAGCAACCACAAGCACCACGTGGAGAGCGCGCCGGCAATCAATAGCCAACTGTACATGCGCGCTTCCTGAGAATACCAAACCTGGAACGAGTTGGTCGCCACTAGCGTCGCCACGACTAGGCCCGCGCGCCGGCTGCCGAAGTCTATGCCCATGCGCAGCATGAGTGGGACGGCGAAAACACCTGCCAGCAGCGACAGATAGCGAATCGCAAAATCCGACTGGCCAACCAGCAGCATCCAGTAGTGCAACAGCATAAAATAGCCAGGCGCATGCTCCACGGGCATCGCTGCCAGCATCTGCGGCACAGGTTGTACGCTGCGAAGAATGCTGATGCCCTCGTCGCTGATCAGGCTCTGATAACCGAGATGGTAGGCGCGCAGTCCAAACGCGGCCAGGATAGTGACGAGCGCGTAGAACCGTGCAGTTGCCGGCAATGCAAGGTGGCCAGGACTGGACTCGCTAGGGTTGGGACTCGTAGAGACGGACATGGCGTCTCGCAATCTCCTCCCATGTAAACTGCTTACTCGCCTCCAGCGCCCCCTGTCGAATGCGATCGGCGTAGGAACCATCCTCAATCAGGTGTAGTACTGCGTTTGCCGTCTCTGTGGGATTACGCGGCGAAACGTAAACGATACTCTGATCGTCCTCAAGCTCCGGAATTAGACTTTCCGGACGCGTGGTCACGATGGCACATCCGTGCGCCAGTCCCGCCATTAGGGTTCCTCGCCGCAGGCTCGCACCGTCTTCGTACGGCATCACCAGCACATCGGCTGCGTTCAGCATACGGCTGACCTCGTGGTCGTCTAGGCGGCCCGTCCATTGAACCGCATCCCCTAGCTTGAGGCTGTCAATCCGTCTCTCTACCTCCTGAAGATAGCTGTGGTTGGTCGGGTCACTGGCGCCGACACGCTCGCCGATCATGAGCAGACGCGTGCTGGGAATGCGCTCCCGCACCTGCGCCAATGCGTCGACGAGTGTCATACCGCCTTTGCTACGATTCAGAAAGCCAAAGTAGGCTATCAGGGCATCACTGTCTGCCATGCCGAGTTCGCGCATTGTGGACGCACGTTCTATGCGCCTGTCGATGCTGGCTTCTGGGCCGCGGATATTGCTGCCAATGAGTATGCTCACAAGCTGATTCGGTACACCGTCGAGTTGCTGACGATCGCCCGCATTGGTCACGATCGTCAGATCGGCCATCTTTGCAGGGCGCTCCATTACGGTTTTGCGCAGGTGCGATCCCGCTTTTGGAAAGAGGTAGGGCGCCAGCAGATCGTGGTAGGTCCAGGCGACATGAACATCCCTACGCCGCCACCGACCTGGCGCCAAATTGATGCACGGGTTCATTCCATACGCGGCTGTCTGGTACTGCACGTGAATCCAGTCGGCGCCGATACGCTGTGCCAATTGTGGGATAGAGCGCCAGATTTGCCAGCCCCATCTGCCGATAACCGGATAGACGTTCACCGCTTCTGTCGCATCAATAGTAGCGATGGCTTCTTGAATCGTCTCGGATGTGACTACGCTCGCTTGCCAGCCTGCCTCCACCACGGCGCTGGCAAGTCGTTCTGTATAGGCGCCCACGCCGCCCGACATCGGAGGGTATTCGCCAGTCACGTAGAGCACGTGTCGCGATTTCCGTCGCTCATCACTACGTTTCATGGCTATTCACTTAACGATTGCTCCAACGTGTATCCGCGGTAGTTCTGCTCGAGAAATCCCAGCTCTGCCAGTAGATTCTGGGCAGCCGCGTGCTCATGTGAAACGAACGCCGCCATGGTTGGTACGCCCGACAACGTTGCATCGTTGATCACGCGGCGCACCAGCCAGCCGCCAATTCGGCGTCGTCGCCAGTCCTTCGCCACAGTGAAATCCACCAGATGTGCGAAAGGCTCGAAAGCTTCCCTTTCGTTTGGCCGGCGCAGCAGACAGCGTGCACGGCCCACCCACTCGGTCCGCCTATAGTAGATGTCGTAGACTCGGTCGTGCTGTGGCCCGCGAAATGCGATGCTTAATTCACTTGCCGGTACGGATTCTTCCATAGGTGACTGCAGCGAACGCTGTAAAAGATAGTACCGGCTGATGAACTGGAATCCGGCATTCGTCAACATGCGCACATGTTCTCCCCAGTCTCCCGGCAGTACGCCAGCGCCCGACTGAAACGAGGGATACCCTGTGCTGATGTGAAAGGCCTTCACATAGCCGACGCCGGCTGCTTTCCAAAACTGGACCACGCGCTGAAAGAGCAGTTGACTCACATCCTGAATCAGGTCTTCACGTTCTGGCAATGCCAAAAAGCGCACAAGCCCAACCGGCTCGTAGTCCGGTAGTTCGCTGCTGTCGCTGTCATGGCCCGACGCCAGGTCAAGAAAGCCGACCAGTTCACCGGCACGCCATGCGCCGATCTGCAGATGTCGTTGCCAGCGCGCCGGGTAGACTGTGGGTGGCTCTGCTGTGCTGACCTCTTGTTCGAAGTGCGACACGTCCATGGGCCGACTGAACGGTGCAGTTTCCATCACGCGAGCAATCATTGCAGCAGCAGCCCCGTGGTCATTCTGTCGCAGCGGGCGTGCTGAGAGTTGTGGGACAACTGGGATCATTGCGGCGTCTTCTCCTGCAGCAGCGAAAAAAGCTGCTCCTGGTTCTGCATGGCAGGCAAGTTCAATGACACCGCGGAATCAAGATCTAGCAGACCGCTATTTTCTCGTGGATGGTAGTTCACAACCACCGTTTGCAATGTACGTCCTTCTTCAAATACATCAATGATCTGCCCGAAATCGACGATCTTGTCCTGGGCAAATGGTGCATGTAGCGCGAAACGAGTCTCCTCCACTGTCAATGCGAAGAGGCTCATGTAGCTAGTCCAGGCGCACAGACCGACGCAAACAGACAAGAACAGTAATGCGCCAACTTCGACGCCATCGCGCAGGTCCCAAACAAACAGAGCAACTAGCACTAGTGACGCGAACGCCAGTAGTCGATAAATCGGTTGTGGTCGGTATAGTGTCTTCATCAAATGGTTACGGATTCCAGCCGAGCGGCTGCTGAGTAATTCACAAGTCTACTGCTGCAGATCCGCGTAGCGGTTGGCTACCCGCCACGGCGCCACTGTGGGTGACACTGCCGCACGCCAATTGTCCACATCCCGAAAGCGCCTCTGGATATCGCGACGCTTGCCAAGAAAGTAAGGCAGCTTGGCCATTCCCGCCATGCGACCTCGCAGCGTAACTCCGTCCCGATGCTGCACGGTCCCGTAGAGTGTGGCTGCCAAGTCATATGTGACGATGCCGGCTAAATGCCGCATCAGGACACGGATTGGATAGTTCTTGGCGATCAACCATACTTTGTTTCGTCCCAATAGGTAGCGCTTCACAGGAGAACTATCCCCCAGTGTAGCCGAATGCACGTGCAATGCCCGCGCTTTCGGCTGAACCATAGCTTCATATCCGGCTAGGCGCGCTCGCCAAGCCAGGTCGACGTCTTCTAAATAGGCAAAGAAGTCGCCGTCGAAAAGGCCAATACGATTGAGCATATGGCGCGAATAGAGCGCGGCCCCGGCGCAAGGACCGAATACCGGCTCAATATCCGCTTCCACCGGCGAGTCCATTTCGCCTCCGCGCCGGTCCCAGGCAATACCCATATGGTCCATCGCGATGCCGGTCGAGTCAATCTGTTGCGGGTTCTGTAGCCTCAGTAGCTTCGAAGCCACCATGCCTGCGCCAGCGCTGCTCTCCACTGCGATGAGCATCTGCTCCAACCAGTCCGCTTCCGGCCGCGTGTCGTTGTTCAACGTGGCAACCCATGGCGCGCTGCCAGACACGATTCCCTGGTTTGTAGCCGGACCGAATCCGCGATTTATCGAGTTGCAGATAACACTTAAGCTGAAGGGTAGCTGCCCCTGGACCGCCTGCAGTATCTTACGCGATGAGTCCACAGAACCATTGTCAACGACGAACAACTCGAAATTGGATTCGGTCTGCGCTGTCAGATGCTGCAGGAGCGACGGCAGATGATGCGCGCCATTATGATTGACCACGACAATGCTTGCGTACGGCTGCATGACGCCTAACTCACCATTGCGTCCATCGACTGATCGAGTCTGGCGCGGAAGTGGGCTTCATCAAAGCGACGGCTGCTAATCATGGCTTGCTGTGCTACACGACTGCGTAAGGCATCGTCTGAAATGAGCTTGTTCGTGCTCTCGGCAAGCTGCCATGGCGTGTACCAGAGAAAGCCATCCTGCCCATGATGGACCAGCTCTGTCAAGCCGCCCTGGCCCACGACGACAGGTGCACAACCGGCGGCCATAGCCTCCACCACCGACATGCCAAAGTGCTCGAACTTACCTGGATTTCGAATCGCGTTCTCACCATAACCCGCGGCATGCCAGTAAACCGAGCTTTCGCCGAGGAGCGTGATCAGCGCATCGTTGCCGATATCGGCGTGAATGTGGACAGGACTGCCACTCGCGGCAGCCTTAGCCTCTTCCAGATAGCGTCGGTGCTGCACGCCAGGCGTAACGCTTCCAGCTAGGTGCAACTCCCATCCACGCAGACCGTCCTCCACCATGCGCTTGAACGTCTCTATCATCACCAAATGCTTCTTATTGTGGTTCCCTGCGAAAAAACGTCCGATGCTGAGGATATACGGTTTCTTGGAGCCGGGAGGATACTTTTCAACCGGCACAGGCGGATATAGCAGCATACTCGCTAGGTTCCAGTAGGCGTGAATCCATCGCTGCGTATAGCGAGAGTTCGCCCATACTAGGTCATAGCCCTGAACGATGCCTGCTATGTCGGCTGGCATTGCATTCTCATAGCGAACGCTCAACTCCGGCCACGCATCCACGAAGACGCGCTGATAGGCGCGCGCCCGCCGCGAGGAAAGCACAAGCGGCGACATGTGCAGAGGCGCGTTATCCCCCGGATGGTCACCATGCGCGGCGATGGTCATGACGCGTTCAGGTCCAGGCAGGATAGTCAACCGCACTGGTCCGCATTCCTGCGCTGCATTGAATGCCAGTTCCTGTTCCCTTTCGTAGTCGATGTAGACCGTTGCGCCGTTCACAGCATCGCTTGTTCGCGTAAGTGTAAATTCCACTGTATATGGTTGAACGGAAGCAGCGGGTAGTGCGATCTGCGCTTGATCGGCCAGTCCGCGCGTACTTGTGCCGCTGCCGTCTCCTAACCCATAAACGCCGTTGACATAACGCGGGCGAGTGGCGAGCCGATCAAGCTGACGCGCAACCAGACGTCGCAGACGTTGTCCAAGCCGCCTCGGCGACTCTGTTGGAAAGAAGACAAGAATCGCGTTTTGTCGCGCCACAGGCTGAATATAATCGCCATTAGAGGCGTTGATGAACAGGTCGTACTCGGCGATATATCGACGCGGCTTCTCCAAAATATCCAGAGGGAGTTCTCGAAATCGGAGCTGTGTCAAGTCCAGGTCCAACCGTTGAGACATCTCTTTCGGATCGAAAGGAGTATGTGTCAGGACATCGACATTGTGGGTGCGCGCCAGGTGCGCTGCAATCGCCAGACTATGCCGTTCGCCTCCTCCCATGGTCGATAGCCAACGATTGTATAGGCTGATCTTCATAGTCGTTTCGGCCAAGATACAGTGCAGAACTGCGTGACAATCCAGTGCGAGCTTGCCGCCTGAATACGCAAGAACGCTTTCGGAGATATATTGCCTTTGCTAGGGGTGCGCACAGGGCATTCTATGTCTTATCCCATTCGACGCCGAATCCGAACCCCGGTTCGTTGGCTTCGGCATCGCGGAACTCTAAAATCAGCTCAAAGTCCTGCTTGTCAACCAACTCAAGCTCTTCGCCCATGCCCACCGTCAGCTCGGCAGTCACGCGATAATGTCCTCCTGGCACAGGATTGCGCATGTGAAGCGTCGTTTCGAAGCGTTGTGAGTCCAGTCCCATCACGAAAGTACTGTTGTCTTCCATTCCATTCTCGTCCAAAACGCGTAGTTCCAAGTTGGGTTGCTTGTCCTGCACGGCTGTTATCCAACAACGCGTCCAGATGCGTTTGAGGTCAGGATAGGGATAGAGCACGATGCGCTCAAACTTGAGCGGCGCATCACTTTCGAATAGCGGAATTTCCATCGGTTGTTTACTTTCCAAACTACATAGGCACTGTACCTGCCTATAGCGACTAACCGTCACTGTGCCGCACGTAGATAGCGGTCCTGTGATTGCATGCCCTGCAACTGCCGCCTTGCTAGGCGGGAAGGCATGGGAGTCGAACCCACCGCAGCCGGACTTGAACCGCCTGCCACTGATTTTGAAGACCAGGGCGCCCACCGGGACACATCCCTTCCCGCGTCTATTGTACAGGACGGCGACAGCGTACTGCAAGAGCTTTGGTGCGAAAGCAATCAGAATTGCGCGTATCATTAGGTCCGCTGAAACGTGTATTCTATGGCGCACAGACCCTGTCTACACGCGCCAGATGTATAGAGCAGATCACAAACAGGCCCTCCACCGGTAGCGGCTTGCACGAATACATCCCACAGTCTAGAATGGCTGGGAGCAATAATGTGAGAGTCTCGCCACAAACACACTGGAATCCGCCATGTCGATGCAATTGAACTCCTCGAAACATCGAATTCAATCCCGCCGTCTATGCTATCTCACGTTCAGCTTGTTGATCGTTCTGACAATGCTATTGTCGTCGTGCCAGGCTGAAGAGCCTGAAGCAGTTACGGCAGACGCGGCATCCAATCAAGCGGCTGGCGGTGCAACGTCCAGTGCCGCGGCCGAATCGCTGCCCGAAAATCTTGTCCAGATCGAACCGCTCGACCCGGAGCAAGCCGCTGCTCCAGTGCGACTGCGGATACCCGCCATCAACTTGGATGTGCCGGTAGAGCCTATGGGTTGGGACGTGGTGACGATCGACGGCGAGCGTACGACATTGTGGAGTATTCCAGAGGACGCAGCCGGCTGGCATGTAAATAGCGTCGGCGTTGGCGGCGCCGGCACAATGGCTATCTCCGGCAGCCAAAACAACGGTGCAGCCGTTTTTGCTCCACTGGCGCTTGGCGCGCTTCAGCCGGGTCAGGATGTGGAGGTCACAGACGCTGACGGCCTCGTATTTGCTTATCGGATACGTGAAATATCCGATCCGATTCCAGTGAGTGGTGCGACGGAAGACGAAAAGGCGGAAGCGCTCACTTTCCTGGGTGATAATCCGGCAGGGCAACTGACGCTCATCACCGGATGGCCCGACTTTACGACAACGCATCGCGTCTTTGCTGCAGCCGATTTTATGGGCGCACTACAGTGATAGGCTTGATCCTCGCCGCATTGGGTGTGAGGCGGTTCCCGTAGGCGTGTCATGAGCGCGCATGCAAACGGCAACGCAAATCACGAACGCAATGGCAGCGGTCGCAAGCGCATATCCGTTATCATACCGGTATACAATGGCGTCGACACCCTGCAGGCATGTCTAGATGCACTGTCCAATCAGATTACCGATGTGCATGAGTACGAAGTAATTGTCGTCGACGATGGCTCCACCGATGGTACGCCGGAACTCGTCAGGTCGTGGTTAGCGTCGACGAACGTGGAGGGTCGACTCATTCAGCAGGCGAATGCCGGGCCGGCGGTTGCGCGCAACCATGGCGCACGTGATGCGGAAGCGCCGCTGCTACTCTTCACGGATGCCGATTGCGTGCCTGATGCGGACTGGATTGAAAAGCTCTCGGCGCCGTTCGCCAATGACGTTGATGGAGCCAAGGGCGTCTATCGAAGCGATCAGAACAACATTGTCGCCCGCTTCGTGCAGGCTGAATACGAAGATCGGTACGATCGCATGCGCAATGCAGACCGCATTGACTTCATCGATACCTATTCAGCGGCATATCGTCGGGACGTTTTTCTCGCAAACGGCGGATTTGATGCGATATTTCCGTCCGCCAGTGTGGAGGATCAGGAGTTTAGTTTTCGTCTGGCGCAGCGAGGCTACATGCTGAAGTTTGTGCCCGATGCAGTCGTGGCGCACACGCACGATGAGAGTGTTCGACAGTACGCACGGCGCAAGTATTTCATAGGCTACTGGAAAGCGCTCGTCATGCGGCGTTTTCCGCAGCGTGTGGTGCAGGACAGCCACACGCCGCAGGTGCTCAAACTGCAACTCGTGTTGGCTGCCATCATGGTGACATTGGCGCCATTTTCGTCGCTTTCGAAGCGGTTCCCGGCGTTCCGACTTGTGCGTAAACTCATGCTAGCCTGCGGAACGGTCTTTCTCGCATCTGCGTTTCCGTTTCTGTTGAAGCTGGCTCGCAAGTCACCGAAGCTGGCGCTCGCCGGAGTCGGTCTGATATTCGTGAGAGCGATTGCATTAGGGCTCGGCTATTTCGTGGGCATGGTCCGCTTTTCCGGCTCAGTTCCACCTATTGAAACAGTAAGAGAGAATTGAAATGATTCTGAATATCACTCGCAAAGCACGAACGTTTATCCAGAACAGTTGGATCGCCATCGCGCTTGTGGCTGTCCTGGTCCTTGCTTACGCGGCAGCGTCGCCAGCCTGGGCTGCTCCATCGCCTTCGAACCAGTATCAAACCGTGCCAAGACCGACCGCGACGCCAAGCGGCGATCCGGTTGCCACGGCAACGCCGCGCCCAGATGACGATAAGAAAGATTCCGGTTCATCCTCGTCCGGACGGGATAACGCAACCGATAGTGGCGGTAGCGCTCCCGTTTTCTATATCGGACCAGATGATAGCAGCAGCGCCATGGCAGTTGGGCTCACCGCCACGGTCAATGTTGCCACACTCAACGTGCGAGAAGGTGCAGGCACCCAGTTCCCCGTTGTAGGTACGCTGGCCATTGGCGACGTAGTCAATGTGCTTGCCCGCAACGAAGCCAACACGTGGTGGTATGTCTGTTGTATTCCCGGAACCAACGATGGCGGTTGGATCAGCGCCCAGCTCCTTACGCCAAATTTCGACCGCGCAACGTCCGCCGATCGGATTCCTGTCTTTGGGAGTGCGCCGGAACCAGTGGCAGCCGAGCAGCCGGAAGCAGTGACGGCCTCCGCCGCATCTGCATCTGCTGACAGCGATAAGAAATTGCCCATCGTCATGTCCATGTCGCTGCTGCCGCCGTACCTGCAACAGGGAGACCAAGGAAAGATCATCATCGAGGTCTCCAATCCAAATCTCGTCGACGCGTCGAGCGTGGAACTGAGCGATCAACTGCCCGTGGAGCTTTCGCTGCTGGATGTGTCGGTTGACGGCCAGGCACAGGTCAGCGAGCAGACATCGACTGACGGCGCTCCGCTCGTGCTGGTGCGCTGGGCAACCGTACCCGCAGGTGAGAGCGTGCAGGCGACCTTGGTGGTGCAGATCGCTGCTGACGTGATAGACGGCTATGTCTTCGACAACCTAGCCGGCGCGCGCGGCGGAAACACCACGTATACGTCAAGCGCTGTTACCATCGGCATGCCGCCGACTCTGCTGCCGGATTTCCAATAATCCGCCACGCTATCAACCGCTAGAATCTCGTGCAGGGACGAACGGTGAGCAATTCCCCTGCAACTGTACAGCCCAAAAATCAAATGACCCTGCGCTGGCGTGCGTTCCTTGTATTCGCCGCCGCAGGGTCTTCTTTTGCGCTCTACTGGCGGAGTGCGGCGCCCGGTTTTACCTGGGCGCACGAAGGCGCAGACGGCGGAGATTTTCTGGCTGCAGCAGTTTCCAACGGCGTTCCACATCCGTCTGGCTATCCGCTTTACATGCTCTTGTTGCAGGCTTGGCTATGGATGAGCGCGACCGTGGCGCCTGAGCATGAACGCAGCACGCAGCGGGAATCTACTCAGCGCAGCACTGTCCGCAGCCTGTGTTGGTGTCACTGTGCTCGTAGGCGTGCAGTTGCTGGACCGCACGTGGCGGAGCTGGCTGATTGCCGTCCCAGTCGCGATGCTCTGGGCGGTCAGTCCCTTGTTTTGGAGCCAGGCGCTGATTACTGAAGTCTATGCGCTGCATATGTTGCTGGCTGCGCTGCTTGTCTGGTCCATTCTTGCCTATCCGCGTCAGCTTTGGCTGGCTGCCATCATTGCCGCTTTGGGCATGGCCAACCACCTGACCTTCGCCCTGTTGCTGCCCGCCGTTGCCTACTGGCTCTGGCGGACAAACCGGCGTCATCTGCTATCACGTGCAGGATTGTTAGCCGCTGCCATCTTCGTTCTTATCGCCATTATGCTTTACTTGCGCATCCCGCTTGTAGCCGCTAAATCGCAACCGTCGCCGGTCAATTGGGGCTTCGCCGATCAGGGGGACGGTTTCTGGTGGCTTGTGAGCGGCAGAGCCTATCGCATCTACTTTACAGACCAGTCCTGGAGCAACGTCGGCACGCGCATCACGGCTTGGGCGCGGGCGATCACGTTGCAATACACGCCGGTCGGGCTAGCCTTTGCAGCCGTCGGCCTCGCACACTGGGATCGGGCGCGTCCCGAGCTTCGCACATTTTCTCTGCTGTGGGTGATCCCAGTCAGCCTCTATGCGATTCTCTACACTACGCGAGACAGCTTCGTCTACCTTGTGCCGGTCATGTGGATGATGGCGCTGTGGATTATAGCCGGTCTGGACACAACTACCGACTGGGCAGGTGATAAGTTTTCCATTGATTCGAATCGAGTTGCCATCGCAATAGGCGTATTTGTGCTGATGGCAGCGGTAGCTCTGGTCGTCATTCGTATGCCATACCAGTCACTGCGACACGATAACGAAGCGACTGTCTGGCTCCAGGAGATTATCAATACTGTTGAGCCCAACAGCATCATCGTCAGCAGCAGCGACAACGAGACATTTGCGCTCTGGTATGCCGCCTGGGCGTCAGGCGAACTCCTAGACCAGGCGCCCAATGTGATGGTCGTGAACGACTCGCTTTATCAGTTTGCGTGGTATCGCAGGCTGCAGCACGAACTGCATCCCGAGGTGGCTGGGTCCGGTGGCAGTTTCGCTGAGCTACTGAGACAAAATCTCCCCACTAGACCAATCTACTTCGTCGAGGAGCTCGACACAGTGCCCACAACGGACCAGACGCCCTCCGGCGCTGTTTGGCGCTACAATCCCGAACTGGATTGAATAACCATCAATTGGACGTTGTGCGTTACTGGAACGACGTCATTCTGTGATACGCTGTAGGCATACTTTCGCAAGAGTGAAGTGTATATGTGCGGTACATATGAGCCAGACTGATTACCCGGCGACCGAACTTCCGTCGCCAGTCGGACCCGACGAAGCCAAATCGAATACTAGCCAAGCGAACAACCGGAAACAATGGATGTTTCTCGTGCGCATCATCGTGCTGGTGCTGCTGGTTGTGCTCGGCTACAGGGTCGTACGCACCGGTCTCTTCGCGATGTCGGCCTATAACGAAGCATCGCAGCTGAAGAAAATCGTGAGCAACGACGTCAACGCATCCGACCTGTCCGCGATGCAACCGCATGTCGAAAGCATTGCGCGTTCTGTACGTGCTATGGACCGTGAAGTGCGTCTGTTCAAGCCGCTCTTCCAGGCGACCGCCATCTTGCCGCGCATCGGGCCAACGATAGCCGCGCTGCCTACGCTGCTGAGTGCTGGCAGCGACTACGCCGTCATCGGGAACGAATCGCTGCAGCTGATGACTGAGCTGCAGGCTGAATACCCGGACTATAACCTGACCCAGCTGGCACTCGCCGCGGTCGAACGCTACCCAGACACGTTCGTGGCAATGGGCGCCTATGCGCAGGATGCGGCTGGCAAGCTCCAGAAGCTGAATGCAGACGCTATGCTGCCCAAAGCGATCGAACCGGTGCATCAATTGCAAGCGATTTCTGGACTGACAGAAGCTGGTCTCGAAATATCGCCTGACTTGGCCGAAGCGTTAGGCTACTACGGCCCGCGCACCTACCTGCTTCTGGTGCAGAACAACCATGAACTGCGCGCTACAGGCGGCTTCATCAGCGCGGTCGGCGTCGTCACCCTAGACAAAGGCAAACCCGGCGCCATAGACCTTACCGACAGCTACAACGTACGTCGCGATGACGTGGACCACCCGTGGGCGCCCGACCCCATGCGAGACTACATGGGCGTCGATCTTATCTTCATACGCGACGCGAACTGGTCGCCCGATTTCCCGACTACCGGTCAACTAGCCCAAACACTCTATGAACAGGACGCCGGCGTGCGGGTCGACGGGGTTGTGTCCGTCGATTTGCGTGCAGTGGAACTGCTGGTTGATGCACTAGCCCCGCTGAAGGTGGAAGGCTCCGATGTACCGATCACCGGCGACAACCTGATAGAGCAGATCAAGAAGTTTTGGGACACGCCTATCGAGACAGGCGACACCATCGACTCCGCAGGAATGCAGGAATGGTGGAAGCAGCGAAAAGACTTCATGCCGGCGCTAGCGGCTGCCGCCATCGATCGCATCCAGGATGGCAACTACAGCCCGTTGAAGGTGGCTGCTGCGGGCAAGCAGGCACTGGACGAGCGAGCGATACAGGTGTGGCTCAGTGACGACGGAATGCAGACCGTACTGGCGGAAAACGGCTGGGACGGCGGTATGCAGCCGCGCCCAGATGCCGATCTGTTGGGGCTGGTCGACACGAACATGGGCTACAACAAGGTCGATTCCGTGTTAGATCGTTCGCTGAGTTATGCGGTTTCATGGCCCAACGGCGAGGAGAAACCGGCAATCGCCGAGGCCACAATCGATTACCGCCATCCCATCGAAGCGCCGGGGCATGAATGTGACCAACGACCGCGCTATGGCGACAACTACGATGCCATGACCGTACGCTGCTACTTCGACTACGTGCGGCTATATGCACCTGCCGGCAGCGAGTTGATGGCCACCAGCGGCCTCGAGCTCGATAGCGTAGGTGCCGGCTTCGGCGAAAACGGCGCCACCGTGTTCTCCGGTTATTTCGAGATGCAGCCTGGCACAGAGCACCAGGTTACCTTCCAATATCGCTTGCCGGACTGGATTACACCGGATAATTACGAGTTGATGATTCGTCGGCAATCCGGTTCAGGCCCGTTGCCGGTCACGGCGCAAGTGGGTCGAGAGAAACTATCGACTGTCGTAGAAACGGGTCAGTTCGTCTGGAACCCTGCTAAGGACTGAGCGCGAGCTTGTTTCACTGCGGAGACCAACCGGGGCATGATCTCTCCGCTTGGCCCGCGCAGCGCCACGTCCACCATATCCGAGATCGGCGTAGGCTCCGGATTGACTTCAATCAACGCCGCTCCATGTTGTTTCGCCGTGATGGGGAATTCGCCTGCCGGATAGACAACTCCGCTGGTACCGATGACCAACATCACGTCGCAGCTCTCGGTAGCAGTCATTGCCAGGTCCAGTATGCCAGTCGGCAGGTGCTCCTCGAACCAGATGATGTCCGGGCGGATAAAGCCGAAACAATTTGGGCACATGGGGGGCAGATCGGTCATGCGCTCCTCGGTTGAAAGCGTGTATGGGCGACGACATCCGTTGCAACGGTAGCGCCAGATGACGCCGTGCAGGTGCAGCACGTATTGGCTGCCGCCACGCTCGTGCAGGTCATCAACATTCTGCGTAACTACTGTACAAGTGGGAAAGAGCATCTGCAGTTCGGCAATAGCGATGTGGCCCGCGTTCGGCTTCGCCCGTTGCATCTGCGTGTAGCGTCTCATATACCACTGCCATACATCAGCCGGATTGGATACAAAACCCTTCTGCGTGGCGTATCTCTCCGGATCAACGCGAGTCCATTGGCCCGTCTTCGTGTCGCGAAATGTGGCCAGTCCGGATTCGACACTGACGCCAGCACCGGTCAAACAGACGACTCGTTTCGCATCTCGTAGAATACTAACGGCACGTTCTATGCTCTGCTTTTGCTCATTGGGATTGGTCATAATCTATTGTGGACAGCGACTCAAACACTGGGTTAGGATATAGTCAATCGCATGGAGCATCCTGCCACAGCTATCTGCCTTTGCGGCGACGTCAGAATGCGCCCATAGAGTAATAACACATTCAGTACGCTTTCACTATTTATTCAAATTGTTATATCCAAACCGGTTATCAGTCGCTCATTCAACGACAACCTTATCAAGGACTCTGAACCTATGGATTCACAACAAGCCATTACGTCCGAAGAAATCTTAAAAAAAGCCAACAGTATCCACGAACAGATCCGAGCTTGGCGTCGTGAAATACATCGCCATCCTGAATTGACCTTCACCGAGAATCGCACCGCCGCCATGGTTGCGTCAACGCTCTCGGGCATGGGGATCGACGTCGAGACTGAGGTCGCCAAGACTGGCGTCGTCGGCAAGATCGGCGGCGGCGCGGGACCGGTTGTCGGTCTGCGCGCGGATATGGATGCGCTGCCCATACAGGAGATCAATGGTACAGAGTTTGACAGCACCGTGCCCGGTGTCATGCATGCATGCGGTCATGATGCGCACACCGCCATGCTTATGGGCGCTGCCACAATCCTGAAGGGATTCGCAGACGAAGGTCGGCTACCGGGCAGTGTTCGTCTGCTCTTCCAGCCTAGTGAAGAAGCGCAGGACGATGAAGGCAAGTCCGGCGGCATGCGTATGGTAGAAGAGGGTGCACTGGACGGCTTGGACGCCGTTTTTGGTCTGCATGTCAGCCCTATCGTCAATGCGGGTCAGGTCGCTACCCGCTCCGGCCCAATCACAGCCGCTGCCGATGAATTCCAGATTACGGTCATCGGTTCGGGCGGTCATGCAGCACGTCCGCAGGCAGCCGTCGACCCCATCGTGCTTGCATCACATTTGGTGCTGGCACTGCAACAAATCATCAGCCGCCGCATTAACCCTATCGAAGCGGGCGTGGTCACCGTCGGCACTATCCACGGCGGAACTGTGAACAATGTGATCCCGGACACGGTTGAGCTCACGGGTACGTTGCGCTCCTTCTCGCCAGATGTGCGACAGCAGCTTCGCGCCGAAGTCGAGCGGGCTTGTGGAGTGGTGGAGGCGTTGGGCGGCTCCTGCGATCTGAAATTTATGTACGGCTATGGTCCTACCATTAACGATGACGATGCTACGGCGGTCATGATGGAAGCCGCGGCTGAGATGCTTGGCGATGACAATGTCGGCATCGCCGAACTGGGCATGGGCGCTGAAGACTTCAGTTACATGGCGGAGCAGGCTCCCGGTTGCTTCCTGCGCTTGGGTACGCACAATCCATCCTGGGACAAGTTCTACATGGTGCACCGCAACGATTTCCGTCTGGACGAAGATTCGTTGCCCATCGGCGCCGCTTCCTTGGCGGCGGCTGCAGTCAAGTGGATGCAGACCAGAGCATAAGCTGTCAGGAGCAGACGATGGTCCGTTCATCCCACCGCACAATCTTGCGAATCATTGCGATATGGACTCTGCTGCTTCTTGGCGCGTGTAGTGTGGGCAAACCACAGCCGCTTCAATTCAATGAAGCGGCTTGGTCGGCGGGCGAGACCAGTCTCTACCAGGTCACCGATTTGAACGATCAGTACGCGGGCACCGTGCAGTGGTCGTTCACGGCGCCAGACAGTGAGACCTGGCGTATAGACCGTCTGACCGACACGCAGGGCGACGTGGAGCAGCTTCAAGTGACCATGGCTGCAGCCGGTTTCCGACCAACGCACTCATCGCTTGTGCGCGAATCTGATGCAGGTGGAGAGCAAGTGGACGCCGAATATAGTCGCGGCGAAGTCAATCTGACGTTAACCACCAAAGAAGATGTGACCACCTACGAGCGGGTCAACGTGCCCAGCGACTCACGCGACGCCCGATCGCTTTTCATGCTGATACGCTCGCTGCCTCTGCAGAAGGGCTATGCCACGCGCATCAACACATTTTTGCCCATCGCTTCACTCCAGACGCGTACAGAAATAAGTGTGCACGGCATAGAAGAGGTAACAACGCCTGCAGGCACTTCCGAAGCCTGGAAGGTCCAGTTGGACGACGGCGATCGCACGTCCAGGGCATGGGTTGCAGTCGAAGCGCCGCATCAACTGGTGAAATATGAAGACGCCGCGAACGGCGGCGTCTTTGAACTGCTTGAATTTACTCCCGGTCAGTAAAAGTTGTATCGTCTATGCGTTTAGTTCGTCACAATCTCCGCATCAACCCGATAACGTTGGTCTAACTCCTTCATAAGGCGGTCGGTAATACTGCACAGGTCATCGGGAAATGCCAGCGTGATGATCTGCTGACCGGACTGCAGTGTCAGCATAAACGTGTCTCTGCCTTTGGGATCACGGACTGCCTCGTAAATTTCGTTCAGTCGGTACTTATCGCGTTCGAATTCACCGGACGCTCGAAATGTGACCTTGAGCGTGCGCGCACTATTGTGACGCTTACTCCCGTTCTTCTTCGACGCGTCACCGTTGACCGCTTCTTGTTTACTGTCTGCTAGCGTGCTAATCGGTTTGGCGCCGTTCACAACCGTTTCCCTTTCGCTGTCGTCGTTGTCTATCATGTCCGTCACGCTGCTATCGGCCTCGTCGGTAACGGCTGTCGGTTCTGGAGCTGTCAACGCCTCGGCTTGGGTATCCAGTTCTGGTTCCTCCGGCATGCTATCCGAGGCGTCGCTGCTTGACGTCGTTTTATCGCTCTCCGGCGCGTAGACTGCTGGATCCCTGGCCCAGGGAGGCAGCTCATCGCTTCCGTAACCCTCGCCCATTTGTGGCAGACTGTCTCCGCCGTCATTCGCTGGGTCGTAGGCAATGTCAGGGCTTTCATACTCGTCAATCATATCGTTACTATTGCCGTTTTCGCTGTCCGTGCCACTCTCCGACGTTGAAACGTGGATCAGAGTGGATTGGAAATCGCCTTCACGTTTGGCTGCGTACGCCTGTTCCACATAGTTTTGGATGGAGTCAGCCAACAGGCTTGTCTGTCCTTCACGCGTCTGCGCCTTTCCCTTCACGACCACGATAGAATCCAGAGTCAGTAGATGGCTGTACTCTTCGTATACACGCGGGAAGACAACAACCTCGCACTGGCCCTGCATGTCTTCCAGCTTCACGAAGGCCATCCTGTCGCCTTTCTTGGTCATGATCTGGCGCACGTCGGATATCATGCCGATCATGGTCACTAACCGACCGTCATAGTTCCCGTCCAACTCATTGCACTGGCACGTGATGATCTTGCGCACACTGACGCTGATATGCTGCAGAGGATGGCTCATGGCGTAGACGCCGAGCAGCTCCTTCTCCCATTCCAGCCGCTCGCGACCGGACTCCTGCTTGATATCCGGCAGGCGTATCGGCGCATCCTCCACGCTTCCCGCACTCCCCATCAACTCAAACATAGAAAGCTGACCACTCTCGCGTGCGCTGTGCGTGGATGACGAATGGCCAACGATATTATCCAACACATCCAGCAACTGGTTACGGTTGCCGAAACGATCAAGCGCACCGACCTTGATGAGGCATTCCAGCGCACGCTTGTTCACCTGCCGCAGGTCGACGCGATCACAGAAATCCTCCAGACTGCTGAAAGGACCGGATTCTTCTCTTGCCTGGATGATCGTCGACACCGGTCCTTCGCCCACATTCTTCACGGCTGCCATGCCAAAGCGAATCGCGCTGCCTTTCGGCACAGGGAACTCGTATGCCAGACCGGAATCCTTGCGTGCGTTGCTCTCGACCTCCGCCGGCACCTCCTGGATCTCGAAATCCATACCACTGTAGTTCACATCCGGCGGCAGCACATCGATGTTCATGCGTCGGCATTCTTGGATGAAGTTAACAACCTTCTCCGTTTTGTCACGCTCAATGAGCAGAAGCGCAGCCATGTATTCAACGGGGTAGTGCGCCTTGAGATAGGCAGTCTGCACTGTAATCACGGCGTAGTCGGCAGCGTGGCTTTTGTTGAAGCCGTAGCGGGCGAAGAACATAATATCGCCGTAGATATCCTCGGCTATCTTCTTGTCGATGCCGTTCTTCACGCAACCTGCCACGAAGAGTTCGGCATGCTTGGCAATATCCTTCTCCTTCTTCTTACCCACGGCACGCCGTACCAGGTCAGCCTCACCAGGCGTATAGCCCGCCAACTGGCTCAGAATCTGGATGATCTGCTCCTGATAGACGATAATGCCGAAAGTTTCGGATAGGATAGGCTCCAGCGCCGGATGTTTGTACTGGGTTTCCTCTTCGCCGTGCAGACGGCGAATGAACTGCGGGATGTACTCCATCGGACCGGGGCGATACAGCGATATCGTGGCGACGATGTGCTCGAAAGTGCTCGGCTGCATTTCGGTCAGCACACGACGCATGCCTTGCCCTTCCACTTGGAACACGCCGGCAACCTCTCCGCTGGAGAGCAGCTTGAACGCTTCAGCAGCGTCCTCGCCCTCGAACGGAATGTTGCTTAAGTTGTAGGCTGTCCCATGGCGCTCGTTGACCAGGCGAGCCGCCTCGCGCATGACCGACAACGTACTCAGCCCCAAGAAGTCGACCTTGAGCAGACCGATAGATTCCAGAATGGGGAACTCATACTGCGTAATCGTGCTGGTGATGGTGTTCTTGTTACCGCGCATGAGCGGCGTATAGTACGTCAGCTCCCGGTCTGCCACGATGACCGCCGCCGCATGCACGCTGGAATGTCGCGCCACGCCTTCCAAACGCATAGACGTATCCAGCAAATCATGCGCTGCAGGGTCCTGGTTGAACTTCTCGACTAAGTCCGGATTGTAGAACTCGTGCTCCGGCGTGAGTACGTTCTGGATGGTCACTCCCTTGCCTGGAATGGCGGGAATCAGCTTCGCCAGATAGTCCACCTCATCCAACGGCATGCCCTTGGCGCGTCCCACGTCACGAATAGCCGCACGCGCCTTCATACGTCCGAACGTCACAATCTGCGCCACCTGGTCCTCGCCGTACTTTTCCAACGTGTAGCGAATCATCTCCTCACGCTGATCATCCGGGAAGTCCAGGTCGAAGTCGGGCATGTTGACGCGGCCCGGGTTGAGGAACCGTTCAAAAATCAGATTGTTCTTCAGCGGATCCAGTCCGGTGATGCCGATACAGTGGGCGACAACCGAGCCGGCGCCCGAACCGCGCACGTTCCACCAAATGTTGCGCGTGCGAGCGAAGTCGCACAGGTCTGCCACGATGAGGAAGTAGGCGTCGAACCCCATCTCATGGATGATGTGCAGCTCCCGTTCCTTGCGTTCAATCAACTCGGACTCGTCGGCACGCTCCCCGTACAGGCGGCGCAGTCCGCCCTCGGTTAACTGACGCAGAAACGTCTCGTAAGTGAATCCCTCTGGGATGGGCAGGTCGGGCAGATGGTAGGTGTTGTCCTCTAGATCTACGTTGCACATTTCAGCAATGAGCAACGTATTCGAGAAGATGCTGTCAGGCAGGTCTGCCTGTTTGCCAAATGACGCCGCCATCTGTTCGCGACTCTTCAAGAAGAGCTCAATGTCGGACATGCTCATGCGATTCTTCTGGTCAACCGTAGCGCCTGTCTGCACGCAGAGCAGCACATCATGGGGGATGCGGTCCTCCTCGTGCACATAATGTACGTCGTTCGTAGCGATTAACTTGACGCCGAACTTCTCGCTCCAAGGCGCCAGCACCTTGTTCACGTTGATTTGGTCGGCAATCTCATGAGGCTGCAACTCTAGGAAGAAATTTTCTTTGCCGAAGACGTCAATGTACCAGCCGAGCCGGTCATAGGCTTCCTCTTCCTTGCCCTGGGTAATGAGCTGCGGAATCTCTGCACCAAGACAGCCGGTGGTGGCGATGATGCCTTCCGCATGCTCAGCTAGATACTCGTGGTCCACACGCGGTCGGTAGTAGTAGCCGTTCAGATGCGCATTCGACGTGATCTTGAGCAGGTTGCGATAGCCGGTCATGTTCTTGGCCAGCAATAGGAGATGTCGGTTGTGACGGTCGAGCTGTGGGTCGCGCCCATCCATAGGCCGATCCCAGAGGGTCTGATAAGCTTCCACACCGATAATGGGCTTGATGCCTGCATATTTGGCGGCGCGGAAGAACTCGATGGCCCCATGCATGGAGCCGTGGTCCGTAATCGCGAGAGCCGGCTGCCCCAGTCGCTTCGCCTCTGCGACAAGTGCATTCACACGTCCCAGTCCGTCCAGCAGCGAGTACTCTGTGTGCGCGTGCAAGTGGACAAAATCGCTAGACATAGTCTCTCCTACCACGTGCCAAACCAGTTGCCAACGCGGAAATAAGGCATCAGAGCTAACTGCTTATCTGTATAGTAAATAAATGCGGATGAGATGCTCAACGCTGAGCGCTTGGCTTCCCGTTCGCAGGTTGTGTGCGCAAGTTGCAAACGTCGATGGACGAGAAGACGGCACTTGACGGGAGATAGATAACGCCATCGTTTCGCTCCTACTTCGAACCGTAATCAGCGCGAAATCGAACACACTCGATGGTACAAGTATACCATTGAGTGCGCTCGTCTTATAGCTTCACGATCGTGGATTAGCGCGTTGTGAAAGAAATTTTTTACGATTCAGAACGTAAACCAGGCGGTATCCGATCCTCATCCTCGATCAGGGAAACAAGGGTGGCTAAGTTACGAACGTCGTCCTTCAAGTCTTCGTCTTTCGGTGTCTCCAGCAGCATTGGAATGCCGGACCAACGCTCATCGTTCAAAATATAGGAGAATGCACTCTTGCCGATTTCGCCTTCCCCGATGTGCGTGTGACGGTCCTTATGGCTGCCGAGTTCGCTTTGGCTATCGTTAAAGTGCCACACTTTGAGCGCATCCAAACCTAGTTCATCTTCCAGCTCTTGAATGGTCTCAGCATAGCCATCTTTGCTGGCGATATCGTAGCCGGCGGCGAACGCGTGACAGGTATCTGCGCAGATGCCGACACGGCTCTTATCGTCTACTAGCTCAATGATCTGTCGCAACTCGGAGAAGTTGCGCCCCATTACCGTTCCTTGTCCAGCCATCAGCTCTAGGCAGGTGATGACATCGTCGCATTCCGGCGTGTCCGAATGTATCCGATTGAGCGCCTCGGCAATGCGCTCAATGGCAGCCTCGGGACCGCTGCCTGTGTGTGCGCCGGGATGCAACACTACGTTTGGAATGCCATAGGCGTGCGCGCGTTCAAGTTCGTCGCGATGAGCCGCCATACTCTTCTTCCACAGGTCATCCTTTGGGCTGGCGATGTTGATGAGGTAGCTGGCATGGCTGACAGCCGCGTGGATGCCCTGTTCCGGCATCTCTTCCTCCCAGCGAGTTACATCCTCTACGTCAATCGCCGGACCCTTCCATTGGCGGTTGTTCTTTGTGAATACCTGAACGGCATTACTGCCAACGGAGGACGCGCGGTCCAATGCACAGCTAACACCACCCGCAATGGACATGTGCGCGCCGAGTAGGAGTTCAGTCATATACTTAAATTGCCTCTGGAGATATAGGTTGCGCTATTGTCTTGCTGCCACAGGAGCGCCGGCTTCTTTGGCCTTGTCGCTTTTCATATGACAGTTCTTGTATTTCTTCCCGCTTCCGCACCAACAGGGATCGTTGCGCCCCAATTGCGGACCCGTGTTGCGTACGGTTTGCTGTTTGGCGCTGCTTCCATCCGAGCCATGATGTGTGCGGATGTTGCGTGCGATCATCTTTGGAGCCACATCTACCGCACGCTGTATCTGTATCTGGAAGACGGCTTTGACGATGTCGCCCGTAATGTCTTTCATCAGTTCGCCATACATATTGAACGCCTCGCGCTTGTACGCGACCAACGGGTCGACCTGCGCCAGCGCCTGCAAACCGATGCCTTCTCGCAGCCGATCCAGGTCGGTGAGGTGGCGAATCCAGCGATTGTCCACGGCCCAGAGCATGATCTGCTTCTCGGCCCGACGCATGGCTTCTTCGCCCAACTCCTCTTCCTTGGCTGCATAGGTATCCAGCGCCATCTGGATAGCCTGCTGCTCCACTTCTTCCTGGTTAAATGACCGCCACTGTTCCGGATCGAAATCCTCGTCAATGGGAAATACGCCGCCCAACGCTTGCACCAGTTCAACTAGCTGCCACTCTTCTTGGTACGTATCGTTCAAATATCCTTGAACGATGCCGCTAACCTCGTCCTGAATCATGGACACAACCGACGTCTTCATGGACGGTTCTGTCAGAATGCGTCGCCGCTGGTCATATATGCGGTTGCGCTGCTCGTTCACGACCTCATCATACTGGAGTACGTGTTTACGAATATCGAAGTTGTGGCCTTCTACCTTCGTCTGTGCGTTCTCGATGGCCTTGCTCACCAACCCCGCCTCAATAGGCTGATCGTCTTCCACGCCCAAACGGCTCATGAGTCCGCTAATGCGCTCACCGCCGAAGCGACGCATGAGGTCATCGTTGAGACTCATGTAGAAACGGCTGCTGCCCGGATCACCCAAACGGCCACTACGACCGCGCAGCTGATTGTCAATTCGCCGCGCCTCATGCCGTTCCGTGCCAACTACATGCAGACCGCCATTTTCCAGTACGAGTTTGCGGTCCTCTTCGGTTTCCCGCCACTTGTCGGCCAAGATCTGCGCCCACTCGCCTTCAAAGAGGGTAGTTGGGTCTTTTTTATGCTTTAGAAGTTCAAGCGCTTCGGCCCAGTCATGCTGTGGTATCTCGGTCAAGTCGATATCGTGCCGCCGCAGCTCCTCGCGCGCCAACCCTTCTGGATTGCCACCCAATAAAATGTCGACGCCGCGACCGGCCATGTTTGTGGCGATGGTCACGGAGCCCGGTCGACCTGCCTGCGCGATGATGGTCGCCTCACGCTCATGATTCTTCGCGTTTAGCACCTCGTGAGGAATACCATTGCGCTTCAAGTGCTTGCTCACCATCTCGCTGGTTTCGATGGCAACTGTACCCACCAATACCGGTTGACCGTTCTTGTGCGCGTGCCCAATGTCGTCCATGACCGACTTGAATTTTGACTCCTCAGAGCGGTAGACCATGTCGGGCATGTCGTCGCGGATAATTGGCTTGTACGTGGGTACCATCACCACTTCCAGATCATAAATGCGCTGGAATTCCTCTTCCTCCGTCTTGGCGGTACCGGTCATGCCGGATAACTTGTCGTACATGCGGAAGTAGTTCTGGAACGTGATCGTCGCCAGCGTCATGGATTCCTTCTGGACCTTGACGCCTTCCTTGGCCTCGATCGCCTGATGCAGACCTTCGCTATAGCGCCGCCCCTCCATCAATCGTCCCGTGAATTCGTCCACGATAATGACTTCATTGTTGCGAACGATATAGTCCTTATCGCGCTTGAACAACGCATGTGCTCGCAATGCGTTGTCAAGATAAGGCATGAGCTCAAAATGTTCGGGGCTGTACAAGTTATCGAAACCCAACCGTTCCTCGATACGTGCGATGCCCTCTTCCGTCAGCGTAGAGACGCGCTCTTTTTCGTTGACCACATAATCGCGTTCCGGATGCAGCGTGAGCACCAAGCTCGCAAACTCTACATAATAGTTGGAGCTTTCTCGCGCCTCGCCGCTGATGATGAGCGGTGTACGGGCCTCGTCGATGAGGATGTTGTCGATTTCGTCGACGATGGCATAGTGCAGTTCGCGTTGGCTCAATTGCTCCAGGCTGTGCACCATGTTGTCGCGCAGATAGTCAAATCCGAACTCATTATTCGTGCCGTATGTGATATCGGCGTGATAGGCGTCGCGACGCGTGATCGGGCGCAGTGCAAGGAAGCGGTCATCTGCAGACGGGAACTCCGGGATCATACAGGAAGCTGCCTTTGTCCGGTCCTTGCGCACTGTTCTGAATGACGGCTGCCGACACGCCCAGCAAATGGTAAATGGGGCCCATCAACTGCAAACCCACCTTAGACAGATAGTCGTTAGGCGTTACCAAATGAACGCCGCGTCCGGACAGCGAATTCAGATACAGAGGCAGCGTAGCTACTAGCGTCTTGCCTTCGCCGGTCTTCATCTCAGCGATCGTGCCATTGTGCAAGACCATGCCGCCGATCAACTGTACGTCGTAGTGGCGGAGTCCGATGGTGCGCTTGCTAGCCTCTCGCACGGCGGCAAATGCCTCTGGCAAAATCTGTCTCAGTTCCGCCTCCTCCACCTTGAGGATTTCCTTGCGGATTCGTTCAACCTCAATGCGTGCGAAGCGTTGTTCGTCCGTACCCAGTACTGCCAGGTATTCTTCTTCCGCCAGTTTCAGCTCTTCTTCAAGCTCGGTAGTAGCCCCTTGTATGCGCGCTTTGAAACCCTGCGTCATCTCTTGCAGGTCGGCGTCGGACTTGGCTTCGAATGTCGGTTCCAAAGCATTGACTTCCTCAACGAGAGGCTCCAACTTCTTCAGTGCCTTGTCGTTCGGATCGCCTACGATGGAATAATATAGCTTACGTATCATGACTACCTCTGTATTCCCTATAGTGGGAGGTCGTTCTGTGAATACTGTGCATACCTCAGGAGTGCGAGATGTGCGCCAGGCCGCCAGTCGCTCCAACTACCAAATTCAAATATCACATTATGCACAAACCATGCATGATTTAGCCAGTTTGCGTCCCGTGCCAGATCTGCACTGCACCGCATCGAAAACAGACTGCATGTTTGCCTTTGCCCACACCCCTAACTCAACGAGCGGCGACGCCGTAGAGTTTCATCCGATATAATAGGACGCACCCCGGCGCTTCAATCATTCTACCACGGCTCGAAAGTCGGTCAATTGTCCATCATGCTCTCCGGATGGCACAATCCAGCGCTGTGTGCAACCCAAATAGAATAGAACGGGGCCCTGGAGATATGCCAGGGCCCCGTACCATCCGATATGTCAATCGCTCTTAGGCGACTTGAATCTTGATCTGCTTGGGCAGAATCTCGTCAGCCTTGGGTACGTCGAGTGTCAGGACGCCGTGCTTGAAGGTAGCTTCAATGCTGTCGGCATTTACCGGTACATTGAAGTTCAACGTGCGCTCGAAACTGCCGTGATAGAGCTCGTTTCGCACATACTTCACATGCTTGGTTTCGACCTCTGCATTCTCTTCGCTAGACTCTTCAGCAGATTCACTGCCTTCCTCAGCCTCGCTGCCAAACTGTGCCGGGAAAGCGCCGCTAATTGTCAGTTTATCTTCGGAGAAAGTGATCTCTACGGCTTCCGGGTCCACGCCGGGCAGATAGGCTGCAATGTGAAATGCGTCTTCAGTCGCCCAAATGTCGACTGGAAGGCTCAGCTTGGACTTGCCGTTACTGCCGCCGTTGCTGGCGTAGTCGTACGACATGCCATAGCGATTGGCGTTACGATTCATGGCATTGGCCAGAGCTGCAAAATCACGCATTGTTGTCGGATATGTTCGGGTTCTCATCATTGTTTCCTTTCGAAGTTTCGGTTTAGCTGTTTCTTGTCTTGGCTGTCTCGTCATGCGAGTTCTCGTGACGATCGCCTAACTATTGTTTGACTATCAATTGGCGCCTAATTCGCTCTCGTGTTTGTTGATTGCAAATTTACTGGCGCTTCGAGCAACTTTCTAACCTCTAGTCTACCGGTTTACTGTATGTTCCACGCTAGCGCGTCGTTACTGATGCATATGTACTTTATAAGCAAAACGTTAGCAGAGCCGGGTAACTGAACACACGTCTCGGCAATTGCGAATGGCGAGGTGCGATGATACCGTCCTGCGTCCTGCTGCACGGTTTGCCAGTTTGATCGCCAAATCGTGCACCTTGCTATCCATTGTCCATCCTTCTAACACGACCTGGCTATGGTCGGCAATGACGCAAATGTCAGCCGCACCGCCACCGAGCGTGGGGTGCGAAGCAAGCGCATCACGAATTCGCCATGCGGTGACCCTATCTATTGTAGTTGGTTCTATACGTACCATTTCATCTATCCTATCTACGCGTCCACTGATGTTTTCATCGCTTGACGCGTTTTCGCCTTACCTAGAGTATATTCCGTCACTATTTGCTTCACGCTTGTACTCCATATGCAAATCATATGAGTCTGAACAGCCGCATCTGACATGCTGAGACAAATAGCAATGTACTTTTCGTCGTGGTCCTGGCATGGTCTATACTGACGAGCGAATCGCAACCAGCTACGCACCGCATTCCGGGAGATCCTCTTGAGATCGCGTACCACGAGATTGCACACGCACAATCACAGGTTCATCGTATGCGCGTGCTCCTAACCGGCATCGCCGGGTTCGCCGGCAGCCATCTCGCCGAAATCCTGCTCTTGTTGCCCATGTCCGAGTTTGGCGACGAAAGCATAGAGCTGCACGGCGTTATCCATCGACACGACTGGCGCATTCAACGCCTGCAGAGCCAACTGCACCTGCATCGCGGTGATCTGCGCAACGGTCTCTGGGTGGATGAGTTAGTCCAGAATGTGCAACCCGACTACGTCATGCATCTGGCTGCCTGGAGCGACGTCGGCGGAAGCTGGCAACAACCGTGGACAACCTACGAGCTCAACATCCACTGTCAGCTCAATCTATTGCAGGCGCTGCTTCGCCACTGCGCCGAATGCCGGACGCTCGTCGTAACATCGAACGAAGTCTATGGTCTGCTGCAGCCGGATGACCTGCCCGTCAGCGAGTCCACAGGCTTTCGACCCAACAGCCCGTACGGCGTTTCCAAAGTAACGCAGGACATGATGGCGCTGCAGTACTGGAATAGCCACGGTCTGCCCACCTTTCGAGCTCGCAGCTTCAACCATGTGGGTCCAGGCCAATCGGACGATTTCGTCGCCAGTGCGTTCGCCAGGCAGATCGCTGAGATAGAAGCGGGCGTACGCAAACCCGTCGTATCCGTGGGCAACCTGGAAGCGCAACGTGATTTCACCGATGTGCGCGACGTGGCGCGCGCCTATTGGGCTATTGCGCGTCACGGTCGCGCTGGCGAAGCGTATAACGTAGGCAGCGGCGTCTCGCATAGCGTACAATGGTTGCTGGATTCGCTCTTGTCGCTGGCGAGTGTCGATGTACAGGTCCAGGTCGATCCGGAGCGGCTTCGGCCCAGCGACGTGCCTATCAGCGTTTGCGACAATCGCAAGCTGGTCACAGAGACCCGGTGGCAGCCGCAGATTGAGCTGCGCCATTCGCTGGCAGACCTGTTGGATTACTGGCGTGCGCGCATCAGCGCCGACATCAGTCAAATCGAGATGGACGGATAGTACTGTCCTATCAGTGGACTTATTGAAGCAACAAATTGACAAGACACGTAACCAAGATAAAGCTGTGCAGCAGGGCCGTTTGAGCCAGAACTAGACGATGCAAGTAGTACTGAATCAAACGCAAACGACGGCTCGCACTGAACACAAAGTCGACCAACCCCAATCGACGGTATAGCGGAGGGAGACAGATGACGAAGACAGCGCTTGTTACCGGTGTGACGGGACAGGATGGCAGCTACTTGGCAGAATTTCTGTTGGGGCAGGGATATCGTGTGGTCGGCATGGTTCGCCGAACCAGCACGATAAACTTTGACCGCATCCGCCATATCCAGAACAAGATAGAACTCGTGCAGGGCGATCTACTGGACCAGATGAGCATCATCGGCATCCTCAACGAACATCATCCGGAGGAGGTCTATAACCTGGCTGCGCAGAGTTTCGTGCCCACCAGTTTCACGCAGCCCGTGCTCACCGGTGAGTTCACCGCACTCGGCGTGACGCGTATGCTGGAAGCCATTCGCATCGTCGATCCTTCCGTCCGCTTCTACCAGGCAAGCAGCAGCGAGATGTTCGGCAAGGTCGTAGAAGTGCCGCAGCGCGAGACTACGCCATTTCATCCGCGTAGCCCCTACGGGGTAGCCAAAGTCTATGGTCACTGGATCACCATCAACTACCGTGAAAGCTACAACATACACGCTAGTTCTGGCATACTCTTCAACCACGAAAGCCCGCGCCGCGGCTTGGAATTTGTGACGCACAAAATTACGGATGCAGTCGCCCGCATAAAACTGGGCATGGCCAATGAGTTGCGCCTGGGTAATCTGAGTTCAGAACGCGATTGGGGTTACGCTGCCGACTACGTGCGAGCCATGTGGATGATGCTGCAGCAGGACGCGCCCGACGATTATGTCGTTGCCACCGGCGAAACGCACAGTGTCGAAGAGTTTGTGCAGGAAGCCTTCAGCTATGTCAATCTGGACTGGCACGACTTTGTCGTGCAAGACGAGCGTTATTACCGACCGGCGGAGGTTGATCAGTTGGTCGGTGACGCACGAAAGGCGGGTGAAAAACTGGGATGGGAACCGACAGTGGACTTCCGACAATTGGTCCGGATCATGGTCGACGCGGATCTCGAGGCGCTGCAAGAGGACGGCGGCACATTTCCCGCTCAGTCTGAGGAACTGCATGTTCTGGATGAAGGCGACCGGTCCGTCCAGTGAATTACCGTAAGCTAATGCGGGTGGACAGCAGGCCTTGAGTCGACAGGAATCCGTTAAAATTGGTAGCCTCGCCACCAGTTACTTTGTGAACGATGGTCGTGAGTCTGATGACGATCCGACGCTGCTGTTCATTCACGGGTTGGGCGGCAATTATCTGCAGTGGCCGCCGCGTTTACGGCGAATGGCTCGTGTGCGTGCGGTGGCGGTGGATTTGCCGGGACACAGGCAATCCGGTGGAAAAGCCGCCGACAGCGTGGCAGGCTATATGCGCTGGCTTGATGGTTTCGTTCAGTCGCTACAGGCGGAGCGTCTTGTGCTCGTTGGTTACTCACTAGGTGGCGCCATTGCGCTGAATTTTGCCCGTTCACAGCATGTCGCCGGATTGGCGCTGGTTGCCTGCGGCGCTTCGTTTGCCTTCGTGGAGCCGGAGCACGTTGATCAGCCGACTGGCGATGCACTAGTTGACTGGATAGTTGAGGCTGCATCTGGCGGCACCACAACAGAAATCATACGAGAGCGCCTACGCCAGAGCCTGGTCGAGTGCAGCGTATATACACTTCGCAGTGACTTGTCTGCGGCTCGTCAGTTTGATGCCAATTCAGCGCAGGAGATATGCGCTCCCGTTGAGCTGATTTCCGGTTCTGAAGATGGCATCGCCACACCGGCTGCAGTCGACGCACTTCATCATTTGCTGCCAACGAGCGAATGGACAATGATAGAAGGGGCAAGCCACATGCTCCTGTGGGAAAAGGAATCAGAAGTATCCGCGGCCATCCGGTCGTTGATCGAACGAGTAAAATCGAACGAGTAAAGATGAGGACTTTTTAGGTCTATGGCTGAGCGATTGCGCCTATTTGTGAGCGCCACGAGTGAACTGGAAAACGAACGAGCCATCATCGGCAGAGCGGTGGCGCAACTACCAGTGCAAATCGGTGTGGAGATACGCCGTACGCCTGCGACCGGCGCTTCCTACGATGACATTTTTGAGCTGATTGCCAATGTGGACCGCGTCTATTTCCTGATGGGCCAGGATATTACCGCACCGTGCGGGGCCGAATGGCATCTTGCCTGGCAGTTGGAGCGCTCTGTTCTACCGCTGCGGACCCCCAGCCGACTGACGCCTGCCGCTCATGACTTCATGCGACTGGCTTCCTTTGTAGAATGGAAGCCGTTCTATTCTAGCCGTCATCTCATGCGCATCGTCACGCTCGACCTAGTGCGGATTCTCAACAACCCCAAGAACCGCTATGGTCTGACGGTCAATGAGTTGGAACTGCTGAACCTTCACAGCGCCAAAATCAAAGCGCAGACTTCTGAAACCGGACAAGAGCCCGGCGTCGCTGAACCGGGTGGTGCAGAGGGCGGCGGCGTACTACTGGACGTGGGTCATGAGGGTCCGGACGAGGGCGTCTCCTTGGCGGAAGAAACGGGCGAGCACCAATAGGCAACATCGGTCATGGCATTCGTCCGTCACGCTATAAAATCCATCGCACAATGCAAGCCGCCATGCCCGCGGCGCAGAAGCGCAAGGCGACGCAACGATGAATGAACGCGATCGGAATCGCGTGCGGCTTGGATTCTGGGCTGTGCTGCTTCTGAGCGTCTTTGCCTGGGCGCCGACCACCTACCCCGGCTACTGGGAATCGCTCGAGGGTTTTCAACCAGTCTTCAATGCAGTGCATCATAGCGCTATTTCCAGTGTGGCTGTGGAAGCGGATCTCTGGAGGGGCGCCGGCTCAGCGACCTACCTTATCGCACAGCCGTTTATGCTTATGGGCATGACGCCGGTTGCTGCAGTGCGCTTGACTTTTGCTGTAGCCTTAATCCTGGGCGGGCTCAGCATTTATGTCTGGATGCGCGATCGCTGGGGCGATCGTTCGGCTGGATTGGCTGGCCTGCTCTTCATGTTATGGCCGCCATTGTTGGCGACCGTGTACATCCGCGGCAGTCTCAGTGACGCACTGCTTATGGGTTTGCTGTCGTTGGCGCTAGCCGGCGCCTCTATCAACGCCAGGCGCGGCAGCGTCAGCGCAGCCGGTGTCACAGCTATCAGCCTGTTCTGGATGTGGCGAACCCAGGCTGGTATGGCACTGCTCGCCTCCATTCTGCTGCTAGCCTACGTGCTCATTGTTGAGCGCAGTCGTATCACCGCCCTCATCGTGGCGCTGAGCGCCGGCGCTGGTTTCACCAGCCTGCTGCCGTTTTGGAATGTGCGCTCACAACCACATGTCGACTTTTTCGACAATTTCGTATACCCGCATCAGCTCATGTTCGGACAATGGCAAGTCGCACCTAGCCAGGCTAGCTGGCAGGACGGCTACCCGTTCATGCTGGGCATCGCCATGTTGACCTTCACAATCATCGGCCTGTGGGCTTGGCTGTCCAGACTGGCTCAGTGGCGCGACACCATGCTGCCGCGTTCAATGGCTTTCTCGGCATCGGCGACACTACTCCTCATCCTGTTAGCTACACCGCTGAGCGAGCCACTCTGGCGCGTGAGCCGCCTCAATATCCTGTTTACGTACCCGTGGCAGATCCTGCTTCTCGCCGGCCCTTTTCTCGCGTTGATGGCAGGCAGCATCGCCTTCAGCATTGAGGATCTAAGCCGGTCCGTGCTGTGGACTGTACTGCTCTCCCTGACAGTGCTGGCTAGCCTGCCCTATTTGACTACCGAGTTCACGCAGGTGACACCCGACGCCAACCCGGTGGCTATAATCGGCGCTGCAAACGATATCGTTATCCTGGATGCACAGTTGCACGAGTCGTCGAATGATAGTGCTGCCAACACGGTTTCGCCGAGTGTCGAACTGACCGTCACCTGGCAGGTGCTGAATACGCTGCCGTTTGATTACAACCTCTTTTTCCAGGCAGTGGAACAGGGCGAGGGCAGCGTGAACGTTGTTGCACAATTGGATGAACAACCGTTGCAGGGCGATCAGCCGCCGACAACTTGGCAGCCCGGTGATATTTATACGGAGCGCTATACTCTTAACCTGCCTGGCGTTGAAACTTCGGACCTGTCATCGTTGGTCTATTATTTCGGCCTGTACGACTGGCGCGATGGCGCTCGCCTGCCAGTAGATGGTGGAATTGACGATAAAGTCGTGTTCTATGGCCAATAACACCAACGGACACGCCACAAGCAACATAACGGTTCTCGGTACGGCAGTGGATCGTGTTCGGCATGAGCCCAAGCTCTGGCGGGATGCGCTTTTTTGGCTCACGCTGGCACTTACCATTTTCGCGGTTGCGCCTTTCCTGCTACCCGGATATTTCTGGGGCGCCAATGACGCCCGCCACCACGTCTACTTTCTCTTCGAATATGATCGCCTGGTACAGGACGGCATCTGGTGGCCAAGATGGAGCCCCGATTTCGCATTCGGCTACGGCTACCCGTTCTTCAACATTTATGGTCTTTTCAGCCACTTCGTTGCCGAGTTATTCCACCATTTCCTGGGTCTGGGCTACGTTGCATCGGTCGAGGCAGTCTTCATCCTGGGCATCGTCGGCAGTGCGGCTGCTATGTACGCGTTCATCCGCAGTTGGCTGGGCAGGCAAGCCGCCATGGTTTCAGCCCTGGTCTATGTCTACATACCCTATCATTTGCTCAACCTGTATGTGCGCGGCAATCTGGCTGAAAGCACCGCCTTCGTCTGGTTGCCCCTCTGCCTGCTAACAGCACGTCAGGCCATCGTACAGCGTTCCTACGGCTGGGTAGTCGGGCTCGCTGTCAGCTATGCATTGTTGATGCTGACGAGCAATCTGGTGGTTGTTTTGTTCACACCTTTACTCGCCGTCTATGTGCTCGTGGTCTCTTGGAGCAACCGATTCCAACACTTCACGCCGATCGCAGTCGACGGAACAATGCATACGAACGGCGGCGCCATGCTGGCAGGCGATGGACACTCCATCAGCCAGTCACTCCTTGGCTGGCTACGAAGCGCCTGGCCTGCGGTTCTTGGTGGTGCAGCCGGGTTGGGGCTCAGCGCAACCTTCTGGCTGCCCATGGCGCTGGAGCGCAAGTACGTACGCGTCGACCAGTGGTTCGACGGCCGCTACGACTTCCACGGACACTTCGTCTATTTCTATCAACTGTTTAGCCCGGTCTGGGGCTTTGGCATCAGTCTGGAAGGCCCGGACGACGTTGTCGGCTTTCAACTGGGCGCGGTCGCCGTCGTATTCACTGTCATCGGTGTGATACTTGCGTGGTCGCTCGTGCGAGCGCTGCGATGGGAGATCGCAGGCTTCGTGGCTGCAGCACTTCTCTCGATACTCGTAGCGCTACAGATTGCGGCGCCACTCTGGGATGCGCCTGTCATCGGCTCTGTGCTAGCTCTAGCACAGTTTCCCTGGCGCTGGTTCAGCATCACGGCACTGAGCCTCAGCGTGCTCTCCGGCTTGATCATGATGCCCGCTTTGCACAAGGGCAAGTCACAGCCTGCCATGGTTCTATTTGCCGTCGTCGCAGTGATACTGCTGGGCAGCTACCCATACCTGAAGGTGCAGATAACCGAACCGGCAGAAGGTCCGGTCGGTCTGCCGGCGCTCATGCGCTTCCAGCAATCGTCCGACGAAATGACCGGCAGCACTGCCTGGGTCAAGGAAATACCCAAGTGGAGCCCCATGGCTGCCGAGTACATCAGCCGAGAACAGGCAGGCGAAGCCGTCACGCCGGTTGCCTCAATGGTAGATTACACGACCCTAAACTACAACGAAGAGACGGGGTTCGTGGTACACTCGGAAGAAAGAAATTCGGTCATGGAGGAAGTGTGGTACTGGTCGCCACTGGAAGGCAGAAGCATCGTCTTCAACCAGTTCTACTATCCAGGCTGGCGAGCCTTTCTCTTGGACGGACTTGACGGCGACATCGTGCGTGAGCTGCAGATCGTCCCAGAAGAAGAAGGCACGCTGGGACGGATGACCGTACCGGTTCCGGCGGGGGAAGGCTATGTACGTCTCGAATACGGCGACACAACGCCGCGCAAGGTCGGAAGAACCATCACATGGGCCACGATTCTGTTGATGGCAGCCATCGCGGCGATACTAGAGTGGCGTAAACTGCAACGCTCGAATGCATCATAGGCGGTAATAGCCACCGAAGATGCACATCGTGAACAAGAATCATAAGACGGAACGAATCGCTAGAAGGTAGTGCAGGTTTACAAAACCAGAGCATCAATGACTTAGGACTGTGTATGGCGGATCATGTAGGCATCGTTTCGGCAACACGTGTCCGTCCGATGATAGACGCGGCAGAGGTTGATGAGCTGACGGCTCGGTATGGAGCGCCAACTCGCCATGTATTTCGGATTGAAGCGGACGACTATATTTACTCATATCGATGGCGCAAAAATATCGACCGCCGCGCCGAAGTCGTGTTTGCCATCGAGGACAGCGGCGGCGGCATCTGGGTACACGCGAAACCGCACTACCCGGCGCATATCTTCCGCCTGCCCTCCGGCGGCGTTCACTGGGATGAACGCGTCGAGCATGCGCTGCTGCGAGAGGTGGCGGAGGAAACCAAACTGGACGTGACCGTGCAGCGGTTCCTCTCGCTGGTGAAATACCAGTTCTATCGTGGAGATTCGACAGTCGAATTCGCCAGCTATGTCTTTCACCTGAAAAGCATGGGCGGAATGCCGATTATCCACGAAAGCGAGCCCATCTCGGCTTTCCATGTCATCCCGCCACGACGCCTGGCCTTGCTGTCCGATGCGCTGCGAGGGCTCACAGGTGATCGTGTGGGGTGGGGACATTGGCGTGCGTTGGCACATGATGTCGTATTCGAGCACCTGACGGATTTCCGACAGACTATAGCAGAGTAGATTTTATAAAGAGAGCTGAAGGCAGGAGAAGCATTCATGTTGGTGCCACTATCTTGGTTGAAAGAATATGTCGATATCGTTGTACCGGTGGGCGAGCTGACCGAGCGGCTTACCTTGGCGGGCCTAGAGGTGACGTCGATATCTCATGTAGGTGATTGGTGGGATACTGAGACAATACTAGTCGGTCAAGTCACAGCCGTGCTCGCCCATCCCAACGCAGACCGGCTAGTTCTGGTCGATGTGGACTACGGCGGCGACGAGGCCCAGCGTGTCGTGACCGGGGCTCCCAACCTTTACCAATTTCGCGGCCAGAGCTTGGAAGACGGCGCACTGCCCGTTCTCAAAGTAGCATTTGCCCGACAAGGCGCTGAACTGGTCGATGCCTATAGCGAAAAGAAACCTCGGCCCAAGAGACGCCTAAAATCGGCTAAGATTCGCGGTGTGGAATCGTCGGGCATGGTCTGCTCCGAGCGTGAGCTAGGCCTCAGCGAAGAGCACGAAGGGATCATGATCCTGCCGGAGAACGCACCAGTCGGTTCGCCGCTGCGCGACTATCTGGGCGACGTCGTCATCGAGATCGATTTGACGCCGGACATGGCCCGCGCCCTCAGCATCGTCGGCGTTGCGCGTGAAGTTGCCGCGCTAACCGGAGCTCAGTTGCACCTGCCCGAGGATATCGCCAAGTCACAGGGCGATGACACCGTGGTCGACTATGTATCCCTGCAGATCGATGAGCCGCAGCTATGTAACCGGTACGTGGGCATCCTGGTGAAAGACGTGCAAATTGGTCCGTCGCCTTCGTGGATACAGGACCGACTGCGCAAGGCTGGCATGCGTCCCATCAGCAACGTAGTGGACATCACCAACTATGTCATGCTGGAGCAGGGCCAACCGCTGCACGCCTTCGACTATGACATACTGGTGGAGCGGGCTTCTCGCGCCGGCGATGAAACGCCAACCATCATTGTGAAAACCGCCGAAGCCGGCGAAGAATTCACTACGCTGGACGGCGTTCAGCACAAGCTGGATGATTCCATGCTCATGATCGCCGACACAGCCGGTTCGGTTGCAATCGCCGGAGTTATGGGTGGTTTGGAGAGCGAAGTGCGCGTAGATACGCGCAACATTCTCATCGAAGCCGCCACGTTTGAGGGCATCAACAACCGGCGCACCGCTCAGAAGCTGCGCCTTAGCACAGAAGCCAGCTATCGCTTCGCACGCGGCGTTCCAGCGACGCTCAATCCGCTAGCGGCGCGACGCGCGTCTGAACTCATGCGACTTTATGCTGGCGGTTGCATCGTGCCCGGCGATGTCGACGCCTACCCCGTGCCGCAACAGCTGCCCACAGTTTATACCTGCGAGACCGACATGGAACGTATCCTGGGGATGTACGTCAGCCTGGACGAAATCGAAGAGTCGCTGCGCAAGCTCGAGTTCGCGGTGGAGCGTGTTGCCGATCCCGCGTCAGAGGCGGAGCCAGAAGCCACATTTGGCCTTGCACGTAAACCGGGCGAGGAACTCCTGGCGTGCGTCCCGCCCTGGCACAGACTCGACGTGCGCGTACCCGCCGATCTCATCGAAGAAGTAGCTCGCATGGTCGGCTATGACAAGGCGGACATGACGCTGCTGGAAGAATCGCTGCCGCCGCAACGCCGCAACGAAGAATGGGAAACCAAAGAGAATATCCGTGATATCCTCGTACGTTCCGGGCTCCAGGAGATCATTAACCGAACGCTGACCACGCCTGCAGATCACGAAAAGCTCGCTCCTGGCAGCAAGATAGATGAAGCCGCCTTTATCACACTCGCCAATCCGAATGCACCGGAACGCGTCGCTCTGCGCCGCTCTATGCTGGTCAGCAACCTGGAAAATACGGCCCGCAACCTGCGCTATACCGACCGTCTAACGACTTTCGAAGTTGGCCGCGTCTATCTGCCGGAAGAAGGCGACGGCGTCCTGCCGCTTGAGGACAGACGCGTCTGCATCGTCATGTGCGGACCGCGCCAGGAGCCCAGTTTTTATACCGATGGCGAAGAAGTGGAAGAGATGGACTTCTTCGACATCAAAGGCGTCGTGGAGACGCTCCTGGATGAGTTGGGGTACGATTGGTCGCTGGTTGAATACAAGTCCGCGCCTGAGACTGAGACGTTTGGACCTCGCTGCGCCGAGGTATGGCTTTCGGGCGAACGGCTCGGCTTGATGGGCGAGATACATCCGCAAGTGCGCTCGGCATTCGGCCTTCCCGCTACTCGCATCAATGCAACAGAACTGCGCATTCAGCCCATGGTTCGCAGCCACTGGCAACTGGACCCCATGCGCCCCATCAGCGTATATCCACCGGTAGTGGAGGACTTAGCCTTTGAAGTCGACGAAATCGTTACCAACCGCAACGTGGTCGATCACATCCAGGATGCAGGCGGTGAGTTGCTGGTCGAAGTTGAGCTGTTCGACGTCTATCGCGGAGAGCCGCTGCCCGAAGGCCGCAAGTCTCTAGCCTATCGATTGACCTACCAGAGTCTGTCACACAGTCTGCAAGAGAAGGAAGTTTCGGCAATTCGCCGTCGTGTAATCGCGTCCGTCGAGAAGGAGACAGGCGGCAAACTGCGCAGCATGTAGCCGGCTCTTTATTGTATGTACATTGCCACAACGCACTCTTTTCCAAAGAATGCCTAGTGTCTTCAACGCTCGCCGCTGCACAATGCTCAACTACCGCGAGCGCAGGTTCTTACTCTTCAGCGGCTTGTCCTTGGTGACCTGAAAAAGGTCCAAGTCCTCCGCCACAATTGTATCCGGGAAGATAGCCGCAGCTTCTGCCAGCACCTCATGCGTCGGATAGCGCCGGCTCAAATGATGCAATACAAGCTGTTTTACACCCGCATTCTTGGCGAGCTTGGCTGCCAGCGCAGCGGTAATGTGCCCGTGCTGTTTGGCTAGGTCACTATCGCTCTCCAAATAGGTCGCCTCAATGGCGAGCAGATCAGCGCCTTCAACAAGCTTGTGCAGCGGACCCGTTCGGTTCACGTCGCCAACAAAACAGAGCTTGACGCCTCGCTGCGGCGGACCCAGCACGTCCGCTGCGTCGATGGTCCTGCCATCGGGCAATACGGCTGATTCTCCCTGCGACAGTGCGCGTCGGACGGGACCGTGCGGGACGCCAAGCGCTTCAGCCTTGTCGGCTAAGAAAGGCCGTCGCTCCTTCTCCTCAAACGTGAATCCGAAACACCCCTCGCCGCGATGTACGACCGGGAATGCCGTGACTATAAATGACTTTGCGTCGAACGTGACACCTTCTTCCAGCACATTCAGTGTAATGCCCACCTTGTCCACATGCGCTGCACCGAATACCACTTCCATCAGCGCACGCACGCGTAGCATGGCGCTCGCGCCACCGTAGATATTCAGTTCTTCCAGCGCCTCCCAGCGACCAAGCGTGCTGGCGAGTCCGCCTAGACCAAGGATATGGTCCAGGTGTCCGTGCGTTAGCAGAATGCGGTCCAGCCGGCGAAAGCCGAGACCGCTGCGAAGCAACTGACGTTGCGTGCCTTCGCCGCAGTCGATCATGAAACGGTATTCGCCGGACATGACCACCGCCGACGACAACCCGCGGCGAACGGATGGCGCGGATGCTGATGTGCCTAGAAAGACTAGTTCAAACAAGAGAGATATCTGTACTTTCTTTGCTGGTCAAGTCAGACCAAAATGAGTGAAGTCAACTCCTCGTGGTGACGTCACGGTTCGAGCACGAGAAGGGGTACGCTGCTGCCGTTGTGATCTTCATAGTAGTCGAGGATGAGCTGGCATACATGGCGAAAATTTCCCAGGTCCTGGTCAAGCATTTCCTGGAGCGCATCCAACACTGTAATGGCGCCAATCTTATCGTGGTTGCCCACATACTCGAGCTGCTGATCCTCCAACTGTTCGACATAGAGAATCAATTCTTCGCGATTGGCCATCCACTGCCGCAACGACTCCGAGATGTCGTCGGGCTCGTCGTCATGGACTTGCACCGTGTACCCGTTTAGTTGCGGCTCCTTGCCAGATGCAATGCGCTGTATGCGACGCAGATGGCATTGTTTCTCCACAGCTGCCAGGTGAGCTGCCAAGTCCCGAAACGACCATTCCAGTTGCTCTCGCTGCCAATCCTGAATTCTCTGTGTAGCTGCCAGCGCATCGACAACCTGCTGTTGCGACGCGCGCAAGTCCTGGATCAGTTGCTCTCGTCTGCTATCGGACATGCAGCCATTATAAAGACTTCGCAGTTGCGCACAAAGAAAAGGGCCGCGGTTATTCCGCAGCCGCTACTTTGGGCTATTCACTATCGCCTTGGCTTTATCCGCCTGCCATGGCGGGCACGATGGAAATCTCATCGTCCGGCGCGACAGGTGTTTGAATGCCCTTCAGCGTCGAAATCTCGGTGTTATTGACGAACACCTTGATGAAACGCTTCACCTCGCCGTCATCGCCCACAAGCTTGTCGTCGAAACCGGGATAGTGCTCGCTAATTGACGCCATCGCTTCGGCGATGGTTGCACCTTCAACCGCAATCTTGGCTTCACCGCCAGTTAGGTGTCGAAGCGGTGTTGGAATAAAGACAGTGGCCACTAGACTCTCCTTCATTGTCGACCTTGTTTCGGAACCTGGGGCAAGTATATCGCCCGTGTAGCTGTGCGTCAACGTGCGCGCTACAATCAAACGTACTTGTTAATTATGCCTATGTTTGTCCGGTGACTACGGTACTGTGCGTACAATTGCGGTCGAAATCTTCCCAGGCTCTATACGCCTACTGTCCAACTTCGTATATGGCAATCTCGGTTACCTCCACCACTCGACTCTGATATGGCCGTTCGGGGCAATAGAGTACGTAGTAGGGACGGCGCACATCCGATGGCACTCCCATCGCCGCAATTGCGGACAGGTACGACTGGTCCGCGTCGCACGCCACGTATAGCGCGTACATACCCTCCTGCACCGGCTCAAACAAAGACATAGACATTGATCCTTGTTGAAGCACCACCACTGATGTGAACAAGTGGAACGCACGAATACTCGGTGTCATCTGTTCCTGCAGCGAACAGATGAAATAGACGGCGTCCGGGTAATTCGCATGCCAGGCGTCAGTCGGAGACGGATAGGCTTACGATACGGGATGCGAGTGGTAGACGCCCATCATCTCATCGTCCTGCTCCTCAAATGCGAACTGCAGCAACAGTGTCTGCGGGTCTACCGTATACTCGTGCAGCTTGTCTGCAGCTACATTTTCCGCCGTCACGATCTCAAGCGCGGCTAATCCTCGCCCGCGTACAATTCCGCACACCTCTTCCGGATATCCATCCAACGCGTGTTGCAACATAGTGTCAGCTAGATTTCGGCTAAGATTCACAGATTTAATGGTGGGCTTACTTTCGTTCATGGTGTCAAGTGGATATCCCTCAGAAGGTCGCGAGCAAAGCTCGCCGAACCGGAGATTCCAACCTTGTATAAGTAAGTAGTGTAGACAAAGAGAGTTTGTTCTACAATCTCACGTAGGTAGATGAGGTCGATGTAAGCAACCTTGAGGGTAACCCTCGGCGCGATGACATATTCTGTACATGAACCGTAGTATGCACACATTATAACGTGGCACTCAGCAAATCGTTGTCGTATCGCTGCTAGTGGCGGAAAAGAACGAAGAACCTGACCTTATTCCATCGACGGAGTAGAGGCGGGTTCACCCGTCTAGGCGTATTAGCTCGAGCTGATTCGCGTTCTCCCCTAAGCGCATAGACCGTGGCATAGACAAGCGCAAACGTGACTGCACATAGAACCAGTGCGATCGGTTGCGCGTTGGCATTGCCGGCTAAGGTCAACGAGAGCCCTGTTGCAATGGAATATGCGCCGCTGTTCTGGGCAAACAGGATATCCAGCGCAAATAGCGGCGCAGCCATCAGTAGCGTCACCACTGTGGAAACTGGTAAAAATCGCGGCTGCCTACTAATAGACGCACGCAACAATGACAGGGACAACACGATCAGCCCCGCACTTATCCCTGTCACAATAATGAAGGCGATAATCTGGAGCGCGATGTCGTTATTCTCAAGCTCGGCTGACAGCCACCAGTACCAGATCGACGCAGCACCCATACCAGCTGCCATGGGAATGCCAGCCAGCCATCGTGGGGACTGTCTCGCCGCTTCGAACGCAATGCGCGCAATGCCTGCCGCAGTTGCTGTACTGAGCACCAACATCATCACAGACAGCAGCGCCCAGCGAAGGTAGCGTATCAGCCATGGTCCGTTCCAAATAGTCGCTGCAGGTGTGGATAGTGTAACTACCAGTGCAATGGCGATCGGCACCGCAACCACTGTTACGGCGATAGCCGCAGCAACCCGCGGGAGCGGCGCCGCTTCTCGGGACGAAAGCGTGCTATTTTTCTCACTGCGCGAAACTATCAGCCAAAGTAGAAATCCGATCGCAGTCGCGCCAATCGCTGAGCCGCTACCTATCAACGCACCTATGGGTCGCACCGACATCTGATGCAGTGTGAACGCCCAGGTAGACAGCAGATGCGTCTCACCGTAGGGCGCACCGCCGGTCACGAGCAATGGAGTGCCTACGTCTACCAGAATAAGCCAAGCTGCCAGGAGTGCAACTGACAGCTCGCATCGCCATCGCGGCAGCCATGTGCGCAACCATACTGTCATCAGCGCCAAAGGCCACACCCGCCAAAGCTGCACCAGCGCAATCTGCACACGCCAGTGAAGGGCCGATAGGTCAGGTCAATCGGTGCAAAGATGGGTTTCCACAGCAGCGCCGCCACGGGAATCGGCAAGAACAAAGGCGTCAACAGCAAGGCGATCAACCACCGGGGAACCTGCGTCAAAACTCGTCCATACAGCGCATAACTCAGCGCGAACAATACAACACCAACCATGCCCGCTACCGTCACGGTGTTCAGTATAGACTGTCGCAGCCGATAGCTGCGCGCAACGAACAGCAAGCTCTCTGCCAATGAACCGCCTTGGCGTGGTGCAATCAACTCGACATAAGAATCAAGTTCGCGCAATGAACCGAATAGTACGGACAAGATAGCCGCAATTGCCGACAGCAGCGCGATAATTAGCATAGTCCAACCGATTGTGCGCACGCCGTTTGAGCCGTTCATGCGTTCAGACTACCCCATGCTTTCGGCAACAGCAATAGTATCCACCACTGGAAATTCTTTGCTGGCTGCCATGTTCTGTGCTACGATTTCCTCAGGTAATTGTAGCAAGGAGCCACTGTATGGAATGCCCCAACTGCGGCACATGGAATCCCGACGATAAGGACGTATGTTGGCGCTGCCAAGCAGAACTGCCGCGACCGACGCCTGAGAAAAAGAAACGCAGAACCACCTTCCTCGGTCTGCCGATTTGGGCATGGGTAGCCATCTTTCTTCTGATGGTTGCAGGTCCACTACTCAGTCAGTGCTTTGCCCTTGGCACGTAATCTTCCACTTGTCGTTTCCTGAGAATCGGTCCGTTGAAGAGAATAGTGTTCAGATTGCCGAGGCGCTCCTGTACTGGCAGCGCGCTCATCTGCGCACGCTTCCATGGCGAAATGCGCCGGCAGGACAACGCAGTCCATACGCTGTCTGGGTCAGCGAAATTATGGCCCAACAGACTCGGCTCGCCACAGCGGAAACGTACTTCATGCGCTGGATGGCGCGCTTTCCCACGATTCATGCGCTGGCAGACGCTGAACTGCAGGAAGTACTGAAGCTGTGGGAGGGGCTGGGCTACTACGCTCGCGCACGCAATCTACACAAGGCTGCGCGAATGGTTGTGCAAGAACACGGCGGTGTTCTACCCTGCACGAGAACCGAACTGCTCAGCCTACCCGGTATCGGCGACTATACAGCAGGAGCGATTCTTAGCCTTGCTTATGGCCAACCAGAACCGATCCTCGATGGTAATGTAAAGCGGGTGTTGAGCCGGCTGTACGACATCGAAACAAGTATCGACGATAGCAGCACAGTCAAACGGCTCTGGCGTCTATCCGAAGATCTCGTACGTGCGGCGGGGACAAACGCGGGCGCATTCAATGAGGCGTTAATGGAACTTGGCGCACTAGTCTGCAACCCGCGAGCGCCACACTGCGACCTATGTCCGGTTCTTCAATACTGCTTCGCCTATGCCAGTGACACCGTAGACTCAAGGCCCGTGCGCCGTGAACGCATGAGGACGCCATACTACGACGTGACCGCCGCCGTCGTCTGGCAAGGGGAGCCGCACGACTCGCAGTTGCTCATCGCTCAGCGTCCGCTGGATGGTATGTTAGGTGGTCTATGGGAGTTTCCCGGCGGCAAAGTAGAACCGTCGGATGCCAGTTTCGCGGCCTGTTTGCAACGGGAAATTCAAGAGGAGCTGGCAATAGAGATTGACGTACTTGAACCAATCACGCAGGTGCAACATGCCTACACGCATTTCCGAATCACGCTGCACGCGTTCCACGCCCAACTGATCCACGGAACGCCCCAGGCCGTCGAATGCGCCGACTGGCGCTGGATCGATTGGTGCGACCTGAATGAGTATCCCTTCCCTGTCACGGATCAGAAGGTGATTCAGGCACTAGGCCGTGAGCGAAACGCCGCATCAACTAGTTAACGCTACGCAGCCGGTCGGTATTCCTGTCCGTGCTGGACGCCGTCATCGCTTTCGTCGATCTGGTCAGCAGTCAGCAGAATCGGCTCTGCATCCTTGGTGAAGACCTCTTTGGTCAATACGCAGCGGACCACATCCGTGCGGCTTGGAATTTCGTACATCACATCCAGCAACGCCTCTTCCACGATGCTGCGCAGTCCGCGTGCGCCCGTCTTGCGCAGGAATGCTTCAGTAGCCACCGTTTCCAGTGCATCGGTTTCAAAGACCAGTTCGACGCCGTCCATGGCGAACAAGCGCTGGAACTGGCGCACGACACTGTTGCGCGGCTCTGTCAGAATATCAACCAGCGTCTTGCGGTCCAGGCTCTCCAGCGCGGCGATGACCGGTAGACGGCCTACAAATTCCGGGATCAATCCGTATGTGAGCAGGTCGTCCGGCATGATGTGGCGCAGGAAGTGGTCCTCTTCGTGATGATCCTTTTCTAGCTTACGGATATGCAGTTCCCGCTGCCGTTCTGATGGATCTTCCGGTAGCGGCGTATCGTAGTCTGCCATTTCTGCGGGGAACTGGGCTCGATAGACCAGGTCCGCGTCAGACGGCATGAAGCCGATGCTGCCCCGCTGCTGTATACGGTGGCGCACAATTTCAGCCAAGTGGGCAAACGCTCCGCCGCAAATAAATAGGATGTTGCTCGTGTCGAGCTGAATGAATTCCTGTTGCGGATGCTTGCGACCTGGACCAGGTGGCACGTTCGCCACCGTTCCCTCTATGATCTTGAGCAACGCCTGCTGTACGCCTTCACCGCTCACGTCGCGTGTGATGCTGGGGTTATCGCCGCCTTTGCGCGTTACCTTGTCGATCTCATCGATATAGACGATGCCGTGAGCGGCGCGGTCTGCATCCCAGTTCGCATTCTGCAGGAGCCCGACCAGGATCGTCTCCACGTCCTCGCCAACATAGCCCGCCTCGGTCAACGCGGTTGCGTCTGCCAACGTGTAGGGTACGTCAAGCATCTTGGCAAGCGTCTGCGCCAACAATGTCTTGCCGCTGCCCGTAGGGCCGACAAGCAGCACATTACTCTTGGTCAGCTCCACTTCGTCGTCAACCTGTGGCTCACTACTTTTGTCGCCATCTTTCTTGCCCGCGCCACCGTCATTTGCACGTTTAGAAACGCGACCGAGAATGCGCTTGTAGTGGTTGTACACAGCCACCGAGAGCACCTTCTTCGCCCGTTCCTGCCCGATGACATACTGGTCCAGGTATTCCACGATTTCTCTGGGGCGCGGCATCGATTTTGTTGTTGGCGCTTCGTGTGTGTCTGCGGACTCAATCGGCGCAGCAACACCTTCCTTCGCCAACAACTCTGCACCTAACATGACGCACTCGTCACAAATGTATACGCCATTGCCGCCGTCGATAAGGTGCCGCACTTCACTGCGGCTCTTGTCACAGAACGAACAGCGCGGTTCTTCAGATTGACCGTTATTTTTATTATCTTCGTTCATGGAATCTATCCGGGTATGTTTGAAATGCCGTACAGCGGAGGTTCTCAGCTACCATCAGGTGTATGGCGGTCAACTGTGCTAGCAATGACGGCTATAGTCCGGGCAACGAAACAGCCGCTCGACGCCGCATGCTGACATCAGCAGATATCCAACGAAAAATGGAGCCGACCCAGCCAGCCGGCTCCATCAAGAGATCTACCCTGCGCCGTTGGTATTCTCAGCCTCTTCGGATTCCGGCATGTCCGGCACGACAATGGTACCGTCCACCACACGGACTATGTCATCCTCCGCGCCCAGAATTTCGTCCACCAGACCATACTCGCGAGCCTCAAGTGCGTTCATGTAGCGGTCTCGCTCGAAGTCGTGTTCGATCTCCTTCCACGAATGACCGGTATGCTTGCCGACCAGGTGGAAGAGCTGTGTCTGGACACGCTCTTGCTCGCGGAATGCGATACGCACGTCCTCGGTGTAACCCTGTGCGCCACTCGCGGCTGGATGCAGGTGAATCGTTGCATGCGGCAAGGTGAATCGTCGACCTTTCGCGCCGGCAGCCAACAGCACGGTACCCATACTGGCGGTTACACCAACTGCATAGGTATTGACCGGCGCCGGTACCATCTGCATGGTATCGTAGATCGCCAAACCGGCGTAGATGCTGCCGCCCGGGCTGTTGATGTACATGTTTATGGGCTGATTTGGGTCGTCGCTGTTGAGATAGAGCAACTGCGCAACAATCAAGTTAGCAATCTGATCTGTAATGGGCGTGCCCAGGAAGATGATGCGTTCTTTCAGCAACAGGCTGTAGATGTCGTACGCACGTTCACCACGGCCCGTATTGTCGATGACCATGGGAACCAAATTTTTCGGAGTATTCATCCGCTAATCTCCAATCAGGATATGTCTTTTATTCAATAGTTTGTCTTGGTAGATGGTTTTGGCTTTCGTTTCCGTCTACTAGGACATTCTACGTTAGCCGACAGGTCAAGAAGGTAAGCCTCCTTCTCAACTCTGTTTGCGTTGCGTTAGAATCCATCCGTAACGCACCTGGCAACAGGCGTGCTTCCTGCTGCGTCTGACCTATCCTAGCTTTCTTTTTGCTCTTCGTCTATCTCTTCAGTCTCTAGCTCTTCGGCATCAACAGATTCAGCATCTACTGTTTCAGTCTCTTCCGCCGCATCCTCATCCGCTGCTACGTCTTCGGCGGCTGCCTCTATCTCAGTTGCGTCAACTTCAGTGGTTGCGTCGTCGTCGGCTTCACTGTCCGTGGCGACTTCATCTGCCGCCTCTTCAGTTGCTTCTTCCAGCACGACAGGGTCCGGCACTTCCTCGCCTCGGGCGATCGCCGCCAGGCGTTCTAGTGCTTTTTCTTGGATGATCTGGCTCTCCAGGATAGGGCGGCTGGGACCGCTGCGCAGGTTCTCGGCGATCATCTCGGCCATACGCTTCTGCTCTTCGTCGGCCTCGTCATCTTCACCCATGCTGCCATACATGGCCTCGATACGCTCCTCCACCTCCTCATCGGTGGCGGTGATGCCCTCTTTCTGATAGAGCTCAGATATGGCTAAGTTGCGCACAGCTGCGATTTCGGCCTGCTCGCGCAGCGTGTCACGATAATCTTCCATCGTCATGCCGGTCTGCGTCAGATAAGACTCGACGCCCTCAAGACCGTACATCTGCAACTGGCGATTGAATTCGTTCACCATGGAGTCGATCTGGTCTTCCACCACCACGGGCGGATATTCCATGTCACTCTGCTCCACCAGCGCGTCCAGCACAGACTCCATGTAGGCGTTCTTGGCTTCCTGTTCCTTCTCTTTTTCAATATCCTCGCGAATACTGGCAGTCAAGTCCTCGACGGTTTCGTACTCCTCGTCGACCTTCTTTGCGAACTCGTCGTTCAGTTCCGGTTCCAGGTTAGCCTGTATTTTGTGTACGACTACTTTGAAATCCGCTGTCTTACCGGCATAAATGCTCTGGCTATCATCCGGCCAGTGCAAAGAGAATTCTTTTTTCTCGCCCGGGGACATGTTGATTAGGTACTCGTCTAGTCCCTCCGGCTCCATGGGATTCTCTTCGTCCAACGTCACGTCCCAATCGGTCTCGTCCAGGACAACGGTCTCTTCCTCGCTGTCGTCGCCCTCATCCGACTGCAGGACGCTTCTCACATCAATGGTCAACATATCGCCAAATTGGCTAGGACGGTCCACCTCGGTCCAGCCTGCCATTTGCTCTCGTATCGCATCTATGCGTTCGGTTACTTCTTCGTCCGTGACCTCGACGGGCTCTTCTTCCACCCGCAGCGCACGATAGTCGCCCAGGTCCACGATGGGCTCCAGCGGGACCTCGAACTTGTAGACCAGGGGCTCCAGAGAGTCGATATCCAGCGACGCCATCGCGTACGGTACTACTTCCGCCTGCTCAATCGCTTGCGGGTAGAGCTCGTTGCCCAGCTCATCCAAGAATTCCTGATACAGGCTGGGTTTGCCGACGTACTGTACGACGACATCGTACGGAGCTTTTCCTCGCCGAAAACCAGGAATACGATACTGTCCACTCACCTTCCGGGCGGCTTTGCGCAATTCCGTTTCGACTCGGTCCTGATCTACTTCTAAGATGAGTGAAATGCGACGGTTGTCAAGTTCTTCCGTTCGGATGTTTAGTGACATTTTTTCCTCAAGTTTTCTGGCGACTGCGAGCCTCTAAATGGCGTCTCGCCCAATCGATTTCAGGCCCTGGAACAAAAGCTGACTCGCATCAGCAAATCAGCCTGGATTCGTATTCCTACAGGTCTTATATAAGGTTCGTATACAACTTTACTAGTATATCACAGGAGAGACCACGGTTCAAAGAAAATTATCTAAACTGAGCAGACAAGCTATGGTCGTAGGGTTCCGTTTTATCATGTGATCCAATCGATACACCGTATCCTATGCACCGTGCTAAACGCGACCGAACGCCTTCTCTAGCTCACCAGCCGATAGCTGAATCATTGTCGGTCGTCCGTGCGGGCAGGTGCGCGGCGAGTCGCAAGCTTCCAGTTGACGCACGAGTTCTTTCATCTCGATATCGCTTAGCAACTGTCCAGCCTTGATGGCAGCGCGTTTGCACACCATCTTGACCAGACGCGCCTCGGTCTCTTCCGCAACCAGGTCGCGACGTTCGCCCAGTGACGAGACGATCTCCTCGATGACCCGCTGCGGATCCTGACCGGATAGCACAACCGGCACTGCCTGCACTAGGAAACTATCGCCGCCAAACGGCTCAATCTGGAATCCGATGCTGTTGAGCTGCTCCAGATAAAGCGCCACCAATCCGGTTGTTTCGTGCCCAACGTGCAGCGTCACCGGCTCCAGCACATGCTGTGACATGACGCCGTCGGGCTTGTTATCCCGTCGCTGGTTCATGAACTGCTCATACAAAATGCGTTCATGCGCAGCGTGCTGGTCGATGAGGAAAACGCCCTGCGGTCCCTCAGCAATGATGTACAGCGCGCCTACCTGTCCCACGACGCGCAGCGGTGGCAACTTGCCAGCTACGATTTTCGTCGCCTCCCGTGCTGGCTGCGACTCTGGGCCAACTTCAGGCGACGCATCTGGCATCGCTGGTTCAACCGATCGGCTCGGCTCTTCCGAGGCTGGCGACCATCCGTCTGTCAAATCATCACTTCGGGGACCGAGTGGCGGCGGTGCGAATGGCTGTGGCGTGGGCAAATTGAAATGAGCCTGTTGACCTGCGTTGATGATTTGTTCTCGTCGTGCGCGCCACGCATCCAGTTCCGCCTGCGAATCCAGCACAGGCAGTCCTTCTAGGCGCGCATTCATGTCTGGTATTGGCGCGTGCTCCAGCATAGCCTCCCGCACAGCCCTCTGCACTGCACTGAACGCCGCGCGTTCGTCCACAAAGCGCACTTGCGTCTTCTGCGGGTGCATGTTCACGTCTACCTGAGACGGGTCTACGTCGACGAAGACCACCGCCATGGGATATCGTCCAACTGGCAAGAGCGTGTGATATGCCTGCACCACGGCATGCGTCAGGCTGCGGTCCTCCACATAACGCCCATTCACAAACAGTTCGATTCCGGAGCGGTTAGCGCGCGTTAGGCTTGGCAGACTCGTGTAGCCGGACACCCGCAGTGGTTGCACTATCTTCTCAGTTGATAACGCGTCCTCGGCGGGCATGAAAACCACTTCATCCTGCATCGAAGCGGTCTCCAGTATAGCATTGCGACCGGGCAGCGTGTAGTCGCCAAACGGCTTCATCTGCTTGGCTTGCTCCAGCCCGCGTATCTGCACCAACACGTCGTACGCATCACCGCTGCCATTGGTGCGGAACGTCTCACGACCATCGTTGGTGAGGATGAAACGACAGCCGGGGTAGGCTAGTGCGTAGCGTTGCACAATAGCCGAAATGCGACCGGATTCGGTGACCGCTTTGCGCAGAAACTTGCGGCGCGCGGGTACGTTGAAGAAGAGATGCTCCACGCTGACGCTTGTGCCTACCGGAGCGCCCGCCTTGCCCTCCTCGACCACTTCGCCGCCGTCGAGGCGCAGTTGCACCGCAACTTCGGCGCTGGTTTGGCGTGAGATCAACGTCATCTGGCTCACGGCTGCGATGCTGTAGAGCGCCTCGCCTCGGAAACCGAGCGTAGTGATATGGTTCAAGTCATCGGCCCGCAATACCTTGCTTGTGGCGTGCCGCTGCACGGCCAACTGTACTTCCGCAGGTGAAATGCCGTGACCGTCATCGCCGACGCGCAGCAAGCGCTGTCCACCCTCGCGCAGGTCAATCCGAACCTCAGTGGCTCCTGCATCTAGGCTATTCTCGATGAGCTCTTTGGCCACGTTCGCCGGTCGTTCGACGACCTCCCCGGCGGCGATCTTGGCTGCTACATCAGGCGCAAGTACATGAATAGGCATGGCGGCATTATATCACGGTCGTTACAGGTCTACATGCGCAGGCGCCGATCAACGGATGGAGCAACAGTCTCCCCGCGAAACCCGCAGCAGCAATATACGTATGGGCGCTGCATCTCTGTAGAATGGGCAGCCAGATTCGTTCCAATTACCGGCGACAATCATCGCGTCAAGTTTCAGAAACGGGGCGACATCACGCATACAGTCGTGGACAATCTCGACATTGTCGATCGCGCCACAAGTGCCGAGACGGCGATGGCCGTGCGCGATGTGATTCGACAGCTCTAGATGCAGTACGTAGGCTTGGGCGTACCGGACATGCGCCGATAATGCAAGAATACATTAGTTGTGTACTTGCTACCGTTCGGGTGTAAAATCAACTACTGCAGTCCTAATTGTAGATATAACATCCCGCATATAGCGAGTTTAGCGCTTAGTAGAAATGAGGCACAGAATGAGTAACAATGGACAGTTCGAGGGTGGCGCGACCGGCACGTTCGCCGTGAAGGCTGGCTTGGCGCAAATGCTCAAGGGCGGCGTTATTATGGACGTAGTCACGGCTGAGCATGCTCGGATCGCCGAAGAAGCCGGCGCCTGCGCTGTCATGGCGCTGGAGCGCGTGCCAGCCGACATTCGCAGGGATGGCGGTGTGGCGCGCATGAGCGATCCCCAAAAGATCCGCGAGATCATCGACGCAGTGACGATCCCCGTTATGGCCAAAGCGCGCATCGGCCACTTTGTGGAGGCGCAGATCCTGCAGGCGCTCGGCGTGGACTATATTGATGAGAGCGAAGTCCTGACGCCTGCCGACGAACAAAACCACATCAACAAGCATGATTTCAAAGTCCCGTTTGTGTGTGGATGTCGCAATCTTGGCGAGGCATTGCGCCGCATCTCGGAAGGTGCCGCCATGATTCGCACAAAGGGTGAGGCCGGCACCGGCAATGTGGTGGAAGCCGTTCGCCACGCACGCTCAGTCATTGGCGAAATCCGACGTATCAGCTCCATGGATGAGAACGAACTTTTCGCCTATGCAAAAGACATACAGGCGCCCTACGCGCTCGTCAAACAAACGGCAGAGCTCGGTCGATTGCCGGTCGTCAACTTTGCAGCCGGCGGCGTCGCTACACCGGCAGATGCAGCGCTGATGATGCAACTCGGGTTGGACGGAGTGTTCGTAGGTTCCGGCATCTTCAAGAGCGATAACCCAGAAAAGCGCGCCAACGCCATCGTGCAAGCCGTAACGCACTTCAACGATCCGGATGTATTGGCTGAGGTAAGCACAGACTTGGGCGAAGCCATGGTTGGCATCAATTTGGATACGCTCGCAGACGCCGAAAAAATGGCGCTCCGAGGATGGTAGTTAACCTATACCGTGACCGACCCGACATTGTAGACGGGCCGGTCATCGGCGTATTGGCGCTGCAAGGCGCATTCGCAGAACATATTCAACAACTGGGTCGAGTCGGTGCACGCGGCGTCGAGGTTCGCAAGCCGCAACAACTCGCCGACATAGACGGGCTCATCATCCCAGGCGGGGAGAGCACCACCATGGGCCTCATCGCACAACGCTGGGGCCTGGTCGATCCGCTGAAAGAATGGGTGCACGCGGGCAGGCCTACCTGGGGCACTTGCGCTGGCATGATCCTGCTAGCAGATCACGCTGAAGGGCAGAAGCAAGACGGTCAACCGCTCATCGGCGGTCTGGACGTCACGGTCAATCGAAACTACTTCGGACGGCAGGTGGATAGCTTCCAGGGCATGCTTTCCGCGCCTGCAATAGGTGATACGCTGTTCGAAGCCGTCTTCATTCGCGCACCGGCCATTATGAGCGTGGGAGCTTCTGTTGATGTGCTGTCCCGGCTACCGCAGAACCCGTCCGTAATTGTGGCTGTACGTCAGGGTGACATTCTTGCCACGGCGTTCCATCCCGAACTCACGCTGGACACTCGCTGGCACGCCTACTTCACACAGATGGTGGCGGAAGCCCTGGAGAGTTCACTGCGCGTCGAATGACCGGTCAACTCTGTACCGGTCGCTCAGTGCTTATGAAGTGTTGTAGCTGGTTTTGCTGAAGGGCGATCTGGGTCGTAGGAGCCAGTGCGCTCGTCAGTCCATAACCGTGGAGAGCAACAACGAATCCACATACAGAAACGCCCGCTTGTCGCAGTCCGTCTCCACCCAAAAGAGCGGATTGATCATGCACCATAGGTTGGCCATAGCCGGCATGGTCATAGGCCGGATGGTCGATAGATCAAACGTGCGGTCGTTACAGCGCAGCCCCAAGTAAGCCATATCCGCTAGATCGAAGTCCAGACAGAAGTAGTGCCAATTCTGCTTTGTCGCGATCTCGTTGTAGCAGAGCGTTTGGTCGCCGTCAGGGATATCTTCCCAGTTGTCTGGGGAGAGATGAAAGTGCGACACAGTTTTGCCGCTGTCACCAATGTCGCGCATGGGCGAACGCTTCTCCTTAAACTGCCACTTCGCCATCTGCTCGCCCTGAAACGCATTGAGATAGCGGATGTGCGGCATGACGCGCAGCCGTTCGCCACTTTCCCTATCGCCGACCTGCAGGTCAAATAAGAAGCCGAAGGCCCGCACATCCGTCTCTGACAGCAAAAGCTCATTCGCCTCCGGTTTGAACGTAAAGTAGGCCTCGAAGCGCAAACGGGTAGCCTGCCGAAAAGTCAAGCGCTTGAGACCCACAGAAAACGAGCCGGTCTTTGCCCGCGTGGCTAGCTTCATGGCGTATGTGCCACTGAACGAACCGGCTGTGCCCGTGTCCCAAGTCGTGAGGTTACTCAGCATGGGCGGTCGCAGGTCCTGATACTCCGGTAGCACCGAGTCCAGCGTGTGCTCGTAGTTGCCGATAAGCGGAATCCAGCCGTTTAGCCCCGTGTCAAAATCGTCATAGAACAGAATCCGATCCAGCGGATCGAATCGACTTAGGGCAGGGTTCGCGTTTCGCAAGGCTTGTAGTATTTCTGATGACACGCTCAATCTCCTATCTGGGCGTACTGGTACGGAACTGGCAAGGCTGGCTGCAGACTGTGTTGCTGCAGGATACGGAACGCCAGGCGGCTATTCCTTCAATGCCAGGTAGACGATGACCTTTATTTCTGCGCCTGCCTGCAACTGACCGGCGAGACGCACCCATCCGCCAAAGTGAGTTAGCCGCTGATAGGAAATTTCCGGCTCGATGGGAAGCCGTATCCCGTCACCCTCATCGCACCAGTGGATGCCGTCCGGGGATAGCTGTATACGCGCCGAATAGCCGGAGCGGACGCCGCGCACCTCCAGCGCCCGAATGAAGAAAATCGCCTCGGACGCCCAGGCAACTTCACATGGCTCTGTAACGAACTCATTCTGCCATACCGTGTTGCGCTCAAGGACGATTGTCTGGCTTTGTCGCATATTGCGTTCTCCTCTGAGTTCTTTTGCAGAATCTGGTCTGCTCGCAGTATCGTGGCGTGAATTGCTGACCTCGCCACGCTACTCCCTAATGGTGCGTACTGTCGTAAACGTGAAGAAGAGCAATACAACTATGTAAAGTACTGCCCCGTACCATGTGGCATTCGTACCATAGCCAAAGTACATTGTCAGTACCGCCACCAGGGCTAGAACGGCGGACACAAGCGTCGAAAGAGATTGTCGAAATGTCGGCGGTCTTAATCGGTGCGCTTCCGAATGCGGCACGAGAATGCCCTGTTCGGTTAGTTCCCTTTCCGCAGTAGGGTGCACTACACGATAACCGCCCCTCAGATAGTGGCGTATCCGGAAGATGCCATATTCGACGCTGCCGCTCCGTGGCTGCACCAGGACCATCGGCGGAACCACCTGGTCGGCAAACTGGGCTGGACGGCTGCCCATTAAATGCTGTTTCAACCAACTGTCCCGCGTCATGCCGACGATCAGACAATCATAATCCTCGCTTGCATCGACAATTGAGGCCACCACGTCGCCGCTTTTCTTGGTCAATACCTGGACGTTCAGCGTTTCTCGGTCCAACTTAAGTTTATCAGACGCTAATGCTTTCTGAACTTGTTCGTTCAATGTATCCAAGAATTCAGACTGCTCTGATTCACTTGTCTCGGCGCCAAAGACGTGCAGCACATCAACGGCGCTGCACACGCCGTCGCAGAAGTTGTCTGCCGCGCTTAACGCCGTCCCCACCTGCATGGGATCAGCAATGGGGATGAGGATGCGCTCGAACGGCGGCGTGCGATCGGTCTGCACGATAAGCGATTCGCAGTTGACTTCATGAACAATACGGTCGATGTTGGAGCCAATGTAAGACGAAGTCGACTGGCTATCGCCGCGCCAGCCAACGATAAGCAGGTCTATCTGGTGTTCGGCGGTCGTCTGAATAATCGCGTCGGCAGCATTGTGGGCGATGCGCACTAGCGTCTGAACCGGAACGTCTGTCGACTCCAAACGCGAAGCTGCCTCTTCCATCAGCGCGCGGCTCTCGCGCTGATAGCGCTGACCGCCAGAAAGCGGAAGCTGATCCGGGACGGTAATCACATGCAATAGCACAATCCTGCCGTCATGCCGTTTTGCCGCCTCCACGGCGGGTTGCAACAGAACAGGCAAAGAAGCCGGATTGGCGATGGGCACGAGTACAGAAAACCGGTTCTCGACAGGTTGAAGGGACATGCGCTCTTCAAGAATAATTGGCGTACGTTCCTTGTCCGCCTTGTGCGGTTTCGTATACAGATAGTAGATGACGAAGCCGACGGCTAGCCAGGCTAATGTGAAGTACCAGGCTTTTGGCGAGTATTGAAACATGAAGATGGCAAGCAAGAACTTAATGAATATCACCATAATCGGCACGATCGGGAAAAACGGCATCATATAGCCATAGCGCAGCCGTTCACCATACTTGCGGCGGATGATGATGACCGCCAGATTGACCTGTAGGAAGAGCAGCAGGAACATGACATCGGCTGCCGCGGCTACGTCTTCAATCGGAATGACGATAGCCATGAAGAGGATGAGCGCGCCGCTAAACATCAACGCTTTGTACGGCGTACGCGTGCGAGGATTCACATCTGCGAACGCCTTGGGCAGATTATGGTCACGGCCCATGGCAAACGATACGCGCGTCGATGAGAACGTCGTCGCATTGAGCGCGCTCATGGTCGATAGAATACCGCCCGCCAGCAATAGTATCGTGCCCAACGGCATGAACTGTCTGGCAGCTTCGGCAACGCCCAACTCAGCGTGTTCCGCCAGCCACATGTACGTCGGGACGCCTGGCTCCGCTTCTACTGCGCCGATAGCCACAAAAGCTACAAGCATGTAGATGGGAATGACCACCGCTAGCGAAAGAAAGACAGCCTTCGGGATATTCGTGCGCGGACTCTTTACCTCTTCGCCCGCTTGGACGATGATTTCATACCCCTCGAACGCGATAAACGTAAGCCCCATGGCGGTAAAAATGCCGCCGAGCCCGTTCGGCGCAAAGTCGGTGAACTTCTCTAGGAACTCGGGATTGTGATAGATGGCCCACATGCCGCTGGCGATGAAGAAGCCGAGAATGATGATCTTCAGCACTGTGACGATGTTGCCAGCCATACCTGTCTCGGAGACGCCGCGGAAGTTGATGCCCAGGAAGATGAGGATGATAATGACCGCGAATAGCTTGTGCGCGATCGCACTTTCAGTACCGAAGAACGGCACGCCAAGCTCAGTCAATACCAGAGTGATATAGGAACCAAAGCCGAGCGCGTACAGGCTACCTGCGACCGCATGTGCAAACCAACTCATCCAGCCAGCTTGGAACGCATTGGGTCCGGGCAACGCCTCGCGCACCCAAAGATAACCGCCACCTGCTTCCGGAATCGCCGAACCGAGTTCGGCATATGCCATTGCCGTGAAAACTGTGATGATACCGTTTAGGGAAAACGCCAGAATGAGCGCAGGACCCGCCGCGCCTGCTGCAATGCCTGTTAGCACGAAGATCCCGGCGCCGATCATTGCGCCGACGCCGATCATCGTGACATCGAACAATGAGAGATCGCGACTGAGTTCCGTCTGAACTGTGGTGTCTGGAGCTACTGATGGAGTTGACATAGTCTCGCTTAAGGGTTGCGTTTCGTTTGGAAGCGCGGCACAGGATAGTGCTACTTCCGCGCTCGCATGACAGTATCAGTTGACACCATCATTGCGATTAGCATCTGCTTCGTATGAGATCTGCCTACATGCCAATTCTGTGTAGAGTACCGGGCGGCCTGCTCAGAATAATACAACACATTCTATCGCACAGGCCCAAAGCCCCCAATCGCGCATACGCCAGCAACTTCTACTTGACAGTCACTATACCCTCTACTAGGATACGATCACCGTGATGTATTTCAGCCGCAGCGTCCAACAGCGCACAAATCACGAACGAAACTTGAACAGTGCAAATTTGTGAGAAGAATAAATGAGACATTTCTGGGTCATTGCACTCTTTGCCTCCGCAGCGCTCTTAGGCAGCCTGTTCCTTACGGTTCAGATAGCCATAGCCTCCTCACTGCACGTTGAGCACCAGCAGATAGAAACCGTTCAACCGGAAAAGTATCCGGCTGGCGACGGTGTGCCGCTTGCGACACCGCTCCTCCCTACTCAGCATCTCGGGCGCCTCAACCCGTATACGGCTCTGGGCTCAGACTCATCTATAACAGAAACTGTCACTGTCACAGTACGCGCAACCATTACCGAACGTATGACCACTCTCGCCCAGCACTGGGACGAGCTCTCGCCCTACCACCAAACCACGTGGCTCACCTATTATGGCCGGCCCAACATTCCGGTCATGGGCATCCTGGGCGAGCTCGAAATCGCCGACTTAATAGATGCGCTGCAAGAAAAGTCTCGCGAATATGAACAGGCCAATGGCAACGACCTCAGCGTAACCCCTGCCATCCATCTCGTCTACGGCATGGCCACCAAGGCGCCTGGCGACGACAATAGCCATCTCGCCTTCCTAGACGGCGCCTTGGTAACCGACTACATCACCATGGCTGCTGAATCAAACATCAAGGTTATACTCGACGTGCAGATCGGCGCACTGTCACCATCTGAATCTATCTCCAGGGCGCTCCCCTATCTAGAATATGAGAATGTGCATCTGGCTATTGATCCGGAGTTTGCCATGGTGCATTCTGGTCAGTACTGGCCTGGTGATCCCATCGGCTATGTGACCGCCGAGCAGGTCAACGACGTTCAGTCCGTGATACAGCGCTACATGCGCAAGCATCGCATTCCCGGGGAACGCGTGCTTCTCGTGCACCAGTTCCAGAGCAATATGATCCTCAACCCTGAGGAGATCGATCAAGGCTACACACAGGTGGCTGTGACCATTTCCGTTGACGGTTGGGGCGGTCCCTGGGCCAAGATATCCAAGTACAATTCCTTTATCACCACGGACTCGCCATTCGCCGCGTTCAAATTATTCTATGGCTGGGACGAGCCCATACTTACTCCTGCGCAGGCACTGGGCGAAGAGGCGATGCCGGATTCAGACCAGTTCATCGACGTTACGCCGAATATGATCATCTATCAGTAACGGTCTATTTATCGCGCTGACCCTCTGAAGAAAATCCTGGAATAGTAACCGAAATAGAAACTGGAATAGCAATTGAAATAGAAAGAGGACGGCTCTGTGCCGTCCTCTTTCTATTTCAGGCATAGTACCTAGATCGATCAGGTACTATGCCTGATGCGACTGCGCAACTCTACGCTGCAGACGCACCATCCTCGGCGTCGATCTCAAGACCCGTACCGCCATGCTCCGAAGCCGCAATGGCGGTCAAGCTGTTGCTATCAAATGGGCACTCAGCCGCCAACTGTCCGTACAAATGGAACGAGAAAAGAAGGTAGACAAGCATACTCAGCGGAATGGTGATTACCAGTCCCACGAAACAAAGCAGCATTCCGCCAAAGAAAGCCACCTGCTGGATCACAGTGCCTGCGCCTAGCACAAGCAGCACCACAATCACGACAGCGCCCAGATTGGCCGTCGTCCATCGCCAGATGCGCGCAAACTGGAAACCTGCCGCCAGGCGTTCTTCTATCGCAAAGTTGATGATGAACCCTGGCGAGAAGAATGAAACGACCAACGAGTAGACAATGGCTAGACCTAGCATACAGTACATCGCCGGCATGAAGGCGAGGCCGACCGGCGCATCGAACCAGGCGCTAACACCCGCCATGGCGAAGAAGGAGCCGAAGTAGAACATCAAGAAGATGATTATGGGCAGTGACCAAACCAGCCCGATGACGGTCAGCTTGAGCCCGCGCACGAAATCCCCGCCCCAGTCATCCCATTCAGGCAACGGATACTCAGCTCCGTCTCGCACATTTTGCATCAGCCGTACGCCATAGCCTGCCAGCAGCACGAAGCCGAACAATCCTATCAGAACAATGGATAGCGCCATGCTTGCCAGTGTGATCAGTGCGCCGATGAGCACCTTCGTCTGCCAGCGCGGGTCATTTCGAAAAAACGTGATTGCTCTGGTGTAGTTCATTGTGTCCTTAAATCCAGTCGCTAGTATTCTTATAGATTGTCGCTGACCTCTGTCGCAACGTGACTATGCCTGCAGCAACAACGGCTACGCGGGGGATCGGCTCTAGCCGTATATAGACGCTGCCACACACGTCGCCTGCAGACACTCACTCATGAAACGAAACCGGGTCAACGATGCTCAATGCTGCAAATCAACAGCACTATGCCAATCGCCACCCGGTCATCGGTACATTATTTACCGCAAACTGAACTACTGAAGGTTATCTGTATCCTCGCTCTGGAAGCCTTCATCCACTGTGCCCTCCTCCATGCCGGTTTCGGGTTCAACAGGCTCTTCCGGAGCAACGGGTTCGGTGACCACTGGCGCAATCGGAGCCGGCGTAACTGGATCACTGTAGCCTGCCAGAACTGTGTTGCCGCCAAGTCCGCCATAGGGGAACAGATAGGCAAGCTGACCGTAGATATGGTATTGGTAGACCGTGTAGGCCAAAATGCTCAGCGGAATCGTGACGATAAGGCCCACCACACAGAGCAATGTACCGACCGCCGACGCTACGAAACTGATGACCGTGTTGGCGACGATCAGTACGATGATGGCAATGATGACTTGCCCGATGTTCTTGCGCGTCCAGTTCCAAACCTCTGTGAATTCCAGGCCGCTGCTGATGTGCTCATCCGTGGCAAATGCAATCGTGAAGCCAGGCGCCGCCAGGAAGATGAATATGCCATACAGGACCATGAGGCAGGTCCCGCAGAGTAGTATCATGGAGCCCATGAACTCGCCGGCGTTGCCGCTGTCGGTGATTAAGCCGCCGATGACTAGTGGAATCGTGAAAACAATCATCGGAATCGCATAGACAAGACCAACGATCAGATACTTGAAGCCGCGCACGAAGTCACCGCCCCAGTCGTCCCACTCGGGCAATGGATACTGCTTGCCGTCACGCACATTCTGCAGCAGTCGCACTCCGTAGCCAGCAAGAATCAAAAATCCCAGAACACCGACCACGATGACACTGAGTACGGTGCTGACTAACACAAGACCTGTGCCCCAAATTACTTTCTCTTTCCAGCGAGGGTCGTCAAAAACAAATGTAAGTGCTTTTACAAAATCCATGGAATCCTCCTAGCGGATGATCCTGCGAGTGATGTCTCAACAGGCGTCTGGTAACGATATTGTAGCATAGCAGATGGTGCGTTACGAACCGTCACAGGACAGATGTTGCTCGTTCGCAAATGCTACAGAATTCTCTACTGTAAACCATTACGTTGCATCGTTAGGATGGTTTCACAACGTTACATCTTCACCGTCGCATTCATCTGCATTTCGCACAATCACATCCCCGGCAGAGACTTTGTGCAATACTCCTTCACAATCGCGCACCAGCAGATCACCGGTTTCCGATACGTCCTCAGCAACGCCTTGGATAGTAGACCTGTCCTGTCCGGCTATCGTATAGACGTTCACTTGCTCCCCCAACGTCGCAAGACGTTCGCGCCACCGATCGAAGACTACCGTACGCGCTTCACTTGACAGCAAGTATTGCTCGAATGAGGCGCAAAGCTGAATGAATAGCGCCTCCCGTTCAATCTGCTCGTTCGTCTCCAGCCGCAGACTGCTCGGCGTCAGCATGAGGCTTTGGACAGTGGGCAGCTCCTCCGCCTGTTGGTTTACGTTCAACCCAATACCAGCGATCGCGGCAACCGGCGTCGTACCCTGGTACGCAGCTTGCACCAGAATCCCGCCGACTTTCCTTATACGTAGTCCCTGCGGCGTAGTTCGTTCTGTGGCAGCTGGTGTCTCTTCTGCCAGCACCACCACATCATTTGGCCATTTGAGCCGCAGTCGCTCACGTAGTTGGGGACACACAACCGCTATGGCGTCGGTCACCGCGATACCGGCAACCATGGCGAGGCGTCCGGCAAAGCCGTCAGGCATAGGTTCCTTGAAGATCACGCTCGCTAACAGGGAAGTCGCAAAGGGAGCCTCCCACAAGCGACCTCGCCGGCCTTGCCCTGCGAACTGTTCCTCAGCCAGCACAACTGTGCCTGACACTGTTGAACGTGCGTTGGCGAGTTCCATGGCCCTGGGCATCGTGCTGTCGATGGTTCGATGATAGTCGATCCGCTGTCCGACCACTGATCCCTGCAGTGCGAACCGTATACGAGTCAGATCTAGCCCGCTTCTCTGTTCGGGACTCATCTACTCACCGCCTTCTGGTGGATGTAGCTCGGCTCGGAGCGACTAACGAATGGTTGGATGGTGCTTGCCGTTCATGTAAAATGAAATACCACAGAACCATGGTCGCGGCACGACTTTTCACGGACAGAGCGCTTTGGATCAATTCCCGTATTCCGCGTCGTCCCATCCGCCACCAGGCGAGGGCAGTTCGGACGATAGTGGTAGCATACCGCAATATGAAGATGACGACTATCAGTTGCCGTATACGCCTGTGTACGGGGATCATGCATCGCTGCCAGAGCCGGGATACACTAGCGCCTATCAGGCAGGTGTCGCGCAGACCAAGGCCTTGTTCGACGCATCGATGGCCGTTCCGCTTGCGAACGACAGGCGTCCGTCGTTGCCGGTCATCCTCATCAGCGCAGCCAGCGGCATCGCCGCCGGTTGCTTCGGTCTCTATCTCGGTTATGTGGTATTCCATTGGACGGCTGCTGTCAGCGCCGGCTTGGCCGCGCTGTGCATGCTTTTTGGCCTGGGCATCAGCGGCGCCGTGCTCACCGTTGTCTCCGGGCAGCGCAACGCCTTCATCAACATGGCCTTCAGTTGTACGCTCATTTTGCTGGTGGTGCTCTTTATGACCATGTGCGCAACGGTCGGCGCCATCATAGCTACACTCATTGTCCGTGTTTAGGGAGTTACTTGGAACACGCGACTACTTCCCATTAGTGGAAGTCAAATATTCATATCTCTGATACTTTACGCCATCATACTCCGCTTTTACCAATATGATTTCCCAATGGGCATTCAGACGTTTATCAGATATAATGGGCTGCGCTCTGTTGTTTATACTTGTCGACATGGGCAATTACTATTCAGCAGTAAAGATTACATAAGGACAGAATCCATTTACACGCACATTTGGATCTCGTGAAGGATACAACTCTTGGCAACACCCGAACCCGTCAACAACGACATCGAACATAACGCGGATACGAAGCTCGAAGAGTTCAGGCGTCGCAAGGCTGAAGCGCGCATGGGCGGCGGCGAAGAACGAATCGCCAGGCAACATGCTCGCGGCCGCATGACCGCCCGTGAACGTCTCGACGTGCTATTGGATAAAGGCAGTTTCCGTGAAATGGATGTCTTTGTAACTCACAGTTGCAACGATTTCGGACTCGATAAACAGAAGATACCAGGCGACGGCGTTGTGGCTGGCTACGGAACCATCGACGGTCGCCTAGTCTATGTCTATTCGCAGGACTTCACCGTCTTCGGCGGCAGCGTAAGCCGCACTCATGCGGCCAAAATTTGCAAGGTCATGGACATGGCCATGGAGAACGGCGCTCCCATCATTGGCCTCAATGACTCGGGTGGTGCACGTATTCAAGAAGGCGTCATGGCGCTGGCTGGCTATGCCGACATCTTCTACCGCAATGTCATGGCGTCCGGCGTAGTGCCGCAAATCAGCGTCATTCTCGGTCCGTGCGCAGGCGGAGCGGTATACAGCCCGTCCATCACCGACTTTGTGGTTATGGTGCAGAACACCAGCCACATGTTCGTCACGGGTCCGGACGTTATCAAGGCCGTGACCCACGAGGATGTTACGTTCGAAGAACTCGGCGGCGCCAGCGTTCACGCTAGCGAATCAGGCGTAGCCCACTTTGCCGCAGAGAATGAAGACGAGGCGCTTCTCCTGGTGAAGCACCTGATCAGCTTCATGCCGAATAACAACATGGAAGATCCGCCTACACTGTCGGAACAGGATGATCCCTTGCGGCAGGATCCGGAGCTGGATACGATCATACCCGTCAGCCCTAATCGCCCCTACGACATGAAAGAAGTCATCCGGCATATTGTGGATGATGGCGAGTTTCTCGAAGTGCACGAGAAATGGGCGCCGAATATAATCGTAGGTTTTGTACGATTGGGCGGACGTCCAGTTGGCGTCGTAGCCAATCAACCCACGAACCTTGCCGGTGTCCTGGATGTGGAAGCGAGCCAGAAGTCGGCGCGATTCGTTCGCTTCTGCGACGCGTTCAATGTACCACTGCTCATTCTGGAAGACGTGCCGGGCTTTATGCCGGGCCTTAAACAGGAACATGGCGGTATCATTCGCCACGGCGCGAAGCTGCTCTACGCGCTGGCGGAGGCGACAGTGCCCAAGATGACCGTCATCGTACGCAAGGCGTACGGCGGCGCCTACTGTGTCATGAATCCTCGCCACATCGGCGCCGACATGGTGTTGGCGTGGCCCAGTGCAGAAATCGCTGTCATGGGTCCGGAGGGCGCGGTAAACGTCATCTTCCGTCGTGAACTGGCTAACGCTGAAGACCCCGAGAAGCGCAAACAGGAACTGGTCGACGATTATCGCAATCGCTTCGCCAACCCCTATGTGGCTGCATCGGAAGGATTCATCGACAACATCATTGAACCGCACGAGACGCGTCCGCGCCTCATCAATACGCTGGAGATGCTGCAGAACAAGCAGGATTCCATCCCGCCAAAAAAGCATGGCAACATCCCGTTATGATAATCACAATGAGGTGGGTCATTGGACGCGTCGCCACATTGAAGCGCCAGCAAACCGCACATCTGCATAGGATGAGCTGAAATGGCGCTAAAGCAAATAGAATTCTGCCTGCAAGCCGAACAGTTCGAGCTCATGGACTATCCTAATCTGCTGCAGGGACAGACTCTGAACATACAACTGGAAACCGATTCATTGGCGCCAGACGCCAATGCGGACAGCTGGTACGCCGTACAGTCGGAACGGTTGACGCATCGTTTTGTGAAGTGCGGGCCTGGTCGGGCAGCCTTCGCCGGGCAAGTTGAAGATGCTGACCTCATAGAAGTGGACGGGATGCAAGGCGCCACGTTGATCGTCAACTGCGGCGGGCTCCCGCTTCGCGTGTATTGTGGTCCCGCCGACGATGGCAGACTTCCCTTCGGCACGTGGGAAACTCGCTATATCAGTGGCATTAGCCGCATCAACGGAGTCGTCGAGGAGGATTACAGTCTGCCCGGCAAGCGGGTAGACGTAACCGTGTGGTCTTTCCGGCGCCTGGTGCTTAGCCCGGGAGACGCCTTATTCGGGCAATGGCACGATTCATTTGACCTGCCGCCGGCACCCTATCAATATGATAGGGTCTTGGTAACGGCGCGCGTGCATCGCAGCCGTGAGGACTTGGCGCTCGACTGATGCCATGTAGTACATTTCATCACTTAACTTGGAAAGGTAACAGCGTCCATTTTGCCACTTACTTGGTACGTGGTGATGCGATATTGTTAAAACGCATTGTCAAACGATAACAGGGCGCGTTGATCGGATAATAGCATGTTCAAGAAGGTATTGGTAGCCAATCGAGGCGAAATCGCACTGCGCGTGCTACGTGCATGTGAAGAACGCGGAATCTCAGCAGTTGCAGTCTTTTCCGAAGCGGATCGCACAGCGTTGCACGTGCGCTATGCTGATGAAGCTTATTGCATCGGTCCTGCACCCAGTATAGACAGCTACTTGCGCATCGACAGGATCATCGACGTGGCGCGTAAAGCGCAAGTCAACGCCATCCATCCAGGCTATGGATTCCTGTCGGAAAATGCCGAGTTTGCCGCCGCCTGTGCAGATGCTGGCATCACGTTCATCGGTCCCAGCCCGGAAGCCATCGAGAAGATGGGCGATAAAATCACCGCCCGTCACACGGTAGGAAAAGTCGGCGTGCCACTGCTTCCCGGTTCCGACAGCGGACTGAACAACGAAGAGCTTTCACAGTTCGCTCTCGACATCGGCTACCCCATTATGATCAAGGCGAGTGCCGGCGGCGGCGGCAAGGGCATGCGCCTTGTCGAATCTCCGGACAAGTTTGATACATCACTCGAAGGAGCGCGACGTGAAGCACTGGCTGCGTTCGGCAACGACGAAGTCTACGTTGAGAAGTACATTCCCAATTCACGCCATATTGAAATGCAAATCCTGGCTGATAGCCACGGACAGATGATCCACTTAGGCGAGCGGGAATGCAGCATCCAACGTCGCCACCAGAAGCTGATCGAAGAAGCGCCTAGCGTCGCCATCGAAGAGACCCTGCGCGAGGAAATGGGCAGAGTAGCCATCGAGGCGGCTCGATCCGTCAATTACGTGAACGCGGGCACGGTCGAATTTCTGTTCGATAACCGCAATGGCAACTACTACTTTCTAGAGATGAACACCAGACTCCAGGTCGAACATCCTGTCACGGAGTTCGTAACTGGCGCAGACATTGTCAAGGAACAAATTGCCATTGCAGCGGGCCGTCGCATGCGCTATCGACAAGAAGATATTTCTCCCAATGGCTGGGCTATTGAGTGCCGTATCACCGCCGAGGATCCGTTCAACAATTTTGCACCGAGCGTTGGGACCATCGTAAATCTGCAGGAACCTACCGGGCCAGGCGTACGAGTAGAGAGCGCACTCTATCGCGGTGTGGAAATCGCCACCTACTACGATCCCATGGTGGCTAAGCTTGTGGCCTGGGGTGAGACGCGTGCGGAGGCCATCCTGCGTATGCGCCGTGCGCTCAATGAATACCGCATCGGCGGTATTCGTACGTCCATCCCATTCCATCAAGAAATCATGGATAGCACCGAGTTTATTTGGGGAACGTTTGACACAGGTTTCATCGAGCGTCGTTCACTGCTGCGCCAACCCGACAAGAACCATGAGCAGGAAAGCATAATCGCCGTGGCGGCCGCATTGGTTGCCCACGAAGAAAGCCGTCAGGCGATTCACATTGGCTCATCCATGAAAGACAATACGCATAGCGAATGGAAGATAGCCGGCAGGATGCGTGCTACTAGGGGGCGATAGTGAAATATTTCGTACGCATCCGCGAAATTGAATATGAGATCGAAATCAACGACGACGAGGTGTTCCTAAATGGTGAACGCCTATATGTAGATTTGACCCGTAGCGGCGCGCCAGAACTCTATAGCATGTTGTATAACGGGCGCAGCTTCGAGATGCTTATCGAGTCGGCGCGCTTTCAATATGCCGTGACCATGCGAGGCGATCGCTATGACGTGCTGGTTGAGGATGAGCGAAAGCGGCGATTAACGCTCGCCACGAATACTGACAATCTGCCGGCTGGTGAAATGCCGGTTATCGCGCCCATCCCAGGTTTGATTGTTAAATTGCTTGTGGAAGAAGGCGATGAAGTTGAAGAGGGGCAGCCGCTCGTCATATTAGAAGCCATGAAAATGGAGAACGAGATCAAGGCGGTTCGAGCAGGCACGGTTAAGGCTATTCTTTCCGCACCGGGTCAGCGAATTGAGCAGAATGGCGTCATGCTTATTTTGGAGTAGACCAAAAAGATCGGTCAGAGTCGTGAGCATGCTTTACTTGAATATATGGAAATTCACGAAGCTTGTACCTAACAATTCAGGCCGCAAACACTTGTAACGAAAACGCGTGAATCAAATTTTGGCGAACTGGCCCATCTGTCGTAGGATAGTTCTATTGTAGTTTTTCTCCGGTCGTACAGATACCGTAGAGCCACAAGATTGCGACAAACACTAGCAATAGTGGCGTGGCAGTTGTCCCGTACGACCGAGTTCAGTTAACAAACGAATTTCCCTAGCCCATTTGAGTTTTGTCAAACCCAAATCCGCACGAAGTCGGGCGATACTCGACCCGAGACGTGCGCATTGTGTTGTGTTTGAGATGATTCACCAATGGGATTGCCCGTAGG
>CAWGFG010000002.1:360000-904296 GCA_963821815.1 uncultured Chloroflexia bacterium
AAGCGATACCGGTAAGGAGTCGTGGAGCGAGTGGAAGTGAGAATGTTGGCACGAGTAGCGAGAACTATGTGAGAATCGTAGTCCCCGTAAGTCTAAGGTTTCCGACGGAAGGTCAATCCGCGTCGGGTTAGTCGGTCCTAAGGCGAGGCCGAAGGGCGTAGTCGATGGACAACAGGTTAATATTCCTGTACCGCGTCAGGTTGATTGAGCGAAGGGGTGACGCAGGAGGGTAGGTAGGCCGGCGGCTGGAAGAGCCGGTGCCAAGCTTGTAGGCGAAGAGGTGGGGGATAAAAGACCCGCTGAGCTGAGGAGTGATGGTGAGCCCGCAACAGGGCAGAAGCAACTGAGCCCAAACTGCCGAGAAAAGCCTCTAGTGAGACTTGCGCGACCGTACCGCAAACCGACACAGGTAGACGGGTAGAGAATACTAAGGGGAACGGGAGAACCTTCGTTAAGGAATTAGGCAAAATAGATCCGTAACTTCGGGAGAAGGATCACCGTGGTAGTGTGAGCAGGCTTAGCGCTTGTGAGCATGAAGCGGTCGCAGAGAAAAGGCCCTATCGACTGTTTATCAAAAACACAGGTCTGTGCGAAGTCGAGAGACGAAGTATACAGGCTGACGCCTGCCCAGTGCCGGAAGGTTAAGGGGAGGGGTGAGAGCTCTGAACTGAAGCCCCGGTGAACGGCGGCCGTAACTATAACGGTCCTAAGGTAGCGAAATTCCTTGTCGGGTAAGTTCCGACCCGCACGAAAGGCGTAACGAATGGGGCGCTGTCTCGACGAAGGACCCGGTGAAACTGAAATAGGAGTGAAGATGCTTCTTACCCGCAGCAGGACAAAAAGACCCCGTGGAGCTTTACTGCAGCTTGGCATTGGGTTAGGACTTAATTTGTGCAGGATAGGTGGGAGACTGAGAGACTGGGCCGCCAGGTTCGGTGGAGTCGCTGGTGAAATACCACTCTGATTAAGTTTTGACTCTAATCTTGGCCGTAAACCGGTCAGGGGACAGTGCCAGGTGGGCAGTTTGACTGGGGCGGTCGCCTCCGAAAAGGTAACGGAGGCGCGCAAAGGTTCCCTCAGGCTGAATGGAAACCAGTCGTAGAGTGTAAACGCAAAAGGGAGCTTGACTGCGAGACATACAGGTCGAGCAGAGACGAAAGTCGGCGTTAGTGATCCTATGGCACCGAGTGGAAGGGCCATGGCTCAACGGATAAAAGCTACCCCGGGGATAACAGGCTAGTCTCTCCCAAGAGTTCACATCGACGGGGAGGCTCGGCACCTCGATGTCGGCTCGTCACATCCTGGGGCCGTAGTAGGTCCCAAGGGTTGGGCTGTTCGCCCATTAAAGTGGTACGCGAGCTGGGTTCAGACCGTCGTGAGACAGGTCGGTCTCTATCCGCTGTGGGCGTAAGGGAATTGAGGAGATCTGCCCCTAGTACGAGAGGACCGGGGTGGACAGACCAATGGTGAGCCAGTTGTACTGCCAAGTGCATAGCTGGGTAGCCAAGTCTGGGATGGATAACCGCTGAAAGCATCTAAGTGGGAAGCCAGCTTCGAGATAAGTTCCCTCACAGGATAACCTGGTAAGTGCGCTGGTAGACCACCAGCTAGATAGGCGGGGCGTGTACAGGCAGTGATGTTTTGAGCGGACCCGTACTAATGCACGAGGGCTTAATCTACTTATGTACTACATCCCAAAGATACATAAGAGATTGAGGTTATCGAGAGTTTGAAGATGCCTAACTCAAGCTAGTGTCGAATGAGCAGATACGCAAGTATCGAGTCATTGGGTGAAACGAAAGAGACAGCAGTTGCAAGACAGCTGTCAATCTCAATCACTGAATGAATCACTCAGAGTAGATACTAGCGCTGAACGAGAGACAGCAGTTGCGCAGCAACTGCCCATCTCTTGCGCTAGAAAGAGACCTAATCTCTTGAAAAAGACCAGAGACCTAATCTACTTGTAAAAGAGACCTAATCTCTTGTAAAAGAGACCTAATCCTAAACAGTTTTTAGCGTGTCAGCGAGAGCGGACACAACAAGCAACATAAGACGCGAGAAAAGCGCAACACAGAACGAAGCGCTAAAACAAAGCGTCAAGGTCTGCGAAAGCAGACATAAGAACGTGAAAGACGACGAGAGATTGTGTTGGTGATAGGAGCGGCGGGGGTACACCCGGATCCATCCCGAACCCGGAAGTTAAGCCCGCCAGCGCCGATGGTAGTATGCGGGTAACTGCATGCGAGAGTAGGTCATCGCCAACCCTTCACTCGTCGTTTCTCTTTGTGCTGCTTGTGTCCTACTCCTGCCGCAGTTTTGATTCAGTGTTGCACTGCGCAACGTCGCATGCTAGAATCTAGCCCGTAAAGCAGTGGGTTCTGGCAGAGACGTCGCAAGATAGGGTGCGTCGCTCTTTTCGAAGAGAGTAGATGGACGAAGACAAACCGCCTAGTCCGTGTTACAAACAACGACCTAGGCAGCAACAATCTATAGAGTATCATACATTCACCAGAACGTGTACTGGATTTCAGACGCGTCTGGGGATTTTTTGTTTCTTGGCCTATAAGGATCTTCAGTGCGAATTGTAAACGTTATCCTGGCGGCGGGCGCCGGGACAAGAATGATGTCCGATCTCCCCAAAGTACTGCATCCCATTCTGGGTAAACCAATGGTTGTTTGGGCCATCGACATGGCGGAAGCGGTCGGAAACGAAACCCCCGTGGTTGTTGTCGGCCACGAACAGGAGCAAGTCCGTGACGCCCTTGGTGCGCGCGCGCGTTTCGTGGAGCAAGCCGAACAACTCGGTACCGGGCACGCGGTCATGCAGGCAAAATCCACCCTTATCGACCAGGCCGACATCGTGGTTGTTACCTATGCAGATATGCCCTTGCTGCGGTCGGACACGGTCCGAAGGCTCGTCGACCAGTTCGTGGCAGCGCAGCGCGAGCCTGACCCGCCAGCTATGGCCATTCTATCTATTACGCGCGACGATCCACAAGGCTTTGGACGTGTCGTGCGCGATAATACGGGCCGCGTTCTCGCGTCGTCGAGGAAGTGGATTGCACTCCTGATGAGCGCCGTATCCGTGAGCTGAACTCCGGCATCTATTGTTTTGACGCCAGTTGGCTGTGGGCCTCCATAGACGATATCACGGTCAGCCCCAAAGGCGAATATTACCTTCCAGATATGGTCGCGATTGCTGTCTCACAAGGACAGAAGGTTGTCACGGTCGAGGCGCCTGCAGAGGACGTTAGCGGTGTCAATACGCGTATTCACTTAGCGCAAGCGGCTGCCATCATGCGACGTCGCATCTTGGATGCGCATATGCTCAACGGTGTGACGATCGAAGATCCGTCATGCACGTACATCGATGCCGATGTTGTTATTGGACGAGATAGCCGGATATTGCCGGGCGTTATTTTGCAGGGCGCAACGCTTATCGGCGCCAATTCAATAATCGGTCCGAACAGCCAGGTGGTAGACAGCCAGATCGGCGATCACTGTCGCATAACGTATTCGGTTGTGGAGCAGGCAATTATGGAGACCGGAAGCGATGTGGGTCCGTTTGGTCACATCAGAAAGGGTTCCAGGCTGGGTGAAGGCGCTCATATGGGGAATTTTGGCGAAATGAAGAACAGTCACCTGGGCGCAGGAGCCAAGATGGGCCATTTTAGTTATCTCGGTGATGCCGAAATCGGCGAGGGCACAAATATTGGCGCGGGTACTATCACTTGCAACTATGACGGCATAAACAAACACCCGACCAAGGTGGGCAAGGGCGCGTTCATCGGCAGCGATACGATGCTTGTAGCTCCTGTGGATATCGGCGAGGGAGGACGGACTGGCGCCGGTTCGGTTGTGACCCATGACGTACCGCCCGGCGCGACGGTGGTGGGCGTTCCCGCACGCGTGCATCACGGCTCCAGTAAAGACGGCCAGGGTAAGCAATAACCGCAAGGATGTTCTCCCCGCATTTGATAAAGATGAACATAAAGAGAAGAACACGAATAGCAGTGCACAAAGAGAAACACACAGAGAAACACACGCAGTGGACAACGCAAGAGGAATGGTTTGTGATAGGTTTGTTAGGAGAAGATGGTGGACGTTGACCCCATAGCAATTCTTGTCTTTCTTGTCTCGCTAGCCATTTTGTGGTTTGCCGTCGCTGTTGAATTGGCGCTTACCATTAGTGATCGCAGTGAGATCCGCAAGATGAGCGAAAAGGGTGATCGGCATGCTGCCGCCGCTGAAGGACTGCTTCAAGATCCTGACCGGTTGCTCTTGTCGTCTATGTTGCTGAAGACGTTGGGTATGGTTGGCCTTGGCGGTGCTGTCGTACGACTGCTGCCTGCTGGTGCTGCAACCGCCCAGTTCTTGATAGCGCTCGTGGCGATGTGGGCGCTCGGCGCGTTTGTCCGCGTATCTGGCCGGTCAGCAGCAGCTCGCTGGCCTCAAGCGATTGGTTTGCGCGGCGCCAGTATCATGAAGTTCCTGACCATCCTTCTGTGGCCTGGCTACGCACTATGCCGGAAAGCAGGCTCGTGGCTCGGCGAAGACAACTTGGAAAAGATTGACGGCAACGTCTTCCTTTCTGAAGAGACTATCCGGCTCCTCATCGACGTGAGTGACGAAGAGCCCATCCTCGACAGTGAGAAAGAGATGATTGCCAGCATCCTGGATATGGATGAGACGGTGGCGCGCGAAGTCATGGTGCCAAGAATTGACGTTGTCGCGCTGGATGTAAAAACCAGCCTGCGCGATGCGCTTAACGTCGTGATCGAAGCAGGCCACAGCCGTGTTCCGGTGTATGAGGACAATATCGATCAAATCGTCGGCTTCTTATACGCCAAGGATCTACTGCGCTGTTTCCAAGAAAATCGGGATGATATGCCCATCAGCAGCCTGTTGCGGCCTGTCTACTTCGTGCCTGAAACAAAAAAGGTCAACGCGCTCATGCATGAGATGCAGAAGCGCCGCGTGCATGTTTCCATGGTTGTTGATGAATATGGTGGGACGGCTGGCTTGGTCACCATCGAAGATATCCTCGAGGAGATCGTCGGCGAAATCCAGGACGAGTACGACGAAGAAGAGCAGCGGTTTGTTGAGACGGTTGACGAGGATAACTACATCATCAACGCACGCTTAGATATGTATTCGTTGGGCGAACTGCTGGGTATGGATCTTTCCGACGAAGATGCAGATACGCTTGCTGGTCTACTCTATAGTCTAATGGGCCACGTACCCGAACAGGGCGAATCGGTTGTGGTCGATGGCTGGCGCTTCACGGTGTTGGCGCTTGACGGCCGTCGCATCGAGCGCGTACGAGCGGAACGCGTTAAACCGTTGACGGAACATGGAATGATTCTATCGGACGAATCAGTCGTACACAACGACGAGTTCAAATACTCCCTATCGAAGTAGGCATTGAATGGCAAGTACCCACCAAAGTGGCAGGCAGAATACGCCGGTAGTGCTCGTTGAGAAGGCTGCAGAGGCGCGAACACGCGCCTACGCGCCCTACAGTCACTACCAGGTTGGCGCAGCAATTTTGACGCGAGAAGGCGAGATTGTCCAGGGTTGCAATGTGGAGAACGCAGCCTTTGGCTCCACAATATGTGCCGAACGTGTTGCACTGACTTCAGCAGTCGCAGCCGGACACAGAGACTTCGAGGCAATCGCTGTCGTCACGAAGGACGGTGGATCACCCTGCGGCGAATGCCGGCAGGTGATGTCTGAGCTAGGCCCGAATATGGTTGTCTATTTGGCGGACGAGAACGGCGATTATCGCATGACGACAGTACAAGAGTTGCTGCCGGATTCCTTCGCTCCGGACAGCCTGGATAGGTAAAGTTTCCTCATCCCAGAATCCGCTAGTCCTATCATACCGCTACGATATAATCAAACCATGAATGTTCCAGCGCTCATGGCAACCTATCAGTTGCGGCAGCGTGAGTACCTGTTGCGTATTTCACGCGCCATGACCTCGCGCTTGGATCTACCGAGTTTACTGAAGCTCATACTCAGCAGCGCGGCGGAAATGATCGGCTGTCGAGCTGGATTGATAGCGCTGCAGAATCAGCATGCTGAGACCGGGCAGAAGCAGATTGTATTGAACCCGTTTCAAGTGCGCGCAGTGTACAACATCCCGCCGAAGTTCATCGCTGCGTTCGAACCGCTCCTGCATGTGGTTCCGCCAACCGGCTCGGACGAGGACAGCGCTGAACAAGCCGAGGCTTATTATCTTGACCTGCAGTCCCGCGTACGACAGGTGGAGGAAAAGCTGGGCATCACACTGGGGCAAGTGTTCGGGCTGCCGCTTCTCTTTGAAAACGATCTGCTGGGGATCATCTTTCTCTTCCGCGCCGAATACGCGTTTACAGAGATGGACTGGGAGTTTCTACAAGGATTCGCCCATCAGGCAGCCATTGCCGTGCGCAATGCGCGCATCTACGATCAGCTAGAAACCGAGCGCAGCCGCCTCGCCGCCATTATCGACAATAGTGCGGACGGTATCCTCATTTTGGATGAGGACAGGCGCGTTGTCGTTATGAACCAGGCGCTGGCTGCAATGGTCGGCATGCCCGAAGAGGCTGCGCTAGGCAAAAACTGCGGTGACGTACTGCCGCTAGAAAACGTGGTCGGCGATGACATCTGTCATTCAGACTACGATTTATCGAACATGGGTGAATCTGGTACTCGCTGCGAAGGCGACATCATGCGCCCTGGCGGTAGTCGGGTTACGTTGTCCATCACGAGCACGCCCCTCATAGACGAGGAGAGCGGAAAGCTTGTCAACGTTATCATCAGTTTGCACGATATTACGCAGTTCCGCGAAGAAGAAGAGATCAAATCAACGTTCACGTCGATCATCAGCCACGAGCTAAAAACGCCGGTGGCTTTGATCAAGGGCTATGCACAGACGTTGGCGAGAGAAGACGCCGACTGGGATGCAGACGTGGCTCGACAGGGATTGCAGGTCATCGAAGAAGAGAGCGATCGACTAGAGGCGCTGATCAACAATCTACTAGATGTTAGTCATATCCAGGCCAGCGGACTCCAGTTGGATTTCTCAGACGTTGACATAGAGCAACTGGTGCGAAAGGTGGCGAATGCGTATCGAACGCAGACTGATAACCACGAAATTCAAGAGGATTTTCCAGAGAGGCTGCCCCTGGTGTGGGGTGATGAGGAACGCTTGCGACAGCTGATGACCAACCTCATTGGCAACGCGATCAAGTACGCGCCGGACGGAGGGACAATCCGCGTGGGCGGCTGGCTGGAATCGCCGCCGGACCTGCCGGAAGGGTATCGAGTTGTGTTGTATGTGGCAGACCAGGGGATTGGTATTCCGGAAGAGGAACTGGAACGTATATTTGAGCGCTTCTATCGCGTCGACAACACGCTGCGGCGAAGCGCCGCCGGCACAGGTCTAGGTCTTTATCTTTCCAAGGCAATTGTCGATGCGCATAACGGACAGATCTGGGTACGCAGTGAGGTGGGCAAGGGCACTACTTTCTTTGTCGGTTTACCCGTCAGCCAAGACCTCAACGTTGTTAACTCACTGCAGATAGCCACAAACTGACGCTACCAATTGGCCAACAGAACATCCAAATGTGCACAACGGGTCGACAGGGTAGAAACTCGGTCGGTTCTATGCTGTTCGTTGTGGTTCTGGGATTGCGGGTAGCCAGAGTGTAAACGTACTACCTTTGTTCAACGCGCTATCCACTGTGACGTAACCATTGTGCGCCTGGGCAATGGATTGCACGATACTCAGTCCCAGTCCGCTGCCGCCTTGTTCACGACTGCGCGCTTTATCCGTACGGAAGAACCGATCGAAGATGTGCTCCTGGTGCTCTGCGCTGATACCGATACCCGTATCCGCCACGGAAACGGTGACCCAGTCTTCTTTACTTGTGAGGCTGAGAGTGATTTGACCGCCGTTTGGCGTATAGCGTACGGCGTTGGCGGTCAGGTTGATAAGCAACCGTCGCAACCATTCAGGGTCGCCCATAACCAGTGCTTGATCTTCGTGACCGAGTCTTACTTCCAGGGCATTGGTACCACGAGTTTGCTCGACCAATCGTAGGGTTTGGCGGTAGACCTCTAGTAACAGCGTATCCAGCTCAACCGGTTCCAACACCAGCCGCAGCATGCCGCTGTCCGCTTGAGCCAGCAGGAGCAGATCGCCGATCATCGTGCCCATACGCGTCGTTTCGGCTTCGACTTCCTGCAACGTCTCCTGGATCACTTCAGTGGTCAGGTTTTCGCGCGCCTTTTGAGATGCGTATTCGCCGGTTGCACGCCGCAGAAGGCCAACGTTTCCCTGCACAGTTGTAAGCGGTGTTCGCAGTTCGTGGCTAACATCGGCTATAAGCCGTTGCTGGGTGAGGAATAGCAATTGGATGCGATCCAGCATTTCATTAAACGTACCCGCCAGTCGACCGACCTCGCTCTCATCGGCAGGAATGTCAATGCGCAGGCTCAGATCCTCTGCTCCGCTAATGCTGCTCGCCAGGTTGGCGATGGAGTCGATGGGCGCAAGCGCTCGCCGTGCCAAGAATGCGCCCACAATGGCTGCGAGAATCAGGCTCAATGCCGTGCCCAGGATGAGATAACGACTTACCTGCCGAAGCGTGTTCTGTACATCGGCAACAGGTCGAATCACCTGCACAACACCGGCAATGGTGTCGTTGGCGATGACAGGCGCGCTGTAAACAAGCAGCGGCGTACCTCGCTCGTCGTATGTGTAGAAGAGATGCGTTTCGCCTTGGCTGACCGCGTCGAGTGCTTCCTGGCTATTTTGGATGGCAACCGGTCCCAAGTTGCTGCTGCGTTTGATTACGTCGCCGTTGAGGTCGACAAGCTGAACGCCCAATGAACTGGTGAAGAAATCCAGGTCCGGAAATTGAATTCGGGTCGGATTGTTGCGAATAACGAGAATGTTACCTTGGAGCTGCTGTGCAAGTTTACTGGCTACTTCCGTAGCCTGACGCGATGCGTCCTGCTGCGCCTGCGCCCACAAGTTGGTAGCCAGTGCAGTATAGAATACAAAGCTGAACAGGATTAAGGTCGCGCCTAACAGCGCCGTATACCACAATGTGAGGCGAAGACGTATCGTCATCGTGTAGCTTGCGCGGCGAGTGAACCGACGCTCGACCATGCTATTTCGGGAGTCAGTCCGGGTTCGACTCTTTGGAAGCATCCAAAATTCAGCACTTCTTCCCATGACACCATGTTACGATGCCTATCTGAGGGCATGCTGAACTCGATATGAAAGACGGATGAGATGCAATAGGTGGTTACGGGGAGGCATCTGAAACGGGCTACGCTTCACGTAGAGCGTAGCCGACCCCTCGAACGGTCTGTATCAGGCGAGATTTGCCGTTCGCTTCCAGCTTGGTGCGTAGATAGCGAACATACACCTCAATGATATTGCTTTCGCCGCCGAAATCGTATTCCCAGATGTGTTCATAGATCATCTCCCTGGTCAATACCTGATTCGGATGGCGCATGAACAGTTCGAGTAGATCGAATTCCTTGGCCGTGAGTTGAATCTCATCCTCGCCGCGAAAGACCTGCCTCGTCAGCGGGTTAAGCGTGAGATCGCCGAACACGTGCGTGTCCGATGTCGACTCTAGTTTGTGACGGCGGAAGAGGGCGCGGATGCGCGCTAGTAGCTCATCAAAGGCAAATGGCTTAACCAGGTAATCGTCGGCGCCAGCGTCCAAACCGGTAACACGGTCGGCAACTGCGTCACGGGCGGTTAACATGAGGATGGGCATATTAGATACCTGCCTCAGCCGCTTACAGACCTCCAGACCGTCAATGCCCGGCAGCATCAGGTCCAGGATGACTGCATCCGGCAGCGATTCTCGTGCAATGCGCAACGCGGTTTCGCCGTCTTCGGCAGTGACCACGTCATAGGATTCGAAAATCAACCCTCTGCGCAGAAGGTCTCTTATACGACGATCGTCTTCGACAATTAGCAATTTTTCTGACATGTGCGCTGCTTGCGTGGGTGAGGCGCATCCTGTGCGCTGATATTCAGCCATAAGGCAGCAAAGCATGACAATCAGCTTACGAACGCACTGCCTACGGTATGGATTGTAGGCGCGTGTAACGCGTGTGTCAAGGAATAAAGGCACGCATCGTTGCGAACCACAATAGAAATTCTAGATAGCACTGTGCCTTGCCCTCCAATTTCGCCTGCCTTGCACGCCCCACCAGACAGCCGTCGTCTCCGCCGCGAAGCCGGCGGTCAGCGCTGCGATGCCTAGTGTTGCGCCATAGACGCCGAAGTAAGTCAACGTGATGAGGGCGATCAATATTGCCACGATGCGGGCTGGTGCGCTGGGCGCTAATGCTTCTGTCCGCCGATCGCGCAGGCCGATGCCAGTGTAGTAGGCGCGAGCCGAGACGATGAACGAGTAGAATGAATAGATGATCAGCGGAATCCGCGCGCGTTCGGCTAGACTCGCATCTACACCTATCAGGCGTTCCAGGAGGAAATCTCTCATGGGCGACCAGAACATGATTAGCATCATAGCGAAGGAGACGAACGCGCAAGCGATTGTAAATTTCCGGATATACTCCTGGCTGTTTATTTCTTCTCGGAACGCAGAGGCAAGACTGCGCAAGTCGTTAAGCCAACCGTATGGGATGCGACCCAGTGTATATAGGACAGCCAAGATAGCGAGCGAGGCAGTGGGATAGGGTCCTCGTGCCACGAACAGGTTTATCATCGGGCGGCTCATCTCCTGGATAAGCCAAATGAGCGCCAGAGGCCAGTAGAAGCGTGTGATATCCATGAGCGAGATGGACGTGGTAGCTTCCTCTGATCCCGATTCCAGTTTAGTTAGGCGTTTTCTATGGTGATATGCGCCCCAGACGTTAATGCTGAGTTGGAAGAATATGCCAGTATATATTGCCAGTACGGGCAGTAATATCGGACGTTCTTGGATGAACGGAAGAGGTAATAAGACGATAATAGCTACGATACTGGCGCCCAGGTTGGCCAACATGGCATAACTGACAAGCGTAGTCTTTTGAACCCGCATGAGGATTCCCGCATGCATGAGCGCGAGACCTCGCATGAGCGGGTACGGAATGAAGAGGAGCAGTGCCAAGCGCACTTCGGTGGCCAACGCCGCATCAACCCCATGAAGTTGCTCGATGACCGCATGACTGACCGGACCGAACGTGATCATCAGGGTAGCCAACATGAGCGCGCCGCCCAACAGCAGAATGAACCGGCGGACTTGTCGCCAAGACTGTCGATTGTCCACCATGACCAAGCCTAGCTCTTTTGCCTGTCCCAGTGGCGCACTCATGAAGAGCACCAACCCCCAAGCTAGCCCATAGGCCGCTAGTGTTTCTATGGCCCTTGGTGCACGCGCCATCCCTGCACTGAGGAATTGTTGCCCTACCTCCAGGATGATGGCAGTGATTGCAAGCGGCAAGAGATAGCGCGTGAGTCTGCCATAGCTCATGCTTGGTGTGGTCGGATGGGCGGTCGTCGATGCAAATGCCACGGCGCGGGCATAACCCCCACAGGAATGTCAACGATAGTCGGAACGTCGCTCGCCAGGCCTGTGCGGATCGCTCGCCGGTATTCGTCGAAGGATGTTGCGCGAAGACCTTGTGCGCCAAAGGAGTCAGCCAGTTTCACGAAGTCGGGATTTCGCAACTCGGTCGCAATGAAGCGCTCAGCGTACAGGTCTCGTTGCATGCGCCACACATTGCCGTACGCGCCGTCGTTGAACACGAGCGTGAGCGTATTAATGCCGTGCTGTACGGCTGTGGCGAGTTCGTTGGCAGTGAACAGAAAACCGCCGTCGCCGGTAACGGAGACGACAGGTCTGTTCGGGTTTGCGACCTTGGCACCGAGAGCGGTGGCGAAGCCCCAACCAAGTGTTCCCTGGTAGCCTGTCGTTATGCAAGTCTTGGGCTGGTAAAAAGGCATGGCGTAGCGGGCTACGTAGGAGAACTGTGTCATCTCCTCCACATAGATTCCGTCGTCCGGCAGTTCCTCGCGCAAGATGCGAACATAGCTCATCTGCGGTTCAAGGCTGGCATACTCTTCTTCGGCTGCAGCCTTGATGGCAAGCATCTCATCCTGGCGCGAAGGACGACTTGCTGACCGCTTCTCCACCGCTGGTATCAGTTCCACCAGTGCGGCTTTGGCGTCGGCCAATATGCTGACTGTAGGCTGGTGTATACGCAGATGTTCTTCCGGATCGATGTCAATGCGGATGATTTTCAGCTCATCGTCGACGCCCCAGCTTTGCAATGGAACTTGCAGTCGCGTACCCACAGCCAATACGACATCCGCTTTGGCCCAGTAGTGATAGGCGGCAGTCATGCTGTGACTGTACGGGTTACGATCGCTGACAATGCCGCGTCCATCGTAGGTAGCGAAGATCGGCGCCTGCAGAGCTTCCGCCAGCGCAAGCAGCTCCTCTCCTGTATTTGTAGCGCCGCCCCCAATAAAAATAGCTGGTTTCTTGGCCTTGGCAAGGTATTCTGCGGCAAGTGCAATGCGCTCGGTGTCGACTGGCGGCTGCCAAATGGGCAGAATCGTTGCCGGTAAATTGGCGACAGTGCCATCCTCTAGCACATCCATCGGACACTCCAGCGCAACCGGTCGCGGCCGACCGGACTGCATCACGGCGAATGCTTGGGAGACCAGGTTCGGCGCATCCGGTACGGAGTCGATGCGTTCAGCCCATTTTGTGAGGCCGCGCATGATCAACAACTGGTCCGGCAACTCGTGCAATAGGCCGTAGCCGCGGCCTAGTTCTGTCGTGCGAATCTGACCGCTAATGGCTAGGACAGGAGCGTTGCGCGCATAGGCCGTGGATAAGGCTGCCGTCGTGTTGAGGAAACCCGGTCCTGGCACCACGGCGAATACGCCTGGCTTATCGCCACTCAGCGCATAGCCGAGCGCCATGTAGGCGGCGCCCTGCTCGTGACGCGTATGAACCACGTTCAACTCGTCTCGACGATCGTACAATGCAACGAAAAGCTGATCGTTTTGCACGCCCGGCAGGGCGAACAACGTGTCCACGTGGTGATCAATTAAGGAGGCGACGATCGCTTCACCGCCTGTTACAATAGCCATTCTGGACTCCTACTAGTATGAATCGTTGTATGACCGTTCAAGCGTGCTAAACGAACCCGTCGCCGATGGTTACGGGCTGCGGCTTGAGTTTTGGCTGCCTTACCGTATTGATGGCCATGAATGTTACGGTAAGGATGACGATGAGGCCGCCGAGTAATGCATATTGGCTGGGTTGTTCATCGATGACAAGAAAGACCCAGATGGGATTCAAAATTGGCTCGAGCATTAGGATCAGTGCAGTTTCGACAGCGGAAAGCACCCGAGACGCCTGTGCAAACAGGATATACGGAATGGCTAGTTGGAAGATGCCCAGGAACAAAATAATGCCGATTCCTTGCGTACCCAGCGGTGTGCCCCAACCGATCTCCCATAACACGAACGGCAAGCCGACAATCGCCGAGAGTAGATTGCCTAGCAATATGGTCTCCACCGGCGATCCGTCCTTCTGCTTGCGCACGAAAAGCAACATCCACGCCATACTGATGCCGGACAGGATCGCGAACACGCAACCAAGTAGTCCTCCTGCCGTTAGTCCATCGTACAGGAAGATGAACATGCCGACGAAGACTGCGCCCATGGCATACCAGTCAACCGGTCGTGTGTGCTCTTTGAGATACCATCCGCCGAAAATTGCCACAAACACAGGCGCCGTGTATTGCAAAAAGATTGCATTGGCCGCCGTCGTCATTTGTGTGGAGGCGATGAACAATGCCTGCGTGATGGCCAAGGCAATTGCCCCGCCGATCTGCGGACGGGACCACGTGAAATGCGGGTGACGTATCCATGCGTAGATAACGATGGCTGTGATCGTGCTGCGCGCACCCATGATCGCCAGCGCATTCCAAGGCAGAAGCTTAATCAGCAGGCCGCCTGTGCTCCAAAGCAGTACGGTGAGAAATAGATAGCCAACAGCCTGGCGACGTGACAGCATATGTGCTCCTACTATCACTAGTAAAGGAAGGCGCGTTCACCATTGAACAGTTGCGAGAAAAGCAGAGCGAGCTCCGGGACCCGAGCGCAATGTATCCATTCTATCAAAGTAGTTGACAGTTGCGCGAAGTTGGGAAGTGCCGAATGGTATATAGTTCCGGCATTTGGGTCGATATGACTGGAACAGAAATGTAGTGTACAGTGCTGTCGAGAGAAGTGGCTCGCAGTTTTTCAGCTTCGCGATCGTAATTCACACTTCTGCAATGAACCCATCGAGTAGGCGAGAAGGGACTGATCGCTTTGGTCGCCAAGATTCTGCTTTGTGATCCCATACATCAGGCCGGCCTGGACTTATTAACCGAGCACGCAGAAGTTGATGTGGTGCATGGGCCAGCCCTGTCATCAATGGCGCTAGCACAGCGGATCGGCGAGTACCAAGGCGTAATCGTCGCCGGACGTACCTTGATCGACCACTCCGTCCTTGACGCAGCTAGCGAACTCTCCGTCATCGGTTGCGTCTCCGGCAGGCTGGATGGCATCGACGTGCTGAGTGCTCGCCGCCGCGGCATCGAAGTGGTGAGCAGCCCCGACGCGAATTCCATCGCCGTGGCGGAACTTACCTTCGCGCTGATGTTGGGGCTGGCGCGCAAGATGGCGACCGCCACGGAGCGCGTCATGGACGGTGTATGGGACCGTACCGCACTTCTGGGAATGAATCTGGCAGGCAAGACACTGGGCGTGGTGGGGCTGGGACGCATTGGTCGCCAAGTGGTGAAACGTGCACGTGCATTTGATATGCGTATTATCGTCAACCAAAATCGCCTGACACCGGAACTCGCACAGAGCCTCAATCTAGAAGTAGCGAACTTGGATGAACTGTTGGCCCAAGCTGACTTCGTTAGCGTTCACGTGCCTCTGCGCCCCGGCAATGTAGGCTTGCTCAATAGAGATAATTTGCGGTTGATGAAACCTACAGCCTTCCTGGTGACTACGTCGCAGGGCGGCGTAGTCGACGAGGAAGCGTTGTTGGAAGTGCTGGACGAAGGTCTCATCGCCGGCGCCGGTATCGACGGATTCGTGGGTCAGTCCGATGTGACTTGGCGGCTAATACGACATCCGCGCGTCATTGCTACGCCGTTCATCGGCGCCAACACGGCCGATGCGCTGAAGGATGCGGCCGAGTCCGTTTGCTCCATGATGCTCTCGCTGTTGCACAGGCCGAAAACCGCCAGTACGCTGGCCCTGGAGGTAGCGCCGATTGAGCGGGTTGTGCCCCACGAGCGGCATAACCCTGAACGTGTCGCACATCTGGCAGAAGCGCATCGCTGAGGACGGCGTTTTGGCCAACCCGCCGATTACGGCTCGAGTCGGGGACGCCTATGTCATCCTGGACGGCACGACACGCGTAACCGCCTTCAAACGTCTCGGCTATCCGCACATTATCGTGCAAGTCGTTGATCCGGACCGGGATGACGTGGGGCTCTACCGTTGGTACCACACGGTGCGCGGCGGCGCACCGGACGATCTGATTGCAGCGCTGCGCCAGGCGCCAAATTTGGAAATGGTCGAACAGTCGGTTGATGCGCTCGAAAAAGCGACGCTGCATGGTGACACGGCAGGACATCTTTCAACCGTGGATGGGCGTGGTTATCTTTTGCGCTCAGCCGGTGCGCCGGGTGAACCGACCGACTGGCTAACGGTGCTGAATGACGTGGTGGAGCGCTATGGTGAGTGGGGTAATGTGGAACGCACGACGAATCCGGATATGGACGCCCTTAGCTCGCAATACCCGGACCTGGCAGGGCTGTTCACTTTTCCGGAGTTTTCGCTGGACATGATTCTGGCTTTGGCTGCACAGGGCAGAACCGTGCCCGCTGGCATCACTCGGTTTGTAATTCCGGGGCGGATACTGCGCCTGAACGCACCGCTGGCCCGGTTAGCTAGCGACGAACCGCTGCACTCCAAGCGACGATGGCTGGACAATCTTGTGCGAGAGCGTCTCGCTGATCGGCAGGTACGCTACTATCAAGAACCCGTCATTCTCCTGGATGAATAGTTCAGCACTATCAGCTGATCAAACAGTAGTCACATCCGATTGACATCATCATTGTGTCTTCTGATAGTTGTACCCTCTGCATACACGGCGATTTACAGGATCTGCTCACTTCGTCAACAGTCGATGGCCGCATCGACTACACACTCGACGACCGCGTATCGGTGAAACACGCAATCGAAGCGGTAGGCATCGTTCATCCGGAGGTTGGACGGATTCGGGTTGGCGATCGTCACGTCGCTTTCGACTATATCCTTAAGGCGAATGACGTCGTGCATGTATGCCCGGAGCGTCCATGCACGAGTGGCGCGCCTGTCTCAAACTTGCGACCGCCAGCGCTACAACCCATTCGCTTCGTCCTGGACACGCATTTGGGCCGGCTTGCTTCGTACTTGCGATTGCTAGGTGTGGACACGGTGTATCAAAATAGCTATGACGATGCAGAGCTAGCCGCCATCTCGGAGGCAGAGCAGCGGGTTCTATTGACGCGAGATCGCGGTCTGCTAAAGCGCAAGAATGTGACCTACGGTCGTTGCGTTCGCGAGACAAATCCACGTGAACAGCTGATTGCCACGATTGCGCACTACTGCCTTGCGGGCCAGATCGCGCCCTGGACGCGCTGTGTGAAGTGTAACGGTCTGCTCGAATCCGTCGACAAGAGCGAAGTACTCCACCTGCTCGAACCCAAGACGAGGCGTTACTACACGGAATTCAGCCGCTGTGTGGACTGTGGCCAAGTCTACTGGCGCGGCTCACATTTCGATCGCATCCAGTCATTTTTCGAAGGTGTGCTGTCTGAAGCACGCCATCGAGATTGAGTTGTTCGGAAACTCCTGAGCGCAGACCACTGCTCACTGCTCCATAGAAAATACGCACCTCCTCCATAGATTCTGCAAAGGTAGCGGCTACACTTCGCCATGTAGAGATTCGTTGAGCGGCCAATTGGGCCGACTCACAGAAAAAACAACAAGAAACTATGGAGATGAGTAAGATGACAATAACTAGAGCAAGAAAGACTGGATTTTTAGTTGTGCTAGTACTGACGCTGGCGACGATGAGTATGCTGTTCAATGCATCTGCCTATGCGGAGTCGCTACCGAGCACGCTGGCTACAGTTAACACGGAAGACAGTACAGTCAGCACCCTGCTGCATATGCGAGAGGAAGAGAAACTGGCCCACGACGTGTATGTGACGCTCTATGACATCTGGGGGCTGCAGATCTTCAATAATATTGCGCAGGCCGAGAGCCAGCACATGAACTCGGTATTGTCGCTGCTGGAATTACGCAGCATCGCTGACCCCGTCGGCGACAATGCACTGGGCCAATTCACCGATCCGGAACTACAGACACTTTATACAGCGCTCGTCACGCAGGGCAGTCAGTCACGAACCGACGCGCTGATCGTTGGCGCCACAATTGAAGACTTGGATATAGCCGACCTTCAGGACTGCCTTTCGCAACCCCTCGATGCCGATATACAGATGGTCTTCGAAAACTTGATGCGCGGTTCAGAGAATCACCTGCGAGCGTTCGTGCGCAACGTAGAGCGGACCGGCGAGAGTTATGAGCCGCAATATATCAGCGCAATGAGCTACGCGGCAATAATCGGTTCCACGGATGCAGGCGCAGGAAATAGCGTTATCGGACGCGGCCGACGCAGCAACAGCAATTTGACCGACAATACCACACGAAATGACAATACTGCGTCATCACGGGGCAGGTCCGGACGCAACCGCTAACGTTGCCGGCGCTATCTTGTAGCGCCGCTATACATGGTGATCAACTAACATATCTGCGTGAAGACGGCCCTAGGTCGTCTTCGTCTATTGGATTCCGTGGACTATTGGCAGCAGTGGTGATTTTTGCAACCGTTTCACAATGGCGCAGGTTGCATTATGATAGGATGGAGTCGTATTCATTAACTATACAACTGCCATATATTTGTTGCGCCGCAATGGGTCAGATATGGAGTGACTATGCCGCCCGAAATTAAAATTGGAACCGCCACATCCCAACCGGGTACTCTCCAATATGGACAATGGGATGCATACAAGTTTCCCACAGGAACGACAGAATTCTTACCCGTGATCATTGCCCAAGGCCGGGAAGACGGTCCTTGCCTATGGCTTACGGCGGGCATCCACGGGCCTGAGCACGCCGGCCCTGTGGTCATCTACAAGTTACTAACGCAGCAGCTGGTTGATAATTTGCGCGGTACGATTATTGCCATACCTGCGCTTTGTCCCAGTGGTCTGCGGACCATGTCGTATGTACCGTACAATGCGCCGGTTAATCCGAACCGCCTGTGGCCCGATGGTAAGGAACGCAAAACAGACCCCGATAAAACACCTCCGTCTGTCATCGAATTAGCCTATAAGAGCCTGTTCGAAGAGATTCGACAGACAGCGGATTTCCTCATCGACTATCATAACGCATAGCACAGGTTCTATTTCATTCGTCTTCCGCGATCGTGTGCTCTACCGGAATGATATTCATCCGGAAGGCAATCGACTGGAAGCGGAAGCACTGTCGGCGCAGTTGAGCGAAATGGTTGCTGCGTACGGACATACAGTGATCAATGAGTACCCTGCCAGCAAGTATATCGACGAGGACCTGCACCGTTCTACGTCGGGCGCAATGCTTCAATTGGCGCGCGTCCCTTCATTCACCGCAGAATTGGGCACAGGGCACATGCCGGACCCGGGCATCGTAGCGGCGGCTGTATCCGGCACGCGCAATGTGCTGCGCTGGGCGGATATGCTGGACGGAGAGATGGAGCCGATCACACAGACCAAGGTCGTCGATCCCGGCTATGCGGTACGTCGCCGGCGCATGTCCTACGTGTCGGAGCCGTGTGTTGTGCTGCATACGGTGGAGGCAGGCGATATCGTGCGCGAAGGCGATGTTGTGGCGGAAACTGTGGACGCTTGGGGAAGGCCAATAGGCGAAGGTGTGCTGAAAACGGACAGCGACGGCATTGTGTTGGGCCGTTCGCATGGCATCTTCTATTCACTGGGTGATCCGGTTTTGGCTATGGCTATCCCCGACGACGAAGAGTTGATCGGTACGTATCCCGCTGACTACTTTACAAAACCGGATTAAGGTGGACAAGTTTTCATCTAGGTTACCTGCTAGAGGTCTGGCGGACAGGTAGGCGCACTGATTTAGTATTAGTGTAGAACTATAAATACTCGTGTCGAATGTGAGAGAATAGCTGATGTAAGGAGGAGAGTATGACCAAAGGATTGCGTAACATCAAATGGATTGTAGTCGTGTTATCGGTGCTGCTGATGACGGTTGTGTTTGGGACCGCGGCCAACGCAGCCATACGGGATGATTCGCGGCCTGGTGCGTTGATCATCGCCGTGATTCCCGAAAGCCCCGCCCAGAATGCCGGTCTTGTGCGCGGCGACATCATACAAGAACTGGACGGCGAGACGGTTGACAGCAGCGCAGGTTTCATGGAAATGATGGCTGATGTTGAACCAGATTCGACTGTGGCACTGTCGGTGCTGCACGGGGATGAAATGTCCGATGTTTCGGTAGACCTAGCTGAACTAGATGGACGTGCCTTTCTCGGTGTGTATCTAGCGACGGATGTTTTAGCCGAACGTCTACAATCTGCTGCGGAGGCCGCTCGAGGCGCACAACCATCGGATGATACTGGGATGCAAGCTGCGGATGACGAGTCTGCTGAAGACGCAGCCATGTCGGACGAAGAGGGTATGGAAGCCGCGGATGACGAGTCTGCTGAAGACGCAGACATGTCGGACGAAGAGGAGATGGAAGCCGCGGATGACGAAGCTGCTGAAGACGCAGCCATGTCGGACGAAGAGGAAATGGAAGCCGCGGATGACGAAGCTGCTGAAGACGCAGCCACTGAAGATGCAGCGATGTCGGACGTAGAGGGCATGCAAGCTGCAGATGACGAAGCTGCAGATGACGAAGCTGCTGAAGACGCAGCCATGCCGGAAAACGAGCAGATGGAAACTCCAGACAACGAGTCGCCGGCAGTGACGTTGAATGAGACTGAAAATGCTGCGCTTATCGTGAGTGTAGCGCGCTACGGACCTGCCTTCGAAGCAGGCTTGCAGGCTGGCGACGTGCTGCTCGGTATCGACGGCGAGCGATTCAAGAGCATCGATGACCTGTCGGCGCTGGCGGAGAACTATGACCCGGGCGACACTATCGTGCTGGAAGTACTGCACATGGATGGCTCTCTTGAGGACATGGAGTTGACGCTGGGCGAGCATCCACGCGATAGCACAATACCGTTCATCGGTATTCGCTATGTGGCGACGCCTTATAGCATGTTCTCCGGGTTTGAGAGTGGATCCACTTCTGACTAAGCACAATCAGTGAGGGAGTAGCACAGTGTTGAAACGGTCATTGCGAACTAGCCTATTCGCTTTCCTCATCGCAGGAATGTTCCTTGCGGGCTGCCAGACAGCCAACGCGCCTGCAGAAGTGGTAGGCGCACCTGGTATCGAAACACAGCCAGCATCTCCAATGCCTGTGCTATCCCCTCCTGCGACGGCTTCTCCCGTCGGCGAACCTTCGTCAACCGCGCCGAACCAAACGCAACCATCAACGCCTACCGAAGATGCGGATGCTTCAGGCGGTCTGAACGATCCTGCTATACCGACAATCTATACCTATGAGATCGTCAATGAGTATCCGCATGACCCGAACGCTTTTACCCAGGGTCTAGTTTATCTTGACGGCATACTGATCGAGGGTACCGGTCTTTACGGCCATTCATCTCTTCGCAAGGTGGACTTGGAGACGGGTGAGCCATTCATCGTAGATGAACTGGACGATGCATACTTCGGCGAAGGCGTTGCTGTATTCGATGACACGGTCTATCAGCTTACGTGGAAGTCGCAGAAGGGTTTCACCTATAACTTGGACGGCCTGGACCCGATTGGCACATTCACCTATCCCACTGAAGGATGGGGATTGACCCATGACGGTGACCGGTTGATCATGAGCGACGGTACGTCCAACCTCTATTTCGTAGACCCCGAAACCTTCGAGATACAAGATCGCGTCGTTGTGCACAGCGTCGACCGTCCTGTCACCGAACTCAACGAGCTTGAGTATATCAACGGGGAAGTGTACGCCAACGTTTGGCAGACGAACGGCATTGTACGCATCGATCCGGCTACCGGTGAAGTTGTGGGTTATATCGATCTCACTGGCCTCCACAAAGCTGAAAATCAAACCGGCGGCGAAGATGTGCTGAACGGCATTGCGTATGACTCAGAAGGCGATAGGCTCTTCGTGACGGGCAAACTTTGGCCCACGATTTATGAAATCAAGCTGGCGCCTCTGAAGAAGAAGTAGTGGCCTACTTTTGGCTTTTATCGCGCACGACAATGCTGCATAGCGAAATGAGTTATGAGAATGCTACAGGACCCGCGATAGTACTATCGCGGGTCCTGTGCTCTAGGAGGAGGCATTCATTCAAATGTATTGTAGGTGTGTTTGTGCCTACACGGCTACCGTTTTGACAATTCGGTAATCGGTCGTGATATCCATGCCGGCACGCTTCAACATAATGCTGGCGGAGCAATACTTGGTCATGGATAACTCGATCGCACGCTCTACGTCTGACGTTTTCAGGTCTTCGCCATAAATAGTATAGAGAATTGTCCCCTTGGTGAAGACATGGGGATCGCTCTCCGCTTGTGTGCCGACAATCTCGGCTTCCAAGCCGGTGACTTTGGCGCGGCGACGGTTCATGATATGTAGGATGTCGATAGCGCTACATCCCACTGCGCCGGCGATCAGAAACTCTACTGGGCTGCCGCCTTGCGGGGTTGCGGGGCCTTCCATTGCAAACTCGTATCCAGAGCCCATGGTAGCGTTGAACTTGAGATCTTCGCCCTTCCACACGACTTTGGCTGACTTCTGAGCGGCCAATTTACTGTCCTTTCAATGTTTCGATGTTTGATTCGTGTATATGTTTATTCAATTAACGAAATCCAGGATGAGCGACATGCGTAGTCTAGCGGATCTTCACCATGAGTCGCATGACATCTTCGATCAGCTGCTCACGGTTGATTGACTCGCTGTCGCCGGCGCGAGTCAGGCATTCCTTGGCATAGGTGCGCAGGAAGAATTCAGACGCGTTCTGCACGGCAGAGCGAATAGCCGCCAGTTGCTGGAGAATCTCCTGGCAATCGCGGTCATCGTCCACCATCTTTTGCACGCCGCGCATCTGCCCTTCCACTCGACGGAGTCGGGTCTTTAGTGCGTTTTTGGCGTCAGGTGATTCTAGTTGCATAATCGCATCTCGTGCCTTCTGTGAGCAATCACGTTTGGGCCGACAAACTGTCAGCCTAGCAGGAACCCGCTCAAGAAATGGGCTGCGAACCGGCGCAGACGAGATAGCTCCACCGCCGGATGACGAACCGCCCATGGCAAACGACGAAACCTTGCGCTGTGAATGCTTGCTGCCGCAGGTCGGGCATGTCTGCGGATCGTCGGCCTTGGAGAATCCGACCAATAGCTCGAATTCCTTACCGCATTCTGCGCACATAAACTCATATAGTGGCATACCTAAGTCTCCTTAGCTTTTTGTTTCATAATACTGGGGGGGAGTATATCGCAAGCAAAGCTTGTTGTCAAATATTGGCGCCTGATACTTTTGTGGTTACTGGTTCTCTCGCGTGGTCTGACTAGAGAGGATGCAGAACGAAATCTGTACGATAGCCGTACTGGACGGCTTGCGATGGGCGCGGCTTTAGTCCGTTCGCCAGAAATTGCGGTACACTTGGCGCGAGTTGACCGAATTTGCGCGCAATATTCACCGGTCAACAGACGCCAATTGCACCGCAGCACGAGATGGAGGAGAGAATGCGAGTCCGATTGGTTGGCAACGGCGGACGTGAGCACGCAATTGCGAAGTCACTTGTCGCATCGCCAAAGCTGAGTCAACTCTACGTGGCGCCTGGTAATGGCGGCACAGGCATGACGGCAAGGACCACGAATGGGGCGATTTCCGCTGAGGACGTGCCGGCGCTGGTCGAATTTGCCATCGACCAGCGGGTGGATCTGGTTGTAGTTGGGCCGGAAGCGCCGCTGGTTCTCGGCCTGGCGGATGCGCTGCAAGCAGCCGGTATTCGCGTCTTCGGTCCGTCCAAAGCTGCGGCGCAAATTGAGGGATCAAAAGCATTCTCAAAACAGTTCTTCCAGCGACATGGCATCCCCACAGGCAACGCAAAGGTGTTTGACAGCTTGTCCGAAGCGAGCGATTACCTGGCCAGCCTGAGCGAAGTGCCGGTCATCAAGGCCAGCGGACTGGCGGCGGGTAAAGGCGTCATCCTACCGGAGTCCATGCAGGCGGCTCATGATACGCTGCACGCCATCATGGCGAAGAAAGAATTTGGCGCGGCTGGCGATCAGGTGCTAATCGAAGAGCGCCTGGAAGGTCCGGAGGTGTCTGTGCTGGCATTCTGCGATGGCGCGAGCATTGCGCTGATGCCGCCGGCACAGGATCACAAGCGCCTGCTGGACAACGATGAGGGTCCGAATACCGGCGGTATGGGCGCATTTGCACCAGCGCCGCTGGCAAAAGACGAGTTTCTGCAGATGGCGGTTGATGAAGTCCTGATGCCGACGGTGAACGGTCTGGCAGCAGAGGGATCCCCCTATGTCGGCGTACTCTACGCCGGGCTCATGCTTACTGCGAATGGTCCGAAGGTACTAGAGTTCAACTGTCGCTTCGGGGATCCGGAAACGCAGGTAATTCTGCCGTTGCTGAAGAGCGATCTGCTTGATGTCATGCTGGCGTGCGTTGATGGGCGATTGGCTGAATATCCGCTGGAGTGGTCGGACGGCGCAGCAGCGGCGGTTGTTGCCGCCTCGGCTGGATACCCAGGCAAGTATGTGCAGGGGATGCCAATTTCCGGCATCGAAGCAACGGAGGCAATGGGTTGCGTCGTTTACCAAGCCGGCACTGCCATGAACGACTCACAGCTTATGACTGCTGGCGGTCGAGTACTGGCTGTCACCGGCGTTGGCGACGATCTGCGCAGCGCCATCGCCAAAACCTATGCTGGAATGGAGAAAATCTCATTTCAGGGTATGCAGTTCCGCAGTGACATCGGCAGCAAAGGTGTGCAGGACGAATCAGCGCGGCTTGGTTGAGCCCGAAGTTTGTGCGGCTAAGTAGCAAATTTAAGCGAGAAGAGAGCAGGAAACGAACATAAGATGCCAAAACGCGAAGACATCTCTTCCATACTCATCATAGGCTCCGGCCCTATCGTTATCGGTCAGGCGTGTGAATTTGATTACTCGGGTGCACAGGCGTGTAAGGCGCTGCGCCAAGAAGGGTATCGCGTCGTCTTGGTCAACTCGAATCCGGCAACGATCATGACCGATCCGGAAATGGCCGACGCCACCTATGTGGAACCGCTGACTATAGACATACTCGAGAAGATCATTGCCAAGGAGAGGCCCGACGCACTGTTACCCACTGTCGGTGGACAAACCGGTCTGAACCTGTCTGTGGCGCTTGCGCAGGCAGGCATTCTAGAGAAGTACGACGTTGAGCTGATCGGCGCCGATGTGGAAGCCATGCAGATCGCCGAGGACCGTGAGCGGTTCAAGCAAGCGATGAGCTCAGTCGGGCTCGAATCGCCTCGCAGCGGCACTGCTAGAAGTTTGGAAGAGGCGCAACGTATTGCCGCGGATGTCATCGGTCGCTATCCGATTTTCATCCGTCCTAGCTTTACGCTCGGCGGCAGCGGTGCGGGCACCGTCTTCACGCCACAGGACTTCGAAGAGAAAGTGCTTTGGGGCCTGCGCGAGAGCCCGGTGCACACGGTGCTCATCGAGGAATCGCTCATTGGCTGGAAAGAGTATGAGCTCGAGGTCATGCGCGATCGGGCAGACAATTTCGTGGTCGTCTGCACCATTGAGAACCTGGACGCAATGGGCGTGCACACCGGAGACAGCATTACTGTGGCGCCCGCACAAACACTGACTGACAAGGAATACCAGCGTCTGCGCGACCAGGCGCGGCTGGTCATGCGCGCCGTGGGCGTGGAGACGGGCGGCAGCAATGTCCAGTTCGCCGTGGACCCGGAATCGGGTCGCGTAGTTGTCATCGAGATGAACCCGCGCGTCTCGCGCTCCAGCGCGCTGGCATCCAAGGCAACCGGCTTCCCCATCGCCAAACTGGCAGCCAAAGTAGCCGTGGGCTACACACTAGACGAGCTTAAGAACGATATCACGCAGCAGACGGTCGCCGCGTTTGAACCCTCAATCGACTATGTCGTGGTCAAGGCGCCTCGCTGGGCTTTCGAGAAGTTCCCCGGGGTGAACCGGGAGTTAGGGCCGCAGATGATGTCCGTGGGCGAAGTCATGGCCATCGGGCGCTCGTTCAAGGAAGCGCTACAGAAGAGCATCCGCAGCCTGGAGATCGGTCGTGACGGGCTGGGTCCTGTGGAGCGGAGTGAGGACGGCTCGTTCACCGGCTATGATGCAAGCGTGAACTTGCATGACTTGCTGCGCATTCCCAACCGAGATCGCATCTTCGCCGTGTACGAGTCGCTTGCTGCCGGCGACAGCCAGGCGACAGTCTGCCAACTGACCGGTTACGATCCATGGTTTGTGGATCAAATCGGTGAAATCGTGGCGGAAGAAAAGTCGCTGGAGCGGCTGGACCATGAGACCTTGCGTCGAGCGAAGCGTCTGGGCTTTAGCGACAGCCATCTCGCACGAGCCCTTAATGCACATCAACACAACAGGGATTCGTCCAGCATTGTCACGGAGAAGCAAGTGCGCGAGATTCGCATGGGGCTCGGCTTGCTGCCGACGTATCATCAGGTTGATACCTGCGCTGCAGAGTTCGAAGCGTATACCCCTTACCTGTATAGCTCCTACGAGACCGAATCCGAAGCGCCGCCAACGGACCGCAACAAGATCATCATCCTCGGCGGGGGACCAAACCGCATCGGGCAGGGAATTGAATTTGATTACTGTTGCTGCCATGCCTCCTATGCGTTGCAGGAACTGGGGTATGAGACGACCATGGTCAACTGCAACCCCGAGACGGTCAGCACCGACTATGACACCAGCGACCGCCTGTATTTTGAGCCGCTCACATTTGAGGATGTGGCTAATATTGTGGAGAGGGAACGGCAGTCCGGTGTGCTGAAGGGTGTCATCGTGCAGTTCGGCGGTCAAACTCCGCTCAACTTAGCGGCGAGTCTGCAGGCGGCGGGCATTCCCATCATGGGCACGCCCCCGGAGGCCATCGACCTGGCTGAGGATCGCGAGGAGTTCGGTGAGCTGCTGGAGCGGCTAGACATTCCAGCACCGGCGAACGGCACGGCTAGATCCGTACAGACAGCCGTGGAGGTCGCGGCAAAGATTGGATATCCGGTGGTTGTACGGCCCTCCTATGTGCTAGGCGGACGCGCCATGGCCATCGTAGACAATGAACCGGCGTTGCGAACGTACATGGTGGAGGCGGTTGCGGTCTCCATGGATAAGCCAATTCTTATCGACCAGTTCCTGGAGGATGCGTTTGAAGTAGATGTGGACGCCCTGTGTGACGGGGAACGCGTCGTCGTGGGCGGCATTATGCAGCATATCGAAGAGGCCGGCATCCATAGCGGCGACAGTGCCTGCGTTCTTCCGCCGTACAAAATCAGTAGCTACCACCTGAACATTATCCGTGAGTACACGGAGAAGCTAGGTTTGGCACTCGGTGTGCGCGGCCTTATGAACGTACAGTATGCGATAAAGGACGACATCGTCTACGTGTTGGAGGTAAATCCGCGGGCCAGCCGAACGGTGCCTTTCGTCAGCAAGGCTACCGGCGTACCGCTGGCGAAGATCGCAGCCAAGGTGATGGCTGGCATGACACTGGCGGAACTGGGCATGACCAGCGAACCTGAACTGGACGGTTTCTTCGTTAAGGAAGCAGTCCTGCCCTGGAAGAAATTCTCCGGCATCGATACCATTCTAGGACCGGAGATGCGATCTACCGGTGAGGTCATGGGTTCATCGGACCGCTTCGGGCATGCGTTTGCCAAGAGCCAGCTTGGCGCGTCCATGGAATTGCCGATGAGCGGCGGTGTGTTGATCACCGTGAATGACTATGACAAAGGCGGTGCGTTGAAGATAGCGCGGGACCTGAGCCGTCTCGGTTTCGATATCTATGCGACAGCGGGTACAGGCGAGTTCATCAGTCGCGTCGGCATCCCAGTTACGATCCTGGAGAAGGCCATCACCGGAGCGGAGACGGACGGCTACACGACGCTGGACGCCATGCGCGACGGCAAGATTCAGCTCATTCTTAATACGCCGTTGGGACCCGACAGCCGTCAGGATGGGGCGAAGATTCGCAACCTGGCTACGCGGCAGGAGATTCCGCTCATCACCACTTTGTCTGCAGCGCAGGCAGCCGTAGCGGGCATCCAGGCGATGCGCCAGCAGGAGTTAACCGTGCACAGCCTGCAGGAGCATTATGCGCGTCAGAAGGAGCGTATATAACTGCGAATGTGCACTAATGAACCGTAAATAAGGTAAAGCGAACAGGCATCGACTGCAGTTGCGTGCAGCAAAGTTGGTTGCGCAACAAATAGTTTTCGTCAGCTACGCCTATTTTGCTTGTTCCGACGCACGAATCTTTTGCGCCGCTTCGATCATAGCCAGATAGCCGTCAACCGGTACATAGTCCGGAATGGAATTGCCTGAGCCGAGGGCGTACCCGTTGGCGTTGGCGCGGAAACGCGTGCCCTTTTCAAACACGTCGGCGACGATTTCGTCAGGCGTGCGTTGGCAAAGAATGTCCACGTCAATGCCACCTAGCAGGCCGATGCGATCGCCGTAACGCTCGATCCACACGTCAAATGGCGCGATGGCGTCCTCGTTGGAGTGCTTTGCATTGATGCCGAGCGCGATGACATCGTCCATGACGGCGAAGATGTTGCCGCAGGAGTGCCAGAGAAAAGGTTTTCCCGATGCCAGGATGCGGCTGATGACGCGCCGATATTGCGGAATAATGTGAGTGCGAATCGTCGTGTGCGAAACCAGCGTGTTGGAGCGGAAGCCCAGGTCGTCTCCGAAGCGACAGATGGCGAACGCATCCGCATATCGGTCCAAGAAAGTCGTCCATAAGTTGAGCATGAGATCGCCGATCTTGCGGTAGACGTCGGCAAACAGCTCGGGATCGTCGACCTGCATGTAGGCAAGCTGCTGGAAGCCCACCAGGTCCTCGCTGATTTCCAGCACGCCGTTGCCCACGCCGCCCAACGCCATCATGCCGTCCGGCATGCACTGTGCGAGCGCGTTAAATCTTGGCGCCGCCTTCGCCCAATACGAGGTTCGGCAATTCTTCCCAAGGGTACTTGTTGAAGTCATCGCGCGTCTGAATCGGACCCGGGCGTCCGCCGTAGATGGCGCCGTGGTCCGGAAGGATATCACAGATGGTGATCTCGCCGGAGACGGTGTCATAGGTCATCTCCTGCCAAAAGCGGCAGTACTCTTTGAAAAAGTGGAGCAGGTCGTCCCCTTCACCCTCGTAGTCGCCGTCGAACTCAACGCCGAGTATCTCTTCCATGATGACGGGATCGATGATGTGCTCGTAAATTGGCAGGCGTTCTGGGCGCTTGTTGGCGAGAACATCGAGCATATACTGGTAGTTGTTCTGGAATGTCAATTGCGCCTCCATCGTGGATGTCTGAGTTGTTGAGCGCTGTGGCAAATTTGAACACTGTCTGCTAAGTAGGCTATCACCGGAGCGCCTGGTGAGCAAGACTTGGCAAGTTGGTTCTCCTCCAATGCTGCGGTATTCTGATGTGTAGGCAACAGGACAATATCACACTGCGCATTGGCAGCTCACCCGCCGCACCGTAGGCTACACCTTCATGACGCTCCTCTATCTTGTGATGGCGTATGCGATAGGAATTCTGCTTGGCAGCGCCGCATGGCATGCCGGTATTCTCGACTGTCACTTTCCAAGCAGCGCGTGGATTGCTATTGCGCCGCTGGTTCTCGCCACAGTTGTTCTGCACCGGTACGACTCCGTATTAGCCTCCAAGCGTCCGCTTCGATGGCCTCAGAGTGCCGGATTTCGTGCAGCGAACATCGGCCCAACGATCGCTGTGTGGGTGGCAATACTTCTTTTCGTCGCCCTAGGCTTTACTCGATATGCTTCGCATCCGCTCTATCCCTGTACAGAACCGGACGACCTCGCCTATTGGGTGGACGATGGAGCCGAGACAAACCTGGTTGGTTTTGTCGACAGCTATCCCCTGGAAGATGATAGGCAGCTTAGCTTTGACATGCGGGTGGAGCAGATCGCCGTAAACGATGAACCTACGGTCGTTGAAGATACGGTACGCGTCTACACGACCCTCAACGATAGGATCGTATACGGGCAACCGCTTGCCATAACTGGTCGGCTCGAAGAGCCGTGGACAGGCGATGGCGGCGCCTATCGGGACTATTTGGCTCGCCGAGGCATCTATCATCAGGTGCGCTACGGTGATGTGCAGTTGATGGACGGTCCACTTCAAGGAAGCTCAGTCAAGCGCTCGTTGTATGCGCTGCGAGCGCGCGGCGAAGAGGCGGTCAACCGCATGCTGCCTGCTCCGTACGCTGCGCTGGCCAATGGCATGGTATTGGGTATCGAATCCGATATACCTAGTGACCTGATGGAGCAGTTCCGACAGACGGGTACGAGCCACGTTATCGTCATTTCCGGCAGCAACGTTGCCCTGATCGCCGGCGTGCTGGCTGGCCTGTTTTCGCGCCTTCTTGGGCGTAAACGTGCGTGGATTCCTGTTGTAGCGGGCATTGCACTCTATGCGTTGCTTGTTGGCGGTGACATGGCGGTCATGCGTTCGGCGCTCATGGGCGGGCTTGCCGTGATTGGCGTGGCTGTAGGCAGGACCAATAGTGGCATTATCGCGCTGTCAGCCGCCTGTCTGGCGCTGTTGCTCATCAATCCGAATACGCTATGGGACGCGGGTTTTCAGTTGAGCGCAGCGGCAACAGCCGGCTTGCTGATTCTATCGCCCAAGCTGGCGGAACTTGCCGCGCAGATTTGGCCAGGTTGGTTGGGCGGCGCACTGAGTTCGCCTTTTGTTGTTTCGCAGAGTGACGTGACTGATGGAGACTATCAGCGCGCGGAACTCGTCAAGGGTTTGTTTGAAGACAGCGTAATAGTCTCCATTGCTGCGACAATTGTGGTCACACCGCTGGCGGCACATCTATTCGGACGCATACCGCTGGTTGGCAACTTGGCTAATATGCTCATCGTGCCGGTGCAACCGCTGATCACGCTGGCAGGCAGCGCAGGCGCGTTCGCGGGCGCACTGGGCGCTGATGCTCCTGCTCAACTGTTGATGTGGTCTACTCTGCCTGCACTCTTCTGGACCGTGCACATAGTGCAAGGAGCGTCACGATTGCCATTAGCCAGTGTGGAAACTGCGCGGGTTGGGATGCCGATTGTGGCTGGTATCTGGTGCTTGATTTTGCTCATCAGGTATCGGAGTTCGTTGAGGACGTTTGCCGACGAATGGGAAACCCCTGCATCAACACGCAAACGACTAACTCGTGTCACATATGCACCAAGCACTCTACTGGTCGTCGCGTTGTCGACGCTGCTTATTCTATGGGGCGCCGGCTCGCTGCCCGACCGGCGACTGCACGTTACCTTTCTGGATGTGGGTCAGGGGGACGGTATACTGATTCAAACGCCGCATGGGCGTCAGGTGCTGGTTGATGGCGGCAGCAGTCCACAAACGCTCATGGCGCAACTGGGCGACGTCATGCCTTTCTGGGATAGGGCGCTGGACATGGTCATCCTGACTCATGCGGACGGTGATCATATGGATGCACAGACGCAGATCGCCGATCGGTTTGATATCGGTATGGCTGTTACAACACAACAGACCCTCGATTCCCAGGATTCTGCGGCATGGCAACAAATGCTGGCGCAGCAGGACGTTCTCGTAACGACGCAGGCACGGGGCGGGTGGTTGGATCTGGGCGATGGCGTCGCACTATGGACCCTCAATCCAGACTCTGACGACTATATTGGCCCGGATCCAGACAACGAGGACTCACTGGTTCTCCGGCTAGAGTATGGTGACTTTAGTGTTCTATTAACAGGTGACGCCGGACTCGCCACTGAGAATGATCTGCTACAAGCCGGCGCGCCGTTGGCATCGTCGATCCTGAAAGTTGGCCATCACGGCAGCCGGACCAGCAGCGGCAGCGAGTTCATCGCGGCTGTTCATCCCGAACTTGCTGTCATCCAGGTCGGAGCGGGTAATACGTACAATCATCCACACGATGAAGTCTTGGGGCGATTGACAGGCATTCGCATCGCGCGTACCGACGAGAATGGGCGAGTGCACGTATCCAGTGACGGACACCGCTTCTGGATGCAAATGGAAAAGATGGCCAATCAAATTAGTCGCGTGAGTGGTGTTGGCCAATGAGCATAATCAAATGGAGAAATCTAGAGTGAAGGGCTCAATTCTCGATCACCCAACATCTGGAATAATTCTAGATAGTGCGTGTATAATTGTTGTTGGCAAAGTTATCTGACTTCCCTCCGTAACGGTATCACTCGGGGTTGTCTGTGTATTCGGTAGCTATGCGGTTGTACCTCAACCGCCGCCAAAGGTGCCATAGTTGAAAGACAGGGATTTCATGAGTCGGAAAACGTATGAGCTGCGACCGGTGGGTTATGTTCGCTTGGTGGACGATGGCGCAAGGGTAGAGCTCTTGCCAGAATACAGCGATGCGCTCGCTGGACTGGAGGGCTTCAGCCACGTGCTTGTCTTCTGGTGGAGTCACAACGTGGATGATGAAGACTACCGCTCCATCGTGTCTGCCGGCAAACCGTATGCCAATGGCCCGGATGATCTGGGTATCTTTGCGACGCGATCGCCGATACGACCGAACCCGATTGCCTTTACACCGACGCTGATTGCCGGGCTTGATGTCCGACATGGCGTGATCGAGACGCCGTACATTGATGCAGAGGATGGCAGCCCCGTCATCGACATCAAACCCTACAGCCCTAGCATCGACCGCGTACGGGATGCTCATGTACCAAAATGGTGCTCCCATTGGCCGACATGTACCGAAGAAAATGCTGGATTTGATTGGTCGTCCGAGTTCAACTTCTAGACGGCCTTACGTTCCCCAGCGTGGCGCTTCGTGTCGGAAGACGTTTCAGACTCGTCTCAACGGGCGTGTCTGACCGCAACCACACTAACAGTGACACTCGTTGATTTGAGACGTGTTGTACGAAACATTTTGGGCTAGAAATATCTGTACTGCGCAATTTTTATGTCAGCAAGCTTGCCTTACCCTCCAAGAGCCAATACGTTAGCGCCTACACCTTTCACTAACCAAACAAGGGATATATTATGGTTGACACGCGAGTAGTCTTTCTTGAGCCTGGAAAAATCAAAATCGGCGAACGAACGCTGCCGGAGTTGAAGCCCACGCAGGTGCTTGTTAAGACGCACCAGGCGTCGGTGTGCGGTTCCGAGCGCTACTTCTACCGTGGAATTACCGTGCGGCCTGAAGATGAAGCGCGCGGCGGTCCCGAATCTGTACTTGGCGACAAGGACTCCGGCGAGCACTCTCATGCCTACCCCATGGGGCCGCTTGGGCACGAAGGCGGTGGCACGATCCTGGAGATGGGCAATGGTGTTGACGAGTATGTCGGCGGCGGTAAGGTGCGCATAGACGACCGAGTCGGCAGTCTCATCTACCCGACCTATTCCGACTATTATGTGACGGACATCTCCAACGTGCAACCCATTCCCGACGGCGTTTCATTTGAGGTTGGTTGCCTCTATGAGCCCTTAGGATGCGCGGCGTGGGCGGCTATCCACGCCGGTGTAAAGTTAGGCGATATTGTGGCTGTCAATGGAGCTGGATTTGCCGGCAATATCATCATGCAGGGCGCGCTCAAATCCGGCGCATCCAAGGTGATCGTGGTGGATGTGGTCCCTGCCAAGCTGGAGATCGCGAAGAAACTGGGCGCCGATACCGTCATCAACGCCAACGAGACAGATCCCATCCAGGCTGTCCTGGACCTTACACACGGCGAGGGGGTCGATGTTGCGGTCGAAGCAATCGGCGGCACGGGCATCGGCATCAAACAGGCGCTGGGAATGGTGCGACACAACGGCACGATGGCGCTGTATGGCGACAACTATGCGCCGGTACAGGAGTTCTGCTTCCATCGCTTCCACGAGGACGGATTGCAAATCCGCAACCTGAATGCGGTCCACTACACGCGCTTGCGGTCGGTTGAGCACATGCGCGAGGCGTACAGGGCGGTTCAGCGCGGCATATTCAACATTGACATAATCTTTGATAATTCGGTTACGTATCATCTGGACGAGATCGATGACGTTTTTCAGCGCGAGACACAGAATATCGAGGAGCAGGCTTCGCTGAAAACAATCATTCTTCCCTAGATGCGTTCTCTGTACATACGAAGTTCATACCAATAACAAGTACGTCTCTAAATGTCGCCGCCAGTAGCCTCCTTGCGGACGATCAGGTGCGATGGCAAGCGATAGTTCTGAAGTCGGAACAAGTCCAGTAGACCGAACGTTGGTCTTGACTGCTGTATTCGGTGTATAATAGGCGTAACGTGATGAGAATGCCCGGTTGGCCTCTCGTGGGAACCGGGCTTTTTGTGTGTCGCACATTCGGACGATTGATCCGATATTCAGGCATGAATCGGTGCGACGGGTAGGTATGGAAAACAAAGATGAGTGTACAAACACTTCAGGAGTCGGCGATGGTCGCAAACGGTAACGCCGCCGGCGAAATTCGAGATGATATACGTAATATAGCCATTATTGCTCATGTCGACCACGGCAAAACAACGCTTGTGGACGGCATGTTGCACCAGACGAACGTCTTCCGCAGCAATCAGCAGGTCATGGAACGCGTATTGGATTCTAATGACTTGGAGCGGGAGCGAGGCATTACCATCCTGGCAAAGAATACAGGCATTGTCTACAAGGACGTGATGATCAACATCGTCGACACGCCCGGACATGCAGACTTTGGCGGTGAAGTAGAGCGCATCATGAACATGGTAGACGGTGTGCTGTTGCTGGTGGACGCCGTCGAAGGTCCCATGCCGCAGACTCGCTTTGTGTTGCGGCAGGCGCTAGACAAGGGGCTGAAGGCGATCGTTGTCGTGAACAAGGTTGACCGACCGGCAGCTCGCACGGAATACGTGCTCAACGCTACGTTCGACCTCTTTGTCGACCTCGGCGCGACGGACGAACAGGCGGATTTCCCGGTCGTCTATACGCGTGCCCTCGAGGCGCGCGCCGGTCTAGAGGCGGAGGAGATGGGCGACGATCTGCAGGTGTTGTTCGACGCCATTTTGGAACATCTGCCCGGGCCGACCGTGGAGAGTGACGGACCAGCGCAGATGCAGGTTACCACGCTTGAGCACAGCAGCTACGTGGGCAAGATAGCCATTGGCAAGCTTCGTCGCGGCAAGCTGCATACGGGACAGAACATCCTGCGCGTGCTCGCGGACGGCTCCACAATTCCAGCCAAGATTACACAGCTTTACCGCTTCCGCGACCTTAAGCGGGTCGAGGTGGATGAAGCAGATGCCGGCGCCATTGTGGCTGTTGCCGGCGTCGTAGACGTAGGCATCGGTGACACGCTGGCTGATCCTGCCGATGCAACGCCGCTCCCGCCGATAACAGTCGAGGAACCAACCGTACGAATGACGTTTAGTGTCAACGACAGCCCGTTTGCCGGTCGCGAAGGTAAATACCTGACAAGCCGGCACATTCGTTCGCGCCTCTATGACGAGCTAGAGCGTAATGTTGCCATGCAAGTGGCGGACACTAACGTGGCGAACTCGTTCATTGTTTCCGGTCGCGGCGAGTTGCATCTCGCCATCCTCATCGAGACCATGCGTCGCGAGGGCTATGAGTTCTCCGTCAGCCGCCCGGAAGTTATTCTGCGTGACAGTCCCAACGGACCGTTAGAGCCGGTGGAAGAAGTTTTCTTGGAAATTCCGGAAAACTATCTGGGTACGGTCACAGAAATGCTGGGCCAGCGGCGTGGTAGAATGGAGCGAATTCGTTATGGCGATGATGGTACGGTTTACTGCGAGTACCTTGCACCGACCCGGGGCTTGTTAGGTTTTCGCCAGCCATTTCTGACCGTTACGCGCGGAACAGGCATCTTCCATACTTTGTTCAGCGGCTTCGAGCCGTATTATGGGGACATCAACGCGCAAGGGCGCGGCTCGCTGGTGGCGCTGGAAACCGGCATGGTTACGAATTATGCATTGCGCGAGTTGCAGCAGCGCGGCTCTTTCTTCATTGAGCCAGGTGACGAAGTGTATGCAGGTCAGGTCGTGGGCGAGCACATCCGTGAAGATGATTTGGTGGTCAATGTCTGTAAGTTGAAACAGCTGGGCAATTATCGTTCCAAGCCGAAGCAGGACACGGAGGGGTTGGACGCGCCACGCATTCTGTCTCTGGACGACGCCATTGAGCAGCTCGACGATGACGAGTTGCTGGAGGCGACGCCCGACGCGCTGCGCATCCGTAAGAAAGAACTGCACCACGAGACGCGTATGCGCACGGCAAGAAAAACCTCCATGGAGGCTGAGGAATAGACGGATGCGGAATAGCCGAAGTCGTGGGACTTTTAGTGGAAGGCGCATCAGACGAACATAGAACCACACATCATCACGCACATACTCACATACATCAGGTCAGGAGATAGCGGCTCATGAATTGGCAGCCAGCCGACGCACGTTATGACACAATGCGATATCGCCGATGCGGGCGCAGCGGTCTACTGTTGCCCGCTGTTTCGTTAGGTCTGTGGCACAATTTCGGCGGTGTAGATGTCCATACGAACGCACAAGCCATGATTTACCGAGCTTTCGATTTGGGTATCACCCATTTTGATTTAGCCAATAACTATGGTCCGCCTCCGGGTTCAGCCGAAGAGACCTTCGGGAAAATACTCAGCCAGGATTTGGCCGGGTACCGCGACGAGCTGATTATTTCCAGTAAAGCCGGCTACCGTATGTGGCCTGGCCCGTACGGGGAATGGGGCTCCCGCAAGTATCTGATCGCCAGCCTGGACCAGAGCTTGATGCGTATGGGCTTGGAATATGTCGACATCTACTACAGCCATCGATTCGACCCGGATACGCCGCTGGAAGAGACCATGATGGCGCTGGACCATATTGTTCGTTCCGGCAAAGCGCTTTATGTTGGCATCTCCTCCTATTCGCCGGAAGATACACTGCGGGCGGCGCAGATTCTGCGCGAGCTGGGTACGCCTTGCCTCATCCATCAACCGGTCTACAGCATGTATCGACGCTGGGTAGAGGACGGCCTGCTGGATGTGCTGGAAGAAGAGGGCATTGGCGCAATCGCCTTCTCGCCTTTGGCACAGGGTATGCTGACGTCCAAGTATTTATCCGGCATTCCGGAGGATTCACGTGCAGCCAGTGACACAGGTGCGCTCAACAGCGACCAGATTACCGACAAAGCGCTGAAGCAGATTCGCGCACTCAACGAGCTTGCGCATGAGCGAGGTCAGAGTTTGGCACAGATGGCCATCGCCTGGGTATTGCGCCATCCGGGCATGACTTCCGCGCTCGTTGGCGCCAGCCGTGTTAGCCAGATTGAGGACAACGTAGCTGCTCTAAACAATCTCGAATTTACCCAAGAAGAGCTCGCGTCCATCGACGCGATTCTTGCAGAGTAGTTCCCTTACGTAAGGTAGGAATCGTCGGTTCCATTAAGAGCGGTTATTAGGGTATGATAGGGTCCAAACACAGAGAGGAAAGTTGAGGGAGCGAAGACCGTGAAGATAGCCGTATTGGTTAAGCAAACGCCCGACACCGCGGAACTGCCGCGTGTATCCGCCGACGATGTTAATCGCGGCGAAGTGAAGACGACCATGGCGCTAAACCCGTGGGATGAACATGTCGCCGAGGAGGGAGTACGCCTCACCGAACGCTTCGACGCGGAGACGGTAGCCATTAGCATGGGCGCCTCTACTGCAGTGGATGCGCTGCGACACACGCTGGCAATCGGCATCAACAATGCCGTGCTGGTGGAAAGCACAGGCATGCCGCTGGACATTATCGCCACAGCTACAATCTTGTCAGATGCAATTCGCGCGCAAGGCGATGTGGACCTCGTGATTACGGGCAAGCAAAGTGTTGACGCCGGTACTGGCAGCGTCTATGTGGCTATCGCATGCATGTTGGACAGGCCGCTGGTCACGAATGTGACAAAGGTGGTCGACATCGCCGACGGCAGTATTATCGTTGAGCGTGAGATGTCCGGCAAGCATTCAACCGTTTCGGTTCCATTGCCGGCGATCATTAGCGTCGGTAAGCAGATCAACGAGCCGCGCTATCCTAGCTTCGTGGGGATCCGCAACGCCAACCGTGCGGAAATTCCGGTGATTCGCGCGGCGGATCTTGTGAAGGAAAGGCCGACCAAGAAGACTGTCTGGACGAATGTGCGTTTGGTCGAAAAGGGACCTGAAAAGACCATCATGATAGATGGCGCGACTCCGCAAGAGAAGGCAGCAAAGCTGGTCGATTACCTGCTCGGTGAAAAGGTCGTATAGGGGGCGATATGTCTGTTCTGGTATTGATTGAAAAAACAAACAGTGGCGCCATCCCGAGCAGTTGGGAAGTATTGGGCAAGGCGCGTGAGCTGGCCGACAAACTGGGTGTGAAGCTGGTGGCTGCCGTTCTCGGTGCGGATACCGACACCGTCGCAGAGGCTGCTGGCGTCTATGGCGCCGATGTCGTCTACACGGTTACCGACCCGACGCTCGCAGCCTATCGGTTGAGTGCGTATAGCAAAGGTTTTCTCAAGATTATCGAGGCGTCTGAGGCGTCTATCATCCTTGCCAGCGCTACTGCCATGGGCTGCGAATTGACGACGTATGCCGCTTGCGAGTTGGAAGCCGGTATTGCACCGGATGCAATCGATCTTCGCGTCGAGGCTGGCAGACTGGTTGCGGTTCGTTCCATCTTTTCCAACCACATGCTCACCGATATTGTCTATGGCACTGATGTTCAGGTCGCCAGTGTGCGGCCTCGCTCCTACACAATTCCTGAGCCGTCTGGTGATAGCCCTGAGTTTGTGGAGATTGACTTGGGCTTGACAGAGAGCGATATCCCGGAGAAGGTACTGGAATCCGAGATCAGCGATCAGAGCGAGGTGCGTTTGGCGGATGCACGCATTGTAGTTGCCGGCGGGCGCGGTGTTGCTGCGGACCCGGAACGCGGCTTCAGTTTGATCAGCGACCTGGCTTCTGTTCTGGGCGGAGCAATCGGCGCAAGTCGAGCGGCTGTTGACTCTGGTATCGTCCCGTATCGCGTGCAGGTGGGCCAAACCGGTCGCACCGTACGCCCCGATCTCTACATTGCAGCCGGCATAAGCGGCGCGGTTCAGCATCTCGCTGGCATCGGCAACAGCCATGTGGTCGTGGCCATCAACACGGATGAGAATGCACCCATCTTTGACTATTCCAGTTACGGTATAGTAGGCGACCTATTTGACTTACTGCCCGCACTGACCGATGAATTCCGCAAGCGACTCGCATAAATCCGCTTCATAGCTGTCCATAACAACTCGCCCGGCCTTTGTGCCGGGCTAACTCCACCTCATCGATGATAAACGCTGACATGCAACTTACAACTGAACCTGCTTTGCGTCCATTCAACGCACACTTCCGCTGTTTCCGCGGCTGTCCGGGCGAATATTCTATTTACGATGTACTCTATACCTGTCCCCATTGCGGCGGGTTGTTGGAGGTTGTCCACGATATGGACGCCCTACGCCAACGTTCGCCGCAGGAGTGGCGTCATACCATCGAAAGCCGGGTGGGTACGACGACTTGGCCCTACGGCAGCGGTGTTTGGGGCATGCGCGAGTGGGTGGCGCCGGATCTGCGTGACGAGAACATCGTCAGCATGTACGAGGGAAACACGAATCTATTCTGGGCGGATAGGCTGGGCAAGCAGATCGGGCTAGACGATCTGTGGATCAAGCTTTGCGGGAACAGCCATACGGGCAGCTTCAAGGACCTGGGCATGACCGTTTTGGTCAGCGTGGTGAAGCAGATGATGAGCGGCGACAGTCCTGTGCGAGCCGTTTCTTGCGCCAGTACCGGAGACACAAGTGCCGCACTGGCAGCTTACGCAGCGTGCGCCGGCATTCCGGCCATCATTTTCTTGCCACAGGGCAAGGTGAGCACGGCGCAGCTTGTGCAGCCGCTGGCTAATGGCGCGCACGTACTTGCGTTGGATACTGACTTCGACGGCTGCATGCGCATCGTCAGAGAAGTGACCAAGGACCGCAGCATCTACCTAGCTAACTCCATGAACAGCATTCGCGTGGAAGGTCAGAAGACGATGGCTATCGAGATCGTGCGCCAGTTCGACTGGGAAGCGCCGGACTGGATCGTCATCCCGGTCGGCAACTTGGGCAACATTAGCGCCCTCTACAAGGGGCTCAAGCTGCTCCTAGACTTGGGTATTACGGACAAGATGCCGCGCCTGGTCGCCGCGCAAGCGAACAAGGCCGATCCATTCTACTTGAGTTATCTGAATGGGTTCGAAGAGAAGACGCGTATCCAAGCGGAGTCGACGCTAGCGACCGCAATACAGATCGGCGACCCGGTTAGCTATGAGAAAGCTGTGCAGGCGATCCAGGAGACCGACGGTATTGTCGAGGCGGTGACGGAGCACGAGCTCGCCAATGCAGCAGCCAAAGCCGATCTTACCGGCATGTATACATGCCCGCATACAGGCGTTGCCCTGGCGGCGCTATTCAAGGTGGTGCAGCGGGGCGAAATCAAAAGCGATGAACGCGTCGTGGTCATCAGCACGGCGAACGGGCTTAAATTTACCGACTTCAAGGTCGGCTATCACGAAGGCAGTCTATCCGAAGTCGAGAGTCTCTATGCCAATCCGCCAATCTATCTGCCGCCCAATGCGGATACGGTAAAAGAAACAATCCTGCGTAAGCTGGACGCGATTGCGTAGTTGTCACGCCAGATGAGCAACGAATCGCCAATACTTGACTATACGCCTACCTCCTTCTCGTCGGGGCGAATGGACTTCACGTGGGAGGAATTGAGCGACGACGAGCTGGCTCAGGCGTACGCCGACTGGGAAAGCGGCAAGGGGCTCATGGGCGGCGATCCACGCTGCCGTCCGAATTCGGATAAGGTTCCGGCATGGGGAGTCGGTCAGCCCTTTTTTCGCACACTGGCTTTGGATGATCCCGATGCAGATAATGGCGCTCAGTTAAGGGAAGCGCTGGCACGTAGTGAGTGGCTCGAAGTCGAAGTTGGGTTCGGTCGCGGGGACTTTATGCTGGACAGAGCAAAGCGACACCCGGATCGATTGTACATCGGCTACGAGATCAAGACAAAGGCGTCTCGCCTCATGTTGCAGCGCATCGAACGACACGGTCTGAAGAACATGTGGATCAGCGATGACGATGTGCGATTCAACATGCCACGGATATTACCCGATGACAGCATCGACTTAGTTCATGTGCTTTTTCCGGACCCGTGGTGGAAAGACCAGCATCGCAGTAAACGACTCTTCTCACCGCCACTTATTGACCTGCTGGCACAGAAGATTCATTCTGGCGGTCTGCTACATTTCAAAAGCGATGTGCATGAGTATGGCGAGCTGGTCAAGTACCTGATCGAGCGCAACAACGCATTTCAAGTCAGTAATGCCGCTATATCCATAAGTATCGGCGAATACGCGCAAACGCATCGTGAGCACTGGTGCCAGACGCACAATCAACCTGTCTATTCCTATCTTTTCGAACGGAAGTAAGCGGCTGTGGAAAGCGACGTGTCACACTTGGCGCAAGAGAAGATCGAGCTTGAGGTGAATCGCTCGCCGCGCGGCCGCTCCATGCTGCAATGGGCTGGCAAGGAAGCGCCGCCTAAAGTCTATCTTCCCCAGGCGCGCATGCTCGAGGTATTCGACCCGCGCAGTGAGCTGCCGCTGGCGCAGCTAAGCGTAGCAGAACGGACCGCGCAATCGCCCACAAGCTTTCTGGGACAGGCCATCCCCAACGCCATATATTTTGGCGACAACGAGGACGTGCTGGCGCACTTGCTGGTCAATGGGTGGAGCGGGCGCATGCGCATGGTCTACATTGATCCGCCGTTTGGCGCGGGCGGAGATTACGTGCGTAAAGTGCGGTTGCGAGGCGGCAAAGGTCGTGTCATTGGACAGAACACGGAATACCATGACACGTGGACAGGCGACAGTTATCTGCAGTTCATCTATGAGCGTCTCTTCCTGCTGCGCGAGTTGCTGGCCGAGAATGGCAGTATTTGGCTGCACTGCGACTATCGCCAGGAACATCGCCTGCGCCTGATCATGGAAGAGGTGTTCGGCGAAGACAATTATCTGAACACCATCAGTTGGCGCAGTCAGACTGCCCGCGGCGCCAAGGTCAACGCCTTCTACTTCCCGTTCAGCACGCATCACATCCATATCTTTGCCAAGAACAGAGACGCGCCAACGCTCTGGCAACCACAGAAACGGAAACTGACCTTCTCGCGCGATGAGGCCTCCTCCCAGTTTATGGAAGACGACGGCGGCTTCTTTCGCACGTCCGACCCAGGCACATATAGCTTTGAGCGGCTGAAGCAGCTGAATTCCGAGGGAAGACTGTACGCGCCGTACAGCGGTGAGATCGTGGTGGATGAGAAGAGCAAGCGTGTTTTCGCATCCAATGGTGGCAGCATCGGTGTGAAATACTATCTGACCAAGGTGCGTAAGAACCGCTATGCCGTGGAGCGCGGGGTAGACAATCTGTGGGACGATATCCCTGGGTTGGGCACCACGCCTAGTGAAGATATGGGCTATCCGACTCAAAAGACCGAGGCGCTATTACGACGGGCGATTGAAGCGTCCACCAGGCCCGGCGATATGGTGTTGGACTGTTTTGGTGGCTCCGGAACGACTGCGGCAGCCGCGCACAAATTGGGACGGCGATGGATCACGTGCGATATTAGCTACGGCGCAATTCAGACGCAGCGACGTCGTCTACAGGCGGTTGTGGAGGAGTTGGGTCCGGGTTTTGGCATATACTCTGTGAACGGCTGGAACGCACAGACGCCGTCCGGGGATGCACAGATTACAGTCGAACGACGTCGATCAACGTATGGCACGCTCGACGTCGAGGTGCATGAGTATCATCCTAGCCATGAGGCGCTTATGCGAGCCGGTGTGACTGCTGGCTTTTCAGACGATATCAATTGGCGCCGTTGGGTGGACGCCATTGATATTGATACGGCATATGACGGCGCAGTTTTTCGCGGCGTGTTTGGGGATCTGCCAATGCGCCGGCGTGACACGGTAGCCGGTGTCTACAAATTGACGTCTATACCCGACGAGACAACCACAGTTGCCGTACGAATTACAGATATCTTTGGCGGCGAGTATATGTATACGCAAGTCGTGTAGATTTGTGCAACGACGAACAGCGAACGAGATAAGGCATCGAATGTCCACACCAGTATTGAGCGTACTAGAAGAAGACAGACATGCATGGTTTGCTGGAAGAACCCGCGCCATCCAGAAGTATCTGGACCTGGAAGTAGGTGCAGCACCGGCTGGCTCAAAGCGAATGGTATTGGACGTGGGAAGCGGCGCCGGCAATATGGCGCATCATCTTGCCCACTATGGGCGAGTCGTTGGACTAGACTACAACTCGCGTCCGCTCATGGTCTCGGCGCAGCGCGGACTGGAGGCGTGCCAGGGTTTCGGCGACTATCTCCCCTTCGCATCCGATAGTTTTGACGTCGTGGCGCTGCTGGACACGGTGGAACATATTCCGAATGAGACCGGCGTACTGCAGGAGTGCACACGGGTGCTGAAACCTGGTGGAAAGCTCATCGTGACCGTGCCTGCGTTCATGTGGCTGTGGAGCTATAACGACGACATTAACAACCATGAAAGACGCTACACAGTGGGCGAGTTGCGACAGAAGCTGGCACAATGTGATCTGCGTGTGAAGCGCAGCACCTACACGAGCTTCTTCCTATTCCCCATGGTTGCCGCGGTGCGGTTGTTGCCGTCCCACGCACCAGAGCTGGACAGCCCGCATCTGACTGAGGATGAAGAGGTATATCAGGTGGAGATGGAACCCATTCCCGAACCGGCAAACACCATTCTGCATGCCGTTGGCTGGCTCGAGGCGGAGTTGCTGCAGCGGTTCAACCTGCCCTTTGGCGTTGGCGTCATGGCCCTTGCCGAGAAGCCTGCGAATTAATCTCGTGTGGTCGGTAGTTCATCTGCCCTGCTTGCCCTTGTTACGAAACAGCGGAATTCTCCTTACCTAGCGCACCAAAACCGAACTGATAAAGACAAAACTGATAAAAAACAGAGGATGTCTCGTCGAGACATCCTCTGTTTTTGCTAATTTGTCAGCGATTGTAGCGGAGCTCTCCGCTATTCTGGCTGGCGACTATTCGCTCTTGGTTTGTTCCCATGCAGCATATTGTGTTTCGAGCTCAGCTTTCACATTGTCGAGACCAGCAGCTTTCAGGTCTTCGACTAGTTTCGGCAGTGCTGTCTCGGGATCTGCATAACCGGTCATGACGGCGCGAACTGTGCCTTCTGCAACGGCCTTGATCGCAGTCATTTCAGCAATCACAGGATCCTGGCGGAAACGGAAACCCAATGACGGGTGGTCGATAGAATCGTTTGCATACTCAATCAGTAGCCGATTCTTATCCGGGTCTTCTTTATTGGTCACAGCCTGCAGCGTGACGTCGCCGACTGTCCAAGCGCCGCCATGGGCGCCGTACCAAGCCGAATCAATCAAGTTGACTCGACCATCATCCTCGTACTCCCAGTTCGTGCCCTCAACACCGTACAGCATCATGTTGACGAGTTTCGGATCGGAGTGCATGAGATTGATGAATTCCATCGCCTGTACCGGATACTCAGACAATGCTGGAATGGCCAACATTGAACCGCCGGAGTGCACCGTGATGTTGATCTTCGGCTGCGCGTAAATCTCTTTCAGCTCTAGGTCGGGGTTACCGGATGCATTTACTAGCTCCTGGGCTTTGATGTTGTAGCCCTTGAGCGGCTGCGGCTCGATGAAATACTTGCCTGCGTTGCGCGTCTCAGCGGGCAGGAAGGTGAGCAGACCGGCGTCCGGGTTGATATAGCCCTTTTCATACCAGTCCCGCATGACTGCTGTATATTCCTTGGCCCAGTCGGTTTCGAGGATACTATAAATATTATCGTCGAAATTACCATCTGCGTCCGGAATTTCCTTCATGGACAGAATGTTATCCTGCACGCCAGCTGCAAATTCCGGAACCCACGGCTGGAACGCAATGCGACCGTCGGTCAAGTACGGGTATTCATCCGGGCGGGCCTCTTTGGCCTTGGCAAGCCACGGTTCTAAGTCAGCCAGCGTCTTGATGTTGGCTGCATCTTCCTCGGTGAAGCCGATTTCATCTGCTGCTGCCACGTTATAGATGAAGCCTTCAGGAACAGTCAGTTCCTTATTTACCGGAACTGCATAGTTCACGCCGTCGATCTGCGTGCCAGTGATGAAGGCCGGGTTCAGGCTGCTCAGGATATCTTGTCCATGCTCTGCGAGCAGATTGCCGACAGGACCGTCATCGTCGTTGAGTGGCAGGTAAAGACCCTGTGTTGCGAGCTGCATGTAGTTGCGCCAGTCAGCCGTGAACATGATGTCCATGGGCTCGCCAGCCTGCAATGCAGTCACTGCCTTGGTTTCCCAGTCGCCCCAGCCCACAATGTGAAAGACTACATTGGCGCCGATGAGAGGCTCGATATACTCATTGATCGCTGCTTCGACGTTTGCACGCTGATCGGTGTCGCCGTTTCCGATCCAGTAGTAGTGTAGCGTCACAACTTCTTGATCCGCCGGCGCAGCAGCTTCGTCACCGCCGGCAGGCGCTGCTGATTCGGATGGTGCGGCTGACGGTGCACAGCTTGCCAGCACAACCATACTTAGCAATAACAGGATTGCAATAGACTTCCTTAACATTTCTTACTCCTTTGTAGTTAGTCCGCCCGATATGGTCCATCCACACGGGTTGTTAGATATCTTGCTATGTAGAAAGCAGCGCTGCCCAGCCTCGGGTTTGCTGCCGTGCTACCTTGTTCTGAGGGTGTTTACTTCTCTGATGTATCTTTGATGACCTGCCTAGCCCTTGATGGCGCCTATCGTCAGACCACGGATAAAGAAGCGCTGGAAGAACGGATAGGCTAGGATGATGGGGCCAACCGTGACCACAGCCATGGCCATACGGAAAGTCTGCGACGGCAGCTCGGAAATATTGACCAATCCCTGCATCTTATCTGCATTTTCAAGAAGGAAGCGGATATTATTGAGAGTTGTATAGATTGTAAACTGCAAGCTGTAAAACTGAGCATCGTCCACGAGCAACAAACTATTGAAGAAGTTGTTCCAAATACCAATGGCGCTGAACAAGGCGACGGTCGCTAATCCCGGGATCGAGAGCGGCAGCACAATCTGTAGGAAGGTACGCCATTCGCCAGCACCATCGATTCGCGCCGCCTCGAGTATCTCTTCCGGAACGTTCATGCGATAGAACGTTCGCATGACGATGACCCAGAATGGACTGAAAATCGATGGCATGAACAAGGCCCACAAGTTGTCCTGTAGGTGCAGGATTTGTCGCATCACCATGTAGTAGGAGACGAGCCCGCCGTTAAAAAGCATGGTGAAGAACGCAAAAAACGTAAAGAAGGTGCCGAGTTTGAAGTCCCTGCGTGAAATTGGGTAGGCATACAGGCCGACCATGGCTACCGATAGAACTGTACCTACGACTGTGGCGATTATCGTGTTCCGATATGCCGTAACCACAATGGAGCCCTGACCGAACAAGAAATTATAGGCGTTAACAGAGAAGGCTTCCGGCCATAATCGGTACCCGTTCGCGGCAAGCGACGCCTCGGATGTGATGGAAGAGATTCCGATGATATAGACGGGGATCAGCGTCAGGATCGCAAAGAAAATGAGGACGATGTTAAATATAACATTAGTCGCGGGCGAGACGGCCAATACATCTCGATGCTTTTCTTTCTTCGCCTTTTTGGGTTCGGCTTGGCGACCTTGTTGAGCGTCTATGTTTGCGGTTGTTTCCACGAGACTTTCCTATGACAAGAACGGCTAGAATAGCGCGAGTTCGGGACGTGTTCTGCGTACAATCAGGTTGGTTAGCAGTATCAATATGAACCCAAACGATGATTGCAGGAACGCTGCCGCGGCTGGGTATCCAAGAGGTGTGCCGCTGCGCAACATGCTGTAGACGTATACATCCAACGTGTATGTTGCGTTTTTAACCAGTGCAGCGCCGTTTGGCAGCGTATAGAACATGTCGAAGTCTGAACCGAGAATACGGCCAACCGCCAGTATCTGGAGCAGCACGATAACCGGAATCATGTGCGGTAATGTGATATTTGTGAACTGTTTCCATTTGGAAGCGCCGTCCACTGCCGCCGCCTCATATAGATCGCGGCTAATACCAGTGATCGTTGCTAAGTAGATGATGGAGTTATATCCGGTATAGTGCCATAAATTGGCTATGATAAATATAAACGGCCAGTATATTGTTTCTTTGTATATCTCGACCGGTCCAGCGCCAAAAGAAGCTAAGACATTGTTGACAATGCCATTAGAGCTAGCCATTGCGTATACAACATAGGCTGCGACAATCCACGAAATGAAGAAGGGCAGAAAGAATATAGAATGGTAGAACTTCGCTAAGATACCATTGGTCATCTCGTTGATCACAACCGCAAGCGCGACGGATAGAACTAGTCCAAGCACCATGAACAAGAGATTGTATGTAATGGTGTTGCGCACGTACGTGATAGTAGCGTTAATATTGGTTGGTAAGGTGAGGTACTCGAAATTGTTTAGGCCAACCCATGGACTCGAGATCAGACTGTAGATAAACTTATTCTGAATCCAGAAATCTTGTGGCGGTCTTTGCAGGCGATAGTTCTTAAACGCAAGAATGATACCCGGCATCGGAAGATAGGCAAACAAAAATAGCCATATGGCGCCAGGCAGAACCATGGTAAGGTAGGCCAAATTCGTTTGTAGCTTATGCCGATTCCACCGTTTTTTATTGTGAGTACTGATTGCTGCCGCAGTCTTTGAATTAAGTGGAATTGTGTTTGAAGTCATAAGCAATCGTTTTTGTACAATAACCAAACACCACATCGCAAGGTAGACCCGCATGGAGCCTAGTAATGGGATTATTGGAATGGGTGTTAAACTATTGTGTTACAGGTAATCGTAAGATTGATAAGCAGAAATCGTAACGAGGATAACAGCGGACACAAGCGACGACCATAAGAACCTGAAGTCTGCCTATCAATGACATGTCCCACTGCAAAGATGCCATATAGTCGCATGGAATATGCCATTTGTCAAATAATAAGAATATGAGAGGCATAGGCTGACGTGCAGCCTCAAGCCAGTATTTTCCAGTTACAATGCAGCCAAAAAAGACTCAAAACAAGAATGAATCGCACGTGAAATGTAGAATTGGATGCGGCGCTTGCTGCATCGCACCGTCCATCTCGTCGCCAATTCCCGGCATGCCGAGCGGCAAGCCCGGTGGCGTACGCTGCGTACAGTTGACAGACGATAATTGTTGTAAATTGTTTGGAAAACCAGAGCGTCCGGCGGTGTGTGTGCGGTTAATGCCGTCACGTGAGATGTGCTGCGAAACTGCTGAAGAGGCAACAGATTACTTGCTGGAACTAGAATGGCTAACACGTCCAGCAATTGTTGAGTAGGTGAGACGCAAGGATCATAAATTGGCAGCCTGTTTCGCGCCTTTCACGGTGATGGTATATGTTGCGGCTGGGAATTTCATGTTGCTTGTGAGCAGACCGAGTTGCACCAATTGCTGTACATCTTCGGAAGCCACGGTAGCCGTTACGCTACCGTCCACTGCATGCAACTGGTGGACCTTAGTACCGTCGAGGTACCGATGACCCTTTAGTATGTTGCCCTGGGATATGGCAGCGAGTATCTGCTGTTGCTCAATCGTAAGTCTCATAGCCAACCGGCTGAATTGGCTGGATCGTTTCTAGCCCAAATTGCCCACATGCTTCTGTAGTTCTCGTTGTGAGATCTTCTTGTACTGATCCCGAATGATGTCTTCCATCTCTTCCGGAGACAATCGAACCTTGAGGACATCCAGCGCATCTTCCGGCGATTCGCCGTAGGCTAGTTTCTGTTTGCCCGATTTCATTTCGAAAAGATACATGTAGGTCGGGTTGCTAAAGCTGCTCATCGTTTCGTCTCCATTCCGCACTGGCGCTGCTGGATTGTTCGACTATGCCTTGACTAGCGCATCGTGATAGAGCTCGGCGCCGGAGGTCACGCTGTCCAGCCCCTTATTGATGATATCGTCGAATTTGCCTGCCAGCAGCTGGCGGTAGAAATTGTAGTCAACCCCCTTTACCTTCTCGTCGTCCGGGAAGCGATGATAGTTGTCCTTGGACATGAGGCTCTTTCCCTCAGCGATGAGCTGATAGCCCAGGGCGGAACCCGGGTAGGGCGCGTAAAACGCGATTGACGGCAATACGTAGCGCATGCGCTTTACCATACGCATGGTCTTGAACGCGTCCTCGTGGCTCTCGCCCGGAATACCCAGCATAATGTTGGCCCAGAACTTGGGCGGCTCCTTGCCATCGCGCACGTACTCATCGGCAATGGAGTTGAGAAGGTCGATGGTGAAGTAGTTGTCTTCCTCGCTGCATTCTTTGTTCATCAGCTTCAGGATGCGGTCGCTGCCCGATTCAAAGCCAATTGATATTGTATTCCAATTCGTCTCTCTCACAAGGGCCTCAAAGAGGTCGGGCCATTGGCGGACAGTGTCGGAACGACCCGCAGCCCAGTACGGCCATACTTTGTTGGCGCGACGCGGATATTTTTCGATCCATTCCTTGAGCCAGCTCGGGTTCTGGAAGAACATGGAATCGTGAATGACTATCGAACCGACGCCATAATTCTCATCGAGCTCGTTCAGCTCGTCGATGACCATATCGACAGGACGGCGACCCATATTGGCGATGTATGAGTTTTCATTGCAGAAGACGCACTGCCACGGACAGACTCGACTGGTGAGAATGGTGGCGACTGGGCCAGGACCCCAACCGCATTCAGGCTCCATAGGCCAATTGAAATTGTTACGAATGCGACGACCTGCCGGTTTCGGCCAGAGTGTGCGGTCGATCATGGGCCAATCCGCCATGGACTTGGCGCCAACGCCCGTGAAAAGGCGATCAAACTTGTCGGGATGGCTCACCAGGTCAACGATGACGCCCTCGCCTGGTCCCTGGCAAATCTTGTCGAACTCCTGGATGGCTAGCATTTCTTCGCTGGCTACGGTGGCGTGCATCCCACCGGTCAAGACCAAACCGTCCGGGTTCACCATCTTGAAAACTTGTGCCGCCTTGCAAGCCACGGGAAAAGTATAGCTGCGCACATTCATGATCGCAGTCTCGTATCCGGCAATTTGCTTTTCCAGCTTGTCCCATGACTGTACGGCCCGCGTGGAGACGATATCCGTCTCGATTCCGTTCTGGTGCAAAATGGTGCGCAGCAGGCCGAGTCCATGGTCCTGCCATTGCTCGTGCGGGCCACTAGGATTCACCAAATCACCTAAGTCTCCGAGGTCGATGAATACGATGCTAGATGTACGTTTGGTGGACCATGGCCACGAAAATCCCACGATGAACGCTCCTTCGAAATACCCGATGGCAGAATGATAGACCTCGAGTAGCATTCTTCCGATAACCCTACAAGTTGCTGGCGGAGTATAGCATATGCGTGTTCTTCAGTCAATTATTATGAAGAATTTGATAATTATGTGACCTCTGGATATTGTTGGCTGGCTTGCCTTCCTGTGCTACTATTTTTTTGTTGTGCTGAAGGTTGGCGTGGACGCTATTTTCCAGTAAGTTGTGCAACGTTGGCTCAAGTGGGATTTCTAGCCATCCCGCGGGATAATTCAGCGCAATCATGGCAATAGGCCTTTTGGCGTAACCTTAAGGTCCGTGCGGAAGAAGCGTTGTATCGTGGCGCATTTGGGAAGCACAATTCGGGTGAAGGTACTATGTTCTAGTGGACAGCGGTATCGTGAAGCGTGATGAAGAAGTTGCAAACGACCAGTTTCGCAATGAGTTGTCGATCGTGTGCGACACCATGCTTGATAAAGCTTCAGGCATCGGTGGACCCTTGCGTGAATTGGTCGTGGCACGAGTCGGTCATGACGGCCCAATTGTCTACGCCGCGACAGTGCTGTGCGCCGGCTATAGCCTAGACGATTCAAGCGTCGAGCCGCGAACCAACCTTGCCGCAGCACTTGAGCTGTTGCACGTGGCGCTTGGTATCCATCAGCTGCTTGTTGATGCATCGGCGAATCAGGAGTCTAGTCCTGCGGATGAGGAGGACAAGTCCTTTATCGGCAGCACAATTCTTGCCGGTGACTATTGTTTCAGCCACGCAGCAGATCTGGCTGCCAGTACCAAAAACCCCACGATAGTGGAGCTTTTCTCCAAAGCGTTGCAGGATGTGAGCGCAAAACGGCTTCGCGCCTACTTGAGTTCGCCAACTAGTGAACAACATGCTTCAAGTCAGCAACCCGATCCGACGCTACTTCGATCTGGTGTGATGGCTGCGCTTGAACTCAGCGACCTGCCAGCGGATACTTACCTCGTTATGGACGATGCGGCGAACACGCTGGGAAAAACCTTGGCGAATGGTGGTCTCGATTTATCGGCCGTATTCGAGGTAAATACTAAACTGGAGCGCCTGCCCTTCATGCACCAATTGCGTTGGAAATCACTGCTTGCGTGGTTGCAGGATCAGCCACGTTCCTGACCATTGCCGCAACTTGTACCCGCTATTATACCCCTCCAATTGCATAAACAACAGTATACTTTTCCTGAAACGTTAACGAAATTCAAACATTTTGGTAACGTATAACATAGGTCATGCAACTAAAATTAAAGGGATAGACATAGACACAGAATAGAGGAAGAACAGGAATTGTCTTCGATCGAGTGCAGGTACGATTTTGACAGAGATTTATGTAGAATTTCTATATTTGACCAACTTGCCAAGTAAGGGCATACTCTCTGCTCGTGCTGAGATGCGCTATCGGGGATGATCAAAGCTCGTGTGAGAAACCGAGCAACAACGCGGTCTAGACCACATAGGATACCGCAATAGAAGGGAACCGAAATAATGACCTTCCAAACTCGAGAGATACGGACACTCAGTCGGCCATCATACGGAAACGTGACAGCCAACAGTGCAAATTCATATAGTCAGTATGGCGCCATCGGCACCCCCGACTTCAGCGAAGGCGGTCTGGTGGGCGTTGCGCAGGCACTGACAACTTTGAAAGACCAGGATCCGGCTTTCAATAAGCTGTTTAGCGTACAGAAGTGGGAGCAGGGCAAAGTCATCGCTACCGCTAGCGATCTGTCGCAGAAGATGTATGTGCTGATGAGCGGTCGTGTGAATATGGTTTGCACGAACAACGAGGGTCGACGATTAGTTATAACGACACTGAATCCCGGCGCTATTTTCGGAGAGGGCGCTTTGGATCAGAGCAGTGATCCAACAGTTTTTGTGGAAGCGGCTGAAGCCAGTACGGTTTGGACCGTACCGGCAAGCGAGGCTCGTCAGGTGGCGGTGAAATACCCGATACTTAGTTGGGGGCTTCTGCAGACATATGGAGAACGTTTACTACAGGTAGAGAATAGCCTGGAGGATGTGGCGTACAAGAAGTTGCCGGAACGTCTGGCTATGCTTCTGTTGGACTACGCAGGCGAGGATGGATTGATTGAGGGCGTGAGCCACCAAGCGCTGGCTGACCACTTAGGTACGTACCGCGAAACGGTCAGTGCAATCCTACGTGATTTCAAACGGCAGGATCTCGTCCAGCTTGGTTATCGCCGTATCCAGGTCAACGATATAGAGACAATGAAGGATATTGCCGGCATCTGGGACTGATCTTCGAGTTTAACCCGGCGCCGGAAGGAAAATGGCTGGCAAGGGAACTAGGGAAGCAACAGATTACGTTCCCTTGTCAGTCTTGAAGCAGTACAACATCAAGTTCACGTCTTTTACGTGCAATAAATCGATAATGTGGTTCGTCAGTACCCATAAAATGTAGTATACTAGCAACCATAACAGCGGCCCACGCAATTGATTTATTCGCACCCGAAAATCATATGGGTAACACGTAGCAAGTCGCGTCGAGAGGATGCGTCAATATCAGAGTTGACGGAAAAGTCAACCGTTGCTATAATATTAGCTCAGATACGTCACCCTCTATTCCGGCACAGCACCCACAGCGTTCTCTTATTGTTACCGAGTGTCTCTTTAGGCTCATAGCGTCTAGAGTAACTGGCAAAGAATAGATGAACCAAGTTGTTCATTGATAACCAGTTCTAACTGGATTATGTGATCTATGCGTCTAGGTAGCCTGAATGTAACCTGAATGTAAATAGAGAGGGGCGAATCGGACGCCGACTCAACAATCGCTAGAGATTTGGGCGGTACACATTGTATCGGTGAAAGCCCAGCGGGTAAGCACGCAGATATACCGATCGCCTCCGGCCCAAGAACTATTCCCTGTATGCATTTCATAGTAGCAGTATCGAACATCATCCAACCTAATAGTCTCATATCTTTGAAGACAGAGTGAAACGAGCAACACCGCCCGATCGTATGAGGGCTCTACACCGCGATTTCGCAACAGAAAACAGACAGTGCAAAAGCGCATAATCGTAGTGCTCATAGCGCCTCGCTATTCCTAGAATCGTAAGTAATTATGGAGCTGGTTGCACGTGCAAGCTGTCATTTTTGTTAATCACGATAGATCCCACTGAAATCCAAGTTCGTAGAAATCCATCAGGCCAGTACCTGCGATTAATCGCATCCTGTTAACACCTTTAGGCTGTTCGCTGGTCCATAGATATCCACGCACTAATTTATTCCCATATAGGAACCGGAATCGGCTAAGGAAGAAAGAAAATGGCAGAAAAACAGATCGGATCCATGACGATCTCTCAATTGGACGCGATGAATCTAGACGAACTGCGTGATATGGCACGGGCGCTGGATATCACCGGCTATACGCGCCTGAAGAAATATGACCTGGTGATGCGTCTGCTACGCGCCGGCGCCGAGAAACAAGGGTACATATTCGGTGGCGGCATTCTCGAAATTGTGCAGGACGGCATCGGCTTCTTACGAAGTGACAGATTACTGCCCGGTCCGGAAGATGTCTACGTCAGCCAAAGCCAGATTCGACGATTCGGGCTGCGCACCGGAGATTTTGTTGTGGGACAGGTGCGTCCACCGAAGGATACGGAAAAATACCACGGGCTACTCAAAGTAGAGGCTGTCAACGGCCTCGATCCGGAAGCGGCAAAACGTCGTCCGATTTTTGAAAAGCTGACGCCCATTTTCCCCAACGAGCAGCTTCTGCTCGAAACTCGCTCCAACATGATCTCGACACGATTGATCGACCTTCTGGCGCCCATTCGGACGCGGCCAGCGCGGTCTCATCGTGAGTCCGCCCAAGGCCGGCAAGACGACCGTGCTTAAGCGTGTAGCAAATGGCATTACGTCCAACTATGAGGATATTCATCTCATGGTGGTCCTCATCGGTGAGCGACCGGAAGAAGTTACCGATATGGACCGGTCTGTCGAAGCGGAAGTGATCAGTAGCACATTTGATGAACCGGTGCAGAATCATGTACGCGTTGCCGAAATGGCGCTGGAACGAGCAAAGCGCCTTGTAGAAGGGGAGAAGGACGTTGTCATCCTGTTGGATAGCATCACACGGCTCTCACGCGCCTACAACCTCACCGTCCCGCCATCCGGACGAACGCTGTCCGGCGGTATTGATCCGGCAGCACTTTACCCGCCCAAGCGGTTCTTTGGCGCTGCGCGTAACATTGAAGAGGGCGGCAGTCTGACCATTATTGCTACGGCGCTGGTAGACACCGGCAGCCGTATGGACGACGTGATTTATGAGGAGTTCAAAGGCACCGGCAACATGGAGCTGCACCTCAACCGTAAGCTCTCCGAACGCCGCATCTTCCCTGCCTTTGACATAGAACGCAGCGGTACACGCGCTGAAGAGAAATTGCTGGACGCTGAAACGCTAGCCAAGGTCTACACGCTGCGCCGCATGATCGACGCAATGGGCGGCGGCAATGAAGCCATCATGCCTATCATCGAACGCCTGAGCCGCACACGCGATAATCAGGAATTCCTGGAGACGCTTACAAAGCGTTAGCGATGAATACGCCCAGCTACCGGGCGTAGATATACGATAGCTCTACGACAGATCAACGAACTGTGGCTTGCCATGTGTTTACGTTGATCTGTCGGCTTTTCTACGTCAGATGATCCTTTGCCCACACCTTGCGTAGTGGTATAATCGGCGTTCAGGACGACTGGCGGCTTTCGTCTATGCATTCATTCTTGAAAGATTTTAGATATTTTCGTATCTGCGACCTGTGTGTAGCCGTCGACTTATGTAGTGCTTTCAACGTTGTTCCCGGAAGCGAGAAATAACACGTACGATGCTGGTTTTTGCACAGTGATCTTTTGTCGTGCGTAGTTGTCGAAGAGTAGAACGGGACGGTATGGCAGTAGACGGTAATTCGATTGCGGATGAGTCCACGCGCCGGCAGTGGTCGTATAACCCACCGACCGATGGCAGCCGCTCTGACCCAACAGAGCTTGGTTTCGGATATTCGCAATCGGGAGTAGACTCAACGTCTACCTATAACACGGCAGCAAGGCAAGAGCGCCTTCCTTTCGGAAGCATCTACTCAGATGATTCCGCCCCGCCCCAAGCGCAAAGCGTTGCGGTAAGTGAAAGTCGCTCTATCTCCAGTATACTCAGTTCATGGTCATCATATGATACTGTCTTGGCGCAGCTGATAGCGTCCGGTAGAGGCATATTTGGCGACAGCGTCACCCCGCTTCGTTTGGCGGGCCATCTTTCCGTTCTTTTCATAGCTGCCCTTATTCTGACGATCAGCCGCATGGATATTCCATCTTGGGATGTCACAATTCGCATATTGCCAGAGGGCGTGCATTCGGTTACCAAGATGAACCGGGAAGGGGGCGCGGTCTCGGCGCAGGTAGGAAGTTACAATACAGCGCGGCTTGGCAGCCAGACATCACTACAACGCTCTGCAATACCGTTCACTCTTGTCCAGGTAGAACCATCTAAAGAGATCCAGTACTATACGGTGCAACCTGGCGACACAGTGTTGGGAATTGCTGAGAAATATGGCATCGATCCAGAAACGATTATCTGGTCCAACTCCGGCCTAGACAAGCACGTAGAGTTAATTCGCGCCGGCGATAGCCTCGCGATTCTGCCAATCAACGGCGCCTATCATGAAGTTGTCGCCGGTGATACGCTTTCCAGCTTGGCAGATGAGTACGATGTCACTATGGATGCGATTGTTGGGTATTTGCCAAACGGTCTCCAGGACAACGCAGGACCGCTGACCGTCGGTCAGCAGCTCGTTATCCCTGGGGGTAGCAAGCCCTTCCAAGAACAGTTTGTTACGGCATACAATGGACCGGTACCGGCAAGCGCGCCGATCGGTTCGGGCGATTTCGTCTGGCCCGCCAGCGGTCCGATAACGCAGCGGTTCTGGAGTGCACATCCGGGAATGGATATCGGCGGTTGGGCCAATGCACCAGTGAAGGCGGCTGACTCAGGGTATGTGACGTTGGCTGCTAATGGCTGGAACACCGGCTACGGCAACTATGTTGTCATCGACCACGGCAATGGGTTCAGCAGCCTCTACGCACACCTCAACAGTATTTACGTATATCCTGGTGAGAGCGTGGCACGTGGTCAGGCTATCGGCGGACTCGGTAACACGGGGAATAGCACTGGTCCGCATCTCCACTTCGAGATCCGATACCAAAACGTGCCGTACAACCCGCTGGGCTATCTGCCGTAGGCAGCGAATCCGCATCTGTACTTACGAAAAATCAAAGTATGCGCCCCAGGATTTCCTGGGGCGTTTTGTTTCGCATACGATTGGCCAATCCTATTACCACGAAATAGCTGTCACACTGACAGCCGACACAACTATTACTTCTTGATGCCGCCTTCGGTCAGCTGGCGCGGGTCCAGCAAGCGGTCCAATTCGTCTGCGGAGAGATCGGTCAATTCCAACGCGACATCCTTCAGCGAACGCTCTTCCGCATAGGCGGTCTTTGCGATTTTGGCGCCAAGCTCATAGCCAATAACAGGATTGAGTGCGGTTACGAGGATTGGATTTCTACCCACCAGTTCTGCTATGCGCTCCTCATTGACACTGAAACCTGTGATGGCTTTGTTGGCAAGAACTCGGCTTGCGTTGGCGAGCAGAGAAATGCTCTGAATAAGATTGTGCGCTATGACCGGAAGCATCACATTGAGCTGGAAGTTGCCGGCTTGACCGCCGATGGTAATGGTGACATCGTTGCCGATGACCTGTGCACAGACCATGGTGACCGCTTCCGGGATGACCGGGTTGATTTTGCCGGGCATGATACTGCTGCCCGGCTGCAGAGCGGGCAATGCGATTTCTCCGATGCCGCCAATTGGCCCGCTGTTCATCCAGCGCAGGTCATTCGAGATCTTCATCAAACTTGTCGCAATCGTCTTGAGCTGACCAGAGAGCTCAACCACTGCATCCATCGTACTGAGGCTCTCGAAGTAATTGCCGCTGGCGACAAAGGGCTGTCCAGTAAGTTCGGACAATTTAGCGGCAATCCGATCACCGAACTCCTCATGTGCGTTAATGCCGGTGCCCACAGCTGTGGCTCCCTGGGCAAGTTCAGCAATTCGAAGCAGCGTCGATTCCAGACGCACGATGCCATGGCCGATCTGGCTCGCCCATCCCAGCAGTTCCTGGCTCAAGCGGATTGGCATGGCGTCCATTAAGTGCGTACGACCGGTAGTCACCACGTGATCGACCTCGCCAGCCTTCTTCTCCAGCCCACTTTTTAGATGCTCAAGAGCCGGCAACAGCTGCTCAGCTACATCCAGATACGCAGCCACATGAATAGCTGTCGGGATGACATCGTTGCTGCTCTGTCCCATGTTGACATGATCGTTGGGGTGAATCGAGCCGTCATACTTCTGGTTCGCAAGTTGGGCGATGACCTCGTTGGCGTTCATGTTGGAACTCGTGCCAGACCCGGTCTGGAAGATGTCGATGGGGAACTCAGCATCGAACTCGCCGTCAACAACAGATTGAGCGGCGGTTGTGATAGCGGCGGACATGTCATCATCCATGAGGCCAAGATCGTTGTTCACGGAGGCGGCAGCCAATTTGATCAACCCGAGCGCGCGAATGATACTGCGCGGCATGCGCAGATCGCTGATGGGAAAATTGTCGACAGCTCTCTGCGTTTGCGCACCATACAGCGCGTCGGCGGGCACAAGAACATCTCCCATGCTGTCATGTTCGATTCGATATTTCTGTTCGCTCATTTTGGTGTCATCTCCTGGCGGTCTAGGGTTTCGATTTTCATTTTGAATAAATTGATCCTACACGCAGCTCGGATGGCCTGCAAGGGGCAGAAACGGCTGCGAAGTCAGTTTGTCTGTCGGGCAAGATCATCGAAATGGGTCCACTGTACTCGTGATCTTGACACTGTATCGGTCGCAGATGGGCTGAAACCATACGCTGAATCAGTTTGATGCAGAACGCCTCGCTGAGGTTACGCGACGGCTAGAAATCTGCAAATATCTTTTCCGCCGCACGCAGCGCCGCCCAAGCGACGTACGGCACACCGGAGGTTGACTGCCCTGGCGCTTGGTTGCGACGAAGCCAACACAGAATGTGCGCATACTGTGGTACAATACACCTCATTCGCTAGTACATTCACCGGGTGCAAATTCTGATGCCTTCGTGGTATGTGCATCAGGACTCGAATTATTTTTGGATCGAAGCGCAGAGCGCGATTACGCTGAACCGTCTCAAGTTGGGAAAGGCTGTGAAAAACATATGGAAGACTGGGTTACTCTGACTGCAGAACCTGCCGAAGAAGAGATCTATATGATCGCTGGCTGGGAACAGTGGGCAGACGCCGGGTCAGTATCCTCCGGACTGCCTTTATATCTCATCGACCAATTGAAAGCGCAAAAAATCGGCGAGATGAACTCCGACGGGTTCTATCTCTTTCAGATTCCGGGAACACACCACTTACTCCGCCCTGAAGTTGACTTCGAAGACGGCTACAATCGTGAGATTGCGCAGCGGATCAATGACTTCTACTATGCTAAACTCGGCGCCAAGGGGTTGGTTCTATTCACCGGTGACGAGCCGCATATGAATGCGGATCGCTACACAGATGGGCTATTCTGGGCTGCAAAGCAGTTGAATGTACGACGCATGGCTATCGTGGGCGGCGTCTACGGCGCGATGCCCTATGAAAAGGATCGTGAGGTCTCGTGTACCTACAGCTTGCCGAGCATGAAGAAGGAGCTGGAACAGTATGCGGTGCGTTTCTCCAACTACAACGGCGGCGCCACCATTGGCTCCTACATTGTTGACCGCGCTGAGTCCCACAACATGGAAGTCGTGGTTTTCAATGCCTTTGTGCCTGCCTATGACTTCTCTCAGACGGCTTCGTCCGTGCAGGGCGTTCGGATCGACCACGATTTCAAGGCTTGGTACGAGTTGATGCGCCGTTTCAACTACATGTTCGGACTAGGAATCGATCTGTCGGACCTTGACCGTGAGGCGGATCAACTTACTCGCTCGATCGATGAGAAGATAGTCGAACTCGAGCAGGAATTGCCTAAAGTTGATGTACAGGCTTATTTGGCGACTATCGCCGACGACTTCGAGGAGAAGCCTTTCATGCCACTGGACGACGTCTGGGAGCGTGAACTTGGTGACTTATTCGACAATTTAGACGATGAGGCTGAGCAATAGATAGTACAAGATTTAGTAACCCTTGTCGCGACGTTCCTACACACGGAGCGTCGCTTCTTTATTTGGTTAATGAGTCAACCTCAATTTCACATTCGGCATAGAAGAAGAAAGCCCGCCATCGTGTGACGGCGGGCCTCCGAAGAAGGAGGAAAAAAGAGGAAATGATAGAGGGTTTCTACTGAAGATGAAGATAAGGTCTGCTACAAAGCCCGCTCCCCAGTTGACTCTATAGCCCCTTGGATCCTATCTGCAAGTCATCCGTAACGAAACGGGGTAATTCTCACGGATAGGCTTTCTATAGAACGCAGTCGCTTCTGTTTCGAAACAACCACGATGACCTACATAACTTCACAGCTAGTATAACACGGTTCCTAAACTTTTCATTGTGCTATATGCACAAAAGATAGTTGGGAACACTGTACGATCTTTCAGATATATTCAACCGAACCATGGAATCGGCGCGTATATTGGGCAAACATAACAAAAAGACTCACCGCGCTTACCCATCATTTATCTCATCTGATGGTGACTGCGCGGTTCATTGCAGTACTCGGATTGCGGCTGCACTGCCTGCTATTCGATTGTGCCATCCGTCACAAAGAGAGTATACGACGGTTGAGTTCCATTGTCAAGAACTTGCTTGCCTTCTCGCTAGGCAAGCGCGACTTGTTGGTAGCTCGCTGACTCTCACCTATTCGGGCGGGACTAGTTATGCATACAAGCGTCACGAATCGATGCTGGATAGTACCTAGCAGTAGCTGGCGCCAAAACAGTCTATCTGAGCTTGATGAGCACAAAGCTAAGTTATACGAAGGCTTACGTCTTCTCTAGCGTGTCATGTCTGTAGGGTGAATTCTTGGCAACCCACACGCAGCTACAATAGCGACTCCTCGAGCCCCTGGCGCGCTTCATGGATCGTATCCAGCATCGCCTGGTGTATGCCTGGAGCTCCGTTGCTCGCCACAGTACTCTGATCCCGTATCGACCAGTCGTTTCCGCCGTAATTGGTGACCTTGCCACCGGCTTCGCGCACCAATAGCGCACCGGCTGCGGCATCCCAAGGCTTGAGCCAACCCTCCCAGCAGCCACCCAATACCCCTTGAGCCACATAAACGAGATCCAGTGCGGATGCGCCCAAACAGCGCACGCCTTGCGCACGGTTCAACAGTGCCGCATACTCGCGCTGGTTGTTGTCCGGGTGTTCTCTGCGATGATACGGAAAGCCTGTAGTCAGAAATACGTCTGCCAACGAGTCCGCATTGCTCACATGTATATTCCCCTCGCTGCCGTCGGCGCCTCGTCGATGCGCTCCTTTGCCGGCTACTGACCAGTAGACATTGCGGACAGGCAGTTCTACGGTTACGCCAAGTAGGGTCTGAAGGCATTCGTTCAGAGCGATGTTCACCGCATAGTACGGCAGCCCCATCGCGAAATTATTGGTGCCATCGATGGGATCCACTATCCAGAAGGCATCTTCTTCAGGCAGCCGATTACTCTCTTCACCCCAGAAGCCCAGTTCGCTGTCAAATGCATGGAGGCCTTCGCGCAGCTTGTTCTCCGCTGCCACGTCCGCCTCCGTTACGATATCAATTGAGCTAGACTTCTGCTCAATGTTTTGAAGACCGTTCTCGCGCATACTGACGACCATCTCTGCTGTCTGCATTGCTAGCTCGATAACCGCCTCAACGTGCGCCTCAGGATTATTGCGGATAGATGACATGTGGTTCTCCTTAGGTTACTGTGTCAATAAGTCGATGTTCCGGTTTCTGTTCATACGCATCGCTGCATCTTTGGTGCGACTCCCGTCCTAGTGTATAGTTGCGCCAAACAAATGTTCAAGTTTGCGCTGTATCTGCTGCACATCGCCCGAGGACGCTGAAGGAGTCTGCATGGACATAACGTGGTATGGATTATCGTGTTTTCGAATTCGCGAGGGCGGTGTGACCGTCGTTTGTGACCCGTTTGACAATACGGTGGGCAAATTGCTGCCCCGCATACGCGCGGACATTGTGACGATCAGTCATGACCGACCGGGACACAGCTCCATCGAAAGGCTCACAGGTGAACCTAAGGTCCTCAGCGGTCCGGGCGAGTACGAAGTCAGCAACGTGTTCATCACCGGCTTGACGACCTACCATCGCAAAGAATCTGACAAAGCCGATGAGCGCAATGTCATCTATTTCTTGGATTTTGACGGCCTGACGGTGGGTCATCTCGGCGACCTGGGCGAGGTGCCTTCACAGTCTGAAATTGAGGAGCTCAACCTGGGCGAGCTCGACATTCTCTTGGTGCCGGTTGGCGGCGGCTCAATACTGGATCCCACGCGCGCAGTCGAGGTGATTGGTATGTTTGAGCCGAAGCTGGTCATCCCCATGCACTATCAGCAGGATGAGTTTGATGCGCCATGGACCAAGGAGCTTGAACCTGTGGACAACTTCCTGCGCGCGCTTGGTACGGCTGCGCCGGAACCTCAGCCGATGTTGAAAGTTGCCAAGAGCAGCCTACCCGAAGAGACCGAAGTGGTCATTCTGGCTTCTTCCACGTAAATACTCAAAGATACCATCGTATCTCGATCGCATATTAAAGAGACCGCGCCTAGCGTTTGGTGCGGTCTTTTTCTTGATATAACTTACTCTCGGTTGAGTCTTAGTTCGTCTACTGTAACGCTGTGTTTTCCCGCTTGCTGAGTCCCCGACGCCTATTCATCGACCAGGCGATAATTGTTGTCAATTTCCTTGCCGCCGTTCCCCGCCTTGTCGCGTTTGGTTGTTTTGTTGAACCAAGTGCGCCACAACTGTGGCTGCAGCAAACGCCATGCCGCCCGTGACTCCGCATCTGTGCGGTTGTCCTGGCGCGGGCTGAAGCGATACTCGACGTAATTATCGGTGATCGTCGCGATCGAGTCGCGCCCTTCAGGAACAGCCTGCGACAAACCTGCAGCTACTTCATTAGGCGTATGGCTATCGGTCATACTTAGGCCAAGTCGGTCCGTCCATCGGTAGAGACGTTCGTAGACAATAGGCGCCAGTTCGTGATCAAACTGAGTTGGGCCGATAACGCGGATGCGGCGCAAAAAGTATAGCCCAACCAGCAAGACCAAGGGTGTTAGGAGTCCCCATACCCACCAGTAGCGTCGAATAACCGACTGCGAATTCCCGCCTAAACTAAAATCCTCGCCAAAGTTGTTGGGATTATTGAACTCGTCGTACATTTCGTCTGCGCCGTTCTGACTCTGATCATTCGCGGCGGAGGCGGACGCAAGATCCTGCGCCAGTTGGTCCGCGCTCTCCTCGTTGCCTTCAGGGCGATTAAGCTGAGACTCTCCGGCAGTGGGTTCGAACTCTATCCAGCCGTATTCTGGAAAGAAGACTTCAACCCAGGTATGCGCATCCTGCTGCGTAACCACGTAGACACCGTTGTCGTTGTCCCAGTAGCCTTCCGCATAGCCGCTTACAGGACGAGCGGGGATGCCCAAGCTGCGCAGCATCAAGGTCATGGCAGTTGCGTAATAGTCGCAATACCCCTGCTGGATATCATAGAGGAAATATTCTACCGGATCGCTCCCTGCCGGCGGCGGATCAATGGCATCGTTGTACTCGATGCCGCGGAAATGAAGTTCCAGCGCACGCGCCTTCTCGTAAACAGTCTCCTGCCCAGCCGTTATGTCCAATGCGTCCTGCGCCACGCGTGGTGAGAAGCTCTCGGGCAGTTGCAGATACGTATCCAGTATCGGTTGGGGATAGTCGACTCCGGCAGATTGCAAGGCGCTCTCAGTCACATCGGTATTCATGCTCACGACTGTGTAGCTGTCGCCAGAGCTGAATGAGTGCAGCGATTGAGCCAAAGTAACCTCTACGTAGTCGGACTCAATAGCCGGCGCTGCTTCAGATTCAGTATCGGTGACAGGCTGATTTTCAGCGCTCAGCGCCGCAGCCGAAGTCCAGGCGGGCCGTACGTCGGCGTCGAGAGCTGTGCTAATGCGAACAATGTCAGGTGCGCTGACCAATACATAGCCTATAGGCGCGTCGACGGTGATCGTCTGTGTCAGTGGTTCACGTAACAGCCACGGCGCCACAGGCACGTTCTCTCCCTCAGCAATAATTGCTTTCTCCGCACCAGTGCGAAGCCAGGTTTGACCGTCGAACGTATCGTAGACGATGGCTCGCCAGTATCGCCCTTGCGAAGTGCGTACGCGCATTACGGTCTCATTGGATACGTTACGTGCGCCGCCCAATGTCAACGTATTCCCAAACGTTGAGACTGAACCGCCTGCCTGTCGATTGAGCCCCTGATACATCTGATTCACGCGTTCCTGTGCGATCTCCCACTGGTTGTTGACGGGTTCCAGCGCGCCGCGTACTTGCGGGTTTCGTCCTAGGCTGGGCAGTATCAGCGCCAGCGCCAGAATGATAGTACCGTACACAAATCCGTTGCGCAGGAAATCCAGTGTAATATCCTGACTATAGATGACATGCCGTTGTCGCCAGCTTAGTTGATGCTCCGCCAAATTGGTGCGAATTAGCAGGATGAACGCAATAAAGAAGAAGATCACCAGGAAACCGAGCACCGGTGACGGCGCATAATATGCATTGATCAGCAGCACAACGCCCGCCGGTATGATAGCGCGCCACGTGTAACCGTATCGGAAGATGGACCACACGCCCAAATAGGTGAGCCACCAGGTCAGGAAACACATCTCCAGTACGAAGAAATAGTTGTTGGCGCTTGCTGAGCCATTCAGCAGCGAGTCGATCCAGTTCAACCACTGGAGCAGCACATAATAGGCTTGCGCCTGCAATTCTGGAATGTTATTGCCGAGCAGCGCCGAAATATCCGCTGTGCTAACAGAGCGGCTGGTGAGGAACAGAATCCAGGCTAGACCTGCGAACATACTGTGCGAAAGCGCGAAGAAGCCGTCGAAACGGCTGTAAGACATGAGCAGCCCAAGCGTAAACGCGCCCAGAGTCACCGGAGCCAAGACAGTCAAATTTTCGACGTAGCCTGCAGCATCCAACGACACAGCTAGCAGGAGGTATAGCAACAGCACAAGGACAGCAGTGACAACCGTGCCGTCCAGAAAGTAGACATTTTGTGAATAACGCGCTCGTGCGGTCGTTTGGGTCGGTGCAGTAGCGCTCATTGGTATTCTTCGCGTTTCATAGGCTTTCGCGACTTAGAATAACCCATATAGTGCGGAAATCGTTCCGCTAGACAGCGCAATTCTACACCAGCCACCATACGAGGCCTGTCAGACCGCCTACAAGAATCAGGAGGGAGAAGAAGCCGGCCATCAGCCGACTGTTGTTGATAACTTGCGAGTTTACTATATAGTTCGCAGGTTCGGACACGGCGGTCGCAAACCACGACCGGTTCTGTTCAGGTGAACTGGGTTCATTAAACTCGAAGAGTAGCCAGCTATCGCGTGCGACGGCACGCCACTCGTCAGCCGTATTCCGGTATTCGGCTGCCTGCATCTCCGCCACCAGTCGCTCAACTGGGCTCGCGGATTCGTCCAACGTGTTTAGGTCGTTGGCAGCACGTTCCAGCTCAGCGGCGATAGCTTCCAGCTGCTGACCAGCCGGTCGCAAATCAATATACTGGCTGCGCATGGAATCACTTTGCAGCATGCCAGCGTCGGTCAACTCGATGGGCCCGAGTTGGTCCAAAACGGTGCGCAGGAGTATAAAGTCGAGATCGTTTGGAACAAAGTGTGTGAGGCTTGTCCCGCGGTCCGTTTCAGCAGTGAATTCTAGATGCAGCGCACCGCTAGGCGCCGGAATCACCTCGGACATGGCCCATACGTCAGCACGCTTGCCAGCACTTTCCAGTTGCGTTGCCCACGACGTCTGCAACTCCGTGAGCTTCTGTAGTGCCTGTTCCTGGCGATCGGAGGCGGGCATTGCATCCACAGTAAGGGCCATATTGTCCGGATAAGCAGTGGCGGTCAATCGCCAGGCGTCAAAAAGCGGTGTATATTCGACCGGAGTCGAGATGAGTTCATCGTCTACGCTTTCGCCGACGAGCGCTTCTGCCGCCGCCTGTTCGCCTCGACGCATGAGCTGGAGCGCCTGTTGTGCCAATACAATCTGTCGACCTTCTTCCACCAGCCTCGAATCGACTGCGCCTGGCGGGAGTCCGCTCATCTCATCCATAATTTCACTGGCTCGCTGCCAATTGCCACTGGCGCGCGCATCATCAAACAGCACGCGCAGTCCGTCCGCCAACCACTGCTGAAGCTCACTGCGTTGCGCGCTGTCGCTGGGCAGGAACGCGAGTGCCGCCGCAGACTCATCAACCATCATCAGTGAACTGGCTACCACGTCGACGCCAGGCGAGGTAACGCGATCCCGGTAGATGGAGGCCAGTCCTATATGCAGCTTGGCTCGCGTGTCGGGTGAGGCGCCGGTCCCCCGTTGCAGGCCGTCTGTGTACGCAGCCACAGCTTGCGAGGTGAACCACTGCACCAAGGATTCATCGACTGTCTCGGCGTTAGCGAGTTCACGATAACTGTTGCCCAAGGAAAGGTAGGTGTCGATTGGTGCGCCGGCTGCCGCCACAGCTTGTGTCAGGTCGATCCGCTGCCACTCCCTGGGCATGATAAACTGCACGATGAACTCATCGTCGGGAACGAGTGAATCGTACAGCCATTTGATCGCAGTCGTTTCAGCGGTGGCAGTGGCGTAGGACCACCCGTCCGGCTGCACGGTAGTCCAGGATTCACGTGGGATACTGCTCGGCATGTAGTATTCGATACGCGTGCTGGTGGGTCCGCGCCAACGGCGCAGTACACCTGGCGCATAGCGTATCGTAGCCAGCTTCGTTTCATCTACGACAATGGCATAATTTAGCCCCAGCATGACGCGGCTGTCGGCGGGTACGCGCACCTCGCTGACGAGTTCTCCGTCTTCGTTGCTGCTCAGCGAGAGCGGTATGCCGTCGCCGCTGAGCGAGATCTCTTGGGGAAGCTCGTCGCCGATGCCGTAGTAGAGGAGCAAGGACAGAGTGATAGGATCTTCACTCTCGTTCTTGACCTGATAGAGTGCATTGATGAAGGCTGACACCGTGCCATCGTTGTTGTCATGCACGGTAACGCTGACCTTGTGCGTCTGCAACTGTGCAATGGTGTCTTCTGCCGGTAGTAGATAGAGTTGCTGCGTCATACCGCGATATTCTTGAGCAGAAGGAGAATGGACTGGACCAAACTGCTCGTTTGCCAACGCGACCGACGCTACGAGCGCCATCAGGGAAAGCGAAACAAACAGCGCGAGCCCCAGTTGCCTACGCTTCTGGAACACGTGATAGAGGCGCGCGCCGCTATTGATGCGCATTGAGTTGCTTAGAAGGCTGGTCATAGCCGGTAAAGTTGCATATAGTATGTGCATCTGGTATCTTGGCGATGTTTGTTAACCGGCGGCTCTCTAGAAAGGTCTTAAACGGATCCGATGATACGTTTTCTGATGCAGTGGGACATCAAGATGGGTCGCGAACAGGATTTTTCTGAGTTTGTCGTTCGTGAATTTGCCCCCAAACTCATGCAACTTGGTATCGAGCCGAACGAAGTTTTGTATACCATGTACGGTGCTGGTCCACAAATGCTTACTATAGGCGCAGTAGAAAGCCAAGAAAAGCTAACCGATATCCTGCAGTCGGCTGGCTGGCAAGAACTACGAGAGAAGTTGTTTACTTATGTAACGAACTATCACCAGAAGGCGGTCCCTGATAACGGACGAAGTTTTCAGTTGTAGTGCAGGGGAACTCCGCCACACTGTTTGCAGTCTTACACACAGTATACGCGTTAATAATGTATATTGATATGGTAACGCTTGGTCTGGGGCATTCAGACAGAAGATAGTTACTCGCAGGCGCCGACAATTTACGAGCGCCGAATATTGACGACTTGGTCCACAAGGGTCACCTCTACAAGAAATACACTCGAACATTTAGTGCAGTATCCCCAGAAACGGAGACACAAATGGATAAACCGATAGCCAAGAGCACAAAACCTGTCTGGCTACGCAACAGTGCCATCGCTGCCATTCTGTTGATCACAGCGGCGCTTGTATTAGGTGCATGTGCGCCAAGGGTGCAGCCGGAAGAATCGGCTGCGGTAGAACCATCTGTTGCGCCCACAGAGGCGATGGCGGCAACGGACACTGCGAATACAGCTGCTGGTGATAGTGCAGACGCTACGCCTGAGGATACTTCAGCGACCGAACAGCCGGCATCTGACACCGCTGCCGCAGATACTCCCAGCGAGAATCCTGCCGACTATTTTGCTGCGGACGGAGAGCCCACCGAAGAATATGACGGCGTGCCCGTCGGTTTGACAGTATCGGGACTGCCCTATAAGGGCGATCCGAACGCTCCGATTTTGCTCGTCGAGTATTCCGACTATCAGTGCCCATATTGTGGTCGTCACTTCAACGATACCGAACCGTCTATCTTCGAGCAATATGTTCAGTCTGGTGATGTACGCACGGTGTTTGTCGAATTCCCGCTGGCACAACTGCATCCGCAAGCGCCGGCTGCACATGCTTCGGCCCTATGTGTTCTTGAGCAGGGAAGCGTGGCTGACTATTGGAAGATGCATAACGCACTCTTCAGCGGTGTCAACGAGTGGAGTGGCAACCAAGATGCGCAGTCCATCTTCAATCAGTATGCAGAAGACATCGGTGTTGACATGGACGCGTTCAATGCATGCGTTGAAAACGGTGACACCGTGTCTCAGGTGAATGACCGGGTTAGCTTTGCCCAATCACAGGGCTTCGGCGGCACGCCAAGTTTCCAGATCATTCGGACTGAAGACGGGCTTGTTACACCGGTTGTCGGTGCGCAACCTTTCACGGAGTTTTCATCCAACTTTGACCTGCTGCTCTCTGGAGGTACGCCTGAAGCTGCTGGCGCACAAGCTGAGGCGCAAATTCCCTTCTGGGCGACCAAAGAGGGTTGGCAGCCAGACCCGGACCGACCTGGGTTCGACATGGCTGGTGACCAATATAAGGGTGAGTTGGATGCTCCGATCACGGTGATCGAGTTCTCTGATTTCGAGTGCCCCTATTGCCAGCAGCACGCGCTGGAGACGCAACCCACACTTGACGAGCAGTATGTAGACACTGGCAAGGCACTATGGATCTTCAAGCACTTCCCGCTGGCAGATATCCATCCTTCCGCGACGATGGGTGCTGCCGCTGCCGAATGCGCCACTGGTCAGGGTAAATTCTGGGAGTACGAGCACCTGCTCTTTGAAAAGCAGGACGAGTGGACCATCGGCGACACTGAAGCTGCGCTGACCTCGCTCGCCGAGGAAGTAGGCATGGACCCGGAGATTTTCCAGGCTTGCATCAACGACCCGGCTATCGCTGAAGCGGTGAATTCCGATCTCACCGATGGCGCGCCGTTCGTGCGTGGTACGCCGGCGTTCATCGTGTTGCACGGTGAACAAGGAAGCATTATTCCCGGCGCGCTGCCGCTGGAAAGCTTCACGCAGATCCTTGACGATGTCCTGGCGGGGAACGGCGGCTAGTCTTCTATTTGTATCAATAAGTGTACTATGACAGAGGAGCTGCTCGAAAGCGGCTCCTTTGTTTTTTCGGCCTTCCTCTATTTCGGCCTTCCTCTCCTATCGCCGACGCCATGCGCCGCTTTCTGCGCGGAGCGTTCTATATACGTTACCCCCTCGTAGCCTGCTCGTCTCCCGAACGTACGGAAAAGCGAGTACTACAAAGGCCGCATGGGCTCTCTCCGTGGAACTCCACCGTATTTCGACCCGTTACAGTTGAAGAGAACGCTCTCGAGACGAACCTGCCAAATGGAAAGCCGTATACCTGCACTTAGAGCAGTAGTAGTTACTTGACGTAACGTGTAAGCGTATTCATAATGGAGAAGTCCGCTGGTTAGCGAAATAATATGTGGTCGTAGGGTCCAATGCAGCAACTGGTCTGCATGCGCTTGCGGTGAAACGAATGAATAACTCGGTAGTACAGAACACGTCCTTATGGCGATTCCTCCTGGCGATGCTGCTGATAGCCGCTGTCGGGGTACTTGCCGCGCCGGTTATCCGGGCCGCTCCGGCTCTACAGAGTGAGCCTATAACATCATCCGCCGCTGAGGCTGCGCAACCCATTGACGTCGTGGTGGTGCTGGACGATTCCGGCTCTATGGCTACGTGCTGGCCTTGGCCGCGTGAAGGCGGTCAGACGCCCTTCTACCCGCCGTGCGCGTCACCAAGCCCGAACCAACCCAGCGATCCGAACAATCTGCGCTACAGCGCCGCACGTTTGCTGGCCCAGCTTGCAGATCCTGAAGACCGGCTCGCTGTCATACGGTTCGACACGGTGGCTGAGGGAGTTGGAGACTTAGGCAATCTTCAGATAATTGGCTCTGAGTCCAATCGACAGGCACTGATCAGTTCTATTCAACCGCCCACCGACTACCTCCGCCGCGGCTATACTCGGCTGGATCTGGGCCTGCAGATGGCCATAGACCTGCTTGAAGGATCCAAAGAAGCCGGTCGCAACCAATTCATTGTTTTGTTGACCGATGGTGAACCAACACATCCGAATGGGCTATCCAGCATACAACAGGATATTGCTGAGCAGGTCGACCAGCTGGTGCAGAACGGCGTACTCGCCTTTCCTGTGGTGCTCTGCAATCCCACAGCCGGCTGCCAGGGTGAGTTCCTGCGCGAGGTCTTTGCCGACTTCGGCGTGTCGGAAGCAACCACAGCAGAGTCGGTGCTGCGCATCTTTTCGTATGTGCTTACCGAGATGAAGCCCAATCGCTCCGTGATCTCAGGACGAGGCGGCTCCATTCAGCTCAATACGCGTGCATCGCAGGCGGTTGCCAGCATGTCCTATGTGACTGAGTTGGGCGGGCTATTGAACCTGCAACGGAACGATGAGCCCACTTCAACACAACCAGTCATGGGAGACGCCAACATTCAAGTCAGCGTTGTCGATTCTGTTGGCCAGAATGATGCTCAGTGGCGAGCGTCGGTTGCGGACGGCGGTGGCTTTGTCGTTGTGGAGGCTGACTCCTATCCGGAACTGGTCAATCCACCGCCAAGTTTGGCGGAAAGCGCAGCCTCAACACGTTATTATCCCGCGGGCAAACGACCACTGTTGATCGCCCGGGGCGTCGGTCCCGCTGCCGGGGAACCCCTTTCCTTCAACGGACCGGAGTTGATGCAGGCGTTTGGATTGGCCAACCTGCACTATATCGTCCCGGATGACGATCCCGGACAGGTGCGCTTGCAGCTCGGCGAAGACAAGAATCCTTTGCAGCTAATCCGCACATTTCGTGTAGAGCCTAAAGTAGGTCTACCGACTGCCAAGGTACTCTCGCCCACTGCGAGTAGCGATGGACGCCTGCCGGACGGGCGCACGCGCCTGCAGGTTGGGTTCGACGGCCAAACACCGGTCGAGAGCGTGTCGGCTTCAGTCTATGTTTTCGAGACGGACCTAAATGCAAGGACCTTCGAGTCACTGGGCGCATCGTCCACACTGGTGCATACAACCGACTTGGTCTGTAGCGGACGCACGTGTACTGACGAATCGTTCCTGCCCCAAGATGGCCACAGCTACATCGCGATCTTCATCCTGGAAGGAGTAGCGGATGGTCTGCGATTCAGTGATTGGGCGCAGACGTCGCTCAGCCTTGAACCTGCAGTTTATCTGCGCGGACTGCCGGAGTCTCTGGACCTGGCGCAGATGCCTGATGGCGGTTGGCCCATAGATGTTGCATCCGGCACGGTAGATGAGATCGGTCTGGTAGCTGGCTCGCTGATGCTGCGCGATAGCACTTCCGGTGACCTCGCCAAGAACGTCTCGTTGGACTTCATGCCGGATGTTCCGGAAGAGGGCTCCGTGTCCACAACCCTCTATATCGAGGGCTTGGGTCAGCTCAGCCCAGGCGCCTACGAGGGTGAAATCACACTGCAGGCCAAAAGCCCGGCGGGCTTACCCATGGATGTTCAAATTCGTCCGGCAGCGACGATTCCGGTCAGCTTGACTGTGCCGCGACCTGTTGCGCATATTCGCAGCCAGATATTGGATTTCGGTGATGTGCTCTTTGACACGTCTCCGAACTTCCGGCTGAATGAAGAGGCTTTAGTCACAGTTGACTTCAGTTACAAGGACTTTCCGCTGTCCGCTCAGCTTGTCGGCGATAGCTGTCCCAATTTGACCGTCACAGCCGGTGAGGTTGAGAACTTGCTGGGCAAGTCGGTGATCCCGTTACGCCTAACCAGTACTGATCCGGTTCAGCCCGGTTCGTGTTCGGGTCAAATCATGTTCAGCGGGCCTGACGGGCAACATGATGTCGTGCCGAGTAGCGTCGACTGGCAGCTGCATGTGTCCGGTGTGGAATGGTCGCTGGTAGACGGTGCACTGGATCTGGGTGACTTGCAGGACGCTGGCACACAAATAGAAAAAACCGTGCGTGTACGCTTCAGTGGCAAAACGCCGTTCTTGCTGCAGATGTCGGACATCGAAGCAGCCGGCAGCAATGTGGCTGAGGGCGCGCCGTCCGTGCTCTCGTCGGATTATATTGACATGCCTTCTGTGGAGGTAAGTGGTCCTGTACAGGAAGACGGAACATATCTCGTGCCGCTCACATTTATGGCGCGTCAGGCCATTCCGCACGACGCGCTGCGAGGGAGCTACTATACCGGTCAGCTCGGTTTATCCGTTGCTGGACTCGATAGTGAAGTCAATCCTGTAGACATCAATTTCAGAAGTCCGAGTATCTACCAACGCTATGCTGCGCCTATTGTTGTTCCGGTCTATAGTATGCCATGGGCGCTCTGTACCGCTCCGCTAACCCTATTGCTGTTGCTTGTAATAGTGGCTAGAACGCGCGGTCGCGGATTCGATCAGGACGAGGTAGAGCAGGTGGCTATGGCAAAAGCTGTCAAGACGATGGCTGCGGATGCACCAGAGTCCATGCCGGAGGATCCCATTGTTCCAACAAATGCACCGGCAACTGCTGCTTGGGGCGGCTCAGAGTGGGGCGGCGCCTGGACTGAACAGGGCGGCGCCAAAGCGGCCAAGGCCACGAAAGCACCTTCGGCAAACGGCCATTCAAATGGGCTGTCCAGTGGGCAATCGGACCCCTGGAGTTCCAGTTGGTAAGGAAAATAGAAGCGCGCCGCACTTGCGGTTCGCCGGGAGTATCATGAGTATGAACGAGCCTACGCAACGATATGACAAAGCCACCATCTATCCGACCTTAGTCGTCGGCGTAGGCGGCATGGGCACAAACACTGTGCGCGCGGTCAAACGCCGCTTTCGCAACGTGTGGGGCGGCGACCAGCTCCCAGGCATGATCCAATTATTGGCGCTGGATACAGAGCCGCTGAACAATCGGCTTGATCAGGAACCGCTTTTTTCGGACGAATTCGCCTACATGGGCAAGTTCGATGCCACACGCCTGGTCTCCAACCTGGACCAGCATCCAGAGATCGCACGCTGGTGGAACTACCCGTCCATACCGCTGGGCTATATTCACAACGGTGCAAAGCAGTTACGCCCAATTGGCCGTCTCTGCTTCTATCGCAATTATGTGACGTTCAAGCAGCAGTTGATGACCAAGCTTGCCAACTTGGACAAGATTCGCGACATGGAAACAGCGCAGAACAGAGGTTTCCCAGTCGTAGGCAACTACCAGCTCATCTATGTAGTGAGCAGTCTCTGCGGAGGCACTGGTGCAGGCATGTTCTTGGACGTGGTGCACCGTATTCGCGCTGAAGTGCGCAACAATGCGCGTATCGTAGGCATCTTCTTCCTGCCCGATGTTATAGAAGCCGAGATCTCCAGCGATCTGCAACGTCGGCGTATCCGCGCCAATGCGTACGCGGCACTAAAGGAGCTGAACTACTTCCAGGAGACGCAGAACTTCAGCGCACTCTATCCGAGTGAGCAGCGGGAATTGCCGGACACGCCCTACGCTCCCTTCGACTTCATCTTTCTCATGGGGCGCACCAATCGCGACGGTCGCAGCCTGGCCCATAAATCCGATGCAGAGAGTATGGCGGCGCATCTTATACAGCTCACAGCCATCAGCCACCTGAGCAGCGAGATACTCGGGCTAGAGGTAAATGTGGTGCGCGAGCGCATGTTCGATTTGGAAGCTGCGGCTGGCGAGGTTACAGGCGATCGCAATCTGAGCCGACGACACTTCCTGGTCTATAGTAGTTTTGCGGCGTCTGCGTTGGTGGCGCCGCATGAATCACTGGTGGATTTCTGGCAACGTGCCTTCGTAGCCGATTTGGTCCGTCGCATGGCGTCTGGTCCAATGTTAAGCGACCCGCGCCAGCCCATGCCGGAATCCGACCGCCAGCGCATTATGAACCTGTGGCAGACGTTGCACGCTCATCTTGTGGGTCGTTTCGCCGCGTTGGATAATGATCGCCTCGACCTTGCGCTAGGCGAGATCGAGGAGCAGCAGGGGGCTTGGCACGGCTTCTGGGCGCCTATCATGCAGGCCATGAACCAGACACTCATGGACGCCGGGCTGCGCGGTGGCATCGCGCTTTGTGACCTGCTCAGCCCTGCTACAGCAGCCACGGCGCCACCAGAATCATTGCCCAGACAGCGTCTCTTCCAGGTGGACGGAACCATCGTCAGCGAGGAAGATCGCATCCAATGGCGCAAGATTCTGGCCCAACAAGGCGGTTTTACCGAACAGATGCAACAAGTGGCTGGCGGCTTCGGTGACCTATTCATGATGGCGCTGAGTCCAAGGCAAGCGCGTGAGCGCGCTCGAGAGATGGCGAATCGTAAAGCGCGTGCACGCATCTATCAGAAGCGCGATGCAGTCGACATCGCCATAATCGAACAGATTAGCAAGCAGGCGACCATCCTTCGCGAGGCCTTACGCAGCCAGATTAACGCATGTGCTGTGGCATTGGCACGCGCCAATCAGGAAGCCACGCGCATGGCCGACCGTATCGACCCGCGCATCCCAGACGGTCGGCCCAGCACTAGCACGTACTACGAGCTGGAGACCGGCGCAGTCGGCCGCGACTATCTGCAGCACTTCTACAACCAGGCGGCTACGACAGTGAGCGCCAGTGATTGGCGCAGCGCCCTGGTACCGCTCTTTGAGGAGATCACGCGGGAGAACAGCGCCATCTCGTCGGATGATGTCTTTGCCCAGCTGAACATCGCCACGGTGGACAATACCGAACTGCTCAATCGTGTACACTCAATGGTGGATATCAACCACATCATCACGGTGCAGCACGGCGAGGAGATGGAGCGCAGCCGCCAACGACCGGACAATCGTGTGCATCAATGGTTGGATCGCTTGAACCCGTACATTCGCTGGGACGCCGACCGCTTCAGCTTCCATGAGTCGAACCTGGAGCACATCCGTCTCGCCGCCGTCCCCACCAGCCGCCAGGATGATCCGTCGTTTATGGCGGCAACAGTTGGTAAGGAGGACATCAAATGGGTGCCCACCGGCGACCATATGCGCATGGACGCTGTTTGGATTGTGCACGGACTTCCTGTGACACTGCTGGAGCGGCTAGATGACTATCGGGCACAGTATGAAAACTCGCTGGATTTCCCTGTGCGTGAAGAATTCCATCTTAAGCCGGAATGGGAGTCTCTACCAGAGATCACGCCGGAAAGAATAGATATGCCGGAGGTAAACAAGGAGGAGCGCTTACCTATACGCGTATTGAAATCTGACTATCTGACGCCGCCTACGCTGGACTACTCGGACTATTCAGAGGAGGAGTAGACGCAACCCATGCAGGCGCACTACACGTACGGCCGATCCGTCATACTTGCCTTTGGCGGCTGGGGACTCCAGACGTTGCTGCATGTTGCTCCGCGCATCCAGGCTGCACAGGAGCAGCGTGAGGCTAGCGGCTACGGCGATGTGAACCTGAATCGCATTACAAGCTACGGCCTGCTGATGCCGCCGCCCTTGCTTTCTGATGCCGGAAACGCATCCTTCGACCTGTTCCAGTTTGTGTCTGACAAAATTATTCCGCCGTTTCTTATCGAGCGAGTGCTCGCTAATATTGAACATGATGCAGATCCGCGCGAGCGTGCTGTGTTTGCAGCGCTCACCGATGCAGAGCGACGTGCACTGCGCCTTCTTCGAGCGACGGAGTCAGTGTTTCAACCTCTTGCCTACGACGACCAACCATTCATCAAGGCTGTCAGCGGGCAGATGGTGCCCTACCAGAGCTCACAGGACAATGAAGACGAGGCGCCGCGAAGAGCGACTCGTCGCGACGTGTTCTCACTCGCCGCCGAACACGAGGACGCCGTCTCGCGTCTGATCGAGTCCTATCTGGTAGATCCGGTACGCCAAGACTATCTATCGCCAGACGATCCCTACGTACAGACCACGCTCTATGTGGTTGCGCCCTTGTATGAGCCTCTGGCGTCCGCACTGATTTGGCCCATTGTTGCCGGGCTTATGCAGCGGATGGGACGCAGGCACATCTCCAAGGTGGTCGGCTTGTTCGCAACTGGAAGCTATGGACTGGATCGTACGCGTGCAGTGGAAGATGCAGCGACCTACGCCGCTCTGGCTGAACTAGAGGCGCTGACCGGTGTGCGCAACGACGGCGCTACCAGCGACCGGTTGCGGATGTTGATTGGTCAAGGCAATCATGCGCTGCAGGATCAACTCGGACAGACGCTTTTCGACCATATCTACTTGCTGGACAGAGAGAAGAGCAATCAGGGTCTTGCCGAAAACAGCCACGAGATCGCAGTCCTTGCAGGCAACGCGCTGGAAGGACTCATCACCGGCGCAGCGGACAACTACATCGACGAGCAGCTTGGCTACGGGCATCATGGCGTCGATCAACGGCCGTATAGCCTAGTAGGCGCGGCCGCGGACTACGTGCCTGTACAGCAGATCCTGCACGCAGTCAATCGCCACGAGGAGAGCCGGCTTGTGCGCGAATGGGTGCTTCGCAGCTCGCCGGACGCACCGGTTCCTAGCAACCCGCTAGCCCGTAGATCACAGGCTGATCCGACTGTACCGCGTCTCGACGAACTCGGTCTGACGAAGGCGTCGGCGTTGGCGAAGCTGGCGGCGCGGATGCCCGGCATGTTTGCTGACCCGGAACCTGCCACTGTGTCCGGTCTGTCGGTACGCCAGTCATTTATCATCTCTCCCGTCACGGCGTCAGAACTGAGCAGGCTTTCGTCCGAAGAATGGTCGTTAGCGCTGGACGAGCACCTGCAGGAGCAACAACGCACGTTTAAGCTCGCGGCGGGCTCCAGCGCTGTCGACGAGGCGTGGGGGCTTCGTGCCACTGGCACAGATGCGAGCTTGGCCTTCGCAGCAGGATTGGAAGCAGATGGTCGCATGCTGCCTCAGTTGCTGGCAGCGTTGCATAAACGCGTACTGGAGCTACTTGCTGCATCACCGACTGGCTTGATCCGCGCGCATGAACAGACGCAGCGCTGGCTGCACGAGTCCGAAGACGCCCTGCACAAGTTGGAGCTGGAACTGACGCCGAGTATGCGCGAGCTGGAACGCATTCAACGCGAACAGGCGCTGCACGAGTGGCGCGTCAACTATCAGCAGGCAATCGAGAAGACATCCAACCTGCCGGCGATCCTTGTTCGCACAGTGATTGCTCTCTTCTTTGTACTTCTGGTTGCCTTAGGCATCATCTGGGGCGCTGGCGATGGCTGGAATCCAGTGCGGGATGGTTTAGCGCTAAGCGGCTTGACGGTTGGCATGTTGTTAGCTGCGGTCATCAGTGCCGGATTGTACAGGGATCGGTTACGACAGCGGCGACAGGCTAGGATCGACCTGGCGCGCATGGAATTCACTGCGCAATTGCAGATGCAGGCGCATGATGGTCTGGTTCGCCTCTACCGTCGGCTCAGCCAAATACTGCAGAACTGGGAAGGCATGCTGAAGGAAGCCATTATCGAGCTGCAGGATCTTAGCACTCCACCTGATATCCCGGCTGTACCACCGCCCGGCGTCCATCAGTCCTATCTGTACGTGCCTTACTTCAATCAACAGCTTTGGGACCGTTGCATCAACTTCTTGCGCACGCGCCTGGACACGCAGGGGCAACGAAGCGAGGAGCGTCTCGATGACCTGTGGGGCGATCCGCGTTGGCGACAGGAGATGGAACGTATTCTGCGATCGGCGCCCATCAGCATCAGCGATCCTGCGCACAAGACGAGCCAGGCGCACACGATCGCAGAGTTCATCCGCCAAACGGTCCGGCAATCGGTCGCGCCTATCAGCATCCAAGAACCGAATCCGGTACGTACGTCGCTCATCAGCGCGCTGGCGGACGATTTCGGCATCGAGTATCTGCTCTGGCGCGGGGCAACGGATGAACGCGATATCCAGCACCAATTGCGCGCCATGGGTATAGTCGATGAATTGGACGATGAGAGTAATGGGGAATGGTCGGACCGGCGATATGTAGAATCGGCCTGGAACCGAGCGAAACCGACTGCCAATTATGATGTGGCGGACAGGCTTGCCGTATACGGCGTTTCGGTTGATTTTGCTGCTGCTTCAGGACAGGCAGACAGCGAACTGACGCGTGCGCTGTTGGATGAGTTTAATGTGCGGCTGATGCCGACGCAGAACCCGTTTAGCATCATCTTCATGCGTACGATACACGGACTGCGCCTGGACGACCTCGACAGCATGCTGCGCTATGGCCAGGAGTTACGCTATCTACCGCAGGACTACCGCGATCTCGTCTGTCTTGATCCTCGCGAAGAAAGCACGCTCTATCCAGTTGATGAACCATCCAGAGGGCGGGTGATCCCAAGGGGGGACGGTGAAACCATTCGCGACAACGAATTGCTGGACTAAGCGCCCTTCTCTTCCACAGGGCTGAGTCAGCAATCCCATGGTCACACGTCTGTCGCAGTCGGCTCCTGAACATCGGACAGCGCACTCTCGGGTTGGGTGCGCAGCCTGATGATGATTAGCAAACTAGCAGCTGCAAAGACAGCCAGCGCCAACTCGATGAACAGCGGATTCCACTTCTGCAGTGAGCCAAACACAGCAACTGTGTCGGCTGCCGTGTGCCAAAGGATCGCGAGAACCAACCAGATGATATTGTGGCGTACAAAGGCCTGCAGTACGAGTAGCGACAATGACAGCTGCAGCGTGATAGCCAGTAGGCGTTCGACGGCGCCCAGCAGAAAGTACCACGGCGGATGATTGATTAGCGCTTCCATCTGCGCAGCGGTAGCGCTGAGCAGGTCTGGGTTGGCTGCCAATTGATCGGCGGGCAGCAACGACTCCAGCATGCCGGACTGGTAAATATACACATTGATTAACGTACTTGCTGCGAGTACTCCTGCGATGATCGCCTCTGCACCACCCCAGCCGGTGCCGAACATCATGCCGCTTTCCCAAGAGCGCATTCCACTGCGCCAGCGGTAGATGCCATAGCGCATACCCTCTTCGAACACGCCCGCCGACAGTCCCAGTAGAACGCCTATTAGTAGCGAAGAGAGTACGCTGCTGCTGTCGCCAAACGTGGCCTTGATAAACGGGTTCAGAGCATAATGATTGAAGGGTATGTGCAGGATTTGCGCGGCGATGAAGCCTGCCGAACCGATGAGAAAGATGAGCCAACCCGTGTGGAATCGGCGCGCCAGCCATATGCCAAGCATAATAGGAATGCTTATCATGATCAGCGCATTCAGCGACAGAAGTACCAAGATCATGTTCTTTCTCGCCTTTTCATTGCGAACCGTCTACTGGATGGCGACGTCAGTTTCCTGACAAATAACGCTGCACGTTTGCGACGTGCTCGTCCCAGGTGCTGGAGAATACATGGCCTCCAGAATCATCAGGTAATGCAACAAAATATAGATACTCATGCTCGCCCGGATTAAGTACCGCCTGAATGCTACTCAGCCCAGGGTTGGCAATCGGGCCGGGCGGCAGACCCTGGTTCAAGTAGGTATTGTACGGACTGATGACGCTGCTGTACTCTTCCAGGAAGACCGGCGTCTTCCACCATTGTCCCCTATCCGCCTGATAACCCATTGCGTACTGCACAGTGGGGTCAGCGTCCAGCGTCATTCCGTTGGCAATCCGATTGAGGTATACGCCTGCAATATCCGGTCGTTCCTCTGGTATAACGGCTTCGCGCTCGACGATGCTCGCCAGAGTCAACACCTCATACAGGCTCAGGGTTGTTGTGCCGTTCGCTACAGCTTGTTCGTAGTTGGGTACGACCTGCGTACCGAAGTTGTCCAGTTGCCGGCTGAACACCTCTGCCGGTATCGTGCCGACAGCAGGTATCTCATAGGTGTCCGGGAAGAGAAAACCTTCGAAACTAGCTCCTGCCGGTCGATCCTGCAGGAAGGGATAATTAGCCGCATCCAAGCTGTCCAGCGAGCCATTTAGTGCTTGTTGGCGGTATGCCTCAGCGCCTGCCTCGTCACCGAAGAGCTTAATTTCCGCCAGGTAGTCTGCGATCTGTTCCAGTCGCCAGCCTTCTGGAATGGTGATGGTTATGCTGTCGGCGCGCGAATTCTGCAGGCTTTCCACGATCTCGGCCATGGTCATGTTTGGCGATAGCACAAAGGTGCCCGCTTCCAACCCGGAAGCCAGCCCATTGACGCGCACGTAGGCTTCGAATAGCAGATCATCGCCGATGAGGCCTGCCTCGACCAGCTTCTCGCCGATGGCGCGGGCTGGCGTGCCAGGTTCCACAATGAAGCGTACCGGTGTATCGTCGACGCTATGCGATCGGTTCACTTGGTCAGCATTGGAGTTCAAATAGGCAGACAGCACGCGCTGTCCGTCCGGAGCGCTGGAGCAGCCTGTATAGAAAACAGTGGATAAAAGAAGAAAGAGTACTACAACAAAAGTCGTTCGCCGGATAGAATTCATGTTCACGCTGTATCTTGCAAGTTGTTTTTGTGCCGCCAGTTACCGGTGTTGAACGTCCGTTACCGGCGAGTGATAGATGGCATCTTCCGTGTATAGCTTGTGCAGGCCCTGCTCAAGTCCAACCTTCGGCTTATATCGCAACAACCGGTTTGCCTTGGATACGTCCGCAGCCAGCCGAGCGGTTCCGCCCGAAGCTTCGGTGTTGAGCAGTACGTTGGGGCTCTGCCCCGTAATCTTGCCGATGAGCTCCACCAGATCGCGGATGGTCGTCTCCTCACCGCTGCCAACGTTGATGATCTGACCGTCCACATCCGATGCTGAGCCTGCGGAGATGAGTGCATCCACGACGTCGCTGATGTAGACGAAATCGCGTGTCTGTCCGCCGTCACCGTTCACAACTACCGAACCCCTGCCTGCAATCTGGCGCATAAATTGGGGAATCACGGGTGCATGAGCTGGCGGCACGTCTTGACCTGGTCCGTACGTATTGAAGATGCGTAAAGCGACCGTTTCGTAACCGGCAAGACGTCCTACTGTGAATAAGTACTGTTCGGCTGCTGCTTTGCTCACCGCATAGGGCACCGCTGGCCTGATATCGCGGTCTTCCGAGATGGGCTGCTGGCTGTGATCGCCGTAGACCGTCGCGCTGCTAGAGAGCACCACTCTTCGTACGCAGCCCACATCGCGGGCAGCTTCCAGCAGGCTGACCGTACCGCCAACATTGACCTCGTTGTATTCGCGTGGATAGAGGATCGAGGCGGGCACGCTAACACGCGCCGCTAAATGGTAAACAACTTCGATCCCCTGCAGCAGCGACCATAGCTTCGGTACATCGCGTACATCACCGCGATTGAAATTGACGCCCGCATTGAGTCGCGATGGGTCACCGCTGCTGGAATCATCTAGCACTCGCACGTAATGGCCGCGCGACTGAAGTTGATTCGCCAAATGGCTTCCGATGAAGCCTGCCCCTCCCGTTACCAGTACTCTCATAGTTTGCCCGCTATCCAGTCAATCACCGTCCGCTGTCTTTCGTTTGACGGCAATCTTGCTATAAGTTTTTGTATCGTCTCCATCGATTGTACCGCAATTCTCACTGAGCAGCGTATTGTAGCTTCGGCAAGCGGCAATCAAATTCCGTGCGGAGAGGCTCCCTCCGGTCAAGTACCGCATTAGTGTCTCGCCGCCCAGCACACGATTGACCATTGCGCGCTCGCCCATGCCTCTGGACTCGCACAGGGCAACGCGTGCTGCCAGCTTTGCATACCAGTTCAGCTTCTCTGCGATGTCCTGCACAGGTTGTGTTCGTACCGTACCGCTACCCGGGAAAAGTATCTGTGGCTGCAAGCTATGCATCGTCCGCAGACTGGACACCACACCGAAAAGATCGCTGCTCTTCATCCAGGTACGCTCATGCCCGCCGATGAACGCGTCGCCGCAGAACAACCAACGCTGTTCCGGCTCAAATAAGCTGATATGCGCAGTAGAGTGGCCCGGCGTGTCGACGATGCGAAATGAATAGGCAGACGTTGAAACGACGTTGGCAACATCATCCAGTGACTGGACTCCACTTTTGGCCAAAGGCGTACCCCACAATAAGCGACGATGCAGCTCCATATTCAGCCTGGTTGGTTCGGCGATTGTCTCGAGTGCGCCCCGGTGCGCAAAGATCCGCGCGTTGGGATACTGCGAGTGCAATCCAGCCAGCCCACCGAAGTGGTCCTCATGAGCATGCGTTACAACGATTTTCTCGACATGCCTATTCTCCAGCGCACATAATAACTCCTGCGCTGTGCAAGCAGGGCCGGCATCGATCAACAGCCCATCCACCCAGTAGGCGGTTGTCCAATAAAGTGGACGGCCAAATAGGCTGCGCGAGAGGCGAAATGCGGTGACTGGACCATACTGTTGTATGCGTATCATAGCGGAGGTCGTTTCACTTTAGCTGTACCGTGCGATCGGGTCGCGCTACAAAACGAAGTTAATACTTTACTTCTCTATACTCGACTTCATATGGTTCAACACATCTTGTGGAATACGCGCCATGCTGCCGTGTTCATCCACGCAGATGTGCTCAGAACTGCCCGTGGCGCATAGTTTCGTACCATCATGAATGTAGATCGCATACTGAAAGGACACGTGGCGGCTACGCAGGTTGTCTAGCATCGTCACAATACGCACATCATCGCCAAAGCGAACCGGACTTCGGTACTCGATGGTGATACCCGTCACAGCGAAATTAAATCCATTGGCGGCTACAATTGCATAGGGCATGCCGACGGAATCCATCCAATCAACGCGACCGGCTTCCATCCAAATCGCATAGACGCTGTGATGCACCACGCCCATCTGATCCGTTTCTGCAAAACGAACTGTCAGATCCATTGGTACACCACGGCGTCTTATGTCTATCATTCTACGACCACTCAAGTGCAAATCATACGTAGCGCACGCATACGTAACGTGCGACTACAAGTGAATAGCGTGACCCTCGATAGCCTCTGAAACTTCCACGATCACCTCGCTAAAGGTCGGGTGCGAATGGACTGTGCGTGCGATCTCGGCAGGTGTGATCTCCATGAACTGTGCCAGGCTAAGTTCCGGCAGTAGCTCCGTAACCTCTGGGCCAACGAGATGAGCGCCGAGGATCTCTCCGTATTTGGCGTCGGTGATGAGTTTGATGAAGCCTTCGCGCACGCCATAGGCTCTGGCTCTGCCATTTGGCATGAAGGGGAACTTAGCGACCTTGATATCATACCCCGCTTCTTTGGCCTCTTTCTCAGTGAAACCCATACTGGCGACCTCTGGACTGCAGTAGGTGCAGCGAGGCATATACGTATAGCGCTCCTCTGGGAAAGGCACCGTCTCGGCGCCAGCCATCGTTTCCGCTGCCACGATTCCCTGTGCGCTGGCGACATGCGCCAGCATACGCTTTCCCGTGCAGTCACCGATTGCGTAGATGTTGGAGACGTTAGTGCGCATGTACTCGTCGACCTCGACGAAGCCCGGCTTGGATGTCTCCACACCGGCATTCTCAAGACCAACCGTTTCCGTATTGGGCCTGACGCCGATAGCCACCAGTACCATATCGGCGCTGATGGTGTCTGTGGACTCATCATCCAGCTTCTTGACCGTGACCTCGACGTGGTCATCGAACTTCTCGATCTTCTCGGTTCGCGTATTGACGAGCGTCTTGATGCCCTGCTTGCGAAACGCTTTTTCAATCTCGGCGGAAACTTCTTCGTCCTCGAGAGGCAATACCTGTGGCAGCATCTCGATCACCGTGACGTCTGCTCCGTAGGCATTGTAGACGTGGGCGAATTCCATGCCGATGGCGCCTGAGCCAACAATCACCATTCTTTCCGGAACGTCCTTCAGGACCACCGCTTCTCGGTAGCCGATGACCTGTTTGCCGTCAAATTGGACGCCTGGCAGATTCCTCAGCGTGCGCACCTGTCGCAATGAGGAAGTTCTCCGCTGTGACGGTGCGTTCCTCAGCATCGGGCAGAAAATCGGACGGCGTGATCTTGAGCGTGTGTGCATCCACAAACTCGCCGTGACCGTCGATGACGTCGATCTTGTTCTTCTTCATCAAGAAGGCCACACCCTTGTTCTGGCGGTCGGTGATGCTGCGGCTGCGGTCCACTGCGGCCGAAAAATCGACTTTGAGGTTGTCAAAGGTGATGCCGATCGACTTGGCGTCATGCAGTGTGTCGATGACGTCGGCGCAATAGATAAGAGCTTTGGTGGGGATGCAGCCCCAGTTCATGCATACTCCGCCAAGGTTTTCCGCGTTCTACGACGGCGGACTTCAGCCCCAACTGCGAAGCGCGGATAGCTGCTACATAACCGCCGGGTCCTGCTCCAACGACCACTAGGTCATAATCGTATTCACTCATATTTTCTCCTTGCGTTTATTTATACCCGAACAATATCGGGCTAGATGTACTATGCGTTTTTACACACGGTGATCGGCTAGTGAGCCGGCAACTGCGTGCGCTCGGCAGATGTCGGTTCCTCAACAGTCCAGTCCATGTAGATGTATAACTTACCTGGTACGGTAGTAAACCCAGCGTGGTGCCCATTCGGTGTCAACGCCAGAATGTTCATGTATCGACCCGGCGCATGTCCAAGATAGGCTAGATCACGTAGTGCTTCCATGCCTGCCTGCTGCATAGACATCCCCATCTTCATGTACAGGACAATGCTTCGGGCTGTGCTCACGGTGATTGCCAGTTCGCCCATACCGGTGCAGGTTGAGGCGCCGTAGCGATTGTCGCAATAATTACCTGCGCCCACGATCTGGACTGTCACCGACGCGACCAGGGTATTTCCAGCCCAGTCCACTGGTGCTGACAGACGATGCTAAATCGCCGTGGCTGTCCATGGCAAGGAAATTGACTGTACCATACCGATTCTCTTTGGCTACCGCTGCCGCAATCGCCTGCAGATCGTGCGGACGCGTTAGTGAAGACGCTAATTCAATGGCGTCGTGCTCACCGTCCGGGTCAATATCGAACTCAGTGAATCTTTCGCGCCAGCGCCGTTGCGCCTCCTCAGTGAGTTGCTCACGCGGTTCGAAACCGGCATCCTTGGCAAATTCTGCTGCACCTTGACCAGCCAGCAGTACGTGCGGGAGTCGCTCCATGATTTTGCGTGCGATCAAAATGGGATTACCGTACCCGCGCAACGCCGCCACCGCACCGTTGTCTAGCGTGCGACCGTTCATGATGCTGGCGTCCAGCTCGACTTCGCCGTGCACATTTGGCAAGCCGCCGTAGCCTACGGTATGGTCGTTCGGGTCATCCTCGGTGATGCGCGCAGCCAGTTCAACGGCATCCAAGGCGCGACCGCCGTTACGCAGTAGCGTCATCGCCTCGACCATGCCCTTTCGACCGTTCTCACTGGCTACCATCACCGGCTCTAGGACGGATCCACTATTGTTATTATTCATTCAGCAACACGCTCTTCTAGGTATCTAGCCGTGATAATCACGGCGGTGTGCTGTATACGAGACAGCAATCCCGGTTACGACTGGACGTCAGTCCTGAACAGTATATCAGTCTGCACACACACGATCAAAGGTACTTGTGCATGTTGAGTGTAGGCACGACTAGCAACGCAAAAAGAGCAAGGACATCGGTCATCCTGAGCGCAGCGAAGGATCTCCTCATTCGTACTGGTAGATGCTTCATTGCATTCAGCATGACATTTTCTGACGATGTTCTTAGAAGCACGTAATACAAATCCCTGGGTCGGGAGCAACATCATCAAGAACCCTCCATCTGTTCAAGAAGCAACTGAGCGATGTCCTTGACGACTGGGCCACCGTGGCGCTCCTGTTGTGCGTCCGTCAGCATGGACTGACAGAAGGGACATGCTGTCGCAACTATGTCAGCATTAGTCGCGCAGGCTTCATCATAACGCATCCGGTTGATACGCGTAGTTCCCTCGGCTTGCTCCACCCACACTTGTCCGCCACCTGCACCGCAGCAGAAGGTGTTTGTGCCATGCCGCGTCATTTCCTGGGATGAAGCAGTCGTATGCGCAAGCAGCTCTCTTGGCGGTTCTATGATGCCGTGGGCGCGGCTAAGGTAACACGGATCATGATAAGTTGAGGTTTTGTCACCGGATTTGGGTGAGAGCTGGAGCCGCCCGTCGGCCATCAGTTCGTGCAAAAACTGGGTGTGATGAACAACCTCATAGTGTCCGCCCAACTGCCTATATTCTGTACCCAACGTGTGCAAGCAGTGCGGGCACGTCGTCACGATGCGCTTTGGCTGCACCTGGTTGAGCGTTTCAATGTTATACGCCGCCAATTGCTGAAATAGATATTCGTTGCCGGTTCGACGCGCCCCGTCTCCCGTGCAACGCTCCCGTTCGCCGAGCACCGCAAATGACACATGAGCCGCATGCAGTAGCTGGGCAAAAGCGCGCGCCGTCTCTTTCGCCCTTCGTTCGTATGCGGATGCGCAGCCGACCCACCAGAGAATATCCGCTTCGGGCAACTCGTCACAGGTGGGCACTTCCAATCCCTTGGCCCATGCCATGCGATTGCCCGATGGCAGATGCCACGGATTGCCGCTGCTGCTCATGCCTGTGTAGACGTGCTGCAACTCTTGCGGATACGCGTCCGCACGCAGAACCCGCTCCCGGCGCATTTCCATGAGATCCAGCATGGGTTCAGCGCCAACTGGACAGATGTCGATGCAGGCCATGCATGCCGTGCATGCCCAGAGCGCTGACACGTTTGTTGCGAAGGCAAGCAGCGGCGTAGCAGGGAGTGGATCTGCGCCAGCATGCCGTTGCAACTCCCTCAGATGATAGGCCTTGTTGATTTCAACTGCCGCCGGCGAAAGATCGCTGCCGGACGCATAGGCGGGGCATATATCCTGGCAGCGGTTGCACATGATGCAGGCGTACGCGTCAACTAGTTGCGTAAAAGGCAAGTCGGTTAGTGCGCTAGCGCCGAGACGCCTTTCATCCTCAGCCGCACGAATCTCATTGAAGTTGATAACATCGAGCGAGCCAACGGCGCTTCGTTGCGGCTTAGTCAGGAAGTTCACGCCCGACATGATGAGATGAAAGTGCTTCGTGAATGGGAAATAGGGGAGGAACAGTAGGATGAGGCCAATCGACAGCCACCAGGAAGCGTGCATGCCGAGCACTAGTGCGTCCGCACTCCATACAACCCATAACCTGCTAAGCGTACTGCCAATTGGCTGTGAAGCTTGCGGCGCCGAATAGGCAAGCATGAAGCTCTCGCCGACAAGTCTCGCGCCGACATGCAGCAGGATGAAGCCGGCGACGAGCAAGGAGTCCTTGGCTGGACCGCCGCGCCGGACAGCGTCCATCAAGGGAATATTCTCACGAACCTCGAACAATCGTCGATGCGTGATGAACCGTCGCAGCACGAAATAGACCATTGCTGTGAGTACGGCGACACTGATGAAGTCGGTAAACAAGCGATAGGTGTTACCGAGTCTGCTATCGCCGTACAGACGTCGACCCGTGAAACCAAAGTAGAAATCGGAGAAGTTGACTACAAAGAAGAATACAAACGCTAATGCCAATCCGAAATGGATCAAGCTGGTCATTCGCCTGGTGCGCCAGATGTCCGGTTCAAGCAGCCACTGACGTGCTGCCCCGGTCAATCTGTCTCGTACGTTAGCCCACGTCGGAAAGGGTCCGCGCCCCTGTATAATGATGCGATGGACTGCGCCAAAGCTGCGCCATGTCATCGCTGCAGATAGGATGATCAATACCACGAATAACACTTGTTCTATGGTAGAGAGCAAAGGCAAGTTCCTGGTTAGCAGTGCGAAATTTGAAGTGAGCGCTTGCGTACGGACACAGGATGCCTAGAACACCTTGGGCCACAAAAATCTTAGGTGTGACAACCTGCTCTACCAGTCTGCGTTAGGAAAGCCTGGCAATTTGAGCGCAAGGGTTCGCAATTGGTAATACCGACCGCCTTGCAGATAAAAGAGCAGACCGTACGGTCTGCTCCTAGAATCCGACGGCAGGACCATACTACGCGTTACGAGATGTTCAGAGACGTCTCAGGCGCCAGAGACATGACGCTGATGCGTGCGGCAATCTTACGTGCCAGCATGCGCAATGTTCGAGCTGTTTCGCTGTTCGGTTCGGACACTACAATCGGCTGACCCGCGTCTCCGCCGATGCGCACGTGCGGATCCAGTTCGACAGAGCCCAGGTACTCCACGCCCATGCCTTCGGCTACGATACGTCCGCCGCCGGAGCCGAAAATTTCGCCGCTCATGTTCTCAATTACGCCGAGAATCGGCACGTCCAAGTGCGCGAATGCGGTGGCGCCGCGCTGAGCGTCGCTGACGCTGACTGCCTGTGGAGTGGTAACGATGATACCGCCAGTGATGGGTACGCTCTGAGCTAGGCTGAGCTGCACGTCACCCGTGCCAGGAGGCATGTCGGCGATTAGGTAGTCGAGCTCTCCCCAATCAACATCTTCCAGCAGCTGCTGAATAGCCTTGTGCAGCATGGGTCCGCGCCACACTAGCGCTTCGCCTTCCGGCATGAGCACGCCCATGCTCATGATCTTCACGCCGTACGCCTCCATCGGGACCAGTTTGTGGTCCTTGACCCTGGGCTGTCCCTTGATGCCAAACATCATAGGAATATTTGGGCCATAGATGTCGGCATCCAGCAGACCGACTCTGGCTCCGTCCTGGGCAAGACTGACGGCGAGATTTGTTGCTATTGTGCTCTTTCCTACGCCGCCCTTGCCGCTGGCGACAGCGATTATGTTCTTAATGGGCACGTCGATCTTCGCCGCGATGCGTGCGTCAGTCTGTACATTGGAATCGAACTTAATGGTCACGGTACTGATGCCCGGCACCTGCGAAAGGACGGCAGCTCGGCTCTCATCTTCGAGCTGATCCTGCAGCGGGCAAGCCGGCGTCGTCAACATGATGGTGAACGTCACATCGTTCCCGTTGATGACGAGATCGCGGATCATGTTGAGGGTGATCAGGTCGTTGTGCAATTCAGGTTCCTGAACCGTGGAGAGCGCTTTACGGACTGCCTCCTCAGTTACACTCGTTGCGTTTGGATTTTCGGTAGACATCTATTTTTCCTCTCTTGCGCAAAGCCACGAGGCGGGTCAGCCATCATGGTTTGCGGTAATATAATTTGAACAGCTACAAACGGCTGTTCCTATTGTAATTTGTGATTGCACTATATACCGTACTCCCGATTCCCACTGTGTCCTGAGGAGATCGGTTTGACCGAGAGAAACACTCCCAAACATGCTGAGTCAGTGACCAACTGGTCACATTGCGATCCGCAGATCATCAGTCATCATGCGAGCAACTTTTCGGCCCATTTCCACAGCATAATTCGTGCCGCGATCCCAGGGGTAGACCTGGCTCATCGACGCAAAATAGAGTCCGTCCAGCGGCGTACGGATCTCCGGGATCATCTCCGCGTAACCTACAGGCGGCACCGGCTGGGCATACTTCGCCTTGTGTATCCAGACGCCTTTCACCCAGCTCTCGTTGAATGAGCGATTGAACGCCGGCAAATGGGGAAGAAATTCGGACAGCAACTCGGCGGCATTCAGTTCGAAATACGGATGATCTTCAGACAGATAATCGCCAATGTACAGAAGATGGTCGCCGTCATAGTGTGACGGGGCGATCATGTTCGTGTGTTCGACCAGCGCAAGAAATGGCATGTTGGCCTGCGTCGGAATGTTGGCCCAGTAGACCTCGTCCATCAGCTTGCGATCCAGCGCTACGGTCAGGACCACAGCGCCAATGCTTTTGAGCGATGTGAGTTGTTCGGTGTAGCCGGCGGGCAGCTCTGGTACTAGGCGCGTCATGAGCGATGGACTAACGGTTACCAATACCAAGTCATACTTTTCTGTGCTGCCGGATACTTCCTCAATCACAAATTTGCCATCCGCAGCGCAATTGACGCGAGTGATGCGTCGATCCGTGAGAATGGTAGCACCGGCATCAGTCGCCGCCCGCGCCAGACCATCGACAAAGGCTTGGAAGCCGCCGTTAAAGTAGGCCAAGTTCTTCGTACGCTTATAGAACCGCGCCCAGAACCAAGCAAGGTTGACCTTGTCATAGTCATCGCCAAACTTACCCTGCAGCATAGGCTTCCACACGGTATTGTATGCCTTCCTGCCCATGGTTCTGTTCAGCCACTCATCCGCTACCATCTTGTCGAAGCGACGCCACGGCTTAGCCGGATGGTAGCGCAGATAGGCGATGACCATGCCCATGCGCAGCCGGTCTATCACGGGAATGTGCGGGAAACGCATCACGCGTAACGCCGAGTCCAACGGATAGAGTTCGCCGTCCATGAACATGGCTGTGACTGGCGAATAGGTCACCAACTGGTCAGCCATGCCGATCTCTTCAGTGAGCTTGATGATGTCGTAGTCGTTGGTAAAGAGATGGTGGTAGAAGTGCTCCAGAGGCCAGTCCCATTCCGGTCGACCTTTGAAGCCGGCGGCAAGACCGCCCAGCGTTGATCCAGCTTCCAGCACGACTACTTCGGTACCAGCGGGATTCGAGGTATCTCGCGCCAAATCATAGGCGGCGGTCAATCCTGCGATGCCAGCGCCTATGATAGCGATGCGAGTGGCAGCGGTCTCTATTGGCTGTTGTGCGGAATCAACCATGTTAGCGGTGCGTTCGATAGCGGTACCGAATTTGTTGGCGGCAAGCCTGTGCGAAAACGAGCCTGCTGAGTTAGCTTCAGTCAGCGATCTTCAACGCACCAGGCCGAACGCCGCGCTGCAGCTGCATCTCAAGTTCATTCTTTGCTTTGCCGAAAAGGTCGATCAGATCGGTGTCGGTCCCCTTGAATGACTGTACAGCTTGCGTAGCACACAGATAGCAACCGCGCAAGAACTTATAGTTGTTGCTATTGCAACGCAAGCATCCGTCCAACTCGATCATCATCAGCACGAATGCGAGACTGTCCGGATGCGTTTCAGGCAGTGCCGTGATCCTGTCTACGAGATCGCGCCATTCATCGCCGCGAAGCTCACGAAGTGAAGGAATCAGATGGGCGGGGAAGAGCAGTTCCGCTTTCGACTGTACTGCGAATTCACTTGTACTCATACTTCTTTCCTTGCTGCAATATCAACCTTGCCTATTAGAACGGCATCAATTGGTCGGTGAAAAACCAACATGCCGCAGCTCTATTCAAAGACCGTCTGATCACCTGGCTTCATGACCGTGCTATCGATCTCCGCTATATCGTGCAACGTCGCGGCGAAAGCTTCACCGTCCTGCTCGATGAGTGGGAACGTGTTGTAATGCATGGGGATCACGTGCTTCGCGTTCACGAATTGCGCGGCGCGAATGGCATCTTCCGGTCCCATGGTGAAGTTGTCGCCAATTGGCAACAGCGCCAGGTCCACGCCGCCAGCATCGGCAATGAGCTTCATGTCATAGGTTAAGCCCGTATCGCCGGCAAAGTAGACATCGTGACCATCATTGAAATGGATTAGGAATCCAACCGGATTACCGCCGACACTGCCATCTGGAAGTCTCGATCCGTGGAGCGCGACCGTCAATTTTACGCGTCCAAAAGGGAATGTGTGGGCGCCGCCGATGTGCATGGCATGCACATTTTGCACACCCTGTTTGTCCAGCCACTTCGCTATATCCGCATTGGTGATTACCAGAGCGCCGGTGCGCTTTGCCAACGGCACGGCGTCTGCGATGTGGTCGCCGTGTCCGTGCGAGATGAGAATATAGTCCGCAGGGACTTCTTCCGCTGTAACAGTTGCAACGGGATTGTGCGGCGCCAGGTATGGGTCTATGACAATGTTTACGCCGTCAACTTCAATGAGGAATGTTGACTGTCCGATGTATGTAAACTTCAGTGCCATCGTGAGTCTCCTTCTATGTGAGCAATGACCGGCTTATTTCGATCACATAATTCCATGTCGAAACCAGGTCTACATCAGAACGGGCCAGACTTGCCATCTGCATGTCTGGCCCGTACCTATCAAATATATTATACACAACTGGTCAAGTGCGGGCGCCGCGATTACTCGCTCTCCTCGCGGCGTTGCTTGGCTCGTTCTGCTGCCTTGCGCTTAAGCTCTTCCAGTCGAGCACGTTTTGCTTCCGCTTCAGAATCTCCGCCGGAAGCGACGACTGCAGCCTCAGCTGGCGCATTTCCCGCCGCTTTCGCCTTGGCAGCAGCAGAACGCTCCTGCGCCTTGCGCTTCATCTCCGCAATCTCTTCCGGTGTGCGCTTGGGCTTATCTGTAGTGGCTTGCGCCTTCTCGGCTGCACGCTTCGCCTTGGCTTCGGCTTTGGCCTTATCCGCCTCTTCCTTCTTGCGGCGCTCTTCTTCTTCAGCTGCATACTGATTTGGCCATAGCGCCGCGTAGTATTCTAACGGAACCGTTAGTTCCGCTTTGTTGTAGACTAGATCCGGATAGCGCTCGAAGACAGCCAATTCCACATCGTGATTCATCTTGATGGCGTCGAACGGACAGAACTCCACACAGTAGCCACAACTCATGCAGATCGATGCGTCCAGGAAGTATTCTGCAGGCCGGGTGACCGGTTTGCCTTCCTCATCACTGTCTCGCACAATCCAAATGCACTGCGGCGGGCAAACCTTCGCACAAATACCACAGGCTGTGCAGCGGTCTTCGCCCTTTTCCGTATCCCAGAGCAACATGGGAATGAACCTGAATTGTTCCGGCCACTGCCGTCGCTCTTCAGGATATTGAATTGTGAACAGACCCGCGTTGCTGGCAGGCTGGTTAATCACCTTCTGTTTGCCGCCCACATCAACGCTATCTGTATATCGACTGGGCACCTTCTTCATGTCATCCGTATAAGTGCGGCTGACATGTTTGAATGTAACGCCCAGACCCTTCAATAGACCAGTTCCGAACATACCTATCTCCTAACGGTCCACTTCTCCCAAAACAATATCGATAGCTCCGAGGATAACCACTGCATCTGCAACTTTGTAGCCGACGCACATGGGGCCGAGTGCGTTGAGGTTGATGAAACTGCAAGCTCGAATATGATATCGATACGGATTGGGTTTGCCGTCGCTCACTACGAAATAACCTAACTCACCCTTGGGACCTTCCACATGTGCAAACGCTTCACCTTCGGGTGGTCGCACCGTATATCCGCCCTTGCCGCCGAGTATTTCGCCCTCAGGAATATCGCGCAAGGCTTGCTTTAGAATCTTGACGCTCTCGCGCGCTTCCAACAGGCGAATGTAATATCGAGCGTAAATGTCGCCCTGCGGCAGCGTCGGAATGTCAAAGTCGAAGCGGTCATAGATGCTGTATGGGTCGTTCTTGCGGATATCATATTTGATGCCGGCAGCGCGCAGCTGCGGACCGCTCGTGCCCAATGAAATATGATCCTCGGGTCTGATGTAACCCACCCCTGCGCCGCGCGCCTTTACGATCTCGTTATCGCTGATCAGACGGTCCAGCTTGTCCAGCGCTCGCGGAATGCGGTCATGCACCACATAGTGCGCCCGCTCTAGCCATCCTTCGGGTAGATCACGCACAACACCGCCGAAGCGGAAGTAGTTGCACATCAGCCGTGCACCGCTTGCTGCCTCAAATAGGTCCAGAATGACTTCGCGCTCTTCAATACCATATTGAGCCGGCGTCTGTAGTGCGCCAAGGTCATTGAGGATAAAGCCTATGGTCCACATGTGGTTCAACGCACGCGTCAATTCAGCCATGATAATACGGATGTATTCCGCACGCTCCGGCACTTCGATGCCAGCGAGCTTCTCAACCGCCAGGGCATAGCCGAAGTTATTGCTCATGGAATTAATGTAATCCAAGCGATCGGTGAACGGCATGTTCATCAGCCACGTATTGCGTTCCCCGATTTTTTCATGGTTGCGATGAAGATAGCCCATCTCGGGTTCCAGCGCGGTGATGGTCTCACCCTTCAGCCCGCGTTAGCATGCGGAATACGCCATGCGTGGACGGGTGATGCGGCCCCATGTTGATGACGATATCCTCCGTCTCGAACTGGCCGCCTGCTTCTTCTTCGCTCAGTTGGCTAACCGGCACGTAGGTGACAGGATCTTCCCATGATTCTGGATCCCAGCCATCCGGATAAATTGTATTCTTACCCCATGGCACCCTGTCCTCATCCCAAACGTAGTCGCCTTTTGGATGGCGGCTCTTGAACGGTTTCGCCTCTTCCTCGTAGTAGGCTTCCTTGTAATCCTTGCGTAGCGGATGACCGTTAAACCCCTCCCACAGAAAGACGCGACGCAAATTTGGATGGCCGTCGAATTTGATTCCATATAGGTCGTATATTTCGCGCTCTTGGAGATTCGCGCTGGCGTAAAGCGAAGTTACCGATGGGACAGTTTCGTGGGTCGGCACACGCACATGCAAGACGAGTGCACCGTCTACGGTCTTTGTGTCATAGAGGTGGTAGACGACATCAAAACGCTCGCTAATGTCCTCGCGCATCTTGCCCTTGTAAGCGCTGTAGTCGACGCAGGTTACGCTGCTAAGGTAATCATAACCAATCACGTCGCGAAGATACGTGAGGAAGTCCAGGAGCTTGGTTGGGTCAACAACAAGCGCTTCCTCTGTGTCTGAAGCCCATTTACCGATGACAGCCCCGTCAGCTACGCCTTCGTACGGATATTCAGCGTCCGTTGTCGTTTCTGGAGCCTCGGCTGCCATGGTTGCATCACTCATTGCTCATGCCTCTCAACTATTGCCACTCTGGGTACATATATCCAAGATCAACGCAGGAAAAGGTACTGCCAACAAACCACTACGACTTCTTTGCTGCCGCCCTAGCTTTCGCAGCTTCAATGCGTGCTTGCGCTGCGTCGGATAGCTGCCTCTTGTCCGCACCCGCAGTCTCTGTCTTGGAGCTGCTCTGTTCTTGTGTCTCTTCCGTGGAGGACTTTGCCGCCGCCCTAGCTTTCGCAGCTTCAATGCGTGCTTGCGCTGCGTCGGAAAGCTGCATTTTGTCCGCACCCGCAGTCTCTGTCTTGAGGCTGCTCTGTTCTTTTGTCTCTACCTTGGAGGACTTGGCAGTCATGGTATACGACCGAATCATCTCCACCTCGCGCGGATCAAAAATATCCGGACCCAGCACCGGAATCGGCACCATATCGGATGTATTCTTGCGATACCAGGAGACCTCGCTGATGGACTGACGGTCGATTTTCTCACGCAGCTTCAATAAACCGAATATGAGCGCTTCCGGCGTTGGCGGGCAGCCTGGCACATATACGTCTACCGGCAGATACTTATCAATACCGCTGACAACACTGTACCCTTCCTTGAACGGTCCGCCGCCCGTTGCACAAGCGCCCATGGAAAGTACGTAACGAGGTTCGGCCATCTGGTTGTAGATGCGCACAATCACCGGCAACATCTTCTTAGTCACCGTGCCGGAGACTATCATTAAATCACTCTGGCGAGGACTTGGTCGCATAACCTCCATGCCAAAGCGAGCTAGATCGTAGCGTGCGCTGGCTGTGGCGATCATCTCGATAGCGCAACACGCGATGCCAAAAAATAGCGGCCACACGCTGGAGCTGCGGCTCCAATTATAAATCTTGTCCAGTGTGGTGACCATGACATTGGCCTGCAGCTCTTCCGGCACCTCAATGGTGTCGTGCATATACTGATGCATCTGTTCTTGCTTCAGTTGCTCAAACTTTTCCTCTGGAGAACTTGCCATGTGATGAATTGCCTTACGTGTTTTATCGAATGCCAACATACAGCGAATGTCGGCGTGAATCCAGTACCCAATACAAACGTATTTATAAAGACGAGGAGAGTTCAGCTGTCAAGATTCGACTGTGTTTGGGCTGATCATTCATCTAGCTCATGCCCGAGCAGAATCTACTCGCCTTTGCCCGACGAAACAGTCTGCATTCTAACCGATGAAATGGGCGATTGCAACTCTTCTCATGAATCTCACCAACACAGTTTGCCAACTGATCGTACCATATTGAAATCTGCCTTTGTGTACCGTTCAACCCGATCTGCGGGCAAGCACAATCGCCAACCAATAGCCCACCTTTTTGCGCATGCTAATACACGGAATAATCGTCGAGTCTACGACCTGTCTCTTCGATATGCACTGGCGCACCGCTCTGAATTGATTCACGCAGTGCTAACGCAACCTGGAGCGTTCGAATGGCGTCACTCGCTGCCGCCAACGGCTTGCCGTGGCCGCGCACTGCGCTGACAAAGTCAGAGATGCTCTGTTGCAACGGATCGGCAGGTATTACGTTTAGCGGGCGCAGGTGCTGGTTCTGCACCAGGCACAGCTCGTTCTCCAGCGTGTGCTCAAAGCAGTTATAGATCACAAGCGAAGCGATGCTGCCGTAGATTTCCATGCGAGTCGAGTTGTGCGGGATGATGAACGAATCATGTAGTTCGAGCGTAAGACCCGAGCGGCGCATATGCATATGGTAGAGTACGTCCTCTTCCACCTGTGTCCCCAGTATATTCATGGTATTACGACCGTGAACCCATTCCACTTCATCGCGCAACAAATAACGCGCCAAGTCGATGTCATGCACGCTGCGGTTAAGAACAACACCGCCGTCGTGGTGGCGCAAACGCCATGTCTGCAGCCGTGGCTCCAGCATCACCATATTGGCCATCCGCACGCCCACCAGGTCGCCGATTTCCCGGTTCAGCAGCATCTGCCGCACGCGAACTATAGCTGGGTCTGCGCGTCGAAAATAGTTCACGCCAAGCACAAGGCCTCTACTAGACGCCGTGTGCGCCATAGTCAAGGCATCATCAAGCGTCGTCGCCATAGGCGCTTCGACAAGCACGTGCTTGCCGGCTGACAGCGCGGCTAATGTGATTTCGTAGTGATGGCGCGGGTGACCGCCTACATAGACGCAGTGGATGTTGTCTCGCCGCCCTAAGTCGGAAAGACTCGTGATCGTGTGCGGGACCCTCAAGTCATCTGCCAGCAGTTGAGCACGAGCCTCGTCTCGACTATAGATGCCGGCAACGTTGCAGTCCATGATCGGGTATTGTGTGCCGGTATCCGGTAGAGGCGGCAGGTTTCTCATGGCGGGAATGAACCAATATCGCGCCATAGCGCTTGCCCCCGCAACCACCCAACCCAGCGTCTCTTCACCTATGACCAACCGTTGCGGACGTCTGAATTGAAAGGGTTGGTCGTTAGGTTCCATCGACGAGGCGTTCACGATGCGCGGCTACAGTTCAGCTACTCGTTGTGTTAGGGGAAGAGGACCGCAGGGTGCGCACAGTACTGTCAGCTATCGGACTCTTCGACGAAACGCTCGTATAGGCTCTGCAGGTCGTCGTCATTATAGAAATGCACGACCAAACGACCGCTTCCGTCTCGATTGCGATTTAGATTGACGCGCGTGCCCAATGCATTGCGAAACTGTCCTTCCAAATCTTGTAGGTATGCATCCGGGGTGGCCTTCTGCTTTTCTGATGCACGTTCTTCTCGTGCTTGTGGGGCCGGCTGTAGCAGAACCTTGACCATTTCTTCCGTCTGTCGCACGTTGAGCCCATTGGATGTGATGCGTTCCAGCACGATGCTCATGGATTCTGCATCAGGCAACGCCAACAACGCTCGAGCATGTCCTGCTGTTATTTCGCCGTCAATCAGCGCCTGCTGCACATCCTGCGGCAAATTCAGCAATCGCAGCGTATTAGCGACAGCGGAGCGGCTGCGTCCAACACGCTGCGCGATTTCTTCCTGCTTAAGATGAAAACGGTCGATGAGCAACTGATAGGCCGCAGCTTCTTCCAACGCATTCAAATCAGAGCGCTGCACATTCTCAACCAGCGCTAGCTCAAGCAGCTCACGCGGTGTAGCATCACGCACCACTGCTGGGACGCGCTCCAGACCTGCCAAATGCGCTGCTCGCCAGCGCCGCTCGCCGGTGATTAACCAGTAGGCGCCCGGTTCGTTGGGGTTCTCGGTAACAACTAGGGGCTGTATGATCCCGTGTTCGCGGATGGATTTAGCCAGTTCGACAAGAGCCAGCTCGTCGAATTGCGTGCGCGGCTGCTGTGGATTGGCACTGATACACTCGACCGGAATCTGCAGAATACCGCTCTGCCCAACACGTCCATCGGCGGGTGTTGAAGCGCCTGTTGACTCAAGCGTTTCCGGGTCCGTATTGACGATCAAGGCGCCTAACCCCTTGCCCAGTCCGCGACGTTTCGCAGACGAGTTTCCGCTTAATTTATCGGCCATGCTCAACTCCCTTCCATACCGATTTCATCCAGGCAATATCCTTCAGCTCGAGCGTGACTACCCCGCTGACACTGTGTTAACGGCTTCGCTTTCCATGCGCTGGATGAATTCTTTGGCTAGCGACGCATAGGCCAAAGCGCCGGCGCTCTCCGGTGCATACTCGGAAATGGGTCGACCGTGACTCGGCGCTTCGCTCAGGCGTACACTGCGGGGGATGACCGTGCGGAAGGCGGCATGTGGGAAATACTGGCGCACTTCCTGCACCACTTCCTGCGAAAGCTTGGTACGCGCATCGTACATAGTCAGCACCACACCGGCAATGGCAAGCTGATCGTTGAGGACATCGCGTACCTGACGAATCGTCTGCAACAGCAAGCTCAACCCTTCCAGTGCAAGATATTCGCACTGAACCGGTATGATGACGCCGTCCTTCGCTGCGGTTAACCCGTTAATAGTCAATAAGCTGAGACTGGGCGGCTCATCGATGAGGATGTAGTCGTAGCTTTCCAGAAGCGGCTCCAGCGCACGTTGAAGCAGTCGCTCCCGCGCCAACATCTGAATCATCTCCACTTCCACGCCGGCAAGGTCCGCTGTCGACGGTAACAAGTCTAGATTAACGCGGTCAGTGAGCGTAATGACCGGTTGGGCAGCCATAGCGCCGAGAAGAACATCGTAGATGCTGTACTCCAGAGAGCGCGGGTCTACGCCGACGCTGGTCGTGGCGTTCGCTTGCGGGTCCATGTCCACGACCAAGACGCGCCGGCCTTTGGCAGCAACGTAGGCGGCCAAATTGACCGTTGTTGTTGTCTTGGCGACACCGCCCTTTTGGTTGGCGAAAACGAGTACTTTGGCAGTCATAGCGTCCTAATCGCCACGGTGGAGGATCATAGCTTCGGGTACAAAGGGATGGCTTTGCATGTAGTCCTGTACCTCGTTCCGGCTTGGGATGCCAGAGACTCCAACGTGCTCCACGCTGTAGGAAGCCACGACGTTGGCGAATCTGGCAGACTCGATGGGATCGCCCGTTTCCTGCAGGCGAATCATGAACGATGTGGTAAACACGTCGCCGGCGCCGGTTGGATCCAGTTCTTTGGCAGGTCGAGGCGGTACTTTGATGACCTCCATATCACCGTTGCCGAGGTTGCGGTAAACTGTGCTGCCGTCATGATACTCCGTTAGAATCAGCAACGGCACCAGATCGAACATGGGATTGAGTCTTGATAGTTCAAATTCAATGTCTTCGAGTGAAAGCACCAGCACATCCAAGTGCGGTAGGATCTCTGCGTAGTTGGCCCAATCCTTGCTGTGCACGCGACCGCTTTCATCGACCCTGCGCATCCAGCCCTGTGGGATGGCGCAAACCAGCACGTCGTCGTCAAAAACGGTCGCCACATCCGTCGTCACTTCCTCGATCAGTGGGCCTAGCAAGACGGCGCTGGGCGAACGGTATTTCTCCGGGATATCGGCGGCGGTGATAGGCAGGGCCTGCGAGTAACAGTATTGAATTCGGCCTTCGGGTTTGTAGATATTCGTAAAAGTTGTGCTCTGCCGCGACGGGATGTTGTGCAACTCGGTCTCTGGCGGAAGCTCCGAAAGGTCTGTGCTCTCCTGGGTGCTGGTGATGATCACCGGTTGGCGTCCGAGATTGGCTGCCACCACTGCACCAAAACTCACCGTTCCGCCAACTCGATAGGGGCCATCGATTTCGGCTGATTCCAGGTCACGGCTGATATGTCCGACGAGGACGATGTGCTTTTCCACTTCGCGTTGAGATTCTGCCACCGTGTGTACACTCACCTATTGTGAATCGACTAATGGATCGGCTGAAAAATGTGATAACTGTGTTGAGTTGCTAGGTAAATCGCTGCTTTCAGGGCGATCGGATCGGGCGAAAATGAATCGACCGAGACGTGCGGCGTCTGTGTTAGCCGATTGCGCGATTGGCGCCGTGGATCCTTTATGTTAATGGTAAGTACTTGCTATTGTATCTATCAGCAAGCGCCTACTAAACGGCGGCTACAATCGAATGCGTCAAACTGTACGCCCACTATAGCGCAGAATGAAGCCGCAATAAAAACACGCCCCATCAGTATTGGCGGGGCGTGTAGGATACAGTACGTTCGGATGTGACCGAACCTAGGCGGTGTCCCTGGGCACGATATTCACTTTGCGGCGGTCGCCTTCGCCGGAGCTCTGTGTATAGACCAACTCATGGTCGCGCAACGCCAGGTGGACTAAGCGTCGCTCGTTTGCCGGCATAGGTTCCAAGGCGGCTGCGCGACCGGACTCCGCTACTTGGTCCGCCATGCGCAAGGCTAGCTGTGTGAGCTGCGTCTCGCGCCGTTCCTTGTACTTTTCGACGTCGACTACGATGTTTCGCCACTGCTTGATGCGCTGGTTGACCATCAACCGTACGAGGTACTGAAGACTAGCCAGTGTCTCACCCCTGCGCCCGATGAGCGCGCCTAGATCTTCGCCTTCGATATCCAGCAGAAGATAGGCGTTCGACGGGTCATTACCGTCCTGTTCCAGCCAACTGCTGACCACTTCTGCGTCGAAGCCCATGAGGCGAACGATCTCGCTGAGCATCTCGGATGCCATCTGCGCAAGCACTTCATTATCAACCTGATCGCTAGTCCTAGTCTCGGATTCAGCGACTGACTGTTCTTCGCTTTCGGCAACTTCGTCTTTCGACTCGTTGACAACGGCTTTCTCGACGACCGCTTCTTCCTGAGTGACCGGTTCGTCAGTCGCTTTGGTAGCGGGCTTGTTTTGAGCCGTCGCTTCGGCTGATGTGTTCACTTCTTTTCTTGGGGTCGAGCTGGTTACAGCGGGGGCAGTTTCTGCAGCTGCGACAGGTTCTTGCCCTACTGTGACGCGTATTCGCGCCGGCTCGCTGCCGATGCCAAAAATGCCGCGGCTCCCTTTGTTCAGCACTTCGACTGCAACATCGCTACGGGTAACCTTGAGCTGTGCCAAGGCGTCCGCTACTGCTTCGTCTACCGACTTTCCGGTGAATTCATACGTACTTTCGGCCATGATTTATCTCCGTTTTGAGCGCCGTCGCTTCTTCTTGGATGTATTGGCTGACGGTCCACCACCGTTCGTGGACGACGTAGCCGCCTGCGTAGACTCTTCAGCGGCAATGGGTTCGGCATCGATGGTCATCTCGCTCGGCGAATCACTGGTGACTGCCGATCTGGACGACATGCGGTTGGTAATGAACCACTGCTGACCCATCTGCAGGAAGTTGCTGGTCACCCAGTAAAGCGTCAGGGCAGCCGGTACCTGTAGCGTGAAAAAGCCGAACATGAAAGTCATCATCAGACCTAGTTGCTTGGTCATGCCTGCACCGGCGCCACCGCCCGCATCTGGCGTTGGCGTCATCCACTTCTGCATCGCAAACTGCGAAACAACCAGAAGAATCGGCAATACTAAGTATGCAGCTAAAGTAGCATAGTCGCCAGCCTGGTATGTCTCAGGAATCCAGGATAGGCCGTGTGTGTACTGGGGGAATGCGAGGTTCGGTATCCAGTAGAAGCCAGCACCTTCCAACATGGGGCTCAGTGCGACAATGGATGCGTATAGACCGAACAGAATCGGCATTTGGACAATGAGCGGCAGACAACCGCCGAGCGGGTTTACACCTGCTTCCTTGTAGAGCTTCATCTGCTCCTGTGACAGTTTTTCACGGTCCTTGCCATATTTCTTCTGCAGCGCCTGCAGTTTTGGCTGCAACTCCTTCTGCGCCTGCATGCCGCGGATCTGCTGCACAGTCAATGGAAGTGTGACCACCTTGATGATCAACGTGAAAACGATGATCGCCCAACCCCAACTATAGTGAATGTTTAACCCGGCCAAAAACGTATTAAGCCAGATTAGGGACTTTGCCAATGGCCAAACAACAAACGTCTGCCAAGGTCCTTCGGGCGCGACCGTCGTTACATCGACGCCTTGACGGTTTACACCGCAGCCGGACAACAGGAATGCTGCCAGAATCAAGAGCAGCAGCATTACCAGATATTTTCGTTTCACAGTGACTTACTCTCCTCGCTCGGACGGTTGAGCGTCGGTCATATTCGGTTCAACGGTAGTGTCGGTCACATGCGAGTGTCCGGGAACCGGGTCAAACCCGCCGGGATTGAATGGATTGCAACGAACAACTCGTTTGATACCGAGCCACCCGCCTTTTGCGACTCCATGAATTTCTATCGCCTGGTACGTGTAATGGGAGCAGGTGGGATAGAAACGGCAGTTGCTCCCCAATAGCGGCGATATGAAGACCTGGTAGAAACGAATGATCTGAAGGACTATTTTTCGCATGGTTATTTTTCTGTTACGTTCGCCTGCGTACAATGATTCGTCTCTGCGAAATCATCGCTCGGCAAACGTAATAAATGCGCCCGCCGGATGAGGCGGGCGCAGGCAGCATCCATCTCGTCATAACTCGCATCGCATATCGGTTTCCTGGCAATGAGAACCAGGTCCCAACCGGGTTTGAGCGAATCTTGCCGTAGCCTCATCGACTCGCGCAGCCGGCGCTTGATACGATTGCGATTGACCGCATTGCCAATTCGACTGCTAACCGAAAACCCGAATCGACAGTAGGGTAGATCATTGGGCAGAATACATAAAACCAGCATTCTGTCCGAGAAGGACTTACCCTGTCGACGTATTTCTCGGAACCGCGTATTATCGCGTACTCGATAGCGTCGCTTCACTCAACAATGACGGCCGCTGAAGACGCCGAACTAGCGCTTCAATACCTCGACTGCTAGTCTTTGATCGACTTGCGATGGCTAACAGTCACTGCTACACTCTGACGGCCTCGCGCTCGACGTCGTTTCAGTACATTTCGACCGCCGGGCGACTTCATCCGCTTGCGGAAGCCGTGCGTCTTAAGTCGTTTACGTACCTTCGGTTGCCACGTTCGCTTTGGCATTTGTCGCTCCTTTGTTCCAGCCTGTTGCGGCTATCACATCGCGGCAAACGCCGCGGCTAAACATCATCATAAATGGTCCGAATTTTGTCTTGCGCATCCGGAACCTATGAAACCGATCACCTACTCGCAGCGTCTATCTTGCGTGCTTGGCAATAGCTAGACCGGTTCATTGCACTAGAAAGGACTATGGAGTGCCGGGCACGTTGAATGGCCAGAAATGCACATAGTACCAAAAGGACATTATAGTGGGCGATACAGGCCACTGTCAAATCGAAACCCAGGCTGAAGCAGGCATCAACCAACGATTTGATGTGATGGTTACTGACCTCTATGGTATGATGGTCGCAAAGAAAGGCAGCAGTGCGATGAGGTCAAGCAATGAAATGTACTGCTGCACGGAGGTATGATGACAGCAGAACCCGAACGCAGTTCGAAAGATCCGGGTGCACTGGACGACACACCACCAAGTGAGTGGGCAATTCCAAGAAAATCGAGCGGTTGGGAGTTGGCGTCAAAAGAACAGAATGACGCACGTCCGAACCGGCCGGATTCCAAAAATCCAAACGCTGAAAGTCCGGAGGCGCTGCGTAACCGCGCGGATTCATTACTGGATGAGATGATGCTTGGCGGCGCAGATTTATCGGCTGCCGATCATACCGGCAATGGACATGCTCCTATCTCGTCAGCACCACCCTCTTGGAGCAGCGGTTCTACACCAGATACGCACGTGGACGAGGACGAATTTTCTTCTGTGGATCCCTATGACATTGAGTATGACGGCGCTGCGCCGGCTAACAGTGTCCGTTCCTCGTTTGGTGCAGACAAGACTGATAGCTACTCATCGAATCGTACACCTGCCTCTGAATCCTACGACATTAATAATGAATCAAGATATGACACGTCTTCCTATGTGCATGATGGCGTAAATGAACTTGCGACAGATGCTGCGCAAGCGTCAAATTCTGACCGTTCGAATGCGCCTCGGAATGAAGCACTATCGGACAGTTTCGAAGACGCCGGTCCGCATGACGCTGGTAAAAGCAGCGTTTACGGCAGCAGCGGCTATCGCAGCATTTACAGCTACACGAGCGAGAACGCCAGGGCCAACGATTCCTCGAACGTGCAACGGTACGACGCTCAGCCATCTGAGTCTAGCAGAGCCTCGCAGGTGCCATCCGAGCAGAGAACACCCGGCGATCAGCAATCTCCGGATAGTGCGCATAGTAACGGCTTACGTGACAGCAGCAGGACTTCGCCAACCAGGCCGCCCCTGGATTCGCCCCACAATTCGTCTTACGATTCGACCTTTCGCTCAACTGATCAACCGAACGATCAGAACGAACCGCCTGCGCCAACACCGGAGTGGCGTGTGCTGTCAGGCGGCGGTGGCACACCTCAGTCCAACAACGCCTGGAACGGCTATGTGAGTTCCTATGGCGGAGCGAGCGGTGCTCCTGGGGTCACTGCCAACCAGTCGCAGAAGTGGCAGCCGGATCTATACACGGAGTCGGAAACGACTCGGGATACGAGCCGCGAGTATGCCAGTGATCACACGTCAACCGAAACAGGATCGGGTTCCATGGGCGCTGCCTATGACCAACCTTACGAACCACCGAAGCCTTCACAAGCTGGCAGCTCAGGCGGTTCGCCATTACGAGGAAAATCGCAGTCGCGACAGGCGTGATCAAGAGTTTCATTCGGAATCGCGGCCCATCGATGAAAGCAGCGAATCCGGCATCGGCTACGTTAGTTCTATGTCGGTGTTTTCAGCCGCCTCGCGACGTTCTACTCTACTGCCGAGAATGTCCCGATTTGACGTGGACAAGCTAAACCGCGAGATCGCCGATCTCCACGAGGAAATTCGACTGCTATTACCGTTAGGACATGCCCAAGCCGAACGTGCGCAGCATCTGCTGGACAAGGCGAATACTATCGCAGCCAGCGATCCGGAACGGTCTGCTGAAGTCGAATACTACATGCAGCAAGTACGCACCATTGTAGAGCGTACACGGCAATCGCGCCGCTGGTCGGACTTGTATAGGAGACGACTGCAAACGTATTTGCTGGCCTGGACCGTGCTTTCCTCGCTAACACTTTTTGCGCTGCTTGTGGGTCAGTTCGAGATTGAAGCCGCAGTTGTCAACATTACGGGGGCGGCGGCAACGTCGCCATTCATCAATAACTTCGCCGGAGCACTGAGCGCAATCATGGCAGGAGCGCTAGGCAGCTCAATCGGCGCACTCCTAAACATGTCGCGTCACGCACGTACACAGTACGGCTTCTTTGATCGCAAATACGGACTGCGCGGTTTGATGCTGCCGGTTATAGGCGCATTAGGCGGTTTGCTTCTCTATATAATATTCGGCTTCGTCTACTATTTTGCAGGTATCAACCCATCCCTAAGTCTGATTGCAATGGCAGTACCTGCCTTGCTCGCGTTCGTGTTCGGATACATTCAGGAGTCCCTGTATGGGACCACTGAATAGCCGACCATATACTGCTGTTCGCCTAGTCTTCACTCTATGACCTACGCAGAGATCGTCGTCAATGTGCCAATCCGGCGCACCTTTTCGCGTCGCTATCAGGAACCGCCACCGTCTGAGGATATCGCTGATGTGAGCCAAGGCGATGATGACGGCGCCGGTGCGTTGCAGACCTACCACTATCATGTGCCGCCGGACCTGGACGGCGAACTCAAACCTGGACATCTGGTTTGGGTTCCCTTTGGCGCGCGTGAAGTGCAGGGATTTGTCGTGCGACTGTCGGATACAGCGCCTGTGGAAACAAAGGCAGTTCTGCGTCTGGCGCGTACGGAGCCTGTGCTCACACCGGTGCAATTGGCGCTGGCTGAATGGATAAGCCGCTATTATGTGGCGCCGGCATCGGAAACGCTGCGCCTGTTCCTGCCTCCGGGCATTCTGGCCAAGGAAGATGGCAGCGCCAGCGCTCGCGTCAAGCGGGAAGAGCTAATCGAATGGGTTGCCGAAGATCTTTCGCAAGGGGAGAGTCTCTCTAGGCTCGGTCGAGACACCTATCCTAGCCAGGTCTACAACCTTCTGCTGGACTCCGAAGCATTCTCACCTGCCAGTGCTATGACGAAACTTCAAATTCGCGATGCAGTGGGGCGTCAAGCTGCTGGGGCAGTCAGAAATCTCGTTGACCGAGGCGATCTTGCCCAAACGCCTGCCGACGAATCCGGCGAGAGTTCTGTGTACCTTGATCTGGGCGCGTCTCATGCAGAGGATCGCCTATACGAATTGCGCGGTGTACAAAAGTATGTTCCAGTGATCGACTACCTTCGAAGGGCTGGCTCGCCTGTGTGGAAGAGTGATCTCTATCAGGAGGCCAACGCTGACTTGAAACTGTTGCGCGAGCTACGTTCAGCCGGATTGATCAGCATGACCCAAGAGGTGCACTTCCGTGATCCCCTGCGAGGTCGCACATACGCTAGAACTGTCGCACCTCCCTTTACGAATGAGCAGCAAGCGGTTTGGACTCAAATTCTACGCTACGGTTTTGAGGCAGATGACTCTGCTGACGCGCAAGGACCCAACCGCAAGTTTCTGATACGCGGTGTCACCGGCAGCGGCAAGACAGAGGTCTATCTGCGGGCTATCGAGGCTGCACTTGAACGACGACGTCAGGCCATCGTGCTCGTGCCCGAGATATCGTTGACGCCGCAAACCGTCGCTCGCTTTGCTGGACGATTCCCTGGACGTGTGACTGTCATCCACTCTGGCTTGAGCACGGGCGAGCGATATGATGTGTGGCGCATGATTCGCAACGATGAGTATGATGTCGTCGTCGGACCGCGCAGTGCGTTATTTGCCCCGCTGAAGCGATTGGGCCTCATCGTCGTCGACGAGGAACATGAGCCTTCCTATAAGCAGGACGCGGAATCGTGGGGCAGCTACAAAGTCTTCTACGATGCGCGGTCGGCCGCGATCCGTCTGGCTGAACTGTCCGACAGTGTGCTCATCTTCGGATCAGCCACACCCAGCCTGGAGCGGTTCTACGCTGCGCAGCGCGGGCGCATGCACCTGTTGGAGATGCCGCACCGTATTGTTGGACATGGTATAGGTGCAGGCGCCTCCTATCTTGCACTGCCGCCAGTGGAAGTTGTGGATATGCGCGCGGAGTTGCACGCCGACAATCGCAGCGTGTTGAGCAGAAGCCTGCAGGCGGAACTCCTGCGCACCCTGGACGCTCATGAACAAGCCATTCTCTTTCTAAACCGACGCGGCACTAGCACTTTCGTCATCTGTCGCGATTGCGGCTACGTAGCCAATTGTGGGCACTGCAGTTCACCGCTTATCTACCATCAACATGCGCACACACTCATCTGCCACCAATGTAACAAACGCTATCCCATACCAGACGTCTGTCCTGTATGTAACAGCAAACGCATCAAGTATTTCGGCGCTGGCACGCAGGCAATCGAAGAGAGCGTACGCCAGTTTGCCCCCGGAGCGCGCGTCTTGCGCTGGGACGCCGACACCACGCGAAACAGAGGCAGCCATGAGGAATTTCTAGAGCGTTTTTTGGGGCATGAAGCTGATGTACTGGTTGGCACGCAGATGATTGCCAAAGGGTTGGATCTGCCACTGGTGACGCTTGTGGGCGTCGTTGCTGCAGACGTGGCGTTGCATCTGCCCGACTTCCGCGCCGGAGAGCGCACTTTCCAACTGCTGACCCAGGTGGCAGGCAGGGCGGGGCGCGGCATGACGGCAGGACGTGTCATCTTCCAGACCTACAGTCCCGACCACTACGCAGTGCGAGCGGCGGCATCCCATGACTACGTCAGTTTCTATCGTAAGGAGATCGCTTACCGGGAAGAGATGGGCTACCCGCCGATACAGCGAATGGCGCGTCTGATAGTGTGGGAGCGCAGTGAGGAGAAAGCGCAATCCATGGCCGAAGAAATGGCTCAACAGCTTCAATTTCGTATCGCTCAGCTGGATTTGACGCCGGAAAGCTATTCGCTCATCGGACCCACGCCGGCTTTCTTCACTCGTGTACGCGGCAATTATCGATGGCAGATTATCCTGCGCTACGACGATCCCGCGGCTGTTCTCGGTGGCATGTCGATACCCTTTGGATGGCGCGTGGATGTGGATCCGGTCACTGTGCTCTAGAGAGCACTGACTGTCACTTGGATTCAGAGCCTATTTTCAGGAGTAGGAAGCTCTGAGAAAAACACAGACGTGCGTTTGGATTGCCAACCTGCGATCCACTTTATAGAATAAGAGAGTATGCCAAACTCAGAATCGAACGAACCCGGCGCGAAGGATCGCTCAAACGAAAGCAAGGCGTATATCGATCGCGCGCGCTGGCTCACCTTAAAGGATGCCAGCGCATTCCTGGGCGTGCACTATACGACCATGCGTAACTGGGCGGATAGCGGAGACATTCGTGTTTTTCGCACACCAGGTGGGCATCGCCGATTCAGCGTCGATGACCTGCGTGCGTTTCTGAACGAGCGAGCCGAAAACCCAATCGCGCTGGACTCTACTGAAGTGGTCGATGCAGCTGTGTTGCAGGTGCGTCAGGAGCTGCAAAGCACGCCGCATGAGGATGTTGGATGGCGCTATACGATCGGTGAAGATGAGGAAGCATCGCATCGTGAGCGAGGGCGGCAGCTCTTCTCGCTTGCCATCTCCTATATTTTGAAACCGAATCACCGACAGCGCATTCTGCAGAATGGGCGCGAACTGGGCGTGGAATATGGTCGCGACGCGGCTCGACACGACCTTGGTCTGCGCGAAACAGGCAAGGCGGTCCAGTTCTTTCGCGGCCAGTTGACACAGTTGCTGCGCCAGGGCGAAAACCCACGCACGCTGGATTCCGACGATGTTCGAGTGCGCCAGTTGCTGGATCATTTCCTGGACGAGGTGCTCTATGCCGTACTGGACGGATATGAGCAACAACTGTCCTTCGCAGGTACTAAATTGGATGCGCACATCGATTCGGATGACGAGTCTGCTATTGACATAAATTAGAAGCTACTCGGTGACGGCGTTTCGAACGACCCCTTTTCCAGCTTGCAAGCGCGTTCTGGCGGTTTCGGCAGTGCATCCCAGCAGCCCCATCACAACTGCTACTTTGACTTCGTTGTCGCTGGCTTCGACTAGGAGAGCGGCTTCTTCCCAATCAACGCCCGTAGCTTCCTGCACAATCCTGACAGCCCGTTTGCGCAGTTTTGCGTTTGTCGGCTGCACATCCACCATGAGATTACTGTAGACTTTGCCGAGTTTTACCATTGTGGCGGTACTCAAGATATTGAGGACCATCTTCTGCGCGGTGCCGGCTTTCATCCGCGTGCTTCCTGTGATTACTTCCGGTCCCGGCGCAACGACGATAGCAATATCGGCCACTTCAGCTATGCGTGAACCGGGAACGCACACAATAGCAATTGTCGTGGCGCCGAGAGAGTGCGCGTATTGAATGCCGCCGATCACGTAGGGTGTGCCGCCACTCGCAGCAATACCGACCACGACATCGTGTGCGCAAAAGTCATGCTTGACGAGATCCTGCTTGCCCATTTCCACGCTGTCTTCCGCCGCCTCTACGGAATTTTGCAATGCAATGTCGCCGCCAGCGATCATAGCCACTACACGACCCGGTTCTAGCCCAAAGGTAGGCAGAAGCTCAGAAGCATCCAGCACGCCCAACCGTCCGCTAGTACCTGCGCCCATGTAAAAGATGCGGTGGTTCTCGCCAAGCGCGTGCGCCATGACATCTACAGCCAAAGCAATCTCGTCGAGTGCTTCGGCGACGGCTAGCGGCGTTTGTGCGTCTTGCCGATTGATGAGCCTGCATACTTCAACTGTCTCAAGCTCGTCTATGCTTGCGGAAGCGGGATTTCGCTGTTCTGTGAGCGGAAGATCTGTTTGCGGATTTTTGTGGTGGGGCATGGCGGACTCCGTTTGGCGATTGGGATCAGTGCCTGTTAGTGTAGTCGGAACCGGTGCAGTTGTGAAGAAGTTGATCCGACGAAATGCGCTTGTTGTTAACCTAGTCTTGACATTCACCTGTTATCCTACGGCTCGATGTGTCGGTATCCGGTCTGTTTGTGGATAGCTTAAACGACAGAATACCTGGTGCGGTCGAGAGTTGATGCAAATTCTATTGATTGTTGGTTATTCGTAGGGTAATCGCATCCTAGGACTTGGCTGCTTGGAAGTACAATAGGGGAGATTGCTTTCTGGAGCGGTGTAACTCAGTTGTGATTGACAGTTCGGTACGGGAGATGGTTGCCGATTCTGTCTTCATAAGCCGTCCGACTAGACCATTTGGCAACAACGTCGACTGTTCAGTCACTCTTGATGCTTGGACTAAGATATAGGGTGTAGGTAGTAGTGAATTGTAGCAAAAGGCTGACCAGATAAGGCTGTTTTGGCGTTCTAGGCAACACATGCTATACCAGGAGATGTCAATACAAGAATGGTTTGCGGGTACGGGAGAATACTGCTATACTGCAATTCTCCAAGCAATCAGACGTATATGATGAACAACAGTCGATTCCGGTCTAGCAGTGAATGGCGTCTATACAGAATAGCAGTCAATGGTTTCATGTGTCATTTGTAGTGACTATCGATTTGTTGATTTTGTTTTTATCGTAGTGAAAGTCAGGGTATACTATGTAGTGTGAATGACAGGTTCAGTCATTAGGGATCTGTAAGAGTTAAAACCCATCTCTAACCCAACAAATGCTAGATTATAGTGCACAAAGGGAGGTTTCTATGCTTAGTCGAAGGAACTTGGTGGTAGTCGCAGTTGCGTTGTTTTTAATCGCAAGTCTGGCTGCTTGTACAGCACCGGTTGCCGTACCGAATCGTGACATTGCTATCGATGTCGACACCGCATTGGCAGCGCAGGATATGCTGATGGCCGGTATGATGATGGGCTCCGCTCAACTGACCGAGAGTGAATTCTCGAGTTTGTTGACAGTGCTGCTTGATCAGAATAGTGGCGACGCCAATCCAGTCGAAGCCGTAAAGGTATGGTTCGAGCCCGGCAACCAAGTTTATGCTCAGGTACAGTTGGTCGATGGTGTTCTGCCGTCGACGTTCGGTGGTAACACCTTGGACCTTGCTGGCACCATTGGTGTCATGGACGGTCAGGTATCACTTGATCTGACAGGCGCAAGCGCCGGCGGTTACGGCGTATCTGGCGCTATGCTGGCTCCCATCGCCGGTGAGATCAACGCTGCCCTGGCAGGTATGGGCGCAGTTCCGGTCGTTGTTGAGACCAGCGAAGGCGCCGTCAGCGTTGGCATGGGCATGTAATTGCCGTCAGTTGTAACCTACGTCTAGCGACGTGCGAAGGCCCGGTCATCAGGATCGGGCCTTTTCTTTTCCGCGTAAAGCATTCTGGTCGAAACAGACGTTTGCGGTTGCGTTCGTCTGCGGCTGGCGCGCATGTGTTGTATAAGACTGTGATAGAAGTATACGTCTCGAGGGATGGTGAGTGCTCGACTGAGAGGATATACACGATATTCTTTCATTACCGCCGGCGTACGTGACCGAAATATTCCTGGTTCGGATCGTGTTTATTCACAGGCTGTTCTATATTTGCAAGACTGAGCAAAATAATGATACAATCATAGTTCGTGGGCAATAGCCCCATTGTCGACGTGTTTGCGCGTCTCGCATTGGCACAATGGAAGCGACTTCCATGATGCCGAGCGATGAAGCACACGACGACGCTAGAATGACTGTGCGAAGAGTGTTACATGAGTAGGTTCGGAAATGGATCATACTCTTCTAAAGTCGATTGTGCAGAACAATAATAGTGCAGGATGAAGTGTCTAGCGCCTGAGGCGGTTTATTCTGTGCTCGCCGATAAAAAATATTAGTTATCGAATGTTTGTTATTATTTACAAAGTAGTGCATTAAAAATAAAGCTTGTTGATCCCGGCTTACAGCGCATAGTAATTTGTTATGTCTGTTTTGCCGGACGTATGACTAGAGACTCTAACAGGGAGGAATCTGTTGCCTACTATTAACCAGTTGGTCCGCAAAGGCCGCAAGACTATCGCAAAGAAAGAGAAGGCTCCGGCGCTTCGCTTTACGCAGAATACGTTGACGGGCAAGACTAAGCGGATGAAGAAGGGCAGTCCGCAGAAACGCGGCGTATGTACGCAAGTGCGAACAACGACGCCGAAAAAGCCGAATTCAGCGTTGCGCAAGGTTGCGCGTGTCCGGTTGACCAATGGTATGGAGGTCACAGCCTACATTCCTGGCGAAGGTCATAACTTGCAGGAGCACAGCGTCGTGTTGGTTCGCGGCGGTCGTGTAAAGGACCTGCCAGGTGTTCGCTATCACATCGTGCGCGGTGTGTTGGACACGAGTGGTGTCGATGATCGGCGCCGCGGTCGAAGTAAATATGGCGCCAAGCGCCCCCGAGAATAACGATCGTCGAGAACGTACGATAAGGTAGCTGGAGAATTCGACTATGCGTAGAAAGCGTGCAGAGGTTCGGGCAGTCATTCCCGATCCGAGATATAACGACAAGACAGTCGCCAAGTTCATCAACAATGTGATGGAACGCGGCAAGAAAAGCCTTGCATCACGTGTGGTGTTCGATGCATTTGATATGATGGAAGAGCGCACAAACCGTCCGGCGATTGAGGTATTCGAAGAAGCGCTGAAGAACGCGACGCCTCTGGTTGAGGTGAAACCGCGACGAGTTGGCGGCGCTACCTATCAAATTCCGGTCGAGATCAGCTCGACTCGGCGACAAGCATTGGCGATGCGCTGGCTTATTGACAGCGCACGCAAGCGCAGCGGCCGCGACATGGCGGCACGTCTCGCCGGCGAATTGCTTGACGCCTCGCGCAATGAAGGCGCAACCGTGAAGAAGCGTGAGGATACGCATCGTATGGCAGAAGCCAACCAGGCGTTCGCTCATTTCAGGTATTAGTCGCTAGATCAAATAGATAGCCAGCGCGCCCGCTCAGTAGAGCGTAGGCGCGCTCTTTCTGCCCTATGATATGTGAAGTACATTCATATCTAGACACTAGCTGAATATCTGTGGGTCCATGTTTCGTACCGTCTCGTTGGCGGTCAAAACGAACATGTGCGACGCCTTAACCACAACCGAATGTCAACCTGTCCCCAACGCTGGCGGATAGCGAACACAGGGACACTGGGATGTCGGGTCGATTTCGTGGAATTGGCGTCGCTCTCTTTTGTCTTAAATTTAGGAACGAAATTATGAGTATCGAATATCCGATCGAACGAACACGCAACATCGGAATCATAGCACACATCGATGCCGGTAAAACGACGACAACTGAGCGTATTCTCTTTTACTCTGGTCGTATTCACCGCATGGGTGAGGTGCACGAAGGCACTGCCGTCACAGACTGGATGGTGCAAGAGCGCGAGCGCGGCATTACCATAACCGCGGCGGCGATCACAACCGTCTGGAAAGATTCGCTCACCGGGCAGGAGTGTCAGATCAATATTATCGACACGCCAGGTCACATCGACTTCACAGCCGAGGTGCAGCGCAGCCTGCGCGTATTGGACGGCGGAGTTGTTGTCTTCGACGCGGTCGCCGGCGTTGAGCCTCAGTCTGAGACCGTTTGGCGTCAAGCAGACCGCTATGGCGTGCCGCGAATCTGTTTCGTCAATAAGATGGACCGTGTCGGTGCAGACTTTGATCGCACCGTACAAATGATCATCGATCGGCTGGGCGCGAATCCGCTGCCCATCCAGCTGCCCATCGGCGCAGAAGACAGCTTCCGCGGCATCATCGACCTTTTCGAGATGAAGGCATTGCTCTTTACGGACGTTCTGGGCGCCAAACCAACTGTGGAAGAAATTCCACAGGAGTTGCTGGCGGCGGCGGAAGCGGCGCGCGAGCTCATGATTGAGCGTATCGCTGAGACCGACGAAGATCTCACTCTGAAGTTTCTAGAAGGCGAAGAGATCACCAACTTGGAACTCTCTGCCGCACTACGCAGGGCCGTTGTATCGAACGAGCTGGTGCCAGTGTTAACGGGCACTGCATTGCGCAATAAAGGCGTGCAGCCGTTGCTAAATGCGGTCGTTCGCTACCTGCCCAGTCCAATTGATGTGCCGCCGGTTAAGGGCATTGACCCCAAAACCGAGGAAGAGATTGAGCGACGACCCGAGGTCGACGAGCCATTTTCTGCTCTCGTCTTTAAAATCGTCACGGATCCGTTCGTGGGCCGCTTGGCTTATGCGCGCGTCTACTCCGGCAAGCTTTCCGCTGGCGCTCGTACCTATAACTCGAGCAGACAGCGTAAAGAACGCGTGGGTCGTCTGCTGCAGATGTATGCGGACAAACGTGAAGAGATCTCCGAGGTGGATGCGGGTGATATCGCAGCCATCGTCGGACTGAAGCAGACCTTCACGGGTGAGACGCTGAGCGATCCAGATCAAGAAATTATTCTGGAAACCATCGAGTTTCCGGACCCGGTCATCAAGGTTGCTGTGGAACCCCGATCCAAAGCGGATCAGGAGAAGCTATCTGAAGCGCTGGTTAAACTGTCGGAAGAGGATCCCACGTTCCAGGTTGCCTTTGACGAGCAAACTGGTCAGACAGTGATTGCCGGCATGGGCGAGCTACATCTGGATATTCTGGTGGATCGCCTGAAGCGCGAGTTCCGTGTGCAGTGCAATGTCGGTCGCCCGCAGGTTGCTTATCGCGAGACGATTACACAGCCGGTGCGCACTGAGGGACGATTTGTGCGTCAAAGTGGTGGTCGAGGCCAGTACGGTCACGTATGGCTTGAGCTTGAGCCAAATGCTCCAGGCGAAGGTTTCGAATTCGAAGATAAGATCATCGGTGGCACAATCCCGCGTGAATATATCACTCCCGTTCGCAGGGGCATTGAAGAAGCCATGGAATCTGGCGTTCTAGCAGGCTATCCTATGGTGGACATCAAGGCGTCACTTGTAGACGGAAGCTATCACGAAGTCGATTCCAGCGAACTAGCCTTTAAGATCGCCGGCAGCATGGCGCTGCGCGAAGGCGCCCAGAAGGCGCGTCCGGTTCTTATGGAGCCGGTCATGAAGGTCGAAGCAGTCATACCGGAAGAGTTCGTCGGAGATATCGTGGGCGACTTCTCAGGACGCCGCGGCGATATCGGCGGCATGGATGCACGCAACGGCGCGGTAACCGCAGTGACGGCTCACGTTCCCCTAAGTGAAATGTTTGGATATGCAACCGATATCCGGTCCATGACCAGCGGCCGTGGTACGTTCACCATGGAGTTTTTGAACTATTCGCCGGTGCCGCAGAGTGTGGCGGAACAGATACTGAAAGGCCGCGTCTAGTGACGGATGCAACGCCTAAGCGCGTTGAAAGAGGACGTCGGGCAATGCACGGAAACAGTTGACAACGAGGCCGTGTTAGATTTTGAGCCTCGACACAGGTGCGGTATACTACGGAAGTTTGCGGCAACCAAATAGTATGCGCTGCTAAATAAAAGTGATAGGCTGCACCGCCATGTCAGTACCCGGCGGTGCAGTTGCGCCTGAAGGTGTGTCGCCGGAACGGAAATTAAATTCGAACTAAGCGAATGCTGAGTAAACGGTCAAGGGTACGCAAGACAAGCAAATCGCGTACGAGTAGCACGTGATACTGCTATCTTTGAAGGAGATTAACACATGTCCAAAGCGGTATTTGAGCGGACGAAGCCCCATGTAAATGTGGGGACAATTGGGCACATTGATCATGGCAAGACGACGCTGACAGCAGCCATGACCAAGGTTTTGAGTCTGAAAGGTCAGGCGGACTTTTCCGCATTTGACATGATTGACAATGCGCCGGAAGAGAAGGCGCGCGGCATCACGATTGCGATTGCGCACGTGGAATATCAGACGGACACGCGGCACTATGCGCACGTGGACTGTCCGGGACACGCCGACTACATTAAGAACATGATTACTGGAGCGGCGCAGATGGACGGCGCCATTCTGGTCGTAGCCGCGCCGGACGGGCCCATGCCGCAGACGCGCGAGCACATCTTGCTGGCTCGCCAGGTGGAAGTGCCGGCCATGGTGGTCTTCCTGAACAAGGTCGACATGATGGACGACGAAGAGCTGTTGGAGCTTGTGGAGATGGAGTTGCGCGAGCTGTTGGACAGCTACGGTTTTCCTGGCGACGACACGCCCATCGTGCGCGGCAGTGCGCTGCAGGCGTTGGAGTGCGAAAGCACGGACCCGGATGCGCCGGAATACGAATGCATATGGGAGCTCATGCGCGTGATTGACGAGTACATACCCACGCCGGAGCGCGACATCGAGCAGCCGTTTTTGATGTCGATTGAAGATGTGTTTAGCATCAAGGGACGCGGCACAGTAGTCACGGGTCGTATTGACCGCGGCGTCATCAAGCCCATGGAAGAGGTCGAGATCGTGGGTCTGGCGCCCACCCGCACCACCACGGTGACGGGCGTGGAGATGTTCCGCAAGCTGCTGGACAAGGGCATCGCCGGCGACAACGTAGGTTGTCTGCTGCGCGGCATTGCACGCGAGGACGTGGAGCGCGGCCAGGTGCTGGCTAAGCCGGGCACGATTACGCCGCACACCGAGTTCATGGCGCAGGTCTATGTGCTGAAGAAGGAAGAGGGCGGACGACACACGCCGTTCTTCCACGGCTATCGACCGCAGTTCTACATTCGCACCATGGACATCACCGGCAACATCGAGTTGCCCGAAGGCGTCGAGATGGTCATGCCGGGCGATAATGTGAACATGAAGGTGGAGCTGATTTCGCCGGTAGCGCTGGAAGTGGGCAGCCGCTTCGCCATCCGCGAAGGCGGTCGCACCGTCGGCGCCGGCGCCATCACCGAGATCCTGAAGTAAGCTGCCGAATTGTAGAGGGGGCGCCGCTCAGGCGGTCACCCTCTCTGTTTCGGTTCTGAGGAGAGAATAGTATGTCGAAGCAGAAGATTCGGATCAAGCTTAAGGCCTATGATCATCGTGTATTGGATGCATCCGTTCGGCAGATCGTGGACGCCGCCGAGCAAACTGGGGCCCAGGTAGTCGGTCCAGTGCCGCTTCCGACGCGCAAAGAGAAGTTTACGGTGATGCGATCCACGTTCATTGACAAGGACAGCCGCGAGCAGTTCGAGATTCGCACGCATAAGCGACTGATCGATGTAGTGGAGCCGGGTAGCAAAACGATTGAGAATTTGACACGGCTAAATTTGCCTGCAGGCGTTGATATTGAGATCAAACTATAAAATCTATTGATCGAGGGATTTGACCCTCGGTCTGGGATGATGTGGTTTACATGAGTGGCTGCGTAGCCGTCAGTCCCAGGAGGCATTGATGAAGGGCATTATTGGCAAAAAAGTCGGTATGACCCAGCTGTTTGACGACAGCGGAACAGTGATACCGGTCACCGTAATCGAAGCGGGTCCCTGTTATGTGACCCAGGTGAAGACGGTGGAAACGGATGGATACAACGCCATCCAATTGGGTTTCGAGGAAGTAGCTGAGCGCAAACTGACCAAGGGCGAAAAAGGGCATCTTGCCACCACGGACGCGCCCATGCTGCGACGGCTGCGGGAATTCCGCTCCGAAGACGCGACCCAATATACCCCAGGCGACGTGATCAAAGCCGATATTTTTGAAGACGGCGAGATTGTCGACGTGATCGGCAATGCGAAAGGCCGCGGCTTTGCTGGTGCTGTGAAACGACACGGCTTTGCCGGCGGTCCTAAAACGCACGGTCAGTCCGATCGCCATCGCGCCACCGGTTCACGCGGTGCAGGCACCACGCCAGGTCATACATATCCTGGGGCAAAGGCGCCTGGCCATATGGGTACTCAACGCGTCACAGTACAGAATCTCAAGATTGCGCTTGTTGATGCTGAGCGGAATCTTATTGCCATCAAGGGTGCAGTTCCCGGCCCAAAGGGCGGTCTCGTGCTTGTACGCGAGGCTGTGAAGTAAGCGAACGCATGGCAGAAGGCGTAGCGGCGCTCTAGAGGGCGGCCAAGACGCTGGATGATGCGTAAAGAGCGAAGGAGACAGGTGCGATGTTGTTGCCTATAAAAGATATGGCCGGGAATCAGACTGGCGAAATGGAAGTCAGCGATGTGGTCTTCAACGGCCCGGTTCGACCGGACCTGATGCACCAGGCGTTGGTTCGCCAACAGGCGAATGCACGAGCTGGCACGCACAAGACAAAGAATCGCAGCGAAGTAGCCGGCGGCGGACGCAAGCCATGGCGGCAAAAGGGTACTGGACGTGCACGACAAGGTTCGATACGTTCACCACAGTGGAAGGGTGGCGGTGTCGTGTTTGGGCCGTCCCCGCGTAGCTATACTCAGTCAATGCCCCGAAAGATGCGTCGAGCTGCTGTGCGAAGCGCGTTATCAGTCAAGGCTCGTGCGGGACAGATTGTCATCATCGACGGACTGATGATGGAACAGCCAAAAACAAAAGCGGCAGTTGAGATGCTAAACAATCTCGGCGCCAGCGGGCAAAGTGTTCTTGTTGTACTTGCGGATCGGGATATGGCTATCGAGCGTAGTTTCTCAAATCTGCCCAAGACCAAGACGCTGTTGGGTGGCTATCTGAATGTGAAAGATCTGCTTGGTTACGATATGGTAGTCTTTTCGATATCGGCCGTCGAGCCAGTTGAAAGCTGGCTAGATGTTGAAGTCGCCGACGTAATTGATGCCATTGTGGACGAGGCAGTGACCTCATCTGTTACCGAACCGGCAGCAGAAACCGCGGGGGAATAGACCATGCATTTATATGAAGTATTGCGGCGTCCGGTCGTGACTGAGAAGTCAGTGATTGCCTCCGATGAGAATAATCAGTATGCGTTCGAGGTCGATTCGCGAGCCAACAAGCTGATGGTCAAGGATGCAGTCGAAGCTGCTTTCGATGTCGAAGTTTTTAGAGTGAACATTATGGTAATGCCGGCCAAGACGTCCAGGCGCGGAAGCAAGATTCGCATCCGTAAGCCGAGTTGGAAAAAGGCGGTTGTGACGCTGGCTCCTGGCAATAGTATTCAGATTTTTGAAGGCGTTTAAGGGGAGCTGACGAATCATGGCGATTAAGAATTACAAACCCACATCACCGGGCCGCCGTAATATGTCTGTCTCGTCCTTTGACGGCGTGACGAAGGGCAAGCCCGAGCGATCATTAGTAGCGCCGCTCAAGCAGCGCGGCGGTCGCAACAACGGCGGGCGACTGACTGTACGTCATCGAGGCGGTGGTCACAAGCGTCGCTACCGCGTCATCGACTTCCGGCGCGACAAGTTCGATGTCGTGGGTCGCGTGGACACGATTGAGTATGATCCGAATCGTAGCGCACGCATCGCATTAGTTGTGTATCAAGACGGCGAGCGTCGGTACATTCTGGCGCCGGCAGGTGTTGGAGTTGGCGATGAGGTCATGTCCGGGCCAAATGCAGAAGTGCATCCTGGCAACGCGCTGCCGATCCGAGCGATTCCACTGGGTACGATGATTCATAATATTGAACTGTACCCTGGGCGCGGCGGTCAGTTGGTTCGTAGCGCAGGCAATGCTGCGCAGTTGGTGGCAAAAGAAGGTACGATGGCACAGGTCCGCTTGCCCAGCGGCGAGGTTCGCTTTATTGATATGAACAGCCTGGCAACCATTGGGCAGGTTTCCAATGCGGAGCACGCACAGATCACTGTTGGTAAGGCGGGTCGCAATCGGTGGATGGGCAAGCGCCCAACGGTTCGTGGCGTGGCCATGGATCCCTCATCGCATCCGCACGGTGGTGGTGAAGGACGTTCACCGGTCGGTATGGCTAGCCCGAAGACGCCTTGGGGCAAGAAAGCCATGGGCAAGAAGACGCGACGCAACAAACGAACTTCCAAGTTCATCGTGCGTCGGGGCGGCAGCAGGTAGAGTGGCAATTCGTAGCGCGTACGCAACCGACAGCTGGTGTGTACTGAGCAAACAAGGTGGGTGACAGATGTCTCGGTCATTGAAAAAAGGACCATTTGTAAGTCCAAAACTGCTCAAGAAGGTCGAGCAGATGAATCGTAGCGGTGAGCGCAGAGTGATCAAGACCTGGTCTCGTGCGTCAACCGTGTTTCCGCAGTTTGTCGGTCACACTATTGCCGTCCACGATGGTCGACGTCACGTTCCGGTCTATGTGACTGAGAATATGGTTGGCCATAAGCTAGGCGAGTTTGCACCGACGCGGTTTTTCCGTGGGCATATTCGGTCCGAGCGATCGATGCGTGTGCGGTAACAATACGGACGCATAGTAACGGAGACTGGTAACCATGGAAGTGCAGGCAGTAACCAAATTTACGGGAATTAGCCCACAAAAAGCCCGCTTAGTGGTGGATGTGGTGCGCGGGAAACAGGCGGAAGAGGCAATTGCAATGTTGCACTTTATGCCTCAGTCATCGGCACAGGTTGTGGCGAAGACAATCAAGAGCGCACTGGCGAATGCGACCGAGAATTTCGGTCTCGAAGCCAGCGACATGTATATTTCGAAGATTATGGCGGACGAAGCGCCGCGACGGCGATGGCGCCGATTTGGCGCCCGCGGTCGATTCAAGCCGTGGATTCGTCGATCTTCGCACATCACGGTCGTGCTGGACGAACGGGAAGTCTAGTTAGTCGCCGGCGGAATGCTGTTGATTGGTAGCAGGATGTTTATGTGGAGTAGCTGTAGCTGTCGATAGCTACAGTACGGCAGGAACAAAGTACAGTAGAGATTTGGCAGCTAGAATAACGCTATTCTGCCGATTGAACCGAGGTACATTGGTCGGTTGGCGAGTATGAAGGAGGAACCAATTGGGTCGCAAAGTACATCCTGAAGGATTTCGACTGGGAATCATCAAGGAACACAAAAGCCGTTGGTACGCCGATGGCGAGACCTATATGGACCAGGTTTCTGAAGACCGCGAAATTCGCGGTATCGTGCGCACAGATCTTCCGCGTGCAGGAATCAGCGGAATTGAGATCGAGCGCCAGCCGAATCAGGTTCATTTGATTATCGATACAGCTCGACCAGGCGTAATCATCGGGCGCAAAGGTGTCAGCGTAAATATGCTTCGCACCAAGTTGCAGGATGTGACTGGTAAGAAGGTCAAGATTGACGTGCGTGAGATCGCTCGACCGGAACTGGATGCTCGACTGGTCGCTGAAAGCGTGGCTGAGCAGCTGGAGCGCCGCATTAGCTGGAAACGGGCCATGAAGCAGTCGGTCCAGAAGACTATGCGCGCCGGAGCCAAGGGCATTATGATCACAGTAGGAGGTCGACTGGGCGGCAGCGAAATGGGCCGTGTCGACACCGTTCGCGAGGGTCAGATTCCGCGCCATACGTTACGTGCCGACATTGATTACGGCACCGCTCGCGCCAACACAACCTTTGGTGTCATCGGCGTCAAGGTGTGGGTCTATCACGGTGAGGTCATGCCCGGCGAAGAGTATCACGCTCGTTACAGCGTTGAGGCTGGCTAGTCGAGTTTGAAGTGAAGCGCTGCAAACTGTGCGGACTCGTTACGAGAGTCTGGGATCAGAATGCAGTCATGTGGTGATGAATACTCGTCTGCATTGCGGGCTAGACTTGCTGCGAATGGCGGGTAGCTAAGCGAAGCGGACGAAAAGACGGAGAGTTCTGATATGTTAATGCCGAAGCGAGTTAAATATCGAAAACAAATGCGCGGTCGCATGAAAGGCAAGGCCTATCGCGGCAGCACGGTGGCGTTTGGCACCTATGGCTTGCAGGCGACAGAGCCGACCTATCTGACCAGCCGTCAGATTGAGGCTGCCCGACGTGCGGTAGTGCGTTACATTCGACGTGGCGGCAAACTCTGGATCCGTGTATTCCCAGACAAGCCATACACCAAGCGAGCTGCGGAGACCCGTATGGGTTCCGGTAAAGGTAATGTGGAGCACTGGGTCGCGGTGGTGAAACCGGGTCGCATTATCCTTGAGATGGCTGGCGTGGATGAGGATCAGGCGCGCGAGGCGTTGCGCCTTGCAGCACACAAGCTGCCTGTGAAGACCCAGTTCGTTACGCGTGAGGATTAGGCTCGCGTAGGATATCAACGGCCTGGCGAGTTGGCTGGCAGACAGTAGCCTGTGGCTGATGACTACCGGATGAACGAAGGATAGAACGACATGAATGCAAGTGAGTTTCGAAATAAAACGGACGCTGAGTTGCAGGGAGACCTGGACGACGCGTATCAGGAATTGTTTAACCTGCGATTCCAGAAGACGACCGGTCAGTTGTCGAACACGGCTCGCGTGGGTTTGGTGCGTAAAGATATTGCTCGCATCAAGACCGTTCAGCGCGAGCGTGAATTGGCTGCCGAAGAATAAGGAGTGGGGAGATGCGTTCTCGACGTAAAACGCTGGTTGGCACTGTCACCAGCGATAAAATGGACAAAACAGTAGTTGTAACCGTAGAGCGCACGACTCGCCATCCAGTTTATGGCAAGGTTGTGAAGGTCTACAAGAAGTATAAGGCGCACGATGAGAACAACGACGCCAAGCAAGGCGATACTGTTCGCATCTGCGAATGTCGACCCATCAGCAAGACGAAAACGTTCTTCGTTCAAGACGTTCTTGAACGAGCCGTCATAGTTTAGGCGAGGATACCGGTATGATTCAACAGGAAAGCCGCCTCAAGGTGGCAGATAATACGGGCGCCAAAGAACTGCTGACGATTCGCGTCAAGGGCGGTAGCACAAGGCGATATGCAGCCGTGGGCGATGAAATCGTTGCGACAGTGAAGTCAGCGTCGCCGACAGGCAGCGTGAAGAAGGGTGACGTTGTGCGCGCCGTAGTCGTGCGTACTCGACGGCAGATTCGACGAAATGACGGCAGCTACATTCGATTCGATGAGAATGCAGCCGTGATCGTGGATGATAACCGGTTCCCGCGCGGTACGCGTATTTTTGGACCTGTTGCGCGAGAGCTGCGCGATAAAGGGTATATGAGGATTGTGTCGCTGGCGCCAGAGGTGCTGTAGCGGAAAGAGCCGAGAGGGCGTCATATCCAGGTATAAAGTTGACGCCTACTGTGCACGAGGAGTGTTGGCGAAATGAACGTAAAAATTTCAAAAGGCGATACCGTTGAGATCATCGCAGGCAATGACAAAGGCCAGCGCGGTGAGGTGCAGCGAGTTATTAAAAAGAAGTATCCGGACGGTACCTACGACCCGAATAACGTCTATGTACTTGTCGCCGGTGCGAACCTCATGATCAAGCATCAGGGACGTACAGGACGAGTCCAAACACAGACCGGTCGTATTGAAATGGAAGCTCCGATCCACATTAGTAATGTGATGTTAGTTGGCAGCGACGGCAAACCGACCCGCGTCCACTATGATTTGAATAGTGACGACGAAAAGATGCGTGTAGACGCACGCACCGGCGATCCATTGCCGAGACCAAGATCGTAGTTTGGCATAGTATTCAACGGGTGAAAGCTCGATAACAGTCTGACCTAGCGCAGTACGCTTCTGTGCTTGCGGACAAGGAATTGGTGAAAATGAGCGAAAATGGTTCGGAACCGCGTCCGGTTCCACGGTTGAAAGCACGGTATCAAGAGGAGATACTGCCGGAACTCATGAAAGAGTTCGGCTACTCTAACGTGATGCAGGTGCCGCGACTGACTAAGGTTTCGGTGAACATTGGCCTCGGTGAAGCACTAACGAACAACCGGGCGATTGAAGCCGCAACAGGTGACATTGCAAAGGTCACGGGGCAACGTCCTGTCGTGACCAAGGCGCGTAAGTCTATTGCGACGTACAAGCTGCGTGAAGGGATGCCCATCGGCGTCAAGGTAACATTGCGCGGCAATCGGATGTGGGATTTTATGGACCGGCTGATTGGCGTGGTTCTGCCCCGACAGCGCGATTTCCAAGGCGTTTCGCCGGACTCGTTCGACGGACGCGGCAACTATAGCATCGGACTGCGTGAGCAGCTCGTCTTCCCGGAGATCGACTATGATGCAATCGATCGGGTACGCGGTCTGGAGATCACGATCGTGACGACCGCGGATACGGACGAGGAAGCGCGTCGAATGCTTGCTCTGATGGATATGCCTTTCCGGCGTTCATAGATAGGGCAATTCAGCACCTTTTAAGCGATGTGCAGCAAGTAAGCTGTTAGGAGAGAGTTCTGTGGCAAAGAAATCAATGGTGGCGCGTGAGACCAAGCGCAAGTACGCCGTACGTGTGCGCAATCGCTGCAAGTTATGCGGTCGCTCGCGTGGGTATATGAGACGATTTGGTCTGTGCCGAATCTGTTTCCGACAGGAAGCCCTTCTCGGCCATCTGCCGGGTGTAGTGAAGTCTAGCTGGTAGAATAAGCGCTGTACATGATGGTAAAGACGGTTTTAGTACGGACCGAAAGAATCACATTTACGGCGGCTGCTAACTACGATTTTCTGCTTGCCGTTCCATGAGCACTCTATTGAGTTGTGGAGCGGTGCAGGCCCAGGCGACGAACGGCATTATGCAATTGCATATCGAACGTCGTGCTGGGAGTGATGAGTAACGCAGGAGTTTGCAAGAGTAGCCGGAGGATTGAAACGAAAATGCAGAGTGATCCAATTGCGGATATGCTCACACGAATCCGAAACGCAAGTACTGCAGAGCACATGCAGGTGGTAATGCCGAATTCGCGCATTAAGGCCGATATCGCTCGCATACTGACGGAAGAAGGTTTTGTCGAGGCATACGGTATTACAGATGACAAACCGCAACCATACCTTGTCATCCGTTTGAAGTATGACCGCCATGGTGATGCAGTCATCACCAACCTAGAGCGCGTAAGCAAGCCCGGTCGCCGTGAGTACACTGGCTTCCGCGAGATTCCATGGGTGCGCAGCGGTCTGGGCATCAATATTATCTCGACACCGAAGGGTGTTATGACAGGTCGCCAGGCGCGCAAAGAAGGCGTCGGCGGCGAAGTTGTGTGCAACGTTTGGTAACCGTGCGGTCGGTAGGTAAGTGAGGAGTGAATCATGTCAAGAGTAGGACGTAATCCCATTCCAGTGCCCGCCAACGTTACGATTACAGTCGGCAACGGCAATTTTGTGACCGTAAAGGGGCCAAAGGGCACACTGGAACAGAAACTGAACCCCGATATGCAACTTGTGATGGATGATGGACAGATGGTTGTAAGCCGTCCTTCCGAATCACGAGAGCATCGGGCGCAGCACGGCCTGACAAGGGCTCTGCTGAATAATATGGTCGTAGGCGTGACTGATGGTTTCAAGAAGCGCTTGGAAGTACATGGTGTTGGTTATCGGGCCGAAAAGCAGGGTGAGAATTTGATCCTGCAGGTCGGCAAGAGCCACCCTGTTTTGTTTGAGCCGACCAGCAAGGATCTTTCTTTCGAGGTCGACAAAGACGGCCGCGGCTTCGAAATCATCGGCATCGACAAAGCCGAGGTTGGGCAGATGGCGGCAGTCGTTCGCATGGCGCGTCCACCTGAACCCTACAAGGGTAAGGGAATACGCTACAAGGGTGAGTATGTCCGCATGAAGGCGGGCAAAGCCGGCAAAGCTTCCAAATAATATTGCATAGCATCTTCCGATAGCGATCGTAACAATCGCACGTGATCGGGCGGATTAGGAGTAGAGAGATGGCAAAAATTACTCGTGTAGAGTCACGCCGGCGACGGCATGCACGTGTGCGACGAAAAGTCATTGGCAATGCAGAGCGCCCGCGACTGAACGTCTATCGAAGCAATCAACATATCTATGCCCAGGTGATCAATGATGAAACCGGCAATACGCTGGTCTCTGCATCGACACTGGACAAAGCGCTGCAATCTGAACTAAATGGGTTGTCGAGCGAGGAACGTGCGAAAGCAGTGGGGAAGGCTGTTGCCGAACGGGCTACTGCAAAGGGTATCCAGACGGTCGTATTTGATCGTGGTGGTTATCCTTATCATGGTCGAGTGAAACTGCTGGCGGAAGCATCGCGCGAAGCCGGACTCGCATTCTAGTTGAAGCAGGAGAACATACATGGCACGTGATGACAGACGAGAGCGGCGCAACGACCGTGACGAAGAGCGAGACGAGTTCGACGAGAGGGTCGTCCATATCGCCCGTACTGCCAAGGTAGTCAAGGGCGGTCGTCGATTTGCTTTCCGCGCAGTGGTCGTGGTCGGTGATCAGAAGGGCAAGGTCGGCGTTGGCGTCGGCAAGGCCCGTGGTGTTCCCGAGGCCATTCGCAAGGCGGCTGACCGTGCTCGAAAGAGTATGATCGAAGTATCGCTGCTGGGGACGACGATCCCACACGCGGTTGAGACGCGCTTTGGCGCAGGCAAGGTTCTGCTGAAGCCTGCCAGCCCCGGTACCGGCGTAATCGCCGGCGGTGGTGTGCGCGCCGTAGTGGAAGCATGTGGCGTTAAGGATATCTTGAGCAAATCGCTTGGTTCCGACAATATTTTGAATGTTGTGCAGGCGACCTTTGCCGGTTTGAAGGAGCTACAGGATTACAAGGTTGAGGCGGAACGGCGTGGTGTTGAAGCCGCACAACTAGCTCCCTTCTGGCACAGGGAGGATACCTATGCCTGATAGCAAGATAATCAAGATCACGCTTGTTCGCAGCCCTATCGGCCGAGAGAAGTCGCAGAAGGCCACCGTTGAAGCGTTGGGCATTCAAAAACTGAACCAGACTGTTGAGAAAAAGGACTCGCCTTCTATTCGCGGCATGATCGAGAAGATCTCACATCTGGTTGAGGTTGAGGAATAGGGTAGCAAGAAAAGGAGTCGGACTCTGTCAGAAGTGTTTGACTCCAATGTTTGACGAAAACTTACCAATCGCGCATTCGCGCGCAAAGGATTGACATAATGAAACTTCATGACCTGCGCCCTGCAGAAGGTTCAACGCAAAAGCGCAAGCGAGTGGGTCGTGGTACTGGTTCGGGCAAGGGCAAGACTAGTACACGCGGCATAAAGGGACAGAACTCACGCTCCGGTGGCGGCGTTCGACTAACTTTTGAAGGCGGACAACTCCCATATGTGAAGCGTCTGCCCAAGATGCGCGGCTTCAACAATCGATTCAAGGTCTACTACACGCCTGTGAATCTGGATGCACTAGAGCGTCACTTCGACGCCAATGCGTCGGTCTCTCCGGATGAGTTGCAGTCCGCCGGTTTGGCCAACACAGATAATCCCGTTGTGGTGTTGGGACGCGGCGAAATCACGAAACCGCTCCAGATTCAGGTTCACCGCATCAGCGCCAGCGCCAAGGAGAAGGTCGAGGCGGCTGGGGGTTCTGTAGAGATTCTGCCATATACAGCCAACAAGAATTTACCGCGTTCCTAGGAATCGGTGAATTGACCTGCGCCTGAGAACGGGCGTACGGTCCCTTCAAGGGAGAGTTGTTCGATGCTTGATGCCGTCCGTAATGCATTCCGTTTGCCGGATTTGCGCCAGAAGTTGCTGATTACCATCGGCATTCTGATGCTGTATCGGCTTGCGGCACATATCCCGTTGCCCGGTGTGAACCGTGCCGCTCTTGACGCGTTGTTCCGCGGCGAAGATGCGAACATGCTCCTGAACCTGCTGAACTTCTTTAGCGGCGGCGGCTTGGCGCAAATGGGTATCATGGCGCTTGGCGTCTACCCGTACATTACTTCGTCCATTATCATGCAGCTTTTGACGCCGATCGTTCCCAAATTGGAGGAACTGAGTAGGGAAGGCGAACAGGGCCGCACAAGGCTGAATCAGTACACCTTGTGGATGACGGTTCCGTTGGCAATCTTGCAGGCGATCGCTCAGGCGACCCTTCTGAGTCGCGGAAATTTAGCTGTCCTGCCTCAGTGGGGGTTCGCACCCGAAAACCTGCTGACAACGATGACGATTATCATCGGTATGAGCGCAGGCACTATGTTTGGCGTCTGGCTGGGAACGCTGATTACTGAGCAGGGCATTGGTAACGGTGTTTCGCTGATCATCTTCGCGGGCATTCTCTCTTCGGTGCCGTATCAGATTATTCGTCTTTGGCAGCAGCCGCTATTGCTTATTATCTTCCTGTTCATCACTGTGGCAACCGTCACGTTGATCGTGTGGGTGCAGGAAGGACAGCGCAGAATTCCTGTGCAGTATGGTAAGCGAGTGCGTACTATGCGCGGCAACCGTATGATGATGGTTGGCGGACAGAGCACCTATGTGCCGTTGCGTGTCAACACCGCAGGCATGATCCCGCTCATCTTCGCGCAGAGTCTTTTGATTCTACCGAGTACCCTTGCCAGCTACTTCGTAGTTCGCTCGGGTTGGACTGGATCAGTTGCGCAGTGGATCTCCACAGCGTTCAGCCCGACAAACTTCCTGTACTGGTTGCTATACTTCCTGTTTACGGTGGCGTTCACGTACTTCTATACAGACGTGATGTTCCGTCAGCAGAATCTGCCGGAGACGTTGCAGAAGCAGGGTGGATTCATTCCGGGTATTCGACCAGGCCCGCGTACAGAAGCCTACCTGAACGGTGTGCTGTCTCGCATCACGTTGGTCGGCGCATTGTTCCTGGGTTTTATCGCTGTCCTGCCGTATCTCGTCGGCGTGGTCGTGGATGGTTTGTTCGGTGGTGCAGGCGTATTGACTGGTTATCAGTCGCTCATCATTAGCAGCGCTGGTTTGCTCATCGTGGTCGGCGTTGTGCTCGATACCATGAAGCAGATCGAGGCGCAGCTCATGATGCGTAACTACGAAGGCTTCATCCGCTAGTCAGCTGGTCGAAGATATTGCCCGGCGTCTGACGGCAGTTGTTTGGTCTTGTTCTACACCGTCCATGGAAATGACGGTACTCCATAACATCAAACACGGCGTCATTGGTTGTCGACGCCAAAGTGAAATGAGGATGTGGAATGGGTACAGGTAGCGAACGTACGTTTCTGGTACTGTTAGGCGTACCGGGAGCTGGCAAAGGGACTCAGGCTAAATTGTTGGTCGACCTTTTGGGAGTTCCCCAGATTTCGACCGGGGATCTGTTTCGCTATAACCTGAAGAATGAGACTGAACTGGGCAAGCTTGCAAAGAGCTATATGGACAAGGGCGACCTGGTTCCGGACGACGTAACTATTAGCATGGTGGCGGATCGACTACAAGATGAAGACTGCGCTGGAGGGGCTATTTTCGACGGCTTCCCACGCGCATTGCCACAGGCTACTGCGCTAGACGAGATGGTCGATCCACTGGGCGGCCTTTCCATCGTGCCACAGATTACCTTGGACGATGAAGAAGTCATGCGCAGAATCACAGGTCGTCGGGTCTGCCGAGCGTGCGGTGAGGTTTACCATGTGGATTTCAAACCGCCGAAGAAGGAAGGCGTCTGCGACGTATGTGGCGGCGAATTGTATCAGCGGGATGACGACATGCCAGAGACCGTTAAGAATCGCCTTTACGTCTACTATAAGCAGACGTCGCCGCTCGTCGGCTATTACTATGCCAAAGGGCTGCTGGCGGAAGTCGACGGCGACCAGCCCATAGATAAGGTATCAGAAGATTTAGTAGCAGTATTGAAAGAGAACGACTTGCTTGAGTAGGTAGTGTATTTATAGGCGGGCGTTCTGTGGTGTGAGCGGTAGAGGTGTAAGGAGAGATCGTGGGTTCAAATATCCAGCGGCTGTTCGGCGGGAAAAATGCCAGATACGTACGCAGAAGTATGAATCAGCCTCAGCGCGCCATGCCGATTTTGAAGAGCGCTCAGGAAATCCAGATAATGCGCGAAGCCGGACGCATTGTCGGCAAAGTGCATGAAGCGCTACGCGAAGCTATCAAACCCGGCGTCAGCACACAGGATCTGGATAACCTAGCTTTTGATATATTACAGAAATACAATTCACACTCTGCCTTTCTCGGCTATCGTGGCTATCCCGCGAACATCTGTGCCAGTGTGAACGATGAACTCGTGCATGGAATTCCTAACTCGGCGAGGGTATTGGAAGAGGGCGATATCATTAGCGTCGACGTGGGCAGCGTGCATCGCGGCTTCGTCGGCGACAGTGCATGGACCTACGGCGTAGGTCAAATCAGCGACGAGGCTGTCGAGTTGATGCGTGTCACGGAAGCAAGCCTCTTTGCGGGCATTGAACAGGCTGTTGTCGGCAATCGCGTAGTCGATGTCAGTCGAGCGATACAGAAGGTTGTCGAAGAGAACGGGTTGTACGTCGTACGAGAATACACGGGACACGGCGTCGGCCGGCAGATGCATGAGCCGCCACAGGTGCTCAACTATGTGTCCAGCGACATGGATGGTGAGATTGAACTAGTGCAGGGATTGGTCTTTGCCATCGAGCCGATGGTACAGGCTGGTACTGCTCGAACCAAGACTCTGCAAGACAAATGGACTGTTGTTAGCGAAGACGGAAGTCTTGCAGCGCATTTTGAACACACAATCGCCGTCACAAATAACGGTCCAGAGATTTTGACTCTGGCGTAACGGTGTGATAGACTAGACAAGTTGCGCCAAGAAGATTCTGGGAGGCATATAATGAAGGTTCGACCGTCAGTAAAAAGAATGTGTGATAACTGCAAAATCGTGCGGCGTCGCGGCACAGTCTATGTACTGTGCACCAATCCGAAGCACAAACAACGGCAGGGTTAAGGTAGATAAGGGAGAGCCTCCATGGCACGTATTGCAGGCGTAGATATCCCACGTGAGAAGCATGTGGTCATCGCCTTGACTTATATCTACGGCATTGGTCGTAGTACAAGTGAACAAATCTTGGAAGCAACTCAGATTGAGCCGAATGTCAAGGTGCAAGATCTGGATGAGAACGAGGTAATTCGGCTTCGCGAATACATCGACCGCAATTATATGGTCGAGGGAGATTTGCGTCGTGAAGTTAATATGAATATCAAGCGACTAACCGAGATTGGCTGTTATCGTGGTTTGCGACACCGACGAAGCCTGCCGGTACGCGGCCAACGTACACGCACTAATGCTCGTACGCGCCGTGGTGTGAAGAGAACGGTCGCCGGCAAGAAGCGAGCAGCACGCAAGTAGATGCGTTGTTCAGCTGCAGACTGATGTCTGGTGTATGGTGTTAGATTGTCGTTTGTACTTGTTGATCGGTTGTTGGTACATCATCGATAGGTCTTTGCAGTAGCGCCGAATAGACTGTCCTGTCGGGTAGTCTGTCAGGCGTTCGGGCATAAGTGGAAAATAGGAACAAGGAGTAACCGTGGCTCGACCTCAAAGAAGACGCGATCGTCGTGCATCTAGACGCGAACGTAAGCATGTACCGCACGGTCAGGTGCACATTCATGCGTCATTTAACAACACCATTATCACGGTGACGGACCTGCAGGGAAATACACTCTGTTGGGCAAGCAGTGGGAGCAACGGCTTCAAAGGCAGTCGAAAGTCTACGCCATTTGCCGCACAGCTGGCTGCACAAAGTGTTGGCGAGGCGGCTCGCAGTGACTTCAGCATGCGTGAGGTCGATGTGATTGTGAAAGGTCCAGGTCCAGGTCGTGAGAGCTCTATCCGATCGCTGCAGGCGGCTGGCTTAACGGTACTGTCCATTGTGGACATCACGCCGCTGCCGCACAACGGTTGTCGTCCGCCGAAGAAGCGACGCGTCTAGCAAGTAGCGGGCAATATTGGGCTCGCGAGCGGCGTTACGGGATAGTATTGCAGATCGCCAGAATGGCGGTCTGTGCTATCGTTAACGGCTGCGACATGAAGGTAAAAAGGTAGCTGGAGGAACAATGGCTAGATACACTGATGCAGTATGTAAACTGTGTCGTCGGGAAGAGCAGAAGCTCTTTCTGAAGGGCGAACGTTGTTTGGGGCCGAAGTGCGCCATCGAGCAGCGTAACTATCCGCCTGGTGACCATGGTAAAAAGGCGACGTTCCGGCGCAAGGTGTCGGATTATGGTCGTCAGCTTCGAGAAAAGCAAAAAGCACGACGTATTTATGGCGTTATGGAGCAGCAATTTCGTCGATATTTCCGAGAAGCCACACGACGCAAGGGACTAACTGGTGTTACCTTGCTGATGATTCTCGAGAGTCGACTGGACAATGTGGTTTATCGATTGGGTTTCGCGGACAGCCGTGCACAGGCGCGCCAATTGGTGCGGCACGGCCATTTTGATGTGAATGGTCGCAAGACGGACATTCCTTCTTACAACGTTACGCCAGGCGATATTATTAGTGTACGTGAGAGCAGTCGTAGCAAGCAGTACTTTAAGGATCGAACGCAGATCCTCGAGAGTGCGACAGTTCCCGAATGGCTTAGTATGGACTTGAACGCCATGAGCGGTTCTATGGCAACTGAGCCGGGTCGTGAGCACATCGAGATCCCTCTCAACGAGCAGTTGATCGTGGAGTATTACAGCCGCTAAGAAATAATCGGCTGTTGATCAGGCAAGTTAAGAAGCCGAGCGCGTCTGACCGACTGGGTGGTGGGCATGCATGTTCGCCGCAGACAGACGATATGGGCCGGACGTATGCACATGCTGAATGGTCAATAAGTATGACCTGCGCATGGTGAGTAGCAGGGAGGGTTGTCGTTGCTAAACATGGTATTACCTAAAATTGAGGCTGAGGCTATTTCGCAAAATTACGGACATTTTGTGATTAGCCCGTTGGAGAGCGGCTACGGCATTACGTTAGGCAACGCATTGCGACGAGTGTTGCTATCGTCGCTAACTGGTGCGGCAGTATCTTCGATTCGCATCAGCGGAATTCATCATGAATTTTCGTCTATTCCTCATGTACGTGAGGACGTGACGCGGCTGATCCTGAATGTGAAGCAGATTCGTTTCACTAGCGCCAGCGAAGACCCGGTGCGGATTCATGTTGAGGTTACGCATGAGGGTCCGGTGACGGCTGGTGACCTCGTATGTCCGCCAGAGATTGAGGTTGTGAATCCGGATCAGTATCTGCTGACTGCGGATTCGAACGATGTCGATATGGATATCGAGATGGTTGTCGAAGCAGGGCGAGGGTATAGCCCGGCAGAGGATCGTACGCGACTGCCGCTTGGTGAGATTCCTGTTGATGCGATTTACAGCCCGATTCGTAAGGCAGCCTATCGCGTCGGACGTACGCGTATTGGTCAGCAAACGGACTATGACAAGCTCAATCTTGAAGTTTGGACGGATGGCTCGATTGCTCCTGAGGATGCGGTTCGCCAATCGGCAGATATTTTGGTCCAGCACTTGGTCTTGTTGGCTGGTGAAACTGTGGCCGAGGTCGAGCAGGTTGAAGAGGAAGAGGAAGGCATTCCGAACCGAATCGCCGAAGCGCCGATTGAGGAACTTGAGTTGACGGTTCGCGCCTACAACTGCCTCAAACGCGCCGGTATCACAAGGATCGGTGAGATTCTGAAGCGGATGGAAAAGGGCGAAGATGAGATGCTCGCCATTCGTAATTTCGGCAGAAAGTCGCTGGATGAACTGGTTGACCGGCTGCGCGACAAGAACTATCTGAACGTGCCGGGAGTTGATCTGAGCAGCTACATGAATGCTGGCGAGCTTGCCGAATTGGAAGACGAAGCCGAAGACGACATTAGCGAGGCCGAAGAAGTTGGCGCCTAATCACGTGGATGAACGCAGAACGCTGCGATGCATCTGAATAAGCGGGAACGAAAACATGCGACATCGAATTAAAGGATACAAACTAGGTCGGAACCCTGCGCAACGCAAAGCGCTGTTTCGTAGCCTAATTCGTGAGCTGTATATTCACGGACGTATTACAACGACCGAGGCCAAAGCGCGTGCTATCCGCGGCGATGCTGAGAAACTCATCACAAAGGCCAAACGCGGTCTGGCAGAGGATGGTAATCGGGTGCATGCGCAGCGTCAGGTAGTGGCCTACTTGAATGATAAGGCTGTTGCACACAAGTTGTTTGAGGAGCTCGCACCACGATACGCAGCACGAAACGGCGGATATACGCGCATCGTTAAGATCGGTAAGCGGTTCGGCGATGCAGCCGATATGGCGGTCATTGAGCTGGTTGGCGAAGAGTAGGATGTGTACCGCGTTCGTCGCAAAGATTCATGATTAGATGCATGAATCATGGACGACGAAACGCTCTACGTCGCTGGGTTAGTAGCCTATGATGGCACAGACTTTCATGGCTATCAATATCAGCTTGGCGTAAGGTCCGTGCAGGGTGAGCTCGAACACGCGCTAGATCAGTTCTGTGAGCGCAGCGGTAGAGTTTCGGCGGCGGGGCGTACGGATACGGGCGTACATGCCAATGGGCAGGTCGTATCTGTCGTCGTGAAGTGGCGGCACAGCGTCGAACAGCTACAAAATGCATGGAACGCACACTTACCGAAGGCCATTGCCGTGCGGAAGTTGCAGATGGCGCCGAGGAGTTTTCATCCTCGCTTCAGTGCATTGCAACGGACATACCGGTACCGGATCGTTTGTCCTAGCCGAATCGAGGACAATTGGCCCTCACGTTCGCCTTTGACTGATCGATATGCATGGTCGGTGGATAGGCAACTGGATGTTGAGGCGATGCAGGCGGCGTCAGATCACCTAGTCGGTGAAAACGACTTTGCCACATTCGGAAGTCCGACGCAGGGATGTTCGACGACTAGAGTCGTGTACGAAGCGAAGTGGCAGCTAGTCGAAACATCATTGACGGCACTGCATGAGTACCCGGGTTTGAGATTGGTATTCACCATATCGGCTAACGGGTTCTTGAGACAGATGGTTCGGTCCGTCACAAGTACGCTGGTTGCGGTGGGACTTGGTAGACTGCAGCCGGATGATATGCGTGATTTGGTGGCAGCGAGAAATCGTGGCCTGGCAGAACGACCGGCGCCAGCCTGTGGACTGGTGTTGGAGCGGGTAACGTACCCGGAGCAGTACTCATTTGTTCATGCGGAGAACTAGTTTCTTCTTTGTGAATCAGTATCTGGGCTAGATGCTAATAAGATGCATCAATAGCTAACGGATACAGATATAGACAAGAGCTTACTGGAAACGCGGCGGACAGTTCGTTCGCTTAGGATTAGCGAGAAATATAGGAGTGAACAGCGTGAAGACATATAGTCCAAGCGCCGAGGAAGCAAAAGAGAGTCGCGAATGGTGGCTCGTCGATGCTGAAGGCAAAACGCTGGGTCGTTTGGCCTCGGAGATCGCACAGGTGCTGCGCGGCAAGCATAAGCCATCGTTTAGTCCTCATGTGGACGGCGGCGACTTTGTCATCGTGACCAACTGTGAGAAGATCGTGGTCACCGGCGATAAAATGGAATCGAAGCGCTACTACAGCCACTCACGATACCCGGGCGGATTGCACACTCGGACGTTGCGAGAGCAGCTTCAACGGTATCCTGACCGTGTCATTGCGTCAGCAGTATCCGGAATGATGCCAAAGACGAAGCTAGGCCGTGCACAGATGAAGAAGCTGAAAGTGTATGCTGGCAGTGAACATCCGCACGAGGCGCAAAAGCCAAAGACGTTGGAACTGTAGGGGGTTCTAGATGGCAGAGTATATTGAGGCCATTGGGCGACGAAAGACGGCAACAGCTCGTGTGCGACTGTACTCGGGCACCGGTGAGATTGTCGTGAACGAGATGCCGATGAATGAGTACTTCACTCGTGCATTGGATCAGATGATTTTACGGCAGCCGCTGGACCTGACCGGCACGGCAGCAGCATACAATATCAGTGTGCATGTGCGCGGCGGCGGTGAGGGGGGACAGGCTTCTGCAGTGCGTTTAGGCATCGCTCGTGCACTGTGCGAAACCGATCCGAACATGCGAACGCCGCTCAAGTCAGCGGGCTTCCTGACACGCGATTCTCGCGCCAAGGAACGAAAGAAACCAGGCCTGAAGCGAGCACGCAAGGCGCCGCAATACACAAAGCGCTAAAGCTGCTGGTTTGGTCAGCTACGTACGGTGTAGAGTCGTGATGTTCGACGACTCGCATGCGCTGACAAGAAAATGAAGATTGCCTCTGGTACAGTAGTTTTACTACTCGCTGTACCAGAGGTTTTTCTATTGTTAACGATCTATTGCAAATGATCGTAGGGGATTCCTAGATGGCACTGATACGGGTTGCCATGCTGTTCGTACCGACATGTGACGAAGATATCGCTGGCATGATGCGTTCCACGTTAAGCGATGATGTGGAGAATGCCTTTTACATGCCGTCTTCCGTTGTGCCGGATCAACGCAATAGGGTAGCGGAAACTGTCCGTCGTTGGTGTGATGAAGAAGAGGTCGACCTGCTGCTGACCATAGGCGGCATTTCGGTCGCGCCAGGGACAAGTGGCGATGAGAGTGTGCCGCTGGCAATGGATGACATGCTGGAGAGAGAGTTGCCTGGTCTTGCGGAAGCCATGCGAACCTATGCGCAGGAGGAATACCCGTTGGCGCTACTGCAGAACGCGAAAGCGGGCATCCGTGGTAGAACGCTAGTCGTTAATTTGCCTGCGGAAGCTGAGATGGCAACCCTATTTCTCGAAGCGGTTGTTGACCTCATCGAGCCTACCGTTCTGCATCTGCGTGATCGTTTTGCTGAGGGTCCGCTCGCGCTAGGGCGATCGAACATTGGGCCAGAAGCAGCATTAACGAGTGATGGTTCTGAAGACCAAGGCAGCACGCTAGACATCGACGAATTTAAGGCATTTCTCGCCCAAAAGAAAACGGACAAGCCGTAGGGCTTGCCCGCCGAGGGTATTGTTACAGCATGCTGCAACTATTGTGCAGGATTGAGTGCGCTCACCTTCTGGTCGATGGCAGTCAGTAATTCCTCATACGAGTCTGCGAACTTCTGCACACCTTCTGCTTCCAGCTCATCGGTAACCTTCGAAAGTGAAACACCCAGCTCAGACAGCTCCTGCATATCCTTCTTCGCCTCATCCAAATCGGCATCTATCGTACGTTCGACAACGCCGGATTCACGAAAGATAGACAGTGTCTTGGGTGGCATTGTATTTACGGTATGGGGACCAATCAGCGAGTCGACGTACAGCAACTCAGAGTACTCAGGATTCTTGGTACTCGTGCTGGCCCATAACGGACGCTGCAGTCGAGCACCGGCGTCTACAAGCTTGCGCCAACGCTCACCGGCAATCGTCTCCTCGAATTCGGCGTAGGCAAGTTTCGCATTGTCTACGGCTATCTTGCCCTTCAGCGCCTTTGCTTTGGACGCAAGGGCCGGTTGGTCCTCTGCTATAGTATCCAGAGCCGCATCCACTTTCGTGTCTACTCGGCTGACGAAGAAACTAGCCACAGAGGCGATCGAAGCAATGTCCTGACCTGCGGCGATACGGTCCTCGAGACCGCTAAAGAAAGCGTCCATTACTTCCTTGTAGCGGTCAATACTAAAAATGAGCGTTATATTGATATTCAGGCCTTTGGCGATCAACGCACGGATTGCAGGAATGCCTTCCTTCGTCGCCGGCACCTTGATCATTAGGTTTGGTCGGTCCACAAGTTCGTGCAGGCGCAATGCTTCCGAGATAGTCGCATCGGTCTCATAGGCAAGCTTGGGCGATACTTCCAGACTCACAAATCCGTCATGACCGTCTGCATTGTCATAGACCGGGCGTAAAATGTCCGTTGCCTTTTGGATATCTGCCACAGCAACGGCTTCGAATACCGACGTCGGCGTGGAGTCATCACTCGTAGCCTGTCGAATGTCTTCATCGTAGGCGTCGCCGGAGGAAATTGCCTCCTGAAAAATAGACGGGTTCGACGTCACGCCGCGCACGCCGTCTTCAACGAGACCCTTCAACTCGCCTGAATCCATCAGCTCGCGATTGATGAAGTCCAGCCAGATGCTCTGTCCCTGTTTGTGGAGCTCTTCGATTCGGTTCATCATATTCTTCCCACTTTATACTGTTCGCCGAGCTATGGCGTCAGCCCGGCATTTGTATTCCTGCTCCGTCATACTATAAACTAGTATACAGTGATTTCGGGCCGGTGTTTGTAGTGTGTATTACCGCCTCATTGGATTGGATAAGGCACTATAGTCTATGATAGTATCCTTAGGATTCTGGGCTCTATTTCTTGAGAGCGCAAACGATAAGAAAGATGAGGAGATTATAAATGGCAAACCCGGTTGAGGTAACAGACGGAACTTTTCAGGATTCTGTGCTACATGCAGAGACACCTGTTCTCGTTGATTTCTGGGCTGAATGGTGTGGTCCATGTAAGATGATCGCACCTATACTGGAAGAAATTGCAGAGGAGCTAGACGGCAAGCTAACGATCGGCAAGCTGGATGTTGACAATAACATGAACACCGCCATGGCCTATGGCGTCTCCAGCATTCCCACGCTGGTTTTGTTCAAGGATGGCGAGGCCGTCGCTCGCATCGTGGGCTTGCAGCAGAAGAAGCAATTGCTGGGTCAGATACAGCCGCACCTAAACTAACATAGAACGGGACTGCTCAACTGCAGTTCGGCAAAATAAAGTGGTTAGCAATAAAGAATAACGGGCGAATCAACTCTACTTGGGCAACGGTTCGCCCGTTGTTCATGATCCTGCAAGATGGTATAATCCTCACGTCTAGCCTTCACTATCTTCGTTCCATCCTTTGAAAGCCGAGGTAACAAATGAGCCAGTTGACAAAGGTCGTGCTTTCTGAGCAGGACATGCCGACCCATTGGTACAATATCAACGCAGACCTTCCCGCAGCCGGCGTAGAAATGGCGCCGCCGCTTCATCCAGCAACGATGGAAATAGTGGGACCAGATGATCTTGCGCCGCTCTTTCCCATGGCGCTAATTGCGCAGGAAGTCAGCACCGAAAGATGGATTGAGATTCCCGACGAGGTTGCCGACATATACAAGCTCTGGCGACCGACGCCTCTCTTCCGTGCCCGTCGCTGGGAAAAGGCTCTGGATACTCCCGCCCAAATTTACTATAAATACGAAGGCTGGAGCCCGTCGGGAAGTCACAAGACAAACACGGCCGTTGCGCAAGCCTACTATGCCAAAGAGGAAGGCGTAAAACGCATTACAACTGAAACCGGCGCAGGTCAATGGGGAAGTGCGCTCTCATTTGCCTGCCAGAACTTTGGTATTGAGTGCATGGTCTACATGGTCCGCATCAGCTATGATCAGAAACCTTATCGCCGCATCATGATGCAGACGTGGGGTTCTGAGGTCGTACCAAGCCCTAGCGAACTCACCAATGCCGGTCGTTCAATTCTGGCCAAGAATCCCGATAGTACGGGCAGCCTTGGAATTGCCATTTCCGAGGCGGTCGAAGATGCCGTTATGCGTGAGGATACCAAATATTCGCTTGGCAGTGTGCTCAATTTCGTGCTCATGCACCAGACTGTAATTGGGCAGGAAGTTATCAAGCAGCTTGAGGTCTTTGACGAGGATTGGCCGGATATAGTTATCGGCTGTGTTGGCGGCGGCAGTAACTTCGGCGGTTTTGCGTTCCCATTCCTGAAGGAGAACATCTCAGGCGGAAAGAATACAGAGTTCATCGCTGTCGAACCCGCAGCCGCTCCGTCACTGACCAAGGGCGTCTACGCCTACGACTACGGCGACACAGCCAAGATGGCGCCTATTATCAAGATGTACACCTTGGGCCATGATTTCGTTCCGCCGCCAATTCATTCGGGCGGTCTACGCTATCACGGCATGGCAGCACAGGTCAGCGCTGTCGCCAAGGCCGGCTTAATCGAGGCGCGTAATCTCCATCAGCTTGATGTCTTCGATGCAGCGCTCAGCTTCACCAAGGCTGAAGGAATCTTGCCGGCGCCAGAGCCTTCACATGCGATACAGGCGGCTCGAGAAGAGGCTTTGAAATGCAAGGAGAGCGGTGAATCCAAGGTCATCGTCTTCAACCTATGCGGTCACGGACACTTTGACTTGGCAGCCTACGATACCTATCTTTCCGGTAATATGGTCGACTATGAGTATCCCGAAAGTGAGATTCTGGAGAGCCTGTCCCAACTGCCGCAAGTTGGCTAGTCGACATGGGTTTGGTCGGTAACCGTTTCGGGTATCGACGCTATAGGTCGCACGGGCTGGGCGGCTGGTTATGCTCGGCTTGTGCGATTTCGCGTACGTGGCCTATCCCCATCGGAATGCTTTTCGTATGACGTACAGAACGGAAAGCACCAGTACGTCCAGAATAATCGTGAATGTGAATGCGCTGGTCAGGTTTTGCAACGTCGGCAATAGCCAGCCGATGATCTGCTGCAAGACTTCGGTGGAGATCCCCAGCGCGAAGTAGATGATCACGCCAAGTGTGCTATAGATGATGATTGGCCGAATCGGTTCCCGATCACTGGCGCTAGGCATCATCGAGTTGGCGATAGTAAAGAGTAGGTAGGCCCATAAATAGCTATCTTGGACCGCAAACAACTGGATGTATACATTAAATACATCGCCAAGACTTCCTGTGGCAAGCGCATCAGCCAACCGTCCAGTGGCGAAAACGTAGTGTGAGATTAAGCCGATGAGCAGTGTGCCGACGATGAGAGGCGCCATCCCAACCAGGCTATTCACAAACACGCCGCCGCTCGCCACGTTGACGCTTCCGAGGCCTATCTGCTTGCCCTTGCGCGTTGGCCATACGCGAAATCCGCCGGTCTTGAGACCACACAGCTTGGCCATGGTCCAGTGCGCCGCCTCGTGGATGAAGATGCCCGGTAGGAAGATTAGAAACAGTGCAACGGTCGGCGCGTCCTTCGAGCCCGTGCCATAGTAGACTGGGATCTGTATATGGATGCTAATTTGCCGGCCTAGCCACGCGAGCAGGAGTAGCGATAGGACGAAGCTGATTGGTGCGAGGAACGCGCCTGAAGTTTCAGTCATTACATGGCAAGTACATCATGTGCATCAAGGGTCGTGCGATGGGCAGGGTATGTTATTCTGTTGGCTCTAGGTTGTACGTCAAGCTGTTGATATACCAGCAACCATCAATGCGGACCAGTTCCCAACGATCACCAGCGGGCGACACCTCATCGCCGATGTGGGTTGTGCCAATGACCGTGGCTCGTTCACCGCTGATCACAATCGACAAGTCGGACGGTTGAACGGCAGACGGTGCGCCAGGGAAGACGGTCCGGACATAGCGGTGGCGGACGGCATCTTTGCCTTGCCAATATTGGTTGTCCGAGTCATCGTCAGGCGTGTACTTGGCGTCACTGACTTTGGCGTCTTCCGACCACAGCTTCATCAATCTGTCGATATCCTGGCTGACGACGGTTTCGCCTTCGGCGTTCAAGATTGCGCGAATGGCTTCTTCATCAGTAGCGTCTATAGCAAGGTCAAGGATGCAGGATCCGCCAGGTTCTTTAGGCGTTGGCGCTGCGGTTGGGGCGGGCTTCTGACAGCCGAACAGGGCTACAAACAGCATCGTTGCTACGATGCAGATAGCCAGAAATCGTTCATGCGCAGACGCACGCGACCTATCAGCAGATGCGTGCGTGCTGTTGTTCTTCCAAGGGCTCATCAGTTATCGCGTACGGCAGTAAAGAGTTGGCGAACAAAATCCTGATGCACTTTAAGCGTATCTTCTAGGGAGCCGTACTTCCCGGACGTCAGCTTGAAGAGCACGATGCCATCCTGCAGCTTACGCTGTTCGTTGGGGAAGAGGTAAAAGTAGTAGACAATTTGGTCTACCGGTTGCTCAATATCAGGATACTGCTTCTGCGCCTCCATCCACAAGCCATAAATGGATCCGCCTTCGAGTTCTGTCGGAGCCGAACCCAGGTTGTATGTCCAGCCGTCTGCGTCATAACAGATGTCCGGTGCATGGAAGGGTTGTGAGCTACGTCCGCCGATCATGCTTAGCCACAAGTACTGCCCCGCGCTGTTCTGATAAAGACGCTGCACATACTGTTCGGGGTCCAGCAGGATAATTACCTCCTCGTTCGTCTGCTCGACCTCTTTTCCCGTCCAGTCGCCAAGGGTGAGCGGGACGTCGTGCAGATTCGCATCCAGGTCGAAACGAGCGTTAGAAACAATCTTCGTTTCTCGGTCGGTCTTCATCCAGAAATCGAGATCGGTAATATATGTGTACGCATCATTGTCCGCATCGTCGCCGAAGAGCGCCGTAGCCATCTGGCTGCCGTAGACGATGACAAGGCCAGCCACGAAGGCAAAAATGATCAGGAGACTGCGAGTGCGTGCATTCATAGCGCGTGGCTAGATGACTTCTCTGCGCAGCGATGTGCAATGGAGTAAGTGGCTGATTGGCCACAAGAGGGACAGGGAGAGCAGGAAGAATATGGGACCGGAATAATCATGATAGAAGGTGAATGCTGCATCCGCTCCATACCAGTGCGCCACGAATAATAGTGACGCTACGCGTAAAATGTTGCCGAAGAGCGCCAATGGTATCGCTGCTATTACCAACGCAATGCGCGCCCAGATGGGTCCATCCAATAGGTAGGCGGTCAGTGACGCCAGCGCCGTCAACGAAATCAGCGAGTTGATCCCACTGCACTGAGCGCCTATCACGAGCTCGCTGTTTGGCAGCGTTACCGCGTTGCCTACTACCGTTAGCGGTAAGCCTAGGAAACTTGCAGTACCCGTAGAACAGAGACCGGTGAAGCGCGCTGAGGGGATACGTCAACCGTTCCACAAATGGCATCGGCACCATAAACAGAAGGAAGGCGATCGGGAAGGCCATTTTCTTCAGTACGACAGTGCCAGCCAAGGTCCAAACTAGACCGGCGATAAGGCCGATCATGGCTACTGCGGCAAGATACTGCGCCTTCTCGTTTACAAAGTACAGATACGCTGCCAGCGAGACGCCAGTTAGTATAAACCCGTAATTACTGCCCGTAAATCTCTTGCGATGTAGCTGCGGATCATGTCGAAAACGTTGTATTGCCAGAAAAACCGAGACCGGTACGATGAGGATGCCGTGACTATAATAGCTGTTCCCCATCCATTCGTTCCACAACCATTGCCACGTCGGATAGGTCAACAATGCGAATGCGATCAGTGCAAGCGCCGGAAGTACTAACGGATGTTTGTATTGTTGACCCATGTTCCTCAGCTTGAACACACCCCACGGTCGAATAGTGGAGCTCGCACCGATTGCGATTGTGCTCTATTCATTGCGCAGGATACCATGCCGCCTGCGCAGCGTCAAAGCGGACGGTCGCTCCCATTCGCTGCATTTCGCTAGCCCGTCGACTCCGCAACAAGACAACAAAAGCCGGCGAGCAGTGTACCATACTTGCCGGCTTATTACGTGACTTGTGGAAGACTCGCCTGGTTATCCCTTGCAGTCCTTCATTGCGACGCCGTTGACGTGTATCTCAACATCGTCGAAGTAGATGTTGGAGTTCAAGTTAGCGGGACTATAGCCTTGCAACATGATCTGGACTGAATCGCCGGTCGCGGTTATGGTCTTTTCCATCGTCGCCCACTCACCGCGCTGGTATCCAAGCGCATATTCGGCTAACTCGCCAGGACCCGGGATGATTCCAACCGATGCATAATCGTAGTTTGTGCCTTCGTTGCTGTCATGGTTGTAGATCAGGTATCGGACCACCACCGTAACTTCGTCGCCGGGTTTGACGGCTAACTGCGGGCTCATGACACCAGCGTCATAGGGCTGGTTGCTGGCGATCTTCATCGACGCCGAGTCCGGGCCGAAATCATTGCCGGGGCCGATGACTTGTTCGCGGTCAAAGGTCACGTTCTTGGCCTGATAGTATCCGTCGTCGGCTGCGAAAGAACCCCAGCCGGCATAGTGGTCGGTCCACGTGACGCCTGCCCACCCGTCTTCCAGATTGAAGTCGTTGCAGACGTTGCTGCTCGGGTAGAGATAGAGCCCATTGGCAACCGAAGTGATTGTGTCCAGCACACCGGGTTCTCCGTTTGTGCCTTGTGCTTCGGACTGCGCCTTAGCCGTCACGGATTCGGGACGGAGATGATGCATCTGATAATCGAGTATCACGCCAGGTTCGAGCACGTCTGAGTGCGGAATGGGCGGCGGATCCGTGCGTGGAGGAATAACGGTAACGTGTGTAAAGGGCGGTCCTGCAGCTAGTACAGACGAAGCTGAAACAATCAACATGAGCAAGACCAATACGGTAATCAAGAGGGGACGATGCTTGCGCACCATTGGGCGGAACATGTGTACTCCTTTCCAGAGTTACTCATAGAGACCAAAGTTCAGTTCTTGGCGAGTACGCAATGTAGCGACGACGTTTGGGCAGATTGAGTATATCATAGGCGACGACGTTGCGCAGCCTGCGTTCGATTTATCAGGCGCTTGCCCTAATTCAGTACTTCGCCCTGGCTCGATCATTCGAAAAATCTAGAGCATCCTGTGCATCATAAAGGACCGAGAGGAGCGTTATGCCACCTCTCGTTCAGATCTTGCGCTTGCACAGCATTTGTTGCTCGCGTATGCCGCTCGAACAGCTGGACTAGTGATAAACTTCCGCCGTGATGCGGACCATCTCACAGTAGTCGTCGGCTTTAAGCGCAGCGCCACCGATCAGCGCGCCGTCAATATCCGGCTGCTGCATGATCTCGGCGATATTAGCCGGTTTCGTGCTTCCGCCATAAAGGACGCGTACTTTCTGAGCAACCTCGTCGCCGAACTTTTCGGCAATAGCGGCTCGCACTGTGCCGCCGCAGATCTCCTGTGCCTGTTCAGCTGTGGCAGCTAAGCCTGTGCCGATAGCCCAAATTGGTTCGTAGGCGACGATCATGTCTGTGACCTGTTCGTCGGTCAGTCCGTCCAACCCTTCTTTGACCTGGGTGCTGACGAAAGATTTCGTCTCGCCGGCCTGGTTCTGCTCAAGGGACTCGCCGCAACACATGATGGGCGTGATGCTGTGCGCATGCGCCGCTTTGACTTTCTTATTGACAGTTTCGTTGGTCTCCGCAAAGTACTCTCGACGTTCACTGTGGCCGATGATGACATAACTGGCCAAACCGTCCAGCATAGGCGGACTGATTTCGCCTGTGTATGCGCCGGAATCTTCCCAGTGCATGTTCTGTGCGCCCACGGCGATGTCCGTGTCCTGCACGACCATATCGACTGCCGGCAGACACACAAAGGTGGGGCAAATGACACAATCTACTGCATCGGTATTGGGTTCTGAATCACTAATTGCCTTGGCCAGTGCAACGGCTTCCTCGACCGTCTTGTTCATTTTCCAATTGCCAGCCATCATCGGTTTACGCATGTTTGAAAATCCTTCCTCAATTTGGGTTCGAATCGTTTAGGTCAGAGTAACGGCTTAAGCTACCCTGCATTCGTTTCTTGAGAGTCTTGTGTATCGATGGTTTCGCCCGTACTCGCAGCTTCGCCGTTAGGCGCATCTGAGGTCGCAGCCGTATCGGATTCTTCTTCCGGCTCTGCATTGAAGCGCTCAAGCTCCGCTCGATATTCTTCCGCCTCAAGCCAGCGACCGCCCGACACTTCGTAGCGCTCAAGTTTCTTCCGGCTGTCGAACCAGAGCTCGAGTTCAACTTGATCGAAGCAGCGGGTTTCACCAGTCGTATGCAGCACTTTGCGTGTGTAGAAGCCAACGTCGTTTTCGGTTCGGCTGAGCTCACTTAGCAAGTCAACTTGGCCTGCAACTGGCTCATGGCAGCGGTGGCTCATGACGTAGATGGCCAGTGTACGATTTTCCGTCGCAGCTCCACCAGTGAGAAACTTCGCGATTCGTGACCAAAAACTCATGATACGCCTTCCTACTGTTTGCGGCAGCCCTTGATCTGCTGCCGAACCTAACCAATCGCCGAGACTGCTTTGCTATTTATCGTTGAGCGCTGCCACACCGGGCAATTCCTTACCTTCTAGGAATTCTAGGCTAGCGCCGCCGCCGGTGCTCACGTGGCTTATCTTCTCTGAAAGTCCAGCCTGACGTATGGCGGCTGCGCTGTCTCCACCGCCGACAACCGTTGTGGCGCCCGGTAGATTGGCAAGGATTTCGGCGATGAACACTGTGCCCTGAGCAAAGACCGGGAATTCGAACACGCCCATAGGACCGTTCCAAACGACCGTCTTTGCGCCTGACAGCCGGTTCGCGTAGTGGGCAATGGTAGCGGGACCGATATCGAGCGCCATCCAGCCTTCCGGCACATCGGTAACACTAACGACCTTGTTTTCGGCATCCGAAGAAAATTCGTTGGCGACGCGCAGGTCCACGGGTAACTGTATGATACCAGCACCTTTGTCCATCAGTTCAGAGGCTGTTCCGATAACGTCTTTCTCTACCAGACTCTCGCCCATGTCATGACCTTCGGCAGCTAGGAATGTATTAGCCATACCGCCACCGATGAGGATAACGTCGACCTTCTTCAGAAGCGCCTCGATGACGCCGATCTTGTCGCTGACCTTTGCGCCACCCAAGATAGCGGCAAACGGTCGCATAGGATTGTCCAGCGCGCCTCCGAGATAGTCCAGTTCTTTGGCCATGAGAAAGCCGCCGACCGCAGGCATATGCTCCGTGACGCCGGCTGTGCTTGCATGCGCTCGATGGGCGGAACCGAATGCATCGTTCACAAAAACGTCACCCAGTTTGGCCAAGTCAGCGCCCATGGACGGTTCGTTCTTGGTCTCCCGCGGGTCGAAGCGCGTGTTTTCCAGGACGAGAACTTGACCCGGTTCCAGAGCCGCTGCCGCAGCCTCAGCGTCCGGTCCCGTTGTTTGGTTGCAGAACGAGACTGGTGCATCAATGAGTCCGTCAAGATATTCGGCAACTGGTTCAAGGCTGTACTTGGGATCTGGTTTACCCTTGGGTCGGCCTAAGTGGCTCATGAGCACGACTGCTGCACCATGATCCAATAGATACTGAATCGTAGGCAATGCGGCTCGAATGCGCGCATCGTCTGTGATACTGCCCTCATCGTCCAGCGGTACGTTAAAATCGACGCGAACCAGCGCCGTCTTTCCCTGCCAGGCGACATCCTCAATTGTTTGTTTATTCATGATTATCTTCTCCAGATCTCAGTGCAACGGCTGAGATCGTGTCGTGAAATCGGTAAGTACCGCCGTAAAATAACAGGCCGCGACAACCCGTCGCGGCCCTGATTTCACCTTGTTCTGCCGCGTAGAAGAATCTACAGCGGAAACGAGACTAGAGACCCTGCTCTACGATGTAGTTAGTCAGGTCGGTGACACGGACACTGTATGCCCACTCGTTGTCGTACCAGGTTACGACCTTGACCAGATCGCCGTAGAAGTTCGTGAATTGTTCGTCAATGGTGCTGCTGGTGGGATTGCCCTTGTAGTCGATGCTGACCAGCGGCTCGCGGCTGACAGCCAGGATACCCTGCATGGGACCGGCTGCTGCGGCGTCGAAGGCGGCCATGAGTTCTTCCTTCGTGCCGGGCTTCTCGACCTTAGCGACGAAGTCAACAACACTAACAGTGGGGGTCGGTACGCGCATAGCGAAACCATCAAACTTGCCTTCGAGCTCCGGAATGACCAGAGAGACTGCCTTGGCAGCGCCCGTGGTTGTTGGAATGATGCTCAGGGCGGCGGCGCGGGCTCGGCGCAGGTCGGAGTGAACCAGGTCAAGAATCTTCTGGTCATTCGTGTATGCGTGCACGGTGGTCATTACGCCCTGAATGATGCCGAAGGAATCGTTAACGACCTTGGCAGCCGGGGCTAGACAGTTGGTTGTGCAGCTTGCGTTGCTGATGATGTTGTCTGTTTCCGGGTTGTACTTCTCATTGTTGACGCCCATGCAAACGGTGATGTCTGGACCCTTGGCGGGGGCGCTGATGATGACCTTTTTGGCGCCGGCGTCAAGATGCAGGCTGGCCTTTTCACGAGCCGTGAAAATGCCGGTGCTCTCAATGACGATGTCCACGCCCATGTCACCCCAAGGCAGTTTGGCGGGGTCGCGCTCGCTCAGAACCTTGATGCGGTCGCCGTTAATGACGATGTCGCCGCCGTCTACAGAAACCTCACCGGGGAATATGCCGTAATTGCTGTCATACTTGAACAGATGAGCATTTGTGTTCACATCGCTCAAATCGTTCACTGCGACCAGATCAAATTCACCCGGATACTTCTCGAAGAAGGCTTTTGTCACCTGCCGGCCGATACGACCGAAACCATTGATTGCAATCTTTGTGGCCATTTAGTTTCTCCTATTTGGCTATGCGTTTCTACCAACGACTTTGTGAAACCCCGACTAATTACTTTAGCGATAAAATTGGCGGCAATAACCGCAACCCACGCCAATCTGCGTCATTGCAGTGGTATACTGGTGACGAAAATACACCCGCAGTTCTTTCTTCCCGATCACACTCATACCGATCATTGATTTTACCACAGGTGAGTAGCACATAATATTTCAGAAGTTTCTCGTTCCAAAGAGTTTTATGAGCGAGAATCGAGGTGTATGCTTCGTGCCGACTGAGCTGCTTTTCTCCTTCTTGAGCTCCTCATAGACCTCCATCAGTCTCTCTGCCAGCTTGGCAGAATCATGGCGCCACGGGCGAGCTGAGTCCACAAGATCGCCCGTGAAAAGGGTATACTCGTAGGGAATTGTGGCATCGTCCTCTGACGCTGGCGGCAACACCCATTCGATGGAATATTGTGTCTCCGGGAAATGGTCATTGGCCAATGTGGTTTGGAATGCAACTCCTGTGTGTATGCGAAGCTGTCGCATATGGTCAGTAACGCTGTAGCCGTCAGTCTCGCCGGCCTGTGTCGCGACATTGCACACATAGATACGCGGCGCAGATGAGGCGATAACAGCGTCTCGAATGGCAGGCACAAGTAGATTTGGCATGACGCTGGTGTAGAAACTTCCAGGACCTGCAACGATGAGGTCTGCCTGGAGTATGGTCTGGATGGCTGCCGGATATGCGCGTGCGTTCTCTGGTTGTATGAAGACGCGCTCAATCTTGCCGGGATGGTGCGTTATAGCGCTCTCTCCATGCACGGCTTCCCATTGCTCGCTCCCGTCCGCATCCAGATAGCTCACGTCGGCGCAGAGCACCAACTGCTCCAGGGTGCTGGGCAATACCCGACCGCGCACGGCCAACACTCGGCTGCTTTCCGCGATGCCGGATTCAAAACTGCCGGTGACAGCCGCCATAGCGGCAATGAACAGATTGCCGAAGCTATGCCCTGCTAACGGACTCGTATCGCCTTGCCGACCGTATACGTCTTCTTGGGCGAAGCGGTACTGAAAAAGGCGTGTCATCAGGTCTTCGGCTTCGCTCAGCGCTGCGATATTGTTGCGAAAGTCGCCTGGCGGTAACAATCCCATCTGGCGCCGTAAGAGTCCACTGCTGCCGCCATCGTCGGCTACCGTGACAATAGCGGTAATGTCGTCGGTGTATGCACTAAGGCCGCGCAATAGTTGTGGCATTCCCGTTCCGCCGCCGATGGCAACGACCTTCGGCCCTCGCTGTCGCCGTTGACGATCTAACAGCACGTTGAGGATTTCCAGGTCGTTGAGCGTATGCGAGCCCGGCATCAGCGTCCTGATGAGGGAACGGTTCATATACCAGATGGCGCCAATTGAAAACGCCAGCCCGATGGTCAAAAGCAGTAAGCCGCGCAGCCAGTCCGGCAGTGACGTCAGGGCAATTATATAGACGATGGGCGGAAAAACGTTGGAAACATACATATCGCGAATGAGAAACGCTAAGCCGAGACCGGCAATGGTGATACCGAGCAACATAACGAGGATCCAGCGTTTGATGTGTAGGCCAGGAAGGAAAGCCTGTGGCCAAAGCGGACGTCGCCTCTGCCGAGAAGATCTCATAAGTCTAGTTCCAGTGCAGATAATGCGTAGGTGCGCACCGTCTCCTGTGTCGGACAGCTAGAATGATTATAGATGAACACGCTAGGTGACGCCATCAAATGACCTCTGGATACTGCGGCGAATTTTAAGTTCAGCCCCTTTACGCAAGTTCGCGCCTGGGATACAATCCAACAAGAATCACGATTGCAGTCAGCGCTACTAAACCGAATCGGCTTAGCAAATGACCATGAAGTCAGTCGACTATTCTGCCGAGGATCTGCACAAGCAATTGCGGGCAGGTAAGTCTGCCGAATTGGCATGGTTGACGGCAAAAGCCAATTCGCGCGCCATCGCCGAGACGCTCTGCGCCATGGCCAACGGCAATGGAGGTATCCTCGTCTTGGGCGTCGATGCGAGAGGACACGTGCAGGCGAACACGGAAACTTCGCAGCTGAGCAAGATCGCGTCGGAGGCTTGTATTCAACTGGAGCCGCCGCTCCTCGAGGCGCAGAGTAGTCAGGTCCTAGCCGATGGTGAAACTGTACTGGTTGTCCGTGTGCCGTCTGGTCTGCAACGCGTCTACAGCGTCCAGGGTGCATACTATCGCCGGGTCGGCGCGTTCAATCGGGCTATGAATGCCGATGAGCTGCGCAGCCTGCTGCTGGAACGAGGCGATGCCGGATTTGAGTTGCAACTCGTGCCTGGCGCGTTTATGTCTGACCTGAATATGGAACAGGTGCTCAGCTATCTGGAGAGCCAGCCATTTTCAGCCATCGACAATATTCCGGCAGCGCTTTCATCCATGGGCTGTATCGGCCTGCATGAGTCGAATTTGGATGACGACAGCGCTGCCGTCCGATCCATTAACGATTATGCGCCAACGGTAGCGGGCTTGCTGCTCTTCGGCCGCGCACCGCAGCACTTTCTGCGCAGCGCCGAAATCATCTGCGTGCGATATGCTGGCGCGCAGATGGGCGACGAGTTTATCCGACAGGATCTTGGCGGTTGCCTCGTCGATCAGATTCGCCAGGCAGAGGCGTTTGTGCGTAGCAATATGGCGCGCGATGCTCGAATTCGAGGCTTCGAACGAGAGGACACGTCAGAATATCCGACAGCCGTAGTGCGCGAGGCGATCGTTAATGCCGTCGCCCACCGAGACTATAGCATCCGCGGGGAGGGAATTCGTATCTTCCTGTTCAGCAATCGGTTAGAAGTGTACAGTCCAGGACGATTGCCGGGTCATGTGACACTGGAGAACCTGGTTGACGAGCGCTACAGCCGCAACGAGGCCATCGTTTCCGTGCTAAACAATATGGGCTATATAGAACGCCTTGGTTATGGTATCGACCGCATGTTAGCGACAATGGAGGCGCAAGGCCTGCCAACGCCAGTCTTCCACGAGACGGCAGCCGGCTTCAAGGTGACGTTGTATTCGGCTGTACATTCAAGTGGTAGCGTCCGGAACGGGCGAACTCGTCTCATTGGTGAGGAGCTAAATAGTCGGCAGCAGACTGCTATGAGTTATGTACGTGAAAACGGACGCATCACCAATAATGAATATCAGCAGCTTGCGCCGGACGTCAGCGCCGAAACGATTCGCCGTGACCTGGTGGATTTGGTGAGCAAGAATCTCCTGCTGCGTATCGGCGAGAAACGCGCCACATACTACATCCTGAAGTAGCCGATCTGTACCAGATTACGCCACTCGAATAGGTTTTGACAGCGACAAGCCGCTATAATGGCTGTCGGTGATGCGCTATTGCCACCTGTGGCCGCGCCATCACCCATCAATCATGTTAGTGACGAGGAACGTGTGGGGGTTCTATGCGTAGTGTTTCGATCGTTGGTATTGGGCAGTCACCTGTAGGCGAACTGTGGGAACAGTCCGCACGCGAGATCGCCTACGTTGCCGTTTCGCAGGCGATGTCAGAAGCGGGGATAGAGACTGCCGATGCTCTGTATGTGGGCAATATGCTTAGCGGCAGTCTACTCGACCAAGAACATCTGGGTACGCTTGTGGCCGATTATTGCGGGCTGACTGGCATCGAAGCGGCTAAAATCGAATCCGCGTGTGCTAGTGGCGCGGCTGCTTTGCGTATGGGTGTCATGGCTGTTGCCAGCGGCTACCATGACGTTGTGATCGTCGCCGGCCTGGAGAAGATGACCGACACCATTGGCCGTTCCACCACGGCAGGGCTTGCGGCTGCAGCAGATGCTGAATATGAGTCGTTGCACGGCGTCAGTTTCGTGGCGCTCAACGCCCTGGTTATGCAAAGATATCTCTACGAGCATGATGTCCCGCTTGACGCGTTCGCCGGCTTCAGCATCAACGCGCATCGCAACGGCGCAAACAACCCAAACGCTATGTTCCAACGCGCCATCAGCAAAGAAACCTACCTTCATGCTCCTATCATTGCCACGCCAGTAAATATTATGGATAGCAGCCCGGTCTGCGATGGCGCGGCAGCAGTTGTGCTAGCCCCGACCGATCGCGCTGTGGAGTGGACGACAGGGCATCATCCCGGCAGCGTGAAGATCCTTGCCAGCGTTACCGCCACGGACACATTGGCGGTGCACGATCGCAGGGATCCGTTGGTGTTGGAAGGCGCCAAACTCAGCAGCAGGAAAGCATTGCAACAAGCTGAAATCACACTACGAGAGCTTGACCTATTTGAACTGCACGACGCCTTCACTATCATGTCGGCTTTGAGCCTGGAAGCCGCTGGATTTGCCAAACGCGGCGAGGGTTGGCGCTTTTCCGCAGAAGATCGCATCGGCATTCACGGCGAGTTGCCCATCAGCACCATGGGCGGTTTGAAGAGTCGCGGCCACCCGGTGGGCGCGACTGGCGTCTATCAGATTGTGGAAACAGTGCAACAGTTGACGGGACGCGCCGGCGCGAATCAAGTGCCTAATGCACGTTTGGCCATGACACAAAACATCGGCGGCAGCGGCGCCACAGTAGTCACCCACATCCTCGGCGCCTAACGGTTAGCTACTACTCATTCGAATACGAAGAGCATTACCTGTACTGGTTAATTGACTACACTACGCAACCTAGTTCGAAAGTAGCATAAAGGCGCAGCCTAATAACCGATTGAACATGGCGAGGGATGCTGTATTATGGCAGTAACGTGAGCAATATCATCCGGAATTTATTCTTGAGCTTAGTCGCATGTACCGCAGGCAGTCGACATTAAGATTTATGTTTTCTCTCGAGTGGTGAGGCTGTATGGTACCTGTCAAAACCTATCAGACTAGCAGTAACTCGGCGTCGATAGGTATTTGCAGTGCTAACATGGTACGGTATCAATCGTGAGTCCGGAAGCGAGGCGCAAGCAGCGTTTCCGGAACGAGAACAAGTCGGCAATTGCTTCATTGAATTCCGACAACAGGTAGGTATTGATAATCACGGTTCATGCCGATGTTGTCAGCAAGGCCAGGCATGGCACAAACGAGAAATAGTAGGGAGCGTTAACGAGAGATGACCGTACCGATTCAGTGGCGCACAAAGAAGCAGCGATATAGTCTTCAGGGTAGTGTTTGCCCAAAGTGTTCTGGCGTAGTATTTCCGCCGCGAAATGTATGCCCGTATTGTGGGCGTGAGCACGAGGTGACAATCACGCACAGCAGCGTACTGGAATATACCAGCGTGCCTCAGCCAGTTGTCTTTTCCGTACCGGTCGTGAGCGACGAAGTTGCTTTGGCTGCCGGCGGTGACGACTAGGGATGGTCATTGTATGACAGCAACGTTGCATGGCGAGTTTGAGGGCCTGGAAGAACAGGCCATGAGCGGTCTGGGCGAGATCTATAGCTACTCCACCATGTACAATGTACCGGTGGGGTATGAAGAGCAGAAGCCTTATACGGTGGCCTTGGTACGCCTGGCCGAAGGGCCGCTAGTTACGGCTCAGTTGACCGACGTTGACCCCGAAGACGTAACGATCGGTCTGCCGGTCGAAATGGTGACTAGACGGCTGCGAGAAGAAGGCGCAGAGGGACAGATCATCTATGGCTACAAGTTCCGTCCAATGTTGACATAAGGTTTGTTGGACGTAACCATACTTTGCATAAATTGACTCATTTATCAGTCAAATACGAATAGAAATTAGCAACCACCTGCATAAGAACAGGTGGTTTTTTGCTACCTAAATCCGCAGCAATCTGTAACTTATGCAAAGCTAAACAGTGCTTATACAAACTTCCGTTCAGCCGCCCGTGATGTAGTCCAAGATGATGCGATGTACGAGCCATTCGATGGGAGCGTGATCATCGGTCAGTACAGGAACGTCCGCATCGGGCGTGGCTATCCTGGCTTGCCCAACCGCCGTTGCAGCAAATTCTGTGAAGACTTGTGAAAAGTCGTTCCCCAACAGGGCTGAATTCGTTGTCAAGTTGTTTAGGCTCGACGGCTGCATTGTCGCCACCAGTAAGGAATTACCGATGGCGTCGGGCGGACCAGGTTCGTCGATGAGATAGACGGACGGAAAGACTTGTGAGACAGTCTTGACCAGGGCATCGACCAGCGAATAGTTACTGGACGTTCGCCCCACGTTGATAGCCAGAACTCCATCCTGGTCGAGATGATCGTGCACAACCTGGAAGAATTCCACAGTGGATAACTGAAAAGGGATGTACGGCGGGCGATAGGCGTCAACCGCAATCAGGTCAAAACGCACATCCTCGTCCTGTCCAGCTAGCCAGGTTCTCCCGTCGGCGGCAACCGCTGTTAAATTCGGTTGCGTCATGCCAAAGTACTCCTGGCCAACACGGATAATTTCAGGGTCCAGTTCAACACCCACGATGTCAACCGGGCCATAGACATCGGTGAACAGTTCGCTTACGGTTCCTGCAGCAAGCCCAATCAACAGCATCCGATAATCTTCCGCGGGATCCGGTATGGCGGGCGCTTCATTGAAGAGGGGCGCAAGTAGAAAGTAGTCCCAGATACCGTCGCTGAGCAGCATGTCAGGATGATAGACGCTGTGCAAGCCGATACCCTCGTTCAACTTGAGATGCCGCTCGCTACCCCACTGATGCACCGCAATATAGTTGTAGGCCGACTCATCTTCAAAGAGTACTGGTCCTTCGCCGGTATCCCAGTCGCCACGAATTGCACCTCCCGGACGCGTAATGACGGCGAGCATGAGAACCACAACGATTCCCGCAAATGGAATCCAGCGATGTCGATGGCGCAGGCTTGTCAGCAGCAGAACGCTCAATAAAAGTAGCGCCAGGATGAAGAACGTCCAGCGCGTACCCACAAGCGGTATGAGCACCAAAACAGGCACAAAAGTGCCAACAATACTACCCGTCGTAGAAACTGCGTACAGTCGACCGGCTTCTACACCTGTGGAGGCTAGGTCGGTTATCGCGATACGCAGAGCCCAGGGAGTCGCCATGCCCAGCAGAATGCCGGGAATGCTCAAAATAATGAGCACTGATACCAGTGCGCTCAGCAGTAGACCGACGGATAGGTCCGCCATGCCGTTGATTGCCATACGCAGCACAGGTTTACCCATTGCAGGGGCAAGCGCTACGCCGATGGCTGCCACGGTCAACGTGATGTCGAGCTCGCGCCGACGGGGATAGCGGTCGGCGAGTATGCCGCCAAGCCAGGCGCCGATAGCCAGATAGAGCAGGATGAGGCCGATAAGCGCTGCCCAGATAACCTGATTATTGCCAAATGCCGGCTCTAGCAATCGAGATGCGCTAAGCTCCATCCCAAGCGTGACTGCGCCTGCCGTGAAGACCAATACGTAGAGCGATTTCATCCTGTCAGTATACTACAACGCCGCCTCTCGTCGACGAAGCGATGAGCGATATGCGCTGAACAACACTTGGTCAGCCTATAAGATACAAGCGCAGACAGAATCCGAACTGAACGAGCTCGCTTGTAGGCATCGAAAGCGTCGTGCATTCACGCGGCGCGTGGGTAGGCGCTTCTTTGATGGTCGGCTGCACGTCTGTCACTGGTATTGCCGTCCGCACTTGCGACCGTTGAGGAGTTTCAGACTCTGCAGACAGCAATCACGCAGATAGTCGGCTTTCTCGATAGCTTGAACTATCTGCGTGATCACTTCGCATTTAGATTCGACGTCGACGCATCGGCTATGTGGCTAGGGAGACTGACGATTTTGATCCAATCGGTTTTCCTTCGGACTTAGTCGTCGAACTCTGGCAGATTCGTGCATCATAAGTAGATTGAACGAAGTGCACGTACTCCTTTGCAGGCTGGACTAGCTGTGTCCCAAAATTGTATGCGGAACGTAGGGCTCTTCGAGAAAAGCCACGTCCTCGTCTGATAACTGGACGTCCAGCGCACCTACCGCCTGTTCCAGGTGCGGCATCTTACTTGCGCCAATGATCGGCGCTGTGATGCCTGGTTTCTGCAGCATCCACGCAAGCGCCATCTGCGCCATGGTCACGCCGTGCTGCTCAGCCAGTTTGGCGACTCGGTCAATGATCTCGAAATCGCCATCGTTGTAGTACATGTCGTGGGCCATTTGATCGCTCTTGGCGCGGGCGGTGGCACCGGATTTATCGCGCGTTCGGCTACCGGTCAGAAGGCCGCGTGCCAGTGGACTCCACGGAATGAGGCCGACGCCCTGGTCGATGCACTGTGGAATCATCTCCCGTTCTTCTTCTCGATAGATCAAGTTGTAGTGGTTCTGCATGGAGACGAAGCGCGTCCATCCATGTAATTGAGCTGTGGATTGCGCTTTCGCAAACTGCCACGCATACATGCTGGACGCACCGATATAGCGTGCCTTGCCTGCCTTCACAACATCATGCAAGGCTTCCATGGTCTCCTCGATTGGCGTGGTAGAATCCCAACGATGAATCTGATACAAGTCGACATAATCTGTATCTAGGCGACGTAACGAGTTATCGATGCCCGCCATAACGTGTTTGCGGGAAAGACCTCGATCATTCACATCATCGCTCATAGGATTGTAGATTTTGGTGGCGAGTACAATTTTATCTCGCTTGGCATAATCCCACAGAACGCGCCCGGTCAGCTCCTCGCTGACACCTACCGAGTAAATATCGGCTGTGTCGAAGAAGTTTATGCCCAGGTCCAGTGCCCGTTTGATGATGGGGCGGCTGTCTTCCTCGCCCAGCGTCCAATCACGCCAGTTTGGGTCGCCAAAGGTCATCATGCCCAGGCAGATTCGAGATACTTTCAGTCCACTGTTTCCTAAGTTGACATACTGCATGTACAATTCCTCCTTCTCTGTTTGATGAACGGCCTGTGTGCTCACACATGCTTGCGGCCAGTACAACTCGTGCGTGCGACAGATGAATACACGGTACGGCTCTATCGTCGAATTAGTGGACCAATTTATGTATAGTTATAAAGCTAAAATCCGATCAGATTCTTATCCGGTTCCAGATGCACCAGCACTTCGCTGGTGTTGGGTACCGCAGCACGGATAGACTCTTGAAGCTGTGTACTCAACTCATGAGCATCCACAACGGGTAAACTGCCGTCGACGTAAGCTTCCAGCGAAATGTAAAGCCGCCCTTCCAGTTGGCGCACCTCGATATCGTGCGCGTGGCTGATTCCATCGAACGCGGTGACTGTGTCCTCGATCTGTTTCGCGATGCGATTTTGTAGCCTGGAGCTAACGCCTGCGCTAGGAAGTATCTCATTTGTCGCCAGTTCAATGTGACTATGGACGGTCGAGACTTCAGGCCGACGCTCGATGATCATCTGCTCAAGATCGTCGACCTGATCATGCGCCATTTCCAACGTTAGCGACGGATCAACTCCTACGTGCAGATGCATGCTGATCTCGCCATTCAAGTCTTGCACCCAGCATTCGTGCAGGGTGATGCCCAGTTCCTGCGCCGCAAGCTTCGCCGTCGCATGCAGGTCCGGCGCGGACCCCACCTCACGTTGCGCCTCGGCGTGAACGGTGACATCGCCAACGCCGGGTAACAACAACAGTCGCCGCCGTACTTCATCGGCAATGGCGTTGCCGTCTTGCATAGACAGGTTCGGAGCGACCCGCATGTGTAGATCGACAGCAATGTTATCCGAAGGTCCGCGACTACGGATGCGATGGAAGCTCTCCACGCCATCCACACCGGCGACTACCTCCGCGATCTGCTGTTCTGAGATAGGGGCGCTGTCTACCAGTGCAGGGATGCTCTCCCGAAGCGTATCGATCCCTACTTTGATGATGAACCCCGTGACGATAAGCGCAGCCACCGAGTCTGCCCAGGCGTAACCCAGCCAGCTCAGAAGCAGACCGACGAGCACTGATGCACTGATAGCAAGGCTTGCCAGCGTATGGCGGGCGTCTGCACGCAGCACTTCGCTGTTCAAACGGAATCCTTGGTTCAGTTCCCACCAGCCGGTGATTCCCTGAACAATAGCGCCGAAGAACAACGCTGCTAAGCTCCAACGGTTCACTGTGACGGGTTCAGGTGATATGAGCCTGCGGATGGCGCCGGTGCCCACCTCCCACGCCGCCACGAAGAGCACGACAGCGATGAGGACCGCAGCCAATGTTTCGAATTTGCGATGCCCGTACGGGTGCTCGGCATCTGGCGGGTTACTGCTGATGTGTACAGCAACTATGCCGACGATGTTGGACAGACCGTCGAAGAGGGTATCGAGACCATCGGCCAAAAGGCTCAATGCGCCTGTCATCGTACCCACGACTAGTTTAGGCACCGCGGCCAACAAGTTTAGAAAGAATGCGATGACAAGGACTTTTTGAATGCTGCGATAGTCGCGAGAATTGCCAGTTGTCATATGCGAATCAATGCTAGGCTACTGAAACTGCATTGGTGACACGGTCGTACACGTTAGGGCGAGTAATCTGGTGGTTTCGTCACGTCGACCCTTGGCACGTAGCTTTTATCCAGTCGAGTGTAGCGAAGCGGCGTCAACGGGTCTCCCAACAGTACATACGTATGTACAACATCCATGAAGTGGGGTTCGGTGGTCGCTACATGATTGTATCCTGCCTGGACAAGAGCTCCTATGGGCGTAGTTCCCGGAGCGGCGTCTAGGTTCCACAGTCGATTGTAAAACCCGATCTGCAATGCCTCATGTCCCGATGCAACGCTCAATCCCGCCGGTCCCCACATGGCAACGGCGCCGCCATTGGCATGGAGAAAAAGATGCTCGTCCAAAGTGTAATGGTCCGGCGCTGGAACCGTGAAACGGGACGAGAGACAGGTCATCGCCAAACCGACAAACAGCTTGTCCTTGTTGGTTAGGTAGGGCACGTCGCGCAGTCCATACAGCCGGTGATCGTAGTCCGCCTGCGAATCGGGACCCATGCGTCCCCACATCCAGTTGTTCGAATGTCCCGTAAAGGTCACGAGCCCGGCGCCGCTATTCAGAAGGCTTTTCGATTTGGCTTGAGCGCCAATTTCATCCCTGTCAATCCACCACTTTACCTGCTCCAGCCAGGAACGGACATCGCTATCAATTTGGCTGTAGTCTACTGGCGCGTTGTAATAGTGTCGCGTGAAGAGGACGTCCGGCGGCTGAAGCTTGGCGATTTGCTCAACATAATATGTGAAATTGCCCGCGCTGTCTTTGTAGTAACCGTCGCCTGAGTCATTCTTGATGATCCAATCGTCGGCAATCTGAACCGATATTCCCTGCCACGCAGACTTTTTGCCTGGATTTGCCTCATAGCTCAGTATCTTGCTGACAACAGACTTAAGTTCTTCGACTGATATCACTGGGAAACGACCAACCCAGATGTCCGTGAGAAACGTTTCTTCTGTCAACGGATCGTCCCCGTTAAGCTGTGCAAAGCAAGTTTCGCAGGCATTCTCTCCTAGCCACGGGTCCACGTTCGCCAGGAAAGGCGGGATGACATTCGGCGTGTCAAAGCCGAGAAAATGGTGCGGATCATACGTGCCGTCACCGACGAGCACCGCTGCGATAGGCGATGGCGACCAATTGTCAACAATGTAACGCAGGAACTCGCGGATCGCATTAGCGTCCACCGAGCCGTAGCTCCAGCCGTCGTAGATCTCCTGCACGTCCACTACGGCGACCTGATAACCTGCCTGGCTCCGATGTGCAACGAGTGGTTGTAGTGCCTGGTGAAACTCCTTTGGCGCAATGTACACGACATCAGCGCCGGATAGATTGGCGTATTGCGGACGCATATGCGGCAGTATCGTCGGTTTCTGAAGCGCATTTGGACTAGCCAAGGCATACAGATGTTGTTCAGGACCATCCTGAAACTCGAGCATGCTGAATTTCGTCGTCGCCAATAGCAGCGGATTTTGCGGTTCCGTGACATCGTAAAGCGCTGAGCCAGTCGCCAGTTGACTTAAGCGATAGGTCCAGTTGCCCGCAACACCGCGAAAGATGCCGCTGCCACTGTTGAAATTGAGTGCGACCGGCTGTTGCCACGCAATGGAGTCGATGAGTATGTTGGTCTGCACTGCGCTGGGCAGAAGCCGAAGGACTAGACGCTTCGTCTCACCGTCGTCAATGATCGTGCGCGAAAAGTCCTGCACTGTGCCAGTGCTGAAGTTGACGGTCCAGTCCTGCGCGCTATCCTCGATATCCACAGTACCGCCCAATAGTTGCAGTCGGTGCGGGATCGGTGAGGAACCTAAGCCGTTGTTGTCGAGTGCCACTCCATTGACCACGTATGTGGAATCGAGCGGCACGCTAGCGGACAATGGTAGATTGACTGATAAGGTAGCCGTGACAGGCGCTAATGAATCATAGGATGCATTCGGTTCGGTTGTGAGCGCTGTATAGAACCAGTGATCTCGGTCTGGTCCGTCGATGGCGGATTCGTACTGATGATTGTCAACCCAGCGTCCCTCTTCATACGCGGTCGAGCGAGGTGGCGCTCCGCTCGGGGAGACGTTACGGGTGGGCATGCGCAGACCCGTTGTGCTTCCCAGGCTCAACCAGTAGACGTCCTCCTCGTTCCAGCGATCGCCCGGCGCCTCTGCATAGAAGCGAAATGATTCGGCGCCCGTCAGCTTCCCGTTGCCATCTGCATCCAGAACGTGCAGCGGCACTTCGACGCCTTGATGAAAGAGCCGTAAGTTTGTGGCGTCAGATTTGTCAAAGCCGGCAGCCGCAAGATCGTTTCCGCTTACACTTTGAATACCTTGTTCGCGCACATGAACAGTGATGGACGTCCACGTTGAAATGGGATTCGACGGACCCGAGCCGCCAACAGTCTTTTTGACGGCAGCTTCCACCGAACGGTCCATCTGATCCAACGTCAGTGATGACGCCTGAACCTGTTCAGTTGCTCCGGGAATGAATGCGTCGAGCTCTGTGACCTGCATGGGTTGACCGCTGACGTCAAAGTAGAGCTCGCTAAAGGCGTACGTAGCATATGCTTGCCCGCGCACGTTGCCGGCGCCCAGGTATTCAACAGGTTGCGCCGGCAACGCTTGTTGTTTCGGCGCAGCCTGCCAGGTAGGGGCTTCCCAGTCAAGCGCAGGCGGCTGTAACACCGGTGCGGGAGCCAGTTCGCCTGTCCAGGGCTCAGACCGAAACTCAACTTGCAAGTTCGCTGCCGATACGTTGTCGTCAGTGCGTACGGTAATGATCTGTATTGGCAGCATGAAGCCGCCATATTGCTGTATGGGAATGCGCCATTGGACAGAACCGGCTGCAGGTGATATCTCGGCAGTCGCGAACTGCACTCTCAGCCCGCCCTCTTCCGGCTGTACGACGAACGGTGGTTCAAGTTCGGTCGCTTCGGTTTGCGCATGACTAGTCTGCGGCATCACTGGCAGGAAGAGCGCAACCAGGAGTAGAACCCTGCAATATATTCGCTTAAATCGGCTCTGCTGGTCCGGTCTCATCATTTTGTTCAATTGGTTCTGCTGATAAATACCTGCCACCTAGTTTCTGCATCCAAAGCTGCAGTTGCCGCTGCCTGGATAGTTGATTCATCGGTTGGGACACGGCTATCATCTAGGCACAAAAAGGCAACGAGCGCGCATTTATACGATCATCGATATGAATTATGCAAACAACAACTCTAATGCGGTGGTATGGGACTGTGCCTGCCCCTACTTGTATGTCGGGCAAGATTATACCAGAGAACCGAAAGAACGCAGCCAAAGGGCGCTATTTCGGTTACTGCAAAACGTCAGGTCTGGCGCCGAACAGAGAGGTAAACAGTGGACCACGAGCAAGCGTGGAACATATTCAGCACTCGAAATCGTGTGAACGCAAACGAATGCAATTGGCTCCGGTGATTGCTTACCGGAGCCAATATAGCGTACTTATGTGTATTACTGACGAAACTTATTCGTTATTCTTACGTCGTGCTGCAGCAGCTGAAAGTGCTGCCAAACCGGTACCGAACAGAATAACCGTAATCGGCTCGGGAATCTCTTGCGGCGGTTGCGGGGTCGGTGTGAGCGTCTCCGGCGGGATTTCCGTTGCCGGCGTGGTTGATGTTGGTGTTGCGGACGGAACCGGTGTTTCTGTTGGCGTATTTGCTGGTGTATTCGTTGGTGTGAATGTAGACGTTGGCGGTGGCTGCGTCGGCGGTTGTGATGTTGGCGTCTCGGCTGCCAAAGCTGCTGCGGAAACTGGTGTACTAAACTGACTGACTGCCAGCGCGAAAGATAGAATAATCAATAGCGCAGACACGGCATACAGATAAATACTCCGTTGTCGGAACATGGGCATCTCTCCGGATGAAAAAGAACAAAATGATGTGACTAGTTGAGAGAATTATCGCGCTGATAGACGGGGTGAACAATCTCCCCTCGCAAGTTGCAATAATATTATCACATCAACAGCACAGAATCAAATCAAGTTAATAAAGCACCTACTGTTGTGCATGAATAGATGAGACATGAATGAAATTATGTCACTATCTATTGCAGAACAACTTCCTGTATCATATGAAAAAGTGCAAGAACCAAGTACCTTGCGTCATACCTGATCAATCATTATGCGTACGACGCTAACTCATATGTTATACAACGCAAATCACTCGTCCACCTGTAATTTGTACCAGTTGATGTGGCTTTAGCGCAAATACTGATTTCGGGGTACCGGCTGCCGCCCAGACTTCATCGAATTGCAGTAAGTCCTCATCGATGTACGTCTCCACGGGCTTTACATGGCCCAACGGCGGCACGCCACCGATCGCATAGCCCGTAGACGCTCGAACAAAGTCAGCATCCGCCTTTACCAGTTTCTCGCCGACCAGCATTTCCACATTTCCTGTGTTGAGTTGATTACTGCCGCTGACGACGAATAGCAACGGCTTATCACTATTAGCTCCACGAAAGATGAGAGATTTCGCTATCTGTCCAACCTCACAGCCGATGGAATGCGCCGCATCCTGTGCGGTGCGCGTCGAATTGTCGAGTTCGCGGACGCGCAAGTCGACTCCACTATCGTTCAGTGCATCTTGCACGCGTTGTGCGCTGCCGGAAAGTGTCTCGTTGTTCATTCTTGTTCCCATTAGTCACATAGCATTTGCCACTGCCACGACTGCCGAACTGGTTGTGGCGCGCTATCAATATAGAGATATGGTAATCACATGCGTATCCCATCTCTGCATCGAATAACAATGCGCAAAGGCAGCCATTTTCTATGATAGTGCGCGTGTTGATATTCAAGAATCGACAGGCGTCTTTGGGTCTTGATGAGGCTTACCTTTCTTTTCTCCTTTGCTTAAGGTCGACCGGCAACTATGCGGTATGATCATAGTATAAAAGTGTAGCGAAAGATGCGCAGAATCGTCTAGCCGTCCCAGCACGTAAAACGCGCTTCAGCTTCTGTTCGACTGCTGGTATGATTATGTGCGTTTTCATGCTAATGTCACGTCGAATCGCTGTTGAGCTCATGAACAGGTGAAGTTGCCGTTCATGCTTGGGATTATTGCAGAGACTTGCCGAATATACCAATGCTGCGGATGTATACCGCACACGCTATAGAACGAGAGAGAGCAACCAATGTCCACACACAACACATTTCACACTCGGGGTACATTCGATACCGGCGCAGGCGAGGCGCAACTTTATCGGCTTTCCGAACTTGAGCGAGACGGCGTGGCAAAGATGGATCGGCTGCCATACTCGATTCGAGTATTGCTAGAAGCTGCCTTGCGCCAGGAGGATGGTTTCGCCGTAACTGCGGAATCCATTGAAACCATTGCCAAGTGGGGTGATGATACTGCCGGTAAGGTCGAGATTCCGTTCAAGCCAGCTCGTGTGATTTTGCAGGACTTCACAGGTGTCCCCAGTGTAGTCGACTTGGCGGCGGTGCGGAGCGCAGTAGCGCGGCATGGGTGGCGATCCATCCAAGGTCAATCCGGAAGTGCCGGTGGATCTGGTCATCGACCATAGTGTTCAGGTCGACCGTTTCGGCAGCATCTTTGCCCGCTTCTACAACGCTGAGCGTGAGTTTGAGCGGAATCGCGAGCGATACGAGTTCCTGAAATGGGGACAGGAAGCTTTCAATAACTTTAGGGTAGTGCCGCCGGCAACGGGCATCGTGCACCAGGTGAATTTGGAATTTCTGGCAAAAGTTGTGCAACTAGGCGGCGAAGGCGAAATGCCAACAGCGTATCCTGATTCGCTGGTGGGCACCGACAGCCACACGACAATGATCAACGGTCTCGGCGTTCTCGGCTGGGGTGTAGGCGGCATCGAAGCGGAGGCGGTTATTCTGGGACAGCCCATTTTTATGTTAATGCCGGAGGTTATCGGTTTCAAGCTGACAGGCGAGCTGCCGGAAGGCTCCACTGCAACCGATCTTGTGCTGCGAGCCACGGAGTTGCTGCGGCAAAAAGGCGTTGTGGGCAAATTTGTCGAGTACTATGGCCCAGGACTTGCGTCAATGAGCCTGCCGGACCGCGCCACGCTTGCCAACATGGCGCCGGAATACGGTGCGACAGTCGGCTTCTTCCCTGTTGACGAGGAGACCCTGCGCTATCTGACGGGTACGGGACGAAGCGATGAGCTCGTGCAACTGGTTGAACGGTATACTAAGGAGCAGGGACTCTTCCACACCACGGATTCGCCGGAGCCTGAATTCACCGATACGCTGGAACTGGACATGAGCTCAGTTCGCCCTAGCCTCTCAGGCCCGAAACGCCCCATGGACCGCATCGATCTGGACAAGATGAAGTCTGTCTGGACCAATGGCTTGACAGCGCCTGTTGGTCCACAGGGATTTGGTCTTGTAGAAGATGAGGCTCAAAAGATCGTACCCGTTGAGTTCGCAGGCCGTAGCTTCGAACTGACGCACGGCAGCGTAGTGATTGCGGCTATCACCTCCTGCACGAACACAAGCAATCCCACCGTGATGGTCGGCGCCGGCTTACTTGCTAAGAAGGCGGTTGAGCGCGGCCTTGATGTTGCGCCGTGGGTCAAAACGAGCATGGCGCCAGGCAGCAAGGTGGTGACGAAGTATTTGGAAGCAAGCGGTCTCATTCCGTATCTGGAAGCACTAAATTTCCACACCGTCGGCTATGGCTGCACAACCTGCATCGGCAACAGTGGTCCGCTGGCACAATCCATCAGCGACGCCATTCACGAGGGCGACCTGGTAGCCGCTGCGGTACTAAGCGGCAACCGCAACTTTGAAGGACGCATTAGCCCGGATGTGCGCGCCAATTATCTAGCCTCGCCTCCGTTGGTCGTTGCCTATGCCATCGCGGGCACTGTAAATATTGATCTGTCGACTGAGCCCATCGGCTATGATCCCAACGGTACGCCGGTGTATTTGCGCGATATTTGGCCGACTCAGGCTGAAGTGCGGGAGGCGATTGACAAGAGCCTAAAGCCGGAAATGTATGAGGAAGAGTACTCAGACGTATACACAAGCAACCCGGAATTCAACGATATTCCGGTATCCGGCGGCGCACTCTTTGATTGGAATGAGTATAGCACCTACGTGAAGGAGCCGCCGTTCTTCTTCATTGATATGGAGAAGTCACCTGTGGGCACCATTAAGGGGGCGCGGGTACTGGCGTCTATGCCGGACAGTACCACAACGGACCACATTAGCCCTGCCGGCAGCATCGCCGTAGGCAGTCCTGCCGGCGACTATCTGGACGAGCATGATGTAGCACAGTCGGAGTGGAATAGCTACGGCAGTCGACGCGGTAACCACGAAGTGATGATGCGCGGCACCTTTGCAAACATACGTATCAAGAATCGCATGCTGCCCGGCGTCGAAGGTGGCGTCACAAGGCACATTCCCAGCGGAGAAGTGCTGCCCATCTTTATGGCTGCAGAGCGTTATCAGGAGGAAGGGACGCCTCTGATCATCCTTGCCGGCAAGGAATACGGCACAGGATCGAGCCGCGATTGGGCGGCAAAAGGACCTCAACTACAGGGTGTGCACGCTGTCATCGCCGAAAGCTTCGAGCGCATTCATCGCAGCAACTTGGTGGGTATGGGTATTCTGCCGCTGCAGTTTGTTGAAGGTGATTCGGCTGATTCGCTTGGACTTACAGGCTACGAAACGTTCGAAATTCTTGGACTGGATGAGGACTTGAGTCCTGGACAAGTCTATCACGTGGTCGCCACAGCCGACGACGGTACTCTCACCGAGTTTGACGCCGTCAGCCGCATCGATACACCGGTTGAGGTAGAGTATTATAAGAACGGCGGGATCCTGCACACTGTGCTTCGCCAAATCGTACGCGAGCAACAAGTCAACGTAACCTAGAAGACGCCTACGCCTGATCGATAAGTGAAAGAAGATGGAGTACCAATGATTGCTAACGCACCAGACCGAGCCTATGAACTAGGACCGTGGGACCTAAGCGAACTGCTGCCCGACGCCTCCAACGAAGTGGTAACTCAGCGACTCGAGGCAGTCGAAGCGCTCGTAGCTGATTTCGAGTCGAAGAAGAATTGGCTCGACCAAGAAATGGAGCCCAGTCGGCTAGTGCAGATGATGCAGGAGTACGAGCACCTCGTTGAGCAGGTCTACGTGCTCGGTTCGTACGGCAGCCTTTGGTTCTCCGCTGATACACAGTCCGCCGACGCACTGACGTACCGCAATCGGATCACGCAGAAGCTGACTCAGGTCCAGAATCGCGTGCTGTTTTTCGATCTGTGGTGGAAGGCGCTTGATGACGACGCAGCATCGGCTCTCTTACCCAATGCCGATCAGTATCCCGATTATCGTCACTACTTGACCGATCTGCGCCGTACCAAGCCGTACACGCTTAAGGAAGAGATCGAGCAGGTCATCAACATCAAGGACGCCAACGGCATCGATGCTGTGGTAACGCTCTACGAAATGCTGACCAGCCGGCTCGAGTTCACGTTGACGATTGACGGCGAGGAAAAAAAGCTGACCCGAGACGCACTGATGGCGAACGCACACTCGCCGGATGCAGATCTGCGTGAGGCTGTCTACCGTGAGCTCTACCGCGTTTATGGTGACGAAGCCAACGTGCTGGCTCAGGTGTACGTCAACCGGGTGCGAGACTGGTATACGGAGCAGGTTGAACTGCGCGGTTATGCATCGCCAATCGCCGTGCGCAACACGGCTAACGATATACCGGATGAAGCTGTGGATACCCTGCTGGAAGTGTGCCGAAAGAATGTTGATGTCTTCCAGCGCTATTTCCGGCTCAAAGCCGGCTGGCTAGGCGTGGAAAAGCTACGCCGTTACGATATCTATGCCCCGCTGAACGCATCCGATCGGGAGATACAGTACATCGATTCAGCCCAGAAAGTGCTGCTAACGTTCGATGAGTTCAGCTCTATCTTCTCCGAGATGGCCGATCGCGTCTTTACGCAGGAACACGTCGACAGCGAAGTGCGAAAAGGCAAGCGCGGCGGAGCATTCTGTGCCACAGTCTTGCCCAGTATGACGCCATGGGTTCTGTTGAACTACACAGGCAAAGTGCGCGATATCGCAACGCTGGCGCATGAATTAGGGCATGCCATCCACAGCATGATGGCTGCGGACCACTCTGTGCTAACGCAACATGCGGCGTTGCCGCTGGCAGAGACCGCTTCGGTATTCGCGGAGATGCTGCTCACCGAACGGCTCTTGGACGAAGAGCAGAACCCGCTGGTGAAGCGTGACATCTTAGCGACCGCCGTGGACGATATGTATGCGACAGTCATGCGCCAGGCGTTCTTCGTTCTCTTCGAGCGCACTGCGCACGACGCAATCCTGGATAACAAGTCGCAGGATGAGCTGAACATCCTCTACATGCAGAATCTTGAAGAGCAGTTCGGGGACAGCGTGGACGTCGGCGAGGAATTTCAGTACGAGTGGGTCAGCATCCCGCATATCTTCCACACACCATTCTATTGTTACGCCTACAGTTTCGGTCAGCTGCTGGTGCTGGCGCTCTATAGACGCTACCAGCAAGAAGGTGACTCATTCAAACCCGGATACCTGCGCCTGCTAGCGCATGGTGGTTCCGCTCGCCCTGCCGACATTCTTCAAGAAGCCAATATCGACATCTCCGATCCAGTCTTCTGGCAGGGCGGTTTCGACGTCATCAATGATATGATCGGCCAGCTAGAGCAGATTGAACTGTAACCCGTATTCTGACAACAGCTTCTGAGGCGCTTGAGTTTTTACTACGGTTAGTTGCCGCCTGATGGACTAAGCCGTCATCACGTGTCAGAATTAGCGAGCGTCGCGGGATAACCGTGGCGTTCGTTAACATATTCGAAGACGTTGGAAAACCAATTTCCGTCATTGTTCAGCATTACGTGGGGCACAGTCTGTTAACGCCGCAGGTGTATTGCACGTTCTATCGTTCACTGTGTATACTGGATTCTCTAGCGTTCTACAGTTCAGCGCACCAGACCCTCATAACGGACGACAGCAACTATGGCAACAGCCTCCTCATCGGCTGCTGGAAATCAGCATACTTCGTCAGTCGGAGAGCACGCGGTTGCACCAAAATCGTCAGAGCAGTCGCCAATAGAAAGCGGCGATCCTGAGCCCGCTTCGATTGAGCTTCTCTTCGTGGGAAAACAACCAACCACTCGCGTTTTGCTGAACTCCTTGCCAAAATCGGCATTACTAATACAACCGCCTAGTGCTGTAACAAGAACAACGTACGGCAAGAATGTCAAGGTATGTCTCACGGTAGTGAGTAACCAGAAGGATGCGCTCACGCAAGTCCGGGAGCGCGCACCGCGCGCCATTCTGGTTGAGGTAGAGGACAACCCTCGCAGCCGCGTCCAATTCTGTCATTCGCTGCGAACCCGTGAGCCAACCATGGAGATCATTGCCGTTGGCAAGGTTCACCCGGATTCTGACTTCGAATATGACGGGGAAGTTGCCCTGCCTTTGACAGCTGAAAACGTTGCTGAACTTGCGAGCCGGTATGAGTCGGAGACGACTACCGGCATCCTCGTGCAAGGGCCGTTTCGTCTGAATATGATCACGCGAGTCCTTAGTACGCCTCATGGGGTCTATAGATTGACGCCGAAGCTTGCGACACTATTGGGCGTGTTATTGACGCACCCTGATGAGATTATCCATCGCAGCGAACTCATGGAAACTGTGTGGGAGACCGATTTTTTAGGCGACACACGCACGCTGGATGTGCATGTGCGCTGGCTGCGGCAGCGACTTGAAGCAGATCCTTCTGCTCCACAGTATCTAATTACCATACGCGGTAAAGGGTATCAGCTGGTTACAAGCTAGCTGAGAATTGGGTGCAAAGGTTGGACCCTAGCTGACTGTACGCCGTGTCTCTACGACGTTGGGAAGCCTGTCGATCTTCGTAAGAATGCGCGTGAGTTGCGTCGCATCACGAATACCCAAAGTGGCATTGATCAGCGCCAAGTTTCCTTCCTGCCCAGTCAGTGCTTCCACTGAAATCATGTTGATGTGCTCATCCGCCACAAGCGCAGCCACGTCGCGCACCAAACCGGAGCGGTCATAGGCTTTTACCTGAATCTTTACCGGGTAGGTGGATTCGGGCTGGTCGGCCCATTGTACATCGACCAAGCGATTGTCATGTCCATGACGTACGATGTTGGAAATATTCGGGCACGAGGTACGGTGTATGGTTACACCACTGCCCCGTGTCACGTATCCCACGATGGCGTCTCCGGGAACGGGATTGCAACATTTCCCCAGCCGGGTCAACAGTCCCTCGACGCCCTGTACGCGGAAGCCGTCCTCCACAGCGCGTCGCACCTGTTCAGCCCTGTTGACTGCGTCCTCTTCTAGGCTACGGAAGAGCGTATCCTCTTCATCCCGCTCTTTCTCTTTACGCTCTTTGTCAAGGACCTTCTGCGCGAGCTGCTGCGAGTTGATATCGCCGAAGCCGATGGCGGCGAGGAAGTCGTCGACTTTCTCATAGCCGAACAGCTTTGCCAGGCTATCGTAGCTGTCGGTGATGGCCAGCCGGCGAATCTCTTTGTCCAGCATGACCCGCCCGCGCTGTATATTCTCATCCCGATCCTGCCTTCGCAGCCAACTCCGAATTTTGCTTCGTGCTCGCTGGGTTGCGATGTATTCTAGGTTGGGATTAAGCCAGTCACGACTGGGACCGCCGCGCTTGGCTGCGATAACCTGCACCTGATCGCCATTTTGCAGCTTGTAGTCCAGCGGAACCAGCTTACCCTTAATGTTTGCACCGCGACATCGGTGCCCTAGCTCCGTGTGAATGGTATAGGCAAAATCAATAGGTGTTGAACCGGCGGGCAAATCAATGACATCGCCCTGCGGCGTAAAGACGTAGACGCGATCGTTGAAGACGTCGGACTTCATGCTGCTGACAAATTCGTTGGCGTCGGACACGTCCTGGCGCCACTCCATGAGCTGCCGCAGCCAGGAAATCTTCTCTTGGAAGCGACGTTCGTGGCGCGTATCTTCCTTGTACTGCCAGTGTGCGGCAATACCGCGCTCAGCTACTTCGTGCATCTCGCGCGTACGAATCTGAATCTCCATGGGCCGACCGCTGCGCCGGGAGAGAACCGCCGTGTGCAAACTGCGGTACATGTTGTCCTTTGGATTCGCGATGTAGTCGTCAAACTCACCGGGAATCGGTCGCCATATACCGTGCACCACGCCCAACGCGGCGTAGCACTGACCTTCGTCCTCGACAACGATGCGAAAGCCATGAATATCGTAGATCTGATCGAAGTCCACATCCTTGCGATGCATCTTGCGGTAGATGCTGTAAATGTGCTTGGGTCGACCGCTGATCTCGTGTGGAATGCCCGCTTTGGTCAGCTCTTCTGCCAGCTCATGCTTGGTCCTCGCTACCCACTTTTCGCGATCATCCCGTTTCTGCTCAATCGCCCTGGCCAATTCCTTGTATGTGTTCGGCTCCAGATAGCGGAAACTGAGATCCTCCAGTTCCCATTTAATCTGCCAGATACCTAAACGGTTGGCCAGTGGCGCAAAGATATCGAGTGTCTCGCGCGCAATGCGTTTCTGCTTGTGTTTCTTCTGTCCGCCTAGGGTACGCATGTTGTGTAAGCGGTCGGCTAGCTTGATGATGACGACGCGTACGTCATCGACCATGGCGAGGAACATCTTGCGCATTGACTCTGCTTTTGCATCAGCGATGCCATCGCGCGCGTTGCCAAGTTCGTTGATTTTCTTCAGCTTGGTGACGCCGTCAACAAGGTTGGCGATCGTCTCGCCGAACTGCGCACGAACGTAGTCATAATCGAGGCCTGTGTCCTCAATAACGTCATGTAGCAGACCCGCAGCAAGCGTATCAGGGTCCATGTGCAGCTCGGCTAGTATCGCCGCGACTGCGATAGGATGGGTTACGTACGGTTCACCGCTATTGCGGTTCTGCCCGCGGTGCGAATAGCTTGCTACAACGTAGGCGCGCAATACATTCATACGGTCTTCCGGCGCATAGGATGACGGCAACCGACGCAGCATACGATCCAGCGCCTTCAACTCCTCCGTCGTCGGTTCAATCTCAATAAACTTACCTATTTCACCACTGGGGATCGGTGTGACGTCGCGCAGTTCGCTTATGAGCGATGAGTAGGCGACAAAGCCAGGTGCTTCGTCATCGATACGTAACTTCGTGTTCGGCGCGACGGCGCCATTGTGCTCTGATTTTACCTGAGCCAGGTCTGAGCCATTGAGCGATGTGGGGAGCCCGATCGCCTCGGATTGCTCCAGTATTTCACGCTCTTGCTTGATTGTACTCACTACCGATACCTTCCTCCGGAAAGCGGACGAGTTGTCTCGACAGCCTTCGGTGCAGACCCGCATAAATGGGTGTTCAGATTATAAACGTTCCCATAGGCGCTAGCAACGCCTGCAAATACGGTCCAGTTCCATTCGAACTATGGGTCGGATCTAATGCCCGCGCATCCTTTGGGCAGCGATACACGAAATGGGTAAGCATTATTCATCGCGAGTTAGGGGAGGCGCTCAACAAAGAATTAGCTCCGCTAGTCGTACGGTTATTCTGTACAGAGTCTTTATAGAATACAGACTTGGCAAAATACAGACTTGGCAGGCTAGCGTTGCCATGTTCACCCTATACTTTATCGCTCCCGCCCAAGGAATGCGAATTTAACCGCCGTGCGTATTTGCGGCACATTTCTCCTGCCTGACCACAGTCAACACATCTTTGTGAGCGAGCGCCTCGATTGTGCAATCAGAATTTGGCATAACTCGGGGTATGTTTGATGATAAGTATAGCAATCGTTCTGATTCAAGTACCTACCCTATTATTTTACAACACTCCAATGTTGAACGACACGCAAGTCATCTACCTAGACCACAGAAGAGGTTCCTATGTCGCAGCTCTTTGACCCATTGACGCTTCGAGGCGCTACCATGCGCAATCGCATCGGTGTACCGCCCATGTGCCAATACAGCGCTCAGGACGGGTTCGCCAATGACTACCATTTGGTCCACTACGGCGCACGTGCCGTTGGAGGAGCCGGACTGATCATCATCGAAGCAACGGCTGTTGAACGGCGAGGACAGATCTCGCCCAATGATCTGGGCATCTGGTCTGATGAGCATACGGAGCCGTTGGCGCGTATTGCCGATTTTATGCGCGGATACGGCGCCATGACGGCCGTTCAAATCGCGCATGCCGGTCGAAAGGCGGGTACGGCTTCCCCTTGGCTGGGCGGTTTGCCGCTATCGGATGCGGAAGGCGGCTGGCAGCCGGTAGGTCCAAGCCCTCTTCCCTTCAACGACGCCCATCGCACGCCCAGTCAACTGACTGTGGATGAACTGGCTGAGATCAAGCAAAAGTTCGTTGACGGCGCCATACGCGCTGACGCAGCCGGTTTGGACATGGTTGAGCTACACGCGGCACACGGCTATTTACTCCACAGCTTCCATTCACCGCTCTCAAATCAGCGGGAAGATTCATATGGCGGCAGCCTGGAGAACCGCATCCGTTTCACGCTGGAAGTGGTGAAGGCCGTACGCGAAGAATGGCCCGAGGACAAACCATTGGCCGTGCGTCTCTCTTGCACCGACTGGGTAGACGGCGGTTGGACGCTGGAGGAATCCATAGAACTGAGTCGCAAGCTGAAGGCGCTGGGCGTTGACCTGATTGATTGCAGCTCTGGCGGTGGTTCACCAAAAGCCGTCATCGCGGCTTCTCCCGGTTTCCAGGTGCCGTTCGCGGCAGCCATTCGCACCCAGGTTCAAATCCCCACAGCGGCCGTTGGATTCATCACACAACCCATGCAGGCAGCGCAGATTATCGGCAATGGGGAAGCGGATATTGTCTTGCTGGGGCGAGAAGCGCTGCGTAACCCGTATTGGCCGCTCCAGGCAGCCAAAACGCTGAATGTTGCTCTGGATGCGCTAGCGCCGAACCAGTACAAGCGTTCGTTATAACTCCGGTCTATGCCAACGAGCACTAAAGCGTAAGCTCAAGCCTGTCGCAGCGTATCGAGCAGGACCTCGGCCGCGGATTGGCACGTCGCGCCAAATGCGATGATGCCGTCTTCATGGCCGCCCATGCTCAGCACGCGTCGCTGCGGCAAGTCCGTCTCAGCGAAGAGTCGGTCGATTTCCAACGCCATTTCCGGCGACCCGTAGGGCACGTCCGGGTCGGTTGTGGGTAATGATAGCTGCTCTGCCGCGTGCCACAGCTTTGGCGAATGGACATGGATGACGCAGCGTACGTCAGTATCCAGGTCATAGACGGCGCCGTGAGTTAGCGACTCGGACGACGGCTTCACGGGACCGGACGCCCAGAGTTGATTGTTGCTGGGTATGCAGCGGTCGACAATGGCATATTGCTCAGGACCCAGTTCAGCTAGGTTGCCTGTCTGCGTGCCGGTGATGGCGAAGCGCCGGTGGTGCACTTCTGCATCGAACGGTTCGAGACGAACACTGATGTTCCCGTATCCATAGCCTTCGTATCGATCCGGGCTCTGACCGATGAGTTCCATGTCATACATCAGCTTACGATACCTGTTGACTTCCGCAAGCAGGTCCGCTGGCAGCGCGTCGCTGGGCTGGTAGTTCAGTTCGTACTTAATGACTCCATCTTGTGTCGCCATGCTGTCTCCCATTGCCAATTGCGGTAGAATAGAGTTGTCGCCCAACTTACAAGTACAATTCGCACGCTTGCCAGACGCAAGCTATCCAATCAACCTGTTATCAGAATCCTATTATCAGAATCTGCGAACACTAACAAGTATATAGAAACGCAACCGGAAGGGGAAAAATGCATCCATTCGCTACCTATCCAGTGCCGGAAGATGCCGTAGGCATCGCTTGGTTCGGACAGAGTTCGTTTGCTCTTCGCGACTACGCCGGAACGTGCATCCAACTCGATCCATACTTCCCACACGAACGCCTGCCCGAGCGCTTCAAGTACAGTGAGCCGCCGCTGGACGAGTCTACCTTGCCCACGGACTTCGTCCTCTTGACGCACAATCATCGCGACCATACCTGGCCGGAATCGTTGCTCCGAATTCACGATGCCTTCCCTGCCTGTCAGTTTGTAGGCCCAGAAGAGAGCATCCAGAATCTGCGCGAGCATGACATGCCAGAGGTATTGCTGCACGTGATCGCAGCCGGTGAGAGTATTGATCTCGGCACCATGAGAGCGCATGCCGTATGGGCTAAGCCGCCGCAAGGCGCTCCCGAAGACGGCATTCCCGCGCCGGATGTGGCTCATATCGGTTATGTCGTCGAGGCTGGCGACGTCAAGGTCTATGTGTCCGGCGATCCTATCAACACGTTCGCCGAACACGACGAGCTGATTGAGCCCATTGCAGCTTTGAGCCCCGACATCGGCTTGCTTACCACGCATCCGAATGAAGGCGAGTTTCCGTTCTTTGAGGGTTCGGCCAAGATGGCGCAGAAAATCGGTTTGAAGACGGCGGTGCCGGCCCATTACGAGTGCTTCACCAAGCGCGACTACGATCCGCAGGAGTGGGCGGCAGCCTTCCCCGACGATGGCCCGGACACGTTGATTATCCCGTTCAAAGGCTCAGTGATCTACGGCAAGGATTGACACTCCGTCTTGCTACCGACGATAGACTGCTAGAAAAACACCGGTCGTACTGACGATTGAACTACAGACGCCGTGCGACCGGTGTTTTATCATGTATGTTCAATGGCGATTAGTAGCCGCTGATGTCCTTGGCCAGTTTAAAGAAGGCCTGCTTCCGGGTCGTAGACAATCCCCAGTTGACCGGCGGCGACTGGTAGCCGTCTTTGTAATTGGACTCGCCAGGGTCGAAGTATCCCCAGGACGCGTACTTGGAGATGGCCGCGATGAAGTTGTTCCGATCTGCGCCGAAATGGAAGTGGTCGTCCTCATTGAACAGGATCGGCATGGGGCGGCAACCTGGCACCTGTCTGGCCTGATCCACCATTTCGGCGATACGGTTTGGGTCCGACACGCCGTTTCCGTGCATCAGTAGAAAGTCCGAAGCGCGCACGACATTCTCCAACGGCACGAAACCGCCGCCGTAACTCGTGCCGCACAACAGCCGGCGTCCTTCTACTTGGATATCTTTGGCCAGTTCAATCAGTTCGTGCACGCGGGGCGGCGTAAGGATCTCGTGTTCGTATCGCGGCACATTGCACTCGTTGTTCACCTCTAGCAGCACGTTCTGATAGCCGCTCTCTAGCACCCAACGGACGGCGTTTTCAACCGCATGCACCACAGCCGCCTCGTCCCGCAGGTGTTCATCTTGGCCAAAATAGGACAAGCCTAAAATAGCGACCATGCCCAGGCGGTCCAAGCTATCCAGCACGAGCTGCATCCGCGATACGTAGTCTGGCTTCAGCGAGCCGTCCGCATGGAAACCGTTGTTTTCCCACGGCTGCTCTTGACTGTACCCTTCGGGGCTTCCGCCCTGGAAATTGACCGTGACAGCCAGCACGCCGTGGCGCTTGTATTCAGGGAGGGCCGCGACAAACTCATTCACGTTGCGTTCGGAATCCCACACATCCGTATCCGGATAGGCCCATCGGCCTACAGTTTCCGGGTTGGCGTCGTCAAAGGTCGCCTGGATCATACGGGTGTTGAGCAATAGGCCCTCGATGGGCCACCCTCGATAGAAGCGACCCGCGTAGGTAGGCGTTCCATCGATACAGATTTTGTCATCGATGATCGAGACAGTGGTCATGGCATTATCCTATGTGCGAAATTGCGGCGTATAGACCGCAGTATGTTGGCTAGGGATTCCTCTGTAGGGTATCATATCCGTCACTGCAGGCACAGCGCTCACCTGGAGAACTTTTCGACGGCCGATTGTCGTCGATGCCCATAGGACGCCATGAACGAACTGGATATACCCGTTCTCACAACTGAGCAGATGCGAGAAGTCGACCGGCTCATGGTCGAAGAATATGGCATTGCGTTGCTGCAGATGATGGAGAACGCAGGTCGCAATTTGGCTATGCTCGCCAAACGCATGCTCGACGATGTCATCGAGGACCGCGAAGTCGTGGTTCTTGCCGGCCGCGGCAGCAACGGTGGCGGCGGACTGGCGGCGGCGCGCCACCTGCACAACTGGGGCGCCTGGGTGCAGGTTGTCACCACGCATTCGGCGGACCAGTTTCGAGACGTTCCGGGCCAACAACTGCGCACCCTCGATACGATGGGTGTTCCATGCACCTGGGCGGAGGATGGCTGGGAGTTGCCGCCCTGCGATTTAGTCATCGATGCGCTGATCGGCTATGGCCTAACCGGCGAGCCGCAAGGCGAGGTGCGTCGCTTGATACAACTGGCTAACAGCAGTCGTGCGCCGATCCTCAGCTTGGACGTGCCCAGCGGCCTGGACGCTGCAAGCGGCGCGAAGTCAGACGCCACCGTGCACGCGTCCGCAACCATGACGCTAGCGCTGCCGAAGACGGGATTGATGACCGAGCAGGGCCGAATTGCGTGTGGCGATCTCTACTTGGCTGATATCAGCGTACCGGTTGAGTTGTATGAAGAGATGGGCATAGAGGTTGACAGCCTGTTCGCGACAGACACGATCGTGCATCTGGGCGACTCTCCAGGCTGATGGCTGATGTGACGAGTTTCGCCTTTGGCGCGCTGGGGTACGCATTGCTCATCCTGGGGCTAATCGGTTCCGTATTGCCAGTACTGCCGGGTCCGTTGTTTATATGGATTGGCGCGTTTGTCTGGTCTTGGAGCACCGGTTTTCAGGAGCTCGGTTGGCCGTGGCTGATTGTCATGGGTCTGCTGGCTATCATGGCGTGGAGTTCCGATTTATTCATCAACACCACCATTAGCCGGCGAGCCGGCGCAAGCTGGAAGTCCATTCTCGGCGCCATAGTTGGCGGTATTGCCGGCGGGATTCTGCTGAGCGGCGTCGTGCCGATTCTCGGTGCGATTGTCGGCGCGGCGCTTGGTGCGCTCATCGGCATGTGGTTGATCGAATATTGGGATAAGCGGAATGGTCGGGCAGCCAACAAGGCCGTACAGGCTTACCTGCTTAGTATGGCGCTGGCATCGGCGGTGGAATTGGTGCTGTCGTTGACAATGGTTGCCATATTCGCCTGGCGCGTATTATTGACCTAAACTGCTTGAGCCTGCTGGGCGTGCTGGCTGTCTTCCAGTCCATTAATCTAGCATCAGACGCAATGAGGCATAACAAAGAATTCGCATGCGCACTATCGTCTTTGTGAACGGGCAAGTGGATGACTATGTGAAGCTGGCTCACTGGCTGGAACCGGACGATACTGTCGTCTGCGCCGACGGTGGTGTCTATCACGCACTTGCCCTCAACGTAGTGCCGGATGCAGTTGTCGGCGATATGGACAGTATCGACCAGGCTACGCTGGCACGGCTTATGTCCGATGGTATTCCGCTGGAACGCCATCCTCGGCAGAAGAATCAAACCGACCTGGAGCTTGCTTTGGATCGCGCCATCCGTGACGGCGCCGATGAGGTTCTGATTCTCGCGGCTGTCGGCGGTCGTCTGGATCAAACGTTATCCAACCTGTTGATAGTGGCGCAGCGGGAGTGGTCGGTTCCGATTCGGGTGGCGGCTAACGATCAAATGGCCGAATTACTGCGCGGGGGAGAAACGCTCACATTGCAGGCGCAGGTCGGCGCTGTTGTGAGTCTGATACCGCTGTCCGGAGTGGTGACGGGCATCACCTACACCGGGCTGGAATACAATCTAGCGGACGTGACGCTAAAACTGGGCAGCACGCGAGCAGTCAGCAATGTAGTGCAGAACTATCCAGCCACAATCACGATCCGTAGCGGCTTGGCCATCATCACGCAAACTATGCTGTGATACAGGCTCTCCAAAACATTAAAGTCGTGCCGGCGTTGCTATTCACCCGTAGGTACGGATTCTACTGGAACATCTGCAGCTCTGTCACCACGAGCAAGCAGTACAACACAAATCAGCGCAACCACAAACGCAATCAGCTGGCTCAGCCGAATCGGGCCCATCATCTCCATGCCGTCGCGGAAACCGTCCAGGAACAGGCGAATCGTGCTGTAGCCGAAGAGCGCCCAGAGCGCCGTTTGCCGGGGATTCTGTGGATCTGAGCGAAACCAGAGCAGCGTCGCTAATGCTGCGAAGGCCGCTGCCTGGACCAGTGCGACAGGATGTCGCGGAACGCCATAGTATTCGACCGCCCACGGCATGTCCGATGGCGATCCTAGTATGGAACCCGTAAGGTAACCGGAAAGAGAGAGTATCACACCGCCATACAATCCGCCGATGGCGAGCGCCGCGGCCATTCGTACTGGATCCAGCGATCTGTAGACGAGATAGGCGTAGGCGCCGACTAGCGCAGCAATGACTCCCGGCCAAAACGTAAAGCCACTAGGGCGCAGACTGACGATGAGGCTGGGCTCACTGCTGTATATTTGCCAGAACTGGAAAACATTCCACAGTCGGGCTACAATCAATCCGGATGCAAAGCCGATCAGGCCGGTATTCCAGACGTCATCTGAGCTAACGCCGAGCTTCTTGCCGTAGCGTCCGCCAACGTCGAGGCCGACAACGATGGCAACCAGTGTGAGGATGGGGCCGGTTGGGAATGACAGCGGTCCGAGCGGCAATGTTGGATACATACTATAGGACTTTCCTGTTGCGGTGTATTCTCGACGATTATGCCAAAGTGACCATTAGGTCTACGTATTTGACGATGAGGTACTTGACAAAGTGCATGCAAGAGGCATGCCTGTGGCTGCGACCACGATATTAATCTAGTAATACCTTTAGCATCAACCATACCTGAGCAAGCCGAAAGGAAACGACATGCGCGTACTAGTAACAGGTGGAGCAGGTTTCTTGGGCAGCCATTTAGCTGATCGCCTATTGGCTGAAGGACACCAAGTGATCGCGATGGACAATCTCAGCACCGGTAACACGGACAATATTGCCCATTTGGCTGGCAATCCGTCGTTCTCCTTCGTCCGCCACGATGTTACCAACTATATATACATCAAAGGAGACCTAGACGCCATTCTCCATTTTGCCAGTCCGGCTAGCCCCGTTGACTATCTCGAGCTGCCCATTCAAACGCTAAAGGTTGGCAGCCTGGGCACGCACAACGCACTCGGGCTCGCATTGGCGAAGGGCGCGCGCTTCCTCTTGGCAAGCACAAGCGAGGTATACGGCGATCCCCTGGTACATCCACAGACTGAGGACTATTGGGGACACGTGAACCCCATCGGTCCGCGCGGCGTCTATGATGAAGCGAAGCGATTTGCTGAAGCCATGACCATGGCCTACCAGCGAGCCCACGGCGTGGATACGCGCATCGTGCGTATCTTCAATACATACGGCCCGCGCATGCGCATCGACGATGGACGCGTCGTTCCGAACTTTGTAGGTCAGGCATTGCGTGGTGAGCCGCTGACTATCTATGGCGACGGCAGCCAAACACGCAGCTTCTGTTTTGTAAGCGACCTAATTGACGGTATTTATCGTTTGTTGCTCAGCCAGGAACCGGAACCGGTCAACATCGGCAATCCTTCGGAGATAACCATTGCCGAATTCGCCCAGAAGCTGATTGAGATCACGGGCAGCAGCGGCGGCGTTGTGCACGAACCGCTGCCTATGGACGATCCGAAGCAACGTCAGCCCAACATCGAGAAGGCGAGGCGGACCTTGGGATGGGAACCGAAAGTGGCGCTGCAGCAGGGGATGCAACAGACCGTGAACTGGTTCCGCGAACGGCTCGCATAGTCCGCGTCTCGTCGCCATTGGCAGAAAATGATTCGATGATTTGCTGTATCGTCCGACGTCAGATTCAGTTATCTGGTATACTTTGCGGAACGGACAATGAACTATGATAGCACGCGAGGGATAAAACTCTGGACCACATTCGTAATATTTCGATAATCGCACATATTGATCACGGCAAGAGCACGTTGGCCGATCGTCTTATGCAGATGACGGGCACCGTGACCGACCGCGAAATGAAAGAACAGCTCCTGGACAGTATGGAGCTGGAGCGTGAAAAGGGCGTTACCATCAAGGCTAGCGCCGTGCGCATGATTTACAAGCGTAGTGACGGCGAGTACGAGATCAATCTCATCGACACGCCAGGCCATGTCGATTTCAGCTATGAAGTAAATCGCGCGCTGCAGGCGTGCGAAGGAGCCGTGCTGGTGGTGGACGCGTCACAGGGCATCCAGGCGCAGACCATGGCGCACCTGTTCGCGGCCTTGGAGCAAGACCTGACCATCATTCCCGTCATCAACAAGATCGATCTGCCGTCAGCCGTGCCGGATGAGGCGGCTGAGGAGATCGAAGAGTTGCTAGGCGTACCCGCGGAAGATATCCCGCTCATCAGCGCCAAGAATGGCGTCAACGTCGAGCCGATACTGGACCTGATCGTAGACCAGGTGCCAGCGCCGAAAGGCGACGCCTCTGCACCATTGCGTGCGCTAGTATTCGACTGTCGATACGATTCCTATCGCGGCGTGATCGCCTACGTACGGCTGTTCGACGGGCAGATCAATGGCACGCCGGAGCTAAAGGCGATGACCACGGGCAAGGTTATGGAGCCGCTTGAGGTGGGTGTCATGACGCCAGCCATGTTTCCGACCAATAGCTTGCAGACAGGTGAGGTCGGGTACATCGCGACGGGCCTCAAGGCAGTTCAGGACCTGGACGTCGGCGACACCATCACCTTGGCGGAGAATGGCGCCACTCAACGGCTGCCCGGATATCAGCCCCTGAAGCCAATGGTCTTTGCCGGTCTCTACCCGTCTGAGCCAGACGATTACACCGAATTGCGCGATGCGCTGGAGAAGTTACAACTCAACGATGCATCGCTCGTCTATGAAGCGGAGACCAGCCAGGCGCTAGGGTTTGGCTTCCGTTTGGGCTTCCTCGGCCTCTTCCACATGGAGATCATCCAGGAGAGGCTGGAACGTGAATATGACCTGGGTATTATCTTTACCGCGCCGTCAGTGGAGTATCACGTAACCCTAACGGACGGCACGGAGATTGTCATTGACAGTCCGGCGGATCTACCTGATCCTACCACGATCGAGCAAATCCAAGAGCCATGGTGTGAATTGCGCCTCTATACGCCTTCCGAATACATCGGCTCGATCATGGACTTGGTGACAAAGCGCCGCGGCGAACTGCGCAACCAGACATGGCTGGATACAAAACGAGTCGAAGTTTCGTGCATGATCCCGCTGGCGGAGATCATCGTGGACTTCTACAATGATTTGAAGGCGCGCACGCGCGGGTACGCCAGCATGGACTATGCCCTGGACGAATATCGCCCTGCAGATATGGTGAAGTTGGACGTGCTGGTCAACGGGTACCCGGTGGACGCCCTCAGCATCATCGTGCATCGCGATGACGCCTTTCCCAAGGGTCAACGGCTAGTCAGCAAGATGAAAGAGATCATTCCTCGGCAGATGTTCACCGTGCCCATCCAGGCAGCTGTCGGCAATAAAGTCATTAGCCGCGCCAACGTGCGTGCCATGCGCAAAGACGTGCTGGCTAAGTGTTATGGCGGCGACATTTCGCGTAAGCGGAAGCTATTGGAGAAGCAGAAGGCCGGCAAGAAGCGCATGAAGATGGTGGGCCAGGTGGAAATCCCGCAGGAAGCTTTCATGTCCGTGTTGCGCCTCGAGGAGGAGTAGCATGGGGCACGGGCTATGACATCGAATACTGCAGCGCGCCGAGACCTTCGCCCCAAGAAATCCTTGGGGCAGCACTTCCTGCGTGATGAGAAGTACCTAGACATCATGCTAGATGCCGCAGAGATAACGCCAGGCGATTGCGTGCTGGAGATCGGTCCTGGGAAGGGCGCCCTGACCAAGGCGCTTGCGAATCGAAACGCAAACGTCGTTTCAATCGAGATCGACGAGCGTATGACCGAGTATCTGCGCAGCGAGTTCGCCGATGACGACAATGTATCCATTATTGAAGGGGATGTGCTGGAGTTGGACCCGGCAGAGGTTGCCTTGAGTCACTGCGGGCAAGCTGTCACGACGTACAAGCTAGCTGCCGATCTGCCGTACTATATTACCAGCGCTATCCTGCGTCATGTGCTGGAGGCCGAGCTGAAACCGACGATTGCCGCGGTCATGGTACAACGCGAAGTTGCTGAACGCATCTGTGCAAAGCCAGACAACATGTCCGTCTTGGCTGTGAGCGTGCAGTACTATGCAGAACCGTCACTAATCGAAATCATTCCAGCTAGTGCATTCTATCCACAGCCCAAAGTCGACAGCGCGATTCTCCGACTGGACATATTGCCGCAACCAGCAGTTGGCGATGTACCAACTGAACGCTTCTTCACAGTCGTGCGCGCCGGTTTTGCGCAGCGGCGAAAGCAAATCACCAATAGCCTGAGCGCGAGCCTGGGCAGGCCCAAAGATGAAGTGCGTGAAACGCTGGTCGCCCACGGAATTGAACCTCGCAGGCGTGCCGAGACGTTTACTCTGGATGAGTGGCGTACGATTTGTATTGCCCTCCAAGACCGATAGACGCGTTGGATTAACGTAAGTAGAATCCTATACACAGTCTTTCACGATATGACAATACCGGATGCTTCGCAACTGAATCAGCAAGATACAGTCCATCGCTCCGATGGGACGAATGGTCATGCGGAAGATGACAACCCGCTGAGTCAGCGTGAGCTAGAGGTTGCTGCGCAGCTTGTGACCGGTGCTACCAACACGGAAATCGCACGCGAATTGGTCATCAGCCCGCACACAGTCAAGGTGCATCTGCGCAACATCTACGAAAAGTTGGACGTCAACAGCCGCACGGAGGCGTCGTTGGTCCTGCTTCAGAATGGCTGGGTATCGGTTCCCGGCGTGGAAGCCACTGCACCTGACGCTGCTGCAATCGCCGCATCTGAACCTGAACCACAGCCCGAGCCGGTGACTGCGGTTGGCTATTCGCCGTCGACGTGGCAACGGGTGTACATACTGGTCGCCGCTGCCATCGTGGCCTTTCTCCTCATAGCGCCGGTCGTTTCCACCGGCTCGAATCCTTCATTCGAACTGCTGACCGACGCCAATCGCACCGTGTTTGGGCAGACTGCCCCCGTAGCTGTACCGCGCTGGTCTGCTCGAACACCGTTGCCGCAGGCGCGCAGCCGTCATGCAGCCGCGCTGGTCGATGATTTGCTCTACGTCATAGGCGGTGAAGGCGCCGCCGGCGATACACTAGATAGCTTCAGCGCATACGATATGGGCACGAATCGCTGGCAGGCGCTGGAGCCGCTGCCGACTAAACTCGAGAACCTTGCCGCAACACAGTCCAACGGCGTAATCTTCGTCGCCGGCGGCAGCACGAATTCGGCTGTGGATAGCGGCGGCGCCGTCATCAGTAATGGACTGTATGCCTACAATACCGGTGCATCCGCCGAGGGTGAAACAGCTCCGGCAGTCGATGCCGAAGACGGCTGGCAGCTTATCGGTGACTTGCCAGTGCCGTTGGCTGGCGCGGGCTTGGGCAGCTACGAGAACGCCCTGTACTTGGTTGGCGGCTGGGATGGAGAGCACATGCGCGACGAGGTCTGGAAATTGGATCTCACTTCTTTGGACGAGACACCACTGCAGTGGAAGCAGGTATCACAGCTTGCCATACCGGCGGCTTTCTTCGGTAACGTCGTTGTTAACAGCGAAATGTATATCATCGGCGGTTACGACGGTCAGCGAGAACTAGCCGATTCGGCAGTACTGGACCTGACCCGTTACGAGTGGCGCGAGCTGCCGCCGCTTTCTGTGCCGCGCAGTGGTCTGAGCGCAGTTTACGATGGCATGGCGGTTTTTGCGCTGGGCGGCGGCTGGACGCGTGCTGTCAACACGCATGAACGCTATGATGAACTAGCCGGGCAGTGGAGTAACTTCCCGTCGCCGTACGAAGGCGACTGGCGCCACCTGGCAGCGGTATCCAGCGATGGGCGCATTTGGTTGATTGGCGGCTGGAGTGGCGGCTACCTGGATACGCAGCAGGAATATCAGAGCGCTTTCCGGGCTCTGTTGCCAGTCATTCAGAACGACTAACTGTCGATCCGGGTTGACAATAATCGGCGGCGCTTTCGGTACTAGCGACGATTCGTCAGCAAGAAAATCTTTTCACGCGTTTCCCGCCAGGAGATTTTGCTCAAGCCCAGTTTCTGCCGCAACTGATCTTCCGGCATGCCGTGGCGAAAATCATTGACTGCCGCAGACCATCGCAGCGTCTCAAAGCCTACTTGCACATTGCGAATCCCAGCGCGCTCTCCCAACTCCTGAAGCACATATTCCAAATTGCGCGGTGTGCATTCGAAGAGGTGCGTCTTGGGAGCGTACTGTTCCAAGTACTGGCTCAGCGGCGGCACAATGTTTGGATGTAACGGCATGGAACGGTTCTTGTGGGCGTTGCGCTCTTCGGCATAATGAATGCGTACGGAAGGAGCGTGCGGGTCCGTGACGTTGACGTCGCTGATGAGCAGATTTGAGCACTCTGCTTTTTTTATAGCCGTTTGCAAGAGCAAGCTAACCAGCAGATAGGGTCTGGCATCCGGCTTGGCGCGTTCCCATAAGCTGTCCTGTGCCGTGCGCACGAGTTTTTGCAATCCTTCGTCGCGCAGAATGGTGGGCAAAGGCGTGCGCGCCGTCTGCTGGAGCACGGCTTCCGCCGGGTCGGTCGGGATGACGCCGATTCCGTGCAGCCAGCCGAAGAACACCTTGAGCGTTGTGATGCGTCGAGTCAACGTCTTGGTACTGCACGGGACGCCGCGCTCGCTCTGCATCCACTCGAGGTACTCATTCAAGCTGCGGGTCGTCACCTCCATCAATTGCGTGTCCAGCCCTGCATATTCAATGTAGATTTTAAGATCGTTGTTGAAGGCTTTGATCGTGTTTTCGCTGAAGCCTTTGCGCAACATATAGTCATCAAAGCCATGACTGGCGGCATCAAGCGTGCTATCGGCGCGCAGTGGTTGCGGAAGCTCGATGAAGTCTTCCTCGGCAGCCTGAGATTGGACATCCTCTTCTGTGGATGACATATGAAAGTCTCCTGACGAGTGGTGACGATTGCATTCGATTACAAACGGCGTTGCGACAGGAGCCGATACGGAAGACAGCGTGTCTGGCTTGTCGTTGGATCCAACGATGTTGCAAGGATTTCGTATAGTTCTACGCGAGTATAGGTCGGTTGACGAGGGTTGTCAAGCAATATCGGGCCGTTACTTTTCCGGAATAGGGGTCGTATGTCTGCTACTGAAGCTACCGTAAGATGGTTCGGACAGAGGACACGCCTAGCAGGAGTACGCTCAATTGCCAGCGCGTTGGTTCGATAGTGCGAAGGCGCTGATTGGCAATGTAGAAGCGATCATGAAAGCAACGGACGGAAGCAGTTAGGCCCCCGTCCGATGAAGTCTATTTGATTAGGTATGCGATTGTTCTAGAACATACCGGCGCCGAACAGACCAGCGAAGACCAGGCTCACTACACTCATTAGCTTAATAAGAATGTTTAGGGAAGGACCGCTGGTGTCCTTGAACGGATCGCCTACGGTGTCGCCGACGACTGCAGCTTTATGGGCGTCTGAACCTTTACCGCCCATCTCGCCGGTTTCAATCCACTTCTTGGCATTGTCCCAAGCGCCACCGGAGTTAGCCATCATCACCGCCAGCATAAAGCCGGAAGAGATGGCGCCAATGAGCATACCGGCTAAAGCCTCTGCGCCGAGAATCCATCCTACCGCCAACGGCACAAGAATCGCAAGTACGCCTGGAGCGATCATTTGCTGTAGGGCGCTGCGGGTGCTGATGGAGACGCACGTGCTGTAGTCGGGCTTGCTAGTGCCTTCCATGATTCCGGGAATCTCGCGGAACTGACGCCGCACCTCGAGCACGATGCCATAGGCGGCTTTGCCTACTGCCGTCATGGTCAGTGCGGAGAAGAGGTAGGGCATCATGGCGCCGATGATGACGCCTGGCAACATCGTCTTGTCGAGCATGTTGAGTGAGAATTCAACGTCCGGATGCGCGAACTTGACGGCCTCGACGTAAGCAGCCATCAAAGCTAGCGCGGTGAGGACTGCGGAACCGATCGCGAAACCCTTGCCGGTTGCGGCAGTGGTGTTGCCTAGGCTGTCCAGCGCATCAGTCCGATCACGAACCTCTGGCGGTAGATCTGACATTTCGGCGATACCGCCAGCGTTGTCGGCGACTGGGCCATAGGCGTCGCTTGCCAGTGTCACACCTAGTGTGCTCAGCATGCCAACACCTGCAATAGCGACGGCGAATAGACCGCCGGATTGCTCGCCAACAGCTCCAACACCTAGTACGAAACTGAAGATAATGGTGATCGCTATGATCAGTGCAGGAGCAACCGTGCTCAACATACCTACAGAAAGGCCCTGAATAATCAGCGTCGCCGAACCAGTCTCAGACGCCTTGGCGATACTCTGCGTCGGACGAGCGTCGTAGGACGTGAAATACTCTGTCGAAAAGGCAATCGCATTACCAGCCACCAAACCCAAGAGGATGACTAACCACCAGCGCCAGCCTGCATCGGCGTAGACGATAATGATTGCAGCCAGCACCAACACAATTGCAGATGCGCCATAGACCGCTTTGCGCAAGGTATTGAGTAGGTCTTGCTGGGTGGCGCCTTCCTTGGTGTTCACCAGGAAGCTGCCTAGAATCGCTGCGATGATGCCTACGGATGCGATCACGAAAGGCAGTGTCACCAGGGCAGAGAATCCCCCGGTAGCCAATGCGATTCCGGCGCCCAGAGCGGACGCAGCGATGATGGAACCGCTGTAGCTCTCGAATAGGTCAGCACCCATACCAGCGACGTCGCCAACATTATCGCCAACGTTGTCGGCGATTGTAGCCGGGTTGCGGGGATCGTCTTCAGGGATGCCCTGCTCGACTTTGCCAACCAAGTCTGCACCTACGTCTGCCGCCTTGGTATAGATACCGCCGCCGACACGGGCAAACAGCGCAATACTGCTAGCGCCGAAGCTGAAGCCAATGACATAGGTAACATCGCCGCCAAAGGCCAGGTACAATACCGATATGCCGATGAGGCTAAAGCTGACGACAGCCATGCCCATGATGGTGCCGCTGCCGAAAGCCACATTTAGGCCGTCGTTTAAGCTGCGTGAGGCAGCCGCTGCCGTGCGTACATTGGCTCGCACTGCGGTCCACATGCCGAGATAACCCGCCGCTGCAGATGTGAGAGCGCCGGTGATGAAGCAGACCATTGTCTGCCAATCAATTAGAAAGGCAATTAGGACGGAGACTAAGGCAACGAAGACTGCCAGGTACGTGTACTCGCGGTTCAGGAACGCGGCTGCGCCTTCCTGGACGGCGGCTGAGATTTCCCGCATGCTCTCGCTGCCTGTGTCTTCTTTTAGAAGCTCAAGAAGCTTATAGACGACGAAGGCAACACCGGCAATGCCGATAAGTAAAGAGATAACAACTGGTAGCCATTCAACAGTAGACAACTTCTTCCTCCTTTAGTTCACGAACATTAGTTCACGAATTCAGAATATTACCCATTAAAAACTGTATAGTTAACTCGCGGTAAGTATTACTGCTGCTTACTCCGAAAAAGTGGACGAACGATATGGGGGTAGACACAATGAGAAAACATAAACGAGTCTGACAACGACAAATGAAACAACGGGTCAGAATTGAGGGTTTTGTCGGCGCCGACAAAACAGTTTGAGGTCGTGTTCGTGAAAGAACACAAGCTGCCTAACGGCAGAAGATGACGTTCAACAAATGGCGAACGCGGTACGCCAAGAACGAATTTCCCGTTTGCTCTCACAAATCAATGTCCAGTGTGGTGAGTGCATCATTGAATGGTCTGGAACACGACTGAAGAACGCTGACACTGATCCGCTACTGCAACAAACAACCAATGTCACGTGGTGATAACGAACATCGCACCAGGTCATTGTAAAATGGCAACAATCGCTGGTCAAATCTGAGGGGGATCAGTTCTGCATATAGATTCTCGCCGCGACGACAATAGTCGAGTGAGAGGCATGTGGCGCATCGTCTGAGCGTTCGAGACGCACGCGGCAAAACGACCATACGCATGAACCGCCGCTGCTTCTATGTGACAGTTCGATTCATGAAATGTCTCGTCTTGGCGCATGTGGATGGGCCAATCGGTTGCCAGCCACTGAGGCCGATGCTACAATTTGCGCGGCTCGGGTACAGGTGGAACCTGAGGCGAACGGCCTAACGTGCAATTGATTTGAGGGAAACAGGCAATGGCTTCTGAGAAACGAACTATATACATGGATCATTCGGCCACGACGCCGGTGCGCGACGAGGCAGTGGCAGCCATGACGCCCTATTTCGCCGAGTTTTACGGGAATCCGTCCAGTCTGCATAGTGTGGGCCGAAAGGCGGGCGCTGCGCTGGCAGACGCTAGGCGTACAGTTGCTGACCTCATTGGCGCCCATCCGCGTGAGGTGATCTTCACAGGATGTGGTTCGGAGAGCGATAATGCGGCCTTGCGCGGTATCGCGCATGCACGTCGAGAAAAAACAGGCGCCAATCGCATCATCACTTCACCCATTGAACACGAAGCTGTCCTATACACCGCAGAGGATTTGCGCCATCACTACGGTTTCGATCTGACGATTCTACCTGTCGACAGCGAAGGTCTTGTCCGCCTTGCCGACGTTGAGGAAGCGCTCGGTGATGGCAACGATGTAGCCGTTGTGAGTGTCATGTATGCCAATAACGAAGTGGGCGCCATTCAGCCCATATCAAAAATCGGCGCGCTTTGTCGTGAGCGCGGCGTACCATTTCACACGGACGCCGTACAGGCGGCGGGTAAGTTGCCGCTCAACGTCGAGGAGTTGAACGTGGACGCGCTCAGTACTAGCGCGCACAAGTTCTACGGACCCAAAGGAGTGGGCTTTCTCTATTTGCGCACAGGTACGCCTTATCTTTCGTACTTGGTCGGCGGCGGACACGAGAATGGCAAGCGAGCCGGCACGGAGAATGTCCCCTACATCGCGGCGCTGGCACGTGCGTTGGCGCTGGTTGAGGCCGAGCGCGAGGAAGAGACAGCGCGATTACGAGTGTTACGTGATCAGTTGATCGGCGGGATCCTCGAAGGCGTAGAGGGTGCTCGCTTAACGGGTTCGGCTACTAGGCGGCTGGACAACCATGCAAGCTTCGTCTTTGAGGGAATTGAAGCCGAAGGACTACTCATCGGGCTGGATATGGCGGGGGTCGCCGCCAGCAGCGGAAGCGCCTGCACCAGCGGAGCGCAAGAGCCGAGTCACGTGCTGACAGCCATGGGTATACCCGCGATTGACGCAGCTGGCGCCCTTCGGCTTAGCCTGGGCAGGAGCAACACGCCTGAAGACGTTCGCTACGTGCTGGACCTGCTGCCGCGAATCGTTGACAATATCAAGAACGCGTAGCTGGCTGCTCTCGGGCAGTCCTATTTCATTGCGTATCCATTGAAGTATCAATGTGATGCCAACCCTAACTCACACCACACGCGGACAGATGCGATATGCCCAAAATTTATGGTGCACTGCGGATTGCTCTCATCGTACTGATCGTCTTCTTAGCATTCCTGGCGGTCCTCATTACCAGCTTGATTCCCTATAAGGTACGCGGCTTGACGCTAGCCATGTGGTCTGTCAATATCGCTGTTCGAGTACTCTGTTTTACATTTGGTGTCCATGTGCACAGTCCTGATCCGCAGGCGATCCGCTCTCACGCCGGTCTTGTCTTTCCCAATCATCAATCTACTTTGGACGTGCTCGCACTCTACTATTGCGCGCCCATGCGCTTTCTAGCTGCAGACGACAACGAGCATCGTTTTCTGCTCGGGCGTATTATTTCGTCGGTGGGTACAGTGTTTGTACAGCGCAACAGTCCGCGATCCCGGCTGGAGGCGCGTAACAAAGTGGCGGAAGCCTTGCGCGAGAACAATTACCCGCCGATCGTGCTCTTTCCGGAAGGCCGACTCGGAACCGGTGATGCGTTATTTGCTTTTCGCCACGGCGCCTTCGGCATTGCAGTAGAAGTGGGCGCAGCGTACCTGCCGCTTGCAATCGGCTATAAGCAAAAGGAAATCGTGGTCTGGCGAGCAGCCGCCGAACATGAAGGCATGTGGAGCCACATTTGGCGCATGGTGCAGTATCCGAAAAGGATTGACGTTGACGTGATCCCGCTGCCGGTTGTACGGCCATGTGCGGATGACGATCCAAAGGAACTAGCCGCCATCGCTCGTGAGGATATAGCCAAGACACTGGGACTGCCTCTCGAGCTTCCCAATCTCAGATGAAGGCTGCTGGTAAAGAGCATGGTAGAAGAAGTAAGCCAACTCGAAAATGGACTATCCATCGCTCAGAATGCGGTGCTGTTAATCATCGATGTACAACAGGGTATTGATGATGAATATTACGGGCTGCGCAACAACCCGTTTGCGGAGAGCAATATTGCCAGACTCCTAGAGGCTTGGAGAGCGTCTGAACGGCCTGTGATTTTTGTTCAGCATCTCTCGTTGTCGGAGAATTCGCCACTACGCGCAGGTCAACCCGGCTGCGAGATCAAGCCGGAAGTGGCGCCTCTGCTGTCCGAACCGGTCATCCAGAAGCATACAAACAGCGCATTCATTGGGACAGAACTGGAGGAACGGCTGCGTTCGACTGGCATTCGATCGCTGGTCGTTACCGGTTTGACCACGCAGCACTGCGTCTCCACTACGGTGCGCATGGCGGGTAATTTGGGTTTCGACGTTTACCTAGTTGCCGACGCCACGGCAGCCAACGAGTCGACAGGCTACGACGGCGTACATTATTCCGCCGCCACCGTACACCAGGTGTCGCTGGCGACGCTGAACGGCGAATTCTGCACCGTCGTTGAGACGGAAGCGTTGTTGGGCGCACTGTAAGCGCATAGAGTCCTGGACGCTCAGGGCATGCGTGTGGCAATGTATGTTGTCCGGCAACTGGCTATCTCAGGTATCGCTACCAAGCTGCACGCAGCGAATGTACGCCTGCTAGACGCTATGCTCGTCAAGCCATTCCTCGGTGAGTTCCAACCCCCAGCCCGGCGCATCGCTGGGACGCACGACACCATTCTTTATCGCCGGCGTGCCAGGCAGAATCGTCATCTCTTCCAGTGAAACCCCGGGCGAAGAGACGCCTTCGGAGCGTTCGCCGATGGGCGTGGCGGGCATCGCGTAGGTCATGTGCTGACCCCATGGGTAGTTCATGCCTGCGTGGCAGATAACGGACATATTCGCTGCCTGCGCCATGTGGCAGATTTTCATGACCGAAGTCACACCGCCTGCCCAAGAGATGTCCGGCTGCAGAATGTCGACATAGCGCTCACTGATGACCTGATGGAATGTAGCCGGCAGGTACCAGTGCTCGCCGGACGCCAGCGTCATCCAGGGCAGACGTTCTCGCAGAGCAGCATATCCGCTGAAATCGTCGGCGCCAATGGGGTCCTCGAGCCATTTAAGTCCGTATGGACGAACAGCCTCCGCCAGGCGCACTGTGTATTCAACGTCCATGGACAGCCAGCAGTCCAGCATGAGCTCGACATCGTCGCCGACAATCTCTCGGCTGCGGGCAACCAAGTCAACATTGCGGTGGAGACCTTCCAGGCCATCCTGAGGACCCCACGGCGTGAATATCTTGGTTGCGCGGAAGCCTGATTCGACATACCAGTCGGTGTCGAAGCCGGTCGCGTAGCACTTGATCTCGTCTTTTTGCGGACCGCCCAGCAGCTCATAGACCGGTACGCCAAGCAGCTTCCCTTTCAAGTCCCAGAGTGCAATATCGACGGCGCTCACTGCGAAACTGCCAAGGCCGCCCGCACCGTAGGCGGCGGAGGCGCGTACCATAGCATCCCACATTTTCTCGGTTGCCATGCAATTCTGACCGACCAGCAAGGGCGCGAAGAGGTCGTTGATTAGGCTGACCAGCGCGGCGCCGTGTAGCGTCAATCCGAATCCCCAGGTACCGTCTTCCGCTTCCACTATGCAGGCGACGCGGTGGAGCACATACGGAAATCCATGCGGTGACATCTCTGCGTACCTGTCCAACGGGCGTCCATAACGGAACTCGTCATTGCGGCTGGGGCGACTGGGCTCTGACGTAGGTTCAGGTCCGACATCGATGAGAAAAGCTCTTACCGACTTAATATTCATCTGTATCCTGCCTTTTGTTCAGAGGGCTGAGAGGGTAGTACTTGGTTGATGCGCGCTGTTATCGAATATCGCACGGATTTACCAGCACGGGTTTTCCTAATGTAATGGGTATGTCAGTTTCAAAGCTAGGGCCCCGATGAACAGGAGCGCCGGCTACTACGCTGTTGTATTGTACAAACGATATCTTGCGGACTATCGATAACGAATGAAATGGACGGTAGTTACTTTTGCCTTGCTCAAAATAGTCCGATCAAACCACTTCAATGCCTGCGCGTTCGATGGCTTCGCCTATGATCCAGTACGTGAGCTTGGACTCCGCTGCGGTACGGACGAACTCGCTCATTGACGCTTCCGGCACTGCCATGAGCAGTCCGCCACTTGTCTCGGCTTCCCACATCATGATGCGCAAGTGCAGCGGTACACTGTCCTCGAATCGCACGTGTTCGCCGAATTCCAAAGGATTCAGACGCGAACCGCGAGTTAGGTATTCCGCTTCAATGTATTTCCGGACACCAGGTAGAGAAGGCACATCCGCGGCACGGATGCGCAGTCCAGTGCCAGACAGTTTCCCCGATGCAATGGCCATCTCGCAGCCATGTCCCAGTAAGCCGAAGCCTGTGACATCGGTTGCGCAACGTACACCGGCTGTGCGCGCCGCCAGGCTCGCATTCCGGTTCAGCGTGAGCATGGAAATGATTGCAGCATCCAGGTCCTTCACATCCAGATCCGGCTTGCCTTGCTTGCGCCGCTCCTCACGGTCCTCCACGGACTCCGCAGGACCGGTGACCATGGCTGCCGTGGTAATGATTCCCGTACCCAGCGCTTTTGTCAGGATTAGCCGGTCGCCTGGTTGCGCGCCGCTCTTGGTCATGATGCGCGTCGGGTCGACCCAACCTGTGACGCTCATGCCGTAAAACGTCTCCGGGTTGACGACAGTGTGCCCGCCTGTTAGCGCGGCATTGGCTTCGCGAACCTTCATGGCGCCGCCTGCGAAAATCTGCACGATACTCTCGTTGTCGAAGTCGTTAGGGAATCCTGCAATGTTCAAGCACGCGATCACATCTCCGCCCATGGCGTAGACGTCGCTCATGGCATTGGTTGCCGCGATAGCGCCATATGTCCAGGGGTCGTCGACGATGGGCGTGAAAAAGTCGAGCGTCTTGATCAGGGCACGCGACTCATCAATGCGGATGACGGCAGCGTCGTCCGGCTCGCCAAGGCCGACGAGAATGTCAGGATATTCTTCTGCCGGGAAGAACCCGGCTAGGTGCCGCACGACCTGCGACAATGTCCCTGGTGGGAGCTTAGATGCTCAACCAGCGCAGGCGGCAGTCGCGGTCAGCGGTAATTGGTTTTCTGACATGTATTCTGTACTCTTAGTAGTATACGAGTCGGCGCAAACAACTGTGCGTGCGACTCAATTGGATTGAGAAGAAAGCACACTTGCGATCTCCACTCCGAACATTCTAGAGCGAAGCAGACTGTTTGCCAAAAATCGGGTGAATATAAAATGACACAGCCAAACGAAGAAAAAGCCGGCGCAGAATCGGAACCGGAGGTGGACACTACAGAGAGCGTAGCTTCCAATGATGGATATTCTGATGATTATCACGAGGAATACGTCGACGACTATGTAGTCATCACTGGTGTATCCAGCGGCATCGGTTATGCCACGGCTGAGAAGCTCATAAAAGAAGGCATGCACGTCGTCGGCACGATACGCTCGCAAGAGGACGCCAATCGCGTGCAGGACGACTTCGGGCCTAGCTTCACGCCACTCATCATGGATGTGACAGACCTTGACTCGGTTACAGCCGCAGCGGAGAAGACGGCCTCCATCGTGGGCGATAATGGGCTCACAGGCTTGGTCAACAACGCGGGTATTGCAGTCGCTGGGCCGTTGATGCACATACCGCTCGAGGAAATGCGTCGCCAGTTTGAAGTTAATGTGATAGGCGTAATGGCGGTCACTCAAGCGTTTCTGTCTTTACTGGGCGCGGCAAGAGATACGGTGTTTCCGCCGGGGCGCATCGTCAATATCAGCTCCACCAGCGCGCATAATGTATACCCGTTCATCGTTCCCTATGCCGCATCCAAACACGCGCTGGAAGCGCTGTCCGACGGGCTGCGACGTGAGCTGATGATCTACGATATTGACGTGATCACGATTGTTGCCGGCGCAGTAGCGACACCTATCTGGAACAAAATGAGCGATGAAGAGGCTGCCAGGTATGACGGGACTGACTTTGCCGCGGCAGGTGAACGCGCTCGCACCACCGCGACGAGCGCCGGTAAGGAAGGCATGCCCGTCTCGCGAGTATCCGACACCATCTACACGGCGCTGACGACAGAGAAACCGAAGACTTCATATGTGCTGTCCAACAACTGGCTCATGGGCTGGTTCATGCCGCAGCGACTTCCGCCGCGGCGCATGGATCGCATCATTGCCCATAACCTGGGACTCACGCCAGGCGATCTGCAGAAATCAAAATAGGGCGCCTATAGGGACGGGAATACCCAATCGCCCGCAAACAGACGGACGCAACCCACAACGGCAGCAAGGCCGATCATTTTGCTGCCGCACGTCCACTTTAACGTGAGTCGCCCGAATGGTGTAGGAAGGTTCTTCACTCAGGGTTACGCAAAAGTCGCGATTTGTCACTCTGAACGTTGTGTAGAGTCTTAGGTGTACACGAGAAGCGAGATATTTCGCTTCGCTCAATATGACAGGTCTCCCTGACCTTTGAGAAGCACTGGTCGTGACTGACCGGCAGTTGCATCTGATTGCGGCGCTGGTGTATCTTACGAGCACCAACAACTACGCGGGTTATCTCGGTACTGAACCGTGAATACGGTTTATTTTAATTATGACAAGGGGAGCAATACCATGTCCAATCCTTTGACTTTGCTCGCTCCAGCCCCGCAACAGGTAAGTAAAGGCGCCGGCAGCTTCGAGATAGCGCCGGAAACGCCAGTTTACTTGGGTCAGCGTTCGGCAAGCAGTCTGTTTACGGTGCACCATCTGCAGGATGTCCTGGCGCAGTTCGATATCAATGCCCCGGTTGCAGTTACCGCCGAGCCGCCGTCCACGGGCATTACGCTGGATGTAAATCCTAACCTGGTATCCAAACCTCAGAGCTATCGTATTCTGGTTGAAGAGGGCGGCGTCTATATCGCCGGCGCTGACGAAGCCGGTCTATTCTATGGTGTCAATACATTGTGTCAGCTTATCAACCTGTTTGCGGACACAGATGGACTCAGTCTGCCTACTTTGCGTATAGACGATTGGCCAGATTTCCCCAATCGCGGCGTCATGTTGGACGTCACACGCGACCGCATTCCGACCATGGAAACGCTCTATCGCATTGTGGACATGCTCTCCAGCCTCAAGGTGAATCAGCTTCAGCTCTACACCGAGCATACATTCGCCTATGCCGGACACGAAATTGTGTGGCAGGAGGCTAGCCCGATTACGCCCGAAGAAGCGCTGTTGCTGGATGCGTATTGTCGAGAGCGGCACGTTGAACTGGTGCCCAACCAGAACAGCTTTGGCCACATGCACCGGTGGCTCAAGTACGATAGGTATCGACATTTGGCAGAATCTCCGGAGGGCATTGAGCATCCGTTCACGCCGATACCGGAGCCGTACAGCTTCTGCCCCATCGATCCCGGAAGCATCGCGTTGCTGGAAGATCTGTATGGCCAGTTACTGCCGAATTTCAGCAGCCGCCAGTTCAATGTCGGTCTGGACGAGACGTTTGATCTAGGCTTGGGACGGTCAAAGGAGGTTTGCCAGGAGAAGGGTACAGGCGTCGTCTACCTCGACTTTTTGAAGCAAATACATTCTCTGGTTGCCCGGCAGGGTTTCACCATGCAGTTCTGGAGCGACATCATCGTGCGCGAAGAACCGGAACTGGTGGATGCGCTGCCCCGGGATGTAGTTGCACTGGAATGGGGTTATGAGGCCGACTATCCTTTCGCAGAGAGTACGGCGCTCATCGCCAAATCCGGCCGTAGTTTCTACGTATGTCCCGGTACCAGCAGTTGGAACTCCTATGCCGGTCGTACCGATAACGCGCTGGGCAACCTAAGCAATGCGGCCTTGAAAGGCTTGAAGAACGGCGCCATTGGCTTTCTGAACACGGACTGGGGCGACAACGGGCATATGCAACCGCCGCCAGTTAGCTACTTGGGCTATCTAGCCGGCGCTGCGATGTCGTGGAACGCGGCATCGGCTGACATACACAGCCAACCTGACTGGTCTGCCATGCTGGACGCGCATGTCTTTTACGACAGGGCAGGCGTTATGGGGCGTATTGTATGCAACCTAGGGCTCGTGCACCACAATCTCGGCACGCCTATACATAACAGTAATCCGCTGTTCTGGATTTCCATCCTGCCGGACGCGTTGCCCCAATCTCGTTATCCGGAGGATCTCTCGGCAGAGAATATCGAGTCCGCTCTGAAATACATTGACACGGTGATGGAAGGGCTGGACCATGCCGAGATGCAGATAACTGACGCCGAACTGGTTCAATCTGAAATCAAGTGGGTTGCTGACGTATTGCGCTGGTCATGCCGACTGGCAATCGCCAGAATAGAAGTGGGTTTGGATCAGCCGGTTGAAAGGGTTGATGCGGAGACTCGCGCAGAACTGGCGACAGAGCTCGAACCGCTCATCGAGCATCACCGCGAACTGTGGCTGCAACGAAGCAGAATCGGAGGATTAGCCGATTCCTGCAGCCGGTTGGGAACCATGCTTGAGCGTCTAAGGTTATAAGTAGCCGTAGGCGCTGTCGACTAGTGAGCTTGCGGCAGAATTGCGCTAGATTAGTTCTCGGGCAATGTGATCGTCAACGTACCTGTGTCGACACGCACAGTCAGCGGTGTTGTACGGTCGAATAAGATGCCGACCTGTCTGTCCAGTTCGGCTTCTAGGACCTCGCGTACGATGGGAGAAAGGGACGCCAGAACTCCGACCCCTCCCCGTTCCAAGTTAAATCGTAGACGTGAGTCTTCCGTCGTGAGAGTTCCCTCGAGATTGAGCGCTACGTCGGACGGAATGCCGGGCAGCACGCCCTCCTTCATAAGCATCTTGACGATAACCGTATCTGGCTCGAACCACACCTTCAGCTCTTTGATGGCACTGGATTCGTCGTACTCATCGACAAAGAACGCATTCATCAAGCTGGTGAACTCTGCTTCGCTCAACACGATTTCTCCGGCGCGGTCACCTTCGGAAAGCGCGTTCAGCGCATCACGTAGCGTTTCCGGTCCCGTCTCCAGTTGGCGGTGAGGTGTGTACATCATACCGCCGGACAACAGCCCGCCTGGTGAACAGCCGACAAGTACCATCCATAGTGCGAAGACAATGAGGGCTAATGGAAATCGCTGAATAATTGTACGCATCTGCCAACCTCGATGGATACGCTGACCAGACAATGTTCCGTTACGTGAAACGCTGCCGGTTGGGCTGCCTGAATCGCTCAGGAGCACGAAGCGGTGCTGATAGAATCATCGCCGCCGAAGACCTATCTACTATACTATAATTTCAGAACGAGTGCGAAGGAGTCAACGCTGGTCAACGCCGGTTGAACAATGCTACTGCGCATGGGGTGGGCGCGGTAGTATATTCTGCGCGTCTATCCTCTTCGGTGGGGGTTGTAGCATGTGATCGTCCGTCAATGTATTGCAGCGCCTGAATATTGCATGTGTATCAATGGGAGGATATACGCTTGACTGGACAAGGGCGAGTGCTGGTTATACTCAATCCAGCCGCCGGCCGCGGACGCGCAGCCAAGCGCATTGTGCCGCTGTTGGAAGCGCTGAACTCCGCAGGTATCGCCTACGACCTGGAGCAGACGGGCAGCCCGGGACAGGCTGTAGTGTTGGCGAACGAGGGCCGTGACGAGCAATACCGTGCGATTATTGCTGCAGGCGGCGACGGTACGATCAACGAGATCATCAACGGCCTCGCCATATCTCTGCCCGATGATGAGGCAATTGGGCCGATTGCCGTCTATCCCATCGGCTCCGGCAACGATTTCGCACATACGCTTCAATCAGTCCCTGATCCGTCCAGCATCATCAAAGCCCTGCATGAAAATCGCACGCAGACGGTGGACTTGGGCTTGGCTGAATTAAGCGGGCCATCTGGCAGCGTACGCCGGCTATTTCACAACAGTCTGGGATTCGGGCTTGAAGCCTCCGTTACGCAGGAGAGCGACCGCATTCAGTTTCTCAGCGGCGCAATGCTCTATGTCGCGGCCGCGTTTCGGGCGCTTTGGTCATACGATACACCACACACAACCATTCAGTGGACGAACGGCAGCGGCGAACTGCAATCGGTCAGGCAACAGATTACGATTCTATCTGTCGGCAACGCCAAGCGCACCGGTGGCGCGTTTTATTTAACACCTGATGCTGAAGTGGACGATGGCCTGTTCGACGTGGCATTGGCGGACAAGGTGTCGAAGGCGCGCTTGCTGACACTATTGCCGCGGGCCCTGGTAGGCAAGCATACCAGTGCTGAGGGTGTGACAATGCTGCGCTGCAGTCAGATCGAAGCCCAAAGCGAGCGTCCCTTACCCGCGCATATGGATGGAGAAGTGATCCTGCCCGATACGATCAATATCCGCGCCCAGGTAGAACCGAATCGTCTGACGATCCTTGTATAGCTGCAAAGCAGTGCGTTACCAGCATCCGCTACAGTCTGGTATACTCTTGGCAGGGTTTGGAACCCATGCGAGCAGATTTCGTCTCGTGTGGGTTTTTTTCGCTGGAAATGCGTATGGCTGGAGGACAATGATTGCCCTGGGCATTCAGCTCGGCATGAAAATTGTGGATATCGAGAACACAGGCCAACAAGAAAACAGCCAGTTCGGGGTTCATTCCAGGCAGGTTGGACGGTTGGCGGCTGTGCGCGATCAGGTGAGGTCAGTGTTCACGCCAGCCCACGAACTCAACATCGATGTCAGTCAGAGTGCGACGCTCAATGCTCAGTTCTGGATGAGCCGATCCCCAATACGACCGACGGCAGGCTGGATCGTGGTGGCTGCCCTGCTGGCCCTGGGCATGATTGAGCGGATCTCGTCTCTCGATCTGGAAGACTTTGATCCTATTGTGGTTGCTGGTGGATCCGTTGTGGGGTGCGATCTGGCGCTTTGCTGCTGGTCGTGCCGGAGCGTTGCGCCTGAGCGCCAACGGAACTGACGAAGCCGTGCATCTGCCGTATCAGCAGCCTGGATCCCCAGCGGATATGCTCCTGGGTCGGACGCACAGTGGTGCGCTGCGTATCGTCTTCCAAATAGCGATCCCGACGATTGTGCTGGCCTTTGCCGTTTCAGCCGTGCTCGGCCTGACTGCCGTTTGGTGGACGGCAGCGATGGTGGCGGTCACCACGGCAGCCTGGCTCGTTCGACAATTATTCGGCCGTGTACCGGCAGCACTGCAGAGTGCGTCAGTCGTCCTATTGCCATGGTTCCTGTCATTGGCCGTTTTCGGCGTCACCGCGCAAAGCCAAGGGTGGAGAACACTGGCGTTGTTGGCGCTTCTCTGGTACTTACATAACTGGGGTGAAGACCGACTGCTGCGCATGAGCGGTCAGATCGGTTCAGATAAGTTGGGTGTGGTGCTGCTGGCGATTGCTGAGGCAGGAATTGCCCTGCTGCTGATCAGCACGCGCGAGCCGCTTTGGCTGGCAGTACTGGTGATCCTTTGGTTACCGACCTGGCTTGCGCTTTTCCAGCGCCGTGTGGCGCCCAGCCTGCGCTACTGGTGGCTTTTTTCGATTCTCGCAAGCGCGTTGGCAGTTGGCCAGGCTGTCTCTTAAGTCATGTCCCTCGGCGATAGGCAAACACAGAACTGACCGCAGGAAAGCAGCTATTCAGAATAAGTAACGATATGCACACTAGGGTGCTTTAGATGAAACAGGCGAAATGAGATGGTAGAACACAGACAAGAGACCGTGGAACAGGAAACAGATAGCGAAGAGGGTCGTCTGACGACGGCTCGTGATGGGCAAGAGTCGGACGAGACCATGGAAGCGCTGGCTGATATCGATGTGTCGGCAAGTTTGATCACGATCGAAACATTGCGACGAGACCCAGAGGTGGATACGTTCTTGCGCCAGGCCAACGCTGCGCTCAACGCCCTCGGCTACACGGAACACGGCAGAAGGCACGCAGGACTCGTCGCCAACATTGCAGGCAACATCCTCGAGCGCATGGAGTATCCGGAACGCACCTGCCAATTGGCAGAATTAGCTGGTTATCTGCATGATATCGGAAATCTTATTCATCGCGACAACCACGCACAGAGTAGCAGCCTCATGGCGTGGCGGCTCCTTTCTAGAATGGGTATGCCAGCCAGTGAATATACGGTCATCATGAATGCCATTGGCAACCATGAGGAGGAGCGCGGCACTGCGGTGACGCCTGTATCAGCGGCGCTCATCATTGCGGACAAGGCAGACGTCCATCGCAGCCGGGTTCAGAATCCCGTCATGTCCGAGTTCGACATTCATGACCGGGTCAACTACGCAACGACCAGGAGCTTTGTTCGTGTATCGCCGGAGGAGAAGGTCATCGCGCTCGAACTCGAGATTGACACCAACTATGCACAAGTAATGGAGTATTTCGAGATATTCTTGGAGCGTATGACGATGGTTCGTCAAGCCAGCGAGTTTGTCGGATGTGAATTTCATCTCATTATCAACGAGACGCGGTTTACATAAACAGTCTGTTTTTGCCCATTTTGAGAGTTCTCACTGCTGGTAGAATCCGTTCAAATCCATGTAATGAGTTAGGAACTGCACATGCGCATCGTTCGTTTCACTGATGTTGCCGATCCAAAGACATCCCGGACACGATATTGGGGCGTTTTGGACGGAGAATCTGTTCGGGAATTGGAAGCGTCGCCTTTTGAGTCCGGATCCATCGCAATTTTAGAGAACGGCCCGTTGAGGTCAATCGGCGACGTTAGGCTATTGGCGCCAGTGGAACCAAAGAAGATTATCTGCGTCGGGCGCAACTATGTCGAACACGCAGCGGAGTTTGGTAACGAGCCGCCATCGGAGCCGCTCATCTTCCTGAAGCCGCCCACCGCACTTGTTGGCCCCGACCAGCCAGTCGTCTATCCATCACTCAGCGAACGATTAGACCACGAAGGCGAACTTGCCATCGTCATTGGTCAAATGTGTCGCAAGATTGACGAGGCTGATGCATTGGATGTCGTGTTTGGCTATACGATTGCCAACGACGTGACGGCCCGCGACCTGCAGCGCAAAGACGGCCAGTGGACGCGCGGCAAGGGTTTCGATACCTTTGCGCCTGTGGGACCATGGATCGACACTGACTTCGATCCAAACGATAAGGACCTGCGCGTTACCGTCAATGACGAGGTGCGCCAGCAGAGCAACACATCGCTGCTGATACATCCCGTCAGCAAGATCATTGCGCATGTGGCGGCCTTTATGACGTTGGAACCGGGCGACATCATCATGACCGGTACGCCCGCGGGCGTGGGTCCGGTGCAGCCAGGCGACGTGATGACTGTAGCGATAGAAGGCTTGGGCGAACTGAGCAATCCGGTCGTGGCTGACGACTGATTGCAGTCGTTGTTACTATATATTATTAAACGAATACCGCCGCACGGCGCTACACGATACAGGAGCGTGCAACAATGTCCATCCCTCCATTGAGCAACTTTACGGACATCCAGAGCCTAAGTACCGAGCAGTTGGTCGGCTTGCTACAGCTTGCGCGGGAGCTAAAAGAAGAACGCGCCAAGATGGGCCGAAATGTGCCGATCCTCGCCAACAAATCGTTGGCCATGCTCTTTCAGAAGCCGAGCCTGCGCACCAGGGTCAGTTTTGAGATGGGCATGCAGCACCTCGGCGGCCATGCGTTCTATATCAGCCCCAGTGAAGTGGGTTTAGGCACACGCGAAAGTGCACCGGACGTGGCTCGCGTGCTTTCCGGGTACGCCGACGCGATTATGGCGCGTGTTTTCGACCATGAGCACATCACTGAACTCGCAGAATGGGGCTCTGTGCCGGTCATAAATGGCTTAAGCGATTATTGTCACCCCTGCCAAGCGTTGGCCGATCTGCTAACCATTTGGGAGGAGTTCGATCAACTGGCGGGGCTTACCTTGGCCTATGTCGGAGATGGAAGCAGCAATATGGCTACGAGCTTGATCACAGCGGCAACAAAAGTCGGTATGTCTATTCATATTGTCGCGCCGGAAGGGTATCAGCCAGACCCGGCATTGATCGCAGAGGTTGACGGTGAAGTGCTCATCACGAGCGAACTCGTTGCCGTTGCCGGCGCTGACGTCGTCTATACCGACGTCTGGACGAGCATGGGTCAGGAAGAAGAACACGAGAAACGCCAAGCGGTCTTTCCGCCTTACCAGGTGAACGCCGCTCTGCTGGACATGACGCGAAACAGCGATATCAAGGTAATGCATTGTCTTCCCGCCCATCGCGGCGAGGAGATCACGGACGAAGTCGTGGACGGTCCGCACAGCATCGTTTTCCCACAGGCGCACAATCGGCTGCACGCTCAGAAGGCGGTATTGGCGCATCTCATCGGCGGAATCCCGCTGGAGTAATTTAGGGCCAAGTTTGGAAATAAACGCCGTATGATGTCGGACATGCTGCTCTCACTGAGCCGATTACAGGACTGGCGCAATATCGTGGATATTGCGCTGGTCACGACGCTAATCTTTTTCGTGCTCCAGCTATTTCGCGGTACGCAAGCAGTTCAGCTTTTGCGCGGCATCCTTGTGATCACGTTGATCATCGTGGTCATCAACCAGACTGCGCAGCTTAGCGCATTTAAGTGGCTGTCAGTCAACAGCGCTGCCGTGATCCTGGTGGCAATACCGGTTATCTTTCAGCCGGAGCTAAGGCGCGCGCTTGAAAGGGTGGGGAGGACGGCGCCGCTCTTGGTGCGGCGAGACGACAGCGCGACGTCACAGCGGCTGATAAATGAAGTGATCATCGCAGTGGAGCAGATGTCCGAAAGGCGTATTGGCGCGCTGATTGTGTTCGAAGGATCTACAGGTCTTGGCGAGTTTATCGGTCGCGGCGTACGCATTGACGGCGAGGTGACTTCAGAACTGCTCACATCCATTTTCTACCCGAAGACTGCACTGCATGACGGTGCAGTGATCATAGGCGGTGGACGCCTACTTGCTGCAAGCTGTGTGTTGCCGCTGACAGAGGAGCGTTTGTCGGATTCACAGTTCGGCACTCGGCATCGAGCGGCCATCGGCGTGACCGAACAGGCGGACGCAATCTCGCTAGTCGTATCGGAAGAAACCGGCTCCATTTCGGTGGCTCGCAACGGTCGCATTCTGCGACTGGATAGCAGTCGGCTGCGCACCTTGCTCAGCGACTTTTTTACATAATGAACTAAACGCGTTCGGTCTTGCGGTTGTGTCAGGCAGAACGCTGACTGATAGATATCTGAAGGCTCTGGTGTCACTACTAGGAAACCATGGTACGCGATCGAGGTCGGGTCGTTTTTTTGAACTATTGAGTACGCTTCTCCTGTCTTTGGTGCTCGCCATCATTGTGTGGTTGATCGCCATCAATCAGGAAGATCCCATAATTCAGGATGAATATGGGGAGCGGATACCGGTTGCCGTTCGTAATCTGGATGAGACGCTGTTGCCGCTGCAAAATCTGAACGACACGACGGTGCGTGTTGCATTGCAAGCACCAAAGAGTTCATGGGATGAACTGGATGTGTCTGATTTTTCCGCCTACATCGACCTGGCGGGACTGGATGCCGGCGTACATGATGTGGACGTCAAGGTTGATGTGGTCGATCCAAAGGTAGATGTAGTGTCGGTTTCTAAGCCACAACTACGCGTACAGCTTGATGAAGTAACCGAGAAAGAGACGCCGGTTCGTGTAGAAATTATGGACGCCAGCGCGTTTGGCTATGATTGGCAATCGCCGATCGTGGATCCCATAACCGTCACAGTGTCCGGTCCTAGTACCCAAGTTAATCAAGTATCCGTGGCTAAGGCGGATGTATATCTTCGCAACGCCAAGAATCAGGTCGAACGTGTGCAGCAGGTTACACTGGTCAACTCGCAGGGGCAGCAGGTCGATCGGGTCACGGTCACGCCACCGGATGTTCGCATTGTCGTGCCGGTGGAGGAATGGCCTGGTCGCAAGGAAGTAGCGGTCCGAGTGAGTATGGAAGGCCAACCGCCAGCCGGTTATCGATTGACTTCGGTACGCGCAAATCCGTCTACTGTGGTTCTATTAGGCAATGCAGAAACGTTGGGAGCAGTGCCAGGCTTTGTGGAAACGCAGCCGATCACATTGACAAACGCCACGAGTGAAATTGAGCAGCGGCTTTCGTTGATCATCCCGGAGGATGTGACCGTACTTGAGGGACAGACCGTTGACGTGACCGTGAATATAACGCCGATTGAGGGCGGTACGACAGTGCGTCAGGCGCCGATTGTGCAAGGCGTGGCGCCAGGACTAGAGGCTTCCGTGGCGCTGGATACCGTCGAGGTAATCCTGAGCGGACCGTTGCCACTGTTGGAATCGTTGGAAGCAGACGATATCTTTGTCATTCTTGACCTTACCGGACTGTTACCTGGCGTTCACACAGTAGCGCCGCGGGTTGTGGTGCCGGATGAAATCCGGGCTGAAGGTGTTTTACCCGAACAGGTAGAGGTTGTTATTACCGATCCTATGGCGCAGATACCGCCAACTGCCGTTGTCACGACGACCGCCACACCGGCGACAACGTCTTCTGTGACCATGACACAGGAATCACCATTACCGAGTCCTTCTACAGGCGGGCGTTTCGATGATACAGGTAATTATTTCGACGTGATACCGAAAACACCGACACCGGACGAAGTTGATGCAACACTTACGCCGTATCCTACTGAAGTCGTAGAACCGTAGGCTAACAGCAGAACTAGTATGGAGAAACGAAACAACGATGCCAATGCGTAAACCCGTGGTTGCCCTAGTTGGTCGGCCAAACGTGGGCAAATCAACATTGTTTAACCGGCTGATAGGTCGGCGCACCGCGATCGTAGAGGATACCCCCGGCACAACGCGGGACCGCATCTACGGCGATTGTGAATGGAACGGTATCGGCTTTATTGTCATAGATACAGGCGGGTTGGAAGCGCCCTCGGACCTAACCCATGGCCGCGCCAGTCGCAGCGGGGCAGATATCATGTCGGTTGACTCCGCCCTCTTTGTGGAGCATATTCAGAACCAGGTTCGTGTCGCCATGGAGGAGGCCGATGCGGTCATCTTCGTAGTTGACGGGCGGGAAGGGATGTCCTCTGTTGATTCGGAAGTCGCCGATGTGCTGCGCACGGCAAAGCGTCCGATCTTTCTGGCTGTGAACAAGACGGAGGGCGAACAACGCAAGCTGGACGCGGTCGAATTCTGGAGCCTGGGATTGGGCGAACCATACCCGATTAGCGCCTACCACGGCGAGGGCGTGGGCGATCTGCTGGATGAAGTCGTCACTAAGATTCCGGAATACCCTGCCGCCGCAGACGACGAACTGGAGGATGATGACGAGACAGTCGCTATCGCCATCGTCGGACGGCCAAACGTCGGCAAGAGCAGCTTGCTCAATGCGCTCGTGGGCAAAGACCGCGCCATCGTCAGCGAGATACCCGGCACGACCCGTGATCCCATCGACATGAACGTCGTGTATGACGGCAGACCGATAACGCTCATTGATACAGCAGGCATTCGTAGACGTGGACGGGTCGATCCCGGTATTGAGAAATACAGCGTTTTACGCAGCATGCGCAGCATCGACCGCTGCGATGTGGCACTGTTGCTCATCGACGCAGTGGAAGGCGTCACAGCTCAGGATACACATGTGGCTGGCTATGTTCTAGAGAAGAGCAAAGGTGTCGTCGTTCTGGTCAACAAATGGGATTCGCTGGAGAAAGACTCCTATACCATGGTCAGTTATACGCAGAAACTGCGTGAGGAATTGAAGTTCATGGACTATGTGCCGGTGCTCTACATTAGCGCGTTGACCAAGCAGCGCGTGGGTCAGGTTCTGCCGGCTGCGCTGGAAGTCGCCGACGCACGCACCTACCGTATTCCGACCGCTGCGCTCAACAACATCGTTCGGGAAGCATACGATCAAGTTTCGCCGCCACGAAAGGGCGGGCGACCGCTGCGAATTTACTACGCAGCCCAAGTTTCTGTGTCACCGCCCACGTTTGTCATCTTCGTAAATGATCCGGACATTGTGCACTTCTCGTACCATCGCTTCCTGGAAAATCGAATTCGCGAGCACGTTGCGTTTATCGGTACGCCCATTCGCATCCTGTTCCGCAAGCGGACTGAGAACCGGTAGCGCCTTGTAGGATGTCGAGTCACTCTTAGTATGCATAAGCTGCGTTTCTACTCAGTCGAGTTTGTACTGGTCTTCGTCCTTGGTTTGGCTGTTCTCTATTTTGGCTACCTTGGATATGGGCTGCTGATACCGACTGACGAACCTTTTTCTGGGGAAAGGGCGCAGTTCTATATCGCACAGCAGCTTGAATTCGGCGAACGCCCCACCGGCTCCGCTGGCAACGAACGCACGGCGGACTGGCTCACCGAGGAACTCACCAAGCATCGCGGGGATCGCATGGGCTGGGATGTTGTGCGGCAATCGTTCGTCGTCAGCGAAACCGTCATGGCGGAAAACATCATTGCCATGCACGCCGACGGCGTAGATGAGGGAAGTCCGCTCATCCTAGCCACGCATTATGATACGCGCATCAGTGCCGACCGCGATCCCGATGAAACAATGCGCACGCAGCCGTCTCCTGGCGCGAATACCGGAGGTTCCGGCACGGCAGTCCTGCTAGAGCTCTCTCGCACGCTAAACCTGGCTGCTGTTGGGCGTCCAGTATGCTTGGTCTTTCTGGATGCTGAAGACAACGGCGGTATAGACGGATGGGACTATGCCATGGGCAGCCAGGAATTTCTGGCGCGTCTTGCCGTCGATACACCACGCTGCAGTTCGCCGGAAGCCTTTGTTTATCTGGATATGGTCGGTGGCAGCGAGGCGAATATCGCAGCTTTGTCACCAAATGCACCCGAGATCGCCTTCGCGCTTCGAGAGATTGCTGCGGACCTTGGGATAGAAGACGCATTTCAGGGTCCGCAACTGCAGGACCCGGAAGATGCAGTTACATATGCTGCTGGAGCTGGCATACCGTCAGTTCTATTGGCTGATTTGAGTTACCGTTACCGCTATACGACCAACGATACTTTGCCGAGAATTAACCCGGACACACTGCAGACGATTGGCAGCGTGCTCAAAATCTGGCTAGAAGACGGTGCGCCATTCTAGCTGAATGAGCAACTGCGGACTGTGTAGAATGTGGTTCAGTTATAGCGCAGCTCCTGGATTCGCCATTGGCTGTCCTGTTGTACGAAGGTCCATGTGTCGACACCCAGCTCAGCCGTGATGCGATCCAACTCTTCACGCACGGTCAACGAAGCGAAGTCGGCGTCCTGGAATGGTGCGGGAGGCGCTGGGAAGACTGCAAGCACGTAGCGGTCCAGAATGGCCATGCGACCCGACCACACCATGTAGTCTGTTGGGTCCTCGGTTCCGCGTTGGTCGATGATGCGGGCATCTTCTGTCCACAGACGCTGGAGTGAGTCCAGGTCGCCGGAAATGGATGCCGTGCGTTCGCCGGAGATGATCGCCTTGGCGACAGCTTGTACTGGCTCGTCCGGAATCGAGAGGATAGCTGCTGCCGGAGCGCGTGTTGGTGTTGGCGTTGCTGGCGGCGGCAATGAACATGAAGAGAGCAGGGTGCACGTGGCAACCAAGATGAGCGCTACAATAGCGGTTATGCTTGTTCGATGAGCTAGAGCAGAAATCATGAATCCAATCATATTGCAGGTCGGCCCATTCACACTAACCTGGTACGGCGTTTTTATTGTGGGCGGCGCAGTACTGGCAGCATACGTCTCCAGCCGTCTGGCGAAGCGTGCGCACCAGAACCCTGATCATATCTGGAACCTGCTGGCATGGATCCTGATAGTAGGCATCGTCGGCGCGCGGCTATACCATGTCTTCAGCAGCCCTGCGGACGGTCTCGGTTGGAGCTATTACCGTGAACACCCCATTGACATAATCAACTTCTGGGGTGGCGGTTTTCGCGGCTTGGGGATCTATGGCGGTCTGGTCGGCGGCATCCTAGCCGTAATCGGTTACTGCTGGTACCACAAGCTGAATGTACTGCAGTGGTTCGATTTCCTGGCGCCGAATGTGCTGTTGGCGCAGGCCATTGGTCGCCTGGGTAACTGGGTCAACCAGGAGCTATACGGCCCGCCGTCGAATGCACCCTGGGCATTTCACATCAACCCAGCCCATTCGTGTCAGATGCCCCCAAACTTGCCGCCTACCGTACAGATATGTGGTTCGCCTCAGCTAACGCAAGAGACGCTAGACTGGTACGCAACGCACGGCTTCCATCCCACCTTCTTCTATGAGGCGCTATGGAACGTGACGATGTGGGCTCTGCTACTCTTCCTCATCTGGCGCATCGGCAACCGAATGCGCACAGGCGACGCGTTATGGATGTACCTTATTGCCTATCCTGTTGGGCGATTCTGGGTCGAACTCTTCCGCCCGGACGCCTGGGTCATGGGGAGCTTGGCGACGGCACAGTGGATTGCCATCGGCAGCGTGCTGGTGAGTACGTTCATCATGATTTTCCGCCATAGAAACTGGTCCTGGCGAGAGCACTCCGAAGACAGCCTGTTGCTGCTCAGCCGCTTCCGCCCGCCGGATGGAACTGACCTGTCGGACGACGCATCTGACGACGAGTCGGAAGACGAGACTCAATTGCAGGATGCAAATGCCTCGTCAGCAGCGGAGAAACCGCCCGACAAATTGTAGGGACATCTAGTCTTGATGCCAAAAGCGACTCGGTCTTCAATTAACGTGCAAGTCGCTCCCAGACCTCCGTGTCTGTGCGATGACCGATGAGAAAGCGGTCGTCGCCATCCACAGCCACGCCGGTAATCACATATTGTCCGGGCTCGACGCCGATATAGCGTTTAAACAGTGCGTCAGTCGTCTCGCGCCACTGCATAGCCTCGCCGATGTCTTTACGCTGCAGGTCGCCCCAGTTTACGGGAATCTGCATGGCAATGTATTCCGAGGATGCGTCCAGATTAAAGGCCTGATAACCGTCGTTGACGCGCACGAACTCCGGTTGCAGCTCTAGTACGAGTGAACGCGAACCGACGAGCGGGACGCTGCGCACGCGGTCCGTGCCAATCAGCCAGGTCAGGGCCAAACGTGAGGCTGGTACATGGTTGAGATCGTTGCGGAACGGATAGTAGTCTGGCTTGAATGTGAACGAAATGGCACGGAGCAATCCAAAATTCAGAGCCGCATTCGGATACATCAATGGATCCGCTGTCCAGTGAATGATCTGTACGCCGTGCTGCAATGCCTCCGTCGCCTGTGCGCGCTTCAAAAGAGAGCCAAGACGCATGCCGCGAAAGCGCGGCGACACACCCATCACCTGGGATTCAATGCGGATGTCGCCCCGAAAACGATTGTGCCATTCCGTCGGCAATTCAGGACCGTCGAATCGGTGAAAGCCGAAGAGAAAGCCAGCTACCTCGCCGTCCACGCGTGCGACGAGCGAGGTTGCTAGTCGAAACTCGTCGGAGTGGATGTCACTGGGGTAGATGTATTCCGGTGGACTCTGCCAAATCTCGTGATGCAGCTCGCGAATCTTTTCTGACTCTTCCCGGTTTGGACGCCCGATGAGCGCATTGCCCACCAGCTCTTCTGTCATTGTGAAATTATGATCCTCTTCCGGGCTATACGTGAAGATGTCCGCCATCTCAAGCTGCTGGCGCAAGTCCTGTACGATTTCGTCGAGCGTCACAGCTGACAACATGCCTCGCGATATATCGTGGTAGCGAAATGTGTATTCCTTGTGCTGTCGCCGACGATCATCGGATTCCCATCCGTCAAGCTTGGGGCTAACGTCGCGCGGCAACAGAAAACCGACCAAGATACAGCGAGTGCGGCTTTCGTCCTGCGCGCTAACTTCAACCATCGCGCCGCCCAGACTGGGCAGGACGACTTGGAGAAAGTGATAGGGAAAGACGGTGGCGTTGTTCTGCACATCCAGCGAGGAGCCTATGCGGTCGATCTCAGCATTCCACGTGGGAGCCGTGGGAAGAACAAGCTTTACATGCATCTCAGTCCATGCCGTGCATAGGTGTGGTGTCGGGCTATACGTCCAGCGCTAGTACTATGCGTTCGGGTCCGCGTGTCGAATCAGGTAGAGCAGAATGCTGCCGGCAACTGATGCGTTCAGGCTTTCGATCTGTCCGTACATGGGGAGACGAACAAGGAAATCGCACTTCTCTCGCGTCAGGCGGCTAATACCTTCGCCCTCGTTGCCCACGACGACTGCCAGAGAGCCCTGCAAGGTCCTTGCATCGGGTGGCGAAGCGTCGTCTGAGTCATCCAGTCCAGCTACCCAGAAGCTGTTCTCCTGTAGGTCTTCAATGGCGCGATTGATGTTGGTGACTCGTGCAACGGCGAGGCGCTCAATGGCACCTGCACTGGCATTGACCACAGCAGGGGTAACGCCTGCCGACCGTCGTTCCGGAATGATGACGCCCTGCACCGCCATGGCTTCCGCCGTGCGTAATAGCGTGCCCAGGTTCTGAGGATCCTGAACGTGGTCCAGCACAAGAATGAGCGGCGAAAGCTGCTTGCCATCTGCATGAGACGGATCGACTGGAGTGAGGATGTCACGCATGTCTACGTAGGCATAGTCCCCCACCTCTAACGCGACGCCTTGGTGATTTGCATGCTGGCTGGTCAGCTTGTCGAAGAGGCCCCCGCGCACGCTTTTGGCGGGCAGGTTCATAGACGCAGCAGCCTTCTGGATGGCTGCCAGTGTGTCGCTGTCCTTGGCGGACTCGTCAAGCCAGAGTCTATAGAATTCGCGCCGGGCAGCACGCAGTGTCTCTAGGACTGCGTGCCGCCCATAAATGAGTTCGCTCATATGGGCTATTCGCTAAAGTGCCATGTGGTGCCGTCGGCAGAATCCTCGAGTGAGATGTCTAACTCTGCCAGTCCGTCCCGCACCATATCGGAAAGCTCCCACTGCTTGTTGGCGCGCAGTTCGCTGCGCACCTGTACGAGCAGATCGACAAACGGCTTCACATTCGTAGAGCCAGCCTTCTCCGGCACAGGACCCGTAAGGGTGATGCCGAGAACGCCACAGAGCTCTTTCAGCGTTCGCTGAGCAGCATCGTAGAATGGACCAGACACGCCGGAGGAGCGTGCCGTGTTGATGGCCCGTACCAACTCGAATATGGCGGCTAAGGCGCTGCTCGTGTTGAAATCGCTATCCATCGCCTCCACGAAGCCTGCGCGAGCATTCTCGGTCGCCGTGCGCAGGGCATCCGCATCCGGTCCAGTAGAGGCGTCGCCTGTGCTGGCGCGTAGACCATTGCGCAGGCGTGTCAGGCTGCGCTCTGCCGAACTCAGCGTCTCGTCATTGAACGAGACTGGCTTGCGATAGTGTCCGGAAAAGATTAGCATGCGCAGCGCATCCGGTGAGTTCTTGCTCAGGAACTCGTCGATTGTGATGAGATTGCCCACGGACTTGCTCATTTTTTCGCCGGAGAGCTGCAACATTCCGTTGTGCATCCAGTAATTGGCGAGCGGCTTGCCGGTTAGGCTCTCACTCTGTGCGATCTCATTCTCATGGTGCGGAAAGATGAGATCATTGCCTCCCCCGTGGATGTCAATAGTCTCGCCTAAATGGTGCAGGCACATGCTTGAGCATTCGATATGCCAGCCTGGTCGGCCAGGTCCCCACGGGCTATCCCACTGCGGTTCGCCTGGTTTGGCGGACTTCCATAGGGCGAAGTCGGCTTGATTCTCCTTACGTGTATCTTCCTCCACGCGTGTACCAGACTGTGCGTTGTCCAGCCGCCGGCGACTCAATTTTCCGTAATCGTTATCCTTCTCAACGCTGAAATAGACGTCGCCCTCCAGCTCATAGGCATACCCGTCTTCTCCTAGATCCGAGATGAAGCTGATGATTTCCGGTATCTCGTTGCTCACGCGCGGGTACTCATCCGCAGGCATGACGTTCAGGTCATCCAGATGTCGCAGGTAGTCTGTGGCGTAACGGTTAGCCAGTTCGACTGGATCCTGCCCTGTATCGTTTGCCCGAGCGATGATCTTGTCGTCCACATCGGTAAAATTCGTCACATAGTGGACCTGATAGCCACGATAAATCAAGTAACGGCGCACCATGTCGAACACAATCGCCGCCATGGCATGACCCACATGTGCGTCTGAATAGACGGTGGGACCGCACACATACATCCTGACTTTACCGTCTTCAATCGGTTTAAAAGTCTCTTCTTTTCTGGAAAGCGTGTTGTAGATCTTTAACGCCATACGTTCCTATCCCTAATCATCTTGTGCTTGTAAAAATAATAGCTCGTTTATGCAATCCCGCTCTGCCCATGTGTCAAGCTGGTTGTGCGGACAAGCGGGCATATTCCTATATAAAAACGTGGCCGCAATGGCCACAATATTGTAGCCTACAATGCAAGCGAGCCCAGTGCAACTATTTTACATGTTCTGGCTCGGGTGTTGCGAATACCAGGCGACCGGCGTTGGTCTGCAGTACCTTTGTGACCTCGACAGCCACATCCTGTCCCACATACTGACGCCCGTTCTCCACGACCACCATGGTACCATCGTCCAGATATCCGACGCCCTGGTTGGCTTCCTTGCCTTCTTGGATAATCTTGATGGGTATTTCTTCGCCGGGCAAGAAGACCGTCTTCACGGCATTGGCTAGTTCGTTGATGTTCAGGATTGTGACGCCTTGCAGTCGTGCAATGCGATTCAGGTTATAGTCATTGGTGACCACCGCCGCGTCAAGTTCCATGGCCAGGCTGATCAGCTTGTCATCCACCTGCTGCGCGTCCTGCGGGTCCAGATCGATGAACTCGATGGATGCATCCGGATTGTTCTGCAGCTTGTCCAAAACCTCAAGACCGCGCCTGCCGCGATTGCGTCGCAGCGTGTCCGACGAATCTGCGATATACTGCAGTTCGTTTAGCACAAAGCGTGGCACCATCATCTCACCAAGGATAAAGCCAGTCTCGGCGATGTCGGCGATGCGACCATCGATAATGACGCTGGTGTCCAGCAACAGAGGCTCGCGTTCATAACTGATTTTCGGGGACGATTCGCTCACCGGTTCTCCCCGAAATAGACTGTAGATATCGTCCTGGCGCACGACCATGACCATGGCGCCTAAGTAGCCGAAGATAAGCACGGCTACAAGTGGCAACACGCCGCCGAACGGAGGCGGCAATTTGGAAAGCGGATACGCCAATAGGGCCGCGATCAGCAAGCCAATGGCCAAACCGACGGTGGCAGATACCAGATCTTTAGTTGGAATGTTGCGCATGCCGTTTCGCGCCGCGCGAGCAGGCGCGATCAACAGCCAAGGCGCAAGCAAATAGCCGAACAGCATGCCTGCAGCTGCACCGACAACCACGTAGGCTGATAGTTCATAGGAACCGGCTAGTGCGACACCTAGATAGTAGCCAATGATCCCGTATAGAAGCGCACCCAAAATTCGGAAGAGCGGGTACATTCTCATGAAGCGGACTCCTCCACAACGCGCAACGACGTCATTCCAATACGTGTTGACATATTGTAAGACAATAATAACTCAATTTTGACCGCTCGGCAACACTACTCGTGCACACTGCCGGACGTTGCCAACCTGTGTTGAACCCATGTCTCAGCAACCTTTCCGTCTGATAAATAACTCTACATGCCACAACTGATAGGACCGTTCTGCATAGTTCGTGTAAACTGAAATGTCTGGAGGTTCAAAGGAGACAGATAGGATACGAATTGCAAGGCAATGAACGCTGATATGATGCGTATGTGGAATGAGCACAGAACGAGCGTTGTCGGCGTGGGACTGTTGATCCTGTGCATTGTTATCTTTGTCGCGCAAGGCTTGACAGCGTCACCACATAAATCCGCCTCGTTCGACGAACAATACCATCTCTCCGCAGGCTATTCATATCTGCGAACCGGCGACTATCGCATGGCGACGACCCATCCACCGCTGGTTGCACTTCTCGCCGGAACAGGATTGCTTCCACTATCTGATATCAGCTTACCGCTGGACGATCCCAGTTGGGAGAGCGGCGACCGCTATCGCTTTTCCGATGTCTTTGTGTGGGAACGGAACGATCAGTCGGTGCGCATGATCGAATTTGGTCGAATACCGCTTGTCGTAGTGTTGGGATCACTGCTTCTCATCACAGTCGCAGTCTGGTCGTGGACATTGTTCGGGAAGCAGTCTATGTGGCTGGCGCTTGTGCTAACCGCATTCGAGCCGAATCTAGTAGCGAATGCGCGTATCATCGCGACCGATTTTGGCGTTACCGTCTTTCTGTTCGTTTCCGTATGGGCATTTTGGCGCTGGCTCCAGAAGCCGGGGCCAAGCCGTGCGGTGCTATTCGGGCTGCTCGCCGGTATGGCGATGGCCGCGAAGTACAGCGGTCTGATGATCTGGCCTATCGCATTGCTCATTCTACTGATCGACCCGAAGGAGCATGTGACCTCCCTACGCGTGATCGTGCGCGATGGCGCCCTTTCGCTAGCAGCGGCGATGGCAGTACTCTGGCTCATCTATGGGTTCGACGTCGGATGGATTGAAGCTGGCGAAATGCGACTACCCGCGTTGGCGCCATTCTACTGGCGCCAGTTGTTGAATACCGCCCAGGGACTGATGACGGGTGATGACCTCAAGCTGAACTACATGCTTGGGCAGGTATCGCAAGATGGCTGGTGGTATTATCTGCCTATTGCCTATCTGTTCAAGACGCCCATTGCATTGATGATACTCACAACTCTTGGGCTGATTACTGTAGCCATCCGCAAACAGTGGCGGATGACGTCCGCTCTGTGGGCGCCCGTGGTCGTCTTCACCGCGCTTGGCATCACCGGTTTTGTCACGTTGGGTTATCGACATTTGTTGCCCGTTGTTCCGTTCACCATCCTGCTCGCGTCCAATAGCGTCAACCTGACTTTGCCGAATGTGCGTGTACGCAGGCTATATGCAGGCACACTGGCAGCACTGGTGCTGTGGGTGACAGTTAGTTCGCTGCGCTTCTATCCGAACCAAGAATCCTACTTCAATGAACTTGCAGGCGGATGGACGAACTGGAGCCATCTGCTGGTCGATTCCGATCTGGACTGGGGACAGGATCTGCCTGCGCTTGCAGACAAGATGGATGCACTCGGCATTGAGCGTGTGAACCTCGGCTATTTCGGCAATGCTGTCCCGGAAAAGTACGGCGTTCGTTATGATCCTTTGCCTGGATATATCCGATTCATCAATGGCTATGAGCTCAATGCCTATAATCCCTCTACGCCCGCGCCGGGATGGTATGCCATAAGCGCCAGCAGTCTGCGGCTAGGCGCAGTACAGCCAGGCACAGAAGACCTGTACGCATTCTTTCGCGACAAAGAACCGGATGCTCGCGCTGGCTATTCCATTTATCTCTACAAAGTAGATTATCCGCCCGATGCAGAATGGATGCCGGTCGTCGTTGTCGATGAAACCGTCGCTGATTTTATGGCGGCGCGATCCACGGAAGATGGCGAGCCCTACTTTCAGGCTAGATGGCTGCGCAATGCGGACAGTGAAATCTTGTTAAATGATGCGGCTGATGAAGTGCTGGATGCGGCGCAGACTGTAGTCGGCGCCAATTTTGAGGACGTCTTCTCACTGGCTGCGTATGATAAAGTGCCCTACGACGTCGGCGCAAGCGGTGCAATGGAACTGCTGCTATACTGGCAGCGCCGCAATGGACCGGCACCCATGCCCGCTCCGACGCAGGCTAGATCGGTCTCCGTATTCGTGCAGGTGGTCAACAGCGAATCCGGCGCGGTTGTAGCGCAGTATGATGGCTGGGACACAGCCATGCGCGGTCTGCAGCAAGGGGACGTAGTGCGCCAGCGCGTCGCGCTGGAGTTGCCCTCGGATATGGAACCAGGTGAATATCGTGTGATTGCTGGGTTGTACACGCCTCAGACAGGGCGTCGGCTGACAGTACAGGCGGGTGATGAGCTGCGTGATAGCCTGGAGCTTTTCGCGTTTGAGCTTCCATAATGATCCAGGTATGCTTTGCAGGGTCGGGCACAATACCGATCGCCCGTGCTTGGAACAGCGAAGTAAGTGGATAAGGGTGTGTTGAGAATGGGAATGACAAGGAACGGAAGAAGGACATTGTTGGGCGTGTTTGCGCATCCCGATGATGAGAGCTTTGGGCCTGGCGGAACACTGGCTCGCTATGCGGCAGAAGGCGTCGACGTGCATGTGATCGTTGCTACGGACGGCATCGCAGGCTCAGTCGAGGAGGGTACAAAGCTCAATGGCCATGAGACGCTAGCTCAGTTGAGGTCGACGGAGCTATCAAACGCGGCTGTCGCACTGGGCGTCAAGAGCATTTGGTCACTGCCATACCGCGACAGCGGCATGTTGGGCGCACCAGAAAACCAGCATCCGGATGCGCTGATTCAACAACCGCGAGATGCACTCGTCGAAGAGTTGGTGGGTTACATGCAGCGTCTGCAACCGGACGTGGTCGTAACCCATGACCCCTTTGGAGGCTACGGTCATCCTGACCATATCTGTGTGTGTGAAACGACGACGGCTGCCTTTCACATGATTCGTGCTTTGAACGGCCAACAGAATGGCAGCGATTTGTACCGACCGCAGAAACTATACTATACGTCTTTCGACAAGCGCATACTCAAGATTATGGTGCGCCTCATGCCTCTGTTCGGCAAGGATCCGACGGCGTTTGGGCGCAACAAGGACATCAACTTTGTGGACATCGTCCGCTGGGAAACGCCGGTCCACGCTCGAGTCAACATAGGCGATTATCTGGAGGAAAAAACGGCCGCCAGTAAGGCGCACGTGAGCCAGTATGGCGGCGGGCCGTCCTATATGCGAATCCTGCCTTCCGTGGTTCGCAAGCGCACGCTCTCTTACGACAACTTTACCCGCGCCTATCCGCCGCCAAACGGTGTTGTCGAGGATGGTCTATTCGTTAACCTTGTGTTATAGCGGGCATTGTTTTCGCAGCGTACTCTGCTTGAAACGGCGCCTGTTTATGGTTGTGTAGAGGAGCGTGATCAGATCCAGACAGACACGCGAGTAGCCGTCATACTGTCATTTTCTATGCAGGTGTTTTCGACTACCCACCCGAAAGGAAATCACAATGGCACATGCATGCAGCAAACATCTACGGGATCGACTGGGAAGAGCCGCCGGTTTGGCGTTTGTAGTTGTGATTCTGTTCAGTGGTATCGTTGGCACGGCGTTGGCGGCTACGATCGAAGAAGGCAATACCTATACGCTCAATTCCGGCGACGTCGTCGAGGATGACCTTGTTGTTTTCGCCGAAACGATCACGATTGACGGCAGGATCGAAGGCGACTTGGTTGCCTTTGGGCAGACGATCATCGTCAACGGTGAGGTAACGGAAGACGTCATTGCAGCCGGCGCCGAGGTGATCATTAATGGAACGGTCGGCGACGACGTTCGCATAGCCGGCATGCGCGTCATGGTGGAAGGCGAGGTAGGCGACGACGTTTTCGCAGCCGGCGGACCGGCAATTTCCGGTGCAGGACCGCTTAGCCTTCCTATCAACGGTAAAACTGTCCAGGGCGGTGTGGGAAGCGGCGCCGCAGCTGCGGTAGGCGGCGATGCGTACTATGCGGGCGGCTTCGTCACGCTGGAAGGCGCATATGAAAGTGATCTCCAGGCCGGAGCGGACATCGTCTTCTTTGACGCCAGCGTCCAAGGCGACATGCAGGTAGAGGCCAATAGCGTCAGGTTTGGCGACAACTCATTTGTGGCCGGCAATCTCGACTATACCACTCGCAGCGAAACAGGTACGCCGAATGCTGGCGGCGAGATCAGCAGATTGCAAGTAACGAGCACGCCGCAGGCAGCGCCGGAACAGCAGCCGCAGCCGTTACGCGGATTCGGATGGTGGTTGCTCCGTACACTGTTGATACTCATCGGCATTGGCATCCTGGGCGCACTGTTGCTTGCATTCGCGCCGCAGTCGCTCCGACGACCGCTCACCATGCTGCGCCATAAGGCTCTGTATGCATTGCTGTATGGTGTGCTTGCCTTGTTTGCTGCGATCCCCTTGAGCGCTGCAATAGCACTATTATTCGGAATCTTCTTTGGCTGGTTCTGGGGCGGCGTGGCAGCATTCACATTCCTTTTCGGCCTGCTCATACTTGTCTGGGTCCTGAGCCCGATGATTCCAGGTCTGTGGTTGGGGCGAGCCATTCTTAACAAGACCGGCGTACATAGAGGAGATGTGTGGGCATTGGTCCTCGGCGTAGCGTTGATAGTCGCGGTGAGCCGCGTGTTGGGCCAGATCCCCTGCGTCGGCGTTTTGGCCAATGTGGTACTCTATGTGACGACGTTCTCGTTGACGGCAGGCAGCATTTTGCTCGCTCTCTTTTCACCGCCGGCGACAGAGCCGGCGTTACCGGTTGCCGTACATCCGGAAGAACAAGTGGTGGTCGATGAAACTAGTGACATTGCTACCTATGACAGTGCTGCCAACGATTCAGAGACAGGTGAAGTTGACTCTCATCCTGACACCGGCTCTGATGAAGAGTTGAAATAATAGGCGCGGATATTCACGTGGTCGATGCGCCAACAATGGTACGCGCTGTGCCTGATGGAAAGAATGTCACGACACGGCGTAAGCGCTGTTAGGCTGGCTATGGAGATCACAGAGAAGCTGTACATCGGCGATGTAGTTGAGATGCGGAGAAGGCACCCATGCGGCGGATACGAATGGGAAGTCGTGCGCGTTGGCGCCGATATCGGTCTAGTATGCACGACCTGTGGGCGTCGCGTACTCGTGACGCGCAGGAAATTTGCGCAGCGCGCCAAACGTTTCGTGCAGCGCAGCCCACAGATGCCCGCAGAAGAGGAGTGAACATATGAACAGAACTGAACTAGTCCAATATCTGGATGATTATCTGGCCATTAATTCTATACAGGACTATGGCCCTCAAGGCTTGCAGGTAGAAGGCCGGCAGAATGTGGATAAGGTAGTGGGGCTTGTGGACGCGCAAATGCCGTGTGTGGAAGCTGCAGTGCAACAGGGCGCAGACATGATGTTGGTGCACCACGGAATCTTCTGGGGAGCGACGCAACCGCTTCGCGGGCAACATGGCCAACTCGTGCGCACGATCATGAACGCCCAACTGAATCTGTATGCAGCGCACCTGGCGCTGGATGCGCACCATCTCATCGGCAACAATGCAGAGCTGGCGCATAGGCTGGGCCTGGAGACCATCGACTGGTGGGCCGAAACCCACGGCGTACCCATCGCTGTGCTGGCGGAAGAACCGCAAGGCATCAAGATAGATTACCTAGTCGACCGCTATGAGCAGCAGGTTGGTCCGGTTCAGCTTGCACAATTGCATGGGCCGCGACTGGTCAATCGGGTGGGCATCATGAGCGGCAGCGGCGCTCGCTACATCGGGCAAGCGGCTGCACTGGGCTGTGATGCTTTCATCACGGGCGAGACCGATCACGCCAGCTACTACGAGGCGCAGAATCACTCCATCAATGTTATCTACGGCGGGCACTATTATACGGAAACGGTCGGCGTCCAGGCGCTGGGCGAGCACATACAGAACAAGTTCGGCGTGCAATTTGAATTCGTAGACCTGCCTACCGGTATGTAGGCAAGTTTAGCGCAACGGATCTGCGCTCGCTACCGGCAAGCTATAGGTTATCCATTTTGCGGTTGTAGCGCTCCTGGATGGGAGGCGCTTCCCAGTTGGTCATGCGTTCGAGAATGGCAGCAATCTCACCGGGCTCTGGATGTCGACTCAGGGCCTTCTTGCTGAAGACCAGTACTTCTCCGACTGTGACCTCGAATACGCGGCCACTTGACGGGACCAGAGTCAACGTCTTGATGACGTTCCAGTATTTTGTGACCAGTTCATCCGCCAGACTGACGGCTTCGGATGTGTAGCGTCAACGGACGCAGTATTCGATGCGCACTGGGTACTTCGTCATTGTTGGCTCCTGATTCGCAATGGTGTCAGCTTCTATCTAGCTGTTGCAGATGAGCTTCTGGCATAGAATGAAACCCACAGATGGTCGGTGGTGTTTCGGAACCGAATTGTACAATGCGGCGTCTCTGTTATGTTATCAGGACATTTTGGACAGGTGAAATGCAGGTGTACCATAGACGTCATGGATGAAAACACGGAACAGAGCCTGGAAGACGCCGCTGGGCACAATCGTGCGGCGGAGCGCAGCCAGCAGGACTCGGAAGAGTCTTCATCGCTGGGTAGTGTTCCGACCGAAAATCCCAAATCCAACTTGAATCGTAGAGCATTTCTCGCATCGGTTGCCAGCGCCGCAGCCGCCGCAGCGCTGTCTGCCTGTGGACGCGGCCGCACTCCGACGCCGACCGCCCCGTCCATCATGCCCACACCGACCAGCACGCAGGTGGCGCAGTCCAGCCTGCTATCGACAACGTCGATCCAAAACGGGTATCCGTATGCCGATTACGGCGCGTATTTGCCCTACGTCACCAATCCAGGTGGCGTGGGCGCTGCCCTCGTTCCTGAGCCGACACTGACCCCGACTCCGCCAAAGGCGACGCCAACACCGACTGAAACACCGCGACCCACGGCAACGCCCACGCCGGTGGCTACACCTTTCCCGCCGGGTCCGCCAAGCAAGCTGGGTCTGTTTGTGGCGCGCAACCATCCGCAGATTTTTGAACTGCTGGAAACCCAAGCTGTCACGGTGGTCAAGACGTTGGAACTGGATGGCAATTTCGTCGCGCAGATTAAGCAGACATCGCCCAATACGCTGATCATCGGTCGCATCGATCTGCCGCAGATCAGCCTGAACAATCTTGACCCGATCGTCGCTGCACAAGAGTTCGTCAACACGCTTATGCCGATTGCAGGTGACGACATGCGACGCCAGTATATCGACGGCTGGGAAGCGTATAATGAGCCGGTCGCCGCCAATGCGGATGAAATGCTCCGGCTTGGCGAATTCGAGGCTGAACGGACGCGCCTGCTCGCCGAAAGAGGAATCCGCAGCGTTGTTGGCAACTTCGGAACGGGACAGCCGCCGCTGGAGCTATGGGAAGCGTTTTTGCCTGCGGTGCAAGCCGCCAAAGAGTACAACGGCTGGCTCGGACTGCACGAATACAGCGCGCCTACCATGTACTACCTCTCAACGCGCCAGGACCAAGGCCGCTATCCCGGCGTGAGCGCCGGCGACACGGGCTGGTTGACATTGCGCTATCGCCAAGTGTATAACCAAATCCTCATTCCCAGAGGGTTGGAGGTACCGCTGATCATGACTGAAACCGGTATCGACGGCTTGGTTACCGAACGCCCGGGCCCACTGGATGCAGAAGGATGGCAGGATTTTACCGGATTCTGGGCTGAGAATGGCTACGGAATGTGGGGTCCCGGCGCCTATGTCGAGCAGCTGGTCTGGTATGACGAGGCCATGCGTCAGAATGACTACGTTGTCGGCGGATGCATCTATGTGCTTGCCGGCAGCCAAGGCTGGCATACGTACGACATTTTGGGGCCCGCTGCTAGCGTCCTGCAACAATATCTGAGCGTGCACGCACCGGTATAGAAGACCGGCGCTGCGCCAAGCTTAAAGAGAATCACTGCCGAAATGCTGCTGCAACTCCACGCCGGTTTCGCCAACACATCCGCCTATTTTGCGCTGATATTGGCTGTGTGGGCATTCATCACCCGATTTCGGTCTGGAACGCTCGGCGCATCCTGGTACGGTGCGGTCATTATTTTGGAGTTGCTGATCATCGTCCAGGCGCTCATCGGGACGATCATGTATCTGCAAGGTTTGGGCGCTGTATTGCCGCGACCGTTCATTCATATTCTATACGGAATCGTGGCGGTAATCACGTTGCCAGGCGCGTACGCATATATGGGCAACATTGAAGACGAAGGCGCCAGGACTGTACTTGCGGCACTGATATGCCTGTTTCTATGGGGCATCCTATTACGGGCTGCAACCGTAGCGACTGGAGCGATACCGGCATAATCGATAAAATATGCGGCAAGGTATGTGGCAGCAGCCAGTTTGTTGAGGCTGTATTCTTCCTGATAGAATTGACGGTGCAGAGAGGTTACGCAGCCCGGTAGGCGGTCGAGTTCCTCAAGGCAGACTCGACTGGAATTACGCAGATGCAATTCTCTGTGAAAGTACAATCAGTCGATTTTGTCCATTGTAGGAGCGTTAGCCGAGGGTATGCCAAAGCAAGTTCTGGTTCTGAACGCAAGCTATGAACCGCTCAGTCTAGTCTCCGTCCGCCGCGCCATTGTCCTCCTACTCCGCGAGAAGGCTGAAGTTGTGGAGTCCACGCAGCAGATGCTGCGCAGTTGCTCGCAAGCCTTCCCTGTGCCGCTTGTTATCCGGCTCGTCCACTATGTACGGCTGCCGCACCGAAAGGTGCCGGCTACACGTGCCGCCATCATGTTGCGCGACGCGTATATCTGCCAATATTGTGGAGAGTCGCCCGGACGTCATAAACTGACGGTTGACCACGTGGTACCAAGATGCCGAGGCGGTAGCCACGAATGGGGAAATCTTGTCACCGCCTGTACGCGCTGTAACCAGTCCAAAGGTGCACGTACGCCGGAAGAGGCCGGCATGCCGCTACGGCGCAAGCCCTTTGAACCAAGCTACGTGGCTCTGGTACTTCTAAGTAACCCGCGTGCAGCACAGCGCTGGGAACAGATGATGGGCGTTAAACACCAATCCGCCAATATGATGGCGCCATCGATGGCCTCGACGATGGTATGGGCAGAAAGAAATCAATGAACGGCTACAATGCGCACGATGTAATGATCGACGCCATTGGAAGGCGCATTGCCGACCTGAATGAGCAGTCGCTCACGCTCTTGTCTCAATATATCTCTTATCTGAAGTGGCAGGAGGAGATGTGGGGCAGCCTACTGGACGAGGAGGTCCGTCATCGACCGAACCAGACGCTGGTCTGGAACTATGACTTTCTTGAAGGTTTTCCGGCTGCGCATCGCACCTCCACCCGCTCTCCGGACAATGTTATGGAGATACGCGTCGGTCCGGCCCAATGCGGCATGATGCAACAGATGGCGCTGTGGGAGCATCCGCCGGTCACGGGCAGCGCGGTTTGCGAATATTATCTCGATGTTCCTGCCGAGGTGGATTCGCTCAAGATGCGCTTTGCCGTTGGCATCCGGGACGGCGCGCTCATGGAGGGCGACAATCTGTGCGCCTTTCGCATTTTGGCCAATGGCCGTCGCGTATGGAGCACAACGAAACAGACAAACGAGTGGGAACGCTATATCATTGACCTGCCCGATCTCGGCGGACAACAGCTGGTCGTTCAGTTCGTGACGGACGCGCTGGGCGATAGCCGTTGGAACTGGGCAGTGTGGGCGGAGCCGCAAATACTCGGCTATAAGACTCAACGATAACTCGAACCGACAGCATTTGCTCAGGTACAAGTCTTGCGCTATACCGTGTCTGAGCCTATTTACGCGCGCGCATGATTGATACACAAGTGAACCTGAATGAACTATATTACCGCGGACGAGATTTCGAAATTTATGGGCGAACGTCAGTTGCTGGAAGATGCCAGCCTGCTCATCAACGAAGGTGATCGCATCGGCCTCATCGGCGTAAACGGCAGCGGTAAGAGCACGCTGTTGCGCATACTGGCGCAGATGGAGGAACCGGATTCGGGCAACGTCACAGTGTGGGGCGGGGTCCGCATCGAGTTTTTGGAACAGGAACCCGCGCTAGACGTCGCACGGAATGCGCTTCAGACGGTTTTCGGCAGCGATTCACCGCAGATGCAGTTGCGTCAGGAGTACGATCGTATCCAACATGGTCTCCAGAGGGATCCCACTTCTGCGCAGCTGCAAAAGCAGTTCACCGATATCACCGCCGCCATGGAACGTCTTGACGCGTGGTCGGCCGAGGCCAACGCACGGGCGATTTTGACGCAGCTTGGCGTGCAGGATGTTGAACGCCCGGTAAGGGAACTGAGCGGAGGTCAGCGCAAACGCGTCGCACTGGCTCGTGCGCTGGTGCATCAGGCAGACGTGCTTATTCTGGATGAACCGACCAACCATCTTGACGCAGAGACTATCGTCTGGCTCGAGGAACGGCTGCATGCCAGGCCGGGAGCGCTGGTAGTCGTGACGCATGATCGATACTTCCTGGACCGTGTCGTGAATCGGATTGTTGAGCTGGACCGCCGCCGCATGGTCACCTATCCCGGCAACTATAGCGCCTATCTAGAACAGAGAGCCGAACGCCAGGAGCAGTTCGCTGCGATGGAGCAGAAACGTCAGAAGCTGCTGCAACGGGAGCTGGAGTGGGTGCGACGTGCGCCAATGGCGCGAGGCACGAAACAGAAAGCGCGTAAACAACGCGTCGAAGAACTGCTTCAACTCCGCTATGACACGGGACAGGACACCGTCACTATGGCACTTGCCGGTCGACGCCTGGGCAAGCAAGTGCTCACCGCTACCGGATTGACCAAGTCGTATGACGGCGCGCCCGTTCTGAAACGGACAGACATCACGTTGGAGCCTAGGAGCCGAATCGGGATCCTGGGACCAAACGGCGCCGGTAAGTCGACCCTGCTGGATATACTCTCCGGCAAAACCATGCCCGACACAGGAGCAGTCAACTGGGGCGAAACAGTGCATCTGGGCTACTACGATCAGCTCGGTGAAGGACTGGATGATGATGCGCGTCTGCTGGAGTTCATCGAAGAAGAGGCGGCACTGGTACGCACGGACAGCGGTGAGCGCGTTGAAGCCGCCAAAATGCTGGAATGGTTCTTGTTTCCTCGTTCTATGCAGCGCGCTCGCATCAGCAGCCTCAGCGGCGGCGAACGACGCAGGTTATACCTGCTGCGCACGCTGGTGCATCAGCCTAACGTGCTCTTGCTGGATGAGCCGACCAATGACCTGGACATCCAGACGCTGAACGTGCTGGAGGAGTTCTTGGATCGATTTATGGGTAGTTTGATCGTGGTGAGCCATGATCGCTATTTCCTGGACCGAACGGTCGACTATCTGCACTATATGGAGGACGGCGTGCTCGGTCCACGCTATCCGGGACCGTATGAAACCTTTATGCGCTTGCGGACTGAAGAAACAACGGAGCATCTAGTAGTGGACGCCGAAGTCTCCGCCAAGGCGGTCAAATTGACCAGTGCGGACAAAGGTTCGGCACGCAAGCTAAAGTGGAGCGAACAACGAGAGTTGGAGTCGCTGGAGCCGAGAATTCAGGAGCTGCAGGCAAAATTGAATCGCCTAACCGATGAAATGGCCCACGCGGGCGACGACTACCAACTGCTGATGGAGTTGGCCGAGCAGGTGAAAGCAATTGAGTATAAAATTGAAGAGGCTGAGTTTCGTTGGCTGGAGCTGGCGGAGATCGCCGAGGCGACATAACATTGCATCACGCTGCCGCGTGCAAGCTTGTGCGCGACCATCAGCAACCGATGTCTGTGCTAATGCTAATGCTTGACATAAATGATACAGTATCACACTGCATTCGATGACCTCAGTTCACAGTCATACATATCATGGAAAGGCGCCCAATGGCTGATTTTGCACGCTATCTGAACATCCGCAGCGCGACTTCGCCTGCTCTGAGCACGGACGGAAGGCGAGTCGCCTTTCTCTCCAACGTCACCGGCAATTACCAGGTCTGGAGCGTACCGTCAGTTCCCACTTTGGCGGATCCGTGCCCGCATCAGCTGACCTTTCTGCCCGACAAAGTGTGGGAGGTGCATGGCACTGCCAACTCTGAGCATCTCATCGCGGCCAGTGACGTGGACGGCAATGAAAAGCAGCAACTTAACCACATCACAAATTGTGGCGTCGATCCCGACGGCGTGCGTACTCACGACGTGAAGCGACTGACACCGAACGACGACGCGATCCACACCTTTGGTGTTTGGAGCGACGACGGCGCCGAAATACTCTACACGAGCAACGCACGCAATGGCGTCGATTTCGACATCTATCACATGGATCTCGCGACGGGTGAGTCTGAGCTCGTGCGCGAATGCGACGGACACCGCACAGTAGTCGCTTGGCTGGACGGTCACAACATCCTGACGCGTGATGATGTTGCCAGCGATCAGGTGGACCTCTATCTGCTGGACAGCGAGACTGGCGAGGAAAGTTGTATTACGCCTGTGGAGAAACCAGCTCGCTACAATGAGATCACAACCGTGGGGGGCGCCGTCTATGTTGTAACCGATAGACACCATGACCGCAACGCGGTCTGCCGTCTGGATATTCTGTCCGGTGCGCTGGAGGAAATCGTGTCCGCAGACGATTTTGAAGCTGTCGATGCGACCAATATAGGCGAGGTCGAATACCTTGCCGTCGCTCCGGACGGTGAGGCTGCAGCCGTCACGTATAACGCGGGCGGGTACAGCAAATTGTTCTTGCTTGATATGGCAGGTCGGCGTCTGGATCCGGTCAAAGGGCTTCCAGGTGGTGTCATCAGCAAGATGACCTATGATTCGACAGGCACGCATCTTTACTTCGATCTGCAGACTCCAACAACGCCTTCCGACATTTGGGTCATGAACGTGGGCAGCCGCTCCTTGCTGCAACTGACGCACAGCGACATGGCTGGCATTGACCCCAACACGTTCATCAGCCCCGAGCTGGTCGAGTTCGAAACGCATGACGGACGCATGTTGCCCGCGTTCGTCTATCGTCCAAGTACAGCGCCGCCCGACGACGGCTACCCTTGTATCCTTTACGTTCACGGCGGACCCGCCGGGCAGCAGCGCCCCGACTTCGACGTACGCTTCCAGTATTTTCTGAGCCAGGGCTATGCGCTCATGGTGCCGAATGTGCGCGGCAGCGCCGGCTACGGTCGTGAGTATATGCTGCTGGATGAGGTCGAACTGCGTATGGATAGCGTGGCAGACATGAAGTACGCGGTGCACTGGCTGCACGGTCAACCCGACATTGCCAATGACCGCATCGCTGTGTACGGGCGCAGCTATGGCGGCTTTATGGTCTTGGCTGCGGTCACCGAATATCCTGAACTCTTTGCAGCAGGCATTGACGTCGTCGGTATTGCAGATTGGGTCACTTTCCTGGAGCGGACCAGCCCATGGCGTAGAGCGCACCGTGAACGCGAATACGGCAGTCTGGAACGCGACCGCGAATTCCTGCACAGCATTTCGCCGCTGCACAAGGCGGAGCGCATTACGATGCCGCTGCTGGTGCTCGCTGGCGACAATGACCCGCGCGTGCCCTTATACGAGTCGCAGCAGATCGCCCAGCGCGTGGCAGATGCAGGTGGTGATGTGTTGTTCATCCACTACGCAGATGAGGGTCACAAGTTCAGCAAGCTGGTCAATCAGATTGACAGTTTCACGCAGATGGGTCTCTTCCTGGACAAGCATCTGAAGTAGTAGCGCTGTCTGAACGGTCAGGCGCTGGTCTGTCGGCGCCTATAGATGAATATCGTGACACCATAATGGCGCGGTTCCCGCGTCATTATTTGTTGATTTTCGTGTTTGCATGTCCAATTCGTTCGTGATAGACTGCAGAACATAGCTGTATTTCACCGCATTATTGCAGATAAAGTTGTCCTCTTTACAGCGTACAAACGGCACAACAACAGAATTTATTTATGCAAGAAGTCACCTGTATTCATTGCCGAACCGTAGTTGAAATTGCGCCCGGGACTGAGTATTGTTCTAACTGCGGCGAAGACCTGCGCCAGTTGCTATTGCCTGAGTATGTGTCGCAGTTCTTCTGCGCGCGCGCTAATGAGCTGCTTCAAAGCGGACAGACCGGCGAAGCGTTAGCCGAGGCCGAACTAGGCTTGTCCTACTATGATCAGGCCGACTTGCGTCTGCTGGCTGCCATCCTTTCTGAAAAAGTCGGTCGCTATGACCAGATGCGCAACCATGTCGCGGCTATTCCAGTTGACGACAAGTACCGCTCTGAGGCGGAGTGGCTATTGCGCGCTCACCAGGAAAAGCAGAGCGATATTCGCCAGGGCGCCAAGCGCAAGAGACACAACGTTGTCACGACACAGCTGTCACCCGAACTGGCAGAAGTGCTGGGCTTTGATGTGGTCGAGGAAAAAAAGGAGCGCAGTGGTTCCGGGTTCTGGTCGGCAGTCGCTGTTGCTCTCGTGTTATTAGTCATCCCTGCAACATGGTATGGCGTTCGGGAGCTAGTTGGCCCGAATTTCAATGGTCTAGCGTTCCCGTCGCTTTCACAGCAGCCGGACTCGGCGCAAACTGGGGATAGTGGCGACGAACCTGTTGGGGACACGCCTGTCGAAGAAGCAGTTCCCGCGAGCGAGGCTGAGCAGCAGAGCATTGCTGACGTCTCCACGTTCCTGTTGCCCACGCCGACACCGGATGCGTTGCTCCGTTCCCAAAACGCGGTGGCTGATGCCAACGCCAGCAGTGTGGCAATCGCAAGCGGTTCTGCATTTGATTTGGACCGCTACTTCCGGAGTACGAACAACGAGGCGTTGAGCGAACTGCCTATCGAAGCGCGTTTGCAGGGCAGTAGACTCTACGTCTCCGGTGTCGTCTCGATGGACGTCCAGCGTAGGCAAGTTGTGGACTTGCTGGAGCGGGTGCCCGGCGTGGATGCGGTCAGCACGGCTGATCTGCTGCTGAGACCAGTAACCGAATATGAAGTCCAGGAAGGAGATACACTCTACACAATCGCCTTCGATATTTACGGTGATTATGAGAGGGCAAACGATCTCTACCGCGCCAACCTCGGCACAACAACGTCTCCCGACACGATTCGGCAGGGCGATGTGCTGCTGATTCCGCCGCTGAACTAACGGTACACCGAATCGAAACGTAGTAGTTTACTTGCCCATAGAACGAAAAAGGTCGTCCAGTACTGGATGACCTTAATATTGCATTTTTCTCAGCCGCGCAAGCGCGTTTACTAGCGAGGCGGGTGCATTGGCATGATGACGTGCAGGAATTCGTCCTCGCCCAGGCCTACCGGACGTATGGTACCGGGCCGCGTACTCTGCGTAGTCTCCAGCACTACCTGCGGTTCGTCGATCTGCCCTAACACGTCGATGAGATACCTAGCGTTGAAGGCGATTTCCAACTCCGCGCCCTCCACCATGGCGTCGACTTCGCTTTCGTTGTCGCCCATTTCCGTGCTGGTGGCGGTCAGTTTCACATGTCCAGAATCCTCACTATTGCCTGGCGCGACCGCAACCCGGATGATGTTTGCATTGTCCCGGGCAAAGAGGTAGGCAACGCGCGAGGCGTTCAACAGGGCTGCCGTATCCACCACTGTGCGCGTGGTGTGGCTCTTGGGCACGATGGCGTGATAATCGGGGAAACGAGCGTCGATAAGTTGGCTGACCAGTTCGACGCGATGGAAGCTGCCGCGGGCTTCACTTTTGCCACGCACCTGGAAGATCACCTGGTTGCGGGACTCCGTCACGATGACGTGCACCGGGTATTCCTCATCCACATCTGCGCTGATACGCGCCAACTCGCCAAGGCTGCGGGCGGGGATGATGACGGTCATAGTTTCCTTGACGTTTGGCTGCTCCACACTGACGCTGCGAACACTTAGCCGGTAGCCGTCGGTCGCTGCCATGGTCAACCGATCTGACGTGAAACAGACCTCAACGCCTGTCAGCGTGGGTCGACTCTCGTCCGTCGACGCAGCGAAGACAACCTGGTTGATCATCTTGCGCAGACCGACCGGGTCGAGTTCAATATGGGTGCCTTCGAACTCCTCCGCGGAATCCTCCATCTCTTGACCGTTGCCAGCCGTTGGAATAATAGGAAACTCTGACGCGTCCACGCCTTTCAAGTTGGCCTCGTGCCGGGCGCAGTGCAGGTGCAATGTCTGGGTACGTACAGACAGTTGCATGTCGATCTGCTCCGGCGGCAGGCTATTAACAAATTCCGATAACAACCTAGCTGGAACGGTAATAGAGCCTTCATCCTCGATCTTGGCGCCGATCCAACAGTTTACGCCGATTTCCAAATTCGTGGCTGCCAACCGCAGTTCATTGTCCTTGGCTTCGATGAGAATATTGGCCAGCACTGGCAATGTGCTGCGCGTGGACACAGCGCGACCAACGATGGACAAACCCTTTGCCAGGTTCTCCTGAAGACAACTTACCCGCACGATGACCTCCCCCGCTCTATTGCATTCGTCCCGCGTTGTTCATCCCGAAATATTTCACATAACAAGACGAAGTTGGACCCTTATTCGATGCGAAACTTTGTACGTGAAATGTAGCTGCTGGATCTGTCTTACTTACTCTTTTCATGATTGTATCATAGAATAAGAAAGGCAGTGGAACTAGTATTCTGCACTATTAGTTGTCTTGACAGGGTCCATTCGACTCGCAGTTTGCCGACTAGACCCACTATCTCTATAATCGACGCATTGATACTGAAGTGGTCCATGGCAACAATGATCACATGTTGGAAATAAACCGTATGAAATTGAACAGACGTCGGACTCATACCGAGTCGGATACAGACAGCAAGAACAGCATGGCGCAGGTTGTGGAAACTGGCACGGCTGAAGCAGTTGCTGTCGAACAAGCCGCAGTCGCCGAGGAAGAACAACAGACACCGATCGTCGATACAGCACAGGTTGATGCCGAGTTGAAACAGGAATCCGTGCTCATCGAGAAGGCTCGCACGGATCCAGACGCCTTTGCCAAATTGTATGAGAATTACGTTGATCGCATTTACGCCTACATTTACCACCGAGTCGGCAATGTGCACGACGCCGAGGACTTGACGGCTAGAACGTTCTATCGGGCATTGGAGCGCTTGGACCAGTACGAGGATCGTGGCTTACCGTTCTCGGCTTGGCTCTTCCGCATTGCACACAACTTGGTCGCCAACTGGCACCGCGATCGTAGCCGACGCCGTTTCCTTTCATTCGATCGCTTGTGGGGTCATAGCCACGATGATGAAACACCCGAACGCCAAGTGGAGCGCGAACAAAGCCATAACGCGTTGTGGGAGGCTATAGAACGGCTGCCGGAGGATAGGCGTAACCTGCTGCTGTTCAAGTTCGGTAGCCAGCTCTCCAATGTGGAAATAGGCGAGATGCTGAACAAGAGCGAAAGCGCTATTAAATCGCTCTATTTTCGCACGCTGGGGTCATTGCGCGAGGATCTTGAGTCGCGCGGCTGGGGACCTGAACTCGAAGCCGATGAGGACGAGCCGTCGGACGTCCAGGCTGATACCGACTCAAGTGATTTGCGCAGTGGAGAGGAGCTACAGTAGCCATGAACAGGCTCGTTGCTCTGCTGCCGTGGGTACACGACAACCAACTGTCCGGACTCGATATGGGAGACGGTCGTATCTTGCCGCCGGAAGACGTGCTGGACGGTCACAGTGCGCGGCTATTGCAGAACCGTCGCTACCAGCAAACGCGTACCATTGTCCCTGTGCAAGTCAACGATGCGGTGTCTGCCGCGATCGCGGTATTGGCGCCGGACCTGCGTCCGCTGGCGGATTTGGCCGAAGAGGTAGCCTACGCGGTGCCGGCAGTTGAGCCTGAGCCCACCTTTCGCCAGAATCTCTACGACGCCCTAGAGCGGACGCGCCGCCAACATCTCGTTGAAGAGAGGCTTGGTACGCGTGCAGGTTCTTCTAGCGGTCACGTCGCCAAGACTGCGCTCATTTCGTTTGCCGTCGGAATACTCATTGCCACGACAGCGGCACTGGTGATTACGTACCTCATGCGCAGAGAGAAGCGATAGCGCTTATCGGACTACTACTGCGATGAAGGCGACGCCTTGGTATAGTACGCAATTTACTAAGGCTGTGCAGAGATCTCTGCACAGCCTTTATTGTTGTTCGCTAAGTGACGAGTATGCGGCACTACATCACGGTACGATTGCGGATGTCGTCCATGTATTCGACGGCGGATGAGAAGGCGTCTTCATGGGGCTCCTCGCTCTCGCTTAGCGCCGAAAGACGTGCCGGACCGACACCGGGAACGTCGATCATGAGCTGGGCTTCGCTCTGCGCAATCTTCAGCATACTATCAGCAACGGCTGCCCCGGCGATCTCGCGCTGCTTCACCGCACTGTAGCCGAGCAAATTCTTCGTCTCCGTCAACATGCCCAGGATATCATGGATAGGCTTTGTGCCGGCGCCGATGATGAAGCCTGTCACGATGACGTCCCATGCGCCCGGCGCACTGTCCAGAAAGTTCGGCACGAGCGGACGCAGGTAGTCAAAAAGACGCATGCCGGTGAAGTTGGAGATGAGGATACCCAGCACCACGCCGATGACCAGGCTCGTACCACTCTTGAACTGTGTATATTGGGGCGACTTGATTTGGGCTGGCAGCCACTGGCGCGTATTGAGCAGGTACCAATCCGCATAGTTCCAAAAGACCTCAATCATCCGTTCTATCGCGAGCGACGAGGCCATTAGGGGCAACAATATAGGCCACAAGCTGAGCGGGAACGCTGCCTGTTGTTGACTAGTTTCCGATGCCCGTGCCGGTGATGCAATCAAAATGAACAGGATCAGCGCCACTACGGCAGCGATCAAATACCAGGGAATACTAAATCCTGAGTCGTAGGGTGTCTCGATGCTGGAATCTGGGCTCTTGTAGTTTTGCATAGATAGTCTATCCTCCTAAACAGCTGGCGAATTGTCGCCGCGAGCAAGTTCAACCAGTAATCGGATGCCGTAACCGGTCGCGCCCTTTGGAATAAGCGGATTGCCGTCGCTGTCCGTCCAGGTCATGTACGCAACATCTAGATGCGCCCACGGGTATCCCTCTGTGAAATGCTCGATAAATTTGGCGCTGGTGGACACGCCGCCTTTACGACTGCCGGCGTTCTTCACTTCCGCCATCTCACTCTTGATGTCGTCATTGTACTCGTCATACATCGGCATCGGCCAAAGACGCTCACCGCTGCGTTCAGCCGCACCAAGCAGCGCCTGAGACAGATTGTCATCGTTGGCGAACAGGCCCGCTGCTTGCGATCCCAGCGCAATACCGATGGAACCCGTCAGGGTCGCTAAGTCCACGACCGCTGCGGGGTCATATCTCGCCACGTAGCCCAGCGCATCGGCTAGCACCAGGCGACCTTCGGCGTCGGTACTGATGACTTCTGCGGTCTTTCCTGTGATACCTGTCAGTATGTCAGCGGGGCGGTAGGCGTTTCCGTCCGGCATGTTTTCAACGCACATGGCAACGCCGATCACATGGCGCTCGATACCTAGGCGTGCAATGGCTTCCATAGCGCCGACGACCGCCGCTGCGCCGGACATATCCTCTTTCATGGTCCACATGTCGGCAGACGGTTTGATGCTGATACCGCCTGTATCGAACGTGATCCCTTTGCCAACTAGCACTAGAGGCGCTTCGGACTGAACAGCCGCCGGCGCATGCTTAAGGATGATCATGCGTGCTTCTTTTGAACTGCCGCGGCTGACGGCAAGCGCCAGTCCCATGCCCAGAGCTTCCATGTCACGCTCAGTCAGCGCTGAATAGACAAGACCGGTCTCCTCCGCCATCAGTTCGGCGCGCTCGGCAAAACTCTCCGGGAAGAGTACGTTCGGCGGTTCGCTGGCCAAATTGCGGGCGCTGTAGACGCCCTGCGCCACGGTATAGCCCGCTTCTGCACCGGCTCGAACAGCATCGACGCTGGTCTCGTCGAATTCGACTATGCGCATCGACTGCAGAGAGGATACGTTCGGCTCGCGCTTGTACTGCGGGGGATGATAGAGCGCCAGGAGTGTGCCTTCCACAACAGCCTGCGCTGCTGTATTTGTGGGCAGTCCGGCGGCTCCTGCACCGTGAATGATCGTGCTGAAACGCTTCACTCCTGCCAGCTTCTGCAATGCTCTGGCGGCTGTAGCCGCTGCTACGCGCGCACCGTGAATGTCGAAACTATCAGCAGGACCTAGTCCGACGATGAGCACACGCGGCGATGGGATGCGCCCGTTGCTGTAGAGGAGGGCAGTGGAGTCCTTTGCTCCGGTGAAATCGCCCGACTGTATGAGCCTTTGAATTGCCCCATCCAGTGCAAGGTCGACAATGCCGGTGGCGCCGATGGGATCCTGCACATCTTCAAACAGATCCACCACGATGCAGTCACCGGCGTCGTGGGCAATATCTCCTTGTACTACCTGCATATCGAGCATATGGAACCCTATTGCGCTGTAGAGTTGTTAGTGAAAATTATACGGTTATCGTAGCCAACAATAGAGCATTATAGCGGATAGCCAGTGCAGAAGCGAAGATGATGGAAGGCGGATATTTGTCATCGGATGCCCCAGTGGGACTGGCGCACCTGTTCTTGTCGCCTCCTTCGACGCTACTCGCGGCTAGCCAGTGTATTGGCGAGTTCGACCAGTGCATCCTCGTTGCCGACGTTGCCTGGAAATACAATGTAAGCCAGACCTGGACGCAAGCTGTCCTCGCCTGCCTTCCAGACAGGTACGCCAGGTTGAATCTGCCCAATGACCGTCGCGGCTCTTGATCTCCAGCGCATCCGTTGCGATGTCGCTGGAGGTGATACCGCCTTTGGCTACCAGATAGCGAGGACGTACGGTGAGGCCGCGCACGATGGCAACCAGGCTCTCCGATACGCGCTTGCCGATTTGCAGGTTGTCCGTCTCGTCGCGTCCGGTCACCAGTTTACGACTGGTAACGAGCGCCACATCTCTGTTATCAGCCAATGACGCGTCTATCGTAGCTATGGCTGTTTGGATCGCCTCGTGGCGAGCATCTTCTGTCAATAGATCTGAAACATTGAGTTCGTACGGCACGACATCTGTCTTTGCCAACAGTGTATCCACCTGAGCCGTGGTTTTCGGCACATGCGAGCCCACGACGAAGAGCGCTCCGCCCTTATCGGGGAAATTGAGCTCATCCGAAGTCAGCAGCGGACGCGGCTGCACGCCGGCGCGCACCTTGACAAAGGAGGCCGCGGTGCGATAGAGGAAACGTTTCCCGCTCGCCTCCGCCAGCAGAAGGCCGCACACGAATACCTCCATATCGCGCATGGATGCCGCATTCACGACGCAGACTCGACCATTGACTAGGTCCTTCAGCGCCGAAGCAACAGCCTCGGGACCGCCTATGCGAATGAGGTCGATGCTGATGGAAGCCACATCTCCGGCTTTTATCGTGCCGCATGTTTTCTCTTCCACCCATTCGCGTAGATTTGATGCGTTGTAGCCGAATACAGAATCTCGGGCAAAAGGCGTCTCTGCGGCAGGCGTGAGCGTATCGCCTTCCGCCACGTAGTGGACGTCATCTATGGTGTAGCGACCGCCCTCCAAGAAGAACGGAATGATGAGCGTGGCGTCAAACTGTTGGTTCAGCGCGTCTGCCAGCGCGTTCACTTCTCCGGGATAGTGACCGCGCAAAGTGGAGTCGCTCCGGCTCACCACGGCGATATCGCGGCCGGACCGCTTTGATGCTTGACGCAGATTTGCGCCAATCTCAGCATTCAGCGCCTGCGCCTCCACCAGCGGCAGGCTGCGCGAATTGGTCAATACGAAGAAGGCTGGCTCTCGCTTCTGGAGCTCGTGCTGCAGCACATCTACAGACCAGTTGGTGACCACCGTGACATCGTGCACCGTCTGCGTCCCCGTTGGATCGTCATCCAGAACGACGAGGGTGCGGTCGCTGATGATTAGCTGCTGCAAGATGTCGGGAACCAGAGACTTCTCCCATTCCTTGGGCAACAGACTGTCAAGTTGTGAAACGTGCGTGAGTTGCGGTCGCATTGTCTACTGCGCTTTCTATTTGTGTCGCCCTATTGTCTCGCCCTAGAAACCGCGCGGCCACAGATTGTCTCTGATGATGTGGTTACAGAGCGAAACCGACTAGTTTGGCCATTTTACGACGGGTAATCCAGTTTCCGCTTCGATGGTCAGCAGCCGGTTATATTTGGCTAAGCGATCCGATTGTGTAATAGAGCCAACTTTGATCTGATCGCCGTGCCAGCCAACCGACAGATCGCCCAGCCAGTTGTCCTCAGTCTCACCGCTGCGTGCACTGATGGTGACGGCCCAACCGGCTGACCGCGCCAGCCGATAGGCGTCTGCCGCTTGCGAAAGGGTTCCGATCTGGTTGACCTTGAGCAGCAGCGCATCGGCAGCCTTGGCGTCGATGGCACGCTGTATGCGCTCCGCATTCGTACACAGTAAGTCATCCCCTAGAACCAGCGCTCTGCCGTTTACACCGGCAAATAGACTGGGCCAGAAATCCCAGTCATCCTCTGCCAGACCGTCCTCCACGCTGATGATCGGATACCGGTCCAACCATCCCTGCACAATATCGATCATCTCCGCACTATCGAAGGAAGTGTTCTCCAAATAGTAGCGCCCGTCGCGGTAGAAATGGCTGGAAGCCACATCAATGGCCAACGCCACATCCACGCCTGGTTCATAGCCGGCAGCCGCGATGGCGTCGACTGCATCCTGCAGCATAGCGTCTGCGCCTGCGAACGGCGGCGCCAACCCGCCTTCGTCGGCTGTGAGAACGCGCATGCCATACTTGTCAAGGCAGATGTCGGACGCCGCATGGAAGACGGCGCAGGTCATGTCCAGCGCCTCAGCGATTGTCTTGGCTGAGGACGCCACAACCAGCACGTCCTGGATGGGAATCTGCGCGCCCGCATGCTTGCCACCGCTAAAGAGGTTGATTGTAGGTCTCGGCAAGGTCTGCAACGCTGCCGGTTCTAGGCGCGCCTCGCCGGCTAGGAGATCGGCAAAATGCTGGTAGAGCGGAATACCCTGGGATGCGGCTGTTGCACGTGCAAAGGCCAGTGACACAGCCAGGATGGCGTTGGCTCCCAAGCGCCTCTTCTGCACCGTACCGTCCAACTCGCAGAGAAAATTGTCCAGTGCAGCCTGTGTATCAAATGCATGGCCGCGGACCGAGTCAAGGATTTCTCCGTTGATGTTGGCGACCGCCTGCAGGCATCCGAGACCCCTGTGCCGTTTGGGATCACCGTCGCGAAGCTCGTGTGCTTCCGCGCTTCCGGTCGATGCGCCTGAGGGTACGCTGACAGTCTCCGTGCTTCCGTCATTCAGCGTACAGGTTACTTGAACGGTGGGTCGTCCTCGGCTGTCTAGGATTTCTACAGCACGTAAGCTGGTAATAGTCGGCATTGTAGTATTGTGATGTCCTTAATTGTGTCTAGTTGATATAGTTCGTGCGCTGCACAGAGTCATCCGATCGCAAGACTACATGGGTGAACACCAGGTTGGCCATGTCAGGACTGGGCACGTGGCGAGGAGATTGACGCCTGTATTTTGTGATGACAAATTTGGCTACGTATCATCGCTAAATTCACGACGGCAACGGTTCTCCCGGCTGGATAAACAGTCCCTTGGGTGTGGTATCTGGCACAAGCACACGCAATGCAGAAGGTACGATTTGGCATGAGAAGGGCGTCGTCGATGCAGGTTCGCCGTCGAGATGATACTGAATGGGAGGATGAGCATCGACCGACACGTTGCGCCCCCGAACCGCCTCAACTTCAGGGTTATCCCCATGCATATCGAACGTGACATCGATGGCGTAAATGGGCAGTTTGGACCAGTCTTTGCCTTTAAACAGCCACACTTCAAAAAGTCCGTCGTCAAAAACACCGTGGCGGTTTAGGTTGAACTCGCCGCCGATAAACGTGCGGCAGTTGCTCACATTGATGAGAACGTACTCGCCTTCAAACAGCTTGCCGTCCACGGTTACGCTTGACCGGCTGGCCCTATAGCTGAAGAAGGAGCCGAGCGCATCCTTGAGATAGCCGAGCTTGCCCCAGCGCTTGGACTGCTTCGACCGCGGCTCGATTTGGTTCACGATGAAGCCATCAAAACCCGCACTCGCCCACAGCAGCCAATAACGCCCCGTGGTGCACTTGCCAACGTCCATTCGCTGTATGCGTCCCTTGGCCAGCGAATTGTAGGCGGGCTGCAGCCAGTTGGTCGCCAATGGGCTGGGCAGTGCCATACCAAGTTCGCGCGCGAAGACGTTCGCCGTGCCTGTAGGCAAGGGGACCAGCGTCGTCTGGGAACCTACGAGCGAATTGGCCACCTCGTTGAGCGTGCCGTCGCCGCCGGCAGCGAATACAAAGTCGACGTCTTGTTGCACAGCATGCGCGGCCAACTCTTCCGCGTGTCCGGGATGTTCGGTCTCGACCGCATTCACCTGCCAACCGCGGTCCTCCCAGTAGTCGACAAACCGGCGCACGGGGCCAGACCAATCTTTCGTGCCGGAATTGGGGTTGTAGATGAGCTGTGCAGTTGTCGCCATAGCGTCCATTCTCACATAGTCAAGGCGCTCAGTCTAGCATTGCGACTATCAGTTGCCAAGCAGCTACCGCATTGCGATCCGTCGATAGCAGGACGATTCAGACAGACCTGTAAACAAGGATAGATCAGTACGACGTGAAGATATACGACTCCCGTTTTGGGAAGAGTGTTTCAACCAACGGCTTAAGCTCATTCTTGACCGTAAAGTCCGGATAAGCATCATGCGTATCCTGCACGCTGCGGTAGCCAAGGACGAGCGGCATAAAAGCGTCCGGCGGCATTTTGACGCTGACACTGCCGGCTGGCTTGCTAGGCTCCACTGACGCAACCCGTCCCAGTTCAAATTGGATGGTGATGGCGTCCGTGTAGAAACTGATTTCCAATGGAGTCGACCAGCTGCTGAACGGCGTGGATTGCAGTCTGCGTTCCAGCGCAGGGCGGATGGCGCGTAACAGCCGCATCTTGTCCGGCACGTGTATCTGCCAGGCGTAGGCGCCCATGGAACGACCGCCCAGCGCGAGACTAAGGCGAACGAGGTAATTGGAGCATGGCAGAGCGAGGCGTATGCCAGGTTTTTTGCGTTCGGTAGCTAGCGTTTTGGCCTGCATGAGCATTGCCATGGCAGTTTGATGGTTGCGCGCCTGTGCCTCGTCGATGACCAGTTCTTCGCCGAAATGGTGGTGTGGGATCCGCATGTAGCCTAGTGCAGCGCCATCGTTGCTCTCGCAGATCCACGTATCGTGAACCATGTCGTCGGCATCGTTGTCTGAAGACAAGAGGTAGCGCCAGATGTCCTTGTCGCGGATTGTTGAAATGTTGAGGCTCTGAACGCTTTCCGCATACAAGTTCATTAGTGCGTTGATATCGCTAGCAGAAGCGCGACGGATGGCCAGGTCACCCTGGTCGGCCTCTATAATATTACGCAATTCCAACAGGTATCCGCCATCCAAGGGCAAGGCGTAGTCATAGCCAAACTGCCGATAGTAGTGGGGGATGCCTTGGATATGCGACAAGACATAGCCCTGCGTATTCAGCCTGTCCATAAAGTAGACCATCTGCTCTCGTATTAGCCCTCTGCGTCGATACGCTTCGTCCGTCGCCACGACGCCCAACTCGCCGACGTCCAGCAGCGCACCGTCCATGTTCCATTTCCAGGGGATGAGGCAGAGTGCCGAGATGACTTCTCCGCGGGCGGTTTCTACGAGCACCTGGTCATCAGGTGTCATGTGTGGGCGATTGTACAAGAGATTGCGCACAAATGGACCAACGCCGGGCCCGTGATTGCCGGCGTGAAATTCGGCAAGTCGCTCAATGTCTTCCACACTGGCTAGAGTGCGAAGGACGAGGCCGTCATCCAGCTCTCGACGATATACGTTCACATGTTCTAAATTCATAGACCGTCCTCAGCTCTAGCTGCAATGTATTGGTATCGGACATGGACATTGTCAGATATCGTACGTAAGGCGCCCAGTGCTTCTCCGTACCGATTATCGTAGAGGAACTCGTTTCCTTCCGCCACAAATTCATCGTGCAGATCGTCGAGCACCTCTCGCTTCCTCTCCGCATGTGCATAATCTTCGTGCGTTAGGTCACGCACAGCATACTCAAGCCCCTGTGTGTGCAATTCAAGCGCAAGCGGCGTACTATCCGCTGTCAGCTGATGCCGGTCAAAGCCGTCATAGGGAGGCGGTCCATCCGCACGGAGGGTGTACAGGATGCCCATTCTGCCGCCAGGAGCGAGCAAGCGTTTCATTTCCGACACGATCTGCGGAAGCGGGTGAAAGTAGACGGCGTCGATGTTGATAAGCACGTCAGCGCAGCCTGTGCCGAGGCATGAGCGTCCGATATCGGATACAACGAAATGTAACTGTGGGGTACCATACTGTGCCTGCGCGGATTGCACGGCTCGTTGGATGAAGTCGACACCGACGCCGCATGCATTCGTCTGCGACGCCACGTATGAAGTAATGCCGCCCGAGCCGCATCCAAAATCGACGACTCGTTCGTCGCCCGCAATCAACAGCGCATCGCGCACGTGTCGTAGCTGTTCCACGTCCGCAAACCCATGCTGACCCAGGTTTTGCCCGAATACGCGTTCACAGAAGGTAGCATATGCGTTGCTTCCCTCGAGCGCGGTGTAGTATCGTTCATACCAATCTTGCATGAGCTCCAACAGATTCGGCCTCCAGCCAGGTGGGCGATACGGGTGCATACTTGATGAATGAAGAAAGGGACAACCGCACGGGCTGTCCCTTCGATTTGTTGCGATCGATGGCTGCACTATCGGCCATGCAGGATGAGTTTAGGCGTTGGCAACATCCCGTTCATAACGGTACCGCTCCGTCCGTTCCAGCGACCAGATTAGAACTGCACTCAAGGCCGCCACGAAACAGAGGATGCCGGCGAAGACGAAGGCTAGGATATACTCTTGCGTCTGATCAAAGATCACGCTGCCCGCTATTGGTCCGAGGATGCCGGCGACACCGTAGGCTGTGAAGATGATACCGTAGTTAGCGCCGTAATTCTTGAGCCCGAAATAGTCGGAGGTGGCTGACGGGAACATACTGAAGATGCCGCCGAAGTTCAGGCCGACCCAGGCCGATGCTACGATAATTCCCAGTGGCGAGCGGATGCTAATGAGGATCATGAACATCATGCCCTGCAATAGGAACATGATCATCATGGCTAGCGGGCGGTCCATAATATCGCTGATCTTGCCCCAGAAGATGCGACCGCCAGCGTTGAATATAGCCAGGATCGCTACGGGGGTAAAGAAGCGTGCAAATGTGGACCCAAGCCAAGCCGGCGCGATGGATGTGTTGCCGCCCATTGAAGCCATCATGGGCGTCCACTGACCGATTGCCATCAGACCCGACGTGGCGGCGAAGATGAAGGTCATCCACAATAGGGTCGCGAGCGGCGTGTTAATCATCTGTTTAGGCGACATTTCAACCACAGCCTTCGCCCTGGATTCCGAAGCCTTCCAGCCCGTCGGATGCCACCCAGCAGGTGGGTTGCGCAGCAACAGTGCACCGCCGATCACCAGCGCCGCAGCAACGATTCCATGTATGACGAAAAATCGCTGCCAACCGATACCGCTTCCCTGGCCTGGCACCACACCAAGTCCTACCATGATGACCTGGTAAATGCTCAGCGGTTCTCCAGTAGTAGGAGGAGGCAGCAGGAGTGCTGAAGCAGGACCGGCAAAGAAAAGAGCTCCTGCACCAAAGCCCGCCACAGCGACACCGGTGATGAGACCCTTCTTATCCGGGAACCACTTTCCTGCCGCTGCAATCGGGCAGACATAGGCGAAGCCGATGCCGGCGCCGCCGATTAACCCATAGGTAAGATATAAAGCCCAGGGACGAGTAGGCCCGACAAGGACGGCTGCCAACAGGAACGAAACGCCAAGCAGCGCGCCCCCGATCATGGCGACTTTCCGGGGACCGATGCGGTCTTGTAGACGACCTGCGGGAATCATGGCTAGTGCGAAGGTCGCTAACGCGAGCGAATATGCCCACTGCGTCGTCGACCGAGTCCAGCCGAATTCGGCCTCTAGGGGTTGTACAAAGACGCTAAAGGCATAAATCGTACCCAGAACAATCTGAACAAGTACGGCGCCGATCAACACGGTGTACCGACCTTTACCGGTATCCGCTTTCACCTCTGCTTTCGCAGGAGCGCTCGTCACAGCGCTGAACAGCAACGGGAAACCCATTCTACTTTCTCCTTACAGCTAATACGACATTGAATTGACTGTGGAAATTTGGGCTGCGTACGGAAGTTTGGCACGTGGAAGTGCCTCTGGGGAGTTTATGCCTCTATTCCGCGGTCACAGCAGCATGATGAGGCCGGAACGTCGATGTCCGACCGATGACTCGAATGAATGACCAACTGGGATTCGATTGGCATGCGTGATGTCGTGGTGCGTATCACGGCTATGAATTGGACAATGACCTACACGTTTACGGATATACTACTAGTATAGAATCAAATGGCGTAGTTTGGCAATGCTGAGGAGGTCCGCGCGCGAAGGGGCGTGTGGTACATGAAATACGACCGTTGCAGATTCCGCAACGGTCGTGATGCTCTCCAGTGAACTCGCAAAGCAAGGCAGACTACGCTTTGCGGATTGCCACGGTAACATTTTCTCCCGCCAACTCGAACGTGGTTTCGGGCAATTGCTCAGGAATGTCGGAATCATCTGCTGCCTGCACCAGGTCGACCGTCAAAGTCTCGTCTCTCACATAGTCGCCGTAGCCGGCAAGCACGCTACTGACAAGCTCTGAATCGTGGATATAGGTGACAATGCGGTCGCTGATGTCCAGTTCGGCGTCCTTGCGCAGCTGTTGAACATGGCGTACTAATTCGCGCGCAAAGCCTTCCTGGATCAGTTCTTCGTCTAGGTCTGTTGTGACAGCGACGAAATAACCCGCGGCCTCGGCTACGCTGAAGCCTGCACGCGGCCTCGTTCGCACCTCGACATCGTCGATAGTGACTTCGTAGTTGTCGCCGTCAATATCGATGGTGATCACCTCGTCGACATCCAACCTGTCAGCTAGCTCACGTTGATCCATCTGTGACATGGCCTGGCGAATTTTGGGGAATCCGCTGCCATATTTCTGTCCCAGTTGACGCGGATACGGGAAGACCTCCACATCCACCAGTTCTCCGGCTTCGTCGGCAAAGCCAAGCGTCTTGACATTCAGTTCGTCCAACACGAGCGACTCGACGGCGCGCAGACGCTCGCGTTCCTCGTCGGATCGGACTCGTACGATGACCTGTGCCAGTGGCTGGCGAACCTTCAAGTTGGCGGCCTGTCGAGCTGAATGGCCAAGGCTGGTGACGCGTTGTGCCATGTCCATGTCCATGTTAAGTTGCTCGTCGATGAGCGCCTCATCATAGTCGGGCCATCGGCTTAGGTGCACACTATCCTCGGCATCTTCGCCTAAGTTGTATACCAGATTCTGGTATATCTCGTCGGCAATGAACGGCGTGGTAGGCGCCAACAGCTTGCTGATGTTCACCAGCACTGTATACAACGTGTTCAGCGCCGCAGGATCACCGTCCCAGAAGCGACGACGGTTCAGCCGTACATACCAGTTGCTCAAGCTGTCCACATAGGCCGCGATTGGTCGCGTGGCGCCAAGTACGTCGTAGTGCTCCATGGCGTCCGTGACGTCACGGATGAGCGTGTGCAGCTGAGATAGCGCCCATTGGTCCATCACCGGCAAGTCACCGGCGGGCAACTCGTCGCCCGGCTGCCAGTCGCTCAGATTGGCATAGGTCACAAAGAAGCTGTATGTATTCCACAGCGTATTCATAAATTTGCGAACCGTTTCGCCGACCAAGTTCACGCTGAAGCGGCGGCTGTTGCCAGGCGGGCTGGCGGTGTACATGTTCCAGCGCGTCGCATCAGCCCCGTGCGCATCAAATACCTCCCACGGGTCCACGACATTGCCCTTTGACTTGCTCATTTTGCTGCCGTCTTCAGCCAGGATATGGCCTAGGGAGATGACGTTCTTGAAAGCAGGCCGGTCGAACATCATGGTCGCGACTGCATGCAGCGTATAGAACCAGCCGCGCGTCTGGTCGATGGCCTCGCAGATGTAGTCGGCCTGTTTCTGGCGTTCCCATTCCTCCTGGTGCTCGAACGGATAGTGCCACTGGGCGACCTGCATGGAACCGCTGTCGAACCAGGCGTCTGCCACTTCAGAGACGCGTCGCATGGTACCGCCATCCGGCGCGGGCCATGTCAGTTCGTCCACATACGGTCGATGCATGTCCAGATTTTCCAGCTTGCGACCGACCTTCTCTTCCAGATCCGCAACGCTGCCAATGCATTCCATGTATTCGCTGCCCGGCGCATCGCTTCGCCAAATGGGCAACGGCGTCCCCCAGTAGCGGTCGCGACCGAGCGCCCAGTCTACATTGTTCTCCAGCCAATTGCCGAAGCGGCCTGTCTTGGTATGCTCCGGATACCAGTTGATCTGCATATTCAAGTCCACCAGCCGGTCCTTCTTAGCACTGGTACGGATATACCAGGTCTCCTTTGCCCAGTAGAGCAGGGGAGAATCGCATCGCCAGCAGAACGGGTAGGTATGTTCGTATGTGCCCGATTTGTAAAGCAAACCCCGCGCACACAATTCTGCTTGAATAGCCGGATCAGCGGATTTCACAAATGTGCCGGCCCAAGGTGTGACTTCCGGTTTGAACTCGCCTTTCGCATCCACCGTATGAATCATGGGCAACCCGTATTTGGTTCCCATCTCCATGTCGTCCGCGCCGAAGGCAGGCGCGATATGAACGATGCCGGTGCCGTCATCGGTGCTCACGAAGTCGCCGGCGATGATGTATGCGTAGTCCTGGTCGACTGGATAGAAGCGATAGAGCGGTTCGTAGCGGCGACCGAGAAGGTCGCTCCCCTTCATCCGCTCCAGCACCTCGTAACCAGGGTTCAGCACCTGCTCAGCCAACTCTGCCGCCAGATAGAACATATCGCCGCTGGCATCGAGCACCTTTACATAATCCAGTTCTTCTCCGACAGCCAGTGCCACGTTGCCGGGCAGGGTCCACGGGGTGGTCGTCCATGCCAAGAAGTACGCGCCCTCTTCGTCTTTGGCTTCAAATTTGATGAATACGCTTGGATCGATCGTACCTTCTTTATAGCCTTGCGAAAGCTCATGGCTACTCAGCGGCGTGCCGCAGCGCGGGCAGTAGGGCACAACCTTGTGACCCAGGAAGAGCATATCCTGGTCCCAGAGTTGTTTCAGGATCCACCACAGGGATTCAATGTACTCGTTATGGAATGTCACGTAGGCCGATTTTAGGTCCACCCAATAGCCCATGCGCAGGGTCAGCTTCTCCCACTCCTCGATGTACTCCTGCGCAGAGGCACGGCAGCGTTCATTGAACTCGGCGACGCCGAACTCCTCAATTTGCTCTTTGCCGCTGAGACCCAGCTTCTTCTCAACTTCGATTTCTACTGGCAGGCCATGCGTATCCCAACCGCCGCGACGTTGGCAATAGAATCCCTGCATGATCTTGTAGCGCGGGAAGATGTCCTTGAACGCACGCGCCAGGACATGGTGAATACCGGGTATGCCGTTGGCAGTCGGCGGTCCTTCGAAGAATACGTATTCGGGATTCCCAAGACGTTCACTTTCGCTGCGCGCTATGATGTTGCGCTGCCGCCAAAGCTGGAGGATATTCTCCTCTAGCTGCGGGTAGTTGACGGTGGGGTTCACCGGTTGAAATTTGAATTCAGTCATATGTGTCACCTATTACGCATAGGGCGCCGATATCGCGCCGAACATGAATTGTCAGTTATAGAACGCATTAATCGGGTACTTCAATGTAAATGCGCTTGTTGATAGCGCCTTTGGATTTGTAGTCCACCACGTTCATGGCGCCCACTTCAGATGTATTGTGCACGTGCGTACCGCCATCCGCCTGCAGATCCAACCCCACAAGCTCGATGGTACGCACCTCGGTAATCCCCTTCGGAAGCAAGTTGATTTTGGTGCGAATCAAGTCCGGTATCTGGAACGCTTCCTCGCGCGGCAGAATCTGACTGCGCACTTCATGCGCCGCTGCGATCTCGGCGTTGCACTTTTGTTCAATGTCATCGATGAGCTCGCGCGACATGGATTCGAATTCAAAGTCCATGCGACTCTTGCCTGGGTCCATGTTGCCGCCGGTGACGCTGGCTTGGTAGTCGCGCCAGACCACGCCGCACAGAATGTGCATCGCCGTGTGTGTCCTCATCAATTTATAGCGTCTCTGCCAGTCAAGTACGCCGTGCACTTCGTCGCCGGCGACTAACGGCGGGGCGCCCTCTTCCGGCTCAAGCCAGTGCCAGATTTCGCCTGCATCCCGCTTCACCTTAGCCACGCGATAGGCGGCGTCACCGTGATTAAGCCAACCTTCGTCGTTGGGTTGCCCGCCGCCTCCTGGGTAGAATGCGGTCCGGTCCAACGCCACGCGCAGGCTATTGTTGGACTCTTGGACCTCGGTCACAACGGCATCGAACTCTTTCATATAGGCATCGTCGTAGAATAATAGCTCAGTCACGAGTCATTCTCCTTGAAAAACAAAAACTCGTCCCACAATCAGGGACGAGCCGTTTGGACCGCGTTACCACCCTGGTTTCCGGCATGCTGCCATGCACGAACACCTCGTGTGCAAAGCCAACTGCGCGTCCATGCGCTGGCTGAGTTTGCTGTGACTGTAACGTGTCACAATTCCGGCGACGCCTACAGGGCTCGGCAAACTGCTCGCCTTCCGTTCGGGCCGCGGCTCCGGAGGGATTTTCGACGTGCGACTGACTGTCTGGCTTGCACCGTCCCAGGCTCGCTGTTTATTCTGCGCGCGTCTACTCGTCTCCATCAACGCCGATTTATGAGCAGAAGTCTAGCACGCCAGAGGCAGGACTGTCAAGGTTTCTCCTGTTTTTTTGTACGAGTGCAGGCAGTCAATGGCGCCCAGATGGACTGCACACAAGTGAACCTCCTTTTCGTCTTGCCATATGATATCGTAGTATGGCGGTTGTGTGACGAAACACTTGTACGTTGACTGCCTATTTCATAGCACTGGAACGCGACGAAAAACAGATGAATGTACTCATAGAGAGCGCAATTGCACTGGTCTTAATTCTCGCCAACGGCCTACTCGCCATGTCGGAGATGGCGGTGGTCGCAGCGCGAAAGACCCGACTGCAACAGCGGGCGGAGGAAGGCAGTGAGGCCGCGGCACAGGCGCTCAAACTGACTAACAATCCAGGTGACTTTCTGTCCAGCGTTCAGATCGGCATTACGCTTGTCGGCATCCTCATTGGCGCCTTTGGCACTGCATCGCTATCGCGGGTACTGTCGCAGTGGCTGCAGGGCGTTACAGCGGTGGCTCGCTATGCGGATGTCATTGCTGCCGTGGTTGTAGTTGCCCTACTGACCTATCTGACATTGGTTCTAGGCGAACTGGCGCCAAAGCAAATTGCCTTGAATCAAGCTGAGCGAATCTCAATGAGTATTGCGAAACCCATGACACAGTTCGCTCGATGGACGCGTCCTTTGGTCGCGCTGCTGAGCGGATCGTCAACACTCGTTTTGCGCATTCTCCGCCTGCAAACCGCAGACGAACCGCACGTGTCCGAAGAGGATGTGCGCATTCTGCTGGATCAGGGCGCGCAAAGCGGCATCTTCGAACCGGAGGAGGGCGAAATCGTTAGTCAGGTCTTCCGCCTAAGTGACCTGCAAGTCGGCGACTTGATCACGCCTCGCACCGACATCTTGTGGGTCGATCACAGTGCCTCGGAAGACGAGATACGCGAGCAGCTCGTTGCAAGCGGGCGTTCACGGCTACCGGTAGCCGACGGTTCGCTCGACCATGTCGTCGGCGTGGTTTTGGCCAAGGACGTGCTAAGCCAATGCATGAGCGGTCAACCTATCAACGTCGATTCCGTCATGGCGCAGCCGCTGTTTGTCCCCGAAAACATGCCTGCGCTGGCACTGGTGGAGCACCTGAAGGCGACGCACTCCAAGATGGCTCTGGTCATCGATGAGTATGGCGGGCTAGAGGGTCTGGTGACCGTTGATGATGTGATGGAAGCCTTGGTCGGCGACATTCCCCAGCCGGAAGAACCCAATTCGCCTGATATGGTGCAACGTGAGGACGGCTCTTGGCTAGTGGACGGCTTAGTGCTGCTGGAAGACCTTGAAGAGACGCTGCAATTGTCGGAGCTGCCTATTATTACCGAGCGCTATCGGACCGTGAGCGGGCTGGTTATGGCCTTGCTGGGCAGGTTGCCGGAGACAGGCGACGTTACCCGCTGGGAAGGCTATCGTATAGAGGTCGTGGACATGGATGGACGCCGGGTCGACAAGGTCTTGGTGACCAGTGAACAGCAGCCGGCCTAACATCCTGCCACTGCGAAAGCAGATGTTGAACTCAATCCTGTCACAGTTTGACTTGTCATGAGCTGTTCAGCTTGAATGACGTTGACAGCACAGTGGTCGCATGAATCATTCCGCATCGAGCATTGAGAAAGCACCGACAATGGATAGCGTCCCAGATGGCAAACGAATAGAACAACTACTGACCTTTGTCTATGACGAGGCGACAGCGAGGTCGTTGCAGCGGAAGCTTCAAGATCTGGTCGAACGGTATCGCACACAAATGACTGCGGTAAGAGATGGTAGACCGCACTCTCCTTTCAGCGAGCGCGATATCGTGCTCATCACCTACGGCGATCAGATATCCGAACCCGGCGTCGCGCCTTTACAGACGCTGGACGAGGTGCTCCACGAACGCATCGCCAGCTTCGTCAATAGCGTCCACATATTGCCTTTCTATCCGTACACGTCTGACGATGGATTTTCTGTGGTCGATTACAAGGCTGTGGATCCAGCTCTGGGCGACTGGAACGACATTGACTGCATGAGTGCTCATTTTCGGCTCATGTTCGATGCGGTGATCAACCACATTTCGCAGGCCAGCGACTGGTTTCGAGCGTACCTGCGCAATGAGCAACCGTACGCAGGTTTTTTCATCAGCGTTGACCCTTCCGTCGATCTCTCTGCCGTAGTGCGGCCGCGCACGACGCCGCTGATGACGCCCTTTAATTCCGCCACGGGAACGCGTACTGTGTGGACGACATTCAGCGACGACCAGGTAGATTTGAATTACGCCGATCCGGAACTGCTGTTGCGGGTCATGGATGTGCTGCTTTTCTATATGAGTCGGGGAGCCAAACTCATCCGCCTGGATGCGATTGCTTTCATGTGGAAGGAGGTTGGCACTTCATGCCTGCATCTGCCGCAGACCCACGCACTGATACAGTTCATGCGCACTGTTCTCAACCAGATTGCACCGGATGTGCTGTTGGTTACGGAGACCAACGTGCCGCATGCGGACAATATCAGCTACTTCGGTGACGGCCACAACGAGGCGCAGATGGTCTACAACTTTCCGTTGCCCCCGCTGACGCTGCATACCTTTCAGACCGGCGATTCCACCAAACTTACCGCCTGGGCAAAGACGCTGGAGACGCCGTCTGACGAGACCGCTTTCTTCAACTTCATGGCCTCCCACGACGGCATCGGTCTGCGACCGGTCGAAGGCATTCTCAGCCAGGATGAGGTAGCGCGCATGGCGACAAGGGCGGAGGCCAACGGCGGCTATGTATCCTACAAGACCAACAGCGATGGTACGCAGAGCGCGTATGAGATGAACATCGTCTACTACGATGCGCTCAACTCGCCTGAGTCCCAGGAAAGCCAGGCGCTCCAGGTCAAGCGCTTTCTGTGCAGTCAGGCCATCCTGGTGAGCCTTGCGGGCGTGCCCGGCATCTATGTGCACAGTCTCTTTGGCAGCCGAAACTGGCGCCAAGGTGTAGAACAGTCGGGTCGATATCGCACCATCAACCGGCGCAAATTCCGGAGAAGCGAGTTTGAACAGGCACTGGATAACGCCGATTCTGTCCAGCACCAGGTTTTTGCCGGCTATCGTCATCTGATTGAGACGCGTATCGCCGAACAGTCTTTCCATCCGTCTGCCAAGCAGGTGGTACTGGACTGCGGACCGTCCTTCTTCGTGGTGCGGCGTGAGTCCCTCGACGGCGCCAGAAAGGTGCTCTGTATTCATAATGTGACGGGCGAATCGCAGTCGTTGAATCTGGCGCAGGACTGCTTTGCTGTGGAAGACTTGCAGCACGTACGCGACCTGCTATCGAATGACTGCTGGCAAAAGTCGGACGAACGTGACATAATGATTGACCTAGGTCCATACGCCGTTCGTTGGCTGCAGACTGTGGCGTAAGGTAGCAGCAACCAGGAATCCAGTGAGTACGATATCGGTAATAAGATGAACTATCACCAGATAGACACAATCGGCTTCGACGCTGACGATACGCTTTGGCACAACGAAACGCTCTACACCATGACCGCGGCCAAGTTTCGCGACTTGCTGTCCGACTATCACGAACCAGAATGGATTGACCAGCGCTTGTACGAAACGGAAGTCGCCAACCTGCACAGCTTCGGCTACGGCATCAAGAGTTTTGCGCTCTCCATGATTGAAGCCGCTATCGAACTGACGGAAGGGCGCATCAGCGGCTATGAGGTGCAGAAGATCATCGATGCAGCCAAGGAGATGCAGGCATCGCCGGTGAAGTTGCTTCCTTGCGTCGAAGAGACGCTGAAGAGGCTCACGAATGAGTATCGACTATTGTTGATTACGAAGGGCGATCTCTTCGATCAGGAGGTGAAGCTTGCTCGTTCAGGTCTCGGCAAGTATTTCGATCGGATTGAGGTAGTGACCGAGAAGGACGAGTCCACATACAACCATGTGCTCATGAAGCATGCGATTTCACCAGAACGCTTTCTGATGGTTGGCAACTCTGTTCGTTCAGACGTTCTGCCGCTGAAATCCCTGGGTGCGGAAGCGGTTCACATTCCATACGTCACAACCTGGGCGCATGAGCAGGTCGACCGCGCGCAGATCAGCACCACGTTCGCCAGCCTAAGCAGCATGTGCGAGTTGATCCCATTCTTGGGGAAGAACGGCTACGAAGTAGAATAGCCATCTGTGTTCGGAAAGATTCTCAGTCCGTCTGCGCGTCCTCTAGTGGAAGACCATGCCTGCGATGGTAACGGCTGAAGAATTGGTGTTGTCTGCCGGACAGGAGGCGTAGCCGAAGAGTTCTCCTACCGTAGTCTCCAGAAGCCGCATCATGAGGAATGCGGGCCAAACGCCGCATACATGATTCTCGTTGCCGACCGATTCGATTGCATCGATGAAGGGATAGCCGCTACCCGTGCGTAGATGCGCAATGAGCCTTTCGTCATCTGCCTGTATCTGCGCTCGCTTTTTTGCGTTCAGCGGAGCATCGCCAAACGCTGTACCTACGTGCGACATATCGCCTGACGCAACAACGGCGATACGGTGCTGCTGAGCCAACTCATGCACATAGTTAACCAGGGCGCGCAGTTGCAGTTCGCCGCCAATAACGCCCATTTCACAGTTGTAGGGCTGCAGCGGACCCACCAACACCGGCAGGAGTTCGACCGGTCGCCCGCCGAGCATGTGATGCAGCCACACGGCAGGCAGCTCCAGTGAGTGCTCGGAACGATGGCGCAATTCGCCGGCAAACGCAGCGTCCTCGCCAATGATGTGCGCAAACTCATCCACAACGTTTTGGGCCGTTGGCAATACGCCGAAGGGCGTTGCGTAGTCCTGACGGGTGAGCGTGAATGGATCGGCTCCCTTGTGATCGGTGCCCACTAGGATCACGAGGTCAGCCTCGCGCATGGCGTCTCCAGCCTGTTGCCAGACCTCTGCGTAGACCGGACCGCCTCGTTCATAGTCAATGTGCGGACTTAGGACGCCGAAGCTGCATGTACGTACCGCCTCGGCAAGATCCGGACGAGATGCGGTCTGCGGCAGTCCCTCTGCGAACTGATTGAGGTAGAGAACTAGGTCATCCGCCTCTTGGGGATATCCGCGGCCTGCGATAATCGACTGGCGAAACGGCTGCGAACGATATTCCTGAATGGCCTCATCGCGTGCCTGCCGAAAGCGCTCGTTGTCCAACAGAAAGATGTCATCCAGCCAGGCGACCACGTCGAAAATCACGGCAGGGTCCAACATCTGTCCCGACTGTGCTGCCACTCGGGCGGCAATCTCCAGTACGCTTGTTTCGCCGTCGAATAGGGCTAGTATGGGCGCCCATATCTGCGGCACCAGCAATGCTCGGTCGCTGAGCTGGAATGGATCGCTCAGCTGGAAATAGTAGGCATGGTCCTTAATCTGCTGGGTTACTTCAACTTCCCGCAGTTTGGGATATAGTTCAGTCGCAGCGATGGTCATAGGAAAGGCTCGTGTAGTAGGCTATTAGCAAATGTGTACGAGGTTTGTCATTGAGAGAAGACGGCTCGTTTGAGAGCAGGGTACCCTCAATACGGTTTTCGATAGACGAACACTTGGTGTTGCCGGCTAGTTAGAACAAGCGCATCAAGTACCAACACAGTATCTGCCAATGGAAAACGCCGACCTGCAGTAGCGCCGGCGCTCTGATTTCCATTATACCGAATGTTCTACTGACCGTAAACGTTCATGTAGCGATCGTGCAACTTTGCAACCAGATCTGCCGGAATCTCATCCGGCGTGCCAAGTTGCAGCGCCAGATGCACTGTTTTCGCCACGTCTTCGACCATGATCGCCGCCTTGACGGCCGATCTGGCGTCCACGCCCACGGTAAAGACACCGTGATTCTTTAGCAGCACCGCGGCACAGGCACCGATATGGTCGACGACTTCCTTGCCGATTTCTTCGCCGCCGATGAGGGCGAAACCTGCACAGGGAATGGGCTGTCCGAATTCGTCGCCGATGGCGGTTAGATAGACGGGTATTGGCTTACCTACAGCTGCGAACGCGGTGGCATAGGGCGAATGGGTATGCACAATGCCGTTCACATCCGGTCGATGGCGGTAGATGTAGAGATGGCTAGCCGTGTCGGAAGAAGGCTTCAAATCACCTTCCACAACCTCGCCGTCTAGTGTAAGAACAACATGATCTTGCGGGCGCAATTCATCGTACATAACGCCGCTAGGTTTAATCACGACTAGGCCGCTTTCCTTGTCGCGTGCACTGACATTGCCACTCGTCCAGGCGACAAGGGCTTCGGCTGGCAGCATGAGATGCAACTTCCACAGTTCTTCTTTCAGATTTTCAAGCATCATATCCTCTTACACACACTGAACTTGCTACACAACTTGTTTGCCTATCTTGCGCTCACCGGTCTAGGCGCCCTCTGCTCGCACCTCGCGTCGCAGGGAGCGCAGCCGTTTCATGACGTCATTCTCGCCGCGCCCGAAGTAATCGTACAGCCGCTTATAGTCGGCGTACAGGCGGTCGTAGACGGCCACATTCTCCGGGATAGGCTTGTAGACGATGTCTTTCAGCCCGCCCATCTTTGTTGAGGCGGCGTAGATGTCGTCGTAGCCGCCGGCGGCAGCGCCTGCTGCGACGGCGCCGTGCATGGCTGCGCCCAACGCACCGCCGAGCGAGCTCTTGATGACGCGGAATTCACGATTCGTCACGTCCGAATAGATCTGCATCAGCAGCGGATTGCGGTCCGGCAAACCACCTGCCGCCACGATCGTGTCCACGGCGACGCCGTTATCCGTGAAGCCCTCGATGATGACGCGTGTGCCGAACGCCGTCGACTCCAACATGGCGCGATAGAGGTCCGGTGCAGTCGTGGCTAACGTCATGCCGATAAACAGGCCGCTCAGTTCGACGTCCACCAGTGTGGAGCGATTGCCATTCCACCAGTCCAGTGCCAGGACGCCGTGCTCGCCCGGCTTCTGTTTTGCGGCTTCCTCGGTCAACAGTTCATGTACGGAAACGCCACGCGCCTTTGCGGCATCATGGTATTCCGGCGGCACAGCATTGTCCACGAACCAGGCGAAGATATCGCCTACCCCGCTCTGACCAGACTCGTAGCCGTAGAGTCCCGGCACGATGCCGTCTTCCACGACGCCGCACATACCGGGCGCTTCTTTGCGCTCCTTGGATAGCACCATGTGGCAGTTGCTTGTACCCATGATGATCGTCATGACGCCTGGCTCAATTGCCTGGGCAGCAGGCGGAGTGGCATGGGCGTCCACATTGGCGACGGCAACCGCCGTGCCAGGTTCTAGTCCCATCCATCCGGCTGCTTCCTCGGTTAGTCCGCCGGCTTTGGCGCCAAGCGGCATGATATCGCGACTCATCTTGGCATCCACTACGTCTGCGAAATCCGGGTTCAACGCAGCGAAGAACTTCTTGCTCGGGAAGCCTTCTTCCTTCTGATAGATAGCCTTATAGCCAGCCGTGCAGGAGTTGCGGGTTTCATTGCCGGTCATTTGCCAAATGACCCAGTCAGCAGCTTCGATCATGCGGTCGGCAGCGTTATAGATTTCAGGGTCTTCGTCCAGAATCTGCAGCGCCTTGCTATAGAACCACTCGGATGAAATCTTACCGCCATACAAGTCGAGCCAGGTCTCGCCCATCTTGCGTGCGGTCTCGTTGATGAGATCCGCTTCCGGCTGCGCAGCGTGGTGTTTCCACAGCTTGACCCACGCGTGCGGGTGGTTGCGGTACTCTGGTATTTGCGCCAGAGCCGTACCGTCCGCCATGGCTGGCAACATGGTGCACGCCGTAAAATCGATGCTGACGCCGATGACGTCTTTCGGGTCTACGCCGCTTTCAGCCAGTACGGCGGGTACCGTGTTTTGCAGAGTTCGGATATAGTCATCCGGATCCTGCAGAGCCCAGTCAGGTTCCAGGCGAATGTCGGTACACGGCAGCGTTTCGTCGATCACGCCGTTTCGGTATGGGTAGACGGCAGTGGCTATCTCGTCGCCATTAGCCACATCTACAAGCAATGCGCGTCCGGATTCGGTACCGAAGTCAATGCCGATTGCGAATTTTGAGCCCATGCGCGCTTTCTCCTTCGACTGTCACTAAGGTGAACAATTTTCCCCATGCATTATGCTGCAAACGCAGTTGTGTTACAGATGTACTTTTCACGGTCCCGAAACGAATTTGGTATCGTAAACAGGGCACTGTTTAGGCGAAATGCATATCTTCGTTGCGTGGATGGCTGAACCGTCGATCGACAGGGCAGCCATCCACCACATCAACTGAATGAACTCTAGCTGTGGCGATAGACGTCCCAGCCCTTGTACTTCGTCAAGGCCTCATAGACCGCCGTAGCCGTTCTGGACGGGTTGACGGTTACGTGGTGCTCGTAGCCGTTGTCGCAGATGTAGGCCAGAAGTTTTTGGAACTCAGGCACCTTCACGACGCCGTAACCGCCGAAGGTCAGCAATGGATCGTCTGTAAACGCGCCTTCGCCAACGTATGCGCGCATTTTGCCGCTGAAGTCATCCGTACTCACACGCAGATAAGTGAAGTCATTGGCTGCAACACGACCATACATGGCTCCGTATGTGTTATCCAAACCTACTGAACCGGCAATGATTTTCTGGAAGCTCACGGTAGGACTGCCTTCGCCCTCAGTTCGGAAGATGTCCTTGGGCAGGTTGCTGCAGTGGAACACAACTCCTTTGTCGGGATCATCACCGTAGTTGTTGTTCCAGTCGACGATGGCGCTGGGGATCTGGCTCGCCTGCGCCAGCACCCACATGGCGACGGTACCCATGATGTCCACTTCACAGGCGCTTGGCATCAGCTTATTGCTCATCATGCTCATGATGGAGCACGGCACGATGCCAAAGAACTCCTCCATAGCTGTCCAGCACTGGATGGCGGATGCCTGAAGCTCGTGTTCTGACATCCAATTGTCGATGGCGGCGCCGAATTTCGCCATTTTCATCACAGACTCGCCAGGCGCGTCCTCCATCTCGGCGTAATCGTTTATCTCCGCCAATTTGGCTTGAACCGCGGGATCATCGTCCGACATGTTGCCAATCCAGCCGAACAATTCGTACATATCTAGTGTTTCCACCGAGATGCCGGTCTGTTCCAGCATCTTCTCACTGTAGCGCACTGTATTGAATGCCGGAGGTCGAGCGCCCAGGGCGCCGATACGCAGATTCTTTAGGCTGCTGGTAACGCGACAGGTGGCAGCGAAGTTCGCAAGGTCCTGCATAAAGCTAGGATCGCTGGGCGCAATTGTGTGTTTGGATGTCAGCGTAAAGGGGATGCCGTACTGTTTTAGGTTGTTGCAGGCGGACATCTTGCCACAGAAGCTGTCACGTCTTTCGGACAGCGTCATCGCATTAACCTCATCAGGGTAGGCATGGATGAGTACTGGAACATCCAAGTTCGACCAGCGCAACGTATTTGCAATGGCTCGTTCGTCGCCGAAATTCGGCAATGTGACGACAATACCGTCGATTTCCTTGCTGTGTGAGTCGAAGAAGTCAGCGTACGTATGAGCATCCTCAAGGCTCTCGACGCTGCCAAATGAGGTCTCGCTCTTGTCGGGTACAAGTACTTTGAAGCCGGCGCCTTCCAACGTCTGAATCATCTCTTCGCGACCGGTCTCACAGAGTTCGCTGGGGAAGAATCCTCGATTGCCCACTATGAGGCCAAGTGTTACGGATTTCATCTTCAATTCTCCTTGCCCATGAGTCATGGAGCTATGGTATTTAGGTACGATGGTTTTATCAAGCGAGCCGTTGTGTTACGAAAGGATTAGCGTAAACACACCTGTATAGTGATATCAGCGGCCCAGGGACTGAATAAATTGTGGACAGACAAACGCGAAACGGTAGATAGAATTCTAGTTTGGTTGGTGAGAAAACACAATTTTCGGGCTCCGGGAACTGCCGGTGAGCGTGTGACAGACGGGCAGTCGTGCTCAACGATGGACATGGCTACTGGTTTGTCCAGCTTTCTACCTGGCGAACTAGCTCGCGGGCTTCACGCTCAGAGTCGACGGTCGTATTGATCAGCAGACCTTTCGGCGCCAGTTCCCGTATCAGCGTTTCCACATGTTCCGGTCCTGTTTGCAGATGTAAACTGCGCCCGGATTCCTGGATGCGTTTGAGCAGGGGTATCCAGTGCGGCATTGGCGGCGCGCCCGCGCCCGGAACCCACTGGATCGCACGGATTTCCGGGACCGTTAAGAGCAGGTCCAGGTGGCGTATGCAGTCGGGACCGTCCAAATGATAGATGGCGCGGTCCAGGTACTGGGCGTGGTTGATAAGTTCGTCGAGCATGAATTCCTCGAACATGGCAGGCGATATGAGCGCAATGAAATCCAGCTGGATGGAGTTGGCGCGACCCGCGTACCACGATGGCAGCCATCCCGACGAACTGCCATACTTTTCAGTCTCGACTGCAGCGAAGAAATCGTCGTTGACTTGGATGACGATGGGCTGTAGCTGCGCCATGGTCGCGGCAACGGCGTCGGGGCTGTCGAACATGTCGAAACAGAGTTGCTGTCGCCCGCGCAAGGCTGATAGCGCATCTCCGCCTGAGTGGGTATCCGGGATGCCGGTGATCCACTTGCCGCGGCCCGCCTCATGCGCACGGTTCAGCAGCTCCATTTGCATCTGCCACCAATTATTTTCTCTGTCGAGTTTGTACTGGGGCAGCGGATCCCAGGAATCAATGATGGGGTCTACCCAACTCGTCACTTCGTCAAAATGGATCGGCGCGCCCAAGAACGCGGAAAAGGCATCCGGTCCCAGGTCCGGGTTGAACAACGGAAACGCTTCGCCGCCGTAGTAGGTGCAGCGGATCTGCTCACTTCTGCTCTCCAGTTGATAGTCTAGATTCGTCCACTGTTCTTCAACCGTAGGCGGTTTGGGTACAGGACGCGGCGTCACGCCATCCCGTGGCGCCGTCACCTGAACGACGACACGGTCGATCACTTCCTGCTCCCACCAGGCGAGCAGTCTGTTCTGAGCGGCATCCCAATCTTCTTTGTATTCCAGAGCATTCATATACGATGCGTAGATTCCTTAGCTGATGAATGAAAACGTGTGATTCGCTATCAAACAGTGATTTGGCGTAGTACGGACTGTGTTGTCTACGCAGCCTCCATTCCCGGGTAGGGTTGGCTGTGCGCGACATCGATCATCGCCTTCACGTTTTCCAACGGCGAGTAGCGGGGCACAATGCAGCCGGAGCCCAGCAGGAAACCTCCGCCGACACCGGCGTCGTCGATGCACTTCTGTGCGGCGGCTGCAATGGATTCTGGCGTACCCTGCAGGAACTCCACCACCGTATGCACATTCCCCACGAGAACAACCTGGTCGCCTATGAGCTCCTTGGCCACGGCCATGTCCACGGCGTCGTCTATCTCTACCATGTCAGCGCCGGTAGCAGCATAGTCTTTCAGCACGCGCGTGCTGTCACCGCAGATGTGGAGCAGTTTGTGATCAATGCCATGCTCGGCCCACGCGGCGAAGACCTTCTGTTGGGACGGGAAGGCGTACTTCCGGTACGTTGCCGGGGAGATGACATTGCAGGATGCCAGCGAATCACCGTTATGGAGAGATGTCGGCGCCGGCTTCGTAACAGGCAATGCCAAAGCGCGTCAGGGCTTCGGTCGTCAATTCCAATGCGTGGTTGACGGCCTTTTCATTTGCGCCTTCCATGCCCGCTTCGATCATGGCGATCTCCATGAGCCACTGCTGCGTGCCGATCAAATAGGACGCTAGGGCAAACGGACCGGTACCCGGCGAGCGCACTGCCAGTTCATCGCCGACAGCTTGGCGCGCAAGCTTGATCGCCGCCAGCATGACAGGCATGCGTCCGTCTGTGTGCGGGTCGGGCACGTCCAAGTCGAAGACCTCGTTGATGTCGGACAGCGGCGGCTTTTGCAGCGACGGCATTTCGCCGTCGTCGCGCGAAGTGATGCAGCCGAACCCTTCTGCAATGTAATAGTTGTCGGAGCCGATGGCGATAACGTCGTTGCCCACCATCTCCTGCAGGCCGAGCTGCGCACTCACCATAGCTTCGGGCTTGGTGTAATAGTCCAATAGTGGCGTGTCCGTGCTCACGGCTGCAATGTCGTACATGTAGGGCATGGCGGCAATGCAATCGGTTGGTTCACGATGGATGGCGCGAATGACGCGCTCGCGAGCTTTCATGGCAGACTCCGTTTCGACACTTTAGTAGCGAAGATTGTCAGGTTCAGCGGACGTTCTTGTCCAGCAGAATCACATTCCACGATGCCGGGGGAAGCAGCGCTTTCAGTATGTGTTCATCTATGCATGCATTATCTACCGTTCCCGGTACGACGTTGGTTGGATCGTCCTGCGAGTTGGTCGCGCTTAGGTCGTCAGCTGTAAGGACAATGTGCTCGCGAACGGCATAGCCTGGAAACGCGAGCACGTCGCCTTCAATTGGAAGCGGTGAATCGACGTTGCGATTTACGGCGAACACGGCTAGCGATTCCTGATCCTCGTTCCACACGGCTACGGATTCCAGATAGGGTACGGACTCGAACTCATCGTCATGATACGCAGGCGACTTGACGCGTACGTCCAGCGCAACCCCCTGACCGTATCGCGCTGCATGCAGGTAGGGATAATAGTGGGTCTGTCGCCACGCCGGTTTGCCGGCGCTCGTCATGATGGGTGCGTTGACGTTCACCAATTGGGCCTGGCAGCCGATCTTAACGCGGTCGGCATGCTTCATCAGTGAAATGAGCATCGTGCCGACGACCAGCGCCTCTTCCAGCGTGTAATTGCCCTCAGCGATAGCTGGCGCTTGCTGCCAGGGCGCCGGTTTGGGCTCGCTATGGCGCGTCTCGTACCAGACATTCCACTCGTCGAAGCACAAATTTACGGTTTTCTTGCTGCGCTTCTTGGCCTTGACCGCCTCGCAGATGCCGACAACTGTCTCAATGTAGCGGTCCATATCCAGCGATCGGGCGAGGAAATTTGGCGTATCTCTGCCGCTTTTCGTGTAATAGGTGTGCAGCGAGATGTAGTCAACCGTCTCGTACGTGTGCTCGAGAACTGTCTCTTCCCATGAGCCGAATGTCGGCATAGAGCTGTTGGAGCTGCCGCACACGACCAGTTCGATGGAGGGATCGACCCAGCGAATAGCCTTTCCAGTTTCCGCAGCCAATCTGCCGTACTCATCCGCGGTTTTGTGCCCGATCTGCCAGGGACCGTCCATCTCATTGCCGAGGCACCAAAGCTTGATGTCGTAGGGGTCTACGCGGCCGTTCCGAATGCGCAGGTCACTCCAGTAGGTGCCCATGGGATGGCTGCAATACTCGACAAGGCTGCGGGCGGCGTCCAGCCCGCGCGTGCCAAGATTGACCGCCATGATGGGCTCAGTCCCGGCCATTTCACACCAGTCCATGAACTCGTGCAGGCCAAACTGGTTCGTCTCAACTGACGCCCATGCCAGGTCGAGCCGCGTGGGCCGTTGGTCTTTGAGACCGATGCCGTCTTCCCAGTTGTAGCCGGAAACGAAATTGCCTCCGGGATAGCGTAGTACGGGAATGCCTAGCTCTCGCACCAACGCCAATACGTCTGTCCGGAATCCGTTCTCGTCGGCACTGGGGTCGTCGGGGTCATAGATGCCGCCGTAGATGGCGCGTCCCATGTGCTCGATAAACGAACCGTATAACCGCGGGTCAATCTCGCCGATGGCCAACTCTGGATGCACGACGAAGCTTGCGCGTTCGCTCATGATTAGTTTCCTACTCAGTCTTCAAAAATCCCTACGCCGGCTACTGTACAGGTTACAATATAGCCGAAGATGGTGTTGATTTTCCGCTAAACGTCCATGGACTCCAGCCATGTTTCATACACGGCTTCCATATTCTCCTGGCTCACATCCAGCCCCCACTCGCATTGGGCGATCACGCCGCCCTGCCCGTCATCTAGCGCTGCGCGAACACGACGCACCGCCGCGCGAACGTCATCCGTCGTGCCGAACGGCAGCGTCCACTGGCGGTCGATCTCGCCCCAGAAAGTAATCTGCCCCTTGAAACGGCGACCGATTTCCTCGATGTCCATGCAGAAAAGCTGTGAGTTGACAGCGTCCACGCCGATTTCAATCAGGTCCGGATAGATATCGAAGATGTGGCCGTCGGAGTGGAAGAACACGTCCTTGCCCGAACTGTGGATGAGGTCGACGTATTCCTTGTAAAGAGGCTTGAAGATCTCGCGCCACATTTTCGGTGAAATGAGCAATTGCTCCTGGCTGCCCCAGTCGTCCATGAACGAGATGGCATCCACGTCCGTGCCCGCCCACAACTCCAGTTCCCGCACAAAAAACTCGTGGACAAGATCGCGTAGTTTGATAACTTCGGGCACGCCCCATGCCAGGTCCATGTACAGGTTTTCCGACCCGCGCAGGAACTGCATGCGCTCGAAGGGACGCACTGTCGTTCCCGCCTTGACATACAGGTCGGTTTCGGCGCAGTTCTTGTCCACTGTGCTCAGGTCGGCCATGACCAGGATTTCGTCGGGCGGCGTCAATTCGTCCAGCTTGGACCAGTCCTCCAGAGGCGGTTGCTTCACTTCACCAATGACGCCGTGCTCGGCAACCGTGAACGGACAGCCCCATTCGTCGACATAGGTACCGATCATGGCAGGGGTGCCGCGGGTCTTGTAGCCCGTGCCGTAACGCACATCCGGACCGGTGCCGGTAGTGACTTCAGGACCGATGATGTCGGAGGGATACTTGGCGAGGAGCGTGTCCATCTCATCCTGGCGAAACATGCTGATCCCCGGCAGCGCCCACAGTTCACGCGGTGCGCGGTCTGGTTTCTCACGTCGCAGTGCTCGGCGCACGCGCTCTCTTCCTGTCATCATTGTAGGGCTCCTGTGTAGTTGGTCGGATGGACGGTTCGTGATTGCATGCGTTTCGCAGCCGAATGGCTACGTGTTAGGCTGAATAATCTGGATTTGGTTGCGGGATCTTGGTTTCGATACTCTCGCGCCAGTCGACCAGCATGGCGTGCAGCTCTTCAGCCTTTTCGGCCAATTCGCCCGCAAGATTGTGTTCCTCGCCAATATCGTCAATCAGGTTGTACAACTCCAGGCGGTTGTCCTCGTAGAACTCGATGAGCTTATAATCGCCCTCTCGCACGGATGAACCGGGCGTGCCGCCTTGGTTGCCATAGTGCGGGTAGTGCCAGAAGACGGGACCACGGCGATAGGTCGTATCGCCCTGCAAGAGCGTCAGGAAGGATTCGCCATCGACGTGTTGCTCCGGGCGCAGCGGCAGTTCAGCTGCCTCCAACAATGTCGGATAGAAATCCGGGCTCGTGATGGGTTCTGCGCATTCCGCGCCGGCTGGCACGCGGCCGGGCCAACGGACGATCAAGGGTTCGCGCGTGCCGCCTTCATACATCCACCCCTTGCCTTCGGACAGGGGCGCGTTGCAGGTGGGCGAAGTCTCAGCGGTGGACAAGCCGCCATTGTCGGAGGTAAATATGACGAGAGTTTCCTCGGCGAGATTCAGCTCATCCAGCGTGTCCAGGATGCGGCCCACGTTGTCGTCCAAAGTTTCGATCATGGCCGCGTAGACCGGATCCGATTGGATGATGCGCCTCTCCACCCGCAGGCGCTTCTTGTGTTCCGTGGGGAAATGCTCGCCTTCCGCGATAGCCTGCATCTTGTCCAAACCCATGCGTCGGGCTTTGTCTTCGTACTTCTGAATAAGATGAGCTTTGGCTTGGATGGGTATATGCACGGCGTAATACCAAAGGTTGAGGAAGAAGGGCCTGTCCTCTCGATTTCGAATCAATTGGATCGCCTCGTCGGTGAGCCGGTCGGTCAGATACTCGCCAACCGGGCCGTCCTCGAGCACGGGATTGTCCCATGGACTGAAATAGCCGGCATGGGGCATGCCACGCTCATGGCCGCCGATATTAACATCGAAACCATGGTCGTCCGGGTAGTGTCCTGGGCCGCCCAAATGCCACTTGCCCACGTGCCAGGTCGCGTAGCCGCCATCTACAAAGGCGTGTGCCAGCGTCTGCTCAGAATAGGGCATCTGCTTGATGTACGGCACATCCACGAGCCGACCGCGTGCTGGATGGACGCAGCCGGCCCAATCGATCCAATCCGTAATCCCTAAGCGCGCCGGATACTTGCCCGTGAGGATGCTGCCGCGCGTCGGCGAGCAGACCGGACAGGAAGCGTAGGCCTGCGTGAAGCGCATGCCTACCTGTGCCAGCCGGTCAATGTTGGGCGTTTCATAGAAATCGCTTCCATAGCAGCCAAGATCCCGCCAGCCCATGTCGTCAATGAGGATGAAGATGATATTCGGTTTTGTCATGCTGTCGGACGACTTTCTATTTGCTTTTAAGCGCTTTGATATCCAGCGGACCCAGATAGTTATCGCGTACGGTTTGAATGGACGGTGCACGCTGACCGCTCAATCTGGTTGGAGCCGGGGTGATCTCAGGCGCCTCTTCGCCGGCATTCACCATTGCCGTGACCAATCGTTGTCGCATCTCCGACGCAACAAGCGCATAGCCTTCCAGACCGATGAGATTGTCCAACTCATATGGATCCGCATCCAGATCGTACAGAAATTCCTCGGTATACGAATCAGCGCCGGGCGCGGACCAACCGTCGAGGCCAAGTGCGACGACACAGTATTTCCAGCGTTTGGTGCGAATCGCACGCCCGATCTGCGACTCGCTAATCTGAATAAACGCTTGCTCCGGCCAATCGTCTACCTCGCCGTTGATAAGCGGCAGGATAGAGCGACCTTGCATGGTGTCCGGTACTTGCAAGCCGGCGGCGTCCAACAGCGTGGGCGGCAGGTCCACCAGGCTGACCAACTCATTCACCCGCCCTTTGCCTTCAAAGCCTGGCCCATTAAACGCAGTAGGCACACGCACGGAGCTCTCGTGGCAAGAGCGCTTGTATTCGTCGTTGCGCGTCTTGAAGTGATTGCCGTGGTCAGACGTGTACAGTACGACGGTATTGTCGCCCATGTCCAGGCTCTTGAGCGCGTCCTGAATCCGGCCCAGGGCTTCATCCAGCCGTTTCACCATGCCGTAGTAGCCGCCCAGCTGCCGTGCAGAAGAACCGCCAAGAGTGGCTAGATCGGGCGGCGTCCACCGGTCAGTGTACTGCTCGCGGTACCCGTCCGGCGGCGGATAGTCGTCGATATGGTTTTGATGATGCGGCTCAAGATAGGATACGAACAAGAAAAATGGCTCGTTTTGATGGCCATCGATATAGCGGATAGCGGCGTCGGTCAGCGCGTCGACACGATAGCCCGGCAGACGGACAGCGTTTCCGTCACTGTCGAACATGACCGTGTCATACGAACTGGAGGTGAATTCCAGCAGATTCGAACAGAGCCAATAGTCATACCCGCCGCGTTCTTCCTTGGGGACCGGGTCCTGCGAACCCAGATGCCACTTGCCGATGTAGCCCGTGTCGTAGCCGGCGTCGGTGAAGCACTGTGCAAGCTTCACCGCGTCATCATTGAGCGTGCCGCCGTTATGAAAGACGCCGGTTTCTGTGGCATACATGCCCGTCTGCAGACACGAACGCGCCGGACCGCAGACCGGCTGGCACGTGATGGAGTAGTGGACATCCGTACCCGCCCGCGCCATGCGGTCGAAATTCGGCGTGAGTCCCAGCGGGTTGCCATGCACGCCGGTGGTATCCCAACGTTGTTGGTCGGTGAAGAAGACAATGACGTTCGGGCGAGTACGGTCATTCGTGGTCATAGGAGGTAGCGCTTTCTAGAGTCCGGCTGCTGTGAAGGCAGCCTGGACGATTGTCTGCGCCTCGGCCTGAATCTGTTTGAGATGCGACTCGCCCAGGAAGCTTTCGGCGTAGATTTTGTAGATTGCTTCGGTGCCCGATGGTCGGGCGGCGAACCATCCATTCTCAGTGATGATCTTCAGTCCGCCGATGGGCTCATCATTACCCGGCGCGTTCGTCAACGTTGCCAGAATGGGCTCACCGGCCATTTCAGTGGCGGTAACCATCTCCGGCGAGAGCGCGCTCAGGGCGGCTTTCTGGTCCTTATTGGCGGCCGCGTCGATTCGTTCGTAGACGGGACTGCCGAACTGCGACTCCAAGTTCGCATAGTGCTGCGCCGGGTTCTTGCCTGTCTTGGCCAGAATCTCGGCGGCTAGCAAGTCCATGATCGGCCCATCTTTGTCGGTTGTCCACACGGTGCCGTCGAAGCGAAGGTAGGCCGCGCCGGCGCTCTCCTCGCCGCCGAACCCCAGCGATCCATCCAGCAGCCCGTCCACGAACCATTTAAAGCCCACCGGCACCTCATATAGACGATGCCCCATCGCCGCTGCCACACGGTCGATCATGGAGCTAGAGACTACTGTTTTACCCACGGCGGCGTGTGCAGGCCACTGTTCTCGGTTCTGGAACAGGTACCATACCGCGACAGCTAAGTAGTAATTCGGGTTCATGAGTCCAACACCGGGTGTGACGATACCATGACGGTCAGCATCCGGGTCATTGCCGAACGCGATATCAAAGTCATCCTTGAGTCGAATGAGGCTGGCCATGGCGTCGGCCGACGAGCAATCCATGCGGATCTTGCCGTCCCAATCGACGGTCATAAATGAGAACGTGGGGTCCACGACAGGATTCACGAGCGTGAGGTCCAGTCCATAGCATTCGGCGATGGGCTCCCAATAATGAACACTGGCTCCGCCCATGGGGTCAACGCCCATCTTGATGCCCGCCTGCGCGATGGCCTGCATATCGACCACCTCGGAGAGCGCATTGACATACGGTGCGACGAAATCGAACATCTGCACCGAGTCAGATTTCATCGCCTGTTGCACGGGCATTCGCTTCACGCTTTTGAGCCCATTCTCCAGCAACTCGTTGGCGTGCGCCTGGATCTCTTTGGTAATCGATGTGTCTGCAGGGCCGCCTGAGGGAGGATTGTACTTGAATCCGCCATCGCTCGGCGGGTTATGTGACGGCGTAATAACCACACCGTCCGCCTGCGGAGTGGATTTGTCCCGGTTGTGCGTGAGAATGGCGTGTGAGACTGCAGGCGTCGGCGTGAAAGTTAGGCCTTCCTGCACACAGGTTGTGACGTTATTGGCCGCGAAGACCTCGATGGCAGTGGTGTGAGCGGGCTCCGAGAGCGCATGCGTATCCATGCCCAAAAAAAGCGGACCGTTGATGCCGTGTTCTCGTCGATAGTTGCAGATCGCCTGGCTGATAGCCAGGATATGGTCCTCATTAAATGAGCGCTTACTGGACGTGCCCCGGTGTCCGGAAGTGCCGAAGGAGACTTTATCGGCAGCGTCAGCGGCGTCAGGGTGCTGTACATAATAGTCGGAAACGAGTCGTGGAATGTTGACGAGTAACTCGCGGGGCGCTGGTTTGCCAGCTAGATCGCTCTCACTCATGGCATAACCCTCCTTGTGCCGTGTCGATACAACGTTCAGTGGTACTCATTTTAGCACACGGGGAGATGAGACTGTATGTAATGATGCTGTATGAAAGGCCCAAGACGCTCGAACGTCATTTCACCGCAGCCGCGCGCAGGAGATCGGCATTCACTCGAACTGCTGCAGCATCGGCTAACGAGATACAGCCGTCGCGGATGGGTAGCTGGTGGTTCACGATATCCGCCTCGAGCTTAAGCGGAAAACTCAATTCCGACGGTTGGTCAACACCTTCCAGGCCCGCGAAGACTGCAGCGCGAGCTGTGCCCAGCCCGGCGCTCGCCTGTGAGCCAACCATGCATCCTTTGTCTGCGGCTCGATTCAGCGTAAGCATCTGCAGGGACTCCGTGTATCCCGTGCGCGCCGTTTTGATGTTAAGAATCGTGTAGGTGTTGCTTTCCAGTTCACGGTGCAGATCGCCAAGTGTGAAGGTGCTGTCGTCGGCAATGATGGGCAGGTGTTGTTCCGACTGCAGCTCAGCGCGCGCTTTCAGCCACTGTACCGGCAACGGTTCCTCGCAGTAAAGCACTCCCATCTCAGCCAGCTGGTCCAGCCGCGGTCTCGCATTCTCGGTCGTCATCGTTTCGTTGGCGTCGGCATACAGCGCTACCTCAGAGCCCAGGCTCTCCTGCAGTTCACGAATGCGCTGCACATCCTCACCCCAGTTGCGGCCTACCTTCACCTTGAGCACGCGTACGCCCTCTTGCACCACGCGCGCCGCCTCTGCGAGGATCGCATCGCGGTCGCCGATCCCCAGGATGTAGCTGACAAGGATGCGCTCCTGGGTCGCTCCCAGATACTCCGCCAACGAAAGCTCCAGTGATTCCGCCAGCGCGTGGTGAAGGGCCATATCGATGGCGCCTTTGGCCGCGTAATTGTTTTTCACTTCCTGCAAGCGCCTTTGGACCGCCAGGATAGTCGGGTCGAACGTGCGGCTATTTATTTTTTCGCCGGTGACCGGCATACCCATCACGCGCGGCGCAAGCTCCTCCTGAACGATGGAGCAGATGCTGGACGCCGTTTCGCCGTAGATGGTGGGTCGAGGCGGCGCCTCCGCGTAACCGGTCGCGCCGTTCGATAGGTGAACACTGACCAGGACGTGGTGCAGTTCAGACAGCATACTGCTCTGGCCCCACTGTAGCGCCCCCTTCATTTGGAGTCGGAATTGCGTGGTCTCTACTTGTTCAATCGTTGCTTGCGCAGGTGAGTTCATAGCGTTTTAAGAGACTGGGGCCTTTAACCATCGTATGGTCTGTTCGGCGATGCGTTCGGGTGAAAGCTGGGTAGTGTCGACGATGAGACTGCGATCGCGTGCTACATCTTTCAGAGCAGTCCTGGTCGCATCGGGATCATAGTTGCGCCGTTCTGAGAGTACGATTCTAGCTCGTGCAGCTAGTTCATCGGCTTCGACCGTCCCCGAGGAAACCAGCGCCAGCAATCGTTGCTGTTCGTCCGCGTCCAGCAGCTCGGTCAACTCCGGTACACCCAGCGTGTCGAAGGACACGCGGTCGGACTGCAACCGGGGTGAATCAATGCCCTGGGAAACCTGGTCGAAGGCGTCCTGTCGTTTCGCAAGCCGTTCGATGCGTACAGCATCCGGTGCATCCAGCATGAGAAACTGTGCGCGGGGAAGCAGTGGTACGGCGTTGCGAATTTCATTCTCACCGCGCAGCCCGTCAAAGACCAGCAGATTTGACTTTGCGGACGGCGCAATGGACAGCAGATTCAGAGCGAAAGCCATGCCGCCTGCGTGCAATTCACGATAGCGGCGCGTCAGTTGGAAGCGCGACTCCCGGTCCGCAACCGGCTGGATCGGCAGGCCATCATGCCGCTGCACTTCCGGGAACATAATGATATCCGTGATGGTGCGCCGGTTGGGCAGCACGATGGCGTCCGATAACTGATCGGTTAAGCGTGAGAGCACAGTCGTCTTGCCAACGCCGGTTAGGCCAACGATGATGAGACAGCGACAGTCGGCAACCGACTGCCATCCGTCGGGAACCGGAGCACCTGTAGCGCAATTTTCATCGATTTTCACAAACGGCATCGTCAGCATGGACTACGTCTCGCCGTCCTTGTCTTCGTCGGTATCAGGCGGCAAGTCCGTATTTTCTACCGCTTCGGGATCTTGTGACGGCGCGTCTTTTTCATCCTTGATCCGGTTCATATGCACATCCATCTGCGGATAGGGAATGGAGATGTCGTTTTCGTCAAAGGTCAGTTTGATTCGTTCGGTGACGTCTGTCTTCACGCCCCAGTAATCGGCATTGGCGCACCACGGTCGCACATCGAAGTTCACGCTGCTGTCGGCAAGTTCACCAAGCGTAACCGTCGGCTCCGGGTCCTCCAGTATGCGGTCATCCGCCTTTAGAATGCCCATCATGATGTCACGCGCCTTGCGCATGTCATCGTCATAGCCGATTCCGAAGACCATGTCCACGCGTTCGCGTCGGGCGGTCGGAGTTGTTGGTGATGGTACTGGTATAGATCGTGCCGTTCGGAACAATCAATGTGCGATTGTCGGCAGTGCGCAAGGTTGTAGTAAAGAGGGTTATCTCCTCTACGATACCGCTGGCGCCGCCTGCTTCAACAAAGTGTCCCACATCGAACGGGCGAAAAATGATCAGCAGTACACCGGAGGCAAAGTTCTTCATGGAATCCTGTAACGCAATAGCGACGGCCAAACCTGCAGCGCCAAGCACAGCGATGAGCGCAGTGGTATCAATGCCCAGCGCACTGAGGGCTGCGATGATCACCACAAATATGCCGACCCAAAAGAGTATACTGGCTGCGAAATTTACCAGTAGTACGTCTACCTTGAGCTTGAGCAGGTAGCGCTTCAGAGCCGCCACGATCAGCTTCACAGCGATCAGGCCAGCTACCAGGATGACTAATGCCATCAAGATTTTCCAAATTAAGGCTAGGGCGAAATCCCACATTACCAGTCTCCAATCTTGTCTGATTCACTTGCGGTTATGCCTGATGGCGCTGCTAGAAACAGTTGAGGTTCGAAATCTCGCACGAATTGTGCCATGACTATACCTAGACAACAAGCCATTTTTTTGGGCCGCTATCCGTCAGCCTTGGCATATGTTAAAATGGACATATATACTTTGGTTTCCACAATTGGAGCGCGCAATGCCGAAAACTGCATCGAAAAAGTTGGACTCTACCGGCGCCAGTCTCATTCGCAGACACGAAAACTGGTGGCACCGGAAGGGGTGCCTACTGGCCGCGCCGGAGGCATCTATGCTGGGCGACCTCTGGTTGCCCCTGTCAAATGGTCGAATTGCAACGGTTGATGTTGACCTCAGACCGGGCATGGTGGATGTCGACCGGATCGTCGGGCCATCCATGGGAGGCGGTCCCATCCAGGTACTTGATGATCAACTAAGGCATGTTGGTCCGTACACGCCGATTCCTTGGGTAGAGGCTATCATGGGCGTACCCATCCGCACCACGATCCAAGGCGGCAGCATGCGAGCCCGCGACCACGTTAGCAGCTGGGAAGAGTGGGACTTTGAAGACGAGCATTTCGATGGCGATTGGTACGATCTGCTGCTGCACTTCGTCGACCTGTTGGCCGAACGGCAGGGCGGCAAGCGCGCCATCACACAGACACTCATGCGCGGACCGACCGACCTCGCCGAGGCCGTACTGGGGCCGGAAACTATGTGTCTGGCACTGTATGACAGTCCGATCGAGATGGAAGAATTCCTAGAAGACGCTTCGGACCTGTTTATCAAGGTTCTGCATGCGCAGTTGCGCCATATTCCGGAGATTGAAGGCGGTTATGTGAACCCGTTCGGAATCTGGTCACCGGGTACTGTCGTTCGCAATCAGTGTGACGCTACGGCATTTCTTTCCGCCGACCACTACGAAAAGTGGTTCTTTGCCCACGATATGCGCATTTGGAAGTCGGTCGATTTTTCCATACAGCATGTGCATTCGAATTCGCTCCACATACTCGAAGTGCTATTGGAGAACGAGCTGCCGCACGCCATCCAGGTGACGGTCGACATCCAACCAGCCGGTCCGTTGGTTCAGCAGGTCATCCCCGAGTTCAAAAAGATACTTGCCAAGAAGCCGTTGATCATTGAAGGATGGCTCACCAACGATGAGGTGCGCATACTGCAACAGGAGTTGCCGGCGGATGGCTTAAGCATCACGATTCGGCGCCAACCGGGTCAGGGTCACACCGGCTGGTATATGTCCTAACGAAAGTGAGTGTTCTGGCGGAGGTGGTGATCGAGCCGGCGCCTAGACTGATACACCCGCTATATGACGCATACTGACGGCTGAACCGTTTGCATATTAACAGCTTCTATTCGTAAATGAGTCAATGCGCAGCGTCGCCAGGCGCTGCGTTGTTATGGTGTAGAGTTTCCAGAACCAGCATCACAGTTCCAGGCAAAATCAGAGGTGCGAAACTTGAGTGAACCCATTTCAGCCGGTTCCTTTTTTCAGCTTCGGCGCTGAATGTATGTCGACACTCGGGAATTCAGCGTACGGACAGACCGCTTAAAACGGTGTTATGATCCCCGTTGGGACGTCGATGGGGTGCTGGATGAGCGGTGCGACTATTGCATCGGACTTATGGCGCAGGAGCCGACTGCGCATTCGCAGCCCATGGCTTCGTTTCACACAGGGACAAGTTGAGACACTGAAAATGAGGAAATCAAATGATTGCTGTAGCCAATCGAATTTTTGTCAATCCCGAGTACGCAGATCAGTTTGAAGAACGATTTCGACATCGCGCTGGGCTGGTAGACAAACAGGCCGGTTTCGAAGAGAATATGGTGCTTCGACCGACAACGGAAGGCGAACCCTATGTCGTTCTTAGTTTTTGGGATAGCAGAGAACAGTTCGAAGCCTGGACAAAATCGGACGCGTTTACGAAGGGTCATGCGCAATCGGGCACCTTGCCCAAGGATGTATTCACAGCACCAAGCAAACTGGAAATCCACGAAGTCTTCCTAGACACGCGCGAAGACAGGTAGCCGGGCGAGACATCTTTAAAATCTTCAAAAAGAGTTGCGGGAGCGCCTAGCATATGAAGGCGCTCCTTTTTTTAGTCGTTAGTCGCCTAAATGGCATATCCTTTCAAGCCTTGAAGGCCTTTGATTGCAGAGATCTCGCCGGTGTGAGAAAAGGTATTCATCAGCATGATGGTGAATACCTCGGACAGTGTTGTCTTGCCGAATGACGCAAATTCCGTTTCTGTGGACAGGTCATCGTCGTCCAGGTTGGCGAGGATTTCATCGATAGTCTGGAACACGGCTTTTCTATATTCTCGCATCGCAGTCTCATCAACCTGTACACGCTTCCCCCATTCGAGCCAGCTAGCAGAATCCGGAGGCGGCTCACTCAACACTCCGGCACCGGCGAACCTGGTTGCAATGAGCGGCTCGCGTTCGCCTACCATACTGACCACGTACACATCGAGACCGACGACCGTGTGACTAAGCTGTCCTGCAATGGGACTGACACCGTCTCCGGGAGGCGCATAGGTCATTGCCTCCGGTGTGACACCTTCCAACGTACCTACTAACCAATCCTCCGCCTGTTTGTACTGCTGCCGTAGAAGCTCCGCTGCTGTTCGAGACATGTGGTTTCTCCTTTATTTCTCCTGATGACGTCTTCCTACAATCGGTACTTTGCCGCATCCACAGTGGTCGATGGAGGGATGCAATAGGGTTCAGTGCCGACCTGCTGGCTCTCCGGTCGGTGGAGTATACTGAATCATAGGTGACGTGGCAACCATGCTTTGCACAATCTACTACGCAAGAGTTAGCAGTACCGTCAGCCGCACAATCCGCCGAACTGACACTGTCCGACGAAAGAGGCGGTTGCAGTGTCCGCGACGTGGTGCACAACGGTCCCTATGATAAAATAAGGTCAAAATCCATTTAATCTTGTTTGACCGTTCGCGCCGATTTCTGCGTGCGGACGTACCTGTGAATTGGGGCAGATGCCAAGCATATCCGAATTACTTCAAAGGCTGATGGAACGCCTGCGAAGCTTGAATCCACAAGAGTTCATCGATGGACTAGACTTCGGTCAGTGGCCTTCCTGGTCGCGCATTATTCAATCTATGGACCTAGTTGCATGGACGCTTGTGCTGCTGCTCCTGTTGGCGTTGGCTCTTGGCATCGTTCTCGTACTCAGTACGCGACGTACATTTGTCCATCCCGATGAACCAGAGTCCACCCCTGATATGCTCATAGAGCAGCTGAAGCGTGATCCAACTATCCTAGCCCCTGTGTCGATACTCAGCCGGCTGGGTGCAGAGTCCACGCTGGAACTGCTGGAATACGGCGATGAGGTGGATTCCAAGGACTGGCGTTATAAGTGGAGCGGCGTGCGTGAAGAGTTGTTACGATTGATGGGCCAGCAGAACGCGTTCGGTCCTACGTATGCACTGGCGCGTTACTATCATAGCGACGATCCGCAGGAACCAGACACGATTCGTATACGTCGTACTGCCTTGGTACACAAGTTAGGGTTGGGCCGTCACCTGGACCCAAACCCGGATGGACACGAAGCGCAATTGCGTATCCGGTGCCACGCGGCCGAGATTCGCGGCGATTTGGGCTTCGAAGGTGAGACGTTCTGGCTAATGCCGGATGAACCGTCGCCGTCTGCGCAGGGACCGTTGATCGAGATGGACCCGATCGAGTTTCAGACTTTGCAGGAGGCCGAGCTGCATATGCACATCCGGCGAACGCCGACGGTGGGCGGCGGTTTTCGCCTTGGTTTTGAAAAACGGCGTAAAATGTGGGTAATCGTCGACGAAGAAGTGGAATGGGTTAGCTGAGCGGATGAACGTGCTAGGACTTACCGGAATAGACATACTGGCGTATTTCAACGTTGCGCTATCCTCGGTCATTGTCATTCTTGCGTTTTCGCTGTTGGCCTACACGCTGACATACAACTTCCGCAACGACGTTGCACGCTGGTTCGCATTTCTGCTGCTCTGCGTCGCTCTCGTCTACTCCGGCGACGTGGCGTTGGACCGTGCGCTGTCGGCTGAGTCTGCCGGCCGCTGGCTGCGGCTGCAGTGGCTCGGCGTGGCGCTCTTGCCGGCTGCCAGCTATCAGTTTTCCACAGCTGTGTTGAAAGCCACGAACTTCCGCCTGGGACGACGTGTAACCGTCGGCCGAATCACAATCGCGATTTCGGCTGTCTGTGCGCTCTTTGCCCTGTTCACGCCATTCATCGTCAAGTCTGTGAATTACGTGCCGCCTATCAGCTACCTGGAAGCCGGTCCGCTCTACTGGCTTTTTGCCGTGCTGTTTCTCATTGCCACGATTATGGCAGTGGGAAATATTTGGAAGGCGCGCAGCCGCAGTCTCACAGAAGGTACTCGCCGGCGCATGACCTATCTGCTTGCGGGCATACTCGCGCCAAGCATCGGCACGTTCCCCTATGTCATCGGCGCCAGCAGCCTAAGCGATCGACCGGATTTCACCGTTGTTGTGCTGATCATGGCGCTCTTTGTCAACGGGTTTGTGGCCACCATGCTGCCGGTGATGAGCTATGCCGTAGCCTATTTTGGCGTGCTGACGCCGGACCGTGTGGTCCGCTATCGCATGTTGCGCTTCTTCATTCGCGCACCCGTTGTGGCCATTCTCGTAATCCTGGCCATTCAGACCATTCCTAAGGTGGAGTCATTACTGGGCCTGCCCAGGGACGTCGTGCTCTTTAGCGTCATCGTCATGATCATCGTGCTCAGCCAGCTCGTATTGAGCGTAACGAAATCGTCGGTTGACCGTCTTGTTTACCGAGAGGACCGCGAGGAAATCGCGTGGCTGCGCGAGTTGGATCGGCGGCTGCTGACAACAACCGACCTGCGCCAGTATTTGGACAATAACCTGGTTGCGCTTTGCGAATTCCTCCGAGTGGCATCAGGCTTTGTGGCGGCAGTTGCCGGAGCGGACCTTGTGTTGGAAGCGGTAGTAGGTCCGCCGGAAACTCGACATAAAGTAACTGATGTTGAAGACTGGAACGAGGCACTGTCTTCGGTGCTGCGCCGTGAAGCGACGGTCCAGCCGGTCTCACATCAAGGTTACTGGATATGGCCGCTGTTGGAGTCTGAAGGCAACGGCGAATCAAAGCAGCGTGCCCTGGGATTACTGGGTGTTCAGGCACGAACCGAAACGCCGCTGTTAACTGAAGACGAGGTCGCACTGCTCGGGCGTATGGTTGAAAATGTGGGCCGTGCGCTGATGGATCGGCAGCTGCAGCAACAGGTGCTGATAGTATTGCGCCGCATCATACCGGATGTAGAACGCATTCAGCAGATGCGCAATGCGGTACCCTATAGCGTCGCCGACAGCGAAGAGTCTACAGTTGACGCGCTGCTGAATCCGAGCCCTATCCACAGCCCCGAGTTTGAGGCGTGGGTCAAGGATGCACTACGGCACTATTGGGGCGGACCAAAGCTTTCTCGTAGTCCGCTGGTGGAGTTGCGACTCGTCGATGAGGCGCTGGATGAGGGTAGCGAGAACTCGACCAAAGCGCTGCGACAGGTGTTGGACTCGGCAATTCTGAAGCTGAAACCAGACGGTGCCCAGAATTTGAGCAGGCCAGAGTGGCTGCTTTACAACATCCTGGATATGCGTTTTATCCAGGGACGCAAAGTACGTGAGATTGCCGACCGCTTGGCCATCAGCGAAAGCGACCTCTATCGCAAGCAGCGCGTCGCAGTTGGTCAACTCGCCCACGTGCTAGCTGAGATGGAACGGCAGGACATCGGCGGCGCTCCGGAAGAACCGGCGAAACAAGAGGCGGATGGGACCGCCAAACCGCTGAATCATACTGAGAAAACTCGGTCCAATCGGGAGACGTGACAAGTGCGCTGCGGCGTCATGTCCCCGTCGCAGAAGACTGTCATCGTAACCAGTCCATACATTATCAGGTACTACAGTAGCCGCAGCAACGGTACGTCCGGCGGATGGAACAGCCACCGGTCAGGTACGTCATAGTGCGTGTCGCGGCGCACGCGGAGACAAATCCCCAAACTCGCCGCACAAATCAACATGGCGAAAGCGGAACTCAGCGTTGATCAGTTGCCACAGGTTCTGATCAAGGTACAAAGAAAATATATGACAGAGATTGCAGGCGCTGTGGTTTTCGGCCTTGGCGTCCTGGCATTCGCGTCTCTGCGCAGTTCCGAAAACGTGGTCTGGCTGCAGCAAGCTGCAGGCTGGACCGCGCCCCTCTTCGCGCTTTCCTTTGTCGTCGCCGGCGTCGCACTGGTTTTCCGCGAACGCGCCGGCTACTGGAGTCCGGAAGCGCTCCTGGGGGCGGAGCTGCTACTGTTTTCGCTGGCATCCGCCACGTGGGTGGTGCAGAATAAGCCGTACGTTATGGGCGCCGAAGTCGACGGAACGGGCGGCGGTATCTTAGGCTATATGATGGGCGGCGCTCTGTCCGAGCTGCTTGGTCACGGCGTCGCGTTGATTGTGTTGGCGCTTACGGCTGTCGTTGGCGCCTATCTGGTTATCCGCTATTCACCGCTCATCTACATTCCAGCCTATACGGCGCGACTATTACCTGTGTTGCTCGTTTATGTGCGCTGGCTGGCGGAGAAGGTTGTCAGCTACGAAGAAGTTGACGACGTCGGCTATCAGTCATTGCCGCGCACGAGAAACTTCGTCGAACCGTACAGCGACACAGCAGAATCCAGCGAGGCAGGCGTCGCTGACTGGGATCAGTTTTTTGGCGCACCGCCATCTTACTCGAACGTGGAACAGGGCGCGCAAGCACAGCTTTCAGCGGCCGTTCCGATGAGCGCTGCAGATTCATCAGGCCAGACAGCAGCTTCGTCCAGCACTCAAAAGTCAGATGGTTCCGCCAAGAAGCGCAAGACGACTGCTGCGAAAACGAGTTCGGACAAGAAGAGTAGTCCGGCTTCCCGCGCTGCGAGCACGATTGTTTACCCGCCTATCGAGCTGCTGAAGGCCGACGCAGGCGTGTACGGCGGGGCCGATGCGCGCATCCTTGAGCAGACCATCGAAAAGACGCTTGGCGACTTCGACGTGCCGGTGCGCGTGGTTCACGTCGAAAGCGGACCAACCGTCACGCAATTCGGCGTCGAGCCGCTCTTCCAGGAGAAGTCCGGCCGTCGACGCAAGGTGCGTGTGAACCGAATCGCCAGTTTGGCCGATGATTTGGCACTGGCATTGGCCGCGAAATCAGTTCGTATCGAGGCGCCTGTCCCTGGACGCCCGTATGTAGGCATCGAGGTGCCCAACTCGGATAAGTCCATGGTAGCGCTGCGCGGGATCATGGAGAGCAAGGTCATGAACGCAAAGGGCGAACTACTCCTTGGTCTCGGGCGCGACACTTCCGGCGAACCGGTTGTTATGGATCTGACCAAGGCGCCGCACATGCTTATCGCAGGCGCAACGGGCAGCGGCAAGTCGGTGTGCATCAACAGCATCCTCACGAGCCTGCTCATGAAGCATGGCCCGGATACGCTGCAGCTCGTTCTCGTAGACCCTAAGATGGTCGAACTGCCAGGCTACAACGGCATTCCGCACCTCATCGGCAAGGTCATCACTGATGTGGAACAGGTGATGGGCGCATTGACGTGGCTGCTCATCCAGATGGATGACCGCTATCAGCTCTTCCGGGAGCATGGCGTGAAGAATATTACCGCCTACAACGAAAAAGCGCGCAAGCACAAGCGCGGTAAAGATGCCATGGAGACGCTGCCCTACATCGTGCTTGTGGTGGACGAGCTGGCGGATCTGATGATGACGGCTGCAGAGGACGTGGAGCGGCAGGTGACGCGGCTGGCGCAGATGGCGCGAGCCACAGGCATCCATCTCATATTGGCAACACAGCGCCCCAGCACGGATGTCGTCACAGGTGTTATCAAGGCCAACTTCCCTACTCGCATCTCCTTTGCCGTGACCAGCCAAGTTGACAGTCGCGTCATCCTGGACCAGCAGGGCGCTGAGCGGCTGCTAGGCCAAGGCGACATGCTCTTCTTGCGACCGGACGCGGCCAAGCTCTACCGCCTGCAAGGCTGCTACGTCTCTGATGAGGAGATCGACGATATCGTCAGCTTCTGGAAGCAGAATGGCGACGACAGCAAGGTTATCGTTCCGCCTTGGAATGGTCTCATGGACCGAATGGATGACGAGGATGAATTGATACTCGACGCCATGGACCTGTTGCGTGGAATGAAATCGTGCAGCACGAGTATGCTGCAACGCAAGCTGCGGCTGGGCTATCCGAAGGCAGCGCGGCTGATGGGCCAGCTAGAGGATCGGGGTGCGGTGGGGCCGGATATGGGCGGCGGAAAAGGGCGCAAGGTGCTCATCAAGAGTGAGGATGAGGAAGACGAACTGGAAGAGTTGGAGAGCGTATAAGCGTTGCTGGTTCCTTGCTTGTTGGGAGCGGACTCCATTCTACAGTATCGAGGTTGCGTCTCCTTTTGATCGAAACAGATAGGCTGGCGGCTAGCCGCCAGCCTTGATTACTGCTCAAGTCTATTGTTGTGGAACGCTTGCAGAACCTCTACGCAGCCATAAAGACCGCTTCGAACTCGTCCCGGTCCAATGTCTCGTGCTCTAGTAGTGCTTGCGCCACCGCATGCAGCTTACCTACATTGGTTTTCAGCAGCATACGCACGCGTCCATAGGCTGTATCGACGATTGTGCGAACTTCTTCGTCAATATTCTCAGCTACTTCCTCGCTGTAATCACGCTGTTCAGCCAGTTCACGTCCCAGAAAAACCATCTCATCTTGTTGGCCGAACTGAAGCGGTCCCATTTTATCGCTCATACCGTAGCGCGTCACCATGGCGCGAGCGGTTGACGTCAGCTGGTTGATGTCCTGGCTGGCGCCGTTGGAGACATCACCAAAAACGAGCTCCTCTGCCACGCGTCCGCCGAGCGCCACAGCAATATTGTCCAAGTAATAGGACTTGCTAACCAGCACACGGTCCTGTTCCGAAACTTGCCATACATAGCCGCCGGCGCCGCCTCGGGGGATGATCGTAATCTTCTGAATCGGATCCGAGTGTTCACACAGCCGCGACACCACAGCATGTCCCGCTTCGTGGTAGGCGATGACCTGCTTGTCCTGCTGCGACATGAGCCGGCTGCGACGTTCCGGCCCGCCCATGCCGATACGCTCCACGGCTTCCTGCAGCTCCGACATGGTAATGGCTTTCAAGTTGCGACGTGCCGCCAGGATGGCAGCCTCGTTCACCACGTTCTCCAGGTCGGCGCCGACAAAACCAGGCGTCTGCCGGGCAACCTGCTCCAGGTTCACACCCGGTGCGATCGGTTTGCCGCGCGTGTGCACTTCAAGAATAGCTTTTCGCCCCACCACATCCGGTCGATCCATGGTGACGCGCCGGTCGAAACGTCCCGGGCGAAGCAGCGCTGGATCCAGAATGTCTGGTCTATTCGTGGCGGCGATGAGGATCACATTCGTGTCCGTACCGAAGCCGTCCATTTCGACCAGGATCTGGTTGAGCGTCTGTTCACGCTCGTCGTGCGAGCCGCCAAGGCCCGTGCCACGATAGCGGCCTACCGCATCGATCTCGTCGATGAAGATGATGCAAGGGCTGTTTCGTTTTGCCTGTTCAAAGAGGTCGCGCACACGGCTGGCGCCGACACCCACGAACATCTCCACAAACTCCGAGCCTGAAATACTGAAGAACGGCACGCCTGCCTCGCCGGACACGGCTTTCGCCATGAGCGTCTTGCCGGTGCCAGGCGGCCCAATGAGCAGCACGCCCTTGGGAATGCGTGCGCCCAGCGCCGCGAATTTCTGCGGTTCCTGCAGAAACTCCACCACTTCCTCAAGTTCTTGTTTGGCTTCGTCTGAGCCGGCAACGTCATCGAACGTAACCGTTGGCGTATCGCCGGTGAACATGCGGGCGCGGCTCTTGCCAAACGAAAGCGCCTGGTTATTGCTACCTTGCGTTTGTCGGAAGAGGATAAAGAAAAGTCCGCCAATAAAGATCAACGGCAGCAGATTGACCAGCAGCGCCAGCCAGTTGCCGGAATTACCCGGCGGCTCGTAGGTGATCTTCACGTTAGCCAACTGTGCCGGTGTGACGCCAAGGCCGATCAGCGTTTCAGTCAGAGGGACGTCGCTCTCGCGTCGAGTCATGGAGGGCGTATCTTCCCCATTCAGCATGACTTGCACTTCTGCGTCGTTCACTGAGATGGACGCAACCCGTCCTTGTTGCACTGCGCTAGCGAGCTGGCTGAGGGTAATCTGCGGCGCAGGTTCATCGGCACCGTATAGGTTGAAGAAAAGCGCCGCTGCGGCTACCAGAATGAGCAGGTAGACAAACGCGTTGCGGCTCCAATTAGCATTCAATCAAGCGCTCCAATCGACTCATATGTCGAGTATACCAAACCAGTGTGTTAATACCTAGTGATCCTAGATACCATTGACGCCGTGCTTTTGCTGTAGGTTCCGCTCCGATTGCTATAGGATCCGCCAGATGTTCTGGAGCGGCACCGTCTCTGCCGAGGCGCGGACCGCGTCCTCACCGCCAAGAACAGACACGCGTCCCTGGGCGGCAACGGCATCCAGCACATCGGCGAACGCACGTACATCAGCCAGTGAGGTGTCGAGCACCTGGCTGCGATATTGTTGGCGTTCCTCATCGGTCACGCCCAGCAGCTCGCGCACCATGGAGGTGAAGCCTTTGGCATCGGGCAACTGGTAGGCGTCCAAAGTGCCAACTGCGCCGATAACGCTCTTTTCCAGCTCATCCGCGCTGAGCGATTCACTCCGCAAGAACTCTGCCGTGTGATCGTACGCCGCCAATGTGTCCAACAGATTCGGGTCGCGGTACGAAAGAAAAGTCAGTACGCCGGACTGTCGATTGAAGCGCACCATGGCGCCATAGGCGCCGCCTTGCACCCGCACGGTGTCCCACAGGAAACTCGTGCGCAGATAGTTGCTGATCACACTGATCGAGCCATCCAGTGCATATCCCAGCGCGTACAGGTTGGCGCCCTTGCCCACATAGTTCACCTGCGCCGGAAGCAAGATGCCTTCATTCTCACTGATCGACGGCACGGGCCACGCTTGAAGCGTGACATCCTTGTCAGGCAGATCGGCCAGGAAATGCTCAACATCTGGTCGTAATTCTCGCCAGGTGTCCGCGTCCACGGTCACGTTGCAGACAAGCGCATTGCGGTTGATCAGGAGGGTCCGTACTTCCTCGAGCTTGGCCAATACGGACGCCCAGTCGTTGTCGATTTCATCGACGAGCTTTCGAAGCGTCAGCAGATAGTCTACACCGTTCATCTGTTCTGAAGCCCACCCGGCAACATTGTAACTGGCGCGCAGCCTGCCATCCACGACAGAATGGCCGGAGGGTATCAGACTGGATTCTATATTCGCCTTGGCGCGCATCACCATCTGTTTGAAGCGCTCTCGGTTGTCCAGCTTCACAGTTAGCAGCATATCGCGCAGGATGTCGAGCAGGTCTCCGGTTCGCGCTATGGTAGCCTTGCCGCGCACAAACAGCTGCGCGACGCCTTGTTCGTCGTCTCGTTTGGCGGCAACGTACGGAGTCGCATGTATGCCGCCGGTCAGACGTCCCACACGCTGCGACAGCTGTACAAAGTCCTCCGTCTCCGTGCCGATCTGCGTGAGACATTGGCCGAACAGCTTCACAAAGGGCAATAGCTCCTCCGGCGCCTGATGCATATCAAAGCCTAGATCCAGGTACAGAATTCCGTTTGTGAACAGGTCATGCATCAGAATTCGGCTGCCCTGTGCTTCGCTCTGTTCGATAGGAATGGTCTTGCTCTCTTTTTCCAGGTCAGACAGATGCAGTGTCGGAAGCAGGGCCAGCTTTTCCGGCGTGTCTTGCTGCGCCTGCAGAGCCCGCAAACGGCTCGTCTCCACCACAACCTCTGCCAGCGTCTCTTCGCTCATTGCATCGCGAATCGCAGCCAGCTTGCGCCGTTCTTCCTCTTCGCGCCTGCGATTGAGGCCCGCTTCCGGCTCCATCACGACCGTAACCCGGTGTGTGTTATTCAGCAGGTACTGACGAATCAGTTGTTGCAGATAATGAGGCTCATTGGCGAGCAGCGTGCGCACTTCGTTGAGCGGCGCTTCATAGCGCAAAGAGGCCATGATGTCGTCCATATAGAGCCAGCCGCGCACAGCATTCATCATCAGCCCGAGACCGCGTGGAAAGGAGCCCGTGTTGTTTTCGCGCAGGCTGAATTCGATCGTATTGAGCGAAGCTTCAACCATCTCCTCGTCGAAGCCGCTATCAGCGAGCACATCCAGTGTTTCGAGTATTAGGCTCTCGACCTCCGCCGCGTCGTCCGGTGCAATGCCTTTTAGCCCGATGGCAAAGGTCATCTGTCTCAACAGTGCACTGAGGCCGCCGCCAGTGACTTCTTCGCCTAAGCCCGAATCGATGAGCCGTTTGCGCAGGGGGCCAGCCTGTGTGCCCACCAGCACATGGGACAGCAAGCTCAAGCCCATGATCAAGGTCTCGTCATTGGATTCAGGCAGCAGCCAGTTCACGTTTACCATGCCGCGCTTGGTAGCGTCTTCCGCCTCGTCCGCATCGTATTGGCGCACAACCGTGCGCGGCTTCTGAAGAGGCTCCTGCAGCTGTACAAGACCGTCCACCTCTGCGTGGTCGAATCCCGCCAGCGCGGCGTCGATGATCGCCAGGCGATCCTCCACCGGATCGTCGCCATAGCAGAAAATGAGCGCATTGGCAGGATGGTAATAGGTTATGTGGAAGTCGGTGAACTCTTCATAGGTGAGATCGGGAATCGCCGCCGGATCACCGCCGGAATCAAAGCCATAGGCATTGTCCGGGAAGAGTTCCTGTTGGCTATAGCGATACAACAGACTATCCGGAGATGAATAGGCGCCCTTCATCTCATTGTAGACAACGCCTTTTCTCGACAGCGGATCTTCCGGGTTGATCAGCTCATAGTGCCAGCCTTCCTGCATAAGATGCTCGGGCGTGATCAGCGGATGTAGCACCGCATCTAAATAGACCTCCATGAGATTGTACAGGTCCTGAGTGTTCTGGCTCGCCACAGGATAGACTGTTCGATCCGGATAAGTCAGGGCGTTGAGGAATGTCTTCAACGAACCCTTGATCAACTGGACGAACGGCTCCTTGAGCGGGTACTTCTCCGAACCGCCCAGCACGGAGTGTTCCATGATGTGGGCAACGCCGGTCGAATCCGACGGCGGAGTCCGGAAGCTGATGCCGAAGACCTTGTTCTCGTCGTCGACGCGGATAAACAATAGTGTAGCGCCAGACTTCAGATGGCGATAGAGCAGCGCCTGGGCGTCGATCTCGTCGATTGACTCTTCTCGAATAAGTTCAAAACCGTGAACGATCGTCATGCAGTACGTTTTCCTTGCCTTCACTACAACCCGTTAGTTGCTTGCCGCTATTTACTGTTTCTTACCGTTTTGCTACATTTCGTACCAGTATGAGTGGTGCTCGCTGGAAGTCCAAGAACCTTGCTTCTCGCACTACAGGGTCGCTGCACAAGCGCATTCGCCCGCTTGACTGCAGCGGCGGATGAGCGCTGGCAGAGCCGTCAAGGCAGTACCTAGCGAAGCACGCATTTCACCACGTGGTACAATTGATTGCTGATCGGCTGCCACGTCTGCCACAGTGACCAAGCCGGCGAAACAGAGACCCGCCTCTTGCGCCAAAGCAACCTCCGGCGACAGATTCTGTCCGACCACGTCCGCACCCCACATGCGAAACATGCGCGCCTCAGCAGCCGTTTCGCGCCGCGGCCCATCCACAGCCAGGTAGACTACCTCGCTGGCATCCAGAATGGACTCCCGCATAGCCTGGGTCATCCGAGGACACAGCGCCGGGCGCACGGCTGCGTTGGTGATCTGCTCAATGGACGTATCAGCGTCGGCAAAGGTGGCGCGTCTGGTTCGCGTCCAGTCAATGTAGTCGGACACAATCGCCACCTGCCCGCGACTGAGATCAGGGTTCAACGCCACGCAGAAATCCCACACAAGTATTTGCTGGATGCCGAGCTGAACAGCCGCCAGAACAGTCGCACGCGGATCTGTTCTGCCTGGCGCGCCCGAATACGGCTCTACCCAGAGGGCGGGGGCATTCTCACCTTTGCGCAGACCCAGAGGCCCGACGGTACCCAAGACGGTTTCTATCTCGCGCTCCTCTACCAGCGGACCCAGCATATCAAGCGCTGCCGGCGGCAGTGCAACCGAGAGCAGGAGGAGGATATCGGCTTGCGGCTTCTCGACCATGAATACTATCCGAGTCCTGGTTAGCGGCTAGTAGGCGTTCTTGAGCGAGCGCTGAATGTCGCGTTCACTGTCGCGTTGGGCGATGGTATCCCGTTTATCGTATATGCGCTTGCCGCGCACCAGCGCAATCTCGACCTTTGCAAGTCCCTTGCCCGTGATGTACATGCGTAGAGGCACGATGGTCCAGTTGCGTTGTGTCGCCTGCATATGCAAGCGGTCGATCTCCCGCTTGTGCAACAGCAACTTGCGCGGTCGCGTCTCGTCATGGTTGAACTGGTTGCCCTGTTCATAGGGTGCAATATGCACATTCATGAGGATCGCTTCACCGTTGCGAATGTATACAAATCCTTCGCGCAGGCTGACTTGGCCGGCGCGAATTGACTTGATCTCCGTGCCCGTGAGCGCAATGCCGGCTTCATAGGTGTCTTCTATGAAGTATTCATGGCGCGCCTTGCGATTCGAGGCGACTGTGCGCGGTCCGGTCTTCTCTGTATTGTCCTGCTTATTCTTCTTTGCCATTCAGTCTTTCAAACGCTGTCTTTCTGTATTGCTATCTATACCTGTATATTAAGCCGCTGATTCTCGGAATCGCCGGCTATTCACTTGCCGGTGAAGTGCTCAGCGCGGATTCCAAAAAGTCGACAGCAGATTTAAGCTGCTGGTCAACGCCGTCCTCTGCGTCGCCATTTTCGACGACGATATCGGGTGTCAGGCCGACTCCGCTGATGCTGAGCTGATTCGGTGTCAGCCACTGCGCAATGGTGATGCGCAGGATGCCGTCGTTTGCCAGCGTGTAGGGCAGCTGCACGGACCCCTTGCCGAACGTGGTGGTGCCGATGAGCGTCGCACGGCCATGGTCTTGCAGCGCGCCCGCCACAATCTCGCTTGCGCTTGCGCTTCCTTCATTGACTAGCACCACCAGCGGCATGTCCGTCGTCAACGGTTGACCGTCTGTATGATATATCTCTTGCCCGCCATCCCTAAATTGCTCGTACACGACGATCTTATCGTCAAGAAACAGGCTGCTGATGCTGACCGCTTCGCGCAGCAGACCGCCCGAGTTGCCGCGCAGGTCGAGAATGAGCGCTGCAGCGTCCTGGTCCACGGCATCCTGCACTGCCTGCAAGACCAGTTCTCCGGCATTCTCGTTGAAGCTGTTCAGCCTTATATACGCAATCGCGCTTTCTGCTCCCAACGATTTTGTGCTGATGGTCGGAACATCCACGTTATCGCGCACGATGGTGACGTCGTAGGGTTCAGCCTCACCCGGTCGCATAATGGTGAGCGTGACTGAACTGCCTACCTGACCGCGTATCGACTGGACGGCTTCCGTCATACCCATGCCCACAACACTGACGCCGTCCACCGCGTAGATGAGGTCGTCGCGGCGCAGACCCGCTTCCCACGCCGGCTGATTTTCAAACGGCTCCACGATCACAAGTGTATTCGCGTCCGGATCCCAACTCACGCGCGCGCCGATGCCTTCAAACTCGCCTTCGATATTATCGCGGTAGTATTCAGCTTCATCCGGCGTCAGAATGGACGTGTTCGGGTCATCCAGTTGCTCAATGACAGCGCGAATCGCGGCATAGGTTGCATCGTCGGAGTTGGGCAGATCGCCGTAGTACTCGTCGTAGAGCAGATCCATTGCCTCCCAAAAGATGGCGAACTCCGGGAACAGTCGATCAGCTGATCCGTCGCGCGGTTGTCGCTTGCAGTCCAGGGCAAGGGCGCCGCCGCTTTGCGCAGTGGAACCGCAGTTAGCAGGGTCCGCAGTCACGCGTCCGGCGCCAAAACCGGCGCCAAAGCCGATAAAGAAGATGGCGCCAACAGCCAATAGCGTGAAACAACCGATGAGTACGGTTACGGTGGCGCCACGTGAACGGATCGGTGCGGTCCCCTTCGCATTCATAGCGCCGGCCGTTCTGGGTTTTCGTACAGCGCCACATTTCGGCCATGCGCGAATGTAGGATGCTTCGTCACAGTTCTGTGACTAAATAGGATGCACTCTGTCACGGCAGCTTCGGTTCCGCGTCCTGTTCATCGGCGTCAACCGGGTCGGCTTGGGCGATGGTCCATCGCTCCACTTCGGCGACAGCTACCGACAGTGCATCCTCGCCCTCAGCCACTTCGATATCAGGCGTCAACCCACGCCCCGATATCTGCACGCGATTCGGCGTCAGCCATTGTGCATTGGTCACATGCAGGCTGCTTTGATCGGAAAGCTCGTGCAGCAATTGCACGCTGCCCTTGCCGTAGGTTGTTTGACCGACGATGACGCCGCGTCCGTTGTCGCGAATGGCGCCTGCCACGATTTCGCTGGCGCTAGCTGAGTTATGGTCCACCAGGACCACGAGCGGCGCGTTGTCGATAATGGTCTCGGCGTCAGCCGAAAACACTGTTTCGGAGCCATTGGCCGTCTCTTCGATCACGATATCACCGCCGCTAAGCCACATATCCGCGATCTTTACCGCTGAATTCAGTAGACCGCCGGTATTGCCGCGCAGGTCCATCGCATAGGCAGTTGCGCCCTGGGCTGACAGTTCTTGGACGGCCTGGCGCATCTCTTCCGGGCTGCGTTCTGTGAATTGTCGATGCTCAATGATACCGATTCGATAGCCGTCCGGCGTGCCGTCCGCCATCCGCCATTGCATGCTCGGCGTATGGATTTCGGTGCGCTCCACAGCAATCGATAGTTCGTCGTCAACGATATTGTCAGAAGGTCTTCGTATGACCAAATTGGCAATCGAGCCTATCGGCCCGCGCACAAGGCCCACAACCTCATCCAGACGCATGTCATTGCGGATTTCCACGCCGTCAATCAGGAGCAGAATGTCGCCTGTCAGCAGGCCTGCCAGGGCGGCAGGTTGGTCCGCGTAGGGTCGCAATACGAACCCGCTTTCGGTCTGTTCAATCTCGGCGCCGATGCCTCCGAAGCTGCCGCGCAAGTCGTCCTGCTCCAGTTCGCGGGCGGCAGGCTCAACGAAATAGGTGTACGGATCGCCGAACGTCTCCACCATGCCGCGGATGGCGCCATTGGTGCGCTCGGCGCCGTCCGGTTTCTTCCCGTAGAAGTCCCGGTCCAGGAGCCGCCACGCTTCCCAGTAGACGTCCATATTGTTCTGGTTGAAAGTCTGGGAGAGGAGGGTGGCTTGCGTCAATCCGGAACCATGGAGTAGCGGGTACGCGGTATAGCCGGCGCCGAACATCAGCGCCAGCACGCCGAGAATGATCACTATTGTGGCAGGTTTCCGAATACCCATAGGTGAACGGGCATTCTAGCACAGGCGCAGGCCAAACTCAAGCAAAACCGTTCACGCATTCGTCTGCAGTATGGCTACATTATGTGACGAGCAACTATTGTTACGAACCTAGATTCGCCACAGGCAGTGTCAAGGTTGACGAGTTGTCTGAGCTCAGCGCTCGTGCACTTTGGACGAATCGGCTGTGGAGATGACGTGCGCGCGTTTCTGCTCGACCAGGTCGTCGTTGAGCGTATGCCCGATGCCGGGGAAGTCGGATAGCACCAGATGTCCGTCTTCGATTCGTTCGGAGGGTTGCAGAAGCTCGGCCCGCCAGGGGACTTCTCCCCATGCATACTCAAGGATATAGAAGTTGGGCGCGGTGCTCACGACCTGTGCCGTGGAGGCATTGGCGACTGGCCCGGACGGATTGTGGGGCGCGATGAGAATATCGTGCATGCGCGCGGCAGACGCAATACGAGCCGTCTCGGCTAGCCCGCCGTCGTGCTTCACATCCGGCATCAGCACATCCACTACGCGCCTGCTCAGGAAGGGAGCGAAACCTTCCATGGCGAACACGCTTTCTGCGGATGCGATGGGCATGGCTGCGGATGCCGTTAAGGCAGCCAAATCATCCAGGTATCGCTGGTGAACCGGCTCCTCAAACCAGAAGAGGTTGCAGTCCGCAAGCTCCTGCATCACCGTGCGAGCTTCGCTGGCATCCAAGCGGCTGTGGCAGTCGACGGCAAGTTCGACCCGTTCACCAATGGCTTTGCGCACGGCGCGCACGCGTTCGACGCCTGGGTGCCAGGCGGCATCTGGACCGGTGCGTACGTGGTTGGGGCCGTTGACCTCGTCGAACGGGGCAAGCTTGATGGCGGTGAAGCCTTCGTCCGCCGCCTGGCGCGCCGCCGTGGAAAATCCCTCCGGCGTACGATTGTTCACATGGCGGTTGATGTTGGCGTACAGACGCAGCTTCTTGGTCAGCGCGCCGCCGAACAACTGATGAATCGGCACTTCCAGCGACTGACCTAGTATATCCCACAGCGCCTGCTCTATGCCGCTGAGCGCGGTCGCCGCAATACGACCGCCGTCCAACCGTGACAGTTTTTGCCAGATGGCCTGGATCTGTCGCGGGTCCTGGCCGGCAATCTGTTCTTCGAAGTAATTCAGTGTCGCCACGAGCAGCGCATCGTTGTGGCTATGGCTGGCTTCACCGATACCCGTGATGCCCGCGTCCGTATGCACACAGACGAATACCCAGTCGCCGCGGCGGTTCACATGAACGACACGCGGCTCAATTCGGGTAATTTTCATGTTTACCGCCGCTCTCTTTATTGATGGCTGATGCAAGGCTACTTGGTTGACTTACGAGTCGGTCGCAAACTGATATGCAACTCCTTCAGTTGATCCTCCGAGACTTTACTCGGCGAATCCAGCATCAAGTCGGTGCCTGCAGCCGTCTTCGGGAAGGCGATCACGTCGCGGATCGACGTCGAATCAGAGAACAGCGCAACCATTCTGTCCAGACCCAGCGCAATGCCGCCGTGGGGCGGGGCCCCGTACTGGAAGGCTTCCAGAAGATGGCCGAACTGCGCCTGCGCCTCTTCTTTGGAAATGCCCAAGGCGGTGAAGAGCCGGTCCTGCAGATCGCTGCGGTGGATTCTGATGCTGCCTCCGCCGATTTCCCAGCCGTTCAGCACAACGTCGTAGGCTTTTGCCAAGGTCGCGCCCGGATCTGTTTCAAGCTTATCCCAGTCGCTGTCCAGCGCACTGGTAAAGGGATGATGCACCGCCTGCCAGCGTTCTTCCTCCTCGTCGTACTCCAACAATGGGAAGTCTACTACCCAACAGAAGGCAAACAGATTCGGGTCGATGAGGTTAGCCCGTTTGCCGATGTCCAGCCGTACGTTGCTCAGTGCCTGCGCGACGACCTCGCGCTTGTCTGCTACAAGCAGGATCAGGTCGCCTTCTGTTGCTCCGCTCGCTTTGATGATGCCGTCCAATTCGTCTTCGGACAGAAACTTAGCAATCTGGCTGCGGACACTATCGTGCGTATAGGAGCCGGCTTTGTTTGGCTGGCCCGTTACAACAATCCACGCCACACCCTTGGCTCCGTAGGGCGCCACAAACGGGGTGTACTCGTCCAGCTCGCGGCGTGTTAGCTTGCCGCCGCCAGGATAGACGACGCCCTTGACCTCGCCACCGGCTTGAACTGCGTTGCTGAACACGCCAAATTCGCTGTTCGCCACGATCTCGCTCACGTCGAACAGCTCCTGGCCGAAACGCAGGTCCGGTCGGTCAACGCCGTACTTGTCCATGGACTCCTGGTAGGTAATTACCGGGAACGGCGCTTTCTGGATCTGCTTGTCGCTGAGTTCACCGCACATCTCGATGAGCATCGCTTCAATAATGGCGCATACATCCTCCGGCTCCACGAAGCTCATCTCCATATCGAGCTGCGTGAACTCAAGCTGGCGGTCGGCGCGCAGATCCTCGTCGCGGAAACAGCGTGCGATCTGGAAGTAGCGTTCAATGCCGGCAACCATGAGCAACTGTTTGATCTGTTGCGGGCTTTGCGGAAGAGCATAGAACTCGTGGGGCCGCAGACGACTCGGTACGACAAAGTCGCGCGCCCCTTCGGGCGTGCTTTTGAGCAAAATGGGCGTCTCGACTTCCAAGAAATCGCGCTCGGACAGAAACTCACGGATAAAGCGCGTGATCTTGTGGCGCAAGACCATGTTTTCGGTCATGCTGGGTCGCCGCAGGTCCAGGTAACGATATTTGAGACGCAGCGCCTCGTCCACATCATCGGTTTTGCCGCTGATGTAAAACGGAGGCGTCTTGGACTCGCTGAGCAGGTTTATCGTATCCGCTATGACCTCGATTTTGCCGGTCTTTAAGTTCGGATTCTCGAACCCTTCCGGGCGAGGCTGCACCGTGCCATGCACTTGAACCACGTATTCGTTGTGCAGGTTCGAAGCGGCATCCACAAGCTCAGCCGGGGCGTCTTCACCGGTTGTGACCTGTGTGATGCCGAAGCGATCGCGCAGGTCGATAAACACCACGCCGCCATGGTCACGCACGCGGTGCACCCAGCCCGCCAATGTTACTTCGGCGCCGATATCTTTGACGGAAAGCTCTCCACAAGTATGGGATTTCATCATAAGCAGCGTCCTCTATGCTCGCATTACTATCTTGAGTGATTGTTCAATCGTTAGCGCGAGACATGTGTCCACATCGGTTCACGCTGGGTTGTAAATAGCGCCATTATAGATTGCCGTCCACATGGCGCGCAATTCTAGCTTACGGCCTGGCAACACAAAATCGTACCAAGGCTGCGTACCAGCGCGCGGGGCTGCACCTGTCAGGGATGGCGTGTACCAAAATTCCTGGCTCTCGTCTATACTCAAAAGGCGTCGATGCTGGAGGATGCGGTTCCCCAGCGGTTGCGGTTGGATCCCCTAGGAGTGCAAACACTGCATGTCAAGCACCGTGCGGCGCAAAATAGACATAAAGATAAGATCGATAGAACGGATGGTACGCATGTCGAAGCGAATCTACCGCACACCGGTATCGCGCGTGGATGAGGCCTGGTTGGGGATGGATGAGTCCACCAATCCCATGATCATCAATTGCGTCATGGTGTTGGCGGACGCAGTTGACTATGATGAGTTTCTCCGCATACTGTCCAAGCGCCTGATCGCCCGCTATAGTCGTTTCTCGCAGAGGTTAATTGAAAGCAGGAGCTATTTAGGCCGCTCCTATTGGCAAACAGACGTCCACTTCGATCTGCGTTTCTCAGGTGCACCATCTGTCGTTACCCGAACCGGGCAATACCGATGACTTGCAGCGCCTGATCAGTATGCTTTCGTCCGAACCGCTGGACCGGACGCGTCCGCTCTGGCGCATCTATCTCATTGATAACGTGGATGGGGGCTGCGCCGTATATGGTCGCCTGCACCATGCCATCGGAGACGGCTTCGCGCTCATGCGTATCATCCTATCGCTGACTGATCCGGAACTAGGCGCCGGGCCAGAGCCGGCAAAGGTCTCTTCCCAAGAGAAGAACGGCAGCCTGATACCGGACCTTGCGCGCACTTCATTGCGGGCTGCAGGACTGGCTGCCGGCGTTCTTTTGTCTGCTGTGCGCAAAATGGACACAGATCCACAGAAGGCGCAAGCCGCCGCTAGAGAGGCGATGGATGCGCTTGCGTCGACCGGAATGGTCGCTGTCGCGGCAACTGCGAATCTGGCCAAACTCGTGCTCATGTCGAAGGACCGGCGCTCCATCTATCGCGGCGATCTGACGCCTATCAAGCGTATCGCACTGTCCCATTCCATTGAACTGGACCGCGTGCGCGCCGTTGGCAAGGCGACCAGCACGACAGTGAATGATGTCCTTGTGGCAGCCGTCGCCGGCGGTATGCGACGTTATGTGGTCCGCTACGAAGGGACGGAACCGACTCGAGATATTCGCGCCACTATTCCGATTAACTTGCGCCCGTCGACAGCACCCATCACATTGGGCAACAAGTTTAGCCTCGTCTTCCTAACGCTGCCCATCACGTTGGATTCGACCCAGGCGCGGCTTAGCGACGTGCAACGGAGGATGAACCGTCTGAAACGTTCCACAGAACCGGTTCTCCTCTATGAGGTGCTCAGTGTCATGGGCATGATTCCCGGACCCGTGTCACGTCATGCCACGTCCTGGTTCGCGTCCAAAGCAACCTGCATATTGACCAATGTGCCCGGCCCTCGACAGCCGGTCTACTTAATGGGCACGCGTGTGACAAATATGATGTTTTGGGTGCCGCAGACCCGAGGCGTCGGAATGGGCATTAGCATTCTCAGCTATGCTGGCGACATCCGCATCGGTCTGATGATGGATGATGCATTGGCGGCTAAACCGGGTCTTGTCATGCAGGAAATCGAGCGTGAAATCGAATTGCTCGAAGAATACGCAGCTACGTTGACGCCCGAGCAAGTGTAGAGGACTAGGGTATCGAACGCCATCAATAATGGTGGTTTTTGCGGTCCTCCTACTGCGCCGCCTGAAGATTTACGGCACAGTAGTCGTCGTTTCTCCGGATGCGTCCGACCAATTTCCGGTCTCATAGACCCCTTCTCACACTGGAATAGGCATCAGTAAAGAATCATGCCAAGAGTTGGCTCTAAGAGAATTTGAATGTCGTGCACGGTCACGATACAATACTCTTTATGCCTATTATTCTGCACGGTGCGTGGCTACGTTCGCTTGATACTACCCAAGACCATAGTTTTTTCCTGTGGGCCGAGGATCTAGAGCAGTCCTTACGCTGGGATAATACTACATCCAATACCCCTACCGAGCCGCGACCGCATCGGGCCGCGAGCCGCCAATCCAATGGGGCGGGACGGCAACGTCTGCCCAAGGTGCCCTCACATCCACATCAGGCGTCCATTAGCCAATTGCGAGAAGCGCTGACGACTGAATTCGCCGCGATTGACTCGAGCGCCACCAAGCCGATGAACGCAACGGTTTGGCTACCCAGCCAAGCGGGCGCACCCATGTCACGGCGCAATGTCTCGCGCGTCCTGGTCACCGGTGTCAACAACGGTTCGGACAGACGTTCTGGCAACGGGTCCAATGGCAATGGTGTACAGGGATCCACTGTGGCTGATACGGTGGGCTCTAACGGCACAGCGGCGGATGAGGTAGCTTTGCGCCAGTGGCAAGTAACGGGCTTGGCGATTAGTCCGCGCTTAGCCATGCGATTCCTGACCCATTTAGAGCAGGGCAGTACTGCAACGCCGGTAACAGGCGCCACACGAACCTTCCGCGTGCGCATCGGCAACGACCTCCGCTTCTGGAGCAATTCCGCCAAGTACGTGCTGGAGATGCTCGTCGGCGAGCACTATTTGCCCGGTTTGCGACCGAACAAGAACGGTACGCTGGCGGCGCAATGGATGCCGCAGATGAGCGACCCCGGCATCGAAGGACGCCGAAATCAGCTCATTCAATCCATGCCGCCGGTCTGTCGGGCCTACAATACCGACACAGCCCAGTCTGCGCCAAGCTCTGCCGCCTTGCTAGACCACTTTGTGCAGAGTATTGCCGAAGAAGCCATTCGCAAGTGGGCTTCTGATGTGACACTGCCCGCTATTGATACGCCGTCCATCTCCTGGATGCGGAGCTTGATTGGCGCCTCGCCAACGATTGCACTGGCGCCGCAGCCTGCCCACGAGCTGTACCAGGAATGGCGGCAGTGGACGGAGCGGCTCTATGTAGTGCGCGACGCGAACTTTCGCATCTGTTTCGTGCTGGACGAGCCGAGGTTGCCTGACAAGACAAGCGACGACGACCCCATCGAAGAGACCGACGGAGTTCTCGAGTTCGTGTCTGAAGCATCTCGGTGGCGGCTGCGCTATTATCTTCAGGCCAGGGACAATGCCGATCTCATGGTGTCGGCCAGAGAAGCGTGGGCGAGCACGCGTGGATTTGTCATGGCTGGCGGCAGGCAGATTGATCAGCCACAGGAGCGTCTGCTAACCGGACTCGGTGTCGCCAGCCGCCTTTTTGAACCCATCGAGCGTTCGCTGCGCAGTCCGCAACCTGAAGAATGCCATCTGACCACGGAAGAGGCCTACCACTTTCTGCGCGAGGTGTCACCTATCCTCGAAAGCACGGGGTTTGGCGTCGTCCTGCCGGATTGGTGGTACTCGCATCGCGACATGCGGCTGGCTTTGCGTCTGCGGCTCTTCTCGGATTCCGATGACGATGTCAACGATTTTGCGGATGAATGGCCTGAAGAGCTTTCTGAACAAAAGCCCGGGCTGCACGGCGAGCGTCCAGCGCACGCCTCACAGCAGCAGTCGTCCAATCGCGTCAACTATTCTTGGGAGTTGACGCTGGGCGGCGAACAGCTCACGCGAGAACAGTTTGACCAGCTGTTTGCCATGAGGACGCCCTTGCTTCGTCTGCGAGAGCGTTGGGTGGAGCTGGATCCTGATCAGGTGGACGCAGCACAGCGCTTCCTGACCGAACCTAGCCAGGTCGGTAGTTTGAGTTTGCTGCGGGCAGTACAGGTGGCGCAAAGCCATCAGAGCGCAGGTGAAACTGAGCCCGAAGTTGGATTGACGCCAGATGCGCTTCCGGATGATATCGCACCGGAATCGGTTGAAGGCGTGCTTGGCCTGGAAGATGTCGTACTTTCGGGCTGGATTGAACAAGTTCTCGTTCGGCTCCGATCGGCACAGCCGCTGGATGAGATATTGGAACCCACGGGCTTTGTGGGGCAGTTGCGCCCCTACCAGCGTCGCGGACTCGGCTGGCTGGCCTACTTACGCAGCTTGGGGCTCGGCGCCTGTCTGGCGGATGACATGGGCCTGGGCAAGACTATTCAGACGATTGCGCTGCTGCTGCATGTGCGTGAGGACGACGGTGATGGACCGCACCGCGAGGCGCCGGCGCTACTCATCTGTCCAACCAGCGTCATGGCCAACTGGCGTCGTGAAATGGAGCGTTTCGCACCGTCACTCACAGTCATGGTTCACCACGGCAACACGCGTTCGACAGGCGCAGAATTTACGAAATCCATTGAATCCACTGACATGGTCGTGACCAGTTATGGTACTGCGCGTCGGGACGTGGAACTGCTGGTTGAGCACGAGTGGAGCGATCTGATCCTGGATGAAGCTCAAAACATCAAGACACCGACCGCCAAACAGACCCAGGCTATCCAGCGCCTGCGCGGGCGAAACCGAATTGCATTGACCGGTACGCCGGTGGAGAACCGGCTCATGGAGTTATGGAGCATCATGCGTTTCCTCAACCCCGACTACATCGGCAGCCGCGAGACATTTCGGCGCAATTATGTGGTGCCCATCGAGCGCTACAACGACGAAGAGCGCACGGACGAGTTGCGTCGCGTGGTGCAGCCGTTCCTCTTGCGCCGAGTAAAATCCAATCCGGACATCATCTCCGATCTGCCCGAAAAGAACGAGATGATCGTCTACTGTTCCATGACCACCGAACAGGCGAAGCTTTATGAGCAGACGGTGGCTGAGGCCATGCAGAAGATCAACGACTCGGACGGCATCCAGCGCCGAGGATTGGTGCTGGCGCTGTTGACGAAGCTAAAGCAGATCGCCAACCATCCTGCGCAATTTCTTAAACAGAGCGGCCCTTTGCAGAACCGCAGCGGCAAGTTGGCGCGCTTAACGGAGATGTTGGAAGAGGCCTTGTCCGTGGGCGACAGAGCGCTGATTTTCACACAGTATGTGGAAATGGGACGCCTGCTGCAGCGCCATATCACAGACACGCTGGGTTTTGACACGCTCTTCCTGCACGGCGGTAGTTCGGCACAGCAACGCGACAAAATGGTGCAGTCGTTCCAAAGCGAGGACGGGCCTCCGGTTTTTGTGCTCAGCTTGCGCGCTGGCGGTTCCGGACTGAACTTGACGCGTGCGAACCAGGTCTTCCACTACGACCGCTGGTGGAATCCGGCAGTCGAGAACCAGGCAACGGACCGGGCTTTTCGAATCGGGCAATTGCGGAATGTACAGGTGCACAAGTTTGTGGCAGCCGGCACGTTGGAGGAGAGCATTCACGAGCTGATCGAAAGCAAGCAAGCACTGGCGCAGTCCATTGTCGGTTCCGGTGAGGAATGGCTTACTGAACTGGATAGCGACCAACTTCAGACGCTGATCGCACTGCGCTACGATGCGGTCGGAGATGATATCGTATGACAAACAACCGAGCAGCTTCAGCGGGTACTTGGTCGGAGCGATGGCGTGCATCGATTCTGCAGCACCTCAACGGTGCTGCAGAATCGCACGCTGAGAAGAATAGCCTGCGCATCACCAGACTCGACATTGAGGCAGGACGCATCACGAGCGCTATCCTGGACGGCAGGAAATCCAGCGACAATGCCGAATGCACAGTAACGGTCTCGATCCCGGTATGGAGCGACGAGCAATGGGCGCAGGCTGTCGACCTGCTCAGCCGCCAGGCCTTGTTTGCCGCACAGTTGCTCGCCGGAGAGTTTCCGGATGAATTGAACACCGCCTTGCAGACGCATGGGCTATCACTCAGTCCAGAACCGTACGAGCGCATCGAAGTCAGCTGTACCTGTGAACACCATCAGCCGGATGCAGCCGTCTGTCCCCATGTCGCACGTGTGCTCAGCCACACAGCCGAAATGTTGGATGACGATCCATGGCTTCTCTTTCTGCTGCGCGGGCGTCGTCGGCAACAGGTCCTGCGCATGTTGCGTCGAGCGCGGGGAGTCTCGTCTGAATCGAAAAATGAGAACGGCAACGGGTATGCGCCTGCCACCGCCCAACAAGTCGCCGATGCTCACGCGATGAATGAATCGCAGCTTGCGACATCTCTGGAAGATGAGGTAGAAAGCTTCTGGGGCAGTGGACGCGTGCTCGAACAGTATCGTCCGCACATTGTGCGCCCGCTATCTGAACTCATATTGCTGCGCAGGCTGGGTCCGCCAGCATTCACACATGCAAACGCGGAAGTCTATGATACACTGCAGTCCATCTATCGCAAGGTTACAGACCGTGCCTTGGCATTGGCGTATGAAGAAGATCCTCCGGTTGGTCCGGTGAACGACGATTCTGTTGAATAGTTCAGCGAAGAGAGCTATCGCCCACGTCAGCGATTGTCTGTCCGGTGACACAGGACGAAGACCGTTCTCCACAGCCGTTTCTGGCACGCGACTTCACTTGGCCAAAGGACAAAGTCTTTGCAGTAAATAGATCCAATTTGTCGAGATGTACGTACCGTTCGAGTTGTCGACATGGAACAGAGCAAGCAACAGAAAAAGTTACGATCTGTGCAAGTTGAGGAGTTGCTAAGCACGACCTACGCATCGCTCTTCGCCAACCGCGAGGGCATGCCGCTCCAACTGCTCGATCCAGCGGACTCGCTATTACGCGCCTATGACAATAGACGCTCGCTGTCCAAGCGCTTGAAGGATCTGGCGGATATGTCAAAGCAGGTCGACTCTCTGTTTCGAGAGTTTTCGTCACCGTTCAGCTTTGATGGCAAGCAAATGGAGGGTGATGAGACGACCTGGTCCATTGCACTGGCTCGTTGGACCGAACTGCTGCACAAAAGCGCAAATTCTTTGCTGGACTCGGACTTGTTTCCGCGCCTGGCTCAACTCGGTTGGATAACCGTCTCTGTGGACGAGGCGATGAACCTAGACGGTCGGTGGTTGTCCGACTACTTCAAGCAACATATATATCCGCTGCTGACGCCACTCGCCGTCGACCCAGGTCGCCCTTTTCCGTACATTAGCAGTGACAGCCTGAACTTACTAATAGAACTCGAAGGCGGGCACCAGCCGACGCCAGCCGCTCGCATGGCAAGGTTGAAGATACCCATAGCAACGCCGAGGTTGGTGACGCTTCCCCATGCATCCTCGTCCGGCAATTCTGACGGTCATCAACCGGTCACGTATTCCGTGTGGAGCCTGGAACTGGTGCGCCATTTCGTGACCGAACTGTTCGTTGACATTCCCATCAACCGCGTGCATTGTTTCCGCGTCCTGCGCACATCCGGGCGGAAGGTCAGTAAGGACGCAGATACAGAGCCGGTACAGGGTCGTAGCGCACGCGGTTCAGTCGTGCGTGTCGATGTGGAAGCCGACATGCCGGACACGATGTTCGATTGGCTTGTGGACCATCTAGACGTCCTCTCGTATTCGGTGGTGGGCATTGAGTCGCCGGAAGTGATCATGTCCCTTCCGGCCTTGGCAGCAACTGCGAATAAGTGGTTGGCCTCGCGCTAGCATATCACTTGGATTGGTGAAAGCCAGCGTGCTCTCACGGACTTTCATCTGCCCTGCAAGAATGTTCGCCCCAGGATTGACAGCAACTATAGCCTATGATAGTCTGCACAATTGTCGAACGTGTGGGCTTGAGTAGTACATTTTGACGGCTCGCGCTGAACGACATCCTAGCGTCAATGACGAAGAACACGGCGCGCTAAATTTCGGGAATCAGAGAGCTGCCGGTCGGTGCGAGGCAGCCCGGGTTAGCGCATCAGCATCTTCTGAGACCTCGGCAGGAAATGGCCGAGCGGTCACACACCGTTATCGTGAATGAGGCGGGAACCTAGTTCCTGCGAAATCAGGTGGCACCACGATGCCCTTTCGTCCTGAGTACAGGCGAAAGGCGTTTTTTATTTTCATACACAGGCTGCGGAGGAGAAGAATGCTTGATATCCGTTGGATGCGAGAGAACCGTGAAGCGCTGGCTGAAGCCATGCGCAAGCTCAACGATCCGGATGCACCTTGGGAACAAGCGCTGGCGTTGGACGAGCAGCGTCGCGAGTTGCTGACGAGCGTCGAAGCTCTACGTGCGGAACGAAATGCCGGTTCCAAGGAAATCGGTCAGCTGTTCCGTGACAAGCGCACGGATGAGGCCAACGCGCTGAAGAGTCGCATGTCCGAAATCGGGGATGAAATTGCAGCGATCGACGAGGACCTGCGTACGGTCGAAGCGGACTTCGAGTCGGCCATGTTGCGTATCCCCAATATTCCGGAGGATGATGTGCCTGTCGCCCCGGATGAATCCGGCAACGTAGTGGTCAAGCAGTCCGGCGATCTGCCAACGTTCGACTTCGAACCGTTGCCGCACTGGGACATCGGCGAAAATCTGGACATCATCGACCTAGAACGCGGCGCACGCCTTTCGGGCAGTCGATTCTATGTGCTGAAGGGTGCAGGCGCCGCCTTGCAGCGGGCTCTGGTCAACTATTTTCTCGACGTACATGTGAATGAACATGGGTACGAGGAGATCTATCCTCCGTTCATGGTGCGCGAGGACTGCATGGTCGGCACCGGTAATCTGCCGAAATTCGGCGATGTGCTCTACCGGGACGCCGACGAGGATTACTGGTTCATCCCCACCGCGGAAGTGCCGGTGACCAACCTGCATCGCGAAGAGATTATCGAGGCGGGCGAGCTGCCCTTCAACTACGTGGCGCATACGCCGTGTTTCCGCCGCGAGAAGGTCTCTGCCGGCAAGGATGTACGCGGCATCAAGCGCGTGCATCAGTTCGAAAAAGTGGAGATGGTAAAGGTAGTCGAGCCGCAGAACGGACCAGACGAACTCGAACGCCTCACTTCCGACGCCGAAGTAATCGCGGAAAGGCTGGGACTGCCGTGGCGGCGCGTTGCCATCGCCACGGGCGACCTCTCGTTCGTAGCCTGCAAAAAATATGATATCGAGGTATGGGCGGCAGGCAGCCAGGAGTGGCTCGAAGTCAGCTCCTGCGCCTGGTTCCGTGATTTTCAAGCACGACGTATGAATACGCGCTACCGAACGGAAGAGGGAAAGATTGAATTTGTCCACACGTTGAACGGCTCCGGTCTGGCGCTGCCACGGATCGTTATCGCCGTCCTGGAGAACTACCAACAGGCGGATGGTACCGTGCGCGTTCCTGAAGTGTTGCAACCGTATATGGGCGGCAGAACGCTCATTTCGTAGCTGTCCTGTCTCTCCGTACTCTGAAAAGTAAGGTCGGACCATCTTCGGTCCGGCCTTGCTTTTCCAAATGAGCTAACGGTTAGTTTTATTGGCTACTATTTCGGCTGCAATAAGCGACTCTAGATTTCTTGTTCAGCCTCGATTAACGCCTCTGCGAAGATGCTTACTCCTTCGTCGATCTCTTGCTGGGTGATGACCAGTGGCGGGATGAAGCGAAGTGCGCTTTCTCCGCAACCGATGAGCAATAGCCCCTTCTCAAAGGCGAGCTGCTTAATTCGCTCTCTCAGATGGCTATTCGGCGCCTTCATCTCTGCATTCTGCACGAATTCCACACCAATCATGAGTCCTTTGCCGCGCACCTCGCCGATGCACTCGTGTTGTTCTGCAAGGAACTGCATTTGCTCCATCATATATTCACCTTGGACGCGTGCATTCTCCAGCACGCCCGCCTGCAACACGTCGAGGGTCGCCAGCGCAGCAGCGCATGAGACGGGGTTGCCGCCATACGTGTTGCCATGGGACCCCGGTCCCCAGGTCATAATCGCTTCGCGTGCGATGATTCCACCCAATGGCATACCGCTGGCGATCCCTTTGGCAGTGCATACGATGTCCGGCTGCACACCCCAGTGCTCTATCGCCCACCACTTGCCAGTACGTCCCATACCGCTCTGTACTTCGTCGACAATGAGTAGGATGCCATAGCGATCGCACATTTCTCGCAGGAGAGGAAAGAAACTGTCTGGCGGGACGATGTAGCCGCCCTCGCCCTGAATGGGTTCTACGAGTACGGCAGCAACATCATAGGGTGAGACTAAGTTCTTGAATACGATCTTCTCGAGATAGTTGACAACCGTCTCTCCCACGTCCTGGTCACCTGGCTGAGTGGCCAGAATGGGACGATAGGGATTCGGATAAGGAATGTGGACGATGTCGGCCACTGTCGTGTAGCCGGCACGCTGTACTGTTTTGCTTGCCGTGAAACCCAGTGATCCCAGTGTGCGTCCGTGGAATCCGCCCAGGAATCCGATGAACTTTGTCCTGCCCGTGTGAATGCGTGCCAGCTTGATAGCCGCCTCCACAGCTTCAGTGCCGGAGTTGCCCAGGAAGACGCGTCCCGGACTTTCGAAGGGCGCAATCTCGACAAGTCGCTCGGCCAGACGCGTCCATCGCTCATGGTAGAAGTCCGCTGAAATATGTGTGAACTCATCCACAGCTTCGTGGATAGCAGCTGTGACATGGGGATGGACGTGACCGGTTGAGTTGACGCCGATACCTGATACAAAATCCAGATAGCGATTTCCGTCGACGTCGAATACCTCGCTACCGCGACCATAGGCCATGACAAATGGGTGTTCTCGGCCGTTGGATGGTGAGACGACCTTGGCGTCACGATCAATAATGCGTTGCGCCGCCGGACCCGGCGACGTGCGAACAGATGGTTCTACAGCAAGCATGCCGTGTCTCCTTCCTAACCAAACAGATTAATTTGAGATGATTACAACAATCGAATCCCTGCTTTTAGAGGTCTAACCTAGCAGGGCTGATGCTCGCTAGTGCTGGAACCTATCGTTTCCGATAGCCCAATTGTGATGATATGTGTTCGGCGACGCTCACAACCATGGGGCTGACTTCGTCGATCCGAGACGAATTCAATCGCATGGAGGGGCCGCCAATACTGACCGCGGCGATGACCTCGCCGCCCTGGTCGCGAACCGGAGCTGCGATGGCAACGAAGCCCAGCTCCAGCTCATCAACCGCCACCGAGTACCCGTGCTGCCGTATCGTCGAGAGTTGCCTTTGCAGCACATCGCTATCGACAACGGTATGTTCGGTACGACGCGCAAGCGGACCGGCTAGAGTAGATTCAACTATTGCGTCTTGTGCAAAAGCCAGCAGCACCTTGCCGGTGGACGTAGCGTGCGCCGGCAAGCGCGTGCCCACGTCCTGCGACATGGCAATCAGATGACTGCCGCTTGTCTCGTCGAGAACGATGACCTGATTGCCGGACAGGATTTCCAACGTCGCCGCCTCACCTGTATCCTCCGCCAGCGCCTGAATGAAGGGACGCGCCGCAGTGCGCAAATCGTGTGAGCGCATGGCACAGCCGCCTAACGCGATCAACTCTGGACCCAGACGGTATCGGCGACTGTCTTCGTTGCGCGTTAACAGGCCTTCACTTTCCAGAGTTGTGAGGAGCCGATAGGCTGTTGTACGGTTCAGGCCATTGGCCTCTGCCAGTTCGTTCAGCCCCCATTCGGGTCGACCGTCGGTGAACGTCTTGAGGAGCCCGATTGCTCTTTCCACACTCTGTGCGCCGGCAGTTGACTTTGCGTTCACGTGTTCAGTATATGAAATAAAGTTCATATTGTGAAATGCTAAATACGGAGGATCATGCGCATACGATTCAGATATGGTCAGTAGTCAGCGTCCGGTCAAGAAGTCAGATTAGAATGGTATTACGTTGATGGACCTTACAGAATGTAAGCTGATGCACTGAGGCGTTACGCACATACTAGCTTTCCGCAATCATGTCGTGTGATCGCTAACTGTCATTCCTGGCGATCTCGTATGGATGACCCTATAATAAGCTCGCTTGTTGATGGGCAACTTCGCAGAAATCGAAATTCACTGAAGGTATACGCATGATAAGAACATTGTATCTGTTTGTCCGCATTATTGTTCGCACCATCGTTGTCTGGGTTGTGGACGCACTGTCACTGCTGTTTGCTTCCTTGATCATGCCGGGCATCTCCATTTATCCAGTCGCAGGAACTCCAGAATGGGCGGTGGTCGTTGCGTCCGCCTTACTTCTTGCCATTGTGAACCTGCTGATCCGTCCTATCGTGCTGCTGCTTGCGCGCCCGCTGAGCTGGATTGTCATGTTCATATTCGGTTACCTAGTGAATGCATTTGCGTTATGGGTGACGGCATGGATGTTGCCTGGTTTTGACGTAACCTGGAGCGGCGCTCTTTTCGGCGCCATCATCATCTCTATTTTTAATACAATTCTGATTGACATTCTTGAAATCAACGAGGACGGCTCTTTCTACCAAAACCGCATCGAAAGAAGAGCTAAAGCCGCCCCCTTTGACAGCGCTGCTGAACCGGGTCGAGGCTTGATGATGGTGGAGATCGACGGGCTGAGCTACTGGCATATCCAGAAGGCCCTCGATGACGGGCTCATGCCGACGCTAAAGAGCATGATTGAGGAGCAGGGTTACAAGCTGTCGCTGACCGACTGCGGCTTGCCTTCCATGACCTCAGCTTGCCAGGCTGGCATCATGTTCGGCGACAACTACGACATTCCCGCCTATCGCTGGTATGACAAAAGCAAGCAGAAACTCTACGTTTCTGCATCTGATGCAACAGAACTGAATGAGCGCTACGCCCACGGGAATGGTCTCATGCGCCATGGTTCATCTCTAGGCAACATGTTCGACGGCGACGCCGAAAAGTCCATGTTCACCATGTCGAACCTGCGCGGCGGCAGCCCGGAAGAGAATCGTCGTCGAGCGAACGACGTGAACCTGCTGATGCTGGACCCGTACTTCCTAACGCGTGCCCTCGCCGTCTTCCTGTTTGGCATTGGCCGAGAACTATGGGAAGCGTGGCAGCAGAAGCGCCACGATGTACAGCCTCGGCTGAACCGGATGGAGCACTGGTATCCGATCGTTCGCTCTGCCACGTGCACGATCCTTCGCGACCTGTCTGCCAACATCGCTATTATGGATATGATGCGCGGCGCTCCGTCTATCTATATGCTCTATCTGGGCTACGATGAAGTGGCGCATCATAGCGGACCTTGGACCGACGATGCCTTTGGCGAACTACATCGCCTGGACGAGACATTCGAGCGGCTGCGCCATGTAGCGCTGACCAAGGCGTCGCGCCCCTATGACCTGATCATCCTCTCGGACCATGGACAATCTTTCGGCGCAACCTTCAAACAGCGCTACGGCATGGAGATCAAAGACTTGATCCAGAGCCTCATGCCAGCCGGCACAGAGGTCGCACAATCCATCGGCGGTGATACCGGCGCAGTTGGTCTCAGCGGACTTGCTGGTGAGCTCAATCTCGTTTCCAATACCGAAGGCGGCACTGCATTCGATAAAACAATGGCTCACCAAGGCGAGAAGCTCGCCAACCGGGCAGTCGAATCGTCGAATTTAATAGAAATGGGTGATCCTGCGTCAGTCACAGCGTATGGCAGCGGTAACGCAGCCCAGGTCTATTTTGACCTCTTCCCGCGCAAGATTCTACTCAGTGAGCTGAACGCAGTGTATCCCGGCATGATCGACAATCTGATCGCGCACGAAGGGATCGGCTTGGTTTTCGGGTACGAAGATGACAACACGGTGCTCGCGATCGGAAAGAATGGCACTCGAAACCTGCATACCGGCGAGATCCTGGGAACTGACCCGCTCATCCCATATGCGCCGGAGAGTGGGCACGGTGCAGCGTCAATCGAAAAGCGTGTCTGGCAGACGAAACGCGTCATGGAATTTCCCAGCGCCGGCGATCTGTGGGTGATTAGCTGCGTATACGAAGATGGCACTGTGGCTGCGCTGGAAGAACTCATCGGCAGCCACGGCGGCGTCGGAGGCGAGCAAACGGATGCCTTCATCTTCCATCCGCCGGACATGGAAGTGCCGGAAACGCACAGCTCGATGGACGTGTTCCACATTTTGGACGGCCATCGCAACGCACCCGTGATCGAGGAACCCGTTCCTGATGCCGATCATGCTGAAGCCGCAGATTGGCGATTGTCTGTGCTTGTGAAGGGCATCGGACAAGTCGGACAGTGGCTTACCTATTTGGTACGTTGTCTGTTCGTGGATAGGTCGGCCTATGAAGCTGTGGCAAGAAATCCCTACATGACCGGTCCTGCCTTGCTGGTGTCCCTGTACGCCGCCATCATGGGCAGCAGCTTGTATACCGGCGAGTTAACCATTCTTCATGGATTAGCCAGCTATGGCGTATGGCTGCTCTCCGTGCTAGGACTGTACTTGGCGGGTCGCTGGCTAACCAAGGAGGGGAGCTTCACAGATACATTCCGAGCTGTCGGGTTTGCGCAAGCCCCGTATCTGTTCGCGCCGTTTGTTTTCTTACCAGTTTTCGGCCCTGTCGTTCGCTTCTTGATCGTACTTTTCGCGTTGATCAACACATGGGTTGGCGCGGCTGCGGCGCATCGTACGAGCGGTTGGCGAACCATCCTGTTGCCAATTGTGGCAATTCTCATTCTTTTCATCGGCTACATCGTCATCGGCATGTTGTTTACCGGCACAGAGTTTGCGTTCAATACGCTGGCTGCGCGATTTGGCTTTGTGCAGCAACCGTAACTTGTTGTGAATACTATCCGTCCGGTCGTAGGGTGGTGAGAATAATCTATGTACCTATCGTGTACTATTTGACAGGCGCGCGGTCGAATAGTATACTTTTTTGGCTGATGAGGCGTCTGCAATATGGCTTTGTCTCACTCAGCGAACTGGCTGAATGGTCCGGTAGGATGTGAAGCCAACCGCTGTGGAGGGATGGCCGAGTGGACGAAGGCGGTTGTCTTGAAAACAACTGTGGCGGTGACGTCACCGGGGGTTCGAATCCCTCTCCCTCCGCCTGGCGGATTGCGGACTAAGCGGAATAAGCGTGGGGAGGTCGCATAGCCCGGTCGAGTGCGCCCGCCTGCTAAGTGGGTAGGGGCAGCAATGTCCCTCGAGGGTTCAAATCCCTCCCTCCCCGCCATACCCAATATCACGTCCCCGTAGCTCAGTGGATTAGAGCGCTTGGTTGCGGTCCAAGAGGCCGGAGGTTCGAGTCCTCCCGGGGATGCCAAATAGAATCAATCAGAGTCCGTTGCCATGTGTTTCACACATGGCAACGGACTTTTTCATGGTAGGCGTATCGACCATATTCGGCTGACCAATATAACGCGATCTTGCCAAAAACGTGACGGTATGGCTCAGGTATGCGCACCAGGTTACCGGAATGGTTTACCAATGCAGCATGAGATATTCAGTTTCGACTCTGTGAAATTACCGCAGTCTATCGAAGGGCAGAAACTGACCGATTGCATCTGCATCGTCATTGACCACGACGCCGTTGCGCTCTAGCCAAGCATGGGCCAGTAGCCCACCTTCACTGCGTGCCGTTCCGATGCGAATATCGCTGTCTATCCTGCGGAACCGCAGGAGCCACCACAGCGTCAGGGTGCGTTCAAGGCAGGTGGTAGTGAACGGTGAATGGAAAGACACGCCGGCAACCGACCATGACAGGGTGTCAATTTGTTTGATGCAAGAGGAGGATGACTCACAATCACGAGTTGGTTTGGGAGAAAGCGTACCTAGTGCGCTGCGTGTTCGCCGATAGCCTATGCTCGCTAGACTCGCTTTGACTACGATCAGTGCAGACAAGGCTAAGAGCGCAATCCAACGCTGTCGCCAGCTGAGACGGCTAAAGGCGTCAACCCGTTTCTGCATCGTCGGCTTCCGTTTGCACGTCGATAAACTCATGTTCGTTTAGCACGTCCACAAACTCGCTCAGATCGCGTTTCAGCGTCTCAGCATCCACGTCGGAAACCTGCCGCACAAGTTCTTCCAGCGCCGCATCGATCGACGGAAGAGTATCCAGAAGCTGCCACATATATCGCCCGGAGTCGTTGAGGCTGTAGTATTCTTCCGAGTTCATATCTAGCAAGATGGCTTCTCCATCGGCTAGCGTCTGTACATAGACGGATTCTTTTCGTCTTACCCTTGAAGATAACGGAATTGGCATGCAGTGAGTCCTTGTGCGTAATGATAGAATGGCATTGATTCGTACATTATACACAAGGCGAACAAGTTAGACAGCGAAGAAGTTCGATAGAACAGGAAGCACTGAACGATGAGTATTGTGCGTGCAACAATCGTTTGGCGATGTGAAGTCATGTGCGTACAATAGCCGCTATCAACCAGCAAGTTCTTCCCGGTTCTCAGCGCCTATACGGTTGCGGACGGAAGCGCGTATTGACCACCGACACGGCTTCTGTAGATGGGTGTTGTGAGTCTTTCGAAAGGCACAAATTGAATGAGCGTCGTCACGACCCATCTGCGATCGAATCTGAAGCTGCGATCGCGCAGCCGTCGTCTTCGGCGAGCGCTGTCCGCAACCATGATGATCGCGTTCGCGCTCTGGCTGCCGGGCACATCGATTGCGCAGGTATGCGGTCCTTTGCCGCCGTATCTCTCACCACATGATCGATTTGGGTTCAATGTGGTTTACGATGATCGTTGTGTTACTTCTGATCAACTTTTAGCTGGTGAAAAAACTCCTTGCGCCTCAGTGAAATACTTGTATTCGGTTAGAAGCCAACCGCTTGATAACTACAATATCAGGCGCCTAAAAGCGGGTTGGTTCTTGGATTATAAGCTGGATACTGGGCCTGTAAGTGGATTAAGCCATTTACCGGTAGTCCGCTATACAGAGTACTTAACTAATCAAGATGATCCTGACGAAGGAAAGAAGAAAATCACTGTAGAGGTACTTAACGAGATACTTGGCCCAGCAATTGATGCACATCCGAGCCGGTTATGGGTCGTAGGCAATGAAATGGACCGACATGGACAAGATGCGCGTCCTCCAGACCTATACGCCGAGGACTACCATACAATTTATCAATATATTAAGAATCGAGACGACACGGCAAAAGTAGCACTCGGTGCGATTGTACAGCCCACGCCTAGACGAATCGAATATTTACGAATTGTATTTACTTCGTATCGGGATAAGTATGGCAGCAGGCTACCGACTGACGCATTTACACTTCATTCCTTTATTTTGGACGAGACCGGTCAGTATGGTGCAGGTTTGCCGCCAGAACCATATGACACTACCGCATATAAATATACTAAAAGTGGAACCAACTACGGGTATGATGATCATGGCGATATAGATATTTTTGAATCACGTATCCGCAGCTTCCGTGCGTTTATGAAGAACCCAGGGATAACAAACTATAGTGGTTACAATAATTTGCCATTACTAATAACAGAATATGGAATTCTGTTCGGACCCGACACCAACTTCTCTACGGACAGCCCAACCGATTTCAAACCTAACGAAGTATGCAACGACACTGATCCAGACGCTTTGAAGTATTTTGATGATGGGCCGGAGACAGCAGATAATCCTGATGGTTTATGCTTCTTCAACTTGCATTTCGTGAAGACTTATCTGCAGGATACGCTAGACTTTCTAGTCTTAAATGAACAGACCAACGGGTTGTCAACTGATGGGGGTCGACTTGTCCAGGCGGCGTCCTGGTATAGCCTACAAGACCAGCTTCGTAATTATCTTTACCAGGTCGACGGGTTTAACGGTAATCTGGTCGACCGAGCCACTGGCGATTATGTGAGTGACTATCCCCCTTCACCTCCGGCAACACCAACACAGATGTCATTGCTAGGGCCGACTTATCGAGATTACATGACTGATACCAGCAAGGTTGGTTATAGCGACTATGTGGCGCTCTCTCTTTTGTCAGAATCCAGCCAAAATTTGACTATCGTTCCTTCGACAATTGTTGAGGGTGATGAGAGCAAGGTGACCTTGAGGGTCAAAGTTCGTAATATCGGGAATGTAAATGCAGCACCGACAGTAACGTTCTTCATCGATGCGACATTTAGTGGCATTGATGAACCTAGGAAGTGCTCAATTTCAACATCAGTATTACCACGTTGTAGTTTGGATAAGGTAGTTTCTCTTGATTGTGATGTGACTGGAATAGAGGGGGGTTCCTGGGCCGTCGCAGCTGAAGTCAGCCAGCTTAGTGAAGTGGTAGACAGCGATAATAACAATGCATACAGTACCCTGACCGTAATAACTCCCACACCAACCCCGACGTTTACGCCAACCAGTACACCTAAGCCGACGCCAACTTTCACATCGACACCGGGTGCAACGCCAACTGCGCCGACACCAACACCGACTCCTACGTTCACACCGACGTCATCGCCGACACCCACATCGACCATAACGCCGACTCCGCGGGCTTCGCGTACGCCGATCATACCGATAGATCCGATTCAGCATAATTATCTGCCGGCTTTACTTGAGAATAACTAATGATCCCTATCGGCAACACATATCAAGAAACTAGAGAGTAGCCGTGCATATCCAACTTATTCGAATCGGAATCACAACTATGTTCGACAATTATGGACGAGAATCGCGCCTAACGCTTCATGCAGTACTGTTGGCCTGTACGCTCACCGTACTGGTATCGCCCTTTGCCAACGCGGTGCTGGCGCAAGGCTGTGTTCCGCTGCCGCCCTACGCCAGCGAAGCCGATCGGATAGGCATCAACGTCGTCACCGACTACGGCAAGAGCGTTTACGACTACGACACCGATTACTTTGGCGCAGGCTGGTTTCTTGACTATCACGCTGCACCACGTACGTCTGTCTCTTCATCCGCATCTGTCTCGAAAGAATCGTCAACAGAAACCGTTGCCCCCGCAATTGCTAATCATTATCAGCTACTTCTGCCGTATGTCTCAGACAACTCTGATGCACCGTTGTTCGACAACAGGATGGCCTATGCACACGTGCTGCGCGCCAGTGAACTAGACGGCAATTGGGAAGCATTCTTGACAAAGGTCGTCAAGCTTTATCCAGGCGCCTTGTGGATCGTCGGCAACGAGCCGGATCGGGATCTGCAGGACGGTATGACGCCGCAGGCCTATGCCACTCTTTATCACAGTATTTATGCATTCATTAAGCAGCTAGATGCGACGAGCCAGATTGCTATTGCCGGCGTCGTGCAACCAACACCGCTGCGCCGCCTCTACCTCGACGCCGTACTGGACAGCTATCAGCAACAGTTCGGCGCCAAGATGCCCATCGACGCGTGGACGGTGCATGGTTTTATTCTGCGTGAGTCTAGCACCGGTGTTCCTGAGGAAGACTGGGGCGCAGGTATCCCACCCGGTATGGAGGCGTACAAGGATGTTGGCATCAAATATGATGTTCCGGATCACGGGGATTTTGAAGAATTTAAGAAGAATTTGATTGAGTTTCGCCAGTGGATGGCGGACAGGGGTTATCGCCAATCTCCACTACTGCTGACAGAGTACGGCATTTTGTTCGATCCTACCTACGATGCGCCAAACGGTCAGACGTACGATGAAACATTTGTTAGTGGCTTCATGCTGGACTCCTTTGAGTTTATGCGTACAGCGACGGATGCAAACACAGGCTTCAGCGCGGATGGTAATCGCCTTGTCCAAGCCTGGTCGTGGTTCAGTCTAAACAGCTATGTCTACAGTTATCCAGATCGGCAGGATGGCTTCAACGGCAATTTTGTCGATCATGACACTGGCGAGATACAGCAGTTAGGCCATGACTTTGCCAATTACACGGCGAAATATGCGCTCGACTATTCGGATCTAGCCTTCCGCAGCGCAGCGCTGGAAACGTCCACGGTGAAGGCAAATGTAGCCGACGTCGAAGTCAATATGTTTGTCTCCGTGTATAACCGTGGCAATGTCGACGTTCCGAATTCGCATGTGCGCGTGTGGCTTGGCGCTTCTGATAGTGGGCAGCTTCTTGCCGCCTATCCCATCGCTTCGACGCTTGCACTCCGGTGTAGCAACTCGTACGACATGTCTATTGCAGCAAAGCTACCTGCGTTGAGCCCCGGCGTACATCAGATCACGCTGGAATTGGTCGGCTATGGGACCACTGCTGATCCAGTCGCCGCCAACAATACTGTAACGCTGAAACTAACTGCGGATCCGTAGTCAGTAGGTTCGGCTTTCTCAACTTAAATCGCATGCTCACACTGCTTCTGTAACCGTAAATCTCCGCTGCAAACAGTCTCCTATTCAGGCAGTTAACCAACGCCAACCCTACGTTTCGCTACGCCCAAACATACTCCAACCATGCGCGCTGCGCTGATTCTTTAGCAATTCCATCATTTGTCACGAGCCATGCAGGACATTGCACTGGATAGAATTCCGGTTGTTTCGACTACGCTACGCATACGAGCGTAGTCGGCAAGATACAGCCAAATCTTGAGTCGATAAGATTATGTCCTGGAGACGCTGGTTGGTACTCTGTTGAAGGTCGCGAAAAGACAACAGGCAAGGTAGTAGTCGCTACTGAGGGATTGTGTAGCGTATGGTTTCCAAAACTCAAATCTTACTAATTCGGACAATAATACCCAATGATTGCAATCGAGATAAGAATTCTCCTTGTTCTTTCTGCGTTCACGCGTAGCGGAAGACGTATCCTCCCTCCGGCGATAGTAGCTATCGCAGTCTTATTTACCAATACAATCGTCGCAAAAGCTCAAGGGTGTGTGCCGCTGCCTCCCTATGCCAACGAAGCAGATCGCATAGGGGTTAACGTAACCAACGATTACGGCAAGACATTTTGGGACTATGATACGGATAGCATCTCGGCAGGATGGTTCCTTGACTATGGCGCCAATCCGTCGTTCAGCAGGCCGATCGAGACCGCGAGCAGTAATGATTTGGTCTCTGTAACCGCCCTTGCCTATGCGCCTGTTATTCGAGTAGCTGATTTTGATGGAAGCTATGATCAAATGGTTCGGACCTTAACAAAAAAAAGTCCAGGAATGTTGTGGATAATCGGAAACGAACCGGATCGTCATATGCAGGACGCAATGCCGCCGGACGAATATGCCGTCGTTTATCACAATGCCTATGAGAGTATTAAGCGCAACGATCCGACTGCGAACGTAGCGATCGCGCCAGTCGTTGAGCCGACACCGCTCCGTCGAAAATACTATGAGATGGTTCTTGAGGAGTATCTTCGGTTGTACGGTGAAAAACTGCCCGTTGACGTGTGGACTACCCACCTTTTCATCTTGCGTGAGAGCAATGAGTGGGGCGCGGGCATTGCCACGGGGCTAGATGACTATGCGGATCTCGGTATCCTGTATGAAGTGCCCGACCATGGCAATGTAGAAATATTGAAGGGTTTGATTCGCGACTTCAGGACCTGGATGGCAGAGCAGGGATATCAGAATACGCCGCTGCTAATTACTGAATATGGCATTCTGTTTGCGCCCGATTATGATGCAGGCAATGGTCGACAGTACGACTCAGAGTATGTACGCGGCTTTATGAAAGACTCGTTCGACTTCTTCCGTTCAGAACGTAGTGCCTCTACAGGCTATCCTGGGGATGACTATCGTCTTGTGCAAGCGTGGTCGTGGTTTGGTCTGAACAATTACATCTACAGCTATCCGGATCGAGAGTACGGCTTCAACGGAAATTTATTCGACCACGATACCGCAGTGTTGACAGATATCGGTAAAGCCTTCGCCGAGTACACAGGGCAGTTGACCAGTAACTATGTCGACTATGCTTTCAGACGAAGCAGTGCTCCGTCGACGTTTGAGGCTGCAAACGCTACCGGAAATATGTTTACTGTCGACCTTTCAGTCTACAACCGAGGAAATTTGCGTGCACCAAACTCGCGTATCAACGTTTGGTTAGGATACCCTGAGGACAACGGCAAGCTGCTACAGTCTTACGATATCGATATGGAACTGGGCGAACGCTGTCGCGGCGTCTATGATACCTCTATTGCTGTAGACCTGCCCGAACTCGATGCAGGCTTGTACAGCCTTGTGATTGACGTCGACGGCGCAGCGACCAGTGTATACGATCCGCTGCCAACTAACGACAGGATCGTTGTCACGCTTGCGGTCGGAGTCGGGATAAACGGAATTACGACATATCTGCCGACAGTGACGAATTAGGCGCCATCACAAGCGGATCGCTTTCATTCGCTGAAAAGAATAATTCTTATCGGGTACCGATAGTTTGGGAGGGGTCCAACCTATCGGTATCTCCAATAATGATAAGCGTGATGCGGCACTGAATACTTCTAAATGGTTTGGTCTGAAAACATGTTTCGCCCATACTAATTCAACAGCTAGCCATGCTACAGCGTTTCCGTCTGTGCAGCGCATTTGATAAGATAGTATCTTACATTTAAGCGTCGTGGGCAGTGCACAAGTCGGCATTGCCTATTGCAGTTTGGATGCTAGACAGCATGTTCCAATCTCCTGTGTTCTGCAGAGATGGAACTGTTGGCGAGCGAGATCGGTTCAATCTGCAGGGTTTTCGACATACGATGTAGGCTATCGGACCGGATATGGGCAACCAGAACAATTTGATCAGTTGGTTAGCAATCATTGTGATTGTGATAGGCATTGCTTCTATTGTTGCGATGACTGTTCAGTCTGATCCCGAACCCATTGTTCTGCCCACCAAGCCTGCGTCGACCGCTACGTCGACGGAGATCCTGCCCACACAAACACCTACCCCTAAACCGACGATTGCGCTGCCAACAGTTACCTTCACGCCGCTTCCTCTCAACCTGCCTCAGATAAACATACCGGCAGGTGGCAAAGAATATAGAATTCTACCTATTAGCGCTAATGACGTTGGCTGGCTGCGCAGCGGAGATATGGAGGCCAATCACTTCGGGGACTTCAACATCTACGCCGGGATTTTTAATTCGCAGGTTCACATTGGCGGCATCAAATATAACCTTTCCGAGATACCACCAGGTTCTCGCATACTGCACGCGGACCTGACTATGATGGGTCTCTCCGACGAATACAAGGCTCAGTCGGGTACATGGTCGGTCCAAATGTTACAACCATGGATTGCAGACGATTGGTCAAATGTAGACTATCACTGGATGACGCGACCGGATAGTATAGCCGCTCAGTTGCTGCCGGAGGTTTCGTCGCCGGATTTGGTCTCAAAACAACCGAACACCTTTTTCCATTCGCCAGAGGCACTGAGTCGACTGGAAGCAAGACTGTATAACGGGGTTGTAACCTATCGTGTCGCAGGTCCGTCAGATGGAGAGAACAATCTTTTTTCGTGGGATAGCGGCTTTGGCGCCGGCTCACTTGGCAGAGCGCCTGTATTGCGCATTATTACTGGGCCGTATCCGGATACGCCGCCGCCATCTCCGACGCCAGAACTTGTGATCATCACACCCCAAAGCGAAGAGAGTATTCTGGGTATTGCCGCCGAGAGGATGACGGCTACCGCACAGGCGACAGCGAGTTCTAGCGACGGCATACCGACGCCTACGCCGACACAAACCGAGCTACCGCCAAACTGGGTAACGCCCGTTATCATCGTCAACACGCCGGAACCGAAAAATGCTGAAACAGCCGTATGGCAGTCGCAGATCGCCACAGCAGAAGCGCTCGTTAACGGTACATCGACGCCATGGCCTGTCAATGCATGGACTGCTACGCCGACACTCGGTCCAACACCAACACGTGAGCTCATACCTGTCAATGATTTGACGGCTACCCCGACTCCGAGTAGCACGCCCACCAGCATTCCGCAGCTATTGAAGGGTAAGATCATGTTCCGTTCCGATCGCTATGGCAATGAGGAAGGCGCCTTGATGGTCATGGACCCGGACGGTGGCAATGAAGCGCTTTGGGCTGCGAGTGAGGATACTTGGCTGGAGGACCAATTGCGCATGTCGGCTGACCTTTCGCCTGACGGACAATACCGTGTGGTCGTTTCCGACTATCGACTCGAAAGCTTCCCAGACCATAAGCTGGACAATTTCGAGCTGTTCATCGTTCCAACTGATCCGGATCAACCGACGCGTCGGCTAACTGGATTGACCGAGCTAGGCGGCATGAGCTATGATGCCGTCTGGTCGCCAGAGGGTGATCGGATCGCGTTCGTTTCGAATAGTAGCGGCGGCGACGAAATCTATACGATCCATCCCGATGGCACCGATCTTCAGCGGCTAACATTTAATGATTGGGAGTGGGACAAGCAGCCGACTTGGTCTCCGGACGGTAAACAGATCGCGTTTTGGTCGAATCGGGGCACCGCTCGAAAACAGATCTGGGTGATGAACGCGGATGGTTCGGATCAGAGAAACATCAGCAATAACGAGTATAATGACTGGGATCCAGTTTGGGTGAAGTAGCCATTACATAGGAATAATAGCGCTAGCGAGGCATCGCACTTGGAACTGTTGCAGTACTGGAGAATAATCCGCAAACGGCTCATCATGATCGTGTTGATCGTGATCCTGTTCCTGTTGGGCGCGGTCTACTACATCCAGCAGCAAACGCCCATGTACCGCACTTCGACAACGTTATTCATCTCACCTTCAACGCTGGGAAGCACTTTACCCTATCAGATTGCCTATTCTGTTGCGCCACTGGCAAACACATATTCTGAATATATGAGGACTCAGTCCTTTGCCAAGCTCGTGGCAAATGAGCTGGATGTCGATATCTCCCAAGATGAAATATTGGGCGCATTATCGATGGAATATATTCGGGATACGCAGATCTTCAAGATTACAGCGACCCATTCCAATCCTGAGATCGCGCAGAAGATAGCCAATGCGACGGCCAAGATGCTGATCGAAGCGAATGCTGAGCGCCAGCAACAACAGCAGCAGGCTCGCAATGAGGCGTCTATCAGCCCGGAAACAATTGCACAGAAAGAGCGGCTGACCGAGCTGACGCAGGTTCTGCAGGATGAACTGGCCTACCACGACGATCAGATCGGCTTAATGGAGGGCGAAATCAATGCGTTGCAGCAGGGTCCGAATTCAGCTGATGTAACCCAACGCATTCTGGACCTGCGCGAACAGCTATTGCAAGTGCGCACTGAACGAGTCAATGTACTGAGCAGCCTGTCTTCGACTCAGAACACGCTTAGCGGGCTGAACGAGGAGCCTGTCAAAGAGGTAGACACCGCAGTGATCGTAGACCCGGCACTGCTTCCGGAGAAACCGATATCTAGAGATCTTGTACAGCCGCTGGCAGCTGCCGCGGTTGCCGGCTTGGCTCTCAGCTTGGGGCTAGCGTGGCTGCTGGAATATATGGATTACACGGTTAAATCTCCTGAAGAGCTGGATGAGCTCTATGGCGTACCGACCATTGGCGCAATCGGTTCTGTACCTTCAGTACACGGCACTCAGCGACCAACTTCGTTGATCACATTGTCGGATTCTAGGTCACCGACTGCGGAAGCATTCCGTTCGCTGCGGACGTCTGTGCGCATGGCCGGCGCCGAATCACCGATCAGCAGCCTGCTCGTTACCAGCGCCGGTCCGGGTGAAGGCAAGACTTTTGTGGCGACAAACCTAGCGATCAGCTTTGCGCAATCGGGGAAGCGCGTCATTCTGGTCGACTTGGACCTGCGCAAACCACAAGTACATGCAGCGTTTTCCATGCCACGCGAACCTGGCTTTACCGATCTGGTGGTGGACAGGGAACTGAATATTGACGATACGCTGCGCAATTCACCCGTAGCCCGGCTAAAGGTGCTGCCAAGCGGCACCATCCCTCCGCATCCATCAGAGTTGCTCGGTTCAACACGTGCCGCTAACATCATTCAAAAGTTAACCGAAAAGGCTGACATCATCATCGTGGATACGGCGCCGGCAGCAACAGTCACCGACGCTGTTCTTGTGGCGGAACAGATGGACGCCATGATACAGATTGTCCAGGCACGTGGAACGCGCATCGACTTAATTCGGCGCTGTAAATCCTTGCTGGAACGCTCCAACGCACGTCTGCTTGGACCGGTGCTGAATCGGGTTCAGACGGATGAACTTGGTTACTATTCGAACTATTACGACTATGGTGGTTATTATCATGAGGAAGGCGGCAAGCGCGGCTTAAGCCGACTGTTCGGCCGTAAATCAAACAAAGAGCCATCCTACGACGACCAGGATTACGACGCCAATCCGCCTTCGCCTCCAGCAAATGGAAACGGTCGCGCCCCGTCCTCGCTATCACAATCTGATGAGCATTCGACACTGGATGGAGACTGACGATTTTCCCCAATACGAAGAGACCCGCTTCGTAGAACAACAGGTATCGCATAGCAGATCTACTCGACGGCAGAAAGAGCAGTGGTACGCTGACCAGTGGCTGGATCCTTTGGTTCTTGTCGCCACAGCGCCCATGGTCTATTTCCCGGACAGGTTTCCGCGCGAAGCGTTCTTGATTGCGGTTGCCCTACTCGTTATCCCTTATGTAGTACGACTGTCTCAAAGCGGTCGCATCAGCGCCTATTCACCGATGGTCTGGCCTGTGCTGGCATTGATGGTCGTTATCCTACCCATCAGTGTGTGGACAACGCCCGACCTCTTTGGCGTTAGCTGGGGCGAATTTGTTCGATTCGTCTGGGGCATTGCCTTGTTAATGGGTGTCATGAATTGGAGCGCAGCCGGGAGACTGTGGCTTCATCATGACGGTCGGTTCACAAACTTGAGCCAGTATATACACTTGGCCACGTTGGGCTGGATATTGATTGGGCTGGCGTTTACAGTGGTTGGGCTGTTGGCCTTGCGCTCGAGTCCAAAGATTCCGCTGTTTGGCGACCTTGCCGGGTTGATTCCCGATGCGAGTTGGCTGCCCGAAAGTGTGGCGCAGGGTTTCAATTCAAATCGTGTCGCAGGGCTGGTTGTTGTCTTCGTGCCATTTACAATGGCTATGGCATTGGCCAGGTATAGTCAGAATGGCTTTCGGATCCAAGACATCGTGCTGCGGATTGCGTTTATTGCGGTTCTCTTCCTTTTTGGTGGTGCGCTGCTTCTGACGCAGTCGAGGACTGCACTCCTGGCAGCAACTGTGGCAGTAACCGTTGTGGGGCTCCTGATCGGTTGGCGCGGTCTTATCCCCATTGCATTGATGGGCATTCTGTGGTTGCTGCGCTCGACGTGTTTGGCGGCGCCGGCGTCGTGGACACGCTTGCGGTCGATACGGGAGCCCAGGAGCAAAGCACTATACTGGCGCGCATCCTGGAAGATCGAAACATTTCTGGACGGCGTCTTATTTGGAAACGGGCTCTCTACGGAATACGCGATGAACCGCTGACCGGCATGGGCATTGCCGGCTTTGAGGTAGAGTCGCAGCTGCCGTATGAACCCATGCCGGAATGGCAGCCGGACCCCGATGTCCTCCATGCGCACAATCTTTATCTGCAGACAGCGCTTGACTTGGGTCTGCCGGGATTGCTGGCGTTCCTTGCCCTACTCGCTGTTGCGGCATGGGAGTGCTATACGCTGTTTCGGCGTAGCCGCGCCGGAACGTTCGCTCGCTACTGGGCGGCAGGCATAATCGGTGCGTTATTTGCGTTCGCTCTTTATAATATGTTGGATTCGGTTAGCGTCGGTGCTCGACCAGCCGTCGCCTACTGGTTTCTGTTCGGTCTCATTGCGGGTGCAGGTTCTGCATTGCAGCGCGCCAGGAGGCGTAAATCTGTGTAACCTGCTAACCAATTGCAGCATCGCTCAGTACATTCCATATGCTGATTCACGTATTCTTTCGTGAGCGAAGTATAATTTTAGCTCTGTTCCCACTTCAATAGGCGTTACGCGATTCAGACTGTTGTACATGCTGTCGTTGTCCAATACTTGCATTCCGTCTAGTTGATTCTAGATGCGAGGCGTAATTAGCCAATCCGATTCGCCTGACACCATCATTCACATAGCCCTTCGATATTTCTGGTACACATAGAACCATAACCAACGATCTCAGGAGATCAAGCGATGAAGGACATTCTCGAATTTTCCGGGTTGGAAGTAGAGCCCGGGCAGAGTTTGGGCGAAATGCTGAGCATAACCATTGCTGGCGTAAACGTTCAACTACCGGTGTTCCTGATTAACGGCGTAGGAACCGGACCGACATTATGCATTACTGCAGGCATTCACGGTTCAGAGTATCCAAGCGTAGAGTCGGCGTTGCGGTTGGGTCAGACGCTTGACCCGACAAGCCTGCAAGGACAAGTCATCATCATACCCATCTCGAATCCAGTCGCCTTTGCCACGCGCAGCATCTACGTCACTCCGCCCGATGGCAAGAATCTAAACCGACAGTTTCCAGGCAACTCGCAGGGAACCTTTAGCCAGGCGTTAGCATACTGGCTATTCCAAAACGTGATCCGTCGCGGTGACTACTACATCGACCTGCATGGCGGCGATATGATCGAGGCGCTACTGCCTTTCGGCTCCTATTTTCACACGGGGAACGCGGAGGTTGACCGTGCCGCCGAAGGCATGGCAAAAAGCTTTGGCTTACCCTATCTGGTGCTAAGCGACAGAAAGGCGATTGCAGGCGCAACCCATATGGAAGCAGCGGAAGCCGGTGTGCCAGCCATATTGGAAGAAACCGGAGGACAAGGTGTTTGGGATGACGAGACCGTGCAGATACTGACGGACGGGCTTCATCGTGTGCTGGCTCATCTTGGGATGACGACTCCTGTGCCAGAGGTGGCTGAACCAAAGCGCTTTGACGGCTGGTCTTGGCTTCGATCCGAGCACAATGGCCTCTACTACCCTACGGTCAAAGTCGGTGAGCAGGTGACTGAGGGCCAGGATTTAGGGCGAGTGGCTGACGTCTTTGGCAACACACTGCAATCGATCCAAGCGCCACAGAGTGGTGTCGTCCTCTTTCTTGTCACATCTTTGGCCATGAACAGCGGCGATCCACTCTTGGCAATTGCCGATTAGCAAAATGTGTATTTGCCGATCGCGGCGAACGAAGCCGATGGATACTCTGCAAGTCTCCTAGTTTTCTGCGAGTTGACAAATGTTGATCGACCGCAGACAATGCACGTGTAGTGCATGAACCTATGACAGTTCACATACTGGTCCAATATTGTAAAAGGGCCGACCGTATGCTCTTTAAAACAACGATCCCGACTCTGAAGATTGTGATATATTTGTGACGCCGTTAGGTGGTTTACGGCTACTACATACCTAGCCTTCCTCTCTTACGTAGCCAAATTGTGATTGTTCTAGACCTTAGCGAACGTGTCCGTCGCGAAATCAAGCGTTCATTGCGGACAGTACAAATCAACGCGATGAATTGTAATTCTACAGATGGGCAAAGAAAGGAGAAAATGCCAGATAAATAGATATTCCTCCCTGCTCTCCGTTTTACCGCCGAGGCAACGGAATCCCTCAAGCAGTCATCGGCAAGCAACACTCTATCATTTATTCAAGAGGAGAACTACGATGTATCGCAGACTATATCTAGTTATAGCGTTACTTAGCCTCATGGTACTCGCGATGGCAGCCTGTGCAGCTCCGGTTGCGGCGCCTGAAGCTGGTCAAGCGGCAGCTCCTGCTGCTGTAAGTGAAGAGGGCGAGAAGATTTTGGTCGTCGCAATTGGCGCCGATGCTACTGGCCTTGACCCCGAATCAGTCATGAACAACGAATCCGGCTTTATCATGGCGCCGATATTTGATGGGCTGACAAAGTACAAGAAAGGCACGTCGGAACCCGGCCCCGGCCTTGCTGAGAGTTGGGAAATCTCGGAAGACGGTACGGAATATACCTTCCACTTGCGCCAAGGTGTCAAGTTCCACGACGGCACCGACTTCAACGCCGACGCAGCACTGGCAGAGCTCGACCGCGTCACGAATGAAGGTAATCCGTACTACATATACAACCAGGAGGGCATTCACAGTTTTGCCGACTTTACCTGGGGTTTGGTCACGGCAACCGAGAAAATTGACGATTACACGATCAAGGTCACGTTGTCCGAGCCACACGCGCCGTTCCTGGCAAGCATTGCCATGGTTTGGAGCGGCATCGTAAGTCCGGCTTCTGTTCAAGAGAATGGCTATGAGATCGCCTTCACTCCCATCGGCACTGGCCCCTTCAAATTTGTCGAGTGGGTGCGGAACGACCACATCACACTGGAAGCGAATAAGGACTACTGGGGTGGCGCTCCTAAGATAGACAAACTGATCTTCCGCATCGTTCCGGAAAGCTCCGTTCGTCTGCTGAAGTTGGAGCAGGGCGAAGTCCAGATATTGGCTGATGTGAATCCGGATGATTACCAGCGCATCACGGATAATCCCGACCTTACCCTTCTCGAGCAGCCCGGCTTGACCGTAAACGGACTGACGATGCCGTTCGATACCGAACCGTTTTCAGACGTTCGCGTTCGCCAGGCCCTCAACTACGCGGTCAACAAGGACGAGATGAACGAGTTTCTCTACAAGAACGCTGCCGTTACCGCAGCAACCGGTATGCCGCCTATTTTGATGGGCTATCCAGAGGACTTGTCACCGTACCCATACGACCCGGAAAAGGCCAAAGAACTTCTGGCCGAAGCAGGATATCCTGATGGGTTCAGTTTCAAACTGCTCACCTACGAAAACCCCCGCGGATACAATCCGGTTGGCATCAAGATGGCTGTAGCCATCCAGGAATATCTGGCGGATGTAGGTGTTGACCTTGAGCTCGAAACTCTGGAGTGGGGGGCTTTCTTGGCCACGCGTCGCTCGGCTGACAACCATGATATGGGTATGGTCGGATGGTCGGGAGACAACGGAGATCCAGATAACTTCCTATACGAAATGTTCAGCACCAACAATATCCCGGTGGGGAATACCGCGCATTATTCCAATGCAGATTTGGATGCGATATTGACGGAAGCCCGTACTGTCTCGGACCCGGCTGAACGGGCTGCGCTGTACGAACAGGCTTCAATTATCATTCATGATGATGCCCCGTGGCTCTTCGTCAACCATACCCTGCAGGTGCGCGCTACGAGCGACAACGTCGAGGGATTTGCGCTCAATCCACTGCAAATGTTCTGGTACATGGAGGATGTAGAGCTCAACTAGGCTATCCTTTATAGATGTAGTCGCTTTGAAACGTGATGCACGGGTATGATCACCGTGCATCACGTTTCACACCACACAGTTTGAGTACAAAAAGAAGAAGTGGGACGACGTCAAATTGTTCAATTATGTTTTGCGACGGATACTACAATTAGTCCCTGTGCTAATTGGCGTGAGCATACTTGTGTTTGTGGGTATGCATATTCTACCGGGCGACGTGGCAGACCTGCTGCTGGGTGACAAGGCGACGCCGGAGGCTCTGGCACGCTTGCGTAGTGAGCTGGGTCTCGACCAACCTATCTATGTGCAGTATTATCGGTTTATTGCGGATGCCGTGCGCGGTGATTTTGGCATTTCGCTGCGTACTCGCCAGACTGCCTGGTGGGAGGTGCGCCAGGCCCTGCCCATGACCATTGAGCTGTCATTTGGTGCGCTTGCCTTTGCCACTCTGCTCGGCATTCCCATCGGTATGCTGGCCGCTACTCGACAATATTCGTTCTTCGACTCGGCGTCGATGGTTGGTGTGTTGATCAGCGTATCCATGCCCATCTTCTGGACTGGCCTTATCCTGATGATGATCTTTGGTGGTCGGCTTCACTGGTTTCCTATCGGCGGCATCCTGGATGAAGGCATGTCGCTACAGCGCATCACCGGTATCCATCTGATAGACGCTCTGTTGCAAGGCAATATAGAAGCCTTTTGGTCAGCCTTCAGACATCTGGTGCTCCCGGTCGTTGCGCTGGGAAGCGTCTCTATGGCTACTATGGCTCGCATGACGCGATCCTCTATGTTGGAAGTGATGCACCAGGATTACGTGCGTACCGCCAGAGCCAAAGGATTGGTCGGTCGTGTGGTAGTTGGACGTCACGCCTTCCGCAATGTTCTGATTCCGGTTGTGACCATCGCCGGACTGCAGTTGGGCGTCATGTTATCGGGTGCGGTACTGACAGAAACAGTCTTTGCGCTGCCCGGGTTAGGTCGGCTTGCAATTACTTCTCTGCTCGCGCGAGATTATGCGGTCGTGCAGGCGGTCGTCTTGGCCGCTGCAGTCTTTATTGTCGTCATCAATCTAGTCGTGGATGTGCTCTATGCCTATTTGGACCCGCGCATCCGCTATAATTAGCGAACTCATTAAATATGTCTGATGCCACAATTGATGTACCTCCTGTCGCAGTCGAGGCTCAGGGGGATGTTCTTTTCCGCCGGCCATCCTCTGTAAAGCGATTTATGCGCAGTCCCTCGGTCATCTTTGGGGCGATCATCGTTACGATGCTGATCTTTATCGCATTATTCGCGCCATTCATATCTCCCTACGACCCTATTAAGCAAAATTTCCGCATCCAGCTCTTGCCTCCTTCACTTGAGCATCCATTTGGCACGGATGAGTTTGGGCGTGACATTCTAAGTCGAGTTCTATACGGTGCGCGTTGGGCGTTGTTTGTCGGCCTGTTGGCGGATAGCATCGCCCTAGTCATTGGCGTGACACTGGGACTATTGGCGGGCTTCTACAGCGGTAGAACGGATGCCACGGTCACGTGGATGACCAACGTCATGCTGGCGTTTCCATATCTGCTGTTGGCCATGATTGTGGTTGCCGTACTGGGGCCAGGCATCGTAAACGCCATGATCGCGATCGGCATCGTCTACGTGCCCCAGTACGCTCGCTTGGTGCGTGGCAATGTTATTTCACTGCGTGAAAAAGAATTTATCGAAGCAGCACGCAGTTTTGGCGTCTCCCATATGCGTATTATCACTCGCCACATCTTGCCCAACTGTTTAGCGCCCATCATTGTCATGGCGACGCTAGCCATTGGCTGGGCTATTGTAGAGACGGCAGGCCTCTCCTTCCTCGGCCTGGGCGCTCAGCCGCCGCTTCCCGAATGGGGTTCCATGCTCTCATCCGGTCGCAACTATATGCTCAGTGCGTGGTGGATTGCCACATTTCCCGGACTTGCTATCCTGGTCGTCGTAATCGGCTTTAACATCCTCGGCGACGGCCTGCGTGATGTACTTGATCCCTATTTACAGCGGAGATAGCGAGGAGATGACTGTTTATAGCGCATTAGCGACCCGCTAGATGTATTGCGTAAAACGATACTGTGCGATACTAGCCCTGAACGAAATAAAAACACTCCATACAGCAAGAAGGCAATTACATGAGAATCTTTGATATGACCTGGATGCAGGTAGAAGACTATTTGCAGCAGGACAGCCGAGCCGTTGTTCCGTTGGGTAGCACAGAGCAACATGGCTACCTTAGCTTGGGCGTAGACAGTATTTTATCGGAACGCGTAGCCGTGGAGGCGGCGGAGCCTCTAGGAGTGCCCGTGTTTCCGGCTGTAGCTTACGGCGTGACACCCGTATTTCCGGGCCTTTCCCGGCAGCGTCTCCATGCGCGTAGACACATATATCCATATCGTGCGCGATATTCTGGATTCCCTGGAGGGGAGTGGCTTCCGGCGCATACTTCTCGTGAACGGGCATGGCGGCAACATTTCTGCGGAATCCCTGGCTATCGAGTGGATGGCTGATCACCCGAACGTGCAGGTCAAGTTCCACAACTGGTGGAATGCGCCCCGCACCTGGGCTAAGGTGCAGGAGATCGATCCCATGGGCAGCCACGCCTCCTGGATGGAAAACTTCCCCTGGACACGGCTTGAGAATTCCGACTTGCCCGACGACCAAAAACTCGTGCCTGCTCGCCCGGGCATGGCGCGCCTCGTAGGCCAGGCCATGCGTGACTTTATCGGCGATGGCAACTATGGCGGTTACTACCAGCGTCCCGATGAGGAGATGCTAGCTCTTTGGGAGATCGCCGTCGAGGAAACACGCAGTCTGATCGAAGAAGGCTGGGACTGAGATGAAGCTACTCGTATGGGGGGCAGGCGCCATCGGCGGCACGATCGGCGCCTATCTAGCGCAGGCAGGGCATGATGTCACTTTTGTGGACAAAGCAGAAGACCATGTCAATGCCATCAATAGCCACGGGCTGTCCATCACCGGGCCAATTGATGAGTTCACAGTGCAAACAGCCGCCTACACGCCTGAGACATTGCCCGGCGCTTTCGATACAGTTCTCCTGTGCGTAAAGGCTCAGGATACAGAGACCGCCACGCACGAGCTCAAATCCCATCTGAGTGCCGACGGCAGCGTCGTTTCGGTGCAAAACGGACTCAATGAACTCGTCATCAGCGAGATAGTCGGCAAGGAACGCACGGTTGGTTCGTTTGTCAATTTCGGCGCCGATTACCTGGAACCAGGTGTGGTTCTCTTCGGTGGCAGAGGAGCGGTCGTCCTGGGCGAACTGGACGGCACGATTACCAAGCGCCTCAAAATCCTACATGCGGTCTTCACAGACTTTGACAAGGATGCCATCATAACCCGCAATATCTACGGCTATCTGTGGGGTAAACTGGCCTATGGAGACCAGTTGTTTGTGACCGCATTGACAAATGACTCGATTGCGGATTGTCTCGCCGATCCCAACTATCGCCAGCTTTACATCGCCATTGCCCAAGAAGTGTTGCGCGTTGCCGACGCCCAAGGCATTCAGCCAGAGGCATTCAACGGATTCAATCCAGCTGCGTTTGCGCCTGATGCGCCAACGGCTGTTTCAATGCAGTCACTGGATGAAATGGTTGCCCACAACCGCAAGTCTGCCAAGAGCCACAGCGGCATCTGGCGAGATCTGGCTGTGCGCAAACGCCGCACCGAAGTCGACCCGCAATTGGGGCCCATCGTGGAAACAGGCGAGCGTGTGGGCGTACCTACGCCGCTCACAGCGCGACTAATCCAGCTTATTCATGAGATCGAGGCAGGCGACCGTCCGCAACAGTGCGCTAACCTCGACCTTCTGATGGAACTCGTCTAGTGGCAGACGACGGTGGAATCATCTTCATTGGGGACAAATTCGTGCGAGAAGTGGCTACGAACTGCTGCCGATGCGGGTTGGTCCGAACGAGGTTGCGGCACGTGAAACGTAGTTGCACGAACTAAGTTCTGTTTGACAATTTAGACTTCCCCATCACGGTAGCCAATGTGTAGGGACGTGAAGTCTTTGGGTTTGCCTACTTCACCAAATGCGGTTCTAAACAGTGGAAATGTGAGAATATGAACATTGAGTTTCCAAACAAAACAGTGATCGTGACAGGCGCATCCCACGGCTTTGGCCGCGAGATCGCCATTGCCTTTTCCAAGCTGGGCGCCAATGTCTGGGCATGCAGCCGGCGCTTGAATGAGACAGAGGAAACAGCCCGACTGTGTCATGAGGCAGGCGGTCTCTGCACGGCAGGCGCAGTTGACGTGACCGACCGCGACGCGGTCTTCGCCTTCGTGCGTGAAGCGGAAGCAAGCTCAGTCGATGGGCAGGTTCACGTGCTGGTCAACAATGCCGGCGGCGTCGTGGGCCAGGTAGGCCGCCCATTGGAGGAAGTGTCAGAGGACGATTGGAACGCAATCATCGCGGTCAATCTGTCCGGCGCCTTCTTCTGTGCGCAGGCGGTTGCTCCTGCCATGAAAAAGGCGAGATATGGCCGTATCATCAATATTTCTAGTGGAGCAGGATTGGGGCCAAGTCTGACGGGCATTCAGGCCTACGCCTCGGCCAAAGCAGGCCAGGTCAACCTGACGCGCCAGCTCTGCCATGAATTGGGACCGTACAATATCACCGTCAACAATATTGCACCTGGCTTCGTGCGCTCCAATCCAACGACCGAACGCCAGTGGCAGTCCTACGGTGACGAGGGACAGCAGGAGCTGATCAACCACATCGCCTTACGCCGCCTGGGATCTTCCGAGGATATCGCCTATGGGACTCTGTTCTTTGCTTCGGATTTCGCCGGCTGGATCAGCGGACAGGTGCTCAGCATTGACGGCGGGAAATAAGGCAGCGTAAATGGATCACAACGTCTATGCCTATCTAGAAGCCCATCGGGAACAAGCTCTGCAACGTCTGGTGGAGTTTGTATCCATTCCGAGCGTGAGCACGGATCCCGCCTTCGGTTCGAGTATGGCACACGCCGCCCAGTGGGTAGCGGATCGTCTGTCCGACGCCGGTATGGACGGCGTGCGCGTCATCCAAACGAGTGGCCACCCGGTCGTCTATGCTGAGTGGCTGCATGCGCCGAATTCACCTACCATCCTTGTCTACGGACACTACGACGTTCAGCCGCCTGATCCGGTGGAGAAGTGGCTGAGCGATCCGTTTACGCCGGAGATTCGGGACGGCAGGCTTTATGCGCGCGGCGTCTCGGATGATAAGGGTCCAATGTTGATACCGATATTGACTGCCCACGCGTATATGGCAACGGCGGGCCGTTTGCCCATCAACGTGAAGTTCCTCTTTGAGGGTGAAGAGGAAGTCGGCAGCCCTAGCTTACAGCCGTTCATCGCCGAACAGTCCGAACTACTGCAGGCGGACTTCGCACTGTCGGCAGACGGAGCCATGTGGCGGATCGACGAGCCTTCGTTGACGATAGCCAGCCGTGGGATAGCCGGTATGGAATTCACCGTACGCGGCGCCTCCAAGGATCTCCACTCAGGACGTCATGGGGGCGCCGTGGCCAACCCGCTGCACGCCCTGGCGGAGATGGTGGCTAGCCTGCATAGGAAAGATGGCCGCGTAGCCGTGGATGGATTCTACGACGAGGTGGTGGAGCTGAGTGACGCCGAGCGTGCCGAATTGGCTGCTCTGCCTTTTGACGATGATGTATACCAGCGGGATATTGGAGCGCCTGCCCTTTTCGGTGAACCCGGCTACTCAACACCCGAACGATTGTGGGCACGACCGACGCTGGAGATCAACGGCATGGGCGGCGGCTACTTGGGCGAAGGTTCAAAGACGGTCATCCCCAGCGAGGCCCTTGCCAAGATCACGTGCCGTCTGGTGGCTGATCAGCGACCGGATGACATACTTGCTAAGGTAAAGCGACATCTTGAATCGCACACGCCGCCTGGCGTGACGGTAGAGATCGAGAGCGGAGGCCATGATGCGCTGCCGTATCGGATTCCCGATGACCATGTGGGCCTCCGGGTGGCGGAAGAGGTCTTGCAGCGCGTCTATGGTCAGACGCCGCTCCGGGTGCGTATGGGCGGCACGCTGCCAGTAAGCGAGTTGTTTCTGCGCCTGTTGAAGTTCGATACGGTCTTCTTCTCCTTCTCAACCGCCGACGAGGACTTCCACGCGCCCAATGAGTTCTTCCGGGTCCACCGTTTCTACGAAGGTTTGGAATCCTGGGCTTTGTACTGGGAGCGTCTAGGCTCGTTACAGGCAAGCGCTCTGTGAGCGCGCCTTGATACGGCCACAATGGTTTAGATCAGAGCTGCGATACCACAAATCAATAATCTAATTCTGCTCTCTGGTCCAGTAACAGGATATGCCTACATAAGTATAGTGCCTAATAGAGGTAGCAAATGACAGTCTCAATAGTTGCAATTGTGCCAATGCGTCACGAAAGTGAGCGAGTACCAGGCAAGAACTATCGGATGATGGCGGGGCGCCCTCTATATCATCACATAATCTCTTCTCTCCAAGCATGCCCTCAGATCTCGGACATAATTATTGATACTGATAGTCCTACAATCGTGTCCGATGCACGACAACACTTTCCGGACGTAACAATGTTAGTCCGTCCCGAACATCTGCGCGCGGGCGGGATTGCTATGAACGATGTGCTCCTGAATGTGATAAGACAGATTGACGCTGACTACTATTTTCAAACGCATAGTACGAACCCGCTATTGAGGCCTGTGACAATTTCAAGTGCGATTGATACTTTTCTGGACAATATTCCAATGTACGATTCGCTGTTCGGTGTTACCCGCCTTCAGACGCGTCTTTGGAACAGTCTTGCTATGCCGGTGAATCACAATCCGGCAATTCTTCTCAGAACTCAGGATCTTCCACCCATTTATGAAGAAAACTCGAATATGTATGTCTTTTCACGGGATACTCTTGAGAATCGACACAATCGCATTGGCGAGAGGCCCCTGATGTTTGAGATTGATGCTATTGAGGCTCGCGATATCGATGAGGAACTAGATTTCCGAATGGCTGAGTTTCTCTATCTAGAGAGGACAAAGGCTCCAGAGTAAAAATAATGAGTGCTGATATCTTGTCCCAAATTACTTGATACGACAGATGACTATCGACAGGGTACTATAGATAACGGTATCGATGTTGATACGCTTTTACTCAGCAACAGCTCAATGACGGTCGGAATACTCTCATCATGAACGGTACAGTTTTGCATATGTCTACCCCTCTTTCAGACAAGAGTTCCTTACAGTCATTCTCAAATTGATGTTTGATAGCCACAACGGCTCCAATACTGCAGAAGTAGTGCAGCGTGTTAACGCCTTGACCAAACAAAACTTACTGAAGGGACAAGGTGGTAGTAACCAATATAAAGGGGAGATAAGTAAAATGGATGAGAAGCATCTTCCACCGGAGCCAGTAAAAACGATTGTGCCTAATGGTGTCAGGTCGATTGCGGCTCAGCGATACAACCGCTTGCGCAATGATGGGTTACGAACCTGCATGTCTGACCTTGCATGGCGTTTCCATCCAAGACGGTGGTATAGCGAATATCACTTTCGTCAGTACCATAACAAACACCTCGGCAAGCGCTGTTTCATTATTGGAAATGGTCCGAGTCTTAACAAAATGGACCTATCACCGCTTAAGGACGAGATCACATTTGGACTTAACCGCATATATCTTATCTTCCCTGATACCGGATTTGAGACGACATATCTTGTATCTGTCAATAGACTTGTGATCGAGCAGTCAGCTGCCGATCTACAGGCATTGAGTATGCCCAAGTTCTTTTCTTGGCATGCAAGGCGTTATCTTGAAAATAGACGTGACATTATGTACATTCGTGCGAAATATGGTGGAGTTCATGATTTTTCAGTTGACGCGCCACATAGAGTTTGGGAAGGAGCTACTGTCACCTACGTGGCAATGCAGATTGCTTACTATATGGGATTCAGCGCCGTTATACTAATTGGTGTAGATCATTCATTCGCAACCAAGGGCGCCCCTAACCAAGAGATTATTTCAGACGGGCCAGACCCTAACCATTTCCATCCTGATTATTTCGGCAAAGGATTTCGATGGCAGCTCCCTGACCTCGATACGTCTGAGAATTCATATGAACTTGCACGCGCACATTATCAAGCAAATGGCCGTACGATTGTAGATGCAACCGTTGGGGGAAGACTTGAAGTGTTTCCAAAGGTGAACTATTCTGACCTTTTCTAGTCCCTTACGGTCTGGATCTGACTTGATAAAGTGGACACACAGCAGTTGCTGATAGGATAATATTTTTCCGTCCATCATATACATCTAGTCGATGATAGCCGGATTTAAGGATACCTGTCATTAAGTCGTGCTACTGTACGGACCTGTATCAAAACGATCACGCCGTTATGCAACCAGGAACGTTCTCTGGAAGAGGCGAACTTCTCCGTGCTTTCGCAGAGGTAACAGAGCCCGTTGCACATCTGATCCAACGTGCAAAGTTTGCGAAGCGTTTGATTGGCAGGTAACATTGTTTGGCGACCGACTATATCATCCCTGCAACTCTGTGGATGAGCCGACAATCAATGGAAATGTGAAGGGTATTTCGTAGCTGGCATGGCATTTGAACAAGGCGCTAGTGAACCGCAGAATTCTACAATGATCGGTTCTCTTGAGGTGGGACAACAGGATGTCAGTGACGATGCTTGGACCTTAATTATCCGGCCGCATCGTTCGCTGCTGGATTTGAGGCTGGGCGAACTGTGGCACGCGCGTGACTTGATTTCATTGTTTGTACGGAGAGATTTTGTCGCCGTTTATAAGCAAACAATTCTCGGTCCGCTCTGGTACATCATCCAGCCTTTGTTGACGACGATTACGTTCACGATTATCTTTGGACGCGTGGCGCAGCTACCGACTGATGGCCTGCCTCCATTCCTTTTCTACATGTCGGGAACGGTCATCTGGGGCTATTTCGCCATGTGCTTGCGAAAGACGTCCAACACGTTCGTTGCGAATAGCGCACTTTTCGGCAAAGTCTATTTTCCCGCGCATGGCTGTGCCGATATCAATCTCGCTTTCTAGTCTTATCACCTTCAGCGTGCAGTTCGTTTTCTTTCTGGCATTCGTCCTCTTCTTCTGGATCATGGGCGCAAATGTTCAGCCAAATAGCGCCGTGCTGTTGACTCCCATACTTGTGCTGATGATGGCTGGATTAGGACTTGGTTTTGGCATCATCGTCTCCTCCATGACCACGAAATACCGTGACTTGACACAGCTTGTGGATTTTGGCGTGCAGTTGCTGATGTATGCGACGCCTGTCATTTACCCGATCTCGTCGGTACCGGAACGGTTACGCTGGTTAATAGCGCTGAATCCGATGACGTCGATTATCGAGACATTCCGCTATGCGTATCTCGGTGCCGGTTCCGTGAGCTGGGGCGGACTTGGCTACAGTTTCGGCTTTATGATCGTAGTCCTCTTTGTCGGATTGGTCATCTTCAATCGTATTGAGCAGACCTTTATGGATACAGTTTAGTCATGTCAGACGTCGTCATTTCTGTTGAGAACCTCTCGAAAGAGTATCGCCTGGGCACCATCGGGCATCGCACGCTGCGTCAGGATTTCGCACGCTGGTGGGCAAAGAAGCGTGGCCGACCAGATCCCTATCTGCGCATAGGCCAGAAGGATTACAGCAACCAGGAGGGTGAGAAGGTCTGGGCCCTGCGTGACATCAACATGCAGGTGAAGCAGGGCGAGATAGTCGGAATCATTGGACGCAACGGCGCGGGCAAGAGCACGCTGCTGAAGATCCTGTCACGTATCACGGCGCCGACGTCGGGTGAAGTTAAGATCAAGGGTCGCATCGGTTCGTTGCTGGAGGTGGGCACCGGCTTTCATCCCGAGCTGACGGGCCGGGAGAACGTTTTCTTGAACGGCGCCATCCTTGGCATGACCAAAGAGGAAGTAGCCAGCAAGTTCGACGAGATAGTCGACTTTTCGGGTGTGGAGCAGTACATCGACACGCCGGTGAAGAGATACAGTAGTGGAATGCACGTGCGGCTGGCTTTCGCTGTGGCGGCTCACTTGGACCCGGAGATTCTTGTGGTGGATGAGGTGCTGGCGGTAGGTGATTTTAATTTTCAAAAGAAATGTCTTGGAAAGATGGAAGATGTTAGTCACGCTGGTCGAACCGTGCTTTTTGTTTCTCACCAGATGTCTTCAATTACCAGGCTATGTCCTCGGACTCTATTGATCGGTGATGGTTATCTTGTTTTGGATGCAGACACGGCCGTAACTGTGGGTGAATATATCAGACCGTCGGGTTTCCGTTCGGGCACCAAGCGTTGGGAAAGTATTGACAATGCGCCTGGTAACGATATAGTTAAACTTACTGCAGTCCGCACGCGGGATACCTCTGGATATCAGGGTGACTCATATGATATCCGACTGCCAATAGCTGTAGACGTGGAATATGTAGTCCTTGAACCTGGGCATGTGCTCTCGCCGAATCTGCATTTCTACAATGAGGAGGGTACTTACCTTTTCGTAACGCTTGACAGCGACAAGGAATGGAAGCGACGGCCCAAGCCAAAGGGCAGGTATATCAGTACGGTATGGATTCCAGGTAATTATCTGTCGGAAGGTTCTGTGTTCGTTACTACTGCAATAAGCACGCAGGATCCTCACAGGGTGCATGTCTATGAACCGGATACGATAGTGTTCCAGGTTACCGATTCACTAGAAGGTGATTCAGCACGTGGAGATTACGGGGGGCTGCTATATGGCGCAGTACGTCCGCTTCTTGAATGGACAACACACGGTCCTGACGCGTCACCAGGTTTACGTTTCCTAAGCTCTTCGCTTCGAAGTTAGGATTATCATGACACGCCATTCACTTAACTGTGCGATGTTTCCCAATCCAGATTCTGATTTAGTTTGGGATCGCCACCATCATCCGTTCTTGAAAACAATTGCTAAGCACTTGGAGTTTCTCGGATGTCATTTCATGCAAAATCCGTCACATAATCGCACTCTATTGTGGCTTATTCGAAATTACCGGAATATAGATGTCATCCATTTTCACTGGCCTGAGCAGATTTACCGACCAAGTAAGTCAGAAGATTCGCATACATTAATTAGTAGGGTTCTGAAACGCCTCGGGCTAGGCAGACTTATTACAGGTTATTGCCTCCTCCGGTACATGATCTTTCTGTATTTGTGCAGGATGACAGATACTCCTATTGTTTGGACTATACACGAACTATATCCACACGGACAGACGCCCAGCCATCACTCGCAAATAGACTTTGTGGCGCGCCGTTTATTGGTGAATCATGCAGCGGCTTTAGTATTCAACTGTAATGAGGCACGTAGGCTTGCTTCAGAGGAATTCGTTATACGATGTGATACTACTATTGCACCTTTGGGAGGCTATCGAGATTTCTATCCCGATGGAATATCGGTTTCTGAAGCAAAGAAGTCTATGGGTATCAACGAACAAGACATAACTTTTTTGTATTTTGGAACGATGCGCCCTAATCGAAACCCTCTTGAACTTATTCAATCCTTTCGCTCGGCGTCTTCGGAAATGCTGAAGCTTATCATTGTTGGTCAGTGCGGGGGGATGTTACGGAATCAGATCGAACTATCTGCTTGGGGCGATTGGCGAATTCGTTGTTTATGTCAGCTTGTCCCAAATGATCAGATCGCTACCCTGTTTAGGGCTTGTGACTTCCTTGTAATGCCAGGTAGCGAGTATGTAACTTCGGCAGTTATTGTACTAGCTCTATCGTACGGGGTTCCCGTGATTACACCTCGGTACGGCTGCGCAATCGATATGGTTGGAGACGCTGGCATACTCTACGATCCTTTTAGCAATACTGGTCTTGACGATGCAATTGCTCTTGCTATCAAAAACGGGGCGGAATCATATCGGGCTAGCGCGATAGAGCGTTCAGAGAGACTTTGCTGGGATGACACTGCAAGAGGAGTTTTCGAAGCATATATGAAGGCTATCTCTAGGGGAGAGAGACGGTTCAATGTTCATTATTAATTGTTCGTTGGCGTAACAGATTGACCCCTTTCGGAATGGTCAGCATTCCCATGGTAGTCGTACAGTTGCGTGGCGGTATGGGGAATCAGCTTTTTCAATATGCTCTGGGGCGGCGGCTTGCCATCGAACGTAATGTGCCACTAAAGCTAGATACTTCCAGGTTGGATAGAGACCCACAGCGGCGATTTTCGTTGGACTGTTTTAGCTTTGATGCCGATATCGCCACGTCAGATGACATTCAATGCACAAAAGGCGGGGATGGTATTCAAGGAAAACTAACACGCGGTTTGGACCGTTTGAAACCGTGTTACCGGCGACATTGGGTGCGGGAGCAGAATCTCTCCTTTGACTCGAATGTGCAAAATGTTCCGAAATCTGTTTACCTGCAAGGATACTGGCAGAGCGAAAGATACTTCGATGTCTATGCTGAGGTAATCCGTCGAGATCTGCAATTTCGTGAACCGCCAAGTTCGATTAATTCAGCTCTTGCTGAAGAAATATTACAGTGTGATTCGGTAAGCGTGCATATACGGCGCGGTGATTACGTCGGGAATACGAAAACCAATCGCATGCACGGCGTCTGCAGCGAAGAGTACTATCGGAAAGCTGTTGATGCGATAGCTGCACAGTTTACCAGTCCGCATCTGTATGTGTTTTCTGATGATATACCTTGGGTACGTGAGCACCTCAGTACTGCACATGATATGACGTATGTAGATCACAATGGCCTGAAAAATGACTATGAAGATTTACGACTAATGAGCCTGTGCAGGCATCATATAATTGCTAACAGTACCTTTAGTTGGTGGGGTGCTTGGCTAAATAAAAATCCGTCAAAGATTGTCATTGCACCAAACAAATGGTACCGCTCGTCAGAATACGAGTCAATCGATATAGTTCCAGATAGTTGGCTACGAGTATGAACAGTGATAAAACTTAGCGTAGTCATTTGCACTTACAATCGGGCTGACCTTTTGGAAGGAGCATTGCATTCTGTTTGCATGCAAGCAGTCGATCCAGCCCTGTATGAGGTGATCATTGTCGACAATAATTCTAGCGACAATACAAAGGAGGTCGTTACTAGGTACGCGGGTCAATACTCAAATGTACGATATGTTCTAGAGACAAATGTGGGTTTGTCGCACGCACGCAACCGAGGGTGGCGTGAGGCTATCAGCGATTACGTAGCGTATACCGATGATGACTGTGTCGTGCCACCCCACTGGGTGGCTGTTGCACTGGAGATTGTGAGAACTCGTAGACCGGACGTGTTTGGCGGTCCATATCGTGCGTATTACACGACGAAGAAGCCAAAATGGTATAAGGATAAGTATGGTTCAGGGGAACACGGCGATCGAGCCCAAATATTGCCAGAAGGCAGTTTTCTGGCGGGATGTAATATGTTCGTGTCATCTGCTGTATTGAGGAGTCTGAATGGCTTCGATACTAGGTTTGGGATGACAGGATATCGAATCGGATACGGTGAGGATACAGATATTCAAATTCGAGCTATGCAACTTGGTACCACTAAAGGCATACTCTATGATCCAAGGCTTAAATTACTGCACCATGTTCGTTCTGACCAAATGAAGTTGTCATGGTTGGCTAGAGCAGCCATTGCAAAGGGTCGATTCAAGTATTGGTTATCTGCAGAACCTACAGAGCGCGTTCGATTCAGTTACTGTCACGCATTAGCTGCACTAACTAAAGTAATCGTACGAATAATTATTGATATAGTTAGCGGACTCCTACAGCGCGACCATATAGAGTTCCCATATTACCATAATTATCTTGTTGAGCGGGTCTTTTGGCGTCTGGCCGGGTTCGGCCGTTTACAAGCCCGCTATCGACAGTACCTAGAAAGCCAAGCGAATCAGTCACGGATGAGTCAGTGAAGAAGGACCATAGCTAGGTTATGGATTCAATCGAATCGAAAATTATCTTCAGAATCCGGTTGTGGAATATCCTAAGGCAAATTGATACGAAATTAATCGCGAATACGCGTCAAAAATATGCTGGAACGGACTGGTACGATAGCAAACATTGGAACGTACGTTCGAGGGTTGCGCTTGCTCTCGGGCACGCATATGGCCTCAATTTGCATCGAACCAAGAATCATCGCGTATTGGATATTGGAACAGGATGTGGCTACTTCCCATTTGTCTGCAAACAACTAGGACATTCTGCCACGGGATATGATATGTTTGTTCCAATGTACAAGGATGTTGTGGATATATTAGAGGTGCAGTGGCAGGAAGCCGAAATCCGTGCATTCCAGGAGTTACCGAAGCCGACAGAACGGTATGATCTAGTAACTGCAATCCTAGTTTTCTTTGATCAGCATCATACTGAAAATACGTGGGGAACCGCCGAGTGGACATTCTTTTTGGATGATTTAGCAACAAACCAGCTTTCTGATTGCGGAATAATCTATCTAAACTTAGTTAGTACACAGAAGACCGAGTATTCAATCGATCCAGATTTGGGTCAATTGTTTCATTATTATGGCGCTGAAATATCGGGGACAAGTGTGAAGACTACTGCACATTCTGTGCGAAATGTACGCCTGATTAAGGACAATTCGTGCCCTAGTATGCTGGCCACGTGATAGGTACTAGTCAGCGGGAGCGTCATTGTTCCAGGCAGTCATCCTTAAGGAAAATCGATGCATCGTGATAGTGCGGTGTCAAGTACTAGCCAATCAATGGATTCGGGTACATGTTTAGCTAGTGTGATAGTGGTAACTAGAAATCGTGCTTCGTCCTTGGCGGTTGCACTTGCCAGCCTAAGGGCTCAAAGTTACGAGAACTACGAGATCATCGTAGTAAATAATGGCTCCACCGATCAGACACAAGCAGTAATTGATGCATATGGTGCGCAAACAGTTTTCGTCCCGAGTAGATTGGGTATAGGTTTCTGTCGCAATCGTGGAGTGGAAGCTGCGAGAGGTGAAGTAATTGCATTCACTGATGATGATTGCGTTCCGGTCAGATCTTGGCTAAGTGCTTTTGTGTCTAGGTTCAACAAAGAGCCTGATATTGGCTGTCTAGGCGGTCATATAATCAATATAGGCTATGAAGGTGCCAAGGCGAACAAAGGTCGTACAAGGTATGTTAGGAATGGGATACTTGAGTTTGTAGCAGATCCTTATGACGCCGAATTTTATGGTAATGCCAACTTAGCGTTTCGTCGCCTCATACTAGAGGTAACGGGTAACTATGATCCCTTCTTTAATACCATGGCAGAGATCGATTTACAGACGCGACTACGTCGCCATGGATATAGGGTAGAATACGAACCTGGGGCAAAGGTGGAACATCATCATCGGGGTGTATTTCTGAAGAACCGCTACTTATTCTTTGGCCCAGAACTGGTCCGGCTATATTATTGTATGAAGCACACACGCCCCACTTCGGCTATTCAATGGTTTGAATTTCTAGCGTATGACTTGCGTTTACTTCGCAAGGAGCTTGTGCGAGAGCTTCGTTTGATTGCATGGACAATTGTTAAACGACGGCCTGATCGCTTACCTCACGCATTGATCGGTTTGTTCAACAGTGTTTCGGCGCGCATAGCTATTCCGTGGATAATTGGAAGAGTAGATTCTCCTTTTAACTGCAAATATCGATAGTATTTGCGTTGTCTACTACTGAACAGTTATTTTGGAGCGAGTAGTTTATTCTCAGTGAAGATTTGCTATGTTGCCGATTCTATTATTCCCTCTCGCACCGCCAATAGCATCCATGTGATGAAGATGTGCGCCGCTCTTGGCGAATTAGGACATAATGTTCTGCTACTTGTGCCAAAGCGGAATACCAGTGAGGATAGTGTTGATAATCTATACACTTATTACGGAGTAAGTGATTCATTCGAAATTCACAGAAATGCAACGCCCTATTGGCATAAATACCGCCTGGCATACTTCTCGCTCGGCCTCACCTCTCTAGCGCTTCGAACACGCCCTGATCTAGTTTATACGCGTACCATGGGTGTTGCTTGGGGCTTGACCAACATATTTCATCGGCCTGTACTTTATGAAACGCATCAGCCTTGGACAAAGAGCGGCCGGCAGCAAAGTCTGTTTCGACAAACTATTAACAGCCGTTCTCTGCTTGCCTTGGTCGTTATTACGCAAGCTCTAGACTCAATGCTTACATATCGACCTAAATACGCCAATGTACTTGTTGCACATGATGGGGTCGATGACTCGGCTTTAGGCAACAAAATGAGCAAAATGGAGGCAAGATCAAGACTCGGGCTAGATGTTGGCCAGAGTTCGTTAGCTGTCTATACTGGTCACATGTATAAAGGCAGAGGAGTCGAACTAATCATTGAGCTTGCCCAGAAGCTATCCACTCATGAATTTATACTTGTTGGCGGTACAGAGAAGGATATTGCTCATTACCGCGGTTTGAGTGGCGATCGCACGAACCTTCATTTTATTGGATTCGTACCGCCTAGTGAAGTTAGTCTATATTTGCATGCCGCAGACGTGTTATTGATGCCGTATGCAGATATAGTAGAGACTGCTAGTGGCGCAAGCACAGGCGCCTGGGCTTCGCCCATGAAGATGTTTGAGTATATGGCTTCATGGCGACCGATTATTTCATCCACACTACCGGTGTTGAAGGAAGTACTGAGGGACGGTGAGAACGCCCTCTTGCTTTCGTATGATCGACCTGATCTCTGGTGTGACGCATTACTTCAATTGAAGGCAGTTTCAGAGATTGGTGAAAGACTTGCAAGGCAGGCTCTAGAGGATGTTCGGAAGTATACATGGAAGAATCGTGCTCAGCGGATACTCGATAAAGTTGGTCCGCGGTTATGATGCAACCGTATGACGCGTTTGCTAGGACCTACAACTGTCCCGAGATTCTCAGCAAAACGCTGCGTTTAATCTTTAGTCAGAGTCTTCCTCCCGAATGTTTGATTATTATTGATAACGGTGATGGTGAGCGAACAAAAGCCCTTGTACCAGAATTGCAGTGGCCACAGATAATCCACGTATCAACAGGCGATAGTCTAGGTCCTGGCCTTGGCGCCAGCATGGGGCTTTCGCTAGTACAGAAGGGTTGAGTGGTGAGGTCGCAGCGGTTGCAGCGGTCGGTCAACGGTTCGACTGGAGGCAAGGTGTTGTTGAGCGCCTATCGGACGAAGAGCTTGCTGGTCCGGTGAGCATTGACGTTTCCGGTGGCAATGGGCAGATGATTGTAGCGAGTCGGGTTGTCCAAGATATAGGTCTACTGCATGGAGAGCTATTTATTGATTTCGAGGACGCGGAATTCTGCCTATGAATGCGTCGAGCAGGTTATTGTCTACTTGTTGATGGTGATTTGATGTGAGAATATCGCAAAATAAGCGGTCGGATCGGCTTTCAGAGGCATAGTGCGCCGACGTATTCACTTCCCATTGGCGGATTATGGAGGCGCTACTATTCAACTCGCAATTATATCTGTGTTGCGGAAATACTACGGAAGTCCTGATTTAGCGCACCGTGAATTCTTCCGCTCGCTATTGCGCACCTGTTCTTCCTGGAAAAAAGGTCTTCACTACGGGTATCGGTTTAGCGTGATGCAATTGCGCGGCATAGCCTATGGTTATCGCGGACGAATGGGGCGTACTGTTCTTCCACGGCTGAAATATGGCGAATAGCAAATCAATACGCGTTCTATATTTGGTTGACACGCTTGAAGTTGGCGGCACGGAAAGAAGCTTGTTGGCTTTGTTGCCGCGTCTCTCGAATTCAGCCAGTCTTGTGTGCCAACTCTATCCTGGAAGTTCATTGAAATTTGCATACAATGCAGCTGGAATAAAGGTAGTCTCAATGCAACTAACCGGACGTTATTCATTTGCGATTGCCGTTCGACGGATACTAACCTTGATTGATAAGTATCAGCCACACATAATTCATTCATCGCTATTTAGGTCAAATATCGTTTCACGCTTTGCCGGCCTGCTATCTGGTCGCACCATTGTGAATAGCTGGGTCAATGATTCGTATGCAGACATAAGATATCTGCGACTAGGTACTGCTGGAGCTCGTAAGCTTCGGATGATACAGGCCCTGGATTGGGCAACATCCTCCTTGGTAACGCTATTCTTGGCGAACTCCCGTGCTGTGCGTGATGCTAACTGTCGTAAGCTTAGGATTCCGTATAGTAGTACCGCAATCATTTATCGAGGTCGGTCAATAGAAGATTATCGTCCAGTGTGTGGACGCGAAGTTATGGTCTTGCGCGATGAACTGCATTTACCGATGGATACTAAGGTAATTCTCAATGTCGGACGTTTGACGTCGGCAAAGAATCAAATCGATCTTCTTCGCGCAATGCCGATGGTAGTGCAAGAGACTCCTACATGTCGTTTGATAATTGCAGGCGGCGGCGATCAATATCAATTGTTGGCGCGTGCAATTGATCAACTCGGACTCACAGAGCATGTTTCTTTACTCGGCAATCGCGATGATATCGCAAGGCTATATCGCGTAGCGGACTTGTTTGTCCTTCCGTCACTTTATGAGGGTCATCCTGGCGCTATGGTGGAGGCAATGATAGCTGGCCTACCCATTGTGGCATCGGATATTCCTGTTCACCGCGAGGTGCTTATGAATGGGGCGCTCGGCGAATTAGCGTCGCTAGACGACATTGCATCCCTCGCGCAGAAGATCATCATTTTACTTAACCAGAAGGAACACGCGAAAAACCTTGCGGCATGTGCTCGAGCAAGTGCTCTACAGCGGTTTGACATCAATAAAATCGCAGTACTGCATGACGAACTCTATGCATCGCTAGCCGCTAGACAAGGATAACGGTCGTGAGGATAGTGCTGTTGGCGCAGCGTCCCCAGCGTCGTGGTGCCGAAGTCTTTGCGTATCAGCTCACCAACGAACTACGGCGTCAGGGGCACGTCGTGCGTCTAGTGTTTCTCTACCCGTACGAGGGGGGCGGAGCGCTACCCCACACGCTCAATCAGGTCTTGAACGGAAATGAGAAAAGCCTGTTAGAGAAGATACCGGGCATTGAACCAGGACTGGCTCAGCGGCTGCTCCAGGCGATCGATGAGCTCGAACCAGACGTTGTGCAGGCAAACGGCGCGCGCACTGTAAAGTATGGCGCCTTCGCCGCAATCGCTAGACCATCCAGAAAATGGGTCCTTATTTACCGCAATATCGGCAATCCCCGCGACTGGATGCGCACGCCGCTACATAAGGTATTTTACCGATACGTGGTCATGCGTCGGCTGGACGGCGTAGTCGGTGTCAGCAATGCAACCCTGAATGTTGTTCGGGATTACTACAGCTTGCCGATTCCGATGATGCAGATTCCACGCGGCATAGATCCAAGTACGCTAGTTCCGACCATGCCGCGTCAATCGCTGCGAAGTAAAGTGGGCACGCCGCCCGAAGCGCCTGTCATTGTCTTCGTAGGCAGCCTAGCTCGCGAAAAGCGACTCGATCGATTGCTCCGAATGGCTTCGAGTCTCAAGACCGTATTTCCGTTACTCCGCATTTGGCTGGTCGGCGATGGACCTTCCAATAATCTGCTGCATCAGATGGCGAGTGAGCTAGATCTCCAAGACAGTGTCACGTTTTTTGGGGTTCAAGACAATGTCGCCGATTACCTAAATGCTGCCGACGTCTTCGTGCTTACCAGCGACACCGAAGGCATGCCCGGCGTGCTGCTCGAAGCCGGCTACTCAGGCCTCCCTGTCGTGGCCACGGACGTCGGCGGCGTGCGAGAGTGTGTGATAGACGGTGACACGGGTATAGTGGTCGCGCAGGACGACGAAGATGGGCTTGCACACGCTGTGGAGCGACTTTTGCGCGACGACGACCTGCGGTCGCGAATGGGAGAGCTTGCCCATCAGTGGATCGCTGGACGCTTCACTATCGATATTGTCGCTGGGCAATACGTGGAATTCTATCAATCACTTCTACTCGTACCGTACAATATACAGGCCAAAAAAGAATGAATATAGTCCACACTGCCGGCTATGGCAGGATCCGATACGGCTTTCCGACACTCCTGGTGCAGTGCGTAATAGCGTCCGCCACAGCCATACGGACACTCCTGCGGCACCTCATACTCGCCTTCACGTACCTCAGGTAGTCGTAATCGAAGTCGCATGTCAAGCCCCCCTCTCCTCTTCGATTACTATTCTACTCCTCCTTAACCATTTTTGGAACAGTCACTACTCAAATGACCCGTAAAAGCCGACGGTTCAGTTCTGACTGCAACTTTCGCGTGGCGCTGGAAATCGCCAAAGGCCAACAAACACTCGACGAATTGTCCGGTGAACGATTCGGGCGCATTTGGGTGGTAGATGCCGATCAGCCGGTACAGTAGCAGGTCTGCAGGTGCTGGGAAGGGTGGCGCTGCAACATGATGTGAAGGAGGATGTGTGGCGGTTGGAGGTGGCGGTGGGGTGATAATTCTCTAAAGTTAGTCAAATTGACGTAGGGAAACCGAAATAGTTCTTGTGGTATACTTGTCTCGTTGTGCACCCTTATTGGGACAAATTGTTATAGTTCACATAGGCTGAGTTCGGTATTGGTCTTTGTCTTTTATGCGAGATAGTATCATGGTCAGATATTAACTCGGATTCTTTGCATCCATTCCACCGTAGTTGCTGCTGAACCATATATTTCATTCATCTCAACAGTGAACCGATAACCAGAATCTGCGAAGTAATCTATTTAAGATAGGACGATAGAAACGTATTCCCTCTGCAGACTATCGACACGAAATAGGGCAACAGGCAACACTCACAAAATACCTAGGTTCAAGCAGAGCCTAGTTCTAATTACTAGGTTCGAGACTACTCGAGCTGGAGTAATCACGCGCCTTGATTTAAGACTGCATCAGGGCCATGATTTTGGGCAAGACGGATACTCGACGCCAGGAAGTAAGGTCGCACTAGTTAGGAGTATGGCATGAGCACCACCGAACTGAACTGGATAGCCAACTTCATCTGGGGCATCGCAGATGATGTGCTGCGTGATGTCTATGTGCGCGGCAAGTATCGAGATGTGATTCTGCCGATGGTCGTGATTCGCCGGCTGGATGCCGTGCTGGAGCCAACTGCTGCGGACGTGCGCTCTATGAAAGCAAACCTGGACAAGGCGGGAGTAGTGCATCAGGTTGAAGCGCTGCGGTCAGCGTCCAAGCAGGCATTCTACAATGCATCGCCCTTCACGCTGAATGACCTACGCTCGCGCTGCCGACGCACACCAACTACGCGACGACTTTGCAGCGTACCTGGACGGTTTCTCGCCGAATGTGCAGGAGATCTTGGACAAGTTCAAGTTTCGCAATCAGATACCTACGCTGGTTGACGCCGACATCCTTGGCAGCCTCATTGAGAAATTCTTGGAAAGCTCCATCAACCTGAGCCCGTATCCGGTCAAGAATCTGGACGGAAGCATACGGCTTCCTGGCTTGGACAACCACGCCATGGGCACGATCTTCGAGGAACTCATACGCCGCTTCAACGAGGAGAACAACGAGGAGGCAGGTGAGCACTTCACGCCGCGTGATGTAGTGCGGCTGATGGCGGACCTTATTTTTCTGCCCATTGCCGACCAGATCGAGTCTGGCACATATCTCGTATACGATGGCGCATGCGGCACCGGCGGCATGCTCACCGTGGCGGAAGAGAGATTGGCCGATTTGGCTGCGGAACATGGCAAGGATGTGTCGATTCATCTGTACGGTCAAGAGGTGAACCCAGAGACATACGCCATCACCAAGGCAGACCTGTTATTGAAGGGCGAGGGCGCAGAAGCGGAGAACTTCCATCTCGGGTCTACGCTTTCACAGGATGCCTATCCCAGGCGAGATTTCGACTTCATGCTGTCAAATCCGCCTTATGGCAAGAGCTGGAAGATGGATCTGGAGCGCATGGGCGGGAAGAAGGAGATGCACGATCCGCGCTTCCTCATCGAGCATGACGGCGACCCCGAGTATAGTCTCATCACACGGTCCAGCGACGGTCAGCTTATGTTCCTGGTCAACAAGCTGGCTAAAATGAAGGAAGGGACGGCGCTGGGTAGCCGCATCGCGGAGGTGCACAATGGCTCGTCCCTGTTCACGGGCGACGCAGGTCAGGGCGAGAGCAACATCCGGCGATGGATCATCGAGAACGACTGGCTGGAGGCGATCATTGCGCTGCCGCTGAACATGTTCTACAACACAGGCATCGCAACCTATATTTGGGTGCTGGGCAACCGTAAGCCGCAACATCGGCAGGGCCAAGTACAGCTTATCGACGCTACCCAGTGGTATCGGCCGCTGCGCAAGAACCTCGGCAACAAGAATTGCGAGCTTTCGTCGGACGACATGACGCGCATACTGGAGGTCTTCCAGTCGTTCGAGGAGACCGAAGAGTCGAAGATATTCCCCAACAAAGCCTTTGGCTACTGGAAGGTCACCGTGGAGCGGCCCTTGCGCCTGCGTGTGGACCTCGCTGAGCCGGCGCGCAGGAATCTGCGACGTGCTTGTGAAGAGGCAAAGGAAGGTTCGTTGGCAGATGCGGTGGATAGCATTGCGATGACACTTGGACCGGGGCCGCATAGGGACTATGGCGCGTTCTTGGCGGCATTGCAGGCGAACCGCGACGCTCCGAAACTCATCGGCAAGCGTGAGAAGCTGTTGCGTGCGGCACTCACCGACAGCGACGAAAACGCAGAACCGGTGATCAAGAACGTCTCTCGGTCAGGTAAGCGCGCTGCCGACCCCTTGCACGGTTCCTATGAACGGACGGTCAAAGGGAAGCCGGCTGTGGTGGAGTATGAGTCGGACACTTCATTGCGGGACACGGAGCAGATTCCACTGCTGGAGGAGGGTGGCGTGGAGGCGTTCTTCCGGCGTGAGGTGCTGCCGCACGTGCCGGATGCGTGGATCGACGAGAGCAAGACGCAGATCGGCTACGAGATATCGTTCACTCGCTACTTTTACAAGCCTCAGCCGCTGCGCAACCTGGAAGAGATTCGGGCGGATATTTTGGCGTTGGAGCAGGAGACCGACGGGCTACTGGGTGAGATCCTGGGGAGCAATGTACTGTGAAGGCCACTGAAGCCAACTTTCTCGAATATCTCAAGAGATCACCTCAGTTTGTCATCCCGATCTATCAGCGCACCTATAGTTGGGCCGAACGCGAGTGCCAACAACTCTGGGATGATATTGTTCGAACCGGTAAGAATGATGATATATCAGCTCACTTTGTTGGCTCCATTGTCTACATCGAAAAGGGGCTATATCACATCTCAAGCCCATCACCGCTACTCGTCATCGACGGTCAGCAGCGTCTGACTACAGTCATGCTCATTCTAGAGGTGCTGGCACGTCACGTGGGCGACAGTGAGCCGCTTGACGGTTTCTCAGCAATAAAGTTGAGAAACTACTATCTTCTCAATCCGCTAGAGAAGGGTGAGCGTGGATATAAACTCCTACTCACGCAGACAGACAAGCAGAGCCTACTCGCATTGATGCAGCAGAAGCCGCAACCGGTTGATCCGTCGCTGCGAATCAAAGAAAACTTCGCCTTCTTCCAAGAGAAAGTGCGGGCGCTCGGAACTGATATCACTCCTTTGTGCAAAGGACTAGCGAAACTGATGGTCGTGGATATCTCCCTGAGCCGAGAGCAAGACAATCCACAGCTCATTTTCGAGAGTATGAATTCCACCGGACGCGAACTCAGTCAGGCTGATCTGATTCGGAATTTCGTCCTGATGGGGTTAGAACCTGGCTTGCAGACTCAGCTATATGAGGAGCACTGGCGGCCAATGGAAGTCGCCTTTGGTCAGGAGGCCTATGGTAAGCACTTTGACAGTTTCATGCGTCATTATCTAACCTACAAGACAGGCGACATTCCTAATATACGAGCCGTCTACGAGGCATTCAAGAATCATGCACGGTCAACCGAAATTGCGTCAAGAGGTGTCGCAGCCTTGGTGTCCGACCTCCACACGTTCGCCGGCTATTACTGCGCAATGGCGCTTGGCAAGGAAGACGACAAGGACGTGTCACTTGCCTTCCGCGACCTTCGAGAGCTAAAGGTAGATGTAGCCTATCCCTTCCTACTAGAGCTGTATCACGACTATACGTTGGGAATTCTTCCGAAAGACGACTTTGTTCAGGCTATACGCCTGGTCGAGGCTTATGTGTTCCGGCGAGCCGTCTGCGCCATTCCCACCAACTCACTAAATAAAACATTCGCTACATTCGGTCGCGAGATCAAGAAAGACCAGTATCTTGAAAGCATGAAGGCTTATATGCTAACGCTGCCATCCTATCGCCGATTCCCAAATGACGAGGAGTTTACTAGCGACCTGGCAACACGTGATCTGTATAACTTTCCAAGACGCAGCTACTGGTTGAGACGTTTGGAAAATTTCGGTCGGAAAGAACATGTCCCTGTCGACGAATACACGATTGAGCATATTCTTCCCCAGAATGAGAACCTATCGCGCCAATGGCGAGACGCACTAGGTCCTGAATGGGAAGAAATCCAACAAAAATGGCTTCACACTCTTGGAAACCTGACACTTACGGGTTACAACTCTGAGTACAGCGACAGGCCATTTGCCGAAAAGAGAGATATGTCAGGCGGATTTAGTGAAAGCCCCCTAAGGCTTAATGGTGGTCTTGGCGCTCTACTTGAATGGAATGTAATTGAGATACAGAATCGGGCTAGACGGTTAGCGAACAAAGCTGCAAAGGTATGGGCGCCACCAGAACTGTCATCCGAGGTGCTGGCTATGTATCAGATCGAAACCGGCACATCCTACGAGCTATAGTTTGGATGACCATGCTAGCCTTGCCGCAGGAAACCCCATGCGACTGGTCTATAACGCATTGCGTAGAGAGATTTTAGCGCTTGATCCATGTGTAAATGAAGAGATTCTGTAAGATCTAGATCGCGTACAAAGCCGAAACCTCCTTTGTCGATGTTGTGCCCAGCGAAAGCGATTGATAGGATTATGTATATGCACTTTCATGAATTGCACGATCCAAGAGGTCTGGCCAGGGATGTGACAAATATTGGTACCTGGGGTAATGGGGACGTTGAGGTTCCAATTGGTTCACTCGACGAGTTGCCCTATGTTATGGGGCTTGTTCGCCAGACATTGGAGAGGCAAATGGGCAATGGGGATAGCGACGAATGAGCGACGGACTGAAGCCCTACCCCGCATACAAGGATTCCGGCGTACCCTGGCTGGGCGGGGTGCCCGCGCACTGGGATATGGCTTCGCTATGAAGCGCCTTACGCAGAATCCAAAAATGGCTATCTGTCGATTACGCCTATTGAAGATACAGATAGAATACCTGGAATTACTTTCCTGAAGGTTTGGAGTATGAATAAATGTCAGAGAAACGAGAAGCATATCACAATCTGCAACAATACGGTCTCACGAGTACAGCGGTTCGATATGGTGATCCATTGATGTTCATCTGTCAGGACACTATTGAGTTTGCTAAAAGATAGAGTGGGTTGCACGGCGGATACGAACTGAGCTGTCGCATAGTGATTAATGAATGCTGTCTAGATAACATATGTGATGGGCTGTTATCAACATAGCCTGAACAAGGAATGTGCGTTTGACTTGACTACAGCTTATGAGATTGGCAGTATCTCGAGGACTTGGTCCAGTATCCGGCGATTAGTGAACGACTGAAAGTTGGTCACGAATATGGCAGTTCGACCGCCCCCATCCGAGCAGGCGGCCATCGTGCGCTACCTGGACTACGTGGACCGGCGCATCCAGCGCTACATCCGCGCCAAGACGCGGCCTGATCGAGCTGCTCAACGAGCAGAAGCAGGCCATCATCCACCAGGCGGTCACGCGTGGCCTGGACCCGGACGTGCCGCTGAAGCCGTCGGGCGTCGAGTGGCTGGGGGATATCCCCGCGGATCGGGAGGTAGCGCATCTCAAAGCGTGTCTTCGATCTCGAAGAAGTTAGTGATGGAGATGTACGACAGCATCTATGGCACGATTCTCTTGTCATTTCACATCGTGGGGTAATCCGCAGGTTCATAGGATAAATCCAGCTGACAGGGCAAGTGTCACAGGATGAATTGATCACGTACCATGTCAACTAGATGGCGATATCTTGTGATTGCACGATATTGCATGAGATAGCTCGACAGTTCGTCTGTCGGACTTCCATCGCTGATCACATCAGCTTATATATTTGATCAGATTCGATCCAGAGTTGTCTGATATCAACATATTTATCAGCTAGCATGTTTACTGTTCAGTAGTTCTAGTAACAGGGACTATGATTTACAATTTACACTGTCATACTGAATCCAACTCAGACAGCTTGTCAGCAAAGATGCTATCGCGACAATCATGAGCAACCTAATCAGAATACATCAATAAATCTGAACAGAGACTATAGAATCGATCTTGAGAGCAGAACTGCTATCACAAATCGACCTGATCCGCGAATACCGCACACGCCTCATCGCCGACGTGGTCACTGGCAAGCTGGATGTGCGCGAGGAGGCTGCGAATCTGCCGGAGGAAGTTGACGGCGATGCAGACTACCAGATACCCTATGACGAGATCGATGACGTCAATCCAGAGCTAGAGTCGATTGTTGAAGAGTAGCTTTCATCGAGTCAACAAGGTTGCCGGATGCCATGAACCCTAGACTATTTGAAAATAGCTCGTCCGGTCGAGTCCTTCAGGTTGGCGCCGGGGAAATCGCATACTGGGCCTATCTTCCCAATGCGTTGCCGCCCGATCTCACTTTCGATACGGACTTGGTGCAGCGGCTGTCGGCAGCGGACCGGGCGCTGGGGGGATTGGCGGGTCTTGGACGTACGATTGCCAACCCGCATCTGCTCATCCGGCCCTTTGTGCGTAAGGAAGCTGTGCTCTCCTCACGCATCGAAGGCACACAGGCCGATCTAGCCGATCTCTATGCTTATGAGGCTGGACAGTTGATGCTACCGGGATTTCAACCGGCAGCAGCCGATAGCGACGTACGGGAGGTACACAACTACGTGCTCGCTCTGGAGTACGGTGTCGAGCGACTACAGACATTGCCCGTAAGTCTGCGCCTACTGCGCGAACTGCATGAGCGGTTGATGGCAGGCGTTCGCGGTGAGCAGGCTACGCCAGGTGAATTTCGACGCAGTCAGAATTGGATTGGACCGCCTGGCAGCACATTGAACGAGGCTACTTATGTCCCGCCGCCAGTGGAAGAAATGCAGACTGCGCTGTACGCGTTTGAGAGCTATCTGCATCAGGAATCAACCTATCCGCCACTGATCCAACTGGGATTCATCCACTATCAGTTTGAAGCCATTCATCCCTTTCTTGATGGAAATGGTCGCATTGGGCGGTTGTTGATGGTTTTGCTAATGATTGATTGGAGTCTATTGCCGCTGCCGTTGCTCTATCTTAGCGCCTACTTCCATCGACATCGAGAGACTTACTATGATCTCTTGTTGGCTGTGAGTGCGGACGGCGCCTGGCGCGAATGGCTTTTGTTTTTCCTCCAGGGGATTACCGAGCAGGCAGATGATGCTGGCCAGCGAGCACGGAGTCTTCAGGATTTGCAGCATGCCTGGGATGAACGGTTACAAGCGGATCGAGCGACTGGCCTCATGCACCGCGTGATGAATTTGCTATTTGAACGTCCGATCCTTGCTGCAAACGATATAGCGGAACGATTCGAAGTCACGCATCCGACTGCTATGCAGACATTGCGAAGACTCGAATCAATGGACATAGTCAAGGAAATCACTGGTCAACAGCGCAATAAACGATATATTGCCAGCGAGATTCTTGCGATTCTACAGTAGTCCATCCACCTTTGCGCTAATGTTAATCAATTTACATAGCTGAATTCTTGTGTAAGTATTTCGCATTTTATTAACATAGCATTGGCAATTGGTTACATACCCAACAGGAGTTCCCCTAATGCCAACTACTGACACCTCCGAAGCAGGCTTTGAAGCCACAATCGTCGCCGACCTCACCGGCATTCCAGCGAGCAAACAAACGGCATCCGGTATCCGCGATTTTCCAATAGGGTATGGCGGACTGGGCTATGTGCTAGGCTTTGCCCACGACTACGATCGCGACCATGCGGTGGACCTGGCCAAACTGCTGGAGTTCCTGCAGAAGACGCAGCCGGATGCATTCGAGCAACTGGGGCTAGCCGAGGACGGTCATCAGCGGCTGCAATTCCTGCATCGACTTCAGGGCGAGATCACCAAGCGCGGCGTCATCGACGTGCTGCGCAAGGGCGTCAAGCATTTGCACGCGAATGTGGACCTCTTCTACGGCACGCCTTCGCCCGGCAATCCACAGGCCAAGGAACGCTTCGAAGCCAATATCTTCAGTGTGACGCGCCAGCTACAGTATAGCAAGGACGAGACGCGGCGCGCCTTAGACCTGTGTCTGTTCATCAACGGCCTGCCCATCGCCACATTCGAGCTGAAGAACAACTTCACCAAGCAGACGGTATCGGACGCTGTGCACCAGTATCAAAGGGACAGGGATCCGCACGAGTTGCTCTTCCAGTTCGGCCGCTGCATTGCGCACTTCGCAATGGACGACCAGGAGGTGGAGTTCTGCACGCACTTACGCGGCAAGGGCTCGTGGTTCCTGCCATTCAATAAGGGATACAACGACGGCGCGGGCAATCCGCCCAATCCCAACGGCATCAAGACCGACTATCTGTGGCGAGAGACGCTTTCCCGCCAGGGGCTGACCGACATCCTGGAGAATTATGCGCAGATTGTGGAGAAGAAGGACGATAGGTCGGGTAAGAAGCGGCGCGACCAGATCTTCCCGCGCTATCACCAACTCGATGTGGTGCGCAAGCTGCTGGCGGATGCACAGGCGAACGGCGCTGGTACGCGCTATCTCGTTCAGCACTCCGCAGGCAGCGGCAAGAGCAATTCCATCGCGTGGCTGGCGCATCAGTTGGTCGGCTTGGAGAAGAGCGGACAGTCGATCTTCGACTCGATCATTGTCATCACAGACCGCATCCTGCTTGACCGTCAGATCCGCGACACGATCAAGCAGTATGCGCAGGTAAGCTCGATCGTCGGCCATTCGGATAGCTCTAGCGATCTTGCGCGACTATTTGCAGCAGGGCAAGAAGATCATCATCACCACGGTGCAGAAATTCCCCTTTGTGCTGGACGAGATCGGCGACCAGCATCGTGGGCGGAAGTTCGCCATCATCATCGACGAGGCGCACTCCAGCCAGGGCGGGCGCACGTCAGCTGCTGTGAATGTTGCGCTGGCCAAGCAGCGGGCAAATCAAGGAACGTCAGAAGATGCGGGCGATGATGAGGAAGAGACGACTGAGGATTTGATCAATCGGTGGGTAGAAGACAAGAAGATGTTGAACAATGCATCCTATTTTGCCTTCACCGCTACACCAAAGAACAAGACGCTTGAGATATTCGGCGTCCCGGTTCCGGATGGCGCTAAGGTCACGCATCGGCCTTTCCACAGCTACACCATGAAGCAGGCCATCCAGGAGGGCTTCATCCTGGACGTGTTGCAGAACTATACGCCTGTTGAGAGCTATTACCGGCTGATGAAGACGATTGAGGACGATCCGGAATACGATGTGAAGAGGGCGCGGCGCAAACTGAAGTACTATGTGGAAAGCCACGAATACGCCATCCGCCAGAAGGCTGAAATCATGGTGGATGATTTCCATGACAACGTGCTAGCGAGGAAGAAGATAGGCGGACAGGCCCGAGCCATGGTGATCACGTCGGGTATCCAGCATGCGATTCAATACTACTATGCCATCAGCGATTATTTGCTGGAACGTGGGAGCGAGTATCAAGCGATCGTAGCATTTTCCGGCGAGCCTGAATACAAGGGCATCAAGGTGACCGAGACGAGTCTGAATGAATTTCCTGGCAGCCAAATCGCAACGAAGTTCCAGGAGGATCCGTATCGCTTCCTGGTGGTGGCCGACAAGTTCCAGACGGGCTATGACGAACCGCTGCTGCACACTATGTATGTGGATAAGCCGTTGTCGGGCATCAAGGCGGTGCAGACGTTGTCGCGACTCAACCGTGCCCACCCGCAGAAGCACGATACCTTTGTGTTGGACTTCATGAACGATGCGGAGATGATCCAGAAATCGTTCGAACCCTATTATCGGACGACCATCCTTAGCGAAGAGACCGACCCGAACAAGCTGCACGACCTGAAGGCTGACCTGGACGGGTATCAGGTCTATTCGTGGGAGCAGGTGGAGGCGCTGGTTCAGCTCTATCTCAGTGGCGCAGATAGAGACCTGCTCGATCCGATACTGGACAATTGCCGGGATGTCTATGTTGATGAGCTTGACGAGGATGGGCAGGTGGACTTCAAGAGTAAGGCCAAGGCGTTTGGGCGTACGTATGGATTCCTTTCCACGATTCTGCCTTACAGTAGCGTCGAGTGGGAGAAGCTGTCCATCTTCTTGAATTTCTTGGTTCCGAAGCTGCCGGCTCCTGTGGAGGAAGACCTATCCAAGGGCATTCTGGACACTATCGACATGGACAGTTACCGCGTCGAAGTGCGTTCGGCGATGGACATTGCGCTGGAGGACGAGGATGGCTGTATCGATCCTGTGCCAGCTGGCGGTGGCGGGCACATACCTGAACCTGAGTTGGACCTCCTGTCGAGCATTCTGCGGGAGTTCAATGAGCTGTTTGGCAACGTTGAATGGAATGATGCGGACAAGATCATGCAGGTGATCGCCGATGAGATTCCGCCACGGGTGGCAGCAGACGAGAAGTATCAGAATGCTATGCGGTATTCGGATGTGCAGAATGCGCGTATCGAGCATGACCTGGCTCTGGGGAGAGTAATCATATCGATGATGACTGATCAGACGGAGCTGTTCAAGCAGTTCACGGACAATGCGGATTTCAAGCGATGGTTGAGCGACAAGGTGTTTTCGGAGACGTATGAGAGGCGGAAGGTCTGAGGATGTATGTCTCGGAAGTCGATATACCTGTTGGCCATTTATTGATATCAGCAATAAGTCATCTACTTCATGCGAGAACTGTCTCATGAGGACTCAGTCGTGACTCGTTTTCTAACTCGCTGTACGCATTTCGCTGGAAGGAACCATCTGGTAGCGGCACGAGAAAATCAGGCGGAGATCAGTTTCGCAGGCATATTGCCGAGGACTGGTGGCCGGCGCTGGTGCACGTGCCGAAGCCATCTGAAGAGCCTACCGTCTCTGGCAAAGTATTGGAGCAACTATTGCAAGATGGCGCCGTACACACCGAAACTGTCGCTGCTTGCGAGATACGCTACCTGCCGCGCTGGTTTAGCAATGAGCCCAACTTCGGCTCCACGGGTGAGAACTTTAATATTAATCAGCTATGGGCTCACGGCAGTAGGTCCCCACATAGATTAACCAGTAAGATTCACGAGTAGTTGACGCCAGGTCACCGTTGCAATATCCTGATAGTCAGCTTTTGTGCTGGTGAACCCGTAGGAGAAACCGGTATGAGCGGCGAATTGCAAGTCAGCATCGGACAGGTCCAGCGTGAACTCTCCCAGTTGGTGAACCGCGTTGCCTATTCCGGCGAACGCATCGTCCTGACCTCTCGCGGCACACCCAAAGCCGCGCTGGTCACCCTGGAAGACTACGAATGGCTGGCGCGCGCGAAAAACGCCAAGGCCAAAGAGTGGCGAGCGTGGCTGGCGGAAAGCGCCCAACTCGGCGATGATATCCTGAAGCGGCGCAAAGGCGTTCCCGTCGATGTCGACGCGGATTGGCAGGCTGTCCGTGACGACCTGGAGAAGCGCGATCTCGCTGATGGTTGACGCTGGTCTTGCCTATCGCCTGCTCGTTCCCAACGAAAACCAGGCGCATCTGCGCGCCAAGCTGGACATTCTATCTGACTTTCAGATGGAAGAATGTTTCGCCAGATGGGAATAAAGCTTCGTTCCACGGAAGGACGAGTGCATCGAGTTAGTGAGTACTATCCACATGGGCACTGACTATGCAAATCCATGTCGCTGAGCCACACTATATTGGCGATTAGCTCCTTGTGAACAGCCAAGAACGAGATTGAATAATTTCAGCATACAATTCAAATTATAAGCTAGATAATAAATACGGAGACCATGATGAATTCTTCAAGCCTAATCCAGTCACTAAATTCTGCATACATCGAACCATTGGATACTACAGAAGAGTCTACGATCCTCAAAGCGGCCAATACTCATTGGTTCAGTATCGATGAGTACAGAAAGCTAACCAGTCAACTTCCTGAAGGAACTGATGAAGCTACCCTACTCGAATTTATATGGGAATCAGGTCCTGGACTGTCATGGGTTGGATGGTATGGTTTGATCAGGTCCGAGCCAGATTCCGGCTTCATTACTGAATACATGGAAGACGAAGAGGACGACAATGTGTACGTAGTGGCAAAAATAACACCAGTCAATGCGGCTGCACTGAAACTTCTTTTTTCGAATTATGCCTCGGGCAAGATTCAAGGTCCGTTTGGCGGGGAACGACCAAGATATCCCGATCAAGTGAACAATTACGAACCCGAATTGATCCCTGACGCAACTGAAAAGCTGATTTGCGATGCAATATTCAGGTCCGCCTAGACAGAGCGTTACAAACCAAGGTCAGCAAACGCCAGGCATATAGATACTCTCAACGAACGCTCTCGCAGTTGAATATAGCGATCCAAATTGCCCAAAATGGAATCCGCCATGCCCTACAAGTAAAAGCTCATCGAAGTCGCGCTGCCGCTTGACGCCATCAACAAGTAGTGGGCGCGAAAGAAATCCATCCGCCACGTGCGCCCCAGCACGCTACACTTGAGGTGGGCGCAGCGACTTCTGGCAGCTTGACGTGCTGTACTCTTCTCGCAGATGGTGGATGACCCGTCCGTGCATCCGGAAGAGTTTCCTACCGAGGAAGCCCAGCAGGAGGAGCGAGAGCGTCTTTTCTGCATCATCGAGGATCTGGTCATGTGGGAGAGCATCAACAACGAGACCGTGCTGGAAGCGGTACAGGCTGAGATCCGTAAGTCCGCGCCTTCAGGCGATCCGCCGCCCGTGCTGGATCCCTTTGGTGGCGGCGGTTCCATCCCGTTGGAAGCGCAGCGGCTGGGGCTGGAAGCCCATGCCAGTGATTAGAACCCGGTGGCGGTGCTGATCAACAAGGCGCTGATCGAGATACCGCCCAAATTCGCCGGTCAACAACCCATCAACCCGGAGTCGCAGAGACGCATCGGCAGCCAGTCTATGTGGAAAGGTGCGGCTGGGCTGGCGAAGGACATGCACACATTGCTCCCGCGAAATAAACGATACCTGCCCCCGTTGCGGGGCGCTGAGGCCTAGTGCATACGAGAATGACTATAATTGGCAGCCGTCGATATCATGTTAGGGACAGCACAGGCCGTCGCGGCAGTGCCTCCTCGTCTCGCGTAGTTTAAGTCTTCTCGGTTAACGGAGCGTTGAGCGCCGGCTGCGGAACGTAGGTGTGCACCGGTTCCTCATAATATTGTCCTGAAAGCGGGCATTCGTGAACTCTCTCCCGACGGCCGTCAGGGCGGCTCTTCGAGTACGGGCACGTCTGGGAACGGCGGTATGGCGCTTGCGGAATAAATGGCAGGGTGCGCAGGTGTGCGTGACCACCGGTGTGCCTCGTGAACTGATGCCGGCGGAGCGGGATGGCGTCACAGGATAGGGTGAAGTCGGTGACGGTATCATGAGCCGCAACGATGGCTGCGTATAGTATTGGGCAGTATCTGAGTTGCACAGCCCTTGATGCAGACAAGCGCCACACGACAATCACAAATCCCGGCTATGCCATACACCTTGACTTATCATCATTACAGATGACTACTTGCTTTGTTGTACGAGGTATTTCAGCTGCCTGGAGTCGGAGTCAGTGTATGTCGCAAGATTCCAGATTGACAGTTGATTTCATCTGTCTGTTGCACAATGTCAACCACAAAACATAGTTGGATGATCATCTACACGTACATCGCCGGCCAAACAGCTTGGTCACCCCGATTGTACATATTTCCTCATAACCAATTTGCGTGTACACTCAGGACATGGTCGCCTACATTGAGCTACCCGCAGAAATCCAGCAGCCCACCCTCTCGCTTGAAGCTGCACTGACCCAGCGACGCTCGGTGCGCTCGTTCAGGCGCGACGCAACCCTCTCGCTACAAGATCTTGGCCAATTGCTCTGGGCTGCCCAGGGCATCACGGGTCCGGAAGGGACTCGCACCACTCCATCCGCAGGCGGGCTCTATCCTATTCGCCTCTATATCGCGGCCGGCAGTGTGGAGGGGCTGACTCCAGCAGTGTACCGTTACGAAGCACAGTGGCACAGCCTCACGCAGGTCGTCAAAGGTGACATGCGTCAACGCATCAGCGACACAGCCATGCAGCAGGACTGGATGCTGGATAGCCAGGCTATCATCACCATAGCCGCCGATTACCACGTCACCACCGCCAAGTATTACAAGCGCGGCATCCGATATCTGTTCGTAGAGGCAGGCGCCACGGGCCAGAATATCGCTCTGCAAGCCACTGGTCTGGGTCTTGGTGCAGGAGTTGTCGGCGCATTCGATGACTCGGTGCTCAGCCATATCCTGACATTGAGCGAGCGTGAGTACCCGCTTTCCCTGGTGCCAGTCGGTATTCCTGCTTGATTCGGTCAACAGGACTCCTCATGACTGCTGTGCATGGCAGAAACGTTACCGTTCTCGACTTGGAACCAGGTTGCATACGCGTATTGATTCGCCAAGTTATCTTTGAATCAGCCTACATAAGTACTGCACCTGCTCGACAAAGAGCAGGTGCAGTTGATAAGGCTTATTCAGTTGCGACAGCGTTTACGCAATACCTAGCTCAGAGCTGGTCTAGGTCGACTCATTGCCCATTGGCGCATATTCGACGCTCGACTCTCCTGTGCGCTCAAGCCAGCGACCGACTGTGACCATATGTGCGCCTATGAGACGGACGATGCGCTTGGCCATGCGAATTCGATCCGGTTTTTGGGCAGGAATCCGCTCCAGCATGCGCTGTCGTTCCGCTCTCGTTAGGCGATCCTGCATGATCTGATGTACGACTGTCGGCCCAGTATTCATATCCGGTAACATAGTTCTTTCTCCTTAGATTCCACTAAATGGAATCCCCCTCCGTTGAACAAAATCTCCCCGTTTCAGTACGCAGAATCGGCGCCTTTGTTTCCCCATGGTGCTGTTTACAGCTTCAGATAGGCCGTATTCACGATGCCTTCCGGTGATTCCGTGTCAATGCCGACGATGAATTCACCCTCGTCTCGACCCATGCGAGACTGCAGGGCAGCTCGCTGTGCAGGAGTGCAAGTGATTTCGCCCAGGTTATGCACCTTGTCAACGCGTTGTGCGATTACTTTTGGATCGATATCCGAAGCAAGCATCAGTTCGCCGGTGACGATCAAGGTAGCCTTCCCTTCCAAGTAGTCAAAACGCTCCTTGTCCAGCACATCTTCGCCGTCGAACTTCCACAACTCGCCCGTATAGAATACATAGCTGGTCGAGAGCAGATTGCATTTTTTGGCCATCACAGCGCTCAACGACTGTGGTGCAATCAGCAGACTGGTGACAATGAAGTGATCCACGTGCTGATCCAACGCGTCGGCGGGTACGTTGGCATCGACGCTAAGGTCCGAACAGTACAGGTTGCGCGAAGGCAGGACCGCAAGCAATGTGGCATCGAGTGCCAGTTGGCCCGGTATCCATTCGAATCCGCGCGGGATTATGTTGATGGAGGGACTCAGGGTCGTGCTCAACATTCGACTGAGAAGCATCTCGCTGTTCTCTTCACGGCACAGTATCGATCCGATGACCGCGAACTGGCGCAGCTTCTGGCGGATGAGTGCATCCGGCAAGATGTCCGTGGCTGCCAACCTGCCGATAATAAAGAGAGACGAAGCGTCTTTCATCGCGGTTAGCGACTGCTGCGTGAGTTTCACCGAGCCAATGGTGACCTCTGCGTCGCTCGGATAGGCCAACGATTGTCCTGTGATGTGCTTGATCTTGCTCTGGACAGCGCCTTCAATGGTATCCGGATAGAGAATCTGTCCGGTGACGGTGATGGTGGCGATGCGTTGGTTGATCAGTTCGGCGGTCATGTCCGCCCCGAAGATCAGCTGACCCACCACCAGAACGTCGATTGCCTCTTCCGCCTCCGACAGCGAGGCGCTGTTGATGCGTTCCTGTCCGATAACAATCTTAGCGTCCGCCGGCGCCTCTGTTACCGCAGCCACGTTCACCATGTTCAATTTGGCAACCAAGTCCGCGTTTTGCGGCGAGTGAATCACCACGGCCGCATTGTCGATCCGCTCAATCGAGGCCAATGTCTCCGCGGATGCCGACCGCAGGTCCAGGCACGCCACATTTCCGATTCGCTTTCTGCTCACATTCGCATCCATCTTGACATCCTCCTAGCTGAGTTTGTGCTTGTTCCTGCGCATTTCCTTCATAGCCAAGTGCAGCCGTGAACGAACCGTAGCGGGTGGTATCCCCAGTTGCTCACTGATCTCCGTACTGCTCATATCCAGCACATAGCGCATTTGAATCAACTCTTTGTACTGCTCGGGCACGACTTCAAATGGATCCGGTTCCATACTGATTTCCGGTTGGAAATCCGCGACGGTATCGGTCTCCGCATCCAGAAGCGCCATCAGTTCATCGTGTCGATGTAGGCGGCGGGTCTGGTCTATGAAGCGGTTCTTCAGCGTACGGTGCAGCCATGCCCGGCGTTGATGCCTTTTCAGCTGATTCAGCAGCAGCATGTTGCCCATGGCCTGTACCATCGTGTCTTGAACCAAGTCCTCCGCCCATGCGCTCTCGTGCGTCAATCGCAGCGCAAAGCGGTAAAGTGCGGATTCGTATTCTTCATACAACTGTCCAATGTCCATGGTTGATCAATGTACTTCGTACTGGTCACGCTATTGGTCGAGCAATGTTACGTCTGCAGACTCCCGCCGGCGACAATTGCTTTATCACGGCCTGCTATGTAGATGACGAACGAGCATGGTCAACTGTTTAGTCCAATTCTCAGAACTGTGGAAATTTCCTCGTTGCGTCGGCAAATTTACCGTGCATTGTGACAAAGAAACGACCACCTCGCACTGCAAAGGTGGTCGCCGAGTTTCAACTTATTTGACGCTATAGCGCCAAGCCCATTACCGCAACAGAGGCATCACTTCTTCTGCGAACATCTGAATGCCGTCCGTGTTGGGGAAGTCGACAAGGCGCACGATGATGTGTTCAACGCCCACATCGATATACTCGCGCAGTCTATCCGCGACCTGCTCCGGCGAGCCGTAGACCGGACTCGTCTGTCGATAGGGAGATGCGTCTAGGATCTGTTTGGCTTCGGCTTCCGTGGCTGCTACTGCGGTCACCTCGCACGACCAGGTCTTGACGATCTCATCGTAGTCGCGACCGACATCGTCACAGTGCTTGCGCAGTACGTCTAGTTTGTGTTTGTAGACTTCCAAAGACACTCCGGGTAAGTTCCACATATCCGCCTGCTCCGCTACGGCTCGCAGCGTGAGTTGCTCACCGCCGCCGCCAATGAGAATCGGCGGAACCGGATCCGGCTTCGGCTCGCAATATGCGTCTTCGATCGCGTAGTATTTGCCTTCATAGCTGGCCGGCGAGTCCGACCAGAGCAGCTTGGCGATCTCGATGGCTTCAACCATCTGCGCGATGCGCACCGATGCTTTGGGGAATTCCCAGTTGTACATATGATACTCTTCTTCAAGCCAGCCCGCGCCAATGCCGAAGATGAAACGCCCTTGCGTCCAGAGTTGCAGGTTGGCTGCCATCTTGGCCATTAGTGCCGGATTGCGATAGGACTGGCAGAGAACGCTGGAACCGAACTGCAGCCCGGGATACTGCGCAGCGAGGTAGGCGAGCGTTGTCACACATTCCAGATAGGGCGTGTCATTCGATTGGAACGTCGCCCAGGGAACCATGTGGTCGTCCATCCACGCCGAGTCAAAGTACTCCTCAGCAATAGCAAGTGATCTGTGGATATGCTGCGTGAACTTAGGACCGCTGCTGCCGTCCACAGGAAACGAGTGTATGTGCCAACCGAATTTCAGTGTCATAACGTTGCTCCTTGCTATTCCCGGTCTTGAACTGCTGAAAAGATTCTATCCGTATTCTATCTTGAGTTCGTGTTCAAACATTCTGCTGTGTAGAAGGCGCTGCTACTCTCGCGGCCGATGTACTTCTATTCCGGCTGTACCAGCCTGCCGGTGATGGGCGGAATCCCCTCTTCATCAAAGGAGACGTTCATGCTGGGCGCGAGGACTATCTCGTCGTTGATGAACTCGCAGGTCATGCTCAGGGCGTGCGGCGTTTCATATAAGCATAAGTTGAAGGTGAGCGTGTCGTCGTCTAGCCAGGAACTTGTAGCAGCCACCTTCTTCGAGTCGATCATGCCGTGTCGCAGAATCCCAAGATCCATCGTGCCGCGCACCCACTTGCCTCGCCCGCACGCAATCGTTTTCTCACCAACGCTGTCGGCGAGGGTAACCACGCAGTTGTCTTCGTCAAAGGCGAACGCAATGGACGTAAGGCCGAGCTGGTTCTCCTCCAGCGCATACTTGTTGCCGCTGACCTTGGCTTCTAGCGGCGATACGAGCGCGCCGATGCGAGCCGGAATCTCCAGCTGTTCCAGGCGGGCCTTCAACACGGCAACATCTTCCGGCGCCTCCGCCTGCGGTCCATCTTGCATGGCGGGCAGCAGGTCATCCCATAGAATATCCAGGACCGCCTGCATATCGCTAACGCCGGAGGTTGCCGCAAAGACGGCGTCTTGTTCCGGCATCACAACACAATACTGTCCGAATGCGCCGTCGCCACGGTACGCGTTGTGGCGGCACAGCCAGAACTGGAAGCCATAGCCTTGCCGCCAGTCTGTATTTTCCTGGTTGATGCTGTTGTCCGAATGATAGGAGGTCGCTAGCTCAACCCATTCAGGCGTCAGAATCTGCTGTCCGTTGTACTCGCCCTTCTGCAGCAGCATCTGACCAAAACAGGCGATGTCTTCGGTTGTGACGCTCAAGCCCCAACCGCCGACGTTGATGCCCCTGGGGCAGGTTTGCCAGGTTGGATTCTGGATGCCCAAGGGTACAAAGAGACGCGGCTCAAGATACTCTAGCAAAGTCTGGCTTGTGAGTTTCTGCACGATGGCCGACAGCATGTAGGTGGCGCCGGAATTGTAGAGGAAATGCGTACCTGGCTCGTGTTCAACCGGCAGGGATAAGAACGCTTTGGCCCAATTTGTTTCGCCATTCTCGCGCAGGTGGGAAGTCGTATCTTCATCGTGCCCAGTGTTCATGGAGAGGAGATGGCGAACTCTCATGGCGGCAAGATTGTCGCTTACCGCGTCCGGCGTCTCATCCGGAAAATGGTCGATGACGCGGTCGTCGATCGTCAGCAGGCCTTCGTGGACCGCCATGCCGACGGCTGACGATGTGAAGCTCTTGCTCAGCGAGTAGAGCTGATGCGGAATGTCGGGACCGTACGGTTCCCACCAGCCTTCCGCCACAACGTTGCCGTGACGCATGATCATGATGCTGTTGGGATAGAAAACATTCTCTTTAAGGTCGGCTAGAAACGCAGAAATGGCAGAGGAGGATATGCCTTGCGCTTCTGGAGCGCTGCGCGGTAGCCGCATATTGCTGCCTTTTGTCGCCATTGCGATTTTCCTTAGTAAATGATGGGATGAACAGGTATGTTGATATCCTTCATGCGCAAGCAGGATATGGCACCAGTATAGCACGACAGCGCATCGAATCCGTTATTGACGGGCGCCATACTTGCGGTACGCTAGCACGCCTTGCGTAGGCTAGCTGTGGCGGTACGTCGGTTAGGTAGCCAGCGGTGTTCCCATGTGATTTGGCCTGTCGGGAGGACGTCGCTGGCGATAGCTGGTTAGCAGCGTACCGACGACACCGATGAGAAAGGTTACTGGGAAGACGATCAATGCTGCGAGGAAGAAACCGGCATCTTGGGATTGCGTCCACTAGAGCACGAATAGGCGGGCTGCTGTGCCGCTCTGATCATTATCATCGGCCTCGATTGATAGCCAATCACAGATGCGCACATTACCGTCATCCATAGCACTGCAATAGAATGGAAGCGTATAGCAGCGCACCACTACCAATACCCATTGACTGGAATGAGGCATCATGACAGACAACCCCTATCTCCCAATTGACCAGCAGATGATCGGCGACATCTATACGTCGCCTGAAGTAATGGACAACTTGACCGTCCTGTGCGACGACTTTGGTTCGCGCTTCGGCGGCACGAAAGGCGAGCGGCTCGCTGCTGACTTTCTCGTGGCAAAGATGGAAGAGTATGGCCTGAGCAACGTGCATCTAGAGCCCGTCGAGTACATCGGCTGGAAGCGTGGCAGTGCAACCTTGGAGATTCTGAGCCCTGTGCAGATGGAGATCCCGTGCATCACGCTGCCGCATTCACCGCCAACCGATATCGAAGCGGTCATCTACGACCTGGGTGACGGGGGCAACGCGGACTTTGAGCAGGTCGGCGAAAAGCTGCAGGGCAAGTTCGCCATGGTCAATAGCAAGACGCAACCGCGCGGCATGCGGCGTTGGGTCCATCGCAACGAGAAGCTCGGTCGAAGCATGCTGGCCGGCGCGGTCGGCTTTATCTTTGTCAACCACTATCCCGCCTATGGCCCGGCCACAGGCGGCGTGGGCAGCAACGGTCCCTCGCTTATCCCGGCCATCTCCGTTTCTTATGAGGACGGCGCCTTCCTCCAAAGAATGATGAAACGTAAAGGCGAAGTCAAGATTCATTTGCGCACAACGGACGAGACGGAACCGATGACCTCTTGGAACGTCATCGGCGAGCTGCCGGGCACGTACGAGGACGCTGAGATTGTCATGTTGGGCTGCCACTACGACGGGCACGACATCTCGCAAGGCGCAGTCGATCCGGCATCGGGCGCGGTGGCGGTCATGGAGGCTGCTCGAGTGCTGTCGAAATACGCCGGCATGATGAAGAACACCGTACGCTTTGCCATCTGGGGCATCGAAGAGATCGGCCTCATCGGTTCCAGACAGTACGTAGAAGACCACGAGGATGAGCTGGATAACTTCCGCTTCTACTTCAACATGGACGCGGCCGGCGGTGACAAACGCAAGGACGTCATGCTCAACGAGTGGCCATCGCTGGAGCCGCTGGTAAACGACTGGCAGAAGACCATGGCCCTGAATTTTGCCGTCGGCGAAACCATCAGCGCTCATTCAGACCACTTCCCCTTTTTGTTAGCCGGCGTGCCAACGGGGGGCATGGAGCCGGTTGAGCGCGATTTGAGTGGTCGCGGCTACGGTCATACCAAATACGACACGCTGGACAAGGTCAACCTGCGTGATTTGCAGGATGCGGCGGGCTTAGCGTGCCGCTTGGCATTGCGCATAGCCAATGCTGACGAATGGCCTGCGTCGCGTCGCAGCCAGGAAGAGGTTGCCAAGCTGTTCGACAAGCCGGATTACCTAGAAGAGGCGGACATCCGTGCCAGAATCAACGCCTATAAGGATTCGAAACTGGAGCCCGACCAGCGCAGCAAGAATCCAAACGCCACCATTTAACTGCTAGATTCACTGCTTTTTGAATGCGCCGGCTGCCGATATACTAGGGTAGCCGGCGCACTTGATTGGACGACCGACTGGACTGGCCCACACAGGAGCGATGGAACACGCCTGGAAGGTATCGGCCAACACCCACGGGCGATCATCCCGTCATTCATATGCGCCAAGCTCTGGAGCGCAACGAGACTCAGCTCACCGAACTACAGAACGAAATCTGGTGATAGGGAGGCGCAAATTGCTGCCGGACATGATGCCCAATATGTCACTGCTAGTCACGCCTATCATCATCGTCCTTACGGTACTACTGTCGATATTTGGTCGCGGCGTACTGGCCAGGTGGCTTGGCCTTACCAACAGCAGCGCGAATCGACTGATCGGCGTCCTTTTATTGCAATGTGGGCGCTCATTCTCCTGGGGCGGGTCAACTTCACCACCGGGACATTTGAGTTATCCCATTACGGTAGAGTTGTATCGAAGTCGTGGTGGGTCGTTGTACTGTTGGCCATTTGGGCCATCAGCATGTTCCGCAAGAAGCTTCGCTAACCACATCAGTTCTGTAGAGGTCGTCCCATTTCATGCTCCGCATAGATAAATCTGCTAGTTCGACGATATCCATACTACTGGGTCGGTTTGTGTCCATCTGCTTCATTTTGATCCTGACACTCGCAATGGCACACAGCCAATCCGTTCAGGCCGCAGCCGGCCGCGTCCAGGAACTGCACGGCAGCGTCTTCCCCGGTGAACTGTATTACTACCGGCTGGATGGGTTGCAAGCGGGCGAACACTTATATGTATACATGGAGAACGTATCTGGCAATCTGGACCCGGTCGTAGCCGTGATAGCAGGCGGACAGGACATCATGGCACTGGAGGAGCAGTATAAGCAATCTGTACGCGACGCAGTTGCACCAAGGTGAGGACGCGTTTCAGGCTATGGCGGATGTGCAGAGCGAGTTCTTTCTCGCCGGCAATGATGACAGCGGTGAAGGCCTGGCTGCCGCGTTGGATTACGAAGTTCCTGAAAGTGGTGACTACGGGCTGATCGTAACGGGCGCCCTCAGTAGCTTTGGCTTTGAAACGTCCGGCAATTATCGTTTGCTAGTTGGCCTCGACGCGCCTGAGGTGCTAACCGGCAACGCAACGTCGACCGGCGACACCATCGCCGTACTGGACCGTGAGGTGACTCCGTTTCGAAACCGGGTCGAAGCGCTTTCCGGCGAGGTCACAGTGGAAGTTGACGAGGTTCGTTACGATCTGGCGCCGGTCCGGCAGGGCGACACGCTCTACGTTCGTGTGGAGCCGACAACTGACGGGTTTGTGCCTGCTGTCTATTTGTATAACTTCGCCAACAAGCCGGTTGCTGCGGCCAATTTGGGCGGAAGCAGTGCTGTTGCCACGCTGGCGTATACAGTGGACGAGGCAACCAGCGGCTTCGGTCTTGGCGTTAGGGGCTGTTGTGGAGATGAACCATCCACTGGCGAGTTCAGACTGTTGATCGGCACCAACGCACCGGATGTCCTCACCGGAGAGGCTGTGCCCAACGATGGGAACGTCGTGGAAAAGCCGCGCGAGGTCCAGATCGGCGTCAAGCTGCAGCAGCTGATCGACATAAATGAAGCGATCGAATTCTACACTGTGGTCATCGCCATGCAGATGGAATGGGATGATCCGGATGCCGCCTTCAGCCCGGACGAATGTAACTGTATGCGCAAGGTATTCACGGAGAGCAACTTCGGCGATTTCCTGGCGGAGGTTGGCTCATGGCCTGAGTTCACCATCTTCAACCAGCAGGGCAGACGCTTTACACAGAATCAGATAGGCGTCATCGACAGCGATGGACATGTTACCTACTTCGAACGCTTTACCACCGATCTGCAGGTCGACTTCGACTTTTCTCGCTATCCCTTTGATCACCAGGAATTCTCGTTCATCGTTGACAACGTCTATTCCAGTGATGTCTTCGTCTATAAAGAGCTGCCGGGATTCACCCTCATTGCCGAGGAGAACGGCGAAGACGAGTTCGTGATCACGGACTGGCAAACGGAGATCAGCGATGTGCAGGCCAGCACCATGAACACGGTCTCACGTTTCAAGTTCAGTTTCGATGCACCGCGCCAGTTGGAATACTACGCGCTGCAGATATTCATTCCTATCCTATTGATCATCGTAGTTTCCTATGTGACATTCTTCCTGCGCGACTACAGCCGGCGCATCGAGGTAGCCAGCGCCAATCTGTTGCTTTTCATTGCCTTCAGCTTCAGCTTGGCGGACAATTACCCGCGGCTGGGCTACGTGACTCTTCTCGATGCGCTCATGTCGATGATCTTCGTGATCAACGCGCTGGTCGTTATCTACAACGTGTGGCTGCGCAAAATGGAGATGGCAGGCAATGCGGCCAAATCAGAGCGAATCGATACCGTATTGGACTGGGTGTATCCCATCGCCTATTTGGCCGCATTCTTTGGTCTCTATCTTTGGTTTTTCGTGGTGCACTAGACGCTGCAGCAATCCGCCTACTCGAATGGCTCCAGGCGCGCGGTGAAATGGCGTAACACGTCCGCCTGCTCCACGATGCGATAGCCGGGCAGGCTCTCGCGCTGGGCATAGGTCCCTAGGATCACCTCGATGAGGTAATCGACGTGACTCTGGGTGTACATCCGACGCGGGAAGGCCAAACGCACCAGTTCCATGGCAGCCGGCTTCTCCGTGCCATCGGGTTGCTTCCCAAACATGACGCTGCCGATTTCCACGCCGCGCACGCCGCCCAGTAGATAGAGCGCATTGCACAACGACCATGCCGGATACAGCTCCTGCGGGATGTGCGGCAGCATTGCCTTTGCATCCAGGTAGACCGCGTGCCCGCCGGTCGGCTCGACATAGGGCACGCCGGCAGCCGTCAAGCGCTCGCCGATATACTCCATGGAGCGGATGCGATAGCGCAAGTATCCCTCATCTAGCGCCTCGTACAAGCCGCGTGCGATGGCCTCCATGTCATAGCCAGCCATGCCGCCGTAGGTAGGGAAACCCTCGGTGAGTATCTCCATGCTGCGGCAGCGTGCCGCCAGTTCGCCATCGTTCATCGCCAGGTAGCCGCCGATGTTGGCCATGCCGTCCTTCTTGGCGCTCATGGTGCAGCCGTCCGCATAGCTGAACATCTCGCGGGCGATCTCAATGGGCGATTTGTCTGCGTAACCCTCTTCGCGCAGCCTGATAAACCAGGAGTTTTCGGCGAAGCGGCAGGCATCCAGGTAGAAAGGGATGCCATACTCGTGCGCGATTTCGCTGGCGCCGCGGATATTGGCCATGCTGACGGGCTGACCGCCGCCAGAATTGTTGGTCACCGTCATCATGACGACGGGCACGTGCTCGACGCCGATCTCTTCGATGGCGTTGCGCAGCGCATCTAGGTCCATATTGCCTTTGAAGGGATAGTAGCCTCGGGGGTTCCGGCCTTGGGCAATGACGAGGTCGCGCGCCTCGGCGCCGGTGTTCTCCACATGCGCGCGCGTCGTGTCGAAGTGGGTGTTGTTGAGCACCACGTCGCCGGGACCGGCAATATTGCGGAATAGAATATGCTCCGCCGCGCGTCCCTGATGCGTGGGTATCAAATGGGTAAAACCGGTGATGTCCTGCACCGCGTCAAGTAGTCGATAGAAAGACGAGGCGCCGGCGTACGATTCGTCACTGGCAATCATGCCTGCCCATTGCTGGGCCGACATTGCGCCGGTGCCACTGTCGGTCAGCAGGTCGATCAGCACGTGCTCCGCCCGCAGCAGAAAAGGATTGTAGCCGGCCTCGCTCAGCAGCGACTCACGCTCCTGCATGGTGGTGAAATGGATGGGTTCCACAGAGCGGATGCGGAACGGTTCGATAATGGTGTGCGTATGCAACTTTTGCATTCTTCAACTTGTCCAGACTTTATGCTTGTTTCATGACGAACAGTTGCGGGACTATCCAACAGTAGATAATCCTTGCCCAGTATTATCGTCCCATTCTTAGAATTAGACGATCTTACCCTCGTCTCGGATCAAAGTTCCGCTGCCGATTCCGGGTCGAGATAGAGCTTGGCATGCTCCACGGTGCGCAGCACAGAACCGGGCCGGTCCTCGCTAACAGGCTCGGTAAGGCAGGCGTGCACCGCATCCGCCTTACGCGCTTCCGGCACGATGGCCAACACGTGCTTGGCTGCCAGGAGAGCCGGGATGGTCAGCGTGATTGCCTGGCGCGGCACCTCATCCAGTGAGCCGAAATGACCTTCGCCAACCTGTTGACGCCGGCTGCGTTCGTCCAGCGTCACCACCTTGACCCATACGGGGTCACCGAACAGTGCATAAGGCGGATCGTTGAACGCCAGGTGGCCATTCTCGCCGAAACCCAGTGCGACCAGATCGGCAGGATAGCGGTGCAGCAGTTCGTCGTACATGCGGATGGTCGCCTCGACGGCATCTGCCTCTCCGGAAATAGGGAAGAATTCGCCGGGTTGAATGCGGTCGATGATGTGCTTATGCAGAAAGAGTGGAAAGCTGGCAGGATGCTGAGGATCGATACCGATGTACTCGTCCATGTGGAAAATGCGCACGTGCTTCCAGTCGATATCGTCGAATTCGCATAGCGCATACAGGAAGCTGAGTTGCGAATTGCCGGTGGCCAGGATCATATTGGCGAAACCGTTATGCTCTAGCGCATCCTGCAGCATTTGGCGGGCGTCGAGTGCAGCGGCTACGCCCATCGCCTCTCTGTCCGCGTAGACCTCAACCGGCAGGCGATCGTATTGCAGGCAGCGGATAGGGTTGATCGTATCAGGACTGTTCATTCGTGTCTTCCATTCGTTGTCGAGTAGCTTTTGTGTGGGGCCGATAGATGCCGATATACACAGTAAACTCTGTTAGAAATGGCGCAATCAATCTCTCCGATAACAGTCTAATTGAGCACGAATCGCTTGGGAAATGCAGTAGATATTTATGTCCCCACTTTTTTGTGCACTATTTCACAACATGGTATATTGAGGATGGATTAGAGATGGCTTGGAGTCACGTATTTTGCGCACCCTTATGGTGTGTTTTCCTACACAAACCTCACGAATTGTGAACTTTCCGTTGTCCGCATTCGTACCGTCTGCAACACATCATAAGCTAGAATTGACGGTTCCGCTTTCCCCGTCGAAATGTTCAGATCAGGCGCATCACGGCGCGTGATTAAGTTGCGCCAGCACATGGTGTCTGTTGTTGTGCACGGACGGCGACGAGACTATTGCTAACGGTACATTGAAATTTTCTTTACTGCCTAGTGTTCATATTAGTAAGGAGTGTTCTATGTCCGATATACCCACGACTCGTGGACCGACGTTTATGGAGGCCGTCATCGACGCCACACCGGGTGATCCGCATCTGGAGCGCTGTATCCAGTGCGGCACTTGTGGGGGCAGTTGCCCTTCCGGCGCCGATATGGATCATACACCCAGGGCCATCTTCGCCATGATTGACGCTGGATGGGAAGACGAGGTCCTGCACAGCAACACCCCGTGGTATTGCGTTTCCTGTTACTACTGTACCGTGCGTTGTCCCCAAGAAATACATATCACTGATCTGATGTATAGCCTGAAACGAATGGCTGTGCAGCGCGGTCTCTATACTGAACTGGATGCCGGCGCCGCACCGCAGTGGTCCGAGAACTTCATCACGATGGTGGAGCACTTTGGCCGTGCTTTCGAACTCGGACTGGTCATGCGTCACTATCTGCGCCATCGACCGCTCGACGCCATCAAGAAGTCCTTCTTCGGCCTCGAAATGTTCAGCAAGCGCCGGATGGACGTCATGCCGACAAAGATCAAGCGCATGGATCAGCTCACGGCAATCCTGGACAAGGCCAAAGAGATTGATAAGGTTACGTATGGTCGACAGGTGGAGGTAGCGTAATGACTTACGGATATTATCCCGGATGTTCACTAGAACGAAACGCGCTGGCCTACAATCAGTCAGCAATGGCTGTGGCGGGACCCCTGGGTTTGGAGTTCGATGAACTGGACGATTGGAACTGTTGCGGCGCTACAGAATACTTTGCACTGTCAGCGTTGCCCGCCTACTCACTGGTGGCGAGGAATTTAGCCATTGCCGAGAAGCAGGCGAACGGCAACAATCAGCTTGTAGCCCCGTGCAGCGCCTGTTTTGTGAACCTCAGCAAGACAAACCACTACATGCAAGAATCGCCGGAACTGGCTGACCAGATCAACGAAGCTTTGGGCGCCGGCGGGCTACACTATACGCCGGGCAGCATGCGAGTTCGCCATCTGCTCGACATCTTTGTCAACGACGTCGGATATGAGAAGGTGGCGGAAAAGGTCGTCAAACCGCTGTACGGACTGAAGCTAGCGCCATACTACGGCTGCATGGTCACCCGACCGGGTTACGATGCCTTCGACGACCTGGAGCACCCAACCACGTTGGACCATCTGCTGCGGGCCATCGGTGCGGATGTGGTCGACTATGCGCTGAAGACACAATGCTGCGGCGGCCATATGACGCAGATCAGCGAACCGACGGCGTTTGAGATGATTCGCCGGTTGCTCAAGAATGCCGCCGACTATGAAGCGGACGCAATCGTCACCCTCTGCCCTATGTGTCAACTGAATTTGGACGCCTATCAGGCGGATGTCAACAAGTTCTTCGGTACCAACTACAACATCCCCATCCTCTACTTCACGCAAGTCGTTGGCTTGGCCATGGGCTTCACGCCGAAGGAGATGGGCATCGGTTCCGAGTTCGTCAGCGCACGCCCGACGCTTGCCAAGATTCAGGCCGATGCGCCTGAACCAGAGAAGAAGAGTCGGCGTCGGGATCGCAATGCGCTCCCAATGCCCTCATCGGGGAAGGAATAGGCAATGAGCAAATCAAAGAACGGCGCAAACGGAAAACCCCGCATTGGCGTCTATGTCTGTCATTGCGGAACCAATATATCGGCGACGGTGGACTGTGAAGACGTTGCGCAATGGGCGGCTGACCAGTTAAAGCTGGAAGGCGTGGTCGTGGCACGCGACTACAAGTTCATGTGCTCGAGCCTAGGCCAGGAACTCATCGCCGACGACATCAAAGAGCAGAAGCTGGATCGAGTTGTTGTGGCGGCATGCTCCCCGCATTTGCACGAGCAGACGTTCCGCAACGCCTGTAAGCAGGCCGGCCTCAACCAGTATCTGTGTGAGCTGGTCTCCATCCGCGAGCAGGTTTCATGGGTGCTGAAGGATAAGGTGGAAGGCACGCAACAAGGCGAAGGCGGTCATCGCCGGCGGTGTGGAGCGTGTGAAGTTTCACGAGCCGCTCGAACCGCTGATCGTGCCCATCCATCCGGCGACACTAGTGGTCGGCGGCGGCATCGCCGGCATCCAGGCGACCCTGGAACTGGCTGATGCTGGGCACAAGGTCTACCTGGTAGAGCGCGAGCCGTCCATCGGCGGCCATATGGCCCAGTTCGACAAGACCTTCCCGACCTTGGACTGTTCCGCCTGTATCCTGACGCCGAAGATGGTGTCGGTGGGCGACCATCCCAACGTGGAACTGCTCACCTGGAGCGAAGTGGAGAAGGTCGACGGTTTCGTCGGCAACTTCACGGCTACCATTCGCAAACGGGCGCGCTTCGTGAACACGGACACGTGCACCGGCTGCGGCATCTGCGAAGAGAAATGTCCGGCCAAGGTCATCGACCTGGACTTCGAGGCAGGTACTGGTTATCGAAAAGCGGTATATCGTCCCTTCCCGCAGGCAGTGCCCAAGTACCCGGTCATGGATGTAGATAACTGCAACTGGTTTCAAAAGGGTACCTGTCGTGCGTGTGAGAAGTTCTGTCCCACAGAACCCAAGTCGATCAACTTCGACCAAGAAGATGAAATGATGGAAGTGCAGGTCGGCAACATAATCTTGGCGACCGGCTACAAGCTCTTCGACGCACGCCGCATTCCGCAGTACGGCTACGGTCGACTGGCCAATGTCTTCTCCAGCTTGGAATTCGAACGCCTCTGCAACGCAGCCGGCCCCACAAACGGCAAGGTTGTTCTGCGAGACGGCGTTACCGAACCGAAGTCGGTCGGAATCGTCCACTGCGTCGGCAGCCGAGATAAGAACTATAACCCATACTGTTCGTCCATCTGCTGCATGCAGAGCCTGAAGTTCGCGCATCTGGCCAAGGAACGAACCGGTGCGGAGATCTACAACTTCTACATTGATATCCGAACGCCTTTCAAGGACTACGATGAGTTCTATCAGAAGGTCATGGAGGAAGGCGTACACTTCATCCGCGGCAAGGTGGCGGAGATTACTGATGCAGCTCGCATGGAAGGCGAGGAAGACAAGATCATCGTGCAGGTGGAGGACACGCTGCTGGGTAAGCAGCGCCGCATTCCGCTGGACATGGTGATATTGTCGAACGGTTTGGAACCGCAGGTCGACGCCAAGGAAGTTGCGCATACGTTCGGCATCTCCTGCAGTATGAACGGCTGGTTCACCGAGAAGCATCCGAAGCTGGACCCCGTGGCGACCATGACCGAAGGCATATTCATTGCCGGATGTGTTCAGGGACCGAAGGACATTCCGGCTTCTGTAGCACAGGGCGCCGCGGCTGCGGCTCGTGTACTCTCGCGCATCAGCCAGGGCCAACTGGCTTTGGAACCGGTGCGAGCCAGCGTTATCGAGGAGAAATGCTCCGGCTGTCGAATCTGCAATGACCTATGCCCATTCTTCGCCATCACATTCAACGAGGAAAAGGGTGTGACAGAGATTAACGCAGCGCTCTGTCAGGGCTGCGGCACATGTGTGGCTGCGTGTCCGTCCGAGGCTATTACCGGTACAGGCTTTAGCAACGAGCAGGTACTTGCTCAGTTGGAAGGCCTGTTGATGGTCGGCATGGACGGTGAAATGCGCACGAATGTCTGGGCCAATGAATTCGTGCCTCAACCTGAGCTAGCGTGAGGGGAGAAAACCAATGAGTGATTCAACATTCGAACCTCTGATCATCGGCTTCACCTGTAACTGGTGCAGCTATCGTGCAGCCGACATGGCGGGCATCTCGCGCATCAAGTATCCGGCGAATATCCGGTTGATCCGCCTGATGTGCTCCGGTCGGTTGGACCCGGAATTCGTCTTGAAGGCACTAGCTGGCGGCGCCGACGGCGTCATGATCACCGGCTGCCATCCCGGCGAATGTCACTACCTGGAGCAGAACTTCAAGGCGTTCCGACGCTATAAGATGCTGCAGAGAACTATCGAACAGTTTGGCATTGAACCGCAACGCGTCAAACTCGTGTGGGCGAGCGCTGCAGAAGGTGTACGCTTCGCCGAAGAGACAGCAAAATTCGTCGCTACGATCCGGGAACTGGGGCCACTGAACTGGTCAAGCGTCCTCACGATCGACGGCGACCATGCGCTGGAATACGAAACGGTCGAGGTTGACAGCGTTGACGTGGTTGAGGCAGAGGAGGTGGCAGCGTGAGTGAGAATGGCAAACCCAAGTTTGGCATGTATTGGGCTTCATCCTGCGGCGGTTGCGAAATTGCCGTGTTGAATATCGGCGAGCATCTGCTGGATGTCGACGCAATATTCGATGTTGTCTTCTGGCCTGTCGCCGCCGACTTCAAGTACGACGATGTCCGCAGCTACCCAGACGGATACATTGACCTCTGCCTCTTCAATGGCGCCATCCGCAATTCCGAAAACGAGGAGATGGCCAAGCTGCTGCGCAAGAAGTCGAAGGTGCTGGTCGCGTTCGGCTCATGCGCCTACGAAGGATGTATCCCGGCCTTGTCCAACTTCACCACCAAGCAAGCGACCTTAGCTGCCGCGTATCTGAACAATCCGTCTATCGACAACCCCGACGGTGTTCTGCCGCAACCGGTCACGATGATGCCGGAAGGTGAAATTGAGATTCCAGTGTTGTACAACACGGTTAAGTCGCTGGATCAGGTTGTGGATGTAGACTACTACGTTCCCGGCTGCCCGCCAGAACCGCATCAGATCTGGGCTGTGTTGGAGGTTGTGGTTGCGGCGTTGACCGCAGGCGGCGAACTGCCGGCCAAAGGTTCGGTCATCGGCGCAGAGGCGACGGCAGTATGCGACGATTGCCCGCTGGAAAAGAACATTAAGAAGATCACGCAGTTCTATCGTCCGCAGGACATCAATCCTGAGCCGGGCATTTGCCTGCTAGAGCAAGGGCTCATCTGTATGGGACCGGCAACCCGCGGCGGTTGCGGTGCGCTCTGCCCGCAGGTTGGGATGGGTTGCCGCGGCTGCTACGGACCGCTGGAAGGCGTCGAGGATCAAGGCGCGCGCATGCTCACGGCGGTAGCCTCTGTGCTCGAAATAGGCAAGACCGGCGATACGGATGCGCAACTGGAAGTGATGTTGGACAAGGCGTTGGATGGGCTGGTCGATCCGGCTGGCACGTTCTACCGATTCAGCATGGCTCACTCGATTCTGCATCGGACTCGCATGTTGAATGGCGCCACAAACGGTGGCGATGAAGGAGGTGTTTTATGAAACGCGTCAGTATTGACCCCATCACTCGGCTCGAAGGTCACGGAAAGATCGATATCTTCCTGAATGAGGCCGGTGATGTGGAAAATGCCTACTTCATCATTCCCGAGCTGCGCGGTTTCGAGCAGTTCTGCGTAGGGCGAGCCGTGGAAGAGATGCCTCGTATCACGAATCGCATCTGCGGCGTCTGTCCTGAAGCGCACCACATGGCTGCGACAAAGGCGCTGGATGCCCTCTACCATGTAGAACCGTCATCAGCCGCCAAGAAGGTGCGTGAGATGTTCTACATGGCCTTCTTCTGCACGGACCATACCACGCACTTTTATGCGCTGGGCGGACCGGACTTCGTCATGGGGCCGAATTCTGACCCTGCCGAACGCAATATCCTGGGCGTGATCCACAAGGTCGGCGTGGACGTGGGCAAGCAGGTCATCAACTGCCGCATCCGCAATCACGAGGTCATCAAGATGCTCGGCGGTCGCGGCGTGCATCCCGTAGCGGGGCTTCCCGGCGGCTGGAGCCAGCATGTGACCGAGGAGATGCGCGAGACCATTGAGCGCACCGCCAAGGAAAACGTGGAGTTCGCTCTCTTCAGTCTGAAGCTATTCGATGATGTCGTACTGGGAAACGAGGACTACGTCAACCTGATTACGGGCGGGGCCTTCACCGAAGAAACCTACTATATGGGTACGGTGGACGAGAACAACAGCCCCAACTTCTACGACGGTATGATACGTGTTGTGGATCCGGACGGCGAAGAATTCGTCAAGTACGCACCGAAAGACTACGCGCAGCACATCGCTGAGCATGTGGAGTCCTGGACCTACTTGAAGTATCCGTATCTCAAGGCCATTGGCTGGAAGGGCTTCCAAGGCGGCAAGGACAGCGGTCTCTACTGCGCAACGCCGCTATCGCGCCTGAACGCGGCGGACCGCATGGCGACTCCGCAGGCGCAGGAAGCGTTCGAAAAGATGTTTGAAACGCTGAGCAGCAAGGGCGCCAACGGTCGATACAAGCCAATTCACCATCGGCTGGCCTGTCACTGGGCTCGCCTGGTGGAACTGCTCTACTCGGCTGAACGCATGCTAGAACTGTCGCAGGATCCTGAGATCACAGACCCGAACATCCGTCAGGTGGTTAACACAACACCGGACGAGGGCGTCGGCAGCGTGGAAGCGCCGCGCGGCACCTTGACCCACCACTATGTCACCGATGAAAAGGGCGTCCTGACCAAGGTCAACCTCATCGTAGGCACGACCAACAACTATGGACCCATGTCCATGTCCGTGAAGAACACGGCACAGTCGCTCATCAAGGGCGGTGTAGTAAACGAAGGGCTGCTAAACCAAGTGGAGATGGCGTTTCGCTCGTACGACCCGTGCATGTCCTGCGCGACTCACAACCTACCCGGGCAGATGCCGTTGGAAATCGTTATTCGCGACGCAGACGGCAACGAACAAGAGCGCCTGAGCCAGAATGTCTGACCTGAGCTTGCAACCATTGGGGGCGACCGAACGGATCGCCCCTGATCTCAGCCGCCGCCACAAAACGCTGGTCCTGGGATTGGGCAATCCCATTCTGGGCGACGACGGCGTCGGCGTGCGCGTGGCTGAAAAGGTGCAGGCTGTTCTGCCGTCGGATGCACCGGTGGATATCAGCGAAGCGTGTGTCGGCGGCATCTCACTGATGGAGCGGATGGTCGGGTATGAGAATGTCATCCTCGTCGATGCGCTCAAGCTGAATGAGATCACACCTGGCGTCGTGCGCAAGCTGCAGCTGGAGGAATTGCGGGACATCAGCATCACACAGCACTCCGCTTCCACCCACGATACGAATCTCGTCACTGCGTATGATGCCGGAAAGCGCATGTCGCTACCGTTGCCTAATGATGTAACCGTCATCGGCATTGAGGCGGATGTCACGCTGGATTTTGGTGAGCAGCTTTCACCGGTGGTCGAGCAGGCGGTGCCACGTGCGGTTGAAGCCGTCATGGCCGAACTGCGGCGTATCGGCATACTGAACTAGCGTTACGCGTTCACTCCATTCTAGACCCATTGCAGGAAGAATAAGGGAGCTGAAATAGACTTATGATTTCTTCTGAACTGCTTCGAAGATATCCTTTCTTCGCCGGGCTATCGCACGATCAGCTGACGGCGCTGGCCATGACGGCGGACGAGTATGAGTTTGCGGCTGGTCATCGTTTCTTCAGCGAAGGAGACGAACTGGATTACTTCTATTTGGTAACCGAAGGTGATGTCGGCATTGTCTTTGAAGTGCCGGACAGTGAGGTCAAACAGACGGTGGCCGCGCAATTGACCGGCGAAATCAAGACCAAGGATTTGATCATCAGCCGTGTCAGACCGGGCGAACCCTTCGGCTGGACTGCAATTGCGCGAGAGGGTGGCGCCACAGCTGGCGCCGTTGCCCTGGTGGACAGCAAGGTTGTGTTGTTCGATATGGACAAGCTGCTCGAGAAAATCGAGGAGGATCCCACTTTGGGCTGTACGATGCTGCAGCACATCCTGCGATCGGTTCGTCAGCGTCTGCACGATTTGCGCATGGAGACCATGGTGAACCGCTAGGCCATCTAGTGAACACAACTTAGTGGTATCCAAAGACTGACTTGAACTTGGACCCCGTACCAAAAATGCGGGGTTTAATTTTGCGCAGCTGAGGTAATGGCGATCGACGTCCATTCTTGGCATAGACCTGCTCTGTACCTCGATGGTATAATCCGTTGAGATTCGGTATCATGGCCTATGGCGTGCGATGGGCAGTTTCATGCTACTGTCTCGAAAATGTAGCTCCCATTCGCGAATGTAATTTACATTCATCCTGCGGGAGCATAATCAACGGCTCCAGATGTGCCGTTTCGCTGCATGGGGCGAATCATCGGAGTCAGATATAGGAGCGAAATAATATGGCAGACTATCGAGAGTCCATTATCGCTACATTCACCGATCTGGATGCAGCAAATAAGGCGTTGCGACGGTTGCGAGAGGCGCAACAAAAACGGGGATTGGAATTGAGCGAAGGTGCAGTGGTCGTCGGAACCGCCGACGGCGTGGTGTCTGTGACGGATATTGAAGATTTCGGACTGGGCGATGTGACCAGCAGTACCGTTGACCTGCTCATGTTCTTAGGTGTGGGTACGATGAAGATCGCGGCCGAGGCAGCCATTTCCGGCGGTGCGCTTCTGTTGAACAGCGCTCGTCGAGCCGCCGCGCTTGGTAGCAGCATTCTGTTGTTACCGGCACGAATGGTGATGGATATGTTTGATACTGAGGCTGCAATTGAGGCACTCGGCGGTGCGATTGGACCGGGCGTGTGCGCCGTCGTAGCCGTGGTACGAGATCCATCTGATGCAGCACAGATCATCGCCGAACTCGCAGAATCCGGCGGCGAAGTCATCGAACTCGACATCGAAGCCGAGGTTACGGAAGCGCTCGGGTACGAGGTCATGGGCGCTGGCGAAGTAGAGATTGACGAAACCATCATTGCCATCTAGTCCGTTCACGGCACTCACTGTACGGTTTCGGAAACAGCGGACTCAGTTAGTCGGATTGGCCGATGCGATACATTCGGTATCTATTGTTGTTCTTGCCCGTTGCCATCGCTGCAGAGATATTTCACTGGGGCGACCTGATTGTCTTCGTATGCGCATCCCTTGCCATCGTCCCTTGTGCAGGATTCCTGGGCGAAGCGACCGAGGTACTGGCGGAGAAGACCGGTCCGCGTATAGGTGGTCTACTCAATGCGAGCCTGGGCAACCTGGCTGAGCTGATCATCGCCATTGTAGCCATTAATGCGGGCAAGATTGCGTTGGTCAAGGCGTCGATTATCGGGTCAGTGTTGGGAAACCTACTCTTCGTTCTAGGTCTATCTCTGCTTGTTGGGGGACTCAAGTACGGCGTGCAGCGTTTCGACCGGGAACGCATTTCCACGGATGCAACACTGGTGGTGCTCGCGGCCATCGTCATCAGCGTGCCGTCGATGTTCAACGAGCTCATCGAGCCGAATACCAGGAGTGTCGAAGCGCTCAGTCTTACCACGGCAGGCATTGTGCTCGTGCTCTATCTGCTAGCCATCTTCTATTCCCTGCGCGGCCCATCGATCGATCATGGACACGGCGCTTCCATCGAACCATCGCATCAGGGACCCCGGTGGAACATGGGTATTGCGTTGGGTGTCATGGCTGCTGCCATTGTCGGACTAGCCGTGATGAGCGAATTCCTCGTCGGTACGCTGGATTCGGTGACCGAGCGTTTCGGTCTGAGCCAGTTCTTCGTCGGCATCATCCTTGTGCCCATCATCGGCAACGTGGCGGAGCATATGGTTGCAGTGCAGGTCTCCTTGAAGAACCAGATGGATCTGAGTCTTTCCATTGCGCTCGGTTCCAGCCTGCAAATTGCCCTTCTCGTTGCTCCACTGCTGGTCTTTGTTTCTCTCGCCCTAGGCAATCCTCTGACGCTTGAATACAATCATCCGGAGATCATCGCCATGATTGCCGCCTCCATCATTGCCGCGCTGGTGGCAATCGACGGACGCTCCAACTGGCTCGAAGGCGCGATGTTGCTCGTCGTCTTCGCCATGTTGGCCTTGGGCTTCTATTTCCTGCCCGAGATGCTGTAGAAAGTCTCCATAGATTTGGATAGGATCTCCGTATCAGTCTTCATTAAGAGCCTGGGTCTCGGCGGCGCCGAGCGCCTCATCATCGATTCGCTCCCCTATCTGGACCGTGAGCACTTCGACTATCACTTCGCATATATGACGCCCTGGAAGAATACCCTGGCTCCCGCGGTCCGTGACGCTGGATTCGATGTGACATGTCTCGGCATAGACAGGCAACAGATATATTACGCTGGAGATAGCTCGCACAGCGGGTACGTACAAGCCAGGTCGCTGCAGTCGATTGCGTTGGCGCCGACTGCGTACGTCAAACTAAGCCGTCAACTGCGCCAGGATGGGATCGACGTCCTGCAGGCCGATCTGCCGTTCTCTGGTGTGCTGGCAAGGCTGGCAGCCAAACGTACCAGTGTTCCCATCGTCTATACCGAGCACAACCTGCAGGAGCGCTATCATCCGGCTACGCGGTGGTTGAACAAGGCAACCTACGGAATGAACGACGTGGTGTTCGCTGTGTCGAACGAAGTGGCTGAATCCATTCGCAGCAACGGCATGTCAACAAATACGCGTGTGGTGGTGTTGCCGAATGGCGTTCCCATTGAGTCGATTCAGCGGGACGCAGCCGACATCTCGGACCTGCGCCGTGAACTGGATTTCAGCGCCGATGGACCCGTCGTCGGCGCCGTCGCTGTAATGCGCACGCAGAAGCGACTGGCGGACTGGCTGGCGGTTGCCAACAATGTAGCTGCGGCCCACCCTGATGTGCGTTTCCTACTGGTCGGCGACGGTCCTGAGATGCCGCATGTACGGCAGTGGATCGCCGCCAATGGTCTGCAGGAACGCGTACGGCTGACTGGATTCCGGGAGGATGGTCGTCGCTTGTTAGCACTCTGTGACATCTACCTCATCACGTCCGGTTTTGAAGGCCTGCCTCTGTCCATGCTCGAGGCCATGGCGTTGGGCAAGCCGGTCGTCGCCACGGCAGTTGGCGGCATTCCAGAAGTTATTCGTTCGGGTGAAAACGGTATGCTAGCTTCGATCGGTGATATACAGCAGCTGGCCGCGCAGGTGAATGCGTTGCTTATAAACGAAAAGGCTGCGCACCAGCTGGGCAATGAAGCAAGGAACACGGTCGAGGCGCACTTCCATACCCGTGACCGAGTGGGAGTCATGGAAGAAGTCTATCGCCAGCTAGCCGGGCGCGGTGATGGGAATCATGCGGTATGAGCGATTTCCAAACTGTTGCCTATAGCGATGAACTGCTGCCGGAGGTGCTGGAGCTGACGCGCGCCACCTTAGGCGCTGGTGGGGCCGTTGCAAAGACCGAAGACTATTGGCGCTGGAAGCACCATAGCAACCCATTTGGGCCGTCCTACGGACTATGCGCACTGGATTCGCAGTCGGGACAGCTTGCCGCGCTGCGAATACTGCTGCGGTGGTCGTTTCGTGCTGCTGATGGAGTCGAGTTGAAAGCAGTGCGTGCAGTCGATACCGCGACGCATCCAAACTATCAACGTCAAGGTCTATTTTCTAGCCTGACGCAGGCCGCGATTGAGGAGCTTCGTAGTGATGGGGTTCGGCTCATCTTTAATACGCCAAATGAGAAGAGCCTGCCTGGATATCTGAAGATGGGCTGGAAGCTGGTAGACCGATTGCCCATGTACATGCGACCCCTGCGCCCCATGCGCATGCTAGGCAGGCAAGTCGGCTTCACAACGAAAACGAAATCAGATGCTCGAATCGTGCAGGACGACTACTTCGACCCGGCTGCCATCATGAGCTGGCGCGAGTTTGTCGAGATCCACGGCGATTGTGTTTGGCAATTGGCTGCGCAGTGGGAGACAGTGCGTCGGCAAGTCGGCTGGCGAACGCAACGCTCTGCAGAATATCTACACTGGCGCTTCGGAGAAAACCCGAATGTAGATTACTATGTATTTTCGTTGCCATCACCAAAAAGCAACGGCGGCGCATTGCAGGCATTGGCGATTCTCAGGCCGAATGTACGGAATGGATGGCAGGAAGTTGTCCTGTCGGACATGCTCCTTGTTGAGCCTGATGTGCGGTTGGGCAGCTGGCTTTTGTCAACGCTCGCCCGCCAGGTTCGCTCCGACTATCTCATTGCTCATTTCGCGGCGGGAACAGTCGAGCATGAATGCGTACGGAAGAGCGGTTTCAGACGCATCCCACGGCAGGGAATGCAATTCACGGTTCGGTCGCTGGATGACGATGTACCGTCCATGACGCAGCGCGACGACTGGGATCTGTGTTTAGGTGATCTGGAACTATTTTAGGCGCGGCTGGGCAAGTCGCATTTTGAGACGGGTAAACTGTGGAATTCTTGGCTAATCGACCCTATACTCCACTAGCGGTGCTCGGGGCGCTATTGCTGATGCTTGGGCTCATCGTGGTGGTGCCGGCAACCGAATTCCTGGGGATCATCGTCTATTTGGCCTTCAGCGTCGTGTTGGCCATTCTACTCTACAACAAAGGTATCCGGGACATCGAGCCCTCCTTTCCCGTAGCCCTTTTTGTCCTCGCCGTCATCATAAAGCTCATCTTTGCCCTCGGTCGCTACTGGACTGTGGTGGATTTATACGGCGGTGCAGCCGACGCGCCGGCGTACCATCTGGAAGGCATACGTCTGGCCCCCTATTTCCGTAGCTTTGACTTCTCGATACTCGACTGGTATCGCTTCCGCGGCGAAGGCTCGACGCGCATGGCGATCCTGACCGGCGTGCTCTATTCCTTCATGCCAGCCAGCATGGCAGGCAGCTTCATCTTCTTCTCCATGCTGGCGTTGGCTGGGAGCGTGCTCTATTTTCGAGCCGTGCGCCTGGCATCATCAGATGCGTCAATGTCCGCCTATACGATATTTGTCTTTTTCTTGCCGTCGATTCTCTTCTGGCCAGCTAGTTTGGGCAAGGATGCCTGGGTGTTTTTCGCATCCGGGTTGATCGCTTGGGGATGGGCGAGTTTCCTGCGCAGAAATCACTTCTGGGGATTGCTGGTAATTGCCATCGCATTGCTGCTCATCAATATCGTCAGACCGCATATTGCCGCGTTCATGGCGTTCAGTCTCGTTGCCGCTTACCTACTGTATGCGACCCGGGCTCTGCGTTCCGTACTGGTGTGGTTGGTTGGCGCGATACTGCTCGTGGGACTGGGCGCGTACCTGTTTCAATCCGGCGCCCAATTTCTTCAAATTGAAGAGCTTACGCTGGAATCCGTCGAGGGCTTTGTGCAGGATCAGCAGGAGGCAACGAGCATCGGCGGTTCAAGCTACGCTACTGTGTCCGTGTTTACTCCGACAGGCGCAGTTGTTGGTTTCGTCACCGCGTTAGTCCGACCCTTTCCCTGGGAGGCGCACAACCTGCAGATGCTCATGGTATCGCTGGAGACAGTAGCCTGGCTCATTTTCTGCTGGTTCCAGCGGAGGGTCTTCTTCAACAAGATTCGGTCATTCCGCAGCGATCCCTTCGCCGCCTTTGCGTTCATCTACAGCGTGGTGACGCTCATGGCTCTTACCTCTATCGGAAACTTTGGCATTATCGCGCGGCAGCGTGTGATGGTCTTGCCTTTTCTCTGGATGCTCTTTGTATGATGCAAGTGGCACGGACAGCCATCAAAGCGCCTATTGCCGCCACAGGTGCAGCAACCAGCTTCTTCAACGGTGCAACCGATGGCGAACAGACATTGTTTGTCATCTATCATAGCATCGACGGCGCGATGGGCATTGAACTTGATCTGCCGCTCGATCTCTTTGAGAAGCAGATGGCCTTCCTTGCCGACAACTATCAAGTTCAATCCTATGATACTGCACTTCAGAGGTTGAGGGATTCCGCGGCAACCGCTGCGGTCGCTAGCGCTCCTGCGGTCGTGCTGACCTTTGACGACGGATACTCTGACTTTTATACGACGGTCTATCCGCTGCTCGTGGAATACGGGATTCCGGCAACCCTTTTTGTGACCACCGGCTTTATCGAAGACGGCACTCCCTATCCCATGATGAGCCATCCGGAGCTGAGCCCGCTCCCGGTCTCGTGGGACATGCTTGGGAAGATGCACGAATCGGGCCTGGTAACCATTGGCGCGCATACGCATACGCATCCGGTATTGACTGTGTTGACGAGTGACGAAATCGAAGAGGAGCTGGCCTATCCGTTGGAGCTGTTTGAGCAGCGCCTCGGCTTCCGCCCTGTCCATTTCGCGTATCCTAAGGCAATCGCCGACCCGGCGGTGAGCGCGATCGTGCGCAACTACTACCAGTCAGCCGCAGGAGCTGGCGGTCGGTTTGCCATAAGCGCAGGCTTCGATCGCTACGCGATCCCGCGCGTTCCCATCCGTCGCAGCGATGGATGGACCTTTTTCCGTGCCAAACTGAAGGGTTGGATGACGGGTGAAGAGCGTGTCTATGACGCCCTTCGAGCCCTCAATAAACGGCGGCGAGGATGAGCCAACCGCTGGTATCGATTGCGATCCCCTGCTACAACGCCGGCACGCTGCTCTCCCGTGCGCTAGCATCCGTGCTGGCTCAGTCATATGAGGAGTGGGAGTGCATTGTCGTCGACGACGGGTCGGCGGACGGGGTAGGTGAGATTGTCTCAGCGGCTGAAGATGCGCGCATCCGCCTGCTGCGGCATAGCACAAATCGGGGGCGAGCGGCAGCAAGGCAGAGCTCTCTGGATGCGTCGCAAGGCGTCTACTTGGCGAAGCTGGACGCCGACGACTGGCTCTATCCGGACAAGCTTGCGCGGCAGGTCGTAATCTTGGAGCAGCACCCGGACATAGCGCTGGTGAGCAGCGCCATCGGCATAATGGATGCGCAAGGCGCGCTGCTCGGCGTACACGCTCGCGGGGAGAGCGATCAGTGCGTCGCTCAACCGCCATTGTCAACCGTTCAATCCCCGCCCGTCGCCCATGCGCCGTCCATGATACGCATGTCCATAGCCAAGCAATACCAGTACGATGCCAGCCTGGAGCGGTCTGAAGACGCTGATTTTCTGCTCAAGATACTCTTGAACAACCCGTACTGCGTGATGAATAGCGTGACCTATGCCTACAGCGAATACCGTTCGGCCAACCGAGCAGAGATTCTGTCCGCGTATCGGTGGCGGATGCGCATGTTCTGGCGCTACAGACGCAGCTATCCGGCCGCGTCGCTTCAGCGCACGGCAGAAAGCGCTCTAAAGTGGACGGCCTACTATGGCGCCTTTTCGACCGGAATGCAGACGCGCCTGCTCTCGAATCGTTCGGAACCGCCGACAGCCGAAGACTTTGCTGGCTATGCGGAAGCCAGGCAAACTGTTTCTGCGTTATTGGAGCAAACATTCCCAGTGCATCTGCGACCGGATCACCAACGAAGCGAAGTTGTCTATGATTAGGGTTGCGCATATCACCACCATCGATCTGTCCTTGCGTTATCTGCTGCTTAACCAGCTGAAAAGCATACAGGATGCCGGTTATAGCGTGACGGCAATTTCTAGCCACGGACCCTATGTCCGGGAGATTGAGGAAGCTGGAATCCCGCATATAGCTGTGGAAATGACGCGACGATTTTCCCCGCTGGCCGACTTGCGATCGCTAGTTGACCTGATGCGTGTGCTGCGCGCCGGTCACTTCGATATCGTCCACACGCACAATCCCAAGCCGGGTTTGCTCGGGCAGATTGCCGCTCGTCTTGTTGGCGCGCCCATCGTAGTGAATACGCTGCACGGCTTCTATTTTCATGATGGCATGGATGCGAAGTGGCGTACGTTTTACATCAATTCTGAGCGCATTGCGGCTCTCTGCTCGGATGTAATTTTCTCGCAGAACCCCGAGGATATTCAAACCGCCATCCGGGAGAAAATCGCACCGGCATCGAAGTACCGACACCTTGGAAATGGCATCGATCTGTCTGTCTTCGACCCATCGTTGGTCCAGCAGCAGATCCTGGCACAGAAACGGTCCGCAATTGGCCTTGCATCGAAACGACCGGTGATTGGTTTTGTTGGGCGCCTAGTGACGGAGAAGGGTATTCTGGAACTGCTGGAGGCGATGAAGGCAGTCCGCGAACGAGTGCCGGACGTACAGTTGCTGATCGTCGGTCCCGTGGATGAAAAGAAATCTGACTCGCTGACTCCTGCTGTGGCAAATGACTATGGCATGGCCGACTGTACCTTCTTTACCGGCATGCGCAACGATATGGCCGACATCTATGCGATGATGGATGTGTTTGTCCTGCCGTCACATCGGGAAGGCTTTCCTAGATCGCCTATGGAAGCTTCCGCTATGGGCAAGCCATGTATCGTGACTGACATTCGCGGATGCCGGGAGACAGTCGAACAGGGTCGCAACGGCTGGCTAGTGCCTGCGCACAATGCTCGTCAGTTAGCCGAAGCCATACTGATTCTGTTGGAGAATCCGCCCATCGCGGCCTATATGGGCGCAGAGGCGCGAACCAAGGCGCGGCGCGAATTCGACGAACGCCAGGTATTTGCTAAAGTGATGCAGGAGTACAGTTGCCTGGTTATGCAGAAGCTATAGCACGCTATTCGAGGCAGACAACTTGATGCGTACTGATCAGAATGAGAGTAGTTGGATGACGCGATATTTAGTCACTGGCGGTGCCGGCTTTATCGGCAGCCATTTGGTCTACACATTGCTGCAACAAGGACACGACGTTCGGGTGCTTGACAACCTGTCGACTGGCAAGATATCGAACCTGCAAGGGATTCTTGAGCGGGTCATGTTTGTTGAGGGCGACATTCGCGACGTTGAAACGGTAGCCGCGACCATGGACGGCGTCGACTATGTGCTGCACCAAGCCGCGCTGCCTTCCGTGCCGCGATCCATTCGAGACCCGGCTGCCTCGGCTGACGTCAATATCACCGGCACGATCCGCGTGCTGGCGGCTGCCAAGGACGCCGGTGTGAAACGCGTTGTATGCGCTTCTTCCTCGTCAGTCTACGGCGCTAACCCGGCACTGCCGAAACGCGAAGAGATGACGCCGTCACCTATGTCACCCTATGCCGTCACGAAACTGTCCGGAGAACAATTCTGTCAGACCTTCTGGCTGATTCATGGATTGGAGACGGTCTCGCTGCGGTACTTTAATGTTTTTGGTCCGAGACAGGATCCAAATTCGCAATATGCGGCTGTGATCCCCAAATTCGCTGAGGCGCTTCTCGATGGTCGAGCTTTGACGATTCACGGCGACGGTACGCAAAGCCGCGATTTCACCTACATCGACAATGTCGTGCAGGCCAATTTGCACGCATGCAACGCGCCAGAGGCTGCAGGCAAAGTATTCAACGTAGCCTGTGGCGAACGTCATACGCTACTTGAGCTTATTGGCGAACTGGAGCGAGCCTGCGACGTCGATGCTGTCCTCGAGTTTGGGCCGACACGATCCGGTGATGTGGCGCATTCGCTCGCCGACATTAGCGCAGCACGTACGGCTCTTGACTATGAACCGACAGTAGCGTTCGCCGAAGGAGTGCGTCGTACGGTACAGTGGATGATGAATGGCCGATGAGTACTGTGGATGCGCAGAATGGTGGATTCTATCGCAGGCGAGGCAAGCGGCTGTTCGATCTTGTTGTTGTATTGTTGCTCGCTGTGATTGTCCTGCCGATTATTGCGCTAATCTCCGTGGTCGTCTACGTACAGATGGGCAGACCGGTGCTGTTTACGCAGCGACGCCCGGGAAGATACGGTGAGCCGTTCAAGCTGCTGAAATTTCGCACGATGTTGAACGCAGTGGATGCCGAGGGGCGCCCGCTACCGGATGCGGAGCGAATGACGAGCCTGGGGCGGGTTCTGCGCGCTACCAGCTTGGACGAGCTTCCGGAGTTGGTCAACGTACTGCACGGCGACATGAGCCTGGTCGGTCCGCGACCACTGCTCATGCAGTACTTGCCACGTTATTCACAGGAACAGGCGCGACGACATGAGGTTCTGCCGGGTATCAGCGGATGGGCGCAGGTAAATGGTCGTAACGCGTTGTCGTGGCAGCAGAAATTTGAATATGATGTCTGGTACGTTGATCATCTCTCGTTTATACTAGACATAAAGATAATGCTACAAACAATCAGTCAGGTGCTTTCACGGTCGAACATTAATCAACCAGGGGCGGCGACGGCTGAAGAATTCACTGGAGGCAAGGATGAGTGAGAGGACGCGTGTGCTGATTGTCGGAGCAGGCGGACATGGCAAGGTGGTCGCGGACTGCCTGCTATCTATACCCGAGGCGGCTCGTATATTGGCGCCGGTTGGTTATCTCGACGACAGTGAACATTTGATCGGCCAAAAGATGCTGGGTTTACCAGTTCTTGGAAAGATTGATCATGCGGAGAAGTTTGAACATGATGCCATGGTCATCGCGATTGGCAACAATGATCTTCGCCGACGACTCTACGATTCATTCGTGGAGTCAGGTGAATCTCTCATCACATCCACTCACGTTAGCGCAATCGTTGGCAGAGAAACAGAAATCGGGCGAGGCTGTATGTTATGTGCTCAAGTTATTGTTAACCCGGGCACAATTGTTGGCAAGAATGTCATTCTTAATAGTGGGGCCATTGTAGAGCACGATTGCCGGATCGGAGATCACGTACACATTGCGCCTGGTGTCACACTGGGCGGAGAAGTGGAGATTGGTCGGGGCACATTAGTGGGCTTAGGTGCTACTATCTTGCGCCATGTAAAGATTGGCAAGGATTGCATTATCGGTGCAGGTGCGGTCGTAACCAAAGACATTCTAGACACGAGTGTGGTAGCCGGTATACCTGCCCGTAACTTCGGTCACTAGTACGACGAATACGTTGCGCGAGGAGATGCCAAAGGCAGAAGCGTCCCGAAAATATCTGTCTTGTTTCATCGCGCTGATGGGCGTAATCGCCGTCTGCGCGATTCTGTTCACCGTTGCCTTCTGGAATCTAGGTCGTTTTCTCGATGTCACGCAAACAGCACTGAGCGCAGATGCTATCCTCGTCATGGGTGGAGAAGGCGGTCGCTATCAGCGAACGGAGCAGGCACTCCAGCTTTACGATGAAGGCGTGGCTCCGATAGTAATCTTCAGCGGCGGGACCCTGCTGGGTTCTGGACTGGACTGCACATCAACTGAGATGTCGCTAGATGCCGCCATGCAACTCGGTCTGCCGGAAGAGGCAATCATCATTGCCGACCAGGCACAGAGCACACTGGATGAAGCTGCAAATGTCGCTGCGCTGGCTGCGGATAACGATTGGCATACCGTCGTGTTCGTCACAGACATATTCCACACGAGACGTTCGCTGGCAACCATGGAGCACGTCACACCACAAATTCATTGGATAGCAAGCGCCCCGGATGACACGCGTTACAATCCTGACCGTTGGTGGACAACGGAGGACGGGCTCGTCTTTGCTGTCAACGAGGCGCTCAAACTGGCCTTCTACTGGAAAAACTACCGCATATCCCCCTTCATCGGGACCTATCAAAGCAATGAGTACTGATAACCACGAGCTTAAATTGCTCGCTCAAATAGTTGCTGCGTCGTCGAGCACGGAGGTCGAGCGCCAGTTCGATCTCGCGACAGCAATGGGTAGCCAAAGACAAGATCTAGTGGATATTGCGGTGCAACAAGGCCTGGGTCCGTTGCTACTGAACCGATTGAGTGGCGCGGGACTGGATGGCGATGAATTTGGCGTGTTACGCAACGAGCGCACTCAAGCTGCTGTCCATGCACTGCTGGCGCTTCAAGAAGAGCGTGCGATCCAAAAAGTACTCGACGGGTGCGGCGTACCGACTATTTGGCTGAAGGGCATTGTCCTTGCGAACACGGTGTACGCGTCGCCCGAGTTGCGTCCCATGGTGGACATAGATGTGATGGTGCCGTATGACCAGCGTGAGATGGCGCTTGAAGCAGTGCGTGGTCTCGGATATGCGCTTGAATCTCCGCAGCTTTTTGACGGCACCGAGGGCCAAAAGCACCACTACTTCCTTGAGCGTTCCGGCAGTCCGGTCCAGCTAGAGCTACACTTCCGGCTAGTTGGCTATCTCGACAGGATCTTGACGGTTGAACAACACCAATGGTTCTGGCAACATAGATGTAGTGTGAAATTGCGTTCAGGCGCCTTTCTGCACACGATTGCGCAGGAAGCGCATCTGCTCTATTTATGCGCACACGCGATTCTGCAGCATGGAGAGCGCGATATGCGGCTCATCCGTTTCTACGATATCGATCGTCTTGTGGCTGACAAACCGGAACTGGACTGGAACACAATCGTGGAAGGGGCAATTCAGCTACGCTGGACATATGCCACTGAACGTGCCTTGCAACTGACAAGTGAGTACTTTGGGACGAATGTACCCGCAACCGTGTTCGATGACCTGCGATCACGCCGACCAAGTGACGAAGATGTCCGGCATGCCGTTCGCCGAGCCCAATACCGCTCGTTGTCCCAGGTGGTGTTGGACGACCTGGCAGCCATGACTTGGGCGGATCGTTTTCACGCATCGCGGCAGATCTTTGCACCGCCTCCGCGCTACATGCGCTGGCGCTATCAAGTAGCAAGCAACTGGGCGCTTCCCATCGCCTACGTTCGACGCTGGCGGCATATGGCGGGGGATGCATTGATGACCCTCAATAGAAAGCGCGCTGAATGACCGAACGAATTTATTTATCGCCGCCGCATATGACGGGCGAAGAACTTGCACTCGTTCAGGAAGCCTTTGAAAGCAACTGGTTGGCGCCGCTTGGCCCTCACGTGGACGCGTTCGAGGCGGAGACGGCTGAACGAATGGGCATGAGCCATGCGCTGGCGCTGTCATCTGGCACGGCCGCGCTGCATTTAGCCCTGCTCTGCGCCGGCGTCGAAGCAGATGATGAGGTGCTCGTCTCTGACCTTACCTTCGCGGGCAGCGTCTTCCCGATCGCCTATGTTGGCGCACAACCCGTGTTCATCGACAGCGATACCAAATCGTGGAATATGAGTCCTGATTTACTGGAAGATGAACTGAAGCGTCTTGCAGCTGAGGGCAAGCTGCCCAAAGCAGTCGTACCAGTTCATCTATACGGCCAATGCGCGGATATGGACCCTATCGCTCAACTCTGTGCGGAGTATAATATAGCATTGATAGAAGATGCAGCGGAGGCTTTAGGCGCCCGGTACAAAGGCCGATCCGCCGGCAGCTTCGGGCAATCGACAATCCTCTCCTACAATGGCAACAAGATTCTAACCACGTCCGGTGGCGGTATGCTGCTGTCGAATGACGAAGCGCTAATCGCTAGAGCAAGAAAACTGTCGACGCAAGCTCGTGAGCCAGCCGTTCACTACGAGCACAATGAGATCGGCTATAATTATCGAATGAGCAATGTGCTGGCGGCTATTGGACGGGGGCAACTGCGTGCGTTGGATGAGCGGGTTGACAAGCGGCGGATGATCTTCGACTACTACGTCTGCCGACTGGCTCGGTTGCCCGGCGTTACGTTCATGCCTGAACCCGAATGGTCCTTTGGCACACGGTGGTTAACTGTATTAACGATAAACCCCGACAGATTTGGCGCCGATCGAGAAGTCGTGCGCCTGGCACTCGAAGCGGAGAATATCGAATCGCGACCCGTGTGGAAGCCCATGCATATGCAGCCCGTCTTTCGGGAGCTGCGAGTCGTGGGCGGTGAGGTTTCAGCTGAACTCTTTGAGCGTGGATTATGCCTCCCCTCGGGTACCCGTTTATCTGAATTGGAACTGGATCGCATCTCATCCATCATAGAAAGCGTGTGCCAGCATTGATGCAGCGAAGACATCATCGTACAGGTTCCATCGCGAGAAATAGAAAGTGATGATTCCATGACAATGATTAGGAATCGCCATTTCCTCCTCAGCGATATCATCCTGTTACCCATCGCTACCTATCTTAGCTACGTGCTGCGTTTGGAAGCGATCACGCCAACTTCAAAGTGGTGGCCAGGATTCGTCGGAATGGCGCTTGCCATCACGATTACAACTGTAGTGGTCTTCCGCTATGCAGGCGTCTACTCGCGTTTCTGGCGTTACGCATCGGTAGACGAAATGATCCTGCTGACTGGCGCCTTTACGGTGTCAACCATGATCGCCTCCTTGATCATGTTCAGCGTCGGTTTCTTCGCCGGCATTCTTTGGATCCCCCGTTCTATTCCATTCATCCTGCTGCTAACTGGCCTTGCAGCGACCGCAGGTCCGCGCTTAAGCGTTCGGATATGGACACGCCGGGTACGGCGTAGGCAGACGCCGGTCGGAGATACCGAACTCATTATCATCATGGGCGCCGGTGATACAGGCGTGGCATTGTTGCGTGAGATATTGAATAATCCGCAGTATGGCCTGACGCCGGTTGCCTTCTTGGACGATGATCCGCTTAAGCATAACGCCGTTATTCAGGGTATCCCTGTGTTAGGCGATCGGACCCTAATCCCAACGCTAAAAAGTGCGTATGATGTCAATCGTGTCGTCATCGCCATGCCTTCTGCGTCGGGCAAAGATATTCGAGGGGTGCTCAAGATCTGTGAGGAAGCCGGCGTCAAAGCCCAAACTGTGCCCGGCACGCCGGAGTTGCTGGACGGGCGCGTTCGGTTGGGACAGATACGCGACGTACGCATCGATGACCTTCTGCGACGCGAACCTATTCAGACTGACTTGGACGCCGTACGACAGATGCTGTCCGGTCAGCGAGTCTTGATCACCGGCGGCGGCGGCTCCATCGGAGGTGAACTGGCGCGTCAGGTGATGAGCTGTGGGCCTGAACGGATTGTTCTATTGGGTCACGGCGAAAACTCGATTTTCGGCATTTATCATGAGCTGCTTGATCTGCAGAAATCGTCGCAATCACAGCACATGACGGAGTTGCGGCCTGTCATCGCCGACATTCGATCGTGCAACCAGATGCGCGCCATCATGGATCAGCATCAACCGACGGTGATCTTCCATGCCGCTGCGCATAAGCATGTGCCCCTGATGGAGTGCAATGCATCCGAGGCCGTATTGAACAATGTGGGCGGCACCCGGAATCTGCTACAGGCGGCCGAATATCATGGTGTGGAACGCTTCGTCATGATCTCCACAGACAAGGCTGTGAATCCAACCAGTGTGATGGGCGCTACCAAACGCGTCGCCGAAAAAATGGTTCACGATGCAGCCAAACGCAACGGAAAGAACTATGTAACTGTTCGCTTCGGCAACGTGTTGGGCAGTCGCGGCAGTATTGTGCCGCTATTCCAGAAACAGATCGCGACGGGTGGTCCTGTCACAGTGACGCATCCGGACGTAGAACGGTTCTTCATGACCATTCCAGAGGCTGTACAGCTCGTCTTGCAGGCGTCGATCCTGGGCAGGGGCGGTGAATTGTTCATGCTGGACATGGGCGAGCCTGTCAGAATATTGGACCTGGCCAAAGATCTGATACGTCTTTCTGGATATGAGGTTGGTCGCGACATCGATATCGAAATCACTGGTCTGCGTCCTGGCGACAAACTGTACGAGGAAATGTTCTTGTCCACGGAGAGGTATGCGCGAACGCAACACACGCAAATTTACGTCGCCGCGAACGGATTCCACGAAGAGGAAGAACAGATCGACGAGCGCATTCAGCAGCTGCTGAAATCTGCCGAGGACAATGATGTCAGTCTTGTTTACCGCAATCTGCATGGGCTTGTTCTATCGTACAAGCAGTTCAGCGCCAATGGCTCATCGGTCGAGAATGGCGCCGCAAAAGGAACGAATATCAACTCATTTGACTATTACGGGTAGGCGCAGGTAGGCTGCAGGGGCATCGGCGGTATTGGATAATTTGTGTAAGTTCGCAGAAGCGGGGTAAGCGTACTTTGAGTGATTGTGAGCATTCCGTCCTGTTTGTTTGCACGGCAAATCGAATCCGCTCGGTTATGTCAGAGGCGCTATTCATCAAGAAACTTGAGCAGCTAGATGTTGCCGATCGGTGGCGCGTAAATTCGGCAGGAACATGGGCCAGCAGCGGATTGCCGCCGATGAGATATGCCATGGAGGTCATGGCAGCCTACGGCATCGACGTGAGTGAGCATCGGTCGACTCCTATCGACGACTTGAATCTTGAAGATTACCAGCTCATTTTGGTCATGGAACACGGCCATAAAGAGTCCATTTCAGTCGATTTCCCGGCTGCTGCCGACCGAGTTTATCTGCTGAGCGAGATGGACGATAGTCACTACGATATAAACGACCCGGTCTCCGGTTCATTACGCGATTACAGCCACTCTCTTGATATTATTAAGCAGATCATAGACAACGGATACAAACGAATAGAGGAGCTTGCCGCCCATTGCGACAGAGAATCCGAGGCTAGTGTATGACAGTCATCAACCGGCGTTATGCCGTCTATGCATGGTTAGTTCTGGTTTACAATATGGTTGTCATCATGTGGGGCGCATTTGTGCGCGCCACCGGTTCTGGTGCAGGATGCGGCAGCCACTGGCCGCTATGCCAAGGCGTGGTTATTCCGCGAGCCCCCGCTACAGAAACGCTCATTGAATTTTCCCACCGCATCTCCAGCGGGTTGGCGCTGCTTTCGATCATCGTGTTACTGGTCTGGGCTTATCGAGCGTATCCCAAGGGCAGTCCCGTGCGCAGGGGTGCGGCTGTAGCCATGTTCTTCATGATCATCGAAGCGCTGGTCGGCGCGGGGCTGGTGCTTTTCGAATACGTGGCAACGAATATTTCTATCGCACGCGCCTACTGGATGGCTGGCCATCTGATGAACACGTTCATCTTGTTGGCGGCTATCGCGCTCACGGCTTGGTGGGCGTCAGGCAATCCCAGACCGAGTTTGCGAGGTCAGGGATGGTTTGCGTGGGCGTTGTTGCCTGCACTAGTCGCCATACTGTTCCTGGGAGCGAGCGGTGGCGTTACGGCACTCGGTGATACACTCGTCTATAACTCGGGACTCAACCCGGCAGACTCGCCAGAGCTGATGACGCTTATTGAGCTGCGCATCTACCATCCGCTGACGGCTTTGGTTGTCGGCGCCATTGTCTTTGCGACAGCCATGCTCATCTTGCGGCTGCGGCCCAGCTATCAGGTCAGCGTTTTGGCGTGGATAGTAGGCGCACTGTATGTTGTTCAGCTGCTGGTAGGCGCCATGAATGTGGCGCTGAAAGCCCCGGTGCCTGTGCAACTGATCCATTTGCTGCTGTCCAACCTGATCTGGGTGACGCTTGTGCTGCTCAGCAACACTGCGCTAGCCAACGTACCCAGCGCAGCAGAATCAACAGTTCAGAGCGCTGATGCGGCTGCTACTTCGGCCTGAGCGCAACAGAATCCTAGATAGGGAACGACATGGCGAAAATCGTTACACTTGGTTCCGGACTGATGGGAAGCGCTTTCTGTGTGCCTTTGGCCGACAATGGGCACGAGATCAGTCTAGTTGGCACCTACCTTGACGGCGACATTATCGAGGAGCTGCATGAGGGTAACGCGCATCCTACTCTGAAGAGCACGCTGCCCAAGAGCATACAACCCTATACCTACGACCGCCTGGGCGAAGTGATCACGGACGCCGATCTAGTTGTTGTCGGCGTCAATTCGTTGGGCGTTGACTGGGCAGCCGACATGCTCGGACCGCTGTTGCCGGACGCTACGCCTGTGCTCATGCTGACAAAGGGGCTGGAAGGCGACGGCAACTCTCTGCGTATTCTGCCCGATGTATTGCGCAGCAGTTTACCGGCGCAGAAACGAGACCATACGAAAATTGTGGCCGTCGGCGGCCCATCCATTGCGGGTGAACTGGCGGAACGGCGGCACACGTGCGTCGTGCTGGCTGGTCAGGATGCCACGCTGCTCAAACACATCGCCTCGCTCATCCGCACGCCCTACTACCACGTCTGGACGAGCACCGACTTTGTCGGCGTCGAGACCTGCGTGGCCATGAAGAACATCTATGCGCTGGCAGTTGGGTTGGTACACGGCCTTCTGGAGAAGGACGGCGTCGCCGCCAACGACGCTATGATGCACAATCTGTCAGCCGCCATTTTTGCTCAGGGCATCACAGAAACCAGCTATATTGTGGACTATCTAGGTGGGAAACAGAGCACAGTTCTGGGTTTGCCTGCAGCCGGCGACTTATATGTGACCAGCATGGGCGGTCGCAACGGTCGCATGGGACGCCTGTTGGGCATGGGCATGGTCTATTCTGACGCCAAACAAGAGAAAATGGCTAACATCACTGTCGAAGGAGCGGAACTGGCCATGGCCATCGGTCCCACAGTTGAGAAGATGGTGAGCGACGGCAAGCTCGACGCCGCTCACATTCCTATGTTGCGGACAATGATTCAGATTGTATGCAACGACGCGCCGGTTGACATCCCCTGGGATGAGTTTTTCGCCGGCGTTGGCGCAGCTACATTATAAGCATCTGCTCTATGCTGTCGGCTACCTGTGCATTCTGCGGCGAATCGCTGCGATTCAGTCGAATTTGGTTGGCTACTCTTCTCAGCAGGCCAGGGTTCACCTCCGCCAGTTTCTGCGTCATCGTAAACCATAGCTTACACAGATTCTGATTCTCGTGCATAGCTGCGCTGATCGCGATTTCAGCCGGCGAGGTGGTGCTGAGATTCGGATTGGCGGCAGTAAGCCCCAGTTCGCGCCATGCGTTGACCCAGTAGTAGGAGAGCATGGGGTTGATCAGCCCGCGCATGCGACCCCAGAGTGCGTCATCCTCTTGCACCAGGTAAAAGAAGGCCAGGTAGTAGGGGCGCGAATTCGCATAGTCACGATGAATCTGGGATAGCTCCCCGGCTTTCACCGAGGCGAATGACGCCATGTACCAGCGTAAGTCTTCCAGGCTGGCGCCGGGCTCCCCCATCTCCACAGCGTCCCATTGCAGCCGGCACGCGAGCAGATAGCTGCGCGCAGAGGCGGCAAAGTCCTGCGACCGCTGCAGCATCGCCGTTTTGGCCAATGAGTGCGCCTTCTCCGCAGAGCGGATGACGTTATCCGGTACCTGTACGTTGGCGATGTCATAGCAGAGCAGTTCGAGCGCCGGGTCTTCGGAGAACTGTATGTTCTTGTGGCTGGGCAGCGTATACCGATCCTCTTCCAGAATGACCTGTTCGCGCCCCAGCAGATCGTCCAGCAAGCTACTGATGTATTCGGTCTGGTCTGGATCATTGAGCAAGATCGTGGCCAGTTCGGCGTGATCGATTTCCAATCCAGCGTTGATGACGGCATAGACGAAGCCGGACTCCGCCCGTTGGATCAGCGCAGCCTCACTGTCGATTTCCTCCGCCAGGCTCACGGGCACGTGGACGGACGCCACCTGTCCGTTGTAATCGAACGCACGCTGGCGGAAGCCCATCTGCCATATCTGACGCAGCGTGGTCTTGCTGCGGATCAGGCCTTGCGCTTCATACCGGATACGCAGTTCCTCTAGCAGATCGTCGGTCGTGCGCGTGTTGGGCTGCTCGCTCAGTTCACGATAGACGTCGCGTAACACGTCGCGGCGCGTCGTGAAGTCCACTGAGGTCATCTTGAGTCGGCTCAGGATCTGCAGATACTGGCCTCGCAGCGATGGTGGTGACATTGTGACGTCCAGGCTTTGCAAGGCCATGGAGATCGACTGCACCGTTTCGCCGGTCTGACCGTTGGATGTCTTGGGGAAGCTCCAAGGCTTGAGGTCGTGCTCATTTGCCATGGTGAAACCGCTGGGTGCGACAAACAGCTGCATATCCTTGGCGAACAGGCTGATGAGATCAGAGTTGGTTTCCAGCCACTTCTTGAACTGGGAATAGCCGAAATTGGCTTCGTTGAAGGCCGAGTCCATAAGCAGCATGGTCTGCTTCAGCTTGGCGGCGAGGACCGGCAACTCGCCACGTTGTGCGTGAACATTCAGCGCCTTGGTCAGCAGGCTGCGCGCCGTCTCGTTATCGGTGCCCGACGGCGTATGCAGTTCATCAGGATTCTGCAGCTCCCCCATGACCGACTCGAGGTAGATGAACTCGTCGCAAGCCTTCACCAGCAGGGGATGCGTCACGCTCCTGGGCCCGATGCCAAGCGTATAGCGGCTGTACTCGCGCAGTTTGGAAACTAGCGGACCGAAATCGCTATCGCCGGAGACGATGACGAAGGTCTGAATGGCTGGCCGCGTAATCGCCGTTTCGAATGCATCCAGAGCAAGTCGGATGTCGGCACGGTTTTTGCCAGCGCGCACGCTGTAGATTTGTATCAGGTCCAGGGAGTTGTTCATTAGCTCCTCGCGATAGTGCGAGAAGCGACTCCAGTCGCCGTAGACGCGTTTCACAGCCAGTGGGCCTCGGCTCTGGAGGTATTCGATTAGGGGCGTGAGTTCAAAATCGAGGAATTCTTGTTCAGCCCAAAGGGCAACGTTTTCGAAGTCGATGAATACAGCAATCTGGTTGCTCATGATCGGATCGCGCGAACCAGTATCGCGGACATATTGAGCACTCATTTGAGTCTCCTTTTTGATCGTAAATTGTGATTTCGTTTCGCCATTTTGGCGAAGTGTTGACTGCATATCTATACGCATATTACGTAGTACGCAGTGCGTTGAATCTACCCGTTGACAACCTCTGTCTGTAGCACCTCCTTTGGTTGCAGGAACCAACACTAATTATACGCACCGTAAGCCGTTCCTCAAGGATCATATCACATTCTGAGTTAGTTGAAACGGCAGCGAAATCTGTTGGTGACAAAAACGAACGCGTGTGGTGTGCAGAATGCAGCACGAATGTGCACTGCGATTGAACGAGGATGTTGAGAATTCAAACAGTTCGCTAATGTTTGCCATATGCTGCGCATACACCGGAGGCGTACACTATAAATAGTGAACTTGCTATCCAGGCGACATTAAGCACGCCCGGACAGTTTAAATGCGAAAGATGAATTGAAGCGGGAACTAAAATTCTGGGAGGATTGATAGATACTATGGGTAAGATTATTGGAATTGACCTGGGAACCACCAACAGCGTTGTAGCCATCATGGAAGGCGGCAACCCAACTGTGATCACCAACACAGAGGGCGCTCGCACAACCCCGTCCGTGGTAGCGTTTTCGAAGGACGGGAACCGTCTCGTAGGCGTCACGGCAAAGCGACAGGCTGTTGTGAATCCGGAAAACACCGTATATTCGGTGAAGCGACTAATGGGTCGGCGCTACGATGAGCCCGAGACCGCCAAAACAAAGGGCATGGTCTCCTACAACATCGTTGAAGGGCCCCACGGCGACGCTCGCATCTCTGTTCCGATTAAGAACAAGGTGTATACGCCGCAGGAGATTAGCGCCATGATTCTTGGTAAGCTGAAGCGCGACGCTGAATCTTATTTGGGTGAAGACGTCACGCAGGCAGTCATCACGGTGCCGGCATATTTTAATGACAGTCAGCGCCAAGCGACCAAGGATGCAGGTCAGATTGCCGGTCTCGAAGTGCTGCGCATCATCAACGAGCCAACGGCAGCAGCAGTTGCCTATGGCTTGGACAAAGAGAATGACGAGACCATTCTGGTCTTCGACCTGGGCGGAGGTACGTTCGATGTTTCCGTGCTAGAGGTTGGCGACGGCGTCATTGAAGTGAAATCCACCAACGGTGATACGCACTTGGGCGGTGATGATTGGGACGAGCGAATCGTTGAATGGCTTATCGACCGGTTCAAGAGCGAGCAGGGCATTGACCTAAGCCAGGATCGTCAGGCGCTACAGCGTCTGCGTGAGGCGGCAGAAAAAGCAAAGGTGGAACTCTCCACAACACTGGAGACCGAAATTAATCTTCCGTTTATTACGGCGGATAGCACTGGACCAAAGCATCTTGTGATGACTTTGAGCCGTGCCAAGTTCGAGCAGATGACGGCGGATCTGGTGGAACGTTGTAAGGATCCATTCCACAATGCGTTGAAAGATGCGGGTATTTCGGCCAATGACCTGAATGAGGTCGTCATGGTTGGCGGTTCGACCCGCATGCCGATGGTGCAGGAACTCGTGCGCTCACTTACTGGACGCGAGCCGCACAAGGGTGTTAACCCTGATGAGGTCGTGGCGGTTGGCGCAGCGTTGCAGGCTGGTGTACTTGCCGGCGATGTGAACGATTTGCTGCTGCTGGACGTGACGCCGTTGAGCCTGGGTCTGGAAACGTTGGGCGGTGTGATGACGGTACAAATCCCGCGCAATACGACAATTCCGACAAAGAAGACAGAAGTCTTCAGCACGGCGGCGGACAGCCAGACTGCAGTGGACATTCACATTCTGCAGGGCGAACGTCCGATGGCTGGTGATAACAAGACACTCGGTAATTTCCGTCTCGACGGAATTCCGTCAGCGCCGCGTGGTGTGCCGCAGATTGAGGTCACGTTCGACATTGATGCCAATGGCATCCTGCACGTGAACGCCAAGGACAAGGCCACAGGCAAGGAGCAGTCGGTACAGATTACTGCATCGACGAACCTGTCCGGCGATGAGATTGATAACTTGGTCAGCGAGGCCAAGTCGCACCAGGCGGAAGACCAGGTGCAACGCGATCTGGTTGAGGCGCGAAACAACGCCGACAACCTGATTTATGTGACTGAGAAGTCGCTTAAGGAGTTGGGCGACAAGGTGCCGGTCAATGACCGCGGCCAGATCGAGCAGACGGTGGAAGAACTGCGTTCAGAGATGGGCGGCAACGATCTGAATAAGATTCGCCAACTCACCGAGAAGTTGCAGCAGGCAAGCCATGCGCTGACACAGCAGATGTATCAGCAAGCAGGCCCAGGCCCGGATATGGGCGGCGCAGGCGGCCCGGATATGGGTGGCGCAGCTGGCCCGAACACGGGCGGCGCCTCCGGCTCCGGTTCGCCTGAAGGCGATGAGGATGTGGTCGAAGGTGAGTACCGCCAGGTCTAGCATTGACTTGTGACAGTAACAGGCAGACAGTAGTGGGGAAGTGGGCAATACTAGATGACATAGCGGTGAGGCGGGCGGGTACCAACCCGCCCGTTGCATTAGTAAGCTATTCGTACCGGCCTAACAGATATATAGGTATGTGCGAAACGTCGTCATCAATGGGTTGAATAGGTCCTACTGCCGATGCATCACTAGCGGATCATATTCTTAGAAAGAGATGAACTTATGAGCTTTAATACCGGTAATCCGTACGGACGGCGGGCGGTTCCGCAACGAGTCCCGTCGGTACCGATGGAAAATTATCAGCAGGTTTTGAGCGCCTATAAGGAGCTCAGCAAAGAGAGCGCAGTGCTGCAGAAGAAGATCGAGCAGCAGAGCCACGAACTGGCTGAAGCGCAGAAGCAGCTGGCGATCAAGAATGAAGCGCTGCAAAAGTATAGAGAAGAGACGAAGAAGCTGGATGCCGAACTCGTCTTTGCGAGAGCCGCTCTGCAACAAGAAGAGGGACGCGCCGCGCAGACGGGCGATGAGTCGGATTGGGCCGAGAAGTATGCGCGTCTGCAGGCCGAAATGGAAAACCTGCGCAAGCGTTGGGAGCAGCGCTTCGCCTCCGAGACAATGGAAGCGAGACACCGCATCCTATTGGATATGCTTCCACTAGCGGACCATCTGGAGATGGCGTTGAACCATGCGGAGAATACCGACGGTGCGACGAATGGTTCTTTCGTGGAGAATATACGCGCCACGCAACGCGCCTTCATGGATACGCTGAAGCGTTACAATGTCGTGCCCGTGGAGGCAAAGGGGCAACCATTTGACCCCAATTTGCACGAGGCGATCGGACAAATGGCGTCCGACGACGTGCCGGAAGGTGACATTGCAGAAGTGCTGCAAACCGGTTATATAGAAGGTGACCGGTTGTTGCGCCCAGCTCGCGTCATGGTCAGTAGCGGTTCAGCTGAATAGCTGCGGCTGGCGTGCAGCTGTAACGGTGAAATAATTAGAATAGGCAATGCCAATGGACTATAAAGACTATTATAGCGTCCTTGGGGTTTCGAAGGATGCGGATGAGAAGGAAATTAAGCGTGCGTTCCGCAAGCTCGCACAGAAATATCATCCGGATAAAAATCCCGACGACCCGAGCGCTGAATCAAAATTCAAAGACATAAATGAGGCGTATACGGTGCTTTCCGATCCGGATAAGCGCAGTAAATACGACAGGTTCGGCTCGCAGTGGGAGCAGTATGAGCGTTCTGGTGGCCGACCCGAAGACTTCGACTGGGGTCAGTGGGGCGGCGCAGGTGGCGGCGGTGGTCGCGGCTATACGCGAACCGTCACACCGGAAGAATTCCAACAGATGTTTGGTGGTCGAGGCGGCGGTATGGGCGGAGGCGGATTCTCCAGCTTCTTCGATGCGTTGTTCGGCGGCGGCATGGGCGGATACAGCGGTGCAGGAACACAGTACAGACAGGCGCCGGACAGCGGTTTCTACGGCAACGGTTACCCGGGGGCATTCGGCACCGGACAGCAGACGGCGACGCAGCAGCCGAAGACTGAAGTGAAGGTTAATGTCACGCTAGAGGAAGCCTATCACGGCACGCAGCGTTTGCTGCATACTGAGGATGGCAAGCGGCTGGAGGTAAACATCCCTGCCGGCGTGAAAACCGGCTCAAAGGTTCGCATGCGCGGCAGCGATTACGGTGATATCTACCTGAACGTCACTGTCGACCCAAGCAGTCGCTTCACACGGGAAGGTGATAACCTGCGCGTGATTGTGCCGACAGACCTATATACAGCCGTCTTGGGCGGTGAGGTGCAGGTTCCGACCATGACCGGTGCAGTCATGTTGACGGTGCCGGCGGGTTCCCAGAACGGACGCACGTTCCGGCTGCGCGGGCAGGGCATGCCTAAGCTGAAGAATGCCGATGAGCACGGCGACCTACTCGTGAAGCTTGAAGTAAAGCTGCCCGAGAACCTGTCTGACAAAGAGCGTGAACTGTTCGAACAGTTGCAAGCTATCAGAAGCTAGCCGTTCGCAACCAGGATAAACAAAAGCGAACCTGTTCCAGTATGGGGCAGGTTTGTTGTATTTTCTGAACGATGTGTGCGCTCCTTTTCTGCCGTACTCTCACGCCAAGACTGAAACTGTGTGCAGTTCTGACACTTCTCTAACGCCGAACAAGCGTTCGTTATATACGCAGGCAGTAGACTGGAAATTGGAATAATTAATACTAGTTTGAACAGTGAGAAATTTTGCTAGGTATTTACGACGGAGTGAATCCAAATACCTCTGATCAAGTACTTTTGATCCATTGGAGGGAGAACTAAATATGAGACCAGATAGAGTTACACAGAAACTAAACGAGGCGATGCTTGAGGCACAAAGTATAGCTGAGCAGTACAACAGTGCCACGGTAGACCCAGAGCACCTTCTGTTCGCGTTGTTGAACCAGGAGGGAGGCGTGGTGCCTGCCGTATTAACAAAGATGGGCGCGGACACTACTACGCTGAGCAAGAGCGTGGAACAGGCTATCGCGGCCAAGCCGCGTACCTCCGGTGCGTCGGCTGAGACTAGACAGGGCAGCGAGTTGGTCAAAGTCCTGCGCGAAGCAGTGGAGATCGCCGGCAACATGAAGGACGAGTTTGTATCGACCGAGCATGTGCTCATGGCGATGGCGTCCACATCCGGAAAGATTCGCAACCTGCTGGAGCGCAACAACGTAGACTACAACGGCATTATGCAGGCGTTGGCGGGTGTGCGCGGCAGTCAGCGCGTGACGACCGACACACCGGAAGACCAGTATGAGGCGCTGTCTAAGTATGGCCGCGATCTGACGCAGGAAGCGTCGCAGGGCAAGTTGGATCCCGTCATCGGGCGCGATGAAGAGATTCGACGCGTGATTCAGATCCTAAGCCGGCGCACGAAGAACAATCCCGTGCTGATCGGGGAGCCAGGTGTTGGCAAGACGGCTGTCGTGGAAGGGCTAGCCCTGCGTATTGTAAACGGGGACGTGCCGGCAAGCCTGCGTGATAAGCGGCTGATTGCACTGGACATTGGTTCTTTGGTTGCCGGCGCTAAGTATCGCGGCGAGTTCGAAGAACGGCTCAAGGCGGTGCTGAAGGAAGTCACCGATTCGGAAGGCGGCATCGTTCTGTTCATCGACGAGATGCACACGCTGGTGGGCGCTGGCGCTTCAGAAGGCAGCATGGATGCGTCCAATATGCTAAAGCCTATGCTGGCTCGCGGCGAGTTGCACGCCATCGGCGCCACAACCTTGGACGAGTACCGAAAGTACATCGAGAAGGACGCGGCGCTGGAGCGACGGTTCCAGCCAGTCTATGTGGATGAGCCATCGGTGGAAGATACAATCAGCATCTTGCGCGGACTGAAAGGCCCCTATGAGCGCCATCACGGTGTGCGCATCACAGACGGAGCGACAATCGCCGCGGCCATGCTGAGCAATCGCTATATCAGCGACCGTTTCCTACCGGACAAGGCAATCGACTTGATTGACGAGTCCGCCAGTCGATTGCGCATGCAAATTGACAGCAAGCCGCAAGAGCTGGACGAGATCGATCGGCAGATCATGCAACTCGAAATCGAACGCGAGGCGCTGAAGAAGGAGAAGGATGAAAGTAGCAAGCAACGCCTTGTCGCACTGGAAGAAGAGTTAGCAAACCTTCGCGAAGACAGCGCCGAGCTGACGTCGCGCTGGGAAGCCGAGCGAGAGGCGATTTCCAGCGTGCGCGATCTGAAACAACAGATCGAAGCCGTGCAGGTGGAGATTGAGCAGGCGGAACGCAGTTACGACCTGCAAAAGGCGGCAGAGTTGCGCTACGGCAAGATGGGCCAGTTGCAGGAGGAATTGCGTAATGCCGAGCAGCGAGTCGAGTCGATTCAGGAGCACGGTGCGCTGTTGAAAGAGGAAGTGGACAGCGAAGAGATCGCCGCAGTGGTCAGCAAGTGGACGGGCATTCCCGTTGACAAGCTGCTCGAGGGCGAGCGCGAGAAACTGATTCGAATGGAAGACGAACTGCACAAGCGGGTGATCGGTCAGTCCGAAGCGGTGGGAGCCGTGTCCGCAGCGATAAGACGCAGTCGTGCCGGCTTGCAGGACCCGAACCGGCCTATTGGCAGCTTCATTTTCCTGGGACCGACCGGTGTCGGCAAGACGGAGTTGGCGAGAGCCTTAGCGGAGTTCCTCTTCGACGATGAGCAGAGTATGGTGCGCATCGACATGAGCGAATACCAGGAACGCCACACTGTCGCAAGACTGTTGGGCGCGCCTCCAGGCTACGTCGGGTATGACGAGGGCGGACAGCTGACGGAAGCTGTGCGTCGCCGGCCCTATTCGGTGGTGCTCTTCGATGAGATCGAAAAGGCCCATCCGGAAGTCTTCAACGCGCTGCTGCAGGTGCTGGACGACGGTCGATTGACCGACGGGCAGGGACGGACTGTCGATTTCCGTAACACGCTGATCATTATGACCAGCAACTTAGGCAGCCAGTACATCCTAGATGTGGCAGGTATCGACGAAGAGGTGAAGTCACGTTTGCTGGAGGTACTGCGTCAGCATTTCCGACCCGAGTTCCTGAACCGTGTGGATGAGATTGTCATCTTCCACGGATTAACCAAGGAACAACTGCGAGAGATCGTTGACATTCAGTTGGACCGTTTGCGCAGTCTGCTGAAAGACCGGGACATGTCGATCATGTTGACCGACACGGCCAAGGACTTACTGGTGGAAGAAGGTTACGATCCGGCTTACGGTGCACGACCGCTGAAGCGTGTCATTCAGCACAAGGTGGCAGACCCGCTGGCATCGGAGATATTAGAAGGCAAGCTACTGCCAGGTGAGCACATTGTGGTGGATGCCGTCGGCAACGAGCTGACTTTCACAGGACACGAAGTCCTGCAGATGTAGAAATCGCTGAACAAGCGTATATAAAAGTGGCGCCGAGTATAGCGTCACCGAATTGAGGACAGCCGTATTTATTGGTATGGCTGTCCTCCATTATTTTTTGATCTCCATTTTTTACACTCAATTTCTTACCATCCATGAAATGCTAGGCTAGGCAGTATTAGCAGCTCCGGGATTGAAACGACGTGCACCAGTCAATTCTGACATATTTCTTACAATGCACTGATTCTGTTCTTACGTTCGTGCGAGATAATTGGATTCGAAGGATAGTCAGCGGAACGAACCAACGCTGACTATCCTCTAGGCCTAGAGTTGATTTGATAGATCGTATTTAGCATGTGGTGAAGGAATGCAGTAAGGAGGAAAAATATGGCAACCTTAATGCGATGGGAACCTTTCCGCGAGCTGACAACGATGCGGAACATGATGGATAGGCTGGTGGACGACTCTTACCGGGATAGTCCGGAAGTATGGTCACATGGAGATGTTACCTTCCCGCTGGCGCTAGACGTGTCCGAGGATGAAGATGCTTATCTTGTAGAGGCTTCAGTGCCGGGTCTGGATCCTGATGATCTGGACATCACATTGACCGACAACACGCTAACCGTCAGTGGCAAGATCGAGCAAGAGGAAGAAAAGGAAGGCAAGCGATACCATTTGCGCGAACGCCGAGTCGGTTCTTTCTCCAGAAGTTTGACTATGCCCACATCAGTGGATCCTGAGAAGATCGAGGCGACGCACGAAAACGGCGTCCTGACACTTCGGCTCCCCAAGGTTGAGGCGGTCAAACCAAAGAAGATCGCCGTAAAGAAAATGATCGAAACAAGCTAGACCTGATACCGGGGATTGTTGTCTGCATAACTGAATAGAAGTAACAATGGGCGGGAGTTCTCTCGCCCATTTGTTGTTTACACAGAAGACGCTCAACTATTCTGAGCTAGAGAGTGTGACGTCATCTTGGACGGTGACCGGCTCGATATCCGTATTGTTCAGTCGAACGTCGCCAACGATTGTGATGTGTTTGCCGAAGCGATGATCTCCGATAATGTCCAGCCGCCGACAGTTTACCAGTGACGGGGCTCCATAGGGGAAGCGCGACTGCAGATCGTCGATCAGAGTGTAGTACTCCGGGTCTAGCCGTACCAACGGCGGTTCGTCTCGCGGCTCAGTGGTGCGTTTTGGGTTGAGAACGATCTGATAGTCGTCGTTGAAGATATAGGCGTCGGACCAGAGAATAAGTAGGTCGCTATTCTGTTTCACCGGGACGAAGCGGCTGCGCGGGACGCAGAGCGCTTGCGCTCCCTCGAAGAGAGCGATAGCAGAACCCATAGCCGTCTCAAGCTGATAGACGTGTGGCGAATCCGGCTGTGCTGGGTCGATAGGCTTTTCGTTGAGGATGAGCGGCAAGTTCAGCACGCCCTCCTCGCGCAGCATACGATCTACCGAGGGCAGATGCAGCCACAGATTGTTCGTATTGAAGTAGCGATAGCAGGTAATGTCCTGAAAGAGCTCAATCTCGTCTGGTGGACACTGCGAACTCTCCCGCAGAATAAGTTGCCCATCCGGTCGCATGCTGAGATGACCGCCCTTCACATCCGCCTCTGTGCGACGGGCAACCTCCATGAGGAACGGCACGTCCAGTCCAACCATATAGCCGAGGATCGTCGGATCGAGGACTGCGCCGAGGTTATCCGAATTGCTGACGAAGAGGTACTCGTATCCCGCTTCCAGCAGCTGCTGTAGGACACCGCTTGTGGCCAGCGAGACGTAGATGTCGCCATGCCCAGGCGGGCACCATTCCTTTTCAGGATCTTGGGGCCAGGTAGCCGGCTCCAGCGTATCCACCCAAATTTTCGGTTTCATATGCTGTACGAAGTCGACAGGGACATCCTGTACAAAATCGGGATAGACTTTCAGCGCATCCAAGGTTGCCTCATGCGTGTTGAAGCTGTTCATCAACAGCAGCGGCACGGAGCTCTCGTATTCCTTCCGGGCATGCATCACCTGCCGAAGGATGATATCGAGGAAGGTCAGTCCATCTTTCACAGGCAGCAACGACTTGGGGCCAGACATGCCCATGCTGGTGCCTAACCCGCCGTTCAACTTGGCAATGGCTACTTTTGGCAACGCACGAACGCCCACGTCGGTGCATCCCATACCCAGCTCATCATAGGAACGTAGTGATTTCACGGGCAGTGCTTCGTTGCGGTCGATATATCCCGTCGCGCCTTCCAACAGCTGCTTGTAATGGCGCGCGAAGTGATTCACAACCAATTCCGGCTGACCAGCATCAAGCATCTTGGCTATGAAATCGTCTACGTGATTCTCGCGTGAACTTGTTGATGTCACTTTTCACTCCTTTCCTGAAACGGTTGCGGCAGTTTGCGGCATCACATACGGTGCGTCTAAAAGCCTATGGCGCAGCCGTCGCTGCGGCTCTCGCTGCCTGCCATGAGTACGCCGCTGACTGGGTCTCGTACTATCACTTGACCCATACCAAATCCGGTGCGGTCAAGGCCATCCACCGGGGCGAGTTTATGACCGCGCTTTGCAAGGTCGGCTAACATGTCGATCCCCCATGATGATTCGACCTGTATCAAGCCGCCTTCATCCTCCGCGCCTGAGCCGGCTGACGGGCGCGCGATTTGCCATCGGGGCATATCGAGCGCCTGCTGCGGCGTCATGCCTAAGTCTACTAGATTCACCAGCACCTGAAAATGACCCTGCGGTTGCATATGACCGCCCATTACGCCGTAGCTCGCATGCAGCTCGCCAGCGCGTGTGGTCATGGCAGGGATAATGGTGTGGTAAGGGCGCTTGTTGGGCGCCAGCGCATTGGGATGCTCTGGATCAAGCACGAATAACTCCGCACGATTCTGCAGGCTTACGCCGGTGCCCGGCACCACAAGACCTGAACCTGTGCCCATATATAGGCTGTTGATGAACGAACACGCATTGCCTTCTCCGTCGACAGCACTTAGATAGACTGTATCGCTGCCCGCCATTGGCGTTCCATAAGCAACGTGAGCGGCTGCTCTCTTTACATTGATGAGGCTGCGACGCTGTTCAACATACTCCATGCTTACCAGCCCGTCCAGTGGAATGTCGACCTTGCGCGGGTCGCACACCCACTGCTGTGCATCGGCAAAGGCGAACCGCATGCATTCGATCATGACATGTGTACGGTCTGCCGGGGACATGCTGGCAAGGTCGAAGCCGGACGCCAAATTCGCCGCAATAATCGCCGCCAAGCCCTGTCCATTCGGAGGGCATTCGTAGAGCCTCACGTCTCGATATTGTGTGGAGATCGGTTCGTCCCATGTGCTGGTATGGGCCGCCATATCGCCTGGGGTTATCCAGCCGCCATATAACTGAACGTGCCGGCTCAGCTTGTGCGCAAATTCGCCCTGGTAGATGTACGCTTTACCATCGCTGGCTATGCCGCGCATCGTCTCCGCAAGCGTAGGGATGCGCATGATCTCGCCGGCGCGCGGCGCCCGACCATCGATGAGCAGCTCGTTGCCGCTTGGTTGCGTCGGGCCGTTGTCAAGGTCGCCGGATACCCAATTCTCGTCGCGAAGGAGCTTGGAGGCCTGGCTGGCCCAGATCTGGGCAATGATTTCTGATACCGGGTAGCCGTTCTCCGCTGTCCAAATGGCCGGTTGCAACACGTCCGTCAAAGACATGCGACCGTGGCGCGCCAATAGGTCGCTCCACCCGGCAACTGTGCCTGGAATGCTGACAGCGTGCCCGGTATAGGCCGGCATCTTGCAGTATCCCAGTTTTTTCAGTTCGTCAATAGAGGCGGCTGCTGGCGCCCGTCCGGACCCGTTCAGGGCAGTCACTTCTTTGGTTGATGCGTCCCAGTACAGGGCAAAGCAATCTCCGCCGATTCCTGTGCTGATCGGCTGCACGACGTTGAGCATGGCAGCCGTTGCAATGGCAGCATCTGCTGCATTGCCGCCAGCTTTCAGCATGTCCAGTCCCGCCATGGCGGCAAGGGGTTGACTTGTGGCGACCATGCCGCGAGTTGCCAATACGTTGCTTCTTCTAGAGCGGAACACACCGTCGATCTTCATACGTTCTCCCGTTGCAGTGGTTGTCTCCGGAGGTATCATCGTTCACACCCGCGCGCGAACCGCTGTGCGGACTGACTGAATGCTTTGTGTGAATGTCGTTCTATAGGGCATCATATCCAACAGAACGGGCATGTCCAAAAATAGCTTGCGGTAACCGCGCCACGGCGGTTGTCGAATTTCTCTTGACGACTGCGTCCGGTATTGACTAACAGGTACAATAGGGTAGACTAGCGAGTGCTATGGGCATCCTAATCCAATATGTCGCGAACTATGCATCATGGATATACGCTGCATGCGGATTGATTGCCCTCTATCAGATCTACCGAGTCTGGCTGGTTCGTTCGGAGCGCCGCCAAGCCATCTTTTCGCTTGAACGGGAGAAGGCGGTTCACGATACATACAACATATTCGCGATTGCCCTGATTCTGCTGCTCACCATGGGCATCACCTACTTTGTGAGCACAACACTGAAGACGGCGGTACAGCCTTTGGTGGACGAAGCGCTGGCTCCAACGCCGCCACTGCCTTTTGTACCTACACCTACGAATACTCCGCTTCCCGCTACGGCGACGCCAACGGAAACGGCGCCGCCGCCAATAGAGAGTGTCGAAGTTTTGGAAGAGCCGACGGAAGCTGTAACAACAGTGGAACCGACCGCTCCGGTGGTAGCCGTAGCGCCTTCATGTCCCGATTCACGTTCGGTTTTCATACGCCCAGGCGCGAACGAGCAAGTCAGCGGCATACTGAACGTCATCGGCACGGCTACCCACGAGCAGTTCGACTATTACAAAGTCGAATACGCACCAGGCGTCAGCCCAAGCGGCGGCTGGGTCTATATTGCCGGCGGAAACAACCCGGTGGAGAATAATGTCCTCGCCAGTTTTGATACGCATGCGCTAGGCAATGGTAACTGGACGCTGCGTTTGATCGTCGTAGATAAAACAGGCAACTATCCGCAGCCCTGCCAAGTCACGATCAACATAGCAAACTAGCTAGATGTTTGAAGACAAGCAGCGCCTACAAATCATGACCATCATCGCCGTAGCACTTGTATCGGCGCTTGTTTTCTCATTCACCGAGGGCCAGTCGAGGGGGCAGCGTACGGTTGGCAGGCAGGTGGCGACTATGCAGACCGCGCAGTCAATGCTCGTTGCCCAACTTTCGGCTACACCGACGCCGACGGAAGTCATAGCCGTTATCCTCATTCCCTCTGCAACGCCCACGCCAAGCCTATCGCCCACGCCTACGTTGACGCCGACGCCCACGCTGACTCCCACGCCCACGTTAACGCCAACGCCGACCACTACACCGTCATCACCGCTGGAATGGGCGGAGCGATACCGTATATTGGCGGAGGAAGGCCTCAACGCGATTGCCGGCGACGAACTTGACGGCAACCGTGCTGAATCGCTTCTGCGCGGCATCGCACAGGAGCAAGGGCTGTTGCACGTACCCGCTACGTACTTTGCACTCGATGGCAGCCTTTGGGCAGCCATCGTCGTACCACGCACGCCGGACGGTCGCACGCTGCCCATAATCTTTTGGCAGGATCCCAATGACCAGAACCGCATCAAGAGCCAAAACCTGCTTGACACGATTGCCGTAACCGACGACGGATATGACTATACTCGGCTCTTGGGCGGCCTAAGCTATGGCGCGATCCGTTCTGACTTCCTGGGTCGATTACATGTGCTATTTGTGGAGCGTCCTGGTACCGCGGATCAGCTTGGCGCGTCCGTTATCGCTCAGCAACAACCCGGCGGCGACTTCTTGCGCATCTGGGACTCTGCAGATAGTTCCCTGTGGACGATTCCAGCCACTGGCAGCCAGATCCAGATCATGGAGTCCGACGGACGCGTACTGCCCGACATCCAGATCGTGGCGCCGCTAGCGGAACATGGCCAGCTTCGTCGAGAGGTGGATGCACCTGAGGGTTTCGTGGAACGCCAGCCGTTTGCCAGACAGTGGGCTGCGTCACTTTGGCGCTTCACGTCAGCGGACGCTGCACTGGAAAGACCGGAGATATCCGAGATCGGCTATGAGCTGGAGGATGCAGTGCTCGTCTCAACGCCGCTCTCCGCGATCGCACATGTGCTGCAAGACATACGGCGGTCGGATCTGGCAGCCGCATCCATTTATGTCAGCAGGCTCGACCTGTTGCAGGAAGTATATGATTTAGGCCTTCACCAGCCCGGCGCATGGATAGGCTTATATTTGGATGAAAACGGCCGCGAGCTGTTCTCAAATGAAGTCTCCCGACGATTGCAGATATTCGACAATGGTGACCGCCAGCGGAGCTATATTGCAGAGTTTGACCAAGGATCGGACAGCGGTTACCGACTGACGTCTATCGAACAGGCTCCACCCTATGATGGCGCTGAGATTGTGACGCCTTCTGCGCCGCTAGCGACGTTGACCCATACGCCGATTCCCACGATAACGACGACTCCTTCGTCGACTTCTACGCAACCGCCTGCGGCTGAGGGATCGTCTGGTTCCGTGCCTCTTCCGCCAACGGCAACTTCGATTCCGACTTCTACCAATACGCCGACGAGCACCTCAACTGATACACCCACTGAGACAGCTACGAGTACGCCGACTGACACCGCCACCGCCGCACCCACTGGTACTCAAACGCCGACGCCGACGCCGACGTCAACAGCAACCGAGACGTTCACCCCGACTCCCAGTATCACGCCGACGCCCACTGAGACTGCCACGCCCACTGTCGCGCCTACTGCGACGGACACCCAAACCCCTACGTCCACCAGTACGCCTGTACTTGTGTATGAGATACCGACCGAGCAGGCGCCATTGGCTCGTGCCAAGGTAGTACGATGGCCCGCCAACCTGCGTACCAAACCAAGCACCGAATCCGAAACGCTGGCACAGCTCAGCGAAGGCGTAAATGTTGACCTCTATGGCGTTACCATTGACGGAAACTGGACGTTGATGCGTGTTAATGAGCCCGAGAATGAAACGAACGGTCTTGTCGGCTGGATCGCAAGTGAGCTATTGGATGTCTCCGGCGCAACGGCCTTCCTAACGCAGTTCCGACTTGACGGTGCTCCAGTCATCTCACCGACGCCTACATACACCCCTAGCGTAACGCCAACCCCGACGCGCGGCATTCCTACAGCCACGTTCACCAGCACTCCTACCCTGTCGCCAACACCAACGCTTTCCCCCACACCTACGCTGTCACCGACGCCACGCTCGACACCGGCTATTGAATCGGCCAGAAGCGAACCAATGGCCGAATTTGTGGCGCCACCACATGAAGAGGGCGAGTATGAATTGACGATCACTGGAAACGGCGCCGGTTTTGGTGGCCTAGACGCCTCGTCGTTGAAGGCGACGGACGGCGATGGCAATGAATGGACGATCGCCATTGACTCTGCCAGCATCGAGATGTGGGATGGCATTTTTGGCGCATTCCCGGCTAAGTGGATTCCTGGTAGTATCAATCTATTGTGGCCTGGCACGAAACTGTATATTCGCGGTCAATTGGCCGCCGAAACAAACGCAATCACGGCGGACCGGGTACGCATCGCCGCCGCGCCGACACAACAACGTGCGGAACTGGTGGCGCGTCCCGAGTTAGCTCAAGGCATTGCTGACCGCTCCGTGGTAAGCCTACTTGGCAGCCGAGAAGAGCCCGGAATTTATCTCATGGAAACAGCCGGTACACTGCGCCAATTGTGGATAAATGAATCAGAGGCGTCCTGGGCAAGCGGCGATCCTATAGACGGTGTGCTGGTCAGTACAGGAGAAACACAGACTGGCTCCAACAGCTTCACGTGGATACGAAGCGACGGCTTCGGCCTTCAGATCCACGCCCAGCCGTACCACGATGTGCGCGGCGTGGTTGGCGATGTCTTTGGCGGTCTGTGGTGGATAGAAACGCCACAAGTCGAGCTCGATCAGTGGCAGCTTTGGCAATACGATCCGCTTCTCGGACAGATTGTGCTGCGTATGCGGTCAAGCGGCAGCATTTTTGACAATGGCAACAACGGCGCCGATGCTCCGCTTACACCTATTTTGCTCTCCGTTGATCTACAATTTGACGATCAGGGAAACACCATCGGGGCAGACTTGTTGGTGGATACAAGCGATCTCAAAGCGCAGCAGCTCTACCAAGGCGTATTCCGCACACAAGTATCTATCTTCACGGATGACGCCGGTCAAGTGGATGAGAGTGGTGAGGTTGTCCAGCCACCGCAAATGCTGCTGCCGCCGGAAGAGTATCGCGGCCCGCTTGTTGTCAGTCCAAGCGGCAATCAACTGGCCTATTTTGTCTTCAACCAAGACCATCCTAGCCTAACGTCCGGCTTCATTCGACCGGCGAATACGGTACGCATCCTTACGCTAGACCTTGAGGGGTCCGGCGCCATTGCGACCGCATATGAGACGGAAAATCGGTTCGAGTTTCTAGCTCCGAATTTGAACTGGCAGGGCGACAACCGAATCGTCTTGGCACGCAGCCGCTTTGCTCCGGGCGACACAATCGGCATCGATCGATTCGGCATTGTGCAAGTCGATGTCGACGAAGGTAACGCAGATAGTGCACCTGGCAGTCGAAGTTACCTCTTCCCGAGCCAGACGCAACTTCGCGATTTCGCCGCCTGCGTCGATGATGGGTACACGTTGACCATTACGAGTTACGGTAGTGGTGTTCTTGAACTGGCGAGGTGGGATGGAGTGAACGAACCACAGCCGCTCTTTGTCCTGCCAGAATCCATGTCGCGCAGCTTTCTCTGCTGGGGCGCGCCGGATGAACTGCTTGCGATTCGATAACGGCGACTGACTGCCCGCACGCATCCTCATGCCAGAATTTCCTGCTAACGAATGGACAACCGACCTGGTGCTGTTTGCCGACTGGCGACATGCAGTTCTGGCCGCGTTCGGCATCCTGCTGCTGACGCTGGTGATTATCTGGTGGAGCCAGCAGACGCGCTACTGGTTTCGCATCGCGTTGGGCGCCTTTTTATTCGCGCTTCTCATGGGAATCGGCAGCTATTACGCCTTTGTCGTTCCCGCGCATCGCGCAGGCTGCAATGGACTCTGTCCGGGATGGCGCGGCTATCCATTGCCATTTGCTAGGGTGGAAACAAGCGGTAGCGATATCGTTGCGCCGGTAGATTTTCTGCTCAACTTGCTGATGCTTTGGTTGTTGACACTGAGTGGTGCGGCGCTGTTCTACTTAATTGCGATAGGCGTCGAGTGGTGGAATCGCTCCTGGCGCGTGCGCCTGCTCCTCATCTTCTTTTTCTTCATCCTTCCCTGGGCCTTGATGCCGCGCATTCTCAATCCGCCACAGCCGTCACCGTCAGGAGAGGACCTGCGATTAGCCGTAAACGCTCGTCGCTCTGCAGAATTCACGTATGGAATCACTGGCATTCTGGTCCAGCGCCTGGCCCTGGAAGACATCCGCAGCGTACAGCCGCACAATAGCGTGTCTCCGATTCTGCAGTCGGTCGAACAGAACGAAGTCTGCCTGCGAGGGTACACCTATTTCTATCTGCCATGGAGGCGATATCGCATCACCCTTGACGAGAGCGGTGTGACAGCCCTGAGCCTTGCCGAGGTTCCGCTGGAAGGTTCATGCTGGGAACAATAGACCGCTATCGCTTTGGCGTCATGTGAAATCATATAGCATGTCTGAACGAGATGTACGGGCTAGTTATGGATAATCCGGGAGCTACATTATTGCGGGAATCGTAGGCACCGAAGTAAACTTAACGTATTCATCTCCATGGCGATCGAACAACACGAAATTTCGGACCAACGCATCGTTCACATCATATAAACCCCAACGCTAGAAAGCGAATCATCCGTGAAGATTACAAAGGTCGAGACCTTTCTCGTAAAACCAAGATGGCTCTTTCTGAAAATTCATACCGATGAGGGATTGGTAGGTCTAGGCGAACCCATTGTCGAAGGACGTGCACTTACCGTAGCCACTGCCGTTTCAGAGCTGGAGCCTTACTTGCTTGGCAAGGATCCCACCCGCGTCGTGCATCACTGGCAGTCCATGTACAAGCATGCGTTCTATCGCGGCGGTCCAGTGCTGACAAGCGCCATTTCCGGCATCGATCAGGCCCTTTGGGATCTGGCAGGCAAGGCTTGCGGCCTGCCGGTATACAAGATGTTGGGCGGCCCCCTGCGAGATCGCATCAAAGTCTATCGCCACGCAGGCGTACACAAAGCCGTTGACGGAACGGTTGTCAAGACGGCTGTTGAATCAGCCAAAGAAGCCGTCGCACTCGGTTTCACAGCCATCAAGACGGGCGTGAACGGTCCTCGTCCCGCACGCATTGTCGAGACGCCAGCCTTTGTAGACGCCGTTGTGGAGCATTTCGCCAGCATGCGCGAGGCTGTGGGCAAAGAGATCGACATCGCCATTGACTTCCACGGCGCGGTGAGTCCGCAAACTGCCGGCGTGCTGATCAAGGCGCTGGAGCCCTATCAGCCCATGTTCATTGAAGAACCGATTCAGTGCCAGGAAGTGGATGTTATGGCCGACCTGGCGCACAAGACCCACATTCCTATCGCCACAGGTGAGCGCATCTTCACAAAGTGGGGCTACCGAGAAATTCTGGAGAAACGTGCTGCGTCCATCCTCCAGCCGGATATCTCCCACATGGGCGGCATCACTGAGGCGCGAATTGTGGCTGGCATGGCAGAGGCCTACTACGCCGCCATCGCACCGCACTGCCCGCTTGGCCCCATCTCACTGGCGGCTGGCTTACAGGTCGACGCGTCTATCCCGAATTTCCTGGCCCAAGAGCACACGACTTTCGGCGAAGGGTATCTCAAGGAGCCATTCACCTTCAAGGATGGTTATCTGGAGCTGCCCACGAAACCGGGTTTGGGCATTGAGCTGGACGAGGAAGCCATGGCGGATAAAATCGGCCACAACTGGCGCAATTTCGAATCCTACCATCCGGACGACGGCACAGCCATCGACTGGTAATCAACGCAGGGTCGCGTACCCGCAGTAGCTGGGAGCAACAAGATGAAGATTACCTCTGTGAAGACCGCGGCGACATCCGGCCATGGTATGCATCTCTGGGTGAAAGTAGAGACTGATGCCGGTGTAACTGGCATGGGAGAGTGTGTTCATGGCGGCATGCAGGCCATCGCCATTCTGCAGTTTCTCGAACCGAAGATCGTGGGTCGCGACCCGTTCGCCATCGACGCCATCTTCGAGGATCTGCGTCGCAGCCACGTCTTTGACGGCGGCAATGCCGGCGCTCTGATTACGGCGTTGACCGGCTTGGAGATTGCCTTGTGGGATCTCAAAGGCAAGGCGCTCAATACGCCTGTCTATGAACTGCTCGGCGGCAAGTTCCGAGACAAGATTCGCGTCTACGCCGATTGCCAGGTGGAGCCGGGCATGGACTTTCCGGAGATTCAGAAAGTTGTCGACCATGCGCTGGAGAGGGGTTTCACTGCGCTGAAGATCGATCTGGATATCCACGCCTACGGTCATACCGGAGAAGAAGTCGCTGAGTTCAGCAAGGACAAGTTTAACTATACGGCAGGGCAATGGGAGCACGAACGCATGGTCAAGCTGGTGGAGATGGTCACCACCGCTGCCGGAGACAGGGTGGACGTGGCTGCCGACGTGCACACGCGGCTGGACGTGCCCAGCGCCAAACGATTGGCACGAGATCTGGAACAGTTCCACCTGATGTGGTTGGAAGAACCGGTACCGGCTGAAAATGTAGCCGCCATGCGCGAGGTGAAGCAGTCCACCACGACGCCCATCTGCAGCGGTGAAAATCTCTATCTGCGCCACGGTTTCCGCGACCTCATCGAAACGCAGGCGGTCGATATCATCATGCCGGATATTCCGAAGTGCGGCGGTTTGTCTGAGTGCCGCAAGATTGCCAACATGGCCGAAATCTACTACATGCCATTTGCGCCGCATAACGTTTCATCGCCTATCGGCTCCATGGCCTCCGCCCATGTGTGCGCGACGGTGCCCAACTTCCTGGTACTGGAATTTCACTGGTTGCATCGAGACTACTGGACAACCATCATCCAGGAGAAGACCGACATCATCCGCAACGGCTACATCGAACTGACAGATCGACCGGGTATCGGCCTGGAGTTGGACGAGGAAGTGGCACAAGCGTATCAGTTTCCCGGCACGACCTGGTTCGAGTAAGGATCTGCGGAGGCCGAAATTTCGAGTAGGATTGAACAAGCGATAGCACGTATCCGGGACGAGGGACTCATCGCCGTTGTTGGCGGTGAAATGCCGGTGGCTACATTGCTAGAGATCGGCGACGCGCTGCTTGCGTCGCCGATACTTATTATGCAAGTGACCTTGAACTGCGATGCGGCGCTGGGTGCGGTTACGCTGCTTCGAGAGCGATTCGGCGAGCACATGCTCATTGGCACAGGTTCCGTTCAGTGTGTGGATCATCTGCATGACGCTATCGCTGCCGGCGCACAGTTCACGATGTCGAACACCCTTGATCTGCCAACAGTGGAACAAGCGCTCGCGGAGGATTTCCTGCACCTGCCCGGCGTCAATACCTATGCTGAAGCAAGACTGGCCCAACAGGCTGGCAGCAAGATGGTAGGGTTGAATGTGGATGACGACAGGGGACCGCAACTGCTGCAGACAGTTCGTTCGCTTCTTAGCGAGATCGAATATATGCCGTTGGTGGGCGCGTCCGATTTCTGTGTCAGAGAGTATCGCTTTGCTGGAGCGGCAGCCGTGTGCGTCAGTGGCAGCCTGGTAACCGGTCCCGATCAGCCTATGGATGACCTGATCACCAAGGCGCGCAGGCTGCGCTCTGCTTGGCTTCATGCGGACCTACCGGAGAATAGACGAAGCTGATGCGACTGTTTATCAAATCGCACCAGCTTCGTGATCCAGACAAAACTTATCTGTCTGTGGTACTGCGAGTTCGCGTTCTTTACCTTAGCGCTGCACGCGACCGGAAGCGTCTCCACCCATGAGTTTCTGGGCTTCCGCCAACGTGGTCAGGTTGACGTCTCCCGGGATGGAATGCTTCAGGCATGAAGCAGCAACCGCCAAATTGAGTGCATCCTCGTCGCTCATGCCGCTGGTCAGGCCGTAAATTAACCCAGCCGCGAATGAATCACCGCCGCCCACGCGGTCAACGATATGCGTGATATCATAGCGCTTGCTCAAGAAGAACTCGCTGCCGTTGTACAGGCAGGCGGACCAGCCGTTGTGGCTAGCGCTAAAGCTCTCACGAAGTGTGATCGCCTGAACCTTCAAGTTCGGGAAGGTCTCGAACATCTTCTTAGCAAGCGCCTCGTACCGGCTGGCATCAAGTGCGCCGGAGTCCACTTCCACTTCCCAGTCGCCTACTTCAATTTTTACGCCTAGTGACCGCTGGCAGTCCTCCTCATTAGCGATACCCACATCGACGTACTTAACCAGTTCAGTCATGACCTCGGGCGCGCCCTTACCGTACTTCCACAGCTTACTGCGATAGTTGTAATCACAGGAGACGGTGAGGCCTCTCTCTTTGGCCTTCTTCGCTGCCTTCAGTGACATGTCTGCTGCATCTTGGCCCAGAGCCGGCGTGATGCCCGTAATGTGGAACCATTCGGCGCCGTCGAAGATTTCGTCCCAATCGAAGTCGTCGTACCTCGCGGTAGCGATGGACGAGCTGGCGCGATCATAGACAACAGCCGAGCCCTTCTGATTGGCGCCACCCTCCATGTAGTAGATACCTACACGCTCGCCCTGGCGTGCGATGTAGGACGTGTCGACACCGTAGCCGCGTAGGAAGCGTATGCAGGCGTCCGCAATGGGATTCTTCGGTAGAGCAGTAACAAACGCAACATCCTTGCCAAATATCGCCAGTGACGTAGCCACGTTGGCTTCGCCGCCGCCAAAAGTTGCTTCCAACCATGCCGACTGGAAGAATCGTTCCATCTCTGGCGGCTTCAGGCGAAGCATCACCTCGCCGAGTGTGACAATTTTACCCGCCATGGTTAGGCTCCTTCCCGAATCTGCTTCGCCAGCGCAACAGCCTCGGCAGCCATGGCCGAGATTTGACCGAATTCGCCAGCCGAAATTAGGTCCTTCTTCACCATCCAACTACCACCACAAGCAAATACAGCCTTGAAGCTTAGGTATTCGGACAAATTGCTCGCGCTGATACCGCCAGTGGGAATGAACTTAACATTTTGATAGGGAGCCGCGATAGCCTTGAGCGTCTTGACGCCTCCACTGGCCTCGGCAGGGAAAAACTTGACAACGTCAATCCCCTTTTTAAGCGCCATGTTGATTTCTGTTGGCGTGACAACGCCAGGTGTAACGACCATGCCGTTGGCGATACACCAGTCAACCACATCGTCGTCGAAACCTGGGGTGACCACGAACTGCACACCTGCGTCTGCAGCTCGTTGAGCCTGCTCAACCGTCATGACCGTGCCCGCACCAACCAATACGTCGGGGCATTCAGCCGTCATCAATGCGATGGCCTCAGCTGCCGCAGCCGTACGGAACGTGATTTCTGCAAGGGGTAGACCGCCATCGAGTAGCGCCTGACCGAGTTTGGGCGCATCTGAAGCATCATCAATGGCAATGACTGGAACTACGCCCAAATCACCGATTCTTTGCAGAACGTCTGCCATCTTCACACCTCCTATTGTAATTTGATTGAAATACACGCTTCGCCACGTTTCATTATATATCAGCGAGGGTCCGAATGTGAACTTTTTGCCTCATTCAGTATGTGACAACTCGCTGGCTTGAGTGAACAATTCTTCACTCGAAAGCTGTCCGATTGCCCACAGGCGTACTAAAGGATTCCGTTCATAGCCCGTTCGGTATTTCTAACTCTGCTCGCGTTCTCAGGTATAATAAAAATGCCACATCAACCCACACACTACTCTTGGAGGTCAATCCATGATTATCGACAAATTGCGCAACGTGCAGTCAGGATTCTATCCCGATCTGCTTTCCGGCGAGTCCGGACTGTCAAAACGTTTGGCAACCGGTTTCAACTACCTGCTGACAACGGATCTAGCCCAGCTCGAGGTAGGTAAGATCGAAATTGACGGTGACCAGGTTTTCGCTCTGGTGCAGGAATACGAGAGCAAACCGATGGAACAGGGGCGCTGGGAATCGCATGTCAATTATATTGATATTCAGTGCGTCGTCGAAGGCGAAGAAAGCATAGGCTACGCCAACGTGGACGACGTTGAACTCGGCGAGTATAACGAGGCCAAGGACCGATATGTCCCACAGGGCGAGGGCAGTTTCGTAACGGTGGGCGCCGGAATGTTCGGGCTATTTATGCCAGAAGATGCCCACATGCCGAACATGGCGGTGGATGAGCCCGCGCCTGTCAAGAAGGTTGTCATCAAGGTTGCGGCCTAGGAAATTGTCTCATATGGCGCGAGCAGCATCCCGCGACCCAGACATTGACAGATTTAACGCTATTGCAGATCGCTTGCCATGTTGAGCTCTGGCTACGGTTGATGCCTAGTCGATACTAAGTGAAAACAATAGGCCAACCTGATCATTCGAACCTGTCAGGCCGGCCTATTTGTCGTTATGTGGCTCGAGTGCGGCGTCGCCTATGCGCGACCCTTCTGTACTTCCTCGATAAATCTCTCAGCCCGTCGAGTCAACTCGCCCAGGTCTCCCTCTGCTAACAGTTTGTTATTTACCAAACTGCTGCCCACACCCAATGCCGCCGAACCGGCGCGAATAAAGTCAGCAGCCGTATTCAGATCGACGCCTCCGACCGGGACGATTTCAAGTTGGGGCAGCGGAGCTCGAATGGCTTTCACCAGGTCTGGTCCGCCAAAGCTGGCTGGGAACAGTTTTACCATGTCGGCGCCCGCTTCGATGGCGGTAAGCGCCTCGGTAGGAGTGTATATTCCCGGCATCACCGGGATGGCGTAGCGATTGCAAAGTGCAACCACATTAAGATTGAGTGTCGGTGCGACGATAAAGTCGGCGCCAGCCAGAATAGCGGCGCGTGCAGTCTCGGGATCAAGTACACTGCCAGCGCCAAATAGCACTTCCGAACCGTAACGTTGTTTGGCTTGCTCGATGACCGCCAGCGCTCCCGGCGTTGTCATGGTAACCTCAATGGCCTTGACGCCCCCCGCCTTTATCGCGTCGGCGGCTGCGATCAATTGTTCAGAGGACTCTGCGCGCATGATGGCTACGACGCCAGTGTCCCGTATGATATCCAGTTTCTCATGCTTCTTCATAGGGATCTCCAGTAGGATTCGATTCTTTGGATGACCAACTCACTACAATGTCCAGCTAACCACACGCGTGACTCATACTCACATAAACCAGACTGCCCGGGAACATTGCTATGTTTGTTTGAAGCTAACGCTGACAACTAGTCATGCTCTTGGTCTATCGCGATGTCCGTTTTCCGCCGCCGAGCACATCCGACTTCATCAACGACTGCACGTCTGATTTGTCGATCATGGGCAGGTCGAACATCATGGTCTGCTTGAGTCGCGTTGCTGCGTCGCCAACGAGTACGCCTTTGTCAATGCCTTCACTGCTGAAGTCTTCGGTCAGCAGACCGTAGTAGAAGCCTGCGTTCCATGTGTCGCCTCCACCCAGCCTGTCCAACAGTACGATCGGTTTGACTGCCGGTGAACGGAAGAAGTGACCGTCTGCGTTCATCGCCGCCGATTCCCACCGGTGCTGCTCGAACGTGTCGGGATAGCGAATTGTTATTGCGACGATCTGGACATCAAAGATCTTCATGACTTCCTGGGCAAAGGCCTTGATGTCATCGTCTTCCAGATGACCGATGTCTCCGTCGACAACCTGCTTGGCGGAATATTGTCCGCATGGAATGTCATACAGCCGAGCCATGTCTTCCACTGTGGTAATGAGCACATCAATGTGATCGCCCACCAATGGCGTCATGATTTCGCGCGCCTGATCTGGAGACCATAACGTGCCGCGATAGTTGAAGTCCAGGCCAGTCAAGCAACCATCTGGTCGAGCGTTCACAGCCTCGATAAATGCGTCAAGATTATAGTTTCGTTCATACTCGCTGTGGATGGCGAGGCCGAAGGAGATGCCAGAGGTATGGAAGAGCTTTGCGTCCTTCAGCGCATCTTTCCAGTCCACCATGCCGGCGTCGAGTTTCGAGGCGGCGGCATATTTACGCTGATAGACGCCGATGTTCTTGCGCGGCGTGCGGCCAATTTCGTAGATCAGGCGTCCGATTAGCTCAGTCTTCGGCGCCCATACAAAATGGTCCGTATTCACACCTTGCTCACGTGCTATATTGCGCAGGGCGCGACCGTACGGGTTATCTGGTACGCGCGTGATATAGGAGGACGAGATGCCAAGTCTGCTCAGCCCCACAGCCAGGGTAAACTCACTGCCTGCCATAGAGAGATAGACTTGTCGAGTGCGCTCTGGGCGTTCCATATCGGCTGGCGTTTCGCGAACCATCGTCTCGCCAAAGGTAACGAATACCGGTGCGCCGTCTAGGCCGCTGAGATCATCCTGTTCAATTTGATAAAGTTTGGGTACTGATGTCATCTTAGCCACCATTTCTTCGTCGCATTAGCGATTTCTGGGGTTGTGGAAATAGTACAAGAGTGTCATTTCTGACAGAATCCAGTGAACAAAATAGAAGCACTTGATAGAGAATTGTCGCCCATTTTCAGCATACCATATTCAGATACCATACGCGATTTTTCCTGCCGATTTGTATTTACTGTGGCAGGTCTGAATAGCCGGCGATGAAAGCGAGTTTTGGTTTGATTCGGTTTGGTACTATATTCAGGAGAATCTTGACCAAGTACGGTCAATGGTCGGCAAGTCGTCTGATGGTACCGTGAAGTTATACCCTGGTCACATGTAATAGGCGCCAGTCACAAAACAGCATATTCACTCGCGGATGGACAATACTATGACCGATCTTCTTTCTCAAATCGCGCCGCAACGCAGCACCCAATACAGCCAGCTCGCTCGCGAATTAGCTGTTTCTGAATTCAGGCTGTCGACGTTACGCGACAAGCTAATAGACTGTACTCTGGTCGACTTGACAGGAATCGCCTACGTGAAGAGCCGGTTCACGAACGACCTCAACACGAAAGAGTTGGAGGAACTTGGAAGGTTCGCCATGACCAGCGCACATTTTGAGTCATTTGATGCGTTGGATGGCATGGTCGGTCCATTTCTGCGGCCATTCGCCACAGGATTTCGTCCGTGCTTCCCGCCGGAGTTCGTCAGCGCTCGGCGCTATCGCGGCAAAACCAATGAGTTACTCACGCAGTTTATGTGCAATCTAGCCCGCGCAAGCAGCGGCTACGCATCCGTGCCCTGGACTGATTTGCGTGTCTTCGATCCGCTTGCCGGCGGCGGAACAACACTCTTCACGGCGCTCCTATTTGGCGCTGAGGCGGCTGGCGTGGAACAGGACGCGCAAGCCGTCTCCACAACAGCAGGCTATATACGTCAGTTCTGTCAGGAGCAGCGAATACGCTACGTGGAGAAACCGGAGCGACTGCGGAAGCTGGGCAAGCGCTGGACCTTCACACTGGGTGATAATCTGCCACGGCGTTGCATCTTGGCGCAGGGCGATACGGCACAATCTGTGGAGTTGTTGGCTGGTTTCAAGCCCCATCTCATCGTGACGGACCTTCCCTATGGGATTCAGCACAAGGGGCAGATCGCCCACCTATTGTCGACCGCGCTGCCCGTCTGGCTCTCGGTACTGCCAAAAAACGGTGCGATCGTTATCTCATGGGATGCTACCAGATTTCCACGCGAGGAAATGATAGACGCCGTCGATGGCGCATCAAACGGTACCGTCTTGAACGATGGAGCCTATGCTCGTTTGGCGCATCGTGTAGACAGAGTAATCAAGCGACGCGACATACTGGCGATTCTCAACCGATAAGGGGTCGTCTGTGACCGAGCGTGCCGGCTAATTGTGCATATGCCCTTCTAGGAATAAACCTGAATCACCTTGCTTCCTCCCATATTAAGCGAATTGAACAAATGTCGGCGAAGCTTCACTTTTCGACGGTTTGCTCGGGCGTAGCCGAACTAAAAGTTGCCTTTTGACGTTAAGTAATCATTCAACTATACTAGCAACGAGCATTTTGCTGGCAACACTGCTAGGTGAATTGTCAGAGTGTTACGAAGCTACGTTATTACTGGATAGTACGATATTGAAGTGTTGCAGTAGTTGAGAATACCAGTAGTAATGTGTGTACAGTGGTAGGCTCATCGTACGAAATGTGCTACAAGAAGTGTGGTGGGCGTATCGTAAAGGGTATAGAACCTCTACCCGAAATCCTGTTATTCAACACCAATGTTGTTGTTCAATCGCCGAATGTATCCAAAGGAGGAAACAGTGAAGAGCGAAAAGAATCCAATGCATGCCAATGTATCGAGACGAACAGCCCTGAAGATCATGGGTGGTTTCGCCAGCGCAGCAGCCTTGGCGGCGTGCGCAGCGCCAATGCCGGCAGCAACACCTGCAGCCGGCGGTGAAGGAGCTGCCGCGCCTGCGGCGGCAGTTGGTACCATGGTTGTGGCCCACCGCCGAGAGTACTTCCAGGAGATGGAAACCCTATTTGCAGATGCAGTTCAAGCATGGGCCGCAGAGAACGGCGTAGACGTTGAGACGACAACCGTAGCAGCGGAAGCTTCGCAGGACTTTGTGCCGAAGCTATTGGCGCAGGTACAAGCCGGCGATCCGCCGGACCTGGTCTACCACATTCGCCTCATGCAGGCGCTGTATGCGCAGAATGCACTTGAGCCAGTTACGGATGTTACCGATGAGATGATCGGTCTATATGGCGAGCCGGCTTTCTTCCAGAAAGCTTCCGGCATCATCGACGGCGACTGGTGGGGCGTGCCGTATATGATGCATGGCGGTGGTCAGTTTGGTCGAATAAGCAAGTTTGAAGATGCCGGATTTGACCCTCTGGCTCTCCCGACTTGGGACGATCGTCGTGATGCCGCTCTCCAGATCTCGAAACCTGACGAGGACTTCTATGGATGGGGCTTAACTGTCAACAGCGGCGGCGACGCCACTGGCTTCATCAGTGAGGTCATTCACGGTTGGGGCGGGCACCTGACGGACCCCGATGTAACCGAAGTAACGTTCAACTCACCGGAAACCCTAGCTGCCGTAGAGTGGCTGACCGAGATATACACGGGCGACAAGTACGCGTCGATGTTGCCGCCAGGCATCATGGCGTGGGACGACTCGAGCAACAACGAAGCCTTCCTGTCAGGTACGATTGGCTTCACACTGAACGCAGCCAGCATCTATGCGAAAGCCAGAGCGGATAGTAATCCCATTTACGATGATACTATCATTATGCCAAACGCTCATGGCCCAGCAGACACAAACACGGATTCTGGTGATGGCGGTCAGTTCCTCATCCCATTTGGCGCCAAAAACGTCGACCCGGCGAAGGAACTGATTAAGTACATGATTCAACCGGACGTTTTCCTTCCGATTTCGCTCGTTTCAGCAGGTCTGTTCTTGCCGGCCTATGTGGGCTACTACGACTTAGCACCAGTTGTAGAAGCGTTCGCTGCAGATCCGAACCTTGCGCAAATGGGTAAGGAATCGCTAGGCGATTACTTGGGCTTCTCATGGCCAGCACAGCCGAATGCCATGTTTGATGCGATCAACGCTCAGGCGGTGCATACGGATATGATGGCTCAGATTATCGCCCAGGGCATGAGCCCAGCGGATGCCGTAGCACAGGCTGCAGATCGCGTGCTTTCAATCGGACAGGAAGCCGGCTACTTCTCCTAAAATGCAACATCGTGGGGGGTCCAGCGTTCGCTGGACCCCCCACCGTTAATCTAGTGTACTTAATTCATGTGGCGTAGATAGATATGTTACAATTCTGCTGGCTTTTTCAAAAGCCAGTAAAACTATTTATGTTTGAATCTATTTTGCAAACTTGGCGATTTCCTTTCGTTGGATATTGCCTTTGAACTACGAGCGTTAGTCCACGTCGATTCTCGATTATCGGCGGCGGCTATGGTTTGTACAAGTTAGGAGAGTTCATGGCGCAGCAAGCTGGCGCAGTGCCCTCAAGCTACGAATACGTTCCCAAAAAGTCTAGAATGCAACAATTATTTGGGCGCGATTGGCAGTTGGCGTTCATGTTTATTGCGCCTATTGTGATCCTGATGTTGACGTTGGTAGCCTGGCCTTTTATCAAGGCCATCTACACAAGTATGACGATCTATAGCATTAAGGATAGGACCAGCGTATTCGTCGGGTTTGACAACTACATACGACTTTATTCGGACGTATTCTATCGTCAAGCGGTGAAGGCAACCGTTATCTTTACGTCTGGTGCGATACTCTTTAAGCTGATTTTTGGCACCATCGCAGCGCTGTTGCTGCATAGTCAGAAGCGCGGACGAACGCTCCTCACGGGCTTGATACTCCTGCCCTGGATTGTGCCGTCGGTTGTACAAGCTTTGACGTGGCGCTCAATTCTGGAGCCTATTTACGGCGGACTGAATCCCATACTGTTCGCGTTGGGTATAATCCACGAGCCGATTGCGTGGCTGTCGAACCCTAACACCGCTATGGCCTCCGTGATCATGGTCAACGTGTGGGCCGGTATACCGTTCTTCACAGTGAACATACTGGCTGGACTTTCATCCATCGATGCCGAGCTGTACGAAGCTGCGCAAATCGATGGCGCCAATGCGTGGCAACGATTTACGTCGATTACGCTGCCCGGTTTGCGCTTTGTCATCGCGGTGGCAACACTACTGTCGACCATCTGGACGTTCAACAACTTCGAGACGATCTGGCTTCTAACACAGGGCGGGCCCGGAAACATCACCAAGGTCTACTCGATTCTCGCCTACCAGAAAGCGATGGGTTCGCTGCAGTTTGGTCCCGGTACAGCAGTCGCGTTCAGCTTGACGCCTGTGCTGGCTTTCTTCATTATCTTCCTCTCACGTTATATGAGAAGGGATGTCTCAGGCTCTGATGAGGCAGATGAGTCGTGGCAGGATAAGGTGCTCGATGCCATTGGCTGGACCTTCAGTACGATCGGCTCGATAATTCTCTGGATCCCGTTGAAGATTATCGAAGCTGTAAGTGCCGCGATGCCAAAGAACCAGAACAGTCGCCATCGAAGTAGACAGTTAGGCGGTTTCTTCAGGGGCGTGGCGCTGGCACTGTTACTGATCTTCATTTTGGCGCCCTTCTACTGGATCATCATCACTTCGTTCAAATCCGACTTGCAGATCAGCCAGCGTACGAATATCTATTATCCGAATCCATGGACGCTCGATCAGTTCCGCCAACTTTTCTTCGGTGAGCAGTTCTGGACATGGTTCTGGAACTCAACCGTCGTTTCCGTCTTTACAACAGCACTTGCCGTTGCCGTGGCTGCGCTTGGTGCGTATGCGCTGGCGCGGCTCAAGTTCTGGGGCGCACAAAGTATGCAGACGATTCTGCTGATCACGTATCTGCTACCGGCGGCGCTCATGTTCATCCCGCTGTACGGCATTTTGGCCGATCTCCATATCATCAATACACGCTGGGCACTGATTGTGACCTACCCAACCGGCATGATTCCCTTCGCATCCTGGTTGATGATGGGCTACTATCAAGCGATACCGGAGGAGTTGGAGCACGCGGCTATGGTTGACGGGGCAACGCGTCTTCAGGCATTCTTGAGGGTAACGCTCCCGCTCACGACGCCGGCCTTGCTGGCAGTAACGCTCTTCTCGTTTACGCACGCCTGGAAAGAATACCTGTACGCATTCGTCTTCATTTCCAGCAACAAGTTGTACACTTTGCCAGTAGGCTTGGCGCAGACGATTTTCGGCGACATTTATCCCTGGGGTGTGTTGATGGCTGCGTCGCTGATTATCTCGGTTCCGGTTGTCGTGTTCTATATGTGGGGACAGCGCTTCATGGTGGCTGGCTTAACGGCGGGCAGTGTGAAGGGATAGTTACTCACAACGCGACCCACTCAAATTAGCCTGTGTGGCGTAGCAGGCTAAGACGATCGTATGTAGTCTGGGCCGGAGACAAAGCGTCTTCGGCCTATTCCTATCTACAACCATTTGATACCATACTCCCAGACATTTCGCACTAGGACCAAAGGACAGAAAATGAAAATTACTGATATGCGTGTCACACCGATTGCATTCGCCGACCCGCCGCTGCTCTGTTCCATGGGGCTGCACGCGCCGTACGCCCTGCGTACAATTGTCGAACTCGTCACCGATGAGGGCATCTATGGCCTTGGCGAAGTTCCCGGCGGCGCAAAGACAACCGGCGCGCTGGAAGCTGCCCAGGAAGTAGTCGTCGGCAAAGATCCGTTCCAATTGAATGCAATTCGAGCTGGGCTGTCTGAGCGCTTCGGCGAAGAAGGCGCTGCTGAACACAGTGAAGAGCCGTGGGATCATCGGCGTTTTATGCAGGCTAACAGCGCCGTCGAGGTAGCATGTTACGACATCATAGGCAAGGCGACAGGTCGGCCTGTTGTCGATCTGCTGGGCGGGCGCGCACGCGATCGCGTGGATTTTGCCGCGTATCTCTTCTACAAATATGCAGGTGCAGGCGGCGAATTCGGCTTTGACAAAGATCCCTCTGCCACCGAATGGGCGGCTGCACGCCAAGCGGAGGCGGTCGATCCCGCCGGCATCGTAGCTGAAGCCAAAGCCATGTGCGACTACTTCGGCTTCAAATCCATTAAGTTGAAGGCAGGCATCTTCCCACCGGAAGAGGAAGTAGCAGCCATCAAGGCAATGGCGGACGCCTTCGGACCGGAGATGCCACTGCGTATCGATCCCAACGCCGTATGGTCAACCGAAACCAGTATTGATTATGGTAAGCAGATGCTGGATGAGCTCGAGTACTACGAGGATCCTGTGCGAGGACAGGAATCCATGGCCGAGGTAGGCAAGGCTTTGGGCATACCCATGGCAACCAACATGTGTACCACAGCATTCTCTCACATCCCCAACAGCATCAAAGTGCATTCGGAGGATGTCATCCTCAGTGACCATCATGGCTGGGGCGGCCTGCGCAGCACAATCCAGCTAGCTCGTATCTGCAAAACATTCGGGCGCGGCGTTTCCATGCATTCCAATAGCCATCTGGGCATCACGTTGGCAGCGATGGTCCACGTGGCCGCGGCTATCCCGAACCTGGATTATGCATGTGACACGCACTATCCATGGCAGCGCGAAGAGGTAATTACCAGCGGACGTTTTGTCTTTGAGGATGGTGCTCTCCCTGTCTCGTCCGAGCCAGGTTTGGGCGTTGAGCTCGACCGCGATGCGCTGGCCAAGCTGCACCAGCAGTACATCGACTGTGGCATCCGCGAGCGCAACGATGCGGTCGAGATGAAGAAACTGAATCCCGAGTGGGAGTACATGGCAACGCGATACTAGAACGATTTAGCGGGTTCACAACGAGGAGAGGTACTAACGATGAACTCCAAAGAGAGAGTTCTGGCTGCGATTGCACACGAAGAGGCCGACCGCGTTCCGTGTGGCGAGAATGAAGTGGACTATCTCCTAGTCGAGGAGTTGCTCGGCTATGAGACGCTCTACAATTCCCGCTGGCGTGAGAAGCAGGCACTGTGGGACGGTCGTCGCGACGAGATCGTTGCCGACTATGCCAAGGCGCACGTGGACTTGGTCCGTGCGCTAGACTGGGACTACGTGCGCGTGCAGTCGGCTCCAGTCGCCAAGGAATACCGCCATCCACAGATGACAGGCGATTACTCCTGGCTGGATGAGAAAGGCCGTGAGGTACAGTACAGTCCCGACGTAGGCAATGTCTCCACCTTTACCGGCACGCAGGACATGACCATCGACGACTTGCCGGACCCGGATGCGTCGTTCACGGTTGACCCGTCGGAGATGGACACTATTCGCATGGTTGTGGCAGAACTCGGCGACACACATTTCATCATCGGTCGGTCGCCGGTGGACGGTACTTTCCCGTTCAACTACACGGTCGGTATGCAGGAGTTTCTCGTCCGCATGATTACGGAACCCGAGTTCGTCGAGCGGGCGGTCGAAGTCTACGTGAACAGGTCAATTGCCTACTTCAACGCCATGTTTGACGCCGGCGTCGATGCAGTCATGGTTACCGACGACTATTCCGGTAATAAGGGACCGTTCATGGGACCGGAGCGCTTCAGACGTTTCGTCGCACCTGGGATCGAGCGTCAGGCGGATGCTATCCACGCACGCGGCGGCATCTTCGTCAAGCATACCGACGGCTATACTTGGCCCATTCTGGATGATATGGTCGCCACCGGTATCGACGCGTGGCACGGCATCCAGCCCAATATCGGCATGGACCTGAAGCTGCTGAAGGAGAAGTATGGAGACAATCTCTGTTTCTTTGGCGGTATCAACTGTGAGACGTTGGTGGAGGGGACGACGCAACAGGCGAGCGAAGAAGTGCGCTACGCGGTGAAGTACGCAGCGCCGGGCGGCGGTCTGGTACTGGCTACCGGAAACGTGCTTCAGCCAGGTACGCAGTTGGCCAACTATCTGGCAGCCCGCCAAGCCTTGCGAGAGTGTGGAGATTATCCCATCGAAGTGTCTCTGCCATAGGCAGGCGGGCGTTTTACCATTGCGTATCGTTCATGTACACTGGCAAGCTGTGACGTTAGTTAGCACAAGGTCGCGCGCATCTATCCATCACAATCCAGGCAGCTTGTCACAACTGATTTCGAATGATAGACGCCTTTGCGTGTAACAAACCCAGAACCGAGGAGCACCATGGCCACACCAGATAACCTGCTTGAACAAGACCAAGCGCATATGCTGCATCCGCTTCACCATCCTTCCACCCACAGTGCGCCCCTAATCTTTGAATCCGGACATGGCATCTGGCTCAAAACGGTTGACGGCGACGAAGTGATTGACGGTCTGGCGGGCTTGTGGAACGTGCTGCTCGGTCATGGCAACACGGATTTGGCGGACGCAGCGCAGAAGCAGATGAGCACGCTAGCGTACTGCTCCAGCTATGCTGGATCCGGCAATATACCGGCCATCGAGTTGGCGGATACATTGGCAGGCTGGGCCTATCCAAGCTTGAATACAACCTTCTTCGTTTCCGGCGGCTCGGAAGCCAATGAAAGCGCCTTCAAGACAGTGCGCTACTACTGGCGGCGAATGGGCAAACCTGAGAAGAACAAAGTCATCGCACGCGAGCGCGCCTATCACGGCGTCACGTTGGCGACCATGAGTGCGACCGGTATGCCGGCTTACTGGCCGATGTTCGAGCCGCGCGTGCCTGGTTTCGTGCATATTCCGGCGCCGTATCCCTATCGCTATTCCGGCGACATACGTGATGACGAGACCATCGGGCAGGCAGCCGCACGTGCGCTGGAGGAAGCTATCCTGCGCGAGGGGCCAGAAACGGTCGGCGCCTTCATCGCAGAACCGGTGCAGGGCGCCGGCGGCGTCATTGTTCCGCCGGCGGATTACTTCCCGCTGGTACGGCAGATCTGCGACAAGTACGATGTGCTACTCATCGCCGACGAAGTGATCACGGGATTTGGTCGAACCGGTGATTGGTTCGGTCTTCAGCGCTATGGGATCGAGCCGGACGTCATGTCGTTCGCCAAAGGCGTCACAAGCGGCTATCTGCCCTTGGGCGGCATCCAGATTTCCGACAAGATTCGCGAAGTCATCATGAGCGCACCAACCGATCAGGTTTGGATGCACGCCTATACCTACTCCGGACATCCTACGTGCACGGCTGTGGGACTGAAGAATGTGCAGCTGCTCCAAGAAATGGACCTAGCCAATCACGCCAAGGTCGTCGGCGCACATCTGCTTGAAGGACTACAAGGGCTTGCCGAGGAGCTGCCTGCCATTGGCGACGTGCGCGGTCAAGGGCTGATCTGCGCGGTTGAGCTTGTGGCGGACCGTGAAACGAGGGAGACGTCCGGGACCGGTGCAGCGGTTCGCGCAACGGCCATCAAGCACGGCCTCTTCACACGCGCCATTGGCGATATTATCGCCTTCGCGCCGCCGCTGATTATCAGCGAAGAGGAAGTCGACATAATGGTAGAGAAACTAGGCCAAGCGATCGCTGAAGTGCATGGCTGATCGCCCGTCGATTCGGCTAGAGAATTCAAGCCTGAACGATTGTTGAATAAGTGGCTGGACATAAACACCTTGCGGCGGAAGGAACCGGATGGGGCTACGTCGCAAGGTGTTCTTTTATTGGCCCAAACAGTTGTTGACCAGGACGCTGGCTCACACTACCAGTTGGTGAAGGATCCATCTAACCGCCGTAATTGCGGCATGGGTTTTGCTCGGAAGGGAGATTTCTTGGCCGCTTCACGATCGAACTCGACGCCCAACCCCGGCATGTCCTGTGGAATGAGATAGCCGTCTTCCCAGATGGGCTGCACCGGCACCACGTCGGTAAGCATGGAACCTGGTTTACGCGGCTGTTCCTGTACACCAAAGTTGGAAGTCGCCATGTTGAGTTGCAGACATGCAGCCGACGAGATAGGCCCTAGCGGGTTATGTAATGCTAGCTTGATATAATGCGTTTCGCACCAGCCCGCGATCTTTCTGGCTTCCGTGAAGCCGCCGGCGATGCACAAGTCGATGCGCGCATAGTCGATGAGTTCCTCCTCGATAAGTTGGCGGAACTCCCACTTCGAGCTGAACTGCTCGCCGGCAGCAAGCGGCACGTGCGTGCGCGGGCGCAGCGTCTTAAACGAATCCGGATTCTCGGAACGCAGCGGATCTTCGATGAAGTAGGGTCGGTCGTATTCGACCTCGCGGCACAGCCATACGGCGTCGGCTAAGTCTAGCCTCGTATGCACATCGAAGGTCAGCTCGATTTCGTCGCCGACAGCCTCGCGCACACGGTGGAATTGTTCAATCGCAGTCAGGACCGACTTGCGCGGTTCCAAGAATTCGCCGTCGTTGGGCAAACCCCAGCGCACGAACTTCCAACCCTCTTCCTTGGTCGCCAGGCACGATTCTACCAGCGGCTCAATCTCCATCTCGTGACCGACATTATGTGGGTAGCAGACAACCTTGTCGCGTACTTTTCCGCCAAAGAGGTCATAGATAGGTACGCCAAGCGCTTTGCCGCGAAGGTCCCAGAGCGCGATATCGATAGCCGCCATGGCGGAGGTAAGAATGCGTTGCGCCGGAAAGAAGCCGCCGCGAAACAGCACTTGCCATATATGTTCAATACGAGTGGGATCTTCGCCCACCAGCAGGTCTCGGAAATGTTCTACCGCACCGACAACGGCCTTCTCACGACCGGTGATACCCGCCTCGCCGACGCCGTAGATGCCTTCGTCTGTGTCTACAACAACAAAGAGAAAATTTCGCTGACCGCCCCAGACAGGGTAACATTCAATATTAGTAATCTTCATTTCCTGCTTCTCCTCTTGAGTGGTTGAGTCAAACTGGCTGATTTGGATGTAGAAGATGAGGGAATGTTAAGAGACTGCAATAGTGTAACGTAAGATTTGTATCGGCACACAAATTACTCAAGACTACCAAGAACAGTTTATACCCATTCGTGGAATCACCTTTCATTGAAGATGTCGTCGCTTATCAGCGGCGCACGCTGATCTGTTCATCCTGCGTTGCAGAGCATACCTTTCGTCACCCGGTTACAAGTATTCAACCCATTCCATCAAACGTACATCCGTCTGAATCAGGAGCAGTGTAATGAGCACAAATATGGAAGACAATGTCAATACCTTTTCAAAGCCGTCTGAACTGAAAATTACGGACCTGCGCATTGCGAATCTATCAGGCATTCCAATGCGCAAGGTTTCCATCATACGCTTGGAAACAAATCAAGGGTTAGTTGGCTACGGCGAGGTGCGCGACGGCGCGACGGAGAAATACGCATTGATGCTAAAGCGACATCTCATCGGCGAGAATCCGTGTAACGTGGACAAGCTGTTCCGCAAGGTGAAGCAATTCGGCCACCATGCTCGGCAAGCCGGCGGCGTTTGTGGCATCGAAATGGCGCTCATGGACCTGGCGGGCAAGGCATACGGTGCGCCAGCCTATCAGCTAGCCGGCGGCAAGTTCCGCGATAAAATTCTTTGCTATAGCGACACGCCGACCGTCAACGACGGGCTGGAGATGGGCAAGCGGCTCAAGGGTCGTATGGATATGGGCTTCAAGTTCCTGAAGATGGATGTGGGCATCGGTCTGCTGAAGGGCATTCCCGGCGCGCTGTCTGCACCTCCAGGCATGTTGGATACAAATGAAATCATGCACCAGTTCACGGGTATCCAGATCACCGAAAAGGGTATCGCCATTCTGGTGGAGTATGTCGAGCAGGTCCGTTCAGTCGTGGGCTATGAGATTCCGCTGGCAGTGGACCATTTTGGCCACATCGGCCTGGACTCCTGCATCCGGCTGGGAAGGGCGCTGGACAAGTTCACGCTGGCATGGCTGGAGGATATGATTCCGTGGCAGTTCGCGGATCAGTGGCGACAGATCACAGATGCGGTCACTACGCCTACCTGCACCGGAGAAGACATTTATCTGAAGGAAGGCTTTATCCAGCTTTTCGAGAAGCAGGCTATTCGCGTCATCCATCCCGACCTGGCAAGCTCGGGCGGTATTCTGGAGACGAAGAAGATCGGTGACTTGGCGCAGGAATACGGGATCGCTATGGCGATGCACATGGCTGGTTCGCCCATTTCGGCGCTGGCGAATGTGCATTGTGCGGCCGCGACCCAGAACTTCCTGGTTCTGGAGAATCACTCCGTTGACCTGCCGCACTGGAACGAGCTAGTGGTTGGTCTGCCTAATCCGCTCATCCAGGACGGCTATATCCAGGTGCCGGAGACGCCTGGTCTGGGTTTCGAAGACATCAACGATGAGATGTTCCGCAAGTACCTGGACCCGAAAGCGCCAGTATTCTTTGAATCCAGCGAAGCATGGGACACGGATTGGTCCTGGGATCGTCTCTGGAGCTAACTTCGAAAACGAGCACAGTTCGCGGTGGAAAGCATAGAGGCGTCCTATATATGGGACGCATCTATGCCCTGACGATAGGATGGGACCGGAGGAGTGTATGCTCGAGCTACCGGTCTTCGGGGTAACGAAGCGATGGCTCTTTGGAGAGTGATTCCAACGTTATTCAATCATGGACAAGACTCTCGAGTCTTTGGAATCAATTGGTTGAGTTAGTGGTGTCGGTCCGGTGCAAAGCACGCCGTCACCGACCTGTACTGGACATTCTCTCTGGTTCGCTGATCCTGCTTCAACCGAAGCCATAGGGATGAAGCTGCAAATATGCGAGATAGATAATGAACTATCCGACCCGGCGCTTCCAGACGGAGTAATCTGAGCAGCAACCTGCGCCGGTCGCACGATTGTGAGTACAATCATTGTCGCCAAGCTCAACGCTTGCAATTTATGGCTCCATCGGATCGACAATCGTAACCTTCCTCTTGCTCCACTGAATGCCACAACCACACTATAACATTGGGGTCTATCTAGGAATCCGTCATTCGGCTGTCAATCGTTGCTTCAGCGCGCAGATGCCAGGCGGGCGGGTGCTTGCTTTGCAAGATCTGAACGGATGCGCTTTGATCTATGTAGATCAATCATGTTACCCGCCACAAAAGCCGCAACAATCGACAAACCAGAAAGGCAGAACGATGAAGTACACAAATTTAGGACGAACTGGACTGACTGTTAGCCAGATTTGCTTGGGCACGATGAATTTCGGCACCTATACTGCCATCGATGACAGCCATGCCATCATGAGCCGCGCACTGGAATCCGGCGTCAACTTCTTCGACACAGCCAATCGCTACGGACGAGACGTGCGCTTGGGCTACACCGAGGAGATCATTGGCGACTGGTTAGCCGCGGACAGCAGCCGGCGCGACCAGATTGTTTTGGCGACCAAAGTCTACGGCGCCATGGGCGAGGGTGTGAATGACAAGGGACTCAGCGCCTACCACATTCGCAAGGCGTGCGAGGACAGCCTGCGTCGGTTGAAGACTGATCACATCGACCTCTATCAGATGCATCATGTGGACCGCTCAGCGCCGTGGGAGGAGATCTGGCAGGCTATGGAGCAACTGGTCCGCGAGGGCAAGGTGCTCTACGTAGGCAGCAGTAATTTTGCCGGTCTGCACGTTGCCCTGGCGCAGTTTGCCGCAGAGAAACGGCACTTCCTCGGCCTTGTCTCCGAACAGAGCCTGTACAACTTGCGCGATCGAATGATCGAACTGGAGCTGATTCCAGCACTGGAGACGTTCGGTCTGGGTTTGATCCCATGGAGCCCGCTGGCAGGCGGTCTGTTGGGCGGCGCCTTGCGCAAAGCGAGCGAAGGTCGACGTGCGTCCGAACGCGTACAAGGCTTCGCTGAGACCTATGGTTCTCAGCTTGAGAAGTATGAAGCGCTCTGTGATGAGCTGGGCGAGTCGCCTGCGGTGGTCGCACTGGCGTGGCTGCTACACAATCCCGTGGTCACTGCACCCATCGTGGGACCGCGCACTATGGAACAATTCGAGAGCAGTCTGCGCGTGCCCGAAACTGAACTGAGCCAGGATGTAATGAGCAAACTAGACGAGATTTGGCCGGGTCCCGGCGGCGCTGCACCGGAAGCCTATGCATGGTAGTTTGCAACACGCCCACTAGATAGGAGACGTTCCTATGACAGATCAACAGCCGTTGCGCGTTGCCATCATCGGCACAGGCAAGCGCGGCGATTATCTATATGGACCTATTCTGAAACAACTGCAGGATGACGTGGAGCTGGTTTCCATCTGGGGTCGCAGCCAGGAATCCGCAAAATGGCTGGGCGATCGGCTGGACGTCCCCTGGTACACCGATCTCGACCAGCTGATTCGTGAAACTGCTCCAGATATGGGCATTGTATCCGTCAACTACAACGCCAATGGCGAAGTCGGACTCATGGCGGTGGAGCATGGCCTAAACGTGCTGCTGGAGACGCCCATCGCGCACAAGTTATCTGAAGCCGACGCGATCATCGACGCAGCCAAGAGGCAGGGCGTTAAGGTGGAGGTCTCTGAGCAGTTCCATCGACGCCCGCTGGAAGCCATCAAGCTTAAGTTGATCAACGCAGGTCTATTCGGCAGGGTATACAGCTCATTCAACGACTTTGCAGGCCATGGCTATCATGGCGTCAGCGTCATGCGCAGCTATCTGGGCTTCAACGCCAAGCCGGTAAATGTGGTGGGCGTTACTGTCGACTACGAACTTGCCAGCCACTGGGCTCGACTGAGTGACTCGACTGGGCGGCGTTCCGAAACACAGGAGCACGGTATCATTCAGTTCGAAGAGGGACAGCTCGGTATTTTCCACTGGACGAACGTCGGCTACGATGCGCTGCCGCTGCGCTGGTGGCGTAGCAGTCGCTTCCTGGCGGAGAAGGGCATGGGCATCACGATAGGCGTCGGGCTACAGGTCGAGGAGCGGCTCAGCACGATTGGCGCCGGCGGCGAAGGTCCGCAGTTTATCCACATCGAGCGTCGTTGGGAACGGGTAGACGGCGGCGCGCTCAGTGCCATGGTGGCGCATACCGGCGATGCGGATCTACCCGTGGTGCGATGGGACAATCCCTTTGCGTCAAAGCCTGGTAAAACACCGCAGTGGAACGATGACGAGATTGGCGTGGCAGGCTGCATCATGAGCCTGGTTGATGCCGTACGCAATGACGCGGAACCCACGTATGGCGCAGAACAGGCGAGGCTGGATCAGGAGATCATCGTGGCGATTCGTGAGTCGTCGCGGCAAGAGATGACGCCCATTCAACTGCCCATGGATCCGGCGACGCAAACCGTGTAAAGCCAGGGGGGTTGGCTAACCGATACGACAACATTGCTTAGCGCAGCGAGGATATCTCCCATCTCATAAATGGCGGAGACTCCTTCGCTGCGCTATTGCGTCTGCAAAAGTGGCTATGTTGGGGGCGCCATGATGTCGTATGGTGGCTAAAGCGGCCTACAGGGACGAACGGACGCAGATGTCGTTATTCTCGAACTCGGCTGACAACGACGATACCGATCACCGCAACTGAGGATGCAAACCAAAACGCCAGGTTGTAGGCGTGCTGCACGTCGGTCAACATGAGCGCCTCTTGCAGGAAGACGCCGATGAGTGTGGTGCCGATGATGCTGCCGAAAAAGCGACCCATGCTGTATATACCGGCGGCTGTGCCCGATTCCTTCTGCGGCACGTGGTCCATAGCCAGCCGATGCAGGACCGCAAGCGATAGTCCGGCGCCCAACCCGTAGATGACCAGCACAGGCGGGATTGTCCAAGCCGGCCAACTGGCGGGCAGTAGCGCCAAGATCGCAAGCGCCGCTGCTTGCATACTCAGACCTGTTATGATTGGAAAACGTTTGCCGCGATTGTCCGCGATTTTACCGGCGAAGCGCACCATGGATAACAGTGAACCGGCAAGAAAGGTAATGAACAGGCCCGTCTGCGCGGCTCCCATGCCTTTCACGTCCGCCATGTAGAGCGGCAGCAATAGGCCGACGCCGCTCATGAGAAACATGCGGATGCCGGCTACAATCGACGCCCGTCCGAATCCGCGTGCCTTATACAGAGAGAATGGCACAAGAGGCTTTCCAACGCGCAGTTCCCAAAAGGCGAATGCCGTAGCGAACACCAGTGTCAGCAACAATAGCTTCCAGTCCTGCAGCGGCTCGGTGCCGGTGATTGCGCTACTGGAAAGGTAGATGACGAAGGTGATAATTGTAGCGCTCAGCAGCGCCAATCCCAGCCAATCAAAGTGGCGCAAAAAGCCTGGTTGATGTGGCGGCTTCAACTTCGGCACACGCCCGCGTACCACGTAGAGCGCTACAAAGGACGCGATCACACCGGGAATAAAGATCGTGTGCCATCCCCAGTGATCGATGAGAAAGCCGCCAAACAGTGGTGCAATCATGCTCGTCGCCGGGCCGGTGGAACTCCAGGTGCCCATGGCACGCCCGCGAACGGAGGAAGGGAAGATGTCAGTGATGATGGCAATGCATAGCGGGTTGACGCCCGCAGTGCCAATGCCTTGCAGCACACGCCCGATCAGCAGTATCGGGAATGATACGGATAGTAGGCAGACGATTGTGCCCAATCGAAAATACGATAATGCCGATGGAAAACAAGCGGCGCTTACCAAGGCCGTCACCGAGCTGCCCATACAGCGGCATGAAGATGACGAACGGCAGCATGTAGGCGGTCACCGACAATGCAACCGTATCCGCGCCGATGCCGAAATTGTCGCGGATTGCAGGCAGCGCCACGCTGTACATCTGCAAATTGAGGACGGTCATCCCCATGGGCACCATCAATCCAATGAGGATGGCGCGCAGGCGCGCACCGATAACGGCTGGCGATTCAGCGGAGGTCGCGGACTTTGTACCTGATCTTGAACTGGATATTGTTGCTTCGGCAGCGTTGCCGCAGCACTCGGATACTGGCGTAGAATCTGTTCGAGTGGACATGATATTGGAGTGAGTAATCCTCTTCCGGACGAAACGCAATAGCGGTGATCATAGCACTTGCTCCCATGCGCTACAACAATTCCGGTGGGAAGTTCAGTGTTCGGTACAATGAACATTGTCGGTTGCTGAGTTGGCGGCTGCAGAGGTAAATTGATGCTTGTATGCGACGAAGTCCGTATACTAATCCACATCTTATATGCCTCACGGCGCGTACGAAACCCTGAACGATAGTCCTTTATGTCAAGTAGCGCACCCATTGCTGGTGCTAGGAAAAGAGATTACTGATGTCCGATACAATCAGCCGCATCGATGTCTTTCCTATTCGGATTCCACGTGACATACCCTATCTAGGTCCATTGGAGGAGGGCGTTTCGGTCAGCGATCGCGGCTACTTTGTTCGGCCTGGTAACCGTACGATATACCCAACGACGGACAACAGCGTGTTAATCAAGCTGACCACAGTCGATGGCGCGATAGGCTGGGGCGAATCGTATGGCGTGGTAGCTCCGGAAGCCACAGCAGCGATCATGCGCGAGCTTGGTCCCTCCTTTGTCATAGGACGGGATCCGCACGACGGGTGGGGGATTTCGGAGGACATCTACAACGGGATGCGAGTGCGCGGCTTCTATGGCGGCTATTATGTGGATGCGCTGGCAGGCATAGACATGGCGCTGTGGGACTTGCGCGGAAAGTTGACCGGACTACCTGTGCACAAACTGCTAGGCAGTAGGCGGCACGAACGTTTGCCAGTCTACGTCTCCGGCTTGCCCAAGAGCACGCGGCAGGAGCGAGCGGACCTAGCCGCAGAATGGATGACGAAGGGTTTTAGCGCGGTCAAGTTTGCCGGCGCCGTAGCCCATGATGGTGAACTGGCAGAAATCAAAAGCATCCGAGAAGCAATCGGCGACGGGCACCAGATTCTAGCCGACCTGCACTGGCGCTATACGGATCAGGAGGCCATCAAATTGATTACGGCCATGGAGAATTATGACCTGGCGGTAGCCGAGGCGCCGGTTGCGTCGGAGGACATGGGAGGACAGGCTGCCGTCGTTCAAGCTGTGAAGACGCCGATCGCCATCGGTGAAGAGCTGCGAACAGTGTACGAGTATCGCCCGCGCTTCATACAGCGCTGCAAGAGCATTATTCAGCCTGAAATGGCCCACATGGGCGTCTCATCGTTTTGGGCTGTCTGTCAACTAACGCAGGCTTTTCATTGCCGCGTCATGCCACACGCAACCATAGGCATAGGTATCGCCCAGGCGGCGAGCCTACAGGTATCCGCCGCACTGGACAATTTTGTCATGCACGAGTATCAGCATTCGTAGACAGAATCAACAGACTGAGTTGGTTCTGACAGCGCGTTTGCGGCTAACTTCTGCTGTTGATGCGTAGCGTGTCGTGAGTATTTGTCGTTTGTCGTATGAATGACGAATATCAATGCTCCAAACAGGTCCTGTACGATCTGCGGTATTCCGTCTGCATTAAGACGTGTTAAGCCAGTGCGGTTTATGAAATGACCGGTAGCAATCCAGCCTACGGCTGTCTGGCGACAGGAAAGCCGCGTCGTCCCCAGCACACCGTTGCAGGTCATCCACCGCACGGCAGGACACAACGGAGCGGTCTCTGCGCTGATCCAGCCTAGATGCGATGCATCTGTCGGACAGCTTGACGCATAGCCGCAGTGGTCAAGGTCAGTACATGTATCAGTCTTGACATCCATATGGATACTCCAAGACGAAGGGAAGAAGGAGTATGAAGATCACAACTGTTGAGGCAATGGTCCTATTTTCAGAGCTTCGGTATACGAGCACCAAGGGCTTGAACCGACTGCCTCGCTTAAGGAGATACAAAACCTAATCACTGTCTTCATTGACCCTTACGCTGGTGGTCGCCATCTCTGCGTCTATCCCCTTGGCGAACAGACCATGGTCGTGCGAATTGAAACCGACGAGGGCCTTGTCGGCTGGGGTGAGACCCATGCACCCTACGGTCCCGCGGTAACGTAGACTTTGATAACTGACGTACATGCGCCTCAGCTCATCGGCCAAGGCCCGATGCACAGCGAAGTCCATGGGAGCGTATGTATGGCGCACAGCGACTGTGCGGCCAAAACACCGGCTATACTACAGAGGCGATTGCCGGCCTCGATACTGCCTTGTGGGATTTGCGCGGCAAGATAACGGGACAACCGCTCTATGCCCTGTTGGGCGGACTCTTTCGTGCCGAAATTCCCGTCTATGCCTCTGGCATTCCCGGTGGCAACGACGCAGAACGCCTAGCGTCGGTGCAAGGTTATGTTGACCAGGGCTACACAGCCTTCAAACTTGCCATCGGACGCCGCGATCTCAACGCGGATGTGACAGCGGTCGCGGCTGTCGCAGAAGTGGTTAACAATCATGGGCACCTCTTGGTTGACGGGCACGGAGCCTACGATCTCGGTACGGCGGTCAAGGCAGGGCGCGAACTAGAGCGTCTGGGTTGCTATTGGTTTGAAGACCCGCTTGTCCCAGAGGACCACACTGGATATGCTGAACTCAGGCGCAGGCTTGATATGTTGGTTGTAGCCGGCGAGACCGAATGTAACCGGTTCCAGTTTCGCGACCGCTTGGCGGCGCGAGCAGTCGATGTCATCTTGCCTGACATCAGCAGCTCCGGAGGTATCACTGAAGGGAAGAAGATCGCCATTCTAGCTGACGCATGCCAGACCACTTGGGCGACGCATGTGAGTATGGGAACGATTATCCATGTCGTCGCCGCGCTACATCTTGCGGCAGCTACTCCCAATTTCCTGGTATGTGAATTCCACCCAACGCTGACACGCCTCGGAAACAATCTTGTCATAGCGCCAGTTTGTACCCCATGCAGGCAACATAACCGTCCCCAGCGGGCCAGGTCTTGGGATCGAGTTTGACAGACCAAGCGTGGAAAGGGTCATCCAGACCCGGCGGTCTGTGGCACAGTGAGTGTGGAAATCGGTTGTACACCACATGGAGAGTATCAAGGAATCGGCGTGGCGACAGCGACTCGTGATCTATTGTTCAATGATAGCGAGCAAGGGCCCTGGGCGCGATAGTGAGCCTTGTGAGCAGCCCTGATATTCCAGTACATCTCGATTCCACGAGATGTTCTCGGCTAGCTGGCAATTGATTGCCGGTGGTTCACCAGCGGTAGGACTGCAGTAAATGATACTCCTCTCCTCTCCCTCCTGTGAAATAGAATTAAGCGGCACAGGACAGCGGCTCAAGGACAACCTTGTAACCCAGGTTTTCTAGCCGCTGGACAAGCTGTTGTTGTACTGCATCTTTCTTACGTTCATCAAAATAGTTGGCGCCCAGATCAAGATAAGCGGTACCGTCACGGATAATGTGATAAGCAATAACTATGATGGAATGGTCAACCGGTAGTAACCATATATCGTCCCAGTCTGTCTGTGACACCAGTACATCCTTCAGCAAAATGCGGTATATTCTCGATCTAAGGCGGGAAGGTATATGGGTAAATATCTGGATATGCTGCTGTTTTCTTCTACAGTGCTCCATTTTGAACAGGGTTCGTGGCCTAAGTATCGGGAACTTGTATTGTAGCAAAAGACTAGCCTTGCACCACCTCATAGCGCATTATTCGACTTTCGGCGCTCTAAGTAGGACCTGCTTCAGCTGACGCGAAGAATTTGTGTATGACCGCTTCTTTATTCCACAGCCGAGGCAACCAACGAAGGTCTGACCACATCTCGCGCACAACCTAAATCACCGTTCCTCTAAATTTAGGTACGACGATCGGATAAGTCCACAGTACGACCAACACTCCTCCCGAGCACTTCTTCGTGTACTATCATGGCCCAATCCCGCTGTTTCTGCAGGCGACTACCGACTGGCCATATACAACCTTGTGACTCAACCGCTGGTGCTCTTTGTTGCCGATCTATACCGCGCCTACCCCTGCAGACGGCTAAGGTGACTCTGCAGTATTCTGGTTTCGGATCGACACTGCATGGAAGGAACGTTTCCGGAACGCTAAGAATGCTACCGTCATGGAATAACAGAAGAGTTTCGATCACATAAGGAGTCTACCATGAGAAAGTTGCTTATATGTCTGATCATTGCACTCGTACTATTGGTGCAAAGTGGCAATAACACTGCCTTCGCCCAAGAAGAGCCTGTTCTCCTATTGGAACCACAAAACGCTGGCACGATTGAAGGTGCTGGCACCCACTTTGCCATTACGGACAGCCTGTACCTCAATCTTACCCTTGAGAGCAGCCAGCCTGTACAGCTGCTGCTGGAATCCGTACCAACACTCGTTACTATGCAAATTGAGGCGGCCGTGGAAACGACATCCAGCGTTATCACCTTGGGTGGCTTCGCGGTAAGCTTCCCCTATTTTAGTACCATTTGAAAGTGGAGAGAATCGGGCTATAGTTCAGCCCAAGGAGGCTCCACATGCGACGTTCAAGGTTTACGGACAAACAGATCATCGGGATTCTCAACGAAGCAGAAGTTGGTGTCGGCATGGTTGATCTGTGTCGGCGACATGGCATAAGTCAGAGTACGTTCTACCGGTGGCGAGAGAGATATGGTGGCATGACGGTCTCCGAGTTGAAGCGGATGCGTCAACTGGAGGATGAGAATCGGCGGTTGAAACAGATGTACGCTGACTTGAGCTTGGAACATGCGGTTCTAAAGGAAATCGTCGCAAAAAAGCTGTAACGGCGGCGGAGCGAAAGGCGTTGGTGCGCTACGCCGTCGAAGAGCATGACTTGAGCGAACGCTGCGCCTGTCGTCTGCTCAATGTAAGTCGGACCGTGAACCGGTATCGGCCCAAGCGACCGGACGACAGCGAGATACGGGAGCAACTGGGTTATCTGGCCGAACGCTGGTCCCGCTGGGGCTACCATAAGATGCGCAAGTGGATTCGGAAGCAAGGACATCCTTGGAATCACAAACGCATCTATCGAGTCTACTGCGAGATGGGTTTGAACATACGGGTGAAGCCGAAGAAACGATTGCCTTCTCGGGAGCCGCAGAAACTGGCCCAACCAGAGGCGCTGGGGCATTGTTGGTCGCTGGACTTCATGAGAGACCGTCTAGAGGATGGTCGCTCGTTCCGTGTTCTGAATATTATCGATGATTTCAATCGAGAGGCTCTTTGGACCGAAATCGACTTCTCTATCACATCGTTACGCGTCATACGCATTCTGGATATGCTGGCCGCCTATCGGGGCTACCCTCACCGGCTGCGCACTGACAACGGTTCAGAATTCATAGCTAACCGAATTACACAATGGACAGAAGAACGCCACATCACCATCGATTACATCGAGCCAGGCAAGCCAGCTCAGAACGGCTATGTCGAACGCTTCGGGAGCCCTATGGGCGCGGACCTATCGTGAGGATGTGCTGGACGCCTTTCTCTTTCGCTCGCTGGTCGAGGCGCGACTACTGAGTGATGAATGGCGTCACCGCTACAACACGGAGCGGCCGCACGATGCTCTACAGGACATGTCACCGGAGGAATATGCGCGCAATGGTCAACATTCACTGGCTGGCAGAACAGCTTAGCAGGATGCTCAACTTTGTCAAGGTGTGATCCACCGCCTTGACAAAGTCTGCGCTCCTGCTTTCCAAACGCCAGCAGCCAGTGAAAGAAAAGTGTTATTCTATCCAAAGGCCGATTCATTCCCGTTTCGACTGGTACTATTTTCGGGTAGCCTTCAAAGGGCTTCGCAAGTCGACAAACAGCTCCCGACCCTTGACGCTGGCTGTGCGCCGGGAGGTTCGCCTGTTATGGCTGGGATTGACTCCGTATGCGTGGCCGTCTCGGTCATGGCCGTGTCAGCGGAGTTCAGTGGCGGGTTGATCCAGACCGCTTTTGGCAATTGTGGCGGCATAGGCGCTCCTTTCACGAATCGTTCCGGATGTTGTAGATAGGCGGCTTGCAGCACTTGCTGTCGTTTCGCTGTCACCTGGTTGGCCAAACCGTAATGGACGGTGGCCGGCGCCATCAGAGCCAGGCCCGTATGACGATGTTCATGGTTGTACCAGTCAATGAAAATCCTGGCCCACACACGGGCATCCTCTATCGAACCAAAGCGTTCAGGATAGTCAGGGCGATATTTCATCGTCTTGAACTGGGCCTCCGAAAAGGGATTATCGTTCGACGTATGTGGACGAGAATGGCTCTTACCTACGCCCAGATCACCCAACATCTGTTCCATGGTCTTGGCGATCATCGGCGACCCCCGGTCGGCGTGCAAGGTGAGTTGGCCCTTTTCGACCTGTTGCTTGCGGCAACTCTCGCTGATAAGTTGTCGTGCTAGCGCTTCCGACTCCTGTTGGGCGATGAGCCAGCCCACGATGTAACGGCTGAAGATATCGATGACCACATAGAGATAGTAGCGGCTCCACTTGACCGGACCGCGCAGCTGGGTGATGTCCCATGACCAGACCTGATTCGGGCTGGTCGCCAGCAGTTCCGGCTTCTTATAGACCGGGTGACGCAATTGGTTGCGCCGTTCTCGCACCTCACCATATTCATCCAGAATCCGGTACATGGTTCGCCAATGACAATGGTAGATTCCTTCATCCAGCAGTGTGGCGTAGACCTGCCGAGGAGAGCTGTCGCAAAAACGGTCACTGTTGAGTACGTCTCGCACACTCTCCTTCTCGACCGCTGTCAGCCCCCGCACCGCACCCAAAGGGTACCCGCGTCCTGGAACTGCCACTTTGGACATCGCCGGTTGGCGCAACCAGTACAGTGTGCTGCGGGGAAAATCCAACGATGCGCACACACTCGTCACCGGGATATTCTCCGACAGCTCTTTAACTGTCTCCCTCAGCGCTGTTCGTCTGTTGGGTCGCTCAGCGTCTCCAAGACTTGTGCAAGCTTTTTTTGGGCGGCGATTATCAGCTCCGCTTGCCCCAGTTGCTTGCGAAGTCGTTCATTCTCACGCCGCAATTGGGCCATCTCAGCTGCCTGTTCGTCTTTCTTGCGGCCTCGCTTTTGGGGTGTCAGGCCACCCAGCCCTCCAGCTTTCCGTTGCCGGCGCCATTTAGTCAAGTTGGACGAGTACAATCCTTCACGTCTTAATAGGGCGCCGATCTCACCCGGTTCCGTGCATTTGTCGGCTTCCTCAAGTATGCGCCGTTTGTACTCACCGCTGAACTTGCGCCGTTTCGCTTGCGCTGGAACTTCTGGGTTTGGTATCGTTCGTTCACCGTTCATCGATTGGGCGATGGTTCGCTTCTGAAACATGGTCTCACCTTTCTTCGCCCTTGCATTCTACACTAATTTCGGCGCTCTAACTGTCCAATCCTATTGTGGCACAAAGGGTTACACCTGGCAGACCGTTGTCGGGCCAAGCCGCACAAACGCAATCATCGCTTCGCCCTGAGATTCACTCAGAAGCAGGTCTTTGTGGCGCAGCGCAGACGTAGGTATGCAGACTTTCGTAGCGCGCCGGGCAATCCAAGAGCGTCAATTGAAGCCACCATGCGTTCCCTCAAGCACCCGTTTCGCCAGGGCAAGCTGCCCGTGCGAGGTCTTTTCCGCGTCACATGCATGATGATCGCATCCGCTGCCATGTGCAACGTACGTCGTATTCAGCGCTATCTGGCCGATAATGGCCCTTGGCGACATGTTTCTTGGCCAGTTTCCGTCCATCGCACCCCATCGGGACGCCTTGACAAGCCAGTTCCGGCAGTCAACAGCCTAATCGCCTCAGGTCGACGCTTATTCTGGCGACCTCTTTGTCGCCGTCACAATACATGTTTCAGTTTTTAAGGTGCGCTTCTTTCAGTAGAGTCATAAAATGATAAGTCACGGCGTACGGCATAGCAGCGATAGGCGATCATCGTACCGTGTTTAGCTGTGTCAATGGGTGCGCAAGTTGAATATAACTCCGGCCCATGACACAGCTTTCGGATACCCTGGTATCGTGGAAAAGGCAAGGAGGAAACCTGTGGGGCACTCGGAGCGCAGGAGCTCGTCGCTCAGATAAGCTTGCCGTGCAAACCGGATGGCTGGCAGTGTTGATGACCGTGCGGATCAGTTCAGGCAGGATGTCGAGTCCTTGCTCTGCAATCTGTTCCAAGACCTCGTCTGTTAGGGATACGGTCAGAATTGTGGATCAGGATTGTGCTCCTATTTTCTGGATTTTTTAGCGGACCAGAAGACACACCATGACCTACTTCAATTCATATTTACAGAGGCATGTTTACACTGCTTGAGCGGGAAATGGATGCGTTGACAGCGATGGCTGTACGCCATAAAATTCGAGACATTGTAAGCGGTTCATTAACAGTTCAAGATCAGTTTCACTACTTGTGAGGAAGATGGCACCAATGAACGGCGTGAAACATCATCCCCTGATCGTATTCTTCATTCTTGCTTTTGCGTTTCCCTGGTTTATTTGGGGTACATCCATCGCCCAGTCAAACGGGATCATCGCCTTCCACATTCCCCGATCACTTGCGTATTGGGTTGGCCTTACCATTGCCGCTTACGCCACAGCAGCGTATACAGGCGGATTACCCGCAGTATTCGACCTTCTCAGCCGATTAGTTCGATGGCGTGTGGCTCCAATTTGGTACGCAGTCGCCCTTGCACTAACAGGTGTTCTCAGCTTATTTGCCATAATGATTTTTCTGATTTTGGGTGGGACACATCAGTTGGGCGTACTGCTGCCCGCAGGAAAACTACTGCCATCCTTTCTGTTTCAGGTAATCTTCTTTTTGATCACGGAGGAAACCGCTTGGAGGGGGTTTGCCTTACCGCGATTACAAGCCAGATACAGCGCACTATCTGCGAGTCTAATATTAGGTGTTTTGTGGGGCGTTTGGCACCTACCGCTCGTATTCATTCCTGGATCGTTTCAGTCAACAGTCAATTTCTTCGGATTTGTCCTTTCTGCGGTAGCAATGGCCATACTAATGACTTGGGTATTTAATCATAGCAGGGGAAGTGTATTCGTAGCTGCGATATTTCATGCCTCAACGGATACTGCCATCGCATACACCGGTGTTATGTCCGGCGATTCAACACTGTTCTGGCTGTTCATTGGGGTGCAGTGGACTTTCACGGCAGTCATTGTGCTGAATCAGGGGAAAAGGTACTTGGCGCGCGAGACAGACCTAAGTGCAATCACTTATCCGCAAATTAGCACCTGAACATAACTGAAGTTGGTGGATGATGATCTGTCCAGGATTGTTGGAAGAAAGCAAATTGGTTTCTATGAAATAATAAGTCACGGTGTACGGTACAACAGCGATAGGCAATTAGGGTACGTCGCCTCTCTGCGTCAAGGGCTGCGCAAGTCGAATACAACCCCGCCCCTTGGCTCCGACCCCACACTGGCGATGAACTGCGTCTCATGATTGTCCGAGAAGTGCTGTTCGGTTGAACACAAACCGGATGATCCTCATTATGATTGGTACAGGATAGGGTATATCTACAGACAAAATCTCGTGTTTGGTTGGAATTTGTCGCCGCCTCGATGTGTGAAGACCTGTCAAACTTTCACATTCGGGCCAGCTGCTAACAGAGAAGCCTACGCAGTTTCTGGGGTTGAAGACGAAATCGAAGGTTATTTCCTCAATACACACTGTGCCCGACCGGCTTGAGGAAAATCTTGCATTATATAATTCTAGATCGAGCGTCCAGTTCGTTTCATTCATCAGATCCCTAGGAACAAGGAGCAGTCTAGCGATTTCTTGTCACAGACGGCAGGAAGAGACCCTGCTCGATGGTACTGGATGATCTGCGTATCTCCTCCGGGTCGCTACTCTGGCCGGTTGTCAGGAGGGGCAGGTACTGAGCTGATCCTACGCCTGATCCCTGGTCCACCGTACCCTCCTTGGTTGACGTATCTCCATCTACCGGATCCTCAGGCTGTGTGTCATCCAAGACCGGCTCCTCCACGACAGGTTCCTCGGTGGCAGGCTCTTCCGGCTGCTGACCTGACCCCATATTTTCGGGCTGTGCCACACTGCTTGCAACAACTTCGCATATGAAGTGGCCCGGCGTATCCGGATGAATCGGATGAGAGTTTTGCCCTGCCTCATTTGCATATACCATGGCTAACTCGTCGTTGCCTGAACTTCCGTCTACGGGAACTTCGTAGGCCCCGTCTCCAGCTGCCAGCTGCTTCAAGAATTCAACTACTGCCGGGCTGTGATCGCGGGTTGTCACATATTCCCCGTAAACGCCAGGGCACAGATAGTACACATTGTATGCGCCTACCCAGTCGATGAGGCGATCGCCAGCAACCGGGCCTTCATCTGCCACATCAGCCTGTATCGCATCCTGACCCCAACCACCATATATATAGTCGATATCCTGGAAGTTGTCGGGCGCTCCGCAGGTGAACCACTCAGGCGGATCGGCCGGATGCGTGGTCTGCTTGCCCTTGTCATTCTTGCCGTTGCCAGTGGTCATACTCGGTCGCGGGACCAGATCCAGTGCGTCATCGCCGTAGCCTCCCCACCGGTGATCGTGACCGCGCCCGCCCCAGATGACATCAACGCCACCATCGCCGCGGAGGTAATCGTCGCCGAAAGCGCCGGGCTCTTCCGGTGTTTAAGTCGTCATTAGTGCACTGCGCCGGACCACATCGTAGCCGTTGCCGCCCCGCAGCCGCTGCCACAGCCCGTCGCTTCCCGCCGTGATCCGCTTGATAAGGCCATTATCGGCCAGCAGGATGTCGGCGTCACTATAGGTGGACCTGCTGGCGACCATCTCGTTCGATACACGTTGGTGATATGGGACTTACTAGGAGCGTCGAATGATAAATTACGGCAGTCTATCTCAGGACGTACACTGCAGAAGGTCGATTTCGCCTACGATTATGATACTGAGCGAAACTTTCATGTGAACACATGGTCTGAGGTCATAAAGCAATTAATGAACATTGGTTAATCATCCGTTCGACTAAACGCCAGCATGTACTTTGACTTCTTTGAACAGGTCAAACGCGAATTGAAATGGGCTCGTTCGCTCTTTTCAGAGTTGTTGTTGGCGAGCTCAAGTAGCCAGGACGACAGCGAAGCGAGCAGGTCTGGCTTGGGCAGTAGGAATCTAGTTCCACCAGTTCAGATTCGTTTCAGGTTGATGGCAATTGCGGTAACAACGTGCTGCAGATGAGTATTGGCGAAGCCACGGTAACGGGAGCGACGCATATCGAAGCCAACCACCGCTTGCGAGATCGTGCCCTCGATGCCGGCTCTGGTCTTGTATCGTGACTGGAAGTCGTCGATCTGCTGACCTCTTGTCGACCGTAGATTGAGTTCGCCAACAACATCCACAATATGCGCCAGAGTCCGAAAACTAGTCTATTGTGAATGGGAGAAATTCTGGCACAATCGTTAATTGGGAAGACTTCCAATGCAGAAACGTCCGTTTGGCAGGCGCAGGATTGTCTCGACTAGAAAGGGTCGCACAAACCGTCCCAACTATGGGCCGACCTTTGACCCTGTCTCCGCACTGGCTGAAGGTCTTGTCGAATGGCAGTCTGTATAAGCTGTTCCGTTCACCACAAGCCGGAATATTCCCATGATGAATGGTACAGTTTGTGGTATACCCATATGATCAGCATGCCGCCTAACGACATTTCTCCTACGGTCCCAAAGTACGAATTTGATCAATCGACAGTCTTGACAATTCCCTTTTCCACCCCTACTAGCGTCTGTAGCTTCTTGGGACAGCAGGCGAATGCGTTGGGATCTTTTAGGAAATCCTTCCGGGTTCAATCGAGCAGGTTGTTGAAGTACAGCGGGTACACCCCAAACTCTGCGAGACAAGTTACCCGGTCAAGATGAGCGTGAACTCCGCATAAGCAGCAGCTAGAACCATAGCTACCATATGAGCATAAAGGAGACACGGCGATCGTGATTTACTTCTTTTGGTAGGCATGCGTCACGCTGCAACTACGTCAGACTACTGAAGAGCCTATACACAAGGTCTTCGACCGAAGGAGCAAAACCGGTCTCTCTGCCATCGTCCATGCGTCAGTATTCGGGGATACCACCTTAACCATCTTATTCTCCCCCTTGACTTCGATCACGGATCACGCGGGAACAGTCGTGGAGCCTCCCTCATATCTTACCCTAGATCTCTTTTCACTCTTTGAAACGCAACAGGAACGCTAGCTGCAACGCTTGGGGAACGTAATATTTGGCAAGATAGCCGTACCCAGTATCCGGCGCCGGTCGTCAGTCCGCATCGGCGGCAACGGACTGGAACATATTTCCGGCAGTTGATCAGTAAGCAGGGTTGTCAGCCTCAGGCAGGCACACACCACAAAGGAGAAAAAGACTAATGTTAACGCGATTGACCAGCCATTTATTGCGGCTCATTTCCACGAGCCTCGTAGTTACCGTGATGATTACTGGAACGCTCTTCGTCGCACAGCGGGCCGGAGCTGCGCCCAACGTTGCGACGCTGCTGTCCCCGCCCTTTGCGTCCGCACCTCCACAGATGATTAGCTATCAAGGCATCGTCAAGGCGAACGGTTCGCTCTACAACGGAACAGGCTACTTGAAATTCGCGCTCGTCGACGCAGCCAGCGGCGACGGAACCGGTAACTATTGGTCCAACGACGGTACAGTCGCAGGAGAGCCGACCAACGCAGTTGCACTGAACGTTACCGACGGACGCTTCACCGTTTTACTCGGTGACACCAGCGTTGCCAACATGACCGAGCCGCTAACCGATAACCACGTCAGCAACGGCAGCGCATATCTGCGCGTCTGGTTCAGCGCAGCCCCCGGCGGCCCGTACGAAGCGCTAGAGCCCAACCAGCGGCTAGCCAGCGTCGCCTACGCGTTGCGTGCCGCCAGCGCCGACCAGGCCCAAGAGGCAAACAGCCTAGCGGCGTCGGAGATTACGCTGCACAACACATCGAGCAGCTACAATATTAGTCCAGGCAATTATGCTGAGCGAAGCATCTCCTGCCCGTCCGGCAAACGAATCGTCGCAGGAGGGGTCCTTGGCAATCACAATCCAAACCCTGCGTTCGATCCAAATATTGAATATTCCTATCCCTCCAATTCAACCACCTGGACGGTGCGACTCATGAATCGCGGATCCCTCGCGTCGTCAGGCAACCTTACACTCTTCGCCGTCTGCATCACGGCCCAGTAATCACACTCGTTCTGGGCCTGTCCGTCACCTGAGCGCGTATTGCCTGAAAATGGCAGGATCACACAGCCAAACAACGTTGCTCCGTTTTCAGCACCGGCTAATCGATCAGAATATGAGAGGAAAGACAGATGAAATTTGACATAATTCCAAGAGTCCTTGTGCTGGCAGCCATTCTCCTGCTGACCAGCCTGGGGCAGGCCAACGCCCAGAGTTCGGCCACCTATGAAATCGTGTGGGCCACATTCGACGGCGGGGGATCCGAAAGCTCGGTAGGTAATAATTCACTGCTCGGTTCCGTGGCTTCGCCCGCCGGAACCTCCAGCGGCGCAAGTGTACAAATGGTCGGGGGCTACGTGAGCGGCGCGGCCACCGACGCAACCGCAGTGCTGTCCGTCGGTGACGCCCTGGTGGATACGAGCCAGCCACTGATCGTCCCGGTCACGTTGAATACCAACGGCAGTTCGATTTCGTCCGTGGCCTTCACACTGAAACATGACGTGAACTGCTTCGTTTTCGACAACGTCGATTCGGAGCCGGATGGTATCCCCGACAACGTGACGTTATTGGCCCCAAGTGCGGACTTCCAACTTGGCGCAGACACGGCAGCACAGGGCGTAGACGAAGTGCGCGTGGTCGTGAGCCCCAAAGCCAACGACCCCCTGCCGCTGCTGAGCGACGGAGATATTGCCAGCGTCACGCTGGACCCGATTCCGGGCTGTTCCATCGCCGGTGTATCCTTGATCGACCTCTCCGCCGGCAATGATAACGGCCAGAGCAGCCTCATCGAAAGCTCAGTCCCGGCCATCCTCACCTTCAACCAGCCGCCCGTGGCCTATGACGATGACATCAGCGCAGACGAAGACAATGGAGCCACCGGCAGCGTCTTTGCCGACAACGGTAACGGCGCAGATTACGACCCTGACGGCGATCCCTTCACCGTCAGCGCAGTGGACGGCATCGGCGCCAACGTCGGCGTGCAGTCCAATACATTCGGTTTTAACGTGCCCTTTACGCTCAACAGCGATGGCTCCTTCTCCTACATCCCGGGCAGCCTGCTGGACTATCTCTCTGAAGGGGAGACGGCCAACGACAGCTTCTCCTATGAGATCACAGACGGCTTGCTCGGCGGCGGTCCCGCGGCCGTAAACGTCACCGTTGACGGCGTCAACGATACGCCGTCCGCAACTATCGACAATTTGCCGCAGGATGGCGCCATCCAGCTTACGCCAGGTGAATTGTTCGCCTTCAGCGGCACCCACAGCGATGTGGACCAGAGCGATCTGCATGACGTGACCGTCTTTTGGGGAGACAGCGAGCCCGACTATACCTCCACAGGGCTGAACCCGCTCCCCAGCAACAATGTCTCCACCGACCACACTTATGCCGCACCCGGCCTCTATGACCTGACCTTCACCGCGACGGACAACCGCACGCTGAACAATACCGCAACAGACACAGAGAAGGTAGCGGTGGGTAGTCGCGGCGACTGCAACGGCGATACCACCATCGACGCTGGCGACCTGCCAGCATGGGTGCTGGAGTTCTTCGACTCGGACGACAACGCCGACTGGCTGCAGACAGTGCTGACGCCCATAGCCGGCCAGTTCCCCGGCAATCCCATCGGCTGCGACACCAACGCCAACACCAATATCGACGTGCCCGACCTGGTCTGCACCATCAAGAAGGTTCTGGTGGGTGCAGGCGAAGCCTGCACGGTGAGCGCAGCGAGTGTAGGTGGACAGGCAAGGCTGACGCTGCCAGACACGGTGAGTGGAGCGACAGGCGAAACCGTGCAGGTTCCGGTCACGCTGGAAAGCGGCGGCAACGACATCGCGGCCGCTGTATTCTCCATCGACCTGGCAGGCATGAGCTTTGACGCTGCGGACGGTAACGGCGACGGCCTGCCGGATGCGCTAGCCCTGGCGGGCGACAATGCGCAGGCGGTAGTGCACTACGACGCCAGAGATGAAGGCGGCGAGCTGGACATGGCGATCTATACCATGGACCTCACTGCCCTGGCCGACGGCGAAATCTTGACTATCTCGCTGCAGGTGAACGGCGATGTGCCTTCAGCTGCCTTCAGTGCGGAGGTGCCCGTTTCGTTGGGCAGCACGTCCGGCGCTTCCATTCCGGTGGACGCGGACCCGCTCGCGAACAAGGTCCACGAGCTCTATCTGCCGACGCTAAGTAAGTAAATCCTATGTAGAGGCTATGCGGCTGTCACGCCGCACAGCCTCTACACACGGCTTGGGTTTCGAGCGTCATCAACAGGAAAGGACACAGGATAGAAACCAAATGGTAAAAAGATCAACACACCACCTTTTGCGCCTGGGCTTCGCCAGCCTGTCCGTGCTTATCTTGCTCGCTGGGCTGGTCCTATTTGCCCAGCGAGCCGGAGCTGCGCCAGCACTGTCTGCGCTGTTCCAGGCCACACCCGTCGATCCGCCGCAGATGGTGAACTATCAAGGCGTGGTCCAAGTAAACGGCACGCCTTTCAGCGGGACCGGCTACTTCAAGTTTGCCGTGGTCGACGACGGCGGAAGTATTGTATGGTCCAATGACAACACGACAAGTGGCGAACCTGTTACTCCTGTGGAGCTGACCTTGAATGAGGGGCGTTTTCACGTGCTGCTTGGCGATACCAGCGTCACAGGAATGAGTGAGACGCTGGGACCAAGCGCGTTTGCGGGGACGGAGCGCTTTCTGCGCGTCTGGTTCAGCCAGGCCGAAACAGGACCGTTTGAGCAGCTCGCGCCGGACCAGCGCTTTGCCAGCGTGGCCTACGCATTCAAGGCAGCCACCGCGCCGTGGGCTGGTCTGTCAGATGTACCGGCGGATCTGGCGGACGGGGACAACGATACGCTGGGCGACCTGAGCTGCTCAACCGACCAGGTAGCGCAGTGGAACGGCAGCGCCTGGGCCTGCGCTGCACCAACGCCACAAGTCTCATTTGAAGCGTTGGGCGTCTACGATCCGGCCATGAAGAACCCTGGTTTCTGGTGGGATGTGTCGTTTCTGACCGAGGTGCATGATGAAGGCGGCGTCTACGATCCCGGAACCGGCGCATTTACTGCGCCAGCGGACGGACTCTACCACTTTGATGCGTGGGTAACGTTTCAGAATCCTGGCGGTCCGGTCGAGGCTTGGTGTGTCTTGGCAATCAATGGGTCAGTTAACTCGGCGCGCAGGATATACGAATTCTCCACAACGAATTATGCGACTCTATCAACCTCTTCCACGACGCAACTAACCGCCGGCGATAGCGTGAGGATCTCCTGCTATCTCAGTGGAACGTATTTCATGGCGCCAAACAACGCGGGGACCGGCTTCTCGGGTCATCAAGTCCACTAGTGGAAAGCGCAGGATTGTGCAGTGCGGAATTCCTGCTAAGTCGACCGTCCGGACAGGCATGACCATAAGGATGACGGGCGGACATGTTCCCTCGCATGGACTCGACAACTCGGTACCGAGGGCGGCGACTACGTCACGCAAACACAGAAGGCGGCGCAGCTACCAGCATCAAGTTTTAGCCGTTAAGGTTCACTGAGGGCTGGGCGGTGATCCATGCAGGCGAATGGACAGATTAAGGGTATGAGTGCACGAACGAAGCTGCTCTACGGCGTTCCGACGGCCGTCCTGGTGGTGGTGCTGGTGTGGCTGCGCGCCGGAAGCACGTGGGCCGACGGCGAGCCAAACATTATAGTGGCTCCATCAACTGCCTATATGGATAGCGTAGTCCAAGTGCCGCTTGTCTTCGCAGGCGGTGGAAACACCATCAGCGCACTAGCCTTTACCCTGGAATACGATGAGAACTATCTGGAACTGGCTACGGCCGCCGACGTCGTCTTCTTCCTCCCCAGTCAGTTCACCAAACTCGCCTTCACGCAACAGGGCGAATCCGGGCGCGTCAACCTAATCATCTACACGCTGGCACGCATCGGCATACCGGATATGACCGTAGCGGCAATTCCCTTCACGGCCAAGTGTCCGGCAGGATCCGGAACCGAAGTGCAGACGACGGTCTCGTTTGCGGCCACACCGGAGGTCGGATTCGGTGCGCTGGACGGATATGAGGTAGACGGTCGCGCGCTGGACGGCGTGGTTACAATTCACTGCCAACCGGCGCCGACGCCAACCTATACGGTGACCGCACCACCTAGCGCGACGGTCACGCCTACACCTACGGCCACCCGCACACCTACACCAATTCCTACCGTTACGAACACGCCGCTGCCTCCACCCACAGCAACCGCCACGCCGACCAACTGGCCGCCGCAGGCGCAAGACGATTCAGTAGCTCTGGACGAGGACCAGTCGGCGCTAATCGATGTTCTAAAAAACGACACTGACCGAGACGGGGATAATATCCGCCTGATGCAGTTGCAACCCCCGGCGCACGGCGTCGCCGCAATCGAACAGAACCAGATTCGGTACAGTCCCGCGGCTAACTATCACGGGCCGGATGCGATCGGCTATCGTGTGGGAGATGGGCAAGGTGCCGAAGCGGGCGCTACTGTGCATGTCACGGTGCGGCCTGTGAATGATGCGCCAGATACTGCACCCGATGTGGCCTCCACGTCCAAGAATCGGTCGGTTGGGATTGCGGTTTTGGCCAATGATCAAGATGCAGACGGTGATGTGCTGCACATCCTACGCGTGTCTGCACCCGAACATGGTTCAGTTTCGCTCCAGCCTGACGAGACGGTGCTGTACAGGCCGGACAACGGCTACTTTGGCTCCGATGTATTCACCTATGTGGTAAGTGACGGGATAGAGGAAAGGTCGGAGACGGTAGATGTGACAGTCAGCGCGGCGGAGGCCGAATTTCGGCTGTGGACAGAGCCCTCGCCTGATACACCGATAAAGACAGGGCAGATTGTGCGCGCCTACATGGAATTTCGAAATACGGGCACAATTCCACTAACAGATGTCGTGCTCCAGGTAGAGCTGCCGGTGCAGGCCGAAATTCTGAGTAGCGCCCTGTCGCTTAACGCAGAGGCTGATGCACAGAACGTTGTCTTGGGGGCTACAGCTGGCGCCAGCATGAACTGGACCGTTGCCAGACTGGAGGTCGGCCAGTTCGTATCCGCTGTCATTCGTCTGCGTATCGATGCGGGGCAGGGCGACGCCCCAGCCGTTGCAGCCGAATGGACGGCCAAACAGCTTTCAGTGCCTGCCGAGGAGACGGTGACCTACCCTATGGAGCAGACTGATCCACTCAGCGTGCACGCCTTTCGAGAGGAAAATGGCATACGGCTCACGTGGCAAGGTCCCGTCCCTCTCGCATCACACACTTTTTCTGTCTGGTGCAGTCAAGCACCACGCTGGCGCGGCGCAACGAGACTCTCAGAGGTCACTGCGCGTGACAGTGGCGACGTGCAGGAGGACATCGCCAGCTATGAGATTCTGCTTGACGTCCCACAGCTGGATGTAGCGGAGTACATCTGGATAGAAGAGGTGGGGTCAACAGAGGGCACAGTCGTACACGGGCCGATTGCACTTGCGAACCTGGAACGCAAAAGTGACCTGCTTTATCTTCCGGCCATCCATCGCTAGCCTTTCTACACGGTAATGCTGGAAATGGAGTTTTGCGTGCAGGAACAGGGCGACGAAATGGCCATCTTTGCACGCAGTCGCCAGGGCGGCTGCCAATTGCTGTCAAGACAGGGATGAACAGGCGGCGCTTCTTAGCCGTTATCGTTCCCCTCTCGTTTCCTACGCAGCACATGGCCGGGGATGTTCTCGGCTTCGTTCTTGGCATTTGGTGATCAGCATCCACATCTCACTATTTGCCTGCCTGTGGTAATAGATAACGCGTACGCCGCCGCGCAGCCCGGTCCTCTTGCTTGCCAGCAGAGTTTGCCGCATTTTCCCGATCCTCTTACCGCAACACCTGCAATTGGATGGTAGGAAAGGTCGAACTGCAGGCCCAGAGGGCTTCTTCAGTTAAGTAATCGTAGACATGCCTGGTGAAGTGAGACGACTCAATGAACGTAAGCGATTGCTTGAATGCCTTGTACGTCATTGACGTATGTAGTCGATTGGCAGGTACTTTGATCAAGTAGCGACCTGATGTGTACGTATTTTTAAGACTGACCTCGTCAAGTGCGCCAAATATATGGACGATGTAATGTGTTTTTATCCCCCTTCCGCCAATACTGTTATCTGATTACCCTATGTCTAGCGACAGGGATGTTTGTTGTTGTCCCTGTAGCTGCCTGTTCGTCTTTCTTGCGGCCTCGCTTTCGGGGTATCAGGCGACCCAGCCCTCCGGCTTTCCGTTGCCGGCGCCATTTAGTCAAGTTGGACGAGTACAATCCTTCACGTCTTAATAGGGCGCCGATCTCACCCGGTTCCGTGCATTTGTCGGCTTCCTCAAGTATGCGCCGTTTGTACTCACCGCTGAACTTGCGCCGTTTCGCTTGCGCTGGAACTTCTGGGTTTGGTATCGTTCGTTCACCGTTCATCGATTGGGCGATGGTTCGCTTCTGAAACATGGTCTCACCTTTCTTCGCCCTTGCATTCTACACTAATTTCGGCGCTCTAACTGTCCAATCCTATTGTGGCACAAAGGGGGAAGACGTCTTTTCCAAATGAAGATGGGAATGGGTGTTGTGTACCAAAAGGTGGTGACCCAGGATCGTGTATGAATCACCCTGAAGTTAGTTCAGGAAGCTTCCAGCATGCGGGTAATTACTCTATAACCATTGTTCCTGTTGACGATAGTTCCTATATCGGGGTAGGTTACTTCCGCTCCGAGTAAGCGTCTAGACGCCGACGCAGACATAGCCGCAGTGCAAAAGATCATAGGCCATATTAGCGGCTGCGCTACAGCCGACGTAGAGACGCGTGAACTTTGCATCGAAGCTACGTATTGGCAAGGCTCTGTAAAGCGTGTAGAGCAAGCCTCGATGGAGACAATCTGTTTGGCCTTATGGCTTCAATTCGACCAAGCCGACTAGGTTACATTCAGGATCTTCGAACATTGCGATTCGAAGACCTTCACGATCAACCGCAAACGGAGCGACGACGGCAGCTCCCCCATACGCCTTGATCTTATCAAGGGAAGCCTCAAGGCTGTCAACCTGAATATAGAACGTGACACCCTTACCCCATCCGCGTTTTCCTGGAACGGCATCTGCAATGATGCCAATCAACTCCCGTGGTGCAGGCGGAAAACGAATCAAGTCATAACCTGTATCACTTTGGGCGGGCCAGTCGAAGACGTTCGCGTAAAACTCAACCAAAGCCTCACGGTTTAGCGCTACAATCTCAAAAAGAATCGCCGGACTATCCATCGGTGCCTCCTTGTTTTACACGATTGTGTCCCGCAGCCTCATTTACCACCGCATTTTTGGGTACCTCCCAGTTCGGCGCAAAATTCTGTAATAGGGATTTGCCATCGCTGATGACTTACTCTGGCCAACAGTGGGTACTAGGAATATCCAAGCGTAAATGCACGCTAAGGTAATATTACCAGAGGCAACTCATCTACACAGAGTCGTGAAAAACAGTCGAACAACTCTTGTCACCAATTCAAGTGTCCCATACGTAAATGGTGCTAAGCGTACGCGAGCGCTCCAGTATTCCTAGTACCTAGTGTTGGATTCTCTTATTGCCCCCGAATGGGTTGACTCACGCGAGCCCCGGTACCATTATGGCGCAGGCGCATCTCGCCACGCGGCGAAGTTATCGAACAATGTCTTGTAACCTTCCTCGCCTAGAGTTCTAAAGCCATATACAAAAAGGGCTGCGTTACCCCCATCCGCGGGCGGTTCCAGCGACCAGGTTCCTTCCAGGATGCCATTGACCGTCAGCTCCAGCCGATCCTCAAGGCAGACGGCGCGGATGTGGTTGACGGCTGTAACCGCGTTGGCCAGACCACTGGACGGCAATTCGGCGACGCCGTCCGGTCCCTTGCTGACGTATACGAACTCATCGCCTATATAGCGCGCAACCGAGATACTCAAGGTTTCGGGGTCTATAGTCATGAAGTCATAATTTTCCGCGTTGCGATAGTGGCAGATCACGCCGAACATGCCGCCGGACGAGTCCGGCATCACTGACGCGTCGAACTCCATCACCGAAGGCGCAAAGTCACCTGCGGTCTTGCTCATCACCCAGTAGGTCGGCTGCTTGACCAGGAGTGCGTAGCCGCCCTGTTCGTAGCTTGTGGTGGACGCGTCGCTGTCCCGTACCGACCAGCCCAACGCCGTGGAGGAGAAGTCGTCGAATACTGTATCGGCTTGCAAGCGCTGTTCGCCTGTGAGCGTAGGCGCTGACTCATGTGCCGGTGTTGGCACAAGCAACGGCGTCGGTGTCGGTTGCAGGATAGGCTCAGACGTGGGTTCCGTTGTGGGCGCCGGTGAGGGCTCTGGCGTAGCGCGCCGCTGCACGTTAGGCTTTGATTCCAAGGGGCGCACTCTTGTGGGTGTTTCAGGAGCAGCATCCTGCGTAGAGGTTGGTTCGGAGGACTGTGTACCTTGTGCGGCCTCTGTCGGCGCGATCTCAATCACATCAAAAAGGAGGCCCTCGTCAGTCTCAAGCCGCTCGATGGTGAAATGAGCGGTTTGGGGACTCGGTTCGGGTGAAATCCACTGGAATCGGAAGTCGAGATAGACCGGCTCAGAGAATGCGTCGCGCCAGTCGGTCAGAAGAGTCCAGTCGCCGTCTTGCCAGAGATAAGCGGATACTATGCCTTCCTGGCGCACCAGTCGCACACGGCCGGTACTCTCCTCCGTATCTTGGTCAAAGTAGCGGTACCAGCTTTCGTTTATAGCCATGTCCGCGACCATGCGCTGCCAATCGGCGGTCAAGGCATTGCTCACATAGGCATGGTTCTTCTCGTCGTTGGTGGTGACAGCGATGTTGATGTAGCGTTCCTGTCCTGGCTGAGGTTCCAGTGCAGGAGCCTCGTAGCGCACAATCAGGTCAAAATTGCCGTCAAGGGACCACGGGCTGTAGACCTGAGAATAGGACTTAGCAGTGCCGTCTTGGAACAGGTACAGATCCGCACCGAGGGCTATTGCCGTCCCTGTATAGCCAATAACATCCCATTCGTCTGCCAGCATGCTATCCAACGGCGCGGTGGTCAGACGAATGTTGCGCAGCGTGGTCACAGCCGGAACGTCGTTGAGGCCATCCAGAGCCATGCGTTTGAAGACCCATCCCGCCCACACCGTCTCCGGCAAGGTCAGCGTCTGGCGGTTGGACAGGGTCCACGTCTGTCCGTCATCTGTGCTCCAGTAGGTCTTGAGCACATCGCCCCGCCGCGACAGCTTGACGCGTGCCGGCCCGTCGGGTGCATTTGCGGCATACGTTTGGTCGCGGTTTACAATGCTGAGGAAGTTCGCGCCTTGACTGAGGTTCCAGCCGCCGCCTGCAATGTAGTAATGGGCGCCGATCCCGTCGGCGTTCATCTGTCCTTCGAGGTAGCCCAGAGGCGTGTCCGGTGTGAACAGCAGGAACTCGCTGTAGGCAAAGTCCGTTGCTTCGCTTTCCATCTGCATCTCGGCCTCCAGGTCAAAATCGCCGGTGACCTTGTGGAGCAGGCGAGGCGCGTCCGAGCGGTAGTTCCAGAATTCGTTTTCATTGGGAACCGTAATGCGCAGCGTTTCTGGGTCGACGAATTCCAGCGTGGCGTCGCCAGGGCCGGTCAAGTCCTTGTCCGGCTCCTGCCATACCCAATCCGGAGGCAAGGCCCCGTCTGCCTCGCCCAATTCTATTACGCCGTACGGCTGAGGAACATTGCTGTCAAGTTGCAACTCATTGAGAGGAATGCCGCCCACCAAGCGTAACGGCAAAGGCTCCAGTTCCGTGATCTCGCCGTCGGGCAGCGTGGTCTGGAAGCCTGCTTCGACGGTCAGTGATCGACCATCCGGCCCGGTCAGTTCGACTGAACCGTCGAGTACGCGTATATATGCCAGGTCTCCCTGCTTCTCGATGATAAACTCGGTGCCGTCAGGCTTCAGTATCCAGTCGTTGACGCCATAGACAACCGGCTCGACAACGAACTCGGCCCACGGGTACTTCTTTTTAGCGACATGAATGAGGCCTTTTTCCACCACAAGCTTCCAACCCTTGGCACGGCAGGCCTGCTGCAATGCGCTGGGGGATACTGGCGCAGGAGGCTGCTGTTTCAGCGCGTCGCAGTTGCCCGCTGCCAGAGGCATTCGATAGGTCTCAAGGGTATGGCGCTCCGCCGCGAGGGCGACTGTTTGTTTTGCCAGCTCCTGATAGCGGTCGAAAAAGCGGTATTTGGCGTCGCGTCTGGCAATGTCGTAATTCATGAGGACGGCATCTGTGCAAAGCGGTCCGGGCCGCGGTTGCAGGCACCCTAAATCAGCGAGTCGGTTCGCTACTTCATACCGGCCGATCTCGACGCGCATGTCCGATTCGGCTTCCCGGATGTCGACCATGAGTCCGGCGATCTCGTCGTTGATCTCGGTGCGGCGCTGCTCGACCTGTTCCGGCGTCGTCATGGTCCGAGACGAGGTAAATGTGTTTAGAGCGTCAGCTGCTTTCTGAGCGTCTTGGTAGACTGCAATCTCGGTCATGACCCGCTCGACGGTATCCTTGAAGTTCTTGAGGTTGGCCACCTTGCCCAGTCCCGGCACGGGCACGATAGCCTCCAGCGCACTCCATTCATTGGGCAGCAACCAAATGGAAAGGGTGTCGGCGGCCCAATCGTAGCCTCTGGCCAATTTCTGTGTGCCGATGTGCTGCCTGGATTCCAGGAACAGCTTTAGGGTAACGGCGGCCTCACATGGATCCTGTTGATCGCCGATCAGGTCATATGCTTCCCTGAGGACGTCGTCATCAAAGGCTGCCATGAATGCAGCCGGGTCCGCATAATAGGCGTCAGGCATGGGCAAGCCTGCTTGGGCTAACTTCTCGGCTTTGGCGGGAAGCTTTGTTATCCAGTCAGGTACTGGCAATTCCAGCGTATCCGAGCCTCCGGCGACGTTGTTCTCAAAGACCACCTCACTGTCCGGACCAATCCAGTTGTTAGAGCCGGCAATGAGCGCTTGGCCCCATAGTTGTTCGGTCACGATGCGGTCGCCGTCATTCAACGTCATGCCAGACAGAGCGGGCGCTGTATCGTTGGCCTCTACGATTTCGACTTCGGCGCTAAAGGCTTGCTCGAAACATGAGCTGGTCAGGGGGCCGTTGCCCCACGGCGCACCGATGTAGGCGTGCAAACGGCCTGCGCTTGGCCACGTTGCGCCCATTTCTGCTTCTGTCTCATCCTGCGGGATATAGAAGGAAAGGATCTCTTGGCCAGGGCCGTAGTCGCCTTCGCCTAACTTCGGCTCAAACACGATGCGCAGGCCTGTGCCGTAGTTGTTCAGGCTCCATTGGTTGGGAGCGGGTGGATTCCCCGTGAGGCGAGCGACCAGTGTGCCGCCCGCGCCGACCGGGAACGGTCCCAGTTCGGGACCCGGATCGCAGGCTTCGTCGACCGGCTTCTCGGCGAATGACCCACCGGTGGAGAACAAAATGCCAGGTTCCAAGCCAGGCTGCGCCCTGGTCACGGAGGCTGCCTGCGCGTTGACAATCGTGCCCCAGGAGCATGGCGGCGGTGGTGTATCTGCCGCCTCCTGCGGAAAGGGTGCGGGCATGATTCGCCGCCGCCACGGGCGACGAAGAAGTAGACATGACCAGTGCGGTAGTCAGAGTAACAACGCCGACAATCACGTGTACAATTGCCAGCTCTGGATGGCGGACCCTGTGGAGGCGCCGAAGACGAGCGCCGATTAAGGAACGATAGGCAGGCATGGGCATGCTCCTTGATGGATGGGTGAATCGACGCGGCGTTCAGGCCGACGGCGCTGTTCTCTCGATTGTGTCACTCAGTGGGTACTATAGGCGCTCGAATGGCTCATTTTAGCACGATTGAGGCATGCAGAAAATCGGCGCACGACAGTCGAGTACACGTTTGGCTTCGTTGCATTCTTCATCTTATGGTTGATGAGAAACCGGCACATATTTGCCCGGCAGTATCCATTTAGCTCTGGCGTTACGACCCTTCCAATACAGATTACCTAGGACGGCCTAACGCCAAGTGAGCTAACCGTATATGGTCCTACAGATATCCTGTGGACGGATACGCATCCCAATGCGTCATTTGCATCCTACAGCGTTTGTCGGCGTAGCTAAACTGGCCATGACGGCTACGAACGCAAAATCGTCCTGGGTTATTGGCCGAAAAGATCGGAGAGTGGAGCAAGCATCATGGCGTCCACAAAGAATACAAGCAGATGCAGGGCAAACAATTCATCTTTCAGGCAGATGTTCGGTAGGTGTACGCGATCTTTGGCGTTGCTGCGCACAAGACAGATTGTGTAGCGCTTCCTCGTCTAAACGAGCTTGGGGACGTGCGCCTGTCTTGATCCTGCTCGTCATCCGGCGCTTCCAATGCAGCAAGCAGCCGCTCCAAAGTATCCTGGTCGACTTGGCCAGCCTTTTCCTGGACGATCACCGGCGCCATTTCGGCTACGGTGGGCGATGCCAGCAGCGAACTGAGCGGCACTTCCACCTCATACTCGCGCACGATCTGGCTGACGATGTGCGCTGCCTATAGGGAATGTCCGCCCAGATCGAGGAAACGATCGGTGACGCCAACGCGGTTGAGGTCCAACGCCTCGGCTCATATCTGTGCCAACTGCACCTCAAGTGGGGTGGACCGCTCAACATAAGGTGTGACCAATGTTGGTCGCCCGCTCTCAGGAGGCGGCAACGCCTTGCGGTCTACCTTGCCGGTGGTCAAGCGGGGCAGGGCTTCCAGGAAGACAAATGACTGCGGTACAGTGTGGTTAGGTAGGACTTTCAGCAGCGAAGCGCGTAGGCTTTCAATCCGTAGGTCAGGCTGCGCTCACACAATATAGACAACCAGTGATTGGCCCGCCCTGCTGGTTTTATTATGGCTGCACAGAGACTTCTAGCACTCCCTGTATACTGCTGAACAGCGACTCCACTTCAAAGATCTCCACCCGGTTGCCCCGGATCTTGATCTGGTTATCGATACAGCCTAGGTGCATCGAGTAGCCATCGGGCAGTACTTTGCCCGGGTCGCCAGTCCGATACACACGTTGGCCCGGCAAGTCCGGATCGGGCACGACCCTCTCCCGAGTGATGTCCTGTCTGTTCCAGTAACCCGGACCGAGGAACCTGGCACGAACCACGATCTCACCGACCTCGCCAGGTGGTACCGGGCACTGATCTTCACCCCACAAAACTACCTCCATTCGCTCGTTTGGAAAGCCAGCCGGCGCCACGTCTCCTTCAATAGTCTTGTTTTTGTCTACGAAGAATCGGCTCACCCCGAAAACTTCGGTGCTGCTCAGCATATTGAACAGGATTCAGTCGGTCGCAAATACCCGACGATAGGTTTCAAGATGCGAGCGATTGGTGGGACCGCCGCTAATTCGAAATACGCGCGGATGCGGGAATTGGTGTGAACCATCCAGATAGGGGCACAGCGCTCGGAAGACTGCACCGTTGCAGACAACTGTGATCTCCTCCTGGCGGATCCAGTTACTCAAACGCACGATGCCCTGCTGCTGCAGATTAAAGGACAGTACGGTCGTCCCGTTAAGGAGCGCCACAAGGAGCGGAGCCACCGAACCGCTATAGACAAGGGACAGCACAAGCGCACTGCGATCGGCTACACCTATTCGATAGTCGTTAGTGAAAACCATTACCCACCTGAGCACAATACGGTGCAGTCCCACCACGTCCTAGGGAGGTCCGGTAGAACCGGAGGTAAACAATATGTACGCAAAGTCGTCCGGACCGATGTAAATCGCTGGATCACTATCCCGCTTGGACGGGTCAATGGTCTCCACGGCAATGTCGGTTCGGTTGCCGGCGGCAAGCTGAATAGCGTCTTTGCGATTTCGTGTATCACACAGAAGAACTGCCGCACCGGCGTCGTCGAAGATCTGCTGCCGGCGCAGCTGCGGGTCGTGGATGTTGAGCGGTACGTAGAATTTGCCAGCCTTCAGCACCTCCAACAGCGCCATAATCGCATCCGTACCGTGTTCAAACAATTAGCGATAGGTTCTGGTTGACAACCTTGTAGATCAAGGATCGTATGGGCCACACGGTTTATAGCTACCCGTATCTTGGAGAATTGTCTTGTGTGTTTCACCAGGCAACAGGCTCGTGCGAAAGAGGTCTCGCCAAGCTGCGCCTTTAATCTCATTATCTTCATCTACTAAGGACCGCCGGTTCCAGTTCTGTGAAGTAGCGTTGCTTAATGCCGCTGTAATACTCTTCATCGAAGTAAGAAATACCGGGAAACGACTACTCTGACTTGCACCGACGGCGGTGCCCATTCCTTCAATGAGTGGCAAGAACAAGGCTGATTCTGGTGCATTCCATAGCTCGGCTGGCACGTTCAACTCGTTATGCCAAATTACCTTTGTGCCGATAGTGGCAGTAATGCTGCTTGGCACAAATCCCTGTTCGGTAATGGATACGTGTACTGTTGGTGTAGTTCCGTCAGCTATCGAAGCGGCAATATTCACGCGCAGTATACGGTCTGCCTCGATGCCGGGCGCTGCCATAAGGCTCGTACTAGGGCGAATGCCTAGGTCAGGAGTACAGAAAGAGTAGTAGCAACGAATACAGCGAGCGCGGTTCTATTCAGTTTTGAAGACATTCATATCTCCGTTGAGGACTGTTGATGCTCGGAGTATGTTGACGGACATATTTATTGACTTGGAAATCGTCCAAAGTTTCTTCCATTATATTACCAGCTGACAAAGCAGTTTCAAATAGGGTTCCATTCATACCGGACAGTAACAATTTGGTACCAAAATCGATAGACACAATGCGTGTCGTATGCGGATGCACCTGCCGTTGTTAGGCAGGTGCATCCGCGCTCTTATTAAATGAATGCGTGCTGCGGCCAAGTTTACACATTGCGTACGGCCTTACTATGCTTCTAAATCTATTGGCAGACATACGGCAGTCGTAAGACTTGACCGTCTATCACTTGCACTTCATCGACTGCCAATTCCATCACAGTCGCCCAGAATGGTGTTTGATCAATTATTCGATTCAAACTGATTGTAGCTACAGGGCTTCCTGGCTTCACCGCTTCAGCACCTGCCAGCGCAACCTTCAGGAGACCAGGCGTCTCGGCATTGACCGCCATCATCCAACCTGCCTCATACGCCTTCGCCGATACAAACTCAGCCCCATCGGATGGGAACAGAATGGTGGCTTCAAATGAATTAAAGGACGATTCATTCAAAGATGTCGGGACACTCAGAACAATACGAATCTCTCCACGGCTGGGGTCAGACGACTGCTGAAGTACGCTCGCAGATTCCACGTTAGACGCTATCACAGCCGCCACCGTCACCGTCGACCAGTTGCCGGACACGTCGCCCATTAGGATTGCCTCGTAATCCTGGGCAGCCATGTCAGCTGCCAACGGTGCATAGGAGTAGTCGCCCGGATCGAACACCCAAGTTGGACTCGCCAGCGTATGCTCAGATGTATCCAACTCGACAGCCCACTGCAGAATGATGCTGGCATCCAGCGCACTGATTCCCGACTCCAGGCTCACATCGGCTGCTGCGGCCGGTGCACCACTCAGCGTTGCAATGTCGGTGACATGCTGCAGCACCAGTGAAGCATCATAGGCCGTGACTCCCTCAATCTCACTAGTCTTGGACGGCGTAAGCGTGACATTACCTTCAGGAATATCGAGCAATTCAAACGCGCCATCGCTTCCGTTGGTAGTATTGCGTGTCGAAGATCCGGTGAGATCGAGGTCCACACCACTCACAGCTGAACCGTCCAGCCAGAAGGTTACTTGGCCAGCAACATCGTGGGTTCGGGCCACAACGTTAACCGTCGCCGTCGCCACAGTCGATTCGCCGCCGTCACCATCTGTGACCTTTAGCGAAACGGTTGCGGGTCCCAATGCATAACCAGACGAATCGAATGAGGGCGACACGCCGCTGCTTTCGAACGTACCGTTGTCATCCAAATCCCATGCATAGGTAAGTGGATCTGCTGCGCCGGCGGGGTCGCTACTGTCACTACCGTTAAGCTGAATGGTACTGCCCTGCACGACCGAATACGGGCCGCCTGCATCGGCCGTCGGCGCTACATTCTGAACGTTGACTATGGCGGTATCCGGCGTGGACGTTGCGCCGCCGGAATCGCGTACGCGCAGTTTTACTGTCACTTGGGATGGGCCATCCAAGCTGGAAGCATCGAACGTGGGGTCAACCCCTGTTGTCTCGTAGGTATCATCGCTGTCCAGGTCCCACTCGTAGGTGAAGCCAGTTGTGTCATCAACATCGGTGCTGCCGCTTCCATCCAGCAACACGCTGCTACCCTCATCCACTGAATAAGGACCACCCGCGTCGGCCACTGGCGCATCGTTGACCGCGTTAATAGTGATATTGACGGTTGCTGAATCGCTCGCTCCATAGACGTCGGCCGCCGTGTACGTGAAGCTATCTGCTCCAAAATAGTCGTCAGCAGGCGTGTAACTGGAGAACCGTCGGTATTCAGTGTAACGGAGCCGTGCGAAGGGTCAGTTAACATTGTAGCCAATAGCGCATGGCCGTCAATATCGCCATCGTTGGTCAGAACACCGTCAGCGGGCACAGACAAAACGTTGTCCTCATCCACATCGTAGTTGTCGTCGTACGCTGTGGGTGGGGTATTCACGGTAATAGACCCGTCAACAAGCGTCGCAGCAACATCCCCTTCATTCAACTCGCCGCGAGTCAAGGTAAGCGGCGTCGATCGGCCGAAGCCGCGCCTTAAACGTAAGCACGAGTATCTCGCCACCCGTGGTCAGCCCAGAACCTCCTGCCATACCGATGAGCAGCATGCCGGGCGTCGTGGAGTTAATGCTCCGAAACCACCCATCCGTCGCACCACCGTTCTCGGCACTATCATAGGAGACAACAGACGGATCATATGTGATCGTAAGGTCGAAACTGTAGACTGTACCTTCTGTTTGGGCCAAGACGATAGATACGTCTGTCTGTTGAAGTGGCAACACGGATACATCTCCGATACTAAGAGTGTTGCCTGTCTGCGCCAGAATGTTACCAGACGACGATGCCATAAATATCGCCACAAGTAGCACCTGAATTGCGATGAAGCGAAATGAAATACGGCAACGAAAGCGATGCATAGTTTGGGGTTCTCCTATATTTCTCAGCTGGCTAGTTTACTTATCTATACAGTATTCTTGACTTACAGTTTCTGAAGCAGGCTAATCCATCACCATGGGAAGATACAAATCATTGAACCCGGGCTCTACGGCCATAATATCTACTTCATCAACCATGGAGCGTGTCACCCTGAACAACTGGCGAACCCTCTCCAATTATCACTTCATATGGATGGACAGTGCAGTTGCTTGTTCCGTTATGGGTTTTGCGCCGGCGATCGCGATCAGCACTTGGCCGGGTTTCGCCAATTGAACTGATCAACCAGCCATCCATTGCGTCACTCAGCGTAGGTTCGAGCATCTTGAAGCGGAGAGTCGTCGAAGGCAAGCGTCAGTTCTAGGCTATAGAGTGGTTTCCCGTTTGGAGTCAGCTCAATTTCGATGGTTTGGCTTCAGGCATTCGTTGTGGGTTGGACGGTTGTTGGGGTAACACCGACCGAAGCAGAACCCACCGAAGATGACCAGTCGCCTGACGGGTCTCCAAGAAGAATAGCGTGAAATGTGACTTGTCATATCATTGCTCAGTCCGTTCACTGTGCGCTGATTTGGCGAAAAGTCCCACACGATACCTGCCCCAGGGAAGGGGACAGTCAGGAGATCGACCGATTTCTGGAGTATGTAAAATGCGTCCATAGCGTCTGCACTACCGTTACGATCTACATCGCCAGCCGTGAATGCATGATCTATCGGTGTGTGTTTATCACATCATGGCGCAACCAAGTGATGCATCGAACACGCTAAGTCCGGCTATATCGTCCCACTTCTTGGCGGATACAACATAGTCTCCGGATACGGCGTCTTTGACCATATAGGCGCCGCTTTCATTGCTAAGGCCCGAATACGATTCAATGCCCTGCAAATCGATTTGTACACCAGGAACACCGGAACTGTCATGCCAGAATAGGATGTCGCCACCCACACTGAAGACCGGATCTACACCGAATGTACCGTCGGTTGTATTCACATTGATAGCGTCACCGTTGAGCGTAACTGCCGCGAAACTCAACGCAGAATAGGCATCGGGTTCCCCGACTACATTGAACTCCAGATAGACGAGTGCCCCAGAACCGTTTGTAGGACTTTCTTGGCTAGCCATGGATACTCGTATCTGACCACTAATCGATGTGTTGACAGCCATGGCCCGATCCGACGTCAAATCGCCGACCACAGCACCGGTGGCCTGTAACACGGACGAATCAAATTGGACAGATATTAGCTTTTGCTGCTACCAGTCCGCTTACATCAGCTAGATTGATCGGAATCTGCGCCGTAGTATTCTGTCTGCCATTGGCGACCGGCATACTTACCGATACCGCGTCAACTGTATAGGTGAACCCGCTCACCAGGGTAGCGCTACCGCTATCCGGGTTGGCGATAGTGACGTCAACCACAGAAGGGAAGTGGGCAGGCGTCATGCATTCAATCTCGCTCTCGCTGACCACCGTTACATCTGTCGCAGCTTCGCTACCAAATGTTACAGAGGCACCATCTGCAAAACCGCTGCCACTTACCGTAACAAGTGTACCGCCTGTATTGGATCCTGAGTCTGGAGTGACGGCTATGACATCCAACGGTGCGACAGCACATTCAGACGCAAATTCAAGGTCGGTAACCGGTGACGGGGTAGTCAGCACGTCTGTTTCTACATAAGAGGTAGTTTCGTCACCAGGCGCATAGCAATTGGCACGCTCCGCCGCACTTTGTAGAAACCAGCAATGACATCCCATCCGAAGAAGCCATCCCAATCGGTAGCATCAGGATTGGTACGGTTGGACGGCGACATGTAGGCGCTGCCGTCTTCCAAAACAAGGAATGGTCCGCTCCAGTATTCTGAACGGTAGAGTGTAACTGTATCGCTCCGGGAGGTCATTACCGCTGGTATCGACAACACGGCCACTGGGGTCGATGTAGATGTTGAAGCCCTTCTGGTCAGTCGAAGTGTCCGGGCAGGAGATGTCGATTTGAATCGTGGCCGGCCCATGCAAGGGATAGAACTGGAGATGCTGGCTTCGAAATTGCCGGCGCCCGATTCAAACATCGAACCGCTGCGTTCGACTACGCCATCTACGCTTAACTCGTAGCTCACCGTTGCGCCAGCACAGGAGGATGTTGACAGCATCGTATCAGGCTGGGCAATTCGCTGTCGGGATGCCGCCCGCTCCTGTCGTAGAGGGGAAGACTCCGCTATCCGGATCGGGGGGCACCGGTCCTTGCAACACAAGTGTCGGCACATCCAGTACATCGTTCGCATTGAGTGTGAAAGTCGTAGACTCTGACGGGATGAGGTCGCTCCGCTTGGCGGATAGACTGTCGCAACATAGTCTCCCGGTGGCAGTCCGCCCGACGTGTAGAAGCCGTTGATGTCCGTGAAGACGGTATCGCAAGCATCATTGCTGCAGATGCCAACGGCAGCGCCTTCGACTGGGTTGGCCAGACTATCGGTGACCAAGCCCTGGATGATGCCGGTCGAGGTGTATGGAGGACGATGACCTGTGTTTTGCGGACCGGACACCTCTACGCCGTTGATGGTGAAGTTTGTGAATGGCGAATCAGAGGGCGGTTCTATATTTAGTGAATATGAGACGCCATCCGTCGTCAGAAACAGCCAGAGTGTGGCATCACCACTCGAATCAGTATACATACTCCAGTAGTATGAGTTACCCGTTGCAGCATCACCGCCAGATCGTGAAACTGGAATCGTCGCCGGAATGGGTGGATATCGTAACGGATGACACAGGTTGACCATCCGGGTCCTGGACATGTACATCAAGCCGGTGAACCGGCAGATTCAGATCGCCTAAGTCTGTCTCACCCGAAATGTCCAGCGCTTCAGTAAGGGTAATGCTGAATAAACCAGGGGCGACCAGCGTCGAATCGTATGCATTGCCGTAAATATTAAGACGATAGCGTCCCGGCTCTACATATAGGGTGAACACGCCATCTGTGCCCCCACCTCCCTCCGCTACCGCTTCCATTGCCCATTCATCATCATAGTCCCATAGCGAAACAGAATACTCACTCAATGGACCGCCTGCACCATCCAACAACCGACCTGTCAACGCCAGACCAGATTGAAGAGCGATGGTCAAAGTGCCGCTCGCTGGCACATCAACATCACTAAGCTCTGTCGCTAGATAGCCGGAATTCTCGGAAGGTTCAGCCCGTATTGTGTATTTCGCAGTATCCGTGGTCGGAAACAGCCAGAGTGTGGCATCACCACTCGAATCAGTATACATACTCCAGTAGTATGAGTTACCCGTTGCAGCATGGCCGGGGATCGTGAAACTGGAATCGTCGCCGGAATGGGTGGATATCGCAACGGATGACACAGGTTGACCATCCGGGTCCTGGACATGTACATCAAGCCGGTGAACCGGCAGATTCAGATCGCCTAAGTCTGTCTCACCCCAAATGTCCAGCGCTTCAGTAAGGGTAATGCTGAATTCACGAGGGGCGACCAGCGTCGAATCGTATGCATTGCCGTAAATATTAAGACGATAGCGTCCCGGCTCTACATATAGGGTGAACACGCCATCTGTGCCCCCACCTCCCTCCGCTACCGCTTCCATTGCCCATTCATCATCATAGTCCCATAGCGAAACAGAATACTCACTCAATGGACTGCCTGCACCATCCAACAACCGACCTGTCAACGCCAGACCAGATTGAAGAGCGATGGTCAAAGTGCCGCTCGCTGGCACATCAACATCACTAAGCTCTGTCGCTAGATAGCCGGAATTCTCGGAAGGTTCAGCCCGTATTGTGTATTTCGCAGTATCCGTGGTCGGAAACAGCCAGAGTGTGGCATCACCACTCGAATCAGTATACATACTCCAGATAGATATAGTTACCCGTTGCAGCATAGCCGCCGATCGTGAAACTGGAATCGTCGCCGGAATGGGTGGATATCGTAACGGATGACACAGGTTGACCATCCGGGTCCTGGACATGTACATCAAGCCGGTGAACCGGCAGATTCAGATCGCCTAAGTCTGTCTCACCCGAAATGTCCAGCGCTTCAGTAAGGGTAATGCTGAATTCACCAAGGGCATACAGCGTCGAATCGTATGCATTGCCGTAAATATTAAGACGATAGCGTCCGGGCTTTACATATAGGGTGAACACGCCATCTGTGCCCCCACCTCCCTCCGCTACCGCTTCCATTGCCCATTCATCATCATAGTCCCATAGCGAAACAGAATACTCACTCAATGGACCGCCTGCACCATCCAACAACCGTCCCGTTACTGCTACTGCATCCGCCGAGACTAGGGTGAAGTCCAACCAGGTATAGTCGCCTATAACCTGGTTCAATACCGTCGACACTTCCAACCCGCTACCAACAGGCGGTGTCACACGAATATGATATGTGCCCTCAGCGACCAGCAGAGAGTACCACCCAGTACCATCGGTAGTTGTCTGGTAGAGTACTGCTTCACTGACCGGATCAGAGCACCTCTACATCGGCGCCGACCAGCGGCGTGCGGCTTCTGGTCACTCACCGTACCCTCTACGGTGTAGTCAGCGGCCAGTGCCGGCGACGCCCTGAATGCGGGAGCGGAAACGAATATCACTAGCAATGAACATGACCAAGAGCAGATATGATGAGTCAGGGTATGGAAGCGAGTACGAGACATAGTCTGGGGAACTCCTATGCTGATAAGACGGTTGATTCTTTCAAAGATCACGGCTGTACAGGTTCGTTGGTGTTTTGAAAATACTCCGACACCATCGGCAGGAAGGAGTCTCTAAACTCCGGCGCCTCGGGCGTAATATTCACTTCATCAACTACGGATCGGGTCACCTGGATGATCGGCGAGCCTTCACCAGATATCACTTCATACGGGATGGACAGGACAGTTGTTTGTTTTGTTAAGGGCTTTGCGCCGGCGATCGCAATCAATACTTGACCGGGTTTCGCCAGATTGCTACTCATTAACCAGCCGTTCAGTGCTTCACTCAGCGTTGGTTCGAGCAACTTGAAGCGGGCCTGGTCGAAGGCGAGCGTCAATTCAAGGCTATAGAGTGGTTTCCCGTTCGGAATCAGTTCAATATCTATCGTCTGGCTGCTGGCATTCGTTGTGAGTTGGACTGTTGTTGCAGCAGCACCGACCGAAGTCGAACCTACCGGCGGCGACCAGTCGCCGGATGCATCTCCAAGTAGAATGGCTGTGAAGCTTTGACCGGTTACATTACTGCTAAGTCCGTTGACAGAGCGCTGATCTGGGGAGAAGCTCCACACTATCCCTGCGCCAGGGAACGGAAGCGTGATTAGGTCGACTGACTTCCCCAAGATGTAGAACGCATCCATGGCACTCACGCTGCCGTTGCGATTCACATCACCGGCGGTGAAGGCGTGACCTGAAAGCGTAATATTGCCAACATCGTGGCGCAATACTAGTGATGCGTCGTATGCACTAATACCATCTATATCGTCTGACTTCTCAGCGGACAGTACATAGTCTCCGGATGCAGCGCCTTCGACCGAATATGCTCCGTTTTCGTCACTCAGGCCGTAGTAGAGGACGTCACCGTCCAGCATGGTTTGTACACTGGGAACGCCGGCGCCGCCATTCCAGTACGTCACACTGCCTTCGACACTATTGACCTCGTCCACATCGAATGTCCCATCGGCCGTGTCCACACTGATACTGCCGTCGTTGAGCGATACCGCCGTGATGCTCAATGCACTATTGGATCCAGGTGTGCCGATCACGTCGAACTCAAGATAGGCGAGTACGCCTGAACCACTGACCAGGCTACCTTGGCTTGCCATGGATATCCGTATATTGGCCGTCGACAGACGTGTTGACAGCCAAAGCCCAACCAGGAGTCAGGTTGCCAACTGATGCGTCAGTCGCTTGAAGCACTGCCGTGTCAAACTCAACCGTAACGCTTGCCGCAGCCAGTCCACTGACATCGGCAAGATTAATGGGTACCTGTACGGTGCTGTTCTGTCCGCCGCCCGTAGCGGGAATGCTCATGGAGGCTACATCGCTCACATAGGTGAAGCCACTGAGCAGCGTACCGCTTTGTGTGTCCGGATTAGTGACGACCACGTCGACGGTGGAAGGGAAGTGGGCTGGCGTGATGCATGTAATCTGGCTGCTGCTGAGCACGGTCACATCGCTGGCTACCGCGCCGCCAAAGGTAACCGATGCGCCGACTTTGAAGTTGCTGCCGGCCACGGTGACGGTGGTGCCGCCGGATTCGGGACCGGACATGGGGCTTACCGTCGTGACAACAGGCTCGTCTTGCACTGAAACATTGTGCGGCGCTGAGGCTAGACCGCTCTTGGTTGTGCCGATGCCATCGCTGGCCACGATGTAGTAGTCGATACCTGGCGAAACAAGGTAGGAGGCGGGTATTGTGCCGTTGTACGTACTGCCTGAGGTTAGCACCATGGGTTGGCTGGCGTAGGACGAATTGCCCTGTGTTCGGTAGTAGAGTGTGACCGACTGGACTGCAACATTATCGGTTGCATCTGCATGCAGATTAAGCGCCAAGCCAGGCGCAGCCGTGGTGACGGGCGTGTGCGTCAGGATTGGCGCAATGGTGTCGACCGGCGTGCCTTGCGCCACGTTGGAGAAGTCCGACTCGCTCATGTCCGACTTCACGACTGTAAACTTGTAGTAGTAGGGAACGCCTGGCGTAACGTCGGTGTCTTGATATGTCTTGATGTGGGACGGAATCAAACCAGCATTGATGCGTGTGTAGGTGCCATCTGCGCTGGCGGAACGGTAGAGGTTGTAGCCAGCCACAGGTGAGAATCGTCCTGCGTCCAGGAGAGGTCGACGAGCCCTTCGCCGCCGGTGGCCTGTAGGTTCATGGCTTCCGTGCCGGACGTGATGATCTCGAACCGGAATCGGCCCGCATCATCGCCAGTGACTTCACCAAGGATCGTCAGCGGCGACAGCGCCAGCCACACGAATCAGTTGATACCCATCGCCTGTCACTGGAGTAACATTGAAGGCTCCTACCCAAGTGCGCGCATCCTGCCATCCACCGTCCACCGGATGGATGGTGTAATCTGTCAGTGGTACATCCGGACCGAAGGATACCTGAGGCTGGACAGCAGTATCCATGTTCGCGGTTGGAAAGTGACCGAAACGTCAACCGGTTCTGCACTGACTACCGAAGCATCAGTATCAGTTTCTGTTGACAATACGATATCACGGACAAAGGGGTACATCGTACTTGTAGGCTCGATGAAATGGGCTGGTAAACAATTTGTGCCAGATTGAAATCGTCTAGATAGTCGTGAATCGCAGAATCAATTAGGTTGGTACTCAAAGTACCCCAGAAGTTATTTGGGATATAGTGACGGTACTCTCGGTGCTGATTCGTCTCGACACCTGATCAAATTCTCGGTCAAATTGGGTTCCCACCATGCGTTAAGGATAGCATTACTCTCAAAGTAATCTTCCCTGTCAAAAAAGAACTTACTACCGACGGCCAACATCTCATCTCGCGTGTTTTGGAGATTAATATCAGTGACCATTGATGGTAATTCAAGGATCACTGCGTTACCAACCGATGGTGTGCTCTCCCAGTAGCCATCGCTACGTTTGAAGTACGTGTTTGTATGATCAACCTGATAATCCGATCCCCAGTTTTGATAAGTAACTGGATCATAGTCTCGCCATTCGAATTCGCCAGTTCTATTTGGATTAACCAAACCTATGCTTGCCACGTAAGCACTCTTGAACAAATCCCAACAATTGTCAGCCATGTCGCAATCCATATCATGATACGTCTGCAGAAACTGAGTAGAATTCGGCCAGTATGTATTTAAGTAAGAACGAACGAGAAGAGAGTTTTCAGCGGCATCGTTTATGGCAATAACATGTCCATTTAGTCTTTGGGCGAATTCCTCTGCTAAAAGAACATGTTGACTTTCGCTCTGTGATCCAAACGAGTTCTGTAGTAGTGCATAAGTCTGTCCGTTGTACTCCACTGGAAAAGCGCTATGTAGACTGTTCTTGAAATTTATCCTGTTCACAGCCCCAAACGCAATAGTGCTGGGCAAACCATCATAGGTATGTAGGAATACATTGCTATGTCCAGTACCGCGGAAGGAGAGACCATCAGTATCAAATAGGCAGGTCCTGAAGCGTCCCCAACCATATGATTTCGAGAAGACAATGCCTAGTTCTACCAAGCGATGAATAATCGAAGTTTGAACATCGGCATGCACGAGTGGATCACTTACTTTGAGTCGGTCATCACCAGGAATTCGATAATAAAGTGGGTTGCCATCTTGGGTTAGGTACGAGTGCGTAATGTCAGTCACAACCAGTAAAGGATTCATGATACGTGAATAGTCTAAAGAGGCTACTCCATCATTTTTAGTCTCAATCTTGACTGCCATTGGATACTGATATTGCGCAGGGAATAGTTCCACAGGGTTATCTTCCTGACCTTGGGTGAGTAGAGTGCCTTCTACCTGTACCAATGCAACAGAGTCTTCTGGATAAGGTGACGATGATTCTGCTGTCCAGAATTGAATCTGTGTTCCTTCTGTGACTGTAACCGTTACACCTGCCTCAATCAGCGTTTGATCCGACAGTATCCATAAATCATCGGAGGTAAGAGATAGATCGTCAGTAATAATTCTGGGTAACTCGCGTCCTTTTTGTACGATGAGATAAGAATCGGTCCTCAAACACATAAGGTGCGTTTGGATCGCCAGGGTCGTAGCCATTGCCAGCCCTTATTGTGACGAGGAATGGTATGACATGATCATTGGGTGTTTCGGGATCCACACTGAAGCTAAATGGATGACGAACACCTGTGATGAGGTCCTCTTCATCGTAGATCAATCCATTGTCATCCCAGTTGAACGAACCCACCGCGCCGTAATCAACCGTATCTGTGATCATCGTGACGTAGGGATCCGGTTGGAACGCGCATTCTCAGCCCAGGGTTCCAGTGTGATCTGGACATTGTCGGCTTTGCCCCAATGGTTGCGGATTACAATAGCCAGCTCGACAGTCTCACCGGCATCGACAATGCCGTCATCGTCGTTACCGGAGTCCTGCTCAGTGGTGTCGAACAGCCAGTGTTCTAAGTAGGTTAACTCGGGCTGCGGCGGGATGGTGATCGACGCCGATCCGTCCACGACGGGGTTCACGTTAGCGGCAATCTGCCCCATGATGAAGCGTGACGAATAGACATCTTTGTCATTCCAGTATGTTCGCGCAAGTGCGGCGATTCCTGAGGCAACCGGAGCAGACATAGATGTACCATCCCAGGCAGCGTACTGCTCGAGCGGTAGTGAACTCCAGACATCAACACCGGGTGCCCTTATTTCATATTCGTGTGTATCGTGAGGCTTACAATCGCGGTTAGAGAACGATGCTCGCAATCCCTCAGAATTGGAGGCCATTACACCTAAGATCCAGTTGTAAGCTGCTGGATACATGCTCTTGCCAGGCGGACATGGTATATTTGCAATTCCATCATTCCCTGCCGCAGCCACAAGCACAGCCTGACCGAAGGCAACTGCCAGCCGCGTCTTCCTGAACGTTCGACTTTACATACCCGCCAAAGCTCATGTTGATGACGTCGGCGCCATGAGCCACTGCATAGTAGATGGCCTCAGCGATATCCGTCGTGGCCAGCACACCCGAATACTGGGCAGCCTTGATGGCCATGATCTGCGTGTTGTAGGCCACACCCACGCCGCCGATGCCGTTGTTGGCCTGCGCAGCCACAATGCCGGCCACATGCGTACCATGCCCATGGTCGTCCTGCGGGTCGCCGGAATGCTGGTTGCTGACTACATTCACACCATGCACATCGTCGGTGAAGCCGTTGCCGTCATCGTCGATGCCATTGCCGGGTGTTTCCTGCATCTGCACCCACATGTTGGCGGCCAGGTCTGGATGCGTGTAGTCCACGCCCGTATCAATGACAGCCACCACAATGTCTCGATTGCCGCCGGGCGGCAGGCCATTGTCCGAAAGCCACTGCCAGGCCGCTGGCACGTTCGCCGCTGCAAGATGCCACTGCTGCGCATAGAGCGGATCGTTGAAGCTCAAGTCTGCTGCCTGCACCTGCTCGTTGGTTCTCAGCGGGATCGCCGGTACTGCGGGCTCTGACGGCGTGCCGGATGACGTCGCAGATAGACGGGCTCCACATCGCCACCGGAATCCAACTCTGAGACGGAATCCACTGCTGCGGTGATGTCGGCGGCAGCCACCTCGTTCAACTCAACCAGATACCAGGCAGCCAAGTCCGGCTTGGGCATGGGGTCGCCATCAAAGGAATCGATCATGGCGCCTTCGACGACCGGCTCCACCTGCGGGAAGATAGGCGTCATGCTCATAATATTCCACATCAGCCATGGCAGAACTGACCGCACTGGCGTTTACCTGCGCACGCTGGGCGCGTACCGCCTGTGGTGACAGCTTCACAGCAAGCTGGTCGGCGACCACCTCGCATCCGCCGGGAGGACAGGTTGATGATTCTGGCGGATCGTCGAACGGCGAGTATGCATGGCGCGGAATACCCTGTTCGGGGTCGTTGACCGAGGGACCGTACCGGCTGGGCGGTTCGATACCTGTTGGCTCTGCGATGTGAGTCGTCGCCAGCTCCACACGTTCCTCCGGCGGTACGGGGGTCGGCGTTGCGAGGCGTGTCACTCTCGTCGTCCTGCGAAACGGAAGGGAGGTAGATAGTGTCATCGGCAATCGGTGATGCCGGGTTGGCTGCGTAGACGGGCAGCGTCACGCTGACCAGCAAAATAGTGCTCAGCAATAGGCTGATGAGGCGAGTGCGCAGTTGGGGTGTATGCATGGCAGCCTTCTTCTACTGTGTATCTAACCAAACGAGTACCACGGTTCAGGCGTATATCGTATGGGTATAGAACTTCCCATGGTCGCCACTTGCGCGGCGTATCGATCCAACAGGTAGTTGGAAATGGCTAAGATGTCTTGGGTGATGTGGTTACGGTATCGTACTTTCGGCTAGTTCGGCTCGGTGTAGATTCTATTCAGTTATGCACTAGCACTTCGACGGTAATAAGCAGGTTCACGCTGAGGTTTCGAGGACTGTGTTACCTGCACGCTGTTCGGGACCTGCGGCGTTTCGTAGCTGTCTACAATTCTACTCTAGGGACAGACATTGAGACCAACTAAATGTGGTAAAGCATTAGTCGTGAGAATGATCTGTTGACATAATGCTGGTCTGCTATTGCAAAATGGACGGCCAAGAGAAGTGTAGCTGCCAAATCCGCCCATTGTACCAGGTCGACGCTCCGGAATCAGTCATGATTGTGTGTCGGTACAGGAGTGCTGAGCCCAAACACAAATTGTGGAAGCGTCGACCTGACAGGGGACAAGCAATCGCTGTATTTCTGGCACATGAGCTGAAAAAATACGTTCATTCAGCTCGGCATTCTGTGGACATGGCTGAGCGATAGTTGCACCCGCGCATTCACGGCTAAGCTAACGTGCGGATATTGTGGAAATAATAAGCTTGATGGCAAGAAAAAACTACGGAGGTTCCACTGAACTTGCATACGGAGAATACCGTAGGCGTCGTTCTTGTATCGCAGCAGATGTAGCCTAAATATGAGGGGGTATTGAGCGTGGGACAGCTCTGGATCCGGTATCCTGATTTCGGTGATACGGGTATACAGGCCACGAACGGTCGTTCCTTCTCCGGCTCGAGAGTGAATCAACAACTCACCGCCTACGCTCTCTATATAAATACGCATATCGTCAAGACTATTGTAGCCCTTGTCCCCATCGGCCAACGCCTCACCAACGTCAAATCCCATGCCGTCATCGACAACTTGGAACGTGATCGACGTGCGGTTTTCGAGTATCTTAACCTGAACCCTACTGGCCCCCAAATGTTTGGCCCGCGTTGTTGAGCGACTCACGTACAACCTGGTACAGTGCCAGGCTGGCATCTTTGGGTAAGGATGGCGCCTCATCGTCATAGGTGGTGACGAGTACCACCAGAATATCAGACTGCTTGCTGGTCTGTTCAGCATGTCCGCGAAGGGTGCTGATCAGACCCTGTTCAATCAGCGTTTCCGGCACCCGCAGGTGGCGGATTAGCTCTCGCAAGCGAGCCGAATTGTAGGCGATGCTGTCCTGCATCTCGTCGACGACCTGGGCGGCATCCTCACCCGACTTGCGGAACTTTTCCGATTTGGAAGCCCAAGGAGGCCCAATAGGGGATGATGGTGCTGTGGATCTCACCTGCGATCTTGCTCTGTTTCTCGTTCCTGGATTTGCCGATTGCGCTGAGCCGTCTCTTTCAGACGTTCGAGCTGGCGTGTGTTGGAAATAGCGAGGGTAATCTGGCCGCCGAATATGCGCAGCAACTGCATATCCTGGTCAAATTACCGTTGAGCCGTTCAACGACGTCCCAGTCCGAGCAGACCGACGGACCGTCCATGATGCGTGAGAAGGTATCCATACTTCGATATCATCGTACCGTTCGGTCAGACGGGACAGATCGACTGTGAGTTCATCCGCAACACCGGATCGCGCCTGGCTGGCCTAAATCGGTGAGGGCGTCCACCGCCTGCGAGGACGAATCCACAGGCGTGACAGAGAGGTCATCCTCGATTCGTGTGATGCTGGACTCGCCATCCTGAATCGTAAATGCGTCCACGAACTCGACATCGAGCAACTCCGCGAACAGTCGTCGCACATCGACGATGAGCGCATCCACCTCTTGCAGCCCACCTATCGACTGGCTGAATTTTGTGACTCGGTCATAGTCAGAATCACAAAGCCGCAACTCACGCGTGAAGAGCAGGGTGGGTCCCCGACGCAGTTCAAGCCCCAGCCCCACGACCAGCGCTGTAATCAACAGGGGCAGAAAAGCGGTCGTCTGGCCCATGGGGATGAAGACGAGGTTGGCAATGAGTATGCAGAAGACGCCAACCAGTAGCGCCGAAAGAGTGATTGATTTGGTGGGAAACAGTTGAAAACGCAGAATCGCATATGCGAATAATCCAAAGACAGCCAGGCCAAGATAGGGCCAGCCGTCAATGCGCACGACAAAGGGCCGGCTGACAAAGAGCCAGTGTATGTAGGGAATGGACAGCGCCAGAAAACCAAGGATGGCAAAGCTCGCAATGCTGACCTGGCGGCGGGTCCGGCGATCATCGGACCTGTAAGCGGTCCAAACCAGGATAACTATGGCTGCGACAGTACAAGCCAAGAGACTGAGCGAAGAGAAGACAAGATAGACTGCGAGCAGTTGCTGTCCAAATGGTTCATCATGGCCGATATAGGTATAAAGACCGACCAGCAAAAATCGAAGAGAGACGATATACAGAAGACGCAGCGCCTCTCTCTTCCAATGCGCTCCTGATAGTTGGTCGGATAGAAGCAGCGATCAGTCCGGCCACTACGCCTACGAGCGGGTAGAGCGGGCCCTGCAGCACGAGCTGGAATACTGGCAAGATGATGAGCTTGGAGGAAACCCTACCCGAGTAGACGATGCTCATGATGACACCAGCTGCCACTAGGGTGAACAATGCGAAAATGAGGTTTAGTTCGTTTCTGGGGTCTGCTCGGTAAACCACCATGCCTATGGCGAGAAGGCTCAAAGCGAGCAGGAACGACGGCAGCAGCATCTCGACTAGCATCCAGAACGAGAAGGGAACCACAGGTACGCTGGCTACTTCGATGATGGCGCCATCCCGGTCCAGTCTGAAGTCGACCTGTTGGTCATCGGCGTACGCATTGCTGTATATCTCCGTATAGTGTAACCCGCCGCCCGTACAGGGGTATTGCTCATAACGAGGATCAAGCCCGTATATCTGTGAGTCCGGGCTGGGGTTGTAATCTTCTATGCACAGGATCTTGTCGTCCACCTGCAAGCCGGAAAGCAGTACCCGAGCCAATGCGTTGGCGTCACCCAACTAATGGTCAGCATCTTGTGCTCCGCACGCCACATCATCACCACGCCCGGGAAGGGCTGGCCCACATAGTGGACAAGCTGCACCACACCGCCCAGTCCGGAAAGGATAGAAAGCGCAAATAGCCAGGGCAGGAGTCTTCCTAGGATGTTAAGCGGATGTAGTGATGAGCGTTGAGCTGACTTAGTTGCCCCATATTGGTTTTACAAGGACAGCGTCGGAAGGGTATTAGGCGCAAGTGGATGGGGGTATGAATCATCCTAGTGACTGCGAATGAGCTGTCGCAATTGGTGTAGTAGATAGATTTTCGCCAGCAGGGCGCTCTGGTTCAATTCACAATTGCGCAAATTCAGCTTCAGGTAGATGCTGGAACGATGACTGTCGATGGTTCTGTGAGCGAGTCAGTTTTCCGTCGCTGCACTATGGTTTGAGCGACCGGCGCCTACGGTCTTGAGTACAGCCCATTCAGATTCTGTGAGTTTCGGTAGCAGATCGAGCGCCGGCAGGATGAACGCTTGCTCCTCATCCGTCAATGTCGACTGTGCGAGTTCCAAGGCGTTAGGTTCGCCGAGTACTGGCGTAAAGGCAATCTCGAAGCCGGTCAGATTCGCACGCCGATTTGTGTATGGCGTCCAGCAGATCCTGGGGTCTAGAACCTTTGTGCAGGTAGACGATGCTGCCTGTCCCTGCTCCGTCCAACTCAAACACTTCAGCGCGCCGGTCCTCGTATGAGGAATAGAATACGATACCTATATTGGGCTTCGCTGCGAGTAACTGGCACGCTGTCTACCACACCCAGGCTTTGTCTGCTGTTGGCACGTCCGCCAGACTCGAGGGGCAGCACGATGTCGATCACGGCAACATCTACTGTGTCACCGATTTCTGCGAACTGGCTCAGGGCGTCATTGTGGCTGTCGGCCTGGTGAACCGTAATCAGGTTTTCTTCCAGGTACTCATGCATGGACTTGCGCACGGTCCAGTGGTCTTCGACGATGAGGACGGTCAGGGGGTAGTTCATGGCTGTTCCTATTTTGGGTGTACGGTTGTAGGTAGAACGATAACACTGCCCAGTGGAGAATCCTAACAGTTGTTTTGCCACCGATAAAAGGAGTATCAGAGGCAGATTTTCGTAGACCTTGTGATGCGTATACATCTTCTGAGTAACTGCAGCATCCTCAACTACAGGTGTGATGTCTCTATGACTCCATTCTCGCAGTGAGATCCTCCATGCTGGGCTTCGTATATCATCACCATGTCTAGGCGTGCATAGCCTGGCGGCCGCGCCACCGGCGCGACTCCTTGTTTATGGAGTATTTCGATAAGCAGCCGGTCTCTATTCAGCTTGCCTGCCGACGCTGTGATCAGGCTCTCCCGCCATTTTCATAGTTGAGTCAGCAATCGGCAGAGAGGTAGACTTGGAAGTCTGCCAAATAGGGAGGGATTTCCATCGCTCGTCGAGAAGGTGTTACCTGACCCAACCAGCTTGAAATTTGAGGACTGGTTTTGCAAGGAGGAGACGTTGGTTGTCGGTGTTTCGACGGTGAGGTCAACGGCACGTTGTCTGTATTGTAAGGCGAGCTCCCATCGAGTCCACAGGTATTATGAACGTAAGCCGCTGGATTTGCTGTGGTCGAGATTCACCGTCCGCTTCAGGCTGCGTGTTCGGCGTTTCTACTGCGATAGGGAGTGTTGCAGGTACCGAACTTTCGTGGAGCGCTTGCCCACGTTCATCGCCCCGTACGCCAGGCGAACGAAGCGGTTGGCACAAGACCAACAAGGGGTTGGGCTGTTGATGGGGGGCGAGATGGGATCACGCATCCTCTCTTTGTTGAGAATGCCACTAAGTCCCGATTCAGTGTTGAGGTTGATGCGCAACGCACCTGAGCTAGCGACTTGGACGCCGAAGGTACTCGGGGTGGATGACTGGGCATTTCGTAAGGTGCTGAGCTACAGCACGATTCTTGTCGGTCTTGGTACGCATCAACTTACTCTTGTTGTAGGCGATTGTGCGAGATGGGTTGACCTTGGAAACATCGTAGCCTTCCTCAAATAGAAAGGCGGCCAGCTCATCGCCGTAGCAACCTGTCGCCTCCGAGCAAGCATGCAGCGAGTCGACAACCTGACTGGACAACCACCGTCTCAAGCTTTCAAAGCCATCACGAGCGTTCACGAATTGTCCGGTACTGAATGTACTATCATCGTCAACTAACGCAACGTCAAAGCTTTCTTGGAAATGTCAATGCCCAGTATGTGCTTGCACGCCAATAACCTCCTGATAGGTAAAAAAACAAAACCATGTTATCTGTTGCTGGACACTCTTGTAATACAGGCTGAACCTGATACAAATAAGGAACGCCTGGGATATTGTTCGTCCTCGGACAGTTGACCGAGGGTGGGATCTAATCTTCGCTTCGAGTTCAGTGACTCAAGTTCGCGACGAGCTTCACCACCCTCGGTTCGATAGCCTGGGGCTAAACAGGATTATCGCCACAATACGACCTAATTAACAACATACAAGTTCGCGATTGCCCTATGCCCAGAAAAAACAGTCGTCCTCCTGAGCTTTCCTGGCGACTAATACTAATATAACCATGTAGTATGAAAGTATGACTACAGGAGAAGATGCCATGCCAGTCGCGCTCAAATTGTCCAAAGTTCAGAAAAAAGGGGGCAGGTGACCATTCCCGCATCCATACGGGAGAAGCTGGGTATCAAAGAGGGGGAACTGATGGCCTTTGTAGAAACGGACCAGGGCATCCTAATCAGCAAGCGCGAGGCTGTTACCATGGAAGCCTTGGATAAGATTGAAACTGCTGCAGGAGCATGGTATTACGTTGGAGAAGCTGATCGAATCGGGCCGCGACATTCGAGGCGAGCTCATACAAGAAAAATACGGTCTGACTGAAGCTCAATGGAATCGAAGCGAGTAGGGGGATTTTGGATGTCAGCGTCATCTTTGCCGCCAGCGACTCCGCCACGGGAGCCTCGCGGGAGATCATCCGCTATGTGCTGCGCAATGCAATCGATGCGGTTATCAGCGATTTGACTCTTGATGAAGCGGTGCGCAATCTCGCCGCAAAACGGCCCCAAGCACTTGCCTACTTCTATGTGTTGCGAGATACCGTGCCGTTGAAGATCTCAAAACCCACCAAGGATGAAGTACTGGCAACGCAGCCGTATACGGCCTTTAAGGATGTGCCGATTCTAGCGGCTGCGAAAAAAGCCGATGTTACCTATCTCGTGTCTCTGGATCGGCGGCATATGATTGAAAAACGCGAGGCCATCGAGAAGCAGATAGGGCTCAAGATCCTCCTGCCCGCGAACTGTTGGACATTCTTCGGCAGCGAGCAATGAACTGATTCCGTTCATTATCATCTTCTTGTCTCTGGAGTAGGCTTATTTGCACAAGACCCCAAAAGGAATATACCAGCGGTAATTTTGGGGCAATCTTGAGCTTTATGACCATGCGTTTGCTACGGATTGTTCCCACAGCGTACGCATTTAAGCTGCAGTGCCTATCAGAAGTTTTCTTCTGCCCACCACTTGCACCTGCAGCTGGCTGTGAAGAAAAGAACGTAGCAGACCTCACAGGCAACCCAGCGGACAAACACATATTGGACAAACAAAAAACACGAGTTGCCGGAGGTCTTCAGGTTCTGGCGTGTACCGAGGTCTCTCCGTCGTCTTCAGGCTAACCAGCCGATGCACCGTTTTCGATACTGAACAATCCCTTCACGCTCAACTCAGTCTCACCAAGGCCTTAGGCGCATCTGTAGCATCCTCAACTACGGGTATGCTACCTCCAACCGCGCCATTCTGGCTACGGGAACCTCCATGCTGGGTCCGTGTAGTCCATCACCGTATCCAGGCTAGTATGGTCCATCAGCCGCGCCAACCCGCACAGGTCGCTTAGATTGGCGTTGAGGTAACGTGTCGCGAAACTATGGCGCAGCGCATGCTGGTTGACCGGTTCATGCCGACGCGTATGGCGTACTTGTCCAGCATGCGCGTGACCGTGCTGCGATGGCGCAACTTACCTCACGAACCCACCCACAGCGGTGCATCCGGACTGCCGTCCTCAAATTGCGCATTGTCGAAATAGACTTGGAACGTCTTGCGCACATCCAGCGTTAGCGGAATCTCTTAGTAGTTGCCCCGCTTGCCGCTTTGCACGGTCAACTTGCCGGAGCGCTCGCCCAGCTCCAACAGTTCACTCACGCGAATTCCCGTGCCGACCAGCACCTCCAACATGGCACGCTCGCGCAGATCGCCGCGGGCCGTGCGCAGTATGCAAGCGAACTGCTGGATAACGGAATACATCTCTTCAGGGACGCACGTGTTGTCACATTGTTCTACAACGAACCACTACCTGGCAATGCCAGCATCCGCGTAACAGTTAATGGAGATCAGCTACAGGCAGGAAAAGAAGATAAGGTCGACGCCGACAACGATCATCAGCCTGGGGGAACCTGTGACCTGGAGTTCAACGCGCTTAGCCGTGCCATGGTACCGAATACCGGCCTATGCGGATGTGTAATGGACCACAAAATACTGGACAGACTGCAGCCTGCAAAAGTGAAGATATGAGCAAGGGATATTGCTGTACCGCTGTCCATGGCGGAGCGAAGGCGTGTACGGATGGCTGGGAAGCAGCGGGAGGGTTCCGTTGAATAAAGGATACGGCCGCCTACATAGGTTTCAAGTGCCTACGCACAGAATGGCACGACCAGCGTCACGACGAACAGAGCGAATTGTAACCTAACAATAAAATTAACTTTGATCTACGTATAGCTACCTAATAACGCAGCCCAATCTGCCTCCAGTCCATCCTCAACCGCTCAACGAATGCGTATTCCTGACGTCTGCGTTTTCCAGTGCATTTCGGGGTACATGGACTCAAGCAGATCGAGGGATAATATGTCTTCTCGATCTGGTCGAAGAATTGTATCGTACTTTACTTTGACATAATGTGTTAGTCTGCTTGTGCCGGACCGCCCAGCATTCTAATCTGCGTCAATGTATGGTTCACTAATGACGTGTCCTGCTGCGAAGATGCCTTTTGGCTCAACGCCAAGTCGAATCAGAAATGCCCTGTCGCGATTTCCACCTGTTTATACGCGCCGATACTTGCGTTATCGACGACTTCTTCTCCGAGACTAAGTTGCTTTGCAAGGGAATCGAATTTTTCTATCCATGGTCCGAACTTCGGATTAAGCTAAAAGAGAAATGAGGCAATTTTTCACTTCCTTAGTCAATGTCAATCGGATCTTCACGGTAGTCTTGGCAAATATGCTCCGCAACCGCTGTGACGCTAAACTAGATTCACCACCTAGTAGTGTAAAAACGTTTCTGTAAATATGAATAGAAGTAGGTCATGGTGTATCCTCTGGTCCGCTTAAGAAGCCAGAAATAGGAGCACAACCATGACCCACAAGCCAGATTGTACCTTAGGACCGGAAATTTTGGAACAGATAGCAGAGCAGGGTCTTGATATTCTGCCCGAACTGATCCGAATCATACTCAACTCAGCGATGCAGGTTGAACGTCAAGCTTATCTGGGTGTTCAACCCTATGAGCGTTCACCAGTTCGGCGCGACTATGCCAATGGATTTAAGCCAAAGACCATGGCAACACGTATCGGTGAGATCACCTTTAGCGTTCCCCAGGTACGCAAGGGAGACTTCTATCCCAGCGCATTGGAGAGAGGCATTCGCAGTGAGCGTGCTCTCAAACTGGCTCTAGCCGAGATGTATGTGCAAGGCGTCTCCACTCGTAAGGTCGCTGCCATCACTGAAAAACTGTGTGGCATTGAAGTCTCATCAACGCAGGTAAGTCGAGTCGCTGCAGAGCTAGACGAACAACTTCAGGAATGGCGGGAACGACGATTGGGCAGATGTCCCTATCTCTACTTGGACGCTCATTACGAGAAAGTGCGGCAGAGCGGTCAAGTTCGTGATGCGGCAGTGCTAAAAGCTATCGGCGTCAACGCAGAAGGTAAGCGAGAGGTCCTGGGCGTCTCTGTCTCACTGAGCGAACATGAAGTCCACTGGAGGACATTTCTAGGCAACCTAGTAGCTCGGGGATTGACCGGTGTACAACTCATCATTAGCGATGCACACACAGGTCTGACAGCAGCTCGCAAGGCGGTCTTTGGGGGAGTGCCCTGGCAACGATGCCAGTTCCACCTGCAACAGAATGCGCAAGCGTATGTTTCCAGACAGCATCTGCGCAGTCAAGTGACCGATGATATTCGCAGCGTGTTCAATGCACCGAATCTGGCAGAGGCTGAACGGTTACTGAAGCAGTTGACAGTAAAGTACGCTGACAGCGCACCTAAGCTCGCTGCCTGGGCGGAAGAGAACATTCCTGAAGGATTGACGGTCTTCCGCTTCCCGTCCAAACACTGGCGTCGCATTCGCACATCCAATGGAGTAGAACGATTGAATCGTGAGATTCGAAGACGTTCCAGAGTCGCTACACTGTTTCCGAATGAAGCGTCCTGTCTACGATTGGTGACTGCCGTTGTCGTGGAAATAAGTCAAGAGTGGCAGACAAACAGAACCTATCTGTGTTTGAACCTGAATTGATTGTTAATGTGCCGAAAACTAGAGGTGTCACCCTGTGGAAACAAGAGCTGCAGAGTGGTGGCATTGCAGCGATAATGGCCAGGCTGTTCGGCGTAACGGCTGGGTCAAGGGTCGAGGCTGTATCCGACTTGCGCAGCCCTTGACCCAGACAAACGCCGTACTATAATCGCCCATCGCTGCTATCCAATACACCGTGACCTATTAGTTTTACAGAAACAAATTTGCATTATCTTGGACATCAGGTTTTTCTGTTGGGGTACATTTAGCGTTGACGGGTGGTGAACCGCTTTGGTTATTATGTCGGCCTGCTGAGTTGAATTATAGACGCGTACCGAGGAGGTTGAACCGGCTGTATTGCTGACATTCGCAAGGCCTTTTTGTTTGGTGGTGTGAGGTTCGTGTATTGTCCCGCCTCCGGAATATTCAACAATCCACTTGGCTAGCTGACTTCGGTCCACCAGAATACAATTGTTGGCTTTAGCCAGTTTCCGGGCAGCGGTGGTAAATGTACTGTTGGTGACCACCATCGTACTAGAACAGCGATAGAACTGTCTGCCTCCTACGACTTCACTTACTGCTTTCGGAGATACCGAGTTCGAATACCGCTTGACTTGCACCGCGATCTTGTTGCCATCCTTCATGGCAATTACATCGACGCCATAATCACCTGAAGGTGGTGTAACGGTTACTGAGTAACCCTGTGCCTTCATGAGTCTTCCAACATACTTCTCAAATTCAAGGCCTTCCATATGATCAACATCTGCCAGACGCAATGACTTATCTAGAATTTGAGCTTGTCGTTTACTTGATATCCAGACTAGTATGAATATAACGATGGCAGCGACAAACAGGCCGAAAGTTATCTTTAGGGCAGGAACAAAGCCTACACCAAGTATCATTAAGAGCGTAGGTATTCCTGCAAATACACAGCCAATTCCCTGACCTACATTGCCGTCAGACTTCTTACTCATTTTAATACTGCTCGATCTGCTAGTGGTGGTGTTTCTCACTATTCTGACAAGATATTTGCGCATGCGGCTACGGGCATTCGTTGTGTATCTGGTTCCGAATATGGCACTTCGAGAGTTATCCCGACGGCAATTTGGTTCGCTGGGACAAAAAAAGTTGTTGGCTGAGAAACCCTGAATGAATTGCGTGTAAGTTAGCGAGTAAGAAAATCCTGTAAGTGCTGATACCAAATGTCGTCCTGGAGTATTAGGCAAGGTAACGATGTGTCGTCGCATAGCGGCTTCATGGTGAACTATACGAAACTAAACCGATTTTACTGAGTCGCGCCCGAGAATTGATTCGCAGTAGGATCGGGGTGATTCCCTCCTTTCACCAGTGGGATGTCTAGGTAACGCCAGTCACCTCAAGTCGGCGTACATAATAATGGTAAACTCTAGATGTGAAAATCATAAAGGCTACACTGTGAACAAGCCAACATCGTGACGGAATCAATCATTCAGGTATTCGGAATACACTGGGACTACGAAAAGGACTGTACTCGCTAAACCCATTATATCGGAGTTTGTGTTGCCAACGTCATGCTTGCATATTCCAGTGTTTCGATAAGGGGGGCAATGTGTACGCGTTACAACAGTGTCCATTTTGCCATCTTTATGAGCGAGTTCATGAGTTGCAAAGATCTGTCCGTTTACCAAGTCACGGCTATGCACCATATTGACCTACCGGTGTTCCAACACCTGTTTCGCAAGATATCGCGGGGCGAAGAATTAACCTAGTTGTGGACAAACGCGGATTCACGGATACCCTTGTGTCATGTCTGTCCGCGTGTTTTTTCCAGGTTATTATTCGGATATGTGCTCCGTCCAGGTAGTGACTCCATAAGGGGTAAACAATCGACAGCGGGCTATGCCTTGCTGCTGTGACTGTTGACAAGATAACATAATGAGTAGATTGCTTCCTGAAGCCAGCTAAATCAGGATCTAGTATTCCTGTTTGATATATGTACGTTATCCGACCGAATCGTCTTCCTCGATTTGGCGCTACAATTGATCCTTAGATCGCAACCAATATTAATTCAAAATGCCCAGATGATATCCACATTTACATGGCTTGATTATTCAGATCGAGATCGTCGCAAAATGCTCGATGTGATCGATCTGTTCGACGATCAGACGACACGCGATGAATTGGGAATCGGTGTCGTGCGCGACACACTGGCAGATCTTCTGTTTCCGGGCACAAGCACTATCCAGACCCGGGCACGATACTTCCTCTTCGTCCCTTGGATCTATCAAGAATTGGAACGACGTCGAGTTCCCTCAGCGCAGATCGCAGTGCGATCACGACGAGGTGAAACCGATTTGATCGAACCCTTGCGTGCATCAGGCGAGAGCGGCATCGTGGGCGAACGCTCTGGTCGGGCGGTGCAGCGGTTGCCGAGCAGCATCTACTGGCAAGGTTTGGGTACATGGGGAATTCGTCAGTTTCGCGGGTCACAGGCGCAGTATCATGCCTATGTCGACACATATTACCGCAGTATTGCAATCGGATACCGGAATGACGATGGCGAGTTGATAGAATCAGGAGCGACATCCAACTGGCATGTCGGACTGCCCAAGCCGCCTAATGGCTTTCCAGCTTCCGTCACGTTTGCGTTATCGGCCGAGGAGGCAGACTATCTTAGCGAACGTATTACCATAAACGTGCCGACTAGCCTTTTGGCCTTCTTGGTGAGCCATTCTGACATCTCGACGCATGTAGATTTCCCGTGGCAACACCCGCTCACGCTTGATCTTCCCATAACACTGAGATCTCAGCTCGTCCACGCACGCTGTTTCTCAGAAACTATGCATGGTGCTGTGTTGCTGTACAACCTGATGCTGGCAGAACTGGCCGATGCTGAGGAACTTGTTGAAATCTATCGGGAGGAGCTATTTATCTGGGAAGAGTCCCTCGACACCAGCGCCGGCTTGTTATCGGCTTGGGACCGGTCACGGTTTTGGGCCGTTGTCCGGCGGCAGAATCCACGGCTATCGCCTATCACCCAGCAGTTTGCAAATCGATGGATGGACATGGCATTGTCCCACCATTCGATTGTAGAATTCTCCAGAAACGGAGAGGCCCGTGATCTCATTCGCCAACGTGAACTAAGGCTGAAACGCTCCCTGGCGCGCTTGACCGAATCTGCGCGCGCTGGAACTATGGAATGGCGCGGCAGGCATTGATCAGCTCAGTTACCGCTGGCGCAATGTGCAGAATATCTTGAATGACATCTTAAGCGGCCAGAGCCAGGAGACTCAGGCCGAGGTTTTCCATGCTTGACCCAGGCAGCCGACGCCATTTACTCGAAACACTACGTCCTCCAGCTGGCTATGCACTCGATTATGCCGTGGGTACAACCTATTCGCTGGATCTGTTAGCGCTTCTGACGGCCCCACTGGCCTTTACTATGCTTCACTGGGAGGAAGACGTCGACGGAGCCACTACCGATCCGATTGCATTGTTGGAATCCATCCGGCGCAATGCGGGCCAGATCGCAATCTTCTGCCAGGCGGGTCAGATCGCCGTGCCGAAGTCCAGTCAGTTACTTTACGGGTATCTGGAGTCATCCGTACATGAGGTGACACCTCAAAATACGGATCGCGCCTTCCATCCAAAAGTTTGGGCATTGCGATATCGGCCAAGTTCTGAGGATGACGCCGTGCGCTATCGACTTCTCTGCATGAGCCGCAATCTGACCTTCGACCGCAGCTGGGATACAGCACTCGTGCTTGAAGGCGAGCTGACCAACCGACAGCTGGGGTACGGCTCAAATCGCCCTCTGGGTGAATTCTTCACAGCCTTGCCCAATTTGGCCATTCATCCTTTAGCCGGGAATGTGGCTGCACGTGTGGAAGAGATCGGCGCGGAAATCAGGCGCGTTCGGTTTCATCCACCTGCCGGCTTTGAAGAAGTATCTTTCCACCCTATCGGGTTTACGCATAGTCGTCAATGGCCGTTCGGTCGCGAGGCAGACCGACTGCTGGTAATTTCCCCATTTGTGGCTGATCCGTTCTTAACGGAGTTGTCCCGTCAAGCTCAGCAGAGCATTCTCGTATCCCGGCTGGACAGTTTACAAACCGCCAATCAGGCAACTTTGGCGGAATTCGACGAAGTGTTTGTGCTGAACGATGCTGCCAATGTAGAGGTCGCCGATCCAGATAACGAGAATGCAGTCCCTGACGGTGCCGAAGAATCGGCAGCATCTGAGTATGACTTGATCGATACTACACTGCACGGTCTGCACGCCAAATTGTATGTCCTTGATCGGGGGTGGTATACGGACATTTGGACCGGTTCAGCCAACGCGACCAATGCGGCCTTTCACGGTAATGTGGAATTCTTGGTGCGGTTGCACGGCAAGAAATCTCAAGTCGGGATTGATAAAATTCTAGGTACACTAGATGAGCCAGAACTGCGCAGGCTACTGGAACAGTACCACCCGGCAGCAGAGGCTCCACAAGATCGGGTGGCAGAGACATTGGAACAGTTGATCGACGCTGCCCGTCGCTCCATTGTTGGCGCTCGCATGAGTGGAGAGGTGACTACTCTCGAGAGAAGTGATCAGTACTCTGTGTCACTCAAGCCTCTTGAGGAACTGGAGCTTCAGGGGCAAGTACAGATCTCTGCTTGGCCCATTACTCTGCGTCCAGAAACGGCGGCACGAGTCCTTGAACCTAATCGATTCTCCGATGTTCTTGTCGAATTCAGCGGGATGTCATTTGAGGCCCTGACAAGGTTCTTCGCCTTCGAGATCACGGTGACCGTTGAGGGCAGAGTGCGGCGGAGTGGCTTTGTACTAAACATACCATTGAGTGGATTACCTGAAGACCGCAATGAACGGCTGTTGAACGCAATGCTGAAAAACAAAGCCCAAGTGCTGCGCCTTATCCTTCTCCTGCTTATGGAAGGCGAGACGACAGTGCCTGCCCTTCTGGATGCATTGGACGATGATCTGGCTAACCATAGATCAGGGTCTGCCGGTATCGGGCAGATTCCCCTGTTTGAAACGTATGATACGTTCACTGGACCGCGACCCTGGTCGGCTGGATGCCGTGGAAACGCTCATCACCCAACTTCGGAAGACTGCAGAAGGCTGCAGCCTGCTCCCTGATCAGTTTGAAGCAATCTGGAACCCGATCTGGGCAGCGCGCCAGAAGATACGAGAGCATTGATATGGAACAATATCCAGACCCAGAGCCTGTTCTTGCAGGACTAAAGAATTTCCAACGCCGCACGGTCGATTATGTCTTTCAGCGATTGTATCAGGATGAGGATGCTACCCGTCGATTCCTGATAGCGGACGAAGTGGGGCTTGGCAAAACTCTAGTCGCCCGCGGACTTATTGCGTGTGCTGTAGAGCACCTGTGGAATCAGGTTGGCCGAATAGACATCGTCTACATCTGCTCTAGTGCTGATATCGCCCGGCAGAACGTGAATCGGCTCAACATAACGGGAAACCGAGACTTTACCCTGCCTTCCCGAATTACATTGTTACCGACAAAAGTACAGCAACTGGATCAGCAGCGGTTAAATTTCATATCGCTGACACCGAGTACGTCTTTGGATCTAAAGTCATCAACAGGTACCTGGCAAGAGCGTGCCCTCCTTTATCACCTCTTGGACAAAGCGTGGGGACTTCAGGGAGTAGCCCCGCTGAATGTGTTGCAGGCTAGTATGGGACGAGAGCGATTTCGCAGTTGGACGTCACACTTTGAAGACTGGTACCACATCGATACAGACTTAGAACAGCAATTTGCCGACTTACTTGAACACGATTGTAGGTCAGACAGAATCGGAGGCAAGGAGGATCTGCGTACACGATTTGAGAGGCTATGTGATGAATTCCGCTTTATCCGCATAGAACAGAATCTGCCGGAACCTGTGCGTGCTGAACGCAACAATGTTGTGGGGTCGCTGCGAACGTTGCTTGCCAAGACGTGTATCTCATCGCTCGAACCCGACCTCATTATCCTGGACGAATTTCAACGTTTCAAGCATCTGCTGGAGAGCAACTCAGAGACTGGGCTGCTGGCCCAGGATCTCTTCAACTATACGGATGAACACGCACAGGCTAAAGTCGTGTTGCTCTCGGCAACGCCCTATAAAATGTATACGATTGACGAGGAACAAGACGAAGACCACTACAAGGACTTTCTTCGTACAGTTGACTTCTTGCTTGAGAGTCCCGAGAAGTCCACGCAGTTTGCCAAGCTACTTCAGGACTACCGCAAAGAACTTCTGCGCCTACACTTTGGACAGGTTGAAAAAGCGGAGGTTCTGAAAAAGCAGATAGAAGAAACGCTGCAGAAAATCATGGTACGCACGGAACGGCTAGCCGTTCGCGGCGATCGCAATGGCATGTTGACTATCGCAAACGGCACAAAGCCTGTGGTCCAGGCCCAGGATATCTCCGACTACCTAGCATTGCAGAATGTTGCACGGCAACTGGCACAGCCCGATACATTGGAGTTCTGGAAGTCGGCTCCCTACCTGCTCAGCTTCATGGAAGATTACAAACTCAAGCGAACGCTAGAACTTCAGATTGCATTGGGTTCCGTCAGACCTGAACTTGACAAAGCGCTTTCAAATCATAGCGAGCTGTTCCTTGAACAAGCGGAAATCGCGCAGTACTTTGCAGTCGACCCGCACAATGCGCGTATGCGCAGTCTTTTGCACGACACCATCGATGCCGGTATGTGGCAACTGCTGTGGATGCCACCGTGTCTTCCCTACTATCAACTGTCGGGACCGTTTGCTATCGTCCATGAGAGATCGGTTACAAAGAGACTGGTCTTCTCGTCCTGGCGCGTTGTTCCGAAAGCCATTGCAACACTTGCCAGTTATGCAGCTGAGCGGAACATGATACGTTCGTTCGACCACGAAGATCCGGAAAATACAGTAGAAGCTAGGCGGCGACGGCGTCCGATGTTACGGTTTGCGCGCAGCGAAGGTCGCCTAAGTAACATGACTACTCTGGGCATTATTTATCCAAGTTTCGTGCTTGCCGAAGTTGGTGATCCGCTCGAGACAGTTGGCACGTACGCCGGCGAAAGCGAGGGTCTGACAGCCGAACAGATATTGAAGATTATTGAAGACCGTATTGAAGGCAGACTGGCGCGACTTGACGTAGACGTAAAAGAGGGTGGTCCTGTCGACGAATCTTGGTACTGGGCGGCGCCTTTGATGTTGGATAGACTAGAGGACAGAGTCGTTGCTGAAGCTTGGTTTGATAACGAGTCGCTGGCCACAGACTGGTCCGCAGGCGACGAGAATGACCAGGAAGAAGGCGATGACGTCGACTCGACAGCACAATCCGCATGGGCAGAACATGTGGCAATGGCTGAAGACATCATGCGTAACCGTCCCACAATGGGACCAAAGCCTGCAAACCTCGTCCAAGTTCTGGCACAGATGGCGTTGAGTAGTCCAGGAATCGTGGCACTGCGAGCCTTGTCGCGTGTGGCTGGAGGACAAACGTGCCTTCGTCTGCCCGTGCACCGTATTTACGCGGGTCAAATCGCCTGGGCCTTTCTCACACTCTATAACTTACCCGAGTCAATGGCGCTGATCCGCAGCGATGTATGGAATAACGAGCTGCCTGACAACGAACCGTACTGGCAGCGAGCACTGCGCTACAATATAGCGGGAAACATTCAAGCGGTCCTTGATGAGTATGTCCACCTGTTAAAGGAAGCGCTAGGTCTTCTTGACCAGCAAGATGAGAAGGTGGCTGGCGCTATCAAGGAGGCTGTACGTGCCGCCTTGGCCCTACGCACGGTCAGTCTGAGTGTCGACGATGTCAGGGTGGCAGCCGACACTTCCCGGGTCAGCGTGAATCGGTATCGACTGCGCAGCCGATTTGCCTTGCGCTACGGTGACAGCCAGTCAGATGACGGCAAGCAGGGCATGCGTGCTGACCAGGTGCGCGGCGCCTTTAACTCTCCCTTCTGGCCATTCATTTTGGCCACAACGTCGGTAGGCCAAGAGGGTCTAGACTTCCACATGTACTGCCACGCAGTTGTGCATTGGAATCTGCCGTCAAATCCGGTCGATCTGGAACAAAGGGAGGGTCGTGTCCACCGCTATAAGGGTCACGCGGTACGCAAGAATTTGGCACAAGTACATCGATCTGCAGCGCTCAACGGTTGTGTTTCCGATCCGTGGACAGCAATGTTTGAGGTAGCAGCCCGTGAATCTGACACGCAGTTAGAGCCCTTCTGGGTCTACTCGATAGAGGGAGGTGCGAAGATCGAGCGCCATGTGCCAACGCTGCCGTTGAGCAGGGATTATCAGCGATTCATACAGCTGCGTAAATCATTGGCGGTCTACCGCATGGTGCTCGGCCAGAGCCGCCAGGAAGACATGTTGGCCTACTTGATGCAGAACTTGCCGGAATCAGAGATAGCGGGAGTGGCCGACAAACTGCGCATGAATTTGGAACCGCCCAACGTAACTTCGTCGAAAGAATAGTCCTTATTCTACTAATTTATAAAATTAACTAAAGGGACGTGTTCAATTACCAACAGGTCCTTGACCCTGTCACTACATCGGTTGAAGGTCTTGTCGAAAAACCGTTCGAATCACATTGTTCGGTTCATCTAGTACCGGATTATTCCCATTATAAATAGTACAGGTTAGGGTAAGTCTACACCTGGGGGCGGCGCACCGATCAGAAGCTTGAACGGCTGCAACACCGACGGCATGATATCCTGAATCAGGATTCTCGCCAGACCTGGTGTTAGGAACTAACGATCGCAATTCAGCGCTTGACCGGGTATAGCAGGACGAGATTGATTTCAACTCTGCCATAATTTAAGATATTGCCCGATGGTGGCAGTATAGTCTGCTTCTCCGATATATCTCCTATGTTTCTTCCGGAGGGGTGTGCTGAACGCAGTAACCTATACAAATTAATATTTGTTGTATGATGCTGCCTTACTGGCACGGCCCCACATATTCAATGACCATGTGGTCCACATACGCACTAGCATCTGCGCTCTGAACGACCGTCTCAAAGCCGAAGCCATCCGATGCTAGACCCGGCCAGCAGAATGTATAGCTACCTGGCAAAGTCAGTTCCTGACTGCCGAACGTGAAACGTTCCTCGGTCGGTCCAAAGTCGGTGGCCCCAGCGATCACCTTGCCAGAGCCGCCAACAGTAACGCGATATTCGCCCGGCTCGCGGATATACGAGTGGTCTCGTGCTCTACAGAAAGGACCCCATACCAGGCGACTTCCAGGACCACAACCAGATAAGTCGCAATCTGATCGAAAACCGCCATCGCAAAAGCCTGCGCTATTGCGCGGGTCGCCGTCGAAGATGGCTGTGGCGTTCTGCGGGGCAGGAGTTTGCTCTTGGACGACAGATTTGGCTGTCGGTTGCTCGGTATCCGCTTCTTTAGGCAACGGCGGGTTATCATAAACGGAAAGACCGGCAGGGAGATTGTCAACCAGGAAGGCTGCAATCCAGGATCCGTCTTCGAGACGGCACCAGTCGCCGGCTCGCGTTGACGCCAACAATAGTGAGAGTTGTTCCTTCTGTGCAGCGGCCAGTTTTGGAGTAGTCCGTGCCGGGCCCGGAACGCAGATTGGCGTTACTATTCGCCTTGGGCTGAGGACTTGGGTTGGGTAAGCTTATTATGATAGCTTTGGCGCCTTCGATAGACTCATCTACATACGCCTCGTCAAGTGATTTTGCACAGCGTATACCGGTATAGTTACCCCAGTAGCTCGGAGTACCCGAGAAGCGGTTCGCCGCTCGTATGGACCAGTCATGACAGTTCCAAACTCCGCCACGTTTGGAACGAGTTTTTCCTGTAACAGGTCCCATCGGGTTGTCCGACGGTGAACCGCTATAGTAGTTCCTATCATACCGATCGTTGATCCACTCATATACGTTGCGACTCATGTCCAGCAGGCCGTACGGGCTTGCCCCTGCCAGATAGCTGTCTACACGAGTCGTATCGTTCACACATGGCGTGAGAGAATTCAGGGCTGCGCTGACCAAATCACAGTTTGGAACCTCATTGCCCCAAGGATAGCTACGAGTGTCATCGGCTCCTCTAGCTGCCTTCTCCCACTCCGCTTCTGTGGGCAGCCGTTTTCCTTCCCATGCACAGAATGCTTGCGCTTGATTCCGATCCACGTTGATCACTGGATAGTCAGCGAAGGCTGGGTTACCGTAGTAGACTATCCTAGTATGAAACCAGGTGACTGCGGAGGACTGCACACGCCAGCTTCTACGCAAGCCTCGTAACGCGTATTAGTAACCTCGTACTTGTCGATGGCATAACTATTGAGTCTCACCGTGTGAAGCGGGAGTTCTTCATCACCTCTACAACCGAGAACGGGGTGGTTGGCATCATCGCACCCCATTGTGAACTCCCCAGCCGGTATTAGTACCATCTCTGAATTGTCATCAGACACTGGGTACTGACCATTACTAGCTTCATCTCCATCGACAGGCTCAATCTGATCAAGTAATCCCGTTAAGCCAGAAGTGGACGTTCCTCCTGCCGGTTGCCACGTAGGTTTCCATGCGGGGAGGTCATTCAACTCTTTCGTTGTGCCGCTTGCTACATCAACAGAGTAGAATCCGTATACATCTGCATAGGGATAGTTTCTAGCCTCACTGAAACGTTCCTCCCAGGCTGCATAAACAACCGTTTCACCCGTAGACGACCAGACCGGTTGGCGCCCAAAGTGGTCCGTCAACTGCCGGACAGAATCGGTCTGCACGTCGAGAAGATATACGAAGGGGTACGTATAGGCCACGGATTGACCGTCTGGAGAAAAAGTGGCGTAGTCCGTGTTGAACGCACGTCGCTTATCCTCAACCGGGGTAAGCATGTGAACCATTTTGGCGTGATCAGTATTGACGTCGTAGCGCCATATACCCTTGACAGCACATTCACCACCCGCTGACTCCATTGCACATCCTAGGGTAACAATCTCTTAAAATATTGTGCAGTCGATATCCAGCTCGGGTCCAGTCCGATCTCTCGGCGTGGGTACTCTTGCGGAAGGGAGAAAGCGTATCTCTGGTAACCTAGATGGTCCAGCGCCAACCACGATCGGTCCGGCGACCACTGGAGTGACGAATAATGAACGAATCGGAGACTCGATCACGATTTCGCCAGTGATGTCGTGGTACTGCAGTGGATCATCGGTGAGGTCAATGTATGTCAGGATGGTGTTGTGGCGAAAGTCGTCTCCGCGCTGGATTCCAACGCAAGAAGGCGATACGGGTGTCATGCCAAGCTACTGGGCTGAGTGATGCCGTCTCCCTGAGCCTTGTCCTAGTCCCGGACTCCAGATTACCACATACAGATTGCCCCCGCTCTTACCATTGTCTATGTGTTCTATATAGGCAATGTAGTTGCCGTCAGGCGACCAAGCGAAATCAGCTATACAGTAGGCAGCATTGAACAATACCCTCTGCTTAGATCTATCCTCGCGGATTAGATAGATATCGCCGCAAACATCCTCCTGGAACGCGATGAGGCGAGCCTTACTCAGCGTATCAGAAGGATCATTTAAATCATCTAGTACCACCCTGGCTGCGTTGAACACATAAAGATTCTCCTATGCTGTAGGGGAGTGTGTTTCTCGTTTATAGCATGTGGTATACCATTGACCTCCAACGCCCACGGAGGAACGACCGGGTACGACACGCTCTCCAGCATGATTCCATCTTCACGACCGTCCTGCGCATTATACGGGTAGGGCCAGCCCAATGAAGAAGTCCATTCACCATACGGATGATTGGCAACCCCAAGAACACTATAAGGGCTGATACCGGGAGGTTTCTCAAGAATGCGCATTTTCTCCATGAGTTCCGGAGTAAACGGAGGGCTGCCCCATGGCATATCGCGACCATCAGTTCCTCTACATACCTTTTCCCACTCTGCCTCAGTGGGCAACCGGCCGCCAGCCCATTGAGCGTACTGGTATGCCTGTCTCCAAGTTAGGTTCGTTGCTGTATTGTCATCTCCAATTTCATAGTCGATGATTAGGTGATCCGGCTGACCGTCGACAGCATCGCACGATCCTGCGCCAATGCATAGAGCATACTCACCTTTAGTTATCTGTCGTTCCTTTATCCAGTAGCCAGGCAGCGACACAATCTGCTCTGGAGAAGGCGATGGTAAATCCACAGGGTCACTAGGCAATGCCGGGCGGCCCATGACAAATTCACTCTCTGGAATGTAGATGTAGGCGGCACCATCCACCGGATTAGTAGAGCGTACAGATTCGGCGAGGTTGACGCTTTCGTCCTGCGCTTTAGCGCTCACTTCGTTTCCTGGTCTGTCATCAGATGGATGAATTGTTAGTCGGTCTACTTGGTTCTCTACGCTCTCGGTACTATTGCTGGTGGCTGTTTTGGGAGCAACAACCAGATACACAGTCAGTATCAATCCGATCTCATTCCCGTCTGCGTCATACATCTGCCAGGAGGCGTCGTAGTTGCCGGGAGTCGACGGCGCTTGCATGACAATTCCTGGATCCCATTCCTCGTCCACCCCAAGCGCGGGTACGTTGAGCGGCTCCAACTCATATGGCAGCCCCGAATCGCTGAAGATAAAGCGAAGTTGACCGCCTGCCGGCCATGCGCATCCCGCCGTGTTGCGAATCGCCCAAGGAAGTTCAACTGTCTCGCCCGGCGCTAGGCTAAAGCGATACTCGATCTTGTCAGGTTCAACAAGTCGATAACTTGGCGAACAGGACGCTACTCCCTCTACAAAGAAACGGCGCTTGTCGCACCAGTCGCTCCAGTTGCCGGCTGCATCGCGCACACGGACACGCCAGAAATAGGTCCCATTGCCTAGCGCACCCGGCGTATATTCGACTTCGCCGGAGATATTCTTCACTTCTGGACTGGAGAAGTCGGCGTCGTTGTCCACCTGAACGTGATAGAGATCAGCCGTAGCTACCGGTGTCCAAGTCAGTCTAGGTGTTCCGCCATTGATGGTGGCGCTTCTTGCCGGTGATGATAGAGACGGTATTGCAGGCGGCGTCTTGTCCACAACAAAGTTGCCACTTGTGGACCATGGACTCCACTGACCGTCGGCTGTTTGGCCGCGAACCCGCCAGAAATAGATATCCCTCGATTAGTCCACTGACTTCATATTTGAAACCGGATACCGTTTCGTTAGTTAGTAGAGAAGCAAAGTCAGGATTGTCGTCTATCTGAATTTCATACCTGGCCATGGTTTCACTTGCGGACCAGTTGAGGTATGGGTAGTTATTGAGTAGCGTGGATCCCGAGGGCATGGCAAGAATCGGAATATCTGTTCGGCAGTTCTTCGTGTGGGAATATCTGAATGTAGGATATGCTGTCGTTGGTCGATATCTGCGAATTCTCAAAGTGGACGCTCTGTAGGTCCTTTATTGTTTCCGAAACACAGTATGCTGCCCCTCCACCATCGCCATTTTGTGCAACTATTGCCGACCAACCAGGCGATATATAGACTGACGAGGCTTTGTTATCGAAGTCGAAGTCAACAAGTGGATACGCTCCCTCTTCCGCAAGAGGTAATCCCTTATCACGACAGTCAACGCCATCGTGTAAGACCACTCCATCAAATACCATATCTGCGCAACCTGGCGGTTCCGGTTCAGGACATCCCGGCTGATCATAGATTTGAATGTGGGAAATGGAGTTGTTTACGGTAGCACCTGAGCCAGAATAGGTAACGTCTTCTAAGTCCGAAAGAGTGGAACTAATACAACTTGCGTTTCCACTTCCATCTAGCTTGTCTGTAACGAGTACAGACCGATTAGGGCCAACCAGGATAGACGAAGGTTTGTTGTCAAAATCATCAGCCAATGAATACTCGCCGGTTCCGGAGAACTCAGGCCGTCGCCCCAGCAATTCTGATCATCGTAGAGGACGATTCCATCTGTAGAGAGTTCTTCGCACGTAGGCGACGGAGGGGTTGGCTTCGGACAGATGTCAAATGAATAGACATCGATCTGGATTGTCTCCCGCCACCACTCTTCATGGTCCTGCATATTGGCCACATTAGAGTTCCAACAACGCGTGCGTCCATCCGGTGCATGAAAGACCGCGCTCATTCCGCTTGGCACTCTCATAGAAAAGAGCAGGTTATTTTTTGGAAAATAATGTTTGGTGTCGACATTGAGTTCGTCGAACAGGTCCTCATAGTTCGCTATGTGGTATAGCTCGATTTCGCCGGTAGACGTCTCGCACCCATCGTAGTCCATAACGTCTACGCGAGTGGTCAAACGCCACCATTCTTCATGATCCTGTAGGTTGCGTACTTCCTGATTGAAGCACCGATTGCGCCCGTCGGCGTCGTAAAGGCGTACGCTCCACCCACTAGGTATCTTGATTGAATAGTAGGGGCCTTGCTCAAGGGGATGTGTGCCCGTTGGTAGATTGTGTAGCTCTTTCTCAAAATTGGCCTTAGCGTAGAATTTGACGCTGCCTGATCCCTGAATCGTTGTAGGAGCGGGAGCGGGGCAAACATTGTGGTCGAAGACTTCGATTGACTCGATAGCCGTATGCCAACCGTGGTCCTGTAGATTCGGCACCGATTCCGACCAGCAACGCACGGCATCCTGGCCACTTTCTCTGCGGTCATCTTCTCGCCAGGTTTTTACTGACCACCCGCTAGGGATTTGCAGCGAGTAGGATTGGGCGGCTCGGGCGATTGGAAAAACCCATTCCGCCCTGCCATACGATATCACCTTCGTAGTTGGCTCTCTGATATAGTTTAGCGCCAGGGCCTATCGGAAGTGTATCTGGTTCACTGATCTTGTCGTTGACAATCATCGTATCGGGTTCGGATTCAAATACATGCATACCTCCGACAGTACCGCCTCCAGATTCGTTAAGGTCCGTGCGTACGGACGGAGTGGGAACATACGGAGGAATCTCACCATTACAGGTGGAGTCGTGGAAGATCTCAAACACCGATATTCGATCTTCGATCACACTTTCATCGGGGTACTTGTCTTTGGCTAGATTCCACATATTGTGGTTTAGGCAGGACCATTGCCCATGTCCCTCTGAAACGCGAACCGACCATCCGGTTCCGACGTAGATCGAACTTATCGATAGGAGTGTGGTTTTCGTCTCACGCATGATGGATGTTCGGTCATAACCCTGACAGTAGCGATCTTCAAACATCTTGACGCCATCAAATTCGATATCACTGCAAGCAGGATGTTCAACGGCTTCGCCAAAGGCTTTACCCGGGTCTCCGCTGTCGCTTTGGCAATACTGATCTGCATCGTACCACTGGAGCCATGGCAACTGTGCGACTAGAGGGCTGGTTACTCCACCTATCCGCACCTCGAAGTGAAGATGGCCAGGACTGGATTCGCCGCTGTTACCAGAAAAACCAATCAATTGTCCCTGTTCTACGTGTTGACCATTCTCAACAACCCACTCCACCCCAGGTTTATCGTCAGCGTTATCTGTGAATGTGGAAAGATGACCGTATAGCGTAGAAACATTGTCTCCCCGATCAATACGAACATAGCTACCATAACCTTCGAGTAGACCTAACTTGTTCGTTTTTTGATCGATGTAGACTGTGCCAGAAGTTGAGGCGTAAAGTGGTGTGTTGACGTCCAATATTACGTCGATTGCGTTGTAGCAGATTGTTTTCTCATTTTTCTCATAACAATGAGTGCCACATTTTGGTCCTGAAAACAGCCGGTATTCTCCTGCAGCCATTGGAGAGCGAAAATCGCTTGGAGATGGATTATCCTGAGAATACGCCGGGCTAATATGGATAACGAACGCGAGAAGAGTGCATACTGTGTATATGATGAGTACACGGATTGTATAGTATGGAGCTGTAGAATAGCTCTTCGTACCACTAATAGTTGTCATTAGAAGTGATTTCTGAACGATATTTTATGTGGTTATTGAGCGCGACGCATAGCTAAACGCTATGTATTATGCAGTTTCGATAGCTAGCCGACCGTTCGCGCTACGATTATCTGACGTACCGAAGGTGGCCATGGCCACCTTCGGTATTTTCCGTGACTCTACTTGTTAGATACCCACGGCAAATAGCTTCCGTTCTTTAGATTTGCCGCTTCAATCGATATATTGAATGTGCGCGTATCACTCCAGGCGCTCCAGTTGCCTGCTGCATCACGGGCACGGACACGCCAATAGTATCGACCGTAATCGAGCGTATCCGTTGTATACGCAGTTTCACCGCCGATATACTTCACTTCAGGGCTGGAAAAGTCTGCGTTGTTGTCCACCTGTATATGATAATGGTATGCGTCTCCCACGGCATTCCAGATAAGCGTTGGCGTTCTATCTTGGATGGTATTGCCGCCGTGCGGCCGACTCAACGTTGGAACGGCGGGCGGCGTTGTGTCTTTCGCAGCGATACTGAGCTTGTATCCCGTACCGCATCCCGCAGCATTGGGATTCCAGTGCTTAACCGCAACATAGTAGGTGCCACTTGATGGAGCCTTCCATTCCAGCGCCGAGGCTAAGGTGGTCCCGTCATCGTCGTTAGCGCCGAGAAGTGTGGTTCCGTCCTTACCGTATAGATACAGATACGTATCGGCAATCGCACCAAGGCCCGAAGTCTTCAACGTGTACGTTGTGCCTTCAACCGCCGCGAACTTCATCCAGTCGACATCACCCTGTTTGCTGAAGTTGTGCGAGCGAGTCGTGCCATCTGTTGGTAGGGGCTTTGCATTTGCCTTCGTATCATCATTCTCGTATCCATCCGCTGAGGCCACACAAACTTCGCTCCCAGTCGAATAGATGTTGTCAGATTTGTCACTTTCCAAGACAACGCCGTCTGAATCGACCTGCGCGTAAAGAGTTGCACTCTTTTCCGTAAAGGTTGCATCTGCATCAGCAGCGCTGACAGCAGCGCCGGGCAGGTCGTCCAGAATGGTTGTTAGCTGGGCGGTTGCACCAGGTTCAATGGGATTACTGACCCAGAAACGCACGCTGCCAGAATAGTCGCCTGAGCCCGTTGGCAGATGGTCGACGTACAGGTCGGTAAAGAATCCATTGCCCGTGCTCAGAGGATCCATTGTTCTTTACCATGGCCACGACGAGCAATCCACCCTTTGATGCCGGTTCTGTATCTAGGGACAGGATTTCCAGGTCGGCGCTACCGGCAGCAGGCGGCTTCAGAGAAATACCTGCACCGATACTTGGTGGCGTATTGATCTTGCCGTACGAGAAATCGGTACGCTCGATATTGGAGATCCGAACATGTTGCATTTCATCCAGGGAATGCGGGCCGCCAGGCTCTGAACTGCCGATTCTCGCTCCGATTATTCATAGGTCTATCCGAGTAGACACCGTTGATTTTCATTCAGCTCATTACCCATCTATCCATTAATGAACACGCATGCGTTGACCGCCATCATAAGTGCCAGCCACGTGATACCATTTGATTTAGTGCCAGTGCCGGACTAAATACCAGCATCCCACTGCCTTAATCATGAACTGGGGATTTTGCCGCCATTATAGTCGTACCCGATACGGTATCTGTCTTATCGAATATATGCTGCCAGTATGAGCTGTCGCGTTCACCCAAGTCTCGAGAGTGATGGCGCCAGGCTTAAAGTCATCTGAGTGTCCCCACCTCCACATATGAACTGGAACCATTAAAGTTTCCGGCCCTTCCCAGGTATCCATCACCCCACCACCGTTGATAGAAAGCTACCGTTGTGAGAGCGGCCAGAAGTCTTGACTGTACTTCCGCTACCTTCCTGGAAATGCCATAAACCCATAGTATTCCCATCCGCATGGGGCAAGAACACGTTATTGGAGTTCGCAGGCGGTGACGACGCTGAGGCATTCCCATAGTAGATCTGATAATTGGTCGAGTCTGTTTGCCCACCACCAAGTCCTGCCTGTATGGGGAACCAGATATCGATCTGGTTCGACTGCATGGTATAGATCACTCGGTCAAGTTGCGTCTGGTTATTGTGCACAATGCGAATATCATCTCCCTTGGTGGCGGAGAGTGATGCTGCGTATATCTCGGCTGCAGTGGGGTCTGTGCTAGCGTCGAATCGAACATGCACTGGGAAGCCAGTCGGCATGGTATCGGTGTCATTGTTCAGGATGATTAGATTACGTTTTTCGTCGTAATCATCATTCCACCACACGACCGGTGGCGCCGATGACGGGTCAATGCGTGTATGCGTGTCACCATCAGCCAACGTCGGCCATGGTTCCCAGTTGCCGATTTCATCCATTGCCCGTGAACGGAAGTAATAGGTATGACCTGGCTGTCCTGCAAATAGCGCGGCGGTTGTGTCGGTATTGACTAGCCAATCCTCCCAAGCACTGTCGCTGCGATTGCCGTCGCGCACCTGAATATCGTACCAACACAAACCAGAGCGGGCGTCGCTGCCGCCCCAATGAACGGTGAATTTGTTCTCCACAGTGGTTGCCGGCAATGCCGTCACGGCCGAGTCTGGCGGCGTCATGTCGATGTGGAAATCCTGGGTTGAATCTCCGAACCGTATGGACCTGTTGCGGTGACTCGCCAGTAGACGATCTCATGCTCTTGTGCAAAGGTATGCGTATATTCGGACTGGTTCACTGGCAGGGTAACATCTAGCAGCTTATTCGAGTATCCGGAGTCGGTAGCAGCCTCCAGGCGGTAATTGGTCGTCCGGTACGTATAATCCCAATCAAAGTGGATAGTTTTTGACCGAGGTAGGAATGATTCTCCGGATAGACGACCAAAGGTGGTCCCGGCCGCTGATCGAGGGTACGGGAATGGTAATATCCGCTGTTGCTGCCGCGGCCCAACCACCAGGCCTGGACGAGCATATAGACGGACTTTGTGAGTACCGCTTGCGTACTCACGTTGGGTCCAATTCGGCGGACGATCACATCACTATCGCTTTCACAACGAGGTGTCCGTGCCGTAGAACTTCCATTCACCACTATCCGAGCCATCGTTCGCGATATTCAGATGGAGTGGAGCGTCCCGCCTTGGTCTCGGCACAGAAGCAAATTTGATCTGTGTTACCCCATGGTGCATGACACCATTGCCAATGAGAAACTCTTAATCTCCGGACTGGATTCTCGATATTGAAGTGACGTACTTCACTCCAACCGCTTTCGGCGCCTCGGCTATCTCTTACCTTTACGCGCGACTGATATCCATAGTTACCCAGCCCAGGCGGTGACCAGCTACTACTAGTTATCCAGCCGCTCTTCGGTGTTGGCGCTTTCAAAGATATCGAAATAGTAGTGGGTAATGGCGTCTCCGTCGGGATCTCCGTTGGCTTGCGCTTTCAAGGTGATGCCTGACTGGTACACAGCCCAATCACCGGGATCGGTCAATCTAGGTGCATTTGGCGGGCGATTGCTCCCTCCGCCTGATTTGACCTCAAATCGGATTCTGATCTCAGGGCCAATCCACGTCCTTTGCGCCACACCTGCCATACGCTTTCGTAAGTACCTTCTTGGGTGGGAGCGCATCGGATCATTTTCATAAAAGACAAACTCATAGCTCTGCCCCGGATTCACGACCCCAGTAACCGACATGTTAGATGCGCCAAACAGGTTACCGTCCTTGTTGAGCAGCATGTCGCCGCGGCTTTCGATGAGCGTTCCATCACTGTCGTTGACGCGTACAGTATTTTGGGCCGGAAGCTCTCGCCGGGATTCACGGTGACTGGATAGTCCGTCTTGATGATATCGATCGCCTCATCTGATACAGGGGCTGTTCCGGCAATGTTGATCTGAACCCAAAGGTCGCCCCCTTCAACCCAGGTGCCTTCGTTATTCACGATTTGCCAGTTGCCACGGCTGGACCTATCCGGTGCCGTTAGATTGACGCTAATATCGACTTCCTGACCGGGCTCGTTTTGGGGATGTTGACAGGACTTGCGCCGCCCATTTGGTTGCCGCCGGTGAAGATGAGCTTGAATCCATCCCAGGTGGATGTGCCGGAATTCTTGACTCGCCATGTCTTTGTAAGGGATTCGCCCGTTGTGCGCGGCGGTCCGTTGTCGGGAGGCTCGGATAAAGTGCTCTACAGCGGATTCGTGCTCGAGGAAGCGTATACCTCCCTCGGTAGCTCCAGCACATGACGCAATGGAAAAACCGATAGGATGTGATTCCAGCTTGATCTCGGGTATATTCTGACCCCCACCATCACGTGCTTCATACCAAAATTGTAGAACGTTTGTGCCTTTGGGTACTATCAACCATCTGTCTTCACAGCTTCGCCTTTCATACTCGCTGCCATTGAACGTAACCAGACGGACACGATCATCTACAAAACGCACTAGATACGGCCATCCTTTTCCCTGCCAATCTAGTACGTTCCACAGAGACTTAATTTGCCTGATGAGTCGGATGTTAGTCGAACCAAGATATCCAAGGACATTGACTGACTCGTCCCCCTTTCGCCATTCTGAGTCTGTAGGAGGATCTGATTGTCTGCAGCCATCAACAGTGAACGATTCAGTGCCTGCAATAACCCAATGCAGATGGGCACTGTTATCTCTCTGATTTTCAGTATGCCCACACCCATCACTCCATGTTCCAGGCAACAGATTTCCCAGCTTCTGTCCACGATATACAGTAGCCCCTATTGATATGCCCGGTGCTAATGTACTCCTATTGATATGCCAGTATCCTAACTTTCTTCCGTCGTATCTGGATCTTATTTCTATGTTGGTACTAGACCCCTCGCGTTCGCATATGTCAGTAATAACCCCATCTTGAGCTGATAGAACGCCCTTGTCATCTGAATCAGTACCAATATCCAGACATCCATAATGCCATCCTTGGCGATATTCCCAGTCCTCGCCAGACCAGGGAAATTTGTATGGGAGAGCTGGAACCACTGCGGCACTATTAGTAGGAAACCAGGATGGATCGAGGTAGCTTATGTTACTCGTAGCGACGAATTCATCGGGTATGCTCGATAGAAGAATAGAGTATTGAGTTGTACCACCTATTGCTACCTCCCATTTTGAATCCTCCATTCTGTGACCGACGATAGGTACAGATACACCGCCAGAACGGCCAGATTCTCTAATAGAGCCATTCTCATTTACAGGCACAATAGATACCAGAATCCAATCCTCATCATATTGAGTAACGCTATAGACAGCGAACCTGTCGCCTTCTTGAATGCCCAAAGGCTGCAATGACCATTGTCTCTCCAGTTCCTCACGAAGACCGGTATCCAGAACAAAATGGCCATACTGGATCAATCCCGACTCCAATAGAAAATCACTAGATACAGCGACACTATTCGTATCTTCAGCGTATCCAGATTCATCCATACGCACATTCGGCAGCAACACCGTGCCATCCTCTTGTCCATAGGCAACAGGAGCCATTATAGTCAACAGAATGCTGACAAGCGCGAAGATAGACATCCAACGATGAATACGGGGGCTGCGATGCATGAGAATTCTCCTGGGGTAAGATTGCTATCGATTGTAAGAATGTGACTGAACTAGATGAGACTTATCTGACGAGAGCTAAGAATTCGTGCCGCTAACGATTCTAAAGAAGTAAGTTCACAAACGGTTGTTGTGGACCATACGCCCGTTTGGCAGTTGGACGCTGTGGAATTCAGGTGCTTGCGAGTACAGTGTACTGAGTTTTCGTTGCGCTGTGTGGAGCTGTTCTCTATTCTAGTCCTAATACCGACTATCAGAAAATTCTGGACATATTACAACATGAGTCTTCATACAAACGCGCAACCAATCGGCTACATCGGGGGCGTAGCCGATTATTTCTTTCCACCCTCATTCAGTATCGCTCCAATATCTTAGGACTGCTACGCTTGACCCAGTCAATGCGCGCTTTCTATACTTGATTTGCTCCTACATACGATTATTTTTCGGCACAAAATCTGGCATTTTCGAAGTCTGAACCGAACCATACTATCCGCTTCTGAAAAAGAAGGTGTCGGCTCATGAACCTCTCTCGCCGCAGTCAACTAAATCAAGATGCGCTCACTGGTTCGCTTTCTCCTTCGGGAGTCTTGGACTTGGCTCTGGGGCGACTGAACGCCAGCAATTCTATTTCGATGACGAGTGATGTGGATAATACTAGATATCAGTGGCAAACATATCCGGCGTACGATATCACAGTTGATGCGCCTGATGTATTGGCCAACAACTTGCTGCTGACTGCTAAAGCGATCTATGGTACAGTAAGTACTATCCAGACTTGTCATAGCTCCAGCGATCAGGCTATTGATCTTCTAGCTCTATATATCTCGCGCTATAGGCGGTGCCCGGGCTTCCTATATCACGCTGCGTCGCTTTTAGAAGTTACAGAGGGTGGAGAACTCCTGTACCCGGAATTACCAGCACTGCCAAGTTGGGAATGGGTGCCAAGCCTCAATTATCTTCAAAGACAAGACTAGCACTGCTGATCATTGACGTCGACAAGTAATCTCCAATATTGTGGGAGATTTAACCAATATTGTGGGAAATATAAATAGACAGGCTTCCCCGAATGACTATTGACAACCTCTGCTCGTGTCACCAATACAGCGTTGAATACGGTCCATATGACGTCGCGCACTTAGGTGCCCTATGTAAGCGTGTGCGTGAAGCTCGCTCAATCTCGGGTTCGGTGATGGCGAGCCTCTGTGGTGCAAAATCGACTAGGACCATCACGCAAGATTTTGAGGTCAACAACCAACTCGGACAGCAGTATTTCGAACAGTATGTCAATGCACTCCAATCCCCAGAAGTAACCATTTCACCGATATCGCCAGTCCAGGCACAGATGCTGATACACTGGTATCATGATCGCAGTGAGACATCGCTGCGCGAACGCGTGATGCAACTTGCAGCGATTAGCTTCGAAGATATCCATCCAAGCAATCTGCAACGTCCACAAGAATTATCCAACCTAGTAAAGAAGCTTGAGCAGTCGGACCATCCAGCTCTGATCATGGACGATCTCTGGTTCATCCACGCGCTCAACGAAGCGCAGCTTAACATGTATAATATTGCGCCTGACAATGATTTCCTCCACCGGTGGGAGGGTTGGCATACTATTGCAGGTAAGGTCTACCGAGGCTCTCCGGTACGAGCTGCCCATGATGCAGCAGGACAGTTCATTCCACCAACAATCGTCTTCTTTTTCGAATACCCAACCACGTATCCGTTTCTGTTTACAATACAGACACGGACTTTCATCGACCGCCTAATGACTCTATCCGAAACCGAACAACACGAAATTCACAAATGGTGGCCGCATCTAACAGCGTTCACGTTGCCCCACAACACCCCCTCCGTGCCCAGACAGGTTACAATCAATGGCTCGTCCATTTTCACAACTCCCAGGATCGAGAGGAGCATTGCCGCGGCTGTTAGCGGATCTGCTGGCGATGATCGGGTGCGATATACGCTCGTTACGTGGGAGTTACTTGGAACATCGAACGAGGAATTTATGCAGTCAATCTCGGCACATACGGCGCAGAAGGTATATTTCGCCCACGATTATGATACTCAACGAGATTTTCACATAAACACATGGCCTGAGGTTAATCGGCAGCTACAATCCATTCGTTAACTGTTTCTGGTTGAATCTGCATAGCAGCTGAGACTTATAAAGCTTTCTGCTCTACAAATGTGCCAGACACTCCTGTAATAACTCTCTGCCCCAAGAAACGAATGTATCATTCGTGCGATAATCCCCTGCGATGCGAATGGCGAACTGCCCGATTGGAGCGTCCAAAGCGAAGACCCGACCATCGACAATCTTTGTTGCGGCAGAGGTAGCGGCGCATGGGCAGGAAAAACACTTTCTCCATGACGCGTTGCCATTGTGTGCGGTGCACGCGCACGATGGGACCACCGCAGATCGGACAGGCTCGTCGCGTAAAACGAGCCGTGTGTAGAAACTGCCAGCGGGCGCGCAGGGCCACGACCAGTCCTACAAGCACAATGACGAGTCCGGCTACCAGGCGAGATCGGCTCTGTTGGGCCAGGTTGGACTGTGTTACGGCGATAACTTTTTCCAGCTGCGAATTCGCGCTGTCAATACGGTGGTGGGACTCTTCGATATAGGTGTCCACCCAGGGGGCAGGGTCGGAGATCCACCACAGTACGCCGATAACAAAGAGAACAAAGAGGATGACGTCGGGTCTGAGCCAGGGGGTTCGGGGATTCATAACAGGTCTCAGCTTTCACTACAGTGGATTTGCTCTTGATGATTACTGGTAACGTTTGCCGGCTACGGCGCCGCCTCGGACTTCTTCCACTCTTCCTGCGCCGCATCGTAGCGCTGAAGCGCTTGAATATTGTCCATTTGCTGGACCCAGTAGCGGCGTACGCCGAACTGGCCAGAATCCATGTCCAGTCCGTGCCATAACTCTGCCGCTTGGGCCGGTTCGCCCTGAATGGCCCGCACTTCGCCCAACAACAGCTTGACGGCGCGCCGTTCCGGGGACGAATCCAACGCTGCCTGCAGGTGTTCCCGCGCCGCGTCCAGTTCGCCACGCGCCAAGGCGATCTGTCCCAGGCGCTGGTGTGCAGTCACGTTGTTGGGATCCATGGTGAGGCTGGCTCGATAGCGCGCTTCGGCTAGCCGTAGGTCCACGCCATCCAGCTGGCGCAGGTCATCCTGGATGGCGTAAGCTGGCCATGAATACACGGAAAGTTCGGCGATAGTCTGGTCCACTGCACCCAGGTTGGCCTGAAACTGGGCACGACTGCCCGGCAGCAGGAGCGAAATGACCATCAGGGCCACGGGGACTAATGCGCTGACAAAGGACAGGCGTCCCCAGGAAACCGGATCGTCGGGCCGTCGTCTGGCACGAATGGGCCAGGCAATGAGCAGCGGCAGGAAAACCAGAGGGACCAGTCGGCTGTCGTAGAGCCCCGCGTCCACCAAGCCGTGCAACAATAAGGCGATGAGGGCGGCGAATGCGCCCGCGGCCAACCGCCTTCGACCTGGCGTGGCTTCAGCCATGGTGACGATGAGTAGGAACGCTAATCCTGCCACCATAGCTAAAAAGGCTATTAGGCCGGGCAGCCCCTGTTGTACGGCGATTTCCAAATAGAGGTTGTGCATATGGCTGGTATGGCCCACATGCAGCAGCAGATAATAGGTGGAGTAGACCATCATGGTGCTGCCCAGACCGCTGCCCGTGAACCGATAATCGTGCATCAGAGCCTGGGCATCCTGCCAAAGCTGAGCGCGTCCGCTCCAGGTGGAGCCGAGCTGGCCAATGAGTCTGCCTGCCTGTATCGGGTCGACTAATATATATAGTATGGTTGCGGCAAGCGCTGCTCCTGCCACACCGAGTACAATATAGCCGACTCTGCCCACACCAGCGTTCAACTTCGCGCCGGTTAGCCACAGCACGAAGACAAAAGCAATCAAGCCGATGAGTCCGGATGCCCACGCTCCACGCGATTCGGTCATACCCAATGTGAAGGTGGAGAGCAGCAGCGCAGGCGTGATCAGCAGGATCAGCGATACCTTTGCCCATAACCGTCTGCGACGCAGACTCCACAGCAGACCGCCTAACCCAGTCAGAATAAGAATGACTAGGGCGCTGCCGATGACATTCTCGTTGACGGTTTCCGGCAGTGTGACCGCCGGTCGCATAGCTGTGATCTGCTGACCGATCTGGTACAGGGATTGGTATGTGCCTGAGCTCTGTGACCATTCGTAACCAAGAAGGAAGTAGACAGAGAGCAGCGCGCCAAGCAGCGCACTGCCGGTAGACAGTGCGCCCGACAGCCACTGGCCATCGCCGCGTCCGCCGAGTCCCGTCGCCACCAGCAGAGCCAAATACGGGAAGACAAACAACACAAATCGCATGAGCGCGGTTTGTCGATCGTAGGCTACGGCGACGCCCATGCCTGCCGTCAGCAAGAATAGGATTGCGGCCGAGATGGTGACGGCACTGGATATGGCAGCCATCCGCGCGATCCCAGCGGGACGAACGCGATGCCATTTGCGAGGAGCGCTGACAGTGGACACGAATTACAACGATCTAGGAGCGAGAGAAACTGAGCATCTGCCATCCCACATCGACAGCGGATTTGAAGCCTTGCCAGCTGTTCAAACCGCGGGCGAAGGTCCAGATGGGGCCGGGGCGCAACGACCATTCGCGTGTGGCTCGCTTCTGCCAGTATTCAAGCTGCTCCGCAGTCAGGTTCTCATAGTCCAGCACGGTGGACTGGTCCATGTCCACCTCTTCCCATTTGGTGCCGGGCCGGAACCAGTTGTTGTCCACTACCTCATAGAAGAAGGGCGTGCCCGGGTACGGGGCGGCGATGTGGAAGAGCGCGATATCCAGCGGCAGTTCCTTCGCATAGTCGATCGTTTCGCGGATGGTTTCTTCGGTTTCGCCGGGCAGGCCGATAATAAAGTAGCCCCAGTTGTTGATACCAGCCGCCTTGGCCCACCTCAGCGCCTGGACCGCCTGCTCCTTTCTATAGCCCTTGCGCGCCTGTTTCAGGATCTGCTCGTTGGCACTCTCTATACCCCAGGAGATGTACCAGCAACCCGCCTGACCCATCAGCTGCAGCATCTCCTCGTCCACGTAGTCGACGCGGCTGTTGCAGGTCCAGTGAATATCCAGTCCCGCGTCGATGATGGCGCGGCAGAGGCTGACCACATGCTCCCGGTTCACGGTAAAGAGGTCGGCGTACATGTGGATGTTGTGAACGCCCAGGTCACTCAGACACGCGCAACTCAGCCACGATATTCTCGGCCGAGCGCACGCGGACGGAGTTCTGGTAGGTGACATGCTTGATGCAGTACTTGCAGCCAGCCGGACAGCCTCGGCTGGTAACGATGAAGGTGAAAGGCCCCTTGATCATGGGCATGCGCTGCTTGTCCAAGGGCAGCAGGTCGTGGCGGGGGATGGGCAGATCGTCCAGATCGGGGATAAAGGGGCGGTCCGGGTTGACGACGATCTCGTCGCCCTTGCGCCAGGCCAGGCCCAGGATGCTGCGCTTCAGGACGCGAGTCGTCCATCTGCGGGAAGGAATCCACGTAGAGCTTGATGCCGCTGCCGTGGCTCTGGAGTTGGCTGGTCTCCTGCAGCATCTTGGCGATCTTCGCATCGCTGGGTGAACGCTCTTCGAACTTGTCCAGCAGTTCGCGCAACGTCATCTCCGGCTCGCCGCGCAGGATATAGTCCAAAGCGGGGAAGGCGCTTAGGGTCTCTAGCGTCATGGGCGTAACATGCGTGCCAAAGGCCATGGTTTTGGCGCCTAGGGACTTGGCTACAAAAACGCCGTACATGTCATTGCGCAACGTGGGTGCAGTCACCTGTGTTAGGTAGTACTTGGGCTTTTTCTCTTCCAGTAGCCGCTCGAACTCTGCCCAGCCCATGCGCAACGCGTTGGCGTCGATGACTTCCACGCTGTAGTCCGGTAGGAGAATGGCAGCCATCTGAGCCAGACTCACCTGCGGCCAGACCATGTTTTCGCGGCTGCGCCGGCCCACGCGGTGCTGGCTGCGGATCCAGATGGCGCCGTCGGGCGTGGGCGGGTTGACGAGCAGGATGTCCACGCCGTGCGTGGGGTGCTCGATGGCCTGCACAGCCGCGCCGGCGTCTGGAAATGCGGATGCGCGCAATTTGGGAATGCGCCGGGAACCTAGATTGTTACGAATATCAGTGGGTTGTGTCATGAACAGTCTGTGAACCTTTACGCTAGGCCTTGTCGAACCGGTGCTAGTGGAGCATAAGTAGGAGAGGGAGTCTCGTCAAGCGACACTTGCCTGCTCGGACCACGCAGGCTCTTCGTCAGGCACAGACTGGTTCAGTTCCTCCTGCACGAGCTTTTCCCGTTTGCTCAGCGTATCCAGCACCTGCGTCTGCACCCACATGATGATCAGCTGGATGCCGATGAGCGACAAACCTGCGCTGATCAGGTAATAGAACCAGAGCCGCTCCATGGACATGCCGGTCAGCCCAAATACCAGCGCACCTACCCCTACCATAACACCGATACCGAAAACAATAGCGCCTGTCGCACCGAAATAGGGTACTGGGCTCTGCTTTAGGATCGGTTTGCCAAAAAGTCCCTGTTTGACCGGCGTCTTGTGGAAGAGGGCCACAAAGTAGTTGAAGGAGACGCCCAGGGTCAATGTCATGAGACCGGCGACGGCCAGCACCACGCCTAGGAAGACCAGAAAGGCGGCAACCGGGCCCAGCGAGGTCACGCCACTCAGACGCAGGATGAACAACCCTAGGGCAAACAAAGCCGCGATACCTAAAGCGACCAAACTCACCAGACCCAACGCACGCACGGGATTGTAGCTCAACGACGTCTCCACAATGGACGACGCGAAAAGCATGCCGTCGTTGACCACGCTGAGCTTGGAACGGCCCACGCGCTCACTGTAGGGGATGGGCACCTCGATCATCTTCAGCTCTTCGTGCAGCGCCCGCGTGCTCATGACTGGCGTCAAATTCAACCCATCCGGCAGCGGGTAGACCTGCTCCAGGATCTCCTTTTTGAAGACACGCATGCCGCTGGCAGAGTCGGTGATCTTGCTGGCGCTGATGAGGCTCACCAGAGAGGCAAAGAGGCGGTTGCCCAGTCGCCGAACCGCGGGCATCTGGCTGTCGGAGCCGGCCATGCGCGAGCCGATGACGATGTCGGCGTTCTGGGCAATGCCCGCCGCACAGAGTTGCGGAAAATACTCGGGCGGATAGGTGCCGTCCGCGTCGAGGAAGCCGATATAGTCGCCCATAGCGGCTCCAAAGCCAGTCTTCAGCGCAGCGCCGTAGCCCTTGTTGGTGGGGTGACTGATGAGGCGCACGTTGGGTATGGAGCGCACGATTTCCGGCGTGCGGTCGGTGGACCCGTCATCCACGACGATGAGTTCCAAACCGTTGACGCCCACATCGTTTAGGGCGGGTTCCACGGACAGAACGCGCTGGCAGATGTCGCGAATACCGTCTTCCTCGTTCAAGGCCGGAATGACGACGGACAATGATTGCATTGGTCAACTCTCCCATCAGAGGACTAAGGGTCTTGCTTTTCGGCACGTTTCAGTCGGACCATCTAGTGCAGATAGACAGAGCGAGTGCTCGGTTGTTGTTCGCCTTCGCCGATCCGCCGCAGCACACGCGCGGGCACGCCGCCCACAACCGCATGCGCCGGTACGTCTTGGGTCACCACCGCGCCGGCCGCGATGACGGCGCCTGCGCCAACGCGCACGCCATCGGTGATGATGGCGCCAGCGCCGATCCACACGTCATCTTCGATCACAATTCCTTCGGCTGTAATGCCTTGCTCCACAAAAGGGCGATGTGCGTCGTCGAATACGTGGTTTACGGCCAGGAGCTGCACCATGGGCGCGGTATAGACACGGTCGCCGAACGTAATGCCACCTTGGCCGCGCAAGATGCTGCGCTCGCCGATCAGGCAGTTCCTGCCGATACGGATGAAGGCATGGGGCAGGTTGCGAAAGTTGTACACATGCAGAATAGCCCCGTGCATCACCAGCGAATTGTCGCCAATTTCTATTCCTGCCGGACACGCATGCAGGTAGGTGTCCTTATCCAGATACACTTGCCTGCCCAGCTTGATCTGGCTGGCAAAGCGCAAACGCACCCCGTCTTCGATGGCCGCAATGCCGTCCATGTGCAGGATCAGCCGGTAGACTACGGCTCGAATGGCGATGCCGACCACTGTGGGTATCCAGCCAACAGCAGCCATCACCAATTGCTCCAGCCAATAGCGGGACCAGCTGGATGCCTGCCGTCGCACATAGACCGAAAGCCCTTGACCCACTCGCTCTGGAACAACGCTTGGATTGTCTTGCATGCAGGTCAGTTCAGTGCCGCGAACAGAGTGGACAGGCCGTTTGATAATAGATGCGCTTGCGCGGGGACCAGCTAAGTCAAACTTCTCAGCGTGTGGTTCATGTCCCTCTACCGTATCTACTGCCAATATAGCCAGATTTCCCGGTTGGCCCGCGAGTAATTTGTAAGGGTGCAATAGGCAATGTGTTGGCGGTCCGATGGCCGCAACGTATCCTTCGGCAAGGTTGAACCAACATTCATCCGTGATTTTCCTCGCAATTCACTCGCGTTTAACAGGGCACAGAAATGCAATACTATGCTTCAGACAGCAGAGCATTATGGCGAGAACGCGTCTTCAATGATTTGTTAGGCGGCAGGAGAACAGCGGAGCATCTCCTCGTAGCGGACCCAGGCAAGCGACAGCGTGTTGGCTTGGTCATCCTAGGTGAACATGTCGGAACGACCTCCGTGCGGATAGTTTACATCCTTTTATCGTCAACCTTCGGTATGCACCAATACACGGCTGACCTTGCGTACAGCGCCGGTCAAGCCGGTCATGAAGTGCATCTTGTAACAACCCAATGTTATGTGGCAGACCGGTACAACCCGAATGTACAGGTTCACACGCCCATAACGACTGAGGGGACGGGATTCAATACAAACGGGGTCAGGTCAACGCAGTACAGGGCAGCCTCGCGAGCCGTCAGGCAGTTGCGGCCGGACGTCGTCCATTTCACAGGCGTCCATCTTTGGAATCCAGGATTGCTGTGGCAGCTCCGTCGCTCAGCGATATCGACCGTTCATACGCTGCATGACCTGGATCCACATCCCGGCGTGCGTTTTGGGCCGCTGATACGAAGCTGGAATCGATGTGTAATTCGCTACGCAGACCATATTTTGGTCCATGGCGAATGCTATCGAAAGCGGCTTACGGCAGAGTTGCGTGATGCGCCAGCCGTGACGGCGATACCATTGGTACATCTGTTCGGCAGCCATGCAAGCGTCAGGAAATTGGCACAATCGCCGCCTGAAGTCTCGTACGAAAATCAGGCGCTGTTCTTTGGACGGATAGAAAAGTATAAGGGCGTACCCGAATTGCTGACCGCCGTACAGCAATCGAATGCCGGCGGCACCGGCAAGCGCTTGATACTGGCAGGGCAGGGAGATATTGGCGAAGTGTGGCATGGCGCGGTGCCGGACGCTGTTGAGTTGCACAACCATCACATCGCAGATGACGAGGCCGTTGAACTCTTTCGGCGATGTAGCGTCGTCGTCCTGCCGTATACAGGAGCAACGCAGTCTGCCCTGATCGCTGCCGCCTATGCTTTCTCGAAGCCGGTGATTGTGAGTGACAGCGGCGCCTTAGCGGAGTATGTCATACCGCAGGAAACAGGATGGGTTGTACCGGCTGGAGACACAGATGCGCTGGCGAGCGCCTTGAATGAAGCCCTCTCCTGTCCTGATCGATCGGCACAGCTGGGTAGAGCAGGTCGGCACTGGTACGACCAACAAGCCACAAATGCAACTGACAAATTGGGACAACTATACGCACAAGTACATGCCCGCGCATAACTGTTAGCAAATCACATCCATCGCAACCCTCGGAGCCGAACGTGATCCCCAGCGAAGTCGACAGTTGGATTGACGCACAAACACAGACCATAGAGAATCGGGGCTTGTCCATTGGCCGCATTCCGTTGCCAAGCATACGGCTGCGCGTCTCTGAACGCAGGCTGTTGCTGGCCTTTATGGATCTGTTACTCATCAATGGTTCCCTTGCGCTGGCGCTTGAATTGCGCGGGCCGGCAGGTTTACCGCCAGTCTGGAACTTTCCCAAATGGTTTATCACGCTCAGCCTGCTTTGGTTGGCCTGCGCCGTCTTCTTTGACCTATATAATCTAGCCAGCGCCTCTAGCCCGTGGGCAATTTTCCAACGAACATTCAGCGCCGCGCTGGCGACGACGGTAGCGTACACATTCATTCCATGGTTCACGCCGCCGCTTGGCGCGGCGTAGTCAGACATTCCTGTTCGTGGCAATGGCCTGTGTGGGACTGGCGGGTTGGCGCTTTGTGTACGCCCGAGTGTTTGTGCAGCCCTGGTTCAACCAGCGGGCAATCGTGGTGGGAGCCGGCGCTGCTGCACGTGAACTAGCATCTGCGGTCGAAGTCTGGTGGCGCTCTCCGGACGGCAAGTATACCAACTACGAGATCGTGGGGTATATTGACGACAATCCCGCTCTCAAGTACACAGCAATTCAGGGCATACCGGTGTTCGGCGGCTACGAGGCTCTGCTGCCCATGGCCCAGAAGCTGCAGGCGGATGAGGTGGTGCTGGCCATCACGCACCGGCATGTCATTTCCACGGGTCTCATGGACACGCTAGTCCAGTGCAGCGAATCAGGCGTACCTGTCACCACCATGGGCAAATTGTACGAGCGCCTATTCGGTCGCGTGCCGGTTGATCATCTGGGCCGGGATCTGCCTCGCCTGCTCGACATGGAGGAGGGTTTCGGCGAGCGAGTTTATCTTGGGCTTGGCCGCATCGGCGATATCATCAGCGGTCTGTTTGGCGTGCTGCTATTAGCGGTTGTCTGTCCTGTGATCTGGGCGGTAAACCGTTTCACGTCGCCGGGACCACTATTTTACCGACAGACCCGTGTGGGCAAAGGAGGCAAGGATTTTTCGATCATTAAGTTTCGCACCATGGTGCCGGACGCCGAAAAACATTCCGGCCCGGTGTGGGCCTCTGAAGACGATCCGCGCATCACACCTATGGGAAAGTGGCTGCGCCGCATGCGGCTGGACGAAGTCCCGCAGATGATCAATGTGCTGCGCGGCGAGATGAGCCTCATTGGACCGCGACCGGAACGTCCGGAGTTCGTGGATGACCTGGCGAAAGAGTTGCCCTTCTATCGCATCCGTCACAGCATACGTCCGGGCTTAACGGGCTGGGCGCAGGTCCAATACCGCTACGCCAGTTCTCTGGCGGATGTACGGGAAAAGCTGGAATACGATCTGTACTATGTAAAACACCAGGGCATTGTGCTTGATCTGCAGATTCTGGTGAAAACCGTAGCCGTCGTGCTCCATCTTCGGGGCACCTAATTTGTGAGTTCGATTCTCTTTCTGACCCAGGTGCTTCCCTATCCCCTCGACGCAGGCCCGAAAATTCGGGCCTATTATGTCCTGCGCTCTCTCGCCCAGAAACATGATGTAACGCTTGTATCCTTCGTACGCGAGGAGGATGGGCAGGCGCATGTGGAACACTTGCGGGAGTTTTGCGCTGCGGTGCATACCGCTCCTATGGTCCGTTCGATGGGTCGTACTGCCTGGGCAGCCGCTTCGTCACTATGGAGTGACCAATGATACATAGATACATCCACTTAAAGTGCTACGCCATCAACTGCAGACAAGTGCGATAGTGGCGCTCTTGCTCCTTATTTACTACACTATTGTAGGATGGACAGCCGGCGGTCTGGCTTATCTATATTTTCTGCTGTTAGTTGGACGTCCATCATCTGAATCCCGTTGTCAACATGAACACTCCAAAATCCGGTATGCAATAGCTATTCCAGCACATAATGAAGTAACCGTTATCGGCGATACAGTTAAACAACTCCGCCGTCTGAGCTATCCGAAGGATATGTACGATATACATGTGGTTGCTGACCACTGTACGGATGATACGGCTGAAGTCGCAAAAGCAGCTGGTGTAATCGTGCATGTTCGTGAGTGTGAACCGTGCGGACGCAAAGGATTTGCCCTGACTTGGCTAGTAGCCCGTCTTCTAGCGGACGAACGCCACTATGACATTGTCTGTGTGTTTGATGCCGATAGCCTTGTTGATGAGACCTTCTTGTTGTCTGCTTCGAAGCTGCTTGCCTCCGGTGCGGAAGTGATCCAGGGTCACCACGTTATAAGTAACCCTAGAAACGATCGGTTTAGTGCCCTGGCGGATGCTGACATGAGACTGAATAACCGTATCAGAAATCAAGCTAAGGAAAATCTCGGTTTCTCTGCCCGTTTGATGGGTGATGCAATGTGTTTCCGCAGAGAAATACTGGAGGCATATCCATGGGGGGGCCAAGATTCGCTAACCGAGGATAGGGATTATGGAATAGATTTGGTCACACGTGGAGTTAAAATCCGATATACGCCCGATGCCGTCTCTTACGGACAGGCCGCCGGATCATGGAAAGATGCCACATCGCAACGTGCACGCTGGTATGCTGGTGCGTCTACTTTGAGGAAGAAGTATCTTGGCGCGTTATGCAGACAGGAATTGCGTTCGAGAAAGGGTATGCACTGGATAAGGTGCTGGAACTCTCATTGCCATCGTATTCATGGGTTACATTGCTGTCCTTCCTGCTTCTGATTTCACAGCTTGCCAGTGGGCGGATCAGAAGCCCGATGTGTAGTGGCGGAGCAAAGTCGCCCTTGGGTTTGGCAGTGCTGGCTGGACTGTTTCCTTTTGCTTCACTACTCTTAACAAAGGCTCCTGCATATGGATATTTGGCCATGTTGTCAGGCCCGTTCTACCTTGCATGGCGAATTTGGATACCCATTCGATCGACCCTTATGGGCGGCAGAGTTAACTGGGTCAAGACGCCGCGCAGATGACAGAATTTTTTTGACTTTTTTTCATCCCGCACTAGGCAATTGTGAAGCGATGACGAAAACAATTGGCATTTGGAACCTAACTCAATAATGATAGACAAACGCTGTCGTGTGTTGGTTGTATTTGGCACCAGACCGGAAGCCATCAAGATGGCGCCCGTAATTGCAGAATTAGCGTCGCGTCCCGCAGACTTTGAAGTAGTAACCTGTGCGACTTCGCAGCACAGAGAGATGCTGGACCAGACACTGCGGATATTTGGTATTGTCCCGGACATCGATCTGAACCTGATGCAACCCAACCAAACGTTGTCAGGTCTTAGCTCTCACATTTTGGAAAATATCGATCCTGTACTGGTTGAAAAGGAACCAAACTGGGTTCTAGTACAGGGCGATACGACGACTGTTATGATGACGGCATTGGCTGCTCAACACAGAAAGATCCATGTGGGACATGTTGAGGCAGGACTGCGAACTTACGATCGATCCAATCCGTTTCCCGAGGAAATGAACCGGGTCGTAACTGACCACGTTAGTGATTTGCTGTTTGCACCAACGCCAAAGGCGAAAATGAACCTCCTTCAAGAAGGTATTGATCCGGATAAAGTTGAGGTTACTGGCAACACAGGCATTGATGCACTTCTGTCAGTCGCGTCACGTTCGTGGGATCCTCCGCCGGACAGTGCGTGTTTCGGATTGCCGCGGGACAAGAAGTGGATGGTGGTGACAGCGCACCGACGGGAAAATCACGGGAAACCACTTGAGGATATCTGTTCTGCATTGCGTAAAATAGCAGAAGAACGCTGCGGTGAACTAGAAATTTTCTATCCCGTTCATCGCAATCCCAATGTGCTAATACCAGTACAGACCATGTTGGCGGATATCCCTGGGATAACGCTATTACCAACGATAGACTATCAGAAAATGGTGTACTTATTGCGTAACTGCACTATAGTACTAACCGACTCGGGCGGGCTGCAGGAAGAATGTCCTTCGTTGAAAAAACCCGTGCTGGTGCTTCGGGAAACCACAGAACGCCCTGAAGCGGTCGAAGCCGGAGCAGCAAAAGTAGTGGGTACAAATCCAGCCGACATTATCGCAGCCGTCAGCCAACTTCTTGATAATGACGACTACTATTCAAGCATGCAGATCGAAAACAGCCCCTATGGTGATGGTCGAGCTGCGATTCGTATTGCCGATATGCTGATAGCTGAGAATAAGAGATCAAGTGGAGTACATTTGGAAGCTCCAGTAGAGTAATAATGAACTTGGAAATAAACGCCAAGAAATGTTACCACTTTAAATAAATGTAAAGCCGGATAAGTTATAGCAGGGCATCTATCGCCACTGTTAAGCTTCGAGCGCCCGCAAGTATTTGCGCTAACACCATGTATACTTAATTTCTTTAGTTCTTTTATTACGTTACTAACACAAACCGCCTCAGATATGGCCGACCAAATTCCCAGCAACGTATGCAGCTACCTCGGTCTTTTTGACGACCGCTCGTTGGTGCGCGCACTGCCCACGCAATCGCATCGCTGCTACCGTTTAGCCTCCGTCACCGCGCCGGATCTGCAACATCAGTCAAAGTATTGCTTAAGCGGTGACTTCGCCAACTGCCCCATCTATCAGGACCCGGCGCCGCCGCCCGCTTTGACCGCACAGATGGCTGCCGCCGACGAGGGCGGCAAGCGCAGCGGGTGGTGGGCCATCTTCCTGGCCGGCATTCTGTTGGCCGTGGTCGCGGCCGTCGTCTCCTTCTATGTTTGGGACTATTTGAATATCCCTGGCGACGATGGGACCCCAGCCAGTGCTGCAGCGCCTACTTTATTGTCAAACCCGTTGCCCACAGAGACGCCACAGTCAGCGACCGAGACCCCCACACCAATCGAACTTAATAGAGGCATCCTCACGCCGACACCTGTGGAAGGCGGACGTTCATTCTCCATAAAGCCGGCAGCCGGCGACGTGGGCTGGTGGAGCGAGGACCGGGGCCAACGGGGCAACATCGGCGATTCTTTCCTCTATGTCGGAACGAGCGACGGGCAGAATCTGCTCTCCGCTGTGCGTTTTGATCTGCGCCGTATCGCACGCGGCGCGGATATTCTAGGCGCCGACCTGGTACTCACCGGCCTGCGGGACGAACGCGTCGATGTAGACCCCGATGCCGTCTGGCTGATCCAGCTGATCCCGGAAGGTGATCTACCCGAGTTCTACCGCTCAGACTATGAAACCATGCTCGATGTGAACGCGCCTGTGTCACTGCCGCCGCTCCACGCGAATGAACTCTCGCTGGACGAACCTGTCGTGCTTCAACTCGATGAAACAGTTCGCAACTGGATGGAACAGTTGCTCATCGACGGTGAAACAGGCATTATCGCCAAGATCCAAGCCTGGAACAATACCGACAATGATCTGTTTGCCTGGGACAGCGGTACAGGGCCGGAATCGGACGGTTTTGCGCCGGAACTTATGGTCAACGTGGGTCCGCCACCGCCCACGCCACCGCCGACAGCAACCCGACCGTTCATCATCGCCACGCTGACAACTGAGCCTGAGAACCTCATGACGGCACTGGCCGTGGCAGCGACTGCGACCGAAATGGCGACAACAGTAGGCACCTATACGCCTGTTCCCTATGCCATCATCACGCCCACGCCCTATCCGGAAAACATGGCCACGCAGCAGGCAGTGGCCATAGAACAAGGTCTGCCGCCCATCGTGCTGCCAACCACGGCGCCAGCGGATGATGCGGAAGCCACGGAAATGGCCATGTACCCTACCCTAGTGGCGTTGACGACCGGCACCTTCACGCCCACGCCCACGGAGTGGGTCACGCCCATCGTCGTCCTGCCGTCGCCCCCTGCCGCCAACATCGCAACCCAGGCTGCGCGCTCGGTAGAAGCGACGGTTCAAGCAGCCGATGCGCTGCGCGCCACACCGACACCGCTGCCCTACAACGCGGTGGTGGCGCAATACGTGTTTGCCACGCCCACGTTGGGCAACGCGGAAACGGCCATCGCGCAGGCGCCGCTAGCCACCGCGCAGGCCATCGTCAACGGGACGCCTACACCGCTGTCCTGGTATGACATTGTGATCACGGCCTCGCCGACGCCTTCGCCTACGGAGGTGCCGCTGCTACTCGACAGTACGGTCACGCCGTCGCCTACGCCGACAGAGCCGCCAGGTGTCCTGCCCGACAGCGTCATCGGCAAGATTCTCTTCAAATCGGATCGGGGCGCTAAGGACGCCACCTATCTGTTGGACCCGGAGACCGGCGCCGTGGAACTGGTGACGCGGGAATGGGTCTATACGCTGGCGCGGGAGCAGCTCACGCTGTCGCCGGACGGCAAGAACTTCGCCTATGTGGCGGACCTGGGGCGAGGCAACCAGATCTACGTAGATGAACTGGAATATGGCCGCACCCAGCTCATTACGGCCGGCATGAAAGGTTCCAATTACGATCCAGCTTGGTCGCCTGACGGAGATCGTTTGGCCTTCGCGAGTACGCATTCGGGCAATGACGAGATCTATGTGGTACGATGGGAAAATGGCGAACCGGTGCAACTGACGCATAATGAGTGGGAGTGGGACAAGCATCCCTCCTGGTCGCCTGACGGCAGCCAAATCGTCTTCTTTTCCAACCGCGATTCCGGACGACGCCAGCTTTGGATCATGGACGCGGATGGAAGCAACCAACGCAATCTGAGCAACAATGAGTTTGAGGACTGGGATCCCATTTGGGTACGCTAGGTGACACACACCTGGTGGCAACGGTCCTCGGAGAATCGGTGAGATAGCAGTCCATGGAAACAACGGAACTTCGAGAATACATTATCCCGCTGCGTCGCTGGTGGTGGCTCATTCTGGCCTCCACCTTGTTGGCCGCGGTCTCCAGTGCTATCGTCACCTATTCGCAGCCGCCGCTTTACCAATCCCGCACCACCATCATGGTCGGCTCGACCATCAACGATCCCAATCCGGACAGCAGCCAGATTTGGATGTCGGAGCAGCTGCTCACTATGTATGCGGATATGATCAACCGGGACTCCGTGCGGCAGGGGACCATGGAGGCGCTGGGCATCAGCGGACTCCCTGGCTACTCTACGAAGATCGTGCCTAATACCCAGTTTATGGACATCACCGTCATTGACACGGACCCGGTTCGGGCGCAGGCGGTGGCCGATGAACTGGTCCAGCAGCTCATTTTGCGCAGCCCTGCCGGCCAGGAGGAACAGGACCGCCAGGAATTCGTCTACGAGCAGTTGGATGAACTGGAAGCCAACATTCGAGCCACCAAGGATGAAGTCACCAAATTGGAGTCGGAGCTGGCAGCCATGCTCAGTGCGCGCCAGATCGCGGATACGCAGAACCAGATCAACGCGCTCAACCAGAAACTGCTTACGCTGCAAGGCAATTATGCGTCGCTGCTTTCCACCACGCAACGGGGTGCCACCAACAACATCACCGTGGTGGAGCCGGCAAACCTCCCGTCGTCGCCCATGTCGTCCAAGCTGATCAACAATATTCTGCTGGCGGCTGCCATTGGCTTTATGTTGGGCGCAGGCGCCGCCTACCTGCTGGAATATATGGACGACACGATCAAGAACCCTGAGGACGTACAGAGCGCCATCGGGGAAGTCACGCTGGGCGCTGTCCCGGAGCTTTCTGCCAAGGATCTCAGGGCTGGCGACCTGATCATGGTCAACCATCCACAGTCGCCGCCTGCAGAAGCGTACCGGATTTTACGCACGAATTTGCAGTTTGCCTCCATCGATAAGCCGGTAAAGACGTTGCTCGTCACGAGCCCGGACGCCAGTGAAGGGAAGTCGCTGACCGCCGGCAACCTGGCGGTTTCCCTGGCGCAGAGCGGCAAGCGCGTCGTCGTGCTGGACTGCGATATGCACCGGCCGCGCCAACACCGCGTCTTCAACACCGTAAACAACGTGGGCGTCACGACAGCCCTGCTAGACGAAAATGCAGACCCCACGCGCTACCTGCAGCGAACCGATGACCCCAACCTGAAGATCATGACAACCGGACCGCTGCCACCCAATTCGGCCGAGCTTCTCGGCTCGCAGCGCATGAAGAACCTGCTCAAGACATTGGGTGAACAGGCCGACTACATCATTGTGGACAGCCCGCCTGTACTGGCGTTGTCAGACGCGCCCGTGCTGGCCACGCAGGTAGATGGGACGCTGCTGGTTATTCTTTCCGGCAAGACACGCGAAGAAGGGCTCAAGCGCGCCGCGGCAGTTCTGTCACAAGTGAATGCCCATGTGGTGGGTGTACTGCTCAACCGCCTGTCATCGCGACGAGGCAGCGGATACAATTATTATTACCGCTATTATTCAAAGCGCTACAACAGTAAGTATTATCGCCGCGAGGACGGCGGCGAGATGCCTTCGCTGCCGCCGGTCATGGCCCACAGCACCAACGGCAACCATTCTAATGGCTCCGGCGTCACAGAAGTTACCGGCGAATCAACCCAAAGACAAGCATCCTAACAGAACATTGCCATGAAGCATGTACTCGTCCTATGCACGGCGAATGTCTGTCGCTCTCCTATGGTGGCTGGGCTGTTGCGCGCCAGATTTGCGCGTAACGGCTTGAACAGGACAATTGAGGTGGGCTCTGCCGGCATCTATCCCCTGACGGGCGAACCAGCCGATTCCGTGGTCGTGGAACTGATGAAAGAACGTGGCATTGACATCAGCGCACATCGCTCCACTGGCTTTACGGCAAGAGACCTGGCGGACGTGGACTGGATCCTCGTGACCGAGGAACAACATCGTCAGGCCGTCTTTCATCGCGCGCCGCAACATCTCTACAAGGTGTGGCTCCTCACCGAAATCGTTCGCGGCACAGGCGACATCGACGACCCGTACGGCGAGGGTCGTCCAGCCTATGTGAAGGTCTTGGACCAGGTGGAGTCGATTCTGGAGGAGGGATGGCCAACGGTGTTGCGGCACCTGGAACTGGCTTGAGCCTACCCCTATAACCTTTCCCCATTATGCCTGATGGAAACCGGTTAGTTCCACGCCACACTAGGCAGCCAAACTTGTTGCAAGACTTGCCCTTCTTCGAGCACCCAGATCCACCATGTGACTTGATCAGTCATCAAGTCTGCGCCGTCATCCGGCTCAGCAGCTTCAACCGCTAACACCACGCGATACAACGCCGGTTCCCAGTCCGCAACGAGAAAACTGGCGCTGAGCAGGTGCTCCTGCCCACAATGGGATTCGAGACGAGTACTATCTGGCGACTGGGCTATCAACTCACCGCCGTTGTCCGGTTCGCCACGATAGACGGACAGTTGGACATTCTGCGCATCCACATTCCCGGCGTTCACAAGTGAAATCGTCGCCGTGACCGGCGAAACCGCGCCCACGGTGATCAGGGTCGAGCCAGATAGAGTCGAGTCGAGAATCGCCAGATTGGCTGCATAGCTTGCCAGCGGTGCGGTATACGCAACGAAGCGCTTGCCCACTGATGTCATCTGCTCGCTGTCGTGGTCAAACAAATTGCCGTTGAGACCGATACCGGTATCGATATCGTATTGATAGTCATTGAGGCTGTACCAGCCCCAACTCTGGACCAGCCGGTTGTCATCTCTGGGGTAGCCTATTTCTGGATCGGTTGCCGCCAACATAAAGGCAAAGCTGCTCACCATGAAGTTGCCGACCACCGTATCGGTATAGCCGTAGAAATCGGGCAGCAGGATGCCGTATTCGGTAATGATGAGCGGCTTGTCCCGATAGCCGTTGTCCGCCATCCAGCGGCGAAAGTCGACGATCTGCTGCTGGAACAGGTCCAGGCGTCCATGGTCCCGAAATGTTAGTTGCTGCGCCTTCCTCGGCGTACGCCTCAAGCCCCACTGGGATTCCGGCGCCCCAGTTGTCCAGCTCTTCGTTCAATATGAAATTGTGCATCGTCCACACATCGACCGGCATGGATGCACCGTAGCGCTGCTCATACGTATCCAGAATGGTTTCCAGATAGCGGATCCGGATCGGCGTCGGCTGCACAAGCCCGGCAACGGCGACCAGAGCAGTCGGATCGCGCTGCACGATATACTGCTGCATATCATGGTAGAAGACTGCGTACGCCTGCGCGGTCATGCCGTCCTGCAGATCGCGGTCTGGTTCATTGCCCAGTACCCAGAGTGCGCCTGGGTTGGCATCGATAAGCGGTCCGAGAATGGTCGGTTGAATGGGGTAGAACTGCGAAGGCAGCAACGTCTGCACATACTGCATGCCGTTGGGTGCAGACGGCGACTGCTGTACGCTGTAGTCGACATACCAGCCCGCATTCAATTGCTCAACCGCATAATCATCGATAGACTGGCCGTAGTTGCGCACCACATTGAAGCCGAAGCGTTCATGCTCGGACGGAAAGGGGCTGCATTCATCTGCGACGGGCGCACCGATGCCGGCGAGAAGAGCCCATATGGATACCCACAACGCTACGACCACAGTTCGATTCCTGAGAATATTTCGGACAAACAATATTTTCGACGAACAACAAGCAACGGTCGTTGGATCATACACCATCCAGCGACCGTTGAGTTGATCACAACAATACGGTTCTAAGCATGCTCACCGATACGGCAGTCTGCTAGACCTCAAACCGTGGCATTCTAATTAGTCCCCACGTGATTCTCGGGAAGGTAGATAAATTCTCCCAAGACCTGTCTGTCGCCAAAATTTGCCGCGGTGAAGGCATCGCTGAGCAAGTCTACCGGGACAATGTTCGGCGTTGTGCTGGCGTATCCATCCAGATCGGTTTGTACGACTGTGTAGGTGCCCGCACTCACTGATTCGAACTGATAGGCGCCGCTTCCCACTGTGGTTTGCGTCTGGATCGTGATACCATGCGAGTTTTTGAGCGCGACGGTGACTCCAAAGATTCCCGGTTCTGTGATGTCCCGTTGCCCATCGAGATTGCTATCATCAAAGACAATGCCGCCGACGCTGTTCGGTTCTCCGACGCCAAAGTTCGCAAAGGCTGCACCGTCCGCATCCAGCGTCACCTCTTGCGATTCAGGCGTCGTGCTGAACAGCTCAACCGGAAGGCTTACCGTGACTGTGATGCCCCCAGGTGAGAGCGAATCGAAACTGTAGCTGCCGTTGAAAATGGTGGCTGTGTCGGTGATGGTTGAACCGCCGGAAGATAACGATACTTCCACGTTGGGCATCCCAAGCTCTGTCCACTGCTGAACGCCATCGCCATTCTGGTCCAGGAAGACCACGCCGGCAACGGAACCACTGTTGCCCAGCGCGAAATTAGCTTGCGCGACTTGATTGTTCTGCGCCGTGATGGTTACGATCGCTGGACTGACCGCAGAGTAGCCCGCGGGTACAGCCGATGAAACCTGGTAGGTCCCTGCAGCCAGACTGGGGATAACATACTGCCCTTGCGCGTTGGTCTGAACGGTGGTGTCAGCGGCGTCCAAACCGTCTGCGCCAGCCGCACTTACTTTGCTGAAGGTGACATCCCACTGGCTCAGCCCGTTATCGCCCGGGTCTTGCTTGCCGTTGCCGTTCTTATCGGCAAAGACCACGCCTGTGATGGAGTTTGACGTCGACGCATCCGCGAAGTTCGCCGTGCCGAAGCCGCCATCCTTTAGGTTGACGTTCACGGAATTAGGCGAAAGGCTGATGTATCCGACGGGATCGGTTTCCTCCACAACATACTTCCCCGCAGGAACGTCGTTGAACTCGTAGGCGCCATACTCATCGGTAGTCTGACTATTGGAGTAGCTCCCCTGCCTAGAGCTGAGGCTTACGGCCGCGTCCGGGATGCCCGGTTCACCCTGGTCCTGCCTCCGGTTGCCGTTGAGATCTTCAAAGACGACGCCCGCAATACTATTCTCACGGCGATCGCCGAAAAAGACCTCGGCCACACAGCTCACCTGCAGAGGGACGACCTGCCTGTTCATCGAGACGCTCACCCAGCCTGTGGGATCGGTTTCAATCACGGCATAAACCTGTGGCGCCAGGCCCTGAAAACGGAACCATCCGGTATTCTCAGCACCGTTCCAACTGGTGGTTGAATCCACTGGCGTGCCATTGGGACGCTCCAGTTCAACTGTCACATCCGGAATACCCGGTTCAGAACCTTGCACGTCGGTCGATCCGACCATAGGTTCTCCGTACTGGAAGACACCGTCTGCGTTGCGGTCATTGAAGACCCAGCCGCTGATACCGCATGGGTCGTCGACAGTAGGCTCTGCATGGGCTTTCTTGAGTTTGGAAGGGAAGCCGATTAGGATGTTGCTCGTCGCCATGATGACGATCACCGCTATGAGCGCGATCAGTAGCGGGCGAGTATTTTTTGATTGCTTCTGGGCGCCGTCTGTAGACATTGGTTGTTACCCTTTCGGAGATCTGTGCCTCTCGGCGGTGTACCGGTACGTGCCTCGGTGTCTATGTAGATGGTTTCAGATGATTATCCTACGTCTGTATTTATACGTTCACCAATGCCGAATCAAGTGGCAGCGTGACTGTTGCACGCATTCGGTTGTCACTGCTGTATTCCGATGTATAGTGCCCGCTATACAACGTCGCCAGTCGACGGATGATTGCCTGGTTCATTCTGAAATCTGATAGTGAGAAGGTTTGATTTTCGCCGTCTATCGCACCGTTGCTATCAATTTCAAGCAGATCAAGGGGTGATTTCAGGGCGAAAGTCAACGCCGAGTTCGCAACTATCTGCAGCCTTACACCAGATAGTGACTCGGTCGCCCCTGCGGCTTGCGAGAAGCGCAAACTCAACCAACTCCTCAACAATCTGTGTAAGATCGACGGCTGGCACACGAATAGTGACCCGTTCCACATCTATGACAACATCTTCATCTCGCCGATGCCGTTGCGCCGTGCTGTACGCCACCTCTTCAACCAGGGAGTAAAGGTCCAACGCCGCACCTTTGGTCTGATGGCTTTGCGCTGCCTCTTTCCTCAGTGTATCGAGCAGCGACATTCGTGTCAGCATTCGATGTACTTGGTGCGCTGCGTCGGATATATCATTCAGCATGGCCGTCATTTCGGCATTTGGAAGTCTGCTACAAGCCTGTACAAGATAGTCTGATGTGGCTTCTATCTCGATAAGCGGCAGGAACACTTCGTGAGATAGCGTACTGGCCATCTTCGTCAGCGTCTTATCGACTTCCCTTTCATAGGCACGACGAAATTTCTTCGTGTTTTTGGCCATCGCCTGGATGAGCAGAAACATCTCATTCCACTCAACAGGTGACGTAATGACACCGCTAGCGTCTTCGATGACGGCGCACTGGTAACACTCAGCACTCTTCTCATCAATGACTTGAATGATCGGTGCGACAGCCGTAGCAGAATTCTGTTCTAGGTCTGTGTACAGCTTTGATAGACATTCAGCATCGTCGTACGTGTTCAGAATTGTTACGTTGGGCGGATACTTGACGCTGAGGCAGTTATCGCCATTGTACGGGTTGATCAGTTCTACGAGAAACCCAGCAGCCTCCAAATTGGCGGCTAAAGACAACTCTGGTACTAATCCGTTCTCAACGAGCAGAACTCGCTCCACAGGTCAACTCCGACTCTCTCAAGCGGGGGGACAACTAGTGGATATCGAACATAAGTATCACTGTCTATACCGAAATGGCTGACAGTGCTCTATGGCACTGTAACAGCCTTACGGTATCTGTACGCGAGTAATTTGTTGGCTGAATGCGAGTATGGACATAGGAGAGGGGCAGGATCCTACAAAAACTAGGTATCTCCGCCGCTGAGCAGATAGCCGTGATGGCCGATGGTACGAAGGTAGACTGGATCCGTTGGATCTTCTTCCAGCTTCTGCCGTAGATTCTTGATGTGCCATCGCAGTACTGCGGTATTATCGTGGGTGTCGGCATTGCCGCTCCAGACCGTCGTAAGTAAATGGCGGCTGGACAAGATTTTGCCGGAGTTCTGCATGAAATGCCGTAGAAGCTGCAGTTCAGTCGGCGTGAGTAGTTGCGGGCCATTGGCGCCGGTGACTGTGGCTGTGTCCATATTCAGCAACAGGTCGCCTACCTGTAACTGGCGTTCCGGCGAGTCCTGCAAGTCGCCGCGGAAGCTTTCTCCTAACGTGCGTCGCAATACGGCCTGTATGCGGACGAGCAACTCGCGCATGTCAAATGGCTTGATGAGGTAGTCGTCTGCGCCGGAGGCAAAGCCCATTACCTTGCTCTCCAGGTCAGAATTCACCGTCATAAAGATAATTGGCGTATCACCGTTGTCGCCGGACGCCCGCACATGGCGCGCAAGACGGTATCCGTTCGCGCCAGGCAGTTGCACGTCCATGAGGATCAGGTCCAGGTGTTGGTCCCGAAGCATTCGCAGCGCATCTTCGCTGTTGTAGGTGGCAAGCGTGGTGTAGCCATGGGAATTCAAAATCCGACAGACAGTCCAATTGAGGTCGATGTCATCTTCAACGATCAGTACTTCAGGCATGGGGGCAGTCTCAGTCTAGGTACTATCTTGCGGCGAATCGTCTGTCCATCCTGGTAGCCAGACACTAAACGTCGTACCTTCATCCAAAGCGCTCTCCACATCTACTGTACCGTGCATGCAGCGCACCAACTTGTCAACGAGGAACAAGCCGATTCCAGACCCTGGCTTGCTTTGGTGGTCTGCGTTTGCTCGGGAGCGGTAGAACGGTGAGAACAGCGAGTCCAGTTCTTGCTCATGGATGCCGGGCCCCGTATCGCTGACGTGGATCAGGCAGCCGTGTCTGGCTGACTTCACATGACAGGCAACGGAACCGCCTGAAGGAGAGTATTTGATGGCGTTATCCAAAAGATTCGCCACCACCGTATCAATAAACGGCTCTGTCCCAGCGACAAAATGGGGTTCGTCATCTATCGTAAGCTGGAGTCGAAGATGTCTCATCGACGCTATCTTGCGGTATTCCGATGCCACGTCACGCACAATCTGTACGACCTCGACCGGTTCCAGGTTCAGGTGCTGACTGCCGTGTTCTACTCTGGCGATAGTTAGCAAGGAGCGCAGTAGCTTCTGCTGTCTCGCTATGGCATGTGAGACGCTGTGCCATACTTCCTGTGATTCAGAAACGCTGAGACCATCCTGGAGCAAGTCAAGGCTCAGGATCACGGTAGACAGCGACGTACTCAGATCGTGTGCGAATTGTAGCACCCACGCCGGCACTTCCTGGGCAGGCAGTGGAGTCGTCAGGTAGAGCGGGCTGCGATCTTCCTTGACGACAGAATAGGGCTTGTTTTGATCAGTACCTGCGATTGCTTGCTGGAACTGCCGATCTTCTACATCGAGCGCGAACGAAGCAACGGGTGATCGATTATAACGCATAATTCACTCAGTATCGGGTTGACTGAAAAAGGAAGAGTTATGATTGAGCAAAGTCAGTTTGATGACATGTCGTAGAGTACCAAGGTAACGGGACGTGTGCGCTGTTGGGTGCCGGTCATTGAGGTAGACGGCTAGTGCGTTATCCGGCTGGGTACTGGATGCCCGTTCACCGGAAGTGGGGATGACGGGAAGAACCGTACATCCTTACGCTATACCAACATTATAGGCACAAAGTCGAAACTGTCAAACTTGGGTTGTGGGAGCAGGCGAGGTTCGCAACGGGAGATGACGGATGCGTCGATAGAGGTCTTCGACGGCAATGGCTGCGAACAGGAGGAGAACGGCGTCTACGGGCAGCCGGTAGCGGATCATGGACCAGGTGAGGATATGGAGGAGGCTGTAAACGATCATGAACAGGTACAGCAGGCGGAATCGCCGCCAATCCGAACGCGAGAGCCACAGTCCATACACCATGAAGGGCAAAAAGAGGCCGAAGGATATGACACGGCCGATATTGTGCAGCAGCGTGGTCTCGCTACTGGGCCAGAACATGAAATAGTCGACAGTGCGGCTTAGCGAGAGGCGCAGATAGCGAACGGGATCGGCGACGATGAACCCAATGCCGCGCTTCATCAGCGCCCGCTCCCATTCGGCTTCGGTGGTGGGTCGTGGATCGATATCGTCTGGCAGGGGGGCTGCATCAAACGCCTGGAAGCTGGTTCCGTGCATAGGATGCTGGGCGGAATACATGGCGTAGCCGGTATTGGAGTTCAATAACAGGAAGTCACCGTACGCACGATAGTTGCGAATGGTGAATGGCAGAATGAAAGCCAAGATGACCAGCCCGGCCAAGAAGAGCGAACGAAATGCCAGAACAGTCTGTCTATTGCGATAGCCGATCCAGAGAAGATACAAGAACAGGACAGCAGCCCAGGGCAGAATCGCCTGGCGCAGCAGTGTCGCAATCCCGATGCTAAGTCCGAAGGTAACGAGCAAGGGCCAATCAATTTTCCCATTGGCTTCCAGTTTCTGCTGTATCAGAATTGCCCGTTCCAGTGACCACAGGAGCGCACAGATATAGAGCCCTTCGGTCATCACCAATCCGCCGTACAAAACGAAGTAGGCGTACACTGCCCCGAAAGCAGCCGTGATCAATGCAAGGGTGGTTGGGTAGCTCAACGGGCGTTCCCGTAGCGTACAGGGCCCCAGAACGCGGCACGTAAGCCGATACAGCAGCCACGGCATGAGGATGCCCGTTAACAGAGCGCCTGCGAGACGAGCCGCAAGGGGATGGGGTCCAAAGATGCTGTAGAGGCTGGCCACGAACGCTGTGTACAGGAACGACCAGTGCGAAGTCGGCGTGTCCGGCGGAGCGAAAGGATACCAGTAGTCGGGAAATGAGTAGCCGTGTCCCGTCGCCAGACGCGTTGCCAGGACGGAGTAGGAGTTTCTCATCCTTGGCAGGGGGCACTGTGTCGCCGTAGTAGAACGCGACACCGACGCGTAGGATAACCGATACAGCGAGAATGATTAAGAGACCAACGAGGGGCGCTCGAACCTTCTGCATAGAACTGATGGGGGATATCCTTTAGCCGCGTTACTTTGTCAGTGTTGGAAGATAGATCGTGGAACCGGTCTTTGTGAACGTCGCGACAACATCTTCATCCCCGACGACCACTGTCCTCACGACTAGACGAATCGCCGCTGACACTGCCGCTCCAGGCTGTAAACGCCCATCCATCATCAGGGGATGCCTCTAGGGTCACCTCCTGACCACAGGAGTACTTCTCCTGCTGCGGACTCACGGTTACCTTGCCCGCACCTTCCACGGTCAATGATAGCGTGCCCTGCATCGTACAGTCACTCGGCCATAGGATCAGTCGGTTGCCAGTGGGCGACACTGCCACGTCTGGTACCGTGATCCGGTTGGTTCCATCCGCCGTTACCGTCCCGCTCGCAACCAATGTGCCGTCGGGTACGCTTCGATTCTGCCATTGGTACTCCTCGCCTGAGTTGATAGTAAAAGCTTGCACTCGCCGAGGCGTCACATCCACCGTCTGCTCGACGCCGGAACCGCATAGTCTATCATCCGTACCATCATCCACAGCGCAAAGGCTGATCTGATACTTCATATCGGAATCAATTGGAGGACCGTCCCACGCATCCCAGGAGGCAGACCAGCGAATCGTCTGGTTGTATCCGCCGATCGTGGTCGGCGTAATATTGGGAGATCGGGTCAAGTCTCCGCTGCCGTTGGTGAGTGCGGGCGTTGTTTCGCCGTTTCTCGCCTGGAAGCCGAAGAACGGTGCTGCGTTGCCGTCCAAAGCCGAAATTCGGCGCCAGCCCGTTGTACGCATCCCAGCTGTGCCCGTTGTCTGTGACGACACCAGCCCACGTGTGTTGTGATTCGGTCAGCGCGCCGTACATGGGCGCACCCTGGCTATCCCACTGGATGCTGGTATCGTTGATGCCTTGCGCCAGATTCAACGGCGCCATCTCATCGCCGAGCCGAGTGCGGAGATTGAGCTGATGATTCTGCCAATCCCACACGTCCTGTCCATCGTATGCACTGAGATGATCGGCCCAGCCGGCGGGTCCCATGTTGACCGTTGGTAGTGCCTGCGATTGGCTGCCCCCATTTGCTGGCAACGCTTCCGGTCCATCCACCGGCTTCCCGATAATTCGTCATAGGCTTGCTGGCATAGGAGGCGGCAAATACGTTGGGATAGCGTAGAGCAAAGGCAAGCGCTCCACTGGCGCCCATTGAATGACCGCTGACGTAGACCCGTTCCGGATCGACAGGCTTGGTGAGCGGGTCTCGTATTAGATCATAAACCATGCGCAACACCCGATACTCGGTGTAGTTGACCACCTCGTCGCCTGCCACAGGACTGCCGCCCAGTCGAAAGTCGTGGTTGCGGGCAAAGCCATACCACCATGTTTCAGTCACGTCGACCGGCCGAATCACATAGGCGCAGTAGCTGCTTGCCGAGCTCGGCGGGGGATAAACATTGCCTTGCCACGCATGGAGTGAAACGAGAACAGGCAGCGTATCCGGAATGGTCTCCCCGCATTGTTCGTGGCCAGGGACAAAGACCGCGTAATCATAGGCATACTGGATAGCATTCTTTACCTTTGGATCGGTGCTGTCCAGCCCGTAGTAGCTGTTCGTGCTGTTGGGTGCGTGGAAGGTTGGATTCCAGGAACGCAGGTCCATATACTGGATGAATGCGTGCCAGCCAGTGTCGGACTCCTGGATCAGAATTGGGGTTGGATCGCCGATTGCTTCCGATACAGGTCCATAGGTGTTCTGTTTGGTGAAATCGTCGATGTTCTCGATTCCGCCGTCAACCGTCGTCACTGCGTAATAAGCCGAGCCCTTATTACCTCCTCCGAAGTCAGAAGGGCCTAACGTCCACACAAGCAGACCTGAATCACCGGGCAGTTGCTGCCCCAAGTCGGTGACAATGAACCGGTCCACGTAGCGTGGCTGCCAGTTAGGCGGCGAACTGTAGTCGCGGTAGCGATTGGCATAGAACTGCGACGAGCCCTCGGGCACTTCGTACAGAAGCGTTGCGCTGACGATGTTGGAACTTGTGATGGGGGCAGTGTGCCGGTAGACGCGATAGGATAAGCCCTGAAGCTCAGACCGTTCCTGCCAGGTGATGAAGGACTGCCCGCTTCGGTGCGTGACGGATAGGGCGGTCGGTTGAGGTGGTCCCGCGTGAGTTGCAGCTACAACAGGTAGCGGTAATAACAATAAACTTAGCACCGCAATCCACAGCACGTTTTGTGAATGTGAATGCCATTTCGACCAGTTCAATTGTGACACGTCGATTGCCTTTTTATAAACGAACCTCTAGAAATTCGTACGTCGAACCGTCCTATCATTCAAGGACCAGTACAGTCTCCCAACAATATCGACAGCTAACCGGTCTGGAATTCATTGGATTTCGATCAAACGTTTGCATATTAATCTGCACTGTTCTGAAGCAATACGCCTTTTCAAAACCACTGAGGCTAGCACAGGAATAATGGAGAATGAATAAATCCCCGATGGTTGTACTTCTTGAAATGGCTACCGATCCACTGTATATCCGACATACTGAGTGCTCGTTCAGTTGGGCTACGCAGATGTGGAGTTATTTGGCTAATACCCTTCCAATAACGGGTTGTGAATCAGCGGCTCCAAAAAGACAGCACGTCCTCCTGGACGTAGCACACGAGCGATTTCGGGAACTGCTTGCGTCATATCCAGATGGTGTAGGATCTGTTTGCCCAAGACCTGCATCAAACGATGCATCTTCGAATGGAAGCGTTTCCGCAGCACTTTGAACAAATAGTGCGGTATCATCACAAGACACTCGAGTTCGAGCTGTCTCGAGACGCAAGTGAGAGATATCGAATCCTGTCACTCTGGCGCCCCGAGCAGAAAGATGTGCCGTGGTTCCCCCGGTACCGCAACCGTAATCTAGAACCTTCTTGCCTGTAACATTGCCCAGAGATGCAACAGTGAAACGCCTCTGCCTCAGCAAAAACGGTTGAAGCATAGACAACCGACGATTAAGGAGCTATCATACGCGAGCAAATTCCTCAGACTCTATGCCATGTTTTCTCGTCTATTTGTCTATTGAACACTTTAGTCTCCAAGCTAGCCTTTAATTACATGTTACGAACGGGATTTTCTTACTAGATTAATGGTTGCCCACTAATTACTAGATTCGCTGCATTCTATCAATGGCTACTGGTCTCCCAGATAGCCAAACAAGTACTCTAGCACTGAAAACCTGGAAAGCCAATGTTATACACGAAAGGCAGAATCCAATCGAGAATATCGATCGTAACTGCATTAACACGAGCTATCCTCTTATGCCTCGACTAGCCGTACAGACAAAGCGGATACTACTGATAGTCAAACCTGCCACAGGTTAGTGTAAGAATGTTTCTGTAAAAATGAAAAGAAGTAGGTCATGGTGTATCCTCTGGTTCGGCTAAGAATCCAGAATAAGGAGCACAACCATGACCTACAAGTCCGATTGTACCTTAACACCAGAAATCTTGGAACAGATTGCAGAGCAGGGTTTCGACATTCTGCCTGAACTGATCCGCACGGTCATTAACATGGCCATGCAGGTTGAGCGCCAGCAGTATCTGGGTGTCCAACCCTATGAGACGGTCGCCAGAGCGACAAGACTACGCCAATGGCTACAAGCCGAAGACCATGGCGACACGAGTGGGTGAAATCACCTTTGACGTTCCCCAGGTGCGCAAGGGAGACTTCTATCCCAGCGCCCTGGAGCGCGGCATTCGCAGCGAACGAGCGCTCAAGCTGGCTCTGGCCGAGATGTACGTACAAGGCGTCTCCACTCGCAAGGTAGCCGCCATCACAGAGAAGCTTTGCGGCATAGAGGTTTCCTCTACACAAGTGAGTCAAGCAGCCGCACTGCTGGATGAGCAACTGCAGGAATGGCGGGAACGGCCGCTGGGCAGATGTCCCTATCTCTTCCTGGACGCCCACTACGAGAAAGTACGCCAGGCGGGCCAAGTCAGCGATGCTGCCGTACTGAAGGCCATCGGCGTGAACATCGAAGGCAAGCGTGAAGTTCTGGGCGTGTCTGTCTCGTTGAGCGAACACGAAGTGCACTGGCGGACATTCCTGGGCGAGTTGGTGGCACGAGGACTATGTGGCGTTCAGCTCATCATCAGCGATGCACACGCCGGTCTTGAGAACAGCTCGCAAGGCAGTCTTTGGAGGGGTGCCATGGCAACGATGTCAGTTCCATCTGCAGCAGAACGCACAGGCATATGTGCCTCGTATGGGAATGCGAAGACAAGTGGCAGCAGACATCCGTAGCGTGTTCAATGCACCCAACCTAGCGGAGGCGGAGCGGCTACTGAAACAGTTGACAGACAAGTACGCCAACAGAGCGCCAAAGCTCGCAGCCTGGGCGGAAGAGAACATTCCTGAAGGCTTGACGGTCTTTGGCTTTCCATCTAGCCACTGGCGCCGTATCCGCACATCCAACGGTGTGGAGCGATTGAACAAAGAGATTCGAAGACGTTCCAGAGTGGCCACTCTGTTTCCGAATGAAGGCTCCTGCCTGCGGCTTGTGACGGCCGTCGTCATGGAAATCAGCGAGGAGTGGCAGACGAACCGCATCTATCTGCGTCTGGACCCAGATTGATTGTTAACGTGCCAAGTACTAGAGGTGTCATTCCGAAGCAACAACAGCTGCGGAGTGGTGGCATTGCAGCGATGATAGGCAAGATGTTCGGCGTGAAAGCTGTGTCAAGGGTCGGAATCGTTTCCGACTTGCGCAGCCCTTGACACAGCTAAGCGCCGTACGATAATCGCCTATCGCTGCAATGCCGTACACCGTGACTTCTCATTTTACAGAAACAAATTTGCTTGATCTGCCACAGAAGATCTTCCCCGTGTTCTGTAGTCCCTTCGAACACTAACCTATTGGCAGATTCGACACCCCACTACTCAGGTGTTATTAGCAATACTTACCTGGTGTATTAGTGTGTAATCAGCAGAGCAGTTACATGGATGGGATTCGCTGCCAAGAGGTATTTGTGCAATCGTACTCGTTCCTCACACCCCTTACCGGCAGACCTCGCCAACCACCAATAGATAACTTTGATCGCGGTCATAATGAATAGAGTAGATCTTATATAGTGCGACCGCTCTTATCCCATGGTGTTTACGAAAGAACAGCGCCTTGTGAGAAAGCAATAGCTCATACTTGTAAGGAACCCCGCGATTCATCGTATAGCTTCCGACGTGTATTATTCTGGATCTAGGAACGGTGTAAATATCCCATCCCGCTTTGCCAATTCTGTAGCACCAATCAACCTCTTCCGAATAAATAGGATCGAATGCGGTGTCTAAGAAGTCCGACGTCACGAATGATATCCCGTCGCACTATCATCGCAGCCCCACAAACGCTATCAACAGGTTGAGGATAGATACTGTCACTGCACCTTCTCACCGCACTATTAGTTGCAGCCCATACAGCCTCCATGAAAGGGTTTGGAAAGGCAGAGTGGGAGGGCTGCGGTGTTAGATCAGGGTTTAGTAGGCTACTCCCAGCAGCACCAGCTTCCGGATGGGTATCCATGAATGCCACAAGGATATCTAGCGCTCTATCAAGAACAATAGTGTCATCATTTAGGAGCATCAGATAGCGACCCCGACCTCGTCGGAGTGCTATGTTATTATTGGTCGAGAATCCGAGGCTCTTCGAATTACGTTGAACATATACCTCGAGGGAAATTTCTCTTTATCGTCGAGAAGGTTCCATCTTCAGAAGCATTATCAATGACAATTACTTCAAGATTGAGCGTATGCGTTGAAGCATAGACCGATAGAAGGCAAGGGATAAGGAGGTTTAGATTGTTGCTGCTAATTATAGAAATTGCGAGATCTGGGACGTCTAATGACATAGTTTAGCCTAGTTATCCGGTCAGTTAGCGCATGTCTTAACGTGTAACGGAGTAGAAATACTGGCACACTTCTACCACCCCGCAGGAAGTCCACGTGGAATCTCTATGGTTTCAAATTCAGCCGTGCTTCGGGATCCGACTTGTTTTACCCATTCAGCCATACGCTTTAGCCCGATTGACAATTGCACTGGTTCGGTGAGGTTAAATACGGTCTGAACTTTGTCATGCGTCGCATACGCGTGTGTTACTTCCTGTCTTGCCGGTAGGTAGCGAAAATCAGGAGCAACGGAAAATGTATCACAAACAGCTAGGGCCAATTCGTTAATGGTATATGGCTGATCACCGCCCACATTGAATGTTTCGCCATATGCATTCTGATTGAGACGCAGCTTGGGCAATAACAGGAGCAACATCGTCGATATACGAAAAAGCGCGCCTTTGCTCCCCATCTCCAAATATGGTGAAAGGTTCTCCACGAAGGGCTTGATTCATAAAAATTCCGATAACATTGCGATACTTGTCACCAATATTCTGATGCTCCCCATAAACATTGTGCGGGCGAAAGATAACATAATCTAGACCAAACTGGTTGTGTGCAGCTGCTAAGTCCATTTCAACAGCGTACTTAGAGATACCATAAGGGTCTTCAGGTTCCGGAGACATTCCCTCGCTCATGGGTACTTGATTGCT
>CAWGFG010000003.1:0-106038 GCA_963821815.1 uncultured Chloroflexia bacterium
AGTTCACTGCCCATGAGTTCACTGACTATCTCGAAGAGGCGGAAATCCGGATCAGTATGGACGGCCGTGGTCGTGCTTTGGACAACATCTTCATTGAACGCCTCTGGCGCTCCGTCAAGTACGAGGACATCTGCCTCAAGGACTATGCCTCTGTTCCGGAACTCGATACAGGACTGGCAGAATACTTCCGATTCTATAATGAGGAGCGACTGCACCAGAACCTAGGATACCAAACACCAGCGGAGGTGCACTTTGCCCGATAAAACATGTTGTTGTTGCTTTTCTTTACACCTTATTTTCGTCGTTTCGTGGTCTTGACATTGGGGCCAACCATAATAATTCATCCTTTTCGTACACTTTACGAGACGATATTACATATGGCAGCTAACACCATGCCTACCTTGAAGATATATAGACTACCGGGAGGACGCCAATGATTATGTAAAATACCCAAAGAAGCGGAATTGGCTGAATGAAAGAGAATAGTGGTGCCGTTAGGTCTCAGAGAGCTGTATCAATCCTGCGGAAGGAACCTTGAAGATATACAGACTACCGGGAGGACGCCAATGATTATGTGAAATACCCAAAGAAAAGGTGGAATTGGCTGAATGAAAGAGAATAGTGGTGCCGTTAGGTCTCAGAGAGCTATCTCAATCCTGCGGAAGGAGTTGAGATAATGTAGTGGAACAGTCTCAACTATCTCACGAGTATACGCTCTCTCGATCGTCGATATCGGTGGCTTGACCAAGGGTAATATCCTCGTGTAGCGTTCTCGCTGCTTGTAGGTCTCTTGTCTGAAAGCCTTCCGTGAACCAGCCTAAGCAGTCTGCTAGTATCATCTGTGCTTCTTCAGCTCGTCCATGTTGCCACCACAATCTGCATAGGTCAGTTACGGCCCGCAACTCAAGCATCCTGGAAGATTGGTTATGTGCAACCTCAACAGCCTGTAATAGACACTGCTCGTACTCGCATATTGAACCGCTCTTCGTTTGTATCATCAGGCGACCCCGGATGCGGTGCACCTCAGCTTCCCACTCGGGCTCCGGATATTGTTCGATCATGTGCAGTACGTCATTCGTCATCGCAACGCCTCATCCTTGCGACCGCTCCATCGCAGTATATCCTGTAGCAGCAGATGATATCGCACATGTCTGGTGCCTGTCTGAGCAAGATCATCGCAGATTCGCGCGTGCCGCAAGCGGGTCGGAGAGCGCATCACCAAGGCTCGCGTTAGCCCATGCCGAATATAGGCGCGAAACAATGCCCCACAAGGCAAATTTGTTGGCTTCACACAACGTACTCACGTGTTCAGATATAAGACGAACCTTTAGCGGATCCCGCATACGGACATAGAACCCGCTGGCGAAAATGAGAGAAAAGACCAGGCCATAAAGGTTAGCATGTTCCTCCGCCAGCGCCTCGGCCTCAGTGATACGCTGCTCTGCCTGGTCTGGATAACCGAGATACCAGAGAGCTATCGCTTCACTCACGCGTACGATGATATCCGGATCAGACGACTGTTCTATCCGTTCCTCTATCGGCAGCAAATCACCAATTACACGTGCGGCCTGAAACTGCTCCAGGGATTGCTGGAACCGTCCTAACCGTGTGAGCGAGCTACCCATATTCGAGTGTGCATGAATCATCAACTCCGGAATCTGCAGCGACTCGGCCAAATCCATGCAAGTCTGGGCAACTTGGTAGGCGTCTAGATTTTGACTGCGCAGATGATGATAGGTCCATGTGCAGTCTATCAATTTGAACCGGGCTATCGTCTGTTCAGATTTTCTATCGGCGATTATCTGCGCTTGTCGGAGAACTGCCTCTGTTTCGCTCGCAGCGGCGCCATATGATTTGGAAAGCACATTTGTCAAACCCGTAAGTAGTTCGATTTCCATTTCCCGGCGTGCAATTGAATCCTCTACCTTCGGCAAGTACGCCATCCCACTTTCGTAGTGCTCTTTGGCCTGCTCATTGGCGGATAGCCGCTCGGAATATCCGGCAGCCTCGATATGATATTTTATCGCTTCAGGAAATAGCCCAGCTTGGCCATAATGCCAGGCGAGTGCGCCTGCGATGGCTTCGTTTCCTACTGAATGGTCTTGATAGAGTTCGACAAAACTGTTCGCCGTGGCCTCATGCCAGTTTGCCAATTCAACGGGATTAGCGGTTTTGTAAAGGTATTGCTGAAACAGGCTGTGACAGAATCGACAGCGAGTCAAACGATTTGGTCCGATTCGTTCTATACCGGTCGAGATGATCAGATGATGCCGGCGTTCCATCCGGTCACTCAGTATCCTAACAATCTCGTCGACAGGTCTCTGGAGAATCTCTGCTACAACATCTGCCAGGAAGCTTTCTCCTTGTATTGCCGCAACGGCCAGCAGCTCGTATTCCTCATTTGTCAAAACTGAAAGTCGCCTATCGATGACTGCTCCCACGCGAGGCGGAATATGCTTCCATGGTTGACTCTGCGTAACCTGCCACACACCGGCGGCGTCACGCATCACCTGATCGGTCTCCAGCATGCTGTGCATCAACTCAACCGTGAATAGCGGATTCCCTGCTGTGAAACGATGGAGTGTATGACGGAAATCTGCGTCGTAGTGATTGGGCTCCAGATCAAGATAGTCGTCGATGAAGCGGCGGCCATCTGTCTCATCAAGATCAATTGAGTCGTGTCCGCGACGCACAAGCTCCTGATACACAAGCTGCAACGGGTGCGCACTATCATCTACTCTGGTAAGTACGTCCTCTGGACGAAATGCGCACAACACCAGGATCCTGGCCCCCATGAGATGATGGCCGAGGTGGAAGAGAAGCGATAGCGAGTCCGGATCGGACCAGTGCAGGTCGTCCAGTACCAGTAACAATGGATTACCTCGTGCAACATCACACAGGAACGTTGTCAACTGCTCATAGAGATTGTGGGGGCGCAGATCACGGTCCTGCGCACTTTCTATCCGAGACCTTTCGTTCAATCCATCCGGCACTCTGCCATCGGGCAACTGGGCTATGCGATTGAGAAGAATATGAGGCGAACAAATAGTGCCGATGAGATCTGGCGCTGTAGCGCACATCTTCTGGATGATATTCGGTGATGCGGACCAAAGCCTGCGCGCCTGCTCTGCGTTGAGTCGACCATCCTCAAATGGCGACTGAAGGTCACCGGATAGCTGGTTCAGAATCTGCCGGAATGGCTGCAGCGGATCGCCATGACCGCCGTAGCTGGAACAGTGTCCTGCCGCGGTCAGCAAGTCGCTTCGCCACTCGGTCGCCAGGGCGGCGAACTCGCTCAATAGCGTGGATTTTCCCTGACCGGCTCCGCCAGTTACGAAGACAATTCGTCCCTCATGCGGGCTCGTGAAGAGAGCGTCCAATTGTTTTTGCAAGTGTTCGATCTCGCTCTCGCGGGCGACGAACGGCGCTAAATCGCGCGTGTGCGAGTCGCGGATGTAGGCGGGAAAGTCTGTTGCGGTTGTGCCGGCCGACTCGAGAGGGGTGAGTCCGGTCAGGGACTGCTGGATTGTGCGTGCGACGTCTGTGGTCGATTGGGACGGTTCGATACCGAGCGCGGCCAGCAGGTTCTGTCGAAAGCGCTGATAGCATTCGAGGGCTTGTGCGGACTCGCCGACGTCCACGAGTAGTTCTAACAACTGGCGCTGGCTCTTCTCTGACAGCGGTTCGATCTGGACAGCCAACTCGGCGAAGGGTAGGGCGAGTGTCAGCTCACGCCGGTTCATGTGCCAGTCGGTGAGTACGCTGATCGCCTCGAACAATTTTCGGCGCAGGCTCTCGCCGGTCAGCAGCTTCCACTCGTCAAAGTCGGAACAGCCGTCAATGTGGAAGCCGGCGAGGAACTCACCCTCATAGAGTGTGAGCAGCGCACGAGCCTCGTGCCGCGCACGCCTCGGTCATGGAATGTACGCCGGCTATACTCACTCCGGAGGCGATCGACGTCAGTTCGTGGGCATCCAACCAGAGTTCGCAGGCAGGATTCAGCTCGATGGTTTGCCGTGTGGACTGCAGAAACGGTCGGGTTCGATCTCGATCGCTGAGGATATCGCGCAGAGCGGCTAACGCTTGGCGCAGATAGGTGCGAGCCGTTGCTTCCGACCGCTCGGGCCAGAATAGCCCCGCCAAATGGGAACGCTGATGAAGCTTACCCGATTCGGCAGCCAGGTAGATGAGAAGCGCTATTGTCTTGCTTGGGTTGCTGTTATCGAGTCTGCGATTATCGCATTCGATTTGCAGGCCGCCCAAAGTTCGCAGTATGAGCGGGGACATAATGTAGCCACCTAGGGTAGATTTGCCAGCTCACTCGCCGAACCTACGATGAAACTACGCTTCTATCCTACCATGAAAACACAGGTGCAGAGCATCAATTTTACGAAACGGTATGGGAGGATACCGCCTATGTGTAGCAACCGAGCTCCACCTGATCGTGACTACGTCTCTTTTCTGTTGAGATTGTGGCGGGAAGACCTCAATGGTCATTCGAGTTGGCGTGCTGTGCTTCAGAACGCGCAGACGAACGAGGAACAATACTTCGCCGATGTTAGTGCTCTACTGGATACGCTAGCGGACAGATTCACGAACAGCAACTTGAATCAATATCAATAACGTAAGAAACCAATCTCAGATGAGAAATCCAAGGAGGCGACTGATGACTTTCCGTAAAGGGTACCTGTACCTACTGTTGGCGTTATCGCTGTTGATCTGTGCGTGCCAACCCATAATTGCTCCTGTGAAAGCCGCGGATAGCGCGTGTGATATCGCAGGAACATATGTTGGTACATTTGAAGGCGGCCCTTGGGACGATCCATTGATCTTCCAGAGCCAGTTGGTGCCACTTGACCCGGCGGGTAAGCGTTTGTCCTATACCGTGCAGCTGATCAATCCAGATGCGACTTTCAGGATTCCGCCATTTGCAGAGGCAGATCGTATGACTGACCTCTATGGCGAAGCGGTCAAAACTGGACCCGGGACGTACGATATCAGTCTGATGGGCTACGCTGTGAATGAACGAGAGGCAGACCGTGGCGAGGTCTTATTCATGTGGACAATAGTCGGCACAATGACCTGCGAAGACGATGTGATAACGGATAGCGTCATCTTCGGCGTCTATGGCGCTGATCAGGACAGCGACAAAGACGGATTGCCTGATGAAGGAGCTGAGACAATATTCTGCAACGAGACTTCACTATTCAGCGCCACCCGTCAGCCCATGCTAACGCCCTGTGAATTATCGCCTGAATAGGAAGCAGTCCGGGGTCAGCCCAGTGCGGGTAGGATCTACCCAGCAGCCGAAATGAACGATGCCGTCGTTTGGAGACATGTTAGCTTGCGAATCAGAGGGGTATTTCGATCTACGCTTGACAATATCAACTGAACCAAAAGGAGTCAGTATCATGAAGCACACTTTGCGGGCGCTGACGATATTGTTAATAACGGCCTTGATATTGAGTGTTGTACGCCCTGTGCTGGCACAGGGGAGCGATGAACAGGAGATGTCCCCAGATCAGGTTATCAAGGCAATGTATGAAGCAGTTGTGGCTCAGGATTTGGACACTGCCGGGAAATATCTGGCAGAAGACGTCGTATTGGTGTTGGGTCCTCCTCCACCGGGCACCGATGGTACCTTTGTCGGTAAGGAGGCCGTGTTGGGTTGGTATGAAGATCTCATCAAGAATAATGTCGCGATCGAGTTAAGCAACGCTGAAGTGTCAGGCGACCGGGTAACGTTAACCAATCTGACTTGGGTGGATGACTTGCCAGTGGTGCCGATAGAATCCGATGGCACGGGTATCGTTCAAGATGGCCTGGTCAAAACCATTAGTTGGTTTATGACGCCGGAGTCTATAGCGGAGTTGGACGCTGCTTTTGCGAAGTTGGCCAAAGAGCAGGTTGTTCGACGTATCCTCCAGGAGATATGGAGCGAGGGCAATCTAGATCTGGTCGACGAGCTCGTTGCCGAAGACTACGTCAGCCATTCCTTTCCTGTCCTTGAGGGACGTGAAGCATTTAAGCAGGATATAGTTGGTTTCCGTGAGCATTTTCCCGGTGCCACGATTGTTGTCGACAGTATTGTATTCGACGGGAACCGGGCGATTATTTTAAGTCGCCTTGTTGGACCAGACGGTTCGCTCGACGAACCCCCGCCTGAAGACTATATCGAGGACGTACTCATCTATCAAATTGAAAATGGTCAGCTCACCGATAGATGGTACTTTGCCCCTGTTGAACCATAGTCAATAGATGACCTACACGATTTTTCATATCTGAGCAGCTATTCAACGTGAGGGATTCTTCCAGGTACTGGATCGAGCCTATCAGGAATGAACCATCTGTAAGCGCCAGAGTGATCGCTCCAAGGAGTAGCCAAACAATGACAGCCTCGCGGTAATTGCTGAGCTACCAATAACGCTAAGTCTATTGAGCCTAGACAGCCTACACAGTTTGCTACCCTCCCCCGGAGTAATCAGACGATATGCTGATGCAATAGCCTGAACAACCGTATCATGGGCACAAACACAGCGCCCTCTATATATGGTCGTGCGAAGGGCGCTGTGTTTATGTGGACTGGCGTAGGCTGCTCATCAAAGGTGAGAAGAGAAGTGCTTGTTCAACGCGGGAACGATGTTGAGACTGGGCTGCCAGTAGAGACCCAAAATTAAGATGAATTAGTCTTAGTGTATTCAACCATCAAAGGAGACATTTCAAATGGTTAGAGAAGTGACGATTGTGATACTGCTCGTTCTGGCGCTGGCGGCGGCAGGCTGTCAGCCGGTAATGCCAGAAACAATGCCAGAGAAAGAGACAGAAGCTATCAATCCAGAAGCCGCGGAGATAGAACCTGTCGAGACAGTACCTATGATTACGGGACCGTTGGACGTACTGTGTCTCGGCGACGGAGAAATGGAGGTGAACTGGGGCATTTGCGCCCATTTCGCAGGCATGGCGGCTGCGGCAGAACCAGCCGTAACAATCGAGGCAGACTACATTATTGAGATGGGTAATGGTAGAGGGCTTCAAGAGGAAACGATAGGGTCGCTGAAGGACCTATGGCAGAGAGACGACGTAAGAGAGCAACTTGGCGCAGGGGAATGGGATTGGGTGGTAATGTATGAGAACCTTCCCGATGAAGCGTATCTAGTGGTTAAGGAGGGCCTACTGGAAGAGAATCCTAAAGACTATGAGACTCTCGAAAACGCTTTTGTCGAGTATAGCAGGATGCTAATTGATGAGATCGAACAGGGCGGTGGAAATGCGGCAGTTCTTGTACCATGGGCTCATCCGATGGAGGCTTACGGTGATATTGAGAATGTCCCATCTATGGATGACCTTGTAGAAACTACCAAGCAGGTGGTTTCTGACAGCAATGCGCTATTGGTACCCACAGGTCCTGCATGGATTCGATCGAATGAAAGCCATCCGGAAATCGATCTGTTTGCGTCTCTCGACGGCCATACACCTTCCATCCAAGGAGTATATCTGAATGCCGCGATTTTGTACGCGCTGATACTAGAGCGCAGCCCTGTTGGCGTCGAATACCATCTGACCGATATCCTACCTGATAACGCAGCGGCGGATTTCTTTCGCGAGCAATGGAAAATGACGGACGAAGAGATCGCCATCCTACAGCAAATTGCCTGGGAGACGGTTCAGGAGTATCAGACAACCGGCAGCACTCTGGAGAATTAGCCTACAGCTGGTTCTGTTGCAAATAATCGACCCAAACTTCAGGCAGGCAAGATCAAACTCACCGTGGTCACCGACAACTGTGAGGATACGAATTGGGGTCACCAACCGAGAACACACGCTAGTTGAGTAGACCGTGTCCGCCTCCGTGTACTAGCTATGGGCAGTCTAGTTGCAAGTCAGGGCAGACTTTCACCAGAAGCGGATGTGCAAACCAGTCAGACAGAAGAAGTATTGCCTATGGAATTCCCTAGACCGCAAGCGGCAAAGAGCGGCTAGAATGCCACCGTCACAGGGACCTGGTCACATGAAATGTCCCACAATTGGGAAGCAAAACTTCATCATTAGTCTCTGAGGCGGCCAGGCGCATAGATATACGGTAGAAAACCAGCGGGCACCCTAGATTGTAGCCAAGTGGGTGTATAGTATGAACGATGAAACTACGGGCCCTGAATACGCTGAGAGGGTAATCGTCCGACAACAGCGCGTACAACGAGGTTCAAGTTACCGTTGCTTTGTCGAGTATGTTGCGTCACATGATTGTAATTCCTGGTCATCAGCGTCTTGGTCGTTATAGGACTGTGTTTTTCGTAAAGATTGAGTCGGAACCACGAAGAGAAAGGACTATCACGATGGCGAAATACCTAGCAAAGGCAAGTTATACGCAACAGGGATTGCAGGGGCTCCTCCAGGATGGTGGAAGTAAGCGTCGAGAAGTCGTTGACAAGTTGATGACATCTTTAGGAGGCAAAGTTGAGGCGTTTTATTATGCTTTCGGTGATACCGATCTGTACATAATATTTGATGCTCCAGACAATATCAGCATGGCTACTGGCTCTTTGGTCGTTGCAGCTGCAGGAGGAGCAGACGTTAGTATCACGGTTCTACTGACACCGGAAGAGGTGGACGAAGTGGCCAAGAAGTCAGCAGTATATACTGCTCCAGGGAAGTAGTATTCAATCGCTGTGACGCAGCGCCTGTATCAAATGGGCAGTCTGTACTTCAGGACTGTCCATTTTTTGTGTTGTGCCATCTATGTCTATACACCGCACATGAATAGTAGCATTCGTTGAGAAGTGTTCTAAGAGGAGTTAGGGAGTGTTGCATAGCGACCTCACCTCTTCTTGAGTGGTGTATATTCACACGCTAGTCACGCCTGTGCCCTCTGTGGAGCCCAGACCACGAATGTTTGGCTTTTGCTTCCCATATGAGGGACATTTCAGATGGTGTAAGATTTCTGGTGTAAATGGGAAGACTCCAATAGAGTAGTGAAATAGTGGTAACAACCAAGGAGGAATCCCGTGACCGACGAAGAGAAGGACCGAAAGCAAGAGATCTCAGAACATCTACCATCAGTCGAGAAGATCCAACGTGAATTAGGCAAGGCTGAGAGTATCGACGATTTCTTTGGCAAGGAGGGCATCTTCAGCCGGCTCTTTGCCGAGGCGATGGAAACGATGCTCGAAGCAGAGCTTGACCGACACATCTGGGCTATGAGCCGTACGAAGCCAAGGGACGGAAGTCCGGCAACAGCCGAAACGGCAAGCGCACGAAGAAAGTGCGTACGTCGGGAGGCGAGACGGAACTCCAGGTGCCCCGAGACCGCAACGGGGAGTTCCAGTCATCGTTGTTGGAGAAGCACAAGGCCAACAGCAATGAGATAGAAAACAAGGTGGTAGCACTCTACGCCAGGGGCAATTCCACTCGTGATATCCAGGCAATTCTGGAAGAGCTGTACGGCATTGATGTATCAGCGGCCACCATCAGCGCCATCACAGACAAGATATGGCCGCTGGTGGAGCAATGGCAGAGCAGAGCGCTGGAGAAGCTCTATCCCATCGTCTATCTGGACGCCTTACATGTGAAGCTGCGGCGTGAGGGGAAGGTTCAGAACACGGCCCTCTACACCGTTCTGGCTGTGGATATGGATGGGCATCGGGACGTGCTGGGCCACTGGGTGGGCGACGCAGGAGAAGGAGCCAACTTCTGGCTGAGCGTCATCAGCGACCTGCAAAGTCGAGGGGTGGAAGACATCCTCATCGCCTGTGTGGACGGTCTCAGCGGTTTCTCTGACGCCATCCATGCCGTCTTTCCAGAGACAGATGTACAGCGCTGCATCATTCACCAGATTCGGCACAGTCTGCGCTATGTGGCCTGGGCTGACCGCAAAGAGTTCACCAAGGACCTGCGAGGCATCTACCAGGCGCCGACCCGTGAGCAGGCTGAGAGCCACTTGCTCCAACTGGGCGAAAGATGGGGCCAGCAATACGCTATTGCCGTACGCAGTTGGGAGAACAACTGGGACGAGTTAGCCACCATGTTCGCCTATCCGGCGCAGATACGACGTCTGATCTACACCACGAATTCGGTGGAAGGCTATCATCGCCAGCTGCGCAAGGTGATCAAGACCAAGGGCAGCTTCCCTTCGGCCCAGGCCGTACGCAAGTTGCTCTACCTGGTCAATGAAAATGTGATCGCTAAATGGACGATGCCAATTACGGGACTGGGCGAAGATACTCAATCAGTTGACCATTCGCTATGAGACACGAATGCCAATACCTTGAGCGGCCCTTACTCTGAGTGACTGGGTGGGGAAAGCGGGCATAACTGCCAAACAGCTGGCAGTTACACCCTCTTCCCCCAACCACGGCTACGACGGCGATCGCACGCACGACCTTTTGGGGTCAGCCACTAGTCGCCACGCTCGACCGCTTGTTTATCTCGTTGATTTGTTTAAGGACAATTCCGTTTACACACGATTCTTGACATACCCGGGCAAAACGATTTTTCGCCTTTCCCAGTGTCGTAGAATACTGCTCAAATGCTCCATGAGCCGCTAATGCATGTGCCGATCAAAGGATATTGTTTTCGATATCTTCCAGTGATGCCTTTGCTTGCTGTAGATCTGGTGTAGTAAACCCTTCAGAAAACCAATCATAGATCGCACGCAGCGTCGTGCGCGCCTTTTGCAGGCGATTCTGACGGTGCCAGAGTCGGCAAAGGCTAATGGTTGCGCGCAGTTCCCATGAACGCGCTTTCATCTTTTGCGCACTGTGAATTGCCTGCAGAAATGCAACCTCGGCAAGACTATCCGACGCCCCTTCCTGTAAGAGTAGTTCTCCCCGCAAACGAAGGAGCTCCGGCTCGTCCGTACGAAATTGGGTTACTTCCATCTCATGCAATGCATGTTCGATCGTCTGGAGTCCTTCCGCTACCTGCGGGATAAGAAGATAGGTCGATACAAGCAGTGTTGAGTATTCTAGCTGAGGCAACTTTGCGCCAATTGCCTCAAGGATAGCAGACGCCGCGAGTTGCTGCTCCAGGCCGGCTTCGGGATCAACCAAACGAGCATGGGCCCAACCGCGGACTCCCTGGCCTACCGCAGACCAGAATGTCATTTGATGCTTGTCAGAAATCTCGATCGTTGTCGCCGCCAGTGAACGAGCGGTCGCAGCCTCTCCTATATATTGGTAACATTGCGCCGCAAAATAATAGGCGAACGCCTGGACAAACGGATGGTTCAGAACATCAGCCAAGCGTATGGCTTCTGCGCTGGCGCGCCTGGCTTGATCCGGATAGCCTTGCAACCAAAGCGCCCACGACATGTGGGACAGCGACGCCACAAGTGGATCATATCCGTGTTGAAATACCAATTCTCGAAAACGCTCGACCGAATACCACTCTTGAACCTGTCCCAGATGACGGAGAGAGTCGACAAGACAGCCGCGATACAGATATGTGGTGCCGGCGTGATTGTGCGCCATTGCTAAGAGCGCCGGGTCGTCAAGCGTATCTGCGAGCGTCAACATCCGTTCGGCCAGTTCTTGCGCCACAGCCAACTCGAGTCGCAGATCATAGTAACTCTTAAGGCCGGAAATGGTCTGGAACAGTTCAGCCGAAGCTACCGCGTCATCGAGGAGGGTGCGCGCATGCAAATAGTTCTCCGCCAACGTCTGATCGCCAAATCCTCGTGCAGCCAGCAAGGGTGCGCCCAACGCCAAACGTAGCCTCAATTCACGCTCGATGGTTACAGGGATTTGATGCAATTCCTGCATCAGGTTCAAGGCTCGCTCAAAATGTGTGATTGCTTCCTGGTATGCAAACAGGCGAACGGCATGGTTTCCTGCATGAACTAAATAGTCGATGGCTTTGTCCGCCATATGAGCAGCTTCAAAGTGCCGTGCCAGGAGCACGGCATGGTCGGATACCTGCTTACCATAGAGCGACTCCAACTGCATCCCTGCCTGCTTGTGCAATAGCTTACGTTCGACCGCGTCGAGCGTAGAATAGAGATAGTGCTGAAACAGAAAATGACGAAAGCGGTAATTGGATATCTGCCGGAAGCCAAGGGTCTGCACAGATTCAGCGCTGACCAGATAAAGACGATGACTAAGATCTCCACTGAACTGCCGCACCATCTCTTTCAGACTGCTGCCTACCATTGCGGCGACTACTTCAGCGCAGAAGACCTCTCCTTGTACGCTAGCTACGGTCAAAATTCTTTGCCATCTACTTGGCAGATTTTGTATCTGTTGCTCGATCGCCGCTTCGACACGCGCTGGGATTAAGTCCCAGTCGGGTTGTCGAAGCACCCTCCAACGCCCGTCGTCGTCGGTGCAAATGTCTCCACGTTCCTTTAGGCTCTTGAGTAGCTCAACAGAGAAAAGCGGATGGCCGGTGGTACGTTGAAAAAACGCCGTCCGAAAGGTTTCTTCATAAAGATTTGGCTCGACATCTAACAACGCATCCACAAATGACCTGCCGTCACTGGTTTCCAGGTCGATGGGGGTGTATCCGGATTCCAGTTGGGCTTCTATCAGGACCGGTTGAAGTGGATGACGGTCTCCACCGCGTCCCAACGTGACTTCGTCCGAGCGGTATACTCCGATCATCAAAATGGGTTCGTTTACGAGGTGACGCACCAAATGAAAGAGCAAGCTGATAGATCCGCTATCTGCCCATTGCAGATCGTCAAGGATCAGAAGCAAGGGATGTCGTTGCGCCACAGTGCGCAGAACATGTTCATACTGCTCAAACAGGTTGATCTGCATCAACTCAGAGCCAGCAGACGAGAATGGCGTGCGTTCGACCAACGCCTCTAATTGCATCAGCGTCTCTCGAGACACCTCTGGAATGGTCAGGGAGAGTCTCAACAGTGACGACGCAGGAATGAAGCGGTCAACCAGTGCTGTGCCGTCTGCTGCGATGGCGCGGATTGTGTCAGCGCTCACCGAGCGCAAACCTTGTACTTGCGCTTGCATCAAAGCACCAGCCCTTTGGTGGCTGCCAGCGTCGCCGCAAAGCGTATGCAGTATCGCCACAAAGGGAGAATACGGATCACCAACGCCAGAGAAGGCGGTGCAGTGACCATAGACGGCTATAAGCTCAGGGTGGGCTGACAACGATCTTCTGGCAAATTCAGTTGCCAGTACCGATTTCCCGGTCCCAGCACTGCCGCAAATGAAGGTCGTCTGGCTTTGACCGACAAGCGTGGCGGTCAAAGCTGTCTCTAGTTGCGCCAGCTCAGCGGTTCGGCCCACAAACAATGACCCGTCTGATTGCGAGGGATGCGATTTACCCGATTTCACTTGCGATACAACGTGTACGAATGCTGTATTAGCGAATGTTTCGTCGCGTATCGCCCGCGCCAGCAACGAGGTCTGATACGAAGGCGTCATCTGTAGGTGCTCTTCAAGAAGGTGTCGGCAGACTTCAAATTGGGCCAGTGCCTCGCTCCGTTTACCCGACCACGCCAAGCAGCGCATCAGCCGCCGATGTGCTGATTCCTGCCATGGAGCATGGCGAATTTGCATATCTGTGTACCGTTGGGCTTCATCAAAGTTCCGTAAGGACTCGTGGTAGTCCGCCAGGGTCTCGAGAACAGCATCAACCACTTGCTCGAGATATGCTCGTTTCTGCAGAACCCAGTCCTCAAATGGTGGACTGGCAACCGATGGAAAATCTTCCAGGAACTCGCCCCGATAGTAGGCAACGGCCTGGGTCAGTTGTGATATTGAATCCGCTGCGTCCAACTCCTGCGCAAATGTCAGAAAGTCGATTAGATCGAGCCGGTGAGGGCTGGCTTGGTTGAATTGCAGTTCGCTGGATGTGATGAACAGAAATGGAGATAATCCACTGCGGATTCGCTCCGGTTCTACGAGCACTTGTCTTAGGTTGTAGAGTGCGTAGCGGAGATTTGTACGCGCCTCTTGCATCTGCAGGTTCGGCCATAGCAGATCGGCGATTTTGTCACGTCTGTGCGCTCTCTTCTGTTCGACAGCCAGATAGATCAACAGAGCGCGTACTTTGTTGGAGTCGAATCCATGTAAGTGACTGTCCCCTAGCAGAAAGCTAGGTGGGCCTAACACTTTTATGTCCAGGAACTGCATGGCTTGACGCTTCCCCACGTTTACCCCACGCGATCCTACTATGCTTATTCGTAGAAATTATGTGACACGCGAACCTGTGAAAACGTTGTTAGAAGAAACAAAATCCTATCTGATACCACTGCGGTCGGGCATCCGGTTGCGGTTGTTACTGGCAAGGAAAACACATCGTAGTGACTCCAATCTTATCATCTTGAAGAAAGGAAGCAAACATGAATCTGTATAGTAGTGTTGACATTCTAGCTTTGCTATCTGTTGTGCTCCTCCTGCTCTTTGGTTGCCAACCGATTCAACCGGTAGCTTCCGAATCCGAGCCCCTAACTCCGGAAGAAGTTGTACTTGCTGCTGCAGAAGGATTTGGTGAAGAGGAAAAGGACGTGGCTGTTTCGGCAGTCGATTCCTCGATGATGTATTTCGCCGAAGATGCAGTCTATGAACTCGTCGGTCTACCAACCGGTACAGAAACATATTCTGGAAGTGACGAAATACGTGCGTGGATGGAAGGGCTACTCGAAGATGATTTCCGCCTGCATGTGGAGATACTACAATCCAACGAAGGTACCGTGCTGACAGAGACAAAAACTTGGATGAATTGGAGTCGAGAAGCTGGTATTGCTCCGCTCGTGGCTACTGAGGAGTATGTTGTACAGGATGGCAAGATTACCCATGTCACATGGACCCTCACGCAAGAATCGCTTGAGCAACTGATGGCAGTTATGGGTGGACAATAGAGATGAGATACAGCCGGCTAGACCTGACATATCTACCGCCAGGATTCCTCTAACTCGTTTGGCGACGACGGAAGAACAATGTCTGACTGGCTGCGTCAATCTCAAGTCCGGAAATACCGATCTAGTATATTAAGCCTGTTCTTTGATTATCTTAGCTGTTGACATTCAGGCACAGTATGACGACCTACTTCCCAACAACAGAGGAGATGCCAGAGAACCATAAACGGGGGTTCTTATACAGATCCAAACAATGGTCTAGAGGAATTTGACATGGATAGCTACGCCAGATTATCTGTTTCGTTGAGATATCGGTACACACTGGACTTCGCCAGATGATAATCTCGTATCAGCGTCTTGATGAGAACCCCCTTGCTCGCGTCGTTACCGGAGATCGGTCACCTGTGCTTCCGTCAGCGATTTCCGGCGTCCAAAGCGCACACATCGTTACTTGGCCTTCTGAATTCCGTCCATCTGACGTTCAGCGTGGATCTCCGTCTTAAACTGTGCAGTTGCACCAGCATGTTGAAGAGCAGGTGCCCCGTAGCATCACCAGTGTCGATGTTCTGGCCTAGTACCTGGAGATTGACCCCCCTTGCGCTTCAGACCCTCAGCAATCTGGCACAGATGCAGCGTGGAGCGGGCCAGCAGCACCATGCCCGGGTCGAGGGCATGCACGATATCGTAGACGGAGCGATTTCTGGGAATTTGCCAACCCTGAATGCTCGCCAACGGCGTCACCTGGCGGTGGATCGCGGCCGCTCTCGGTCTGGTCTTTTGCAGGGCCAGCCCCTCAATCAGGAGCTGTATCTCGGGTGCGACACGGTGTTGACCACGGTCTGCGCGTGGCTTGCGCGTCAGTGCCGCCAGTCCACCCTAGCGGTAGCTGGCCCCACCCACCGTTGGAGCGTGCGCAGCGCACAACCTCTTGGTTTTGTGCGATGGCGGAGAGCGTTGTCTCTCCGCCCAGAAACGGCTGGAGGATGCGGAAGCGGACTAGCGCCCGCGTACGTTCTGTCTCGCTCAGTGCACTCAATGCCGGAGGATCGTCCAGTAACAGCTTACAGAACTCATTTTAGTAAGCCACTCGATATTGACACGATTTTAGCAGAGCTCATTGACCACTCATGGAGCGGTATTCAGTCCCATACTTAGGTTAATATGGATGAAATTGTCTATTTCTTTACCGACTTAGGACGGGACAGACGGATAATGGTGTAGTCGATTTCCTGAAAACGTTCAATTTCGCCGCGACATTCGGTAGGAAGATCGACGTGCCGGTTGCTGCGCCGCTGGCGCCAAACATGAGTGGGGCAGACTCCGTCCACGGCGATTCGGAATTCCCAGTGACATACTTGACGCGGAAGACGTAGACATCATCTTCAACTGGGAAAAAGACGTATGCGCCACCAGCCGCGCTTAGCTTCGCCAGCGGAATGTAGCCGTCCTGTGGACCTTGACTCACTTGGATCTCTGCCTGAGCACCGGCGGGCGGATCTGTCCAGGTGACACGGATGCGTCCGTCTTCCAGCTTCGTTGCGGTTACATTCTTCGGCGCAGACAGGTTGTCGTTGCGCGTGGTCGCGGACTGCACGGGCGAAGGAGCACTCTCTCCGGTTGGATTGAGTGCGAAGGCGCGATAATAGTACGTCGTGTTCGGATCCAGCTCCATATCGACCAATGACGCCACGTCGCTTGCCGTTAACGCGACCAGCGCAAATGGCCCGCTCGCGTCGTCCCCGCGCTCGATCCGATAGCCCGTCACCAAGTCCCCGTCAGGCGAACTCCAGTCCAGTTTCAGGGAATGCGCACCGTCGATAGAGATTCCATCCCAGACGGGCGGCTGCGGAGCGGGCGGTGAGCTCTGTACATCCACAGGGGTCTCCACAAAGTCCGAACCGTTGCCGTCGGCGCCAAGTATCTGCGCGCGGTACGCGTAGGTTACGCCCGGCTGAGCTGACGTGTCGTTGTACTCGGTTGTGCCCGCAGACAACACGACCAAGTCAAGCCATGGCCCATGGTCGGTGCGCCGTTGAATGAGGATATCTCCGCTTGCCTGGGGGCTAGCCCCAGAAGCGCCGCCGATCGGTGGAACGACCTCGTACCAGTTGAGCTTGATGCCGAGTGGCAGGTTTCTTTCGGCGTAGGCGACCGCGCCGAGCGCAATCACTGGATTGCTCCAGCCTTCGCCATAGGCGAGCACTGCACCACTCGTGGTCTGCATGACGAGTTCGCGACCGTAGCCGACGGCTACGGATCCGGCGCCTACATTGCCGAGGTTTCGGCTCCACTGCGGCGCGCCGCTGAATGGATTGTAGGCGAGCAGCTTATTGCCCGCTACGACATAGAGCGCATCAGACGAAAAGGCGGGCATGCCGAGTATAGGCGTCCCGATATTGCGCTGCCAGCGTAGACCGAGGTCACTGGTCAGACTGTAGAGGGTGCCGTTCTGCGTGCCCACTAGCACCTGCCCGGCTGGACCTGCGATGGGGCCGGCAGTGACTTTACTGTCCGCGTTGAAGGTATTGACGACCTTCATTTTGTTCTTGTTGATCTTGACGACCTCGCCGTTGGCACGGCCTAAGTAGAGCGCGCTGTGAGCAAGCAGTGGCGGGGTACTGTACGCAGATCCCTGAAGTGCCAATGAACAGAATCCCGTGCACTTCGGGTCGAAGAAGCTGATACGCTCGACGAGCCCATCGGTAGTTGATACATAGATATAGCGTTCTGCATCGGCGGCAAGAGCGAGGATCATCTGGCCGGACACGCTTCTCTCTTTGAGCTTGAAACCATCGGGACGCACGAGCATCACCTTGGCTCCGATTCCGACGGCCACCATGCCATCCGCCCCAACGATGGGACTTGTGCGAGACGCCCCGCCGAGCTCAACTCGCCAGCGGCGGTAACGTTCGCCAAGTGCATTAGAAGCTTCCGGGCTTGCACCATTTATGCCCGGATCGATCTGCAAACTACCCAACGAGGGTTGGAGCAAATACGACTTGTATGGGAACGCGTAGAGTCTCCCCGATGTGTCCAGCGCATAGATCGTGCCGTCCGCAGCGATCGCGGGTGAACCGAAAGCCGGGCCATCCAGGGTGAGACGCTGGTGAAGCTGCCCCTGGCGCAGGACATCCACGAAATTTCCGTGGGCGACAATCACTTCGCCGTTGTTGCTGAGAACCGGGGAGCGGGCTGCGCTGGGCGATGATCCACCGTTGTACTGCCACAGCTTCTTGGGTATTTCCGGACCGGCCAAAGTGGTGTAACCGATGCCGCGCGCATCGTATCGCAGCATGGGCCAGGCCGCCAGTGTAGTCTGCCCGCCGGGGTTGCCCCAGTAACTCAATGTCGGATCACCGTACAGGGCAAAGGCCACATCCGCCGATCCGCTGCCGTTGACAGTGCCTAACTTCTGTAAGGTCTGCCAGAGCGCATCACCCAGGCGCATGTGCTTGCCGAAGAGCTGCTGTGCAACGTCATAGTTCACTGTGAGCGAGGTGACGCCAACAGGTTGAGTCCACGGTCCGACGTTGATCATGTTGAGCGCGCCGAGCCAGGCGATACCGTGACCCTGCGAGAGTGCAAGAGCGCCAATGTTGTTGGCGTCGATGGGCGTTATCGTGCTGCACGCCGCAGCCATGAAGATCGAGGCGCGTCCGTTGTCCGGCGTGAGTGTGCTGAGTGAGTTGCGATAGAGCAGTTCTGCACCGGACGCTTCGTCAACGCTTGTGAAAGGCAGCGGTTCCGTGGGGGAATCAACCTTGTTGTTGCCGTTCTGGTTATCCCAGAATGTACGTGCTACACCTCCAGACCAGCCATGGCCGGCGAGGTCGACAAAGCCGTGGGGTCGGTTGCCTAGTTCGTCCAGAGGTATTGGCGATCGTCAGTGGCTGTGGCGACTGCACAGGCGAGGCGCCGTCGGGCTTGGCCTGTTCATAAAAGATGGTGCTCTGATAACCCAGTCCATTCAGGAAATCGGCCCGCATCCGCTCGCCGAGATAGGCGGCATCGGTGGTCGCACTCTGGCAGTTTTTATCCACTGTGGTGTTGTTCTTGTCAGCATCCGCCAGCGGGCAAGGCTTAAAGACGCCGTTGAGATCATCCTTGGGCGTCCAGTATTCGCCTTTGAGAAATGCCTGTGACATGGCGAGTACCATCTGCTGCTTGAACGCCTCCGATTGCTGTTCGAATCGCATGCTGTTCTGTAACGCGGTCCGGACGGCTATCGGGTTGTTAAAGGGGAGTCGACCCACAGCGACAGATGCACTGAACGTCGGGCGCGTGTCCGGCGTGTATCCTGGGGCGCGATCCGCCGTCTTAGAGTACGTGCCGTCAAGCAAACAGCCGTTGCCGTTGCTGTCGAAGTTGCTCACGAGATCGGCGTAGTACCACTCTGTACGTTTGAGTTTGACGTTCTTCGCGTTGAGGTTGTCGCTGGCCATGGGGTCGGCCAGACAAGCGGTCAGATCCTTGACCGGGTTGTTCTGACCGTTCACAGTTGTGTATCCGGTGAACCCTTCAGTGAAAAAGGGGTAAGGTATCTCATCGTTGGTGCCGATCAGCAGGACATACTGAAACCGCGAGCCAATGTCATTTTGGATCTCCTTCTCAAAGTTGCGCACGCGGTCGCGTCGATTCGCTCCCACGCTTGTCGCGTCGATCTGCTCCAGACTTTCCACCGCGACGGTGAAGCCAATCCGCCGTTTGAAGTCCACGAACTCGTCCAGCGCGCCGTCGTCGATGACAGCCTGGGGGGCGACGATCAGAAAATAGGGACCAAGGGTGGTCTCGTAGATACCGGGGTTGACGTCATCCAAGGTGAAGATATTGTTGCCATACGTGCCTCCACCTGCTGCGCCATAGTTGATCGTGCGAGCATCGACCACGGTAGCCGGCGCGTCTGCGGCAGCTGTTTTGATACGATAGCCTTTGGGCGGTGGGCCCAGCTCGAGCCGGTGCTCTGCAAAGTCATCGGTTGTGCTTAGATTGAAGCCGCCGTTCGGACTGCTTTCAGCCATGGCGCTGACGGCCTCACTGCCGCCCGGATCGCGCCCGATGACCTTGATAGTCACACCGGCTACACCGGTTGCCGGCGCAGCGTGATCGGGTGGTTGGTAAACCACCTTGCCGCTAAAGGTGCGTTGCGGGCCGATGCCGCTCAAAATTGCGTCGCTCCAGGTGCTTGGCAGGTAGTAGACCGCAAGCGCCGGCCAGAGCTTCGTTCCGCCCCGCAAGCCGGTGCTCTTGGCCAGGGCCAGTCCGATGACGTGGCTCCAGTTGTTGAGCAGGTCGCCGTCAATGCGGAACTCGGCGCGGCGGGTGGGAAACTCGCCGCAGCAGTTCGTGTAGGCTGCGTCCCACAACCCATCGGCAGCCATTGTGTTTACGTAGACGTCGTCGCCATTGCCCTCTTTCGCAGTCTTGACATTGTTCTCGTCTACGATTAGCGCGAGGTGTTCTGCCTGTGCAGGATCGAGGCGGGTATAGTCCGGGTCCAGCAGGATTGTGGCGGACTGGTTGTCGCCGCCCAGCCCGTCGAAGCAGATCCACATGTCATCTGCAGTGTGCATTAGGCGTACACCGGTGCCATCCACCGAAACCTGCGTGGCGTTGGCGTATTCGTCAGTCCCGCAGGCGCCGTCCAAGGTAGGAACGACGCTTACCTGTGAAATGCGGATGTCGTGCGGGATGGCCCCGTCGTTTGTAAACTGGACGTAGTCTATGCGATTGCCGTCATGCCCATCTGCAGTATCCAAATAATTGCCATCAAAAGGCCATTCGGCGCGCAGGTTGGGCATTGATGCACCGAACGACTGGAACTTCGTCGCTTGGATGTCGCTTCCGTTGCGGGCGATGTTCCAGATCCGAACGTTGTCGATGCTACCCCCAAAATAGTTTGTGGTGAAATCGTCGCGGTCATATCCAATGGTAAGGGGTTGACCGGAGCCTGCGCCGACAAGTGCACCGGGTTTTTCCGTGGTAGTCTTGTCAAGCACGCCGTTGATGTAATAGCGTCGAGTGAACCCATCATAGGTGACTGCTACATGTGTCCACACGCCGGCGAGCACGCTGCCGTTGCTGTCGACAAGCCCGTTCTGTCCATTAGGAGTGAAGCGAAGCTTGCCGGTGTCGCTAAAGCCAAACCAATAGGAGCTTTTCCAACCGTTGCCGACAATAGTCTCGCCGCGGTTGGTCTCGTTGCGCTTGACCCACGCTTCGATGGTGATCTGACCTCCACTTGGGTTAAGTGCCGCGCTGTAGGGGATTTCCACGTAACCGCTTAGGTTAAGGTCTCCAGGCTGAGTGGGCGGACGAGATCCGGTAAGGAAGAGCGAGTTATCACCAACGGCAAGCGGTGCTGCAGCTTCCTGCGAGCGAGCGACGGCAGTCGGGATGATGAGCAGGATGATCAGTAAAGTCACGCGCAGGGAACGCCAGAGATGCCACAAGACTGCTTGGGTTGCGGATCGGCGAGTTTTGAAGAATGCTGCAGGTAGAGAGGGTGCGTATCGATATGCGTTCATGCTTTTTCTCCAAATTTGCGCAGATACCATCTCTTCGTGACGTACCTGGAGGCCGAGGGGGGTAGAATTGCCGGATTAGCATAAACCGGAGCTATCAGGCTCTGGGTTCTCCTTCATCTTTGTTGATATAAGTTGTGTTTACCTTTACAAGGTAGCCCTACGAGGGTACCGGTGAGGGGCAGGAAGCCGACAAAGCGGCGCCGCTACTTCTCATCGCTCCCGATATAGGCGTCCGGTTTTGTAGACGTGCCCTAAACTGTACCAATCATAATTAGAATAATCCGGTCTGGATTAAATGGAACAGTGTTTTTTGGACAGCCATCCGACAAGACCAACCGCCAGTGCGGAGACAGGGCCAAGGGGTGGCCGACGGTTGGGCCGACTTGCCTAGCCCTTGACGCTGGCGAGCAATTGGCTAGACTCCAGATCGATGTCTGTTCGACATACTACCATGTTGAGTCCTTTGTGGAAACTGAATCGGTGAAGCCATCGAGTGCAGCATGGGGATGCTCCTCGTTGCAGACAGGCATCCAGTCCGCTGTGGTGATGCGGGCTTCCTTCAGTGAGAAAAAGAGAGAGGCGTCGAGTACCTGTTCTCTGCAAGTTTGCGCCCAAAGGGCTACCGAATCGTTCGATATATCTATTCTGAGCCGGCTTTCCCGACTAGGTGAAATCCCAATAGACGGCTTGTTACCCAGCCCATTCATCGATTCTGTCGGCTAGAAACTGGGGGCCATTGTCGGTGCGCAGACATCTGGGACAACCTCGCTGCACACATAATCTCTCCAAGACCCGAATCACGCTTTCCGACGGCAACGATGTATCAATCTCGATAGCAAGATACTCACGGTTGAAGTCATCTATGATGTTCAAGGTGTGAAAGCGACGACCACTGACTAGACGATCGCCCATGAAATCCATGGACCAGCTGAAATTTGGTCTCTTTGGTATTACCAACGGCCGAGGGTGTCGAGACGGCAGCCGTTTCTTCGGCTTGATGCGCAGATGCAATCCCATTTTCCGATACACCCGTCTCACGCGCTTTGGTCCCAACTGTAGCCATGAGTGCGCAGCCAGGCCATTATCTTGTCGAATCCCCAACGCCGGTGGGTTTCCGCCAGCCGCTGCAACAACTCAATGACACCGCTGTCATCCCTGGGGTCTGCCCGATACCGGTAGCTGCTGCGTTGAAGGTGAACCAGTCGACAGGCTCGACGTTCGCTGAATCCGTGCTTCTCTGCCGTCTCCTTTGCCATTCCCCGACGCTTAGTTGGGTTTGATATTTACCATCTTACAGATCCTTGAGCACCTCGTGGTCCAAGCTACGCTCCGCAAACATCTTCTTCAAGTGACCTAGTGTTAGGCGACCTACATGCGCGGCGTAGTATTCCGATTCCTGTGGGGATAGTGCCGCAACCCGAGTCCAGTCGTTTTCCGGTTGTGTTGCGAGCGCTATCGAGAATAGACGGCACGCACCGCAGTCACCCACTAAACAGCGAATTTCGTGAGCCGTTTCTTGGTTAACACCAACGATTTCAGCGAATTTCGGCAAATCTCCGCGGTCGAGTGCATGGCAGAACGGTACATCGAACAGGGCGGTGGAAATGCGGCAGTTCTTGTACCATGGGCTCATCCGATGGAGGCTTACGGTGATATTGAGAATGTCCCATCTATGGATGACCTGGTCGAGACTACCCAGCAGGTGGTTTCTGACAGCAATGCGCTATTGGTACCCACAGGTCCTGCATGGATTCGATCGAATGAAAGCCATCCGGAAATCGATCTGTTTGCGTCTCTCGACGGCCATACACCTTCCATCCAAGGAGTATATCTGAATGCCGCGATTTTGTACGCGCTGATACTAGAGCGCAGCCCTGTTGGCGTCGAATACCATCTGACCGATATCCTACCTGATAACGCAGCGGCGGATTTCTTTCGCGAGCAATGGAAAATGACGGACGAAGAGATCGCCATGCTACAACAAATTGCCTGGGAGACGGTACAGGAGTATCAGGCAGCCACTAGCACTCTGGAGAATTTGCCTACAGCCGTACCTGACTTACCTGGCGAAATTCTTATCCCAGCCGGACCGTTCCAGAAGAGGTGCGATGAGGAAAACCCGGCAGAAAGCTGCCGCGATGTGGAGTTACCTCTGCACACCGTCTATCTCGACACGTATTATATTGACAACTATGAAGCGACCAACGCACGCTACAAAGCCTGTGTAGACGCGGGAGCGTGCACTGCGCCAACAGTACCTGATTCCTCGTCTCGCGATTTCTATTACGGCAATCCCGAATACGACGAATTCCCAATCGTGAATGTGGACTGGCTCCAGGCGGATGCGCTCTGCGCCTGGGAAGGCAAGCGACTGCCCACGGAAGCAGAATGGATGAAAGCGGCGCGTGGACCCGACGACACGCGGAAGCACCCATGGGGCGATGATACGCCGACCTGTGATCTAGTCAACTACTGGGAGGGTATGGACGGCTGCTTCGAGGACACATTGGTCGTTGGCAGTATCCCATCCGGAGCGAGTTCCTATGGGGTAATGAACATGGGCGGCAACGTATCCGAGTGGGTGAGTGATTGGTATTCGAACGACTACTACAGTATTTCGCCGTCTGAAAATCCAACAGGTCCTGACACTGGCACCGAAAAAGTCTGTCTGGGCGGTGACTTCATAAGGGCTAACGCCAAAACGAGAGTATCGGCTCGCATCGGATACAGCGCGCTAACGCACTGGTTCGAAATGGGCTTTCGCTGTGCACATTCGCCATAAACGGAAGAGAGCTATGACAAAGGAGAGATGCCTCGCTCTCCTTTGTCATACTTTTTGAATCTAGAAAATCGAACACGGTTACGGGACAGGCGAAGCGTAAGACCTGTCCTAGTGAGTGCTTTGTGCGAAAGCAGTCGACTAGCTCTTCGAAAATCGGACCAGATCGGGATGGAAAGAGAGCAACCCCCGCAGACTGCGGGGGTTGCTCTCTTTCGGTCTCTTTCTGTCGGCTATTGTCTGTTTGCCGGCTCAGCCAACCAGTGCGTGACCTCTACTCGAAGGCACCTGGGGCCATAACCACGATGCGTTGGCTGGAACCGTCTACGGACAGTGGACCATCCACGATTTGGGCTTGATACACCGCCAGCTGCTGCCGGTTCACAATCTGTTCGAAGTTCCTGGCTGGCACCACCACGACTCGCACCGTCGAACTTTCTGGAAGGAGTATGTTGTCCATCACGTGCGCCTGGTATTCGGCCAACTCGGCGCTGTTGGTAATCTGCTCAAACTGACCATCCTCTAGTACGGCAATGGATACTTCGGGACTGCCTGCGGGAACAGGTCTATCAGAGAGTTGCGCCTGATATTCGGCCAATACTTGCCGGTCTGCAATCTGGTCAAACTTGGCTCCGGACAGGACCGCAACTCGCACCGTTGAAATATCTGCAGGAGATCGGGCATCGGACAAATATGCTTGGTATTCGGCCAGTTCGGAAAGGTTCGTAATCTGCTCGAACTTGCCCTGCGCCACGACCACTACACTCGCCCAGGATGTGCTTGCGGGCGTCACGCCGATAGTGCCAGCCATTTCCGCTTGATACTGCGCCAGCGCATTGAGGTCTCCAACCTCTCCCATCTCATTCATTGCAGGTAAAGCGTGGATATCCATCAAATGCATCTGATACTCGGCCAATTGTGACCGGTTCTCTATCTGCTCGAAAGTATACGGTTCATCCGCCAGCGCTACACTTGATCCCAAGATCACTAATATGCTTGCAATCAGCAGGATAAAAGTTCCTCGTGTCAGATTCTTCATGATGGTCTCCTTTGTTGATTCTAGTTCGTGCAACCCTTCGTTGTTCCGTCGATTCCGATTCAAGTTCAACATGTTCGTTGTCCCCTTTCAGCCCCGGTCTGTGCCGGCGGCTCTCAATCTGTCCTTGTCTCATCGCTTGTGGCTATAGGATAGCGAGGCGGCGTCCTGGCATCAGCCTAGGCGGCGTCCTAAGAAGCGTCCTACGAAAAATCGTTGGTCAATATCGAGAATTCTCTTGCAATTTCGGCGCGCGGTAGGTAAGATCCTTCTGGAGGAAGGACCGTTGTCTGAACTCAAGCTGCACCTACTAGGGCCGCCTGCGGTGGAACTGGACAAGACCCCCGTGGAAGTGAAGCCGCGTAAGGCGCTGGCCATCCTGGGCTACCTGTCCAGCGAAGGACGGCGGCAATCGCGCGATACGCTTTCTGCCCTGTTTTGGCCCGAATCTGGCCAAAGCCAGGCCCGCTCTTCTCTGCGCCGCCGCTTGTGGGAACTAGACCGGATGCTAGGCCGTGAATGGCTCCGCACAGATCGAGACACCGTATCTCTGGTGGATTCACCAGGATTGCAGGTCGATGTGGCAGAATTCGAGGCGCACCTGGCCGCGTGCTCCACGCACGGACACGGGCCGAACGAGGTCTGCCCCGCCTGTCTGGAATCACTTGAATCCGCCGCTGATCTCTATCAGGGCGACTTTCTCTCCGGCTTCACCCTTGCCGACTGCCCTGAATTTGACGATTGGCAGTTTTTTCAGGCGGAATCCTACCGGCAGCAGCTAGCCGCAATCCTCCAGCGCCTCATCCAACTCTATTCGGAGCAGGGCGAACGCGGACCGCGCCATTCCGCATGCCAGGCGCTGGGTTGCACTGGACCCGCTGCACGAACCGGCGCATCGCGCCTGATGCAACTGTACAGCGAGGCAGGCGAACGATCCGCGGCGCTGCGCCAGTACGAACTGTGCGTGCACGCTCTGGACGCCGAACTGGGCGTGCCGCCCGAAGCGGAGACCACCGATCTCTACCGCTCACTTCGCTCACAACAGACATCAACTTCGGACCCCGCCCAGAGCGTACTGACCGCGCCGATGAAAGCTGAAACATCGATGCAGTCGACTGCACCGCAGGACGAAGTACGTATGGTGACCGTGCTGGTCTTGGATGTAGATGCAGTTTCAGAGGAAGATTGGGATCAACGACCTGGTGAAGTCGCCGCTGGCATTGCCGATTTCCTACGCAACGCGCCTTACTTACTTGGCCGCTACGAAACGAAGATGGGCAACCTTCACGACAACGGGTTCCAGGCCATCTTCGGCCTGCCTGAAGTACATGAGGACGATGCCGAGCGCGCCATCCTCGCAGCTCTTTCTCTACAAAAAGTAGCCCGATCTCTGGATCTGGCGATTACGGCCGGCATCAGTACGGGTATAGTCTATGTGAGCCATTCGCAACGCAAAGGCGAACGTACAGTTACGGGTCCGACTATGAAGCTGGCGCAGCGGCTCAAGGGCCAGAGTCACTCTGGTATTCTGGTCGGCGACGCAACTCAGTACCAGACAGAGCAGGCCTTCCGCTTCACGCCGCGCGATCTATCCATACCTGGCCAATCTGAATCCGTCACTGTGTATGAGGTACTGCGCCCGCGCCGCCACATGGTCAAGTCACGTGGTTTTGGAAGCCTGCACGCGCCCCTTATCGGCCGCGACGAAGAGCTGATGAAACTAATGACAGCGCTGGATAAAGCGCGTATGGGGCAGGGGCAGTTGGTGACGTTGATCGGCGAGGCCGGTTTGGGGAAGTCACGTCTTGTGGCTGAACTGAAAGCGGCGGCCCTGGACGAAATCGAGGCAGACGAATCCAGTTCTATCCTGTGGCTGGAAGGCCGCTGCCTAGAGATGAACCGCTCCGTTGCCTACTGGCCCTTCGTCGACATCCTTCAGACCTACTTCGGCTGGATGCCGCACACGCCGGAAGTCGAACGCGCCCGCACGGTCACCACAGACCTGGAAGAATTCGTACAGCAGCAATGGCTTACTGAGGAGCAGGTCGACAGTATGGGTCCCATCCTGGGCCAGCTTCTCTCCCTGCATTATGGCAACGACTGGGATGAGCGCCTGCAGAACGCTCGCCCGGAGCAGATCCGTTACCAGACCTTCCAGACGCTGCGCGACCTCTTCCGCGCACTTGCCCAACGCCAGCCCCTGGTGCTGGTGCTGGAAGACCTGCACTGGGCCGACCCCCTCTCGCTTGACCTGACCGGCTACCTGCTGGATACGCTGCAGAACATGCCGCTGCTGCTGCTCTGCGTCTACCGCCCAGAAGCAGCGATGGCACTGGACAAATTGACACCGCTCGCCACACGCAAATGCCCAGGAGCGTTCACCGAGATACGTCTGCACGAGCTGACTCCTGACAACAGCCGCTCCCTGGTCGAAGCGCTGCTGCATGTGGAGGGGCTCACGCTGTCCACCAAGAACCACATTCTCGACACCTGCCAGGGCAACCCCTTCTTTCTGGAGGAGGTCATTCACGGCCTCATCGAGGCGGATCTGCTCTACTACGACGGCGCAGTGTGGCGAGCGCGGCGGGAGATGGACACGACCTCCGTACCAAGCCGCGTGCAGAGCGTGATCCTGGCCCGCTTCGACCGTCTGGAGCCTGCGGAAAAACAGACGCTCCAACATGCTGCCGTCATCGGGCGGCTTTTCTCGCAGCAGTTGCTGGCTGCGGCTGCGGGGCCAGATGCCAACGTGGATGATGCTCTGGCCGCGCTGGAAGAACGCGCCTTCATCTACCCGGAGCAGACTGTGCCCGACGTGGTCTACTCTTTCCGCCATGTGCTCGCCCAGGAGGCCGTCTACCATACCATCCCCGGCCAGCGCCGTGCTGCAATTGCACGTAACCGTCGGTGCGGCACTGGAACGGCTCTATAGGGACGAAGCTGGACGAGGTGGTTGACCGGCTCGCCTATCACTATGACCGCAGTGATGTGGGGGACAAAGCCATTACATACTTGCTGCGTGCCGGCGATAAGGCCGCTCGCGCCTATCTCACGGGCGTAGGCCGTGGCGCACTACAGGCGTGCCCTGCAACGCATCGACAAAATGGAACAGAATCAAGCCACCGCAGAATGGCGCTTCCATGCGCTGTCCGAGCTGGGCAAGACCTTGATGCGCTCCAGCCAGTACGACGATGCAGAGACGTACCTGCGCCAGGCCATCGCCTGGGGGCGCGAACAGGGACTGCCGGCCAAGCAAGTGGCACGGCTCTACTGGTGGCTGGGCGACCTGCTCATGAACTGGAAACCCCGCTACGACGAGACCCTGCAGGCCGGGTCTGGACGGGCTGGCTTTGCTAGGTGAGGAAGATGCCGAGTCGGTTGAGGCCGCCATGCTGTACGGTATCGTGGCCTTTGGTTACGAGTTCACCGGCGACAAGCTGATCTTTCATGAGACAGCGGCTCGTCTTGCCAACTTTCTACGCGATTTGCCGTATACGGAGGAGTTGCGGGTCTGCTTTGCTTGTATCTTGGATGCATGCATGAGCCGAAAGGCTTTGGATGAATGGGAGCAGTGGCTGGCGTATGCTGAGGAACAGGCGCGGCTTCACCGTGCAGACTGGGCCTTGGCAGAACACACATGGGTGCGGGCCTACACACTTTGGTTCAACGGAGGGGATCCGGAAGAAACGATAGCCACCATGCGATACTCCTACTTCCTCTTTGAACGCGTAGGCGATGCCAAACGAGCGAACTGGGCCGAGGTCGGTTTGGGCGAAATCCTGGGCGATTACGGCGAATCTCGGCAAGCAGAGGATGTGTTGCGCGCATCACTTCCAAACGTCCAAGTATTGAACGAAGAACACGTCGTTGATGTCTTGCTGAAGCTCGCGTCTGCATGCATGGCGCAATGTAAATGGCATGAGGCGAAAGATGTATTGCGTGAAGCGCTACATGCCATGGAGCAGGGCGGGCAGAATCCAGCCGAGGCGGTTGTCTTCCTAGGATTTACGGCGCTGGCAGGAGGCGATAAAGAAGAAGCAGTCTATCGTCTCAGCAGCGCATTGGACCTACTGGACGATCCCGACCATCTCCCACAGCGATGGCATAAATGGTATCTGATGATCAACTCGTACTTCGCAAATGCGTTGTACGGGTTGGAGTGCGCACTGGACGACGCGAAGGCGTTTCGCTGCTTCTGCCAGGACTTTCGGACCCGGCATCCGGTAACAGAACAGTCGGCGTTCCAATACTGGTATCTTGAGCCGGCCGAAACAGGGAAGCTGCCGGCGGTCAAGGTATCGGTGGATCCACTGGAGGGCCCTCTCAGTGGTGAATGGGCCTGGATCGATCCACACGGAGGTTGTGACTGCAAGATGGATCACGGGTTGACGATCGGGTCGCCCGTTGCGCGTGATCTGCTTTTTCCGCTTATCAATGCGCCACGCATGATGCGGCCTGTGGATGGGGACTTGGCAGCACAGGTCACGTGCGAACCTGCCTGTGCAGACCGTCCTGGCATCGGCGGTATTCTGCTTTGGCAGGATAAGGCCAATTATCTGCGCCTAAACATGGGCGTGCGCGCCCAGGATGAGACGTCATTGGAAGGCTGTATTGAAAACAAGGATGTGGTAATTGGTCGCGGGCGTCTTGTAGCTGATCCAGTTACTCTCCGTATTGAACGCAGCGGTAACACAGTGCGCGCCCTGTGCAGTGCGGACGGCCAAGAATGGTTCAGCGTGGGTCAGGTCGACTTCCCCACAACCGGACACCTGCAGATCGGTCTGATCGCCATCGGCTTCCCGGATCGTACTATCTACCATGCGCCCTACCCCGACGGTACGGCCATCCGCTTCACGGACTTCCGCCTTTGGAATTGAAGTGAAAACACTATAGCTTAGCGGGGTATCCTCACTGTACCCGAATCTTGTAAGTTAGGTCTCTGCCCCGGCGGCGCCGACCGTGTATAGTCAGGTTGGTTTGGTCCTTTCGTAGTCGATGGTCGAAACTCTACAGGAATAGCATTATTCGGCTCTGAAGGACTGACAAATCCTAAATTCTCACAGAGATTATTACTCCTCTCCTCCTCTGAAAATAGAAAAAAACATGCTCAAGCAGCCATGGGTAGAGCCTCAAGCGTCACCTGAAAACCAAGTCTCTCAAGACGTCTGGTAAGCCATTGTTGCGTCGATTGCGAGTGGAGTTGATCAAAGTAGGTTGCGCCGCGCTCCATATACTCACTGCCTTGGCGGATCATATGGTAAATAATGGTCAATAGTGTGCGTGCCACTGCCACGGCCGCACGTTTCTTGCCGCGGCGTCTAGCAAGGCGACGGTACTTCTCGCCCAAATATGTTTGGGTCTTGCCCGCTGCGAGGGCGGCCTCGACCAAGGCAGTGCGGAGATAGAGGTCAGCTTCGGGGAAAATGGTCGAAATAATTTCAAGGATAACTGTGCGAAAAACGTACCTTTTCGCACAGTTTTAGAGGCATCAGGACGAAAGGCATCCGAGTATCCAGCCCCGGAGCAGATATAGAACCGCGATTTCGAGAAAGTCATCTTGTTGAGAATTGTGACGATAGAACTCTGAAGACGCCAGTGTGTGGGCGTTGAAAAGGGGTGGCTAACGCGTATCATCCCGGCATCCAGTTGTGGAACGTATATGAGACAGTGTATGTAGCGGCTGTTTTTAGAAGACAGTTGTATCAGTGCGAGCAGCGGGTGTAGAAGTACAGGTTGATGATGGTTTGCAGCAGTTCAAGTTATTCTATAATGTGAAGCACCTAACAAGCTGTAATGGCTCCGCCTCAGTCCTCAGACAATTCCAGTTCGGTTAGACAGTACTGATGTGTCTGAGAAGCTATGTCTTAGGTGGTGCTTGTGCTGCGCCAGAAAGTCTTGATTGGCTGGACACAGAAGGAAATACTGTCCGTAGCATATGGGCAGTCTTGCACATTTCGACGCTATGTCGGGGGACAAGTACGCTTGGTCTGACTCATAGTATATTCTCTTGCCCTGAGTTGATTAGACCGAGTGCGTACACATTCAAGCGATCTAGCGTTGAGCGACCTCATGCGCGGTGTAGAAGGCTAATTCCTGCGGGGAGAGCGCCGGTACTCGAAGCCAGTTGTATTGCGGTTGCGTTGCAAGAGCTAATGAGGATAGACGACATGCGCCGCAGTCACCCACGCGATCTCGAATGTCGCGGAATATTGCTGGGTCGATGCCGGCAATTTCAGCATATTGCGTCATATCTCCGCGGTCTAAAGCTTGGCATAATCGTACCTCGAGCAGGGCAGCCATCCCTTTGGCAAAATCGGTGCGCGTGAGATCGAACAGCCCTGGTGAAAGCTCGTACCAACAGCATGGGTGCACCCAGCCGTAGGGGTCAATGACTACTTCGGAGCAGTCCGGATGTTCGTTCTCTGCACCCGTCAGGAAATTGGCAGCGGCTTCCCAAGCTTGAGCACAGTATCCTTTATCGCGTATCAGGCTGGCCCCGGCCCTTTCCAGTTCGTCCAGGCTCTCCAGCGCTCGTCCAGACGGTACCAAACGTTGAGGCGCTTTCCCGTAAATCAAGAAATGGACGTCATGTTCCTCCCCATACTGCCGCAGATTGGCGCGGAATGTCTCCCAGGGAAAATCTGGCCGTTGTCGTTCGTGGAATATATCATTCGACGCGATCTGGAAATAGTCTACACCTTGGTCCAGCCAGTAGTTGATAATCTTCGGATTCGGGTTGCCGGATGCATCGGTCAACGGTGTTCCGATCGTCTGTAACGCCAGAATGACATAACCCGCGGCACGGCGTTCTTCCACCAACGCCTGCGAACCGCGCGGGAACCGTTCACGAAATTTGCGAATCAGATACTCCATTTCGTTGTTCCGCATCAACGACTCGCCTCCCCCCACCAAGACTTCGTCCAACGCATAGCGGGACTCTTGCTCCGGCAGATGGGCAATGATACCGTCGATAATCTGTCGCGACGCTCGAATTCCCCCCATAGCCGAGTCGTTGTGGCAATGTTTACAACCGAAATAGCAGATCGTGTGCGGAACCCAATAAACGCGTTGGCTCATGAGATACAGCCTCCTTTTTTACTCAATGACTAGTATGGAGAAATGACGCCGCACGACGACTAGACGCCCTCTCTAAATACCGATGATGCAACGGTCTCGCGCCTCGTTCGCCACACGACGCCCGCTGCAGCCAAAGCCGGAACCCAGATGGCTGCGACGACTATGGCAATGACTAAGGTGCGATCCAACTGCCACATCGGGACCTGCGGCGCCAGGTCGTTCAGCACATTGCTCGCCAATGCTCCGAAGCACAGCCATGGCAGCGCCAGGCGAGTATAGCGACTGCTAGGCAGCAGTGCGGCAGGCGCCAGGCACCACAATACATACCAGTGCTGGAACCAGAAGCTGCCCAGGGCAAGATATATCACGGTGACAAGTGCCGCCGTCGACCACAGTGCTTCGTCATCCACGACCGACGCATGAAGGCGCTGCCGATACCCGATCCTGGCTAGGCACACGATCAGGACGGCCACAACAAACAGGACGGTCGGCGTATAGACTGTGAGAATGTGGACCGTATCCTTGGGCCAGTGGAGATTCACGTATAGAATCTGCTGGAGAAGACGCCAGGGGGAGTTCGCGCGGAAGTTGGTCCTTTCGTGCAACATACGGGGCAGCGTTCCCCAACCCGCCAGCGGCGCATAGAGCAGCCAGGATATCGGAATCGTCACGATGAGCGTCAAGACGCCCTGAAGGAGCGCGCGTCCCCAGCCAATACGGCGCGCTAGCCACAATCCGACAACAGGCGCCAGGATAAGCACCGTCAGTTTCACATGAGCCGCTAGCATGAATAATAGAAGACCCGCCAGCCAGTATTGACGTTGAAAGGTCCACAAGAGCAGCAGGACGAGGGCTAGCATTACGAGATCATTGTGTGCACCCACTGCGCTGGCGATCAGTAGCAGTGGGTTCCACAACCAGATCACTAAGGCCGTAGAGGCTTGAGACGGTCGATTGCGCCGCACCAACACGTAGATCAACCAACCACACGCACCAGCGAGCGCAATCGCCAAAAGGCGGTAGTAAACAACGTAGGCTAACAACATTTCGCAGGACGATCCGGTTGATGGACAAGAGGGCAGACCTGACCCCCAGTGTCCCGTCAGTTGCAGCCAATAGCGCACGAGAATGGCCATGCCACCGCTGACAAACTCCCAGATCGGGCCGTAGGTATCGACATGGCTGTGCCACGCCACATACTTATAAAAAGGTGCAGCAGAGAATTGCTTGGGCGTATCCGTCAGGGGATTGCCGCCCAACTCGATCCACATGCGCGCACGAAACAGATAATCGAACACGTCGTGCGATTCGCCGCCGGGAGAAACCCCAAGCAGTACGAATGAAGAAACCAGCCAGCCGCCAACAATCACCGGCAAGATCCCGCGCTGCCGGCTCAAGGAGGCTGTCCCATTCGCAGCATCCGGTTGTGCGTGTTGACGCCAGACCAACCGGCAGGCAAAAAGGTAGGCCAGCGTAACGCCTGCATACACTGCAAAATGGAAGACGAGCGCCCTTCCTGGATCGGTCACGAGCGATGACCAGGACGCCCGTGGGATTTGGAAACCGGCCAGGACTGGATACCGTGCGGCTAACCCCAACGCGTATAAGAGAGTACTTGCTAGGCCAAGGCCGGCCAAACGACCAGGAGTGGAGTGGGTCCAGGCGAGCGCCTTGGCATCAAGAATGCGGCCGGCTTTTCTGCCGTTTACAGACTCCATTTTAGTCCGCAGTGTTGGCAGGGCCACGGCGCCGGCGCCGTGCTTAACACAGCCTTGCGAAGAGCCTGATAAGGTTCGCCGTTCCACACCTCGGTCATAGGCCGGTCCAAGACGTTGCCCAGGACGATGCTCTCATAGTCTTGGGCCGCGAAAGGTGAAATACAGCAAGGCAGCGCGGTGCCGTTAGCTGTGATGTACATGAGTTGCCACGGACGCATACAGCCTTGCCAAGGATGCGCACCTTTAACAGAGACACTCTCATGGGGTGTCGTCGCCCCCGAGGCTTGAAAGACCAGACCCAGTTGATCGGCCAACCGCTCACAGTCAAGGATTAGGTGCTCCTCTGTTTCCGCCAATGTTCGATACAATGACTGCTCCGGTATCATCGTGGCATCGTCGGCGATCCGGGCGTCGTTGCCAAAATAGACCAACCGTTGGAGGTAGACCTCCTGCACGCCAATCTTCGCACCCAGACGGACGAAATCGGGCAGCTGGTGCAGGTTCTCGCGCATCCCAACGAACCAGAGCGAAAGACGAGGCTGAGTGTAGCCACCGTGGCGCGCCACAAACGCGGTCAAATTCGATATGATGCGCGGCAATTGATCTACACCGCGCAGTTTGGCGTATAGTTCCGGTGTCACTGCGTCCAGAGAAACGCGCAGCTCATCCAGTTTGGCGGCGACCAGTTGGTCGCCGCGCCTTTCGTCCAGCAGAATACCATTGGTGTTGAACAAGACCTGTGCACCGCGCGCTTTCAAGTGAGCAACAAAGCGTGGTAGTTCACGATTGAGCAACGGTTCTCCAATGCCATGGAGTACTGCACGATCGATGCGCGGCAGTTGGTTGACAATACGTCGGAAGTTGTCCCAACTTAGGTGATGCTTTGGCTCGAAGTCCAAGAAGTGATCATAGGTCAGCGGGCACGACACGCAGAGCGAGTTACAATAGTTGGTCACCTCGATGTAGATCTGGTGGGGTAATTGTGGCGGAGTGGCAGTGCGCGATTTCAACTCTATGGTTTCCATGGCACCTCGCGTAGACAACGGGCAGTGTGCACGGCTACACTAGGGTTTGTCCCATCCAGCTCGGCATGTAACTCGACCAACTCAGATATTGTGTCCACGTCATACCATTTTGGCAAGAGGGCCACGCTGGCGCCCTGTTCCGTGGCCAATGTGATCGTGTCACGCATCACATGAGGCGTACTCATTTGTACGTCGCGTAATAGTCGGGGATAGGGCCGCTTCATACCGATCAAATAGTAGCCGCCATCCCGGCAAGGACCCAGGACTACGTCGGCCGAGTCGTCTAGGTGCGCAAAGGCGTCTGCCACGTATGTAGGCGGCAATGTTGGGCTATCGCTGTCCATCACAACCACCTGCCGAGCCCCGTTGGCCAGCGCATCACTAATTAGGTTGTCGAGGCGTTCGCCTAGCGTCGTCCCCCGCTGGCGCGTAAGCGCCATATCCGGCGCCAACTCACGAAAGAAGTCGCCAGCGTCTTCCGGCAAGTAGGCGATGCTCCGGTACACCTCAGGGACCTGCCGCATAATCTCCAATGTATCGAGCAGGAAACCGGTGTACAGGTGCGCCGCCATTTCGCCGGTCAGCGGTGGGCAGAGGCGTGTCTTGGTTTGCCCGGCGGACGGCCGTTTGGCGACTACTAGGAGTGTTCGCACAGGCGTGCCTATGTGAGCCATAGGATCAGGCGCGGGAACCATTTGCCCTCTGAAGCAGCTGGAGCCAACCGTCGACGCAGTATCGCGTCCAGGCCAAAGACGCGCCCCGCCGCCAGCCCGAACATCAACAACGTCAACAACATCATTGACCCGTAGCTCCATTCCCATTCATAGGGCCGTGGAATGTTAGCGAGGCCAATGAACAGCTGAAGCGAAACACCAAACCCTACAAGGGCGCCCAGCCGCGTCAAGAAACCCAGCAACATGGAAACAAAGACCCAAAATTCCGCCAGCCACAGCAGCCAGCCGACGAAGGCGATATTCGGTTTAACGATATTTTCCAGCAGCGCTGCGTTTACCTGAGCTATCGGTGTGATGGTGATACCAAGGCGGGGAAGACCAGCGGGACGCATGTCAGCCACAAGTACGCGACGTGCCCGACCCGCATATACTGTCTCCAGGCCAAGCCAGTAACATAGCCCGGCACTGCCATTGGCATCATAATAGTTTTCCGCTGCAGGCTGTGGAAAGGCGAAGTCGTTGGTACATCCAAAGGTGGGCGGCAGCTTCCAAAATAATTGAGTGAAAAAGAGATACGCAAGGCCAATCCGCGCAATGACCATGACGATATTATGCAGGCGTCTGTCCGCTTGCGAAGTATACAGCGCTGTCGTTTCCATGGTGATCCCTTCTCTGCCTATAGCTACCGCCACCCCCGCAGGCGAGCAGCATGCAATACTGCGATCACAGTCATACTGTCACGTATTTCACTGCACGTAACCATCTCGAGTACGTCTTGGAACGGGAAGGTAGCGACTTCGAAGAACTCGGTTTCGTCGGGCGGCAGCGCCGAGGTTGACAGATCGTGGCCAAGAAATAGATGCGCTGTTTCGTCACAGATACTCTTAGAAGTGTAGTAGCTGCTCACCCACTCCAGCCGGGTAGCAGTGAAGCCCGCTTCCTCCTGTAATTCGCGCCGAGCTGCCTCTTCGGGCGATTCGCCTGGCTTGATACCGCCGGTCGGCATTTCCCAGCGGTGGTTTTCACCAAAAACATAGCGATACTGGCGCACCAGGACGACCCTATCTTCATCGATAAAGGGCAACACACCGACGCATTCACCAAATGTCACAACGCCATAGACGGTTGTGCGTCCGTCTGGCAATTCTGCAATGTCCTCGCGCAGACACATCCAATTATTGGTGTAGATCCGGCGGCTATTGCGAGTCTTCCAGGGCTTTGGTGGCATGATGACTTCCTGAGGACGGAACGCAGGTGAGCCGATAGAAGACCAGGATAACAAAACCTATCGAGGAATCGGCATCATTCTCGCTGCACGAGAATTTGGCGGGGTTTTCAGATGCACAGTGTGGTCAAAAACCGGCTACATTCAAGTGTAGCAGGGCGGCAGTATATTTACAAACGACTTACCCTGCATCGAATGCCCGCCATTTCCGAACACGATTACACCGAACAAATAAACTGCGATGACAGAGCGAAATCTCGCTTGTAGCTTTCGGCACCATTACTGTATCTGACGTTTAGAAATCGAATGGATGGTCCGCCATGCTTTGACTGCGATATTCCTTCTCGCCTCAAGCATAATACCCACCATAGTACTCTCTATGAGCATCTCCTCATCTGGAGTTACCTACTCAGCGATGAACACATTGCGGCCTTGCATTTTCCATACCGAAACAGCAAAATCATTGCTGAACGGCGCTGACAAGGTCTGCCCGATCCATTCTTGTATTGGTGGCCACAGATCGTCCTGCTCAGCAGTACAGCTCGCAATTGGCCTCCCACTACCAGTCGGTCTGAAACTCGAGAGGATATAAATCAACTAATGCGCTATTCTGTCGTGATCGCAAGACGCTTGGCTTCGGGCACCCTTGTGTGATGTCGCTTGCATTGATTATTCCCGCATTAAATGAGGCCGACTGTATAGGTCGCTTGTTGGCAGAATTGCCTTCGGGTTTAGCAAGCGAAGTGATCGTGGTGGACAATGGATCCAGCGACGATACCACGGGCGAAGCGGCTCGGGCCGGAGCACAGGTAGTGCAGGAGCCGCGCCGCGGCTATGGCTATGCCTGTGCAGCCGGTGTAGTCGCGACGAGCGCGTCAATATTGGCTTTTATGGATGGCGACGGCAGCTTTATGCCGGCCGAGTTGTCGGTTCTAGTAGCGCCCATCCGCCAGGATACCGCCGATTTTGTGGTCGGGGGTCGGATGCTGGGCGAGATGACACCTGGGGCGATGCCCTCGCATCAGCGTCTGGGAAACCAGTTTATTGCGGCGTTGCTGCGATGGCGATATGGACTGCCAGTGACGGATCTGGGCCCTTTTCGGACGATTCGGCGTTCCCTGTTGTTGGACCTAAATATGCAAGAACATACCTACGGCTGGCCCGTGGAGATGATGATTAAGGCGACTCAGCACCAGGCCCGCGTTGTGGAAATCCCCGTGAGCTATCGCCCCCGGCTATGTGGCCGTTCCAAGGTTGGCGGCAGTCTATCAGGTACCATCCGGGCGACCTACCGGATACTTCGTGTCGTTTTCCGCTATGCTGTATAGCCTTAGCTGCCTCACTATACACTCCCGCTTGGTTGAGTCCGGAGCACCTAAATTAATGGGGTTTGTCACTCTCTAGGATAATCGGACCAGTGCGTGTTTTAAAATTCTAGCCCTTTTTTCAAGAACTCCCGCTGATTTCCTAATCGGAATCCAGGACAAAATGAGGGCTAACAGCTGGGCAGTAAGCATCCCTGAAAACCTGGTCCGAAATGGAAATGGGAGGAAATCTGGCACAATAATCCAGAAGGAGGACTCCCGTGAGGAAAAGCCGCTATCTAGAGACCAGGACAAAATGGGGGCAAAGCATCCGCGTCTGTTAGCCATAGAAACAAGCATATTCATCCGCTTCCACAGCAGCAATGAATTCTTCCAGGGATTTCACCTCAGGCTGAGGAGGGTAACGGTGCCATTTCATATTGGCTCGTTGCCAAAAGACACACCACACTTTTTAAGTTCTGACCAATGTTGTTTTGCAATGGGAATCTCGACCATTCTTTGTGGATCCTGGAATTCGGGGCGAATTTGATATATCTTGATGCTTTGATTCGGGTTGCGAAAAGACAAATCCACCTTGTCGCGTAAATGCACTGGGGGTCTACGTCTCTCGACATATGCATTGACGATGTTTCGATATCGCGCTAGTTCCTCGTTGGGGTATCGCACACATTCGCACAGAAATGTGCATTAGGCGCGATACCCTATCTTATAACCTTCCTAAGTTCGCGATTGTCCTGTACATCCGCCGTTTCATGCAGCCACACGTGTGATAAGATGACTAACGAAGATAAATCAGTTCCCCAAACCGGAAGCGCTGTCGGTAGTTTATTGTGACTAGCAGACTCCTGAATATACCAGGTACTTTCTGGTGCATGAACTTCAGCTGGCCGCAAGGAGAAACGAGAATATGAGAACAAATTTGGCCCGCTCTCTAGTGTTGTTGCTGGTGTTCACAATTCTATTGACCGGTCTCTACTCAACGTTATCTGGAACCGTGCATGCTCAGACCGCTGGAGAGCCGGTGGTCGGTGCTGCTGTGACACCGCAAACCAGTCCTGCGCTGCGCGATCTGCCTGTTCTGCAAGGTGGGCAGATAAGCGCCGCTGCAGCTACTGAGATCAATCCACGTCTCATCACAGGGCAAGAGTTGTTGCCTACGTCGCCCACACAGGTGGACACAGCCTTGCAGCCCCCAACCGTGGGCGCGGCTGCCGTGGCGCCTGCACCGGTTGCTAGTTTTGACGGGCCTGGCGCCACAGAGCTAAATGCTAGCTACTTGCCTCCAGACGTATCAGGCGATGTGGGTCCCGATCATTACGTCCAGATGATCAACAGCGTCATTACCATCTACAACAAACAGGGAACCCGCTTGGTCGGTCCCACTCCCATCAACGATCTCTGGCGCAGCCAAGACAATCCGTGTGGCCGACTCAACGACGGCGACCCCATCGTGCTCTACGATCAACTGGCCGACCGCTGGCTCGTCAGCCAGTTCGCCATTAATGAGGCGCCGATCTACTACGAATGCATCGCCATTTCGCAGACGCCTGACCCCACGGGTGCGTTTTTTCTCTACGCGTTCAACGTGGGCAAAGAGTTCCCTGATTATCCCAAATTTGGCATCTGGCCAGATGCCTATTACATGACCACCAACTCGAATCCGTTCGGCGCCTTCGCTTTCGACCGACAGAAGATGCTGCAAGGACAGGCTGGCACATTTCAGAAGTTCGGCGCCAACGTGAACTTTATGTTACCCGCAGACCTGGATGGCGCCACGGCGCCCCCCGCGGGCTCGCCGGACTTCTTCTACACGACGAACAACCAGAATCAGTACAAGCTGTGGGCGTTCCACGTCGACTTCGCCGATCCCGTCAATTCAACGTTCACGCCCCTGCCCGACCTAATCGCCGCTACCTACAATTACACCAGCGGCATCATCATTCCGCAGAAGGGAACGCCCCAACTGCTCGACTCGATCGCTGAATGGCCCATGTGGCGCTTCGTTTATCGCAACTTCGGTACACACGAAACCCTGCTGGGTAATTTTTCGGTTGACGCCGATGGCAACGGCCATATTGGTATTCGCTGGTTCGAGTTACGCAAGACGGGAAACGGTCCTTGGCAGATTTACCAGGAAGGCACCTATGCCCCCGACGCCAATCATCGCTGGATGGGCAGTATCGCCATGGACGGCCTGGGAAATATTGGGCTGGGCTATACCGCTTCCGGCGCCGATCTCTTCCCGTCTTTGCGCTATACGGTCCGCGCCGCTGGCGATCCTCTGGGCCAACTCCAGGACGAGCAGACCCTGGTTAGTGGCCTGTCGTCGCAGGCGGGGGATCGGTGGGGCGACTACTCGTCTATGTCGATCGATCCGACCGACGATGCAACCTTCTGGTATACTGGCGAGTTTCTCGACAATACTGGCAACTGGGATACGAAGATCGGTGCGTTTCGGCTGGCAGCGACGGTCAGTAACCCCACACTTGCGATCACAAAGACCGTTGTGACGGCCAACTCTCCGGTAAAGCGAGGCGATCCCATTACCTATACGGTCACTGTCGCCAACACTGGCATCGCAGACGCCGCAGACGTACGTGTGCAAGATGTTTTACCGGCGCACGTCGTCGGATCGAACCTTGACACGACTATGACCATAACTGCAGGCGAGGCGGTCGTTTTTCAAGTACCTGCTGTACTCGACACGACAGCTCCCTATGACACAGACATCATCAATACCGCAACTTTTTCGCATACCAGTGGTATCGGTCAGTCGAGCGCGTCAATCCATGTAGAGCCTGCGCCGGTAAGTGACCGTGCGAACCTCATCTCAAGTTTTACCCTCAACCCAAGCATGCCCAGGGCCAACGAGGCGATGACGGTTACGCTGCTCGTTACCAACACCGGGACGATCCAAGCTGACAATTTCTACGTCGACTTCTACATCAACCCGGACCACGAGCCGATCACTGCCACCGACTGGATTGAGCTGTCCAGCGACCCCTTCTATCAGGGCCTAGAGTGGGAGGTCGATACGCTCGATGCCGGCCGAACCATTACCCTTACATCCAGTGGCAATATCGGGCAAGCTCCTGACCCTGCTTTCACCCTCTGGGACGGCTACCTACCGGCCGGCGCTTCGGACCTGTACAGCTACGCCGACTCGTTTGGTTACGGCGATCCCAACGGAATGGTGAGCGAAAGTGATGAACAGGACAATAGCTATCTCCGGCTCCTCACCCCGCTCACGCCAACGCTGGACATCACGCTGGACGCGCCGGAATCAGTACCGGTCGGTGAGGAGTTCGACTACACCTTGACGGTTGTGAACAGCAGCGATCTGACGTTTGAGAATGCCGTACTGAGCGACCACATCCCCCCGGGCACACAGTTCGTTGCCGCTAGCGACGGCGGTACGCAGGCCAATGGAGTGGTCACCTGGCAGATTGACCAAATGGACCCAGGGGAGACCCTCGTCCGGCTCCTGACGGTCGTCGTCCCGCAATATTATGGGTTGTCGGATTCCGCCCAAGTTGAGCAAGTGCAGTCTAGCGTAGTCGGCGGAGATCCGTCGCCGGGCGGCGCCTGGCCTTGGCAAGCCGCCATAATCGACAACTCAGCGCCGGACGATTTCACCGGTCAATACTGCGGCGGGACGCTCATTGCGGCGGATTGGGTGCTGACTGCCGCCAGTTGTGTGGACGGCTACACTCCATCTGAACTGGCTGTGGTAGTGGGTCGCCAGCAACTGAGTAGCAATACGGGTCAGCGTCTTGGCGTGTCCCAAATCGTGATACACCCGGACTATGACGTGATACAGAAGGGCATGGCTAACGAAGCCACATTCATCGATCTCAACGATGTTGCTCTCGTGCGGCTGGCGACGCCCGCCGACCTCAACGCACTGGTTGCGCCAATTGCTCTGGCAACACCAGCTGATTCATCGTTGGTGATCTCCGGAACGTACGCAATCGTCACCGGCTGGGGCAATCGCGACGGTGGCAACGACGGCAGCGACTTCCCGGATGCCTTGCAAGAGGCCGACCTGCCCATCGTATCGAATGAGGCATGTCAGGCGGCTTACGGTGACAAATTCACCGTGACCGATGGCATGCTGTGTGCCGGAATTCCGGAAGGTGGGATCGACTCCTCCGCGGGTGATGAAGGCGGGCCGCTCATGGTCGACGCCGGCATATTCGATTACCGGCAGGTTGGGATCGTCAGCTTCAAGTATGGCCGCGGCTGCGGTAAGCCCGGTCAATACGGCGTCTACACTCGCGTCCCCCAATATACGAGCTGGATCGAATCGGCAATGAATACCATTGCCAACGAGACGTATCAAATCACGGCGGACAACTTCCGGGCGACCGGCGAATTTATCCTGGAAACGTCAGTAGAACCGCTGAACACTTACTATTTGCCGTACACGCGCAAATAGTTCCCAATGCACACGCGTGGGTAGAGTTGACGAGTCATCGCTGCCCACACGCACTTGGGGAATACTCAAGATCGGTTCCCGAATCTAAGGATAGGTCCGTGGTATTAATCGTCGAAGCCGACTGACGTCGCGTCTCTAGGGGCTACTGGGTAAAGAGTTGTTTAGCGTATAGCGTGTGCGAACCTTACTCTCGGTGAGCAATGGCTGATGTTTCGCCGCCTCCAAATAGTGAACCAATATCTGCGCCATGTAGAGCAGATGATACAATGGGCACTGTTGACAAAATGGCAATTTCCGCTATTGCTGTGCTACACTCGTTCACCATCCCACAAAACGTCGTTACTAGAACGATCAGATTTCAGATCCATTTTGGTATGAGTACACGACCCCAAATCGGCAGTTAAGAAAACCAATTAGGGTTTATTGCGACGGCAGACTAACGAAAATGGTATTTTTCTCTACCTAGATCCTTGTCGAACGGCAGGGATTTTCTTATGGGATCGTCTACCGGAGACAGAGGTAAGCTTCGGGGAAAATGGTCGAAATAACTACAAGGATAATCAAGCGAAAGCGTTCCTTTTCGTACACTTTATGGGATATAGGTATTCATCTGCTCAACCCATATATTATTGGTACAGTTTAGGGTATGACCACATGTCCTAGAACTAATGCCGACGTACATTCGGTATATGAAAGAGGTAAACGGTTCGCCAATAAGCTTTGGGGTTGAAAGACATTCGCTGAAGCGATCTCCTCACAGCAAAAAAGCACTGCTAACGTGGTCCGTTTCCTGTGGCTTCCATTCGCGTAACGTATAAGACGCTGAAAACTGGTTTGCACGATCCGATCTTGCCCGATAGACTCCTGTGCAAACAGCCAGTTTGAACGAATCTGGTATCCAATGGGAGAGGAAATAACCACCGCCGTAAAGAAGAAACCACCGTGAAGATATCCATTGTTCTGACTCTGTGCAGCGTTGTTTTGGGTGCAACACTATTGCTAGCCGAATCGTTACAGGCAGCGCCAACCACAACCATCGTTGTTGATTCTACGCTCGATACCATGAGCGATGACGGCGTATGTACACTCCGCGAGGCGATCCAAGCAGCCAATACGAACAGCGCCGTGGGCGGCTGCGCGGCCGGCGACGATTCGGGTCTGGGTGACGCGATTGAGTTTGCCATTCCGGGCGACGGTCCGCACACCATCAAGCTGCAATCTGAGTTGCCCGCAGTCACAAGCCGTGTCAACATCGATGGCCTCAGTCAACCGGGCGCCACCTGTGCCAGCAATATTCCCGCTGCCCAACTAGCAGGCGCTGCCACAGCAATGACCGAGTTGATGGTGGAACTGGACGGCTCAGAGGCAGGCTCAGCCAGCGGGCTTGTTTTCGAAGATGGCAGTGAGTTCGCTGCAGTCAGGGGTCTGATCATCAACCAGTTCGAGAAGGATGGAATCTTCATCGGCGTCAGCACGGACTTCTTCGGCGTTAACGCCTTCTGCAACTGGATAGGTATCGATGCCGACGGCGCCACTGTTGCAGCGAATAAAATGAATGGCATCAGTATTCAAGACTCAGCAGGCAACAGTCTGCAATCGAATGTGTTATCAGGCAATCAAGGCCGGGGCATCTTGATTTCAGAGCCGGACGCCAAGGATAACAGGGTGGAGGACAACTACATCGGCACGAATGAGAACGGAGCCAATCTCGGCAACGCGATGGACGGAGTTTTGGGCATCAACTCGGGTCCACAGGTCATCGGTGGAACCTATACCGGCGAAGGCTGTTGCGTGGGCAACACTATTGCATTCAACGGCGGCTCTGGCGTTGCCGTCAGTGCAGCGCTGAATGTATCGCTCGAGAAGGGAATTCGCGGTAACCGCATCTATAGCAATGACGGCCTGGGCATTGACTTGGAAATGGATGGGGTGACACTGAACGATGCAGGAGACGATGACGGTGAGAACAGCGCCAATGGGCTGCAGAACTTCCCGGTTATCGAGAGCGCTTCTATCATTAGCGGCAGCGCCTACATCACGGGCACGCTCAACAGCAAGGCGGAGCAGCGGTATCAGATCGATTTCTTCGCCAACGACGAGTGCGATCCGTCCGGCTATGGTGAGGGGCAGCGGTTCATCGGTGTGGAATCGGTGACCACGAATGATGCTGGCAACATCAGTTTCACAGCGGTCTTCACCGACACAGCGGTCGAGCTTGTGAGCGGCGGTGATCTGATCACGGCGACCGCCTCCGATCCCAGTGGGAATACGTCTGAGTTTGGTGAATGTGAAGAGATTATCAGTTTGGATGAAAAGGATATTCGGGTTTTGTTGCCTTTGATGCTGGGCTGAGCGTGGTCTTCCTGGGCGAGTTAGGTAAAGGCGCTCAGTTCGCGTGGGGGTGAATGGGGCGTCAGTGGAATCTCAGCTACCTTCCGCAATCAGCGCAGCAGGCGGCACGAGGTGTTTGCTGATTGGCAACAGCGTGTGACCGGGGAAAACAATTGTGACAACCGAAGGGAAGTCGAGATAAGCATAGGACGCTTGATCCGTATCGCATGACAATTAAGCAACATCTTGAGATGCGAGTGCTTCTTCGGCGTATACAGGTAATTGTTAATCAGCAGCTATAGCGCCTACCGCTATTTTGTGTTGCAGGACCCAGAATTGTATTCGCTTTGGAAGTATCACGAGTAGCGCTGGAACGGGTACCTATTGCACATTTCTGTTCGAATGTGCGTGATACCCATAGATGAACTCTTGGCAGAAGATGACAAGATTGCTGTCAGGGGTACCTGGCGAAGTGTCAATACGGGCCCCTGGTCGGTCTACCAGCCTTTGGCCATATGGAACCCCGCGTCACCAACAGACAACTCGGTGGCTGTGAATGCGATGTACATATTCATTATAGTCGATGGAAAAAATCGTGAGTTATGTGATCGAACTGGACCTTTGCACCTCCCCCTCAGTCGTAGGGTGTGTTTGCTAGACACGGGCTGAAATCACCGCATCGATTACCAGATGTGGTGATGACCGCTCACTAGATTGATTAGTTGCCTCCAGGCAATGAAGACAAGGCAGCGACCGGGCCGCAAAGCCACCGTCAGCGCCGCTGCCCAAATTGCCTTCCCCATCTGGCTGCTAGTAAGGGTTGTAAATATGGTTGGATGGCCCCGGAGAATGATGAATCCGGTGTTTACATTGCTGCGGGTGGAGGAGTAGTCGGGCGAAGTAAAGGATCACAACAATAGATTATGGGGAGCAGAAACATCATAGGAAATCTCGACAAGCGTCGTGCAGTGCGAGTTCTTCGAATCATCATGCCCATCGTGGCAATAATCAGCGTCATTGTGATTGCCCCCTTGGACCTGGTACCGCCATGGATAGCACCATTGCCAGATACTGTGCGGGAGCAAGTCGATGAAGCGATTGATTATGGGCTGGATGGCATCATCGTTTATGTAGATCAACCAGGAAAGGAGCCAACATTTTATGCTGCTGGCTGGAAAAATAAAGAGACGCAAGTGCCAGCCGATCCGCACGCATTGTTCAAAATTGGCAGTATCAGCAAGCTGTACATCGCCACCGCAGTCGCCAAATTAGTCAGTAACGGGAGCTTATCTCTGGATAAAACCCTCGCCGATTACTTGCCTGAACTTGCAGGGAGAATTGAATATGCAGATCAGATTACCCTAAGAATGATGGTGCAGCATCGAAGCGGCATTCCAAATTTCACGGACGATGAAGAGTGGGATTGGTTCACTTCGCAGACGGACATCAACAGGGTCCTGGAACTAGTATTGGATGAACCAGCAGATTTTGAGCCCGACGCGCACTACCGTTACTCCAATACAAACTATCTATTGATTGGCCGTATCCTTGACATGGTGTTGGGATACAACCACCATCAATATATCAATGAAGAAATATCGGCTCCTCTCAGGCTAACGAATACGTACAGTTTACTCAGCGAGGCGGAATACGAAAATGTTGTCAGTGGGTACTGGTATGAATATGACGATGATCTTAGGAGTCTTGATTATGTCATTCCTGGTGGATCGATGGTCGCAACTGCGGAGGATGTCGGACTATTTTTGAAGGCATTGAATGATGGCTCATTGCTCAATGACGATGAGCAAGCGATCTACGCCTCGATTTACGAATATGACCATACCGGCTGGGTTCCCGGATACTTCAGTATCGCACGCTATCACGAGGACACTAATACTGTTGTGATTCAATTTGTGAATACAACCGGAGGAGACACTTGGGGGATAGCGAATGTAACCGGCGGAAAGGCCACGGGCATATCGAATATTGTTTACGGCCGTATTGTCCGGATCCTGGGCAGGAAGTAAATTCTAACGGCCAGCCAAAGTAAATGCGGAGGAATACGTATGAAAGCAATCGTCCGCTACAGGTACGGCTTACCTGATGATGTTCTGGAGCTCCAAGATATTGACAAGCCAATGGTCAAGGATGCAGAGGTGCTGGTTCGAGTTCAGGCGGTCGGGATCCATGCGGGAGACTGGCTCATGGTGAGAGGCATTCCGTACCTCATGCGCATGGCGATCGGGCTATTCAAACCAAAGAATATTGTCGTGGGAACAGATGTTGCAGGCTACGTCGAGGCAGTCGGCAAGAATGTGAAGCGGCTTCAACCAGGTGATGAGGTATTTGGCTTGTGCAACGGCGGCTTCGCTGACGCCCAGCCACGCGAAGATACCGGCGCGGCGGGCATATGCATAACGAGCTACATGCGTAGCCATACAAAATCCTCCTCTTGGATGATCCAAACGAAACCTAGACTTGCACAATTGGGCACATTCGCCAGGCAGCAGGGTGGGACGGCGTGGAGGACGAGGAGTTCGCTGCCGTGCGGAGTATACATCAGCGGGTAATGTCTGGCTAGGAGGAAATTAGCCCATGTTCACAACGGCTCCACGAGGCATCAAGCCTAATCATTCCGCGCAATGCTCAGACTCTTACGGTTGCTCGCACAAGTCGGGAAAAGACCCTTCGCCTATCCACGACAAGCGCATTGCGGACATCGAGTTTGAAGATACCAAAGGGTTAATCGAGACAGTACCCACAATCGTGTTTACCGAAGCCGACACCGCCAAAACCACTGAAATCTAAATCAAGCCCACACCACATCAGCGTCCTGGGCGGGTATTCACTGGAAGCCCCGCACCACTCGCTTATTCCGCGTAAAAAGATCCTCAGTTCGAAATTGGTCCTTGACAAACTAAAAAATTTAGTATATAAACTATATACATTAGTTTATTTAGCACTTACTCATTTTAAGGAGCTTGCTGATGAAGATCACCCCAATCACGAATAACCTTTGGCAATTGACGCGACTCGGCGCATTTAGCTGCTACTTCGTGCGCGAGGCGGAGGGATTGACCCTTGTGGACACGAATCTAGCTGGGAGCGCCAAGGGCATTCTCGCCGCCGCACAGACACTCGGCCTGCCCATCACGCGCCTTGCCCTGACCCATGCCCACGGCGATCATGTGGGATCCTTGGACGGCATCGCACAGCAGTTGCCCGACCTGGAGATCGGCTTCACATCGCGCACGGCTGAATTTCTACGCGGCGAACTGACCTTGCGCGCCGACGAGCCTCAAGCGAAGCTTCGCGGCTCGTTTGTCACACGCACGACGCAGCCGACGCAGACCCTCGCCGTGGGCGAACGCTTTGGTTCGTTGCGCGTGGTGGCAGCGCCTGGTCATACCCCTGATCTGATCGCCTTCTGGGATGAACGCGATGGTACGCTGATCGCGGGCGATGCTTTTCAGACCCAAGCCAGCCTCGCGGTATCGGGCATCATGCGTTTGCGTTTCCCTTTTCCTGCGATAGCCACATGGCATCTGCCCACCGCACTCCAGAGCGCCATCGCGCTGCGTGCGCTGCAACCAGCGCAACTAGCTGTGGGACATGGCCCGGTACTTGCCGCGCCATTGGCAGCGATGGATGAAGCGATTGCCGAAGCCCAAGAAAAAGTGGCAACACAAAGTTATGAATATGGAGCAGAAACAGGGACCAAGCAAGTCGAGGTGCAGGTAAATGGTAAAGCATAGAAGGCTGGATCGAGCCAGTGTGGTGGCGAAGGCATCGGAGCTGGCGGATGCAGCAGGTGATGTGCAGGGCGTGACGCTCACCACGCTCGCCGCAGCCCTAGACATTCGCGTGCCATCGCTCTACAACCACATCAACAGCCTCGATGATCTGCACGACGCGCTGGCGCTTCATGCGCTGCGGGAACTGCTCACCTGTGTGCGAGCAGCCTCGGTAGGAAAGGTAGGCGAGGCGGCGCTCACCGCCATCGCCTGCGCCTACCGCACCTTCGCCCAGGCGCATCCCGGCATCTATCCGCTAACACTGCGCGCACCTGCGCCTGACAACTCTGCGCAGGTCGTGCTGGCTCAGGAGCTGGTCCAAACGCTTCTACTCGTCTATGCGTCCCTGGGCGTCCAGGGCGAGGACGCTATTCATGCCATACGCGGACTGCGCGCCGTCATGCACGGCTTTGTCAGCTTAGAAGCCAGCGAGGGTTTTAAGCTGGCGGTTGACCTAGACGAGAGTTTTCGTCGCTTACTCGATGCATATTCAACAGGACTAATGAGCTTGATGCAAAAGGATGTTGCGGCCCCTGGATATAGCGTAAGGGAATAGCGTCAGGACGTTGCACAGTAGACTTCTCCATGAGCATTCCTGTTGGCATTCTTACTCTTGCCCGTAAGTGAACTGTGGAACGCACTCGAACTGTGCCGGTGTACCGCCAACGAGGGATGTGATGCCTACCTTCCGTACGTCGTACAGGGTCACCTGGGTCAAGGCTGGTCAGAGCGGCTTGACACGCTACCCATTATCCGCTACACCTATGGCACATCGACGCATACTGGCGGTGTGCCAGATCAAGGACGCCAGTTCACTCTCTCAGCACACATATCTACTGACAACTATCAGCCTACTAACTTGGGGTGCAAGTGACATGCAAATCAAAAAAATGTGGTCAGCAACATGGTTTCTCATTGGTCTTTTCGCCATTGGTGCGCTAGGTCTGCCAGCCTGTTCTAATCCGATCGTAGGGGGGACAAGCGAAGTGATCACACAAGAGATGGATTTTGAAGATTTTGATAAGGTCGCTATCAGTGATGCATTTTAAGTACAAATCCGTCAGGGTGACGAGTTTGCTGTCAAGATCGAAATCGATGAAGCATCGCTAGCGTATCTCGATGTCTCACAAAGCGCCCAGCAACTCAAGATCGGGCTACAACCTCATGGGGACATCCCCTGGAATTCCAACTCAGTTCACCGTGCCGAAATCACCATGCCCAGCCTAGTGGGTGTTTCCCTGGATAATGCCAGTTCATTGAAAGGGGAGATTGACACCGAGGATATCTTGTTGACAGTCGATAACGCCAGCGATGTCACGTTGATGGGCAAAGGTCAAAACCTGACCCTGCGTGCTGACAATGCCAGCAGTGTCAACCTCGGTAATTTTGCCGTTCAAGACGCCGCCATCACTGTGGACAATGCCAGCAGCGCCACGGTGGACGTGGCGGGCAGTCTCAACGCCGAAGCCGATAACGCCTCATCCATCGCCTACTATGGCGACCCGACGCTAGGTAATGCGCGTACCGCCGTTTTCTCCTCGATCACCGCGCGGCAGCGTTAGCGTGCGTCTCAGGAGGACACTTGTGTTGAATCGAGGTGAGAATTACCGCCAGTTTGGGTACCTCCCGGATCCGACTTTGTTGGCGAAGTCTTGGGAGGGCAGATCCAGAGTGTACGCAGTTCCTCAGTCAACTCGATGATGAAGCGACTGCGAGTTTGACCATAGTAGAGGTAACCGGCAGGAATAGAGCAGGAATAGAGTTCGCCAGCATCTCTTCTAAGCATATGGCTTGAGCGCAAAGCTGAGCTCCATCACTTCGATCGCGTTTTTGTTTACCCCGTTTGTACTCTACCGGCGCTGCTAGGTAGCGTCCCTCTTGTCTAGGCAAGTGAACGCCCTCCGCCGATGGTGTGAATTCCACCACAGATACCAGACAGGCCAAGCGGTGGTGTGGCAACCGGCACAGATCGGGCCACAATCACCGCTTGGCGAGTTTGGCCTATGTTTAGTAGGGTAGGCGGCCAACGCACAGCATGACCTGTGTCTTCAACCGCCCCCCTCCGAACGGAGCGTGCACCTTTCGATGCACTCCGCTCTCCAGGAACCTCAACGAAACGCTGGTCCATCATACCGTCCATAGGTAGTGTCCAAGTGACACGGGCAGCAAACGAAGATGGACTTGCGAGTTAACTATACTCAGATACTTGTCAGCTTGGAGCATTTCGCTTGACATGACGTTCTCTTCGTATGGGTTCCCTGTGACCCTTCGCCATGCTGTCACGTTACATGGCAACTTGGGCTACTACGGTCACTCCGATACCGTGCCGCTTTCGCGGGGTAGGCATTCCCGTGTTCCGTGGCATATACATGTTATCAGGCTGACTTAGGTTCTCCGTTTGTCCCCTTATCATTACTCATGGTAACGAGTTCCAGGGCGGTCAACTACCGGCAAGCGTTTGTTAATCTTGACGGTCAACCCCAGACACAAGCAGTAGGTAGGCTCCTTGTGAGAGTCGCGTTCCTCCACTGGGGACTAGAGTTCAGGCGGTATAGCTTTAACCATATCAACCGGGTCTTGCGGAGTCCTGTTGGCATTGCCTACCATGCCGCAACCCGCTTTTCCTCGATGCTATGTTCCCCACGCCCCTTTCGGGGAGCCTTTCGGACTTTGGTCGTGGTTGCTCGGATGACCCTCTTGTAAATGTTGACGTACCAGAACCTCCTTGGGAGGTGATATATATGCCCGTGACACGGCGCACACAAACGCGCCACCAGGGGCAACTAGATTAACAAGCTAGCCTGTTGGCGTTTACATTCGAAATATTTGATATTTCACGCAAGTTCATCGATCTTTCCTCCTGGCCCTATACAAACGTTCGTGTCACCAGACGCCATAAGCAAATCTTCTTCAGAAAGATGCTTGTGCTCACTCTGGAGGCAACAACTTCAACAGAGAAAACTCACTACTCGAAGCTGCTCCTTCGCCAGATTCTTAAGTAGTTAGAAATACACTGGTATCTGAGTGCGTATGGCGCTTCATGACAGCAATGTTTGTATAGGGCCAATGCGTCTGGATCAAGCGCTATTCGCTAGTCGAGAAAAGTATTTGTAGCATATATACGCGCGATTCTCGCTGGCATCCTCTATTGCACATTTCTGCGCAATTATAGCAGGTGCCCAATTTAAGAAGTTGTGGCGGCTGTCGTGTGAACGCAGCGGAGCGCCCAGCACCTTGACGGGGAATCCAAGATGGTAGCTGTTCATTTGTCGCTTTCCGTACTGATCGAGAAATCAAATAATAGTGAGCATCAGATCACGCGCCTCAGCGGCCAAGTAGCCACATCTAGCCGTTCCGAATAGTGCAGGATGGGTGGCGTGTCAGGAAGCCGGAAGCCGCCGGCAGAGACGATTTCGTTGACGGGGAACTCGGCTTCGGCCGGCTGCAAGGGCCAGGGCAGATGATGGATGTCGGCGCTGTAGAGCCCATGGTGATCTACGGCATAGAGGCAATATCGCTCTGCCAGCCAATGCTCCAACGTACCGGGCTTCGCGGGAAACGGTTGTCCCGTCGGTCGATAGCGGGCAACAAAGGCCGCCGGCGCCGCGTTTCGATGGGTTCGCCGGCTCTGGTAATAGATCGTCTTGTCAGGTGGCACGTTCTGTAGCGTTGCCTGAGTGTGAGCAATTAGATCCATCTGAGCGTGATAGTAGGGCAGTCGAAAAATCGATCGGGCCAGCAGCACGGCGATAGGGTTGGCGGCATCCAGGCTGAAAAAGTAGACACCGGGCCGGCTGCCATCTCCGGCTTTCACATAGGTACGCACATTCAACTCGGGAAAATGCGAAAGCCAAGGGACTGACGGCAATCCGCGTGGATGGACATCGGACATCTTGAACGGCACAACACTGAGCCATGCTTCGCCGTCAAGGGTATCCAGTTTCAGTGTACTGGGCACCAAAGCTCGCATGGCCTCCGGTGACATTGGCCAATGGGCGAAGAGCAGGTTCTGCCAACTCTGAGCCATTACCCAAGGTGTATCGGGCAGCGGCCAGGGTCTGTGATCAGTAAAGTCAAGCGACTGGTCGATTGAAGGACCAGTTTGAAACATAGGTCTTCTCTCCTGGATAGAACCCAATTTTACCGTTGTTTGCGCATTTCTTCAACGCTGCCTCCGACGACGCGAAGTGTATCTTTTTCGCTGAGGGGCAGGATTTCACGTGCCGGGGACGGTCTAATCCAATTCAGTCATGCCAACATCTCCTGGACCTTCAAAGAGACTTTGTCGACCCGAATCTGAAATGCACCCGTCCGACGCAGCTGCGTTTCTCAATGCCTCTATCGTAGAGTGGGCATCCTTACCTATCAGGCTGTCGCCGAGCATAGCCCGATGAGTAAGAATACCTGCCCTACGATGCCATGTGCTGCGGAAGGCAAAACGGCGCTTAGTGTATTTGTCAAGCAGAAATCGCAGCTTTTGCCGCGAACCCGGAGTATCTTCTCAATATTTCGTGGTAGGGGCGACCGCAAGGGTCGCCCGTTGCGGGTTCAGGCAAGCCCGACCCCTACATATTGAGAAGACACCAATTCGTCACTAGAAGACGAGAGTATTGCATGTCTCAAACTGGGCGGATATGTCTCTATACCCCTCTTCAAGGAAGAAATTATGTCCCCTCGTTCCAATATGATTACAGAATCCACAATATTGTCAGCGCCGGGTGTAAAAGTACCTAGAATGCCGAAAGACCCTCAAGCTGTCCCCTGATCATCGGTCACAATGTCCTCTAAATGCCGATTGCGATTGAAGATCAAGATTTTTACTCACACCACGGCTTTTCTTCTTCCGCGAGGGTTTTTGGCCAGCTCAACAAGGTGTTCGTTCGGGATTGTCAATGCCAAGATAGAATTGGTTCTTTCGGCATTTTGGTGAAAGCCTCGCAACCGGTATCAGATCATGCCGCCAGCAGACGTTGGCGGAGGAGATCGAAATGAGCTCGGCCAAACATCTGACGTTTCATCAGTTTTAGTCGATTGACATGCCCTTCAGTTGGACCATTGTTCCAACCTGTTTCCATGGCGGCTTTCACTGCTGAGTAATCATTGCGCAAACCCTTGCCAAAATTACGCAGGGCTATCAGCGGACATGTCATCACGTTTTCCAACCAACTATCGAAAGTGTCGGTTGTGGGTTGACGCCGGATGAGCCGGGCAAAGCGCTGTACAAGCTCAATCGCTATCTGCACATGGGGATGGGCGTTTCTGGCCGCATCAACCCAGGCCGCTTGGTCTGCCGACAATGTATTAGGGCGACGGGCAATATGCCAGGACAGCGTGCGCATCGTTGGCAGCCGAATCGTTGGATCATGTGCCAACACGATACCTGACGAATTTCGTTTCCGCGATAAATGGCCACTACTCTGTCTCAGTTGAGCGACATAAAGGCGCACCATGGTAGCTTGACCACTGTACCCTTGTGCCTGGATTTCTCGAAATAGTTGGGTTGCGTTGTGGCAGCCTTCGTTCCAGCGCTGCAGTAGGTAGGGCTTAAAAGATGCAATCTTATGGCGACGAGTTCGTCGCTGCGGAGGGACCGGCAGAGGCAGATTGAGATAGCGGCGAATCGTCTTGGGCGTTACATCCAAATGAGCGGCAATCGCGCGCATCGTCCAACCCTGACGCCGCAACTGCTGTGCCTCTTCCACCTGCTCTTGGCGTCGCAGTCTGCACGCTTCCTGATGGGGTGCCAGTGGTGGGACGGCTGGCAACGGAGATTTCTGTTCAGCCGCTTGGGTTGGTTCTCCGCCTGAAATGGTCACCACTTGTGTCTCTTTGAGGAGAAGTTCAATCTCATTCTGGTGGCGTTGGAATACTTTGAGCAGGACAGCGGTTGCATTCTGGAGCAAGTGCCAGCGATCCGCGATTTGAACCGCATTTGGTGCTCCTTGGGTCGCACCGTCAGCATAGATGGTTGACCGGTCTCGAGTTATGATTTCTACACCCGGATGTTCACGCAGCCACTGCGCTACCGTTTCCGCATTGCGGTCTGGCAACAATTCAACGATGACACCTTCTTCCAAATCAACCAAGATAGTGCCGTATGTTTGCCCTTTGCGCCACGCCCAATCGTCTATGCCAAGCGCTTTCGGTGTTGGACGTTCTGGTGGAGTGGCGTCGCGGATTAGGGTTAAGAGCAGATCGACGCCCGCAGTCATCGCTAGCTGCTCACTGAGTTTAGCACCGGCCGCGCCGCCGAGGAGAAGGCCAATCTGCTGCTGACTAATTGCCAACCGCTGTGTGCGCCGCGCCCAGGGTGCGGCGATGGTAGGAATGCGTTCGGCAAATGTCTTGCGCTTGCAGTCGAGATTGTCACAGAAGTAGCGACGCGGTACTCAGGTAGATCCGCACCGGAATTCCGGCCCATGGCAGATCGGCTAACTTTCTCTGATAGCGGCTATGGACTCGATGCGCACTTTGTTGACAGAGCGGGCATGGCGACGTCGGTGATGTCATATGCATATATAGCTCGAATCGTGCGATGTTCTGATCCAACTCACAATCATCAACGGCTGTACACGAACTGTCAGGCAGTAACACAATGGGAACATCTATCATCAGGTAGCTCCATTTTGTTTTTGCTACCCTATATACACCCGATCACCAAAATGCCGAAAGAACCGTAAGAAGGGTTCTTATCAACATTAATGACCCGAGGCGCACTGACGTTTGGTCTGCCCAACACCTGGCGGAAGAACCGTTTAGCGGCTCTGATGCTTCGGGTCTCGTTCAGGAGGAAGTCTATTGTCTGTCCAGTCGAATCCACAGCTCGGTATAGATACATCCATTTGCCTCGAACCTTGACGTAGGTCTCGTCCACACGCCATGAATCATTCGTTGTCATCAGGTGTGGCCGACAGCGCTTGTCTAGCTCCGGAGCGTAGTGCTGAACCCAACGGAAGATCGTAGAATGGTCCACGGACAGGCCTCGTTCGGTCATGATTTCTTCCAGATCACGGTGGCTCAATGCGTAACGAAGATACCAACGAACGCAGGTGAGAATAATCTCAGATTCGTAGTGCCGCCATTTGAACGGATCCGCCATGTTGCTACCTTGGTTCACATTGAGTCGATTCATGTGTACAAACGTTACTTGAGTCCAAGATTATTTGCAACAGAGCCAAATCCTGCCCCTCAGCGAAAAAGATACACTTCGCGTCGTCGGAGGCAGCGTTGAAGAAATGCGTAAACAACGGTAAAATTGGGTTCTATCCAGGAGAGAAGACCTATGTTTCAAACTGGTCCTTCAATCGACCAGTCGCTTGACTTTACTGATCACAGACCCTGGCCGCTGCCCGATACACCTTGGGTAATGGCTCAGAGTTGGCAGAACCTGCTCTTCGCCCATTGGCCAATGTCACCGGAGGCCATGCGAGCTTTGGTGCCCAGTACACTGAAACTGGATACCCTTGACGGCGAAGCATGGCTCAGTGTTGTGCCGTTCAAGATGTCCGATGTCCATCCACGCGGATTGCCGTCAGTCCCTTGGCTTTCGCATTTTCCCGAGTTGAATGTGCGTACCTATGTGAAAGCCGGAGATGGCAGCCGGCCCGGTGTCTACTTTTTCAGCCTGGATGCCGCCAACCCTATCGCCGTGCTGCTGGCCCGATCGATTTTTCGACTGCCCTACTATCACGCTCAGATGGATCTAATTGCTCACACTCAGGCAACGCTACAGAACGTGCCACCTGACAAGACGATCTATTACCAGAGCCGGCGAACCCATCGAAACGCGGCGCCGGCGGCCTTTGTTGCCCGCTATCGACCGACGGGACAACCGTTTCCCGCGAAGCCCGGTACGTTGGAGCATTGGCTGGCAGAGCGATATTGCCTCTATGCCGTAGATCACCATGGGCTCTACAGCGCCGACATCCATCATCTGCCCTGGCCCTTGCAGCCGGCCGAAGCCGAGTTCCCCGTCAACGAAATCGTCTCTGCCGGCGGCTTCCGGCTTCCTGACACGCCACCCATCCTGCACTATTCGGAACGGCTAGATGTGGCTACTTGGCCGCTGAGGCGCGTGATCTGATGCTCACTATTATTTGATTTCTCGATCAGTACGGAAAGCGACAAATGAACAGCTACCATCTTGGATTCCCCGTCAAGGTGCTGGGCGCTCCGCTGCGTTCACACGATAGCCGCCACAACTTCTTAAATTGGGAGCCTCCAATAATTGCGCAGAAATGTGCAATAGAGGATGCCAGCGAGAATCGCGCGTATATATGCGCTACAAATACTTTTCTCGACTAGCGAATAGCGCTTGATCCAGACGCATTGGAACCTTAGCGTTGCATTTTTTCACAGATCTATCCAAAGTGTGACACATGAGCTCTCATCAAACAGATTTTAATCTAGTGACCCCTCGTGGCGCGTTTGTGTGCGCCGTGTCACGGGCATATATATCACCTCCCAAGGAGGTTCTGGTACGTCAACATTTACAAGAGGGTCATCCGAGCAACCACCCTTTGTGCCACAATAGGATTGGACAGTTAGAGCGCCGAAATTAGTGTAGAATGCAAGGGCGAAGAAAGGTGAGACCATGTTTCAGAAGCGAACCATCGCCCAATCGATGAACGGTGAACGAACGATACCAAACCCAGAAGTTCCAGCGCAAGCGAAACGGCGCAAGTTCAGCGGTGAGTACAAACGGCGCATACTTGAGGAAGCCGACAAATGCACGGAACCGGGTGAGATCGGCGCCCTATTAAGACGTGAAGGATTGTACTCGTCCAACTTGACTAAATGGCGCCGGCAACGGAAAGCTGGAGGGCTGGGTGGCCTGACACCCCAAAAGCGAGGCCGCAAGAAAGACGAACAGGCAGCTGAGATGGCCCAGATTGCGGCGTGAGAATGAACGACTTCGCAAGCAACTGGGGCAAGCGGAGCTGATAATCGCCGCCCAAAAAAAGCTTGCACAAGTCTTGGAGACGCTGAGCGACCCAACAGACGAACAGCGCTGAGGGAGACAGTTAAAGAGCTGTCGGAGAATATCCCGGTGACGAGTGTGTGCGCATCGTTGGATTTTCCCCGCAGCACACTGTACTGGTTGCGCCAACCGGCGATGTCCAAAGTGGCAGTTCCAGGACGCGGGTACCCTTTGGGTGCGGTGCGGGGGCTGACAGCGGTCGAGAAGGAGAGTGTGCGAGACGTACTCAACAGTGACCGTTTTTGCGACAGCTCTCCTCGGCAGGTCTACGCCACACTGCTGGATGAAGGAATCTACCATTGTCATTGGCGAACCATGTACCGGATTCTGGATGAATATGGTGAGGTGCGAGAACGGCGCAACCAATTGCGTCACCCGGTCTATAAGAAGCCGGAACTGCTGGCGACCAGCCCGAATCAGGTCTGGTCATGGGACATCACCCAGCTGCGCGGTCCGGTCAAGTGGAGCCGCTACTATCTCTATGTGGTCATCGATATCTTCAGCCGTTACATCGTGGGCTGGCTCATCGCCCAACAGGAGTCGGAAGCGCTAGCACGACAACTTATCAGCGAGAGTTGCCGCAAGCAACAGGTCGAAAAGGGCCAACTCACCTTGCACGCCGACCGGGGGTCGCCGATGATCGCCAAGACCATGGAACAGATGTTGGGTGATCTGGGCGTAGGTAAGAGCCATTCTCGTCCACATACGTCGAACGATAATCCCTTTTCGGAGGCCCAGTTCAAGACGATGAAATATCGCCCTGACTATCCTGAACGCTTTGGTTCGATAGAGGATGCTCGTGTGTGGGCCAGGATTTTCATTGACTGGTACAACCATGAACATCGTCATACGGGCCTGGCTCTGATGGCGCCGGCCACCGTCCATTACGGTTTGGCCAACCAGGTGACAGCGAAACGACAGCAAGTGCTGCAAGCCGCCTATCTACAACATCCGGAACGATTCGTGAAAGGAGCGCCTATGCCGCCACAATTGCCAAAAGCGGTCTGGATCAACCCGCCACTGAACTCCGCTGACACGGCCATGACCGAGACGGCCACGCATACGGAGTCAATCCCAGCCATAACAGGCGAACCTCCCGGCGCACAGCCAGGGTCAAGGGTCGGGAGCTGTTTGTCGACTTGCGAAGCCCTTGACGCTGGCGAGCACCGGGCCATAATTGCCTGTGGCTGGGATTGCCGGAACGACCCAGCGGCGCTTCCCTAAATTCTCGATTTTTCTGTCCAAGATCTATTGACACATTCCGCCACGACCAAAGTCCGAAAGGCTCCCCGAAAGGGGCGTGGGGAACATAGCATCGAGGAAAAGCGGGTTGCGGCATGGTAGGCAATGCCAACAGGACTCCGCAAGACCCGGTTGATATGGTTAAAGCTATACCGCCTGAACTCTAGTCCCCAGTGGAGGAACGCGACTCTCACAAGGAGCCTACCTACTGCTTGTGTCTGGGGTTGACCGTCAAGATTAACAAACGCTTGCCGGTAGTTGACCGCCCTGGAACTCGTTACCATGAGTAATGATAAGGGGACAAACGGAGAACCTAAGTCAGCCTGATAACATGTATATGCCACGGAACACGGGAATGCCTACCCCGCGAAAGCGGCACGGTATCGGAGTGACCGTAGTAGCCCAAGTTGCCATGTAACGTGACAGCATGGCGAAGGGTCACAGGGAACCCATACGAAGAGAACGTCATGTCAAGCGAAATGCTCCAAGCTGACAAGTATCTGAGTATAGTTAACTCGCAAGTCCATCTTCGTTTGCTGCCCGTGTCACTTGGACACTACCTATGGACGGTATGATGGACCAGCGTTTCGTTGAGGTTCCTGGAGAGCGGAGTGCATCGAAAGGTGCACGCTCCGTTCGGAGGGGGGCGGTTGAAGACACAGGTCATGCTGTGCGTTGGCCGCCTACCCTACTAAACATAGGTCACTATCCACCTAGACTGGATTTGTGACCAGTGAGATCGCATGGGGCAGTTCAATGCTTCGTTGGAAAGTGGCCACACCACTGCTTCCACGGCCTTGAAGCGATTGAACTCCTTCTCGGGCAAGAACCATTTCTATCGAGCCAACCGAGAGTTGGGAAGGATATTCAAGACGGAGTTCATTCTGCAATATCTTTCGGACCCAGCGACAAGGCAGCGAGTTCGACGAGGTCTGCTCAAGGGAGAAGAAATCCATGCTCTGGCCAGACAGGTGGCCTACGGCAAGCAGGGCGTGCTCATGGCTCGAGATTTGGAAGGACAGCGCAATACCAGTAACTGTCTGACGCTAATCATGGCCTGCATCATCTACTGGCAAGCTAAAGAAATCAACCGAATCTTGCTGGAGGAGAATCCGGAAAGAGAAGAGGTAGACCTGTCACTATTGGAGCACCTCAGCCCTATCGGCTGGGAGAATATCATCCTGTATGATGAGTACGTGCTCAATCGAAACCTTGTCAGGGTGTAGGTATTCAGGAACCTTTCCTATTTCACATTTTCGCGCGATTCTGGGAGGTACCCAGACAGCCCTTCGACGGAGACTTCAATGGAAAGGGAAAGCTAACCTCAATCATCTATAGCGACAACAGCTTCCGCAAGGACTTCTACTATACGGATCGGGGTCTGCCCGAAAAAGAAGTCGTCAAATACTCATTATCCGGACCAGAATATCGGACCCAGACAATCTACGACGAATGGCTGCGACCGCAGACCGTGAAATATCCCGACGGCGAGACAGCGGCAGTGGAATTCAACAGCAGGGGCTTGCCAAAGGCGCTTTGGGTAGCCGGCGAGCTTATCGTGTCTGGGGTGGACTACGACGAGCGTGGCGCGCTATCGCAACTCCGCTATGTCAAGCCGAATATCTGGCGACAGCAGACCTACCACTGGGGCACGTCGGCCGGCAACGGCAACGGTCAGCTTGCCGAAATACGCGTCGGGACGACGACACTAGGCGCTACCGACATCATGAAGCTGTCCTACACCTACGACAACTTCGGCAATATCAGTTACATCGATGAAAACTATCTCGACGGCGGTAACGTTTCGAATGAATTCAGGAGTGAAGCGCACAACCGCATTCTCTGGGATACGGTCGGTGGTATCTCTGGAATCCCTATGGCCGTCTCGATCGCTTCGAAGCTAAGGAGTACGGCTATGACGACAAGTGCGGGCGCGAACATCTATGCAGTAAAGACTGTGGCAGGAGGAGTTGCGCTACAGCTACAACGCCAATGGCAACATGACGGGAGCGATATTTCGGCGCGGACGATGGGCGAGGCATAGACGAACTGCAACTGACCTGGAATGTGCAGAATCGTCTGCAATCGGTCCTGGATGTGGACAACAGCGTTACCACAACCTATCTGTACGATCCGGACGGGATTCGGGTCAAGAAGAGCGTTGGAAGCGAGGACCACTACTACCCCAACCGCTACTATGAGATGCACAACGGGGCAAAGCGGAAATACTACTACATGGGCGATATGCTGATCGCGGTCCGCGAGAGTCCTGGTGAGTTCACCTATATACATGCCGACCATCTGGGCAGCACGGTTGGCACGACCAAAGACAAGCGGCAGCGAGACCTTCACCTACCGTGCGTTCGGCGATCCCGCTCGGGGACCAGCCCGACGACGGAGCGCCAGTATACGGGCCAGAAGCAAGACGATAATCAGTTGATGTATTACAAGCCAGGATACTATGACAAGTACCTGGGCGCCTTCATCTCGCCGGACACAATCATTCCGGACCCGACCGACGTCGCCTCGTACAACCGGTACGCCTACGCCAACGGGAATCCGATCAAGTACAGCGATCCGAGTGGGTATGATCCACTCGATACTGACTGGCAGGCGTCCGTTGGTGCAGTAAACTCTGACGAAGTTCTGAAGCGGCTTTACTCAATTGCGTTTCCGGACGAGTATGCCCAGATTGACTTCAGTACTACTACAATAGAAAAGGTGCTGGAGAACGCATACATATCAACATCGTGGGATGACGTACCTGCTTCGCTAATTCGTCTTTCGACGCACTATGACGCGGGTGAAGAAGCTCTTTTCGCCCGAGATGTTGGTACACTCTATGGTGGACTGAAGAACCGGCTTGAAGAACCAAGCACCTGGGCAGCGATAAGTTACGAAAATAATCCTGCACGTAAGTGGTTGTACGTCTCCCCTGGACAATTCTCTTCTGCCCTCACAGGCAAAGACCCAGATGCAAATATCCATCACTGGGCTTGGTCGGTAGCTATCGGCGGATCCTGGATGCAGCCGGCTGGAGAACTACTTAATTCTGTTCGAGAGTATAGTCAACTAGCACCTCATCAAAGGATATCTCCAGGCGACAATTTCTATTCCGACATCATCATGGGCAATGCAGGCGTGGGCTTTGGTCGTCATATGCTAATGTATGGGCTCACAGATATTGAGGGAGTGTTCAATGGAAGCATTAGTTCTGTTCAGACACAGGTTGACTACCTCCGATCTTGGTTTAAATAAAGGAAGACATCCGCTGATTCCTATGTTTCGAATATTTGCAGTCTACGCAGTGTTTGTATTGGTAGTAAGTGGCTGTATGAATGGAGGGCTACCGCTAGAAAGAGCATACCAATTCGGAGAACAGATCCCAGAAGGGATGCCCAGAGATGAAGCAGTTACTATTCTTAGTGAAGATGCTTGGTATCACGTTGCCTGTGAGGACCGTCCAGGTAATGATGAGTTATTCTTTTATGACAACCGCGAGTGGGATAGAGCGGAAATCGTGATATTGAGAACAAAAATAGAAGGTGGTGAGATAAAGGTTGAGGGGATATACAATTTTGAACCGAACGCGTGGCATACAGCATACGGTGATTGCATTGATCGCAGTTTGTTTACCGATCATGAAGACTCTCCATTAGCAGAGCCATAGATTCTAGTTAGCTCCCATCCAAACTAAGAAACACTAGTGGTAGGGTAACAAACGCATCGCCACTCACTCTTTATTGACGACCATCTGGGCAGCACGGTTGGCACGACCAAGACAAGCGGCACTGAGACCTTTACCTACCGTGCGTTCGGCGATTCCCGCTCCGGGACCAGCCCCACGACTGAACGACAGTATACGGGTCAGGTTCAAGATGACGTCTGCCCTTCGGGCAGATTGGCAATAGCATGCGCTATGCCCGCTCATCCCAAACAACAAACAGCCCAACTAGTCTTCCACGCTATCAACCTGCTGCTTAACGGAGCCAGATGTCTTCAAGTCAGCGTTTTGTAGTTCACCGACGTATTTTACAAGGTCGATATCAACGCCAGTTTTTCGTAGCAAACTGGAATTATTGGCGAAATTATTACTAATGAGAATAAGGATTCTCGGAAGTAATATGCTACAATACAACAATGGAATCTCCCGCGTATCTCACCCACACACAACCAACAGAATTCGCTGTCGTTACTACCGTTCCGAGCGACAAACACCCGGCATTGGTCTATTTGGGCAGCTTGTCATCCGGCAGCCGACGCACCATGCGCCAGGCCCTCGATGTTGTTGCTGAGATTCTGTCCTCTGGGCATTGTGATCACCGAACGTTGCCATGGGAGATGGTACGCTTCCAGCACGTCCAGGCTGTGCGGTCCGTGCTGATGGAGCGCTACAGCGTCGCCACAGCCAACAAGATGCTCTCTGCTCTGCGCCAGACCCTGCGTATGGCCTGGCGGCTGGGTTACCTTTCAGCGGATGAGTATCAGAGAGCAGCCGATGTACGGTCCATTAGCGGCAGCGAACCCGAGGCGGCCGCTGGGCGCGCCCTATCGTACGGTGAGTGGATGGCGTTATTTTCTGTCTGTGAGGCCGATGATTCGGCTGCGGGCGTGCGCGACGCAGCCATCATTGCGTTGTTTAAGGTAGGCGGCCTACGACGATCAGAGGTTGTAGCGCTGCAGCTAGAGGACTACAATCGTACGACAGCGACGTTTATCATTCGCGGTAAGCGCAACAAGACCCGAACCTTACCCATAGAGGACGGCGGGGCCAAGGACGCCCTGGCCGACTGGTTGTATGTGCGCGGGGATGCTCCAGGCCCGCTCTTTACCCGAATATGGAAAGGCGGGACGGTCACCGAAAAAGGGTTGACCGATCAAGGCATTTACCACATTCTGAACAAGCGTGGTCGACAGGCAGGCGCTGCTCAGTTCACGCCCCATGACCTTCGGAGAAGTTTCGCTGGTGAACTATTGGACGCTGGCGCCGATTTGGCCACAGTGCAGCGAGCTGATGGGCCATTCTGATGCGAACACCACGGCCGGATACGATCGGCGCGGCGAGCAGGCCAAGCGCAGCGCGGTCAAGAAGCTGCATGTGCCCTATCAGCGACGTTTTATTGAGTGACTTCCGTATGTACTCACACCGAAATAGTGTATGAATAAGGGAGCGCCTCCATATCTGTAAGTGTGGCTATGTAAGTCCCAAGGGTTATATTCGCATCGGAGTATAGCATGCTTAACCCTGTACTTTTCCGAGTCAGCTAGAGATCGAGTTGTTTGTTGTTGAACGCCACTTCTGACGACCGACATCTTCACACGAATGGGAACATCCTGCACAATGGTTGATACTATTTATAGCATGTCGTTTACGACGGCAACTCTCCTATATCACGAGTCGATGGTCCTCGCCAATCTATATTTACAAATTAGTGACTGGGGACTAACCCGAGACATAGTCGTAAGAGATAATCTACTTCAGATGCGGACCGAGAACGCCTCTAGACGAATATGCCGTGAGGGTATTTCGCGGCTGCGAAAACTGTCACCGAGCCAACTAGACATCATCCGCGAAGGCAGCCGGAAGGACCGGCTACATATGCTTTGGCTGGCCGTATGCAAACGTTATCGCTTTATCCACGATTTTGCGTCAGAGGTTGTGCGAGAGAAGTATTTGCGGCTTGATCTGGAACTCACGAAGGAGGATTACGAGATTTTCTTCAACTCGAAAGCCGAATGGCACCCAGAAATGGATCGGATCGCAGATTCGACGCGCAAGAAGCAACGTCAATTCGTGTTCAAGATGATGCGCGAAGCGGACCTGCTATCATCAGACAACCGAATCCTACCCGCCCTCCTTAGTCCCACCATCATCGACGCGATCGGCGCGGATGATCCGTTACACTTCACGGTGTTTCCAGTCTCCGATAGGAATATACAGGAATGGGGCAGATGACGCTTGATACGAGCAACTTATCAGTTCAAGATCGATTCCAACATCTACTAAGCGTTGTCACCGGTGAACGGTTCCTCAAGATGGAGGGATTAGGCAATGAGGTACCGTTCTTCATCTGCCCCTATCCACCGCGCGACACCGTGGAGATGATGAAGGCCGAGAAACAGCTCGTCAAAAACCTGGAGAACAAGGGTATTAGAGTACTGGAGATTGATCTTTACAATTTGTGTATCAGTCTGCTCCAAGAGCGCGCTATCTGGGATCGAATCCTGGAGATGGAGCAATCCGTGTCGAAGGACCAGTTCAAGGAACTCCTGCAGGGCGTGCTTGATCCGGAAACACATCTCGTTCCCGCCATTAGCGAGAAGATGCAAGAACAATATTTCGAAGTCATGTTCATCATTGGCGTGGGCGAGGTCTTCCCCTACATTCGCTCTCACACGATTCTCAATAACCTGCAGAGCACAGCCAAAGACCGTCCTACGGTACTATTCTTCCCAGGCGAGTACGTCCATTCGCTTGAACATGGCGCATCACTGGACCTATTCGGACGTCTGCATAACGACAAATACTACCGCGCATTCAACATCTTCTACGTGGAGCCATAGAACTTCAGGAGCCTCCAATGAAGCTTTCCGCCATCTTCGCTAAACCAATCAACCGCTCAATTGAAGGAGTCATCAAGGCCGACGATGAAGCTAGCCTTCGCTCCGAGGTGGACGAGTACGTCCTAACCAATGAGATAGAGAAGCGACTGGAACACTTCCTGGCCGCCTACAACAATTACGAGGGCGCCAATGGCGTGTGGATCTCCGGCTTCTTCGGCTCCGGAAAGTCACACCTACTTAAGATGCTGGCACTGTTACTGGAAAACCGCGCAATCAATGGTGATATGGTCCTGGACCGCTTTGTACCTAAGTGTGGCGAGAACGAAATTCTACGCGCAGACCTTAAACGAGCGGTTGACATACCTTCACAAAGCATTCTGTTCAACATTGACCAGAAAGCCGATGTCATCAGCAAGTCGCAAATTGACGCGCTGCTCGCCGTATTTGTGAAGGTCTTCGACGAGATGTGCGGTTACTATGGAAAACAAGGCTACATCGCACAATTTGAACGCGACCTCGATAGCCGTGATCTCTACGATGCCTTCAAGCAAGCATTCCAACAAGCCTCAGGATTTAGTTGGGAGACCGGGCGTGAACAAGCAATGCTTGAGACGCAGAACATCGCGACTGCGTACGCCCAGGTTACTGGCACACCGCAGGCAGACGCCGTCGGCATCCTAGACAAATACCGCGCTGACTACAAGGTCTCCATCGAGGACTTCGCCGACCAGGTGAACGATTACATCGAGACCAAGGGACCGGATTTCCGTCTCAACTTCTTCGTAGATGAGGTAGGCCAGTACATCGCCGAGAACGTCAAGCTCATGACCAATCTGCAGACTGTGGCCGAAAGCCTGGCTACCAAGTGCCGTGGTCGCTCGTGGATCGTCGTCACGGCCCAGGAAGACATGAGCACGGTTGTCGGCGAGATGGACAGTAATCGCGGCAATGACTTTACCAAGATCCAAGCCCGCTTCGCCAACCGTATGAAGCTGACCAGCGCCGACGTTGCTGAGGTTATTCGCAAACGTCTGCTTCTAAAGAATAGCCAGGGCATCGAGTTATTAAGTGACGTGTACCAGCATCAGCAGGGCAACTTTGGTACGCTATTCGATTTTTCAGACGGATCCATCGCCTATCGAAACTTCCGTGATCGTGACGAATTTGTCCACAGTTACCCATTCATTCCATACCAGTTCACGCTTTTCCAGTCCGCCATCCAGAGTCTATCTCAGCATAGCGCATTTGAAGGGCGACATAGTTCCGTGGGCGAACGTTCCATGCTGGCTGTCTTCCAGCAGGTCGCTAACCACATCGCCGACTATGAAGTCGGTCGACTGGCTACCTTTGACCTGATGTTCGAGGGCATCCGCTCGACCCTCAAATCGCAGATACAGCGTTCCGTTATCACGGCAGAAGATAATTTGGGTGACGAATTCGCGATCAGCGTGTTGAAAGCCCTTTTCCTGGTAAAGTATGTTGAGGAGTTCAAGGCAACGCCTCGTAATCTTACAGTGCTCATGCTGAATAGCTTTGAAGCCGACCTACCGGCACTGCGTATTCGGGTCCAGGAAGCCTTGAATCTACTGGAGCAGCAGACCTACATACAGCGCAACGGCGATGAATACGAATTTCTAACCGACGAGGAAAAGGACATTGAGCAGGAGATTAAGAACACCGAGGTCGATACCGATTCCGTTGCCGGCGAACTTAGCAGTCTAGTCTTCGATCGCGTCATCACCGACCGTAAGATTCGCTATGACGAGAATGGACAGGATTACGCTTTTTCACGCAAGCTGGATGGCCAATCCGCTGGACGTGAGTACGAGCTGTCCATACATGTAATCAGTCCGTTCAACGAACATGCGGACAACAAAGAAGTATTGAGTGCCCAATCCATGGGACGCGACGAGTTGCTGGTAGTTATGCCGCTAAACGACAGGCTCCTACGCGACCTGGTGCTATACAAGCAAACCGAAAAATATATCCGTCAGAATCTATCGGCTACCCAACAAGCGTCGGTTCAACAGATCCTCACCAACAAGCAATACCAGAATAGCGAGCGGATGAATGGCCTGCGCACCCTAGTGGAGGAGATGCTGGCGGAGTCGAAGCTCATTGTGGGCGGACAAGATGTGGAGGTCAGCGGCAGCGATGCCAAGACACGTATTGTACGCGGGTTCCACGAATTACTCGTTCGCACCTATCCCAACCTGCGCATGCTGCGTGGCATCAACTACGCAGAGAGCGACATCGGCAACTCATTACGCCTGGCAAACAGTCTATTCGGATCGGATGAAGCCGATACCTTCAGCGAAGCGGAGCAGGAAATGGCCGCCTTCATCCAGAGTAATCAACGCAGCGGCGTACGTACGACCATGAAGTCCGTGGTCGACCGCTTCGAGCGCAAGCCCTACGGCTGGTATTTGGCGGCGATACAATGCACGTTAGCCAAACTATGGGCACGCGGCAAGGTAGAGGTGAAGCGAGACAGCAATATCCTCGAACTGGAAGAGCTGGAGCGATCGCTTCATAACACTAACAGCTACTCCAATTTAGTCATTGAACCAATAACCGTGCCTCCTCCGGTAAATGTGCGCAGACTCAAGGAATTCTATGATGAGTACTTTGATGTTCCGGCGCCTACTGGTGACTTCAAAGTACTGGGACAAGAGACCGCAGTTGCGTTCAACCGCCTAGTAGGTGAGTTAAGTGAACTCCGCCAGCAGGCAACCCGCTATCCATTTTTAGTTTCTTTGGATGGCGCAATCGACCGTCTTCAAAGGGTATGCAACAAAGCGTATACGTTCTATCTCGATGATTTCTTGGAACAGGTAGACGAACTACTCGATCTCAAAGAGCGATCGATCGACCCGATTCGCCGCTTCATGAGCGGCACGCAGCGCGAGATCTACGACGAAGCGCAGGCATTCTTGCGTACGCAACACTCTAACTTCAACTACATCACCATTACTCCGGTTGACCGTATTCGTGAACTAGTCAGCGATCCCACTAGGCAAAACGGCAATGGCATGACCGAGTTGAAGACGCTGTTGGACGATACAAGCGCACGTATACAGGCAAGAATTGAGGAGGAACGCACTTCCGCCATAGAGAAGGTTGATGAGCGCTGGACACAGTTAAGCGCCACTGATGAGTATACGAGATTGTCGCAGGATCAGCAGGCGCAATTGACATCACCGGTGGAAGCACTGAAACGTTCCTTGCAGCGTGAAATACTTATCGCTGTCATTCGTGAGTCGCTACACCGATTCGAATATGAAGAGTTTCCAAAATTGCTCAATGAAATGTCCTTATTGGCACATTCAGAGGTCACATATGGTACAGACGACTACAAGGATAATGATGCTAACGGCGATATCGTATGTAGAGAACCACGCGCCGAGTATGTAACCCGCTCATCGCTCAATGTGGAATTTGGCAAGGCATGGCTCGAGACAGAAGATGACGTTCAAATCTACCTCGATTCTCTACGTGCCGCCTTGCTAGAAGCGATATCATCTGGCAAGCGAATCACCTTAATTTGAAGCATTCGGTGTCAAAGAGTAAATTAGGCGTAAAGGTAACAGCATACGATTTCCATCATCTCTCGATCGGAGCATATCCGTGTCGTATTTCAGAGCTATTATCATCTCACTTGGTCTGCTGAGTATACTCGTTGGCTGCTCAAAGTCTGCAGCCCAGGGCGACCTACCGGCTACCGAAACCGCCTTCGCACATAGCATATTTGCGACAATAGCCGCCAATCGCGACAGGAGTTAGCATGCCATTTTGGCGCAGTTACGCCCATCTAGTTTGGACCACAAAAGAACGATCGCCTTGGATTACAGCGCACATCGAAGCGCAGTTATATGCGCAATTGGTTGATTCGGCAGCCAAGCTAGGCTGTTATGTCTACTCTGTCAACGGTATGCCTGACCATGTTCATGTCGTCCTGTCTGTTCCGCCTAAGCATAGCATCGCTTACGTTGTGAAGATGTTAAAGGGATCTAGCGCCCATTTTGTTAATCATGTTCTCCGCCCGGTCGAGTATCACTTCCAGTGGCAGCGTGGCTATGGATATCTCACACTGGGCCAAACCCAACTCGCACGAGCCATCACGTATGTAGAGAGACAAAAGGAACACCATTCTCAACAATCGTTCAACCGTTGGCTGGAGTGGGTCGATGAAAAGGATGAGGGACCCGTGAACAGTATTCCACCTGAGCCCTCGACCGGCGTTGTTCGTGAGACGGGCGCAGCGTATGAAGCATCGTTGGATTGGCCGTGATGATATCCGCAGCGATACGTTCAGCGTCGATTAAAATCGGCGCCTGACACACAAAACGTGCTGAAGAACGTTCCATTCAAAACAACAGGCTTTAGCCTGTTTTGCATTGCAGCCTGTGGATTCATCCACTGGGCCGGATACGCCAATGAACGCAGTCCGCATCTGCACCGCGGCAATTCGTAAGCGTTGATTTACATGCGTCGATTGAAATCGGCGCCTATCACACAAAACGTGCTGAAGAACGTTCCATTCAAAACAACAGGCTTTAGCCTGTTTTGCATTGCAGCCCGTGGATTCATCCACCGTGCTGGTCAATTTCATACACACAGATAGTTCCAAACGGACAGAAATATGCCAATGAACACACGCACCCTCGAACGCTTCGCACAGGACGCACGCCGCCAGCTCCACGAGCAGACCGCCGCCAAGCTGGAACGCGTGCTCAGCCCGCGACAGCGCCGCCTCCCGCGAGCGCCCGGCAGCCGTGCGCCAGCTCCAGCAGCAGATTGCAGCTTCCTCGCGCCAGGCCGTGGTGGAGAAGGTGGCCTACACCTGGTTCAACCGCTTCTGCGCACTGCGCTACATGGACGCCAACCACTACACGCGCATGGGAGCCGTGTCTCCGGCTGCTACGCCTGCGGGAGCAGGCGCCTATACCCAGCCGGAAATCCTGCAGGAGGCCAAGCAGGGCTACATCGACGACGACCTGCCGCGTGGACCGGGAGACCGTCTTCGGGCTGCTCAACGGGCGGCTGCCCTCGCCGGACCCGCAGCAGGAAGCGTACCGGCTGCTGCTGGTGGGCGTGTGCAACTACTACCACGCGGTCATGCCCTTCCTCTTCGAGCGCATCGACGACTACACCGAGCTGCTCATGCCCGACGACCTGCTCTCGGAAGGCTCCATCCTGCAGGCCGTGCGCGACGCCATGACGCCGGAAGCCTGCCAGGATGTGGAGGTCATCGGCTGGCTCTACCAGTTCTACATCTCCGAGAAGAAGGACGAGGTCATCGGCTCCAAGCAGCAAGATCGAGGCAGCCGACATCCCCGCGGCCACGCAGCTCTTCACGCCGCACTGGATCGTGCGCTTCCTGGTGGAGAACTCGCTGGGACGGCTGTGGATGCTCAACCGGCCCAACTCCCGGCTGGCTGAGCGGATGGACTACTACATCCAGCCCGAAGCAGCAGGAGACCGACTACCTGCACGTCAACTCGCCCGAGGAGCTGCGCATCTGCGACCCGGCTGTGGGTTCCGGCCACATGCTGACCTACGCCTTCGACCTGCTCTACGCCATCTATGAGGAGGAGGGCTACAATTCCACCGACATCCCGCGCCTGATCCTGGAGCAAGAACCTGTACGGCATGGAGATCGACGAGCGCGCCGGCGCGCTGGCCGCCTTCGCCCTGATCATGAAGGCGCGGGGCAAGGACCGGCGCTTCTTCCGAAGGGTTCAAGACGCCAGGCTTGAGCCCAACATCTGCGTGCTGCGGCCCATTGCATTTGACGAGGGCGAGCTGAGCGGCGAGACGTGGATTCAGGAGGCGGGCGACGCCAAGGATGCGCTGCTGCACGACCTGCACCTGTTCCGGGAGGCGGACAACTTCGGCTCGCTGCTGCGCCCGCAGTTGAGCGCCGAGCAGCTGGAGACATTGCGCTGGCGCATGCAGGCGCGCTTGGACGAGGCGCAGGCGGACTGGCTGGAGCAGGGCGGCGGGCCAAGATCGCGCGGGCGCTGGAGCAGGCGGAGTACCTGGCGCGGTCGTACCACGTGGTGGTCGCCAACCCGCCGTATATGGGCGGTAGGAACATGAACGACGACCTGAAGGAGTTTGCCAAGGACTACTATCCGGACAGCAAATCCGACCTATTTGCCATGTTCATCGAGCGCAATCTGGACTTGGCAGTCAAGCGACGGCTATGGTCGCCATGATCACCATGCAGAGCTGGATGTTCCTCTCTTCGTACGAGAAGCTGCGCGAAAAGCTACTTGAGCCAGCAGACGATTCGGTCCATGGCGCATCTGGGTGCACGAGCGTTTGACACGATCGGCGGCGAAGTGGTATCGACGACAGCGTTTACCATCGAACACGCAGACGCATCCTGAGATACAAAGGTGCTATGTTCGACTCGTGGACGGCAACAGCGAAGCCGAGAAACAAAGCGCACTGCGGGAAGCGGTTGCCGACCCACGACTGCGGCTGGTTCTACCGCGCCTCCGCCGCCGACTTCAAGAAGATCCCCGGCTCGCCGATCGCGTATTGGGTGAGTGAGCGATCTGCGAGACAGTCTTTCAGTGATCACAGTCATTGCAGATGTCGACTGTTGTCAAGGGCATTCGACAGGCAGATAATGAACGATTTCTACAGACAATGGCATGAAGTTGCCTACGATTGATATTGGATTTGACATGTCATTCATTGGACGAGCTACGAAGTCGGCAAAATGGTTTCCCTACAACAAGGGCGGAGAATTCCGGAAATGGTACGGCAATCATGAATACTGTGATCAATTGGTACGAACGATGGACAGCGATCACGATACATTCAAGTATCCAGCTTGCATGCAGGACTCTCGATGAGCTAGATGCTACTATTTCAGCAGGGGTCACCTGGTCAGACATATCGTCGAGCGACTATTCAGCGTTCGGTTTGCTCCAGAAGGATTCATCTTTGACATGCAGGGCCTACATGCTTTTTCTGAGCTGACGATGATCTGATTCTGCTTGGCTGGTCTACTGAACTCAAAGTTACCGACATAGATTCTATGATCTTGCAATCCCAACTGCATGCACAACTAATGGATTGTCAAGCAGATTCCACTGCTAACCGAATAGAGCATGGTTCAGATGATCAGCGGTAATCGTCGAAGAACTGCGATCGAACTATCGCAAGACCGACTGGGATCCTACGAAACCTCGTGGGATTTTGTCGACCTTCCGCTTCTGCGAGCCGAATTTCGACAGCGCCACCATTGCCGACACCTACGCTTGCGTTGCGCAATCACTGGCAGGACAGTGACGCAAGAGATGCAGCAGCTTGAAGAAGAGAACAACCGCATCTTCATCGACGCCTACGGCCTGCAGGACGAACTCACGCCCGACGTGCCGCTGGAAGAGATCACCCTCACCTGCAACCCGCACTACCGCTACGGCGGCGACAAGAGCGAAGAGGAACTGGAAGCCCTGCTGCGGGCCGACACGATGCGCGAGTTCATCTCCTACGCCGTGGGCTGCATGTTCGGCCGCTACTCGCTGGACAAGCCCGGCCTCATCCTCGCCAACCAGGGCGAAACGCTGGACGACTATCTGACGCCAGCGTGCCCGCAACCTCCAGCCGTTCCTCAGCCGGACAAGGACAACGTCATCCCCCTGCTGGACGGCGACTGGTTCACCGACGACATCGTGGAACGCTTCAAGCGCTTCCTGCGCGTCACCTTCGGCGACGAACACTACCAGGAGAACCTGGCCTTCATCGAAGATGCGCTGGGCCGCGACATCCGCAACTACTTCCTGCGCGAGTTCTACACGCACCACGTGAAGATGTACAAGAAGCGGCCCATCTACTGGCTCTTCTCGTCGCCCAAGGGCAGCTTCAACGCGCTCATCTACATGCACCGCTACCGACCGGACACCGTCTCCGTGGTGCTCAACGACTACCTGCGCGAGTTCCGCACCAAGCTGCAGGCCCATCGCCGCCAGCAGGAAGCCATCAGCATCAGCGAGTCCGCGCCCCAGCGGGACCGCACGCGTGCGCTCAAGGAGATGGACAGCATCGACAAGGTGCTGAAGGAGCTGCGCGAGTACGAGGACGACGTGCTCTACCCGCTGGCGACCGAGCGGGTGGAGATCGACCTGGACGACGGCGTGAAGGTGAACTACAACAAGTTCGGCGCTGCGCTGAAGCGTGTGCCGGGGCTGAGTTTGTAGATATCCCATTTTGGGAATAAAATGGTTGACAAATGACCAATATGGGAATATACTAACTATGCATGTGATCGCTCGACCAAGATTGCTTGAGTTCGCTTCTCGGCATCCAGATGCGAAAGGGATGATCGATGCATGGTGGGCTGAAGCGAAACGAGCAAGCTGGAAGTCACCACGGGATGTCCTCGAACGCCATCGTACCGCTGACATATTGGCCGGTAACCGGGTTGTGTTCAATATCAAAGGCAATCACTACCGACTTGTTGCAGAAATTAACTACAACACAGGAACCGTCTTCATTCGCTTCGTTGGCACTCATGCAGAGTACGACAAGATCGATGCGGAGACTATCAGATGAAACCTAAAGTGCTTAAGAACGAAAAAGAATACGAAAGCGCCCTGGAATACGTTTCAGGTTTGATGGACGCCGAACCGGGGTCACCTGAAGAGGAGGAACTAGAGCTCTTCTCTTTGCTCATTGAAGAGTATGAAGAGCAGCACTACCCGATGATGCCGCCGGATCCAGTCGCTGCCATCCTATTCCGAATGGATCAGGAGGGACTAACGCGGAAAGACCTGACGGCCTATATAGGAAGCCAAAGTAAGGTATCTGACGTACTCAACGGGAAACGGGCGCTTAGCAAGAAGATGATTCGCAATATCTCTGCAGGACTGGGAATCCCTGCAGAGATATTGCTTCAGGAACGGGGCGCTGAGTTACAGCCATCGTTGTATGACTACCGAGATTTTCCCTTTGCCGAAATGCTGAAGCGTGGATATTTTGGTACGTGGAGTAGTAGCCTGCCTGCCGCGAAGGAGATGGGAGAGGAATTGTTAGGAAAGCTGTTTTCCGTCTCTGGGCGACTGTGCTCAACAGCCTGTCTATTGCAGGAGAACCAAGTCTGAAATAGATGTGAATGCGCTCCAGGCATGGCAGGCGCGCGTCGTAGCAATTGCAGAACAGCAACAGATATGCGACTACGTCACAGATTCTATAGACGACGTTCTAATCAATAAAATTGTTCGTGCTAGCTATTTCAGTGAAGGCCCTAGGCTGATCCCGTCACTGCTTAACGAACATGGTATCCACTTCGTTATAGTGCCACATCTGCCCAGGACTTATCTCGACGGCGCCGCATTTCTCACACCTGCAGGGCAACCAGTTGTCGGCATGACACTGCGTCATGACAGACTTGATAACTTTTGGTTCACGCTGATGCATGAACTGGCCCATATTCGACTTCACCTCGTTGATAACGATGCTTCTTTTTTTGACGATACAGAACACGAACCATGCGATGATGACGATCCCCGCGAACAAGAAGCAAATAGATTTGCACGCAATGCCCTAATCCCTGACGAGATGTGGCAGGAAGTTAGCCCGAGTCTGATAACGGCATCTTCTGCAAGCGAAATTCGAGCACTTGCAGAACAGTTTGAAATATCTCCTGCGATTATTGCTGGCCGTGTACGTTGGGAATCGGGAAATTATAGGCGGCATTCCAATCTGGTCGGCAATAACAAGGTCAGACAACACTTCACAATGTAGCAGGCTACGTTCAAGCGAGAATCAACAGAAACAATAGAGCTTTTAAGCCAGATCTCAAATACCCTGCTACGCATTTTTGACCGTCACCGTATCATCTTCTGGTACGACGCCAAGCGCGAGCTACGCGCAAAGTTCGATGAGCTTACTCTCGATGGCGTCGAGAAGATCGTGCTGGACGACGGTGTTAAGGTCAACCACAACAAGTTCGGCGACGCGTTGAAGTGTGTGCCTGGGTTGAGCGGCTAGAAACGCCATGCATAGTGTATGATAGATGGGCTCGTTGAAATGGAACAGGAGGTAAAGCATGAGCGTCGAAATGACTTTTCGACACATTGTGAGTACACCCGGCGTCTGCGGAGGCAAGCCGAGAATCGACGGCCGTCGCATCACTGTTCAGGCAATTGTCATTTGGTATGAACAGATGGCGTACAGCGTGGATGAGATAGCAAGCCTCTATGACCTGACCCTATCCGAGATCTATTCAGCACTGGCCTACTACCACGACCATCAGGAAGAGATCGACGAATTGATTGAGCAGGGCGAAACCTATGCCGAGACAGTGCGCGCTGCCACCCCCTCACTAGTTGCGCAGCGACTCTATGAGCGAACGGGTTAGGTTCTATCTGGACGAACACGTTCATCCTGCGATTGCAGACGGGTTGCGACGGCGCGGCGTGGATGTGTTGACGACGCTCGAAGCCGATATGCGCAGCGCTTCAGATCTGGAGCATCTGGCTTTGGCAGCGCGCTCTGGACGTGTCCTCTTCACGCAAGATGATGACTTTCTCCGCTTACATGCACAGGGTGAAACCCATGCGGGAATCGCCTATGTCCGACAGCAGACGCCCATCGGCCCGATCATTCGAGGACTTCTGTTGATCTATCAGTTATTGTCGGCAGATGACATGAAGGATCATCTTGAATTTCTCTAATGTCTAGTATTACCCGATCTCTGACACGCATATTCGACCGCCACCGCATCGTGTTCTGGTACGACGCCAAGCGCGAGCTGCGCGCCGAGCAGGTGAGGACGTGTATGCGCGGAGAATCTCATTCAGCCCATGAATAAAGTGCCAGTCAATGCCATCATTGCGCGCGAAAAGCTGACGCACTATCTGCTGAAGTCGCGGCCAAAGAACGACAAGTCGGGCTTTCTGGCCCAGGTCGGATTTTCACAGGAAAACCCGGACGCACTGGAGGCGGCGATCCGCCAACTCATAACCGAAGAAGAGGCTAGTTCGGATCGCGAGGATGTGTATGGCGTCTTCTATGTGGTAACGGGAAATTTACACGGGCCCAGTGGTATACTGCCGGTCGTGACGGTTTGGCTCCTGCAGCGCAACGAAGGCGTTGTACGGTTTGTCACCTTGAAACCTGCGAGGTAGAAACGATGAAACCAGAACTATATCAAGAGGTAGCGCTTACGCAAGACATTCCTGACGCCGGTCTGCGCACTGGCGACGTGGCGACCCTGATCGATTATGTGCCGCATCCAACCGGCGGTGAGGAAGGCGCTGTATTAGAAATCTTCAATGCTGTCGGCGAGTCCATCGCCGTGGTCACGGCGCCTGTGTCGGCAATCTGCCCATTGCGCTCAGACCAAGTGCCTGCGGTGCGCAGCTTGTCGCAGGCGGCATGACTAACTGATCATGACCCAAATCAGCAATTCTCTCGAGCGACTATTCGACCGTCACCGTATCGTCTTCTGGTACGACGCCAAGCGCGAGCTACGCGCTGAGTTCGATGAATTGGCACTGGACGGTGTTGAGAATATCGTGCTGGATAACAACGAGTTCGGCGTCAAGCATCGCATCCTGCGAGAGCAACCCACGAAGAAGTTCCTCCTCTATGCCGAAGGCTCGCCTCCGGCTGAGCTGGACAACTGGCTGCTGGATGTGCAGCTTGCGTATGGAGAGTTCCGCGCCGATCAGGTCGCGCTATGGCTGGCTGAACTCGGGCTGGGCTATGAATTCGCTGATGTGGTAGCGCCCCATGCTGAGTTCTTCAAAGCTAAGCAGCGGCTCGAGTCGCTCAAGTCCCTGCTGTTGCCGGATGACACGCCGCAGCGCATCCGCCTGAAGATGCTTGCCGTGTGCGCAGGAACAGAGCCGCGGCTAGACAGCGTGATGGAAAACCTGCTGGCGGAACTGGCCGCGGGCAAGGAGGAGAAGTTCTCACTGGTGCATCGATGTGCGCTGGATGGGCTTTTGTGGGAACTGTGCGAACGGTCGTTTGGCTACGAATCCGAAACGCCAAGCATGCAGGATTTCGTCATCGACCTCTTCAAATCATGCTATGCAGCCGGTATCGGCGAACCCGCTCAGTTGACCAATGATGCCGTGGTGTTCATGGACCGCTGGAAGGACAGCGCACGCCATCGGGAATCTTTTGAGCATCTCTCTGCGGAGTGCGCGCATATCCTCAATATCGAACAGGATCTGCAACAGCGTGCGTACTCAGAACTCGGGAACCTTGACCTGTTCGAGTTGATTGACCGCAAGGTGCTGAGCGATCTGGTGCTGGCGGTCGCCGACCGTACGCTCTCCGATGAAGAATGTGAAGCGCTGATAAGACGGCGTCGCGAGGGGCACTGGTACAACCGCTACTCGGACCCTTATGAGGCAATTGGAACGGCAGCACGCTTCCTACATTTGTTGAATCAGGTCGACTTGAGGGTGCGCTCGCTCGTGGACGGCATACAGCAGTATAGCCGCGTCTGGTATCAACTTGATCAGCTCTACCGCCAGTTCGTCTTTCACGCCCGTCGTTCCGGACAGATGACGCTTCTGGCGCCTCTCCTGGACCATGTAGACAACCTCTACACCAACAATTATCTCCTACTCGTTAATGACAAATGGCAGCAGTGGGTCGACGCAACCGAGGTATGGGAAGCTGAGTCCATATTGGCGCAGCAGGCGTTCTTCATGAAGCGCGTTCGTCCCTTCCTGGCCAAGGGCAACAAGGTCTTTGTGATCGTCTCTGACGCCCTGCGCTTTGAGGTCGGTGAGGAATTACTGCGACTTATTCGGCAGGAGGATCGCTACGATGCCGAGATCGAGCCTGCCCTGTGCGTGCTTCCCAGCTATACGCAACTAGGCATGGCGGCTCTGCTTCCGCATGAATCGCTGGAATTGTCGGCTGACGGTGGAACGACCGTCCTGGTGGATGGCAATAGCTCACAGGGCACAGCCAATCGTGGGGCAATATTGGAGCGAGCACTGCCTGGCAGTGCAACTGCCATCCAGGCAAACGACCTGTTATCCATGGGACGGGACGAGAGTCGCACTCTGATCCGCGATCATGAGGTGATCTACGTCTATCACAATCGTATCGATGCCGCCGGCGACAGCCGAGATACGGAAGAACGAGTGTTTGAAGCGGTAGACGATACGTTGAACGAACTGGTCTTGCTGGTCAAGAAACTGGCCAACGCCAACGCCAACAACATCCTGGTTACGGCCGACCACGGCTTCATTTTCCAGCATCACACACTGGATGAGAGCGACTTCGCCAATAGTGAGCCGCAAGGACAGAATATTCGCCACCGTAACCGGCGCTATGTGATCGGCAGCGGTTTGCGGGAGAACTCCAGCTTCAAGAAGTTCAACTCTGCGGATGTGGGATTATCGGGTGACGCGGAGATATTGTTGCCAAAGTCCATCAACCGCCTACGTGTTCAGGGAGCTGGAAGCCGTTATGTGCACGGCGGCGCATCGCTTCAGGAAGTCGTCATCCCCGTGATCAAGATTAACAAGAAACGTGAAAGCGACATCAAGACTGTCGAAGTGGATATCCTGCGCGGCTGCACGATGACTATCAGCACGAGCCAGGTGTCTATCGTTTTCTATCAGACTGCTGCAGTGACAGAAAAGGTTCAGCCGCGTCGATTGCGAGTCGGTATCTACACGCAAGATGGCGCCTTGATCTCGGACCTGCATGATTTTGCATTTGACTTCACGTCGGACAATGCGCGTGAACGGGAGGCATCCGTTCAGTTTGTACTCACCAGCGCAGCGGAAAGTGCGAATAATCAGGAAGTCATCCTACGATTGGATGAGCAAATTGGTGACACATCACACTATCGTGAATATAAGTCTGCTCGCTACACGCTGCGTAGGTCGTTTACGAGCGACTTCGATTTCTAGCACGTGCTTTGATTTCTTGCATGTGATAGACAAGCATCTACAGCCAGATACTGGGACAGGGACATGAATCCACTCGATCAGAAAATCAACGAGCAGTTTCCTGGTTTGGTCGTGCGCAAGGATCTCGTCAAGCTTGTCAAAGGCAATGCCATCGTACCCTCGTATGTCTTGGAATACCTGCTGGGTCAGTATTGCGCTACCTCAGACGAAGCCAGTATTCTGTCTGGCATCGAGTCTGTGAAGGAGATATTGCGGAAGCATTACGTGCATCGCAGCGAGGCGGGTCTGGTGCGCTCGATGGTGCGGGAGAAGGGTCGTCACAAAGTCATTGACAAGATAAGTGTTGATCTGAATGACAAACGTGATGTATATGAAGCGACCTTTTCTAATCTAGGGATTGATAAGGTTATCGTCGATCCGGACACAGTGAAGCTTCATCCGAAGCTGCTAGTGAGTGGCGTATGGTGCATCGCCGATATCGAGTATGAATACTCGGATGATCGCAACGTTTCGCCCTGGATTCTGGATACGATTAAGCCGATCCAGTTATCTCAGCTTGATTTTGAGAAGTACCTGCGCGCCCGTCGCCAGTTCACAACTGATGAATGGCTTGACCTGCTCCTCCAGAGTATCGGCTTCAATCCCGAGATGTTTGGTCGGCGGAGCAAGCTGCTGCAAATCATTCGACTCATCCCTTATTGCGAACGCAACTATAATCTGATCGAACTCGGCCCAAAGGGAACAGGAAAGTCCCACATTTATTCCGAGTTTTCACCACACGGTATTCTTATTTCAGGTGGTGAAGTCACGGTGGCGAAGTTATTCGTTAACAACTCCACCGGACGTATCGGTTTGGTGGGTTATTGGGATTTGGTGGCGTTTGACGAATTTGCGGGCAAGTCGAAGAAGGCCAACAATGCGCTTGTCGATATACTCAAGAACTATATGGCCAACAAGTCGTTTTCGCGCGGCATCGAGACGCTGGGCGCCGAAGCATCCATGGCTTTCGTCGGTAACACGCAGCATACCGTACCCTACATGCTGCGACATAGCGACCTCTTTGATGACCTGCCTTCGCAGTACCATGACTCAGCGTTCCTGGACCGGTTGCATTTCTACCTACCAGGTTGGGAAGTAGACATCATCCGCGGCGAGATGTTCTCAGAGGGCTACGGCTTCGTCGTAGATTACTTAGCCGAGATACTTCGCAGCTTGCGCAACCATGACTACTCGCAACTCTATCATGACCACTTCGAACTGAACAACGACCTATCAACACGTGACAGGACGGGCATCGAAAAGACCTTCTCAGGCCTAATGAAGATTCTCTTTCCGCACCAGGAAGCGACGCCTGACGAGATTGAGGAATTGCTGCAATTTGCCATCGAGGGTCGTAAGCGGGTCAAGGATCAACTGCTGCGCATCGATACGACCTATGCGGCGGTCAACTTCGGCTATCGCTGCAGTAGCGGCGAACAAACTCCTGTCAATACACTGGAACAGGAGCTTTATCCGCGTCAGTATGAAGTTCAGGAGGACAAGGGCCTGGACGAAGTCACTGATGAATCAGAATCAGCGGCTACTGCAACCCTGGAAGGAAAGCCGAATGGTATCGATTCTGGTCCAGCTAGAGGACATCTAGTCTTTCAGGAGAATCAACGTGGCGTATCGTTCGATTCGCTACTTGGACCCTATCTGCAAGGCGCCAGTCGTATCGCGATCACCGATCCGTATATTAGACTGTTCTACCAAGCACGAAATCTCATGGAGCTTCTAGAAACAATTGCTAGTATCAAGGCGGACGATGAAGAAGTAGAGGTGCTGCTAGTGACGATGCACGACGAATATAACCCACAGCAACAGCTTGAGTACTTTGAGCAAATGAAAACATCAAGCACTGGGATTGGTATTCGGTTTGACTGGAAGTTCGACGAGTCTGGGACAATTCATGCCCGCCACATTCAGACCGACACAGGCTGGAAAATCCTACTCGACCGTGGCCTCGACATCTTTCAGCACTATGAGATGAATGATGCATTTACCTTCAACAATCGTTTGCAGCAGTATCGAGCCTGCAAGGCTTTCGAAGTGACATTCCTCAAAGCAGCTGATTCTTCGCAAGTTTCCAGCACAGAGTAAATTCGTAATAGAGATTCTTATAGATTTGGAGGCATTTCCAACGCTTAGCATGCGCAGTTGCTTATCAAAGTCCCGCCATAGCATGAGCTATGCAGATAGTTTCTTGTGGAGATTGGACCAGCGGGCGTTTTTGAACAGTATTGTACGGTTTCACGCCACAACCCTTGGTTAAGAAACTCGATTCTGCCTTACGATTCTTAACTTTGATTGCTTTCCTGACTTTTCTGCCAGCAGATTTACAGGTTTTTAGATATAGAGTGGGTATGTCGGTACGGTTAATCAACCCAGCATTTTCTTAACAGTAGGTCGGGTACCAAGGGACCAGCAATGGTCCCTTGGTAAGCATCCCCTAGAACTGGTGCAATGAAAATGGGAGAGATTCTGGCACAATAGACCAGAAGGAGGACTACCAAGGAAAAGAGTCAGTTCAGCGAGCAGAATATTGTCAGGATGCGTATCTGCACTGGCGAATCCTACACTAGAGTTGGCCAGATATTAGGCTTTTTGCTTCCTCAACTAACCCAGTGAGAATATCACATGCACCAGTCGGGTTATCGCCGATACTCGACAAGAGGGTTTTCACTCTGCGGCTGTAATCAACAGGTTTCTGATCAAATGCCTCGATCAACCTGACGGCTTTCTTCTCGTTCAGGCAGTATTGCTCATTTACAGCAAAAATCACTTGATTCAGACAGGAGATAGATCGGACTATATTCGCTGATACATAATACACATCGCCTTTATTGGCGTTAGCCGTCGCCAGCATCGCGGAAAAGCCTGCTTCAAACACGAAGTCCTGCAGGATAGCAGTCTTCATCTTGGGAGGGTAGGTCGCGGAGACAGCCTTGAGTTCTGACACCTCGCCTGTGGCATCCCAGAGCAGCTTGCTGACGGCTAACTCGCCCATATACATCACATTTAGATAGGCATGGGGATGCCCCGGTTGGTAGTGAGCAGTCACAATGCCATTGTGGCAATCATTGATAACGTTTTCTACCCGCCGAATATCTCGAAGAATCAGGTCTACGCGCAATGTGTTGATAACAAGCCATGCGCCGCCGTTCACCCAGTTGCCCCACTCTCCGGGCGAGGCAATAAGCCCTTGCCTGTGTTCATCATCAAGCTGCTGGGCGACCTCATCGAGTACCGCCAGCTCAAGCGGCGCATCACTTGAATAGTAGACCCCAATATCAATATCCGAACCTATACTTTGATTGCCTCGTGCGCGCGATCCGCCCAAAACCACTGCCTGGATACCCGGAACGTCTCTCAGAGCAATGGATACTTTATCGACTACGGAATCCGTGACTTCCTCTGCGTGCATTAGTGTGAACCTTCATCGCGGTGAATGTGACTGGTTGTTCATTCTGCTCTACGTCCTGCCATGTCGGGGATGAAGATCTCCTGAAACTGGTAACTTGTGATGTGCCCAGAATCACGGGTGCGGTGTTACCGTCATCGTGGTGCTTCCTGATCGCTCGGCACTTTGAAGCCAAGATAGCGATCGCGAACAGCCTGAAGGGAGAGCCCTCGCTGGCCACTCTTGCGCGGCTCCGCAGGCGTAATCGTCGGTTCAGCCTCGCCTGCCTTCACCATTTCTGCTATCAGCCGCTTTCTCAGCTCAGCCGTGACGTCAGCGTAGGCATCCCGTCCTAGGATGTTCTGCAGCTCGTACGGGTCGGCGTTCAGGTCATATAGGTACTCCTCAACATAGTGGTCAGAGCCTGGCGTGCTCCAGCCGTCCAGTTCCGGCGCAGAAACGCTATATTTCCAGCGTTTGGTGCGTATTGCTCTGCCTACCTGTGCTTCGCTGATCTGGATGAAGACCTGCTCCGGCCACTGCACATCTTCCCTGTTTACCAGCGGGAGAATCGAACGGCCCTCCATCGTGTCCGGAATCGGTATGCCGGCGGAATCCAGCAGCGTAGGCGGGAGGTCGATGACGCTAACTAGTTCGTCCAGCCGTCTGCCGCCATGGAAACCGGGCCCACAAATAGCCGTAGGCACGCGTACGGAACTCTCGTGACAGGAGCGTTTGTAGGCGGCGTTGCGTGTCTTAAAGTGGTTACCGTGGTCCGACGTGAACATCAGAACGGTATCGTCGGTGAGGCTTAGGCTTTTTAGCGCGTCCTGTAACCGACCCAGTGCTTCGTCCAGCCGTTTCACCATGCCAAAATATCCGCCCAGCTGCTGTGCCGAGGAACCGCCAAGTGCCTGAAGATCCGGCGGCGTCCATTTACCCGTGTACTCTTGCCGGTAGCCGTCCGGCGGCGGGAAGTCATCGGCGTCGTTCTGATGATGCGGCTCGAGGTAGGAGACAAACAGGAAAAATGGTTCATCTTGGTGGCTGTCAATGTAGCGGATGGCTGCATCGGTCAAGGCATCCACGCGATAGCCGGGCAGTTTCACGGGCTGGCCGTCGTTGTCGAACATGACAGTGTCGTATGCATCCGACGTGTACTCCAGTATGTTTGAACCGAGCCAGTACTGATAGCCGCCCCGCTCATCCTCCGGCACGGGATCCTGTGAAGCCAGATGCCACTTGCCGATGTAGCCAGTGGCGTAACCGGCTTCGTTGAAGCAATGCGCCAGTGTTACGGCGTCGTCTTTCAGCTTCAGGCCGTTGTGAAAGACCCCCGTGTTCGTGGCAAACTGGCCTGTCTGTAGGCAAGAGCGTGCAGGGCCGCAGACAGGCTGGCATGTGACCGAGTAGTGAACATCCGTGCCAGCCCGCGCCATGCGGTCGAAGTTCGGCGTGAGATTCAGTGGGTTGCCGTGGATGCCGGTTGTATCCCACCGTTGCTGATCGGTGAGGAAGACGATTACGTTTGGACGGTTTACTGACGATGGAGCCATATTGCTTCCCATTTCTAGAGTGGCGCCGCTGTGAATGCGGCCTGGACAACTGTACGAATTCGTGAGGGGGCTGAGTCAAGATCGTCTTGGCCTAGAACCCTCTCTGAGATGAATTTGTCTATCTCTTCAGTCATGAGGGACGAGCTGCAAACCGTTGCTGGGTCATCCTTTGCGGTTTCGAAAGATTTATCGTACGGCTGGAAGAGCAAGACTGGTATCGGGTATTGTAATGTGATCCAGTAAGGAATGACAGCACCAAAGACCTTCGTTTTCTGGCGCAGAACCGAACTGTCTCAGCTCAGTGAAAAGCCACCAGACTCGCGTTCTATTGTGTTCGTCTCTGCCGTAATCGGTAGGCTATTCGGCCAGACACAATATGCAGATGTTGATGGGACGGTGCCATTATTATCGCTGAATCTTGCCGCCGCCCGAACTTTCGCACTAGCCTTGACATGCATAAAGTCACGTGCTACACTGCGCACAAATGTGCATGCACATTTGTGCAACAGCTTCCCGACAACTACAGAACACAAATGGCACCAGAACTGGATAGGCTTCTAAGTCAAGTCGCTAAGCTTTATTATGTTGACGAACTGGGGCAGAGTGAGATCGGAGACCTGGTGGGTATATCGCGCACCAAGGTCTCACGCATGCTAACACAGGCTCGCAAGAAGGGGATCGTTCAGATCTCGGTCGACGGCTTCAACCCTCGCAATACCGTTCTTGAAGAATCACTCATTGACCTCTTCGGCCTAAATCACGTCATTGTGACTTCCTCTGTCTCCAATGTTCCTGTAGCTACAGTGCGACGTTCAATCGGGTACTATGCGGCGCCATACGTTTCTGGTCTCATTCATCCGAACACGACTATCGGTGTTGCGGGTGGTCGGACGCTGTGCGAACTGGTGCACTACATGCCAACCATCGGGACCGATTTTGCCTCCACCGTTGTGCAGCTCATGGGAAATATCGGTCCGAGCGTCAGCAGAATCGACGCGATAGAGATTAGCCGTGAGCTAGCACAACTCGTGGGCGGTCAGTTCTACACATTGACCGCACCCACTTTCGCAGCCGACATACACACCAGGGATACATTTCTCGATCATAGCCATGTGCGCAAGGTATGGGAGCTGTACGGTGAGATGAGGACCGCGTTCGTAGGAATCGGCTCTCTCGATGACTCCGCCTTTATTGAACGCAACGTGCTCGAGCCGGCAGACATCGATCGCCTTCGCAGCAACGGAGCCGTAGGTGAGATATGCGGACGTTTCTACGACAAGGATGGCCGCGAATGCGATCCGGAGTTCCGCGATCGTGTCATCAGCATCAGATTGGAAGAATTGCGACAGGTACCGGAGGTAATCGGGGTCACCAATGGTACCGGTCGCATAGAAGCTATATTCGCAGCACTAAAAACCGGCCTGATCAGATCACTTATCATTGATGAGGCTGGTGCAACGGCGATCTTGGCTACACAAGACCGAACATTCGAGCCGCAATGATAGAGGAGCAGCGCAATGATAGAGCAGGATGTGAGGGGTACTGGGAAGGTTCTCGTCCTTGGCCATCGAGGCGCAATGGGTTACGCCCCTGAAAACACCATGGCTTCATTCGAACTCGGGTGGGAGTTGGGCTCAGACATGCTGGAACTCGACGTACACCTCAGCCGGGACAATGAGCTGATCGTGATGCACGATGGTGACGTCTCGCGCACAACTGACGGCGATGGTCGCATCAAAGACATGACGCTGGACGAAATCAAGCAACTTGATGCTGGTGTTACGTACGATACCCGCTTCAAGGGACAGAAAGTGCCAGTGCTGCAAGAGGTGCTGCAATGGGCAAAGGGACGCATTCCACTGATCATCGAGGTGAAAGGCGATCCACATCCTGCGCCGGGTATAGAGGCAATTCTGGTTTCCATGATTGAGCAGCACCAAATGAGCGACGAAGTGGCGGTCATATCTTTCCATCACCCGGTCGTGAAGAGAATCAAAGAGATCAATCCCCAATTAGCGACCGGCATCCTCTACACAGGCCGTTTGGTTGATCCCGTTGGCGCCGCGAGAGCAGCACTGGCCGATTCGCTGCGTCCGCACTGGGCCTATTGGACACGCTCCGAGGTTGAGACGGTGCACAACGCAGGCCTTATCGCGCACGCATGGAATGCGGACACCGAAGAGCGCATGGAATACCTGGTGGGTTTAGGCGTAGATTCCATCGGCAGCAACTGCCCGGATCTTTTACGTGCCTACCTGGACCGGCGAGGAATAGGATGGCCGCGAGAGGGTACAAAGTAGAGTGCGCTTCGGAGAACCTGACTATCCGGATATAAATGTTTTGAGTAATACTCGCACCGTCAGCGTGGGAACAAAATGACTGCACAGGCGATGGAAGAGCAACAGAAAAAACAAGCGCGGTTTACCATGACCGAGTACAGGCGAGAGAATCTGGCCTTTTTGCTGTTTATACTGCCGAATATGACGTTGCTGGCAATATTCACCTTTTGGCCATTTTTCTATTCCATCTACTTGAGCATGACCAACTGGAACCTGCTCAAACCGGACTATGACATCGTCTGGCTCCAGAACTATATTCGACTGTGGCAGTCATCCGATTTCTGGCAAATTACACGCAACACATTGATCTTCTCCCTTGGCACGGTTGCGGTCGGATTGACGATATCGCTGGTTTTGGCCGTGCTTCTGGATCAAGCGCTGCGTGCGCGCGGCTTGTGGCGGCTGGTCATCTTTTCGCCGCACATAACGACGTCCGCTGCCATCGCACTGGTATGGTCGGCTATGTATGCTCCTCGCTTTGGCCTATTTTCAATAATTTTCGGATGGTTCGGTGTAGAGCTGCCCAACGTGCTTGCGGATCCGGACTGGGTGCTGCCAGCAATTATGCTGGTAGCCATCTGGAAAAGCCTTGGCTTCTCCACGGTGGTGTTTTTGGCCGCATTGCAGGGCGTCGATCGTAGTTTGAAAGAAGCAGCCGCGATTGACGGCGCGAACTCGTGGCAGACATTCTGGCATGTCTCTTTTCCGGCAATTTCGCCCATCACATACTTCCTGCTGATTATCGGCCTCATGAACGCATTCAGGACATTCGACATTGTCGCGATCATGACGGGTGGTGGTCCTGGCAACCGCAGCAACCTCTACGTCTATCAAATCTATCGTGAAGCATTTAGCTATCAGCAGTTCGGTCGAGCGTCGGCGCTAGCAGTGATCCTCTTTATGATATTGATGGTCTTTACTTACGCGCAGACCCGGTTGAAGGACCGCTGGGTCAGCTACTAGACCAGCGTCTTGCCATTACGGGAACTTGTACAAACTTGGCTAACAAACAGGCAGTAATCTATGGCGACTACGGCAACAAGTATCGAAATCGGTAAAGCCAGCCGCAGCAAGCACAAACGGACTACCTTGATCCGTTCCGTGATCCTGCACGTCCTGGTAATCATCGCGGCTATCCTGGTCGGATACCCGTTCTACTTCATGGTGTCCACCTCGCTAAAGACATTGTCTGAGGCATACTCCGTGCCCATGGTCTTCTTTCCGGAGAGGCCACAGTTCCAGAACTATGTCATTGTGTGGAACATGTTGCCCTTCGCCCGCTTTACGATGAATAGCGTGATCTACACGGTATCCATCACTGTGGGCGAGTTCTTTATGGGCTTGACCGCTGGATATGCGTTCGCAAGGTTGCGCTTCCCCAAAAAGGATACACTCTTCTTCTTGGTGCTACTCACGCTGATGATTCCTAGCCAAATCACGCTGGTGCCGAATTTCATCCTGTTGCACAAGCTGCACTGGGTCAATACGTATCAAGGGCTAATCGTTCCACAACTTTCCAGTGCATTCACGTTATTCATGTTGCGAGAGCACTTCTCAAGCCTGCCGGATGAACTCTTCGATGCAGCCAAGATCGATGGCGCGGGCTATTTCCGGCAGATGGTGCAGGTGGCGCTGCCGATATCTAAGCCTATCGTCACGACATTGTTGTTGCTGGCCTTCGTCAGCCACTGGAACGCTTACCTGTGGCCGCTTATTGTGACCAATTCTCGTAGTATGCGTACATTGCCCATTGGCGTCCAGGGCATTCGCTCTATGCTGGACATTCCGGAGTGGCAGCTAATCATGGCGGGCGCCACAATCGTCGTCTTGCCGCTGGTAATCATCTTCCTGTTTGCACAGAAACAGTTCATCGATGGAGCCGTCCAAGGTGCGCTCAAGGGCTAGGCACAATGCGCCTACTCCCTCTGATCGATAGATCGTTAGATAGCGCAGATAGCAAGCTAGAACGATAGTCGGATCTGTTGTTCTACAGAAAGGAGTTGCCGAAGAAGCACAAATAGAAGCCAGTTAGTGCTGTACGTTGCATGGATCGTTCACGACGATCAGGGCAACGATTCCGGATTGCGTACCATTCCATCCGGTATAGCTAATTCAACTGACACGAATCACTTGCTAGATGAAAGGGACACAAATGTACAGCAAGAAACCAAGCCTGCGCAATGTCTTGCGCGTCATCCTGGTCACTGGCGTTGTACTACTGTTGGCTGCCTGTGTGGCGGCGCCGGCGGCAACCGAGGGTGGTCAAGCAGCAACCAGTACAGAGGAACCAGTCGAGGTTCTTTGGTGGTATGCCCAAGGTGGAGAGACCGGTGAGTTACTTGTAAAGTTTGCCGAGGACTTCAGCGCCCTAGACAACGGCATCACCGTTAATGCGGAGTATCAGGGAAATTACACTGAGCACCTGGACAAGCTCATCGCCAGCGCAGCTGCAGGTTCGCTGCCCGATATGATTCAGATCGGCGACGGTCAGTATACGCCTCTGGCGCTTAACGATATTCTGTTGCCTTTGGACGACCTGATCAACGGACCTAACGGCATTGACCTGGACACCTTCGCGCAGCCCATCTATCGAGGCGTCCAGAATGATAAGATGTACCAGCTTGCCTACGGCGTAAGCACGCCTATATTCTACTACAACGTGGAAGCGCTGGAAGCCGCCGGTCTCGAAGGTGCTCCTGAAACCTGGGACGAGTTCTTCGATGTGTATCTACCGGCTTTGGCCGAAGCGAACCCGGACATGGTGCCATTCGCATACGGTACCGGCAGCTGGTGGCAACAGAGCCCCGTATGGTCTTCGGGCGTAATGGTCAATGATGTAGAGAACTTCGAAATCGATATGGCCAATCCGGCGGTCATCGACTGGTTCTCGAAGATGCAGAAGGCGCGACAGGACGATCTCGTTTATGTGCCGACTAGCGCCGATGGCGGAGTAGGAGCGTTCTTTGGCAGCGGACTGGCAGCCATGACGATCGATTCCACCGGCCTCATCGGCCGCATCGACAGCATCAACGAAGGCAAGTTCACGGCTGAAACAGGCTTCCTGCCAGCCGGTCCCGGTGGTCGCTGGGTGCCCAGCGGCGGCAACGGTCTGAGTATCATCGCAGGCAAGGATCCCGCAGTCACTGAGGCGGCATGGGAGTTCATCAAGTACCTGCAGGCTCCTGAGCAGTGGGGTGCATATGACCGGCTGACCGGCTACATTCCGATTCAGGACGATGTGTCAGCCGCCATCGCCGACGTCATCGAGGCTGACCCGCGACGTCAGGTAGCCATCGATCAGTTCGAATTCTCCCGCTGGCACATGCGAATTCACTACAGCAGTGCGCGCGGCGAACAAGCCATTGCCGAGGCCTGGAATGAAATCATTCAGACCGACGTTGACCCGGCAGAGCGATTGCAGCGTCTGCAGGAAGACTTGTGTAATATCGCCGTAGAGGAGGGCTTTGAGCCAACCTGTGTAAGTGAATAACGAGTAATCAGAGGGGCGGGGCTTGGCCATGGTATGGGCGAAGCCCCGCAGCCTGTTATGGCTCGAGGCTGTATTTCATCCAGCCTTCGACGGTGTTGTCCAAGCGGTTATGGTGCAACCGACGATCGCAGAGTTGACGTTGTGTTCGAAGCAGCAGGAGCGAGTACAACTTTAGAGCAAGCGGCAGAGGTTGCGAATTCAGGTAGAACAGCCGTGATAGTTGGAATTCCAAGTGTGCTTCGCTCCCCTTTTGCCACTGGGTAGCTCGCCGCTAGGGGCTGACTTTTAAGATGTCCAGACGTATGAAGTATACCTATCTGGAAAGCAATCTCACTTGCACAATGTGGTAAAGTTGATTCGAAGACGATGATTACGCACCACTATGCGCTCGAAGAGGCGGAAGAGGCTTTCGAGCTAGTGGACAGCTGGTCAGGACTACTCAAGTAACGTATTGAAGACGAACTTACACGTGTCCTAGCGCAATAGAGTCTCTCCGGAACAGTACTGATCGTGATGATTCATGAGAAAGCCAGTCCACTTACGTGTCAGGAGTCATGGCGCATATCAAGTCGAGTTTAAGACGGATTACGAGCTATCCTCGAGCCGTGAAACTCGATATATCGTCAATACATATATATTCATTCCCTACAATCTGGGTGTTAGCAGCCGCACCTATTCAAACCGTGACTTCCATCGCGATATTCAGAACTATGTACGGCTAAGCACACCGGTATTTGACCTTGACTCCCTGTTGATTGACCCGGCATCGCCTCTCGTAAAGTGCGAACAACTTGTAACCATTCGCAAATGGTATAAGTCTCGTCACAACCGCACACGATTCATTACAAATCTCAAGATGATGCGTCCAGTATTGAACGCCTCTTTGCGTGCGCATCTGCGATCAACGCTAGAGCATCGCAGATGTTCAAGGAAGTCAAAGGAATCCACGGCAGAACTGCAGGGTTCACTTGAGCTACTGGTAAACCGTGCGCGCGAGTACGTGGATAGGCTACGAGCGCTCGAGGCTCAAGTGGCGGATCTTGATGGAGTTGACCAGATAACACTGGCGTTTCGCTATGCAGATGAAGCAACAAGCCTGGTTTACGAAGATGCTTTGGTATGGGCTTTTAGAATTACAGACAAGTATCTCAAGAACGACGACTTTAAGAAGCTTATGAGTGATGAAACTAACAAGGAGATACAGTACAGAAAACAAAAGGGATACCAATCGATACTGCACGAGGATTCGAACAACGAGCAGTTTCTGGAGGCATCGTCTCTACTCAAAAAATATACAACCAGCGCACTGTATCTCTCAACGCATACTGAACGTGAAGGCGCCGCGCTTGAGCAATTTTCATTCTCAATCGCTGCGGGCGTCTCCATGGTATTCGCTACGGTTGTGGCCTTCTATTCGCAGGCTCGCTACGGCGTAATGACGTTCCCTGTCTTTTTAGCTCTGGTTGTCGGCTATATGTTCAAAGATCGAATTAAAGAAATTGGACGTAATCTGTCAGAGAGAATAATTCGTAATATCCGCTACGATCAACGCATTAACCTGTTCACGCCGGATGGTAAGAATAATATTGGATACATGCGAGAGAAGATGACCTTCATTGAACGCTCCGATCTTCCCGAAATAATCCAGCGTGAACGTGATATTCAAATGGAATTTCCTCCGGACCTGGAAGAACAGAGTGAGGAGATTATCTGCTATGCTAAAGAGGTCTACGTCAGGAAAGGAGCGCGCAAACATCTGGATGTTGGCGGCACAGAAATCACAGGGCTGCGTGACATTATGCGTTACGACATTAGGCGCTATCTGCGCAAAACAGCCGATCCAGTAGAACAAAGATATATGATCAAGGACGGCGAACTATTTGCCGTGGACTGCCATAAGACGTACAGACTCGAAATCGTGACCGAGTATCGCTCTTGTGAAGACGGTGAGTCATTCAACTATCAGCATACCTATGTCCTGCTAGACCGTGACGGCATTACGAACGTCCAACATAGAAGTTAGCGGATCACCCCCGATCATGCTCCTTACAGCTAGGCCGTTGGGATCGTTTCGTCTGTCGCCGGCTATACACATGCTGTTGTTCCTCGTTCCCATGCTCGACGCGCTATGTTCTTTGTCGAAGTGGCGTCCAGTGTCGGAAATGCACCGGTCTGCATGGTAGTGTGGTTACCGTGATCGGCGACCTGCTGATCGAACCAGGCTTCTTGGCTGTTGAACGGAGGTAGTTGGTTGAGGATATTCAACTACTGGTTCAGTGGACAAGGGAGCTTGATCGTTGCAGGCAGAGCGCTGGAAGCTGGTGCGGTCGCCGTCTTCATCCTCCATGCCTGTCCGCGAATGTAAATCACCTGGCGCCTAAATGCTTAGCGTCTAATTTGCCGACGCATGTTTCCTTCCCATATTTCCCTTTCATCTTGCTGTATGTCACCGATCTATGGCATGTCTATTCCATGCTGTTATCTATACAATAATGGACACTACATTCGCCGAGGTGCGCAAATGTACAGGGCTTGCCGGTTGCACAGCCGGAACACTGGGGCGGCACATTTGGACGAGATGAGTGCAACTGATCGTCCGGCATCTCTCTTGTTATTGTTCCGATCCGTGCTCATATGCTCGAATAACGAGTGTGCTGCTCGGCGAGTGAAACGAGGTTTTTCGGACGCAATAGAATCGAGGCGCATATCCATATTCGGACGCTAAATGCGATCCTGTACTGTCACAAGTGGAAGGAGACAGTTGCCTTCTACGCTGACGTGCTCCAGCTGGACGTACACTTCTCCAACGATCGGTTCGTCGAGTTCCAGGTGGGCGCGGGCGTGAGGATCAGCGTGGCAAACCAGGCGCGGGCGACGATCAAGAGTGCTGGGGGCAAGGGGATAACACTGGCATTTCAGATCGACGATGTGCCGGCTATGCACACGCTATTGACGGAATCGGGAGCCGATCCCACACCCATCCAATTGCGCTGGGGTTCGCAAGTATTCTATTGTCATGATCCCGAAGGATATCGAATCGAATTCTGGACATGAACCGATGATCAGTCTAGTTGTCGCAGTATTGCCTACCGCCACCAAAGGTCATGATGTCTCATCGCTTGCATAAAGCCGTCGCACAGAAGGGTGGATAGCATCGACCAGATGCTATGCGAAAAAACAGCATGTCGCGGCGAGCTAGATCATAATGATCTGCCGCGCACGTTACTCTGCCAGTTTGCGGTCGAGATACCGTTTCAGAGCTAATGCGTTGTTGTGTTCTACGTCCTTGGCCGTGTACAGTAAGGTTATGTTGCCTCGGCGTGCCGATTCGAGGATCGGCTGCCAGTGCTCTGGATGCTTATCCAGCTCATCCTCATAGCGACGTTGAAATTCAGGCCACTTTTCCTGCTCGTGCCCGAACCACTTGCGCAGTTCTGTGCTAGGGGCTACCTCTTTTAGCCACTCATCGGCCTTAAGCTCCTCCTTCTTGACGCCCCGCGGCCAGATCCGGTCGACAAGATAGCGCGTACCGTCGTCCTGCGTAATTGGATCATAAGCTCGTTTGATCTTGATCATGGGACAACCGCTCTCCCGCCTTTCGGCAGATGTGACGCTGTTCACTGATAGGGACGCCAGCGTTCCGCCACGTCTGCATTGGAATCAACTGTCAATGCCTTCTTTTTCCAGTGGAACCTGTATTCTCTGCCCTTGAGATGGAGCCGCTGATGGTTCGCAGCGGGTACTATTGTAGCTTATCATGCTCACATGTTTTCTCGGCAGCGCCCATTGCGGTAGCCCATTCGTGTCCACCGCACTTTGCCGTCAGGGCGTGGCATCTGAAACATAGGCGCTTGGCAGTTCAGCTTTTTTTTCAGCCGGCGTTGATAACCGACCGGATGCTGCGCCCATAGGTGTAGACAATCTCCCCATCGTGCCACTCTGGATCCTCAGCCAGCAGGGCGCGATACCGACGATACCTGGCGTCCATCCCAGGACTATCGGCGTTAGCAGTGTAAGAAGCCTTGTCTTTGGAGACAACAGGACATGATGTACTCGTTATTGCCGCTGTCCAACCGATAGATGCTCTCTCCGATGTAGCCTTCTGGCGCATCATCCGTAAGTTCGTCCATCAGGACGAGAATCTCCTGCTCCTTGCCTGGCAACAAGCGTATGGGGGCGACTGTACCGCGGATTGTCTCCTCCTTCTCTGTGGATCGTATACTGTGAAACAGTACCGGCTGCGTAGCGGCGGAGTGAAGTATTGCACCATGGATTTGGGCGTCAAACGGGTTTCGCAGGAGTAGCGTAGCTGCGAAGTTTTGTGAGGACATGCGCGTCCGCGGCAGGCGAGATAAGGTTTGTCTCAATAGGTCGACTATTGCAAAACTTGGAACCTTCCAACCTGCAACATGAAACTGATACTCCAACCTTCCAGGCAAAACGGAAGCGAGACCGGCGAGAAATGTCTCACCCGAACAGCTGAAGCGCAAAGAAAGTGTAAGTCGCAGAACGGCACATCGACATGACGGGCAATGTTTGGCAAGATACTCATATCCAATGAACCGATCCTCTCATTCCGATTGGTGCATATACTGGGAGTAAACCCGCCATGATGGATTCTGGCATCCGGCGTTTTGCATATCTCTCGATCGCTGCCGCTCTTGCTACGGTTGGCTTGAAACTCGGCGCCTATTATGTGACGGGGTCGGTAGGTTTACTCTCCGATGCCCTTGAATCTGTGGTCAATCTCGCCGGCGCCTTGATGGCGCTCGCCATGCTTATCGTAGCGGCGCGGCCGCCGGACGAGGAACACGCTTACGGTCATTCCAAGGCTGAGTACTTCTCCAGCGGGTTCGAGGGTGGGCTGATACTAGTGGCTGCATTTGCGATTATTGCGGCAGCCCTGCCACGCCTGTTGAATCCGCAGCCGTTGGAACAAATTGGCGTTGGCTTGATCATAGCGATCGTGGCTTCGGCCATAAACCTAGGCGTAGCACTGGTACTGGGCCAAGCCGGAAAGCGGTACGGCTCGATTGCGCTGGAAGCTGATAGCCATCACCTGATGACCGACGTGTGGACGTCGGTAGGCGTTGTCGTCGGCGTTGCCGCAGTCATGATTACCGGTTGGTACTGGCTGGATCCTTTGGTGGCACTTCTGGTGGCATCTAACATCATCCGAGTAGGCGTGCGGATCCTGAAGCAATCTGTGCAGGGGTTGATGGACACAGCGCTGCCTGACGACGAGTTGACAGTGCTGCAAGACGTTCTGCGGCCCTATGAGGAACAGGGTGTGGAGTTCCATGCTCTGCGCACACGCCAAGCAGCCCGCCGACGCTTTGTGACGATGCACGTACTCGTTCCCGGAGATTGGAGCGTGTCTCGCGGCCATCAGTTGCTGGAAAAGATCGAGTCCGATATTTCTGCAGCGCTGCCCAACACAGACGTGGAGACGCATTTGGAACCGAAGGGTGAAGTCGTGTCATGGGCCCACCTGGACCTGGATAGCACTGATAAAACGGTGACGCCGGCGACTGATTAGTGAGTAGGCGCCGTGAAAGAGTGACTCAACAAAGAAACGCCTGTGGCAGGGAGCTTTGCCCGTCGCGGCGTCCTTGGAGGAACAACACGTCCGCCGGGCCTTACACTATTGAACAGATGGACTTTTGAACTAGTGTCTAACTTCCTGGAAGCCGCCTGAGCTTGCGCTCAAGCGAAGCTCTCTAGGCAGGGCATGTGCGCGGCAACTCGACTCTGATGGTACAATATCTGCACTAGATAGCGCACTGAACAAATTTCTCTCCAATTCTAATTGATCTCTGCGATCGGCTCGACGTCGGTCACCGACCACAACAACCGTATCAGCGATAACGCCTTGGATATCTGAACTCTGCTCAACAGTTCTCACCTGCCGCTATGCACCACGCAGGGGGTCTGTCTCACAACGAAGACGCCATTGTACAAGGAGCACCGTATGCGACTATCCGCAAAGCTAACTATCACAGCCGTTCTGCTACTTGTTCTTACCTTGTTCGTTGCGACTAGCGTACGCGCACAGACTTGCAGCGGCGACGATTGTCTCGTCCAAACGGTTTCATCTCCGCCAACGACACTCAATATGCTGCCGGGCGAGCAGGCAGAGATTGTCTGGCGGCTGCGCAACGGCGGGGGCAAGCCGTGGGGACAGGATACACGGCTCGTGCATGTTGCAGGCCGCTTTGTCGTGGAACCAGCAGCGGTGAACGCGCCTGATACCGATCCGGGAGCGGAGGCTGAGTTTGCCGCTACCATCACCGCACCGCAAGCGCCTGGCTCCTATTCGGGTCTCTGGCAAATGAAGCAGGCAAAAGATGGCTTCTTTGGACCGGTGCTGACATTGGAACTACTGGTCGCTCAGCCGGAGGGAAGCGTCACAAGGGCCGTTGCAAAACTAGAGAGCGGCGCCGGTTCCGCGAAACCCACGGATATGGTCGCCAACCTAGCTTCCTGTGAAACGCAGCCTGCAGCGGGTGCCGTTCTTTTCGACGAATCCGACTGTGGCGGTGAGCAGCTGGCACTCGAGAACACCGGCGTGTATACGCTGGCTGACGACGGTTTCGACGGCCGCACTGCGTCCATGTTGGTCGCAGAAGGCTGGTCCGTGCTAGTTACCGATAGCGCGGGCGGTGACGGCGATTCGCTGTGTGTCAACGGCACGGTCGTCAACTTGGACGACGTCACTTACTCGGGCGGCGACAGCATTGTCGGCGCCACTGTAGCACAACTCGAAGTCTTCGACCGCCCGGACTGCGAAGAAGCGCCGCTGTCTGGCTGCGCAGCCGTGGCCTACGGCGGCGTGATTCTGTACGATGATTTCGACTGTCGTGAGCAGGCTATGTTTATCGCTGCCGAGGGCGCGTATCGGCTCGTCGATTATTCCTTTCGAAACAAGGCTTCTTCGATATACGTAGCGCCTGGCTGGTCAGCGCTGGTTACACAGGATGCCGCCGGCAGCAGTGCGGGTTTGTGCGTTTCCGTCACGCAGGCGGACCTCGGCGCCGTCACATTCCCGGACACAGAAACCTCCGTAGCCGACCAAACATCGTTCATCAAGGTATTCCCGAATCAGTCCTGTGAAGCGCAGAAGCCTATACCGACAACCCCGTCCGGCTTTGTGCTGCCCGTGAATTACCCTAATTTGATCTGGTCAGTAAATACTTCCATGACGGCTTACGAAATCGAGATGGACGTTGATGCCGATTATGCCTCCCCGGTTCAAAACGGGATCGTTGCCGATGGCAGGTACGAGGTTACCGGCTTGCCCGACGAAACCTATTATTGGCGAGTTCGCGGCCAGGATCGTGAGGGTGTATGGAGCGACTGGACGGAGAGTCGAACCGTTGTCGTCGACACCGTTGCGCCCGCGATTCCGGGCCAGCTATCGCCCGGCGACGGCGATTTTGTCGCTGAGGCAAGTCCGGATCTGTCGTGGGCAGCGGTAGAGGGGGTGGATCTCTATCATGTACAGGTGGATGATGATGCCGATTTCTCTAGCCCGGAAGTGAAGAACATATCCGGCGCTATCGGGTATACGCCGCCGCCGCTGAAGAGTGGAGCGTATTTCTGGCGCATTCGTGTTCGGGACGTGGCCGGCAATTGGAGCGAGTGGAGCGAGCCTATCCTGTTCTTTGTCGAAACTTCAGGCGATGCAGGGCCGGTGGACATATTCGATCTCTACAGCGATGCAGCCTTACCCGTGGTCAACACCAATAGCAATCTCCGTTCCGGCCCTGGCGTAGAGTACCCGGTCGTGGGGCAGATTGATGCCGGCGTCGAGCTTATCGTTCTTGGCACGGATACCGGCGGCGAGTGGTGCTGGCTGCTGGACAACTCGTGGATAGCGTGTTCGCTGGTGGACAATGTGCCGGATGGCCTGCCGGTGGTGGAGGCTCCGTAGCGCTGCAGGGCATTGTGCTAGAGTTGAACCGGCCCTAGCGCCCATCTTCCTGGAACCTTCAACCTAAAACCTAGAACTGCGATACCTCTACTGGGGCGCGCCATATAATAAGGAGAGATAGAGCGCATAGGCTGGCGCCTCCGTGGAATCGATCAGCTTGTAGACAACGCCCGCACTTTGCCCATCCTCATTCGCTTCGTTTCCGACAATGTACAGGCTGCCGCTTTCGTCTTCTCCAAAACTGGCAATCGAAATATCTGTGTCGAGCAACTCGCTTGACGTCCACTTGGCGCCGTCGCGACGCAGGGCGGAGATGCGCCCAGAGCAATAGTCGGCGAAGAAGTAGACGCCTTGCCACTGCGTGATAGGTCCACGGTAGACGGCGCCGCCGGTAACCGAACTGCATCGCTCAGCCGGATCGTGGCTGTACTCATGCACAGGCAGCGTCAAACCCGTCTGATCACAACTGTCTGTGTTGTAGCAATGTGCGCCCTCCATCACATTCCACCCATAGTTTTCGCCGCCACTGCTGGATGCCGGTTGCCAGTTGATTTCTTCGTACTGGTTCTGACCCACGTCGGCGATGTAGAGATCGCCGGTTGAGCGGTCAAAGGAAAAGCGCCACGGGTTTCGTAATCCCTGTGCCCAGATTTCGGGCCTGTGTGTCTCTGCAAGCCCTACAAAGGGGTTGTCCGCAGGCACCGAATAGGCGCTTGTTGCGCCAACCTCAATGCGCAGCATCTTTCCCAATAACGTGTCTGTGCTCTGCCCGCTGTTGAGCGGATCGCCGCCGCTGCCGCCATCTCCCGCACCGAAGTAGAGATAGCCGTCAGGTCCGAACAGAATAAGCCCGCCGTTGTGGTTGGCAAACGGCTGGTTTCGCACAAGCACCATTTCTTCGGACGCAGGATCGGCGTGGTTAGCATCTCTTCCAATGCGAAAGCGTGCGATGACGGTGTCGTTGCCGCTTTCGTTCTCCTTGTCCGACGGTTCTGGCGGGGCGAGGTTCTCGGTCGCCGTGTAGGCTACAAAGAAGTAACCGCCCTGGCTATAGCCGGGAGGAAAGGCAACGCTCAGCAGGCCGCATTCGTTGCAACTTGAGTTTACCCTATCGCCGATGTCCAGGAAGGGGTCCGCAAGCAGAACGCCGTCCTGCAGGATGCGAATGACGCCGCTTTTTTCAACCACGAACAGGCGATTGCTGCCGTCGCCTGCGCTGGTCAGGTGCACCGGGCGCACGAGTTCGCCGGGCATCTGTTGCAGCGCAACCTGTGGCCACTCGTCCGCATCTGTCACTTCTACAGAATGTGCGTGTATCTCTTGTGCGGGCGCCGCAGCCAGCACCGCACTTGGCACCAGCGTCAGGAGAGCCGCCGCCAATAGCGCGTCGAGCCATCTTCTCCTTATATATAGGGCGGTATGCGGCGTGGACATCACCACAAGCAGAGCATTACGTGCCAGGATTGGTAGAGTCGCCGTCAGGAGTACGTAAAACCATCTTTTCCTTATATATGGGGCACCATGAACTGCGTGTCGTTCTTTATTCAAGGGACTTCCCCTTTCTAGTCGTGCAGGCGACTGCAGGAACAATATGATGAGAGTGCTATTGCACTCCCAATCTACTGGCCTTCCACTGGGCACGCCATTTCTGAAACGAACTCAATGTTCTGCGGAATAGTGTAGTCTAGGCGAAACATCTGGAAAAACAGATCTACAATACATAACCGGACTGGGGGTCCGGGTGGGCCGAAGGCGTGTTGCACATTTTGTACCCGCAAATAGCATTCACCGCCTGAGCTAGCGCTCAGACGAAGCCGTCCAGGAAGAGCGCGGACATGCCGTACTGGAACCTTCAACCTGGGACTGTTTTACTCCGCCTCGACGCGCTCCATACGCTCGGTGAGGTCCTCCATGCTCGGCTCGGTGTAGATCATCACCGTGTCCAGGCTGGTGTGGCCCAGCAGCCGCGCCAGCCCGCGCAGATCGCTGGGATTGGCGTTGAGGTAGCGCGTCGCGAATGTGTGGCGCAGCCGCCGTCATCATAACCGACTACGCACGCGTACGGATGTTGTTCGTTATTCCGATGGATACAACTTGAGGTCGGGGATTCGGCTGAAGTGGCGCAGGTTCTGTGTAAGTAAGGTGATGTCATGTTCCAATGCCGTGGCGGCAATCAGAAGGTCTACGTCGCCAATGAGCTGCCCTTTGGCGCGCAAGTCACCACGAATGCGAGCAAAGCGCTCCATACTGTTTTCCGAAAGAGGAAGGATTGAGGCGCCTTGCAAAAAGGCTCGAAATGCCTGTTCGTGTCGCTCAGAATTGCGACCGTAGTAAATCCCTTCGAAGATTTCGCCGTAGGTGATAAGGCTGATGGAGATGCCGTCACCGACTAATGGATCAAGTAGCTGACCAGCGCGCTCTACGCCTTTGAGGTAGTCAATTACCCAGTCAGTGTCAATTAGATACATTGTTGGTCAATGACGTTGGCGAATGTGACGTTTATAGATTGACGAGGGGACGGGATGATTTACGACTTTCGTTTATCTTGGCCTTGAGCGCTTCGGTATCCATATCGGCCCAGCCGCCGAAGGATGAGCGAAAGGCATCATAGTCGTTCTCAGTGACATGCGCCTTGGATGCGGATGTATCCATAGGGCGAAGTATCACGCTCTCGCCTTTGTCATTTTCAACGACAACAGACTCATTCTCGCGGCTGACCAGCGAGAAGAATCGAGCTAGATTGTCGGCAAACTCATCAAACCGGATGCGTCGCACTTCTTTAGTCATGCGTTAGTCTCCTCCGAGGGCTTCCATCGCGCTGCCCTCGCATACGCATTATAGCATCTAGGAAGAGCAGGAGATAGCGCTGACCCGCTTAACGAACGACAAACAGTACCGCCAACCGGTTGTGTTGCAAATAATCTCTGTAAATGTCAGGCGGGCAGGATGATACGAAATGGTCGATATGGAGTTATGCAGCTAGGCCAAACAGTCCGGCAATAAACTCATTCTGACCTTGGATATTACCCTTTTCAGCCCTCTCAACCTGTCCCTTTCGTATCATATGCATCGTCTCATAACCTTGAATCGTACGCCAAGCCGTTGGGTATGATCCGAAGTCCAACGCTGGATTGATCTTGCGCTTCATGAAACGATGATCTTGTTCTACTAGGTTGTTCATGTACCGACTTGGTCTTCGCTTGCATTGTTCAAGCAGCAGGTTTTCATGCTTCAAGCCACGTACGGCACCCATGTAGGCCGGGTTCTTGTTAACAACAGAGCACGCGTATAGCACCAGGTTGCTGTTGCGTCGTCCTCGTATGCGGCCAGCAACTGCTCTGTCTCCTTCTCCATACCCTCCTCCATGAGAGAGGGCAACAGAAGGAAGCGAATGCCTTGATTGTCACCTGGATTCAGACGTAACATCTCCTGATATTGTTCTATTGCCTCCTGACGTTGGTCCATTTGCCACAAACAGACGGCCAGTCCCTCGCGGGCACGCATATAGGGATGGGTCTCCAGAAGGCCCCAGAAATGGCCAACGTCTTCTTCAAATGCATCGGCTCCTAGAGCATATTCTCCCGCCTTGACCCCGGCCTCATATAATTCCTTGCCTCCTTCAAGGAGGTGGCGGAATCCTCGGCCAACAAGACGTAGGCATCGGCGCAATCCGGTGAAATCGACAGGGCTTCTTGAGCTAATTTCACCCGGCGCTTCCCAGAGGAATCCCATGCTTCATACATTATCTCCTGAGCCTGTTCCAGCGGGGTGGATTCGGCTGCGCTCGTAGATCCCCCGATGGGCATACCTAGAGTCCACTACCTGCTGCAAAAATGTATTGATCTCTTCAATTGAGTCAAATTCCCGTTCACGAATCAACATTCCTACATCGGCCATAGTCTTATCCATTGCCCGCCGGGACCCTCCGGGTGCGGGCGGTGGAACTGGTTTCGGTTTTCTTCGTATGACTGCGCTTCTGCTTTGATTTCTTGTTGCTCATTACGCACTCTCAGGCCTTCTTTATCAATATGCGTAATCAATATACGTCATCATTCAATGTCTCGGCCTCAAACCTCCGCTCGTAGCCAGACTACTTAGATCCACTCCCTCACGCAAGACGATTTGTGAGACAATAATATTGTGTGGGTAAGCCAAAGTCTCCAACTACATGCCGGTGATTTCGACGCGCTCCATGCGTTCGGTGAGGTCCTCCATGCTGGGCTCGGTGTAGATCATCACCGTGTCCAGGCTGGTGTGGCCCAGCAGCCGCGCCAGCCCGCGCAGATCGCTGGGATTGGCGTTGAGGTAGCGCGTCGCGAATGTGTGGCGCAGCGCATGCGGGTTGACCGGCTCGATGCCGGCGCGGATGGAATACTTGTCCAGCATGCGCATCACAGAACTGCGATGGCGCAGCTTGCCGCGGGGACCTGTCCAAAGAGGCGCATCCGGGTTGCTGCCCTGCATGCCCGCAATTTCGAAATAGACCTGCAACGCCTTGCGCACATCCAGCGTCAGCGGAATTTCTCGGTAGTTGCCCCGCTTGCCGCTGCGCACCGTCAGCTTGCCCGAACGCTCACCCAGCTCCACATCGCCCCTACGCAGCTCCAATAGCTCGCCCACGCGGATACCCGTGCCTGTCAGCACTTCCAGCATGGCGTAGTCGCGCGGATTGTCGCGGGACGCGCGCAGCAGCCTGCGCAGTTGATTCTTGTGCAGCGCCTTGGGCTGCCTGGGCTCCAGGCGGATATTGGCGACGTCCTCAGCCGGATTCTCGCGGCACAGGCCCTGGCTGCGCGCCCAGCGGAAGAAGCGCGTCACCGCGACCAGACGCTGGTTAACGGTTGCCGGCGCAGCCTGTTCGGTCGTCTGCTGATACGCCTTCCAGTCGCGCACATCCCGCGGCATGACCTGGTCCGGCACAAAGGGAGCGCCGTAGGATCCTTCGTACCAGTGCCCGAAGTGGGCTAGGCCGCGGCGGTAGGCGGCGATGGTGTGTTGGCTTTTGCCCTGTTGGTGCAGGAATTGCAGCCAGTCGTCGATTGGTTGTTGAGGTGTGGGCGTTTGTTCTTTGGCCATGAAATTATTATGTTGCGTCGTTATTGGGCTTAGCGGTCTCATTCTGTTAACTGGCTCTCCCGCACTTTCCGTGGTGCGGATATTGCTCATGCCGCCAGAACCCGCTGACGTAGGAGATCGAAGTTGGCCCGACCATACATCTGGCGTTTGAGTAACTTGAGGCGATTAATCTGTCCTTCCGCTTGGCCATTGCTCCGAGGATACTGTAGAGCCGCTGCAACTGTTTTCATGTCCTTGTGGAGACCAGCAGCGAACTGTCTGAATTCAGTCAACGACGTTGTCTTCGCCATATCAAGCCATGGCTCGAGAGCTTCGGGCACTCTCAGTCTGATCATCTGGACAAAGCGCTGTGCCAGTTCGTAAACCATTCCGAGCTCGTCTGAAACACTGGTCATGTGTACAATATCCAGCAGTTCTGCTTTTTCGAGTTCGTCATGTGACCGTACGAACAGCATGGCGGCTTGGCGAGGCGAGTAGCGCCGTATGGTAGGTCGAGACGTCAATTTGGAATCATGTCTAGCAAAGGAGGTCACTGCTGGCTCCCCATTTCGCAATCTGGAGATGTATCTCAGGACGAGTCTCTTTGAGTCAGTAAATCCCTGGTCGCGGAGTTCTCGACAGAGCTGAGTGGCGTTCGTACATCCCTCTGCCCATCGCTGACGCAGGAATGCAATGTGTTCATCGTGTAGTCCGGGTTCGCTGGGCCTTCGGCGTTTCCGTTCTGGAAATGCACCTGCAGCCAGAAAGCGATTCACAGTCCGTTCACTGATACCGACGCGGTCTGCAATCTTACTTAACGTGAGACCTCGCTCACGCAATGCTATCACCTGTTTGTAGCGCTTCAGACGTTCTGCCCGGTGCCTCAACCGTTCCCGCTCTGCATAACTGGTGGGTGAGTGCGTTTGATCACGTGTAGAGCGGGATGCTGCTTGTCTTTGGCCATTCTCCGCCGGCAACACCGTACGACTGAGCAGGCCTCTATGGCGGGCTAGTACCTCCTCGACTGTATCGGATAGGTTTTTGAGCAGATGCCAACGGTCGGTCACGAGTGATCACTTCCACACCTGGGTGTTCCTGCAGCCAGGTTGCCAAAGATTCTGAAGTGCGATCCGACAGCAGATCTACCACTCGATGCCGCTCAAGATCGATCAAAATTGTACCGTACGTTTTTCCTTTTCGCTTTGCCCAGTCGTCCACCGATAGAACCCGTGGCGTCTCTGGCGGCTCAAGCACTCTATTGCGGACCAGCCGAAGCAAGGTATCTGGACTTGTGGGCATTCCTTGCCGCTGAGCCAAACGTGCGCCGGCCTCCCCACCCAAGTCAAAGCCAATCGCACACTGCTCTTGAGCTAAACGGTCGGTTCGACGGGCGGAAGGTGCAACGACAGTGGGTAAGCGTTCAGAAAAGGTGATTCTTGTGCATGTGGGGTTGGTACAGTAGAAGCGGCGTAAATGCAGATGCAAATGCACCTGTCTACCTGCACAAGGAAGGTCCTCTACTGTTCGCCGGTATCGACTATGAACACGCCTAGAGAGCTGATGACAACTGGGGCAAGCGACTTCACTCTGAGTGGATGTCACCTCAATAGTCAGAAGATCGGACTCCGCAATCAGAGCATGACAACACAGATGCTCCGCATCTGGCAAGAGTAGTTCAGTAAGCAATAGTCGTTCTCTGTTAAGCTCCTTTCGTTGATTTCGGGGCCCTACATGTTACCGGATAAGTCTGTTTGAGCCTCCACCACGGAAAGTGCGGGAGAGCCAGAAACTACGCCAAATAGCGTTGCAGTTAACACTCTGTCTGGACAATCCCTTTGATATTCTTGAAGGCTATCGTGTCAGAGAGCAAAAAGGAGTAGCGCCTAAATGGCTTGATGAAAAGGAACAACTGGCATTGCTGCGAGTTGTGCGAAGAGACGAAAATCGGCGCGACTTAGCCATTGTTCAAACGCTTAGACGTACCGGTCTGCGGGTGTCAGAGTTAGTCGATCTGAGACTGGATGACATTACCCTTGCGGAACGTTCTGGCCATGTGCGAGTACGAGATGGCAAGGGAACCAAGGCGCGACAAATACCTTTGAGCAAAGATGCTCGACAAGCCCTATCCGGTTATCTGGAGGAACGCAAAGACCGCGAAGAAGAGAAAATCTTTCTGGGTCAGCGAGGACCACTCACAGAAAAAGGGATATGGGATATTGTCAACAAGTATGCTTATCGAGCCAGATTGGAGAATGTTACAACACACACGTTGCGGCACACCTTCGGCAAGAATCTGGTGAATGTAGGTACACCACTTGACCAGGTTGCTACTCTACTAGGTCATGAAAGCATCGAGACCGTGCGAATCTATATCACGCCGAGTGAAAAAGATTTAGAGAAGGCAGTCAGACGGGCAAGTGGTGAACTTGCTGAAGATTGATCCACGACTTGGTTGGATCCTTGGGCACTTTGATCTTACACATTTTTACACGTATCCCGAACGAACCCCAGATATGGCATATCAGCCGCGATGAACTCCACCGCATCGCCGGACGGCATCCGGAACTGGCTTGGGCAATGATGGAGAGTATCGCAAGACGGGCGCGCTACCTGATAGGAATCGTCGAGGATCTGTCCATGCGTTCTGTGCGCGGTCGACTGGCACGTCTGCTGTTGACGCTGGCCAAAGAAACCGATTGCGACGAGTTGCCCCGTCTGCTTACGCAGGAGGAAATGGCAAGTCAATTGGGTACCGTTCGTGAGGTCGTTGGG
>CAWGFG010000004.1:0-36301 GCA_963821815.1 uncultured Chloroflexia bacterium
TAAAGAAACAGACCATTACATATCAACGAACAAAGTGCTTAGAACAGTAAACGCAAGGACGGGCTATACCAGAACTATTATGGCAGCGTACCACAGCTGTCGATCATCAAAACGCTATAAAACCGTTTCATTCCGAGGTTGACACCATGGGTATGTTTACCTCGTCGGAACTCACTGAACCAATCTGACGACGTTCTTTTAGCTGTATTCGGAGTACATATAGAACGTACGTCAGCGTACCGCCAACTTCCTCACTCACCTGGTCCTCGTAGACGTAACCAGCCTGTAGGTAGCATAGAATGTTGACTAGTTCGCCAGTAAAAGATGGTACCTCCGTCGAACTTTTTCTCTCCTATTCTTTCGCCAATGCTTAGCTGGCTAGGTGTTTACTCATTTGATACGTACCATATACATATATGTCGACATATATATATGTGACGACGAAAGCCACACATGGCAGTTTGCATATGCCACACTGCTCACGTTAGTCAACCCCTCAGAAGAGGCACAGAGCAACGGTTCTTAGATGCGATATCAGTCCATCTGAATTGCCTTATCGCGACACCCGTTTACATTTCCGCAATCTCAATGAAGTCAACGGCCGCCAACGCGCCCTCGAACTCAGCCTTGCGATTCTGGTTAAATGGAAGCGACGGTAGCCTCGGTTCGCCGACATCCAGACCGAGCAAGTTTAAGGCTGCTCGCAATGCCCCTGTAAAGCCATACTCGATTAGCGTACGCGTTACGCGATTGGCCCTAACCTGAAGATCATACGCACCCATGGCGTCTCCTTCCGCTACGAGCTTGTGGATCTTCCGATAGACACCGGGCATGACATTAAGCGTCGATCCGATGTTGCCGGATGAACCGCTCATGGAAGCGAACACGCATTGCTCGTCCATGCCGGAGAAAATCGACCACGGCTGTTGTCGCTCCACGATGATATGCTTCAACTCATACATGTTGGGGCCAGTATATTTTGCGCCTGCAAGGTTCGGTATATCGCTGACGGAGTGAATCAGCGCGACTGCGCTGGATGCTGATGTAAACAGGTAGGGCAGGAATGGAAGTGAAGGCACGGAAGCAGCCAACTCCCGATAGTAGCTGCTAACGGAGGAGAGATTCTCGTAACCTGACGGGATAATGCTACTAACGCCAGACGCGCCGATTTTCTCGGCGTGTAGAGCTAGGTCGATGGCATCTGGTAGCGATTGGCTTCCAACATGCACAATGGCAGGTACACGGCCATCAATGCACCGCAGGGCGGTCTTCGCCACCAGCTTTCGTTCTGCAACAGACTGATATATTCCCTGACCAGTGCTGCCGCAGAGGTAGAAGCCTGCTACGTGTTTTCCGAGAAGGTACTCAATTAGGGCCTTGATGGCTGTGCAGTCGACTTCCCCGTCGACAGTAAACGGCGTTATCAGCGCCGGCCATGCGCCGTGAAACGTTTGCATTATGGGTTACCTTTCTTTGTACTTGAGATACGACAGGACGGTGAGTGCCACGATGATCCGTTATTCTTCAAGATACATCTTCGTCAGAATGAAAGTCACGCTGATCATCGAACCTTGCGGATAAGCTACCGATGCCGTCGATTTGGGCGGTTAGCTGCGTACCCTCAACGAGTGGATGGCCTGCGGGCACCGTCAGCATCTCCGCTGTGCGGCCAAGCGTTATCACATCGCCTGGGAACACTGTGATCCATTTGGTCAGGAAGGCCAACACCTGCGGAGCGGTTAGCACATATTCGTCGCTGTTGCACTCAATTTCTCCTACGCCTTCGAGCGTCAATCGCATCGTACGTCCGCGAGTTTCATCGGCAGACAACGGCAGTGGCGGACCCCCGACGACATTGAAACCATCCGCCCATCGAGCATAGACTACCGGCAAGTTCTGCTCCTGTGGTGAAGCGGGTTGCTGAATAATATCCGCAAACGAAGAATCGCGCAGTGCGGCCATGGGGAGATATCCAAGTATATAATCTGCAGCATCCTCTAGCGAGACACCGTGAGCAACGCGGTTGACAACAAATGCCAACTCAACGCCGATATGTAAATCGTTAGCCCGAGCCGGTATGACTACGGTGCTACCGGAATTGGTCAATGCACTTGCTGGGCAATTGAGCACACGAGGTGTACCGCTCACTTTCAGACCCTCGACACGCTCCACGTCATGATAATTGCCGAACACCGTCCAGAAATGGCGTACCTTGTCTACTAACCACGCATCAGGCGCGTCAATTCCCGATTCTGCGGTATCAAGAAGGTCGCGCACGGCCGGAACGGGATGGATGCGCCCAGGATCATCGGGTGCTCGCCAGTCCTCGCGCTTGGCAAATACAACCGGGATACGTAGAGTCCCTACACGTTCCCAGTCCCCTTCAATATAGTCTTCAGGACCGTAGTCAATGTCGGATAGATAGGGCATGCCATCCACTGCCAGGGTACCCATATGGAGCACGTCACCAGGTTGTAAGGTCATGAATGATGATAGCCAGCTCACCAGTCGCTCAAAGCCTATGACCATGGAGCCGGTATGCGCTCGATCCCGTTGCCAACCAGATTGGCGGGAGTAGAGCAATAGATCATATGGATTTCCTACCTCTTCCTTTGTCGTGAGATAAGGACCCATGGCACCCATCGTGTCGGATTTCTTTCCCAACCAGGAACCAGTTGCGTCCTCAAACCAATCTAGTTCACTCCGTTCCCGGCGCAGCGACTGCTCACTATTTTTCATTATCTCTTCATCATAAAGACTGTGAACCATGTCCATCACGAGGGTAAATCCTGCGATGTGCTGCATCGCTTCAGAAACAGGAATGTTCCTGCCCTGCCGTCCAATGATGCAACCTGGCTCTGGCGTCCAGCCAAAACGATCCATATCCGGAGCCACGTAGACGGGTTCGCCGGGACTAACCAGAGAGCCTTGCGGTCGTTGGTGTCCCTGCGGGTAGACATTCACTACTGGTCTGCGATCGTTGTGTCGTATGAACGTAGGACTGTTCTGCACCAGACCAAAAAACAGACGCGGGCGAGGAATCGGCGCCCGCAGCTTGACCTCTTTCAGTGGGTAACCTGCGCCAACCAATAGCGCCTGGTCCGATTGCTGGAGGAAATTCAACAGGTAGTCCTGCAGTCGTCGGGCAGCATCCATCCCTTGATCGCCCAGCGCTAAGAAATCCGTGAGCGAACGCGGCCAGGGACGCTTCAATAGAAAGCTTGGCCGGTTGGCTAGGAATGGCGACGTTGCTCGCGAAGCGTAGAAATAGAGTCTATCCTCCACTTTTTCCGGGTCGAACACCCAGAGTTCATTGGTGGCGGGGTGTTCGAGTAGGATTCCAAAGCGTTCTTCATTGTTGGTAGAATAGGTGACAAGTTTCATCAGTTTAGTCCTGAACTATGTTCCTAGGCTAGAGCCGTAACGCTACTGAAGGTTCCTGCATGGCCCTTCGGTTCACGAAGAGCAAAGAAGTCAAAGCTACTGTATGTGTTTGGGGTCAACAGCATCGCGCAATCCGTCACCTATGAAATTGATGCTCAGCACGGTCGCAAGGATCATGAGCGCAGGTGGGATCCACATCCATGGGCCGTCCTGCAACACATCCAGACTGCGTGCCGTCTCCATCATGTTGCCCCAACTCGGCGTGGGCAAAGGGACACCTACACCGAGAAAACTCAACCCGGCCTCAAGCAGAATGGCTGAATTGACGGAGAATGTTACAGCCGCCAACAATGGTGCGATCACAAGTGGCATGACGTGAGCGGTGATAAGCCGGTAATCGCCGGCACCGATCGAGCGCGATGCCAGTACAAACTGTTGTTCGCGCAGGGATAGTACTTGGCCTCGCACGAGTCTAGCCACCTCCGGCCAACTGAATATGCCGATCAGGAAAATCACACTACCGATGCTCTGACCCAGATAGATGGCTGCCGTTAGAATCACGACCACCCGTGGGAAGGTCATCACCACATCGGTGAATCGCATTAGTACTTGATCGACCCAGTTCAGATAATAGCCAGAGGTAGCGCCGATGAGTACGCCGATGATGATCGTTAGCGAAGCTGCGGAGAAACCGACGGCAAGCGACACTCGGCCACCGTACAAGGTGCGGCTGAAGATGTCGCGCCCGACACGGTCGGTTCCGAATAGATGCTCGCGACTCGGCGGCTGAAACTTGTCAGCCAAGTTCAGTTCGGATGGGCCGTACTGCGTTATCACAGGGGCGAACAGCGTCAGTGCCAGGATAATGGCAAAGGTGATGAGGCCGATGACAGCCAGCGGATGATGCCGGAATCGCCGCCATGCCTGAGCAGTAGGTGACTGCGAACGTACCCGTTTGGCTCCTTGTAGGTCTTCAAGCGAGTCTGCTGCGGCTGCGCTCATATCGATATCTCGGTTGTCGTGTTATTCATAGCGTATCTTCGGATCCGCAAATGCGTAGACAAAATCGGTCAATAAGTTGGCAAGCAAAACGACGATGGCAGTTACGAGCATGATGCCCATGACCATCGGATAGTCTCGGGCGGCCACCGCGTCAACCGAATAGTGAACCCATACCCGGCCAACTGTAGATGGTTTCGGTAAAGAGTGCGCCGGCAACGAGCGTGCGTAGGCTTAGACCGACCACTGTGATTACTGGAAGCAGTGCATTGCGGAAGATGTGGCGTGTAGTAACTATTCTTCGTGGCATGCCCTTGGCGTGCGCCGTTCGCACGTAATCCTCGGACTTGACTTCGAGAATGCTGTAGCGGGTGTAGCGCATGAATGTGGCGATATAGGCCAGCGACAACGTGAGGGCAGGCAGCGCCAGATGGTGTAGCAAGTCGGTCAGCGATTTATCCTCGCCAATTGTGCGCATGCCGCCCGATGGAAACCAACCCAATTTCACAGAAAAGAAATAGAGACCGAATATGCCCGCGACGAACGCAGGCATGGATATCCCCACAAATGAGAGACCCGTCAGCGTGAAATCCCATACGGAATACTGTCTCAAACCGGTGAAAATACCTAGGCTGATGCCGACGACAACACCGATCAATAGAGCGGCTCCCATCAGCAAGAACGTCCGTTGCATACGAATGAACAGAACCTCTGCCACATCGTCGCCATTCTTGTAGCGGAAGCCTAGGTCGCCCCTGGCAACCTGACCCAACCACTTGACATAACGAATAGGCAACGGATCATTCAGACCAAAGCGCTCGCGCACGAACTCCAGGTCATCCTTCGTTACGCCGATCTCCTCGTTGACGAAAAAATCAACCGGGTCGCCGGGGGCGGCGTTGATCAATATGAAGATGATCAACGTGACCATGAAGAGGACCGGTATATTGATCAGTATGCGACGCAGATAGTATTGCATGACGAGTAGATCATGTGCCTAGCCGTCTGTGCGACGGATCGCCGCACAGACGGCTAGGATGTATGGCATGTCCAAAGGAGCGGTTAACTACTCCTGATCAGGAACCGCTCCTTGGATGCTTTAGACAGAAGTTACTTCACATACCACTGTTCAGAGTGGTCAACATACGGGCCACCGCCCGGAGCCGGGAAGTAGTAGAAGTCACCCAAGTCGGCGCTGGCTACGCCATACCGAGTGGACACCCACCAGTATGGGAAAGGCTGTGTCTCGTTCTGATAAGCGCACAGCGCAGTACGAGCTGCCTGGTATTCTTCCGGTGTCATGGCTGAATCCATGGCATCGAACAGATCGACGTACGGTGCGGGATCCAGTCCCCAGTGATTGTCCGGATCGTACCAGGTTGTGTTGTAGGAAGCGGGGCCTGCACCAGAACCGCGATAGGCGATATCCCAGTCTGTGCTGTCGTCGACAATAGTGCGCCACGTCGGAACATCTTCGAACACAGGCAGCACATCCACGCCGATATCAGCCAGGTTGGCCTGCATCACGGTGAGGATATCCTTGTTGAGTTGACCTGTGTAGTACGTATGAATCTCGAACGTCTGGCCATCCAACGATATGCCATCCGCCGCTGCCTCCGCTAATAGATCGCGGGCTAGCTGAGGGTCGTACTCGTAGTAGTTGGCATCTTCGGGCCAGAATTGCGGATAAGAATCCTGACAAGGTGCGGCGACAGCGGTGCCATTGAATACCTGGTCGATGATGGCCTGGCGATCGATACCATACATGAGCGCCTGCCGAACACGCTGATCCTGCCAGATCTCTCGCGTGTGGTTGAGCATGAACATGTTGGTAACAAAGGACGGACCGGAGTAAATTACATAGTTCGGATCGTCTATAAATCGTGCAGCAACGTCAGCGCTCACATACGTGAAGTCAATATCGCCGCTCTCCAGGGCCAGTACTGCTGCCGTCTCATCTGAGAAGTAACGATCAATCAGTTTGTCGAGTTTTGGCGCTCCATCCCAGTAATATTCGTTTGGGAGCAATTCCATGTACTGATCCTTCTCAAAAGCGCCGAACTTAAAGGGTCCTGTGCCGATGGGATTGGTGAACCACCAGTCAGAACTTTGAATATCTTCTGGAGCGAAGTCAATGGCATGTTCAGGCAGCGCATAGAAGGTACGAACGGCATCGTAGAAGCGGGGATCTGGCTGCACCAACTCGATCTCTAGAGTAAGGTCATCAACCACACGTATGCCTGTGATCTCATCCGCCTCGCCGGCATTATATTCCGTCCAACCAGCTATCTGGTCCGGTTGAGTGAACCCAAAATTGATTACCGCAGCGCCAGGCGCAGCGACGAACTCTGCAGTCCATTTCAGGTCATTTGCCGTGAACGGCTCGCCGTCATGCCACTTGACGCCCTCGCGCAGATGGAACGTCCAGACTGAAGCGTCATCATTCGGTTCCCAGCTTGTGGCAAGCGCGCCAACACTGGTGTGTTCAGAGAAGTCTTCGCTCATCATGATCAGCGGCGTATACATCTTGGCAAACCAAGTATTACCGGCGCCGTTGTTATACAAGATACCCTGCGGGTCGCCGCCTGGGCCTACGTCGAAGCCGCCGATAATCACCTGTTCAGCCGCACCTTCTTCAGGCGCCGCTTCCTCTGCCGCAGTACCTTCAGTGGCCGCTTCTCCGGCACCTTCTCCCTCTGCTGGTTGGGCTGGTGCCGTCGGGGCCGCACATGCCGCCAGCAATCCAATGACTAGAATGATCACCATACTTACGAAAAGTTTCCGATACATCCTGTCCTCCTTTACTGAATTGTAATTTGGTAGCCGACTTTCGTTGCCGAAACAACGGAGACTAAGAATTTAGTGTAACGGATGGACCGCTAGGATTGACTGTCTTTCATTTCGCGCTGCACCCGCCGCAGGCGCCCTAATAGGCCGTCATAGTGTTTCGCCAATGCATCTTTGGCGGCGGCAACATCGTTCGCTTCAATTGCAACGACGATGTCAAAATGATCGCAATAGGTACCCATGGGGTTGTTGTCTTTGATATTCGCAATGTTGGCCGCCTTCCGAAACACGAGCCAGTACGCGTCCAGCACAGTCATGAGCGCCCGATTATTCAGATGCATAAACAGTAACCGGTGAAACTCTCTGTCTTCAACCGCAAACGGCTGTTCATGATCGGCCGAAATGCGCATTCTCTCGACTACCGAGAGAAGTGCTGCCAATGTTTCCGGCGGCATGACTTGCATTGCCTTGTCGACGAAACCCATCTCCAGTACACGCCGAATCTGGAATACATCCGCCAGGTCCTGCACGCCGGACAACATCGCGTATGGCAGGACCTCTAGAAGGGGCTCCAGCGAAAAATCGCTTACATAAAGTCCACTTCCGCGGCGTGCTTCGAGCAGGCCGAGCGACTCGAGCGCCTTGACTGCCTCGCGTACAGAATTGCGACTCACGCCCAATTGGCGCGCCAACTCAGATTCTGCGGGCAGGGCATCCCCAGGTTGCAGGCCTTCCTCGATTACGAAATCGCGAATTGCCTCCTGCACAGATCGAGAGACTAACGGTGGTCGGTCAAGTGGCTGCAAAGCCATAGCTCCGCCTTTAGCCAAATCAGCTACTTCGCTTCGGACTACGATCCTGAACTATGGGTGACAAAAGATATGTACTGCTATCTGGAATGTTTCTATAATAGCAACTTGTAGGATATCTGTCAAGTGATTTTTGCTCAACTGGCAACGCATTCACGCGCTTTACTTTTCGCTATGCCGACGCCAAATCCATTCGAACTCCGGTCAGTTCATGCCAGGCGACGTCTACTACCGTAATGGAATGACTCGATTAGCGACGGCTCTTGACTGCTGCTTTATGATTCAAAGATGCGGATACGACGTCTGAAGATAGCCTTTACTGTTTTATCTTGAATCCATTCTAAGCGAACGATTACTGTTCCAGCCAGCAAAATATCGGTATATTTCGATGTGAGCCTTAGTATATTTTAAGCGAAATGTTGTCTAAAATAATGGACAACATTCTGTTAACAGTTGCCCTGTGACCTGAGTAAGGAAACCGCGCTATGCCCAAGACCGTGACATCAACGGAAGCCAAATCTCGCTTCGGCCAGCTTGTGAAGTGGACAGCGAAACACCGGGACTAGGTCATCGTCAAACTGTACCGCGAGCCTGCTGCGGTGCTCATGTCCTTTGCCGAATACGAGGAAGTAGAGAAGCTGCGTAAACGCGAGCAGAAGCGTAAGGCTCTCGATGCGCTTGATGCGCTACGCCAAGAGGCCCGAAGTCAGAATCCCGGCTTATCTGACGAAGAAGCCTACCGGCTTGCAGGCTTCTCTAGAGAGGTAGTTCAGGAGACACTCCAGGCTGATGAAGAATTGACTTCATCGAAGCCATGAGAGTACTCATCGACGCCAACGTCTTTCTGAGCTACATTTCTACGCCTGCGGAACCCCGGGTAGTCACGTCCGTGATCACCACCTGCCTCACAGCGGAGGAGATCGACCTGTTGATCCCGCCTGAGCAGATCAGCGAGATAAGCGCGACTATCACAACAAAACGGTACTTCCGTGAGCGCATTCCCCGCACCCTTGTGGACAATGTCGTGGAGCAGATCAAGGCTCTGGGCGAACTGCACCCGCTCCTTGACGAGATGGCATCGTTCTGTCGCGACCCGAAAGACGACTACCTTGTTGCCTACGGCATCGTCAACGAAGCCGATAACCTAATTACAGGCGATCCCGATCTTCTCTTCTTGGACCGAGTCGGCGTGCTACAGAACCTTACACCTGCTGCGTTCCTAGAAGTATCACGCCGTCTGAACCTTCTGCCCTGGATCCATCGGATTAAGCCCACACAGGACGAAATAGGTGTGGTTTTGCGTCCACCGTTCCATGAGCCAATCTGTCCATATTCCATCGTCCAAGGTCAATAGGTGCGCCAATTACCTGTGCCTCAACCTGTGTCGTATGAATAGCACGTATTCTGGCGATTTGTTCTGGTCGCTGCGGACATGGAGACCCTACATCCAGCAAGGAGGTGCAGCCGAACTATTAGTGGCCATTCGGGCGAGGTTTGGTTTGGATCCTTACGGCTCTAAGGCCTAATTCGGCGTCTTCTACCACGGAGTAATTATGGAGCCAAGAACAAATTCCATGCATGCCTGTCTGCGCGAAACTTGTAGCCTGCGTCACGCAGCCAAAGTAACCCTAAGCAAAAGAAATTTCCTTCGGCGGAATTTATTGTCTCCCAATACATGAGTCCTATTCCGCCAGCGAGGTGGGTGATCCAATGGGGGACGTCCCCTTAGTTGGAACTCTGTCCGCTGAACCGGATGCAGCTATTCCACGTATCAACCAACGGAATTGGGCTTAGGTAACCTCTCCCATTTTCATGGGACCAGTTTATCGAGTACGTTTACCAGCTAAATGCCGTTGCGTTCAACATAAGCCGGGTTATTCCCATTATGAATGGTACAGTTTAGGAAATATCTACATGTGGTATCTCGTCGCTGGGAGCAACTGAAGCATAGGGTCCTTGCTGCCACGGGGGCAACTGAGTGACCATCTAGTTTTCAGTAGATATGCAGACACCAAAATCAGCGATATTCATTGCAGGATAATACACTTCATGATAGGTTTGTTCTGTCAAGTGCTGGATAATTAGTAGTTACATGGTTTGGGAGAGCAAGTGCAAAATCCGGGCGAAGAAATTGTAGGTGAGTATCTAAAACTGTTTTTGAAATGTGATTTTATAACGTACAACTTGTACACACCAGATGTTCAGGGAGAAATTGATGTTGTAGGAATCAACCCAAAAGACAAGATAGTTTATATCTGTGAAGTCGCCACGCATTTAGTGACTGGGATACAATATGTGAAGAATCAGCAGCCTGAGAATGTTGAACGCTTTACTAAGAAATTTAGGAAAAATATCCAGTACGCTAATAAATATTTCGAAGGCTATGAGAAGCACTTTATGCTGTGGTCGCCAATCGTAAAGAATCAGGGGCCTAGATCCAAGCACAACCAAATTCGAGACATTGAAGATATTCGGAAGAATATCCGCCAAGAGTTTGAAGTAGAGCTAGAGCCAGTGATTAATCAAGATTACCAAAATTGTTTGGCACAATTAAGACAATACGCGGCAAAAGAAACTAAAGAACTAAAGTCACCAATTCTCAGGCTTATGCAAATAGAAGAGAAACTTGCAAAGCATACTGCCAAACTGCAACTAGTAGCGCCGCCACCTATTGCCGATTGAAGCATTGCGTGTGGGCGGACGTAGCTAAGAATCACACACTGAAGGGTAATTGTGAGCCAATACAGTTCAGAGGTTTCGCAGGCAATCATAGGGGCGTGGCGACTAGTCTCGTTTGAAATCGAAGGGGATGACGGAACGGTCGTTCTTCCATTCGGTGCTGACGTACTGGGTTCGATAATCTATACAGATTCGGCCGGATTTCCGCACAGTTGTATCGTAGGGGACGCCCATTATTTACGGATGGAGACCAGATGCAAGGAACCCCTGAGGAGATTGAGGCGAGTTTCAAGGGCTGCATCTCGTACTACGGTTCATACGAACTTGATATCGAAGGTGGTTTCGTCGTCCATAAGGTAGAGGGTTTCTCTATATCCGAATTGGGAAGGAGACGATCAGAAGCGGTTTTTCAATATCTCGGATAACCGATTGACGCTGAGCACACCGCCGACGTTATGGGGTGGCGGCAAAGTGGTTGGTGTCCTCGTTTGGGAACGGATCGAGTGAAAGCGACCGCTAATCCTTAGCCAGCCCGACAATTGAATGAACCTAACGAGCATTGCCAGTTTCGAAATTATCAACCAGGTCACGCCCTCCATATTTGCCTACGCACACAACGGCGCGACCCGTGGCACGACGAACAGAACTACTGGCAACCTAACATAATCAGTAACTTTGATCTACGGTTAGCGGTCCAGCAACGCAGCCGAATCTGCCTCTAGATCATCCTCAACCTCGCCACGAATGCCTATTCACGACATCTGTGTACTCCAGTGCATTTCGGGATAATCTGTCTTCACTCTCTAGATGAAGGGTTGTATCGTACTCTGCTTTGACAGTATGTATTGGTCTGCCTGATCCAGACCGCTCAGCACTCCAGTCGCCACCAATGTACGGTTCACTGATGACGTGTCCTACTGCAAAGATGCCTTTTGGCTCAACTCCAAGCCGAATCAGAAATGTCCTGTCGCCGACTAATACCTGCTTCTATGCGCCGGCACTGACGGAGTCGACGACTTTTTCTCCGAGACTAGTTTGCTTTGCCAGGCAATCGAATTTTTCTACCCATGGTCCCAATTTCGGATTAAGCGAAAAGAGAAATGCAGCCATTTTTAACTTCCTCACTCAATGTCAATCGATTCCACATGGTAGTCTTTGCCAATACGCTTCGACACCAATATGATACGAAAATTACACTCACCACCCATTCATGAAACCCGGTAACACGCGTTCCAAATTATATCGTTGAGGCCAGAGCAATTGGGATGTCGGCTGCTACTATTCCGGATGGGTTGACACGGTGCGCCAGAACTTTACCATTGTGATCGGTGCAGTTTAGGGTATGTCTACATCGGAGTCAGGTCGCCCACGCGGTAAAAAAAACGGGCTGCCATAGCAGTAGCCCATTCCATAATATTTGTTGCTTATCGTATCATCCGTGATAGTACCACTTATCTTGATCTGGGCGCCAACTATTTTGAAGTAGGTAAGAAAGACGCTGTGCATCAACAGCTTGTCCGGCGATTACAAAACCTGAGTATCAAATTCGCGCTTGAGCCGCTGTCTTGTGCCGCTTAACTCCATTTTCAAGAGAGGCGAGGAGGGAGTAGAAGTAATAAATCGCAAAAAGAGTTCGGTATTTCTTTAATAGTTAGTCTCCGACCTATCTTGTCGCACTCGTATAGGTAAACACCAGCCGATCGATACCGCATGTTTGAGCCGCCATGTTGCAATTATTGCTCTGAATACCTCTACATTTTATCTCTCTGCGGGTTACGAGGCTTTGAGTATTGGTCAACTTCTGATGGCGTGAATCCGCTCTGCCGAATACGATTTAGAGATTCGGTTAACTCACTCACTATCTTGGAATGCTGGCCCCATTGGTTGTTGGTTTCCGTTAGATCCACCATCATATCATACAGCTGGCCCGGTAGAGTGCCTCTCCCCCGTTCTTCTTGGCAAGGTTCACTAAAGCCGCCAGATCCTGTTCCGGCAATCAACTTCCACCGGTCGCGACGGATCGCAAAGGAGCCAAATACGGAGTGGTGTATTAGCGCTTCACGCCAGGATATATCTGAAGTATTTCCTCCTAGAAGAATTGGGAGAATGCTAAACGAGTCTTCTCCTACATTGCACGGTAATTCGGTTCCAACTATGGCCGCACAAGTAGCCATCATATCGACGAGACATACGGTCGCGTCCGAACGAGAACCCGCAGGGATGTGATCCGGCCAACGAGCGATAAGAGGAATTCGATGGCCGCCTTCCCAAATATCGCCCTTGTAGCCGCGCAGATCACCGCAGGACTTGTGTTCGTGGGTCACCCCATCCACGTCGGCTGGTCGAGCGCCGTTGTCGCTTGTGAGAATCACCATTGTATTCTCAGTGAGGTCCAGCCGTTGCAAAGTCTGCGTAATTTGCCCTACTACCCAGTCGACGACACAGACCATATCACCGCGAGGACCCGCCTCACTGCTGCCTGCTAAGAACTCAGGCGGCAAGCAAGGTCGATGTGGTGCCGATGGAGTCAGGTAGAGGAAAAATGGTCGATCGGGATCCTCTGTAACATGTCGCTCAATGAAGGAAACAGCCTTTTGGGCAAATTGCACATCTACTTCTTCATCTTTCCAGCCGGGTGTCATCAATCCTTTCTTCTGCTGAGCATGATAGGGATGCTTTTCCTCACTAGGTATCCCTACAGTCCTATCGTTTTCGATGAAGCTATATGGGGGCATATCAAGTGAACCAGCAATACCGAAGAAGTAGTCAAATCCAAGGACAGTGGGACCGCCAATTATAGGCTTGGCGTAATCGATGGCGCCTGTAATCTTCCACTTCATTTGGACCCAGAAGATCTGGCTTGTCCCAGTCAAATTTACAGTGATTTTCCAGTACGTACTCATCCTTGAGCTGCCATTCAAGCCCTACGTGCCATTTTCCGATCGCCGCAGTACCGTAGCCATTGTCGCGCAACATAGAGGCGATGGTCATACGTGCAGGATCGATGAGTGGCAGCGACAGTCCCGTGCCAACACCTCGCTTCTGTCGTGTGCGCCAGCAGTAACGGCCAGTGAGGACGCTGTAGCGACTGGGAGTGCAGACTGCAGAAGAAGAATGGGCGTCTGTAAAGCGAATTCCCTGGGCAGCAAGTTGGTCTATATTAGGTGTCGGAATCTTAGTAGCACCATAACAGCCGAGATCACCATAGCCCATATCATCAGCCATGATGTAGATGATGTTAGGTAGCTCAACCGACTTATCAGCTCTTGAATTTGCGCTCATTTGAAGCTCCTATCTTCTACTCCTTGACCGCACCGGCTGCCAAACCAGAGACAAGCTGCCGTTGCAAGATTAGGAAGATTATTAACGAAGGTATTGTTGCTATTACGGATGCAGTCATGACCAGATCCCAACGAGTAGTGTACTCACCAAAAAAACCGGCGAGACCGACAGGAATGGTTTTGAGCTCATTGCGAGTGACCAGAGTTAGCGCAATCAGGTACTCATTCCACGCCTGGGCAAAAGAATATATGGCCGTGGCTACTACACCAGGCCAAGCAACAGGTAGGATGACAGACCAAATCACTCGCAAGGTTGAACACCCGTCCATGGTGGCGGCTTCATCTAGTTCGCGCGGGATAGTATCCAGATATCCCAGAAGCATATAGACCGAGAAGGGAATGGTAATCGCGATATAGGCGATTACTAATCCAAGCCTAGTATTGACCAGATTCAATTGAAAAAAGATCACATAAATGGGGGTTATCAAGATAACATAGGGGAATAGTTGAGAAAGGACAACCGTAATCAGTAGACCGCTACGCCAGCGAAACTCGCGGCGTGAGAAACTGTACGCGGCCAACATGGAAACTGTAACAGCAATAACAGTCGAGATCGAGCAGACAACCAGGCTGTTGAAGATATATATGGGAAAGGTAGTATCTATCAACAGCGACCTGTAATTTTCCAGCGTTACGGGCCGCACGATGAGACGAAATGAGTCCAGAAAAAGCATGCTTTCCGGTCGGATCGAGGTCAGAAATACCCATACAGTTGGAAATGCCAGGAGAATGAGAATTGAGAATGTAACAACGATGATGAGCAGGTCTTGGATAAGCTGGAGAGGACGTGAGCGTTTCACGAAGTGCCCGCGCTATTCTTGAAGGTTACATTAACGTACACGATGGAAAATAGTAGCATTATGATACTCATGAGTACCCCTACCGATGCTCCATATCCCAATTTGTAATTTACAAAAGCTTCCATGTACATCTGAGTCGCCAGAACCTGGGTGCTTTTACCGGGACCTCCACGCGTGGTCAGCCAGACGTAGAGGAAGTTATTGAATGACCAAATCGTTGTCAGAAGCGTTACGACCGCCAAAACTGGACGCAACAGGGGTAATGTTATATGGCGCAGAAGACGCCATTCGGTCGCACCATCTATACGCGCTGCCTCGTAGATTTCCTCTGGCATAGACTGTAGACCGGCCAACAACGCGATGACGACAAAGGGCAGTTCTCGCCAGACAATGATTGTGACGATAGCCCACCAAACAGTCGAGGAGCGGACCAGGAAAGGAATGCCATCGTTGAGTATACCCAGTTCGATACCTATCTGATTGATAACGCCATAGCGAGCCTGCAGCAACCACTGCCAGGCAGCGACAGCGACTACCGGTGGAGTTACCCATGGGATTAGCACAAGTGAGCGCGCCAATCCAGATATATGCCAGCGCTTGAAGACTGATGAATTAAGTAACAGAGCCAGTACAAGACCAAAGAATAGGCGAAATCCAACTGTGGCCAGCGTTAACCAGAAAACGGTATTTTTCAAAGCTAGCCACGTCAGAGGATCTTGCAACAATCGCGAGAAATTGGAGAGCCCCACCCACTGGCCTCCCCGTCCCAACTCAAAGAGGCTTACGCTAAAGAAACTAAGCACGATGTTGACCACAGCCGGACTAAAGAAGAAGAGCGCCAGTATACCAAGCGCCGGCAGTAGCAACGTATAAGGCTCTAATTGTTTTCTTCGCCTATGGAAGGATCGCCGTTGTTTCTCATCTGGGCCCGATTGAACCGAACCCAGACGAGACATTTGTCCATTAGACATGAATCAGTTATTCGCCCTGTAGAAACTCGTTCATAGTAGCGATCAGGTCTTCAGCCGCTTTCTCTGCAGTTTTCTGCCCCGAAAAGACCGCACCAAACTCGCTATTGGTTGCCGCCCACATGCTGTTGGTGTTGGCAGGCGAGACAATGTAGTCGCGAAAGCTGCGACCATAGGTAAGTTGTTCCGCATAAGCTTGCTCAGCTTCGGGAAGATTTGGGGTTATCTCATTAAGGAGCGTCCTTTGTGCCGGAAACTGATTATATGTTTCGAACGTCTGGGCACTGGTAAGATGCTTCAGAAACTGCCATGCCGCTTCTGTATGCTCAGTATTTGGATTAATGCCCAATGTACGTCCTCCGAGATGAGAGGCTCGTCCTTCACTTCCCTGTGGTTCGAGTGCCATCATAAGGGGCTCTTCGGCTTGTTCAGCAGCAAGACGGAAAGTGGACAGGCGGAAGTTGGTAATTGCGCAATCTCCACGTGCAATACCGTTAACCAGCGCCGGATCTCCTTCCCATGAGACGGCAATCAACGATTCGGGGGTGACCCCTTCTTCAAAGAATGAGTTGAAATAGGACATGACACCGGTCAACTCTTCTGGGCTAACACCAACTACCCAATCACCATCAGGATTCTGTTCGACAAACGTTAGACCATTACTCCAGAGATAGGCATTGACCAAGAACCAAGTGGCGCCATCTGGTCCGCTTCCAGCTGGCCAGCAAAATCCGTACTGATCTACACGCCCATCACCATCTATGTCTAGCGTAAGCTCTTTTGCAACTTCCAGCAGTTCTGGCCACGTCTGTGGAAACTCCTCGATGCCGGCCTTCTCCAACAAATCTGGCCGATACACCAGTGTTGCGGTGTCCACTGTCCAGGGTATGCCATAGAGAGCGTCATCCACTATCGCGAGATCTGTAGCAAGGAAATCATCCATGCCTGCACCTGGCGGAGATTCCTCAATAAGTGGATTCAGATTCATAAGCAGTCCTTCTCGACCCAGATCAGCCGTCCACACGAAAGCGATCTGCGCCACATCTGGTCCGCCGCCAGCCTGAACCTCGCGCACAAATTGAGCTTGCGCGTCTGACCAGGGCACAGACTCTATTCGGACCTGAATGTTGGGGTTCTCAGCATTCCATTGTTCAACTGCTGTTTCCAGTCCCCGATCTCACCGGGAGGATCACTCTGACGGAAGACCAGTTCGATAGCCCCTTCAGTTTGGGTTTCCGTGTCGACCTCACCCGTCGGTGCAGTAGGGGCAACACAAGATGCTACCAAGACCATCACGAATAACACGCTGAATATCATATAGAACCGTTTCACTTATTCCTCCTAGTCTGTAGATTGTATCGGTGGCGTAGCAAGTAGATTGGGAGCCGATAGAATTTGCTTCCTCAAACGGTCAATACGAAAGCAACCAAATCGGCAAGGCTAGTTTTATTTTCTCCTCTCTCTATTGGTTTCTGTTTAGAGGCCGGTTATGCTGGTCGAGGCCCGTTGTTACCGTTGCAGAATACAACTTGGCAAGAATCACGAATTACTAACTTAGGCTTCAGAATAATCGTTTGATTGGTGGTAATCTGCGCTTTGCTCTGCAGTCGATCAATAAGAGTTTGTGATGCGATTCGGGCGATTTCGTGGATGGGCTGCGCCATTGTAGTTAGTGGTGGATGGGTTGCCGCGGCCAGGGATATATCATCGAACCCAACCACCGAAAGATCCTGAGGAATTCTTCGGTTTTCACTTCGGGCAGCGCTAATGGCGCCAAGTGCCATTATGTCGTTGCAAACAAACAGGGCGGTGGGTAGTGGAGTTATCTTCAGGATGCGTCGTGTGGCAGTGATCCCGCCTGACAACTGAAAATCGCCACTGACAACGTAACCTGGTACTTCGGGGATGTTTGCCTCCTTCAGAGCCCGACGATAACCATGCACACGTGCCGCACTAGGTGTTATATCCGAGGGACCAGTAATACAGGCAATACGGCGATGGCCCAACGAAATGAGATACTTCGTAGCCTCATATCCGCCGTAATCGTTGTCAATCATAACTACATCGGCCATGTCAGCGGGCACATTACGATCGACAACGATTACAGGTATCCCGAAGTTAGAGAGCAATTGTAGATGGACCTCAGAATCGCCAGCCGAGATAAAGACGATGCCGTCTACCTGTTTGGAAATCATTGTTTCTACATATGACAGTTGCTTATCAATGTTGTTGTCACTATTGCAAAAGATGACGCTATAGTCGTTATTGTAGCCAAAATCTTCAATGAGGCGAGCAATTTCAGCGAAGAATGGATTTGATGCATCGGGCGTAATAAGCGCAATTGTTTTTGTCTCTCCTCTTCGCAGGCTACGGGCTAAGCTATTTGGGTGATAGCCTAGGTCACGCATCGCAACAAAGACACGCTGGCGTAGTTCGTTGCTGACGTAACGAGTATTGTTTATTACATGAGAAACAGTGGTTGTGGAAACTTGCGCTAGATCGGCAACATCCTTCATCGTGGCCACGGAAGAACACCCTGATCGTTGAGTTCGGTTCGAGTCGCGGATAAAGCAATCGATTGCGCAATGCTTTGCCCACACTATACTTTATCGATCTATCAATGTCAATAGCCCGTGTTCTATCATTTAAGATGTTACTAAGGAGGTTGCGATTTATCATCTATAAGATTACTGAGAGGACGTTTCCAACGGTAAACAAACCTGTGATCGTATCAACGCGCTGGCCGAAGGTCTTGTCAAATGGTAATCCGAACAACGCTGTTCGGTTCATTAATGGTCGGATAACTCTCATAACGATTGGTACAGTTTAGGGTATGTCTACAGCGGTTTATACCTATCCGTCTGAACGCACTAAACACGCTGGGAGCCGTATTCGCAGGAAGCCGAAGATGTAGCCTGGATTCTATTGGTTTCTTCAACCCCGTACAAGTGCGTTACCAAATGGAGGTTTGCGCTCTAATTTGTCTATCTTAGAACTGACGGCAGATACAGATTGTTCTCATTTTGGGTGAACCCAACTGTCTTCACTCGCACAGTGTCCTGTTGACTAGCCGTAGCTTCATCTCTGACCACTAACCCAAATTCATACATACCTGGAACATCAAGTGCAAAAGATGGCTGATCGGTAGTTGTATCATTGAGCGTAACCGCAGGCCCTTGGATCTGTGTCCACTCGAACTTCAGCGTCCCATAGTCGTCGTCCAGGTCCAGGCTACCGCTGCCGTCAAGCGATACTGTGTCCCCTAATGATACGGTTTGGTCCTGCCCGGCGTATGCCAGCGGTTCCTCATTCACAGAACTTACCGTAACATACACGGTCTCGGTAAACCCGCCACTGTTGACTATGATTCCGGCGTCGCCCTGTGCCATCGCAGTCACTACACCATCAGCCGATACCTTGGCAATAGTTTCGTCTGTGGATGTGTAGAATGTGCCGGTATCTGCACCGGACATCCTGCGTTCAAACCCGTCATCGAATTGACCGGACACATAGATAGAGCCGGTATCGCCCGATGAGAATAAATACATGTCGTTGGGCTGGACTTGGATTGACTCCAGATTGCTCGGTGTGGTGACAGTAAGCGACACCACCTGAGACTGAGCAAGTGTTGAACCATCGGTTCCCAGTGCAACAAGCGATAATGTCCCCAGCGATGTCTTTGGAATCAGCAACTGGAAGTCAAACGGCGCAGTAGAATCAAGCGCAACGACATCCGATCCCATGAGAAGCACACGTCCAACGCTGACGTCAGCACTTGGCGCTACCTTGACGGTGACCGTCTCGCCAGTCTGAACCGTCGCACCCTTCGCCGGCTCGCTGATAGTCAAACCGCTATTCAGTATCTTCACCGGGGTAGAATCAGACGCCGTTCGTGCAGACAGAACTGGTATATCCAATGTGTTAGGCGCAGGAAAGCTGGCGAATCGTATATCTTCAACCGATGTGTTCAAGAGATGAATTAACTGTGCATTGTAGGGCGAATCTACACCTGTCACTCCGATATGGATACTGCTAAAAGAGGGGCTGGTAGATATGGCAGAACTCGGCATGCCGCCTTCCTGGCTTTTCTGCGAGACAATCAGATCGTGACCATCGTTGTGGAAAAGCGAATTGAAAAAGTCGGAGTTGACTTCTCTGTTAGCACAGAAACCCACAAATGCCAGGCTCTGTTCAAGACCCGACAAGGTGTAATCAAGCGGAGATACTAGCTCTCGCAGCATATCAACCAGTGCGTTAATGGCGATTGTGCCTGGATCACTCTCGTCTAGCACGTCTTGTAACGCCTTAATGATCTCTGACCCGCCAAGACCTGCGAATGCGTGTGCGGGCACATCTGTAGCCTGGATTTCCTTGATCGCGTCGCTGCCTACAGCCAGGTCCCGGATGGCGCCCTGGTTGATCCCACCCATGCCGATGGCATTTTGGGCGATATCCCCCAGTGTCTCAAAGGTCGCCCGGCAAAGGTCGTCATCGGCAGTGATAGTCTGCAGCATATTGCCAAACTGTGACCCGCCATGCGGCGTGTTTAACGTAATCAGCCTATTGATATCGCCCTGAAAATAGTTGCGCCTGTGCTTGGAAAATCTGTCGTCGTGGATGCGACTGAGAAGCCCGCCCATACTGTGTCCAATAACATCCACCTGCGTAACCGCGATGCCCTGTTCTCGGTATCCTCGAAGCGCCCTGACAATACCAGCAATAGGGACCCGGGCGTTATAATTGAAGTCTTTGGAATTGGTATACTTATAATCCTCCACCGTAATATCCCATCTTGAATTCGTATCTTTCTGCAACGGCAACTTCCAAGTTCCACCTTCAGACCAGAGACCGTGAATTAAGACGACAGGCGGGCGAACTATTGTGAGAGTTGCAGTTTCTTGTTTGCTATCAGGCATCCCTGTCTTGAAGGTTGCTTTCAGCGTGACTTCTCGTTCCTTTTTATCTTCATCCCCACCGCGATTGAAGTCATCCGGAACAGTGTAAATGGCGAATGCGTAGTCCCCGCCCACATTGACAGTTTCCGTACTAATACACTGAGAGCGGCCGATCCCTCCCAGTTGTGCGAGACCACCATCCTGGTCAACCTTTGCAGTGTCGAGGCAGAACTGAACAGGTCCGGATTCTGGCGCATGGTATTTAAGAAGCACTTTCGTCACACCATCAGCTGCGGCTCCTGTCACTCTGTTCGATGACTTGGCCAAGAGCTGATGATCACCCACGATTTTTCCGTCACCTGTAACTAGATCAGGCCAAGGATCGATAAGCTCCAGGTTAGACACGGGCTTGCAGCGGAGCTTAAGTTGACCGGTCCACCGGGTATCTAGATTCACAGGCACTGGCATAGGATCGGCATAGGGAGTGTCATTCCATACGTCATCACCCGATGTCCAGTTAACTACTTGCGGGGGCTCATCGGGACGGCTCCAGTGGGTACCCGTGAGTAGATTGATTACCCTCGTTTCCCCTGCAGACAGGACATATTGGGCTGAACTCTTTTTGGCTTCCATGGTTTCATAATACCAACGTTCTGTGACCTCGTCTTCCACGTAGATGACCACGTCTGTCTCTGCTCGAATCGTCGCCCTGTAGCCGAAGCTCGAATGTCCTCTGACCTGTTCGGAATATAATTGAGGCCACTGAGCTTTTCCGAGCGAGCCCATCATGTTGACGGCTGCATCCACATTGCCGTCGATAAGCAGCTCTTCCCGAACATAAGAAGCCGTCAGCTGGCCGGACAAATGCGAATGGACTATCATACTGCCGCCACTGACTGTCGAGTCACTGTCGAAGGTCGTACCGGTGAAATCAGCTCCGTAGACGTTACGCACCTTTTTGTTGTCGTCCTTCTCAACCAGTTCGCCGTTTTCCCAGAACTCGCCCCATGCCCAGGTGTGACGATCGACATAAAGTTCTTCAATCGTACAAGGTGCGATACCAGTATCGTTTCCTGCGGCGACGCGCACCGGTAGGACCGTCGATGTGAGTAACAGGACACAGATAAGTGCGACCAAAGCACAGGACTGACGCCTTTTCAAGAGGAACTTTGAAATTTTGACTACTTGACCTGATGACATGCCACCTCCCCATGTGTGGCTACCTCCGGTTTGGTCGTTGCACAAGTATTTTGCGGGGCGAAGCGTTCCCAAAGCGTTCCTTGCTACTGTGTCGGTTCTATTCTTGTGAGACAGATTGGGTACGAGAATTATGGGAGGCTTTCCGGTCCGATGATCGTCATCAAGTACAAGTCGCACGCCTTATCCTCCAACATCGTCGCGCCGGATTCGAAGGCTACCCGAAATTAGGTTCTGGCGCATATCGTGTGGTGGACAGAATGTATGGACGGGCCAAACCCGATCTGCTTCGGCAGCGGCTCCTGGCAGCATAACATGAATTCTGATCATCAAAATGCCGAAAGAACCCATTTCATTACGCGTTTGACAACAGGAGGTGAATGAGTTGGATAGCCTCCTGAAGCGGCGCCAGGATCTGGAGCAAATGTTGCAGCAAGAGCAAAATCGTCTGCAGCAGCTTTCGGGTCGGCCTGGCATTGCCGGTGCGGTAGTGCCCAGTCTGGAGCAGATGATCCAAACTCTGGAAGAGGCACTGGCCGATGTCAATCAGGCCATTGATGACCATCTGGAGCGGCGTGAGTCCCTACACCAAAAGGTCAAGCGGTTGCTGACTCTGCCTGGCATCGGTGAGAAAGTGGGGTTGCCGCTTTTGGTGTTGCTTCATCGCTGGCAGACATTGACCAGCGGTGAGGGTACCGCCAAAGGTCTAACCGCTTTGGTTGAACTCGATCCCCAGCCTCATGAAAGCGGCGGGTGCCCCCGGGGCGCTGTGCGGAAGCGGGCAACAATTTCCAAAATGGGCGACACGGAGGCGTGCCGCTGCGCAGCACGGCGCGTCTGCTTTACATGGGTGCTCTGAGTGCCGTGCATGGGCGCAATCCGTTGCATCACTTCTACGATCGCTTAGTCGAGCGCGGTAAGGCCAAGAAGCTCGCCGAGGTCGCTGCCGCACGCAAGATCCTGGTCTGGGTCTGGACACTCTTTTCCCGGCAAATCGACTGGAATCCAGAATATCATGCAAGCTAGTGCTTGACCTCGACGAAAGAATCTGGGTGATTCGCTAGGCTATCTGACGCCAGAAGAATTTGAAGAGTACTGGAAGAAGCAACAACAACAGGTTTTGAACACACCTTCACTTATTCTGGGCTAAAATTGGTCTAGTAATGTGGGTCCACTACAATATGACTACAGAGCATCAGTAGTCATCAGTCTACGGATAACTGCTAACCGACTTAGTGGCTCACGCTTCAATATTTAAAAAGCTTGCGCCTTTCAGCAAATCCACTGCCAATTCTTCTAGAGATGTAGCCTCAGCACGACCCTCAATGTGGAATATAACATCATCGGGTAAAGCGGTCCGGAGTCTGGCGGCACATTCCAAGGCTCGATCGCGATACACTTGCCATGACTTTCTGTGGCTAATTACGGATAACAAGAGTAGCAGCGCTTGGCTCCTCTTCTCTTGCTGAATGTTACTGTTGACGGAGGTTTCGCTCTCTGTGGTTAATACTTTTGCGAAGTAGAGGATGTCTGGAGCGCTGTTGGCTAATACATGGTGCTTTCGGGCAAGAGCGAGTGATTCGGTTAGGCATATACGTGCTTCGGAGGTATTTCCCAACCCATTGGCTGCGGCAGCAACGGTCGTCAACGCGAACATAATCATGTGGACGTCACCTTTCTGCTCAAAGATATGCAGCCCATCTCGCGCATACTGCATGGCGCGCCTAGATTCGCCAAGTTCTGTGAGAGCAAGAGCTAAGTCACCCAGAACCATCCCATTCAAAACACCAATCTGCTGAAACACTGACATGGCTTGCTCGTAGAGTTCTACGGCAGAAGTTAGGTATGGTCCACCGGCACAATAGAAGTTCCACCCTAACCAATTCAGCGAATCCGCAATGCCGGATTTATCGTCCATCTCTCGAGAGATGGCGAGTGATTCTTCCCAACAAATCTGAGCGGTTTCGTAGTCGCCATCTCGATTGGCTAACCATCCATAGTGGATGAGACTATCGGATATTATGGTTGGCTGTTCAAGTCGGCGACTAAGTCGGACAGCTTCGGCAATCTGACCCTTCGCTATATTCGGCATATCATGTTCCGAATATAGCTGCGCTATCCCTCGCATGGCTTCGATTTCGCAAGCCAGATCCCCAATAGCTCGATAGAGCTCCAGACTCTGTTGCAGTTGGCTCTCTGCAAAATCACCTTCTTTTCGTAGTCGATCGGCTAATTTGCCCTGCCACAAGAGAACAAAGGCATGGTCGCGTCTGCTAGATAGCAACGGTTCACTGGCCGTAAGCAGTGCCTCTGCATCTTCAAAGTGACCCAATTCATATAATAAGGCGGCTTGGTGCGATCGCAATCTTGATAGAATTGCCAACTCGCCGGTGCTCGTGCTTTTACCGAACTCTGATACCGCCACAGCAAAGAAATCAACTCCTTCTTGAAACCGACAGCGCATATCAAAGTAATGGTAACAAGCATCGATTGCGGAATCTATCCTATCCGTCATCCTATGATCAATTGCTGAGATCCAGGCAGATTGGACATTATCCATTTCGCGGTCAATCTCGATCAAGGCGCTGCGTTGCTCGTTGCTCTGCAACCGGTCAGTTCGCTCCTGCATAAACCGTAAATAGTAATTTGCATGGCTATTATGTGTTAAGTACTCTGTCTCCGGATGCAGTTCAAGCTTTTTGGCCGCGAATTGGCGCAGCAGACCATGCAAATCATAGCGTTCATCCACTGCAGTCCTTAGAAGAGATTTTTCCACCAGATTCGCGAGGATAGGCAAGCTGGCTTCGGTGATTTTCTCCGCGGCGTCCAGAGTGCATCCACCTTGAAAAACTGACAAACGCATGAGCACATTTTGTTCCTCATCGGACAAGCGCTGCCAACTCTGTTCCATCAGTACGCGTATGCTGCGATGGCGTTTTGGCAGGTCCTGATAGCGTGACGTCAGGATATCTAAATCGTGCTCTACTTCTGATACGATTTGTTGACAAGACAATAATTTCACCCAGGCTGCTGCCAGTTCAATCGCTAATGGTATACCGTCTACAAGCCTGCAGATTCGCATGACATGTTCGATTTCAGCCTGGAGTGAGAAGCGCTGGTGTGCATGCAGCGCACTTTGGACAAAAAGACGCACCGCATCATTTTCTTGCACGGCTTTCTGTCCTCGAGGGTGATTGTCCGTTGTGTCCATGCCCGCTACGTGGTGAAACCACTCTTCACGTAACCTCAATGCTTCACGCGAAGTAACGAGAAGCTTCACACCACGTGAGGCGGCTAAAATGTCGGACAATAAGTCTGTATGGTCAAGGAGTTGTTCGAAATTATCCAGCACGAGCAACATGCGCTTCTCTCTCAAGTAGTTGATCAGCTGCGCATGTGGTGGGGAATCACCGTGGAAGCGGAAGCCGATTGCCTCAGCGATGGTGGCGATGATTCCGCTTCGCGCGCTCACAGGCTGTAATGGAACAAAGAAGACACCGTCATCAAGATCCAGATTGGCAGGCGGATCTTCCAGTAACCGTCGCGCTACCTCGATACTCAGGCGTGTCTTTCCAGTACCTCCAAACCCCACCAGCGTCATCAGGCGACACTCCTCCTGTGTCAGCCGGTCCAGGATACTTGTGAGTTCCTCTTCTCGTCCCACAAACGCAGTGGGTTGATCAGGCAGGTTGCTTAGCCCGATGCGGTGTGCTCCAGCTGCTTTTTCTGGTTCTTGGCGTTTGACAGCGTAGGTCATGTTCCGGCTGCGAATAGCGTTGTATAACTCAGCCGTCTCCTCACTCGGCGCCACGCCAAGTTCCTCAGCCAGCACAGCAACGCAAACCTGATACTGTCGTAAGGCAGCCGCCTTTTGATCGGTCTGGGCGTAGAGACGCATGAGCTCCCGATGAGCGCTTTCGCGCCACGGCTCAATACTGAGAAGACGTTGGACGGATCCGATTGCTCGCTGCCATTCTTGCTGCTCCACTAAGCTGGACGAAAGTATCTGAAGCCCCTGAACCGCCAACGACCGTAACCGCTCTCGTTCTGACGACATCCATGTTTCGAACGCCGACGCGTTGCGTACGAAGAAACCGTTAAGGAAATCGTCTCGGTAGAGAGCGACAGCATTCTGCAGATCGTCTAAGTCTCGACTATTCGTCCAGCCGGCTATGCCCGTCTCAAGTCGTTCGACATCCATCCCATAGCTTGTATCTTGTGCAAACGAGATCGTCTGCCCCTTGACTAGTATGTGGTCGCGGACAAGTGAACGTAGTTCGCTTAGCGCCTTGCTCAGGTTGACACGCGCCTTGTCTTCGGGGAAGTCTCCCCATAAAAGTGTAGCCAACTTAGCGCGCAGGTGAGATTCACGCGTGACAGCTAGATAATAAAGAAGTCCTTGGGCCTTGTTTGTCTTGAACTCGGTGACTAGTCTGCCGTTCAGCAGTACTTGTGGCGTACCGAGCAGCGCCAGTTCTAACTCTTCGTCCATCTTCGCTTTCCTCAGAACTCACTCTCAGCGATTTGTTCGCGATCTTTCGCGAATCTTTCAGCCCGTCCTGCTAACTTTCCAGTAAATCGCGCAACAAGTGTAACGCGTTGGGAAAGCGATGCACAAGACCACGAATTCGGGTCCAGTTACCGCAAGACAGTAGCGGTAGCAGGGAAATTCGCACAGAGAGAAAGCGCATGCAGGAGAATTCAATGATCAACATGAACCGGTTACGAGGACCCCCGATTCTCTGCCGGGAGGCTGTTGCACGCTGGAGTGCATGGAAGGTATCGCCACAAAGTTTCCAGGAAGACAGAGTTGAAGTAATCGTCGAAAAGGAGAGGACGATGATTGTTTGGGACAAAGTAAACGGTTTCTATCCGCCATTGAAGGAGAACTCTATTATGAGAAAGTTTGGCTTCTTACTTGCAGTTGTCTTGACGCTCACCATCATCACGGTGCGTCCGGCACATGCCGACTCATCTCCCAGCTGCCAGGCGATCAATGGCGGTGCATGGGACGGTATTCTGGGCGGTACGAAAATAGAGTACGATTTCTCGGTTGGTGAGCAAGTCACCCTATCCGTAACAAATCCTGCGCCGGATGAAACACTCGGCACCTATTACCATAGTGTCCGAATCCTCGAGAATAATTCTTCGATCGGCTTTATTGGAGGGTGGGGACAGCCTAGTTCAACAACTATCGATATCACACCAAGTATCGGGAATCTAAGCATCACACCGGTTAGCTCCGGAGCAGATGTTGCAGCCTCCTGTTTACCGGTAGGGCCCAGTAACCACGCGCCAACCGCTGATGCTGGCGTCTCTTACTCTGGAAATGAAGGCTCAGCAATTCTCCTATCTGGTTCTGCAACCGATCCTGACGGTGATGCTCTAGCGTACGACTGGACAGCCGATTCATCATTGTGCAGTTTTGATGACGCAACAACGCTAACGCCTACCTTTACCTGTACTGACAACGGCGATTTCGATATCACACTGAGCGTAAGTGATGGGCAGGAAACGGCTGTGAGCAATGCCACGGTCACCGTCCTGAATGTGAATCCAGTCCCCGGTGCAATTGTGGTTGACCAGCCTCTAGTTCCCGTCAATACAGCGGTGAACGCAGAAGTCGACTTCACGGATATCGGCGCTAGCGATACCCATTTGGCGACGTGGGACTGGGGAGATGGCTCCATCTGTGACACGAGCAGCGGCGATACACACTGTACACTCACTCAGGACGCTGGGTTTGGTTCAACTACCAGTAGTCATGCTTATAACGACTCTGGTGTTTACATGGTCCAAGTGACCTTGACCGACGACGATGGCGGATTCGAATCTATAACATATCAGTATGTCGTCGTCTACGACCCTGAGGGAGGGTTTGTCACTGGCGGTGGTTGGATCGAGTCTCCAGCAGGAGCCTATACACCAGGCAATGAAACGGATCCGGATATAACAGGAAAAGCGAGTTTCGGATTTGTGTCTAAATACAAGAAAGGCGCAAGTGTCCCGACCGGACAAACTGAGTTCCAGTTCAAGGCAGGAGATCTTGACTTCCACAGCAGCAGTTATCAGTGGTTGGTAGTCAACCAAAACGCCACCAATGCCCAATTCAAAGGCTCTGGTACGATCAATGGAATGGGTGATTACAAATTCATGCTGTGGGGAGGTGATGGTACACCAGACACATTCCGAATTCGCATCTGGGAAAAGACTAACGGCCGTGGCGAAGTGAGCATCTATGATAATGGCGTTGATCAGCCGCTCGGTGGCGGTAACATCGTTGTCCACACCAAATAGGTAGCAGCCGCTCCGGTACGATACCGGGATGAACCGGTGAATTCATTCCAGACAAACGAGCTGTACCTGCCGACGGTCAACTCTCAAGGTCACTAACGTTCGAGGATAAATCTCACACCAAGGCCGGTCACCCAATGTCAAAACCAGGTGGCTGGCCTTGCGACACAAGCCATATTGACATGAGAGAAAGTAGTGACTGATCAGAAATCCCAGCCAGCATCGCCCATTCACGTAACAAGACGAGGACCCTTGCCAGCATTACTTTCCTTACTAGAGTTGCTGTTTCCACTTCTGTAGTGTGTCAGATGCAGGCTATCCGGCTACCAAGCCGGAGGAAACTAAACATATGCACATAATTCGCATATCTTTCGCGAATTATTCGATCCCCTCTGTTTAGATCTAAATAGATTACGGGGCTAACCCAATGCAAAAGCGTAGCAACAGTAGTGTTACCGAATAAAGAGATTAACCAGGCACACTACGATACTTCTCTTAATCGAATCCAGCCCCAATCGTATCAGTGATAGCTGATGTGGGACCGCGCAAACACTGTGTATGCATCGAGATACTATGATGTCGGCAACGGTGACACTCGGGTCACGAAGCGAGTACCAAGAGTATTTAGAAAGGTAATTAGCATACGGCACGAGATATCGGTTCAACGTGAGGTGTATCGAACCATCAAGACTGAACAGATTTCAGCAGCCTGTAAGTCTGCACGATGTTAAGCTGTTGTGGTTGCTGCTCAAGCTGTTTCCGGATGGCGCTTAGCTAGCCGGAAATGGTACGTCGCTTTGTTAATCGGCAAAAACTTCCTGGAATTTGCCTTATCAATACGGAGTGTACAGGTCTAGAAGTGCACTTTGTTTTCTCAATCGTGCGATAATTCCCTTCGATGCGAATGGCGCACGGCTCGATTGGAGCGTCCAAAGCGAAGACCCGACCATCGACAATCTTTGTTGCGGCAGAGGTAGCGGCGCATGGGCAGGAAAAACACTTTCTCCATGACGCGTTGCCATTGTGTGCGGTGCACGCGCACGATGGGACCACCGCAGATCGGACAGGCTCGTCGCGTAAAACGAGCCGTGTGTAGAAACTGCCAGCGGGCGCGCGATGAGACCGAAAACGTCATGGGCAGCACCACAGACTCACCGTAGCGTCTGGCAGTGTCCTGATTTCGCAGTGTGTTCCTGTCCACTTCACGAGTTGACCGTAGCAGGACCTGGCCGCACTTGATGTCACGATCCTGGGCATTGTGGACTCGCCTCATATAGATCGGATGCCAACTGCACGCTGCATCGTTTTGTATAGGTCAGACACTAGATCGAGCGCAAGTATAGGGGACTGAGCAGCGGGAAGCGCACGGCAGTATCCTGTCTGGCAGGGCGATGCGGCCCATCCGTCTCGCGCCAGAAATGCATGTTCACACGCCGTGCCTCTCATGCTTTTTGTCGTCTGCATCTCCGTCGACTGCGGTGAGAGCCTACACCGGCTGGTTTGGAAACGGACGGGGTTTCGATATGAACAACTTTACGCCCTGAGTCAGCCATGCTGTATCTGACGAGGCATGTCAAACCATTCTGTTCTGTTGTCTAGATGGATCCCGCCGCGTGTCACGCATAGGGAAAATCGCTCCAGTTCATCATTATTTGCGGTCCGTCGGAAACCGTTAACGAGAAGCAGAATGGCTGCAGAGACGATTCCGGTGCGCTGTTTCCGTCCACAAAGGCACGGCGGACAATGGACTCCAGTAGGGCCGCAGTTTTGCGAAACAGATCTGGATAGAGGTCGTGACCTTTATCTGTGGCTTATGGTCTCGCCACAGATGATTGCAGCACCCCCAAATTGTGAACGCGTGCGGCGGCGCCGGTGTCTGCAGTGAGTCGCGGATGGATGAAGAGAACTTGTGCAGCGGTTAGGTAGTTCACTTTGCCAAGGCTTCTAGCGCAGGACTGTATTCTTCAATGAACTTCGCCACCTGCTTGGCGAACTCGACGTCCACGCCTTCTGCCTCTGTGTCGATTGGGGAAATGACGATGTGACCGTTCTCTTCATCGAGTTCCACTGACACTTCTTCACCTTCTGCCAACTGTAACGCCTCAAGCATTTCTTTGGGTAGAGAGACTACTACATTGAAGCCGGTACGAAGTATCTTGCGAGTCATCACGAGAAACTTTCGCTAAGCGTACTTACACTGTGCTTACAAATGTTATGCGGGCAAGATCATCTTCTAGTAGCCTCGTGATGAGGATTCAGTTTTTCGTTATTAGCGAGTTTGGCGATATACGAGATTTTAGGACGAACCCAGTTTGAGCTGTGCATCTACGCCGGCCTACACGCTAACTGATAATTAACGGTACGTTTCTGAACCACACCAGTCTATCCAAACATGGTCCTGGACGATAACCGTTGCCGGACTTGGCGATGACAATAGTGTATACCGCTGCGCCGGTTTCTAGCCGATACAGTAAAACAGGTGTCCGAAACGATGTCGAGCAACACCGATGATGATGAGCAGAATCTCTCCCATTTTCTCTGGACGACTTTTCAGGGATGCTTGCGTACAATTATGGGTATGCCGACAGCAGCACTTTGTGAACTAGACCGTGCCACAATCAGTGAGCGAACCAAGTCAGGGTTAATGGCTATCCGGCCACATCCGGAAGGGGAGACGGCCAAAGGCGACATCACTGAATGCGCAGTACAACGCCATCATCGCGCCGAGCCTTTATCTGGAGCGCGAGTTGACGCTAAAGTCACGGGTTTCAGCTTTGGTTTGTCTATCGCAAATGCTAAATTTCGTTGTTGTCCAATTCTGGTAGGTTATCCGGTTCGTCAGTAACTAAACCTGACCAGATCCAACCTCCTGAGTCAGCCTTATACCATTTGTATCCGTCGAATGTGAACACATAGCCAATAAGGCGTATTTTTTCACCAGCATCGACGTTCCCGACGATGCCCCATTGTAGTCCCGGTCCTTCACGCAGGTTTGCTTTGCCTCTCACTGTTGCATCCGCATATGCTTGTGGAGTGGTTGGGTTAAGTGTACTTGTAACTCGCGTTGTTTCCGTTGGTCTAGGCGTGCGTGATGTTGTTGTAGTTTCTGCGGACACCGAAATCGGTGTTCTTGTTGCCGTGGTATTATTGGTCACAGTCGGTTTCATTGTTGGTGTAGCGGTAGGCGCTAGTGTCTGGGTTGGCTCACGACTAGATATAGGCCTCAGCGTCGGAACATGAACCGTTGGCGCGCTGTTCTCTTTACTAGCGGTCGGTGGTCTTGGCGTATATGTGGTTGTAGGCTTAATCGGCAAGGCAAACATATAAGAAGACTCAGTAAAATGCTTTGCTATTGTTGTAGACTTCGTCGGCGCTAGAGGGTCAGATGTTATGGTAGGTACAGATACCGAAGCTACAGATTCTGTTGCCACAGGTATAGAAACCGAATTTTCCTCTTTTGTTCTACCAACTAGACATTGCATTATACTCGGGTCTGTTTGTAGACATCGCTGCAGATTGTTAACATCATCGACAAGTGCCGGCACTATTAGTCCGAGTAAAAGTACTGCGCTTGTCATAACAGCAACGGCTTTTTTCCTTGGAGCGATAAACCTGTTGTACCAAGTTTTCAACCGCTGGCTACGGACCGAACGGATTTCATCTATAATATAGTTTGCGTCGGTAGTTGCCTGTGAGATACGCGTTTGCTATTTGAATAATTCTGGAGTAAGGCATTTCTTTCACCAATTATGCTATTTTTTAGACGTTGCAATTCACCCGGACCTGCCGTAAGTATTCGTTCAGTATCTGCTAGACGAGAGTCATACTCATTCTTGAGACGTACAAGCGCGGTGATTTGTTGGACCTTTGATGAGTTGAACACGAACTGACGTGCAACACGATCTCGCCATGCAACCAGATCGCTGGTACGAGAGGGACCAAACCCAGGGACCGCATTGACAGCGAAAGAGTTGATGTCAGCTGCTGTCTCAATTCCATACGAGGCGAGCGTCGCCGTCAACGTTGGACCTATTCCCAAACAGACGCGTTGCTAATAAACTGCTGTTTCAGGAAATCGCGTAGCTGTAACTCTTGCGCTTTACGCTCTAGTTCTTTCTTCTTCGAAAGATATTCATCATTCAATGACTTGTGTTGCGTGTATAGAGCACCGTAATGCTGTTAGCTTCTTCTCGAAGCGCTTGTCTGACACATGAGCATTCCATTGAGAATTAACGGTATCAAACTGCTTGCGTGCCACCTGGAGAGCGCTTTCTCGAAGATTAAGCTCATGGTTCAATTGCCGAAGAATTTCCTTGAAGGAATAATTGTTTGCTGATACCTTATATGGCTTAGGAGTAATAGTGAATGCTTGTGTTGGTAGAATCGCCTTATCCGGACGAACCACCAACCCTATATCACTAATGATCTTCTCTAGATCGAAAGGCGGCTTCCGTACTTTGCTTGAGAAGTGGATATAAAATACTACACCACTGGACTGTTCCGATCTGCACCAAGGACAATAGGTAAGCGACTTATAGTATTTATGGCTGTTGACATGAGAGCACTGGTGTAAATTCTCACCTAAGCATTGTAATGAATGAAGCCAAAGCCCCGCATCGGGACGACCCGAATGCACACCAAGTTGGCTGAATGAACCTTCAAACATTCGGCGTATATTCTGGGGAATAGCGTCCATGCCGAGTGTATCGGGAGGCGGCGCCATTTGCTTGGTACTCGCTGTTGAACTATAGGCATATCTAAATTCGCGTATTGCTCGTTCGATCGGCATATCCTTCGTTCCATTTGCGAATCTTCCTGCGTATGGATGCCGACCCATATACAGCAAATGAAAACCTAGAAGGGCCAAACCAAAGTTATCATGATTAGGTTGCCTATCTATTTGGTCCAGCTGTTTGCCTTGTAGTTCGGGCGGCGTGAAGTGCGGTACGCCAACTTCACATCTGAATAGATCGCTGCCACTTTTTATTTGGAAGGAGTCACAATCGATCAGCTTGACTTTTGAAGTGGCTGATACCACTACGTTATTTGGATTGATATCTCCAATTACGTGTCCATATTTGTGAAATGTGGCGATTGCAGCAGCGCTATTTCGGGCAGCTAGAATGAGAAATGACCGATCTGCATCGGGAAATAGTTGTTTCCTACTTGTTCGTCCATAAAGTTTGTGAATCTCTTGATACCCGGTCATCCTGGGCATGAGGAAACCAACTATGGACCGGCTTGAAGGATCGGCTAGTGTGTCGACGGGCCAGGTGGAAACTGCAATAGCTCGGCATTTTGTACCCGCGACATAATTTGAAGCTTATTCTGTTTTGTTGGATCCAGGGGAGCATGATAGATTTTGGCGACTACTTCTTTGTGTGAGGACAACAACTCAAATACTGAGCCTTCACCACCTCTTCCTAATTCTTTGCCAAGTTGGATTGAATTACCGCTTGAATCGAGAAATGATTTCATCTTCTGCGCAGACACGCTCAGGTTGAGTTAGTCGGAAACTAATCACTGGTTATCCAGAATGGCAAGGATGAGAGTTTTGTCGTCATCTGTGCGCTGGTTAACATTATCGCTGCTGAGGAAACGTCGAAGTCCAGCATCAAAATCTTTGGCATAGCCGCCCTGTGCTGTGGACAGCGCCCTCATCATGGGCTGAATAAAGGGAGCGTGAATTTCTTTTGTAGCATAAGTGATAGCTAGTCTTTGAAGCCCGTCGGTGAACATAGCGATGCTTTGTGGTGAAAAAGACAAACTTCGCACATCAAATGACTGTTGAAAGTCATCACCAGTGTCGAAGTAGGTGGTGTTGACATACTCCCCATTGTCCGGCCAGAATACAATCCAGTACTCGCCAAACTCGTCTTGAAGCACAGTTGTCCCGTCACCGATCTGGAAAAAGACCGATGTGTCTTTGCATACGACACTTCTGACAAGGTGCAGGCGAATTTCGCGCTTCGGAATGCCTTAGCTTCCGCGTAACTAATGAGTCTCTTTCTTGTACGATGTACCCATTTCGACACCACGGATTCACTCAAGTGCAAGTCCGCGAGGGACTCGCTGTTCAGCCAACGGATAATCCGATCAGCTATTCCGTCGCACATAAATTGAGCGCCGAAATCGGACTTCTTGAGCTTCCAGCTCCGTCGGCAAGAATCGCCCAAAATATTTGTTGCTCATCTGTGTTGACGTGCCCTACCCTATGGTAATCTTGGCAGGGCAAGTTTCTATCTATGTGCGATGTGCCTATGACAGATGCGCCAATGTCTTTCCACGCTATACTTCAGCCCACCCGTCAGGCCCGGTCGGGTTCTGGAGCGGAACCTGGTCTCCAACCGTCGACTGGGATACAGACTTCATCGAATTGGATAGCCACAAAGAACTCCCTGAACTGCAGTCCCTTCAGTTTTAGAGGTTGACGAACTGAGATATCCTTGAGTCGGTCCATATTGGCATCCTGAACTCCAATGGCAAAAAACGCAAAAGTGTTTGCTTTCACCCTGTTAATCCGTTCAGCGGCATGCTCCCATCTATCCATTGGTAAGCCGTCGGTGATGAGCATCACCCAAGGTCGGTAATACGATCTATACCACTATTCCGATACATTTGTTTTCGCGTCTCCAGAAGGTCAAGTCCTTCGTTTATGGCTTCTCCCATTGGAGTACCACCGCTGGTCTTGAGTTCAGAAGGATAGAAGTCATAAACCGAACAAAACTCGTGTTGAGTTTCCACAGGTCCAAATCGGATGGCATCTATTTCTTCACGTTTTGAAGCCAAATCGTCTTGAATGAGCTCGTCCTTTAGTACCTGCATACCCGCATTAAGCTGTCGGATAGGATCACCGCCCATGAACCGGATTGCTCCAGAAGTAATATTACTGGGCAGCACGGAATAAGGATTGTCAGCAAAATCGTTACTGCCAAATTCAATCTGGTTCAGATCCATTTCTTCGTAGTTCATTGGTAATTCCTTGTAGTTACACATCTAGCGAGAAGATAATTTATGATCATAATTTATCTAGTTAGTGTTAACCAATGTTGGTATTTTGTGACAGATAAGATATCTAGGAATTGACGACCAAGGGCATCTTTTGACCACATTTGCACTTGAGAAACAAAACGGTCACAACACAGCGGATAGTAGGTGGGGTAGCGCTCTCTAGGTAAAGGCAAGATCTTCGATGGTGGAATATGAGATAATGTATTTGGCCAGACTTTGCCTGGCAGTAGTCTACTAGGTTGATGTCGATAGTCAATACGATTGTTTCTTGAAAGTGCTGTCGGACCCGCACCTGATTGATTCATAGCGGGGCTCCTATGCCGTTGATATGCACTTCAATAAGTATAACACGGATTATTCTGTGAATTTGGATACGTCCTTTTACTATGGGTTCTACCCAGGGTTTGGTTAGTGTTTCTGCGTTCTGTATGCTTTGCTGTTCTGAATTGTTCTTCTGATAGACACCACACTATTAAATTACCTGGAAAACATCCCAGCTCTACTAGCTGAGCATAATAACACGCTAAAGCTGTGAATTATCTTGTATTCGGTGTGTGGGTAGGAGTGGTTCTCGAACGACAGCGCTAGCTGTTGGGTTATGGTTCTCAACAAGGTCTGCAGTATGCGGCTGATTAATTTTCTCAAGTAGATAACTGGCTATCCATCTGCCTTCTCCTATTTGATGCCACTCGCAGTCATTCTTACACGGATAAATTTGCACCTCGCTACCTGCTAATAACCCATCAACTATTTCATATTCTGTGCCGGGTCCAGAGCCTAACGTTTGCGTCTGAGCGTACTGAATACGAAATCATGGAAAGTGGAGTGGTCGTAGGCAGTATGACCGGACCACGGTTACTGTCGGTATTCCCGTTGGAGTTGTTGCATGCTGTAGTACCCAGCCAAACTCCGGTGCAACGACCTGCATTTCGGATGCTTCGATAGCACTGTCTTGATGGCCGCCCGGGCGACCTGTTGTCGCAATTAGCGGTATACAAACGAGCAGGATAACAACTATAATAGAGCCAATCACAGTGTTTCTTAGAAATGTGAAATTCCAGTTAAGTACTGATGTGCTGCTTGACATGCCAAGCATCCGGAATGTCCAAAATGGCTGTTTCTGACCATTATTCATTT
>CAWGFG010000005.1:0-100706 GCA_963821815.1 uncultured Chloroflexia bacterium
GTAGCGCCGGGGTCGGAGTAGGTAGCGCCCACTTCAAGAACCAGCGGGTTGTCGCCCACCAGGGTGATGACGGGCGGTGTGGTGTCGCCAACCTGAACCGTGCGCGTGACAGTCTGAGCGGGATTAGCGCTCGAGTCCGAGACGTCATAGGTGACGAAGTAGTCGCCTATCACACTGGTATTGACGGTATCGCCGCCCACCACGATCTGGCTGGTGAGGTCGCCGTCCACATTGTCGGTTGCGGTAGCGCCGGGGTCGGAGTAGGTAGCGCCCACTTCAAGAACCAGCGGGTTGTCGCCCACCAGGGTGATGACGGGCGGTGTGGTGTCGCCAACCTGAACAGTGCGCGTGACAGTCTGAGCGGGATTGGCGCTCGAGTCCGAGACGTCATAGGTGACGAAGTAGTCGCCTATCACACTGGTATTGACGGTATCGCCGCCCACCACGATCTGGCTGGTGAGGTCGCCGTCCACATTGTCGGTTGCGGTAGCGCCGGGGTCGGAGTAGGTAGCGCCCACTTCAAGAACCAGCGGGTTGTCGCCCACCAGGGTGATGACGGGCGGTGTGGTGTCGCCAACCTGAACAGTGCGCGTGACAGTCTGAGCGGGATCGGCGCTCGAGTCCGAGACGTCATAGGTGACGAAGTAGTCGCCTATCACACTGGTATTGACGGTATCGCCGCCCACCACGATCTGGCTGGTGAGGTCACCGTCCACATTGTCGGTTGCGGTAGCGCCGGGGTCGGAGTAGGTAGCGCCCACTTCGAGAACCAGCGGGTTGTCGCCCACCAGGGTGATGACGGGCGGCGTGGTGTCGCCAACCTGAACGGTGCGCGTGACAGTCTGAGCGGGATTGGCGCTCGAGTCCGAGACGTCATAGGTGACGAAGTAGTCGCCTATCACACTGGTATTGACGGTATCGCCGCCCACCACGATCTGGCTGGTGAGGTCACCGTCCACATTGTCGGTTGCGGTAGCGCCGGGGTCGGAGTAGGTAGCGCCCACTTCAAGAACCAGCGGGTTGTCGCCCACCAGGGTGATGACGGGCGGCGTGGTGTCGCCAACCTGAACGGTGCGCGTGACAGTCTGAGCGGGATTAGCGCTCGAGTCCGAGACATCGTAGGTGACGAAGTAGTCGCCTATCACACTGGTATTGACGGTATCGCCGCCCACCACGATCTGGCTGGTGAGGTCACCGTCCACATTGTCGGTTGCGGTAGCGCCGGGGTCGGAGTAGGTAGCGCCCACTTCGAAGAACCAGCGGGTTGTCGCCCACCAGGGTGATGACGGGCGGTGTGGTGTCGCCAACCTGAACAGTGCGCGTGACAGTCTGAGCGGGATTGGCGCTCGAGTCCGAGACGTCATAGGTGACGAAGTAGTCGCCTATCACACTGGTATTGACGGTATCGCCGCCCACCACGATCTGGCTGGTGAGGTCGCCGTCCACATTGTCGGTTGCGGTAGCGCCGGGGTCGGAGTAGGTAGCGCCCACTTCGAGAACCAGCGGGTTGTCGCCCACCAGGGTGATGACGGGCGGCGTGGTGTCGCCAACCTGAACAGTGCGCGTGACAGTCTGAGCGGGATTAGCGCTCGAGTCCGAGACGTCATAGGTGACGAAGTAGTCGCCTATCACACTGGTATTGACGGTATCGCCGCCCACCACGATCTGGCTGGTGAGGTCACCGTCCACATTGTCGGTTGCGGTAGCGCCGGGGTCGGAGTAGGTAGCGCCCACTTCGAGAACCAGCGGGTTGTCGCCCACCAGGGTGATGACGGGCGGCGTGGTGTCGCCAACCTGAACAGTGCGCGTGACAGTCTGAGCGGGATTAGCGCTCGAGTCCGAGACGTCATAGGTGACGAAGTAGTCGCCTATCACACTGGTATTGACGGTATCGCCGCCCACCACGATCTGGCTGGTGAGGTCGCCGTCCACATTGTCGGTTGCGGTAGCGCCGGGGTCGGAGTAGGTAGCGCCCACTTCAAGAACCAGCGGGTTGTCGCCCACCAGGGTGATGACGGGCGGCGTGGTGTCAATATACGAATTTGTGAAAGTACAGACCATGTTTTCGTCTGTTCCTATGGTCACAGTGAAGGTTGCGCCACTTCCGAGTGGACCTACACTGCCATTTACAGTACATGCCCAATTCGAAGAGTACTCGCTCATGATCGTACTGGCGCCTGCACTCTCTATTACTGTGTATACACCTGTGAGTACAGAAACCACTGAGGTTTCGTCATCACCGCTTAATGTGTCCGTAAACGGTGTAGGTCCAGATACGTCGATGTCCCAATTCGTTCCTGGAGCGTCAGGATCGACATCCTTAACAACCTTAAGCGTGCCGTACGTGATCCCTGCTAACGTCTCAACTTCGGACGGACTCAGTGCTCGATCATAGATACGGACGTCATCCAATTGACCGTCAAATAGAACGGTACCGTTGCTTTGGGCTCCGATGCCTAGCGGAAGATCATTCGTCGCAATCGTCACCGTGGTCGACAGTACTGCCTCTTCGACGCCATTATAGTAGAACCGCATATGGTTATTGTCATAGGTGATTGCCAGATGAATCCAGGTATTGCCGTCGTACGGGTATTGGGTCACCGAATTGAGTCGGTAAGCGTTACCGGAAGTCGCCTGGTTAATGCGTGCGAATGCTTTCCCATCGCCGAGTACTGGTTGAGAGGAATTTATCGAAGCAAGTGACAATTCGTAGCCATCGTCTAAGCCGGGGGTACCGTTGTTGATTGCCTTCTTGACGAGATATTGCGTGTCTTGCTTTTCCGCCTTGACCCAGACAGAAATGGTTTTTCCCGTAGCCAGATCAAGACTTGCGGCATCGGGGATAAGTGCGTAATCAGTAGTTCCGTTGAAAAGGAGGCCCAGACCATCGACAGCGGTTTGCCAGGAAGGGCTGCCGTATATCACGCCGTGGTTGCCGTAGCTAGAGGCGTCGTAGAGCGTCGTTCCACCACCTTCCTCCATTGGCCAACATCCTACCAATGTCGGATCATTTCCACACTGATCAGCCCACGACTGTAGCACATTGATATCGGTCGCGCTGTTGTTATCCGGATTTGGATCGGTCATACCCGCTGGCACGGTCACAGTGGCTGTGTTGACAAGCGGAACCGTCACAGCACTGTCAAACGTTGCTGTCACCGTGTAGATGGCAGAGCTGCCGGACGGCAGGTCGGGTGTGTCAGTCAGGCTGCCCGACCCACTTGCCGCACATGCCCCCCCATTTGTTGCGGTGCAGGTCCAATTGATACCAGTCAGTTCAGTCGAGAATGTATCCGCTACAGCGGCGTCGACAACATCGTCGGGGCCATTGTTGACAACAGTGATTGTATAGGTCACTGGATCTCCCGGAGCAATCGAGGATCGACTATCATCCTTTGTAATCGACAAGTCTGCAGTACTAGAGGGTGATAAACCGGCCAACACTTGAATCTCAGTTACACTCAGAGCACGGTTATAAACTCGCACCTCATCCAGATTACCTTCCAGGGAACTGTCTCCGTCACTTTGAGCTCCAATCCCCAAGGGAAGAGTATTCGTGGCAATGGGAATGCTGGTAGATAGTGAGCTTTCCTCTACTCCATTCACGTACAGACGCAAGGTGGCGCCGTCATAGGTGGCGGCAACATGCATCCAGGTGGATCCATCTGTCGGGTAGTCTGATGTTGAGTCAATGCGGATACCGTTACCGGACGTACTCTGATTCAACCGGGTAAAGATCTTTCCGCTGCTGGCGAGCGACAGTTCGTAACCGTCAACTCCACCCTGCGTGGCCTTCTTGACCACGTACTGCGTGCCAGAATTGGCCGGTTGTATCCAGGCGGCCAACGTAAGCTGATTGGCGATGTCTAGACTTGCGTCGTCAGGGACTAATGCGTAGTCTCCGCTGCCATCGAGTGCCAAAGCTTGGCCATTCACGCCCGTCGTCCAGGCGGGGTTGCCGGAGAGGGCTCCATCGTTACCACTGCCTGAGCTATCTATGAGGGTCGATCCGCTGCCCTCTTCCATCAGCCAGCAGCCGACCAACGCCGGGTCGCTGCCGCAGGGTGCGTCTGTTAGTACAGTCGTGTCGGTGTCGGTATTATTCTCCGTAATCGGATCCGTGAGACCGTCCGGCGGCGCTACGGACGCCGTGTTCGCCAACGTTCCACTGGCGCCCGCATCAATGGTTGCAGTCACCTGGTACGTCACCGAGCTGCCAGCAGGCAGATCAACTGTGTCGTTGATGTTACCTGACCCGCTTGCTGTACATACCCCTCCATTAGTCGAGCTACAGGTCCAATTTACGTTGGTCAGATCACTTCCGAACAGATCGGTCACCGTGGCGTTTGTCGCGTCTTCAGGACCGCTGTTGGCGACCACAATCGTATAGGTTGTGGCCATCCCCGGCGTAGCTGTTAACTGGCCGTCATCCTTTGTAATCGACAAGTCTGCAGTAACGGAAGGTGATAAATCGGCTAAGGTCTGGATTTCGCTCTCACTCAGAGCACGGTTGTAGACTCGCACCTCATCCAGATTACCTTGCAGTGGACTTCCGCCGTCACTCTGTGTACCGATTCCCAGGGGAAGAGAATTGGTGGCGATTGTAATGGTAGCAGCCATTGAGTTTTCTTCTTGTCCATCTACATAAAGTCGCAGGGTCGTACCGTCATAGGTGGCGGCAACATGCATCCAGGTGGACCCATCTGTCGAGTAGTCTGATGTTGAGTCAATGCGATAAGTGTTACCAGACGTATCCTGATTCAGCCGGGTAAAGATCTTTCCGCTGCTGGCGAGCGACAGTTCGTAACCGTCAACTCCACTCTGCGTGGCCTTCTTGACCAGGTACTGTGTGCCAGAATTAGCCGGTTGTATCCAGGCGGCCAACGTAAGCTGATTTGCGAGGTCTAGACTGGCGTCATCGGGGACCAGTGCGTAGTCTCCGCTGCCATCGAGCGCTAAAGCCATGCCATTCACGCCCGTCGTCCAGGCGGGGTCGCCGGAGAGGGCTCCATCGTTACCACTGCCTGAGCTATCGATGATGGTCGATCCGCTGCCCTCTTCCATTAGCCAGCAGCCAACCAACGTCGGGTCGCTGCCGCAGGATCCGCCTGGTAGCGAAGTCGTGTCGGTGTCGGTATTATTCCCCATAACCGGATCCGTGAGACCGTCCGGCGGCGCTACGGACGCCGTGTTCGCCAACGTTCCACTGGCGCCTGCATCAATGGTTGCACTCACCTGATACGTCACCGAGCTGCCAGCAGGCAGATCAACTGTGTCGTTGATGTTGCCTGACCCGCTTGCTGCACAATTCGCTCCGCTGGTCGCGCTGCAGGTCCAGGTTACATTAGTCAGATCGCTTCCGAACAGATCGGTTACCGTGGCGCCTGTCGCGTCTTCAGAACCGCTGTTGGCGACCACAATCGTATAGGTTGTGGCCATCCCCGGCGTGGCTGTTGTCTGTCCGTCATCCTTGGTAATCGAGAGATCGGCTCCTGTCGACAGAGTTGATGAACAGAACATGCCCTGCACATTGCTGCCATCATAGAAGATCGTTACAAATTCGTTCGAAATAGTTTGCTTGGTGCTTGATACATCGTTGAAACCGCCGGAACGCAGAGTCTGAAGAGAGCCAAAGGCAATCGGTGACAATGCTGTTTGCTTGTAGACGATGTCATTGTTGCCTTCGGACGACGTGTAGATGACCTTCAGGGTGGACTCTGTTTCGTCCAGAAGGACGATCCCGCGTGTGCCACTCGAGTCCACGTCATACAAGTCGTCCCATATGCCGGTTGGCCGTCGAACTAAGAGAGCAATCTTTGGATAGCCGGACGTGTCGTAACTTGTCTTTACCGCCATATACAACGTACCGTCCGAGGCAATCGCCGCGTTCATATGGTCGTCGGCCATGCCAAGACCCACATTGAGGGCAGACTGCGAGGCAGGCACTTCATCTGAGGCCCATATACTTGGGTCCGCGCCGTCAACGTGAACGCGGAAGCCAAAGCGTTGGGCGTTCTGATCGGACCAGAATACGCCAACCATACCAGTCGGCAAGGCTACAACAGCGGCAATGTCATCCGTACTCACACCTGTGGCGAGGACGATTGGGCCGCTCCACGTAGAATATGGCGAGTCGCTGTAATAGGCGACGATATCCGTGCCCGACTCTGACGCCAGCCACATACGTCCGGTGGAATCGACATCAATGGTAGCGATCTCGCTGTTGGGCAAGCTAATTGCTGACGACGCGGGCCGTACACTCCATAGCTGGTAGGTTCCGCCTACATACTCAACGGATACCAGTTCCGGGCTTCCGTCATAGAGCAATATGTGGACAATATTGCCGATGCTCTTGGCATCTGCTTTGGTTCCTGTCTCGGAAGAAAGTTGCAATACTTCATTCCACGTCGTACCGTCTAATCGCCACAGCCATGTACCCTCTGAACTGGCGGACGCGCTGGGGAAGACTGCCACCAATTGTCGGCATAGTTCCATACTTTGGATTGAGGTTTCTCTCCGGTTCCCGCACTCGCAGGAGTCGCAGTCAGGTTTGTGCAGACGAGATCATTGTTCGCAGGTTGTGCATGTGCGACGCCAAAGTTAAATGGAAGAGTGGAAACGAGTGCCAACATCAGGATAAATATAATCGCTGTGAACCATCTTGTACGGTACATGGTAAGCCTTTCGGGGTCGATATGGGTGCACTTCTATGGGTTCGTGCATTTTAGTGTCGGTCAGCCATCAATATGCATTTCTGTATAGAAATGGTTTGCAAACTCCCAAACAGATCACGAGTGCGGACGCTGTAGGGAAGCTATGGCTGAGGGGTCGAAAGTAATAGTCGATGGTGGTAGAATCGACATGTTGCTTGGTAAGAAGATTTCTGTCCCTCTATGAACACATGGAGCAAAGGTGCACAAAGTACGCATTTGGCTGACAGCACCTTTGGCATCAAATGGGCCTGATTCCGTACCTTACTGTTTTGCAAGATCGGTTCCAGTAAGCATACGGTCGTACGGCGTGTACGATTATCGTGCTACGCCACGCCGTGTCCCCACCATCGTACCGCTCGAGCGTTGACTATTCCCTGTCAATAGCCTGTCTAATTTCTTGCGGTTTGACAGGGCATGGAGCGCGAGGAACAGTGAGCGAGACCAGAATCCCTGTCCTTGGGCTGATCTCGAGCAAACCTGGAAGCGCTAGCCGCAGAAGTGATCGTGGGTGATACGCTTGAGATGTCGGTGGAGGGCAATCCAGAATAGTATCGAATAGTTTCTCGGTACATTGGTCGTAGCTAGACGACATACCAAGAAACGTCAGTCTTCTACAAATACAGCAGTAAGAAAAATAGATAAAGCAAATTCGTTTCTGTAAAAGTAATAAGTCACGGTGTATTGCATAGCAGTGATAGGAGAGACTACCAAAAACCAGGAGCTTTCGTTACCAGGTAGTTACACATTCTGCTGGCCAGGTTTGGTATCTGATGGTTTCGGGTTCGAGACAGTCGTTCAGAGCGCAGATCCGTCAGCGTACGTGGATCGCATGACCATTGAATACGTGGGGCCTTGTCAGTAGAATTTTGCGTTTATTCTGAATCGGTCTGTTTGGCAGCGAATCGAAGATTACCCGAAATTTGTTCCAAATTATTACTCCTCTGAAAATAGAAAAAAACATGCTCAAGCAGCCATGGGTAGAGCCTCAAGCGTCACCTGAAAACCAAGTCTCTCAAGACGTCTGGTAAGCCATTGTTGCGTCGATTGCGAGTGGAGTTGATCAAAGTAGGTTGCGCCGCGCTCCATATACTCACTGCCTTGGCGGATCATATGGTAAATAATGGTCAATAGTGTGCGTGCCACTGCCACGGCCGCACGTTTCTTGCCGCGGCGTCGGGCAAGACGGCGGTACTTCTCACCCAGATATGTGTGAGTCTTGCCCGCTGCGAGGGCGGCCTCGACCAAGGCAGCGCGGAGATAGCGATTGGCTTTGAGCGTTCGTGCCGAGTGGTTGCGTCCGGCGCTTTCGTTTTTACCAGGCGCCAAACCCGCCCAGGAAGCTGCATGACCATGTGTGGGAAAGCGGCTCATATCGATACCCAGTTCAGCAATCACGATCTGCGCCGTGATCAACCCCACGCCGGGAATAGCATCCAACCGCTCGATCAACTGCTCCGGGTTAAAAGGGGATATCAGATGATCAATCTCTCGGTCGAGCTCCCCAATCTTGGCATTGAGTTCATCGATATGCTCCAGGTGAATACGCAGCAAGAGTCGATGGCTATCGCGTACGCGTCCGGTTAAGGCTTTTTCCAGCGCAGCAATCTTGGGGCGCATACGGCCCTTGGCTAACTCAGCCAGTGCGGTGGGGTCATCCTGGCCGGCAATGATGGCTTGTAGCATTGACCGTCCGGAGACGCCCATAATGTCGGTGGCGACACTGGCCAACTTGAGGTTAGCATCTTCCAGCACCTTTTGTACCCGATTAACTTCCCGCGTCCTCTCTTGAATGAGATGGGTGCGATAACGCACCAATTCCCGTAATTCGCGCTGCGGCAGTTCGGGAATGAAACTGGCCTTTAGCAGCCCGTGCTGTAAAAGTTCGGCAATCCATTGGGCATCTTTCACATCACTCTTGCGCCCCGGCACGAACTTGATGTGCTTGGCATTGACCAACAACACCTCAAAATCCCCCTCCAGGAGATTGAATACTGGTTTCCAGTACACTCCGGTTGATTCCATCGCCACGTGGGTCACACCACCCGCTCGCAGCCAGTCCGCCAACTGCAACAACTCGACCGTCATGGTACCAAAGGTACGTACCTCCACCTGCCATGCCCCATTGTCTCCCGGTAAGATTCGGCAGGCCACCACCGTCTTCTTGTGCACATCCAACCCTGCACACCGTGCATATACGACCTGCATCTCGTGACCCCTCTCTTAATCAATATCCGTGATCAGTGGATTGGATACTGTGGAACCTCGCCTTATGAGGCGGGAGCCTATGGGCGCCTCTGCGTGCTCTCCCGAAGGAGGCGACATCTTTTGGCGCTTCTAGAGGTTCCGGGGTCCAGCTCCCTTGCGGGTTCGTAAACACCAGAGTATTACCGACCTCTACAGTATCCTCACGAGTTTACCCTATTTTCATCTCCTTTGGCGGGGTGTAGCCCCATGTTTAGCTCCCTTGAAAATGAATCGATCACATGGCCATCTCCGGAACAGGGGTTAAGGTTACCTGATAGCCAAGACGCTCTAGCCGACGAACGGTGCGGCGTTTAACGGATTCACGAGCGCGCTCATCAAAGTAGTTTGGCCCGAGGTCCTCATAGTCACGCTTGCGTGTAATGAGGTAATAGCCGGTCACAAGTAGACTGTGTGCTACAGCTATGAGGGCGCGTTTCTTACCTCGACGGCCGACAAGGCGGTGATACATAGCCCGATAATATTTATTCTTTGTGTTTGCAGCGCCGTGGGCAGCTTCAGTCAGTGCTCTGCGCAACCAGACACTGCCCTTGCGGGTTCTGCCACTCTTGCGTTTACCGGCGCTTTCGTTATTGCCTGGGCAGAGACCCGCCCAGGAAGCTAAGTGAGCGGCATCCTCAAACTGAGCGCAGGTCAGTACCCACTTCCGCCAAAACGATTTGGGCGATACGCGTACTCACGCCGGGTAGCTGAACCCAGCGCGCCAGTTCTTCTTCAAACGAGCGCATCTGTTCTTCAATCTCCGCATCCAGGCGACCAATCGTTTCATCCAGGTAGTCAATGTGGCTGAGATGCTCGGTCAGCATAAAGCGGTGATGGGGCAACAACTTACCTTGCAATGCTTGCTCTAGTAATTGCTGCTTTTCTCGCAGCCGACCTTTCGCTAATTGGGCCAATGTGGCTGGGTCGGTTTCTCCGACCAGTAAGTGCTGCAAGATCAGCCGTCCGCTCACACCCATCACGTCGGTCGCCACACTGGCCAGCTTGATGTTAGCGTCCTGGAGCACTTTATGTAGACGATTTACCTCACTGGTGCGTTCATCCACTAAGCGTGTGCGATAGCGGGTCAAGTCACGCCACGCACGCTGTTGCGCCGACGGAATAAAACTACCGCGCAACAATCCGTGGCGTAACAGGTCTGCGATCCACTCGGCATCCGACACATCGGTCTTGCGTCCTGGCGTCTTCTTGATTTGCTCTGGGTTGACAACCCATAGCTCAAACCCGCCTTCGAGTATATTGAAGATCGGTTTCCAGTAGACCCCAGTGCTTTCCATGGCCACATGCGTGACCCCTTTTGTCTGCATCCATGTGGCTAGACTGCGCAGACTCTCGGTCATCGTGCTAAAGGTGCAAATCTCCTTCGTTGCCTTGCCCTTAGCACCGGGCACGATTGCACACGCTACCACCGTCTCTTTGTGTACATCCAGTCCACAACAGTATTGGTATTCGACTTGCATGTTTGCCTCCCGCAGATGCAAACTACAACACACATCGGCATCCACGGCGTGTCGCCCCTAGTAAGATTCTCCCTTTCGTACTCACCCTTACGGGCGGTAACAGTCTGGGGTGCCTCGCAACACGCTGGTCAAACTAACGAACGGACTCGTAGTATCCAGTAATCATCGACCTGCGTCGCGGATGCCGTACACGCCATTTTCATCCATCTGTGGGTGCGCCGCAAGGCGCATGGGCAACTAACGAGAATAAGGATTCTCGGCTGGAGCAGCACACCGGTGATTTTACTGGGACGCAGAGTTCAGACTGCATATTAATCCCTGCCCATATGACAGGGATTTTCTTGCTCAGGCACATCCCTTTGATTTGGCCGTGAACTTTCGGAAATGGATGAACACCAGGCAAGAATAATTCAGCGAAAACATTCGTTTCCGTACACTTTTTGGGACATGATGTGCTGTACGTCGTGTGTCAAGCAATAACCGTAGTCTGATTGATGATATGGTGTGGATGATGGAGCTTGCCGTCTAGGACAAAGACACTAGGCTGAGGATACTTACATCCACGCACAGATCGTAGGGCGCTTGGGTACAGCGCCAGAGAGACGAAGACCGTATACACAACGCCAGACGCCGGGGACAGTGACGCTCCATGTAGTTAATTCTGGTTGCGGAGAGCCCTGTGGTCATTATCAGACCACAGGGCTCTGCTAGTTGCGTTACTCACGATGGTCACAGAAACGGCAGCAGCGATCAGGCTATTGTCCAGGTTCCATAGCCATATCTGCCTCCAGATTGTCCGACTCCTGGGCCACTTGCGAGCCTACAGGAAATGCCAGGTAATATTCCAGCGGATGAACGTTAGCTACGCTGGGCATTTGCGCGATCGCCAGATATTCGATTACCGGCAACGCCAAGTAGAACTCAAGAGGGTGTGCACCATCCCAGCTCGACACGACTTCTCTCGCCACCTGCGGCTGCAGCTGACCTGGATCGACAAACGGCGAATCCTGGGCCATTACACTGCTTGTGGTCATGCTTACAGCTAGACTGAGCAACACCAGAACAAAGGCTACACGTGATACAGACTTCATGATTCTCTCCTTATTGGTTACTGACTTCCCGTATCTCATAACGTTGCCTAGACTACGACCCATGTTCATCTCGCTCTCCTTTCGTCTACAGAGCTAGAAACTGCCTGCCAGGCAGACAGAGAAGAGTCATTCGTTGCGCCCAACCAAGCATCACCTTCCTGACAGGCAAGTAGCCGGGTCTCAAACCTGTAACCTAGTTGCCAAATGTACCGAAACCCTATTCCACGTTGCCGTTTTCCAAGGCGCACGTTCGCAGAAGTGTGAGTATTCGCTGTGTTTGTGCCATTTCTTGTATCCTGACCGATTTCCTCTACCTATACAGCGTTACGTCAATGCGTTACACTGTTTCTGCGATCGTCTGAGAGCTTAGCAGAGCGTGCTGAATGAACCGCGAATAAACCGCGAATAATATATGAATGGCACGTTTTGAGGAGAGCCAAAATGTACGGGAAGCTGCGTCTGGCACTGCTCGGTACGCCGCAAGTGACTCTCAACGGAAATCCGGTCTCAGAGTTCAAAACCAGCAAAGCCCAGGCACTGCTGTACTATCTGGCTGCAACGCGCAAACCTCACCTACGCGCTTCGTTGGCTACCCTCCTGTGGGGTGATTTCAGCGAAGACAAGGCAAGGGTCAACCTCAGCACGACGCTTAGTGAAGTACGCCGGCTGATGAGCGACTACGTCTCCGTGCAGGGGCAGACTATCTCTCTCTGGTTGGAAGGATCCTACTGGTTGGACGTCGAATGCCTTGAGACTAGCTTGGCCGATTGGACAACGAAGGAGGATATAACCCAGTTGGTCGAGGCGGTCGATCTCTATCGCGGCGATTTCCTGCAGGGATTCCACGTGCACAATGCGGCTGACTTTGAGGACTGGCAGTCGCTAGAACGGGATCGGCTGCGCGATCTCGCAGTACAGGGACTGCACATATTGTCGACTAGATTCTCAGAGCAGGGAGAATGGTCGCAGGCCATCGAATACACCAAGCGCTTGCTCTCGATCGAACCGTGGCGCGAGGAGGCTCACCGGCAACTCATGCGCCTGTATGCCCAGACAGACCAACTTGTCGCTGCCCTAAACCAGTACCAGATCTGTGTGGATATGCTGGAGGAGGAATATGGACTGCTGCCCGGCGATGAGACCACTAAACTGGCGGACACTTTGCGGGAGGGTCGCTGGAAGAGCGACTTCATCGAGACGTCCCGACAGCAGGACACAGATTCCAACTCAGGAGTAACCACCTCCGCACAGGAGCAAGCGCCTCTCCGGAACAATCTACCCACAGCTCTCACGTCCTTTGTGGGGAGGCATGACGAACTGGCACAGCTAGATGAGCTTCTGGCATGTAGCCGCGTGCGGCTCGTGTCAATTGTTGGCCCAGGCGGAATTGCAAGACCCGCCTAGCCTTGGCGACTGCCCAGCAAGTAGCCACAGCACGCCTCTTAAGCCATGGCGTCCATTTCGTTGAGATGGCAAGCTTGAACGACCCGGGGCAAATAGTCAATGCCATTGCTGAGACTGTGCAGCTGCCTTTACAGACGAGCACCGGTGTATTGCGGCGATTTCTGCCTTTGGCGATGGTGAACATTAAGTGAATTACACAGCACCGGTCTACTCAAGAGAACCTTCCACTTGTTGCGGAGGGTCTGTGCGCTGCAACGATAGGAGTTTGAGATTGAGCGCATGAATCCTGGAAAGTGTGCCGAACAAGGCCGCCTGGTCGAGTAACCGTCCGCGCAGGGTCGTCACACCCTCACCATCGTTATGGATTTCCAGTCCTTCAAACCAGTCGGTCCAATTCGCCGAAAGACAACCTTCAACCCTTATTTCATAGAACCGATCGTCACACATGAATGACCTCTACATCTGGCGTCTTTACCAGCAGTCGACGTGCACAGTACCAATAGCTGTATGTCCGAATGCAAATGGTCTCTACTGTGCATGCTGCTGCTAGTCAGGCGGTCCTGCTACGACACTGTCCTTGACACCGCCGCTCATCCGGGCCCGATTCGCCACTGCTGCCTGGAGTATCGGGCCCATCGAACGCCGGATCACAGCCCATTGAGTTTGTAAGACTCATTCTCTGCGATCTGTAGCGCCGATGGACTACCTGGCTGAGCTACCTCGGCGCTTTCATGCGTCGTGCGAGTCACTAGTCCTTCTGCAGCTCAGGCGCTGTTTTGAGCCAATTCACTGGACGGTCCGTAGGCAGAAACCGCATCTTGCCCTCCCAGGCGAAATAGCGTCCAGCCCGCTGCAGCCAACCAAACCAATAGCGGCAGCCACCACCAGAAGTACGCCACGCCGACGATGGGGTACAACATCATCGCGATGATTGCAATCGGCGCGATGGCGATTCCTAAATAGGCAACCGCCTTGTGAAACACACCATTCAGCATCGCCAAGGAGAGAGCGCCGCCAGATGCAGACCGGCAATCCAGCCTTCCGTGCGTTCCTCCAGCGCCGCCACTTCCTCAGCGGACAACTGCAGGCCCATTGTCCTGTTGAGAAAGTCGGTAACCTCGTCGAGTTGAAAGCGCAACTCCTGTGCGCGTATCTCCACAAGCTGATTACGCGCCCGGTAGCGTGCAAGCGGCCAAGGCGGGTCCGTTCGTGAGCCGATGACAATGTGGAGATTATAGGGAAGATGGTCCAGCAGGAACTGCATGCCGCTGTGGATGATGGGATGGTCGATCACATGATAATCGTCCAGAACGAGCACAAGCGAGCGGTCGTCCGCGGCGAGATCATTGATGAACAAGATGGGTATCGTCTCGCTCTTCAGAGGTTGCGGCATCTGGAGCAGTTCAGCAGCGGAATTGCCGACGTCTTCGAGAACGGCCTGGCAGGCCGCGATCACGTACATCCAGAAACGATTCGGATCATTATCGCCGTTGTCCAGGGAGAGCCAGGCAACAGGGCATGGGTAACTGCCTACGGATTCGCTGAGTAGGGTAGTCTTGCCGGAACCTGCTGGCCCGGAGAGCAGGGAAAAACTCGCCAACCTGTTCATGCTGGACTGCAATTTGGCAACCAAAAGAGGCCGTGAAATTGCGTTCGGTCGACTGGGTGGAATATAGAGCTTGGTGGTAAGAATGCCTGTCGAGTTCACTGCAGTGGTGCACTTCCAGAACAGGTACTTCGTATCGATTCCCTATTCCCTACAGTCTACAACACCCATAAAGGCGCATGGTTATCTCCCTTCAATATCAATCTGCCGCATGTCTATCTCCGGGTTATCAACAAAGTTATCTGATAGCCAAGACGCCATAGCCGACGAACTCTCCGATCCACCGACAACGAAAGGTAGGAAAGCATCCGGCAACGATAGCGCATAAGGCGACATTAGCCTGGTGGTAACGCATGCAACCATCAACGACAGGAGAAGGGAGGTTGTCAGGACAAGTGGCGAAAGATGCAATGGACGCTGCACAGAGATGACGTCGCCTCCTCCAGCGCTCTCAGAATGTGTTTCCCTCGCCCAACTGCGTAAGGACTACTGATGGCCGTGCGTGGCAGGTCTTTAGTGGCGTCACTCTGCATCTGCTCCAGGATTAACCTTGGCCGCCGCCAGGACGGTACCTACGGCTCAAAGCGTGTAATGTGCTCGAACGTGTCAAAGTCCATATCGTAACTGAACAGCTCCTCAACGTCGCTGTGCTCCATCTCGGCTACGGTGAGCGCGTCCTCAAAGTCGATCGCGTGTTTGGCGTAGAGGTCGAGGGCGCGGAAATACTTGCGCCGGTCCGGGATCTTGAGCCCTTGCAGGGCGATGATAGGATAGAGCCTGGCGCGCACGTCCGCCCGCGCCAGGTGGTAGACACGCGGCGAGGACAGAACCAATAAACGCTTTCCAACGCCTTATCAATCGCGGCGAAGTCCCTATGCTGAACAGCCCATTGCCAAGCAGCGCACACATTGTCCCAATCCGCCTTTATCTCCTGCAGTGCGCCAAGCTTTCGTCGGCCCTTCAGATCCGATTCCAGTGCATGTGGAAAGTCGGCGAGGTAGGCGGCGTGCGCGGCCTGCGTTTCGCCCACGCACGTGCGGTTTTCAGATGTTTTTCGGCATACTGGCGCCGCAGCTCGTGTATCTGGTAGCGCCCACCCTGCGCGCTATCTCGCTGCAGCAGCGATGCGCTGACCAGGTTGCCCAGAATAGGCAGCATCGCCGTCGCGACAACCTGTGCTTCCGCACGCGTGAAGCCACTGCGAAAGACAGCCAGCCGCATAAGGGCCGACTGCTCGTCCGCGCTCAGCCGCTGCCAAGAGGACGAAAACACAGCGCGGATGCTGCTCTGCCGGTCGGGAAGATCGCGAACCCTCGCCTGAAGGAATTCAAGGCTCGCTCTGATCTCGGTGTTGATTTCCTCTGGCGAGAGCACGTCGCTTCACGCGGCCGCCAGCAGGATGGCCAGCGGCATGCCGTGTACCAGCCGGCAGATTTCCGCTACGTGCGCGTTGTTGCCGTCGTTGAGCACAAAGGCCGCATCGGCGCGTCGGGCGCTTTGCGCAAAAAGCTTGAGGGCACTGTACTCTTCGACGATGTCAGCCATCTTCTTCTCGCGGGGAAGCTCATGTCGGCCAGATCAAAGACATTCTTCCCGCTCAGCCTGAGCCGCTCACGCGAGGTCACCAGTATGTTGACCACGGTCGCGTTCCGCAGGATCGCGTTCACGAGTTCCGCCCCCTCCAATAGGTACTCGAAGTTGTCCAGCACAAGGAGAATCTGTCGCTCAGATAGATAGTCCAGCTGCTGCTGCTTCGTCGATTTCCCCTGAGCCTGCAGCACAACGCCCATGACGTCTGCCAAAGCCACGGGGATCTCGCCCGTGTCGCCAAGCGGCGCCAGCTCCACATAGAAGACGCCCTGGCCGTAGTTGTCCAGCAGCTCTGCAGCCGCCTACCGTGCTAGCCGACATTTACCCATGCCGCCAGGCCCCACGATTGTCACCAGACGAACGTCTCCGGATCCAAGCAGGTGGCGGGACTCCTTGGACCGCGCTGGCATCTGTTCAAGAACCTGACGGATGCGGTGTACAAGACCTAGCAGAAGCATCAGTCAGTGATCGAACGTGAGCTTTCGCAGACACAGGCAACGAGCGAATGCCAAGACACACCCCTTGCACCAGAATCATTGTCCAACGCGTATTCTGACACTGCGCAACCCGGCACAGCAGATATTGCTCGTGGGCAACGTGTCCTCGAAGCTCACCGACTTCATCAGCAAGGATGGAAAAATAGAGCAGTCGCTATGCACATTGACGTATGCCCTAAGACTGTACGCCGTTACCTCAATACGGAGCTTCCACACACGCCCCTTCGGCGATCGCGTCGGAGGCAACTGCTCGACCCAAACAGAGACTACATACTCGAACGCTGGAATGCAGGTTGCCACAATTCCGCACAACTTTGTCGAGAGATCCAGGCGCAAGGCTTTTCAGGACAGTACTCTATCGTCCGCCACTTCGCCGGTACACTACGCGAGAAGAGTGGACTACCACCACGGATACGCAATGCTACTGGCAAGACAATTCGGCAAGATACACGACAAGTTTATCGATGCACGCGAGATACGCTACCTGCCCTAGTGGTTCGACCACGAACCGAACATCGACAGCACAGGCGAGAACTTCAACGTCGCTCAACTATGGACTCACGCCGGCGGAGCCAAGCAAATGTTCACGAGTAGTTGACGCCAGAATCGAGTTGCAATATTCTGATAGTCAGCTTTTCGGCGGGTGGTTCTGAAGGAGAAATCATGATGAGCGGTGAAGCACACGTTAGCATCGGTCGGGTCAAGCGCGACATCTCCGAGTTGGTGAACCGCGTCGCCTATGCCGGTGAGCGCATTGTCCTGACCTCTCGCGGCAAACCCAAGGCTGCCCTAGTCAGCCTAGAGGACTACGAATGGCTGGCACGCGCCAAGGACACCAAGGCCAAAGAGTGGCGAACATGGCTGGCAGAAAGCGCCCAACTCGGCGACGAAATTCTGAAACGGCGAAAAGGCGTTCCCGTCGATGCACACACAGTTTGGCAGGCTGCCCGCGACGACCTGGAGGACCGCGATGCCGCTGGTGGTTGACGCAAGCTTTGTCTTTCGCCTGCTCGTTCCCAACGCACACCAGTCATATCTGCGTGCCAAGCTGGACGAATGGCGGCAGACAGAAGACCGGCTGGTCGCGCCGAGCCTATGGCTCTATGAGCTCACCTCCGCCCTGGTCAAAGCGGTGCACTTCGAACAGTTGACCGAGGACGAAGCGCGCCACGCGCTGCGACTCGTGCATACTTTTCCGATTGATCTGATCATCCCGGATCGGCCGTTGAGCGAGGCAGCCTTTGACTGGAGCCTGCGCTTACAGCGTATCAACGCATATGATTCGTTCTATCTTGCCCTGGCCGACGCCCTGGACAGCGAACTGTGGACGGCCGACCAGCGCTTGGTCAACGCGGCGCAACAAGAATGGGTCAAAAACCTTATCGGCTGAAGGATTGGGTCGAACTAAATAGAGCAAACCCTATGCCCTACATGAAGAAGCTCATCGAAGTCGCTCTGCCGTTGCAGAAAGTGACTGGAGCAACGGGTCGACCGAAGGTCATGTCAACCGATTCAAAACGTTGAAGCGGCAAATGTACGGTCGGGCGAATCTTGATCTACTACGGATTCGCCTTGTCAGACTAATCTAGCACGAAATGTACTTGAGTACCACCAAAACGGGTCAGCAATACAAGATGTAGTTCTATACAAGCCAGGAGTGCAACCGCACTTCGTTATGTCGACTGCACCGGTTCGTCTGGACGAAGTTCAGTCACTTTGTAGTAGGTAAGCTCAGATCGGCTATAAAACGTCTTGCCGAGCCGCTTGAACGAATTCTAGCTTCACCGGTCACTTGGATCCGTGCGAGACTACGGTTCACTCAGCGAAATAGTGTTGCCGACTGTGGTCTTGCGATGGTAACTCGTGTCTCTGAAGCGGATGGCGGTACCATCGGGGAAGGCGCCAGGGTAGACGGCGCGGTCGATGTGACCGATGGCGAACAATCCCGCCTGGGGATCTTCGTCCACCCGGAACTCTATTTGTCCAGCCGAAAACCACGTCTCGCCGTCCGTGCTGCACAGCGCGCGCACCTGGTCACCGCTACGTTCGAGCCGCAGGCGGATGTGCTTGCCCGGCAGCTTGCCGCGGCCTACGACGAGGTCCTTGTTGCCAAAACAACCCTCGAAGCCGATCTCGTCGCAGCGTCTCTCCCCCCAGTTCAGACAGAGGTAGTTCTCCTCATTCGCCCACAGGAGCAGACCGCCCATTGCGGGACAGTCTTCCCTTTCCACGCAAACCACGGTTTCTAAGGCGAAGTCACCTACAGTGGGCGTCAGCAGACGCGGCGCACTGCGATTGAGCATCCAAAACTCACGGCCGTTAGCCGCATGGATCGCGATGCCAGCAGCATCAACACCGTAGGTACAGTCGTCGAACGGGTCGGTCCATGCCAGTTCTGTGATATCGATCGGTTCGCCAGCAGTCTCGAATGCTGTGTCGGGTTTTGCCGGAACAAGAAACCAGTGCGTAAAGGCTGGCGCGAAACCGGTGAATTCGGAACGAAGTCGTTGTAGTCGGGCTCGGAACTTCTCCCTGTCGACATACGCCTCTTCGAGCTTGCTCAGAGCTTCCGCCAGCGGTCGCCGCAGCAGCATAGCCAATCCGTCACCACAATCAATCTCAGCCACGTCACCAGGAAGATTAGAGATAGCATCCATTGCACCGTTCACACGGTTAATCGCCTCATCTGCGAAGCCGCAACCTAGTAGAAGTTCTGCGAACAAAAGTGACAGTCCGGCGAAAGCTGTATCCTTAAAGATGTTTGCGCCAACCTCTGGACTAAAAGGACGCATTGATGCCAGTGCCGTCGCCGAGTCGCCATCACTCAGTGCAAAAAGAGGATAGATATGACCATTTGAACCCCATTGGTCCCAATGACGTGAATCTGTGATGCCGCCCTGCGCCATGACTTCTGCGCGCCGCCTCACCAATTCTTGCGCCTCCGCAAGATTGTCAATCTGCAATTCGACATATACCGCAATGGTGAGAAACCAGGCGGTGTGCAAACAATCGCCAGTGCGTTCCATCTGACTAGCGCTGTCGTGGAGGTATTTTGACGCACTCAGAAAATCACCACTCGCCCATAACGCGATTCCCCTCTGAAATAGCGCTTCGGCGTATCCTCGCAGATCTCCGCTTTCTCTGGCGCGCTGGCTAAACCGTTCAAACCAAACGCAGTTTTCGGCTAGATCTTTACGATTCAGGCAGAGGCCCATCGTGCTGAAATAAGCCGGACGAAGTTCTTCCACGTAAGGCAGGTTCACGAGGATGTGAGCATTTTCGTCGAGATGTAGTGAGGATAGCCATGATAAGCTTTTGTAGCGAACACTGCTAAGCCAGGTAGTCTGGTTTAAAATGGCTCTCTCCGTGGAGACTTCGTCAGGTGGAAGCAGTGCGAATGCATCTTCGATGAGTTGCTGCAGACTTTTGTGATCTGGCTGCCATACTAGCACTTCAATCAACCACAACGTCAGGCGCACTAGCTCAACAGCCGGAAGATTTAGCTGCTTTCCGAGCTCCAAAGCCTTACGCAAAGCCGCTTCTGCTTCATCCTGATCGAAGCGAACGGTGTAGGCCTGTCCTAAGCCTTTGAGCGCACGGTAACGTTGTTCTTGTGACCGGCCGGCGGTCGGCCCTGTACTGGTTTCCGTGGAAGCTTCCTGCTCATTCAGCCTTTCCAGGGCGCGCTTAAAGTGTGCAATGGCGCTGTCGCCGGCGTAGTCGCGACGCAGCTTCTCGCCCGCCAGGAGCAGATATTCTATTGCCTCATCCGCGTTGTCGGTGCGGTCGTAGTGGAAGGCGAGCTCGACCACGTGCTCATTCAGCTCGTCCGCATAGAGTGTCTCTATGGCGGCTGCGACCTGCGCATGCAGCACGGTGCGTTTGTCTCGTGGCAACGTGTTGTAGACTGCCTGTTGCGTGAGGATATGCCAGAAGGAATATTCCGGTGTGGGCAGAGAGCGTTCCAGATAGACAAAGCCATGTTCTTCGAGGTCGGTCAGTAGATTCCCCAGATCGTTGCCGGATGTCACGTCCGCGAGCACGGGCAGTGTGAACGTGAGGCCAATTACTGCAGCCTGGCGCAGCACCTGTCGCTCTGTGGACGATAGGCGGTCAACGCGGCTGAGCACAACGCTGTTCACACCCGCCGGTATGACGTCCAGCGTCGTTTCTGAGCGAGAGCGCCAGGTATGGCCCTCCCGGTATATAGCACCGCTATCCAACAGCGAACGAACGACCTCCTCGACGAAGAACGGATTGCCCTGTGCGCGATCGATTACTTGGTTCAGTAGACTTGGATCCAGTTCGGCGTCACTTAAAAGGGATGAGACAAGAACGCCGGCTTGGTCACGCCGCAATGGTGGCAGCCTAAACTCCTGCCAATTAGTTGGGCATCGACGTGCTGCGATGGCGGCAAGCTGGCGTGTGCGGTGTCCTTCGTCAGGCCGGAAGGCGCACAGCAGCAGCAACGGTTCTTCCTTTGCGAGTGCGATCAACTCGGCAGCCAGATCGAGGGAGCGGTCGTCGGCCCAGTGTAGGTCTTCCAACACGACGACGAGCGGCTGACGCTGCGCCAGTGCGGTGAACAACTCCTTCAGCGCCTGGAACGTGCGGTACTGGACCTGCTGCGGATCGGCCGCAGAAAGAGCATCGTCCCAAACGTCTCCGAAGGACAGCGTCAGCAATCTTCCCAGCAAGGGACCCATTTCCTCTCGCTGCTCGCAGGTCAGCACACCATCTGTGACCAGTGATTCCAGCATGCCTCGCATGTTTGTCGCAATGGACCGGTGGCCAAGGCCTGATTCCATCTCCAGGTAGCCGCGTAGCAAGCCAACGAAGGGAGCGAAAGGTGTGGCTGACGTCATCTCCAGACACCGGCCTTCCAGCCACACTGGCGGCGTCTTCACGATGGACGCCAGATTTTCACACTCTTCTACTAGTCGCGACTTCCCGACGCCCGCCTCACCAATGAGCAGGACTACACCGCCAGTTCCCGATTGCAACGCATCCAGCATCTGTCCAAGCACAGTCCTCTCCCGGTCGCGTCCGACTAGGTCGGCGCGCTGTCCCTCGATGCCCCGGGTGCGGCGCGGTCGCCGGCGCAGACGTGAGAGTTCGTAGACCCTAACCGGCTCCATTTGTCTCGGCAAGAAAACCGTGCGCGACATGGCACGGACGGACAGGCGTGTCAGGTCATAAGCGGGCTGGCTGAGCAGAATCTCACCATTTGCGGCCAGGTCGCACAGGCGTGCAGCCATGTTGACGACGTGGCCGAGGATGGCGGGACTCTCGGTCTTGCCTTCGCCAGCTCGTACATAGACGCGACCTGTGTGTATGCCGGCACTGACGTCGATGCCGGCGTCTGCGGCTACATTGCGGATCTGCAGCGCGGCATACACCGCTCGTTCCGAATCGTCTTCATGTAGCTGTGTGGCACCGAATGTGGCGATGATACCGTCACCGAGATGAGACTCAACCGCCGCACCGAAGCCATTCGCGATCTGTTCCATTTGCCTCAGCAAGCCGGCCATTCGGCTGACCTGTGCGGACGGAACGGAGTCGACGTCCGGCGGCGAGGTAAGCCCTGCACTGAGCACCGTCACCTGGCGCAGCTCGCCTGTAGCCACTGACAATTGCGATTCATCCTCTTTGAGAACTTCGCTCGGTGGTTGCGCGTCTTGTACCAGAATCGGTGCCACGTGTTCTGGCGCTGGTTTGCTTATAGCGGAAAGCGTACCGTCTGCTACGGCGGCACGTAGTTCATCTGTTTCAGCTTCCGGTTGGACACCTAGCTCTTCCGAAAGCAAGCGCGCGCATTCCTCATACTGTCGTAGGGCTGCCGTGCGGTCGCCTTGCCATGTGTACAGACGCATCAAATCGCGGTGCGCCTTCTCGTTCAGGGGATCCAGTTCGAGGCAGTGGTGGGAATAGGTCAATGCTGCGCTCAGGTCACCCTGTTGCATATGGCATCGGACAAGACGGGCTAGCACAGATTGCAGCTCTCGTCGCAGATGCTCGGTCTGTTGGGCCTGCCACTCGTCAAATATGGGGCTGTCGGCAAGGGTGAAACCTGCCAAAAAATCGTCGCGATAGAGGGAGGTGGCACGAGCCAGCGGTTCAGCACACGCGACACAGACATCACCTGGCGCATGTTCATGCCGGTCACATTCGGCGATGTAGGCGTGAAATCGGGCGATATCCAGGAAGAGTCCGTTATCTCGGGCAAGTTCAACTGTGTCGCGCTCTGCCTTGAGCCATCCGTTCTTGAGCGAGCTGTTGAGCAGCGAGAGGGTGCGGCGAAGGTTCCCGCGTGCAGAGTCCTGGCGGTAGTCCGGCCAGAGCAGCGCAGCAAGTGTATCGCGGCTGTGGACTCCCGGAGCGGCGGCGAGGTAGGTCAGCAGGGCGAGAATCTTGCGCCGGTCGAATAGTTGGGGCTCGCCGTCAATTTCGACGCACGGCGGCCCAAGAAGGTGGATCGACAAGCGGCTCAAGGGTGCACCTCCATCTGCACTCAGATCTTACGTGCGACCATTATGGAGCTAATGATGCGCTGGCGCAAGGGCGATGTGGACCATGAAGGGACCATAAAAGCTCTATTGCGCCAGTGGATCGATTTTGGATCGGTCGCAAGACGGCGGTGGGTCAAGTGGAGAAGGACTGCCTGTCATCCTGGAACTGGAGCGAGAAGCGATATTCAGTTCCAGGCAGACGACAATGTTACGTTTGCGAAGATGGATCCTGATCTGGATTGCGGTATTCAGCGTCGTCTGGCTGGCGACAGCTGGTGCGGGAACGGAAAGACTGGGAGCCGATGCAACAGTCGAGGAGTTTGAACTCAAGGGTCATATCTGCGGACCCGCGATGGCGACCGCCGCATACGACGACTTCGCGCTCATGGGCTACAGCTTCGAGTTTGCCGTACTTCAAGCCACGAAGCCAGAGCATCCTCAGCTTGTGGACTATCTGACGCTGCCGTCAAATAATATCGGAGTGGTCGGTACCCTCGCGTATGGCGCTGGGCGCGGTGTTCTGAATATCGTCAGTTTGCAGAATACGCTACGGCCTCAGGTCATCGGGATCGACTGTATTTGATGGCGCGGCGACGGGCCTGGCGGTGGCAGAGGATACAGCGTATGTGTCCGTACGGAACGGCCTGTACAGTTTTGATGTGAGTCGCAGTGTACGACTGGGTTTGACCCGATAAAGTGGACACGCAGAAAAGATGGACTGGCATCTTCGCTTCATAGCATACAAGGAGGTGTCCTATGAAATGTCGCGAATACACGAAAGAGTTCAAGCAAGAAGCCGTAACATTATCCAAAGAACAAGATGTTAACGCTGCGCAAGTAGCTCGTGAACTCGGAATCAAGCCAGCATTATTGTACCGGTGGCGGGCCGAGATGCGTTCAGATGGTGCAGAAGCCTTTCCTGGCAAGGGCAAAGTTAAGAGCAGCGATGAAGAGGTCCGGGAGCTGCAGCGGGAGCTAAACAGAGTCCGGATGAGGCACAGTGGATCGCTGAACTACTGCAACATGGCTTACTCCAAGCCATTTTCGTGCTAGAAGCGCCGCAACGCACACTACGCGAGTGAGTCCGTTATCGCTCGCACCTGATTGATGAGCGCGGACAGGAAGTGAATCGTGTCCGTAGGGTGTTGGAGGATGCCAATCTCAAACTCAGCATCGTAGCCACCGATATTATTGGCGTGTCATCACTTTCGATGTTAACTGCGAACATCGCTTATTAAGACAATCCCGAAGTCCTGGCGCAACGGGCGATAGCGCACTTACGTAGTAAGATCAATGGATTGGAGCAGGTGCTTTCCGGACGCATCCAGGACAGCCATCGACTTCTTGTGGCGTATTATGAATACGGATCATCAAAATGCCGAGAGACCCTATCTTGCTACACCTTAAAATAGGCGAGGTAGATCCGTTTTGGATTTCGACAAAGCAAATCCCGCACCGCTTCAACTGGCGCCCCTAACACAGCTTTTCGCCTGGAGGGTTGGATCTTGCTCGCTATCTATATAGCTTCACTGGCAACGGATTTCGATCTGTGGACCCTCGCTGATGCCAGTAAGGATAGATAGTATCCCTTTCGCTGACGGCGTCCAACCGAGCGACCTGCTCCTCGGTCAGATTCCAGCCGACTGCGCCTAGATTCTCGGTCAACTGGTCTTCGTTCCGGGCGCCAATGACGACGCTAGCAACGGTTGGTCGTTGCAAGAGCCAGTTGAGCGAGATCTGCGCAACAGTCTTTCCTGTTTCGGCGCTGATTTCGTCGAGCACGTCTATGACGCTATATAACCATTCGTCCGGAATGGGCGGTCCTTCGCCGGCTCCCTGGGCGACACGAGTTCCCGCCGGCACTGGTTGCCCGCGGCGAAACTTCCCGCTCAGACGCCCCTGTGTCAGCGCTCCCCAGATAATCGTGCTGACGTTCTGGTCGAGGGCAAGTGGCATCAGTTCCCACTCATACTCGCGCCTGAGCAGCGTGTAGTGGGCCTGATGGGCCATATATCGCGCCCAACCATACTTCTCCGATACTGCTAGTGACTTCATCAGATGCCAGCCGGAGAAGTTCGAACAGGCGATGATGCGCACCTTGCCGCTTTGCACCAGCGTCTCCAATGCCCGCAGCGTTTCCTCAACCTGGGTTCTTGCATCGAACCCATGTACGGTGTAGATATCGACATAGTCCGTATTTAGGCGACGCAGACTGTCCTCGCATGCACGCAGGAGGTGAAAGCGAGAAGTGCCAACCGCGTTTGGGTCATCACCCATGCGGAAAGTCGCCTTCGTAGAAATCAGGACCTGGTCTCGCCGCCGACCGATTGCTTCTCCCAGTATTTCTTCCGATTGGCCGCTAGAGTATACGTCCGCGGTGTCAAATAGATTTACGCCTGCGTCGATGCAGATGTCGACCAGTCGTCGGGCTTGTTCCACATCGGTGTTTCCCCATTTCGCGAAAAAAGGATGGTCTCCGCCAAAGGTTGCAGTGCCGAAGCTGAGCGCCGAAACATTAAATCCTGAACCACCGAGCAATCTATATTCCATTGTAAGTTCTCCCTCAGTTCGAAGCTATGGATACGACATAGAGCGAAGGACGAATTTCGTTAGGCCCACCGATTTCGCCATGACAGAGCAAGTTCATGCCCACCCTTTGAACCCCGGTAGTTTATTATATGCGACGAGTAGCGACAATTCGAAGCCCTTGTCTGGGAGCGGGATCAGTACTGGGCTCGGGTCGTCCACGGGGATAACCTGTGTCAGAGAATCCGTGTGATTAGGATCCCAGAATTTGTTTAGGGCGATCATAGTCAGGCGGTGGGACAAATATAAGACGGGATATTGCCTGTCTTTGCCCGTTATTGTCCTTGCCACCACTCATCTGCTTCCACCAACAGTGCGGATGAACCCGTTTTAGGGGAATATAGCATTGGCGATGGCAGGCCCTCCAAGCTGAGCAAGAAGGATGTGGCACTCGCGGCCAAACTGATGGCCGATCCCACAATGTCGATTCCCAACATCTGCCGCACCCTGCGCGATTCACGCACGTCCCTCTATTGTTTTGTTGGCCCTAGAGACGAGTTTCGTCAGCGCAAGGCGTGGAGCCTTCAGGAAAAATACCGGTTGCATTTCGTTGTGGCAGTCAGCATACTTGTAGTCAACATGTTGTTTATCATTTTGGACAACACTTTGATGCAAGTTGCCATCTGACCGATGCAAGGAAATCGTCCTATGCCCAAGACCGTGACGTCAAGTGAAGCCAAGACTCGCTTTGGCCAACTAGTGAAATGGACAGCAGAACATCGAGATCAGGTGATCGTCAAGCTGTACGGCGAGCCTGCGGCGGTGCTCATGTCCTTTTCCGAATACGAAGAAGTGGAGAAACTGCGTAAACGCGAGCGGAAGCGTATGGCGCATCGAGCGCTGGATGCGCTGCGCCAAGAGGCGCGAAATCAGAATCCGGACCTATCTGCCGAAGAAGCCTACCGGTTTGCAGGTTTCTCTGAAGAGGTCGTTCAGGAGACAGCCCAGGCTGATGAAGAGTTGGCTTCATCGCAGCGGTGAGAGTCCTCATCGATACCAACGTCTTCCTGAGCTACATTCTCGCGCCGGCGGAGCCGCAGGTAGTCACGACCGTGATCACGATGTGCCTCACAGTTGACGATATCGACCTATTGATCCCGTCTGAGCAGATCAGCGAGATAACCGCAACCGTCACCGGGAAACCGTACTTCCGTGAGCTCATATCCTCGCACGCTTATCGACGATCTCGATGGCCCAGCTCAAGGCTTTAGGCGAACATGCTCCCGCGCCTTGACGAGATCGCATCGTTCAGTCGCGACCCAAAAGACGACTATCTAGTCGCCTACGGTATCGTCAATGAAGCTGAATATCTTATCACTGGCGATCAAGATCTTCTCGTCTTGGACAGAGTAGGCGAGCTACAGGAACTCACACCTGCGGCGTTCCTAGAAGTTGCCCGCCGCCTGTAGCTTCTGCCTTAGGTCCGCCGGATTGAGCCTGTCGAAAAAATAAAAAGTGTGGTTTCCTTTCCCCATCCCCTTTTAAAAGGCGAGTACCCTGGCACTTTTTTATGGAGGTGGAGCATCCCGCGCGGCTTACGCGTAAATTGGAAGCGTTTGCTTGTCTTACCGCAAGACTAGGACAGGTGGAAACGGCTGCGTATCTCTTTGCGCAACAGAGAGCTTCCAGGCTGCAATCCAGCTACTGTTTGCCCCCATCTGGCATCAGGAGCATGATCACCGGGTGGCCACCGCACGTACATAACTGGGGCAAGCGGCACTAGGAGATCTCGACACGCTGGCCCGGCAGCAAGCGCAACAAGCTGTGGTCGATGTCTATCATAATCCCGCTATCTGTACAACGTTCGCCACGAGCCGGCGCAAACATGGGCTGCTGTTACCATCCCGGTGATGACACTCTATGCCGAGCAGGACAATGTGGTGCTGCCAGAGGCCAACACAAAAGCGCTGGAAGCAGCCTTGGCACAAGCAGGTAACCCAGACGCAACCATCAACAAGATTTCAGGTGTGAAGCATTTGTTCTTGACGACAAGCAGCAGCGATCCAGTCGATTGGGCCGCACTACCCGGTGGTTTGCCAACAACCCTACTCGAAACAATATCCACGTGGTTAGCGAGTCGTCGGGAGGATAGCCGGCACGACGGCTCTGGACCGCCGGCGGCGCTGATGCCGAGGATGCGCAAAACAGACGCTCCGTGCTAGAATCGGCGTATAAGGAGGGTTTACAAGGAGGACAATTAATGACCGCTGCATCCGATCATCTGCACCTGCCGCACAAACAGATCGAACGGTTCTATGTGCGCCACAAAATACGCCGGTTGGCCCTATTCGGCTCGGTGCTTCGTGAAGACTTCGGGCCGGAGAGCGATGTCGATGTAGTGGTCGAGTTTGAGGCGGGGCATGTCCCCGGGATGGACTTCTTCGTCTTGCAGGAAGAACTGACATCCATTATTGGCCGCAACATCGATCTGCACACACCGCCGTCCCTCAGCCGTTACTTCCGTGACCGTGTGCTGGCGGAGGCGGAAGTTCAGTATGAGCAATAGCGATCTAATCTAGGTGCATCATCTGTTGGACGCAGCCCCAAAATCAGTAGATTTCGTGTCCGGCGGCACGCGAGCCAATCTGGACGCAGACGAAATGCTGACACTCGCCCTTGTGCGCTTGCTTGAGATAATTGGTGAAGCCTCCTGCAACATCAGCGCAGAAATCAGACTGGCGCATTCAGATATACCGTGGCGGCAGATGGCTGCTACTCGAAATCGACTGATTCACGGATACTTCGACACGGATCTCGACATCGTGTGGTCGATTGTCGCTACCGATCTTCCTCTGCTGATTCCCAAGCTGCACGACATGACCGCCGAGTTGGAGAAAACCGGGGGTAACGCTTAATCAGCCAGGGTTACATGCCTGCATCCATGTGGGAACTATCCGAATTTCGAATGAGGAATATTGGGTGAAAGTGCTCGTTCATGGGGAATCTAGCCTTGGCGATGACATCACGCCCCGAATGTGAACGTGGCGAAGCGGCTTTCTGCTACAACCGCCACTACCACAGGACTGCTTGTAGGGTAGGCGGCCAACGCACAGCATGACCTGTGTCTTCAACCGCCCCCCTCCGAACGGAGCGTGCACCTTTCGATGCACTCCGCTCTCCAGGAACCTCAACGAAACGCTGGTCCATCATACCGTCCATAGGTAGTGTCCAAGTGACACGGGCAGCAAACGAAGATGGACTTGCGAGTTAACTATACTCAGATACTTGTCAGCTTGGAGCATTTCGCTTGACATGACGTTCTCTTCGTATGGGTTCCCTGTGACCCTTCGCCATGCTGTCACATTACATGGCAACTTGGGCTACTACGGTCACTCCGATACCGTGCCGCTTTCGCGGGGTAGGCATTCCCGTGTTCCGTGGCATATACATGTTATCAGGCTGACTTAGGTTCTCCGTTTGTCCCCTTATCATTACTCATGGTAACGAGTTCCAGGGCGGTCAACTACCGGCAAGCGTTTGTTAATCTTGACGGTCAACCCCAGACACAAGCAGTAGGTAGGTTCCTTGTGAGAGTCGCGTTCCTCCACTGGGGACTAGAGTTCAGGCGGTATAGCTTTAACCATATCAGCCGGGTCTTGCGGAGTCCTGTTGGCATTGCCTACCATGCCTCAACCCGCTTTTCCTCGATGCTATGTTCCCCACGCCCCTTTCGGGGAGCCTTTCGGGCTTTGGTCGTGGTTGCTCGGATGACCCTCTTGTAAATGTTGACGTACCAGAACCTCCTTGGGAGGTGATATATATGCCCGTGACACGGCGCACACAAACGCACGACGAGATACAATGAGACTCGTATCCCATCTTTTTGACGGGTAAATGGCACTGGTTCATGAGCCGAAAGAATGTAAAAAGACCATCCCCTTCTCAGTTGCTACCATAGGCGTTGGCCCGTACGGTGCGTTTGTTAAACAGGGATCAAACCGTGTCAATAAACAGCAAGTTGCCCCGTCACCTTTCCATAGCCCTGCAAGAGCAGAACCGATATGCTGGCTTCGCCCGTCTATCCGGCGGTCGGCTAGTCCAAGGGCAGAAAGGCAAATGAGTCCATCACCGTACAGTACAGGACCTCCATCCGCGCACAGACCTCGCCGTGTTCCGGCTCTGAGGGCAGGAAGGTCAACTGGTAATAACGGTCGCCGTAGACTATCACGCCCTGCCGGTTCAAATCCTGTGTAAAACGCGGAATGAAATGAGGTCTTTCGGCATTTTAGATGATCGTATTGCTATCAGGAAGATAACGGGCATGTAGCGTTTCGAAGTTGAGTGTCTGGAGGAACTCATGCTTTCCTGTCTACTACCCGACCCAACTGTCATCGTGTTTAGCAGAGTTACACTAGACAAGAACAGTAAACGAATCGAGTGCGTGGCCGCGGTCAAAAAGGCCATAACAGCCTGCCCTGTTTGTAGACAACCAAGCGCTCTAGAGCACAGCAGATACCAGAGAAAGTTGGCAGTTCTTCCTCGGGCTTGTGTTCCGGTACAGATCACACTGCAAGTGTGACGCTTCACCTGTAAGAACAGTAGATGTCAGCGGAAGATATTCTGCGAACGCATTCCAACTGTGGCTGCGCCTAGGGCGAGGCGCACCCAAGGGCTGACCAAAGCACAGCTGGCCGTAGCCCTTTCGGTTGGTGGCTCCGGTGGCGCCAGGCACTGTGTTGCTCTAGCCATGCATGCCGGTGTAGACCTGTTACTTGCATTTATTCGTACTATGCAGACGCCTGAGTGCTCCATACCTCGGGTGTTGGGTGTCGATGATTGGGCAAAACGCAAAGGTCAAACCTACGGCACAATTCTGATAGACCCGGAGCAAGGAAGAGTTGTCGACATCCTCGCCGATAGAACGACAGAGAGTCTGGAGTCATGGCTAAAAGCCCATCCAGGCGCCGAGATTGTGAGTCGAGACCGATTTGGCGCCGCACAACCAGACTTAGTGCAGAGAATGTGCTAGCCATAAGAGTAGCTACGACTGGCTTCTACACAGTAAGCTGTTGGAGGAACGAAAGTGACCCACATAAAGAATCAAGTCGCATAAACCTCCTGCATCAGCCGTCGAATGTAGCCGATGGCGTACGCTCTGCCAATGCGGCCTGTCGGGTCGCCGGGTATCTGCGGCGTGTGGTCCAACATGAACGGACCATTGAATCCGTTATCGCGGTAGATCTCCATGGTGCGTCGCATGTCGATGTCGCCCTCATCGATGAAGACCTCTTCAAAGTGGGGCAATTGGCCGCGCACATTGCGAAAATGGACCCAGGCGATCTTCTTTGCCGCGGCCATCTCGTCAATGAAGTCGTATACACCCTCACCCAACGCCTCTGTCATACAGCCTTGGCAGAAAAGCAGAGTGTGATTTTCGCTGGGCGCAATTGCGAGTATGCGACGAAACTGTTCCGGTGTGGAACAGATCTGGGCAACGCCCGCCAACGATTCCGGCAGCGGCGGATCGTCGGGATGTAGGGCCATGCACACGCCTGCTTTCTCGGCCACCGGGATTACGGCCTGCACAAAGCGTTCCATGTGCGCCCACATCTCTGCCTCGCCCACTGCAGGCTGATACGGTTCGGGCCGATCGCGCATAAACTCATTGTAGTCAAAGGTGCTATAGCGTGCTCCGCCTCGTCCCATAGCCGAAGTGGTGCGAAAATTGCCCATGGGCTTGAAGTTCCATCCAAGATGCGGGATGCCGGCATTGCCCAGCGAGTCCAGCATCTTGCACCAGGCGTCGATCTTCTCGTCTTTATCCTCTGCTCCCAGCGAAATCTCTCGCCAAGCCGCCATAAAAACGACGTTGAGCGCCATGTCGTGCGCCTCAACGCGCTCTCGTGCCTCTTCAAAAAAGAAGGTGCAGTCCTTGCCCTGCCGCAGATCTTCGCCTATGGAGGAACTGACGCCACTCACGCCAGTGCGCAACTCCAGATGAATCATGTCTACGCCCAAAGAACGATAGAGAGCAAGCGTCTCGTCGTTAAAATCAGCCAGGTTCACCGCCTCTTGAATGTACATAGTACCCCTCTTCTACGCCTTGTGCGGCGGAATGATGGTGATTGAGATGTTTGGACTAAGCACTTGTTATATAGATTGTGTCACAAAGTCGAACAATCGTTTGCTACTGTACACTATAGATAATCCGGTTCTGTTGTAAAAAGGTTCAGCGCCTGGATAACGTGTGTTGACCTAATCTCGATTACTAGTCCAACTTTTGTATTCGAACAGGCCATGAGCGGGTAGGCGCAAAATAATGAATAAAGATATCTTTAGTGCGACCCATCCACAGGCTACACATGAGCGAAGAATTGCATACGCTAGGCCAGACCGTACAAGAGTCCACCGAGTAGTTCTGAATATCTGAGCAAACATGGTATCGGTGGTCGAAAGATACGGTGGTATATTTCCGAATCAGTCCAGAAATCACAAGATACTTGAGCGCAAGCACACCTGGCTGAAGAAACCTTCGGAAGACCCGTCGCTGGACAAGATCGTGATCGCCAGATGAGCAAGTGCCCGTCGTGCGAGCAAGGACGTCACTACTCAGTATTGTTAGTAAACATCAGGTTTCACAATTTGCGTCGACCACACTGATGGTAAACGGCGGCCCCCTCTGAATAGCTTACCTCAAATGCATGAAGACTTGGCGCGGAGACCGCCGGTGTTGAGCGGATTCATCAACGACTATTGTCCCTCGGTCAAATAGGCTTTTCTCTCTTTTTGGCGAAGCTTGCTGATCCTACGCCTCTAGGACCGCCCGTATATCGTCTCGATCCACGAGCTGGGTATAGTCATCGAAGGCAGAGGCTACGTAGAACTGGCTGGCAAATTTCTCCGCTTTGCCTTGCGTTGCCGAAGCAACCGCGACGAATTCTGCTGCATCTACATGTTGTATATACTCGGCGAACTTGTGCGCGATACCGCCATAACCGATGATTCCTTAACTGATCGTGCCTGTCCCTGTCCCTCATGGTTCTCGATATGCGCTTAAAGTCGAATTACTGAACTGCATATACAGACAAGTCTGTGGTTAGCGCCTAAGTCTTCGGTTCCTATTCTTGGATGCACCAGCTTTCCATTTCTCACACTCTCAACTTTCTTGCCCTAATCTGGTTGCATCACCGTCCTCACCCTTTAGCCAGGCTGAGTTCAACCCGATCGCGTAGCCAGAACTGAAAATGGTCTGACTCTCAAGTGTCTGAATTCCAGGCTTGGCAACGAACTGTTGATCGTGGTCTTCCGGGTCATCGTAACCGTACCAAGGTTCGATGCACACGTATGCAGCGCCAGGCTTAGCCCATATTCCTAAATCAGGGGCACCACCGGTATCAAAGATGATCCGCTTGGAATCACGCCTATTCAGCAGCTGCAACTGCTGGCAGCGAATCCCTGTAAACACTAGTGCGCCTTCATCGAAGGTCGATTCTGACAGCGGCAGATCAGTTCCCTGCCAATTGAGATCAAACCGCTGTTTGCTGAGTGTCCCATCCACGATCTTGCGGCGCTGCCAGGGCTCGCCATGATTGTCCGTACGAAGCACAAAGTCCGAGATGTGATTGGAACCAAAATCTAGATTGAAGGCTGGATGAGAACCCAGAGAGAAGTATAATGTGCGTGTATCTTGATTCGTCAAGCTGTAACGGACTGAAAGCTGGAGTTCAGTAAGTTCAAACCGAACAGCAAGTTTCCATCGAAAAGGGTAACACTGGCGTGATGCTTCGCTGTCACAGATTTCCAATGTGACGTGGGTTTGACCATGGTCTACTACCGTCCAGGGTACAGATCTTACAATTCCGTGGTTTGGCATCGAATATGTTTGTCCATCGAGTATATACTGCCCATCAATCAGCCGACCCACGATTGGAAACAGGATCGGTGCACTGCCAGACCATACTGATGGATCGCGCTGCCAGATCAGTTCGTGCTGATTATGATTTAGCTTGAGGGACTGAAGTTCAGCGCCAACGAGGCTAATATTTGCGCTAAGGTGATTGTTCTCTATTCTAGGCATATTTTTCCGTCCTGTGTCTTTACTATTTTGGTGTTGTTGCAGTCGTGGGGATGCCACACCGTGATGTCACGATTACTCTGCCATGTGTTCTCTATGATGCAAAGCCGCGTACCTGCATTTCCAACGTATAGACACTCTGGAAAGTGGTGATGATCAACTTCTTGACTTCCGACCCGGCAAAAGTTATGTCGGATCTGCTATCTGGTACCAGAAATTGACCAAAAAACACTCTATCTAGATTGTAGACGCAGATGCACGCGCCATCAATCACCTTGCTGATATAGAAGTTGCTCAGACCATCCAGGCCATACCGCCGCACATTCGGTCGAAAAAGACTTTGCCTTCCCCCAACTCGCCAGGGGACAACAGGATATAGCAGACGACTTTGCGCCCACCAAACGTGGGCAACAACAAATCTCCATTGCTCATATGAAAAGACGCGTACTATTGAGACCAGTATTGACGACTTCGACTTTCTTGAACCGATCCACAGATCGGTTTCAACAGACATTCCTCAAGGGACTTAACGGCGTCACTACTTCAGCTTTGGGCTTGCCTCCGTATCTCAGCCATCTCCACCCCGCTAAGCTGGTCAAAATCATACGCTACTCGTACATTTTCCACGAGATGAGCTATCTCGGAGACGCCGATTATTGCTGTCGACACCGGATAGCGTAGGACCTATCGAAACAATGAGTCGATATTGACTCCTCGTTCGATGAGGCGACTGTGAGCAACTACTTTCATGGCTATTACGCCAACGTCATTCTCTTGGGCTAGGCGGAAGAACCGTTCCACATCCTCGGGATCTTCCATGTCGTCACGGGCAGCATTGAGTAGGATTAGCACACAATCATACGGATAGTCTTCAAGTGCATCAGCCAGTCCATTGGATGAATGTGACGAAATACCGAAGTTCCGGGTCATTCCTTCTTCACGGAACCGCTCGAAAGCTTGCCTAGCGCACTTCTTCTGCTGTAGTTGCTCAAGTGGTCATCGCCTGCTGACCCTGTGGTGTTGATACAGATCACGGGAGTCAGTCTGCAACCTGCGAAGACTCTGTTCGGCGAACGCCATGGCGCCGTCATCGGTGGAATCGTGACTCTTTGTCGCTACGAAAACCTCTTCTCTTCGCTCCTTCATCACTGTGCCGATACTCAACTCGCTAGCGCCGATGCCGTAGCGGGCAGATGTGTCGATATCATTCACTCCCAGATCGATCGCACGGTCGATAATCTCCACGGCTTCATCGTGCCGATCATTCCTTGACACAGTCTATAGGCCTTCCAGACCGAGTATGGATACCTGATGCCCAGTCTTTCCAAGAGGTCGTTGTGGCATGTCGTTGCTTGGCGTGCGTAGCAGTCCGTTGTCGCTGCTCACTGGATTCCTCCTCATCCTAATTGACTACGTCGCCAAACTGTCGTCGCAAGTGCATATTGTTCAAAGCTCAATGGGCTGATCCGAAGCCGCGAATTCGTTGAGAACGTCCGGATTCTTCATCTGGTTGATGGTGTCCAGCAACAGTATGCGATAGGATTTGCGTACGGTTAAGCATTCGTCAAATTGTTGAAGCTAATGTGTGAATTGCAGCATAGGACAAGAACGGATCATGGTAGAGATGCGCGGAAGTCCATGTTCCAGTATGGTGTAGTAGTCGTAGTTGTTGATGGACTTGTCAATGATCAGGAGGACGGTCAGAGCAAGATCGCGCCTCAGGTGCGCTCCATGACCTGCGTCCAGGCTACCAGACCGCACGCCGAAACGACAATCCCATATTTTTCGCTTCCCCAAGACCTCACAGCCCGGACGGAATTTCTCGGTTTGGCATATCGGTCGTCATCAAATAACATTCGATTCAAGTAGTAGCAAGTACTCAAAAGTGAATGCTCGCTCTCCACGGTAACGCCATGACCGATCTACTACAAGACAAGGTGATCTTCCTCACCGGAGGAGGCCAGGGAATCGGCCATGAATGCGCACTCGCTTATGCGCAGGAAGGGGCACAGGTTGTCGTTGCAGACATCAACCGTACCTCAGCGGAGGAGACTGTCCGTCTACTCGATCACAATGGACTGGCTATTGAGTGTGACGTTGGCGATTCTGAATCGGTAAAACGGGGCATCCAGCAGGCACTGGATCACTTTGGACGTCTGGACGCGGTCCACAATAACGCCGGGATCACCAATCCTTCATTGCCATTGCATGAGACGTCAGAGGAGGAGTGGGACAATCTACATCGCATCAACTTGAAGAGCGTCTACTTCACCACGCGTTATGCCATAGAAGCCTTGACAGCCTCGAAGGGTTGTATCCTCAACACGGCCAGTCTCGTCGGCACGATTGGACAAGCGAACCACGCAGCCTACGTCTCGACCAAAGGCGCTATGATCGCACTGACCAAGGCAATGGCACTCGACTATGCCGAAGTCGGCATTCGCGTCAACGCTGTCTGTCCCGCCGGTGTATGGACGCCTATGCTGAGGCAATGGGTGCAGGAACAACCCGATACGGCTGGCATTGAACAATACCTAGACCAGGTGCATCCGCTTGGCAATTGCCCTGAGGGGGATGTCATCGCCGACGTGGCTGTATTCTTGTTGTCTCACAAAGCTCGTTTCATCACAGGCTGCATCCTGCCCGTTAGCGGCGGCGCTGAATTGGGATACCGGCGCTAGCGGCTGGCTTCCACTCCAAACATCGAACTATCCTCGAAAGTAATTGCGCCATGACGTCAACAACTGTTTCTGCAATAAGCACTGCGGATGTCCGGTACCGCCTCAAACCAGGCGAGGGAACGGATGCTATCCATTCCGATCCGGTCTATTCCTATTCTGTCGCTATCCTAGAGAGTGACTCTGGCCTACGCGGAATCGGTATTGCGTTTACGTTGGGTGCAGGAAACGACCTGGTCTGCAAGTTAATCGAAGAGCTTGCTGAACCCCTGATTGGCGTTGAAATTGAATCGTTAATGGCAGCGTTCGGCGCCGTCTTCCGTCGCATCGCTGACCACCCGCAATACCGTTGGCTGGGCCCTCACAAAGGTATGGTGCACCTGGCGCTGGCCTCTATTACCAATGCCTGCTTCGACTTATGGGCCAAGTCACGAGCCGTTCCACTATGGCGATTGTTGCTGGACCTGTCGCCGCAACAGGTAGTCTCTCTACTCGATCTCAGCTATCTGGAGGACGTCCTGCTGCCGTCACAGGCGCTGATGATTCTTGAAAAACAAGCGGAGAAACGCGCCGACCGGATGGCCATCCTGGATCGTGGCTATCCTGGCTACGATACATCCATTGGATGGTTCGCCTATTCAGACGAGCAGATTCAGGACAATATCCGTCGCGCCGTGGATGCCGGCTTTACGGCAATGAAGCTGAAGGTAGGCGCGTCGGATGCGGAACGAGATATCCGCCGCGCCTATCTTGTGCGCGAAGCTGCTGGCGATGACGCCCGCATCATGCTTGATTGCAACCAGCAGTGGACCTTACCCCAGGCTATCCAAGCCAGTCTGCAACTAGCGGATATGTCGCCCTTCTGGATCGAGGAGCCGACCCATCCGGACGATGTTCTGGCGCATCAAACACTGGCGCGGGCCATAGCCCCTACCCGTATCGCACTCGGTGAGCATGTACCAAACCGTGTTCTCTTTAAAAATTTCATCCAGGCGGGAGCGGTGCATTTCGTGCAAGCAGACTGTACGCGTGTGGGCGGCGTGAGCGAGTTTCTGACTGTCAGCCTGCTGGCACGGCAATTTGGTTTAGCCGTCGTCCCGCATGTGGGCGATATGGGGCAGATTCATCAACATCTGGTCCTCTTCAACCATATCGCATTAGGGCACGAGGACATCTTCCTTGAGTACATTCCACATCTGCGAGACCATTTTGTCCATCCGGCGGAAGTGGAGGATGGCGTCTATCGTACGCCTCAGGAGCCGGGCAGCAGTTGTGACCTACTAGACGTATAGTAAAAGGTACAGTAAATTTGCCGACACAGTAGGATCATGACTAGAGGCAACATCGACATGCAACGATTCCGGTAAGGTGATCAGGATCAAGCCGGAAAGACTCGAAGCGTACAAGGCGCTGCCCGCCGATCCGTGGCCCGATGTGCTGACCAAGATCACTGACTGTAACATTCGCAACTATTTGATCTACATCCAGGACGTTTATCTGTTCAGCTACTTCGAGTATGTGGGCGACGGCTATAGCGCCGACATGACAAAGATGGCGGCCGATCCGGTAACGCAGAAACGGTGGAAGCTGACCGATCCATGCCAGGAGCCTCTTAATACTCGAGCCCCTGGTGAACGGTGGGCGAATATGGAGGAAGTCTTCCACCACGACTAATCACCACTCAGCGAAACAACTTTCTAGCGGCTCCGATCAGGGATGGTTCAGGCATTTTCCTGGGAAGCTAGATGAAGTCACTAACAGTTGTGCGGCATGGTGAAACAAGGTCAACATACCCATGATCTCTCTCAGACACAGTCGACCGGAGCGGCGATGACTGCGACGAACGGCGGTATGTTGATAGCGCTGCCGCTAGACTTTAGCGTGTTGGCTGCACTCATCGACATCGAAGAGTATTTAGACTCTACTCATCGCGGAACTTCTTGTTGGCTGGATGCTTAGGTCGGCGAAGCCAGACGTAGCCAACAGGGAGTCCCTCTTCTATTAACGACAGCATGTACAGTTTAAAGGTTTGAAAATAAACCGTCTCGAAAACCGCTGCGCTCTCGTACTCCGCCTTGTCAAAGGGGATGAGAAATGGCACGCTCTCCTGGCTCCCCGTTCGTTCCACTACTGTCAACTGGTCCATTATCACACCAAAATGACGGTGAAACACATACGACATTCTGTCTACGAAATCAACGATCCCTTCGATTGGGTTCCGCTCTACCGGCGCCCTGCTCCGGTTGACGGTACAGCGTCTCAACGGGTTGAGTTGCTGCAAGAAAAGAGTTACGAACTTGATGGTGAGAGTTTGCTTGTGAGCGTACTGCCAGACCCCATTCACCTGTTCACTCAACGCGGTCAGAGCAGGTACGACTGAATACCATCATGAAGTTTCGGCTGCAGCACACATGACATTGGTCGATTAAACGGATTCGGCCAGGAGGGACACTCGAAATCTACTTGACAATGCACAAACTGGCTGACCGGTTGCACGTCCCTTACCGAAGCGCCTATTGATTAATTTTCCCAGATATCATCCCGCCAGACGAACGCTCACACTTAGGTGATCCGGCCTACATGATGCGCGACGATGCAGAGTTGCTGCAGGTTCTGGAAGCGAATGTCAGAGAACGCAAGTGGAACCGAGACACAGCAAAGCCAGCAGAAACGTGTTCGCTCAGGCAGGCAGAAACATGCGTAGGTCAACACTACCTAGCCGTAGCCATAGGTGTAGCGGCTATGAGAAGGGCTGCATCGAGGAAACGAATCCGCGCGCCAAGAAGTAGCCGGTTCCTGGTGAGTTTTGGCTCGTGCGAGTTCAGAACAGAGGCTGGAGCCGTCTGTGTACGGACTATGAAGCGGCCCACTTGCTGTGTTTCAAGATCGGTGGGAACGAACGCGGATGGAGAGAAGCGACTGCGTCAAGCGCGCAGTGTTCTCTCCTTCCGCTTCTAGTGTGAGGCGTCAGATACGGCGAGTGTTTATCGCCCGATAGAGGGCAGATACTGCTCGCTGTCCAAGCCGTTCATGGGCACGCTGCCCCTACTGACGCTCGTCTTTGCCGCCTGTATCGCAGGAGCAGATTGCACGGCAGGCAGGTAGACCGCAGGGTCCACGCTGGCGTCCATCTTTGCCACCGCAATCGGCGTCACTGTCTCTGTGCTATCCTTCTGCACCGTTATCGTTACCGGGAGCGGGCTCGGGTAGCCGTTGGCTATCACAGTCAGGATGTACGTGCCTGCTGGAACGTCGCTAAAGGCATACCCGCCGTCAACGTCGGTAGTCGCTGGGTTTGTGAAGGCGGCGGCGCTCACTTGGTCTAGTGTGATACTCGCTCCTTGTACGCCCTCACTGCCGTCGGATGTGCCGTTGTTGTTCAGATCCTCAAAGACGATTCCGGCAACGCTTCCGGTCTCTATCTCGATAACCTGCGCATCCACTTCCACCTGGAACGTGCTTGCGCCACTATCGTCACCGTCGTCCACCGTCACCTTAACCGTATAGCCACCCAGCGAAGCAAATATATGTGACTTGTCCGGCAAAGTACCGGTCGCATCCTGGCTAAAGGATGTGGTCGCGCCGCCATCGCCCCAGTCGACCGTCACTTGCCACGGCTCATCAGCGCCTGGGTCGCTGAAAGTGCCCAGGGTAAAGGACTTCTGCACACTCGCCGTGGCAGTCTGATTGGACGTGGCGGTGACCAAAGGCGCTTCATCGGCAACGGATGCCGTGAAGGCGGCGCTGCCCGCATCGCCGTCCTTATCGGTGACCGTCACGGTCACGTCATAGTCGCCGCTCTTGGCATAGCTATGCGTCTGGTCCGGCAGGCTGCCCTGGGCATTCAGGCTGAAGTTCGTTTCCGCACTGCCATCCCCCCAGTCGACCGCCACCTGCCACGGGTTATCGTTGACGCCAGCGTCCGTGAAGCTGCCCAGGCTGAACTCTTTTGCAGTCCCTTCCGACGCACTCTGAACGGCAGCAGGCGTCACGATCGGCGCCAGGTTGCCAACCGTCACGGGCGATGTTCCCGTACCGGTTATTCCGCCAGAATCTGTCACCATCAGGTGCACAGTGAAGCTGCCGCTGTCTAGGTAAAGACATGAATCGCCGGTGGGTGCGGTTGAGGTTATCTCGAAGTTGGCGTCATCACGGCAGTCCCAGGCGTAACCCGTCAGACCGCCGAATCCACTGGAGCCGCTGCCATCCAGGGAAATCGAAGAGCCCTCATTCGTGGCATACGGTCCGCCGGCATCAGCCGAGGGTAGGACGGCTTGGCTGTTTACCTCGTAGGCACCCAGATCCACCACATTGACGCCGTTGTTGGCAAGAACCGTTACATCGAAGAGGCGATCCAGGCCATCCAGATCGCTGGTGGTGCCCGCGGGGACGAGGGTGTCATCGCCAGCGTCGATTGCAGACGAATATTGACGCAGATGCAGGTCACCCAGATCGCCTGTGGTTCGGTCCGCATTGCGCACAAAGCTCGGGTCCGTTTGGATGCCGCCCAATGCACCGTCCTGAATGATGCTGCGTTCCACGCTGGTAGCGCCAGTGGCAACCACTTGGGTAGTGGTGTTGGCCCACAGGATGCTATTGGCCATGTCGAGCGAGCCGGTAGCGTAGGCAGCGCCACCTCCGCTGCTGCCCTGATTGGCGACTAGCGTGCTGTTGATCAACTGAAACGGACTGCCGCTGGAGAAAATGCCGCCGCCCCAGACAGCCGTGTTGCTGACGATCAGGCTGTTGATTACAGACAGTGAACCGGCTGCATTCAGGCCGCCGCCGGCGTTATTCGCGCTTTCATTGTTCTGGATACGGCTGTCGACAATTGTGGTTGCACCCATGGCGCGCAGCCCACCACCTTCTTGACTCGCCGTATTGCCGAGCACGCGCGTGTCTGTCATGGCCAGCGTCGCATTGGCGTATAGACCGGCTCCACCACCCGTAGCAGTGCTCTCGTTGTGCTCGATGCGGCTGCTTGCGACTGTCGCTGCGCCATGCGCGTATACGCCGCCGCCTTTGTACGGAGCCGAGTTACTGAGAACATCCGTCCCGGTCATATCCAGCGTTGAGTTCGTGTTCAGCGCGCCGCCATTGCTGCTTATGCTTTGATTATTCTCAAAGCGACTGCCGGCGACCGTCACCGTATCCAACGCGAACAACCCACCCCCATCTCGATCCGCCGTATTGCTGAGGATTTGCGTGCCCAATATATCCATCGTCGAATTGCCGTACAGGCCGCCACCCTTGCTGCTTTCACTCGTATTGTTCACGAAGTAGCTTTCGACGAGTGTCACCGCATCGGTTGCGAATACTCCGCCGCCTGAATACTTGGCCGAGTTGCTGATGACGTGCGTATCTGTCATGGCCAGCGTCGCATTGGCGTTGAGCCCGCCGCCGTTACCGTTCGTGCTCGTATTGTTTTCAACGCGGCTGCCGGTGACTGTCGCAGCAAGCGTCACAAGTGCGCCACCACCAGAGGCGGATGTTGTGTTGCTAAGAATGAGCGTGTCGGTCATGAACAGCGTCGAACCCAGGTACAAGCCACCGCCGCCATACGCACCTGTACTCGCGTTGTTCTCGATGCGGCTGCTGGCAATAGTCGCTGCGCCGTCCACTCGCATCCCACCGCCGTTATTGTCCGCTGTGTTCTGTGAAACGTCCGTGCCGATCATGGACAACGTCGAGTTGGTCCAAAGACCGCCGCCGTCGGCATAGCCAACGCCGTTGCTATCATTGCCCTCAATACGGCTGTTCACGACGGTCAAAGGACCGAATGCAAACAGACCGCCGCCGGAAGCTTGCGCTGTGTTGCCGAGGATGTCGCTTTCGGTTAGGTCCAGTGCGGACAAGGTGTATATGCCGCCTCCGCTGTTGGTTTTGCTCTCGTTGTTGTTGACATGGCTGTTGACGACAGTCAAAGCGCCGAATGTATACAAACCGCCGCCGGTATGCTGCGATGTGTTGCTGAGAAATGTCTGTACCCATCACCGTCAGCGTATTATTGACATACAGACCGCCACCGCTGATGGTTGTGCTCGTGTTGTTCTCAACGCGGCTGTTGACGACAGTTGAGGCGCCTGTCACAAACGCACCGCCGCCGTTGGTAGCGGTGTTGTTCAGCACGTTCGTATCTGTCATGGCCAGCGTATATGCGGCGTATAGACCACCGCCGCTGCTGTTTCTGCTCTCGTTGCGTTCGATGTCGCTGTTGACCACCGTCGCAATGCTTCCCACATAGACGCCGCCGCCGGAATTATTCGAAGTATTGCTCAGAATACTTGTGCCTGTTAGCTCGAGCACCTGATTGGCGTATAGACCGCCTCCGCTTCTGGTTAGGCTCTCATTGCGCTCAATGCGGCCACCGTTGAACGTGGCTGGACCGAACACATTCACACCGCCGCCGTCGACCATCGACCTGTTGCCGAGATACTCCGTGTTCGTACTGACCAGCGATGCATTGGTGAATAGACCGCCGCCGGCGCTGGCTGTACTCTGATTGTTTTCGAAGCGGCTGTTGTCGACCGAAGCGTCATAGAACACGAATACCCCGCCGCCGGCGCCTGACGCCGTGTTGCTTAGGATGTCGGTGTCCGTCATATTCAACGAAGCCTCGGCGAATAGAGCGCCGCCGCTACCGCTTGTTGCGCTATTGCGCTCGAAGTTGCTGATGGAGATCGACGACGCTCCTTTGGCATTTACCCCGCCGCCTTGAGCTGTAGCCGTATTGCTGATGACCTGTGTGTTGATCATGGCGAGCGTTGCGTTTGCGTACAAACCACCGCCCGTAACGGTCGTCCTGCCATTGTTTTCGAATCTGCTATTGATGACTGTGGTTGCACCGGTAGCATAGACGCCGCCGCCGAAAACCAGCGCCGTGTTGCTGATCAACTCTGTGCCCGTCATATACAGTGTGGAATTAGCGTAGAAACCGCCGCCAAATGCAGAGGTTGTCACCTCATTATTCTCGATACGGCTATTGCTTACCGTCGCCGCGTTGAACGCAAACACACCACCGCCATAAGAAGCCGATGTATTACTGATGATGAACGTATCGGTCATGGCCAGCATACCTGCGAACAGACCGCCACCGCTTCCCGCACTTTGATTCTCTGCGAAACGGCTGTTGATAACGGTTGCATCATCCGCATACATGCCGCCGCCACCGCCGCCGGTCGTGTTCTTGTTTCTGACAAAGTGACTGTCCACGACCCTGGTTGCGCCAAACGCAAACAACCCGCCGCCGAATTGGGTCGCCGTATTGCTGATCACGTGGGTTCCGGTCATCTCCAGCGTTGTAAAGGCATACAGACCGCCGCCGGCACTTGACGGACTGGTGCTCGCATTGTTTTCCAAGCGACTGTTAACGATAATGGCTGCCGCTTTCGCATAGATTCCAGCGCCATAGGGCGCCGTATTGCTGAGAATGTGCGTGCCCGTCATCTCCAGCGTCGAATTAGCCCAGACTCCTCCGCCACACCCGTTGCCAGGACATATGGCGCCAACTACTCCTGTGGTTCCGTTCTGAACGATAAGGTTTTCCAGCGTGAGCGGGGATGTGGCAAAGACAACGCGTCCTGCCGAGGTTGCATCCAGCACAGTCGGATTCGCTGTTGGATGGGAGACGGACCAGTTTATGGTTGTGTAGCCGCCGCGCAGCGTCACAGGGGCGTTGACGTAGACGGTCTGGCTGCTGCCGAAAAGGGGTTGCACTCCCGCACACGTACCTGCGATCAGGACTGTGCCGCCGCCCACCCCTAGAGAATCTACCGCAGTCTGTACGGGAGTAAAGGTGCTGCTTGCGTAGACGGTTGTTCCGCTGTCTGGCGTAGCGAAGCAGATGTCGGTCGGTGCAGCCATTGCACTGCGAGTGGTTCTACCGATACCGAAGAGAAGAAGGAAGATAGCTACACCGGCAAAGATCAATGGCATGACAAAACTGAGACGACGACCGATTTCAGGCATTTGCCCTCGCAAGCTCGACTTGGCCGTCAGTCAGCGTGACAATCACGCGGAATATAGTATGCCAAATGGTCTGCAAGCATAAGCGATAAAGGGTTTGACCACAATCAGAGGATATGGGGGCTATTTCGCCATGAAGCCTACGCGTGGTGAAACGTTCGTACGCCAAGGGCTGACGGTGGTCAGGGAATCGGCGCAACCACAAGTGAAATGAGGAGGTTCGGCAGAGAAGCGGACGCTGCGTGTGCGGTGGGGAAACGAGCGCTCGGTCATCGGGATGCTCTTGCACGGGTTACCGTATGCCGTTGCACGCGCGTACCCATTTTGCTTCTGGTGTAAAGAGCTATTCCCTTGTTACCAATCTAATACTACAGTTGTAGATATGATAAATGACCTTCACTCAGGCCAATGCAGTAGGCAGAGGAAGAACAAATTGATGGATGTGACAGCATGGGCGCATGAACTGGCCTGCGTGATGGAACGGATCGGGCGGCGCTTAGTGCGGTCTGAGGCCGCCAGCGAGCGCACCAGTATCTACAGGGATTGCTGAGTCCGGCGGAACGCAAGAACGGCTGGCAACTGGCGGAAACGGTCGGCGAACGAGTCCGCACGGTATCCAGCAGTTTCTCTACGCCGGGCGTGGGACGCGGATCGCCGTGGGACGACCTGCGCCCCTACGTCGTGGAGCACCTGGGCGATGCCAAAGCCGTGCTCGTGGTCGACGAGACGGGCTTCCTCAAGAAGGGCGCCAGTCGGTCGGGGTGCAGCGCCAGTACAGCGGCACCGCGGGCCGGATCGAGAACTGCCAGATCGGGGTCTTCCTGGCCTACGCCAGTGCGCAGGGCGGGCCGTCCTGATGACCGTGCACTCTATTTGCCGATAAGTTGGGTCGACGACCGCCCCCGCTGTCGCCAGACGCATATCCCTGATGAGGTAGCCTTAGCCACCAAGCCACAAATGGCGCTGCAGATGCTTGAGTAGGCGGTGGCGCATGAAGTCCCCTTCGGCTGGGTGACGGGTGACAGCGTGTACGGCGACTATCGGCGAATCCGGCTGTGGCTGGAAATGTTGCCCAAGCGCTATGTGCTGGCCGGGAGCCCGCTGGCGGGCGCGGCCAAGGAGTACGTCTGGATAGACTTTCAGCAAGAGCGTGTGGGCGACGTGCTGGCGCAGTTGCCCGCTGATCACTGGGTGCGGCTGAGTGCCGGGGATGTGGCTAAAGGGCCGCGCCTCTATGAGTGGCAACGCATCCCGATCATTGCCACGCTGACGGAGGGCTGGCAACGCTGGCTCCTGGTGCGGCCCAACCTGGATGACGCTACCGACCTGGCCGCCTTTGTCTGCTTCGCGCCGGCCGCAACGCCGCTGGAGAAACTGGTGCAGGCGGCGGGCAGTCGCCGGCATATCGAGACCGCCTTTGAAGAAGCCAAGGGTGAAGTGTGGTTGGACCCTTATGAGGTACGTTCCTTTGTCGGCTGGTATCGCCACATTACACTCGCCTGTCTCGCCCATGCGTTGCTGGTGGTGGTACGGACCAAAGCGAGTGCCTCACGGCCATCCGTTGCCGCAACAGCGCCAAAAAAAGGGCCGGAACCACCTCCGCCAGCTGCCGGGCAGCCTAGCGGCGTTCAAGGCTCGCCGTGGTCTCTTCTCCGTCTGAGTGTGGCCTTTGTACCTAAGGAAAGTGCACGACTCCGGCAATATTCTCCTAGCAGTAAGTGGATTATATCCCCTGTCAACACAGTTTAGGGTGACCTGGGATGGCATTGTATACGCCAAGGGCTACAGTCTTCAGTCTGCAGATTACGCTGAACACTTACCTGCTTCAGGCGATGCTGAACCCGGGGAAGTAGTTGCACTGAATGCAGAAGGCAACTTGCAACGTAGTAGCGAACCCTACCAGTCCACTGTAGCCGGTATCTATTCGGCTAATCCCGGGCTTCTTGGCGGCGCAGACATAGATGGTTCAACTGACGGTAAGATACCGCTCGCCATCGTGGGTGTGGTTCCTGTGAAGGTTAGTGCAGAGAACGGCGCCATTGCACCAGGTGATCTGCTTACCAGCGCATCACTGCCAGGTCACGCCATGCGTTGCGACGAGGATGACCCCTGCTTCGGTAGAACCATTGGCAAGGCGATGCAATCGCATGCTGAGGGGACAGGCATGATCCAGATACTCGTCTCGCTACAGTAGGCAGGCGACACAGACAAAACCGAAGAGACGGAAAGGACTCAAGGCTGGTTGAGGAGGGCTGAAGCTGTGGGAACAAGATATCGCGATTCGTTGCCTTTGGCACTTGCAATCCTCTTAATCGCCGCGATCGCGGCGATTAAGAGTGTGATCGGGCAGAGTTCAGATAGCTACGACCTATGGTGGAATTCCATTAACGCAGGAGGCAGCATCGCGGCGCATTCGACCTCGTATCGGCTGAACGCGAGCACAGGTCAAGCAATGAGCAGTGGCGCTGCGTCAACTAGTGACAGCTATGAGTTAGTCAGCGGCTTCTTCTGGACTGTGAAGGACGATAACAGCGTCTTTGTGCCAAGGGTAACACGGTAGGGCGACTGTTGTGTTACCCGATCTGAAGGTTGCCAGCTTCCAGCATATCGCAAAGTACAAACAGACTTATGAGGCAAAGTTGTGCACCAACCTACGGGGTTCTCTGGCGGAACCAGCGACTATAATTGGCCCCGAAAACTGGACCACGTGCTAAGGTGTAAACCCACAGTTTTTCCTAGACGTGGAGGGTCACAGGAAATGTCCAAGAATCGCAGACGATTCAGTCCCGACTACAAGTTTCGGGTGGCACTGGAAGCCGCCAAAGGTCAACAGACGTTCAGCGAGTTGGCAGCGAATACAGCCTACATCCCAACCAGATCAGCCAATGGAAACGGCAATTGCTGGAAAGTGGAGCCGATGTGTTCAGCTCGGAACGGTGACAAAGAAGCTCAGACCAGGAGGCAGAACAGTCCGAACTATACGAGCAGATAGGCCGCCTCAAGATGGAACTGGAGTGGCTGAAAAAAAAAGCTGCCCCTTTCGCCTGAAGCAAAACGGTCTATGGTTGAGCCAGACCATCCTGTCTGAGTCTGCGCCGCCAGTGTGAGTTGCTGGGGCTGAATCGTTCGAGGCTCTACTATGAACCAGTTGGTGAATCGGCCGAGAATCTGCATCTGATGCGGCTGCTTGACGAGCAATATCTGCGCGACTCCATTCTATGGCTGGCCGCGTATGACCGCTTATTTGCGGCGACAAGGGTATGCGGTGAACGCCAAACGGTTCAGGCGACTCATGCAGAAGATGGGCTTACAGGCCATCTATCCCAAGCCCAAGACGAGCAAGCCGGCAGGAAAGGAGAAATCTATCCCTATCTGCTGCGTGGTCTTGAGATTACTCAGCCCAACTTCGTCTGGAGTGCAGACATTACCTACATGCCGATGCGCCAGGGCTTCATGTATCTGGTTGCCATCATCGACTGGTTTAGTCGCTATGTCCTGACCTGGCAACTCTCAAACACGCTGGATGGCTACTTCTGTCTGGATGCACTCCAGCAGGCACTGCAACAAGGGCAACCGGCTATCTTCAACACCGACCAGGGTTCGCAATTCACTGCGGATGAGTTCACGGCTTGTCTTGAACGAGCCGACATCCGCATCAGCATGGATGGACGTGGCCGAGCTTTGGACAAATCTTCATCGAACGTCTTTGGCGTAGCCTCAAATATGAGGACATCTACCTCAAAGACTATGCCTCTGTGCCCGAACTGGCTGCTGGCTTGGCTGATTACTTTCACTTCTACAATCATGAGAGGCCACATCAGAGCCTCAACTATTGCACGCCTGCCGAGCTACACTTTGCTTGAACAACCATGTTGTTGTTGCTTTTCGTTCCACCTTATTTTCGTCGCTTTTTGGTCTTGACATTGGGGCCAACCATAATATCCCATATTGCTAAGGGTTCCCTGATGTTCCTTCAAGCACAGCAAGATGGCGAGCAACCTCTCTACCCTCTAGATAGTCAACACAAAGCCTTTCTGCTTGGATATATGCTGTTAAGAGACTGAACAGTACGACAAACACCTCGATAGCTATACTGTTTGCGATTCGTTCTCTTCGTATCCTCTAGTACCCTGCTATTGGAACCCGCCTTGGTACTGATGGAGCCAGCACCATATCTAGGGCAATTAGGGAGAACGCTATCATGACACCTAGGGAGTTTCCGTGGTGATCATGCAAAGATACGGCACCGTTTCCTGCTTGCCCAGTGGTGTCCAACTGGTCTTCTGGTTCTGTGCGGCCCTGTGGAAGCAGAGTGTGCTCAACATGGCTGTTAATCTGCCCTTCAGTGACTGAGCCCTGGTCTGGATGACGAACATTCGACCAGCGTCCAGTGGGCCCTGCGCACCTACTGCAGCCACGGTGCAAAAGTTCAGGGGCGCTTCCTACGGCTTTCGGCATGAGCGCGATTAGCACCACAGATCCTAACCAGCCAACCAGCCCTCGACTACAAATCGTGTAGATAGCCCGGAAGCAGGATAAATGGATGGACCACCTCATGTCGGGCTAGTCGATAGATGCTAATGTCGGAGAGTACAGAGACGCACATAGTCAGATCGCTTGATGAGATTATTGATGATCAAACTGATGGTGGTGACGTCCGCTCCTATGCGTATTACACTTCCCAAAATCTGTGTCCCACTGTTCCACAGAAGCCAGGGGCGACTTGACAGTATCGCTCCATCCCGGTCCAAATCAGTCATCAGCCGGCAACGTGAATCAGCCGTCCTCCCCTATGCGGGTTCATTCGGTCTGCTCCCAGGCACTTATGCCGCATAGGTGATGGCTGACAGCTAAACCGTCTAGTCGCCCACAGTCGACTGAATGCAGCTGCGGCGGGGAACTGCGGCGCTCCCTGCAGTAGCATTCGGGCCACATCCTCGTCAACCGCTTCAGCCGGATTCGGTACTTTCCTCGCGCTCAGTGCACTGCTGTAACCGTACACTACTAAACTGTTGTCAACCCAGAGATCCTCAATGTATGAAGTGCTACACGGATTGAACTAGCGATTCGCCTCAAGCTGTTGCGCCTTATCGGTGGTGCCGTTGAGTGGCGGAACTCACAATTTGATTGGAGATGCGCAAGTAGGGCGCAATATTTGCCAATCATTATAATATACTGCAGAAAATGCGATGGTTTGGGCGATATGAAGCGCCTGAGCAGTAACGGTGGCGTCAGAGGTACAGAGGATATCGGCAGAGCGCGTCTTGCTACAATGGCAGGGATCGCATCATCTACCATGCACTGTCTGACTGCGACAATAAACGAAGAGCGGGTTGAACTGCTGTACAGGCAAAGATTAGGATACTATACCAGAGGTGAAGAAGGAGTATAAAGACTTATGGCATCGGCAGAATCGGAGCGAATTGTAAAGAAGACGGACGTCGGCGACAGGAACCTTTGGGAAATGCAGCGGTGGGAAACTGCGGTCGCGTACGATCGGTTTTCCCGCTATTTTTTGGTTCAGGATTCACCTCGATCGGTGGTGGAGGCTTACCGTCAATATCAGCGTGATAAGGGCGCAACAGAAGAGCAGGTAGGGCGCATAAAATCAACTCCTGGCTTCTGGGCACGCTGGGCCTATGCCCGTACAAGCCAGGATGAACCGATTAATGGCGCACTGACCTGGGCTGAACGTGCAAGAGCTTTCGATACAGCCCAGCAAAGGAGCTTTATTGAGGAGCATAATACGAAGTGGAGAGAACGGCGACTCAAACTGAGTGAAAAAGAATGGGAAGCCGGTGAGGAGCTTATGGCGCGGGGTAGGCGTATGTTACAAGGTCTGCTCTTCCAAAAACGGGTCGTCGAAACTGTCGACAAGGAGACCGGCGTTCCCACTACTGAGACCATCTATGAACCCACCGATTGGGGGGAGCGGGAGCTGATTGGCATGTTCAAGATGGGCTCTGAACTCATGCGTCGCGGGGCTGGCCTCACGCCAAATAACCGAATGCCAAGTAATGACTCAGCCTTGATGATACAGGCCAAAGAAGCAGGGATTGACATTGATAAGGTAGTGCAGACTGTACTTGAGACTGTGCTGAGCAAATTGGAACACCAGTCATAGCTGCAAGAAGAAGCCTTCTGTGGGATAGAGAATGGCTTGTGGAGACTGAGCTCAACGCAGAATGAAGTAGACGCAGGTCTGCGAGTATTATATCCGTTTCTCACCGGAATTCATTCCCCCCAAACAGGGCTTCCATTTCAGTCAATAAAATCCAACATCCACCAATCCCCACCCATGGGGGTGGGAAGCTTACGCTCATCTGATCGGTCGACCATAGCGACAAAAAGCTCAGGTCATGGACTATTCTGGTTACCTCGTAAATCGCCGACGACAGACCGATGTGGCGCATATCTCCCCCTTGCACGCACCACCGAAGTTCGTTCGGACACCAGCAGGCAGAAAAGCGGCTTGTCGATAAGCAATACGGCAGTGATGTGACTTGTTGCAGCGAGCGTATGGCGCCGGCTGACCATCGCCTAATTCTTTGTAGCAGCGGTACGTTTTGGTTGATCCCTATCGATCGTCGTGCCAGGGTTCAGGGAACGAAATGGCGAGAGGTTCTGCCAGGGCTTTCCATACGACATCATTAGCCAAGAGGGCCTAGCGTCCAATTTTACCCTGCCACTGCAAGCTAGTCTTGGGTACCAAGATTTGCGCGATAACGCTGGCCAGTACTGATATTCACAAAACCATCAAGCGGTGGACTGCGATTCGCCGCTAGCCGACACCAGAGACGCAAACCAGCTGTTTTGCAACTAGGTCCACTCGATCCCAAAGGAACTTTTTTGTGTCCAATATGTGTTCTGGGAAGTCTACTAGAACGAGCAGCGCAGTGCAGTCTCTGTGCGCCTAGAGGACAGGTGAAGCAGCATGCTAGGCGTTCTGCCGCACCTGCAGTCACCGCTTCGCGCGTATGCAGCGTATACAGCGTATACAGTGTCAGAGACGCGGGTATATGCCCCTTGCTGCCCCTCATGCTGCGCTACCCACACTATTATCGGGCAGCAACGATCATTGTTTTAGGCCTTACGCATGCTATTCTCCCGTCACTTCACTTCCCGTTAGAAATGGCGTACTGGAAGGGAGCCCCTTGAGCGCGAAATTCATATTCATATCATCATTCTTTTTAGTGATAAAAAATTTTATCCATGCGCCTTGCGGCGCACCCACAGATGTATGAAAATAGCGTGTGCGGCATCCGCGACGCAGGTCGGATGTTTACTGGATACTACGAGTCCGTTCGTTAGTTTGACCAGCGTGTTGCGAGGCACCCCAGACTGTTACCCCCGAAAGGGTGAGTACGTAAGGGAGAATCTTACTAGGGGCGACACGCCGTGGATGCCGGTGACGTTGGAGTTGCATCTGCGGGAGGCAAACATGCAAGTCGAATACCAATACTGTTGCGGACTGGATGTGCACAAGGATACGGTGGTAGCGTGTGCGATCGTGCCAGGCGCCAAGGGCAAAGCAACAAAGGAGACCTGCACCTATAGAACGATGACCGAGAGTCTGCGCAGTCTGGCTACATGGCTGCAGACAAAAGAGGTCACGCACGTGGCCATGGAAAGCACTGGGGTCTACTGGAAACCGATCTTCAACATTCTCGAAGGCGAGTTCGAGTTATGGGTCGTCAACCCAGAGCAGATCAAGAAGACACCAGGACGCAAGACCGATGTGTCGGATGCCGAGTGGATCGCAGACCTGTTACGCCACGGGTTGTTGCGCGGTAGTTTTATACCGTCGGCGCAGCAGCGTGCGTGGCGTGACTTGACCCGCTATCGCACACGTTTGGTGGATGAACGCACCAGTGAAGTAAATCGTCTACATAAAGTGCTCCAGGATGCCAACCTCAAGCTGGCCAGTGTGGCGACCGACGTGATGGGTGTGAGCGGACGGCTGATCTTGCAGCATTTGCTGGCAGGAGAAACCGACCCAGCCACATTGGCCCAACTAGCGAAAGGTCGGCTGCGAGAAAAGCAGCAATTGCTAGAGCAAGCATTGCAAGGTAAATTGTTGCCCCATCATCGCTTCATGCTGACCGAGCATCTCAGCCACATTGACTACCTTGATGAAACGATTGGCCGCCTGGATGCGGAGATTGAAGAACAGATGCGCTCGTTTGAAGAAGAACTGGCGCGCTGGGCTCAGCTACCAGGCGTGAGTACGCGTATCGCCCAAATCGTTTTGGCGGAAGTGGGTACTGACCTCACTCAGTTTGAGGATGCCGCTCACTTAGCTTCCTGGGCGGGTCTCTGCCCGGGCAATCACGAGAGTGCCGGCAAACGCAAGAGTGGCAGGACCCGCAAAGGCAGTGTCTGGCTGCGCAGAGCGCTGACCGAAGCAGCCCACGGCGCTGCAAACACGAAGAATAAATACTACCGGGCTATGTATCACCGCCTCGTCGGCCGTCGGGGTAAGAAACGCGCCCTGATAGCTGTGGCCCACAGTCTCCTCGTGACCGGTTATTACCTCATTACACGCAAGCGTGATTACGAGGACCTCGGCCCCAACTACTTTGATGAGCGCGCACGTGAATCCGTTAAGCGCCGCACCGTTCGTCGGTTAGAGCGTCTTGGCTATCAGGTAACCTTAACTCCTGTCCCGGAGATGGCCATGTAACCCATTCATTTTCAAGGGAGTAAAATGGCGTACTGGAAGGGGAGCCCCTTGGGCGCAAAAGTCAGGGCCAGGGCATCGGCCTTGTTGGTGCTGCGTCCCAGCTGGCTGCGCAGGGTTTCCTTGTCCGATACCTTGATGCGCCCTTTGCCGTCAAAGGCGTAGAGCGGGGCCAGCAGTTCATCGCGCAGTTCCTCGTCCGGCGGCAACATGGCGCCTGAGTCATCCTTTAGCCACTCGCGCACCGCCCACCACAACTGGTCGCGCAACTGGGCAAAATCGCCCGATTCCGAACTCTCAGTAGGTCTTTCCGCCACCTTCACACCCACGATGTCGCCCCGTTTGTACGAGACCCTTTTGGCCCGCAGGCTGCGCATGATCTGGGGGGCCACGCCCGAACCCACGCCGGTGGCGTCTACGCAGACTCGCCACCCGTTGTAGGTGATAAAGGCGTCGGCCACATAGTCGCCAGTGGTGAGTACGTCCGTATGCGACCACTGCTGGAAAGGATGCACCCAGCCGCCGTAGCGCATGCACAGCACCGACGGGTCGGAGCCGTACTCGCCCACGTCTACGCCCAGGATGCCCTGGGTGCCGTCGGGCGGCAGTTCGCCGTTTATCTGGGTGTAGAGCTTCCAGCGAGAGAAGGCCCGGTCGATCCAGTCCTGGGAGATGAGCTGGGTGGGAGAGGCGGCCGGATAGCGAGCCAGCACCATATGCGAAAAGCGGTTATCGGTCACGCGCCGCCAACCGGCCGGCAGGGGCTGAAAGTCCTGGCCCAGACGGTTTTTGCCCACCACGCCCACCAGATATTCCGGCATCTCAAAGCTCTGTCCGTCCTTGACCTCGCCCTCAACCAGGGGGCGCGTCCACTCGTTGATGCGGCGCACGGTCGTCTCCAGGATGTGCTGGAGCCCCTTCACTACCTGTCGCTGTTGGAGCAACGACCTGGCGCCTTTGAGCATGCGCAGCCCATGCGTCAGTGGCGTACTGCGTGGCCACCCGCCTTTGAGAAGATGTTGGCGGCGTTACGCAGACAGCAGACAAGCGAAAGCCAAGCTGTCCGCATCTTTATCCAGATACTGCAGTTGCATCAGAGCTATTCTGCAGAAGAGGTAACGGCGGCAGTCGAACAGGCGCTGGATGAGAGACTCATCAGCCTGTCCGGCGTGCGCTTCTGTCTCAATCGGATGTTGGACCCAACTCCCGTGGTCGCTCCGCTTGACCTGTCGACGCGACCCCATCTGGCCGCCGTCGGTCACGAGGTTGCTTCCCTTGATAGGTATGATAAATTTCTGAAGGGAGCAGCAATATGAGCGCTCCTTCCACACAGCATCTAGAGCAACAACTGAGACAACTCTACCTAATGGCAATTCTGCGTCAATACCAGACGGATGCCAAGACTGCCGCTCAGGATGGCTGGACCTATGAAGCCTATTTGGCCGGACTGCTTCGACAAGAAGTGGACCGGCGTTTTCGCAACCGCCGCGAGCGCCGAATCAAGGAGGCCCACTTCCCGCTCCGGAAGGAACTGGTCGATTTTGACTTCACTGCCATTCCCCAGCTCAACCAGCACAAGGTGATGGAACTGGCCCAGGGAGACTATCTGGACCAGGCGGAATCCGTGCTGATGGTGGGCGGCCCTGGGCTGGGCAAGACCCATCTTGCCATCGCGTTAGGGTTGGCCGCATGCAGACAGGATCGCCGCGTGCGTTTCTACACCGTCACCCATCTGGTCAATGAGCTACAGGAGGCGCAGTCTCAGCATCAACTGCCCCGCTATCTGGACAAGAGCATACGCCATCAACTTGTCATCCTGGACGAATTCGGCAACGTACCCTTTTCACCAACCGGCGCTCAACTGCTTTTCCAGTTCTGTGCCGCCTTGCACGAGCAGACTCGCTCATCGTCACCACTAATCTTTCCTTCAGCAATGGGTTCAGGTATTCGGCGACAACGCTTGAAGAGCGGTTTACTCGACCGGCTTACTATCGCAGCACATTCGGAGTTCCTTGGCGATTCCTATCGTTTTCGTCACGGACTGGAAAGACACCATCATCCTGCACTGCCTACATCCCCCGTCAACAACCCGGAAAAACCGGCCTGGAAGGAGGAAGAATGGACGGACCCACACACATCGATCCAATCACCCGAATGAACTGATAGAAGGGGAGAGTGACGCGCATAATGAGATCACTTACGCGGTTTTTGATGATCACCATTTTTGTCTATTCACGCCATTGACCGTGATGTATCCTGATGCTGAAATGACTCTGATTGGTGTTTGTCAAAAACAGAGAGAACTTCAAACGCGCGTCCAACCAGGGTACAGGCTTTGACCAGTGGGCCATGCGCTAAACGGATCGCCTCGTCCCATTCCACGCACTTGCCGGTCCCGTTCCCGCTGCGGGCAATGGTCACCTGGTTGTCGCGCACCGACTCCATGACTCTGATGATGTCGGGGGTGAATCTTTCACCCAGCACCTCGACGCCAAAGCGGACAGGGTCTTCCCGGTATTCCTTAAATCTGTCCGGCGCATAGAATGCGGTCTTTTTGTTCTTCTCAATAAGCTTCGCTAAAACCTTAAGGGTTAGGCGGTCGATCAGTTCGGGCGTAACCATCGCCACCCGATAGTCTGTAGGGCGAGAGCGATCTGTCCCCATAGCGCTACACCAGCCAATAGATATCCAACCTCTCAACCGGCTAAACTGATCAACGTAAGCCGTCTGCCCACAAAGACCCGCTCACAATGCTGCCGGTTCCGTTTGCTGCCAATCTAATCCTAGACTACGCCAAGTTTGGCTGTCGCCCTCGGACAGAAAAGACCATTATTGTCCGGTCGCACGGGTATCCATACCTGTTTACATCTTCGCTTCTGCCATTCGGTCAGCCCCGTCGCCGATAGAGGCATGGTGGTCCGAATCACCAACTCGGGGTACTTGCATACGGTTTAGGTCAGGCGGTCCTTTCGCCGTTGGACAAATGGCACGCAATATTGCCCGGTCGTACCGTTGGGTTTGAGCTTCCCCTGAGGCTTTGGTGCGCAATACTATGGCTTTGTAGTCATCAGGAGGAGTTGCATGAAGCAACTGAAGGTTTCCAGAAAATTCATTCTGTAAGCGCTGTCGATTGAGAAGCAGGTGCGTGCCAAGGTCGCCCAAGCAGTCAGATAGCTGGGCACCATTCGGAAGAGAGGTACAGGCTGACGGATTGAGTAACGGGAGGCGGGTGACAAGGTCTGCACCGGCACGGAAATGCTCAAGGCCAGCAGCAAAAGGTTTGTTTGAGTGCGACGAGAAGTCTAGCGGGTTAGTAGAGGGCTCAGCAGCATTTCCAACATGCGAACGAAGACGACTATATCACAATCTCATCTGCAAGGCGCATGAGAAATGACCTTACTGATGACGCAATGTTCGCTGACGAGGTCACGAGCGCGTGGCGTCAGCGGACCAGGAATTAAAATTTGATTGCAGCGAACACAGGCACCGTAGACCGGCGCTGTCCTCAGATGACGGGCGCGCAGAAGATGTTCTTGACAGCACCTGCCAAGCAGGCAGGTCAGGAGGTAGATAATACCAGGCCATTACCGCCAGGCGTACTGGGGAGGTCTACCCAGATTTCTGCCCAGATTTTCCGCAATAACCAGCCGACGATCCTTACTCTCAGCAATGACCTTTTCCGGGGTCCAGGACCAGTTCGGGCGAGGTTTCATGAACGCATCCATATCTGCTAACCCTAGCAACATGGTCAGATCCAGCTCTGAGACGCGTCGGGGGTTGTCGTCATGTATATTCCAGTACTCTTCGATCTCGGGCCAACTCAACCCAGCCCAAGCCAGCATGCCAGATTCCAGAATCTGCGCCTTCCATTCGAGGTCATTGTTGAATTTGACTTCATCGTCATCTGCGTCCTTGGTGTAAGAGACAGCATAGGCCTCTAGAAAGGCAAGAACATCTGCCTTGACCATTGCTGGTCCGCCACTGACGGGAAGGCCCTTATCGTCAGGCGATAGCCCTTGAAAGGCCAGCGTCTGGGCGATCAAGCGTTTTGCGTCGTCGTTCAGGCCACGGTCGAAAGCATGAAGCCACAGATCAACGCGTTTCAAGATCGCCTGCATATTCTCCCAGACCTCGTGAAATTCTTCCACCAATGCCTCCCGATCCCGAACTGTCATGATTTCCCCCTTCTATCTAGGCAGTCACACATAACAGAAAAACGACATAGGCCTAAGTTGCCGGCAGAAGCCCAATAAACGGTCGTGCTCGATAGCACGACGCAGGCTGGTTTGTATCGCACCCTTTAGCTAACGCCGTATTAGAACGCTGCATCGGTCACCCTCTTGACCAGACCGCTACTAACCAGTGGCGTCTGTCTGCTAGAAAGCCGACTATGGCAAACTAACCCAAGTTTAGCCCGTATGTTCTGAATTGCCAAACTGGCTGTCCGATAGATTATTCCTCTGCCGATGCTTGGTTGATTTGGAACCTCCCGCATCCCGGCTGCGCCACAGCCAGCTGCTGCAGTCGCCAGCCAGGTGTTGCTGACAGGCGACACAATCAGGTCGGTGACGGTGGAGGAGAGTTGGAACACTGGTTGTCAGGTAGAGTCGATTAAACCGATGCGCGCCGTCAGTCTGGCTGTGTGCAGGCCGTTCTTGGCCGCGGGGTAAACTGTGTCGCCGACAACAGTGCCATCGGTCAACGACAGGCCGCCCACCGTTTCGTCGTCGTAGGGGATACGCCGCCTGGGCGGCGTATCCCGCCACAGGCCGTGCTGGTCCGTGGCGCATTCTGTCTCACCTACAGCGCAGCAGTTGATCACGGAGAAAGCCTCTACCTGTGCGACACTGGGTCCATAGGAGACCCAGTCGGCGCCGGCTTAATAATGTCAGAGGCTGTCAGTTTACCGCGCCACGATCTGGTCGGCTCCGGCGAAGAGACGAATCACAAACGTACAGCCACTCCGTTCTTTCGCTTCACCCGCAACCATAAGCAAATATGGCAAGAAGCACCAGCCACCAGCCGACCATTGAAAGAGACCGCATTCAGTGGCCGCGTTAAGTTGGCCGGAACCTGTGACAGCCAGGTCAAGCACCGAGTGACCGTCCAGGCTATCTCGTGTCGATACCTCGTTGTGTTTGGCATCCACACCGCTTCACTTCACATAGGTCGTTTCCAGGCCAGGTAGGTGTGACTGTTGTCCGGCGCCAGCACTTCCTCCCGGCCTCCAATAGTGCGGCCATTCTGTTCGGGTAGGATAGGAAGCGTTATTGGCAGATCGAGTTACTCCCGTATGGGTTCGCCGGCAGCCAGGTCAACTTGCAGGAAGCGCGCCCGTGCGCCGTAGCCGCTGTACGGCAGAAGTCCGTCCTGGAACAGCGGAGGGCTCCACTACGGTCGTCAGCCGCGATCCTTCTGGGCTACTCATGAGGCTCTCAACGTCTTGGTTGTGGCAGACACCGGATGATCCGTCGTCGGTCAGCCGATAGGCTTGGGCCAGGGGCAAAACATGAGCAAAACCGCCCGTTTCCATTATCTGGGCGACCAGGGATGGAGACAGTCGTTCGCCGCGCTTCAACCATAAAGGCGGTGTCAGGACTGATGGCCAACCTTTCCGAATCCATCATATGGTCAGCATCGGCAGCTCGGAGTTAAATCTGATTTGAACAGAGCAGAACAATGTACAGCAACTGGACCCACTGTGGGCCACTCCCTGCAGTACGCCGATCGCACGGCAACTGTACCCCTTTTGTACCCCTTGGTCGGCCATGAATGGGTACCAAGTGATCTCGGAATTCCTGTTGAATAGGCGTAGGGACGTTTCACATTTCGGGTCGTTTATTATCAATGACTCCACTGCAAAAAGGGTCGCGAGAAAATAGAAAAACTGGTAAGCTGACGTAAGCCAAGCAAGCAACAGTCGGAAAGCCAGAGAAACTGAAACATGTATCGAGAGAATCGCAAGCACCTGCAACCGAGTCTGATGAGTGACGTCACGATGATGTCCAAGGCGCAACGAGAGCGTCTGGAACAGTCATGGGCCGGACCCTTTCGGGAGTACTGTTTCAAGCAGATCGACGAGAGCATCTTTGCCGTACTCTATTCGGATGTGCCGTCCAGACCCAACGTGCCGATCAATGTGCTAGTCGGACTGGAGATCCTCAAGAGCGGACTGGGCTGGAGCGACGAAGAGTTGTACGACTCCTTTCTCTTCGACATGCAGGTGCGCTATGCGGTGGGCTACGAAAGCCTGAATGATGGGACATTTACCATTCGCTCGCTCTATCATTTTCGCCGCCGGTTGAGCCAGTATCACCAGGAGCAAGGAGTCAACCTGCTGGAAGTAGCCTTTGAAGCGATCACAGACGAGCAAGTGAAGCGGCTGAACGTGCGCACCAAGACGCTGCGCATGGACAGTACCCAGATCGCCAGCGACATCAGAGAGAGCAGTCGTCTCCACCTGCTGGTCGAGGGAGTGAATCGACTCTATCGCATCCTGGACGACGGGGAGAAAGCAGCCTACGCATCGCTGTGTGAAGCCTACATTCAGACAGAGACCAAGCGCTATGTCTATGGCATCAAAGGGCCGGGTGCGGTGGATGAAGCCATCAAAGACATCGGCATAACGCTGGCTCAAATGCTGTCTGACCTGAAAGAGCGCCATGGCTCGCACCCAGTCTATCAGACGGTGCAGCGGCTCTTCGACGACAACTATCGCATTGAGGCTGATGGGGTAGAGCCGAAAGCGCAACAACGAGATCGGGTCAGGCGCTCTGCAGTCCTTGGATGACCTGGAAGCCAGCTATCGGCACAAAGCGGGCAATTCCTATCAAGGCTATGTGGCCAACATCAGCGAGAGTTGTGACGAAGAGAACGATTTGCAGTTGATCTCCAAGGTGCAGGTGGCGCCCAACAATGCCGAGGATGCGGCGCTGTTGGCAGAAGCCCTGCCGAACTTGGTGGAGCGCACAGAGCTGGACACGCTGTATACGGACGGCGGCTATGGCAGCGAGGCAGTCGACCGCTTGACAAATGAGCATCAGGTTGAGCAAATTCAGACTGGGATTCGGGGTCGCGTCCCTGATCCCAACAAGCTCACACTGGCCGACTTCGACATCGAACAGGATGCAGATGGCAGGCCGACCGGTATCACCTGTCCGCAAGGTCAACGAGTTGAGGTGGAATCAGCGCGCAAGTCCGGCTTTGTGGCTCGCTTCGACCCTGACATCTGCACCACCTGTCCTTTACACCTGGCAGACCGTTGTCGGGCCAAGCCGCACAAACGCAATCATCGCTTCGCCCTGAGATTCACTCAGAAGCAGGTCTTTGTGGCGCAGCGCAGACGTAGGCATGCAGAGTTTCGTAGCGCGCCGGGCAATCCAAGAGCGTCAATTGAAGCCACCATACGCTCCGTCAAGCACCCGTTTCGCCAGGGCAAGCTGCCCGTGCGAGGTCTTTTCCGCGTCACATGCATGATGATCGCATCCGCTGCCATGTGCAACGTACGTCGTATTCAGCGCTATCTGGCCGATAATGGCCCTTGGCGACATGTTTCTTGGCCAGTTTCCGTCCATCGCACCCCATCGGGACGCCTTGACAAGCCAGTTCCGGCAGTCAACAGCCTAATCGCCTCAGGTCGACGCTTATTCTGGCGACCTCTTTGTCGCCGTCACAATACATGTTTCAGTTGTTAAGGTGCGCTTCTTTCAGTAGAGTCATATAGGGTAAAGCGGACGCACGCCCCCTCCTTCCGCCATCCGTCACGGTCCGATACCGAGCTGGCGACGATTTTCCATGTGACCAATTATTATGTCGAGTACCAATACCGGGCTGCGACGGGGCAAGCATTTGCACAGCATCATCCTGGAGATCGAGAGCGGCTCGCAGATCCCCTGGCACTTTTTTATTGGTGGGGTATAGTGGGCCCGGCCCGTTCGAGCCAGGCCTTGGCATCCAGTGTCAGTACCTCGGACGCCTTGTTCTCGTACTCGTCGAGTTCGTCCTCTGTCAGCACATCTCGCCAGCGGCCATTTGTTCCCTTATAGAAAAATGAACGCGCTCCTCCTACCCACTTGCTAGAATTGTTGAAGCCCTCTCGTTCAGCACGGGTACGCATCGCGGTGAGGCTGGTTTGCTGTGCAATCTGTGATGGTGAGGAGGGAGACGCGTCAAACCACAGACCGAGTCGATGGAGGCTTTGCCTTTCCGGGCGCCGTAGCGCTGGATGAGGATGACCTGTGCCACATCGCTCCATTGGTCAGCGTGTGTGCCGTGCGGGAACTGGCGGCCGACAGCATTACCCCCGCATCTGTTGCGCCACACCATTCGGCTCGCCACTGCATGCGTCTTCCTGGAGGCTTTGTGAGCTTGGCGTGGGTGTTGGGTAATCGTACAGTTCGGTTCCCGCAGGTCTACGGACAGCCGGCAGAGGAAGAGAGGGTCGAGCGCAGTAAGCCAGATCGACCTCAACGCCTGCGCAGAATGTTGCGTTCTGTGCGATTGTGGCGGCTGCTGACGGCAATGGTTGTACAGCGTTTCAAATGATAGAAGTCTGCCAGGGTTTCCCGTGCGAACCGACGGGTCGCCCGAGGACGAAGATCGTTGAGGACCGGGATGAAGCGATCCACCAACCGGTCTGTGCTCTCCCGTTGACGCACCCAGCAGAAGGCGGCAAACAGGGCGCAGGCTTGAGAGCTATCCTGACGACGTCGTCGGAGAGCGAAAGAACCCGCTCACCCTCATCGCCGATGCCAGAACCCAGCTATCGGGAAGCCGCAACTTCCCGATAGCTGGTCGTGGTGTAGATCGTAAATGATTCCGCCTGCGGTTTGATGTTCTGGTTGATGTGGAAAACGTTGTCCGGGTCGTACTGGGCCTTTATCTTCGCCAGCCGGTCATCGTTGTGCCGGTACGAAGCCTTCACCCGTTCCTGTCCCTCATCGTCCATCATGAAGTTGACGTAGGCGCCGCCCGCCGAATAGGGGTGGATGGCGTCCCAGTAGTCGCGCGTCCACGAGATGATCTTGTCGTTACTGGCCGGGTCGGGGTCCACGCCCACGATCACCATGCCCCACTTCGCATCGCGGTAGGCCCACGCCGTCTCATCGGCGCCAACTCGTGCCGCCGCGCCGTCGATGGGATACATGTGCATGGTAGACTGCGGTGTCGGCAATGCGTGCGCATACTCAATATGCTTATCGATGGCGGCATCCGGAATCTCTTTGATGAAATCCGCCTTCCAGTACCACTGATGACCGGCCGGATAGAGCGGGTCAAACATGCTCTGCCACGCTGGATGCGGCATACGACCCACGTGTTCGGTCGCGACCGGCGCAGCAGCGCGGGCGGAATCTAGCGCTGCTTCGGCCTGGCCGTCCGTACCCGTACAGCACCAGAACACACCGCACATCTTCTTGCCGACTAGAGCGTCGGGAAAGGGTGGTCCTGGAACCGTGACAAAGGCAAAGAAGCCGTTAATCTCATCCGCCTGCGCGGGCATGAATTCCCGGTACCACTGTAAGACATCCTTGGTGTGCTCCAGCTCCCAGAGCATGGGTCCGGCGTAGTCCATGCTTACGTCGTTACCGCGGAAGAGGAAGGACGTCACTACCCCAAAATTGCCGCCGCCGCCACGAACGGCCCAAAAGAGATCCGGGTGGTTGTCGGCGTCCACGGTGACGAAGCTGCCGTCGGCCAACACCATGTCCGCTTCGAGCAGATTGTCGATGGTCAGCCCGTACTTGCGGGTGAGATGGCCCATGCCGCCGCCCAGAGTCAAGCCACCAACGCCGGTGGTGGAAATGATACCGGTCGGGACGGCCATGCCAAAGGCGTGGGTGGCCGAGTCCACATCAGCCCAGGTTGCGCCGCCGCCCACACGAACGGTGCGGGCGTCTGGGTCAACGCGCACATTGTTGATGGGCGAAAGGTCGATCACCAACCCGCCGTCCACCGTTCCCAAGCCACCGCCGTTGTGCCCACCGCCGCGGACGGCGATGTCCAGGCCCCGCTCGCGTCCATAGGTGACTGCGGCCATGACATCGGCTGCGTTGGCGCACTGGGCAATTAAGGCCGGCTTTTTGTCGATCATGCCGTTGTAGACGGCGCGCGCGTCGTCGTAGCCGTCATCTCCGGGATGGACGACTTTTCCTCTCAGTTCCAAGGTCGGTTCCACTGCAACTGCCATTCTGCTCCTCCTTTGTGTGTGTACTGCACGTAAGCGAACAAAAACTCTCATGCAAGCCGAACAGACTCTCATGAGAAGAGGCAGGATCAAATCATCACAGCACGATTTCCAGTTGATCGTTCCCCGCCTGTGCTAGCAGAGTAGCAAAGGCTGATGAGGCACTGCCGCACGCCGGAAAAGAAAGCAGGGAGCGGTGCAGCGTGCGCTAAGGTTTCGACCCGAGATCAAGGGTGTGCTGTTGGTTTTGTTTCAGTGGCGCTGCGATGTGATAACTTGCAGAGGATAGAATGCGCAATTAAGACTGTCAATATTGTACATATTATCACAAATGATCGGCCCCTCTCTCCATGCGTGCTGCCGGCGGATGTTGGGGCTGATCGGCTACATCTCCACGCTGCTCTACGGGGTGGACGATGGCATGTCCGATACGTTCCGTGAGTTGCCGGCCTATTTCTCGGCAGCGCTCATAGCAGGGTTACCTGTCTAGACGCAAAGCGCAAGAGGAAGCAAATCGTCACGACAAAACGGACAGCCAGGCCAGGGATTCGCTGGTGCGCAAGATCTATCTCTACATTTTTCTCTTTGTTTCAATCATGTCGGTGCTGGGCAGCGCAATTTTCGTCATCTACTGGCTGCTGCAGTGGCTGCTATTCAGCGAATCCCTCACGCTAATCGACATCGCGATTCCCCTGACGATAGCCGCAGTGCAACTCATCGTCTGGTTCTATCATCTCGCCACACTGCGAACGGACCGCACGCTGACCGCCCCGCGTGAGGTGCGCCAACTGGCGACATGCAACTGGCGCTGATCGACGACGGGGATTCGGCCGCAATGGCCTGCATTGCGGCGCGCCTACGCAAGGCGGCTCCTGGGCTAGATGTTGTGCCAATACAAGCAGGCGCGACGGATTTACCGGCGGCGGAGCAGCAGAGGGCGGCGGCGCAACTGGAGCAAGCGGAGGTCATAGTCGCTCCCTGGTCGCTCTACCTCAAGCAGGAAGGGACATCACCCTCGTGACCTGCTCCATCGCTTTAGCGGGGGAGAGCAGGTCACATAGAGGTGCAGACTATGATGAGCAAGAAGGACTTCGCAGCGATAAAAACACTGAATAAGCGTGGTGTCTATCAGAAGGACATCGCAGAACAGGTGGGCGTACATCCCAGGACCGTGAGCAACTCCTACCGAAACGGCGACAAACCGCTTGCGCTTACAAAGGGGGCTCTGTTACAGGAGAAATTATTTAGACTTCTTAATACTTCTTGATAGGCAGTCAGTTCTTCATCGGACTCCCACTGCCACGTTCGCGTCAAGCCTCACTTGTGTGTCACCAGAGGTTTGTATATGTATCTGCTGTTCGAGGCTTTACGGCTACAATGATCACCCTGTCGCCCTTCACCTGATAGATGATACGCCAGCCATCGATCTGGATACGGCGCAAACCCGCCAATTCCCGGCCTAATGCCTTACTATCAGGTGGCCTTGGCTCCTCTTGCAGATCGAGAATGATCTCCAGCATGTCTTTGCTCAGGCGAGGGGGCACCGTACGCAAGGCCACCTGTGCCTTGTCTGTTAGCTCAAGTTGGTACTGAATTGCCGATCAAGGCCCGGAGGCCTGCCTCGTCGATTGGGGTGGTTGAGTTCTCGCCTCGCTCCAGTTCCAGTAGCCCCTCCAACCCGGTCACAAGATCGTCCAGGTCTTCCAGCCGTTCGGCGATTTTGTTCCACTGCTCGGGCGAAACGATGACAGCCACAGGTTTGCCCTTGCTGGACAGCATGACCGGACTCTCTTTTGCCTTGCTGATTACGTCCAGATGCCGATGGCGAATATCGCTAACCGTTGCCGTCTGCGGTAGTTTATTCATGGTTGCACCTCGTATGTCATTAAAATGTCATCTAGTGATATCGTAGCAGGTAAAAGATTAGAAGTCAATCGTGTCACCGCCAATATTAAACTCCCCAGAAACGCCATCGGAGGTCCATAGAAAAGTGCCAGGGTACTCCCCTTTTCAAAGGGGATGGGGAATGGCACGCTCTCCTGGTTCCCCGTTAGTTCGATTAATTTCATCTAGTCCAGTATCTTACCAAAATGACGGTGAAACGCACACGACATTCTGCCTACGAAATCAACTATCACTTCGTGTGGGTTCCGCTATACCGGCGACCGCTTCTGGTTGACGGTATTGCGTCTCAACTGGTTGAGTTGCCGCAAGAGAAGACTTGCGAACTTGAGGGCGAAATCTGGCATGTGAGCGTACAGCCTGACCACGTTCACCTGTTCTACAGCGTCCTGCCTACGTTTGCGCCCCACCAGATCATGCACCGGCTCAAGGGGTACAGCGCCCGCATGCTGCGCAAAGAGTTTCCTCATCTGCAAAGCGAGATGCCGATCATGTGGACGCGCGCCTACTGTGTAGGGACGGCTGGCACTGTATCGGCTAAGACGATTCAGCGATACATTGAGGAGCAGGGGGGCAGGTAGGTGATCCGCACGGTCAAGTACCGCTTGTCGCCGACGAAAAAGCAGCGCTTTGTGCTGGACGCTCTCTTTTTTCAGATGCAGACCGTCTACAACGATGCGTTGAACGAACGGCGCTGGTACTGGCGCAGGAGTCGGCGCAGCATCAGCTACTGCGACCAATGGAAACGGATGCGCAATAACGGCACAAGTACCCCGACGAAAGAGGGTTGTTGGACGCCACGTCGATCCAGCAAATGCTTCGCCGTGTGGATAAGGTGAGCCGGGCGTTTTACCAGGGGCAACGGGGAGCGCCGCGATTCAAGGGGCGCACCCGCTTCAAGAGCGTGGAGTACCGCTGCAGGGACGGTTGCAAACTGTGCGGCAACAGGCTGTACGTGCAACACGTGGGGGAGATTCCAGTCAGGCTGCATCGTCCGCTTCCGGAGGACGCCGTGAGTAAGCAGGTCATCCTCAAGCGCAGCCTGGATAAGTGGTATGTCTGCTTTCAGATCGAGCTGCCCGACCCCGAACCTATCGTCCACAGCGGTCCAGCCGTGGGTGTGGACGTCGGTTTGCACAGCCTGTTGGCGTTTTCCGACGGCACGTTGGTCGACAATCCACGCTGGCTGCGAAGCGGATTGCGCAAGCTGCGAGTCGCACAACGTCGCCTGTCCAGGCGCAAGAAGTACAGTTCGGGGTGGCGCAAGGCCGCTCGACAGGTCGCCAAGCAGCACGAGCATGTGGCCAATCAGAGGCGTGACTTCTGGCACAAGACCACAACCGAGCTCGCCCAAACGTACGGCCTGATTGCCATCGAGGAGTTGAATCTGGCGTTTATGACCCGCAACGGCCATTTGTCCCTGTCCGCACACGACGCGGCGTTGGGCATGTTCCGGCAAATGTTGAGCTACAAAGTCGAAAATACTGGTAGCCGGCTCGTTGCTGTGGACCCGCGCAACACGAGCCAAGCGTGTAGCGGTTGTGGGGTGATTGTCGCCAAAGGTCTGAACGTTCGTACCCATCATTGTCCTGACTGTGGCGTTGAGCTCGATCGGGATGTCAACGCTGCTCGGAATATTCTTGCCCGTGGACTGCGGGTTGAGGCGCTAACGTATCCGGTTGCGGACTGCGTAGCCTCAGATGCTCCCTCGCTTTAGCGGGGAGAGCAGGTCACGCCTTCCCCGCTCGTTCAGGTCCGCTCGTCGCTCTCTTCGACACCTTTCTCAACGATTTTGTCTTCTGGTCGATGGTGAAGGCAGCCCCCAAGGTACTGCTGGTGGCGCTCGGCGTGCCAATGGCGGTGCAGGAGCAGCTATCGGAGGCGGAAACGGCGGAACTCCACGCGTTCCTTGAGTCCATCGTGCCGATGGGTGCACGACGTGTGGGCCAACTGCTGGAACAGCACATGTCCGAATATGACACGACGCCGATTCACACAATCGAAGCAGCGACGCTGGTACTCCACGCGCCCGATGACACACTGGTCCCGATGGAGCACACGGAGTTCACCGATCAGTATGTGCCTGACGTTACGCTAGTGCCCATGCAGGAAGGCGGTCATCTGGCCTTGCTATTCAACAGGAATGCAGCGGCGCAGGAAGAGCTTCGCGGATTCCTGGCACAGCACAATTCGCAGTAAAGGCACAGTGCTAGTTGGCTCCCTACGCCGAGAATGTCTCGATTACATGCTTGTGCTCAACCAGGAGCGTCTCAATATCATCACTCGAGACCACGCCAAGTACTACAACAGGTGTGCGCCGCGTCAAGGATTGGCGCAGAGCATCCCAGTTCTGTTGGATGATCCGCCGGCTACGGGTGGGGGCGTCGCTCTTCCGGTGCTCGGTGGTTTACACCATTCACAAGTCATTTGACGCCCACACATCACGCTGTCCTTTGGTAGAATAGAGTACTGCATACTGGCTGAGCGTCGAGCCTACTTGCCGCCATCCCGATCTGCCGGAATGTAGGGGATGAGTCCTTTGGCGAACGCAATCTCCTGCACTTCACGTGGCGCATGCCGCACATCTACGATTAGGCCATTCACTTCAAGCATCCAAACCAGCGGATTCTCATCGATAAGGCTGGGCAGACTCCAGTCTGGATCCAGCTGATACATATCGAACATATCACGGATAAGTCGGGCCTTGTTTGAACCACTGCTCTTGCTGACGCCAAACGCGGCGCATAGCTCATCTGCCGCGCATATGTGGGTCTTGGCTCTTGTCAAAGAGGAAGTTGACGGTACCCAGCGCGTAGACAATACCACATGCCCAGATTTCAGGCTTCCCGCGCACGATGGGAGAAGGGCGCTTTCGTGCCAATTTCGCCGCCAGCTTGCGTGACAGCGTAGCATACTCGGCACTCAAATGTTCGTCGCAAACGGCATCTATCGATTTAACGATTGCCAGGTAGTGGGGCTCAACCGATTTTGGAACGGAGTCCGTTGATTGTGCTGTCATGTAGAAACAACCTCTCTTCGCGTACGTCAAGGCGATCGGATGCAGTCGACACCGCCTCAATCTTACCAGACATCTGCAACAAGCAGGTAGCGGGTTCGGCGGGCATGCTCGACATAGCCGGGGAGTTCAGCCTGCAAGGTGCGATCTTCCAGGATCGTGCGCAGAATCAACAATGACGCAGCAGGCACACTCAGCGCAAGTGCCCACCACGAGGTCAGAAGGATCGGGGTTGCGACAGCAGTCAGGATCGTACCCGTGTAGCCCGGGTGACGCACAAAGCGGTACGGCCCACCGGTCGCTACCTCATGGCATCGCTCTGTCTGAATGCGGACAATCTGCGAAAAGTAGACATTCGCTGCGGTCGCCCACACGACAAGCGCATAACCGCAGCAGCAGACGACGAACGCACCGATTTGAGCCACAATGCCGATTCCGGTGCTCCAGCCAAAGCGATGATCCAGTCCGGCGATCACGAGGCACGGCACGCTGCATCACTCCGTAGATGCCCATGATGATGGTATCCCAACGCCTCGCACCCTTGGACGGCCGAGCCGTTCGTCCAGCCGTTCAGGGCTGTGTCGGAACGTCACAACGGCAGTGGCGACAATCCATGCACTGATGACGCTGAGCAGCGCCCATGCCGGCAGCCAGTCGATCTCACCCGCCGACCAGAAGAGCGCCACACCCGTGAGGGTGACACCTAGGGTCTCGCGCAAGGCAAAACGGGCAATGGTCTTCGTGTTCATGAGGTTTCGCGCTCAATTGACTGTGCTGGCGAGTCGATCAGTTCAAAGGGGACCAATGACATGTCAATCCAAACAGGCTTCATTCCCGGCAGGAACAACCCACGACTGATTCACTTCTACGACCCCACCAAGAGGTGGTTGGTGAGGTATTGGGGCTTGCGGTTGGGTCCATGTTTGGGCTGTCGTACCTGGAGCTCTCACCTTCGATTCCTGAACGCCTAGCGCAACGGGGAGCGAAAACTGTCGTTTAGATCTTTGAACGTGTGTCTGTGCTCCTGCTCAAGGGTTTCCCTGGACGGCGCGAGCAAGGGCAGCGACATCATCTTCTCCTGCGCGCGCGCCATGACCACGCCATCTTCGCCCCTGAATACGGTGAACCGGAACCGGGCGTTGACGATGCCGCCCAGGGCCACCCCCATGGCATCGAAGACCATTTCGCCGTCTTCGCCGGTAGCGGTGTCCGGGGACGACGACTCGAGAACATGACAGCGGATTTTCATGAACCGTCCAACCTTCACGACATACTCATCGCCCGTCTTGAGTGGTTCTGTGGCTGGGGGAACCACGATGGTAGCGACGTTCTTGCCCCGTATCTTGCTCTCTGACCTCCACTTGCCCCAGTCCGTCTGAGTCGCAATCCTTTCCCATCCCGCCTCGACGTTCGGGCAGTTGGGAAGGGGTTCGGTAACCGTGACCGTCCAGTCTACATCGGCCGGCGCTACTGTCGAAACATCCGGCCGCCAAGGCAATCGTTTCACTAGAACCTCCTAGACCTGCTCGCTTCTGCGTTCTCGCCATCAGACCCTAGGTGTCGATCCGGCCGCAAAGCATCGTACAATCGTCGAGGATCGGAAATGCAAGGTCATTGGCTCCAAGCTTCGGTCTACAGTCGGGGCCGAAGCATCCACCGACACCATAAAGACTTGCGCTCCCTGTTCAGTCAGCAACTGCGCCAGCTGGTTGATCTCGGGGTTGTACGGCAGGTTATCCACTCAGGTGACCAGCAGACAGCCCTGCGGCGGCAGCGCCTGCACCACCGTCCGCCAGTGGGGGATGTTCTGAAGCAATCTGGTGAGCACTTGCTGTGGATTGTACAAGTTGAGCAATGAGATTTCTTGTATGGACCGATTATAGCCCACTCCGCGGCGAATTGCCACCGTTGAAACCGGAATCTTGGTCTGGCCTATTTGCGCAATGAGATGACGCAACAAGCGAACGATATTTCCGTCATCCCATCGAAAAGTACCCTGGCACTTTTCTATGGATCGCGAATGGCGAGTCTGATGCTCTGCCGCCTGTCTTCAGTTCTACGTTTCATCTGACATCTCGAGTACTTCCCCTGAAACGGGCGGCATGGACTGGCGAGTTTCCTCTGGAACGCTCGTCAAGTCATTCGATTCGCTTTCGTACTTAAAAACTGACGAGCGCGTTTCTGGCGCCGTCAGTCTGCTTATCGCCATTTCCCTCCAGGATACGGTGCCCACCCATCCGCCAATCAATCCCCAGGCAAACAGGCCCAAGCCCTCACTCTTGACTGGCGATGTCAAAAGGTTGACTCCTTCCATACGCAGCTTCTACTTCCGGCGCTGACAGTCGGCGAGAGACGACCCGCAGCCAGACTGCTTCCTGCTTGTCCCCAAGAAATAATGAGGCCTACGGAGCGTGGTCTGTAGTCCGCTTTTTCGTGTTTTTCCAAGGCGTTATGTCAATGTGTAACGGGCAAATCGCGCTGAAGATGAGATCTGCTATACTTGACGGTGAAGACCAGCTCAAATGTTCTGAGGGCTCATGAGCACAGGTTCGAGCCTGACGAATCTGGGTGAGAAGTGAACGTTACTGGGCGACCGGCTACAGACGTGTCTGGAACGACTGAGCAAGGAAGCGAAAGTTTCATCACTCCAATGGTATGAGGTGCAGTCTAGCGTTTGTCACAACGAAGTGGGTGTTCTTGTACGGTTGGATTTGGCACGTTGTTCGGAATTGGATATTCCTGTGGCTTGTCGCGACCTGCAGATTCTATCGAAGGGTCGCTCTCTGGCCATGGAAACCGGGACCCTCGCGCAGGTCGCGCAAGGAAGAAAGTCATGAAGGTTAGCAAAGGTAGGAACTTATCGACAAACGGCACGAACCGATCGAGCGCTAAGCCGGTCGGGAAATCAAACGCATTAGCTGTACAGTCATCGAACGATCCGTCGAGTCCACAGCCATGGGACATGCAGCCCTGGGACACTTCGACTTCGTTCCATCGCTTCAGCCAGTTCTACCTGGCGCAACAACCCGCGCGCTCGCTAGTCGAGGCGTATAGACGGTACAGGATCGGATCAGGATCGGATCAGGATCGAGTCCAGCGCATTAAAACGGCCCCAGGCGTTTGGAACAATTGGGCGTACGGTCGTGATAGCCATGGCCAACCCATCTCCGGCGCCCTGACTTGGGCCGAGCGCGCCCGCGCCTATGATGTCGAGCAGGCGCGCCAGGCGCAAATCGAATACGAAGCGAAATGGAGGAGGCGGCAGCAGGAGCTGAGGGAGTCAGAGTGGCAAACAGGGACTCAGCTATTGGAGCGTGGCGAACGCATGCTCAAATCCATACTCTTCGAAGAGCAGGTCGATGAAACGGTCAGCGCTGACGGCACGACCCACATCACCAACATTACCTACGGGCCCACCAAATGGAGCGAAAGGGACATTTTGGCGACACTGCGGCTTGCGTCCGATCTGCGGAGGCGCGGGGCCGGCGAAGCGCCCACCAACCCGCGACCCGAAGTTGACTGGCGTGAGCAAGCGCGCAAGGCCGGCTTTGACCCTGACCAGCTGATGGACGATCTTTTTCAGGTACTGGCGGAGCAATATATGACTGGCGGTGACCAAAATGGCTGAGAATGATTTGGGCGCCATCAACCCCAACACAATCGACGCAATCTTCCGCCGGCTCTTCCAGCACATTCAGGCGCAGCAGAACGAGCGCAAGCTCTATACGCCGGACAAGTACGTTCGCTATCGTGAGGATACGGTGCGTTTCGGCGTGGAGATACTGGGCGAGACCTTCACGCCCGATATCGTCCGCGTCATGGAGTCGGTGCGCGACAACCAGGTGACTATCGCCCGCAGCGGGAATGGAACGGGCAAGTGCCTGGAACGGGACGAGTTGATCCATCTGGCCGATGGGTCGAGGATCGCGGCCGGCGAGCTGGTGGGGCGCAGCTTCCAGGTTCACTCGGTCGATGAGCGGCTCAACGTGCGGGTGAGCACGGCCTACGCGACGGACAACGGCGTGGAGCCGGTCGTGCGCGTCACCACGACCACGGGACGCAGTATCGTCCGCACCCTCAACCATCCGCTGTTGTCGGCGGACTCGCACTTCGACCCTGGGCGGACGCCTCGGATTGGAAGGCCCCATTGGACTGAGGCAGGGAGCCTGCAAGTCGGCGATGTGGTCATGACCGTATCCGTTGCGCCGGCAGACGGCCATCGTTCGGTGGATGCGCACGAGATTCGCATCCTAGACCATCCGATCGGCGACGGAGCGCCAAGCGGCCATCTGCCCGTTCCCTTTGTCTGGGAACAGGTTGTGAGTGTCGAGCTGTTGCCGCCGGCGCCGACGGTGGCGATTACCGTGCCGGGAGACGAGACCTTTCTGACTGACTTCGTGGAGCACAACACACACGCCGCGGCCCGCATCGCAGTCTGGTGGTATCTCTGCTTCCACCGCGTGCAAGTCTACACCACCGCAGCGCCGCCGGCGAGCAACCTGCGCAACCTGCTGTGGGGTGAGATCGGCACCCTGGTAGCCGCCCACCCAGAGCTTTTTCAGAGCAGCATCGTCACGGACATGATGATCAAGCGGGCGGAACAGGAGTTTATAACCGGCGTCCTGGTGCCCAGCAGCGGTCTGGCCTCCGAACGCCAGGCTCGCTTCTCCGGCAAACATGCACCCAACCTGCTCTTTATCGTGGATGAGGGCGATGCGGTGCCTGATCCGGTCTACGACGGCATCGAGTCCTGTATGTCGGGTGGCCACACGCGGCTTCTCGTCACCTTCAACCCGCGCGATCGCACGGGTCCCATCTACCGCAAGGAGCGGGAGAACCAGGCCAATGTGGTGGAGTTGTCGGCCCTGAATCATCCCAACGTGGTGAAGGGCGAGAACTATCTTTCCCGGCGCCGTGGACCGGGAGACGACCGTGCGCCGCATCAACGAGTGGACGCGCCCGCTACAGGAGACCGAGGTGGTGGACGGCCAGAGCTTCGAACTCCCCGACTATCTGGTCGGCGTGGTAGGCTCTGACCGCCGCGGAAACAAGTACCCGTCGCTGCCGCCGGGCTGGCGCAGGGTGACCCAGAACCAGTTTTCGCACATGGTGCTGGCCCGCTACCCGGCGGCTTCTTCCACCCAGTTGATCAGCGAGGAGTGGGTCAACAACGCCGTCTCTCGCTGGTGCACCCATGTGGCCAAGCACGGCGAGATACCGCTGCGTGGAATCAATGGCATCTTCGGCGTGGATGTGGGCGAGTACGGCTCAGACCCCTCGGTGCTCTGCATGCGCTACGGTGGCTGGGTGGCCCCCATGCAGCAGTGGTATCACACGGACGTCCTGACGACCGGCGATATGGTGGCCGACGCGTACGTGACCTACAACGGGTTCCGAGTGAACGTAGACGCCACCGGCGTGGGCGCGGGCGTTTCGCCTCAGATAAGGCGTTGTTTCCGGGCCAAGAAGATCGCCTTACCGCACGGGCGACGTGGTGGCGGTCAAGGTGGCGGAGAAAGCCACGAAGAAGCTGGAGATGGGCGAGTTCGCCCAGATGCGCGACCAGCTGTGGTGGTCGGTGCGGGAGTGGCTGCGGGACGATCCGGGGGCCATGCTGCCGCCGGACGAGGAGTTGCGCGAGGAACTGCTGGCGCCGCTCTACTACTTTGACGACCACCGTCGCATTAAGGTCGCCAGCAAGGACACCCTGCGCGGCCAGTTGGGGCGCAGTCCCAACAAGGCCGACGCCTTGGCGTTGACCTTTGCGCCGGAAGGCAAACGCGTGTTGGTGGCCATTATCTAGCGGGTTCGAGTCCGTTTCTGCAGACGTATGCGGAACGGATGCGAACATAGTGAGAGCGGTCGGGCTGGCAACGAACGGGCTGGCATCGTTCGGACGGTCATCCGATCTGATCTTCAGCCAGTGCGCAGCGAGGGTTGCGAGTCGATCGGCCGCTAGGCCGATTGGAGCAGCACTTGTCACGGGCAGGCCACTGGCTACGCTCCCAGTCACTGGCAGCGCATTCCTACAGTTTTCTGTATCAACCTGGTACTGTTCGTAGGTTAACGGAATGTTCGTGTCGGCGTACCATTTTTCCCTTACCCAGCACTCTTATCTGTCACAGCGACGAATAGCCTAGTCGGATCAGCCAGAAGTCCCTCACGCCCTGGATCACAGTTCAGTACAATCGATATTTGTGAACGGATCCATTTGATGCTGCTCCGAGTTTGATTCAATCGTCTGTGAGGGCTCCTGATGTCGTTCTTGTGCATACCGCTTTTGCGCATGCGGTTCTTCTTCATCGTTGTACTGATTCCTGTGCTGTCTGTCTGTTGGACTACTCCTGTAAGCGCCCAAGTAGAAACCCCGAAGACGCAGTACCTGCCTTCGATCTCTCTCAATGACAACGGCAGCTGGGCGTGGACAACGAGCGAATCGCTGTCGCTGGAGCCTAGCCCAAGGAATACACCCGTATTGGCCGTCGACAGTCTGGGACGAGTCCATGCATTGTGGGATACGAGGGAGACGCCCCACTATATATACCACACATACCAAACACATGCGGGTTGGACGGAACCGAAACCAGTATTTGAATCATTGGGCGCGTCATCCATACTCCACAAGCCTCTAGTCCTTGACGACGGAACGCTGCACCTGATCTGGCGCACAAACCTCGGTCGTGATGTTGATGACCACAATCGACTACTGTATTCTGTCTTTGATGGCTACGAATGGCGCGCCATAGACGAAATCTATGGGTCTGATACTTCATGGGTTCAAGGAATGGTCCACACGACGGCGGATGGTGAAATACGTCTAACAGTGATTGATGGGTCCTTGTCTGCACATGCCATACAAATGACCCCGAATGGTTCTGGCTGGAGCAGGACTGAGCCGATCTCACCAGGATTTATCTCTTCTTGGGTCTGGCCAGACATGGAAGGCGGAATTCGCTTTTATGGAAAGACCGGATCGCAAGGATTGCTTTTTACCCACTGGAAGGAAGGGGTGCTGGTGCAGGACAAAATGCGAATGACCGCACCAGGTTCTTTGCAGGGAACGAGCCTGGACTCCAATAATAACCTACATTTCTATTGGAAAGGTCAAGCGCCGGTACCAGGTGGTACTGAGGATGGGTTATTCTATCAGTGCTTGCGAAGCGATCTCACCTTAGAGCCAGAGCGTATTCTGAGCGGATACAACAAGATAATCTATTCGATGATTGGTGCGACTGATCGTACCGGTCAGTTCGCCTTGCTGTGGAATGAAGAAAATCGCGGGTACAGACTTGGTCTATGGCAGGGGTGCCTACAGGTTGGAGTCAGACAAGTGCCCATTCACCCTGGGTACACCGTAGTAACCACCGCTCTGTATGGCTCCCCCGACAAATTCTGTGTTCTCCTGCAAAACAGCGATAGTCACTACAAAACTGTCTGTGCAACGTATGTGCGAGCGAACTAATGGGCTACGCCGTACACCCATTCGTTGCCCTCTACGGAACGGGACAACACGTTCAGCAATCTTTGTTGCTGCCCCGGTATAGTGGCTCTCAGGCACTTTTCGTGCAAGGTTACGTTATTTAGAGAATGCTAAACTGCAGCCATTAACGTTTTTGGTGATATTCAAGGCATCAAAGAGAGGTGGCTGCAGACATGATTCCCATTTGTCTTCCTGGTTGTCAGATTGAGGCTGTTGAGAAAAATGAGACCGACCTGGTGATAAAGGCACGTACGACGAAGAAAAGTTGCCCGCTGCCCAAAACGTGAGCATGCATGCTAGCCGAATCCATAGTCGATATAGTCGTTCGCCTCATGACCTACCGGTCAGTGAGCATACTGTACGCTTAGTGTTACATGCACGGCGTTTTCGCTGCCCTAACACTGAGTGTTCCAAGAGCACATTTGTCGAACGCCTTGCTGGTTTGCTGCCGTACTATGGACGAAGGACGCACCGGTTGACGCGAGCGCTGCGCAGTGTCGGACGCGCACTGGGTGGTGAAGCCGGCGTGCGTCTATTGCAGCATTTGAGGATGCATTCAAGTCCGAGAACGTTGCTACGCATCGTCCGCCAACAAGTGGTGAGAGCGATAGAAACGCCTCGGGTTCTCGGCGTCGATGACTGGGCAATCAGAAAGGGCCGCACGTATGGAACGATTCTGGTCGATCTTGAGCGTCGTCAGACTGTTGATCTCCTCCCGGGCCGAGATGCTGAGACACTGACAAAATGGCTTCAAGAGCATCAAGGTATCGAAATCATAGCCCGCGATCGCTCGACAGAGTATATTCGTGCCATCAACAACGGCGCACCATCGGCCCAACAGGTCGCGGGTGCCCTTTGGGCGCGATGGCACTTGCTTCAGAATCTGCGCCAGATGCTAGAGCGCTGCCTAAATCGTCTGCTCACTGATCGTAAGACATTGCCGTTGTTACGTATAGCGCCAAGCCTAGCCATACCAAGCAGAGCCGGTCCGTTTTTGCGCTCTCGCGCCGAGCGTAAGTCGGGTGCGGCCACCCACAGGAAATGGATGCAAATCCATCAAGAGGTGCATCGTCTGCATCGTGACGGGCACAACATTTCACAGATCTCACGCACTCTGCAGATAGATCGCAAAATCGTCCGTAAATACCTGTCAATGGCACAGCTCCCAGTACGGGCGCGACATCCTGTACGGATGAGCACATTGGACCCCTATCTAGCCCATCTGGTTACACGGTTCCACGAGGGATGTACGAATGGCATGCAACTGTGGCGAGAAATTCGTGAACAAGGATATGCTGGCGGTTATGGTCAGGTGATTCGGTGGCTCAAGAAGCATCGTCAGCAGTTAGAGACGCCAACTGCACATCCGCATGATCCATCAACTGACCGGACGGGAAACAGTGCACCTGAGGCGTCAGCATCGCTCAAGCTTCCCTCAAACAGGCAGCTGAGTTGGCTACTCTTGCTGGATGCGGGTTCTTACCTTGGTCACGATGCAGATTTGGTGTACTCACTTCAGCAATATCCTGTGTTGAACGACTTACAGCAACTCGTACAACGCTTCAAAACAATCGTTCGAGAGCGCAAATCAACTGCACTGGACACCTGGCTCAGTGATTGCGCGACAAGTGAATTTCCTGAACTTCAGACATTCGCCACAGGTCTCATGCACGACTACTCAGCAGTTCGTGCCGCTGTGGAAACTGACTGGAGTAACTGGGCAGACTGAAGGTCACGTCAACCGACTCAAAACCTTGAAGCGGCAAATGTACGGTCGGGCAAATCTTGATCTGTTACGGATTCGCCTTCTGAACCCGATCTAGCACGAAATATGCCGGAGAGCCACCGAACCGGGGCAGTAACAGTAGGACATCACGTACTAAGAGATCGTACGTCTTAGGCTTGTATTCGTAAATCACGAGTCACAAGTAAGAGATTCTCTTCCTGAGCTTGTGCTATTAGTATTCTGTCAAACGGATCCTTGTGATAGGGTGGCAATCTCTCAACTGCCAATGCATGTCCCGTTGTGATGCTAAGCGGAGTGAAACGGTGCAACCGAAGCTCCTCCAGATAGTCGCCCTCTAGAACTTCTAACTTGCCTAACGTCCGCTTAAGCGAGATTTACCAGGCGGTGGCTGCACTGACGAAAACAATATTGTGTCCGTCTACAATTGCTTCTCTCGCAGCCAATGAAAGTTTTGGATTATTATCGACCGCCCACAGGAATACGTGTGTATCAAGTAATAGATTCATCTTCCTCTTTCTCGCCGGTAAACAGTTGAACATATTCTTCAGGCAAATCATCAAAGTCATCAGCCATCCAGATGTTGCCCTGCCAATTGCCTGCACCTAGTTTACGGGGTGCAGTATCTAGATCGTAAGGAACAAGCTTCGCTACAGGCTTACCCGCCTTGCCGATGATGACCTCTTCACCTTTTAGTGTCTTTTCAATCAATTTAGACAGACTGGCTTTTGCCTCAGTTATGTTAGTTATTTGCATAGTACACACTCCTTTCACATAATTATACAACATTATAGCCTGGTCTGGTCTGGTTTACATGTGCAGAGATATGGACTTGTCGTTATCGTAATCTATATCTATGAAAGGGCGCAGTATTTGGAATGCCACCGTTCAGATGAGCATAGAGATCGTGCAGGTCTTCCGGTTCGCTTGAGTCGATATAGCGTGGGATGTTTTGGTCTAGTCTAGTGTCCGGGTCAATGTCAACCACACGCGTCATGGCATTGCAGTAGACCAGAACGAATCAGGGATCATACTTATATTGAGTAGACTGTCTCATTGTCTGTATCTCAGGAAGAAGACGCTCTTGGGTCCAAATACCGATATACTGTTGTCTTAGAGATCCCGTACCAAAAGTGCGGATGAACCCCCAAATCGGGGCACCAGTGAAGATCAGTACTGTCGAAGAAAGCCAAGAAGACCCGTTTGGGCGGTTCATCTGAGCGTGGATGGGACCCGACCAGCCACGCCAAGTGCCCCTCCAGTGCCAGTTGCTGGAGCTGTGCAATTCGCTGGCGTTTGACCTGATAGAGCGGGTCAGGAGGATAGACACGCAACTTGGCGCGTCGCCGGCGGATATCGACACAGCGCAGGATCCTTGCAATGGCCGACTGCGTGGACTCGATCTGATGGTAGCCTTGAGATGCTGCCTGGGTCTTGCTTGCTTCCAGTTGTGGGCTTTGGTCTCCAACAATGGCAGGTCGGCAGGAGACTGGGCCAGCGCCAGGCGTAGAGCCGCCAGGAAAATATCGGTTGCATTTCATTGTGGCATCCAGTATACTTGTAGTTAACATGTTGTCCATCATCTTGGACAACACTTTGATGCAAATTGCCGTCTGACCGATGCAAGGAAATCGTCCTATGCCCAAGACCGTGACGTCCAGTGAAGCCAAGACTCGCTTTGGCCAACTTGTGAAATGGACAGCAGAACATCGAGATCAGGTCATCGTCAAGCTGTATGGCGAGCCTATGGCGGTGCTCATGTCCTTTTCCGAATACGAAGAAGTGGAGAAACTGCGTAAACGCGAGCGGAAGCGCAAAGCGCTCGATGCGCTTGATGCGCTGCGCCAAGAGGCGCGAAATCAGAATCCGGACCTATCTGCCGAAGAAGCCTACCGGTTTGCAGGTTTCTCTGAAGAGGTCGTTCAGGAGACAGTCCAGGCTGATGAAGAGTTGGCTTCATCGCAGCGGTGAGAGTCCTCATCGATACCAACGTCTTCCTGAGCTACATTCTTGCGCCTGCGGAGCCGCGGGTAGTCACGACCGTGATCACGATGTGCCTCACAGATGACGATATCGACCTATTGATCCCGCCTGAGCAGATCAGCGAGATAACCGCAACCGTCACCGGGAAACGGTACTTCCGTGAGCACATACCTCTCACTCTTATCGACGATCTCGTGGCCCAGCTCATGGCGTTAGGCGACATGCTGCCGCGCCTGGACGAGATCGCATCGTTCAGTCGCGACCCAAAAGACGACTATCTAGTCGCCTATGGTATCGTCAATGAAGCTGAATATCTTATCACTGGCGATCAAGATCTTCTCGTCTTGGACAGAGTCGGAGAGCTACAGGTACTCTCACCTGCGGCGTTCCTAGAAGCTACCCGCCGCCTGAAGCTTCTGCCTTAGATTCGCAGAATTGAGCCTGTAGAAAAAGTAAAAAGTGTGGTTTCCTGTCCACCGTTCCATAGAAGAGTGGCAGGGTATAAAGGCTACCCGAAACCGCACCATTCCCAATGGGAATCATCCGGCTTGTGTTGAACGGAACAACACTCTTCGAACCGCCATTCGACAAGACTTTCAGCCACTGCGGAGACAGAACAAAGGGGCGGCCGGTTGTTTGGTGACTTGCACAGCCCTTGACTCTGGCGAGCAATTGCTAAGCTTCAAGTCGATGGCCGTTCGAAATGCTAGCGTGATTGTTCCTTTCGCAAGCGGCAGACCGCAGGAGTTGTGCGGGCGTTCGATCCTGGTCCGCCCATAGAGAAAACGCTGTTGGAGAAAGGGAGTAGGAATGTCGCATATTCCCAAAACTGATGCCGGTCTTCTATGAAGGGTGAAGTGAGCTGTTGCCATCCATCACTTCAACGCAATCGCGTACCGTCTCTGGCATCGTACGGCGCGCCTTATCTTTTGACGTTGTGAATGATGACAAATAGACGCCGCAATTGCCCCGCAGGAGGAGTATCCTAGCGTTCAGGAAGTTCAAACATCCAGCCTGGCTGACAGATGATAGAACCCTCGAGTTATCGAGCGCTACAGCAAACCATTACCGAGTGTGTGACGACTGATCGGGGTCTGTTGGATGGGCTACGCTCGGAAGTCAGAACCCTGCGATCCAAGACGCGGCGCATCCGATCCCGCGTCGGGTCCACGGTTTCTTTGGTGGGTGCGGGTGACCTGCTCCATCGCTTTAGCGGGATCAGCAGGTCACATGGAGGTGCAGACTATGATGAGCAAGAAGGGCTTCGCAGCGATTAAAACACTGAATAAGCGTGGTGTCTATCAGAAGGACATCGCAGAACAGGTGGGCGTACATCCCAGGACCGTGAGCAACTCCTACCGAAACGGCGACAAACCGCTTGCGCTGACAAAGGGGGCTCTGTTGCAGGAGAAACTATTTAGACATCTTAATACTTCATGATAGGCAGTCAGTTCTTCGTCTGATACTCCCACTGCCACGTTCGCGTCAAGCTCCTGACTCTGTGTGTCACCAGAGGTTTGTATATGTATCTGCTGTTCGAGGCTTTACGGCTACAATGATCACCCTGTCGCCCTTCACCTGATAGATGATACGCCAGCCATCGATCTGGATACGGCGCAAAACCTGCCAATTCCCGGCCTAATGCCTTACTATCAGGTGGCCTTGGCTCCACTTGCAGATCGAGAATCATCTCCAGCATGTCTTTGCTCAGGCGAGGGGGCACCGTACGCAAGGCCACCTGTGCCTTGTTTGTTAGCTCAAGTTGGTACTGAATTGCCGATCAAGGCCCGGAGGCCTGCCTCGTCGAATGGGGTGGTTGAGTTCTCGCCTCGCTCCAGTTCCAGTAGCCCTCCAACCCGGTCACAAGATCGACCAGGTCTTCTAGCCGTTCGGCGATTTTGTTCCACTGTCGGGCGAAACGATGACAGCCACAGGTTTGCCCTTGCTGGACAGCATGACCGGACTCTCTTTTGCCTTGTTGATTACATCCAGATGCCGATGGCGAAGATCGCTAACCGTTGCCGTCTGCGGTAGTTTATCCAGGATTGCACCTCGTATGTCATTAAAATGTCATCTAGTGATATTGTAGCAGGTAAAAGATTCGAAGTCGATCGTTCACCGCCAATATTGAACTCCCAGAAACGCCATCGGAGGTCCATAGAAAAGTGCCAGGGGATTCTCCTTTTCAAAGGGGATGGGAATGGCGCGCTCTCCTGGTTTTCCGTTAGTTTTACACATTTCATCTAGTCCAGTACCATACCAGAACGACGGTGAAACGCACTCGACATTCTGCCTACGAAATCAACTATCACTTCGTCTGGGTTCCGCTATACCGGCGACCGGTTCTGGTTGACGCTGTAGCGTCTCGACTGGTTGAGTTGCTCCAAGAAAAGAGTCACGAACTTGAGGGTGAGATTTTGCATGTGAGCGTACAGCCTGATAGCCATCGAGGAGTTGAATCTGGCGTTTATGACCCGCAACGGCCATTTGTCCCTGTCCGCACACGATGCGGCGTTGGGCATGTCCCGGCAATTGTTGAGCTACAAAGTCGAAAATACTGGTAGCCGGCTCGTTGTTGTGGACCCGCACAACACGAGCCAAGCGTGTAGCGGTTGTGGGGTGATGGTCGCCAAAGGTCTGAACGTTCGTACCCATCATTGTCCGGACTGTGGCGTTGAGATCGATCGGGATGTCAACGCTGCTCGGAATTTCTCGCCCGCGGACTGCGGGTTGAGGCGCTAACGTATCCGGTTACGGACTGCGTAGCCTCAGAAGCTCCTCGCTTTAGCGGGGAGAGCAGGTCACGCGTACGCAATACAGGTTCGTCTACTGCAGGACTCTGCTGATCTTCCAGATATGAAATGGTTTTGTGCTCAAGAAGCCGCAAGCAGCAAGGTTAAATCTCATGGTTCAGATTGAGCGGCAAAGCAGAGATGATTCAGAAAGGCTAGGTCGAGTCTCCCTATTTGATAGCGTGTTGGCCCGGGTTCGTCACGGGGAGTTCACGTCAGAAGAAGGCTGCTAAAGAGCTGCTTGCGCGACTGAATCAAAAGGAGCGGCTCGGGATGCTTGACGGGGATCAGCGTCTATGGCCTGGCCTCGGTGCTTTCTTCCTCAGGGGATACAATCATAAACCCCTTATCGCCGGCGCAGTGGAACGGCTGGGCATCCCCGGTATCCGCTTTACCGACGGACCGCGGGGCGTGGTCATCGGTCGCTGCCACATGCTTCCCGGTCACCTCTGCCCGTGGCGCCAGCTGGGACAGTGCGCTCGAAGAAGAGATCGGGCGGGCCATCGGCATCGAGGCTCGTGCACAGGGAGCCAACCTCTTCGGTGGTATCTCTGCTGACGTGCTCCGCCACCCAAAATGGGGACGTGCACAGGAGAGCTACGGCGAGGATCCGGTTCATGTCGGCTTGATGGGTGCAGCACTTACCACAGGAGTGCGCAAGCACGTCATGGCCTGCGTGAAACACTTTGCCCTTTACGCTATCGAGCAGTCCCGGTTTTCTGTTGACGTCGCGGTCGACGAAGTGGCGATGCACGAAGGATTATCTGCCTCCATTTCGCACCGTAATCGAGGCTGGTGCTGACGCTGTGATGAGCGCATACAACTCCGTAAACGGCGAGTGGGCTGGACAGAACCGTAGCTTGCTCACGGATATTCTCCGCGACGAATGGGGATTCAGAGGCTTCGTCATTTCCGATTTCATCTGGGGATTCCGGGACGCCGTGAAGTCACTGCTGGCAGGACTCGATGTAGAAATGCCATTTTCGCAAATGCGCGCCCGAAAACTGCCTGCTGCGCTACGGGAGGGTAGACTATCGCCGGAGGTTGTCGACCGGGCCGCGCTTCGCGTCTTAGCCGCACAGTTGCGCCACTACGCGACTATTGATGAACTCGTTCCATCCACAGAGGTGCTCGTATGCGAGCAGCACCGTGCGCTCGCTCGGAAGGCCGCTGCTTCGGGCATGGTGCTCCTGCGCAACGAGCCCGATGGAGATGGACAGGCGCCACTTCTTCCGCTAGGCACGGACATTGAGTCCATAGCCGTGCTCGGTACCCTCGCCGATCAAGCAAACCTCGGCGATAGCGGCTCTTCCGCTGTCGATCCGCCGTACGGGGTCAGTCCGCTGTCCGGCGTTCGCGCAATGATGCCAAATGCTCGCGTCGAATATTACCCAGGTAGCGATGTGGCTGCCGCTGCGGAACTGGCACGCCGTGCCCATATCGCGCTTGTCGTAGTGGGCTGGGATGGCAACGGGGAGGGCGAGGCGCTCGTCGTCAACGACCCAGACGCAGCGTCGATGATGGGGCCTACCTTTGCAAACAAGCTAGTATCCAACATCTTCATCGGGTCGCTTAGGTTGATCACCAAGGCAAAGCTGTTTCCCATGGGAGGCGACCGGGAACGTCTGACGTTGTCGAAGCATGAGGAGCATCTCATACGGTCGGTGGTTGCCGCCAATAAGCGAACGATTGTCGTCATTGTCAGCGGCAGCGTAGCCGTGATTGAATCATGGCGCGATCAGGTTCCGGCGATTGTGATGGCCTGGTATCCTGGCATGGAAGGCGGCAATGCGCTCGGCGACATCCTTACCGGCATCGTGGAGCCGGGTGGTCGTTTGCCCGCCGCTATACCCGCTGATCCCGCACATTTACCGGATTTCGACAACACGTCGCGCCACGTGCGCTACGATCGTTGGTGGGGTCAGAGGAAGCTCGACCGGGATGGTCACTTGGCAGCGTTTCCGTTTGGCTTTGGACTGGGATATACGACGTTCGAACTGAGTGATCTCACTGTGAAGGTCCATCTGGGAACCGCAATGGGCGCCGATGTAGGCTCCCTTGCGGCGAGTGTAACTGTCCGCAATACCGGCGAACGCAGAGGTTCTACGGTCGTACAGTTGTACGCTGTGGCTGACACTGCCTCTTCAGCAGACCGTCCGCGTCGCCAATTACTCGGTTTTTCGAAGGTAGAAGTTGACGTTGGTGAAGGTTGCGTTGTTTCACTCCGAGGCACATTACTGCCACTGGCACGGCGTGATGTCACTACGCGTATGCTGGTCCCTTGTAGCAGGAAACTACCGTCTGGAGGCAGCACAGTACAGTGGCGACCCCAACGCCGCAACGACTACAATTATTCTCCACGCGTAGGCGTTCGCCTGACTTGGGCGAGCGTGGCACAGCCGACTCGAGCACGTGGGCTTCGGTCTTCACGCTGTCTAGGGAATCTTCAGAACTACTGACATCAGTATTTCTAACAACGTCTCGTATTTTAAACTGCGTCTGCAGACAGACGAATATCCGTATTCTGACGCGCATTCGCTAAGCAGGATACCAAATGTGGTATGGAGAATCATTCCGCTCGGGTATCTACCGGCGACTGCAGTGTCGTCCAGACAATGCCCGTGACCGACAACAGCGCCGACAGGATGGTCGCCGGCCGCCAACGACGCAGTTCTGTCACACGGCGGCTCACACGTCGAAGCTTCCAGAAGAGTAAGACCACGATGGACAGCCTGATCCATCCATGGATCACAAAGAGCAGGCGGCCTTGCGGCCTGCCCACGGTAAAAGAGATCAAACCGGTCACAACTTCGAACAGACCAGTACCAAGAGCGCCCAGTCAACGGCGCGTGCGCTCATCCCCATGTCGTATTGTGATCTCGCTTCGCTTTACAGCGCATCATCTACAGCGCGGCGAAGCGCTTGGCCCTTTTCCTCATCGAAAGCCCCAACTGTCCTCCAGAGAATATTCCCAGTGCGATCGACGAGTAGGATGTGGACATCGTTCTTGTTAGCAATGCCGGTTGCCTGCATAAATTGATCCAGGTCGACGTAGAGCGTGACCGTTCTTTCGCGCGCCTTGGGATCGGGAATGCCGGCGCGCATGCCCTCATTGACGAACGTGCGTGAGACCGTGGGCATACGGTAGATGGTAGGAAGCTCGTAGTAAACGAGCCCCGACATGGACGATTCCAGCATCTCGGCATAGGGGATCCAGGTATTAACCACGGTCTGCTGCTCCCGCAGGAAGGGCACAAAGAGCAGGTTGAGTTCTCCGGCGAAATCGCGGGGGAACTCCAGTTCTTGCCGGGCTAGGTTTGATCCTGAAACAGTGGGAAAACTTATGCCATCCTGGCTGACGGTCATCCGACTTGGGCGCACCGAAAATCGCCAGAGCAGGAGCAACAGGACAGCAGCGACCACAACCAGCAGTAGAAGGATTCTTATAATTGTCATGAATCGTATGGTCCCATCTCACCCCCTTTAAGATCTATGATCCCACTATCGCACGTCGTCGTCAACCTCGTCAGCTTGCTGTATTTGACGTTGAGTACCTGCACCTACAGATTCTACAGGACGTTGAGTCTGGGTTCGTTTAGCGCACTGCCGTGGATAATCTGGCGAAGTTCGAATCGGCCGCACCAAACCCGGATGGTCACTCTTACTGCTGCGGACTGGATGCGCACAAGGAGACGGTGGTTGCCTGTGTCATCGTGCCTGGTCCCAAAGGTAAGCCATCGTTCTGAATGTGCGGAAGCAAAGCAGCAGCAACACCGTCACCGTAGCCGACGATGTGAACGAAGAACTGAACGCCATTCGAAGCGAGCATCCGAACCTGGATATTGCAGTGACCAGCGATCAGTCCATCCGAGTCAAGGAAGCCACTGGCGGCGCGCTAGACGATCTGTTATATGCCGTGATCCTGGCGTCCATCGTCATGTTCATCTTTTTCAAAGATATCCGTAACACGTTGGTCACGATTGCGGGTTTGCCCGTGATCCTGATCAGCACGCTCTTCTTTATGTCTCTCTTCGACATCTCGTTGAACCAAATTTCTCTGCTGGCGTTGGCGTTGGTGGTGGGTTTGGTCATTGACGACGGCATTGTTGTGCGCGAAAACATTCTTCGCTGGGTGGAAAAAGGATATTCACCACGAGTGGCGGCTGACTCGGGACGGCGGAAGTCGCGATGCCCGTGATTGCCATCAGCGTAACCATCCTCGCTGTTTTCCTGCCCGTAGCCTTTGCCCAAGGCATTATCGGCAAATTCTTCTTGGATTTCGGGTTGACCGTTTCGATTGCCGTGACCCTCTCCATTTTTGAAGCGATGACCATGGCGCCTATGCTCAGCGCCTATTTCTTCAAGAAAGACAAGAAGGACGTTATCGACGTGGAGGACTTGAGTGAACTGGACAATCTGGATGAGAAGAATTACGCAATCGAGGATGAAATTGAAGAAGCCAGCGGCCAAACAAGGGCGTCTCAGCCGCGGCTACGGCGCATTTCTAGACTGGACGCTGCGCCATAAGCTAGTGGCTGGCGTGAGCGCAATCCTCATCATCGCGGTCAGTTTCTATAGTGTCACGCTGATCCAGTTCAGCTTCCTGCCGGAAATGGAGGCGTCTGAGTTCACCATCACTATGTCCATGCCAGGCGGCACGCCCCAGGACTTGACGGCGGTTGAAGCCGTAGCGGTGGAGAACATCTTACGTGAGCATCCCGCGACCTCCGATGTTGTCACCGTGATTGGTGAACAGGGAGCGCCGGAAGAGGCTACATTCACGGTCGCCCTGAAGGACGACCTGAGCAAGGAGGTTACGGCTGACACGGTGATGGAAGATCTGCGTCAGCCGCTGGCCGATGTGCCGGGCGTCATCATGAATACGGCAGGGAATGAACTGATCGGCGCCGACACCGACATTACGATCGAGGTCATTGTCGTGCAGGGGGTGGATACAGCGAACTGGGCAGCCAGGCTGAATATGTCGCCGAACAGATTGCCGCCTTGCCAGACTTGACCGACATTGATGTGAGTTATAAGTCCGGGCGCCCTGAAATGCAGTTGAACATTGACCGCCAGCCACGCGTCTGACCTTGGTCTGAGCCCGGCGCAAATCGCTTCTACCGTGCGATTGCTGCTCAACGGCGACGTAGCGACCACCTTCCGCGGCGAAGGCGCGGACGCCGATATCCGGGTCCAACTGGCAGAAGAAGATCGGGCCAGCGCCCAAGATATTCTGAATATCAATCTCATGGCAATGAGCGGGCAACTGGTACCGCTGCGCAATGTGGCCGAGATGGATGTGGCGACCAGCCCGAACGCCATTTCCCGCTCCGATCGCATGCCAACCATCATCGTCAGCGCCAACGTAGCGAACGGCCGTTCAGTGCCCCTGGTTTCGCAACAAGTCGAGGAACTGCTCGAAGGCTTGGAACTATCTAGGGTACAGAACTGAGACTTGGCGGCACCGCCGATGATCTGAAAGATGCCCGCAGCAGCTTGCTGCTGGCCTTCGGCTTGGCCGTTATCTTTATCTATATGGTGTTAGCCAGTCAGTTCGGCAGCTTCATTCAACCCTTCATCATCATGTTGGCCATGCCGCTGGCGATTGTCGGCGCCATCCTAGCCCTACTGCTTACCGGCAAACCGCTGGATATGACGGCCATGATCGGTTTTATCATGCTGATGGGCTTGGTCGTCAAGAACTCTGTGCTGCTGGTGGACTTCGCCAATCGCGCCCGCAGAAAGGGTGCCAGTGCGGATGATGCCATGCGCATCGCCGGTCCCATCCGCCTGCGTCCGATTCTGATGACTGCCCTCTCCATGATTCTGGCAATGATCCCCATTGCGTGGGGCATGAATGAGGGAGGCGAGTTCCGCCAACCGATGGCCGTCGCCATTCTGGGCGGCATGATTACAAGCACACTCTTGACCTTGCTGATCGTACCGCTTAGCTACGGAGCCGTGATTGGATTCCAGGATCGTCTCTTCGCACGACGCAGGGCGCGTCGTGCAGAGAAGGAGCAACGTGTGGCGGATCAGCAGGAGCGACATTCGCCAAGCCCACTTACGAATCGGGATGCCACGCTGTCGGTCAGCGACTAGAGGTCCCGATTCAGCCTATGGCGCACGGACAGAGAGGCGCGACGTTAGCACTCGCGCCTCCCCTGGTCCCATAGGGTAGCTCGTGTAGGCGGGTACGTGTAGGTGGGTTCGGGTCCAGAGGTTCGTGTTTGCATGGGAAGGAACCCATGCTCACAGAAGAATCGCTGCACCGATTTCAGAACGTTCTTGTGGCTAGGCTTGAACTTGGCTCAGAACAGTAAGAGAACGTGCTGACACAGGGCTGACGTCTGTTATTGAACACAAATGAGGGTATGAAAAATGACTGAACAAGCAGAATCTACACATTCCCAATTGGCAAACTCCAGATGAACACAAGGAAACCGAAAAGAGCAAGCATACTTTCTTCGACAGCCGGTTTGTGCGCTATGGAATCATATCCCTTATTGCACTTGTCGTCGTCATTGTGGTTGGCCGGGCGCTGCAAGTACAGTCCGCTGCCAAGAGCGAAGTCGACGAGACTGTGCAGCTGACAAAGTACGTGCCTGCTTCTCAAGCAGATCAGGCCGTCCCGTCGCCCGCATACCTCACGAAGACTGAAAGCGAGAGTTCGACCGCCGATTCAGACACGGCAATCGCATCGGAACCCGTGACAGCCTCTGCCACAGAGGTTCGCCCTACTCCACAAGTAGGTCGGACCCAGAATCAACGTTGCTGTCGCAAGCGCAATCAGCTGGCGCCGCCGAATCAGATGCAGCAATTGCATACCAAGACCTCGTCTCCATCGTAGTGGCTAGAGAAGCGACTCTGCACGACACGCCTGAAGGAAACGTTTCTCAACCCATTGAACTGGGCGCTGAGTTTATGGCAACGGGCAGGACGGCAGATGGGCAATGGATCTATGGTCGAATGAGCTCGGGCGCCGTAGGGTGGATGCATGTCAACCACATCACGATATTCAATGAAGAGTATTTACGTGTCATGGAGGAGAGTCTCAACCCTGCGCTGGAACCTGACGAGGCTGTGCCGTCCTCGGTGGAACTCTGGCTGCAGACCCTCCGCTTGCTGAGCCTGGCGGTCAAACCGCAACGGCGACGGTGTCGCTGACTGATTCACGCCTCAATATTCGGACGGGGCCGAGTACGCTGTACCCAGTCGTGTCCAAAGCGTATCCCGGCGATCGTTTCCCAGCGCTGGGCCGCAATGATGCCAGGATCCTGGGTACTGGTCGCACTGCCGGACCGATCGCGGCGCCTCGGCATGGGTTGCTGCTGAATACGTGGATCTGTCGATACCCCTTCGCGACCTGCCGGCGTCGCAGCCGGACGGAGAGTCCGCCGGAAGCAAGTGCCGCGGTTCAGTATCCCGTTGCGACTGCCGCCAGAGCGGAACCAACGGCTCTGCGAGGAACACTCTTTTTCAGGACGGCGTCTCCGATACACTGTATGTGGTTGAGCTCGAAAATGGATCCTTGCGCAGACTCACCGACGGTCTCGATCCATCGCTGAGCCCCGATGGGCGTACGGTGGCGTTTGTCGCGAGGGCGGCGAGCACGGCATCTATACGATTGGAATCGACGGCAGCAATGAGCGCAAGATATTCAGCGGACGGGAGCAATTGCGTGCGCCAGCCTGGAGTCCCGATGGAGACCACATTGCATTCAGTTTCTTGAAAGGAAGCTATGATTGCCGTGAGGTAGGGATGGGCATTTGCTATCCGGACAACAATCCATTCCTCAAAAGCTTTCCCGCCGGCAGCCAGCCTCTCTATGGCCTGAGCATAATTGATATCAACGGCGAAAACTATCGCGACCTGCCGACTTTGGAATCGGCCCAGGCACCCCACTGGGGTTCGGGAGGTATCGTTTACGGTGCAGATAAGGGAATCGAGATTGTCGGCAGTGAACCGCCGGACGATGAGACTCGCCAAGTCGTCAGCAGATACGCTTATCAAGATCCTGCCTGGCAACCCGGTGGCGATCGGATCGTGTTCCAAAGCCGCGAGGGGACTCACTGGGAATCTTCGCCGTCAACGCCGATGGCAGCCAGTTGACGCCACTGACCCGGCCCGCAACAACGCTAGTGGATGAATTGCCGCACAATGTCGCGCCGAACTGGAGCCCAGATGGGAAACTCGTTCTGTTTCTAAGCAGTCGCGACAGTGACAATGAACACGGTGCATGGCGGCTGTGGGTCATGGATGCGGACGGCAGCAACCAGCGCCCGCTGTCCATTGAAATCCCGCTAGACTACCAGTACGCACAGGACAGATGGCGAGTTGGGGGATTAGCTCCAGTTCCCTTTAACCCACTTTACTGCCCGGTACCTGTATCTGTTGCGCCAAAGCCGACATATCGTGCAACCGCTGGAGTAAGACCAGGATCGGAGAATATCACAATCGCACAAGGCTACCGTTTCAGACTGCTGCGGAAGAAACTTAACGAGCGCATTACGGCAGCGGGGCCAACGCCGTTCGCCTGCTTCATTTGGTTGACGAATGCCGCGCGGGCTTCTGTAAAATCGGCCAGCCGACCCGACTTTACCTGGTTGATCGCCACTTCGTAGATGGGGCCGTCGCTCATTTCGCCTGAAACGGGAGCGCCTGCGCGTCCAGGTGGATATAGCTGGTCAAAGGCGGATAGTCGTTGATGAACGGCATCAGTCCGGCCCACGAACTCCTGATCCTGGGCAATGGCGGCGAAGGCGTCGACGCTCTCATAGACGGTCATGCCTACCACGATGTTGGGATCGAGCGCCGACACCCACTGGTATTCGGCCACAAAACCAGGCTGTTGCGAGAGCGCGTCCAGGAAGGCGTGAGCCGTGATTCGTAGTCGGCGCTGTCGAAAGCCTCGTACAGGGAGAGATCGCGGGCCGCGACTTCCAAGATCTGCCCCGGCTCGGTCAGAATCTCAGCCAGATCGTAGCTGTCGGCCGGATTCTTGGGACGCAGCGCAGTGAACAACTGCGGCGCGAAGGTGAGAAGAAAGCGGCGGCTTCCGGGCTGCTCCCAGCTTCTCGCCGGCAGCGGCAAAGGCGGCCAAATTTTCGTATTGGGTCATGCCGGTGAAGACCGTGGCTTCCGGCGGCGCAAAGGTCGTACCGTCGAGGATGGCGGCGAATTCTCAGTCCGTGCCCACGCCTGGTTGCTCGGTCAGTAGGGCCACAAAGGCCACCGCGGATTGCCGCGAACTCGGCAGGATCCTGGCCGTCGTTCACACGGCGGATGGCGACTTCGGTGACAGGGCCGTCAAAGGCCGCGGTCTGTCACTCCGTCATGCTTTCCTCTGTGGCGGCAGGACCCGACGCCTCCGGCGGTACGGCCGCCACGCAGGCGCTCAGGGCCAGGATGGTCAACGTCAGAATGAAAAACAGGCCAGTTTGTGTGAAGCGATTCATCGTATGTTTCTCCTTTTGTAAATAGGTTTATTCGACAACTTGCTGCGTGGCTTGATACGCCTGCACATCCAGGATGGAGAAGAAGTCACCCATCTCCGCCACCTGCGACAAGGCCCCGACGCGTTTATTGAAATCCGCCTGGGACGTCCAGGCAATGAACACGGCTTTGACATTGCCATCGATGGCAACGAACTCCGCGATCGAAGAGATAGCCGGGCTGCGCAGCGACAGCGTCGAAGAAGGCCCTGCGCTTCCGGCGAACAGATGTTCTTGTCCCGGCTTGACCGTTCTCGCCGCAAATTCGACGACAAGGTCATGTCCCGTGATCTGCTGCAGCTCGAAAGGCTCGCCGTCCTCCGGGCGCAGTTGCAGGTAGGCAAGCTGCTCGAAGGTCTGGAAGTAATTCTGGAACGCGTCCGTCGGCATCAACTGCGCCGCGGCATTGGCAAAATCCTCGGCGGAATTCCACTCGGTCACGCCGACGAAGACCTCCGACTCGTTCTCGCCCGGCATCGTGAAGAAGGATCGGTAGGCGGCGTCTGGGCCCACGCCTTTGGCCTTCTTCATCGCGGTGATGAACGCGCGCGGGCAGCCTCTGAAAGTCGGCCAAACGTCCCGGCTTTACCTGATTGACTGCCAGTTCATAGACTGTATGGGTGCTCAATTTCGTTTCTCCTTGCTGACTCTGAAAGCGTTTCGTTGGTGCGCATTGGCTGGGTGATACGCGATTCGTCCCTCGCAAAGCAACACGTGTTGACAATGCGAAGCGTGTTGCGTAGCATAGGGTAAATGTCTTTTTCGCCCGTTTCAATGGACAACATCAGGAATTTGTTGCCTATACAATAAATTGAGGAGATTGTCGGGAAATGGCCCAGGATATCGCTATCAGCGAGGATCCGCATGTGACGCGTCACGCGAGTTGATTGAGCGGTCGTTCTACGAATTGCTCATGGAAAAGAGTCTGCACACGCTGACTATCGGTGAAATCGCCAAACGTGCACGCATCAACCGCGCAACCTTCTACGCACACTTCGAGGATAAGTACGCGCTCTATCGCCACGTCGTGCGCTCGACCTTTGAGCAGATCTTACGTAGAAATTTCTCGGCGCAGTGCGATGATCCAGCGCAGCAAATACATGCTTTGGTGCGGTCAGCCTGTCTCTTCTTCGAACAGCTAAACGCCGCTTGCCCGCCGCCGGATCGCCAAACGCGGCCATTGGTCGAAGTCCAAGTGCAGACGCAACTCAAGGAATATGTGCAGCTATGGCTGCAGAAGTATGCGGACCACGTCGACGTGTTGGTTGCCCCGGTCGACGTCACCGCGGAGATGGTAAGTTGGGCCATCTTCGGTGCGGGGTTGGATTGGGAAGGAGGGCGTCAATCGGTGGAAGCGCTCGCCGAGGATATTTACGCCCTGGTGGCACGCATGCTCGGTCTCGCGCGGCAACCCATGGAAATTTGAGTGAGCGGCCGGGCCCCTTCGGGACGCTGCACTATGAAGTGGCGTCTGTGCCCGAGGGCCAAGGCCTCGTAGCCCGCTTTCTCAAATGTTGATTTCGCCCGTCTGCTCTAGATATGCATCATTCACCACTTGGGCGAAACCGTGCATGGCGATATCGCGACGCCCCTCCAGGATGAAGCCGCCAGCGAAGCGGGCCACGAGCGTGCCGATCTGGTGCAGTTGCCGGCGCCGCTGCCGGATGCACAGCGGGAGAGAGTGATCGACCTGTGGGATTAAGAGATGAGTGGAGGTGGAGCATCCCGCGCGGCTTCGCGCGTACATTGGAAGCGTTTGCTTGTCTTACCGCAAGATTAGGACAGGTGGAAACGGCTGCGTATCTCTTTGGCGCAACGGAGAGCTACCAGGCTGCAATCCAGCTACTATTTGCCCCCCACCTGGCATCAGGAGCATGATCACTGGGTGGCCACCGCACGTACAAAACTGGGGCAAGCGGCACTAGGAGATCTCGACGCACTGGCCCGGCAGCAAGCGCAACAAGCTGTGGTCGATGTCTATCAAAATCCCGCTATCTGTACAACGTGCGCCACGAGCCGGCGCAAACATGGGCTGCTGTCACCGTCCCGGTGTTGGCGCTCTATGCCTAGCTGGACAATGTGGTGTTGCCAGAGGCCAACACATAAGCGCTGGAAGCAACCTTGTCACAAGCAGGCAACCCCGATGTGACCATCAACACGATTGCAGGTGTGAAGCATTTGTTCTTGCCGGCAAGCAGCAGCGATCCAGTCGGCTGGGCCGCACTACCCGGTGATTTGCCAACAACCCTACTCGAGACAATCTCCACGTGGCTGGCGAGTCGTGTCGAGGATAGCCGGTACGATGACCCTGGGCCGCCGGCGGCGCTGATGCCGGGGATGCGCAGAACAGACGCTCCGTGCTAGAATCGTCGTACAAGGAGGGTTTAACAAAGAGGACATTTAATGACCGCTGCATCCGATAATCTACACCTGCCGCACAAAGAGATCGAACAGTTCTGTGCGCGCCACAATATACGCCGGCTGGCCCTATTCGGCTCGGTGCTTCGTGAAGACTTCGGGCCGGAGAGCGATGTCGATGTATTGGTCGAGTTTGAGGCAGGGCATGTCCCCGGGCTGGGCTTCTTCGACTTGCAGGAAGAACTGACATCCATTATTGGCCGCAACGTCGATCTGCACACACCGCCGTCCCTCAGCCGTTACTTCCGTGACCGTGTGCTGGCGGAAGCGGAAGTTCAGTATGAGCAGTAGCGATCTCATCTATATGCGTCATCTGCTGGATGCTGCTCAAAAATCAGTAGATTTCGCGTCCGGCGGCACGCGAGCCAACCTGGACGCCGACGAAATGCTGGCGCTCGCCCTTGTGCGCTTGCTTGAGATAATTGGTGAAGCCTCCCGCAACATCAGCGCAGAAACCAGACTGGCGCATTCAGATATTCCGTGGCGGCAGATGGCGGCCACTCGAAATCGACTGATTCACGGATACTTCGACGTGGATCTCGACATCGTGTGGTCGATTGTCGCGACCGATCTTCCTCCGCTGATTCCCAAGCTGCACGAGATGATCGCCGAGTTGGAGAAAGCAGAGGGTAACGCTTAATCAGCCAGGGGTGCTTGCCTGCATCCACGTGGAAACTATCCGAATTTCGAACGAGGAAGATTGGGTGAAAACGCTCGTTCTTGGGGAATCTAACCTTGGCGATGACATCACGCCCCGAATGTGAACGGGGCGAAGCGGCCTTCTGCTACAACCGCTACTGCTAGAGGATTGTTTAACAAATCCACGCCGAGGTGCAACTTGATCCGTACACCGTTTTATGGACGGGTACATGGCACTGGTTCATGAGCCGAAAGGATGTAAAAGGACCATGCCCATCTCAGTCTCTCCCAGAGGCGTTGCCCCGTACGGTGCGTTTGTATAACAGGAACCACATGGTGTCAACGAGCGGCAAGTTGCCCTGCGAGTCAGGGCAATCGCGAACTTCCTCACAGCATCGACAGCTCTGGCGACACCTAGAAAGCTGCCCACAAGTTGGCGCAGACATGGTTCAGTAATCCCAACCAACTACAGGTTGTAGTGTGTAGCGCAGCCCATTCGTGTTCAGAAGCGCGGCAGTACGTGCAGAGGCGGGTTAGTCAGGGCCAGACTGCGCCTATCAGAAGCACCGAACCACTATAGCCTGTGGCTGGGATTCCCGGAACGACCACACGACGCGAGAGTACATTCGTTTCAGTGTCTCAAAGTTGTTGATACACTCCGTCTTACGTGCCAGGGATATGCGAGGCAAGACGGGGCGCTTCCAGTGGCTGCGGCAATTGCGAAACAGCCAGTCTTCTCATCATAGTCCGCCGTTTCGCACGATGCTCCGCCATGCGTTCCAGGACCCGGTTGAGAAACCGCACTGCGTCGACGATATACGGGCCCTTGTTGAGCATGACGCACTCCGCGCGACCACTCATCGCAGCATCCGTCACCTCGGCGCGAGAGGGAGCGCCCGCCTTGGCCAGGCTCTCCAGAACTTGCGTGGCCCAGATCACCGGCAAATGTGCCGCCTCGCAAAACCAGAGGATCTCCTCCTGCACCTCGGCGATGCGTTCGAACCCAAGCTCGACGGCCAGGTCGCCGCGTGCTATCATCACGCCGTCTAGTGGCGTCCGCATGGTCGCCATCAACAGCTCGGTAGGTTCTCGAAGGCCTGCCGTCTCGATCTTGAGCACAACGCCGGTGGTTAAGCCGCATTGGTCTTTGAAGCTGCTGTTCGAGGGCGCACACATCCTTGGGCGTACGCACAAAGGACAAGCCGACGACGTCCGCATGTCTGGCCATGAATTCCAGGTCGCTGAGGTCTTTGGCCGTCAACGACGGCATCGTCAGTATCGTGTCCGGGAAGTTGATGCCCTTCTCCGGCATGAGCCTCCCTCCCTTCAGGCCCGTATGCGTGATCTCGACCTCCAGCTTGTCTGCGTCATTGGCAGCGACTCGTCCCTGGATCGTGCCGTCATCGAACAGCACTCGATGCCCCACCAATACGGCGTCGAACGCTTCCTTCAGCGTACAGGCGATGTGGGCGGGCTGCACAAGTCTACCGGATGCGTCATATTGCGCCGCCTCGCCTGGCCTGTCTGCGCGCGTCAGAACCAGTATGTCGCCCACCTGCAGCGATATCGGCAAGACAAGAGTGGTAGGTCTCCGATCTTGCTCTCGGCAATCATCTTGCCGTCGCGCGGAGCTGTACGGGCATACCCGTCTCTGCGTAATGTGTGCGGTCGGTCACGGCAAGGAAGGACCCATCTCGCGCTTCGATAATCTGCAACTTACGGCGGCGCCCACGCGCATCCACCAGGCGAATCTCATCGCCAACGCTCGCCAAAGGCAGCAAACCATCATCGATCGGAAGCGTGACATCGGCCTCCTCCGGCTCCGGACGCGCCGCGTTGGACGGCGTAAGCCAGACACAACACATCTCCACGACTACACCGCGATGGTTCCGCTGGGGACGGTAGCGCACGATCTTGCCGGCCGGCAAGATCGTGCCCGTGCGAAGCTTTGGTCCGGCAAGGTCAGCATAAACCTTGCAGGATCTGCCCTGTCTGTTCTCGGCACGGCGCAGATTCTGTACCATCGCCAGCCAAGCCCTCTGATCGTCGTGGGCGCAGTTGATACGCATGGCATCCATGCCTGCGGCCAGCAGATCATCGATCAGTTGCCCATTTGTAGCGGCCTCGCTCGGCATCGTCACCATGATGCGTACGCGGCGCTTTCCCGCTGTGTCGCCAAGCAGATCTATCGTATGTTTGTCCAGGAATTGCGGACCTGTTCGGAAGTCGACCGGCGGCACTATGTCGGGAGGCGTATAGGGCTCGCCTGCGATCAGGTGCAAGTTGTGGATCACAGTATCCAGCATGTAGAGCACCGCGGTCTCGGTGTTACCCAGCGACGTAAGTCCGAGCGAGACCAGTCCGGCCTGCAACGGTCGGATATCTGTCTGTCGAAGGGCGAGATAGTGCAGCAGATTGCGGGCGCTGGGAAGGTAATCCCTCGCCACAAGCTGAAGGTCGGCCTGATGTGCCTGCTCGAGTGCCAGCGCACGATTTCGCAGTTCCGTAACGGCTGGGATCAACTTCCTTGCCTCGTCGGCCCTATCCGTAGCATTCATGGATTTGTTCACCGCCCTCGCTTTCTGAGGTCATTCGAGTTCGCCGCCAACAACTGCTCGCGACCGAACCGCCAAGTCAATCGGTCGCTGCGCGAGTCAGTGCATTGTTGTCGTGCTCAAGCTGGCCAGTCCCGTCTGCAGGACCTCGAGTACATAGTCGATCTCATCCTGGGTGATAACTAACCGGGCTCTAGATTCAGGACATTGCCCCGGTTCAGTTTGAACGAGATTCCTCCCTCCACGCAGTACGCCATGAGGGCGGCGGCTTGCTCTGTCGCTGCGCTCCTTCGTTGTGTGATCGCGGACCAAGTCGACGGCAAGATTCAGGCCAAGACCGCGCACGTCACCGGCGTACTGAGACACGTCCTTCGGTTCCCCTATGCCTTCCTTGAAGTATTCTCCAACCTAGCGGTTCTGTCAACCAAGTTCTCTTCGACTGTGACCTGCTCTCCCCGCTAAAGCGAGGGAGCATCTGAGGCTACGCAGTCCGCAACCGGATACGTTAGCGCCTCAACCCGCAGTCCGCGGGCAAGAATATTGCGAGCAGCGTTGACATCCCGATCGATCTCAACGCCACAGTCAGGACAATGATGCGTACGAACGTTCAGACCTTTGGCGACCATCACCCCACAACCGCTACACGCTTGGCTCGTGTTGTGCGGGTCCACAGCAACGAGCCGGCTACCAGTATTTTCGACTTTGTAGCTCAACAATTGCCGGAACATGCCCAACGCCGCGTCGTGTGCGGACAGGGACAAATGGCCGTTGCGGGTCATGAACGCCAGATTCAACTCCTCGATGGCAATCAGGCCGTACGTTTGGGCGAGCTCGGTTGTGGTCTTGTGCCAGAAGTCACGCCTCTGATGGGCCACATGCTCGTGCTGCTTGGCGACCTGTCGAGCGGCCTTGCGCCACCCACAACTGTACTTCTTGCGCCTGCACAGGCGACGTTGTGCGACTCGCAGCTTGCGCCATCTGCCTCGCAGCCAGCGTGGATTGTCGACCAACGTGCCGTCGGACAACGCGCCACCAGCATGGATGCACACATCTCGCGCGTGTTACGGTGGCGGATGGCAGCTTACTCGAGTTCTCGGAGTATGTAGCGCGCGACCAGAACGGTGCTCTACAGGTCTTAGTCTACAGTTATCATTGGGAGAGTCAGGAGAGAGTTCTGCTCACTCGATGGGACATTTCCGCACTTGCCCGGCTTCCCACATCACATCCACGACGGGCGCACCAACGACGCTCTACCCGGACAACCGATGGACATCTTTGCAGTTCTTGACCCTATCCGAGGTGTACTGGGTACTCACTTATAGGGTATCCGGGAGCATATTTCTAATCCTGCGGGCGTGTCGGCTACGCGGAAGCGACAAGGCGCTCGCCTCCGGTGTACATCATTTCGGTGGCAAACATGCTCACCACTTGCCGCCAAGGATCGGGGTTTCATAATGCAAAGCGCCCAAGTGTATGCGTAGTGCGTTCAGCTTACATCAACCAGGTGAATACTCAGAACACGTCCGAGAATTTCGATCGCTCTGCACGACTCCCCCTATCTGAATCTGTTGGACAATAGCAGTCGGCCATGGATCGCGAATGGCGAGCCTGATGCTCTGCCGCCTGCCTTCAGTTCTACGGTTCATTTGACATCTCGAGTACTTCCCCTGAAACGGGCGGCGTGACCTGGCGACTTTCCTCTGGAACGCTCGTCAAGTCATTCAATGCGCTTTCGTACTATAGTTGACGGGCGCGTTGCTGGCGCCGTTTATCCGCTTCCCGCACGATCTTTTTTCAGGATACGGTGCCTACCCATCTGCCAATCGATCCCCGGTAAATAGGCCCAAGCCCTCGCTCTTGACTGGCGGTGTCACATAGGTTGACTCCTTCCATACGCAGCTTTTACCTTCCGGCGCTGACAGTCGACGAGTACACGACCCGCGGCCAGCGCTGCTTCCTGCTTATCCCCAAGAAATAATGAGGCCTACGGAGCGTGGAGCAGTAGGCCGCTTTTTTCGTGTTTTTCCAAGGCGCTATGTCAATGTGTAACGGGCAAATCGCGCTTGGAGACGAGATCTGGTATAATTATGCTGGAGATAGCAGCCCGATGTTCTGACCGGTATGATCATCAGGTTGCGCGACTGCCAAATTCGGGTGAGAAACGAGCGCTGTCAGACGACCGGCCGCAGACGTGTCTGGAGCGGCCGGTTAAGGAAGCGCATAGTTCATCACTCAAATGGTCACCAAGTTCGGATCAGGTGTGATCTAGCAAGTGTTAAATGCAATTGGAGTGCTGTTGTACGGATTTGGCGTTATTATGTGCGCTGGAGTGACGGGCTTAGGATGGCGGCTCTTGGCTGCCAGATCAGGCTTTGCATAGCCCGCGCGAAGGAGACCTACGATGAAAATTAGCAACAAACCTGAACGCAGCGGCGAAACGGCGAGCACCGATCGAGCGATAAGCCGGTCGGGAAGAAATCGCCGACACTAGCGGACAACCAAAGATCCAACCCAAAGCCTTTCACATACAGCCATGGGAGACGACGACTGCCTTCAGCCGCTTCATCGAGTACTCTTCGGCGCAGGATGCGCCGCTCGGTGATCGAAGCGGCTATCGCCGGTACCAGATCGACAAAGGCATGGATCAGAGACAAACTGCAGCGGATTAAAACGGCGCCAGGCGTCTGGCAATCCTGGGCCTACGGCCGGGACAGCAAAGGCTGTCCCGTACCCGGCCGTTTGAGCTGGGCCAAACGCGCCCGTGAGTACGATATTATGCTGGCGGCCGAGTATATGCTGGCAAGAAGAGAAAAAATGGGCGGAGCGTCGACTGGAACCTGCGCGAGACCGAATGGAGATCGGCTCGCCTTGTGTGAGCGGGCTAAGCGCATGCAGCAGGGATGCTTCTTTCGCGAGGTGACCGAGAAGAAGTCGGACAAGGACGGTCAGACGGTCATGAAAGACATCTTCGGGCCCACAAACTGGGGCGAGCATGATATACGCTCACATTACAAGCTGGGGTCGGAACTGAGGCGGCGCGGAGTTGGGCAACCGCCAAAAATAGGCGTCCCCGCTGGACTGGAAGTCGCATGCCCGAATCAGGACGGCTATAACCCGGAGGAACTAAAGGAGAAGCTCCGCATGGATTTGAGGTTCGGATGAGGAGCAAGAATAAAGACCGAGCCATCTACTCGCTGACCCAAACGGAATGGTTCCAGGACACAGTGGTCAAGGTGGCGGATCAGCGCAATTGAAGCTGTTGAACGTGACTAACTCTTCCCGCTTTAGCGGAGAGTTAGTCACCTCCGCTACGGTGAGCGCGTCCTCAAAGTCGATCGCGTGATCGGCGTAGAGGTCGAGAGGGCGCGAAAAATATCGCGCCGGTCCGGGATCTTGACCCTTCCAGGGCGAGGATAGGATAGAGCCTGACGCGCACGCTGCC
>CAWGFG010000006.1:0-855000 GCA_963821815.1 uncultured Chloroflexia bacterium
ATTTCTATGGTAATCTACGCAATTTCTTTGCTGCAGGATTTCGGGGATGTCTACAAAGGGGTTGTCTTCATCTTTCCATTATCGTAAAGAAACAGCCCAAAACCCAATACTTTCTCTATAGTGCGAATCGGGGAGCCTATGCAGGTTATCGGTTACGTTCCGGGTCAGCAGCGATATTAGGAGCTGGACAAGCAGGAGCATCTGTTGCTCAAGTACGCCCAGCAGCATGACATGAAGTTCCATGATTTCATTCAGGTGGAAATCTCCTCCCTTCGAAGTGTTACAGCGAGCGCCGCATCGATGAATTGACGGGCCAGATTGAGCGAGGAAGACGTTCTGCTAGTAGCGGAGTTGAGTCCGCTCGGGCGCAATATACTTTAGGTTATCAACTTCATTAACCAGCTGAGTGAGAAAGGGGTGAAGCTGGTCTCTGTCTGGCAGCCAGAGCTTTCCACCGCAGGGCCGCATGCCAAGTTGCTGCTGACGATCTACGGCTATTTTGCCAGAGGTCGAGCGGGAGTTCATTTCGGTGCGCACCAAACAAGGATTAGCAGCCGCCAGAGCAAAAGGGAAGCGGTTAGGACGCCCTAATGGGAGTCGGGACAAGGAACGGATTCTGGATCCCCATCGAGAGACGATTACGAAGTGCCAACAGCTCAATGTTCTGCTTCAGCGCATTCGAGTTATGGTTAACCCACGGTTGGAGAGACCAATAAGCTATCCAGCTTATCAATACTTTGTGCTTCAAGATTCAGAGCCGCTTGAACTGTGGGAACAACAATCTTAGTGTACATTTATGCGCCAGGATTCCTGACACCCAATTTCGCAAGAACAATCCTGGTACCCGTATCAAGGAGAGCGACAATGACGACAAACGAAAAAAATGCGGATCCTCATTATTTAGAGGATGATCAAGGCGTACGACTGGAGCGGATATGGGGCGAAGGGTTTATGTCTCCAGGTGGCCCAGAAGAGGTATCTCGCATTCTAGGTAAACATATGATTGATGGGCTCGAAGTTCTGGATATCGGTTGTGGGGTGGCGATCTGATCTTGTCCTTGTGCAAGAGCATCGAGCCAGCCGGGTGATGGGAATTGATGTTGAGGAACAACTCATTGAGATGGCTCGTGCTCGATCACGCCGGCTTGACTTGGACGATCGTATCCAGTATCAGCGGGTTGAACCAGGACCCCTGCCCTTTGCCGATGCCTCTTTTGACGTTGTCTTTAGTAAAGATGCAATTATTCACATACGAGATAAGAAAGCGCTCTATACTGAGGCGTTACGGGTGTTGCGACCAGGGGGATTGCTCCTGGAAAGCGATTGGCTCGGATCAGAAGGAGAGAGCATCTCACCAACAATGGAAAAGTGGATTGAACAATCCGGCCACGATTTCAGCATGGTGTCCTTACCGCGAGATTGGTGAGATAGTCCAAGCCCTGGGGTTTGCAGGGATAGAGCTCGAGGATCGCCAAGCATGGTATTTGCAGGAAGCAACGCAAGAGCTAGCACGCCTGAGAGGGTCGCTCAAGTCTGAGTTAGTTGAATCATGGGGGGAAGAAGATGCCCAAAACTATGCGGTTGGTTGGGAGCTACTAGTGGCGGTTGTAGCGGAAGGGTCGCTTCGCCCCGGTCACATTCGGGGCATGAAACCAGGGCATTGATCGTTCCCGCCTACCGATGCCTGGATCGTGTTATATGAAAGTAGCTTTGGTAAGCTTCCCTATTTTAGGTTCTGGCGCAATTCGTGTGGTGGGCAAATGATGTGGGTAGCTGACGCCGGGAATCAGTGGTTTCATAGGGCATGGAACCGATCCACAGCCTGCTGCTACCACCGGGTTACGAGATCGAGGAAATGAGGACGGAGGGACCGGCGATCGGTATCCGGGCGGCAACACAACACAGAGCCGGAATCTGTCCTGGCTGCGGTCGTGAGTCGACGCAAATTCACGGATACTACAGACGAGAGGTCGATGACTTACCCATTAGCGGCTTTACCGTACGAATTCGCCTGAAAGTCAGACGGTTTCGATGCAACAATGAGCAATGTGAACGCCAAACATTTAGCTCGACATCGTCGGATCTTGTGGCGCCTCATCAAAGAAAGAGTGGGCGGCTGATATCCACTCTGTACCATATAGGTCAGGCACTTGGCGGCCGGGCCGGTGCGCGGTTGACGAAGCTGCTTTGCATGGGCACGAGTCGTGACACGCTTCTGCGGATCGTGCGAGCAGTGTTTCAGCCGGAACCTTGTGCGCCCCATGCGGTCGGCGTCGACGACTGGGCTATGTGCCGAGGCCATAGCTACGGCACCATCGTGGTTGATTTGGAGAAGCATCAGGTGATTGATCTGTTGCCTTCCCGCTCCGCTGATACGCTTTCACAATGGCTTGCCCATCATCCGCAGATATCGCTGGTGAGCAGAGACCGGTCGCCAGAGTATCGCTCGGCGGTCACGGATATGCTGCCGGAGGCAGTTCAAGTCGTGGACCGCTGGCACCTTGTCAAGAATCTTCGTGAAGCACTGGAGCGAAGCCTGGAAGACCTGTATCCTAAGTCTGAGATGCGGGATGACACCATACTATCCAGAGGCAGCGAACCGGCGCTGCGGACACGTTTCCCACGCTCAGGCGCAGATGAGCAATTGCGCAGTGGCAGACGCCAACAGCGGATCCAGCGTTATCAGATCGTGCAAGAGCTCAAGTCACACGGTATGAGCATTCGACGTATCTCCAGGTTGTTGGGGCTTCCGCGAGGGACCGTCCGCAGTTTCTATTTCGCTGACACCTATCCTGAGACTCAGCGGCGGAAGACCCGGCCAAGCATGCTTGATCCGTATCTGCCCTACCTTGAGCGGCGTGTCCAGGATGGCTGCACGAATGCCAAACAGCTGTGGCGCGAAATCGTGGCTCGTGGTTATCCTGGAGCTCCAGGCCAGGTGAGCAAGTGGATGACGTGGAGGCGACGTCAGAACATAGATGGCGTCAGCCCTGGAATGTCGAACTCATCCGGTACCGGTGCCGACTTGATGCTGCCTTCCAGAAGAACCTTATCTCGCATCCTATTCACCGACCCGTCCCAACTCGACGCACATGAGACGATGCTGTTGAAACTGGTCAAGCAGAACCGGATGATCGCCGTAGTGCACGAACTCGTTCGCACGTTTCGCGGCATGATTGCTACAAAACAGACGGCAGAATTTGATGGCTGGTTGGCTGCTTGCCACCGATCTAACGTGCCCGCAATGAACCGATTTGCTAATAGTATCCAGCAGGATCGAACAGCTGTACTCGCTGCTATCTCTACACACTGGAGCAATGGACAGACAGAGGGACATGTAAACCGGTTGAAAATGTTAAAGCGCCAAATGTACGGCCGTGCGAATCTCGATTTGCTGCGTGCTCGTGTGCTCTACTGCGTCGATACCACATAGATTGCGCCATAGCCGCGGATTTGGGTCGGCGATAACATTTGAAGTCCCAACGCCCAGTACTTGTACTCACAACGCATTATGGAATATGAACAATCACCTTAAGTGCAAGCGTGGGCCAATTGTGCTTCGTTTGTGTTGGTCAGCGCCCTGAACCCCGAGCCCTGCGGGTATTACGGCGATGACAAGCATCCGTGCACCTGCTCCATGAGCGCGGTCCACTGATACGCTTTTGATAGCGGTGAACCGCTCACAACCTTCAACTCGGTTGAGGCGGCATCTGAGATTCACCTGGACGTACACGCGTGTCTTATGACAAATTGACCGCCATGGATAGTAACGAGACGTCGGCGAGTATTCGGCGTCGCATCGAAGCGGCACGAGAACGGCAACTGGTACGTTTCGCACTATTGGGGGAGGCAGGCTTGCTTTCCAATGGTTACATGGGGCCGGCGGACGTGCAGGAATACTGCGTGCTGGATGAGACGGTCGGCATCCGCATACAATCGACCTCAAGCAGCTGGACTTGATCGCCCGTACGCATTATCGTGTGCTGAAACTGCCGCACACCATCGCCGACCCGGCTGGCGAGGAACGGAGCTCGCCTCCGCATTTATCTGAGGCGCTGCCGTATCGGCTCCGGGGCATTATATATTGAAGACTATGTACAGGGTAGGGCGTCCAATACGTCTATGGTAGGTAGTAAAGTGGAGGTCAATATGGCATATTGCGCAATGTTTCAAGGCACGACAAATGAAACTCAGATAGAAGTTGTCAAAGAATCACTTGTAGAACTAGCGCGAAGAAGCAGGAAGGAGCCAGGAACTATCCGTTACGAGTTCTACCAGTTCGTTGAACAGCCAGCAACGTTTTTGCTCTTTGGAATCTGGGAGAACGAGGATGGTTGGCGCTCTCATGTGGCAGGACCTGCTCACGTAGACCATGTGGCTTCACTACCCGAGGATGCCTGGGCCATACGTCCCCAGCAGACCGTGTTGCCGGCGCTTGATGAGATAGTATGAGATAAACCCTTCAGTACGGTGACAACGTCGTCACAACACTTCTTCATGTTTTTTTCCTGGTAAAAGCATTAACTTGATGCGCGGTCAAGGGGGTGGAATTGAGCGCTCGCGCGTATCGTCGTGTGCTGAAGCTTTCGCGCACGATAGCCGACCTGGCCGGCGAGGAGCGAATCGCACCCGCACATCTGGCCGAAGCTCTGCAGTACCGGCCGCGGGGTATTACCTAGTTAACCGAAATCGATAACGAAACCATCTAAAATCGGATATACTCTTATACGGAGTGCTCCCCCAGGTACCTATAGGCGGGTGTGGTAGGCGGCCAACTCATCGAGGCAGTCGGCTTCGGCGCCCCTGTATTTCACCGGGGCACTGACGGTATTGATGTCTGCGCTTCTATTGATGGCCTTCGTGCGTGCGCGGCGAACGCACGCCACACCGATAGGGCTGGCGTAGAGCACACCTGCTTTGCACAAGGTGTTGCGAGGCTATAACTCCTCTACTCGGCGGGAGCGCCATATAGTCACCCGCCTATTTGTGGAGCGATGGCAGGTACAGTATCCCTGTGCAGTCCACATCAACGTTCGTGACATTCGCGCCTGAGAGCGTACCGCTACCGTTTGTCACCGTACATGTCTGAACTGGATCAGTGGGCTGGGTCTTGACAGTAACAGCATAGGGTGACCCGTTGGCTAATTGCGCCGCGAAGGTGAAGTCTCCGTTGAAGCCAGCGCCGATCGCTAGGTCGTCACTGCCATTGTTCTGAAGCACTAGACCGCTTCCCAAGAGCCCGCTGACAGTGCCGCCCACTGTGTGGGTGGTACTGCTGCACGTGACAGTTACGTTCGTGACATTCGCTCCGGCAAGCATACCAGTGCCGTTGACCAAGGTACACCATTGGTCAGGGCCAGTGGGCTGGGTTTTCACGGTGACCGCGTAGGGTGCCCCGATCAGATTCTTAGTGGCGAATACGAAAGTGCCGTCCGCAGAGATAGACAGGTCATCGCTGGCGCTGTTCTGGAGAATGAGTCCATTCCCTAATAAGCCACTTACGGTACCGCCAACTGAAAACGTCTGAGCAGACAGTTTGTAGGCGGGACTGTCATTCTGGAAGTGGATCCAACCGATATTCTCGCCCCAGGCGAATCCAGAGAAATCACCCTCGTGCGGGTCAACCGTCACGCCGCCGTTGGCGGGACTGAAGTTGATCCAGCCTACATTCGTGCCCCAGGCGTAACCGGAGAGATTGCCCGCGCCGTCATTGTTGACGCCATAAGAGTTGGCGGCATCGTTGGCATATGTATGTGTGCCGCCTCCCGTGTACGTGCCCAGTCGAATCCAACCAATGTTCTCACCCCACACATAACCTTCTAGATGGTCGGTGAAAACCGTCGCGCCGCCCTGTTCAGGGGCGAAATTGAACCAGCCGGTGTTGGCGCTCCAGGCCCACTTGTTCGCGGGATCAATATAGACCGCGGCAAAGGCCATACCTGTGACCAGAAGGGCCAAGGTAAGCGCCACAAGCAGTGCAGAGAACCATCGATAGATACGCTTTTCGTTGTTCATTGCAGGAACCGTTCAGTTGCAGATGAACCTGCTAATATACTGGCTACAGCAACTATCGGGCGGAGAGACTTCGCACCGAACCAAAGATAGACCGGACCGCGTTCGTTGATGATAGCGATGCGGGGACCCGCTTCCTCTATCCAGGCGGCGATAGCACCTGCATGAACGTCACACATGTGCATGCGCTTGCCGGATGGCATAGGCCTGCGCGCTATTGTCCGCCACGTACCGGCCATACGCTGTTGCTGTCGCTCATCGTCTTAGTACCACCGAGGCTCACGCGGCCGTTGACAAAGCCCACGCGCCAGGCCTCCGTCGCATCGGCGGCCCGGGTAGTGCTCGTCCAGTAGAAGTATGTCTGGACGCCGGTAAAGGGGTGGCCGCTCGGCAACGCAGGGTCAGTCATCTCGTAGTCAATCAGGCTCTGCAACTCGCGCAGGTTGGGCAGTCGCCAATCGGTCTGGTGGCTGCCGCCTTTGCTGGTGTCGCCACAATCATTTGCGTTCATTTTTCCGGTTGCATTGAGCGACGTCACATCGTCCAGAGCGGATTGCCAACTTCTGTTTACACCGGCGCAGTCGGCATTCTGTAGCCAGATCAACCCGGTGAGGTTATCGGTCACCACGCCCGCGTTAGCGACAAAGCGCGGGTCTGGCCAGGGCACGCCTTTCTCTACGTCTCCGTCGTCGCCGGCGGCGTAGGAGGTAGTTTGCCCGGTCTTGGGTGCCCGCCCGGGCAGCGCCAACGCATAGATTTGGTCCAACGTGTGCATCGTGCCAGTGCCGGGGCCCGAGCTCGGCTCAGTGAACGCCGTCATTTTGACGGAGTTCCCTCCGCCAGAAAGACGAGTATAGATCTGTTCCAACGTGTACATCTGCGAACCAGGATCATTAGGACCCGCGCCAGGATTCAGGTTTCCTGCCAGCACGACGGTGGTCGTCAGTAGCACGCCGATGACAATTCCGGCGACTCCAGTTGCCAAAGTCTTTCTAGACATTGTACGATCCCCAATTGTGGCCAGTTGCGCGACGGTGGCTCTCAACTGACAGGCCCATGTTCCGAACACTCCATGATACTGGTCTCGCGTGATCTGCCAGGACCAGATATGTTGTGTTTTCAAATCTGATTCTAGCCAACTACCAGTATTGTGTCAATCAGTGGTACTCCAATCGGGTTGCAGTTGGGTATTGCCCACGCATTTTTATTTGCAACAATCAGACGAAACAATTCGGTTTCGGCATTCTTCACCCCTGTGCCATGATGGAGCATCATGCTGGCCTACGTCGTCCGAGGCGTACTGCTCGCCCTGCCCACCACGCTCGCGCCCCGCTCCTTCGAAGTCTTCCTATCTTGGAATCGTTGTAACACTGGCTCAGCTGCAGGCATCTACGCGTTTAATGGCAGGTCATTCGCCAACATTTCGAAGTAACGCGCACGTAAGCGCCATAGTATTTGTCTGCTTCTGGCTCACTGTCCTCCTTGCCGGCACAGACTTCCCGCCGCCGCCGGCATTCATCGTGATAGTCATTCTCGATTTGGCCTGCGCAGCACTTGTCTAACATGAGTTCGACGTAAGCGACCTAGAGAACGAGTTAGGGCAACAGATTGTCGTCGGAGCGGATGCCAATAGATGGTTTGGTGGGATGCCATCTATGTATTGGATACGGATGGCGAAATCAACGCGTCATGGCGCAAGGTCCGGACGTCAGCAGCCTCGGTGTGTGGAAGCTGTGAGCGGCCAAGAGGACAGGCCGATCCGACCGCCGCGTCGTCACTAGTGCATGGACGCGGTAGAAGGTGACCCACGCCCGCAGGAAGTCGCCCGGCAAGCACGAAGGCTAATAGAAGACGGATGTTGTGCGCCGAATCTATGATACTGCTAATCATTACCTAGTACTCATTGCGAAACGAGAAATCAATGGTCAATTTACATGTATACCTACGGGCAGGAGCATGCCAAGCGTGCGCTGGAAGTTGCCTGTGCGGGTTCACATAACGTGCTCATGAAGGGACCGCCGGGGGCGGGCAAAACGCTACTGGCGCGGGCGCTGCCATCCATCTTGCCGCGCCTGGACTTCGATGAGTCGTTGGAGATCACGCGTATCTGCTCGGTCGCCAATGCGCTGCCGGACGGCGATGCACTGGTGCGGACACGGCCCTTCCGTGCACCGCACCACACCATCAGCCTCGCCGGTTTGGTGGCGGCGGCGCGTGGCCTCGTCCCGGCGAGATATCGCTCGCGCATCGCGGCGTATTGTTTCTGGATGAATTGCCCGAGTTTTCGTCTAGGAGCTTGGAAGCGCTGCGCCAGCCGCTGGAGGGCCACATCGTGACCATCAGCCGGGCGCAAGGCACGCTCACGTTTCCAGCCAACTTTGTACTTGTTGGTGCGATGAATCCCTGCCTTGACTGGGCTCATTCAATGTCTCAAAATACCGATATCACATTCCCCTACTGTTTCAAGACATTTGGAAATCATTGTGGTGCTAGTTAACTGACGACGTAGAACGGATCCCCTTCTCGGCTTTCAATGGAACAGTTTTCGGAGATGCCCACAGACAAACTCAACTCAAGTCAGACAACACTCATGTAGCCTCTGCTGACGTTTCAAGAGCAGACATAGGTGTCCTGATAATCTTTCGACACAGTTGAAGTCATGAATCTATGGCCTTGCGGCTACTTTGGAGACGATAAGCACCCCTGTGCGTGCTCTAGGAGCGCCATTCAGTGTTACCGGTTTGTCGCAGGAGCCCCATGCGCGGATAGCTCATGGTCGTTACAACATATATTCTTGTAGAGCTATGACTGAGCCTTGCGACGATGAACTCTCTGACGATCCTTGTTCGCTCAACTCTATGCCAAAGCTGATTCACAGGGAAGCATGGTCCGACAACGCGGGAAGTTGGAGCAACCCCAGAACTGCTGCCCCTGATTGTTACCCTTCTTGGCCGTACGCAGGATCATTTCACCTCCACATTTAGGGCACATGGGTGGCGAAGACATATCCACACTTCCCTCTTCGTGGTGCTGATGGCCGTTGCTCGACATGGGTTTAAGGAGTGCTATCTGGTCAAAAGTAGGTCCATGTATAGTTGTCGGCTCTTCGTCACTAGAGTCAACAGGCAAGACGTCTTTGAGCAGCGCTTTGATTTCTTGAGTCTGGTACCCATGCTGCACGCGCACACGGAGCAAGGTCAGCCGTGCAGCGGCAAAAACACCTTCAACAAAGGTATCCCGTTGGCTGCGATCGGCGCGCGCGTGGCTCTTGTCGTCCAGTTCGATGCTAGCCACGGGCGTAAGCGTCTTGGGATCACACAGCACAAAATCTACATGCTTGCGATCGATCTTATTGGTATACACGCGATATTCGCGTGGATCGCTTGACTTTACAAAGAACAGATCGGATAGCGAGACTTTGGGACAGATCAGCAGGCGTGTGCCGACGACGCTTTTAAGTACATGATAGAAGCTAAGTTCGGCGGGCGATAGGAAATCATCACGGATCCGGTACGGAAAGACAGGTGCCACCTGCTCATTGGTGTTCTCATGCTGCTCATCGGCCAGTCGATCTATAATCCAATCAAACAGCTCGTTGACGGCGGCTTCCGATAGACCGAGTGCTCGCAGAATTTTCCGTAACAGGCTAAACTTCGTCGTATCTGCCATACCGTGCTCCATGGTGGATTTTGGGTTTTGCGTATCTGTGCCTTCCTAAGCAGGGCATATACAGTTGCTCTGGAAGACTATATACCTACAGAACCTCTAAATCACGCGACAATTGTCTTGGCCCGGGCTAGCCGGCTTGACCACGTCTTCATGGACGCTCCCGGCGTATTTTACGATAGCTTTCGGGCACGAGTTGCACTGCACACTCTTCTGTGGGTTTTTGACGGTCGTTAGCAACCTTGTATCGGCTTGCGCGCCACATGCTACTTCCTGACCGCATTTTAGGCCTTGTCGGCGACGAGAGAGGAGACCTCTTACTAATGATGAATGAACAGGGCGAGCAATGGCTAGACGACCACTTCCCTATCGTCGAATCATTTTCTGATTTTTCGGGAAAACAGCGAGAATTCGTGATCGAGTTGCAGCCTCATCCGAGAGGATACTTCCTCCGGGCAATTGAGAAGCGACAATCACTGGAGGATGATGGGTATCAGTTCGCGGCTTACTCGCCCACCGACGCTTTCTACGCCCTTGGTGTGCTGCGTGACAAGATCAGGAAAGGATTGGCAACACGCTATCTCACTCCGGAACAGGGCAGTCGTCAACTGAGTCACGACAGACTGAAGGGGCGCATCGGCTATGGAGGCGTAGTCGTTGATGGTGAGTTCATCACATTCGATGAGTTGGGCTATCTGCTGCAAACTTACGAGGGGTTTCAATTTTCCCTCTCAATCATGGACCTATGTGACGAAGCGTGAAAAAAGCACAACGGCAGTAGATCCATCAATTCAAGACTTTGGCAAGTGATATCAAACAGTGGAGGGATACCAAGCACGTGAGTTACTTCCCCAAAGAACCAAAGAAAATCCGAGAACGCATCAAGCGCTACGAGCGCGGCCTGGCAAGCGAGAAGCGCCGCTTTGGTGGCTATGACGACAGCGCCGGCAAACGCTATCTCCTTGGCCCACTGTAACTGCTGCTGGGTGATATAGATGGAGCGTGCGAATCTTTCGCCTGGTTCCAACGTGCCTTTCCCGATGATATGGGTGAGCCGTTCCAGTATCTGTGCTGGACACTGGCACTCCATCAGATCGGAGAACGGCGAAATGCAGCCAGGAAACTCGCGGCAGGCCTGGTTCCGAAACCACTCTATTGTGGAACGGCTACTTGGGATCGAAGAGCCGCGTCCAGAAATTCGGTACGGTACGAACTGGGAAGAGCCTGAGTACGTGGAGCAAGGTCCCACTGAGCTTTTCAGTCTATGGGATGATGATGCACTGGCATGGGCTGGAGATGCCTATGGACAAGCGTGGTTCAAAGAGGCGCGGACAGACTACTTGGAGATTGAGCGGCGCTTGACGAATGAGCCCGTCGGCCCTGAGAGAAGTCGCCTGGTCAATAGGAAATTTCAGCTCCTGAAATTCGAAGATGTTGAAACCGGCGAATAGAAAGCCATTACAGTCAGGCGAGATTAAAGAGCATTCTCCTGCAGCGCCTTGCTGTGGGGCTTCCTAGCTGCTGGCTACCTACACGCACTGATCGTGTCCAATCTAGGATACCCGGCTTTCCGTTCAGCGTAACTTCACGGCCCTAAACTCCTGCGTACTCACAACAGCCTCAAGTTTCACAAACGACTGTTACGAATATTTGGCTGCCCTGACCTGGACAGAAATCAGGTTGAGGATTTGGTTGGAAACCTTATAGAAGCGTTCAAATGCTCATGGAACGTCTCTCACACAGGATTCAGCGAAGATCATTTAACAACGGGAATGGCGCGCCTTCCAGACGTCGATGGCACACGAGTGCTCATCGATGCGGGTAATAGATATGAAGCGGTTGCCTGGATGTTTCCTGTACGCCGATTGTGCAGGACGGCAATAAGGCTGGATAGTTCCGAGGGGAAAGGTAATATTTCGGTACAAGCTACAATCATTTCTTGAATAAACTGGGTTTCCTAGAACAGTCGGACTCTGTAAAACAGTCAGTGCCGATAGTGTCTGAAACCACACTCGCCTGCTTTTTCCCTCCGGGAGGGGTTTTGGCCGCACTAACTTCGAGCTCCTCAGGCAACGAGTGCTGGCGGCCTAGTGACGCTTTACTGACCGATTTCACCAAAGGTGCGGATGAACCCGTTTCTGGGGGACTTACCATTGGCGGTGACACCAGCGCAACTTTTTTTGCCTTACTACGGTCGATGAGACGATGCCGCAGGCGGCGGCTACGCCATCGTAATATTGCTTGAGGGCATACTTCCCCTTGACGCCCTCAGAGCGGCCATATAGAGAAGACGGCGCATCTCACTGTCACCCATTTTGGAAATACCGGGGCGTTTGCGCACAGCGCCCCGGGGGCACCCGCCACTTTCATAGGGCTGGGGGTCCAGACCTACAAAGGCAGTCAACCCTTTGGCATCGCCTTGGCCACTGGTCCGATTTTGCCATTGAAAGAGCTTGACCATGAGCGGAAGGACGACTTTAGGACCAACTCCTGGCAATTCCAGGAGACGGGTCATGTTCTGTTGGAAGGGCTCGTGGCTCTGCCCCAGCTTATCAATGGCCTGCTCGATCTCAGCCAGTGCGTCTTTCAATGCCTCAATCACCTGTTGTAAGCTCTCCTGAACTTGAGGAGCCATGCCAGGGCGCTGCGCACACTCTGCGAGCCGGTTGCGTTCCTCCTAAGAAACAGCGGAGTCCTGGAGGGGAATCAGGTCGAAATTGAGCGTCTTCGCCAAGCGTTTCAGAGGACGAAGCGAGCGCTGCCGTTGCTGTTCTTCGTAGACGTGGATACCTGGATCAGCATAGGGCGTGCGATTTTTGAGCATGTGATAGACGATACGAGCGATCTTGTGGGCGGTGGCCGTGATGGCAACGGGAGCGCCATGTTTGGCTTTGATCCGGCGGTAGAAGGCGCCCAGAGCAGTCTGGGAACGGCTCCGGCTTGTGCCGCTAGGCGAAAGGCAGTGCTGGCACGGTTGCTGGTTGGGGAGGTGTGACGGCTCATGATTTTGCCAGCCGAAGACTTGTTGTTCGGAGCAAGACCGAGCCAGGAGGCAAAGTGCTTACAGTCTTCCATTTGCTCATATCGGTGCCGATTTCCGCTAGAATGTCTTGGGCCAAGAGCACGTCAATGCCATGCACTGCGGTGAGATCGACGCCGGTGGTTTGATAGAGAACGTGCGCAGGTCAAACGTGGGGTGATGAGGTCGGTGGCGACGCTTCTCATTGGGCAGTGGCTGCTCCACCGGGTCAACTTGTGGCTCGAAGACTGCATAATGCGCTTCAATTTCAGCATCGCAAGCCGCCAGCTGCTGCGTGTAAAAATCAAAGCCTTCGACTGCTTGGCGTAAGGCAAAGAGATGCTCTGGTTGATAATTGCCCGTCAAGGCTTTGGCAATCTCTGCTTCACTGGATTTACAGCGGGGATCGCGAAAGCGTGCAAGACAACAGGATCACGTTCACCCGCCAGAATGGTCCGAATAATCTGCATCCCCGTCAACCCTGTCAGGTCGGTAATCACGCTTGTCAGTTTAAGATTCATCAGATGCAATGCCTTTTGCATATGTTGAATCTCCTGGCTCGTTCCTGCAACAGACTTTCACGTTGGCGCACGTAGCTGCGTAGGACACAAATATCGGCAGGAGGACGAAACGAAGGCCGCCAGCAAGCCATAGCTGTGCAACTGTTGGATCCATTGGCAGTCAAGTACATCGCTCTTACGCCCGGAGACATTCTTGGTGGCTTGCGCATTCACCAAACAGACCGTCATGCCGCAGCTCTCAAGAATTTCATAGATGGGTATCCAGTAGATGCCGGTGGATTCCATGGCGACGGTGGTGATCCCGCAAGCGCATAGCCACTCTGCCAGTGCATGCAAATCGGGCGTGAAGGTCTTACAGCAACGGACGCTCTCTTCATCGCGGTCAGATGGAACACATGCCCAGATTTCACTCGCACCAATGTCGAGTCCGGCTGCATCCAGAGTTGATCTGTGTCAAGATTTCCAGTTTGCCGTGATACGCTTCGATTTTTCGGTTGTGACATACTGATGCCTCCTTTGCCACTCCTTCCTCATCCGAGGCTCAGACCTGGCGATGCCTACTCTTCGCGTACGCTCCTAAACGGGGTCATAAGATGCCACCATTGCTTAAACCACGCATCCCCAGAACCATACTTTTGAACGGGCTTGCTGCACCATTGTCCGTCCGGTCTTACCTGTCTGAGTACAAGTCCAGGATACCATCACACACCCTTGCGAGCCTGTTTCTCTCTGCTTGAACCGTCACACCGGGCGGTGGACTTACTTTTGAAGCGCCTGCTCCAGGTCAAGACGTCGCTTGAGCAAACTATCCAACTGCGAGACCCGGCGGCCAGGGGCGGACGAATAGGACTGTAACAGCACGATAAGCAACGGATGATCTCGTCCAGTTAATTGTGGCGTGGCGACTCTGACGTCAACAATATACGCCGCGCAACTCGTATCTGAATCAATCTTTCACTGCGCTTTCACAACGATCGGCGATAACGTGTGTAGATAGGAGTAGATGTCGTGCAAGTCATCGTCGGTAGTTGCAGCACGGAATTCAGGCCAAGGCATACGCGGCTCTGAAAAACCACTCGGTAGAGTCTCCAGCGGCACTGGGCTGCCGCCTGGTCGTGTGCCTGTGCTGAAGAAGGTCATAAATTGCTCTTCGGTCCACTGTGGCACAATCAGCGCAAGATTCGGTCCTGGCGGTGGTCCTGGTTTGCCATTATCCACCTTACCCTCTAGTTGTTCGCCGTGGCACTCGCGGCATCCGAGAATATCCACCATATATTCGCCATATTCAATGGTGCCTGGCGCAGGTTCGGCCACGTCGGCTACCGGACTCTGGGCTGTTTGGAAGCCGATGTGGAAGATTGCGCCAACGAGCGCCGGGTATGCGCGATAGCGTCAGCAAGCTCACCGTATTTCTGATAACTGACGGCCAAACATTGCAGCGCTTCTGCAAGATTTCGGCGCAGACTCTCCGCTTGCTACGCCTGCCAGTCGTCGAACGGTTCGCTGTCTGCGAGCTTGAAGCCGGAGAGAAAGTCATCCCGGTAGAGCGACGCTGCGTGTTGCAGGCGTACTAGTCGCTCATCGTCCATACTATCCGGCTCGTTGACGTCGAAAGCATTGACGGTACGTTCGAACTCGACCCCATCCACAAACAATTCGTCACGCATAGGCAGCGCAATCGACTCTCGGTCAACGTCCAGCCATCCCTGGCCCAGCGATCCGTTGAGCAGGGAGAGAGTACGGCGCAGATTGCTGCATGCGGAGGTCTGGCCGTAGCCGGGCCAAAGCAAAGCGGCCAGAGTGTCTCGGCTGTGCGGTCCGGGCTCCATGGCAAGATAGGCTAACAGTGCGAGGCTCTTGCGCCGGTTGAATACGAGCGGCTGATTATCCAGTTCGATGCGCGGCGTTCTGAGAAGCAGGATTTTCAGGCTATGCATTGGGAGCTCTCGTTGAATGACTACTGGGCGCTGCAGAATGGTTCGAACGAGTGGCGCCAAGAAGCTCGTTGATGACTGTCTGCAGGTCACGATGCGCGCCTGTGGAAATGAGGTCTGCGTAGACGTTCGGACTTACTTTGCCCTGCCATATTGAGAGTGATTGTCGTGACTTCTCTCGTTGGTAGTGGGCAGTGAATGGGTGCTCAACAACCAGCGCCAGTAGCTCGATCGCTTCGTCAAAGCGGCCCTCGGCTGCCGCGACTTCTGCCAGCCCCGCGATGGCTTCTGTCTTCTCCCAGGCAGTACATTTACCTGATGCAAGGGCTTTGCGGAACAGGTCGTTGGCTTCGGCTATATTCGCTTCGTTCAGTTCGATCCATCCCAGCCCCAACCATACGGCTGCCAGGTATTTTGATTCACGATCCTCGAACTGATCAATGCTGTCTACCGCTTCCGCGTACCAACCGCGCGCTTTTTGGAAATACCCTTCAGCCATTTCTAGACGTCCCATCATAGTCAGCGAATCCAATAGCCGGTGATAATGACTGTGCCTCCAATAAGATACACCTTGTAGCAAGTGCTCGCGAGCCTCTCGGTATCTCTGCTGTTCAGTTAGAATCATCCCGATTGCAATACTAGCAATTGTGGCCCAGAGATCGTCACCCAGCTCCTTGCTCCCTTGCTCTGCCTCCCTTGTCAATCTCAAGGCCTGTTGGTATTTTCCTAGCGTGATCAATAATCGAGCGAGTTGTCCACAGTGCTGAGCCCGTTGTAGATGCTCACCTATTTCCTCTCCTAATGCAATACTACGCCGCCAGGCTTTTTCCGCTTCTTCATACATGCCGAGATACCAACGTGCGTTACCGATTGCCGCTAAAACATCAGCCTGATGCCAAAGTTGCCCCTGCTCATTCCGGTACCAGATGCTAACGAATCTATCGCTCTCGTAATGCTTTAGAGCTTCTAACCCACACCGCAGTGAATCTTCATACAGACCTGACCGAAGATATAGCTGACACAATCGTCTTGCTGCATCGGATCGATAAAACAGTTCATTGTGGCCCAGATCAATCAAATCGCTGAGCCTATTCAGATCGTGAATGTATCTCTTGGCTTTCTCAATGCTCCCGGCCTGAACCGAAAAACGCACTTGCACCATATACAACTCTGCAAGTGCTTCGATCAACTGGGTTTCATCGTTGGCGTCATGGTCTGAACTATTCATCTGGTCTAACAAAGCCATTGCTACCGTATTCAACGTCCTTTGGGTCGAACTCTGGTAGCCATAATAATCCGAGGCGCTCCATAATCGGGATAATAGTGCGTGGATAGCAGGAAGGTGCGGAAGTTCTGCAGCTGCAATCATGCCTGCATTCATATTTTCGAATTCTGGCGCATACATCTTGATGATATCGCCTGGGAATCGTGAGAGCGTTTGAAAACTCTCTAGCAACTTGGCATAGTAGTCACAATGCTTCCACCGCACCAACTCTATGCATTCTCCAGTCTCCAGCTCATGCTCTGTCATCAGCTTCTCTTCGCAGTACTGTCGCACCAATTCATGCATATGGTAGCGACCATCTGCTCGAAGCCGCAGCCAGGATGCATCCACCAGCGTAGACAGCATCATATTATCAGCTCCGGTAACAACTTCTGCGGCCTTACGCGTGCAACCGCTGCGGAAAACCGACATCTGACGCAGAACACTGCGTTCGGCAGGCGATGCCATGCGCCAAGACTGGTCAAAGACAGCGTGCATGCTGCGATGACGCTCAGGTATATCGCGCATTGTGGTCGTGAGGATACTCAGCCCTCGTCCCATCTCGGCACTGACCTCGTGAAGCGGCAATGTTCGAGACCAACCCGCGGCCAACTCGATTGCGAGTGGCATGCCCTCTAGCGTTACGCAGATAGAAGTAATTGTGCGCTCATCCTCTGTAGACGGTTGCCAGCTAGGTCGCACTCTGCGTACCGAATCCAGCAAGAGCTGAGTGGCATCGCATTCGTTCAGCGAAGACGAGTCGTCATTGGGATCCGGCAATTCCAGGCCGTGCAGCGGCTGTAGCCACTCCTCACGCAGATTCAATCGTTCGCGCGACGTGACCATGATCTTTATTCTTGGAGCGTTTTGTATCAGTAGCGGCAGCAGGTCAGCGCCCTCCAGCAGATGCTCGAAGTTGTCGAGAACCAGCAGCAGATGCTTTTTGTGCAGTCGGTCGCACAAACGTCTTTGCGCATTGATATCGCCATAGTCATCCGGCGCTACGGCGTGTAATATCGTGGCTGCCAGTTCATCCGGCGAAGCGACCGCTGTGAGGTCGACGAAAACAACGCCGTCCTTAAATGCATTCTGTAATTGGCTAGCTGCCTGGATCGCCAAGCGCGTCTTGCCCATACCTCCCGGACCTACGATGGTCAGCAGCCGGCAATAGGGGTCGCCTAGGCGGCTCTCAATCTGTGCCAGCTCTTGTGTGCGCCCGATGAAGGAAGTGGGCTGTTCGGGCAGATTGTGCAACGGTTGCTGGCTTGCTTCTGCTTCCTGTCGAGCTCCTTCGTGGAAAAGTAGCCGTCCTGCTCGAATTCCCTCGTATAAGGCGGTAGTCGCCTCCTCTGTGTCCATGCCCAACCTGTCAGCCAGTGTCTGCACGCACTCCTCGTACTGGTGCACCGCAGAAGAACGGTCACCGGACTGTGCATACAAACGCATGAGCAGCCGGTGTGCAGGCTCGTGCAGCGGGTCCAGTGCCAACCAACGTCTTGTTTGGGTGATAGCGTCAGCAAGCTCACCGTATTCCTGATAACTGACGGCCAAACACTGCAGCGCTTCAGCGAGTTTTCGGCGCAGGCTCTCCGCTTGCTGCGCCTGCCACTCGTCGAACGGCTCGCTGTCTGCGAGCGTGAAGCCGGAGAGAAAGTCATCCCGGTAGAGTGAGGCTGCCTGTTGCAGGCGTGCCAGGCGCTCATCGTCCATACTATCCGGCTTCATGGTCGGACGTCGTAAGCATTGACGGTACGTTCAAATTCGACCCCATCCACAAACAATCCGTCACGCATAGGCAGCGCAATCGACTCTCGGTCAACGTCCAGCCATCCCTGGCCCAGCGATCCGTTGAGCAGGGAGAGAGTGCGGCGCAGATTACTGCGTGCGGAGGTCTGGCCGTAGCCGGGCCAAAGCAAAGCGGCCAGAGTGTCTCGGCTGTGCGGTCCGGGCTCCATGGCAAGATAGGCGAACAGCGCGAGGCTCTTGCGCCGGTTGAATACGAGCGGCTGATTATCCAGTTCGATTCGCGGCGTGCCAAGAAGCAGGATTTTCAGGCTATGCATTGGGAGCTCCCATCATTTCAGTACATGCCTTGTCCTATTATGAACCCGAAAGCGAAGCCAATCAAGGGCGATTGCTATCCTATCCTGCTGATCGCGTTCCTGAATTCAGTTCGTTCAGACAACGCGCAGGCCGGGCAGGTGAATACTCGTTCCGTATCGGCATCGGATCCAGCCAACTTCGCTTGATCTTCAGCTGGATCGATCTCGGGACGTTGACGGCACGCTAGAAAGACAAAGCCAGGACGGTCTCTTCCTAGACTGGAATCGAAAGCGTATTTCAACTTGGATTCCAAGGAGGTGACCGTGAAAATCCCGCATATCAGTTTGGTTAGTGTCGTTCTGGTTCTGTTTGCCACTGTTCTCATAACCAGCTGCGCCACGCCAATTCAAGCAGACGCAATTGTGCAGGAAAACAGTGGCGTCCGCCAGATGGAACTGGTGGGCCATATCGGCGGTCCGGCACTCTCCACCTGCCTGTACGGAGACTACGCTTTGATCGGCTACAGTTTCGAATTTGCGGTCGTAGACATATCGAATCCCGCCAAACCGCGCCGTATCGCCTACCTGATGATCCCTGCCAACGACATTGCGATTTCAGGTCATCACGCGTTCGTTGCTGGCCGCGACGCCCTGCACATCGTCGATCTTAGCCATCCGGAGCAACCAGTTGTGATAGGCGCGGCTTCACTACCCATGCCTGCGTCGAGTATCGAGGTGCGAGATAACTCCGCATTTGTTGCGGTACGGAATGGGTTGAGCATTGTGGATGTAGACGACCTCAGCCGGCCAACCGCCGTCGCTTGGCTTGCACTGCCCGGCCGAACCGAGGGCGTCGCAGTGGGCGATTCCTATGCATATGTCACGGGCTCGAACGGTATGCACGTGGTCGATGTCACCAATCAGCATCAGCCCCAGCTTGTACAATCACTGACTACCAACGGTTATGCGGAAGATGCGGAGCTACGCGACAGCATCCTCTATCTCGCTGACGGGGATGCCGGACTGACGCTCCTTGACGTCAGTGAGCCTGGTCATCCCACGCTCATGCTCTCGATCTCCACAGACGGATATGCCAATCGGGTGGCGCTGCAGGAAGGCGTCGCAGCCGTCGCCAACGGCCAGTCCGGCACTGCCCTCGTCGACGTGCGCGATGCGTATGCGCCACACGTGATCTGCACGATTCCCGGTAACCGTTTCGTGCTTGACGTCGCCCTGGGTGGGGATACGTTGCTGGCTGTGGATCGGGACCACGGCTTGACCGTTGCCCGTGTGGATGAGATGCGGCGGTCGGCCCAAATCATCGGCCAGTTGGTAACGCCGGGCTTCATGGGCAGCCTGTCCGTGCAGGACGCCAACGCCTATATCGTGGGCACCACAGACAGCAGTATACACATCTTGGATGTAGTTGATCGCGACCAGTTACAGGAAATTGCCAGCGTAGGGACACTAGGTACCGCAATGAATGTCGTACCCGTTGGCGCCACAGTCTACATCGCGGATGGCTACGGCGGCGTCCAGCTGCTGGATACCCATACGAAGAGACTCACACTGGCGACAGAAAGCGCATTCCGCTTTGGCGAAGTACACGACGTTGCGGTCGTTGAGAATGTCGCTTATTTGGCAGGTCCTGGCGGCATTCGCGTCGTCAGTATCGCAGATCCAATGCAACCGCAGTTGATTGCCTGCCTGTGCGGACAGGGGGCAGCTTACCGGCTCGTGGTGCAGGACAATCTTGTATACGCCGCCGGTGGAGCGGATGGGTTGCGAATGATTGATATTACGAATCCGATGCAGCCGGCAGTGCTCGCAACTTTGGGCATCAGCGCAGAGGACGTTGTGGCGATAGACGGGTTCGCGTATGTGGCGGGCGGTGCGGAGGGGCTCCATATTCTTGATGTCCACGACCCTAGCCAGCCGCAGATCCGGGCTGGGTTCGCAGGCGATGTGAAGCCAAGCGCAATCACCGAGTCGGACGGCATTGTCTATCTTGTCGACCGGGAGAAAGGGCTATGTGCGCTGGATATCCATGACCCGATACATCCCTATGAGATTGCCCGCTACGACACGCCGGATATCGCTACCTCGGTCAGCGTAGAGGACGGGCTCGTCTACATCACGGATCGGACTGGCGGTCTATTCATCCTGCGGTAGGTGTAGCATAAGTAGGCAGCGGGATTGAGGGTCCTCGAACTCCGAAAACGGCGCGGAGAAGAGATCCTTACCAGGACGCTGAAGAAGGACTGCAATAACTCCGGGACAATTACTTATCAGGACCCAAATGATAGACCACTTTGACTTCATCTCGTGACTGGGTAGGCACAATTCAACCAGGTATGCCATTGCAACGAGCGTACCGACGACATAAATCACATCACGGATATCAGTGTGGCGCCGTACGCGACGTCGACAGTGGATGCTCTATCCGGCTGTCTTTTTCAACTCTGCACTGCCCAAATTCTTCATTTGCAGGAATGCCTGCGCAACACGATCTGACTGCCCATGAGTCGCCGTGATGGAAACGCCCATCTGTCAAGAGACATCGAACTTATCCTTCAACCCCCACGCACGCTTGGGATTCCGGCACTTCCGTGAGACCTCTCCGAAACGGTTGAACTCCGCGTGTGTATCGTACGTTAGCATCCGCGAAGGAATTTCTTTGCAGCCAAAGTCGCGGTCCTATGAACCGTCTACGCCAGCCAATCAGAAGCTGTTCAGCCTAGAACCGGTCTCGGCAATCAGATCCACCGGATCAGACCCTGACAGGTTGCCAGTACGGTTACATGTGCCGCGTTCCAAGGCAGAGCGACCATACTGGTTCTGTGGACTCCGCCATGCGGCGGCAGATACGTGCAGGCACGCGGCTGACGCCTACTTCAACATCGCGGGCAGAAACTGCCGTTCCATGTGGAGCAGGCTGGCGTGGATGTCCTGAAACGTGCTGCCGCTGCGCTTCTGCTCCCACATCACCAGTGAGTTTACCTTTCCCGCCGCTAGAGAAGGGCTGGACAGGTCCGCGTCGCCGACCCACCCCCAGACTCCCTCCATGGCGCCGTCTGGGTGCACACGTCGCACACCCCAGCCCTGCGAAGCTCCGCTCAGGCCGACTTCCTGCTCCCAGACCACCAGGTAGTTGCGTCCGGTGGCATCGCACACGATTCTCAGGGTTCCCCGTTAGTTCGACTACTATCATCCAGTCCAGTAGCATACCAAAATGACGGTGAAACACACACGACATTCTGCCTACGAAGTCAACTATCACTTCGTTTGGCTCCGCTATACCGGCGACCGCTTCTGATTGACGGTATAGCGTCTCGACTGGTTGAGTTGCTGCAGGAGAAGACTCGCGAACTTGAGGGTGAAATCTGGCATGTGAGTGTACAACCTGACCACGTTCACCTGTTCTACAGCGCCCTGCCTACGATTGCGCCCCACCAGATCATGCACCGGCTCAAGGGGTACAGCGCCCGCATGCTGCGTAAAGAGTTTCCTCATTTGCAAAGCCAGATGCCGAACATGTGAACGCGCGCCTACTCTGTAGGGACGGCTGGCACTGTATCGGCTAAGACGATTCAGCGATACATGGCTGAGCAGGGCGCAGGGAGAAGGTGCGCACGGTCAAGGACCGCTTGTCGCCGACCCAAAAGCAGCGCTTTGTCTTGGACGGACTCTTTTATCAGATGCAGACCGTCTACACCGATGCGTTGAACGAATGGCGCTGGTGCTGGCGCAGGAGTCGGCGCAGCACCAGCTACAACGACCAATGGAAACGCATGCGCAATAACGGCACAAGTACCCCCACGACATGCGGTTGTTGAACGCCACGTCGATCCAACCTGCTCAAACTACGAGTCGCACAACGTCGCCTGTTCAGGCGCGAGAAGCACAGTTCTGGTTGGCGCAAGGCCACTCGACAGGTCGCCAAGCACCACGAGCATGCGGCCAATCGCAGGCGTGACTTCTGGCACAAGACTACAACCGAGCTCGCCCAAACGTACGGCCTGATGGCGATCGAGGATTTGAATCTGGCGTCTATGACCCACAACGGCCATTTGTCCCTGTCCGCACACGACGCGGCGTTGGGCATGTTCCGGCAATTGTTGAGCTACAAAGTCGAAAATACGGGTAGCCAGCTAGTTGCTGTGGACCCGCACAACACGAGCCAAGCGTGTAGCGGTTGAGGCGTGATTGCCGCAAAGGTCTGAACGTACGTACGCATCATTGTCCTGCCTGTGGCGTTGAGATCGATCGTGATGTCAACGCTGCTTGTCCTATTCTTGCCCGCGGACTGCGGGTTGAGGCGCTACCGTATGCGGTTGCGGACTGCGTCGCTTCAGATGCTCCCTCGCTTCAGCGGGGAGAGCAGGTCACTGCTTCATCGGCATAGCCAAGGCGTGTGCTAGCAAGCGCCTGATAGCGGGTTTCACCATAGCCTGCCATCCGGTTCAGCGCTTCGCGCAGTTCAATCCGCGCCAATTTGTACTCTCCTGCCAATCTATGGAGCAAACCAAGGTCGCAACGCGCTTTTGTTTCGAAGTGATAGTTGCTCAATTGGTGCAACACAACCGAGCAACTGGCAAGCAACAGGACAGCAGTGAAAAGGAGAGGTCGAAACGCACGAGGACGGTACATGTTTCGCGGTACCTTCTGCTAGGAAATTTGACTCGTTCTGCCGAATCCCCTCTATTATCGCGCCAGAATCAAGCAAAATCTGACCGAAGATTGACCAGTTCGTCGCAGTGGTCCATCAGAAGTGTCAAACGCGGTTAAGATATCCCTGATCATCGATCTCTGGGACAGCAAAATGCAACCAAAGGGTATCTCAAGTAATGAAGCAGCTTTTTGGAGTACGGACTTCAGAATGACCGCCAGGTCCAATGACTGGCTAATTGTGGCGGCGATGGCATTCTGCACTGCTAGTTCAGCGTTCCGTAGCGTTACCTCTTTGGTCCGACTTGTGACCAAATCTTCGAGATGTTCCCGGTACTCATCCAGCGCTCTATCCGCCTGTTTCTTTTCGTCCGCCTGCTCTCGATAATAGACGAGGCTAAAGAGCGGAATCGCAAGCAAGTGGACCATGTTCCCGACTGGACAGAGTATTCTACTGAGTTCGTGTCCCGTGACGAAATTGATCACCACTAACAGCTCCGACAAGAAGAGCATAGCCAATGCCAGGATCACGATGTTACGCAACCAACCTCTTTTTCGTACTAGGATGACAATGGCGAGCGCGATCATCACTACTCCAACGGCGTGCAGCAGCAAGCAGGCCATGTCTGGTGAAATCGTACCGTCGGATCGGCAGTGAGTTTTGTGGGCCAGACCAGAAAGGAAATCATCACCGCAGCACCGGTCGCGCCAAGACCCCCACGCAAATACAGCCTGGCTAAACGGGCATCGTCGAGAATGTAACGAATAAATGAACCGGAAATAACGACCAGCGAAACGAGCGTCATTCCATGCTCGATAGGAGCAAGTACAGAACAAGAAATGTCATGACCCTGTCCCGAGAGTAGGCGCAGCGATAGATGGCCCAACATGAACAGTTCCCGGAAGAGCATCAGTCCGAAACCTACGACCAGTAGCCGTTCTCGGATCACCCTCTGCTGACGCTGCCGGCTCCAGGCTATCACCAGCAGCACACCCCAAAGCGCTGCGGCAAGACCAAAGCGCACTATATTGTTTTCTGGAGGTCCAGGTCCGCCGGCAAATTGAGTCAGCGCTTGGAGAATGAACTCAGGAATATTGCGCATTTTGTCCCTCTGTCCATGGCGACCATTCTATACGCATACTAGAACAGACTGGCATCACTGAGTGAGTGTCGATAGATCGAGATTCTCATCATCATAACGGCAACAGTGACCGGCTCGGCAGGACAATAGGATCGGTCGTACGATGGCCTACCCGCTAACCTTGGAGAGAATTTACAAGGGGTCTTACTTCTTGCTATCGCCTTTCTCCACTACAGGTTGAACTGGGCGTCCAGCCCAATAATGAAAAATTTCGGATTGGCTTCAATCACCTCGGAATTGAATTCCACCGGTATCGCAAATCCTGTACTTTAATGGCGTGGGTAGAGAAGCCTGAAGAATGTATGCCCATTCTAACCGAAGCGCGTCGCATGATCATCTCATAATCGTCACATAAACGTGGTGAACTATTCTGTTACCGAATAGCCCTATGGCGCGATTGCCTCTATCGGTAAGAATCTGGTCATTGTGCGCTGCTCCCTGATTGTGGAGCGTGTGGGCTTGCACTATGATCGGGTCAGACGACATCAAGCGGGACGATTACCCAATCCAAGTGACGAAAGGCAAACAGAATGGCTAGCGATCAGTCTCTCACTATCGTCCAGGTCAATGACACCCATAGCTATCTTGAGTTGCACCCGGAGTTGTTTTGGACCGGCAACGGCGCCACGTATCGCATGGCCGGCGGGTATGCGCGCCTCGCCACGGTCATCGCGCAGATTCGCCAGGAGAAGCCGGGCAGTGTGGTTGTGCTCGACGGCGGAGACACCTTTCACGGCACCTACCCCGCGGTGCAGAGCCAGGGCGAAGCCATGCTGCCTGTGCTTAACGCCATCGGCTTTGATGCCATGACCGCACACTGGGAATTCGCCTATGGCCCGGCCCAGTTTCAGCGCCTGGCCGACCGGCTGGACTATCCGGTGCTGGCGCTTAATTGCTATGCAAAGGACAGCGAGGAACGGGTCTTCCCGTCGCATCGTATTGTGGAGCGCAACGGGCTGCGCCTGGGCATTATCGGGCTGGCGTCGAACATCGTGGACAAGAACATGCCGCCCTCCTTCAGCGAAGGCGTTCGCTTCACGCTGGGCCGCGACGAGCTGCCGGGTTGCATCGCTCATCTGCGAGATGACGAACACGTGGACCTGGTAATTGTGCTGTCGCATCTCGGCTTTCCCCAGGACCTGCAGCTGGCTGCCGACGTGACGGGCATCGACGTACTATTGAGCAGCCACACGCACAACCGTCTCACCCAGCCGGCCGTGGTGGGCCGCACGGTGATCATCCAATCCGGCAGCCATGGCTCGTTCGTGGGCCACCTTGACCTGTCGATTCGGGATGGGCGGGTTGTAGACTACCGCCACCAGTTGATCACGGTTCACGCGAGCATCGCGCCGGATCCGTCCATGGAAGCGATGGTCGAGGAGATTCTTGCCCCCCAGCGCGCCCAGCTCTCCGAGATCGTGGGCCAGACGGCGACGCCGCTGAACCGCAATCGCGTGCTGGAGACGACTATGGACAACCTTCTGCTGCAGGCGCTGTTGCACGCAACGCAGGCGCAGACGGCTTTCTCCAACGGCTGGCGCTACGGCGCTCCCGTCCCCCTCGGTCCTGTGCGCGTCAACGACCTATGGAACATCATCCCGGTCAATCCACCCGTCTCGCTGGTGGACCTGACCGGCGAGGAGCTGCGCTTGATGTTGGAGCAGAACCTGGAGAGCACGTTCTCTCGCAACCCCTACGAGCAGGCGGGCGGTTACGTCAAGCGCATGTTAGGGCTCAACCTGTATGCCAAAATCGAGAATCCCATGGGACAGCGCATCCAGGAACTGTTCGTGTGCGGTGAGCCGGTACAGCCCAACCGGGTCTATTCCGCCGCATTCGTCACGTACCAGGGCGTGCCGAACCAGTATGGAAGCAATCGGCGAAACCTGGAGCTGTACGCGATCGACGCGCTGCGAGCATACTTCGCGGCGCACAACGGTCCCGTGGTGGCAGATCTGCGCGACACCGTTGTCGCGGTCTAGCCGAAAGACCACGACGAGTACACACGTGGCGGCGATCCATCACGCCTGACAAGAACAGTCATGTGAACCGACGCCGTCTCACCCACAGTCTGGCGCAGAATTGTGCCTACAGACCCTTCAGCTCATCAACGGCAATATAACAAATGTATCTGTATGCACCATGTCACGAGCCGCATAACCGGGTGACTCGTACACGAATTCTGGGTCACTCCACGAATCCTCACGGAATAGTGAGGTAAGCAGCCGATATTGTGATTCCGTGACCCGCCGATCAAGCAAATCTGTATCTGAAATAGCGAACCCTACGTGCCAATGATGAATGAGATAATTTGCGAGTGGGAATCCTGTACGATTCCAACCGGTAAGGAGTGGAAGACGCGAGTGAGACACTGAGTCGCCAATGGGTTGAGATGCGGGAACCTGCCCACCTTTTTGCGGCTAGAGGCGATGATATCAGCGCCTGGTGTAAAAGGGTTCTTTCGGATTTTTGAGATGTTGTTGGCGAACTCAATCAAGTGTCGACAAAAGGTCGGCATCTGATAGTATGAGGCTCTTCAATAGAAAAAGGCCTTAACCATGACTTTGCAACTGCAGCCGATGGAGCCGATTCCGGAAGATTTAGCCAGAGTTGCCAAAGCTGCTTTGCCCAAAGGGAATCCATATCTGCCGCTTCGTGACCAGTTAGGGACGATGCTCGAGGATGGGCTGTCGCCGATCAGTATCCGAATGATGGACAACCTGCTCTTACCCCCTTCTCCCGTTACGTGCCCGTGCGCCAATGGGATCGGCCTGCGCCGGTGGACAGCCGGCTTGTGCGGATGCTCGTCATTCTCGCTTCGCCCGCAGATCTGGACGATTGGGGCCTGGACGCCATTGAGCCCGAGGAGCGATCGGATTTGCACGCGCTGTTCGACGGCCTGCGGGATGTGGAGCCGATCTATCTAGAAAGCGGCGGCGGCTTGAAACCGACTCTCAACGAGATCGGCAAGGCTGTTGCTGACGGCTGCGATCTCGTCCATTTCCTGTGCCACGGCGGTCACACACAGGCGGGTACAGTTCTCTACCTGGAAGACGAAGAGGGCTAGGTGGGTCCGGTCACCTACAGCACGACTGTCCATATTCATTGTTACGATGCTAGTTCGCCATTCGACGGGGCTTTTACAATCTCACATAGCAGTGTCTTGTAGATGGGGAAACCGGAAATCGGGTCAACATGATCAGGTTCCGTAAGTTCGTTGACGTTGGCACGTCGCCAGGCGTCATTTGCAAGCGGACTGCCGCCGCCCATGTTCGCCTCGATAGCGCCCTTCACGATGCCGGCACTGACTAGAGCCCTGTACGGCACGCTGCCTCGTGGTGTCACAACAAGTACATCGTCCCCGTCCTCGATGCCGCGTTTGGCTGCCTCGTCGGGATGCATGGTGACCATGGGCGCCGGCCGTTTCTCCAACAGACCAGGAATATTGTGGTGTTGCGAGCGGAAATCGGTCTGTACCCGTGCACCCGAGTTGAAGATCAACGGGTAGTCCTGCGCCAGCTCCGGGTTGGCTATGGGACCAATGGCGGGTTCAGTATAGACAGGCAGCGCATCGTATCCGTAGCCTTCCAGCAGGCTGGAGGCTATCTCGAGCTTGCCCGACGGGGTCTCGAATCCAGGTTTCCCGTCCTTACGGAGCAAACCCTGTTCCCACTTTCGATAGACCATTTTGTCGATAGGCACGCTGATGCCTTCAGGATGGGCGCGCAGCGTGGCCGCGTCGATATCGCTGTCCTGCAGCACGAACTCTAGCAACTCATCCGGGCTCTGCGGGAATAGGTGACCATATCCCAGTCGGTTGGCGATCTCCACATAGATGGACAGATCGCTTCTGGACTCACCAACCGGATCGATCAGCTTGGGGCGATGCTGAATTGTATTGCCCTTCAGTATGTACGATTCGAACTCAAACATGGTGGCAGAGGGCAGAACGATGTCGGCGTACATGGCGTCAGCCGTCATAAAGTGATCAACAACCACCATGAAGTCGAGAGCGTCGAAGCAGCGTCTCCAAAGGTCAGGCGAAGGATACGATGTGATCATCGACGCGCCGCCAATTAACATAGCACGAATCGGGTACGGATTCCCGTTTAGGATGGCGTCAGGCAGCGCCATGGAGTGTGCTTCACGCCTGAAGTGATAGTAAACCGGGAACCGCTCCTTGCCAATGGGATCGATCCCCTTGGGTGGCTCAATCGCCGCTTTGTGAATCGGGAACTGCCTTGGTGACATTTTGAAGTTGACGCCGCCCGGCACATCAACTTGACCGGCCAGCGCCCACAATATCATGGCAGCGCGTATATTCTGTACGCCACTATCGGTGTATTCAAGTCCCGTGTACATGACTTGTGCAGCACCGCCGGCGGATGCTATGGCACGGGCAAGCTGTCGTGTGGTTTCTGCCGGTACCCAGGTGATCTGCTCGACGGCCTCAGGGGTGAACTGTTGAACGTACTGTCGCAGTTCATCAAAACCCACCGTCCAGTTTTTCACGAACTCGTGATCGTAGAGGTCCTCATCGATGAGAACCTGTATCATACACAGGGCCAATGCACCATCCGTTCCTGGCCGAATGCCAACCCACTCCGCGCCGGTGGCTTTGGCTGTCTCGGTCAGCCGGTGGTCTACGCTGACAACTCGCGCGCCCCGTTTTCTAGACTGCTGGATGCGAGCCAGCATGGTGGGCGGCGAGTCCGTCGCGGGATCGGCGCCCCACACGACAATGAGGTCGGCCTGCTCAATGTCATCGTACATGTCACACCAGTACGCACCGTAGACGGTCTGAGGCGCAATAAACGCGCGCGCCACATAGCAGATAGCGCCTACGCCTGTCGTGTTCGGCGAACCAAAGGGAAAGAACAGGCTGGAAGCTGAAGACTCACGGATGCCCGCTGGACCCAAGATGTCCTGCAGCGATCGCTCAAAACTGCCGCGTCCGGTATACGCCGTGATCGCTTGTGGACCGTACTCATAAGCCACATGGCGCATGCGTTCAGCAATGGTATCCATTGCCTCATCCCACGTTATCGGCTCTAGCTCTCCGCTCCCCTTCAAGCCAATACGCTTGAGCGGTGTGCGCAAGCGGTCTGGCGAATAGATAACCTCGGGCGCGTGCATCCCACGCGGGCATGTGATGCCGTTGGAGTGACCACGGCGGGGGCGCACTTTGGTTAATACACCATCGGTAACCGTCGCCTCGATGCTGCATCCCGAATCGCATACACCGCATAAACCGGGTATCACGACGGTCCTGAACGCTGCGTCTCCGTTGGCAGGAACTGCAACAGTTGCGTCTATCGCCTTCGGTTCAATAGACATAACAACGAATCTCCAGACTAGGGTTGAAAGTGTTGCTTCAGTTACAACCGAGTTAGGTGGCTTTGTTGGACTTGATAATGTAGTCGATTTCTGCCCGCATGCTATCCGCCAATGGGTTCGGTTTGTGTGCCTGCATGATGTCGATGGTTCGTTGGCGCAAACGGTCCCCGAGCGAGAGTGCTCCGTCTGCCTCCCAATTCGCATAGCGACGGCGTTCGAACAGCGTCGGATACCAGTCGTCACGGAAATGAGAGAGTGTATGCTCTGTGGCGATAAAGTCGCCACCCGGCCCCACCTCATGAATCACGTCGAGCGCAAGCGTATCATCGCTCACCTCTACGCCTGCCATGAAGCGACGATGCATGTCGATATATTCGGCGGTCAGCACAATCATCTCCGGCGACGTAGTCAGTCCAGCCTCCAGATAGCCCACATCATGGACAAGATTGATGCCCATCTGCAAGGCGTCCCGCACCTGGTACGCCGCGTCGGATGCCGCCTGCGCGTCCATCACATGTGTATCGCTGCAGGATGAATAGCCCCAGGTGGGAAGATTGTAGTAGCGGCCCATGTCGGCAACGAGTGCCCGGGCAAGCTGAAACTCAGGCGCTCCGTAGACGCTGATCGTGGTGCGCAGGTCCAGGTGGTGTAGTCCCTGCCCGTAGACGAAGGGAGCACCGGCTTTTTTCAGTTGGTGTATGACCAAGCCGCTCAGTACCTCGGCGTTCCCTAAAGCCAGTCCTCCCGCGAGCGTGACTGGGGCAGTGCCGCCCATCATCGGTGCCGGCGAGTGCACAACGGGCAATTGTTTCTCAGCCATAAAGAGAAGCTTTTCCGTTGCGGTCTGCGTGTGAATAAGCGGGGTGGTGGGCTCCGAGTAGAGTAGGATCGTGGGGTTGAGCCTCAGCGCCTCAATTCCGCCGGCAGGCAGGGCCGCCATGGCCGCGATTGCTTCACAGTCGGCCCGATCATTGGCGACAAAAACCGCGGGTTTCTCGGTATTCTGCAGCATGATCGAATACTGCAACTGATACTGTTCCCCTGCCCGTATGTCCTCGGGGATACCCATTGACATAACGAATCCTAATTGGGGCAACGCGTCCACCAGGCGCACACAAGCTCCGATGTCGTCGACGGTAAAGTTGCGTTGTCCTTGCACGGGATCGAGGTAGTGAGGACAGTCGGATCCGGGACCGAAACTGACCTCGCGCCCGCTGAGTTCGATCGCAACCTCATCGCTACCGCGCTTGCAGAGCGCTAGGCGGGAAGGCGCCTGGTGCAGGGCCCATTCCATAAGAGACGACGGCAACTTGACAAGATCGCGGTCGGAAATATAAGCACCGGCATCATTGAGTAATTGTAGTGCTTCGTCTTGCTGGACACGTACACCTGTGCGTCGCAGGATTTCAAGTGAGGCATGATGGATTCTTTGACACGCAGACGCGTCAAGCAGAGAAAATTTGGGTCGATAGCGGATGGAATCGCTCAAGGCTTGTATCTGACTCGTTATCTATGCGGTTTGGTATAGTGGTATTGTCCTGCCAGAGTCGAATTATAGCCTTTCGGGGGGGAATACGCTAGACAGACATCCTGCTTATTTGGTCCATCTACAGCGACTCCAGATTGCTTCCAACTAACGCTGCCGAGACTACCTACCATTTTCATCTATAAAATCCAGGCGGTGAACGTCGGTACCCTGGAATGATTCTTTAGGACGCTTTAATACAACTTGTCTCTTGCTCAGCCAGTTATCGTCTACGCAGATGCCATCGCCGTCATTCAATTCTAGCACCTTGCTCGATGAAATTCTCCACTAATGTCCTCAAGGATGTTCGGCACTATGGGAAAGCGATATTCGTATCCAATTCGGAATGAGTACGGCATTCTCGAATAGCCCTTTGGAGCCGAATAGTCGATGTCATACCATAACCGCAGCGTAAAGAGCACAGAGGTAGTCCCTTCGTATTTACCGCTCACGATGCCAATTCTCCCGAAGAACAGCCTTCAGGCGATGTCACCGCTCAAACGTTCCAAGTTCTCGCCAATCGATTCGGAACTGCCTGCAGAAGTCTGCACTGCCAGTCTAGGAGAAAGTGCGTTTGTGAAGCGTTCTTTGTTGCTCGCAAGCCAGGCCTAAAGATACCGGGGAGGAAATACTCAGGACAGCCTGCTGCTGGTCGGACTGCGCGCCGGACTCGCATCCACTGCAAGCCGGCGGAAGAAAGCGTGAGGTGCGAGCTGCCAGTAGCGTTCTAGATATTCGCCGTCGTCGACACTGTCTGCCCGGCGACACAGCTGAGCCCACGCCATGCGTAAAACGTCGTCCTTTCGAGGATCACTACTCATATCAAATACGCAATAGCAGGTACGAAGCGTCATGGCGGTTTCCACGGTGGCATCGATAGACTGTCCCTCTATCGACCGCCATATCGTCTCCACGCGATCCAGTGCAACAGCGTTGGCGCCCAAGCGTTGGGCGACTCGAGCGCTGCCGGCGAGTGCATTCATTGCGTAGTAGTACTGCTCCATCTGATTGTGCAGATCATAGCCTCGCCGGTAGCCGTTGCTGGCATTCTCTAGTTGATCTGTCACCTCGTAAACGTAACCAAGACGTGTACAGATGAGCGCCTCAAAGCGCAAGTCACCATGCCCATGGACAAGTTCAAGAACGTCATTCAGTTCTCGCAGCGCCAACTCGCACTCATCGGATAAGAAATGGGCTAATCCTAAGTCACAGCGTGCTCTTGTTTCAAAGTGATGGTTCCCTAGTTGGTGAAGCATGTTGCTGGCTACGGTGAGCTCTTTCTGCGCTGCGTCCAGACGACCCATTTCCATCCAACTGGCTCCAATATGATGACGTATAACGAATGAGCGCCAATATCGTACACCATCCTGCTGGTTCTCGAGAGCGTCGGTTAAGGCACCCATGGCTTGGCGATAGTCACCTTTGCGATCGAACAATTTACCAAGGTTGCTGAAGATAATGTGTTCCCACGAACGATCTCCAATATCCCGAATTACCGCGAGTCCCTGGCGATATTCTTGTTCGGCCAAGTCAAACTCACCGGAACCCTGCTCAATTGTCAGGTACCCGAATTTGTTGTTCAGGCTGGCTTGGTGATGTATGTTACCGATAGCTTCTGCAATAGCGTATGCATCAGTTAGCCGTTTGCGTATTTCGTTCGGCGGCATTCCTGAAAACATGCCAATCGCTGCTTGCAACTCCACACTTGTCAACTCAATTTCTCCATTGCCAGCGCGATGAGCAAACTCTCTTGAAAGCCCGAAAAAATTGGCCGCTTTGGCCATGGCTGATTGCAACCAATAACTACGTGCCAGCACTTGGTACGCTCTTGCCAGCGCAAGATCCTCGTCCAGTCTCTTCGCCTCGGTGACCGCAATTTGTGCCGCTTTCTGCGCATCCCTTCCCTCGCCCTGTTCAGCGTAGTACCTGCTGGTATCGATGTAAGTCTCCAAAACAAGTTCAGATGGCGGATTGTGCAATGAGTTCAGCAGCGAGTGTTGTTTTTCTATATTCGCCTTCCAGCGAGGTAGATCAAACCTGATACTGAAGATGGCGCTTTGTTCGCTGAGCGCCAAGATTCGTTCAGCACCATCGTCAGGCAGTTGAGTAAGTGCTGCAGTGAATAACTCATCAGCGCGGGCCAGTGCATACTGCTTCAATGCGACGTTAGCCGCCTTGCGATAATACTGATAAGCGCGATACGAATCACCCGCAAGGAAGAAATGCTTGGCTAGTTCGCCTGCAACGATATCCAGATCCTCTATATAGACGGATTCAAGCGACTCGCCTACTGTGCGATGCAACAGGCGGCGACGCGTCCGGCTGATCTGCTGATAGGCCACTTCACGGATGCGGTCGTGGCTGAAGTCATAGCTATCGCCCGACTGTTCGTGTATGATGCGCCGCGTCCACAGCTCGTCCAGCACATCCACAAGCGGCGCCTCCTCCATGTCCGTGACCGCTTTCAACAAGGCATACGTGAAAGAATGCCCGATGACCGATGCAGCGGACGCCACCATCTGGGCTTCCGGCGACAGCTGGTACAGGCGTGAAGAGAGCAGCTGGAATATCCTGGGCGGGATGTTCGGCTCTCCCGTCATCTCAAAATTTCTTGCGTTCTGAATCGCTCGTTGCACCGGCGTCGGCTCACTGGTCTGGTCGCTGCGCAAGGACTCGATGAGATACAGCGGGTGCCCTTCGCTGGCTTCGTACAGTAGTGCATTCCGCTCGCTGGACAGTGGCTCACCTACCGTGAGTTCTGCCAGCTGGATACTCTCCTCCTCGGTCAGGGCGGTCAGCACAAACTCGTTCAGTTGGTTGGCGTGACGCAGCGTTTCAGCCAGCTCGTGCAGCGACGCGTTGCCGGTGGCGTCTTCGGTGCGGATTGTGCCCATCAGCAGGACATGCTTGTTGCGCGTGTTGTGCAGGAGAAAGTGCATCAGGTACAGCGTATCTTGATCGCTCCACTGCATGTCGTCCAGGTGGAGTAGGAGCGGACCCGGCACTGCCTGCAGCACATGCACAATGCTCTGGTAGAACCTTAGCTGCTGCCACGCTTCTGTAAGCGGACCAGGCGCCGGCAGTTCGCGATTCTCGATCAGCAGTTCAGGCAGCAATCTGGACAACTCCACCTGCCAGAGAGCATCAACCGATTTCACAATCGGCTGTATTGTGGGATGGCGTAGCCATTCAGTGATCGGGGCATACGTTAACGCGCCTTCGGCCGCGTAGGAACGGCTGGATACGGCCACCTGACCTTGTTGGCGCACCCAGTCGATCAGCTCTTGCGCCAGGCGCGTCTTGCCGATGCCCGCTTCGCCCCAGATTAATACGCACTGGGCATTGCCCTGCTGCGCATCACTCCAGGCTTGCTTCAATTGCTGCCACTGGCGATGACGGCCAATGAGGCGCGGTCGATTGATAGTGCGGGGCGTCTCCGAGGCTGGCGCCTCGTTCTCGGCTGACCGTAGCAGCGTAGTCCGCATCTGCATCGTCGCCGGCGAGGGCTCCACGCCCAGTTCCTTCTGCAGCATGGAGGCGCAGGTGTGGTACACACGAAGCGCAGCCGCCCGGTCACCAAAAGCCATATGTACCTGCATGAGACGACGATAGGCCGCTTCCTGCACGGGATCGTGGTCGATTAGGTTTCTTGCTTGCGTCAACGCGCCTTCATAGTCGCGCACGTCAAGCAATGTTTCTATCCACTTCAGCAGCAACGCAGAATATGCGGTATTCAGCTGCTCGCGAACGGCAAGCGCCCAATCGCTGAAACAGTCGGGCAAAAAGTCGCCGCGGTAGTTGCAGGCTGCCTGTTCGAAAAGAGCGGATTTGGCCACGGGATCAACGGTGGCCTCGGCACGCTCCATCAGATGGTCCAGAAAATGCACGTCAACGGTGACCGGCACGTCTGTGCGCCACGTGACCGAACTGCGGTCAATACTGAGTACGCGCTCTAGCTCGTTCCATGCCTGTTTCAGCTTGAAAAGCAATTGCCGTGTGTTGGTGCGAGCCTGTTTTTCCGACGAGTCGGGCCAAAATCGATAGGCAATTTGGCTGCGCGAGTACGTCTCACCTTGGTGTACGGCGAGGAAGGCGACAAATTCCTCTATTCGCGGCTGCCCCAAACTGATAGTCTCATTGTCTATCACAAGCTCGAAACCACCGAGCAGACGAAGGCTATCTGTCATCTCAGAAAAGTACATCATTACCATTCACTATCACGCTGCTGCTGTCGCTACGACCTGTATGCGGTTCGTCATGAAGTATAACGCTGGCTGAGAGGTGATCCAAGCTAGTAGAAAATCCATAGTATTTCCAGGACCGAACAGCTGTACATGCTGCCATCCATATAGGCTAGAGCAACGGTCAGACAGAAGGCCACGCGAACAGGTTGAAAATACTGAAACACCAAATGTACGGTCGTGTGAACCTCGATTTGCCACGCGCTCCCGTCCTCTACTATGTTCAACCCGCATTGATTGCGCCAGAGCCCCGACCTGCTCCCGCCGCGCAATGTCATACGCTTCGCACTAGGGGCAAGACAAGTCGATTATTTCCGACTCACCCATGTTGCTGACTGCACCGTCTTGGCCAGACGCCTGGATTTTCTTCTGTATCGCCGTCAAAAAGTGCTTCTGGTCCACATCGTATTTCACCTGCAGAATAGCCTTTGTGCAGGTGAACACCGAAATACCCTTTAACTGGGCACAACGAATACAGGGTGCGTTGAATGACGCGGCACTGCGGCAAAGGGCTGTAAAATCCTCACACTTGCCGTCGCGTACAAAAAGGAGGTGGTGATCTCCGGAAGTCTCCGGCTTTGGACATACTTCATCTGCTGAGAACCAAGGACGCAAATCTGGTCTATCATGATCCGCACATTCCCTCAATCGTTGTGGATGACGAAGGGTACACCCGCGCCGAAGACCTCGGGTATTCGCTGCGAGAGCCTGACAGTGTCGTCATCGTCACGGATAATTCTGACTATGACTGGGGGAAAAGCATGCGGGAATAGGCGCATATTCGTCGACACACGACATGTTGCGCAATGCAATTGTTCAAGCCAGTCCGATGTTCATCAAGGACAAGATTCCGATGCAAACTATCCTTGATGTACATACCGTGATGTGAATCTGACCCGATAAAGTGGACACCAAGAAAAGATGGTATTCTAGCCATCAAGGAGGTGTCCGATGAAACGTAACGAATACACGCAAGAGTTCAAACAGGAAGCTGTATCGCTTTCGAATCGAGATGGTGTCAAAGTCAGGCAAGTAGCTCTTGAACTGGGGATAAGGCCAGAACTTCTGTACCGGTGGCGAGCAGAGATGCGTAACAATGGAGCAGAAGCCTTTCCTGGCAAGGGTAGACTTAGGGCCAGCGATGAAGAGGTCCGGGACCTGCAGCGGGAGCTAGACAGAGTCCGCATGGAACGGGACATCCTGAAAAAAGCACTGAGGGTCTTTGCGCAACCCGGAAACTGAAATATGAATTTATTGAAGCGCACAGAGGCGAATATCCTGTGACCATCATGTGTCGATGTCTGGGATTGACTACCAGCGGTTACTACAGCTGGCGTGGTCGTCCGCTGAGTCGGCGGGCGCAGGCCAACCAGAAGTTGCTGAACGAGATTCGTACCATTTACCGTTCGAGCAGAGGAATATATGGCAGCCCTAAGATTCACCGGATACTTCAGAAACAAGGCTGGTCTTGCAGCAGAAAGAGAGTGGCAAGACTGATGCGTCTGGACGGACTGGCGGCCAAGAGGCAACGCTGCTTCAAGCGAACGACTCGTCAGAAAGCAGGTCGGCTGGCAGCTCCAAACCACCTGGCTCAGCAGTTTGTGGTATCGCAGCCAAACCGTGTTTGGTTGGCCGACATCACCTACGTACGCACGCTGGAAGGATGGCTTTACTTGGCGGCGGTGATGGACCTCTTCTCCCGTCAGATCATTGGCTGGTCCATGTCCAAGCGCATGACGGACGAGTTGTCCCGGACGGCTCTGCAGATGGCCGTACGCAAACGATTGGGAGCCCAGGCCGGTTAGCAAGCTTATGCATCACTCGGACCGTGGCAGCCAGTACACGAGCGAGGACTACCAACAACTCCTGGAAGGACATGAAATCAAGGTCAGTATGAGCGGCACTGGAAACTGTTATGACAATGCTCCTATGGAGAGTTTCTTCTCCCTGTTGAAGACCGAACTGGTTCACCACGAACGGTATATGACACGCCGAGCGGCCAGAACAAGCATCTTCGACTACATTGAAGTCTTTTACAATCGGCAACGTGTTCATTCTGCTATTGACTATCAGACACCAGCCGAATATGAATCATCATGGTGGAACTCAGCTAGGCCGACCGAATTTTCGAACGGCCCCCATGGGGGCCGTTATGCAACAACTCACCCTTAACCATGTGTCCACCTAAACCGGGGCAGCATCATACGGTGATGGGCCGGATTCCACCTCTACCCCATCTTGACCTTCGAGAAAGAGCTGGTCTACCTTCTTGGCAAATTCGACGGCTACGGGATCGTGCGAAATGCTATGCGAGCTGCGAACGTGAATCCGGACTTGACCCCGGCAGGTGCGGAAGCGCGCATGGCGCATCGGATGGCCCAACTGATTCAACCGGAGCGTGAGCGGATCTTCCAGGGCCAACCTGAGGACCTCACGCTTATGAGTTCCAGCGCACTTTCTGGAATATGTGGGACAAGTCAGCCTACTTCCAGTTCGTGGACGACGCGGTCAGCAGCGTTGGCTACTACATTCCCTTCCTCCCGAAGACGTCTCCTCTCTTCGGCCTGACGGCGACTATCTCCACCACCGCCCTGATCGACCCCGTCTGGCCACCGGTGTCGTTCGGGCAACAGTTCTTCTGTCGTGATCGAAATACCGAGCGACTGCAGGAGTTGATGATTCCATTGACCGGATCGGGGGCCGAGTCAGATCTGCCGCCCCAACTCTTCGCGGACAACATCGGCTGCTGGCGCTGGACAGGGGAAGAACGCTACGGCATTCGTCACGCCTGATCAGTCGAATGGCACTTTTGATGATAATCGAGAGTTGGCGAAGACAACCACTGCCGTCCTCGCCGGACGGTTGGACTCCAGTATTCGAAACTTCGACTGTTTCGAACTAGTTCTCTAGAATCGCAGGTAAGTAGACAGACACATCGTTACTGGATGAATCCTTCTGCAATACAATGGTGTCGATAGTATTTGTCGCCCCGCCTTCAACGACAATTGATGGGATGATTGACACTCTTGTATCCACTCTTACTGGCGGTCAACATATAGGTGCCGACCGGTACGTCGGACAGCGAATACGCTCCCTGTGTATCGGTGGTGGTTTCACGATCCGCTGCCTTCGCAGCCCCGGATACATCGGATAAAGTCACCAGCGCGCCTGGCACTCCGGCACCGTTACCATCCAGCACACTGCCTTGTACGCTGCCCGTGGTTGGAGTAGCCGGCTTCTGGTTAAAGATGGCTGTCACCGTCTGGGCGCTCGTCATGCTCAGTTTACACGTTTGACCGCTGCATGCACCGCTCCAACCGGCAAAGGTTGAGTTGTCGTCTGCCACAGCAGTCAGCGTCACTATACTCGATTCTGCGACAGGACGCGTGCAGTCCGTTCCACAGTTAATGCCGACCGGCTGGCTTGTCACCTCACCGCTGCCTGCTCCCGCCTTTAGCACGTTCAGAAGATAATGCGTAGGCGCCTCGTATGCTCCTAGGTCAACGACTGCCACACCGTCACCGTCGCCGTCTACCTCGCGAGGATTCGCTCCCAGGTCCCTATCTAGTGGGAAAACATCAGGATTTCCACTATCGATGGCTGGCGAACCGGACAGAAGCCGAAGGTCGAGATTGTCAGCGTCCACAAACCTGGGATCCGCGTCTACGTTTCCTCCACCATCCGTGACGCTTCCGCCATCGGCATCGTTGGCAATGGCAGGACCGTCAATACCACCGTGGATCAGGCTGTATGAAATTGTCAGTTCGCCTAACCAATTATAGATCTCTTCGTCGACACCCGAAGCCAGCTCATTCCCCCACAGAATTAGATTGCTTAGCGTAGGAGTGACGCTGCCTCCATTGCTAGCATTCACATATAACGCCGCTCCTGCCACCCGGGCACGATTTCCATAGAAGGTTGAGTTGACAATCTCAGAACCGTCAGAACCGCCGGTGTTGGCGTCAAGCAGGATTGCTCCGCCAAAATCGGCTACGTTGCCTGTATAGGCGATATCTGATGATAGAAGGGCAGTGTATCCATTGCGATATCCAGCGGCATAGATGGCGCCGCCGCCTGTCTCTGCCATGTTTCCGCTGAATACAATGTGGCGCAGGTTCGGCGCGCAGTACTTACCCGATTCATTGCCCATGCAGTACAGGCCACCGCCGTACTTCTCTGGGGAATTCTTCTCGGTACCGCCATTTGCCTGCCCTGCTGTGATGAAGAAGCCATCGAGCATGCCAAAATCTCCTGGGAATGTACCCTTACTGCCGTCGACTGTCACGACATGGGTACTGTTGTCGCCTACAATGGCGTCGGCATCGTGCACGACGCCATTTTCATCGACAGTATCGTCTCCCGCGATATCACCACTGAGTACCGTGTGATGCGCAGCCCAGTCCCGCTGTGTCCGCAAGGTTTCGGTCGCTGCAAACCCGCCGTATAGATCCACGCCCTCCGGTAATGTAAAGGAATCGGTAACTGATAACCCGGGCGTGTACACACCAGTAGCCACCCAAATTTCGTCACCTTTTCCGGCTCGGTTTTGCAATGCATCCTGCAACGTTGTTGCCGCATTCCAGCCACTGCCATCACCACCGCCGGTGGTCGTGACATAATAGATCGTATTGCCTGCCGCGAACACGGAAGTCGTGCCCAGAATGAATAGACCAAATGCTATCAACAGGGCCATGCCCAGCGCGGCCGTTACTCGAAGTTTCATCAAATTCCCCTCAGAATGTGCGTCTCCCGTAAATTGACCGGCGCAGTATACCCGCATCTATAGCCTTGTGCAATAGGTTGGATAGGCTTTCCTTTTTCTCCTGTATGCAATCTGTTCCTACCCGCGTTTGGCGGATACATGGTTAAGAGAAAGTTGTCGCATAACAGCCCCATGGGGATTCCGGGACTCGTTTCGTGCCAGATGCTCACTGCCACGGTCATTTAGCCAGCTCCGGAATCTCTGTTCTTGCTGCCATTCGTAATCCCTGCATTGGCGCGCCGATTGTCCAACCGTGTCTGCAGATAAACTGCGATTGACACTTTGGTTGCAGTCGTGCAGACTTCCCGTAATGTGTGATTGAATCGATTATATCTCTCCTGCGACGCACAGCGATATGCGCTTTATTCGACACATCGTACCGCTGGTATTTTCGGATACGGTACATGCATATACAGCAAAGGGCGCCACAAGATGAATACTCGTGCCAAAGGGATCTTGCTGGCCACTGGCGCCTACGCAGTCACGATGGGGGGTGGCCATCTTCATTGCGGTGTTGGCTACCTTCATCATTACGATGCAGTCATCTAGCTGCAGCGCTATGAGTCGTGCCCTGCAGCTGCTGTGGGCAACGATTGCAATGGTGTGCCTGGCGAGCGTCATAATGGTGGTCGTTGTAGCGCGGAAGTGCATTGCCAGTACGAAAGGTCAAATAGAGCTTGTGGCTGCGTATGGAGTAGCGCTGTTGGCAAGCTACGTCGTTATCGTCTTTGGACTGATGGTGGTGTTCAATTGCTGAAGCTCTGGTCGGCCAATCATATCGCATATTCCTTTCTGCGTCCGGCGCAAGCACTATGACGGCACTGCAAAGATTCTTCACAAACCTCTTACCTTCGAAGTGGGCGCGCAGCATGGAAGAAGAGTCGCGGCTGTGGATAATCCGCTGTTCTTGTGGTCACGAACGCTCTGTATGGGAGGCTGGGGGCATTCGCTGGAAGGCCAAAGGAAACCCCTGGCAGTACTTACGCTGCCCACAGTGCGGGCGAAGAAGTTGGCATCAGATCTCCAAGCGGAAAATATAGGTTGATGACGCACATTCATTAGGCAGCAGTATGAGCGGGTTAAGGAGTCCCTTCCAGGGTTGCGGAATGTGTCAATAGATCTTGGACAGAGAAATCGAAAATTTAGGGAAGCGCTGCTGGGTCGTTCCGGCAATCCCAGCCACAGGCAATTATGTCCCGGTGCTCGCCAGCGTCAAGGGCTTCGCAAGTCGGCAAAGAGCCCCCGACCCTTGACTCCTGCTGTGCGCCGGGAGGTTCGCCTGTTATGGCTGGGATTGACTCCGTATGCGTGGCCGTCTCGGTCATGGCCGTGTCAGCGGAGTTCAGTGGCGGGTTGATCCAGACTGCTTCTGGTAATTGTGGCGGCGTAGGCGCTCCTTTCACGAATCGTTCCGGATGTTGTCGATAGGCGGCTTGCAGGACCTGCTGTCGTTTCTCTGTCACTTGCCCGGCCAATCCGTAATGGACGGTGGCCGGCGCCATCAGAGCCAGGCCCGTATGACGATGTTCATGATTGTACCAGTCAATGAAAATCCTGGCCCACACCCGGGCATCCTCTATCGAACCAAAGCGTTCAGGATAGTCAGGGCGATATTTCATCGTCTTGAACTGGGCCTCCGAAAAGGGGTTATCGTTCGACGTGTGTGGACGAGAATGGCTCTTACCTACACCCAGGTCGCTCAGCAACTGCTCCATGGTCTTGGCGATCATCGGCGACCCCCGGTCGGCATGCAAGGTGAGTTGCTCTTTTCGATCTGCTGCTTGCGGCAACTCTCACTGATAAGTTGTCGAGCCAACGCCTCCGATTCCTGTTGGGCGATGAGCCAGCCCACGATGTAACGGCTGTAGATATCGAGGACCACATAGAGATAGAAGTGGCTCCACTTGACCGGACCCTTGAGCCGGGTGATGTCCCATGACCAGACTTGATTGGGGCTGGTCGCCAACAGTTCCGGCTTCTGATAGACCGGGTGACGCAGTTGGTTGCGCCGCTCTCGCACCTCATCATATTCAGCCAGCACCCGGTACATGGTACGCCAATGACAATGGTAGACGCCTTCATCCAGCAGTGTGGCGTAGACCTGCCGAGGAGAGCTTCGTAAAAACGGTCGCTGTTGAGCACGTCGCGCACAGTCTCCTTTTCAACCGCTGTCAGTCCCCGTGGCGCACCCAGGGTACCCGCGTCCTGCAACTGCCACTTTGGACACGCCGGTTGGCGCAACCAGTACAGTGTGCTGCGGGGAAAATCCAACGATGCGCACACACTCGTCACCGGGATATTCTCCGACAGCTCTTCAACTGTCTCCCTCAGCGCTGTTCGTCTGTTGGGTCGCTCAGCGTCTCCAAGACTTGTGCAAGCTTTTTTTGGGCGGCGATGATCAGCTCCGCTTGCCCCAATTGCTTGCGAAGACGTTCATTCTCACGCCGCAATCTGGGCCAACTCAGCTGCCTGTTCGTCTTTCTTGCGGCCTCGCTTTTGGGGTGTCAGTCCACCCAGCCCTCCAGCTTTCCGTTGCCGGCGCCATTTCGTCAAGATGGACGAGTACAGTCCTTCACGTCTTAACAGGGCGCCCATCTCGCCCGGTTCCGTGCATTTGTCGGCTTCCTCCAGTATGCGCCGTTTGTACTCGCCGCTGAACTTGCGCCGTTTGGCTTGCGCTGGAACTTCTGGGTCTGGCATCGTTCGTTCGCCGTTCATCGATTGGGCGATGGTTCGTCTGAAACATGGTCTCACCTTTCTTCGCCCTTGCATTCTACACTAATTTCGACGCTCTAACTGTCCAATCCTATTGTGGCACAAAGGGGAATCTGCGCCAGATGCTAGAGCGCTGCCTAAATCGTCTGCGCACCGACCTAAAGACATTGCCGTTGCTAAATGTCGCGCCAAGCCGAGTCATACCAAGCAGAGCCGGTCCGTTTTTACGCTCTCGCGCCGAGCGTGAGTCGGGTGCGGCCACCCACAGGAAATGGATGCAAATCCATCAAGAGGTGCATCGTCTGCATCGTGACGGGCACAACATTTCACAGATCTGACGCACTCTGCAGATAGATCGCAAAACCGTCCACAAATACCTGTCAATGGCACAGTTCCCAGAACGGGCGCGACATCCCGTACGTAGGAGCACGTTGGACCCCTATCTAGCCCATCTGGTTACACGGTTCCACGAGGGCTGTACGAATGGCATGCAACTGTGGCGAGAAGTTCGTGAACAAGGCTATGCTGACGGTTATGGTCAGGTGATTCGGTGGCTCAAGAAGCATCGTCAGCAGGTAGAGACGCCATCTGCACATCCGCACGATCCATCAACTGACCTAACGGGAAACAGTGCAACTGAGGCGTCAACATCGCTCAAGCTTTCCTCCAACAGGCATCTGAGTTGGCTACTCTTGTTGGATGCGGGTTCTATACTTGGTCACGATGCAGATTTGGTGTACTCACTTAAGCAATATCCTGTGCTGAACGACGTATAGCAACTCGTACAACGCTTCAATACAATAGTAAATGAGCGCAAATCAACTGCACTGGATACCTGGCTCAGTGATTGCGCGACGAGCGAATTTCCTGTATTTCAGACATTCGCCACAGGTCTCATGCACGACTACTCAGCAGTTCGTGCCGCTGTAGAAACTGACTGGAGTAACGGGCAGACTGAAGGTCACGTCAACCGACTCAAAACCTTGAAGCGGCAGATGTACGGTCGGGCAAATCTTGATCTGTTACGGATTCGCCTTCTGAACCCGATCTAGCACGAAATATGCTGGAGAACCACTTTTTTTGGGCAGATCCACTTCCCCGTTGTTGAAGAGCGGGAGTTGATATGCTCGGGAGTGCATCGCAGCGCCATCGATCATTGGCAGCATGGCGGGACATCGTTGCGACGGACGGCGGAACTGTTGCGTTCGTGGCTGGAGAAACAGGAACGGGATTTGCTGTGGAGGCCGCTGGATGCACAGCCTGAGGAGGAAGAACGCTGCCATATAGCCGCCAGTACCGTACATAGCTGGCTGGACAAAGCCGGTATCCAGACCGAAGCGAGTGTGGAAGGTCAATTGGGGGCATCGTTGAGACGACGGCAGCTGGGGCAGACGGTTTATGGGCGGAACTACGCGGCGGCGGGAAGCGGTGATTCATGAGCACTTTGGCCAAGATGACAGAAAACTGCGTGTTGTAGTAGCTAGCACGCCCGTTCATGTGTTGATAGCAGGCGCCTTTGTTCCGTCGCCTGGCTAGGCGCTGACCTTGGGTGGTGGCCCTCTTTCGTCAAGATCCGCATCTGGGACGTCCAGTATGAGTGGATCTCGGCCGCTTCCGTCGACGCCGATGAGCCTCGCTGCCGGCTGTCACAGGCGAGTGCGGGGGATGTGACTGCATTGGCTGGTCTACCGTCGTTCGTCCGACTATACCGTCCCCTATGCCGCAGATCGCACCCGTTGAACAGAGCCGGACCTGCTGCAAAGTGCGCTCGAGCGGCAAGGCGGCGGCAGTTTAGGTATTTCGCGCAGCAAGACGTGCCGCAAGGGATCGGTGTGCACCTGCGACGGATAGCTCCTCGCCGGTGCCAGGGCCGGGTTGAGGAGGGGGCTCCTTCGGCGATGGTTCATGTCATCCTCAAACAGTGCCCGCCGAAAGCTTTCCAGTGCTTCCTCTTCGACGGTGAAGTAGCGTGCATCGCTTTCGGCCACCTTGCGCGCGAACTGGTACAGAAAGAGCCTGATATCTCGCAGTGGCTTGGAGGCGGTCCCAACGGCGCCGTAATCTTGTAGAAGCGAGATAGCGTTGGGCCGTAGATAGCCCTCCTGAAGTGCCCCCTGGCGATTCGCCGCACAGATAGCGGCGAACCCCCCTCGTCTTTGTGCGTGACCGTTGAATCCAGATCAGGCACGGTACCTCTTGTAGGCGTCACCGTGCCTGTCTCGTGTTCGTACTGGCGCACGAGAGTACTGATGTGTTTCTCACAATAGCCGCTCAGTATACTCAAGTCTAGCAACGAGAAGACTGCACCTTGCGCATAGCCTTCTTGGCACCAGCGAGCATAGCGAACCTGGTTAAGGCGTCCTCGCGAGCGACATTCTATTAACAGCTGACGGTCGTCAAGCAAAGCGATTCTTCGTCCGGTACCATTTGCTAGCGCACCGGTACCAATTCATGGATATCCGCGACATGGTATAGCTGCCGATGCGCACGGAGACAGCAGGCTAGATCACATGGTGGGGTGGCAGACGATCAGCGTAGACCTGATTCACGGTGGTCATAATATCTTCAACGATGGCAGATGCCACGACCGGACCATGTTCGTATCCGTACTCATTCAGAAACTCTTACACCAGTTGTTGTTTGAGGGAGCGCTTCGCCCACCCGCTGACGGATGTGCTCATTTGATTCTTGCTCATGCCAACCAGGCCCCTTTTGGTCGCAGCGGGCTGTTCTGTCGCTTGGTCTGGGTCGCTGATGAGCAGCTGCAAGCGACCGTTGGTCTTGTCACAGGTCTGGTAGATTGCTAGATACCCAGCGATAAGCCGTTCCGAAAGACGCGTCGCCTGGCGGATTTGGACGCGCGTCAGCTCTTCTTGCGCCAGCCGAACGATGCGTGTGTAATCCTGGCAGTAACCTCGTATCGAACTAATGCTACGGCAACGACGTTGCTCAATCTCGCTGAACGTGTACCATCTAAATAGTCTTGCACGATCTGGCTCTTATGACTGACGTCCGTACCGATATCTTTCATTTGCCCCCGCGTCGGCACATGCACGCCCTACTGACGCAAGGCAGCCACATCTCGCTTGGTGGTAGCCAGGGTGCTGCTCAACAGGCAGGCCAGATCTTCGTGCGTCAGCAAAGCCCCCTGCTCGTTGGCCTCTTCGCTCAGACGCATGATCCGCTGCTGCCGCAGGGCGGCCACTCCCTTGCCAAGGGCAACCAGATCATCGGCTCTGTGCAAAGTCAGCATGACCGGTATTCATTCACATTCGTCTACCTTGCGACCTGCAGGACTCCCCTTACTTACAGCCAGATACTTCGTCTGTCCCATCGCTTGGGGCAAGGTCGTGTAACCTTCTACATAGTGTCGCATCTGTGCTAGCAGTGTCCGAACAACCACCGGTGGCAGATTGAAATCTTGCTTAACCCGCTCCACGAGCGCTTCCGAGGCTGATTTCGCCTTCAGACGATCAATCGCTTCTTCTTTCCTGTTGACTTCCAGGTTGATATCGCTTACTTTGTCACCTGAAGCTTATATGACATAGAGAATTGCTGGCGCACACGCAAGTGCGCTATCGGATGGGGGCTACCTGTAGTATTATGAAAGTAACAGAAACGCCCGCCGCGAGTGCTGAAAACACTCGCGGCGGGCTGACCCAGACCGATGGGATCAGCATCGGCGGGCTTGGTGCAGTATACCATGCCCCTTCTACCCATCGGATACAGGCCGATGGGTTTTGTTATTTTCAAATGAAGGGAGCGATGATGAGCGCGAAAAAGACGAAAAGACAGGTGGACACGGACGGTATTCGTCCACTGCGCGCTGTGCTGTATGCGCGAACGTCTAAAGATGACGCTGGCAATGCTACTAGCAGTATTCAAGGACAGCTTGACTTGTGCCGTGAGTATGCGCAGGAAAAGGGCTGGCAAGTGGTCGCGGATCTTGCTGATAACGGCGTAAGCGGCGCAGCGTGGGATGCGCCCGCGCTGAATGAGGCGCTAGAAATGGCGCGGGCTGGAGCGTTTGATGTGCTGGTGACGCGTGAAATGGATCGCCTAGCGCGCGGCCTAGCAAAGCAACCGGTAATCGAAGGAGAACTGACTACGGCCGGCGTGGAACTTGTCTATGTCTTGGGTGAGTACGCCGACACGCCGGAAGGTGCGTTAATGAAGAATATCCGGGCCGTCATCAGCGAGTATGAACGGCTCAAGATCGGCGAGCGCATGACACGCGGCAAGCGGCGCAAAGTGCGCGAGGGGAGCGCCGTCACGAACGGCCATCCGCCCTTTAGGTATCGGCATGAAAGCGACGGCAGAACGACTCGGTTGGTGATTGACGAGGAAACGGCGGCCACTGTACGCCTGATTTTCAATCTGTACGTTGAGGAAGGATTGTCGATCAACGGTATTGTACGCCGGTTGGGGGAACTGAATATCCCTACTGCCGCCGACTTGGGCTTAACGACCGGACGGGCAGCGCAAAAAATGAAAGCCTATGGGGCTTGGGGAACATCTATCGTCGCGAAAATGCTAAAGAATGAGACATATGCAGGGACTTGGCGCTTCGGGAAAAGCAACGGCGACGACGAGAATATGATTGCGGTGCAAGTACCCCCCATTGTGGACGCGGACACTTATGCACGGGCGAAGGCACGGCGGGCGATGAATGTTCAGAACGCGTTTCGCAACACAAAACACCGATACCTGATGGGGCGGCGCGTGGTCTGTGGTGCGTATGGAGCCGCAGGGCAGGCCTTTACTATTTCAAGCGGCGATGGGCGTACATGTATCCTTACTACGTGTGTAGCGCATCGCGAATGCCGCTGAGTTATGCCCGCACCTGCACGCAGAACACTCACTTTCGCGCGGATCGAGTGGACGCCGCAGTATGGGCTGAGGTACGTTTCTATCTGGCAGACCCGACGAAGCTAGCGCAGGGCTTGGCTTCGTATCAGGCCGAACGCGACCACCAAGCCGCGCCCCTGCGCGAGCGTTTAGGTGTACTCGACAAATTGATAGCTGATAACCACGTACAGCTTGACAAGTTGCTTGACCTCTACCTATCCAGAGACTTTCCTCTAGAGATGTTGACGGAGCGCAAGACCCGATTGTCGGATACCATCGAAGCGTTGGAACGTGAGCGCGAAGAGCTGGTGGCGCAACTGGACGCCGATGCCCTGAGGGAGGAGGATTTGCAGAGCATACACGAGTTTGCTTCCGAAGTCGCAGAGGGGCTTAAGGTCGCCGACGAGGATTTCGCGATGCGTCGGCGCATAATCGATATGCTTGATGTGCGCGTGACGTTGGCGATTGAAGATGGGGAGAAGATTATCTACCCACGTTGCCGGTTCTTGGACAGCGCGAGTTTGCCAATTGGATCCACGAGTACCAACATTCGATCTTTGACCGTAATCGGCGCTTTGTTCAAAGCGATATGGATTGCCGAGAAGGCTGCTTTTCGCTGCCTTCCGGACCGGGACTCGGAGCAGAGCCGACGGAAGAGGTGCTGCGTTTCGCGCTGTAAGAAGGTCTGCCATCGTCATCAATAGGCAGTCCATCCGCCGTCGATGGTGATGCCAGCCCCCGTGACGAAGCTGGACGCGTCGCTGGCTAAAAAGACAGCCAAACCTTTTATTTCGTCCAGTTCGCCCCACCGTCCCAGGGGAATCTTGTTCAGAAAGGTTTGGTAGGCTTCAGGATCCTCAGTGATAGGTAGATTCATCTTGGTGGCAAAGGGACCGGGCAACATGGCGTTGACGGTAATGCCATAGGGCGCCCACTCCATGGCCAAAGCGCGCGTCAACTGTAGAATCGCGCCTTTGCTGCTGCAATACGGAGTTCGTTCGGCCATGGCGATCACGGAGAGCGTGGACCCGATGTTGACCACTCGACCGTACCTGCGTTCTTTCATCCGTGCTGCCACAGCACGACACATGAGCCAAGCGCCCGTAACGTTGACAGTCTGTACCTGCTGAAACTCCTCCAGCGTCAGATCGTCGATGGCGCCGCGAATATTCAGTCCTGCATTGTTGATTAGAATATCAATTTGTCCAAAGTCAGCTGTAACCTGAGCAACAGCGGCCTCGACCGCTTCTTGCTGCGTAATGTCGCATGCGTAACCAAGACATCTCACGCCAAATTCTTCCTCTATACTCGCGGCAGTCGAGGACGCCTCATCGCCGTGCCGGCTAATAACCGCAACCTGCGCGCCTGCCTCGGCGAGCCCCTGCGCCATGGCCTTTCCCAAGCCTTTCGTTCCCCCGGTTACCAGGGCTGTTCTACCGCTCAAACTGAACTGTTCCAGTACATTCATCGTATCTGCCTTTTGTAGTCGATGTCTTGTGGTTCGACCAGATGGGTATCCCCGAGTTCATTCTAGGTTGGATGCCGTGTGTGCCAAAAGCATGGGTCCTGCTGCTTGAAATTACATCCCACGAATCACGCAGTTTCGTCTCAAGTTGAACAGCCAAACGTTTGCGCTGGCCGATCCAGCCCCTTATAATGCCTCACGTAGGTGCCTTCCGTAATAGTGTCACTGGGAAGTCGGGTATTTGGTTGACGAAGAAACAAATTGTACATCTGCATTTGGCGAGGAACGGTCTCCCATATGAAGGCGACGTTCAGCTCCTTGGCGAACACTTTCACATCTTGAGTATCCCAACGGGCGGAGACGTCGATCTGGCTGTGCGACTGATCGAACAGGTCAACGAGACGTCTGCAGCCGATGTCATTGCTCTGGATGGACTGCCGTTGGTGCTGGAAGCCGGTCAGGAGCGAATGCGTCCTGTAAGCGCTGACCGGCTTGCGGCGGCATCACCCAACGTCCCTCTCGTGGACGGTTCCGGCGTGCGCGGCGCCTTTGAACGCTGGGCTGTGCAGCTCATTCAGCAATCTGAACCTGGTCTCTTCGCTCACAAACGCGTCCTGTTTACGCCCAGCCTCAATCATATTGGTCTTGTGGAAGCGATCTCCCAGTTGAAGGCCGAATGCAGATGGGCCGATCCGATCCTGTACTATGGCCACTCACGCCCCACGACCAGTGAAGCCGCCGCCAGACATCGCGCCGATCGGCTCTTGAAGAACATAAGTAACAAAGGGTATGAACGCATCTTCCCGCCCGCAGGTCAACCGCGCCGACAACGCTCAAGGGCAGCGTTCGAGTGGGCCGATATTTTGGCGGGGGACATTCCGGCTATTAGAAGATACGCGCCACAAGATCTTCGTCGCAAAGTCGTGATCGGCGAGTGCGCCAGCGACGAGGCTGTGTCCGACCTGCGCAAACGAGGTGCAGGCGTGCTCATCACCACGATGCCGCCGATCACCGACTCTGGCATGGACGAACGCAATCCTGCACGATGGCCGGCAGCAGTCGTGGAGGCGTGCCTGGCAGCCATCATCGGCGCAGGTGACCGGCATGAGAATGACTACCTCAATCTGATGGCGGAGCTGGATTGGCGCCCGTCGCTGATCTATCTGCAGGAAGAGGCGCGAATCAACCGCTTTGCATTTGTCATTCATCCGCTCACGATTCGCTTCATCTATGCGCACAAGGCGTTGCGATATCTTCGTTGGGTGCCGGACCGCTGGATAGAGTGGGGCGCTTCGTACATATCGCCATTGCGCGTGAGCCGGATGACGGGCATCCGCAGCGAAGCCACAGGTCAAATCGTGGAAGGAGATCTGTATACGCTGGGCTCCACGCCGCGCATCATGATGAAACGACCGCCTAGCTTCACCTATCGAAAGCTCGAAAAGGCGGCGGTGGAGGCCGAAAAACGCGGTGCGCGCATCATAGGACTTGGCGCGTTCACAAGCGTTGTGGGCGATGCCGGCGCTACGGTAGCGCGCAATTCTTCAATCGCCGTTACCAGCGGCAACAGCCTGACCGTTGCGGCGACGCTTGAGACGGCAAAACAGGCAGCGATTAGCTTAGGCGTGGAGGATCTGACGCAGGGGCGGGCAATGGTGATCGGCGCTACCGGTTCCATTGGGGCAGTCTGTTCCCGACTACTGGCGCAGGCCCTGGGCGGTGTGACCTTAGTTGCGCCGCGGCCAGAGCGGCTCATCGCGCTGAAGCGGCAGATCGAAGGCGAAACGCCGGGCGCTATCGTACAGATTGCCACCTCGCCCAACGAGTATATCGCTGACATGGATGTCATCGTCACGACGACAACAGCCTTGGGCCAACGCATTGTTGACATAACGCGGTGCAAGCCAGGTGCAGTCATCTGTGATGTGGCGCGTCCACCGGACATTGAGGCGTGGGAGGCGGCGCTGCGCCCGGATGTGCTGGTGATCGAGAGCGGTGAAATCCTCCTGCCGGGCGATCCGGACATCGGCTATGATGTGGGCCTGCCACCGAAGACTGCGTACGCATGCATGGCGGAAACCGCACTCTTGGCCATGGAGGGGCGATTTGAGGACTTCAGCATAGGTCGGGAACTTGAACTGGAAAAGGTCAAGGAGATCTATCGCCTATTCCGCAAGCACGGGCTGCAGCTTGCGGGAATGCGTTCGTTTGATCAGTATGTAACGGATGAGGACATCATCCAGCGCAAGCGCCTGGCGGACGAGCTGCGTAACGATCCATCTAAGCTTCAGGAATTACAGCAGAAGGCTCGAGTGGCGCTGGAGGCTGGTGATCGGCAAATTGCCAAAGAGTTCGACCAGAGCGAGATGAAACAGAAGAATCAGAAGCGGTTACGTATCGTAGCGATCGCCGTGGCGGTTTTCTCCGTCGTGGCAAGACGAGTCAAGGGTTTATAGGAGTCTGGAATGGCAGTATTTGAATCAGAAGAACAACTTTATACCGTGTTGCAGGGCGTGTTCGAGCGACTGACGTCGGATCAGAATGTGATGAACAAGCTTTACAAAAACAATGTTGTCATGCGCATGAATTTTGTGGAGCCCGAGGCGCAGGTTGCATTGGTCTTCAAGAACGGACAGACCGAAGTCATGTACGGACCGAGCAGCGCTAAGGCGAATATGGAGTTTACACTCTCCGCCGACTTATTGCACAAGATCTGGCTAGGCGAGGAGAGCACGAGCCAAGCCTTTTTCAACGGTCGCATCAAGACCAAAGGCAACTTCATGAAGGCGATGAAAATGGTCGATCTATTTCGTGAATGCGAACGAGTATATCCATCTGTGGCGGCCGAGAATCATCTACTCTAGCAAAATACACACGCATGCAGTTGCGTTTTCGCCGGCAATGATTCGGATTTTTTGCTTTGACACTGTTTTCTGCGCCAAGTATAATTTGAGTGCCCAATGAAGCGACAAGCGCCCAAGTAAACCATCGTTGACTTCACCGACAGCGGTCTTATCAACGGATACTGGAGTTCATGGATTGATTGATTCTGACGAGATCAAACAACGAATTGACATCGTTGAATATATCTCACGCTACACGCCGCTGAAAAAAGCGGGCAAACAATACAAGGGACTCTGTCCGTTCCACACCGAGAAGACGCCTAGTTTCTACGTCTATCCGGATGATGGTTCCTGGCATTGCTATGGAGCATGCGCGACTGGCGGCGACGTTATTTCCTTTCTCATGAAGAAGGAAAGTCTCACATTTGTGGAGGCGATCCGTATTCTGGGCACTGAGGCAGGCATTGATGTCGACCAGATGATGGGACATGGACCTAGCTCCAGACGCGAATCTCTGTATGACATCAATAAGGCTGCCGCAGAGTACTTCCGATCGGTGTTGCTGAATAGCCCGCAAGCCCAGGCGGGACGCGCCTATCTGCAGCGGCGTGGAATTGATGAGGAGACGGCGCAGACGTTCGAGATCGGCTTTGCACCGGAGAGTTGGTCCAGTCTGCGTGACTACATGAACGAGCGCGGCTATGACCACGACCAGCAACTGGAAGCGGGTCTGGTCAAACGCCACGAAGAGAAGGGCAGCATCTATGACGCATTTCGCAACCGCGTCATCGTACCCATCCGAGATGCAAGAGCGCGCATCATCGGTTTCGGCGGTCGCGTGCTGGATGACAGTCAGCCAAAGTATCTCAACACAGCCGAAACGCCCGTCTTCCATAAGTCCAGAGTCGTCTTCGGCATCGATATGGCCTATGAGGCAATACGCGACGCTGACCGTGCGGTTATTGTCGAAGGTTATATGGACGTCATCGCAGCTCATCAGTTTGGGTACAAGAACGTTGTGGCTTGTATGGGAACGTCGCTAACCGCAGAGCAGCTGCAGCAAATTCAACGGTACTCCAAGACGTTCGTCTTCGCATTGGACTCGGACAGCGCCGGACAGCAGGCCACAATTCGCGGACTGAATCAGGCCCGTGAGGCGCTGGGACGAACCAGCAAGCCGGTTGCCAGTGCCCACGGTCTAGACTTTCAGCAGCGGCTCAACGCCGAACTGCTCATCGCGTCCATGCCGGATGGGATGGATCCGGATGATGTCATACGCCGGGACGTGAGCCAGTGGCAATCGTTGATCGAGAATGCGCAACCCTTTGTCGACTTTTTTATGCAAGCGGTTTCAGATAATGTGGATGTACATACAGCTGGCGGTAAGAAGGACGCCGTGACAGCTTTGGCACCGCTGATCGCTGAGCTTAGTGATGATATTGAGCGGCAGCATTACGTGCAACAACTCAGCCGCATGGTCGAAATCGACGAGATGACGATCATGGCCCGCGTGCAGGCGGCGTCTAAGACCCGTTCCGTTTCGCAGCGTGATCGGAACAGGAAACGTCCGAAACATCGCCGCGGAGAGTCGCAGAACGCGAGCCAAGGAGCGGCCAAGCGGACGAGCGTTATTCGCCGCAAGCAGACGTCGATGTCCATAGGAGCGCTCGAGCAGGAGGACTACCTTCTAGCCAACTTGCTCATGCAGCCAGAGACGATATACTGGCTTACGAATGAGGCCCATGAACGTAACATTGCGCCACCGGTCGCAGAAGACTGGATTCGTATTGAGAATCAGGAAATCTATCGAGCGATCAAGCAGTATCTTGCCGGCGATGAACAGTGGGATAATGAGCTCTTTCAACATAGGTTGGATAGCGCTTTGCACGGTCGCTTGGCGAAACTCATGGCATTCGCCAATCATCTGCCCCACATTGATGACGATGACGAAGTTCGCTCAGATCTATTGAAAGTATTAGTGCGGATGCGTATTGAGAAGCTGAAGAATGACAACATCGCCATGAAATTCATTCTCGCCGATGCGCAGCAGGCAGGTGATTCGGCAGGTTTACGGAGTCTTGGCGCAACCAACAATCGTAACCTGAAGGAACTGAACCACTTGCAAAGTACGTTAGCGGACTTAGCACGTGCTATAGTTCAGCAGCGACGAACTCATACAGGATGGAGTATGGGGTACCGATAGCCGCTTGAAGCGGTCGAGGGAGAGAAATGGCAAGGCAAAGCCGTTCGAACCGTTCAAATAATGGCGGTTCCAGCAGTAAGTCCGTATCAAAGTCTGTGGCGGAGTCAATGTCCGAACCAGCGCCCAAGGGGGGAGCACGCTCGAAACGTTCGAGTAGCGATAGCGAGCTAGACGAATATATCAACTTGGGCGAGGACAACGAGCAGGAAGAAGACCTATTCGAGGATATTGAGGACGACGAGGACGATGACGACGAGCCGACAACGTCGATCCCGCGCATCGAACGCGATACCAAAATGGAGGAGGAGATCGAGCAGGAGAAGGCCGTTCCGCTGGAAAGACTAGTCCAGGATGTGCCGGAACTGCGTTCGTCGAGCTCGAGTAGGAGCACGCGAACGACTTCAGATACGTCGGGCTCTATGGATCCCGTGAGGATGTACTTGCGCGATATTGGGCGCCATCCGCTTTTGACCGGTGAAGAAGAGCTAGAGCTCGCGCGCTGGATTCACGAGGGGAAGCTGGCTGAAGAGCGTCTGGAAGCGGAAGATATTACCGATCCGGACGAGCTGTTTGACCTGGAACTGGCTATTGCTAAGGGCAAAGAAGCACATAATAAACTAGCCCGCAGCAATCTGCGACTGGTTGTCAGTGTAGCCAAGCGCTACATCGGCCGCGGCCTCAACTTCCTGGACTTGATCCAGGAGGGAAATATGGGACTGCTGCGTGCAGTTGACAAATTTGATCACACGCTGGGCTACAAGTTCAGCACCTACGCCACATGGTGGATTCGTCAGGCAATCAGTCGCGCCATCGCAGACCAAGCGCGCACAATTCGCATACCTGTGCATATGGTCGAGACCATCAATCGCCAGTCACGGGTCAAGCGCACCTTGCAGCAGGATCTGCATCGCGAGCCGACGTTTGAAGAGATTGCGCTGGAAATGGATTTTGTGGAACCCGACGAAGCTGACGCGATTCGTGCCGCCTGGCGAGATGAGACGCCACTCGATACTGAACTGTCGCGCGCACTGGAGCGAGCCTCCGCCAAAGTTCGACGCATCCAGCGCTTGAGCCAAGAGCCGCTCAGTTTGAATACGCCGGTCAGCCAGGATGAGAACAGCTTCCTAGGTGACTTCATCGAAGACGACAGCCTGCCAGGACCGGTCGATTCAGCCAGCCGTCATCTGCTCAAAGAGCACATGAACGAAATCCTGGATGGACTGAACGAGCGCGAGCGTCGCGTCCTCATCATGCGTTTCGGCTTGGAAGATGGTGTGACGCGCACATTGGAGGACGTAGGCAAGGAGTTCGAAGTAACGCGCGAGCGAGTGCGCCAGATCGAAGCTAAGGCACTGCGAAAGCTTCGCCATCCACTGCGCAGCCGAAAGCTGCGTGACTATCTAGCTGACTAGTTCGGATTCGAACTGTGGGCGTAAATATCACCTCCTAAAATTTGACAATTAGAGGTGGAATTCGTAGAATAGCAATCCTGTACGCATGGTTGATCCTCGGTAGCTCAATTGGCAGAGCATGCGGCTGTTAACCGCAGGGTTGTTGGTTCGAGTCCAACCCGGGGAGCCTGAATACAGTATATAGTATAGAGGAAGCCTCTTGTTCTGCGATTCCGCGGCTAAGAGGTTTTCTGTTTTGTCTAGAGATAGTAATTGTCTAGGCAATAGTAACATTTCGCGAACGCTCTAGAGAGGGTGCTCAGAATGATCTACAAAAAGTGGTGGTCACACCATGGATGACTTACTAAACCTAGAGCGAGAAGGTTGGATGGCTTTGTCAAGTGGTTTGGACAAAGCTTATGCCTTCTACGCCGAGGTACTCGCTGAAGACGCGATGATGATTTTCCCGGGTGATTTAGTTATCATTGGCGAGAAAGCTATCCTGAACTCACTGGGCACGCAGCCGTGGGACTCCTTCTCCATTGATGAAGTGAGCCAACTAGCGCTAACGAACGATGCCTCGGCTCTCGTATACAAGGTAACAGCAAAAAGGAAGGATTCTCAGCCATACATTGCTCGTATTACAAGTGTCTACGTACAGCGTGACCAAAAATGGCAGCTGATTCTACATCAGCAAACGCCAATATCTAGTGGATATGCTCAACAGTGACCTCATCGGCCGCTAAAACACTTGCCAGTGATCGTGGCGAGTTGAAAAGATCGAGTTTCTGATCGATTCCAGCAACGGGAGTCACCGTAGTTGGGTCGTAGACCTGTACTTGCAAGGTATATTTGCCGGGTCCAAGCTCGGGTGGTTGTTGCAACGCCATGTATCCCGGTTTCTCGTCGCCCTCAGCCCATGTCGTGGGCGGCAGCAGCGTACCGACAGGCATTGCATCGCGCTGGGCAACACTTTCGCCGGCTTCGTTTACCAGTCGCAAAGAAACTGTGTAGTCAATGCTAGGCTGTCGCAAGGCTTTCCAGTCCAGTGTTATCAGCAGAAGCAGCGCAGACCCGACCTGGGATTCTTTGACGCCGACGGAAACGTCTTCCAGGAGTGTCTCGTCTCGGTAACATGTCCAGCCACTTAGCTGCCGTCTCGTCCAGCAAGTCTTCTTGCCACATAGATTAGGCCGGCGCCGACAGAAATGAACGCAATGACGAAGATGGCGAGGATGAATAGATTTGCGCCTAGCCGATTAGCAATACTGGTAGGATCATTGTAGCCGACCACAAACGCCACCAACATTACGACAGCGAAAAGTATCGTACCAGCACCAATAATTGTCAGGCAGCTACGCAGGTTCTTCATCTCCACATCCTAAGCAGGTCTATTATCGTTGCATTAGCCAAAAAGCAAACCTACTATAGCATAAGGTGGGGCCATGGCACCTAGCATCGATTATGGCACTTGGACCAGACGCATGACCAGCACAGGAGGAAACTCGCTGTAATTGCCTCCCCAGGTCAGCGCGCTAGAACCCTGCGGATAGTCCGGTGGGAATGCGCGTTCCTCCATTCCGTTCAGCACCCAACCATGACGAAAAGCAACCTCCATGATCTGGCTGAGCGGACGGTGGAAATACACATGCGGCACGGGCTGCCCGCCAATGGCCAAGCCGAGATCGATCGACGGCGACATGTAAGCGCTTATATTCAGCGAATAGGTCGTGACCATCACGCCGTCCCGATCTTCCCGTTCCGCCATAAACTTGAAACTGTTGTTGTTGAAGCAGGGATGAACGATGGAAAAGACGAAGGGTGCACTGGGTTTCAGCATGGAAGGCAGGCACTTCATCAGTGGTTCAATCTCAGACATATCGAAGAGCGCCATCTGACAGAGTGCAGCGTCGAAAGGTTCATCCGATATCTGCCGGAGCTGTTGCTCGTCCGTGGCATCGACAACTTGATAGCTAATCTGTTCGCGGTGGGCGTCGTATTCTTTGGCAATGGTGATCAACTCAGATGAGAAGTCGACGCCGACGACTTCTGCACCGAGTGCAGCGAGACGGCGCGCATAAAGACCATTGCCGCACGCGATCTCCAGGATGCGCTTGCCTGACTTCGGCTGCAACAGGCGTTCTGTCGCCGGCCAAATCAAAACGTTGACAAAATCGTTGCCATCGCCCATTCGTTCATCCCAGTACGCAGCGTTCGTGTTCCAGGCGTCTCGAGTGACCGCATGCGCCTGCTGGTTGTCGCCAATGCCATTCTCGGTCATGCCTAATTCCTCTGCCTAACTCAATTCGAAATATTCAGCCACGAGCGCAGCATTCTCGTCAATGCTTCGTTCTCCGGTTACCGTCATCACACGATAGCCATGCGCCAGCGCATCCCGCTCGATCTCGGCAGCGAAGGCAACGTCCCTGTCCATCCAGTTTTGCAGTGCAGCATCGGGTTGACTGCACTGATCCAGTATCCATGTGACCCACTCGCCGCGCTGTGGATAGATCCGACGCTGGAACGCCTCGGACGGTACCATCCAGAGCGCGTGTCTCTGATCTGTGAGCAGCGGAGACAGCGTGGAGGGCATGAGACAGTTGCCCTCCGCCAGCAACGGCCCATGAGCGCTCAGATTCAACAGATCATCCTGGATGAAGTCAAACGTCTCCTGATAGCATTCGAAAACTTCGCGCAGGAGTACATCGCCTGAACGCATCCATGTCTCATCCCAGAAGGTCGGGCTGTTGTTCGAGTTGGACCACCTATACAGGCATGGTTGCTTCTGCGGATCGTAGCGACCTGAGTAGCTGTTCAGCGCTTCATCCGCGTGGAATACAGCAATGCCATGTTGATCATGCAACTTGTCGGCGATAGTCGACTTGCCGCTACACGCCGAGCCGCCGAGCCACAGGATGTGCGCTAGCAGGTTAGTCAATACCGATAACTCCCATGTCGCAAGCCATAGGCTCGACGAGTGTATGGCGGCTTAACTCAGCCTACTGATACGATAGAGAGCCGTCCTGCCTGTAGGTAAACGAGCGGTGCCAGCTATTGAACGGGTATTTGTCGAACACCTCCTCGTTCAGGTCGATACCAAGACCGGGTTTGGTTGGCAACTCGAGATAACCGTCCACCAGCTTCATCGGTTCATCTACGATCTCACGTCGCGCACCTTCATCGGCGTGGTATTCCAGGATGAGGAAGTTGGATGTACTGGCCGCGAAGTGCACGTTCACTGCCGTCGCAACCGGTCCGCAGGGATTGTGCGGCGCTACGCTGGCATAGCTTGCTTCCGCCATCGCTGCGATCTTCTTCATTTCCCATATGCCGCCTGTGACGCAGATATCCGGTTGTACGATATCTACAGCGTTCTGATTGAGCAGGTCACGAAATTCGTGTCGCGTGTAAAGCATTTCACCCGTGGCAATGGGTATGTTCACGTGCTCGCTGACCCGACGCAGCGCATCGTAGTTCTCTGGTCGAGTCGGCTCTTCGATGAAGAACGGTCGATATGGCGCTACGACGTCAGCCAGTTCGATGGCGCGTATGGGTTCAAACGTCCGGGCATGGGGATCAAGGCCAATATCAATATCCGGACCGACGGCATCGCGCATGGCTGCCAGCCGCGCATCCGCCTCGCGGAGTACCTGGTTCCACGGCTTTGCCTGCCAATCCGGCGGCAAGGGGCACATCTTGATCGCCGTATAGCCATACGTTTCGATCAGCTCGATGGCTTTCTCGGCGCCTTCTTCCGGAGTCGGGGCATGCGGGGCCTGGTAGACGCGAATCTTGTCGCGGCACTTTCCGCCCATAAGCATGTAGGACGGCAATCCCGCCGCTTTACCGGCAATATCCCACAACGCATGCTCAATGCCGCTGATAGCCGCGTTGAGAATCATACCACCCGGGAAACGCGAACCAGCGTACATCAGGTGCCAAAGCTCCTCGATGTTGCGCGGATCCCTGCCGACAAGCCATTCTTCAAAATCACGCATGCATTCAACGGTAGCCTTGTCCGGGCCGCATGAGTACGCTTCACCTACGCCATAGATCCCTTCATCGGTGTGTACTTTCACAAAGGGCCAGTTGCGATGTCCGATATTCACTAAATACGTATCGATCTTTGTAATTTTCACGGGAACTCACCTGATTCTATAGTTTGGCCTGAGAAACGGGCAGCGGGTGTTGTGAATCGGAAACGGTAATGCGCAATGCATGTTAGCACCGACGATAAGCCAACGCCAAGATACGACTGGACGCATGCTACTAGACGCATGCTACTGGACGCATAGTACTGTAGGACTGAGGGTATCTAGGACTTATGGGAGTGACCATCTGATTGCGCTTTTGCATTCAGATTTTTCTTGCACTATAATCAATGTTGCCCGATAGTCCACTGGAATCTGTTGATGCGACCGTACATTTGACAGCATGACGATTCTTTGACAGACTAGCCGCTAACGCAGTGTTTCAAATTCAAGTTCGCTCATACCCGTCATTTCATATCAACCAAATAGAGTACAGAGACCGAATGTTGCGCAGGGTGAATCGCGCAAATCACATAGTTCGTCACAGGTTGACACCGATCTCTGGTACTGCCCTGGTATATTTAAGCTATAAATGTTCCATGGCAATGCCAGTGCCCTCAGTAGGTGTAAGCACATCAAAACTGTTGTTCTGTAATTCTGTCCCAATAATCAATTGGCCATAAGGAGGCTACTCGATGAAGAGAGCACGTCAGTTGTTGATGATTTTGTTGGTACTAAGTTTGGCTGTCGCCATGGCGGCTTGTGCTGTGCCTGCCGCACCAAGCGCAGCGCCAGCCGGAGAAGCAGCTGAAGCGCCAGCTGCGGGTGAAGAGGCTGCTGAAATGCCCAGTGGTGGCGCACTTGAGATTTTCTCTTGGTGGACCACGGGTGGAGAGGTAGAGGCTCTAAACGGACTGTATGAGATTTACAGCAGACTTTACCCGGATGTCGAGATTCAGAACGCAGCGCTGGTTGGCGGCGCAGGTCAAGGCGGCGCCATGAAGGCTCTGCTGGAAACCCGCATGATGGGCAACGAACCGCCGGATTCCTTCCAAGTGCATCTGGGTCATGAGCTGATCGATAGCCATGTGATTGCGGATCGCATGGAGCCACTGGACTCCCTGTATGAGGAAGAGGGCCTCAACGATGTCTTCCCGCAAGATCTGATTGATATCGCTTCCTATGAAGGAAGCCCCTATTCTGTACCTGTTAACATCCATCGGTCCAATATGTTGTGGTACAGCCCTGAAAAATTAGCCTCGGTAGGGTATGACGCCCCACCGGCAACGTGGGACGAGTACTTTGAGATAGCTGCCAAACTCCAGGACGCAGGATACTCGTCCATGGCAATTGGCGAGGCTGACCAGACGCAGGTCGCCCATATCTTTGAGGGCATCCTGGTCGCCGAGCTCGGAGCTGATGCGTATCGCGGTCTGTTCGACGGTTCCGTGGGTTGGGACGACGAACGTGTCACCCAAGCGCTAGAGGTTGCGAATCAGATGTTGGATTACGCCAATCCCGATTACCTAAGCGTCCGGCAGTCCGAAGCAACTGCAGCGTTCGCCACCGATGAAGGTCCGGCGATGTTCATTAGTGGTGACTGGTCGCACGGTCAATTGAAGGCCATGGGCTACACTGATTACAGTTGGGCTCCTACTCCGGGAACAGACGGTATCTATATCGTCCTGTCCGACTCGTTCGGCCTACCGGTCGGTGCGCCTCATCGTGATAACGCTGTCAACTGGTTGAAGGTCGTGGGTTCACAAGAGGGCCAAGACGCTTTCAATCCGATCAAAGGTTCTATTCCGGCACGTATCGACGGCGACAAGAGCCTTTATGATGAGTATCAGCTATCGGCTATGGAGGCTTTTGCCAACGACGTGCTCGTTCCGAGCATCCAGCACGGCGCGGCAGCCAAGCAAAGCTTCATCCTTGACTACGACTTTGCGCTCAACGATCTAGCGACAAATCGTGATGTTGCCAGCGCACAGGCCATGCTTGTGCAAGCGGCGGAGGTTGCAGGTTTTGGCCAATAGAGTATATTCGCAGGTAGCAGTGGAAGGGGAGAGCGGCATTGCCGCCTCCCCGGCCACAAAAAAGAATAAAAGGTTTGGATGGTTACACGGCGACATGTTAATTGCGTTGTTGGTACTGTCTCCGTCGATCATTCTGGTGGGAATTTTCATCTACGGCTTTATCGGTTGGACCTTCTACATTTCAACCGTAAAGTGGGACTCGGCGGTGGTGGACTTCACGTCCGTAGGCCTGAAGAACTGGATCCAACTGTTCCAAAGCTCTCGCTTCCATAGCGACATACGCAATCACATATTCTATGCCATTGGATTCATGTCGCAGTGCATTGTCTTTGGCTTTATCCTGGCATCGCTGCTAGACCAAAAGATCAAAGGTGAAGCACTGTTTCGCACAGTTTTCATTTTTCCCTTCGCCGTCTCGGGTATCGTAACAGGTGTTGCATGGCGCTGGTTAATGCAGCCCACAACCGGCATCAATCTTCTTTTTGCCATGGTTGGCCTGGACAATATTCAGCCACACTGGTTTGCCACACCGAAATACGGCATGTTTGCGGTGACAATCGCCGCTGCATGGCAATTTACCGGTTACGTGATGGCGCTCTATCTCGCGGGTCTGCGCGGCATATCTTACGAGCTGCGTGAGGCAGCCGCTATCGACGGGGCAGGCACATGGGCGATTCTCCGGTACATCATCCTACCGCTGCTTATGCCGGTCACGTTTGTCGTAATCGTGCTCACGGGCATGAACTCGATTCGAGTATTTGATCTGGTGGCTTCTATGGGAGGCAGCGGTCCTGCCTTTGCCACCGACACATTGGCATATAACATGTACCAGACAACGTTCGGTTCCTATCGCTTCTCTATGGGTGCAACAATCGGCGCCTTTATGATTTTTCTATCGCTGTTTCTGGTCATTCCCTATCTGCGCAGCATGCGCGGGGAGGTGGAGAGATGAGTTTACAGCGATTGTGGTCGAGAACAGCGATTTACCTGCTGTTGGCGGCGTTCGCCGCGTTCTACCTGATGCCTTTCTACGTCATGATCGTCACGGGGCTGAAGCCGTTTGCAGATGTAGCTGTTTCACGTATGTGGGAATTACCGACCAATCCCACACTGGAGGGAGTTCTTCGCGCTTGGACTTCGGTAGCTCCCAACTTCTGGAATAGTGTGCGCATTACCGTTCCCGCTGCCGTGATTTCTGCGTTCATCGGATCGATCAACGGATACATCTTTGCCAAATGGCGATTTCCACATGCGGACACCGTCTTCATCCTCTTCCTGGTCGGTATGTTTCTGCCCTACCAGGGTGTCCTGATTCCGCTCGTTCGTACGCTGCAGTTCGTTGGGTTGTATGGCAAACTGCCCGGGCTGATTATGGTTCACTGCATCTTTGGCATTCCGATCACAGCGATGTTGTTTCGCGGCTACTACACCGGCATTCCCAACGAACTACTGGACGCAGGAAAGATTGACGGCTGCGGTTTCTTTGGCATCTACCGTTGGATTCTACTGCCCATCTCACTGCCTGCATTCGCAGTTGTGTTGCTTTGGCAGTTCACCACGATTTGGAACGACTATCTGTTAGGCCTGATTGTGCTCAGTAACCCATCACGAGCCCCCGTGAATGTCGCTGTACAAAACCTTGCTGGCAGTTATTTCGTGGAATGGAATGTGCAGATGTCGGGCGCCTTAATCGCCGCTCTGCCGACGATCCTAGTTTATCTATTCCTTGGACGGTGGTTCATGCGAGGTCTGCTTGCAGGTTCTGTGAAGGGCTAGCCGACGGCTCCGACGTCTGGACTAGATAATCTTAACTTCCATTATGCAAATATGCGTCCGCAGCACCGCTTGTTTCAGGTAGAACAGGCGGTGTTTTTTTGTTGCGCCTGCTAGCGCCTAGCGCTGCAAGACCCCTGTCACACCTTACACTGAGTATAAGACGCTACTTTATGTTTATAGCGGCACAATTAGGCGGAAATTTCCCGTAGTCATCAAATCCAGGGTATCGAAAGTGGGCTAGTACCGTCATAACACGTGAGACAGCGCACAGCAGGTATGACTGAATTGAGTGTTCTCAATCCAGTAGGCAGCGTGCGACTCTTAGCTGGGAAGTTGATTGTTCAGCGCCACTGTCGAAGACGCGTCGGAAGATGTGCAGTAGGCATACCACCGCTGCTGAGTCCATCAAAGGTATACACGAAGTTCGAAGGTCTCAGGACCAGCCGCAATCTGTGGTATTAGCTGGGCCGTAGCGTGCAATCTCGACTACGGTATGAACTTGAAAACCAACTTCTTGTCGGCTTCTCGTCAGCTTTAATAGTAGTACGAAGAACCGCCCAGTCGAGAGACTGGGCGGTTCTTCGTATCGGATGCTATGCCGGTTCGGTCATGTACCGCCACTGGCTCGGGTTCAGGACCGTTCGCGTGATCAGAGCAATTCCACAGGTGCTGTACCCGGTTGTAGACAGCACCTGTTTCGTGTAGTCAGTATGTCTAGAGTGGCGCTGGGGAGAACGGCAACAGGGGCGGGGTGGGTTGCTATCCGGTATAGACGTTCAGTCTGGGGTAGCGGGCGAAGCGCCACGGCGCAAGCTGGTTACGAGCCAGTATGCGAGTAGACAGACGAAGCCAAACAAGGGCACGAAAGTCAACGTTTTGAGCGCCCAAGTCAGTGAGTACGTGTCAGCCAGGATGCCGGTCAACGATGTACCCAGTCCGCCGGGCCACCAACCCAGGCCCATCAGTAGACCGGATGCAAAGCCGCGCTGGCTGGGCCATGCATCCAGAACTAGCACGATGCTGGTGGGAAATGTACTGCCTACGGCAACGCCGGACAGAAAGATCATGAGCAACTGTAGTGAGCCGGTGGTATGCATGAAGCCATAGTGGAAGAAGGGTATGGTCGCTAGAGAGATGATTAGAACGGCGAGATATCCAATGCGATCGCCGGATATGCCACCCACAATACTCCCTACACTGATAGACAGCAGAAAGAGCGATAGGAATCGACTGCCAAGTGCAAGCGTGCCGCCGGACTCCTCAATCCAGGTGGGTAGATAGGTCATAAAGGCGACTTGGTACCAGGAGCGGAACATGGTAGCGGCGATGATGAGAAACATGCCAAGCAGAAACCGATGCGCCACTATTTCGGTCGTCGATTCGGATTGGGTCTCGTGGTCGACTCGCGGTCGACGCATGAGCAGCAAAAAGATAATGCCATAGGTCACGGCGAATAGCGTGATGCTCAAGGTGGCTGTCAAGCCCACCAACCCCAGCATAAAGACCATCCACAGCGGACTCAGAGCTGTGCCAATATTGCCTCCGACGGAGAATATCGAAATGCCCGAACCGCGCTTGCTTCCGCTATTGGCTGCAGCAGTGACTGTAGCTGGGGGATGAAAAGCAGCCGAGCCGAAAGCGCCCAAGGCAACGAGCAACAACAGAGTCGAATACTGGCTCGTCAAGCCGACCATTCCCATGGCGATACCAGTCCAAGCAATGCTCAGCCCTACGATCCAGTAGGAGCCCCAGCGATCGCTGAGGTAGCCGAAGACTGGTTGCGAAAAGGAAAGCACAGTAGAAGCCACCAGGGCAACGAGTCCGATCTGGGCATAGTTCAGTCCCATTACGGGTATTAGTACTGGATATAGAACCGGCAGGAAATTATTGCTGAATTCCAGAACCAGGTGACCGATGGATACGAATATCAGCGCCGAGCCGATGCGATTTGCTTCTGTCATGCAAAAAACGAACTCGCTAACTGGTCCGAAGAAAACCTGGCGTATGTTGAATCTGTTGGTTGGAAAAGCCTCTGAATAGTCTGAAGGTCCGGACAATCCCTGTCAAATAGCGTCTAGACTATGCGCGAGGACGCTTATCTCCGGTTGGCTTTGCTTGACATGACGCATATAATCGGTTGGCCAAATCAATGTTTGTTGAGGGTGCGATGTGAGAAACAAGATCTAGTTGATAGCGTTTGGATTATGAGAAACCGTTTGACGAATTGATTCGTTCTCATTGGTTACCGTACTCGCCCATCACTGGCAGAGTAATTGCTCGAGATCAACCAGACATATTTACGAAGCACTTTAGCAAGGTATAACTTGAGATACAAGAATAGGAACATACACAGTGACAGCAAATGCAACTGCTCAAAATCCAAGACGGGGTAGACCGAACCTGCGCGGCTTGGGACGCGCTCTTGGCGTGCTGTCGAATCATAAAGGCGTAGCACTGATCGCAGTCGTCTCACTTCTGCTTAGTATCAGCGCACAGCTGTTCGTACCGCAGATGGTTCAGCGCTCACTGGACGCCGTCACGCAGGGGCTGGTCCTGCAGGAGCAGGCAGCGCAAGGCACCACACAGGCCGCTGCCGGAAATACAGGACAACTTATCGCATCCATTCAAAGGTCGTTCGTCTGGTCGCTTGTTCTGATCCTAGTATTCGCCGTCGTCCGCGGCCTGTTTGCGTTCACGCAGGCATTTATGGGCGAAAAGCTGAGCCAGAATGTTGCCTACGATTTTCGTAACCTGTTGTTCGAGAAGATTCAACGTTTGAGCTTTACCTACCACGACCAAAACCGCACGGGGCAGCTCATGATCCGTGCCACAGATGATGTGGAAAAGTTGCGCGTCTTCCTGGGACAAGGTCTGCTGATCGCTCTGCAGGCCGTTGTGTTGCTTACCGGTGCGTTAATACTAATGTTATTGACGAACCTACAACTGACTCTGGTGCTTCTGCCGATTTTGCCCATCGCGTTCATCATGTTCATCATATTCGGGTCGGTCAGTCAGCCGCTTTTCACGGAGGTACAACAGCGTATTTCCAGGCTGAATACCATCCTGCAGGAGTCGGTAGCCGGAATCAAAGTCATCAAGGCCTTCACACGGGAACGTCAACAGGCCATTAAGTTCCGCGGCGCAGCGGATAGCCTCATGCAGCAGCAGATCACCGTAGCCAGAGTGTTCAGCTTTCTCTTCCCGGTCATCTTCTTCATCGCCAACCTAGGACAAGCCCTGGTACTTTACTTTGGCGGTCGACAGATCATCGGCGGCACATTGACCATTGGCGAGTGGCAGAAGTTCAGCCTCTATCTGATATTCGTCTTCTTCCCCATCGGGCAACTGGGCTTCATCATCAGCCAGATGAGTCAGGCTAGCGCCAGCGCGACACGCATCTACGAAATACTCGATGCCGAGAATGACGTGGTAGACAAACCCGACGCAATACCATTGCCGCCAGTCACTGGCAATGTGAGATTCGAAAATGTAACATTCCGCTACTTTGGCAGCAGCGACGCAGTGTTGTCAGATATTTCCTTCTCCGCCGAGCCAGGGCAGACGGTTGCTCTGCTGGGCGCAACCGGTAGTGGAAAGACAACGATTATCAACCTGATCCCGCGTTTCTACGACGTCAGTGAGGGACGTGTACTGATTGACGGCTACGATGTTCGAGACGTGCAGCTGGAGACACTGCGCAGGCAGATCGGAATCGTGTTGCAGGAGACGAATCTGTTTGGCGGCACCATCCGTGACAATATCTCATTCGGCAGACCTGATGCAACGGACGACGAGATCATCGCAGCCGCCCAGGCTGCCGCTGCGCACGAGTTCATCATGAGCTTCCCGGAGGCCTATGACACGCCGGTCAGCGAACGCGGCGCGACGCTCAGTGGTGGTCAGAAGCAGCGCATCGCCATCGCACGCGCCTTGCTGATGAACCCGCGTGTGCTCATCCTGGACGATTCGACTAGCAGCGTGGATGTGACGACAGAGGCGCTAATCCAAGATGCCCTGGATAAGCTAATGGAGGGGCGAACAAGCTTCGTGATTGCTCAACGCATCAGTACAGTGCTCAACGCTGACCAGATATTGGTTCTGGACAATGGGCGCCTCGTTGCCAGTGGGCGACACGCTGAACTGATGGATACGAGCGCAGATTACGCTGATATTTACCGAAGCCAGCTCGTTGAGGATGCCGTTGAGACCCATACAGGTGATTCTAGTGGAAGTGGGGTGGGCGTTCTATGATCGGTCAAAGCAGAGGAATACTCGATCAAGAAGTAGTCAAGCCAAAAAGCGTCGGCGCGACGTTAGGTCGGCTGGCTAGGTACTTCCGTCCTTACTGGATCGCGCTGATTATCGTCCTGGTATTGATGATTGTAAATACTTGGGTGCAGGTGATCACGCCTCAGCTCATGGGGCAAGCGACTGACTGTTACCTGACACCCGGAGCTGCGAATACTCTGGGGCTGGATACGCCGAACGCTGCCGGCAGTGCGACGCCAGCATCCACCGCCAACTGCACATTCTCCAACCTACCAGCCAATGCGCCCAACAGTCTTCTATTGAAGGGTTTGTTGCGTTTGACACTCATCATGGTTGGGCTATACGTCGTCGGCGCACTGGTCGGCGGACTTTCGTTCTTCCTCATGAGTTGGGCTGGGAATCATGTGCTGCGCCAGTTCGAAATCGAGCTGTTCGATCAGCTTCAAAGGCTCTCCATCGGCTTCCACACCGAGCACGAGAGCGGTGATCTCATGAGCCGCTTTACCAATGATACTAGTATGATTCAGCAGGCCTTCAGCTTTGCCTTGCTGCAAGTTGCCAGCGGTATCCTCCTAATCGGCTGGTTAGCCTATAAGATGATCTCCATGAATCTGATGTATGGGCTGGTTAGCTTGGCAGTCGTGCCGGTGATGGCGTTGACAACTGTCTGGTTCAGCAATAGAGCGCGGGCAGCGTTCCGCATCACTCGCAGCGAGATGGGCAATGTGAATACTGAACTGGAGGAGAGCATCTCCGGCGTGCGTGAGGTACAAGCCTTCAGCCGTGAGTCGGCCAATATTGAGAACTTCCGGGAGAGCAACGCAGCCAATCGCGACGCAAATGTCCGAGCGGTTGCCTATACTTCTGCGTTGGCGCCGTCGCTGGAAGGTCTAGGCTACGTCGCCACCGCCTTGGTTATCGGCGTAGGCGGCTATTATGCATTGCGCGGCATGACGCTCTCCGGAACGATGGTCTCCATCGGTCTCATTGTGACATTCCTGGCCTATGTTCGCCGCTTTAATCAGCCGATTCAGCAAATCAGTGTGCTGTGGACAAACCTGCAGAGCGCGATCGCCGGGGCCGAACGTATCTTCGAGATACTGGATGAGACAACCGACATTGTGGAGAAGCCCAATGCAATTGAGATGCCGCCGATAGTGGGGAACGTGGTTTTCAATTCAGTGGGTTCGGAATACAATGAAGATGAGCCGGTGCTCCATGCTGTGGACTTGACCGCTCAGCAAGGTGAAACGGTTGCAATCGTGGGGCCGACCGGCGCCGGCAAGACGACGCTGGTGAATCTGATACCGAGATTCTACGACGTGACATCCGGCAGCGTTACCATTGACGGTATCGACGTGCGCGATGTCACACTTGCTTCATTGCGTTCACAAATCGGCATCGTGTTACAGGACTCGTTCCTCTTCAGCGATTCGCTGATGGAGAACATCCGCTTTGGACGGCCCGACGCCACGGATGAAGAGGTCATTGCGGCTGCAAAGCTTGCCCACGCGCATGAGTTCATCGAACGCCAGCCAGAGGGATATCAAACAAAGGTCGGCGAGCGCGGTTCCGGTTTGAGCCAGGGGCAGCGGCAGCTGATCGCTATTGCTCGAGCGGCACTGGCGAAGCCGCGGATACTCATTCTGGACGAAGCTACCAGCAGTGTCGATACGCGTACCGAGCGCCAGATCCAAGCGGCACTCAATGACATGATGGCTGAGCGAACAAGCTTCGTCATCGCACATCGACTGAGTACAATCCGCTCCGCCGATCAAGTGCTAGTGCTCGTCGACGGCGCAATTGTCGAGCGCGGCAGACACAATGAACTGCTGGAGCGCAAAGGCGCATACTACGATCTCTACATGAGCCAATTTAGACATGGCGATGCGGAAGATGTTGCACAATCAGCCGAACTCGAAAATGCCGACTGAGCGTGCAACACAGCACGGACAAAACGTTACAACTTGTTTGCAAGGCTCAATGCCAGCACAAACAGTACCAATTTACAATCACAGCACGAAAGGAAACGAGAATGCCTACGTTAACAGTAGATGGCTTCGGTGAGTTTGAGGTCGAGGCGGGAAAGCGCCTAGTTCTGGCGCTCGAAGAGGATGCCGGCGTGGATCAGCTGCATGCCTGCGGCGGCAACTGTCGCTGCACCACGTGCCGAGTCGAATTCGTCTCGGGCGAACCGGAGAAGATGACCGTCGCTGAAAAAGAGAAGCTTGCAGAGAGAGGTCTGGAGGGTGTACGTCTGTCCTGTCAGATCGCCATGGAAAACGACATGGAAGTGCGCGCGATCAGCCGCCTTGAAGGCAGCGGTCGCCCGGATGTGGGACCGAAGCCGGAACCGACGATTCAGCCGCCGCCGGAGTGGACGACGAAGTAGCTGATTAGCTGTACGAAGTGAATAAGGGTAACGCCGAAGGGGTGGTCGGAATTTTGACTGCCCTTTCTTGCATGTCCCGGTAGTTGTCTCGGATTGGAAGAATTCGCGAGGTCGGCAATAAGCACCACGCCACCAAGTTATATCGTCGAATGCTTATGCCTGCTATCATTGCGATTCATACGCAGCGCGCCTATAATTGAACCAGTATCCTGGTTGGACAGTATTCCGCTCGTCTTGAATCAGCGAGGGTCCGTCCCCTCTCTCCACATCAGCGCAGACGGCTATTTAGTGCGTCCGGGACTTAACCATGACGTCCGACAAGACTACGAGCCAAACCATCCTTGTAACTGGCATGAGCGGCCTTATTGGCGGCGCCGTACGTCGCCAACTAAAAGACACATATCCTCTTCGGGCGCTCAACCGCCGCAATGTAACCGGTGTGAAGACTGTTCAGGCGGACATCGCTGACTTTGAAGCCATTCGACCGGCGTTTGACAGTGTAGACACGGTCGTGCATCTGGCTGCAGTCGTTGCCATGGACGCCAGCATGGAGCAGTATGCGGATGTCAATCTGACCGGCACATACAATGTTTTCGAAGCCGCTAAGCAAGCAGGCGTTCGTCGCATTGTCTATGCCAGCAGTGGCGCGACAATCTCTGGCTGGGAGACGGAGGAGCCATACACAGCGCTCGCCGAGGGTAGATATGACGACGTACCGCAGTCGTGGCCTAAGATCACCGTCCAGTCCCCAGTGAATCCCAAGGGCATCTATGGTACGAGCAAGGTATGGGGCGAGGCGCTTGCCCGCCACTATGTGACCACCAGCGAGATGTCCATTATTTGTTTGCGTATCGGCATGGTTCGCGAGGAAGATCGTCCGCTCACCTCAAGGGATTTCTCAGTGTGGTGCAGCCAGCGCGACATTGCTTCGATGGTGCAGCTTTGCATTGAGTCGGTGCCGGATTTGCGCTTCGATGTCCTCTTCGTGGAATCGAGAAACAGGTGGAGCTACCGGGATGTGGAGCGCTCACAGGACGTTATCGGCTTCGTGCCACAGGACGCTGCCGAAGACCACCGATAGCATCGTGATCCTGCCTGAGATGGCATGCCTAAGCTATAACATCGTGCGGAGCACTAACGTGCAACGTACTAAACCAGAAAGAACGGGTTGATAATGCGCATTCAGCAATCACTCTGCTATCCGCTTTTCGTACCTGAGGATGGAGGTCTCGAGAGGCTGGCTAAGGAGGCGGCGGCAATCGGCTACAAAGCCATTGAGTTGTGGGCGATTCCGCCGGAGCTCGACGCCATTGTCGCGGTAGCGAAGAGCAATGGGCTGGCTATTGCCAGCATGAGCGGACACGGTACGCTCGTAGACGGGCTCAACAAGCGCAGCAACCATGACCGAATTGAAGCCGAACTCATTCAGAGCATAGACCTGGCAGCCAAATATGATGTGCCTGGCCTCATCTGTTTCAGCGGGAATCGGCAGCCCTTCCAGAGCGAGATAGAAGCTATCGAGGCTGCAGCGGACGGTCTGCGACGTGTTGCGCCATACGCAGAAGAGAAGGGCGTCAACCTAAATATTGAGCTTCTCAACTCCAAGGTAAATCATCCTGGCTACCAGTGTGATCACACAGCCTGGGGCGTTGCCGTTTGTGAGCGTGTGAATAGCCCGCGCGTAAAGCTGCTGTACGATATCTATCATATGCAGATCATGGAGGGTGACGTGATCGCCACCATCCGTGACAATATCAAGTGGATTGGCCATTTTCACACCGCGGGCGTCCCGGGTCGTCACGACCTAGACGATGAACAGGAGCTCAACTATCGAGCTGTCTGCAAGGCCATCGCGGACACAGGCTACTATCTTTATCTTGGTCACGAGTTCATGCCCAAGGGTGACCGAATCGAAGCGCTGAAGACTGCATATGAGGTATGCGACCAGGCTTGATGTTATGATGATAGTGTCGCCAAAATTAGCGACGAATACGCATCAGCTCCTTGCTATGCCCAGGCAAGGGAACAAACACAAACAATAAGTACTCAAATAGAAGAGAGAATTGCTATGAAAAAGGCATTGATCTGCTGGGGCGGCTGGGAAGGTCACGAGCCGGAACAGTGTGCCAACGTTTTCGCGCCGATCCTGCGCGAAAAAGGTTTTGACGTCGAAGTCTCGGATACGCTTGACAGTTATCTGGACGAGCCGATGATGAAGTCGCTCAGCCTCATCGTACCCATCTGGACCATGAGCAGCATCACAAAGGAGCAGGAGAGCGGACTCCTCGAAGCAGTGAAGAGTGGCGTCGGTATCGCTGGCTGGCATGGCGGTATGGCCGATTCCTTCCGGCAGAATGTGGATTATCAGTGGATGGTCGGCGGTCAGTGGGTGGCGCATCCTGGCAATGTCATCGACTACGAAGTCAACATTATCAACTACGAGGATCCCATCACTGCAGGTCTGCAGGACTTCAAGATGCATTCCGAACAGTATTACATGCACGTCGATCCGGGCAATGAAGTGCTTGCCACCACCACGTTCAATACAGACATCGCACCGTGGGTGAATGGCACGGTGATGCCCGTTGTATGGAAGCGCATGTGGGGAGATGGCCGAGTCTTCTTCAGCTCATTGGGCCACGTGGCAGCCGATTTCGATGTGCCGGAAGCCAAGGAAATTGTTGTTCGCGGCATGATGTGGGCCCATAGAACCTAGGGTTGTAGCCGCGACGATAAACGGAGTAGGAGGGCATGCCTGCGTGGAGTGCGGCGAGCGGGCATGTCCATTTCTGTATCGGGTCTGTATGCAGGTGGAAGACGAAACTGTCGACCTAGGATGGATAGAGTTCCGTGATGGCTGAACTGGCTCTAAACAGTGGAACACCTGTCCGTGAAGCGCGGTGGCGCCACTGACCGCTTTGGGATGATGCTCAGCCGCCACTATACGCTGGTTATACACGCATCAATGGATTGCTTTGAAACAGAGCAGTCATGTAATAAGTCTATCTGGTTGACGCAGAATTTGCTTCTTGCCGAGCCGGGAGAGATGAATGATATCATCAGTGCGATACTCAAAATACGGGAGCACGTTGCTGATCTGATGTAGCTATTGTGCGCTTACAGAAATCGCGGACGCACAATGTTGTTGGTATCGACCTGATCATCCTGTACGCCGAAGGCCTGCAGAACAAGCCTTCGTATGGCGAGCAGTTCGTCGCGGCCGTCCGGCTGAATCGTGCCCAGGAGTAGCTCGGGCAGGTGATTGTCCAGCCATTGCATCACAAACGCTGGCGGAACCTTTAGCCGCTTGCAGGGCCAGATAATCAGGTTGGCTGTCATCTGCGTAAGGTTGAAGTTGGCGAAGACGGAAACCGGCTGTTCGTCGAAAGTGCGGCGGGTAAGCGTCGCCAGTGTCGCACCGCCTAGCACTGCTTCCAGCAGCATGACTGCTTCGATGGCGTGCCGATAGTAGGCTTCCGGAGAACATCCAGCTAGCTGTGGCGGTGTTGTGAAAACGTCCTCTGCCGTGCGCCTGCTGAAAAGCTTATAGCCGGCATGGAAGTCCGGATACCGGTGGATGGGTCGTACGAAGCGTAGGTCGAGGGGTTGTTGGCTCACGGCCGAGTGGTAGTGCAATGCATCCAGAAGCACGGCACTGGCTAGGGTTTCTTGTTCACCACGCAGGAATCCCAGCGGACGATGCAAAGATGCGCGTTCGCCCATAACAAGCACTCGGTTCGTCTGTTTGGCGTCCGCGATATATTCGGCAGTTCGAACGAAGTCAAGCAGATCACTTGCAAAATGGTCACCGTCCTGGTCGACGGCTGCGAAGTAACGAACCGATGGATTTTGGAGCAGCTTATGCATGCCGAGTTGAACGGCAGCAAATTTGCCGCCATTCTCGTCGGCGACTACCGCCGAGACGCCGTATCGGTTCACCAGCTTCTCAGCCACCTCAACTGCAAGTCCAGGACCGTCGACGCTAAGGCAGATTACGGCAGGATCAGCAACTTCGCGGATGTACATGGACACCGTTTCGTCCACTAGCTGTTCGTAGGCGTCAAATTCGATGTTCGTACCGGCATAGAGGGTGATGACCACGCCCGTCGTATCCTGGACAATTTGAATCGAGTCTTTCGCGCTTTGGGGCATTCCTAGCTCCTACGCACTTGTTGATGCGACTGCAAACATTAGGCGAACCAAACTGAGTCTCGGCGCTGAGCAATAGTACGATGATGACCCAGAAGCCGTAAACAGCCAAAACGGATAGGCCATGGAATCGGAATTTCGTGCTGTGCTCTTTGATATGGACGGGTTGATGCTTGACTCTGAGCGCATCTACTATCGGGCTCAGCAGGATGCGGCAGGTCAGCTGGGTTATGACGCCAGCCATGACTTGATGGTTTCCTTTGTTGGACTAAGCGCTGAAAAGTGCGAGGCGACTATTGTAAAAGCGGCTGACCATATCTTCACAGTCGAGCAGTTTCACAATCTCTGGTCGCGATTGTGGCGTGAGTATGTAGAACATGACGGCATGCCACTGAAGGAGGGATTACTACCGCTGCTGCAGTGGTTGCAGGATCAGGGCGTGTCGCGCTCGGTGGTAACGTCGTCACTGGGCCATGAGGCGGAGCTTGCACTGGAACTCTCAGACATAGGCTCGTATTTCAGCGTTGTGGTCACGGGCGATGACGTTGTCAACATGAAGCCTGCGCCGGACATCTATTTACTGGCTGCTGAACGAATCGGCGTCGAGCCGGCACAGTGTATAGCGCTGGAGGATTCGGACGCAGGCGTGTTGGCGGCTTCCTCGGCACGTATGCGCACAGTGATGATTCCTGACCTGCGCGCACCAAGCCAAGAAGCCAGAGACAAGGCGTATGCCGTGCTGCCGTCGCTGAATGCTGCTTTCCCACTGATACGATCTTGGCTAGGTTTTGGGGACAAAGAGGAGCCTGGATGACGCAGGAATCAAGGATAGACTCTGAACAAATACTTCATTATAACCGAGCTGCTTGGGACGCGGCTGTACGGGACGGGAGCGAGTGGACCGTGCCCGTGTCACCGGAACAGGTTGCTGCGGCACGCCAGGGAGATTGGCGCATCGTGTTGACGCCATCCAAGCCTGTACCTCGCGAGTGGTTTCCGGATGACCTGAACAACGTCAACGTGCTGTGCCTCGCGTCGGGCGGTGGACAGCAGGGGCCGATCCTTGCGGCTGCCAGCGCCAACGTGACTGTGTTCGACAATTCTCCTGCCCAACTCGCCCGTGATGTAGAAGTGGCTGAACGTGAGCAACTGTCCATCCGCACGGTGCAGGGCGACATGGCAGACTTGTCCGAGTTCGACGATAATGAGTTTGAACTCATTGTGCATCCAACGTCGAACCTCTTTGTACCGAATGTCCGACCAGTATGGCGGGAAGCGTATCGGGTATTGAAACCGCGTGGTCGATTGCTGTCCGGCTTCGTAAATCCCGTGTTGTACATCTTCGACCAGCTTGCACTGGACGATGGAGAGTTGCGGGTACGGCACAGCATTCCTTATTCCGACCTAACCAGCATCAGTGCGGAAGAAAGGCGCGTGCTGGAAGCAGACGATCAGCCCTATGAATTTGGTCATACGTTGCAAGACCAGATCGGCGGGCAGTTAGAGGCGGGATTCGTACTTACAGGCTACTATGATGATACCTGGCCCGGAACCACGCTGGAGAAGTATATTGCCACATTCGCAGCGACGCTCGCAGTGAAGCTCGAGCTATAGAATTGTCTACTATAACCAAAATTAATAAATCGCATATATCTTCGGTCATAGAGCGAATAAGTCCACACTAGTAACGGAGTGAAAGATGAGCTGGCAACAATATCTTGATGAGAACAAGGAACGATTCTTGGAGGAGTGTCTCGACTTCTTGCGCATTCCCAGCATCTCGAGCCTGCCGGAGAATATCCCGGATGTAGCGGATGCAGCACAATGGGTGGCGGAGCGAATGAGGAGAGCCGGCATTGAAAATGTGCAGGTCATGCAGACCGGCGGACAGCCTATAGTCTACGGTGATTATATGCATGCGGGCGATGCGCCGACCATCATGATCTACGGTCATTTTGATACGCAGCCGGTGGATCCGCTGGAACTCTGGGATAGCCCGCCGTTCGAGCCTGTTATCAAGGATAACAAGGTCTATGCCCGCGGTGCGTCCGACGACAAAGGCAATATGTTAACGCCTATTTTGGCCACAGAAGCTATGTTGAAGACAAAGACCGATATCCCCGTCAATGTGAAGTACTTCTTTGAAGGACAGGAAGAGATCGGTAGCCCGACTTTGCCCAAGTTTGTCGAGGACAACAAGGAACTTTTGGCTTGTGACATGGTGATCAGTTCTGACGGCGGTCAATGGGATGTAGATCAACCAGCCCTGTCTGTGGCATTCAAGGGCCTGTGCGCCATGCAGATCGATGTCGTCGGTCCGGACCACGATGTACATTCCGGCGTCTACGGCGGCACCATTGCCAACCCAATCCATGCATTGGCGCACATCATCGATTCCATGCGCAGCGAGGACGGCAAGATTCTCGTCGACGGTTTCTACGACGATGTGCTCGAACTGAGCGATGAAGAGCAGGAACAGTTTGACCGTATTCCGTTCGACGAAGAGAAGTTTGCGGCTGAGGTTGGCGTTGACGAGTTGTACGGTGAACCCGGCTATACCACATTGCAGCGCAACTGGGCGCGCCCGACGCTAGAGCTCAACGGTATTTGGGGCGGCTTCCAAGGCGTAGGTGTGAAGACCGTACTTCCGAGCGAGGCGCACGCGAAGATCACGTGCCGGCTGGTCGCCGATCAAGAGCCTGCCAAGGTTCTCGACTGCCTGGAGGCGCATATTCAAAAAGTCACGCCACCCGGTGTCAAGGTCAGCGTGCAACGCTCACAGAGCGGGGCCATTCCTTATCGCATGCCGCTGGACCATCCCGGCAATGAGGTTGCGCACCGAGTTCACGTGGAACTGTACGGTAAAGAACCCTTCTATGTGCGCAGCGGCGGAAGCATTCCGGTAACCAGCATGTTCTTGGAGTCCCTTGACGCCTATACTGTGAACTTTGCCTTCGGGCTGCACGACGAAAACGTGCACTCGCCGAACGAGTTCTTCCGCCTGGAAAGCTTTGATCGCGGGCAGAAGGCCTATTGCATGCTATTCGAAGAATTTGGGAAGGGAGTATAGCGCCTGATGAATGAAAAGGCGTCTGCAACCGCCGATAGCGAAACTGTATCCGGCGTATTCCAGGTTGGCAAGCGTGGCGCGGGAGTGCTTCTGAATCCAGAACACTCCTTCCGCCCGCAAACGAACGATGTCTCTGTGCCCGCCTCCTTAGTAAAGCAGTACGGTCTTGTGACCGGAGCAGCGGTAACCGGACAAGTCGGCAGCGGAAAGACTGGACCTCGGCTCAAGAGTATCGAGAGCATCTGTGGTTGCACGCCGGAGCAGTTCGCCCAGCGACAGAGATTCGAAGACCTCGTCGCGATCAACCCGACCGAGCGGTTCCATCTGGAGGCGGGCGGCGAGGTCAGCATGCGCATCATCGACCTCTCTGCTCCCATCGGCAAGGGACAGCGAAGTGTTATCGCCGCGCCGCCGAAGTCCGGCAAGACGAGCTTACTGCGACAGATCGCTGACGGAATTCATGCCGACGACCCTGATACGCGTGTCGTGATCCTGCTAGTGGATGAGCGCCCAGAGGAAGTTACGCAGTTCCGTCGCGAAACGGCAGCGGAAGTGCTATCCAGTTCCAGCGATCAGAGTCTCAATGAACACATTGCGCTGGCAGAATTGACGCTAGCCCATGTACGCTGCGAACTGGAGTGCGGTCACGATATTGTCGTGCTGGTGGACAGCTTGTCACGTATGACGCGTGCGTTCAATCTACGCGGCGGAGGTGCTCGCCGCACGCTCACCGGCGGCATCGACGCGGCAGCACTGGAGATCCCTCGGCGCTTCTTTGGACTGGCGCGTAACATTGAGAATGGCGGTTCGGTAACCGTCATCGGTACAGTTCTTATCGAGACCGGTTCAGCAATGGATGATGTTGTGTATGAAGAGTTCAAGAGCACCGGCAACAGCGAAATTGTGCTCGATCGTTCGTTGGCAGAGGCGCGCATCTATCCAGCAATTGATGTGACCGCTAGCGGAACGCGACGCGATGAGTTTCTCTACAACGAAGAAGAGATGGAGCGGTTAACGAAGCTACGACGCTGGCTCGCCGGCGGCACGTCAAAGGCTGCCGTTAACGGCTTGCTGAAGCTGATGAACGCGACACCCAACAATCATGACCTACTGTGGCGAATCAAAGTCTGAGCGCACGATCGGTGCCAGATACTTGAATTTTCAGAAGAAAAAAACAACGGCGGTCCGGATTCCGGACCGCCGTTGTTTTTGGGAGGTATGCTCAGGTACTTGACTTATCTTATACCGACTAGTCGACTGTTAGCTCAAGAACCTTGCCGGTATGAGCGTCCACAGTAACAGTGGCTGACTTGTCTTGGCCCGTCAAGGTGACGATCCAGACGTCGCTGCCGTCAGCTGTGCCGTGCTTGGCGTTTGCGGAATCGATACTGTTCATGAGCTCTGAATCGGCGACTGCAGATTTGGCAATATTGATAGCCTCGGCGATGGAGATGGTGTCGCCACTCTCAGGCGCCATGGCAGTTTCTTCAGAAGCGGATGGACGTGCTGACAGTTCAACGTTCAAGTCCATCGGCTTGCCGTCGCGCACGACGCTCAGCGTGATGTTTGTACCAGGATTAGTGTCACTGAACAGATAGCTGATCAGGTCTTCGAACTGTGTGACTTTGGCATCACCGATACCGACGATAATATCGTTGGTCTCGACGCCGGCCTTGCTTGCAGGACCGCCACTAACCACATCTGCTACAAAAACGCCCAGTTCATTAGATGGTAACTGGAACTCTTTCGCAACAGGCTCGGTGATCGTCTGACCGGCGATTCCAAGGTAGGAGTAGTCAAAGCTACCGTCGGAAATGAGAGCCGGTACGACCTTTTGCACGACAGAGACCGGAATGGCGAAACCAACGCCTGAGTTGCTGCCGGAAGTGGTGTTGATGGCGTAGTTCACGCCGACAACCTCACCGTTCAGGTTCATCAGCGGACCACCGGAGTTGCCAGGATTGATCGCTGTGTCAGTCTGAATCACATCGGGCAGGCTATAGCGCGAGCCATTCAGTGAATCGCCTGTGGCCATTGCACGTCCCATTGCGCTGACAACGCCCAAGGTCATGGTCTCATCCAGACCGAAGGGGCTGCCAACCGCGATGACGTAGTAGCCGGGCAATAGAGAGTTAGCATCTGCCAGCGGCAGCGGCGTCCAATCCACGCCTTCGGGGACGTCAACCTTTAGTACTGCAAGGTCCGCCTGCGGATCTGTCGCTACGACTGTAGCGTCCGACCACATTCCGTTCTCGAAGTATACAGTAATGTCTTGTGCACTCTCGACAACATGGTTATTGGTCACGATGTGGCCGTCCATGTCATAGATGAATCCACTGCCCTGCGCCATTTGCATGCCCTGACCGCCGTTTGGTGCACCAAATGGGAGTCCCTCAGGCAGGCCTGGAAGCGTTGTTGCGGTTGATGTAATTGTCACCTGAATGTTTACCACAGACGGTGACGTCTCCGCATATAGGCTGTGCAGAACTTCCTGGCTTGGGGATTGCGCAGCCAGATCCATCTGACTCGCAGAAAGCGTATCGGCAATCTGCGTGGTTGTGTCCTGCGCGTTTTGTGCAGCCAGAAGTGTATCTGAACTTAGCCATGCCGTTGCACCAGCGCCGAAGATGAGCGCTAATACAAGGATTGCAGCCCCGAAATATATATAGAATCGTTTACTATTTTGTTGCATCTTTCTAACCTCCATCGTTGTTTATTAGATCGATTGTCACACACGCAATGGTTAGCCGAAGTACGAACCCCGTACTTGATCCTTCTCCCCATTACGCTTACTGTACTGATCGTTTCCGCATCGTATTTAGTATAGACCTTTGGCTTTTTGAAATCATTAAGGTCAGCGAAAGAGCACATTAGGAATTCTTCATGCACCGATTCGGTGCAATATCTGTCGATAGACAAACGATCACCCACTGATGTGCCTGGTGAATTGCTAATTTCTTTGACCCGCTAGAAACGACTATGCTACAATCATGATAGCTGTCAACAGTTTTCGCGCGCAGGGACGTGCCTGACATCGACGGCGCCTGGGAATTCAAATGCATAAATCTTCCTTACAGCTGCAATCCAGCCCACAGACGGCGCACAGTTGCGACCTGACGATACTTATCCTGAACTACAACACAGCCGATTTGCTGCGCGATTGCTTGCATTCTGTGCTGGATCGAGATAGCGATCTCGACTACCTTGTCTGTGTGGTGGACAACGCCAGCTCGGATGGCAGCGTGGAGATGGTGCGCACAGAGTTTCCACAGGTGCACCTGATCGCAAACAGCCGCAACTTAGGATTCCCGGGAGGAAACAACTGCGGACTGCGATGGCTCGGTTTTGGCGAGAGCGTTTGTTCTGAAGCAACCAGTGCGGATTCGTTGCCCAAGTATGTGCTTCTACTCAATCCGGATACGCTGGTGCCACCAGGTGCGTTGGCGCAAATGGCGACGTTTATGGACAATCGTCCTACAGCCGGTGTCGCAGGTCCGCGATTGCGCAAGCCGGACGGCACGCTGGATAAGGCGTGTCGCCGCAGTTTCCCAACGCCGAAAGTGAGCCTGCATCGAATGACGGGGCTGAGCCGCTTATTTTCGAGCAGCCCGCGCTTCAACGCCTACAATATGGAATACCTGCCGGAGGACGGCGTCTATCACGTGGATTCCGTGGTTGGCGCTTTTATGCTTGTGCGTAGCGATGCGATTCGCCAAGTAGGCCTGCTGGATGAAGCTTTCTTCATGTATGGTGAGGACCTGGATTGGTCGAAGCGTATTAAGGACGCAGGATGGGAAGTCTGGTACAACGGTGAGGTAGAAGTCACACACGTAAAAGAAGCCGCCAGTCAAGCGAGTATTAAGTCGCGCATAGATTTCTATGAAGCCATGTGGATTTTCTATCGCAAGCACTATCAGGCTGAGACAGGATGGTTCTTGAACGCGCTCATTCGTTTCGGTATTTCGGTAAAAGGCGGGCTGGATATCGGGACCCATCTTTGGCGCTATTGCCGAAGTAGCGATTTACCTATTGCGGCGCAAGCGCAGAGGTCCGCTGAACGACAGGAAAGGGCTCCGGCAGCGTCTATGGACGCGAAACCTGCTGCGCAGTTGGAATGAATCAATAGAGGCGCTCTGCTCGTATAACACACATGCAACAGAGTCTTACAGAGGGTACAGTACAACAGGATAGCGAGCATGAATATCGGTCACGGCGCGGCAGCCGGCCCATGTTCATGAAGCGCGCCCAAATTGTATTCATCTCTACGCTGGTCCTTTTGGACATCGGAATCACCTGGCTTTCGTTCTACCTCTCGTATCTCATCCTTGACAACAATCCTGACGTTATCATCGGTCCGTTTCGCGAGTTCTGGAAGCTGCCGTTCATCTATTCTTTCATTCTCATCAGTCTCTTCTTTGCACAGAAGATGTACCAGCGACGCAGACCCGCCAGCCATCTCGATGAGACCTATCGCATCTTCCTGTCCAACATATTTGCGACGCTGTTAACTGTCGCAGCACTTACGCTCGTATTACCGGATTTCCGCTATCACCGTCCGTTCATCGTCTTTGCAAGCGCCATAAACATGGCGCTGTTGACGGTCGTCCACGCGCTGCATGCGCAGATACAATGGCGCATACAGGCGCGCGGTGTCGGCGATGACCGCGTGATCGTCATCGGCACAGGTGAAGTCGGCGATATGCTGCTGCAGAAGATTCTGCTCAACCGGCAGCTGGGGTATCAGGTCATCGGTCTCGTGGATGCGTCCCGCAATGGAGCTTCTATTACCCGAGTCGGCGTACCCGTGCTGGGAAAGACGGTGGACTTGCCATCCATTATTGATGAGTACAACATCGATGAGGTGATCATCGGTCTGCCGGAAAGCAGCCACCAAGAGCTTGTTGGCATCATTAGCCTTTGTGAGCGCGAAAAAGTTGGGATTCGTGTCTTCCCGGACGTCTTCCAGATCATGGCAAGTGAAGTTAGTATCGGCGACTTCGGCGGTTTGCCCCTGCTGACCATTCGCGATGTCGCGTTGCAAGGCTGGAAAGTAACGCTCAAGCGAGGAATGGATATGGTAGTCAGCGGCGCTATGCTGGTCATCTTCAGCCCGTTCCTCCTATTGACAGCACTACTGGTCAAGCTGGATTCACCGGGACCTGTCTTCTATGTTCAGGAACGGATGGGTTTGGATGCGCGGCCGTTCAAGATGATCAAGTTCCGTTCCATGCGCATCGACGCTGAGTTCGATGGGCCGGGCTGGACTACACCGGATGATCCGCGTAAGACTAAGTTAGGCGCAGTGATACGACGCTTTAACATCGATGAGCTGCCCCAGCTAGTCAATGTGCTCATCGGTGATATGAGTCTCGTTGGTCCGCGACCGGAGCGACCGGTATATGTTGAGCAGTTTCGCCAGAGTATACCCCGCTATATGGATCGGCACCGTGAGCGTGCCGGCTTGACAGGCTGGGCACAGGTCAATGGTTTGCGCGGCGATACGTCCATCATTGAACGTACGAAGTACGACCTATGGTATATCGAGAACTGGTCGATTATGCTGGACGTAAAGATATTGATCCGGACGGCGTTCCAGTGGCTTTCTGGCGCTAAACAGAACGCCTATTAGCGTCTACGTCGCTTTCTGTGGTTGCCGAATATCGGGTTCAGGCAAGTGTGCGTGAAATTAGCGGCGGGCGCTCGCGTTGACATCGTTTGACAGCAAATGCTATCATAGACTGGCTCAATAGCACTCTGGTCACCAGGGTGCTATTCTAGTCATTGTGTTGAATAGGCAGTCTAATTTGGACGATAGTATTATCATGACGGAGAGACAGACGGAGCAATCGCCTCTTGCCGAGGCGTTGACCGAACGGCAACGAAAAGTATTGCGAGTCCTGATACAACAGTATGTGGAGACGGCGCAGCCTATCGGCAGTTCGGCAATTGCCAAGAATCCATTATTGGATGTGAGCCCGGCTACGATTCGCAATGACCTGGTGGCGCTAGAACGGGCTGGGCTGCTGACACAACCGCATACCAGCGCCGGGCGCGTTCCCACGGAGGCAGGTTATCGCTACTTTGTGCGCCATCTCGCACCGCATGGCGAGTTGACTTTGCGCGAGCGACGCGATATTCGTGTTCAGTTTGGCCGTACGCGCCCGCAGATCGACCAGTGGCTAAAGCTTAGCACGTCTGTGTTGGCACAGACGACGCAAGCTGCTGCACTGGCGACGGCGCCGCGCAGCACCCGCAGCTACTATAAGCACATGGAACTGGTCTCCATCCACGACATCCGAGTGTTGCTCGTGCTTGTCCTGCAGGATGGTGCAGTCAAGCAACAGATGATCGACATCCAGCAGCCCATGGAGCAGGATGAACTGAGCCGCATCAGCAATGAGCTGAACCAGCACTTGGTCAATCTGGACATGACAGCGATTCGTCGTGAGTCGGTTACGCTCTCGCCGTTTGCTCAGCAGATCGCACAACTAACCATTGAAATGATGGACCGCTCCAGCAGGAGCAGCGCCAGCCGTATCTATCGGGATGGGCTTGGTCAAATGCTGAATGAGCCTGAGTTTGCGGACGGTGAGAACATGCGTGGCATTGTGCACGTATTTGAGGAGCAGTCACTTTTGCAGCAGGTGGTGGATGAATTTGCCGATTTGGACGGCATCCATGTCGTCATATCCGGAGACGGGCGTTACGATGAACTGCATGACACCAGCCTAGTTCTGTCGCGTTATGGAGTGGCGAACCATATTGGCGGCTTGCTGGGCGTCATCGGTCCCTTACGCATGTCCTATGGGCGCACTATGGGTGCGGTGGGATATGTGGCGCGCATCATGAGCGATTTAGTGTCTGATATTTATGGAGTTAGTAATCACATAGAAATTGAATAAGGGAATTGAAATGTCGCAAGAGGCAAAAATAGAGACGGATGGTACGGAAGCTGCGTCATCCGAGAAAAAGAACCCGGATACCATTTCGGAGACGCCTTCATTAGAGGTTCAGGTGGAGTATCAGACGCAATCCGAGGCACCGGAAGAAGAGATAGATGCCGGCACGGATGACGCTTTGCTAGCCGAAGCGATGGAGGCAAGCGACGCCACGGAAGCCGATGACGACGAAGCGTCTGAGGCGAACACGGTTGGCGAACTGGAAGAGAAACTGGCTACAGCCGTCGCAGAGAAGGAAGCTGCACTAGAGAAGCTCCAGTATCAGGCCGCTGAATTCCAGAACATTCGCAAACGTCAAGAACAACGTCTAGCGGAAGCCATCGAGCGGGCGAACGCCAGTCTGATCAGGCGGATTCTGCCGGTGCTGGATGATCTTGAGTTAGCTTTTGCCAATGTGCCGCAATCGCTGGATGTGGATAAGGATTCAGATGTGGAAGCCTGGCTATCTGGCCTGCAGCAGATACAGAAGAAGCTGCTGAATATGTTGCAGGAAGAAGGCGTCACGCCTATCGACACATCAGGCGAGTTCGATCCCAACCTGCACGAAGCCGTGCTCAGCGAACCCAGCGACGAAGTGGAAAGCGGTCATGTGATAGGTTCATTGCGTACAGGCTATGAGTACAAGGGGCAGGTATTGCGACCGTCCATGGTGCGTGTTGCTTCCTAGTGCCGCAGCATTGATTGGTAGGCGATAAGGAATTCGGAACGATTGTCTATGGTTGCAATCGATACTGCCAGTGTCGTCAACGAGCCAAAACAGAACGGGATCCGTCCCTTTGATCTGGGTACCGACTTGCGTCCTGTGGCGGAGTTGATTGCAGACGCTTTCAGTAATGAGTTGGATCCGCGCGGCAAGGCTGCGCTGCGTGAGATGCGCATCATGAGCCATGTGAGCGGCCTCATGAAATTGGTCAACCGCAGCACCGGAGAATTCGATGACCTCTTCAGCGGTTTTGTGTGGGAGGAAGAGGGGCGTATCGTCGGCAATGTTACGGTGCAGCGCGCCGACCGTTACGGTTCGCGCTGGCAGATTGCCAACGTTGCCGTAGATCCGGAGTTTCGCGGGAGGGGTATCTCTCGCAAGCTCATGAATGTGGCTCTGGAACATATCGATGCAGCACGCGGGCAGTGGACGGTGTTGCAGGTATATGAGCGGAATAACGTCGCGCGCACACTATACGAAAGCCTTGAATTTGAGGAGATCGGCGCAATGACGGATCTTCGACTGGCGACAGTTGATGAAGTAGCTCCGCCTCAGAACATCCCTGGATTCACAGCATTTTCGTCACAGCAATCGGCCAAGCTGTACGATCTGGTCAGTACTCAACTCAATACGCAGGCGCAGTGGTGGCGTTCCGTTCGTCGCACAGACTTCCAGCTCACACTGGACCAGGCAATTGCCGAATGGTTTTGGCGACAAATGGGCCGATCGCACATTTACCGTCGTGCCATAACGGCATCGCGTCGGTTCGAGGCAGCTATCATCTTGACGGCGCAGGGCTGGAGTGGCGAGCATAAGCTTGAGTTGTGGACGCGTCCGCAGTACTATGGTTCTTACGAGGAGCCGCTGACGCAGTGGGCGCTGGCAACACTTGATGAGTACCCAGACTTTCCGGTCGTGGCAAAGCTAAGCACCGAACACACGGTTGGGATCAAGACGCTGGTGGATTTCGGCTTCCAGCCGGAGCAAACGCTGATTACTCTGCGCAGGCGGATGAGCGATTGATTCGGCGAATCAGGCAGTCAGCAATACCTGTTGCTGCCTTGTTTTCCTAGCAACTCACGCCCGGTTCCAGCTCAGCTGCCACGATGGTTTGCCTCACTCTTGACGACAAACTAGAACAGAAAGCACAATTTAGATGCGCGCAAAGTTTATGCACATTGCGGACTGCCACCTTGGCTATTGGCAATATAACCTAAAAGATCGATATAACGACTTCGCGCTCGCGTTTTTCGCCGCCATCGAGATTGCCATCGATCAAAAGGTGGACTTTGTTCTACTGGCGGGGGATCTGTTCGATAAGCGTAGCATTGACGCACGTACGCTGAATCAAGCCATACATGGCCTAGAATTACTGAAAAAGGCTAATATCCCTTGTATCGCCGTCGAGGGCAATCACGAACTGGCCTACTATCAGGACCATCTTGGCTGGATGAGCTTCTTGGATATTCATAACTACTTGACGCTGCTTAATCCGCGTTTCGAGAGCGGAGAGCCGCAGCTCGGTCGCTACGCCAAACATCAGGGCTCGTTTGTGGATCCTCTGCCGTGGCTGCGTGTACATGGGCTCAAGTACCTAGGCGCAAGTGCTGCTAAGGGACTGAAAGCCTATGCCGAAGCGTTGGTGAACCTGCCGAGCAATGACATCGAGTACCGCATTTTCATGACTCATGCCGGCATGGAGGGCGAGTTAGCCGAGCAGATGGGCGGACTTTCGCATAGCGATATAGCTCCGTTACGCGACTACGCGGATTATGTAGCACTCGGTCACATCCATAAACCGTATGAACGCGATGCGTGGATATACAACCCTGGGAGCTTGGAAACCTGCTCCATCTCTGAGACGCAGTGGCCGAAGCGAGGTTACTATATGGTTGAGGTGGACACCGACAGAACAGAGGGATCGATGCATTTTGCGGAGATAAACTCCTTGCCAAGGCGTCCTTTCCACCGTTTCTCGCATCGCATGGATCACCATCATTCGCCTAGTGAGTTCTACACCACACTCCACGAAGAGCTTGCGCGCAAATCACGCGACATGGATATGCAGAGGCGTCGGCTTGGTGAAGCAGCTGTAGTTGAGCTACAGTTGTTCGGCGTTCTGCCTTTCGACGCGGTCGACTTGGACATCAGCAGGGTTGAGGGAACGGTCCGGGAGTTGTTCCATCCGCTACATGTCATGGTAAGAAATCTAGCCGCTCCACCCGGCTTTGAGATCGGCAGCGACGGGTCCATGAGCCGCACTACGCTGGAGCGCAATGTGCTGGAGGAGCTCTTCTCACGCGACGTGCAATACAGCGCCAAGCGCAAACAGTGGGCGCAGGCCGCACTGGACATCAAACGCCTGGTGCTGGACTCAGCCTCATCTGAAGCGATCCTGGACGAGTTGGCGCACCAGATGGAGCGAATCGAACAGACGCCTGTGGTTGATGAAGAGCTCGACGGGCTCGAAGAAAAGGTCAACGATCCCCTTGCACAGGAAGAGATGGATTAATGCTCATCCATTCAGTAAAGCTGGAAAACGCCAAGAGCTATCAAGACGGCTACGTAAAGTTTACGCCCGGCGTCAACGCAATTGTAGGCCACAATGGCGCAGGCAAGAGCACAATTGTTGAAGCCATTGGCCTTGCCATCTTTGATGACCTGCCCTATACGCGGAACGAATTCATTCGCGCCGGTGCAAAGACCGCAGTCATCACCGTGGCGTTTGAGAGCAGTCAAGATAGCCGCACGTATGAAGTGGAGCGCCGAATCGGGGGGAGCAACTCCTATTTTGTGTATGATCCCGAAACTGGCTTTCGCCTCCGTGAAGGTAAAACGGATGTCTGTGATTTCCTGAAAGATCATTTGGGTCTGGATGCTACCGCGAAACTGGAGACGCTATTTCGCGATGCGGTCGGTGTGCCACAAGGTACATTTACAGCCGCCTTCCAACTTCGCCCCACACCGCGTAAGAGTGTATTCGACCCCTTGCTTCAGGTGCAGGACTATCGTGACGTCTACGGGAAACTGCGCGAGCCGCTCAACGTACTCAAGGAACGTCATCAACGTATGCAGGTCGAGATTGCTGGGAAGCGCGGTCAACTGATTGCTATCCCGGAAATCGAGCAGGAGCTGAGTTGCCAGGTAAAGGAGTTGGCTTCCGCTGAAGGTTCGCTTACGGAGCTACAGAAGCAGCTAAGCGAATGGGCAAAGAAGCGTGAGGAGCTGGAAGCTGTGCGCGAGCAGTTGCAACGGCTGCGCAACGAGATGAGCCAGGTAGAGTTGCGACGGCAGGCGGTCGATCGCGAGCTTTCATCTGCGTTACAGGCGTTGGTGGACGCCGAAATTGCTGAGAAACTAGTGAAAGAGAATACAGCCGGCTATGAAATCTATGTGGAGGCGCAGGCGCAGCAGAAGCAACTGGATGAGAAGCTGCGACAGCGGACCGAATTGGAAGCCAAGCGCAACAAGATTGACCAGCAGATTGCCGTAAGCAAGTCGAGCCGGGCACAGATCGAACAGGAATTGGCATCTATAGAAGAAGCTGTTGCTGTCCTGGCGGAGCTGCGAGAACCGGTGCAGCGACAAGAAAAACTTGAAACTGCACTGCAGCAGGCTCGCCAGGATGCCACTAAGTACAAGGCGCTGGACGAGCAAGTACAGAATGAAGTAGAAGCGGTGTCACGTATGAGCGCACAGGCTGCCAAGCTAGAAACTGCGTTCGCCAACATGCAGACGCTCGAAGCGGAAGCCGCTTCATTACGCGAGCAGGGCGATTCTGCGGACAAGACAATGGATGATCTTCGCACCAAGAATGCGATGATCGAAACGAAAGCAAATGCGCTCAAGGAGCAGGCGGCGACACTTAGCGATATCGCGACGGCTGTATGCCCGATATGTGAGCAGCCTCTAACTGACGAACACCGCCAGGAGATGATTCGTCGTAATGAGGAACAAATTGCGGAAATGCGCGCCAGGTACGCTGAGATTCAGCAGCAGATTCGCGCACTGCAAGAGCAAACATCGCAGGTCCAGCAGCGCTTGCGAGCCGTCGAGGCTGAGATACTGGCGTTACCGCGTGCCACAGAGGTTGAGCGGCGCAAAGCAGAGTTGGTTCTAGCTCAGCAACTGTTGCAGAACCTGACATTGCAACGAGATGAATTAGCTGGTGTGGAAGGGCGTATAGGCACGATACAGGAAGAGCTTGCGCAGCTTGACAACCCAAAACGCCGCTACGAAATTGCGGCGAACCGCGCCGCGCAAAAAGAAAGCATCCTGAACAATCAAACTGTTGTCGAACGAAAACTGAAGGATCTTCTTGCGCAACATGTAGAGGTTGAACTAGCACTCGAACAGTTTGCCACGCTGGATGCCGCCATGGACGCCTGCGCGGCTGCCATTGAACAGAATGGAGCCGCCTATCGAATCGTGTTGGGCAATCAGCGATTGGCTCAATCAGTGGACACTCACAAGACAAAAGTCGACGCTGCTGAAGTGCAGAAACACGGTTTACAGGAGCAGAGCGAATCACTCCAGACGCAGCTCTCCGATGTAGAGCAGCACTTTGATGAGGAGGCGTATCAGCAGGCAAAGCAGGAAGAGCAGACGCATCAAGTGGAGATGGGTGCACTGCAAACTCGAATTGAAGTGCTACGCCGGCAACAGGATCAGAGCACGAAAGCGCTTCAGCGGTTGCATCAGCTTCATCAGGAAATGGAAGAGAATGAGCATGCGTTACTGCAGATCGAGAAGCAGACCTCGGCATTGACTAAGGTTCGCGATACGCTGCGCGAAGCGGGTCCCTACGTGACGAGGGTGCTCATTCAGCAGGTCAGCGGCCTCGCCCGTCGCTACTTCAGCGACATTATGACTGACTGGTCCCGGCATCTTTCGTGGAACGAGGATTATGGCATCACACTTGCTGTGGGGCAGCACATTCGAGAATTTGCGCAGCTTTCCGGCGGCGAGCAAATGACGGCGGCGCTCGCTGTTCGGCTAGCCATGTTGCGCGAACTGACCAGCATCGACATCGCATTCTTTGACGAGCCAACCGCTAACCTGGATGACGAGCGACGTGATGCGCTTGCCCAGCAGATACTAAAAGTCGAGGGGTTCCGGCAACTCTTTATCATAAGCCACGATGATACATTTGAGCAGGCGACACAGAACCTCATTCGTGTCGAGCGGAAAAACTGCCAGAGCGTGATTACGACCGCCTAGTCGTCGTCCAGGTTGCCGTCCCTCAGTAGATAGACATACGGCATAAAACCGTAGTACCAGGCCAGCCAAATGCATAGCTTCAGCCCGAAGACGCCATCGACATAGCCGCGCAATGTGAGGTAGCGACGACGGAACTCGCGCAACGGTTGTAGAATGAAATTGTGCGGCCTTGGGCGGATGTCGTGCTGAGCCAGTATGCTGGCTTCGTATTTGGCGTACGCCGGCTGTTTCCGGTGAAAGTGTGCCCAGCTCTCATAGTTGTAATGTAGCAGCGGCTGCGTGAAATAGGCCTCTTCACCCTCTACACGTACGATCTCGTGCACTTCACGTTCAGCAACGTAGGCCGTGTGTCCACGTCGCAGCAGCCGCAATTGATAGTCCGGCCAATAACCGGCGCCGCGTACTTCTGTCCCTGCAATGCAATTGCGTCTGGGCAGCCACGCTCCGTTTATCTCATCATTCTTGAGAGCCAGAAAGTCAAGCAATTCTAGCCCGAGCGCGGCGGTCATGCGCTCATCCGCATCCACGAATAGAATCCACTCCGCAGCAATGGCATCGAGCGCCGCTTGACGTTGTGCTGCATAGTTGTCGAACGGACGATAAACGACTTGTGCGCCACATCGCCTGGCAATGTCTCGTGTATCGTCGGTGCTGCCCGAATCCCAGACAATGATGGCGTCTACCCACGGCGTAAGGCTGTTGATACACGCCGCAATGTTGTTGGCTTCGTTGCGCGTGAGGATTACCGCGGAAACTTCAGTCCTAGGCTCTCCGTAAGATCGTTGACTCATCTCACAGGCTCATCACGGTCTTGTATGCAGCTATCTCGGTTGCCGCATCTTGGCCTGTTGTGTCGCCTTGGGCGAACGAGCGCCAAGCCATACGCGTGCGATAACCGAATACCATGCGCAGAATCACGCGCACGAGCAGTAAATGGCCGGGAAAGTAGCGTCGCCGGTGTTTGCGATAGAAGCGCAGCCGACTGCGCCACAGGTTCAGGAAAGATGGCCACGGTGTTTGCCGGCTGGACTGCGCTTCGTGATGGACTACATGCGCCTGCGGCGCAGCATAGACGCGCCATCCAGCCTGCTGCGCACGTACACACCAGTCCATCTCCTCGCAGTACATGAAGTAGCCTTCGTCCAAGCCGCCGATTTGCAGTAGCGTCTCCCCACGCATTATCAACGTCGCGCCGAGCACGAAATCGACCTCGAACGGTGCATGCCCCGCCCAGAGTCGATCAGAATATCGGCCGTTTAGCTGTGAATCAGTAAGACGATGACTGCCCGGCACCTTCTCAACCGGCAGCAGGTCCAGCAACAGCTGCGCCAGCGTTGGGAACCTAAACGCACCATGCTGGAACGTGCTATCCGCATACTCCAGGTGCGCGCCACAGGCGCCGGCATCCGGCGTCCGGCTCAGACAAGCCGTCAGTTTTCCCAAGGCGTCATCCGTCACGAAAGCATCGGGATTGAGCAACAGCACGAAATCCGGCGTCTTCACAAGGGCTGGCGCACTTGCAGGGTACGTACTGAAGCCGAGCGTTGCCAAGGCTATATTATTGGCGCGTGTGAATCCTAAGTTGTCCTGCAGCGACATGAGTTGTACCTGGGGATACTCCGTCGCCACCATGGCTGCACTACCATCCGCACTGGCGTTATCCACCACAACAATACGCAGGTCATCCTCGTCCAGGCCGGATGCATGTGCAGACCTATATACGCTGTGCAACGACTGCCGGAGTAACTGGACGGTGTTGTAGCTGACGATGATGACAGCAAGTTTCATGTGTAGGATGCCCGTGCGCTCAATTGTTTAGTGTGTACACTGATATGAAGAAGTGGAGTTTGAGCGAGCTACGGAACGCCCACGTCTACCGTAACTCGATCAACATAGTTATTCTCGACGCCAACCATCTCATGAATGAGTCCGGCCCACCAGTATAGCGTACCCGATGGCGGCGGCTCATCGATTTGGATACAACCGCTAACTTGCCCCGATTTACCCGGCATGAGATACCACTGGTCAACGCCGTCAATAATGCGCTTCTCAAGGTCTTCTTGTCTGCCGACTGCCCACCGATAAGGGAAGTCGATGCCAGTAGTGTCGTAATTGATGCCAAATCGCCACACGCCGGCCTGTTGAAACCATTCTTCGTGGCCATCAGCCGCCAACGTATTGTAGTTCTCGGCAAAGGTATACTCTTGTCCTGGCCAGGGACCTGTCGTGCGGATGGGAACTGTACCTTCGTTGGTGACTACGGCTGTGAAGCAGAGCGTCTGGCCAAGCGGTACGCTGACCACGCGGTTTACCTCGCCTACCCAATCGATTTCGCCCTGGGCAATGTCGGCGCGCGGTTTGCCGCCCTCTTCAATGGTAAGCTGCTGGCTCACCTTGACCGAATTGCCCGCGCTGTCGCGCGCTTCACCTACAATTTGATAGGTTCCGTCTTCCGGCGGCTCCGCATTCAAATCAACGCCGCCTTCATAGCGATACTCGTGATATCCCTTTTCCGTTGGTTTGGCTACACCGGGTTCTTCCGCGATGGGCACCTTAAAATCGACGTCGTTCTTGTCGGTGAGGTAGATGCTGATGGCGTCCACATCTTTGGTGAGGTAATAGCTAATGCTGACCCAGTCGTCGCGCAGGCCGTCTTGATTGGGCCTAAATACCTGCGGTACTACCGCGAAGTTGTGTAGTTCGGGCACTTCAGTGTCCGCGTTTGCCAACGTGATATCTCCGGAAGCCGTCTCGGTGCTGCCATCCTCAGTTGTAGCCTTAATGTACCAGGTGTACTCGCCGTCTGGCAGCACTTGACTGAGGATTTCCTGCGTACCAAATTCGCTCTCTATCACCTTCTTTTCGTCAACGCCGCCGCCCCAGAATACATTGTAATCTCCAGCAGATCGGCGGCGCGAATCTCGAAAGTAGAAGCGCTCACCGGCTTTGTTTTCGAAATAGATGGAAACATCCGCAGGACGACGAAGGCTGTACTGGATTTCGGTTATGTCATTGTTGCCGTCCGCATTGGGACTTATCTCCGACGGACTGACCAGCACATTATACAGGACCGATCCAACGGGCACATCCAGCCTGCCACAGGCGCTGACTATCAGAGCCAGAGCAGAAAGCAGCAGCACGGCAACGATTCGACGGTGGAAGGAGTAGTTTTGGTCCATTGCTATGAGTCTATCAGATGGGTCTATCTCGGCAAAGAGTCAGGAGTCTTCAATGCGTGAGGAGTTTGCGCACTATTTGGCCAGTACGGTGATTGGTTGGCGGATGTGATCGTAGCCTGTGGTTGACAAACTGATGTCCAGTACATACTCTCCCGGCGCTAGGTTCTCCGTTTGCAGCGCCAATAGCGTTCGCATCTGTTCATCGTCCGGCCAAAGATGTGTCGGCAGGGAGGAGAGCGTGATCACCTCCTCGCGTGCGACTTCATGCGAAGCGGCATGCCGCCACTGGACAACCAACTGATAGTCGTCGATGGGTTTCTCTTCGCCGTACCAATGCATCTCCACTGGTACTAACTCACCTTGCACGACTTCGGTTCCCGCTGCAGTGAGCTCGGCGAAGAACTCCTGGGCCAACTCGACATACGTATCAAAGCTCATCTCATCCGGACCTTCGGACGGCTGCTCGAGCGTGAACTCAAACTCAGCCTGGTCGTTCATCGGCTGCCCAGCAGGATTCATTATCTGAACTAGCTGCATAGCGCCTTCTCCACCCTCATCACGAGCATAGACGCGCAAGGTCAAGCTGTAGTCGTTGGGCAGCGCTCCGGCGCCAATCCAGTCATCGGCAGGAATGCGTCCCACATTGATTTGATTCGGCTGCCAGCGGAAAGCCGGGTACTCATATCCGGCCAACCGTTGGTCCGTCAACTGCTGCATGAGCAGACCGTCGTCAGTGTTGGTCTCACCTGTCACGTATAGGTCCGGCAACTGACTTTCGACGCCCGGGTGCGCCTGCCACATCAGGATGAGATCGTCTTCGTCAGTAATGTCGTATGCCAGCAAATCGACTAGATTCCCGAAGTTGACTACTTCATCCGATGATGGGTTAGGCAAATCAAGCATCTTGCTCGTGTCGATCTCGTCGAAATGCCGCAGCTGTAGCTGCCAGTATTTTGGTTTGACGCGCAGTTCGTTTCCTGCCAGCTCAAGCTGCAGCGGAACGATGCCCATTGGGTCTACGACCTCGCCCTGCCATTCCACCAGCCACGCATGGCCACCGTCCACTAGAGCGGTGCGCAGGCTCTCGTTGCTTTCCACCAGGTCGACCACTCGGTTCACATCCAGAATCTCGATGTCCGGTACGCGGATCGTCGGTAAATCTCCCGCATAGTAGTCCCAAACCGGCCAGCTGTGCCCGCTGAGCAATACGAACTGATTGTGTTCCGAATCCTCGTCGCCTTGATAGACGAGGTCATTGCGTATGTAATCAACCAGCTCACGCCATTCGGCCTTGGTGAAGGCTGAATCTGTGTACCAGCTATAGGTAGCGTAGAAAAAGGGCGCCACCAGCAAGACGACAACTGCCGTGGTTGCCAGCGACCGACGCCATGAATGCGGGTTCGCTGTTTCAGTTTGCATCCCTGTTGCAGCCGGTGAGATAAGTTCTGCCAGGCCGCCAGACCACAGCAGGAGCAGGCCGGGGAGGGCGACCATCACGTACCGTGCGTTGAACTTTGGCGCGAACGACGCCAGGAACAGTACAGCGGCGATTGGCGCTATGGTCCACGTGATACCATACAGCGCTGTCCGGTACTGTCGTGGATTGCGCCAGATGAGTCTCGCAACCAGAAAGAGCGTTAACAATAGCATGGGCGGAATCAACCACACCGCCTGTCCCTCGCGCATGGTTTCGCCGCCGACAAAGCTGACGCCGATATGCCGTATCGCGAGCTGCAAATCAAAGACGCCGTCCCAGTAGCTGGCATCGACGTGCAGCCGCGTCAGCAGCGTGTTCAGCCAGGGCGCGTAGAGCAGCAGCACAATGACATTGGCTGCAACGAAGCCACCGAGCGTGCCCTTCTTTGCCTGGTGCATATTGTCTGCCGCTGCAGGACGGTTGCGCAGCCAGGGCAGCATAACTAACTGGCTGCCATAGAACGCCAGTCCGAGTGCGGCCAAGACGAAGAACGCAAAATAGTGGGTGTAGACGGCGGAGGCGGCTACAATGATATAGAGAACCAGCAACAATAGCGTATGCGATTGCCGCTCCAGCCGCACAACGATGACGCCCAGCAGAATGCACAATGCAATGAGCATGGCATACATGCGCGCTTCCTGGCTATAGTAGACAAGCAACGGATGTATGGCCGCGAGGGCTGCAGCCAGCACAGCCGCCTGCTTCCGCCGCGTCAAAGCGTAGGCCAAGGCCGCCATTAGAGGGATGGCAAGCGTGCCGAAAAAGGCCGATGGGAATCGCAAGCTCCATTCGCTCCAGCCTGCCAGCCGGCCCCAGGCCGATACAACATAATAATAAAGTGGCGGCTGGATATCATTGGCTGTCCAGCGCGTCAATTCGGCCAGGCCGCGCTGCGCGATAGCGGCTGTTACGCCTTCGTCATACCAAAGACTTTGCGCACCTAGCGTGTATACTCTTAGTGCGAACGACGCCAGTGTAATCACCAGCAGCCAGGCGCGAGTAGAGGTCAACGATAGCCTGCGCATGATTAGGAAGCGGCGCCTTTTTCGGGGTCAGCCACGCCGCCGGATGCCGCGTTTGGCGTATCGCTCGCCACGTTGTCAACCGACTGTGCGCGTTCGAAGGGTGCGCTGATAAGCGCCAACACGAGCTCTCCCAGTGCTGTGAATGCGCGCATAGCCAGAGCGGCGACAGCCACGACGCTGCCGGCTAGCACCGGCGAGAGCAACAACATGAAGGCGCCTTCGCGTACGCCGAAGCCGCTAGGCGTGATCAGGCTCAGGAAGCCGACCGCGTACGCAATTGGATAGGAGATGACCAACACGGCAATAAGCTGCGTGCTTAGCGCGGGCAATTCTGCAATGCTCAGCGTGAAGACGGCGAACGTGACGCCCCATAGAGTCCAGTTCACGATTGCCGCCAGTACCAGCAACAACAAGCTGACGCTGCTGAACGTCGTCTGCATGGCTGGTCGCCTGAAGCGGGTCAAGAGCATATTGAGGAGCCCAATCAGCCATTTGGGTCGCAAGATGAAGATGGCAACAGGAACAACAAGTAGCACGACCAACCAGACGGGAAACCCGCTGAAGTAGGATGTCAGGAAGCCGCCGATCGCGCCGAGCCATAGATAGAGCGCGAGAAATGGCGCCGCAGCAAGAAGAATTACCGCTTGATAGAAGAGTATGCTCGTAATGGTGACCTCAGGCGCCACACCGTACCGTGCACAGTAAACGGTCATGCTGAGCGGCTGCCAAATGTTACCAGGTATGTAGCGCAGAACGGCGCTGAGAAACCAAATCCGGAAGGATGGCGCATAGGCCAGTTCGCCGCCCATGCGATGTAGAATGCGTCGCCAAATCTCCACTTCCATGGCCCAGGTCAACAACAAGAGCGCAACGCTTGACAATAGCAGCGCGGGAAGAATACGCCATGGATACGCCCGTAGCGTCGACCACTGGCTGGCCAGAAAGTATACAACGGTCGCGATTGCGAGCGCGAAAAATACTGGCTGTGCGATTCGAAGCGCTTTTTTCCACATGCTCTGTTTGGCTGCTACTTGCTCGTCGATGTCTGCCTATACTCCCGGAGAACTCCAATGATATACGTTCTCAGCAACGCTCATGCTGCGCTCAATTGTCCGCTGAAATCCACGACAACATGTGTACGGAATCTACCATGAAGCACATCATATAGCGAATATGTAGCCGATCGGGAACGTTCACTAATGTGATATCAAGCGGGAGATCCAGGCCCGGCGTCGACTCGGTTCGCATCAACCTTAACAGTCGCACAAAGCACAATTCTGTTGACACCAGTCTGCGGCAATGGCATAATTCTTGACAATAATAACGTGCATGGCGCTGGTTCGCGCACGGCAGATCTCACAATACCCACGTACGATTGAGATGCGGCAAAGTTCACGTTATTATGCTCCACACCATCGCTGCTGTGTAAAGCAATTCATTGTTCGGTATCTTCCTCCATAACAGGCCAAGGATGTAGAGAGACGAGTATGACTGACGCACGTTCGACTTTGGACAATAACTCACCCGGATCCAACGACAGCAGTAGCAACCAGCCGCGAGACTTTATCCGTGAGATCGTGGCTGAAGATCAAAAGTCCGGGAAGTACGGCGGGCGTGTCCTGACGCGCTTTCCGCCGGAGCCGAACGGCTGGTTGCATATCGGTCATGCCAAAGCAATCTGCCTGGACTTCGGTGTAGCAGAAGAGTTCGGCGGCGCCTGTAACGTGCGCTTCGATGATACCAACCCGGAGACGGAGGATCCGCGCTACGTCGAGGCCATCCGCAAGGATATCAAATGGCTTGGCTTTGACTGGGGCGACCGCGAATTCTTCGCCTCGGACTATTTCCAGAAGTTTTATGAACTAGCGGTGCAACTGATAAAAGAGGGTAAGGCATATGTCGACAGCCAGAACGAGGAAGAGATCCGCGCCAACCGCGGTACTATCTCCGAGCCTGGAACGCCAAGCCCCTACCGTGAACGGTCTGTGGCAGAGAACTTGGATCTGCTAGAACGCATGAAGCAGGGTGAATTCGCAGACGGTGAGCACGTGCTTCGAGCCAAGATCGACATGTCCGCCGCCAACATGAAGATGCGCGATCCGCTCTTGATCCGCATTCGACATGCCGACCATTACCGGACGGGCGATACTTGGTGCATCTACCCTATGTACGACTTTGCGCATCCACTTTCCGACGCCATCGAAGGGGTTACGCATTCCTTCTGCACCCTGGAATTTGAGAACAATCGCGATATCTATAACTGGCTGGTGGACAACCTTTTCCCGGAGCCGCGCCCGCGACAGTACGAATTCGCACGTTTGAACATCGACTACACCGTCATGAGCAAGCGCAAGCTGTTGCAGCTTGTGCAAGAGGGCTATGTCAGCGGATGGGACGACCCGCGCATGTTGACTATTGCCGGTATGCGCCGTCGCGGTATCACTCCTCACGCGATCCGCAGCTTTGCGGAGATGGTTGGTGTGGCAAAGACGAACAGTCGTGTGGAGATGAAGCTTTTCGAACATTGTATCCGAAACGACTTGAACTATCGAGCGCCGCGCATCATGGCCGTACAGCGCCCGCTGAAGGTCATCATCGACAATTATCCTGCGGATAAGGTTGACGTCTTTGACGCACCGTATTGGCCGCGTGACGTTGGCAAAGAAGGTTCACGCGAGGTTCCCTTTTCCCGCGAGCTCTACATCGAACGAGATGATTTCATGGAAGACCCGCCGAGCTCGTACTATCGACTCGCGCCAAGTCGCGAAGTTCGACTGCGCTACGCGTACATTATCAAGTGCAATGAGGTTGTTCACGACTCCGATACCGGCGAGATCGTCGAGCTGCACGCCTCCTATGACCCGGAAACCCGTGGCGGGACAGCGCCCAAGGATCGCAAAGTACGGGGAACCATTCACTGGGTATCGGCTGAGCATGCCATTCCCGCGCAGATTCGGCTCTACGATCGTCTCTTCTCTGTGCCAAACCCCGATGACGCCGAGGAAGGCAAAACCTTCAAGGATTACCTCAATCCAAATTCGTTGGAAGTGATCGAGAACGCATGGGTCGAACCAAGTATCGCCGACGACCCGGCTGGCAATCGCTACCAGTTCGAACGTCTGGGTTATTTCATCAGCGACGTGGAGGATTCCAAGCCTGGTCATCTTGTTATGAACCGGATCATCACCCTGCGCGACTCTTGGGCTAAGGAAGAAGTCGACCAGGAATCTACGCGCAAAGAAATAGTTGATTTGAAAGAGGCTGTTTCACCAGTAAATTCCGAGAATCGCAAATCACGTACAGAATTGCGAGACGAAGTGCGTGCAGAAACGCCTGCGCTGCAGGAGCGGCTTCAGAGTTACACAAAGGTGCTTGGACTGCCGTTCGAAGAAGCAGACGTGCTTACAGGCGAATTGAAGCTTGCACTCTTCTTCGATGAAGGTGTTGCAGCGTATTCCGATGCTCGATCAGTATCTAAATGGGTCGTCAACGAAGTCATGCGCGATCTGAAAGACCGTGACATTGAAGAGTTGCCCTATGGCGGCGCTGATATCGCAGCGCTTGCGAAGCTGGTGGATGACGGGACGATCACAGCCAGTGCCGGTCATGAGGTCTTTACTCTGCTAGCCGAGAAAGGTGGCGATCCGGCAACCATCGTCAAGGAAATGGGCCTGGAACAGATAACCGACGCCGACGCGCTGTCGCCGGTCGTGGATGACGTCTTGGCGGCGAATGCGGACAAGGTTGCTCAGTATCGCTCCGGTAAGACCGGCCTGTTCGGATTCTTCATTGGACAGGTCATGCGCGCCACCCAGGGCTCGGCGAACCCCGCTATCGTACAGGAGCTGGTTCAGGAAAAGCTGGATCAGGCGTAGATGCGAGACCTGCGATGCTACACGCAGCGTGAACTGCGCCCATTGACAGATGATTTTCCTGCGCTGGAGCCTTTGTATGAATCTCGAGTAGGGAGAGTGGAGCTTGGACAACGAAGATAATCAGCCTGAAACACAACGTCTGGGTGCGACTGAACTGCATATCCTTTCCGGCGGAGTCGGCGCCAGCGGCGAATTGCTTGCGCACACAGTGTTGGCCCAATTCCCTGGCGCGAGCATTCCTATCGTCGTGCATCCGCACGTGCACACGCAGGAGGAAGTGGTCGACGCAGTAGACGCCACCGCCAAAGCAAATGGCCTATTGTTACACACGATGGTCAATGCGGAGTTGCGACAGTTCGCCGTCGGCGAAGCAGCACGGCGTGATGTAGACGCGATCGATCTCTTTGGCCCGCTGATGGACTATCTCTCCGAGCGAATGGACGTGACGCCGGTGGGGCAGGCTGGGAGATATCGTCAACTCTACGATCAGTACTTCAAGCGAGTCGAGGCCATCGAATTCACCATCGACCACGATGACGGCAAGCGCACAACCGATCTGAGCGAGGCGGACATCATCCTTATCGGCGTCTCACGGCTGGGCAAGACGCCACTGAGTATGTACCTGGCTATGCAGGGCTGGAAGGTAGCCAACGTGCCGTACATCCCTCAAGTGAACCTACCTGACGAACTCTGGTCTCTGGATCGGCGCCGCGTGATCGGCTTGATGATTGAACCGCCGCAGTTGGCAGTGCACCGGCAATGGCGGCAAAAACGGCTGAAAATTCCGCTTGACGATTATGTTGGGCGGCAACAAGTCGCTCAAGAACTGCGTGATGCGAATCATTTCTATGATCGATACAACATTTCGGTCGTCGACGTGACGAATAAGCCTATCGAGACCAGTGGCACCGAGGTCATCACCGTCGTCACCCGCCAATTGAACAGCCAGCCACTAATGACTCTTGGCAATGATTGAGCGTGAGTCAGACAAGGGCAACGGATATTCGGCACCCAATCGTGGATAACGGATTCTTGTAGTGTATCGATATTTGGCAATAGCCGCCGGCGCAGCGCTTGGCGCAAACGCACGTTTTTTAGTCGGGGTCTGGGCAGGCAACAGATGGGGCGCTTTCTTCCCGTATGGAACGCTTGCGGTGAACATCACGGGCAGCTTTCTCCTTGGTTTCCTCGTCGCCCTGACGACCGACCGTATTGTGATATCGCCGGAGCTGCGTCTCTTTTTAGCCGTCGGTTTCATGGGATCCTACACCACGTTTTCTTCCTACACTGTTGAAAGCCTCGCCTTGCTGCAGTCGGGCGCGGTATGGCCCGCTGTTTTGAATATTCTGGGCAATAACTTTCTGGGACTAGCTTGCGCTGTGCTTGGTTTTGCGCTCGCAAGATTAGTGGGAGGATAGTCGCTCATTATGTTGACGCCATCGCACGAAAAGCATATCTGCGTTCTCGTCGGTGAAAGCCAGCGCGCCGATGGCAAGCCCTGCTATATGGCCATTCTAGATTTTCTGCGCGGGCACGGCGTGACTAACGTGTTGGTTGGCCGCGGCATCGCCGGCATTGATGCGAACAGCCGGCTTCATGCTGCTGGCGTGATTACGCTATCCGTCGATCTGCCCTTGAAAATTGAGTGGATTGACTCCAAGGCGCATTTCGAAGAATTGTTACCTGGGCTAGAATCGCTCATCGGCAACGGGCAGATGTCCGTGTACGATACCGAAGTCTATCCCAGTCGGCAGACGGACAAAGGAAACATTCTCAACCAGTCTGTATCCACAATTATGACCACACCCGTTACAACTTTGTTGTCCTCTACACCGATCGCAGACGTTGTCGCTCTGCTGATCGAAGGCGGCTTTCATAGTTTGCCCGTAATCGATAGCGGGCAACGCGTGATAGGCATCGTCACCAATGGCGATCTGCTTCGCAACACCAGCTTGCCGGTTCGATTGGGATTGCAGCCCAGTCTGACAGATGAACAGGTACAGGCGGACTTTGAAACGCTACGGGAGAGTGAGCGAACCATCGGCGAAATCATGTCGATGCCGGTGACGACCATTCGGCAGGATGAGACAGTGCGTCAAGCTGGTGCGCTCATGGTAGAGAAGAAGCTGAAACGACTTCCAGTCGTCGACGCAGATAATCGCATTGCAGGCGTTGTGAGTCGTGTCGATGTAATGGCTTCAATGGGGGCGATGGATCCCAGCGCGGGGAAAACCGCATCGCTGCCAACCGGTTACTTCGTTCGCGAGCTTATGAACGCCGATGCACCTTGGGTACTGGGCAAGGCAACGCTGCCGGAAATCGTTGACGCGCTGGAGGAGAGCCGTCAGCAGCGGGTTGTTGTTCTAGACCAAGAGCATGCCGTACTTGGCGTGATCACAGACGGCGATCTGTTGCAGCGAAGTATGTACGGTAAGCATCCGACTCTGCAGGAACGGCTGCGCGGCTTGGTCACCGGAGCCAAACCCGCATCGTTCAACCTGCCACGCGGTGATGAGACGGCTGTTCAGCTGATGACGACCCCTGCCATCACGTTGCCGGTTGACGCTGCGTTAGGCGATGCGCTAAGCCTGATGCTGAAGCATCATTTGAAACGCCTGCCTGTCGTGGACGAGGATGAGCGCTTTGTCGGAGTGTTGGGGCGTTCAAGCGTGCTACGCGGGCTGGTTCATGGCTGAGCAAGCGGTTGTCTACTGCCCAGCTTGCTCAAATTGAATGGTCGACACGGCGCCATAGTACGCCGTAGAATCCACCGGCGGGCCGATACTCACGTCTGATACCTGAATCAATTGCGAATCTTCCAGCGCCGTCCCAGGTGCGGCGCCCACAACACCTACGAATGCATGGCCCCAGCGGAACCGTCCACGCAGATCCTGTGCTACGCCGAGGCTTCGCAGCACGTTCATTGCTTCCTCGTTGAGGTGGTTGCTCGCTTCGTCGGCAACCGCTCCGGCAACGATCGTGCCGCTAGGCCAGCTTTCTATCCAACCAGCCATCTCGGATGAAGCGCTCTCGCTGCCGTGCGTGTCAAAGACCTGGCTATCCATTACCTCGCCATCGGGTTGCAGCGCCACCAGATTATAGCCGCGTTCATTTACTGCCTGGTTTACGCCGTTAACGTAGATCGCAGCGAAATCACCGACCTCCTCACCCGCGCTACGAATGCCGATCCACGTCCCTGGATCCAGAGCGTAGCCAGTTTCGCCAATGGAGGCGCTAACAGTGTCTGAGAGTGCGGAGACTGGCTGCGGCGTATCAGGCCATTCGATTGTCAAACGATCCACAAGCTTAGCGGTCGCGCCGGCTGGTACATGAAGAACTACTCGGTTGGTATCGGCGTCGACCTCAGCGGAAAGCGGATGCTCGTTGAGCCGATATCCGACAGCTTCTGTCGCCCTAGCTAGCTGCAACGTGAGCGTACCACCGGCATCAGGCAGGTCCAGCAGAAGTGTAGATTCTGGCGCAGTCGCGTAACGAAAGTCGGCATCGTCTGAATCCAGCGACGACCAGCCTTCCGCCAAGTGCAGTCTTCCCTGCGGTTGGGAAAGGTCGAGCTCCCACGCAGCGGCGCTTTCGACAGGATCCACACGATACAGCCGGATGGTAGAGGGCGTCCCGCTCCAATCATCGCCTTGCCACGTTTCTACTAGCGTCACGGGCAATACATCCTCCACAAAACGCAAGAGGGCTTCTGGCGACTTCTCCACATGGACCAAGACATAGTCTATGCCCAGGAAGTCGAGAACATCTGGTGCGAGGCTATGATCCCGCTCCACAAGCGCATCGTACTGCTTTTCGATGACCGGCGCGATGTGCTCGCGGTCCGCATTCATCAGCGCGATGAGGTCGCCTATGAGAGGCGCATCAGTGAAGTACTGAAACTTGTACTGCGGGTTGCGGCTCGTGTTGCCGCCCAGGCGGCGTTTCCCGTGCGTCGTCTGGTACCACTGTTGCATCATGATCAGTACATCGGATCTGCCCAGTACCCGGGCGCCGTTCCGCCAACCGGTCGGCAATTCCAGAACAGCGAAGTCACCGGACTCATTTGCCAGCGTCTGATAGACGGACGGCGTGCGGAAATCGCTCATGGGCAAGGGAACAGAGAGATGCTCGAATAGCAACAGCGCAGAAAGCACTGAAAACAGTACTAGGGCAGCACGCGCTGGCTTGAGAGAATTGTAGCGGAGTTGGTACACGCGGTCCGCAAGATAGCGCAGTCCAAAGACGCTTAACGAGGCCGCAGACATCAGTAGCATGACGCTATAGCGGCTGGGGTAGCGGTTGCCGCCGAAGAACGGTAGCTGACTGACCAGCGCAAATGGACCAGGAATGCCAGTACTCTGACCCGCCCAACGTAGCGTTGGTCCCAATGTCAGCAGCCAAAATGCCGCCGTCATCATAACCCAGAACCATGTCGGTGATCGAACCCCATGTGCTCGCTTGCGTATGCCGTATCCGTAGACGCCGAAGAACGCCAGCAGCAAGAAAATGTAGCCCAGATAAATCTGTTGTCCCTTGTCGTTGGGGAACGGCAAAGTCGCAGCGAAGCCCCCAAAGATCGGATGTAGTCTGGTCGGTACAAGATAGCCCATTATATCGGCACTGAAAACGTCGGCGAAACCTCCGCCGCTGCTGAAAAGGTCTACTTGCGTGCGTAGATCAGGCAGCATGGCGATCAGAAATGGACTGACACCAACGACGAATACCACAGCCGCCACAACGACTCCCGTACTATAATTATTTACGCCAGCCGGGGCTGTGACAGAAGTGCCGCGTCGATAGGCGTCGCTTATTCTGGCAACTGCCCACCAGACAAAGGTGAGTGCGAAGAATATCAGCAAGAAGGAAGCGTAAGTCAGCTCTGCCCAAGCTTGCAGCACCATGAAGAATCCGGCCATGAAACCGGCTACTACCGCCTGTCGCGCCGTCGCACTGCGCATCAAGCGCACGACAAACAGTACGGCAAATGGAATCCACTGGCTGCTGGCGATGTTGAACTGTCCCAACGCAGCATAAAAAAGTTTCGCCGAGGCGAACGCATAGAAGAGGCCGGCGAACAGCGCTGCCATCACAGTTGGTGAAAACAACTGTGATTGCGTGTAGTCATTATTTGACACATCGTGAGCAAACGGCGGCAGGCTCTGGATCTCCAGCGCCAGCAAGAACAAGCCATAGCCGCCTATGATAAACGACAGCAACAAGAAGATGTTGTTGGCAATGATTAGCGATGTGGCAGTTTGCAGAGGGACGCTGAGCAGCCCGTTGAGAGGCGTCAACGTATAGAAGCCGAGGTTGATGTTGATCGGATGAAACATCCAATCGCCGTTGAAGAGTTCGACGCTCAGTTGGTCGACCAGGCGAAACTTGACCCACCAGAGATTCCAGACAAGCGCCGGATCGTCGATGCCGTCGCCGGGAACGTGCGTGGTGATATGCGGCAGCAGGGGCCATGTGAGTATCGCAGCCGCTACTGTATACAAGCCGAGCGCTATGAGATGGCGGACTGCAGTTCGGCTTAGTCGACTCATGTGACGTCGGGTTTACTGCGTGACGGTTGCTGTGATGGTCTGTCTGGTAGGCAAGGGCCCGAAAGCACTATTTTGCAGCGCTTGTCCCATGCGCACCTTGGCAATGACTGCCAACTCGGTATTGGTGTTCTCGGCTAACTCGAAGGTTTTATTGAAATAGTCGACAGCATCATGCGGATTGCCCATGGCTTCCGCCACGCTGCCCATCAAAAAATAGGCTTGTGGATCCTGAGGATCGAGTTCCACGGCCTTCTGACCCGCTTCAAGCGCACCTTCCACGTTACCGACGCGCAAGCGGAAGTTGCCCATGGCAGCCCAAAACTGTATGGGACCATCCTGAAGCAGCGGTTTTGCCTCGTCCATGGCAGCCTGCGCCTCGTCGTCTCTGCCTAGCATCTCCAGTAGTGCGGCTTTCCAAAGCCACAGTTCATACTCGTCTGTAATAGTCTCCAGATTGGCGTCCACAACCTCCAGAGCATCCTCATAATTTTGGTCGCGTAACAGTGTATCGACCTTTGAAGTAGCCTCGACCATTTGCACGGCGACGGGATCGGGTGGGAAGAAGTAGTTGATCGCCCAGTATCCACCATATAAGACGCCGACTATGATAAGCAAGGTGGCGACCAAGCGGATCGAACCCTTGCGCCGGCGCTCATAAACCAGTTTATCCAGGTGCCACCATTGATTGGTTGCCGGCGGATGCCGCTCCCGTAGCCGTCGGTATCCGCCGCCTCTGGCAGCAGCCTTGGCAATCGGCTGTGGTTTGGAATAGAGCCGATTGAGCAGACTCTGCCAGCGTACTCGCTCCGGTCGCAGGTCAATTTCGACGGTAGACAAATCCGCAAAACGCTCCTGAATCTCATCCAGCAGCGGCAAGAACTCTTCAATATTTGTCCCGTCGATAATGACAACCAACTTCTCAGCGCGATCAAGTGCTTCGCGAAGTTGAGTTGCTGGATTGCGCGACCGGGATTCGGTACTTTGGCTCATGGAAGAGGCTCGGTCTAGTTTGTATAGTGGTTACAATTTCACGCGTACATGTCGTAATGGACTAGACGAATTCCGATGCGACTACGGTTCCGTGACGATTGCGTCAGTTGTTTTCGACGATGAGGATGTGTCTTCACGATCCGAGTCTTCATCAGAAAAGTCGTCTTCGTCATCGTCGTCATCACGGAAACTGGCTGTTGTTCGTAGCGCCTTTGCTGCCAGTTTGGCTTTCTCGTCTTCTTCTCGCTGCATCTCGCGGTACACGCGATTGATGCCGGACTTGATCTGACTTTCGGTCTTGGCTTTGCGGTCAGCAGGGATCGGGAACCATTGCGCCATCTCAGCGACCAAGCCGCTTTTCGTTTCGTTTTTATTTTTACCTTGCAAGTAGTAATCGCGGACACGTTTGCGCATGAAGCGGATATACTCCTCCACACGATAGGTGGCTTCCACATCACAGACAGGTCCATGTCCGGGCACAAGTGCTACCGCATCAAGACCGCGAATCAAGTTTAGAGCAGCCAGCCACTGAAGCGAATCGCCTTGCGCCATATACGGATGCTGGTCAACCGACAGGATATCGCCCACGAAACAGATACGCTCTTTTGGCAGCCAGATCAGGCTCGTTGCCGGTGTATGACCGCCTACAAAGATGAGTTCGATCTTTCGATTTCCAAATAGGAGCAATGCCCGGTCCGTGAATGTAAGGTCCGGCGGAATAATTTCGATGTCGGTGAGCTGGTCTTGAATTTCAGGTTCGCGCCGAAAACTGTTGCGAATACGCTCTTTGAAATTTTCAGTGTAGCCAGACATCTCCTTGTGCGCTCGTTCATGGGCAATGACTGTACAAGGCATGAAGTACTGATTGCCTAGCGCATGACCGCGATGATGGTCCGTGTTTATGAGATAGAGGAATGGTACTCCTGGGAACTCCTCCTCGACTTGCGTTCGCCAGTCAAGTGCCTGTCGGGGAATGAGCGGCGTATCTACCAAAATGATACCCTCCCCGGTAGAGATAGCTCCTGGCGTGCAACCGCGGTAGTGACTGTTGACAAACACACCAGGTGCGAGTTCTTCTCGCATGCCCAATTCCAAGTCTTCCGTTACCTGAGATGGTTTACGCCTAGCCATTGTTTCCTCCTCGACTGTCATGCCTCGTGTGCCAAAGTAAGCACAGTATAGTTGCTATGTGTGCTGAGGGCAAAATAGTGTATATTATGTAAAGATAGGTAACGTGCTGACGAAGGAGATCACCTCATTTTAGTTGTCTGGATATGACAAAAGGGCATAAATGTGAGGCATGAATGTAAGGCGCGTAGGTTTGAACAGTCAATAGTGTGGGTGATCATCTAGTTCGGACAAGTGGAATGCCAACGGAAATCGTCTATGCGATTACTTGAATACGGCTCGCATGTAAATGTGGCGACGGTGCACCGCCACCTGCTATAATCGTAACGTGCTACGCTCCGGCATCGGACTAGCACGGTTGGTTTTGCATTTATCTCATCTCCAAATCCGCCTTTGAATCCTTGGCGAAAGGAGTCGCTGCATGATGATAGAAAAGAAGAAGCTTGCCGTTATGACGAGCGGCGGTGATGCACCGGGAATGAACGCTGCATTACGCGCCGTAGTCCGTGCCGGTTTGCACAAGGGCGCTGACGTGTTCGCCATCTACGAAGGGTATAGCGGCATGATTGCTGGTGGCGATCAGATTCAGCCCATGACATGGAACTCCGTCGGCGGCATCTTGCAGAAGGGCGGCACCATAATCGGCACCGCTCGGTGCTCCCGATTCGAAACGCGCGAAGGTCGCAAGGAAGCTGTACGCAATCTACTCGTTCGCGACATCGATGCGCTCGTCGTCATCGGCGGCGACGGCAGTTTAACCGGCGCAAACTTCTTGCAGCAGGAATGGTCTGATCTCGGCAACGAACTCGTGGCGGAAGGCGCAATTACTGCCGAGCATTTCGAAGGTCATCAGCATCTCGCAATCGCCGGTTTGGTCGGTTCTATCGATAACGATATGTATGGGACGGATATGACCATTGGCGCCGACACAGCATTGCATCGCATTACGGACGCTATCGACGCGATAACCAGCACAGCAGCCAGCCATCAGCGAGCTTTCGTTGTAGAAGTGATGGGCAGGCGCTGCGGCTACCTAGCCGTCATGGGCGCCATCGCAACCGGTGCAGAGTATGTGCTAATACCAGAAAACCCGCCGGAACACGAGGACTGGGAAGCTCGCATGTGTGCCACGCTTCGACATGGCGTAACGATGGGGCGGCGTGACAACATTGTCATCATTGCAGAAGGCGCCCAGGACCGAAAGGGCAATCCCATTTCGTCGGAGTATGTGCGTCAAGTGCTTGCTGACGGACTGGGCGAGGACGTGCGTATTACCGTGCTGGGTCACGTACAGCGTGGAGGCTCTCCGACCGCGTACGATCGCAACCTGAGCACCATTATGGGCGTGGAAGCGGTGGATGCTGTTCTGACCGCTACGCCCGAGGACGAATCGGTTCTCATCGCCATACGCAACAACGAGATTGTCCGCTTGCCGCTGATGGAATGCGTGGAGAAGACGCATGAGATCAACCAAGCGCTTAGAAATTGCGACTATGATAGGGCGATGGAATTGCGCGGTCATGGTTTCCAGAGCGCGTTCAACATTCTGCGCACATTGACCCGAGCCTTGCCGCATGACCCGGAACCAGGTCAGCGTCGTTTACGAATTGCAGTCATGAATGCCAGCGGTCCTGCGCCAGGGATGAATGCGGCTACGCGGGCTGCTGTGCGTCTAGCCGGGGATCACGGACACATCATACTCGGTGTGCGCAGGGGCTTCCGCGGGCTGATCAACAATGACCTGTTCGAGATGCAGTGGATGGGTGTGAGCGGTTGGGCGCCAAAAGGCGGCTCGGATTTGGGCACAAGTCGTAAGGTGCCCTCTGGCAGCGATTTCTACTCGATTGCACGGACGCTGGAAGAGAATCAGGTGGACGCCTTGCTCATCATCGGCGGATCCCGCGGTTACCTGAGCGCCGAATTGCTGCAGAAGGAGCGGGATAACTTTCCTTCGTTCAACATTCCAATCGTATGCGTGCCTGCAACCATCAACAACAATTTGCCGTATGCCGATCACACTATCGGCGCCGATACAGCGCTCAACTCCATCACCGACGTGGTCGATAAGATCAAGCAATCGGCTGTTGCATCGAATCGGTGTTTCGTGGTGGAGGTAATGGGTCGCTATTGCGGCTACCTTGCTCTGATGGGTGCGCTGGCTACTGGTGCTGAACGCGTCTATCTTCACGAAGAAGGGGTGCGTCTCATCGACCTAGAGCACGATATTAAGCAGCTAATCCACGGCTTCACACATGGAAAACGCCTGGGCCTTATGATCCGAAATGAGAATGCGAATCCGCTGTATACAACGCAGTTCCTGGCAGCGCTCTTCGAGGAGGAAGGCGGCGAACTCTTCGACGTCCGCATCTCTGTGCTCGGTCATCTGCAACAGGGCGGCGATCCTTCGCCGTTTGATCGCATACTGGCTGTTCGCCTCGTCAATAAGGCAGTTGACTACATCGAAGCATGGCAAGCGTCGGAGGATGACGAAGACGCGAATGTGTGTTGTGGATATCAGAGCGGCGAACTACGCATAACGCCAATCGAAGTCGCTATGAAGGCCATGGATCGAGAATATCTTCGTCCCAAGAAACAGTGGTGGATGGACTTGCGTCCTATCGCCCGCATGCTAGCCATGCCGGATCCTAGTTAAATGGCCGTGCGGTAGTCTGCCGTGGTCGTTATTCGCACGTATTTCATGGTCAACTCAACTTGAATGCAGGGCCTGTAATTTTCGGGTCTGTTGTGCTTTGTGGGGTATAATTGCAGAGATATGAGTACCGTGTGGATTCGGCGCGCGTTTAGATGCAGTTGGATACTTGATGTATTTTTAGGTTCCAACGTCGAGCCAGATTGCACGCTATTTGACCCTAACACTCGAGTATAATCCGCAATTTTCGCACACCCTGTCCAACGACGGCATGGGACCGTAAGTATCCGGGCAGTGTTGCCTGGTTGTCCACGTAACACCGAACCGAAGAAGCAAAGGAGTCATCATATGAGAATAGGTATTCTTACTGGCGGCGGTGACGTCCCGGGACTAAACCCGTGCATCAAGGCTGTTGTGTATCGAGCCATGGACGAAGGGCATGAGGTAGTTGGTATTCGTCGCGGTTGGGGCGGTCTGCTGGAGTTGAATCGCGACGATCCCGAAAGTGTCGAACTCAACACGATGAAGCTGGATAAGCAGATCGTACGCAAGATTGACCGCACCGGCGGTACCTTCTTGCATACAAGTCGTACGCGGCCCAGCAAAGTCAAACCCTCGGCAGTGCCGGAGTTCCTAAAGGATCCCGAGCATCCAGAGGCTGAAGAGGCTGACGATCGTCTGCGCGATTTCACGCCGCATGTGTTGGAAAATTTGGAGTTCCTTGGCATCGATCGCCTGATTCCGATCGGCGGTGATGACACCCTAAGCTACGGCGAACGCCTGCACAGCGAAGGCTTTCCGGTCGTGGCAATTCCCAAGACCATGGACAACGATGTATACGGCACCGATTACTGTATTGGTTTCAGCACCGCCGTGACTCGCAGCGTACAGTTTATTCATCAGTTACGCACGAGCACCGGCTCACATGAGCGTATTGCCGTAATCGAATTATTTGGCCGCAACAGTGGTGAGACAAGCTTGATCAGCTCTTATTTAGCGGGAGTCGACCGCGCATTGATTTCCGAGGTTCCGTTCGATCCGGAAAAGCTGGCTGAGCTTGTTATGCGCGATAAGAACTCGAACCCGAGCAACTACGCCATGGTCACTATCAGCGAAGGCGCCCATATGGTTGGCGGTAAAGTTGTTCAGTATGGCGAGGCCGACGCATTTGGTCATCTTAAGCTAGGCGGCATCGGTGAGATCACGGGCCAAGCGCTGAAGGAACTGACCGGACAAAACATTATCAACCAGACGGTCTCGTATCTTATGCGCTCCGGTGCACCCGATGCACTGGATCTGATGGTTGCTGTAAACTATGCTATCTTGGCGGTGGACTTGATTGCGTCAGGCGCCAGCGGACGCATGGTTGCCTTGCGCGACGGTACGTACACGCATATTCCTATGAGTACTGTTACTAGTGGCGTCAAGCGCGTCGACGTCGACGAACTGTACGACGTTAAAGAATATCTGCCCAAGGTGCGCCACGTCGTTGGCAAGCCAATGTTCCTCTACTAAACTGTAATCTTGTGGGTTGTGCGCCCACATTTATAGAGATGAAGGAAACCAAAAATGATTCACGAGTCAGTTTATGAACTCAGCAAGGACGTCAGTAGCCTGAAGGTTTCTGACGGCAAAGTGAAGGTCTCCGACCTGAAACAACTGCGCAACAAAGATATCGACATTCTTGTTCGCGACGCGGTGTTCGGTCCCGAACCGGTGAAAGAGTATGCCCAATGGCTGATCTGGGAAGCCGGTCAGGATCTTGGTGCGCGGCCAGCCAGTGTAAATGATTTCTACATGGCTCGCGGCGAAAACAAATGGTCTGATAGAACTACTCCCGCCATGAATATTCGCTTCACCACGTACGAAACGGGTCGTGCGGCATTCCGTGCTGCGCTTAAAACCAACGCCGCTGCATTCGTCTTCGAGATTGCACGTAGTGAGATGGGATATACCGATCAGCCGCCTAAGGAATATAGCGCAGCCCTCATCGCTGCTGCCATCAAGGAAGGATACACCGGTCCCATCTTCATTCAGGGCGATCACTTCCAGGTGAAGGCGTCTACCTATGCAACCGATCCGGAAAAGGCCATCCAAGAGGTCAAGGATCTGATCACCGAAGCGATTCCAGCAGGCTTCTGGAACATCGACATCGACACCAGCACACTCGTTACTCTAGAGCCGGAAAGCCTGGACGAGCAGCAGTATCACAATTATATGCGCTCGGCCGAGCTGACCAAGCACGTACGTGATCTGGAGCCTGAAGGCGTAACCGTCAGCCTAGGCGGCGAGATCGGCGAGGTTGGTGAGAAGAACAGCACGCCGGAAGAACTGGATGCCTATATTCTAGGTTACCAGAGGGAACTGGAAAAGATGGGCGGCGATATGGTCGGCCTGAGTAAAATCAGTGTCCAGACGGGCACAAGCCATGGTGGCGTTGTCCTGCCCGATGGCAGCATCAAGAAAGTAGCAGTCGATTTCGAGACTCTGCGTGTCCTGGGTGACCGAGCGCGTGAGCATGGCTCGGGCGGCGCCGTTCAACATGGCGCCAGCACATTGCCGGCTGAAATGTTCGACAAATTCCCTGAAGTGCAAACGCTTGAGATTCACCTGGCGACTGGTTTCCAGAACTTGTTCATGGATCACGAAGCCTTTCCAAAGGGCTTAAAGAACACCATCTACGGCTATCTGGATGCGAACAACGCTGGCGAGCGCAAAGAAGGCCAGACTGACGCTCAGTTCTATTACAGCACCCGCAAGAAGGCCATCGGCCCGTTCAAGCCGGAACTTTGGGCGCTGCCCGACAAGGCGCAGGCTCCGCTGTACCAGGCTCTACAGGAGCAGTTTGAATTCTACTTCAACATCCTGAATGTGAACGATACGGCTGCCCTGGTCGCTGAGATCACGAAGCCAGTCGAATATCACCAGCCTATGCCTGCCTCCGCCCGCATCGTTGCAGAAGATATGGGCTTGGCTGACTAAGCCTCAACAGTACGGTCCTACTCTCGTACTGAAAATGTGAAGCAAAAGCCCGTGGCATCCACTATGCCACGGGCTTTTTGTTGCTTTTGCAACCACCCTTATACGCGTTTAGTACCTGTTATACCGCATCGGTGATTCAACCAGTAAAGGTAAAGCCACAACCTTCGCAGCACTGACTGGACAAGAAACAGCCAATCATTCGAATGTTTGCCTGTTTTCATAGTGTCACATTTGCCTATTCGACCTGTAGTGGCGGTCCTACTAACTCCATCCCATGCGCTCGCCATAGCTCCGGGTCTTGCGGTGGCATGGCATCTTCCTTGGTGACTTCACGAAAGAACGCTTCCATATCTCCCGCGGGCATGAATGCAATTAGCATCCTGCCGCGATCACTTCCTACATAGGCCCAGACATGAGGTACCTGACGCGGCGCCAGCAAGGAATCTCCTGGGTGCAACGATATCCTTTCTTGGCCGACCTCGACGATGAACTCACCTTCGAGTGCATAGAACCATTCATCCTGTTCGTAGTGGAGATGGCGCGCCGGACCGCCTTTTGCGGCGAAGCTATTCTCAATAATGAGCGTTCCACTGCTGTCGGGCGGAATCGACTTGAAGCTGATGACGCTAATACCCAAACCACGATGCTCGCCATAGCAATCCTCGCCCGCGGCGATCCGTAGTATGGTTGGAGGACCAACTTGATTTGGTGCTGCTTGTTGCATGGCAACTACTTCCATTTACTATGCGCCCGAACGCGAAGCCCAATGCCTTGCTCACGTGGACTCTAGATAAGCATGGGAATGATACGCTTGGTGCTAAGCGCGTATCCTGCATATTCTGGATAGCAGGCAGACAAAGACTGCTCTTCGACAATGATGCGAACGGCAACGACGCCGGTGACGATCACGCCAATGGCAATGTTTATCGGTGATAGATGACTCAAGATGCCTGACCATATCAGGAGCAGGGCCGAGGTATACATGGGATGACGTATGTACTTGTAAGGACCTTTCGCTAGCAACTGACCCTTTTTGGCTTCCGCGTGGATACTAAACTGATCCGGCTGAAAAACACTCCGAGCCCAAATACTTAGGGCAATCGCACCCAGCTGGACCGCTATGACGAAGGGTGACAAAGAAAGCAGGTTATCGGAAAGCAACAGATATACTAGTGCGACAACAACAATTAGCGGAGCAAACCTCGAAATGACTTTCATCTCGCAGGAGTTCCTTTCGCTGCCACCTTTCCATGGTGGGGACACAAAAAACCGCCGACGTGCTGTCAGCGGCTCCTGTAACGGTCACGGTGTTGTCTCCGCAGCAAGTGGTATACGAACACATTCATACCAGTTGCCAAACTTTACATATCCGTATGTATCGAACAATAGGCGGCATAATATTCTATGTCGCCTACAAAGTCAATATCGAAAAAAGTGCATGTGGAACAGCCGTATAGCCATCCAAGCGGCTGAACAACGCCCGTTAGCGCACCTACTCGGGGATTGAATTAGGACTATCATGGATGTACGTGGCTGAATGCCAGCAAAGGTGGCCAATCACACGAATGAACTCTGCTTCTATAAGCTCTTAGGTTGTTCCACCGGCCACAAATGTGGTTCGCGTATCACTGATTGGACGGTGATGTTTGTCGACGACGCAATGCTGCCTTGCACGACTGGCCGATGATATCAGTGTTTTAGTGGCAGCTGTGCGACTCGTGACCGCGCATTCCTAGTCGACAAACACGAAAACGATGTCGTTCACGTTCGTTTGCGTTGGACCGGTGAGCAGTAGGTCGTTAACCTCCGCCAAATATGGATATGCGTTGTGCCCACGCAGGTACTCCTCGGCATCCAAGCCTTTGGCTTTCCCGCGTGCTACCGTTGAACCATCGCCGATTCCACCTGCGCTGTCTGTGGGACCATCTGTGCCGTCCGTAGCCAGCGAGACGACTACCATCCTATCGTCGCCTTGCAATGAGATGCCGGCAGACAGCGCCAGTTCCTGATTGCGGCCTCCCTTGCCGGCACTATCGCCCAGGGTAACGGTCGTCTCTCCGCCTAGGATGAGACAGGCTGGTGCAGCTATCGGTTCATTGAACACTTCGATTTCGCGCCCGAGACCCACAACCGCCTTGGCGACTTGGCTTGCTTCGCCTTCCAGGTACGTTGTGAGCAGTGAAGCATGATAGCCAAGCGATTCCGCCATTTCCTTGGCCTGCAGCGCCGCCATGCGGTTGTCGGCTACGACAATAGTTTGACTGGTTTCAAAAACCGGATCGTCCGCCTTGGGCGTGTCCGGCAGCTCATGATTCAGACCAGCCTGCAGTCGCTCCAGGACAGGCTGTGGCAACTGGTCCTTAATGCCAAAACGGCGCACTATATCCCATGCATCCTGCCAAGTGGTTTGATCTGGTACAGTTGGCCCGCTTGCGATGACGTCTAGCGGGCTGCCGATTACGTCGCTAAGCGCTAATGTGATCAGCGTGGCTGGCGCAACCGCCCGCGCCAGTTGACCGCCCTTTACTGCGCTCATGTGCTTGCGCAGGCAATTCATTTCGTTGATGGTGGCGCCGCATGACAGCAAGGCATCGGTCATGCCCTGGATATCCTCAAGGGTAAGACCTGCCGCAGGTGCGACCAGCAGCGCGCTACCACCACCAGATAACAATGCGATAATCAGATCATCCTGAGTGGCGGACTCCGCAACCTGGAGGATTCGGTTTCCGGCTTCAACGCCGGCTTCATTCGGCCTTGGATGCTCCGCCTCTTCTACTGATACAATCTGTGTGGGACCGCCGTGTCCTGTCTTGGTGACCACCAGACCCGAAGCGATGCGGTCGCCGAGCACTTCTTCTACAGCGGCTGCCATTGGCGCCGCCGCCTTGCCTGCCCCGACAACGAAGACGCGCTTGAAACCGTCTAGATCGTAGCTGCGTTCGCCCACGTGTAGGGTGCTTCCCTCAAGTTTGAGAAATCGTTTCGTTGCCGCCAGTGGGTCGACGGCATATAAAGCCTCCTGAAGCACCTGTTGGATTTTACCGCGACGCTCTGGGTCAGATTGAAGGAACGATGGGTCAAACGTCATTGTAAGTCCGCCTATTCAAGTATTGTCTTTGGATCTAGATGGAAGCAGCTAGCGTATACTCTCCCGTCGGTTAGTGCCTATTCGACGATGACGATACAGTTTTGGCTGCCCATTTCGCTGGGCTCATATTCGTCTGCTGCGTCATCGTTGAACCATTCATCTTCTTCGGTGCAGTAACGAAACGCATAGCGACCGGGTTTAAGCATCACCGATACACTCCGCGTACCATTTCTGCGCCTCACAAGCTGCGTTCCAGAAGGATTCCAGTCGTTGAAATCGCCGGCTACATAGACACGACCCTGTTCAGGATCGTGCAAGATAACGAAGGTAACTTTTGTTTCTTTTGCGCCTTTAGCCTTCTGCCGCTTGAGCATAATGTCCCCCTACTATTCATTTCCGCATCATTCAGGTTGCAGAAGTTTGTCCATACTGCGCGTTGGGCCCCATCGTATTGGCCGAATTCAACAACTAAGCAGTCGACCAATAGCTTCACCGTTCGAGATGATAGCATGTTTCGATGAATTTGCAAGAGAGGAGGAGAATCAAAGCGCATGCCTAACTTTCGGGCAACCGTGGTGCGGCTTACCCTGAGACAGTGCTAGCAAAATCAAACCACCAAATCTTCAAGTATGGAGATATGAAATTTTCCGCACGCCGCCATGCCAGGAGTGTCATGCAGAGTTCTTAGCTGCACCGTCCTTCTCAACCGCTTCTTGCTCAGGCGATTTCGGCTCGTCTTTCATTTTCACAGCGTCGGCTTCCAGTCGATCCACTTTATCCTCTAGGAGTATTGCTTGAGGAATGTCAAAATGCAGGTCACGTTGTGGGAACGGTATCTGAATACCGTTCTTAGCAAACTCACTAAAGATCATGAAGCGCAAGTCACTCATCACGTTCAGCAGTCGCAAAGGTTCGCCAATAAAGACCGCTAGTTCGAAGTCGAGACTGGAATCGCCAAAGTTGGTAAAGAACACGGCTGGTGCTGGTTCCTTGAGCACAAGGCCATGCCGGTCGGCTATGCCCAACAGGATGTCGCGCACTACAGATGGATCGCTGCCATAGCTAACGCCTACCTGGACAGTCCGCCGCAGCGTACGATCGGTCATTGTATACGCCGCTACATCGGATGTTAGTAGCGTTTTGTTCGGTATGAATATCTCGATGTTGTCGATATTTCGCAGCACGGTGGAGCGCATGCGCATCTCTGTCACGGTGCCGCGTTGTCCACCCACTTCGACGATGTCGCCGGGACGCAAAGTCTGCTCGAAAACAAGCAGAATGCCGCTGACAAAATTGGCCACAAGCTCCTGCAAACCAAAACCGATACCCACACTCAAGCCACCAAAGATAACCAGTAGAGCAGTAAGATCAAAGCCCAGTACATTAGCCGCAATGAATATACCGAAGCCTATGATGAGGTAGTGTGTGACCAACTCAATTGTATGCGTGACGCCTGAGTCTGCACTCGTGCGCGGTAGAACGAATCTGTGTAGTATGTCGCGAACAATCCACGCGAACGCAAATGTCAGATACAGAATCGTGATTGCAAATGCGATGGAGCTTAAAGACAGCGCCTGCCCCATGAATTGAAATAACTCTATCTCCCCAAGTGGGAAAACGCCCGCGAGTCCAATGGTGAGACTGACGGCGAAAAGGACCGCAAAGACTGGCGCGACAAAGCGACGCCGATATCGGTTCGCCATATCCGGCGCGAACGTAGCGTACAGCACGGCTGCTACTACGCGATACGCCAGCAGAAGCCAAAAAAGACGGATTAGACGAGTGACGAGACCCGACGGCATGCCGTTGCGATTCATGTATCCGGTGATCAGACCACCGAGCAAGAGGCCTGCCACTGGAAACATGAGGAATTCCAATGCGCGCAGCAGGCGAATGACCCTGCCCGACCATGTAAGAGACTCGGGTGGCTTCCCGCTTGCGCCATCGCCTTCCAAGGATACGCTGTAGCGTCTTGCCAGCCAACGCACAAAGAGTCGGTAGGGTATCGGAATGAGCCATGCCGCCAGCATAATGAGCAGGAAGTAGAAAACCTGCCGCTGTACGACGGGCCGTACCAGTAGCAGCATCAATGTCTCAAATTGGTCACGAAGTGCGATTATTCGTGGATCATCCACGGAACATCTTTCCTTGTTTGCTAATTATTGAAACAATATATCATCTGGATTCACACGGCTGCGGCATCCTTGAACCCGGCGGCTTCTCAAGGTCCAGTTGCGGTTGTATCTGTTACGGTTTGCGTCGCATCGGGTACTATTTCCGGCGCTTCATCAGTGCCAGATGCCTGTACGGTCGTCGTCGGCTGTGTCGACACTGTGACCGTAGGCGAAACCACCGGCGTATTGCTCAGGATTGGGTCTTCCGCATAGTCCAGCCCGCACGCTTCAAACATCCGGATGGATACCTCTCGCGCAGCCAGGGCAGGGTCAACACCATTCTCCAGAACATCAATATAGGCTTGATCCCCTACAATGGCTACCTGGTCAAGTTCCAGGCATTTTGGAATTGGAAGAGCGGTCTTTGCCTGTTCCAAATAGACTGCAGTCTGTGGATTGTCGGTCAGGTCGACGTTAGAGTTTGTCGGCATGCGCAGCGTACGCTGCACCAGGTACTCCTGATTATCCATGTCGGTCATGAATCGGACGAATCCCATCGCGGTTTGCAGTTCCGTATCATTAAGCTGATCGTTGAAGAAGAATCCGGTCGTCTCAAAGAGCGGTGTGGCGGGACCCTCCGGTCCAGACGGCAACAGTGCAACACCAAGAGTATTGTTGCCAATGCCTACTGCCAGTTCTGCTCTTTCAGTCGGATCACCCACGTAGTAGGCGGATGTACCATCTAAGAAAGCCGTCTTCACTTCGCCTGGCGTCGTGCTGACGATAATACCGTGGTTCTTGTTTGATTCCTTTAGCCATTCCATCCACTCGGCGAAGGGTCCCGTATGAAGTGCAGGTTTATCGTTTTCATCCATCAGACGACCACCAAAGGCACCGATTCCCCAAAAGGCTGGTTCAAATTCTGCGGACAGCATTATGGGAACGCTGTCATCCGCCTGCAATCTCAGTGACTCCAGCGCATGGGCAGGATCCTGTACCAGTGCCGTATTGTAGTAGAGGACATTGATGCGTGCCGATATTGGCAGGCCTAGCAGTTGATTACCCATACGCATCCCCTGCAATGCGGTCGGTAAATAGCGCTGCAACAGCTCATTGCCAACTGCCGACGATATGTCCTTCAAAGGGATCCCGGCTTCGCCCGCTTGTACCAGCCAAGACTGTGGTGCAAGTACGATATCCGGGTTCGTTGCGGCGCTAGGGTCGGTGCGCCATCGTGCCAGTGTGGTAGACAAATCCTCATTCATTACTTCAACAATGACAAGTGGGCATGTTTTTCGGTAGCTGGCGATCAACTCGTTCAGCATATCGGCGTCGGCGCCTTCCCAGTTGTGTGCCAAGCGAATGGTGCCCAAATCATTGCAGACAGGATCTATCCGATCTGGCACAGTCATACCAGTTACCTGATTGATGGATTCTGTGGTCTGTGCGGCGGCTTCAATCGGGGAGAGCACGCCGCCCATTACCTGACGATACGCTCTGTCCGCAATGGACCAAGCCTCCGACATCTGATCTGTGTTTGGCAGCCGCACCGCAGAACGAGCCTGCGCAAGAAATCCAGCTGCGATGGGATGCAGCCGCGAGTTTATGCGAACGCTGGAGTTCGCTGGAATTTGCGATGCAACATTCATCAGTTTTGTACTTTGCTCGGCGTTTGTGAGGTATCCGGCAAGGTCGACGCTGATGTCTCGCTGGTTTTCAGACGATGACGGACCCAGCAGCACGCCGGTCACATCCAGTAGTGGTCCTGCACTTCCGGTTGGACCGCTCGGTAACGGAGCCACGCCAAGATTGTTTTCGCCCAAGCTTTCCACCAATGTTTCAATCTCACTTGGGTAGCCTACATAGTAGGAAGCGTCACCCTCGATGAACCGTTCTTGCAGGCTGGCACGGTTAGCGTCCAATATCATACCTGGAGCATTTCGCGCAGACATCAACCAGTCTAGCCAATTGGCATACCCGCCCTGGTCCAGAATGACTCGGTCTTCCTCGTCTACAAATTTGCCACCGAACGCTTGTACACCCCAGAAGGCATCTTTGAAATCAGTGCTGAGCAGTACGGTATGGCCCTCAGCAGCCTGCGTTAACAGACCATCCAGTGTTTCCGGTGGCTTGTCGACGTTTTTCTTGTTGTAGTAGAGCGCAGGCGTCACCAATGAAAGGGGCAAACCATACAGTTCATCATTGTAGGTGAAGGCCTGAACTGCCGCAGGCAAGTATTGACTGCTAACGCTATTGACCACATCCTGGGGGAATGCGTCGATAGAATGGCTATTTGCCAGAGGCGTTACCCATTCTGCGTTGCCTATGAATAGATCGGGTCCGAGACCGCTATCAACGGTGAGCTGGTACTGGTCAAGGAGATCACCCGGTGTGGCAAATGATTTTTGATGAATATTGACTAGTGGATTGAGTTGCTCGTAATCGTCGAGAATCTGGTTGAAGGCTGCCGCATCATCATTTCCGTAGGTATGCCAGATTAGCACGTTTCCTGCCAGATCGCCGTCTGAGCTGCGCATGTTACTGAACATCAGAACCGCGGCACTGACGCCGATCAGCGAGATGATAAATACGGCTACGATTATGCGCCGTTTTGTGTTAACTATCTGACGGTGTCGGCTTGTATTTATAGTCATGAACCTGCTTTACAAGGTTGTGCGTGTTGGTTTGGTTATTGAAATCGACGATGCCTCAGGTATGTACACGCTTTTGCGTGGTAAAATGACGCGCTTGATTTCAAGCTTAGCTTTCGCGAACGGTTGTCACGATAGTGTGACCTTATCAGCGCGACAAAACGAACGACAGACTACCGCCGTCAATGAGCTGAGATGGAAACCGGCGACTGCTAAAGACGCTATTGTGAGACGAAACCATCCTGCGGACTTACCCACAAACCGAGGCTATTGTCATAGTTCCATCCCGACATGTCAATTCCAGTGGGCTGCTTGTCCCATCCCTGGACAATGCGAGCTTGCAGAGCTTCCCACGTGGGGACACCGGACTGCGCATCGGCTCGTTCCACATTTGCACCGCCGGCGCCGACAGCACTGGTCAGCGCGGCTTTCGGAGACTGACCACGCACAATTCCCGCTAGAAAGCCGGCGATTGCGCAGTCGCCAGCCCCTGTCGTTCCGACCATGTCAACTTGAAACGCTGGCGCCAGCAACTCTCTGCCCAGCCAGTCATTGGACAGTGACAACGATGAAATCGACTCGAGTCGTTGTGCGCGGCTGGTTGTTCGCAAGTAGATACCATGTGCACTCATCTTAAGACAGACAATCGCCGCGCCCATCCTGATCAGCTCGTCTGCTAGGTCATGAAGAAGTTGCGTGTCAACAGAATCCATGAAGTCACTGTCCGTACCTCGCGTCGCATCATGGAAGCGCTCTGGCTGCAAGATAGGATAGACTTCGTCCAGGCTGGGTACAAAGAAATCGACATGCTGCAACGCCATTGTCAGCAGCTGACGCCAATCGATTTCTCCAGCTTCAGAGTTCATATCGATATGCGCAAGGTCAAGCGATGTAGCAACATAGGCTTCATGCACGTTGCTCAGCATCTCGGTCAATTCATACCCGCCGTCGGCGTACATGCGGCGCATGAGCGGTGGGTAGCCAAAGTGAAAAATACACGCATCGTCTAGCTTGTCCATGTCGATGTCTTCCGGACCAAAGGTGTCGTTGGCGCCGGGGCAGTGCAGGAAACTGCGGTCCACGCCAGGAGGACTGATGACGATGGTATAGGAGCTTGGCGCGTCGTCTGTGAAGACCATGCCCTCCGTCAAAGATTCATCGCGGGCTCTTAGCACGTCTAAAATGGCTTGACCAAACAGATCATCGTTGATCTTGCCGATGATGGTCGTCGGAATACCCAGACGCTGCATCGCCAAGCCCGTGTTCGAGGCGGACCCGCCAGTCGATATCACAGCCGGACCGATGTGTGACAGCGCTCCCGGCTTCAATACCGCAACATTTCCATGCGACTCGAAGGCAGGGATGATGTCAACGCAGATATGTCCGGCTACGACCACGCGGCATAACTCATCCTGACGGGTCATTCTGTCGTTCCTATTCCGCTGTTCCATTGCAATTGATCGGCGTAGTAAATCATTACTAGACCGTACTCGGCGCGAATCAAGTCTGGGCCAATAGTTCTTCTAGAATGAGGTCAACGCCGCCTTCGTCGTTGCTCAGTGTTACGCGGTCGGCGACGGCTTTCACCTCATCGATCGCATTGCCCACCGCCACGCCAATGCCGCTCTCTTGCACCATGGAGATGTCGTTGATATCGTCGCCGATGGCTAGAACATTGCTCATATCGAGCCCCCACTGCTCGACGAGGCGGCGGATGGCGATGACCTTATCCACATTCTTAGCCATGATCTGCACGAGTTTATATTTATCGGAGATCATTACCTTAGCGCCTGCGGGTATGTCATCAAACATGCCGTCGAGCGTACTAGGATCGTCGTGGAAGAAGAGGATTTTCGCCGTTGGGCGATAGGCCATGGTCCTCAGATCGGCGACCTCATAATGATACGGTCGGTCCCAGCGCTGATTCAGATAGAGTACATCGTCGATCTCCACGCCGACTGGCGCACCAGGCAAACGGTCCAGCAGCGAATGGACGACTGCCTCTGAATCCTCCGCTTTGAGCAGATCGCTGTAGATGACTTCCCCGTTCAGACGAATCTCAGCGCCATTGTAGACTACCCAGGGCAACTGCCACATCTCCGGCGGCAGTGACTCGCCTGCCGTGCGCGGCGGGCGTCCCGTGGCAACGATGACGTGATTGCCGCGACCGATCCATTCAAGCAGAAGGTCGCGCGTCGTGTCCGCCAGCGTCTTATCGCTGCGCAAAAGCGTGTCATCCAGATCGACGGCAACCACGCGGATATCTTTCACAAAGTGGCTACTTTCTGTGGAATGGCGCCAGCGTTGCGCAAGATGAAGTAGACATACTTACCTTCTTTCGACCAGTATTCTATGGCGGATGTCACAATGTCGTAGAATATATTCCAGTCTCGGGGCGAGTTGGCAAAGAGTACAGCGGCGTGATCGTAGACCAGCACAAGCCCGTCTCCCTGAATCAGGTCCGGTTCCGTTATGCACTCGTCCAGTGCATCCCAATTGTGACCAAAATAGTCCGGGAAACGCAAGGCGGAAGCGCACCGATTGAGTAAGGATGCTTTGTCGTAAATGATTCTGCCGTCAAGGTACGCACATTGCCAACCTGCATTCGTCATTCGTCGGCAGATTGTTCCTGCACGCAACGACATGTCCATTTTATACGCGCCTGAACTCAGTTGTTTGGCTATTATCCCATCCAGTGCAGAGGTCATCGGATGATCTCCTTGAAGCTTGCGTAGTGGTCGTCTGTATAGTACAGTTCCCCGTCTTCACCGGCGACGATGCGCCGGGCGCCGCGGTCATCGGAACCTGGCGTGACAACCGTGAACTCAGTGTAGTAGCCTTGCGGCATGTTCGGAAGGATGCCTTCACGATTTTGAAAGGTGGAACCGTCCTTGTCGAATGGATACGGTCCGGCGCTGTCTATGAGTTCGATCGTATCGTGCGCCTCCGGCGGCAATTCATCGTAGGCAATTGGGGGCAGATCGCTTACCTGCTGCACGGAAATGGGCGGGGCATCCGCTTGGACAGATACCGTTTCGGTTGTGTCTGCCTCTGTATCGTCTGAATGTTCAACGGCAGCCGTCGTAGTACTGCTGACGTCAACCATCTGAGCAGCCGGTTCCTGCGTTGTGGATGCTGACTCAGGCTCCGGTTGCAACCCGGGGACTGAGCCGTTCTGCCACACAAAGAATGCGATGAGCGCCACCACGATCAGAATTCCGATCGTGACGAGCGGATTGCGCTTAGTCTGTTCCGGTCGTTTGGATTTCGCCATTCACGTTCTCCTCATGCCTAGGCAGTTGGCTACTATCTCCAGTCCCTAGACCACGCTGCGGTTTGACTATGGCTGTGGATCTGCCAACGCAGTAAAGCGTCAAGTAACTTAAGTTTGACATCCGCATAGGCAGGATCGTCCCACAGGTTATTGACTTCGTCCGGGTCGTCGATCAAATTGAACAGTTGACCGGCTGTGTCGTCCATGTAGTGCACGAGTTTCCACTTGTGATTACGCACCATGGTCATAAACTCGGTGGCGGTCAACGTGGCATCGCGACCGTGTTCTGAGAACACATATTCGCGCCCATCCCACGGTTCATCCTTCAGCGCAGGCAGCAGCGATTCCGCTTCAAAAGTCGCAGGCGGTTCGATACCCGCCAGTTCAAGAATGGTCGGGCCTAGGTCGAACAGCTGACACAGAGCGTCGATTCGGCGGTTGCCATGGAAGCGTCCGGGCGACCAGACGATCACGGGCATTTTGGTGATGGTGTCATACATGGTCCACTTTTGGCTGTGACCGTGGTCGCCGAGACAATCGCCGTGGTCGGACGTGAAGATCACGACCGCATTTTCTAGATATCCATTTGTTTCGAGCGTCTCGAGGATCTCGCCCACCTTCTCGTCGATCATGGTAACGTTGGCAAGGTAGTAGGCGCGCTGGCGGTGACGTTGCTCCAGCGTCGGATTCGCCAGATGATAGACTGAGTCGTGGTCGATGCCCAGACAGTGCTCGCGATATTCCTTCAATGCGTGCGGCTGTGACGTCAGTTCCTCCTCCGTGACATCGAGAATCGGTAGCTCCTTCTCCATGTAAGCTTTCGCGTATCGCGGAATAGGATCATAGGGCGGATGCGGTCCTGGGAAGCCGATCTCCATAAATAGTGGGCCTGCCGGCACAGGCTTGGTGTCCAGCCACCACTTCGCCATCTCGCCTACGAACATATCCGACTGGGTCTCCTCCGGAAGCTCCCAATCGAACGCACCCAAGCTCTGCTTGTAATCATCTCTTTGGCGATAGAGTTCCCGCTGCTGCTTCACCAATCCTCGTGCACGTAAACCCTTGTCCCATTCGTCGAAGTACCAACGTTCTTCTAGATAGCGGTCCTTGTTTTCAACCACGTAGCGCTCATGGAAGCCCAGGGACGTTTCCACTGGCGAGGTGTGCATCTTGCCCACGTTAACGCAGTAATAGCCCGCATCTGCCAACAACTCCACCCACGAGCGCGTCCAGCGGTCGCCGTTGCGCAGGATGCCTGTTGTGTGCGGATAGTAGCCTGTGAACAGGCTGGCGCGCGACGGCGCACACGATGGCGCTGTGATGAAGCAGTTGGTGAATGTCACCCCTTCGTGGACGAGCCTGTCTAGGTTGGGCGTGTCCATATAGGGGAAGCCGAGGGCGTGGATGGTGTCGTACCGTTGCTGGTCTGTGATGATTAGTATGATGTTGGGACGTGCGTTATCCATGGGTTACCTACTCAGCTGCAGGGAGCTTGATTTACAAGAGTATTATCGAGCATGCTCAGGCACCGGTCTAGAGATCGTAGTAGTCTGAGCGCAGAATAGCGTACAGACGCATATCGTGGAACGCGCCCTTGAAGAAATCGTGCTGGCGCAGAACGCCTTCCTCCTGAAAGCCTAGCGAGCGCAGTAGTCGGCTCGATTCCACGTTGTCGATCATCACCAGCGCCTCAATTCGATTCAGGTCCAAAGCGTCAAAGCCGAACTCCAGAATCGCATCCAGCGCCTCGTGCATGATTCCTTGCCGCCAGTGTCTACTGCTCAACTCATAACCGATCTCGCCACGAAATTGTCGCAGCCACACATATCCGCATGTGCCGACAAGGACGTCATCCGTTTTGCGCGCAACGCCCCAGCGAATTGCACGCTCCAGCTCAAAGCTTTCGTCAAAGAAATCAATGAGCTCATCAGCCTCGCGTAGTTCGCGCATGGTCTGCAAGTCATAGTAGCGGGTGACCGCCGGGTCGGAGAAAATGGCAAAGATAGCTTCGCGGTCGGCGGGCAGAATTTCTCGCAGCAACAGATTCTCTGTCTCGATCTCCGGAAACGATGTAAAGACTGATTGTTTGTTACCGTTCATGCATGGTGTCCGTGGCTTTCTGCAAAGAAAGTGCTCCTGTTTTGACCGACTTGTTACCGAACTAAACCGTCAATTATGGGATTCGAGTGGCATTATTCGACGTGCCATAATGTGCACCCGCACGACACTGTGAAAGTGGTGTGCAGCTTGCCATTGCCATTGTGAAAACGGTGCACCAATGTGACAATCCACATCCGCAATGATAGCATAGGGACGGGGATTCTTTATGATCGGCGCAGTCAGCCGGCAATAGAGAAGTCTGCATTTCGGCGCATTGCTCATACCCATCCGGCATGCGCATGTATATACCTAAACTGACGGTAAGGAAGTTCCTTCCCAGGAGAGGTCCATGGACAAACTGAGATTCGCCTTAGTCGGCGCAGGTAATATCGGCGGCATCTACGTACATGCCTTTGAGCATATCGCCGACGGTGAGATCACAGTCGTTTGCGACGCTGTGTCACAGGCAGCGATGTCGCTGGCTCGTCGGTGTGGCGCTGAGAGCGAAACCGACTTCTCGACAGCAGTTGTCCGCTCCGACGTCGACGCGGTCATTGTAGCCACGCCAAGCGGCACGCATGCTGAAATCGCCATCGCGGCGGCAAAGGCTGGCAAACATCTTCTCGTTGAAAAGCCCGTTGACATAACGCTCGAGCGAGTAGACGCGATTCTGGACGCTGTCAACGCGGCGCATGTCACGTTGGGCTGCGTATTCCCCACACGCTTTACAGCCGGTGTGCAGCATGCCAAGGAGGCCGTCGAGGGTGGACGTCTAGGCCGTCTCACCTTTGCCGATGCCTACGTGAAGTGGTATCGACCGCAGACCTACTATGATGGTTCTTGGCGCGGCACATGGAAGCTGGACGGCGGCGGGGCGTTGATGAACCAATCCATACACTTTGTGGATCTGCTGCAGTACTTGGCGGGTCCTGTGGAACGCATCATTGGTCAAACGGCAACGCTCGCTCACGAGATGGAAACCGAGGATACCGCGTGTGCGCTAGTGAGCTATCAAAGCGGCGCTATGGGCGTCATTCAAGGCACAACTACAAGCTGGCCTGGCGATCTGGCGCGCATCGAGCTACACGGCGACAGGGGCACAATCGTGCTGGTTGAAGGCGAAGTAGCCGAATGGAAGCTGGCGGATAGCGCTGATGGCGAAGAAGAACGCATGACCAATATGGGTTCGGACGGCGGCACCGGTGCAGCGGATCCGCTGGCCATAGGCTATGAGAAGCATCGTAAGCAGGTCGTAGACTTCATCGAAGCCATAAACATCGGTCGGAAGCCTGCGATAAGCGGAAAGGAGGCGCGCAAATCGGTGGAGATTATTCTGGCTATTTATCGTTCGTCGCAGACGGGCAGCCCAGTATCGCTACCGCTAAAGACATAACTTGGCTGTATACTCGACTAACTCCAACGAGTCGCTTGTAAGAGATAAGCGCATGAGAATACCATGACGGATTACCCGAACTATAGTTCATAGACACAGACACACATTTCATTAGTAGGCTTGAACCAATACATAGGAGAGAGGGCATGAGCTCGTTTAACGGACTCGGCATGCATCTAGGCAACCTGTCACGACTATCGAAAGCAGTGACCCGTTCGATCAGCGCCGAAAACAAAGATGGCGCTAAGAGCAAGGGCGGCATGGCTACCGAAGGCACCGGCGCCATAGCAGCACGTGAACTCGGACAAGGCTGGAAGGTATCGCCCAGCATCGACATCGCCGGCAATCAGACTGTTACGCTAGCCGATATTGAAGGACCTGGCGCGATACAACAGATCTGGCTTACTTTGCACCCGGATTTCTGGCGGCGTATCGTGATTCGTATCTACTGGGACGACGAAGAGTCGCCGTCAGTGGAAGTGCCGATAGGCGATTTCTTCTGCATGGGCTGGTGCGAGCGAGCGAACATCACATCCCTCGCCGTCTGCGTGAATCCGGCTGGCGGCATGAACTGCTACTGGGAGATGCCCTTCCGCAAGCATGCGCGCATCACCGTTGAAAACGTGACGCCGGATATGCTACATGGCTTCTACTATCAGATTAACTATACGCTCACGGAAGTGCCCGACGATGCAGCCTATTTCCATGCCCACTGGCGACGTAGTAATCCGCTGCCCTATATGGAGGACCATGTGCTGCTGGACGGGGTCAAAGGCCAGGGACACTATGTGGGCACCTATCTGGCGTGGGGCGTCAATAACAATGGCTGGTGGGGCGAAGGCGAAATCAAGTTCTTCATGGACGGCGACAGCGATTTTGCAACCATTGTTGGTACGGGCACGGAGGACTACTTCGGCGGCGCCTGGGACTTCGAGCAGCCCAAGGGTGAGTACTGCCCATTCTCGTCGCCTTACACTGGCCTACCGCAGGTGATCATCCCAGATGGACTCTATCGTGCGCAGCAACGTTTTGGCATGTACCGGTGGCATATCACCGATCCTATTCGTTTCCAAGAGGATCTGCGCGTCACTATACAGGCGCTTGGCTGGCGATCACACATTGAGGATAAGCGCCGCTATCTGCCCTTGCAGGATGATATCTCATCGACCGTATTCTGGTATCAGGCTGAGCCTCACGCCCCGTTCCCGCCGCTGCCGGACGCTAATGGGCTGGAAGTGATCTAGCACAGAACTGAGCGTCGTACCCAATCGAGGAATTAAGAGGCCGAGTACATAATACCCGGCCTTTGTTTGTTTTCGGATAGTTTTCGGAACGACAATGGCGATTCTGCTATCGCTCGTCCATGTAATGGTAGAGTGCACCGAGTAGCTTATCGACGTCTTCCTGGGTGTTGTACGCCTGCATGGAGATGCGAATGATGGGATATTTGTCCAGGAACTTCATAACCGGCACCTCGATACGATACTCATCCCATAGCCTTGCACGAGTGTCCAAGCCGAAGCATTGCGGCAGCAGCGCGGTGAAGAGTTGCGCATACCATTCTGTGCTATCCGGACAAATGGGCGGCAAGCCGCTCATTTCCTGAATGGACTTTCGCAAACGGCTGGCTACATCGTGACAGTTCTGCCGTACCGCATGCCAATTATATTCACGTTGAAATTCGATTGCCGCTGGAATGCTGAGATAGGCGGATGGATCGTCCGTACCAGTCCAACCAAAATAATTTTCCAGCGTGGACTCCGAATCTCTGTGGGACCATCCATGGCTTACAACAAGCGGTTGCAGCGTGGAGTGGATGCCCAGTCGCGAGTAGAGAAAGGCCGATCCCTTTGGCGCGCACAGCCACTTATGCGCATTGCCGGTGTAGTAGTCGGCGCCCATGTCATCCAACATCAGGTCAACCTGTCCCAGCGCGTGGGCGCCGTCTATCACAGTGATGATGCCGGCTTTACGAGCACGCTCACAGACCAGCTTCACTGGCATGATCAGTGCGGTCGGCGCTGTAATGTGCGACAGGATGATGACGCGCGTGCGATCGGTGACGCGCTCCCAAATTTGATCGACTACACTCTCGGCGTCGGTGACAGGAATTGCAATCTCCGCCTGGACGTACTTTGCGTCATGTTTCTCGCAGTTGAACTGCCATGTATTGTTTACCGCGCCGTACTCGTGATTTGTGCCGAGCACCTCATCGCCAGACTGCAGATCGATGGACCGAGCGACGACATTGATGGCGTACGTCGCATTAGGCACAAAGATCAGTTGATCCATCGTCGCGCCCACATACGCAGCCAGAACCTCACGCGCCTCCCTCAGAAGCCCCGGCAACCGCCGTTGGATGAAGTCAACGGGATCGCGCTCCAGCTGTAATTGCCAGTCCTGATATACTTCGAAGACAGACCTGGGACATGCGCCAAAGCTGCCATGGTTGAAGAATGTGATGCTGGGGTCGAGCAGAAACAGCTTACGAAACTCTTCAGGGGAAAGTACGACATCGCTTACAGCTTCGATCATAATAATGCATGTCCTTAGCGAGATATTGTTCTAAGTAGGAAAGGCGCGGAACGCGCCTGAGAATCGCGTTTTTTGATTGTGCTCAAACATTATTCTGCGGCTAGTGCAGGATGTCAATTCTGGACGGCTATCTCATACGTTTTTCCCGTCAATCCAATGGGGCGCTAACATAACATTACGCCAGTGGCGCTTGCGTGCCAGCAACGATAGCGATACAATGTCCTGGTCAAAGTGGGCGCAAGTCACTCGACGTAATTCTAGTGTCGTTCGCAAAATAGTAACAATCCATTTCAACGTATGTAGACGGTTCGGCGATAAAATTGCTTGCGTTCTGCACAAACTTGCTGAATGCATCAAGTTCATATCTCTGTCGCGTTGCGTTCCCTTCTAGTTGACGTCTCAGATTCGATCAGTCGTTACTATCTAGGGCACGAACGTGATTTCTTATGCATTTGCAAACCGCATGGGTGAAACTGAAGTACACTGTTATCAGGGCAAAACAAACCACCATCAGTCAAGGAGGACTATTTTGAACAAGATTCACACATCACAGCGACGGTTTAACAGACTCTGGCTACTGCCACTGCTGCTGATCGCTGCAATGGCATTTGCCGCCTGTGCCGCCCCCGCCGCACCCGCCCCCGCTGAAGAAGCAGCGCCAGCCGACGAAGCTGCAACTCCTGCAGATGCATACACGACTGTCTTGGGCGAACAGCTGCCTGAAGACGCGTTGCCGTATGAGGATCAGGTCCTGAAAACTGCCATTCAGTTGGGCAAGAACATGACCACGTTTGACTTCTTTACCGCCGTGTATCAGCGTTACTGCGACAGCGACAAGTTCTCGAACCTGTTCGGCGATCCGCTGGTGGAACTGGACAAGGACTTCAACTTGGTTCCGGCAGCAGCCGAGAGCTGGGAAGTCTCAGAGGATGGCACAACTTGGACGTTCCATCTTCGACCGGGACAAATGTGGAGTGATGGTACGCCGCTGACAGCCTACGACTATGAAGCCACCTTCCAGCTTGGCGCAACACCAGAACACGGTTGGGACTTTGCATGGTTCCATAGCTTCCTAGGACCAGGCGGCATCAAGAACTGGAGTAAGGCTGTCGCCGGTGAAGTGCCCGTTGAAGAAATCGGCGTGCGTGCAATTGATGATCTCACGCTTGAGGTCGAGTCTGAAGAACCCTTCCCGCCATTGCCCGGAACCATGAAGTTTTCCTGGGTAATGCAGAAGAAGGCATTGGAAGAATACGGTCCGCTATATAATAGCGACCTGGAAACTACTGTCACATCCGGTCCGTTCAAGCTGGCTGAATATGAACCCGGCAGCTTCTATGCTATCGAGGCCAACGAGAAGTACACGGGCTACCGCCCGCCTCGACTGCGCCGTATCGAATGCACAGAAATGGCCCCAGAAACCATGTTCCCTGCCTACCAGAATGGTGACATCGACATCGTCAGTTATGAATGGCTATCGCCGGCTGACTTCGACATTATTCTGAGCGATGAAGAACTGTCTGCGAACTATCTGCGCCACTTCGGCGACTTCCGCACTGACTATCTCATGATGGACACGTTTAATCCGCCGTTCGACAACCTGGACGTGCGTAAGGCATTCGCCAAGGCAGTCGACCGCGACGCGATCGTTGAGAACGTCTTCACGCCGATCAAGGCTATGCCCGCCTACTCCATGCTTATGCCAGGTTTCCCATCTTCAGACACCGAGGGCGTACTGCATGAGTATCAGGCCTATGATTGTGAAGCCGCTCAACAGCATTTGGCCGACGCCGGCTACCCCAACGGTGAAGGATTCCCGGACCTCGAGTTGTGGCTGCGCGGCGAAGGGCCCGCAATGGCTGCCGTCTATCAGGCCACTGCTGCGTCCATCGCAGAATGCCTGAACGTGAACATCGAAGTATCGAACAAGGACTACAAGGTCTATACCGATGCAATGAACGAGCGACCGACCGGTCTAGAGTTCGGCGCTATTTCCTATGGTATGGACTTCCTCGATCCCGCTAACCTGCTAGGCATCTGGGTCTCAACCGGTCGCCACTCTTGGAAGAATGATGAGTTCGATCAGCTCGTTGGCGCGGCCAGCGTGCTGGTTGGCGATCCCGAGACGCGTGATCAGATGTTCCGCGACGCGGAGAAGATCCTGGTGGACGATGTGGGCGGCATCTTTATTGCACATCGCTGGTTGGGCGATCTCGTAGCGCCGAACTTGATGGGCGACGCCATTCGCGAGCCGGATTCGAACGGAATTACTGGCTTCCACTGGGGCAACGACTCGGCTATCTCGAATGTCTATCTTTCTGTGAAGGAATAGACCCCAAGTCAGGCAGTAACCTGTACTTGAATCTCTCCGTGTGTAAATACGCATAGGGACGAGATTGAGCAGTAACAATTCGGGGAACTCCCATGGGAGTTCCCCGAATTCCGAAAGCCTATGATGGGGAAAGTACTCCTCCACGCTACTCGTCATCGCTTAGTCACGCAATTTTATAGTCAACTGGTCAGACTAATACCCTTGGCCTGCAATAGTTGCAGCAACGGAAAAGTAGAATGGGTCGATATTTAATAGGTCGTCTCCTATCCCTCGCACTCGTACTGGTCGTCGTATCAGTATTTACCTTCATGCTAATGCACTCCGTCCCCGGCGGTCCCTTCGACGAAAGCAAGGGGCGATTGCCAGAAGCTGCGCGTGCAAACATCATGCGCAAGTACGGTTTGGACAAACCGCTTCATGTGCAGTACCTCAACTATATGAAAAATGCACTGCGCTTTGACTTCGGCATACCCTTTCAGCAGCCGAATACTACCGTAGCTGCTCTGATAGGGAGGACTTGGTTCGTAACCGTCCAAGTCGGAATCATGACCGTGTTGCTGGCGTTTACGCTCGGAATCTCTATGGGCGTCTATGCCGCATACCACCAAAACTCCTGGATCGATACGATCGTCACTTTTGTGGCGACATTAGGATTTACCGTCCCCAATTTCGTGGTAGCGCTCTGGCTAATCCTCATCTTTGCCATTCGGTTAAACATGCTGCCCATGGGCGGTTGGAGCGGGAGAGGCGCCAGCTGTCTTGTGGGGAACTATTTCTGTGACGACTGGATCATGCCGGTGATCGCCTATTCCATGGCGCCGATGGCCATCATTGCCGGCTACACGCGATCTCAGCATCGTCGATGTTCAGCGACAGGACTTCGTGCGCACAGCCAGGGCGAAAGGCGTACGAGACCGAACCGTCATGTGGCGACACGTTTTTCGTAACGCTATGATTCCTATGGTAACCGCGCTTGGCGTCCTTATTCCGAACCTTTTGACCGGCAGTATCTTTATCGAATCTGTCTTTCGAATCAACGGCTTAGGCCGGTATTTCGTGACTAGCATCAATAATCGCGATTATCCGATGATTATGGCATTGTGGCTGTTGATCGCGTTGCTATGGGGCGTAGTCTATCTGCTCACCGACCTTGCCTACACGGTGATTGATCCGCGTATACGCCTGGGCGGGAGAGGAGGGTCATAACCATGACCGCTACGACTGCTTCCCACCAAGATCTACAAAAAGATGCCGTGAAGACCAAACAACGGACCTTACTTGGCGACGCCAGACGTCGTTTCTTCCGCAATCGATTGGCTGTATTCGGTCTCGTGATCGTGTGCGCTATTCTATTCATGGCCATTTTCGCCGACGTGATCTCGCCCCACGAATATACAAAAGTCTACTTCGACCGCGTTCGTCTGTTGCCCGGTCAGAACCCGGCACATCCACTGGGTACAGACCAAGTTGGGCGTGACTTTCTCAGCCGGCTGATTCAAGGTGCACGTACATCTATGATGGTGGGTCTCTCTGTCATGGGTTTTGCTGTGTTAATCGGTGTGCCGCTAGGCGGTATCGCTGGCTACCGGGGCGGTTTTGTCGACTGGATAATCACTCGTGTCATCGACGTAATGACTGCGTTTCCTAGTCTTCTCTTCGCCATTCTGCTCATCTCCGTGTGGGGCGGCGGCATGACAAAGGTGATCCTCGCATTGAGTATCACAGCGTGGATCGATATCGCACGCCTGACGCGAGGACAGATGTTGGCGCTGCGCGAGAAGGAATATGTTGAGGCCGCACGCGCCATCGGCGCCAGCCAGTGGTCCATCATTTTGAAGCACTTGATCCCAAACGCATTATCACCTATTCTAGTGGCTGTGTCGTTCGGCATTCCTGCTGCCATATTTGCCGAAGCTGGATTGAGTTTCCTCGGTATCGGCATTAACGATCCAATGGCAAGTTGGGGCCAGATGGTTGGCGTGAGTAACGCATACATTCGTGTGTCATGGCATTTGGCGCTCTTCCCTACGATAGCGATTGCGCTGACAATGCTTGGTTTTAGATTTGTCGGTGATGGTCTACGAGATGCACTAGATCCCAAGATGCTGGAGTAGAAGCGAATGAAACTGAACACTAGAAAGCTGATGTCAGCCCGCACGCTAACGATCTTTTCACTTGTTACATTACTCATCATGCTCACCGCTTGCGGCGGGGGAAGTCCTGCGCCTGCCGATGATGGTGGTGCAGCAGGTTCCTCTGAACAGAGTAGTAGACAGGTTCCCACGATGCCGGCGGCAAGTTTCGCAGCGCCAACAACCATGATTGATCCGACCAAGGTGGCTGCCTCAGGGGCGGGAGTGACGCCGCAACCGTCGGAAGGCGACATGGTCTATGGCGGCGCTCTCTACGCAAAGCTGTGCTCCGAATGCCATGGAAACAAATTGAAGGGTTACGAGGGATTGGCTGACCCGATCGAGGTCTACAATCTGGACACCGCTGGATTGGCAGACCTACTGCGTACCGGTGGCGGATATGGCAATGATCATATTTTTGGTTTGGACAAGATTAGTCCTGAGTCCATCAACGATCTGCAAGCCTATCTTGTATCGATACAGCAGTAGTGCTTCTGCGTAAGCCGCTGACAAGTCGCTCAGTGGCGTATTTCGAGACGCGAGGCGTGATGTGCAATCAAGCTTATTGAGCCGCGTAATTTGCGCGGCTCTATTGTCGTCTGCGAAGATGCCGCAACAGTGCGGCGGTGCAATAATCTAGACATAAAGCCTGTGTCGCAAGAAACTACACCCTCAGCTTGGGCTCCAGTCAATGATAAGATCTCCAGATTCGGTAAATTGGAGAGGGCGTGGATCACCAACTTGCTCTAGGTTCGGGTTTGCGTCCACTTCCGATAACAGCGCTGACGTTACCCACATTGCTTGCAGTTCGAGCGTGTTCTTAGCCAGCACCATCCGTGCGTTCTCAGGCATGGTTGCCGGCAGACCGATCTCGATTACGTCGCGATCACTTGGCAGCGTGATCGGGAGTTTGGCGCCCCAGAAGTTTCTCGCCGTCAGGCAGTTTGTGTATGTCACGTGCAAGTCGACTTTGTCGTACAGTCGCTGTGGAATCAGATCGCAATGGCCGATGCCAACCGCATTCCCGTGGGAATTCTCGGTTAGGTCCAGGGCAGCCAAAACAGCATAGTCTGGGATGCATTCGCCACCAATACGACGCCACATCCCAATGACATTCGTATCCATGCCCGTGCCGCTGATATCCTTCCCCATTTCGCCGATGACTAGCATATCCAGCGGATCGAACGGCACGCGTACCAAGTACTTCCAAGCCAGTTCCAGCAGCGCAGGCTCCTCCTCCTCAATACGGTCAGCCGGCAATGCGGCAATACGCACCGGCTTATGAAAGCTGTTCTCGACGATGCCCACACCTGCCACGATCGGCTGCGTCTCCAGCACGATACGTGCGGCAGCCGGCATGGCATCTCGCACACCGTATGCGTGTATTGTAGCCGCTCCTTGCCGTTTGCCCAGACCGATGGCGCAGATCTTCATCAATCCGCTCTCCCACTGATTGCGGAAAGAAGTGTGCGGCTTGATTCGGTTCGTAATGAGTATGGCGTCGGCTTCGCTGACAACTTTATTGACATAAACGGGCATGCCGTTGGCTGCAACGCCAACTTCCACCACGTCCATGTTGCTGACGATGGGCGCGCCAGTCTGCTCCTCGCCGAGACCGTACCCTTCCAGTACTTCTTGCTGACCATCGGCTGTGCCGCCGCCATGGCTGCCCATAGCGGGCACGAGGAAGGGCATTGCTCCCAACTCGCGAACGGAATCCAGCATCGCGCGCACCACGTCTGCGATACAGCTGATGCCTCGGCTGCCCACGGCAATAGCTACCGAGCTGCCCGGCGCAATTTTCTCGTTCAGTGTCAATTGCGCTAGTTGGGCTCGTGTTTCTGTATAGGGGTCAGGTATGGATTCGGCGCTTAGGCGTTGGCGAATTGGTGCGATCGTGGGAAGGTTCATGGTCATCCGTTGGTTTTGGACGCTTTGTGCGCGGTAAGTGGTCTGATATTGGGATTACTGCCGTGTAGTATACCACCAAGATGCGGCTAAACGCTGTTTTCCATTGCTTCACAGCGTTCGCCCATGTCGCCAAGCGCATCGCCCCACGGCTTAATGTTTGCCGCTGGTTGATGAAGGGTCTACAATCTACTCGGCTAATATGCGAAGAAGATCTCATAAGAAACCTGCGCTGCTGGTTGGGCGTTGGATAGAAACGGACTGATGCCGGATGGGCCAGATTCTATATCAGGTTGATGCATTTACAGACAAGCCATACAGCGGCAACCCGGCGGGCGTCTGCGTCCTGCACGAGTGCGCCGACGAAGCTTGGATGCAGAACATCGCGAGTGAGATGAATCTCAGTGAAACCGCGTATCTCTATCCAGTGCAGAATGGCTTCAATCTGCGATGGTTCACGCCGGCGGCGGAGGTCGACCTGTGCGGTCACGCAACCCTGTCTTCCGCCCACATACTGTGGGAAATGGGCGTACTACGCCCTGAAGAGCCAGCCGTCTTCCACACCAAGAGCGGCGAACTCGTGTGTCGGCAGTGTGATGGCTGGATAGAGATGGATTTTCCTGCCATGGGACCGAAAGCCGTGTCTGCACCCGAAGGTCTGCTGGACGCAATCGGTACGGATGCGCGCTACGTTGGCAGAAATCGAGACGACTTCATCGTGGAGGTAGAGTCGGAACAGATTGTGCGTGAGCTTGTTCCCGATTACGGGCTTCTACGCCAACTCGATGTGCGCGGCGTAATCGTCACTGCGGCAGGGGATGACCCCGAAGTCGACTTCGTATCTCGTTTCTTTGCACCAGCCGTTGGCGTGAACGAGGATCCGGTAACCGGCTCAGCGCACTGTTGCCTAACGCCGTATTGGGCCGACAAGCTGGGCAAGTCCACCATGGCTGCGCGACAGCTTTCCACGCGAGGCGGCGGGATGTACGTCGAGTTACATGGAGAGCGCGTCAGGCTGCGTGGTCAGGCTGTAACAGTCATGCGAATTGAACTACTAATCTAGTGCTGCGCATGGTTGAGCAAATTCCTTCATCGCCCACAAGTAACGACGCCGCTCACTCCGAACGGCCTGGTAGATAGCGCATGTTCGGACTGAACAGCATCATCGCTATATTCGACATCCTTCAGTCGCCGGTTGGACCGGCGGTTGTGCTGTTGTTTGGCGCTGTCGTAGTGTTGCTCGCCGGCCGCGCAGTCAAGCATCCAGCTTGGCTAACCGGCATCGCACTTGCCTTCGTGGTCGTCGCCGTATGGCTATTTTTTGGATTGCGATCCGCACCGGTAGCGCCCATCTTCAGCAGGCCATGGCAGCCGCCACTCCAGTCCGGCACAAATCTTGTATGGGTAGGCGATGGCTGGAACTGGTATCTGTCGGGTCTACTGTTGCTCATCGGAGGCGCCGGTATACTCCTGGACTTGAACAACGCTGTCGGGTCCACCACACGGCTGCAATACCGCCGCACATCCTCATCGTTGGCTGTGCACTTGGCTGTGTTGGCTTCCGGTCTGCTGTTTGTTGGCAGCGCCAATATACTCACGACTATGCTGACATGGGTCCTGCTGGACTTGTTCATCATCTTGCGCGGTACAGTCGAAGCCGAGATGGTAGCGCTCGAGGATGCGGATCGACCGACGCCGCAACATCAGGCCAGAGGACTGAGTCTCCTAGGTGCGTTGCTATTGTTGGTCGGTCTGTTGCCAGCCGGCCCACTGGGTCCAAGCCAAGCGCTAGCCGGCGGTCAGCTGCCGCCGGAAACCGCCGGTCTCATGTTGCTGGCGGCGCTCATCCGTGCTGGCATCTATCCCTTCCATCTCTGGCTCATGCCGACTGACCGGGAACGGGTCAACGTTTCCGACCGCCTACTCGATCATATGGTGCCCGTGTTGTGCGGTCTGTGGCTGCTAGGCTGGACCGTTGCGCTGAGTCACGAATACATACATATGCAACCGGACATTATCGCAATCCTGTGCCTGTCGCTGCTGGGTAGTGCTGTGGCAGCATGGACCACGCGACAGCACGCGTATTTTACCACCTTTGTGCTGGTGACATCCGCCGGCTTAGTAGCGCTCTCCGGCGTCTTGGCCTACAGCATGGGGCCGGAGGGGCTTATTTGGCCCGTGACTGCATTTGGACTGGGCGGCGCCCTATGGTTGGTTGGTGAAGAGGTCTACCAGGTATGGGGCTGGCAAATCCCAGTCAGCGTCGGCGCACTGGCGCTAGCCGGTGTTCCATTTACGCCTGGCTTCCTTACGCAGCCGACCATCGCTCGCTTATTACAACCGAACGCCGTGTTTCTGGCTCTGTTCGGTACGTTTGTCGTGGCCCAGTCCATGCAGATTGCAGCGCTCCTGCGCAGTTGGAGTGATGAAGAACGGCAGCGCCAGTCCACACTAGAGCCTGGGATCGTTGCGCGCCTGATGATCGCTACCTTTGCTCTGCTCATACCGTTGATGGTGATTGGTTTCTTTCCGCGAGTAGCTGTCTCTTTGGCCAACATGCAGGATGCCATTCCGCCGACGCTCGGTCATCTACCCAGTGTGGTAGCCGACATGCCAGTTTGGTTGGCAGTCGTGATACCGCTCGCTCTGGGTATAGGCCTGGTGGTAGCGCGTCCACTGTTGTGGTCAGCTGCTGGTGGCCCTTTAGAGGCAATAGGTAACTTCGCAAGACTGGAGTGGTTGTTCCGCTTAACATGGTGGCTAATCGACCTCGCCGGTGAAATGTGGGGACGTCTTCTACGCATGGTCGAAGGCGCGGGCTATGTCGGCTGGATCATGGTGTTTCTCTTGCTGGGCTATTTGCTGGTGCGATAATGGTAGAGTCAATCATCCAATATGGTAGTCGATCCTAATAAATGCAAGCGCTGATTGAGTTTCTTGCTTCCCCAAATAGCGCCATTCTTGCCGGTATCGTCTTGGCGTCGGCGATTGTGATATGGAACTGGCGCTACGTGCTATTCTCGTTGCTATTCGTGCAACTGGTAGTGGGGGTATCGCTAGCTAACTCGGGTGCAGTGCCGCTGCAGTGGGCAATTATTCAGATCGCGATTACTGCGCTTTCCTGTACGATTATCGGTCTTTCAGCCTATCGGACCGTACCAACCAGCACGACCGCCAGACAATCCGGTACGTGGTGGCTGAGGCTACTGGCTGTAGCCATGCTCTTTGCCGGATGGCGCATTCTTCATTTCAATCCCAACTTCCCGCAGCTCACGGCGCCGTTGATGCAACTATTTATTTGGATTGCCGGCTGCGCTTTATTGACGCTGGGGTTGGGGGATAATCCGCTATACGCCGGATTCGCATTAGTCTTGTGGATGATTCCGGTGCAGTCTTTCATTGCCGTAGTTGTTCACATTCCGTCGCTAGTTGCTCTGGCGGGCATTCTGCAGATCCTCATCTCCTTAGCCATAAGCTATCTGCTCATAAGCGACTTTGCCACCGAATCGACGCCCCGAATCGTGTTAACGGATGTTGCGTTCCCGTCTGAAATGGCCACTCTACCGGTCGATATCGGTATTGGTTCAGTTGCGGGTACGTTGGAAGTGGCCATGCGTCGGCAGTGGCAGGTATTGCAGTCGAAAGGCCAGGAATTTATCGACGCTCAGCGTTCTGGCAATATTGAAAAAGACAAGACAGATAAGACGGAGAGTGCTTTACCCTCGGAGCGTTCGGAAGGTGACGCGACAACTGCCGACCGCACCACTCTCGTGCAGAGTGAGGATCCTGGACAGATCGCGCAGCAAGATGCTTTACGCGATAGAACGACCCGTACAAGCGTAGACCGCGCTTCTGACATCGCTCCATCAGAAGGCAATGCCACAGATCATCGCGAGGAAGACGCGTAATGGGTCTCGACCTTTCCGCCATAAGTCTTCCTGTCGCGCTCATTGGTAGCTTACTGATCATGTCGTTGCTTACCTTTCTGCTGCGCGGCTGGGACCAGGTCATTGCGGTGATCGGAGCAGCTATAACGGCACTGTGGTCCTATTATCTTTGGTCACTGGACTTGGCTAGACCGATTCATCAGGTCTTCGGCAATACGCTTCACGTTGATGTTGGAGCTTCCGTTGATCGGCTCGGATTTATTCTTCGCTTGGAACCGGCTGCTATTCCTATTATCAGCGTCAGTCTAGGATTAGTTGCCGTCGCTTTCGTATTTTCGATTCCTGTTGGACAGGGTCAGAGCTTTGTCCCGTTTACGCTCGCGCTCGCATCCGGCTACGTCGCACTTGCACTCCTAACTGTCGGGCCGCTGTCACCCGCATTGGTTACACCGTTGCTCTTGGCTGTTCTCACCGTGATAGGCGTCTTTATGCTTCAGGCGGGCCGCTCCAGTTCACCTGCCGGCCCGATTCGAAGTATGATTCCACCTTTGCTCGCATTTCCGCTCTTTCTTCTCGCCTCCTGGTACATTGACCAAATACCGTTCAATCCGCAGGATATTTCGCCAGCGTACACAGCGGCGCAGTTGATAGCGGTAGGGATTATCATCATCCTGGCCCCCATGCCGCTGCATGGTGCAATGCCGGCCATTTTCAAGAACTCGCCGTCGATTGTGGCTGCCCTGCTGACGCTTCTCTACCAGCTCGCTGTCCTGCATCTTGTTTTCCGAATCGTTAACAGCTTCCAGTACGTTCACTTGCTTGCCCCGCTGAGTGTTTGGTTCACGTGGGCGGGACTGTTAACAGCGGTGTGGGGCGGCTTTGCCGGTGCCGGTACTCGTAACGCGGGGCGATTGGTGGGCTATTCGTCCATGCACGACTGGGGACTGATCATCCTAGTTCTCGCTGTGCCTGACAACAGGAGTTGGCCGTTAGTGCTTTTCATGTTCGGACTGCGCTCCATCAGCCTGCTGACAGCTTCCTCCGGACTGGCAGTTATGGAGAAGAGTGTGGGAAGCCTCGAATGGAGCCGGCTGCAGGGGGCAGGTACGCGATTGCCATGGAACAGTGCTGCGCTGCTCATAGGCGGCCTTGGCCTATGTGGCTTCCCGTTGAGCGCTGGCTTCACCGGTCATTGGGCAGCGCTCCAGGTTGTGGCAGAATCGGATTGGCGACCGGCTGCGATCGTACTGATCGCATCCGCCGGCACCATCCTGGGCTATATCCGGCTGGCGAGGATACTGTTCGGCCCACTGGAGGACCGTTCGATTCCACGCGAGACTGGACTCAACATTGCGCTGGCTGTGATCGCGCTGGTTGTCACCTTTAGCTTTGCATTTGCGCCACAGCTACTGGACGGTCCGATCAACCGAGCCATGATAGCATTTAGCGGCTAGCAGGGGAACGGTATACACGAGTATGCAGAAGAAGTCGGACTCCCAACGCACGTCGCGGATCAGCGGACTTTATCGCATGCCGCTGGAGCAGCGCATTGCCCTTTTGTCCGAATGGGCGCAACTGGATGATGATGAGCGGCAGGCGCTTGTTGATGGTTTATCGCTATCGCAGGCGGGCGTCATGATCGAAAACGTGATCGGACGCTATACGCTTCCGCTCGCCATCGGCGCCAATTTCCGCATCAACGATCGTGATTATCTGATCCCCATGGTCGTCGAAGAATCGTCGGTCGTTGCGGCTGTGAGTAACGCAGCGAGGTTGGCGCGTGAAGGCGGCGGTTTTGTCACCGGTTCTACAGAGCCCGTCATGATAGCCCAGGTGCAGTTGTTAAACGTTCCAGACTTTGAAGCGGCAATCGAACGTATAGAGTCGAACATTCCCGACTTATTGGCCATGGCAGACTGCAGCCCATCCATCAGTGCTCGCGGCGGGGGACCGATCGATATTGAGGTGCGGCAACTGGACACACCGGAGGGCGCGATGCTCATCGTTCATCTGCTCTACGATGTGCGTGATGCCATGGGCGCCAATGTGGTCAATACAGCAGCGGAGGCTATCGCGTCGCGATTGGAGGAATTGAGCCGCGGCAGGGCGTTGCTGCGAATTCTCAGCAACCTAAGTGATCGGCGTCGCGCATGGGCCAGTGTACGCATTCCGGTCACAGCACTTGACGAGGATGTACAGCAGGCGCAGGCGACAGCCCAGGCTATTGTAGAAGCCAATGCATTCGCCGTCGCCGATCCCTATCGCGCAGCCACGCACAACAAGGGCGTCATGAACGGGATCGACGCCGTCGCCTTGGCAACCGGGAATGACTGGCGAGCCATCGAAGCCGGCGCCCACGCATATGCCGCACGCGACGGACAATACCGTGCCTTGACCGACTGGCGGCTTGTCCAGGTAGATGCGGGTACGGACCTGAATCCACCCGCTCACCGTTCTTCCCATGAGACGTTGCTTGTGGGCCGTTTGGAGCTACCGCTGGCGGCCGGTGCAGTAGGCGGCGCAACACGGTCCCATCCAACAGCGCGAGTTAGTATGAAGATTCTCGGCGTAGAGGGAGCGCGCGAGCTTTCGGAAGTCATGGTGGCTGTGGGACTCGCACAAAACCTCGCAGCATTGCGCGCTTTGGTTACCGACGGCATTCAGCGAGGACACATGTCAATGCACGCAAGACAACTCGCCATTGCCGCGGGCGCAAAGCCGGAACAAGTAGAGAGAATAGCTGCGAAGCTTATCAGCGAGGGCCAGATTCGTGAAGAGCGCGCTCGCGAGCTGTTATCGCAGATGAACTGAAAAACGAACCGAACCGTCCATAGTCTTTAATGACAGAAGTGAGTTAGCATCCATGCATAAACAACCCATTCGCCCTGTTGGCATCATCGGCTACGGCGCCTACATCCCGCGCTACCGCCTGCCCGGTACTGAAATCAGCCGGATATGGTCCGGTGGCAATTCTCCCGGACCCGTCAAGGAGAAATCTGTCCCGGGCCTGGACGAAGACACCGCTACTATGAGCGTCGAAGCGGCGCGCAATGCGCTGGCTCGGGCTGCTATTGATCCGCAACAGCTACGCGCCGTATGGATTGGCAGCGAGAGCCACCCTTATGCTGTCAAGCCAACCGGCACCATCGTTGCAGAGGCCATCGGTGCGACACCATCGACGCTGGCAGCAGATTGGCAATTCGCATGCAAAGCCGGGTCTGAAGCGCTGCAGGCTGCTACTGCACTGGTAGGCAGCAACATGGCTGACTATGCGCTAAGCATCGGAGCGGATACCGCGCAAGGACGGCCTGGCGATGCCCTAGAATATACAGCTGGCGCAGGTGCAGCTGCGTTCATCGTGGGACCGGCGGAGGAAGCAGTCGCGCTTCTCCAGCGCTCCACGAGCTACGTGTCGGATACAACTGACTTTTGGCGACGCCCTACAACCCATTACCCGCGCCATGCGGAGCGTTTCAGCGGTGATCCAGGTTACTTTGGGCACGTACTGCCGGCTGCTCAGGAGCTCATGGAAGAGCTTGGCGTACAGGCCTCGGACTATGCGTTCGTCGTGGTGCACCAGCCCAACCTCAAGTTCCCGCTGCGGGCCATGGGCATGCTAGGCTTCAACAAGCAACAATGGGAAGCCGGGCTACTCTCTGCTGAAATCGGCAACACATACGCAGGCGCGGCACTGGTCGGCTTGACGGCAGTGCTAGACATTGCCCAGCCAGGTGACCGCGTGTTGATGGTGAGCTACGGTAGCGGCGCCGGCTCCGACGCATTTGACATCCTGGTAACGGAGCGTATCCAGGATGCGCGTGATAAGGCGCCGAAGACGCAAGACTATATCAAGCGTCGTAAGCAGATCGACTATGCCCAATACGCACGTATGCGTCGCAAACTGTCGACGAATTAGGTTTAATAGCATGACAATATGATTAGGCGATACTACTCAGCAACACTGTGAATGCGAGTGAGCAATTGTATTCTTACGATTGTCAGGCGGAGCGGAGTGATTCATCTACATTGGGTTGGCGTGCACGCGACGTCCAGCTGGACAACGTGCGCTCTGAACGCTCCTGCGAGTATCCCACACATTAACCCACACATTATCCCACACGTATCCCACAACTATCCCACACGCTATGTGGGATAGTTTCTTCGGCTACTCGTTTGTACCTTACTGCATTCAACCCTTGCGAGTACCCTGAGTTGACTAACTGTACGCCATGATCTCAAGCGTGCGCAGCAGCGCCATTCGCCAGTGCTCTTCTTCGTCGATGGGTAGATAGATGGCTCGCCTGGCAACGCGCGGTTTCGCTTCCGGCGACAACTCCACATCGCTGCGCTGGAATCCCTGTCGTAACCGGCTTTGCATGCTTCGTCGGTCCATGTTCTCCAGCGCTTCGCTGCGGATGACCAGTTGTTCCAGTTCGCGGCCGATGTTCTCCACACCGGCAGCTAGCGCCAGCATCTTCACGCGAATAAGGTAGAATAGGTTTTCCACTTCCTCGGGCACCGATTGGGTCGACGGATCAACACCAAAACGGTCGACGAGCTCTCGCCGCATTTCATCGATACTCTCTCGGTGAGTCATCCCTGCAATGCGCCGATAGGTCTGAAGACGCAGCTGCTCGTCGTCGATGTACCATTCCGGGATCTTGGCCTCAATCGGCAGTTCCAGTAGCACCGGCGGCGCCAGCGGGTCTGCAATGTCAAACGGTGTTTCCAGGTCCGCATAGGTAACTCCGGAGGATGGAGCCGATTCACCGCCGACAGTCTGCGTCACGCCTTCCTGCTCAACCGCACCGTCAGCCAGCGTCTGATCGGGCTGGTCCGCCTCTGCTCTGTCGAAGAGTTCTTTTTTGCGCTTAGCTTCGTTAATGGCTTGCGCCAGCAGTCGCGTATACAGGTCAAAGCCCACGCTGTCGATATGTCCATGCTGGCGTGCGCCAAGCAGATCGCCGGCGCCACGTATCTCCAGGTCGCGCATAGCGATGCGGAAACCGGCGCCTAGCTCTTCACTGCTTTCCATGATAGCGGATAGACGCCGTCGGGCATCGAAGCTTAGAGGCGTGTGCCGGTCATACAATAGATAACAATAGCCGCGCTGCGAACTGCGCCCGACCCGGCCGCGTAGCTGATAGAGCTGTGCGAGTCCAAAGCGGTCGGCGCGCACGATAATCATCGTGTTGGCATTAGGTATATCTAGGCCGTTTTCGATGATCGTCGTGGCGACGAGCACGTCGTACTCGCCTTCAGAGAATTCCATCATCACGTTTTCAAGCGCACGTTCCGGCAACTGACCATGGCCGACAGCCACATTCGCAGTCGGTACGATGTGGCGGATTCGGTCGGCGAGCTGCTGTATGCCGCGCACGCGGTGTGTGACGACGAACACTTGACCATTGCGGTTCATTTCGCGCTGAATGGCCTGGGAAATGAGCGTTTCATCGTACTCCGAAAGCACCGTGTGGATAGGCAAGCGTTCCTTCGGCGGTGTGTTGATTGTGCTCATATCGCGCACACCGCTCAGGCTCATGTGCAAGGTGCGCGGGATAGGGGTAGCGCTCATAGTGAGCACGTCGACTTCCGTACGCAACTGCTTGAGACGCTCCTTCTGCACAACGCCGAAGCGCTGTTCTTCATCAATGATGAGCAGACCCAAATTCTTAAATTCCAGGTCGCGGCTCAGCAGACGATGCGTTCCCACCACCATGTCCACGGTTCCTTCCTGAACACCCTTGATGATGCGCTCCTGTTGCGCCGGCGTGCGGAAGCGGCTCAGCATTTCGACGTTCACGGGAAACCGGTTGAGACGTGAGTTCAACGTCCTGTAGTGTTGTTGCGCCAGGACGGTTGTGGGCACCAGCATAGCGACTTGTTTACCGTCCACCATGGCTTTGAACGCGGCGCGTACCGCAATCTCCGTTTTGCCATAGCCCACGTCACCGCAGATTAGCCTGTCCATGGGCTTATCGGACTCCATATCATTCTTGACCGCATCAATCGCTTCGAGCTGGTCCACCGTCTCTTCATATGGAAAGTTGGCCGCCAGGTCTTCCTGCCACGGGCTGTCCGGCCCAAATGCATAGCCTGACGTCAGTTCACGTTCAGCGTAGAGCTTCAGAAGATCTTCTGCTATGTCAGCAACGGCTCGTTTGGCCCGTTCCTTCAACAATCCCCAGTCTGCTGTGCCCAGTCTATTGACTGCCGGCATCTTCTCTCCGGCGCCAACATACCGACTCAACCGTTCCGCCTGATGGACGGGCACATACAGCCTATCGTTGCGGGCAAAGCTAACCTGTAAATACTCGCGGCTCAGGTCACCAATCTCCAGCGTGACCAGCCCGTCGTAGACTCCGACGCCGTGTTCCAGGTGAACCACGTAATCGCCCGCCTTCACGTCGGCGAAAAAGAGCTCGGCTGCCACCTTGCTCTGTTTGGCTGTACGCCGACGCGCACGCGGCTTGCTCCACCCAAAAAGCTCTGTGTCTGTCAACAGACGGATGTCGTGCGATGTAGCGATGGACGTTTGCACATTACTATCAATCGGGCGCCCTTCTACACCGCGCATGACAAACCCTTCATTCACCACACCTTGCAGCAATACAGTTTCGCCTGGCGCCGGTAGTGAACGCAGTTCTCCCTGCACATGGATCGGCATATCCGCATCTTGCAGAAGCGACTGGATGCGCGCCGCCTGCCGTGTTACAAGCAGTGTAGAGCCGCCTTCGTTTTGGAAGCGCTTGACTTGCTCGACTATCTGCTTGGTCTTGCCGCCATAGCGCGGTCCAGGTGAGAAACAACGTGCCAGGTCGCTGTGTGCGCCCTCATTGTCTCCCGTGCTGCTGTAGCCAAGCACGATAGGCGTCTTGGTCTGAAACAACTCGCTAATTTCGTCCGCCGTGAAGTAACTGGATGCAAACCCACGCGGTAACTCTCCGCTCGCCTCTAGTTCGTTCCGCAGTGAATGCGCCTGTTCTTCCAACTCTCTGGCAACCGACAGGACGTCATCCAGATCATCTACGACCAGCCTCGCATCTTTAGGCAGGTAATCGAGTAGAGATGCCGGCTGCTGGTAGAAATACGGTAGATACCATTCGATTCCGTGGAAGCTTTGACCTTGAGCCAGGTGCTCCACTTCCAACCGGATCTCCTCTTGCTCAGTAAGAAGGAGCTGAGGATCCAGTAGCGGAGAACGCTTGTTATCCGCCGACAAATTGCCAGGATCGGCCAAGCTGTCACCTTGTACATCGAGTCGAGTAAGTGCATTCGGACCGTACTTGCTTAGCACTTCGCTTCCCGGCCCGATCTCGATGCGATCCACATGCTGAATGGTGCGTTGCGTGGAAGGATCGAAGAGCCGCAGGCTTTCCACCTCATCGCCGAACAGATCGATACGAACAGGCGACGGTAGATTCGGCGGCCATACATCGATGATGCCGCCGCGCCGCGCGAATGTGCCAGGTTCCTCTACGATTTCTGACGGACCGTATCCGTTCTCCACCCATGACTGGACCATCTGCTCTAGGCGAATGAACTCGCCGGCGGAAACAGGGCGCAGCGCCATTCTCAGCTCGCGTGCGGGCAGCGTTTTCTGCATAAGAGCGCGCACGCTGGACACAATTACCGGCGGCTGTGCTTCGTCGCGCGATTGAATTCTCGCCAGTGTAGTTAGCCGTTGTTGGCGTGTTGCACTCGTCCAGTGGATACGCTCACCTGGAAGTGAATCTGGTTCAGCAAACGTATAGACAATCGGTTGGCTCTCGTCCTCGGACGGCAGCAACTGCTCCAGTTGATCGGCGTACTCGTGTGCGAGCTCGCTGCGACTTACGATGACGATGACAGGCGCGTTGCCAAAGCGCTGCAAACCAGCTGTGATGTATGGTCGCGCCGACTGCAGCAGACCGTGATGTCGCTGGTCTGGGTGATTCAATAGCTCTATGAACGCCGGCAAGCGTTCGAGCGCGTCTAGTAGCCGATATAGCATTGCGCTTTCTCCTGATTGAACCCTGCAAAGCCACGCAGCTTTAGAAGGATTGTGGCTGAGCGTGTCACGTCCTCACTCCGCGTTCGGCTGCCCATTATACTGATTCATGGCGATATCGATACCGTCAGCCAACCAGCTTTCCAGTGCATCACAGATCCGTTCGCGCAGAGGGCCAAACGTCTCTTCCTCGCTCGCACTGAAATCGTGCAGTACATAGTCCGCCGGGTCCATGCGCCCCGGCGGACGTCCGATTCCGACGCGAATGCGTGGAAACTCCGGCGTCCCCAGGCGCTGAATGATCGACTTGACGCCGTTCTGCCCGCCAGACCCGCCGCCTTTACGGATTCGTAGCACACCGCTCTCCAGATCGAGATCGTCATGGATGACCATGATGTTCTCAGGCTCAACCTTGTAGTATCGGGCCAAGGGTGCAACGCCCTCACCGCTTGAATTCATGTAGGTCAGCGGCTTGACGAGCAGCACTTTGTGCCGACCATGCGCATTTATCCAGCCGTCGCCGGTTACGCATCGGAGCTGGACGCGCGATAGGTCGATGCCATGGCGTCGGCCAAGCAGATCGACGCACTGGAAACCAATATTATGGCGATTTCCGTGGTACTCTGGTCCTGGATTTCCCAACCCAACAATACAACGCAACTCTGGCATGACAATGGATCCCAACACGAAAAGGGCAAGAACGACCATACGGAGCGTTCCGCCCATGATTGATAGCTGTTCGGTTACCGCTGAAGCTATGCGAATCTAGTCCGCAATTTTCGCATAACCAACGAACGATTCACGTGTGCTAGGTGAACTGCACCCAGACCCACGTGAACAGTTTCTTGCCTGCGTACAATGCAACAACGCCCAGCAACAGCGCGGCACTAATGCGCACGCCGTTCATGAACGAGGTGCGTAGGCGTGAAATGGACAACGCCTCGCCCAATTCCCGAGTTACACTGGTGCTTCCGGTGTCTACTGCCACATCCGGCGCTACCGCTGCATCAGCGATGCCAACCGGTGGCTGCGTTTCCTGGGTAATCGTCAGAGCTGCTGCCGCATCTGGCGTAGCTGTAGGCGGCTCTTCCAGGATAGGTTGCTCCACTTGACCCACGACGGGGGTCGGCTGCGGCGCCGGTGTGAAGGTTACTGTCGGTATCGGCGTCGGTGTTGGTTCGTCCGGCGTCGCCGTGGGCACCGGTCCTTGATTCACGCTGAGATTGGGCGCGAAGTACTCGGCGTAGTTGCCATCCTGCTTCACCACGCGTAGCCGCAGGCTGTACGTGCCGGGTGGCAGACCCGCAGCCATCCACACGCCAAGTTGCCCATTGACCACAGGCGTTGTGCTTCCGTCAAAATAGATATAGGCGTCGTCTCCGCTCGGCTCCAGCTTGTAGTGCAATTCGTACTTCTGAAACGGGTCAATCTGTGCCGTGCCAAAAACCGGCACATTGCCGCTGATTGCCGAACCGGGCGACGGTGACGTGATGCCGGGTTGGGCGCTTTGGGCAAACGCGGCGCCAGGTACGTCCATGACGCCAATAGCGACGATTGACAATATCGCTATGATACGGACAACAGTACTGCTGATACGCTTCAATCTATGCATAATTTCGTTCAAGTTGGCTTGCCTGTGACGACCCTTTACGCGTGCTTTCCTGTACTCATACTAGAGCGTGTACAGTATACGCGTGGATAGAACGCCCGGCAAGAACTGAGAGGTTCCCTACACGGGTCAACTTTTTGTTTATACTGTTTGCGGCGGTTGATCACTCGTGGGGCAGTGCGTTGAATACACGATCCATGATACGTGCACGATCGACTGCAGACGCCCAACGAGGTTGGCCGTAGTCGTACAATAGTGTGGGCAGCAACTGGGTCGAGATGTGGCGGCCTTCGTAGATTGTATGCACTGCCACCAGACCATCTCGCGTATCCTGTTCCCACATCTGGTCGAAGAAGAAATTACCAAGCCCGTACAGAATCAGATTGCCGTCCAGGAACTCGACAGCCTGCGGGACATGACTCTGCACGCCCGTTACGACATCGGCTCCCGCTCGCACGAGCGCACGGAAGTCTTGCATCTGTTCCGGCAACGGCGTCACGTCATAGCTTTCCTGATATTGTAGTTCTGCGAGTATCACGTCTGCTTCGTCGTCGTTCTTGAGACCGCGGATCATAGCCGACATGATGTTCAAGTCGAAGGGAGCACTGCCGGGAGAGAAGTCGGTTGCCCAGGCTTCTGGCGGACCGTAGCTGTTGGCGCCGATGAAGCCGATGCGATTGCCGTTGTGTTCAACAACAATGGGCTGCATAGCGGCTAATTTATTCTCGCCGCCCCCATACACTCGCAATCCCTCATTCGCATAGAACTGAAGCGAACCCTGCGCTCCGTCAGCGCCGTAGTCGTTCTGATGATTCCCAGTGAGGCCTACGAGATCGACACCGGTTGCCAGCAACGCCTCAATGTACTCCGGCTTGCTGCAGAATACCACGTTATCTGGATCCAGGTCAGTTTCACAGCCTTCCACAAAGGGAACTTCATTGCTGATTACCGTGATATCGTTGCCGGAAAGCAACGGTCCGACGGCTTCGGCAGGCCATCGGCTACCCTCTTCGTCCATACGCGCAGCCGTATAACGCACCATTGCGGTTACGCCGGTCATGGCTACCGTAGTCATTTTCTTGGGGTCTCTATTACCCGCAGGCAACAAGGACAGCAACTCGGGCACGCGTTGTGAATTCTGCTTTGAGCCGCCAGGATGGGCATATACAGTTGCGATCAGCGGATAGCCAGCTTCGTCGAATCGACCGTTGTTGTTCAGCGGGTTCTGTTCGTCAACCGGCAGCACGACTAATTCCGGTATGAGTTGGTCGAACGGTGCAATTGCGATGTCGACGGCGCCTTCTTCGGACGCGTCGCGATGGAGTGCAGCGGAGAGTTCCTGCATATCCGAAAATGCCCACACGACGTCATAACCCGGCTCGCCCAAGACAGCGTTGATCGCATCCACATTCTCTGCCAAAATACCTACCGTAGGGTAGCGACGGTTCTCACCAGCCCATGCGCTCTGCACCTGGCTCCAGGGAATATCAGGCGTGATCGTGTCGAACCGATCAACTACGGTGAATACTTCACGATAGACTGGTATGGCATCGCTGGAGGCTTCGGAATCGTAGCTAAGTAAGATGTCAACGCTGGCAAGTGCATTGGATGCGACGATATCCACGTCGCTCATCGGCACGGCCTTATATTCAACCTGTTCCAAAACCGTCGTCAACTCTGCGGGCATCTGTCCGTCCAGCCCGATTGTGAACGCCGGTAAAGGCCCCACGTCCGAAGGCGTTGGCGTCGAAGTCGGACCGGCTTGCACCACTGCCTTGGCTTCACTTGTGCTTGTCAGCTCCGGGGCGCTTAGTTGGCTGGAGGCAGAGGTAGCCGAAAATAACCGCACAGCTACGAGTATACCGGCGGCGATCATCAGACCGGCAATGAGTAGGCCGAACTTGTTGGTCGATTCACCGGACGTCATACGCTATGCAGCTCTTGAATCTATGTGATAGGGCGGGTTACGCTGGTGTGCACCGTTGCATTGTTTCTTGATAAGTCAATAACGGCGAATGCGTTTATGCGGTCACGTTTTCCATTATAGCTTGGAAGAAACGTTGCAACAAACAACAGAAGTTGCATCTACGTGGATCGACTAATGAACGAGCGTACGGCACAGAAGGCCCAGAAATGCCCATGGCGAAAATCGTTACTATCCGCTACCATTGCATCAGTCACAACTGTCGAACCATCGCTCGAAAGGGCAGCATTGCATTGAACGCACGTATCGATAAGCGGTGTGGTTAGTTGTATGCAGTAGTGCTTGGTAGCACAGTGGAATAACGGAGGTCCAACTTGAATAAAACAGTGAGATATTTGCTGGAGAGCAAAGGATATGACGTGTGGTCAGTCGGTCCGGACACATCCGTACTCGAAGCGATTCGACTGATGGCAGACAAGGGGATTGGTGCGGTCATGGTCATTGATGGCGATGAGGTTGTGGGAATTCTTAGCGAACGGGATTACGCACGTAAGGTAATTTTAGAAAGTCGCGTATCCAGTGCAACGCCAGTGCGGGAAATCATGACGCGACGTGTCGTCTATGCCAAGCCGGAGGAGACGGCGGAGGAATGTCTTGCGGTGATGACCGACCGGCGTATTCGGCATCTGCCTGTTGTAGAAGAGGGCCGCGTGATTGGCGTCGTCTCCATTGGTGATTTGGTGAAAGCGGTCATTAGTGAGCAGCGCTTTATCATAGAGCAGTTGACCAATTACATTGGCTCTTAGCGACGCAGAGATGGTCTGCGCCTTCGCATAGTCAGATAGTCGTATTTATGCGCTACTGGAAAGACCGGATATCGTGCGCATCGCTTTGCCGAGCCGATTGTAGTTGTGCTGCACACCATCATTTAGGTCAAACGCAACGCGTTGTTGATCGAGTGGTGCTAATATCTCACGATCGTATTGGATCAATTCCCGCAGCGCAGTTTCTACGCGCTCACGCTCGACGTTGGCAGCCTTACGCCTTTCTTCAACCGCGCATTCGTTTACAGACAACGCCTCTAGCTGGGAACGAGCGAGGGTAAGCCATTCAATTATCGGACGCAAAGCCTGTTGGCGCACATGTTCGACAGTATCCGGTCCGAAACAGTGCATGTAGACGAGCGCATTGAAGCTGTGATTGCCTGATGTAAATAGCCAGTAGATGGGACGCTTTTGATACCGCATTGCGTGGTCGACGGCAAAGTCGCGCACAAGGTAGCTTCGCACACCCATTCCCAGTGCACTCTCGACAAACGCTAGATTATCTTTGACATTCTCCTCACCAAAAATAGCCTGAAGAAAGGTGTTGAAACTATCAGCCCCGTCATGAGCAGTTGCCCGACGACCTGCTTTCCCACGATTACTGCCGACTTGATTTCGTTTCTTACCATCCGCTTCAATAGCCTGTTCTAATAGAGGCGACTTTGCAACCTCGAAGGATGCGATATCGAATTCCGGCAAATCGAGCGATGTACGTGCAGTCGCTTCATCGACGATGACCAGTATTCGCTCATCCGACTGAGTATCCTGGTCAGCCAGCGCCAAGCCCGGATGTGCTAGTGAATAGCGCCCGAAAAAACAACCCACGAAGTAGGAGACCAGCTCGCGCATCATGTCTTCGCGCATTCGCCTTTGCAGGGCAACATCGCCCAGACGACGGCTAAAGCGCGCCGCAGGATTGCAACGCAGTGCGACGTCCTCAATTTTCACCGTGGGATCAAGAATGTCGCACAACCCATACGCATCAATGATAGCACGGTTATTGGCTTCTTCAAGCGACCGCGCCCGCTCGCAAGTTGCGTGCCACTTCTGCAAAAGAGCATCATACGTTTCGGACAGAGTTGGACGACGCACGTTATCTTTCAGCAGGGGCAGGCGCTGGAAATCCCACGCTGTTTCATCCGAACACCAGATCCTCTTCCGCGATGGCGACAAGCTGCACGACGAGTTCTTTGACGTTGCGCGCAGCGCTTAGTATGTCGGGCGGCAAGGGGAAGCCGGAAATCTGGCCCACTTCGTAATTCAACGTAGGCGAGAGCGCTTCAACAGTGGCTTGCATCACCGGTGAGTTCATCGCACTTAGCAGCACGGTACGCACATTCTCATCTTCGACGAAGATACTGCAACCGGCTACGTCGTAGATAAAGCCGGCGGGAAATACGCGCAGCGAAAATCGCCCGCTAGTTACCTTTGACCAACTGAGGGACGGACGGAAGTATGTATCCGGGTTACGGACAACCGAACGCGGGCGATGGGCAAAGAGTTCCGCACCGTCCTCTTGCCAGTCGATGACGTGCGTCTGGTTGCCGTACCAGCGGCGAAATGCACCGCCCTTGTTATAGGGGAACCAGCGTTTACCGGTAGCCAACGCCTCCTTACGACCTGTACAGCCAAAGGCGATATCGCTGATGCTTAACTCATGCCACAGGCGCAGAAACCGCCTATTGTCCGCCGTTGCGATGCCTTGGCAGACATTGCCAATGTCGCCCAACCGCGCGGATTCGTGAAAAATCTCCAAGACTCGCTCATCGATCCAATACGCAAGGCTGGAGGACGGCGCATTCAGCAGTTTGCGGCTGTGCGCGACATGATAGAAGGGCGCAGACTTGCAACGTATAGCAAGGCGCGCTTGCTCCGCCAAAGCCTCCTCGCCTCCGCGCTGATCAACCAGACGGATGAACGCTGTGGACGAGTCGCATACCCGGTAGGCAAACACAAATGCGCATATCTGTACGGTTGCGTCCGTATATCCTGCTAAGGGCAGTTCCAACAGCGTGATGAGCGTGCTCGTTGCCAGCAGACGCCTGCGCAGTGTCCGGTAGGACGAGAGATACATCCAGACGTTTGGCGTCATCATCCCCACGAGACCATCTTCGTGGGCAAGTTCACGACAGCGAAGCATGAATGCAGCGAAAAGATCGGCCTTGGACGAGCGGTAGTGCTTCCGTAGGTACTGTCGCAATTCATCATTGTGGAATCGCCTACCCATGTATGGCGGATTTGTCACGACAACATCGTAGCGCCGTGCCAAAAACGCAAGCTGTCGCAAACTATTCTGGAGTGCACGGAGCTGTGTTGATGTCGCGGACTGTTCCGCATCAGCTCGCGAAATGGATATCCCTATATCATTGATCTCTTGGAACGTTAACGTGGGCTGTATAAGCGCTCCAACTGACCGGGCTACCTCCAAATGGGACAGATCATTGCATAATCGCCGGCGTAATTCTTCCGGAAGATCGAGTGCGTCCATAGTTTCATAAAAGTACTCCACCTGGTCAATCGGATGCAGTACGCAGATGTTTGGTTGGATACCGTCTGCAAGTATTGTCGCCGAGCGTTCACGTGCCTTCATCAATAACGCAAACGACGCAATAGCAGCGACGCGTTCGTCGATATCGATGCCGTAGAGGTTTCGTTCCAGGATGAGTCGAGCGATCGCATCTGATGCGTATCCGGCGGAAGCATAAGCTTCGTACAGTGCGTCAAACGCATAGGTAAGCATATGACCGCTGCCGACTGCAGGGTCGCATACGCTAACTTGATCTAGGGCGAGCGACGAGTAGTCACGAGTATGGACAAAGTCCGTTGTGACGAAATAGTCTGAAGACGTAATCTCATCCGACACATCTGCGCTGGTTGACAGCAGCCGTCCCAGCGAGTTGTCCACAAGGTAGTGCACAATCCATGTAGGTGTAAACAGTTGAGTAGCGGCTGGCAAGTCTTCGATACCTATGGTGCGCTTTGAGCGGATGACCTGATCATGTTCCTGAGCTGTGTATTGCTGATAAAGCCATCCGACATTCTCCACCGGGCAGTGGACGTCATCCGGCAACAGCGCGGCCAACATGTTGAGTAGGTAACGATCGTTTTCGTACAGCTCGGGAACCAGAATGCGAGCCGCGCCATCCAAAGGAGGAAAAGCGGTCGGTAATCGCTCGCTGAAATGATCACAAACAGCCAACAGGGAGGCTGCAAAGGTTTCGTTTTGGTTGTCTGTTGGGTCTGGGACGTTCTGGCGGTGTTGTTCCAGATGTTCCTCGTACTGGAAAATCCGCTGTTGCGAAAGCTCAGGCTGATGTAAATGACATAGATCCGGACTGTCTCCAGCCTGTGCAATGCTAACTGTGCGGACGAACGAATAACCGCGAACGTCCATATATCGCAACATGCACAGTCGAATGAACCACGCGATGGCGGCCTTAGCCACAATTTCTTCAGACGACGCCTCTGCAATACGCCTCCGCAACAGAGCCGCATCAACATCTCTGTTGACTCTCGCCTGACCACCCAGAATCCATTCGAGCTTACGCTGTAGCTGCCCTTCGAGCTCGCGGCGGAATAGCTGGACGTGCCGGCGCATTGCACGTGGTTTATAAGACTGCATAATGACCTGTTCATCGGAACGCTGAAAGGCGACACGGTTACAAGCGCCGCCAGTGATGTCATTGGACTCATCCTACCATATCCCCTGACTCCCAGAGTAAGTTGGCAGGTGTCCAAGAAGAAGTGCGCAATCCGGCATCCGTAAGTAGATATATGAATGCGTATGCCGACGTGCATCCGTCGAGGTATTAGGCGCCGAATTTGTGATCTTGGGTGATTAGGTTACTGGTTCAGTTTCGTTAGGAGTTCGCCTAATCGGAAGTGCTGTAGCCAACTCCAACGCCAATGATTAGCTACAGCACGAAGCGATAGAGTATAGCACGTTGCACTAGATTGCAGATCTGCATACTACAGGGATGGGATAGCAGCGACTATCGCTAATTGGGCTGTATATGAAGTGATAAAGGTATTCTACGCCACCAGAATGGAATATGGGATGGGAATTCATGTGAGCATACACGGCGGGATCGTCTCTACTTTACTTGCTCTTTTGTCGACTGAGTATCCTTACTAGGTTCTGACAGCGACTCTGCTTCGATAAAGATTCGCTTGACTTCCGGATATGTCGTGCGAATATTGCGCTCCAGCCGGTCGATGGCCATCATGACATCTTTGCTGGTCAACTCCGCCTTAAACTGAACGTCGAGGTTCAACAGCACCTCATCTGGGCCCAAATGCATGGTCAATGGTCTTCGAGCATCTTCCACAGCCTTATCGGCGCGCACTAATTCCTGAATATCACTGACAATCTGTCTATCTGCGCTTTCACCCAGCAGTAGTCCTTTGCTTTCATAAGCCAACATGACGGCTACAGCTGCCAATAGCAGCCCAATACATATGGATGCGACGCCGTCCAGGCTAGGCTGATCTAATCTATGGGACAAATAAATACCGGAGAATGCGATGGCCAATCCAGTAAGGGCGGCTCCGTCCTCGAACAGTACGACGAAAATTGTCGGCTCTTTGCTGGAATGGATGGACATCAAGACCGACTCGTTTCCTTTCACCCGCACCTGCTCGCGCAGGGCAATGACGAACGATGTGCCCTCAAAAAGTGCAGCTAAGCCTAAGGTGACATAGGCCCAAAACGGGTCCTCCAACGGACCAGGATTAAGCACATGGGTAACCCCTTCGTATATGGACATGCCGCCGCCGGTCCCGAAGAGAATCGTCGCTACGATGAGGGTCCAGAAATAAATTTCCTGTCCATAGCCAAACGGATGTGTGTCGTCCGGTTTCTTTTTGCTTCTGTGATCACCGAGCAGGATTAGACCCTGATTTCCTGTGTCGGCTAACGAATGGATACCTTCGGACAGCATAGAGGAACTGCCGGTGAAAAAAGCCGCAACGAATTTGGTAACCGCTATGAGAAAGTTAGCGGCCATCGCTCCGTAGACAGCTATAGGTTTTCCCTTAGATTGAGCAGCCATAATTTTTGAATATCATTTCAGTTAGGCTTCACTGTTTTACAGACATTGACCAGCCGAACTAACCGTCATGTTCAATGGTACTGAATTGTGCGAAAAATACTATCGCATACGGCGACTATCTTCAGCTGAGCACAGATGACAGTTCAGTCACTTCTTTGAGTAAGATCCTTTATGTATGCGTGCGATGCCAACGTAAGTTTCATTCGGAGTACCTGCCTGAGCGGCTGGCGTTGTTTGTATTGCTCTTCATCGCACAGGTCGAGCGCGCCACCTTCACGCCATTGGTACTTGACGGTGCGGACAGCCTATCCAAGCAACAGCCGGTCGATAACCATACTTACAAATAATAATGCAAGATACAGCAAAGAATACTTGTAGAGTTGCCAAGCAACAGGCGTCGCGCCAATGCTCAGCAAGCGCCATGCCCAATAGACAAGCAGCACACCTAAAGCGAGCGCTGCGATGCCGTACAGTAGTCCCAGCGCACTAAAGGCCACCGGCAACAAGGATACAGTCACCAAAACCAAGCTATATATCAGAATGTATACTTGTGTGGTCTTTTCACCAACGATCACCGGCAGCATCGGCACCTGTGCGCGAGCATACTCTTGGCGGCGAATCAGCGCAAGTGCCCAGAAATGGGGTGGTGTCCACAGAAAGACCACGACAAACATCCACCAGGCTAGAGGCGCAAGGGCACCGGTTGCCACTGCCCATCCGACTAAGGGTGGAAAAGCGCCGGCTGCTCCACCGATGACGATATTTTGTGTTGTACGCCGCTTAAGCCCAAGTGTGTAAACGACCACATAAAACACACTGCCTCCAATTGCCAACAGTGCTGCTAGCAGATTTGTGCCAAACCATAACAGTAGAAAGGCGAGTATATTCAGACTGATCCCAAATAGGAGTGCGTTGAGCGGCCTAATACGGTGCGACGGCAGCGGTCAACGGCGCGTGCGCAACATGACCGCGTCAATGTCTCGATCCAAGTAGCAGTTTATGGCGCCGGCTCCACCCGCGGCCAAATAGCCGCCGAGTAGAGTAATCACGATTGTTAACGGGGCCAGTGGCTGCCTGGGAATCAGCATTGCGCATATCGTGGTAAGGAGCAGCAGCGAGATCACCCTTGGCTTTGTCAAGCTGAGATAATCGCGCCAGGTAGTGCTGTTCTGCACCGTAGAATAGGTAGCAGCTATTTGCCTGTTAATGTACATAAAGCTCTCCTTCCACAAAACTGTGCCGATGTCGCTGTCTGGCAGATACCCTTAATTAGTACCTGCAATGGATTCTCCCTATCCGACTTCTGTGTGATCCTCTGGACTCTCCTTTTCGATCGCAGCAAATATCTTTCAAACTCATCCTGCGCCAATGTTTCGCCACACGGCTTCTAGGGCTGTTCAACCTTTCAGACTTTGCCAGGTACGCCTGCGCCACCTACGAAACCATGATCGTCCCTATCGTGACTCCGCCTTCATCGCTGCGTGAAAAATAGAGATATTTGCCGGATGTAGTAAAGGTATGCGACCATGTTTCTCCAGTGTAGAGGGTGCCTGAATTCCATGGTTCTACCCCAGGCGGCAGCACCGAATAACTTCCTACTTCTTGCGCCAGTGCTGGATCGCACGTTACCGCGTGAGGATGTTGATCGCGATTTTGCCACACTACGGTAGCGCCTACTGGAACCGTTAATGTACTTGGTACAAACAGAACCGCATCTGTTCCTTCGATATTTACCTGAAATCGCCGTTGATCCGTGGCAATCGAGCAGGCTCCTGCCAGTGTACCTACTAGCGTACCCATAGCAGCGAGCCGCATCAGTCGCCGTCTGCTCCATTTGATAGGCTCTCGAGATCCTGTTCGTTGGACTGCATTCACGGTCTTTTGTCCCTCGCTCCCCATGAAGAGCGCTTCACGAGATGGGTTTGTTCGGGTGTCTGAAATACTGATCCCGTATGCCATCTCCTGCCATATATGCCAGCGCCAGCAACGTCTCAGTCGGATTGGCGCCTGGATTTTGTGGATAGAGCGCGGCGCCGGTTACGAAGACATTTGGCGTATCCCACACTTGACCATACTTGTTCGTTACTGAATTTCCTGGATCGCTGCCCATGATTGCACCACCGGTGCAATGTGTACTTTGATATTGGTGAACGTTGTAAGGGCTCAATTCGCCGCTCGTTGTCATACGTGTTGGGTTCATTTCTTGCATGATCTCTTTGCATTGCTTCGCAAGATAGCGATAGAGGTTGTACTCGTTGTCATGGAAGTCAAAGGTGATGCGCAGTAGTGGTTGTCCCCATGCGTCTCGATAATTTGGATCCAGATCGAGATATTGATCGACATAGGCCTGGATTTCGCCCTGGATACCGATTCCGGCGATACCATCCCAATTCTTTCGCATATTTTCCTTCCAGTCCTTGCCCCATTCCTTGCCGCGATGGGCAAGGCTGCCTAATTCGCCTGTGGTGGGAATCTCGCCGCTTGTCGCTGGTCCGCTACTGGAACTCGCAGCAGGTGTCCCGGCTGTCAACGGTGGCATATCTATCACGGATGTGAGAGGATCCCGCTGTCCGCCACCACAATAAATCGATGCGCCGCCGATAAAATCGAGGTCACTATGATCGAAATTGTCCGCATTGAATTCGTAAATCAGGTTCTGCACAACCCCATTGCCCATAAAGAGGTTGAATCGATGTCCCTCAAAGATGCCTGTGGCAGGACCTTGCGATAGCTGGTATGTGTAGTTCTTGCCGACCATGCCGCGGTCGTTACCGATCCCGTTGGGATGGTCTTGGCTGCGCGAGAGCAGCAACATACGCACGTTTGTGAGCGTATATCCGGTTAGCATGACGATTCTTGCAGGCTGTACGTGTTCTTCGCCTGTAATCAAGTCTAGATAGGTTATACCGGTTGCTAGCCCATTTTTGCCTAGGTTGACATGTAACACTTTACTGTTATTTCGAATCTCGTAGTTGCCTGTGCGCAGCGCCGCCGGAATATGTACGTTGACACCACTCATCTTAGCGTCAACCTCACAGCCAAACCGGGTGCAAAAACCGCAATAGATGCAGGCAGCGTGTTCCGTTCCCAACGGCGTGCGGTAGGCGCGTGATATGATGCCGGCTGGTTGCGGAAATGGATGATAGCCGAGCGCTTCACAAGCATTGGCAAACATCTGTGCCGGGACCGTCACCGGATGGGCCGGCAAAGGATACTCCCGCGATCGCGGCGCTTCATACGGATTGCCACCGGCTATAATTTCGCCGTTGATATTTCCTGCCTGTCCAGAAGCCCCGATATCATATTCGATGTCGGTGTAGTATGGCTCCAATTCCTGATAGGTGATTGGCCAATCCTGAATGGTCATATAGGGAGGAATCTTTTCCTTCCCATATCGTTCAATGTTGTGTGACCGATGTTGGAAGTCCGCCGGTAGGAAACGCCAGAATTGACCCGTCCAGTGGACGCTCGCGCCGCCATTGCCGTTGCCCGGCATAAACGAACCAAACTGACGGATCGGCAAGGCAGCAAGTTTGGGGTTCGGTCGCCATGTCCACGTTTCTTTGCTGAGGTCAAACATCATGGCTTTTCGAATGCGATAGCGCAGACCGTCATGATTGTGCATGAAATCGGGGTTGCCCCAACGCGCAGGTCCTTGCTCAATTGCTACAACCTGATGTCCGGCACTACCCAGTTTCCAGCCCATAATGCCGGACGTCCAGCCTGCACCGACAGTAACGACGTCCACTTTGGGGTGAGTAATAGCCATTTTGGTCTCCTTCTCCCTCTAGCGATTTTCGCCGTCTTCATCGGAGCCGCTTACCGGCAAGATCACGTTCGGATTCGCAGGTTGACCCGCGTTAAAAACGTTCATCACCATAATGCTCTGAGGCTGACGGTCAGTACCTTCCTGTTGGAATTCCCAAGGTTCATAAGCGCGCTGAGCCCCAGGATATCCTACTAGACTCCAGCCAACGAGTTGACGGTTACCGCCATAGACCGGATCGCTGAACATTCCCTCTGCTGTGTGCCTGCGCAAGTTATGAAAAAAAGATTCTGCGCTTAGGTTCCTGTCAAAGTCTGCATCGGCTATCTTGCCGTCCGCCATCGCACCAATCACCTCGTCTTGCTTATCTTCGCTGAGATCGACGAAGTCCGATCCGTAATTGCTGCCTGTATAGCGATCTACCGCTGCCACGCCGATACGGTAAACTTCGCGCGGCGAGAGGATCGACTGATAACCGTAGCGGGCGATCTCACTGGCTGGCACCCATATAATGGTAAAGGGAGACTCAACATCGAGCATGGTGGCAGTCTGATCAGACGTTGTCAGCTCGGCAGTCCCGGTGATCCCGGCAGTCGAAGTGAGTTCGCTTGCATCAGGCGGAGGAGGCGTGAGGGTCGGCGTCGGCGTCGGCGACGCGCTTGGGATGGGTGATGGTGTTGGCGTAGGCGTATTCTTGCTGTGCGCTGAGCTCTGAATTCGTACGGTAGCCCCCGCTTGTTTTGGGGGCTTGTCACCAGAATATACTTGTACAAACGGCGGCTCACGGTAGGTAGGCTCGTTGAATCCTTCGTGGTATGCCAACAGGTTATCAATATAATAAACTACACCAGCCTCCCGGGCTCCTGGATCGTCAGGGGTACCGGGCAAAATGCGAGCCGTCAGCGCTTCGACTGTGCGTGATTCATGAGGTGTGAGAACCTGTAGCTCAGTAGTCGGCGGCAGCATCGGTGTGTAGGGCACATCCGGGTATTGCAGCGGAATGGGTACTGACGTGGGTTCCGGCGTAGCCACTGACACCGGTACTTCCCGAGTGCTGCAAGCGGCAAGCGTTGCAGCGCCTGCGGTCGCCAACCCCACTCCCTTAAGAAAATTGCGTCGAGTCACCTTAAGTTTCTCTTGCGGCTTATCCATACGTCTCCCCGTTCCTAGTTCTTTCTTCCGCCCATACCGGACTTCACGATGCCAGTACATATCTCTATCGTTGCGATACACTGTTGGCCGAAAATACCATCATGTCGCGTGACCTTTGCAGTCTCAATATGTCACGCAAGGCAGCTTGCTCCATTCTCCGCATTGTCGACAGGGCCCAATTTTGTGCTGGCATTTATCCTGGTTTCGCGTCCCTATCCCGCCATTAAGGTTGGTGCAACGTATAAAGATAGGTCGTAATATCGCGCGCTTCGTCTTGCGACACGCCCAGAATCGGCATTGCGTTCCCTGGCACCACAACCTGTGGATTCATGATCCAAATCATCATATTAGCCGGACGATTGGATAACACTCCGGCTATATAGGCACGGTCTGCAATACCAGTGAGTGGTGGGCCGACTAGTCCATTGGCGCCGGCGACCCCGGGAATTACATGGCACGAACCGCATCCGTATTGTAGTATCGCTTCCTCCCCGAGTTTGGCATTGCCGCCTGGCACTCCTTGCCGACTGGATGCCATGGCAATGTTCGTGTTTGACTGACTAGCACAACCGTTCAGCAAGGTTAGGCTTATTAGGATTGCTGCTCCGAGCGCACAGCCAAACCAGATATGTTTGAATAGCTGATGCACGTCGTATCCTCCTTCGATCGTGCCTATTTCACCTCAGGAACAATCCCTAAGTAATTTCCGCTCTGTTCCCGTCGCTGCATTCCGTCTTCTACTGCCGTCAGAAAGATCATGAAGAGACCGACCGCTGAACCGAAATAGAATAAACCAGATGGTATCCACATAATCACACCAGCCAGGTGTTGGTCGTCCATTGGCGTGAGACCCCAAGGTATCGTACTGGTTGAATAAATCGGATATAACAGCGTCGGTGAGAATGTTAGTAAGGCGCCAAGCACACCACCTTGTATGGCTGTCATGATGATGATTAGTACGCTGGTCCCGTAGCGACGCCGTCCTCCCGTCGGCATAAGAGCCGTGTACCAGAGCAACCATGCTGACACAAAGAAGCAGAGGTGTTCTACGACATGCACCGTCTCGTTGCGTATTGCTGCTTCGTATAGTTGCGGCGCATGCCAAATCCACAGGGAGGCGGCGTGCAGCAGCCAGACGATCGGCGCTAGTGTCAGCCACCGCCAGCCTGTCCGCGCCCATCGTGTGTGCCGCCACAGCCTAGCCAGTACTCGCCGAGAGTCTCGTGGTAGAAGCCACAGGAATGCCAAGAGAGGGCGGGCAAGAACAAATAGCAGTGGGGCGATTAACAGGAGCAACAGGTGCTGCACCATATGCGCAGAGAAAAGCTCTTCACTCAACGCGTCTAGCGGCGAGATCAATGCAACGACCAACACCAAAGCTCCACTAAGGAAGGCTGCAACATGCCAGAAGCGTATGCTTCGTCCGTAACCGGCATGGCGCCAACAGCCTATCGTGCCGCCGAGGTAGGCGGCGGTACCCAGTATCAACGCAAGATTGATACTGGGTTCCCAACTCCATGCCTGCCATATCCTATGCGGTTCATTCAGCCACGGTGGCGAGGCGTGGAGAAGCATAGACAGAATGTCTGATGTACTCCCCAACCAAGTTTTTCCAACATATAGAAACTGAGCTGACATCACTTATCCTATGCGCAAGGATTCATCCAGATTGCGGCAATGCTGACCATCACGATGATGAACAGCGATAGCCCGCTGAGCCAAGTACCGAGTACAGCCATTAGCCGGCTTCGACCAAGTACTTCTTCAGTCGCTTCTCCGCTCGTATCTTCCTCGTCCATACCAACACATTGCAATTGACGGTAGGCAATCACCGTTGCGGCAATGGAGATCACTGCCGCAACTCCTGCAACAATTAGTAGCCAGCGTTGATAGCTAGCGAACCCCAATTCACAACCTCCGTAGGCGATGATGTACCCGACAACGAAGAAGAGTGCCCAGGCAACTAATCCGCCAAAGATGCCAAACCAGAGCGACCAATTATTCACACCGTGAGGCTGCGATTGAGCGTTTGTCATTCATAAGCTCCCATCAAACCAGTTCGTCATGTCACATACGGAGACAAATAGAGCGAACTGAAAATCACAATCCAAACTGCATCGACAAAATGCCAATAGAGTGCGGTGTTCTCCACGGCTTGATTGTGATGCTCATCAAATTGCCCCAGCCAGGCTCGTACCAGTACAAAAGATACAAATCCCAACCCGACCAGTACGTGGAGTCCATGCAGGCCAGTAATCGTGTAGAACAGCGAGCCGTAGACGTTCGTTTGCAACGCGAAATGGGTGCGGGAGTACTCTACACCTTGCAGGCTTAGAAAAATCACGCCCAGTACAGCAGCGATACTCAAACCAATGATCAGCCCGCTCTTATTCCCGCGCCGGATACTTCGCAGCGAAAGCTGCATCGGTATACTGCTTGATATCAGTATCACAGTGTTAATGCCAGCGAGAACCAATTCTGGCCGATCAATATTACCGGCTGGCCAGGTAGGCGAATTGGTACGCAGAAAGAAATAACTTGACACAAGGGCAGCAAACAAAGTTGCTTCTGTTGCAATTAGCAATATCATTCCCCACCATGAAACTGACCGGCTGCCAGACAAGGTGGATGCATAGGGTAGCGGAGTTTCACGAGTGTATGCTTGGTTCGAGCTCATAGGGTTGCCACCTCTTCGTGCTGCGGCTCCGGCCATAACCAGACCGCCAGACTCCCGATGCTAATCATTACCCCCAACACCGTCAGCAGTAGCAAGTTTACGAGTAAACCTATAAAGGCAATGAGGAGGCCAATGGCCACTACAAGAGGCCAGTATGAGTCTTCAGGTATATGCATGATGGCGTTCGGTCTTCCGTCGAGCGGAGTCGTTACTGTCGTCTCGCGCTGGTCCAAATCTGTGTACCGGCACTGCTCATGTGCCATTTCCTGCCGATTATCTGCCGGTAACTCGGTGATCGAAGCTTCGTCTATTCGAATCGGATACATCGATGCAGCGTTATCTGCGGTTGAGTGGACGATAGAACGCCCATCCCAAAGAGGGTCGGCACTGCGCACGGTTGGGATCAATCGGAAATTATATACTGGCGGTGGTGACGGCGTTGACCATTCCAGCGTTCCGCCATTCCAGGGGTTGTCACCGGCACTCTCACCATTTTTCCGGCTCCATGCCCAGTTAACCATGAACAGTAAGATCCCGATCGCCAGGAGAAAAGCACCGATGGTGGACAACATATTGGGAATTTCGAATCCTAGGCCAGGTAAATAGGTGTAAATGCGCCGCGGCATCCCTAGAAGCCCGCTAATGTGCATGGGAAAGAAGGTGAGATTGAAACCGATGAAGATGGTCCAGAAATTCCACTGCCCGATTCGCTCGTCAAGGAGCCGCCCGGTGATCTTCGGCAGCCAATAGTAGAATGCGCCAAACAGCGGAAAGACCATGCCGCCTATTAGCACATAGTGGAAATGAGCGACGACAAAATAACTGTCCGTAATCTGCTGGTCAAACGGCACAACGCCAAACATCACCCCGCTAAGTCCGCCGATGACGAAGGTAAAGAGGAAGCCTAATATGAATAGAAACGCCGTACGCCACACCGGCTTTCCCAACCAAATGGTGGCAATCCAAGCGAATATTTGGATGCCGGCGGGGATCGTTATCGTCAGGGTAGCGGCGCTGTAGAAGCTAGCCGTGATGGGGGGGATACCGGTCGCAAACATGTGGTGGGCCCAAACGCCAAAACTGAGTACTGCGGTCGCCATCGCCGACAGTACCAAAAAGGCATAGCCCACAACCGACCGTTGCGAGAAAGTCGAAATGATTTCTGAGACCATCCCCGCGGCCGGCAAGAAAATGATATACACATCAGGATGGCCAAAGAACCAGAACAGGTGCTGCCATAGCAGCACTACTCCGCCAGCTGCAGGATCGTAGAAATGCGTGCCAATCTTTCGATCAAGTTCCAAGAATAGGTTGGCGATGTTTAGGGTCGGATAGGCAAAGACAACCGCAAAGGACGTGGCCAAGATCGTCCAGCAGAACAGAGGCATGCGATTAATTGACATGCCCGGAGCCCGAAGCATAAAGAGCGTAACAATGAAATTAATAGCTCCGGCGGTTGTGGAAATACCCAGGAAGAGCAGTCCTAAGGCATAAAAGTCAATGTTCAGTTCCGGAGAATAGGCATAGGCGTTTAGAGGAACGTAGTTGAACCAGCCGCCATTCGGCGCCATTCCAAAGAGATAGCTGCTATACAGAAATAGCCCTGAGAAGAGAAAAACCCAGTAGCCGAAGGCGTTCAATCGCGGGAAAGCCATGTCCCGGGCGCCGATCATGAGAGGCACTAGATAGTTTCCGAACCCAAACAGGATCGGCGTCGCAAAAAAGAAGATCATTGTTGTGCCGTGCATAGTGAATACTTGGTTATAAACGGTAGGGCTGATCAACGTATTGTCTGGGACCGCAAGCTGAGAGCGCAGGATGAGTGCCTGTAGACCTCCCAACAAGAAGAAAATGAACCCAGTGGTGATGTAGCGTGCACCGATTTCCTTGTGGTCCACTGTAGTCAAGGCGCCGACGATTCCGCTTGGGCCTTCCCATGCAGTGCGTATTGGTTGTGCAATCGTGCTCATTTGTGCCTCTGAGTCCAGATAACTCTCGCCGTACAGGTAAGCAAGCTGTGAGAGCGTTCTGTGTTAGTTAACTGTCCGATCGTGTTCAATTCGTCATTGCCAAGCTACTGTAAGGACTCTAAATACGCGACCAATTCCCTGAGCTCATCAGCGTTCAGGTACATTGGCGGCATCTCGTTACCAGGTTTTATTGTCTGCGAGTTTATGATCCAACCACTAAGGTTGCCCGTATTATTGACCAGAGTTCCTGCGCCGATCGTCTCGCGGCTGGCAATATGCGTTAAGTCAGGACCAATCTTTCCAGTTGCGACTGTGCCTTGAATCGTATGGCAGTAGACACAAGCCGAGCCGAGAAAGATCTGTTGACCTTGCTGAATCTCGTCAACAGCGGGTCGAACAGCGTCCCTTTGCTGCGCCTCGACCCATGCCTCCATTTCTGAGGTCGACTCGGCAACAATCAATAGCTGCATGTGGGCATGTTGAAGTCCACAGAATTCGGCGCACTCCGTTCGATAGATCCCAGGCTTCGCCACATCAATCCATGTCGTGTTCGTTTGGCCCGGCAGTAAATCCATTTTCATTTGAAGTTGCGGCGCCCAAAGGCTGTGAATCACATCCGCAGAGGTCAGTTTCAAGACCACCGGCTGATCGACAGGGACGTGGATCTCGTTGGCCGTGGTGATATCTTGGTCTGGATAGTGGACTTCCCACCACCATTGATGGCCAATAATTTGCACTGTATACGCTGGATCGTCCGGCATGGAGAGTGCGTTCTGCAGGCCGACGGTGTAGATCATTACCCCGACCAATATTACTGCGGGAACCAAGCCGCCCCCCACGGTCACGAAGAGCCGACCATTGCCTATGGCGCCAGTACCCTGTCGACGCCGAAACAGTGCAAATGCAAGCAAACCCATCACGACAACAAAGACTACTAGCGATATTGTTAGAAGGACCCACCAAAGCGTTGCAAGCTGTTCTGCGACCTGGCTAGCCGGATTTAGAGGCGAGGGAGAAGCGGCACACGCCGCTAGCAAGGATGAACCGATTACAGTCAACCCCACCAGACGGGCTAGTCTGGATACAACACTCAGATAGGTTTTCGTCTTAGCCGACCATAGATGTTTTGAGTACATAGGTTATTCAGGTCTTTGAAAGACAAGACTCCACTGCTGGCTCAATTTTTCCTCATACTGCGCGGCCGAGGGATACAGGTCAGCTATGGAGGCAACGGTTCTACTGATGTTTTCGACAGTAAAGACATGCATAGTACCTGCTACCAGAAAGCTATAGACCAGGCTAAGTTCGTTTTCGCGCATTTCACCCACAATGTTTACGAGCCGACTATCCAATTGCCGAACCATGGTTGCAATCTGCAACGGTGTCAGTGGTTGAAACATGGCATCTGTAGTCCAAATAGTAGCTCGCTCTAGGTACTGAAGCATGGCTATATGCTGCAGCTGCTCTCTCAAGTCATAACTAAAAGCAATTTATGCACATCAACTGCGATAAATGCAGCATAAAGGACCACTGCAGGGTAAGGTAGGGCCAATTGGCCATAAAACGTTGCTCTATAGGGAAGCGTTATTGGCCAATTGGCCAGTTGAGACGAATAAAGGGCAAGCAGAGGCGTGGGTGAATGGGGAGCTATAGTTCCATGATGTACCACAAATAGGCTGCCCAGAAGAGCGCTGCGGCCTGGAAATTACGAGGATCTTGTCCTGTTAGTGAGGCAATTCTGTTAAGCCGATAGGCTAGCGTATGACGATGAATATGCAACCGTTCAGCAGCGGTGGAGGCCGAGAGATTGGCATTGAGAAAGATAGCCAACGTATCAAAGAGTTCCTGTTGTTTAAGCAATGGGTTTAGCAGACGCTTCGTTAAATTTGTTCGCGAGTCAGCGTGGCGAGTGAAGATATAGGCAACCAAACCGATATCGCTCAGTCCAAACATTGTTTCTTTTTCGTGCAGTCTGCGCCCCATCTCCAGCGCCACGCACGCATCGTCGTACGAGCGCCCGAGGTCTTGCCACATTGCATAATATTCGCCGAAGCCTGCGCAAAGTCCCTGCGGCGCGCCGACCACTTGAGCGAACCTGGTGAGATTGGATTCTAGGAGCGCGCGTTCTTCCTCCAACTTTTCCGGTTCCACCACCAACAGGGAAGTAAGCAGGTTAGGCTTAGTGAAACTGAAGAGCGTACCTTCAGTAGTCGAGAGCGTCTGCGCAGCGTAGCGCAGCACGTGATTATGCGTCTGCTTGGCATGCTGAATCGCCTTTTCATCCACATCTTTGCTGTCGGACAACGATGGTGGGTCTGGTAGAAGCACTGATATGTCGATGACCACGGCTACACGGGGCTGCTCAATATCTATGCCCAGGAAACCTGCCTCTTCGGCTATTGCCTCATGGTTCTGCTTATTGTTCGACGAGTGGAGCAGGTTGTAAACCAGTCTGTCTACCATCTTCTGTCGATTGCCGAGATTCTCTACCGCAACTATCTGTGAAATCATCATTTCTGCCAACGACTTCACCATACCGGCCACTGCCTGTACCTTTTGCGAATGATTGGCAACGTACAGAACTCCTAATGGCTGTTGCGCATAGGTAAGCGTCAATGGCAGAAAGTCGTTCTGAGAATTTGTGGTTAGCCGCTGTGACCAAGCCGCTGACTCCGTGCAAATAGAGCCATCCGAACCGCAGGCGGCGCCCTTTGTACCAGCAATCAGGTGGCCAACCTCATCGGTCACCCATAGTTCAACATCAAGATTTGCACCTATATAGTCAACAATACGCTGCGCAACATTAGTAGTAAGGTTCATTAGCTGAAGTTACTTGTCGGCTTAGGGCGTTGCTAAGACGAGACCCAAACATCTTCACTACCACTACGCACCAAAAAACCGCCACTCGCAGTACTGAACAAAGCACCTGGAAGCGCGTAACACGAGACTCTCTGGATCATGACTACAACACTATAGCAGCCGGAAGCGGTTGCGTCTCTGTATCTGTTTGTACAGGCGGTATGCACGCCGGGGCATAGATCCGGCTACAGCACAAGTTCACCTGTCGATATCGGCAACGACCGGTCTAGTATGTCGCAGCAGCAGTACTCTGGCACCAGCGATGGATTACACATGGGCATAGACGGGCAGGGGATATATGTAGTACAGATTCGAAGAGTAAATCGATACACCGTTAACAAACACGGGAGTGACCGGCTTAAGGTTTGTTCCTGGAGAATCACTCGCCATCGACGCAGAAGCAATTTAGCCAACGTCAAGGTCGGATGAAAGCACTGAAGTTGTTCTAGAGATCAAATCCTACAAGTAGTCGTGGAGGTTGTTTACAGGCTCGGTTCAAGTGTTTGCTCTGGAGGTAAGACAATGGTCAAGGATGCACCGTTGCCAGGATGCGAGTCGATTTCAAGTGATCCATTAAGTAGCTTTAACCGTTCGCGCACACTATAGAGACCATAGCCCTGCCTAGGTTTCCAGATAGGGGGTACTGCTTTAACTGAATCGAAACCGGCGCCTTCGTCTTCTATTTTGATCTTGTATTTACCGTCTTCGCAATACAGCCGCACGCGCGCTTCCAGCACGTTGGAGTGTTTCACGACATTGAAAAGCAGCTCTTGAACCATCTGAATAATTAAAACGTGGAATTCTTGACTCTCTACCTGAAGATCTGACTCGATTTGCAGATCTACTTCAAGACCATGGACGCGTTTCATATGATTGCTCAGCCAGCGAAGTGCGGCGCCGAGACCTTCGTCGCTGAGGATGCGAGGGCTAAGATCGACGGACAAAGTTCGTGTTACACCGATAGCCTCTTCGATGTAGTCGGTAGCGGCGCCGAGCCGTTCTAGCGCCTCTGGCTTGAGTTCATTCTTAGAATCAGTAATAGCTAAGTGGATATTCATCTGCACTGAATAGAGGAGCTGCTGGATATGGTCGTGAAGAATATGCGATACGCGCACTCGTTCACGTTGTTCCGCCAACGTCAGTGCTGAGGCTAGCGCACGGATGCGGCGGTTCTGTTCGGAAAGTCTTTGGTCCTGAAGTTGTAGCTGCCGCTGTTGCTCCTCGATATTGCGGTGAAGCTCGGCTAACTCGAGCGCCCTGGCAACCGCCCACTCCAGTGATTCCTGCGTGAGGTCATCCTTGAGCAGGTAGTCCTTGGCGCCTTCGCGCATAACTCCCACAATTACATTGGGATTGCGTTCGCCGGTGAGCATGATCACCGGTATGTCTTTGGCAACAAATTCTTTTAGTAGTTTCGTGCTATCAATATCGGGAAGCCAATAGTCGAGCAGCACGAGACGCGGCTGTTTCGTTTCGCTAGCTGCGATGCCCTCCGCGCCAGACGCCGCCACACGAACGGGATAGTTCCGAGGCATCAAACGTTGGACAAGTTCCCTATCAACTTCATCATCTTCAATCAGTAGAATCACGCTCTCGTTACACTGCTTTCCGAACCTGAGGCGGGAATTCAACCATGCGCCAGTACGATTCAAGGAGGGAAACTACATCGATAAAGTCGCGTCCCGCGCGCTTTTTCAGCAAATATCCAGCGATCTGTTTGTCGTACGCGGCCAGCATATCTTCCTCACGGTCAGATGTAGTGAGCACAAATACAATGCTTTGCCGCAAATTCTCATCTTGTCGAAGTGCGTCCAGAAATTCGAGCCCGTTCATTTTTGGGAGATTAATATCTAGTAAGATAATGAAAGGTCGCGACAGCCGTTCGGTGCCGTCCCCACGTAGTACAGCCAGCGCTTCGAGACCGTTCTTGACAACGGTAAATGGGTTGGCAATGCGTTGCCGGCGGAATGCTCGCACCACTGCTTCAGCATCCACATCATCGTCTTCCACCAATAGTACGTGAACAGATTGGGTGTTTACTTCTCGTTCTGTCCGCATTTTCATCCTCGTTTGCTATTGCGACTAGACAGATGGAAAATTAAATAGCGGCGCCACGGCATCACGGACGTCTCTCGGCAGCTCCTTCTACTGCCATTGGCCAAGTGAAGTGGAATGTCGCTCCTTCTCCAACGGTGGAGTCTACCCATACTTCACCGCCAATACTTTCGATCAACTTCTTGACGATAGCTAGACCCATTCCGCTGCCTTCCACCTCGTCGCGCGGACGCAACGTCTGGAACATCTGGAAAATTCGTTCGTGGAACTCCGGCGCAATACCCTGTCCATCGTCTTCAACAGTGACCTCCAGCCACTCGCCGCGTTCTATGGCTGAAATATGAACGTAGCCGCAGTCGGCCATATTGTGCTTGATAGCATTATCAATGAGATTACGCAATACAAGTTCTAACGGCAGCCGGTATGTAACAATGTGTGGCATCTCTGGTGATCGCAACACCTCAAATCCGTCGGCTGGCGACACCAAATCAATGACATGATCAATTACCTCGCCAAGCGCAATCATTTCCGCAGAACCCCAGCTACGCCCTACTCGTGCGTACGACAGCAGATCCTCCAGCAGCGCGTCCATGCGCTGTACACGGCTGCGCAACTTACTAAGATGATCTTGCGACTTTGGCGGCAGCAGATGACCCGAATCCTCGGCGATCCATTCGGCGAGATGGTCAATGGCGCGCAACGGAGACTTTAGATCGTGAGAGGCTACGTAGGCGAATTTATCCAGTTCGCGATTACTTCTTTCCAGATCGGATGTACGCTCTTCCACCCGCCGCTCTAGTTCAGCCGTCAGATCCTGAAGTATTCTCTGCGACTCCTTACGCGCATGGATATCCTTTACCAAGGCCACGTGGTATTCGATTTCGCCGTCAGCTGCATGAATGGAGAAGAGGGACAAATTTACCCACCGTAAAGAACCGTCTTTGCATAGTAGCTGAATATCATTTGCGTAGTCAGGTAATGACCGCGATTGTAAGTGAGCGGTTAGCTCATGATAGTCAGCGGCACCCCCGCTGTCGACGAGGTCCCTGATGTCTTTGTGCGGAAATTCCTCGCCAGAATAGCCAAGTATTTCAGATAGACGTGGGTTTACGTCCAGCAGACGCCCCTCTGAGTCCAGATATGCCATCCCCAGACCTGAATGGTCAAACGTATTCCAGAGACGTTCTTCACTTTGGCGTAGCGCCTCATTTTTCTGGCGACGCTCGGTGATGTCCATATTGATACCCGTGAGGCGTATTGGACGTGCGTGTTCGCCATAGGTCACCTGACCAACGCCAAGCAGCCAGCGTATGCCGCGTTGCGGGTGCAGGATGCGAAACTCCTCGTGCCATTCGCCGCCGTCTTCCAACGACTCACGCAGCCGCATCTCAATGCGGGAGCGGTCATCAGGATGCATGCGGTTGTACCATACCTCAAGCCTCGGCTCCGTATCGGGCGGCAGTCCGTAGAGCTCAAGGAATTCTGGGGGCCAGTAGAAGCGATCATTGATGATATCCCAGTCCCAGTACCCGCTTTGAGACGCACGCTGTGCCAGAGCAAGAATTTGCTGTGTGCTGCGCAATTCCGTCTCTATAGAACGCTGCGTAACTGCTGAGCGAAGTATACAGGCTGTCGACTGCAGAAACTCTACATCACTCGTTGTGAAGCTGCGGGGTTCTCGGCTAAACACTCCTAACAAGCCGAAGGCTCCACACGGTCCTTGGATCTTTGCACACAGGGCCGTGCGGAGTTCCTGATCGCCGACCTGAAGCAACTCGCTGAAGAGTGGTTTTTCATGCAGGTCATCAATCACGACAGCACCATCATCAGCCAGTACATCGCTAAACAGAAGGTTGTTCTCTATGGTAAACGCGGCTTCGCTCACTGTTCTAGGCTGCCACCCAAAACCAGCCCGCAACAGTAACTGGCTATCTGCCTCTTTCAATTCGAATACACCGGCGAGTTCCATGTCTAGGGTCTCTGTCACACGCCTGCACGTATCTGCAAAGAAGGAGTCAAGGGGGTAGTCGGAAAGCGATCGTCTAGCCAGTTCTGCCAAGGCAGTCTGTCGCCGACGGTGGTGCTGCGCCTCCACTTCGGCAAATTTCAGGCGGCTGACATCAACCGAGGTGATGATCACAGCGTCAATGTGCCTTGTCTTTGACGGGTAGGGTACGATGCGCAGGAGGCTCCAGTCTTCTTCTCCGACCTTGACAGTCTCTTCGACACGCTGTCCGGTTTCAAAGACGCGCGCAGCCAGGGCGGTCAGGTCAGCGTCTTCGATCTTGGACGTGAGTTCGGACAGGGGTCTGCCGATATCTTCTGCGGTAATGTCGACGATTGCGGCTGCGGCTGGCGTGCAGTTCCGCACGCAGAACTTGCGGTCGAGGACGATTACGCCAATATCAGTTGAGAGGACCGAGTCCAGAAGATCAACGCTCACTTGGCTACCTCGCGCGTTTCCGGTCGTCTCATCTTCTACGGCGGTATTTTTGTTTTCGACAGTGTTTTCAGGCATCTGTGCGGATAGGAGTGTCTTCCCAGGTGCTGTCAGCCCATCGACATTGCGCATGCGATATGCCTTTCACCTATGATTTATCATAGTTCACGCGAAAAGTAAACGGTGCAGCGCACCCATACGCGACGCGTTTCTCTCTATCAGTACCATCCCACCGATTCCGTTCTGGCCAACGAATGCCAACCTCTCAGCACAGCTGTCCGCATCCAAATGGAAAACGGATACACCCAACCTATAAGACATCAACTGAACTGAGTGAGCCTATTCAAACAAAACAATAATCAACGTGGGAACCAGTGCAGACGGCGCCTGGCGTTGACCATATGCCGGTACTCCTGTCGAAGAAAAAGCGGCTCACGATCAACGCCAGATTGGTTCTACAGTCTTCTCCGGTTGCACAGAAACTACCGCAACGCACCATGCCTTCTGAATGGCTAGCGAACATGTATACTTCTCGCAATTATGCTCCTGCGGAGCAAGTGCTGGACCGCGCCGATACGATTGCGATTCTACTGGCTCAATGCTGTTGCTCTCGACGATCCGTTCATCGACATGGTGGGTACGAAGGTAGTTGGGGTGGCAGCATCCTCTTGCTGACCGCTGAGCAGGTGGGTTGCGAGCAACGCAGCCTGTCCACGCGTATGTACGTCCAACTTGCTCAAGATGCTATGAATGTGATTCTTGGCTGTGCCTTTTTCAATAACAAGTTCGGAGGCGATTTGCTGATTGTTGTAGCCTCTGACGACGAGATGGAGCACGTCCCACTCGCGAGGGGTTAGCTGAGCAAACAGATCATCCGCCTGACATAAATTCAATCCATAAAGTTCATTCGAAAGTCGTTTCAGCTCGGCTACGCGGTCCATTAGCGCGGACGCAACATTGGGAGATACGATTGCGGTGCCTTCATGGACGGCTCGGAGCTTCTTCACCAGATCGGCCAGTGAGTCTTCCTCCAGGACAAATCCTGCCACGCCTTCCTCCGCACACCGTACAATCAAAGCACTAGAGTCAACAACGCCGGCAACCACTACTTTGACATCGGACTCTGCCTGATAGAGTGCGGAGGCAAGGTGCAAAGCATCGTTGTTGGGCAAGGCAAAATGCACCAATACGAGATTACAGTTTTGTTTTTCAATCTCTTCCAGCGCCTCTTCAGAACTATATGCATACCCGACGACTTGAACGTCCCGCTCGTTTCGCAATACAGCAGAAAACAATTCACATTCCATCCGCGTCCGGTGCACGATCAGTAAACGAATCATAGTTGTTACCTCCCACTCCTCAATTTGTAGTTGAGACCGGCAGATCGGTACTTGCTAACCGTTGACAAAGCGGTGATCTGCGCTGTTCGGTAGTCCTGTTGAAAAGGAGTTGCCTTCGGCGACACCCGTGTGGCATTCAACAGTACCTATAGGATAACGGCTATTTGGGAGTTTATAAATGGGGAACAACTATACCTGGATATGGTGGATATCCGCTATATGACTAGAGGATTACACCCATCCGAATCGGACAGCCCGCACTGCCGCCTCCACACGAGACGAGCAGTTCAACTTGATTAGGATGGCGCCGACATGTTTTTCGACAGTGCTTGCAGAGACCCCTAAGGCAAGCGCAATTTCTTGGTTCGTCTTGCCGTCTGCTACCAGGTGCAAGACTTCCTCCTCACGCACTGTAAGCCCGGAGCGGGTACTATCATTGCGCGTCATTCGGCCCATCTGCGCCGCCGCCCGCCGGCTCATCCAGCCTTCCTCTCCGCTTGCGACCCCGCGCACGGCGTCGACGATCGTGCGCGGAGCTTCTTCCTTTACGAGATAGCCAGACGCGCCGTTGAGTAGCACCTTGTGTACATAATACTCATCGGCGTAGGCGCTAAGCGCGAGGATGTGAACGGGAAGTCGCGCAGACTGCACTTGTTTCGCTACTTCTACACCAGAAATACCCGGCATCTCAATATCCAGGACAAGAACATCCGGCGAAAATTCCTTGATCAGTGACAGAACGATTTCGCCGTTTTCCGCCTCGGCCACAATCTCGATGTCATGCGCTCTCTCGAGAAGGGCGCGAATACCCGTCCGCACCACCGGGTGGTCATCGGCCAATATGACGCGAATTTTTGGCATCTCATTTCCAGTCAACGTGGAACTCATAGCTCATTGCTCACTTGTAAATGAGATTCAAACTTCGCTGTTACAGCAGACATCTCTTGATTGTAAGCCCGCTATCAGATGTAGTCAATGATCGTACAACGACTAGAAGGCATGATGTATGGGAACGGTCTGACTTTGGTGGTCAGTAAAAACAGTACCCGTAAACTGGAGTGCAAAATCCCGATCATGCGCTATCGCCGGACGCCTGCCGATGGTCGCCGGATATCCCGATGTCACAGCAAGGCTTCTACTGCATACCGAGGCACAGAAACGGATTCTGCATACACTCTTCCGTTCGGTGCGGATAACCTTTCTAACCGTATTCTACCACGGTCCGTTATTTTTTTGTCAAGTTGTTGTCCAGACCTGTTGCGCCGGTAGAAACGGCATGTATTGAAAGGCTGTGCTTCTGCGAGTAAGGAGTTGCGCTACGGATAGGAGGGTGTGCCATCTTTCGACGCTCGAATCGTACGCCGACAATTGTCATGCTTATGTATATGCACTTGCTCATGCTTCATTTGTACAGGCGACTATAATGCCATCATTTCAAATTCGCATGCTCTGCTTCGGCAGTTAGTGTATAATAGGGCAGTCAGGGCTGAGCACGCGCCCGTACTATCGCGTACGAACCGAGTACGCTTCGTGCAATGCAGATTGCACAATATCTCCACCGACAACTATACTTCGCTATACTGCTCCTCCCTGTCGATGATGTTGAGAGTTAACTTAGTAGGGTGATTATGGTACCTAACCGCGAAGACAATAGTAATGATCTTCTTATCGTAGGTATTGGCGCTTCCGCTGGCGGCTTGGACGCGCTTCAGCGATTCTTCTCTGCCCTCCCACCCGATGGCAACATAGCATTCGTCGTGATCGTGCATCTCGATCCATCGCGTAATAGCAGTCTCGCCTCCTTGCTTCAATCCCGAACTTCGATGCAGGTCGGTCAGGTTACAGATCGCGAAAAGATTGAGGCAGGGCATGTCTACGTAATTCCACCGGACAAAAACTTATCCATCGCGGACGGACATATTACTACATCCGATTTTCAAGCGCCGCGTGGACAGCGAGCGCCAATCGATCTTTTCTTTCGATCGCTGGCCAAAGTCCCGGGTGGTGGCGCCGCAATTATTCTTTCAGGTTCCGGTACAGATGGCACGGTTGGTATCAAATTAGTCAATGAGCAGGGCGGGTTTGTCATGGCGCAGGAACCTGCTGACGCCGCCTATGATTCGATGCCGCGAAGCGCTATCGGAACAGGTCTTGTCGACTTCGTCTTGCCGGCAGAAGGCTTAGCCCGCAAAGTCGTGGAATTTCAGCACAATCGCAACCGCATCCAGCTGCCTACCAATCAGGAAGAACTTCCAGAGGACGATGCCGATGCGCTGCGCAAGATCCTGCACCTCCTCCGCAGCTATACGGGTCATGACTTCAAGAATTACAAAGAGAGCACCGTACTACGCCGCATCGGCCGGCGCATGCAGATGAACCAGATCGATAGCTTGCGCGATTATCTTGTGTTTCTGGGCGAAAATCCATTGGAATCACAGGCGTTGTTAAAGAACTTGCTCATTAGCGTGACGCACTTTTTCCGGGATCAGCAGGCGTGGGAAGTTCTCGGGGAAAAGGTATTTCCACAAATGCTGTTGGATAAAGAGCCAGATGAACAGCTGCGGATTTGGGTGCCTGGCTGTGCAACGGGAGAAGAAGCATATAGCATCTGTATACTGTTGATGGAGCAGGCCGAAACGCTTGATATACTGCCCGATTTTCAGATCTTCGCTTCCGACCTCGACCAGCGCGCACTCGCCTTTGCCAGAAATGGTCTCTATCCAGAGGCTATCGAGGTTGATATCTCAGAAGAGCGACTCCGGCGCTACTTCCGCAAGGAAGATGAGCACTATCGTATCCGTAAAGACGTACGTGAGCGAGTGCTATTTGCGGTGCACAGTCTGCTAAACGATCCACCCTTTTCTCGGCTAGATCTCATATCGTGCCGCAATCTGCTGATCTATTTGAATAGAGACCTGCAGGAGAGAATGTTTCAGCTGTTTCACTACGCACTACAGCCAGGAGGCTGGCTATTTTTAGGTAGCGCGGAGTCGGCGGATGGTACACTGGATCTTTTTGAGGTGTTCGATAGAACCAATCGCATATACCGAAACTCCAAACATAAAACGAAACAAAATCTACAAACCGGCATCATTTCCAAACGTATAGATGCGCTCAATACTGGCCTTTGGACGCCACATGTGAGTAGCGCAGAGTCGCAACTTGACCGCTATCAACGCTTGCTTGTGGAGCTGGCGCCGCCGAGTGTGATCGTCAATCGAGATCTGCAACTCATTCACCTAACCGAAAGCGCTGGGCGCTACTTTCAGCGCCCAGCAGGCACGCCCTCTCACGATATTCTTCGTGAAGTGCGGCCAGAGCTGCGCGTGGAGCTGCAGGCAGCGCTGCAAAAAGCGTTCAGAAAAGGTCAGCCCACCAGCACGGGTCCAATTAAAGCGATGTTGGGCGGCAATCCAGAGTGGATTCACCTAATCGTACAGCCTGGTGACGAAGAGCATAACAGCCAAAATCAGGCTATGGTGATCTTCGCAGAAGTAGAAATGATGGACGTAAGCGCTGTTGAAGTGCAGGCAGATGGAGCGACTGATCATGATCCAATCGTTCCGCTCAAAGCTGAAGTCCAGCGTCTTCGACAGCACTTGCAATCTACGATAGAAGAGTATGAGTCATCCAAGGAAGAGATGCGCGCGGCCAACGAGGAACTACAGTCGATAAATGAAGAATACAAATCGACAACGGAAGAGCTTGAGACCTCCACAGAAGAGCTGCAGTCCGTCAACGAAGAACTAGAAACGGTAAACCAGCAACTTAAAGTCAAGGTGGACGAGTTAAGCCAAGCAAACGACGATTTGCAGAATCTAATGGCAGCTACCGAAATCGGCACGCTATTTCTGGATCGGGAGCTATGCATTCAGCGCTTCACGCCTCGAATCAGTGAGTTGTTTAATATTCGGAAGAGCGACCTGGGGCGTCCCATTACGCATCTTCGGCAGGTAGTAGAATATGAAGAGCTCGAGGAAGATTTCCAGCGCGTGCTGCGGGACTTAACGGTACTAGAGCGCGGCATTGAAGGAGAAGACGGCACATACTATCTGACGCGACTGCGTCCGTACCGAACAGTAGACGATCGTATCGACGGCATTGTGCTCACATTCATCGAGATCACTGAACAGAAGCGAGCAGAGGCTGAGTTACGCGATAGTCAAGCCAAGCTGAAGGCGCAGCTATCCTCAATGAGACACTTGCACCAACTGGTCTCCACTCTAATGGTTAGTAAGAACATTCACATGGCAATGGATGAAGTTCTGACTGCCACGGTTGAGCTCATGGACGCGGACAAAGGTTCGGTGCAAGTTCTGGATCCAAAGGACGGTACACTGCAGTTCGCTGCCCAGATCGGGTTTGACGAGGAATTCTTAGATTACTTCAGCAAAGTGGCGGCGGATGATACAACAGCCTGCGCCAGAGCGATGCAGGAGAAGCATCGGATCATCGTGTATGACGTGCTGTTGGACCCAATGTTCGAACCATACCTCGAGGTGGTCAGCAAGGCAGGATATCGTACTGTGCATTCGACGCCTCTGCTAAATCGGCGAGGCGAAGTCCTAGGTATCCTCTCCACCTATTATAAAGAGCCACAATGCCCTTCCGATCGCGACTTCCATATGCTGGATCTGTATGCTCGACAGGCTGCCGACTTTATTGCGCGTCAACGCGTCGAAGAACAATTGCGTGAGTTGAACGAGTCTCTGGAGAAACGTATACAGGTGCGTACGCGTCAAGTACGCAAGCTAGCCTCACTTCTCACGGTTGCCGAACAGGCGGAACGGCAGCGGACGGCGCAGATCCTGCACGATGACTTGCAGCAACTACTTTACGGATGTCAGATGAAGCTGCATATCCTGAGCGAGGATGCCGGAAAAGAAGGGCAAACTAAACTTCAGGAATCTCTGGAAGAAGCCGAAGCCTGGGTCGAAACTTCAATTCGGATAACGCGCACGTTAGCTGTTGACCTGAACCCGCCCGTACTTGAAATGCAAGGATTTTCAGATGCCGTTCGTTGGCTTGGTTCACAGATGGAGCAACTGTACAACTTAACTGTTCAAGTGAAGGCTGAAAAGCCATTTGAGATGTTGGATGACGAATTACGTATACTGCTTTACCAGTTAACGCGCGAGCTTTTATTTAATGTCGCAAAGCATGCCGGAATTCGACACGCCGACGTAGACATCTGGGGAGACAATGATCTGCTACATATCCGCGTCATTGACGAAGGAGACGGATTCGATATGCAGTCGGTGTTGAAGGATCGCCAGGAATCGATGACGTTGGGTCTTCTGACAATGGGTGAACGCCTCGGTTTGTTTGGTGGAAATGTCGACATAGAGTCATCTCCAGGGGATGGGACTCGTGTAACAATTCACATTCCATTGCAACCAAGGTAAAGACCGGTTTTTGTGTAGGCATTCCTGATCTAGGGTGATGTTGTTGATACGCCGCACATGTTGCTGGTGTGTCTTATGCGCAGTTGTAAAATCCCTCGTTAAGCTTCATCCCTTTGCACATGTTGTATCCATGTACCCAGGTACATATCGTCGAAGAACATCTAGGTACAATCTAAACTCATTCGCTACCTGTATTCTCTTATAGATAGGTATGCGATTTGTTTGAAGTTTGTCAGTATACTCACCTCAAAGAGGCTCCTTTTTACAATGGGTTGGTTGGGTATAGTGATAGAAAGGTATTGACCGGCATCTTTAGTGGATGGACAAGCCAAAAGCAAATCAGAAATAGGCGAATACCCATGACGAAAGAGGTACTTATCGTCGAAGACCATATCCAGGTGCAGAAGACGCTACGCGAATTTATCGCACGAATGGAGAATTTCAACGTCTTCGGAGCGGTGCCGAGTGGCGAACGTGCACTGGAACTCCTGCAGGATATAGGTCCGCCAGACCTGCTGCTCGTCGATATGGCCTTGCCACGCATGAGCGGTGCCGCGCTCGTTGCCAAGGTACAAGTCAAGTGGCCAAAACTAATCTGTGTCCTGCTATCGGGTCATGGAGAAGCATCATATGTGCAGCATGCTTTGAGCGCCGGCGCCAGAGGATACATACTCAAGGGTAATCCAGCCGAAATAGAGCCCGCGCTGGAGGCAATTGTTTCCGGTGAGATCTATTTGAGCGAACCGCTGCGCTAGCGTCGCAATGATAATAGTTGTACGTAATTTTCCACTGGTTTAGGGGCGAATCCCCTATTCGCCTGTGAGAATCACTCCTGGTACCTCGGCAGAATGTCGCGCTCATAAAAGTCAAAAAAGGCATCCTGGTTGGGTCCCACCTGATGCACGTAAATGTAGTCGAATCCTGCCTTGCTGTACTCCTCTATCTGCTCGATATGACGCGATGGGTTATTGCCGCACAGGATCGTTTCGGCGACTTCGTCTTCGGTTACATTGCGCGTGGCTTGTTCAAAGTGGGTTGGAGTCGGCAAAATTTGGCTCAGCTCGCCATGCAGCGCAGCGTTGCGCCAATATTGATAAGCGATCTTACGAGCTTCGAATTCGCTTTCGGCGCAACAGACGGTCATCTGGCCATAACAGGGCCGATTGTCTTTTCCGTTGGCCTGGAAAGATGAAACTGTTTCTGCGCTGGGGGCTGTGCTAATTAGCCCGTCACCATGTTCACTGGCCATTTCCGCGGCTGTTGTTCCAGAGGCGGCGATCAGGATAGGTGGAGCGTTCTCCGGGAGCGTGTAAATGCGAGCGTTTTCGATCGTATAGTGTCGACCATAATAGGTCTGGCTTCTGCCTTCCCAGAGCATACGGATTACTTTGATGGCTTCCACGAGCTTTTCTGCTCTCCTATCGTAGGCAGGCCAGCGGTCGCCAAGGATATGCTCATTTAGATTCTCGCCTGTACCGACACCGAGAAAGAAGCGATCTGGCATCATACAGGCAGCCGTGGCTGCGGCTTGGGCAATGATGGCTGGGTGGATGCGGGTCGTAGGGCAAGTGACGCCAGTTCCCAGTCGTAGCCGCTCGGTTGCATGTGCGATAGCGCCGATAACGCTCCACACAAATGGACTGTGCCCCTGCTCGTCCAGCCATGGGTGAAAGTGATCTGAAATGAGGGCGAATTCAAAGCCAGCATTTTCCGCGCGACTGGCATTGCGAACAAGTTCGTTTGGTCTGTGTTCCTCACTTGACAGAGCATAACCGAGTGTAGTCATTCTTTCCATCCTTTCTTACAAACTTCTGAAGTAGTTTTATTTTCGACTCATCGGTAGCGTGCGCATTTGCTCGAGCGTTTAGGTGCGTCACCAGAGACGAACTTGACCATGTCTTCCATACAGACGCACTACCTGACAGCCAAAGGAGCACAGGCTGACGAGCCATCGGCGTGCTCCACTGGCTCCGGTACGGAATAGAACCTGCCATCGGCGTTGTAACCATAGGTAGGGACGAGTGTACGCCTGGAACACCGCCTTGAATACTTGGTATCAAGGATCAAATAGATGGCCCACATGTTCCAGCCATGGACGTCCCGTTGCTGCCATTAATTCAGCGCCGTTCCAGTCCAGTGCACTCTGCGACTGGGCGCCCACAGGTCGGCATACGTAGATCTCGCGCTCCGGTACAGCCTCTATGGACATGCCGCAAGACCGCAAGAGCGCTTCAGAGGCGGCATGATTGATCACCCACCAGTTGGTTGGGTCACCGGCAAATTCATGTTCAATGAATGCCATCTTCGGCCACCCGGGATCGGCAAACTCGGCTCTATTTTGCAGGGGGAGATCCTGGGTGTCGGCGCGTACCTCATCTCCCTCCATCTGCAGCGTCTGAAAAATCAATAACCGCCTCGCCCTCTTTGCAACAATGTCCAGGCCGAGTAAGGGATAGCGCAGGTGGTAAAACACGCCTAAGAACATCACGAGATCAAACATTTCGTTTTCGGCTGCCAGATCATAGACTTGCATCCTTCGGAATTCCACCTGGTCACACAGGCCAAGCTGTAGCGCTGCCCAGTTGGCCTGTTCCAAATAGTGGGGGTTGATGTCGATGCCAAGCACCTGTGCGCCGCGTTTGGCTAGCTCAAATGTGTAGAAACCGGCGTTGCAGCCTACATCTAGAACGCGCCATCCTCCTAAGTCCTCTGGGATGTAATCGGCTATCTGACGCCACTTGAACGCTGGAAAGTCTCCCAGTGCGTGATTGGGATTCGTTTGAACGTCGTACGGTAGATGCAGATTGTGAAACCATGGCTTTAGGGCGTCGATATCATGTTGAAGAGAGTTGACGACAGCACTCATCAATATAACCCTCCAGTTCTTTCGCGCGATGCGCGGCAGTGTGGTTCTTCAAGACGGTTTCTCGGGCTCGCGTACCTACGCTTTCACGCTCAGCGCACGTCGTTTCATAAAGATGTGCGGCGACATCCTTGGGAGTACGCGCGATGAAGATTTCTATGCCGAACTTAAAAAAAGATTCTAGGCCAGGCCAGATATCACTGATGATTGGCGTACCGCATGCTGCAGCCTCAAAGAGCCGGACACTAGGTGCGTATCCGGTACGTTTCATATCTTGGCGTGTGATGTTCAAAGTAAATCGTTGCGCATTATAGAAGTCGCGATGGTCTTGAGGCGGAAGGTGATCGATCCGTTCAAGATTGTCAGGCCAGACTATTTGCTGTGGATAATTCGGCCCCGCCGCAACAAATCGACGATCTGGATGCAGCATTGCGGGTTTGATCAACAACTGTTCGACGCTCAACTGGCGGTCCGGGCTGTAGGTGCCCATATAGCCAAGATCCCATTTTGTTTCGACTTGTGTAGGAAAATACAGATCGGGATCGACGGCGCAGTAGAGCGGACGCGCGCGTGGCGCATGATACTTCCGCTCCAGCTTTTCAAGCAGTGGGCCTCCTGTGAAGGTCAGATACAGATCATAGCCGGGGATAAGCTTCGGCGTTATATACTCTGTTTCGCCCCGATCCAACCTTGCAAGCGTTAACGGCGTATCGATATCGTAGAACGCAGTAAGACCCTTCGCTTCTTTCTGTACGAATTCTCCGACCGCTACGCCGTCTGGAACATACGACCCGACAATCACAATGTCAGCTTCACGGATGCGGTGGACATACGCTTGAGACAGCTCATTCAGATCGTTGTAGAGCGAAATAGTGCAGTTATCCGACTGCGAGAGATCTCTATATCTGGCATACCAGGGTACGTCCCGTTCGAGAAAAAGAACCTTGTGGCCGCGTTGATGCAGGCCCTTCGTCAAGGCGCGATAGGTAGTAGCATGACCGTTTCCCCACGAGGATGTGATAGACAACCCTAGAATCACCACGTCCAAAGGGCGCGTGGAGATAGTGGGTTTGTTGTTGCCACTTGTGGAACGTTGCTTTGTAGGTACGTCCATGTCTATCAGATCATCCCTTCAGACGGCAACCGTTCTCGGACTACGGGCTTCCGGTGCTCGGCTGCCTGCGTGATGCAGCCAGCCTACGCCACAGGAAATTGCGCTTTACGGCATGCGCGTCCACGATCTCCTCGAACTGAGCCATGCGTTGGTCATACGTATGCTCAGCAAAGACTCGTCGTCGTGCGGCAGCGCCGATCTCCTTGGCTCGGCGGTTCGATAGAGGTTCCAGAAGCTCGATCACTTCCTCACCATTATTCGCGACAAGCACTTCCCGTCCCGGCTCAAGAAACATCTCAATCCCCTTCCACGCGTCCGTAAGCAGGCATGCGCCGGCGCCGGCTGCCTCAAACACGCGCGTGGGTGGAGAAAACCCATAGCGCGCCATACTGCTGCGGTTGATGTTGAGCACCGCACGTGCGGTCGAATTGAAGGCGTTGTGGTTGCGCGGCGAAACGTACCCGACGTAAGCCACGTTCTCTGGCTTGGCTTTGTCTTCCCAGCCATTGCCGCCTAGCACGAAGCGCTGATCGGATAGAGCAGCAGCAGCTTTGAAAAAGAACTCGTCCACCCGACTTTCACGATCTGGAAGGCGATGGCCCAAGAAGCTGCACAGTCCGGCGTATTGGGGGTCCGCCGCCACTGGGTAATGGGTCTCCGGATCGAGCGCATTATAAATAGCGTGGCATTCGCGGGCGCCAAGCTGCGTGTACGCATCCACTACTGCCGGACCGCCTCCGTATGTCAGGATCAGATCGTAGCGCGGGATGAGGCTGCGGAATGGATCATCTGGAACTTCATTCACTCTGTCCAAGGTAGCCGGCGCATCCACATCCCAAAACGCGACCACAGTACTTGGCCCCTTCAGGTCCACTACAGCTTCCTCCAGCAGCTCGTCAAAGACGCCGACGCCGCTAGTCTTGATGACCATGTCTGCCGCCTGCGCTTCATCAAGGCAAGCGTAGAGCTGGTCCGTGTTCCGAGCGCTGTATACTACTACCCGCGCCCAATCCGGATCATCCATATCGCGATATTTCTGGCGGTCGTAGGCATCCGGCTCATAGAAGCTGATGTGATGGCCGCGGCCATGCAAGGCGCTGATTATGCCGCGGTAGTAGGTCGCGGCGCCGTTCCAATAGGCGGAGACAAGGCTAGAGCCGAAGAAGGCGATGTTCATGCGGTCATTACGCTCCAGACTGGTTATGTTTGTCGTTGCTTGAATCGCTAACCCTCTGTGCAGCTCCATATCTAGGCACAGCTTCTCCCTGCCCACGGGATCTCGGAGACACATCCGTTTCTATACGTTCCCGCGATCGCTGCCCATCGTTCCGCGAATATAAGTTCCTCGGGCGCACGATGCTTTCGTCCGCAATTGATCGCTGTTTTGGCATCAAGGCAGGTGTACGGGTATTCATATGCAGGTCAGCTCGGCAGATGGAGAGAAGCTGGTCAACACGGTGAGCGCACGTATGGCGGCTATAAATTGTCTGAAGACCGTGTTGGACAAGCTCTGTTGCGACATCCGGCTCGTGTAACACCATGCGTAGAAGACCCTGCATCTCGGCTCCACTATGTGCCACTAGGTAGTCTCGACCTGGCGTGAATAGGTGCTCGACGTCGTCCCACGGGGCGCAGATGAGCGGAATGCCGCAAGCGAGCGCCTCAAACACGCGTATGGTCGGGATGCCAGGAAGCATTTCTACGTACGGCTGGCGAGGAACATGCACCGTAACGCGGAATTCACGAAAAACTTGCGAAACCTGGTAGTTCGGCAGCCAACCGCCATATTCAATACCTGCAACTGCCAGCATTTCCAACGCGTAGTCTGGGTAGCGAACGCCGTGGACACGTGCACGCAACCCGAGTTCGCGCACCGGATCAAAGACATACTCCTGCAAGCGCTCAGTTCGTTCTTCATCGCCAAAGTTGCCTATCCAGACGAGATCGCCGGCGTCGGCAGATGATATCAGCGGTTGAAAAATGCTTGTGTCGGCAGCCTCATGCCATGTCCATGCACGCCGTGCCCATCCCTGGTCTATGTAGCGGTTTCGTATGACCTCTCCAAAGGCAAGGACGCCATCAAACTCTTCTATGCGGTAGTCGCCGATCGTCTCACTATCCGAGATAGATCGGTGGTGCGTGTCGTGAAACAGTAGCCGGTAGTGGTCATTTTGCTGTCGGTGAGCAGCGAGTTTACTGAAGAGGGCTTTCTCATTCCACTCGTGTGCAATGACGAGATCGGCGTCCTCCAGGGTAGCATCCAGATCCAACGTGTCGATGTCATAATGTACGCTGCGCAAATGCGGGAATCGCCGCTCAAACTCAGTGATGGCCTCAATCCCCTCATTACGAATTAAGTTGCTCAGACTCCAACCGGCTAGTGGTTCGTAGACGACAACGTCGTGATTCCTTCGCTGTAGTTCGGTAACAATACCACGCAGAAAATGCGCATTGCCGTGATTCCAATCAGAGATGAGCGAATGGTAGAAAAGAACAATTTTCATAGTGGTAACCTAAGCGTTCGATGACTGGCGGCAGAGGCGAACTGCCGCTGCGGTATGCGTTTGATTCGTCTATGGCCGAGGAGTTGACGATAGCATTGTTTATAGGCGGCTCCCGTCTTCGTGAGCAAGAAACGGTGCGCGTGCTGATAGGCCGAAGCGCCCAATTTCGTACGCAGCTGCGCATCTTCAGTCAGCAACCTAAGTACGCTGTGCAGGCGTGCGATATCGTTAGGCGGCACAAATATAGCACGACGGTTCCAATTCTCCCGGAGGCTAGGAATGTCACCCAATACGAGTGCGCATCTGGAAAAGGCCGCCTCCAGCACAGAGAGGCCGAAAGGCTCGTAGCGAGCAGGCAAAGCGTAAATGCTACTTCGTGCAAGGTAATCAACTACTTCTGTCGGCGAGAGCATTCCTGTGGCGTGAGCGTGCTTAAGTGAGACTCGTCCGCCTGAAGGATGCTCGGGGTTGCCGGCAACGTGGACTGGCCAAGACAGATCATCAGCGGCTAAATCAACTGCTCGGATATTCTTAGCTTCGTCCCAGAGCCGTCCCATACTGAAAATGAATGGTTCCTTGCACTTAACACGGGAAAATCGAGCGGGACTGCGGCCATTCGGAATCACCATGGATAGAGGCAGCTTGCCGTATTCGTGTGTCAGTGCAGTCTGCATCGCTTTCGTGGGAGTCACTACCATGTCGGCTGCATTCAGTCCGGATCGCACACGGTTCTGGTAGGTATCATATTGAGCCGGGGCAGGTTCTCCCTTAACTGCGCGCCACCAGGAAGCTACGCATGAATGACCCACTACCAGGACAGGCGCATTCCAGGGCAGATCGGCGTGCACATAACCGTTCAGGTGGATGATATCCGGCTGTACTTCGCGCTCAAGCGCAAGCAGCCATTCTCCCGCCTCCGCCACGTCTTCCCAGGGATTGTCCATCCACTCTAGTTTATAGGCGCTTTCTCTGACTGAGAGGTGCGCATACTCATCGACTTCCTCCCATTGGTCAGAGGTCAGCGGTACGCCCATGGTAGCCAGCGTAATTTGGAAGTCAGAAGGATCCAGAGAGGAGATCAAGTCCATACAATAGGTCCATATTCCTCCGATCGTATCTGCCGTCATGAGTATCCTCATGGCCGAACCAGCGCTTTCAGAAACCCATCAGGACGCTGCTGCATCAAGGCGAAAGCATCATCAAGGTGTTCCAGGGGGAGTGTGTGGGTGAACAGTGGCGACGGATCGATCTCGCCGTACGCAACAGCCTGCGTCGCGGACCTCATTCCGGAAAGATAAATAGCCGGATCTCGTTCATGGGCGTTTATCACGTCAATGCCGCGCCAGTTCCAGAGTTGCATATTAACGGACCTCAGCCCATCTTGATGATATCCGGCGATTACCAGGCGTTTGCGCACGCCTGTCAGTTCCCCAGCCAAATCCAACGGCCACTGCTTTCCCACAGCTTCGATCACGCAGTCACATCCATTGCCACGTGTGATCTCCATCACCTGATCAATAATGCTTTGGTGATCATCCATCGGTATCGTGTACACAGCGCCAGAGTCGAGCGCCACCTTCAGCGAATAGGGACGGCGCGAAATGGCAATTACGGTTGCGCCAGTCCGTGCCGCCAATTTCGTCAGCATCGCACCGAGAAATCCGATGCCGATTATTGCGACGGTATCTTCAGGGCCTATTTGGCTGCGAGCGAAAACATTGAAGGCGCAGGCCATGGGCTCGCCCGGAAAATGATGGTTGTCCAGTTCGCACGGAAGTTTCACAAGCGAATCTATTGAGGCGATATCATGGGACGCAAAGGATCTCTCGGAGAGAAAAGCGACTCTGTCGCCCTCAATTAGTTCAGTGACATCAGGCCCTCTCTGGATTACCCGCCCCCATCCCTCATGGCCTGGGCTACCAGGGGTCAGCGGGTAGTCAAACCAGTCTCTACCCTCCCACACGGGAAGATTGGACGCACAGACGCCGCAACCTTCCAGCGCGACCAGAACTTCTCCAGGACCTGGCTCTGGCAACACCTGCTCCTCCAGCCGAAGTTCACCTGGCGCGACAATTACAGCAGCCGTCATGGATTTTCTGACCAGGGGCATCCTATGCAGTTCTGGAGGTTTTTCTGAAAACGATAGTTCGCTATCCACAGCACCTTGAATCGTATGCACCGTCATGATAGTCCCTTCCTTGTTCCAGCAATGTACTCAAGCGGTATGTACGCGTTAGGGATGAAAATCATAACCGCTCAAACGGACATCTCTTTGCTGAAGACACCGTCACTTTCACTCACATGTGACAAAAGGGACGGCCTGAATACTGGAGTTTTTCTAAATGTTTCCGCGCCTGGGATTCGATTGTTCTCTAGCCATGCGTACAGGCGCGTGATACCTTCGGCTAGACCAACCTGTGGACTCCATCCGGTTGTCTCGGAAAACTGAGATGTATCGGATACATAGTAGCGTTGATCGCCAGTTCGCGCGCGCCAACATAGCGAACCACAGGTTTTGAACCATGGAGCTGCTCGATATGGTCAAGTAACTCCAGAAGACTGATGGTATTGTCGGGTCCGCCGCCGATGTTGTATGCGCGTCCCGACAATACCTCTATAAAATCATGCGCCCGTACCATCGCATCCACCAGGTCGGTGACATACAATATGTCGCGTACCTGTTTACCATCTCCGAAGATAGTGATCGGCTGATCTCGCAATGTACTGAGCAGGAAATGGGCCACCCATCCTTGGTCTTCGGTGCCAAACTGATGCGGACCATAGATGCAACTCATGCGGAATACAGTTGCTGCAAGCCCAAACGTACGCGCGTAGTCTAGAACGTAATGGTCTGCGGAGCCCTTTGAAGCGCCGTATGGGCTGTGGAAATCGGTCGGCTGCTCCTCGGATATCCCGTACAAATCAGTATGATGGTCGAATGGAACGTACCGTGTAGCCCTCTCCGTCAACGTAACAGCGGATAGATCTCCATATACCTTGTTGGTCGAGGTGAAAAGCAGCGGTATCTGCTCGTCTCGCCCGCGCAGAGCCTCCAGAAGATTGAGCGTCCCGCGGGCATTGATCTCGAAATCCCGCTTCGGGTTCAGCAAGCTTGTCGTTACGGCAACCTGTGCAGCGAAATGAAACACAGCGCTGGCATTCTGGACGGCTTCGGTAAGTTTGAACTCGTTACGTACGTCGGCAATGCGGACGAGAAGTCGGTCGCCATGGCGCTTTCGTAGCCAGGCGAGGTTCCGTTCCACACCTGCACGTGACAGATTGTCATAGACAAGAACTCGCTTGCCATCTGAGAGGAAGCGATGCGCAAGATTGGTGCCAATGAAGCCTGCTCCACCTGTAACGAGAATATACTGGTTTTGCTTCGCCATGCTTATTGACTTAAATTTCGCATATTCCTTCTGCGCCTGCTTCTTCTCCTCCTTCACTGCGCTGAGCCCGCTGCCCGACCAGAGTCGGTACAGGAGCTTAGGCGTGCCGTCATGGCGTATAAGCCCAAAATGGTATTCGCGTTCATCCTGATGGAATCCATCAAGTGCAGAAAGCTTCGGATGTAAGTCCTCCACACTGTACCAGTAGAGGCGCTCGACAGGCGCTTTCGCTGACTCAACAAAACTCTGTAATTGTGCATACTCGTCATGCTGCCATGTAGAGAATCCTGCCTCAGTTATCCAGATGTCCGCCTCGGATTGATGCTCGTCAAGAACGGACTGCACGGACTCCACTTGTTGCTCCCAACCTGTCCAATTTAGTTCCCAAGTGCCTGGAAAACCATGGATGCCTACGACGTCGATATAGGCCATCACTCCGCGATCGAACATGAGGTTTAGCCAAGTAGGATCTACCGGGCTCATTCCGCCCAATACAGTTCCTTTGCCAAGCTGCTGAGCCCAATATGCTGCACCGCCAACCATTTCACTGAACAAGTACCAGTGCGGGTCCAAGGTCCAATCCCATTCACTGAAGTTGTTCGGTTCGTTCCAAAGCTCGACGAAGCTAAAGCAGTCGCCCAGGCTAGAGACTAAGGAGTCTAGGAAATCAGCATATAATTTGGGTTGACGCGGAGGAGCAGACGTCTTGGGTGCAGCGCCAAGAGAGGGAGGTGTATAGCAGAGTGAAGGCAGTAAATCGACCTTGGAAGATAGCCGCGGGAGCAACCAGCGGTACCATGCCTCTCCGCCAGGTGACGACCAATCCGCCCAAGACACGCCGGTACGTATGTGATCGACGCCAACCTCAGACATTGCCTTAAGCACCCGTTCCACACGCTCTTCTTCGCCTGGTCGAAACCACTCTAGGAAACCGATGGTGGAACCCTTGGTGGAGGCCTGTTTGTGAAGATGCGTTGCAGGTAGACCGTTCATTTTGCTCTCCTAGCTCTGAAGGCGGAATGCCGCCGTCTTGGCCCAATGATCTCGACATAACTACTGAAGGGAACAGCATTCAGTATGTGTTGCCGCTTCCTAGACGGTGAGACCGCGCGTTGACAATTCAACATTTGCGTAGGCGACTTTGTCCACTGCCGCTTGTTCCGTCAGCCAGTCAGCGAGCCGCTCCATGCCTGTATCCAGCGGGACCTGCGGCGCATAGCCTAAGCACTCACGTGCATGTTGAATATCGGCAAAACAGTGGCGGATGTCGCCTACACGGTATTTGCCGACGATCTCTGCCTCGATTTCAGATTTACCCATGACACTAGCCAGACGCGAGGCAACATCGCGTACCGTGTACGCATTGCCGCTGGCGACATTGAATACCTCTCCCTCGATACCGGGCGCCTCCATGGCCAAGCGGCAAGCGCGAGCCACATCAGTCACATACACGAAATCCCGTTGCTGAAGGCCATCTTCGTATAGTAACGGAGGACTATCGTTGAGGAGACGCGAGGCGAAGATTGCCAGAACACCGGTATAGGGATCGGAGAGGGCTTGGCGCGTGCCGTACGTGTTGAAGAAACGAAGCGCTACACACGGAATAGCGTACGCTTGGCTTACGACTAGCGCCATACGCTCCTGGTCGTACTTCGAGAGCGCATACACGGAAGCCAGTGCAGGCTTTTTCGTCTCCGGCGTAGGGCAGGGCTGCAATACGGCGCCTGCTTCGTCTGTTACTTCCCAGTAGCCATTTCGCAGCCTTTCAATGGATCTTGGCGCCGCCGTGGCTGGGCGACCGTCAGGGTACTGATACTTGCCTTCCCCGTAGACGCTCATGCTGGAAGCTACAATAAGCCGCTCTACCGGATTCCTGATGAGTTCTTCCAACAAGACGGCTGTCCCCAGATTATTGGTCCTCGTATAGTCACTCACTGCATACATGCTCTGACCGACCCCCACCCTTGCCGCGAAGTGAAAGACCACATCAACATCGCGACAGGCGAGTGCAACGGACTTTGCATCGCAGATGTCGCCCAAAAAGACCCTGACGTCCTTATGTATATAGGACGGACGGACAATGTTCGATCCGTGTACTTGTTCCTGCATATTATCTAGAACACGTACATCGTGCCCTTTGCTAAGAAGTTCATCACAGAGGTGTGAACCGATAAAACCAGCGCCTCCCGTAATCAGAATAGTCTTTTTGGACACCAATTTTCTCCTTTGCGATCAAATTCTAGGCGACTGACAATGTCTATTCTCCATCTGAGGCAGCCATCAATCCGAATCAATACTTCTGGACGAAGCACTCCGCGAAACACGAAGCTTGATCCTAGAAGGTGGACCTGCCCTCACCAGAAACTATAGAGTGTTGGCTACTCTTTGCGACCAAGATTTTGTGTGCAGCAGAAGATGTCACTCAGCCGCATGCTACTGTTCCGTAATGGTAGCGAAGCAGTAAGAACATTGAAAGAGTAGACCTGTGTCCTTTAGGTACAACAGAGGGTATAGCCATGACAACAGAGTCTATGACTATAACAACCGGAGTAGTAGAGCTATTGCAGACCGGGGAACTGCGATAGCTCAACCTTGCGACGGGATTGCGTGGAATCAACCTGGACGACGCCGGCACCGTTACACCACTTGTGGAGTAAGTGTAACTTCACTATTTGTGTCTGATTCGGAAATATTTTGCAAGACCATTTGCAGAGCGCCTGCAATCGGTTGCGCCAAAATGGCGCCTACGACGACGCCCAAATGGTAGCCAGCGAAAACCGCCAATCGTGCGATCAGTAGATGAACCTGTAGACCTCAGCCAATAATCATCGGTGCAAGATACTTCCACTCAACAGTCTGGTCTTGCGCCGCATAAATCTCATTGGCCAACTGATTGCCCTGAAACCGACGCACTCGGCTAGGCTGCAAACTTGAAGCAAGAATAACTACTCAGTGTATTCAGCCTTGTCGTGGAGTTGCCATCAGATGAACCGCTCAGACCGCGGGATACCCGCCGAACGAACGATGCGGATAATATAGCGAAAAGCATCGTATAGCATCGGAAGCGTGATGATAAATGCACAGCAAGAGAGCGCCACATAGCCGACACCCGAGTAAAAGATCTTGGTGAGCCAACCTCGCTTCGAATTGTCACGTGCCCCGCGAATAGTTCTTATCATTTTTAAAAGTAGGATCTCCGCTATTCTTTACCAGTACTTGGTTGCCGTGTCCCCACACCGAACCTTCTTCGTGCGCCTCCTCTTGTTGTAGACAAACGGCTTACAACAAGAGGAGGCGTGTAACAAAAGCGGGAGCCGGGGAATTGCTCAACCGCTTATTGGGCCTAAGCCCTAACTAGTCAGTCGCATAACCGTTGTCACCCCAGTAGGTGTTCATGTCGGTATTGAAATTCTGGGGCATGATGTCAGTGTTATCATACTGAGTTCGGTTGTATCGAGGCGCCGCGCTCAGCATGTCCGGCGTGACATTGTTATTGAAGGCAAGATTACCATTACTCGCGTTCTGTACATCAAGAGCGCTGTAAGGCACGACATACGCCTCATTGGTACCTAAGCCAGTGCCATCGGAGAAGACTATGTACTTAATCTTGCTAGCTCCCATATCCACCAAGGCATCGTCAATGGTACTGACGCCAGTCCCATTATCAGCAATCGACAGGCCAGTCATGTCAGAGAGCCACATGACATTGGCAGAGTTCGTCGCGTCGAAATTATAACCTGTATCGAAGTTGTTGTTCCGCCAGAAATCATTCACTTGATTGTCCCATGTGGGATCACTAATGTTGGGCCAGTTGTCGCCCAAACCAGGAAAATCCTGCAATACTTGTTCATCAAAGTTTAGGACCAGTCGATTGTCGGCGCTCAATGTGAAGGCGCTCAGCGGAATGACAATTTCCTTGTCGCCAATGTCGAGGAAGCCGCCGTATTCGATTGAGGCAAAGAGTATCTGTCCATTGCTCACGTCGACCAACAGATCTTTGAGGTTGCCGGACACGTTGCCGTCCCTATTGTCGAAATCATAGTCAAGTAGTGTAGAGGCTCGTATCAATGCACCTTCGGCTCCAGTGATACCAGTTATTTGCATAGCACTAGATCCTGCTTGCATATTAGTTGCTGCCGTAGTGCCCGTGGTGGTAGTCATCGCCGTATCGGTGGTCTCATTCATAGCCCCAGTATCGCTCACCACTTCTGCGCCTGCGGGGATTGCGCCCTCCACCATAACGTTGGTGTCAGTTGCAACTTGCGTATCCGTTATAACCTGCATTTCGGTAATTACTTCGGTCGATGTAACTATCGCAACGCTGCCCACGTCCGTCATGACTGCCGTTTCAGTGATGATGGTGCTCTCAGTATCTGTGTTGGTACCAGTTACCGTACCTGACTCCACACTACCTGCAGTTAGGTCCGGTGTGGCTGTGGCTACCGGTTCGACAACTGCCGGTGCAGCCGTTGCATCGGTACCAACTACGGCGCCGCTGTCGTCAACAGTATTATTATTAGAGCCGCACGCTGCGATGACAAACACTGCCACAACCAAGGCCACCGCTATCCATGAAAATTTTGACATCCGAGAATATACTCTCATCTTGGTCTCCTTCTTTTTCTATGTGCGAAATCATTAAGTCTAGAGGATTGACGGCTTTTCGCCCGGCCACAACCGTACGCCGCCAATCCACTCCCAATTCTACAAGTCTTCCGCCAGCAATACCATGTACCTGAGGTAGCAACGAGATATAGATCAGGGTACGTTGCTTCGTCCGTGACTGATCGAGCAGCTCACCCTAGCCATCAGAACAAGGGGTTGTTCCCACTTCACGGTCGTAGGACGATGATGCGTGAGCTGCAGTCAAACTGGGCAATCATGCCACACCTCGCGTATCATGATTGCCCGATCTGTACTACCGTATCCCGGTGTTGGTGGCTTGACAGTAGCGCTAGCGGGTGGTCGCGTAGTCATTTAGTTCATGTACTACTCTTTCTCGTGTAAAGACAGGCCGACTCTGAATTCTGACTGCTTGCCGCCGGCCTATGAACCGCCTATCCACTAGCTGAGGTGCATGTTGTTTGACCTCTGAATAGCCGAGACAGGCTAGCTTTGCCCACTGCTCGTTGATATGCTCCGTCACTCCGTCCCAATTGACTCTCCAAATATCCTTAGTCATGACGCCTCCTCTTTTGCCAGTGATCTTGATTCCGAAGTGCTTGCGTCGCCTCTGTACACTTGTTACTAGATGCTGTCATGGCAACTGAGAGCTCTTGTCCGAGCACCTCTTACTGAAATCAGAATAGCAAACCTCAAAATAATATGCCTATGAGATTACCGATATGTGCTGTATATCTGACGATATAAAACTCTACGCTAGGCTCGGGATAAGAATCTTGTAAGGTCAGGATTAACGACAGCGAAGGCCTGGAGTTAAGACGTGAGTGTCCAGCCGATGGGACCTCAGCTTCTTAACCCTGGATCATATCTTCGAAAATGCGCAATGCGATATGTGGCGACGCGCAATACTCTTTATGGGCAATTATTGTTCTGGGCCTGAGTTGTCCGCGGGAAGTCAAGTATCTTTCCACGGTTTTCATAAGTATCAGCTATCTGCTCTATGGTTGCTGAAGAGAGCCTGTGGAGAGTTGTTGACAAGACTACGGTACTATGAAGAAAATGCGAGAGGTTGCTGCTGTACGCGCTGGTACTCCATTTGTAGATCTGTGTGCGAAGTTAATCATCGGTTGGTGAGTCGCATATCGTGGCACAAGAAACACGGTCTTAGCGACACAGCAGGTGTATATGTTCTTCCTCCTTGGCAGATTCTTCGAGGGCATGTCTGACCTCATCACATACAATCGAGCCGAATAGTACTCCATCTGGCGTCGTAACCAATACATATTCCTGATCATGCCGATTCATAAATTTTTTAGCTTCTTCAAGACTGGTATCCGGACGGAAGGTCACCGGCGCCCGTTTCATTACCTGTTCCGAAGTCTGTGCTTCATTTTCAGACAGTTCTTTTGAAGTCAGCAGCCCGAATACCACGTTATCGTCATTGACGACTACACAGATACTCCGACCGTCCTGCTCGATCCGCTGGCGAACATGAGCAATGCGATCCTTCAAGCTGCATGTAGGAACGTCCGGTTTAGCAAAATCTCGCAGATGCGGCTTATCTTGCATCTCACCTTCCCAGGGCAGGTTGTATGCCATCCACGCAGCCTTTCCAGCCGCGAATCGATAGACTCGGCGAAATTCCAGGCTCTCGAGCTGCAACGCAGCTCGTGCACTTAGGTCTCACTGGTAGCTGGCGCAGTAGACAATAACCGGCTGGTCCCGTTCAAGCCGAATCGACGCCTCTTTCCTTAGCTCCTTAAGCGGCAGATTGATCGCACCAGCTATATGCGCCTTCTGATACTGCTTCTCAGGCAACACTTCTACAACTCGCGCCCCGTTTGCCGCCATTCTGTGCACTTCTTTGTGGGATATGTTGGTATACATTTTTCTCCCTCAGTTCCTGATTGTCTAGACGGTTGCACAAAAATCGTGCGCTCTATCTGAGCAGGTCAACTGTTCAACCCAATAGTGATCTTAAATTTCGAGCCGACCTTTTTACCTGATTATGTTCCGAAAATCATTTCGTGACATCATGACTATTCGGCGCCGGTGCTAGATATCCACACCGAAGTGATCCTCACAGTCGCGAAGCAGCCCCGCGGCTTCTGCGTTAGCTGCAACTCAACCATTCAATGCGTAGTGGGGGCGACTGTCCGGCCGCCCCCACTGGAATGTCTGTCTGTCTGAATCTGTTATCTTCGAGTCGCTTCTTTGTTGATTCCCGTACTGAACAGACTGCCGGTTGCCAAGGATGTTAGCTTCTTGTCAGCTTCACCCTCTTCATCCAGCGTCTCCTGAAGCAGATCCGAGGCATCGTCAAAGCCAAGCAGATCGGCATAGTTACGCACGGCGCCATAGCCTGCCATCTCATAATGCTCGACGCGCTGTGCGGCTGTGATCAGCGCTGCATCTTTGATTGCAGGGTCTCCCATGGCGTTGATAACTTCATCGCCTTCCTGGATCACGCCTTGCATGCCTTTGCATAATTTGTTTTGCGGTGACATCCCCATGCCACTGAATATCTGTTCAAGACGCTGCTTGTGCTCCCGAGTCCTTTCCAGGTGAGACTTAAATACGTCTTTCAGGTCGTCCGAACTAGCTGCGTGTTGCATTTTGGGAAGTGCATCGATAATCTGCGTTTCAGCACTGTAAAGGTCACTAAGCTGTTCGATATATAGGTCCTTCATTGAGTTGAGCTTCATATTCTTCTCCTTCTTGTTATTGGCCTGCGCAATACTGTCTTCGTGATCGACTCAATATTGCGCAACCTCATATTCGCGTGATGGGGGACAGCGAAGTAGTGGTTCGTGATGCCCGGAAATTCCTGTCAGGACAGACGTCGAATTTCATCCGGTGTTGCGGCCGAGCAGTATATCAAATACGCGTTGTATAAAGCTGCGGTTTGAGGTACTGCTGGGGGTATTTCCTGCGGACGTTTCCGCACCTTCTGTTGTACTGCTTTGGGATTCGCGGTGGGCTTCTCCCTCCGCGTTACCGCGGTCCGTATCGGGAAGATTGTCGACTTCTGCACCTGGTGGAAAACGATTCGGTTGCATCTGCACGTACTCCGGCTCCGGTACTCCGTATCCAGTGGAGTAGGGGACGGCATGAGGATTTTCCTCTGCCTCTTCCTGAGCGTTCGTACGTGCCGGCTTCCGATCTTCCTCCTGCATTTCTACCTCCCACACTTCTATTACATGCATATTCAAGCCGCTCTTGCATGCTTTATGCCCTTCCATCTTGGTCCATTATGAGCAATCCTCGTCGATTCTTGCATCTATCCAAAGGAAACTCTAGATACATTACTAGGTATATTCCGACCTGGCAGTCAATGACTTGCGGTGCCCCCAAAGGGGCAAGAAGCGATAAACCGGTGGATGGACGACACTCTTGATTGCACTGTAGCAGGCATTGTGAGACCGTTCCGTGCATGACCCGGCCCCAGTATCGGCGTCGATATCTTGCCGAGCCTGAACCATTCATCAGCCGTATCCATCCTGCAAGTCAGGTGAAAATATGTCTTGGCGCGGACCCAAAACTGTACCTCTTCCTATGGCTCGCTGTCTGATGCATGAGTAGGCTGTGCAGTAGAGGCCAATTAACGCACCACTGGTGTGACTACGAGAATCTGCTGAGTTCGGTTTGGAGGTAAGAAATTCATCTGTAATCCGGTGTACGCTAATCCTGCGCACCAGTCACGGCAGACACGCAGTATTGCCTTATCGCTCGTGCAACAGAGGTCATAGGAATGGCTCGACTTCACTATAGTTCAACCGATGAAGCTGGCTATACGCGCAGACGTTGCGGTCGCGGCTTTACATATCTGGACACTCAAGGTAAGACGATTCGTGATCAAGAGCTGAGGGAATGGATCAAGTCACTGACAATACCACCGGCGTGGACGGATGTCTGGATAAACCCACGCAAGAACGGTCACATATTGGCGACTGGCCGCGATGAGAAGGATCGGAAGCAGTATATCTACCATCCAGACTGGCAGGCGGAACAAAGTCAGAAGAAGTTCAATCGATTGTACGAGTTTGGTGAGGCGCTGCCCCATCTACGCGAAGTTACCGACCAGCATTTGCGCAAGCACAAACTCTCGCGCGAGCGGGTGCTGGCAGCGGTTGTGCGGCTGTTGGAACGAACACTAATTCGCATCGGCAACAGCGAATACGCGCAGAGAAACGATTCGCATGGACTGACTACACTCGAAGACGATCACGCTGAGATCCGCGGCAGCAAGATACTGTTTGACTTCGTGGGAAAGAGCGGCATAGAGCATACGGTGGTCCTACGCGATAGAAGGCTGGCGCGTGTAGTGCAAAAATGCCAGGACATTCCAGGCTACGAACTCTTTCAATATACCGATGAAAATGGCGAACATCAGGCGATTGGTTCAGCAGATGTGAACGCTTATTTGCAGCGGATCACGGGGAAAAATTTTACGGCAAAGGTATTCCGCACTTGGGGCGGCTCGACACTGGCGCTGAAATGTCTTGCCGAGGTTGATAGTGTTATTGAAGAAAGCCAAGCGATTCGGCATTGTGTTGCACGTGTTGCCGAGTCGCTTGGAAATACAGAAGCGGTCGCACGCGATTACTACATCCACCCACTAGTGTTCGATGCTTATACGAACGGCTCCTTACGAACGCTGTACCAAAAATATGCAGCGTGTGAGACAGCCAAGCACGAACTTGCTCCCGAAGAACAAACCCTTATGCGATTGATTGAGCAGTGCACAGACAAGACCGCCTAAAGTGACAAGAGACAATTCGGTTCGAAAAATACGTCCACAATGCTGCACATTGTGCGATTCCGGCGCTCATATCATATCTAAAAGATATGCAGCGTGCTGTAACTTGTAACTTGTTGGAGGCGACAAGCGGTACGGCATGTCTGTTGCCTTCGCTGCGCTCCCTACCTGTGGAGAAGCAGGATCAGGAACCCGTCCTGACAGAGCTAGCGGATGGCTCGATGATACCCTCTGAGTCCTGCTTCGGAATGCCTACCTTCACTTGGTGCTCCTGTCCGTCATTGTGAAGTGGAAAAGAGTCATCCGGCAAAGCAGCGCCGTCCACCAGTACTCTCACGTCACCAAGAGCCACATCCGCATACCTTTCAACGGAGATGTGGTAGACCGTATCTTCAACACGAACAGAGGCGTTATAGCCGGGCCAATTGCTCGGTAGGAAGGGGTTGATACGAAGAACGTTGGCTTCCTTGCGCAGGCCCAATATCGACTCAACGATGAGCCTGTACATCCAGGCACTTGATCCAGTATACCAGGTCCAGCCGCCGCGTCCTTGATGAGGCGCAACGCCGTATACGTCGGCGGAAATCACGTAGGGTTCCACCTTATACTGTTCCACCTTCTCACGTGTATCCGCCCTCAGAATCGGGTTTATCAGATCCAGCAATTTGCCCGCAGTATCGCCGTCGCCCAGTTCAGCAATCGCTAGTATCGTCCAAAGAGCTGCATGGGTATACTGCCCGCCGTTTTCGCGAATGCCGGGCACATAGCCCTTGATGTAACCGGGGTCCTTGCGAGTTTTGTCGAACGCAGGTGTAAACAAGAGTATCAACCGGTCATGCCAACGCACCAAGTTATCGAGTACTGACTGCATCGCCAGACGTGCGCGATCCAGGTCCACTGAGCCGGATATCACCGACCATGATTGGGCAATAGAATCAATGCGGCACTCGCGATTATCGGCAGAGCCTAAAGGCGTTCCATCATCGTAGAAGGCACGGAGATACCATTCACCATCCCATGCGTTCGCGTTGATGGTCTGCGAGATCGCGGTTGCCCGCTTACGCCAGTTGTCAGCCCGTTCTTTTTCACCCATGTACTCTTCTGCTATCGAGGCGAATTTTGAAAGAGCGGAGTGTAGGAACCATCCCAGCCATATACTTTCGCCACGTCCTTCGATGCCGACACGATTCATGCCATCGTTCCAGTCGCCAGCGCCGATGAGCGGTATGCCGTGGGGTCCGGCGGTAGACGCCTTATCCAGTGCGCGTATGCAATGCTCGTACAGCGAGTATCGCTCCTCGGTAGACTCGAAATGGCCGTATTGGTCCTCTTGATCATCGGCCAGCAGCTCCCCTTGTAAGAATGGAATCTCTTCCCGCAGGATTGATGAATCACCCGTGACTGTCACGTAGTAAGCGGTCACATATGGCAACCAGACGAGATCGTCAGTCACTCGCGTGCGAACGCCGTTTCCAGATGGCGGATGCCACCAGTGTAGGACGTCGCCAGCCTCGAATTGATGCTTAGCCGCCCTTATTATCTGCTGGCGCGTGATATACGGAAGTCGATGTGCAAACGCCATAGAATCTTGCAACTGATCGCGGAAGCCATACGCTCCACTAGACTGGTAGAGCGCCGATCTTGCCCACATGCGGCAACAGAGTGTTTGGTAGAGCAGCCACTGATTTAGCAATAGGTTCACAGCCGGCTCCGGCGTATCGAATTGGATGGCGCCAAGAATCTCATCCCACCTGCTCCGAACCTCATGCAACGAATGATTAACTGCATCGGGCGTTTGGAAGCGTTTTAAGAGCTTAAGCGCGTCTTCACGAGTAGCTGCCTGTCCCACAAGGAAGTAGAGTTCCTCAGTGCCGCCAGGCAGAATATCAAAATGTAGCTGGACTGCTGCGCAAGGATCTGTACCTGCTGCGACACGTCCTGCAAGACCAATGCGCTCCAATGCCGCCGGTCGAGCGAGTGTGCCAAGGCGGCCAATAAATTCAGTACGGTCTGCTGTTAACCCATGCGGCTCCTTACTCCCAGCAACAAAAGCGACGCGTTCACCGAACTCGGCAGAATAGGGGTTGCGTGCGAACAGCGCGAAAACTTCTTCCTCGTATTCCGGCACAATGTACTGACTGCTACTGCTTCGTTCGGGTCCCAATACCCACTCGGCATAATAGGTTGCCGTGATGCGCCGCTGACGTTTGGTCGTGTTCTTGAGGTATAGACGAACTACCTTCAAGGGTGCTTCAGCGTCAACAAAGATCTCGGTCCGCTGATTCAACCCATGGCTGTGATGTTCAAAAACCGAATAGCCCGCGCCGTGCCGAATCAGATACGGCATTGCGGCGGGAGCGGGTTGCGGGGTAGGTGACCAAACATCGATGGTCTGCTCGTCGCGCAGGTACAGGGCTTCTGCGGGTTGATCAACGACCGGGTCATTACGCCAGGTCGTCAGCCGATTTTCGCCACTGTTGATAGCCCATGAATAGCCGCTGCCCGTTTCTGATACGAGACAGCCAAAACGTTCGTTTGCAATTACATTGATCCACGGAGCCGGCGTTGCCTCACCGGGGCGAAGATAGATGACGTATTCCTTACCATCGGAACTGAAGCCGCCGTACCCGTTGTCGAACTGCAGGTCATCTGGTCGAGCTACGGCTTTAGTAGAATCCTCGCCAAATCCGGCAGCAGCCTCGTCAATCGTAGGCCTTATCACAGGAAGCCGCGTTGGCTGCGAAAGCAGTCCTTCTAGCTGTTCGGCAAGGGAACCTTGCGCCCCATTCAGCACGACGCGTGCCGAAGTTTCGAGAAGGACGAGCGCATCCTTCTGCAGTTGATCTTCGCGGATCACGAATAGACCGCCATGTTCGTTCATCAATCGGAAGCCGTCCATGCGGTTGACCACTCGGCGGATCAAGCTCTGTACTGGCTGACCGTAATTCGACTCTTGCTGATTGACGACCACAATATCGATCTTAAGACCGCGCCGATGCCAGTAGCGATGGGCGCGCAGAACAGCACGCAGCAGACCTGCCTGCCTTTCATCGTTGATGCGAACGAGCACAATCGGATTATCGCCTGAAATGCCATGCGCCCAGAGCCCTGATTGACCTAGGCGGTTGGCAGCCAAAGTCTCAGTGGCGGCACGACGAGCTGGATGTGGATACAGCAACAGTGACAGCAGCTTCTCCACCGATTCCAGACGCGATTCGGTAAGACCAAGCTCCCGCACTTCCCGATTGGCCGAATTCCGTGCGTTGAGTACTGCACGGTCTAGCGTGTTCCAACGTCTATACTTGCCAGCCAACGTTACCGCCTTGTCGCGTGTCGGGGCAACCAGCGTTACCAGCGCCAGGCGAACAGTCGTGTGCGGCTCCAGTTCAATTTCCTGACCCAGAGACATCACAGGATCCAGTGTGGCTCCTGTCGTGCCGGTGAGCCATGCGTCCTCTCCAAAGAACGCGCGCGGTAGGCGTGCCGAACGGTTTCGGCCAATGAAATTGGCACGATCGCTTTCATGAGCTCGCGTCAGTACCTCTTCCGATTCGACTACCAGCGTGTGGGCGAGGATATGTGTTTTTTCACTGGCAGCTCGCGGTCGGCGGTGGAAGAGCAGACCATTTATTTCTGGCACAAATTCGCTCTCTACGAAGAGTTTGGAGTACGCCTGATGCCGTACATCAAGCTCATGCGAGCCCAGCACGACTTCTGCGTAGCTGGTCAAGCGCAGGCGACGCTTGCGATCTGTGTCGTTGGTCAGACTGACTCGCCTGATCTCAACAGGATCATCTGAGGCTATGGTCACCTCCATGTGAAGGTTTATATCGCGATCGCGGCGACGGAACTCGGCCATGTGGGGGTGGAAGAGCACCTCCTCCTGCACGGCTCGGACACCTGTAGGCTGCCGGTTGGCAGACCATACGAAGTGTTCGCCACTCTCATTGTCCCATTCCTCTAGATAGAGCCAGTTGCCCCAATCGTCCTGGGTAGTGTCGGCTCTCCAGCGTGTGAGCTGAACGTCTCGCCACCGACTGAAGCCGCCGCCAGCGTTGCTGATGAGCACCGAATAGTCTCCATTCGACAAGTAGTGAACAAGCGGCATTGGAGTGTCTACGGGTACGCGCCACGGATTGATGGGCTTAGTCGTTGCTGCAGTCTCCATCTGCAGTCCTTTTTCTTCTAGAGGGAACTGTAGAGGCGGTTTGGCAGGCAACCCCTCTTGAAGCAGTAGCTCAATACTCTGTATGCGCGGGTCCGAATGGAACCGGTCAACCATGCGGTCTTCCTGCAGGTAGTTGAGTAGCGCCAACATGATCATGCCCTGATGATGGGCCATAAATGATCGAACAATGGCATATTTCTGCCCCAGCTTGAGCCGCGCGGCTGAAAAGTCGATTGCCTCATACAGACCATAGCGACCTTGCGCCCCCAGATTGACCAGCGACGCTACGTTTTGTGCAACGGTGTGAGGGCCGTAAGGTGTTGCGAGAATGGAGGCATAAGGCGCTATGACCAAGGGGTCTTCATTCGAACGGCGTTTAAAGCTCAAAGATGGAATACCAAAAGCACGGTACTGGTAGTTCATTGCCGTATCAAATTCGTAAAATCCGGATTCTGAGATGCCCCAAGGCGTGTCATTTTCACTGCCCACATCCACCTGGCGCATCACGGCTGCACGGCAGCTCTGATAAATAAGCGTGTTGCGGTAATCACGCACGAGGAGTCGTGGCATAAGGTACTCGAACATGGTGCCGCTCCATGAGAGCAGTACTTCCTCACCGCTGCTAATTCTGGTGAGCGGACGGCCGAGATGGAGCCAATGACTCTGCGGCACGTCATGCTTGGCGATCGCTACCAGACTCGCAATCCGCGACTCGGAAGCTAGGAGATCGTAGAAGCTATTGTCAAGCCGACCCGTATCAATGTTATAACCGATATGGAATACTTGGCGCTGCTTACTATAGAGGAACTTGAAGTCCATTTCGCGTATAAAATCATCCGCATCCTGAACTAGTTTTTCAACGCTATCTTTCAGTGTATTAGCCGCGTCTTCAGATCCATCCAGAGCTAATTCAAGCTGATCACACCACTCAAGATATCTGCCTTTTCCACCGTGATCGGCCATTTCGAGTGACATGATTGCCTTAATGCGTGCTAGCTCCGCTTTGGCTGCATCAACCATACCTGGGATGCTCACCAGACTGGCGTCCAATGTCAACTCACCCTGTAGCGCATTCTCTGCCTTATGAAGCTCTGAATTGACGTGAGCACTGCCAAAGTCCTCAGGGGATTGTCCAAGCACAGCTAGCCAAGGCAACAGCATCCCTACATCACGATCCATATCTTCAATATGGTGATGAATGCGTTCAATAAAGATGCGAATGGTGCGTAGCGTCTCGGCATCCTCATCCGAACCGTCAGACAATAAAGTCTGAAGATGATCGTTAATGGACTCTGGAACCTCTTGCTTCAGCGTCTGAAGTAGTTCGGTCCAGCAGGACTGGTCATCACGCACCGCCAAAATTCGGCGTTCGATCTCAACAAGGTATTTTCCCAGTTCATTGTCTTTGTTGTTCGTAACCTGAGTGACCGGCTCGGCAAGGCAGGGCAGCAGGTCTAGCAAACCTTGCCACCGTTCCCAGTTCCAGATTGGTTGATGCGGCAGATCTAGACACCCTTGCCGAAGAGCTATCAATGATCCTGCAAGATTGCCGCTGTCTACACTGGAAACGTAGCGAGGCGGGAGTGCCTGTAGGCTTCGAGTATCAATCCAGTTTAAAAAATGGCCTCGATAGCGATCCATTCGCTGCAACGTCTCAAAGGTCGCTTGGATACGTAGAGTAAAATCATGATATCCAATATAGCCAAGATCAAGGGCGGCAAGAGCAGAGAGCAGATACATGCCAGTATTTGTTGGCGAAGTGCGATGTGCGACTGTGGTGCGCGGCGACTCCTGGAAGTGATCCGGCGGAAGCCATTGATCATCCGGTCCCACGAAGTGTTCGTAGAAGAGCCACGTGCGCCGCGCCAGAATTCGCATTTCACGCTTCTGTTCGTCTGTGAGTTCGTCCAGCTCAATGGTTTCGGGCCGACTGATAAAGTAGGCAACCCACCATGCCAGCGCCCACACGAGAATAAACGGCGCGGCCACGGGAACAGACGTGGGCCGAACGAAAATTACAAATAATGCGATGCCAACCACCATTAGTACGGATGGCAGCATTACGGTGAGCGTGCCCAGGTATGTTGCCTCTTCTCCGTAACGACGCATGATGCGGGCAGCCGTCACCCATTGCAACAGCCGCCGGCGCCGGACGTATAGTCGATAAATTGTCGTGAAAATACCATCGACCAGGAGAAGGCTCTGATAGGGCAAGAAAGTGAGAAATAGCAGCCATCGGATGAACTGATTTCTTACTTCCTGAGCAATGCGCCGAGCATTTTCACCCTGAGCTAGTCGAATCAGGCTACTGATGACCGATGTCAATATGGTTAAGGCCGGTATCAGCAAGACCAACAAAGTCCATATCCACGGACCTCCGGGCAGCACGGTCCATCCAGCAACCAGTAGAGTAAGCAGTGCGGCTGGATATAGGCTGCGTCGAAGATTGTCCAGAATCTTCCAGCGATCGATGAGTTTTAGCCCATTCGGAATTTTTTTGCTCGTATTGCTAGGAACTTGTCGGAATAACCAGGGCAGCAACTGCCAATCGCCGCGAACCCAGCGGTGCGAGCGTGATATATTGGCCAGATAATTGGAAGGATAATCTTCATACAGGACGATGTCGGTGACGAGTGCTGCCCGTCCATGGATGCCCTCGAAGAGGTCGTGGCTGAGAATGCTATTCTCTGGAACGCGTCCATGTAGGCTTTGCTCAAAGGCATCGACGTCATAGATTCCTTTGCCTACAAAGATGCCTTCGCCAAAGAGATCCTGATAAATATCCGAGACAGCAAGTGTGTAGAGGTCAAAGTGAGCGTCACCGCTAAAGACACGCGAGAAGAGTGTCAGATTACTGCTTGAAAGCATAATTTCCGTACGAGGCTGCAATACGGTGTAGCCGGCGCGAACTTTGCCGTCCGCGTCAAACTCGGCGCGGTTGAGCGGATGTGCCATCGTACCGATCAAGCGCTGCGCCTCCCCTCGCGGCAGAAGCGTATCGGCATCTAGCGTGATCACATACCGTACGGTCGAAAGGGTTTCTTGTTTGCCCTGCTGTACGACGTACGTTGTCGATTTGTCGCCGCGCAGTAACCGGTTGAATTCGTTCAGCTTGCCTCGCTTGCGTTCCCACCCCATCCAAACGCCTTCCGATTCGTTCCACAGTCGACGACGGTGAAATAAATAGAATGGTCGATTCGGATATTTGGCATTAAGGGCTTCAATCGCAACCGTGGCGGCATCGATGAGTTCGGCGTCTTCAGGTCGCGTCTCCTGAGCGGCATCGCCGAAGTCTGTGAGTAGCGCGAAGAGAATGTTAGACGAAGGCTGGCTACCATTCTCTTCATCCTCCGAAATATTCAAGGAATCTGACGTGCGCAAGTAGTGCAACTCAAGCTGTCGTCGAAGCGATTCTACATCGTCTTTACTAGCGAGCATGGCCGGAATTGCGACTACAGTTTTGAACTCGTCAGGAACTCCTTCACTGAAGTCAAGCTTGGGCAGTACGTTCGGCGGCAGAATCCTCGTGAGGATTCCCTGGATAGCTTCGACCGCGACACCGGTGAAAGGGACAACAGTCAGTAGGGCGGTCAGGATGAGCGCGAGCCAACTGCCTCCGGCGATCACCGCGTACCAAAGCGCTAAGGCCATGAGCAGGATTGTCAGACCGATGATGCTTCCCAAGTAGACGCCTGTGGCGTGTTGTCGCAGCCAACGGCGCACACGTGTCATGCCTTTGCGCGCGGTAGCCGACAACTGCTTCCAATCGGGCTCGACCCTCGTCTACAAGATAATAGCCGACATGACAATCACGTGGCGCCCTATCTTCTGAAAACGGAAGTTGGCCAGGAACACTTCCTTTACGTCCCTGTTGATTTTCATACGAGTCCTGGGTCAGGCGAAGCGCCTCTCGTGCTACTTTGAGTTCGTCCAGTTTGGTGGCTAAGGCAAGCTCTTCGACCACATCACGATAATCGATCTCGAGTGTCGAAGTCCATTTTTCCGTACATTCGAGTCGGATCGTCACATAGCTCTTGGTGAACCAGACTCACATCTTCGAAGAATTCCTTCCAGTCGAAATTCTCTGTCGCATGCAAGCTTGGAATTGCGTGCGCAACGATCTCTTCATCGCTCGTTGCGTTTGCTGCAGGAATCGGAATTGGCGGTTTGTCGAAGAGCTTAACGACGCGTCCTGCTGACCGGACTAGATTTTCAAGCAACGCCAGTCGCAGCATAATTGGCAGCGCCCATAGTTCACCCATGGTCAGCGGTGTCACCTTTTGGTACGCCTTCACGAAGCGCTCCAGACGCTCCGGTTGGAGTGTGTATGCCTCGAATATCAGGTAAGCATGGCCCATTGCGTACACGCGTGGATAGCCACGCATGCTAATGTCGCCGACTTCCACAGAAGCATCGGTTATTTTGGGCAGCTGTTCATAGTAGGTATCTGGCAAGTTTCGCTTTACCTGGAGAAGCGCTTGCTCGACAATGTAGTAATTGTCCAGCATCCATTCGGCGGCAACGGACAGAATCGTGCTTTCGGAGGCGTCCGCGGCAAACCGCTGGCGCGCCTCATCCAGCCAGTCTTCCAACTGGCGCAATCGCGCCGTCGGCTCAATACTCGCTTGCGTTGGGCTAACGTTTTGATGACTGGCGGCAATCTTGAGAGCTTCTGCCTCTAGTCGGCCCGTTTTCTTTTCCAGATCTTGCTCTCCAACAGTATCCTGTTGGTCTGCGCTTTGATGACTATTCGACGGCATTTTCCTTGGCTTTGATGCGTTGTTCGCTCAGCGGCTCAAGTTCTTGGAGCATACGTTCGGCCTGGAGCGGTTCGATTTCTTCTACGTTTAGGTCTTGGTAAATGTACACAGGTACGTGCAGTACTCGATGAAGCTGGCGGCAAGTCGTCCATAGGCGCGTTCGATTGTCTCCGGAATGACCATGTGCAGCCATGATTACTAGATCGACATCCTCATCTTCGGCTAATTTGAGCAGTGCGTGCTCGACATTATCTGCCTCCAGGATTCGAGTCGTGGGCGAAGGTGTGAGCCGTTCCTGCAGTTGCACAAAATAAGCCTCTGCTTCCTTTTGATTGCGTTCGACGAGTCGGTCCAAGAGTTCATTTTCATCCTTCGACAGCGGTGTTCGCTGAATCATTTCGGGACGTGTAATTACATGGGCTAGAATTAGCTGCGCGGAATGACTTTGCGCAAGAGATTCTGTCAGCGAAAGCACGCATTCCGCTCGTGATGAACCATCCAGAGGCGCCAGGACACGATCGTAGTGCATCGAGTACAACTCGTCACCGCATATCACCTTTGCGAATGATGTGGTGCGCCTGCAAAACCAGAGTTGATATGCGAACCCGCTGGATCACCTTGTATGCTACACTGCTTATATTCCATCCGCTCAGGCCGCCCCGTCCATGACTCATCAGCGCAATGAGTTCAAATCTCCCATCCCGCGCAAATTGAATAATACGCTCCGCGGCCTTCCTTCGAGTACGTTACACTCTGTATCGAGATCGAACCTGCGCAGGCGTTCAACGGTTTCAGCTAAGTAGGCTTCTGCTTCTGTCTTGCGCAACGACCAAGTCACGGGATCTGTCTCGGTGGCGGATTGGATATTTGTTTCAACAACATGCAATAGTGTTATCGTCGCTCCCTCGACACGGGCCAGAGCAATGACATGGGGTAGTATAGCATTGGCTAATTCGGATCCGTCGAGCGGGACCAGTATCTTGTTGATCATGGCTATGCCTCCGCACGAATTACGATTCTTCCTCGATACTATCTTTACAGATTCTCGTCTACTACATATGCGTCTAGTACATGTAAAGTAACTATAAGGTGCTTACGGATATTTTGTTATGAAGAAGTGTAGAATTTCAGGATACAAGTAAAGATATAATTGTACCAGTTGCCCAATAGTTCACAGGCAAAGTGTATGCTATGTACGACAGACGGAAAGCGCTAGTCGTGTCCTCGTTCCATAGCTGTCGGATCCATAGTGGTCGGTAGACATAAACCTGTCACAACTTGAGCAGGTGCACCGGATTGCGCGTCAACGGGAATCCCATTTTGACCGACGCTCGCTACGGTCCATGATCTGCCCAAATTGACGCCTTCAGTGTCCGAAACATACCGATCACTCGTCAGTCTCGGATGTTGCACGTTCTTAATCCGGATAGCGACGGCGCGTAGGTCTGTGTGGTGTACCACGCGCCGTCGACAAGACGAAACTCACCGACATCTCTCCCTAGCGCTTCGGGTAATTGGTCGTTGGATCCTTGCTCGGAGTTTTGTCGTTCTTTGGTGCGCTTCCCGTACTTGGTTTATTACTAGTCGCAGTATCGGCGACCTTTTCCGCCTCGGCCTTGGCTGTCTCCGTCAACTCTTTGCCTTCGGCCTTGGCTTTCTCCTTGGCGGTGTCTGCAGCGCTGGACAGGTCTTCTTTTGCTTCATTGCCGCTATGCTTGATGTCTTCAACGGCCTGGCGTCCAGCATCAGCCAAGTCATCGGCGACGCGTTGCGCAGTCTGTTCCAGTTCCGGCTTCACGTCTTCCACGACACGCTGCGCGCGCCGTGCACTTTCCTGGGCTACTGTCTGCGCGGATTCCATGACTTGGTCGCTCGTCTCACCCATGATTCGATTCTCGACTCTAGTCTGCGGCAGCAACAGACCTATCGCCAGACCAGCGCCTAGCGCCAGCGCACTATATACGAGTGGATTCTCCTCCAGCGACCGTTCCATTTGGCGCCCAGCATTTCGAATCTGTTGTTGCGCTTCTCTCTGATATCGCGCGCTTAGCTGGCTCGTCTGGTCTTGAACATCCGAAATCTGTCGCCCCACAGCATCGCCCACCTGCTGTGCTTGAGAGCCAATCTGCTCGCCAACCTGGTGTGCATAATTGTTGATCTGCTCGCCAACTTGCTGTACTTGCTGATTGGCGCTTGCAGCCATATCGCTCACTTTGTCGCCCGCTTGGCGTGCACCTTCGGCTGCCTGTTGGCCAGCCTCCTCGACACTACTTCGAATCTCGCGGCCAGTTTCGTCCGTTTTGTTGCGGACCTGCTCACCGATGCGCTCCGCCTGGTGTTGCGCGGCATCTGTAGCACTGTCCCAACCCGAACTTGCTTTATCTCGAAGGTCTTCTGATACCGAATGCCCGTCTGAATACTCATCGTCATAGACGGCGCCAGGAACGCCGCGGACGGCGTACGGGCTGTAGCCATACCGGTAGTCACGTTCACGTCGATTGACGTACCGGTCGCTCTCATATTCAGGCGTTCGGAACGTCTCGACTGCAAGCCAGGCAATCCCAACACCGATCAGCGCAGTCGGAATTGGATTACGCTTTACCGTATCGCCAAACGAGCTGACAATCTCTTGCCTGTTCGTGCGGACATAGTCGCTAATGGTATTAGCAGACTCGGTCAGCACATCGTTCACCGTCTCCTTTGCCTGGTACTTCAGCTGCTCTGGGCTCACGCGCTCCGAAATCTTGTCGATCTTTTCTCCCATATCAGCGCGCGTTCGCTCAATTTCATCTTCAATCTGTTCTGGCGTTTGGTTCCTGTCATATTGACTCATCAACCTTCTCCTTTGCCCACTCTGTATCATCTTGCAGTGTCTGCACTGTTCTTTCCGGCGAAATGCTAATATCATCAAGTCTGCCACGGCCCATGATGTAGAGAATTAACCCGACGACAAGGACAATGACGCCAACAATAAGCGTTCCAAGCCACAAGTTGTCTATAAGCGCACCTAACCAAATTGAAACAGCGGCTAGTACAACTAGTAGGCCAGCATAGGCAACTAGCCCGCTCGTGATGATCATCACCGCGCTGCGTATCGCCTTATTTATCGTCTGCTCCGTCTCCACCCGTGCCAGTTCGGCTTCCTTGCGGACCAGCGTGCTGAAATCCGAAGTAAGGCCTGTCATCAATTCGGCTAATGACGGCTCTGTCGGCGGTACGGCGCCCTTCTCAGTGGTAGTGGTGCGACCATATGCATTCCTGTCAACACTATTTTGACGAATGCTTCCGCTTTTGATCTGTCCTTCTGTATCTAGATCAACCTCATCGTTGGTTTGTGTGCCTGTATCCGATCTTGGTGTCATTATTTCCTCCAAAGTTGCAATCTATCTCCCGTAGTACCGCCGGCTGAATTGCCGCCCCTGATATCGAACAAAAGACCGCAATACCGGTTCGCCAAAGGTCCAAGCCCTAGTAGGGCCGACGTTCAGGAGTCCTGTAAGCTCTCTCGGACGGCAGGCGATAGGACATTTCTCGCTGCTGCGTGTAATAGGCGCCATTTGGTCGCTGCGATTGCGATGCAGTTGGACTAGTGCTTTTCAGGAATCTGCCGACAAAGAATCCGATTCCAAGCGCCACCGCGGCTGTCAGCTCCGGCTGTCGTTGGGCCATGTCCCGCAAGTCTCGCATGAAATCATTGGCACTATGCTCCTGCAGATAAACGGAGAACTGGTCCACCTGATCTGCGGCAATGTCTGCATAATTAGCCAAGAGCTGATCATCCTGATCGCTCAGTTCCTTGCCGGTATGCCGCAGCGTCTCTGCGACCGAACCTAACCGGTCACCGGCTTGAGTTGTGCGTTGGTCAATCTGAGACTCTGCCTCGTCAGTCACCTGTTGAGCAGTTTCTGAAGCCTTCTGTTTGACCTGATCCACAACCTCAGAAGCCTTCTCTTTTGCTTCGTCTACCTTTTCAGAAGCTACATTCTTCGCTTCCTGAGCGGTGTCTGCCGCTTTCTGCTGTGGATCTTTCTCAGTATAAGTACCGCTCGTGTGCTGTGAGGCAGTGGTGCTTGTTCTCTGTCCGTTGCCTTTGGTAGCCATTTCTCGCTCCTTTTCATAATGCCCTATGCGGGCGTCCTGTATTTGCCGTTTCTAACTTAGCTTGACGATAGGTCGTTGTTCATTCGACACACCGTCCTGCATGATAAATGTCTCTACCTATGTTGTTTGTTGCATTGAACTTGGTTGCTGCGGCTGTACTAGCCTGGCGTTCTCCGAAGGACGCAGGCCTCTTCCTAACCTTCGTGCGTATACTTGTGTGAACTCCGCGCCAAAAAAGAAGATCTGCGCCGAAAAGTATATCCAGAGCAGGAATACGATAATTGAGCCAGCTGCGCCGTATGCGGATGCCACTCCCTGTCTGCCCAAATAGATTCCAAGCAGGTAATTGCCGATACTAAAGAGTATGGCGGTTGCAAATGCGCCCCACCACACATCCTCCCATGCGATCTCTGCGTCCGGAAGGATCTTAAAGATAGACGCAAACAGAAGTGTGAAGATCAGAAGTGAAACCAGCTGGTTAAGTAACTGCCAGATCCAGGGGATACCAGATAGTGATGCACCCAACTGAGCGTTCGCAAAAGTCAGCACGCTGCTGAGCATTAGCGAGACGACCAACAGAAAACCACTGGCCAATACCATAATGAATGACAGCAGCCGGTCCTTGACTGTGACCCACATGTCGGCGTCTGGTTTGAGCTCGACATCCCAGATTACATTCATTGCATTCTGCAGCTGCGCAAAGACATTGGATGCACCCCAGAGCAGCACGATAACACCGATTATGCCAGCTATACTTGCCGTTTGTGGTTTATCCGCATTCTGTAAAATCATCAGTAACGCATCAGAAGCCTGTGGCCCCATAACACCGCGAATTTGGTCTGCCAATTGTTGTCTAGCCGTATCTGTACCGTAAAAGAATCCGGCTATAGTAATGGCCAATACAAGTAGAGGCGCGACGGAAATCACTGAGTAGAAGGCGAGTGCAGCCGCGAGCCGACTTGCGTCATCCTCACGCCACTCACTTATTGTGTTACGCAACATCTTCCATATCGTGTACATTCTCTATAACTGATCCTTTGTCGCTTTCTTGACCATGCACTCATGCCTATGAGTCGATGAGAAAGTTGCCAATCTGCATGTAAAGGCATAAGGGTCTTGTGTCGCACGAGATCTAGTCGACCTCTTTCAGTCATCGCGACAACACCTTTAGTGTAGAAAGTATTACCAGAAACGGCTATAGGTATCGATATGCCTAGCAGATATAGTTTTGGCTATATCCAGGGACTGGGAGAGGCGTTAAGGCGGCGTTTACCGAGAAAGCATATGGTCTGGGACGGTGGCAGTAACTGGTGCCTTGGCAACATGATAGAAGCAACATAGGCGGAGAATGAGTTTGCTGCATGGCATCCCGGATCGGTGGAGACTTCAAGTCACATAAAGACATATGTACATCATTGGTAGCGAGAGCGTCCGCTGCAGTTGCAGCAAACAGTCTTGCCATACCATATAGTAGTAATAGTCCAGAACGAGCATGGAAGGAGGAGCGCCTACATAGCAGTGGTTTTTATAGAAGGGAAGTGAAAACGATACGTCCTTGCGCCACGCGTTGTCGCTATTGATGCCTCCGATCACGAAGTCAAGGTCTCGGCTACCAAGGCAAGTGAATAGTTCTTGGCTGGATGCGATTTGCCAATCCACCGTCACACCGAGTTCATCAGCGAAACCTGTAATGATGTCTGCCTCAACTCCTGTGACGGAGCTATCTCGCACCGATACAAAGGGCGGATGGTCAATCGCGCCAACGCGCATCGTTTGTCGCGCCAACACCTGATTGAGTGTATGCTGCGGATCCTTCGGGTAGCTACTGCATCCAGAGTTCACTGTCACCAGAATTGCTAATAGAAGTAGTAGTATTATGCGAAGGCCTCTCTTCATCATGTTTTTCTGCGGCAGGAGGTCGGCTCTGTATGGCGCTATGGCTCATTTCTCCCATGTCGTGGTCACTGGACCAATATTGTGTTTATGTAAACTAGAGATGATTGTATGTGCTGCTTCCCTTCGGAAGAAGTTTTGCCTGCCCGCCCAGCTAGCTTTGCGTTTCTTTTACGAGAGCCGATAACTTACCAGCGTATTACAATGCTCTACTCTGTCTCGCGGCAATGGATTCGCGCGATCTATACCGGTTTCCATTACCGATCGACCAGTTGATGTACAGGCGACTCATCAAGCTTTCAGCTATGTTTGAGACATCAGACGCGCCTCTCCGGCTAAGCATGCTGTAAATAGCGTCTGACATGCAGACATAAGTTGAGTAATAGTTGAGAAAGGAAAGTACGATGAATAAAGATACGCTCAAGGGTAATTGGAACCAGTTCAAAGGAAGCGTGAAAGAGCAGTGGGGTAAGCTGACGGACGATGATATGACGCAAGCTGAGGGGAATTACGATCAGCTTGTGGGCAGGATCCAGGAGCGCTACGGCTATGATAAGGAGCAAGCGCAACGAGAAGTGGACGATCGGATGAAAACCCATAATTAGTCTGCTTAGCTATCAGGAAAGCGAGCGAGCTTTCTGGGTAGGAGCCCGACAGTAGCACATTTCTGGTATTGAGAAGAGGAGGTAAGTACTATCAAACTGGCCAATTTAAAGAAACTCTATGTAGACCAGTTGAAAGATTTGTACAGCGCCGAGAACCAGTTGACGGATGCGCTCCCGAAAATGGCAGCAGCTGCGTCCTCATCGGAACTGCAACTGGCGTTTGAGAAACACCTGAAACAGACGAAGACGCACGTTCAACGTATTGAAGATATCTTTGAAGACCTCGACTATTCACCACGCGGTGAGAAGTGTAAGGCGATGGAAGGCCTAATCGAAGAAGCGAGTGACGTGATGAGCGAGGAAGGCGAGCCAGAAGTCCTAGACGCTGCGATCATTGCGGCGTCGCAGAGAGTTGAACACTATGAGATTTCTGCCTATGGCACTGCTCGTACCTATGCGCATCTGCTAGGTTATTCTGAGGCTGCGGACACGCTCCAGACGACGTTAAATGAAGAGTATGATACCGACAATAAGTTGGATGAGTTGGCCAAGTCAATCAATGTAGAGGCCATGTAGCCCTAGGACACAGTCGCTTCCATATTCACTGTGCGTCTAGGCAGTGGAAGATCTTCTGAGCGACGCCGGGTGGACAAGCCGGCGTCGCTCCATGAATTTCACCTCTATGGCCCGGTCGGCTGTAGGGGTATTCTTTAGCGTGTCATAGCTGTTCTGCACGCTACATCGCGTTCAATGATAGGGTATCTAGCGATTGGAGAAGCCTTCTGCGTACGCGCGAGAGTAATCGGCGCCTGTCCTCCCGTGGATTTTCCAATGCGTGGTTGTTGGTAACGATCGCATGCAGGTGCGGTCGCCGGTATCACGATCATTTCTGTGAATATTGCGGATGTTGCCGCGTGTACGACAACCATAGAAATATGAACCCGCATGCAGTAAGCATGTGTGCAACAGCCTCAATCGGGAAAAAACTATGCGAAACTTATCAATAAAGGTACATGCGGGGGAAGGCAAACGCGTCCTCGACCTCATACGCGAGAACGGAGGCGTCAATGTCTCCTTGATTGACGCAGTCGATGACGAGCGTGACTGGAACCTGCTCTTTGTTTCGACAAACAATCGCTCCGTCGGCCCATTGCTTGACGCTTTGCAGCGTTTTCCGGAGGCGCAAATCACCCTTCATCCCCGAAACGTAATGCCGATGCGACCTCCGCCTGACCAGATTGCCAATGAGATAACAGACGTCAGTCTGCGAAGTCCCATAGAGGTGTGGCTGAACGGCCTTCAGAGTATTGGCTCCTGGAAAGGCTTCCTCTCCTACACAGTGGCAGCCAGTGCGGTGGTGTGGGTGGGTATGTTCACTGACAACGTCTATCTTCTGGTCGCAGCTATGTTGATTGCACCGTTTGCCGGACCTGCCATGAACGTAGCGATTGGCACCGCTAGCGGCGATGGAAAACTTGTCTGGCGCAGCCTATTACGATACTTTTCGTCGCTGCTGTTGATGGTGGCTCTCACATTTGTGCTGAGTATTGTGCTGGGTTCGAAGATGGCATCAGAGATGATGATTGCCACAAGCGAAGTATCCTCTGTGGCTGTTCTTCTACCGCTGGCTGCAGGTACTGCCGGCGCGTTGAACTTGGTTCAGGCAGAGCGCAGCAGTCTTGTTGCAGGGGCGGCTGTTGGCATGCTGGTCGCCGCGTCCCTGTCTCCACCAGCGGCTCTGATAGGGATGGCTGCTGCTGCTGGTCGTTTTGACATGAGTCTTAGCGGGCTATTTCTATTGGTCATGCAGCTCTTAGCGATCAATATTGGAGGAGCGCTAACAATGCGAGTCGCCGGTATGAACGCAGAAAGGGCAAGGGGTCCGAGCGGAAATTCATGGATCTTTCGAGCCTCGATGGCTGTGGCGACGGTTCTCTTAGCGGGTATGCTCTTCCTTCAATTCTACACCCCTGTCGAGCTGCAGCGATCGACCATTCAGGCGCATGCCGTAGGGGCTGTCGAGCAGGCGGTGCAAAATATTGAAAACGCAGAACTCATCGCAGTACAAGTGCGCTTCGCACAATCGTCGGGTTCCAATCCGAATGCGCTGCTCACGACAGTCTATGTGCAGCCGACTTCATCCACATCGTTAAACAATGAGGCCATCAGGGATAGTGTGAGTGAGGAGATCAAACAGAAGCTTCGTGAATTAAGTCAAGAGATCGTACCATTGGTTGATGTAACGATTGTTCGCCAGTAGAGCAGTGCTGCAGCTACCGATATCGGCGGTTCTATTGCATGTTAGGCAAACGAATTTCGCCCGAATATAGGAATCTACGGATACATGTCCGACAAGTCATTCACTGAGCTTTTCGATATCAACGTTAGTGCAGATACCCGGCGCGCCATATATGGCGGTCTTGCCGCCGCGATTATAGCAGTGCTAGGCATATGGGCCGTCGGGTTTACTAGTGGTAGGATTGCCCGTATTCTGCTGCAGGCGACGCTGCCGTCCTTGCGCTTCCTTTGTTCGGCGGTTATGACATCTACAGCGTCTATTCTGGCGCTTATGCTGACACTGCTCAGCTTTAGCAGAAGTACCGATCAGAGATTAGCTTCGTCACACTATACGCGAGTTCGGCATATTGCCTTGATGGCGTGCGCAGTCTTTATTGCCGCCCTTGTTCTGCTGCTACTGCTTAGTATTCCGGTCAGCGAAGCCGAGAACGTGCCATCAAACTGGTATAGCACAATCTACTATATTATTCTTAGCTATGCTGCGCTGCTCGGCGGCGCTCTCATAGCCACCGTGTTGATGCTGTACCATGCAGTCCGAGATATAATTGGGGTGGTGCATCCAGAGAAATCGAGCAACCTCGTTGAGTCGGAATCGGGCTCTCACCAAGACTAGGCAGGGTACAGCGACCGCATTCTGTAATGTAGAGGTGTGGAGTTGCTCTGGATCGGTCACTATTCTGCTGCGCTCAGCGCTACTTTTCCCGAGAACCTTGATAACCCTTAACGGTATCTAGTAGCCGTACTACTGATAAACTCGCTCTTCTGAATTGATCTCGTTGTACGCCACTACGTACTAGTTGTACGCCACTACGTACTAGCATTCCACAGCACCATACCGCTGCTGAAATAGATTCCGGGAACAGAAGTGCCTCGTCCAACTCGTTCGTTTGGTCCGTACTGAATGGCAGCGTAATCTGCCGCCTCCTTCATTGTTTCACTAAAATCTTTGCCGTAACCCGGCGGGAAATACCACTTTTCCGGACAGCGTACTTAAGCTATGATTCCGTCTCATTAGCTTCTCGTTATCCTAGCTTGTTCAGACAGGCTGCAGTTTTACCGAACAACGCATGTACTCGCTGGACCACATAGATTTCTAGTATGCAGATAGATGTGCCGACAACAGATTTGCTCCATACGAAACTCCAGTGGCCGCAAACGCCAAACTCTTTTTACCTCGGTTGTGCCTCCACGCTGATCCACTCTTTCGCACTTCTACCTCTCAAGGCCCAGAGATACGCCCTAGCTTCGCCCTAACTACGACCTTTGACGTTACCGCCCTACAACAGGACGCGGTACAGTATTGGCATGACTACTGTCCTGACTTCGTGTCTTCCCTTATTCCTCAGACCGAGCACATATGGGACTAAAGTGTCGAGGTGCGTGCCAGCAAAGAGGGGCGACCGCCTGCAAGGCACGGGCGTGTTGGTGCGCTCGCAAGAGTGTGAGCTCCGGTGTATACGCTGTCCGTCGAGCTGCATGAACGGGCAGCACTGTTTGGCGTGTTGTATGTGCTTTACGGATTCCATATGACCATCCTTTCAGTTTGGCGATTGCTCGACATAGATACGGATGTAGGCAGCTAGCCGGCGCCTTAGAATTGGGATGGCTCATAAATGTGCAGTGAAGTAATATAGGTTGGGAGCGTATGAAATCGAACCATCAAGCTACAGGCGTAGGTGCAGAGCTACGCGGACTGCGCCCGCTCCAAAGGCTGCTTCTGCTGGATATCGTGCGGGACAAGGACTCACAGCTTGTTTTCTACTGGACTGCGGGTTTTTTCCTCCTAGGCACCTTTGTCTATCACTGGCTGGAGGGCTGGAGTTACCTCGATGCTCTCTACTTCTGCGTGATCAGCGTGGCGACAATTGGGTACGGCGATCTGACGCCGGTTACGCCGGAGGCGAAGGTTTTCACCATCCTGTACGTGATAAACGGAATTGTCATCCTGCTCGCACTCTTTGACCGCATACGTGTTGTCCGCTCACAGTTGCCAGTTAAGCCAACGCGCGAAGAAACTAAGCGCGAGAGATAAAGCGTACCTGCGGACGGGTTTCGTGATTAGGCCTGACAAAGTCTTGCAGAATTTCGCCGATGGGATCGGCGTACGCCGTGCGCAACTGAGCATGGAGTGGGTAGACCAATTCGCGGCGGAACAAGCAGCAGTATCCAGCTCTCGAAATGTAGATCGAGCAGATACTGAATTGCTATCTGCCGGACGGCTGGGACATGGATCTGCTGTATATCCCCGCCAATACAAAGGGGCTGGCCATCTGCGTTCTATCGGCAAGATGCTTACGGTGAGTGCGTCGAACCTGTCGTGGCACGTTGGCAGCCCTGCGAACCTGCCGCCCTCGACCAAACGCGCTTTACTTTCTCCCGTGCTGGCGAGTTTCGGAGTGGCAGTTACGGTTGCCAAAACTTTCACTTGATCTAAATCTGGACACACGACACAATAGGTGTAGGCAGGGACGCACCGACCCATAGGCCTAGCGAGCGGCTGGCTTCGTTGCGAGCAATGCCAGGCTTGTTCGTGCCGCTGCTTGCCACTTACCGAGAGCTTTCGCCGTGCGTGGCGGTGTACGAGCGACTGATAACCGAGGACGCCAAGGCGTGGGGTGATGAGCGTGCTGTCGAGGGCGCAGTTCGAACAACAAGCTCTGGCCGATCAAGTGACGGTGCTGCGTCCTTATTTCAGGGAGCACGTTGTGATTGAAGAGGCATCGACATTAGATGAGGTGTGTTGCGGCGGCCTGATCATAGCTACTCTGAGAATGATGTTGTCCGGCGCCTCTCAAAGCGCCGCTGTAAAAGTTTAGTTTCACCGCCGAAGCTGCAGTTGCTGCAGCCAAAGAACAACTTGTCATAATCCAGCAGAAGAAGGAGAGAAACATGCAACTCGGGATGATTGGATTGGGACGAATGGGCGCGAACATGGTGCGCCGTTTGATGCGAGACGGCCATGAATGCGTCGTCTACGATCGCAACCCAGACGCCATCAAGGAGTTAGTGGGTGAGGGCGCTATCGGCGCCGCGTCACTAGATGAGTTTATCGAGAAGCTGGAGACGCCGAAGGTCGTGTGGCTGATGCTGCCGGCGGCAGTGGTTGATGCTTCGCTCAAGGATTTGACCACCCGCTTACAAAGCGGCGACATCGTTATCGACGGCGGTAATTCTTATTACATCGACGATATCCGTCGCGCCAAAGAGCTGGCGACAAAGGGGATTCACTACATTGATGTCGGCACGAGCGGAGGCGTATGGGGCCTGGAGCGCGGCTATTGCATGATGATCGGCGGTCCCATGGATGCAGTACAGCACATGGATCCGATCTTCAGTACGCTGGCACCAGGCCGCGGTGCGACCGAACGGACTCCGGGCCGTGAGAAGCTCGGCGGCACATCGGAGGAGGGCTATTTACATTGCGGGCCGAACGGGGCAGGGCATTTTGTTAAGATGGTACACAATGGAATCGAATACGGTATTATGGCGTCCTACGCCGAGGGTCTAAACATCCTCGAGCATGCTGATGTCGGTAATCAGAGCCGACAGGCCAGTGCCGAAATGACGCCGCTGCGCAATCCAGAGCACTATCAATATGATCTGAACCTGGCCGATATTGCTGAAGTATGGCGTCGCGGCAGCGTCATCTCTTCGTGGTTGCTCGATCTCACGGCAATCTCTCTTGTGGCTGACGAATCACTCTCCGATTTTGAGGGCCACGTTTCCGATTCCGGAGAGGGACGCTGGACAATTCTAGCCGCCATCGAGGAGGGTACGCCCGCCGATGTCTTAGGCAGTGCATTGTTCGCTCGCTTCAGCTCGCGCGGCGAAGCAGACTACGCCGATAAGCTGCTTTCCGCCATGCGTTTCCAATTCGGCGGGCATCACGAACTGCCAAGTCACTAAGCTCGCGCGGAGGAGCCTATTATGACAGTGATCTGTTCTGAAGCGTTCGTCTTCTTCGGCGCAACCGGCGATCTGTCGTACAGGTTGATTGTTCCTTCACTGCTGGCGATGACATATCGCTGCAACCAAGACATATCGGTGATCAGTGTGGCTATATCCGGCTGGACCGTTGACCAATTTCACGAGGGTGCGCAGTAGCATTGAGCAGCAGAACGTCATGGACGCGTGTATGATCCATTGACGCCGAGGGCGCGCCAGGTTGCAGGCGCTAAAGTTGATGGTTAGAATACTCATGCGTGTTTTGTGATGGCGGCGGCACGGTCCGATCCGCAAGGTCGCAACGTCGAACTGCTACTTACATTTCAGTAGTTATCCTATTTAATATCCAATTTGTGACAAAGGAGATTTGAAATGAGTAACGAAGAACAGCAAGGTATTCCTGCAGTTGGCTTTCTGGTTATGGCTTTCACCGATGAGAATGTCGCCGATGAAGCTCTGGACGCAATGAAGGATGCCAAGAAACAGGGGCAGTTCTACTTCGAAGATGCTGCGGTCATCCGACAGGATCCGAAGGGTAAAGTCCACTATCACGAGACTGGCGACATGAGTACCGGAAGAGGCGCCGGCTGGGGCGCCCTGGTCGGCGGTGTCGTTGGCGTACTCGGCGGCCCGGCAGGCGTGGTAGCGGGCGCTGGTGTGGGAGCGGCCATCGGCGGCGCCTTAGCTTCAGGGGACAAAGGTTTTAAGAGTGAGAGCTTGAACACCGTCGGTCTGGCGTTAAAGCCTGGCACCTCGGCCGTAGCTGCCATCACCAGTCGGGATTTCCTAAAGGCAGTGCAGCAAAATGTGCCCATCGAAGAGATCCGTGCGGTCGTCGCTAATCTGGCTACCAATCTCTCGAACCGATTGACGGAAGGCAAAGACGTCGCCATCGGTCTGTTGCTGACGGCAGACGGGCTTGCTATCAGGGAGATAGCTGCCGATGAGACGAGCGCTGAGGTAGTCGGTGCAGTGATCACGTCCGACGCAATAGCTGTCGGCTCTGTTGTGATCACGGACGAAGGCGCTGTCTACGAAGTTGCGGTCGCAACCGAAGAAGGCGTAGTGGATGAAGTCGGCGTGATCACGGACGAAGGCGATGACGTTGAAGATATGGTCGCCATGTCAGATGATGCCGAAGCGAGTGATGAAGAAGCGACAGATAAGAACGACGCAACGACTGAAGACGAAGCCAAGAGCTAGGCAACTGCGCAGGCGCCAGGCGCTTACAATCACCCCTTGTGACTGGCGTACTGTTGCTATTTTCCATCTTGCTGAAGCGACACCAGGTACCCGAGCTGCTGAGGCAGGCCAACCGCACCACTAGTAGATCGGACGAACAGCACAGAAACAACAGCTCTAAAAATTCTGAACGTGCAATAGTCGATGCCAAGTGACCGCGAGTGGGATCCTAGTGACGATTGAACTCCGCCCTGGAAGCGCTGTTCCCGTCGGTGCAACATTTATGGCAGATGGTGTAAATTTCAGCGTCTACGCGAACAAAGCCGACGCCGTCGAATTGGTTCTCTTTGACAGCGCCGACGATGCGCAGCCGATGGTACTCCGTCTCGATGCGTCATAGCATCGCACCTATCATTACTGGCACGCGTTCGTCCCGAACCTTAAGCCCGGTCATATCTATGCGTGTCGTGTGCTCGGATCCAACGCACCTTAAAAGGCCTACGCTAGGATAGTGATAAGGTCCTGTTGGAACCGTACGGCCATGCCCAGCAGCTATGACCGGTAAGCCGCTGGGCATGGCGACATCCACACTCTTGATAAGATGTCTCTCGTCCCAGAAGAGCGGGACTGGGTCGGTCCGCGTTCTGCCGTGGCGTTGGTGGCAACAAAGGGTTGATTTGCCGTACACATTGCTGCATCAGGCGAATGCACGCCCGCTTGCAGTCCGGTAGCGAGCGCGTATGCATTTGAGGACGAGTACTTATGGTCTGCGTGATCAATCGTATGATTTTCGTCGTCAATGATAATGGAGGTGATCGAGGCGAAAGTTAATAGAGAGTCGGTCTGCACAAGCTAGGCTGATGAGTGGGCTTGGTGCGCATTATGCCGATCTTATCCAGCGCGGCAGTGTGAGTCTCTTGCGCATCCTCGGCACCCTTGGTCTTGGATGTGTGCAGATTTGCTACAAGGTCGCGTTGGCGGCTCGCGTCATTCGACTATTCACGCGCCCGGCGGTTTCACGCGCGGCCACGCGTGTACTGCAAACGCAGCCGCCGCGCATGTTTCAAGGATACGACCAGCCCAGATCATGCCCCATCGACTGCTCCACCAATAACCCAATACTGTGAGCCAGATACCAACATTAAAGAGCAAATACGCCAGCCACGCTAGCTTAACGTTGCCGCGCCGGGTTCCAAAGCGCGGCAAAATCCAGAACGCAATCCCTAGCGCCAGTTGCAGTGTCCATCCAATAAGCAGGAACTCAATGTGGGCCGGCAACAACCGCCAGATCATGGGATAGAACGGGATGCCCTTGTTGATCAAGAGCAGGAGTCCCAGCGTAAAGCCGGCCATTAGATAGAGCATCGACGTCCGTACGTACCAGACAGAGAGCGTTGACATACTAGCGACTCCGGAGCCGAGCCCAACTATTGGCAACAAAGGCCATCCCTGCCAACCATTGGAGCGTGGCTGACAGCACCAGAGCCCAGCCCCATATTGCATCTCCCCCCAGCCCATACAACGGTTCCGCAATAACACGCAGGACTAGCCCCACGTTCAAGAGCCAATACACGGACCATGCGATGAGTTCGTTGCCGCGCGGGCGTTCCGCCGAGTATCGCGGAAACATCCAATAGCCCACGCCAATTATGAGCTGCGTGACCCAACCCACCATAAATAGGTGGAAGTATACCGGGCGCAGCTGCGCCAGAACTGGTGGCAGGGGCGCTACCCGTACAATATCCTGGACTACTCCCACTCCCAGCGCCAGAACCAAATAGAGGAGAGCTGTCTTGATGAATACCCGCGTCAGTCTTGGCATTTCTTACGCATCCACCACCGGAGTCAAGATAGAACGTGAAGATTTTCGCAGTCGGGACATTACCATGACAGTATTGAAGAAAATGAGGCGGATGGCAAACACGTAGAGGACGCCCATTCACCTGCGCCACGCCGAGCTCGGAAGTAAGACGCAGACACACGCCGCGTCAATGTTACAGACAGCAGAGTTAGTTGCGCAGAGAACTTCGTTTCGTACATGAGGTACACCTGCGGAGTGGCTGGAGATCGAATTGGCGCGTGCCCGATTATTTTAGCAAGGTGAAGCTCATGAAGATGCTATGCAGCACCGCATTGTAGAATGGACCCGTCATGATGGCCCTGAAATCGATTGCTGCGATGCGCTTTAGAATTGTCACGGCTGACAGCTGTGAGTATTGGCGGACCCTCCAATCCGTTTTTTGGGTCGCGTCCTCCGGATTTCGAGTGACAGTGCACAATCAGCATACCTAGTGTCGTACAAAATTACGCAATTTCTTAATTGTTAATGCGTAACGCCGTACAGGATAGACTGTATGCTAGAAGTAACAGGCTGTGGGGATAGGGCAAACTTCGATGGATAGGTCCTTAGAGGGTCGAGACCACAATATACAGCACCCGCCGTAAAGAAGTGCACTAGATTCTTTGTGTTCAGGCTGGGGGACAGGGGTTCGAACCCCAACTATCTAATCAGAGTCAGAATTTTTATCATGAAGTCGAGCGGCGCCGTAGCCGGAACTTTGCTGCGCAATAGTATCTATTTTGCTCGACTTTTTCAGATACCCTCTCGATACCTGGCGTGCCTCCTCGCAACCATCGAATGGAGCGTTTTTAACAGGTAAGGGCTCGAAACTGTTAAAACCTGTCAAGATTGACAGTTGACGCCGTCCAAACCTTCCATTATGCTCTTCATTCAAGAACCGTTAATGATCTGTTAATCGTACCTGAATATACGCAGAAGATTGAGAAGCAGTTATTTTAGGCAAGAAAGATCCGTAGGTTCTCGTAAGTGGGGCTTTTGTGTAGGTTGCAGCGTATAAGTCAAGTCACCCATCTCAGAAATCAATCGCGTCTATCATCGCCCAAATTTCTCTGAGACCAACCGAAGAGTCGATCGTTTATATGTGACATCCCTGTATCTTGGCGAGCTAGATATCTGGGTGCTTATAGAAGTATCGCGAGAGACAAGGTTTGGCACGCCACAAGTACGGCGGGCCTTCGTATTTGGTGGTGAATTTGCCCGTTGAGGAGACTGTTGGGAGTTTACGTAACCGAGTGTAATGAGAGGTTTGGAGATTGGCAGTTGCTGAAGGACGAGAAGGCGTGTATAGCATGGAAATAGCAGGACTCAAACACTCAGATCATTCGAATATCAATCCAGGCTCAGATGACTACGTGAGAAGGATGGACAAAACAGTAAGTCGCGGAATGAGGTTGCGAAGCTCGCACGGGCAATCTGATGCAATTCCGATCAGATTCTGTACTCTGGGATATATCAACATAGGTGGAGACGGAACCATAATTAACGTTGATAACGCTACCTGTTTCGTTCTAGGCCTAGAACGCGAATATCTGATTGGCCGATCCCTTATCGATTTTGTGGTGCTTGGGGAAAGGGAAAAATATTCGCGGCACCTGTCGCAAGCAGTTGCCGGCATGCAACCGATTCTGACAAACTTGCGGCTGCGGCCTGAGGGAGTTTCGACTCCTGGTATTCCGCTTATCGTGCGTATGGATAGCTATTCTACAGGCCAACTTGATTATATTCGCATGACGGTGAGCGCTGAGGTTGAGCGGAGGCTGTCACCTGATGCCGGAAGTCTGCATGAAGAGGCTCTGCGATGTATGGTCGAGGGTTCGCGAGATGGCACTTCGCTGACCGATGAGAACGACCGGGTGGTATTGTGGAACCATGCCATGGAACTAATCACAGGGTTGCGGTTTGATGAGGTCGTGGGTAAAGACATTTGGGAAGTACGTAAAACGTTGATGCCGAAACTGGATAGGACTGGTAATGTTAGGGGAAATCTCGACCAGTTCCTCAACACTTCAAGTGGGAATGAGCGCAGAAAATCGCAGGATGGATCCTATGAACTGCTTATTCAACAACCGTCGGGGGAGGTCCGTCTCGTTCAGCAGAATGATCTGCGAATTCCGACTGCCCGAGGCTTCGTAATTGGCAGTACCTGTCGGGACAGCACGGAAAGCAGCAAGACGGCTGGAAATCTACGCCGTCGTAACGCAGATCTGGCTCTACTGTATCGAGCGGAACAGGCTTTCACCTCTACACTTAAGCTGGACCAGGTGCTTCAGAGCGTACTGAATGAGGTGACGCAACTGCTCGACGTCACCCAAGCCTACATCTGGTTAATGGACGACGCACACACAGACCTGGTTTGTAGTCATGCGGTCGATCGAGATGGCAATACGCTTCCGTCACTCGCTGTGCAGTACGGTTCAAGGCTGGCAGAATGGATTCGTGAGGGCGGCGAAGTGCTAAGCTTTTCGGATCTGTGGGTCAAGAGCCCATTCTCCGATATCGACTGTGCTGCCGAACACCCTACCATGCGATCCTGTCTTTTTGTGCCACTGCGGTCAAAAGAGGTTGTCGTAGGCGCATTGCATCTCGTGGACGAGCGTCCTGATCATTTCACTGCCGCCGATTCAAATCTGATTATTGCACTCGCTTCGGCGGCGGCAATCGCGGTCGAAAATGCGATGTTGTATAAGCAGGCGCAGACTCTTGCCGCATTGGAAGAACGACAGCGGCTGGCATGGGAACTTCATGACGGGGTGAACCAATCATTGTTCTCTGCAGGCCTGATCGCAGAAATACTGCCTCGCCTATGGCAGTTGGATCCCGAGGAGGGTCGCCAGTCATTGGAGGATCTGCGTTGGCTGATTCGCGGCGCAGTTGCTGAGATGCGCGAGGTCTTGACTGAACTGAGACCAGTGGAATCGGATGACCTTGCGCTTGATGTTCGTTTGCGCCAATTAGGCAACATCTTTTCCGGGCGTACTGGTATTCCAGTAGTGCTTGACCTTACTGGTGAGGCGGAACTACCTGTGGAGGTACAGACGGCGTTATATCGTCTGTGTCGTGAGGCGCTTAGCAACACCGCCAAACATGCGGGAGCCAGCCAGGTAGCTATCAAAATGAAAAACGAGAACGGCGCCATTGAGCTATGCATCCGGGATGACGGCAGCGGATTCGACGTAGTGCGCGCGCAGGCGGGCCATCATGGGCTCCAGTTGATGCAGGAGCGGGCCAAGGCGATCGGTGCAGGAATATCAATTGCCAGCGAGCCACAACACGGAACAGAAATCTTCATCCGTTGGGCTGGAAATAGGAATGAGTAATGATGCTTTGTGACAATCCCATCCGAGTCATGGTGGTCGACGATCATGCGATGACGCGCCGCGGTCTTGCTGCATTTCTTCGCACTTACAGCGATCTGGAATTCGCTGGCGAGGCAGCTAGCGGAAACGCAGCCATCGAATCCTGCAGTCAGATCCAGCCAGATGTCGTGCTGATGGATATGATCATGCCAGGTATCGACGGTGCGTCTGCAACGAGCATAATTCGTGAGAACTGGCCCAAGACGCAGGTCATCGCGCTGACAAGTTTTCAGGATACAGCTATTGTGCAGAAGGCGTTGCAGGCCGGCGCCATCGGTTTTCTATACAAAGACGTCTCGGCTGACGACCTGGCTTCTGCCATCCGCGCAGCATGCGCCGGTTTTGGCATGTTTTCGCCAGGAGCCACCAGAGATGTAGTTCAGCCGTCGCGAACCTCCGCAGAACAAAAGTACGGCCTCACCTCGCGTGAACTGGAAGTTCTTGGGCTGATGGTCTGCGGTCTGCATAACACGAAGATTGCCGAGAAACTGACCGTGAGCCCGTCTACGATCAAGACTCACGTGAGTAGCATACTGCATAAGATCGGAGCGGTAAGTCGCGCAGAAGCCGCCAGCCTTGCCGTTCGCGAGGGAATTATTTCCTGATTCTACCCCTAATATCCCCCAACTGGCGGATACAAGACACCCCGACTGGCTGATGCGGTCGGGGTGTCTTGCTGCTACAGTATGTGAATGAACCGAATCTTACTTGCCGCCAGCCGATCCGAAGATCGCAGCGCTTTACGCAGTTTACTTGTTGACATGAACGCCGAAGTCGTTGCCGAAGTCTGTGACGCTCGGGAGGCTGTGTTGCAAACTGCCACCGTTCGTCCGAACCTGATCGTAGTGGAATGGGGATTGATTCAGGAACTAAGCTGTACTGCTCTGGATGTTTTGCGTGCTGTCAGTCCCGCATCAACCAAGATCGTGCTGCTAAGTTCACTCAATGTACGGCAGCATGCTGCAATGGTATCAGGCGCTGATGTGTTCATCAGCAAAGCGGACAGCACGCAGAGCGTAGTACATCGTTTCCGTTCGGCAATCGACGACGATTTGGGCTAAGTCTGAGGCCAGGGTAGCTGAGATGATGGGTCGTCGAGGCCCAAGTCCACGAAAGGAGGGCGAGTTGAAGAAGTTGAGTAACGATGTATTTTGCTGCAGTCGGTACTGGTACAGACCGTCTGCTCAGTCAAAAGAGTTAGGACCGAGCTCAACTGAGATTCTCTGCTTCACATAGGCGATTTCATTTCGTCGTCCGAAAAGAAACCTCGATGGGATTGGAGCCCATCGAGGCAGATGGAACACATACAGGCAACATTTTGACATGGCGCAGCCGTATGCGTTGCATTTACCACTATACCATAACAAATTTCGGAAGTCATCTGAACCGAAAAACGTATGGTATATGGCGAAATGCAGCCTGCGGCTAAAAGAGAAAGGTATGATCATGGCTTTTCAGCCTCGGGCATTTCAAGGAGTGTTACCGGTCGCAAGTCCGGCGCATGAACAAGCGGAACAGGCGAAGGGTCTATATTCATGGACCCCACTGGGAGAGACGGAGCTGACGGTGATCGTTCCGACCAAGAACGAGGCTGACAATATTGAAGCGCTGATGGGGCGTCTCAACTCAGCCCTGCCTGGTCTGCCTATCGAGATCATCTTTGTGGACGACAGTGATGACAATACAGCGGACGTCATTAGGCGGACGGCTCCGCATTACCGCTTCAATACGAAGGTCATTTCTCGGCCTCCGCAACGACAGAACGGCCTAGGTAAAGCGGTCGTCGAGGGCATGAAGATTGCCCAGTCTGAATGGATCGTGGTGATGGACGGCGATCTGCAACATCCGCCGGAAGTGATACCGCATCTTATGGAAAAGGCACAGGAGACAGGTTCAAACTTGGTCGTGACAAGTAGGTTGGCGGAAGGTGGCGGGACAGCTGGCCTCACGCCGCAACGCAAATTTATTTCACAGTCGCTGGCAGCCGCGACGCGGACTGTATTCCCGCAGCGGTTGCGACAGGTGACCGATCCGCTTACCGGCTTCTTTTTGTTCAAGCGCGATGCAGTGGACACAGATGTTTTGCAACCTGAAGGCTTCAAGATCCTACTTGAGATCCTGATTCGGTCCCCCCACGTGAAGGTTTCTGAAGTGCCGTTTGAATTTGGGGAACGGAACAGCGGCGAAAGCAAGGCCGATGCACGTGAGTTTGTTGTACTGATGCGTCAGATGATGAGATTGACTCTGCTTTCGCAGCGTCGCCTGGCCGAGTTCATCCTCGTTGGGCTCAGCGGCTTGATCATTAATACGCTTATGCTGATGTTCTTCACGGAAATGTTCTCCGTCCACTATCTGGTATCTATGATCATCGCCACGCAGGCTTCTACGGCGTGGAATTTCACTTGGACAGAGCGATGGGTATTTGCCGACCGCAATAGTTCCTCGAACTCACTGTGGATGCGCTTTGTCAGTTTCCTAGTATTGAACAATGCGTTGTTATTGGTACGCGCGCCACTGATGGTCCTAGCCGTATCGTGGATGGGTATGCATTATGCGGTCGCCAATGTGTTCACACTGGTGATCCTGATGTTAGTACGCTTTACCGTCTCCGATCACTTGATCTGGAAGGGAAGAGAGGAACAAGCGGCATCGCAGACAAAGAGCTACCTGTATAACATTCATGACTTGGTCCACGTTCGCTCCACAAAGCAACTGCCGGAGCTCGCCTACTTCAAAACTGACGAGTCTCTCGATCGCATAGACGTGAATGTGCGCATTGAGAACAACCCCATGAAATTCAAACGCGACGATTCCATTTGCTATCAGGAATTTCTCGGACGGTTTGGTTTCAGTGTCGTTATCAATCGCACTGAGGAGCTGACTGAGGTGATCGCATCGCCGCTGGTCGGCTGGTCTCCGCATGTGCTGTACACCAATGCAGTAGAACCGATCCTGCGCTGGGTTCTTGTGCGTAAAGACTGCGCGCTCATGCACGGCGCCACGATCGCCTTTGGAGATGACGCGCTCTTCATCACTGCGCAAACCGACACCGGAAAGACCACAACAGTACTGCACACAGTACGCAACAATCATGAGACGGGGCGCTTCCTGGCGGATGACATGACCATTGTCAGTCCCGATGGCACAGTAGCCAACTACCCTAAACCGCTGACGATCAGCAAGCATACGCTGCAAGCAATCGGCGGCGCTCCACTGACGAGGTGGGAGTGGTCGATGCTACAGGTTCAAAGCCGTGTGCACTCGCGCAGCGGGCGCCAGGTGGCTCAGTGGATCGACGGCAATTCATTTCCTGCCGCAACGATTAACGCGATTGCACAGATCATGATACCGCCGCCGAAGTATATGATTGAGCGCATCATCCCAGAGGCTAAGTATGGTCAGAAGGCCAAACTGCGACAGATCGTGGTGATCGAACGGGGCAAAGACTATACAGCCAAGATGGGTGAATCGGAGAAGGCGAAGACGTTAATCGCCAACGCTGAGGATGCCTATAATTTCCCACCCTATCCAGTGATTTCGCACCGTCTCACACGTTGGGGAGATCAAGATCTGCAAGGGCTCGAACAGGGCATCGTAATGTCCGCTGTGGCCGATGTACCAGCCACACGAATGGGGAGTTCGTGCTATGACTGGTATAAGCGACTGCCCAGTCTCATAATCGATGATCTCCCTGCGAACGGCCGCGATACCAGTGCGGTGTCGGGACGGATAAACGACCGACTAACGGCAGATCTCGCAGTTAGCGCCATACCTGGTGATTGAGGTGTAGGCAGATGGCAGCTTTGCTTTATCAATCAGCTATGTAGCAATTCTGCTACGTTTTGGGGGGCTTTCATCTGCAACCGCAGATGAAAGCCCCTTGAGAAATGATAGATAGCTATCGACAAGGAATGAGTTTTATTCGTTTATGACTACGCAACTGGGCGACAAATCTGAGGTATGGGCGCCAACACACGGGATCGGCCTGCGTGTTTGGAGTGGGATCTCAAGGAGAGCAGGTATTCTTGTCTTCTCGCTGGCTATCGTACTAGCGCTAACAGTACGGCTCATCAACCTGAATGAAGTGGGCTATAACAGCGATGAGGCGGTCTATGCGGGGCAGGGCGCGGCCATCGCGCAGGTACCCATATTGAGCGACTACTTTCCGGTGTTCCGCGCTCACCCGTTGCTCTTCCAGTTTGTCCTGGCACTTCTCTATGGGATTGGGATGAACGATCTGGTGGGCCGGCTGGCGTCGGTTGCCTTTGGTGTGGCAACTGTTGGGCTGGTGTACCTAGTGGGGAGCCGGCTCTATGGCCGGACGGTTGGTCTGTACGCCGCCCTGATCATGGCAGTCATGCCCTACCACGTAATTCCGACGCGCCAGGTCTTGCTTGACGGTCCGATGGTATTCTTTGCCACCCTGACCCTCCTTCTGATGGTGATGTATGGGCAGACCCAGCGGCCTGCATGGCTGTATGCTGCCGGCGCCGGTCTTGGGTTGACTGTATTGACTAAGGAGACTGGCATCATCATGTCGGGTGCGATCTACGCGTTTCTGGCATTGACGCCCATGCTGCGGGTTCGTATACGCGACCTGTTTATCTCCATTGTAATCATGGTCGTTATCATCTCAGCTTATCCGCTGACCACGATGTTGGCGGGCGGCGGTGGGGGCGGGACGACGCAGCAGTATTTGATCTGGCAGTTGTTCCGGCGTCCCAACCATGTATGGAGTTTTTATCCAACGGTTGTTCCGCCTGCCATTGGCTATCTAGTCATTGTGCTGGGATTGGGGGGGCTGTGGTTACTGCGAGAATATAAATCGTGGCGTGAGACTTTGTTGTTCGTATGGATTTTGGTACCGGTGGCCTTTTTCCAACTGTGGCCAACTAAAGGATTCCAGTACTTGCTGCCTATTGCCGCACCAATGGCTGTTTTAGCGGCGCGCACATTGGCGTATCTTCCCTATCACCTGGCGCGAAACTACACGTTAGCCGTGCCGCCGTATGTGATTGGGTTCGCGGGAGCAGCGATCGTCGTGATTAGCTTGTTGTTCCCGACGTATGCCGGTATTAACCGATCGGGGGCGCATACGTCCCTGGCTGGGGCAGGCGGCGTACCTGGCGGGCGCGAGATGGGGCACTGGATCGATGAGAATATTCCGTCGGGGGCGACCTTTATGACCATTGGTCCGTCGATGTCCAACATCATCAAGTTTTACGGCCACCGGCAAGCGTACGGCCTGTCGGTGAGCACGAATCCGCTGCACCGCAACCCGTCGTACAAGCCGGTGGAGAATCCTGATTTTAGTATTCGAACCAGCGATCTTCAGTATCTGGTATGGGATTCCTTTTCGGCTGAACGGACAACGTTCTTCTCTGAAAAACTTCTGTACTATACCGAAAAGTACAACGGTCGTGTCGTGCATACGGAGACAGTTCCCGCAATTACACCGGCAGGGGAGATCGTACAGAAGCCAGTCATCATTATCTATGAGGTGCATCCATGACGAACCGACTACCTATTTCTGATAAATATATGTCTTTGGTTATGGCATTCGTAGTTGTGATGGTGGGTGTCGCGGTACTTCTTGCGCCGGGCGGCACTCCCGCGCAGGCTCAGGATTCCCGTGAGTATGCGCCGACGACCACGCCGATCAAGCACTTCATCGTGCTGATGCAGGAAAATCATTCGTTCGACAACTATTTCGGTACCTATCCCGGTGCAGACGGCATACCCCCCGATACCTGTATCCCAATCGATCCCTTTGATGAAACACCGCCGGAGTGTATTCGACCATTCCACATCGGCGACAATGAAGTTGAGCTTGGTGATCCAGATCATAGCGACGCGACGCATCGCCTTCAATATAACGAAGGCAAAATGAATGGATTTGTGCATGCGCTTGAGTTACGCAATCAGGATGGGCGCCTGGCGATGGGATATTACGACGACCGAGACTTGATGTATCACTGGAATATCGCAGACGAATATGTCCTTTTCGATCGTTTCTTCAGTTCAGCGGCAGGCGGAAGTAGCATCAACCACGTTTATTGGGTGGCGGGCGTATCCGGCGATCCCGGCGATCGCACCCAGGCTGAGGTTTTTGCGGAGACCCCCACAATCTTCGACAGACTGGAAGAGGCGGGAATATCGTGGAAGTTTTACGTGCAGAATTATGAGCCGGAATTGAACTACCGGACCGTACACCTATATCCCGGCAACCGCGCATCGCAGGTGATCTGGGTGCCACTGCTAAGCATGGATCGCTTTCTCGACGATCCGGAGCTGTCAAGCCACATCGTGAACTTGGACGAATATTACGACGATTTGGTCAACGGCACGCTGCCCGCTGTGGCGTTTATCGCCCCTTCGGGACCTAGCGAGCATCCACCATCCAGCCTCGAGTCCGGCCAGCGTTTTGTCAAGACTTTGATTCAAGCGTTAATGCGTAGCGAGTACTGGAGCTCCTCAGCATTCATGTGGAGCTATGATGACTGGGGCGGCTGGTATGACCATGTGCCGCCGCCGCAAGTTGACGAGTACGGATATGGTTTTCGTGTACCTGCATTACTCGTGAGCCCCTATGCCAAACGCGGCTACATTGACAGCACTGAACTGGACTTTACATCTATGCTCAAGTTCATTGAAGAAAACTGGGGCATCAAGCCTTTGGCTGAACGCGATACCAGCGCCAACAATATCACCAATGCCTTCGATTTTTCGCAGGAGCCGCGTGCGGCGGAGTTCGTTCCCTACGCACGCACAGGCGACCCGCCGCCAAAGGAAACGCGCCGCGGCGTGATCTATCTCGTTTATGCAGCAGCGTTGGCCGCGGCCGCCTTTGTGGTCACGATACCCATGATAGTATACCGCGACAAAAACCAACCGACTTTAGTATCTCCAGATGCTCAAGAGCGTGATGCGTCATGAAACGATGGTTTTCTAGCATCACCATGGTATTGATCACCTCATCATTGTGTGCGGCTTGTGTTGCGCCGCAACCGATAGATACGTCGCTGACCACTGACGCCGTCTACGATAAGGTTATGGTTGCGATAGCCAAAGTGCGCGACTTCCAGCTTTCCATACAGCCGCCGAACCAACTCATCGCTGACAGTCAGGTAATTGATGCACCGAGCAGGTTGAAGATTACGATTCCAAGCAACCAACCGGTGGGAGAGCGGGTTATGGTCGATGCGGCGCTAGTCAATATTGAGGGACAACCGCTGCCCAACAAGGTGCTTATTCTGAGCATCGACGGCGAGTCGGTGCGACGCATCCGCACCGATGATAAGGGCCGAGCCGAAATCTATGTTGGACGTAACTTGAAACCCGGTACATATGAAGTTGAGGTGGTTTCTGAGGCGACCGTTGCTTATGCCAGCAGTACGGCTACCGGAGAACTGGTTATTAACCCGGCGGTTCTGGCCATTCAGACTGTCCCACCCTTACCAGATATCAGTTTTATCCTGGACGATCAGATCCGAAATACGGATGAGAATGGGCTTGTTCAGTTTGAGGTGTCTTCTATGGGGACATATAGCTTAGATTTGGCGCCGCTGCCCGAGTCCGGCGACGATGCTCCGATGTTGATCCAGTTCGAGCGGTGGGCGGACGGTGTTTTCTTCCCTAACCGAGAAATTGAACTCAAGGGAGATAAGCAGCTGTTTGTTGGTTTCTCACTCAGCCATCGGGTTGGTGTGAGCTTCGTTGATCTAACGGGCAGAGCCGTCGATCCGGCGCGTGTGTCTTCGTACACATTGAAGAGCAGTCATGGGACCCGTTTCACCTACACAGATAGCCAACCACGCTGGCTTAAAGCAAACCGCGTGGCGCGCCTCTCGAATGGGCTGGAGGCGACGGAAATCCAATACGCGGTTGAGAACGTGATCATTGACGGCACGAACGTAGTCAATCAGAACCAGCAGCGTTTTGTGGTACAGCACGACGATACTTGGCCGGTTGAATTACTGCTTTATTCCGCCCATATCCGTGCGCGTGACGCTGTCTTTGGTTTTCCGATTGGCACAGCAATCGAACTTCACTATCCGGAAGGACACGTGCAGACCTTTGAGCTGGATGAAAATGGGGAGGTGTTTATAGACTCGCTGGCACGCGGCGACTACAAAATGCGGACGATCGGCGTCGCGGGCGTCGCGCCGGTAACACCAGTGTCTCTGTCGCGAGATCAAGATGTGGAACTGAAGGTACTCAGCCGGTTCGACATTTCTATCGGGCTAGGTCTCGGTATCCTGATTGCGCTCGGACTTCTTTTCTTCGGCAGGCCACAGATGATCGTTACGCCGGTTGCTGCTTTGGCTGGTTTAGCAGGGCGAATGACGCCAGAACCTCGCACTCAAGGTCAGCAGTCGTCTGCCATTCGGGACAGAGTAGGCGCAACGGAAGCGCTAAGGGCCACCGAGCATGAATCGTGAATGTGTGTTACGAAGGCGGTTGCGCCAGATGGACAGGGATGCAGCAAGCCGAGGGGCTGAAGGAAACTCGGAAATGTCGCTTTTTCGAATGACTGCCACATCCTCATTCAGATTACCTGGGCTAGTCAGGTTTATTGAAATCCTGGTGGCGATGCTGCTTGTCTTTCTTACGACGGGACAGGCGTCTGGAGGTACGGCTTTGGGGTCAAGTTATACAGATAACCACAATCCAATTCCAGTGATGGCCTATTACTATATCTGGTTTGATCCGCAATCCTGGAACCGAGCAAAGACCGATTATCCTCTCTTGGGCAGGTACAGCAGCGATGATCGAGCCGTGATGGAACAGCATGTGCGTTGGGCCAAGGAGGCTGGAATAGACGGTTTCATCGTCAGTTGGAAAAGCACGTTCAAGCTAGACAGCCGTCTCGAGCAGTTGATATCGGTTGCAAGAGACGAGAATTTTAAGCTGTGGATCATTTATCAGGGACTTGACTTCGATCGCAACCCGTTACCCGTTGAACAGATTGAGGGCGATCTTGCCTATTTCATGGAACACTACGCCGATGCGTCTGTCTTCTCGCTGATGGACCGGCCTACAATTATTTTGTCCGGCACTTGGGAATTTTCGGCGGAGGAAATTGCCCAGCTCACTGATCCCTATCGCGAGACGCTCTACATTTTGGCAACCGAACGAAACGTGCAAGGGTATGAGCGCATTGCCGAACACGTCGATGGCAATGCCTACTACTGGTCTTCTGTAAATCCATACACCTTTCCAGGATATGAAGAAAAGCTGAATGCGCTCGGTGCTGCCGTGCATGGGAATGGCGGCCTGTGGATCGCGCCAGCGGCTCCTGGTTTTGATGCGCGCTTGATCGGCGGCACAACTATCGTGAACCGTGCAGAAGGTAAGACCCTTCGTCGCGAAATGGATGCTGCGCTTCAATCTGCACCGGATGCGATCGGACTGATTAGTTGGAATGAGTTTAGTGAAAACTCCCACATTGAACCAAGCCGGAACTTCGGCAGCCAATACTTAGAGGTAGTAGCCGACATTCAGCGCGGGACGCCCCCTATGATCTTGGACTTTGACTCCGATGCTCCGGCAGTTACGCAGCGTAACGACTATTACTCACTCTACATCTTGGTAAGCATGTCCATGCTGGTACTTGCCAGTATCTACGTCGTAGCCCGTCGCAGCCATGCATACGTAGAGAAGTAAAGGTGCTTCGGAATTGTTGGTTGTTTACAATCAGAAGAGGAGAAGCGAGAAATGTATGCAGCAATCTTAGCCGGAGGAAGCGGCACGCGGTTATGGCCGCGAAGCCGTCAAGCGCATCCTAAGCAGTTTACCGACATCATGGGCGCAGGTCGCACGTTGATCCAGATGACAGCCGACCGTCTCTCAGGCATTGTGCCGCCTGAACGCCAGTTGGTGATTACCGGGGTAGGGTATGTGCCGCTGGTTATTCAGCAACTGGGAGAATTACCGGAAGCCAACATCATTGCCGAACCCTCGGGGCGCAATACGGCGTCTGCCGTCGGTTTGGCCTGCATACATGTGCGCAGGCGTGATGCGCGCGGCGTACTTGCCGTTCTGCCAGCAGATCACACCATACGGAACCTCGAACGCTTCCAGGAGTGCATGAAGACAGCCGAGGAATATGCTCAAGAAGGATATGTGGTCACTCTTGGCATTGAACCGAACCAGCCGCATACGGGCTACGGCTACATAAAGCGCGGCAGGCGGCTCAGCCGTCCTCAAGGCTACCCGGTATACAGAGTGGAACAGTTTCTTGAAAAGCCGGACGTGGCCACTGCGGAACTCTTTCTCCGGCAAGGCGGATACAGTTGGAACGGCGGAATCTTCGTGTGCCGGGTCGACCGCATGCTGGAGGAGATAGCGCGCCAGATGCCAGAGATGTATGGGCTATTGGAGACGATCGACGCCGCCTTTGAGCGTGGCGATGGGGAAGAGACGCTGCTAAGGACTTGGCAGGATATGCCCAATGTCAGTATCGACTACGGTGTCATGGAAGCGGCGGGCGACGTCGTGATGGTTCCCATGAATGCGGGTTGGAGCGATGTCGGGAGTTGGGATGCTCTGGAGCAGGTATACCAGGAGAACGATGATGGAAACTTCGCCGGAGAATGCCGAACGCTGTCCGTCTTCAGCCAAGGCAACATCATCAACACTCAGAAGAGATTAGTCGCTCTGATTGGCATTCAGGACCTAGTACTAGTCGAGACGGACGACGTCTTGCTCGTAGGACGCAAGCAAGAGATGCAGCAGGTGCGGACAGTAGTCGACAAGCTGCATGAACAAGGGCTTTCGGCTCTACTCTGATGGTAAATTCCATACGAGGTGCGGGTTCGGTTCGTTAGGCTTATCGGTAGTATGGAGAAATGAGTAGTATGGTTCGAGGACGGGCCGGATTTGTTCTTACGTAAGGGAGGCAGGATATGGCAATCATGAAATTTATTCGCGCAATGATCCCGGTCGTGGCGCTTGCGCTGGTAGTTACAGGTTGGTCTACGGCAGAAAATAGTCAGCATGGAATCGAGCGCATGCGTGCGAGTTTGGCGCAGGAATCGATGGAAGCCGGCCAGGGCACTATCACAAACGCCAGTTATTTAGTCAACACGCGCAGTCCGAGCGGCGTCTCCGACGCAGCGCCTCCTGCGCAGATTGACGAAACATATGATGCGGACCCGGATGGTGACGGCCTTTCGAATGCGGATGAGTATGCGAATTTTACCGATCCGAATAATAGCGACACGGACGGCGATGGCTTAACCGATCTTGAGGAGGTCGAGAGTGGCTCGGATCCAACCGATGCCACGAACAGCAATCTAGGCAATGTCTCATCCGCTGCAGTGACAAGCCAGGATCAAGATGGAAATGGCTTGCCCGATGAGTGGGAGAATCAATATGGCCTTACGTCGAGTGCGGCATCCGGCGTTCCAGATCCTCAAGGTGATCCGGACGGGGATCATATGGTCAACATCGACGAGTGGGCCAACGGCACCGACCCGAACGTCGTTGATACGGATGACGATGGATTGCTTGACCAGTGGGAAGTCGAAAATGGTCTGAACCCGCTTAACGCAAGCGATGAGAACGGCTCTGGCGGAGATTACGACGGAGACGGTCTTACGAATGAACAGGAACAGTTGTACCATACGAATCCTGTGGATGCGGACACAGATGCTGATACGTTGCCCGACGAATGGGAGCTGGCATTCGGTCTTAGTCCCCTCGACAGTACCGGGGGTAACGGTGGGCAGGGCGACCCCGACAAGGACGGCTACGTCAACTCGGCAGAATATCAGAACTTCACAAATCCTGTAAAAGCAGACGTACCGATCGACGACGATGACGATAATGTCGCTCCAACTCAGCGGCTTTTCCTGCCGCAGGTGGAGAACTAGCTATGAAAGAGAATTTTCTGTCCCGCCACGTGGAACCGGTAGCGAGAATATTGCGCACACCAACTGCAAGCGAGTATGCAAGCAGTCGTCGATGGGAGGCGTCAACAATGTCTAGCGTGAGAAGTGCATTCAGGACGTTCGGAATGTTGACGACAAACCAGCGTGCCGCCCAGTCGCTTGCACGCGCCACGATAATCATTTTACTGGCAACCTCGTTGTTGGCAATAACGTATGGGTCCATCTGGGCCCATACTGAGCAAGCAACTTGTATCTCGAATAGTCCGTCAAGCGGGTCATATTCGGTCAACGTCTGTATTGACCAGCCGGCTGATGGTTCGACCATTACGGATATTGCGCAAGTAGACGTTTCGATCACGACGACGGGTATCAATCCGGGAACCGCCAAGATACGCGCGTATCTAGATGGCGAATACTTGCTAACGGATTACCAGGCGCCCTTTGCGTTCGAGGTTACGACAGACCATATCGCAGATGGACTGCATAGCCTGTCTATCGAAGCTGTGATGCGTGATGGTTTCACATCAGATAGAGTAACTATCCAACTGACGTTCCAGCAAGGCGGACCGCCTATTTCTGATCAGTACGTGCCGCCATTTGTACCCGCGCCGCCGGCGCCAGGCCATTCACTCACGGTCGCGGCTACCGGTGACGGAGCCGGCGGTGAGAACAACGCGCAGAGTACTTCAGATTTAGTGAACGCCTGGCAGCCCGATATGTTCCTGTACCTTGGCGACGTCTACGAGAAGGGTACACATACCGAGTTTTTCAACTGGTATGGAACAGTTGAGCGCTTCTTTGGCCGCATGCGCACCTTTACCGATCCCGTTATTGGCAACCATGAGTATGAGAATGGTGTTGCGCCCGGCTATTTTGCCTACTGGAACCAGGTTCCCAATTATTATAGCTACGATGCGGCAGGCTGGCACTTCATTGCCCTCAACTCGACCAGCGAATTGGGCGAGCGCAGCGCAGGCAGTACGCAATATGCATGGCTGGCGAATGATCTGATAGCCAATACCGCCCAGTGCACAGTCGTCTACTTCCATCATCCTGTTCTCAGCGATGGGCCGCAGGGCGACTCACCTGAGCTATTCGACATGTGGACTCTGTTGGCCAACAGCGGGGTAGATCTGGTCATCACTGGTCATGACCATGGGTATCAACGCTGGCAGCCGCTGGACGGAAATCGGCAGTCCGACCCGAACGGCGCCACCCAATTCGTCGTGGGCGCCGGTGGACACGGTATTCAAGGGTTCATACGCAGTGACTCGCGCCGTCTGGTCGGATTCGACACGTCGCCGTTTGCCTTTGGCGCTTTGCGGCTAGAACTTAACCCAAATGGCGCTGCATTCAGGTATGTAAACATCGACGGGAAAATTCTCGATGACGGAGTGATACCATGCAGCGGCGCTGCTCCTGACACCACCTCGCCAACGGTACCGCCCGGTTTCAGCGCTGGACTAAATGATGATGGCCAGGTGCTACTGTCCTGGAATCCTGCGTACGACGATACCGGCGTGGCCGGCTACACCGTTCTGCGCAATGGCGCTGTGTTGACGACTCTTAGCGGTAGCACATCCGAATATGTGGATATTGATGCCCAACTCAACACGACCTACTCCTATGCGGTACAGGCGAATGATCCTGTAGGAAATCAGTCTCCACAGACTGCGCCATACGAGGTCAGCACAACAACACAGGTCACGTTGACCTTTGCTCCAGTGGCGGATACCTATGTTGACGCCAGTCTTGCCAACAGCAATTACGGGCTAAAGAACTATCTGCGTACCGACGCTTCGCCCGACGTACGCAGCTTCCTACGCTTTGATGTTCAGGGCATCAATGGACATGTAACGAACGCTGTGTTGCGAGTGTACGCCAATAGCGGCTCAGGCACAGGGTATCGAGTGTACAAGGTTCCGGACAACACGTGGATTGAGAGCGGCACGACGTATGCCAATATGCCGTCGTTAGGCGACTATATAGCCTCTTCCAGTTCGTTTGGCCCTGGTGAGTGGCTAGAAACCGACCTCACCACCGCGATAGTGCAGGATAGGCTGTATAGTTATGCGCTCACTACCACGAGCAACACTGCCATCAGTCTCGGCAGCCGCGAGAGCGGAACGCCTCCACAACTCTTGGTAACCATCGACACATCGGTGCCGCCGCCGCCACCGCCAGGGACGGTTGTGTTCAATCCGACGGCTGATGCGTACGTCGTTTCGGATCAGCCTGCGAACAACTATGGCGGCGCATCTTCGCTGCGCACGGATGCATCGCCGGTCGTGAATAGCTACCTACGTTTTAACGTCTCGAATATCGCCGAATATGTCGAACAAGCTACCTTGCGCATCTATGCGAATAGCGGTTCGAGCACAGGATACCGGCTCTATGCCGGCGATCCTGGGTGGAACGAAGTTGGTATCAATTACGACAACGCGCCGGCGATCGGTGAGCTACTGAGTACAGTTGGGCCATTCTCGGCTGGATCCTGGACCGAGATCGATGTGACATCGTGGATAGGAGGCGAAGGTCAGTTTGACTTCGTACTGAGTTCTACCAGCAATACAGGTATCAGTTACAGCAGCCGTGAAGGGGCGAACGCGCCTGAGTTAGTCTTGTTGACGTCCAACACACAGCCTCCGCCACCACCAGCAGGCACATTCACGTTTACGCCTATCGGCGATTCCTATGTGGCTGCGAACAACCCAACGAAGAACTATGGTTCATCCAGCCAGTTGCGCGCCGACGCGTCGCCGGACGTGCGCAGCTACTTGCGCTTTAACGCAGTGGGCCTAGCAGGCAATATCGCCTCGGCAACGTTGAAGATCTACGCCAATAGCAACTCCAGTTCAGGTTTCAATGTACACAGTCCATCCGCCTCGGGCTGGACGGAACTGGGCATTACCTATGCCAATGCACCCGCGATGGGTCCGGTCATCGGTGCATCGGGGCCCCTTGCGGCGGGAAACTGGACGCTTGTGGATGTTACTTCTCTGGTGTCGGGCGAAGGACTCGTGGAGTTCGGATTGACGACGAACAGCTCCACAGCCTTCAGCTTGGGGAGCCGTGAGGACGACGCCCATCAACCTGAGTTGATTGTGGAAACCGCCGAAGCGGTTACCTCAGCTTCTGTGCTGGCTGTGCCGGCTGTCTTTCCCGCCGAGAACTACGCACAATGGCGCATTAACATGGGCCTGGTGGGGGATGATGTCGAGCATACGGCGGATGCGGATCAGGATGGATTGCCTGATGTCGAAGAGTTCCTCAACGGCGCCGATCCGCATAATGGGGACACAGACGCCGATGGCTTGCCCGATCTATGGGAGGTAGAAGGCGGTCTCAGTCCTACTGATGCAACTGGAGCCAACGGGGCCGATGGCGATTTGGATGCTGACGGGGCGTCTAATCTGGATGAATTCTTGAATGGAACCGATCCCTGGCAGTAAGGCAGAAGCGGGAGACGGCGGGATACGGATTCGCCAGACGCATGTTGGCACAGAAGGTCGATGGTCTGGCGTTTAGCTAACATCGAGAGGGCGTCACCACTGTGGTGACGCCCTCTCGATTTTGTGTCATTGACGAATACCGCTGGTAGCAGAAGACTTGTGAAGCTAGCGGGAAATCTGCGGTAAGTAGACGCCCGTAGGTAGGTCGAGCAGCGTTCCGCCGTCTTGCGCATCTTTGGGATCCGTCCCGTTCCTCTGTTCAACAGCATTGCTTACTGCGTCGACGTCCGGGTCGCCGTCTGCGCCGCTTTCCCCGCTGTCGCTGGCAGGATCGATCCCATACTCGATTTCCCATAGGTCCGCTAGAGAATCGCTGTCGCTGTCTGGGCTCTGTGGACTGGTGTTGTTCGTAAACTCGTCCTTATTGGATACATTGTCATAATCGCCGTCAGCCGCTGCACCATTGGCTCCAGATTCATTGCGCGGATCCAGCCCGTAGTTGGTCTCCCAGCCGTCCGGTAGTCCATCGCCATCCGTATCCTGGAGCTCAGGAGCGGTGTCGAGTTCGAGCTCTTCCGAGTTTGTTAGCCCGTCGCCGTCCAGATCACCCATGAGGCCATTCACTCCTTCAGGATCGAGCGGATTCAAGCCGTTCTCGACTTCCCAAAGATCATCCAGCCCATCACTGTCAGTGTCCGACATAGTGGGACTTGTGCCAATGATAGTTTCCTCTGCGTCGGAGAGGCCGTCTTGATCCGAGTCGCTTCCGTTCAAGATCTCGCTCGCAATGACTGGAGTACGTGGCGTGGAAGAAACGGCTGCTGCAGCCGATAAGCCCACGTCGCCTATCTGCAAGACCATTTGCGGGGGATTCGTTCCCTCGCGGCTGCTAAACGTGATGGCTGTCGAGGTCAGTCCGGTCATCGCCAGGTGGACGAATTTACTTCCTGTGATGAGAGGCGTAACGTCTGCTTCCGTCCACGAATTGGCCAGGAAAGGACCGGAGGACCCGACCACGTCGCCGACGGAAGGTGCGTTTTTGTAGCTGACTTTTTGCTCATCCCACGCTTGATCTGGAACGCTGTTTATCAGATAACCGGTGCTCGACGCAGAACTAGCGTAGATGCGAAGGAATGCCCTGCTAGCCGTGACAGGCAAGTTGCCAACGTCGAAGCTCAGATACGAACGAATCTCAGGCGCTGCATCCGTCTGAAGCGTCGAGTCCGCGCCGTAACTGCCATCCGGGAATTCAGAGTTGACCGCAGCATCGGCTACCGGCAATAGGAACAACATTCCCGGAGCTAAATTGTCAAGGTTTGGCGGAACGGCAGCGGTTTCGATCACGAGTTGCGGCGGACTAGATGACTCTCTGCTGCTGAGGGCAAGCGCGGTCTGGCTGATACCCACCAATGCAAGGTCGAGCTGGCCATCTCCTGTCACCAGCGAAGTCACATCGACCTCGGTCCAGCTGCGTCGTGATACTGGCGCGCTATTGCTCACCATCTCGCCGACCTCAGGTGCAGTGCGATAGGCAATAGAAGCCTCACTCCAGTTCGAATCGGCAAACGAGTACACGGAATAGCCGGTGCTGGACGAACTGGTGGCGTAGAGTCGCAGCGTGGCTCTGGTTACGGGGGCGCTGATGCCTTGGATGTTGAACCGCAGGTAGCTGCGTACGTCGGGAGATGCGTCCACTCGCAGTGATCCGGATCTGCCGTAGTTTCTGTTTGGCTGTTTAGAGTTGACATAAGCATCGGCTGAAGCAGTAAGCGCCAGCGTTGTGGTCGGGGAGGGCGCCGTGGTGACCGCTACGGAGTCACTATTTCCTGAGATGTTGCTGTCACCGTCTCGCGCTCGTACGGTATACACATAGGCGGTAGCGGGTAAAATAGAGGTGTCATGGAACGTGGTTGCGGCGGGGATAGACGTGAGCAGATTGCCGTCGCGCACTATGTCGTAGCCTGTTACGCCCATGTCATCGTTTGCCGCACTCCATTGTAAGGTTACAACATTCGAGCGCACATCCAGTGCGGTCAGGTTGGTCGGCGCGCTAGGCGGGGCATTTCCCGCCGCCAGGCATCCGTCACCATTCGCACCGGACGGCGTACATGCGAGATCGGTGGTGAACAGAAGCTTGTCAATTCGTACGCCAGTATCCTGCGCTGAGAGCATTATCGTATGCATACCGGCGGAGAGTTCGGCATTCACGCGATCCGCCTGATCGCCGTTTTGGTAGTTCATCCACGCCCATTCTCCTTGCGGGATACCGCCGCCGCCGAAGCTGACGGTGCAAGAGTCGTCAACCTGTAAGCGGAAACCGCTTCCATTAGCTCCGGATACCGATGTACGACTCCAGATGGCATAGGAACCGGCAACAGGGACGTCTATAGTGACCATTGCGCTTCCTGAAGGTTCCGGCAAAATCGGACACTCGGCTGTTGTCGGAGTGGGGGAAGGGGTAGCGGTGGCAGTTGGCGCTGGAGTCGGAGTTGAAGTAGCGGTTGGCGCAGGAGTCGTTGTTGGCGGCGTGGATGCCTGTGTAATGGTGAAGCTGTCGGTATAACTGCCCTTGGCGTTCATAAAGCGAGCGTTCAGCGCTGTTTGCGAGACATCTACTTTCACGAAGCCACTGGACCCGTCCGAGTTCTTTCCCATGTAGGTTGAGAAATAGTCGGCTTCGGGATCATCGACATTGACATCGTAGGGCGATGCGCCGACAGCGCCAGCAATAACGATAACCGTGCCTTGTCCTCTGGTGTAGAGTCCGTCGGCGCCGTCATCGGCTACACAGTCGGGGTCATACGCGTTCACTGCAACGGTAGAGCAGCCGGGACCGATTGCGAGTTGTTTGGAACGTTGGTAGTTGTGTTCATGACCTTGCAGGACAAGATCGACTTTTTTCTCGGCCAGTAGGTCCATTAATTCCGTGCCGATTTCGCACGACTTCACTCCCATAGTGATGCAGTTCTTGTGCATGCCGACGATGACCCATAAACCAGCGGACTTCGCTTCGTCAATGCGCGCCTTGAGCCAGTCGCATTCTACGGTATCGCCCTTCTTGCAGTATTGTATGTTCGAATCGCCGCGATACATGTCTGGATCAATCATGATGATGCGTGCAAGCGGCGCACTGGCAGGGTAGTCGAAGTAGTAGCGATGGGCATAACTGCCTGATACGCCAAGACGATCGGGCAGACAGTCCGCGAAGTTATCAATAAATCCATTATCGCCGACACGATCCTCATGATTGCCGACCAGGATCTCAAAAGGATAAGAGTCACCAACATGCTGCTTCACATAGGCACACCAGGCGGATTCGGGTGTGATGTTGTTGTAGCTCATGTCGCCGATTGCCAGGTAGAAATCGGTACCTGAACTTGCCAGCAGGTCTAGTGATGCTGTCGAACTGCTGTTGGCGCCGTGGTCTCCGCCAGCACCGAATGTAAACCCCGTCGAGGCGCTCTGTACTATCGGCTCGTTCACCATTGTGGCAGCCAGACTGACCGTCTGGAACCCCTGTTCCAGGTCAGGCAGGAGTTCATGGAGAACGTCTATATACGCATTATTAAAAGGCGGGGCGTCGGGATCGGGTTCGTCTTTGCCTGTGTCAGCGTTGAAGCGCACCTGCTCTCCCGGTTCGACGGAGGTCCCTTCTCCCCACTCATTCCAGGTTGTGACTATCTTCCACATGGCATCGGCCGCGACCATATCAGTCACCGCGCTGCGAAACTCGCTGAGCGACCGCTGAAGCCGCGGCGATTCCGAACCGTCGTCCAGCCAGAAGCCTGGGCTAACCACAGCGGAATAGGGCGGGTGGGCGCTGTAGCGCGAGGCTGGTCCGTACTGGTGCCAACTATCAGGCTGTGGCGATACATCCTTGTATCCGGAAAAGAGCTTAAGCACGATATAGAAAGGCTGTTCGGCTAGCTGGTTTGCTTCTGACCAGCGTGCTGCCATGGCTACGCCGTCTTGCGCGCCCGCCCACACAAAGATGACAGGCTTTCCGTCGATCTGCAGGTACGCGGGTTGGTTCGCATAGTTGGCAGCGATGTAATTAAGGTCAGCTGCGATCTCAGCGGACGATGGGTCGCTGTACCCTTCCGGTTCGTAGTAGAGGGTCCACCGCAGATTCGGATAGGGATTGTCTGTGCGGTTCATGACATCGGTGACGATGCTGGCGAAGGCCATGTCGGTCTTATGGCCGCGTCCCCACCATGAACTTACGGCGACCTCTTGTTTTGCCTCCGCCATCTTTGCTAACTGCCAGTAGAGTACTTGGGTGTCGTTTGAGCTATAGAGCTCCGTGGCAGGATCGAAGACGGTCGGGTCCAGGTCGGGAAGGTAATGGCTGAACCACGTCGCTGGTGGATTATTCCCTTTGTCCTGCCAGTAGCTCCACGTACCATCCGTGTCCGGCGCCCCATACCATGGATAGTAGAATGTGGTGTAGTAGGGTGCGGACGGTTGAAAGTTGGCTGTTGACGGCGGCGGCACACTCGTGTCCGGCGCAAACTCGATATATGTGGTCGCCGATCCGGCGTCATACCCTGTCACCACGGAACCGGACTGAACGGAGTCTTCAGCCTCGCTTATTACAGTAACGACAGGCGTTTGGCCGAAGGCTTTGGATGGCTGAGAAACTTGCTGGTATGCAACAACCATCTGAGCCGCCACTAGCATCAGAACGACCCATCGAATCCTGTTATGTAAACCACGCGGTAACTTGCTATTCATGGTTAGAACCTCATCTTTCTGGTACTGTCTCCAATTACCGGCCTGCAGATAGGTTGTACGGCGGTAAGCCAACTGAACTAGCGATACTTGGGCAATGCAATGCAATCTCGATTATCAACCGCAAGGGTGCGCATAGAGATCATGCGCAGAAAAGGGGGGCAATGCTAACTGGGAACGTAAGCTGTGAGAATTCATCGGGTATACGATTCGGATTTATACCTCCAGCGTCCAAGCTTGGGACTATACAGCAACATAGAGCGAAGTCAAAACCCACTGAAGCTGCTACACCACTGGATATCGTAACGCCCCAAGACCGGAACTTCTTGATGCGCCGGCATCAAACGGTGTACGTATCAACTATCAAAGCTGGATGAAACAATCCTCTCAAACTTACGTGAGTTATACGGTTACTATACGCATCCCTATGTTAGACTGATTCCATTGGCAAGCATAGACGGGATCCGAATTGGTGCGTTGGCTATTTATCTCTGGGGTGTAGACTATGCGGAGGGTGGAGACATTCGTCATATTGTTGGTCCGCATCCGCATGTTTCGGATGGCATCGTTAGTGATAAGTCCCCATTAACGTCGATGCAAGACGTTGCGGGAAACTGAATAATGCTCCCTGGAAGGTCCTAAGAGGGTCGAGACAACAAAATACAGCACCCGCCGTAAAGGCGGGCACTGGATAAGCATGCTAGGCTGGGGGACAGGGATTCGAACCCCGATCATCTGATCCAGAGTCAGACGTTCTGCCTATTAAACTATCCCCCAATATATAGTATGAGTGCTCAACCAAATCACTACATCAAGTGGTGCGGCCACCTTCCCAAAAAAGGAGTACGACGGTCAGCTAGCACCGCTGTACACTCAGATGGTATGCCTTAGCCCATTGGGTGTTGCCTGAGAGATTAGGTAGAATCTCATTAGCTTAATGATGCTAATTCATCGGTACAGCTTGCCCACGCAGTTTATTTACGCATCTTGCGTGGGCTTCAATTATTCTGTAGATTATAAACTTGAACCTCTATGCCGTCAAAGTTAACCCATGCCAATCAGCAACTTAATTTCTCGCTCGAATATTTTCGAGACAGCCACAAGCCGTTACAAACACAGTACCGAATCTGACTCTGCCGGATAGGCCGTCGCAGGAGACGCGGGTGCGTGTGGTAAGCCTGGCGGACCTGGGTCCGCAGAACGGCCTTATATCGTGGTGATGATCTGGGATAGCCTCGGGTGGACCACGCTAGCAGAGGACAACCCAGCAGAAGCTGCCACATGAGAGGAGATGGAGGGTATGGCCGGGCGAGCGGAAGTGGCGGGCGGAAGAGGCGGGCGGAAGTGCCGCACCGAATATGCCATCGGATTGCTTGCCCTGAGCGTGTCAAACCTCTTTGCCGCTCACGCCCAGCGCATCCGGTCGCAGCAGACGAAAAAAACTTTGCACCGAAATACTGGCGGATGTGTTCACAATGCTCTTGCAAGCGCGTGAACGTTTCGGCGTGTAGGCAGCACTGGAGGAATTGCTCTCAACCAGAAACAGACCTAGGATTTGCACATATGAATCAAAATTGCAGACAGGTCTCTGTCACACTGTTCCCCATGTATGAGCAGGCCGACCGAGAATGGTACTTCGGTTGCCGTCCTAAAGTGCGGGATCTCTTGCCGGAGAGTTGAGATAGCTCCACCCATGTAGGCTATAGAAACAGACATCCTGCACCCTTCGTTCAGTTCCACAGACGGAAGTCGGTGAAGCGTATGGCGGTGCCGTCTGGATAGGGCGCATGATAAATGGTGCGGTCAATAGCGCTGATGGCGAGCAGACCGACGTCAATGCTTTGGTTCATGGGAATCTCTAGCTCTCCCACCAAATACCATTCCTTGCTATCTGGACTGCAGAGGGCGCGGCATATGGTTGCCGCGTCGCTCGATTCGCAGCGCAACGGCGTCAGCTAGAAGCCTGCCGCGGCCGATCGTGACATCGTGGTTGTCGATACAAGCTTCGAGCGTAACTTCGTCCTGCGCACGCACGCCGATGGTCAGACGTACATAGTTGCATCTATCCTGCCAGAGCAATAAGCCGCCGACACCGGGTCGATCAGCGTATGCAGGTCGGCATAGCGCCTGCAGAACGAAATCGCCTGTGACTGTTTCCAGGAGCCGAGGCGCGTTCAACAGCGGGTAGAGCAGATCACGAACAACGGGTGACGCGATTACGGTATCAGAGCCAATAATAAACGCTGCACCGCCGCTTGGATCAACGTTTGTCCATTCGACTGTTGCCATATCGGTCACTAGGTTTTGTTGCGCGGCAATTGTCTGGTCGGCATGTGTTGGCTGCAAATACCAGTACCTAAACCAGGCATTTTGGGTTTCTGGACGCACTTTCCGAAATTCGCGACAAAATGCATGAAATGTATCGTCGTCGTCCAAGGCACACTCCAGCCCGTATAGTGCACTTGCGAAGAAGGAATTGTTCTCAACACGCCATCTGAGAGGCTTTGGCCACTCACGATCTGGAAAATCTAGCAAGCACAGAGCACTCTGAAAATAGTCGCTAGATTGTTCATATCTCGCCTGTGCAAGTGCAACGAATCCTAAATATACGGTAGCTTCCGCTGGACTCTCGTCACGCTCGCTCGCTATGCGTTTGGCTTCGGATAGCGCCGTCTTCGCCTCTGACCACCTTTTCTGCGTCATACATGCCGCGCCTTGAAGTAGAAATATCGAGTCCAACGCTTGCTCATTATATAGGATCGTGGATGGCAGAATGGCTTTTAGCAGTTCCTCGGTCTCGGCACATCTACCATATTCGAATTGCAGTTCAGCGTGTGTCAGATCCACCCAGTTCTTTCGTTTGGCGTCTCCTACTAGCTCGAATAGCTGGCAGGCTTCTTGTAGTACTAATTCGATCTCTTTTGCTGGGCTACCGACGATATAGTGCGCATAGGCATCCACCCAGACATGCTCGCCAAGACCCCAATAGTTTTGTGTCTGACGGGCCTTTGTTTCGGCTACAGAACGCACGCGTAACCATTCATCTTGATCTTTGACCTGCCACAAGGTCTCAAGGAGGATGCCATAGCTTACTCGCAGTTCATCTCGGTAAGGCAGGTCAGTCAAAAATTCTGCGAGGCAATCCGAAGTAGTGACTAAGTTCGCAATGTCTCGCCGGAAGAAGTAACCGAAGGCGATGATACTGTAAAGCATGGCGGCTTCGAGTGAATGAGCATCCCTCACAGGGTCGAGCAGCGCCATTCCTGCCAATCCCGTCTGTAAACATTCCTCGTAGCGCGGCTCGTGGTTCATCAGCAGATCGCCCAGCCACCAGTGCAGCTGAGCAACTTGCTTTACCGGAAGTTCTTTCCTTTTCCCCCAGGCAATGGCCTGGCGCAGGGACGTCTCCGCCTCGTCATACTGGCTGGAACGCATCAACGTTTTGCCAAGTTCTGACAACGCATGGAAGCGCCACTCTGCTGTTGTCGCATCCGCCTCCATCTCTTCGACGCGCTGCAGGGCGCGCCGGTAGTGCGCCACGGCTTCATTCGTAGAATAGGCACGGGCAGCTTTGTCGCCGGCAGCGCAGCAGATACACGGTATGCTTTGTCCGCTGCATCGCTGCGGTCATAGTGGTAGGCAAGCTGGCCAACTACCTCGTCTAGATTGTTGTCGTATACCTGCTCCAGAGCGTCGCCCACGCCTGCATGCAATGCGGCCCGCCGATGACCGGGAATGGTACGGTAGACCGACTCCTGCACCAGCACATGGTGGAAGGAGTAGACCACGTCCGGCACAGTCTGTTCCGGGTAAATAAAGGCGCGTTCTTCCAGCACTGCCATAGCAGCATCCACGTCTGCGTCTTGCGGCATGGCCGTTGCCAATACCTGCGGCGAGAACAGTCGACCGAGCACGGAGGCATGCTGGAGCACCTGCTTGTCGGCAGGCTCCAGCCGGTCGACGCGGGCAAGGATCACGCTCTGTACGCGTGTGGGGACTGACGTCGCCTCGATCTCCCGGCGCGCCTGCCACACCCCACCATCGTGGTAGAGCAGATCCTCCTCAATAAGGTCGTGGATGATCTCCTCCAGAAAGAACGGATTGCCCTGGCAGGTGTCAAGGATGCGCTTCTTGGTTTCCGGAGTGAGCCCCTCAACGTGCAACAGCGCTTCGACCAGGTTGCAGCTCTGTTCGGGCGTGAGTTCGCGCAGGCGAATCTCCGTGTACGCAGCCGGGCACTTGCGCAGGGCAAGCGGCGCCAACCTGTCCTGTTTCAGTGCTGCTTCCGGACGATAGTCGCAGAGCAGCAACAGCGGCACGTCCTCCAGCATATCCAGAAGGTGGCCGATCAGGTCTAGCGAAAGCGAGTCCGCCCAGTGCAGGTCCTCCAGCACGAGGACAAGCGGCTGGCGCTGGGCCAGGGCGGCAAAGAGGTCGCGCAGCGCCTGGAAAGTCTGGTAACGGATCTGTTCCGGGCGTGCGTTCTGCAGGCGCTCATCCCAGTCGTCTCTATAGTGCAGCGAGAGAAGCTGGCCCAGGATGGGTCCCATGACGTCGACCTGCTCCTCGGCAAGCAAACGATGCTGCACGAACTCATCCAGTGCGGTACGAACGGTGAGCGCGCGCTCATTCTCCGTCGTTTGCGGCATCCAGCCAAAGTAGGTCTGCAAAATATCGACGAAGGGCCAGTAGGCGACTGAGTGGTTCATTTCCAGACAGCGTCCTTCCAGCCACAGGATGGGCGGCCCTTCAGAGTCACCGGCGCCAACAGGAAGACTCGCTTTCAGTTCGGCCACAAGGCGTGACTTGCCCAATCCGGCCTCACCGACCACCGTCACCAGTTGTCCTTGTCCCAGATGTGCTCTGTCCAACGCTGCGGACAGCTTGGACAGCTCTTCGTCACGGCCGATTAGGGGCGCATGCAGGCTTCCAAATCCTCGCGACTTGACCATGTGGCGACGTTGACGCAGTACCTCGTACACAGTGACAGATTCAGATTGGTCGGGCATGGACAGATAGTGCGGTGTGAAGCGGAAGGCCTGCTCAGTCTGGTACTGAGTTGTGCCGCCGACCAGAATGCACCAGTGACTCTGGCCCTTGAGCCGCAGGGCCAGGTTGACGGTGGGTCCTGTAGCTGTGCGCTCGCCTGTCCGATGCGAATGGCTCATATAAACCATGCCCGTACTAATTCCAGCCCGAACAGCCAAGTCCAAAGACAGGGCTGCTTCTTGTAGAGACAGGGCGGCGAGAACGGCGCGTTCGGCATCGTCCTCATGCAACTTGGGCAGGCCGAAGATCATCTGGAATCCGCTGTCGTGGAGGTGGACCATCTGCGCTTCATAACGGCCCAGTAAGTCCGGCGCACTCTGCAGGAAATGGGTCATGCGCGCGACGACTTCACCGGGTCGCCAGTCCCAGTCTTCCTCTGTTGCTGCATCCACGTCCAGTGCCAGAACAGTGGCCATGCGCACCTCGTCCTGGAACAATACCGGCTGGACGAGACTGGCCGACGGCTCTACCGGCGCGGGAGCCGGGCTGCGGATGACGTCCAATGATGGTGACTGGCGTGTACGGATCGACTGGTGGAGGTTAGTGGTCTCCTCTTCCGGCTGCACGCCTAGTTCAGCGTCCAGGGCGCGCACGCACAGTTCGTACTGGCGCAGCGCTGCAGAGCGCTGGCCCGTTTCATCGTAAAGCTGCATGAGGGTGCGGTGCGCAGGTTCATGCAGCGGGTCCAGCGATAGCCGGCGGCGAGCAAAGAGAATAGCCGATTCATAATCATCGTTTTGCCTACAGAGCAACACCAGTCTTTGTAAGACGCCGGAAAAGTGGAGTCGCCTTTCTTCCGCCTCGAAAAATTGCCAGTCGTCGAATTCCGGACAGTCGGCCAGGCTGAAGCCGGCGAGAAAGTCGCCGTGGTAGAGTTCGGCTGCGGCAACCAGTGGCTCTAGGCACTGTTGGCAGACTTCGTGCGGTGCATGACCGTGCCTGGTGCAAGCAGCCAGATGCGCATCGAATTCTGCAACATCGACTTGCAGGCCGGGTACATCTGCCAGTGTTACAGCGTCAAGGTCTGTGCGAAGCCACGTGCCGCCCAGGGTTTGGTCGAGCTCCGACAGCCGCCGGCGCAGAGAGGCCCGGGCCTGGCTCTGACCGGATTCGGACCAAAACAGGGTGGCCAGCGTATCGCGTGATTGCCGCTGGCCTGTGCAGGCCAGGTAAATGAGAATGGCCAGCGCCTTACGCGGCTTCACCTCCACGAATGACGTGTCTAGTTCCACTGTAGGCGATCCCAGAAGACGGAGCTTGAGTTCAGACAATAGTGCCTCCTTCGACGGCATCTTACCTACAACGCGTTGAGAGCGCAAAGCGATTTTTGCAAAAGTGGCCCCGATTTTCCTGGGACGCTTCTTAGGACGGCGGTTAGGCCGATGTCAGGACGCCGCGTCGGCAAGCTGTAGCCACAAACGATAAACGAGGACTGAGTGAACGAAAGCCGGCACAGAACGGCGATGAGAGGAGACAACCAGTATGTTGGACCTTAAGTGGAATCGACGGAACGTTGATGAGAAGAACGGACTAGAATCTCTAAAGGAGATAATCATGAAGAGTTTGACACAGGGAACGCTTGTACTGCTCATGGTAAGTGTATTCGCACTGTTGGGAACCCATGCAGCGCTGGCAGATGGACCGTATGTCTTCGAACAGATAGAGAATCGGACGCAGCTGGCCGAGTATCAGATGCATGTGATGGATAACCTTACGTTGCTTGCAATGAGTGAGACGGGTGAGGTTGTGGATTTGAATGAACTGGCGCAGTATCAGGCGGATCTGGCCGGCACTATCGGCGTGACGCCCGCTAGCATAGCTCGGCTGGATGTCGTGGTCGTTTCCCAGGGCAGGTATGAGCAGATTGCGAACCTTGCCGAACTGGCCGAATACCAAGCCCATCTGTCCGATGCGCCGACCGCTGCAGATACCTCGACGATGCGAGTTGCGGTCTTGTCCGGGGCCACGTTTGACCAGGTTAGTGACCGGCAGGCGTTGGCCGAATATCAGGCGCAACTCTCTGACAAACCTGTTCCCACAGGCGGTCCGGAAGTATCCATTGCCGTAATGGAGCAGGGTCAGGTTGAGCAGATCAGCAACGGCACTGAGCTGGCAGCATACCAGGCGCATCTGATGGACAACGTACTCTTTCCGGACAGTTCGACGGTTCGCGTCGTGGTGGTCCCGGCCAGTAACTTTGACCAAATCGTGAATCGGCAGCAACTGGCGGTGTATCAGGCCCAGATCGTGGACGGCCCGCTGCCGACAGACAGATTCAGCCAGCGTATTGTGGTCATGGCCCCAAGCGCCTTCGAGTAGAGTTCACAGAGTGGCTGACTGAGCCGGCACGCGAACAGTAGCCGACACTAAGAGAAATGAACGAGAGCAGTCCCTGCAGACGGGGGATTGCTCTCGTTCAAGTAGGTTGTCATGGGCGATAGCTAGTAGGTGCAAGATCTCATCGGGCGTTGATTCGACGAACCGCTAGGAAAAGGAAACAGCGTACCTGTGAGCTTAGATGGGGAAGAAGCCTGGAACAAAGTCTGGACTTGGTGGACAATTGTCACTGTCCAGTTTTGGTGGACACGCGGTTAGAGGTGAGTTGTTGCATAATGGCCCACATGGGGGCCGTTATGCAACATTCCAATCGGCATCGCACGCAGCTCTGGAGCACAAGAAGAACCATGAAAATTCAAGCACGCTCTTACCGCGACAAGAAAGATCTCGCCGATATGCGCTGTCTGCTGATGATCGGCATCCAAGCCAATACCCAGGCATCCTACATGCACCCCGGAGTTTTGGATTTGGCAACGCATTTACCACCCGATGCGGCGGCGCGGCGGCGCAATTTGCACCTATGGGAGCAGGTCAACCAAGATCCGCCATCACTGGCCGCATGGGCGATATTCCTCCCCCACGAAGAGACCTTTGATCTATTTGTGCATCCGACACTACACGGCACGCCTGTGCATGAGACCGTGATGGACGACTATGTGACCTGGGCAGAAGCGCGAGCGCGCCAGGCCGGCTTGAAGCAGATTTGTCCCTTTTGGGCTATGGACTACGACAAGGTGCTGGAGAGGCTCATGACGGCGCACGGTTTTGAAATCCTGCTAACCGACCCGCCGCCACCCCTTTTCGAACGCGCTTTGGACGAGCTGCCTCCCGTGCAATTGCCGGATGGTTACACCGTGCAGGGGGTGGAGAATCAGGATATCGGTCGCTTGCGGGCTTCTGTGACCCACGCGGCGTTTGGACACAGTGACGAATTGGATAGCTATGCAACAACCTATGCTCAGTTCATCGACTCAAACGTCTACGACGGCGAACGCGATCTGATCGTGCGTTCGCCGGACGGCCAGGGCGCATCCGCCTGCTCCCTTTGGTTCGACCCGGTGAACCAAATGGGACTCTTCGAGCCGGTCGCCACCCATCCAGATTTCCAGGGCAAGGGTCTAGGCAAAGCGGTGATGGCCGAAGGAATGCGACGTATGAAAGCCGCGGGCATGAGAAGCGCCATCGTGGGCTTCGATCCCAGCAATTTGGCCGCGCGGGCGCTGTACACGTCGATGGGTTTTCGGGCTTCGGCCTATTTTGTGATCTACCGCAAAACGTTGTCCATAGATGACGCATGATTCTATGGTCAATACTGATTCCCGAGGAAACAAATGATAGTCAATACCGACTACCTCAGCTACGCCCCGCGTACCGTTCCCGATATCGACCTGTCGGATGCCCAGATTAACCAGGATGGCATGGTCAATGTCTCAGTCATCGTCAATCGAGAACGGGTCTTCCGATTTCCCAGAAATAGTGGGGCGTTGCTCTGCAGCGCAATGAGTTGAACGCGCTCGACTTCGTTCGCCGATATGTGGACATTATCGTCCCGCATTGGGACTACGAACGGATGATATGGTCTCCTACCCGTTCATCCCTGGCGAGTCGCTGTTGACCGATGATGTGCTGCGCATGAGCGCGCAGGAGAAAGACGCAGTGGCCGATATGTTGGCCACTTTTTTGAAACAGATGCATTCGATACCTATGGCGGCGGTCGCAATTTTACGAAGACGTGCAAACGTTTCTCTTTCCGTTAATGTGGGCCGATGGCCGCGAGTGGGCCCGTCGTCACTTTGCACTGTTTCAGCCCGATGAGCCGATACCGTTCGATGAACGCCAGAGCTTCGAAGCTAATGAGCTCCGGTTGCTGCATGTCGCAATGAACCGTGCAAGGGAGCGGATCTATATGACCTATCAGAGTATGTTGCCGGCTAACCTAGAGCCGTTGGAGCGATTTCTGCAAGAGGCAAAGGAAAGACAGTAATAGATACATACTCTCTGTTGCCAATTCAACTCACGCACAACATATAGACAGTAAAAGCCACCAAATCTTTGTCGACGAACTAGGAACCATGGGAGCATCATAGAGACACAGGATGGTACGAGACGTACATCGCAAGTCCAGAATGGCGGCCCAAACGTAGGTGTCGCCTGAAAACTGGCACTGAGAGGTGTTAATCTTGGCTTTCTCAACAGAAGGAATCTTCGGCTAAGTCATCAGCGCTTTGTCGTTTTGCAGCAGGACTAAAACGCGACTATCCAGACGTTTTCGCTGCCCTATCACTACCCTGGTAAACCGGACCAACTGAAGATCAAATCAACCGATCGAGGTGATTGAAGCCGCAATTGTACGGACGGGCCAAACCCGATCTGCTTCGGCAGCGGCTCCTGACAGCGTAGCCTGCGTGTCGATCATCAAAGTGCCGAAAGAGCCCATTTCAATTCTGCGTTTGACAACAGGCAGGGTAACCGCTTGTGCTCAAGGGTAGTGAGACTATTGGTCCCATTGCTCAGGACATGATTGAGTCGGCGTTGGGGCGGTTTGAGCCGGTCCGAGTAGCTTACCCAGAGGATTATGCACCGGTACGCTGCAATCTTGCTGCGTCTCTTGTTGACGACTATTTTCGAACTTTGGACTCGGTGGGATGTATAACGCCGCTCGCATTGCATGGGAGTCGTTGAAGGTGCAAGGTGGTGTTCACATCATTGGCATAACCAGTGGATCTAGCGACCGAGGTTATGTGGAAGAGGTTGCCTACTGTACGAACATGCATAGACAGGAAGCTTCATCGAGGCGCTCGCTTTGGACGCCGCCCCTATTATATTTACTGTCACCACGGTAGGATCTGACGCTACCATCAAACGTACCTACATAACCTGGGCTAATCTCGAGAAGATACCTACCGAAGAGGAGGCAGAATGGATCGACCCAGTTGATTTGGGTCAAGGCTTCATGTGGTAGTCACTCAAACCCGAGGACTCTACACTGGTCTCCGGATTAGGCGCAACCCAAATCGCTCTTACCGTCGAAAAGAAAGGATGCGATTTCGAGCTGACGCCGGACAAGGTAAAGCTGTACACGGATGACTTCCATTTTCGCCGTCAGTGGTACGAAGAGAATGATGAGTAGATAGGGCGAGATCAGCTCTTTATAAAGGGAGACCATTGGCTGGTCTCCCTTTAGGAATTAACGAACTACCTTCTGGTGTGCCTAGAAGAGCCGCTCCGGGTCCAAGACATTCCGCATTGGATTACCATTCAAAAAGGCATGCAGGTTAGCGCAGAAGATGTCCGTAATCCGCATATTCTCACGGTCACTCGTGCTTGCCGAGTGCGGGCTGACGATTACGTTCTGCATGTCCCACAGTGGGCTCTCAGCAGGTAATGGCTCTTCTTCAAATACATCTAGAGAAGCTCCTCCAAGATGTCCAGACTGGAGCGCTCGAATGAGCGCAGGTTCATCCACAACAGCGCCTCGTGCAATGTTGATCAGTACAGCGCCCTCCGGCAAAGTAGCCAGTTCGTGCTCGCCAATCATCTTTTCAGTCTCATCCGTATGCGGTGTGCAGAGAATCAGAAACTCTGACTGCATCAACAGACTGTCTAGATCATTGGGTCCATAAAGGGCGTCGACAGAGTAATCCTGAGGAATCTTCCCTTCGGCGTACAGATCATTCCCTATCACCCGCACACCTACTGACTTGACCAAACTGGCGACAGCACGCCCCACGTTTCCCAGTCCCACTATGCCGACTGTTCGCCCGATTAGGTCTGTCCCCGCAAGCCGCTCCCAGTGCTTGTCAGCTTGTTGTTCCAGAATACTGAGCATATTGCGGCTGAACATGAGCATTGACATAAGCGCATACTCTGCGAGCGGCTGGGCGTGTACACCACTTGCTGTCGTAAACATTGTATTAGGCATGCGTGTAGCATAATTCGTACGACGCACAAACTGGCCAATGCCAGCGCTAGTTGCCTGTATCCAGCGTACGTTAGGCGCAAGTTCTGGCAAATCGTCAATGTGGGTGTGGTCGAAATCAAACATAATATCGGCTTTGGATAACAGCTGTCGCCACTCTACTTCCTCTTCAGCGGTCCTTTGTGTAGGTTTTCCTACATGGTCGGCAGCGTAGCGTGGTGGGCGCAATAATCGTGGTTCATAGACAACTTCAAGCCGCTGATCAACGTTTCGAATACGCTCAACTTGTTCTTCTTCAATGAAGCTTGCAACTAGGACAACTAGTTTCGAATCACTGTGGGTCATGTTCTTTCCTTAACACTAACGGTTGGATAACGGTTTGGATTGTTTCGACGCGTGATAATACCCGATGATTTCGCAGGTGGGATAATAATCGATCTACTAGCTGAAACAGATACGTAGCCTTGCCCTTGGACCATGTCTACCAGAAGCCAACCGCACCGATGAATGATTTCTGTGTGGATACGCTGTTAAGCCTCCTTTGCGTTTTATGAATTAGACTACTCGGCAATGGCCGTGGGTGTGACTCTATACATCACACTATGTGGTTGTTGAACAACTCTACGAATCTGGAAGATGGCGTTATGTCTGGACATCGATCTAAAACGTCACTCGTAAGACTCATTGCCTGAGTCCGCTTATCAAAGGTATATGATGTTCGCTGTTGACATAAACCTCGACGAATTATCGGTTTCTTCGTGAAAAGAGCCGCAATTCGAGGGCGGCTCCGAAGGAATCAGCATTGTGCGCCACCGGTGGGTGCTGGCCAAAAAACACATCCTTATGAGTCTTTCCGATGGTCGAAAGGGGGCAGATTTACTGTTTGAGATTTGTCGATGCAGTTCCATCGTTATGGCCAGTCTGCATAGATTAGGAGAATGCTCTGCGCTGGCACTTTTCTATCTTTCAGTATAGCGGCGAGATGTAAGGCCGTCAACGTAGTTCGCTCAACTCTAAATTCACGTCACAGATACCTCCCGGTATGTGCCATTCTTTGCATACTCTTCGCCGATCGTAGGCGCCAATCAGGTTGAAAGAGCGCGGAAGCGATTCGACACGGCTGGAGCTTCGCTCTATTGATGGAATACGGAAGCGGAGTGATAGACTTACTGCCATACGGTGACTACACTGAGGCAAACGGAACCAAGAAACTCTATCAGTTGACCATTCGCGATGACACGCAAATGCCATCCCTGTAGCGTTCTGTACCTTGAGCAATTGGATGTGGAAGGACGGGCACAACTGCTCAACCATGGCAACGACGGCGCACGAAGGAACGGCTTTGGACGGTCAGCTGCAAGTCGCCCGCTCGACCGCTTGGTTATCTTGTGGTTTGATTAGGACAATTCCGCTTAAGCACGAGTCAAAACATATCCTCAAACTGCGCTGCTATCTTGATTGGAAGCCAATTTATAACAACTCCGATACAGACCTATTGAAATACAGTGGTACGCAAAGAACCGTAACAGCCGTTGATTCTAGGATAGTACCACTTGATTTCGTTTCCTCCGGCCAATCACGAGCTAGAAATTAGCTAATTTGACTTTGTGGTCCCTGGCTTGCTATGATCAACTATCAGTTGCTTCAACTGATTTCGTTCACCAGCATTTGAGTTTCTGATCGGAATCCAGGGCCGATAACACTCGACCTGGTAACCGTTCTATGTAAATCATAACAAGTTCATTTCATTCATTCTAGCTTTATATTGTCTTGGAACCGGGACAAGTTCGAGACTAAGGCGGTTAGGCCGATATATTTTCTTCCCCACAACGTCAATCCTAACAATCCGTTCGATGCGTGTGCGACTCCCAGGCGCGTTTCGTACTGGCCAGAATGAGGAATGAGAGTTGACATGATGCCCATCAGAAACGCTAGTTGTCGACTGATGGAACGAGCTGAATAACGACCAGTTCCACCTATCACGAAGTTCTCAACTATGTATCGCATTTGGGGTAGCTCAAGGACACAATGCAGTATATTGTAAACCGATTGCTTCAAACACTTATTGTAATCTTTGGGGTGAGCATTTTCGCTTTTGGCTTGATGTATCTAACGGGCGATCCCGCAGTCATGCTATTGGGAGAAGCGGCCGATACAATGACAATCGAGGAGGTAAATGCGTATCGGCATTTGAAGGGTTTTGACCGTCCCTGGCTCGTTCAATATTTTGATTTCGCGTCGAAAGCCGTTAGAGGTGATTTCGGCGAATCGTTTCGCTTTCATCGGCCAGCGTTTGAGGTTGTCCTGGAGCGAGTGCCAGCCACATTAGAATTGGCCATTTTTGCACTTATCTTATCTGTAGTTGTCGCTGTGCCGATCGGCGTCATTTCTGCGACACGTCCCAATTCATGGTCTGATCATCTGACAACGCTTGGAGGGTTGATCGGGCAGTCGATACCAAGCTTCTGGTTAGGTATACTGTTGATGATGGTATTCGGCGTAACCTTGAAGTGGTTGCCAATATCAGGTCGTGGAGATTGGCGCAATATTTTATTGCCAGGAATCACACTAGCAGTTTTCCCATTGGCGCAGAACATGAGATTAACACGCTCATCTCTGCTCGAGGTCCTTCACAAGGACTATATCCGGACTGCACGCGCCAAAGGCCTTGCAGGGAGGAGCGTCACCTATGGTCATGGATTGCGTAACGCTCTACTCCCCCTAGTCACTGCGGTTGGCCTCCAGATCGGATTCTTGCTGGGTGGCTCGGTGATTATTGAATCGATCTTTGCCTGGCCAGGGGTGGGAAGATTGATATATTTGTCCATTAATGCCAAAGATTTCCCTGTTGTACTTGCAGGCGTAGTGATGTTGGCGATCAGTACCACTCTGGCAAACCTTTTCGTAGACATATTTTATTCGTATCTTGACCCCCGTATTCACTACAGTTGATACATTTTATCGACCCGAGGCTGAGTTTACGCTTTGGTTCTTCGACATCAGTTGGATGAACACGAGTCGACTGCCCAACTCGATTGGCTAGAGGTAAGATGACTGCAACCTACAATGACTTGAGCACGAAACCCGGCGATGCTGAACTTTACAGAATCCGTCCTCGGTTCCAGGCTATCAGAAGCCTCGGCCGACGGAAAGTGGCCTTGGCTGGAGTCCTCGTCATTATTCTCATGATTCTAGTCGCTATCTTTGCTCCTTTTCTTACCCCTTACGAACCGGACGAGATCAACATAGTAGAACGGTTGCAGCCGCCTAGATGGGTATCGCCAGAAGGTGATATTCATTACTTGGGTACCGACTCATTAGGCCGTGATGTACTTACACGGCTAATGTACGGTGCGCGCGTCTCACTCCTGGTAGGTATAACTGCCGTGTTCATTGCTGGATCCATCGGGGTGTTTCTGGGCTTGATCTCTGGCTATTTTGGCGGATGGCTGGACGCCGTCATCATGCGCGTAGCCGATATCCAATTTGCATTTCCATTCATTCTCCTGGCAATCGCAGTATTGGCCGTTACGGGTCCGGGGTTGTGGAACCTAATCCTAATTTTGGGTCTGAACGGCTGGATCCGCTACGGTCGGATTACCCGCAGCCAAGTGCTGGCCTTTCGCGAGGAGGACTTTGTACTAGCCGCTCATTCCATTGGAACTGGCAAGTGGCGCATTATCTTCGGACATATTCTTCCAAACACATGGGGCCCGATCATTGTTATCGCCAGTTTCATGGTTGCAAGCACGATAATCGCGGAAGCGGCACTAAGTTTTCTAGGACTAGGTGTGCCGCCTTCGGTCCCCAGTTGGGGCGCTATGCTGGCAGATGGTCGTGATTACATGGAAAGGGCCCCATGGCTGTCCATTTACGCAGGTTTTGCAATCTCGATTGTCGTCTTGTCGATCAACGTCGTGGGCGACTGGGTCCGTGATTTCCTGGACCCGAACATGAAGAACATCATGTAAATGTCTATAGTCCAACCCCAAATCTGCGGTTTTCGAGTGTGTTACGAAGTGTGCACTCGCTGCAATTGCTGCTGAGGCAATCCTTCAATTTTTGACGGGTGACTCAATAAGCTATTTCGGCGAAAGGAGGTGAGTTCAGCGACAAATGGAGACAAGCGTTATTTGATGTTGATTGTTGTCACGGTTACATATCGTTCCAAGGAGCAGAAGATGCGAGACAAAGTAAAGAGAGATATTCCTTTGGGTAAGGTTATCGCTGCTATGCTAGTGATGGCCATCCTCCTTATTGGCTGTGCTGCGCCCACATCAACCGAGGGGACAGCCGTCGAAGGAACCCAAGCAGAAAGCCAAGAAGCTGGGACCATGGATCAGGAACCGATGGTCATTCTGACAACCGGTGAACTAGTTAGCATGGACCCGATGTTCACCCAGTCTGACGCTACGATCAACCAGAACCTATTCCAGACTTTGCTCTTCTTCGATGATCAGGGCGAGCTGGTTCCCCAGGTAGCCGAATCAGTTGAGCCCATTGACGATCTGACCTGGGAAATCAAACTGAAAGAGGGGTACACGTTCTGGAACGGCACGCCTGTAGACGCGGACGCCGTCATTTTTACCTACGAACGCGGCCAAAGACTATTTGAAGCCGGCGAGGGCGACGTTACCTTTGGCTTTAACCAGTTAAACATGGCCAGCATTGAAAAGATTGACGACTATACTGTCCATTTCACGACGAACACACCAGATCCAGGAACGCCGATTCACCTGGCTGCGATCGAGACGTCTCTACTGGAGCCCGAATACTATACAGAGCATGATCCAGAGTACACCGGCATGAACCCAATGGGCAGCGGCCCATATGAGTTCGTCGAATATGTTCCCGGCGAACGCATAGTCTTCAAAGCTTACGAAGACTATCTGGATGGTCCGGCTGAAATCAAGAACGTGATTGTCAGACCTGTTCCCGAACTGGCAACGCGTGTGAATGAGTTGAAAGCTGGGAATGCTGATGTTATCCCGAACCTGACACCCGATCTATTTCCCGAAATTGAGGATACCGAAGGCGTGCATGTCGTTACAACGCCTGGAATGACCCGCGTGTTCGTGAGCATTAAGCAGGGACGGCATCCGGCTTTGGCCGATCCGAAAGTACGCCAGGCGATGAACTATGCGGTCAACAAAGATGTCATGATTGAGAGTCTAATGGGTGATTATGCGCATGCCTCTGCCGATATTCTCAATCCGCCTCGACAGAATCCCGATTTGCGGTCGTACCCTTACGATCCCGAAAAGGCGGCTGAATTGCTGGATGAGGCTGGCTGGGTGATGGGAGAGGACGGCGTGCGAGTCAAAGACGGTGTGCGTTTATCACTCGAAATGGATTCTGCCAATGGCCGCCAACTCTTTGACAAAGAGATGTCCCAGATCATCATTTCCGACCTAGAAAAGGTTGGCATCGAGATAGCGGACTACCGCGCGCTCGAGTGGACCATTGTCTCTGAAATGAGGAAGAACCAGGGCGAGGGCTACCGAGATCTTATGTTTATGACTTCTGGTGCAGACTATAACTGTCATGATGATCTATTGCTGGTCCAGGCTGATTCAGGTTCAAACCGAGCTTCCTGGAGTGATCCGCTGTTCGAAGAGAAGTATGCGATCATGGCACAAAACTTCGACCCAGAAGAGCAGCTCCAGCAGTGCTGGGAACTAGAACAGTACGCTGTCGATCAGGCGCCGCAGATCTTCATCTACATACAGCCCAATTTCTGGGGCGTATCTGATCGTATCGACTGGAACGGTCGACCGGATCGAAGAGACTGGTGGTATGGCGCCAGCTACAGTGAGTAGACGAAGTTGAATAGCTGATGTCAGGATGGGGTTCCCGATCATGATCGGGAACCCCATCCTGTTGTGACGAACCCCATTGGGTGCATTCCGATCAGAAAACACCGTTAAGGAGAAAGACGTGGAAGATATCGCTTCGCTTTTCCATCGCGAACTTTCTGGAGAGAGAGCCCAGGCAATGGTCAAGGAGATAACGGCCTTTTATCGTTCTCCTGGCTCGGCGGGCTACCATGCGGCTACAAACATGGTGGCCAAGTGTCTGCGCGAGTGCGGGTATGCTGATTTGGAGGAGACACGCTATCCAATTGATGGCGAGACTGATGTCAATGGCCGCACCATGCCCATGTCCTGGGAGCCGTACGACGCCGTTGTCACGTTGGTGAATCCAGTGCAGACAGAAATTGTCAATTTCAACAATGCGGCTTCCTGTCTGGCATGGTGGTCGCAGCCTACTCCACCAGATGGTCTGACAGCCGAGGTGATTGATATTGGTACAGGAGAAACAGAGGCTGATTTTGCGGGGAAGGAAATCGCCGGGAAGATCGTATTTATTAGAAACACTAACCGACAGGAAGCATGGGCTTACGCTTCCGAGCAGGCTCTGTTGCGCGGCGCAAAAGGAATTCTTACCGATTACTTCTTGTTTCCGGCACCTCCTGATCGAACCAGAGAGAACGTGCCAGAGGCGGTCCAGCTATTGAGACTAGGAGCAAACAGCGGTGGAAAGTATGATGCCTGGGCTTGTTCGGTAGACTACCCCACAGGCCAATACCTCCTAAAACTCCTTTCGTTGGGAACAGTCGTTGTGCATGCAGATATCCACTGTCGTTTGTTCAAGGGTGAAGGCAACAACGTGCTCGCGACGATTCGAGGCAGAGATTTGCCGGAAGAGTCGGTGTTGTTTCTGGCGCATACATCAACCGGATCAAGACCTGGTGCCAACTGCGCCGCCGGTACGGCGCTATTGGTTGAGATGGCATGCGTTCTACGGAGGTTGATCCAAGCTGGGGAACTTGACAGACCGCGCCGCACGATTAAGTTCCTGTTCGTATCGGAAGGCCTTGGTTCTCAGGCTTACATATCGACCCATAGGGACGAACTATCCAGGATCAAGACTTCAATATGTTTTTGCAGTGCTGGAAATGATCAGCAGAAGACCAAAGCGACTCTGATCTTAAGCCGCAGCCCCGATTCTGTTCCCTCCTTTCTCAACGATTATCTTCAGGGCGTGATGGATCGAGTCCCCAAAGACCGGTATTGGGCGGGTAAACATGATCCGGATATTTCCTCGGTTGCGTTTGATCAGGTCCCTTATACGCCCTGGAGCGACAACAGCACCTGGGCCGCCTATGGCGTTCCGAGCGTATTGGTGATGTCCTGGCCTGATATCTATTTTCATTCGCAACTGCTGACTGCAGATACAACTGATCCAAGGGTCATGCACCGCGCTGGAGTTACCACGGCAGTGGCAGCCTATGAAATTGCTAATGCCGGCGTTCAAGGGGCAGAAATTATCTGCGCGGAAGCCCTTATGCAAAGCAAGGTGCGGATTGAAAAAACCTTGAACGATGCGAAACGCAATATTTTGTCAGCTCTACAACTCTCCGACGGGGAAGCGGACGCGAGAAAGATCGCAGACCGTATGGAGCGGAAACTAAATTATTTCGCTAAGAGAGATTCCCAAGCCCTAGATTCGACGTTGGAACTGACCGGCAATGAGCGGGACGCAGAGCTGGATGAGAAAATTCGAGAATCGAAAGATGAACTGCATCGACTAGTCAGGATAAGTGTCACATCCATACACGACCTCATCGCTTCCGGTCAGGAAAGGAACTAATCTTCCATGAATATGACATTGGATGATGTGCCGCGTAAATGCATCCAAGCTTCCAGGCCCGGTCTAGCTATGTCCTACCCGCAATCGTATGAGTTATACCAGAATTTGGCCGATCAAGACCCGAGCATCCTCTTCTATGCGCTGCGCCCTCTTGGCGATGAATTGTGGAATATGGTTGACGGCCATCGCAGCATCGGCGTGATCGTTGAATCCTGTCTGCTAGAATTCGACTTTGACGTGGAGCCGACTTTGCTTCTTCCAGTGTTCGAAGGATTGAAAAGTGAAGGCCTGATTGTAATTGAAGGCAAGTAGATTGAGGCATTCATGCGCCATCCGTTGACTTTGTTAACCAAAGAAGTACCTGCGCTTGATCTGACCCTGCACAATGCTTGTCTGCTGTTGCAGGACCTACACAACCCCTTTTTAGACCCGGAAATCGGTTACCTGGCTAACAAAGCCCGATGCAAAGTGCTCAGCAGGGAATTTGATGAGTATTTCGATACGCTCAACATTATTGCCCCGAACATCACTAGCCTCTTGAATACAGCGCGTGTGCTAGGTCTACCTGTTGTGTACTGTTGTCTCGGCTACCGGCCACCCGATGCACCCTCAACCTTTCAAACTGCAACCGGCTGGCTTTGGAATCTGGACGGAATGGACGGAGAATTTCGTCAGGAATGGCAGCCGCGTATAGGCGAAAGCGTATTTTCCAAACCAGGTTGGGGCGCGCTGGCCGATCCGAAACTCGAGTCTTACCTGAATAGGAACAACATAGATCATGTCATCATGGCAGGCGTACCCTATGAGTTTGGTATTTGTCAGACCTGCCTTGAATTGGCTGACCGAGGTTTTGGTAGCCTGGTCGTCTCAGATGCCACGGCGTCCATAACTCATGTGGGAGGAAGCTTTACCAGTGGCAACATCGCCCATGGCCTGACGAAACTTCGCTCAACCGGTGAGACACAAGACTTGCTCCGACTACTTCAAAATCAGGAAAGTGTGACTGTGTAGAAGGAACTGAAAAGAGGGTAGCCTTTTGATTCAGACTGTATTGGGACCGATTCGTCCGGAAGACCTAGGTGTGTGCCTACCTCACGAACATGTATGGTGCGATCAGCGGCTCGCTCCTCGCGCTCACCTATTGAATACTAATCGATCAGATGCCTCCTATATGTGTTTGGACAATTATGATCAAATGGCCTCTGAACTGGTCGCTTTCCGACAGGCAGGGGGTCGGGCGGTCGTCGAAGTCACCTGTGATGGCTGGGGGCGCGATATGGATGTGCTAAGCCGTTTGTCTGAAGCGGCGGAGGTACATATTGTTGCCACGGCAGGTTTTTACATTGAGCCTTGCATGCCTCTCTTTGTCGCAGAGTGGCCCCTAGACAAGCTGGCCGATCATATCACACAGGAAGTCGAGAAAGGGGTGGGCAAAAGTGGGCGACGCTGCGGTGTACTGAAGTCAGCCATCCATCGAGCTCGTGTTGAAGGCATTGAAGGCAAAGTCTTAAGCGCGGTCGCCATTGCCCATAAACGAACCGGGGCAGCCATCACCACCCACACCACTGGCTCACGGCGCATGGAAATTGCTGGCGGTACCATCGGAGTAGAACAATTGACATACTTGAAGGCGGAGGGCGTTAAGCCTAATCGCCTGATAGTAGGTCATGTAGATGAGCGACCCGATATCGACGTACTTTCGATGTTGGCTGATGAGGGCTGCTTTATCCAATTTGACGTGATAGGAAAGGAAAATTGGTTACTGGATCAGACTCGAGCCGAGCTAATATATGCAATGATCAAGCGCGGGTATCTGAAGCATCTGCTCCTGTCTCAAGATAGAAATCGACACCATGAGATGAGATATAGCGGCGGCAGCGGCTATTGCCATATTTTCGAAACCTTTTTGCCGCGCCTACGCCAACTTGGCGTAACTGAAGAACAAATCGAAACAATGATGGTACGTAATCCGGCTCGTGCCCTAACGGTGGGAGTGCGAGCCTAACTGCAAGTGCCTTCACAGCCGCCCCAGCCGACAAGTTGACTGTGGATCACGTCAGTAGCGACGGTGATTCTTATAGAGCAATATCTAACACCTCTCGAAGCAGCAAAGGATAGTATCTTGGCCAAAGAATTCGAATTTGCGAATGATCTTATTGACTTTATCCATCGCAGTCCCAGCCCATATCATGTTGTCGAAAATCTCTCGACGATCCTCATTGAAAAGGGCTTTGTACCCCTGTCCCTCACCGATCGCTGGAATCTTACCCAGGGCGGTAAGTACTTTGTTACTCGCAATGATTCGGCTGCTATCGCCTTCGTGGTGGGGGATAAGAAGATTGAAGAAGCAGGTTTTCGCATGGTCGCCGCGCACACCGACGCTCCCTGCCTCCGACTCAAACCATCGCCCGAAATGGTCATGGAGGATACTTATCTCACGCTCAACACGGAGGTGTATGGCAGCCCAATCCTCAATACCTGGCTGGATAGGCCACTATCCATTGCAGGCAGGGTTAGCCTGCGAGGTGAACATCCGTGGCGACCAGAGTCACGGCTGGTCCAGCTACATAACTCATCCTTCACGATCCCAAACCAGTCTTTGCATATGAATAGAGAAGTTAACGAAGGAATCGAACTCAACAAGCAGATAGATATGTCGCCGCTGATAGCGGGTGTGAAAGAGGATTTTGAGAAGGATCGTTTTCTAGCCAAACAATTGGCGACTCAACTGGATGTGGGAGCTGATCGCATCATAGATTTCGATCTCATACTGTATGCGGTCGAGAAGGGCATACTGCTTGGGATGGACCAAGAGTTTATCTCAAGCGCCAAACTGGACAACTTGGCCATGGTGCATGCCGGGCTGCATGCATTAATCGGTGCCGGGACTGTTGACGCTACCTCTCTGCTGGTTTGTTTTGATAACGAAGAGATCGGCAGCAGAACGAAACAAGGTGCGGCTTCTCCGTTCCTGCGTAATGTATTGGAACGCATCGTCATCGCACTGGGAAAGAACCGGGAAGACTATTTCCGGTCCATTTATGCTTCATATCTGCTCTCCGCCGATATGGGGCACGGCCTTCACCCCAATGCACTCCAAAAACATGATCCGGTCAACCGGCCGGTGCTCAATGGCGGTCCCATGATTAAGGTGGCGGCGAACCAGAACTTCACAACAGATGGTGATTTGGTTGTCATCTATGAGGAACTCTGTCGCGGTGCCGGCATTCCTGTGCAAAGGTTCGTGAGCCGTTCGGACATGAGAAGTGGTTCGACTATCGGGCCTATCGCCAGCACGCAATTGGATGTTCGTTCCCTCGACGTAGGCAATCCAGTATTGGCTATGCATTCGATACGAGAGCTGGGGGGTGTACAAGATCACGCTCTTATAAGTCAGTCGTTTAAGAGCTTCTATGAAGTCTAGATAGTTTGCCTGCACCCGATCTGTATCGCACGGTATTGACCGCCGTGCGATCAGGCAGGAAATGATTTCGGTGGGAATATGGTGCTGCATCTGAGGCATATTCCTCACGCTTACAGAGGACATCTTCATGAATCGCTCAGAAATTCATCGCTACATCGATCAACATTTAGACGAGCATATTGCCCATATACAGTCATGGGTGCGACAGCCGAGTGTGAGCTGGGATAACCTAGGCGTTGCTGAATGCGCAGAGCTTGTCGCTGAATCCTATCGCCGTCTCGGCTGCCAAGAGGTGGAAATTCTTCCGGGTCGCTATCATCCGGGCGTATGGGCCTACTACGACGCGGGGGCGCCGATCACAATTCACAACTACTGCATGTTTGATACGCGCACCGTAGATGTCGCCGAGTGGAGTCACGATCCTTGGGGAGCAGAGCTGACTACTATAGGTCCGTACCCCAGAGTATTGGTGGGTCGGGGCGCAATGGGTGCTAAGGGACCCTATGTCGCGTGGCTCAATGCACTGGAGGCAATTATCGCCCTCGAAGGCACACTCCCGTTCAATATCATGTTTTTGGCCGAGGGTGAGGAAATATTGGGCAGTCCGACCTATCGCGAGTTCGTTGACCGCTATCACGACCGCTTTGCCGATGTCGATCTGAGCTTCTGTCCATCCTTCACCCAGAATAGTGCAGGGACAGTCACAGTCGGTCTCGGCCTCAAAGGCATGATCGTTCTGGAGCTGAGCGCAAGCGGGGAGAGCTGGGGGTACGGACCAAAGCAGACTGTTCATAGTGCTACCGCTTCTCTGGTGGACTGTCCCCCCTTTCGTCTTGCCGCTGCACTGGCAAGTATGGTAGATGAGACAGGACGTGGATGTGTAGTCAATGGGCTGCAGGAGGCCTGGGATTACCGCAAGCCATTGACTCAGGAAGAAAATAGCCTGCTTGAAAAGATTGCTGCACGGCACACAGGCAAAGATTGGCGTGATGTACTGCCCCTTGGCGGTAGTACGAATGTTGCACACGTACGAGGCGGACTGCAGGGGATAGATCCATTGGTTAACTTGCTCTATGGCCCCAGTTTTAATATTGCTGGTATGTACAGCGGCTTTTTGGGCTGGGAAACGGGAACAATTCCCTTTGTCACACCGGGTCGCGCTTCAGCCATGTTGGATATGCGAATGGTGGTGGATATGTCACCGCAGGAGATCGTCGCTGCTCTGCACAGCCATCTCGATAGCCATGGTTTTTCGGATATCGAAATCCAGATCTTTTCTGCAGCTAGTCATTCCCAAACATCCGTATCCGACCCATCTGTACAGGCGACGCTGCGCACGCTGGAAAAATGGAATGTGGACAAGGTAGTCTGGCCCATGGAGGCGGGAGGTGGGCCGTGGACGGTGGTGCCAAACGTCTACCAAGTTCCTTGTGTTCGGGGTGGAGTGATCGGCGGCGGCGGTCGCGGCACCGCAGATGAGTTTTTGGTTATCGAAGGAGACGGAAAGGTTGCCGGCCTCGCCGAAGCAGAGAAGTATCTTGTGGACCTTATATTTAGCGTCGCATCGAGCGCCAATCGGCATAATCGTGCTCAGCAAGTGCAAGAATGACCTAGTACAGCAGTCAGGTTTATTCTGAAAACTCGATGTATATGCGAGTGCCGTCAAATAGAGGTTGAATCGCGAAAATACTAACCGCTAAGATAATGCTCAAACTCTCTCCTTACAAGGTGCTAGCTTAGTTCCCTGTCATGCTTCATATTGTGCGATTTACGCGGAAGGGCTGCTGAATACCACGATATGCTTGACGAGTAACCACTGTCCAGTCCTATCGGATAACCTCTACCTGCACCGCCAGAACCGAATACAGAAGACGCAGTTGCACCTAAGGGCTTAATGGCGGTGTATGTCTCAGAGTATTCGAAACAAACCGATTTACCTGTTCTGTGTAAAATAGTTCGTCGGTGAATCCTGCAGATTCATGTCTCACTGTAGCCGCTGGATTTGTTCATACTACCGCCAGATGTTCACGGCTAATCGTTATTGCAAAACGGTATAGGCTTATTGTTGTCGCGGGTTGAATCCGAATTTCGCCTATACATTTCCCCTCGGTATATGGCTCAACGCGCAGGGTTGATGGCTCGGTTCCTTTTGCAGATTACCGGTTTCTACTGTCGTTGGCTAACCACTTGATAATAGTCTCACTGACGTTGAAGCTGCCTGTGAGCCTTCATATTTGCCAACCCAATGCTAGCAAACATTAGTTAGTACAGGTTCACGCAAAGCGCAGTAAGTACCTGCTTGCGAGGATCGCCCCTTAAGCCGAACTTCTCCCACAATCACAGGTTAAGAAACTAAACTGCAGTTCCCTCTACTCGATCAACTATAGCTTTCTCCGCCTATCGATCAACTTTATGACCACAACAAACCAGTCCAGTAAGTCTCTTCGGAAGTGGTGATATGTACACAATTCAACCTAGGCATGCGCACCCGATAGAAAAAGAACGTTCGATAAATTGAAACATCGGCATGAACGTATCACACGTTCCAACCAAAGCTATAGTAGGAAAATTAGCGAGATTGCCAAGACAACCGTAATAAGGTATAAACGCCAAACTTAGCATGGCATTGGTTTGTTTGTCCTTGCTGCATAAAGCTTTCTGCGTAATCGTTAGGTGCATAAGGTGGGCTTAAGCTATAGATTATGTTTTCCTAAGGCTTCGATGGAGTTGGTAGCTTATGATGACATCTGTTGTCGTCCATGCAGCGTATCAGTTTGGATCGGCCAAGTCTAGCAGGATATTGCGAGTTAAATATCGTCCCGTCATGGGTAACCAGTTGATAGGTTGGTCAACTGACAATCCATTATTGTGTTGTGTAAAAGCAATCTGAAGCGGCCAGAGCAGACTTGGCGAGCAGTTGTAGCTGATAGCTATAGGTTGACGAGTGTTCGATGAGAAATGCTGTCAGAGAAGGATCAGTGGAAGGTGCAGATATTTCGCCCTAGCGCCAATACAATCGCCAGAGTTTCTATCTTTAGTGGTGTTTTCTTTCTAACCGGTCTTCTGGGCATTTTGGGTGTGATAGTACGATCGCCGGTTATCACTAACGTGGGCGTACCGATTGACCAACCTGTGCCGTTCAGCCACAAACATCATGTGGCAGATGATGGAATCGACTGTCGCTATTGCCATACATCAGTAGAAACTTCGTCTTTTGCCGGGATGCCGTCAACTGACGTTTGCATGAACTGCCATTCACAATTATATACGGACAGCCCAATTCTAGCGCCGGTGCGAGCAAGTTATCAGACAGGACAGCCGATCGAGTGGACACGTGTAAATAGCTTGCCGGACTATGTGTATTTCAATCACAGTATCCATGTGAATAAGGGAGTCGGTTGTCAGACATGTCACGGAAATGTGGATGAGATGCCGATGATGCAGAAGGAGAACACGCTCTATATGGAATGGTGTCTAGAATGTCATCGGAATCCGGAGAAATATGTGCGTCCGCGTGAGGAGGTCTTTAATATGAACTGGCAACCACCTGCAGACCAGATCGCCATGGGGCGAAAACTGGTCCAAGAATACCATATTTACTCTGAGACTACTTGCTCCACCTGCCATAGGTAACCCTCAACTATGAAACCTCAACCAGAAGCACATCTACCTGAACATGAACCGATGGACCTGGAGACTATTCGCCAGCGACTTCGCTCCGCCCAAGGAAGACATTTCTGGCGAAGTCTCGACGAAATGGTGGATGCCGATGGCTTTCAGGAGACCATGCGCGCAGAGGCGCCCGAACAAGCAAAATGGCTGGATTCCATTTTAGATAATCCTAGCCGTCGTACGTTCCTGAAACTCATGGGCGCGTCCCTGGCGATGGCAGGGTTAGCCGGTTGTGTACCGCGACGTCGGAACGAAAAGATTGTGCCATATGTACAGCAGCCTGAGCGGATCGTTCCTGGCAAGCCGCTCTTCTTTGCATCGGCATCCAGCCTGGGAGGCTATGCGACAGGCGTCCTGGTAGAGAGCCATGAGGGGCGTCCGACAAAGATCGAGGGTAACCCTGAGCATCCAGCCAGTTTAGGGGCCACCGACGCAATCACGCAAGCTCGTATCCTGGACATGTATGACCCGGATCGATCACAGGTCGTGCTGCGGAATGGAGAGATCAGCACCTGGGGCAGCTTTGCTGAGGGTCTTAGCACTCAGCTCGATAACCCGAACCTCGGGTTGCGCGTCCTGACGCAAACGGTGACATCGCCAACGCTTGCCCACCAGATCGAGATGCTCCTGGATAAGTATCCTGCGGCCCAGTGGCATCAATATGAGCCACTCAATCGTGATAACCTACGCGAGGGTGCGCGAATGGCTTTCGGTGAGGATGCAAGTACTTACTACCGATTTGAAGAAGCCAATGTGATCCTTGCCCTCGATGCGGATTTCTTGATGGGGATGCCGGGCAGCGTGCGTTATGCCCGCGACTATGCAGACAAACGACGTGTCAGTGACGGCAGCACCCAGATGAACCGCCTCTATGCAATTGAAAGCACGCCCACCATCACCGGTGCGAAGGCTGATCATCGCCTGAGGTTACGGGCAAGTCAGATCCAAGCCGTGGCTTACGCCATCGCAGCAGAGCTGAATGTGGAAGGAATATCATCGGTTACTCTGCCGCCTGATTTATCCAGTGATTGGCTACAGGCGCTGGTGAGGGATTTACGAGCAAACCAAGGGGCAAGTATTGTGCTCGCAGGTGATGGGCAGCCACCTGTGGTACATGCACTTGCTCATGCTATTAATGCCGCATTGGGAAATGTCGGGTCTACCGTAGTGCATACCGAACCGGTAGCCGCGAACCCGACAAACCAAACTGCTTCGTTGCAAACACTGGTGCAAGACATGAATCGAGGCGATGTAGACGTGTTGCTTATTCTGGGTGGAAATCCAGTCTACGACGCGCCAGCGGACCTTGATTTTGGCGGAGCACTGCGTAACGTCAACCTGAGCGGCCATCTGGGTGAGTATTACAATGAGACGTCTGCCGTCTGTCATTGGCATCTTCCGGCAACTCACTTCCTGGAAATGTGGGGTGACGCGCGCGCCTATGACGGTACGGTGACGATGATCCAACCGCTCATCGAACCGCTGTACGACGGACGTTCGGCGTATGAGCTCATGGGAATTCTGCTCAGGGATGGGAATCGTTCAGGTTATGACATCGTGCGTAACTATTGGCGTGAACAGGATACGAGCGGCGACTTTGAGCGTGCATGGAATAGAGCTATCTACGAAGGCCTGATTAGCGGATCGCAGTACGCGGCGAAAGATGTAACCATCCAATCGGATTTTGCTGCACGAGCAAACTCAGAATCTGATACGGTTTCTGACGACAGCAACTCGCTTGAGATCATATTTAGGGCAGATCCGAGTATCTGGGACGGTCGCTTTGCCAACAACGGCTGGCTGCAGGAGGTCCCAAAACCACTGAGTAAACTGACCTGGGACAATGCGGCGTATCTGAGTCCTACCACGGCGACCCAGCTGGGCGTGAACAACGAAGAAGTTGTCGAACTCGACTACCGAGACCGAGTTGTCATAGCTGCCGTGTGGATATTACCGGGACAACCTGACGGCTCTGTCACCGTGAATTTAGGATATGGGCGGACACGCGCGGGACACGTTGGTACTGGCGCTGGCTTCGACGCATATCAGCTCCGGACATCGGACGCGCCCTGGTTCGGCACGGGCCTAAACATGCGTAAAACAAATGACACCTATCAGTTCGCGGTCACGCACACCCATCACAGCATGGAAGGACGCCCACTTGTTATGTCCGCGCCCCTCTCTGTGTATTTGGAAGATCCCGGATTTGCCCAGACGGAAGCGACTGTATCACCGGAAATCTCGCTCTTTCCTCCCTTTGAATATGACGAATATTCCTGGGGGATGAACATCGACTTGACATCGTGCATTGGCTGCAATGCCTGCACGGTTGCCTGTCAGGCTGAGAACAACATTCCCGTAGTCGGCAAAGAAGAGGTTGCGCGTGGACATGAGATGCACTGGATTCGCATTGATCGCTACTATGAAGGTGATGTAGATGCGCCGGATGAGACTCACTTTCAGCCAGTGCCCTGCATGCACTGCGAAAATGCGCCATGCGAGTTGGTTTGCCCGGTAGCAGCCACGCTACACGACGACGAGGGCCTGAATCTCATGGTCTACAATCGCTGTGTGGGCACGCGCTACTGCTCGAACAACTGTCCGTACAAGGTGCGTCGCTTCAACTTTCTACAGTTCTCGGATTGGAATACGGAGAGTCTCAAGCTGGGACGGAATCCGGATGTTAGCGTTCGCTCGCGGGGAGTCATGGAGAAGTGCACCTACTGTGTCCAGCGGATTAGCCAAGCCAGCATTAACGCAGAGATCGAAGGTCGTCCTATTCGAGATGGCGAGATTCAGACTGCCTGCCAACAAGCTTGCCCCACCAAAGCCATCGTCTTCGGCGACATCAATGATCCTAACTCTCGGCTGACGCAACTCAAGTCGCAGCCGCTTGACTACACTCTACTGGCTGAATTGAATACCCGACCGCACACGACGTATTTGGCCGAAGTTCGTAATCCAAACCCGGAAATCGGCTGACATGTCAGATCAAGCGCAAGTTCCACAAGAACCTACGTTTGGCGCCCATGTTCTGGAGCCGGGACAGACCTTCGAGTCGGTCAATGAAAAGATCAGCTCAATTGTACTGACGCGCAGAACGCCGCTCGGTTGGTTTATCGGATTTGGCATCAGCTTTGCGCTGGTCATGTTGCTGCTTCTTGCCGTCACCTATCTCTTTGCCGTTGGCGTTGGGATTTGGGGCATACAAATACCGGTGGCTTGGGGTTTTGCAATCGTTAGTTTTGTTTGGTGGATCGGTATCGGGCACGCCGGAACGTTGATATCGGCCATCCTGCTTCTTCTCCGTCAGGAATGGCGCACATCCATCAACCGTTTTGCCGAGGCGATGACGCTTTTTGCGGTTGCTTGTGCCGGGCTGTTTCCGATCTTGCACCTGGGTCGTCCATGGTTCTTCTATTGGTTGATCCCATATCCGGCGACCACGGACATGTGGCCCCAATTCCGCAGCCCGCTAATCTGGGATTTCTTTGCGGTGACAACGTATGCAACGGTGTCACTCCTGTTTTGGTATATGGGACTGGTACCTGATTTGTCGACAATGCGTGATCGTGCAAAGAGTCGCTGGAATAGGTATCTTTTCGGCATCTTTGCCATGGGCTGGCGCAACTCCGCCCGCCACTGGAAACGCTACAGCCGCGCCTACTTGCTCATGGCGGCACTGGCGACACCGTTGGTCGTTTCGGTTCACAGCATCGTTAGCTTTGACTTTGCAGTGGCAATCATACCCGGATGGCATTCAACGATATTTCCTCCCTACTTTGTAGCGGGAGCAATCTATTCGGGTTTTGCCATGGTCATGACGATCGCGATCCCTCTCCGCTGGGCTTACGGACTGCAGAGCTTCATCACTCTCCGTCACTTCGATAACATGGCCAAGATCATGTTGGCAACAGGCATGATCGTTGGATACGGGTACCTGATGGAAACATTCATGGCCTGGTACAGCGGAAACATATATGAAGAATACATGATGCTGAATCGCATGCTTGGCCCCTACGCTTTCTGGTATTGGGTGATGATGATCTGCAATGTTCTGGTAATACAGATATTTTGGTTTAAGCGAATGCGTCGGAATTTGTTCGTGCTCCTTGTGGTCGCGGTGTTAGTCAATATTGGCATGTGGCTGGAACGCTTCATTATCGTGGTGACCAGCCTGAGCCGGGACTATTTGCCCTCATCTTGGGGCTTTTATACGCCTACGTTCTGGGACGTGGCAACTCTGGTCGGCACAATCGGACTGTTTGTGTCGCTGCTATTCCTCTTCATTCGCTTCTTGCCCATGATTTCAATTTTTGAAATGCGTGAACTGGTTTCTGAAGTGGAAGGCGACGAGAGGGAGAAGCAGCAGCACGCACTCAGCCGGTCGCAGTCGATCCAGGCTGAAGCTGACTAGATGACTACGAAACATTCGGATGGCTTGTGGGGTGGCAGGTAACCGTATGAATTGGGTAGGGGTATGCAACTCTATATCTTGATATCTTGTCTATAGGGGACTGAGGAATTGTGACGGCAGAAACAGTAACGACGAACGGAATGGTTGCAGAATTTGAAGAGGAAGAGGCGCTAGTGGCTGCGGTCCAACGTGCCTATGCAGAAGGTTATCGCGCGATGGATGCCTTCACGCCATATCCGGTTGAAGCTGTTTCAGACGCAATGAATTTTAAGAAGACAAAAGTTCCATTATTGGTATTGGCTGGAGGAGTGATCGGTTTAGTAGGCGGTTTCTTTATGCAGTATTGGATCAACGTAATAGCATATCCGCACAATATCGCTGGGCGACCTTATAACAGTTGGCCTGCGTTTATTCCCGTCACATTTGAGACGACGATACTGCTCGCAGCGCTCTTCGCTGTGATTGGCCTGTTCGCCCTCAACGGGTTGCCCCAACCTTACCATTCGCTCTTTAACGTGCCTGAATTCGCGCACGCCAGCCAGGACCGGTTCTTTCTGCATATTGAAGCGAAGGATGCGCTGTTTGACTCTGTGAAGACACGTGATTTTCTGGAATCGCTGAAACCGTCTGGGGTCTATGATGTTCCTGTCTAGATTTGGAATGGGTGTGCAGAATACGGTTGGCTCGGCGTTAGGCAACGCGCTCCGTTGCCGGTTTGTGGAGCTGGGTCGATATATGAGAAGCGGACTAGCAAAATTTCTGACGCACCGAGCAGTTCTTGGCGCATGCCTCACGGTAAGTCTATTGACTACGGCTTGCGTGCAGAAAATGAGCTATCAACCAAAGTATCTGCCTTTAGCGCAAAGTTCATTCTTTGCAGACAATCAGGCTGCCCGCCCCCTCGTTCCAGGAACAATCGCCCGAGGTTCTCCAGCGATGGATAGCTTCTTGAGTACAGGCTACGTTGACGGTAAAGCTGCCGAAGAATTCCCCTTCAACGTGACGGTTGATGTGTTTGAGCGCGGGCAAGAACGGTTCGACATCTACTGCTCGCCATGTCACGGCGTGACGGGTGATGGGAACGGTCAGGTGGTGCAGCGAGGATTTCCAACACCGCCATCGCTACATGAGACGCGTCTGCAACAGGCGCCAGTTGGCTATCTCTTCAGTGTGATCACCAATGGAAATGGTGTCATGCCCAGCTATGCGTCTCAAATCCCTGTGGAGGATCGATGGGCTATTGTCGCCTACGTACGTGCGCTTCAACTTAGTCAAAACGCCAGCCTTGAGAATGTCCCCTCGAACGAACGATCGAAGTTGGAAGCCAACCCATGAGCAACGAGCGTCAAATCACCGAGTCAAATCAGATGATAGGCAACCGTCTCGACACAATACAGCGACGGGCGCTAATCGTGGGCGCCATTGGGATCGTACTCTCTGTACTAGGTCTACTATTGGATCCGGAACAATTCTACCGTTCGTATCTCTTCGGCTACATCTTCTGGGTCGCCATGGCTCTGGGCTGTCTCGCGATTGTCATGATTCATCATCTCACGTCCGGTGACTGGGGAATTCTCATACGCCGCCCCCTGGAGGCAGGCGCGCTTACGCTGCCGCTACTAGGATTGCTGTTCATTCCGCTTATATTTGGTCTTCCTTATATCTATGTTTGGGCTCGTCCAGAGATAGTAGCCGCAGATGAGCTGCTTCAGCACAAACAGGCTTATCTCAATGTGCCATCCTTTTTGTTGCGTACAGCCATTTATTTCATTGTTTGGACAGTGTTAGCCTATCTGCTCAGAAGATGGTCCGTTCAGCAGGACCGTACAGGAAACCTGCGCCTTTTGTCGCGGCTGCAAAGGCTAAGTGCAGGCGGATTAGTTGTCTTTGGTTTGACCGTCACGTTTGCCCTGATCGATCGGATCATGTCGTTGTCGCCAAACTGGTATTCCAGTATCTACGGCGCCATGGTAGCCATGGGTGCGGTTCTCGAAGCGTTCGCGTTCATCATATTCATTGTGTTTCTATTGGTTAACCGAGGACTATTGGGCGGCATTGTTACGCCGCAGCTATCTGGTGACTTAGGCAGCCTGCTGCTTGCTTTTGTCATCCTGTGGTCATACTTAGCCTTCTCGCAGTTTCTGCTTGTGTGGGCGGGAAATCTTGCAGAGGAGATACCGTGGTATTTACGCAGGCTGAATGGGGGTTGGACTTGGGTGGCGCTTGCTATAGTGATTTTCAATTTTATACTGCCCTTTGTCTTGCTACTTTCACGCGGTTCTAGACGCAGCGTTCCGTTTATTACGGCGGTCGCCTTGCTGGTGATCTTCATTCGGATGGTGGATGTATTTTGGCTTATAGCGCCTGAATTTTACGACAGCGGGTTGCTGGTTCATTGGCTGGATATAACTACAGTGATTGGTATAGGCGGGCTATGGCTTGCGGCGTATATCTGGTTGCTTAAACGCCAAACACTGTTACCAATAGGTGATCCACGTCTGGCGCGGATGCTAGAACATGAAGTTCAGGATGTTGGGAATACAGCATTATCCGTTCAGTAATTAAAGAATACATTGGCAGCTACAGGTTGAAATAAATAGCAGATATGGTAACCGAGTCGTCAGATCAAACCCCAGACCAGGGGCCGAAAGAAAATAGTGGAAGGTATACTGCCGCGGATACTAGTTCAGTGCGCGCTTATTCCCCGGACTCAGAACCGGATGAAGCCAGCCTGGAAGCTGGCTATGAAGTAAAAGACGCAAATGTATTCGGTGTGGTGATCGCCGCACTGATGCTGTTTGGCTTTATTGCGATTGTCTTAACAGTGTCCGGCGGACTTATAAATGTGTTCGACCGCTTTCAGCCGGTGCCGACTCCGTTGTCGCTCAATCCGGCAACACCACCACCTCCGCCTGTAATTTGGATGGGTACGGCGGCTGAACGACAGAGCGCACAAGCGCAAGAGCAGTCTGTAATGGATACGTACGGCTGGGTGGATCAAGAAAACGGTGTAGTTCGCATCCCGATCACCCGCGCCATGCAGGTGCTAGCGGAACAAGGGCTGCCGGCAAGGGATCAGGCGCCTCCTGATTTCGGACGATCCGCAGGTTATCAGCCGGCTATCGAGGTTCATACAGAAGATGAGAACGATGCACAGTCTAACCCGTAGGTTCATACAACAGTATCCCAAGCTCGCTAGGTCTGCCTTTCTGCTCATTTGGATGCTAATAGGGGCGGGCATGCGGCTTACTCCGGTGTCTGTTCAAGCGCACGACGAGATACCTCAAGACGGTCAGTCTCAGGATGCGATTCTGCAGTCGGTTGGTTTCGATCAGAATTTGGGTGCACAAATACCGCTCAATCTTCACTTTAAGGATGAGGAGGGGAACACAGTTGCCTTGAGCGACTACTTCCAGAATAAACCGGTGGTTCTGTCGCTAGGCTACTACAATTGTACCAGCCTTTGTCCCATGGTGTTCAAAGGGATGGTAACCACTCTGTCGGCTCTGAAATTCACGATGGGCAAGGACTATGAAGTTATTTCTATCAGTATTGATCCCAAGGAAACGCCAGCCATCGCGTCAGAAACAAAGTCGGAATATATGGCAGATTACGGACGTCCGGGAGCAGAAGGTGGCTGGCATTTCTTGACAGGTGATCACGAGTCAATCGATCAATTAGCCCAGATAGTCGGTTTTCGCTATGCATATGATGCGGAGCATCAGGTGTATGCGCATGCAGCGGGCATTATCGTGCTGACACCGCAGGGCAAGGTTTCGAGCTATTTCTATGGTCTCGACTACTCACCCAAAGACGTGCGTTTGGGACTTGTTGAAGCTTCGAAGAATGACATCGGCTCAGTTAAGGATCAGTTGCTACTGCGTTGCTTTCATTATGATCCGGTCACAGGCAAGTATGGTGTTGCCATTCAATTTGTAATGCGGGTTGCAGGGATTGCGACTGTATTACTGCTAGCTGGTTTGGTTGTGTTGTTAATTCGGCAAGAGAAAAATCATGAGATTCCAACTGTTTCCTGAACGAGCATCGACGTTTGCCAGTCGTGTTGATTTGCTCTTCCTTACGCTCTTAGGCTTGGCATCGTTCGTCACGTTGCTCATCGTAGCTTTCGTCGTCTATTTCGTGGTCAAATACCGCCGCGGTTCAACTGCCGATCGCAGTAATCCGGTGCTAACGAGCATCAGGCTCGAAGTTTTTTGGACGGTAATTCCCCTGTTCCTATCGTTAGGGATTTTTGGGTGGGCGGCTAACTTGTATTTCGATCTCCACAGTCCGCCAAAAGAGGGGATGGAGATCTATGTGATCGGGAAACAGTGGATGTGGAAATTCCAGCATCCCGAAGGGAAGCGAGAAGTCGAAGAACTGCATGTGCCAGTGGGAAGCGTCGTCAAGCTGGTAATGACCTCGCAGGATGTAATCCATAGCTTTTATGTCCCGGCGTTTCGAGTCAAACAGGACGTGCTGCCAGATCGTTTTACGATCGCCTGGTTTGAGGCGACTAAGCCGGGTACGTATCACCTATTTTGCGCGGAATACTGTGGCACGTTTCATTCGCATATGGGCGGCAAGATAATTGTGATGGAACCGGCTGATTATGAACGATGGCTATCAGGCGCAATCACTCCTGTGCAGGCATCTGGCGCTGCACCGCCGCCCGCGCCAGGCTCGCCACAGACGTTGGCGGCAAGCGGCGAACAACTCTTCCATGAGTTGGGCTGCAGCGGTTGCCACCTGGCGGACGGAAGTGGTACTGGCCCGTCTCTTGTCGGAATCTTTGGTAAACCGATCCCATTGGATGACGGTGGCACTGTTATTGCAGACGAGCAGTATCTTCAAGACTCGATCCTGCTGCCGCAGAAGCAGATCGTCGCAGGTTACCCACCGGTCATGCCTTCGTTCCAGGGTCAAGTGGGCGAGGAGGAGATCATTCAGCTAATCGCCTACATTAAGGCGTTGTCTGGCGGAACAGGAGATAACGTTATCAATGTGACACCGGCTGCAGCATCGAGCGATGGAAGTTAACGGATACCTGATGAGCAGCCGAACCAGTCGAACTTTGTTCATATTCTTCCTTCTGTCGTTTTCCGGAACACGAGCACGGGAACTAACATTTCATGACAGTCATAAACTATCCACAACCTCACATCAAACCACAGGCAGAACTAAACTACCTTACCAACGGCTATTCAGTTCGTTCCTGGTTACTAACGGTTGACCATAAGCGAATCGCGATTCTCTACTTGTTGTCCATTTCCGCGTTCTTCTTCATCGGCGGTGTCGCGGCCATGATGATACGTCTGGAACTGATAACGCCAGCTGGGAATCTAGTGGACGCCGAGACATACAACAAATTGTTCTCGCTTCACGGCATTATCATGATATGGTTTTTTCTCGTGCCCTCAATTCCGGCAACGCTAGGGAACTTCCTGTTGCCGCTCATGTTGGGTGCGCGCGATCTGGCCTTTCCCCGCTTAAATTTGCTCAGCTGGTACATCTACGTCGTGGGCGGTTTCTTCACCATTATGACCATTCTTGTAGGCGGCGTTGACACGGGATGGACCTTTTATACACCATACAGCTCTATGTTTTCCAATAGCGCCGTGGTCATGGCGGCGAGCGGAATATTCATCGTGGGCTTTTCATCCATCTTGACCGGGCTAAACTTCATCATCTCAATACACACGATGCGGGCGCCGGGTCTCACTTGGTTTCGTCTGCCCCTCTTTGTCTGGGCGATGTACGCCACCAGCCTGATTCTGGTGCTGGGAACGCCAGTGTTGGCAATCACGTTGGCGTTAGTCATGATCGAGCGGGTCTGGCGCGTTGGCGTCTTTGATCCGGCGTTGGGCGGTGATCCGCTGCTCTTTCAGCATCTCTTCTGGTTCTACTCGCATCCTGCTGTTTACATAATGATTTTGCCGGGCATGGGCGTGGTGAGCGAACTCATCGCCTGCTTCTCACGCAGGACAGTCTTCGGCTACAAGTTTATCGCCTACTCCAGCCTTGCTATCGCGATCTTTGGATTCCTGGTATGGGGACACCATATGTTTACGGCCGGCCAATCTATCTATACTAGCCTGGTCTTTGCGCTGTTTAGCTATCTGGTGGCGATTCCGTCTGCCATCAAAGTGTTCAACTGGACGGCTACGCTACACAAAGGCGTTATTTCATTGCGCACGCCTATGCTCTACGCATTTGGCTTCATTGGGCTGTTCACGATTGGCGGGCTAACCGGTCTATTCCTAGCAGCGCTGCCGGTGGACGAGCACGTGCATGACACGTATTTTGTCGTGGCTCATTTCCACTACATTATGGTTGGCGCCACAGTCACTGCGTTTATCGGCGGCATTCACTATTGGTGGCCGAAAATCACAGGACGCATGTACCCCGAAGCATGGGGCAAACTTGCCGCGATCACGCTGTTTATCGGCTTTAACCTGACCTTTTTCCCCCAGTTTATTCTGGGATACATGGGCATGCCGCGTCGATACTACAGCTACGCGCCAGAGTTTCAGGTGCTAAATGTCATGTCCACGGCAGGTGCGTCTATTTTAGCCGTTGGCTACATCTTACCGATAATCTACCTGCTCTGGTCGCTGCGCAACGGGGAGATAGCAGGTCAAAATCCTTGGGGCGCTACTGGACTGGAGTGGACCACACCCTCGCCGCCGCCTACTGAGAATTTCGAGAAGACGCCAATTGTGACCAAAGCTGCTTATTCGTATGGTGATCAACCGGTTGGTGAGTATACTTTTGACAGGAGATCGGACGAGCGCAGTCGAGAGCTGGATGGAGACTGAGCATGACAACTTCACAGACGGCAATTGGCTCCCACTTTGAAACAATTGAGCAGCAGCGCGAAGCCAATACACTTGGAATGTGGTCCTTCCTTGCATCAGAAATATTGTTCTTTGGCGGTCTGTTCCTCGTCTACTTTGTCTACCGTTTCCTCTATACTGATGCATTTGTCGCAGCTAGCCAGCGTCTTTTCATTTCGCTCGGTGCGATCAACACGGCAGTGTTGCTTACCAGTAGCTTAACGATGGTGTTGGCTATCGCGGCTATCCAGGGAGGCGACCGCAGAATGACTATCGTCTTTCTCGGCGCCACCGCTCTTCTCGGCCTGACTTTCCTTGGTATCAAAGCTTTCGAATACTATCTGGACTACAAGGAGCACTTGGTGCCTGGCGTCAACTTTGCGCCTGCCGGCATTGCAGACATCACCGGCGTCGAGCTGTTTTTCCTGCTCTATTTCATTATGACAGGCCTGCACGCGTTACATATGAGTATTGGCATACTTGTTGTGGCCTTTGTTGCCTGGCGCGTAAGACGAGGCCATTTCTCGGCAACCAGCCATACTGGCATTGAAAATGTGGGTCTGTACTGGCATTTCGTCGACGTGGTATGGGTTTTCCTGTTTCCACTTCTGTACATCATAGGACACCGGATATGAATCAGAAGCCAAATGAGCCTACACTGGAGCATGAGCACGCTCCTGCACCAAGAACGTATTATTACGTTTTTGGCGCTCTGCTTGTGCTGCTGTTGGCTACCTACGGCGCCGCATACGTAGATCTTGGCGTCCTGCATACGCCTGTTGCGCTAGGAATCGCGGTTGCCAAAGCGTTGCTTATCGTCTATTTCTTCATGCACATTAGGGGCAGCAGTCGCCTTACCTGGCTCTTTGCCTTCGCTGGCCTTTTTTGGCTGGTGATCATGCTTGTCATCACTCTTGGGGATTTTATGGCCCTAAGCTGATAACGTTTCTATTTCAGCTTTGGCGCCTGCTCCAAACAATGCCCACAGTCGTACCAAATCCTAAGACTCAATAGTCGATCGTAAGTCGTCTAGACGCGATGACAGATTATTGCGCAGACAGGTACCACGTCTAGAAATCTCATCGCTTTCCACCCCTTCTGTGCACAGCCACATCATGAGGCGCAGTTTTTCATTATATAACAGTTCGAGATATAGCAGTTCGAGATATAACAGTTCGAGCTGCTATCACAGATCAGGCGCCTTGCGCAGCATCTTTCCTGCCTTTTTCCAGATCCGAACGACCGCAGTAGGTCCGGTTCGGCCCTTGAACGCATCATAACATCGTTCATTGAGTCGATGATCGGATGTGACCGTAGATGCTTCGCTGAACGCTTCCAGCTCGCCCAGCTGTAGCGGCGGGCGCTGGTGCATTGCAGGGACTACGGTCTGAATCCCGGCAAAGCTGCCGATGACAGTTTAGTCGGAGGTTCGTTCGTATGAAGCCAATCGGCAAAATCCTAATGTTCACGATGCGGTACATTTATCAGCGTTGACAACTTCCACACTGGATCTTTTACGCCAGAGCACCAACGACAAAAGGACTGATAGTCTGCGCCATTCGGCTTATGCCATATTTGGTGCTATATGTATCGTAAACCTCATAAAAAATTGACAACCGACTGACAGGTTTCCGGCACCGAACTCCTGCTATGATGACACACAGACGACCTTCATACATTTCATGGCATAGAAAAATTCGGAGTGACAATAATGGGTACCCTCAATCGTACATTCGCAGTCGTTGGTATCCTTGTGGCGCTGCTGTCAGTAACGGTGCTGTCTGTACAGGCTGCCGAGCCGGTCCACGTGGACGGCAACCCCACATGTGCCGCACTGGCGCCACAGTTCAATTTCGACTTCCTGTTTGAGTACAAGCTTGATCCTGTCCAGGACCGCGAAGTGTCTTTGGCCTTCGCTGATGCCAACGGCAAATTGGCTGTCGACGAGACCGACCAGCAGACGTTTGACTTCACCTTTAGCGGCAACTTGGCTGCTGTTGCGATTTTCGCCAAGGCCAGCAACCAGGGCAACCTCTACCTCTACGGTCCTGACGGGCAAATCGACGACTCTGGTTTGCACGGACCCGTAGCACCGAATGGGGAGACGTTCTTCGATCTGAGCCACATCACCTTCTGCATCGTCGCGACGCAGGCGCAAGACGAGCCGAGCCCAGAGGCCACCCAGCCGCCGCCTGCCGACGCCGTGCCATCTGACCCAGACGGATCCCCATCCGGACCGGAGTCACCCCAATCTACAGAAGACGCGCCTCAGTCTGGAGAAGAGCCGCCGGCTGCAACAGATGAGCCACAAACCACTGACCAGGCGCCTGCGGATTCTGAGGAGCCGCAACCTGCTGACGAACCTTCGACGGAAGGGGATGCGCCACCGTCCACTGACGATACGCCGTCTGAGCCCGTGGTACCGCCACCTGCCGGCGATGTGCCATCTGACCCAGATGAAAGCCCATCCGAACCGGAGGCGCCCCAGTCTGACGCAGATGCGCCCCAGTCTGAGGAAGAGACGCCGGCTGCACCGGGTACGTCACAGGAAGCTGCCGGGGCTATCTTCCTCCCCCTGATCCACGGCTAATGCCGATCCACTACGTACACCTGCGCCGCTGATCAGGTGTACGGCCGGTCAAGAGAGCAGCCAATCGCTGCTCTCTTGACGCTGTGCGTAGACGTTACATAAGTGGCGATCGCCCTACTTGTTAGTCTCATGTTACGCGTGCCTCCTCTCTTCATTCGTCCTACTCGTCTCCGATATTCGTACCGGTGATAGGCGGTTGGCAGAGCCATCGGTCTGTTTATATACCCAGCACGAGCCCAGTGCGTCATCAAACGACGGCTGAGCTCGTTTTGCAACTCGGGATGCGGAGCGCCACACACAATGCAGGGGAAGACAGTTTAGGATGAGATACAGTGCGGCCAAGAGAGGAGAGGTAGTGCGTGCAGACAACCCAAAAACAAATTTAGCAGATGTCAAAGCGGGCGAGCCAGGTTTCGCTGATGGCTGGCGTCATCCAAATTGAGGGGCCGAAGGATGAGACCTTCCGCAACCTACTCAAGAGCATGCGCCGTGATATAGACTGTAGAACGCTGTTCCGCTTGCCGCCGTACCGGCTGCAGGGTCACCTGTACGTCGTCTTTCCCAGGCCCAATGACTGCGCCTGGCCCGGATCATCGAACAAAAGCGCGGCGCGTTCGGCCTGGTGTTGCCGTAGCTCACCGCCGTTGGCGCTATCGGTGGCGCCGACCCCGTCTCACCGTGCGCTATGGTCTGGATGAGGGCGCCGACCCAACCGTTCTTTTCCCTATTGACGCTGTTGGGTTTTCTCCTTTATCAGCAGCCTCGACTGCATAGCGAAGCTGGGGGAGCTTACCTTCAGCGAAAGCGGAAAAATATCGTTTTGACATGGTCGACACCATCGACATTGCTCTGCCTATGCATCATCGGAGCGGAATGGATGGAGCCCGTTTTTTACGCTTGCATGTTTCGCCTACTTGTACCACAATTGCAAACCTTAGCAGCGCTGAGCTAGTGCAGTGATCCGCCACTGGCGCTAAACCCCTTCGTTGTCGCACTTGCTAAAGGTGATCTATATCGGACCTGCGTACGCAGGCCGCGCTTTGGTTAAGGTCCTGGACGCAGACCTATATGGGCGTCGTCACACCTCGGATCGGCCTGCGGCCTGTTCAGCATAGATAGCATCTTCGCGAGATGAACTCACCGGGGATCATCCCCTGATGGCCTCAATCTCGCAAAGTGGGCAATGGAAAGCAGCGAAGCTTTCGGAAGGGTTGGAAGAAAAAGTGATCAGCAGATGGGCTACAGATCTTAACGTTGTGGTACGCAAATGTGAGGATCGGCCGGACCGACCCGACGGGGACACGGTCTATCGCCTGATCGACTTCTTCACCACGCACAGCGGCTCCTGGGAGCCGGGAGACCGTCCTGGGTCTGTCACGCCCTGGGCGCGGGATCGCTACTTGCGACCGTTCGGCGCACCAGACTACTTCGACGATGCAGGCGCCGACCACAATCTGTTCGCGCGTGTGCTGGACGCCGCCGGCCAGCCCATCGTGCGCCAGGATTTGATACGATTCTGGTCCGACGGGTTCGATAAGCTCGGCGATCCCGGCTATACGGGTTATATCCATGCTACTCCGAAACAGAAATCAGGGTGGGGGAACCAACCCATGTTCAACAGCTTCAGTCCCGCAAGGGGGGAGCGCGGGGCGTGGTGCTGGTGTCCGGAAGGTGCGGCCGATGTCGTCGTGGGCGGCGGGTTGCCTGACAATCAGCACATATCCTTTTTCGCTGTCTGGCAGGAACGGCCGCGCCAACAGAGTGATGTGCACGCATCTTCAGAGTTGCATCAGGATCAAGCTCCCAGCGTGCGCGATCTGGAGCGCATACGCCAACAGGTACTGCAGCTCGTAGACGTTGACTTTGACCGCGACTCTGTCTTCGCGAACCATGCCCGCATTCACAGCCTCGGCGCACCCTTGACAGCCGAACTGCTTGTGGACCGTTTTCGGGTGCAAGCCTTTGCTTTGGGCATTGTCTACGCACCCGATGGGCAGTGGGAGCTTACGGACCATATGGGCTGGTGAAAGGAGCGCAGCGCCAGATGAGCGGGCATGACGCCACGCACAAATATGGTTTCCATGTGAATCGCACCGGCGACGATGTGTTCGACGCTATTCAGCGTATCAGGCCGAAGGTGATAAAGACGTTAGACCCGAATCCCGGCTTCTGGCGTTCGGTGCGCGATACAAACCCAGACGTCTTTATCATTGGGCGGCTCTATGTACCAAACAACGAGCAGGCAGCCTTTGTCGACGACCCGGCAGGCACGGGTAGGGCATTCGCAGACAGAATCCTTAAGCTGGAGGCGAACACGGTCACACACGGAGGCAAACCGCTATTTGACGCGTGGGAATCATACAATGAAGCGTTCCCAGAGTCGGTTGACCCGTCCACGAAACAGGCATACGATGACTTTCAGGTAGCCTTCGCCCAACCGATCCGCGCCGCGGGTATGGAGCCAGTTTCCATGAACTTTGCCACGGGCAACATGCTAGGCGACGATTTCATCGAGTACTTCCCGGGCACGCTTGAGACCTACCGCTACCTGGGCTTCCACGAATATGACTGGCCTACCCTGTGGAGGCTGCACGAGGAAAATATCCGCACCAAGAACGAGGGCGGAATGTGGCTCACGCTGCGGTACCGCCGTACGATGGCCAAAGTGCGGGAGCTATACGGTGACCGTCACACTGTACTCATCACCGAATGTGGCATGACGCAGGGTGTGCAGGGCGGAGACGACGTCGGTCCCTGGCATGATAGCCATCCTGTAACCGAGCAGGACTACTGGGACTCGCTCATGTGGTACAACAGCGAGTTGATGTGCGATGACTATGTGATGGCCGCGTGTCTCTTCGTCGTTGGCGCCGTGACGCCCTGGCACAGCTTTGAGCATCTGGGCGGCATCATCGACCGCCTGGAGCGGCTTCAGCGCGGCGATGCGCCTGCCGTGCTCACTCGACCCGAATCTGCCCGCGTCTGCTCCGGTGGATTCGGGTAGCGTGGCAGACGACGCTGACACAACACAACGGGCTGCGCTCAGTGCACAATTGATTGCAGAGGCAGCTCAACGCCAGGTGATCAGTTTCGATCCCGGGGCTGCGTTACAGAAGCGGATTTTCGACGACGGCTACGTGCCCAATTCCCCAGAATTTGACATTGAGAACAAAGGCGTCCGATACCGGGCGCAGCAGGCGGAGCATCTGCAGACGGGAGAGCGTCGCGTCTACTACGCGGCGTCCGGGGACTGGTCCAACGTGCACTTCGTTTCGCGCAACACGGCGCGAGCGTAGGAAGGTCGGAAGATGGAGCGCACCTGCCGCATCGGCGTCCATGGGCGAAACGACACGTCGTTCGTCGAGGACGACTACCGCGTAATCGCCGATAGCCACGTCGAGGCCGTCAAAATGATGAGCCAGACCGAATCCGCCGTCTTTGCACGCATCAAAGAGATCGACGGCGATATCGAGATCATCACCCGCCTCTACGATGACCGTATCGGTGACAGCCATCCTACACCTGTCCAGTACGCCGAAAAGCTAGTTCCTGTTATGCAGGGCTTGCAACCCTACTGTCACAAATACCAGGTTGCGAACGAACCCAATCACGTACAGCGGTACGAAGGTTGGGGCGCGGAGGACGCTGACGCCGAAAGCTTCAACGCCTGGTTCCTGGAGGTCTATCGGCTGCTCAAGCAGGCGTGTCCGTGGGCAAGCATTGGTTTCCCCGGATTGGCTGTGCCGGACTTCGCGCACCGTGACCGTGCATGGCTCGACATCTGCCGCCCGGCTATAGAACGAGCGGACTGGCTGGGCGTCCACTGCTACTGGCAAACACCCACCGACCGCCCCAGTGTCATGTTCGACGAGCACTTCGGCAAGACGTTCGCGTACTACCACCGTCAATTTCCGGACAAGACGTTGGAGATTTTGGAGTGCGGCAATTCCAACGTCCACAATCCTGACTGGCCCATTTCCCAGGACGATATCGCTCGCGAATACGTCACCTGGCTGCAAGAAGTCTTCCGCTTTCCATATGTGAATTCAGCGGCCTTTTTCCTCCTTTCCTCTCAGGATGTGCAGAACTGGGAGTTCTTCTCGTGGCGCACTGAAAACAACTTCGTCAAGCCTGTGGTGCATGCGATCGGCGCCATGAACCGGCCCCCGTTGGTGCAGACAACGACGACGACGCCAGAACCGTCGCCGGCTGAAACGACTCCGCCCCCGGCTGTCCCAGCGGATACGTCTGGCATGCGCATGGATGGCCGCTTCTCCAACAACCAGATCATCGACGCCTTTTACGACGCCAGCGTGAAACTGGGCCTGGGCGATTGGACGCTGCTCACACGCGCAGGGCTCTCCCTGGACACGCTGGTTGCCGACCGTACAGGCGCCTATGCCGGTCCATCGCTGGAAGAAATCGGCGACCTGAATGAAGCGGAGCGGCAGGCCCTGCGCGCAGAACTTGCTGACTTCGACACGTCCGCTGTACCCTTCGGACCCGGCGAAGTCGAGCCCCTCGGCCTGCTGTGGCAGCGCCCGAATCTCGCAGTGATTCTGCCGCGGATGCCCGCAACGATGCAACGCCCTCTCTCCTCCGCAACGAGCAGCCGGGAACGACGCGTGCTACGGACCTGGAACGGATATGGTTGGTTGATCTTCCGCGTGTGTGAGTTGCTCCATCTGCGTTCGGACGCAACACTGGCTGCGTTAGCCGTCTATTGCAGCCACCGAGCCTTCGATGGCGACGGCCGTTTGGGCATTCGCTTCGAGCCGCACATCTTCTACGCCAAGTGGGGCGCCGACCACGTTGACGACTTCCACCGCTTCTTCCGCTTCCACCCCAAAAGACCGTGGCAGCGGCACGAGTGGCGTCCCGCCGCAAACCAGCCTTTCCGCGACGTTCACGCCACACTTTCCGACGAATGGGGCGCGTTTGAGCTGGCTCGAGAGCTGGACGCGGAGTCGGCGTTGCTGGCAACCGGCATGGGCGCAGCGATGATCATGGGCTTCAATCATGCGCTCGTGGGCTTCGAATCTGCGGGACAGATGTATGACGCCTTTCGTGGTAGCGCTCGCAATCAGGTGCTGGCATTCTTTGACTTCATCGGCGATCCAGTCCGGATCACACCCGCCATTCACGCGCTGCAGTCGGGCGATCTGGCGTCCTTCGCTGCCATGATGAGTGGACCTGACCAGGCTGCTCGCGCCGTGGAGGAATTGACGCTTGCGGCCGAATCGGTTCGGTCTCTGGGGTTGGCGAAGTGATGGCCGTTCCAGGTTCAGCCACCGCTTGGGACTGCACTCGAGCTGGCGATGACGCGGCGACTGGCGGGAGCGTAATCGGCATCGACGCTAACGAAGTCGTCGACCCGCAGACCGGCGCGATCGCGCACCACGTAGCCGATCCGTCTATCCTGTCCGAGACCGGGACGCAAACGGTGCGCTTGCGCTTTCAAGTGCGGCCTTGGGCTTCGGTGGAGGACAAGACACTGCATGATGGACGCACATGGGCTCAGACCTACCGCACCATCGTAGACGGACTGCGCGGCGCGGGGCTGTGCATCTACGCTTCCATCAGCAATGAGATCCTGCCCGAACATCCGGGCGATTCACTGCGCGACCCGCCGCCGGAAGATGAAAGCGACCACGAATGGATGGCGCGCTATGCGGCCGCGTACGGTCAGGTCGTAGAGGAGTTCCATGCCGACGTCGATCTGTTCGAGTCTTTTGCAGAGCCGGATGACTGGCACGGTAGCCAGCGAAACTGGATCCATCCTGGCTGGTACGCCGTTATGCTGCAGCGCATCTACGACACCGTTCACATTCAGCCCGAAATGCGTGACGTGCACCTGGTTTCCGGTCCGCTGCAAGGACTTGCCGTCAACAATAACGCCGCAGCACTCTATCTGCGGGCGGTCTATGACCAGGGTAAGCGCCGATTCGGCTGGGGAATGAATCACACGCCTTTCCCCTTTGACGGCGTCGGCTATCATCTCTTTATTGCGGAGGAGCACCAAGCGGACCGCACGCCCCTGGAGGAGGAGAGCCTGTATCGCGATGCCTACCGCCGCTATATCGTAGGCGTGCGCCAGGTCATCCAGGAAGAGGAAGGCCGCGCCAAGCCGATCTACATCTCCGCGTTTGGCTGGCGGACGAACCGCAATTCAGAAGAGTTTCAGGCGGAGCGTCTGCGCCAAGCTGCCGCGTCGATCCATGCGGATCCCAGTGTGAGTCTTGGCGTCTGGTGTCGCCTGCAGGACACAGGCGTGGCGGACGGCGATCAGTACTACGGGCTGTATCGCCCAGGCGCACTCGCTCCGGAGAACCGCAAGCCGAGCTTTTATGCGTTTCAAGAGGTGTGTCGCCAGCCCCTGCCGTCCCTCGAGTCATCCCGCTTCGACAATCGCACGCTCGTCAAAGCGATCACATTGGCGGCTCGTGACGCGGGGCAAAGCCGCTATCAGATCTTCGAGCAGGCTAATCTGTGGGGGCTATTTCTGGACCGAGCTGTATCCTATCGAGGACCCGCCGTTGACGCTCTGCCTGGTGTGTCCGAGTCAATGCGCTGTGCCATCCGTGCCTGCCTCGTGGTGCTGTTGGCAGGTTCAGAACAGATACGAGGAGAGATCCGCTCCGGGCCCCTCAATTTGCGGTCCGGCCCTGGCGCAGAAACTGACGTGCTGGACCAGCTTCCCGCCCACACGCCGGTCGTGATTTTGCAGGACAATGGGGATTGGCTGCGCGTCGAAGCGCAAGGAAAGGAGGGGTTCGTGTATCGCGAGTTTGTTGCACTGCCCGATGAGCAGCTTCAGGAAGGCTATCTATACAGCCGTGAGGACTTATGCGCATTGGCACTCGAGCCGCCGCCAGACAGGCTAATCAACTCCGCCACGGTTCAGACACCTTCGGAGCGCTTGCTGGCCTCTATCTGGAACGAATACGGACGCCTGCTTGCCGTTGTCGCCGACGAGCTGAACATCGATCCCTCTGTGGCGGAGGCGGTGTTCGCGGTGGAGTCCGGCGGCAAATGTTTCGCCAGCGATGGACGCATGATTATCCGCTTTGAGAACCATCTGTTTCACCGCCACTGGGGCGCGGCGAACCCGGAGCGTTTCGAGCAGCATTTCCAGTTCGATCCGGACACGCCCTGGCAGGGCCACCGCTGGCGGTCTTCTGTCGAGGAATCGTTCGAGGACCAGCATCAGTGGCAGGGGAGCCTGGATGCAAACCAGAGCGCAGAATGGGAGGTGTTCAACTTCGCCGCCACGTTGGACCCCCACGCTGCACGTCTGTCCATTAGTATGGGCGCTCCGCAGATCCTCGGCTCCAACCATGCAGTGATCGGGTATGAGACCGTGGAGCAGATGTTCGACGCCTTCGCTGGCAGCGCACACGCGCAACTGCTGGGCTTCTTCGACTTCCTCAAAGCAGATCCGCAGCGCGTGCGCTCCTTACAGAAGGGCGACTATCGCACCTTTGCCCAGTTCTACAACGGCAACGGACAAGCCGACCACTATGGGCGTCTTATCGACGATCAGGCAGAGGCGTTCGACCAGGTCCTTGCTCGCCAGGATGCTGTCTCGTTCGGCGCGCCGGCCGACTTCGAGATCGACACGGACGGCATCAGCTTCCTGCCGCCCATTTGGCCGCAGCCTGACGCGCCGACGCCTGCGGATGAAACGGCAGGCTCTGGGAAAGACGCTGCGCCCGATGCCGAGAGCGGTGGACAAGAGGTCAGCGCCGCGGTCTCCGCTGTAGACAGCGAACGGTTGCGTCAGGCTTGGGAAGACTATATGGTCGAAGGTCTCGAGAACACCAACCGCATGTTCAACCGCACCCTGAACGCCTACATGATCCCCTACTACCTGACCGTGGGTATGTATGTTGTACTCTTCGCGGTCGGTGTCGGTCTATTCGTGACCGCGGCTTGGCTGGCCGGAAGCGAAGGGAATGAAATCACGAGCATCGTCTTCGCAGGTTTGGGCACACTCACCTTCCTGGCCATCTTCATCCGCTACCCGCTGCGGGCGCTGGAGGAAAACCTGCAGTTCATCACTTGGATGGGACTGATCTACAACACCTACTGGACGCGACTGCTCTATTTGCAGGACCCGGAAAACATACAGGAGGAACTGACCGACGCCACCCAGAGCGCCATTGCGGACATGGAGCGCATGATCGACAAGAATGCCGCCCTTGCCCAGAAGAGACCGGGAAGCGGTGCGCAGAACTAGGGCCAATTGAAAGTGGATAGGAAACGCTCACAGCGCAGAGGTCATGCCAATGGTTATCTTGCGCCAGATTGGGGTGCGGAGAGATTGATTGACGGCCAAGTGAAAGGGCGCACCGGCCCAACCGAGCGAGCGGGTTGCCGCTCCACGGCGAGGATTAACAAGAGGGGGAGACTGCCATGACGGACCAGATCGTCTTCAACGGAATAAACGGGGACACCGGCGAATACCTCACGCAGCCCATCGACCGCACCCAGACGCTGGCGTTGGCACAGGGGACGATGCCGGATCGTGGTGTCACGAACTGGCTGCGGCGCGTCTGGACCATCCTCTCGCAAGCGCATCTCGGTCTGCCCCTGGATATGCGACCAGAAATTGTGGAGGAAGCCGGCTGGGCCATCGTCTTCCACCGCGACGAAGATGACGCGGTGAAAGCGGCCTTCGCTCCGCTGATCGAGCATCGCAGGCGGCAGGTGCTTGACTATCGTCGTCGGCAGGGGCGTTTGCCGGACCCGGGTGAAGATGCCGCTGATGATGCTGGCATTCGGGCGGAAAACGACCAAGTGGACAACGTCAAGGTGCTGGAATATGTGGGCAACGAGGGTGAAAACGCCAATGCTTGGTTGGCCGAGCATGACGTGAGTGCCGGCAGCGTGGAGCCGAACAAAGTGCCCTACTACATTCTCCTCGTCGGCAGTCCAGAACGCATACCATTTCAGTTCGGCCAGAACCTGGATGTGGAGTATGCAGTAGGCCGGCTACACTTTGACGGCGTGGATGACTACAGTCGCTATGTGCGAAGCGTCATCGACTATGAGACCGGTGACTCGGTCACCAGCAGCAAGGAGGCCGTCTTCTTCAGTCCGCGTCACGAGTTCGATCGCGCCACCCAGCTGAGCGCAGACTGGTTGGTGAAGCCATTGGCGGAAGGGCTGCCTGCGTCCAACGGCCAGCCGGCTGTGCCCGCCGTCGCCGACGCTTGGGGTTTCCGCACCGTGTCCCACTGGGGTCCGAATGCAACCAAGGACGCGCTGAGGAGCGTACTGGCTCCGACCCGTGACACGCCCTCGCCTGCGTTCATCTTCACTGCCAGCCACGGGATGGGCTGGCTTCAGCCCAACCACCGGCAGCTAGCAGATCAGGGAGCCCTCGTCTGCCAGGACTGGCCCGGCTTTGGAAGTATTGGAAACAGCCACTACTACAGCGCCGCCGATGTAAGGGAGAGCGACGCGCGTATACACGGACTCATCGCCTTCCTGTTTGCCTGCTACGGAGCAGGAACACCACAGACCGACCGCTTTATGCACAAAGCAGGCGAGGAGCCGCAAATAATAGCCGCCCAGCCCTTCATCGCCGCGCTGCCCAAAGCGCTCCTCGCACACCAGGCCGGTGGCGCACTGGCCTGTATCGGCCACGTAGAGCGCGCCTGGGGCTATTCTATCCAGCCGCCCACGGTCAATAGCCCGCAGTTGCTGCCATTTCGGAACGCTATAGGCCGGATCCTCCTCGGGCAGCCGGTGGGCCACGCACTGAAGGATTTCAACGAACGCTATGCCTCCCTCTCTACGCAATTAGCCGACCAACTGGAGAAGATCAGCAGCGGAAGAAATGTCGATGAGGCGACTCTGACCACTGACTGGCTGGAACGCAACGACGCACAGGGATACGCTGTGATCGGCGACCCTGCGGTGCATCTGCGCGTGGGTGACCTGGAATAGTCGATCGTATAAAGAAGGGAGAGCACAGTGGAATTCGATCTAGTATTTGAAGGGGGCGGGGCGAAAGGCATGGTCTTTGTAGGGGCGCTGCAGGAGTTCATGGCTCGCGGACATACGCCCGGGCGGCTGCTCGGCACCTCCGCCGGCGCTGTCGCGGCCGCCTTGGTAGCCGCAGGCTACGACGAGCAGGAATTGCTGGACGCGCTCAATGAAAGATCAAACGGCATTAGTGTTTTCGAGTCCTTCCTTGGTGAACCTGACCCGTTCACGTCTGAGGAGATCGACGACAGCGCTCTGCAAGAGGCGCTGTTGGCAGTGGATCTGCCGCTGGTACCGGAGTCGACAGAGAAACGTATTGACCAGTTCCTCGTACAGTCGCTGCTCTCCCTGCCCCACTTCCGCAATACTATGTCCCTTATCGAACGCGGCGGCTGGTACTCCGCCGACGCATTCGTCGACTGGATGCAGGAGAAGCTCAATACCGGGACATTCAACCGCCGGCAGCGCAACTTCGGCAACATGACGCTGGCGGAGTTTCATGACGCGACCGGCGTCGACCTGACTGTCGTGGGCGCCAATACAAGCGCATCCAGCATCCTTATTCTCAATCGCCGCACTGCACCGGATTGTCCGCTGGTGTGGTCTGTGCGCATGTCCATGAGTATACCCCTGCTGTGGCAAGAAGTGATTTGGCAACAGGATTGGGGAGCCTATCGGTCGCAGAACATAGTCGGCCACAGGGTGGTTGATGGCGGGCTGCTTTCCGGCTTCCCACTTGCACTCTTTGTCTCCGCCGACGCCAACGTCACCAACGTAATGGGGGCAAAGCGGAGCCCAAATGTTATCGGCTTGCTAATTGATGAGCAGCTTCCTGTTGAAGGCGCGCCTCCGCCTTCGTTCAGCCTGCCGGGTGAGGGGATCAACCTTCGCGAGACGCGCACCGGGCAACGTCTCATCGGTTTGCTCAACACGATGCTCATGGCCCACGACATGGCGGTCATTGAGTCCTTCGCCCAACTCGTGGTCCGTCTGCCCGCAAAAGGCTACGGTACCGTTGAGTTCGACATGAGCGATGCGCGTCGCCAAGCACTGGTGGAGGCCGGACGCAAAGCGATGGCCGAATACCTGGACAAAGTGGAGTCGGCGCCCCCGTCCTTTGACATTGAAGCCCAGAACCGCATGACCCGCGAAGCGGACGGTATCGCGGCACGAATCCTTGCCGAGTAGCAAGCCATGCGGGAGAGATGTGAGGCGGCTTGAGAAGGTGTGAAACTACGTGCGCAGAACAAGAAAAGATAACGCAAGGCGGTTAATGAAAAATTCGGAAAGAGACAGTACGTTCGGTAGCGGAACCTGAACCATGGTCCAAAACGCTAAGCTCGCGCCCAGTCTAAGTAGAAGCATGCGAGACTGCTTCCTGGGGCGACGCGGCCAAAGCCGGGACCCCTTTCTCGGCCTGGAGATCCATATCCGCCAGGGATCGGAGGGCGACGGCTATCGCGCCGATCTTGAAGTTGCCGACTGGCGCGAATTCCCTGACCTGCCCGTTACGCTCGATCTCAAGCATCTGCGCAGCATAGAGTCGGATGTCAACGCTTACGGACTTGCGCTGGGCCATGCGCTGTTCGCCGATGATGCGTGCGGCAGCGCCTACCATGAAATACTGGCTGTCGCGCGTTCGTCGGGCCAAGGCGTGCGCGTGCGCCTCGTGTTGGATCCGCCGGAACTGCACGAGGTCCACTGGGAACGAATCTTCCACCCCTTCGCCGAGAGCTGGCAACCGCTCGGCAGCACCGCGGTCACCCCGTTCTCCCGATACGTGGCCGTTCGCCAGTGGGATCGGCCTGCGCCCGTAGATAACCGACCTGTGCGAATGCTCGTCGTCATATCTTCGCCAGCGGACCTGGAAGATTGGGGCTTGAATGTCATCGAGCCCGAGGAGCGGTCCGATTTGCACGCGCTGTTCGACAGCTTGCGGGATGTGAAGCCTGTCTACCTGGAAAGCGGCAGCGCCTTGCCGCCAACTCTCAATGAGATCCGCAAGGCTGTCGCCGAGGGTTGCGATCTCGTACACTTCCTGTGCCACGGCGGTCACACACAGGGGGGGACGGTCCTCTATCTGGAAGACGAAGGCGGCAACGTTGATCCGGTCACATCCGAGCGGTTAGTGGACATGATCCGCGTCGTGTCGGCCCAACCAGTCTGCGTCTTCTTGGCAGCCTGTGAAAGCGCCGCGCGCACCCGCTTTGACGCTCTGGCTCCACTCGGACCTGCGCTGGTGGATGTAGGCGGTGTGCATGCCGCGGTCGCGATGACCGAACGTGTTGGCATAGAGACCGCACAATCCTTCACCGCCCAGTTCTACAGACGGTTACTTGAACACGGACGCATTGACCAGGCGGTTAACGAAGCGCGCGCTTTCGTCATAGATGAATGGGATTGGGGCGTGCCCGTTCTTTTTATGCGCGTGCCGGACGGCCGGCTGCTAAGCGAAAAGAACCCTGTCTGGTGCATGCCGTTGCGCGTAGGGCTGATTGTCTTGACGCTCGTACTACTGGGCGCCGTCGCGGCTTACCCCCTCGCTCGGCCATGGATCAATCCCACTCAAATGGATGGTGAGTACAAGATCGCCATCGCCGACTTCGGCCGCATCTCAGCAGATGGCCGCGTGCACGAGTGGCGCATCGGAAGCACGTTGAGCAAGACGATCTACACGCAACTCAGCAATGAGTACGCGGCCACCTACGCCGAACTCGTGGGCGACGACGCCAACGTGGTCCAGATATGGCATGACAGCCTTGGCCCGGACGTGAAGAACGTCAAGTTCGGCATGATCCGCGGTTCAACGCCAGAAGCGCGTGCGCAGCGAGCGCAGCGCCTGGCCCAGCGCATCAACGCTGACATCGTGATATACGGCAATATCATGGATAGCCTACCGGAAACAACCGCAGCCGGTCTTCCGGTTGTACGGGCACGGGAAAGCGCTGAGCGGCAGCCGTTTCCCGACTTCCAGTTGGAGTTCTACAACCGCAGCGAGACGTGGCAGGGAGAACCAGATGCGTTCACAGGCCGCCACCTTGTGGGTGAACCCATTGAATTACCCATTGACTATGCAGCAGAACCGTTGGCTACGGTAGAGCTGCTCAAGCAGCCCCTCAGCCAACGTACAGCGGCTATGTTCTGGATCACCGTTGCGCTCACCTATGACCTTATCGGTCGCCAGGAGGACGCGCTCGATGTCATGCTCACCGCCCAAGAGCGCCTCGCCGATTGGGATGACAACAACGGCCAAGCGTTGCTTGACTATTTCACAGGCCGCGAGGCGTATTGGTTGCGAGAGTATGCGCTAGCTCTGGACTCGCTCAACGAGGCCATTCATCTCAATCCGGAGTACGCTAACGCCTATATTACCCGCAGCGCCACCTACTACGACAAGGCGCAGCTCTTCTACATCACTCAGCCCGTACCGGAAGACCTGATTTCGTGCGTGCGGACGGAGCACTTGGCGCGGGCTGCGCAATCGCAGCAGGAAGCGCTCGACCTTATCGATCTGGCTGCCGCGTCCATCGATCAGGCTATCGATATAGCGCCGGACGCTCCCTGGCCGCCTATTGCGTCAGTCGCACATCTTGTGCGAGCCAACGTCTATCGCCTCAAGGGGCAGGCGCATCTGCTCGCTGAAGAACATGAGGAAGCGGCTTCCTGGTTCGAAGACGCGTTGTCGGAACTAGATATAGCGGAGAAGTCTTTCCAGGATCAGGACCAAGAGCAGTATCTTGCTTGGACGCAACTGGCGCGCGGCGCAACCTACTACCTACAGGCCTTCATCCACATAGCCGCTGCTCGCGCAGAGGAATCCAAACAGGAGTCGGAGCTGCTGCAGGCTACCGATCTATTTCAGCAGGCTGCGGTCGAGTACCGGAGTTGCATTGAGATTGGACAGCGTGTCTTCGACGTCACGTTTCGCGAAAAGGTGGTGGACTGTGGCTGCCGCTTCTACTTATCGGAGGCGGAGAAGGCGCAGACACAAGTGGAAACGTTCGTGAAAGGAAAATGAACCATGCGACCACGACTGTTCAGCAGCCTGTCTGCTGTGCTGGCTGCCATCGGTCTGTTCATATTACTGGCATCCATGGCCCTAGCACAGGAGGCGCAGACGCTACAAATCGGCAAAACGGCGCAAGGCGAAGTAACGACGCGTCTTGGCCAGGAGTGGGTCTTTGAGGCGTGCGCCGGAGATGTCATAACGATCACCATGACCAGTACAGAGTTCGACACATTTCTCGAGCTCTACGCGCCTACCGGTCGTGAATCAGTGGCTACTAACGATAATGGCGGAAGCGGCACCAATGCAGAGATCGGCGGCTTTGAACTGACCGATACAGGGCGCCACCTTATCGTTGCTGCCGGTAGCAGCATCTTCGACCGCGGACCCTATTCGCTCACCTTGATCGTCTCCGGCACAGTCGACATGCGCGGGTTGGGCGCCACCGTCCTCAGCGATACCGTACCTGTCACCGGTGTCGTCAGCAGCGTTCTTGGTGAGGAGTGGTTGTTTCGCGGCTGCGCTTCACAGGCAGTAACATTGACGATGCAGAGCGAAGATTTCTCGCCCTTGCTGGAGCTATACAACTCCAGTGATCGCGAGCCGCTTGTCGCGGCAGCAGCGCCTGAAGGCGCCACGACCACCGAGATTACTGATTTCCGCTTGCCGCAAAACGATATCTACGCAGTGATCGCCGCCGGCGCAAACCGCCTCGATCGCGGACCGTACACACTTACATTGCTCGTTACCAACACAGTAACGCTGACCCCGACGGAGAGCGCGACCCAGACAACGCCCACGACTACTCCCACGTCTGTGTCTGCTGCGCCAGCCACAGAGAAGCCGGTATGCAGTGTCGTCAGTGCGAGTCTGAACCTGCGCACTGGTCCGGGAATAATTTTCCAGCCACCCATCGGCGCGCTGCTGCAGGAAGCGCAGCTGCTCCCTCTTGCTCGCAACCTAGATGCTTCATGGATTGAAGTAGAGGTCGTTAGCAATGGGCGTCGGGGATGGGTCAGTACTGAGCCGCAGTTCGTTGCCTGCAATATCGACCTGGCGACACTGGAGCTTGGCATCATCCCACCGACGCCTACTGCCACCAATACACCGCTGCCGACTGCGACGCCCTTGCCTACCAGTACACCGGCGCCAACTGCGACAACCTTACCCACCAACACACCAGCGCCTACACCCACTCAGGACCCTCTGGCGGGACTGCCGAGTCCTCAGGGCGTCGTCATCCAGTCGCCCGGCGGCACTGGTGATCTGGAAGGCAACATCTATACCGCTCCGCAGATTGTCTCTGGCACCAACGCACGCGATAGCGAACCCGTCTTCGATACTGTCTTCTACCTGGAAGCATTTGCTTTCGATCCCAATATTCCGGGCTATTCCGCCCGTAGCGGCGCCGGCATCGACCGTGTGGAGTTCCATATGTTCTGTCCCAACGGCGGGGAGTTCGTGCACACTGAGGCAGTGCCGCGTTACTGTATGTTCGGCGGTGGAGAACCTAACTGTAGCGTACTTAACTTGGTGGATGGCGCTACAATTCCCGGCTCTGACTGCCGCGTTGAAAATGGTTTCTACGACGTCGAGATACAGGTCTTTCCGCAGAACAGCAACCTGGCCCGGGCAAATTGGAATCTGACGGTCAAGCTGGAGCCGCCAGGCTCAGATCAACCTGAAACGGGACAGGAAAGTCAGACGCCTCCGGAGCCGCAGGAATCGTCGGCATTAGTCGCACAGATCGTGCGCACGGGCGAGGACACAAACGGCGACTCCTTCTCCGATGCGCTGGTTTTCCAGGTGCAGGCTTATGATCCGGACGAGGGAGATTACGACGGCGCCGGCATTGACTACGTAAACCTGGTTGTAGTAGGGCCGGATGGCTCACCGGTGTACGCTAAGCGCGAGAACGACGCCGCCTACTGTGCGTTTGGCGGCGGCGAGCCCTGCGTACCTTGGGTATATGCCGACAACGACAACAAGTGGCCCTCGGGGGTCGACTTTACCCCTGGACGGCATCGACTGCTGGCAGAGGCGCACGCGCGGGATGGCAGCACGACCGTGGTTGAGCGTACCGTAAACATCCAGTAATCTGCGTAACCTCGCAGCATCACCCTAAGGAGTCGTTGTTGCGGGTTAGGAGTTTCGTTCGTACCGGGGTAAACATACCCTTCGCTGTTTCATTCGTTGGAGGACTGTTCCGGTCCTTGATGAATGGAACAGTAGGTTTCGGACAGCTGTTCGGCACAGCTATCAGCCGGTGCGGAAATAGAGCTCAGGGCAATCGGCAGTTGAACCGCCCATCACGCAACCCTAAGCGATCCATTCATACGCTGCATGCATTGCTTCCAAAGTCGACTCGCCTATGCGGTCCGTTGCCATGAACATGTTGTCAGGATCGAGAGTACGCTGAAGCCTGAGATGCGAGATTCACGCTTTGAGCAGTTCTTCGAAATTCTCGAACCCAGTGAAGAACTGTATATATCTTAAGCAGGAGCCTGGACATCACGAGATTGATGTCGAATTGCGACCGTTGCTGTTCGACGTATTAGTAGCAAGGATTTTTCATTGAGCAATGACTTACCGATCGAGAAGTGATTCCCACGCAAAAATGCGAATGGGGTAATCCACAAGTTCAAAGGAGAAAGACAATGCGAGTTATGGTCATGGTCAAAGCTAATGCGGATTCAGAAGCCGGCGCAATGCCGAGTGAAGAAATCCTGACTGAGATGGGCCAGTATAACGAGGATCTGGTGAAAGCAGGCGTCATGTTAGCCGGCGAAGGCTTACATCCTAGCGACAAGGGTGTTCGCGTCTACTTCTCAGGCAAGGAGCGCAAGATCGTGGACGGTCCCTTCACGGAGGCGAAGGAATTGATTGCCGGTTATTGGCTGTGGCAGGTCAAGTCCATGGAGGAGGCGGTCGAGTGGATCAAGCGCAGTCCATTCCAAGAAGGGCAGGTGGAACTCCGGCCGGTTTTCGAGGCTGATGACTATGGCGAAGAATTCACGCCCGAACTTCGTGAGCAGGAAGAGCAGCTCAGGGCGCAGATTGAGGCACAGGACAAAGGATAACACGTGGTTCACTCGCCCAGCGTCCAGCGAACCGTCTCTGCCATCTGGCGCATCGAATCAGCACGTCTCATTGCGGCGCTAACCCGACAGGTGGGATGAGTAGAGACCTTCTCGACGCAGAAGCGCTCCGAGTGAGCCGCGCTTCGTGCATTCATCCGCCTCCGTCAGAATGCGCAGCTTGTACTCGGCGCTGACATTACAGGGTGCCAGTGCTCAGAATGGATGTGTTGCCACCATTGGCGAGCCGCACATAATCAAGGTCAAGCCGCGTCTCTGCAACGGTCTGCCTGCCATAACCCGAACTTCTCAAAGCGAATGGCAGTCCCATTCGGATATGCGCCGGGAAACGCCCAGCGCTGCAGCATACCGGTAGCGAAGACGCCCACCTCTAGCGAATCGCCCAGTGGGAACTCGACTCGGCTAACCGTGAACCACTTTCGACTGTCAACGCTGCAAAGAGCACGGACCGTGGAGCCGGCGCGCACCAGACGCAGGACCATCCGGCCCTCGGATGGGAGGCAGCCCCGTCCAAGATAGAGGTCACAGCCATCCAAACTGCCCATTAGGTCCAGCGTGTCGTGACCTTGCGTTCCCCAAGCTAACCGCAGGAAATTGCGGGCGTCTTCCCACAAGACAAGGCCGCCCATTGCCGGGCGATCCTGTTCGCCCACAGCACAGGTAACTTCCGCAGCGAAGTCTCCTCTGACTGCTCGCATAAATCGCGGCGCGCTGACGTTATTGAACCAAAGATCGCGGTAATAATGTGAGGCGTAAACGATGGTTGCGTTGCCATCATAGACGTACGAGCAGTCCGCATACGGATCGTGCCAGGACCACGCGTCCGTCGCACCCGGCATCTCCCAACTCACCGCTTCGGGCCATGCGCAATCTGAATTTGGATCTACCGGCTCAAGCCACCATTGCACCAACGGCAGTGGATCACCGGCTGCACGTGCAGATGCGATAGCATCGCACGCCGCGCGAAACGCCTCCGGATCGTCCAGCATATGCTCAAGACCAGCCAGGGCAAAAGCGATCCACGCCTGTCCATCACCATCGGCCTCATCCTCGATAGCCACGCTTCGGTAAAGCGCAATTGCGTCGGAATGACGCCCCACCATCCGGTAGGCATAGGCAAGCGTCAGCCGAGACATCTGCACGCCATGTATGCGCACGCGGTATTGGTCAGCCATTGCCAGCCCGCGCTCCAGTACCTCGATCGTCCCAGCCCAATCACCGTAGCACAGGCGCACGAATCCGATCCCCTTGAGGTTGAGGATCTGCATAAGGATTGTGTTCCCTCGCTCGTTGATCGCTAGCGCCTCTTTCTGCATCGACTCGGCTGTAGACAAGTTGCCGAGCCCCCAATGCACCAACCCCAAGAAGGTAAGCGCAAACCCTCTAGAGATTTCATCTCCTGACGTCTCGGCAATGGTCAGTATTTCCTCGAGATTGGCACGGATCTCCCTCAGGTCGCCGATGGCTTCGGGCAACCAATATCCGGGTACTCTGAGCAAGTTGCTCAACATCCATAGATCGTTGCGCTGGCGCGCCTCTGCTAAAAGAGCTCGAATCCAATCCATTGCTTGCGATACCTGTTTTGTATCGCGATACCACCAGGCGGCCATGCCATAGGCAATCATCAGTTGTGGATCGTATTCGAGCCGGCGCAGATCATCAACTACACTGCCCGTCAAATCCCGATATTGGCGACGGCGTCCCGTGTGATAGGTGGCAGCCGCCAAGAAAGTCGTCAGCATGACCTCCTCGCTAGACATGCGCTGATTCGGCGTGCTCGCTTGGGTCGGAACTCCGTTGGCTGTCGCCAGAAGCGCCAATCCCTCCTGCCCTACCCGCCAAAGATCGTCGAAACGGCCCAAAAATCGAAGCAAATGGCATATCGGGTAGAGGAGGCGAACTTGATCGGCCGGTGGTAGGCGCATTTCTTGCGCCAGAGCCATTGCCCGGCGCAGTGGCGGTTCGGCTCCAGTCAGATTGCCCTGCGTTGCATTCACTTCCCCGATTCCACGCAAAGCCGCAAGTCGCGAAGCCGGGTCGGCCGCGCCAGCCATCGCGTCCACTCGTTCCAGCGCGCGTTGGTAAAACGAGATGGCTTCCTGATTGAGATAAGCCGCCTGTGCTTTCTGGCCAGCTCTGAGCAGGTATTCCACCGCCTTCTTCGGCGCCTCGCCAAGGTCGAAGTGATGCGCCATTTCTTCGACATAGGGATGCAATTCAGGCGCGTGCAGTCGCTCGATTGCCTCTCCCGCGCGTCGATGCAGTTCTACGCGCTGACGGTTCGGCATGTCCAGGTAAATAGCGTCGCGCACTAATATATGTGAGAACGCGTACTCAGGCTCTGGCTGAGAGTGTTCCAAGTAGATGTAGCCTTGCGAAGTCAAGCTCACTAGCACGGCGTTAAGGTCTGTGCTTGCAGGTACGACCTTTGCGAGGACGGAAGGGCGAAAGATGCGGCCAAACACAGATGCAGATTGCAGTCCCAAACGCAATGGCTCATCTAGCCGATCAAGACGGCTGAGCACGACGCTCTGAATGCTATCAGGTACAATAAACCTGATCTCGTCATCACGACCTTGCCAACTATCTCCCTGACGAAAAACGACGCCTGCGTCCACCAGGTCACGCACAAGCTCTTCAAGGAAGAGCGGATTCCCTTGCGCTCTGGACAGTATGCCTTCGCGTAGGGTTGGCGGCAGCTGTTCAATCGCAAGCAAGGAGGCCAGCATCTGGCGACTTTGCGCAGGCGTCAACTCACCAAGAATGAGTTCTGTAAAATGGGTCGCGTGCCTCAAGCGCGCAGACGCGGCCAATTCACCTGTGGACAGCATAGCTTCTGGGCGATAGATATAGAGGAGCAACAAAGCATGTCGAGGCGGCAAATCCATTAACGCGGTTGCAAGCGCCAGGGAGTGAGCGTCAGCCCAGTGTAGATCTTCGAATACCACGACCAGCGGCTGCTTTTGTGCCAGGGAAGCAAAGTAGCGCTGAATCGCCGCAAACGTCCGCCGCCGCATCCAGTTGGCGTCGACCTCCTGCAACTCTGCATCCCATGTGTTGTCGAACTGAAGAGATAGCAGCCATCCGATGGACGGGCCGATGGCGTTCATCTCTTCTGTCGATAAGTAGCCTAGTGCCGTAAGTTCAGCCAACTCTTGCATAACGTTAACAGCGACACTCGCTGAATCGAGTCGCTTGCTATTACCGGTTTCCGCAAAATGGGTGCGCAGCATATCGGCAAACAGCCAGTAGGCAGTATTGAGCGCGTGCTCGATCCCTCGGCCTTCCAGCCAGGTTATCGGCGGCGCGGTCGGCTTTCCATATGCGTCCGCAGCCTGGCGCAATTCAGCCGTCAGCCGCGACTTACCGGTTCCAGCCTCGCCCACGATTGCAACGGCCTAACCCTCGCCTCCCATCGTCTTGGCCAATGCCGCGCGCAGCTGCCCCATCTCATGCGTGCGCCCTACCAGCTCGGATGTCAATCCCTCAATGCCACGCACTTTTGCAGCGCGGATGTTTGGCCGGGCCAGCGCGTGAGCCTCAATCTCTTTGTCGACACCGGGCAATTCCAAGGTAACCGGCGTGTAATCACACAGCCCGCGAGTGGCCAAAAATGTATCGCGTCCGACCAGGATTCCGCCCTCCGCGGCGCGGTTGCGCAGACGTGTGACGAGGTTAACCGCGCCACCCGTGACGGTAATGTCCGTTGGGCTGCGGCGACGGCAATACGCCATGCCGGTGTTGACGCCGATGCGGAGGCTAAGCTCAAGCTGGGAGCTCCGTCGTTGCACGTCTAGCGCTGTGCGTACGCCGCGTTCGGCGTCATCTTCGTGCATCTGATTGTGGCCAAAAAGTACAAGTACATCTTCGCCGAAAACGTATTCGACATGGCCGCCATACCGGTGCGCGCTCTCTTGAACCAGCCGGTACAGATGCTGCGCTTGATCGGCGCGTCTCGCAAGGTCCGCATCATCATCGCTGTCAGCCAGACCGGCGCTGACGACTGTGACGAGACGAACGTCATCCCGCGCGATCTGCAGGCCTGCGTCGGCACTCCCATGTTGAGCGTGTGCGGGCGGCAACGACCGTCGCTCAAGAATGGCATGGTAGAGTCTGTCGGTCTCATCTGCCGGAGGTAAACCTAGCTCTTGGGCCAACAAGCGAATACACAGTTCGTACTGACGCTGGGCTGCCGCCGGTTGTTCGATCCACGCATATAGTTGCATCAGCTGCCGGTGGGCAGGTTCGTTAAGGGGATCAAAGGCCAGTCGCCGCTGAGCATACACAATGGCCTGGGCATAGTTCCCCTGCTCGACATGGCTGTGCGTCAGCAACTCCAGCACCAACGCCATCTCACTGCGCGCCTGCTCCGCCTGGAAGAACTGCCAGCGATCGAAGTCGGGACTGTCGGGGAGGCTGAAGCCGGCCAGAAAATCGTCACGATAAAGATCCGCGGCTTGCGTGAGAAGAGGCAGGCAATCCGCACAAACCACATCGGCGCTATGGCCGTGCTGATGGCAGGCAGCCACGAGACGGCGGAACTCTTCCACGTCCATCCACAGGCTGCCGTTGCGTTCAAAACGCACTTGGTCTCCTGTTGCCACGAGGAAGTCATTGCCGATGAGTTTGGCCGAGGGAATAGAGCATTCGGCGCAGATTCGGCGCGCCCTTTCCTCTGACCGACTTCCGGCCAGAATATGGTACGTCAACGCATCTCGGCTATGTGTCAAACCAGTGACGGCCAAGTAGACTCCCAAAGCCAATGCTCGTCGTCGCTCAAAGTGAACGCAATCTCCATCACTCTCGATTTGCGGTGCGCCTAGTAAGTGGAGGCGAAGATAGGGCACAGTGCGGTGGCCTCCCAGAAGACACCGTGCAATTGGCTTAGGTGCCAACAACGTGTATCTGTCTCGTGAATAGTGCGCCAATCGGATTGCGCGGAGAGCACTGCTAGTGACGATCAAGTTGGCTGAAGCGTGTGTTCTGCGATGCATCTCCATTATAGCACGAATATGTTTCGTCAGCCGACACGGCTGGGACGCTTTTGGGACGCACATAGGCGGACAATAGGCAGTGAATGTATGCGTTAGACCACTTCTTTGTAGCTACCATCTTTCCATCATTGTGTGAAGGAGGCATACTATGGATGCGGATCGACCATGTGATCAGAATGGGCGTAGTGATAGCTGGCTGTTGCGCTTGTCGGCGCAATTTTTGGCACGCCGGGACAGCGAACGCGAGCGCGCCCCAGCAGACAACTCCCGATCTGCCGGAGGCCGGCGCCATAGCCGAAGTGAATGACATCGAGATGTACTATGAAATTCATGGAGAGGGCGAACCGTTGCTGCTGCTTCACGGCGCTATCGGTAGCACAGGGGACTTCGCCGAGGTGCTGCCGGCCTTTTTAGAGGCTGGATACCAGACCATAGCAATCGACAATCGTGGGCGGGGACGTTCGACTGATTCAGGACAGCCGATGTCTTATGACCTGATGGCGTCAGACGTTGTGGCGTTAATGGATGAACTTGGCATCGAGAAAGCCAGCATAGCTGGTCAGAGCGATGGCGCGATAGTCGGGCTGGATATGGCGATCAACTATCCGGAGCGTATTGATAAGCTCATTTCCTATGGCGCTAACTTCAATGTCGGCGGTCTTCTACCCGACAATATTGAATGGCTCAACGGGATCACCCAGGCGGATTTTGAAGCAATGATCGGCGAGGAGTACAGGCAGATAGCCCCCGACCCCGATCATTTGCCGGCATTACTTGAACAGTTGAGGCACATGCTCCTAACGCAACCCAACTTCACGATCAAGGACTTAATGGGTATTGAAGCCGAGGTGCTGGTCTTTGATGGTGAAGAGGAAGATACTGTCAGGATTGAACATGCCAAGCAGTTAGCCGCGGCCATTCCCAATTCGAGTATGGTCATCGTGCCCGGCACCGGTCACGCTCTCATGTATGAAGATCCAGAAACCTATCTAGCCTATGCTATCCCATTCCTTAAGGGTGAACTGGACGCGCCGCCCGATGGCAAATATGCAGCCGTCAACGACATCGCCATGTACTACGAGATACACGGAGAGGGAGAGCCCGTGCTGCTCATGCATTCGATTGCCGCTAGCATTGAGCAACTTGCCGACGTCATCCCGCAGCTTGCCCAGGACCATCAGGTCATCGCCGTCGACTTCCGCGGCCATGGCCGCACGACCGATGCCGGTCAGCCTCTCAGCTATGAGCTAATGGCGTCAAATATGGTAGCCCTGCTGGATCAGTTGGGCATCGACGCAGTCGATATTGTGGGCAACAAGGATGGCGGCATTATTGGCCTTGTGATGGCGACTGAGTACCCAGAACGAGTCAAGAGCCTAGTAGCCGCATCCGCAAACTGGTCGCCGGCGGGTTTCCAGCCTTGGTTTGTCGACTATGTCAAGGGCATGACACTGGACGGATGGGACGCGATGGCAGGGGAGATGTACCGCACAGTCGCCCCGGATCCCTCCATCATGCCGGTAATGCTGGAGAAAGACAGATTTCTGCTTCTGACCCGGCCTGACTTTTCGTTGGAGAAATTAAGTACGATCACTGTTCCGGTGCTGGTATTGGCCGGCGCCGATGAAGACGTGCTGGAGATTGCCCATGTGGAAGAGATGGCGGCCGCGATTCCCAATGCCACGCTAGTTCTGCTTAGCGAAGCCGGCCATAACGCACTAACCGAACAGCCGGACGCATGGACAGGTGCGGTTCTAGACTTCCTGCCTGAACCGTCTGCCGGCTACGCTCATCCCGAAATGATCGCAGACACTGAATGGCTGGCCGATCATCTCTCAGACCCGCATCTACGCATTTTGGACACGAGAAATTTTCTTGCGGAGGGTGATACAGACAAGCGATTAGCCAGTTACGCAAAAGGACACATTCCTGGCGCAGTCTATGTAGATGCCCGTGATGATATATCGGACCCTAACGGCGCTGCACCCCTGCTGATCCTCCCAAAGGACGATTTCGAAGCGCTGATGGGACGGCTAGGCATCGACAACGACACCACAGTAGTGGTATATGACGATGCAGGCAATACGTGGTCGGCGCGACTCTGGTGGGCGTTGCGATACTATGGCCACGACGATGTCAAATTGCTCGACGGCGGCCTCACCAAATGGACATTGGAAGAACGCCCGCTGGAACAGGGAAGCAATGAGACGCCGCCGACTGACTTTCGCGCTGAAGTCCGACCCTCGCTCCTCGCCACCAAGACCGATGTCCTTGCAGCCATAGACGATCCCGACGTGGCGATCATCGATTCGCTGGAACCAGAGTACTATAGCGGCGAGTGGAACTGGCCCAACATGCGTGCCGGACACATCCCCACAGCAGAAAACTTCTTCGTCATGGACAATCTTGACCCGGCCAATCTGACATTTCTCCCCGTGCAATCGCTGGATGAACTCTGGCAGAAGGTCGATTTGCAGCCGGACCAGGAGATCATCACCTACTGTGGAGCCGGATACTACGGTGCGTTTAACCTTTTCGTTCTCTATCAGCTTGGATACGACAATGTGCGGCTGTACGACGGATCTTGGATGGAGTGGGGTGCAGATCTGACGTTGCCGGTGGAAACTGAGTTGGGCTCAGTGGATTTACCCGCTTCGGATGCTGCACAGAAGGTTCCACGCTTCGAAGCGTCCGAGTGTAAATATCCAATCCTAGAAGGCGCTAACGCAGAATGTGGTTACCTGATGGTGCAGGAAGATAGGGCTAACTCAGACAGTGCGATCATTGGCGTATACGTCATTAAGTTCAAGGCAGCGACAGAGACGCCCGCTCCTGACCCAATCATCGTGATTCCGGGTGGGCCAGGCGCATCAGGATCGTTCTACGCGTGGTTATGGGCGGAGCTGCCGGTAGGTAACGTGATGCGCGCCGAACGCGATGTATATATCCTTGAACCACGTGGGGCGATGTATTCGGAACCCGGTTTCTACTGCCCAGAAATGGAGACAGACTGGTCGAAGTTTCTCGATATGACGATGGCGGAAGAGGCCGCCTGGAGTGAAGAAGCCTATCGTGCCTGCTATGCGCGCTTAAGCGAAGCGGGTGTGAACTTCGCCTCCTACGGCTTTCTTGACATCGCCCGCGACGTCGTCGACCTCAGCGTTGCGTTAGGGATTGATCAGGTGAATGTGTATGGTGTGTCGTATGGGACGACACCTGCGATGATGCTGATGCACGAATCGCCGGAGATCGTACGCTCGGTGATTCTCGACTCGATCATTCCCCCTGACGTGGCTTACGTTGAGACCGTCCTGGCGAACACGACGAATTCTTTCGCCGAAGTGTTCGCCGCTTGTGCTGCCGACCCTATCTGCAACGACGCTTAACCTAATCTCGAAACCGTATTTACTGATGTACTGTCGCAACTACGCGAAACACCGGTTGAGGTGACCATAGCGGATGAAAGCGGCAAGGAGTATGTCGCGACGGTCGACGACGTGAAGTTCGTTCATTTCGCCTATGACAGCATCTTTATCGGCGATGGCTTTACAGCGTTGCCTGCGAATATCTATGCTGCCCGTGACGGCGATCTGCATGTACCTGCTGCAACATGGCTGAGTCTCCTGGCGGGTTCGCATGGATCGATATCAGCCAACGCCGGTTCCTGGGCCAAAGGCATGACTTATTCAGCAATGTGTCTGCAGGACGGCAGTATCAGCGATCTGGCGACGGCGACCGCGATCTACAACACAGTAGATACGCTGCCATCGATTCGAGATTGGGGGATCGCGTACTACCTCAGCGAATGGTTATCGCCCTGTGAGTTCTGGGAAGTGACGTCGCCTTCGACTGACAATGCGGTGGCGCCAGTTGAGAGTGATCTGCCGACGCTCATGCTCACAGGTCATTTTGATCCAGAAGCGGCGCCCGCCATCAGCCGTCCCGCTGCTGAACTTCTCCCAAACAGTTTCTTCTTTGAGTTGCCTTCAGCGCACGGACTGATCGTAACAGACTGCGCGCTAGAAATCATTGATCAGTTCCTTGCCCATCCAGGACAAATGCCTGAGGCAAGTTGCATCGATGAAAAGACATTCAACTGGCTGCTGCCGGAGTAGGTGAATATCCCTGCACAGACAGAGTAGCCGGTGCGCGATCGCGCACCGGCTACTCTGTCTTCACCTTGATGCCCATGCGGCTTGAAGGCGTCGCCGGAACCACCTTCCTATGGACATTGCTCTGGTAGTGTGAACTCGTCAGGTTGGATTGTGGATAATCAGACCTGAACGCGCACGAGGTACCTTCACATTCATCTCTTTCACCTTCCACTGTCCCAAACCATCACAAGCCATACGGATCATCCATCGGCTATATGGAGACGAAATTTGTTTTGTATCATGGGCAGGGTTGCAAATCGTTATGGCACTGGTTTCGTTATTGGGTGTAAATGAGAGCAATGTATCCAGTTTAGTGTAGTACATTGCGCCATATTCCAACGTACCACCTTTTTGGGGTTCCGATCGCAGCTTAAAGACTCCTTTGCAAATAACCCAATCGGCGATTTGGCTGGCCTCTTCTTTTAGTTCACGTAGTGCGGCTTCTGCTGGCGTTTCGCCATACTCAATACCACCGCCGGGCAATTCCCACTGCTTACGATTATGGTTATAGGCGAAAACATAGCCAGCTTCATAACGGGCAATCACAATCGCCCACGTTAAAGGAACATGTTGATCATCCTGTGGAACGTTGGGCGAGTCTGAGCGGTCAAATCGGAGTATTTCGAGGCCAGTATTGGTTGTCAGGAAGGACATAGTGGGTTGTCTATCATTTTTGCTAATCTTTCTTCATGATTGCAGTTTTCCACAACTTTATACAGCACATTTAGGTGTTTGGACCTATCACGAGCGGCAAAATGCTTTCCTTATTTGATTGAAAGTTCGAACGGTCCCTAGGGGACGGTAATGCAACAGCTCAACCTTGATCATATGTCCACCAAATGGGGCAGTCGCATTATACAACTTTTCTGACCTCTATACACCGAGTCGAAATCAGCCAATTGGCTCATCTAGTAGCACGCCTCACACCGCTGTCAGTGAAAATAAACCTCATTGACAGTCGTCTGGACGCTATGATAGACTTTTGCGCAGTCAAGTACCGGGTCCATAGAGCATCGTCGCTTACTACTTCTTCCATCGCCGAAAACCCTCGTTAGTCGAATCTTCAATTAACGACTGCTAATTGTTTTCTCATCGTATTCGTATGTCGTTGCGTTATCTGTAACGTTTTTGTATCGTGGGACGGTACGCCGGCGGTTTGCTGTTGGTAAGTCGGTAATCCGTTTAGAAGCGCGCTCTTGGACACTCTTGGCAGTATCTCAGCGTGTTGTTTGTTTCACATTGTTTAGCCGTTCGTAGTCTGCTGGATATTTGTGTTGCGGTCAGCGTCTCTGCTGCCTTCAACCGTATGAATCGGTATTTCTTGATCACGGAGCAACTAACTAAGGAGCCTCAGATGTCTGACAACCCAAACCCGATGCGTAAGCCTCTAAAGATGGATCGTCGCCAATTCCTCCGTTACACATTTGTCGGCGGATCGGCAGCGGCATTCCTGGCGGCCTGTGGCGCACCTGTCACAGCGCCCGCAGGCAATGCGGCAAGTACTGCTAGCGCTGGTGAAACAGCAGCTCCTGCCGCGGCAGAAGGCGGACCGGTGCAGGGCGGTACAATGGTATGGATGGGACACCAAGAGGTCTCCGGCCTTAGTCCGGCAGATACAGGCCCCACCGTACAGGCCGTACTGATTCTTAACCTCCTCGATCCACTTGTTAACTATGACTACAATGCGGAGCTCGAGTATATCCTTGCTGATACTATTGACGTTTCCGATGACGGGCTTACCTACACCTGCAAGCTAAAGGAAGGCGTGCCGTTCCATGACGGTAAGGAACTGACATCCGCCGACGTCAAGTACACGTATGATTTCTATCGTGATCCGGAAAATGCCACAGCTATTGTCGGCGACTTTGACGGCGTCGAGTCTGTGGACACGCCGGATGACTACACGGTTGTTGTCAACATGTCGAAGATCAATGCTGCCTCCATGAACAATTGGGCTTCAACACCAATTGTCCAGAGCGAATACCACGCTGAAGTCGGCGAAGACACTTTCCGAACCGCACCTATCGGCACCGGCGCCTACAAGCTGAGAGAGTGGCGTGCAGCAGAATATACTGAATTGGAAGCCTTCGAAGACCATTTCCGTGGTCGACCGAATATCGATGTCATTCGACAGGAAGTTGTGCCCGAAGCATCGGTGCGTACGATTGCACTGCAGACCGGTGATGCGGATTCCGCCACGTGGCCGCTACTGGTAGAAGACAGCTTGATGCTGAAGGATGATCCAAATTTCGTAGTTATCACAACACTAGGCGGCTCCATCAAGCACTTCCCCTTGAACAACACATTGCCGCAGTTGTCGGACAAGCGAGTACGCCAGGCAATGATGTACGCTCTGGATCGCCAGCGGATCATCGACGACCTATGGAACGGCGTTGCCCAAATAGCAAATAGCAATTTGTCGCCGAAAAACGGCTTCTACTACAACCCGAACACCAAGCAGTATCCGTTCGATCCTGAGATGGCGGCTTCACTGTTTGACGAGGCAGGCTGGGTGCTAGGCGAAGATGGTGTGCGCGAGAAGGACGGCACGAAACTGGCATTCACGTGTACCACTATCACAGGCGACCAGGCTCGACGCCCGATTGCCGAGTTGGCGCAGCAAATGCTCAAGGATGTTGGCGTGGACATGCAGCTAGCCGAAGCGCCGGTCGCTTCCATTCTTGAGGCCATGACCAATGGTACGATGGACGCCTCCCTTTTCAACTGGACCTATGGCGATACGCCAGAACCGGATCCGTACTCCACGCTGCACAGCAAGGGCGGAAACAACTTCTGTAACTTCAACAATGCACGTATGGACGAGCTGATTGAGCAGGGTACAGAGGTTGTGGACCCGCAGGAACGGCTGCCCATCTACTTGGAAATCCAAGACTTGTTCTGCGAGGAAGTACCCTGTCTCTACCTGCAGTTCGATGAGTGGATGAATCCATTCACTGCCCACGTCAAAGGTCTGCCGGAGAACCCGTTGCTCGGCGACGAGGTTTACTATGCAGCCAACGATATGTGGCTGGCTGAGTAAACGCTAACACCTCTGTAGTTCAACAAGGGGCGAGTCGGCGACTCGCCCCTGGCTTTATCCAGGAACCGGAGAACTATGGGTCGTTATCTCTTTGTCCGCATCTATCAAGGCATGATCGTCATCTTCCTCATCAGCATTGCCACGTTCGCCATCATGCGTATGATGCCAGGTGATCCCGTGATGTTGCTTTTGGGCGAGGGGCAGATCCGGATTTCTGAAGAGCAAATCGAGGCGATCAAAGAGAAGTGGGGGCTGAACGAACCCTACTACAAGCAGTATTTGGTGTGGGCGGGCAACCTGCTGCGCGGTGACTTCGGCACGTCGCTCATCCGTACGGGCGTGCCAATTCGACAAATGATCGCCGAAGCAATCCCGGTCACCGCCAAGCTGAACTTTTTCGCACTGCTCATATCTCTTGTCGTCGCGTTGCCCATCGGCATCATGGCAGCACTGCGCAAAAATTCCGTCGTTGACTACGGTACCTCTGTAGGTTCGGCCCTGGGCATCGCCATGCCCAACTTCTGGTTTGGCCTGATGCTGATCGTTGTTTTCTCACTGACGTTGCGATGGTTGCCGCCTTTCGGATTGCGTTCCTGGCAAGGGTACATCATGCCGGTGATCGTGCTGGCTACCGAGCAGATGGCCGTTCTTGCCCGTGTGATGCGCAGCTCGACGGTGGAAGTGCTGAGCCAGGATTACGTTAAGACTGCGCATGCCAAAGGGCTTGCACGCTATACGGTCGTCACTCGACACGCAGTCCGCAATGCGCTCCTGCCCATCGTGACCGTCATCGGTTTCCGCATCGCGTTTCTCTTCAGCGGCACAATTATAGTCGAGACCGTGTTCGCCTTGCCGGGCATCGGGCGTCTGTTTACGGATTCGATATTCAGGTTGGACTATCAGGTTGTACAATCGCTTGTGGTTCTATTTGCCGCGCTGGTGGTGATCGTCAATTTGTTCACTGATCTTGTCTATTACCTGGTCGATCCGCGGATTCGCGTGAGTTAACTACCTGTTCCAGCCATCTGTTAAGGACCTTGCACAAGGATTTTCATGGCAGTCACAGCCGCATCGCAGCCAACAGTAACGATACAAAAATCGGAACATCGCTCAGAGCTTAGCCAGGCATGGCGCCGTTTCAGCGCCAATCGTATGGCGTTGGTCGGCGTTGTCATCGTCGGCATTTTGGTGATTATGGCTGTCTTCGCCCGTTTCATCGCACCGTATGATCCAATCGAGGACATCTTCCGCGGCATGCGCGGTGTTGGTCCGTCGTTGGCCCATCCAATGGGATACGATCATCTAGGCAGAGATCTATTCAGCCGTGTGATCTACGGTTCACGGGTAGCCTTGGTTGTGGGTATCTCGGCGACTGTCATATCGGTGGTGCTAGGCGTCGTCGTCGGCGCCATGGCCGGGTACTTCGGCGGCTGGGTCGACAATGTGCTGTCGCGCATCACCGACACGCTCATGGCCTTCCCCCTCATTGCCCTCTTGATCGTGCTCGCAGCCGTCTTGGGCCCAAGCTTGACAACGACCGTCGTCGTCATCGGCATCACCGTTTGGGCGCGCTATGCGCGCGTCGTTCGCGCCGATGTCATGAGTATTCGCTCACGCGATTATGTGCTGGCGGCGCGGGCCAGCGGCGTCAGAGATGCACGCATTATCTGGCGACACATCGTGCCCAATGTGCTAGGCCCTATTATCGTGCTGGCGTCGCTTGGTATCGGCAGCATCATCATCCTAGAATCTGCGCTCTCTTTCCTGGGGCTGGGAATTCGACCGCCGATCCCTTCGTGGGGCGGCATCCTATCCGACGGGCGCGCCTTTATCCTGCGCTACCCGCATATTTCTATCTTCCCGGGTATTATGATTGTGATTACGGTTCTCGCCTTCAACTTCATCGGAGATGGTCTGCGTGACGCTCTGGATCCACACGAGCGCGAGTAATCCAGAGGGCCAGTGACAAGGCTTTGCCGTTCTTGAGTGTTTGATGGTGTCAACCGGTTGTGAGCAATAAAGTCTAGCCGTAGAATACAGCGCCGCTATCCATCACTTGCATCGCAGAAGGACAACTCAATGAAAGTATTCACCGCCATTCTGGGCACTGAGACCAACACCTTCTCTCCCTTCCTGACCGGGATGGAGAATTTCGAACGCACGATGCTGGTGCGCAACGGGCAACACGGAGAACACCCGCGCTCGTTTGGCCTGGTGCAGGTCAAGTGGAAAGAGATGGCGCAGGTGCGTAGCTGGGACGTTGTGGAGAGCCTAGCTGCATTTGCCATGCCTGCCGGCACGACGCTGAAACCGGTGTATGAGTCCCTGCGCAACGAGATCATCGACGACTTGAAAGCCGCCATGCCGGTGGATATGGTGTTGCTTGGATTGCACGGCGCCTTTGTAGCTGAAGGCTACGACGACGCCGAAGGCGACCTGCTGAAATGTGTGCGAGAAGTGGTTGGCTCAGACGTGCCTGTGGGTGGTGAACTGGATCTCCATTGCCACCTTAGCCAGCAAAAGGTCGACAATGCTTCCGTACTCATCGCGTACAAAGAATACCCGCACACAGACATCGTGCCGAGGGGCATCGAACTATTTAACATCGTCGCGGATACGGCTGAAGGGAAAGTTTCACCGGTGATGAGCCTGTACGACTGTCACATGATCGGCGTTTTTCATACGTCAAATCCGTTCATGCGGGAGTTTGTCGACGACATGACAGCTTTGGAATCGGAAGACAATATCCTCTCCGTCAGCCTGGGTCACGGCTTTCCTTGGGGCGACGTAGCCGACATGGGCACGCGAGTCCTGGTTGTCACGGACGACAATCCGGAAAAGGGCGCAGAGATTGCCAGAGCGCTGGGCGAACGCATGGTCGCCATGCGTGTGGAAGCACAGCCCGCCTATCGCACCATGGATGAGGCCATCGACGAGGCGCTTGCCTTCGACGGACAGCCGGTTGTATTCGCCGATGTGTCGGACAATGCCGGCGGCGGTGCGCCGAACGACTCCACATTCCTATTGCGAAGGCTTATCCAACGTGGCGTGAACAGTGCCGCCATCGGCTGCATTTGGGACCCTGTGGCAGTCGAAGTAGCCATGGAGGTAGGCGAGGGCGTTGAACTTGACTTGCGCATCGGCGGCAAGATGGGGCCGATGTCGGGCGATCCCATGGATATGCGAGTGCGCGTGGGCCAGATCGCGCGAGATGCTCGTCAGCCGTTCGGCGACGGCATGGTGCTGATGGGCGATTCGGTTGCACTTCACGGCGTTGGCGAATTCGAGGGCGTCGATGTGGTCATCAACAGCAACCGAACACAGACCTTCAGTCCGTTAGTGTTCACTAATGTGGGCATAGATCCTTTGGATAAGAAGATACTAGTAGTCAAGTCGATGCAGCACTTTTACGCGGGATTCGAGTCCATTGCAGCCAAGACAATGTACGTTGCGACACCCGGCGCCATTATGCCAGATATTACCGGGCTTGATTTTCAGAAGGCGGACACGACAATGTGGCCATTTCCGCAGCCCGTGAGCGAGACGTTGTAAGGCGTGGACGAACGTGTAAGTGACAGACTGTCGTATCGAAGCAGGACAACCAACTAACTCGATTTCTACTATCTAGAAGGCTCTCCTATGCCAGAATATGATGTACTCATCCACGGTGCACGCGTCATCGACGGCACCGGCAATCCCTGGTTCTACGGCGATGTGGCGTTATCCGGAGAAACTGTGGCGGCGATCGCGCCGCCTGGTTCGATCCCACACGAGAATGCCGCCGACGTCGTCGATGCGACCGGAATGGTGGTCTGCCCGGGTTTCATCGATATCCTCAGCCATGCCATTCTGCCGCTCATGGTGGACGGACGCTGCCTGGGCAAGATTACACAGGGCGTCACCACGGAAGTCATGGGCGAAGGGTGGACGCCTGCGCCCTTTGGCGGAAAGATTGAAGCGTCGGAAATCACCCGGCAGCCGCTCACACGAGCCATTCCCGAATGGGTAGAGAAGATGCAGAGCTGGACGCGCTTCCGGGACTGGCCGGAAGCCATGCTGGAGAGCGGCGTGTCACCGAACATCGGCTCTTTCCTTGGCGGCGGAACGCTGCGTCACTTCGCCATGGGCCGTTCCATGGCAAAACCGTCGTCGAACGAGATGGATGCCATGCGGCGCGTCACGGCTGAGGCGATGGAGGACGGTGCGTTCGGTGTCTCGTTTGCGCTTATCTATCCGCCCAGCGCCTACGCGGATACGGACGAGGTAGTCGAGGTGTGCAAGGTTATCCACGACTACAGCGGCATCTACATTACGCATCTTCGCTCGGAAGCAGACGGCCTTCTCGAGGGTATCGACGAGGCCATTGACATCGGTCGCCGCGCAAATGTGCCGGTTGAGGTCTATCATTTGAAGGCTGCTGGCAAGCGGAACTGGGGCAAACTGGAGAATGTAATCGAACGCATCGACGCGGCGCGTGCCAGCGGACTGGATATCACAGCCGACATGTATCCCTATCACGGTGCAGGGACCGGCCTTGCATCTGTATTGCCGCCTTGGTCAGCGTCCGATGCAGGACTCTATACCGATCTGCAAGACCCCGCCATGCGTTCCAAGATACGTGCCGAAGCGCTACATCCCACCGGCAACTGGGAGGCAATGGCGGCTCTCTGCGGACCGGAGGGCGTCATGCCAATCGGTTTCTTCAAGGAGGAGAACGTTCATTACAGCAGTATGTCACTGGCGGAAATCGCCAGGGAGCGCGGGCAAGAATGGGTCGATTCAGCCATGGACCTCCTGGTAAGCGAGGAACAGCGCATCTCCACCATTTACTTCATGATGAGCGCGGAAAACGTGCGACGGAAGCTGCTGCTGCCGTGGAACAAGATTTCCACCGATGCCGGCGGCTACGATCCCGCATGGGCGCGTGCGTTCGGACCGACGCACCCGCGCAGCTACGGAACGTACCCACGCGTGCTGGGCAAGTACGTGCGCGAAGAGGGCGTGATTCCGCTGGAGAAGGCTGTGAACATGATGAGTTCCGCCGTTGCCGACCGGTTGGGTTTGCGCGACCGCGGTCAGTTGCGGGCTGGCATGAAAGCCGACGTGGTGGTATTCGACCCGGAAACGGTTATCGACAAGGCGACTTTCGTCGAGCCGCATCAACTATCCGTCGGCATGCGTGACGTATGGGTAAACGGCATGCGCGTACTGGCTGATTCCGAGCATACCGGAGCGACGCCGGGCCAATATGTAACCGGTCCTGGTAAATAGATAATAAGGGCTCGACCGCTTGTACGCACTTCGTTCGGTCGAGTCCTTATTACCTACCTGCCATCCGCTTCACGCGGCCCGCTACACCGATTCGGCTGTGTACTCCTCTAGCGCCGCGAGACCATTCTCGATGCGTCGCACAGTCTCGTCGCGTCCCAACACTTCCATACTCTCGAACAGGGGCGGCGCCACAGTCTTGCCGGTGAGTGCGACGCGGAATGGGCCGAGATAGCTGCCCACTTTGACGTTGCTGTCGACCGACGCCTGTCGGAAGAGGGGCTCTAACACTGCAGGCGTGAATTCCGGCGCCGTCTTGAGCATCACCAGACCATCCCGTAGGATTTCGATACTCTTTGCGGCGTCCAGTTTCTTGCCTATCAGCAGTGACGGGTCATTGTATTTGATCTCTTCAGCGTCCATGAACGCCCAGTCCACCTTCTCGGCCGCATCAGTCAACAGCTTTATACGCTCCTGGATCAGCGGTATTAGTCCGGCGAGCTTCTCGCTATGCAGCAACTCATCCTCGTCCAGGTCCAGCTGTCTGGCCAGAAATGGCGCCAGCCGTTTCTGAAGTTCTGCCGGATCCATGTCGCGAATATAGACGCCGTTCATCCATTCCAACTTGGCATACGGGAGCACCGCAGGCGCAGGCGTCAGTTGGGCGAAATCAAAGCGCTCAATGGCTTGCTCACGGGTGAAGATCTCAATTTCGGGATCGTAGTTCCAGCCCACGTTGGTGAGGAAGTTGAACATGGCTTCGGGCAGATAGCCCGCCGCAATAAACTCGCGCACCAGCGCCAGATATTCCTTGCCGGCGACGATCTTTTTGCGTTTGCTCATCTTGCCTTTGCCGCTGGGATCCAGGATGATGGACATGTGCACAAGGACAGGCATCTCCCAGCCGAACGCGTCATAGAGCAACTTGTGCAGCGGCGAGGAGGAGATCCATTCATCCCCCCGCAGGATATGCGTGATACCCATAAAATGGTCGTCGACGACTACGGCAAGATGGTATGTGGGTAACCCATCCGCCTTTAGGATGACCGGGTCATGCACGCTGGAATTCTCGATCTCGATATCACCGCGAATCAGGTCGTGGACAACCGTGACGCCCTCGCGGGGCGCGGCGAAGCGCACAACGGAACTGCGGCTTTCCGCCTCATAGTCCTCCCACTCTTCCGGTGTGAGCAAGCGACAGCGACCGTCATATCCCTGTTGAAGACCCTTCTCGCGCTGCTCTTTACGCATTTCTTCTAGGTCTTCGGGAGTGCAATAGCATCGATAGGCGTGCCCACTGTCGATGAGCTTCTGCACCTGCTCCTGGTAGAGCGCGCGCCTTTCGGTCTGGACGTAGGGGCCGACGGGGCCGCCGATATCCGGACCCTCGTCCCAGTCCAACCCGAGCCAGCGCAGACCTGTCATTAGGTCGAGGAGGCTCTCCGGGTTATAGCGCTTCTGGTCGGTATCTTCGATGCGCAGGATGAATTGGCCGCCAGTATGATGGGCATACAGCCAGTCGAACAGGGCCGTGCGCAGTCCGCCAAGATGCAGATAGCCGGTGGGGCTAGGTGCAAATCGTACGCGTGCGGGTTTCAGTTCTTCAGTCATAGTCTCTTCCGTTGCGTTCTTTATCGTACGTCAAATACCCGCCAATACTCGTCAAAATCAATTCCCAAAAAGAGCGCACCTGATGCGTCTCTTTGGATTGCACGGCGATAACCGAACTATTCTACGCCATCCAGTCGAAGTTGGCACATTGGCCCGCTGCCAGACCGGCAGCTACTCCCAAGGAATTGGCGGCGCGGGTTCCATGGCGGTCAAGCCGATGAGCGTACGCAGCTTTAGCGTGATCTCGCCGTATTCCAGGCTGGCGGTCATCTCTATCGTGCGCGGATGCGGCAACGGGATGTCTATGTCGGCAATGATACGCCCGGGTCGTTCGCTTAATACGATGACCCGGTCAGACAGGAAGACAGCCTCGGGAATGCTGTGTGTCACCATGAGTACAGTGATAGACTGCATCTGCTGGACTCGCAACAACTCTATGTTCATGCGCTCCCTGGTCAGCGCATCTAGCGCGCCGAAGGGCTCGTCCATCAGCAACAGCTTAGGCTGCTGCATCAGTGAACGCGCGAGCACGACGCGTTGTGCCATGCCGCCGGATAGATGCTTTGGATAGACCGTTGAGAATCCATCCAAAGCCATCAAATTCAACAAGTCCGATGCTTTTCGGACGTCGTCATCGGTCACTGCGCCGGATTGCACTTCCAGAGGCAGCAACACGTTCTGCAGCACTGTGCGCCACGGCATCAAGTTCGTGGACTGAAAGACAAAACCGACGTCTGTACGCGGCTCGGTCAGCTTTGCGCCTTCAATGCACACGTCACCGGCATCCGCCTTGATTAATCCGCCGATGATGCGCAGCAATGTGCTCTTGCCGCTGCCACTGGGTCCGATGAGGCAGACGAACTCGCCGTTGACCACGGAGAATGAGACGTCCTGCAGGGCCCGAATAGGAACAGGCCCGTTCACAAACGCCTTGTCTACGTGCGTCACATCCAGCAGGTGTTCTGATACTGCGCCGTTCATATCCACGTGTCTGCTTTTAACGCTCTCTTTTCAGCACAACTCATATTACTAGGGCAAGAAGTCGTTTGTATACATGGTTTCAGGGTCCACGTCCACATCAGTGAGGTCGACTCGCTGCATGAATTCGCCCACCGCCTGCCACTCCGCCAGCGTGGTTTCGCCGGTCAGGACATCGTCCGGCGATTCCCAGTAGTCGAGGGAGGCGTCGAAGACTGCGCGATTGATCGATTCGTTGTCACCGCCAGCTTCCGGCACGTACTTCAGCGCGATCTGGAACGCTTCGTCAGGGTTGTCCAGCGTATACTGAATAGACTTAAGCGTTGCAGCCAACATGTCACGCACTAGTTCCGGGCTGTTGTTGATGGTCTCTTCGTTTGTAACCAGCCCATTTGCCGGTATCTGCAAGTACTCGTCCATTGTAATGATGTCAGTATCGATCCCCTCAGCAGCCAGCACAACGGGCGTATTGGCGGCGTAGACGACAGCCGCATCCACTGCGCCTTCGGATAGCGCTGCCGGCTGCGTAAAGCCAATACTCTCCATCTTCACATCGCTCTCGGTCAACCCCGCCGCTTCCAGGATCCCTCTGAAGGCGACGTAGGAGGCGCCGAATGGGCCAGGGATGCCGATAGATTTACCTTCTAAATCAGCCGGAGTGGTGATGCCGCTGCCGCTGATCGATGCGATTACGACCGGATACTTCGTGTACCATCGCATGACATAACGAACTGGCAGCCCTTGCGCCCGACCCAGCACCACCTGATCACCACTGCCCACCATGAACTGGGAGTCGTTGGTCCCGACTAGCTTTAGGTAGTCATTCTCATATCCATAGTCCATCGTCAGGTCGATGCCGGCGTCCTCAAAGAAGCCTTTTTCGATTCCGACGTAAAACGGCGTGAACTGTACGCTGGGTACAAAGCCGACGCCAAGCGATACAGGTGCAAGCTCAGCGCTGTCGCCGCTGTCGACCGCTGACGGCGCTGGTGCAACAGATGAACAGGCCGCAAATAGAAGCAGGAAAATAGATAAGCCGAGTAGTCTTGCGGCGTGACCGATTGAGCGTCTTGTTCGTTTCACGTCATACCTCATTCTAGATGGTACCAAGAGATTCATTCTGTGGTCGAAATGTACTTCATCGTTGCCAGCGCAGGCTGTAGTGTTCGATCAGCGTGACGAACAGGTAGAGAAATTGCGCGATAATAACCAATGCGAATATAGCCACGAACATCAACGGTGTGTCCAAAACGCCGCGGGAAAGATTGATGAGGAAGCCCAAGCCGACATCAGAGCCGACGAACTCGCCCACTACCGCACCCACGACCGCTAAGATGACGCTTAGCTTCAGTCCGCCGAAAAGGATGGGCAAGGCGGATGGCAGTTCCAACAAGCGAAATGTCTGCCATCGAGAAGCCTTCAGGCTGCGCATCAAGTCCGCTAGGTCGGCATTCACACTGCGCACGCCGACGATGGTGCTGACCAATGTCGGGAAAAAGGTAATGAGGGCAACCACGAGTACCTTACTGGTGAGTCCGCTGCCAAACCAGATGATGAGTAAGGGTGCGATGGCGACGATGGGCACGCTTTGGCTGGCGACAATGTAGGGTGAGAGAATGCGTTCGGCAACCTGGTTCTTGCCGAGAAAGTAGCCGATGCTGAGCGCAAGCGCCAGCCCGATTGCCAGTCCGATGAAAATTTCAATCAACGTGATAGAAGTATGGCGCGCCAATGTTCCGTCGCTGGCAACGGCAAGGAACTTGGTCCAAATGAGTGTCGGGCTGGGCAGGATGAACGTTGGGTAGTCCCGCCAGCGCACGAAAAACTCCCAAAGCAGGAGACCCACGGCAACGACAAGCAACGGCGCAAAGTACTGCGCGATGTGCTTCAGGCGCGCGCCAGGATGCACAGGACGTCTGTTGTTCTGCTGGATTGTCAAACTCTTTTGAGTCTCTGTTGTCATCGTGTTGCAGTCCAGCTAGTCTTGTGAGTATGCCATACTCATATGAACGAGTTATCAGAGGCATGCACAAGCAATAAAAAACCCCGATAGCGTGAATGCTTCAGGGCGGGACTAGACGTACGCAGACAGTACCATATCAATGGCGCTGTGATTGATGCGTACCTTCTCTTATCCGGACTCTACCGTCGGCGTCGGATTTGCACCCATGTGCGCACCGAACTCCTGCCATATTCGCAGCGGAAGGCTGCATTGGCTCGCGGGCTCGCCAGTGTTTCCACCAGCCTACCGCCGGTCGGGAATTGACGCCCCATTATCACGCGGGTTCGCACCCTGCCCCGAAGGTTTCACTTCAAATTATACTAGAGGTACTGTATAGTCTGGGGCTTGGTCGTGTCAAGTGTGAGAAGGCGCGATCTGCTGCTGTGTTTGTGCGGTGATGCGGGATTCGGGCCCATAGATAGAGCGCTGCACGATTGAAGCAATCACGTCCACGGTATGTGCCACGAACGAAGTGCCATCCGGTAGTTCACTGTTGCCGTCGATGTAGCTGTTGCGGCCAAGATGCGTCATAGGCCCCATGTTAATGGCCGTTACGTGTCCGTTGCGTCTCATGCGATTCCACTCCGACGCTGCGAACAGACCCCATTTACCTGGCGCCAGATAGTTCAGCTTCTGTGCGCCGTCCCGAGTACCAAATAAATGGTAGATATGGTCAACATTGAGGAGCCCGGGGTCACTCGCGAAGATGCCGCCAAGGGAGATGACGCGTACGGGCGCGTTAACCATGTCAGCCAGGTAGCCGGCTGCTCCCACAGCCACCTGCGCAGCACCGCTAGAACCGACGAGGTATACGGGTACACATCCTTCTGGATCATAGCTATAACGCATCAGCCCATCCAGGATAACGTCCGCCGCCGCTTGGTTGAACATGGGACCGTAGCGCTTATCTGCGGAGATCAGTACCTGCCAAAGATTGCGGATGTTGATAAGGTAGCCAATGAGCGACGGCCCATGCATCTTGCTGCGTAGCGCCAAGCGCCATAGGCGCGCAAAGAACGGCTGACCGGTAAGCGGCAGATTATTGACTGAATAGGGGAAAACGTCGTCGATGATGACACTGCGCGGCACAGCGGATGCCAGCTTCTTCAGGAACTCTCGTTCACGGAAGCTGACAGTTTCAGTCGATACACGCCCGATTCCGGACATGAAGATGATGTAGCTGTCCGTATCTTGGCGCACAGTGCGCAATACGCCATCCGGCTGGCGCTCATCTCGATAGATGCTGTCCCCGAACCAACCGGCCCACCAGCCCATGGTTTCAAACGGCGAAAGCGCCGCCCAAACCAGGAAGAAAAACAGGACGATGCCAATATATGTAAGAATACTGTCTGCTAACGCGAACACGATAGTTCACTACTCCAAAGTGTATCTATAAACTTTTACCGTCCAACTTGCTATCCATTGTAGAGACGCCGACACTGGTAGTTAAAGGTATTGGCGCTGTGTCCAGATTGGCACGGACCGACAAGGGCCTACTTGGTCCGACGACGAAGCTGAGAGACGTCTCCCGTGCCGTATTGCAAGCGCACGCCGATAGCGTGCATGCGGAACCAGCGCCAAATGCTGTTCGCCGGGATGCCCACTGTGCGGCGCACCAACTGTAGCAACAGCCAACCGAGGCTTGCGGCGAACACTGCCGGCCATAGCGTCAGGTGAAGGCCGGCCACCATGGCCACTATCACGGCGACCATTGTCCACAGGCTAAGCAAAATGCCAAATGCGTTGCCGAAGTAGGGCGTTAGCTCGAAGAAACTGAGTATCTGCGGCGCATACGCGAGGCCCACGACAGCGGCAATCGTGATCCAGTCGGCGTCAACGTGAAAGACAAAGCGAGTCACGACTAAGACACTGGTCGTCCACAGTACGTAGCCGATGATATAGCTGAGGACGCCGATGACAACTGCGGGAATGAACCGTCGAGGACGAATCTGATTGACAAATAGAATTGTACTTTGGCCGATGGTTTCAGAGATACCGGCCAAACCAACCACCGTAAGCGACAGATAGATGCCGTTTGGCGCCTTCGAAACGGCTATGAAAATGTTGGGATCCAGTTGCATGGCAAGTCGAATTGCCTGCCACAACTGGTCGAAATAGCTTAGTTCCATGTGTTCTGTGGGCTAATGAGTAGTTGAAAGTCCTATATCGAGCAGTCGATGAACCCCTTGCCTGTCGATGCGCATGCGGCATGGCGCGATGATCGCGAAGTCGATCTATAGCACTGCTACCTGTAGTGACTACTATTCGTCATAACAAGTACGCACCCGCACAAATACGCACCCATGTGTCAGCTAATGGAAGCATTATAGCAGAACTGGTGTTGTCTGCCCTGGTCATCTTCCTGACAAAGGCCGGAAAACAGCATGACGATCACGGGCCGCAATATCCCATAGAATATCAGAATCGTACACGAGTGAAGCTGCCTAGCCAATCCTCTGGATTATTCAGCCTTCAGGGCAAGTCGTGTTGCTACGCAGGCAGAAATACTGTATTATGTCATATAGCTTGCTAGGTCGTGTCCGTCTATAGTTTGCACGGTATAGTAAGGTTCTGGCAAGCGTCGATCGTAGTCGTTGTTATTTTTCGAGCCACAGTCAATTATTTCCACAGAATCAATCATGAGGAGTTGAATCATGGCAGCAGCAGTTGATCAGCAACCCGTCAGACCCGTGCCATGGTGGCTAGTACTCATCGAGGGTATCCTTGCCATCGCACTGGGTGGTTTTCTACTTGTACAGCCAGCTTCCACGTTCACTGTCATCGTACAGGTGATCGCCATTTACTGGCTCGTTTCCGGTATCTTCAGGATTATCGGTATCTTTATGGACAGCAGCCAGTGGGGTTGGAAGCTGGTCACTGGCATTATCGGTATCCTAGCCGGTTTGGTGCTGCTAGGACAGGGCCTTACAGCGGCGTTGCTGTTTGGCTTCTCCGTTACATGGGTGATGGGCTTCCTAGGTGTCGTCTACGGTGTTCTGGCCATCATCCAGTTCTTCCAGGGAGCTGGTTGGTTCTCGATAGTTCTTGGTGTACTTAGCATCGTTTTCGGCCTAATCTTACTCTTCAATACGGTATTGGCCGCTCTGGCACTACCGTGGGTCATCGGTATCATCCTGATTGTCGAAGGCATTTTCGCCGTTGTAGCAGCGTTCCAACTCAGGTAGCTTCAATATGGGCAGGCGCCTACCGACTCGGTATAAAGTCGATTGCGTTGTCCAGCAACCGCCATGTAGAACGGTATAGGCAAACAGAACCTGCGCCAACCCCCATACCTGTCGTGTATCGAGCAGTGTTGTGAAGTATTATCTGCCTGATGCACCGAAAGTCAATTTATTAGTAGAAGATACGACGCCTCACGTCGCTTGTGGATATCTATACGTTAGTGTCCGCTCAGCATGTGAGGCGTCTTCTACATTGTCGTCACAATCAGTGTCGTAATAATCAAGCAAGACACATGAAGTGTTACTTGGAAGCAGGTGTGTAAACAGCCGGCAGAGACCACATGTACGACGGCAATGAACGGTCAGAGGTTGTGCGTTCGGTTTGCAGAGGTGCGGTCACTATAATAAACTGTGTGCATAGCATACGCGTGCAATTCCATCGTTGCACCGACGTCGAATACCTTGAAAGCCTCTCCTATGATCACGATCGTTAAGCTCTTTTTCGTGATGTTGCGAGAGACCTTCATCGGTTGGAATCGACACCGAGCGATGTCGCACGCAGCTTCAATAGCGTTCTACACGATTTTTTCTCTTGCCCCGCTACTTATTTTGACGGTATCCATTGCCGGCAGCGTATATTCGCAGGATGATGTTGAGTGGCGCATCGTAGCGGGTGTCGAGAAGCAGGCAGGTCAACCAGCCGCGACATATGTACATGATGTCATTGTCAATGCGGACCAGTTACAGCACAGTAAAGTAGCCACCGGTTTCAGCGTACTCATACTGGTATGGGGCGGCTCGGCTATGTTTCTGCAACTACAGCATTCCATCAATGTATTGTGGAGGATTAGGCCAAACCAAGAGCGAATGCGAGACAGTCTGTATGTCATGCTGCGTTCTCGACTGCTGACCGGCGGGTTAGTAATCGCGATGGGGTTTTTCGTGGTGATTGCGTTGATGTTAAGCACGATTTTCTCGCTCATTCCGATGCATGCGACATCGGCAGCAACGGAGGCTTTCGACCAGATTGCACCATTTGTGCGCGTTTGGTCGTCGCCAGTGATCTATACACTGTTGTTCGCGCTCACATTCAAAACATTGCCACAGGCTCGTATACGCTGGCGCGATCTTTGGGCCGGTTCCGCACTCACTGCGGTGCTGTTTTGGATAGGCAACAAGTTCATCATCTTTTACCTTGGCAAAAGTGTTTTTCTGTCATTGTACGGCGCAGCAAGCTCGGTCATCGTCTTTCTCATCTGGGTCTACTACTCAGCTTGGATTGTGTTATTCGGAGCGTCGTTCATTCGGGTCTACGCCGAGCATGTGGGCAAACCGATTGAGCCGTATGGATATATGAGCCGGCATCTTCCATAGTCACGGCAGTTTGTGCCTAGACCGAATGTCTGAAATATTGTATTAGGTACATGCATAGTAGGCGCTTGGAAAACCGCTCGCTTACTGTGCCGTCGGCGCACATAACAAATCGAATCAGTATCGTTTATGCTACATTTGCAAGAAAAATATGCGAGAGGAATGGTGTTGAGAACATGATTGTACGTACTGAAACAAAAAGCAAGATCTTACTGACCGTAATTATTCTGTTTTTCATGGCCGCTGCGCTGTGGTTGACGTTGCTGCCTGGGTTGTGGCGCATCCTCGGCATAGTGCTGGTGCTTGCTGGTATTGCTGCGCTGGTCTGGACTTGGTGGCCGCATCACGAAGTAAAATAAACGAAGCGCAACGGCACTACCATGTCTCGTTTAGTTGAACTAGCAGGATAGTCGCACTAGAGACAGTTCACATACATTCGACAAAACTCGACGGTGTGTATCCGTATCAAAGAAAGGAATCCACTCAATGATTAGAAGGATATTAATCCTCACAGTCGTATCCATGATGGTCCTAGGTGTGCTTGCCAGCTGCGGCAGAGGCAATGACGAACCAACCGCAGCGCCCGCTCCGACAGAAGCGCCGACCGAAGCCGCTGCGGCAGAAGACACGGCTGCAGAAGCAGCTCCGGCCGAAGAGGCCGAACCAACAGCGGAAGCTACAGTCGAAGAAGCGGCTGCCAGCGAAGGCTCTGACGCTGCCACGGCTGAGGCAGGCGCTTCGGAACCCACCGCCGCCGATGCTGAAGCCACTACCGAAGGTGACCAGGCTGCTGCAGCCACAGAGGAAGAGACCGCTGCCGAGGATTCCACGGAAAGCGCTACTGCTGAGGCTACGGAAAGCACCGTCGAAGGCAATGGGAACGCACCAGCGGCGCCAACAGAGGAGATGGGAACGACGGTTGAAAGCGCCGGGACCGTCACAGTCGAATCCGCACGCGCAGTAAGCGACGTTCTGAATAACAATAATGCGGTGTTTACTGCCATTTCGCCGGACGGTACGATGCTCGTCTACGGCACAAGTGAAGGCAGATTCTGGAATACGACGCGACAAGTCTGCGTATTTACTTTCGCCAATGCTGATGTGAACTGTTATGACGTGGATCCCAAGCTGTACATGGGCTACCCTCTTGCCTTCAACTGGTCCCCGGACAGTACCATGGTGGCCTTCACAGAGAACCCCATTCAACTGGGATACGAGAGCGACATATGGGTTCTGGACACGACCGACGGCTCCTTCTCTGACTTGACAGACGATGGTGTTGTGGGCAGCTGGGTTGCTGCTGAACCGGGCAGTTACGCACTCGACTATCAACCCATGTGGGACGAAAGTAGTGGGGACCTATACTTCTGGCGCAGTGTACCTGCGGCGGATTACACGCTCTCCTTCGCACTCATGAAGATTCCTGCTGGCGGCGGCGAGGCCGAACAGGTCCAGGATGTATCCGACGCCCTTTCTGGTATGGTAATCAGGTGGGACTCTGAAGCGTACTTCATGGACGGTCCGTCCTCTTTGAGCAATGACGGTACGACCGTTGCGTTCATTGCCCAGGCCTTAACCGATGCTATGACAGACGAGCGCACGGGTGTCTACACACTGGACGTTGGGTCCGGTGAAGTCACACAGGTTGCAACCATGACCGACTTGGCTGCCGCCGTACCGCCATTCCAAGAATCGCCAACCTGGGCGCAAGGGGTGCAATGGACAGCTGATAGCACTGGCTTCGTGGTACTGTGCACTAGTGTTACTTCTCAGCTTCCGTTGGTCTTGAACTACTATATCGACCTAGCATCAGGCGAAATGACGCCGGTCGTGGACTTTAGTAGTTATGAGACGATGGATGATCTGCTTGCGGCGCCAGAGGGTTCGATTCCGCCGCGCTATTACTCGCCTTGGACTGCCAGCATTTCACCAGCTGGCGACAAGCTTTTCATGCTGAGCGATCTGGCTGGCGTTGCAGGTCTACTTAGCTCGCAGCTCCCTCCCACGGGCGAGGATCCCGACGTCGTCGGCGCTGCCGAGACATTCAGCACCATGGGTGGCACACGCTCATCGACCTCTGATACAGGCAAGATGGTCATTTATGGTTTCTTGCTGACCACGGTCGAAGAATAGTAATAGGTTAACCTAGTGTGATGCGTACAATTGCGCATCACACTGTTCATATTGGAAGAAGTAAATCCCTCGTAGGTTCGCTCTAGCAGGTATTTCTCTTAGCCAAAGGAGGATGGACATGGCAAAGGATGATAATGAAGTTCTGACCGTTTTGGGATTCGAGGATATGACTGGCGCTGAAAACATGCTTGAAAATATCCGGACATGGGAAGAAGCCGGATACTTCAAAGTCAAGGACGCGGTCGTTGTGACTCGAGGCGGAGGATCAAACGATATAGAGATTAAGCAGACCGTGAAGAAGGCGGGAAAGTGGTCTTTAGGCGGCGGCGGAATCGGCTTGGTTGCCGGTTTGCTATTGGGCGGACCCATAGGCGGTCTGGTAGTCGGTGCGACAATTGGTGCGATCAGCGGCGCGATGAAGGATTTCGGCATAGAGGACAAGCAGATCAGGGAGATTAGTCAAAGTATTCCGGCCAATTCTTCTGCCTTGTTTTTGCTAACCGATCCGATCGAAGGTCGGGATGATAACGCATTTGCGAACGAGCTGAAGCCCTTCAAGGCTAAAATTGTCACGACCACCTTGGATGAGGACACGGCAAAGCAACTGCATGATCTGCTGGAAGACTAGGCGCAGTCGCTCGCCGAGTTGTAACAACCATTCGCATGCGATACCGGCTACGGCATCACAAGCGTGTGGTTTCGGCAGTAAGCTGTAAGAAAACTCGCGCCGTTTATAATGCCGCCGGTAGATCAGTTTGGCGCCCTGAAGCTGTGTTACCGGCGCGTGACAGCCTTTCAGCTAAGGCCCCGAAGGAGGTCGATAGATGAATGACATCGCCAGCGGTTCGGTGACATCCGCGGATTTCACCCAAGAAGAAGTAACAGTCATTGGCTTTAATCGGCGGCTGATTGCTGCTGTGTACGACGGTTTCCTAATTGCGTTCCTAACCTTCATCCTTATATTTGTAATAGGATTCATTGCTATCTTCATCGATATGTTCCGTTCGACCGACAGCAGCGCAATGCAAGCGATTATGGTTGTGTCGGGTCTGGTGGCGTCTTTCCTATATTTTGTTATTTCATGGGGAAGAAACGGTCAGACCGTGGGCATGTCAATTTCAGGAATTAAAGTTGTTCGAACGGACGGCGGACCGCTAGGGTATGGGCAAGCCGTCCTGCGCTACATCGGCTACATTATTAGCGCATTGGCACTATCGCTTGGTTTCCTATGGATCGGATTCGACAAACGGCGCCAAGGCTGGCATGACAAGATCGCGGGTACACTGGTTACGCTGTCGGACGATCAGTTCACAGGCAAGAATCCCCCGATGGAACCATCTGATTCCGGTAGCAGCAGATGGGTTTGGATTGCAGTGTGGCTCATCTTCGCACTTGTTGCACCGGGAGCTCTGATCGGCGCCGCATTGTGGATACTCAGTCCGGTTGTCGGACGAACGCTAGGTTCGCTGGCGGGCTAGCCTGTTTAGGCGGCATACGCAGTTCTCTGCTCAATGAGTGTTTCGGCGCCTGCATCCTGATTTGTGTTTCTGACCGCAACAACTGAATATTCAACTCAACTGAGACAGTATGGAGTAAACTTCATGAGTGTCCTGCCAGAAAACGACAACCGTGACGAGGTTAATTTTCTCACGGCCATATTTGATACGAGCTTCAGTGTTTTTGTCACTGAAAAGCTCATCAAGGTTTTTTACATTATTCTGATCATAGGCATCCTCATCGGTATCGGCGTCATGGTACTCGGTTCCTTCCTCAACAACGGCCTTTGGGTCGGTCTGCTTACCATGCTCTTTTCGCCCATCCTCTTTATTGTTCTGTTAATTATTGTTCGTGTGATGTTGGAGTTTGTCGTAGTCGTTTTCCGAATTGCCGACTACACGAGGAAGATCTCCGACACTGTGACCAAGTAACCTCACAACTTACACGCAACAATAATTCGGAACTGGTACTTTATGAACAGACGCTCTCCTCAAATAACGTACGGCGCACTGGCGCTAGGCGCAACAGCGGCAATTTCAATACTTCTGTACTTGTGGCTGGGTTGGAACCCATACTGGCTCTGGCTACTCGTCGTCAACGTAGTGACATTTATCTACTTTCGCTATGACAAGCGGCAAGCACAACACGAAGGCGCCATGCGTGTTCCGGAGGTTGTGCTACTGTTGCTTATGCTGATTGGCGGTTTCATCGGCGCAGGTATAGGCATGTATATGCGCCCGCGCCACAAGGTTCGCAAGCCGAAATTCGTGGTTACACTGGTCCTGAGCGCCATTCTTCAAGCGCTCGTGCTGTGGATCATATATCTACGCTAGCAGGCTGTTGCGGAAACTCGCTGGAGTTGATCCGACCGGCGAGCGGCTTAGTTGAATCCCCATATGGACCAGGCGATGAGCAGCTGTCCGGCATTGTAGGCGAAGACCTGGACAATGGAGAGCCAGAGCGTTTCTCGTTGTACGCGCTCAACTAGCATCAGGGTGCTGTTGACTACAAGGAAAATTGCTCCGCTAAAGGCCATCACCGACCATAGCGTATGGTGTTGCACCCATACCTCGGATGCAGTCCACACCATAAGGGCCATCACCACAATGTAGGTGATGAACGCTCCGCGCTGCTCGCGCGCCTCCTCGCGCCCATACCAGTAGAGCAGCGCTGCATAGGCCAGCACTAGCAGCAAGATAGGCGATGGTATGGCAATGTGATTGGCCGACGAGAATGCCAGGAAGTAGAGCATCGCGACGATCATGAGCAGTGCCGAACCAATATAGTGCGGTATTTGTGGCAGATAGTAGAAGACGACGGCTAGCGTAGCAATTACCAGACCAAGAAGTATAGCGCCTTGATAGAAGATGCTTATCGGCGCAGGCGAAAGCAGGGCAACCAGGTCAATCATCACCATTGCAAGCAGGGGATACGTCACTGGATTCGCTGCACGGACGCCTTTCCTGGGCAGGAACTGGAATACCATGGTAGCGAGAGCGATGATCGAGAAAAAGAGCGCGAGATACATTCGCCACATAAAAAGAATCCTTCTTGCCTAGCCAGTTTGAGCGACTCAAGATTCGCTATATAAGCATTCGCCGGGCGTGCTCGTCCTTCTACAGTCGCAGACCGCGAATCCCGATGATGACGGCGGATATTAATACTATTGACCAGATCGGCCACAGCACACCGCCGGCTATCAGTACGGCGACAGCCAATAGTAAGAACCCGGCGATTATCGTCTCCTTAACGCCCATGAATGAGTTCCCGTTGTTCGATTGACTCCTCTGGTCGATTCGCTGAAGTTCGCGAGCGATAATCATAGGGCTTCGCAAGAGGACATCCAGGTACTCCGGTGCGCTGACAAGGCTGCGCCGATAGATGGTACTGGGGCTGAACTCATGCAAGAGGATCTGCTTGATATGACTGCCAGCCACCTGAATGATCTCAATGCTGGGATCCAACATGGTGGCGACGCCTTCGACGGTAACCAGCGCCTTCACCATCAGAATGATCTCTTCAGGGTAATAGACGTGATAGCGTCCTGCCAGGCCCAGTGACTGAAGTATCAGTTGTGCAATGGAGAGCCTGTGGTGCTCACTTGCGCTGATCCATCGTCGGTTAAGGTCGGTGAGTTCACGGCGCAATCCAAGCGGATCGCTTCTTGGCCCGCGCAGGGCCATATCGGAAAGAATACGTGCTGCGTTCTCAGCGTCTGCCATGCTAATAGAGTAGAAATAATAGAGGAGCGTCTTGCGCGTTCCATCGTCAATACGGCCTACCATGCCCAAGTCAATAAAGCCGATGCGCAAGTCGTCCAGCAAAAGCAGATTGCCCGGATGCAGGTCGGCGTGGAAGAAGCCGTCCTGAAAGATCATTTTGACTATACTGTGGACACCAAGGTCGATGATGCGGTGCTTTTGTTTCTCATCGAACGTTAGCGCGACGCCTAGACTGGGCTTCTGTCCCTGAAAATACTCCATACAGAGCACGTTCTGGGCCGAATAGTCACGGTAGATGTGCGGAAAGCGGATGTCTGGCTCATCCGCGAAGTTGACTGCGAACGTTTCTGCGCTATCGGCCTCAAACCGCAAATCCACTTCCCGCAATGTATAGGTGCAGAACTCATTGATGGTGCGTTTCGGTTGATATCTCTCCAAGACTACCTGCAGCATCACGCCCAGTATACGCAGCAGGATTGTATCGTTCTGAATGGTTTCCCGAACATTCGGCTTGATCACCTTCAGAACTACTTCTTGCCCGGTATTCAATCGCGCGCGATGCGTCTGCGCCAGGGAGGCAGAACCCAACGGAATCGGATCCATGTGGGAACAAAAAACGGTTGGCGGAATGCCTAGATCATCGGTAATCAGTTCTTGGAAGCGCTCAAACGTGACGACGGGCAGGCGATCGAGCAGGTTCTGAAGCTCTTCCGTGATCACCTTCGGCAGCAGATCCTGGCGCAGGCTGAGTATCTGACCCAGCTTGATGTAGGTAGGGCCCATCATTTCCAACCGGCGTCGAAACTGCACTGGAAATGGCAGTCGAATCAGGTCCTTGTTCATGAACGGCCATGCGAACGCCAGGAAGAAACGCAGTATGAGGATGGAGAGATCGGTGGCAGTGCCCTGCTCCTTGCGCAGAGCCACATAGGCAAATCCGCCACCGAAAATGAGTCCTGTGACGTTCTGCACCGTTACATACAGCCGTCGGAGCAGACTATCCGGCGGCCCTTCGTCCATGAGCACGAAGTCGCCAACCGAATTGGGTGAGCCGGGAAAATAAGTTTCAGAATCCACCGAAAACTCCGACTCGCTGAAAAGTTGACTTCAAATTTTGAGAGTGGGTCAGACTGGCAACCAGCGCGGTAACCGGTTCCGGATGGGAGGTGCGCTTCAGCCCTAGTGCACGGTGCGGGTACATGGTAGCGACTACGACTACAGGCTGCTTTGAGGTTGTTCATCTGGGCGATTCCGCAGTCGCTGCGAGGCGTTGCGCATCTGCTCGCGCAGGGCGACGGAGCCGCGCGCGTCCCACGAATATATGACACAAGTGCCTGCCAATTTGTCGTGCCATGCCCGCCGGTCATTGCTGAATAAAACCCATAGAAAACCGACAAAGAACACAATTGCGGACAGCCAATATCCGAGCACGCGCAGCAGCCCGCCCAGAAAAGTCATCTTCTTGCCGTCCATTCGCACCACGCGCAAGCCCATGATTCGTTTCCCAACCGTCTGACCATTGATCATCCAGAAGATGACCGGGTAGAGCCATGCCATAACGAGCAAAAGTATCACAGCACTGAAGTTGACGGCGCGGACTGAGACGTTGCTCATCCAATCGCCGAGCTCTCCGGGCGTGATCGACATGATTGATTCGAAAAAGCTGAAGACGAGCATCAGCAGGGCAGATGTGATAATGACGCTGACGTTGATGATGAGAATGTCGATGACAAAGGCAATTGCTCGCGTAAAGAAGCCGGCATATTGCGCCTGAAGGTTCTCTGGTGTGGGAATGGCTGAAGCTCGGACGCTCATTTCGACCATCCTTGTTCCAAACGGTCGTGGCGGCGCTCTGCCTCTTTCACAGCCTCTGGCGGACCAGGCAGGAACTCGCGCGGTTTTCGTCGGAACAGCTTGCGTAATAGTACTTCGACTGTACTATCCGCCGTGATGGCTCTTTCTCGCACGCCAATTGTGACTTCATCGGTGAAGCCCAACGCTTGCTGTTCTACAAGGTCGCGCACGGCTGGCTCATCGGCGATGTAACCCAGGACCCAGTCCACGGTTTCCAGCAACGCATTTTCAGCCATGAGTTTACCGACGAATTCCTCGTTGCGGCCTTTCTGTACCATTTCGATGATACGATCTTCCAGTGCACGCGTAGCCTTGTCCGCTGTGGAACGGAAGGGCGAAAAGAGGAAACTGTCGCGAAAAGTCCGAGTGACTGAAGCTGTAACACTTGCCGCACCTACGACAACTGAACTGGCACTTCGCAAGGATCCTCTCACTGCATGTTGGCTTTCGAAGAGTAGACCGATGAGCAAGTAGCGCAAGATGTCGCTGGGGTCTTCTTCCTCATCGACAATGGTAGCCTGATTGCGTTCCACGACCTCACCGTGCCAGCGCTCCAGTAGACGTACGGAGATATCCGTTACGTCGACTGTACCGCCGACTAGGAGCCTGGAGAGCGTATCAATGGCATCGAATTCCGGGGCATGTACATCCTCGCGAACCGGTAAAAATTCACCGTCGATCGTCTGTGAGCGTATATTCTGGCTTTGCGAATGCTTGGCTGGTTCTGGCATCAGATTCCTGTTGACAGGTGCGATTGTGAAGGCACGAGTGGCAATACATCTTTCTTCCCGGTTGCGTAATGATACTGACGTTAATTCCTCTTCACGCAGAAAATGCTTGCGAACAGATTGTTAACTGAAAGACGGCCAAATCGATAACAAGGCAAAGACGAACAGCAGTATTCCGAATACCGCTGCTTTGGCCATGTCATACCTTGAAATGTTCTGCATAATTTGTTTCCAAACTGTTGTCGGATCTTCTAGTTGCTTGTCGGCTGGCTATCCGAAGTGCCAACTTTTTGAGCTTGCGCAGCGTGTAGCTGCGCCCGCGTAATGCTGATTTCCTTCTTTGCTTTCTCGAGCGCCTCTGCTGATTCCTGAATTTGTCGTTCTTGTTCGGCAATCTGCTGACGCAGTGCGGCCTCAGTCTGATAGAAACCGGTAAGCCCACGGCGCCAATACTGCCAGTCGATCACCCATTCGATCAGCCAACCGATCGCGAGTCCCGCTACCAGTGCGATCCCAACATCCATTGTGCCGCTCCTTATCCGTGTGTATCTTATGAGTCGAATGAGTGAATGCACGCTTTGGCGCATCTAGAGTGAACCGAAATCGCCTGCTGACCCAAATGTACGGATAGTCAGCCAACGATGTCAGGATCGGCCTGAACTGAATGGTCGGCAACGATTTCAGTCGGCGCACTTTAGCATTATGCGTAGTGTAGTCAATTTTGGCGATTTCGTCTAGCGTTCATGGCGTCGCGGTCGTAGGACAATGTGGCTGGGGGTTCACCCTCACAGCTATACGAATAGGCGTGATAGGTGTCCGGCGGCGATGCAGTTTGGTCGCGACCAAAAGCCGGTTACCGAAACGATGTATCCAACCTTGCAGCACAGGCAACGAGTTCCTGCGCCGCCTTCACATTCTTCATGATCATGACAAGGTTGCCTTTAAGCTTCAGTTTCCGTTTCACCAGTGCTTGAATGGGGTCCATCTGCCCGTTCAGAATCGATGTCCATTGCGTCAAGCTGCCGGAGATGACGAAATCTGCCTGCACGGTTGCAGGGTCGGGGGTGAACTCCGCTTTGCGACAGGCGCCGTGCCAAAGGTCGAGATAGACCGCGCCTGTGTCGTCTATAGCCAACCGCAGATCGCCTTCCCATTTTTGTGGTGCATTGGCATAGGCGTCGCTGTTATTTAGCGCCTCACACAAGGCGGCGGTCCATTCAGCAGTGGGAAATGCTAGACTCAAACCCAATCCCCTTACCTGTCCATTGACTATACTACTCACTCACCGAACGCACCGATATCTCACTGATCGCTTGTGGATCCCGTGGCACTGTGACTACTTCTTGCGGCGGATTCGCTCCAGACGATGTTCCAGTTCAGCAATCGTCCGCTCCCAAGCGTAGGCCGAATCATCGTTCTGTAGGTTGTGCAGCGCCCACGCAGTCCACATTTCCGCTTGATCGAACTCGTTTACCTGCCATTCAGAGTATTTGGCTAGCTCAACGTAGGGGGTAGGATCGATGCCGGGCACTGATGTGAGCCACAACTCCCAAGTGCTGGCAGCGTCTTGCCAACGACCCTGGCGCTTCTGCAGCGATCCCAAGCGGCGGAAGGCTTCTCCTTTGTCAGCTGCACCATTGCACACATCCAGCGCATGTTTGTACGCCGGCTCGGCAAGCTCTGGCTGGTTCATTCGTTCATAGGCTATGCCAAGCGAGAGCCAGTCTTGTCCATGTAGTTCCGTATCATTGAGTGCTTGGCTTTTGCGCCCAAAGGCCGTCGAAAGATGTGTCGCAAGACTGACCATGGAGACGATGTCTTCCAGATTATGGTAGAACACACGCGTCATCTCACGCGCATCCCCGGTCTGTAGGTATTCAGTATACATCTGCGGGATAAGGTAGCCGGGAACGTCGTCGTTGTCCCGCTGGTGACCGAGAATGACGTTCTCCAAGTTGGCGAGCCGGCAACTCTGCAGTCGTCTGCGCCAGAGCCGTCGTGCTGGCAGGAGCAGATCCAGGTGTGGCGAATCAGCGGCGTACAGGGGTGCGTTGAGGACATCGTCCGTCAGGAACGGCCTGTTGTAGCGCAGACGTGAGCGCAGTAGCGGCATATCGAACGAACGACCATTGAACGTGACCAGCAGATGCTTGTTCTGAAATAACGCGGCGAGTTCGTCCAGCAAGGCGAGTTCTTCGGCGGGATTGCGCATGAAGTACTGGCGCACGACGAAGTGGGTCAAATTCTGGTTTGGGATTCCCACGCTGGCGACGCCATTCTCTACTTCACTCGTATTGTTGTGGAACGCGATATCAGGTTCGTCACCGGTCAAAGTCTCGAACATGCCGACGCCAACCATGAAGGCGTAAATGCTTGCACCGGCGCCCAAACCGGTTGTCTCCGTGTCAAGGAAGACTGCCTTTTCATATCCGCGAATCTGATGCAAGTTGAATTCAGGGTAGAGCTGTGATAATGAAGCCGGTGCGTGTCCAAGAACCGCGCCGAGGGCATATACGCCGCGAGGTACGCTTAGTGCATACGCGTTTGTGGTGACATAACAGACGCCTTGCGAATTCTCCACGATTGCGCCCGTCGGCAGCTCTTCTTCCGCGCGATGCCGGCGTTCTGTAGGCGGAACAATGTCGCGCGCGGCGCCTTTGAGTGGGCGCAGGCTATTGAGTAGCCGGATACGATCAAGTGTTGAGGACATGGTTCACAATCGAGAAGGGTAGGGCCTGATGGCTAACAGACGATCTGTCGGCTCGGCTTCAAGCCAGGACGAATCACGATTACACCAGCATACCATAGCATGATGGGTGGTTCAACAGTCACCTCTTGGATTCTGTCAGGGCAGTCGCATATTTTCGATAGCACGCTTACTATTACCAATTCGGTCGCAAATTTGCTGTGATCTTAATCAATGTCGTTGGGTATTGAACGAGAATCAGCTGTAACTCGCACTAAGCGCACGTCCGCTTCCTGGACGGCTCCGGCTGACCGCTAGGTCAGTCGGCTTCAAGGAAGATGCGCAAATGCTTGTTCAAAGGGTCAACTGTTCAAGGGTATAAAGCGCACACTGGCGCATATCCTTGTGTATTTATTGTGTTCCATTATCTAAGCGACAATCCTATGGATTATGTTCACGTTTTTTGCACCCGCTAGCGTCACTGTTTGGTCGACAGGTGCGACCGCTCTATAATCGAGTATCACGAGTGAAATACAATTGGAGCAGAGTTCAATGTCCCAAAAGCAACCTGTACAATCGCCTCCCACTACCACCGCAAAGAATTGGTTTGTGCATGAATTAGCTCCGGAACGCTTCTTGCACTCCTTGCCGGAGCATCGGCTCTTGATGCAAATCCTCTACAACCGAGGCATGCGGACTCCAGAAGAAGTCTCGGCCTTTCTAGCTTCGGATGATGCGGTGGCAGAGAATCCCTTCAAGATCCGCGATATGCCACCTGCCGTGGAGAGAATCCTGAAGGCATTGGAGCGCAAGGAGACCATCTGCGTATATGGTGACTTCGATGCCGACGGCGTCTGTTCAACGGCGCTACTCGTGGCTGCGCTGCAGCGTGCCGGTGCACAGATAGGCGCTTATATTCCGAACCGCGTCGACGAGGGCTATGGCTTGAATCGCGCCGCAATCCGTAAAATTGCAAAGCAGGCTGGACTGATGATTACGGTCGACTGCGGCATTCGCAGTCTCGCGGAAATCACCTATGCGCAAGAACTGGGCATGGACGTCATCGTTACGGACCATCACACCATCGGAGCGCAATTACCCGATGCGATCGCTGTCATCAATCCGCGACGACCAGATGAGCGGAACAGTTTCTCACGGTTGGCCGGGGCGGGTGTCGCCTATCGAGTGGCGCAGGCTGCTATGCGGGCTGCGTGCCAGCATCGTTGGTGTGATCTGGACGATGAGGCAGTCGAAGAGGCGGAACAATCGCTTTTGGATTTCGTTGCAATTGGTACAGTCGCCGACATGATGCCGATGCTCAGCGAGAATCGTTCGCTTGTGCGTCGGGGATTGATGCAGCTGAACCAAACAGAACGGCCTGGTCTGCAGGAATTGCTGACGCTGGCTGGTTTGCGGCTCGGTTCTATTGATGCTTCGGCCATCTCGTTTCGTTTAGCGCCGCGAATTAACGCGGCCGGTCGATTGGCCAGTGCACAACTCGCATATCGGCTGCTGCGCACAAGCGATCATAGCGAGGGATACTCTTTAGCGAGTGAGCTCGAGTCGCTTAACGAACAGCGGCGTACTCTTACCAGCACAGCACAAGAAGTGGCTGAGCGCCAGGTGATGGCGGACTTTGACGGAGGGCGCTATTTGCTCACTGTTGTCAGCCCAGATATTGCTGCCGGTGTGGTTGGACTCGTGGCAGGCCGCCTTACCGATAACTACTATCGTCCTGTCGTCGTGCTCGAAGAGGGAAAGAAGACGTCCAGAGGAAGCGCACGAAGCATTCCCGAGTTTGACATAAGTGTGGCACTGGACGAATTATCGCACCTGCTTGTGCGGCACGGCGGACATGCCAGGGCTGCAGGCTTTACGGTGGAAAACAAGCGCATAGACGAATTTATTTATGCGCTACAGTCGATCGCGGAAAGGGAACTGGTCTCGTATCCGAGTTTGCAGCCGACACTGGACATTGATGTAGATATCGACATAGCAGATGTGGACTGGGCGCTGCTAGAGCAGTTCGTGCGACTGGAACCGACAGGCCAGGACAATTTGCAACCGCGCTTGGTATCGCGAAATACGCGAGTGCGCGACATCAGGCGAGTCGGCGGCAACAAGCATCTAAAGCTCATCCTCGACGCTGGCCCAAACACGCCTGTCGTTGATGCCATTGCCTTTTCGCAAGGGGAGTGGGCAAATTCTCTGACGGAAGGCAGCTTGTTGGATGTCGTTTATGAGCTGCAGGCCAACGAGTGGCAAGGACGCACGACGTTGCAGTTAAATGTGCTCGACATGCGGTACAGCAGTTAGCATTAGAACAACAGTCACTCTTGAAGAGTGGTAAGGTAGTAGAGATGAAACGGTTATCTATTCCCGTATTGGTTGGTATCGCATTCGGTTTGGCGGGTATCCTGCTTACATTGGTGGGTATACTGCGCGGCAACGTGCCCATGCATCCAGCGAACATCGCAGTGGCTCTGCTGATTGGTGGAGGCGTCTGGTTCATTGTGACCTGGGCTGTAGCCACAGCAGCGGTTACCGTGGAAGACGACTTGGCTACAGCCGAGCACACGATTGTCGACACGTCCGATGTCGTCAGTAAGTGATGCCCGTCGCATCAATTCTCAGCCTCCGTTAATCTACCCCAGGAACGCGTGCAGCCGGGACTGCGTTAGCACGTATAGTTCGAATGCACAAAGTTACGCCGTTTCTGTTGAGTGTTCTTGTTTGACATAATTATTTGAACATCTCGCAATTCGGCGAACACTCGATCTAAATTCCGGAATCAAAAATAGATATAAACATATGCCAGTTCAGCTTTTGACCTTAACGGGGAGAGGTAGATGAGGGGAAAGATGCAAATACTCAGAGTGCTAATACCGCTGTTGCTGGCTATTGGCTTGCTGCTGTCTCCATATGCTGCAGGCGGTGCGTATGCATCTGATCAACCACCGCTTACAGAAGAAAACCCGCCGGACCATCAGTTGGCCTGTATGGATGGTGAATGCAGTTTGCGTATCGACCTCGGCGAAGATGCGCCAGCGTGGCTGCCCGCAGCCGGCTTTGCGCTCACCGTTCTAGAGGACAATCTGAGTTTATTGCCCGGTGACTCCCGCCTAACCATAGATGACGGCGTTTCTTTGAACATGCCTGTGGGCAAGTTAAACCTTTCGGACGCTCATCTCGACGTTACCATGGGCGAGGACGGGTTGGTCGACACGTTCTTTGGAACGGCAAAATTGCCGACGCCGTCACTGGCATTCATGGGTTTGCCGCTGCCGCTGAGTAAGCAAGCTATTGCTACAACCATTGGCTATGACAAAGCCAGCGAATTGCCGAGTATGGATTTACCTCTTGACCCTGACAAGAAGTACTTATACTTCGAACTTGCGTCCGGCACGGAATTACAGACAACGGTTGGGGAAGCCGGCAAGGATACGCTCTGGCTAACTGTCCCTGAAGGGCAGAAGGCGACCGTTCTCCTGGATCCACAAGAGCGTTTCGCCTATGTGGAAGGCAACATTACCCTGCGCTATAGCGGTGCGACAGCGTTTCTTACTCAGATCATGGATCCTGCGGAAACTGTTGAACTATTTAGCGGTGAATTGCCGATCCGGCATCAGGCGACCGTGCATGTCAGCGGCGTGCTATCCGACGATTTGGCAAATTCCGAGTTACAGTTCGCGGGTCGCTATTCCGTAGATGGCGGCAAACTTGGAGAGATGGTTAAGCTAAACGGCGAGCCCTTGTCGCTGGAAGGTGGACTGGTTATCAGCGAGGCAGGCGTTCTAGGTACCGGCGTCATCCGTTCGACTCTACTGCCTGAAAATGTGTGGGACAGTGCTGTGCAGGCGCAGGTCTTTATGCCATTCTCCACTGATTTTCGCAATGCCTACGTCGCTCTGAACTCCAGTGTCAACATACCCTTTGCCAATGTATCTGCAGACGGTTACGCAAAGCTTAGCGGCGCGTTCGACGTCGTCGCCGACGGCAGCTATAGCGTACCTTGGCATCGGAATGACATAGATTTGATGGCAGAAACGACATCCGACGATTCCGGTGCAGCCAGTGCTGAAAGTGCACTTGATGAAGCGGAGCTTGCAACAGTAGACTCGGCCATAGAAGACGGTCGCTGGGCTCGTATCTGGCGAACCACAGCTGAGGGCGTTCAGGTTGGCATAGATAGCGCCACACCGGCTGCGAAGACTGCCGCGGACTGGGCCAAACAAAGCGCCAGTAGCGGCTACGAAAGTGCGGCCGATGGCATCGGTTGGACCATTGACATGACTTCCAACCAATGGTGCTCGACAACCGGCTTCTGCAAGGACCGCGGTACAGACGCCGATGCAACTGCGATGCGGTGATCTGTCGAGAGTTGTGACCGTTCTTTAGCAGCGGTGTTCCGGCATTCATAAAGGACCGACGCCTCCTGGCATAGCGCTGGGAGGCGTTTACATACGCTGCCATGAGCCTCTGTAAGCGATGCCGGCAACCGCTGCAACATTGACTAGCAAACCGGCACAGTCCATTGCACTGACTGTGCTATAATCCCTGAGGCGATAACAGCAAGAAGGCTGAATCATCCGCAAGTGACACAACAAAGTTGAGACTGGAATGTCAACGTCGAATAAGGCATTGGAAAGACTGAAGAACGTCCGAGCTGTACTACTGGACATGGACGGAGTAATCTACGTGGGCGACCAAGCGTTACCCGGCGTACAGGAATTCTTGGATTATATGGAAACCACCGGCAGGAAGTGGCTATTCGTAACCAATAATTCGAGCAGGACATCACAGGCTTTCTCGGATAAATTGGCTGCGATGTCAGTTGAAGCGCCGCCCGTCAAAATCCTTGGCAGCGCAGAAGCGGTCGCCAACTGGTTAGCTGAACGTACAGAACCCGGTGTCAAGGTCATTATGATGGGAGAGGCTTCGCTGCGCGGTGCATTGGAAGCCAAAGGTTTCGACCTTGTTGACGACTGGTCAATCGCCGAGGTGGCAGTGGCGAGCATCTACTTTGGCGTGAATTATGAAGAACTGGCCCGAATGACACTGGCCATTCGCAACGGTGCACGATTCGTCGCCACAAATCCTGATCCGACATTGCCCACAGAGCGCGGGCAGGTTCCGGGCACAGGCAGCCTGGTGGCGTTGCTCGCCGTCGCCAGCGGTAGAAAGCCGGAGTATGTGGGCAAACCATACCCGGGGATGTATGAACAGGCTATGGAACGCGTGGGCACGGAAGCCTCAACCACGCTCATGGTAGGTGATCGATATGAAACGGACATTGAAGGTGCCATCGATCTCGGCATGCCGACAGCCGGCGTTCTCACCGGCGTGACAACGCCTGAGGGCTATGCAACAGCCGAGAAACCCCCGGATGTGGTTGTTCAGGGATTGCCGGAACTGCTGGTGTTGTTCAAAGAGGCGGATAAGAGCTGACAGTTTGTATCAGAAAGACGGAGAAGGATCGATTTGGATATAGAGCTACAAATGAGCGAGACGCACGATACGCAACCCAGTTCTATCCTGGATATGGATCTGAACGAACTCACCGAGTTGATGACTGAACTTGGTGAGCCCGCGTTTCGGGCCAAACAGGTGTGGGAATGGCTCTACCAGCATCATGTGGCGGACTTTGACGCCATGACCAACCTGCCCAAGGCGATGCGTGAAAAGCTCTCGCACGGTGCCACTGCCAGCCCGCTCACACTAGTCACCGAACAGGTCTCGAATTCGGGCGATACTCTAAAGCGGCTCTATCGTCTGCCCGACGGCAACACGATCGAATCTGTGCTCATGCTGTATGAGCGCCGTCGTACCCTGTGTATCAGCAGCCAGGTCGGCTGTGCAATGGGATGCACCTTCTGCGCCACAGCGATTGGCGGCCTTGCCAGAAATCTCACTGCAGGAGAGATCGTTGCCCAGGTATTGGACTATGCCCGTTTTCTAGCGGATCCGGCAGCAGAGCCACATGTGTCCGTGGAGCGACCGGCGACTGTATCCAACATTGTCTTTATGGGCATGGGCGAACCCATGCACAACTACCAGAATGTATGGACGGCAATCCGCCGCATTACAAGCCCTGAGGGTTTCGGGCTTGGTGCGCGCAATATTACTGTCAGTACGGTGGGACTTGTTCCAATGATCGATCGCATGGCGGACGAGGGACTGCAGGTGGGGCTCGCCATCAGTCTGCATTCAGCAGACGATGAAGTACGTGAGCGTCTTGTGCCGATTGATCGGCGGTATCCGATCGATGAACTGCTTGCCGCAGTACGCCGCTACATTGACAAGACGCATCGGCGGGTCACTTTCGAATACGCCATGATGCGAGACATCAACGATAGCGAAGAACAAGCGCACCTGTTGGCGAGACGTCTTCGGGGCATGCTGGCTCACGTCAATCTAATTCCGCTGAATCCTGTCGCGGACAGCCCTTTCCAGCCGTCGCTAAACGATACGATGATTCGGTTTGCGTCGATCCTGCAGGAAGCGGGCATCTCAACCACAGTACGACAGCGCCGTGGCATTGAAATCAACGCTGGCTGCGGCCAATTACGTCAGGCCGCGGGTGGCTGAAGTCCGGCTGATTCGACAAACGCAGTTACGTTTTCAAGTACGTGATTGTGCAACAAAAAATCGCCGACCCATTCAGGCCGGCGATAAAGATGCTTCGGTAATCAGCTGAAACTAGACCTTTTGCAGGTCGCGAATGCAGGAGGTGCAAAGTCGTTTGGTGACCTGTTTGCCGTCTTGCATGACTTTTACCTTCTGTACATTGATGTTCCAGCGTCGCCGGGTCGCTTTCTTGGACCACGGGCGGTTGTTGCCAAATAAAGGCCCACGGCCACATCGTTCACATTTCGCCATTTTGCTGTCCTCCAAAATTCCGATTAACAAGCAGACACCGGCGGCGTCCACGTCATCTCGATAAGTGTACAACTTGCGTATGCTAACACACGGGAGCTATCGCTGTCAAAATCACCTTGGATATTTCTCTACTGCGTAACGCAGCCCTCCATTCGAGATTCTAGAAAGCGCACACTACATGGATTGCACAAGTACATGATAGCTTACCCTCTTGGCGATACGATGATTATTTGACCGTTCCCACTCTAGGCAGTTATTCTTCAAAGCGAATGTGAGCATCGATTCAGCGAAAGACGGCAACAGATGAGTAAAGTACGTATTGTCACAGACAGCAATGCATATCTATCGCCGGAAGTGCGTGCTCGATACAACATCGAGGTCATCCCGCATCGGCTCAAAATCGGTCCCAAAATGTTCGTGGAGGACGAATCCTTCAGCGCGGACGATTTGTTTGAGCAGGTGACCAATGCGCAAGTAGAAAAACCGGAGATCATGCCCGTCGTTCGCGAGGCGGACATCAATACCATTCTCAGCAAGTATCAACAATTGAGCCGCGAGACCGAACAGATAGTCTCCATTCACATGAGCAGTGAGTTGAGCCCAATGTGGTTGGAAGCTCGCAAAGCTGCGGAGATGCTCAAGGGCCGTGTAACTATTCGCGTCATTGATAGCTTATCGACCTCATACGGCCTTGGTCTGTTGGTGGAACAAGCGGCAGAGGCGGCTGAAGTGGAGACGAACGTACACGAGATTGCACGCGTGGTAAACGGCGCCATTCCACATCTCTATCTGGCGCTCTTTTCCGAGAGTCTGACCTACTTGGAAAATAGCGCAGGGCTGAGCTCTTCTCAGAGCCTGCTGGGAACGATGCTAGGCATCAAAGCCATGTTGATGTTGGAAGACGGTCAACTCTCACCGCTGGAGAAGGTTCAGACCAAGGAAGAGGTCATCGAAAAACTGCAACAATTTGTGGTCGAATTTGCCAGCGTAGAGCGTATCGGGATTATCCAACACGGCTATGAGCCACAGCAGGCTGCATTGAGGGCATTGTTGGCAGAGGATATTCCCGATGTGCGTATTGAATCGCTGTCGCTGCCGCCTAGTCTGGCAGCCTACACGGGTCCTAATGTTATCGGCGTTGTCGTTTACGAGGGAGCGTACTAGCCGTGTCGTCCAACACGCACGACCGTCTGCGTCGCGTACTCGAACTAGAAGAGAAGCAGGGCTGGCGCAATCGCGCAGTCGTTGGCGGCATGGCGGCGATGGCCGATCGCTTGCCTGAAGACGCTACCAATGACCTCGGCAGCGAGGTACAAGTTGCCACGCTCGTTCAGCTGATGCGCTTGTTCGACAGCGAGGACGAGAGCGAACGTCCCGAGATCGCAGAGGCTATCTTGCATTATTTGGAGGGTGAGGTCACGGCTGCACAAACGTTGCTAGACGACGATCCCGATGAGGCTCTCGCCGATCACAGCAGCCTGGACGGCAACCTAAGCGCGGATATTCCAATTCAATCTGAAGTGCCACCGCTAGAGCCGACGAACGTAGCCGAAGAACGCGTCCGAGAACGCAAACGGTCAGCATCGGTTCAGTCGGATTCTGCAAAGAAAGCGGCGCTAGCCACATCACCGGAAGTGTTGCAAGGGGTTGGTCCAGTCACTGTTGAACAACTGGAGCGGCTCAATATCCACAATGTGGAAGATCTACTCTGGCATTTGCCAGCTCGCTACGAAGACTATAGCAAGTTGCGTACGATCGATAAGCTGGAGCCAGGTGAGCAGGTCACAGTCATCGCAAACTTGTGGAAAGTGAGCGAGCGAAATATCAGTATGCAGCGCCAAATTGTTGAGGGCATCCTCAGCGACGCTACAGGGACGTTGCGCGCTATATGGTGGAATAAGTGGGTCAAGAAGCAGCTACGCATTGGCGCTACCATGCGCTTCAGCGGCAGGGTAGGTCTCTATCTAGGCTATAAAACGCTGGAGAGTCCCGTCTTTGAAGACGTGGACGAGGAGATGGTCTCCACAGGCCGTATCTCGCCGATCTACCGCCTCACCGAGGGCATACAGAACTATCGTATGCGCAGTATTGTCTATACCGCTGTCGAAAACTACATCGACAATATACAAGATCCGCTGCCTCTATCAGTACGTGAGAAGTGCGATTTGCCAGATCTAGCCGATGCGCTACGGCAGGTGCATGCACCGGAAAGCCAGGATGAGCTGGACAGTGCGCTGCAACGGCTCGCTTTTGAAGAGTTCTTCTACCTACAGCTCGGCGTCATCCAGCGTCGTCGAGAGTTGAAATCGCAAAATGCCATCCCCATTAAACCTGAGGCAAGCGATATCCTGGACTTCCTGAACAGTTTGCCATTTGAGCTAACGGCTGCACAGCGCTCGGCGCTCGACGTTGTGTTGATGGACATGGCACGCACCGAGCCAATGGCGCGGCTCATCCAAGGCGATGTGGGCAGCGGAAAGACAGTTGTCGCTGCCGCCGCCATGGTCGCCGCATTCCATCAGGGCTGCCAGACTGCGCTGCTAGCTCCGACGCAAATTCTAGCCGAACAGCATTATCGCAGCATCTGCAAACTCGTGGAAGGTTGCACCCGAGCGGATGGGAAGCACTTTGTCGTGGAACTGTTGACCGGACGCGTCACTGGCGCCGAACGAGAGCGAGTCCTTGAAGTCGTCGTCAGCGGCGATGCGGACATCCTGGTCGGTACGACTGCCATCATCCAGGAGAATGTCGAGTTCAACCGGCTTGCCCTAGCCATTGTGGACGAGCAACACCGTTTTGGTGTTGGTCAGCGGGGTGCACTGCGCAGCAAGGGAATCCAACCGCACCTGCTTGTGATGAGCGCAACGCCTATCCCGCGCAGTCTGGCACTGACCGTCTTTGGTGATTTGGATGTGAGCATCATCGATGAGATGCCGGCAGGTCGCATTGCGGTGAGGACGAAGCGCTTTACGCAGTCTGAACATGAGCGGGTCTACCGCTTCATGCGTAAAGAGGCGCACGCAGGGCGACAGGGCTTTATCGTCTATCCATTGGTTGAAGAGAGCGAGAGCGTCAACGCCGGTGCGGCTGTCGACGAGTATGAACGACTGCAGTCCGAAGTCTTTGGTGATCTACGGCTCGGCCTGCTTCACGGACGGATGACGGGACAAGAGAAGGATGCAGTCATGACCGCCTTTGTCAACGGCGAATACGACGTGTTGGTGAGCACAACGGTTATCGAAGTTGGCATTGACGTACCCAATGCTTCTCTGATCATCGTGGAGGATGCTGACCGCTTTGGGCTGGCGCAACTCCACCAGCTGCGCGGTCGTGTAGGCCGTGGCGAGCATGAAAGCTACTGTGCGATATTCAGTAAGGCGGAGAGCGATACCGCAAACGAACGCCTGCAGGCTCTGCAGGATACCAGCAGTGGTTTTGAGCTGGCAGAGAAGGATCTGGAGCTTCGCGGGCCTGGCGACTTCCTGGGTACTCGTCAGAGCGGTCTGCCGAACCTGCAGATTGCCTCATTAGGCGACATGTCCACTTTGGCGGCAGCGAGAGAGTCCGCAAGTGAGTTTCTCGCCACAGAAGACCTTGCGGACTATCCGCTTCTCGCAGAGGCCGTACACAAGCTATGGAGCGGTGAGGGCGACATAAGTTAGGACGCCAGAACATTCGCACCCAAATAGACAACAAAATTGGACAACAAAAGGGAACCGGTGATCACCGGTTCCCTTGTTTTATCGTGCAGTATCTGTCTACGAACTGTGGCTATCGTTCGGACATTGGTACATATTTCTTGTTCAATTCGCCGAGGTAGACCTGGCGCGGGCGTGCAATGCGCTGCTCCGGGTCCATGACCTGTTCGCGCCATTGAGCCAACCAGCCCGGCGCACGTCCTAGTGCAAACAATACAGTGAACATGTCCGGCGGGAAGCCCATGGCCTTATAGATGATGCCGCTGTAGAAGTCTACATTCGGATAGAGATTTCGTGACAGGAAGTAGTCGTCGTTCAGCGCGACTTCCTCCAGTGCCAACGCAATGTCCAATAGTGGGTCGGTACCTGTCACCTGGAAGACGTCATCGGCAATCTTCTTGATGATGCGAGCGCGCGGGTCATAGCTCTTATACACGCGATGGCCAAAGCCCATCAACCGGAACTCACCCTTTTTCACTCGTTCCACGTAGTCAGGTACATTCTTGGCGTCGCCAATTTCGGTGAGGTTACGGATGACCGCTTCGTTTGCGCCGCCGTGTAATGGGCCAAAAAGCGCCGCTGTGGCGCCAGAAATGGCACTGTACGGATCTGACTGGGCAGAGCCGATGCTGCGCATTACTGCTGCCGAGCAATTTTGCTCGTGGTCGGCATGCAGTATGAAGAGCACATCCAACGCCTTAGCCAACACAGGATCCACATCATACGTGGACTGTCGCATGTAGTCCAGCATATAGAGGAAGTTCGCCGTGTAGCCCAACTCGTTATTGGGATAGTTGTATGGTCGTCCGATTCGGTGTCGGAAAGAGAACGCGGCAACTGTAGGCATCTGCCCGAGAATGCGCAGAATCTGTGCATTCTGTGTCGCCGGGTCGGTGACATTTCTTGCTTCCGGGTACATGGTAGCCATAATCGAAAGCCCGGAAATAAGCATGCTCATTGGGTGCGCATCGTAGCGAAAGGCCTCGAGCGCCGCGGCCAAGTTCTCATGTACGAACGTGCGATGCAACACGTCATATTCCCAACGCGCATATTCCTGCTTGTTGGGCAGCTTGCCATAAATGAGTAGGTAGGCTACTTCCAGAAATGTGCTTTTTTCGGCCAATTCTTCGATGCTGTATCCGCGGTACTGCAAAACGCCTTTGGCGCCGTCAATGAAGGTAATTTCGCTCTTCACCGGAGCGGTGTTCGAGTAACCTGGATCATAGGTCATCAAGCCGAAATCTTCATCATGCACCTTGATTTGCCTCAAATCGATGGCGCGAATCGTTTCGTTCTCGATTGGCAATTCGTACGTTTTGCCTGTGCGATTGTCTGTGACGGTAAGTGTTTCAGTGCTCATGTAGCAGGCTCCTCGACCTTTCTCTTTTTCTTCCACTAACGTACGCTTCGTCCCGATTATTTATATCTGTCTGTTTATGGTCCGGCTGCTAACCGCGAACACGTAACAGAATGATAGGTACGATCCAACGGGTTACCGGATGAAAATCCGATAACCCGTTGGGGATGTTCTTCGTTGTAGTCTGCTATTATAACCGCAGGCGTCAACCTGCCCAACGAGGAAAAATCTGACGCGTTGATGTCCGCCAACGAAGACGTTACTGCTTTGAAACGCCAGCCGGCATAGGTTCGCCCTTGATGCCTGCAATCGTGTTCTCGGCGGCAATGACCGCCATCTTCGAGCGCGTCTCGACCGATGCGCTTGCGATGTGTGGAGCTACGACCGCGTTGGGCAGCTTCATCATGGGATGATCCTTAGGCAGTGGCTCGGGAAGCGTAACATCAAGACCAGCGCCAAGGATCTTGCCCTCAACCAGTGCGTCGTACAGCGCATCCTGGTCCATAATGCCACCGCGTGCAGTGTTCACAAAGATAGCAGTCGGTTTCATCTTGTCGAATGCTTCGGCATTGAACAGATGATATGTGGAATCGTTCAACTGTGTGTGAACGGTAATGAAGTCGCTCTCCCTGAGCAATGTATCGAAGTCGACGAACTCAGCGCCGAGCGGTTCTGCAGTCTCGGGGAACGGCATGACGTCGTAATAGAGGATTCGACAGTCGAATCCCTGCAGACGTTTGGCCACCGTCGCACCGATGCGTCCGAGCCCCACGATGCCGACGGTGCTGTTGGAAAGATCCTGCCCTGCCATCCATTCCGGCTTCCAGGATGTCCATTCGCCGGCGCGAATTGCGTCGATGGACTCAGGAATGCGGCGGGCTGTGGTGAGCAGTAGAGCCATGGCGAAGTCGGCGGTCGTATCGGTGAGGACGCCAGGCGTGTTGCCTACCTTGACGCCTCGCTCCAGGCATGCAGCCACGTCAACATGGTCGTAGCCAACTGACATGGTGCTGACGACCTTGAGATTCGGTCCCGCTGCATCCAATAGTTCGTCGTCGATTTTTTCCGTGAGAAGACAGTACAGGCCGTCTGCGCCCTTTACCCACTCCAGCAAAGTTTCGCGCGGAATCGGATCTTCCGAATCCCACTGCTGAACATCACATTCTTCTTTCAAACGTTCGAGACCCGCCACGGGGATTTTTCGGGTGACAACAACTTTTGGCTTACTCATTTGGGCTCCTTACGTGATGCGTTGCAACATTGATTTGGTTCATATAACTTTGACGGAGAATCAACCACACTCTATGGGTATCAGTACAGTTTCTATGCGCTGACTAAACCATCTACGGTTCAGACTGCCGGTCGTCGGGCGCAGGATCATCCCAACGAAAGTCGGAGTAAACGCCGGCCAGTTGCACTGGCACTCGACCATGGATATGCGTGCCTTCCGGCCTATGGGTTTCGTCTTCGACGTAACCGTTTTCATGCAGCATCGCCACTAGATCGCCGCGCTCATACGGAATCATCAAATCCACAGAGACCATTTGCTTATAGAGCATCGTCTCGATGCGCTGCAAAAGCTCATCCATTCCTTGACCAGTCAGTGCACTGACGCCTACGGCGTTAGGAAACTCTTGCAGGTTGTCCTCATACCGTTCGCGCACGTACGTATCACTCAGATCCAGGCGGTCGATCTTGTTCAGGGCTGTCAGGATAGGCTTGTTGTCCGCGTTCAACTCCTCCAGCACTTCCTCCACAGCAGCTGCCTGTTCATCCACGTTTGGATGGGAAGCGTCCAGCACATGCAAAAGCATGTCAGCCTGCGTTACCTCTTCCAGCGTCGCCCGAAACGCTGCGACCAATTCTGTGGGCAGCTTCTGGATAAAACCCACTGTATCTGTCAGCAGGACTAGCCGTCCGCTCGGCAGTTCAGCGCGCCGGGTGGTTGGGTCCAGTGTGGCGAATAGCTGGTCTTCTGCGATGACGTCTGCGTTCGTCAGCCGGTTCAGCAGGGTGCTCTTGCCTGCATTCGTATAGCCAACTAGGCCAATGACCGGAAGGGCTGACTCCTTGCGCTTGCGACGATGCTGGTCGCGCTGTTTGCGGATGTCGGCTAACTGTCGCTTGAGCGCTGCTATGCGACGACCGATTTCGCGCCGGTCCACCTCCAGCTGTGTCTCACCCGGGCCTCGCACGCCAACGCCGCCGCCGATTCCACCTGCGCGACCGCCTGCCTGTCTGGCTAGATGCGTCCAAGCGCGCGTTAATCTGGGCAAGCGATATTCATACTGGGCCAACTCCACCTGGACGGCGCCTTCACGAGTGTGTGCGTGACGGGCAAAGATGTCCAGTATCAGAGCAGGACGGTCAACCACCTTCACATTCTCGCCAAGCGCTCGTTCCAGCTCACGTTGCTGCCTGGGGGATAGTTCTTCATCGAAGATGACAAGATCGGCGCCGGTTTCCAAAACCACGGCTACCAGTTCTTCGATCTTGCCGGTGCCGATGAGCGTGGCAGGGCGAGGCCGGTCTAGTCGCTGTGTGACTTCACCGACAATGTCCACTTGCGCCGTCTTAGCTAACAACGCCAATTCGGCGAGCGAATCCTGCATGGGCAGCAGCCCGGGACGCGCCAGCCACTCGACGCCCACCAATACGCCTCGCTCGCGCTCCGATCTGGCAGACAGATTGGAGCCTGGCTGTTGCCATGGATCTTCGCTGTGATGACTCTGATGGCTGTTGCTACTGGTGGGTTCTGTGTCCCCGCCGTACGACCTATCTGTTGGATAAGGGCTAATAGTGCACTCCTGTTATAGCGCCACTTTGGCTGAACACATTCGAACAACCATCGTAAGATGTGCCGACGCACATCCGCTTTATCGCTCGACTACACTTGCATCTATAGACTTGTTCTACTGTATTATCGTCCAGATACGTATCACAGGCAATAATCATGCCCGGTGCGCAGTAGTTTTCATTGCAATGGAATTTGCTAATTAACGACAATAATCAGGACTAGTTTGAGAACGCCGCTATAGTCTACGAGCAACAGACAGATTTGTATCACATGGCGGCTTCCGGATAGACAGGCATGTCACTACCCCTGACTATTTACGCCTTGTTTTTGACGTGCCACATCGCGGGTTGTAGGATAGGTGGTGGAGACCGTGTACACTAGTTCAGACATCGTAATGAGAAGTTGTACCGCATATGGGCAAAGTGCATCGCTCCGGACGGGTTTACCCGCATCCTCTTTTCTGTGACCAGAACGTTTCCGTACCAACGAATGTGTCTCATACGTACCACTGTAAATTGCATGTAACCTTGAAGACCAGGAGGGGAGAATGGCGCAAGACCCGCTAACATGGATTACCGACGAACTGACTGAGCTCAAGAGCCGGGGACTGCTAACCAACATCCGCACGATTGAATCGTCCATGGACGCACGCGTGGTAATCGATGGCCGCGAGTTGCTAAATTTCTGTGCCAATAACTATCTTGGATTGGCCAACCATCCGCGCATTCGGCATGCAGCTAAGCTAGCGATCGACGAATACGGTGTCGGGCCTGGAGCAGTGCGCACCATCGCCGGCACCATGTCGCTGCATCTCGAGCTGGAGCGGCGTCTGGCGCAGTTCAAAGGCGCACAGGCGTGCATCACGTTCCAGAGCGGATTCAGCGCCAACCTCGCCACGATTCCCGCGCTGGTGGGCAAGGAAGACGTCATCTTTTCCGACGAACTCAACCATGCCAGTATCATCGATGCCAGCCGGCTCAGCCGAGCCAAAGTGGTGCGCTACGCCCACTGCAATGTCGACGATCTACGTGAAAAAATCGCTGATACAACCGGCTATCGCCGTGGTCTCGTCGTCACGGACGGCGTGTTCAGCATGGATGGCGATATTGCGCCACTGGACAAGACCTGCGACGTGGCTGAGGAGTCCGGCCTCATCCTTATGGTCGACGACGCCCATGGCGAGGGCGTGCTGGGTCGAGGCGGTCGAGGCGTGGTGGATCATTTTGGGTTGCACGGTCGTGTGCATGTAGAGATAGGCACGTTGAGCAAAGCCTTTGGCGTTGTTGGCGGTCTAGTAGCCGGTCGTAAGGAGATCGTCGACTGGTTGCGACAGCGCGGCCGACCGTTCCTATTCTCCAGCGCCATGACTGTTCCGGACGTGGCTGCGTGTATCGAGGCAGTCAATTTGCTGGAGGAGAGCAGCGAGTTGGTAGATCGTCTGTGGGAGAACGGGCGCATCTTTAAGCAGGGCATGCAGGATTTGGGCTTCGATACGGGCCATAGCCAGACGCCGATCGTGCCGGTGATGCTAGGTGAAGCGCCACTTGCACAGGCGTTCAGCAAGAAGCTTTTTGAGAACGGTGTTTTCGCCATGGCTATCAGCTACCCCACTGTACCGCTGGGCAAGGCGCGCATACGTGTGATGAATTCTGCTGCCCACAGTACCGACGACCTGGAGCAAGCCTTGGCTATCTTCGAGCAAGTAGGCCGTGAAATGGAGGTGATACCCTGAGCGCATCCAGTGATGCTCACACTACCTCGCCAATACTACACACTGAACCGCTGGGCGGCGGAGATATGCGCAAGCGCGTCGTACTGATCACGGGGGCTAGCGGCGAAGTCGGTCATGCTCTGGTCACGGCGTTGTCTGCACAGGGGAACAACCATCTGCTGACGCTGGACTTGCACGCACTGCCCAGCGACATTGCAGGCATGGCCACTCATGTTGAAGGCGATCTGCTGGACGAGTATCTGCTCAGCCGACTGGTCAGCGAGTACGAGATCGACATCATCTATCACCTGGCCGCGCTGCTATCCACTCGTGCCGAGATCACGCCGGAGATGGCGCACCAAGTAAATGTCGAAGGTACGCTGTCGCTGCTGCGCTTGGCGTCGGAGCAGAGCCAGTGGCGCAATCAATCAATCCAGTTCATCTTCCCCAGTTCGCTAGCAGCCTACGGCATGCCCGATCGGGAGAGCAAGCAACTGTACACGCGTGTACGCGAGTTTGAATGGAATATGCCGCGCACCATGTATGGCTGCAACAAGCTGTATTGCGAGATGCTAGGTTCCTACTTTAGCCGCCACTACCGGCAACTCGCCGCCCAGCAACCCGTCACCATCGACTTCCGCTGTGTGCGTTTTCCAGGCTTGCTCAGCGCATTCACTCTGCCGTCCGGCGGTACCAGCGACTTCGGACCGGAGATGATCCATGCTGCTGCCCAGGACGTTCCCTATGTCAGCTTTGTGCGTGAAAGCGCGCGCATACCGTTCATGGTGATGCCGGATGCCGTGAAGGCGCTGCTTACCCTATCACAGGCGCCGCTGGAGAGTCTCACTCGCCAGGTGTACAACGTGCGTAGTTTCATGCTTTCCGCCGGCGAAATTCGCGACCGAGTTGTGCATGCGTTTCCCGATGCGCAGATCGACTTCGTGCCCGATCTGAAACGAGAGGCTATCGTGGATAGTTGGCCGGCGGATCTGGATGATAGCGCCGCTCGCATGGATTGGGGTTGGCTGCCGGATTATGATGTCGATAGAGCGTTCAACGACTACCTCGTTCCGAATGTACGCAAGCGATACGCGGTATAGAGCAGCACGATCTTATCAGAAGCTAGGCAAACATACACAGGCGTATGGGGAGAAAGAGAATGGCTGAACAATTGCGAATTGGCGTCTTGGGACTGACGCACGATCACGTATGGGGCAACCTGAACGAACTGGCAGCGTCCACACGCGGTCAACTGGTCGCTGCGGCTGACCCGCACGAGGAGCTTCTCGTGCAGGCGCGCAACGAGCACGGCTGCCCCAGCGTCTATCAATCCTACGAGGAATTACTCGAGAAGGAAGAGTTGGACGCTGTCTATATCTACTCGGACAATGCCGCTCATGAAGAGCTCTGTATCATGGCGGCAAAGCGTGGGCTTCATGTGCTTGTGGAGAAACCGCTGGCGTCCACGCTGACTGGCGCCAAACGCATGCTCGCCGCGTGCAGTGAAGCCGGTGTGCAACTGATGGTGAACTGGCCGTTCGCATGGTGGCCAGGACTGCAGAGAGCCATGTCCATGGTCGAGGACGGCGAGCTAGGACGGCTGACGGGCGTAAAGTATCGCGCGGCGCATGCAGGGCCGAAAGAACTCGGCTGCACGCACTATTTCTACGACTGGCTGCACGACCAGTCGCTCAACGGCGCCGGCGCGTTCATGGACTATTGCTGCTACGGCACAGCGCTTGCCCGCCACATGCTCGGCGTACCCAACCGCGTGACTGGTGTGGCTGGCAACCTGAACAAGGACTACGTAACTGTTGATGACAATGCAGTGGTCGTCATGCAGTGGCCGCGGGCGATGGCGATTTCCGAGGGCTCATGGGCGCAGATCGGCCACATGACTTCGTACGTGGCGACGTTTTTTGGGACGAAGGGCACGCTCGTTGTGGAACCGGGCAAGAACGGCCGCGTGATGTTGGCCAATGAAGAGCACGAGTACGGTGAACCCATCGACGTTCCTGCATCTCCGCCAAATCTCGTGAATGCAACCGAATACTTCCTCTCATGCATTCAGGATGGCGTCCCCGTGCAGGGGCTCTGTAGTGCACAGGTCGCCAGGGATGCACAGGAAATCCTAGAGGCAGGTCTGGCGTCCTCGCAAAACGGTCAAGCCATGTCACTCCCGCTGCCCGTCTACTGGAAAGGCGCATTCGCGTGATCAAGATTGCTATTGTGGGCTGCGGTCGGATCCTGAACGCGCATCTGCAGGGATATAAGAAGCTGCGTGAAATCGGCATTGACAACTTCCGCATTACGGCATTGGTTGCGAGGAAGCGTGATGACGCACTCATGTTTCTGCGTCCCGGTGCAGGTCCAGCGCCACGACCGCCTGTGCTTGCGCCAGAGACGGGCGATCCGCTTGCCGCGCCGCATACCTACCTGACAGACTTCCAGGATGATGTCGAAGTCGGGGTGTACACGGACTATGTGGAGATGCTGGATGAGGCCGACGTCGATGCGGTTAATGATTTTACCACGTTGGCGCTGCACCATCAGGTCGCAGCGGAGTCATTTGCGCGCGATAAACATCTGCTGACACAGAAGCCGCTTGCCATTTCCGTCGCCGCGGCGAAACAAATGGTTGAAGCCGCTCAAGAGCGCCAGCTAACGCTGGGCACGTTCGAAAATGTACGGCAGGCAAGCTTCACGAGGGCGGCTGGTTGGGCCGTACGCCAGGGCTACATCGGCGAGCCGCAGATAGCCATCATCGGTTCGCTTGGCGGGTTGTGGTCGCCGGACAAAGTCGTTGCAGATACGCCTTGGCGACATGACAAGCTATTAGCCGGCGGCGGCGGCGCTATCGACATCGGCGTACACCAGTTCCATCTGCTACGCTATGTCTTCGGAGAGGTTGAATGGGTAAACGCCACTACGGCCATCTTCGAGCCGACTCGTTATCGCCGCGATGGGGAAGGCAACGTGATCGACTCGTTCGATGTGAACGTTGACGACACTTACTTGGCGACGGCTGGCATGGAGAACGGTTCGCTGGGTCAACTGCTGTGGTCGTGGGCGTTACAGGAGCCGGCTGCGGAGGTCAATGGCGCACCAGCGTTCTATGGCAGCGAAGGCTGCATCAACGGCGGTCAGCTCGTCAGACGCAGCGGTACGCGTGCGAACCTCACGCAGCTATTCGAAGAGAAGATGACTGCCGAGGAACGCGAGTCATTCTTCCCCATGGGATTAACTGACCCCTATGCAATTCTGCAACTGGACTGGCTGCGGGCCATCGAAGCAGGCGCCAACCCGGAAACGGACGGCGTGGAGGGACTTCATGATCTGGCATGCGCATTCGGCATGCTTGAATCGTCGCTGGCGGGCCGTCGCGTCACGCAGCAGGAAATACTTACGGGCGCTGCCAGCCAATATCAGGATGAGATCAATCGTTATTACAGATCGGTCTAGCAGCCATTCGCACGAGCAAGTCGTGTAGACATATCGTTTTCTGAACTATAATGCTTTCTGACCAATAATCAAATGGAAAAGGACATACGCTGTGGCAGACATTTTGAAGGTTGGCGTCATCGGAGTCGGCGGGATTGCACGCACACACATGCCTGGCTGGGAAGCTTCAGAGCTAGCCGAAGTCGTGGCAGGCAGCGACGTAGCCCGGCAGCCCTTGGAAGCGTGGGGAATGCTTAACAACGTATCGAACCTGACGACCGATCCGGGTGAGCTGTATGCGGACCCGGACATAGATATTATCGATATTTGCACGCCGAACATGTTTCATGCGGAACTGGTAGTTGCCGCACTGGATGCCGGCAAGCATGTCATTTGCGAGAAGCCTTTGGCGCCCAAGCCTGCCGACATTCAGAAGATGATCGAAGCCCGCGACCGCTCCGGAAAGAAGCTGATGACTGCCCAGCATTTTCGCTACCACGGTTCTTCACAGGCTATGAAGCGAGAGCTGGAGACCGGCGTTCTCGGCGACATCTATCACGCACGCAGCTGGATGCTGCGCCGAGGCTGGATTCCCGTTCGCCCCGGCTTCATCTACAAGAAGAACAGCGGCGGAGGCCCATGCATCGACATCGGCGTGCACATTCTGGACCTGACGCTCTGGTTCATGGGCAATCCGAAGCCGGTGACCGTGAGCGGCGTTGCCAAGGCGCCGCTGGCAAAGCACCCTGGCGCATTTAGCATGTGGCGCAACGACTTGGTGCCCGACGACATAGACGTTGAGGACTTTGCTGCAGCGTTCGTGCGTTTCGAGACCGGAGCGACGCTCGTCCTTGAGGTGAGTTGGCTGTTGCACCACGAAACGACGGGGGAGGATATGCAGATGTGGCTCTACGGCACCGAGGGCGGCAGCCAGTGGCCCGACTGCAAGTTCATGTCCACAAATTATGACACGCAGCAAATGTACAACAGCACGCTACAGCTGACTGCCAACAGCATGGAACCTCACGCCCTGGAATGCGTCGACTTCGCTCGCTGTGTCGCCGAGGACCTGCCGTCACCGGTCCCAGCGGAACAGTCCATGCAGGTCATGGCGATTCTAGACGGCATCTATCGCAGCCAGGAGGAAGGCCGCGAGGTCAGTATTGACATCTAGAGATGTCGCAGTGTCGAAGAGTTGAGTTGACTAGTTGGCGGACGTGAAAGCGTCCGCCGTTTCTAGCTAGACGCTATTCGGGCAATAAATTGAAGGCTTTGTATTGTTCGGCGACCGCCTCCTGACCATACTTGGCTTCCAGACGGCGTATGGCAAAATGTCCCTTCGCCATTTCCTGAAAGTGACGCGTGAAGACCACGTTGACAGTCGCCGCCGACACGGCGGAGATGACTGGAATCATGCGCAGAGCGAAATGCGCTGATAAGTCTGCAGTGAAGCGCGCAGATATGGCGCTGATGAAGCGCACAAGAGGCGGACCGGCTTCGCGCGAGAGGCCGTATTGAGCGGCATGCGCGGCCGCATCTGTGAACGCTTTGCTCATGCCGGCGCGTACAACCCAGTAACCGCTTTCCGCAGCGTCATCATCGTCAGAAGGAGCGCCCAGTGCAAAGACCTGCACACAAGCAAGCCGCGTCTCCACATCGTTCAGGTCGTGCCCTTCAGCCGCGGCGATGTCGGCGATGGAGCGCATGATAATAGTCGTAGAAACGGGCAGCTCTACAGCTAGCGACCAGAATCCGGCTAGTCCGCCTAGAATACCGGTGCCCGCACCCATCCAGCGGTGCAGGCGATCCTGTGAGCCAGGTCGTTCCTTCTGCGGCAGCGTATTGACGGCGATGTTCAAGCTCTGTACGAGCGCTGCGAAGGCTAGCTTGTCCGTGCGACTGCGAACAGGTCCAGGCAACATCTTGACCATCGTCTCAATGGGCTGACCGATCAGGTCTGCGATCTGCATGGAGAAACTTGGCGACTCCAGCCGAAGTTTTGCCATGCGCAACACTTCCAGGTCATCTGCCGTGAACTGTGGTTCGGATGCCGGCTGCTTCTTGCCGAACTGAATTGGGATAGTAGGTGACATACGTATTTTTTCGTCCGTATCGAGTTGAATTAGCAGATACGAGGCAGCTGCTCTCCTACCTGCATGTCTACAAGCCGAGTGGCGCCTAAGCCAGTGCGTGCTACGACCAAGCCAGGATGGTCTTCCACTACACGACCGATAATCGCCGCGTTGTGCCCGTATTCGTGGGCTTGCATAGCCGCCAAGATGGCAGCCGCATGTTCGTCTGGAACAATGGCTACCAGCTTGCCCTCATTGGCGACATAGAGCGGGTCCAGCCCCAGCAACTCACAAGCAGAGTGCACAGCAGGGATGACCGGTAGCTTTCCTTCGTCGAACTCAATGCCCATGCCGGAGGATCGAGCAATTTCGTTGAGAGAAGACGCCAACCCGCCGCGAGTCGGATCTCGCAGCACGCGCACATCCTTCGTCACGTCCAGGATGGCGGAGACGAGGCCATGTAGTGGAGCGCTATCACTCTCGATGATCGTTTCGAACTGCAGCCCTTCGCGTACGCTCATGATGGCAATGCCGTGATCGCCCATGGTACCGCTGACGATGACAACATCGCCGGGTCGAGCGTTCTTAGGCGACAGGTGCACACCATCGCGGATAAGGCCAATGCCGGCGGTGTTGATGTAGACGCCGTCACCGTGTCCCTTGTCGACCACTTTCGTGTCGCCGGTGACCAGTGTGACATTAGCAGCTTTTGCCGCTCGACCCATATCCTCAACGATCTGGCCCAACAGCGCCAGGTCCATGCCTTCTTCCAGAATGAAGCCTGCGCTGAGATAAAGCGGCGTGGCGCCGGACATTGCCACGTCATTGACCGTGCCGTTGACTGCCAATTCACCGATGCTGCCGCCTGGAAAGACCAACGGACGTACGGTGAACGTGTCGGTAGAGAAGGCTAGGCGTGAGCCGTTTATACTCAACTCAGCCGAATCGGTCAGCGAGTTGAGCGTCGGGTTCTCGAAGGCGGGCAAGAACAAGTGCTGCACCAAGTCTGCCGAAAGCTTGCCGCCGCCGCCATGGCCCATGATGATGTTGGGATGGTTGCGCAGCGGCAGCGGACAGGACCAATTGGCGATATCGAGTTCTTTGCTGGTGTCGGTCGGTTCAGACATTATTGCTCAATTCGGAATTGCTAGCTGCTACGAGGCAGAGATGCGGCGGTTAGCCGGCAGAGACAGGTTCGGCGATTCTGCCGTAACGATAGTAGGCGGCGCAAGCGCCTTCACTGGACACCATGGTGGCGCCGAGCGGTCTTTCGGGCGTGCACAGGACGCCGAAGGCCGGACATTGGTTCGGCTTGAGCAGCCCCTGTAGTACTTCACCGCTGTGACACTCCGCCGATTCCTCGGTGTGAATGTCACCGACGCTAAAGCGGATCTCGGCGTCGAAATCAGCGTACGCCGGGCTTAGCTTCCATCCGCTCTGCGGAATCATGCCGATACCGCGCCAGGTGCGGTCCGTCACTTCAAAGACGTCCGCCAGCAGCTTCTGCGCTGGCAGGTTGCCTTCGTAGTTGGTGGCGCGTTCATAGGCATTTTCTAGCCTCGCTTCACCCGCTTCCAGTTGCATGACGGTGCGTCGGATACCCTCCAACACATCCAGCGGCTCGAAACCTGTGACGACGATGGGCGTATGGAAGCGCTCTACCAGCGGACCGTATTGCCAGTAGCCCATAACGCTGCATACATGACCGGCGGCGAGAAATGCCTGTACGCGACTCTTAGGCGATGTCATGATGGCTTCGATCGCCGGCGGCACCAGCACGTGCGAAACGAGCATGGAGAAGTTGTCTATACCTAGTCGTTTGGCCTGAGCCACTGCCATGGCATTGGCGGGCGCCGTCGTTTCGAAGCCGATGCCGAAGAACACGACGTCGCGCTCCGGATTCTGTCGTGCCAGTTGCAGCGCATCCAGCGGCGAATAGACGATGCGCACATCGCCGCCTTCGCTCTTGATGCTGAATAGATCCTTTTCGCTGCCAGGCACGCGCAACATGTCGCCGAACGAACAGAAGATGACGCCAGGACGTGCGGCGATAGCCAGCGCCTTGTCGATGATTTCCAGTGGGGTGACGCAAACCGGACAGCCCGGTCCGTGTATCAGTTCAACCTCTTTGGGCAGAAGCTGGTCGATGCCGTTGCGTATGATGGAATGCGTCTGACCACCGCATACTTCCATGATAGCCCAAGGCTGTGTGACCGTGCGGCGTATGTCTTCGAAGAGGCGCTGGGCGAGTTCCGGATCGCGGAATTCCTCCAGATACTTCATCCTGTCGCGCTCCCTTTGCGGGCGGCGAGTTCACGACTAGGTTCTCCGAGTTCTTCTGCCACCGAACCGATCTGGTTGAGCAGATCGAGCGTCTCCATGGCCGATTCTTCGTCCAGGCGCGTGATGGCAAATCCCACGTGAATTATCGCGTATTCACCAAGCTCAATTTCAGGGACGAAATCGAGGCATGCTTCCTTCACAATGCCGCCGAAGTCGATTCTCCCCATGCGGATGCCGTCGGCTTCATATATCTCAACTACTTTCCCCGGAACTCCCAGGCACATAGCGATTACTCCTTAGTAAGTTCGACCAGCGCAGCAAAGCCACTGTTCGGGTACAATCGACGTTATTGTTTGCAGATACAGGATGTCGTGTAGTGCTGCAACTGCGCATGGGCAATGACCGCCTGACCCAAGGCTAGTCCACCGTCATTGGCTGGCAGCTGCCGATGCATTAAGACGGTAAAGCCATCATCCGCTAGCCTATCTAGTATACTCCCCAGCAACAGACTGTTCTGGAATACTCCTCCACTTAACGCAACCCGGTCCAATCCAGTTTCATTCCTAGCCAGGCGGCAACAAATGAGCATCGCCTCTGCAATGGTCTCATGGAATCGAGCAGAGATAGACTCCTGCGGAACACCGCACAGTACATCGTCCACCACTTGCTGCACGACAGGTCGCGTATCAAATTCGAATTGTAAACCAGGAGGGTGAGAAAGCAAGCTTTGTGACCTGCGATCTGTGTCGGAACGCGTGCTCTTTATCGCGCCTATCAGCGAGTACGCGTGAGCGCCGGCGGATGAAGCCAGCGACTCAAATTCCATGGCAGCCTGCGCCTCATAGGTTACAACCTGTCGGGCGCCCGCAATGGCGGCGACGGCATCGAATAAACGCCCCGTGCTGGAGGTCATCGGCGTGTTCAGCCCAGTCTCCAGTTGACGCTGCAGGATTCTACGCTCGTCCTGGCTGGCTGCCTGCACAGGGGCTAATGACTCGTGCCAGCTGATGCCTGCATCCCGCAAATAGGCGAGAGCTGTCCGGTAAGGGCGTTTGATGGCTGCGTCACCGCCAGGTAACGGCGCCGGGCGCAGACGTCCTATGCGTGCAAAGCTTGCATAGCCGCAGATGAGTATTTCGCCGCCCCATATTGTGCCGTCTGTGCCATACCCTGTGCCGTCCAGCGACAGACCGATAATGCGCTCGTCCAGTCCCAAACCGTGTTCAGCCATGACGGCGGCAACGTGTGCATGATGGTGCTGTACCTGAATGAGTGGCAGGTCGTGTTCGGTTGCATACTGCTCCGCCCAACGTGTGGAGAGATAAGCCGGATGCATGTCACAGGCAATGGCCTCTGGTTCAACGCGGAAGATGCGCTGAAATTGGTCTGCAGAATGTTCGAAAGCGTTCAGTGTTTCCAGATTTTCCATGTCTCCAATATGCTGGCTCATGAACGCATACTGACCGTTGGTCAGGCAGAATGTGTTCTTCAACTCACCGCCAACTGCCAACAGGGGCTTCATGGGAAACGGCATGCGGATAGGCGAAGGTGCGTAGCCTCGCGACCGGCGTATGTAGATGATTTTGTCGCGGAAAGCACGCACTACTGAGTCATCACAAGGAATGTAGATGTCGCGGTTGTGGTCCAGAAACCCATCCACCAGCGAATCCAGTTGTGCATGCGCCGTGCCGTTGTCCTTAATGATAGGCTCTTCCGATAGATTGCCGGACGTCATGACATAGGTGCGTGGATGGTCGCTGGAGACACCATTTTCCCACGTGTCATTGAGCAGCAGATGATGCAGTGGCGTGTAGGGCAGCATAACGCCGACTCTGTCATTGCCGGGTGCTACAAGGTCAGACAGCCAGCAGTCGGCGCGTTTGCGCAGCAGTACGATAGGCGACTGACGCGAGGTCAGCAGCGCAACTTCGGCTTCGCTCACACATGCGAATGTGCGCACTGCTGCTATATTAGCAGTCATCACGGCGAACGGCTTGTCGACGCGACCCTTGCGCTCACGCAGTCGTTGCACCGCCTCATCGTTGCCCGTGTCACATGCCAAGTGATAGCCGCCGAGACCCTTGATAGCCAAAATGTAGCCACTATCGAGCAGCGTCTGGGTTGTAGACAGCGCCTCGTCGCCCACAATGTGGCCCTGCAACGTCTGAGTTAAGCGTCCGGAAGTTGAGGCTGATAGGCTTACCTGTGGACCGCAGTCGGGACACGCATTGGGCTGCGCGTGAAAGCGGCGGTTGGCAGGATCTTCGTACTCAGCACGACAGGCATCGCATATTTTAAAGGCTGCCATAGTCGTCAACGGTCGGTCATATGGGATATCGCGCACGATGGTAAAGCGAGGGCCGCAATTTGTGCAGTTGGTAAACGGGTAGTGATAGCGTCGATTGGCAGGATCGAAGATTTCGTGCAGGCAGTCAGGGCAGGTAGCTACGTCCGGTGAGATAGGCACGAATGCGTGGGGCTGGTCTTCGCTCTCCCGGATGACAAACTCTCGCGAGCCGCCGACCTGGTTTGCACACGGCGCTGCATCGACCGGCGTCTCAATGAGCATGTCGATGACCGCTAGCGGCGGGCATTCGGAGCGGATGGAGCGCACGAACTCGTCGATAACTGCATCATCGCCGCATATTTCAATCTCCACACCAGACGAATTATTCAGTACCCATCCGCCTAGCCGATAGCGGCTGGCTAGTCCGTAGATAAATGGGCGGAATCCCACCCCTTGTACAATGCCTTCGATATGGATGGAACGCGCGCTAGCCATGCCCCTCGTCGCTCACAAGATACTCTTGCCAAGTCAACTCACTGCCGTCCAGGTCATAGACCATGTAAGGGTATGGCGCTTCTCCAAACGCACGAACAGTCGAGAACCATACGCCTTTATCGATGAAGGGAGGCACACCCTCGTGGTAGTGACCGGATAGAACGAGCCGAACGCTGCCGCTGGAAATCAACTTTTCACGCATGGCTCGGCCGTCGCCGTAGGTGTGCGGGTAATTTTCATTTCTTTCCGGCCAAACCATGTAATGCTGCACATGAATCTGTGATTGAGAGCTCTTTTGCAGCGCTGCCTCAAATCGTTCACGTTCTTTGCCGATGCGATAAGGTACGTGGTGTTCGTGCTCGTCATCTAGAAAGGCAATAGCCCGCATGTCCTCCACAATTATATCCGTGTACGGCTGTACGATTTCTCGGAAAACATCCGGGTGATCATGGTTGCCGTACACAATTAGGCTTCGACAAGAGACCGGTTTTAGCGCACGCAGGATGAGCCGATAATCATCAGCAGCAAGTTCATGAAAATGTGGATCGTCCATCTTATCCGGCGGAAAGTCAATAAGATCACCGGACAGTACAAATAGGTCCGGCTGCAGGTCCACGATCTGCTTCACTGCGGAGGCTAACTTCTGCGGCATGGCGCGACTCTTGCGCTCCGGGGTAAAGGACGAGCCCGGCAAGTGATGGCGTAAATGCAGGTCGGACAGTTGAACGATTCGCATAATAGTTAGCACTAAGATTCAAGGTTCACGGTTAACGTTCCAAGCGCGAATACTCTATTCACTATAGCACAATTCGCCGATTGTACGGACTTTGCATAAGGTTCATTTCGCCACTATCCGGTCGAGATCATGCCTTCGCATAGCCATAGATCGGGGAGGTGAGCAAGGAACAATTGCCATCGTGAATCGAATCTAGCGCAGGTTATTTCACGTCTCGGCTGCCGGATCAGCATCTTTCGCCAGCAGTGTTATACTTCTGCGTAGTTATCCACAAACTATTCCATGCCGGAGCGCCCGATGATTGACAAGACCATCCTTCGACAGAAGTGCGAAACGACCTTTGACTTTGCAGGCAAGCAGCTGCGAAACCTAATCGAGACTCACCCGGACATGTTCCCCATGTATACGCAGGGGGGCAAGTGGAAGCACGATGGCGAGGCATGGACAAACTGGTGCGAAGGGTTCCTGGGTGGGCAGTTGTGGATGCTGTACGATCACACCGGGGACAAGTACTGGCGCAATAAAGCGGAACATTACTCCATGCTCGTGGAGCCGCGTAAGAACGACCGTACGGTTCACGACCTAGGGTTTGTGTTCTGGTCCACCTGGAAGCGTTGGTATGATCTGGTCGGCGACGAAGCGATCAACGAAGTCATCATCGAAGCCGGGCGCACGATGTCGCTGCGGTTCCAGGAGAAGGGGCAATATCTGCGCTCATTTGTTTCGCAGGACAGCCTTTTCATCGATATTATGATGAATGTGGGTATCATATTCTACGCGGCGCAACAGACGGGTGATCTCGAACTGCTGCGCATCGCGAATGAGCACTGCCTGACCACGCGCAGAACTCTTGTGCGAGGCGACGGCAGTACCGCCCACGAAGGACTGTTCAATCTAGAAACGGGAGAGTTCATCCGCCAGAGTACGCACCAGGGATGGCGAGGCGATTCCGCCTGGGCGCGCGGTCTGGCATGGGCATTGTACGGATTTGGCACGGCCTACTCGTTCACCGGCGACGTGCGCTATCTGCAGACAGCCGAAGCATGCGCAGACTTCTACATTGAGCAGACGCCATCGCATGGCGTACCGCCCAATGATTGGGACGAACCGGAACCGGCATCGCCCTACGAGAGTTCGGCAGCCTCTATCGTCTCCAGTGGGCTGTTCAACTTAGCCGAAATCACTGGCGAACTGGCGCGCCAGAAGCTCTATCGCACATACGCGCTTCAGATCGTTGATACGCTGACGACGCCGGATTTCCTGGCTATTGAAACGCTAGGTTGGGAAGGCATCCTCAAGCACGGCATGTATCATGAGCGTAAGGGATTAGGTGTGGATGAAAGCGTCATGTGGGGCGAGTACTTCTTCCTGGAGGCTGTAGGAAAGGCGCTGCGCTATGTCTAGCAAAGTGGCGATCGTGACCGGCGGCAGCCGTGGCATCGGACGAGGTATTGCGCTGGCGCTGGGGCAGGCGGGTTGGCGCATAGTCGTGAACTACAACCGTTCTCGTTCCGCCGCACAGGAGACTGTCCTTGCGATCGTTGAAAGCGGCTCGGAAGCCGTTGCCGTGCAAGCGGACGTGAGCAGTGAATCTGGACGCCAGGCGCTGGTGCACGCAGCGCACGAATTAGGCACTCTTCAGTTACTGGTGAACAACGCCGGCATGGCGCCGCGCGAGCGTGTTAGCCTCTTGCAGATGCAGCAAGCCAGCTACGACGAAGTCATGGACGTCAATCTCAAAGGCCCGTTTTTCCTTACGCAGGCGGTCGCCAACGCCATGATTGCGCAAACAAGGAGTTCCGGCGCCGTTGATGAGATAATGCCGATGATCATCAATATCGGCTCCATTAGCGCCTATACGAGCAGCCCCAACAGAGGCGAGTATTGCATCTCCAAGGCAGGCATGGGCATGATGACCGCTCTCTTTGCGGACGCGCTGGCAGAGTTCGGCATCAACGTATACGAGATACGCCCAGGCATCATCGCGACCGATATGACCAGCGGTGTCAAGGAGAAGTACGACAGATTGATCGCAGACGGAATAACGCCTATCAAGCGCTGGGGACGTCCGGATGATGTTGCGCGGGCTGTGGTTGCAATCGCCCAAGGTGCGCTGCGGTTTTCCACTGGCGAAATCATCAACGTGGACGGTGGTTTCCACATGCAGCGTCTGTAAGTGTGCATCTAGGACTGTTGAGTAAGGGGAGTCGAATGAGAGTTAAGCGTATCGCGGCCCTTCGAACTGTGGAGGATTTTCGGGAGCACATAAAAGCTCTCGGTATTGACATAAGTGTCGACGAAGAATTGGCACACGGTGGTGATTCGCCGTTGGCACAGCCTTTCGACTACGCCGGCAAACGTATCGGCAATCGCTGGTGCGTGCTGCCTATGGAAGGGTGGGACGCCGGCGCCGATGGCCGACCGACTGACCTGGTGCGACGGCGGTGGTCGCACTTTGGGCAGAGCGGCGCCAAGCTAATCTGGGGCGGCGAAGCGTGTGCCGTACGTCCCGACGGGCGCGCCAATCCTCAGCAGCTAATGATCCTGGACGAGACGGTCGGTGATATTGCTGCGCTGCGAGCGCATCTTGTGGCAGCGCATGCTGAACGGTACGGCGCAGCTAACGACCTCTATATTGGTCTTCAGCTAACCCATTCGGGTCGGTTCGCACGGCCATACGACAAGAAGAAGCTGGAACCGAAGATCCTCTATCATCATCCCATATTGGATGCCAAGTTCGGCATTTCGCCGGAATCGCCGGTCATGTCTGATGCGGAAATTGAGGAACTGATCGGGCAATTCGTCCATGCGGCGACACTGGCGCAGGATGCCGGCTTCGACTTCATTGACCTGAAGCATTGCCACGGCTACTTGGGCCACGAGTTCCTCAGCGCCTACAATCGCCCAGGCCCATATGGCGGCAGCTTGGAGAATCGGACTCGATTCCTGAGAGAGATTGTGAACGGCGTCCGTTCAGAGGCGCCCGGTCTTAATATGGGCGTCCGTTTCAGCGCCTTCGACTTTACTCCATTCGCACCCGCTGGCGACGACCGCCACGGCGCACCTGCAGATATCGGAGCCAACGGTTATCCATACGCGTTCGGTGGAGATGGAACAGGAGTTGGCGTTGATTTGAGTGAGCCGCTACACTTTCTGGACGTGCTAGCTGATTTGGACATTCAACTGGTCAATATCACAGCAGGCAGCCCGTATTATTGCCCACACATCCAGCGACCGGCTCTATTCCCGCCATCCGACGCCTACCAGCCGCCCGAGGATCCGCTGGTCGGCGTGGCGCGGCAGATCAATGTGACGGCGGAGCTGAAAAAGGCACGATCGGATTTCGTCTTCGTGGGCAGCGGCTATTCTTATTTGCAGGAATGGCTGCCGTATGTCGCGCAAGCGGTCATCAAGCAGTGTCAGGCTGACTTCGTGGGCATCGGAAGATTGGTGCTGTCGTATCCAGAGCTGCCGGCGGATGTGATCGCCGGTAAGCTGATTGACAGACGCCGGCTTTGCCGTACATTTAGCGATTGCACGACGGCGCCACGCAACGGTCTCGTGTCCGGATGCTATCCGCTGGATGACTACTATCAGCAGATGCCGGAATATGAGGTCTTGACGGCGTTCAAGCGTTCGAACTAATAAAGTGTATCGACATAACAGGAGGAGAAACCCATGGATATCGCTACCGTTGATAAGTTGCTTACGACAACTCGAACCGTACGTAAGCGCCTTGACCTGGATCGACCGGTTGAGCTCGAGGTGATCCACGAATGTCTGGACATCGCGATCCAGGCGCCGACCGGCTCCAACGTCCAGGGTTATCGTTTTATGGTGGTTACTGATGACGAGAAGAAAGCGGGCATCGCTGATTACTATCGCAAGGCGTGGCAGGTTTACTACAGCCAGACACAGAAATCATCAGGGCCTACTAATCCAGATGACCCTCGTGCACAACGTGCATCACAGACTATGAGTTCGGCTGCCTATCTGGCGGAGAATATGGAACGCGTGCCCGTGCTTGTGATCCCGTGCATCGAAGGTCGAGCGGAGAAGGGCACTGTTGTGAATCAGGCATCGCTTTACGGTTCGATCATACCTGCGACGTGGTCATTTATGTTGGCGCTGCGCTCGCGGGGATTGGGCGCAGCCTGGACCACGCTGCATCTTGGTTTCGAGCAGCAGGTAGGTGAACTGCTTGGCATTCCTGACCGATTTACACAAGTTGCGCTCTTGCCGGTCGCCTACTACACAGGCGATGACTTCAATCCTGCTAAGCGAATCCCTGCAAGGTCAAGAACCTTCATAAATACCTGGGGCGCAACCGACGAAGGCTAAATAGAAATCGAGTCACTGATGACGAAGAAGATACGAACCGTGCTGCTGGGTACGGGTTCCGTCGCGCAAAGTCATATTCGCGCCGTTCGCAGCGTTGCGGACCGCGTTGACTTTGTTGCTGCTATGGATATCGATCCCGCGCGAGTCGAGTCGTTTTGTGCGGAGCATGACGTACCTCGCGCGTATGCCGATGTCGACCAAATACTGGTCAGCGAAGAGCCAGAACTTGTCCTCATCGCCACGCCGTCCGCGACCCACACCGAGCTTAGTATTGCGTGTATGGAAGCCGGTGCATGGGTGCTGTGCGAGAAGCCGCTCTGTGGATCATTGCGCGAGATGGACCGCATCGAAGAGGCAGAGCGCCGCACAGGTCGCTACTGCGCGAGCGTCTTTCAGTGGCGTTTCGGTTCAGGCGGCAAGCATGTCAAACACCTGCTAGAGACAGGCGCGATTGGCAAGCCGCTGGTCTGCAACAGCATGGTGACCTGGTATCGTGCGCCGACTTATTACGAAGCGCCATGGCGCGGCAAGTGGGCGACTGAACTCGGCGGCACAACCATGACACTTGGGATTCATGCAATGGATTTCGTGCTTTGGTTGCTTGGCGATTGGCGAGAGGTGCGCGCCATGATGGGGACTATGGACCGCGACATCGAAGTCGACAACGTCTCAATGGCGCTGGTGCGCTTCGAGAACGAAGCGATGGCTGTCTTCTCTAACAGCGCACTCAGCCCGCGTGAAGAATCATATGTGCGCCTGGACACGCAAAGGGCAACCGTCGAACTCTCCCATCTGTATCGCTACGACAACGATGACTGGACGTTCACCGCGGCTTCCATTGTGGACACTGCTGAGCTAGACGCCTGGCGCGCCATTCCTGATCACTATAGAAGTTCACACGACCGTCAGTTGCAGGAATTCCTGGACAGTATGGCAGCCGGCGAGCGACCAGCGGTTAGCGGACCCGGTGTGCGACCAACGATTGACTTTCTCAGCAGCATGTATAAATCGGCGATGAGCGGACAGCCGGTCCGGCGCGGCACGATCCAGCCCGGCGATCCATTCTACGAGCGAATGTGCGGCAACTGCGAGTCCGCCTGGTAACAATATGTGCGGGTCGAGAGCCGCCCGTAGGATTCACGTTACCGGATCGCTCAATGGTACAATCCGATGGACATTGATAACCACAAGTAAGTACCAGATATCACAGTAACCGCAAACAAAGAGACAAATGGATATGAGTATGGATCCCCGTCCGAGCTATCACATGACACCCGACGAGTTTCGCCAGTATGGCAAGACGGTTGTCGACTGGATTGCCGACTACTACGAACAGGTTGAAGACTATCCCGTACTGTCGCAAGTAGCACCTGGCGATATTGCCAAGAGTTTGCCGACCGAAGCGCCGCAGCAGGGCGAGTCGTTTGACCAGATGCTTGCGGACGTTAGCAATCTCATCATGCCAGGCATCACGCACTGGCAGTCGCCTAATTTCTTCGCCTACTTTCCTGCCAACACCTCTGGTCCATCCATTCTCGGCGAGATGATCTCATCCGGGTTAGGCGTTCAGGGGATGATATGGGCTACCAGCCCGGCTTGCACCGAACTTGAGACGGTCGTGCTGGACTGGATGGCGAAGATACTCGACCTGCCTGAGAAATTCATGTCCACGTCGTCTGGCGGCGGCGTCATTCAGGACTCTGCATCGAGTGCTGTACTGTGCGCCATCCTGGCAGCGCGTGAGCGCGTCACAGACTTTTCCGCCAACGAAGTCGGCGCCAACGGTAAGTTGACCGCGTATGCGTCTTCACAGGCGCACTCATCCGTGGAGAAGGCCATCAAGGTCGCTGGTATCGGCCGTCAAAACTTGCGCATTATCGACGTAGACGAAACATATGCTATGTCTGTCGATGCGCTGGAAGTGCAGATCCAGGCCGATTTGGACGAAGGGCTGACGCCGTTCTTCGTCTCGACGACCATGGGCACCACATCGTCAAACGCCATGGATCCGCTGCCGGAGATCGGCGAAGTGTGCAAGAAATACGATCTGTGGATGCACATCGACGGCGCCATGTCCGGCACTGCAGCGGTATGCCCGGAGTACCGACACCTGCTCAACGGCGTCGAGTTAGCGGACAGCTTTGCATTCAATCCGCACAAGTGGATGTTCACCAATTTCGATTGCGACTGTTTCTACGTAGCGGACCGCAAGACGCTTATCCAAACTCTGAGTATTCTGCCGGAGTACCTGCGCAATCAGGCGACAGAATCCGGCGCGGTCATCGATTATCGCGACTGGCACGTGCCGTTAGGTCGACGGTTCCGTTCGCTGAAGCTTTGGTTCGTGCTGCGGCACTATGGCGTGGAAGGCTTACAGTATCATATTCGCGAACATATTCGGCTGGCGCAGCAGTTTGTACAGTGGGTACTGGAGTCGGATTCATTTGAGCTTACGGCACCGGCGCCATTGAACGTCGTTTGTTTCCGATATAAGGGCAGCGACGAGGAAAACGAAGCGATTCTCAACTGGGTCAATGCGACAGGTAACATGTTCATCACACACACAAAGTTAAGCGATCAGTATGTATTGCGCATGAGCATTGGTCAGACGAACACGGAAGAGAAGCACGTAGCCAATGCCTGGTCCCTGATCCAGCAGGCAGCCGCAGAGATTACGTAACGGCTAACGTGGTTGCGGTAGTAAGCATCAGAGACCGGTCCACTACAGTCGTAAGAGTGTGTCTTGTGTTTTTATCAAATTGCGTATAATATCCCCGCTCTTGTAATGGAGAAGAGGCGGGGATAGCGCATATGAGATTTAATACTCAATTACATAGCCTATGGTTTCCACGGCAGGTACTGCTTGTTATAGCGATACTTGCGCTATCGGCTGCATGCCAACCTGTGCAGCCTGTTGAAGGTACGAATGCTACGCCAGACACAACTGTGCCGGCTGTGTCTGCGATTGCAGAAAAATCCACGGCAGAAACCTCCACGCCCATCACCGATACTACTGCAACCGAAATACTATCCGTAACTGTGCCTATCGCTACTCCAGACTCAGTGCTAGTTGAAGCTGGCGTAGAGGTGTATCACGCCCAGTATTGCGGTATTTGCCACACGTTATCGGCGGCGAGCACGACGGGAACGTTCGGACCTGTGCATGATGGCGTTGCCAACACCGCGGCTGAACGAGTCAAAGAGCCAAGGTACAGTGGTTCAGCGAATTCGCCGGCAGAGTATGTGTACGAGAGTATCGTCGATCCCAAAGCGTACATCGTCGAGGGATACGTCGGAAGTTCACACAGCATGCCGCCCTATACGCACCTCAGCGAAGATGAGGTGCAGGCGTTGGTTGCGTTTCTCATGACGCAGGCCCGTTAAATGCGATATGGCTGGAGGCGATACCGCCGATAGTATGCGATCACCTGCCATGCTGCCGACAACTGGCGCCAAAAAGGATGCCGGTCCACATGACCGGTATCCTGTGCAACTCTTGTAATGTCTACTGAGGGTACGAAGTCTCTTGCGGCTAGGCCACGTCAATGATCTCGCCGGAGTCAGCCGATTCGTACTGGCCCAACGCACTGAGCAGAAATTCGCGACTCAGGTCCAAAGAAACGACTGGATCCGCTCCGTCGAGGACACAGGCTTCCATGGCTTGTACCTCACAGAGGTAAGGATTGATTGCGGGCGTCACAATCTCCTCAACCGAACCATCGCGTGGCTCGAAAATCATGACGCTGTCCTCGCCTTCGACGCCGGGCTTCCAAGGTTCGGGAATTGTCAATATGCCTTTGTCGCCGACGATGTGCGTGCCTTGACGCATCGGTGTACGGAAACCGCAGGAAACCTGCGCCACACCTTCATCGGCAAAGCTCATCTGCGCCCGCATGGCGACGTCCACGCCGGTCTCGCCGATGAGCTGCTCAGCCCAAATGCGCTTTGGCGCTCCCTTGCCGAACATGTAGACGGCCATGCTGTTGGGATAAACGCCAACATCCCACAATCCTCCGCCGACCAATTCTGCGTTCAGTCGAATGTTGTCGCTGTCTTCAGGCGGCAGAAAGAAGTGGAACCAGGAGGAGACGGTCTGCAACGTGCCCAGTTTGCCGTCCTCAATCATCTTCTTGGCTAGTTGTGTCTGCGGGTGGTGCAGATACATAAACGCCTCAAATATCGTCACACCGTTGCGCTTGGCTGCGTACTCCATCTGGTTGAGGCCCTCTAGCGTCACCGAGGCCGGCTTTTCCACCAGCACATGTTTGCCTGCGTCAGCCGCACGCACGGCCCATTCAGCGTGCAGGCTATTCGGCAACGGAATGTAGATAACATCTATATCGGGATCTTCCAGCATCGCTTCATAACCGACAATAGCCCGCGGAATACCCTTCTCCTCAGCATAGGCATTGGCCCTAGCGCTGTCTCGGCTGGCGACCGCAGCTAACTCGCTGCGCTCTGCTTCACGAATCGGCGTGATGAGCGCATCGTTTATCCCTGCGGTAGACAGAAGGCCCCACCGGATTGTTGTACCCATCTGATTCCTCCTTGTGTAGTTGCTGTGAATGACAGGTACATTGTACTCTTGAAGCTGAGCGATAGCCAGTAGCGGGTGTGCGAGCCAGTCTAGGCTGCGGCTGAAATGAGCGCAGACAGAAGGAGGAAGAGGGTATTCGTATGAAGATCAGCACTGTTTCACAAATGCGAGACATGGACCAGACCGCCATCGCAAAATATAACATTCCCGATGGTATTCTCATGGAGAATGCCGGGCTGGCAGCCTATCGTGTACTGTCATCCGTCGTTGACCTGGCGCAGCAGGAGACAGTCGTCTTCTGCGGCAGCGGCAACAACGGCGGAGACGGCCTAGTTGTCGCGCGCCTCATCTACAGCGCAGGCGGTAACGTCCAGATTGTGCTCCTGAGTGATTCCAGCAAATTCGCCGCTGCATCTGCGGTCAATTACAAGGCTGCCGAGGCGTTGGGCATTCCTATCGTTTCCGTTGGCGACATCAGTGATTTGGATGACTTTCTGGAGAATGTTGATGTCGTGGTCGACGCCATTCTGGGTACTGGTCTACAGCGTGAAGTGACTGGAGACTACGCCGACGTTATCGATGCCATCAACCGTTCCTACGCCGTTGTCATGAGTATAGACATTCCCAGCGGCGTTCAAGGCGACACGGGACAGGCGCTTGGGGTTGCTATACAGGCTGATTGTACCGTGACATTCGGACTGCCCAAGCTGGGCAATCTGCTTCTGCCAGGCTGGGACTTGGGCGGTGCGCTTGCGGTCAGCCACATTTCATTCCCGCCCGGTCTCTACAACGGCGATCATCTTCAGGCAGCCGTAAATACGCCTCTACCACTGCCGAAGCGCGTCATAGACGGTCATAAGGGGACCTTTGGACAGGCGCTGTTTGTTGCCGGTGCAGCCGATTATTACGGGGCGCCTTCCTTGGCATCCATGTCTTTTCTGAAAGCGGGAGGCGGTTATTCGCGGCTGGCGACGCCGCGCAGCGCAGTACCCACACTTGCTGCCATGGCGCCAGAAGTTGTTTTTGTCCCGCAGGCGGAAACGGATTCAGGCAGCCTGGCTGAGAACAGTTGCTCTGACATCGTCGATTTGGCGAACAAACTGGATATTACCATCGTTGGACCCGGGCTTTCTCGCGAGCCGGAAACTATGCGACTCGTGCTGGAAGTCGTGCCAGAAATCGAAACGCCTCTGTTAATCGATGGCGATGGGATCTCGGCCGTTTGCGAGGATCGGGATGTGGTGCGAAAACGCAAAGCGCCTACCGTGCTCACGCCTCACCTGGGCGAGATGTCACGATTAACGGGCAAGTCGATTGCTGATCTTAAGTCGGACCACGTAGTCGCGCTGCGTGAACTGTGTACAGATTTAAACGCGGTTGTGGTCATGAAGGGGGCGCATACGCTGATTGGCTATCCTGATGGCCGCGTCTACATTAACCTGACCGGCAATCCAGGCATGGGCACTGCCGGCTCCGGTGACGTACTGACGGGCACGATTGCGGCACTCTATGGGCAGGGCATGAGCTTCGGTGATGCGGTCAGAATGGGAGTTTTTGTGCATGGATTAGCCGGCGACCTAGCGGCCGAAGTGCACGGTGAAGACGGCATGACGGCGACCGACATTCTAGGAGAATTGCCAGCCGCCGTCAAAGCGCTGCGAGAAAATTATCACGATGTTGTCGAGCGCTATGAGATTCCAGTTGTGAGCTAACGACTTCGGCTAGCCTCGACCAAGATATTGCTGTGTGGTCGGCAAGACGATGGCTTCCAGTACGTTCACATGGAGCGGCAGCGCGCACATGGTGACGGCTACCTCGGCCAACTCGTCCACAGTTATCATGGGTTCGTCATCCGAAGGTTTGCTGCTGGACGCTCGCCGTTCCGTCAACACATTGCCTGGATGCAACATGCTGGCTACAACATTATAGTCTCGGCCTTCGAGCGCCATGGACTTGGTGAGACCGACGATGCCATGTTTTGTTGTGTTATAGGGAGCGGCATTAGGCCGGCACATCTGTGCCGAGATGCTGCCCACGTTGACAATGCGCCCTCCACCTTGCTTTTTCATGATGCGCATGGCTTCTCTGCCACACAAAAACGGACCAGTGAGGTTCACCCCCAGTACTTTCAGCCACGTATCCAAGGACAGTTCGTCGAAAGGTCCGCCGTCAAATGCGCCTGAGTTATTCATCAGGATATCAACGCGGCCGAACTCGGCCATGGTGGCATCGAACAATGCCTTTACAGCCGCTTCGTCGGTTACGTCCGTAGGCACGACCAAGATTTTCACGCCGCTGTCCGCCAGCTCTGCAGCCGTTTGGTCCAGGTTTTCCTTCTTGCGCGAGGCCAGAACCAGGTCAGCGCCCTCGCGTGCAAAGGCGCGAGCGATGCCCTTGCCGATGCCGGTGCCCGCGCCGGTGATGATTGCGACTTTACCCGCTAAACTCGTCATGATTCTCTCCAATCCATGATGGCAGTGGTAATATTCCTATGCTCCAACCGCTTGTTCGCAAGGTCTACTGTTTTACTCAGAATTTCGGCTGTTCTTCGACCGTAACCGGGTCTTTGCCCCAAAGGAAGTCGAAATCCGCGCCAAGCGGCGCTTGGGCAACATGCTGCTCATAGAGCATGCCGTACCCTCGCGTGTACCTTTTTTCCGGCGCGCGCCATTCAGCTCGCCGGCTAGCCAATTCGTCATCCGGCACGTGCAACGTCAGCGAGCGGTTGCGGAAATCGAGCTCGATTTCGTCACCGTTGCGAACCAGTGCCAGCGGTCCGCCGACTGCACTTTCGGGCGCTACGTGCAATACAATCGCGCCATAGGCAGTACCGCTCATGCGCGCATCTGAGATGCGCACCATGTCGCGCACACCCTTCTCCAACAGCTTCTTTGGGATGGGGATGTTGCCGATTTCTGGCATACCTGGACCGCCGACAGGACCAGAGTTCTGCAGCACCAGCACATCGTCTTCGGTCACATCCAGTTTGGGGTCATCTATTCGGGCACGCAGATCGTCGAAATCGCTGAAGACGACCGCACGACCGCGATGCGTTAGTAGGTTTTTGGATGCTGCTGAATGCTTGATCACCGCTCCGTCCGGGGCCAAATTGCCGGTGATGATGGCTAATCCACCTTCCGTATGAAACGGTTGGTCCAGCGGTCGGATGACATCTGGGTTGATGATCACTGCGTCTGCCACATTCTCTGCCAGCGTGCGTCCGGTGACCGTCAACGCATCGCCATGCAGGAGCGGCAGTAGCTGTTTCAGGACAGCCGGAATGCCGCCTGCGTAATGCAGGTCCTCCATCTGATAGGCGCCGCTAGGTCGCAAACTGGCGACGATGGGCGTGTTCCGACTGATCTGGTCGAATAAATCCAGCGGCAGATCAATACCCAGGCGTCCCGCAATCGCCGGCAAATGCACGACTGCGTTGGTGCTGCCGCCCACAGCACAGAGCAACGTAATCGCGTTTTCAAAGGCGTCGCGTGTGAGGATGTCCGATAGCCGGACGCCTTCCGTAACCAACTCCACGATGCGCCGACCGGTTTGTTCCGCCAGACGCACGCGGTCTCCGTCGACTGCCGGTGTGGCGCCGTTGCCAGGCAGTGCAATGCCCAGCGCTTCCATGAGTGAATTCATGGTGGACGCTGTGCCCATGACCATGCAGTGCCCTGGTCCTCGAAATACCGCGCCTTCTACTGCCGTATAGGTCTCCTGCGAGATGGCGCCGGCTGTGAACTCCGCTGTCAAGCGCCGACAGTCGGTACATGCGCCCACAATTTCGCCGCGGAAGTGCCCGTTCAACGCGGGACCACCGGATAGCACCATGGTGGGGATATCGGCGCTGGCAGCGCCCATGACGGCTGCCGGCACGGTCTTGTCGCAGTTAACGAGCAGCACAACGCCATCTAACGGCTGCGCTCGGATCATCTCTTCCGTGTCGATGGCAGCGAGATTGCGATAGAGCATTGACGTAGGGTTCAGGTAGATTTCGCCTAGGGAGATGGTCGGGAATTCCAGCGGAAAGCCGCCAGCCTGCCAGACACCCCGTTTCACTGCATCGGCAAGTTCATTCAAGTGGCTGTTGCAGTTGTTTAATTCACTGTAGGTGTTGCAGATGCCGATGAGCGGGCGACTCATGTCGTCGTCGCTGAAGCCCATGGATTTTGTAAATGCCCGGTGTGTAAAGCCCGCAACGTGCCCTGCGCCGAAGAACGCCTGGCTTCTGGAGCGTGTTTCGTTTTGACGCGTATCGTTCTTGCTGTCTGTTGTTGCTGCCACTGTTCTCTTCTACTCCTGCGGATGAGAGTCCTGCTATCGTATCCTAGGCTGCATTCGCGGCCGCGCCAATGCAGCCTAGGATACGTGTTCGTTCACGTCAAAAAGAGGCGGAGAACTAATCTGCCTTCGATGTTTGCTTATGTGAAGTGCTGCGAGTTCACATAAGCAAATATATTTTTGTGTAACCTCTAGTAGGCTGAGATGACGTTGTCAGCGATGTATTGAAAATTGACATCCATACCAAGACCCGGATCCTGCGATACATGGACAAAGCCTTCGTCGTCCATAGGATCAACCAGCTTGTTGAGCCACGGCGCCGGTTTCTCATAGTCGATAAACGGATGCAGCAGGCCTCGTTCGTAGAATTCGCCGGGGACAGACATGGCGCATAATACGTGCAGATTGCCGACGCCACCGCCGTGCACTTCCATACGCATGCCGAAGCTTTCCGCTAGATGGGCTATCTTCATGAGCGGGGTGATGCCGCCTACATCGCCTACACCGCCGCGTACCAAATCGCAGGCGCCGTATTTGATCCATTCGGCGCGTGTGTGCATCTTGCCTTCGGCCGTTTCGGGGCCGCAAATGGGCAGGTAGGTGTTTTCGCATAGCCAAACGTAGGACGACATGCTGTGTTCGTCCATAGGCTCTTCCATCCAATAGTAGTCCAGTTTTTCCAGCTCTTTGGCGATATAGAGCGCTTCTTCACGACTGTAGTAGTGAAAAGGGTCCAGCATGAGCGGGATATCCGGACCGACAGCTTCTCGGACGGCGGCGCAGGCGGCGGCGTCGCGCTTGGCATTCGGCGCACCATCATAGGGCGGTTGCCACGTATGCAGCTTGAAGGCAGGATAGCCTCTCTGCATCGCCCATTCGGCGAACTTGGCATAGGCTTCTGGTGAATTTAGTCCATTTTCGAGATCGTCGCCGCACATGGTGCTTGCATAGGCGGGCACTTTGTCGCGTGCGGCGCCGAGAAGCTTGTGCACGGGCAGTCCCGCCTGTTTGCCGGCGATATCCCACAACGCCAGATCCACAGCGGTTAGTACCTTGTCCTGCAGTGTGGCCAAATTGAGCCGTTGTCGCTCCTTCAGCGCTTGCCAGATCTTCTCGCGATAGACAGGGTCTTGGCCGACAAGGATGGGTTTGACTGCTTTCTCCAATGTGCCCTGCATTATGTTGCCGAAGGCGTGTCCTTCAATGCCCTCGTTCGTATGGATTGTCACCAGCGATTGCGAGGCGTCATTTTCTGGGCCAGGATGGCCGTGTCCTTCCGAATCGCGCACCGTTTGTGAGCGATAGCGGAATGTTTGGACGGTGATGTCTGTGATCTTCATTGAGTTGTCTCCTGCATACGGTGCAATGGGAGGTGGATGATGCGGATGATGTCTGCTGCACTTACTCGGTCTATACGATTTGCCTAATATCACACTCACTGAAAAAACGGCGGGCTATTTATTCTGCGTACGAAAACGCCTGCAGCGAGTTTGGGCTGCACCGGCCAACTATTCCGGATGATATTGGTTATGGCGCCAGACGTACTTCGGTTCATAGCCGAATGCGGCTCGCGCCTTTGCAATACTTAACGGAGAGGCATGGTCAGGCAACTCACCACGTACTTTCATCATATTTCCAAATTGCTCAGTAACCAGATCGATCGTCAGTTGTGGCAGTACCGTCTCCGAGCTTGTGATATTGTACGGTCCTGGTTCTACAGTAGACGCTTCGATAGCCAGCCGGCACGCTTGCGCAGCATCACGCGCATCCGTCCGCGTCCACAGCAGCCTGTTACCTGATGCGGGGTCTTTGACCATTGCCTCAATTTCTGGAGCGATCTCTTCCGGCGTGCGCACGCCAAGCAGGCGGAACGAAAGTATCTCCAGCCCGAACTGCTTCACGAAATAATCAGCAGCTTGCTCGCCGGCAGTTTTGGAAAGCGCATAGCAATTAACGGGGCGGGCGGGATGCTCTTCGTCAACCGGCACATAGAGCGGCGGGGCTCCGGCAAATCCATAGATTTGATTACTGGATGCGGAGACGATTCGACGGATGCCAAGGTCGGCGCAGGCTTGAAACAGGTTAAACGTACCGCTGACATTATCACCGTACACGCGCTGGTCGGATGCCAGTCCGGCGTTGGCCCACGCGCCCATGTGCACAACCGCTTCGATTCCGAACCGAGCGAGAACATTGTATATCTGACCGGCGTCTGTCAGGTCGGCTCGAATGTATGTATAGTCCTGAGAGATGGGCGTTCCAAGATCAAGACCAACGACCGAATGGCCGTGCAATTGCAGTTCGCGGACAACATAGCGACCGATTCGGCCGTTGCTGCCGGTTACAAGTAGAACCAATCGATTTTCCTAACTAGTTCAGGCGCCAAGACGATGCAAAGCCGCCACCGGCGTTCGTTTCTTCGCCCAGAAAGTTCACTTTCCAGAATGATACCACATCGCATACGCATGCCCTTGTTTCCATCGTCGCTCGCAACCTGAACCGGCCACGGTGCATATCTGTATAGACGCACGTGGATCTGAGAATCCAGGCCTGTTAGGCAGAATTATTAGGACGGGCGACGACGGATATGGTCGATGCGGATGTTGGCTAGCCAGTAGATTACGGCTGAAAGGAACAGCATTAGGAGCGCGACGATGCTGATCATGTATGGTCTGCACGGGTTCGCTATTGTGCAGCGTGCATAGGTCTGGAGAAGCGAAGGGGAGATCAGGCTGACAATTCCGCGTACGACGATTGCGAGCGCCATGACAGCCGGCGCGATTATCGTTATTGCCTGCTGCGCCTGTCTCGGTGATCGCATAGACAGAGAAACGAGTATACCTGTGGTTGCCGCCAGCAAAGAAGCAAAGGGCGTTAAAAACGCTACTGAATAGAGGAAGTGGAAGGCTGGCCTTGACTGTGACCATTCACTTGAAACCGTCAGAATAACCGCGCTCACCAGAACGGCAATCATGGAGAGTGCAAAACCGTACAGTGAAACGGCTGTGATTTTTCCGAAAAGAATGGCGCCACTCGATAGCCTGGTAGAAAGAAGATAGGCAAGCGTGTGCCGTTCCCGCTCGCCAGCGAATGCGTCGCTGCTCGGGCCAGCAATCAGGAGCCACGTCAACCAGAACCACGCGAACAGATAGCCAGTGGAATCCAACCATCCGCTTGCGATGCCGATGGGCGCAACTAAACCGAGAATAATCAGTGTAAGGCCGAAGGCGACAATGGCGCTCTTGTTGGGATAGAGCGAGACAATGATATTCTGCAGTTCATGTCGCCCAACAACCCAAGCATCCGACATCATCGGGCGGGGCTCATTTCACTGACCGATTCGCTAATTTGCTCATCGTCTTGAACTAGTGCGCCGAACACCTCTGATAGGGAGGACGTCTGTTTTCTCACTTCCGTAACCTCGGCGCCTGATTCTATGATGAGGCTGACCAACGGCGCCGTGTCCACGTTACCGGTCAACTTTAGTGTGATAACGTTCTCCGTCTGGTTGACCGAAGCTACCTCCGGTCTGCGCAGCAGCAACACGGCGATTTCTTCGCAAAAGCCGCGCCCAGTAACTTTAATGGCAGGTTTGTGGCCAAGGGCATGTATGGTCGACATGCTTCCACTGACGAGCGCCCGACCTTTGTGCAGAATCGTCATGTGATCACAGCAGCGGTCTGTGATGGACAAGTTGCTCGTTGCCATCAGCACTGTCATGCCCGTTTGGTCGACCATGTTGCACAGGTGGTCCGTGATGGAGGCCGCAACGATTTCGTCTAGGCCTGCATATGGCTCATCCAGCAGCAATAACCGGGGTGTTGGCAGCAGGCTGCGAGCGAGACTGAGCCTTTGCTTCATGCCACGTCCCCAGCCGGCAATGATTTCGTACCTATTGTCCCACAGGCCAAAAACGTGTAGCAGTTCTTCCATTTGGCGCAGTCGCTCTTGTCTGGGCAGGCCCCAGATGCGCCCGTGATAGTCGAGCGTATTCCAGGCGTTGTACCGCTCATCCAGACCGCGCGTTTCAAGCGCAACACCTGTATACTGTCGCACGAAGTCACCATGTGCCACAGGGTCTTTGCCTATAATTCGTACGGCGCCTGCAGAGGGTTGTAGCAATCCGAGAAGAAGCCGAAACGTTGTTGATTTTCCGGCGCCGTTCGGTCCGATAATGCCGTGAACTTCACCGTCATTGACGCGCAGATTCAGGTCGTTAACTGCAACGACCTGATTGAAGCGGCGAGTAAGACCACTTGTTACAATCGCAGGCTCGGCCACCTGCGTCTCCTCCGGGATTTCGTCAAGCGTAAACTGCCTCGCAAGGCGAGGTGCAACAATAGTATACGCGTGGAAGTGAATGCAGCGACAGGGTCACTTGTCCCTGAATGGTAGGACAAGTGCCATCAAATTATGAGACAAAGTGGAGTTTATGCGTCGACAGGCTCATCTTCCGGCATATCCTGGTTCACAGGAATAGAGACGGTGATACGTGTCCCGCCGCCTGGTGTTGAATCATATTCGAGCGTGCCGTTAGCCTTGATGGCGCGTTCGGTCATATTGCGAAGGCCATGGCCCGATCGACCCAACGCGTCGTTGACCTCAAAACCAGCGCCGTTATCTTCGATTGTGAGTTCGAGGTGATGGTTTTTTAGCCGCATCCGGACGCTTGCGACCGACGCATGCGAGTGCCGTCGAATATTCGTCAATCCTTCTTGGACAATATGCAGCAGTTCGGACGCTTGACGCTGGGTAATACCATGCACTGCGACATGGTCGACGTATGTTCGGACTTCCAAGACCGAATAAGCTTCGAACTCTCGCACAAGCTCTTCGAGCCCAATAATGATGTCCTTGTCGGAAAAATCGGGTGATTGGAGGTCGTGAATATAGGCGCGAATATTATGGATCACCGAGTTAAGGCCGGATATGGCGTTGGTGATCCGCGCTTCGGCAAGTTTGGGATCGTCGCGCAACCGTGGGCAGTATCATCTAGTATCAAGCCAATGGCGTAGATAGACTGAATGACACCGTCGTGCAGGTCCATGCCAATCCGTTCACGCTCGCGAAGTACGGCCAACTGGCGAGATGCTCGTGATAGCTGCGCATCCTCAATGGCAATTGCCGCTTGAGCTGCGAACATCTCCAGCAATTCTTGATCGTTTGTAGTAAAAACGGTGTGTTGTTGCGCGAGGGCGGCGGAATTGTCATCTGTCTCTGCCATTTTATTGGCCAGATAGAGATTGCCGAAGATGCGACCCTTCAACGATATGGGCACGCTCATAAACGAATGCATATGCGGATGGTGGTCTGGCAGACCCGAGCTTCGTTCATCCCTGGAAGCATCGTCGATCCGAATCGAATCACCATCATAGAGGGATACGCCTAGAAGTCCAGCGCCTTCCGGAAAGCGGCCAATTCGCGAGAGTACGGAAGGCGACATGCCTGACGTGATAAACTGGTCGATATGCTCGCCCTCTTCGTCAAGTACGCCCAATGCACCGTATCTCGCATTGATAAGTTCGCGACTCAGGTCGACCACCTTCTGTAGCATCGGGCGTAACTCGTGTTCGGTTGTCAATGCCACAGTGGCGCTATGCAAGGCTTCAAGACGCTCCGTCTGCAGGCGAATTTCGCTTTCTTGCTGCTTTAGGAAACTAACGATGCGGATCCAGAAAGTGATGCTTCCGGTTGCGATGATGGCAAATTCGATCACTAGGCTCGCAAGTGAAACAGGCAGCTTAAAGACGTATATGTGCAGAAGCACGATGGCAGCCCAACAGAGCAGGGCCAGTCCGATGCCAAATACAGCGAGTCTTCTTCCATTGAGATGCGGAACCGTTGACGTGTTCATATTCCGATGTGATTGCTCGATAGCCTTAATTATGCCAGAATTATAGTTGCGTGTTCGTCATTCGGACAATACATACCAGAATCATCACAGGATTGCGCGCACTGTAGTACTGCTATGGCGCTGTCGGAGTATTGGGGAGTCAACGTGTCTGTTACGGGAGAGAGCCAGCATCTGCGAATTCTGCTAGTTGACGATCACGAGGTTGTGCGCCTTGGCTTGCGCGCCTTGCTGTCGCGATATCCACAGTTTGAAGTAGTAGCCGAAGCCGGTGATGCGGATGAAGCGCTCGAGAAAACGCTGGCGTATCAGCCTGACGTTGTGATTATGGATATCCGCCTTCCCGGCAAGAGCGGTGTCGAAGCCACTGAAGAGATCAAGAAGAGCCGACCCGAAACCAAAGTCGTCATGCTAACCTCCTATGCGGAAGATGATGTGCTCATCGATGCCATTGCCGCCGGTGCATCGGGTTACGTACTCAAGCAGATCGGAGGAGATGACCTTGTGCGCGCGCTGATTACGGTCGGTCGCGGTGAATCCATGCTGGACCCAGCCGTCACGCAGCAGATATTTGCCAAAGTTCGAAGCAATGCTCGCCAAGAGGATGACGAGATTTTTTCTGAACTAACTGATCAGGAATTGGCCATTCTGGCGCTGGTAACGGACGGGTTGACCAACAAGGAGATCGCACGGCGAGTCTTTCTGAGCGAGAAAACCGTACGCAACTACGTGAGTTCGATTCTAGGGAAGCTGCAGGTTACCTCGAGAGCCGAAGCTGCGGTGTTCGCTGTACGCCATCACATTGAGGACCATCTTCCAGCACAAGAGGATGATCTTCCGGACTCGCAATAGCTATGTCACTGCCCCCGATTAACTCGCCTAAGACCTGCTATGCCGACAATCACAAAACTACAAATCCAGAAGCACGACAAGGAACGGGTTAGCATATTCCTGGACGAAGAGTATGCATTCTCCGTCAGTCTATTGGCTGCGTCGGCATTACGACGCGGACAGGAACTGTCCGCACAGGAGCAGACTGCGCTGCAGGACGAAGGCCAGGAGCACCTTGCCTATCAGAAAGCCATCCGCTATCTGAGTCGAAGACCGCATAGCATTGCAGAAGTGCGCATTTATCTCGCGGGCAAGGATGTACAGGAAGCTATCGTCGACGCAGTGATAGAGCGGCTGACAGCGCGGGGTTATGTGGATGACCTACAGTTTGCTCGTTTCTGGGTGGATAATCGCGAGCAATTTCGGCCGCGCGGTCGTCGTGCACTGGCTTATGAGCTTAGACAGAAAGGTGTGGACGAGGATATTATCGACACTGTGCTGGAGACGGTTCAGGAGACTGAATCGGCTTGGCAAGCGCTAGAGAAGGTCATGTATCGCTGGACATCGCTTGACGAATGGGAATATCGGCAGAAGACGATGGGATATCTGAGCCGGCGCGGTTTCGGCTACGGCGTTTGTCGGGAGGCAGCCGATCGGGCCTGGCTAGCCGTCTCCCAGGAGCAGTAGCGAAAGACTACGATTCACCTCTATGGTCAATGATGGCGTTGCCGTTGGTCAAGTTCGTCAACGTTTCTTTAAAGTGTTTGATGTTCTGGGACGGCAATCTCACGGTAAAGCTAGCATCTACTGCGTATTCCTCTTTAACGACAGTCGCTTCGAATTCCGGCAGCAATAGTTGAAATGGCGTTACGGAAGCGTAATCGATCATCACAAGCAGATCACTTGTAGGAATCTTTTCCATCGTGGGCAGCGATTCGACAGCGGCTTTGACGCCTCCGCTATAGGCCTTCACTAGCCCGCCTTTCCCCAACAAAGTGCCACCGAAATAACGCGTCACGACGGCACAGATTTCGCCTATCTCACTGTGCAGCAGCACTGTCAGCATCGGTCTTCCAGCTGTGCCGTGGGGTTCACTGTCATCGCTCATGCCGATCTGCGCCGTGGAGCCAGGCGGCCCCGCGACATAGGCCCAGCAATTGTGGCTGGCATCTGCAAACTCCTCTTTCATCTCGCGAATGAAGTCGCGGGCTACTTCCGGCGTTTCCGTACGCGCTACTGTCGTGATGAACCGGCTTCGCTTGATCTCTTCTTCTGTGCGATGACGACGCGCCGGAATTCTGTATCGTTCTTCGTTGTCCATAGTGTACGCACACATGACTACTGGTCAGGGAGCCGGAGTTGCCAAAGGTAAGTCATTCAGCGGATGCTGCAACGATTATAGAGGCGTTGAAGGACTGGGCAAAGCCTAGCGGGGGCTAATCAGCACTACCACTCTATTTTGTATGACGAATGGCCCAAAAATGCCGCATATCTTATTTCCGAACCGTTGGAAGCAACGTTGACATATTGCCAACATGACGCTAAAATTATTGCATGATGAATTCCGAACACAGCGGTTCTAAGCAATCATCCTCTCTTTCGACGCTAGTAGGATACATCACAGGTCCCAAAGCCGAACAGCCGGTAGGCGTTCGTGTCGTTGAGCCTCCGTCCGGTACACGACAGAAACAGCGCGGAAAATTGTATGCAATGGTCGACCTTTTGGACGATCATCGCGACGGCGCTGAGATTTCCGACCACCTTTTGACCGTGATTCAGCGCACGTACTATACGGCCAAGGGAAGCCAATCCAACGTGATGATCGAATCATTGCGGCGGGCGCATCAGGTCATACAAGAGATCAATCAACAATATCCGGATAGTGCGCTTCGGGCGGGCGTACTGTGCGCGGCGTTGCTCAACGATCGACTCGTCATTGTTGCCAGCGGTTCTGCTATGGCACTTGTTCGCACCAATGATCAGGTGCAGATGTTTCCTTCAGAGTTGTCGACAACGCCTGCCTTTGACGGCGATGTCCCTATGCAAATATTCCGTCAGAAGCTTGGCCCGGACGATGCGTTCTTTTTGGGAAGTGCCAGGTGGACGCAGATCGTATCTATCAAAACATTGGCTGGTATTGTTGCCTATGTCAATGAACAGAACTGTACAGAAGCAGCCGATGAACTCTATGCACAGAGCGGTGAAGGAGCGCCACCGGGTTGTTTTATTGTCATGATGGATAGACAGCAGCGAGCCGGTGCGGCGGCATCACTTTCCGCACAAAACTCAACAGATCCTGGTGGGAATGGGACTTCACGTTTTTTTGGATTGCCGACTGCTGTGAATATCGCCCCACCTCGGCAGTCGGGCTCGCAAGCTAAAATTCAACCTGCGCCAACGAGAATCGATCCGCCGGAACCTGATCGGTACTATCCCGACACCGGCACACTTTCGGGAGTGCTCTCTTCCCGAAACCGCTATGCAAGGATCGAAAATCAATCGGCTGGCGCATTTTCACCAGACCCTGACAGCGACGAACCACAGTCATATTCGACTGCCAGACAGTATGAACGTTCGCTGGAATCTGAAGCGGACCGGGTTGACAGTTCGACATTTTCGGATCCGTACCTCGATACATACACTGATTTTGAAACCTATGGCAATGTGAGCACTGCCAGCGACCCTTATCCAAGTGAGACGGATGACAGCGGTGTTCTGGGCGACGAAGTCGCTGCAGGCAGTGAAAACCTTGCGTTTGATCAACAGACATTGGCGCATGATAACAGTTGGTCACAGCGTATGTCGGTTGCCGCAGTAGCCGGTATGCATCAGACAAAACGTTTCCTAAAACGGATGCTGCCGGACGGAGGTGAGCAGACAGATTCAGAAAATGATCTAGATGCGGAAGATGATGACCCTGCTCCTGTAGATACATCATTTGCGCCATCCGTTCCCCAGCAGTATCCGGTCGATGCAGTCGAGTCCGAAAAACCGCATTACGGTCCGAAGATCAGCCCGCCGCCACTGCCAGACATTGAGCCATTTTCACCACCCAAACCGACAACAGGCGCACGAGCTCGGCTTCTAATTCTTCTGGCGTTGATCATCATTATCCTGGTCCCTGCTATCGTTTTCGGCCTGCATTATGGACCGGGCAGGGAGAATGAGCATGAGGCGGACCTGTTGACTGACGCTGCACAGGCACAATATGATAGTGCTTTGACCTCTTTCAACCAGGAAGACAAAGCCCGTGCTCGCGAGGCGCTGGTGGATGCCAAGGACTACTTGACTAAAGCCATTGCACTTGAGGGCAGCACGCAGCAACGGCTGTTACTCGCCGCCAATATTGAGCAGCTTCTGCAGGACGTATTGCAGGTGCAGCCGCTCTACAGTCTGGTCTCGCCGCTCGTCACATTCCCGGCGGATGCGAATCCGCATCGCGTGCTCGTGGCAGATAGCAGCATCTATGTGCTTGATAACGGTCGCCAAGCGATTCTCCGCTATCGTTATGATCCTACTTCCGGCGATGTTGTGGGCGAAGAGCCGCAGGTTGTGTTGAGGATGGGTGATAATGTCGAAGGCGCTACTGTAGGCACTCTGGGTGATATGGCATGGCTTCCACTGAATCCTGGTTTTGCAGATAAACCTACGCTGCTCATTTTGGATCGCAACAACAATCTGTTTAGCTATGACCCACGCGTGGAGGGTGCACGCCGCTTTGAACTCGGCGGCGAAGAGTATTGGCAGAGTGCCTCCCAAGTACAAACCTTCAACGGTCGCATTTACGTCGCGGATGAAGGAACGAACGCCATCTATCGCTACAGTCCCGGTCAAACGTACACGGAACCGGACAACTGGTTCCAAGATGACACTCTAGTGAACCTAGCTGGTGCACTGTCCATGGAAATTGACGGCGATATTTGGCTGCTCTTGGGCAGCGGGAACATCATGCGCTATCAAGATGGGGAACAGCTACCATTCTCGCTGGAAAACAGCGTCGGCCTTGCTGAAGATCCAGTCGACATGTATGTCGCCAAGGAAGGTAGCGAGAGAATATATCTAGTTGATGCCGGAGATGATCGCATACTGGTCTACGACAAGAACGGTGCATACGATAAGCAACTCCTCGCCCCAGAAGGCGATCCGCTGCGAGGGCTGAGTGGTCTATATATTGATGAGATAGACGGCACGATGTTCATACTGACGAAATCAGCCTTGTACAGCCATCCCCTATTGTAGTTCGAATGCTGTTGTATAAGCAAAAAAACGCTGCTATTCGCGACCCGGTGTCTTGGCAGACATCGGGTTTTCGCGTCTTCAATACCCACATGATTATCTCCTTCATCATTCAGCAGCGTGTTCTGCGTCGTCATACGTGATGCAGAGAAATAGATCATTTGGAACTACCAAACCCTACTAACCGTTACCATTATCAAATGATTCTTATGCTATAATTATCTGTTATGGGCGAAGACCAAGAATACAAGTACGGCGCTGAACCGGAACCAGACCTAAAAGACAAGAGGACCGTGCGGGCAATCACCGTCGCTGCTGTGTATAGCGTGGTAGTGATTGTCTCAGTTCTGTTACTGAGTAACCGCCTCTTTAATTGGGCGCAGAATCGCATAGTCAGCACTTCACCTTTGGCGCTACTCAGTCCCGTTGTCAACGTCGACGCATCAGCTGAACAGCAACCTTCCGCAGCTCAAGACCAGTCGTCGGTTGGAGATGTTGATGCAGGCGCGGTGGAAGAGCCTGTTTCGGATACTCCTGCAGAACCTGTTGCGTCGGTTCCTGCTATCAACCTGCTACTACTAGGAACAGACGCCCGACCCGACGAGTTTGACACGCCTCGAACCGATACGATGATTCTGCTGACGCTAGACCCGCAGAACCAGACGGCGGGATTGCTGTCACTCCCACGCGATCTGTGGGTGCCCATTCCCGGCTTGGGCTATTCGAGTAAAATAAACACCGCCTATCAATTGGGCGAGTCCATCGGCTATCCTGGCGGCGGCAAACAATTGGCCAAGGATACGGTTAGTAGCTTCATCGGTCAGCCAGTACCCTACTTTGTCAAGGTGAACTTTCAGGGATTCGTGGACTTGGTGGACCTCATCGGCGGGGTTGAGATTACCGTTCCCGAGACTATCCACGACGAAAAATACCCCACAGACGACTACAAGACTGAGTTATTTCACATAGACGCCGGCGTTCAGCACCTGGACGGCGCCAATGCGCTCAAGTACGTGCGCACGCGCAACCAGGACGATGACTACTCGCGTGCAGGGCGCCAACAGCAGGTCATCCGCGCCGTGGTGGACAAAATACTGCGTGCAGACATGATCCCGATATTGATTCCAAAGCTGCCTCGGCTGCTGTACACCATGCGCAGCAGTATCGATACAGATATTCCTATGTCCATGCAGCTTGAATTTGCCAACTACATCCGTGATTCATCGCTGCGTGAGGTGCGACAACTGGTGTTGGACAGTCGATATGGCGAGGAAACTTATGCGGAGAATGGCGCCTGGATTCTGTTGCCAGACCGTTCGCTTGTGCGCAGCGCACTGGACAAGTTCTTCGCCCCGCCGACCGGTGACGCAGTTGCATCCTATAGAGACACTGACTGGGTTCGCATAGAAATTTTAAACGGCACTGGCGAACCGGGTATCGCTGCTCGCACGCGAGACCTGCTGCAGTCACAGGGATGGCACGTTGTCTCCATCGGTGATGCGGACCGCAGCGACTACGGGCGCACGCTGATCATAAACTATGGCGTACCGGAAAATCTGGTGGAACTTGTCGGCGACGATTTGGAGTTAGATCCGAATCTGTCTCGGCTGGAGGGGCTGAATATCAGCTCGCCGGTCGACGTACGCATTGTAGTAGGGCGTGATTTTCTAGCCCAGTAGCGGTAGCGATGCTTCGTCGAGCTGGAGAGTAAATTCTGCATCTCCGGCTGAATGATAGCCAACAACGAGGCTTCCCAGGCATATACGCCGCTAGATTACTTCTTCCCAGACGGCGAATACGGCTAAGTGATTGCCGTCCGGCACACCACCGCCGGTTACCGCTTCCAGCGCACCTTCCGGCGCCCACGACCAAGGCCCGTGCTGCACTCGACTTGTAGAGTAGATGTCACCATCGTCGATATCCAGATGCGCCCAAAGAGTACGTTCATCTGTCGTGCGCACGAGGCGTTCAGTGTCATTTAATGCGCGCAGTGCGTCGTAGTTATCGCGGGCATACTTGACTTTGTGACCGGGTATCAGCACCCCGTCTCTGTTGCGAACTGCCGCATAGAGCGTCGCATGGCTGCCCCAACTCGGCTTCACGCGCGGTATCTCATACTCCTTAGCAGCCCACTCAGGCGGACGTCCAACCTCCGCATCTGTACACGCCAAGTCAATGGAAACAGTGAAGAGGTCGCGAACGACATAGGCAGGTCGGCTTCCGCGCCCCGACATCGGCGAGGTCAATGTACGCACGCGAATTCCATAGTAGCTAATACAATGGCTTATTCGACGAACTACGGGTGGAACACTCCCAATGGGCAAAGGATTGGTTCTGTCGTTGCGAGTCTTGAGCTGAAGGTAGTCAGTACGCTTCATTGCTTGCCATACAACAAAGGTGGATACGTGGTTTTTGAGCGGAAGACCGCCGCCGCAGAGTATCTCAGCGCTGCCATCCGGCATCCAGCACCATGGCCCACTTTCGTTATCATCAGGATCGAAGCTACTTGCAATGCCCATGATGATATTGGCCCAACCAGAGTCCTTGTCGACCAGTTTGCGCACAAACCCGTCGTAGTCCGGGTCGGCGATCCTCTGCAGCCCGTCAGACCAGTACGTAATACGCGCAACCGGTACAAGTTCTCCATCCAGTCCGAGTACCGCGCCGAATAGATGTCTGTCTGCACCTGCCTCGTCAAACTCAGGCGTAAGGTATTCCCTGCGCGCCCATAGCGGCACTTCATCCGGAAGGCCGGTCGTCTCCCAGGAGCCGTCCACTGTCATGAAGACATCCTTTACCAGATAGACGATGGAGCCGAATGCGTTGTCCGGTCGCTCTTCGATTGGCACGATCTCCATATTGTAATCTACGAAGCGCAGGTCAAGTCGACGCCGAAAAATCGGCTGCTCAACACCCGGTGCAGTCGAGCCGCCGTCTGGGTCAGAGTCCGTGTCCTGCAATGCTTCCGCACCCGGATCTGTCGATGGTATGAAGTCGCCAGGTACAATGTCGGTCACATCCGTGTGGACGTCTTCCCACGGTCCGCGATCGGAGAATACGGCTAGGCTATCTGCGACTTCCCCTTGGATGTCGTATGTTTGCCAGGGAGCATTGCCGCCCAAGGTGAAGACTGATGCACCGAGGATGCGACCGGAGTAGCGTTCACAGTAGGCGTTGCTCCTTAGTATTTGGCGGGTATACTCCGTACTGCCCATGAACTCCTGCCAGCCTTTCGGTTCCTTGCCGGACAGCAAACCGTCGATACCGATCTCGGTGACAGCGAACCGAAGTTTCTTAAACGGCAACCGACGCAGCACCTGATGCTCCAGGCGATAGATGTACCAGTCGTACAGGTCATCCGGTCCCCAAAGATCCGGGGATCCGTACTGGTGCACCGATATGATATGCGACCGTTGTTCGGCTCGCGCCAGTGCTGGATAGAGAATCTCCCAGTGTTTCATGCGATCCGTTTTCGGCAGGTCTGGGTTGCCGACGCTATAGCCGAAGAGAGCACAGCGGTAGCCATCCTCCTCGGCGAGCTGCATGCGAGCAAGCTCAAAGTTGTTCAGCAGCGCTAACCCCTCTGCGTCCTGGTGGATTTCATTTACGACCTGCCAGAAGTCCACATCGTCCGTCAGATAGGGAATCGTCTGTTGATGCGCCCACAGCGCCGCTTCTCTCGGGCCGCTCTGTATGCGTTGGTCGACGGACAGCGTAGGCAAATAAAGGCGACCCACGATCACAGAATCCGGGCACGTACTGCGCAGAGCTCGCATCTCGTCGACGTTTGGCTTCAGCACGGTGATGAGCCTCGGCTGCCAGCGTGCCAGCAGACCCAGGTGCTTGTCAACGCCGCCGACGATATGTGGTCCAGCTAGCGGACCACGCCCAAACCGGACACGATGCAAGTAGGGCGCCGGGTCTGTGTAGCCGCACCAACGGTCGCCTAAATCATAGGGGTTGATGCGCAGCCCGAAATGGAGATGCGGCTGGCTGCACAGACCGCTCTTTCCGCTGTGACCGAGGAGTTGTCCGGCTAAAAGCTCGTCGCCCCTCTGTACGGAGATGCGTGATAGATGTGCATAGAATGTCTGTCCCCAGTGATGTTCGACTATCACATAAACGCCGAAGCCAAGACGATCGTATTGCGTTGATGCCACGATTCCGTCTGCAACCGAATAAATCGGGGTGCCTTCAGGAGTGGCAAAGTCGATTCCGTGGTGCCCTTTGAGTGTGACGCCGCCAAACTGAACGCGAAGAAAGGTTCGCGCGCTGTCGCCGAATGGCTGAATGATTGGGTAATCGCCATTGAAAGGGAGGTTGCTAAACAAGCGTTGCCTGCTCCATGGATGCGCTGATTATTCGAGAGGGTTGCACCGTGCGCCGCGTGCAGTGTCCAAGGCAACTATACTCCAACATGGGAGGTAATTCCTAGTCCCGGTCATCGCATATACAGACCCGCATCCACGATGGATGCGGGTCTGTATATGGTATATTATCTGTGTAGGCCACCGGACCTATCCAGCGTAGACAGCCACGCCGTCACCATGCACTTTGTCTTCTTCGACGAGATGCTCATAGTCGTCCTCGAACTCCCGGCGGAACTGCTGCGTGTACAGCCGGTAATAGTGACCTCGTTGTAACAGCAACTCTCGATGCGTGCCCATTTCGGCAATCTTTCCGTTCTCAATGACCAGAATGCGATCCGCACGACGAATTGTCGAGAGACGGTGGGCGATGACGAAGCTCGTGCGACCTTCCATCAGTGTATCCATACCCTTCTGGATCAAGCCTTCCGTCAGTGTATCGACCGAACTGGTGGCTTCGTCCATGATGAACACATCTGGATCGGATAGGACGGCTCGGGCAAGACTGATCAATTGCTTTTGACCGACGGAAAGAAGGCCGCCTCCTTCGCCAACTTCTTCGTCATACCCGTTGTCTAGCTGCATGATGAACTCATGCGCACCGACCATCTTGGCAGCCGATTCCACATCTTCATCAGTCGCATCCAACCTGCCATAGCGCAGGTTCTCTCGAATCGTTCCAGAGAACAGATGTGGCGTCTGCAACACGATTCCAATTCGAGATTGGATGGCGTGCTGCGTCATTTTCGTATAATCTAACCCGTTGATACGAATCTCTCCGCTCGACGGTTCGTAGAACCGGCAGATTAGGTTCACGATTGTGGACTTACCACCGCCAGTCGGTCCCACCAGTGCGATGGTCTCGCCCTCCTTCACCGTCAGGTTGAAGTCGGAGAGTACTGGATTGTCGCCTTCGTAAAAGAAGTCCACATTATCGAAAACAATATCGCCTTGCAGCGTACCCGGATCGACGGCGTCCGGTCGGTCCACAATTTCTGGGTCGGAGTCGATCAGCGAGAATATGCGTTCGCCGGACGCAATGGCCTGTTGCATTTCGGCATAGACTCGCGCCATCTCCTGAATCGGAAAGAGCATGAAGATCACGTAGCCGATGAAGGCTTGGATGCCACCGATAGTAATGGTGCTTCCGCCGGGCGCCGCCAGCATGAACTGTCTCCCGCTATAGAACATGATCAGCCCAACTGCTAAGGCGCTGACGATCTGCACAGCCGGCAGGAACAGGGCGGAGAGCCATGCGGCTTTGTAGCCTGCACGGTACATGTCGCCGGATAACCCGCCGAATTCCTCTAGGTTCTCCTGCTCGCGTCCCAACGACTTGATCACGCGCACGCCGGTGATGGTTTCGTTGTAATGCCCGGTGATCTTCGAATTGATCTTTCGCACCTCGCGATATTCGACGATGATACGTTGCTTGAACTTGAACGCAATCAGGATGAGCAACGGGATGATCAGGCTGACCATCAGTGCGAGCTGCCAGTTGATGATCAGCATGAAAATGACCGCGGTGGTGATGCTCATAATACCCCACGTCACATCCAACATGCCCCAGGTCACCAGTTCCGCCAGACGGTCCGTGTCCGAGGTAACTCGAGACATGATCCAGCCTACAGGCGTTTTGCTGTAGTACGACAGGGACAGGTTCTGCAGGTGCTCGAACAACCGTTTCCGTAAGTCGTAGCGGATCTTCTCGCCCAAGATGCTGGTACAGTAGATGAAGCCGAATACGCTGGTCGCCTGTACAAGGGTAAGCGCCACATAGCGCGTCATGATAGTGCGCAGTGCGACCGTATCGCCAGGCGTGATGGCGTTGTCGATGAGCTGCTTGCCCAGGAACGTAAAGTACGAATCCAGCAACGCTGTGATGCCGATGGATAATAGAAACGTTGCCAAGAACGGCCAGTGCGGCAGAGTCAGCCCAAAGATACGTCGTATGGTGTGACCATTGAACTGAGTTGTAAATTCTTCTTCCTCGAACTCATAGTGTTGAGTCATGGCCCAACTCCTTCTGTAGCTCGTCTTCTATGCGTGTTTGCGCTTCATAGATCCGTCTGTACATGCCGTCCTGTTGGACTAGTTCCTCATGGGTTCCGGCCTGCACGATGCACCCTTGATCCAGCACGAGGATCAGATCGGCGCCCATGACGCTTTGGATACGGTGGGCAATGATAAACGTTGTACGGTCTTCCATCAGCCGCCCCAGTGCTGTACGGATAGCGGCTTCGGTACCCGTGTCCACGGATGAGGTAGCGTCATCCAGAATCAGGATACGCGGGTTTTTCAGCAACGTCCGCGCAATCGCGATGCGCTGTTTTTGACCACCTGAAAGCGTCGTACCTCGTTCGCCCACAAGCGTGTCGTATCCGTCCGGCAGTTTCTCCATGATCACATCATGGATGGCGGCAGCTTTCGCTGCGTCCTGCACCTCTTCCATGGGCACTTCTCTACCCGCGCCGAAGGTGATATTGTCGAACACTGTGCGCGAGAACAGAAATGGTTCCTGTTCCACGATGCCGATATGTTGCCGCAGTTCCTTCCGCGAATACTCGCGCAGTTCAAGGCCGTCCAACAGGATATGACCGCCTGTGTATTCATAGAAGCGCGGCAGCAGGTTGACCAGCGAGGTCTTGCCTGCACCCGTTCCGCCCAGCAGAGCAATTCGCTGTCCGCGTTTCGCTTCAAACGAGATATTCTTCAATGCGGCAATATGCTTTTTCTCGCCGTCATCGTTGTCGTTTAGCTTCTGTGGCGCATCGCCGTCATCACTCATTAAACCGGCGCCGTTTCCATTCGCTCCATTGGTGCGATGCGGCATCGGCGCGGGCTCCGAATGGTTATTCTGCTCCGATTCGATGACCTCGTACGTAAAGTCCACATTGTGAAACACAATATTGCCTTCAAGTTTATCGAGATGCGCGCTGCCATGCTCATCTATGGGCTCTTCCACGGCGGCGATAATCTTTTCGATTCGCTGGAATGAGACCAGACCGCGTGACATCTCCACGACGAGACGACCGAGATTGCGCATGGGCCAGATGATCAGAGAGACCATACCCGAGTAGGCGATGAACGTACCCACGGTGATGGTACCGTTAATGGCCATGTACGCGCCGACGGCAAATCCAGCCACGAGCTGCACACCGCACATAATGTCCGAAATCGGCCAGTAGAGCGCATGCATGAGCATGAGGCGCTTGCCCTTGTAGTATTTGTCGATGTTGGCTTCCTCGAACTTATTCTCTTCGTATTCCTGCCGAGCGAAGGCTTTGACCACGCGTACACCAGTCAGGTTCTCCTGTAGCGTCGTTGATAATACGGCTTCCTGCACCTGATAGTCGTCGTAGGCCCTCGAAACTAGCCGAAAGAAGTAGACCGAAATCCCCAGGATGAAGGGGATGACGACGACAGAGATCAAACCCAGTCGCCGATCCAGCGACAGGATCACAATGAAGTTGATCAGAAACAAGAAGATGATCCGGCTGCTGGCTACTACTTCGACAGCGAAGAAGCGGCGGACTGCGTCAATATCCGATGTGACGCGCTGGATCAGGTCTCCCGTATGGGCGCCGTCATGATATTGGAACGGCAGCCGCTGAATATGATTCAGCATATAGTTGCGCAGACGCTGTGTGATGCCTTCTGAGCTGCGAGCAGAAAGCGCACCGCCGAAGAAGGCGAAGAGTCCTTGGATCGCCGTTAGCAGCACAAAGGCTAGTACGATTAGCCAAAGATCAAGTCTGCTGGTCGGATCAGCCAGGAAGCCATCCACAAAGCGGCGAATAACCATATATGTGCCTGTTCGTGCCAGCACGCTGATAGCCAAGCTGGCAATCACTGCGAGCAGTACGGTGCGGAAACCACGGGTTAGGATCCACAAACCCTTAAGTGGTTTTCCTGTTACCGCGTCTCTCAAATCAGGCGTTAATGTCTCATCTTGTGTCTTCATTTGCATGGACATAAGCCGATTCCTTTATCTTGCTAATATAGCCTGGTACCATAACCGGCTCAATGAGGTTAGCGACCCAAGCAAAACAACAGACGCTGGCCTCAGAGCATACTCATTAGCCTGCGTCCTCGAATGTCCCAATGTGAGGATGATACGTGAATTGGGAAATCAAAAAGACCGCAGGCGCTGGGAAGATGCGCTGCGGTCTGAAGTTTCAGTCCGTTATCGCTCTAGGCGATGGGCGCACCTCTTCCTTGAACGGCAAAAACGGCTCCGTCCAAGACAGTGTAGAAACGACCTCGTTCATTCTGAAGCATGAAGTTGATCTCCTGAGTAGCCAGATTCTCTGGCTGAAAGGGTGCGCTACTGTGTGCCAAATCTTGACAACGGATCCACCATATCATAGGTTTATGATTCATGTCAATACCCAAGTTGATGATTTTCATGTAGCTTTGCATCGGCAACCTCGGGTATCGAATCTTCACATGTACCTTTTGGCATGGTACACTTGCTCGGTTGCCGGGCCAAGAAACTTGAGATGACGGCGTATACAAGAAGGAAGTAGTGGCTTATGAAAATCGGGATAATCGGATTACCTAATAGCGGAAAGACAACGGTGTTCAACGCGTTGACTCGCAGTGAAAAACCGGCGGAGGCCTTTTCCAGCGGACAGGTCGCCGTTCACACCGCAGTTGTGGAGGTGCCGGACCCGCGCGTGGATACGCTGTCAGCCATGTTTAAGCCGGAGAAAACGACCTACGCCACCGTGGTCTACAATGATATCTCGGGCTTCGGAAAGGATCGCGGCGCAACCGACATCGGCGGTGCGCTGCTCAATGCAGTCGCCAACAACGACGCATTGATGCTGGTGGTACGTGCCTTCGAAGACGAGAACATCGTGCACCCTGAAGACTCAATCGATCCCATGCGCGATTTGTCTATGCTGGAAGGCGAACTGATGCTCAGCGACATGGCAATCATCGAGAAGCGCTTGGAAAGGCTTGTCGGCGCACAGAAGAAGGGCACTGCCGAAGAGAAGAAAAGACTTGCCCACGAAGCCGATCTTCTCACCAGCTTTATGGCACAGCTCGAAGAAGAAATACCGCTTCGGGATGTTGACATAAGTGAAGACGACCGCAAATTGATGGGCGGATATGGTTTTCTATCCCTTAAGCCCCTACTGCGAATAATCAATGGCGGCGAGGAGGATGAAATCGAATATCGCGCCCGGTCAGGTGTCGACTATGGTGACGACGTGCTGTATCTACAGGGGCGGCTTGAAGCGGAAATCGCAGTCATGGAGCCAGCGGAGGCCGCGGAATTTCTAGCCGAGTATAGCATCGACGAACCGGGCCTAAACCGGGCAATCCGTCATTCATATCGAATGCTCGGTCAAGAAACATTCTTCACTGTCGGGGAGGACGAGGTGCGTGCGTGGGGAATGCCAGCCGGCACCAAGGCCAATGAAGCTGCGGGCCTAATACACACAGACTTGCAACGCGGCTTCATCCGCGCCGAGACCATTAGCTATGAGGATCTCATCAATGCAGGTGGTCTTGTGGAAGCACGCAAGCAGGGCAAACAACGTCTTGAAGGTAAAGAGTACGTGGTGCAGGACGGCGATATACTCGCCATCCGCTATAACATCTAGTCGTACGATATTCGCTCTGCTACTCTTCGCTGAAAACGAAACGACCTGGTAGACAACACCATCACCAGGTCGTTTGTGTTCCACCAGCTGCTCACGAATGCTGGCACATCATTCGAGTTATCTATCTACGCCAGACCGTAAATATCCTCAAATTTCTCGGTTAGGTACTTCTTGTACGGAGCCGTATCGATCGACCTGCCGGTGATGCGTTCCACCAATTCCATCGTCGTATATTTGCTGCCGTATTGGTAGATATGCTCAGTGAACCAGTTGAGAAGCGTAAAGAACTTGCCTGTCTCTATTTCGGCAGGAATCTCCGGATGATCCTGCAGAGCGACGGCGTAGAACTGCGATGCAAGTACGTTGCCCAGTTGATAGCCTTGGAACATACCGCCGATGGAGTCGGTGTACCAGTGCACGTCCTGCATCACGCCATCCCGGTCATTCTGAGGCGTCACGCCCAGGTACTCGCGGTACTTAGCATTCCATGCTTCCGGCAGCTCGGCTATCGACAGGGAGCCGTCCAGCAGCGCCATCTCCAGTTCGAACCGGATAATGATATGTAGGGCATAGGTTACCTCATCCGCTTCGACGCGAATGAGGCTCGGATGCACTCGGTTCACGGCCTTGTAGAAGGATTCCATGGGGAAGTCGCCCAACAGCTCTGGGAAGTACTCCTGCGCCTTAGGATAATAGCCCTTCCAGAATGCCTTGCTGCGACCGACCAGGTTTTCCCATGAACGCGACTGGCTTTCATGAACAGCCGACGAAGTGCCATGGTCGAGTGGCGTTCGGTCGTACTTAGTGTTGATGCCCTGTTCATACATCGCATGCCCAGCTTCATGCATGGTGCCGAATAGCCCAGCGAAGTTCTCTTTGTAGTAGCGGGTAGTAATGCGAACGTCGCCGTGACCGAATTCTATAGTAAACGGATGGTGCGTTACATCCAGACGGCCGCGTGAGAAATCATAGCCGATCATCTCGGCTACTTCCATGTTCAGAGGGACCTGCTTATCAATGGAAAAAACGGCGCTCTCGGGCAGCGTGAACTCAAGACCTGTGTCGTGGATGCGCTGCACGAACGGCGTGAGGAACTCGCGCAGATCCGCGAAGATGGGCTGAATGGTTGCCACAGACATGCCGTAGTCGAAGCGATCGATATGCGCATCGGCTGGATGATCCTTCTCGGGAAAATAGTCCGCATACCGCCGACTCAGTTCCAGTGTTTTCTCCAGATAGGGCTGAATAGCCTTGAAATCGTTGGCCGGACGCGCCAAAGCCCATGCGGAGAAGCATGCTGCAGTGTGCTCGGCAAATTCGTACTGGAACTCAGCCGGTACCCGTGATTCTCGATCATAGTTGCGACGTACAACTCGGGCTAGCGCCGCATCGTCGGATCCATAGGGCAGGGATTCGGTATAGGACTCGAATTCCGCCAGTGCCTCACCGAAACTGGGATCGATCAATTTTTCATTGGCCAGACCGCGCAATGTGGCAGATTGCCTTGCGCGTGCGGCAGCGCCACCTGTCGGCATATAGGTTGACTGGTCCCACATGAGCACGTTGGCAGCCGATTCCAGATCGTTTATGACGTGGAGCAGCACGAGCAGTTTGGTCTTCGAAGGGTGGTCTTTGAGTTCGCTCATTCTATCCTCCTCGAGAGATTAGTTTGGGCGTCGGCTTTGAGCATCTTGAGATTTAACCTGGCACACCGTATGATCCGATCTCGCATTGTAATTGTATGGGAATATAAATATTGTTAGGAGAAGTCTAGCTGTTTTGCCATGGCTAAAGCAAATCCGACCCTGCACTAGTTCGCGCCGAAGGAAAAAATCTTTGGCCAAGTTGTTGAGGCCGGTTATAATGTGGAATGGCAGTCAATTGCCTGAATAAAATCCTGAGGATTCGCGCATTGGCCTTGTTCATATATGGGCAACCAATGCGGAGGTGTTTGGAGGAAACCTGATGTCTGAGAATAAGCAGCCCAATATCAATGAAGAAGCCGTCATAGAATCGGCTGAAGAAGAGCAAGACAGCGTAGAAGAGACGGCCGAGCAGACAGAGACTGAACCTGTCGCTGAGACAGAAGCCATAGTGGAATCTGTATCTGAGGCGGAGACCACTGAAGAGCCTGTTGCTGAGGCGGAGGACGTAGAAGAACCGGTCGCTGAGACGGAAGGCACTGAAGAGCCTGTTGCTGAGACGGAGGCCACAGAAGAGTCTGTCTCTGAGGCGGAGGTTGTAGAAGAACCGGTCGCTGAGACGGAAGTCACTGAAGAGTCTGTCTCTAAGGCGGAGGCCACAGAAAAGCCCGTCACTGAGACGGAGGCCGTAGAAGAACCTGAAGAAACAACTTCAGAAGAACCTGTTGTGGCGTCTTCAGAGGCGTCCGTAGAGGACGTTGCGGCGGATGTCGAACCATCCACTGAGTCATCGACCGACGAAAGCGCAGCTTCTGATGAAGATAGCGACGAGGATGACGAGAAGAAGGTTGTTCGCATGCTAGCTGTCGGCCAGCAGGTGAATGGCGTTGTCAAACGCATCACCGATTTTGGCGCCTTTGTTGATATCGGCGTTGGCAGAGATGGTTTGATTCACGTATCCGAGTTGTCGATCAATCGAGTGGGCAAGGTTAGCGATGTCCTCAGTGAGAGCCAAGAGATACAGCCTTGGATCAAGAAGCTAGACCGCGAACGCAATCGCATCAGCCTCACACTGATCGATCCCGAGATGAAGACCATTCGGGATTTGAAGCAAGACGAGGTCGTATCCGGTACAGTCACCCGCATCCTTCCCTATGGCGCCTTCGTGGATATCGGCATCGGTCGAGACGCGCTGTTGCACGTGCGCGAGATGAGCAATAAGTTTGTCGAGAAGCCGGAAGACGTGGTTTCCGTGGGCGAGGAACTGGAAGCTCGAATTGTTGAACTGAGCCGCCGCCGCGGTCGAGTGGACCTGAGCCTCAAGGGCCTGCGCGATGAGCCGGAAGACGAAATCGCTGTCGAGGTAATGGACGAAGACGGCGAATATGAAGAGCTCGAGGATGAATTCGAGAATGTTGAAGTCCTGTCTCCCATGGAATTAGCCTTCAAAAAGGCCGTCGAAGCCGAAGGCGGAGAAGTTAAGGCGCCAAAGCGCTCTAACAGAAAAAGCAAAGGCGGCAAGACGCAGTCCATTCAGGACGAAATTATCGCTCGCACACTGGACACCAGCCGCAAGTAGTAGCGCTTTCGTCGTTGAAATTTGAACACTGAGAGGTGCGTGCAGACGCACCTCTTTTCTTTTTGGCTATTCGATCTACAATATCAGGAAGCACTGAACAGCGTCGTACTGTATAGCAGAGGTGAAATACACAGGGAGAGAGGCGACAGAGGTATGCAGATTAAAGGCAAACGCGCCCTTGTAACGGGCGGGGCGGTGCGAGTTGGCAAAACCATTTGTTTGATGCTGGCTGAGGAAGGAGCAGATGTAGCCTTTACCTACCATTCATCGCGCAAGGAAGCCGATGAGACTGCCCATGAAATTGCGGACTTTGGCGTTCAAAGCCTAGCGGTGCAATGTGATATATCAGACTGGGAAGCAGTCCAAGATATGGCGCAACAAGTAACTGTTGCGTTCGATTGCATCGATATACTCGTGAACAGCGCCGGTCTATTCGAGCGTACGAAACTGCCTGAAGAAGATATGGATACGTGGCGAAAAGTCACACGTGTTTCCATCGACGGCACCTTCTATGTCACGAATTCAATTCTGCCCTGTATGATCGAAAGGGGCGGTGTGATCGTCAACATACTGGACAATGTAGTCTCGCAAGCGTGGCCAGGATTCACGGCGCACGCGGTTGCAAAGTACGGTATGTTAGCGCTGACCAAACAATTCGCGGCGGAACTCAGTCCGGGCATTCGAACAAATGCCGTGGTGCCCGGTCCTATACTGCCAGCCGAAGACATGACGCAGGAAGCAATCGACAACGTGGCAAAGCGTACGTTGTTGAACCGTTGGGGCGATCCGGCGGATGCTGCCATGGCAGTAAAATACTTTATCGAAGCAGACTATGCGATCGGTGAGACGTTAGTCGTGGACGGTGGTGAGCGCTACGGATTTATTCGAAAGTCGCAATGAGAAGTAACGCCGTTTACCAGAACACTAAGTGAAGGAAAAGCGGAATCTATAATCAAATGATGGTCAACGTGAGTACAGAGGAGACAGCATGATTACACGCGAACAGCTTGAAGAGCGAGAGCGAGCTACTCTGGCGCCGTATGCCATGTGCAGCGGAGATAGCCTTGGACGAGTCTATCCGGATGACGAGCCAGCCTACCGTACTGCCTTTCAGCGCGACCGCGACCGCGTCATCCATACAACCGCCTTTCGTCGGTTGGAGTACAAGACGCAGGTGTTTGTCTATTCTGAAGGAGACCATTATCGGAACCGCTTGACGCATACAATCGAAGTCTCACAGATCGGCCGAACATTGGCCCGCAGCCTGGCCTGCAATGAAGACCTTACTGAGGCAATCTGTCTGGCGCACGATCTGGGTCATGCGCCGTTTGGACACGTTGGCGAGGAGACGCTGAACGAGTTGATGAAAGATCATGGAGGCTATGATCACCAGCGTCAGACGTATCGGATCCTTACTGCACTGGAAAGGCGCTATCCCGATCACCCCGGCTTGAACCTCACCTATGAAGTCCGGGAGGGCGTCGTAAAGCACGACACAAGCTACGATGTGGTTGACGCCAGTGAGTATGAACCGGAACTGCGCGGCACGTTGGAGTGCCAGCTAAGCAACCTTGCAGATGAAATCGCCTACGATACGAGTGATCTGGATGATGGGCTGCGCAGTGGCATCCTCGCTCCCGGCGACGTAGTACAGCTGGCGATCGCGCAGCGTGTACTTTCCAGTCTTGACGAATCGCCGCAGGCAGATTTAGCCGACCCTATGTTGCGGCATCGCTTCATCCGACGACTGGTCAGCATTGTAGTAGGCGATACGATCGCTACCACCGACGCCAGCCTGCATGATGCCGGTATCACGACAGTCAACGATCTTCGTCGCCTGCCAGAAAACATTGTCGGTTACTCGTCGGAAATGGGTGAAGAGAACGCTGAACTGAAGCGATACTTGTATGCCAATTTCTATCGGCACTACCGCGTGGTTCGAATGGCGATGAAGGCTAATAGAACGCTCGTGCGGTTGTTCGAGTCATATATTGAGCAACCGGCACAACTTCCGCCCAATTCAATCCTCAAAGATGTATTGGAAAGGGAAGGCCTGCATCGGGCAGTCTGCGACTACATTGCCGGGATGACGGATCGATTCGCCGTGCAAGAATATCAACGCTTATTCGACCCGACTGAATCTGTCTAGAAATTGTGCTATTTGCGTGATCGAATAGTAAGCTCCAGTTTCAGGTTGCGGAACACACCTTCAGTCTCACCTTCAGAAAGATAGTCAGCTTCCAGCACTTCGCAGTCCAGGACGAGATCTGCACCGATCAACTGGAAGCTGAGGCCTGGCTGCGCTACAACCGGTGCAGGAGCATCGGGCATCTGGCGCACAAAAGCCGGTTCCAGGTTGTGGTCAACAGCATATTCGCTGAGCAGCACCCGTGTCTGATTTGCCTTGGCCTTTTCCTGCTTTTTGTCATACAACCATACATCCAGCGCTACGACGCTATCCGGGTTGTCGTTGAGGATTCCGTTTTTGACGTTCACGCCCATGCCGCATTCCCCGATGTACTCGTTGGTGGCAGGGTCGCTAATAGCAAAGGATTCCTCGTAATCGATTACGCCGGCGCGGTAATTCACGAGGAAGGTATTTAGCGCTTTTCCCGCTGTAATCGGCGGCTCTTTAGGATAGGGTGCATGTACAGACGTCTTCGCCGCCGCCGGCGCCACAGGAGGTTTGGGCGGATAATAAGCGCTTGCCTGCTCCTGCTGTGCAATGCTGACTGACGATTCGTCAAAGTACTCGTCATCGTCGTAGGTTTGACCTTCCACGACCGGAACTCCAGCCGGATATAATATGTCCTCGTCCGGATCGCGTTCGAAACTGTAATCGCCCTGTCCGCCATATGAGCTGCCGCCAACGCCCAGTACGTCGTCGTACGGGTCCTGCCCGTCGTCGCCGAAGTCACGCGTGCTATCACCGCCTCGCGCCATGCGGCTGAGAATGTATATGCCTCCGCCGATGAGTACTATGATCAGGAGAATGGAGAAGAACCAACGTATCCATGTTCGACCACCAGCACCGTCGTCCTGGCTTTCTACAGCTGCTCCGGTCTCATCAACGTTCGGCTGCACCTGCATGATGTCGGCTGAATTGACGCCTAATCCCTGTGCTAGATTGGCTAGGTCGTTGATGTAGATACGAGCGTTCACCTGCGAACTGGAATCGAAATAGGCTTGTGCGGCTGCGATTTCACCGGCTAGGTCGTCATTCAGATCATAGAGGCGCATGCGCGCCGTCTCTTCGGCACTCTCGTCTGGGTAGTAGGCATAGACCTGGGCGACGGATGCGATATACTGCGCCTTTGCCTCCTGCGACAGATCGCTGGGCCATGCATTGCTCCATTGAACAGGCCAGATCACCCAACCGATAAGTAAGCCAACAATGACGCCGACCACTGCACCAACAACGATAGACCGACCATCCAGCGCCTTGACCTGCTCCAGAATGCCGGCGCCGTGCCCAGTTTCGTCCTGAAATTCCGGGTCGTAGTTTTGTGTCATCGTTGATTCCTCCACAAGTGTTGGCCTACAGCCTCACATAGCTGCTATGGAATACCGGGCGACTTCTACAAGATAGGATACGAACCGCTATAGCAGCGATTGATCGCCTCGCGCCTTCAGCTCTTCGACGATATCGCGCACGTGCTGCATTTTTGTTTTATGACCCACCAGCAGTGCATCACCGGTATCTACAATGACCATATCGTGCACGTCGATAAGGGCAACAGTCTTGTCGCTGTAGACGATGTTGCCGTCACTGGATACTTTGACCACATCTCCATGCACAATCAGATTGCCGTCTTTGAACGGCAGCACCTCTTCGAGCGCGTTCCAACTGCCTACATCGTTCCAGCCTGCATCCAACGGGACGACCGCCACGTTACTAGCGCCTTCCATGATGCCGTCGTCGAAGGAAATGGCTTCGACGCTCTCCCAGAGTGATTCGATCTGAGATTGAGAATCCTCGTCGGTGAGACCCTTGTCAAGTAATTCGGTGATGCCCGTGATGGTTTCGCTCAATTCAGTCAGCTGGCGCCTGAACTCGTCGACCAGCCTGTCAGCTCGAACGACGAAGATGCCGCCGTTCCAGTAGTGGCGTCCGCCGGTTAGGAAGATTTCTGCCAGGGCGAGATTTGGTTTTTCCAGAAACTGTGAAACCGCATAGATTGGCAGCGGGCAGGCGTCATTCGGTGGATACAGAACTTCACCGCGTTCAATGTATCCGTATCCGGTGTGGGCTGAGGTTGGCTGAATTCCGAGAGTGACAATGTTACCCATCTCAGCCGCGCGAATGGCACATTGCAGGGCGGTGTGAAAAGCATTCTCGTCCGGAATGGCATGGTCTGAATGCATGAGCGCGACGACGGCGTCTGGTGCGCGCCTGTAAATGCGAAAGACAGACAACGCAACAGCAGGCGCCGTGTTGCGACCGGAAGGTTCGAGTATGATTTGTCCGCTCTTCAAGAACGGTAACTGTTCTTGACATAAGCCTCCATAATCCTTGCCGGTTGCCACCAGAATGTGATCCTTAGCAATCAACCCATCTATGCGGTCGACCGTTGTTTGAATCATGGTTTTTCCGTCGCCTGTTATATCCGAAAATTGCTTCGGATGCGAGCGTCGGCTGCTGGGCCACAGACGCGTCCCAACGCCGCCTGCGAGGATGACCGCATAGACGTTAGGTGTCGTAGACGCATGCGGGAGAGATTCGCTGTTAGCTGCGCACATAGCTGAGTCCGCCTACCTGTCTTACCATGCCCTTCAACTCCAGCAAGGTGAGCATACTTGAGACTTGTGCCGTGGTCAGTTCGCAACTTCGCACGATATCGTCGACGTGAATGGGTTGATGAGATATGACTTCGAGTACACGGTCCTCTTCCGGATCGAGCGGCAACATACGTTGCTGGTATTGTACATCCGCAAGATGTTCCAAGTTAAGTTGCTCCAGCACATCGTCAGTCGATAGAAGTGGAGTCGCACCTTTTTGAATGAGGTCATTACAGCCTGCGCTGCCGGGGCTGGTTATGTTGCCCGGCACCGCAAAGACATCACGCCCTTGTTCAGCAGCAAACCTCGCGGTGATTAGCGCTCCACTGCGTTTGGGCGCCTCCACGATGACGACGGCCTTGCTAAGCCCGCTGATCACACGGTTTCGCGGCGGAAAATTGTTTGCTTCAGGTCGAGCGCCTAGCGGGTACTCGCTGACGACCGCTCCGTTTTCGGCTATGCGAGCAGCTAGCCCACGATTTTCTGGCGGGTAGATCTGGTCAACGCCGCTGCCAAGAACGGCGATGGTGCGCTGATGAGCCTCAAGCGCAGCTTTGTGTGCGATGGTGTCTATGCCTAGTGCCAGACCACTGACGATCGTCACGCCGTAGCGCGCTAATTCGCTCGAAACTCGTGACGCCACGTCTCGACCGTACACGCTGGCACGTCGCGTGCCGACGATTCCCACCGACCAGATGTCGTCTTCCACAAGCGTACCGCGTACGTATAGCAGTGGGGGTGAGGCGTCCAGAGACTTGAGGTTGACCGGGTAATCCACATCCTGCCAGGTAACGACTCGGATACCGGCATCCCGGACTCTATCCAGTTCAGACTGGGGATTAACTGTCTGGCGAGCCTGCAGCAAATTCGATATGCTGCGCTTGTCTAGACCGGCTTCTTTTAGCTTCGACATCGAACCATTCCATGCGGCGCCTGCACTGCCAAAGATTTCAATTAGGGCGGCCATGCGCGCAGGGCCGATACCTGATACTTTATTGAAGCCGATCCAATATGCAGTCTCTTCCACGGTTGCTGTGTCTGGGTGGCTGCGCTGTTTCTATAAGATGATGACGGAGTTGCGCGATTGTAAAGTTACTAGTGTCGAGCATACTGTATGTGTAGCGAATTTGTCAAACGATAGAGAACATGCAACGAATTTTGGCAATTGCAATCGCAGGTACGGATCGGATTCATCTGATGATTGTGACGTTCGACAAGCGGGCGGTGTTGGCGGAGGGGTATGGTTTCAACTAGCCTGGTAATTCAAGCAGTGCGTCTTCGGCTAGCTACTAGCGGAATCTTCATCCAATAAGCCTGGCATCAATTGCACGCGTAGGATGCCCGCCTCAACGTCCACAGCCCGGATTACGTCTGCGATAGCAGGAAGGAGAAGTTCTCTACCCTGGTTTATGCCTTCAGCCGGTTCGATAATATAGACATCGTTAGCGCCGGTCTCCATAACGTTCCGCACGGTTCCCAGAACCCGCTCTGTGGTATCCACAACCGTCAAACCAACAATATCGTGGATCCAGTAGGTATCTTCTTCTAGGCCCACCGCCTCGGATTCAGGGATAAAGAGCCACTGGCCCCGCAGTTCCTCAGCCTGCGTCCGATTCTCAATGCCCTGGATTCGTATCAATTGCATACCCTTGTGCTGGCGCGACGTCTTTACGCCGACTTCTATTAGATCCTCACCCAGCAAGACGATATTGCCGACAGCGAAGCGTTCTTTGTTGTCGGTATGCGGTTCAATCTTGATCTCCCCGTTGAGCCCGTGCGCGCCGACAATCAATCCTACGGCCATAACACCGTCGGGAATATGCACTGGTCGGTTACGATGATGATAAGTGGCACGCGAAGCGCCTGTTGGTAGATTAGGAGGTGGTGACGACATCAGGTATCCTAATGAATTTTCTGTTACTGTTACGAGACTTTATTGTCGAACGTACTGCACATACGAAAACAGCGAAAGCAACCTTCCGCTGTCCGTAAATCTCATCATACTCTACGTGCACCTTTGGTACACATGACTGCAGTCTATAAGCGGTCTGTTCTGTCAGTCAGTCAATCTCCAGAATGACATCTTTATCTTCGTGCCGAGCTGCCACATTGAGCAGTGACCGAATTGCGTTAGCCACGCGGCCGTTCTTACCGATGATACGACCAGTATCGGACGGCGCTGCGCGCAACTTAATGATCGTCATTCTGCGCGTCTCTTTTCGATAGGCGCGTACTCGGTCCGGCTCTTCAACCAGATTTTCGGCGATATACTGCACTAACTCTTCCATAGAGCACCTTACATTCGTGCTGGGACGTTATACTGTTTCCGCAGCGGGTTCCTCTTCAGTTTCTTCTGCAGTTGTTTCGTTGGTCGCAATCAGCTTGCCGTCCTCGTCGATGACATTCTGCTGTCGCAGAATATGTGCGACGGCGTCACTCGGGCTTGCACCGTTGCGCACCCACTCGGCGGCTCGCTCGGTGTCTAGCACGATCTCGGACGGATCCTTCAACGGATCATATGTACCGATGGCTTCGATGAACCGACCGTCGCGCGGTGAGCGCTGGTCTGCAACCACGATACGATAAAACGGCTTCTTTTTTGCACCCATACGTCGTAAACGAATTCGAACCACTTTTTGTACGCTCCTTAAGTCGAAATATATAGCCTATGTAGCCTAATCTAATTCATGCCGCCAAACATATCCATCATATTCCGGGGGATTCCGCGTCCGCGTCGCTTGCCCTTCCCACCGGTCATGCCCATTTGTTTCATCAGTTTCTGCATATCGCGGAACTGCTTGACAAGCTGATTCACATCCTGGACGGTCGTTCCGCTGCCGCCTGCAATTCGACGGCGCCGACTGCCATTCAAAACAGAGGGGTTGCGCCGTTCAAATGCAGTCATACTGTTGATAATGGCTTCCGTTTTTTTAATGCCGCCTTCAGCTTCGGCCATGTCCAGGTCCTTGGTCATGCGTCCTACGCCTGGAATCATGCTCAGAATGTCACCCAGAGGCCCTAACTTCTTGATCTGCTTGAGCTGCTCCCGGAAATCTTCAAAGTTGAAGTCGCCTTCCTGCAGCTTCTTCTCCATGGCGGCAGCGTCCTGCTCGGAGATGTTCTCCTGTGCCCGCTCGATGAGCGTGAGCACGTCGCCCATGCCTAGAATTCGGCTCGCTAAGCGATCCGGCTGGAATGCTTCCAGATCGGATACTTTCTCGCCGGTACCCAAGAACTTAATGGGCACGCCGGTCACCTCACGCACGCTCAAGGCAGCGCCGCCGCGCGCATCACCGTCAATCATGGTCATGACGAGTCCGGTGATTGCCACCCGCTCGTTGAAGCCTTGCGCGACATTGACCGCTTCCTGACCGGTCATCGCATTGACAACGAGCAAAACTTCGGACGGTCGTGTGACCATACGCACCTGTTCGAGTTCACGCATCATATCGTCATCAATCTGCAAGCGCCCAGCCGTATCCACGATGACCGTGGTATAGGCTTTCTCGCGTGCAAATCGCACTGCATTCTTGGCAATGGTCGGCGGAGGCACGTCGAGACCTTCGCTGTACACAGGGATATCCAGTTGATTGCCCAGCACCTGAATCTGCTCAATTGCTGCAGGACGGTACGTATCCGCCGCAACAAGCACGGGGCGCTGACCGGATTTGCGCAGACGCAAAGCCAGCTTGGCACCTAAAGTAGTCTTGCCTGCGCCTTGCAGACCCACAAGCATGATCACATGCGGCGTCTGACCGGAAAGCTCCAGCGGAGCCGGTTTGCCCAGGAGCTCGATTAGCTCATCATTGACAATTTTCACCACCTGCTGCGCTGGCGTCAGGCTGTCCATGACCTCATCACCGACGGCGCGCACCCGCACCTTGGCGATGAACTCCTTGACAACCTTGAAATTAACGTCCGCCTCCAGCAAAGCAAGACGCACCTCACGCAAGGCGGCGTCAACGTCGGCTTCGCTCAGACGCCCTTGGCGTGCTAGTCCGTCAAATACACTTTGAAGTTTGTCTGATAAACTCTCGAACACGGTCTATCGTCCATTATCGTTAAGAATTGGTGCTGCCAACACTCAATTATAGATTTTTTACTATGCAATCGAATGGTAGCCACAAACTTGAAATACCCGCTGGCATGCGCATATGTCCTCACAGAAACATAAGCGCACACGACTAGCAATTGTACCGCTAGTGAACTCGCCGGTCAAATGCAACCTTATCGAAGGCAGCCACAGGCGGTTACTATTGGCGTTAAGGAAATTCAGCGCTAATTCGCCTAAACATAGAAGGAGCGCCAGCATGAACTGACGCTCCTGTATAATCTACATTGGCTAGACGGCGACTACGTCTCCACTATCTCCTGCCGTTCGACAGTACCTACGGCTAATTGGCAGGTAGGGCAAGCTCTTGTCCGATAAGGATCGTGTCGCTGTCCAGGCAGTTAACCTTCATAACGTCGTCAACCGTCGTGTCTCGTTCATTGGCCAGGCTGGTGAGGTTGTCACCGACCTGCACCACGTAACCCTCCCAGCCCGCCGGCGTCTCCATACCACAGCTGTAGGTTTCAGCAGCCTGGACTGCATCTGCCGGTACGTACAAGACTTGGTCAATGACGATGGTCTCACCGTTTAGGCAGTTGGCCGTCACGATATCATTCACATCGACGGCACCGCGTCGAGCAATGTAGGATAGATTGTCTCCTGGGACGACTGTGTACTCGACCCATCCTTCAGGCTGTGCCACGTTGCAACCGACGACTCCCACTTCCTGTTCGTCGGCCGTTGGAGCAGGCGTAGCCGTCTCTGCTGGCGCTGCTAGCACAACCAGCGAGATGCCCTGCACCGTGTCGCTCTGCCCTGGCATGATCTGGTAGACAAGGCCGACTTTTGCACCAGGCGCCAGGTCGCCGTCAACTTCCATGGGTCGGAAGACTTCTTCATTGGCGTTCGGCTGATAGCGGTCCATCACTGTCAGTCCGCCGATCTTCAGCAGGCGACCACTCTTGCCATAAAAGATCTGAGTGTCTTCGGCTTGGATCACGGCACTATTGGCATCGGCTCGTTCTGCGGCCTTGGCTACGTCTGAAGCAAGTTCCTGCTCCTGTGCCTGCCGCACGATGTCACGCTGATCCGGGCGGGAGAGCTGGAGTTCCTGCTTGCGCATCCACTGCTTAAACGAATACGTTGCATCGCCCGGCACGGAACTCTGCGCCATCACCACTAGCGAGGAGCCAGTGAGCAGTACGATTGCGAGCAGCGCGATGATTGGCGCTAAACGCATCGTCTTCATCGAGAACGTGCTCTGTAGCGCATCGAGTATGCGTTGCAGGAATGACGGATCTGGCTCGGTTGATGCCGGAATGGCACGGCGCGGCGGCTCGGCAATACGAACTGGCCGATACGCGTGCGCAGCCTCTTCTCGACTGCGAATCTCGGACGCGGCAGCCAAGAAACTTTGTTTGGCGGCCATGCGGGTGGATGCGATTGGTTGCGGGACAGGCTCGTGCTGCACCTCCAGCGCCAATTGCACAATATGCAATTCATCACGCAGTTCGTCTGCGTCGGCGTATGGATAGGCGGCAACGATAGCCTCTATAGACTCGCCATCCTCAAGGCGGCCTACCGCTTCCTCAAACACATCATCCGGGCTTAAATTTTGAATACTGTTATTACCGTTCATGATTCGACTCTTGCCCTTGTATAGATCTCTCTATCTATGCTGACGCATCAGAACGCAAACCGATGCGGTCAATTAGGCAATTCTTACGTTGGTACCATGAGCTGACGAAGCGTTGTAACGGCTCTATGTTGCAGCGCCTTTACTGCTCCCTCAGTCTTGCCCATCATGGTAGCGATCTCACTGAAACTATATCCCTCTAGAAAGCGTAGCGAAATCACTTCCGCCTGATCATCGGTGAGCCTGCCGATCGACGTTCGCAGATACTCCGAATCCAAGGCAATCTCGGCCGCTCGAACCGGGTTATTACCGGGATCAGGCATCACCGGAACATCATCGATGGATACCTGTTTCTGCCGGTCTCGGATTCGATAGTGATCGATTACGAGATTGTGAGCGATCCTGTACAACCAACCTGAGAACGAACTGTGCCACGTTTTGTCGTTGTGGATGGCTTCCAGCATTCGCAGAAACACCTGAGCTGTAAGGTCCTCTGCGAGCGTCTGGTTGCTCGTTCGTCGATAGATATAGTTGTAGATCTTCAGCTCGTAGCGATCGTATATTTCGCCGAGCGCATCTTCATCAAGTTTGGCAACACGCTCAAGCAGTTCAGCTTCCGATAAGTCTCCAGGCAATTTGGTTTCGCTGACTCGCATACTTTCTAAAGGCCTTCTGTTCATGATGACGTGGGCCATGGTCTAATCATTACGGTCAGTTGCGTTATTTCTACGAAAGATGAAGATATATTCATAAACAGACCTGTGCAGACCAGATACTAAATCCATCAGGTGTACAGGGCTGATGATTGGTTCGTGTTTTGGCTGTGAATCGCGGGCTAAAACGCACTGTACTGGCCGCGTCATGTAGCTCTCCTTCCTGCTCAACAGCACATCGTTCGAAAAGCTGCAATTACGAACTCTGGACCTGATCCTCTGCTTCCGCAACTATCTGTGTCGGATGGGTCGTCGGGTCAATTGAGTCTGCCTCCTGGTCAGGTGCGGCGGTCGACGTCGAGCGGTAGACAACCCAGATACGTTGAAATGCCGTCACATTCGTGAAAATGGCAAGTATCCACAGGACCGGCAGCATCCATCCCGTCAATAGACCAAACGCCAGCAGGATAATCCGTTCAGGACGCTGGAGAAGTCCGATCTTGCATTCGACGCGGATGGCTTCTGCGCGAGCTCGTGTGTAGCTGACCATCAGTGAACCCGTGATCGTCACAAAAACGAGCAACAATTGCGTGCGCGTATCTGTGGATGCGGAATAGTGGTAGGCGAGGCCGAGAAAGACGACGCTTTCGGAGTATCGATCAAGGCTGCTGTCTAAAAACGCGCCGAATGAACTTGTCTGGCCAGTGTTGCGCGCAACGGCGCCGTCCAATGTGTCGAAGAACGCTGCAAAGACCATGAGGATTCCTCCCCAAAACAGTCTGCCCGATCCCAGCACGACGGCTGTAATCATGGCAAGGCCAAAACCCATGATCGTAAGCATGTTGGGCGTCAGGCCAAGGCGAACGAGCCATTTGGCAATGTGGGCTAGCGGCACGGCAAGTAGTTTGCGGCCGTAGTCAGAAATCATCAATTGACTCCTGTGTCTGGGTGGAGGCGCTTGTAGACTGATTCGCTCAACAACCGTACTTAAACCGAGTATCGGGTGCAGCTTAGTCGTCGATAGTGTACACTGAGTGGAATATCAAGTCAAACACGTCATAATATATTGCAGTATATTGCAACGATGAATCTGACTACATCGGGCGCAGTAGCGCAGACGCTGAGCAGCCGAAGAGTTTGGTGCGGACAGGTGAATGACTATTGAGCGAAATGGCAAGAATTTTGTGAAGCGATGATGCACGAGCGCGCTCGAATCTACCATCCGTCGCGCCGTTGTTCGCGTCCCAATGCTCAATTACGCATAAATGCATGGGCTCACAGAAGCCCTAGCAATAGCAAGAGGGGAGCGATCATCGCTCCCCTCTCTACCCTAGCTTAACTGACTGGCAGTCTACTGGGTAGCCTAGTCGCTGAACACATTTAGTGTCGGCGCCCAAGCACGATTGCCCGGAGCCACGCACATATTGACGATGGGCACGATGGTTACATTGTCCGGCGGTAAACCGGCGCGACTGTCGGCTACGAGTACAAGCACAGCTTTCGACGACGTGAAGTCGGTACCCAAGACAGAAGGATCGATGGTAAAGCGTATCTCAGCCGGCACCTGATTTGAATTATATCCGGCATTGGTGATCCAGTCTACGGTGTTGGTCATTGTGACGATTGCAGAGGACGATACCTCTGGTGATACACGCGTGCCAGGATAACGAACCGAATTCCCATTCTCGTCGTAGAGCGTAACCCAACCCTCATCATCGACCTCGCCGCCGGTGATCTCGCCAGTGAGTTGGCTTCCAGCGGAAGATACTTCACTTGGAACACCCAAGATTGCCGCTTCAAAAAAGAGGTTTTCACCCCCAGTTACGCTGACCACCACCTCAGTCGTATCCGAGATCGGCGCTGTACACGGGTAGTAAGTCTGCCCGATCTGTGCAGGGTCAACGTCGAGTTTGATATCGACCGGTGAGACGGTCATCTCTAGCTGGATTTCATATGGAGTGTTCACGACGGCTTCTGTGCTGTTGACATAAACAGAGCTTGTATACAATCCAGCACTTACGCTTGTTGCATCGAACTCGACCTTGATCGTTCCCGGTGTCGAACCCTGTATTGGTGTGAATGAGGCCCATGAAGGTATACCGGAGAAGTAGTAGTTCACCGGGTCCTGTGTACCCACATTTTTGACTTCAAGTGTTGCTACATTCTGCTTCGTGCCGGACTGAAGCGATGCGGAGATTGAATCAGCGCTGATACTGAAGGTCGGATCCGTTGCAAAGCCAGCGGAGTCCAGATCTCCCACGGCTAGGGTGTCATTGTTGGAGTTATACGGCGCAAGCGGCTCTCGAATCGTACTGCTCTCATCGACCGTCTCATCCGGCCGCGGATAGATGATAATATACTCCTTGCTAATGAGGATGACTTCGTCCTTGCCGTCTCCGTCAACATCACCGCCTTCACCCAGCGTATATGCATTCTGAGTCCCATTTGGCAGGTCTGCCAACGATTCCTCAATCGGGTAGTCAGGATTCTCTCCCCAATAGTCTTGGTCGTCGCCCCACTTGTCAACCATAATCATGCGCACGCCATTGTCGCTAGGTTGCTTGCGCAGGATGAAGACTTCCTTGTCTCCGTTGCCGCTGATGTCTGCTAGGAACACAGACTCTGGGCCTGCAAACGCCCACTCCTGGTCGCGATTCAAGTCATTATCAACGGCGTCCCACTTATAAACGAAAAGACTATTACCGGCGGCCTTGGCCGAACGCACTTCTGCGATTTCGTCCGATCCGTCTTCGATAATCTGACCCACAGCAACTTTGAGTATTTTATCGCTATCTGTGCTTTTGCCATCAATCGCTAGAAATCCTTGTGCGATGTCAAAGACATCAAAGCGTGACTTGCCATTCGATGTATCACCTTTGCTATCTACCAGCACGACCTCGTCTGGTCCTGTCCCGTTGATATCGCCAGAGTCGCCCCATTTCCAGCGACGGCCTAAGAGCGGATCGATATAGCTTACGTGCTCTTTCCAGGCGCGGCCAGTCGGTCTACCATCACTATAGAAAGCATCGCTGGCGCTGGGATCGGTGTTCAGCACGACTGCCACGGCATAGAGAGTAGGCGTGCGATAGACGTAGGTGATTTCGTCACCCCTTATATTTTCGTCGAAATCGCCGGCGAGGATCAGTTCAGGATACCCGGGCAAAGTATACTCCCAGAGCGTATCCCAAGGTATTCCATTGATCTCCTGGGTAGCATCAGTCACGCCAGAGGAGACTACAGGATCGTAGATGGCAATTTGAATGGCATCATTCGGGTCCGTGCCGATCGCGGCAATTTCCATGTCCCCGTCGTCGTTCACGTCGCCAAGAGCAACATCCTTCCAGCCGCCTTTGGGGCTAATCCATTGCACCTCTTTTTCGCTGTACTGGTAGTCATACACGCGAATAAATCCGTTGGCGTCTATGTAGACGATTTCGTCTGACGTATCCGAATTGGCCTCCGCTGCTACAGGAGTCGCATCAATACCGATGCCTACGAGCGGGCTGATCACCATGACTAGCAGGAGAAGCGCCACCGGCCATTGCCTATGGCTTCCTGCTTGCATCCTAGTGGCCGCACGAGTCGTTCGTTTGAAGGCTAATATGTTGACGGGATTATCTGTTTTCTTTTTTCTTCCTAAATTCGTTTGGACAAGCGGTTTTGGATGTCTATTTTCCATTGTGTTCGATATCCTTTCTTGCCGTGCACGCGATATACCGGCGGGTTTGTTTCAGGTTGCCTATTACCACCGACAGGTTATATGCTAAATAAGCGTCTCATAGTTGAAATACGTTCCCATTATCCATGAAGTCATGCCGACTTTTCTTGCATATGCTATGGTACTGTATGGACCAGGTGGAGACAAAACCTGAGCCGGTTAACCCTGAGTTTGTCGACCAATGGATGAATTCGTATAGCGCCTTCTGCGGATGGAAGGTGACATTACAGATATTTATCTGTGACAGCTGTATGTTTCGGCTACCGGACAATCTACTAATATAAGGAGACAACATCAATGAAGAAGCCCATCAAAGTAGCTATCACAGGGGCAGCTGGGAATATCGGGTATGCGATAGCCTTTCGCATAGCAAATGGTGATCTGTTCGGGTCGGAACAACCGGTGAAGTTGCACATGTTGGAAATCACACCGGCAATGGGGGCGCTAGAGGGTGTCGCCATGGAGTTGAGCGACTGTGCGTTTCCCCTTTTACATGACATTGAGATTACCGACCAAGCGGAGTTGGCGTTTGACGATGTCAACTGGGCTCTCTTGATCGGCGCTCGACCGCGTTCACAGGGTATGGAGCGAAGTGATCTGTTAGAGGCCAACGGTGTTATTTTCAAGCCGCAAGGCCAGGCGATCAATGCCAAGGCTGCAGATGATGTGCGCATAGTCGTGGTGGGCAACCCAGCCAACACGAACGCACTGATCGCTATGAGCAACGCGCCTGATGTACCCAAGAACCATTTTAGCGCTATGACGCGACTCGACCACAACCGCGCCTTGACCCAACTTGCCAACAAGGCAGAGGTGCCAGTTACTGAAGTCAAGCGCGTGACGATTTGGGGCAATCACAGTACAACACAATATCCGGATGCGTACCATGCGCTCATCGAGGGTGCACCTGCTCCGGCTCGCATCGACGACGACGTCTGGATTCGCGAGTCGTTCATTCCCACGGTGCAGAAGCGCGGCGCGGCTGTCATCGAAGCACGCGGGCAGAGCAGCGCGGGTAGTGCAGCCAATGCGCTTATCAATCATGTGCAGAGTTGGTATCATGGTACGCCGGAAGGCGATTGGGTGAGCATGGCGGTGCCCAGTACTGGCGTGTACGGCTCGCCCGAAGGTGTACTGTTCAGCTATCCGGTAACCATTGAGAATGGTGAATGGTCGGTAGTACAGGGGCTGGAGTTAAGTCAGTTTGATAACGAAATGATTGAGGCGACAGGGAACGAGCTATTGCTGGAACGGAAAGCAGTTGCGTCAATGCTGTCGTAATGCGCATAGTCATTTGCGGATGGTTCGGGTGGTTGCGAACTAGCAACCGCCCAATGCAGCACTGTGACAATAGTCGCTTGCGGGTGAAGCTCCATATCTATGTGAATGCGTCGTAAGAGAAGTCAATCACGTTCGGTTTGAGAGAAATAACGAATCGGCTGAAATCTAGTCTTATGGTAAAGCAGCTATATGACACAGGACCTGCGCCGCGACGAGGAGCAGGTCCTGCGTTGTATTGAAATGATGCGATTCACTTACCTTACATAGTGCAGAGTCTAGTCCAATTTGAAAATGGACGAGGTGGAGTAGCCGTCTATTTGTCGACCCTGCAATCTGTTAACACCAATTCCATGTGTTGCGTACCTATGCGGAGACGGTCTTTGCGTATCGCATGAGGACAGCTTGGGAACCGATCGCTGCATCCGAATTGGGGTCAGTACCAGGTTTCGGAAAGCGACGTCGATAGCGACCGTCCGGCATCATTTCCCACGCTTGGCGCTGATCGTTGAGCGCTACGTCCAACAGATAGTAGATTTCCTTTTGCAGTATCGGCTCTTCAATTGGAACAATGGCTTCTACCCGGTTGGTTAGATTGCGTCTCATCCAGTCTGCGCTACCCATGAAATACCGGGGCTCACCGTCATTCTCAAAGTACCAAACGCGAGGATGCTCTAGAAAACGTCCTAGAATGCTGAGTACGTTGATATTCTCGCTGATACCGGGCAAACCCGGTCGGATGCGACAGATGCCTCGCACGATAAGGTCTATCTTTACGCCTGCCTGGCTCGCTTCGTAAAGTTTGTGAGTTAAGACGGGGTCTTCCATGCCGTTCATCTTGCCGATGATGCGTGCAGGTTTGCCTTGCATTGCGTTTTCGATTTCCGTTTCGATCAATTCAACAAAACGCTCGCGCATATTCACCGGCGCTACCAAAAGCTTCCGGAACTCAATCTGCCGGCTATATCCAGTCAGGTAGTTGAACACATCCATTAGGTCTGCGCCGATATCAGGCCGGCAGCTGAGCAGGCCCAGGTCGGTGTACATAGCAGCGGTCTTCGGATTGTAGTTGCCTGTGCCGATATGATAGTAGGTGCACAGGCCGTCTTCCTCCTCGCGAATGGCCAGCGACAGTTTACTGTGCGTCTTCAAGCCAACGAGACCATAGGCGACGTGACAACCTGCATTCTCCAGCGCACGCGCCCACTCAATGTTGTTTTCTTCATCGAAGCGCGCCTTCACCTCCACGAGCACAGCTACCTGTTTACCTCGCTCGGCTGCTTGCATCAGCGCGGCTACGATGGGTGAATGCGCACTGGTGCGGTACAGCGTCTGCTTGATGGCGAGGACCTGAGGATCGCGTGCCGCCGCCTCGATGAACAGTTGCGTGCTGGCGCTGAAACTGTCATAGGGATGGTGAACCAGAAGGTCACCCTGGCGAATCACAGAGAAGACTTCCGCCGGACGGGATTTGCGATCCAACCCAGCGAGACGCGGCGGTGTGATTGGCGTCCAAGGCTCAAACTTCAGGTGCGGAAGATTCACATCAGCGATGGGAAATAGGTCAGCCAGTCGCAGCGGGCCGCGAATCGGATAGACGTCTATAGGCTCTAGTTCAAGACCAGCTTGTAGGAGCTTACGCATGGTGTCGGGCATGTTCTCATCGACTTCGAGACGCACGACCGATGCGAAACGTTGCTCGCGCAGCTCCTCGCTAATCATCTCCAGCAGGTCGTCTGCTTCTTCCTCATTGCGCGCGATGTCCGCATTGCGCGTCACTCGGAAGGCATAAGCATCGGTGATCTCCATGCCTGGAAAAAGCATGTCCAGGTTTTGCGTAATGACCTGCTCCATGGGCACAAAATGCATACTGCCGTCCAACCGCACCCAGCGCGGTCGATTCTGCGGCAGTTTCACGCGCGAGAAGAGCGTTTGATCCGTTGCAGGATCCTTCAGCAGGACGCCCAGGCTCAAGCTCAGATTGCTAATGAACGGAAACGGATGACCCGGATCCACAGCAAGTGGCGTGAGAATGGGATAGACTTCGCGTAGAAAATACTCACGCAGATTCGACTGCTGTTCTGCGGTGAGCTCGTCGTAGTCCAACAGTTCAAGATCGTGTTGCTTCAGCGGCGGAAGTACTTTGTCTAGCAGCGTATCGCTCTGCACTTCCACCATGGGGCGCACCGCGTCGGCGATTAGGCGTAGCTGATAGCTTGGCGTCCACCCGTCCAGTTTGAGGTTGGCGACGCCGGCTGCTTGCTGTCGCTTAAGTCCGCCGACTCGTTTACGGAAGAACTCGTCTAGGTTGCTGGCAGTGATGGCCACAAACTTCAGTCGCTCGATGAGTGGGTTGCGCTCGTCGATCGCTTCCTGCAGAACGCGCCAGTTGAAATCTAGCCAACTCAGCTCGCGATTATATATCTCATCCGACGTGCACAGCTCCCGGAGCGACATCTTAGCAATATCGAAATCGGGTACAAAAGCGTGCTCAGGCGGCATAACCACTTCGCGCACGTCACCATCGTTGCCGAACGTGGCGTTATTGGCCACTGTTGTTGTGACCGTTTGGGAATTTTCATTCAACTGCGTCAAATCGCGTGTAGACATGGCTCAAGCCTATCCTTGCTGAGATAATACTGTTCAGGCTCGTGCCAGTCAGCTCTATGGTACCAGATACAACACTCGACTGTTGCGGCTAGTTGGCTGAAAGGACAAGCTGCTGAGTGCGACTGATGGATGCGCGCTTCAACCACATGCGACTAGACCACCGTAGGGCTATTCTAGACTGCTTTGGTCTGTCTGTCGAGTCGACAATCAGCTCCGACTAGGGCAGCGAACCATAAATTTTCGTCCGCAGGGGCGGCATACATGCCGCCCATCGCACAAAATCTACCGGATGGTCGACTGCAAGCAGCGGGCGAGCCATGGCTCGCCCCTACATTCTCGCAGGCATGGCTGGTGTTCGAGTAGAATTCGTCGAAACAGACCCAATATAGAATACTGCTACGGTAAATCATGAAGTTCGCGATTGCCCTGCAGCTCGGACTCGTCCACTAATATTGATTAGGACTCGGCCCTGTAAGGCTGCAGCGAACATGTATGCTTCGCGAATGACGTCCGATGCACGTTGCAGCGTGGCTGCCGAACGTATTTGTAATTCGACCCCTGCGAACGGGTGCGATAGAATGGCGTAAATACCAATGCGCCCCCAGTTAAGTGTTCATTTGTACAGAGGCGGGCAATCGCTCGTCCTAGAATAATAGGAGATCTGTTCTGGATATCATCAGCATCGTCCTAATGTTTTTGCCGATCATCGGCGTTTTGGTATTCGCCAACATCGCACAGCGCAAACGAGAAAACAGTGAAGATGCGGTAGGTGCAACGCTTATCGCATACCTGATACTTATCGCTATGTACGGTTTCGGTGTCATTGCTGGAATCGTGCTGCAGATCGCCAGCGTGGTTTTATCACTTCAGCCAAGTCTGCTCAACGACATGATGAGCGGCATGGGTGATTCCTTATTCAACAGCTTAGCGCTGGTTGCGATTGGTCTCTGGCTGCCATCTTTGCTAGGGCTGATCGTACTGCTCAAGCCCGTCCGCAGGCAATTGTCGCGACTGCTCCCGATCGATCCGGAGAGCCCCATCGACGCTGTCGCGCTCTCTATTTCCATGCTTGTGTTCATCAACCTTATGGTGACAATCGGCGTAGGCTTGGACAATCTCGCCAACCTGATGGAAGTGCAGTCGGAAGGCGGCGATGCCGTAGGATTCCTATCGTTGTGGATTCAGCAGTTGATGATGGCACTAACAGCCGCAATCGGCGTTGGGTGGCTGACACGCAAGAAGTGGGCGCCGACCATGGAGCGTTTGGGCATTGTGCGACCGTCTTTACGCCAAGTTGGATTAGGTATTGCGGTCGGGCTGGCGATGGTGCCGGTGGTCGCGTTGCTGGAAGGTCTTAGTCAGGCGTTAGGCGTGCAAGTCGATCAAGATGTGGAGAAGTTGACCGAACAATTGCTGGGCGGGCTCATGCAGTCGCCTTGGGGCATTCTTACGTTGGGATTGGCAGCAGCCTTGGGCGAGGAGCCGCTTTTCCGCGGCGCAGCGCAACCGAGGCTTGGTCTCATTCTGACTGCACTGCTTTTCGCGCTAGTACACAGTAATTACGGCATTACCATTTCGACCTTGGTCGTGTTTTTGCTTGGCCTGGTGCTTGGTCTCATTCGCATCCGCCACAACACTTCCACATCTATGATCACACACGCCGTCTATAACATTACGCTAGGACTCATTGCTTACTTCAGCCTGCCATTCATTCAACCATAGGCAGCAAGCTATAGCCAACCAGATATCGTTTTGTACTATTAGGCGAGACGTTGAATTGCTTCCGCCATCTGCTCCAGCCCTTGCTCCACGATGGAACGGGGACAACCGAAGTTGAAACGTACGAATCCTTCGCCGCCTTCACCGAACGAAGCACCTTCATTTAGAACGACGTTCGCCTCGTTCATAAAGAACTTCTGCGGGCTTTCCGGCAAGTCGAGTTTGTTACAATCCATCCACATGAGAAAAGTCGCTTCCGGTATGGTGATAGCCATGCCGGGTATATTATCGCGCACATAGTTGGCGATGAAGTCTCGATTCCCGGTCAGGTAATTCATCAGTTGGGATTCCCACTCAGCGCCATATTTGTAGGCGGCTTCCGTGGCTACATAGCCCAGCACGCTGACATGAGGAACGATACCAGCGCTGGCACGCTGATACTGCTCGCGCAGGTCAGGATTCGTGATGATGGCGTAGCTGCAACCGAGCCCGGGCAGGTTGAATGTCTTGCTTGGCGCCATGAGCGTGATCGTACGGTCGGCGATCTCTGGCTCCAAGCTGGCGATGGGCACATGTTCGACGCCATCCAGCATGAGGTCGCAGTGAATCTCATCGGAGCAGATAATCACATCGTGTTCGATGCAGCTCTGACCGATTGCCATCAGCTCATCCTTCGTAAACTCTCTGCCCACTGGATTGTGCGGATTGCACAGCAGGTGCAGTTTCGTCTCCGGTGTGATGGCTGAGTCGAAAGCATCCATGTCCATTTGGTATCGTATGATCTCGAGACCGTCGATTGTCTCGCGTGTAGATGCAAGCAGTGAGTGCTGCAACTGCCGATGCTGGTTTTTCGGTGCAACCAGCATCGGGAAGTAAACTGGGGTGCAGACCAGCACGCCGTCGCCGCGTGCGCCGATAGCGCGTGTGGCAATATTGAAGCCGGCAACCAGGCCTGGCAGAAAGACAATGTCTTCTAGGTTGATCGTCCAGTTGTACTTGGTACGCATGCGCTGGCAGATCAGCTCTCGTAGCCGCGCTGGGTCCATGCCGTATCCGAACACGCCGTGGTCTATGCGCTTGTGAAGCGCATCCAGTACCTCTGGCGGCGCCAAGAAATCAGTGTCCGCCACCCACATGGGCAGCATGTCCGGGTCGTAACGACCCCATTTTGCGCTGTCCGACCCTTGTCGTTCAACTATCTGATCGAAATCGTATCTAGGCATGTAATAATCCGTTTTTCCTAGTCACTGGCGGTCAATAACCGTAGTCTGGCGTTGCTCAATTGTGTATCAATAAAGTTGACGATGGGCGTCGCTATCAACAGAGGCGGCGTGCTAAAGTCATTGCGTTCTACGATTTATGGGTAGATCGAAATTCGGTGAGGTCATCGTAGTTGAGTACTTCGTCCACATGTTCATTTGTGCGGAACGACGCGCGCGCCATTGTAGTTGTGGCGATTGGCGCTGTCAGCAGGAACAGGAAGATGATGACGACCACCATAAGGATTTCGTTGGGAAAGTTGATGCCGGCTGCCAGAAGAATGGTGATTACGCCCAACGTGCTAGCTTTGCCCGCAGCATGCATGCGAGCAAAAACATCGGGTAGCCGAACGATGCCGATGGCGCTGATGAGCGAGAAGATAACGCCGATGCTAGCTAGCGTAACGATTGCAATTTCTCGAAACGACATAGTTACCTATCCTGCCTAATCGCCCAACTCAAATGGACTCTCGGTCTTTTCGTTCTGCCAGCCTTCCACTTCAGCCCGTTCCAAATAGCGAGCCATCATGGTGGTTCCCAGGAAGCCCAACACGGCAGTCACAAAGGCTACAGCAAGTAGGGCCGCCGATTGGTCGATGATGGCATATAGAGCCAGAATACCCACGGCGTGCACCGCGATGGCATCGAAGGCTACAGTGCGATTCGGTACGTTGGGGCCGATGACAAGGCGGATGAAACAGATGGCCATGGAGATGGTCATCAACATTACTAGTAGTTCGAGAATGAAATCAAATGTCGCCATGTTGGCTCCCGCGTGTGATCCGCAGAATCATCCGCTCAAACCCCTGATGTACAGACTCTCGATAGGCGACAGGATCGTGGACAGTCAAGTTGTGTACGAATAGGATGCTGTTACCCTCCTCATCCTGCTCAAGTTCAACACTGATGGTACCCGGTGTCAGCGTGATGGCACTGGCTAACATGGTTATCTCTAGTCCTGTGCTCAGCTTCAACGGCACACCGATGATGCCCGGATCAAGCTTCAGCCGTGGTTGAATGACCAGCCAGGCAATTTGTATATTGCTGAGGATGATCTGCCAGACGAGGTAGATGAAGAACACAGTTCCCCAGAATATCGCCCGCAGATACGCTCTGTCGATCATGCCGAGTATCACATATGCCACGATAAAGACGAGGAACTGATCCCATGGTGCGCCGAAAAGCGTAAAGAAGTAGGGCGCAACAACGGCTGCCAGCAGGTTCAACAAGAAAAAGGTGATGAGACGTTCTGAACGCAGTGGTGTATCAGTGACCATTTTCCGACCCCGCGTAGGTTATCGTATCCACCGGCGCCACAGCCGCGATATAGCCATCCCGATCCATTACTTGCTCACCGGCAACACTGGTGTATTTCAATACTTGACCGCCAAATAGGCCAATTCCGAGGCTGAGGACGACAAGGATGGAAATGGCCAGAAGTTCTAGGCGTTTCTGCCCTGGGATATTCATAGGCGCATGCTCAATTACAGGCTGCGTCGGTTCACCAAAAAAGGCTTTCTGCCAAAGACGCAACATACTCATGAGTGTTAGCAAACTGACGAATATACTCACAGCAGCGATCACCCAAAGTCGTTCGCCTACGGCGAGCTGTAACAGGCTCAACTTGCTGACAAAGCCGCTCGACGGCGGCAGACCTGCCAGCGACATGGCCGCGATGAAGAACAGGAATGCCAACGCAGGACGCAGCTTGCTGAGGCCGTTGAGCGGGGCTCGCAGCAGACTGCCGCTGCCCACCTCCATTTCCGCAGCGCCGCCTGCCATGAGCAGCGAAGTCTTCACAATCATGTGGTGCACTAGATACAGAATACCCGCCGACATGCCCATGACAGCCAGCGAATGGTTCGAGCTAGCTGCCAGGCCAAGGCCCATGACCATGTAGCCGACCTGGCTGATGACGTGGAAGCTGAGCACGCGTCGCATGGTATTCACAGCCATTGCGCCGAAAACGCCGGTCAACATCGTCAGCCCGGCTATGGCCATGATGAGCGTCTGCCAATCCTGCAGCAGGTTGGGGAAGATGAGCGGATAGATCCGAAACAGGGTGTAGATGCCGACTTTGGTCAGTAATCCGCCGAAGAGGGCGGTAACAGACGGATGCGGCGTATGGTAGCTGCTAGGCAGCCAGAAGAAGAGCGGAAACAGGCCCGCCTTGCTGCTGAAGGCGATGAGCAACAGTCCAGCGATGAACAACTGGATGGATGGCGGAACCGTCGGCATGCGTTCAGCGATATGCGCCATGTTCAGCGTGCCAACTGTGCCGTATGTGATTCCGGCTGCCGCCAGGAATAGACTGGACGCTAACAAGTTGAGGACCACGTAGCGGATGCCACCGTTGATTTGCCCGATTTGCCCGCCCAGCGTCAACAGGGCGAACGAGGCCATCAACAGCACCTCGAAGAAGACGTACAAGTTGAACAAGTCGCCGGCAAGGAAAGCGCCGTTGACGCCCATCAACAGGAAAAGCAGCAGCGGATAGTAGTTCATGCGCTTGCGCTCGTCCAACGTGCCCATGGCATAGAACACCGTGGTAGCGGTCAGGATGCCGGACAGCGTGAGCATGATGGCTGTCAGCCCATCGGCGACCAGCGCAATCCCAAATGGGGCGGGCCAGTTGCCCATGACCATAACGAGGCGATGATCAACGCCCGAAAGCGTGTAGACGGATATCGTGATGGCTACGGCTAAGTTGAGTAGAACACCAACAAACGCCAGGCGTCGTTGCCAGCGTGCAGCGCGATCCCAACCCCAACGAATAAAGGGCAAACCCAAAGCTGCAAAGAGCAACGGGATTGCAATCGGTAAGGCGAGAATGGTCGAATCTAGCTGCATCGAGTGTAACTTTCCGAAATCAATAAGGAATACATATGCCTGTTGACTGTGAACGTTCTAGTTTTAGTCGGCGTTCGTTTGTGCCGGCGGATCTAGCCATTCATAGTCGTCAGGATCACTATCTAGGCCGGTCATATAGTAGCCGTTGTCCGAGAAAGGATCGTTTACGGCTGTAATTGTCGGGCCGGGTGCATCGGTTTCGTGCTCTTCCACAAGCGAATTACGGCGGTTCAACAAAAGGACGACAAATGCGGTGACACCAAAACCGATAACGATTGCCGTCAAAATGAGCGCCTGAGGCAGCGGATCGACGAAGGAAGAAATGTCGCCACTAAATTCCTCCTTGTCCAGCACGATAGGAGGTATGCCGCGCCCGAGTCGACTCGTGCCGAACAGCACAAAGTTGATTCCGTAGCTGAGAAGGCTTAAGCCGAGCACAAGTTTGACGCCGTCGCGGCGCAGCAGCAGGTATGTGCCGGTGGCGAATAAGATGCCGACCAGTACAGCAAAAACAACATTCATCATGAGTCGGCGCTCCCATACTGTCTACTGAGCCCCAACAAAATGGAGACGACGACGGAAACGACAACCATGAATACCCCAAGATCGAATAGTTGTGGCGTACCAAGTTCAATTTCTGTCGCACCGATGTGCAAAAAGACCCAAACGCTATCGAAGAACTCACCTTCGAAATAACCCAGCACCGCCGCGGTGACAGCAGCCAATAACCCGAAACCAGTTAGCGGGTGGAGGTAAGGGCCAAGACGCCTGCGTACGAAAGGCTCGCCGCGACTGAGTATCTGCAATTCGAACGCAACAGACGCTATGAGTCCTGCGATGAACCCGCCGCCGGCGTTATTGTGACCGCGCAGGAAGAGAAACATCGCAATGATTAGTAGAATCGGAGTCAAGATTCTATCGAGTAGGCGTAAATAGAGTTCTGGCATATCGACTACGGCTTCTCCATTTAGTCCTGTTCAGCCGAAACTTCTGTATGAGCTTTCTGTTCTCGGCGCTGCATGAATGCCGAACGCAACAGTGCATAGCCGCCGACGCCTGCAATCGCAAGCACGGATATCTCGCCCATGGTGTCAAAGCCACGGAAGTCAACCAGAATTACGTTGACGATATTTGCGCCATGTGCCAGCGGCACAGAATTCAGCTCGAAATACGCAGCGATGCTTGGCTGGAATGACTCACCGATGCTGTACAGCACCATGGCTGAACCAAGCACGCCAACAAGTAGTGCGAGAACAGTGTTGCGGATGCGAACCCTGTTTGTAAGCGGCGGCAAGTCCTGCGGCGGGATGCGGTAGAAGACAAGGATAAGCAGCACGACGGTTAGGATGTCGACCAGAAGCTGAGTAAGCGCCAAGTCCGGTGCGCCGAAGAACACGAAGAATAGCGTGACAGTGATGCCAACGACGCCGATAGTGATGATAGCTGTAAGGCGTGTTTTAACTCGAACGACAAGCACGGCAGCTATGGCTGCCAGCGCAGACAAAATGAACTCCGTAACGCTAACCCTATTTCCCCAGTTTATGGGCAGATCGGTAGCCCAGTCTGTCTCGGCGATAACGAAGCCCAATACCACGATAGCGCTGCCCATGACGATGCTAGCCTGGCTGGCAAGCGTACCGCCTTGGACAAATTTGGTGACGACGCGGGCTAGTGCATAAAGCCATGACCGCACCTTGTCGAACCAGAATACACTGGTGAAATTGTCCGGCGTAGCGCCCAGCCAGACACGAATCCTGCGGCGGACGGCGAAGAGTCCGTAACCGACTGCGATGGCTGCGACGCTGATCATCAGGACAGGCGTGAAGCCGTGCCAAAGGGCGACATGCGAATGGAACCCTTCGCCGTACATCGCAGAAGCCGCCGGAGCGAAGAGCATCTCGTTGAACCAGGGCAGGGCAAGAAAGGCGAAAGTGCCGATCGCAACCAGAAACGCTGGACCAAACAGGAATGAGATGCTTGGTGAATGGTGCACATGGGCAGGGTCTTCCGACTCAGTTTTCGGACGCAGGAAGATCTCCCAGATGAGTGTGAATGCAGCGGCGACAAAGAAGGCGCCTGTGATGGCGGCTGCCAGAATCAACAGTACGCCGAAGAAACCGCCACCAATCTCCGTAAACTCATAGAGTGAATCGATCAGCGTTTCCTTGGCCAGGAAACCAAGCAGCGGAGGGATGCCCGCCATCGAAAGTCCTGCCAGAATTGCCGTAACACCCAGCGCGGGAATGGACTTGAAGAGCCCGCTCAAACGGCGCAAATCGCGTGTGCCCGTAGCATGGTCGACGATGCCGGCGACGAGGAACAAAGGCCCCTTATAGAGTGCATGGGCTACGACGCCGACGGCGACGGCAGTGAGTGCAGATTCACTACTGAACGCCAGCAGAAACACTAAGATGCCAAGTTGACTGACCGTTGCGTACGCCAGCAGCGCCTTCATGTCAAAATAGCGTAGCGCGCTTATGGCGCCAAGCAGCATGGTGATGCCGCCTATGATGAGCAAGATCCAGAACCACATGGGGTTCTGGCTAAGCGCAGGGTGCATGCGAGCCAGCAAGAAGACGCCAGCCTTGACCATCGTGGCAGAATGCAGATACGCGCTCGCAGGCGTTGGCGCCGACATGGCGCCCGGCAACCAGAACTGGAACGGAAATTGAGCTGACTTAGTGAATGCGCCCAGAAGGATAAGCACCAGCGCAACGTTCGCGAACTGGCTGGTTGCGATACCTTCCGTTTTAATGACCTCGCTGATCGTGAACGTACCTGCGTTGAGGCCGAGAATCACCATGCCAAACAGCATAGCTAGACCGCCAGCCGCTGTAACAATAAAGGCCCGATAGCCGCCTGCCTGTGCTCTTGGATCCTCGTGGTTGAAGGCAATCAGCAGATAGCTAGTAATGCTCGTGCCTTCCCAGAAGACGAAGAGCAGTAGCATATTGTCGGACCAGACAATGCCCAACATGCTGGCCATAAACAGGAAGAGCAGGGCATAAAAAAGACCTTGCCGCGGATCATTCTCCAAATATGAGCTTGTGTAAAGGGCTACCACACTGCCGATTACGGTGATGACTAGGCCAAAGAGCAGGCCGAGACCGTCCAGCCGAAATGTGAGTTGCAGGCCGAGTTGCGGCACCCAGTTGATCTCTTCGACTATGTAGTGGCCTTCGCTGATGGACGCCGCATTTGCCAGCAGATAACCTGCTATGATCGCCGGCGGTATCGCAGCTATCCATCCGAAATATCGGAAGCGATGCGGATGTATTGCCCAAATAATGGGACTTATCGCTATCAGCCCGAGAATACTCAGAAAGAGAAAGGACGAGAAGTGCATCGAAGTATGAATCAACCCAACTGCTATTCGGTCGCCCTTGACCAATGAGGATAGGAAACTGCTGTAGCGCTAGCAACTGTGCGACAGCATGGCGTCGTTCTAGCTGTCGGGGCCAGTCGTGCGCCAATAGGTTGCAGAATACATCAGCAGTTCGGATATGGCAATAATTGCGCTGAGGAATATTTTGTCAGTTCCGTTATCTTTCGGCAACAGCAGTTCTTCTGGTTAAGAGATGTGATTGCGTTCGAATCAATCGAGTGAGTCTGGATGTATGAAGGCTTGCAATCATCACTGCGACACCTGAACTACAATGGTGCTGATTTGCTGCAGCTATGGGCTGGATATGCAGTGGTATAGCGACAACGTGACGAGGGATCAATCGTCGCACGCATGTTCGCACAGTACCGAAATCCGTGGTATACTAAGCGTGGTAATCTAGTCATTCATAGTGTATACTCTCTTCACAGTAGCGCACATTCTTACTCGATTGTGGGGGGCAGGGATCATGGCGAGAGCAAAACGACGCAAAGCACGCAAAGTACCAAAGAACTTACGCTTGATCAATAAGAACGGTTCGAAACGCCGCAACCGCAAAATAAGTCGGCGTAACCAGTACGGAGCTATCTTCTTTGCCGTATTAGCCGTGACCGTTGCCAGTATGGTCGGGTTCTTCGGCATTGTGGCATCGGTGCTTGCGGGCAGCTAACGACACCAACAACGCAGCTTATATTGCTGAACTGAACAATGAACCATTGATATAATTTGTCCCGAAGGCGCGTCAATAACTGGACGCGTCTTCTTTATTCATCCATCAGAGAACAGTCACACAGAAAACAAACCTATGTCAACTAAGCAGATATGCTGCAAGTTGATCGCTGGGTTAATCGCATCGAACACAATGAAAAGGGTACGAAAATGTCGCTAGTGGGCGGAATTGAGGCAGGCGGTACGAAGTTTGTCTGTGCTGTTGGCACCGGTCCTGATGATGTACGTGCGGAGATCCGCTATCCCACTGAGACGCCTGAGATCGCCATTGGCAAGGCCATCGAGTTCTTTCGAGAAAACTCGCATGAAGAGCCGTTGGAAGCTATAGGGATTGCTTCCTTCGGACCGGTGGATCCAGATCCCAGATCGCCTACCTGGGGCTATGTGACCACGACGCCAAAGACAGGCTGGGCGCACACTAATTTTGCCGGCAAGCTGCGCGATGCGTTTAGGGTGCCTGTGGGATTCGACAGCGACGTGAACGGTGCGGCACTGGGGGAGCATCGATGGGGTGCGGCGCAGGGGCTAGATACGTTCGTCTACCTGACTATTGGTACGGGCTTAGGCGGAGGCGGAATGGTCAACGGCGGCCTAATCCACGGCCTCGTTCACTCCGAAATGGGGCACATGTCCATTCCGCATAATCGGGTAGTGGACCCATACGAAGGATGGTGCCCCTATCACGGTGACTGCTGGGAAGGTTTAGCCAACGGTCCTGCTATCGAAGCCCGTTGGAACACGCGAGCCGAGAGTTTGCCGCCCGATCATCCAGCATGGGAGCTGGAAGCGCACTATCTTGCGCTTGGCTTGCGTTCGATCATCTGCGTAGTGTCGCCTCAGCGTATCATCATGGGCGGCGGAGTTATGCATCAGAAGCATCTTTTCCCCATGATTCGGCGGAAGGTGCAGGAGACGCTCAATGGCTATATCCAGTCGCCGATGATTCTAGAGAACATCAACGACTACATCGTGCCGCCGGCGCTAGGCGACTACGCCGGTGTTGCCGGAGCTATCGCGCTGGGGCAAGTGGCGCTGGAAAATGCATAGCTGGTTACCCGTAGCCAACCACCGTCGGGAGATGACAATCCATGGAATTCAATGCTTCCGAGCATCCGCATCGTCGCTATAATCCGCTGAGCGGACAGTGGGTGCTGGTTTCTCCGCATCGCACCAAGCGACCGTGGCAGGGTCAGGTCGAAAAGACCCCGCCTGACGATCGCCCAAGCTATGATCCAACCTGCTATCTATGTCCCAGCAATCCACGCGCCGGCGGCGCCGTGAATCCCGACTATACAGAGACCTATGTCTTTCCGAATGACTTTGCTGCGTTGCTGGAAGGAAGCCCGGTAGGCGATGTGAGCACGCATCCGCTATTGCGTGCAGAGGGTGAGACGGGCGTTTGCCGCGTCATCTGTTTCAGCCCGCGCCATGACCTGACATTGCCGCAGATGGAGCGGTCACACATCCGTCGCGTGGTCGACGTGTGGGCCGAACAGGTAGAGGAGCTCGGCGCGAGGTCAGATATCAATTACGTACAGTTGTTCGAGAACAAAGGCGCAGTGATGGGCTGTTCGAATCCCCATCCGCACGGGCAATTGTGGGCGAATTATACGCTGCCACAGGAAGTTGCCTGGGAGGATGTGCAGCAACGTGCCTATTACGAAGCGCATGGTTCTCCGCTGTTGGTCGACTACCTGGCGGTGGAACTGGAGCGGCGTGAGCGCATCGTGGTGGAGAATGAGGGGTGGGTGGCGCTAGTCCCTTACTGGGCTGTCTGGCCCTTCGAAACGATGCTGTTGCCAAAGCAGCCCGTTTCAAACATGCCGGCATTGAGTGACGAACAGCGGGATGCGCTTGCTGATGTCATGAAGCGGTTATTGATCCGCTACGACAATCTTTTCAAGACCAGCTTCCCCTACTCTATGGGCTGGCACGGGCAACCCACCGACGGTCTGCATCATAAGGAATGGGTTCTTCACGCACATTATTATCCGCCGCTTCTTCGCTCGGCGACTGTCAAGAAGTTTATGGTCGGCTATGAAATGCTGGCGAACCCGCAACGGGACATCACCGCGGAACAAGCTGCGGCGCGCCTGCGTGAAGTAAGTGAGGTGCACTACCTAGACGTGGAGTAGTTTTGCCGTCGGGTTCGCCCGAGCTTCAGTCGACCTGCACAAACTCTCGATCGATAACCTGGTAGATCCATATCTGGGGGTCTTCCACATCACCACGGTCATTAAAGTTCATACGGCCCAATAACGTATCAACAGCGCTGCCGTGTAACGCATTGGCAATCTTGTCGCTATCCAACGAACCGGCTTTGGTCAAGCCTTGTGCCAGCGCCTGCATAGCGACATATCCGTTCACCGAATAGGTATCGGGGTTCCGGTATTCCACCGCTTGATACGCCTCAAACCACCTGTCGTCTGCAACATTTCTGGGGCTGGGGGCGAAGGCGCTCACGTACATGCCTTCTGCTGTGCCGGCTGCCTCGTCGATGGTTGCCGCCAGGAACGCGCCGTCACTGGCTAGCATGGGCGCGTCCACGCCGGCTTCCACGAGTGCAGCTCGCAAGTAGGGCGCCTCAATTTCGTAGCCGGCGTAGAAAATGGCGTCCGGCGCAGCAGCGATGACCGCCTGTACTTCGTCGGCGTAAAGCGCCTGGCCCTCTTCCACTTCAATTTCGGCGACCGTGCTGGCGCCAAGTGCGTCTAAATTTCGGATGAGCGACTGGGCAAGTCCGCGCCCGTACTCCGTATTGTTCAAGAGTACCGCCACATTACTGGCGCCCAGGGTATTTACAAGAAATCCGGCGTCCACCTTCGCTTGGACGGCGTCGTTTGCGTTGATACGAAAGAAATTCGTATAGTCGCGTTCTGTCAGCGACTGCTCGGAAGCCGTTGGCGTGATCACGACCAGGTCCATATTTTGATAGAGGTCCATGGCTGCCAGCGTTTGACCGCTGTTGAGATGGCCGATGACGCCAAGTACCTTTTCTCCATTGGCAATGGCCTCTTCGATGGTCGCCACATTGGCGACAGCGACATCGTTGTCCGACTCGTCGTCCAGAGGAACAACGGTGATTTTGTAGCCCTCCGCTCCTCCGCTTCGATTGATTTCTTCAGCGGCAAGGCGAACGCCGCCTAGGATGGTTTGCCCGCCGTTGGCCTGGAAACCGCTCAGCGGCACCGCGACGTAGACCAGCGCTTCATCGTTTGCGGATGGTCCGCCACAGGCGGCTAGTGAGGCGCTGACTGCCATGACAATGAGCAGCCGAATAATAGTGGTCATATGGTTTCGTATATTACTAGTTCGGATAGACACTGAATCAGCCGTATCCTTGCGTGCTATAGTCATAGACGTCGTTAATTCCGCCCACTAGGTCATTGAGGCGCGACACTTGTTCTTGAATATCAGCTTGGAGTCGCTCTGCACGTCCGCTGCCGATACTCTGAGCATCGATGAGATGCACCTGACTGTACACGGTCGCCAGGGCGGTGAGGCTAGTATCCAACTGAAAAGCGGCTTGTTGCATCTTCTCATGCAGCTCGTTTAGGGATCCAAGGTGCCGCTCTTTAGCCTCGATGGTCTCAGTTAGCTGCTGCTGGATGTGCGGGTTTTCTTCCAGCTTGCGCTGCGCTTTGAGCCGGGTAATTTCGTTCGGCAAGCTCGCGTATTCTCGTGCCAATAGCTGATCAGATCGATACGCATCCAAGCGTATTGCCAAGGCGTAGACATTGTTGATCCAGTCAGTGATCTGATTGGCCGTGTCCTCCAACCGATCGCGAATCATGCCCGGATCCTGTTGGTGGATCTGCATCTCGATGCGCCGCTGGTACTCTAGCGCTGTCTCTACCTTGGAACGAAGCTCGCGGTCGCGAATGGATTGTGTATCGAACTGTTGCTGATAAAGCTGAAGCAAAACCCTAGAATTGGCGTCCGCATCGGTTAGACTTGAATACACCAAAATCACGAGCGCCACCGCGCCAAGTAGTGGCCATCCGAACCACGGCCACCAGCCAAAGGGCTTCGGCATCAAGAATGTCAATATGATTGTCAGGCCCAGGATGACAGCCGTCTCCCATCTGAAGATGGCATACTGGATCAACGCCCCCTGCGCTTTCTGCTGCAATTCAGATCTCATGACGATCCTGCCGATGGTATATGCTCTTCAAACTTGCGACGTTCGACATCCTCCGAGCACCCATATGGCGCACCGGACCCTTTCGCGACAAATGTCGCGTCTAGAAATAGGTTGAGATAATTCGATAAAGTTCTTTGATATCGGTTTCGTCGGCACGCCTGAACTGACCCCTGCCGCTCTGAGCCATCTCTTCCAGTAACTGGCTGTCTGCGTCATCTCCAAACGCAATGGTAAATACCACAATATCGCTGGAAGGGTCCCCAGCGAGCAAACGGTTGAGCTCACGCATACTATGCTGGCTCTCATTGTCCAGTCCGTCCGTCATGACCACGATTGCCTTGATTGCATCCATATCGCCGCGCGACCGCAGGTCCACAACGGCTGCGTACACCGCATCGATGAGCGCAGTGCCGCCGTTGGCGTCCATTGCCTGGATCTCCGACACGATATCGCTTCGCACCGAGTCATCTAGCTCGCGCAGCGGTGTGAAACCTTTAACGGTATCAGCGAAATCCACGAGACCCACCGAATCGTTCTTGCCCTGCATCTGCTCGACGAACGCAACAAGTGCTTGCTGCGTATTCTCGATTTTCCGACCCTCCATGCTACCGCTCGTATCCACGACAAGATAGACATTGGTCGGTCGTTTTGTGTATAGCCAAGCGTCCTGGACAACACTGACTACGGACGGTGTTGGCATTTGCAGCGTAGTCTGAGGCTCGCGCCAGTCCACCGCATCGTTACTTGCAAATGGACTTCCCTCGCTATCCAATGCGATAGATAAATCGGCAGGGCGGTAGCCGCTCTGCAACAAATTCATTTGCGCTTCGTTGCTGCGCAGGTACTCAGCAAATAGCTGATAGGTTTCACGCTGGTTGTCCGTCACAGGGACGTCTTCCGGATGCGAACCCAGTTCAAGTAGGGCTAGCGGATGATCCGTCCATAGCGAACCTTCACTAGGGTAAATGGCAATCAGCCGATTCTCCGGGTGACGCTTGTTCCAGTCGACGACAACGCTCTCCTGACCCACAAATGCGTCCAGGAAGCTTCTGCCTTCATCTTCCAGCCGCTGTACGATCACGTCCTCGGCTTCGCCGTAGAATCGAACTGTCGATTCCACTGCCTCCACGTAATCAAGTGTCTCCTGTGACGTCGCCTGTTCTTCAGTTAACCCGCGTACGACGCCGGCGCCGGCGTAAAATTCGGCTAGCGTGGCCAACAAACCGCTCGCCGTATTCGTGCCCGCGTGGTTCCACTTGAAGGTGGCGTCCTGAGTCGCTTTCTGCTGAATATCTTGCCAGCCAACTGGTTGCTCCGGCCAGCCCAACTCGCGTGCCACTTCTTCCCACACGACGAGAACAATCGGGCTTACCGCATAGCGCGTTTGTCCGCTGCTGCGCAGCTGGCCGATGGGAATCTCACCAGTTTCGCCATTGGCTGCCTGTTCCGACCATTGTTGTTCAAGCTGATCGATCCACAGACTACTATCGGGGGAGATGGCTTGAAACGAGGGATGGCGCAACGCTTGCGACACCATAGCATCCGGCGTCATGCTCACCAGCTCGACAGCGGCAACCTGTCCATCACCTGTGGCCATCTTGAGTTGATTAAAGTTGGCAACCAGTTCAGCCAGGACCGGCTCCATAATAGGCGATACGGCAACCGTCAAGGTTGATTCGTCAATGTCCCAGAAGGGAACGTTGGTCTCTGACGTCGCAGATTTGTTGTTGAAGAATCGGCCGACACTCATACCCATTGTCACAACGGACGAAAAACAAATGAAACCAGCCGCCATGACAGCTACGATGGCGATGATGGCCTTCCCGTTTCCCGACCTGCGATTTGAACGCGATCTGGTACCCATATCGGCTACTGCGCCATATTCAGTTCGAACCAACGTAACAGGGCTAGCAACACATCTCGATCTGGGCTGCGCATGGCAGTCGTCCGCGGGATGACATCCTGCACGCCTTGTTCTTTCCACTGCGTGAATAAACTAGCCTCGGTCGAGTCGACACTCACGTTAGAATTCGCCGGGCGCAGACCGTAGGCTAACGCTGCCTTTTGCTGCTCTTCGCTGAGCAGATAGCGCTGGAACTCGAGCGCTGCGTTCTTCTGCAATGCCGTTGTCTCCGGGCCAACCCAGACGGTGAACGGGAAGTCGAACCAGGTTAGATAGTCCGGGTAATAGATCTGCAGCGGATCTTCCCAACGAGTGCTGATCCCCTGCATATTCTGCAACAGGTCACTCTCGAGCAGTTGCCCGCCGTCACCCACGCTGTAACCGAATAGCGCAAAGTCTTCTGCCGTATACGCAGTGGCGCTGCTGATGTCGGTCACTGCGCCCATGAGTTCAGTCAACCACGCCTGAAACTCGGGATTTGCCACATCTTCAACCGTGATATTCGTCTTGTCGTAATACTCGCCGGCCATGGCAATCATAGCAGCCAGCCCACCAACATTCTTGTTTGGATTAGGGACGACTAGCTTAAAGAAGCCCCAGCTCGGGTCGCCGCCTAATTCCGGCCATCCGCCTTTGGCGGTTGCCGCCTCGTGAATAGTGGACCAGTCGATATTGCCGAAGTGTTCTTGCAGCACATCAGCGCGACTGCCATAGAGGCCCCAGGCAAAGAGGCTAACGGCGATGGGGCGCGCACGATACTCGCCGTCTGTGAGGAACACATCTCGACCCAAGCGCTCTTTGTAGGCGGCGTTCGCCAGCTCAACCAGATAGCGGCTATCGGGAATCCACGCTGTGGGGAAATCCGCAAGCGCAGCCCGTTCCTCATCCGTTAGCTCATCAGGATAGGTGTCTGCCTCGAGCGCGCCGTACTCATTGCGGTCCCAGCGGCCCAGCGCGGTCAAGCCGTCCACCGCTTCTATTTCGACGTGAATGGGTACGCCGTCGACCATGTTTTCGCCCTGATTGAATGACTCTGCAGCCCCTCGTACCCACGGCTCCACGGGAAGCGATGTGAGGACGCGGATATTCACTGTCTCCGGTCGGTCGATGGTGAGCGCGCTTTCTGCCCCACCGCTCCGGGACCGGACCGCGAGCGATACGCCTACCACGGCAATTGCAACAATGATGATGATTAGGAATAGCCAGCGAGTTCGGTTCATGCTTTCATGTGCGACTGTAGGGTTGCAGCCCGTGTCTTTCTAGCTTATTGACACGGGCTTATCTAGACTGCCGGTACAATTCATGCGATGCAGTTAAGTCTTAATTCACGCACTTCAGGATAGCTGTAGTGTACAGCTTATTCCTCAAGACCAAGCTTTCGACGTCGTTCGGCCAACTGTGAATCCAGCGCACTTCGCTCCAGGACATCGTCCATTTGCTCATCGAGGCTTGCGGCGCGAATCTCACTGGCGGTGTTTGCCTTGTCCAGGCGAGCGTTGATGCTCTCTGCAATGCGTGAAATATCGCTGTCGCCGGACCCCATGAGATCGTCCAGGCTTTTCATGGCCTTGGCAGTTGTCTCTTTGCTCTTTGCCAGGTCGAGTAGCGCCTGCAACTCTTCTCGCTGCTGCTTCATGGTAGCCAATCGGGCTTCTAGCTTCACCTTGGCATTGAGCAACGACTTGTACTCTTCTTCCTGGCGCGTGAGCTGCTCCGAATAGGTTGCGACCAGGCGTTCAGTGCTGTTGTAGCGACTCTGAATAGCCGAAGCAGCAGAGTCGTTTCCTTCCATTAAGAAGGCGTCAATCGCGCGATCCATTTCGTCAAGCTTCTGCTGACTGTCTTCCTTGCGGCGGCGGATGGATTTCGCTTCTCCGCCGACGGTGGCAGCAGCTTCTTCCAGGTCCTCCAGGTTGTTCTCAACCTGCCGGATGTACTGGTCGATTACCGCCATGCTATTGGACTTCAACGCCCGATCTACAAGATCATGCAGATTTGCGGAGATTAACGTTGAAACCTTTTCCATCAGAGATGCCATTTTGTTCCTCCTGGTTAAGATATCAGACTGTTTGATATCAACTGTTTGTCCTCAGACGTGCAACGCTATTGCTCTGCCATGTTGTGGGCGTCGGATGGAATATGCGCTGTGACGTAATGCCGCCTTAGTTTACGCGACAACTGTGAACTACGTCCTAACTTGAAAGACACCGATCACATCTAACAGTGAATACGCATAAAATTGAGTATGGTTGCATCGTTGCCGTCCGTGTCCAAGTCTATTTCCGAGTTCGTGTCTGCGCTATATTTCTATTATAGAACGGAGCAAGGTCCCTGACAATGAGGTTTGTCTGACGCAATGCCCCCAACCGGCTGACAGCTACTGGCAGGTAACCTTACTTTGAGAGAATATTAGAGATAAGTTGGCAGATCGTATCCGCATGGGCTCGCAGACCGCTGCTGCGGAATCCCACAATCTGCAGAAGGTCTTGCTCCTGCGTCGGCGCCGTGGCAGCAATGGATCGCAATAGCGCTGTGCTGGCGATGGATGAAGGGGTAATTCCTTCGGATACGGATTGCCGTTGCCGAACCTCCTGCAGCTTAAGGAATATGGTTCGTTGCGTCGCCGGTGGAAGGACCGATTCACTGGCTGGAGATACTTGTCGCGGCCTTCGACTTTCAGCGTCGTCCGAAGTACGCGCTTCGAGTTGCTTATCTAGGATCATGTCGTCCCCTTCTTCGGCAGGGTTTAAGCGAACTAGATCCAGAAGCACCGGTCCGTAGTGCTCTAGGCGTCCTTGGCCCATTCCGGGAATATCCGCCAATTCAGCTTCTGAAGACGGACGCTCCTTGGCAATCGCCAAGATGAGATCGTTGTGCATGATGGTATATGGCGGTCTGTTCTGTTCCTCCGCCGTGCGTCGCCGCCACGCCCAAATCGCCTTCTGCAAACGCGTGTAGCGGGGTGTATCGTCGGCGGGCTGGCCGTTGGTAGTCGCCGTATCATCATCCGTTTGATTTTCATTCGCAGCGTATCCTGCGCTGCCATCATCTTGTGCGCGATACGCGTCTTCGTCAATCTCAGACTGGTCCTGCAACTCGGAACGGCCTTGCATGGTGATTGCGACGAGTGGATATCCGTTGCGGTCGTAAACGCGCAATGAACCCTGCTCAACCAGGCGATCCACGGCTTCAACCACAGGCTCAAGACCCAGCGCGCTCAGAGCGCCAAAATAGCTGGTTTCGCTAGGTGAAACAGGTGAACGAAGCGCGCCGGTCAGGACGCGCGCCAACCCATAGCGTCCGACCGAGCGATCGAGCCGGGACACGCAGTCTAGAATGATGGAGGCGATCTCAGTTTCCGAATAGCTAACTGATTCTTCGACCATGATTTCGGGCATTTCCGGAGCGATATCTGTGCAGTTATCACATGCCTCGCACGTTGATCTAGGTCGACTGCCCAGATGGGCGCTAATGTAACCGTGTCTGCAGCGTGCCGTTGTTGCGTAGCCGACCACATCGTCGATGCGGCGCTGACTCACTTCTGTGGAATGGCTGAGCATCAACAGCAATTGCCTGCGAAAGTCCTGATCAGTCTTTCGCATCGTGATGAACATGGCGCGGCGCTCAAAACCCAAGGCCAGAATTGCACCGGTGTCCAGGTCAAGGAGCCGGCGCTCCGCCTCTGTAAGGGTCCAGTCCATGAACTTGGCGATGTCTGCCAGTTTGAACGACGCACTCTCTCCTTTTCGCAGGCTCAAACCGGTCAGCAGTCGAAGCAGCTCGGGTTCGGTCTTCTTTTCGTTGAACGTAGACGACACTCCAATATTTACTGTATCGGGTACATCGAAACTGCGTTCCAGGAAGCCTGCACGCTCTAGCATGCTAATGCCGACGCGTACCGCAGTGTCATTGCTGTTCAGCACTTGCTGCAGTCGGCGCCCGTCAACACTGCCGCTAATGTCGTGGTCCGGCGGTACAACGCGCTGTTTGTCTTCTAGAGCATCGCTCTCTTCAAGGTCCGAATCGTCGCCGACGACGGGGCTTCCATCAGAGCCGACATCGATACCCAGTTGACTGGCGATGGCGATATAAAGTCGTTCAAGGAAGCCAACTTGAACTTCATCTTGATTGCTCCAGCGACGCAAATTGGCCCAGTCACTGTTGCTGTAGAAGAGCACGCCGTGGCTCGGTTTGCCATCGCGACCGGCACGACCTACCTCTTGATAATAGGATGCCAGCGTACGCGGCGGATGGAAGTGCACGATGAAACGTATATCGGCTTTGTCGATACCCATTCCGAAGGCGATAGTTGCTACGATAACGCGCGTTTCATCCTGCATGAAACGGTCTTGCACTTCACCACGTTCTTCCAATCCCGCGTGATAGGCCTCTGCGGAAACGCCCTTGGCGCGCAAGGCATAGGCTAGCGTTTCGCATTTGCGACGACTATTGACATAAATGATTCCGCTTCCCTCTGTCGTCTGTGCAAAGGACAGTACGGCATCCTGTTTTTCGTCCTCGTTATTGAAGCGAAACGTGGATAGGTGCAAGTTGTTACGAAAGATATCCAGCGCAAGCACATGCACATCTCGCACATATGTTGCCTTGCCATTCGTACTATCAATCCAGTCATCTTTGCAGCTTATCGAGTCGACAATCTCATCTCGCACGCGCGGCGGGGCAGTCGCGGTCATGGCAAGTGCGGGAGGATATTGCAGTTCCTGCATGGCGCGTTGCAGAAAGAGATAATCCGGTCGGAAATCATGGCCCCACAGGCTAACGCAGTGCGCCTCGTCTACCACAAACAGCGATACGCCGGCATTGCGTATAGCACGCAGGAATGACAGGTGGCGTAGACGCTCCGGTGCGGCGTAGATCAGTTTATAGTGGCCGCCGATGATTCCGTTCATGCGATGGGTAAACTCGTCATCAGTCAGCGTGCTGTTGATAAATGTGGCTCTCTGTCGCTCCGCTGCCGGAAGATTTTCCACTTGGTCTTTCATCAATGCGATAAGCGGGCTGACTACGATGGTCGCACCGTCCATCATTAGCGCAGGCAGTTGGTAACAGAGCGATTTGCCGGCGCCGGTGGGCATCACCACCAACAACGATTCACCGCGCAATACCGTTGCTATCGTCTCTACCTGTCCTGGGCGAAGTGAGGTGAAGCCGAAGTGGCGGATGGCGCCTAGCGCTACTTTTCTGCGTTCAGCATCGCTCACAGTCAACGACTGTGGACCGACGAGTTGCTCAAAGATGCTACCGTATTCGGTGTTGAGATTAGACTTAATCTCATTGAAGGGGGTGAGCAGCTTTTCGAATGCCGCGGCGAATTCCAGTCTGATCCGCTCGATCTCAAGTTCGAGGCTCTTGGCTGTCTGTACCGAACCCTGTGCCACCAGCAGCGACTGTAGCTGCATAAGTTGAGCCAGGTCAGCACCTTCCGGGACACCGACGCCGAGACGAGCTAAGCTGTCATTAGCCTCGGATGACTGTCCTGCCTGTGCCTGGATTGTGGCCAGCGTTAGCAGGCCGTCTATATCGCCTGGGCTATGCGCCAGCAACGCGTGTATCGTCTCGATGGCACGATCCGATTCACCATTGTCGGCAAGGATCTGTGCTGAAGCTGTGACCGCGGCTGTGTTTCGCGGGTAATCGCGCAATAGCCGTTCAGCTGCATCAGCAGCTTGCTCATGGCGCCCGGCAAGCCACATCAGCTGCGCCTCGTAGGCTGCAGCTTGGATGCTGTGACTACGTCGCAAACGACGCTCAAGCACCTCGACCGCTTCCGGGTATTGACCGCAAAGAACCAAACCAAGGGCGTGTTGGTCCAGCCGATGTAGCGCCGGACCTGGCAACTGATCGAATAGGTCCAGCACTTCAAGATACTGCTGCGGCTTCCCCCAATACTGAATATACTCCAGCAGGCCATCCTGCCATTCGGTGGATAGCTCAAGAAGAATCGCCGGCGCCAGATCCGGCAGCAATGGAATTGTCAATATCTCGCTAGGAGCGGAACACATGCGGGTTCGAGGCAGGTGATAGGTTACGTCCGGAAAGTTGCCGCCAGCAATTGCCGACGTTTGGACTAAATTTGCTCACGCTACTTTCGTAGATGAGCGCTGGTCTAGCTTCGACCACGGTGCATAATGCACACTGTACCTGAGAAAGGCAGGGCGGTCAACAATCGCGAAACTATTTCAGTCTAGTCGGGTTGTAATCACCGTTAATTGCATGCACGTAATCGGGTTCGTTAAGCAGGTTGGAGAGCCGGTGGTTGCACCAGCGAACGCTCACTAAAACTCAAGAATTGTCGCAGGTTCGTCAACTTGGCGCTGACAGGGCTCTCTCCTATAATCAAGTGCCAATGCCTGAAATGAAAATGCCGTTGCAAACCGACGACTTAACCGCTAATAAATAGCGGACGGCGGCGGAAGCTTATCAATGCGACCGATAGCCAGAAATCATCGGATTTACAAACAGTATTTGGTATCGAGATTTAATTAGGGCGCAAATGAGGGGTATTGAGGTAATATGAAAAGAGTATTTGTGACCGGGCTCGGCTCAATTACGCCGATAGGAAATGATACAGAGACCTTTTGGCGAAATCTGCTGACGGGTGAATCCGGCGCAGGATATCTTACACAATTCGATCCGGGTGACATGCCATATACGATGGCGTGTGAAGTAAAAGACTTTGATGCATTGAAGTATATGGATCGCAAACTGATGCGACGCACAGCTCGCCCCACGCAATTTGCGTTGGCAGCTACTAAACAAGCGCTGGAAGATGCGAATTTCGAAATCAACGACGATAACCATAACCGTGTAGGCGTGATGATGTCTACCGGCGGGGGCGGTATCAACGAAATTGAGAATGCTGCCATTGTCATGGACCGGAAGGGTTGGCGGACGATCGGGCCGTTTGTTGTGCCTAACGCGATGGCTAACGCCGTAAGCTGCGTAGTCTCCATCGAGACAGATGCACGCGGCCCCGTAATGACAAGTTCAGCTGCCTGCGCCAGCGGCCATTACTCAATTATCGAGGCCTTTCACGCTATGCAACGTGATGAAGCGGACGTCATGATCGCCGGCGGAACCGAGGCGGCAATTTCACTGCTGACACAATCTGCATTCGGGCGCATGGGCCCGCTATCCGGTCACATTGATGATCCAAAGAGAGCCAGCCGGCCCTTCTCTATCGACCGTGACGGTTTCGTCAGCGGTGAAGGTGCATGTGCGCTTCTGCTGGAAACGGAAGAGCACTTGCGGGCTAGAGGCGTCGATCGCGTCTACGCTGAGGTGCTTGGCGGTCGATTGACGGCTGATGCATTCCACATCACCGCACCAGACCCGGACGGCGACGGCGCCTCAAGGGCGCTCATTGGAGCCATACAATCCGCGGGACTAAAGCCGGAAGATATTGACATAATCCTCGCCCACGGTACGGGAACCCTTCTCAATGACGAAGGCGAGGCCAAGGCGCTAAAGCGCGTCTTCGGTGAGCACTTAGGCCACGTGAAGATCACCAGCATCAAGAGCATGATAGGCCATGGGTTGGGTGCTGCTGGTGCGCAATCGGCAGTTGCAGCCGTACTTAGTCTGAGACGCGGTTGGGTGCCGCCGACGATCAATTATACGCCGGATCCTGCACTAGATATTCCCATCGTGGGAAACGTTGCCCAGCAAGTCGATGGCAAATACGCTATCGTGAATGCTTTCGGTTTCGGCGGTCAGAATGTCGTGGCAGTGTTTGGCAAGGCGGAACTCTAGAGCCAAGTTCAGCCTCAGCCGCTTAGCCTGTAGTCGTTGCGACAAATCCTGCTTAAATGAATGGAACGAAAGAATGCTGACTGATTTCCCAGTCGGCATTCTTGATATCCTGTATTACCGGCTAATAAACACCTGTCTTCTATGTATCGCGAAGTGCATGTCCAGTATATGCCAAGAAAACATCCGCCAGGCTTGGCCGGCTAACTCGCACATCGGAAATGTTTACGCCCTCTTCGACGGCAATACCGATGAGCTCTGGTAGCCTGTGGTCACCATTATCGACGCCGACTTGAATCCGTTTCATCGATGTCGACTCGACAGCCGGCGCTGCCTCGGTTTCCGATTCTGAATGCTCCACCAATTGCGACACGTATGGCAGCTCACGGTATCGATCAGCTAGCTTGACAGACGTATTTGCTACTCTAAGGGTTACAACGTCAGCGCCCATCTCCTGAACAAGCTGCTCTGGCGTCCCCTCTACAATCAGGTTGCCGTGGTCGATGATTCCCACACGATCGGCCAATGTCGCCGCTTCGTCCATGTAGTGCGTGGTCAACATGAGCGCGAGGCCCGATTCGTCACGCATCTGGGTAATATACTCCCAGACGCTGATCCGATTCTGCGGATCCAGCCCCTGTGTCGGTTCGTCCAAGAACAACACGTCCGGGGACGTCATCAGCCCGCGTGCGAGTTCCAGCCTGCGCTTCATGCCACCGGAGTATTGCACGACTCGCCTGTCCAACGCGTCATTGAGGTCGACCATGGTTGACAGTTCGTCTATGCGATTGCCACGCACTGACTTGGATAGTCCATACAACCGACCGTGAAAGTCTAGAACTTGCCGACCTGTAAGGTCCTCGTCCAGGACCATCTCCTGAAATGTTACGCCGATATGGCGTCGCACTTGTTCGGCCTGCGCGTCTATGTCGAAGCCGGCGATGGATGCCTGTCCCGAACTTGGCGCGACCAATGTGGTGAGTATGGAAATTGTGGTTGTCTTTCCGGCGCCATTGGGGCCGAGGAGTGCATAGATTTCACCTGCCTCTATGGAAAGAGAGAGGTCTTGAAGCGCGACAATCTTATCTCCGTTGCTGTTATATGTTTTGCCTAAGTTAGTTGCTTGAATTGCGTATTCAGTCACGATGTCTTCTTACATTGCACTTGTGATGCGGAGAATGCCGATGGTGAGCAATAGCGCAGCTACGATATTCATCACCAAACCCCAGCGGAATTTGTCATGCGATTCCGTTTGCCCTGCGACTCGACTGCGTCCGTAGTGAGACGCCGCCGCTGCGAGGATCATGGTGAGAGGGTGTTCCCAGGCTGCGACTGGATTGAAGCCTTTCCATTGCTGCATTGTGATCCAAAGAATCAGACCGAGCAGCACCTGAATGTCAAATACAACAGGCGTAAATCGACTCAGTCGGTTATCCCATTCTGTCCAGTCACTTCCTCGGAAGTATCCGTAAACATAGCGGACGATCAATATGGCCAGCACAAGGATGACGATATAGCGCCATCCTGAATGCGCTTCCAAAAGTATATTCTGCATCGACACAGTGTCTCTCCTAGCTGTACGGCCTATCAGCAGGCCAGGGTTTCTGAACTGGTCGGCGCTGACCTATAATTTGTCAGTAGCCACCACCGAAACATGTTACTCCACAGTCATCCTTTCGCCAAGCGGTTTTTCCACACGTGGCCACAGAACACTGAGCTAGCTTCAGGCCTAGACCGGCTCAGGGCGTCGATCTGCAAGCCAGAATCGTGATAGGCAAAAGAGGAGTACGATACCGGAGATCACATAAATGGTGGGCAGCCGGCTGCTGGCAAAGACCGAGAACGCGATGATAGGCCCAAATGCAGAACCGACATCCGCCAACGTGGCAAAGGCAGAGAGGAAGATATGCGGTCTGGGATAGGCTGTAGCCATAGTGCTGGCTGTTGCATTGATCACTACGGTAATTGAGCCGTCCAGCAGCAGGATAATGAGGAGCAGTATTACGGCGAGGAATGTAACAGTAGTTACGCTTAGTCCTATCAGTGTTAGCAAACTCAGAATGCCTAACGCCAGCAGAGTATTGGATTTTCCAAAGAAATCTGAAAGCGCTCCCACGATGGGTCCGATGACGATGTTGGTAAGCCAGCGCGTACCATGCAGCAGTCCGGTAAGCGTCGCTACACCGATACCGAAGACGATTGCGGACGAGCCTCCGCCCACGCGGCTGGCGATGAAAAGGGAGGTTGTGGAGACCACAATGCCGCCCATGAGATAGCTGAAAAAGACGGATATTGTCAGCCACCGGCGAAGCGGCGCGCCAAATGCGGCAATGGCGAATTGTCGCCAGTTGTTGACTGTATCTTCTGTCGGCGGGCGTTCGTTGAGGTCGGAAGAATCTGACGAAATGCGTGCAGACTCAGTCTGTGCTCTCTTGGACAACGAATCGTTTCGCCACGGCAGTAGGAGCGCTATAGGTATGGCGAGCAGCCCGATACAGAACACGACGTAGACTGCAGCGGAGAAGCCGAAACGATCGTAGAGAAAGCCGCCTAGCACGACGCCAACTGCGCTGCCCAGTCGAATCACGCCGAGAAGCAGACCGGTCAACCGGCCGCGGACGGAGGGGTTGCCTGTCCAGGTGGAGACATAGCCGCCTTGTCGCAGACCCGACCAGGCGATACCCCATCCCGTGCGCGCAAGGAGGAACACAAGGAATCCGGCTTTCCAACCGTAGGCGAACGTCGTTGCCAACCCGACAATGACAGTTACCATGAACGGTAGGTAGGGGCCATAGCGCTCGAATGCATCGCCAGCCCACCGGTTCGAAAGCAGTCGGATGAAGCGGTTTACACTCAGTAGAATGCCAACCTGCTGCAGTGTAATGCCGAGCGCGGACGCCTCCAGAGGGAGGATGCTGTACATGAGCGAGTCGCCCATGATGCAAAGCGCAACGACGGAAGCGACCACAGTTACATATTGTGCTGGTGACCAACTTCTGCGAACGGAAGCGATAGATTAAGCCATCCTGTAGGACTTTGAGTGGTGAGATTCTAGATACTAGCCTGTTAGCGTCTCATACAAGCTCGAGTGAATTACCCTGCCTGCTTCAATGCGCCAAAGTCATGCGCTTCTGGTCGCGCACACAACTGGCGTAAGGATTGACGATGCCGATAAGACGAGCGCTTAGGCTTCACGATTTGTTGACGCACTGTTGATGGAAGCCTACATGAACACGGCGATTCTAGGTAATTGCGCCTTTACTATTCCGCTGTCTCGTATCACTCGACTGGCACATACGCCTTCGATGTTGAACGCATCAATGGACGCTGATGTGGGAACTGGAATAGTCGTGGCAATAAACTCAGGTAGACCAAATTCGCTGCCTCTGGTAAACTCTCTGCATGTCAAAGAAGGTATTGCATGGAAAGGTAGCGCTTGTTTCAGGCGCCGGCCGCGGAATAGGCGCGGCGACAGTGCGGTTGCTTGCGGACGCGGGCTGCGCTTTGGCACTGTTGGCGCGTGACGAGTCCTGGCTGGAAATGGCCGCGACAGAGGCGCGTCGACGAGGCGGCAAAGTCGAACTCTACGCCGTTGATGTGGCCGATGTGGAAGATGTGCGGTCTGCCGTGGAAGCAGCGGAAGCGGTTTTCGGTAAGATTGACATCGTCGTGAACGCGGTAGGTGCAGTTTTGCCGCTCGACCTTGCGGTCGAAGCCGATGCCGAAGAATGGGCTTATGCTGTGCATGTGAACATGATAGGCCCTTTCTCCATCTTGAATGCCGTATTGCCGGGTATGATGGAGCGTGGCTACGGCCGTATCGTCAACTTGACCTGTGGTAGTTCCACGCGAGCAAGTCCTGGAGAGAGCGCCTACCGCAGCGCGAAGGCTGGGTTGGAAACATGGACTGAAATTGTTTCCGCGAGCTGGTCAATACAGGAATATCTATCACCTGCCTCGATCCCGGACCGGTAGATACCGGTCTGCGTCTGGAAGCCATGGAAACCGCCGACGCAAACGACCTGGAACTGCCAGCCTGGCATGAAACGCAGACGGCTAGCCCGTTATCGAAGCCAGACGACGCAGCCAGGTTGATCCTGTGGCTCGTCGGTCCTTGGAGCGGCGGTGACTGGAATCCTCTCTATTCTGCGTTCGACGCTGATTGGACCGCAAAAGTTGACGCAGACTTGACCGACAAGCATTCTAGAAGACCAGTTTGATACTATTCGGTTATCGTCTGCAGAGGAGTTCTGGTAAATCCTTGTACTACAAATCACAAAGAGCCAAAAGCACGAACTAAAGGAGCATAGCAGCACATGTCGTACGAGAAAATTACAGTGCCTTCCGAGGGTGAAAAGATCGCGTTGGTGGATGGCAAACTTTCAGTGCCCGACAACCCAATTATCGCGTTTATCGAAGGCGATGGAACCGGCGCCGACATTTGGGCAGCCAGTCAACCGGTTCTGGACGCAGCCGTTGAGAAAGCGTATGGCGGGCAGAAACGTTTTGTCTGGATGGAGGTTTTCGCCGGCGATAAGGCAAACGACGTTTACAACGAGATCATTTGGCTGCCGGAAGAAACGCTGGACGCCATTGATGAGTATCTTGTCGCCATCAAGGGCCCTCTGACTACGCCAGTCGGTGGTGGCATTCGCAGCATCAATGTAGCTCTGCGACAGCGTTTGGACCTCTACGCATGTGTGCGCCCCGTACGCTACTTCAACGGTGTCCCAAGCCCGGTCAAACACCCTGAGCTGGTGGATATGGTGATTTTCCGGGAGAACACAGAGGATATTTACGCGGGCGTGGAATGGGAAGCTTATACGCCTGAGGCGAAGAAAATCATCGATTTTCTGATCAATGATATGGGCGTTGACAAAATTCGTTTCCCTGAGAGCAGCGGCATCGGAATTAAGCCGGTGAGCGAAGAGGGCACGGCTCGGCTTGTGCGCGCCGCCATTGAGTACGCCATTGAAAACGGTCGTGATTCGGTCACCCTTGTCCACAAGGGCAACATTATGAAATTCACAGAGGGCGCCTTCCGAAACTGGGGCTATAAGGTCGCGGCGGAAGAATTTGATGCAACACCGCTTGACGGCGGACCGTGGCTAGTGCTCCCCAATGGAATCGTCGTCAAAGACATGATCGCAGACGCCATGCTGCAGCAGATACTAACTCGTCCAGCAGAATATTCTGTGTTAGCGACATTGAACCTGAATGGCGACTATATCAGTGATGCGCTGGCGGCTCAAGTCGGCGGCATTGGTATTGCGCCAGGCGCAAATATTAATTATGAAACAGGACGTGCTATCTTCGAGGCGACTCACGGCACAGCGCCCAAATACGCCGGTCAGGACAAGGTGAATCCTTCATCGGTGATCTTAAGCGGCGAAATGATGTTGCGACATCTTGGCTGGAATGAAGCAGCTGATCTTATTGTCAAGGCTATGGAGAAGACGATTCGGGAAGGTATTGTGACATACGACTTCGCCCGACTCATGGAGAACCCCACCGAAGTCAAGTGCAGTGAATTCGGTCAATCATTGGTAGACAACATGTAGGCGATCAAAAGGGACGCCGGCATGCTAGTGTGACTGCCTGGCGTCCACGCCCTCGTCCGCCCAGGCGATTGACTGAGGTCGCAGGTTGCGCTATTAACTCGCTACTTTGTGAATATGATTTGAATAAGGCACACTAAAGTTATCCAAGCTAAGTGTTCATGCGCTCGGTGCGTTCTACTAGTTCTTTCCATGATGGCGATCGACTTTGCCGGTATTGATTGGGAAGTCCGAACAGACCCGTCGACGCGTATCGGTTCGTATTGCAGCTAACGTAGGAGGATACTCCGTGCAAGCGGTGGCAATCTATCGCACAACAGTGGGCAAGAAAGCCATTATGGCCGTAACCGGGGCCATATGGATCGGTTACGTCGTACTTCATATGTACGGCAATCTCAAAGCATTTTACGGTCCCGAAGTGTACAATGCCTATGCAGAAGGGCTGCGTACCTTTGGCGGACCCATTCTCGGTCATCTCCAGTTCCTTTACATTGCACGCATTGTTTTCCTGGTCTCGATTGTGCTGCATGTATGGGCGGCGACCAGGCTTTATCAGCGCGCATATGCTGCTAGACCGACCACCTACGCTACGCGGCGAGTCGTGCAGGCGGACTATGCGGCGCGCACCATGCGTGTTGGCGGTCTGCTTATCGCCATTTTCCTGTTATTGCATGTCGCACAATTGACCTGGGGTGTTCAAGCGCTGAACGACAACAGCTTCGTCCAGGGAGACCCATATCATAACCTGCTGAATGCCTTCCGTTCACCGTTTATCAGCGGTCTTTATCTGGCAGCCATGCTGGTATTGGGGTTTCATTTGTTCCATGGCGCTTGGAGTATGTTCCAAACATTGGGTTTGAACAGTCGTCGGTTGGACAAATACATCCTGGTTTTGGCATGGTTTATCGCGATAATCGTACCTGTCGGTTTTGCACTAGTACCCATAGCGATCCAACTTGGCATCGTGCAGTAACCGCGGAGGAGTAATGATGGCCGAAAGTGATGGTATGCAGAGCACAACTCCGTTCGGTGACGGATTCACGTCAGCGAATTGCATGGGACCGAGCGGCTCAATAGAAGATAAATGGATCAGTTGTCAGTTCCATATGAAGATGGTATCGCCAGCCAATCGGCGAAAGTACAAAATCATCGTGGTTGGCACTGGTTTGGCGGGCTCGTCAGCCGCAGCGAGTCTTGGCGAACTCGGCTATAACGTGGAATGTTTTGCTTATCAGGACAGCCCGCGACACGCCCATAGTGTAGCGGCACAGGGCGGAATTAACGCTGCTAAGAACTATCGCAACGACGGTGACAGCGTCTTGCGTCTTTTCTATGACACGGTCAAGGGGGGCGACTTTCGCTCTCGCGAGTCGAACGTATATCGACTCGCCGAAGTCAGCAACAATATCATTGACCAGTGCGTCGCACAGGGCGTTCCGTTTGCACGAGAGTACGCGGGAACGCTGGACAACCGCTCATTCGGCGGCGCACAGGTGTCGCGCACCTTTTACGCACGAGGGCAGACCGGTCAGCAGCTTCTATTGGGCGCCTATCAGGCGCTCGAGCGACAGATTCACGCGGGAACAGTCACTATGAACAACCGCTCTGAGATGCTTGATCTCGTGGTGGTCGACGGCCGCGCCCGCGGAATTATTGTGCGTGATATGGTGAACGGCGAGATTTCCGCGCATGTCGCAGATACGGTTGTCCTGGCAACAGGAGGGTACAGCAATGTGTACTACCTGTCTACCAATGCGAAGGGCTGCAACGCCAGCGCAGTGTGGCGTGCCTACAAGCGCGGCGCATTCTTTGCCGATCCGTGTTTCGTACAGATTCATCCAACGTGTATTCCGCCTACGGGCGAGCACCAGTCCAAGTTGACTCTGATGAGTGAGTCATTGCGCAATGACGGGCGCATCTGGGTGCCGCGCAGGGCAGGTGATGACCGAGCGCCAAACGACATTCCAGAAGAGGAGCGCTGGTACTACCTGGAGGAGCGCTATCCGGCATTCGGTAACTTCGTGCCGCGCGATATCGCGTCTCGCGCCGCGAAAGCCGTCGTTGATGATGGACACGGCGTCGGGCCGTTGAAGAACGGCGTCTACCTGGACTTTGCCGATGCCATCGATCGTCTCGGTATCGAGGTTATACGAGACCGCTACGGCAATCTGTTTGACATGTATGAGAATATCGCCGGAGAGAATCCATACAAGGTTCCCATGCGCATCTATCCTGCGCTGCACTACTCAATGGGCGGCTTGTGGGTGGATTACAATCTCATGAGCACTATCGAGGGACTCTTCGTCATCGGAGAGGCTAACTTCTCTGACCACGGCGCAAACCGACTTGGCGCAAGTGCGCTTATGCAAGGATTGGCCGATGGCTACTTTGTGCTGCCCTACACAATGGGTAACTATATAGCGACAATAAAACCGGATGGTCTGGATATAAGCCACCAAGCGTTCACGAGCGCCATCGACGCTGTCAACCAGCGCGTTGAGAAGCTTATGAGCATCGACGGCGACCGCACGGTCGACGCTTTCCATCGTGAGTTGGGCCGTATCATGTGGGAGTATTGCGGCATGGAGCGGTCGGCGGAGTCGCTGAAGAAAGCGCTTGAACTTATCCCACCGTTGCGAGAGGACTTCTGGACAAACGTTCGTGTTCCGGGCAGTGCCAAGGACTTGAACCAGAGCCTGGAGATGGCGGGTCGTGTGGCGGACTTCTTGGAGCTGGCTGAGTTGCTAGTCATAGACGCATTGGACCGCAATGAATCCTGCGGAGCGCATTTCCGCACAGAATTTCAAACGCCGGAAGGCGAGGCGCTGCGAGACGATGAGAATTACGCTTATGTGGCGGCGTGGGAGTACACTGGCGACGAAGGCGAACCGGCTTTGCACAAGGAGCAGTTGACGTTTGAGTACGTACCGCTTTCACAGCGGAGTTACAAGTAGCGGGGGAACAGGCCAGTTATGAAACTGAAGTTGAAGATTTGGCGACAAGCGCTAGGCGCTGCGGATGGTGAATTCGTCGAATATGATGTGGACGGGGTAAGTCCGGATGAGTCCTTCCTGGAGATGCTCGACATGTTGAACGAGCGCCTAACCCTCGAAGGAAAGGAACCCGTCGCATTTGATCACGACTGTCGGGAAGGTATTTGCGGTATGTGCGGCATGCTGATCAATGGCATTGCACACGGGCCTAAGTCGGGAACGACCACCTGCCAACTGCACATGCGCAACTTCTCTGATGGCGATTCGATCACGGTTGAGCCCTGGCGCGCCAAGGCATTTCCGCCGCTGAAAGACCTCATTGTCAACCGGTCGGCCCTAGATCGAATCATCCAGGCAGGCGGCTATATCTCGATATCCACCGGCGGTGCGCCGGAAGCGAATAGTATCCCAATTGCCAAGCAGGAGTCGGATCTGGCCATGGATGCTGCGGCTTGCATTGGCTGCGGAGCCTGTGTCGCAGCATGTCCGAATGCATCGGCGATGCTCTTCACCGCTGCCAAGGTTTCCCATTTGAACCTACTTCCGCAGGGGCAAATCGAGCGATATGACCGTTCCGTGCTCATGGTGGACGCCATGGACGAAGAGGGCTTTGGCGGCTGTACGAACATCGGTGAATGCTCGGCGGTCTGCCCCAAGGAAATCGGCATGAACTTCATCGCGAAGATGAACCGCGACTACATCGCCGGCAAGTTCCGCTGGGCGGGAATGCGAACAGGGTAAATCTGTTCGTTCACTTGATACACTACTGAAAAGGCGCCATTTGGCGCCTTTCGCTTTCAACTGAGCGTTCTTCTATATGCATATACAAGCTGCAATGACAGACGTCGGAATTTGACCCGACGTCTGTCATCAATCCAGTGTATCCAGGAGAATTCTGTACCGCTGTACGATAGAGCACGATCAGAGCATTGCTGTCGTTGCGATGAAGCCTAGTCCCCAGCAAGTGGTATAGGCGCCAATCCTTGCTCGTAGACAGTCATCCCATGTTCGGCGATATCCAGCCCGATTTCCTGCTCTTCGTCTGTAGCTCGCAGGCCCATGGTCTTTTTCAGCAGCCAGAACATGCCGAAGCCAGTGATCAGGGCCCAGGCCATGATTGCTATAGCGCCGATGAGTTGAATCACAAACTGATTAAAGTTACCGACGATGATGCCGCTAACACCGTAGCTGCCGTCGGCAAAGATACCAACCATCAGCAGGCCAACGAAGCCCAGGATGCCGTGTACAGTGACAGCGCCTACGGGATCGTCCGCCTTTAGCGTGTTCTCGACAAAACCTTCGCCCCAGATCATGACCAAGCCGGCAATGACGCCGATGACGACCGCGGCCCACGGAGCCACAAACGCACACGGAGCAGTGATGGCAACAAGACCTGCCAATGCGCCATTGCCCGCCGCCACACCGTCCGCCTTGCCGGTGCGAATTAGGCGAGCGTACATAACGGTTGTCGCTCCGGTTGCACCAGCTAACATAGTGTTCATGGCAATGACCGACATGCGCAGGTCAGTACCGCTGAGCGTGCTGCCGGCATTGAATCCAAACCACCCAAAAAACAAAATCAGCACACCGATAATGACGAAGACAACATTCGTCGCTGGGAACTTGTTCGCTGTGCCATCGGCATTGTATTTGCCGATGCGAGGTCCGACCATGATGGCGCCGGCGAGGCCTACCATGCCGCCGACCATGTGCACGACACCGGAACCGGCAAAGTCCATGAAGCCCAAACTAGATAGCCAACCGCCGCCCCAAACCCAGTGACCGCTAATCGGATAGATGACTGCTGAGATCAGGAAGCTGTAGGCTAGGTAGGCGGTAATGCGAGTGCGTTCGGCCATGGCGCCAGAAACGATAGTGGCAGCCGTTGCTGCAAATACCATCTGGAACAGCCAGTCACGGGCTTGGAAGACATCATAGTAGTCGCCGAGCAGTAAAAAACCATCCGACCCAATGATGCCGCCTAAGTCTCTGCCATACATAATCGCATAGCCGAAGAAGAAGAAGGCCAGCGCGCCGATGGCAAAGTCCATAAAGTTCTTGGTCAGAACATTCACCATGTTCTTGGCACGTGTGAAGCCAGTCTCCACCAATGCAAATCCTGGCTGCATAAAGAAGACCAAGAAGCCTGTCATCAGGATCCAGACAAAATCCAGTGCAATAGCGTTCGGGTCTTCTGCTGTGGCCATTGTTTCCGCACCATTGGGATCACCAGCGAAGGCGATGGTTGTAAACAACAGGGTAAACGTCAGTGCAAGAAGCATTGTTATTGGCAAGCGGCGGCGTAGGTGTGAAAGCATTCGAGTAACTCCTTCTTCGATACGTACTAGAACAAGAGATTGCGGAAATCGATCCAGTATTGGCAGATGAGCCATGTTATAGATCAGCGACAGAATACAAATGACGACAGAGAAACCTGGCTCCGTCGCCAACTTGCGATCAGTATAGGTGAACTGACTGGCGGTCACAATCGGCGATTTGCACAAAATAGGTAGCTCATCCTGTAGATGATGTGCACTATAAATCCTCTGATTGTGCGAAATCGCTGTCATTAATCAGCATATTGCACAGGCTGGCTTGCAGCAAGGTGATAAATGAACTCAGTTAAGTCGCTTGCGCTCGACCTAGTAGTTGAGCCGAGGAAGGCGGCCTTCCATGTTATACTAGGTGGAAGCTTATTTAAGGCGGAAGCTTTTTTAGGTGGAAGCGCAGGATTATTTTATATGCTTGTTTGTTCAACGTCAGCAGATCGGAAACGTCAAGAGGTGACGTCGCAATGGATAGAACACCGCCAATTGCGTATAGTGAAGAAATAGAACTGTATGTTCGAACCTATTATTCGCTGTTACGCAGCAGCGCGCCAATTCGCGTTCGCAGTTTGGAGGAGACGCACGCGGCCATGGGTTCAAACCTGCATCAACAAGCGGACGATCCGGACATCGATGTTTCCGCCCTAGCCTACTGTGCGATGCGCCTGCCGCTTTGCATCGCACAGACAAAGCTGATGGTCATGGGTCAGATGGAGGATGTTTTTCGCCGGTCTGGCTATGATGTGGAAAGATGGCAGCCGGTTAAGGCGCGCGCTCGCCGGCGCAAGATGTACTACGAAAAGAACACTCAGGTACTGGCAGCCTATATTGCCAGCGTGAGCGATATCGACGACCTTATCCCGTGTGTGACGACCTACCAGATTGAATGGAACAAGCTGCACTGGAAGCTCTCGTCACCTGAGCTGCAAGGACGCCTGCGTGAAGCTGCTGAACAGAGCCATGATTACGTACCACTGCAACTGCTGGATGAACTTCGGGCGGCGCTTGATTTGTCGCCAAGTGACTTCAGCCGGTTTGAGCAAATTTGGCCCGGCGATCAATTCATTAGCAACATGGCCAAGGCGGCTGAGTCGCAGTTTGATATCAGTGTAACGGTGCTTGGCAGCGGGCTCAGCGATTACCGCCGCAGCGTCCAACACTGGTGGGGTCGGATTGAGCGTGATTGCGCTGAGCTTCGGTTAACCGAACGTCCCGTTTACTTCGTCAGCAGTAATGCGCACAGCCTAGTCAACCTGTTGTCCGGCACCGTTTGGGACTTCAGAGAATCGCTTGTGGAATTCGTACGCGAGCATGATCCGGAGCATCTTTGGGCAGAATATGAAGCGCTGGATGAGGATAACGCGGAACAGCTTGCCAACTGGCTCTACTATGTCTCGCGCCTCTATGCTAATAATTCTGATGTAGCATCCAAAATCAATAAGACGCAGCAGAAACGCGAGGAGAAAGCCGGCGTCACGCGCATCACCGATCCGCATTGTCTCGATGTCGAGGCGCAGGTCATTGAGATATCCAAGCTGCGGCGAAAGTGGCTTGACCCACGATTGAACATATTTTCTGACGAGGAATGGGAGTTGCTCATGCAGAGCGACTCACTCATCTTTAATATCGACTATCCGTTGGGAATGGCGGCATATCATATCTTCACACAGGTTTCGACGGCCATTGACCGTCTGAAAGGCGTGTACGTGCTGGGCAAGGCGGCAACATTGAACGCACGCGTGGGTGATATGATGATCCCCAATGTGGTCTACGATGAGCACTCGCGTAACAGCTACCTCTTCCGCAACTGCTTTACAGCGCAGGATGTTGCGCCGTTTCTGGAGCATGGCACTGTCTTCGACAATCAGAAAGCGGTCACGGTCCGCGGCACTATTCTACAAAACCGCGAGTTCATGCACGTCTTCTATGAAGAGGGCTATACCGATATCGAAATGGAATCCGGTCCCTATTTGAGCGGTATGTATGAAGACATCTATCCGAAGCGCTATCCGGTTGACGAGATCGTGAACCTCTTCATCAACGCACCGTACGATATCGGCTTCATTCACTATGCCAGTGACACGCCGATCAGCCGTCGCAAAACACTGCTGAGTAAGAGTCTTAGCTATTTCGGCGTCGATGCGACCTATGCGGCGTCTGTCGCGGTGCTGCGTCGCATTCTATCTCAGGACTTGGCGAGACAGATGCGCAGGTTGGCAGCCGCTAACAATGAAGACCTGCTAAGCGAAGCTATCGCTGGCTATGAGAGCAATCGACGCGGCAAGCCGAGCGATGGATAACCGGCAACCGCTGACCAAGTACGATAAAGAAGCAGGTCGAGGAGCTTGGCAGGACATGAATCGCAATCCAAAGCTACGTTACCCGCATGATGCCACTTATACCTGGAAGGCGACATGGCTCTTCGGATGGATCGTTTATCCGTTGCTTCTGCAATATGTCATCAGCGGAGAGAATAACATTCCGACGAAAGGCGCCGCTATCGTTGCCTGCAATCATAATTACGGGGCAGATTTCGTTCTTTTGGGCATTTCCAGCCCGCGGCAGATTCACTTCATGACCAAAGCAGAGGCATATCGTATGAGTCCTCTGCTTAATCGCTATCTTTATGGACTTGGTACATTTCCCGTTGAGCGCGACAAACGTGATATCAGCGCAATTCGTAACGCTGTGAGGGTCTTGCGTGCTGGACGCCTGTTGGGCATGTTCCCAGAGGGCACCCGCAGCAAGACTGGCCAGCTACAAGAGGCAAAATCGGGTACCGCGCGCATCGCCATTGCGGCTAGCGTGCCGGTTATTCCAACGGCGGTCGTTGGCTCGCAGCAGTTGTTCAAGGGTTTCTGGAAGCCGTCTGCTCGCCCGAAAGTTCATATCCGCTACGGCGAACCGATCACGTGGTCTAGCACAGAGAGCGATGAGGCGTCTTCCGTGGATTTCACGCGGCAGATCATGCATGAGATCGCCAGACTACTGCCTGCCGAAATGCGCGGAGTCTATCAGGATAATACTCTCGGCTAGCGTCAATAGCGTACTAGAGTAGAAAATCGATGAGTACATTCGTACGAAAAGGGCGGAGATCTAATCTCCGCCCTTCGTCTTCAAAACCGTTGTTTGCGCTAGGATCCTAGAGCGAGTCCATCAGTGCTTCCAACGACTCCCGCGACGGCTGCAGTTTCTCTTTTGGCAATGAAACAAGTGGCGTGTCGACGATGTCCAAGAGGTCAACAAGGTCCGGCTCGTTTTCCTTAATATAGAAGAGACCGGTTAAGAAACGGCCTGATTCATCGGCCTCAGCCATCATTTGGTACGCACTCTTCTTGTCGGTCGGGTCGTAGTCCTCGCCCACTTTGCTCAGCACAATCCACGAGCCGTCGTGTAGCTGGACCTCCAACTCGCCGTCGTAGTCTTCAATCTCAATCTCTTCCATGCTCGGTATGAACTCGAGTTCCTGCAACGGTTCATTGTGCTTGCGCCCATAGTCATAGCTATGCGTGGAAGTCGGCTGGTTGTTGAAGGTCACACAGGGGCTGATGATGTCTAACACTGCGATGCCGTGATGACTGATCGCAGCTTTCAACAGTGTCTCGAGTTGCTTGGCATCGCCCGCAAAACTGCGTGCCACGAACGTCGCACCAGCCAAGATGGCTTCGAAACAGATATCCAACGGAGGCAATTCGTTGACGCCTGCGTACTTCAACTTCTGGCCCACGTCTGACGTGGCTGAGAACTGCCCTTTGGTGAGTCCGTAAACGCCGTTGTTTTCCACGATATAGACCATTGGAACGTTTCGGCGTGACGCATGCTTGAACTGGCCCAAGCCGATGGAACCCGTGTCGCCGTCGCCGCTGACGCCGATGGCGGTCAAGCTGCGATTGGCCACAACGGCTCCCGTAGCAAGGGATGGCATACGGCCATGGACGGAGTTGAACCCGTGCGACTGTCCTAGCCAATAGGCTGGAGATTTGCTGCTGCAGCCAATTCCAGAGAGCTTGATAATCTGCGACTGGTCCAGGCCTAGCTCCCAGGCTATATTGACAAGGCGAGCGCTAATGCTATTGTGCCCACAGCCCTTGCATAACGTACTGGGCTTGTCCCTGTACTCGCCTTTCTCCAGGCCGAGCATGTTGACCTTGGGTGCGCGAGCTGCTGCTTTAGGTCGTTTTGTAGCTACCATTGCTCTATCCTTTATGAACAGATAATACGTGCGATGTTAACTGTGCGAATAGCATAAGTTCATCGCAGACGCATTATTCAGCTTCTTTCAAATGTCCGAGTATTTGTGACGAAATCCATCCTGCCGTGAGCGGCAGACCGTCGCACTTGGCAACTTTCACGAGCTTTGGCGCTTCGTGCGGAGACAAATTCGCCATGATCTTCTTCAACTGGCCCTCGAAATTGTTTTCGACAACAAACAGGATTTCGTGGTCCTTGATGAATTGCAGCGTGCTGTGTGTCGACGGCAGGGAACGAACTCGCAAGTAACTCGTCTTCACACCTTCGTCGAGCAGTTTCTGACGGGTCTCACGGATCGCTGGCTCATTGCTGCCAATGGATATGATTCCGATGGTTGCGCCATCGACTCGATCGATGACAGGCTTTGGTACACGGTCGCGTGCGGTCTCAAACTTACGTGCAATTCGCTCTAAGTTGCGCGACCAATCTTCCGGGCGTTCACTGTAGCCGGAGTACTCGTTGTGTCCGGTGCCAGCGCGAGAAATAGGCAGCCAACGGACTTCTGTTACCAGGCAGAGTGCGATAGGGGATGCCGTCACCGTCCATGTCCAGATAGCGTCCCCACTTGCCGCCCAACTCCTGGACTTCTTCGGCGTTCAATACCTTGCCGCGCTTGATCTCTTCGGGATACTCAAACCGGTCTGAAATCCAGTAATTCATGCCCAAATCCAGATCCGACAACACGAAGACCGGAGTTTGGAATTCTTCAGCCAGATCAAAGGCAGTCGAGGCGAATTCGAAACATTCTGCCGGCGAACTGGGGAAGAGCACAATGTGCTGTGTATCGCCGTGACTGAGGTAGTAGGCGGGCAGGATATCGCCCTGCGATGTCCGTGTCGGCAAACCCGTGCTGGGGCCAGTTCGTTGCACATCCCAGATAACGGCTGGTACTTCGGCAAAGAAGGCTAAGCCCACAAATTCGGCCATAAGACTAATGCCAGGACCGCTGGTGGCTGTCATGGCGCGTGCACCAGCCCAACCGGCTCCGATAACCATGCCGATGGAAGCCAGTTCGTCTTCGGCCTGAATAATGGCATAGGTGGCCTTGTCAGTCTCCGGATCCTTGCGCAGTTTCGGCGCATACGTATTTGCCGCGTCGACAATGCTGGACGACGGCGTAATCGGGTACCACGAAATGAAACTCACGCCACCGTACAACGCACCCAGCGCAGCCGCCGTATTGCCGTCGATTAACAGTTTACCGTCGTTGAAACCTTCCATGCGGGTGACACGGTACGGTTGATCGTTATCCAGGTTTTCTTTGGCCCACTCGAACGAGCGCATGATCATGTCATAGTTGAGATTGACGGCTGATTCTTTGCCGTTAAAGCCCCAGGAAAGCGCCGACTTGATCTCGTCTAGTTCGATCTCCAGCAGGTAGGCAAGGACTCCAACGTAGACCATATTCGCAACATAGTCTCGCAGTTTCGGCGTTATTTCCGCCTCCTGCAAAAGATCCTTAACCGGCATGGCATAGTAGTGTACATCTTTGCGATGCGCAGCGATGGGCAACGCATCGTCGTAGAGAATGGTGCCGCCTTCCGCTACTTCCTGCATATCCTCTGCCACCGAAGCAGCATTCATGCATACAGCGACCTCGACGCCCTCTCGGCGACACAGATAACCGTCCGCACTCAATCGCACATCGTACCATGTCGGCAACCCCTGGATGTTACTAGGGAACAGGTTCTTGCCGTTCACAGGTATACCCATCTTGAACAGTGTTCGAATCAGCACATTGTTACTGGTTTGGCTGCCCGAACCGTTCGCCGTGGCGACTTTGATGTTAAAGTCGTTTGTAATTAGCGCTTCAGAGGCTGGTGACAACACCTGTTCCGCTGCAATGCTCATTTCTGCCCCTCCGAGATACTTTCCTCTAGTTTCCCTGAACCAATAGCGAGAGTAACAAATTCTTTATTGCACATAAGCTTCGTTCATCATCTTTTCAATACCAAATGATTGCTCTCCGTTAAGCAGTGATCGATTCGTGATCCATGCCAACTTGGACAGCAATACCGCGACTCTTAATTAGATTCATATGTTCAACCAGCAGAAGCCGGCCTTCCTCAACCTCGTTGTTACAGATGGCGTCGACGATCCGCTCGTGGTAGTCCCATACTTCGTTCAGATAACCAATATCGGCGTAGGTATTTAGCTCGACTGCCTCATACGCATCCCAGTAGGCTTCGAGTAATCCGAGTACAAAGGGATTGTCAAGTCGACTGAATATGGCTAGATGTAGTTGTCGATGTTCGGGATAGGGTATTTGGATGCGAGGGGGAGTCAGCTTCAGCTGGGCTGTTTGGACGAGTTTTTGCAGATGACGCTTGTCGGCATCGGTGAGTGCATCAACTGCGGCTTCCCAATAGACTGCTTCGAGATTCGTTCGAAGGTTGCTGAACTGCTTGAAGTGGCTGCGATCCAGACGCAGTGCGGTGAGCAAACTCAATTGGACAGGCGGTAGGAAGCTGTACTCTTTGCGAGTGATCCCGCGGCGTGGACTGGCCTCAACAAGGCCTAGCATTCTTGTCATCTCGAGTTGTTCTCGAAGCTTTCCAACGCTGATTCCGATTTCATTGCTTAGCTCAACCAATGACGGAAGGCGCTCTCCAGGTTCGAAGCCCTCGTCTATGAGATAGCTAAGAAATTCGCAATTAAGGCATGACCATGCCATGGAGTAACAACCCTGCTTTTCGCCTAAATGCTATGAATAATCATAATAATCAGATTATTACGATAATAACACGACCCCAGACAACGCGTCAAAACCTCATTTGTGCCAGAAATCGGCTTCTATAGCAATCGTCTTCTTTAAATCTATCGTCCTACCAAATACTTTAGCGCGACGAGAACAGGAGTTCAGTAGGCAATCTGACTATTGCCGCGAGATCGGTTGCTGCGAAGGTAGATTATTGCGAGTAGGGCGCTACTTAGTGGCTGGGGAAGGGCGCGATGACAGTCAAAAAGGTAAGCAGATCGTCGTCCTCATTCACAACGCCATGGACTGTGCCCGCCGGCGCTAGGATTAGGTCGCCGGGTTCGCACACTTGACTGGAATCACCGACGGCGAAGCGTCCCTTACCCGCCAACACGAAGTAGAATTTATCCTGCTCGGGATGCTCGTGCAGTGGCTGGCTCTGACCCTTTATGAGCGAGTTGGATCCTACCAACATACGCTCATTCAAGTGGAATGTGTGCTTGTAGGGTTTATCCGGCTGCGCCTTGGCATAGTCAAGCGGTCGAATGAAATATTCGCTCATCAGTCGTCCTCTGTCGGATTCAACATGTGCTCCATGGCCAAGGGAAATGCCAACCTGTCCTATAGCCGCCCGATTTTACTTATTGAGATACTCGATGGCAGCTCCAGCCATCAATGCCGCGCTTGTCGGCATCACCCGTTCGTCAAAGTCAAAGGTCGCATTGTGATGCGGGCTGTGCCATTTCACGTCCGGATCGGACGCGCCGACCAGCACGTAGCAGCCCGGCACTCGATTCAGTATTTCCGACATGTCCTCGCTTACCATCATGGGCGTGATGCGAATGACATTGTCAGCGCCGACGACTTCCGCTCCGACAGTCCGCATGAGCGCGGCGCCTTCTTCCGAATTGACCGTAGCCGGTCCACTAACAGGGAAAAGCAGTTCGTACGTAGCGCCCTGCGCGTCGCAAATACCCGCAGCAATCTCGTCCATTCTTGCGCGCACCAACTGGCTGACCTCGGCTTTGAAGGTGCGAATGGTGCCGCCTGCCTTGGCGCTGCCGGACACCGCATTGGCAACTTCGCCACTTTTTAAATAGCCGACCGTGAGTACGGCGGTATCGGTCGGGTTCACCGAGCGGGATACGATGGTCTGCCAGGCGTTCACGATTTCACAGGCCACGATGGTAGCGTCGATCGTTTCGTGCGGAACAGCGCCGTGCCCACCCTTACCAGTTACGGTCAGCTCGAACATGTCGACTGCCGCCCACAGCGGGCCAGCCTGCGCCACTACCTGATACAGCGGCAGCTGTGTCCACAGATGCATGGAAAACGAAGCGTCAGGTATCGGATCATCGAGGACGCCGTCCCGGATCATGGCCATGGCGCCGCCCAGGATCTCCTCGGCAGGCTGAAAGATAATTTTGACGCGCCCATTCAGCTGTTCCCTATGCTTTACGAGCAGGTCCGCTACGGCCAAACCGATAGTGGTGTGGCCATCGTGCCCGCAGGCGTGCATCACGTTTGGCGTTTGCGACCGGTAGTCCACATCATTCAGCTCATCAATGGGTAGTGCATCCATGTCGAACCGCAGCAATACCGTGCGCGCATCAGGCGGCAGGGTATCGCTTTCGATGATAGCCACGACGCCCGTCTTGCCCACGCCGGTCATCACTTCAAGTCCCAGGTTCTCTAAATGCTCCGCAACGATTCCTGCAGTGCGAATCTCTTGAAAGCTCAGTTCCGGGTGCTGATGGAAGTCACGCCGCCGCTCGACCATCTGCGGCATCATGGCTTCGGCTTCGCTGAGAAGTTGCAGGATCAGTTCCATGTGTGCACCAGTCCTCGTTGAAACTTGAGTAGTCTAGAATGTTCTTCGTTTGCTGTGTAATTGAGTTGCTCAGCCGGCGGCTACGGTAATATATTGGCGTGCTAGTTGCTAGTTGCTAATTGCTTCATCCAGCAGTTCATTGCTCTCGCGCACACGGTCATAATCGCGTCGCGGACGCACCAGCACATGGCCAATCTCTTCGATGCGCTCACGAAGAGCGACGTCGTCATGACTTGTTTCCCAGGCCTGGCGCAGCAAATCTTCAAACGACTTAGCGCCTTCGATATTGCCCAGAATCATGTCCAATTCGCCGATGACGAGCTCGAACATGCGTATCTTGCGCGCCAGCAGATCGATTACATGCGCTTCAATTGTCTCGTTGCAACTGAGATTGAAAATGGTGACGTCGTGTTCCTGTCCAAGGCGATGCAATCGCCCAATGCGCTGTTCAACGCGCATGGGGTTCCACGGCAAATCATAGTTGATGAGCTGGTGGCAGAACTGCAAATTGCGGCCTTCCGCCCCGCTCTCTGTGCTGACCATGACGCGAGCTCCCGGTTCACCGCTCTCTTCGTCGCCACGGAACTGGGCAATGGCCTCTTCCTTCTGGTTGATGTTCATGCCGCCGTGAAAACCCACTGAACTAATGTCCCACTCCTGCAGCGTCTTTAGGATGATGTCCAGTGTAGCCCGGTATTCCGTAAAGATCAGGAACTTACCCGGATAGCGGTCCAGAATCTCGCGTACCGCCAGCAGCTTTCTGCTACTGGGGATGGACTCGGCTTGGCTCAGGAATGTCAGCAATTCGGCGCGAGCCTTGTCGCCGTGTGCCGTGTCTGCCACCATTTTGCGCAGTGTGGAAGCCACTGCCTGCGGGCTGCTACTCAACTCGCGCTGCAACGTCATCAACGTCAGTCGCAGATACTTATCGCTGTCCACGTTGCGGAATCGACGGCGAATATAGTCAGTCACATTTGCGTAGAGTTGCCATTCGGGTTCGCTGAGCGACAGATGATAGATAGCCGCACGCCGTTTCGGAAATGCTACATCAACCTTGCTGCGACGGTTACGAATCATGATATCGTTCAGCAGGCGTCGCAAGGAAGGTGCATTCTTCGGGCGACGCGTATCCGCTCTGTGAAGGAAGTGCTGCCGGAAGCCGCGCACCGTGCCGAGTTGCCCCGGCGACAGGATGGTGATCAGGCTATAAAGCTCCATGAGATCGTTCTGTACAGGGGTAGCGGTCAGCATAAGCACGTAGCGTTTGCGGATCTGGTTGACGAATTTCCAGGCAAGGGTACTGCGGTTCTTGAGCTTGTGCGCTTCATCCACAATGAGCAGATCATACTCCCTGGCAAGGATGTTGGCGCTGTGATCCTTACGCTTGGCTCGGTCAAGACTTGCCAGCCAGCGACCTTCATCCGCGTCGACAATGTCAGCCCAGTCCTTAGCACGGTTCATCACCGTGAATGACTCGTGGAACTTGCTCTCCAACTCTTCCTGCCATTGCACTGTGAGCGAAGCCGGCGTCAGGACAAGCACGGTACGAACGAGCCCTCGCTGGATCAACTCCTTCATGATGATCCCAGCTTCGATGGTTTTACCCAGGCCGACCTCGTCGGCAAGCAGCGCTCGGCCGCGCATCTGGTTGAGCGCCTTCATAGCGGTATCGATCTGATGCTGATAGTGAACGACTTCCAGCTCTTCCAGTGCGAGCAGTCGATCGAATCCGCGGCTTAGTCGTAGTTGTTCAGCTTGTAGCAGCAGGTGATAGAGTCCTGCCGGCTCCGGCTTGCGAATTCGTCCATGGGTGCGGAAGAAATTACCGAGATTCTGATCGCCTTCGATCACGCGTGGTTGCAGCGTCACCCCAAGTTCTTCGATGCGTTCCGCCATATGGTGGTCGACATTGTAGCGATAACCGCAGCGGAAACAGTACGTCGCCGTTTCCTCATCCAGCCAACCACATTGCGGGCAGCGTTTGCCCATGATAGCTTCACGTTCCGCCGTCTGTACGCGCGAATTTTCCTCGACCTCATCCGGGATTTCTAGCCATTCAAAACGTTCTTTGCTCATATTGATATCGTATCACTTACAGTTGTATGCGACGACTCGCATCACTTAGCGCTTACTGAATCGATGATGAATTTGAAGCCCGACGCGCTCGTTGATTCGACCAATCGCGCAGCGCGTCAATCTCTTCCTCCATCATCATGCTCAACGGAACTGTTTCCTGCAACACGTCGAGCAGATCATTCATCTCAAGGGGTCGACTTTGGTCAAACGCCTCATAGAGCCCGGCGATAACGACCTGTTCAATCTCCGCACCCGACAGCCCGTCGGATGTCATGGAAAGTGTCTGCAGGTCGAAATTCTCCGGATTCCGATTGCGCTTGGCAAGGTGTATGCGCCAAATCTCTGTACGTTCGGAGGCATCCGGCAGGTCGACAAAGAATATCTCGTCGAATCGCCCCTTGCGCACAAGTTCAGGCGGTAATTGCGTAACTGTGTTCGCGGTGGCGATAACGAACACGGGCGCTCGTTTTTCCTGCAGCCACGTGATGAAGCTGGCGAAGACGCGTGCTGCAGTCCCGGCGTCGCTGACATTGCTCGACCCAACGCCTGAGAAACCCTTCTCGATTTCGTCGACCCATAGCACCACCGGCGCAATGCTCTCAGCAAGTCGAATGGCGCCGCGCAAGTTCTCTTCACTAGAGCCCACTAGCGATGAAAATAACCGACCCACATCCAAACGCAAAATTGGTAAGCGCCAAGAGTTGGCCACTGATTTTGCGACAAGCGACTTACCGCAACCTTGCACGCCGACCAGTAGAATGCCCTTGGGCTCGGGCAATCCGAATGCCCGGGCCTCTTCGGAAAATGCACGTACGCGCTTGCGAAGCCATTCCTTGAGCACGTTTAGCCCGCCGACGGTCGCCAGACGTTCGTCGCTGCGATAGTACTCCAGCAGACCGCTCTTGCGGATGATCTGCTGCTTTTCCGACGTGACCGCTTCGATCGCGCCGCGGTCCAACCGACCGTCAGCCTGGATGATGGCCTTGGCAATGGCGTTGGCTGCCTCATCGCTGGTGAGGCCTAGGCATGCTTGCACCAAACGTGCTTGCTCACGCCGGTCTAGCTGCACTGTCATATTTTCGTGGGCATCGGCCGTATCGGTGATGTGTTCGACCTGTTCCTGCAACTGCTCACGTGTGGGCAAGGAGAAATCAATGACGGATATTTCCTTCTCCAACTCGGTGGGGATATTGAGCACCGGCCCCAGCAGAATGATGGTCTTGTTGCTGGACTTGAGCGTGAAGGCTGCTTCGCGCATGCGTCGTACCACTGAATGATCACGCATAAATGGATGGAAATCGCGCAGCACCCAGATACCTGGTCCTTCATGGTTGATGATGGACGAGAGCAAGCTGATCGGGTCACGCAAACTAGTGTCTGCCCGATTCGGAAGCGCGGGGTTGACGATGCCGGTTGTCACGCTCCAAAGGTAGAGCGTCTTTCGTTGGCGGGTCGCTAGCGCCTCAATTTCGGCAAGCGCACGCGACTCTTCGGGCGTCACGACCCAGAGCAGCGAATAGCGTGCTCGAATATAGATGTCCAGCTCTTGTTGCATTTCCATCACAGACGCTTTTTTCTAAACCTCCCTCAAACGCGGTTATGCGAGAGTGTGTTTCGTGATTCTTGAACGCTGGTGAGTGTACCATTTCTGACAAGAAGGCTGCACGGCTTTTAACATCCAGTGGCTCGTGCTTGCGCTGGGTTGTCTACCTCAGATATTGCGAGTAGGGCCAGATTTTCCAACGCTCCAGCTCTTCTCCGTTTAGATAGACGCGAGTCGTGGACCAGCCCTGAATATAATCCCAGATGCGCCAGAACCGACGCATCTCGCGTTTACGCACGGAAAGACGATGTACAATGCGCCGGTCTTCGTCCATGATTCGCCGATAGTCTGATATTTGCTGTGCCAGTTGTAGCACGTGATCGTAATACTCGGACCGGCTCTGTCCAAACTCCACAACAAGACGCCACTCTTGGGCGTTATCCGTTGGCGCCGCCGAAACCGGCGTTTGCTCCTGCTGAATTATGGGTTCATCAGCCATAAGCAGGGCATCGCGAAAGGCGATTTCCAGGTACGGGCGAATGGTCGGCTGAGGAATGGAGAAGCGCAGCGCTCGATGCGCCGTCCGCCATGGTCTTGGCGCTAGTTCTTCATCGGTAAGCTGCTCTCGTACCGCGTCCAGAGGCGCTTTGCCCAGAGCTTCCTCAACGACTGTTAGCCGAAGAGCCAGGATATCTAGGTTATTCTCGGCTCCAGGTATACCCCACGAAGCCGCCAGCCTGCCAAATTGCTCCACACTAAGCGGCTGCTCAAGCAACATCTGCAGGCCAATTGCCAACTCGAGTATGTTTGGCGGCACTTCGGCGTTCGACGTCCACTGGCGAATACCTTCGCCGTTGCCGGATAACCACAACGCTAGTAGCAGCACTCGAGCATACCATTCGCTGTTCTGCCATGCGTCAGACCAGATCCAGCCACTCAATTCACGATAGAGCCATTCCTTCGGCACATGATCGTCCAGCAAGCTTACCTCGATTTGCGCAATGAACAAGCGTTGGAACGCTGTGGGCGCCGGTCGGGATGGGTCTTGCAGCCACTGGTGAAAGGCGCCGCGCTGGACTGGCGTCAAACCGGCGTACGATACACCGGATGGAAGCTGCATGCTGGCGACGTCGCTATTGTCCGCAAGCTCAACCAACAGGGTCAGATCGACCTGTACCGGATCGACGGCATGCGGATCGCCCAACGGTTGTTCACCGTAAATAGGGATTGATTCATTCTCCAACGCATCAGCCAGAACCTCGAGCGCAGTTGCATCTTCGCCACGGAAACGTAGCAGGTGGTTAATCTCAAGAGATTTTGGCATCTTCGAGACTGTCGTCTATTCCCATGCCGCCGCAGGCAGGTCCAAATCCTTGCCCCAAATGTGCCGTGCGTACTTGAGGTAGTGCAAGTAGTTGGCATACGGCACATCAGGCGGTACGCGATGGTCGCAGAAACCGATATAGCCGCCTTCTTCGACCAATGGCGTCAGTCGATGCACTTCGGCTTCGATTGCCTGCTTGGAGTCCGCCAGTATGTGCTTGTCGAAGCCGCCCATGATGAGCATATCCTTTCCGAACTCGCGTCGATACCTGACCGGATCTGCGTCCCATGTGCCGATCTCCAGTGGAAACATACAGTTTATGCCCGCATCGAGCCAATGGGGTATGAGCAACTCGATATTGCCGTCGCAGTCGATCCAGCAGACGTCGACTCCATATTTGTGCAGCAAGTCACTGATGCGCCGGTATTGCGGCACCAAATACTTCTTAAAATGCTGCGGACTGATTAGTGGACCGGCGTTGTAGGCCATGTCCTCCCACATGCTGCAGCCTTCAAACTGCGCACCTGTCTCCAAACAGCGCGTTAACTCGCCCAGGATGCAGTTGGTAACCGCAACGACCATCTCTTCGAAAAAGGCCGGTTCATCGTAGATGATGTAGGCCAGCTTCTCCATACCGACCCAGTTGCGGATGCGTCCGTAGAGGCTGCCGCCCTGCAATGCAATGGGCACATCACGATCTGGGTCCAACCAGAACGCTACTCGATCGTTCCAATCGGTTGGATAGCGCTCAGGATTGTCCGGGTCCAGCTTGGGCAGGTAGTGCTTGCGCCATGACTCGCGATCAGTCAACAGGTGGGCTTGAGGTTGCGGAATGGAGCCCATAAACTTGCGTTTCAAAACCCGTACGCCGTCCTCCTGCTGCTCCAGTACCGACTCGCCGTAGTCTTCCAGGATCTTGTACTCGAACGCTGGCGCCAAATCAGGCTCAACGCCGACCATCTTGGCCATGTTCTCCGGTCCTAAATCCATACCGAAAAACGCTTCGCTGTTGGATTGGTCCACCTCTTCAGGAAGACCTTGCTCGTGCCAAATGGGCAAGGTCTCATTCCAGAAACCAAAGTCCATGATGGGCGATCGGTCGACCGGCTTGTAATGCATGGTAGCGATGAAGCGTTCTCGTTGGTTCATAGCTCTCTCCGGGAGTGCGATGTGGGCTAGTTGTGGATGCAGAGTACGGCTGCTGAATAGGCCGATGCAACAGAACCCTAGTATAGCATAGGACTGCTCCAGGATGCGGGTAGAAAGAGCTGGTGAGCAAGCGGTTCCAAATAACTGAAATCTGCCGCCACAACTTTGGAACATTCCACGCACTCCACCCGTCAGATGGACAACGCGCGGAAACGGAAACCTACAGTTCGTTCTTGCTTCGAAACCGATTCCATATTTAGACGATAAGCGATAGGCTTCTATTGCCTGAGGGGGAGAAATGCAACCGCGTCATCTACTATCCATAGCCAGTATGCTAGCCATTATTGTATTGCTGCTCTTGCCGGCTGCTGTGTCCGCACAAACCATTGAACCAGGCCCGCGTCCTACGCCGCCGATCTTGCCGCCTATTCAGTCTGTTTCAGGTGTCAGTGTGCAGCAACACTACGTCGAGGCGGACGTTGAAGGACCCGTTGCAAATGTCACCGTGCAGCAAGTATTCCACAACGGCTCGCGTTCGGTCGCCGAAGGCGTTTTCCTTTTCCCGCTGCCTTCAAATGCGGCTGTGAGCGATTTTCAGATGAGTGTTGACGGGCAGGTGCTGGAAGGGCAGGTAATGGACGCCGACCAAGCCCGCGCCATCTATGAAGCAACTGTTCGAAAGATGCGCGACCCAGCGCTGCTCGAATATGCGGGCAGAGGCGTGTTCCGTACGAGCGTCTTCCCCATTCCGCCTGGCGAAAGCCGTACGCTGCAGTTTCGCTATAGCGCCTTGCTCGACAGTGATAACGGTCTCTATCGATTCTCGTATCCAGGTCGGCTGCCAGGTGCGACACGCATGGTTGAGAAGACCGAACTCGTGGTGAATCTACACGACGAGACTGGATTGCGAGCTATCTATAGCCCCGCGCATTCGGTCACAGTTGACCGAGTCGACAATGAACATGCCATCGTCCGATATGATTTTGCGGAAGAGACAACTCAGTCAGATTTCGAGCTTTTTTTCGGAACTGGCGATGCGAACGTTGGCTTGAATCTGCTAAGCAGCAAACCTTACAACGAAGACGGCTACTACATCTTACTGGCGGCGCCAGCCATCACGAGCAACGAAGCCGCTATCGCAGCACGAGATCTGATCTTTGTCTTGGATATCTCTGGTTCCATGACCGGTGAGAAGCTGAAGCAGGCCAAAGGCGCTGTCCGCTACGTTGTCGAGCATCTGAATGCTGGCGATCGGTTCAACCTTCTTGCATTCAGCACGGGCGTTTCCTTCTGGGAAGAGCGCCTGACATCTGTATCTAGCGATTCGGTTGCGTCTGCGTTGGACTGGATCGATCGTTTGGAAGCGTCCGGTTCCACCGACATCAATCGAGCGCTCATGGAGGCGCTCGGTCAGCTCTCGGCGTCTGACAACAAAACGGATACGGGCTACGTGCTTTTCATGACGGACGGCCTTCCGACGCAAGGTGAAACGGAACCGTCGCTGATCATCCGCAACGCGATGAACAACAAGCCGGAGGATGTCAGCATCCGGCTGTTCACGTTCGGCGTCGGATACGATGTGAATACCGACCTGCTAGACCGCATGAGCGATCAGATGGGCGGTCGCAGTCGATACGTGCAGCCGGACCAACAGATCGACGAGGCGGTTAGCGCATTCTATGCCACAATCCAAACGCCTGTACTGACCAATGTTGAGGTCGATTTCGGTGATGGCCCTATTCTGAGTGACACCTACCCCTATCCGTTGCCCGATCTCTTTGCCGGCGAACAGCTCGTTGTCGCAGGTCGCTACCGCAATGGCGGAGATGTAGAGATAACCCTTTCTGGGACGGTTGACGGAGAACTTGTCACGGTTGAGTATCCGAGTATGCGGCTAGCAACGACAGGCGGTGACCCATTTGTCGGGCGATTGTGGGCAACGCGTAAAATCGGCAGCATCATGCAACAGATCCGCATTCAAGGTCCGGAACCGGAATTGGTCGACGCAATTGTCGATCTGAGTCTGCGGTTTGGAATCGTAACGCCATACACGTCGTATTTGGTAGAGGAGCCTAACAGAGATGGCTTAGCCTCCACCTCTGAAGCTTACACAGCATCTGGAGGGGTGATACTACGGTCCTACGGAGCGGCGGCTAAGGAATCTGTGCAAGCGCAAGCCATGGAAGCCTACGCAGCGCCGGCAAGCGGCGCTGATGCCGTCACCGCGAGCGACGCACGTGAGCAACTGCGCTCGGCGACGTCGGTGCAGGAAAACCGAGACGTACGCACGATCGGGTCGCGGACACTGGTCGCCCAGGGAACGAGCGGCTCAGCCGATGACGAGTCACAGTTGTGGATTGACACCGCCTACACAGAGGACATGGAGCTGGAAACGATCTTGTTCCTCTCGGACCGTTATTTCGAACTCGCCGATGACCCTGACTTAGCGCCGGTGCTAGCGTTATCAAGTGAGCTATTGATCGTACTGGATGAAGGTCATGCGCTACGAATCACGGCGGATGAATCAATTGAGGGCGTCGAGGAGCAGCAAGGAGATGATGCTCTTGGCCAATACACTCCGGATGAGCAGACGAGCTTGCAACATTTGTGGGATACTGTTGTTGGCGCGGTAACGCGTTGAATTACAAAGCCGGTTCTTGATGTTCCTTGGCGCTAGCGTAGCCGAGGACTCAAGCAGAGTCACGTGCCTGAGTCCTCGTCATTTCGCACATGTTATGTTGCGCTTTCTTCTAGGGTCTCTAGGATCTGCCTCTCTTGTCGTTTATTCGAAAAGGGGGCTGGAGCCGATGTGTTCACCGCCAACAGCAACCTCGATCGCGTATTCACCAGCCTGCTTGAATTCAACCGTGGACAGATTCACCGTTAGGTTCACTGCGCCAGTCATCCGTAGACCCAGCGCTACATCTACTTTGCCGTCCAACTTGACCAATGTCTGACCGTCAGCGTCGATGATCATAAGCCGAACTCCGTGCTTGCCATACTCTACCCGTGCAACACGGAAAACGACAGACGATGGCGCAGCGCGGATAGCGAAAAGGCAGCTCCGGAACCACGATCGAATCGCTTGCGCCAAGCATGTTGAGTCGCAGGGCAATCGCGAACCATAAATTTTCATAAGTAGGGGCGGCATACATGCCGCCCGTCGCGCAAAATCCACCGGATAGTCGACTGCACGCAGCGGGCGAGCCATGGCTCGCCCCTACATTCTCGCAGGTTTCGCTGGTGTTCGAGTAGAATTCGTCTAAACAGACTTAATAACAGGATACTGCTATGTTAAATCGTGTAGTCCGCGATTGCCCTGTAGTGAAGTGTCCGGAGTATACCGCCGCGGCGTCACAAAAGGTTAGTTTTTCAAGCTGCATCGTCGTACGCGTTGCTTCCTCTCTCGGCGGTTATCTGGAGCGAAATTCTGAAACAGCTACTCTGTTGCTTCTGAGACTTTGAGGATGAAGCTGCCCATTTCGTCATCGCCGAATGCGCGCACGATGACATAGTAGTCGCCCTCCTGCTTTGCTCGATACTCCACTCGCGAATTGGATCCAAGAAGGCCGCGCCCGCTGTCGTCATCGGTTACATAGGCGCTGTAGTCCTCACCTGCTGGACCAAGGCCAAGGGACGTGTCGACGGCTGTCGATTCGGCCTGGACCACCACGCGTTCCCCGCGTCGCAATGGCAGCACAAACCAGTCCGCATCACCGGGATAGTCAATGTTGCCCTCGACGGTTTGGCCTAGTTCAAGCACTTGCCCGTCATCCGGGTCATCGACCATTTCAAATCGATGCGTACTGTCGAGCGTATACTTCCCCTCGCCAGTCGTATATTGTTCGATCAACAAAAACTGAGGTCCTTCCATCTTCACAGTAGTTGAGACGACCTCAGTACCTCCAAATGTACTATCCGATGACGTCAACTCCTCACCGTAGCTGTTGAATAGTACGAGACCGAGGTCGCTGTCACTATACGCCTCGATTTCGAGGTCGGTATCGCGCTTAGTGTCGACAACAAATCCTTCAGTGTCCCAATAATTCTCTAACGCGCCGCGATATTTCCGCTTGTTGAGCCGTTCCGGCATGACGCCTCGAATTGGACCGGTATCCGCAGTTGTCAGCATCTCTTCGATGCGAGGCACGATGTCCATGCTGGACGAAGAGAGGATAAACGCCTCGGCAAAAAGCATCCCACTGATGCCGATCACTTCGCCGTCGTTGGAGACCAATATGCCTCCGCTCTGTCCTCCAGCACCGGCAGCGTCTGTTTGATAGTAGCGTAGATTGTCCAGGTCAGGCCAGTACCGCGTCAAGGAGAGAATGCCGCGTGTAATAGCCGGTTGCGGGAAAAAATCCCCTTCACCGGGATATCCGATTAGGTAGGTGAATTCACCCGGCGCTAGGTTCTGCTCGGTACTCAGTTCCAGAGGCTCAATCTGTGTATCAATGGGACCGACTAATGCCAGATCAACTAATTGATCCGTCTGCACGAGCGGAACGTTTAGGTATTCCTCACCGTCGGGAAAGACGATGCGCGCCTTGTTGAAGGGCCACATGACATGAGCGTTTGTGAGAATGTATTTTTTGCCTTCCAGCTCGATCAGCGGTCCGCTGCCGGTTCCTATTTCCGTCTCGATGAAGGCGACGCTAGGTGCCAGTTTGGCGTAAATCTCCATGGGTGTCAGCGATAACGTTCCAGCCTCCTGGCGGGGATTTCCAGGCGTGTCCGATATCGGCGCACAGCCGGCAAGCAACGCCAACACCATAGCGGCGAACAGTATCGCCGTTACTCGAATCGGTGGAGCGGCTCGCTCATGTTTGATTCGGTTCATCTCAGTTCCCCTGTCATCCTGTTGATCGCATGAAGCAATATCATTGCGTATGGTGATGCTGCCGTAGGCATCGTTGAAAAATTAGGTGTCGCTCTTTTAACACTAGGATAGAAGATCGACTATCGTCGCTATTTGTGTCACAGCGAACCCGTGCGTAGAATACCATGTTAGGCTGGATGAGGGAATGTACAGCCAAACCGTCAAATTTCTGATGGAGAACGCAACGCTAATGCCGTCTATGCGCCTGCCTGGTCTGATCGATGCACATGTCCATCTGCGACAACCTGGTATGGAGTATAAGGAAGACTTCTTCACAGGAACGTCGGCTGCATTGGCAGGCGGTGTGACCACCGTTCTGGATATGCCGAACACGAAGCCGCCTACTTCCACCTCAGCTGCATTTCATGAAAAAGTATATCTCGCAGACACCAACGCCGTTTGCGACGTTGGCCTGTTCGTCGGCGCCACGACGGCAACTGAGGACGCATATCTACCCGTTGCCGGTCAGGCGTGCGCGTTGAAGATTTACGTCAACGAGACATTTGGCAGCCTGCGGATAGACGAGTTGGGTCTGCTTCATCGCCTTTTCCGCACCTGGGCGGAAAATGCTGAAGACATCGGCTATCGTACGCCGGATCATCCGCAGGGTGCGGGGCCCATTGCCGTTCACGCAGAAGAGCTGGCAGTGCCGGTCTGCATTCTGCTGGCGGACCTGTACAGTGTTCCGTTGCATATCGTCCACGTGAGCCGTCGCAGTGAGATTGAACTCATCCGCAAGGCCAAGGAAGCCGGCAAGAACGTCACGTGCGAGGCCACTCCGCATCATCTCTTCCTGACAGTGCATGACGCACAACGGCTCGGGCCGCTTGGCGACATGCGACCAAAGCTGGCGTCGCAGGACGACGTCGACGCGTTGTGGGAGAACCTGGACATTATCGATATCTTTGCCACTGACCATGCACCTCATTCATTGCAGGAGAAAGGCATTCCGAACCCGCTGGATAATGCGCCACCAGGTGTGCCTGGGGTAGAAACCATGCTGCCGCTATTGCTCACTGCAGTGGACCAGGGAAAACTGGAGCTCGACGATATTATCGAGCGCTGCGTCCATGCACCACGGCGCGTCTACGGCATCCCCGAACAAGAGGATACGTATATCGAAGTGAATGTGGATGAACGCTATCGGATTGATCAGAGTAACTTGCATTCCAAATGCGGCTGGTCGCCTTTCCATGGCACAGAAGTGGTTGGTAAAGTGGATCGGGTGGTGTTGCGAGGTGAGCCGGTCTATGAACACGGCATTCTCAAAACCGAGCGGGGCAGAGGGCAGGTGCTATTCCGCAAAGGAATTGACCAAGCAGGATGAAACGGTGGGGCCGGGTCCAAATGGACTTCCGGCCTTTTGTTTGTTTGGTTAACCTGCATTGCCAGCTAGAGGGTATGCAATGGCAATGTGTTGGAAGAGTACTTTGTATGTTAGAGGACAATTAGAAAATGGTCTCGGATGGTGCCGAATCAAGGCGCTGCATCGAATCAATGCAACCTGAATTCGGGCGATGTTTAGGGGCTACATACAGTTCGGCACTAAGACAATTTACAGAGGAGGGTATTAAGTATGGGCATGCCGTTGAAAGATGTGGATAGGATGCCGGCGAACTATCAGCAGAACGGTTTCTACGGAGAGGATATCATCAGTGTCAGCCAGTTTAGCCGCGCCAAACTCGACTACATCTTCGATGTAGCCCACGAAATGCGGGTACTGGTGGAACGTTTTGGCAGCGCAGATCTGCTTCAGGGCAAGTTGCTTGCCAACCTGTTCTACGAACCCAGCACTCGCACCAGTTCGAGTTTCCTGGCAGCAATGCTTCGTCTTGGGGGCGAGGTAATTCCCATCAATAACGTGCAGTATAGCTCCGTCACAAAAGGGGAGAGCCTGCCGGATACCGTGCGGACCCTGGAGAGCTACGTGGACGTTATCGTGTTAAGGCATCCGGAGGCAGGCTCAGCCATGACGGCAGCCCGCTACGCATCCAAGCCGGTGATCAACGCCGGCGACGGTGTGGGCGAGCATCCGACACAGGCTTTGCTAGACCATTTCACTATAGTGGAAGAGTTGGGCGATGTGAACGGTCTGAAGGTAGCCATGGTCGGCGATCTGAAGTATGGACGCACCGTACACAGCTTGACCAAGCTGCTGAACAACTACAACGTAGAGTTCGCCTTTGTCAGCCCGGATACATTGGCCATGCCGGAAGATGTACTGGCGACGGTCGAAGATGCAGGCTGTACATACTCGGTGCTCGAGGATGTGCACGATGTGATCGGCGACGTCGATGTGCTCTATGTAACTCGAGTACAGAAAGAGCGCTTCGATGATATGGCAGAATATGAGCGCCTAAAGGACCAGTATGTGGTGGACGAGGCGCTCATGGAAAAGGCAAAGCAACGGATGATCGTCATGCATCCGCTGCCGCGTGTCAACGAAATTGCGTACGGTGTGGACGATGATCCGCGAGCGGCCTATTTCCGCCAGATGCGAAATGGTATGTACATTCGTATGGCTTTGCTCGCCGCCGTACTGGGCAAGGCTTAACCGGCGATTGCTTCGGAGGGCGTACCATTGCGAAGCAATCAAGGGTTGACGAAATATCGTGGGGTGGAAGGGCGTTTGGTCTGATGTTATCTCGAATGGACGCAGTCACTCGAAGCGAATCACATCTTGTGTTGAGGTGGCTGATGGCGATCGTCGTCGCCGGCATGCTGCTAGTACCGGTGTCGGTATTGGCTGCCGAGAGCCAGGCTGCCGATTCGGCTTCGAGTGCGGTCAATATTGATGATGAACTCGTCTATCTGGACCCGGATGGGCGCATTATCGTGCTTGATCCATATACGGTTGAAGACATGCCGAGAGTCGAGTGGCAGTCGCCGATTGATGGCTTTGATAACATTGCACTTGGTGACTTCAACGCGGATGGAGACGACGAAATCGCGGCTGTCAGTGTGAGTAACGGCAATCTCCTAATTGTTTACGATCCGGTTGCTGAGGGAATCGATCCTGCCGATGCTGACGGTTATAGTAATGGCATTCCGTGGCAGACGCTCTATGCCGAGGAGCTGCCCGGAGAACCCATGCTGGTTGCAACGGGTCAACTCGATATTGACTCTTCCGCCATGGAACTGATCACCTATGTGAGGTTGGATGAAGCCGATCGCATCAACCCGGACGACACCTATAGCATGGTAGTCCGCAAACCGACAGGTGAGATTCCGGATGGGCGAACGTGGGCGCTTTTGTATGAACATAATACCGGCGCCGATGCATCGTGGATTGGCACGGGTAATATCGATGGGCAAGGCGTAGATGACATCGTCCAGGTCTCCTACGCCGAAGGTGCGTTATACATCTACGTCGCACATGAAAGCAACCACACGCTAGAGCGAATTTTTCGTTCCACAACGCCGAAACGGGCATGGCGCATAGGTGCTATCGGCCAGTTCATTGTTGGCAGCGAAGAAGAAATCGCACTAAGCCGCGACGCCAAATTTCCCGAACCTACACTGTACGTGAGCCATCATGTGGTTGACGGCGACATTCATGACCTCGAAGACTATTTTCTGGGATATAACGATCCTCCGCCGAACGTTCTTTTTTTCGCAGACATCGCCGGAAACAATGATCAAGAACTCGTTGCGCTGCGTGCTTTGACTGGTTCGCAACAGAACAAGCCGCGTATGTTCATACGCGATGGCGGCATGGGTGAGTACGTGGACGCGATCAATATGGGTGAGCCAGAGTTGGATGACGACAACGGCTATCGATCAGGTGTTGGTGCAGACGTGGATGGTGACGGTCGTCAGGAAATCATCATCATGCGCGACAACAACATTCGCATCTATACCGAACCGGAAACATATCCAACGGAAGAGAACTACCCAGTTTCGACAAATCAAGAGGACATCGTTGCGGGCAACCTGGACGCGAACGGTCTCGCAAATGTTGTTCGCATTCATCCGGAGCCTTCTGTTTTGGCTGCCACTTTGAGTGCCGCTGAAAAGAGCACGCCTTTTGGCGTACAGGTGGCGGATACTAGTACTGACAGTAGTGTCTCCGTCGCGTTCACGGTTGCTGATAACTCAAACTGGGTTGGCCTATCCGAAACCTCCGCTGAGACGCCCACAATACTCGAGGTTACACTAGACGGAACCGGACTATCCACAGGCATCTATACAGATAGCATCAAAGTTACGACTAGAGCCGGTGCGCTAAGCATTCCCGAATCGATTGAGCTGCGACTTACCGTGGAGCCGGGAGCAAAGATCGAGCCGGATGAAGTGAACGTTGCAGTCGCTAGTTGTGAGACAGCAACAACTGCCATTATCGTCAATGTGTCGTCGGAAGGGACGCCAGGTGGCAGTGGCGTGATCAGCCTACGCCAAAATGTAGCTTGGGCTAGCATCAGCTCGGGCGCAGGCACGATACCACATACGGCTTTCTTAACCCTGGAGGGACGAAAGTTGGATGGCGCCATCGGTCAGGTTGACTTGGTGCTGAATGCGACCATAGACGGCAAATCGTACAGCGATACGGCGAGAGTAACCTTGCTGTGTGCGAACACGATTGTATACGCGCCATACATCACACAGTGAAACCCTGGCTTACGAGCCAATGCGGATCTCGCCGATTGTATAGCTGTCTTTTGAAAAAGGCAGGAAGCGGTGCGTCTTGGCGGGAATCACTTCTCCATCGCTATTTCTAATGACCGACATCCGTATCTGGTAATCACCGGCTGGCACACCTTCCGGCAGCGATAGTCGTAGTTGATCTCGCACGGGATAGTCGGCTGCCCATATGCTGCTAGGGTACTGACTTCCGCCTAGCTGCTGTTCCCATTCGGCCACAATACCTTTCTCATTGATCAACATGTTCCTCGCGCTATAGACGTCGCGATAGTGGCTCTTGCGCGGCCTCCAAACAAGGTTAAGCTGCAGTTCACTATCCGGCTGAATTACACTGGATACGATGTCCGCCGACGCCAGATCAATATAGTCGAAGCTGACTAACGGCGGCGTCCATACGGGTGCGTCGTCAGCGAGCTCTATCTGGACGGTAGCGATAGTAGCCGCTGAATCATCGTTCCCCTTGGATGAAATCACGAGCGGCTCGAGATTGTCTGTGCGATAGACGACGAGCTGCAGGGTGTAGTCCCCAGGCGGCGTATCCGCTGGAATGGGCAGCGCGCCAATGAACTGAAGTGATGTGTCGGAAGACGAGTTCGGTGGCGGCAACGCTTCATCATGCTGCGCCCACTGCACGCCATCGGCATCCATAAGACGGAGGCTGATCGAGAGCCCATTGGACGCAGATGCGTCCGGGGAATAAGTCCATTCCATTGGCACATACAGAGTATGTCCGGCGAAGGCCTTGCTTGGAGACAGGATGTCGATGTCGATTTCTTGCTCCGGAAGCGTAATGGCTGTCCAGCCGTCCTGGTTTGATGGGACGGTGTCGGATAATCCTGCAAATCGCTGCAGACGCAGATAATCCCTACCGGGTATTGGAACGTCAAACTGCAACTGCAAGTGCTCGTCTAGCCATGTACGGATTACGCCGTCTGGGTCATTCACCGTGTCGTACAGACGATAGTGCCAGATGCGTTCGGAATTTGCGCTCAGATCGCCAAGTGACTCTGTCGTTATGTCTCGGCTCATGGCATAGAAGTCCGCATCCGGCGATCCCCATCCCAGGGACGGATCGCCCTCCACGCTTCCAGTCGTATATCCCTGGGGATTGGCAGCAAAGCCCAGCGAGTTTATCGACTGAGTATCCGTGATCTGGTCGAATTCAGCATCGGCCAACCGATGCCATTCGATCGCCGATCCCGGAATCGCATCCTTTCCATATGTAACATGGTCGGGCCAGTATGTGTCGATGGCCGTATAGGTCCAGCCGGCGTTGCTGAGAATGGCGTCACCGGGTCGCCACTGGTCCGCTAGCAATGCAACCGCCGCTCGATGATCGTCGGCGCGATAGAGCGGACTCTGCCAGAATCTCGTCAAGCTATAGCCAGAACCGAACACCATCACAAGGGCAAACAGGAAGAACAGCGGTAGACTGCGCCTATACAGATACAGTAGGGACGCAGCCGAAATCAGCGCGTAGACAGGCGCATAGGTTGCGAGATAGCGCACATGGTAGATGGGCACAATACTAAGGCTGATGGCGAAGAGCAAGAGAAGCGGCACTAGCGCAAGTATGGGCGGCCAAATCCAAGCGGGAGACGGCTGGCTATTTGTACGAGGTTTCGCATAGCCATAGTAAATCACTAGGAAAAATAGTGACAAAAGAGCCCACCCCCACAATTGCGAAGAAGGGACGCTTTGCCCGATCGTCAGCGCTGCAAGAGCTTCTGAAAGGTCAGCAAGGAAAGCCACTGTGCCGGTCCAGGGGACGCGCCAGGTGGGGACCGGCGGACGCACAACCTGACGGAGCAAGAGTGGCAGCCATGGCGCGAACAATAGCAGGATAGCCAGCTGAGCCAGTACCCACGTTATCATTGCAGTACGTATACGGCGACCGTGGCGTGTGACCGCCAAGCCGCTGATGAGGGCGGCAACATTGAGTGCGATCAGCGTGAACACAAAGTAGTACAGCGTATACAAGCCCATTGTCGCCGCCGCCACATAGACGGCAAGCCAACCATAGGCTCGCGCACTCGACCTGCCGCCCACAGCAGGCGCATCTGAGACGAATCGCAGCGCTGCGTATGTGCACAGCAGCGCCAGCGCACCAGCCAGGGCGTACATGCGCACTTCCTGGCTGTACCAGACTAAAAATGGATGCAATGCCGCGATCCAAACCGCAATGATGGTGGGCAGGGAGCCAACGGTGCGCACTCCAATGGGGACCAGCAGCGATACGGTGACCACGCCGAACCAAACGCTGATAAAGGCAAGCAGATATTCCAATCCACTGCCCATCCATGGGCTGGTCAGCGTAACCCATCCGTGCAATAGGGCGTAGTAACCAGGTGGATGAATGTCGAGTGCGGTATGCGCGATCATCTCGCGCAGCGGCTGCCGCGCAAGATAGGCGCTGACTGTCTCGTCGTACCAAAACGACTCAGCTCCCAACCGGTACAACCGCACGGCGAACGCGACAAGCAGGCCAAGGCTGATCAGCAATTGGCGTAGCTGCGTTCTATGTGTGCGAGCATCAATGTGAACCGTCATGCTTGGCGTGTGTCTGGGTTCGGCGCTCGATTACGGATTGTCGAGCGGCTGGTTAGGCATAGGCTACCACAGATACGAACTGCGGGGATAAAGCGGTTCGCTTCTGCGGAAACCAGTAGACGGCTCAACTATTTTTCCACTAATACTCTCGGGGAACGTCGCTGTCCAGCCAAGCGTCTTTGGCGATGGGAATCACACTGGTTACAATGGACAACCGAAGGTGTGGTACACTTATCAACTTGTCATAATATCAATTTGAAGCTAACGAACACAATTCGTGCCGTAACGGTCTATGTCGACGCTGCAACTACCTTGGGTAAAGAACAAAAAGAGTGCCACCAGTGGGTGGCATATCTGGTTATCGGCTTTGGCTGCCGTCACGGCAGCCGTCACACTGTTCGCTCTCTGGTATGCTACATCGAACACAGTGACGATCACCGTGGACGGCGTAAGCCGCCAAGTGCGCACACATCGCAGCACGGTTGGTTCCGTGCTATTCGATTACGGCGTAAGGCCGCGCATCATCGACAACGTATCGCCTGCTGCCAGTAGTTCGCTTCACGCGAACAGTGCTATTGTCGTGACGCGTGCGACCAGCTATCTGATCTCCATAGATGGTCAGTTGGTCGAAGCGCACAGCTGGGGGCAGACGTATGGAGACGTGCTGGCTGACGCAGGGCTCAATGTCGATCCCTACGACACGGTCATGCGCGGCGATGTGCAGGTGAGCCTGGATGACCTAGCGCCTGCGCCGAAGACAACCGTATCCAAACAAACGTTTCACCGCATGCCGTGGACATCTATACGCAGCGAGACGATTAATCTAGGTATCAATCGAGCCACGCCAATTACGGTGGACGATGGAACACTGCCCTTTGTCATCAATACCACTGCTCAGACAGTTGGTGAAGCGCTACAACAAGCCGAGTTCCTGGTCTACCTCGGCGATGTGGTGCAACCGAGTTTGGGCAGCGAGATTCAGCCCACCATGCGGGTTACAATCCAGCGCAGCCAGCCGGTTTCCTTTGACGTTGACGGGGAGATCATTCGCACGCGAACAAGAGGTGAGACCGTCGGCGACGCCTTGGCTGAGGCCAAAATTGGTCTCTCCAGCCTAGATGAAGTCTCACCGCAGCTCGATAGTCCGCTGCGCACGAACGAGCATATTAGCATCATGCGCGTCCGAGAAGACGTGGAGATTGAGGAAGAGATTGCGCCGTTCACAACCAACTATGTTCCGGACTTGGCTCTTCCCATTGATACCCAGCAGCTCATCTCGTCCGGTGCAGAGGGGATCACGCGCACGCGGTACCGGGTGCGTTATGAAAACGGCGAAGAGACCGGGCGCTTACTTGAGGATACGTGGGTCGCACAGGAGCCAGCGGAACGCTCTATCGCCTATGGGCAACGTATAGATCCCAAGACCTTTGTCGCTGAAGATGGCACGTCGTACACCTATTGGCGAAAAGTGCGCATGTTGGCTTCCAGCTATAGCGCAGGTACAGCCGGGGTTTCGCCGGAAAAGGCCTACTATGGTCGTACGTATACTGGCGAGCCTATGCGCTTCGGCATCGTTGCTGTGGACCCCTCAATCATCCCGTTACGTTCAGGAGTTTACGTCCCCGGCTATGGCGCGGGCGATGCGCTTGACGTGGGCAGCGCCATACGAGCACGTCGCATCGACCTTGGCTATGACGACAGCAACCTGGTGCTCTGGAACAAATGGGTGGATGTCTATCTGCTTTGGCCGCCGCCACCTAGCCACCAAATTACCTGGGTTCTCCCCAATTGGCCGAGGCCGCCTGAATGATCGAACCGGAGCGCGTCACGCAGCTGCCGGCCGGCGCCGGTTCCCGACGAAAGTGGATTGTCTATAGCCTACTCGCATTAGTCATTGTAAGCGGGTTCGCGCTGCGCGTCTGGAACATCAATTTCGATAAAGGAATTGGCAGTCATCCGGATGAGCGGAGCACCGCTTGTTTCTATGCCGCATCGCTGCATATTCCCGACACCCTGGATGAATTCTGGGACCCGCATCGCAGCACGCTGAATCCGCTGTGGGATACGGTGCAGCAGACGCGCCGAAGCTTCACGTACGGTCATTTTCCGCTTTATCTTGGCGTTGCAATGGGCGAGGCGCTGCATCGTTTGGCTCCGTTAGCCGAATCGTTAGGCGCACCGGCTGGTATGCAGGACATACTCCTGCGGTCGCACCAGGACTGCGACGCCATCGCGGTTGCCGGTCGCTTGACGATTGCCCTGCTGGATACCCTGACAATTCTGCTCGTCTTTCTGCTTGGTCGCCTGCTGTATGGTCCGTTGGCTGGTCTATTGGCAGCAGCATTCTACGCATTTAGCGCACAGGCAATTCAGCTCAGCCATTTCTTCGCCATGGATCCTGCGTCAACCACGTTCGTGGCAATGAGCATCTATTTCAGCGTACGAATGACCCGGCGGCCCACCTACGCCAACGCCGTTGGCGCTGGCATTGCTGCTGGGCTCGCCATCGCGTCGAAATTCAGCTCACTACCGGTGCTGGCAGCGCCCGTTTCGGCGGGAATTCTGGTCATCATCCTGGAAGGACAGCGCGCTGGTCGTCGACGAGTCAAAGCCGACGGTCGCGTACAGTTCAACGCAACGGTAGGCGTGCTTCTAGCTATGGTATTCGCCGGTATTGCTTTCTTTGTAACGAGCCCATATGCCGTCCTGGACTGGCAGAGTTTCATCCAGGCAACTTTGGTCGAACAGGGACGCATGGTGCGCGGTGTTGCCGACATGCCGTTTACGCGCCAATATCGCAATACCCTACCGTATGTCTATTTTATCCAGCAGCAGGTGCAATGGGGTTTGTGGTGGCCCTTGGGGATTCTGTCCGTTGTCGCGGCAATGACGATGTTTGTGCGCCTGATGGTTACGGTGGTTCGCATTGTGAGCAACTGGTTGCGCGAAAGCATGGGTCAGACCGATAGCATCCGAATTCCATTACGCGAGCAAGTCGGCAATATCATCATCTGGAGTTGGGTTCTGCCATATTTCGCCATTACCGGCGCTTTCCTGGCAAAATTCAACCGCTACATGAGTCCGATTCTGCCTTTCACAGCCGTATTTGCGGCGGGGTTGCTGTGGCTGCTATGGATGTCCGGTCGGCATCGGATGCGCACGCAAGCGGGCGAAGAGAGCACCGAACAGCGATTTTTGTGGCGACCGTTTATTGCCGCCATCGTTGGACTAGTCGCTCTCGCGGGAAGCATCTTCTGGTCCGTGGCGTACGTGAACGGCGTTTATCGCACAGAACACAACTGGATCACCGCCAGCCGCTGGTTTTATGAAAATGCACAGGAAGGGTCGGTCATCCTTTGGGAGCTTTGGGACGATCCGCTTCCCAAGTCTATTCCGGGCGAACCAGGCATGGACATGGGTACACACGGTCTTCGTAACATTGACTGGAGCCCATATGAAGAGGACACAGCGGCGAAGTACGAGATACTAAAATCCAAGCTGCGCGAAGCCGACTATGTAGCCTATAGCTCCAAGCGCATCTACGATAGCGTAGACGAGCTTCCACAGCGCTATCCTATGACGACGCGCTATTACGACGCCATGTGGGATGGCAGTTTGGGCTTTGAACTGGCACTGGATGTGTCAACGCCGCCTCGGCTTTTCGGCTTGACGTTCGAGGACCGCAGCGCAGATGAAAGCTGGAGCCTGTATGATCACCCACAGGTGACCGTCTTCCGCAAAGTGCGCGACCTAAGCGACAAGGAGTTCGACGAGGTTCTAGGCGGTACATGGGTAAGTGCGATCCCCTATAGTACCGGCGAACTCTCCTTTGCCGACAAGCTGCTGGTTCTGATTGGCTTGCGCGCCGAACCTGGGGCTGAGAATAAGGGACTTTTCGGCAAGGTCATCGGCACGCTTTCAGACGATGAAGCCCAGCACGTTGAACCTCAGCAGCTACCATCGCTCATGCTAGATGAACCTCTTTCCGAGCTGAGCGTGGTGGACAACTATCGCTGGAACGAGTGGGCGAGCGAACGGCCTTGGGCGTCGGCGCTGGTATGGTGGGCCGTATTGTCGCTCCTTGGCTGGGCGGTTTGGCCGATCCTGTTCGTGCTATTTTCGTCGTTTCGCGATCGTGGCTATCTTCTGAGCCGAACGGCTGGATGGTTGGCAGCCGCTTGGCTGCTTTGGTACCTCGCCAGCTTCGGCATTTGGCAAAATACGGTTCGCAATTCTTGGATTGCAGCTGCCTTCTTGGTCGCGGCAGGAATTGTGACGGCCATTCGCATCTGGCCGAAATTGGTTCATTTTGTTCGAAAGAACTGGCGACTGGTCTTGGCTGAAGAAATTTTCATTGGACTGGCCTTTTTGTTCTTCCTTCTCATCCGCATGGCCAATCCGGACTTGTGGCAGCCGTGGTTTGGCGGCGAAAAGTTCATGGATTTTGCCTTCCTCAACGGCATACTGAGGAGCCCAAATTTTCCACCGCTGGATCCACATTTCGCCGGCGGGATCATCAACTACTATTACTTTGGCATCTACCTCGCCGCCTACTTGATCAAGTTGACCGGCATCTATGCCGAAGTTGGCATCAATCTGACCATCGCTACATTGTTTGCACTGACGGTGGCTAACGCGTTCGCCATCGCACACAGTGCATGGGGCTTCGCTCGAAAGCCGTTGTCGTGGCGTTCCGGCTTTGGTGCGGCGCTACTGGCGCCGTTGTTCATCGCAGTCTTGGGCAATCTCAATGGCTTTGTGCAAATCATCCAGTCCGTCAACGATCAAATCGGATTCGCGGGTCGATCGCCGGTTCAAGTGCTAGTCGCCGTACCCAAGGCAGCGGCGATGATGGCGGTTGCCGTGGTTGGGAGCGGACCGTTGCCCGGGTACGATTTCTGGGGCCCGAGTCGCGTACTACCGGCAACTATCAACGAGTTTCCCTACTGGAGCTTTTTGTTTGCCGACCTGCATCCACATGTGATTGGTATACCGTTGGCGTTGCTCTTTGCCGGCTTCCTGCTCGCGTACCTTACCACGCACCACAATGGCGTCTACAAGCGGGTAGCAATTTTGGTGGCGCTGGCCTTTTTGCTGGGCGCTTTGAGCAGTGTAAACCTCTGGGAGCTGCCGACCTATGCGGCGTTGGGTACACTGGTGCTGGTGGTCTACCAGTTCAAGCACAATGGGCACGTTCGCTGGCTGCGAGCGGCAGGGATGTCGCTCCTCTATCTGACTCTGGCCTTTTTATTCTTTCTACCGTTCTTTCACACCTATAGGAACATTGGTGCATCCGGCATTGGTCTGGTGCGAGAGCCGGATTCCTTGCGTATTTGGATTCAAATCTGGGCTCTGTTTCTCTTTGTGGTCGCCAGTTGGATCGTCTTGGTGATCGCGAGGCATCCGCGCCTCTGCGGACAGGCAGGCAATCCCTGCGCACCGACAGGCATTGAACGAGCTCTGAGTCTATCGCTGAGAAAATATGACCGGCTGCCGCGTGTGATCTACCTGCACAAGCTCCTGATAGACAGGCCGACATTTGGCTATCTGGTTGGGTTGCTGCTTGTACCTGCTGCTATCCTGTTGTCCGTTGTGCTGGCACTAACTGGTCATGGCGTCCTGGCTCTGTGTCTGGTGCTGCTTGCACCGGCGTGGCTCAACCTCTGGAAGCGCGGCAGCGATTCCGATCCTGCTGCACTTCTCGTTTCGCTTCTCTCTGTGGCATCGCTGGCGATACTAGCGGGTACGCAGCTCATCTTCCTGCGTGATTTCCTGCAGGGCGGCGACTGGTATCGCATGAATACGCTGTTCAAGTTTTTCATGCAGGTATGGGTCCTCATGGGTCTGGCTGCGGCAATCGCGGCGCCGCGCGTTTGGCGCGTGCTCTACCCGCGACAGTCAATGGCAACTAGTAGAGAGTCATCCGGTGAGATCGTCGTGTCAGTCAGCAGAGTACCTTCACGCACGCCGCTGCAGCGCATCCTGCGTATTTGCTGGACTGGCGTATTAGTCGCGCTTATTGCCGCCAGCCTTGCCTTTTTGGTCTACGGCACGCCTGCCCGTCTTTCGCAGCGTCTGGTTGGGTGGCGACCAGACTTCGGGACGCTCAACGGATTGGACTACATGCGGCAAGGAACATACACTTGGCCCGACGGCGAGAATACCATCGAGCTGAGCTACGACTGGGACGCGATCCAGTGGTTGCTTGACAACATGCGCGGCAATCCCGTCGTGGTAGAAACATCCGAAGTCGACTATTATCGTGCCGGTGGAACGCGTGTTGCCAGCCTCACCGGCATAAGCGGATTGCGTGGCATGCACGAGTCGGAGCAGCGTCCCGGCGATGTGCTCTCCGATCGCGATGCCCTGCATCGTGAATTTTGGGACAACCCGGACATCGCCCGCACCGAACAGATCATCAATGAACTGGACATTTCGCTCGTCTATGTGGGTCAACTGGAGCGATATCTGCATCCCAGCGGTGTTGAGAAGCTGACGGTGATGGAAGAACAGGGCATACTGGAATTGCTCTATAGCAACGAGAAGACGGATATTTATGGCGTGAAGGGTAAGCTAGTGCAGACAGCGGACGGCTATTACGTGCCTAGACAGGTAGGGGAAGATACTATTGAGCCTCGCTGAACTCCTGCCATGGTATCTGGCGATCCAGCTGTGCGCATTGGCCGTGCTGCCGCTTGCATTGCGGTTTTTCCATGCTCTGCCTGACAGCGGTTATGTCTTCTCGAAGACGCTCGGCATTCTGTTTGTTGGTCTCGTACTGTGGATAGGCGCCAATTATAGCCTGCTGCGGAATGATTTCGGCGGCGCATGGATCTCGCTGGGCATCATCGCGGCGGTTAGCTATGCGTTCGGCGGCTATCACGCATTGAAGTCAGCCACACTGACGATGACCCGGCGCGGGATATGGTATGTAGTCTTTGCGGAGCTGCTATTTGTCGGCTCGTTCCTGGTTTGGGCGTGGGTGCGAGCCAACGACCCGGCAGCCAATCACACCGAACAGCCCATGGACCTCATGTTCATGAATAGCTTGTGGACAAGTCCAACTCTGCCGGCAAATGACGCTTGGCTCTCCGGCTATCCTATCAGCTATTACTATCTTGGCTATTGGCTGCTTGTTACGCTCGGTCAATTGTCATCGACACCACCTGCTTTGGCGTTCAATATTGGGCAAGCATCGTGGTATGGCTTGCTGTTGCTTTCCTCGTTCGGGCTCGGCTTCAACCTGTATAAACTGACCCTCGATCATCCGCAACACAACGGCGACCGCAGCGAGAACAGCAGGGGAGGCGCTGAACATGTCGGAATTCGTGCTACGATAGCCGGCATGATCACAGCGGTATTCGTCGGCGTCATTGGCAACTTGCAGGTCATTCTGGAATGGCTCTACGCGCACGGCGTGCAGATGGACCGGCTGACCGTATGGCTTGGTGTCAACGGCTTTCCGGCCAATGCACAGGTGACGGGCGAGTGGTATATCAGCCATGACTGGTGGTGGTGGCGAAGCAGCCGAGTACTAGAGGACCAAGATTTGCTGGGCAATCACATCGAGGTGATCGATGAGTTCCCCATGTTTAGCTACATTCTGGGCGACAATCATCCTCATGTGCTGGCAATGCCCATCGTACTCCTTGTTATCGGCATGGCGCTGAGCGTCTTTCTGGGAGCACGAAGGATCACGATTCCCAGTGACATGCGCCGTTTCAAACGTGGATGGTTGCAGGTAATTTCCGCTGTACCTATGGGCTATGGAGGCCTTATTATTGTGGTCGTCACCACAGGCAGCCTTTTCTTCCTCAATACATGGGACTATCCGCCCTACTGGCTGATGATGGTCGCCAGCATGTTCGTGGGTCTCAGCCTTGCCCGGCCGCGTCCCTCCTGGCGCGATCTCAGTCGATCCGCTGATCGCGTCAACTCTGCTCGGTGTTGCACTCGTGGTCGGTCTCCTGAGCGTCTATTTCCCCTATTTCCTGACCGCACAAAGTCAAGCCGGCGGAATCTTGCCGAATGTGTTCAATCCCTCGCGTCTCCAGCAGGTTATGCTTATGTTCGGTGTTTTTGTGCCAGCGTTGGCAGCAATCCTGTACTGGTATGGGCGATTGTACAAGCCGTCACTGAAGATGCTTGTTTTTTGGCTGGTACTGACGCTTGGGATACCAGCGCTCCTACTTGTGATCAGCGCAGCGGTGGCTAGCACTAGCGCGTTTGCGGGAAGCATGCAACTTCCTGAAGGTGCGACCAGCTACATGCCGATTATCGTGCAGCGCTGGTCCACGCGGCCGTGGACGTTCGTACTATTCGGGCTGGGTCTATCTGTGTGTCTGGCAATCATCACGGCGATGGTGCTGAAACCGAATGCCAAGCAACGGGATAACCAGAGGACAACCACCGTAGCCCCGTTCATCATGATTGTGCTTGGTATTGGGCTGCTTCTCATCTTTGCGCCGGAGTTCGTATTCCTGCGCGACAACTTTGGTTCGCGCATGAATACCGTCTTCAAATTCTACTACCAAGCTTGGCTACTATTGGCCATCGCCGCCGCCTATATGGTCAGTTCGCTAATGAGTTGGAGACGCCTAAGCGTGCCAATTCCGGCGACCGTGCTGGCTTCGCTAACCGTTCTATTGGCGATAGGCGCCATGCTGTTCCCGATCGCGGGCGTATACAGCAAGACGAACGGCTTTGCGTCAGACAATCGAACCTTAAGCGCAATCGAATACGTTTCGTATGAGAACCCAGGGGAGTTGGCAGCCGTCTCTTGGGTAATGCGCAATACGGAACCAGACGCGCTCATACTGGAAGGCAAGGGGGCAAGCTATCGCGCCAACTACAGCCGCATCAGTTCAATGACCGGTCGTGGTACACTGCTTGGATGGGACGGGCATGAGTCCCAGTGGCGCGGCGATCAATACGGCGTGATGGCTGCCGGTCGCGCTGAGTTGCTAGAGCAGATCTATCGAACAGCGCGTGCGGATGAAATACCGGCGCTGCTTGAGCAGTGGGGGATCGACTATGTCTATATCGGTCCCTCGGAAAGGTCTCAGTATGAACTCGGACCACGGTCCGAAAGTCGAATTGCAGAAGCCATGGAACTCGTATTCGAGCAAGGTGATGTCCGAATCTACCAGACGCCTTGAGAGTATGAACATTAATTAACATGACGACATCCGTAGAGAGCATTCAGCAACCAGCAGTCAAAGAGGGAGCAAGGAGTTCCCATTCAATCGTCATTACTGTGGAGCAGGCATGCTACGCTGCTTTCGCGCTGTTGGCGGCTGGAGTTCGATACTGGGGACTAACCCGCACGCCGCTAGGTATACTGGAGGCGACAAACTCGCTGGCAGCTTGGTGGTCTGCTCATGCGCTGGATGCACCGCTGATGCTCGTCCCCACAAGTCCGCTCTTCTACCAGCTTCAGCGCCTCATCTTCTGGATCGGCGCTGACGGCGACGCGGCGGCACGAATCATTAGCGTGGCAGCCGGCACGTGCCTAGTGCTCACTCCCTGGCTGTTCCGCCGTGTTATTGGACGCCAGTCAGCGCTTATCCTAAGCCTGCTATTCGCACTCGATCCTTGGCTGGTCTTTTTCAGCAGGCTAGCCGATGGCGCCATTTTGTCCACTCTGTTCGCGCTGTCCATCCTCGGCTGTGGCGTGAGCTTGATAATGGCTGAACGTGAGTCTGATATAGGGAACAAAGCATACTCGTATCTGCTTGCCATCTTATGCGGTCTCTATGTGACCAGCGGACACATGGCGTGGAGCTTTTTACCGGTTGTCATACTCTTCGCCGCGCTGAACTATCGTACATTACGGACCGCCATCGTTGTCGACTACTCAGCAGGTCTGCTTTTTCTTGGCGCATTCCTTCTAGGCAGCACCGGATGGCTGACCGATCCTGGCGGCGTCACGCTGATCAGCGCCAGTCTGACACAATGGGTCAACTCCGTCTTCTCCGCGGGCAGTCCCACTCTGGACACCCAGGCGGCTGCAGGCTACGCGCGGACTTGGCCCTTGAGCAGGCTGCTGGCTGATGAGCCATTTGTCCTCCTCTTTGGGCTTGGCGGTCTTCTGCACATGAGCTGGCGTCGCAACCGCTACCCCTTTGCTGAAGTGCGTTGGTTGACGATTTTGTGGGGCTGGTTCTTGTGGGGAGCGTTTCTGGCTGCAATGCCAGGTCGATCTCCATACGGGTTGTTGGTACTTGTGTTCCCACTACTCTTTGGCGCCGCGCATCTGGCGTCTGTGATGTTGCATACTGTACCGTTGGGAGAGCATGTACGCGAGACACTTGGCGTGTTTGCCATTCTAGTCGTTTTGTTGGTGTCAATGGTATTTTGGACCACTGCGTTGGCTTCAAGCCCCTCACTGGATATGTTCCTATTGCAGGCGATCTCGCTCATGTTGCTGTTATCGGCGGCGGTGCTGGTGTTCTTCGGCATCTATGTTAGCTGGCGTTCAGCAGCCTGGGCAGGCGTAGTTGTCCTCGGTGGTGCACTACTCCTACTGAATATTGGCTCTACCTGGCGAGTTAATCATCGTACCGACCTCGGTCGTCTCGGCAGCTTGCTTAACAGCAGCACCGACATTGATATGCGGCAGCTAGTCACGGATATTGAGAAATACAGCGCGCAGACCTTTGGAGATGCGCACGAGGCGCCGATACTTATTGATGTTGCAAACGGCGGCGAATCGGACCGGCTTTCGCAAGAACAGAAGACAATCCTGGCGTGGAATTTGCGCAATATGGGCAATCTCACGTGGCGAGTGGATCCGCCTACGCCGGAACAGCAGGAGGGTCTGTCTCCTGTGTTAATCATCACGCCAAAGTTAGCTTCTGATGAAGATACACCGGCTCTGCTCAGTCGGCACGTAGGAAGCACGTACCGGCTCCGCTCATATGATCCAGTGCGAGATCCGAATAGCGAGCGCTGGTCTGTTGAAGGTGTCAGCAGCGGCGATACTAGACTAGACTGGTTGTGGACAACGAAGCTGCGCCCATGGATGCGCTGGCTGATGTACCGCCAACCAATGACACCGCAAGCCACTGAGCAAGTTGTGCTTTGGGCGCCGTGGCAAGAGCCATAGGCTTAACATTGATTTGTGGATGGATAGTTTGTAATAAACTGTATGAAGAGAGTGGACTGAACGTATGAGCGAGAGTGTGCAAGAGTACAAGCCGGCGCCAAGCCGAGGCATTGAACCGGAAGGCGCAACAGTTGCGGACGTAGTCGCAAGTCAGACCGTACAGAACCGCCATGGCGTACTCGATAAACCGGTCTCCGAGCTAATCACGCTGAATTGGGAGTTCCTGGCCTGGGCAGTGCTGCTGATCATCGCAGCCGTGGCGCGCTTTTATATGCTTGGGGTGCGCGCCATGAGCCATGACGAGAGCCTGCACGCACTCTATTCGTATTATCTCTATGATGCGGGCAACTACGAGCACAACCCAATGATGCACGGCCCGCTGCTTTTCCATATCAACGCCTTGGTCTACTTCCTGTTTGGCGATTCGGACTTCACAGCCCGCTTGGGACCTGCAGTGGCGGGTTTGGCGTTAGTCGCCATGTTCATTCCCTACAGGCGCTTCGTGGGCCGTGTAGGCGCCTTGGCCGTTGGAATCTTGGTTGCATTCAGCCCCAGCCTGCTATTCCATAGTCGATATATCCGCAATGACATCTATATAGCTCTGTTCGCTGTAGTCTGGATTTACGCTCTCTTCCGCTACTTCGAAGCTGCAAACAATAAACGTTCGCGTTGGCTGCTGGTGATGACTCTAGCGATGGCATTCGGCTTTGTCACAAAGGAGAATTTCTTCCTCTTCGGCGCGCTCATGGGCGCCTGGACCATGGGCCTCGCGCTTTGGCATGTACTCGAGTCGCGTACGCTCTATTTGGCCGCACTGTTGCTATTGGCCGCAGGCGCAGCTTTTTGGCTGTACGAAACCGGATTCACATTGTACGCTATGCTGCTTGGCGGCATCGGCGCAATCGCCGCCCTGATACTGCTCGTGCTGTGGCTCTCGCGCAGCGGCTGGTCCAGCATCCGCAATAATCGCCCGGCGGACTTGGCCGTGCTTACGCTAACGCTAGTGCTTCCGTTTGGCGCACCGGTTGGCCATGTATTGCTCGGGTGGGATCCGCTCGCTTCCGCCACGACGATGGACATCGTTCGTTCGGCCATACTCGTTGCCATCATGGCCGCTTTGAGCGTGGGCCTTGCCGTCTTCTGGTTCGGAATGCGCGACCGAGACGAATTTCCTGCGGGCATCACTTTGCGCCAGTGGGCCTGGCTCATGGCGACATTCTGGGTGATACAGATTCTCTTCTTCACGACTTTCCTAACCAACACTCGTAACGGCCTCGCCAGCGGCATTGTGGGCAGCCTAGGCTACTGGATGGCGCAACAGGAAGTCGCACGCGGTGGTCAGCCCTGGTTTTACTACATCATGTTGGGCGGCCTGTACGAGTTTCTGCCCATTGCTTTATCAGTCGGCGGCATATTGACGATCCTAAGAGGCGTCTTTGGCAACGCCGGCTGGGACCCCGTCGCCAGCGTTGACCCGCCGCCCAGCGCAGACAGCGCTGCCTGGCAGGACGACAGTTCGGCATTCTCTGCGCACGAGAATCGTCGTTTGTTCGCGGTCTTCGGTATCGTGTGGATCGTCGGCAGCTGGACTGCGTATATGGTGGCTGGCGAGAAGATGCCCTGGTTAATGACGCACATTGCGCTGCCCATGTGCGTTGTCGGTGGATGGTGGTTCGCCTGGTTGGTATACAAAGTCGCGTGGCGTAAGGCGAGACAGGCTCATGCACTCTGGCTCATCGCGGCTGGTCCGGCGCTGTTGTTCTTGCTCATTGTGATGGTCAGCAGCGGGCCGATCTTCGGCCGTTCAACTGTAGTTGTCGGCAATACGCTGCAATGGATTATGGCGTTGCTCGCCTTTGCTTTGCTTGCCTATGCCGTCTACCGAGCGTTCAGCCGCACAACCTGGCGTGACGGCGTCGTTTTACTGGGCCTGGGCGGTGTTGCGCTGCTCTTCCTGCTCACGATCCGTTTTACATACATGCTGAACTACATCAACTATGATATGGCAACCGAGTATCTCGTCTACGCCCACGGTTCGCCTGACATCAAACGAGCGCTGGCTGAAATCGACAAGATTAGTGAGCGCACGGTAGGCGATCGAAACATCGTTGTGGCGTATGATGACGAAAGCTCCTGGCCCATGAGCTGGTACATGCGCCTCTATCCCAACGCGCGCTTTTACGGCAGCAACCCCACCAGCGAAACCATGACGGCGCCCGTCATCCTGGTCGGTCCGAAGAACTTTGAAGCCGTACGGCCCTACGTGGCGAGAGATTACGTGAAGCGGCCCTATCGCCGGATTTGGTGGCCTGATCAGTCGTATATGAGCCTAACACTGCAACAGGTCTTCGATACGCTGCGCAGCCGAGACAAGATGAAGCGTCTCTTTGATATCGCGTTTTACCGGCGTTATCCGGATGCGGAAGATCCGACACAGCCGCGCGACTTGACTGAGTGGCCCTCTCGCTCGGAGATGGAGATGTACGTACGTCGCGATATTGCGGAAGATATCTGGGATCTTTCACTAGCGCCTGTGGTGTCAGCCAGCAGCAATGTGGAGAATTTGGCGCTGGAGCGCGAGGTAGATCTAGCCGCATCTAACATCTTTAGTGCGACCTATGACGGTCTGCCTCTCCTTACGCCGCGGGCCATCGCTACCGATGCCAGAGGGCGAATCGTAATCGCCGATACTGGTAATCATCGGGTTGTGGTTCTCAATAGCGATGGAGAGCTGCTCTTCACTATCGGGAGCCTGTGCCGGCTTGGCGAAGGCGAAGCGGGCGGCTGCATCGATCCAGATGGAAGCGGTCGGCGCTTATTGGGCGACGGTCAGTTCAACGAACCCTGGGGCGTCGCAGTGGACAGTGCCGGCAACATCTATGTAGCCGACACGTGGAACGGGCGCATCCAGGTTTTCAACGAGTCGGGTCTGTTCCAGCGCAGTTGGGGCTATTTCAACACCACTGATGGCGAGCTTGGCGACCCATTCGCCATGTTCGGCCCGAGAGGTGTCGCGGTTGACCTGGACGGCAACTTGCTTGTGGCGGACACCGGCAATAAGCGTATTCTACGTTTCAATCCGTACGGAGAGTTCATAGACCAGGTTGGCGGAGGCGGCGTCATACTCGGTCGCTTTGAGGAACCAACCGATGTTGCCGTCAGTCCCGTGGACGGGACCATCTATGTGGCCGACAACTGGAATCGCCGAATCCAGAAACTGGATCCGCAGTTGCAACCGCTCGTAGAATGGCCGGTGCCAGGATGGGAAAGCCGAGAAATCTATCACAAACCGTCGATAAGCGTGGCGGAAAACGGGGATGTCTACATCAGTGATCCCGAGTATTACCGCGTCGTAGTTTTCAGTCCGGCTGGCGAGTTGAAGGCTTCCTTCGGCGACTATGGTACAGACAACAATCGATTTGCATTGCCAAACGGTGTCGACGCATCGCAGGATTCGGTGCTGGTGGCTGATGCAGACAACAATCGCGTCATGCAGTTTCCGTTATTGCCGTAGCGAAGTCGTGGCGCGTACGTCAGCAACTGCAGAGGCGTCTGGCGCATGCGATCCGTAGCTGAGAGCAACCGCATACCCACAATCCGTCGCTACCTGATCGGCGCCGGATTCGTGTTGCTCGCCATCGGCGGGCAGTTGCTTTTGCGCTCGGGGATGGCGTGGCTCGGAGGCATGCTGTTGTTGGGCAGCGCCAGCGTCTTTGCTATGGTGTTTCGCGCAGAGCAGGCTATCAGCTACGCATTGAATGCGAAGGTTGCAGGCTGGCACTCACCTCGCGATTGGTTCGTCGTGACCGCACTAGCGGCAGCCATTGTGCTCGCCGTAGCATCCCTGTTGAAGCTTGACGTTTATCAGCCAGACAGCACATTTTGGACGCTGTATATCGCCAGCATTGCTCCGCTGGTACTTGTTCCACTGACCATTCTCATCGTCGACTATATCCGAAGCAGTCGCCGTCCGGGCAGTTCCTTCTATTGGCTGCTCGGAATTTTGGCATTGGCAGTCATTGTGCGATTTGTGGCGCTTTCCAGCCTGCCATTCGGCACATGGTACGACGAGGCAGCTAACGGACTGGAATCGCTGCGCATCCTCAACGAGCCGCAGTACAGACCCGTCTACACCGACGGTGTCAACTCGTCCGGTCACTATCTCTACATGATCGCTGCCGCCTTTGAGCTATTCGGCATCAGCACGCACTCCATACGCTTGGTTAGCGCGGCGGCTGGCGTTGGGGCGGTAGCTGCGGGATATCTGGTTGGCCGCGAGCTTTTCGACCGCGCGGGAGGATTGGTGTTGGCCTTTATGCTTGCGATTTCGCGCTGGGCTATTAACTTCAGCCGGCTAGGCATGTACAATATGCTGACGCCGTTTCTGGAACTGTTTGCAGTAGGGTTCTTGTTACGGGCTCTGCACTCCAATCGCTTCTCTGATTATATGCTCGCCGGTGTAGCGATGGGATTTGGGCTTTGCTTCTATTCAGCATTTCAACTGTTTATGGTGGCTGTTGCGCTGTTCCTTGCTCTGATAATGGCCACAGAATGGCGCCCCGGTTATCGCTTCTTTGTCGGCATCGCCATCACTGCATTCAGCGCCCTCGTGGTAATCGCTCCTCTTGCCTACTATGCGTATGAGCGACCGGACTCCTATTTCGCGCGTATAGAGGATACGTCACTCTTTGCGGACAAGGAGCCGGATGAGCGGTTTTCAGCGCTGGTAGAGAATTCCCGCAAGCATTTGCTAATGTTCAACGTGCGGGGCGATCCCAATGGTCGTCATAACCTGCCCGGCGAGCCCATGCTTGATCCTGTGATTGCAGCCCTGTTTGTGATTGGCACAGCGCTGTCGCTCTGGCGCATTCGTCAACCCGTCGCACTCTTCCTACTGCTTTGGTTCGTTATCGGCTTACTAGGCGGAATCCTATCTCTGGACTTTGAAGCGCCTCAGTCACTGCGCGCCATCAGTACGATGCCTGTGGTCTACATCTTGGCTACCATGCCACTCTATATGCTCGGGCGCGAGTGGCGCCATGACGGCGGTCGCTATATACCGTACGCATCGCTTGGCCTAGTCGCACTGATTCTGCTACCGGCGGCATCCTACAATCTCGACTTGTACTTCCGTCGACAGGCAACTGACTTCGCATCTTGGAATGCGTTTTCGACGCCGGAGACGTTGACCGCGAAAGTCCTGAACAACTTGGATCCGGACACACGAGCTTACGTGGTCTCCTTGTATGACGATCACCCGACGATCCGTTTCCTCGCGAGCGACGCTCCAGCACACGAGCGCCTGGACACAACGGCTACCATGCCCATCATCGAACCGTCGCAATCGGGCATCATGCTTATCCTTGACGCAGAGCGCGGCGATCTCTATCGGCAAGCGTTGCAGGTCTATCCGGGCGCCGTAGCAGAAGAAGTGCGATCGCCTTTCGGTGGTCCGATTGTGCTGTACACGGTAGAAGTGTCGCCCCAAGTGCGCGACAGCATTCAGGGCTTCACTGCCGTCTACCAGTCTGCAGCGGACAGCGAAGTCACGGTGGAGCGCAAGGAGCCGGTTATAAATGCCAACTGGCCTGCGGATGCGCCACTCAGCCAACCATTTAGGACCGAATGGCACGGTGTCCTTGCCGCCAATTCCTACGGACCCTACCAGTTTGGGCTCACTGCACCCGGTGCAGCTTCTTTGTACGTCGATGAAACGCTCGTGTTGGAGCAGGAGGAAGCTGGTACAGCCAGTGAATCTTTAGTGGTGCCGAAAGGGTTGCACCTAATCCGTGTGGAAGCGGAGAGCGGCGATGGCGCCGTACGTCTCATCTGGCGAACGCCAGACCGCGAAGCGGAAGCAGTGCCCTCTTGGTCGGTTTTCAGCGCTCCTGTCACCAACAACGGCCTGCTGGGCCGATACTTTCCAAATGATAGTTGGTCGGGTGAACCAGCACTGGAACAGATCGACAGTAACTTCGACATGTACTTCCACGTACCTATGTTGTCGAGACCGTATACGGTTTCGTGGACCGGAAAAGTGGCAATACCGGAATCGGGCAAGCAGGGATTTGCACTGGAATCTAATGACGAATCCAGCCTCTTCATTGATGGTAAACTTGTTGCAAAGAGTGAAGGTCGCGGTCTACTGGGCAGCGGTTTTCTGGACCTAAGCGGCGGCTTGCACGATATTGAATTACGATTCGCGGATCGCAGTGACCATACATTCATCAAAGCGTACTGGATACCGCCACAGAGCCTAGTTGCGCAGGCCCAACAGGTGCTGCCCACAGCTATGCTTTTCCCGCCACAGGGCAGTTATGAGCGAATCGCCATGCCAGCGCTAACCGACGTCGTTCAATCAGATTATTCGGTTGCTCCTCAGCCGGCTTCAATTGCCGACTCCGTCGTCGCCGAGGTCGTGGCGGAACTCAGCGGTCCGCCGGCTGGGGTTGCGTTGCAGAATGGCGCCATCGTTGTTACCATTCCCGAACTCGGTAGAGTAACCGTACTGCACCCGGAAAATCGCTCACAGAAAGTGCTGGACAAGCCAAACGGCGAATACACGGAACCGTTTGATCTTGCCGTCGATGCCAATGAACGTCTGTATGTTCATGATGCCGCCTCTGGAGAAATTGTGGTCTACGACGATCTGCTCACAGATGGCAGAGTGCTCGACATAAATCCTGAGCAGCTGAACCGCGCGAGAGGCATCGATGTGGATAGTTCTGGTATTCTGTGGGTTGCCAAAACGCCGGCTGGCGAAGTCCTGCGCTACGACCTAGAGACAGGTGAATCCTTTGCCGTTCCAACCCGGCAGCATACGTCGGCATTTGGAGAATCACAGCCCGTGGACGTTGCCATGACCGACGACGGCAGTTTATTTATCACGGATTCGGGCGTGCACAAACTGAGCATGTACACTGAACAGGGCATGCGCATCTGGTCAATCGACATTCCGGTCGCCAATTCGTTCCACGGCTCGCATCTCGCAGCCAGCGCTCACGGTACAGTATATATGACGGTACCGGAGCAGGGTATGGTCCAGGAGATTGACAGCAATGGAACTGTGCTGAATACTTGGCTGTTGCGCGTCGAAGACAATCGCTTGGTAAAACCGGTCGGTATTGCCGTTGACAATAACGAAGATATCTATGTGGCTGATGCGGAAGGTCGTCGCGTGCTGCGGTTTAGTCCGCCAATATCCAGCGACGCAGCGGTCGAGGTGCAGCAGTGAATACGCGCGCTACTAAGCATAGTCAGGCGCAACGGACTCCACACCGACACGTACAGGGATTCGGCATTCGCCTCGGGAAATTTCGGTTCAGGTGGATGCGCCGAAAGTCGAGACTGCTAAGCCTCGCTGCCTCACTTGTAGTCGTAGCAGTCATTCTTTGCGGCGTCGCATCGGCCCAGGAAACAGCCGAGGCGCCTGTGCTCAGCCCAGAGGACATCTCCACACCAGCTTATATTCCGGGATACATTCCCACCGTCACACCGGCGCCGACAACAGCAGCCACTGAGACTGAAGCATACACAAGCGCATCGCCTGTGATTTCGCTGCAAAGCATGGCTGCCGGTGAACCGTCTGTAACCGGCGGCGCCAGCTATGTCGTTCAGGAAGGCGATACGCTGCTGTCGGTATCCATCGAAATTGGCATCGACCTGGACGACATGCCCTGCCTGCTCTTTTCGGACTTTCGCACATCGCAACCGCTGGTCATTGGCGATCGGATAGACGTGCCCTTCGGCGAGATCACATGCCATCAGGCGCAACAGGGTGAGACGTTGGCGTCTGTTGCCGCGGGCTATCATCTGAATCCGGAACAATTTGTGAAGGATAGCTGGAATGAACTGGCGCTAGACGATGCTGATGTGCCGTTGCATGCGGGACGGTACATTCGTTATGTGGAGCAGTCGCTACCCAAAGATAGCAGCTACCTTGGCTTCGTGCTGCAGCGGCCTATCTCTGAGTCACCACACGTTAGCTATGGCGTGGGAGGACCGGTCAGCGCAGCAACGGATGTGCAGGCGCCGGAGAATTGGCCGTATGGCAGCGGCTACTTTGACTGGCCTGCCTATGGCTGGATATCACAAGAATTTCATGGCAGACATCGCGCCATCGACATCGCAGCGACGTTGGGCTCGGTTATCACAGCAGCGGACAGGGGCGTTGTCGTTCGTGCCGGCTGGAACAACAATGGCTACGGTAATTTCGTCGTCCTAGACCATAACATCGACTACATTACACTCTATGCGCACCTCGATAGTATTCTGGTCCAGGAGGGGGATGTAGTCGCCAAGGGGCAAATCATCGGTACGATTGGCTCGACAGGTAATAGCACTGGGCCGCATTTGCATTTTGAAGTGCGTGATTTCGGCGCCCGCATCGATCCGATGGAGGTTCTGGTGCACCCGTAGTCTGTGTATGCGCGCTCTAGTCAGCGAGCATAGTAAGCGGAAAGAGAGGCCCATGAACGCAGGCTCTGGTCACGGAGCCATTGGCGCGCTCTACGACGCACGCCATGCATGCGCCCGTGCAACAAAGCAAGTCCGAGGGAACGTAGAGGTTTGCATAATCGTCATCCAATCGAAGCCGATGCCGGCGCAGCAGATCTGCCCAGAATTGCGGAGATTTCTCCGAATCTGCAATGAGCACAGAGTCTGCCCATTTCACCGCACTCGCTGCTGCAGTCATCCATTCGCTATCGGATGCTGTCTGGATTTCGACGGCTAGCGGAAAGAGTCTGGGCAATGTCTCATCGACATCTACTGAGCGGATCAGCACCGTCACTCGACCGCCTCTGTTTAGCATCTCTTCGATAGCTAGCAGTGCCAAGGGAGCGAACTCAGGCGATGCCAGGACGAGTAGATGCCGTGCCTGCGCAGGAAGCTCAGGATGCCGTCCGAATGGGCCGAGTAGATTGATCAAGCTGCCGGCTGGAAGGTCACGGAGCCAGGCATAACCGGGATCGCTTGTCACAGGGAGGCTTACTGTAAGCGCGACAGCATCAAAATATGCGGTTGCCGTGCGCACGTTGGTTACGAAGAGCGGCCTGCGCAGGTAGAGAGTCCAGTCGGAGCGGATACCGTTGACAGATGACCCAGCGCATCGAGCCATCATGAACTGTCCACTGCCCAGCGATTCCGCACATCCACGCGGCACAGTCAACTCCATGAAGGCATAACGGCCAACTGTCCATGCCTCGACCGTGATGACTGCGCAGATTGAACCGTCGTCAAGCTGCATTGGCTGCGCATCTATATTGTTGTTGCGTGCTCGCCCATTCTGCATATGCTATTAAGTAATGCGAAAACTAATTGATCCGCTACAACGTGCATTCCACAATACCATCAACCGCAACATGCCGGCAGGTGTGGACATAAGATTGCGCATCTGGTGGCCACTCATTATTATTCCCGTAGCGCTGCTAAACCAAATCCTGGCTCCCCACGTCGTCTGGCTCATTCTGTTTATTACGTTGACCGGTTTGTATGCAATTGCCTATCTCTGGGTGCGATATCAGGCGCCGTACGTGACAGCACATCGCAGCCATCCGAAAACGATGTTGATTGCCGGCGATACGCTGAACGAAGAGTTCACGCTGCAAAACAACAGTCATTTGCCGGTGCTCTGGGCGGAATATATCGACAACTCGGAGTTGCCGGGACATTCGGCGGGTCAGGTCGTCGCCTGTGGCGCTCAATCAAACTATCGGTGGCGCGAGAAGGTAGTTTGCGAACGAAGAGGCGTGTTTCGTTTGGGGCCTCATCGATTGCGCCTGAATGATCCGTTCGGTCTGTTCGACGTGCATATCACTTCGTCCGATTCATCCATGCTGCTGATATATCCGCGGGTTGCGCACTTACCGGAATTCGAATTGCCGCACGGTGATTCGGGTGAAAGCCATCGTCGACAGCGGCCGTTCTATGGCTCGCAACCCTCTGCGAGCATTACGGACTACCGGCCCGGGGACAGTCTGCGCAAGATTCATTGGCCATCCACGGCTCGACGCGGCCATTTAATGGTCAAGGAACTGGACGCCGAACCAAGCGGAGACGTCTGGATTATACTTGACCTCAACAAAGCGGTACAACAGGGCTCGGGAGCTACAGGTACTCTTGAGTTTGGTGTGATCATCGCAGCCAGCTTGGCTGCGCAACTCCTGGGCAGGGGTGATCGGGCTGTGGGTCTGCTGGCTGTGTCGGGTACGAAGCCGGCTACATCAGGCAGCATGTTTGGTGCCTCGAATACGCAGCCGGAGCAGAATAAATCGGGCGTGGTTCGAGCTGATGCGCTGGCAACGTCGGATACGCAGACGCTGTTGATACCGCCTCAGCCAAGCCAGGCGCAATTGTGGCGTATTTTGGCAGCGCTGGCGTCTGTCGAACCGTGTGACACGCCGTTGGCAACGGTACTGCACAACGGTCGGGAGTACTTAGGCAATCGAGGCAGCGTGATTGTGATTACGCCGGAGATGCCGGCTGAAGAAAACTCGAATCCGCTGGCTGGTGAAGCCGAAAGACGACCTGATGCTGAAGCTGTACAGAAGAGCAATGACGATGGCGCTTTAGGTCCAGCTTCAGCGGCAGAGGAATCCTCCCAGTCCTGGATGAGTGAGCTCGTTCGTCTGCAAGCTTCGGGTGTGGATGCTGGTGCGATGTTGATCGTGCACGCACCTGAATCGGATCAGTCTGGTTATGAGCAGGTTGCTAGTGACCTTTCGTACAGCGGTGTACGATCCACGCTGGCGATGGCAGGCATCCAGTCAACCGTTCTGCGGACCGGTACCGAATTACATCCTGCATTGACTTTTCGCCGCACGCGGCAGGAGGTGCGTTCCACGCCTACGGGCGGGGCGATCACGGTGGAGATTGAAGAGGAAGTCGGCTAATGAGTAGTATGGCATTGTTAAGAGGGCGGCTAGTAGTTACTCCGGTGCGGTGGAGCCAATAGCCATGAATGTGGATAGTACGCGGCACATCGACGAATCACGGAACTTCATTTGGCCAGTAGCTGTTGCAGTTAAGCTGGAGTCGGTCCTGCGTCCGCACATGGGTTGGGCGGTCCTGCTTTTATTGCTACTGCTGTCGATTCTGCCCGCCTTTTCGTTGCGGATCAATCATTGGATTCGTTTAGGCGAAAATCAAGGCGGTTTGGAAGCGATCGGACCGTTGAGCGTGTGTACGATATGGTTGCTAGCGGGGTGGCGTGCGCCCCGTCGTCCCGCCGAGCGACGCTGGTTTCGCATAGCCTGGCAGTTCCTTGCCTGGGCAGTTGTCGGCGTACTACTAATTACGCAGATAGCTGCCGGCTGGCTACCAGGACCGATTCGCATAGTCAGACTTATCACAAACAGTGAAATCGGCCTACTACCGGGGGAAATACTGGACAGCTGGTTGCGTCTCAGCGACCGCATCCAGTTTTGGTTTACTGGCGTACAGGCGGGCACGGCGCCGCTCGACCGACTGGTCTTTTTGCTGGTGGCGAGTCTAGTGGCTTGGATTGTCGCCGGCTTGTCCGCTGCCATTATCCGCAGTCGTCATTCGGGTCTAGCAGGTGCATTTCCGCTACTCTGGCTATTAGGGACCATTCTTCTCTACAGCAGCGGCGGTCGGTTTATGCTCGTATTCGCGCTGGGCGTGACGGTTGCACTGCACCTGGCAGTAGATCAAGGTGCATTGATGAAGCGATGGCACGCTGCCGGCTACGACCACAGTGCGGACATCTACTTGGAACGCGTCATGCTGGTTATCGGCGCCGCGCTATTGCTGTTGACGTTCGCATCGTTGATGCCCAATTTGTACATACAGCCACTTGTCAACCGATATTACGCGGAAATGCAGCCATACTACTCCGCTATGGAAAACACTGCGGAACGCTTGTTTCCCGGCATGCGCGGAACGTCTCGGTTAGGCGGCGGATTGAGTGGAGGTTTACCAAACGAATTCCTGCTTTCATCCGGTCCGGATCTCACCGATACGATTGTCATGAATGTGCGCACGGACGAGCCTATACCGGGCGACTATCCGTATGAATACATCCCACCCGTAAGTCACTATATGCGAGGCGGCACATTTAGCGAATACGACGGACACGGGTGGCGAAATTCACCGCTCACGACAAAACGGGACATCGATGCCAATACGCCGATGACGGTGATCGGACCAGCCGGTCGCAGAGAGGTCACCCAGCAGGTCGCGCTTCAATTCGGCACACGGGTTGCCTATGTCGCGGCAGAACCGCTGGAACTCTCCATGGACGTTCGCCAGGAATCCCGAACACCAGGCGATATCGTTGCATTGTGGTCCAGCGAGAGGAGCTATACTGTAGTGTCGTTGGTTCCCGCCGTCAATGAACAAGCGCTGGTACAGGCCGGAACCTGGCCGGAAGAGAATCCGCTACCGGAGCAGTATGCCATTTATCTTGAGCTGCCTGACACCGTTACGGCACGAACGACCGAGTTAGCCCAGTCGCTCGTTGCAGAGGAGGACACTCTCTTCGAGCGTGCGCAAGCATTGGAACAGTACCTGCGTACATTCGAATACGATCTGGATGTACCTGCTACGCCCGACGACGTGGTTGACGTTACCGATTACTTTCTCTTCGACTTACAGCGCGGCTATTGCGACTACTACGCCACGGCCTTCGTTGTCATGGCCCGTTCGGTAGGCATACCAGCACGTTTTGCAACGGGCTACGCATCCGGCAACTGGTATCCGGAAGAGAATCAATGGTCTATTGCGGAAGCGGACGCACACTCCTGGCCCGAGGTATTCTTTCCGGCGTATGGCTGGATAGCATTTGAGCCTACGGCTGGACTTCCCGAATTGACGCGCATCGGATTGCCAAATCGCAGTTCGTTTACGAGTGGTCCCATCGCTGAAGCGGAGAACTCGACGACAGGACCGGGGCCGACGACGGAGTGGAACTGGCAGATGCTCTTCTGGCTGCTCCCCATAATCGCGATTGTCTGGCTAGCGTGGAATATGATTGGGCGCTTGCGACGGCGTCGCGAGCAGCCATGGCCAACATTGCTGAAGTGGGGTGACAGAATCGGGCGTCCGATTTCAGACGGAGAGACGGTGTTGGAATATGGTCAAGGACTGGCCGCGTACGTTGTTGACTCGCAGCATCGTCAGCAGGACCTTGCTCGCGTGGCGGCGTCGGAGATGCGTTCCATGGCGCATGCAGTTAGCGATAGCTATTATGCGAGGATGAACGAACGTAGCCAGGCCGAAGAGCGGGCGGACAGACACTGGCATACCCTGCGCGAGTATCTGTCCCCGCTCCGGCGTTCTCGCTAGAAGTCGCCTTCGACTTCTACAGGCCTATTGATCACATTAGGCTGCATCGTACATACGCAGTGGCGGCTCTTCGGGTGAACTTCCTGTCCATTCCCGCCAAGCCAGCGTCCATACCGTTGAGAAGTAAGTGGTGACAGCACCATACACTATCAGAAGCAGCGGCCACAGGCAGCAGATGATGCTACTGATGAACATAGGCAGAATCAGTACAATTCCGACTGCAAAACGAGAAAGAACAACGATTACGACAGGACCTAGGTTGGTACGAAGCACATTCCAGCCTCGTCCGAAAGAGTCGAAGACACCCAACCCTTCCAACATGCAGGCTCGGTATGCGAGCTCAATCCAAACTCCAAAGAAGATGAAAAACGGAATCAGCAAGCAACAGAATGCAAGTGAGAGAACGACCAATCCGCTCATAGCCACACCGGCAAAGGGACTGAAGTCCCCGCTGGTGATAGAGCTTGCGTTTGTGACCGTCGCAGCTCCGAAGACGGAAATGCCTATAACGAGGGAGATCAAGATCACAAGAATCACCGGGATCACAAGTACTAGTCCGATGCCTGCTAACGTCCATTTCCGATGCCAACCCGCAACCCATGACGAACGCAATGTAGCGCTCTCACCTTCTTCGATGCTGTTGACGCCGGCGACAAGACCGCCCGTCGCAACTTGGGACAGCAGGTAGAAGATGATGCCGACAATTAGCCCAAAGCATATGATTCCGATAATTAAGCTGATCATAATGCCTGATAATGCCTGGAAGTTCTGGCTGAACGGCAGTTTATCAAAGGCATTTGTGACATCTGACTCACTCATCTGATAATTCGTGCCGCTTGACCCGCTTGAGCCTGTAAATCCGGCGAGTATGCCAAGTAGAATCAACCACAGATTTGCCCAGACAATGTTCCAGGCTCTCGTAAACAACTTTCCGTAATCCACAATAATCCCTCCCAGATTAACTACATGCTTGTTAAGACTGCGCTGCTAATCTATTGCTCCAAAAATACGCGTAGTTTACCTACAATTCGTGTTCCATTTCCGCCTGCTCCAAGCGCCAGGCGTCCAACTGACTCAGCAGAGTCTCCTTCGTCGCGTCATCGGCAACGATCACCTGGAAGGCCTGCCGGGCGAATCTTGCTAGGTCCTGCCGACCGTAGCCGTAGATTTCGTGTGCTAGCAGGTATTCGTCAACCAACGTGGTGTTGAAAAGCGGCGGATCATCACTGTTGATGGTCAGGTAGAGGCCCATGCGGTCCAAATGCACGAAGGGGTGAGCCTCCAGCGACGGATAAACGTGCAGGCGCAGATTGCTTGTCGGATTGACCTCCAGCGGTATCTGTCGGTCGCGCAGCACAACCAACAGTTCCGGGTCTTCGATGGCGCGCACGCCGTGCCCGATGCGCTCTGCCTGAAGTTCGTTGATAGCGCCCCACACGCTGCTGGGTCCGACAGTTTCACCCGCGTGCGGCAGCGAGTGCAATCCGGCGGATATTGCTCTTTCGAATGCGTGCGCGAAATATTCAGGCGGTGCACCTACTTCATCTCCGCCCAGACCAAAGCCTATGCATCCGCGGTCCATGGCATAGATTGCGTAGTCACATGTGAGTTCTGCGGGCTGCGGATTGTACGAATCCACGTTATCATCGTCGAAACTTGCGTTGCGCGGGATATCGAATACCCACCGCATTTCCACACCATGCGTCTCTTTTGCTTGGCGACGCCCCTCTTCTAGGCCGTTCAGTACATGATCAATGGATAAACCTTTGTTTGCCACGTGCGTGTGCAAGTACGGCGTGACGGTAATCTCGCGATACAGAATGCCTTGTGATGCCATATCATCGCCGCAGGCAACGACGATATCTGTGAAATCATCTTCGTCGCGCAGCAGGCTCGTGATCAACAAGTACCTCGTGATGAAGTCCGGGAAATTTGTGAAGGTCATCCAACCGCGCAAGGCCTCTACCGAGTCGCCGGGCAAGTCATCAATCCGCCCATGTTTTCGCGCCAGCCGAAGCAATGTCTCGGGTCCGATGGTCCCTTCCAAGTGAACATGAAGTTCAGCCTTTGGCATGCTGCGAATCCATGATCTCAGTACTTCATCCATGATCGACTCCGACAGGTTGATACGCTGGCTGCGAAGATTAGGGTCCACACATCTACTGTGCGCAACGGGAACAATTATGCGTTGTCGTTCGCTTTGTATATGCTACGCTAAAGACATTGACCTGCACCCCGTGTTACGATAGTGACAGAGATGCGTTGTTCACATACTATCAGTACGCAGCTAAGTGGAAAACGATTCAATGAATGAGATCGTCTAGTCGAAACAAGTATGCCAGAAGATGAGCGTCAAACCAACAAAACAGCCTCGAATTGACTATGCGGCAGATGGTTGGACAGCGCGCTTGCGTGGTGTGAACATCTTATCTGGGCATAGCGTACTGGCTACTGTTGGCCGGGTGGTGGTGCTCCTGATGGCTATGGCATTTCTGGGCGGCGGTGCACTCCCTGCACAGACGGCAAACGTGCGTTCGTATAGTATGACGGTAGCCGGCTGGAGTTTCGATCTCATCCGCTGGGAGGCGCGTGCCGTATCCGAGAAGCTCTATGCAGATGTGACGCGCCCGTCGTCGGGTATTGATGAAGCAACTAGCGTCGAACTTGTCGTTGATTACCTGCAGCGCGCGGATCGCATAGCGGTGGCTGAAGATGAAATGGATCAACTCATCAGCCAAGGTGAGTCGAAAACCAGTCCAGAATTCTTAGCGCTGGAGCAGGAAGTCGCATCTCTGCGCGTGGAGCAGGACAAATATCGGTCGACGGTCGAACAGGTCATCGAGCGGCAGATCGGCGCCGGACTGAAAGAAGAGCGATTTACTCTGCTGGGTATCCCCTTTCCTCCGGTACAGTTCGCCTTCACTGAGCCGCCGAAGAAGCTTGTAGTAAGCCCACGCGACAGAATCGAAATTGTGCATAGCAATATGCTAGCTGAGGATATGCCCGTCTCAGCGATGGAAGAGGCTGAAGCAAGCATCAATTCCGGCGATCGAGTGCGCGCCTATATCACGAATATCGGCGGGCTGGGAGCGTTTCCGACCATGGTGGTGGATGATGCCAGCCTAGAGTGGATCCTCAGCACCGTAGCGCATGAATGGACGCATAATTACCTAGCCATGAATCCACTGGGCTGGAGTTATTTTAAGAACCAGCAGATGACGACCATCAACGAAACAGTTGCCGACATCGTAGGTGACGAAATTGGCGCCAATGTTGGCGAATGGTACTACGGCATAAAATCGTCTAAGCCGAAATCAGCGCCAACTGCGGAACTGCAACCGGGGCTGCCGCTCGACGAGCTGGACGAACCTGCCAAAGAGACCATTCTTCATGCAGGGGATATGGCCAACGATGTAACTGATTTCGACTTCAGAGCGGAGATGCGAGCCACACGGCTTGAGGTAGACCGGTTACTGCAACAGGGACGTGTTCAGCAGGCGGAGGATTTCATGGAGCAGCGCAGGCAGTTTTTCGTTGCCAATGGCTATCCGCTGCGCGTTCTCAACCAGGCCTATTTTGCTTTTCATGGCAGTTACGGCAAGAGCGCCGCCAGCACCAGTCCTATCGGTCCGAAGCTGCGCGAACTGCGTTCGCTGACGCCGGACCTTCATACATTCGTCAGCGTTGTGAAGCGCTTCAACGACGCCTCTGATTTGGACGCGGCATTGACCCGGTGGCGATCGTAGTCGCACATACCTCACTTTCTTCGCGGCTATTGGTGGTACTGTCTACAAAATCTCGAAACAATCGACTGTTGAGCGCCTGATGCAATTCGACTTCGAATTTCTGCCTGCCACCTTCATTGCCAGACCCAACCGTTTCCTTGTGGTCGCCGAATTGCAGGCGAACGGTGAGATCGTGCGAGCCCATTGTCCGGATCCAGGGCGCATGCGCGAATTGCTGCTTCCCGGCACAGTGGTTTACCTTTCGACGGCAAAGAATCCCAATCGCAAGACACGGTATGATCTGCGCTTCGTAGTCCATCCGCACGCGGGCGTACTCGTTAGCACCGATTCGACCTTGCCCAACCGTCTCTTTGCGGAGGCTATGCAGCAGGGGGCTGCGCCGCCTCTGAGCGACTATACTGTGCAGCAAGCGGAAGTGACGTTGCCGGATGAAGTTACGGGCGGCACAGGAGTTCGAAGCCGCATCGACTTCCTGCTCAGCGACGGCAACGGAACGCCGCTGTGGGTCGAGGTCAAGTCGGCTACATTGGTGGAAAATCGTGTTGCGCTGTTTCCGGATGCCAAGACAGACAGGGGAAGACGACACGTCTTGGAACTGGTGAAGCTCAAGCAGAAGACGGGTCATCGGGTTGCCGTAGCCTTCGTCGTGCAGCGGGAAGATGCAGACATGGTCAAACCTCAACGGGAGATTGATCCCGATTTCGCAGATGCGATGTACTATGCTGTTCAAGAGGGATTGGAGACCTATGCGTTTGTGTGCGATGTAAGTCTGGAGACAATTTCTATTGCGCGCGCTATTGATGTGGTTGTATCGGCAACTGACTGAGCGACTCTATCATGAGTGGTCACCGCTCTACGACGCCACTGCATGGTTGGTTAGCTTTGGACAGTGGGATGCTTGGCGTCGCAGCAGCCTCGAGTTTGTACAGGGCAGTTGCGTGCTCGAGTTGGGCTCGGGTACCGGTAGGCTTCTTCCGCACTTGAGCCACATCAGCAACATGGTCATTGCCGTCGAACCGTCGTCCCATATGGTTGTGCGCACAGCGAAAGGCGTGCGTGCGACTGGAAGCAAAACAATAGTTGTTCAAGCGCGCGCTCAGCAGTTGCCATTGCGGGATGAATCCGTCGACACCATCGTCTGCACCTTCCCCACTGAGTACGTACTTGATCCGCAGACAATCGTGGCGTGCAGACATGTGCTACGGAGTGGCAAAAACTGCTACGGATCGAGCCGCTTTGTCATCACAGGGTTATGGGTAGACACTGATATACGCATCTTACGTTGGCTCGGGGTCGTCTTCTACGGACGTGCGAACATGGTATTCCTTGCTCGATACCTAGCAGCGTTTCGGCAGGCCGGTTATTCACCCGCTGTACTCGAGCAAAGGATTGGTTCTTTTCGCATAGGCACGCTCATTGCGATAAAATTACAAAACTAACCTATCTGCAATAACTATGCGAATATCGCCATGAACACACGACTTAGAATCAGCGACCTGTACAACAGCGGCATACGAACGCACATCAAGGGGGCGTCGTCTGCCGAGGAAACGAAGTATGGCATCCGACTCGAACTGCACGAGTCCACCGCTGCGGACGGGTACGCAAACTCGCAGATCGACGATTATCGCGTCAACCAGAGCAACACCTTTCACTGGCGTGCCAACGTCCGCCTATCACTTCGGGCGCGCTTTTCGCATCCAGCACACGATTTATCGGGAACAGCCGGTTTCGGATTCTGGAATGCGCCAATCGGTATTGGCGTACGCAGCATGCCATCACTACCGGCAGCTGCGTGGTTCTTCTTCGGCGGTCCTAACTCCAACATGCCCGTTGCAATGAATGTACCGGGCAACGGTTGGAAGGCGGCAACCATGGATACGCGTAATGCCTCCTTCCTTGCCTTGTTACCCTCTGCGCCTATCGCGCTGCCGCTTATGCACTGGCATGCGGCGTACGAACGACTGTGGCCCATCGCCCAACGTGCCATGCGCGCCGACGAAACGGTCCTATCTGACGACATGTCGGAATGGCACGACTATTCGATCACTTGGACCAAAGATCAGTTGCAGTTCGAAATCGACGATGAGGTCGTGTTGCGCCCTAACACAACGCCTCACTGCTGCATGGGATTCGTAGCCTGGATCGACAACCAGTATATGGTTGCGACGCCACAGGGCAAATTTCGACTTGGAATCACGCCAGTAAGAGAAGCGAGAAGCCTTGAAATTGCAGACCTCTCGCTCACCAAATTGGGTTAGGAATACGCAAAATAACGTGTGATTACGCTGTCCCTGAGGGCTAGGTTGAGTGCGCCTTCACTGACGCCAGGATGGCCACATTGACTATATCGCGTACGTCAGCGCCGGTAGCCAGCGTTTGCACAGGCTCAGCCATGCCGACCAGAATCGGTCCGATAGCGTCTGCGCCGCCAAGACGACTAACGAGTTGATAGGCAGTGACCGCAGCGGAGAGGCGCGGGAAGACGAGTACGTTGGCATCTTCTACCTGGCTGAAGGGATAGTGGCGGCGCATCAAGTCCGGAACAACGGCCACGCTTGGTTGCATCTCGCCGTCAATAATTAAGTCTGGTCTGCTCTTCTTGACAATTTCCGTCGCAGCACGCATGCGAACAGCCTCATCGTGCGAGACGCTTCCAAAGTTGGAGAAGCTCAACATAGCAATGCGCGGTTCTATCCCGTATTCCTTGGCTAGTTCGGCGGCATTGATCGCGATGGCAGCTAGCTGCTGTTCCGTCGGCTCTATGATAACGGTGGCGTCTGTGAAGAAGTAGATGCGGTCTTCCACAATGACTAGAAAGACGCCGCTGACGCAACTATCTTGCCTCGCGCCCACTGTCTGCAGCGCTGGTCGCAGCACCTCTGGATAGTTATACGTGATACCCGAGATGAACAGGTCCGCGTCGCCTTGGTCCACCATCATCGGGCCATAGTAGTTGCTTTGGCGAAGCAAGTCTTTGGCCAGGCTAAGCGTGACACCCTTGCGCTGTCGTCTCTTATAGAACGCACTGGCATAGGAATCCCGTTGATTGGATGCGTTAGGGTCAACCACATCGGGCTCGTATTGGATGCCAAGTGCGGCTCGCTCCTTCTCGACATCCTCCGGTCTTGCCAGCAAGATGGGCTGGGCGATGCCGTTGCTTTCCAATGTATAAGCTGCTCGAATGACTTTCGGATGCTCGCCTTCGGCAAAGGCGATCCGCAAGGGATTCTGACGCGCCTTCTGCTCCATCGTGCGCATAAATTGCACGGTCGTGCCCATGCGTTCTGCCAACTGGTTCAGATATTCTTCCTTGCCAATCTCGATACGCGCCACACCGCTGTCAATGGCCGCCTGTGCCACGGCTGGTGCGACGTGCATGAGCACGCGTGGGTCCAGCGGCTTGGGCATGATGTAGTCGCGTCCGAACTTGAGCGTTTCCAGTCCATAGGCGCGGTTCACCTCGTCGGGCACATCTTCCTTGGCCAATGACGCCAGCGCATGAACTGCAGCTAGTTTCATCTCCATGTTTATCGCCACGGCGCGCACATCCAGCGCCCCGCGAAAGATGAACGGGAAGCCAAGTACATTGTTAACCTGGTTAGGGTAATCGCTGCGCCCGGTACCAAAGATCACGTCACTGCGCGCTTCCTGAACGTCTTCCCAAGTAATTTCGGGATCTGGGTTAGCCATGGCGAAGATGATGGGATCGCGCGCCATACTACGGACCATCGCCTGACTTAGGCAATTGGGCACGGACAGGCCCACAAATACGTCGGCGTCCGTCAGCGCATCTTCAAGCGTGCGTGCTTCGGAAAGCGTGGCATATTGCAGCTTGAATTCGTTCATGCCCTCTTCGCGGCCGGCATAGATGACGCCGCGACTGTCGCAAAGAAGGATGTTTTGCCGCTGCACACCCATGGCGACGTATAAATCCGCCACGGCGATACCGGCTGCGCCCGCGCCATTGATAACCACTTTCACTTTGTCGGCTGACTTGTTGACTAGTTCTAGTGCGTTGAGCAGGCCCGCGCCGGATATGATGGCAGTGCCATGCTGGTCGTCGTGGAAGACCGGAATGTTGCAGCGCTTCTGCGCCTCGCGCTCAATGTAGAAGCATTCCGGCGCTTTGATGTCCTCTAGGTTGATGCCGCCGAACGTGGGCGAGATGATCTCGATGAGGCGGACAATCTCATCCGGGTCGTCGCTGTTGATTTCAATATCAAAGACATCTACATCTGCGAAGCGCTTAAATAGGACGGCTTTCCCTTCCATCACCGGCTTGGCCGCTTCCGGTCCGCGATTGCCAAGCCCCAGGATGGCCGAACCATTCGAGATGACGGCAACTAAATTACCTTTTGCCGTATAGTCGTACGCACGCAGTGGATTGTCGGCAATTTCCAGGACGGGATAGGCAACGCCGGGCGAATAAGCCAAGGACAGATCCATCTGGGTCTGCATGGGTTTGGTGGCGGTGATCTTTAGTTTGCCTGGCCTACCGCCTGAATGATACTCAAGGGCAGCCGATTTGGTAACAGCCATGCGCTATCTCGCTTTCTCAGATTCGCTCAGTTGGTTTCGTTAGGGGTTTATCATCGTGCCTTGTAACAATCGTGTGCATGCTTCGGTCACTTTCGGGGAGTTTATAATTTGCGAAACATGGCGTATGCGGACCCAGTGGTAAACACGATTCACTAGGGCATGTTGCTAAAGGAATTGATATTGTGATCCTAGCTTGAATCGGAATCCGGGTCAATTGCATCGAGCGCAGACGTCAGCTCAGGGGGCAGCGGCGCAACAAATTCCATGCGCTGCCCGGAAGCGGGCAGGTCCAGCGCAAGCGTGTACGAATGCAAGAAGAGACGGCCTACTGACAGCCGCTGCTTTCGATACCCGTATATGGCGTCGCCGACAATAGGATGCTTCATCCAGGCGAAATGGACGCGAAGCTGGTGTGTGCGCCCGGTGTGCAATGTTGCGTTGACCAACGAAAACTGAGCGGGTCCGCCGGCAGTCCCCGGTGGCAACGCATACAGCGCCGCAGTCTCATAGTCGGTAACGGCGTTTCGTGACCTAGCCGAATCTGACGACTGGTTGGCGGGGAAGGCGGCTTGACGTTTTCGCTCTGTTGGATGCCTGCCTAAGGGTACATTGATACGGCCGCGTTCCGGTTCAATCCGCCCCTCAAGAAGCGCAACGTAAACTTTGATCACGGTGCGTGATTTGAACTGGCTTTGCAGGTTACGCAATGCTGCATCGTTCTTCGCAATGACGATTAGGCCCGATGTATCCTTGTCCAGCCGATGCACGATGCCGGGTCGCATCTCGCCGCCAATACCTTGGATGTCCGGACAATGGTGGAGGATGGCGTGGACCAACGTGCCATGTTCGTGACCAGGCGCAGGGTGCACGACCATTCCAGACAATTTGTTCACGACCACGATATCCGTATCCTCGTACACGATCTCGAGCGGAATATCCTCCGCTTCCAGTACTGGCTCGGCTGCCGGTTCCGGCACCGTAACATATACGCTCTGTCCCTCGCCGAGACGTATCGAGGCCTTGGAGACAGAACCATCGACGATTACTTGTCCGTCGCGAATCCAACGCTGGAGTTCACTTCGACTGCGGTCGGAATAGCGCCCGGTCAACCATCGATCGAGTCGTTTGCCTGCGTCAGATGAGTTTACGATGAAGGTATCCATGGTTGAAAAGGCCGGCAGACAAGGAACGCCGGTAGTCAACTACGACTTAGAATTCGTGCCGGCAGCCGATTCGGCGGCACGTTCGGCCTTTGCGTCACGTTCGCGACGTATGTCATCACGTACGATTATGACCCCCAATCCGATCACGCCCACGATGACTGCGCTGTCGGCGATGTTGAACGATGGCCAGTAGTAGACGCCTGGTATGCCGATGCGGATGAAGTCTGTGACGTGTCCTTGAACGAAGCGATCGATGAGATTACCCAAAGCGCCGCCTAGCTGCATACCTAGAAAAACGCGGATGAGTTTTTGATCTGGTGGAATTCTGGGCGAATAGTCGAGAATGGCAACGATGACGCCTATGACCACAACAGTTAGAAGGTAGTTGCGGTTCTGCATGATACCGAACGCAGCGCCGGTGTTCATAACATGCTCAATAACGAAGTACTTGCCAAACTGCGGAATGGGAATTATGTAACTGTACTTCTCGATATTGACCCGAACCCACTCCTTGGACAGCTGGTCTAGAATCACAACGATAGCGGCAACGAGCAGGACTAGCCATGTGCCCTTTAGCCAATTCGAAATCGACTTCATGATCCCTCATCCTAAACCGATGGTTACGAACGCCATTTCACGCTCGGCCCGTCCACGCTATGGCCTGAACCATTGTACCCGATGGGCAGGCGAATGGCGCAACCGTGCGGTTATTTCGCACCGTAGCGGGCTGAATCCGCTATCGCGTCCGCCAACTCGTGCATTTTGCACAATCGATCAGTCCGCTTACTATACACCAGGTAGCGACGTCCTATATGCACACACGTCCTTTGGCATCCACAGGAATTGGTAGATGATAGCGATCATCGATTACGGCGTTGGCAATTTGCGCAGTGTCTACAAGGCATTCGAAGCTGTCGCAGCGCCTATGAATGTGCCGGTTGACATTGTGGACAAACCGACGGATTTGACTTCGTGGCGCGCCATTGTGTTGCCAGGACAAGGTGCGTTCGGCGCGAGCATCGACGACCTGCGCTCGCAGGGGCTGGAAGTGCCGTTGCTGGAGGCGATCAATGCGGGGCTTCCGCTGCTAGGAATTTGCGTCGGTATGCAGCTTCTCTTCGACGAAAGCGAGGAGATGGGCCGACACGAAGGACTTCATCTCATCCCTGGCGTGGTGCGTCGCTTCCCCGGTGAGATGCTAGACGCAAGCGCTCCATCGCAACGATACTTGCGCATCCCCCAGATCGGCTGGAATCAACTGCATAAACAGCAGTCGGATCCCATTATCGACGGTGTGCCAGATGGCTCATATGCCTATTTCGCCCACAGCTACTACTGCGACCCGGTCAATCAGGACGCAGTCATCTGCCACACAGATTACGGCATTGACTATGCAAGTGTTGTGCGATATCGCAACGCTTGGGGCATCCAGTGTCACCCGGAAAAGAGTCATACTGTCGGGTTGCGCATCCTGGAAAATTTTATGCGTATGGTAATCGACAGCGAGAACGCGCCTCCGACCGAATAACAGCAAACGATAATCGTGAGAGCGGGGTTACGTTACGCGGGTTGTTAGCATGATACGCTTTACTACGAAAGGGAGCTGTGTCATGTTCGTGATCGTCGCGCAATACAATGACTCCAACCTAGACCTATGATTATTTACCCAGCTATTGACCTACGGAACGGAAGATGCGTGCGTCTCCGCCAGGGTGATCCAGATGCGGAGACTGTATTTGGCGACGACCCGGCAGAGATGGCGCTGCACTGGCAAAAACAGGGCGCACAGTGGTTGCACGTTGTTAACCTGGACGGCGCACTCGACGCCAACGAGCGACAGATCGACACACTAGAACGTACGGGAACAATTCGTATAGAGGCAGCCGGTGTCACCCGATCCAAAGTAGAGAACAAGAATTCTACTTTGCAGGTCAATCTGCAACGACTGAAACAAATTCGCCAGGCAGTCGATATCCCTATTCAATTTGGCGGTGGTTTGCGCACCATGTCGGATATCAAACTGGCGCTCGGTCTCGGTGCAGACCGTGTTGTACTGGGCACAGTTGCGGTTGAACGTCCGCAACTGGTTGCCGATGCCATCTCGTTGTGGGGGCCCGAACGCATCGTCGTTGGCATTGATGCCCGCGACGGCAAGGTAGCTACGCACGGATGGCAAGAGACGAGCGATGTGGACGTCATCGAAATTGGCCACCAAATGTATGCTATGGGCGTGCGCAGGACGGTCTTCACCGATATCGCTCGGGATGGAATGCTGAGCGGCGTCAATATCCCACTCACCACCAAACTTGGCGATATGACGGATCTCAAGGTCATTGCCAGCGGTGGTGTGAAGGACATCCACGATATTCGACGGCTAAAAGCGCATGAGCACTATAACCTGGACGGCGTGATTGTCGGACAGGCTATCTATACAAAATCGCTCGACCTGACCGAAGCCATCGAACTGGCCAACGGACCGCTGCACCATACCAGTGCCGGAATCATTCCCTATCGCCGCATGTATGACGGCATTCAGTATCTGCTTCTCTACAATATATTTTGTGAACAGTGGCAGTTCCCACGCGGTGGTGCATCGCCGTCTGAGGTGGATGCTGCCTGTGCGCTGGAGAGTTTCCATGCTGAGACGGGGCTACCCAGGCCAAAGGTGCATCCTGAATTCCGGGTCGAGCTGAACTATATGCGCGAAATACGCGACTATTCTGTCGGGCGTACAATTATCTACTATCTGGCGGAAGCCGGACGAGAACAAGTTGTGCTGGGCAATGACAAGCACTGTGAAGCTCGCTGGCTTAGCTACGACGACGCCTGGGAGCTGCTCACGGAGACTGGCCCCGAACAAGTCACCGCACTGGAAGAAGCGCGACGGTATCTCACCAGCCACAAATTATAGTCTGCTCTGCAAGATCAGCGGACTGATCTAGGACTGCGAATGCTTGCGAAACGGATTATCCCCTGTTTGGATGTGAAGGATGGGCGCGTCGTCAAGGGCGTCAACTTCGTGGACCTTATTGACGCTGGGGATCCTGTCGCGCAGGCGAAAGTATATGACCAGGAGGGCGCAGATGAACTCGTCTTTCTCGACATTACCGCCACGCACGAAGCGCGCGACATTGTCATTGAGATGGTCCGGCAGGTGGCTGATACGGTCTTTATACCCTTTACGGTCGGCGGCGGTATACGCACCGTGGATGACATGCGCGCGATCCTTTTGGCGGGTGCGGACAAAGTTAGCATTAACAGCGCGGCCGTACATGATCCGTCGCTCATCAGCGTTGCCGCCACCCGGTTCGGCAGCCAGTGTATCGTTGTGGCAATTGACGCACGGCGGAGACGTTCCGAAGACATGGAAGCACGCGGGAACGGCTGGGACGTTTTTGTAAGCGGCGGGCGGATCAATAAGTTTAAGGATGCCGTACAGTGGGCCGTTGAGGTAGAAGAACGAGGCGGCGGCGAGATTTTGCTGACCTCAATGGATGGGGACGGTACCCAAGATGGATACGACATCGAGTTGACTCGCGCCATCAGCGACGCGGTGTCAATTCCCGTGATTGCTAGTGGCGGAGCCGGCGAGGTTGAGCATTTTGCTGAAGCGTTAACGGATGGCGGCGCGTCGGCTGCACTAGCTGCAAGCCTTTTCCATTTCCAGCAGCTAAGTATCATGGACCTTAAACGGGCCCTAGTTGATCAGGGTATCGCCGTACGCATCCCCCCTTCGGACATCCTGTAACACGCGACATCTTGTCGATATTCTGGCGCAATTGGTAGAATGCGTAGGCAATCTGCAATTGTCGCAGTCCGGCAACGCTGAATGCCGTTGCTCATGTGCTGGCAAGCGTGTGTTGACCCTTTGCAAGCCACTGTCCAAAACTGTCTGAAGAGGTGAGGTATGAGCATTTCCGTGCATGAGGAAGGGTTGACCGCAATCGCGTCCCACACGAACGGCAAAGATGATACTGTTTTGAGCCGGTTTTCGGAAATGGCGTTGACATTCGATGACGTTCTGCTGATACCAGGGTACTCCGAAAAACTGCCCTCCGAAGTAGATATCAGCATTGAGCTGCACCCGAAACTGAAGCTGAATATTCCCGTGCTCAGCGCAGCCATGGATACTGTCACCGAAAGCGAACTAGCTATTGCACTAGCGCGTCAGGGCGGTCTCGGAGTGATCCACCGCAATTTGACACCGGAGCAACAGGCCGACGAGATCGACAAGGTGAAGCGCAGCGAGAGCGGCATGATCGTCGATCCCATTACATTGACTGCAGATGCCACATTGGCAGACGCCGAATACGTAATGAGTCGCTATCACATTAGCGGCGTACCTATCATAGATCAGGATGGCAGGCTCATCGGTATTCTGACGAATCGTGACGTCCGTTTTGCAACGGACTACAGCCGTCTGGTATCCGACTACATGACTAGCGAGAAGCTTGTCACCGCCGAACTAGGCACGACATTGCTGGAGGCGCAGGAGATACTGCACCGGCACCGCATTGAGAAGCTGCCGCTCGTTGATCGTGATGGGTATCTGAAAGGGCTTATTACGTACAAAGATATTCTCAAACGCCAGGACTTTCCATTCGCGGCCAAGGATGATCGAGGCCGTTTGCTAGTCGCAGGCGCGGTTGGCGTCGGTGAATCAGGTATGCAGCGAGTGCACGCGCTCGTCGAAGCCGGTGCGGATGCTGTGGCTCTGGATACGGCGCACGGCCATAGCAAAAGTGTGCTAGAGGCCATTCGTGCCATACGGTCGGCTTACACGGAGCTGCCCATCCTGGCGGGAAATGTAGTCACTGCGCAGGGTGTTGCAGATCTGGTCGAAGCTGGCGCCGATGTAGTAAAAGTTGGTGTTGGCGCCGGATCCATTTGCACGACGCGCATTGTCAGCGGCGCCGGTATGCCTCAATTGTCGGCAATCACAGAATGCGCTGCCGAAGGTCGACGGCTCGGTAAGCCAGTGGTTGCCGACGGCGGTATTCGCTATAGCGGCGATATCACCAAAGCTATGGCAGTCGGTGCATCTGCAGTCATGTTGGGCAGTTTGTTAGCCGGCTTGCACGAGGCTCCCGGCGATGTCGTCATCCGCGAGGGACGATCATTCAAAGAGTATCGCGGCATGGGCAGCTTGGGCGCCATGAAAGGTCGAGCGGGCGACCGTTACCAGAGCGCACAATCGTTCGTACGCATGAACGGAGCGTCTGCAGTCGACAGCGGTAAGACGGTGCCCGAGGGCATTGAGGGACAAGTACCCTACAAAGGCAATCTTCGCGACTTCGTCTATCAGCTCATGGGCGGTTTGCGCAGCGGCATGGGCTACGTCGGCGCCGAATCCCTGCAAGACCTGTGGGAAAAGGCGCAGTTTGTGCGTATCAGCGCGGCAAGCTACAGCGAAAGTCATCCGCATAGCGTCGTTATCACCAAGGAAGCACCGAACTACCAGATTCAGCCCGATCACTAATTTGCCACTACCTCAACAGAAGTACAGTACAGCAGGTCGTCCGTAGACGGACAAGGAGAAAAACGTGCCAGTAACAGCGGTCGTCGGAGCACAATGGGGAGATGAAGGCAAAGGGCGCATCATCGACTATCTGGCCCAAGAGGCGGATGTTGTTATGCGTTTCCAGGGCGGCGACAACGCAGGCCATACGGTTGTCAACGACTTTGGAAAACATGCGTTGCATCTCATCCCCAGCGGCATTTTCAACCCGGAAACGGTGAATATCATCGGCTCCGGATGTGTCGTCAACCCGGAAGCTCTCATTGCAGAGATGGAATCGCTGATTGCTGTCGGTGTTTCACTCGACAACCTATTCATCAGCAGTCGAGCCCAGATGGTAATGCCCTACCATCGCACACTGGATGGTCTCGAAGAGATAGCACGTGGATCGGATACCATCGGCACAACCCAGCGCGGCATCGGTCCCGCGTACTCGGACAAGGCTGCTCGATCGGGTCTGCGCATTGGCGACATGATGCAGCCGGCGTGGTTGGAAGCTCGTCTGAATAGCACCCTGAAGACGGTCAACCGTAAATTGGAGATCCTCGGCGGTGATCCAGTTGATGGCAGTGAAATGATGGCCTTATGCATGGGGTATCGTGAGCGCCTGCAATCCATGATCATCGACACCGTTCCTCTAGTGCGGGCGGCGCAGGAAAACGATCTTCGCATCTTGCTGGAGGGTCAGCTCGGAGTCATGCGCGATCTGGATTGGGGCATCTATCCCTTTGTCACAAGCAGCAACCCGACCGCAGCCTTTGCCAGCTCTGGAGCCGGACTGCCGCCGCAGTCGATCGGGCGAGTCATTGGCGTTGTAAAGGCTTATAGTACCTGTGTGGGCGATGGACCATTCCCGGTCGAATTAACCGACAATTGCGGCGAGAGTCTTCGGGCAGCCGGTGACGAATTCGGTGCAACCACGGGACGCCCACGCCGCTGCGGCTGGTTTGACGGCGTCGCCATCGGCTACGCGTCCTGGCTCAACGGCATGACGGGGCTTGCCATCACGAAACTAGACGTCTTGGATGATTTTGAGACGCTGCAGATCTGTATCGGCTATAGATTGCCGAACGGAGAACTGATCACGAACAGCATGCCAGATACGCCCGTGCTGTATGAGGTTGAACCGGTCTATGAAGAGTGGCCAGGCTGGCAGCAGTCTACGGCCGAGTGTCGATCATGGAATGAACTGCCGGACCAGGCGAAGGAATACATCGGGCGTATTCAGGAACTGGCAGGTGTGACCGTCGACTACGTTTCAGTCGGACCAGAGCGCGATCAGATGTTCGCCCTGGACCGCGTACCTTCATGATCTCGCAGACAACGACTCAGTCGTACTCTTCATCATCCATCGGTTCGGCGTCTTCTTTGATCTCGTCGAACCCAGCGTAATCCTCGGTGATGAAATTGATCAGCAGCTCAGCAAAGGCCAGTGGCGCTTCAATCATCGGGCTGTGACCAACGCCGCTCAATATCTCCAGGTTATTCGCGCCAGGAATGGCCAAGAGCGTACGCGTCATAGCGTCCCGTTCCACAATCTGGTCCAGTTCGCCCCAGAGTAGCGAAGTTGGCAAGGTTAACCTGCGGGCATCTGCGATGCGATTCCAGCCCGAGACTGCCGCTGCGACTTCCGTGAACGCTGCCGGTGCCATGTTCTGGGCGTCTTCCACGAGTGCATCGAAATATGCTTGCCGCTCGACCTCGCCGTCCTCGATGGGGAAAAAGGCTGGCATTAACGATTGCAGCGCCTCAGTCAAGAGATCATGATCTTCACGCATCTGTGACAATACTTGCAACGTCTCCACAGGTGAATACACGCCTTCAATGGGAACGGAGTCTAGCAGCGTAAGCGAGTGCAGCGAATGCATATGCTGCAGCGCAAACTCCGTAGCGATGGCGCCGCCAGTTGAATGGCCGACGAGATCAAAGTCGGCTAGGCCCAAGCCCTGCACGCAGTGCCAGAGATCGTCGGCTTGCTCGGGGATGGAATAACCCTCATCAGGCTTATCACTGTGGCCACAGCCGCGCAAGTCTACAGCGACGGCTCGGATATCATCTGGAAGAAAGCTAAACACTGGTAGCCACCAGCGGCTGGATGCGTAGCTGCCATGCACGAACAGTACCGGTAGGCTGTCGTCGCTGCCTTGGATCAAACAGTGCAGACGGATGCTGGGTGTTTCGATGAACTCAGATCGCAGAGAACTCACGCCGCCTGCGCTCCTTCCACCAAATGAGTGAGCCATTCACGCGTCAGTGTGCGCAGTAGTTCGATGCGTTCAGTGTTTGGCGGAGCTATCGGAGTGTCCGCGCGCTGATCGCCGACAAACAAGCCTCGATTGTATTCGATCATGATGCCGGGAGGCAGACTCTCATCGCGCTGGCGTTTCGCATATTCCTTCAGAATGTAGCCGCCGGAATAGGGTCTGTTGATCGCTACGAGATCGGGCTGCTCACCGGCGGGCGGCTCCAGCAGCGTAATATCGTCGAATACGTCCGCTGCCAACGCCATAGCGTGCTGCATGTAGTCGGCCGAAGCAGATGTGTAGCCGAGACTGCCCTTTGGTACGCCATGCCTGTTGCCAAGATTGGCGAGCAGTATTAGAGGTCGTTGCTTGCCTGCATCACGGTGACTGTCTGGGCTGCGCTGCGCCATATTGTGGCAGTCCAGGAAGAGCTTCGCCTCCTTGCCGTATTTATCTATGGCTGCGGCAAGTTCTGTATGATAGGGCTGCCAGTACTTGTCTATAAGCGCTCGCTTCTCATTCATGTCTAGTGCATGCTTGTGCACTGTTTTCCCATATCCGGACTCCAGTTTAATTGCGCCGTCGGGACTTTGAATATCATCAGGCGCGCGATTTAAGTCGATAAGACCGCGCGAGTAGGGCGTGGATACGCGTGCCAGCACATCGATCTTACAGATATCGTCGATCCAGAGATCGCAGTCGTTGAAGAGATCAATGTCGCTTACAGCTAAGTTGCCTTCTAGCTCCGGCGGGATTTCAAGGCCGCCGTGCGGGATGCTGAAGATGATAGGCAGTGGTTGATTTGTCACAGCTTCGTTCTTTCTATTGTTATTAAGTTGCCTACTGAACTGGCAGATGTCTTTCGTTCGGGGTTCATTCATGGACAGTTGATTCGGCTATCTCCTGGCGCAGTCGCTATTGGCGGGCGACGACGTCATCACGTTGATGCAGCATCCGAAGTTACTGGTAACTTCCCTTGGCGCGGCTAACCGAGGATCACCGGCTCCTCAGGATAGTGGATCAAATTTGGTTTCTCGCGCTGAGCAAGCGCCACCACAATTGTCAAGGGGCCCAACCGGCCCCAGAACATGGTAAACGCAATCAGCAATCTTGCCCATGTGCCCAGCGATGAAGTCAATCCGAGACTATATCCCGTATTCGAGAAAGCGCTCACCACTTCAAAGCCCGCGTTGAAGATAGGCCCTTCGTGGCTTACCACCAGGACAAGCGTCACGAGCACCACCACGAGAACGCTAACGGTCGTTATCGCAACAGCCTTGGAGATAGTCTCGGTCGGCAGCGTTCGTTTGAATGCAACAGTTGTGCGTTGGCCGCGTGTTGTAGCAACAACCGCGAATAGTAGCGCGGCAAAGGCGCTGGTGGAAATGCCGCCAGCCATGCTCGCCGGTGCACCGCCGATGAACATCCACATGAGGATGATCATCTGCGTCGCCTCGGAAAGTTGGTCCAGCGGGAAGAGCGTGATGCCCGCCGTTCGCGCAGAAACAATCGCGAATATACCGCTCACAATACGTTCCCAGAACGGCTCTCCAGGCAGTGCGGTCGTATGGAAGCGACCGTCAATGAGGATAAATGCCGAACCGATCACCGTGAGACCCAGACCCAGCCAGAGCGTAAAGCGGGTATTCAGATCCAGTTTGCGGTCGAAGATGTATGACCATAAATCATAGGAGATCATGATGCCAAAACCGCCGAAAGTGATAAGCGCGCCCATGACGAATAGCGAATACCAGTCGGCGCCGTAGCCGAAGAGCGCAGCATGCTGCGTGCCCGAATACAGGTCGAAGCCGGCGTTGCAATAACTGCTAACGGCGTGAAAAATGGCATACCAAAGGGCTTGCGCAGTCGGCAACGTCGCTTTCCAACGAAAGAACAGCAGCAGTGCGCCGATCCCTTCCAGTAGCACCGTAACTCCAAGCACATACAGCGCCAGGTTCAGTGCATTGCTGATCTCACCGGCGCCGATGCTCTTCTGCACCACGAACCGGGTCTGCAACGTAATTCGCCGCCCAATGAGTCTATACAGCAAGACGCTAAAGGCAATGAAGCCGACGCCACCGACCTGCAGTAGCAGCAGGATGATGATCTGACCGAAGAATGAGAAATCGGTTGCGGTCGATAGAACAGATAGGCCAGTTACGGTGGTGGCGCTGGTGGCGGTGAAGATTGCCTCGACCCAGGTTATGGACTCGCCGCTTGCGGCTGCCCAAGGTAACTTCAATAACAGCGAACCGACCAAGATGATCAAAGCAAATCCAATAATCAAAACGCGCGATTCGCTTAATCGTTCGCGGGGTTTTTTCTGCGCGCCTCCTTCGTCGTATCGCGGCGCGTTACCCGCACGGTCCGCATCATCTTTCCACAATGCTATTCTGTCGGCGTAGGGCGGCGGGCGTTCCGGGTTCTCCTGTTTTGGAGCATTGTTAGCGTCGGAACTCATAAACTCCCTGATTAATGGCTGGGTCACTCAGACTAAGTCACAAAGTTATAGAATCATGGCACATAACTGACAGTTGAGCCACTTAGGATGATTTGTCCAGTATCGCACCGGATCGTAGAAGCCCATCCAAATCGCGGCGCACTGTATTTGACCCGGAATCGATAAGAACATAGCATGACGCAAGCTGTATTGTAGTGTAATGTTGACGGCAAAGACGCCAGTACTTTATCCCGACAACAATAGAAATCGTCGCAGGCACTATGACCGTATCTCGTAGGATTATGTCGCGTCTTCTGCTGCTGAACAAACCGGTCCTGCAGAGGAGCGATGCAGAGGTTACCGCCGAAGCGGAACAGAATTACTCATGGAACTTCACCATGAGTATTCTTAACGGCGCGTCTTTCTGGTTTGGTATCGCATTCGCATCGTCCGCGACCATTGTGCCGTTATTTGTCAGCAAGGTCACCCTCAATCCGCTCGTGTTCGGAATCGTGGCTATGATAGCGCAGGCGTCGTGGTTTCTACCTCAGTTGCTCGCTTCCGGCGCGACCGAACGCAGCGATAGAAAGAAACCCATTGTCGTCAACCTCGGTTTCTTCACCGAGCGATTGCCTGTAATCCTCTGGCCGTTAGCGCCGATCATCACAGTCTTTGCACCGATAGCCGGCTTGCTTTTCTTCTTGCTGACCTACCTATGGCACGGGCTAGGAGCTGGTATTATCGGGCCTGCATGGACGGACTTGATAGCTCGCTGTTTTCCGGTCAACCGCCGCGGGCGCATGTTCGGCATCACTTCGTTCATCGGTACAGGCATGGGCACTGCCGGCGCATTACTTTCAGGCCGCATACTCTCCACCTTTGCCTATCCGTGGAGCTTCGTCATAGTCTTCGGCATCGCTGGGTCTTTCATCATGATCAGTTGGATATTCCTAGCTATGTTGCGTGAGCCAGAACAGAAATCGACGGTAAGCCGCGAATCGCAAGGACCGGTGAGGGCGCGCATGGGCCGGATCCTGAGCATGGATGACAATTTCCGACACTTTCTGATATACCGTGTGACAATTGTAGCGGCGGCTATGGGAACAGGCTTTCTGACTGTCGTGGCGATTGAGCGCTGGAACGTGGCGGATGGCGTCGTCGGCTACTATACGGCCATGTTGTTACTGGGTCAGACTGGCGGTAGTCTACTGGCGGGCATGTTGGCGGATAGGGTTGGCCATAAAATACCGCTCGCAATTGGCGCAGTCGCACAGATTACTGGGTTTACGCTAGCCATCGTGGGGCGCAGTCCATCCTCTTACTATTTGGTATTTGGGCTGGTTGGTTTTGCTATTGGCGTCCATACAGTCTCCGGGATACTGGCGCCGCTGGAGTTTGCACGCGTTGAACAGAGACCCACGTACGTTGGGATCACCAATACCTTTGCCGGGGTAGCAAGCGTTTTTGCACCGCTGGTCGGCGGCTATCTGGCTAGTACTAGTTTCCACATGTTATTCAGTGCGTGTGTGGTTATCGGGCTGGCAGCATTGATCTGGTTGGTAGTTGGGGTTCGCGATCCACGCACGGTACAGATCGAGCCGGCTCCTGTCGCACCCTAGTGAATGCCGGTCTTCCCAATTGGTAAAATGAGTTGAATACCGGCTGATCATGTCGTACAATCTCTGGTATACTAAAGCGGCAGCGTGATACCGTTATCGTATGCTATGTCGGAGCATTTTCGATAAATGGGTTACTTCAGCATCGGTATCCTGGTGGGGCTTGTTGTAGGTTTTGCTCTAGAATGGGCGATCGACTGGTCTTCCTTTACAGGCTGGCGCACCAGGAACCGAACGAACAGCAGAGAAGCCGATCACCAATCTACGGAGCCGTAAGCTCGGTTATGATGGTGTCGCAAGTCATGGGTTCGCGATCGGCTATATATACACAGCATAGCGACTACCAAACCAAGCGAACGCAAAGGTCCCGGCCATATGTCACAGAGTCGAACGCCGCGTTCTGTATGGCGTTATGACATAGCAAAGTACACGATACTGCTCGTATTGCTGATCGTGATGCTCGTACTTGTCGTGCGTCGCAGTGTACGATTGGCTCCGCCCGAGAATACCCTGGCAGCGACTTCAGTTGCGCTCCTGTCGACCAACGATTCGAACGTGCAGGCGCTTCTGGCTGTCACGAAACCACCTGCACCGAATCAACCTACGCCTATCTCCACGGTGGCGCCCTTGTCCGAAGCCTCTTCTGCCCCAGGTGCTGGTACAGAGGTTTCGCATAGTGATACACAGACTAACGCACTTATAAAGACTGAGACAGCAAAAGAAAACACCGAGGCCACGGTAACATCGTCAACGGCGTCGCTAACACCCATCCTGGGTTTGGCGTTGGCGCCGACCGCGACTGACGTGCCAACCGCTGAACCGGTTTCTGAATCTACTATCGTGTCTACGACTGTAGCGGAGAAGGATCAGTCGCTCCTGCTGGAAGGTGTCGATGGTATCGAGTTGCCTCCGGGAACTTCGGACGGACTGGGAGTATTCACCGCAGTTCCGACAGCAACAGATCTACCGCTCAGTTCTACGCATACAGAAGAATTCACTTCTTCCGATTTTTCTCAGGCGACAACGCAGGCAACGAAGTCCGATCAAAACATAGAAATAGAGGCGGCGGAAACTTCCATCCCGGCAGCGGAAGCCATACCCGTCAACGGTACAATCGTAATCGGTACGCAAGAGGGGGATCTGCTCGAAAGCGTCCCTTTGAATTTCCCTGAAGCGCCAGTTGGTGTACAGAGATCTGCTTCAATCCCGACTGCTACGCCCATTGAAGTGCCGAGCGGGAGCAGTAAAACAGAGCTCGAGCTGCTGGCGTCGAAGTCCGTTGCGCAGATGACGCTCGTCTCTGCCACTTCGCCCATCACAGACGTCGGATTGATTCCCACAGCGACACAAGCTTTGGCCCCAGAAGGCACTGTTGATACCAATGAGATGGTACTAAGCGGCACACCCATGCTGCTACACACGCCAACTCCGCCCATCGCGTCTACGTTCGAAGATGTAGTGGCTCCGACAGCAACACCCGCTGACATCGCTGCTGCTGCTAGCAGCGACGAACGGTTGTTGGCGCAGTTGCCAGCCGTCGTGGGCAGTGGCGAGGCTGGACGGTCGCTCGGAACAGCCGAACAGCCGTCTATCCCTTCTGCCACGGCTATGATTGGCGCCGAGGTGGTGAACGAGACCGGTACGTCTGATGAGGCGGAACGGCTGACGTCTGTTCCGTCCATTTCTGCCTCTACAAAAGAGCCCAATCTATTCGCCAATGTTGGCGAACTCATCTCAACAGCGACGCCTTTTGAGCAAGAACTTTTGGGTGCAGATGAGCTAACAGTGTATGCAAGCGGGCTTGAGGCGGTTGGTTCAGAATCACTCACTGCAGAAGCGACACTGCCACCGCAGTTGATGGCGCCGACTGCGACAGGTCTTCAAATCAATCGGCCGATTCCAGAACAGACGCCGACACCAACCGCTACGGCAACAATGGTTGACATAACACCGGTCAGTTGTTCGGTGATGTCGAGTGAAGTTGAGGTTGGCGAGCCCGTTCTTGTGCAGGGGAGTGGGGCGACTGGCAGTGAGGTAAACCTGGTAGTTGGTGGCGTTCAAATCGCAATAGTCACTGTCGATAGTTCCGGAGCCTGGTCGTATACGCTTCGCTTCGAAACCTCCGGAATCCAGTATATAGGTTGTACTACGGCTGGGGAGGGTACCCAGGATATTCAGGCTCAGTTGGCCGCTTACGTCATCGTACTGTCACCGACGGCAACTGCTACGGCGACAGAAACCGCTACTGTGACCGCTACAGAAACGCCTGTCCCAACCGACACGCCTATTCCCACCGACACGAGCACGCCCGAGCCTACGCCCACTCCGACGGATACGGTTATGCCCACGCAGACCGCAAAACCGACTGCTACAGCGACAGAAACCGCAACCGTGACCGCTACAGAAACGCCTGTCCCAACCGACACGCCTATTCCCACCGACACGAACACGCCCGAGCCTACGGATACTCCCACGGATACAGTTACGCCTACGGAGACGGCAGAGCCAACTGCCACAGCAACCGAAACACCGTTGCCCACTAGCACAGTCACACCTACTAGCACGACAACACCTACAGCAACGGCTACAGCAACACCATATCGTCCAAGTTGCGTCGCCGCCCATGCGCAGGTTCAGGTGGGTGAGCCGCTCACTGTGAACGGAACAGGTCGACCTGGCTCATCAGTCGATCTCCTGGTCGGGGATCAGGTTTATGGACCGATAGCTGTGGACGACGATGGACACTGGAGCTATCAGTTGTCGTTCGAAACGCCGGGCATACAGTATATCGGCTGTCTAACGCACGACGCACCGGAGAAGGATGCCTATGCGCGGCTCTCTTCCTACGTCGTCGTGGCTCCTGCGCTAACCGATACGCCTACCCCAACGAATACGGTGACGCCGACGACCACATCAACGTCGACGGCTACGTCAACCGCAACGGCATCGCCAACAGATACCGCTACACTTACTCCTACGGTTACGGAGACGCCGATACCGACTGCGACGCCTACATCAACGTCGACTCAGACAGCCACCGATACTGTCACCCCTACGGTGACCCAGACTCCGACTGCCACAGCGACCCCGTCCCCGACAGAGACGCCGTCTCCGACAGAGACGCGTACGCCGACATCCACAGCTACCTTGACGCCCACGATACCGCCAACGCCGACAGAGACGCCGTCGCCAACAAGCACGCCAACACTGACTCCTTCGCCAACTGCAACGCCCTATCGACCGAGTTGCGTAGCTTCCGTTGTGCAGACAACCGTTGGAGAGCCGGTGCAGATCGTGGGTACCGGCAAGCCTGGCGCTACGATTGAACTGCTTGTTGGCAACCAGGTGTATGATGATGTTGTCGTCGATGATGATGGAAGGTGGGAGTATACACTCAGCTTTGGTACTCCGGGCATGCAGGTGATCGGCTGCAACACCGTGGGCGTACCTGAGCATGACGCCATAAGCAGGCTGTCGTCGTATGTGGTTGTGGCCCCCAAGCCCTCGAGTACACCTACAAACACGCCTACACCAACTGCTACTTCCACGTCAACTCCGACACTAATCAACAGCAACATCGACTCCGACGCTAACAGCGAAGCCAACTGCGACGTCTACAATGACTCCTACAGCAACACCGACTTCGACGGCAACTGCCACTGCCACGTCAACTGCGACGGCAACAATGACTCCGACGGAGACACCAATTCCAACTGCCACGCCGACACCAACTGCTACACCAAGGCTAACTGCTACGCAAAAACCGTCCGCTACTCCCACGCCGTCGGCGACCGCAACAGCAGTGGCGACGGCAACGAGCACCGCTACGGAGAAGCCTACGGCAACCACGGTCCCAACTTCTACCTGGACAGCTACCGTGCCGCCAACCGCGATGCCTGCGCGTCCAGCCACATTTACGTGGACGCCGACTGCGAAGCCTATCCAGCCAGCCGCATCTACGTGGACGCCGACTGTACCGGCAACAGCGACATTTACACGACCGGCAACATCCACTTGGACGGCGACGATACCGCCAACTGCTACACCTACGCAGCCAGCTACTCCTACTTGGACGGCGACACTATCGCCAACCTCAACGCCTACACAGCCAGCTACTTCTACTTGGACGCCGACTTTATCGCCGACCGCGACGCCTACGCAGCCAGCCACTTCAAGTTGGACGGCTACCGTGCCGCCAACCTCAACGCCTACACAGCCAGCTACTTCTACTTGGACGCCGACTTTACCGCCGACCGCGACGCCTACGCAGCCAGCCACGTCTACTTGGACGGCGACAATACCGCCAACCGCGACGCCTACGCAGCCAGCCACTTCAACTTGGACGGCTACCGTGCCGCCAACCGCATCGCCTACGCAGCCAGCTACTTCCACTTGGACGCCGACTTTGCCGCCAACCGCGACGCCTACACAGACCGTAACGGCTACTCCAACAGAAACGGCAGTAGCGGCTGTCATATCGCCAACCGATAGTGGCGGAGAAGAAACGCCTAACGGAGAAGCCGGTTCAGCTTCAATGCCAAAAATCGATAAGCAATCGCTGACGCAGCGACCGATCAACGGCAAGACAGTGGTGAGAGGAAGCGCAGAGCCGGGAAGCACAGTCCAGTTGCTATTGGACGGCGTAGAGGTACACAGCCAAGTGGCCGCACCGGATGGCGAGTGGAGCGCGTCCGTGGTGCTGCCAAAGGCTGGCTCCTTCATTCTGACCGTGGAGTCATCTCTGCCTGATAGCCAAGAGTTAATCGGTTCAGAAAAGCTTGTCGTCGATGCGCCGAATATGGTTGTTTTGGAGTCCGCTACGAGCGTACCTGTGCAACCGACAGAAGTGCTTGCAACGGTCGTGCAGGCCACCGGGACAGCGGCTGCTGAGCGAGCTGCGGCAGGCACATCAACCGCTACATCGGCAACAACAGCGGAGCCTCAGCCAACCTCCAGCAGCGAGACGGCCGAAACAGTGACAGGCGCAGCCGGTCCGAGTAAGATGCCCGTCTCTGGCAGGGGAACAAATTGGCTTGCCTATTTTAGCAGCTCGTTATTGCTCGTGCTTGCGCTCGTTGCAGTTGCCTACATTGAGCGGCGCAAACAGGACAACGCCTAGTATCACATTGTGATGCAAATACGCATAGAACATATGTTCTGTCCGATGATCACTGTGGCTGTTCCCGCCGGAAGGGGGCAGCCACGTGTTATTTGGTGTAGCGTAGTATCTCATCCACAACGGGCAGTGAAAGTCGATCCACTGCATCCTTCTTGACCTGCTCTGATCGCCGGTCATAGCCAGCAGTCGTACCAGGGTCAGCGTGACCCATAAGCTTCTGCACTGTGGACAGGTCGATACCTGCGTCCAGTAAATTGCCCGCGAACGTGCGCCGGATGTCATGCGGGCTGAAGTCGTCGAGTGCAGCCAGCCTAGCTCGCCTCTTAAGAATATTGTAGATGGCTTGGTCGGTCATGTTCGGCACCACGGCAGGCGAAGTCTCGTCGACCGCAATGAGCTTCAATTCCCCGCCTTTGGAGATGGAACCGAAAAGGGCGCCGTGTGCCGTACCCCGCTGGCGCAGCCACGCCTGAAGGTATAGCATGCCGTGGTTGCCGACGTAGACGAGGCGCTCCTTGTCGCCTTTGCCGCCAACCACATGCAACGAGCGATTATTCAGATCAAAATCAGCCATGTTGATCGAAGCCAGTTCGCTGCGACGCAGACCGCAGTTGTATGCGATGGCGATGATGGCGGCGTCGCGCACACCGGAGAGCGTGCCGTCGGCACAGGCGTGCAACAGCGCGAGAATCTCATTGCGCTCGATGTGACGACCTACCTGAGCCTGCGCCAGCGTTTCGCCAGAGATGCGCTCCAGGTCGACCGCTCGCTGATAGGTTTCAACGTCGATATAGCCCAGTCGCCAGCATTCCTTAAGCACGCGACGCATTGCGGACAGCATTTTCACAGCAGTGCGTTTCTTGTAGTGCGAAGCCACAACAGCGCGAATGGCAGCTGTATGCTGATACTTAAGCTCCTGCCACGGGAACTCATGCCAGGCAATGATAGGATCGTCGTTTCCCTCGGCGTCGAACGAGCGATTAGGATTCTCATCAGAGTGGTTGGGGTCATAGCCGTAGATGATGTCTACAATGGTCTGCAGAGAAGTGCGCATGGTGCGGCGGGAACCTGCCGATAGCGAGGCAATATAGACTAGCGCCGGGTTGCGCGAAGGCGGTATTGGTTTGCGATGTGCAACGACCAGCTCGGGTATCGATTGGGGCAATGACTCCACGTTCCGCATGTGTTCTTCTTTCGAGCGTTAGTTTTGAGAAGTGGGCTTCTCATAAGCAATCTCTGCGAGTAAGATGACGGTGCAATACGCAGATGAATACGCTGACTTTGGTCTATTCGTGTTTTCGCGTGTTGAGTCTCTTCTTGTCTTAGCCGCAGGATTGCGGATACGACCTTGTCGACGACGCCTAAACGTGTCCAGACAGATGCATTCTTCTGTGGACGCGAAACTACCAGCCGGTTTCCGGCTGGTAGAACGGTAATTAACTTCAGTTGAACTGTGGATAAAACGGATGTTCTAGACTGACGCGGCAACTAGCCATGGTTTTGCCGCGCCCGTAATCTGTTCCACTACGGTATCAATGAAGAGCGGGTCGTCGTTGAGTGCCGGCGGGCGAACAAGACGAACACCGAGCTCTTCCGCCTGCTGCTTGGCCAGGATGTCAATGTCGAAGAGGATTTCCACATGGTCAGAGACGAAGCCTACCGGGATGCTGACGACGTTGCGCACGCCCTGATCTGCCAAGGCTGCGATGTGTTCGCCCAACTGTGGCCCCAGCCATGGTTCCGGGCTTCTTCCAGCGGACTGATAACTCCACGACCATTGATCGTCCCGCAAACCCGCCTTGGCAGCCACTAACTCTGCAGTCTCGTGAAGCTGTGTATCGTACGGATCGTTCATGTCAATGATTCGTTTGGGCAAGCTATGTGCGCTAAAAATAATATGCACGTCATCTCGCTGATCCTCAGGCCACTCTTCCAGGCCTGTTTCGACGCGATTGGCCAGTGCCTGGATATAGGCAGGTGCGTCGTGGTAGCTCGAGACGTGACTGAACTTAATGTTACCGTGATGCATGTCGAGACCGTCGGAGATTTTCTGTTGATAGCGTGCCACCGACAACTTACTGTAGTGTGGCGCAAGCACAATGCTGACCGCATGTGTGATGCCGTCGTCCAGCATCTGCCCGACAACATCCTCAATCCACGGCGACCAGTGACGCATGCCCATATATATACGGAATGTTTCATCGTCCAAATTATCGCTAACGGCGGTCACCTGTCGTTCGGTGAACTCGGGCAGTGGCGATTTACCGCCGATCATTCGGTAGTTATTGCTGATCTCTTCCAGCACAGCCGGCGTTGTAATCCGCCCGCTGCGAATATCACTCAGATATCCTGGCAGTTCTTCGAGTGAGCTTGGGCCGCCATAAGCCATAATAAGCACGCCAATTGGCAGTTGAATATCCTGTTGCACGTCCGTCATAAATTTGTACCTTGCTAACCAACTTGCGAACTGGCGTCGGCACACGTCTGTTCGTGGACATAATCGACCAAACGCTTTACTTTGTCCGCCGATGTGGCTGGCAACAGTCCGGCGCCTGTATTGAATATATAGCCGTGCACTGCGGACGCTTGATCCAGCATTCGATCAATTCGATACTTCTGCTCGCGCCAAGGCGCAAAGAAGACATGTGGATCGAGGTTGCCTTGAATGGGGGTTGCACTCCCTAACTGGCTCGCATGCCAGTCCAAAGGCATCTGCCAGTCGACGCCAAGCACATCGCCCCCGGCAGTAGCGACATCCTTGATGTACGCTGACGTGCCGCCGCTGTAGTTGATAATCGGCGCCTGAAGCATCGCCAATCGCTCATATAGAATACGGTTATAGGGCGCTACGTACGTCTCAAAATCTTCTCGGCTGCATGCGTGACCCACCCAGGAGTCGAACACTTGGACTGCATCCGCACCGGCTCCAACCTGTTTGCTGCCGAAGTCCGCCAGTACCGTCACCAGCTTGGTCATGAGCCGTTTCCAAGCAGCGGGTTTGTTCATCATGATTGCCTTGGTGCGGCTGAATGTGCGGGACACGCCGCCTTCAATGGCGTACATTGCCAATGTGAACGGCGCACCGATAACGCCGATGAGCGGTACGTTCAGCGGGCGCAATTGCTCCTTGCTCGTCCGAACAGCCTCCAACGCAAAGGACAGATGCTCTTCAGCGGGCGGTGTCGCCAGAATGTCGATGTCATACGTGCGATCGATACGCTTTGCCAGCCGCGGACCTTCCGGACCGTCTAGCTTAATCTCCAATCCCATTCCACTCAGCGGATGTAGAATATCGAAGAACGGAATCGCAGCGTCCACGCCAAGGTAATGCACCGGCTGAACGGCCAACTCAGCCGACAGCTCTGGCGAAGACATTATGTCAAATAGCGTATACTGTTCGATCAGCCTCTGGTACGCGGGAAGATAGCGACCGGATTGCCGCATAAACCAGACCGGCGTGAAGTCGGTCGGTAATCCGCGGCATGCTCGCAAAAAGGGTTCTGTTGGCTCTTCTGTGGAGGAAGGCGCAGGACTGTGTGATGCTACAACCGGTCTGCCAGGCATTGATTGCCTCGATGGTATAGGTGGGATGCTGAATCTAATTAGCTATCTACTGGCTACTATCATTCTGCCATACAACTTTGCCGACAAAGAATGGTCCCATATGCTGCATATGCTGTGACGTCTGGACTGTCTTGCGCATGCGTTGAACCACTTTGGACAGCGGCGCTAAGTCAGAACCAAGCAGTGCAACGACAAAATCGTTGTCATTCTTATCCATACCGTGGCAAGCCAGGCGAATATCATAGGCCAGCCTCGCACGACCAAAGGCACGCCCTATGCCTCCGTGCTCCATCAGCGCCGTATTCTGTTCATCGGATGACAGCTGCTCAAATGTACCCTCACGCCTAAGTGGATACCACACGGCCCACTTTAGTTCCGGATCTATCACGCGGCTGATGGGTCGCTTGATCAGTGTCGCCTCCAGATCACTTTCGTAACCAATGGTATAGGTGCGACCGAACATATCGTATTCCGGCTTGTAGATCAGGCTGGAAAAAGGCTGGCTGGACAGAACCTTTCGCACGTCGGACACGAAATACTCTGGGTTGTCACTGAAGGTCAAAAACCCGACTCCTGTAGGATCGTTCGCATCCAGGTAAAGGACACCGTTTATGCTGCTTTGGTTCAGTGCCTGGACGAGCGGTTCAATATCCGTACAACCGCCGTAGCCGTGAAACTGCATGTACAGACGACGTTCGGTTGATACTGTCTCGCCCTCGGCGTTTCGACCTTTTTCGCTGATATCAACACTTTCAGCGCCATTTCCTCTCGATGTGAAACGTACGCCTTCATTCTGCTTCTCTTCAGCCATGTGTCTACCCGCCTCCAGCCCTGTTGCAAGAATCTTCGGTTAGCGTTGACGAATGATTGTTGTTTAGTGTAATCGTAGGAAATCGCCGCCAATATGTCAGGTAGGTTCATTCCATTTGCGTGCGCATATAGCAGCGCACCTGCAGGATACGGCGCAATTGACCCGGTCGAATCGATTGCCAGAGAGCACACTGCTCTGGTAGACTATTCCACTGGTGCAGTTGTGCGGTTTATATCGGACGCAACCGGGAGAATAGAACTTGCCAAACGAGCCTATGCAGAGAGCGCCCCTCATCGCCTCCGACCTGGAAGGGATTCTGTTTCCTGAGATGTGGGTAGAGATAGCTGACAAGACAGGCGTTCAGGAATTAAAGCTGACTACGCGAGACATTGCCGACTATGATGAACTCATGCGAATGCGATTGAGCATGGCAAGCAAGGCTGGTCTGACATTGGCCGATATGCAGGAGATTATTCGAGGAATGGAGCCGTTGTCCGGTGCACAGGACTTTCTGCACGAGGTGCGACAACTTGCACCCCTTATCGTGATCACCGACAGCTTTTACGAATTTGTAAATCCCATCACCGCAAAGCTGCTGCATGCGACGGTCTTTGCACATACGCTGGAGGTCGATGACAAAGGTCGGATTACCGGCTATCGACTGCGTCTGCCCAAGGGCAAGCGCAGAGCGATCCGCTCTTTCCACGAACTCGGCTTTCGAACCATGGCGGTGGGCGACTCGTACAACGATATTGCCATGTTACAGGAGGCCACACAGTGCGTACTGTATCGTCCGCCGCAAGCCGTATGCGAAGACTATCCCGGAATTCCGGTCGTGCGTGAATACGAGCAACTTAGTACCCTAATGCGCAATTTCGTACATGGAAAGATTGCTGCGTAAACCGATAGGAAACCCGAGAATTGTCTGACTGTCATGTCGTCCACTAAGCGCCCTAGTAACGTCTCAGACCTGAGCAAATCAGAAGCAATTTGGCAGAGTGTTGTTAGCCCCGCCGGCTATATACTAGCGGTTTCATACCCGCTTCTTGCAATCTCTACCGGCGCGAGAACACTGTACCAGCTCTTTGTTCGCACTGATATTGTGGATTATACACCGGTGATTCTCAGTGGCATCGCCGCCCTGTGTTACTTGACTGCGTCAATCGGTTTCGCCTATCGGCGTCGCTGGACTTGGTGGCTGTCGGTTAGCGTGCTTGTGTTCGAATCGTCCATGACGCTGATTGTGGGTACACTCAGTTTTATTCATCCCGAGCTCATCGGCAGCACAGTGTGGCGCCATTTCGGTGCGGATTACGGATATTTTCCACTCGTACAACCTTTGGTCGGTTTGGTCTGGTTGTTGTGGCCTATGACGATGCACTCTTACGGAATTGGTCGCCGGACAAACGTAACTGAAACCTCGACTACGGTAATCCAGGGCTAGTCCGCGTACTCTATAGGAGTAGTAGGTAGCCAAGTATTAATTGTAATAGACAAGGATACTTTTTAGCGACCTTGGAATTTGTACGAGATCCGCTACCGTTCGCAGGGATGACTCTGTTTCGGATGGAGCAGTCGCGGCTTTGAGATTAAGTTTATAAACATAGAATCGAAGCAATCACATGCAAAGAATTGACGACCCGATCCTTATGGTAGTATTTGGCGCTTCAGGCGACCTTGCCAGACGCAAGCTCATTCCAGCGCTCTATCATCTCGCCTATCAGAATCTGCTGCCAGACAACTTCACCTTCCTGGGCTATGCACGCACCGAGTATAGCGACGAGGAGTTCCGAGAGCTGGCCAAATCCGGCGTTCGCGAGTTTGGCGATGTTGATTTCGATCAGCGGGTATGGGACCGCTTTGTAAGCGGCTTCTTCTACCAGTCGGGACAATATGATGAGTTGGAGAGCTTTCAGAAACTCGCTGAACGCGTCGCGCAGCTCGACCAAGAACGCAACATCAACGGCAATCATCTCTACTACTTAGCCACGCCGCCGAATGTATTCAAACCCATTACGTCCCTCATCCGTGAATCCGGCCTATGCGGACCTGATTGCGAGGGTAACCGGCGCGTTGTCATCGAAAAGCCCTTCGGACACGATTACGAGAGCGCAGTGGACCTAAACGATCATCTGCGTAATCTTTTCCCGGAGGAACAGATCTATCGTATCGACCATTACCTGGGCAAAGAAACGGTACAGAACATACTGGTATTCCGCTTTGGCAACGGTATTTTTGAGCCTGTCTGGAACCGGCGCTACATCGATCACGTACAGATCACGGTGGCAGAAACGCTCGGCATCGGCTCGCGCGGCGGATACTTCGACAAGGCCGGCACCATTCGCGATATGATTCAGAATCATCTGATGCAGTTGGTTGCGCTAACGGCCATGGAGCCGCCCGTAGCCTTCGATCACGAGGCAGTTCGCGACCAGAAGGTCAACGTACTGCGCTCCATCCGTCCCATCGAGCCGGAAAATGTGGATGACTGGGTCGTGCGAGCCCAGTATGAATCCGGCGTGAGCGACGGCGTCAAGATTCCCGATTATCGGTCTGAGGAAGGCATACCCGACGATTCGCTCACGGACACTTATGTGGCGTGGAAGCTTGAGATTGACAACTGGCGTTGGAATGGCGTTCCCTTCTACTTGCGCACAGGCAAGGCTTTGGCTGGTCGATTGACCGAAGTCAACATCGTTTTTCAGAAGCCGCCGCTAATGCTATTTGAGACACTAGAGAATGACGAGGTGCCGCCGAGTAACGTGTTGACGCTGCGCATTCAGCCAGACGAGGCTATCCGCCTTACTTTTGACGCCAAACGCCCGGGTCCGTCGGAAAATATTGAAGGTGTCGCCATGGACTTCTCCTACAGAGACTACTTCGGCAACCAAGCCTCTGCAGACGCGTACGAGCGCCTGCTGCTGGATGCCATGCTGGGCGATCGGACTCTCTTCATCCGGCGCGATGAGACCGAACTTGCCTGGGACCGCGTCACACGCATTCTCAATGGGTGGGAGATGGAAGAAGAAGCAGCAGCCGAGAACGGTGAGCAACTTTCATTACCCACCTATGCTGCAGGTACATGGGGCCCGGAAGAGGCCGACCAGTTACTTCGCCGTGACGGTCGCTATTGGCGCAATCCTGCTTCATCAAGGTCTATCACGTAGCGTCGCTCGATTTGGGATTTGATTACTATTACAAATCCCGCTCGCGCACTGCGAATCGGCCAATTGCAACCAGCAATTCACCAGACTGTATGAAGTCGAAACAAGTGGAGTAGAAGTCGCATGAAAGCATTGAGTAAACTGTCCATACTTCCAAGAATTCCCGAGCCGATTGACCGGTTGGAAGAACTCGCCTACAACATGTGGTGGAGTTGGAATCCAACCGCCCTAGAGCTTTATCAACGACTCGACGGTGAGTTGTGGGAAAATGTAAATCACAACCCAGTTCGTGTACTACGCGAAATTTCACAGCAGAGACTAGAAGAGGTAGCCGGCGAACAGGACTATCTCAGCCTCTATACGGATGTCATGGACGCGTTCGACGCTTATATGGATACTACGGCAGATACGTGGTTCAAGCGTAACCACAATGGCGACATGAAGAGCATCATCGCCTACTTCAGCGCTGAATTTGGGCTACACGAAGCGCTGCCTATCTATAGTGGCGGGCTCGGCATTCTCAGCGGGGACCATTGCAAGGCGGCTAGTGACATGGACTTGCCCTTCATTGGTGTCGGCTTCCTCTATCCGCAAGGCTATTTCACCCAGGAAATCAATGAGGAAGGCAACCAGGTAGCCAAGTACGAGAAGATCGATCTCTCGGAAGTGCCGGCAGTACCGGTCAAGGACAAGAACGACAAAGATGTGCTAATCAGCGTTGACCTGCCCGGACGAACCGTCTACGCCCAGGTCTGGCGTGTTCAGGTTGGGCGCATCACCATCTATCTGCTGGACACGGATGTGGAGCGGAATGCTCCGCAAGACCGTGAGTTGAGTGCACGGTTGTACGGCGGGGATCGCGAGATTCGCGTTTCCCAGGAGATCGTACTAGGTATAGGCGGCGTGCGCGCTTTGCGTGCAATGGGCTATGAGCCCGCAGTGTGGCATATGAACGAAGGACATAGCGCATTTCTTGGCCTAGAGCGGGTACGCGAATTAGTCGTGGGTCGGGGATTGTCTTTTGACGAAGCGGTAGAAAGTGTCCGCTCGAATACGCTGTTCACGACGCATACGCCCGTGCCGGCGGGAAACGATGCGTTCGAGTTTGAGCTCATCGACAAGTTCTTTTGGCAGTGGTGGGGACAGCTGGGCATCGACCGTGAACGCTTCATGCGCTTTGCCCGACAGGAACTGGATTGGGGACCTCGATATAGCATGACGGTGTTAGCGTTGCAGCTTAGCGGCTACCATAATGGTGTTAGCAAACTGCACGGTCAAGTCAGCCGGGGCATGTGGCAATTCCTTTGGCCGGAGACGCCGGTGCGAGAAGTCCCTATCGGTCATATTACGAATGGCGTACATACGGGCACCTGGCTGGCTCCCGAACTGAAAAATCTCTACGATGCCTATCTGCCCAACGAATGGATGGACCAGGTGGAGAACGAGACGATTTGGCAGGGAATCGATCGTATTCCCGACGCCGAGCTTTGGTCCGCACATAGGCAGCGCAAAGAGAAGCTGATTGAACTCGTGCGCAACCGAGTGCGCGCACAACTCCTGCGCCATGGTGAACGCTCAGAGCGCATCAGGGAGGTCGATAATCTGTTGGATCCTAATGCGTTCATCATTGGGTTTGCGAGACGCTTTGCGACCTATAAGAGAGCTACGCTTCTCTTCCGAGACGAAGAACGTATTCGCAAGATACTCAGCGACCCGAATCGTCCCGTGCATCTGGTCTTTGCCGGCAAGTCACATCCGGACGACGAACCGGGTAAGGCGTTGATCCGTCGCATCCACGAACTTAGCCAAGATTCGGAACTGCGCGGCAAGATTATTTTCGTGGAAGACTATGACATCAACCTGGCGCGCCATCTCGTTTCCGGCGCTGATCTTTGGTTGAACACGCCGCGCCGCCCTCATGAGGCTAGCGGTACCAGCGGACAGAAGGCTGCTCTGTGCGGCGTTCCGAATTTCAGTGTTTTGGACGGATGGTGGGTCGAAGGATATAACGGTGATAACGGCTGGGTCATCGGTGAAGACCGACGCTATAAGGACGAAGTGACTCAGGACTACGACGACGCCAGCAACCTATACTACACCCTGGAAGAGTCAATATTGCCGCTTTTCTATGAGCGAGATGCTGACGCGATACCGACTGGATGGCTGCAGGTGATGAAGAATTCAATCATAACCTGTGGACCTCGGTTCAGCATGCAGCGTATGGTCATCGAGTATGTCGAGGATTACTATATGCCTGCCGCTGAGTCCGGCATTCAGTACCGCAAGGACGGCTACGCGGTCAGCAAGAGCGTTGCACATTGGAAACGGGACATCCACAGTCACTGGAATCGTGTAAAAATCAGCGGCAAGGTCGAAGGGGTACAACCAGCCTTTGTCGGCGATAAGATCAAGGTCGCAGCAACAGTGCAACTACCCGAAGGCATCACACAGCCCGATGTCATCGTTGAAGCGGTCTACGGTCTCGAGACGGACGGCGGCGAGTTGCTTGCGCCGAACGTAGCGCCGCTGGAACATACAGGCGGATCCGGCCGCGAACTCAGTTACGAGCAGACCATTCAACCTGAAAGCAGCGGCGCCATGAGCATCGGCGTACGTGTGCGCCCTCGCAATGAAACCCTTGTGAACCAGTACGAAACAGGTCGTATGGTCTGGGCGTAACGCGCCTGCGCTAGTACGCGTAGTGCCAGATGCCGCTAAACTCACCGTCGGGGATCAACTGCACCGTCCCCGACGGCGTTGTGATCAGCTCACCCTTTTCGAAGTGATGTAGAAAACCATTGTAGCCGCTCTCCTTGGTCAGCGCCCAGCCGATCCCGTTGCGCACCGTCTGATTCTCTCGCCATACCTCGCCGAAACCACGAATCGGCTGTAGTGCACCGCCGGGAGGCGTTAGCGACGGGTCAAACTCCTGGTCGCCCTCTTCGAATGTATCCTTGAATTGCTGATAGGTCCCATCATCATACAGAACAGTGATCATCTGACTGTCGCCATTCCACAACATGGCGCCGCGCTCGAAGGGCTGGAATGCCGCAGAAATGTTGGTGGAAAGCTCAGTCTTGGCCCATCCTAGCTCGTCTCGTGTTTTCACAAATGCTTCCCAAATCGTCGCGAGCGAACCATCGGGATGGTAGAGTCCTTCCGGCGGAGTCGCCTTCAGGTAGTTGACTGTATCTGTGCTGGAAACGGTATCAGTAATCTCTTCTCCGCTGATCAGTTTCGGCTGCTCGGTCGTTTCATCTGCTGGTTCAGGTTCGTCTTGAATGTCAGCTACAATTGCGTCGTTGCTGCGCTGACCTGTGGGACTCTTTACTTGAGGTGTAAGAATCCAAAGCTGACCGTCGCGGGCGCCGACGAGCAGTTGATAGCCGCCAGTCTCCAGTTCAGGGGTCACGGCAAGAGCTGTCAGCGCGTTTTCGTAGTCGAGATTCACCAGTCGTGGATCGCGCCAGCGTGACCATGTTTCGCCATCGTCAGTGGTGCGCCAGACGCTGAAGTCGCCAAGCACGTAGTACGTGTTGTCGTCTTCATTCATCGGCGAAGGCACGATATCGATGAGACGTTCGCCCTCCTTCTGTTCCAAGTTTGCGGCGGACCATTCACCGCTATCGTCCAGACGTTCCAGCACTCTGCCGCTGCTTGCTATGCGAATGGGTAGTTCATCGTTCGACTTCATATTTATGTCAATATAAGATTCGATCTCCGAATCGAAGGTAGCGGTCATTTCTAGTGACCAAGTAGATCCCTCGTCCGTGGAGACGAACAACCCGGAGCCATTCTCCCAGGGCTCGAGACGCGTGTAGTCGGTCACGGCATAGAGCGTTCCATTCGAAGCAAAATTATCTGAGACAGCTACATCCCATACGCGCAAGTGCTCGAGGCCCATCCAACTTGGTTCCCAATTGAGCCCGCCGTCTGTCGATTTCCATACGCCCTCGCCGGTTGCTTCGCCGACCCGACCGCCTGCGAAGACGGTCTGGTCATCTCCAAAACTCGGTGACAGTGCAACTGAAAGCACAACCCCAGGCTCTGTCGGCAAGCCACCTTGCACGCGCGTCCAGGACTGACCACTATCACTCGACCGGTACAGCCGAGAATCCTTCATCAGCACAAAGAGGACTTCGTCGTCCGCATATGCGGGAGAGATATCAATTTGCTCGATGCCGATTTTCGGCATAGGTTCAGGCTCCGACGGAATGGGTGAATATACTAGCCCGCTGTTCTCACCAATGACGACGAGGCTGCCGTCGACGGCGCCAAAAATGCGTCCCGTAGACGAGTCGTGACTGAGAAGATCGAAATCGACGATCCTTCCTTCCGGTGACAGCGTTTCCAAGTTCAGCACAATCCCCTGGGTCGTATAGGCTTGGCCTTTGCGCTCATTGATGTAATTGGCGGATATTCCATCCCGCCAGGTCAACGGCTGACCGTCCAGGTTGTTCACGACGAGGTTATTGTAGTGAACATAACGATTGTACTGCTGTTGCTCAATGACGTACTCATTTATTGGATGCAGCGGGACAATCTCTGTGCCACGGGTGTGCTGCAGCGGCGTGCGTTCAGTATAGTCTTCGATCGGTTCGTACGTTGCGGCGTCCAGATACACCGTCGCTGGCTCGAAACCAGGTCCGCCACCCGTACTCATTTTGGCCATCGTGATCACGAGCATTGAGCCATCGTCAATCTTAGACGGCAGGACGTGCGCGCCTGTAGCGTACTCGCAGCCGTTGCACCAGGGGAACGGCTGTTCCTCGAGCTGCGGCAGAAGATCCTCGAGAATCTCGCCACTTTCCGGATCGACCACGGCAACTGTGTAGTTGGTAACCAGGAGTTCGTCGCCTAGCGGATTGTAGGTCGGCACTCCTGCCAGCTCAAGTTCGTAGAGCGGCTCAAGCGAGTCCAGATCGTATACGTGAATCGAATCGGAACCGACGCCGACGCCGGAAGAACCGACGGGCGAGCCGGCGAACAGCCGCTTTCCAGCTTTGTCCAGACTGACGGCATGCACACCGTCCAACTCACCTATTTCGCTAAGCGTTGCCGTATCGAATACATGCACACTCGGCGTTTCGCCATCGACTACGTACTGGTCACCGGCACCGACATAGAGGCGTCCGCCTTCACTATCCAGTGTGAGCTGACCGCCCACCGAGATGGTATCGATCACGCTATAGTCCTCGGCGTCGATCACGTGTAGCTGACCATCGCTCGTTGTAACGTAGAGTCGCTCGGTGGCAGGGTCGTAGCGGAAGTCGGAGATGGCATGCTCCGTGTCGGTCAGCCGCACCCTCGCCAGGATCCCCGGCTGTGCGATATCGCTCTCCAGTGCCGGCTCGCTAGCCTGCGCCAGCGCAGGTTGCGTTGCCGTGCAGGACAGCAGCAAACCTGCGAAAATGATCACCAGGAGCGTACCGATGCGTCTTAAACCAAACATGTTCATTCCTCCCTCGAGCTGTCGCGCCACGAACCAGGACGCGTAGTGAAGATCGGTTCGTGATCCAAGAACTGGTTGCGCCGTATTGTATACGGTTAGTCCGCTTGGTTTGTTCCTGTGCCGACTCCGTTGATCCCGTTAGCCGGTCATGAGAACTCCGCCGTCGATGTTGATTGCCTGCCCGGTCATGGCTGCGGCTTGATCACTGGCAAGGTAGACCGCCAGAGGAGCAATTTCCTCCGGTTCCAGGCGTCGCCCCATCGGCGTCATTCGCGTCTCAATCTCGTCCACGGTGATCCCCAACCGTTCTGCATCGTAGGCAATTCGGATGTTATTGAGAAGCGTATGTACGGGTCCAGGGCAGATGGCGTTGACGGTGATGCCATCCTTCACGGTCTCCATAGCCAGCGTCCGTGTGAGCCCCAATAATCCGTGTTTGCTGGCTGCGTACGCTGCCCCGTGGATCGATCCGATCTTTCCGTTGATGGATGCGATATTGATGATGCGACCATGCTGCTTTTCGATCATGTCAGGCAGTACGAGCTTGCAGAACATGTAGGGAACTGTGAGGTTGACTAATATCAAGAGGTCCCAGAAATCATCATCGTACTCTACGACAGGCTTAGGGTTGGCGCTGGAGCCGACGCCAGCGTTATTTACCAGGATGTCGATGGGACCGACGGCCTTTACTGCCTTAAAGTATACCTCTGCGGCAGCGCCTTTCTCAGCCAGGTCAGCAGCAATGGCAGTGCAGCCAACGCCCATTGCTGCGACTTCGTTTCGCAACGATTCAAGCTCGTCAACTGCGCGACCGGTCACTGCCAGGTCAGCGCCCTGCTCTGCGAATGCAAGTGCGATGGCTCTACCGATGCCTTTTGTCGCGCCTGTGACCAGCGCGGTCTTGTTATGGAGGGTCATGCGATACTCCTTTACTGGGAGAGAGTAGTTTGGCTAAAGCTGGTAGCCTTTAGTATGCACTGCGGATGCATCATTGTCTAGACATGTTGCCAAACCAGCTACGCTCGCGTAGTATACTTTGTAGTCGCGCCCGTTGACTGGGCGATAGGCTCATTCGACTGCTCGACGCACTAATTACCAGCATTTGTTTACGGAATTCGTTTCCTATCCGACTATCAATCGCTTGCCTGCATTTCGCGGGCGACACTTTGAGGAATGAGGCTGCAATGGAATACCGTGTTCTTGGCAAGACTGGCGTAAAGGTCTCCGAACTTTGCTTCGGCACCATGTCATTTGGCGGAGATGCAGATTTCGACACGTCAAAGGAAATGTTTGGCGCTTGCATAGACGCCGGCGTGAATTTCTTCGACTGTGCCAATGTCTATTCGAAAGGACGCTCTGAGGAAATCCTCGGCAAGCTGATGAATGGCATGCGTGATGACCTGGTCATCACATCCAAAGTCTACGGCAACATGGGGGGCGGCATCAACGATGGCGGTCTCTCTCGTCGCCATATCAAGATGCAAGTGGAAGAATCCCTCAGGCGGCTCAACACGGACCGTCTGGATGTCTATTTCGTACATCACTACGATGCTGATACTGCCATGGAAGAGACGTTGCGAGCGCTGGACGACCTAGTAACCGAAGGCAAAATTCTCTATCCCGGAGTCAGTAACTGGTCGGCATGGCAGATCACCAAGGCGCTGGGCATGGCGTCTAGCCACCATCTATCACGATTCGAAGTCATCCAGCCGATGTACAACCTGGCTAAGCGCCAAGCTGAGGTCGAAATCTTACCGCTTGCGCTGTCCGAGATGATCGGTGTGATCCCGTACAGCCCGCTCGGCGGCGGTCTCTTGACCGGCAAGTACACCAGCACATCGCGTCCGGAGTCGGGTCGACTTGTGGAGCAGAAGTCCTACATTAAGCGCTATGGCAATGATGTCTATTATGAAATTGCCGACGCATTCTCTGAATACGCGCTGTCAAAGGAGTACCATCCAGTCACATTGGCTGTTGCGTGGGTCGGTTCAAATCCGGCAGTCACTGCGCCCATTATCGGCGCGAGAAATGCCGAGCAACTGAAAGCCTCGTTGGCAGCAGCGGATGTGGATATGACTCCCGAGTGGCGCGCTGAAATAACGGCGCTGTCAGTCGATCCGCCGCCGGCTACCGATCGCCTGGAAGAGGCTACTTAATCCAGCAACTTGATTGTCAACAACGGGGTATGTAGCTCAATCACGCTTCTTCAACCGTGATCGCACTGCCACTTGAAACGCCTCTGAGTTCGGTCGCATCGCCAAGGATGCGGCCGAACACGTTGACCGGGCTATACGCTCGCGGCTTCTCGCCCGTACTCACTGGTGTGCGACCGTAGAATATGCACATGGCGTTGCCCGGTGGCCAATAGGCCAGGGAACCCACTTCGACCTCTTCGACAGCCTCGTCCACCTCAGCTATGCTCACAGGAATCTCAAAGTAGATTTCGTCTCCCCACACGCTCGCGCTGGCGCTGATGGGAAGCACGGTTGCGATCTTTTCGGCCGTTTTGTTATCGTCCAGTTCAGCTATGAGCGTGCGTCCCGCTATGGTTATTTGTACCTGCATAATGTAGACTCCAATCGTTCGAAGTTATTGTTGTACAGTCAGAGGGAACACTGGATATTTTGAAAGGTCTGCTATTCCGCCAGCAGTACATCCGCTAGTTTTGTGAAATCAGCCACATGCACGTCGGGTGTGAACTCTGAAACCTCCATCGGTAGCTTGTAGCGGTCGACCAATGCAGCACGCATGCCACTCGCGCGGGCGCCGATGACGTCGAATGAGTTCGATGACACCATGAGGCACTCGTGAAGCTCCAACCCAAGCTGCATGGCTGCAGCGCGATAGACTGCAGGATGCGGCTTGAATACGCCAACCGACGTGACGGAGAAGATCTCGTCGAATTCGAACCGTACACGCTTTTCAACCAAGTGATCCAAGAACGCCGGGTCGCCATTGGAAAGTACAACTAAGCGATACTTCCCTGACATTCGGTGCAGGGCTTCGACCGCCTCCGGGTATGGAGAGAGTTGCCACCAGCTCGCCATCAGGCGATCGAAATCGTCTTCCGTCGCATCGACATCGTGTTCAGCAGCCACGTATCGAAGCGAATTGTTGACAGTGGCCAAATAGCCGCTGTGTCCAAGCGCCATCATTGTATCCCGGTACTGTTCCAGCCGCTGACGCAATCGCCAACTAGACCAGAAATCGTCGACTGAAACAGCAGCATTTGTGTCTGAGTGGAAACGAGCAATGGGCTCACGTAAACTTGAACCCAGGTCCAGGATGGTGCCGAATAGGTCGAACGTTAGTGCTTTTATGCTGTTCAAAAAGTACACCCTGTCCCGCCTGCCTAGTTGGCTTAGCTTCACGATTCCAACCGTTGCACCCACAATCGTCTCACAATATGCCGATAGACGCGCCGACGGCGCTTTGGCTTATGTGCCGATGGACAAGAACGCACGGCGCATCTCGCTTCCACCGGGCAGCAGGTTGACTATGATGCGGTCGCCGCGCGTGTTTACGATCAATTTGCTGTCAATTTGGCCTGATACGCCTTCCATATTCGGCGTCTGCAGCAGAACCTCGACCAAGCCCTCGCCGCGAAGCTCGAGCTCGTTCATTACAGGACCGGGTCCAGTCGGAGACACCAAGCGAACAGTGAATTGATCAAGGCCGACGACGGCAACCTCTGTTTCTGGGAAGACATGGAAGCCAGGCCCTTTGTCCTCGAAGCCAAGTTGCTGGATGTAGAGATATTTCGCAGCGTCCAAGTCACGTACAACTAAGTCAACGCCTTGGACATGGCACTCTTTGCACAGCCTATGCTTGCCTGGCGTTTCAACCGTAAGCCGTTCGTCATCGGGCAAAGCCCACTGAATGAAAAAAGGCCACGGCTTCCGCCAGGCGGAATGCTCCGGTACTAATAGCTGCCACTTGAGCACGGTTCCGTCCGGGCGAACGCGCTCCATGTCATAGGGTCCGAGGCTGCGCAGACCGATGTTGTTGAAGTGCTGTGCGAGTCCCTTAATATTGTCCGTTGCCATGCAGAAGGCCAGCCAACCGCCGCCATTGTTGTCGATATAATCCAGCAACGACATGCGTTTCACGCCAGCTTGAATCACTTCTTCGCGGTCTGCGACGCCGAGTACTTCCAGGTAGTCCAGCCCGAATCGCACGATACCGTTCTCGGTTCCCAAATTCGAATGTTTGCCTCCGAATTGGACGTCGAAGCCCAGGAGATCGTGAAGATCGTCGACGGCGCCCTGCAACGATCCAACGGCTAAAATTGCATGGTCAAAGCGTGTGAGCATTACGTGTCAACCTCCACCGACGCCCGGCGCCATACGATTTTCACTATAGCCACCGCCTCAGAAAGTCCATAATCTGCCGGCGCATGTGGGACGTCTCAAAATGTCCGGTCTGGTAACGGCACAGCTGCCATGCGTCAGACGCACCGGCCTCAGCGTAGATGGTGCGCAAGTCCTCATCAATACGGTCAAGGCCGGCCGGCGGCGTCAGCGGGTCATCAAGGCCGGCAAGCGCAAGATGCGGTCTGGGCGAGATGAGCGCGTTGATATCGCTGGTACTGAAGTGTTTCAGCAGGCTCGGTACATAGTAGTAGATACCGTGACCGTCAAGCCCGCGCGACTCGATAAGCGCGTCGTAATCGGTCAGGCAGCAGATATCGACGCATACCGCTATTCGTGTGTCCAACGCTGCCGTCCACCAGGCCATGGTACTGCCCATAGACAGGCCTATTGTTCCCAGCCGGTTCTCATCCACATCATCACGACTGCGAAGGTAGTCGACTGCGCGCAGACTGTCATAGACCATCATGCCCCACAGCACCTGCCCGCGCCAGAGCATCTCTTTGAAGAGTTCACTTTCCGTACGTCCGCGGCGTTCACCAAAGAGATAGGTGTCGATACAAAACGAGGCGATTCCTTCGGCAGCCAGTGCAACGGCATAGGGCGGGTTCTGAATGGCATCACGCCCTAGCAGCAGTTCGTCGCGTCCAAGCACATAGTTGCCGCCGTGGGCATGATTGTACAGGACGGTCGGCAGCGGACCCTGCGCATGGACAGGCTTGACGAAATAAGCGGGGACCTCCTCCACGCCGTTCAAATCCAGAGCTAGCGACTCAATGACTATTTCATCGGTCTCTTCGACGTTCACTAGCTCAGCCGTGATGGGATACTGTCTGTCTGGGAGGTCGCCCATAAGGGAATACAGCAGCGCCCGCGCTTCGCCCGGCGTTCTATCCTGATTCAATTTTGTTGCTCCACTTCCAGTTGATTGTCACGATCTTTGGCATCGGCGATCGTCAGGCACTCGGCTATCGTCTTCGTCCGATGGGGGAGTACTGTTCGAGCTCATAGACGCAACCATTAGCTGGTTTCGAACGATCTGATAGCCAGAAGACGATGTGTTCGGCTACCTGCTCCGGGCTGAGAAGCTGACCCGTCGGCGCCACTGTCGGCGGCAGATTCTCCTGCCACCCTTCTTCCATGCCTTCCGTCTGTTTCAGCGCGATCTCATTCGGGGTAGCAATCCAGCCGCAATTGAGTTGGTTCACCCGTATCTTTTTCTCCGCCAGGGCGTTCGCCATGTTCCTAGTTGCCGTTGCAAGACCGCCCTTGGCAGCCGAGTAGGGCAGCAAATTGGATTGCCCGCAAAGCGCATTGACGGAACCGATGTTCACGACCGTGCCTTGCCCCTGTTCAATAAATGTGGGCAGTGCAGCGCGCACGATAAGAATTGGGGCACGCAGATTCACGGCGATCATGCGATCAAATGTCTCGGCGTCGGTTTCTTCCAACCTGGCGCGCCAGGTGAGCGCTGCATTGTTAACGATGCCATCGATTCGCCCGAAATGCGATATCGTGTCTGCCACGATCTGCTCGCACACGGACGGATCGCCGAGATCCCCCAGCGTATAGGCCGCCTGGTCGCCTATATCGGCGGCAACTGCCTTAGCACGCTCGCCGTCGCGGCCCTGCACCATGACGCGTGCACCTTCTCGCGTGGCAAGTCGCGCAGATGACTCGCCGATTCCTGTAGTTGAACCGGTAATAAGTATGACTTTGCCTTCCAATAACCCAGCCATTTGCTCTCCTATACAAGCCGATTTGAGGTTTTTCTAATCAACTTCTAATCTATGGGAAATGCGATAAATTGCTTAGCGCAATGCCCAGGGACTGCTCATTGCACCGGTTTCACTAAACGAAAGCGGCGCCTCGCCAACAAGTGATAACCGTGCATGCTCTTCCACCGCTTGTCGCAGGCTCGGGCTCACGTACAGCGTGTTCAGCGAGAGCGTATCCTTGATGAAAACCAGACGCGCCTTGTCGGGCGGATATGCGCAGCCGCGTATGGCTGCTTGTAGCGCTCGTTTGTCGTCCGCCATGGTAATGGGCAAGCTCGTGCGGAACATGCCGAATATGCCGGACGTAATAGCGTTGGTGTACGTGGCAACCCAGTCCGTCTTGGCGGCAACGCGTGCGGTTGTTATGTTCGCCAAGCCGAGGCCGGAAATATTGCCATGGGTCTCTTCCGTCAGGTCCAGCACGGCGATAATCGCCACATCTACAGTGCCGAAATCCTCTGGCTGTCGTGGTATCATCAGCCGGCTGATGATGTTCGTGTCCATGCCGGTGCCGCTGATGTTTTTGCCCAGATCACGTATTGTTAGTACTTCGATTTCCGGAAAGGGCAAACTGGCCATGAGCTCCTTGGAGCGCGCTTGCACTTCGGCTTCCCGATCTGTACCCACCTCTGCTGCGGAAAGCCCGATAATTTCGGCGGTTTGGTCGTAGGCGTTCTCCACCGGGCAGACTGCGCCAATGAAGTTGGTATTTGCTTCGTATACTCTGGCTGCAGGGGCCAGGTATTTTTGAAAATTTGCGCCGCCGCCCGCATGCATCATAGAAGCGCCCTGCTGCTTTCCCAAGCCGATGACGCACATCTTTGAAGGTCCACTTTCCAGCTGGCTGCGGAAGTCAGTGTGCGGTTTGATGCGACTGACCAAGATCGTATGATCCGCAGCCATGGAATCCACACCTTGGCAGACGGCAGGCCCGTCGGGTATGCGCCCTATCTCCTTGACTTCCATGGTCGCTTTAACCGGCACACCAACACTTGTCTCAGTGACGCCGAGTTGGGAGAGCATTTCGATCTGACCGTCGGCTGTCGCGCCGCCGTGGCTGCCCATGGCGGGTACGACATAAGGCTCGACATTCTCCTGTTTTAACCTGTCTACAACCGCTCGCACAATGGATGGCAGATTGGCGATTCCTCTGCTGCCCACGCCGATGGCAACGGTCTCCCCCGGGGACAACCTGGCGAGCATGCCGGAGGTTTCGAGCGCCGAAGCAACGGCAGCGGGGATATTTGCTACTTCCGGCGCGTTAAATCGCTGCTCCACCTGTAACAGTGTTTCTGGCAAAGGAGCGGGAAAATCAAGAGTCTGGATCTGTTCAAGAAGGTTCATGGATTACCTCGAAAAAGTGCGCCTAAAAGTAGAGATCGTCGGGAGTCGATACGTTACGTGTAGTGCTGCATGTGAAGCGCTGCGGGTTTGGCGCTGCCATATCGTCAACTACGGCAACACGCTTAGTACGGAAGAACTGCATTTGGTTTGAACTGAGAATTCGTATGAAATGGATTTCTAGTTGGAAGTACCGGCTTGATTAGCCACCCAAACAATAGTTCCACCAACGCATCGATTTGTCAACCTCTTGCAGAAGTGCAGATCGTAAACGGAAAGAGTGCAGTTAATTTCCGAGCGAAATGCATTGGAAACTTGCTTGACTGAACCAGAGCAGAATGCCAATTATGGATTTGACATAGTCTACTTCACAGAGTAGTCTTTAGCCACAGGTAGTGACTGTCGTAACGCTCTTGCAGGGGACAACTGATACCTAATCGACAGTATACTGTTTTCCGTACCTTAGCAATGTAAAGTAACCACAGCAATCGATGAACCTGTACATCTACGGTACGGCAGGACATTGTATAATCGATAAACAACCTCCATTCGAGTTGGTATACTTGCTAGTACATCGTTTCAAGCCGTAGTAGAACGTAGTAAAGGAGGCGCGTCCCACGTCCACATCTGAAGCTTTCAATTGTGAATTGCAGTCAGTTGTAAGCAAAATCAAGGCTTTGACAAAGGAGACACAGACTATGAGACAACTATCACGACGAAGTTTTCTACAAATAGCCGGCATCGGCGTTGGCGCTGCAGCACTAGCAGCCTGTGCCATGCCAGCGGCTCCCGCTGCTGAATCCGGTGGTGGAGCAGCAGCCCCAGCAGCAGAGAAGAATGTAATGGAAGCTTGGGCTCGCGCGACCGGCCTCGGACAGGAAACTATTATCGCGATGCTGGATACGTACAACCAGACCAATGATATCAATGCAGAGGTCGAGTTCGTCTATATCGCACAAACTCAGGGCAGCCAGGCAGATGAGAAACTGCTAACCGCAGTGGCAGGCGGCAGTCCGCCGGCAGTCTACTTTGCCGACCGCTTCACTGTCCCGCAGTTTGCCTACCAAGGTTTCTTCACCAACATCTCCGATTTTGCTGACGCAGCCGGTGTCACGAAGGATCAGTACTTCGACTTTGCTTGGGAAGAGACAGTCTACAAAGACGGCATATATGCTCTGTCATTCGACACGGATACACGCGCCCTCTGGTACAATAAAGACATCTTCGAAGAGGTTGGTCTGGATCCGGAAGCGCCGCCGTCCAATACCGACGAGCTCAAGCTCATCACCGAGGCACTGACCGAGCGCGGCGCTGGTGGAGCGATCACGCGCTACGGTTTCAATCCTCTCTATGATCAAGCGTGGATGTATACGTGGGGCTTTGGTTTCGATGGTCTGTTCCAAGATCCCGAGACAAAGAGGATCACGTTCTCCGATCCGAACAATGTCGCGTCCATGGAGTTTGTAAAGAGCTTCGTAGACGAGATTGGCGTGCAGGACATCGACGCCATGCTAGCAGCGTGTGCAGGTTCCGCCTGTAATGACCAGAATGACTACTTCTGGACTGGTCAGAGTGCAATGACTTGTTCCGGTAACTGGAAAGTAGCCCAGTACCATCAGTACAAGCCAGACGGCAACTACGGCGTAGTGCCAATGCCGGGCCCGGATGGCCCAGCACCTGGCGCTAGCTGGGCTGGTGGCTGGAGTTGGTGCGTACCTGAGGGCAATGAGGATGTAGCCTCAGCCTTTGACGTCTGTGCGTATCTGTGCGGACCAGACGGTCAGTTGAAGTACAACCTTGACACCGCTCATATCCCGACCAACAAGTCCGTTGCCGAGAATCCTGCCTTCCGTGAGGACCCGCTGCACGCCCAGTTTATGGACCTGCTGCCGGTATCGCATGCACGCCCACCGATTCCTTTCGGCTCCAAGCTGTGGGATCTGCAGGTTAAGGCCTTCCGCGATGAGATTCCGCATGGCCTGAAGACACCTGAGCAAGCATTGACCGATATTGACACCGAGATCAATGCTGACCTGGAAGAAGCTGGCTTCTTCAGCTAGTTCGGAACTATGCTTGAACTGCTGTAGCACAGCTATTCGATAAGGTGGAGACCGGAGAGCATTTTGGCTCCGGTCTCCTCTCAAAAGACCACTCCACGCGGTCTTTGCACTCCACTACAAAGCGACTTCAGTAGAGAGATTATTGAGGCGTCTCCATGACAACGACTACAGTTGCCGTTGAACCCAAGACCTACCGAATGAAGCCGCGCACGCGCAATATCTTGAACGGTCTTCTTTTCGCGTCGCCATGGCTGATCGGTCTGAGCCTGTTCTGGATCTATCCGACGATTATGTCGGCGTACTATAGCTTCACGAAGTTCAATGGTATACAAACGCCGATCTGGGTTGGGTTTCGAAATTACACGAGCCTTTTTACAAACGATATTGATTTCTTGAACTGGCCGTATAGCGCCGTTACGAATACACTATATTTCGCGGCAGTCTCGATACCACTCGCCATCGTCATGGCCTTCGCACTGGCATTGATGCTCAACGCGAAGATTCGTGGACAGGTGATCTACCGCACAATCTACTTCTTACCGACTTTGGTTCCCGAAGTAGCTCTTGCGCTGGTGTGGGTCTACATGTTTACACCCGTCTCCGGTATTGTGAATGTGCCCTGGCAGATGTTGGGGCGGCGCGGCCCTTGTTGGTTGACATGTCCACAAATGGCCCGAGAGACACTGATCCTCATGGCCTTGTGGATTATCGGACAGCAGGTCATCCTCTATTTGGCTGGTTTGCAGGATGTCCCACAAGATTTATACGATGCTGCATCTGTTGACGGCGCCAATCCCTGGCATCGATTCCGCCATGTAACATTACCGATTCTGACGCCGGTGATTTTCTTCCATCTGGTGACATCGGTTATCGGTGCATTGCAGTTCTTCGCAATTCCATACATCATGACCGGCGGAAATGGATTTCCTGCCAATAGCACACTCTTCTACTCGATTTACATGTACAAGACAGGATTCCAATACTTTGAATTTGGTGTTGCGTCTGCCATGGCATGGATGCTGTTTGTCGTCACATTGCTCGTGACGCTGGTCATTTTCCGGTCCGCAAATCTTTGGGTCTTCTACGGCAGCGGTGAGGACAAGTAGCCGAGAACTGTCAGCATATCCCGACTAAAACGCCGTAGTTAGGAGTATATTAATGGCTACACATTCTGAGGTGGCTTCTCTAGGCCTATCGAAAACACAAAAACGAATGCGCGGCGCCTTGCGCCAGACACTAATACATCTGGCGTTGGTCCCGTTGGCTCTCGTTTTCCTGCTTCCATTCATCTGGATGTTATCGACTTCCCTAAAGTCGGATGCACAGCTGTACGCGCAACCGCCAGTCTGGATTCCATGGCCGATAGAATGGCAGAATTATCCAACGGCGACCGAGTACATTGATTTCTGGCTTTATACACGAAACACGCTATTCATCGCCATCCTATCTACAATCGGCGCGATGGTTTCCGGATCATTAGTGGCCTACAGCTTGGCCCGCATTCCCTGGCCTGGACGAAACGCTCTATTCATCTTCACTGTTGCCACACTGATGCTTCCCTATCAGGTGACGTTGATCCCCCTCTTTGTTTGGTGGTCTGATCCCTTTGGTCTCGGACTGTTCAATGGCGTCAATACTTTTTGGCCGCTGATTCTGCCGCACTGGTTCGGGTCTGCACTCTACATCTTCCTACTGCGTCAGTTCTTCATGAGTATTCCCATGGAGCTTTCGGAAGCGGCGCGCATCGACGGCGCCAGTGAATTTCGCATCTATGCGCAGATCATTCTGCCCTTGGCAAAAGCTGCGTTGGCAACGGTGGCCATCTTCGAGTTTATCGCACGATGGCGCGACTATCTCGGGCCGTTGATCTACCTTAGTAACCAGAAGATGTATACCTTGTCCCTTGGCATCTATGAATATCGCGGTCAGTACGGAGCCGAATGGCAGTTGCTCATGGCGGCTTCTGTGCTCATCACGCTCCCGGTGATCGTGCTGTTCTTCTTCATGCAGAAGACGTTCGTGCAGGGTATCGCACTTACCGGCATCAAGGGATAATACTTGTTGTGATTGAGCGGGACGGTGCTAATTGCTGTCCCGTTGTTGTTCGTGCGTGTCTAGCTCTCAGCGATCAGGACGCTCTGGAACGCAAAAATGAGTCACGGAATCTGAGCCTAGACACAAGCTAGATAAGCAGTTCTGAATAGACACTAGTAACCTTCACACCACATTTCCCGGTCTTGAAAGGCATAAAAAATGGGAACTAATGACTTGCGACTAGCCTTCATTGGCTGTGGCGGAATCGCTTTGCGACATGTTCGAGCAATGGACGATCTCATGCAGCGCGACCGCGGCGGCTTTGTAGTAACGGCTGCATGTGACGCAGTTGAGGAGAATGCACAGAAACTAGCCAGCGAAGTAGAAGCCGGAATGGGTAATCGCCCGACTGTCTATACTGACTATAAAGAGATGCTGGAGCAAGAAGAGCTTGACGGCGTCGATATCTGCCTGCCCCACGGCTTGCATCATATCGTGTCTATCGATTGCATGGAAGCTGGCGTAGATGTGCTATGCGAAAAACCGATTGGCGTCAGCATTCGCGCTGGCAAACTTATGGCTGAAGCCGCGGACCGAACCGGACGTATTCTGTCGATTGCCGTGCCGCATCGACGTCAGCCAGGTCAGCGAGCCGCCAAATGGGCGCTCAACGATTCCGGCCTCATGGGCACGCCATTGACCTATTTCCACAACTATACACGGCCTCCGGAGCCAGTCGACCCGAACGTACCGATTCCGCCCCGTGTCGCGTGGCGCCGGGACCGGCTCATGTCCGGCGGCGGCATGACGCTAGACAGCGGTTTCCACTACTGTGACAGCATCCAATACTTGCTTGGCCCTGTGGAGAAAGTCTATGCGGAGATGCGCGAGCTGAAGAGCGGCGAACCCGTATCGGTACTGGAAAAGCCCGAAGACTCCATCTATGTCACATTGTCATTCGAGAGCGGTATAGTCGGCTCCTGGACATGGAGCGTGGCGGCGCCTGGCGAACCAACGACACGTGTCATGTTCTATGGCAGCGGCGGCTCGCTGGAGGACACGACCGACAGCCGGTTCAAGATCTTCCATTTGTTTGAACGCCGTCCGGAACACAAGGAGACTGGTCAACTGGTGCAGGCTGACGGCACAATTTACCAGATGGCCGAACTTGAGCAAATGTACCGTGAGACGCTGAGCGACGAGGAGTCGGAGTTCCTCTTCCCGGGTGGCGCAACAGACGGTTTCGCCATTGAGATTCGCGAGTTCGTCGAGCTCATAAAGGGTGAGCGGACCGAGATTGAAGTGGATGCCAAGGAAGGTTTGCGACCGCTGGCGCTTGGCGACGCCATCTACGAGTCAGCATTCACCGGCGATGTTGTGCGCATTGAGGACATTCTGTCCGGTGCACGCCGCTCTTACCAGGAGCCCATCGACGCCCACTGGGGGCTATAGGCGGAAGGGAGAAAACCATGAAAATTGGAGTGGATATCTACAGTTTGCGGCACAATGACTGGAACGCGTTCGAGATCATCGAATATGCGAGCAAGATCGGACTGAACGTCGTTCACTTTTCCGAGATGGAGCCGTTCGAAAGCTTGGAGACCGGTTATCTGCGCGAGGTGAAGAAGCGGGCCAACGAGCTGAACATATCGCTTGAGGTCGGCATGGGTTCGATTTGCCCCTCATCGGTTACCTTCCGTTCGGAGAATGGCACTGCGCCAGAACAGGTCACGCGGATGCTGCACGTGGCTGCGGAACTCGGATCTTCGGCTCTGCGCTGCTATCTTGGCTCAAACGCGGACCGACACACTGACATGGGTATACAGGAGAAGGGCGCGCATCTGGTCGAAACAATTCGCGAAGTACGTGACCTCGCTATTGCGTTGGATGTTAAGTTCGCCATCGAGAATCATGCAGGCGATATGCAGGGCAGTGAGCTGGCGCGGCTCATAGAAGCTGCCGGCGAGGACATTGTCGGCGCCTGCATCGATGCCGGCAATCCGCTCTGGGTCGCAGAGAGTCCATTCGTGACGCTGGAGCATCTGGCGCCATACATACTCATGTGTCATGTGCGCGACTCCGCTGTCTGGGAGCAGCCTTCCGGGGCAGCAGTGCAATGGGTTGCCATGGGAGAAGGAAATATCGGTATTGAAGAGTGGTCGAAAGAGCTGATCAAGCGGAAGCCGGATAGCAACTTCACGCTTGAAATCATCACCAGCCTACCGCCGCGCGTACTCAATTATCTGGACTTGGAATACTGGGAGGTTTATCAGGATACGCCAGCGCACGAGTTTGCCAAGTACCTGAAGCTGATCAAGAACGGCTATCCTTATGTGGAGCCGATCATCACACTCGGCGCCGGCGACCACGGACCGGATGTGAAACGTGCCATCGCGCAGCAGCAACGTGAGAAGCTCGAGAAAAGTGTTACCTATTGTCGAGACGTGTTGGGCATAGGCGAATAGGCAGGATGCAAGCGTACGGCATTCGCCGAACCATCTGATCTCGGCGAATGCCGCTTCTACCTTACAATCGATTCGCACATTCTTTGAGTGGGTAAAGCACAGGCTAGAGCAAACAAAGAGGCGATCATGAAACCGCAAAAGAAAATCAGAGCACACTACGTACTGAGCACGCACTGGGATCGAGAGTGGTATCAATCATTTCAAAATTACCGCTATCAGCTTGTACGCCTAATCGATAGAGTCTTCCAGGGCATCGACGATGGCGTGCTGCGCGGTCCATTTCAGACCGATGGCCAGGCCATCATTCTCGAGGACTACCTGGAGGTGCGGCCCGAACAGCGGGAAAAGATTCAACAACTGGCCCAAGAGGGCAAGCTAGTGATCGGCCCGTGGTACTGTCTGCCGGATGAGTTTTTAGTTGCCGGCGAGTCGATCATTCGTAATATTCAACTGGGCAGGCGCATGGCTCGCGAGTTCGGCACAAGTCCGTCACAAGCGGGTTTCGCCTGCGATCTCTTCGGACACATCAGTCAGCTTCCTCAGATATTCGACGGCTTTGGAATAAAGGGAGCGCTCATCTGGCGCGGCATCAACCATGTTGATTCGCGTCATATCCGTTGGCAGGCGGCGGACGGCACGGAGTTGATCGCCTACCGTTTCCCCACCAACGGCTATTGCGACTATACCTTCAAGGTGCGACATGCCTTGGAACATGAGCGTCCGGTGATTGAAGAGAAAGTTGCGCAGGATTCGGCCGACTATCTGCGTGAAGAGGCGGAGTCGACTGAGGTAGAGTCTATTCTGCTCTTCGACGGCGGCGATCACGAGGAATGGGATCCGGAAGTTTATACCGCTATGTTCAAGTATGCCGATGAATCCGAGGACGAATTCGAGATTGTGCATACGAGCCTGGACGCCTACATCGAGGACACTGCGCCTCAGATTGATCGTGTCAGCTCCGTTTACAAAGGCGAGCTTCGAGAGCCGGGTACGCTCCCGTACGACACCCAGTGGTTGATTCCCGGCGTACTCTCCAGCCGCGTATGGATAAAGCAACGCAACCAATACTGCGAATCCATGCTTTGTAACTGGGCGGAGCCAGTCTCCACCTGGGCCCATCGTGCACTGGGCAAGGAGTATCCTCAAGGATTCCTCAACGTGGCATGGAAGTGGCTGCTGAAGAACCACCCGCATGATTCCATTTGTGGCTGTAGCATCGACATTGTGCACGAGGACATGAAGTTCCGCTTCAGCCAGACGGAGCAGATCACCGAGCGGCTGACCTTGGAAGGTGCACGCAGTATCGCGGCTAGCGTTGCGGGCGATGTCACCGATCAGGAACTGCGGGTTGTCGTTTTTAACCCTGCGGCGCATGACCTAGAGGACACCGTCGAGCTGGAGCTCGAAATCCCCCGAGACTGGCCTGTATTCAACGAGTTCTTTGGCTATGAGCAAAAGCCCTCATTCCGTATTTATGGAGCCGATGGTGAGGAGATTGCGTATCAACGGCTGCGACAGACCAACAATCGCACCAAAACGCGCATCTATGAGACCAAGTTCCCGGAAGGGTACTCGACCAATGACGTGGTGGTGTCTTTGCCGCTCCGCATCCCGGCAAGCGGCTACACGACGCTCATGGTTCGCTCCCAGCCGAATGAGTACGCAGCGCGAGTGTCACACAGTGTCAGTGGTCAGGTCGTGCGCCACCCGTCCAATCGCGGCCTGGCAACTTCCGAGCGTTCAATGGAGAACGAGAACCTTGTCGTCAATGTTAACTGCAACGGTTCCATCAACATTCTAGACAAGCGCACCGGGCAGTCTTACGAGAACCTGCTGACGTATGAGGATGTCGCTGACATCGGCGACGGATGGTTCCACGGCATTGCCGTCAACGACGAGTTATTCTCTTCCGTCGCCAGCAACGCAGCCGTCTCCGTTATTCATGACGGCGCCAACCTGACCACCTTCCGAATTCGTACGGTGATACAAGTGCCTCGTCGTTTCACATTCGATGATACTATGGCGAGAACTGATGAGCTCGTGGACTTGGTCATCGAGAGCAAGGTCAGCCTTCGACCCGGCTCAGACGATGTGGAAATCGAAACAATGGTCAAGAACACTGCCGAGGACCATCGGTTGCGAGTTCTTTTCCCATCCGGTGTAAATGCCGACACGTATCTGGCTGATTCGGCCTTCGATGTAGTTGAGCGTGACATTGCATTAAGCAAGGACAACTACAAGTACCGTGAGCTGGAAGTCGAGACGAAGCCGCAGCAATCATGGACAGCCGTGTTCGAAGAATCGCGCGGGCTGGCTGTGGCGTGCACAGGCCTAATGGAAACTGCAATCCAGAACAATCCGCAGCGTACGCTGGCGCTGACCCTGCTGCGCAGCACCCGAACCACAGTGCGCACCGACGGCGAACCTGGCGGGCTGTTGTTGGGCGATTACACCTTTCACTACCGCCTCATCCCACTAACCGGCAAACCCGACCGCATCAAGATGTTCGGCAAGGCGCAACGAGTCGCGGCTGGTCTACAAGTGATCCAACTGCGTGATGCGGATATCCAACTGCATCGAACTGACAAGGTTATGCCGGTAACGCAAAGCTTCATGCGGATCGACGGCGACGTTGTCATGACGAGCGCGCACATGGTTGATTCTGGTTTGGAAGTGCGGCTGTTCAATCCGACCGATGCGACTGCAGCCGCCTCGGTGCAACTGGCAGAGGAGCTGGGATTCAGCCAGCATTGTCTGGTCGACCTGGACGGCAACGAATTGACAGCGGCAGAAAACCTTGCAGATAATCGCGCAACGTTCGATATCGCGCCCAAGAAGATTGTGACGATGCGCTTCAAGTAATGTTGACCGACCGGTTCTGCGCAGCACAGCCATACGCACAAAATAACGGCGCATTCCAAACCTATTGGAATGCGCTGTTGTACGTCAACGTGTTATTTTTCGACCGAGCGTCAAACCTCTACTATTTCGCAGGATACTTCTTGGTGAGGAAGGACTTCACCGCCGCAATATATGCGTCGAACTGCTCGCGCCGGATATTGTGTCCTGCATCGGCGATCTTTGCGACGGAGACGTGGGGGTTGTTCTGTACTCGCTTGGCGATCTCTGGCGTGACAATGGCGCCAAGTTCAGGCTCCGCCGTGACAACTAGCGTGGGACACTGGATGCGTGACACAGCCTCTTCCCAACCCATGCTGAGGCCATTGACGTAGCCGACAACCTTCTCGCTAACCGCATATTTGGCGTCGAGCCAGTTGTCATACACGGCATCCGGCCAGAGCGGATTGTCAGCCTTTCCCTTTGCGAGCAGGTCTTCGCGCGTCATCTTCTTGCGAGCTATAATCAGATCCTTCCACTCCATCAGATGCTCCATCGTTGCAGCCTTGCCTTCTGGGCTCTCGTCAACCTCGCGCCATGGCGGGTCCTCCAGTACCAGTGCGCCCGGAAGAGCAGGGTACATGGCAGCCAATGTTGTGGCAGTGCCCGAACCCATGGAATGTCCCATGATCGCCGGCTTCTCGAGTCCCAAGGTCTCTATGAGACCGGCGACATCCTTTGCATGCTCCTCACGCGTATAGGCTTTCTCGGATTCGGGCTTCTCAGACAGGCCGTGCCCGCGCGCGTCCACGCCGATCAGGTCATAACTGTCTGCAAGCGCGCCTGCCACCAGTGGCCAACACATCCCGCTGTCTGTGATACCGTGTAGGAGCACAATAGGCGGTTTGTCGCCGCCGGATCGGTGATAGTGCAGCCTGATTCCGTTTGTGAGTACGTCGCCGTCTTGCCAAGCAATCATTTGTACCTCCGGGATGCGTGTGATGTTGGTTGTTAGTCGTCAGTACTGCAGGAGATGGCGCCCTTGGCTGGAGCGCCTTCGCTCGCGACTCCAAGGCCAAACGGTTCATTCTCGTCGAATTCGGCTGTTTTCGCCGACGTAAGCGCTCCAAATTCGCGCAGATCTTTAGACCTGAACCCAACCGTAGCCACCACAATAAGCGTACCAATGCCGCCGCTTACCACGGAGATTACAGGACCGAATATGTGCGCAACTACGCCCGACTCCAAGCCGCCTAGTTCGTTGGATGCGCCGATGAAGATGCTGCTGACGGCAGAAACGCGGCCGCGCATGTGGTCCGGCGTGATGAGTTGCTGCAGCGTACCGCGAATCACCATACTCACGTTGTCGAAAGCGCCTGTAAGGAAAAGCATGGCGAACGAGAAGATGAACGAGCGCGAGATGCCAAATAGAATGGTAGCCACACCAAACAAGGCCACGTTGATCAATAGCATGCGACCTGCTCGCTGCATTGGTGGCAGAAAGACCATAGCGATTGCCATGCACATAGCGCCGGCTGCAGGCGCAGCACGCAACCAGCCAAATCCTGTTGCACCCACACCCAGAATATCCTGAGCGTAGATGGGCAGCAAGTAGACTGCGCCGCCAAACAACACGGCAAACAGGTCTAGCGTGATCATGGTCAATATGATCTTGGTATTCCACACGAAGCGAATGCCAGCCAACAAGCCGCGCATGGATGTGCTGCTCCGGCTGCCGCCGACTGCATACGGTGTGAGGTGCATCAGTGGGATCATACCGAGAAATAGAATCGAAGACCCTGCCGCCACAATGTAGGCATACGGGACGTTGATGGCCACAATGACGCCGCCAATAGCCGGTCCCACCACTGCCGAAATGTTCATCATGGTCGTATTCCATGTGACCGCATTGGGAAAGACCTCTTTAGGGACAAGGTGCGGAATGATGGCCGATCTAGCCGGACGTCCAATGATCACGGCTGCAGCATCCATGAAGAGGAATACGTACATGAGCTGCACAGAACCGTTCCGCCAGGAGAGCGCAGCCAGACTCAACGATGTGAGTGTCATTGCGCCTAAACTCAGCATGACCAGTTTCGGTCGGCTGTAGCGGTCAGCAAGATAGCCGGCGGGAATCGCCAACAACATGGTAGGCAAGGCCTGTGCTAGTCCCACAAGTCCAAGCGACAGCGCATCGCCCGTTCGGCTATACATCTCCCAACCAATAGCAACGCTCTGTACGCGCGTGCCGATCATGGCTAGGAACCAGCCGATGGTAAAAAGCCGGTAATCATGGTGCCGAAACGCGGCATATGGATCGTGAGGTTGTTCGTCTTCGGGTTCGGGGACGCTGTCTTGGCTATTCTCTTCGACCACGTATGGACACTTCTCTAGAAACGCTACATAATAGTAACATGACGCAACCTGCTCAGGTACACTTGCTCATACAAACACAACCTGTCCTAACCATGCTTGCTAGCAAGGTGCGGACAGATGCTTTTGCAGTACTGGAGATTCTAGTTTGTTGTACGTAGAGAAGTGTACCCTATTGTGGCGGCATTCCGAGAATATCTAGAGCCTTCAATAACTGTGCGTCATCACTGGAGGCGACCTCTTCGGCTGTCATATCTTGGAGTTCCATGGGAATGAGCAAATTGGTTTCGATCGGCAAAGTAACTTCCACATCCGGCGAAATTCCCTGTTTTCGTATCAGCCGACCATCAGGTGTCAGCCATTGCTTGGTACCAAGCAGAAGCGCGGACCCATCCATGAGCGGATATGGCTGGAGCACGGTACCCGTGCCGAAAGTTGTCTCACCCACCAACGTGCCGCGTTCGTGGTCCTGTATTGCGCCGGCGAAAATCTCTGATGAACTGGCAGAACCCGGATTGATGAGTACGGCCAACGGAATTGACTGCGCAAGACCGCCCTCTTCCACAGGATAGGATTCTCTATTGCCTTGCGCATCCTCTTCCAGCAGCACATCACCATCGCTAAGGAATTGACTGGTGACGGAGATTGCCTGCTCAAGCAGTCCGCCAGGATTGTTGCGCACGTCGACGACCAGCGCCTTTGCACCAGCGTCCTTGGCTGCTTGGATGGCGTCTTGAATGTCAGGCGTTGCATTAGCGCTGAATTGGCTCAAACGGATCAGGGCAGCTTCTGTGCCGGGAATCATGGCCCAGCTGGCTGCAGGAATGGAGATTTCTCCGCGCGTAATTGAGATGTCGAGCGTACGTGTTTCGTCTGGCCGCAGAAGCGTCAGATCCACAACGGTTCCTTCAGGACCCCGAATCTTGTTGGCGATATCGGTAACCGACATGGTAGTGACATCCTCACCGTCCACCTTCATGATGATGTCGCCGGCTTTCACGCCAGCCTGATCAGCAGGAGAGCCGTCAAAAGGGGCAACGATGATCGGAAGCGAATCACGTACACCAAGCTGGGCGCCGATACCCATGAACTTGCCAGAGAGATCCGTCTGCTGTCGCTGGAGTTCCTCAGGCGTCAGAAAGGCCGAATGCCCAGTGTCGCCCAGCGCTTGCACCATGCCGCGGATCGCCCCGTACGTCATATCCTGATCGTCCAACGCATTGCGGTCGACATAGTTTCGCTTCGCCGTGTTCCACGCCTGCCAGAACACACGAAACTCTTCCGGTTCGTTGCGTCCGCCGAAACCGGTATTGGGCAGCACGCCGCTTGCACCAATGACAACACCTACGCCCAAGCCAATAGAGCCGACAATGGCAATTGCAAGAAGACTGAGTATTACTGCCGCCACTTTGTTCATCTTCAAGATCTCTCCCGATTAATCCTTCATCTTCTTATTTGTCAATTTGCCAGTTGCGCACCATATCTATCTGTTCGGTCGTTTCCGGCGATTGCCAGCCGTTGCGACCATGGGGCGTCTCCCGACCCAACACCCGCACAAATGCCAACGCATCTTCCCCTGTCGCCGTTCCATGTCTGGCAAGATAGCAGCCGACTACCGTACCGGTTCGACCGATTCCGCCGCGACAGTGAACATAGACGGTGCGCCCGACAGCGATCTCTGAATCGATCAGATCGAGTGTCTCAGCCATCTGTTCAGCAGTAGTAATGTGCAAATCCCGAATAGGCCGGTGATAGTAGTTGACTGATCGCCCATGTTCATGGGATAGCCGAGGTAGCAATGGTTGGTATGGCTGCAGCGGGCCTAGTCCAGCCGGCTCCCCGCACTCAGTGAGATCGACAAACGTATCGATTCCAGACGCAAGAATCCGATTCAGCTTCTCGACTGATACTGATTCGGTCGCAGCTCCAGGATATTCGCCTGCCATGAGTTTTCCTGCTTCAACCCAATACGATTCGTCCAGTGGTGGTCTTTGTGGCTTACTCATCGTTTACGACATCTCTCGTTCTTGGCGCCACGCGCTCGGCTAACTTTCTAGACAGACTAGCGCTGGTGCTTTGCTGAACATAATGACTCCGAGCAATAGGACCTTGAGGCACTTGAAATTGCCTGTATCGCATGCATCTCGTTTATCATACTGGAATATTGCGATATCGCCGGTAATACTCCTACCGAAAATTACATGAGAGATGATGTGAAGGTATGAACCGAGGCATTCTATACGGAATCGCCGCTTACGTAAGTTGGGGTGTCCTGCCTATCTTCTGGAAGCTGCTGCAGGATGTGCCGCCGCTGGAAACGGTCGGACAGCGCATTCTGTGGTCATTTCCGTTGCTGCTGCTCTTGCTCGTGGCTACCAAGCAACTCCGTTCCATGCGTGTGCTTTTCTCGTCCTGGCGCATACTTGGTCTGGTCGCACTAACCGCTCTGCTGCTCATTGCAAACTGGAGCGTCTATATCTATGGCATCAATTCAGGCAGGATCGTGGAGACCAGCCTCGGTTACTTTATGAACCCGTTAGTCAACGTGCTCCTAGGCGTTCTCTTCGTTCACGAACGCCTGCGCCGCGGACAGTGGGCGTCCATCGGTATTGCAGCGCTGGGCGTGCTCTGGTTGACATTTATGTACGGCAGCTTGCCCTGGATCGGCTTGACGCTCGCCTTTACGTTTGGTTTCTACGCACTATTCAAGAAGCTGGGCAGTCTTGAGGCTATGACCGGGCTCACTTCAGAGATGGGCATCCTATTTCTACCCGTTGTCCTCCTGCTCGCCTACTATTACAGCCAGCCGGGAAATGCATCCACGATAGCGAATAGCACCACATTGCTGCTTTTTATGTCGACTAGCGTATTCACGGTAGGGCCGCTCTTGCTATTTGGAGCTGCTGTGCGGATGATTCCACTGAGCGTGATAGGTTTGTTACAATACATAGCGCCAACATTGCAGTTCCTACTTGGTGTGTTCGTTTATCACGAGCCATTCAATTCACATCTATTGGTCGGTTACTGTCTGATCTGGATGGCGTTAGCCGTGTTCACCGCTGAAGGACTGTACCATCGGAGAAAACTGGCTCAGCCGACCGTCTCGGCGTCGTCGACAAGCGAGGCGGCATCAGCGCGATAGGAGGATGTAATGAGTCACGGTATTACCAAGACTATCCCAGCGAAGGCAGGTCAAAAATTCGTTGACTCGCTGTATGACGGAACGCTGACGGAATATGACTTCCATATGGCTGGCACGCCAAAGAACCTGAGCCCGGGTGATTATGTTTACACCGTCTTCGATAACATGATCGTGGGACGGTGCAAAATCTCCCATTTGGAAGGCGGTGCAGTTAATCCGAAATCGGGCAAGCCGCGTACATTGATCTTTGTAAGTGCGCCAGGCGAGCGGTTGGAAACACCGATTCCCAAGCAGGGTCATCAAGGCACACGTTATTATGATGGTGAGGAATGGCCTGAATAGGTATCTACCATAGTTTGATCGGTATCGCTGACTTTGATTACCGATAGGCTAGTATCAACACGTCGACCACGTTATCTCAATGCAACCAATATCGCAATGGAGCGCCAAGCATGCCACTCGTATCGTACAACCAATTAACTGACGTCACAGTGCAAGTGCTGCAGGCTGCTGGCTTGCCGCAGGATCAAGCCGAACTAGCTGCGCAACATCTTGTCGAAGCTAATTTGATGGGGCACGACTCGCACGGCGTGATTCGAATCGCGCAATACGTGCCGTCGCTCAAGTCAGGAACGATCAAACCGGTCGGCAACCAGAAGATCGTGCGTGAAACACCTGCCAATGCTGTCATGGACGCCAACGGCAGCTTCGGTATCGTGCTGGCGTACGAGGCCATGCGCATGGCCGTGGAAAAGGCGAAGCAGACAACGTTTGGCGCCGTCGCCGTTCACAACTCCGGTCACATTGGCCGACTAGGCGCCTACCCACCGCTGGCTGCCGCCGAGGATTGCGTTGGCATGGTGATATTGAACGGCGGCGCGCAATTTGTGGCGCCTTTCGGCGGCGTGGCCAAACGCCTGCCCCCGAATCCTCTGTCAATTGCCGTCCCATCCGGCAAGGGAATCATGCCCATGTTGGATATTACGACGAGCATGGCGGCAGGCGGTAAGGTCGCCGTCTACGGTGCGCGGGGGCTGTCGCTACCGGATGGCTGGCTTGTGGATGCAGATGGGAATCCAGTACACGAGGCTAGCCGCATGATGTCGGATCCTGACGTAGCTATGCTTCCCATGGGCGGCCCGGTCGGCCACAAGGGGTACGGCCTCGCCTTTATGATCGACGCGCTGGCAGGCGGTCTTTCTTGGGCAGGATGCAGCTCTGAGAATCCGACGCGCGGCGGCAGCGGCTACATTGCCATGGCCATAAAAATCGATAGCTTCATCAACGTCGACGAGTTTAAGCACGAAGTTGACAAGCTGGTCGACTGGGTGAAATCATCGCCGACCATGCCAGGTGTCGACGAGGTGCTGATCCCTGGTGAGATCGAGGAGATGAACAAAGCCAAACGCATGGTCGAAGGCGTCGAAGTAGAGCAGGCGACCTGGGACGCGATCATCGACGCCGGCGCTTCTGTCGGAGTAGACGTGCCTAGCTTGTAGCGCTATCCGGCCCTGCTACACTTGCCCTAGCGTACCTTGCCGCGCGCGTGGATGGGCCACACTGCCACCACTTCTTCACCGCTAACGGCGATCATTTCATCGTGCATGTTGACGCAGGGGCAAGGGTGAACGGGCAGAACCTGTACACGCTCGCCGATCGCAGGTTTCTTGGCGCAAGCTGAAACATCGACGTGCGCGTGTTCTTCCGAGCACGTGAAAACGTGTGCATCAGGATACTCAACGATATAGCCCATACTTTTTCCATTGTCCGTCTCCATGGTTGAGGCGGACAATGCTTTACTGCCGCTATCCAGGATCACGCGGTCTGCAGTTGGCGCGCTAACGACCGTCGCCTGAATGCGCAGCGCGGATTGCTCGACAGTATGCCGACCGGCAAGCAAATGCCCCGCGCCGCCGACGATATACTCGCCGACGCGGTACTCCGTCAGTTCAGGTATTTCGTGCGCCTGCATCCCGCATTTCGTACTGCCGCCACTGACCACAGGACAGGGCAATCCGGCCTCCTCGAAGGCAGCAATAACTTGCCGTATGAATGGCCGCATGGACGGAGGCGTGGGGAAGCCTAGAATACCCCGAAGCTCTAGGCCTGGCAGCGACTCGATGAGCCGACCCAGAGCAACGGACTCTTCTACAGTGGCTACGCCAGTTCGTTGCATGCCGCAATCGAATTCGATCAGCACCGGCAGCGTCATGCCAGTATTGGCGAATGCGCTTGAGTAACCCTCTACCGTGTATGCAGAATCAGCGGACACCGTGATCGGCGTCTGTTTGGCCAGTGCGACAAGTCGTTCGAGTTTCCGTTCGCCGATGATATTGTAGGGGATCAGAATGTCCACCGTAAGGCCGCCGGATACCATAGTTTCCGCTTCACCCAGCTTTTGGCAGGTCAAGCCGCATGCGCCGCCGTTCATCTGCATGGCTGCAATGGCCAGCGATTTGTGCGTCTTAATATGCGGGCGCAGTAGAATGCCGTGCTCGTCGTAGTAGCGCTGATAGCGCTGCATGTTTTCCTGCAGCGCGTCGATATCAATGGTAAGAATGGGCGTATCCAGCTCTTGTACGAGCATCATGCGGGCCTTTCTATGTGGAAGCATGGCTGGTGCAGTTTGCAGTCTCTATCAAGTCTACTGCATCCGAGGCGCAGACAAAAAAGGACGGCAAGCTTTACACATACCGTCCCGATCCATCTATTCAGTTAGCCCGAGGATCGTGTTTACAATGCCTCTCGCTGGGCCTACAGTTGGGGCATTCTAGGCTCGCGCCTGTCCGAATGCCGCCTTTGTCGAAGGCAGCAGGCCAAGAATCAGAGCCAGTGCGCTCAAAATCACGGATACGGACACCGACTGCCACGATGAACCTGCCAGCATAGCAATTACGTCGAACACCAGATACACGACCGCGATAGTCACTACGAACGTCCAGCCCTGCAAATCGAGCGCCCAGATTTTGGCAGCCGCCCAGAACCAGATGGCGGCGACAATTGCTGCGAAAATTGCTCCTATAAAGCTCGATCCGTAGAAATTCATCGTTCCTAATGTTGCGACGGGTGCTAGACCCAGCAAGCGGAGCACGTCGACGATTGCCCAAATTCCTGCTAATACGGCAAGTACAGCCAATAACGTCACTGCGAACGGTCGTTTCATAGCCTATTCTCCTGTCTTCTGAATTCCCTGTTGATCCCAGATATCTCAGCCGGTCAGCGTAATTCTATCACACTGCGGGCTGGAACTCTTTCTACTGATAAACCTTCACGCAGACTGGCGTGGGTAGATCCAACACTTCACCTGTAGCCGTCAAATCACCCGTTTGTTGATCAATAGCATAGACAAGAAGATTGCTGGAATTCTGGTTGGCGACCAGTGCAAAGTCACCGTCGGGCGTGAGTGTGAAACCGCGCGGATATTCGCCACCGGAAGGAACTGCGCGGAAGTTGCATAACTCGCCGGTTTCAGGATTCACATCGTATGCGGCAATGGAGTTATGTCCCCGGTTGGAACCGTAAAGATAACGACCGTTCGGGTGTACGTGAATATCTGCCGGATAATTGCGTCCCTCCCAGTCCTCAGGCAGCGTACTGATCGTCTGCAGTTCGGTCATCCCGCCCTTGTCAGCGCTCCAGCGGTAGGCGATAACCGTCGAATCGAGTTCGTTAATGACGTAGACATACTGCTCATTCGGATGGAAAACGATATGCCTTGGCCCTGCGCCCGACTTCGTCCGCGCCCAGCTTTGGTCGGCGTTCGGCTTGACGGTTCCAGCCTCATCGTCGTAGCGGTAAATCATGACCTTATCCAGGCCCAGATCCGCCACCAGAGCATAGCGATCGCTGGGGTCTAGGACGATTGAATGGGCGTGCGGCGCTTCTTGACGCTGAGGATTGATGCTGCTGCCTTCGTGTTGAACAAAGGCGCTGGCAGTAGCCAAGGTTAAGTCCTTTCGCACCGGCAGTACGCAGACACTGCCGCCACCGTAGTTGGCGACCAGCACATGTCTGCCCTTGCTGTCGATCGACACGTAAGCCGGTCCGGGTCCCTTGACGGACTGACCGTTGAGCTTGGTAAGTCCTTTCGTGTTCGGATCGATGGCATAGGCATAGATCCCACCAGCGGCCTTCCCCTCGAAATCACCGACTTCACTGATTGCGTAGAGGGCGTTTCCCTGGGGATGGATGGCGATGAACGACGGATTCTCGATTCCACTTACAGTATCTGCGCGGGCAAGCTTGCCCGACTCCGTATCAAACGTCACGATCTCAATCCCGCCGCTCTTTCCCTCCACATGCGGTTCACGACGGGTGTACGTACCCACATAGAGGAATAGCTTCTCTGGTTTCGTATCACTCATATTCGACACTCCTGGTTCAGTGGTACAGATGGATTAAGCTGTCTATTCGTGACAGAAACACTCTCGTCCTATGTCAGAGCTAGGGGCGCTCATGGTGCCACTCGATCTGCGCCATATCCGTTTTTGGCGGCGATGGCCAGTGCTCTCCGCGTTGGCTGCTCAGTCCACGATTCGGACCCGGAACAAATGCTCGGTCAGGCCATCCGACGAACTTGCCGTTCTCAATCCATTCCAGATCAACACCGTAAAGCTCGGTCTTTAGCTGTTCTTTGAGCCGCTCTATCTCGCTGGCGTACGTAGGATCATTGGCCAGGTCGTGCAGCTCTAGCGGATCTTCTTGCATGTCGAACAGCTGGAAATGGTTGCCTGTGGCATAGTAGATTAGCTTGTAGCGTTTGTCACGCACCATGCGAGTGGAATGCAGGTCCTCGCCGTTTTCACCGTAAGCGTATTCTCGAGTCTCTTCTCCAACCATTGACATCCCTTCGACCGTATCCGGAATGGGAATGCCTGCCATATCCAGCAGGGTCGGCATGATATCGCGCCACTGGACCAGCCGGTCATCAACCTCGTTATAGCCTACGCGGTTACCGTTCGCAATATCCAGCAATATCAGTGGCACGTTGACTGAGTTCTCATAGAATAGCCGTTTAGCCCACAAATGGTGTGTACCGAGCATGTCGCCATGGTCAGACGTGAACATGATGATCGTATCGTCCAGCAGCCCCTCTTCACGCAATGTACCGATGACCGTGCTGATCTGGTGGTCAATGTGCGTGCACAACGCATAGAAGGCGCGCCGTGCCATCCAAGTCTGCGTCTCGTTGAGCTTGCTGTCGCGGTTGAGGCCGGCACGAAGCGAATAGGGCAATGAATCGGGTTCCTCGGTCCACTCGCCGCATATCGGCATATCAATATCCACGCCTTCGTACATGTCCAGATAGGTCTGTAGCGGAACCAGCGGCGGATGTGGATGGCTAAAGGAAAGATACCAGAATGACGGTCGCAGCGGGTCGCGCCGCTTGATGACGCGACACATTTGACTGGCTGCCCAGTTGGTCACGTGCGTGTGTTCCGGCAGATGCCAGGGTCGCGTTATATACTCATTGTTGCTCATGCCGTGCGTATAGTGTTTGCCTGGGAAGCCCTCGTCGCCAAGAAATGTCTCATAATCGTCGTATACGCCATACTGTGTACGACCTTCCTCATCCAGAATAACGTCGTCAAAGCCGATACGATTGCGTTGCGGATAGACGTGCAATTTTCCCACGGCGTAGGCTTGATAGCCGGCATTGCGGAACTGTTGCGCCATGGTTGGCAGCTCAGGCATGGGCTCGGTTTCTTTGAAGACGCGATCGCCCTGTGTGCGCGGCGTGACGCCAGTCATTAGGCAGCGCCGGGCAGGAATACACACCGGGCATTCGGAATACATGTTGGTATAGCGTCGCCCACTGCGCGCTAACTCATCCAGTGTCGGTGTCTGGATCGTGGGATGGCCGGCAATGCCGAGGAACGATGCAGGCCAGTGATCCGTGCAAATGAGCAGTACGTTCGGTTGCTCCGCCATTGTAGCCTTCTTTCTAGAACTCAGTTCGCAGTATTGTCAGCTCACATCCGCAGATCAAGCACCGCCATTGGCGTAACCGGTCTCATACATGGCGACGATATTTTCAGGGGGGCTGACGGCCTGGATGTTATGGCAAGGCGCCAGAATATACGCACCGCCTTTACCCAGAATTTGTAGGTTCTCTAGTACCTCGTTCTGTACGTCCTCAACTGTGCCGAACGCTAGCGTCTGCTGATTGTCGACACCTCCGTGCAGCACAACTTTCTCGCCGAAGTCGCGCTTGATGCCTTCTCGCTCCATGCCGGGTGACCGCCACTGCAGCGGATTCAGCACATCAATGCCGATGTTGATCATATCGGGAATGATGGTGCGGATTGCGCCGTCGCTGTGGAAAAACGCGTAGACGTCCGAGGAATGGGCAAGGTCGATTATACGTTTCATGCGCGGCAGGAAGAACTCTTGAATATTTCGTCGCGAATAGAGCAGGTTCTCCTGCCCGCCGAAATCCTCCGCCACGTACGAGAGTGTAACTTGGCCGGGTAACGTTTCGTAGATCCGGGTCGTATTCTCGTAGCAAAAGTCGAACAGCTTGTCTAGACAGTAATGCACCATTTCAGGGCGCAGGACCAGATCCATATACGCCTGTTCGCGCCCGCGCAGGTCCGCATAGATGAGGAACGGTTCAGAGCCACCGCCTTGTACCGGATAGTTGCGCTTTCGTCCGCGAAGCTGATTCGGCAGCACCGAATAGTCGAACAAGTCGGCCGTCGGCCAAGTGTAGTTGGCCTCGATCTCCTCCACTGTCTCGTAGCCTTCCAGTGGGCCAGCGATGCACTCGCGATACTTCCCGGTACCATAGTTGATATAGCGATAGCGACGTCCGTACATGTCGTAGCCGCGTCGCAGCGGCGGACCTGCGTACTCGGGCTGCACCGACACAACGCGGTCAATATGCAGGTCGCTCGAAAGCTTGCCACCGGTTACGCAGACCCAGATGTTTGACCAGTTTGCTGGTGGCTTCGTCGGTGCCCCAGTAGTCCATTGGGACGCGATCAGGCGACTGACCCGCAAGAACTGCGAGCCAGCGCTCCTTGGGTGTCATGTTGTCGTGTGCCATTCGCCGACGCTATGCGACCAGAGATCTCGCAAGAGAAGCTGCTTGGCTGGCATCCGCCGCGAAACCGTCTGCGCCGATTCGCTCAGCGAATGACTCGGTCACGGGCGCGCCGCCGACGAGCACCTTCACCTTGCCGCGATCGCCGGATTCATTCAGCTTGCTGATGACCTCGCTCATGTTGGGCATTGTCGTGGTCAACAGTGCGGATAGTGCAATGATGTCCGCATTGCCTTCCTTAGCTGCAGTCACGAACTGCTCGGCTGATACATTGACGCCGAGGTCGTTGACCTCGAAGCCGGCGCCTTCCATCATCATGCCCACGAGGTTCTTACCGATGTCGTGCATGTCGCCGCGCACAGTGCCGATGACGACGCGGCCTACTGGCTCTACAGCCTGCTCGATGAGCAGCGGGCGTAAGATTGCCAGGCCCATCTTCATGGCGCGTGCGGAGACGAGCATTTCAGGCACAAAATACTCACCGTTCTCAAAGAGTTGACCGACTTCGGTCATACCATCGATTAGTGCATCGTCCAGAATGGTTTTTGGCGACAAGCCTTCGTCAAGCGCCGTCTGCACCTGCGTTTGGACCTCGTTTGCATTGCCTTCCATGACGGCAGTTCGGATCCCAGCCAGAATTTCACTCATGCTACGTTCCTCCATATTCGGATAACTCAGGATGAAGTGGCGCACGACCATGCGATACGTTTGCGGTGATCTGTCGCCAAAGAGAAGGGAAACAATACGCTAATGATTGAACCAGAGAATTCTGTTTGTAGTGTAGCACCACTGCCGTATGTGGACAATTGACGCATTGCGTCAGTGGCGCTACTCAGGTGAGTCGCAGCGAACGTGCGAATCGCTGTTGTACTCGATTGTACGGCACTGCATTCGGCGGTCCAGTTCACTAGCAACCTGTCAGGAATTGGGCGCCTTTCACGATACCCATCTGCTCGATTTCAGGATTGCCATAGAAGTTGCGGTCCTCTAGCTCGATGGAGACAAAACCGCTGTACTCGTTCTCCTTCAGGATGGTGAAGATATCGTTCCAGCGAGCAATACCGTGACCCGGAATCGTATAGCGCCAGGTGTGACCGCTGTACGGAAGCGTCTGCGCAAACGTAGCCGGCTGCTCACGGCCGAACTCATAGTACTCGTCGACCTGCATCTCCGTGTCCTTACCGTGGACATGGTAGACGCGGGCAACAAATTCGTTCAGGAAATGAATATGATCGATGTCCTGACGAATCAGGTGTGACGGATCATAGTTGATGCCCATGACCGGGGACGGGATCTCCCTGAAGAACTCTCGGCACCCTTCCGGCGTGCAACAGAGTGCACCAGGACCAGGCCATCCTTCGATGACGATGCGGGCATTGTTGGCCTTCAGGACCGGCACCAGCTCGATATAGGCTTCCATCATCAGTGCGAAGTTCTCTGAACGTCCGGCTGTTGGATCTTCCGGCAGCATGACCAGGAAGTAGTTCATGTTCCCGAGAGCTGCACACGTTTCGATGTGCTTGCTATTCGTCTCGATAGCTGCGGCGCGCTTGTCTGCATCCTTCGTAATCATATTGCGTGAGGCGACCAAATCTACTGAGCCAATATTCAGCCCGGCGTCCTGAACTGCCTTGCCAGTCTCAAGCGCCTTGTCACCGCCAATATCGATGACTTCAAGTTCATTCTCTTTCGCCCAGTCGATGAGCTTTCCGATATCTGATTGCCATTCCGCGCGACCTCGACGGAAGCCGATTGGGTAACTGCCTGTTCTTGTTTTCATTGTGATTCCCTTACTGGATTTGCGAATAGATGGAAGGTTGATTCGATATACGCGTGTGCAAATACTCGTGTATGATCTGCCATCACGCTGGCACTAAATTGCAAAATAGCGTTCGGAAAGCGATCGTATCATAAGACTACTACTGGCGAACTGCTCACATAGCAAAAGCTCTAGTTACTTGGAAAGGTGACTAACTCGTTTACGTTGACAGGGCGATTTTCCGCCATGGACACGTTGGCGGCAATGCCCAAAAGAATAGATGCGGCGCCGTCGATGTGCGAGGCTGCTCGTTTGAACGGGTCTGCCGGCGGGTTGTCACTGAACAACTGCTCCAGCATGATAGGGTCACCGCCGCCGTGACCGCCGCCCTCAATGTTCGGTACGGGCACTTCGTACGGCGTACCGAACAAGGGGTATACGCGAATGTGCACACCGCCGAACTGACTGACAGTTTCCTCATTCGGCTCCATCGTCTCCTCTTGACCGCCGACGAACGTCTTGCCGACTTGCTCCACGAGTTCCACTTCGATTCGGCCCATGTCACCCGTAAAAGAGATGCGATATCCTTCCCACGGACAATAGGCCAACAGCGAATATGTTAACAACGCGCCGTTGTCGTAGCGTGCGGTGAGGCTCATTGTGTCTTCGATGGTGATGGGCTCGCCGAACACGTTGCGATCGCGTATATAGCCGGAATCCACTTCGGCATCAAGATAGAGTTCCTTCAACGTTTCGTTGCGGTCTAGCATTAACGCGAACGGGTCGTCCGCTGCTTCCGGCACGCCAGTGTAGCGTGAATACGGATAGTGTTCGCCGCGCGCCTCTGCATTTTGCCTACCATAGAAACGTAGATCACCCATGGCATAGACGGTCGTAGGTTTGGAATCGATCCACCAATTGACCAGATCGAAGTGGTGTGTGGCTTTGTGAACGAGCAAGCCGCCGGACTTGTCTTTTTCACGATGCCAGCGCCGGAAATAGTCGGCTCCATGGTACGTGTCCAGCAGCCATTGAAAATTCACGTGATTGATTCTGCCGACCAATCCCTGATGCAACAGCTCTCGCACCTTGGTGCTTAAGGGTGAATACCGGTAGTTGAAAGTTACTCGTACCTGTCTTCCTGTGCGCTCGATGGCATCCAGTATTGCCTGCGCCTTTTCTGCATCGATCGTCATTGGTTTCTCACAGATGACATCGCAACCCGCGTCCATGGAGCGAATGATGTACTCGTGGTGGCGCGAGTCCATGGTGGTAACGATGACAACGTCCGGCTGCTTTTCGCGCAACATAGTGTCGAATTCTTCAGCATGATAGGTGGCGACAGCGGGCGCCGACCACTTCTCAGAGATTTGTCGATTGTGATAGTCCATGCGAATCTGGCTCAAGTCGCACAAGCCCACGAGTTCCGAAGTGTCCGCATAGCTGCCGAGAATGGCATCAACATACATGCTTGCACGACCGCCGGTTCCTACGATGACATATTTCTTTTTAGCGCTCATTTCGATTCCTCAATCTTGTTAACCATACTGCTGGCGGAATGTGTCGCGAATCATTCAGGCAACTGATCCGGAACGTTGTTATCTAGTTCGTTCAGCCAGGTTGTGGCAGTCGAATCACTGGGCGCTCTCCAATCGCCGCGCGGGGAGAGGGCGCCGCCGGAACCTACTTTCGGGCCGTTGGGCATGGCCGAACGCTTGAACTGGCTAATCTGGAAGAAACGGTACAGGAACACGTGCAGCCATTGTTTGATCTGTAGAAGCGTATACTCATTCCGTTTTAGTTCGGGTATGAGATGAGGCCAGTTTCCCACCGACTTATCTCGCCATGCATGATAGCTCAGGAATGCGATTTTGCTGGGCAGGTAGCCGAAGCGGGACGTATAGTACAGGTTGAAATCCTGCAATTCGTACGGGCCAATCTTGGCTTCCGTGCTCTGTGCCGGACCATCACCGCTCGTGCCGTCTCCGGGCACGAGCTCGGGCGAAATCTCCGTATCCAGAATGGCATACAGAACCGCCGAAGCTTTTGGGCCAAATTGCTCCGTGGTTGCCACCCAACGAATGAGGTGCTGGATGAGCGTCTTGGGCACGGATGCATTTACATTGTAGTGTGACATCTGGTCGCCCACGCCATACGTGGACCAGCCAAGCGCCAGTTCACTCAAGTCGCCGGTGCCGAGTACGATAGCGCCGTTGTAATTGGCCAACCGGAATAGGTGGGACGTACGCTCACCTGCCTGCACATTCTCGAATGTCACATCATATTCGGCGACGCCGTCGGCAAAGGGATGTTCGATGTCGCTAAGCATCTGGTGGGCGGAAGGGCGAATGTCGATCTCGTGGCTGGACACGCCAAGCGCTTCCATCAGTTTTTGCGCGTTGTCTTTCGTGCTGACGCTGGTGGCGAATCCTGGCATCGTATAGGCAAGTACGTTCGTGCGCGGATAGCCCAGCCGGTCCATGGTACGCGCAGCCACGATTAGCGCCTGTGTGGAGTCAAGTCCGCCGGACACGCCGATGACGATGCGCTGGATGCCCGTCGCCTGTAGGCGCTGTGCCAGCCCGTTCACCTGTATGTTGTACACTTCGTAGCATCGCTCGTCCAGCACGGACGGATCGCTGGGCACGTAGGGGAAACGGTAGGTCGGCTGCAGCGGTTCGACTACCTCTTGCGGCAATGGTAGCTCGAAAGGAATGGTGCGGAAACGCTCCAGCGCCTCTCGATGGTCGGTCGCCGAGTCGATGAAACTGGTCATGCGCGACCGATCCTGTACCAGCCGGTCAAGATCGATATCCGCCAGTACGAGCTGTTCCTTGGTCGCAAAACGTTCCGATTCGACTTGCCGGCTGCCATTCTCATAGATCATGGCGTGTCCGTCCCAGGCGACATCGGTGGTGGATTCACCTGAATCAGCTCCACAATAGATGTACGCACTGATGCACTTGGCCGACTGTGACGAGCAGAGTTCGCGCCGATAGTCCGCCTTGGCGACGGTAATGTTGCTGGCGGAGAGGTTGGTAAGTACGGTGGCGCCAGCTAGGGCGGCGTAGGTGCTTGGAGGAATCGGCGTCCACAGGTCTTCACAGATTTCAGTGTGCACGGTGAAGTCCGGGACGTTCATCGCCCTGAAAAGCATGTTCGTTCCGAATGGCGCTGTCCTGCCACAGAGTTCGACCTCATCGAACCGCGCGTCCCTCGCCGCCGCAAACTGTCGTTTCTCATAGAATTCGCGATAGTTGGGCAGGTACGACTTGGGTACAACACCCAGGATACGTCCGGCATGAATAACGACAACGCAGTTAAACAGGCGCCCTTTGAAACGCAGCGGCGCGCCTACGAGCACCAAGGGCGACCATGCATGGCTCGCACCAACGAGACCGTCAATCGCGTCAAGGCAGGCCTGCTGCAACGCATCCTGCTGGAATAGGTCGTCGTTGGAGTAGCCGGAGAGGCTGAGCTCTGGGAAGACAACCAAAGCCGCATGTTGCTCATGCGCATGTTGCGCCATCGCGGCAATGCGTTCTGCATTTTGGGCGGGATCCGCGATAGTGACAGTCTGTACGCCCGCCGCAACACGAACAAACCCGTGGCGATAGATGGAATTGAAGGGAAGGGACATGGCACGAGATGCCTTATGCTTCATGCGTCAAATTGGCGCGAAATCAATTACTTCGCTGCAAATAGCTCAAATGGACCGACTAATAGTATAGCGCGTCATTAGGTCCAGATGAACTCCAGCCGATCCGCGCCTGGAACTAAAGCTCATCGAACCAGAACGGGTTCGTCCATGCACGGTCGCCATTGGCGTCGCGCACCGTGATGCGCGCATATGGACTATTGAATGAACTCAGGTCCAGCGTTACCTTGGTCAATCCGCGACCGCCCTGTGACGCAACAGCCGGTCCGCGTCCAGTAACGTACACACGCTCAGCCGGCGTACACGTAACTGTGCACTCCAGGTTACGGGTAATCGACACGTCGTGAATCTGCGGACCCGTGCTCGAATAATACGCACCGCTCTTCAGCGCTGCCAACAGCGCCTCTGGTGTAAGATCTTCGGCTTTGACCCATACCCAGCCGCGCTGGAAATCCCACATCCCATCGAATTGGTGGCAATCATCGGCAGCAGTGACATTACAGCGCCTTCCGCGGCTCAGCACGATATCGGCGATATGCCAGCTATCTGCGCGATCGTTGTGCTCCGCAGCGACGCCGTTGAAGACCTCGATGGCGTGGAAATTCTCCAGCGAGTTGATGTCCTTTTCTGTCAACGTGTACCATTGCGGATGCGCCACCACGACAAACGCGCCGCTGTCAATGGCTCGCTGCGCGATCTGCGGTCCTGTTTCTCCATCGATCGGCTGAAAGTCCAGCGGCAGCCCTGCAGCAACGATATGCCACGGACTGTCGAATTCTATTTGAGGGCCGTGAAGCTCGGCTCCGAAAATGGTCGTGAATTCGGCGCTGCGGTAGGGCCGTGTATCGACAATTGGATAGCCATACTTATCCATGAAGTGTTCTGTAAGGGCAATGAAGTCGTAGCCTGCCAGGCGGTACATGTCACAGACTTCCTGCGGAGAATATGATCCATCTGAGACATTCGAATGCGTATGCAAGTTGCCCCGCCAGAACCGACCTGGGGCGCCAAAAGCTGAAAGCGTCATTTCGTCATCCTGTTCCGTGCGCGAACGCAAAATAGTTAGTGCGCCGCACTGTATGTTAGTTCATATCCTTGTAAACAATGCGGTTGGGCTTCAACACCAGCAGGACCGATTCCTCATCCGCGTTATTATCGAAGTACGTGCGTGCACTCTCGTCGCTTTCATGGTACTTGCGAATAATCTGCCAGCGCATCTCCTGCTGCAACTCGCTCTGGTATGCGACAACCGTGGCCTCGCCGCTCATTGCTACATAACGATAATCGCCAAACCCCCCATCAACGCAGACAGACACCTGCGCATCCGCAGTAACGTTTTGGGTCTTGTATGACTCTGCGCTGGTGCTCACGTATAGTGTTTCGTCTTTCCAAACAAACCACACGGGACTGAGCTGTGGAGGTCCGCCTTCCCGGTTTGTTGCATAGATAGCCTGTCTGCGCTCGCTAAGAAAGTTGTTGATTTTCTCCTGAATTAGCCGATCCGCGTCACTCATGATTTCCTCCTGTCTTTATCTCGCCTGACTGTATTTCACACGAGCCTCATCACCTGTGTTTCTCCTGGGATTCAGTCAACCTTTACTTGATACCGCTGTAGATGAGCTCGATCCCTGTGAACAATAATCCCACGTAGATCACACGGTCGAACCATACTTCGGAAAAACGCTTATTCAACCAGATGCCCAGTGTAACGCCCAGAAGCGCCAACGGCGCTAATATTAGTATTGTCGCAAGATTGCCGATGCGCAACAGGCCAAGATAGCCATAGACCGGCAGTTTGGACAAATTCAATATGAAGAAGAAGACCACGTTGGTACCCACGAAAATCTGCCTGGGAAACTTTTGCGGCAGTAGATACATGGTAGCCGGCGGTCCGCCCGCATGCGCGAGCGTCGATGTGAAACCGGCTGCACTGCCGAACAATACGCCAGCGTAGTCCGGCGGGTTGCTCTTTGCCAACAGTCCAGCCAATCGGGCGCGGGTGAATTGGTAGAGCACGAACACCAAAGACAGCACGCCCAAACCAACGCGCAAAATGCCCTCATGTTCCGGGTTACCGAAGTAGCGAAACAGTAATCCGCCGATCAGCACGCCGACCCACGCCCCAGGCACCATGAGTTTGATGCTCCTGAGATCAAACTGGTTGTAGTAATGGCGGATGCTGAAGATGTCAGCCACGATCAACAGTGGGAGAAGAATTGCTGCAGCATCGGTGACGGAAATTGTTAAGGCCATGAGCGGCGTGGCAACCATGCCAACACCGCCGCCGAAGCCGGCTTTGGCGATGCCAACCAGCACGATGGCCAATCCTGCCGTGATCCAGAATGCAGTTGGATAATCAGGGATACTCAAAATGGAAGATTCCAGGCTGGACGCGCCAATTCATCGATTCAACTGGCGGTTGGTTGAGTCTTGCTGCCCAAAACGGCGCAAGTCTGCCAATTGTAGCCCGTCCTCCACCTGGAGTCCAATCTTTCAGACCAACTGAACGGCATCCCGTCACCCCGGAACGTCACGGCAGGACCGATGCCAACCCATCCATACCGCGCTCCACAAGTTCAATTTCAGCCTGCGAACCCATGTGTCCGATGCGAAATACCTTGTCTGTTAGCGGACCGTAGCTGCCGCCGACTATCATGCCGTGCGATCGCAACGCTTTGTCTAGCTCACGCCAAGTCATCGTGTCCGGCACATACGCAGCGGTCACAGTCGGCGACGAAACCTTTAGGTCGCGCGGGAATATCTTCACGCCCATTTCCTGCAATCGTTCTATGCAATAGGCGCTGGCGTTTTGGTGACGTACGATAGAGCCTTCCACCGTTTCAGATAGGAGACGATTGATGGCAACATCCAGACCGGCCATGGAATGCCAGTTATGCGTGTACGGCAGATAGCGCTCCTCGACGCCGGTTTGCCATGGAACGAGTGCGTCATAACCGACGTACTGGACCTCGTCGATTGCGGCCCAGGCTCGTTCGCTAAGACTGACCATGGAGAGGTCAGATGTGCAACTGAGCACTTTCTGGCTGCCGAGCAATCCCAGGTCAATTCCCCACGTGTCCACCTCCAGCGGAGCGCCGCCGGCGCTCGCCACGAAATCAACATAGAGCAGCGCATCCGCTTCATGGGCGACTTCGCCTAAGCCGTCGATGGGATTCAGGATGCCGCTAGGCGTCTCGCAATGAATTGCAGTGACCAGCTTGGGCTGGAACCGCCGCGCTGCCTCCCGCACCTGTTGTAAGTCCAGTGATTCATCATACTCGAACTTGACGAACTCCACTGTGGCGCCAATCTGTCTAGCCATCTCGCCGACGCCATAGCCGAACACGCCTGTGCCAATGGCGAGGACCTTATCGCCGGGCCGGATGACGCTCTTCAAAGCTGACCAAAGCGCCAGCATCCCCTCGCCAGATAGGATCGCCACTTGGTTCTGCGTGTTGAGAATCCTCTTTAGTCCAATTTCGCAGCGACCATACAAGTCGAAAAACTCGGGTTCAGTATCCGGGCTACCATAGTTCACGGCAGTCGCGGCCAAAACATCGGCAGGTATGGATACAGGTCCGGGCATGAGCGGTATTGCATACTGTTCCATGAGCCGCTCCTCTTTGACAAGACAGGAGGTGATGGTTGAAACTTCAAATTATGGACGCTTCTATTGTACCTGTCATCGAATCGGTCAACAAGGTTTTCCTGCATGGGCCGTTCGGAGTTGGAAAAACAAGCCTAGCCATTCAGCGGATTGAATGGCTGCTGCAACAGGAGAATATACACGGATCAGAGATTCTGGTGCTCACGCCGCAGCGCGCGTTGAGACGACCCTACTACAAAGCCTTGCGCAGGCCAAGCACGCCGTCTGGATCGCCGGTAACGATGGCGAGCATCGCCAGTATGTCTCGCCGCTCAGTTGAATTATATTGGCCTCTGATTGCGGAGAATGCAGGTTTTACCCATCCGGATCAAGAGCCAGTGTTCCTCAACCTGGAGACCAGCCAATATCACATGGCGCCGTTGGTGGATGAGGCTTTGATCCGAGATGGATTCGCCGGTATTCGCGTCGACCGCAGCCGCATCATCAGCCAGATACTGGACAACTTGAACAAGGCGGCTCTAAATGGCTATACGATTGATGAGGTCTACAGAAAGCTTGAATTAACTGTACCGCCTGGTCGGCACCGGGTCGCGTCCATCAACGCGCTGAAGACAGCCCACGATATCAGTGCGAGCTTTCGTCGGAAGTGTCTAGACCAGAATCTACTCAATTACAGTCTGCAGATTGAGCTCTTCAACGACCATATCCTGACACAGGAATGGGTAAGGACTCGCCTGTTGCGCTCCTACCGGCACCTGATCGCCGATAACGTGGAGGAGGATACCTACACAGCGTATCGGTTGCTGCGTGCATGGCTTCCTCACCTAGACAGTGCGTTATTGATATCTGATGATGACGGCGGATTGCGCGTATTCTTGGGCGCGTATCCGGAGGGTGTTGACCGTCTTCGCGCTATATGTGATGAAGTAGTCACGCTCAATCAGTCGAGAACAATGTCGCCGCCCATACAGTTGCTGGAACGGTCCGTCTATTCGCTCTTCCACGCCGGGGAAAGAGCGGCGGTTCAGACTGGCGCAGGCAACATCGCTGACAGTGCTGATACGGCCAATGCCCCTGCGCTGTTCATGCCGCAATCGAGTTTTAGATTTTTCCCGCAGATGGTCGAATGGGTAGCCGATCAGATTGCGAGCTTGATCACCGACCAAGGTGTTGAGCCTGAGCAAATCGTCATACTAGCGCCATATCTCAGTGACGCGCTCAAGTTTAGCCTGCAGAATGAGCTGGACAAGCATAATATTCCCTCCACAAGCCACAGACCTAGCCGACCGCTGCGCATCGAACCTGCAGCCAAGGCTATGCTCACGCTGGCTGTACTAAGTCGACCGCACTGGGGAATCCATCTTGACAGTGGCGACATCGCGACTATGCTACTGAGTACAATCTCGACTGCGGATCCAGTACGGGCAAGCCTGTTGGCGAAAATCGTGTATCGACCCAATCGGCGGGACGGAGACCTCGTGCCGTTCGAGTCGCTAGACGCTGCCGCCAGGGATCGTGTCACCTATCGGTTTGGCGAACAATATGATCGACTGCGCGAATGGCTGCTCGCCTATCGCGCTGAATCTTCACTAGGAACGCTTGACCAGTTTTGGACACGCTTGTTCGGCGAGATACTGAGTCAACCTGGCTTCGTGTTTCATGGGAATACAGATTCTGCACGCGTGGCTAACCAGCTGATAGTTGCAGCTCGTAACTTCCGCTGGGCGATCGAGCCTACGCTATGGGACCAAAATACATTTGTCGGAGCTGATGTGGGCCGTGAGTTCTATCACTTTGTGGATTCCGGCGCAATAGGAGCCACGGCGCCCGCCGACTGGGAGCAGCGCAACGATGCGGTACTCATCGCCCCGGCATACACATATATTATGCGAAATCAGGCAGTCGGTTATCAGTTCTGGCTGGATATTGGCTCGACAGGCTGGTGGGAGCGTCTCTATCAACCCCTGACGCATCCCCATGTGTTGTCGCCCGAGTGGCCAACGGGCAAGTTGTGGACAGACTACGACGAGTACCAAGCCAGACAGCAGAGTATGCGACGACTCGTTCTGGGCCTCATCCGGCGCACATCCACAGCTGTCTATATGGGCCTTGCTGAGTACAACGAGAGCGGTTACGAGCAGCAAGGGCCTTTGTTGACAGCCGTCAATCATCTTGTGGCGAATATGGGATCGAGCGTGGTTCGCGTCTAGTGCTGATATGTGTTACGGTGGCAGCTATGTAGACAGAAGGTAATTGGTGTTTTGTTTTCATGGTCTGCGCAGCGGCTAGGGAGTGCGATCCCGCATCTTGAGTAGGCGGCGGAATCGGGAACTCAACGACAACAGAACTATCGGACCAGAAAGCTGCTAGAAATAATAAAGAGCCAGTCGTAGTGGGACTACTCCTGGCTCTTCTCAAGACGCCTCCGAGGAGGGGTTCATTGGCGTCCGAACAACAGCGCAAATATAGTATGTCTCAGGTGTATTAACGCACGATGAGATAATCCTTAGCGCAATATGAGAAAAACCGCAAGCAGCTACTTTTGTCGTCTCAATTTCCTGGCAAATCCGTTTGTTTGCCTCGTGATTTAGTTCACCTCGTCGCCGCGACGTATACTGTGCCCATATGAACTGGAACAAAATCGGTACCCACGCGCTGGTCATACTGGTCAGTAGTCTTGCAATGCTGATGGTGGAGAGTCGACCACTACACGCAAGCGAACCCTGCAATCCGCCCAATGTCATGTCCAGGAATGTGTGCGATATGGACTCGTTTCATGATGCGGGGCCTGGTCAGGTACCGGATGGATGGACCGAGTTTATTATGTCGGGTAATCCTTCCTACTCGCCTCACAATGATACATTCTTTGGCCCGCCCAGTTTGATGATGCGCATCTTGAATGACGGTTTCAAGGCGGGTATCTATACACAAGTGCAGGTTGAGCCGGGATCCGGATATCGCGCCAGTGCGGCTTGGGGTGCGCCGAATACGCCCGATACTTTTGGTCGTCAGTTGGGTTTGGATCCAACCGGCGGTACGGATCCGAACAGTCCCAATATCGTTTGGGGTCCAATGCATTGGGGCCCAGGGCGCATGCTGAACTATCCGCCGCCGGACGTAAATATCGATGTGAAGGCGCGTGCCGTCAGTGATGTTATGACTGTCTTCTTCCTAGTGGATCACATCGCCAATGGCGGTGATAATCTCATCTTCATTGATGCAGTTGCGCTCTACCCCGACGATAGCGCACCATCTGTGGAGATACCGCCGACGGAGACGCCGCTGCCAACGGATACACCAATGGCTGCTCCGGTTGTCGTCGCGGCTGCACCGACCAACACGCCAGCGCCGACGCAGACGGCAATACCAACCGATACGCCGACTCCAACGCCGAGTCCCACGCCGACGGACACGCCAACCGCCACGCCTTCGCCAACGTCGACGCCGTTACCGACGCCAACCGTGACCTGGACGCCATGGCCTTCCGCGACCGACGTCGGTCCGCTAGCTAGGCTGCCAGACAACCCGGACGAACTCGTGCATGGCGTAACGGCAGCGCGTCCAGAACTCCTCATGGTCTTGGGCGGAAGCGGCTTTCTTAGTGCGATGTTCCTTGGCGCTACGCTGCTCTTCCTGCGCAGAAAGACACGCTGATCTGTAGATTATGTCAATCTGATATGGGTTGGGATGGTGGAGATTCTGTCTCGGCTTCAATCGGAATGAGTACTATTTCTCCGAATGTCCCTTCCTGCTCCACCGTGAGTTCGTGCAGTTTAATCAACTCCAAAATAGCCAAGAAAGTCACAATTGCTTCTGTACGAGTGTAGGCGGAACCAAGCACCGCGCTGAAGAGCACCGGACCACCGTTGCGTTGATTGCGGGCGCGTCGTACAAAATCACGTACTCGTTCGATTTGATCGGCGACAGTGTAGCGGTGCATGATAACCCGTGGCGGGGGCGGTTCTACGGGCATCTCCTGCAGCACACGGCGCAGGGCAGCCTGTAAGTCATCCACGATTACATTGCTCAAATCCGGTGCTATCACGTGATGAATATCACGTGCAGCTTTCGTAACTGGTCGAACATGGGCACGGAAACCATTGTTTGAACGTGTCTGTAGATCGTCTGCGACCGCTCGGAATCTGCGATACTCTAGTAGCTGACGAATCAGCGACTCACCGGCGTCCTCTTCCTCCTCATCCACAAAGGCGGGTTTGGGCAGGATACGGTTGGATTTGATAACCAGGAGCCGAGACGCCACGGTTAAAAAGTCTGCCAAAGCGACAGGCTCAATGTCGGTGAGTTCTGCCAATCTCTTGAGGTATTGGTCGGTCACAGCGCAAAGGCTGACCTGACTGATATCAAGTTCATTTCGCTCGATCAACTGCAGCAGCAGGTCAAGGGGCCCATCGTAGGTCGGCAGCGTCACAGGATACCCAGAACCCATGGATGCGTCTTTGTTGATGAACGCTGCATTACTGGTAGGCATGAAGTATCGTCAACAGTCCGTGCGCAAAGCGCAACCAGAGTACACTAGAAATCAATCTTGAGCGTTCGGAAGCGCTGACCGGATTTTGCCAACTCGCGTAGTACACGGCGTACCTCTGTCTCGGTACGCCCTGTGATGCGCTCTACATTGCAGCCGCTCTGTCGTAGCGCCTGTTCGTCACTACTCGAGACGCCCATTTCATTGCCGACTATGGTCACGTACTCAGCGTTGCGGGCATCTTCCACACTATAGCCGACTGTGGGTTGGAAGCGTTCGATATAGGCGAGCGAGTCGGAGAGCATACTATCCGCATACGCACCAGCGTATGGGCTCGGTTGTAGCAGCAGGTAATGGCGAATATTCTTCACTCCGACACCGGCTTTCACCTGTTCAATGCGTTCGAAAAGCAGATCGCGCCAGCGGTTGCCTTGCAGCCATTCACTGCCAGGGCAGACCGTGGAATTATCCGGAAATTCACGGTGACCCCAGACGCGCGCCATTTCAATTTTCAGCTCCTGCATTAACCAGGACGTGAGTTGCGCCCCAGACCGCAACTGCGCCGATGATGGGACACGCCCGTTCATGAAGCTGCCTGCGAAGACGATGCCAACCGAATACTCGTTATGTTTGTAGACGTGGTAGCAGGCTATTTCCAGCTCGTTGGTTTGATCGATCGTACCGTCTTGGTGGATATAATAGTGGTAGCCGATTCCGGGCCAAGCCTCTTTGCCACGGGTGGCGTCGGCAGCAACATGCAACTCCGCGATACGCCTCGGCCCAACTGACGGCGGCGTAGCTGTATGGTGGATAGCCAAGTGTGTGATTTGTTCTAGCGTTCGCTGGGGATATCGCAACGTCGGATGGCGCGGCAACTCTTCGATACGATTATTAATACTGGGCTGCGGCACAACATAGGCCCGAACGTTCTGCTGTCGCTCCACTAGCTGCTGCTGAAGCCTCCGGTTCTCCGCTTCCAGAAGGTGCCGATTGTCAATGAGTTCCTGATTCTGCCTGCGTCTTGTTGCCGTCTCGTTTTGCAGGTCCTGAATTCGTCGCTGCAACTGTTCGAAATCCTCCGATGTATACTCGGATCCTTGTTGCTGCGAAACGGCGGAGAGTAGAACAGTTTTCCAGGCGCGGCCGGACAGCCACATGGCGCCCGGGGAGTCCGTATCCACGAACTCTGACATGCCTTTCACACTCTCGGTATGCAGGTTAGGATAGGCTTCCAGCAGCCAGTGTACCAACTTCCCGCCGGACTCAATTTGCGCCGCCGTGGGGATGACTGCATCGAAGCTGCCGGCGAAACCGATATGAATGGCATCGGCGATGTACTCTTCATCCGAATCTATAACCTCTTCAAGCGGCTGTGTCTGGAAAATCTCGCCATAGGCGTTGATATAGAAGTCGAACAGAATGCCAGGCCACTCCTGACGGTGAGCGGCTGCGATTTCCTCCAACGGCGCTTCAGCGTCGATACCACTGTGATGCACTACAAGATAGCGTACGTCGCTTGAGCGACGGGGTCGATAGCGTTCGGCTGCTCGCGGGAAGTGATCGGTCCAATCGCGCAGTCGAACACCGCCGACAGACTCTGCTGCGATATCGCGCGCTTGCACTTCCAGCGCGCGGATTTCGTTCTCCAATGTGCCAACACGTGATTCCAGTGCGGTCCGTTCTCGTTCCAGCTCGCTTAGGCGTTCCGCATCCGCCTCGCGTTCAGCGGCGCTGGCTTCCAGCACATCGCTCAGTTCTTTTACGCGCCCTGTGTCGCCGTGACCAGTCAATGCGGCAAGATGAAGCCGAATTTGCGCAATAAGGATGGTCTTCCATGTGATGCCCTTGTAGAAGCTCTCGCCGGGGCTGCGTCCGCCCGTTACTTCACCAAGCCCGATTACCTGGTCTGGACTGATATTCAGGTTCTGTGCAAGCCAGGCACAAAGCCGACTGGTAGCGTCCAGCTGGTGTACCGGTGGCGGTAGTTTCGAGAAATCACCGACGAGGCAGACGTTGACTCCCTTTTCGGACCACACTGCATTGGGCTGAGCTACATCGTGCATGTCGCTGACTTTGAAGACCTGTCCGGTCGCGTCGACTACAAAGTCGTAGACTATGCCGGGATAGCCATAGCGAATGTGCGTTTGGGCTATATGGCTGAGACGCACACGCGGATTGGCGGCTGTATGACTGACGATAATGCTGTCAATATCTTCCAAGTCGCGACGAGCATAGGGAGTGCCGGAACGAGGCAGCCGGCTACTGATATCTGTGAAGAGCGGCACAGGAAGACTGATGCTCGTCTCATCCTGTTTCTCTTTAGCCTCCGGTTCGACGGTTAACCATCGTGTCAGCGGTGTGGAACCATGATCCCGCAGCCAACCGACGCCGCCGGTAAACAAGTCTAGTTCCAGGGTATAGTTGCCGGGTTCTTCCGGAAGCGCTACTTTTATCGCTATATTGACTGATTCATCCGGCTCCACGTTTTGCGTAATGTCTGTTCGAATATCCTTTTCGTCGCCCAAAGCCAGAGTGCGCCGATTGCGCAGATACCGGTACCCAACCTGCAACAGCCGTTGATCACTTGGCGACCAGACATGCGAGCCGTCATTCTGCAGGATCACATGTGCGGTGACCACTTGCCCTATGACGAGATGGCTCGGGAACTGGCTGTCGATCCATGAGACGCAATAATCAGGTTTCGGTCCCCTGGACCGGCGCACATTGCGTGCAGCCATCCCATTCCCCGTACGAGCATCGCTACTTGCTGCCGGCGCAGGAGCTGGTTTTTCGTCCCAGTTCCACCGGTAATCGCGGGTTAGCGTTTCAGTGAACTCCTCAACAAGCGTGGGTAGACTGTCAAGGAACCAACGATCCTGACGCTGCCACCGATAGAGTGCCAGCGCATGAATACGCTGCACATCCGGTTGACGATTCCAGGCGTCGATCTCGGCGTAGGCACTGGAGATCCAGCCGGGAACGCTCATGTCCCAAGGCGCGCCCTGGTCGGCTTCTGTGATGTAAGCAGTCAGGTGGCGCATCGACTTTGGTACTGCCGCCAGAAAATCTCGATAGACGCGGAATTGCAGGTGGTGAGTCTGGAAAGGCGCCGGCAGGAGGTCTTCGCTGGTAATCAGTTCGGGGTTGGCGCCATGCGTACTCACATGTAGGGCAAACCCATCGCATTCGTCTGGTCCCAGCAGCTTCAGTATGTCTGCAAAGTATTCTACCCAGTCGCCATTTGCATTGGAACCATAAATGGTCTGTGTATTCCATGGCGCCACGGCGCCAACGATGAGCTTATGTTGATCGCTATTTGGCAGCCTTCGAATGGCATCGCGGCATAGCCGAAAGCAGTCGGCATAGAGCTCGGGAATGATCACCTCGCCGGGTTCCACGATGGCAGCACGCGTGGTTCGAATTTCTGTGGAATTATCAGGCAGAAAGTTGTAGCGTACTGCGATCCCATGCCGAAACGGGTCCGATTGTTGCGGCGTTGGCCCATTGACAGAACTGTGTCGAGACCAGTCCACCACGATACCCGGGCGCTCAACGGCATAGTTCATCTCATTGCCGAGGACCCAGTGGGTACAGCCTTGGCTCGCATGGATGAAGTTGGCAACGCGCTGCGCGAACTGCTCGTACAAACTGCTGTGCGGAATGGAGCCGTCCGACTCATGACCGTTGTTGATGCGACAGAGCACGGAGATGCCCTGGTCAGTCAGGGGCGTGAAATCGACTCCCGAAAGGTCCTGCGGATCATGTCCAACATAGTGATTGACGACGACCCAGCCTGGTTTGCCTGCATTGCGCATCAAGTGTTCGGCGCCAGGGTCGTGCATGCCAAAGATGTAAGGAGCTTCGTACGACTGCTGACTCATTCAAACTCCATCACGGTCGATTGTGGCCGCCGGTGTCCGGTCCCATACTGGAAGGATCCAAGCGTGGGTAAAGTGGTCGCATACCGGCACGGTAAATCTGGAATTGCTCATCCAGAATATAGTTAGGCAAGATATACGCATTGGGATTGAGATAGGGCAACGGGTCGGAATAGCCGCCCCAGCCGTCACCGCGTTTATATGGCACGATGCGAATCGCAAAATGCAGATGCGGTCCCGTACTGCCGCCTGAGTTCCCCGACGCTCCAAGAATCTGCCCGCGACGTACATTCTGACCAGTCTTCACGTCAAGCTTGTCCATATGTGCGTATAACGACTGGCCCCAAGAATGCGAAAGCAGTACGTGCCAACCAAAGCCGCCTTTCTCGAACCCACTGATGATGACACTACCCGAGTCGACCGCCAAAATCGGCGTACCCACTTTCATGGATAAATCGATACCGTTGTGGCCGAGAAGCGGCACGCCATCATATGAATAGCGTTTATAGTACCACGAGTTCTCGCCCCAGAGCTGACTGATGCCAGTCATTTCTGGGTACGGCGTGTGCAGGTATGCGCCGATTTGGGCATCAGGTATGGTTGTCCCCGGCAACGGATTTGGTCGACCGATCAGTTCATCGCCTTCGGGGTTCTCATGTGCTATCCAACCGACCACTTCGCCGTTTATGCCGATGGCGCCACCGCGCTGCCAAGCAATATTGTCAACCCTCTGAACATTGCTTTGGATGACGACTGTCGTCTTGATGCGCAGGCTGCCCAGGATGTCCTCGTCGGCTTTACCGTCAATGCCTGGAGTGGCGCGGACGTGGACGCTGTCCTTTTTTGTGACCGCCAAGTCCCCGACTTCGAACGCACACTCTGCGGTCAGGGGTTCGCTCAGTACAATTTCGCCGTTCGGTCCGGTAGCCGGTATCCACCCGGATAGTGAATCTGTTGCTTTGCGAATCAGCGTTGCGCTTTCGTTGTCGACAGCGCTATTTGCACCTGCGTGGGCGGAGCTATCAGGTTCTGTGTCCAGAAGGGTAACGTGCCACCAAGGCAGCGCATCGGCTACTTCCGGACCGGCTACGATCTCAATGGTGGCATCTGTGTTCAGCATGGCAAGTACGTCGTTGCGCGGCTTGTCCTTGTAACCTGGTGTACGACGCAGCTTGGATGATGCCAAGACTTGGGCGTGATCACCGGGTACGTAGCGTTCAAGATCATCATCAGCCACTGGAGCTGCTGCAGGATTTTCGTCGTTCGGATCGCGGCGGTAGACCTCTGCACCGTTAGGTGATGGTCGCAGCATGACCTTACCATCGACAGTGCTATCTGCCACCCATCCTGTAGGCCGCTTGAAGAAACCAACCTGCCACCGAACCAGCCACCACTTGAGCCCATCCACTGTGCGCGGTCCGGCAAGCACTGCTAAACTAGTACCCGCGGGCGCTTCTGTGACGATATCATTATCGGCTTTATCCTGTAAGCCCGGCGTTCGGCGTAGAATCACGTCTGACACGGCACACACATTATCACCAGGCCATATACGTTTCGACTGAACGGCGCGATGCGCTCGATCATTGGGAGGAAGCACGGTGATCAATGGATCGCCCGATGCCATTGTCTCAGCGATCCACCCGCTTCGCGGCTGCGCAATGGAGTCGGCTTCTTGCACGTGCCACCAGTAGCGCCCTTCGGACCAGACTGGCGCGCGGTCGTCAACGACTATGTGCGAATAAGGCGGCAGCATGTCTATGCACTGTTCATCGTCTGACAGTACGCTGCTGGGCGTTGGACACATGTGGACATCAGTAGTGGTAATGATGGCTGTGCCAGGGCTCCACGCACGTGGTGAAAGATCTGACCATGAATAGTCTTGCGTCATGGCGCTGCGAAAGTCCTGCCACACGCCGTTCTTATCGCGAATACTGCACCGCGCATCGCCGTCCCATCCATTTAGCGCCACGGCGCATACGCGTTGCGTGTCAGCGGATCGATTCCATTCGTCAACATCCTGATACACGGCTTGAACCCAGCCTGTATTGGCGTTGAACCAGGGACCTCCCTGATCTGCCTGTGTGATTATCGCTGGGAGATGCTCGAACTGCGGCGGTACGATGCTCAAGTAGTCACGGTAACTGCGGAACTCGCGATGTAGGCGCGAAAATGGCTCCTCGTATGTTTCTTCGCTCGTGACCAACTGGGGATCTGCCCCATGCGTTGACGCATGCAGCGCAAAGCCGCCGCACGCATCTGGCGGCAGAGAATCGAGGACGTGACGAAAATAGACGACCCAGTCGCCCGAACTATTGCCGGCGTAGCGTACGTCGCTGACTCCAGGCGCAATCGCGGCGGTCAAGACAGCATCGTTTTCGTGTCCGGGCAGGTTGTGGATTGCCGAGGCGCACCCGTGAAAGCACTTGGCGTATTCATGTGGCGGTACGCCCGGTATTATCTGTGCTACGCGGCGTTCATGGTCTGGCTTCGGAGCGGCAGGTCGCCAGGTACGACGAACAATCGTTTTCGTGATAGATCTTTGTACTGTAGGCGCAAGCTTATCGGCATTAGGTTCATCACCAATTACCCAGATCGTGCAACCCCTGCTAGCAGCGACAGTTGTGGCGCACTGTTCCACAAAACGCTCGAGCTCGGCGTCGGCGGGTATGGCTGCGCTTACTTCGTCACCATCATTCAGTATGCAGACTACGCCTAGATTTTGCAGACCATACCGACGGAAATCAACCTTGCGTCTATCAGAACATGCAGTCCGGACGTTGACGGAAGCCATAATCCAACCAGCCTTACCCGACCGCAGCATAAGGTGTTCCCCGCCCGGGCCATGTATGCCGTATAGCCACTTACTATCGGACGAAGCGTATCTCAATGGAAGGTCCTAACTGATTAACAGAGTCGACTAGGGCTGTTGGTTTACCAGAAACCGTCCTCCTCATTGTATCCGTACTCTTCACATATTTGAGATACTTTCCCCACGATTTTGTCATGTATCTTGCCGTTTGTGGCAACTAACCCGTTGTGCGCGCGGACGTCGCGCTTGTTGTAGCGCAGTGGATAACCCCAACAATCGGTCATTTTGCCGCCGGCTGCGTGTAGCACTGCTTGCGGCGCGCACAGGTCCCATTCCTTACAACCTGGGCTGGGATGAAGATAGAGGTCTGCAAGTTTGCGCGAAATCAGTCCGACCTTGAGGCCTACGCTGCCGCTCACACGCTCTGATGTTATTCGCATGGAGCTGCGCATCTGGTCGGTGATCTGTTGGCGATGGCTACGGCTACTCACCAACGTCATTTGGCTGGATCGCGTCTGGTCGCTCACATGCAGTTCAATGCGCTCGCCATTCTCCTCTAGCCAGGCCCCCTGCCCAACAATGCCTTGATAAAGCAAGTCTGTTTCTGGCTGCATGATCACGCCCATCATGGGTACGCCATTGATGGCGAGGCCAATCATAATCGAGAACTCGCCGTTCCTGGCGATAAACTCTTTCGTACCGTCCAGCGGGTCGATGATCCAGACCCTTTCCTTTTCCAAGCGCGATCGATCGTCCTTGGACTCTTCAGAAAGAACGCCATCTTCCGGATAGGCATCTTTTACGCGAGTCACGATATGCAGGTTCGCTGATCGATCTGCCTCGGTCACCGGTTCATCGCCATTTTTATACTGCACATCGGACGAACCGATATAGTATGTTTTGACGATAGTTGCAGCCTCTCTGGCGACTTTGCTCGCAAATTCCAATTCAGATGTAAGGTCGACTGCTTCTATGTCATCAGAAGTCATTAGTCTTCTCTCCACTAAGCTATCTTGCATCGAGGTACCTGAACTGCCCGATTGTAGCAACAGTGGACTGCCTCAGCAAGTTATGGGAATAGGCATACGATTTTCTTTATTATGTTTCAAGTTGAGAGTGTTTCCATCAAGAAGGAGGTCGTGGGAATACATGAGCCGACCATTACCACGCGTCAACTTCCGGCCCTCTCAGATTGATGGAGGTTACAGCTGATTGACGCATCAGCTTGAATTGGCGGTGAAAGAGTTCCTATCGAGCAGACGCTACATACACACGTGTTCACATGCGCGGTATGTGGCGCTACACCATATCTCTAGGACAATCTGTCACCGCAGGCGGGAGTTGTGCAAGGAGTGCCCAGCGAAGCGTTCGGCGATCAAACCAAATTGAATTTAGGCGGTGTATTCGATCTTATGCAAAGCGCAATACTCTACCCTCGCCGTATTTAGTCCATCAGTGTAGAAAGCTGGAAATAGCGGATGCACTACAGTCGGACACTGCTGTAGCTATCGTAGGCGAACGGTGAGTGTGATTTCCATTGTGGGTGAACACCAAGAATGGAAAGGACAAACGAGCTCACAACAGTTGGCGGTAAAGGTCGGCTTCTGCAACTACGAATACGTCATTTGTGCCATGGATCGGTATAACCAAACAGGTCGGACATACCATACTCATAACAGTTCCAGCGGCATTGGTGGCGATTTACCCCTCGCGAGGGGGTTGAATATATATAATATTGCGCTTAGGCGTCAGCTGTTTCTACCTTCTTTGCGCTCTTTTCTCTCTCTCGTCGAAGAACGGCTTCCCAGTTCTCTTTGCACCGGTTGCAAACGGTCAGCACCGGATATGTCCGATAGTGACTGCCCAGCGGCGAGAACATGACTCGCTCGTCCCTACCGAAAGGTTGCATTGCCCATACTGCTTGTCGTTTACAAATTACACACTTCTCCACTTACTATCTCCGAGCAGTTTCTGGACTTGCCCGGGTCTCATAACCACAAACTCGATTCAACCCCACACAAGTGGGATTTGCCTAACTACAAAAGCACAGTTGTCTTCCCTCTGCGAGTTTTTCTCCCTCGTCTGTAAGGAAGACCCCTGAATATACCACGATTTTGAAAATTATACCAAGAATCCGTCGCTACAAAATGAAGTGGTTCCTTCAACCGGGAGCGGCTGACTCTCAGATTGATATGTGCCAATGGATTCTAGGTTGGAATCGGGGGAACTATTAATGGAGACTTGGGTCAGTTACCGTTAGGTACTAGTTACTATACCTGACCTCTCGTCGTTCGGTGGCGCGGAAATCAGAAACTGGCTGAAATTGTGCGAGGAGTTTTCGGCTTGCGTGCTTGAATCGAGTCTTGTGGTCACACTAAGGCCGCCATCAGACATCCAGTTGCATCTCGCTCGCCAGTGCTACAGCCCTATCGAATGGTGCTACAGGTGTCCGCTCGAACGAGTTATCATGCGCAACAGCTTACGCCGACCACACCTGCTTTTTGCTATACAGTGAGCGTTATTGAAGCACAAATATTGTCGCAAGCACTAGTTTGTCACGTCCACGCAGCGGAACCCGATCCAGTCGGCGACGACGTCGAGTGGTATCAGCGTCCGGTCTGAGACGTCGGAACTTCGCATGTCATCACGAAAGGAACCGCCCTTGACGACAGCTTCGTGTCCGTCACTGTCCAGTGTGCTCGTCCACTCTGCAACGTTACCGATCAGGTCTGCAACGCCGATGGTGCTGTCGCCGGATGGACGATAGCTGCCAACTTCCACAGGATAACCGATGCCCGCGTCCGCTGTATTGGCGCGCTGCGGAATGGCCTCATTCCCCCAGGGGTAGATGATACTTACGCCAGTAGACGGGGCGGCAGCGACCGCCAGCATCCATTCATCTTCGGAAGGCAGTCGTTTTCCTCGTGAAGCACAATAGGCAGCCGCCTGCGCATGCGAAACATAGACCACTGGATAGTTGTCGTACTTAGGGTCAATGAAATAATCCTCGATGCCCTCCAGCGCCGTTAACGCTGGACGGGTGCAATGACCGCGCTGCATACATAACCGATAGTCCCGATTCGTCACCTCGAAAACATCGTATTTTCGCTGGGATACTGTAACGACTTTTTCCTGCCCATCAGCCAGTTGGAGGGTATAGGTTCCTGCGGGAAGCACTCCAACAACGGGTTGACTGCTGAGTACGTATGCATACCAGACGGCGACTAAAGTAACTGCCATGGCAACGATGACGCCGATGACTTGCTTTGTGGATGATGGCAGATACTCATTCGTACTTGATAGTTCCGGCTGTTCGCTTTGTTGATCAAGATACCAGAGCGCAGAAACCGCATGCATACGTGCGCGTGGGTCGGTTCCAGATGTTGTCGACCGCAATTCGGATATTAGCGCCTTCTTGAGGTCCGTGTTGTCTGGCGCCTTGGCAAATAGCTGCAACAGGTATGCGGGCGGCTCATCCAGGGTAGGATCCGTAATGGCCTCACAGATGATGATGGCGGCGAGTTCTGCGTCATCCTGGCGCCGTATAGCCGTGCGAATGCCTGCGTGGTAGGCCAAGCTGGTACGCAACAGCAGCGCCTTCTCGTCGAGCGGCAGCTCCATCCCTTCATTAAGCGCCAATAGTCCCTCGCGCAGCAACTCCTTCGATGGCAGCTTATTTTTCACAACCCAATTTCGCATCGCCGCATCGAGTTCAGACCGCAGCGCGATATCGTGGTCGATGCTTACGTCCATCGCCTTCGCTTTGGATGGTTTTCGCGTCGAGTCAGGTAGCGTTGACCGTTGGTCATCCGACTTTGGTCTGCGAAATTGTACCGTATAGTCCTCGGGTAATTTCTTGTCAACCAAGGCAAAGCGACCGGACTCGCTTTTGATGGGTGCAGGAATCTCCCAGTCAAGTGCATCCGAATCATTCAGCCAGTCGCTCTCCTTGCGAGGCGACGTAGACGACGAACTCGTATTCGCGCTGGACCCATTGTCGCGTCCATTTTGGTTGCGCTTTGGAGGAGGAGTCGTAAGAGGTGTTGGCATGGGTTGATTGTATCCAGTTCGCCATGTGCTGCGCAAGTTCAATCGTAGCAACAGCGAGCTTTATTATAGATTCTGAGTGCGCGTCATTCGAAACTCGAGAAGGCTAAAGTAGTACTAGTTTCAGGCCCAATACTCTAGCGATAGATACAATCGTGTACCGCTATCTGTCCGACCCATGATTGACCTCCTGTACCGCCGCGAGTATGATGTGTAACCGGTGTGCTATTGAGGCGCACGCCGATTTAGCGTACGTGCACAAGAACATGGATTAGAAGGAGATAGACGCGATGGACTTTCCACCGGTAGACGAGCAGCTCGCCATACTCATGCGTGGTGTAGACTTTGGTGATGACCTGACCTACAAGAATATGGAGAAAGAGCTGCGTATTCGGCTGGAGGAGAGCAAAGAGTCCGGCGTTCCACTGAAGATTTATTGCGGCTATGACCCGTCCTCACCGGATCTGCACTTGGGCCATACGATCACAATGCGTAAGCTGCGCCAGTTCCAAGAACTAGGTCATGACGTCACCTTCCTCATCGGCACGTTCACAGGCATCATCGGAGATCCCAGCGATAAGGAGAGCGTCCGTAAGCAGCAGACGTTGGATGATGCCTTGACCAAAGCGAAAACCTATACAGATCAAGCCTGGCGCATCCTGGATAAAGAGAAGACGAGAGTGCGCTACAACCACGAGTGGCTGGAGAAATTGGATTTCGCCGATGTCATCGGGTTAGCCAGTAATTTTACGGTGCAGCAATTCTTAACACGCGACAATTTCAGCAAGCGCTTCGACGCGGGCGATGCGATCTGGCTGCACGAGTTTTTCTATGCGCTCATGCAAGGCTATGACGCGGTCGCGCAGCAGACTGACGTTCAGATCGGTGGCACGGATCAGCTATTCAACTTGATGGCCGGGCGAAAACTGATGGAGGCATTTGGTCTGCGTCCACAGGTAGTGCTCACGTCACCTATTCTAGTGGGTACCGACGGCGTCATACGTATGAGCAAGTCGATCGGAAACTCCATCGGCATCGACGAACAGCCTGGCGTCATCTTCACCAAGGTGCTGAATCTACCGGACAGCGCCATCCATAACTACGCCGAATTGGTCACGCGCTGGTCACAGCAGACCATTGACGAGAAGTTCGCATCAGTAGATGCAGGTCAACTTCGCCTGCGAGATCTGAAACACGAACTGGCATGGGAAATCGTTTCAATTTTCCACGGTGATGAAGCTGCCGATCGCGCTGCCGAAGATGCAGCCAGCATGCATAAGGGCGAAGTTCCGAGCGACGCACCGACGTACGAGCTGAAACAGGCCATGTCCGTCGTTGATATCCTGAACGATTCCGGGCTGACGAAAAGCAAGAGCGAAGCGCGCAGGATGATTCAGCAAGGCGGTGTTCGGGTAAACGGTGATCAGATTGCTGACACAGACCTATTAGTGGAACCTACACCGGCTGAGGAACAGGTTGTGCAAGCGGGCAAGCGTCGTTTCCTGCGTATCATTTCCAGCTAAGAACTGAGATTCCGGTAGCTTTGGGCGAGGCTGTTCTGAGGATTAGGGGCAAAGACAAACTGCTAGCCATCCCGGTTCCCCCGATAGCGGACTAGCCGCACCGTGATGTCTAGCAGTTCGTAGATGATAATATCACAGCTTATAACCATTGTAAAGAACTAGTTTGGGTGATTTCATTAAGGTTCGATAAGAAAACGGCTACAAAGGAGAACTGTATGGGTCTATTTAGCGGCAAGAAAGGCCTCATATTCGGAGTTGCGAACAAGGACTCCATCGCATGGGGCATTGCACAGGCGTTGCATGAGGAAGGCGCTGAGATCGGTTTCAGTTACGCCGGTGAAATCCTCAAGAAGCGAGTGACACCCTTGGCGGAGAGCGTTGGCAGCGATTTCATCGAAGAATGTGATCTCACGGACGACGACGCGATCGACGCGCTGTTTCAGAAGGTCAATGACAAGTTCGGCGCCTTGGACTTCCTCGTTCATTCGGTCGCCTTTGCGCCGCGCGAGGATCTGACCTGCCGATTTGTAGAGACTTCGCGCCAGGGGTACAGTGTGGCTATCGATGTCAGCGTTTATACGCTGGTCGCAATTGCTCGGCGGGCGCTTCCGCTGATGCCCAATGGCGGCTCCATCATGGCCATGACCTATTACGGCGCTGAGAAGGTTACACCCGGCTACAACGTTATGGGTGTAGCCAAAGCAGCACTCGAGGCTACGGTGCGGTATTTGGCTTGGGACTTAGGCCAAGAAAACATTCGTGTTAATGCTGTCAGCGCAGGCCCGATACGAACCTTGGCTGCGTCTGGAGTGAGTGGTATCCGCAAGAGCATCGCCTACTACGGAAAAGTTGCGCCGGTGGGAAATGTCACGCAGCAGAACATTGGCGACGCAGCCCGATATCTGCTCAGCGACTGGTCGTCCGGCGTGACCGGTGAGATACTACATGTGGACGGCGGTTACAACATTATGGGTGCGCCGAACCCGGAACTGATGGATTAGGACACGAAGCAGCAATAATGTTCGCAATGGCTGCCGCAACCTGCGGTGGCTTCAAATAGAAAGAGAACTTGTTTTATGACGATTAGTCACAGAAGACTTGGTAAACACGGCGTTCTAGTCAGCAACATCTGTCTGGGCACAATGAACTTTGGCTCTCACACTTCACAAGAAGATAGCTTTGCCATCATGGACCGGGCGCTAGAACTAGGTATCAATTTCTTTGATACCGCCGACGTTTATGGAGGCGCGATCGAGCACGGCCTGACTGAAGAGATAATCGGTCGCTGGTTTGCACAGGGCGGCGGACGTCGTGATGCAGTTGTCTTGGCAACCAAGGTTTTCAATCCTGTGTCGCGCAAAGCCAATCTGCCCGAACCCAATGCAGACAACCGCAACCTGTCCGCGATGAAGATTCATAAGCATGCTGAAGGTAGCTTAAGGCGGTTGCAAACTGACTGGATCGACATCTATCAGATGCATCATGTGGATCACGAATGCCCTTGGGACGAAGCATGGCAAGCATTCGGCAGTCTCATCGGTCAGGGTAAAGTGGTATATATCGGTTCCAGCAACTTTGCCGGCTGGGACATCGCAACAGCCTGCCAAGAGGCATCCAAGCGCGGCATGACCGGCTTGGTCAGCGAGCAGAGCATCTATAACCTCAACAATCGCATGGTCGAGCTCGAGGTGATTCCAGCCAGCCGGAACTACGGCATGGGCTTGATCCCATGGAGCCCGTTGGATGGTGGTCTGCTGGCTGGTGCAGTCGACAAGAGCAAGCAAGGACGGCGATCCAGTGAGTCGGCAGTCCAGAAGCTAGAGAAGAACCGGGAGAAGATTGAAGCGTACGAGTCACTCTGCAGCGAGTTGGGTGAACCGCCTGCAGCGGTGGCATTGGCATGGCTGCTGCACAATCCCGTCGTCACAGCGCCGATCATCGGCCCTCGCACAATGGAACAGTTGGAGAGCGCTGTGCACGCAACGGAAATTTCGCTGGACGAGGACACGCTGGCACGCTTGGACGAGATCTTCCCGGGTCCCGGCGGTGAAGCGCCAAAGGCGTACGCCTGGTAAGTGCGAAGCATTGCGGTTCTACCGTTGGCGAGGGCGGAACATAACGGAATCTGTTAGTGACAATTAGTTGGTTCCAATGAACGAGGCTGCGGGTTAACCCGCAGCCTCGTTGCATTCTTATTCGCAACATGAGCTTTTCTAAAGCTCCCACTATTCGAACTCTTCTTGGTCCATCGTTCCGATATTGTGAATAACTGCGGCGCCGGTTTTAATACCATTGATGAAGCGTACGATTTCTAGATTCTCATTCGGCGCATGGTTTGCTTCGTCGGGATTGGCATAGGGCGTGCCAAAGGCCGGGATGCCTAGAATCTTCGTGAACACATAGTCCGGCAGGCTGCCACCCATGGCGGGAATCAGAAGCGGATCTTGTCCCTGCGCCATCTCAATGGCCGTACGAATCGGTTCCACAAATTTGGAATCCAAAGGCGTGCGCGAAGGGTCCATACCGCCTTGCAGAACGAGTTTCACATCCGGTGCATGCTTGGCGAGATGTGCTGCCAGCTTCTGGGAAATATCTTCTACTGACTGTGATTCAACCAAACGGATGTCACACTTCACGAATGCTTCATGGGGCAGCACCGTCTTGGAACCCGGTCCATCATACCCGCCGTGGAAACCGTTTATAGTGAAGGTCGGCCACAAAGACAGGCGATCATAATACGGTCGATTCTGAGGCGCATCGAATTTGGCGATGTCTAGCTTGGCCTTCACCGCTGCCACATCCAATGGCAGCGCGTCAAGCGCAATTCGCTCCAATGGCGTTGCCGGATCAACCGAGTCATAGAAATCATCAATCGTGATGCCGCCCTGTGCGTTCTTCATGGTGGAAAGTGCATGCACCAGAGTCCATATGGGATTCGGCGCTACACCACCCCAGTTGCCGGAATGCAAGTCTTGATTGGCTCCGCGAGCATGGAGTTCGAACGAGAGCACACCTCGCACTCCGAACATCAGTGTAGCTTGACCACTGTTGTGCACAGGGCCATCGGCTGTGATGACCAGGTCCGCCTGCAAAAGATTGCCATGCTCGCGAACGAAATCGGCGATGTGCGGGCTGCCGACTTCCTCCTCGCCTTCAAGCAGAATCGTGACGTTGCAGGGCAATTCCTTGTTGTTCGCCAGCAGCGCCTCAACGGCCAATATCTGCGCAAAGTGTTGTCCCTTGTTGTCTCCTACGCCGCGACCCCAAATACGACCGTCGCGAATTTCCGGCTCGAAGGGCGGACTGATCCATTCATCCAGCGGATCCGGCGGCTGAACATCATAGTGACCGTAGAGCAACAAGGTGGGCTTACCCGGCGCATTGTGACGCCGACCAACTACCATGGGCCAGCCTGCTGTCGTGACTTGTTGCACATCCATGCCCAGCGCTGTGAGCGTCTCGTCCAGGAAATTGGCTACTTCACCGATCCCGATGCCGTGGGCGCTAATACTTGGCTGGCTTACGTAGTCCAGCAGCCGCTTGATACTTGTTTCAGCGTTCTGATTTATGTAGTCAAAGATCTCTTGCATGGTTTCTTGTTTTTCTAGTTGGAATTATTGGGTATAGGTATTCGCCAAACTATCGCAGGCGCATCTTTAGGCGTTTCGTGGCGGTTCCAAGGCTAGTACGGAAGGCACTCGCTCCGGCTCAGCCATGCGCAGAAGCTGGTACCCGATTCCTGCCACGCCCAGCATCATGCCCGGCACTGTCACCTTGTTAGGTCCGCCGCATTGCCAGCCAGAGCGCTCGATGCTGTCTACGATTTGCCCTAGTCGATCTGAGATCAGCATGTTGTACTGTTTCCACTGTTCCTGCTGCGCGGCCAGCACGAGAATATCCAAATTGCCTAGATCTCCATGACATAGGCAGTGCGTTTGCCCAAACCCTCTCTGTACGATTATATCGAGTGCGGTGGTCGCTTCCATCTCAAGTGCATCATCATCCATAATAGGCAACGCCAGCATCCTGGATAAGGCGATGCCTCCGGCGCCATGACACCACGCAACTCTGTGCCCGGAGTCGTCGACCGCCCGCGGTTTGTCATAGTCGCCGCTCGTACGCAAATCGGGCCAGTTTTGCGCCGTGCTGTTGAACCGGCCGCGCTCATACTCGAATGCATTGCGGGCTGCGTCGATGTAACGGTCATCCTTTGTCACGCCGTAGAGTCGCGCCAGCGCCATTCCGATGCCCGCAGAGCCATGCGCATAGCCTGTCAGCGGTTGTTCGCCAAAACGTTCAATGACCCATCCAGCGCCGCGGTCCTGCATCTGCATCTGCTCCAGAAGGCGCTCTCCACACAAGTTTGCGATGGCTTGGCGCGAGTCAGCGTAGCGGATACTATTCAACGTAAGCAGCGACTGAATGGCTCCTGCGCTGCCGCGCACAATGCCGTACTGGACGTCCTCTTCCACGAAGCCCCAGATGCGATTGGCCATGCGGTCTGTTTGAAAGCGAATCTCGTCGTCGTCCCACAACTCGCCTAGATGCAGGAATGCGTGTACGAGACCGCCCCATCCTTCGTATGCACCGACGGCAATAATTTGGTCCGCCATGTACTCGGCTCTGCGCTGCGTCGATGTATAGGCCAAGCGCGCCACATCTTCGTAGCGTGACTCGCCCAGTACCTCCGCCGCATAGGCAAGGAATAGCGCCACACCTGGCGTGCCGCTATGCAGGTCGATCGCCAGCGTACCGATGGACCACAGTTCTTCAGCCAATGGCTGCAATCCGATCCAGGCGCCTTCATCGTCCATCGTGATGGCATTATCGCACAGATAGTCGGCGCAGCGTCGGACATGCTCCCGTAACTGCGGCGTACGCAGCGGAGACGGCAGCAGTTTGTATGTGTTGCCGCCGATGGTCGATTCCTCGGACGATATAGTGGCAATAGAGGCTCGAATGTGCCACACCTGCTGGTCCATGTCCGCCTGGTTCATGGCTAAGATGCGCTCGCGCACGTTGTCGATGCCTCGCTCGATGAGCACGTCTGGGATCGGTCGGTCCATGGCGTCGTACAGGTCAAATGAGGCTGGGAACGAGGTGAAGACGGGAATGTCGCCCCGCATGATGTCGTCTAGCTCCGATTTGATGACGCCGCGCATGTAGGTGCGGCTGGGCGCCACATACCACATGCGGTCCAGAAACCGCTCACGATCGATGGCATCGCGCAGCATGTCGGGATGGAAACTCTCGAAGATGAGCTGTCCATAGGTGCGCGTTGGCCGCATCAATACGCGTATCGAATCGTTGGCAAAGGCGTTGATCAGGCCACTTTCACTCAATAGTTCGTCGCGGTACTCGTGGATGAGCTGATACATCATTTCGAAACCGCCGACGATGTCTTCAATATAGTCGATTGCATTAGACTCGACGCCATCCAACACGGGCCGGTTGGCGTCGCCAACGATCTCAACCTGCTCGCGTACGTAACGCATGGCATCTGTGCCGGCGTCTGCCGCACCGGGAATTCGATCGGGTGTTAATTGCCCGCTGGCGCCGCCGAGCCCGCTTATGTCGATACCGGGATTGTCGGCAAACGACCAAATACGCATGGGCAACAGCCCAATAGTGAGTACGGAGTTGGATATACGCTGCGCCAGAAGTGAATCCGCACTGGTTACGTCAAAGCGGTCGAACAACGGCTGTAGCATGGTTTCCAAATCAATGAGCATCGGGTCTTCGCCGGATGCAATCACGTTTTCATAGTGAAAATCGTTGGCTGCCAATACGTACATGAGCGCTAAGTAGCTGCCTTGTCGCCGATAAAATCGACGCACCTCGTCCTTAGTAGTGCAGTCTGCGCGAGTGACGAACTCCGCCCAGCCATATTCTTCGCGATCCAATGTGACGAACGTACGCAACGGAGGATCGCAACCGGCATCATTCAACCAGTCCAGCAAATTCTGGAAGTGGATGTCGATGGCTAAGCTTTTTGGCTTGTATGCAACGCGCAACCCCGATTCGAATATGGCGATCATCACCGTGCGACCGCGACGATGCGTGTCGCCGGCTCCGGCAGCCACTCGCACTAGTGCACCGGGATGCTCGTCCGGGCTCAGCGTTTGTATGAGCAATTCGTAATCGTCGCAAACGCGCCGCAAGAACTCGTCGCTGACGTATATCCACTGGTTGATGCAGATTGCAAGCTGGCGGATGAGCACCGGGTACTCGTCAAACATTGCGCCGGCGACGTCCGGGTCGCGCAGCTTGCGTACAAAGCTGATGAAGCGTTCCTGACTCGTCTCGCCCTCGAGCTGCTCCATCAGGCGCATGACGTTCAACTCCAGCGCCATGGTGCGCCCCATGCGCTGGATTAACTGCCCAGGCAGGTTGTCCACGAAGATGTCGATAATATTATCTCGATTGATGGGCGTGCTGTCGTAGCGCTCTATCATCTCGTCGATGGTTGCACGCAAAGAGAACAACGCATGCTCGATCAACGGGTCCACTAAGTTGAGAAAGCCGAGTTCTTCCTCGCCCGGTCCGGGTACATAGGGTTCAACTCTCGAGTCGTCGTAGGCGCGCTGAATCGCGCGCATCCATTCCGGTGGTTGCGAAATCCCTGCCAGTTCCTCGGCATTCAGAGATAGCGCCTGTAGAAATTCGTCTCTGGTCAGGTCCTTCTGTTCTAGCAGCCAGTTGAAGTAGAGCTCTCCGCCAAACGGCGGTTGCTCGGTCCAGCTTTGCAGGCGACGGTCGCCAAGTTCCGGATCGGAAATTTGGCCGAGTTGTTCGTCCGGCGCCATTCGCGCTCAGCGCGTTTCGTTCTACGGACGTCAGTGCTCGTCCCCAGGTGGGTCTACGATAGAATTGACTTGGCTTGTTTGGGATCATATTTTTGGTGCTGATGATAGTACACGCAAACGGGAACATATGACAGTCAGATGTCCCCGTCGCGGATACTATTCGGATGTTTCACTACCCCGACCAACTGGCTAGTCGATAAGTGGTAGTGGCGGAACAGGTCGTCCTATTTGAACGAGCCCTCGGGCAGCCAACTAATCGCTGACTACTCGCCTGATCCGCCGCTACGCCACGGTACCAACGTAGAGGGTCGGATACAACCCTTCAGTACTAATTACTGCTCCACCTGGCATTACCCCCGCTACTGCTTGATGAGCTGGGATAACGCGAGCTGTACGGCTGCATGGACGTTGCCTGGCCAGAGCTGGCAGGCGCCGAACTTGAGCTGGATGAGCTGCTAGACGAGCTGCTGCTTGATGAGCCGCCACTCGAAGAGCTACTCTGGTTCTGGCTCGAGGACGCAGGTCGCTGCGAAGACGAGCTCGACGAACTCGATGAGCTGGAAGAGCTCGAGGAGCTCGACGATGAGTTTGGTCCAGTTGGATTGGCAGAAGAGCGGAAAGAACCGCCGGCAGCCAGTTCGAGTTCATCGTCAGTCAACTCGATCGCGCCTGCGGGGTTCTCCGGCAATTCAGCCAGATCCTCTTCACTCAAGCTGGTCCGGAATTCCGGATCCTTCCACGCTCGGATAATCCTTTCTCGAAGCATACACTCCTCCTTAACTACGGATTAACCACTTGTGGGTAGTTGAGAGCGGACAGGAACATCCCATCCTCGCGTCTCGTATTGCATATGGACAAGGCTCGCATAAGCGCCGCCGAGGGCCAGTAGCTCCTCATGCGTGCCGCGTTCCACAATGACGCCTCGGTCAAGTACGAGTATCAGGTCGGCATTACGCACCGTACTCAACCGGTGGGCAATGACGATTCTCGTACACGGTAGTGCGCTGAGATTGTCTTCGACGAGCGCTTCTGTCTCAGCGTCTAGGTTGCTGGTCGATTCATCTAGGATGAGTACGCCCGGTCTGTGCGCCAATGCGCGTGCCAGGGCGAGTCGCTGTCGCTGTCCTCCTGCGAGGTCTGCGCCGCCTTCGGCCAGTACTGTGTCGTAGCCCATTGGCATGCTCATGATTTCGTCATGAACCATTGCCAAATAAGCCGCCTCCTCGATCTGCCTAAGTGGCAGCGCAGCATCGAACGACGCTATATTACGACGTATGGACCCGCTGAATAATACGGGGTCCTGCATCACGACGCCGATTTGCTGTCGAACCGAACGGTGGTCCAGTTTGTTCAGTGATTTACCATCGTATAGGATATCGCCTTCATCCAACTGATAGAGCCCCAACAACAACATGGCCAATGTGCTCTTGCCAGAGCCTGTTCGGCCAACGATGCCGATCTTCTGTCCCGATTCAATGTCGACCGAAATATCGCGAACTACCCAGGGCGCATGCTCGTGATATCGAAAACTGGCATTTTTTACTTCTATGTGACCGGACAATTCAGTCAGGTACTCGGTATTGGTGGAATCCTGTTCGGGCGCAGCTTCCATGACATCGGAGATTCTGGCCAAATGGGCGCCGATCAGCTGTAGCTGTTGGGCGCTGCCGACCAGTGCGGTCAACGGTCCATAGAACGAACCGGCCATGGTAGTAACCGCCAGCATTGTGCCTAGTTTCAACGAGCCGTTCAGCACCATAAGACTGCCGATCCATAGCAGGATGATCGGCGTCAGTGATGACACGATGTCGCGGCCTGTCTCCACAATATTGCCAAGATGGCTTCTGCGTAGGGATATATTTAGCTGCTTGTAGAATAGATTCATCCAGTGCGAAAGTGCCTGGTCCTCAGTCGCACCGGATTTGAGCGTGCCGATGCCGGTCAACGCTTCAACCAGATAGCTCGACGATTCGGCTTGGGCGGCAATATCGCGTTCGGCTAACTCGTATAGCGGCTTCCTCGAGACCAACAATATAATCACTTGTATGACGCCAACCCCTAGCGCGAGGAAACCGAATAGAGGCTGCCAGACAAAAAGCACGACTGCATAAAATATCGCCATGGAGCCGTCTAGCAGTACCGACACAAACTGCCCGGTAAGCACGTCGCGAATGATGGAGATGCTGCCTAATCGCGCCAGAATGTCACCGCTGTTGCGCTCCTGGAAAAAGCTATAGGGCAGATGCAGGATATGGTCGAAGAAACTCGTCATCACTTCAGAATCGAGTCTTGCCTGCAGATAAAGTGACAGCGTGTTGCGCAGAAGACCGAGCACCACGGTTGCCAGAATCAGAAAGATCATACCCATGGCCAAGATGTTGAGCAGAGACTGCTCTTGGCTGGGTAGAATCTGATCGATGAGTATCATCGTGAAGAGAGGGAAGAGCAGGCCTAATACCTGCAGTAGTGCGGATGCGCCTAATATTTGACCCAATAGTCCCTTGGCGCCTGGCGTATCCAGTAGCGTTGCCATGTAGCTGCGCCACGTGATGCCGCTTTTGGATTTCTTCTTCTGAAAGTCCGCGCCCGGCTTCATGGTCAGCACGACGCCGGTGAACCCCTTGTTGAATTCTTCGTGGGAAAGTCGACGTCGACCGACTGCCGGATCGACAATGGTCACATCTTTCTCGCGCCACTGCTCCAGCACAACGAAGTGGTTGAACTCCCAGTGGATGATGGCTGGCAATGCAATATCCGCGAGGCCGTCCGGTTGCATGGAAAAAGCGCGCACACGCAAATTGAGCTCGCGGCCGGCTTGGGCGATGGCGCGGGCTGTCAGTCCGTCGCGTCCAGTTGTCACGTAGGCGCGGCAATCGCTGATGGTGGTCTCGTGGCCATAATAGCTGAGTACCATCGCGAGACAGGCAGCGCCGCATTCATGCTGCGTCATCTGGAGAAGAACCGGTACACGTTTCATGACAGGTTCATCCGAGTGGCAACACGAAACGGTATCCGAAAGCGGCTCCAAGAAGTATCAGCGCGATAGCCAGCACCCATAGAATTGCGATCGCCCGAGGAGTAGCAAAGCGAGGAAATTCTATGCGGTCCTGGCTCTGCCGATAATGGCGCAGAGCTTCGGTACGGAAAATTGTCCGTTGATTCAAATGTGATAACTGCCCGGAACCATTGCTTGGCTCCGCGCGCGCAGGTCCTTTAACCAAAAGGATCTTCCTATTATCACCCTCCGAAAAGTGAAAGAGTCACCGATTGCTGCTGAAATGAACGAGTAACTATTCCCGGGCACCGTCGTCAGAGCGAGGAAGAAGAAATCGAGGACACCGGTGAGTGCTCAATGACAGTGCTTAATAGACGCCAGGAAAGGTTTTGAGGTATGAACCTTGTTCACTTGCCTTCACAGCAATTATAACACTACTTATCTTATATACAAGACAGATATCAACCCGAATAAGTACGACGAATATGGTGGACTAACTATGCGAAATAACGTAAATGAAGTAACAACCGTACCGTTCGGTCGGGATAAATAAGATGCGGCTAGCTAGGAACGCTAGCTTCAAGCCCAAGTTCGGTGGCGATTGCGCGTCTCGCTTCTCTCGCCAACCGTCTGGGGTCATCATCCGTGGTCGGGGAATAGCTATACAGAGGTTTAATGTCGACGAATTTCTTTCCTCTTGACTTGGCGAGACGCCAGAGTGCGTTAGCTAGACTCTCACCGCGTGGCCCGCGCCAGATTACTACATCAGGCTGGCTATATTCCAAGGCGCAGACCAGGAACGGAATTTCGTTTTCCACTGCGATCTGGAACGCTCCTGGACTAAACGGCAGCACACTGTCTCCCTGTCCCAGTCGACCTTCCGGGAACACGACCAATGGCGGATAGTGCGAACTGTTCAATGCCTTCGCGATGGCATTGCGCGCCAGAGACCGCGACCCCTTATCTTCTCGACGCACAAATATTGTGCCAATCTGCTCTGCCATCCATCCCGAAACGGGTCGAAGCCGTACTTCCATAGCAGCTAGATAGCGCACAGGCCCCATGGAGATGAGCGCGAGCGCTTCGAGGTAGGACGTATGGTTCGTAAAAATAAAACCACTATGCGAACTTAATGCATCTGCACCGACGCATTTGGGACGAACATCCATGATGAGGTTGAAAATGCGCGTCAGGTACACAACGACCCAGATGGAAGCGCGTGCCCCTCGGAATTTTATGGGCACAATTGTGGTGACGAAGATAGGCGCCATTCCTAAGATAGCGACGATCACAGCCGCTGCCATCCGTAATCCACCGAGGAACGTATTCAAATGGCAACCCCCAAGCGTCCGATAGCTGGCTTGCGCACTAGTCACTTCTCTCTGCGAATTTAAGAGTATACATGAAAGCCCAGGGTCGTTAAAATCGACATAAAATCGGTGCAACCCTACGCATTCAGGGCTGGAGCGTTGGCAACTGCTGAAGCGCAGCCGCCATGGAAGGATGATTGCGCTACGCGATGCGTTCGGTCATACTTGAAGGGCAGACCTGACCGGTAAATAATCGTGTGGTGCATATACGAATGCGCTGCCAACCTTTGCGTGGCGACTGACAGCAAACTGACAGGAGGAATCTGATGCAACGGTTCGGCATGGTCATCAAAGTCAAACCCGAAAAACTGGAAGAATACAAGAGATTGCATGCCAACCCATGGCCCGAAGTCGCTGAAAGCATCACTGCATGCAATATACGCAACTATTCCATCTACTTCAAAGATAGTTTTCTATTCAGCTACTTCGAATACGTCGGCGAAGATTATGCTTCAGATATGGCGAAAATGGCTGCCGATCCGAAAACGCAGGAATGGTGGGCACTGACAGATCCGTGCCAAGAGCCATTGGAGACACGGGCAAAGGGCGAATGGTGGGCGAGGATGGAGGAAGTGTTCCACCTGGAGTAAGCGCACGATGCGGATAGTTTGTGCAGAGACTGCAGGCGACGAGCATATGCAGTACCGATAAACTGATGTAATTGTCTGGTGCATAGGCCATTCGGAGCCTGTGACGTGCAATCCATGTAGTGGCTTGCTATGCATAAACTCTGACTGAGATATTTGCCGAGAGGTTGCCTGTAATTTATATTGTTAACAATCTTGTCAACAATATATGAGCATTAGCAGCGTGAAACGTGAGTCGACGCCTGAATCGGATATTGCATATAGATATCTGCACCGCGCCATCGTCCGTGGAGAGATACTACCCAAACAGCGTTTGATCGAGCTGGAGTTGGCAGAGCAGCTCTCGGTTGGTCGGGCTGCAATCCGCACCGCTCTCGTTCGCCTCGTTCAGGATGGTCTCGTCGTGCACGTGCCTCATCGGGGCGCGCATGTACGCTACATTTCGGTGGAAGAGGCTATCGAGATGATTGAGACGCGGGCGGTGCTTGAAGGCCTTGCCGCCAGGCAGGCTGCCCAGCGCATCTCTGAGGAGGACGTCGCGACCCTGAACTCTATCCTGGAGCAGATGAAGGATCGGCTCTTTGCCGGTGACCTCGTCGGCTATTCCGATGGCAACGCAGATCTGCACGATTTGGTTGTCCGCCTTTCTGGTAACGGCACACTCATGCGTACACTGGAACGGCTGCAGGCCAACCATGTGCGTTTTCAGTACCGCATGGTGCTCATGCCGAATCGCGCTCAACAATCCCTGCGGGAGCATCAGGCTGTTATCGATGCGATCATTGCCAAAGACCCTCAGCGCGCCGAAGGGGCCATGAGGCGCCACTTGAACAAATCGGCAGAACAATTGCGGCAAAGACTAAATAGTATACCTACAGAATAGCCAAACCGAGCAGCAATAGATGCGAAGCAACTGTAACCAGTTATTATCGCATGCCTAATTCATCATCATCTTAAAGCTGGAAGAGCGAAGACTATGCAATTTTCAACCACAGTGCCTATTTCCGACAGTGTGATTCGACAGTACGATCTCGCGTATGTTCCTCATGGCCATACACGCCAGAAGCTTGACCTCTACCAACCAGCACAGGCTGATCGTGTTCTGCCAGTGATTGTTTGGATACACGGCGGAGCCTTTCGAACCGGCAGCAAAGAGGGCACCGTCCACGATAAGATTCCTGTTGACTATTGCGCAGATGGTTATGCAGTCGCGTCCATCAACTATCGTTTGAGCCAGCACGCACCCTTCCCGGCTCAGATTGAAGACTGCAAGGCAGCTGTCCGCTGGCTGCGCGCCCATGCCGACGAGTATAGGCTTGACGGTGAGCGATTCGCAGCGTGGGGACCGTCTGCCGGTGGACACCTTGCGAGCATGCTCGGTGCAGCTGGACATGCAAAGCAGTTCGATGTCGGCGAGAATCTGGGCTTTAGCAGCAGTGTGCAGTGCGTGGTTGACTGGTTCGGTCCCACCGACTTCCTGCAGATGGATGCTTATCGACTGCCGGAAGGCATGCAGCACGATCCAGCCGACTCGCCTGAATCGGAACTAGTTGGCGGTTCGATCCAAGAGAATCCTGAAAAGGTCCAGGCAGCCAATCCAGTTAACTACGTGACTCCGGATGCGCCGCCTTTTCTGATTATCCACGGCGATCATGATCCTCTAGTGCCACATCAGCAGAGCATGCTCCTGGCAGATGCACTGGCAGCGGCTGGCGTCGAGTGCATATTCTATACCGTGGTGGGTGGAGGCCATGGCCAATTCGCGGATCCTAAGGTCAACCAGCTGACACACAAATTCCTTGACGAGCACTTAGTTAGCTAACCTACATTTCGCCCACTTGGGCCAAACCTGAAACGAATCGCAGATGCAACGCTCGAGATCAATCTCAGCACCCCAAACAGCTACTCAACCTACCGAATCAAGTGCGCCAGAAGAAATTGGCAAGTTCAGCGTTCTGCGCAACTCGAACTATGCGTGGTTCCTAGCAGGAACCACATTGATGAATGCGTCGCTCTGGATCCAGAATGTTACGCTAAGCTGGCTGGTCTACGATATCACTTCCTCCGGCGCCATGCTCGGTACGCTTAACTTGGTGCGCTCGATTGCAACCATAGGACTGGCGCCTATCGCCGGCGTTGCGATCGATCGCCTTCCGTACAAGAAAATGCTGTATGCCGTGGCAGTTTGGCTCATGGTCATAACGGCGGGTATGGCAGTAGTCGAGTATCTGCATCCGGATATTGTCTGGACATTGTTTGTATTTAGCTTGCTCGGCGGCATCGGACTGGCCTTCAGTATGCCCCTACGTCAGACAGTCATCTTTGCCATTGTGCCGCGCCAACAAACACCTAGCGCCGTCGCTCTCATGCAAACTGGTTGGGCAGTCATGCGCTCAATTGGACCTGCTATCGGTGGCTTTCTGCTTATCTGGTTTGGTCCCGCAGGTAACTTTGTTGTGCAGGCGCTGGGGTATGCCCTTGTGGCCCTCACTGTAATGAAGTTAAGCATCCCTAAGGAGCAAGCGGACGTGGCGAGGAAGCGCCAGACTGGCAGCATACGTGAGGGCTTCACCTACGTTGCTCAGCATCCGACGACACGAGTTATGCTCCTCATGAGCTACATACTGCCCTTATTTATTATCCCCAACTTTAATGCGCTAACACCTATTTACGCCAAGGATGTGTACGGTGGAGGGGCGGACACACTGGGAATACTGCTTTCGTCAATCGGCGTCGGTGGTATACTGGGCGGTTTCGTGACAACGTCCCTAGGCAACCAGGAGCGCCGAGGCCTGGTCCAGTTGGCTGCCCTGTTTATGCTCAGTTTGTCATTGATCGGTTTCGCGCTCACCTCCAATTTCTGGCTGGCGTGCGGACTTTTGGCAATGGCAGGTTTCTTCGAGATGGTTTATCTGACGACCAACATGACCCTGCTGCAGCTCTCCATTCCAGATGAAGTGCGCGGTCGAGTTACAGGCATAGTCACACTTCGTTCTGGCCTCATGCCCATTGGGGCGTTTATTGCTGGAGTTGGAGCGGACTTCGTCGGTCCACAGATTATGACGGTTATGCTGTCCGGCATCGCTGGCGTAATCGCCATATTAATCTTCTTCTTTTCGCCAATCGTGCGCAACTATCGCATGAGCGAGGGCATGGCCGAATCTGAAGCCATGGCATAGGAGGTCATGCGTCATCTACCGTAAAATTGCCCAACCAACTAGAAAGAGCCTTGTAACTCATGAATGCGCAAGAACAGGCGCAACTTCGCGTCGGCACAGCCAAAGTCGATATTACACCGAGTGATCTCACTGGCCTGACCAACCTGTGGGGTTCGCCGTTCCAAGACGTGCACGATGCGATCTACGCACGTGTGCTACTGTTGGACAACGGCATCAATTCTGCGGTTATCGTGGCTGCCGATCTGCTTGAATTCGGCGACACACTTTCGTTTCGACAGAGCATTGAAGCTGAACTGGGAATTCCTGCGACGAATATCGTCCTGACAGCCAGCCATGCGCACAATACGCCGCGTGCCGGCGTCGTTACCGAAGGCGCATCCGCCAAGATCGGCGGTCTCGGAACCGCGGCGAACACTCAGTTTCTGTACGCGAAAATCCTACACGGGATCGAGCGGGCGCAAGCGACGCTACAGCCGGCGCGGGTTGGCGTTAGCACGGGTCACGCCGATGTAAACACGAATCGCCAGGAGTATACGAAAGACGGCTGGCGACTGGGTGTGAATCCAAACGGCCCCTCAGACAAGACTGTCTGGGTTGTGAAGTTCGAATCCATGAACGGCAAGCCCATCGCCATCCTCATCAACTATGCCGTGCATGCTGTTGTGCTTGGTCCGGAAAGTCAGTTCATCACTGGCGACCTGCCCGGCGTGACTGAGCGTTATGTGGAGGAGTACTTCGGCGGCGACGTCGTTGCCCTGTGGACCATCGGCGCAGCCGGCGATCAGAACCCCAAGTACATGGGATGGGATACGACCTACACACAGAAGGATCGCGAAGACGGTTATCCGCTTATGGAGGCGCTAGCTCGCGTGGTCGGTGAAGAAGTTGTCGCCGCGGCGGAGCGCATGCCGCACATGACAGATGCGGTGCGCATCGCAGCTGAAGAGCGTGTTGTTACCTGCCCGACAAAGCCGCCGGAAGAGCAACACGGTCCCCACACCATTGGCGTCGAAGAATTGCCCATTCGACTGGGTCTCATTCTGGTCAACCAAATCGCGATTACGTCGGTTTCCGGGGAAGTATCCACACTCATCTACTACCACCTGAAGCAGGACTCCCCGTTTACCAATACCATCATGATCACCATGGCGAATGATCGCGTAGGCTATATCGTGGAGGATGCAGCCTATGGAACACAGACCTTTGAAATGCGCGGCACGCCTTTTGCCGCGGGATGTGCAGAGTCCGCCATCGTGCACACCTTGGTCGAGATGATGGAGCAGTACTAATTGTTTCCGACTTCTTTCGCTTACAAACGCCCATGGTTACTTCGCGTGAACTGGAGTGCACAATGACCGCAAACAAAGATGATGCCACGGAGTCCGTTTTGAACCCTATGACACTGCAATCGCCGGAGGTACTGTCGGACGGACGGGTAGTCTTTCGCATCTACGCACCGGAAGCGGATCTCGTGACGATCGAGGGCGACTGGAATACGCAGATGAGAGGGCCAGGCGACGAGCTGAGGCAAACTGCAGACGGCGTCTGGACAATCATGGCGGAGTTGCCGCCGGACTTCTACACGTACACCTTCACAGTAGACGGCGTACGCACGGTTGATCCATCCAATACATGGATCAAACCCGGCGCCATGCGAATTCAGAATATGCTATTCGTCCCCGGTGAAGCCATCTATTTTGCAGCAACACAATCGGTGCCACATGGGGAAATTCGCATCCGTTGGTACGAATCGTCCGCGCTGGGCGAGCCCCGTCGTATGCACGTGTACACACCTCCAGACTACGATCAGAGTCAGGCGTCCCATCCTGTGCTATATCTGTTGCACGGCGGTGGCGACGACGACGCAGCCTGGTCGACCATTGGACGTGCCGGTTTCATCCTGGACAATCTGATTGCGGCGGGCAAAGTTGAGCCTATGATCGTCGTCATGCCCAACGGTAAAGTCGACAAGCCCGGGTTCACACTCTTCCTATCCGATGAAGACAAACAGAATCCCGAGGCAATGCAAGAACGGATCGACACGATATCCGAACTGCACGATCGTTTTGTGGACGATCTGCTGACATCCATCATGCCGATTGTCGAATGCGCCTACCGAGTGCGGAATGACCGGGAAAGCCGAGCCATTGCCGGTCTCTCCATGGGCGGCGCGGAGACGCTGCGTGTGGCGCCGTCGCACTTGGACCTGTTCGCCTACATCGGCGTGTTCAGCATGGGTCTGCAAACCGGTCACGATGCCGGTGTAAATACGGACTTCGTGCAACGTAACAGTGAGTTCTTCGCCGATGCGGCTAAGACCAACGACCTCGTCAAACTCCTCTACGTAGCTTGTGGAGACAATGACGCAGTTGTCACGGACGGACCGCGACTGTTGCACGAAACTCTGGAGCGCTATCGCATAGAGCACATCTTCAACGAGTCTAGCGGCGGGCATACATGGATCAACTGGCGACGCTATCTGTATGACTTCGCCCAGAAGTTATATCAATAATCAATACTTACGTGAGCACACAATATGAGCGAATGGAGATCACAATGGATTGGCAGGAAAAAGACGTTCTGACAAATGGGATCCGCATACACTATCACCGCTCCGGCGGCGAAAAACCGCCTATCGTGATGACTCATGGCATCACCGACAGCGGTCTCTGCTGGCCAAGAGTAGCGCCCGTACTCGCACAAGGCTATGACCTGATCGCCATCGACGCGCGCGGCCACGGACAGTCTGAGAAACCGGAGACTGGCTATTCACGCGAGGATCATGCCTCGGATGTCGCCGGACTCATTCAGGCGCTCGATCTCGATCGTCCAGCCATGATCGGCCATTCCATGGGTTCTAACACGGCGTCCATGGTGGCGTCACTGCACCCGGAACTTGTATCCGCGGTCGTACTGGAGGACCCGCCCTGGCAGGACGCACTGGACGATACCGGCGTCAGCGCACATGCGCAGGAATGGGCGCAGACTATCGCTGAGCGCAAGAAATTGACGCCGGAGGAGATGCTGGCAGCAGGCAAGGCGGAGTCACCGCTGTGGGACGATGTTGAATTTGAGCCGTGGATTGAGGCGAAGTATCAGGTGACGCCTCGTGTCGTCAGTTACATCGGCAAGGGAAACCTGAATTGGCGCGGCGCTGTGGAAAAAATACAGTGCCCCACGCTGATGATCACAGCGGACCCTGCTATGGGCGCGCGTATTACACCGGCAGTTGCCCGCAAGATCCAGGAAATTAACCCGAACATCAAAGTTGTGAATATTCAGGGCGCGGGGCACAACATTCGGCGTGAGCAATTCGACGCCTATATGGACGCAGTGACTTCATTCTTGGACAAGGAGTATCCTTCCAAATAATCGAAGTTGTATGAACGCCGCACATCCGCTAATATACGTCGCCACGAAACGATTGGATCAACCCTAGGGGCGATGTCAGCTTGAGAGGAACCTGCATGTACGAGACCGATATGTACGAAGGGATGTTGGCGGAAACAGTCGCGATTCGGGGCGCCAATGGTGATACCATCAACGCCTACTACGCTAGACCATTGGGACCAGGACCGTATCCTGCGATGGTTGTGATTCATCACATGCCAGGCTGGGATGAATGGTATCGGGAGGCAACCCGAAAGTTTGCCCATCACGGATATCTAGCCCTCTCGCCGAATTTGTACGCACGTGCGGGCAATGGAGCGCCGGACGATGTGGCGGCGATGGTTCGCTCGCGCGGCGGCGTGCCCGACGACCAAGCGGTTGGTGATATCGCCGGCGCCATGCATTATCTTCGCTCACAAGCCTATAGCCAGCGGTAAAGTCGGCGTGTTTGGTACATGTTCAGGCGGACGACACGCATATCTAGCTGCATGTCGAGTGCCTGGCTTTGATGCTGTAGTTGATTGTTGGGGCGGGCGTGTCGTCATGAAGCCGGAGGAACTGAATGAGAAGGCGCCGGTCGCGCCGATTGACTATACGGCAGACTTGCCATGCCCGATCATCGGCATCTTTGGCAACGAGGACCATAACCCCACCCCGCAGGATGTGAACGTGCTCGAGAATGAGCTCAAAAAGTACAATAAGGAATACGAGTTCTACCGTTATGACGGAGCCGGTCATGGATTCTTCTACTGGGACCGAGCTGCTTATCGTCAAGCGCAGGCAGTCGATGCGTGGCAGAAGATATTTACTTTCCTGGATAAACACGTTGCGAAGTAACTGCACTGGCAGCGATAAGATCTGCGAGTGTTTCGATCAGACTATGACGGCATGAGCAAAGAGAGGAGATCAGCATGTGCACAATGATAGTTGAGAATATCGCAGTTGAGGGCGCTGGCAAGGGCGCAAACGGCTGGTTCGCCGTCAAAGAAGCTCATGTGTCCTACGACCATCCATTCAATGCACCGCTAGATCACGCGCTGAATATTGATTTCGTCAACGAGGCGCAAGGACCAGGCGCAAGGGTAGCCGTGGAGTTGGACGTCGCCTCAGCACGACAGCTAGTAGATACCATCCTGGCTGTGCTCGAGAAAGCCAGCGAGGGCGGCTATGTGGAGAAGCCTTAGCGTCCCGATGAAACGAGTGTAGCAAACGCGAGTGACAAAGTAGTGAGAGGCGTATGAGACCCGCCGCAACAAGGGCTGGCTGCATACGCTTTAATGTTATGTCGACTAGCATGGTTGATCTTGATTAGTTCATCAGTAGATTTCACTCCAGCCCCATCCTTACGGTTTCTGTCTTACTCTAGCTGCGAAATCCGCTATTGCGCTCGTCTCGTCAGTATGTCGGTTTCGGCTTCCCTGTCCACGCGATGGTTCTCTTCCTGATTCAACCAACGAAAATTATCTTCCTGGTCCAGATCCATGATTCTTTGGTAACCGGTGCTCCTCCACCGTTGTAACTGCCTTTTGAGGGAACCAACGCTTCATGGTACTATCATAAATGGAATAGCCTAGTACTATCAATATTGCGTTTTATTCGACGTATTCCATTTTCAAACGTTTGCTAGAACCATAGTAGCGCCATGGCGCTGTGTATTTTGGGGCCGCGATTATTACGCGTTCCAATTCCATTCGAGTTCGCAGTGCTAATGCATTTTGCTACTGATGACGAATTATTCGTATTGACGCGTTCGACATCGCTGGCAGCTATCAGCGGATTTCCCGTGCTCATACTGTAGCTTATGCTACGCGATTCATTATTTGGTTTGACTAGTGCGATTCTTGTGCGTCCAAGAGTAGCCGAAGACGATTCTTTCCGCTGGGGATCAGTACCACGTCAAGTTAGCCATGCGCATCCCAATATCTGCCAGACTGGCGTCAGGCTTGCGGCAGATCACTCCAAGTGCGTTTTTCCTTGACGTTTTGAAACAGATCAAGAACGGAACAGAGGTGAAGACTATCCGTTAGGCTAGGCTGAATAAGAATCCAGTTCAAGCTTTTAGACGTAGAACGCTAAGGCCTCGATCAGCGAGATGAAGATACGGGTAACACACTCGAATTCTCCAAACAAAACCATTATTGTCCGGAAATCCCAGATTATCCGTATTCTCAAGAAGTTCCTACCTTAATAACAACACATTTTCGGAGTCTCTTCAATCTTAACGAAGAAATTTCGGATGCTATGTTTGCGAGCGGAGGCAGCATGAAGGTTTCGTGCGTATTGATTCTTGTTCTGTTGTCGGTCTTCATCTTTGACCGCATGTAACGAGCAGCCCCAAATTGGTCCCCCTGGCGAGCCGGGTCCGCAAGGTCCTCAGGGTCTGCCCGGTCCTGCCGGTCCGGAAGGTCCTGTAGGAGCGCAGGGAGAACGCGGCGAGTCTGGTTTGAATTGGGAGCCTGCAGTATACGTAGGTTCTGAAGCGTGCGGCGAGTGCCACGAGGATCTCTACAATAGCTATCTGGAGACAGGTCATCCTTATATACAGCAGCGGGTTGTCGACGGCAATCCGCCCGAATATCCCTTCTCCGAAGTACCCGAACCGCCGGAAGGCTACACATGGGATGACATACTTTATGTTGTCGGCGGATATGGCTGGAAGGCGCGCTTCGTAGGCAAAGATGGTTATATCATCACTGGCGATGAGTCAGCCTTCACCCAATACAATATCGCTAATGATGATCTTGACATGGGCGATGACTGGGTAGCTTATCATCCTGGTGAAGAGGTTCCTTATGATTGTGCTGTCTGTCATGCCACTGGCTATGTACCAGTAGAAAATCAGGATAACCTACCGGGTCTGATAGGTACTTGGGCCGAAGATGGCGTTGGATGCGAAAGGTGTCACGGGCCTGGCGGTAACCACGTGAACGACCCATACATGGTGAACATGCAAATTGTGCGTGACTCAGAGCTATGCGGTTCTTGTCATTCAATTGCTGAACCCGACAACTCAGAATTTGCAGAGGGCTTTTTTGGTCACCATGGGCAGTATTTGGAAAAGTATCAATCTAAGAAACGTGATATGCCTTGCGTCGACTGTCACGATCCTCACCAGTCAACCAAGTACGGCGACAGCGTTGAGGGAAGAGCCGAATGCGAAAATTGCCACATCGAACAATCGGTATATATGAAGATTACTGATCGTCGTCACGCGAGATGCACAGATTGTCACATGCCTTTGGCAACCGTGTTTGCGTTAAGTGATCCGGATCGTTATTCGGGAGATATGCGAACGCATCTGTTCGCTATCAATCCGCAAGGGTCGATACATTTAGGGGACGACGGTACAGCTGATATGCCCTACTTGACTGTGGACTACTCGTGTAAAGGTTGTCACAATGAAGAAGATCGCGCCCCCGCGCTAACGGACGAGGAATTAGTGACAGCCGCCACCGGCTACCATGACCGCGAACAGGCGGGTAGCCTAAACCGGCAGCGCTAATGTCGATTTACGTGCAATTGTGCTGGCAATGAAGAACGCTGCAGACCATGATTGATGAAGGAATCTTTATTGTGCATAAGGCAATGCGAGCACTATCTCACTTCGATCGCATCGTGAGCCGGTTACTGTTAGTCGTTTTCCTTGGGATGTTGTGCATGCTATTTGCGCCTACGTCGGATGCAACCGCTCAATCTGAAGTACCGTTACCGGATATACCCTGTCGCAACTGTCACGAAGGTTCAAGCAGAGAGTACGTATTCCCTTCTGGTGAGACAATCGGGGTGGGCGTCGATGTGGCAACTCTTGACGCCTCTCCGCATAGTTCGCTCAGAAGCGAACAGGTTCCTTGTACGGCATGTCATACTGGCAATAACGTGCGCTACCGCTATCCTCACCAACCGAATCCGGCTCAGAACTACCGAGATTTCGTTGTCGAGGTCTCAGAAAATTGTCCATCCTGTCACTATCCGCATAAACCGTTTCATCCCATTGAGGGAGCGGATACCAGCGAATTGGTAGGCGAACTGCCTACGTGTGCTGACTGTCACGGAAGCCACGACATCGAGCGCGTTGAATCGATGGCAGATGCCATGGCTACCCGTTGTATTGCGTGCCACACGGATGAGGATGTTGGATGGGCCGACGAATTCTTAGCCCCGCGTCCTGGCATAGGCGCCGGCGCCGAGGGTTATATAGGCAGCACGCGTTGCTCTGGCTGCCATGACGATATCTACTTCACCTGGCGGCAGACCCATCACGCTCGTTTCATCCAGGATGCGGTTGCGAACCCGGACGCTGTACTAGGCGATTTTGAGTCTATCGGAGAGGACGTCTCCGTGGATAAAGAGGATATTGCCTACACGATCGGTAATCGGTGGCGGCAGGCGTACTTGCTGGCGCCGGAAACGACAACAGTAACGACGACAGTACCGCAAACAGTGACACAAACTATTACACAAACAGTGACGCAAACAATAACTCAAACAATAGCGCAACCAATGACGCAAACAGCAACCGTCGAGCTGCCTCTTTTGCCAGTACAATGGTCTATCGAGAGCTCAGAGTGGATTCCGCTGCAAGAGGGCGGTAGACTGCCAGAGGATTGGATCACTGAATGTGGCTCGTGCCATGTCACCGGTTTGAATACAGAGACGTGGACCTTTACTGAGTTCGGCGTTGGCTGCGAAAGCTGTCATGGTCCGGGTGCGAATCATGCTGAGGATCCAGAGAATGTGAAACCGTATGCCGAAGTTGATGACCAGGTCTGCGGTTCATGCCACAGCCGCGGCGTATCCCAAGACGGTTATCATTTCCCGGCTACGTATCGCCCGGGCGATATGCTCGCCGACCATTTTATCCCGACCACTTCGGACGATGATCTGTGGCCGGATGGCAGTGCCAAACGGAATCACCAGCAATACATGGATTGGCAACTAGGCAACTCGATGGGCGCTTCTCAGAAGGTGAAATGCGTCTCCTGCCATGGCCCGCACAGTGTCGGTGAGGGAACCGCTCAACTTCGCGCTCCGTTGAACGATCTGTGTCTTGTCTGCCATGGGGAAAAGAAAGCTTTGGCCCAACATACGCCGTTCCACCAGCGAGCGTTGCAGGAACGCAGTTTCACGTGCGCTGATTGTCACATGCCACTGATGGCGACTTCTGCAGAGCCGTACGATATTCATAATCATACGTTCTTACAGCCCAATCCGGATGGCACGATTGTACATGGCGGTCTCGACAATATGCCAAATGCGTGCAATCAATGCCACAAGGGTAGTGCGGAATCGCCTCAGTGGGCGACCGAAGTCATCGCACACGCTCAGTCGCTTGCGCCGGAGGCTTCATTCTTTGGTCCGGGGCCGACGCCGACGTCACCGCCGCCGCCGACGCCTATGCCTTCCGTTGGCGAAGTGGATAAGTTTGATACCGAACCACCGCTTTGGTGGGTGCGCTGGGCTGCCGTTGTGATTGCTGCACTGGTAGCGGCCGCGTTCATTGCTTGGATTCGTTCGTCTGTGTATTCTCGATATTTTCGGAGAACAACCGATGCTTAGTCGATTGCGTAAATTCTTTTGGCCTGGTGCAAACTCTGCTTGGTACCTGCTTATATTACCCTATGGAGCTCTAGTGTTGTTCGCAGGAACTGCGTTCGCTGTCGGAGGCGCTGGATGGGAATACACTAACAGTTCAGTATTCTGCGGTACAACGTGTCACACCATGCCACCAGAGTACCTCTCCTATCTGGCATCACCGCATGCCAACGTAAAGTGCGTAGAGTGCCACATCGGTCGCGCTACCATCGCCACTCAGTTTTTCCGTAAGGCACAGGACATTAGTCACGTGGTTCAGTTTGTTGGAGCGGACTATGAAGTCCCAATCTATTCCAAGAAACTACGGCCGGCTAGCCAAGTATGTGAGAAGTGCCATAATCCGGCCAAATTCTCCGCCAATAGCCTCGAAACAATCAAGCAATATGACGCAAGCGAGAACAATGCTCTGGAGGAAACGCATCTGTCTTTTAAGATAGGCGGTGGTACGCAGAGAGAAGGATTGGGTAAAGGCATCCACTGGCACATTGAAAATGATGTGCAATATATCGCAACCGATAACCCACATTTGGAGCAAGTAATTCCGTGGGTGCAAGTTACCTATGCCGATACGGGCGTAACCGAGACGTTCGTCGATGCAGAGGCAGACTTGCCCGACGATTTTGCTGAACAGCACGCGGACAGTATGAAAACTGTCGACTGTATGACGTGCCACAATCGTATCGCACACGAATTCGGTAACCCATCGGATGCGCTAGATGATGCCATGGCTCGAGGCGCCATTTCATCCAATATTCCGTATTACAAGCAGAATGCCATGGCAGTAATGGAGCGACAGTATCCCAATATGGGCGAAGCGTCCGCTGCAATTCGTGGTTTGCGTGGCTACTATGAGGCGAATTGGTCGGATTACTACGCCGCAAATAGCGGTAAGCTTGATAGTGCCATCGACGAGACGCTTGCAATGTACAATCGCATGGTCTTCCCCACTATGGACGTAGCATGGGACACGCACCCCAATAATCTGGGGCACAAGAATTCCGCCGGCTGCTTTCGCTGTCATGACGGAAAGCACGTGAACGAAAATGGCGACACGATCCGTATCGAGTGCAACCTGTGCCACTCTATCCCGATCAAGACACCGGAAGACGGCTCAGCGCCCGAACTGCCGCTCACGGAACCTTATGAGCCAGAGTCTCATCAAGATACAAATTGGATATCGAGGCACAGGTTTGAATACAACGAAACTTGTGAAGGCTGCCACGATGTGTCGAATCCCGGGGGTTCTGACGATTCAAGCTTCTGCGCCAATAGCGCCTGCCATGCCACAGAGTGGAAGTTCGCAGGTCTCGACGCAGCAGGTATCGTTGAGATGACCAACGTGCTGCCCGAAACTTTGCCTACCTATCCCGCGGCCGATCTGACTTGGGACGATTTGATAGGACCAATATTCGAGGCAAGATGCGTGGCGTGTCACGGCGGCACAGCGGGCCTCTACCTGGATACGTACGCAGGTGCGATGGCGGGTGGAAATCTCGGACCGGCGATTGTGCCGGGAGAAGCGCAAAACAGCCTGCTGGTGCAGCTTCAACACGAAGGGCATCCTAACAGTTTGGCGCCACAGGAGCTAGTATGGGTTGAGGAATGGATAAATGAGGGGGCGCCCAAGGAATAGGAGCGAACAGACGCGCAAAGATATTACCGCAGCTCCCCGATTCACAGTTTGTGTCGTAGTATGGGAGCTAGTGGTATCCGGATCTAATCGGCTGGATCTTGGGCAGTTTCAGTGATATGTTTCCATTATCTATTCAGTGCACCATTGGCCCATGCGCTGAACATTAACTCCGAATACGAGGCGCAAGGACCTTGAGCAAGCCGGCGAGGGCGGCTATGTGGAGAAGGGTTAGCCATAGAAGCTCGACGACTTGTCCTTTGCTAGTTGCAGATCACGAAACGAGGCATACGCAGTTGAATCGGCATAGTCCTAGCGCGTACGTCTCGTCTTCTGTGTTGGCCGCCTAGACGCTAGTTAACTCATTCAGTGGATTCAACTCCGATCGGCCGCCTAAGTAGCGGATTTCCTCGTCAGGTACACTTTGCTCGCGCAGCGGCTTGACAACATCCTCTACCAGGTCGGGCACATAGGACACCAGTATCGATGCACTCTCTTCCGGCTCTATGGTCATTAGGCCGGCATCGGCAGGCAGCATGCAACTCCACCCGCTCTTCAGCAACTCTGTGCCGCCCTCACAGGAAACGTTCACATGCCCTTCGATAGCGGTCACAAAGCGGAATCGCTCACCGTCCATCATCAACTCATACGGCTCGATTAGGTCGATTCGTTCCACGGTGAAATAGCTGCAAGCGATGAGCCAGGTTCGTGTGTTTGCCCCCACTTTTACCGAAACCGGGTGCGTACGGCAGTCGAACTCGTCTTCGAAGTGCACGGCGCCAACCGCATCGTTCGCCCACGCCTCGACGTCATCGAGGCTGGAATATTGCCGAAGCGCGACGTTAAGGTCCGAGTTTTGCATGATCTCGTAAAAGATCAATCCGCCTGCAGAATAGTGCATGGTCCCCGCTGGCAGCAGAAAGCTGTCGCCCGCCTGAACGCTGTATTCCTGCATATAGTCCTTGCTGCGGTCCTCAATGAGCGCCTGACGAAACTCAGTAGGTGTGACGCCTGGTAAATGACCGGCGTGTATAGTCGCATCCGGCTTGGCATGTAGCATGTACCACGCCTCCGTCTTGCCGGAGTTGTCCCTCAGCCCTCGCTCCATCACCAGCTCGTCGCTGGGATGCATGTGCTCCGCCAACGTATTTGACGCATCCAAGAATTTGATGATCAGCGGGAACGTGGTGCCGAAACGCGCTACGATGCTCCGCCCCAACAATCCAGATGCGCCTGCCTCGATTGCATCGTGCAAGGTCTTGCCCTTCATCCAACCGTTCAGGATTAGGCTAGATTCGCCGGGACGGTCGACAACCTCCCAGGTTTCGGAAATTGGATGATCTTTGGGCAGGTCTTCCTTCTCATATTCCTCAACAATCCATCGATTCCCGAATCCGTATGGCCGAAGATTCTCTTTGAAGCGAATGGGGTACAGTTTCCCTCGTTGTGTGCTATCAACCATGTTAATGTCCTGATTGTTGTATGGTACTGTCATTGTCTTTGCTGATCCATTAGGAACCGAAGCCGTGTTCGCCTAGGAATACCTCAATCTGTTCCCGCGTAGGGATGCCGGCTCGCCCGCCGATGCGTCCGCATTTGATGGCTGAGGCAGCCGAAGAGAAGCGCAGATTATACTCGAGAGCGTATTCTTGTGTTAAGCCGTAGCAGAATGCGCCGTGGAATACATCGCCAGCGCCGGTTGTGTCCACGACTTTGGCCGAAAACGCCGGCAGGTGGAAGTATCGTTGTCCGTTATCGCAGACGAGGCCTTCTGCACCCAACGTGACGATCGCGCACCGTGCCCCCATCTGTCGAATAGAACGGCACGCGTCGCGCAAATCCGGTGCGATGGTGTGCGCACAAGTTTCCGATACGATGGCGTAGTCGATATAGGGAAAGATGTTCGGATGCCAGTCGTTGAAGAACTCCGTGTCGGACACCACAGGCACACCGAGACACTGCGCTTCCTTAGCTGCCTTCAATTCGCTGGCAGGCCATGCGTGGTCGATGAGCAGACAGTCAGCCGATTGCAACCTGCTGAGATCGCCGAATTCACCCTTGAAATCTTCCCTTTTGTGAGTGAGTTTGAAATAGCGTTCGCCGCTGGCATGGTCGATGCAGACCAGTACGAGCAGGCTACGGCCATTCTCCACACGGACAGTCTGGCTCGTATCCACGTGGTCCATGTTGAGGCCGTTGATGATCTCGTTGCCAACCCAGTCATCACCAATGGCGGTCCATAACTCGGCCTGCGCGCCCAAGCGCGTCACCGCCACCATAGCCGTTGCCGCCATCCCGCCGCCCTGCATGTCGGTGTCAATGATTTCGTTGTCCTGAACGGGGACGGATGTATCCTGCCAGATGACCAGCTGGTCCAGTACAGCAAGTCCCAGTCCGACTACCCGTCTATCCTCTGCTGTCATTATGTTAGCAGACCCTCCGCGCCGCATCCTCGAATGTACCAGGCGACTTTCTCCTGTATCGCGTCGCGTCCTGCGAGCTGCATCCCGCGCCAATTGTACTGCCGATCGGTATTTGTGATCTCGCCTGACATCAGCGCTTCCCCATACGTCTTATGAATCTGTGTAGCCACATTCATTTTACGCATACCTAACCCGCCTGCTCTGCATACATCCTCCAACGGAATACCAGTGCCGCCGTGAAGGCTTAGGGGAACACCCGTCCGCTCATGAATTTCCTGAATGAGTCCAAAACGCAGGTTCGGCGGATCGGTGTATATGCCATGCACATTGCCGACGGCTGGTGCAAAGATATCGACTCCAGTCTCGGCTACGTAGATTTCAGCTTCGTTCGGATTGGTCAAGCCTACACCGCCTTCACCAGTCTCCTCTGCGCCGATGTTGCCCAACTCACCTTCTAGCATCACCCCGCGGCTATGGGCATACTCGACCATAACCTTCGTGCGGCGGATGTTTTCGTCCATGGGCTCAGCGGATGCGTCGAACATAACACTGGTAAAGCCGACGTCGATAGCCTTGGCGATCATCTCTTCCCGGTTCATATGGTCCAAATGCAACATAACCGGGATCGGCGACTTTCCAGCGTAATACTTCACAATTTCTGCGCAGGCTTCGAAGCCCACATAGGTAGCAGCAGGCTGATAGACGATCATCAAGGCAGGACACTGCGTTTCTTCAAACGCCTTCAACGTCCCAAGCACGAAATCAGGATGACCGCCGGCTATGTCAATGGCCGGCAAACAAATTTCGTGCTCATCCAACAATGGCAGTATCTCACGCATACTAGCCAATGGCATGGAAAATCTCCTTCAATGGGAAGTCTTGTAGAAAGGAAACTATAGAATTAGAAAGATGCTAAAGGTTTTGGTGTGTTGGTGCACTTCGATTCGAAGGGAAGTGGATTACTGGTGTGACGCCGTACAATTGACGATATTGGTAACTGGCTCATTAGTTTATGCAGTGCGCATCCAACTCGTCAAGTTCCAGCGACCACGAATTGAGAACGCGCGACAAATTTCACCAACGAAGAGTGATGCTTTAGCGCAGTTTACCTCGCGCCGAAGTCGGCCACACGGCTTCCACCACACCGTTACGGACGCCATAGAGCGTGTCGTGCAGGAAGACAGTCGTGTCGCCGTACCCAACCACGAAATCCAGCCGATCACCCACATGGATCGAATCGTTCGGCTGCGAAAGCGTAATGATACCGTGCTCTGCAGACATGGTTATATCCGCTACATCATCTATACCGACTGGCGCAGCGGGATTCACCCATTTAGGCAGCGTCTTGAAACCGGCGTCCACAATAATGCGGTCCGCAGCAGGTCGGCTCGTGACGACTGTATGCACATACAGCGCTTGCTCGGTCTTCACGCCCATCTTGGCATATGTGACGTCGTTGAACACTGCGCCGCCGGCTTGAACCTCGGTGACACCCGGTAGCAGTGCGGTATACATGTAGGTGCCGCTCCCGCCGCAACTGACAATCTCGATGGGGATGCCGTTGGCGCGGCACAATTCTACGCTATCCGTCAGCATGCGCACTGAACGCGCAATCGCCTTCTGCTTTTCGTCCGTATTTTGAATGCTCAGCGTATGGCCTTCCCAGGTCATCAAACCGAGCAGTTTAAGGTTGGTAAACCGGCCAATAGCTCGCGCTAACGCCAACACCGGTTCACCAGGCTGGACGCCGGCACGGTTCATACCGGTGTTCAATTCGATTAGCAAGGCAATCTGTACTCCGGCACTTTCCGCCGCTTCGTCTAAATCGGGTAATGTGTTCTCGCTGTCCACCGCGATCTTCACATAGACTGTGCGCGAGAGGTATGCTAGACGCGTATATTTCTGCCTGCCCACAACCTGATTAGCGATTAAGATGTCACGTATACCAGCCGCCGCCATGACTTCGGCCTCGCCCAATTTCGCGCAAGTGACGCCGATGGCGCCGGCGCGCAGCATCATGTGCGCAATGGCGGGCGTCTTGATGCCTTTGGTATGGGGTCGCCAGTTGACGCCGGCTTTGGCCAAAAAGCCGGATATCTCAGCGACGTTTCGTTCTAAACGGTCTAGGTCCGCCCAGAGAAAAGGTGTATCCAGCACTGTCTTCAGACATCCAATTTCAGTCACTTGTTGCGATCCTTCCAGGTTTCTGGTGCGGTTTTATGGAGACTACCAGGCGGTCCAGCCACCATCCACGAGTAGATTCTGACCTGTGATATACGAACCGGCGTCGCTGGCGAGCAATACGGTTAGGCCTTTCAATTCCTCTGGCATGCCCATACGGTCAAGCGGCGTTTTGTCATTCAGCCTCTCTATGAACTCGGGCATGGTATCGCGCACACGCGGGGATGGGAACGGTCCGGGACTGATGGCGTTCACGCGTATATTGTCTGCAGCCCAATATACAGCCAGGTGGCGCGTCAGGTGTACGATACCGCCTTTTAGCCCGTGATAGACAGGCGGGCTGTTGATGGGTAAGCCCTCATATGCGTCCGGATAGCTAGCCACCACGCCGTACATGCTGGCGATGTTGATGATAGAGCCGGGCGTGTTACGTGAGCGCAAATGGCGCGCCACTTCTCTTGCCAGGATGAAATAGGCTGTGACGCCGGTGTGATAGGCGTGATCAAATTGCTCGGCGGTGGCGTCGTCAATATCGGGCGCGGTTCCGCCGTAGGCATTGTTGATGAGTATATCGACCTGCCCCGTTCGCTCGACAACCTGTCGCACAAACTCTGGGATGGAATCCGTGTCATCTTGAGAGAGCGCCATGCCTACATGTCCTGACCCCGGCAACGTGGCAGCGAACGTGCTCGCTTGCTCAGCATCGCGGCTGGTAACCACGACGCGTGCGCCAGCCTCGGCTAAGGCGCGACTCATGGCAGAACCGAGCCAGCCCGATGCGCCGGTAACCACGGCGACTCGGCCCTCTAGATCGAACAACTCATGGATTGTACGCTCCGAAGAATCCATAACCCTCTCCCATTGTGCGCTGACGGATGGCTACGCAAGTGACGACTGTATACTAGATCGATGAAATCCACTGTTGTATGTGAACGGTATCATAGCCCGAGCGAGAGCGTCAATCTGCGCGCCGATCACGCGCAGTAGGCTGTTGACGTGGGCCGTTTTGTTGGCTAGACTCGAAGAGAACAGTGCAGCGTGTTACCCGCTATACGGTCCTTTACCGGCATCACAATAAGGCTCATTCCATGGAATATCGAACACTTGGCAGGACAAGGTTAGAGGTTTCGCCCATCGCACTGGGCACTGTCGAATTAGGCCTCGACTACGGCATCGAAGTGAAGGGCGAGTATGGCATACCATCCGAGATGGCATCGATTTCATTAGTGCATGCCGCACTGGAAGCTGGCATCAACTTCATCGACACAGCGCGGCTTTACGGTGACAGCGAACGCGTGCTTGGCCTAGCGCTGAAAGATCGGCGGGAGAGAGTCGTTCTAGCCACAAAAGTTGATCCGCGTTCACCCAAGGATGCCACCTGGACAGATACGGAGACGCGGCACGTTATGGCCGAATCTCTGCAGACCAGTTTGTCTCTGCTGCAGACAGACCATGTCGACATTTGGATGGTTCACAGTGTAGACAGATCATTGTTTGCGCAAATAGATTCTGTCTTGGAAGAGTTTCATGCTGCCAAACATCGCGGGCAGATCGGTTGGACAGGCGCATCGTTCTACGGCGTCGACTTACCCATCGTAGCGTTGCAGGAGGACCTTTTCGATGTGATACAGGTTACGTATTCTGTCTTGGACCAGCGCATATGTCAGTCAGTGCTCTCCCTGGCAAGAGATCATAATGTAGGTGTTGTCGCTCGCTCGGTACTGCTTAAAGGCGCACTAACCGCACGCGCTGAGTACTTGCCCGAACGTTTGGCACAACTCCGTGACCATTCCAGACAGTTTAGGAAGATTATTGCCTCGCTTGATGGCACAACAACGCCAGCGCAAGGCGCCATCGCCTATGCCTTAGCGCAGCCGCAGATCGATAGTGTACTCATCGGCGCGCGTTCACTGGACGAGCTGCGGGAGGACCTGGGTGCGCTGAAGATCAACTTCCCATCCCCAGCCCTACAGCAACTAGACGCCCTTGCCATTGAAGACGAAGCACTGCTGGATCCCAGCACCTGGGGCATTCCGTAGGCACGAGTTACGCTAGTCCGCTCGCTTGCCAAAGCTCGTCCATCGCCTCGGACACTTCCTGGGCAGCGCGAGTCGGATCATTAGCAGCTATCTCGTTGATGCGCGTACTAAAAGGTTCCGTTGTAACCGGTCCATCGTATCCAATCGAATCCAGCTTCTGCATGAAACCAACGAGATCGAGCACGCCAGTTTCCATCGGCAATCTGCGATCTGAGTCGATCATCTCATCCCATGACCTATCCTTCGGCGCATCATTAATATGCACAGTAACGATATCTTTCGCCGTCAAATCGTCCAGATCTGCAATCGAACCACCGCTAGTAAACAGATGCCACGCATCGAGCAATAGCCCCACGTTGCCCGTCCCGATAGCCCGTGCCAGATCCATCATCTGCCCTACCGTGTAGATGAACTCGTACTTGTGTCCATCGCGCAGTGTCTTAGGACCCAGAAACTCTATCCCGAAGGCGCATCCGGCGTCCGCTAACACCTGTGCGATGGCGCGAAAACGCTCCACATGCCAAGCGAAATTCTCGTCGTAGTCACGTGTATCAGACCAGGATGGACACCACGTGGCAACTCGAATACAACCTAGTCCTACGCCGACAGTTGCCAATCGCGGCAACTGGACTAATTCAGTTTTCCACGTATCCTCATTATTCCAGGCTACTGGCAATCCCCATTGCCCGGGGAGAATATCCGCGTCACTGAAGAGGGCACGAACAGAATCAACGCCGCGTGTATCCACTAGCTTCGCGGCATCTCGTATATCGAAGTCGATACCGGCATAGCCCGTCTCGGCAGCCAACTGAATATCTTGCTGTGTCGAGGTATCCTTTATGCCAATGGCGCCTGTGTTGAGGTTCTTGTACACGGTTGATCTCCTTGAATTCCCTATTATGGAGTCGAAAGTCCCGCACATGGAGAGTGCGGTGCTGATATCATATCAGAATAGAACGAAGTGCTGCACAATTTAGAAGCGGGTACAGCGAGTTCTCAGCAACTGCATGGTACCAACGCTGCTGTTGTGATCGCAGCAGTATATTGCTCTGCTAAGTGGAGTGGTATTCCGTAGACAACAGCAGAGCCCATGTCGGCTGTCCTTGTAGAGTCAGCCAACATGGGCTCTGATTCATTCACTTATGCTAGGCTTTCACGGCATCAGTATCCTAAGGTCGAATCATACCGGATACATCACCGCCTAGGTTTTCAATACTATCCTCCAGTATCTGGACGATGTACTGACCATTGTGGGCAAAGGCGCCTGGATCCTTTTGCACATACTGGTAATTGTATGCGGACTGCAGGAGTCTTGGTGTCCAAGTATTGAACGCATTGCTGTTCACGGCTTCGCCTTCATCTACTTCGCCGTTGCCATTCGTATCTACGAAGAAGTACGGATAGGTACTGCCTTCATAGATGATCGGCGAGTCGAGCTCACTCGCAGTGTATTCCTGCATAGCCGCATATAGATCCTCGGTTAGCGTTTGGATTTCGCCTGCGATGCCTTCGTCCGTGTTGCCGTCGCCGTCCCAATCATCGAAGTAGTAGCGTATGTTGCGCAGATCTTCTACCGATTCAATATCGATGTCATCATGACAATCCGCGCACTCTTCATACTTGACCTCGAGCGAATGGGTACCGTGACAGTCATTGCACTGATCCATGCTTTTGACATGCTCAAAGTAGCCAAGGTATTCCTTGCCATCGAATTCATACGCACCCTTGGCTTCGGTGCCGAAGCGCGTTGCGCCGGCAGCGAAGTAATGTACGTTGAGGAATCGCAAAGAATCCGACGTCTCGTCCAGGCCTAGGCCGTCAATGAGATTGTTGACGCTCACGGTCGACTCACGGCCCTGATGACAGTTGAGACACAAGTTGGTATCTGGATCACCGCTGTCGATTACAGCACCGGATGGGAACGTGACCTCTGCAACTTCATATCGTGTGAACTCTTGCAGATCATTGTGACATGTCGTGCACGCGAGTCCGCTTGATGGTGGTTGCGAAATGGTTACACCCTCCGCAAGGTACATCGGCAGGCCCGTGCCTGTGTGACACTTGGTGCATGTGCCCGGCACCACTCCTTCCTCGTCCCAGTGGCGGAATGCCTCCTCGGACGACGCGAAGTGACCAGCATCGATGCGCCGCATGGCGGTCATATCAATCGGATCAGCAATCGCACTGTTGATGTCTGCAATGGAGTCGTAGAGCAGCTCGATTATGTACTTGCCGCCGTGCGCAAAGTCACCCGGATCCTTGACGGAGACCTGGTAGTTGTACGCGGCTCGCAACAGTCGAGGTGTCCAAGACGAATATGCCTCATCACCCTCACCGTCGCCGTTTGTATCGGCGAAGAAGTATGGATAGGCGCTCTCGTTATAGACGATTGGCGTACCGGCAACCTCTTCAGCGTAGGCTTGCAGGTTCGCGTATAATTGCTCCTGAAGGCCTTGTAGTTCGTAGTATATGCCTTCCTCTGTGTCACCATCGCCGTCATAGTCCACAGCGGAACCTGCCATCCGAATATCTCGCAGATCCTCTACGCTTTCCACGTCTGTATGACAGGTTGCGCACTCGGTGACTTTGACTTCCAGAGTGTGCGTATTGTGACAGTCTATGCAGGTGTTATAGTTCTCAACATGCATAAACTCACCATCATACGCATGGCCGTCATACTCATATCCACCCTTGGCGAGTGTTCCAAACTTCGTCGCTGCAGCCGGATAGTAGTGCACGTTGATGAATCCGAGATCTTCACTAACGGTATCGTCATCAACGGCAGCGTCTGCGATGGCTTTGTCAACACTGAATTTGGACTCACGACCCTGGTGGCACTCCATGCAACGAGATTCGTCGCCCAGTCCGACTAGTTCGATTCCGGACGGCATTAGGACGCTATCTTTGCTAATCGTTCCAGAGTTATGACATGCAACACAGTCAACGACGCTGCCGACAGGAACCGGATGTTCAACTACGTTAGGTGTTGATCCATCCGCACCAACGTATTCCTGATAGCCAGGCGAGCTGTGGCACTTGGCGCATGCAACCGGAACTTCTGCTGGATCATCTTCATTCCAATGGTTGAACGCTTCCGCACCGAAGTCAGCATGTGCGGAGGACAGCCACTGGTCTAGGTACGGAACCTCAAGGTTATTGATCACATCCTCCTCAGTAACGTCTTGCGCATAGACGGGCTGAGAAGCTGTGAGTAACACGAATACTGCAACGGCACAAAATACGAAAATCAAGGAGAATCTTTTCATATAGTGTCCTCCCCCCTAGTTACTTGCTAACGATACCTCGTGGGCAATACTAAATGCCGGCAATACGATTGCCAGCGGACTTTTTGGGGCTGCTTTGCTCCTTTCTCCCTTCGGAAAGGGGGTACTATCTAACCAACATGGTTCTAGTACCTATTTATCCTCGGAACCGAGGTGCGACGTGGAGGTTGCTGCTGTTCGTTGAGTTTTCGGAGACCCTATAGCGTCTCCTCAACTCGTGCACGTCCATCAACTCGTGCACATATGTACCCACTACTAACGATACATCGGAATTATACGATTATATTGTAGTGGTTCAACAAAGAATGTACAACGTGACATATGTCCCATATCTTTTGGGAACTATGTCTGGATAAACCTTACGGAGAGACATTCAGTTCAATCGTGCTGATTGAACTGGTCAAGTTCTCATCACGCGGTATTGTATCGATGGCTGTCTGCTCAAACGTTACGAAATAATAGGTTCCGACTATTACGATGAGGGCAACAACGACGGCAAAAGGATAGTACACCATCTTGCGGAAGCGCGTCTTCTTGGGATCCAAAACAGGCTTGTCGTGTCCGCTCTCTATCGCAGTCAGCTCCAGTGCATGCTCTTCGATCATTTCTTCAGCGTCTAGCTTGCCGCTGAACATGCTGCGGTTGAAGCGCTTGATGTGCACATGGTAGATATGCCATGTCACTATGGCTAATACAGCCAACAATGCCTCTCCGCCGTGCGCTGCCTTTGCGGCTGGGATAGCCTGACCTGGTAGCACGTTTGTGGCTGCAATTGGATTCCACAACAGGAATCCTGTGAAGACCATAACTACTGTTCCCCAAACCACAGCCCAGTACTCGATCTTTTCGCCAAATGAATACCGCCCCATTTGCGGTGGATTCTTTGCAACGCCAACATTGTAACCGAGCGCCTGAAATCCATCCGTAACGTCTGACCACGTGGGCAGCATCGACATTCTGGACCGTTTCACATAGAGACGGTAGAAGACCATCAAGAAATGGAACATTGTAAGCAGGATCAGTGTGACGGCTGCTGTACGATGAATGATGCGCGTGCTTTCGATGCCGCCCATCACGGCGACCATCGACCCGCCGATCCAACTGTCGGGCCATCTCTGCGGGAGGCCTGTCAGAGCAAGGACTGTGAAGCTAAAGACTAGCAACCAGTGCTCGGCACGCTGAATGCGGTCAAATCTTGGAAAACTCAAATGAATATTCGTCATTCCGACTTATCCTCCCCCTTGCGGTTGCGGAACCGACGGAACACATCCGTACCTATGAACACCAGGAAGCCGCCGATGACAAGAGGAATGAGTATCTGATAGAACTTGTTGATAAAGAAGACCAGCCGATTGTGCTCCAGCGAAGGCACATAGTGGCTCATCCATGCGTCCGGGAAGTTGTCGCTGGCATTGGGATGACACTCGCGACAGGTCTCGAGCAGGTTCTGTTTAATGACCTTGGAGTTTTCGTCCGTCACCGGAAGAATGTTATGTACGCCATGGCAGTCGAAACAGACAGCCTTATTGGTCTCCTGATCGGGTGAAATCTTCTCGAAGAGTGTCACAGTAGTGCCATGGAAGTCTGATACATAGGTATCGAATACGTCGGTTGATATACCGTGCTTCGCCATCAAATCCTTGTCTGCATGACATTCGCCACACATTTCCGGTGAATTCACCCGGAAGCGGGGCGTCAACGGGTCCTCAATGCCATGCACGCCATGGCAATCTATGCAGACCGGTACGTCCTCAACTCCATTATAAAGTGCTTCCCCGTGCACGCTGTGCCTATACTGATCAAAGACCTCGGTATGGCATTCACCACAAGTTTCGTCTATTTTCTGACGGGGTTCGTTTGGTATCTGCACATCATGGCTGCCATGACAATCGATGCACGTTGCTGCATCTAGATTGCCTTCTTCAATTGCGAGTTGGTGTATATCATTTTGATGCGATGCGGCGATATCCACGTGACAATCTTGGCAGACGGACTCCATTGCGACCGTGTATTCGCGCTGGGTTGTCGCAGTGACTGGCTCATGCGGGAAGCCAGTTTGGGCCTGTTCTTTGTGGCAGTCCACGCACTCCAGCGCATCATAGTGAACACCTTGATATTCGCGGTCGCCATGCACCGAATTGTGAATCGTCTCAGTGCTAACACTCAAACTAATTGTGTCGCCTGAATCAAGCGTGATCGTCCCATCCAAGAAGGTGTGGCACGCGACGCATTGGTCATTTTCAGTTAATGCGACAGGCCCATGACAATCCTCGCACGACTGCCCTGGCTGCATATCGGTGATGAACTGTTGGTGCATCTCGTTCAATTTCTCGCCGCCAATGGACTGATGGCAACTCGTGCAGAAGGCAACTGGGTCCGAGCGGAAGGCTTCTACAGGTGCAACATCGTGGCCGCCGTGGCAATCAATACAACCTGGTACGTTCGGGTTATCAAGCGCCTGCAAATGCCCCGGATTGTGCGCCTCGATACTGGTATGGCAGCGTTCACAGTTGGGCTGGATCTCAGCGCGGAACTCATCTAGATTTTGCGCCGGATTGGGTTCATGCGGGAACTGATAATGCTGGCTATCGGTGTGACAGTCCGTACAATATACGGACTCCGGTGCGTGAATGCCGTGGACAGATGCATCCAGCGCCGAGATATTCGCATCCAGTGAGAGCACCTCACCCGACGGCAATTCGATCTCATTCTCGTTGCCGATATGACATAACTTACACGCACTGTCCGGAGGGATAGTCTGTGCGAGCGTTATGTCAACACCAAATGTGAGCCAGAGCGCGATCATGCCAAGGAGAACAAGGAGTACTCTGATTGATCGCAACCGGCTTGATAGGACGACGGACTTCGCTAAATTATACATGTACATGGACGGAATAGGTCGATACCCGTTATCGTTTGTTGAGACTGCCGGACTGGTCACGATCATGGTATCCAGTCGCAGCGTCCATTAGTTCTTCATCACTCAGTTCGCCGCCGCGGCTGTCAGCGTTATGGCAACCCTTGCACGAGAAATCTACCGTAAGGTACGGCATTTCAGTTGTGCCGTTCTCCTCGAACTTTGTCTGTGCTTGCGGATCAATGCCGAAAAGATGCGTGTGCATATCACCGCTATGCAAATCCGGATTGCTCATTGCGAATACCGTAGCGGTAGGTACGTGGCAGCCCACACAGCTCGCATGTCGGCGGTCTGTAATCTTCTTGTATCGTTCCTGTTCGAAATGGCATTCGGCGCACAGCGCACGGTCCTCTGTACTGTCGCCGTACACAGTAGACAGATGCGGATTGTGGCAATCCACACACTCCATCACACGCTTGGTCGACACGTACATCTCAGGGTATTGACCCCGATGCACATAGAAGCCTTCGCTGGCGTCGGTGATATCCGGATTTACCATGGTATGGCATTCGCCGCACAACTCTGAATTGCGATCAACCACCATGCTGACTTGGTAAGGATTATTTACATGATTGCTTCCCGCACCGTGACAGCGTTCGCAGCCAACTCCGTTTTCTGCCCACATGCCGACCAAGCCTGGTACGTCATTCTGGTGCCCTTCTGGCACATAGCCGGTGCTGTGGCAGACAGCGCAATCGTACTGAAGATTCTCGCCGGCATGGTAGGCGACCCAACCGCCATCCATCTCCAGGTTTTTATTCTCGAGGTTGAACTGTGTCGTGGCTCCCTCATCACCAGTGATGATGTTCCCCTGCTGGTCCACGAAGAGCGCTTTCCATGCGTAGCCGCCGACGACGTATAAGATATCGTCCCATGTCATGCCTTCGGGCGGATCCGGAACCTCAGTCTCCGGAAATTTGGGCGCTTCACCGTTCACGACTGGTTGCTGGATGTATGGATGCCCTGTCTCCATATAACTGGCATAAATTTCTTCATGACACTCACCACATGCTTCCGAGCCTACATATTCCGGAGCAGTCCAGTCCAATCCGGGATCGCCTATGGAGCCCTGCGGGCCTACAGGACCACGCTCGCCAGTGGGACCTTCGGGTCCGGGAGGACCGGGAATAACCTCAACCGGCTGTGCTTCAGGTGTAGGCTCATTAGCGCCGATCATGGTACATGATGCAAAGAGCATAGCTATGGCGGCTAAGGCGATAGAAATGGAGAGCGCCTTCATCAATTCGCCCCCTTTCATGTATATAACTCGGTTTTGCGGATAGTATCGTGTGAGGTCGATATCCAACTATTCATCAAGGTTCGGTAAGTTCAGTAGTTTGATAAGTTAGTTACGGTCGGCGTGCATGCGCATCTAAATGAAGTGTCGAGCCTAGTGCTCATGCGCATTCTCTGTTGTTGTTAACAATCAAGCTCAACAGTTCCAAGGAGTGGGTCAGAGCTCTAGTGCAACTTGCAGCAACACCCTGCCCAACTTCGCTAATACGATACCATGAACAGAGTCGAAATCCAAGCTTATACTTCGAACGATTCTAATATAGACGCGCCCCAGGGTATACCAAGGCAAAGTATGGCACAAAACTGGTAGTAGTCGTTCGTGAAAATAGTCACATTGACCCTGGCAAACTGGACGAAGTTGTGCGATAATGGTGTGGAAGCGGTTTACATTCAATATCTATTTGACACTTTTCCCACGTTATCCATGTGTTATCGTCTATGTGACAGATTCGTCGGCTACTTCGATCGATGATGTCACCTTTCACAATTATCCGGTGAACTCATATTTGCAATGAATTACCTTGTGAAATAGTAACGCAGTAGAACAGTTACCCGAACGGTCGTAATTTGTAAGCCGGTTGCTTATCAGTAGTTTGTTATTATCTCAACTTTTGCCGTAGGTTAACAAAGTGGATGGACTTCACCCTAGGGGAGGATTTCATGTTTCGCTTCACACAGTCCATCGTCGTATTGGTCCTAATGATGCTTCGTGTCGGCATTCCATTGCTACTGACGATGAGTGTTGGCGCCGTGGTCAGTGGTATAGACTTTCGAAGGAAGCGAGTCTTACAAGAAGAGATGGCGGTCGTCACCGCTGGGGCTGCTCCCTCAGTATCTGCAGCGCAACGTAAACCCTGCTGGTTATGCAAGAATTGTTCAGAGAAGGACTATATTAAGTGCCCAGCCTATGCCAATACATCTGTCCCTTGCTGGGTAGCGCGCTTGGGTGGTCAAGGTCGCATTCCGAGCATCTGCGCCAATTGTGAGCTGTTCGAGATGTGCTTTGGTCGGTCATAGACAGACAGTTCAACAGCCATTGGGAATAAATTGCGTCAAGTAGAGGCGACGGCGCCTGCCCGCGTGAAGCTGATTGCAGGGAAGCTATCTTTGGTTTTGATATTGACAAAGACTTGATCGCCTATAACTTATCCGACTTTGGGCCGAAGCAATCAATGTGAACACGGCTAATCTACAGTCGTGCGCTCAAGGGGGTAAGTGAATGCCTCCTGGAATCGCTATGTGCTATGTCCTGGAGGCGTTGCGTCTAGCAGAAAGCGTCTGTAGCGCAATTGCTATGCGAGTCAGAGCGACTATGCGTGCTCTAGACGCATTCACGTTTGCTTTCAAAAGGCCTGTGATTGCATGATTCCGGCGAAGTAGTGGGTTCCAGACGCCTCTCAAACCACATATCACCGCAATACTATCGATAGCCAAATCGGATGGGTCAGCGACGCATCCTCAGTTGCGTGACGGACGGTTGCACTATCCTCACTCTATGTGTATTGTACGAAACACAGGAGTAAGCGCGTTTTTTCACTCTCGCTGCCACAAGCGGATACCGAACCATCTTAGTCTGAACCTCAAGCTGTGTATAGCAAGACTGTAACGAAACGTGGAAATTCGGTTCACAGCGAATCAGCTTAGGTGAGCAAGTACGTAGCTTTTGGAAACAGGATATACGCAGCAAAGAACTACTCAACAAGGAGCCGTCTTAATGACTTCTCGTGAACTGGGTACGTCACCCACCAAATTTGCCCGGATCATCGGCGCTCTATATCTTGTGCTGGTCTTTGTAGGACCGGTCGCCTTCTTTATGGGCAGAACCAGTGTTGTCGTTCCCGATGACGCCAATGCAACCATGGCTAACCTTATGGCTTCGGGATCCATGTTCCGACTAGGCATGGTCGCAGAGACCATTATTGTGCTGGTGGAGATCGTCATCAGCGCTATGTTATATGTGCTCTTCCTGCCGGTGAACCGAGCGCTCTCGCTTGCGTCCTCATTCGCGCGCTTTGCCCAAGCTATCCTACAAGCGGTCAACCTGATGACAGCTGTACCTGCTCTGGTCGTGCTGGGCGGCGTTGGCTATTTATCCGCCTTTAGCTCGGAGCAGATGAACGCGCTCGTGCAGCTTTTCCTCGACACCAACGCTTTTGTGATCATGATCTGGGGTTTGGTGTTCGGATTCCATCTCGTACTGCTGGGCTACTTGGTCTATACGTCGCGATTTCTTCCGAAGCTGCTGGGCGTACTGCTGTTCATCGCCGCCGCAGGTTATCTGCTTCAGAGTTACGGTCATCTTTTAGTTCCCCAGTACGACTCGGTACTCGCAACGGTTGTCATCATCCTCTCGATTCCCGGCGAGTTGGCCTTTACTTTTTGGCTCCTGATCAAAGGGGTTGACGACGTGGCATGGGAAGAGCGTGCCCTACATTCTGCTGAAACATCCTCTACCGTTGCGGCATAGTAAAGCGGTCTCTTCGCAATTCCTGCGCAGGACACGAGTCGAGTAGAGAGCGCTCGTCCATCACAGACTCGTGCACCGGCAGCCTCTGACTGGCATTTCAGTTGCGTTGCTCACCCGTGTCAACTCAATCCGCTTCCATTCAAAGTAATCGCGCACTCTGTAGGTGAGTCGTTGATCATCCGTGCTATCTTGACTACCTGTCATGCTGAATGCAGCCATGCATTCAAGTAACGATTGAAAGACATTGTGTCGCTTTGACTAACCTTATCAGAATACGACTTTCGCATATAGAGAGTTCGTAATTGCCCAACTGAAATAAATTTGGCGTGGTTGACAGATGCTATCGGCGCGCTAGAATTAATTAGTTAACCGGTATGGCACTTGCATTTGCTTAATCCGAACTACACACCGCTCCTCCCTTGCATCGCTTCCATCCCTATCGGTGAGTCGATTGTTGCCTGTGCACAGTTCAGTACATCAATTTTCGCGTCATCGAACACAAATCGGTTAATCCGCAAGAGGGACTGGTGTTGTCCGTTCGAAGATGACATCTGCATCTGCTCATACTGTTGTGCGGCTAGTAATAGAGGAGGGCAAGATGGCTATTCTGGATACGGATGCGCAAATGGTGTTGAACAAAATTGCGGAGGTGGCTGATGATTTCGCCGCAGAACGTTCCGAACGTCAGCTACGGCGTGAGCTTCACGAGGAGGATTTTGATCGTATTCGCGAGACTGGATTCCTATTGACAGGAGTACGAGCTTCCGAAGGAGGTATCTGGGAGGATGTTTCGCATTCGACACGACCGATTTGCGAGATGCTACGCAACCTGGCGCACGGCGATTCCTCCGTTGCGCTCGTCTCTGCCATGCATCCTGCCGTGATTTCATTCTGGTTGGCGAGTCCTCAAGCGTCTGGCGAGTATCGTGACGCCTGGGAAGAACAGAAACACTGGATCGCCAGCACTGCATGGGACGGTGCTTGGTGGGGGACAATCACTTCAGAACCTGGCAGCGGCGGAGACATTACCAAGACAAGTAGCGTTGCCAAACCAGTTGATCCCTCTTCCGGTGAGTACTCGCTGACTGGATTGAAACATTTCGGCAGCGGCTCGGGAATCATGTCCTATATGATTACCACGGCAGTACCGGAAGGGGAGACCGGTCCGGATTTATTCTTCATGAATGTGGAGGATGTACCGTGGGATGGTTCCACTGGCATGAAAATGATCGCGCCATGGGACGGTCACGGCATGACCGCCACCCAGAGCCACAGTATGTCATTTGAGGACTTTCCCATGACACGTATTGCTTGGCCGCGAAATCTGCCAAAGCTTGGCGAATCGGCTAACGTCTTTATCAACTCGCTATTCACATCGGTTGTCTTTGGCATTGCCGAGACTGCTGTTGAACTCGCGCGTGAGCAAATCGAGAAACGGAATGGGTCACTGCGCTCCTACGAGACAACCGAATGGACGCGAGTGGAGATGGACGCATGGCTGATGCAGCAAGCGTATGACGGCATGCTAAATCGAGTCGAATCCGAGGAGAATAGTCTGCGTGATTCGCTATTGGCACAGACGACCATCGCCGAACTTGCCGAGTCGGTGACGCGACGGATCTGTCGCGTACTCGGCGGTGGAACGTATTCGAGACATAATCCATTTGGCTTCTGGTTCGAGGATGTGCGCGCGTTAGGTTTTCTCCGCCCACCGTGGGCGCTCGCCTATGACAGCATTTTGAAGTTGTCGCTGGAGTCAGTTGAGTGATGGCAGGTGTGTTGAATCAGCGGTAGCTGAAAGAGCGAAAGCAACTAAACCTAGAATACGGACCAACAAGAGCGCTCGGCATGGCAGCTAGAGGGCTTGCTCTTCTATCTGCAAGCAGAGACTCTTGTCGGTCATTTGGAACATGCCATGCCGTTGGACGCGCCTGGCAGTTTCATTGGCTTCGATAGCGTACATTAGTATGACGTCGACTTCACCCTTCACAAAAGCCTGGGTCGATATGCAGGCTGAATCCGGCGCACCGTGGATCGGCACTTTGGACGAGGATGGACAGCAACATTTTCTGTCCCTGGCAGTCCGGATGTCAATTCCGGTTGATGGCAATTGCCAGTTATTCCAGCCACAATGCCCAACATGCCGCATTTGTGGGTCGTCACGGCGGAAAAGCGGCCCTAGTCAGCCGATATCGGAAGCCTGTTCAGAAGGCAAACTCAGTTATCCCATAGCTGGTACGAATGCTCCTACCCTGCCATACCCTCTAGTCAAGAATCGCAGAAACAGCGAATCCACCAGATTCACTCCGAGCAGTTATGCCGAAGAGTGTATCTCTGCGTTGTGCCTCCATCTATGGCTGCGCTGAATGAAACTCGATATACTTATTGCGACGGCTGACAGAATCATATCTTCGATGCCCATAAACCTATGCATGTTATGTTTGGTTAGGTTGGAAGACAGAAAAGGAGCGATTTCGCGATGATTCATATGGGAAAAACCACAAACTAAATCACCAGAAAAGGTGATCGAAAAAGCATCGCAATTCTTCGGTCCAGGTGGCGTGGGGCTCTCAGTAGCATCAAGAGGCAATGAGACTATCTATTTCGTCGGCGCCGGTGGACACGTACAAGTGAGTGCCTGTCGCGCACAGGAAGCGAGCGAAGAGGGTGTTACAGACGTGGACATTCAGAGCCAAGAATGGGAGATACAAGCAAGGGATTTCCTTTCGGAAGTTTAGCAAAACTGCGTATGACGGATTTAATCGCCTGTTATGAACGATCGGCTGTAGATCCTATATTCGCAATTTCGCTTACCGCCTACTGGATTGGTACGGCGAAATTACCTTAACTTGTTAGCGATAGTCTTGGCCTTGCAACAGTCTTTGTGTTGCATCCGTTCGTAAATATCGAAAGACAGCATATGCTTTTTTAGGGAGACGGCCGACACGTCCGGGAGCCGAATGTGATGGTTATTATGTCGTGAAAGAAACAAGTGGAGGACAAATGGAGCACAGTAGTATTAAGCGCCTGACCGTAAACGATAGGATACGTTGGCGTGTTACAACCACGTTGCTGCCGCTACTCATATTGTTGTTCGCCAGCTGCAGCGCCATTCCCACCTCTGAAACAGCAGCTGATGGTGCTCCTCCCGTTGCCGAACAACAGATTGTCAATGTTGTGGAGGACTACTATACACGACAGAGTGGAGTCTTACCCGAGTATGAAGCTAAGATCGAGCTTGTACAGGATAATTGGGCACGAGTAAGTATCCACCCTGTTGGCGTTGAAGAGTCCACTAATCCTGAGCTCTTCTACTTGCAGAATCAGCTAGAAGCCGATAATCCATTGCCAACACCGACCGTAGTAGTAAGCCCGCAGCAGACAGCACCTAGATCAACTGAAACGGGATGGGCAATCATAGTCGGACCGCAGGTTCACTTTTCGTCGGAAGAACTAGACAATGCCGGCGTGCCAGATTTCATTCGACCGTAACCCCCTTTGAAGCATGTGATCCAAGATCGCCGGTCTTAGTGTGCTTTAGATCGCCGCTGTCAAGGGCGATCTGTACCCTGTGCATGACATGCCACAGTCAAAGCCTCAAGACTTGAACGCACAACTGTGCTTTTCCAGCTATATCTGTACTTAGAAGTAGTTCTGCATAACGTCCGATAACATCGCTTGTCCTGTATCCGGAGTTGTATCGGTCAGTTGTGCCGTTGCCTATAGTACGCCAGCGTTCGCCGGCTTACCATAGGGTCAGAAAAGAGTATGTATGAAGGAATGAATGATGTCACGATCAACAGAGAAACTCAGGGAATATGAAGATAAACGCGATTTCGCTAAATCGCCAGAGCCAGACGACGAAGATGTCGACTTCGACTGGGCAGAGCATCCAGTATTCATTATCCAGAAACATGACGCCTCGAGTTTACACTATGATTTCCGCCTAGAAGTTGACGGCGTACTCAAAAGCTGGGCTGTACCCAAAGGACCTTCGACGGATCCCCGTGAAAAGCACTTGGCTATTCAGACAGAAGATCATCCGCTTAGCTACGCGGAATTCGAGGGCACGATCCCCGAGGACGAATATGGCGGGGGTACGGTGCTATTGTGGGACCGGGGCAGCTACAGGAATTTAAAGGAAGAGGAAGAGGAAGAGGAAGAGGATGATAAGGATAAGGAGAAGCCGCCGTCCGTCGCCGAGCAAATTGAAGACGGGCATGTGACTGTGTGGCTAGAAGGCAAGAAGATTGCTGGCGGCTATGCGCTGATTCACATGGATGGCAGCGATGATGACCAGTGGCTTCTGATCAAAATGGATGATGAAGAGGCTGACGCACGGCGAAACCCGACTTCCACAGAACCTAAATCGGTCAAGACGGGACGAACGTTGGACGACATCAGTGAGGATGCAAAAGGCAGTAGCTAGTGCAAACCTAGTGGTCATTTCGTACAGAAATCCAACATGCTGCCGGTTCACTCAATCACGGAAAGGAGAACGTTTGCGTGACGAAAATTGGCTCACGTGAAATCGACATTACCAATCGAGACAAAGTTTTCTTTCCGGCCGCCGGTCTAACCAAGGGTGATCTGATCGACTACTACGAACAAATCGCTGAACATATGATTCCGCACATGCACCGCTACGGCGTCAGTATGGAGCGCTATCCCGATGGGCTGCAAGGCGGCAGCTTCTTTAACAAGGATACGCCTGACTACTTTCCCGATCGGATTCCTACCGTCAATATCCCTAAACTCGAGGGCGGCAGCTTCAATGCTCCCATCGTCGAGAACTTGGCGGGGCTCGTCTATCTAGCTGATCAAGCCGTTCTCACTTTCCACCTCTATCTGTCTCGAGTGGATGATCTGACACATCCGGACAAGATGATCTATGACCTTGATCCGCCCGAGGGTACAGCTGATTTTGATAAGGTGCGCGACGCGGCTCTGGCTATCCGAGACGTACTGGAGGAACTGGAACTACAGTCTTGGGTGCAGACCACCGGCTCAAAAGGCTTCCACATCGTTGTGCCGCTCGATCGTAGCGCTGACTTTGATGAAGTGCGCAATTTTGCATACGACGTCGCACTTCTGCTCGTGCGCCGTGACGAAGAGAGGTACACCCTTGAGCAACGTAAGAACAAGCGTAAAGGTCGGATTTTTCTAGACACATTCCGCAACTCCTACGGGGCGACCGCGGTCTCTCCCTATTCAGTGCGCGCCATACAGGACGCCCCCGTAGCCACACCACTAGAGTGGAGAGAAGTTGAACGCGGCGCTTCTCCACAAGACTGGACAATGACAAATATCATAGACAGGCTGGCACGCAAGGAAGATCCGTGGTCTGGCATGATGTATCATGCGCAGTCGCTTGATAGTAGACGAAAGCAAGTGGCTAATGTACTTGCAGCCGAGGATCCTGCAGATGAAGAGGACTAATATTGCGCCTAGCGTTGTGGACGGAATTACCTGTCAGACGTAGGCTTCGGACAGAAGGTTTTGGTGATGACGGATTTACTCCAGCAGCTTGATAAGGATGAGCGCGATAAAGCTCGTGAAACGTCCATGCCTGACTGGATGGACCCCATGCTCGCCAAGCTATCGCACGAGTACTTCAGCAGTAAGGACTGGATCTACGAGCGCAAGCTTGATGGTGAACGCATCATTGCGTACGTCCGACCAGATCGTTCCGTCAGTTTGATGTCGCGAAATCAGAAGAGCGCAAATGACAGTTATCCAGAATTGGTAGATGCGCTCAAGTCGCAAACGTCTGTGGCATGCATACTTGACGGCGAAGTCGTAGCCTTTGACAGCGATGACGTAACGGATTTTCAGAAGTTACAAGGTCGCATTCACGTGTCCGATCCTCAGGAAGCGCGGGAGAGCGACGTTAAGATCTTCTATTATATTTTTGATACGCCGTACGTTGACAACTATGACGTCTCCAAATGTGCGCTTCGCAGTCGAAAGATGCTGCTGCGGAATGTAGTCGACTGGGAAGGCGTACTGCGCTGGACTCCCTACCGTAACGAATCGGGAGAGCAATACTATCACGAAGCTTGTCGTAAGGGCTGGGAGGGCGTCATAGCTAAAGAAGCCGATTCCCATTATGTGCACAGCCGATCGAACAGCTGGTTGAAGTTTAAGTGCATTAATGAACAGGAGCTCGTAATCGGCGGTTTCACCGATCCGCACGGAGCGCGATTAGGGTTTGGAGCATTATTGCTAGGTTTCTACCGCAATGACGAGCTCGTCTACGCTGGCAAAGTCGGTACGGGCTTTGATAATGAGACGCTAAAGGAACTACGCAACCGACTGGACGGTCTCGAACGCAAGACATCGCCTTTTGAAGTTGGCGAACCGCAGTCGAAAGGGGTGCATTTTGTGACCCCCAAGCTCGTCTGCCAGATCGGATTCGCCGAATGGACGCGAGATGAGAAACTGCGCCAGCCTCGGTATCTCGGTTTGCGTCGTGACAAGGCGGCAGAGGATGTCCATAAAGAAGTATGACTGACGGAAGAAACAGAGTAAGGAGAAATGACATGCAGTGGCAAGTGACAGGAGCCGAATTAGGCGTTGAAGATTGTGAATTCACAGCTACTGGCGAGAAGATTGATGTTGTCCTGGGGCAGATGGTCAATCATCTGCGTACTGAACATGGTATCGACATGCCTGATGTCGACGTGATTCTGGAGGGCAAGGCCACAGGTGATCCGCTTGGGGAGCCGGATGCAGACGTGGCGCTGATCGTGCGGCGCTTAGTCGAGGCACTTAACATCGAACCGCCAGCAACTGCAGATAAACCGGACAGCCCAGTCCCACCTGCGTCTGAGGTTGCAACGAGTCTATCGTAGACGTTTGGAAAAGGTGTAGACCTATCCACTGCAGTAATGTTACATCTCGTCAAGCAGATAGACAGAATGACCGGTGAGATCTGTGCCCGCGTATCCATAGTATTTCTGTATCCTTATCTATTGAGAACATCGATACCAATGGTTACAGTATAAGGGAGAGGTAGCATCCAAAACGGGATGATCTATCTTATGTTTCAAATGAAGCGCACTATCAGCAAGCGAAGGGCAGGTAACACTCATGGTATACAACACAAAATCCGAACTTCCGGAAACGCTTCGAGCGACACTTCCAGATGAAGCACAAACAGTCTATATGGAAGCCTATAACCGGGCGATGGAAGGGCATCTACCCACAGGCGGAAGCGATCTATCCAACGAGTCTGCAGCTCATGCTGTTGCGTGGAATGCAGTTGAGCGGGAGTATGAGCGTAGCGATAGCGACGGAAAATGGTATCCAATTGGAGAGGCGCCATCAGAGGAAGAGACGGATAGCGGGATCGTAGACAAGATTAAGAACTTGTTCTAGACACGCACCTATTGGCACCGTTGTATAAGGACTTGGGCGGCTGCATGTCAGGCTGCCCATTTTTGTTCCAGCAGGGAAACTCTACTGACATAAAGCGGTAGATCATAAAGACGAGGAACTAGCTGAACAGACAAGATCGTCCAGAATAGTAGCTCGTATCGCTAACTAGATATTATATCGAATACTGGACAGAGTTGTAGATGCGGGTTTCGAAATGAATCAAATATCTACTCGAAAATCAGTTGTGGTGGGAAGCCTGATTGGTTTGCTTTCATCGGCTGTTGTAATCACAGTCATGTACGTGGTTGATCAAGTGGCAGGTCTTGGTTTTGTCCCCTTTTCGCTTTTCGATTTTATCACGCGACTGCTGCCAGGCGCTTCAATCACGGCAATGATCGACTTCATGGTCGGTACGATAGCGACACTGAACTTGGGCTCGACCGCAGACACAGCCAAGCTGCTAGAGCAGAGCATTGCCTTGGTAGAGTTTGTTGTTCTCGGTGCTGTTTTGGGCGGAATAGTCGGCTATCTTCGGGCTCGTGTTGAAGCGTCACGACTTGCACTGTACGGCCTGTTATTAGGTCTGCTGCTTGGCACCATGTTTGTAGGTATTCAAGCAAGCATGGGATACCCGCCAGCAGGTCCGGCGTTGAGCATCGTGTGGATTGCAGTTGTGTTCGGGAGCTGGGGAGCATTCTTGGGCTGGACTTTGACGGCAACTAATGATACCGCTGAAAGCGTAACTAGCACCGTTGGACTATCGAGACGAGAAGTGATCTCGATGGGCGGCGTTGCCCTTGCAGCACTCGTCGCCAGCATGGTTGGCGTTGGCTACGTATTGTTTGCCCGGAGACAAAATCAAGCCGCACAAACAACATCCACTACCGCAGACCTGACGGTCAGCAACCCTGCAGAATCCCCCGTAGCCGATACTTTTGGAGACAGAATTGAGCCGGCGCCTGGTACTCGTTCTGAAATAACGCCAACGGGCGAGTTCTATCGCATCGATATCAATACGCGCCCGCCCGCTATCGATGAGGCAGGCTGGCAGCTTGCGATCGACGGACTTGTCGATCATCCCACACAACTGTCGCTTGACGATATTCGCCAACGGCCGTCAGTTTCGCAATTTGTGACGCTATCATGCATTTCAAATCCCGTTGGTGGTGACCTAATCAGTACTGCTCGGTGGACCGGGATTCGGCTCAAGGACCTACTGGAAGAGGTCGGTTTTCAGAACAGCGCACAGGCACTGCAGGTAGAAGCGGAGGATGGTTTCTTTGAGACCGTTGTGATGGAAGATCTGATGAACGAGCATACGCTACTTGTCTATCAGATGAATGGAGAACCGCTGACAAAGGAACATGGTTATCCTTTGCGTATCTATATTCCGGATCGCTATGGCATGAAACAGCCAAAGTGGATAGTTCGGCTCACCGCCGTGGAGGGAGACCCGGAGGGGTACTGGGTCAAGCGTGGATGGAGCCGCGACGCCATCATGCGTACAACATCTGTTATCGATGCCGCAACGGCAGAAACGACGAATAGTGGCAGAACTGTATTTGGCGGTATCGCGCATGCAGGTGCGCGAGGAATCAGCAAAGTCGAGCTACAGGTCGATGACGGCGAATGGATGGAAGCTGAGCTTCGTGTTCCTCCGCTCAGTTCGTTCACCTGGGTGCAGTGGCGCTACGAAGGCGAGTATGCGTCGGGCAGTCACACGGCGAGTGTTCGCGCTTACGACGGTAACGGAGAGCTGCAGATTTTGGACGAGAGCAGTCCGCATCCCAACGGCGCTACCGGCGTCGATATGCTTTCCTTTGACGTATAGTGGACTACACAAAAAGATGAAATGGTCGCGCCTACGCTTACGAACCATAGGGAAAACGGTAGAAACCTAAAGCTAAATTAGATTTGCGCAGTATGTGAGAGGAGAAAGTACACCATGGGCAATGGTGAGAAGAATCATAAGAAAGAACAGAGTAAATCAACTCCTATCGAGGAGTACAGCCTTGAGGAACTCAACGAGGTAGCGGAGGAACTACGGTCTAGAAATGATGCGAACGGACGCTTTGATACAGCCCACAGCGACGGGTCGACGTCAGACCCTCATCTGGCAGAAGAGCAAGGTCTAGTATACGATCCGCCGTCTGATCCGCCCGTGCTACCCAGCGATGACTTCGAGGGAGTGGAGATCGCGACAGGTTTTGCCAGCAGCATGGAGGAAGCGAACCCCGACGTCCGTAGATTGCCGGATAGAGTGGATAACCAGGACCTGGATCTTGAGGAAGATATCGCAATCGAGATCCGAAACAACAGCGAAACAGGTAATCTCCACGATATCGACATCAGTGTGGAGAACGGCGTTGTCTGGCTGCGCGGTACCGTTCCAAGCCAACAAGACATCGCGATAGTGGACTATATGGTGCGGGATCTAGAGGGAGTCAAAAGTGTAAGAAACGACTTGCAAATTGCCGACTCGGAATAGTAGAACACTGGTATCGCCGCAAGTAGCTATGGCACGGTCCGGGAAATCGGCAAATGGTGTTGGCTGACAACAGCTGAAACGTAAGGAAAAGGGGCAGCGGACATGTCAAGAGTCTTAATTGCATATGACGGAGGACTTGCCGTTTTGAAGCAGCAAGATCACAGATGGATTCCGCAGATACACATGGTCGATAAAAAGTGCCAATGCATTTCAGCAGATCCACGCAATCAAGAACGCATATATTGTGGAACCTTTGATTCCGGATTATGGTTCAGCAGCGATCGCGGCGAGAGTTGGCAGCCTGTTTCAGCAGAACTGCCGCACAAGTCGGTCATGTCCGTGGCTGTCAGTTTGCATGAAGGCACTGACGGTAGAGGCATGTTGTGGGCAGGTACGGAACCGAGCGCCGTATTCCGCTCACAAGATAGCGGCAAATCATGGTATGAGTGTTCTAGCTTGCTGGATTTGCCTTCCCGTCAGGACTGGAGCTTCCCGCCAAGGCCCTGGACGCATCACGTACGTTGGATTGAACCGGACCCAAACGCAAAGGGACGAATCTTCGCCGGCATAGAGTTGGGCGGCGTAATGCGTTCTCAAGACAATGGTGAAACGTGGGAGGATCGGAAGCCGAACTCGCAACACGACTGCCATACACTACGCAGTCACCCGGATGCACCTGGCTTAATCTACGAGGTGGCTGGAGGCGGGTTTGCCGAAAGCCATGATGGAGGCGAAAGCTGGCAGAGAAGTGATGAAGGGTTGCTCTATCACTATCTGTGGGGATTGGCGGTTGATCCCGGCGATCCACAAGTAGTGGTCGTTTCTGCATCTCCGGGACCACGCTCGGCTCATGATAACGAGCATGCGCAAGCGCTGTTACAACGTAAAAGTGGCAATGACCCCTGGCAACCTGTGTATAGCGGGCTTCCTGAACCATCAGGAACCCGCGCCTACGTACTCGCCAGCCATGAGAGCGAACCCGGTGTCTTCTTTGCTGTTACCAGACAGGAACTCTACCGGTCAGATGATGGTGGATTATCGTGGCAGCATCAAGATGTTGCGTGGCCGGAAGACACCAACTTTACGGATGTAAACGCTATTGTTCTCACCTCAGAGGAGTAAGCAGGAGTTGCGCCAACCGTAGCCAACAGCAGCCGAGTGCAGGTCAATGTGGAGGTATATTTCATACGTATTCCTATCCGGTCGCGTTTTGGCGAATTTGGAGGACGCGACAAAAGAACTCGGCAGTGCCTGATCGGTACTCGTGAGTTCTGCACTTGTCATCGATACGGATGTGCCGGTTGCTTATCAGCGCCTACTTCACGGTCTGCGATGCTTTTTGGCACCCACGGGCAGTCTATTCGCCGTCGTCCCCAGATAGAGCTTCAACACTTCCGCATAATGACCTACTCGTGCGCTACTGATTTGTACCGAAAGATGGAGAGGATCGATATGTCTGTATCTATTTTCCCAAGGCTGCATGGATACTATGATGAATGCAAGAGGAAGAAGTCAATGGAGCCGTTTTAACTCGCCTGTATATAAGCAAGATATCAGTACAATGGCGAAATCACTGAAGGAGGAACTCGAATGAAACTTATCGAAAAATATATGGACCGAATCAATAATGAGTCGTTACGCAACCTAATCGAGATGCACGGCGATCCGTGCCTTTCGATCTATTTACCGACTCACAGGATTGGAAACGAAGCCGAGCAGGATCCCATCCGCCTTAAGAATCTGACTACGGAGGCCGAAGATAATCTACTGGAGCACGGTAGGCGAAGACCGGATGTTGAGGAATTGCTTGCTCCTATCCATTCGTTAATCGGCGACTATGAGTTTTGGCAGCACCAGAGCGAGGGACTGGCGATCTTTCGCACGAATGACGATATGCTGGTCTATCGTCTGCCCTATCAATTCGAGCAACTCTCGATCATCAACGAGCGACCACACATTAAGCCGATGCTTCCCCTTTTCAGATCTAACGGGCTATTCTATGTACTTGCGTTGAGCCAGGATCACATACGCTTCTTCCATGCTACCAGACTCCAGATCGGTGAGGTAGAGCTTGAGGACACTCCCTCAAGCCTCGCAGAGGCTATGCGCTTTGATGAATATGAAAGTCAGTTACAGTTTCAGACGGGCACGGGCACATCTAACTCTAGCGACCCTGGCAGAGCTGCTACCTATCATGGACATAGTGACGCTGGCGACAAAGCTGTCGTCAAAGAGAACATCAAGCGCTTCCTTCACATGTTAGATAAGGGCGTGCGCGACAATGTACAAGATGAACGAGGTCCGCTGGTGTTAGCCGGAGTCGAATTTATGCGCGGTATCTATCGGGAGATTTCACACTATCCAGCAATCGTTGAGTCGGGCATTGACGGAAATCCTGAAATGCTATCCGCACGGGAGCTCCATGAACAGGCGTATCCACTCGTCGAGCCACTGTTCGCTGAAACTGTTCAGAAGGAAATCGATCAATACATGCATCTGATAGGTACGAACGACGCTAGAGCTTCCTCTGACTTACCCGACGTAGTATCGGCTGCCTACTTCCAGCGCGTTGACATACTCTTTGTACGCGAGAATCAGCAGCGGTGGGGTAGTTTTGAGCCGATGCAAAACCAGGTTCATATGCACGATAGCAGGCAGGCAACCGATCACGATCTGCTTGACTTTGCTGCAGTACATACGCTGCTCAATGGCGGTCGAGTCTATGTTTTGCCAGAAGAAGATATGCCGCAGAAAACGATGATTGCAGCCATCTATCGCTACGAATAGGGTCGTTGACGAGGGGGCATATTTGCACACAATTTGTACATTCTGAAAGCCGCAGCCAACTAACCGGCTGCGGCAATTCTTAGGAATAAACTGTTACCTACAGACCGTTACGGCTACGCTACGTACCTGGTTGGGAGAACAGGTCTGGTTTTCGATTCAGCCTATTCGACCAATCAGTTCATCGCGCTTCCACTGGTGAAAAGAGGCAATAAGTTCCCTAGCCTCATCACGCTTTTCCCATACATTCCAGAGAAGTACTCCCTTTACTCGATCTGAATCGGTATAGTAGACGACGCCTTTTTCGAATCCCTCTTGCCAGTCCTCAACAGTATCCATCTCTGAACTCAGTTCACCTACGGCTTCGTAGCCCAAATCGAACAGATCAGAATAGAAAAACGGGGAATGATCGTAGATGATATCGACGCCAGCCATGGAACGACCTGCCGCCTCACCCATGGTGTTCGCGTTGTCCTCATGTTCCACGCGTCGGCGTTCACCGACCACAGCGTCTTTGAAATTCGCTACATCGCCTGCAGCATAAATGTTTGGCGCGCTTGTCTGCAATTCGCGATTGACGACAATACCATCATCAACCTGGAGATGGGCTTGTTCCGCAAGCTGCGTATTTGGCGTAATGCCGATCCCTGCAACAACCACATCCGCCTCCATACTTCGACCGTCCTCCAGTTCTACTTGGAAGCTGCCTTGTTCTCCACTCAAACTGACTGGTTTTGCGCTGGTGAGTACATTCACTCCTTTTGACCTGTAGTATTCATTCAAGTGATTCGCTAGATCTGCAGGAAAGATACGCGCGCAGATTGCATCCTCAGGAAAGACAAGTGTTACATCCTTCTCATTAATTCGCAGCGCTGCCGCTAGCTCGGAGCCGATGAAGCCGCCACCTATCACAATGAACTTCTGGTAAGAATCGGCTAGATGGCGTAGCCTTCGATAGTCGCTGAGCGTCCGATAGTAGATGATTTGGTGTTTCTTATCGAACGGCAGTTGTTTTGGTGTCCCTCCCGTTGCAATCAGCAGCTTTTGGTAAGTGAAAATTTGATCTTGGTCATCTATTACCTCGTGTCTTGGAATACTGATCGACTCCGCAGTACGATTCGCGAAGAAGTCCACATTTGCAGGCAATTCATCGATGACTTCTTCCACCGCCATATCGCCCTTCCAGAGATCCTTTGATAGCGGAGGTCGATCGTATGGTTTATCTGATTCTGCCGCAATGATAGCAATGGTACCCTCCGTATCCTTGCTGCGGATGCCTTTTACTGCCGCATTCGCAACCATACCGCCGCCGATAATCAGATATTTGTAGTCTGGCATTTTGGCTCCTTTGCATCTGGTTCAACGATTTCTCTCCTATCTCAACGATACACTTTATTCGGAGCAGCGGACATCCATAGGTACACATGGGCTGGATATAATACCCGGCACACGTGTGGATCTGCTCTGCATATCTTCAGTCGCCTCGTACGCTTCGTGTAGACGCACCAGTCGGAAGCAAGCTTATACCGTGTAAGGGCAGCCGTCATCCAAGTAGTTGTACCGCCGGCTGTACCTACTGAGTGTGAATCGATATCTAGTCTGCGAACAATGAATGAAATATCATCTAGAAAGTGAAACAAAGAGACGAAATTGATTGATACTACTGCATTACTAGATAGAACCTAATGTACTCTGTGGAAGTTGAGCAGTGGTGTGCGTTACCTACTACAGAATTAGGCATGCGTCTCTGGAACGGTAGTTGTCTACTCAAAACCGAATATAAAAAAGCTACAAACAATCCGCGGATGAACCGAAAAGGAGAATAAAATGGAATTACTGATCAAGGGAGAGAAGGTGCCTGCACTAGGGTATGGCACTTGGCAAATCCGCGGCAACGAATGCGTGGAAGGTGTCGCGAATGCACTTGCAATCGGTTACCGTCATATCGATACAGCCCAGGCGTACCACAACGAAGAAGAGGTCGGAAAGGGCATTCGTAACTCCGGCGTAAATCGCGAGGATATTTTTCTGGTCACGAAGGTGCATCAAAGCCAGTTTACACACGACCGAGTAATCAAATCAACTGTGGAGAGTCTGCAAAAGTTGGCGACTGACTACATCGATCTATTGTTGATGCATTGGCCGAACCCAGACGTACCGCTACGCGAAACGCTTGGCGCTTTTAAGGAGCTTCAGACAACTGGACGTATCAAGCACATCGGCGTGAGCAACTTCTCTTCAAGTCTTGTTGATGATGCCCAGTTGCACGCACCCATTTTCTGTAATCAGGTGGAGTACCATCCGTATCGAGAACAATCGGACCTTGTACAGCAGGCAAAGGATGATGACTACATGCTGACGGCCTACAGCCCTCTCGATCGCGGCGGTGTGCTATCCGATCCGATATTGACCGAAATTGGTGAGCGATACGGCAAGAGCCCTGCACAGGTGAGCTTGCGGTGGCTCATCCAACAAGGCGTAGCCGCAATACCAAAGGCAACCAGCGAAGAGCATCGCAATGCAAACTTCGACATTTTCGATTTCGAGCTAACAGACGACGAGATGCAGACAATATTTGCGTTGCGCAAGTGACACTTGCCGTGCGGAACGAGACCTTGAAAGTGCTTCCTAGCAAACTCTCTCGCGCATGGATGCTTAGGAAGCCATGGCGCTGCAAGATAGATGTAGTCTAGTGCAAACCTTAATGCATAACCAGATAGATCGTCCTCGCAAATCACTTGCGGGATAATAGAAACCGTAACAAGTGCATCTGCGGGTAGCCAACACTGTTATTTCGGATTGACAGTTTAGTAGGTCTATGCTAGCTTTCTTCACTATAAAGTCATCAGCGCTTCATCACGAGTCGCTTCTTACCGAACATGAACCATATTGTTAAGACCGGAGCAAACGCTTCCGCTCAGCGACTTTTGTTGTTTGGACTCCAAACTCACTAGTCTGAATACTTCATCCTATTTTCAGTCCCGTTAACGTCTGGCAGCGCTCACATCACTAATTTACGTCGACAACAACATTGCCTAAAATCGTCCATTTCAGCGGTATCGGCCTAGCTACTAGGAGCTGATTCTCTCCTTCTCTGCAAGACCCTTTCTTTTGCGACGTGCTATCCTTGCGACTTACCCCTGTCGTAACAATTTTACCAGCTTTGGTACACGCGCAGCCCGAATAGCTCATTAACTAGTGCATACGCATTGAACTAAGTGTAGCTGCGGTAATTTACATTGTCATCGATTCGGCCCTAGTGCTTCTGATACTCTAACAGTCCATCTACCCATCAACGCTTCATAATCCATCGGCAGGAGATATCTGAACCATGCGCAATAGACCACATCTTCCTTTAGGCCGTAGTCGCTGGACGTTACTGTTTTCACTGATTTCTACACTGGTTCTCTTTCTTTCAGCCTGCTCGGTTGCGCCAGACGATAGTGGGCAATCAACGGGAAGTGAAACTGGAGAAACCGTAAATATAGGTTTCATGGCAGCCTCCACCGGTGGAGCTGCCTTTTTGGGTGGCCCAGAACGAGAAGCCGTCATGATGCTAAAGGAACAGATCGCAGGCATGGATCTGAAAAATGCAGACGGCGAACCAGTCAGTATAGAGATTATTGAATATAATACGGAAGGTAGCGGGGATATTGCCATTCCTCTGGCGAAGAAACTCATCGACAATGACAAAGTGTCTATCGTTGTCGGCGCCACTCTAAGCCCTGTCGCCCTCGCCTTGATACCCATTTTCCAGGAAGCTGAAGTACCGTTCATATCTATGGCGTCCAGCAGCGAAATCGTAGAACCCGTCGAGGACCACTACTGGGTCTTCAAGACGCCACAGAGCAACAGCCATACGGCGCCATGGCAGGTTCGGTACGTCAAAGAGCTCGGTATCGACAAGATTGCCAGTCTTTATGTCAATAACGCATATGGAGAGGATGGACGAAATGCCATCATCGACGCAGCCAATGAAATGGGCGTCGAGATTGTTCTAGAAGAAACATTCGAAGCATCCGACACTGACATGACGGCTCAGCTCACCAAAATTAAAGCCAGCGGTGCGGAAGCTTTGCTCGTAACCGGCTTGCCGCCAGCTGCCGCTATCCTGACCAAACAGTTCCGCGAATTGGGTCTGGACATTCCGCTCGTTCACAACCACGGCATAGGTATGAAACCGTTTATCGATTTGGCTGGTGCTGAGAACGCTGAGGGTGTTGTATTCCCCATAGGGCGACTCGTCGCTGTGGATGCGCTAGATGACTCAGATCCACAGAAAGCGGTACTGCAGAAGTTTATCAAGGATTATGAAGAATACTCGGGCGAGCCATCCAGTACATTTGCCGGTCATTCCTGGGACGGTGTAATGATGGCTATAGAGGCTGTCAAGACTATGCCGTCAGGTTTAGGTTTGGCTGAACAACGAGCATTCCTTCGTGACGCCGTGGAAAACATGGAGTTCGTTGGAACAGGTGGAGTCTTCCACTTCTCCCCCGAAGATCATGTCGGACTGAGTCCCGATGACGTTGTGATGGTGCGCATTACAGACGGCGATTGGGAATATTTCCCGCCGGAAATGTGGATAAGCGAATAGCGTAGACCTCAAACTGGGTTGACCGCTGTTGTCGGTCAACCCCAATTTCCGCCGTCATGTAACATCGGGAAAACTTTGTGCCATCCTACGCATTCGGTGACTATCTTCAATTCATTTTGTCTGGACTGAGTACAGGCAGTATTTATGTCCTGATCGCGCTGGGGATAGTTACTATCTACAGCGTTACGGGTATCATTAACTTAGCGCAAGGCGAGTACGCTATGCTTGGCGCCATGTTAGCCATCACCTACAGCAAGTGGGGATTCCCCTTAGCGCTGGCGTTTGTGGCGTCCATACTCACAGTAATCGTCATCGGCTTCATCGTAGAACGTCTCACCGTAAACCCCGTGCGCGATGCTTCCCCTGTGACCCTAATCATTATCACGGTCGGCGTGAGTATAACCATTCGTGGCTTGGCTTTGCTTGTATGGGGTGCGAATCCTTATTCGCTGCAGGAATTCTCCAGTGGTGAACCGCTGCACTTGTTTGGCGCCGTCATCAGCATGCAGCGACTGTGGGTCATGGGAACGGCGGCTGTAACGTTAGTTGTTCTCTATTATCTGCTGGACCGCACTATGATGGGTAAGGCATTGCGTGCCTGTTCTATCAACAAAGAAGCGGCAAGTCTGATGGGTATCAGCGCATCTCAGATGTCGCTCTTCACCTTTGGTTTAAGTGCAGCGTTAGGTGCAATTGCCGGCGTGGTGATTGCGCCGCTGACGCTGGCAAGCTATGACATGGGGCTCATGCTTGGATTGAAAGGTTTCGTTGCCGCCGTCATCGGCGGGCTAGTCAGTGCTCCAGGTGCTGTCATCGGCGGTCTCCTGCTCGGCGTACTGGAATCCCTATCCGCCGGACTGGTGTCATCCGGTTTGAAGGATGCGATCGCCTTTATTGTTCTACTCCTGGTACTGATCGTTCGTTCGGAGAATATTATCGGACGTTTGCGGGGACGCACAAGTTGATGTATAGGTTCAAATCGCTCTGGCTACGATATCCAAACCTCATAGGTGTTTTGGTATTTGCACTCATCGTGTTGTTAATACCGCTGGTATTTCGTAGTACCTACTGGCTGAGTACAGCTATCTTCATCGGCATCTCATCGATGGTAACCCTTGGGCTATGCATGTTAATGGGCTATGCAGGACAAATTTCGCTGGGTCAAGCCGCATTCTATGGCATAGGAGCCTATTCGTCAGCTATCTTGACTGTGAAGCTGGGTATTAACCCGTGGCTTGCGATGGTTGCCGGTATCTTTATCACCGGGACCATCGCCTACCTAATCGGCAAAGTCATCTTCCGCCTCTCTGGTCATTACCTTGCAGTAGCAACGCTCGGATTCGGCATCATCGTCTATTTGGCCTTTAACGAATTTGGGGACATAACCGGTGGCCCGACAGGTCTTCCTGGCGTACCCCGCTTATCGATCGGCAGTTTTGTCTTTGACAGAGACATTGAGTATTTCTACCTTGTGGCTGTCGTGCTGATGGTGCTCATCATCCTATCACTCAATATTATCAACTCGCGGGTAGGTCGTGGATTGCGCGCCATTCATAGCAGCGAAGTCGGCGCTGACAGTATGGGGATTCACTCCAGCGGCTACAAATTGCAGGTGCTCGTGCTCAGCGCCGTCTATGCGAGTATTGCCGGCAGTCTGTACGTCCACTATATGCGTTTCGTCAGTCCTTCGCCGTTCGATTTTGGCGCTTCTGTCGAATTCGTTGTCATGGCTGCGGTTGGCGGTCTAGCTAGTGTTTGGGGCGCTCCGTTTGGCGCTGCCGCCGTTATTTTGTTGACAACATTCCTACGAGATAACTTGTCACGGATCATCCCCAACGCATCGGGTGAGCATACGGTGATTGCATATGGGATCATACTGGTGCTGATTATGATATTCATGCCGGAGGGACTCACCTCCAGCCTAACGAACTTTAGACAATGGCGATACTCGAGATCCAAGAGCTGACAAAAGACTTTGGCGGTGTCAGGGCACTCAGCGATGTAAGCTTCGGCATTGATGAACATCGCATTTCTGCCCTGATTGGACCCAATGGCGCCGGAAAAACTACGCTGTTCAACATTGTAGCCGGTGTTTTTCCCGCCACGAACGGCACCGTGCGCATGGCAGGACGTGAACTGAATGGCGTTCCTGTTTACGGTCGCGTCAAGATGGGTATTGGTCGTACATTCCAAAACGCTATGTTATTCGACAACATGACGGTATTGGAAAACGTTATGGTCGGTCGTCATGCGCGCAGCAAGGCCAATATGGCAGCGTCTGCTGTGCGTCTTCCGTCTGCGCGTCGTGAAGAAGAACAGATTTATCTTGAAGCTATGAAATATTTGAACTTGGTGGGTTTGGGGCGTCACGCCGACGAGTCAGCGTCAAGCCTGCCGTTCGGTCAAAGAAGACTTGTGGCGATCGCGCGCGCTTTGGCGACCTCGCCGCGCCTTCTGATGCTCGATGAACCGGCTGCCGGTCTGAACGGGTTCGAAAAGATGGATCTGGTCGATCTGGTTCGACGGATTCAGGATATGGGGATCACTGTACTGATCGTTGAACACGACATGACGCTGGTCATGCAATTGGCTGAGTGGATAGTCGTGCTCGATCACGGGCAAAAATTAGCAGAGGGCGTACCAAGCGACATCAGGCGAAACCAGAACGTGATCAAGGCTTATCTGGGACAGGACGACGCCTGATGCTGTCGATCAAGAACCTTTCGGTACATCGTGGACAAGTACATACGTTGCGCGACGTGTCTCTGGAGGTGAACAAGGGCGAGATTGTCTCATTGGTTGGATCGAATGGCGCCGGGAAGTCGACATTGCTGTATGCGATATCCGGTTCATTGCCAGCCACAGGCAGCATAGACTACAGCGGTTATCAGCTGGTGGGTATGCGACCTGAGCAGGTGACCAGACTCGGTATCGGGCTGGTGCCTGAAGGACGGCAGATTTTTGGCGATCTGTCGGTACTGGACAACTTGATGTTGGGCGCGTACATACTCTATAACCAGCGGTGGCAAAATCTTCTGACTAACATTGGGCGTATCGAACGCAGAGAAGACACGCAACAACGTTTAGCCGCTGTATACGATCTCTTTCCAATCCTGGCAGAACGTAGTACGCAACTTGGGAGTAGTCTTAGCGGTGGTGAACAGCAGATGCTAGCCATCGGTCGTACACTTATGTCAAACCCGGACCTACTGCTTGTCGACGAACTGTCGATCGGACTTGCACCCACTCTTGTGCGACAACTGCTGAGTCTGCTCCGAGAATTGCGTGAACGGGGATTGACAATACTGCTCGTTGAACAAGACGCAAAGGCGGCGCTGCGGATTGCGGACCGCGGTTATGTGCTGGAGACAGGCCGCATCGTCACCGAAGGCGCCGCCGGCGAATTATTGAATTCGGATAAGATACAAAAGGCTTATCTAGGATAAGTATGCTTTCTCCGTCGAATCGAGGACTACACTACAATGCTCTGGCCAGCAATCATTCAGGAGAGTCTCTTATGATCTGGGACGAAAAACACGAGAAAATGTCCAGGACAGAGTTGCAGGAGCTGCAACTACTGCGACTTAAGCACCAAATTGAGACAGTCTATAACATAGTGCCCTTCTATCGGCAAGCGATAATGGCGAAAGGAATAACCCCGGATTCTATTCGATCGCTGGCTGACCTTCCCAAGCTTCCGTTTACAAAGAAACGTGACTTTCGCGACAACTACCCGCTCGGTCTAGCGGCTGTACCGATGCGAGATATCGTCCGTTTACATGCCTCCAGCGGTACAACCGGCAAGCCTACCGTCGTTCCCTACACAGCTGCGGATATCGATCTGTGGAGTGAGCTCATGGCTCGGACGCTAAGCACCGCCGGCGTAGTAAAGGATGATGTCGTACAGAACGCGTACGGTTACGGCCTCTTTACCGGTGGCCTTGGTTTCCACTATGGTGCTGAACGCGTTGGTGCGACAGTGATACCTGTCTCCGGCGGGCAGACAAAGAGGCAGATCATGCTGGCTCAGGACTTGGGCAGTACTGTGCTATGCTGCACGCCTTCCTATGCGCTCTATCTGGCTGAGGTTGCTGCTGAAATGGGCGTCGACTTGCGGACATCAACTAAGCTTCGTATCGGCATTTTTGGCGCCGAACCGTGGTCTCACGAAATGCGCCAGGAATTACAGGAGAAGACCGGCCTACTGGCTATTGATATTTACGGCCTAAGTGAAGTCATCGGACCGGGGGTCAGCGTTGAATGTGAGCACCAGAACGGTCTGCACATTTTCGAGGATCACTTCCTGCCGGAAATTGTTGATCCAGCCTCTGGCGAATCGCTACCCTACGGTGAAAAGGGCGAACTAGTCATCACCACGCTAACCAAAGCTGCACTTCCAGTAATCCGCTATCGAACCGGCGATATCACCACACTGCATCCTGAAAGATGCACGTGCGGGCGCACACTGGTACGAATGGACAAGATCAGTGGTCGTACGGACGACATGTTGATTGTTCGAGGTGTGAATGTATTCCCATCGCAGATCGAGACTGTTCTACTGCAGGTTGAGGGGGTTCAACCGCACTACCAGATCGTTGTTGATCGTCAGGGATCACTGGATGATTTGGAAGTGTGGGTCGAAGTCTCTGATGAAATCTTCGCTGACGAGATTCGGCGCATGGAGGATCTGAGCAGGCGATTGCGGGCCGAAATCCAGGGAGCATTGGGTATCAGTGCTCGCGTAAAGCTTGTCGAGCCACGCACAATTCAGCGGAGCGAAGGCAAAGCACAGCGGGTGATCGACCGCCGCCAAGTTTACGGGGACTAAGCCTGTACAGACTACGCGTACGGCGGGTATTGAACTACTGAAAGCCAGCATACTTGGCAGAGGAAAAGTACAATGAATGTCACACAAATATCTGTTTTTGTAGAGAACCAGCCTGGTCGCTTGGCCTATCTACTGAATGTCCTGTCTGAAGCTGGTGTGAATCTGCGCGCCATGGCTGTTGCCGATACATCGGAATTTGGCATCGTCCGTGTTATTGTAGACGACGTTGACAAAGCATTTAATGCTATACATCACGCGGGAATGACCGCGTCTCGTACTGAAGTGCTGCGCGCAGAGATTCCTGACGAGCCAGGCGGCTTGGCGAAGGCCATTATCGAACCACTCGCCGAGGCAGGCGTGAATATCGAGTATTCATACGCCTATAGCGAAACGACCGAGACAAATGCCATCGTTGTGTTGAAAGTTGATGATCTACAGAAGGCAATCGCGAAATTGGCGCAATAGCGATGATCTCGCCTGCAATCTTATTCTCTTCTTTCGCACAGAATAGATTGCAGCGTAAGTCTGGTATAGGTCCGTCAACGGACGGGTTTAGGAGACGATATGTATCTTGAACGTGTTTTATTCGTAGACCTAAGCGAGCAGCGCAGTTGGGTCGAACGCTTTGACAAGGAATACCTATCTGCCTATCTAGGTGGCGTCGGTCTTGGTACTAGATTACTGTTCGACCATCTCAAGGCAGGTGTAGATGCGTTGAGCCCAGAGAACGTACTAGTGTTCGCTACAGGCGCCTTCGCCGGCACGCCCATCAGCACCGGCAGTAAACACGCTGTTGTGTCCAAGTCACCACTAACGGGCATGATAGGCGACAGCCTTACGGGCAGCTTCTGGTCTCACACACTCAGACGCGCAGGTTACGACGCACTAATTGTTACAGGTCGCTCCGAAAAGCCCGTCTACCTCTTCATCTATGATGATCGAGTACAAGTGCGGTCGGCTGAACATCTGGCTGGACTAACGACGTGGCAGACTGAACGCAGGCTTCGCACAGAGCTTGGTTCCGACGAAGTACGTATCTCATCTATCGGTCCAGCCGGCGAACACCTGGTGCGTTTCGCATGCGTTGCCAATGACGAGGGACGCATGGCTGGACGCACCGGCATGGGCGCCGTGATGGGTTCAAAGAATCTGAAAGCCGTTGCCGTACGCGGGTCGGGTACGATTCGAGTAGCGGATTTGGACGCCATGTGGCCGATGACAGTCGATATCGCCAAACGTTGTCAGGGACCCATGACATACAAATATCGCGATCAAGGTACGCCGAGCAATGTAGATTTCTTGGAGAGTTTAGGCGCGCTTCCTACACGAAATTACAGTGCGACCACATTTGAGGGATATCAGAAAATCAATGGTGAATTCCTCAATCAGCATTATGTTGAACGTGTGGTTGCCTGCGCCAGTTGTGCCGTAGGTTGCGAACATATCGCACTTGTGAAGGAGGGACCGTACGCAGGTGCACAAACTCGTATGGACTACGAACCCTTATATGCCATGAGCTCTCTCTGGGGTATCGATGATCTCTCAGCCACAATACGAGCGGTAGAATTGGCTGGCGAGCTAGGACTGGACGCTGTAAGTGCTGGCGCAGTCGTGGCATGGGCTATGGAGTGTTACGAGCGTGGTATTCTTACCAAGTCAGACTTTGATGGACTTGAACCGAATTTTGGAAACGCCACAGCGGCACTTACGCTCATGGAGCAGATCGGTTCACGCGTTGGCATTGGTGACCTGTTGGCGGAAGGTACAAAGCGAGCAGCGCAGAGCGTGGGTCAGAACTCGCTTGATTTCGCCATGCAGGTAAAAGGCATGGAAATGGCGGGCTACGATCCTCGCGCCCTTAAGACCATGGGACTCAGCTATGCAATTGGCGCACGCGGCGCTTGTCACAACCGCTCTCCAGGCTACAGTCCAGACACACAGAATCAGGTCGACCGCCTAAAAGGCGGACCGGAACGCGGTCCCATCGTAGTCGATATTGAAGACAAAGCTGCCGTGTTTGACTCGATCGTTTTGTGCAAATTTATTCGGGCTATCTTCGAGGACTTCTACGCTGAGGCGTCAGACATGTACCGCATTGTTACCGGCATCGAGAAGTCTCCGGAGGAGTTTGCCCGCACCGGTGAGCGTATTTCGAACCTGAAAAAAGCGTTCAACATACGCGAGGGTTGGCAAATGAGTGATGACTGGCTGCCTGCTCGCGCCATGCGTGACGCCATGCCTTCCGGACCTGGCGAGGGAGTCCATATGACAGATTATGAGCTGCGCATCATGATCGACAGCTACTACGACGCTCGAGGCTGGACAGGCGAGGGACTTATTCCGAAGGCCAAATTGGAGGAACTAGGGTTAGGTGATATTGCCGAGGTAGTAGAGGTGTAGAGTGCTGATAGATCTTGCCGCCGTGCCGTCTTATAGAGCCAGCCTGGAATTCAGTACCTAGCCTCACCGAACTAACCACATAGCAGTTCAACTGTGGTTTCGGCGTGAAGACTTGGATTCGTTCATAAATACTATCGCGCAAACCAGGTTTCCGAATCGTTCGTTCGACATATTACCCGCATCGTATGTGCTGCCGTACTTGTATCCTGGAGGTATATCGTGCAAAAACCGTTCATTGTCTGTCAGCCAGATCGTTGTACCGGGTGCCAACTCTGCGAAATATCTTGCTCATCGCGTCACGGCGGGTATAATCCGCTGCTGTCGGAAATCCGAGTTGTGCGTCGACAGCCGGTAGCCATCATGGCTATAGCCTGTCGTTTGTGTGACGAACCGACGTGCATGTATGCATGTCCGCGCGATTGCATTAGCGTAAGTGAAACAACCGGCATCATGCTGGTAGACAAGGATATGTGCAACGGATGCGGCTGGTGTGTGGAAGCATGCGAGTTCGGGGCTGTTAGCATCAATCATAACGAACGTATCGTCTCCATGTGCAACCTTTGCGAGGACCGCGGCGGACAACCCCGCTGTGTTGACATCTGTCCCTATGACGCACTTTCACTGTCCACTCCGGCTGACGTAGCCTCGCGACGACGTCAGGAGATTGTCCTGACAGGCGTTCTGCCCGAAATGCGCACGGTTGGCGGTGCGGGGATAAAGTCATGAAGCGGCTATTGCTCGGGAATGAAGCAGTAGCACTAGGCGCTTATCTCGCCGGCGTAACCGTCGCGTCCGGCTATCCAGGTACGCCCAGCACCGAAATCCTGGAGCGCTTTGCTCGTTATCCAGACGCCTACTCGGAGTGGTCGCCTAATGAGAAAGTGGCGCTCGAAGTAGGAGTAGGCGCTTCACTGGCTGGCGCCCGTACGATGGTGACCATGAAGCATGTGGGGTTGAATGTTGCTGCAGATCCGTTTTTTGCTTCGGCCTATATGGGCGTGGAAGGCGGTCTTGTCATCGTTTCTGCAGATGATCCGGGTATGCATTCGTCCCAAGGTGAACAGGACAATCGCAACTATGCGAAGTTCGCGAAGGTTCCGCTACTAGAGCCGACTGACAGCCAGGAATGCGTCGATATGATGCGTATTGGCCTGGAGCTAAGTGAGCAATACGATACGCCAGTCCTACTACGTTTGACTACCCGTGTGTCGCATGCGCAATCCATGGTCGATGTGGATGCAGAGGATATCAATCGTTCTGTCGGCCAAGCGCCACAGGCGTTTCGACGCGACCCTCAAAAGTTTGTGATGCTGCCGTCAAATGCACGCGTGCAACGTGTGAACCTGCGAGACCGACTCATTCGGCTGCAGGAGTATGCCGAGAATTCACCACTGAACACCATCGAATGGGGTGATCGTAGCATCGGTATCGTCAGTCATTCCATGTCGTATCAATATGCGAAAGAGGTGTTTTCCGACGCGTCTTTTTTGAAGCTGGGGATGGCCCATCCATTACCGCGCCGGCGCATCATCGAATTTGCTAAAGGAGTTGAAACTCTGCTGATCGTCGAGGAACTCGATCCGTTCCTGGAGGAGCAGATTATAGCGATGCCAGAACTGCGCGACATTCGGATCCTGGGCAAGGAGGTATTCCCCGAGATCGGTGAATTTAGTCCGCAGTTGATCGCGAAATGCGCCATCGATCACGGATTGGCTTGCGCCTGAATCAATCCCCTTCCCCCTTGAGCCGGAAGATGAGGTGCTAGGTCCCGTTGTAGGTATTCCCGCTCGCCCTCCATTGCTCTGTGCAGGTTGCGGTCATCGCGGCACGTTCTATACATTGCGTCAGTTGATGTATGCGGATGCGGTTGATCTAGAGACGCCCGAAGCGACTCGCAACTCGAGCCCGTACGCTAGAGAGAACTACGCGCAACGACGCAAGTACTCTGTAGTCGTTAATGGCGACATCGGATGCTACACGCTAGGCGCGCTGCAACCGCTCTGGGCTATGGATACATGCGGATGCATGGGCGCCAGCATTGGGTATGCAATCGGCATGGAAAAAGCTGGTGTCAAGAACCGGGTTGTGGCGGTCATTGGCGACTCCACATTCTATCATTCGGGTATTACCGGATTGGTCGATGCCATCACCAGCGGCAGCGCCACGACCATCATCATCCTGGACAACGGCACAACAGCTATGACCGGCGGCAATGTCAATCCCGGTACTGGTATGGCGTTAAATGGAGAACCGACTCGACGTGTTGAACTTGAAACGCTTTGCAAGGGGCTTGGTGTAGAGGACGTTCAGGTCATTGATGCATATGACAACGACGCTATCAGACACAATCTTGAACGTTCACTGGAGAGTAACGAAGTATCGGTGCTCATCGTGCGCGCTCCCTGTGCGCTGCAGGATCGGACCAGACACGAACAAGTCTCATGGGTCGAATCCGAGAGATGTGTCTCCTGTTGGGCGTGTCTTGCCTCAGCCTGTCCGGCGCTTATTCGTAAGGATGGTAAGGTGGCGATCATCCCCGAGCAGTGCACCGACTGCAATATATGCAATCAGGTCTGCCCATATGACGCGATTCTACGCATTGACCGCTACAGTAAGGTAGAGCAGGATAAGACTGTAACGCACAATGCGATGGGCAGCGGTGCATGTGAAACGAGTGGAGTGGCGATTTGAAAGCTCTGGATTTCGTACTCGTAGGAGTTGGAGGACAGGGTATTCTTCTGTCCAGCGACATTCTCTGCATGGTAGGCATGGCCCGTGGGTACGACGTCAAGAAGACTGATGTACATGGAATGGCGCAACGCGGCGGCAGTGTCATTAGTCATGTGCGTCTAGCAGAAAAGGTATATTCTCCCGTTGTGCCCGAAGGCGGCGCTGATTACCTGCTAGCCTTTGAAAAGCTGGAAGCCTGCCGATGGGCTCATTTCCTGCACAGTGACGGTGTAGCAGTCGTCAATGACCAAGCGATACCTACACTGGCATTGTCTGCGACCAAAGCAAAGTATCCGACAGATGATGAGGTGCTCGCCATTCTTGCTGAGCGTTCCAAAGCATCTAGACTGCTCCCTGCCGGTGAGATGGCTGTCGAACTAGGTAATCAGCGCGTGGCAAACGTGATTCTTCTTGGTGCTATGTCCTCATTTCTGAAAATTGAATCCGACGTCTGGCTAGAGGCAATCGGCAGTCGCGTGCCACCTAAGGCTCGTACGCTTAATGAACAAGCGTTTCAGCTCGGTCGCAATGTTGCGCTTGAGCAGAGACAACAAGCTCCAATACAGCTAATCAATCCATAGCAGTGATCTGACGCAGTTATCGAGCGCACTATCTCACCTGAATAGTTTCCTCACATTTAGCCAGTAGAATATCAGTTAATGGTTTGGCACAGTAATAGGCTCTATGTATAGAGTATTAGCGTTGCCAGGAGATACTGTACACTTCCCAAGACTAAGGCGGCGCTTGACAATAAGTTCTAATCGAATAGTATTTCTTTTGGATCTACGGTTCAGCACGTTTGTTTCTACTTTCGCATAGATGCACTGGCGTGGTATAAGTGAACGGTATTCTTCGACTAGTACTCTCGAAGAATGTTACGCCTTGCTAGGTCTGCAAATTTTGGTATCTATGTAATAATAGGCAAAGTGTTCAGGGTAGTTATTGTACTTGGATTCAAACGCATATCTGTGAGTTTCACGGTAGTCCGGTTACTGTTCAGGTTAGGCAAGCAGAGCATTTGATGAGAATTCTCGGGTATTAGCTTTCGTCTGGTAGATGTAGTTAAGGGCTTCGTCAATTCAGCGAGTACGCACTTTCGTTGGTAACGCACTATCGTTCATTGACCCTTTGCCAAATCGCATGTATCGCCGCGTACTCGTTGATGACCGGTGTGAGCGTTACGTATTGGCTGGCGTTTATGGTAGGATTTCGTATTCCGTAGCATTGAAACAAAGAGACTTCATTTCTGCTAGAAAAACTGCGTTAGCAAAACGGCCTGTTTCATAGGTGAAACGAATCGAAAGGACATGAATATGGATTTCCAGAATGTGTCAACTGTGATTATGAACAACTGGGTACTACTGCTGATTACACTCATTCTTGGTTTTATTCTCGGATGGTTGTTTACGGGTCGTCCAGGAAGTAAACGAGCCAATAATGCTGAGACTGAATTGGCCAACGTAAACGCCAAGCAACGGGATACAGCCAAAGAGCTTGACGTAGTTCAACAGGAGTTGAACCAGGCTCAATCGTCGTTGAACCAGGCTCAATCGGCGTTGAAGCAGAAGGACGCTGAGATCGAGGAACAAAAGAGCCAGATGGCCCAGGTGCTACAGGATTTCGAAGCGGCTCAGAATGACGTAACCAGCAAACAGAGCAGCATCGAAGACATGAACACCGATCTTGCATCGAAGTCCGATGAAATTCAGCGACTAGAGACGGAACTCGATGAAGTCAACGCTCAAATGGTTGCCAAGAACCAGAACGCGGACGCTCTGCAAGAGCAACTGGAAGCTGCAATGCAGGCCAAGGACGAACTAATTGCACAACTTGAGGCAGCCAATCAGGCCAAGAGCGAGCTGTCGGATGAGCTCGAGTCGACCCAAGCAGCAAAGTCGGATCTTGAGCAGCGCCTGGATCAGGCAGTTGGTGAGGGTGAAGACGAAGCCGATCAGATCGAATCGCTAAAGGCCGAAAAGGAAACGTTGCAGGACGAGCTTAACCGGAAGGACACCGCGCTCGGTGAGGCCTATGCGAGGGCTGTTGCAATCGAGCAGCGTATGAATGAGCAAGAGGAAACTGTATCAGCAGCAAATGAAGAGCTAGAAGAGATCAAACAACTTCTGCGTGAGTCGAAGGTGGAAAATGAGGAGTTACAGCGCAAGTTAACCAACGTGCGTGGCGAGATAGCAGGCGAGATGGCTTTGATGACCTCAACCATCATGCGTGAAAAAGATGCACAGCTCGAAGAGACAAATAAGCGGATCGCATCGTTGACATCTGAGATTCGTGCACTGAAAAGCAAATGAAAAGCTCAGCGTCGATATTCGTGGCTCCTTAAGCGTAACGGGCTGAACGCAGGAATCAACTAAACTTGACTGCCACGCGACCAACGAAGTACTCGCTTACCTTTGGGTGCTGCAAGTTGATTCGTACGCCGGTCACGGTGCAGCTTCTAAATAGTTCGCTGGCAGCAACGATTTACCCGTCAGAGGGGAGTAACGATGGTGAATGTTCAGAATCATTCGACAGACTCCCAATTGCATTCAGAGGATGACAATATGATTGAGGATTCTGTGGGTCGAGACCAAAAAATGGACAGCGTGGGATCAGGAAGCAAAGCGGGTGGCGGCAATAGTGAGAAAGGCACGAAACTTCTCCCGATACGACAGGAAATGGCGCTAGTGAGGGCTAACGAACATGTGGCTTACTTGCAAGAAAGCCTTAGCGCACTGTCCGCTACGGGAGCCGAGATTGCCGCCCTCCTCAACAGGAAGAACGATACCTACAACGCCTTGTTGTTTGGCCTCAAGGAGCTTCTGACCTTTTACGCCATTGAAGACGCGCCTGATAACTTCATCGAAACGAGCGCGTACTATGTTTCTCCCCAATCAGAAGAAATCGAATCGGGCGAAGTGCGTTCCCATGCTGTCTCCTCACACGAGGATATGGGTTCAACCACAGAAGCCGATGCCACGATTGAACTTCCCGATGACGTGAACAGTATTCTTGGCAAAGTAGAGTACCTTGCAAGATCGTTCGATGCTGACCAGGCAGGTAGGGAGAAGCTAGTCGATGATATCGCTGAGCGAGAGAATACCATCAATCAGTTGAATAATGAACTAGATCGTATTCGGACAGATCTCGAAAGTAAGGCTGGGGCTCTGTCCGACAACGAGAATCTGTTGCAGGCCAGAAACGAGGAATTCGACAAACTCCGCAGCAAGCTAATTGAAACTGCTGAAATGCTTGAAGGAGTGCTACCCGAACAAGAGGATGAGTCAATACCTGATGAGTCAGTATCTGATGAGTCAGTATCTGATGAGTCAGTATCTGATGAGTCTGAAGAACTGACTGACGAAGATGCACTCGAAGACGCACGGCCCGAAGGCACAGCTGCGTCGGACGTGGAACGCCTGTTAGCGGCAGCAGCAGCAGTTTCTGCGTTGATTCGCAGCCACAGTGAATCACTCCGCGATCTAGCAACGAAGCTCGACGGAACACGTGGTGAACTGCAAATGACCCTGGCAGTTACTGAAGATGTATCTGTCAAGCTAAGGAAGCGGGACGAGGAACTGGCTGAGCTGAAAGCCAAAGCGAAAGCGCTCAATGAGCAACTTGACACTTTCGACACCGAGCCGGATATGCGGAGCGTAGAAACTACTTCCGACAGTATCGCGGACACGAGCGATGAAGATACACAGGATAACGAGTTGGATGCACTCAGGTCGCGCATAGAGCGGTTGGTCCAAATCTTGCAGGATAAGGATCAGTCTTTAGCGGATACGCGCAGCTCTCAATCCATGCTTCAGCAACGCATTGCCTCGCTCGAGTCGACGGCAGAGATTAATGCAAATGAGAGTAGAGAGATAGACGAAATGATCGCGGATCTGAAGGAGATGCTGGTAGCATCCCTCTCAGATGATGAGGTTGCGACGCTCAAGCAGACGCTCGAAAATCGCAAACAAGAAGGACAGGCCCATGCAGGCAATAGCAGAGTTGGGGTTTTCGCCGCATTGATTGCTACTGCCGTGTCTGCCGTTAGGAAACGGGAAAAGGCGATTTCTATCGCTGGCGAAGACAAGACAACGTTGCACTCTAGACTAAGTACGCTTGAAGATCAGCTGCAACAGCAGGAGATCGAGAAGGAGAAGTTGGACTCGGATTATACCTCCTTGCAGGAGGAGGCTGAGAAGCTTCGTAGCGAACAGAGCGCGAAAGAAGAAGAGCATCAGGAGCTTACTGCCAAATTAACTGAGCTGCAGGAAAAGTACGATGTTGAGAACGTACTCACACAGGACCAGCAAGCAAAACTGGCCGAACTCCGATCGAATATCGGAGAGACTGCTGAACAACTCCGTGCTGAACTGTCCGAAATCGATCCGGACGAGCTAGAAAGTGCCAATGTAGAGATTCCTCCGTCTGAAGACACTTCTGAAGGGGACGAAGTAGCGGCTATGTCAACCGGTGTTGCTGCTCTTATCGCGCTATTACGTAACAGAAAAGAGACGATCAGTAACTCGACCGACAGCATAGCGACACTCCAAGATCGGGCGGGGCTACTGGAAAATCAGAATGCGAGTCTGCAGACAGAACTCGCTGGTGCAAAGTCGGCTGTAACTGCTGCGACTTCCAAGAGCGAAGACTTACAGGCTATGATCGATTCGCTGACAAACGAGAAGTCTAAACTGGATGATGATGTATCAACGCTTAGCAGTCAATTGGACGGGCTGAAGGAATCTCTGGCTGCGGCTGAGCAAGAACAGCAATCACTGGCTTCGCAGTTGTCTCAAGCAAAGGAGGATCAAGCACGAGTACAGGCTGACTATGAATCGAGGCTTGCCGAGAAATCTGATGAGCTTGATACCCTGTCAAGTAGCTTGGACGAATCCTCAAATAAATTGCAGAACACTGAATCTGCTCTTCAGGATGCTCAAGAACGCGTAGCAACCTTGGAGGGAGAAGTCGCTCGTCTTGAGGAGACTGTACGCCAAACGCAAGCCGAATGCGATGAGAAAAACGCTGAACTCGCGGCTGCCAGCAGTAAGTTAGCTACCTATGAGTCAGAATTGATTGCAACCGAAGAAGAGCGAGATGCTCTTCTGGAAGCCTCACCCGTGAGGATGGTAACGGTTACAGGTACGTGGCAAGGCGCATCAGATGTGCATTGTGACGAATGGGACCCTGCCTGTGAACAGACTCGGCTTCGCAAGCGACGTGACGGTACCTACAGAGCCAAGTTTAGCATTCCGCAAGGGAAGTACTTGACGAAGGTCGCAATAAACGGAAGCTGGGACGAAAATTATGGTGTGCGTGGTGAACTAGATGGTCCTCCGATCAAGTTTGAAGTGGGCGAGTCAGGTGAAGTGACTTTCTCCTATGACCCGGATACGCATATTTTGACCATCGTGTAGTAGGTTTCGTGATTGCCAGTAGCGCTGCATTGTCTGAATTTCACTGCACTGGCACTAGAATGGTTCATTAAACAATGACGAGGTCACTGTAGGTGCAGCAGATACAGCAGCACCAAGAGTGAAATCAGGTAGTAAAAGGAAAAGGCCGACCCATTTATGGGTCGGCCTTTTGTTTGGCGGAGACGACGGGATTTGAACCCGCGACCTCTGGCTTGACAGGCCAGTATGCTAACCGCTACACCACGTCTCCAGGAACCTTTGGCTGCTCGCCAAGTAGACAGAATAGTACCATTCAGAACCTGTCTATGTCAAATCTGGAACTTTCATTCTGCTGATGATATTCTTCGAGAATAGCCGATTCGCATATCACCGGGAGAGCGCCAAATTGACCAGCAATGTTCTGCAACAAAGCCCCGACATCATCCTTCACAACGCACGCATTTATACGGTGGATGCGGCAAAACCTTGGGCGTCAGCCGTTGCCATTCAGCGCGGCGAGATCGTCGCAGTCGGTGACTCTGTCGATCTGCTGGCTCTGGCAACTGACACTACCACGCTGTATGATCTTGAGGACCGGCTAGTCCTGCCTGGTTTATGCGATTCGCATATCCATTTCTATGATCTGGAGCCTTGCCCAAACCCAGCTCAATTTCTCTCAAACGCGCAACAAGGGGGAGATGCTCTCTCTGATTCGCGTACGAGCTGACTCTGCCGCAGCGGATGCCTGGATTGTCGGACGCGGCTGGAATGAGAGTTGGTGGGGCGACACGGAATATCCCACGGCCATTGATCTCGATGCTGTGACCGGGCCTCAACAGCCTGCCATTTTCTGGCGCACCGACATGCATGCTGCCGTGGTAAACCACGCTGCGTTGCGCTTCGCCGGCATCAATGCATCAACGCCCAATCCGACGGGCGGTGTCATCGTGAAGGCCGCTTCCGGCCAACCCACCGGCGCGCTAAAGGAGCTGGCGATTGGCCTTGTTAGCGAACATATTCCTGTAGAAACAGAGCGCGAGCGCATGGAAGCGATTCGGCGCGGTTCAGACTTGCTACACGGGTTTGGTGTCACGGCGATCCACGATCAGAGGCTAAAGGACGGTGACGAGGGCAGGCTGGCGCTCAGTGCCTATCAACAGCTGGACGCACACAAACAACTCAAGCTGCGCATCAACTGTAACATCGCAGCTCATCAACTGCCGCACGTTGCGGCTCTTGGTCTCCGAAGTGGCTTTGGCAATGAGCGGTTGCGCCTGGGGCATGTGAAGCTTTTCGCCGACGGCAGCCTCGGCAGCCAGACCGCACTGATGATGCAACCGTTCTTGAATGAGTCGCCTGAATTATCGGATAACACGGGCGTACGGCTGACCGATCCCAACGAGATCGCCGCCGTGTTCGAGAGAGCGTCGCAGCTCGGCTTTCCCATCAGCATCCACGCCATCGGGGACCGTGCGAATCGCGAAGTGCTGGACCTGTTTGAGGAGCTGTCTCATCACATGCCCGCGCCGTCGGTTCCACATCGCATCGAGCACGTCCAAATTATCCAGCCGGATGATCTACCACGTCTCGCGCAACTAAACATCACCGCCAGCGTGCAACCGATTCACGCCATTGACGACATGGACTTAGCAGATCGTATTCTAGGCGACCGTGGCGCGCACCTATACAACTTCGCCAGCTTGCTGCGCAGCGGTGCTCTGCTAGCATTTGGCAGCGATGGGCCTGTCGCTGACGTGAACCCTTTTGCTGGTATCCATGCAGCTCTCTACCGGCAGCGCCCCGAACGGATGGCGGCTGGAAGTTGGTATGAAGATGAGCGCATCTCGCTGGAAGATGCGATCTACGCGTATACCATGGGGCCAGCTATTGCCACCGGCTGGCAAAAGATCATCGGCAGCATCCAACTGGGCAAACGAGCAGACCTAATAGTGCTTGACAGGAATCTGTTTGAAATTGTCGAGGAAGCCATCACCGGTGTTGAAGTAGCCGGAACAAGAGTACTGATGACACTTTTCAACGGCAAAGTAACTGTAGACCGCCGCTAGCAGCATGTGACGCTAGACAAGGTCCGGTTTGAGCTGACTTGCCAAAGCTCGAACACGCTTACCGCCATTCGCTAGAATGGCCGGACCGTGCCCAAACACAACCGTTTCGTAGTCGTCGCCATACTGTTTCGCAAGCTTCAGAATGCTTCGTTCTGCCGCGTCCTTGTCCGGCGTGAACGACGGCGTTGGACCACTCAGCTTATTGTTGCGATTCATGAGTGCGTCACCGGCCATGAGGAGCCGCGCATCTCGGTGCAGCAACGAAATATGACCCGGCGTATGTCCCGGCGTATGGACGACGGTAAACCCTTCTGGAAGCTCTTGGGTGTCCACTACCAGGACGTCCGGCGTCGTCGGCTGCTGTCGGAATCCGGGCAGTAAGAACATCGCCCTCATCAAGACACCGGTAATCGGTGATGGCGTCTTACGCTTGCTTGGATGCTCCATGTACTGTTTTTCGACAGTATGACAGACCACTGCGGCGCCTGAAGCTTTCTTCACAGCTGGCAAACCGCCCGTATGATCTGCATCCACATGGGTAACGATGATTCGGTCGATGGTGTGGGCTGGATGCCCGTTGGAGACTAGCCCCGCTATCAGTTTGTCAGCGCTATTGGGCATGCCACAATCGATCAATGTGTATTTGCCGCCCCACTCCCACAAATAAGCGTGAACCATGTCGCCGATCTCATCGATTTCCCAAAGATGTGGAATGATCTGCTTCATTCAGGCCTCTTGGCTATAGTTTCTTATTGGGTATGGCTAGCCGTTGCTGTGAATGTAGTAGCTGCCTTTTTGGCTGCCGAAGTGTCGCAGACGCGCTCTCGGATGTTCGATTCCAGCCTCAATCTCTGCGTGTGTTAGGCCGGTTTCCTTTGAGAGACGTTCCATCGTTTGGAACGACTCATCCGTTAATTCCACCAGCCGATCTCGCTGGTCCTGGCTTAGTTTAAAACCGACGGCTGTGTGTATCGGCCGTTTCAGCAGCGTTTCACGGCAATCCAAGCACCGCCACGCGTGGCCAATGAGTAATGCGAAATCCTGTACTCGATCAGACATTCACAATTTCCATCTACGCCGTCTTCCGCTGCTGTTTGCTAGGCACCATCGTTACCTACTCATGCACTGATTTGCCATGTGGGAATTGCGTCGCCGAGTTTCTTCCGCCTTGCGCAGTAGATTGAGGTTTCGCTCATTGCGGCAGGCTACATACTCTCGACAATAGCTACGCCGGCACTTGCGCCGATGCGAGTTGCACCAGCCTTAACCATTCCGATCAATTCATCGTAGTTGTGTACGCCGCCTGCGGCTTTCACACCTAATGATGCGCCGACTGTGTGCCGCATGAGCGCTACATCCCGCTGGTTCGCACCTGCCCCGTTGAAGCCCGTCGAGGTCTTCACGAAGTCAGCGCCTGCTGCCTTGGCGATTGCACAAGCGGCTACCTTCTCTTCGTCGGTCAACAAACAAGTTTCGATAATGGTCTTGAGAGTCGCGTCTTTGTCGTGACATGCGTCCGCAACTTCGGCAATGTCCTGCGCAACATAGGCGTAATCCTTATCTTTCAGCCGGCCAATCTGGATCACCATGTCGATCTCTGATGCGCCGATATTCATTGACTCCAGCGCTTCAAATCGCTTAACACTTGTGAGATTAGTCCCCTGCGGGAAACCAGCCACGACACACACATCAACCGACGAATCCCTAAGCAGTTCAATACACGTGGCAGCCCAACTGGAATGTACGCAGACAGTTGCAAACGAATACTCTTTGGCTTCTGCACAGAGCTGAGCAATGGATTCTCGACCCGCCGCCGGTTTGAGCTGCGTGTGGTCAATGAGCCTGGCTACCTGCTCACGGGACAACGAAAACTCTTCATCGCTGGCAACAGGTCGACCATCGGAATCCCAAGTGCGATAGCTTTCTAGAGCTACCGCAACGATGCTATCAATGTCGGTAAATCGATTGTTGTCCATCATGTGCTATCCTCGTCTGCGCTGTGTACGTTAATGTCTTCGTCAAGGACTGCTATTAGCTGCGACGGTAGACTGAACATCGTAGTGTTTGATGGGACCAAACTTACTAAACGGAAATACCCGTACCCACGTCTTGCCGATAATCAGGTCTTCAGAAAGAGGACCAAAGCTGCGGCTGTCTCGTGAATTTGGACGGTTATCGCCCATCACAAATAGATCATTCGGCGGGACTACGATGGGGCCAAAGTAGGTGTTGGGTGCGATGGCATTCAACGGATAGGGTTCGAGAATGATATCGCCGTTGATGATTAGGTCCTGATTACGTATTTCCAGCGTGTCACCTGGCAAGCCTATCACACGCTTGATATAATCTTCGTCCGTGTTATTCGGGTTGCGAAACACGATGACGTCGCCGCGATTGGGCTCGCCGAAACGATACGCTAGCTTATTGACCAGAATGAACTGGCCCTCGTAGAAGTTGGGCTCCATCGAGTGGCTTTCGATCCGGAAATTCTGCACGACCACACGTATCGCTAAGAAAATGATCAGCGATAGAACTACCGTCTCGACCAACTCCCGCACCAGCAACCAGCCAACATTCTGTTCGTCGGCGGATTCTGTATCCAAAGCGTATTCCTCAGTCAATTCAAAATCGGTACCCGCCACCATCTCGGGGTAGCTGCCCGTCCCACTTTTGTTCCCCTTGCCTTCACCTGTAACCATCATACTGTTTGCCTATCAACTCAAGACACGCATCCGCTGGCGTATCTGCATCACCGAACTGCATCCAACCGCACTAGTATATCACGCCCATATAGCGTCGCTTCAATCGGATTTTTGATTATGGCCTGTTGAGCCTATTTCATGATATAGCGTGTACCCCGTTTGTCACCGATCTTTAAAAGTATGCCTTTACCCACCAGGTCTGCCAGATCCAGGCGCAGGCTCTCGGCGCCGACATGAGTGCACAACTCGCGGTACTCGCCATTGGAGATAGATCCGTTGCGCTGTACATATTCCATCGCTTTGATCTGGCGCTCGTTCATGTTCTGTTCCCATGCCTCGACTACGCGCGATGGGTCTCGCTTGTTGTGAAGAACGACGCTGAAGCGATGCGGCTTGGCGTCGAATTCCGGAGGCATGTGACCGGCGCTGACCATGTCCTCGATCATGCGGTCTACACCTAACCCCAGTTCTTCGATATAGCCCCACTGAAATAGCCCGTTGACAAGGCGCGGGTTGCGACTGTAGTGCTCTTCAACGATATTGTCCAGCGTGATATGCGCCGGCAAGCCGCCAGGGCTGGTAATCTCCAGCCTGTCGCTGTACATGCGCAGCTCGATACTGCGTCCGGTCAAGCGATAATCGCGATGGGCTACGGCGTTCACAAGCGCTTCGCGCACTGAGGATTGCGGGTATTCCGTCTCTTCCTGGCGTTTAAGACCCCGCACCACAGCCTGTTTGTCCATCTCTTCCCAGATGACACGCCATGCTCGGTCGATGATGTACGGCAGAGGACCGGTAATCTCCTCGCGTCGTCCGTAGCCGAACGCGCCTCCCTCCCCGCGTGCTTGCGTATCCGCAAACTTCACGAATACTGCACGGCTGTGCGGCATGAACAACTGGGGTTCTTTGCCAAACAGAAGAAGCCCGCTGATGGTTGGCGTACCGGCAGCCGTTACTGCGCCGATTTGTTCTAAGAGTAGGTCTTTGGGCAATACCTGGGAACGGGGACTGCGTGATTGGCGGCGTTCGAGGTAGTCGTCAATCACATTCTCGTCGAGATCATCGCGTGCGGCGCCGCTGACCTCCTCCAGCTCTAAGTCGCCGGTCAGACGCACGCCGGAAAATTGTTTCAATTCGTCGGGTGAAATGAGCTGATTCGATGCTCCACGACGAACGATGATTCTGCCGTCATTCAAGGCGTGGACGGTCGCGCTGCGGCTGACCTGCAGCACGATAATTGCGCCGCGGCTCGTCTGCTGCCACTGCCATTCGCTCTGGACAGGCGGAATGCACATAACCAACGCAGCCCGAAGCGCATCCGAGGCATCGTCTTCAATGAGCCTGTCGTTCACAATGCCATTAGCCGACATGCCTAGGACAAGCATGCCACCGTCAGTGTTGGCAAAGGCTGCCAACGTCTCGGCGATGGCAACCGGATCCGGTGAGGAGATGTAATCCAGTGTCGGCCCTGGTATATGTTGCGACGACCTCATGCTTACGCGCATCGCGATTCCATGGCAGTGGCCGATACTAGCGACATGAAACTGCGCCTATTCGCTATCGTCCTGTTCATCATAGATTGATGTATCAGATACCACAGCGGTATCAATATCCGATGGCAGACCTTCAATCACTTCTGCGCCGGTTTCAGGTTGCGCTCCGTTTCCCTTGTCATCGTCATTTCCGCTCTCGATTTGACGTGTCAGATCGTCATGCGTCAATACTGCGAGGGCGGCAACCGAGTCGCCCTGCTGCAGATTGACGACGCGCACGCCACGCGTGCTTCGTCCCATGCGGCTAATTCCGCTCACTGGGGTCCGCATGATGATGCCGTTGGACGTGATTACGGTAATCTGGTCGTTCTCATCGACCACGCGTGCGGCAACGATGGGACCGACCTCGTTGAGCCTATTGTGATCGGTTGTCCAAACTCCCTGGTTATAGCGCCGATAGACACTGTAGTCCGCGAGCGGCGCTCGTTTGCCCATGCCATGTTCGTGCAGCACAAGAAGGTCTGCGTCCGGTTGTACTACGTCCATGCTTACGATTTCATCGTTACCCAGTAGTCGCATGGCCATAACGCCGGCTGCTGTTCGACCCATAGGGCGCACATCGTCTTCATGGAAGCGCAGTGCCTTGCCGTTGCGAGTAACTAGAATGAACTCCTCATCGCCATTGGTGAGCCGGGCGCGATCCAGTGAATCATCATCGTCCAGCGTAATCGCTCGTACGCCTGTCGTGCGCACGTTGCTGAAGACATTGAGCTCCATCCGCTTGATGCGCGCCTTACGAGTGATCAGCGTCACGTATTCAGCGGACTCGAAGTCCGGCACTATAAGCATGGTAGCCACAGATTCGTCAGGCTGCAGTGAGAGGAGGTTGGCTATGTGAGCGCCACGAGCTGTTCGACCGCCTTCCGGCAGCTCATAGACGCGGTTGGAGTAGACCCGACCTTTATCGGTGAAGAACAAAATGTGGTCCAATGTTCGTGCGAAGAAGAGGTTGATCACCTCGTCTTCTGATCGCGTAGTCATGCCGCGTATGCCGCGACCGCCGCGACCCTGCGCACGAAATGTGTCAGCCGATGTACGTTTTATATAGGCGCCTGCGCTGAAGCTGATCAGCACGTTCTCTTGCGTGATCAGATCTTCTTCGTTAAAGTCGCCGCTGGCGCCGAAGGCAACCTCAGTGCGCCGTTCATCACCGAACTTCTCCTTGAGCCAGATTAGGTCCTCTCGAATGAGGCCGCGAATCTTCTCCGGATGCGCAAGCAGGTCCTCAAGATAGGCGATGCGCGCCATGATATCGTTGTACTCATCCTCGATCCGCTGCCGTTCCAAACCGGCGAGCCGGCGCAATTGCATGTCCAAAATAGCTTGCGCCTGCACCTCGGAGAGTCCGAAGCGCGCCATTAGCGCTGAGCGCGCAGTCTCGGCGCTCTCACTTGAGCGGATCGTCTCGATAATCTCGTCGATGTTATTGAGCGCAATGATGAGTCCTTCGAGGATATGCGCTCGTTCACGCGCTTTGCTGAGCTGATATTCAGTTCGCCGCGTGATCACTTCAAAACGATGCTCTATGTGGACCAGCAGAGATCGCAGCAACGAAAGTGTAGTCGGTTGACCATTCACTAATGCCAGTGCATTCACACCGAACGTGGTCTGCAACTGCGTATGCTTGAAAAGACGGTTCTGGACCTTAAGCGGTGAAGCGCTGCGCTTCAACTCGATCACAATGCGCATACCGGTGCGATCGCTCTCGTCGCGCAGATCGCTGATCTGGTCCAACGTGCCACTGCGCGCCAGCTCAGCCATGCGCTCAATCAGGGTCGACTTGTTTACTTGATACGGTATCTCGGTAACAATGATATTGAAGCGACCGCTGTTGGTCTCCTCGATTTCCGTCCGAGCCCGCAAAAGCACTTTGCCGCGACCTGTGCCGAACGCCTGCCTAATCCCTTCTGAGCCGAGGATAATTCCTCCGGTTGGGAAGTCCGGGCCTTTGACGAACTGCATGAGTTCTTCCAGACCGATGGCGTTGCGACGGTCCCAGTTGTCGATGAGGTGGACGGTGGCGTCGGCAATCTCGTTCAGATTGTGCGGCGGAATATTGGTTGCCATGCCCACGGCGATGCCACTCGTACCGTTGAGCAGCAAATTCGGCAACATGGACGGCAGTACATTCGGTTCTTCCAGGCTGTCGTCGAAGTTCGTGCCCCAGTTGACCGTGTCAAGGTCAATATCGCGCAGCATGGGCTCCGCAATACTAGCCAGCCGCGCTTCTGTATAGCGCATAGCCGCGGGGCTGTCGCCGTCAACTGAACCGAAGTTGCCTTGGCCGTCCACAAGCGGGTAGCGCAAGCTAAAGTTCTGCGCCATTCTTGCCATGGCATCGTACACCGCGCTGTCGCCGTGCGGATGGTACTTGCCCAGCACCTCACCGACGATACGGGCGCTCTTCTTGTACGAGCTGTTCGGTTGTAGCCCCATGTCGTGCATGGCGTAAAGAATGCGGCGATGCACAGGCTTCAACCCGTCGCGCGCATCCGGCAACGCACGGGATACGATGACGCTCATCGCATAGTCCAGATAGCTGGACCGCATCTCATCCTCAATGGAAACAGGTTGGACGCTGCCTGCGTTGAACCCGTTACCGCCAAAACTTGATGCGCCGTTCTGGTCCGGTGTTGTGGCGTTCTCTTCGTGCTGGTCGTTACTATCAGCCATTCAACTGCTCCAAAAATTCCGTACGACTACCGGAACAAATCTCTCCCTGAAACGATGTAGGCAGATGACCCATGATGGTCATTTGCCTATGCCTGTGGACAATGCCCAAACACAATAATTGGTGTGATTCCATCTGTAACATTATACTCGATTTGCGCGCTAATACCTAACACACCAGGCATAATTCCTGGATGCGGAAGCGGGTCTGCCGCTCTAGAAGAAACGATAAAGTCATCAGTTCGCATACCCGTTCGGTGCCCAGCCAGATTATGACGGAACGCTATTGGCAGAGCCTATGGCTGCCACGCTTTGCTGGTCTACTATTGCTGATCATAGTGGGTCTGCTTTACATCCTGACGCTGGACAACGGTCTGACGCCGGAGGAGTTGCACGGCGGCGACTTGATCACGCACCAGTATGCACAGGTACAGGCGAGGCCCAGCAACGCACCGGGTTACCCTCTCTACACGATGGGCGGCTGGCTCTGGTTCCACGGCATACACGCGCTTCTACGCGCTGCAGGGCATCCGCTGCCAAACCCAATACCGCTACTGAGCTCTTATAGCATGCTGTGGGCTTTGTTAGCGCTGTGGTTACTCTACGCGATCCTCTGCCGAACTACTCGCAGCGCACGTCTGCCCTTCGGGAACTGGCCTATAGCGTTTCTCGTCGCCCTCTTCTACGCCGTCACCTATTTCTTCTGGTATTACGCGACAACGACAGAGCAATATAGCAGCGCCATCGCACACACACTAGCCATTGTGCTGCTGTTCCTGCTTTGGATGAACAACCGAGACAATCTTCGGTTGTTGTTTGCCCTTGCCTTCCTTTGCGGGTTGAGCCTTGCGCACATGGTAACGGTAGCCTTTATTGTGCCGCCGGTTGTGGCGGCTGTGCTGTGGATGAACCCCAGTTTTTTACGCAACCCAAAGGCGATCATCGGCAGTCTCATCGCCGCACTTCTACCCCTGCTCTCCTATATGTTTGTCTACGTGCGCGGAGCGCAGCATCCCGAGTGGTGGGGCAGCCAATCCTATACGAGCGCAACACAGTGGTTCTGGAGCTTCGTGAGTACGTCGCAAGGCCGCGAGGAACTCATGTGGGCGTTCGAACCCGGTAGACACGTTTTCGGTAATGGATTCCCTGCGCTTATGGGGACAGAGCTCTCGTGGATACTACTGTTTTCCGGGCTTATTGGGATCGCATGGTTGGGTAGGCCTCTGCCATTTGTGCTCTACTCCACGTTGGCTATTTATCTCGTCTTCACTTGGCTATACCGATACGGCAACTGGTTCCAAGTCATACTGCCGGTCTACAGCCTGCTGATGATCGGCGTCGGCGCACTTGCCGATCGGGTGCAGCGTTTGGCTGTGGACAAAGATGTGCAACGGATATCTCGTTCACGCCGTGGATACCGATACTGGGTATTTGTAGTTGGGCCGATTGTGCTGTTGATTGCAGCAATTGCATGGCGCTTCGATGCGTCAGTTGCACGGGCGGACAGTCACAACCGTCCGCAGGATACGGCGCTCGTCCAGGCGAGCATGTTGCTCAGTGCGCCGTTGCCGTCAGATAGCGCCGTCTTCGCTTCTGTGGATAACGCACTGGCACTGCAATTCCTCACAGAAATCTGGGGCATTCGACCGGATATTCGGATAGTCAGTAGTGCCGAAGCTAACGTCCAGCTCCGCCACGAACCAATCTATGCGACCTGGGATGCGGTTCCTGTACTATTAGCGGAAGTAGACAATAGTGACGAACTCACGACCACCGTTGTATCACCCGAATGGGTATGCGTCGGTATAAGTCCGCAGCCGGCGTTGTTGCACGGACCCGTACACGAGCTGTCACATTCGTTTACAGATGATATTAAGTTATCAAGTTACACAGTATCGCCGGTTCAGCCGTTGCCGTCATCGCACGCTACTGGCCAGCGACAGGTTGACCTTACGCTGTACTGGCAACTTGCAGATAGCGCATGGCCTGATGGCGTAGCGGTTAGCGTACGACCAACTCTCAACGGCGCCTTTGTGAACGATCCATCCGTTGCTGACGCCATCCTACAAGAGGATCGACAACGTCCAGCCCAGCTGCTCTTTGAAAATGGTTCCGTCTCCCCTCATGATTTGGTCATCGATCCGTATCGTCTTCGCTATCCAGAGGCGACGAACGGCGATGAATTGGGCGCGGCAGTTCTATTGTATCAAGTAATCGATGACGGCTTCGTCAACCTTGGACGCATAGACCTGCCACTATCCGCTGAGTGAATCGCGGCTTTGGCTTATTGTCTCTTGAAACAAAACGCCGCTGGCTCTTTGCCAACGGCGCTTAGGTCTTTTGCGAACTGCTCAGGTATCCTGTACCGTCAAGTACCTGCGCAACTAGACATTCCGTTTGAAACTGAACAGTAGAATCTACTATTCTTTCTCTAGCTCTTCTTCTATCGCTTCGGCTTCTTCGAGCCTTGCTTGTTCGAGTGCCTCGGCAGCTTCCACGGCAGCCAATGCTTCAGCCTCAGCAGCCAACTCTTCAGCAATCAAAGCAGCTTTCTCAGCTTCGCGCTCCTCCGCATCGGCCCACGTCTCTCCCTCGCGAACTGCAGCAACCAGGAAGGTGGCGTCTACGTCCGCCATGAGGCGCAGCGTCAGCTCAAAGATGCCCAACTCACGAATTGGATGCTCCATCTGAAGGCGACGGCGCTGAATTTCAAAGCCAGCCTTTTGTTCCAGCCGGTCTGCCACATCGGAATTCGTTACGGAACCGTAGAGTCGATCTGTTTCTCCAGCCTTCATTTCAAAGAGAATTTGCATGCCGTTGATTACTTCGGCCTGCGATTCAGCGTGCGCACGCTGCTGTGCGCGCTTCAGCATACCGGCTCGGCGAATATCATCCGCCTGCTTCAGCGCTCCCTTGGTAGCCAAGATTGCGAGTCCGCGCGGGAAAAGGAAATTGCGAGCATAACCGCCCGCTACAACCCGGACGTCGCCGGCTTCGCCAAGGTCTAGTACATCTTCCGTCAGCAATACTTTTGTTCGAGCCATCGTTACTCCTGCTTTCTTAACGAGGTATCCGCATTTCACGGCGCACATGCGACAACAAGTCGACATATGATTGAGACGCAAGCGAATGATGCTTGTTCGATTGACCGCAACTTTACGATTTTATCGCGCAATCAGCCAAATAGCAAATGAATGAGTAACTTGAGCGGCACTTGAACTGTCTACGTATAGTAGGGTGTGTGAGGATGTGTGCCGGTAATACAGCGTTCGATTGGGCGCCAGCGGCATTACAACGGATCGCGCTAAGGGATGCAGCTATAGGGATTATATTTCACTCTATCAGTTGGGGCGACCTTACTTGCGTGCTATACTGCCGAAACTGCCATGGTCAACCATCTTGCCGATGACTAAGATTTCCAACAATGAATCGTACAACCGATCAGTCCCGTGCTGCTGTGCACGGCTAACAGCAGTTTCAAGTCCTTTGCCAAGATGGGCGGCGCTTTGGCGCACTTCTTTGTTCGTATGCATGGTGGCTGCTGTTATGCTCCTGGTTTCAGGGTGTGAAACAGAGCCCATGGGCCGCGGAGTGGCAACGCCAGCGCCCACAAGAACGCCTGAGCCAACGTTTACGCCGGATTCTGCCGCGGTGAGCGTACTAACGCTGATGCCATCGCTGAATCAGACGCCTGGCGTTATTGTTGTTCCACCCGGGATAGACCCCAGTACGCTCATTCCGATTCCACCGTCTGCGACGCCATCCCTAACCGCTACTGCAACAGCCGTGCCAAGTGCCACACCGACGCCGACGGCGACGATGACGCCACCATCCGAAGGGGAGAGTGGACAGCCCGTATCGCTTATCCAATTGCCGACTGTGACTCCCTCGCCGACGGTTGTGCCGACATATACGCTGGTTCCCACATCGACGCCAACCCCAAGTGCCACGCCGTCACAAACGCCCACTCCTTTTGTCCAGGTACAGTCGGGCCTCGTCAATTTGCGTGCGGGTCCCAGCATGACCTATCCGCTTGTAGCACAGTTGGGCATCGAAATTCCGGTAGCCGTCGTTGGCCAAAACCCGGAAGGCACTTGGTTACAGATATGCTGCGTCAATGGCGAATCAGTTTGGGTTGAAAAGGCGCAAATTGATGTTGTCAACGATACGATGGGCGTGCCACTCGTGATTGCGGATCAACCGCCCATGCCCACCGCCACTAGTACGCCAACTCAGACCCCGACGATTACGCCGACGCCCACAGCGACGCCCTATCCATTCGAAGTCTCATGGGGACCGTTGTATTTCCCGACCAATAATTTGCCGGTGCAAATTTGGGTCAAGATCGAAGGCCCGAATGGAGAACCGCTATCCGGTTATTATGTCGACGTTTTCTGGCGTAATCGAGACGACCAATCGGGCTTCGTGGGCCGCGATACCACCGATGTTGAGCGTCCCAGTGCCGACGAATATCAGTACAGCGTGCCGGCCGGAACAGCCAGCGGCAATCGTGTCGAGTATAACTACAAATACGAGTACTATCCGCCAGATCCACTCGTGGAATTCCCCTATTCAAACCTGACTCGTCTCGATACCATCGATGGCTACTGGAAGATCTATGTTGTAGACGCAGAAGGCAACCAATTATCCGACCCCATCGAGTTCAATACACTCAAGGGAAACAACAATCGCGAAATATACGTTGCGTGGAAGCTGCAGCGATAGTTCACTAATCTGACCGGATGAAACATTCACTCGATGGGTTGCAAGAACAGAATGAGGGTCTAGCGTTGCGGTACAACCGCGCCAGTGCTGGGCGATACCGATATCGACTCCTGATTCCCATAATTGTATTCGCTATGGTAACGCTGGGTTGTTCGGCTGCAGATTTCGTCAGCCGCCAACGTGAAACAGCAGTCCCGACGACTAGCAGTAGCACATTGGTGCCAACGTATACGCCTTCACCCAGCGCTGCGCAGACGCTCGTTATCGTCACACCGCCATCCGATGGCGCGCCAGGCGTCATCATCGTTCCACCAGGCATGGACCCAAGTATAGTACTGCCGGTAATACCTACGCCGCTGCCGACCGCGACGGAAACTCCAGTCCCTCCAGAGGAGGCTACAGCAGCCGCGGCTACCATGACGGAAGAAGCAACGCTGACCCCTGTGATTACGCAACCGCCAACATTTACGCCTTCACCGTCGCCTACAGTTCCGACGCCAACACCCACTCCTGTAGCGACTTCGACGCCCTATGTACTAGTGGAGTCCGGCTTGGTTTCACTTCGCACGGGGCCCGGTCTCGACTATCCGCAGGTTGCCCAGTTGGGAACGAATATCCCCATAGCGATTACGGGTACGAGCGAGGATGGACTGTGGCTACAGATCTGTTGCATCAGCGGAGAATCGCTTTGGGTTCCGACACAGCACGTAATTGTCTATAATGACATTAGCCAACTACAGGTTGCGCCGGCTCAGCCGCCGCCGCTTCCGACTGCCAGCCCAACGCCAACGGTGACAATATCACCGACACCTACGCCGACTGCGACCCCGCTTCCCTTTGAGCTGGCCATCGGGCCGCAGTTCTTTCCAACCAATAATGAGTATCTGACCATTTGGACGAAGCTGTTCATAGGTACACCTCCTTCTGAGGAACCTGCACCACGCTACTTCCTAACCGTATTGTTTGAAGGCTTTGAGCGTCCCAATTCTGCGGAAAATGAACCGAGTACGGATACATTCGAATACAGCGCTCCCCCGGGATCCGGAAGCCGAGTACTATACAATTATAAATATGAGTATCGCCCGCCTGATCCCACTACAATCGATCCAAGCGGCAACGTTACTCCATTGCAACTGCTTGGAACCGGTACATGGACGGTATACGTTTCTGATGGAGCTGGCAATCGCTTATCTGAGCCCGTTAGCTTCACAACTTCACCTGAAAATCCGAATCGGGAGATCTATTTGGGCTGGGTGCGTACTCGCTGACTAGAATACCAAGCGCGTCAAAATCGCAAACAAAAGCAGTTTAGAGTAAAGTAGACGTATGTTCACAAACTCATATCGTACTCGTACCGTCATACTCCCCGCTACAATCACAGTGCTGGCTATGCTGCTGTTTACGACTGCCGCTTGTGGAGCACAACGTGGAAGTAGCAGTCAAGAAGCTGATTTATTCCGTAACCCCCATCCCACATTTACGCCGACCGGCGGAGCGCCCGTCTCGATACAACCGGCAACAAATAGCGGCGTGCAACCTGCGCAATCGGCTGGCGTGCTTGCGCGTACGGATAGTGAAGCCCAGCAACTCAGTTTACCCACGCCGAACGCCACTGAGATGCTCATCGCCGAAACCGTTCCGGACGAGAGCCCAACTTGCGTTGTCAATGCGCCGCTAGTTAATTTGCGCGCCGAGTCCAACGCACGTTCGGATGTTGTGGATATGGTGGAGCGTGGTTCGGAGTTCGAAATCATTGGACGCAGTAACGATGATCAATGGTGGCAGGTCTGCTGCCAAGATGGTCAAGAAGTCTGGATTTCGCAGGAACTCGTCGATACGATAGGCGATGTGGACCAGGTGAAGGTCACCGACGCTGTTGCAAGCGAACCCGTACCGCCCAATGCAGGCGGGCCTGTCTCGGATACAGGCGCTGGAACGACCAACTCCGATCCAGAGGCTAGACTTGAACTGGAGTCGAAGGAACAGTTTTCTGAGCAAGAACTTGTTCGCATCTTTGCCTACATTCACGACAGCGATTTATCACTTCCGGGTTACGGCTTGCGCATTACGAAGGATGGGCAAGAAATTCCCACGAGCGGGTCATCCTTCGGCGGCCAACCGGCGTTCACTTGGCCGTTTCAGGATACGCGTCAAAGGTACTACAACCTGAAGATCGAAATTGATGACATATCGCCAGTCGGAACATGGGCCGTTCAACCGGTCAACGCGCAGGGCGCCGTCATTGGCCCGTCAGCTGAGTTTACGTTGCAGGCAAATGATACCAATATGGAACTATATGTTCGCTATCAACTGATCAATTAGACCTATGAGCAGCTTTCGCAGACTGCAAGTTAGGCCTAGCTTTTCTGTTTCGGTCGTTGTCGTCACACTGTTCGCTTTCGGTCTGCGATCTCTTCGACTGAACTGGCAACCCCTTTGGTGGGACGAAGGCTACAGCGTCTACTTCGCCACCGAGCCGCTTAGGCGCATGGCGTCCCTGACCGCGCAGGATATCCATCCGCCACTTTATTATGCAGTGCTGCATGGCTGGATAGGCATACTGTCCGACGCTCAACCTGCCGTTGTCCGGCTGTTTTCCATTAGTGTTGGAGTCTGTGCGGTTCCGCTGCTAGCCGTACTTACCTATCGCCTAACGAATCGCAGTCGAGTCGCAGGCGCTACTGCCGCACTGTTACTCACCCTCAATCCTCTTCACGTCTACTACAGCCAAGAAGTTCGTATGTACAGCCTGGCAACGACGCTTGCTTTAGCATCGACTTTGGCGCTGGTCCTTTGGCTGGAGAGAAGCAGTAAAGAGCAACGTGCACTTGGTCCGCTAATAGTCTTTACGCTACTCACCGTAGCGATGCTGTATACCCTGTACTATACAGCTCTGTTGCTTGTTGCACAGTTTATTCTTGTGGCATGGAAGCTCAGGCGAGAGCGGCGCATTTTTTTAGGATATATCGGCGCCTTGATCGGTGCAGCCTTGTTGCTTACCCCGTGGCTTGTGTACGCCGTGCCGAAACTTGTTGCCTATGTTAACGGCAAGGTGGTTGCCGACCAGGATATGTCCTTGAATATGGCTGAGTACGCGTGGCGGCATATGCAAGCGTTCATCGTTGGGCATGATTGGAATGGATTTATTAATTTAGTGGGAGTAAGTTTGGGGTGTGTATTATCGTTATTGTTGACTACACGAAATTCAACAGAACCTACTAGAAAGGGCTCTTCCAAAACTAGTCTCCCATTTCTTGCGGCGCTATTCCTGATACCTCTTGTCCTTGGTTACACCATTAACCTAGTCTATCCGTTCTTTCCCGAGCACGGCGAACGCCTACTACTCTTCACACTGCCATACGCGCTGGGCTTTGTTGGTGCCTGCTACGCATCAAGCGCTCTTCCCTTGCCGCTCAAATCGGCCCTGCTCGTGCCACTTCTCTCGATGAATATCCTGGGCATATACTGCTTCTATTCCACGCCTCGCTACACCGAGCGCGATTATCGTCCGATTGTGGCATCTGTTACCCAGCTTGGCAACGCAGACGATACCGTACTGGCGCTCTTCCCCTGGCAAGTCGGCTACTGGCGCGCCTACGCGCCCAGAAACGCGTCTGGTGCACTGGCTGCTCCGCAACCAGAACCCCTCGGACAAGAATTCCTTGAGTGGGATGAGCATATGCGCAATCAAATCGACGAACAGCTCGATGCCGGCACGCTCTGGTTTCCTGAGCCGCTTTCATTTGGGTCCACGCTGCCTTATGAGATCGAACAGCATCTAAACAACGCAGGGGTCAACGTCCTGAACCGATGGTACTCCGAGGCGACTCGTCTGACCGGTTGGACAGCTAGAGCAGCGGACACATCGACAATCGAGCACATTGTGGACACTGATTTCGGCAACCTGATCGTCACAAGCGTAGTTGTTTCGGACGATGCTATCACCAGTGCTAATTCGACGCTACAACTAGATATCCATTGGCAAAGAAAGACAATGGATGCCGATCCTACATTTTCCATTCAGCTAGTAGATGGTGTTGGGCGAGAATGGGCGCGACGCGACTACAGTCACGAGCCATCTACAGCCGCAGAAAGTGCAGACGGCGCCCAACAGCTGTCTTGCTTCGGCATGCTAATTCCATATGGCATCCCACCGGGCGCCTACACGCTTCAATTATCGGTCCTGACTGAGGATGGCTACGATCTGAAGACCGCCTCAGACGAGTCAATGGTCCCCGGTAGTAAGGTATCGGTCACCGATATTAAGGTGGCAGCACAATCTTCACCGGCGCCTTCGTATCGCGCCCCGGTTACATATCCTTTCAACGCACGCCAAACGCTCGTGGACATGCATCTGCTCGGCGCGTGGACAGAAAATGCGACGTCGGTGCTAGCGGGCACAGAGCTTTCGTTCAGAGCCGTATTACAGAGCATAAATGACTCGTCGCAGAACTACAGCCTGCGCTCCGTTCTTTGGGATCAGAATGGCAATGAAGTTGCTTCATACGAAGGCTGGAGTCTACCCGACTATACCTCCGACACTTGGCCCATGGGTAGCATTGTTCAGGTACCGGTAACCATCCAGATTCCGGGTTATCTGCAGGCGGGCACGTATAGTGTTGGCGTAGGTCTCGTCTCTCAGAGTTCACCAGCGGAGTTAGCTCCCCAACCGTTGTTCGACCTATCGATTACGCGACGAGAGGCATCGTACACGCCCATCGTGTCAGCGAATCCCATTGAGCCGCCAGCGCAATTCGCTACACATGTGCTGCTTCACGGGTATGAACTTCAAGAACAGCCGGATGGCATTCGCCTGCTCCTAGAGTGGGAGGCGCTTCAACCCATCCTGCCCCAGCAAAGCATCTTTGTGCATGTTGCCAATTCTGAAGATAGCACCAACGGCGAAGTCATTGTCGCTCAGCAGGACGGCGAGCCAACCACGCCGACTGGCGCTGCTCCAACCGGTAGCTGGCAAACCGGTGAGTGGCTGACCACAGTGCACGATATCACCTTAAGCGGCGAAGAACTGCAGATGCTATATGATGGTGAGTTGGTACTTCGCGTTGGAATGTACGATCCTGAAACAGGCATACGACTGCCCGTCGCAATCGACGGTACGCCAATTGGCGACAGCGTAAATCTCACTGAACCATGATATGCTATTGTTGCTTCGAGCGTTGTTCCAATGAATCGGCGCAACGATTTCGAATCGTCATCGTACTGTTATCTTGGATTCGGATGCCAAATAACTATTCATGAGGAACCAACAATGGACGAAAATCAAGAACAAAGTGCGAAGAACACATCGGATGAGAAGGCGGCTGCCGCCAGCGATGCTTTACTGGACGAACTGACGCGATTGGGTCGCAAGCTTGTCGAAGTTGTAGACACAGCCTGGAATAGCGAACAGCGGCGGCAAATTCAGGAAGAGATTCGCAAGGGTCTCAATAGAATGGCCGATTCGCTTGAGTCAGGGTTTCAGGAAGTTAGCGAGAAGGAAAAGACGAAAGAAGTCATCGGCAAGGCTAGTGACGTTGCGGATGATGTGGTTGATAAAGTGCGCAAGAGTGAGTCCGCCAACGAGATTGCCGCAGGGCTGGCAGCCGGTTTCCACGCGCTGGGCGACCAACTCGACAAGATCTCTCGCGAGATTCACGCCAATCAATCATCTTCGTCGAGCAGTAATGCCGGTAAAAGCTCCGCAGAGGAGAAATCTGACGCACAAGATATTCCTATTTCCGAGGAGCAGCCGCACAATAAGCATGATGCTAGCTGAATAAGTACAAGGGCTCCAGCCTTGTCACTGGAGCCCTTGTATTACCGAGTACAAATCTGGAGTTACGCTTAGAAGAACAGCTTGGCTAGGCCAAGTGCGCCCTGCTTCCACGGCACACGATGATTGACTCCTGACGCTCCCTTAAAGCTCGATTCATTGTCGATATACCACTGGTAGTTGCGGATCAGTGCGTCCCTGTTCGAGTACTTCGGTTTGTAGTCGAGCAGGCTCTCCGCTTTCTCAATGGAAACAAATGAGTCCTCTGTAACCGTTTCGTATACCCACCGATACAGCGGGCTTAGATTCACCTTTTCGAGCATGCGCAGCGTCCAAATTGCGGGAGCAGCGGGTAGGGACACAATCTTCTTGCCATAGCCTGCATAGTCCAACACAGCTTGATAATCATCGCGGATGGATCCGAATTCTTTGGCGCCGATGTTGAACTCGTCGTTTACTTCGTCACAATCGCCAAACACGACAGTGTAGATCGCATCGCACAGGTCTTCCACGTCCAGCAGTTGGTACAAATTCTCGCCGCTTCCAAGCACTGGAAAATTCTTACCGTCTTCCGCCCAGTCGTAAAACAAGGCAAAGACGCCGAGGCGCTCCGGACCGACAAATGACTTCGGGCGAATTATGGGAATGCACATCCCTTTGTCCCGGTACTGTTTACAGAGATCCTCGGCGATTACCTTCGCTTCCCCATAGGGACCTACGCCCTCCAGCTTGTCATCTTCATAGAGCGGATGATGGTCGGGGATGCCGTAGACAGCCGTGGATGAGATGTGCACCACACGATCGACGCCATGCTCCATGGCCTTATCCAGCACGACGCGCAAACCGTCGATGTCGGTTGAATAGATATCCTCCGGCTCATAGAGCGGCAATGCTGCAGCTGTATGAATAACAAGGTCAACGCCGTGCATTGCTCGATCGACGTCCAGCGGTTGGCGGATATCACCTTTCACTTCTACAATCTGACTTCGTTCCGGATAATCAAAATCAATCAGGTCCAATGTGACTACTTTGTGCCCTTTTGCAAGGAGATAGCGTACTAGATTGATGCCAAGGAAGCCAGCGCCACCCGTTATTAGTACAGTCTTGCTCGAGCTTCTATTCAGTTCAGTCATAATCCAAAAGGTCCGTCCCTAACATATATTCAAGAATATATACTGTGGTCTGGCAACAGGTCGTCTGCTCGCCAGCGTCGGATCAGCTCTCGAGAAGATTCGAAGGCAATGTGATCCGGAAGGCGCTCCTTCGAAAACCAAGCAGCGGCATCCACGTCATCATGGGCGTGCACGATGGGTGGAATAATGCTCGATAAATCCACCCGATAGGCAATGACAATACCACCGATAACTCGACTCGTCTTCGCAAACGGATAGATGTCCAGAAACTCACCCGGCTGTACTTTGAGGCCAACTTCCTCGTACAACTCTCGCGACAAGGCATCTCGCGGCATCTCGCCCGCATCCATATAGCCGCCCGGCAGTGCCCATTGACCCATAGCAGGTTGCACGCCGCGCCGGACCAGCAGTACCTTATCTCCGGCTGTCACAAGGCCAATAACGGCAACCTTCGGATCGTTAAACTGTGTAAACCCGCATAGCGGACAGACTCGACGGTTGTTGCCAAAGATATACCTGGTTTCCATATCGACGCCGCAATACGGGCAATAAACATAATCCAGATCGGCCAAAACACTTTCCTTTCTCGACAAAGCAGTATACCGTGCCATACTCATGTCAGAAAAAGTTGAAATGTCTGAACCGGCAGAGTTCCACAATCCGGTCAGCGAAATCTAATTTGTCGACCAATGGTCAACGATACTATAATCGACTCGTCGGAACAAGGACAAAACCAAGTGTACGCAGAGGCTTCAAATGGAGCTGCAAATGCTGTTGTCCATCATTACATGCCACACGATCTTGCTGATTCAGCAACGAAGGAGGCGCCAGTTTGAACCTACATGAGTACCAGTCGAAACGCATCTTCGCAGAACACGGTATTCGAATTCCAAAAGGAGAAGTAGCCGTAACGCCCGCAGATGCCAGAACCATTGCGGATGAGTTGGGCATACCCGTGGTTGTTAAGAGTCAAGTGCTTGTCGGAGGGCGCGGAAAGGCGGGCGGGATCAAGCTGGCTGCCACGCCCAAAGAAGCCGAGGCCGTCGCCGACGCAATCCTTGGCATGGACATTAAGGGCCTGACTGTCAAGAAAGTGCTTGTCGACGAGGCAGCTGATATCCGGTCAGAGATCTACCTTGGTGCAGTACTGGACCGGGCGCAGCAGCGTGTTGTCATGATGGCTAGCAGTGAAGGAGGTATGGAAATTGAGCAAGTCGCCGCCCATACGCCCGAGAATATCATCACCGTTGCCGTCCATCCTTTCCTGGGACTGCGCGACCACCAGGCGCGAATCTTGGCTGACGGTATTGGTTTGCCAAAGGAGCACGTGCGTGATTTCGTGATGGTAGCCAAAGGTCTTTACGAAACGTACATATCGGTCGACGCCACCCTTGCGGAGATAAACCCGCTTGTCATTACCGATGACGGTTCGTTGGTCGCCGTAGATGGTAAGATTTCACTCGACGATAGCGCCTTGTTCCGGCACACGAAGCTGGCAGAAATGCGAGATCTCGATGCTGAAGACCCTTCTGAGCAAGAAGCTCGTATGCATGGACTCAGCTATATCCAGCTGGACGGTGAAATCGGGTGTCTCGTCAACGGCGCTGGTTTGGCAATGGCGACCATGGACATCGTGAAGCTTTATGGCGGCGAGCCGGCGAATTTCCTGGACATTGGCGGCGGCGCACAAGCCGAAACCGTTGCGGCTGCGTTGCGGATCATTCTTTCGGACGCCAGGGTCAAAGCCGTGCTGATCAACATTTTCGGCGGCATCACCCGCTGCGATGAAGTCGCGAACGGTATCTTGGAAGCGATGAGTATGCTGGATGTGAAAGTGCCGTTCATTGTGCGTCTGGTCGGCACCAACGAAGCGGAAGGTCGTCAGATAATCGCCGATGCGAATCTTGAAACAGCCGACAGCTTAGCCAACGCCGCACAAAAAGTCGTAGCAGCAACCAAAGGAGCAGGCGCATGAGCATCCTGATCGGAAATGACTCACGCATCGTCGTCCAAGGCATCACCGGACGCGAAGGCGCCTTTCATACACAGCAGATGATCGACTACGGAACCAGCGTTGTCGCTGGCGTCACGCCGGGAAAAGGCGGCGAATGGGCTGTCGGCAACACACCTGTCTTTGATACAGTCAATGAAGCGGTCGCCGCGACCGGCGCCAATGTCAGTGTCATCTTTGTACCGGCTCGTTTCGCACAGGATGCCATCATTGAAGCGGCGGACGCTGGCGTAGAACTGGTTGTCTGCATTACGGAGGGTATTCCGGCTCTGGATATGGTGCAGGTAGCCGCCTACCTCAGTACGCTGCCGACGCGTCTGCTGGGACCAAACTGTCCTGGCGTGATTACACCTGGTGAAGCAAAAGTCGGCATAATGCCCGGCCATATCCATGTCCCTGGCAATGTAGGGCTGGTCAGCCGCTCCGGCACGCTCACATATGAGGTGGTCTATGCGCTGACAGCACGCGGTATCGGCCAGAGCACTGCGCTGGGCATCGGCGGCGATCCCATCATCGGTACACGATTTGTTGATGCGCTGGAGCTCTTCCAGAACGATCCGGACACGGACCAGATCGTGCTCATCGGCGAGATCGGCGGCACGGATGAACAGATCGCGGCCGAGTATATTGCGACTAAAATGGATAAGCCTGTTACCGCCTTCATTGCCGGGCAGACCGCCCCGCCAGGTAGACGGATGGGACACGCCGGCGCGATCATTTCGGGCGGCGAAGGCACAGCAGCCGAGAAAATGGCAGCGCTAAAAGAAGCCGGCGCACAAATCGCCAGCCATCCGGAAGAGATAGCCGAAGTTGTTGCGGCGAACCTGAGCAAAGAGATGTAGGTACAACCTAGAAAGAAATCTGACAGCGAAGGTATCTGTCCGAGACATTCAGTCTAACAGATACCTTCGTTTTATTTTGTGCAGAGCGATTTGCGAGTTAATTGAGTGTCGGAGTGACGGACGCATTGCTGTCCGCAGCCCATTGCATGGTGTAGAGGTTGTAGTAACGGCCCTGTCGAGCGAGCAGTTCTTCATGTTGCCCGGTCTCGACAATCTTGCCATGATCCATCACAACAATCTGATCAGCGTCCACAATCGTGCTCAGCCTATGCGCGATGACGAACGACGTGCGCCCGCTCATAAGCTGCTCCAATCCGAATTCGATCTGCTTCTCGGTAGCAGTGTCCACACTGCTGGTGGCTTCATCCAGGATGAGGATGTGCGGATCGGCAAGCAGAGCCCGGGCAAAGGATACGAGTTGGCGCTGTCCACCGCTCAGGTTTACGCCGTCCTCGCCGACGTCTGCCTCATACTTGTTCGGTAGTCGCGAAATGAACTCATGCGCGCCAACCGCCTTCGCCGCCGTGATCACTTCCTCATCGGTAGCATCCAGCCTTCCGTACCGGATGTTATCCGCTATGGAACCGCTGAAGAGGAACGGGTCCTGCAGTACGATTCCCAGTTGTGAACGAAGGCTGTTCTGCGTGATGTCACGGATATCATGGCTGTCGATCTTGATGGCGCCGCCGCTAACGTCAAAGAAGCGCGCCAACAATCGAACAACAGTGCTCTTGCCGGCGCCAGTCTCACCGACCAAAGCGACTCGCTCGCCGGGTGACGCATGCAAGCTGAAACCATCCAGCACGACCTCGTTCGGTTTATACCAAAAGTCTACGTCCTGGAAATCCACCGTTCCCTCGATAGACGGCAGTTTGTAGGCGTTTTCCGCATCGGCTAGTTCTGGCGATGTATCCAATAGATTGAAGATGCGCTCCGAACCCGCCATGGTCGCCTGGAAGGTGTTGTATCTTTGCGCCAGCTCGCGGATAGGATCGAAGAAACGATCTACGTAGAGCACGAAAGCGATCAGCACACCGGCGGACAACTGATCCCCAAGCACAAGCAGACCACCGACGCCTACTACCAGCGCCGTCGCGATAGAGCCAATTAAATCCACACCGGGGAAGAACAATGCAGTCAACCTCGTCGCCCGAATATTGGCGTCGAAGTATGACAGGTTCAGTTCATCGAAATGCTCGTGGTTCAGCTCCTCACGGTTGTACGCCTGTGTGACTCGAATACCGGAGATGGACTCGTTGAGGTAGCCGTTGATCAAGGACAATCGCGATCGCGTTGCACGATACGCGTCTCGCACACGTTTACGCCAGTAGTTGGTGAGGATAAACATCAGCGGCATCACCGCGAACGTAACCAGCGCCAGCTTCCAGTTCATCAGCAGCATGGCAATTGTAATGCCGACAAGCATGAAGGCAGAGCGCGTCAATCCAGTAATCGACCAAGTTACAAAGTCCTGCAGCACGCCTACATCGCTGATCAGGCGGCTCATCAGCCGGCCCACGCTGTAATTGTTGTGAAAGCTTAGTGACAGCGTATGCAGGTGCCTAAACAAATCGCTGCGCATATCGGCGACGATTTTGGTGCCAACGTAAGCCATTAACAGAACACGCCCGCGATCGGTCACCCAGTTCAAGAGGACCGCGGTGATGTAGAGAATTGTCCACATCATTAGGCCATTTATTGACTGCGTGCGAATGCCCTGATCGATTGTCCGCCCAATGATCCACGGCAGCGATACGGCGCACAGGGACGAGATTGTCATGAGGATGATTGCGTAGACAGTCGTGCGCTTATATGGACCAAGGTACTGAACCAAGCGTCCGACTAAGCGCTTATCGAACGCCTTGCCGAGATTGTCATCCTCCTCATCCGGCAGCAGATCACGAATACGCTCTTCTCTGCTACGACGATCTTCTTCCTCCAAGCTAACGCGACGCCCGAACAGCCACAGGATGCCAGACTCGTCGTTCTTGTCGTAGCCGTTATTCGATTTCTTTGCCGTCTTGTTGTCAGTCGCCATAGAGTAGAATGTGCAATCTATACCACTGGTCGCCCATGGGTCTGGACAAATTCTTCCTGGTCGCGTAATTGCAAATCGTAGATCTCTCGGTAGAGTCCATCCATCGCCAAGAGCTCATCGTGTGTTCCGCGCTCGACGATTTCACCCCTATCAAGCACGAGGATCTGGTCAGCGGATTTCAAGGTCACGAGACGCTGTGCGATCACAAAAGTGGTACGGTCCTTCATGATCCATCCGAGCGCCTCCTGGATGATGTGCTCAGTTTCCGTATCCACACTGCTAGTCGAGTCATCCAAAATGAGAATACGCGGATCGCAGATGACGGCGCGGGCGATGGCAATGCGTTGCTTCTGCCCGCCGCTGAGCGTTACGCCACGCTCGCCGACCATGGTCTCGTACTGGTCTGGAAACGTCATGATGAAATCGTGCGCCGCCGCTGTCTTCGCTGCTCCGATGATCTCTTCCATCGTTGCATCCTTTTTGCCATAACGTATGTTATCGGCAATCGTATCGTTGAAGAGGAACGGCGCCTGAAGCACAGTTGCAATCGGCTCACGCAGGCTTTGAAGCGTGAGTGTTTTTATGTCATGCCCGTCAATAAGCACCTTACCTTCAGTTGTGTCGTAAAAGCGCGGTATCAGGTTAGTCACAGTCGACTTGCCAGACCCAGTCGGTCCAATCAACGCCACGATTTCGCCCGGATTGGCGGTGAAGCTCACATGATTGAGGACGGAGCCGCTCGACTGGTAGCTGAAGGTCACGTCCTTGAATTCAACATTGCCGACGACATCCTTCAACTCGATGGCGCCTGGCGCTTCCGGCACATCGCTGGGCGTGTCGATGATTTCAAAAACACGACTAGCCGAAGCACTAGCGTTGGCGGCTAGGTTCACAAGGAAACCTAGACGGGAAACTGGCGCCGAGAGCATCATGACGTATGAAACCATCGCAAACAGGGTGCCAACGGTGATCGCACCGGAAATGGCCTGTCTACCGCCAAACCAGAGCAACATCACCACCGCCACGGATAGAACCAGCGTGAATGTTGGCCAGAAATTGCCCCATAGACGAATGGCTGCGTAGCGTCGTGTGAACCACTCGTCGTTTTCAACATCGAACTTCTCAAGCTCGTATTCCTCGCGTGCGAAAGCCTTGACCACGCCGATTCCAGTCATGCTCTCTTGCATGGTGGAAGATAGAATTCCCATCTGCTCCTGAATGCTCTTAAACATCGGGCGCACGGTATTGCCAAAATAGAGCGCCAGAATGACCAATACAATCAACGGGCCGAGCACAAGCAACGTTAGCGTTGGGTCTTCCCACAACATGGCTGCCACTACGCCAAAAAGCAGCAATAGCGTTGCCGTCAAATCGAGCAGGCCGATGCCTGCAAAGCGTTCTGTTTCACTTATGTCACTGGTGGCACGGCTCATCAGATCGCCGGTCTTCGCCTTGTCGTGGAAGGAAAAAGGAAGATGCTGAACTGAGACGTAGAAATCATCGCGCAGGTTATAGGACACGCGGTGTGTGAGCCATTCGCCGAAGTAGCGCTGGCAAAACGACACCACAACACGTACGAGCGCAATGAGCAGAATGAGGAATGCTGCGTAGAACAGCGGTTTCGCTTCCCCCGTCGCAATACCATTGTCGATGGCCTGCTTGATGATCTGCGGGATAAACAGATTGATCAGCGTAGCCGTAATCATCGCTCCGTAGGCGATAATGACGAAAAGCCAATAGGGGGTTAAGTAGCCAGCAAGTCTCTGATAAATACCGAATCGATAATTCATGCGTCGTCGTAATACGATTTTGAGTTGTATTCTATTCTTACGGCGCGCTTAACAACCTTTGACGGAATATGGATTCAACAAAGGCGTGCAAGTTAACCTATTCATGCGCTACAGCATGTACGCACCGTTATCGTGTTAATACCCTCACGTGCTTTTAGTCTATGCATGCCCCGCATATATGTCAATATTCGTGTAATAAGCAACACGCAGGCAACAGGAGATACTTATGTTGAGTTACACACCGGGAAAGCGGAAAAATCCGTAGTTGCCATTATACCTAATAGTTGAGCGGGTAGTGGCGAAGTCATGACTATAAATAACGCAAAAAACTAACGTAAACTACCGTCTCAAGAATCTATCCGCCAGACAGTGAGTATGCTACACTGGAGGCATGGACTACAGATTGATTGACAGCGGAGACCGAAATAAACTAGAGCAAGTTGGCCCGTATACGCTGATAAGGCCTTCGCCGCAAGCGATCTGGTCGCCGAGACAGCCTAAGCTTTGGCTAGCGGCTGATGCTATCTATGAGCGAAGCAGCAAAGGCGGCGGCGACTGGAAATGGCGCCGCGAGGTTAAGCGGGAGTTTGACATCCTGTTCGGTGACTTGGCGATGCGCGTTCGGTTGACCGATTTCGGCCACCTCGGCTTATTCGCCGAACAAGCAGACCACTGGCAGTGGATCCGTGACACTATTCGCGCAAGGCTGCAGAAGACACCTAGCAACCTGAACGTGCTCAATCTTTTTGCCTACACAGGCGGCAGTACGCTCGCCGCCAGCCAAGCCGGCGCGCACGTCGTACACTTGGATGCAGCCAAGGGTGTTGTAGACTGGGCACGTGAAAACGCTGAACTGAGCCACCTGCAGTCGCGACCCATCCGTTGGATCGTAGATGACGCGATCAAGTTCGTGGAGCGCGAGGTCCGCCGCGGCAACAAATACCACGGCATCATTCTAGATCCACCTTCCTTTGGGCGCGGGCCGAAGGGTCAGGTCTTTAAGATTGAGAACGAGCTGCCGACGCTTATGGAAGGCTGTCGAGAGCTGCTCGCCAAGAATGCACTGTTCATGCTTTACAGCGGTCACACGCCAGGATTTACACCGCTTGTAATGCAAAACCAGCTTGATGAAGTGGTGCACAACCTACCCGGCACTGTGGACTCGGGGGAGATGGTCATCCATGATGAGCAAGGACGCTACCTGCCAAGCGGTACATTTGCCCGCTGGGTAGCCTCTACTTGATGACAAACACTTATTGACAAGTGCTACTTGATGCCGACGTATATAGCAAGCCTGCAAAACCCCAGAGTCAAGGAAATAGTCAAGCTGCGCAAACGCAGTTACCGTGATCAGCAGCGGACGACCGTCGTCGAGGGATGCCGGGAACTTAGCCATGCGCTCGCAGCCGGCGTCACACCAGAGACAGTTTTTATCTGCAATGAACTCACGACAAGCGAATGCAACACGGTGCTACAAAATTTGTACGCCATGGCTGCAGAACGGACTACTTCACTGTTCGAAGTCTCAGCCGATGTCTTTGCGAAAATGGCTTATCGAGAAACCACTGGCGGCATCTTGGCTACGATACCTTATGTCAATGTTGAGTTCGATCAGCTTCCAAAGTCGGCGCAACCTTTGCTGCTTGTTGTGGAGTCACCCGAAAAGCCAGGAAACCTCGGAGCGCTTCTGCGCACGGCAGACGCAGCTGGCTTTGACGGCGTAATCGTTTGCGGCGACGGAACAGATCTGCATAACCCCAACGTCGTAAGGGCGAGTCTAGGCGCACTTTTTACCGTGCCGGTCTGTACGGCGACAACATCGGATACCATTGCCTGGCTAAGTCAAAATGGTATTCGGTCCATCGCGGCTACACCATATGCAGAAACGAGCTATACGGATGTTGCCATGGCTGGACGATGCGCCATCGTAGTGGGCAGCGAAGCGGAGGGGCTGTCGCCTGAGTGGCTAGAAAGTGCCAGCGTTCAGGTCCGTATTCCCATGTATGGCAGAGTAGACAGCCTGAACTTGTCCACCTCTGCTGCAATACTCATCTATGAAGCAGTGCGACAGCGTTCGGACAACGCATAATATCACAAACGCAACGCAACAGTGAAGGTTGGCCTTGCTGACCTATATAGATAGATCTCAATTTCGTTGCTCGGGTCGTCTATTGCACAAGTACACAACATAACGCTAACCAGTTCGGGTTTCCGAAAAGAACATTCGTCTTAATTCGATATTTGGTTGGAATGAAACCTACTGCAAGCGCTCGTCGTTTGAGATATGATACATGTGGATGAACGTGTAATCGGCGGTTTTGTATGTATGGCGGATTCGCCAGGTTTTCACGACTTTGTTTGACGCTTGATCACGCGTGTGCTAGACTGGCACCGTCTCGTGCTTCGGTTTGAGACCTATCAAGGCTTTGGCTGGCAAAGCTGACTGGATAAGTATTCCTATATGGATTTTCGACGTTACAGAAGCTGGCTGATCTACTTCCTACTGGTCGCTGCCGTAGGCTTCTTCCTCTACATGTCGCTGGCGCGCCGGTCTAACGCCGCCTCAACGACAGTACCCATTGCTGACATTGCGCATAAGGTCTCGGCTGGCGATATCAACGAGATCTCTGTGAAGGATGATCGCATCTTTGCGATAGATGTGGAGAGCGGACAGCTTCTACAATCACGTAAGGAAACCGGCACGGGCATCATCGAGACGCTCAACAATCTCGGCGTTTCCGAAGATGCGCTGAAAAATATTGATGTCAGTGTGGAGGCGCCGAAAATTTGGGAAAGCTGGGGTGGGATTTTGTTGGCCATTATCCCTCTTGCCCTGCTTGGCGTATTCTTTATTTTCATCATGCGACAGGCGAGCGGCGCAGGTAACCAAGCATTCAGTTTTGGCAAGAGTCGTGCACGTATGTTTAGTGGAGATCGACCCTCTGTTACCTTTGACGACGTAGCCGGCAACGAAGAAGCAAAACAGGAGTTGCAGGAGGTAGTAGAGTTCCTGCAGGAGCCTGAGAAGTTCGTTACCCTGGGTGCGCGCATTCCTAAGGGCGTACTGCTTGTAGGTCCGCCTGGTACCGGTAAAACCTTAATGGCCAAAGCTGTTTCCGGCGAAGCAGAGGTGCCTTTCTTCAGCATTTCCGGCTCCGAATTTGTAGAGATGTTCGTAGGTGTCGGCGCTAGTCGCGTACGAGATCTATTTGACCAGGCGAAGAAGAACTCGCCCTGTATCATCTTCATCGATGAGATTGATGCGGTCGGCCGCCATCGAGGCGCTGGTATGGGCGGCTCACACGATGAACGCGAACAGACACTCAACCAGATCCTTGTGGAGATGGACGGCTTTGACACGGATACGAATGTGATCCTAGTCGCAGCTACAAACCGTCCGGATATTCTGGACCCGGCGCTGTTGCGTCCAGGGCGGTTCGATCGACGCGTGACAATGGATGCTCCCGATGTGAAAGGCCGTCGCGCTATCCTCGACGTTCACGTGAAAGGTAAGCCGCTTGCGGGTGACGTCGATTTGGACGTTATCGCAAAGCAGACGCCTGGCTTCGCCGGAGCAGACATCGAAAATCTCGTCAACGAAGCCGCCATTCTTGCTGCTAGACGTAATCGCAATAATGTCAGTATGTCCGAGTTCCAGGAAGCAATTGAGAGAGTGATTGCCGGACCGGAACGTCGCAGCCGATTGATTACGCCGCACGAAAAGCAGGTCGTGGCGTATCACGAATCGGGGCATGCCATCGCCATGCACTTCTTGCCTGATCACGATCCGGTTCATAAAGTGACCATTGTGCCCCGTGGCATGGCGGGCGGTTATACATTGAGCCTGCCGAACGAAGAAACTCATCTGGTAACAATGAAGAAATTCAAAGACCAGTTGGTAGCGCTGCTTGGCGGTCGTGTCGCTGAAGAGATACGCTTCGGTGACATCACAACAGGCGCCAGCAACGACTTGGAACGCGTGACCAAAATGACCCGAGCCATGGTTACGCAATGGGGCATGAGCGAGAAGCTAGGTCCCATCCGCTATGGCGAAAGCGATGAGTTGGTTTTCCTTGGGCGTGAGATCTCCGAGCGACGCAACTACAGTGATCGCATCGCGCAGAAGATTGACGAGGAAGTACGCACGCTTGTCGATGAAGCGCATAGTCGCTGCCATCAGTTGCTAAGCGACAACTGGGATAAGCTTGAACTAGTTACACAGTATCTGCTTGAGGTCGAAACAATCAACTCTGAGCAGTTTGAGGCAATCATTCGAGGCGAAAATCCGTTCCCAGACGAAGAAGAAACACCTGGTCCAAAGCTACCAATAACAAAAAACAACAAAGCCGGGAAGACAAATCCTGACGGTCGCAAAGACAGCGGAATGGACATTGGGGGAACGTTGCCTGCCCCCGCCTAGAACTCGTCTTTGAGCGACAAGCAAAGATCGCCGATGAAAACGAAAACAGGAGTTACAAGCACTAACGGGTATCACGACACCCCGCCGATGACAGGCGGGGTTTCTTCTATTACGTCAAAGCGACGCCGCACAGTCTTTCTGCCCGAAATCCCTGCCAGGAGTTTCAGGTCGATTAGCTATGCCGTACATCGCTGCGAATTCGGCGAAATCCATGGCAACTATTACATCACCATGTTTCTTGCGTTGCTGGCAATCATTTGGGCGACTGGACTACTACCAGGACGATGGATCGGAGCCTGTTTCTTTCTCATTCTGATCGCAATTCAGATGGTTTCAGGCATTATTATGAAACGACGGGATTTTGTTGTTTTTCATGAGGACGATCACCGCGAGACGAAACCAGGATATATCTCGGATAACACGCGGTTGCCGGTCTATGTGACGGGACGGTTGTCCGTCGAAGGTCGCGATCGTCGCTACACCTGCGTCCCTGGCTTCTACAAAACGTTCGCCACACGCGAACATGCACTGTTATGCCAATTACGCGACCGCAAAGTGTTTCGTTCTTTACGCTGGCCTATAGATGAAGTCGGCATGTGGTATGCATTCTTCAACCCCAGGGATGTCATTGCCTATCGACGCGGTAAGCTGATATTCGGTGCAAATCCGTTGCCAACCTTGGCCATAGAAATCGAACGCTGCCAGACTAAAGCCAAACGTTTCAGCAGTGAAACAAAAGAAGATTGCGAAGTAGAGACATTGTTCATTTCTTCTGAAGACGAAAACGTACTGGAGCAGATCGCCTCAGACATCTATTCCGATATGTACGACAATTGAACTCGACACAGCGGAGTTATCAAGTCCAAGAACAAAAAGGAAAGCTACCGGAGTAACTACAATCAGCCGGTATCGACTTGCTATTGTTATGACACGAACCGCAGCGAATTAACACGAGGAGAGTAGACGATGGCGAACGGGTCTAGACCGAACTGGGACAGCTATTTCATGGACATTGCCTTCGCCGTTGCTGAACGCAGCACCTGTGATCGAGCACATGTAGGTGCAGTGCTCGTGCTCGACCGGCGCATCCTGACGACCGGCTATAACGGCGCGCCAAGAGGCCTCCCCCACTGCGATGAGGTAGGGCATCTGATGATCGACGGACATTGTGTGCGTGCGCTGCATGCCGAGCAGAATGCCATTATCCAGGCTGCGCTCCACGGCATCAGCATCGGCGGCTCGACAGCTTACGTGACTCACCAGCCATGCCTGACGTGCGCTAAGATGCTGATCAACTCGGGTGTTGAACGAGTGGTGTATGCGGGTAACTATCCTGATGAGAATAGCATCATGTTTCTCAATGAAGCCGGCGTTGAGCTCGTGCACATGCCGCGCCAGAGGAAACCCGACACTGTCTATCATCCTAGCGACGACGAGTAGACACCGTTTCTTCCCGATTCGGCGTACACAGATTCCTTGCGAGACGTCATCAGATACAGAACAAACCCAACGCCGCAGGACAGTTGCGGCTATTCATTCGATGTTGACAAGTGCGGTATATCTGTTATAGTTGTCGACAATACAAAACGACGAAGAACCAGAATAGTATCTTCCAGAGCGAGTTCCAGAGAGTCCCCAGAGGCTGTGAAGGGGATAGCAGCGCAGGAAGTGAATGGGCTGGGGAGTCGAGCGTCGAACAGCAAAGCGCTAAGTAGATTGCTCCGGAGATGCCACCGTTATCAGGCAGCGGGACTAGGTGATCAGCCTGCTCCCGGTTGAGTGAGACTGGCTGCGACCTTGCGTTTCATGCAAGGTCTCTTTATTGCACGTAGCAACAGTCTAATGCGGGTGGCACCACGGGGTTATCGTACCTCGTCCCTGTACACGGAATATCCGTGGTATTGGGGACGAGGTTTTTGCTTGTATCAACCGTCGCGAATCGACTCACCTTGACCTTAGTCGAAACACTGAACCATTGGTGTAGCGTGCAATGAAGGAGCATACGATGACTCAGAAATACTATCCAACGCTGAGTGAAGCCCGAGCGCTTGCGGAGAACAACAGCTTGATTGCTGTGCACCGTGAATTACCGGCTGATTTGGAGACGCCTGTCTCGGTGTACATGAAACTGCGTGCAGGGCACTGCGGTCCGAGCTTCCTTCTTGAATCTGTCGAAAAGGGAGAGCAACTGGGCCGTTATAGCTTCATCGGCGTACATGCACCCATGACGGCTGTTGCGTACGGAGACAAAACCATCATTGGCGGGGCTGGCGGCGCCGTGTTGGAAGAGCACGAAGGCGATCCGCTCGAAGTGGTGCGCCAGCTTATGCAGGACCGTTCGCCCAATCGACTGGCGGGGTTGCCTCGCTTTACAGGCGGAGCAGTTGGCTACTTCGGCTACGATCTCGTGCGCTTTATGGAGAAACTGCCGGACACGGCGGAGCGAGAACTCACCGTTCCCGATATGGTGCTGCTGTTCAGCGACAATCTCGTCGTCTTCGACCACGTTCGCCACAAACTCACCATCATCGCCAACATGCGTACGCAAGACGATCTTCGCGCATCCTATGCCGATGCCATCGCCCGCATCGATAACATCGTGGCAGACCTGCACGAGCCGCTAACGGTGCCCGAAACGCCGGAGTACCAGTCGGATGCAAAGTGGGAGAGCAACCTGACACAGGATGAATTCGAAGCCAATGTACTTGCAGCAAAGGAGTACATTGCAGCAGGCGATATATTCCAAGTCGTCCTCAGCCAACGCCTGAGCCGCGATACCAAGGCGGACCCGCTCACCATCTATCGCGCATTGCGAATGCTCAATCCGTCGCCGTACATGTACTTCCTGGATTTTAACGGCGTAGCCGGCATTGAAGGCGAGCCAGTTCGCATTATCGGCTCAAGCCCGGAGCTGCACGTGCGCCTGGATGATAATGTCGCATTCCTCCATCCTATTGCCGGCACACGATGGCGAGGCAAGACGCAGGAAGAGGACGACGCACTGGCGGAAGAGTTGTTGGCGGACCCGAAAGAGCGTGCCGAGCATGTCATGCTGGTGGACTTGGGGCGAAATGATCTCGGTCGCGTTTGCGAGTACGGTACCGTTACCGTACCGACCATGATGGCCATCGAACGCTACAGCCATGTCATGCACATTGTCAGCGATGTGCGCGGCACGCCGCGACCGGACCAGGACGCCTTTGCTCTATTGCGCGCTACATTCCCGGCAGGCACTGTGAGCGGAGCGCCGAAAATCCGTGCCATGGAAATCATAGAAGAACTGGAGGGAACGCGCCGCGGACCCTATGCCGGCGCAGTAGGCTACATCTCCTATGACGGAACCATGGATACGTGCATCACCATCCGCACAATCGTCATGCAAGGCCAACGCTGTCATCTACAGGCAGGTGGTGGAATTGTTGCCGATAGCGAACCGACCTATGAATACAATGAGTCCTTGAACAAAGCTCGCGCACTCTCCGTTGCTGTAGACCAAGCCGAGCAAGGGCTGTAACATCCTCGCTAAAGAATACCAAATGGTATGAATCGAACATTAGGAGCTGATAATGACTGAAACAATGATGCGAAAACGGATTCTCACAGGCGATCGACCGACCGGTAAGCTGCACCTCGGCCACTTTATCGGCAGCCATCGGCACCGGCTTGCCCTGCAAGATGAATATGAATGCTTTTTTCTGGTCGCAGACCTGCACATGTTGACCACCAAACCGGACAAAGAGAGCATTCTCAACATATCCGACAACGCTCGTTCCATCGTCATGGACCATCTGGCTATCGGCATTGACCCCGAAAAGGTAACGTTCTGTCTGCAGTCGGCCATTCACGAGACCTACGAGTTGACTTTGCTGATCAGCGGGTTGATCACAGTCGAGCGCCTGCAACAGCTGCCCACGATCAAAGACATGGCAGCTGCCGCCAATATGGACCAGATTCCATACAATCTGCTGGGCTATCCGGTGCTGCAGGCGGCTGACATACTGTTGCCACGTGCGGACCTGGTGCCGGTTGGCAAGGACAATGAGAGCCACGTAGAGCTGACGCGCCAGATCGCGCGCCGCTTCAACAATGCCTACGGCGAGGTCTTCCCACTACCGGCTCCTTACGTGGTTGGCGGTACGCTTATTGGCACGGACGGCCAAGCCAAGATGAGTAAGAGCCTGGACAATGCCATCTTCCTCAGTGACGATGAAAAGGCCGTTACCCGGCGCGTCATGAGCATGTACACCGATCCGAACCGTGTTACGGCGGATGTACCTGGCCGCGTGGAAGGCAATCCAGTCTTCGTCTACCATGATGCGTTCAATCCCAACAAGGAAGAGGTCGAGGATCTCAAAGAACGATATCGCACAGGCAACGTCGGCGATGTAGAGGTGAAACAGAAACTGGCAAAGGCGCTTAATGACTTTCTCGATCCCATGCGCGAACGTCGAGCATATTACGAATCGCAAACAGGCTTCGTGGATGAACTACTATACGAAGGCACAATGCACGCTCGTGAAGAGGCGCGAACAACGCTGATCGAAGTCAAGAAGGCCATGGGCTTAACTGGCGTGTGGAACCGAATCTCCCGCTCAGCCGAAAAACGTCGGAAGAAAATTGAAAAGGCGACAGCAGAAGCGTAGGACTAACCGGTAATTGGCAAGCGCTTCGAAAGCACGTGTTTGAGCGAGAACGTAGCATACAGGCAGTGTATTCGTTCTGATGTCGGTCCAGTGATCTGAGCGTACCAACGTTCATATAAAAATCAGTAAGGAGCGGACCTATGTTGGCAGTGATAGACAACTATGATTCATTCACATACAATCTTGTTCAGTTCCTAGGCGATCTGATCATCCGCGAGAAGACGCCGGGGGCTTACACTGATGAAGAAATCCGTGTCTGGCGCAATGATGAGGTCACTGTGGACGAGCTGGTCAATACCAATCCAACGCATATCATCATCAGTCCGGGCCCTGGCACACCAGAAGAGGACAGCGGCATCAGCAATGACGTGATCAAGCACATGGGGCCAAACACGCCTGTTCTCGGCGTCTGTCTCGGCCAGCAGTGTATCGGCCATGTATTCGGCGGCGAAGTGATTCGTGCGCCGCGGCTTATGCACGGCAAGGTCAGCCCCGTGCACCACAAGAGCGACGGTCTGTTCAAGAACGTGCCTTCGCCCTTCATGGCAACTCGCTATCATAGCCTGATCGTAGCCGAACCGCTGCCGGATGTACTGGAGCCAACCGCGTTCACGTCCGAGGGCGAGCTTATGGGACTGCGACATCGTGCGTATCCCATCGTGGGCGTTCAATTCCATCCGGAAAGCATCCTAACAGAGAATGGCAAAAAGATCCTGGCCAATTTCCTAAAGATGGAAGCGAACGGCTCGAACTCGCGCAAGGCTTAGTACAAGGGGGAAACCGCAATGGAATTGACTGACATTCAACTGGCCATCCACGCGCTCCTCGATGGTGAGGACATCACAAAGGAGCAGGCCGATGCAGCCATGACGCAGATTATGACCGATCAAGCCACGCAGGCTCAGATCGGGGCATTTCTTGCCGCACTACGTGCAAAAGGCGAAAACGTGGACGAGATCACAGGCTGTGCTGAAGCCATGCGACGTGTTGCCGTTCAGGTGGAACCGCGGCTTGGAGAAACACCGCTGATCGATATTGTCGGAACCGGCGGTGACGGCACGCAGAAGTTTAATATCAGCACGATCGCCGCCTTTGTCATCGCTGGAGCCGGCGAGAAGGTTGCCAAGCACGGCAACCGTTCCAATCAGCGCGCCGGCAGCGCCGATGTGTTGGATGCGTTAGGCGCACATCTCCCGCTGACGGCCGACCAGGCTGCCGAATGTATTGATGAACTTGGCATTGCTTTTCTATTCGCACCCGCCTACCACCCTGCCATGCGTTTCGCCATCGGTCCTCGCCGCGAACTCGCGGCCCGAACTGTCTACAATATTCTTGGTCCACTCACAAATCCTGCGCCTACGACTCATCAGGTGGTCGGAGTCTATTCGTCGGATCTGCTCGGTTTCATGGCAGACGTGCTGTACAACATGGGCAGTCGTGGAGCGTATGTCGTGCACGGACACTATGAAACAGGATCGGGCTTGGACGAATTCACGACAACCGGCCCTATGGAAATCGCACATCTCCACAACGGAGAGATCACCATAATGGAGTTGACACCGGAAGATCTAGGTCTTGAGCGAGCGACCATGGCTGATCTGCAAGGTGGTGATGCGTCGATGAACGCGTCCATCGCCCGTGACGTACTTAGTGGCGAACTCGCCGGTCCAAAGCGGGATGTCGTGCTGCTCAACGCGGGCGCGGCGCTGGGTTTAGTCCACAGTGACATCGCGACTGGAATTGAGATGGCCGCTGCGAGCATTGACTCAGGCTCGGCGCTGTCCAAGTTGAACGAGTATATCAAACGAACCCAGTCGTACGCGACCGCATGAGCGTCTGGCTTCGTACCTCATTGTTATGGCGTTGGTGTATTCAGAGCGTATGCTATTTCACAATTTACAGAGTACCCGACCGAAAGCGGATAGCAAGCTTATGGCAAAACATTCAAAATTGGATATCGCAAAATACAAGGGGCAAGTCCTAGACCACATCATGGCGTGGAAGCGGCTGGAAGTGGAGTCCAATATGCAGGAGCTTCCGCTGGATCAGGTGCGCGCCTTCTGCTATGTGAGTCCGCCTGCGCTGGATTTCTACGCTGCACTAAAAGCCGAATCCGGCGCTAGCCTCATTGCCGAGATTAAGCGTGCCAGCCCGAGTCGCGGGCTAATTGCCAAGGATTGGGATCCTGTTCTAATCGGAGAAACCTACGCCCGGTCTGGCGCTGCAGCCATTTCTTGCCTAACCGACAGTCGCTTTTTCCAGGGGCGACTGGAATACCTGACCAACGTCAAAGAACGTCTCCGGGAGATAAAACTGAACGTTCCAGTCTTGCGCAAGGACTTCATCTTCCACGAATATCAGGTCTACGAGGCACGTATGGCGGGTGCTGACGCCATACTATTGATTGTGTCGACGCTCGGTGACAGTGAGCTGCGTGCGCTTCTTGCGCTAACGAGAAAGCTGGGGATGGAGGCGATTATCGAATGTCACGACGAGGCTGAGGTAGAGCGTGCGCTCGGCATCGATGCTCGTATCATCGGCGTCAATAACCGCGATCTGAAGACTTTTGAGGTAGACATTCGGACCACCGAACGTCTGCGACCGATGATCCCGCAGGACGTCATGCTGATAGCAGAGAGCGGAATACGCGATACGGACGACGTTATTGCCATGGCTGCGATGGGCGCAGACGCGATTCTCGTGGGCGAGACCTTCTGTAAGCTTCCGCAATCTCAACGAGCCGCGAAAGTACGTGCGTTTGTCGCAGCAGGTCGTGTGCCCGAATAATATGGCAACTGGCGGTACTAGCGAATGTAGCGTGCGCGTCAAGATATGTGGCATCACCAATAACGACGACGCCATTTGTGCATACGAAGCCGGCGCGGACATGCTAGGCTTCATCTTTGCGCAGAAGTCGCCGCGCTATATCACGTATGACAACGTTCGCCAGATAGTAAATGAACTGAACGCTTGGCTTTCCCATCACGGGCAGACGAAGACGACGCTGAAGCCTAAGCTGTGCGGGGTCTTTGTGAACGAGGAACCAAGTTGCGTACTGGAATTATTGCGGTCCGGTACTATCGACTACGCACAGATGCATGGCGAAGAGACGCTGCAACAGGTCGAGTCCTACCAAGGGCGCGCCTATAAGGTGCTGCGTCCGAACAATGCAGGTTATGCTGAGATACTGCCTACGGCAAAGACATATGCAAGCGCTGGCGTTTCGGCTGGACCCAGCATTCTCCTGGATGCGTACTCACCCGCTGCTTATGGTGGTACCGGCTTGCGGACCGACTGGCAATTGGCTGCCGCGCTCGCCAAGTCTATCGACGGTCTTATGCTTGCCGGAGGACTAACGCCGGACAATGTCGCAGAAGCAGTTTCGACAGTGCGACCTTGGGCGGTTGACGCTAGCAGCGGTGTTGAAGAGTCGCCCGGGAGGAAGGACCACGAGGCCGTTCGGCGATTTGTGCAGGCTGCTAAACGTGCGATGCCCCACTAGCGCCGTACGCCGCTTCAAGACAGCAGGCTCGATTGTGAGTTTTTAACCCGTACTGGAACGGTTTATACTCATTGCCTGAGTAGGTTCTAAAACGTGCTACACCACCGTGCGCGTTGACCATTGAGGTGCGCATAAACGATTATGGAGATTCTAGGGGGACCGCTATTTGCTGTGGCAGGCGCCGGTGAGTCACATGGACCGGCAATCACCACAATCGTATACGGTTGTCCGCCGGGACTCTTGCTCAGCAGGGAGTGCATTCAGCACTACCTGGACCAACGAAGACCCGGCAGCAACAAACATGGCACACCACGCAGAGAATCCGACAAAGCGGTCATCCTATCCGGGCTCTATCACGACGATCCCGATGTACTATTCGGATCATCGAAAGTCGCTACACAAGTTGAGGAAGTGGATTCGTCAGCGCAAGGCTATGAGGAAGGATTCACCACGGGCGAACCGATCGCCGTTGTGGTGCTTTCATCCAGCCACCGTTCTGATGACTATGCGCAATTCACTGGCGACACCGGCGAAGTGCGACCGGGTCACACCGACCTGGTCAAATACCACAAGTCCCAAGGGTACGTGGACATTCGTGGCGGAGGACGGTCCAGCTACCGCTCTACAATTAGCGATGTGGTCGGCGGCTCCATCGCCCGCGAACTGCTGCGAACTTATTTTCAGACACAGTTCATTTCATCCATTTGCCAGGTCGGTCCGTTGAAAAGTGAAATCTCGCTCAAGCAATCGGTAAACGAGTTGGCTGGCAAGTATCGTCCGAATCGCATCCCGCAGTCGGAGATTGATGCACTCCGCGAGCGGATCGAAAATTCAACCATACGCAGCGTGGACGCGAAGTTCGCCGATGAAGCCGCAGAACTAATTAAACAGACACGCATCGCCGGAGACTCGTTAGGTGCTGCCTTGGAGGTTGTGGCAGTCAACCCGCCAGCGCTGGCAGGCGACCCGCTCTACAACAGCTTGAAACTGCGCGTTATGGGCGCACTCGGAGGTCTCAACGCTGTCCAGTCGGTCGAGGCTGGAGACGGAATCGATGTAGTCAGCAGGCGCGGGAGTGAAAACAACGACTCCATCCGCAGCGAAGGCTATCAGAGTAACAGCCACGGCGGCCTCATCGGCGGGATTACGACCGGTATGCCGCTGGTCTTCCGGGTCGGATTCAAACCAACCTCGACGATCACTTTGCCGCAGCAGTCGGTGCGCAAGAATCTAGAAGAAATTGACTTTCAGGTAAAGAAGGGCCGCCATGATCCCTGCGTGGGTGTGCGAGCCGGAGTCACACTGGAGTCGCGCATGGCCATCGAATTAGCCAACGCAGTGCTAATGCACCAGGCGTCTCGGCTGGACCCGTCTCAGTTCCAACTGTTTGGCGGCGCAATCAATGGCTAGGTACCCCGCTAGGTATTTGGTTCTCATGAAAGGCTTTCCGGCTACCGGCAAAAGCACATTGGCAAGAGGGCTCAGCCGAAAACTCGGTTGGCCGCTCATCGACAAGGACGACGTCAAGGATCACACGCTGCGTTTGGAGAACGGCAACGAACTGGCCTATGAGATTATGTGGTCCATCTGTGAACGTCAGTTGTCACAAGGCCTTAGCGTCATAATCGATTCGCCGCTTACCTATCCCGTAGCGTTTGATACGGGCGTAGCATTGTCAAAACAATACAGGGCTCGCCTGCTTGTTGTCGAGACAGTGCTGAACGAGCGTGAATGGCGCAGACGGCTTGACGCTCGTAACCCAGCCTACTCGCAACATAAGATCGCCAGTTGGGAGGACATGACTGACCTCTTGGTGCGATATGACGGCTGCTGGAACTATGAGATTGCTCCGGAATCGCATCTGGTAATAGACGATAGCGTACGACGGAAAGGCGCTCTTGAGGCCGTCCTGGCGCGCATACAGCCAACCAGACAAAGGATTGTGTCCAGATCAAGTAAACATAAACAGGGAGCATAGACTTAACGTGGCGTCAAATAACGACACCAGGAATGTGATTATCACCGGCTTTATGGGGACCGGAAAGACTACAATTGGCCGATTGTTGGCTGAGCGCATGGGCCGGCCATTCTACGACATGGACGATCTACTGGTTCAGCACTATGGCAAGTCGATTGCCGACGTCTTCGCAGAAGAAGGCGAGGCAGCCTTTCGCGTCACGGAAGCGCAGTTGTGTGCTCAGTTAGCTGCTAACAGGAGCGTCGTGGTCAGTACAGGCGGCGGCGCATTGGTGAACCCGCAGAACCGCGCAAACTTTGAGGAGACGGGTACTCTGATCTGCCTCACGGCTGACGTGGACACCATTCTGAACCGGCTGGATGAACTGGACGATCGTCCGCTTCTTCCGGGCACGCGCGAAGAACGTGCGAATCGTATCCGCGCCCTACAACTAGAACGACGCCCCGCCTACGGCGCAATTCACCATCACGTGAATACAACCGACAAGTCGCCCACCGACATCGTAGAGCGCATTATACTATCACTTGATGCCGACGCTGAATTGCGACATATGACACTGTTGCCCGTGAGAACACCCACCAGCAGCTATGATATCGGCATAGGCGCCGGCTTGCTCAGCAGCCTGGGTTTTCTGCTGGCGAACCGCGGCCTGCCGTCCGGTTCCATTGCCGTAGTCTCCAATCCCGATATCGCCGCACACTACTGGGAAACCGTCAACGATAGTCTCCGCCAGGCAGGCTACAGCCCTTTCCTCTGCACGATAGCTGAGGGCGAGCAGAATAAGAACCTGGCTGCCGTAAGTACAATATACGACGCGCTGCTCGCCAACGGTATGGATCGCAGAGGCGCCGTCGTTGCACTCGGCGGCGGTGTGGTGGGCGACATTACAGGTTTTGCAGCCGCATCCTACTTGCGCGGCGTGCCTTTTGTGCAGGCGCCGACATCACTGCTTTCTATGGTTGATTCGTCAGTTGGTGGCAAGACTGGCGTCGACCTGCCGCAGGGCAAGAACCTAATCGGCGCTTTCAAACAGCCACTCTTTGTTGCCATCGACACCGATACGCTTGCAACACTGCCAGGAGAGGAATTCCGATCCGGTCTGGCGGAAGTGATTAAACACGGCATCATCGATGATCCTGAGCTGTTCAACCAGTTTGAAGACCAGGGTCCTACGTCCATGGAGCATCTTGTCGCCGACGCCGTACGCGTGAAAATTGACGTTGTCGAAGAAGACCCGTTTGAACAGGGTCGTCGCGCCGTGCTAAACTTGGGTCACACGTTCGGTCATGCACTCGAACTGGTCAGCAATTTCGAACTTCGACATGGCGAAGGAGTCGCCATCGGCATGGTGGCAGCGGCGCAGTTGTCTGCATCACTAGATATGTGCAGCCCTGAGTTGGTGGACCGCATCCGCAGCGTACTGGAGCGGCACGATTTGCCGGTTGCAACTAACGTGGGGACTGTGGACGAAATCGTTGAGGCGATGGCGCATGATAAAAAACGTCGCGGCAAGACGCTTCGTTTTGTGGTACCACGCGAGGTCGGCGACGTGATCGTCATTGATGAGCCAGGGCTCGAGAAAGTGCAGAAGGCCGTGGAATCGATTCTAAAATAACCGGCTAAAAGAAGAATGAGGAAGGCTAGATGCCGACAATCGCAGTATTGCATGGACCTAATCTAAATCTACTGGGTCGCCGTGAACCCGAAATTTACGGGTCTACGACGCTGGACGAGATCAATCAGCGCATTAGCGACGCATATCCGGACTTGGACCTGCATTTCTTCCAATCGAATCATGAAGGCGCTCTCATCGACTACATCCATGACGCGTGGGAGTGGGCGGACGGCATCGTAATCAACCCCGGTGCGTTCACCCATTACTCCATCGCCCTGCGGGATGCGTTCTCGGCGATCGATATCCCTACTGTGGAGGTGCACCTAAGCAACGTTCACGCCAGAGAAGGCTTTCGACATACATCCGTTATCGCGCCGGTGTGCGTTGGTCAAATCGCAGGTTTCGGATGGCGTAGTTATGCGATCGGTGTGCAGGCGCTTCTGGGTCTGCTCGAAGAGTAGACGGCATGATGCGTAATCTTTCTCACTACCTTTCTCTGTTCGTGATCCTCGTCACACTCGTGACGGTATCGGCGTGTAGGCCGGATGAGGTCACGGAAGAACCTGTGGTCACGGATGGCTCACCGACCATTGAGGTCGCACAGAACAGCGACTCGTCCTCCTCAGTCGAACAATCATCATCCGAGCAACAGGCCTTGCCAACGCTTGCGCCACCTTCAGGCGCCTTGACCATCTGGCACAGTTGGGCGCAACAGGACGGCGATGCGCTGCAGCAGATCCTGGAAACTTTCAAACAACGATATCCAGAGATTACTGTCGAGACGCTCTTCGTAGCCGATAGTGATCTGCTTCAGAGTTACGCTCAGGCGGTCGCCGAAGGTGGCGGACCCGACCTGATCCTAGCGCCAAACTGGTGGCTCGAAGAACTGAAGGTGCTGGGCGTAATTGACGCCTTGGCGGATCCCAACTTTGCGGCAACTTCAGCAGCGGTCTTGCCTGCAGCAGCGGCAAATCTGCGTATGGACGGTGAGTTATACGGTATGCCGCTATTCTATGAGACTGTAGCGCTGTACTATAACAAAGCGTTACTCGGCGATACTGCGCTGCCACGATCCTTGACTGAATTGGCAGAACTTGCCAGCGCCGATCCTACCTATGGCATCGGATTATATGCGAGTCCGTTTCATCTGACATGGGGTTTTCCTGCCTTCGGCGCCTCGGTCTTCAATGCCAATGGCCACTCAACAATCGCAGACACGCCGGATGCAGCGCAATTTCTGCGCTTCCTAACCCAACTGAATGACCTGCCCGGCAGCTACGTAGACGGAGACTATGGTATGCTCCTGGACCGCTTCAAGAAAGGCGAATTTGCCTTCTTCGTCGACGGTCCCTGGGCCATGGACGAGTTGCAGCGGGTTCTAGGCGACGACCTAGGCGTTGCGGAAATTCCGCCAGGGCCTGCAGGAGTTTCCCGCCCATGGCTCTATGCGGACGCTATCTACGTCAATCCGAATCTGCCAGACGCACGGATTCCCATCGCAGCGCTATTCGTGGAGCACATGACCAGCGCCGAAAGCGGCGAGTATCTCGCTGATATAGCGCACCGCCTGCCCGTTAGTCCGAATGCGGATCTTCCGCCAGGTTCGCTGTTGCAGGGATTTGCGCAGGAAGCAGCGAACGCAGACGGTATGCCGCACGGACCCGAGATGGACGCATTCTGGCGCTATGGCGGGGACATGTTCTTCAAAGCGCTGTCCGGTGAATACGACGCACAGGCTGTTGTCGATGAAACCGCTGCGCTGATCAACGACACGACTGGCAAGTAATCGCAGCTACAGCGTACCCGCACATATGCTTTCGCAACAGAAACCGGACCATCCACCTTGACCGAACCTGAGCAACGTATCGATCAGCCCGACAAGAATCAATGCGCATCGAGTAGATTAATACTGGAATGTCGCCCGAAGACAATTTTTGGCGCAGTCTATGACCGACTGCCGTTTCCCCAACTGGCGCCAATGCAGGAAATCGCCTTCGACTTGGGCGTCACAGCCCGCGGAGCCGACTACGATCTGAACGGGCTCGTAGTGAGGGGGTACGCAGGGCATCAGGTTCTGTTCGAGCAGCGTTGGCCAGAGCGATTCATTCGGCAGAAGACCGGCCTGTCCGATTCTCAAATTCCAGAGGGAACGGGCATCGCGCTTCGCAGCATGCACTTCCAGCTACATGCCTATGACAGCATCACAACGATCGAAATTACGGTCGTGGGCGCTGAAATCGGCTCTGATGGTGACGCGTCATCGGAACAGTACCAGCTACGCGTGCCTGTCACCTATCCGCAACAGAAGACCGATTTGCACTTCCCGCTTTCTGGTGCGTGGTGGACTATACAGGCATCGGACTGGAGCGATATGCATAAAATCGATGCCATGAGTCAGCCTTTTGCCATGGATTTCGTGAAGCTGGGTCAGGAAAGCCGTTTCTTTTATGGCGGTGGCACGACTCTTGAAGAACATCAAAGCTGGGATGAGCCGGTTTACGCAGCTGCAGGAGGCAAAGTTTCGTTCCTGATCTACGACATGCCCGATGTACAGCCTGGCGCAATGCCCGATCCGCTCATGTTTCGAGATGATCCTAGACGGCTACTAGGCAATGCTGTTGCCATTAGCCACGGCAATGGAGAATTCAGCTACTATGCGCATTTACAGCAGGCAAGTATGCCTGTCCGCTATGGGGACATGGTGCGTCGTGGCGACGTTATCGGCCGTGTGGGTAATAGCGGCCAATCGCCCGGTCCGCATCTCCATTTCCACTTGATGAACGGGCCCAATCTGCAGATTGATCAGGGTATGCCGTGTAAACTAAGCCAATTCGAGGCGGGCGGGCAATTCCATTCACAACCGATAACAATACCAACTCGCATGATCGTACACGGTCCTAAGCGAAGCGGTTAACCCAGCGCGAAGCGGACTCATTACACAATGGCAGACAGAAGAAAGAAAGCCAAAGATAGCAGTAGCACGACGGCAGAACAACTGGACGTCAATCTGCAAATCGACGATGAAACCCTGGAAGAATTGTCCGAACTAGAAGGCGCCAACATCGTCAAGATTGTGATTTGGGATGAGTCCATTATAGAAGCGCTCGATGCCACGGTACAGGATCTACCGACCGTTGATGTGGACGTTTATCTGGAAGACGGCGTTCTATTCGAACTGTACGGCGTACTCTGCTATCCCGACCTGGAAAGTGATCCGCTTGGGGAACCGGCAGCACAACTGGATGCAGCGGTTGGCAATGATGCCCAACTTGCCGAAATCGCTGTGGATCCCGAAGATGATCTCGTGCTAGTTCTGTACACAAATGATGGGACCTTATATCTCAATGTCGGCGCTTGGTCGCTAGAGGAATGGGAGGAGTTGCCAGAGTAGTTGAAAATCCATAAAAATGCGAGTGTATTTCGCGCGCAAGGCATTTGCGTCGTATAGACTGCAGCGAATATTTATTGTATACTCGTGACTAATGCAAACGCAGCAATTCCTGCTGCCACTCTCTTCCGAATCAACGATAGGGGCGTCAATTCTATGCTACCATTGACCGCTGTAACAGCATCTCCAACCAAACAAAACCCGTGGGCCGCGATGGGCATGGCGGCTGTCTTAACTGCGATTGTCGCCCTCTTCACGGCGCTGCTATTCCAGTGGGCAACCTCCATGTTCATGGTCATCCTATATGTCATAGCCTTCTTGCTCATTGGTGTTGCGCCAGTGATCGGATATGCAATTGCCGAAGGCAGACTAGGCAAAAACTGGGGGCCGATCATCGGCGGTTTCATCGGCTTCCTTCTGACATTCATCCTTTGGCCGATCCTTGTCGGCGCTCTTGACAAGTCACAGTCAATCTGGAAGCTGCTATTGGCTAGCATTGTTGGATTCATCATCGGAATCGCCGGTTTGCTTCTGCTTGGCACAGTTGCCGGTCAGAACCCCGCATGGTTCCAGTGGGGATGGGTCATTCTTTGGGGTATTTGGGGTGCTGTTTGTGGTTTTGCTATGTCCGCCTGGGCTAGACCAGTAGTCGCGGAAGTAGTCGTTGCTGAAAGATAGGGCACCGCATAGCAAGGTGGATTAACCATCTGCTCTTCACTGCGGCAGATGCATTTTGCACAACTCAAGCACAGTGTTGCACGGCAACGCTGTGCTTTTTCGTTCACACTGAACGATTTGTACAACCTGTATCGTTTGATATGCACAATAGCAAGTTTACAACTTGGCAATCCGCACCTATAATTCGCTTGATACAATTCTTTTGAAAATACTCGGGTTCTGCTCAATAAGCGCTGCTATGTGTCGGCGCACAAAGAGACGCGTCTAGCTGGTACTGACAAGTATGTACAAAAGCAACGCAACAATAGAAGACGTTTACCGACTCGCATTGCCGCCTGATACGACAATTCTCACCGGCCAAGAATATCTTGGACGTGTGGTGAGTTGGGCGTGCAGCCTTCGTCCAAGCCCCCCTGCGTTTCCGAAGCTGGACGGAAACGAGATCGCGCTCATCGATATGGCCGATCTGCGGCAGTTGGATCCCAAAATGAATGTCGAGCGTGTTGTCCGCGGCTTAGGAGACGCGCGTATCGCCGCTGTCGCCGTACAAGGCCAGTTAAGCGATAAAGCTGTCTCCGCTGCGGATAGTAACCGGCTGCCTCTGTTCCAGTTGCCAGGCGGCGTACCGTTAACCCAGATAGAACGGGCAGTGATTCGCCTGATTGTCGACCGTTCCGGCTACATCGCACAGCGCTCATCGGACCTACAACGAGAGTTGAACCAGATTGCGCTAGACGGCGGTGGATTGCAGAACATCACCGATCATCTGCATGAATTCTCAAATGCACCGATCATCATTCTCGGTGACGATGGCCGAATCGTAACGCATGCCGGACTATCTGAGAGCCACTTGAACGAGTCAGTGGCGCCGCTCCTGCCGAATATTGTTGAGATGCGCAGCTGGGCTGCCACACACCGCGCACGGAAGCGGGGTCCGGCACAAGGCGTGCTCGGGCTGCGTAACGGCCAACAGAAGCACGGGCCTTTCTCGCAGGCGGTGGTGTCGTCTATTGAAGCCAACGACGCCATCCGCGGCTACTGTCTGCTCCTGCGATCACAAACGTCAATCGACCAAGAAATATCAGCTGTCGAGGAGATAGCGGTCTCGGAAGGCGCATCAGCCTGTGCGCTAGAATGGGCCAAACAATTTGCGGTCGACATCGCCGAAGACCGCATGCGAGCGGCCTTCCTTGACGAGCTATTAGCCGCCGAGATCGCAGATGAAGCGGCGTGGATACAGCGCGGCGCTTCCCTTAGCTATGATCTGTCGGTACCGCACGCTGCCTGGTACATCGAAGCTAGAGGCGTGCCCGATTGGCCACAGCCCATTGTGGACTTCATGGAGCGTATGGGAATCAGTGCGCCTTATAGTAATCGCAACGAAGGGCTCCTGCTATTCTGGCCTATCGACAACCAACGAAGCGCCAGGGAACTCAAGGAAGTGGCTGCGGGTTTCGCTGAGGTTGTTTCAAGTAAGCATCCGGCGACTGAATTTACCATCGGCATCGGACGTCCGGCTGTTGCGCCTTCCGACTGGATTCGTAGTCAGAAACAGGCTCGCGAGAGCCTGCGATTGGGCAAGGAATGGCACGGCGCACCGGTCACCTATTTCGGCGACCTTGGCCTCTATCAACTACTGACTACGTTGGGAACCAATCCCGAGTCGGCGCGCTTCTATCGCAAAACACTTGGCCTGCTTATGAGCCACGACGATAATCGCAACTCCGAGTTAGTTGAAACACTTGAGGCGTTTTTCGCATGTCACGGCAATCTCAGCCAGACGTCCAGTCGCATGCACATTCATCGCAACACACTGAGTTATCGCCTTGAGCGAATCGAGGCTATCGCTAACCTGGACCTGAACGATCCTGATGCACGTTTCTCGCTGCAACTGGCTCTGAAGCTCCGCCCACTCATGAAGTAGCCGCCATGCTCCAACACCTTTATGTGCTTCGAAATTGGTATGGGTACTTTCTATTACTTATGGCGCCGCTATTCGCCCTTCTCCCCACCGCCGTCCTCCATGCGCAGGACATGCCACCTGCTCAGTTGCACCTCTTCAGAGTCTACTATGATGGTGCCGACGAGTTAACTGAACTTGGCGCGTCTTTGGACGTGTGGGAGATCCACCAGGACGAAGGCTACGCCATTGCGCCGCTGGACGATGCCCAACTAACGAAATTACAAGCAGACGGCATCCGGACAGCATTTGCCTATAGAGTGCCGCAGGGCATACAAGCCATATCCAGTGCAGTTGACTCTAGCATAGCTCCGGCGGGGACAATTCCATATTTTCCCTGCTATCGCACAACCACCGCGCTGGAACAGGATATGCGCATGCTTGCTGACGCGCATCCGCAATTGGCGCAATGGGTTGACATTGGCGATAGTTGGGAGAAAACAGTCTCCAAAGGAAAAACGGGACATGATCTCTTCGCATTGAAGATCACCAACACTGAGCGTGCGGGGACAAAGTTCCGCCTCCTTATCGTCGCCGCTGTGCATGCGCGAGAGCTGACGCCAGCTGAAATTGCCGCCCGCTATGTCGAATATCTCATAGCGTACTATGGGTTCGATCCCGATGTCACGTGGCTACTGGACTACGGTGAGATTTACATCGTTCCTCTGGCGAATCCCGACGGACGCGAATACGCGGATCAGCTTTACTACTGGCGAAAGAACACAAATGATAGCGACGGCTGCACTTACGCGGATACAAGTGAATCAGGCTTTGGCGTGGACTTGAACCGCAACGCCGATATGAAATGGGGTCAGTGCGAATCGGGCGGATGCTCCAGCACGTTTGCGTGTTCGCCCACATTTCGTGGTAGTGATGCGGCGTCGGAGCCCGAAACGATTGCGCTGCAATCCTATGCGGAATCACTCTTCCAGGATCAACGGGATGAAGGGCTGGCAGCGTCCGCGCCACTTTCCACGACGGGCGCTGTAATATCCCTGCACAGTTATGCACAGAAGGTGCTCTATCCCTGGGGTTGGAGTAGCAGCGCCGCCCCAAATCGAAGCGGATTGCAGGCGTTGGGCAACCGCCTTGCCGCTCCCTTTAACTATGTCTCCTGTCAAACGGGAGACCCAGGCTGCCTCTATGAGACTGACGGTGACTACGTCGATTATGTCTATTATAGGCTTGGCGTACCGGCCTATACCATCGAATTGGGGACTGCGTTCTTCGAAGCCTGCTCCGTTTTCGAAGACGACGTTCTGCAACAGGCGACTGAGTCACTAACGCTGGGCTTCAAATATGCTCGAATGCCCTATGCGCTCACCGCACTCGGTGAAGTTGAATCGGTTGAACTCGCGCGTTCGCGTGTTATGGTCGGCGACACGGTGACACTGACAGCCACACTCCACCTGGACGCCAGCACAACCGATAGCCAGCATATTCGCCTTACGGTTGATGAACCATCGTGGGTGGATGGGGCTGTGAGTACGGCGGTCACGTCGACGCAATCCGTGACGCGAACCGGCACTATTTCGTTGACGCTTGACACAAGCGCGCTAGCGGACGGGCGTCACACGCTGTTCCTCGAAGCGATCGATGCAGCCGGCAATGCGGGCATACCCACCGCAGTGTTCCTGGATACGATGGAGACCAGCTATGCGTACATGCCATTCATCGGCGTACGCGAGCACTTCATCGGCCCACAAACTGACGACTAAGCAACTGCAGCTTTGCCTACGCCTCTATTCGACAGGCTGGTGTCACAAACGATCGTTGACGCTCCTGACCATCCGTGTAATCGATAAGCCAGTGCGGCGCCCATGCGATGGATACGCCGATGATCTCGACATCGGCGCGTCTTGGTTTTAACTCCACAGTCTCAACTTTGTCGACCGCGTTGGCCCATTTCAGCGTAATCTCGCTGGTGGCTTCCTCGAGCTCAGCCTGCAGTTCGCTAACATCTTCCTGCAAGTCGACAAGCTGCTCGGAGGCTGTTTCCAAAGCGTAATGCGCTTTCGTCGTCATCCGCCGACGGCTGCCTATCCCGCTGAACACACTGGAGCGACGCCGATTGAGAAAGTAACCAAGGGCGCCTTCTCCCAGCCCGATCAGCTCAAGCTGCCGTCGTGAATTCAGTTCGAGTTCCAGCCCTTCGATCTTTCGATTCACATCCGTAATCTTGCTGTTGACCCGCGCGATTTTATCCTCGTACTTGTTCTCAAGACCGTCAACTTCAGCGTCACGCGCTTCGCGCGCGGCGTGCGTTACGCGCTGCATGAAGGCGCTATCCGATTCACCGGACTGCTGATACAGCGCGAGGTCCTCCTGTACCAGCATCCGAATGCGGCTATTGTAATAGACCCAATCGTTAAACTCCTTTTCCACACTCATGAACTCGCGTTCGCTGTCATAGTCTGCGGATACGGGCTGGTAATAGGGGCCAGCATCCCCACCGCTGCCGGGAGCGCGCTGTAAGGCGTTAGCGTCGATAGCCGAAGCCGCGTCCCATTGTATGCCGTGGGTCTCCTCGAGTATTGGCGAGAAGAACGCCAGATCCTCTATAGTAGCCTTGTCTCTGTTGCGATGGACGAATTGCACGCTCGCTTCACCGACGACGCCTGGATGATAGACGAACGACGTACGCTCGATCTGGGCATCAGGCGTTCTTTCCTGTAGTTGATGGACGGCAGCGCCGACCGGTACGTTACTTTCAAGATAGCGCTGACGAATACCTGTATCCAGACCGACTACCGTGGAAACATATCCGTTCGGCACTTCCTCAGAGGGCGTCGAAGCCTCCGTGCTAGCCGAATCCGTTGATTTGCTCGATTCAGGTCCATTCTGCGCCGACGCAACTTCAGGTTCGGACGGTGAAATACTCCCTATCGCAACTTCAACAGCAGGCAAACTCTCACCCCGTTTTCCAGCCTCTTCCATAAGTGATTTCACCTGTGGGCGCGTCAACGGACCACGCAGGTAGCTCATGACCCAGCGCGTCTGGAAGACCACCGGCCTATCTGCATGAATATTGTGCAGCAGAAATTCGCGGCGGTTCAGTCGGCTGATCAAACCATCATAGTTTATCGATGTGTTGCTGCTGCCGGATTCGGCGATGGCGCCCTTCAAACCATCCAATACCCGAGCCTTGTCCCGCTCCGTCTGTAGCTTGCCAATGAACCATGCGCCGGCATTCGAAATGCCCTTGTAGTCGATATCGACAGGGTTCTGTGTGACCAATACGGCGCCGACGCCGTACGCTCTAGCTTGCTTCATGATGGTCAACAATGGACGTTTGGACGGCGGTTCAGCCGTCGGCGGGAAGAAGCCGAAGATCTCGTCAAAGTAGATCAGCGCACGAAGGCTCGTGGTGCCGGACTGTCTGCGCATCCAAGTGACAACGCTTTCCATGAGCAGCGTCACAAAGAACATGCGCTCGCTATCCGTCAAGTGCGCCAAGTAGAAGATGCTTTGCCGCGGCTTCCCTTCTCTTGTAAACAACAGAGTTTCAATGTCAAGCGATTCTCCCTGCAACCATTCCGAAAAAGTCGGAGACGCCATCAGCATATTAAAGGACATGGCTAGCTTCGTCCGGTCCTTCGACGGATAGACGGTCTCCACGTCAAATACGCCAAGTTTCTCGAATGGCGGATTCTGCACGGCAAGAATCAACTTGGGCAGATCCAAATCCACACCGAGTCGCCAGTAGTGCTCGAATATCATGGACAGCAGCACGCCTTCATTGCTGCGCACAGGATCGACGTTTTCACCGATCAGCGCAAGCAGTGCCGCAACCATGCCGCTTATGCGCTCTCGCAACATCTCGGCATCGTCGTCGAACGATATGGATGGCGCTTTCAGGCTGCCCATGATATTGACGCCCACACCCGCATCTGAACCAGGTGTAAATATGGTATAGTCGGCGCTGTTCTTCAGTGTTTGAATCAACTCGCCGTCAATACCCCAGTCGGAAAGGCCGTTTCGCCACATATCTGCGGTGCTGGCTGCATATTCCTCAACGCTTTTGTTCTTGCGCCGTGCATCATCCACGTTGACCCAAGGCTGGAAGTCCTCGGGCAACAGCTCTGGAAACTGCAGCAGCAAGTTGGTGATATCGCCTTTGGGGTCGATGAGCAAGGCTGGGACTCGATCCAGCGCCGCCTCTTCGAGTAAGCCTATGCACAAGCCGGTCTTTCCGCTGCCGGTCATGCCAACACAGATGGCATGTGTGGTCAAGTCACGCGCGTCGAGCAGCAGGGGTTGTTCGTCAACGTCGCCGGACTCATTGAGCAGGCCGCCAAGGTAGAAAGAGCCGAGTTGTTCTTGCGGTAATTGCATTCCATCCTCCGCTAGAGTGCGAATGCGAGTGGATAGCTAGTTTTCTGATAATGCAGCATCAATCTGTTGATCTGATACAGTGCGACGCGTCTGGATGATTCGGCGTTTGCCCATCATTTTCCGGAAGAGTCAGTAGCCCAATCAGCTGCCCTTTTAGCCGTGCGCGAGCAGCCGAACCGCATACGTTCTGTAGAGCGTCGGCGGCGATCGACATTTGTCGCCAAAGGATTGATGCCCAGTTCTTCTTAATCAGCGCCGTCGGCATGTCCTTCGCGATCAGCCATATCGTATTGCGACCCACGTAATAGCTGTTGAGGCTGCCACTTGCGGTTGCTGTCAGCTGATGCAACACTCGCGCGCTGGGAACGTAAACAGCCCGTGCGCCCATCAAGCGGGCGCGAAAGGCAAAATCAACATCTTCCAAATACATCCAGAACGACTCGTCGAGCCCGCCAAGCGCCTCCCAGAGCCGCCTATCGTAGGCGGCAGCGCAGCCCGATGCGCTGAATACATCGGTAGTTGCATCGTACTGGTCTTTGTCCGCTTCCCATACGCCTCGGCTGTTTGGTACCCCATCACGGCCCATTGTGTCACCTGTGGTATGCAGATGACCTCGTGGCTGCATGAGCAGCACCTTGCTTGCGTACATACCAGCGTACGGATCCGTGCAAATACCGCTAGCAAGCTCGGCAAGCCAGCCGGGTTCCGGTTCAGTGTCACTGTTCAGCAGAACTATGTATTTGCCATTGGCGGCGGCAGCGCCGTTGTTGCAAGAAACTGCAAAGCCCAGGTTTTGGCTATTGCTGACTATGCGAAACGAAAGTGACCATGATTCGATGACCGAAAGCGATTCGTCTGTACTTGCATCATCCACTACGATGCATTCGAAATCGGTAAAGGTCTGCCGCTCCAATGCGCGAAATAAGGCAGACAAATAGTGCTGTCCATTGTAATTGGGGACGATGAGTGAAAAGAACGGAATGTGAGCATCTTGTAAGTCCGGCTCGTCATGTACCGGCCTGGGCTCGAAGTCATCAGGCGCAGCCCGAAACGCAGCCAAATTCTCGGCTATCCGTTGTCGCATGACGACGCGTTTGCCGTCAACGTTTTGTGTCATATTATTTCCTTGATTGCCGATCTTTCGCAGCTGGCGTTTCATCTAAAATCGTGGCACAGCGCATGCGAGTTGGGCCGGTCTCTGATTCGCCTTGTTTTCGGAAGCCTGCTGAGTAGGTCGCAGTAGACAACTATCGGGCAAAGCGCGCGCCTTCCACCGACAGGTATCTAGCTAAGGACTCCTGCCACGGAGGCAGCACGATGCCCATGGCAGCCGCAGCTTGGTTGACGATTACCGCATGTAGCGGCGGCGGCGCAGGGCGAGGCCAGTCGGCGACTTTGATTCGTTCTAGTGGTGTGCCGCTCCTGCCGGTTAACTGAAGCGCTTCCGCCGCAAGTTCATAGCGGCTTGTAAACCCCTCATTGATCAAATGATAGGTCCCATATCGCTGCGTTTGCACAATTTGACGTATTGCCTCTGCCGCATCCTCAGCAAAGGTGGGATTGCCGATCTCGTCGTCCACTACTTTCAACGATCCGAACTTATCCGCTGCTGCAATGATCTTGGCGGGAAAATGGTTACCTCCAACGCCATACAACCATGCCACACGCACGATATAGTGCTGCTCGACCGTTGATCGCACAGCTTGTTCACCGGCAGCCTTGCTGCGAGCATACACACTGTGCGGTGTGGGCTGATCATACTCGTAGTAGAAAGTGTCAGGCTCACCAGCAAAAACTTCGTTCGTGCTAATCTGCACGAGTGGTACGCTGCAACGACGGCACGCTTCTGCTAAGTGCTTGGGACCCAATGCATTCGACGCATAGACCACATCCCTGTTCGATTCCGCACCATCTACGTCGGTCCAGGCGCCGGCGTTAAGAACCAGGTCAGGACAGAGATCGACAATCTGGTCTGATATTTCAGGCTTCGTCATGTCATAATCAGGTAAATCCCATGACACAATTTCTGAATCTTCAGCGGCAAAGACTCTGCGAAACGTGCGTCCGAGCTGACCTTCCCCGCCCATCACTAGTACACGCATGGATACAAATCCCCATCGTTGGTGGTCATTGTTAAAACTTTCGCTATAGTGTATACGATTTATGCGCTATCCGTTAAGGAGCTGAGGGTTGCGTACGGCGCCGGGTCATCTTTACTAGATAGCAGCCCATCCAGCAACGCTTTCGTGTATACTTACACGCCGTCAAGGCAACTGTCTGGATTCTTCAACGAAGGCGAAACAAGCGGTACAAAGCGTACCGGACCCATATTGTTCGTCTCCACGCGCTCCCCCTGCTTAACAAGACGCCACAAAGTTTGCATTGCGTGACGACCGCCAACGGGTATGACAAGCCTCCCCTGCTCATCAAGCTGATCCCACAACGCTTTCGGCACACACTTGGCAGCGGCGGATACGACTATTGCTTGATAAGGTGCGCTATCGATCCAACCAAGTGCTCCGTCGCCAGTAACAATATGTGGCGTGTAGCCATGTTGTTCCAGCCGACGTTGCGCTCGTTCAGCCAATACCTCGCTGCGTTCGACGGCGTAGACAAGCTGATCATTGCGTGCCACACCGTCATCCGTCAATTCGCAGAGCAGCGCTGTTTGGTAACCAGAACCTGCGCCGACTTCCAGAAGCCTGTCACCCACCTGAATATTCATTGCTTGCAGCATTAGGGCGACAACGTAGGGTTGGCTAATTGTCTGCCCTTCACCGATAGGCAGCGGCGCATCTCGATCGGCCAGTTTCTGTGTCGTTTGGTTCAGAAACCATGCACGATCCACGCGCGAAAATGCGCGTCGAACGTTCTCGTCGGTTATATCCGACCACTTTTTTGCCCAGGGAAATTGGTCTTCATCCATTCTGCGAATCCTCCACCACCTGCAGAACCAACTCACCGCATCGATGCGCAAGGGGAGAGAAGCGATTACTGGGCCCCGGAACAGTGAGATCGACAAAGCCAACATGACCGCCATATGGATGGATGTCTACTGTTAGGTGCGGACTGGGCGCAAGACTCTGAATATCGTCTATGGGGCAAATAGGATCGTCCACGGTAGCAATGACGTGTGACGATACGGCAAGTTCTTTCGTGTCATCTTCAAGAAACGAATAGGCGGCGAAGTACTCTTCCGCGTCACGATATGTACCCAAATAATCCACCAACCAGTCGGTCATATCCATAAGCGAAGAAAAATCATGTAGAGCAGAGAAATTGTATAGCTGTGGATACGACTTCTCCTTTTCGACCAGTTGCTGCAGCCAGGGATCTCTGAAGTGACGGTGCAGGATCGGGTGTCCGTCTAACGCAAGCGTTGAACGGAGCGGATCGAGGGCAGGATTCACCGCGATCGACTGCACTAAACCTGGTATTGGGCGACGCCGATGTTCGGCAGCCAGTCGCAGTGCGAAATTGCCGCCCATAGAGAACCCCACGAGATACACAGGCAGCGGTGTAAACAGCTCTGCACACCGACTAATCGCTACAAGGCTCTCGCTCAGCAATGTGCCAAGAAAAACACCCGGGTTGAGCGCCTGCGGATGCACATGCAGACCCGGGCCGTGATCGCGAAAGTTGAGCCGCACGACATCGTACCCAGAGTGCGTGAGCTCACGCATGGTGATTATGCAATAATTGGAGTGACTCGATCCCTCCCAACCATGAAGCAGAATAGCCACTCCCTTGAGTGACACATCGGCTACAGCAGGCGTATAGTAGGCGAGTAGCCGAACTTCCTCATCATCTAGTCCAGTCTCATCTGCTCCAGCATCAATCAAGAAGGGTATCCCCTCGATTCGAAGTTGCAGGGGAATATCCAGTTTGAGCGTCGTGAGGCCCGTTTGCAAGTAGGTATGTCGCAAGATAGGGCTGGGAACGAATGAGTGCGCTGAATTGAACCCTCGGGATAATGCCTTCATGATCAGTGCAGTTTAGTTTTGTGGCTGTTTTGTCTCTTATTCACACTATAGCAGTTTCGTGCCCAATGATAAAGACGGCTTTCATGCGTCGTCGCCGAGGCCTGAACCGTCAGTTGATGATCTTCGATTGCGGCGTTATGCTGGTTATTGAATTTCGTCATGCTTTGTCTAGACCGCCGTCAGAACTAAACGTGCGTTAGCCCTTGATCGGGTGGCCAATGAACGCCGCCGTTGAGTAAGCTGCGGATTCACCGCGTATGGATAGTTTCTTGCCGAGTCGCTCTTGGATTTTAGGTATCATGATAGAAAAAGATCGCAAGATGGGAAGAACATAATGGCTCGAACGCTAATCACAAACGCCGACATGCTCGTAACAATGGACGCTGACCGGCGTGAAATCCCAAATGGTGCGCTACTCATCATCGATAACCGTGTGGAACGGGTTGGATCATCCACTGAGTTGATGAGCATAGTGGACGAGGTCGACACAACCATCGACGCATCAGGTATGATACTGCTGCCTGGTTTTGTGAATACGCATCACCACTTCTTTCAAACCCTTACACGAGTTATTCCTGACGCACAAAACGTCAACCTTTTTCAGTGGTTGAAAACGCTCTATCCCATATGGGCGGAGTTACGACCGGAGGATGTGCGTGTCAGTACCAAGCTAGCCCTGCTTGAGTTGCTGCAAAGCGGTTGCACCACAAGCAGCGACCATCACTATCTCTGGCCCAATGGATGCCGGTTGGACGACCAGTTCGAAGCCGCCGAAGAGATCGGTGTTCGTTTCCATGGAGCCAGGGGAAGCATGAGTCTCGGCGAAAGCCAGGGCGGCTTACCGCCGGATCGCGTCACAGAATCAGAGACTAAAATCCTCGCAGATAGCAGGCGGGTCGTGGAGCAGTATCACGATCCGAGCCGCTTCGCGATGCGGCGTGTCATAATTGCTCCATGCAGCCCATTCAGCGTCAGCCCCGAACTCATGCGCGAAAGCGCAGAACTGGCGCGAAGTTTTGGCGCTGAAATGGGCGTTCGGTTACACACGCATCTCGCTGAAACACTGGATGAAGAAGCATTCTGTCTGGAAACTTACGGCTATCGCCCGGCAGAATACGCAGAGAACCTAAACTGGACCGGGAGTGACGTATGGCATGCACACTGCGTGCATATCAACGACGATGAGATTCGCCACTTTGCACATACGCACACCGGCGTTGCGCACTGCCCAACAAGCAACATGCGGTTAGCCAGTGGCATAGCGCCCATACGGCAAATGTGCGATGCAGGTGTAAAAGTTGGGCTGGGTGTAGACGGCAGCGCCAGCAATGACGGCAGCCACCTAATGGGCGAGACTCGCATGGCCATGCTACTCCAGCGAGTGCAAGGCGATCCTGCCGCCATGTCGGCGCGACAAGCCTTGGAGTTGGCAACTCTTGGCGGCGCTTCAGTTTTGGGCCGCGATGATATCGGCAGCCTGCAACCTGGCATGGCAGCAGACATCATAGGCTTCGATTTGGGCTCACTTGCCTTATCCGGCGGCGCCGTTCATGATCCGGTTGCGGCGCTCGTCTTTTGTCAGCCCCAAAACGTGGCATTTTCCATGGTCAACGGTCGCGTGCTCATCCAGGACGGCGATTTCGCGCATATAGAGGAAGGCGCTATTGTGGAGGCGCACAATCGAGCTGCCGTGGAACTGCTGCAACGCGCCGCACTGGCCTAAGCTCACGCTATATTACTCGTCTCACAATACAAATGCGGTACAATCTCATATATGTCTGAACGAACGCTGGAAGCCATCCTAACCCACGAGCATACAGACTTCGACGCCTTGGCATCCATGCTAGGCGCGTCGATCGTCTATCCGGACGCGTTGCCCGTTCTGCCGCGTCAGTTGAACCGCAATGTCAATGAATTTCTCGTGCTCTATAAAGATGAGCTTCCGTTCATTATGGACAGCGATATGCCCAAGGGCAGGGTGAAGCGTGCCATCCTGGTCGACGCAGACTCGGTTAACTGGATTAAGGGGATGGACAAAGAGACCGAATTGGTCATCATCGACCACCACGATGATCCTACCGACGCTGCATCGGTTCAGGCAACGGTCGACGGACAAGATCGCAGTGCAACTCCGGCGCAGGACAGGTCGGTCGGGGCCAATACAACCCTGCTCGTTGAGCAGCTCATGGCAAATGAGTACGCACCGACCCCCGTTGAGGCGACCCTGCTAGCTCTCGGCATACATGAAGATACCGGCAATCTCACCTATCCCTCCACCACGTATCGCGACGCCCGCTGCCTTGCCTGGCTCATGCGGCCTCAAAATAATGTAAACCAGGATGTCTTGCTGCACTTTCTGAACCATCCGCTCAGCCCGGCACAGCGGTCGCTGCTGCACACACTCATCGATAACAGTGAATTCCTGGACATTGCTGGGCACAAAGTGGTCATCGCACAGGCGGAGGCGCGAAGTTTCCGCGACGAGTTGAGCGCGCTGGCATCGCGATTGCGCGATTTCCATGAAACCGACGCCGTCTTCATTATTGTCAACTTAGGTGACATTTTGCAGGTGGTGGCGCGCAGCACGACGGACGATATCGACGTCGGCGTCGTCGCGACTGCCCTGGGCGGCGGCGGTCATACGCGAGCAGCGGCCGCGCCGATACAGGCAAAAGGCGTTACGACGCAGTCCGTTCGAGACAGAGTCGCTGGTTTGGTCGAAAATAGCAGTCGATCGCAGCAAACAGTCGGTCAAATTATGAGCGCGGGACGGCCTCAGATTGTACCGCCTGACATGCAGGCACGCGAGGCCGCACAGTTGATGCAGCGGTACGGTCATGAAGGCTTCCCCGTCGTACAGATACGCAAAGACGGACGCGAAGAGTTGCTGGGTATTCTCACGCGAAGACAGATCGACCGTGCCATGAACCACGACTACGGCGACCAGCCGGTTCGCAACTTCATGCGCAGCGGTCAGGTCACCGTGCGACCTGATGATACAGTGACAACGCTCCGGCGCCGGATGGTCGAGAATAATTGGGGACAGGTGCCCGTCGTGGACAGTGCCGAACGCATCATCGGCATTGTTACCCGCACGGACTTGATCAAGCTCTGGGATGAATCAGCCCTGCCCATGCGCAAAGCGAGCGAAGTCGAGAAACGGCTACGCGCCAAGTTGCCGACTGCACAATATGCGCTGCTACAGCTCGTCGGCACAGAGGTCGACAGACTGGATTACTCCGTCTATGTAGTCGGGGGTTTCGTGCGCGATCTTCTGCTGGATCAACCACGCCCAAAGAATATCGAGCCAGATGTGGACATCGTTATCGAGGGCGACGCAATCGAGTTCGCCAACCACATGAAGGCCGCATACGGCGGTCGCGTTGTGCCGCACCAACGCTTCAATACCGCGAAATGGCTGCTCGACGATAGTGATTACCCCATCCGTCGCAACCTCTTGATGACGCACTTATCGACGCTAAACGGTCCAGTAACCTCGACCAGCGATTTGCCCGGGCACCTAGATTTCGTCACCGCGCGCACGGAATTCTACACGGCCCCGACCGTTCTGCCGACCGTTGAGACCAGCAGCATAAAGCTTGACCTGCACCGGCGCGATTTCACCATCAATACGCTCGCCATCTGCCTAAATCCCGATCACTGGGGGGAGTTGCTCGATTTCTACGGCGGCCTCAACGATCTACAAAAGAAATTGATTCAGGTGCTGCATAGCTTAAGCTTCGTGGATGATCCCACGCGCATCGTGCGCGCCGTGCGCTATGAACAGCGCTTCGGTTTCGCAATCGCGTCCCGCACCATGGAACTGCTCGTCGATGCGCTCCCGCTTCTAGATAGAGTGAGCGGAGCGAGAATCAGACATGAGCTAGAACGCACACTACAAGAGGATAAACCTGAGCGACCGCTACTTCGTCTAGCCGAGCTTGGCGTTCTTCAACGTTTGGACGAGCATTTGACGGCTGATGGGTGGGTCGCAGCACGTTTTATGCGACTGCGGATGGAGCTTGCCAGGACCGGCGCTCCGCCTGCGCTGACGCAAGAGCCTCTGGATCATCTATACTGGGGTTTGCTCTGCTTCCGCCTGCCGGAGGAAACGCATACCCATTTGCACGAAAGACTGGGTCTGCGCGGCGCTGTGCAACATCTTACTAGCGAACTTTTCCGTATATACAGCAATTTACATGTTCTGGCGCGAGAGAATGCCTTGCCTAGCGAAATTGTGGCGGTGTTGGACAAGTGTGGCGAAACAGCGGTCGCATTAGCTCGTGTGGCTTGTTTCGATCAGCCTATAGTTGTGAAATGGTTGTCACTCTACGAGACAGAGCTGAGCCAGCAACGGCCAGCCATAGACGGCAGAACACTGCACCAGATGGGAATTCCGCCAGGGCCGCTGTATAGTAAGATACTGAAGCAGATTCGTAATGCAGTGCTCGATGGCATAATTCGCGGAGAAGAACAGGAAATGACCTTGGCGCGGCAGATCGCGTTCAAAGCCAGAGGAGGAGTTGATGCCTCGAGCGGGGAGTCACGGCTGCAAAACGAGACAAGCCAAGGCACAGTCAACTAAAGTAAAGCAACGATTGCTGCAGGTTGACCTGCTGTGCATTTGCAGTTGGAATAGAGGCGTGGTGAGCTGCCCTATTCAGGCTGTGACAGAGGTATTGCCGGTAGACATGCGCACGTCGCCAATTCTCGCATTCTTTCGCTTGTTGTAGTTTATTATGTCGGCCATTTGCGTATGAGAAAACAGCGGCAAATTGAGATCAGTTTTCTGTTCGCATTTGCCTCTGATAGAATGTTAGTATGTTTTGCTCGCGAGTTTGCGTAGGATGGAGTCTGCACCATGGGCCTGGAGTTCTGGGCTAACGTTTCTACAGTCTGGCTGGCATTACTCTGCTTCATTGGCGGGCTAATTCCGCTCGCCATCGCATTCTACGCCGTGAAGTATCTCCACATTGGACTTGAGAAGTCTCGCTCCGCCATGTGGACGGCGCAAAAGTATAGCGGTGTGATGCGCTCCAAAGCCGAAGAGTGGAGCGAAAAGGCAAGTGAACCCGTAATTGCGGCTGAGACCAAGGCAGTAGAGATCAACGAGACGATTCGCAATATTGCCGGAGATGGCGCCAAGCGTTCATGATGTGCGGCAATCAGAAGCTTCGGCACAAACTATTCGGGAGTCGAATGAATGAGTCATCGCACTAAATCAATTATTATAGGTGTAACAGCCGGCGCACTACTGGGCGCGGCATTCGCTTGGGTTGCCGGCGACGGCGCAGATAAAAACGATGAAGAATCGCATGCCCTATCTGCTCTGGGACCGGTAGACTACTTCCAATTGGCTATCAGTATTCTTACTTTGGCGCGCCAGTTTGGTGGAATGTTAAAGCGTGTCTAGAAGCAGGCTACCAACCGGACAAGAAAGAACAATCCAACCAATACTAAGCATCAGGTCCAGAAGGTTATTTTATGCAAGATAGACCAGGTTCGACACTACGCCCACTTCGCATTGCAATTGTCGGGGCAGGTCCTTCCGGCTTCTATACGGCAGGTGCACTGTTCCAACAAACTGACTTCTCTGTCACGGTTGATATGTTTGATCGCCTGCCCTCACCTTTTGGCCTTGTTCGCTACGGAGTTGCTCCAGATCACCAAAAGATCAAATCTGTAACCAGGATCTATGATCGAACTGCGTCCGATCCGCGTTTCCGTTTCTTTGGCAATGTCCATCTCGGTGTGGACATCACCCATGACGAACTAAAGGAGCGCTACGATCAGATCGTTTATGCGGTCGGCGCACAGTCCGACCGCCAGTTGGACATCCCCGGTGAAGATCTTCGCAACAGTCTGTCCGCAACCCAGTTCGTCGCCTGGTACAACGGTCATCAGGACCAAGCTGACTTGGACATCGACCTGGATTGCGATAGTGCTGTGGTCGTTGGCGTCGGCAATGTTGCTGCGGACGTGGCACGTATACTTGCGAAGTCCGATGAGGAATTAGCTACCACAGACATTGCCGATTATGCGTTGGAGAGGTTGCGCGAGAGTCGCATCAAGGATATCTATATCCTTGCCCGCCGCGGACCTGCTCAGGCAAAATTTACGCATCCTGAATTGCGCGAGCTCGGCGAACTTAATATAGCAGAGCTCGTCGTACGCCCTGAGGATCTGATCCTGGATGAAGCCAGTCAGCAAGAGATCACGGAAAATCCGAGCATCGAGCGTATCATCTCGTCGCTGAATGAGTTGGCGGAGCGCGTCCCGCAAAACAAGGACCGACGAATTCACATGCGCTTTCTCGAGTCGCCGGTGGAAATCATAGCTGGCGAGAATGGCGAGGTCGCTGGTGTACGAGTCGAGAAGAACGAGCTTCATCAGGAAGAGAATGGCTATCTCAACGCGTACGGCACGGGCGAATTTGAGACCATTCCGGCCTGCCTGGTCCTACGTTCTGTAGGCTACCGCGGCGTGCCCTTGCCCGGTGTGCCATTCGACGAAAGGCGTGGCATTATCCCGAACGTTGATGGACGTGTCGTCACCGCAGATACGCATGAGGTTGTTCCAGGTGAGTACGTTGTTGGCTGGGCAAAGCGCGGCCCGTCCGGCGTTATCGGCACCAATAAGCCGGACGCGATCGCCACGGCAAAATCTATGCTAGACGACGTGGCGACGACTAAACCGGCTCCGCTATCGGATCCCGACGAAATTGTGCAGTTGCTCAAGAGCCGCGACGTTCGTTATGTATCCATCGAAGATTGGCGCATGCTGGACCGTCTTGAAGTGGCCAATGGCGCAATAAAGGGTCGTCCGAGGATTAAATTGACTCGGACGGAGGAGATGTTGATAGCGCTGAACGCCATCGCCGAATACTCGTAGGCTTCCGACTCGCCCGGTATCTGCGCATACTGCACATACTTCGCTTGATTGTTACTGTCTATCTGGTAGCCATTCAGAACGGTGCCACAAAGTATGGTGTCGTATGTTTCTGATCTCATTTCTGCATGTGTCTTGTTAGCGAAAGTATGACATCACATCACATAACGTCAGCCGGGCAAGTCATCTCAGCCTTCATGGCGAAAGAACATCATCATGCAGCAGACCAACGCGTCCATTCCCGATGAAACGCTGTCGTGGTTACTCGAGGAGAGTTCGCCGGGTGTTCGCTACCTAGCCTTAACGGAACTCTGCGGTGAGTTAAGCGATGACCACGCCGTGGAGAAAGTCCGTTCCGTCTGCTATAGCACTGGCGAGATTGCGCAGGTGCTGGACCACATGGAACCCGCAGGCTACTGGGTCCGCCCAGGACACGGCTATTGTCCCAAGTATCGAGGTACCGCATGGTCCCTAATCACGCTTTCGCAACTCGGCGCCAAGGCTGAGTACGATTCGAGAATCAGTACATCCTGCGAGTACTATCTCAATGTCAACATGTCCCCAGATGGCAAGTTCACGTCCAACGGTTCGCCATCTGGAACCATCGACTGCCTGCAGGGCAATATGTGCGCAGCGCTGTCGATGCTGGGCTGCCACGATAAACGCCTCGAAGCCGCCTATGATTGGTTGGCAAGAAGCATCACAGGCGATGGTGTGGACACCTATTACAGCTATAAGTCAGGGCCGAAGTTCCTATGTGGTATCAACAACGACCGCCCATGCGCATGGGGAGCGGTAAAGGCAGTGTTGGCTCTTGGTATGATTCCCGAAGAGCAGAGAACCGCTCAGGTCAAGAAAGCCATACAGAGTGGCATCGATTTCTTACTAGGCTCAGATCCAGCTACGGCAGAGTATCCGACGAAGGATGACAAGAAACCCAGCAGAAACTGGTGGAAGCTCGGCTTTCCAATGTATTACATTAGCGACGTCCTGCAGAACCTCGAAGCGCTGGTCTCAGTCGGATGCGGTAGCGATAACCGCATACAGAACGCGCTTGAACTCATCTGGAATAAAAGAGACGACCAAAACCGCTGGACGCTCGACTATGACTACGCCGGCAAGACTTGGATTGACGTCGGCGCAAAACGCCAGCCGAATAAGTGGGTTACATTTCGTGTGGCGTCACTTTTCAATAAGGTTGAACGCAGCCAAACGCCAGTGCTGCAGAACAAGTAGCCAATGCTTTGAACGCTGCCGGAACAAGCTGCTGCTCCTGTGGTATCGCACCCATATTGGGAAAAGACGAGTCGCTCGCCCAGTGCTCTTTGCGTGAACTCGCTAAGAACTTAGCGTACCTACCGATGCATTAACGTAATGATCGATAAATGAATAGGCGGAGAACGCATAACCGAGGGCGACGCAACCGTAACAATCGTACTGGAACCAAAAGGATCTGATCACGTGGGCTATTAAGATTGAAATGGGCCGTTCTTTCTGTACCAGATATTCGCTGACTTGAGTGACGCATACTTGAATGATATGCCCTGTATTATACTAATTTGGAACTGTTCAGTGCGTTAGGCTGTTACGCCCTATATTCCTTCTTTCACACAACTAAATACACGTAGGGGACAACGATGCGCAAATCAACTCTTCTCTTTGCCCTGTCAACGTCAATTGTGGTTGCGTTACTCGTCCTGGTTCATTCTAGTGTCTTCGCGTTTGATCCGTCTTCGACCGAGATGGTGGTTGTCGAAAGCAGCTATCCCGCCGACCCGAACGCCGATACCCCTTGGACGGGTACAGGCGAGACTGTTTCAGTGCTGGAAGCTCAGTTCAACCGTGCACGAAGTATTGAGAACACGCAGTTGGGCGCTGTGGTTAAGCCACTAAAGTTTCCATCACAGGCGGAGTGGGATGCCAAAGACGATGGGCAGAAGATGCTATGGCTCATCAACAAGGAACGAACGGACCGTCAGCTTGCCCCGCTTGCTGCAGTAGAGAAGAACGTGACGCAGGTCGCTTCCAGCTATGCGAGCTGGCTGCTTGCCAACAATGCGTGGGGACACAATGCGGACGGCAGAACACCGTATGAAAGACTGAACGCCAAAAACGCCATCGCTGACTGCCATGATTTTCTCGGCGTCTCGGAGAATCTCTACGTTACCTTTTCCACGTACGATACACCAAACCGCATCGCGATTGAGCGGGCCGTCTACAGCTGGATGTACGACGATAGCACGTCCGATTGGGGTCATCGACACGCGCTGTTGTGGACGCCCTACACCGATAATAGCGGAACGGCTGGCGTAGAGGGATTTATCGGCGTTGGCCATGCGCGCGGCGCCTACACCTGTCCCTCGGATCCTTCGAAATTCCGCTGGCCCAACGCGGACATGATCGTGCTAAATCTGTTTGACCCCTGTGCGACGTGGCAATACGCTGCGCCGCCGACCATCACACCACCGCCTGCACCGAAACCGGCCCCAGCGCCGATTCCCATTCCGAACACGGCGAAAGTGTCTGGACAGGTGCACGGTCCCACATGGGTCACAATCGAGCAGCAGCCTTTTGAATATGATCCCAAGACTTTTCCAGGAAAGTGGGAAGTCTCTGATTCCGATGGAACCAAGAACGGCGAATACTACTGGGCTCTGGACAATTGTCATCTAGAAGCTGACGGCGGCGGGTCAAATGGGATGGCAGTTGGCGGCGGAGAGAATGGCGAACAGTTTACCTCCTGCAAGGATAGATACCCCGATAACGTGCGCTCGTGGATGATCTATGGACCATTCAGTCTTGCAGATGCAATTCAAGCGGAGATGCGCGTCAAGGTTTGGGTCTATACGGAGCCGTATAAAGATGAACTGTGCTTACTCGCATCTGTCGACAAGAAGTCGTTTCATGGTTCTTGTGTCTCTGGCAGCAGCACAACAACAGCGAACCCTTACGGCTGGGTTGAGGAGCTGCTGGATTTGAACCGCGTCTATTATCTCGGTAGTCTGCTGGGTAAAAGTAACGTCTACGTAGCGCTTGCCTTTGTGTCGAACGAGACCCTAAATCGCGAGTATCTTGGCGCCTTCGCCGATAATCTGGTGTTGAGAAAAGGTGTGATTGCATCTGGCGCTGAAGCCTCCGACTCAGCGGACAGCGATTCTGCCGCACCACTAGCCGGCGTGCGCATCAGCGACGAGAATGGCAATTGGGTACTAACCGACGCGACTGGTGCCTTCACGTTGCCAAACTTGTCAAAAGGACGGCACCTGCTAACGGCGTCGAAAGACGGCCATACATTCTATCCGTCTAGCATGACCGTTGACCTGACCAACGGCGATGTTTCCTCCGCATCCTTTGTGGGAAGCGCCTCTGTGAGAAATATGTTATATGTGCCGGGCGTACGATACCAGACGCATGCTCAGCTTGCCAGTGTTCCTCTGGTAAAGACTGATGAGTCGTTTGAATTCACTTGTACGGTGGGCGGCTGTAGTCTGGAAGGGCCATTGACCACTGAAGATTAGACAGAGCACAATTCGTGACAGAGGTTTCCGGCTAGTTTGCCGCCTCCGGGACGGTACTTTATAATCAGTGGGCACAGAGAATTCTCAGAGTCCTACGAACACAGTTTCTATACGTTCTCCACTAACAACTACTCGGCAACATTGTGACCCAACGTGAACCGGCGCTTGTTGCCTATAAGTCCACGGTTAGTTTGAACTAGCAAAGACGTGTTCATCATCATTCAACCAACCACTTATGAGAGGAGTGTATCTATGCACAAGCCCTATAGACACCTGTTGATCTTCGTATCTCTGCTTGCCCTCCTGGCCATCGTTACCGGCTGTGCGCCGACCGCGGCGCCAGCGCCTGGCGCAGATCAGACTGCCGCCCCTGAGGCTTCATCGAGTGAAGCGACTCCCGCCGAAGGTGCTGCCGGCACGTTCATCTTTGGCCGTGGAGGCGACTCGGTGCAGCTGGATCCGGCTGTGGTCACTGACGGTGAATCCTTCCGTGCGACCAATCAAGGTTGTGAATCGCTGCTAGCCTACGACAAGGAAACCACCAACGTCGTGCCCAGCCTGGCTGAAAGTTGGGAAGCCAGCGATGACGGTCTTGAGTGGACCTTTACCCTGCGTCAAGGCGTGAAATTCCAGGATGGAACTGACTTCAATGCCGACGCGGTGGTTTTCAACTTTGAACGCTGGTGGGATCCGGAGAACCCGTATCACTTTGAGGAACAGACCTTTGAGTATTGGGACTACATGTGGAATGGCTTCAAAGGCGATTCCGTGGTAACCAATATCGAGAAGGTAGATGACTACACGGTGAAGTTTACGCTAAGCGAGCCGCTGGCGCCGATCTTGTCCAATATGGCTATGCCTATGTTCTCTATCTCCAGCCCTGCCGCTATCGAAGAATACGGTGCAGACTATGGCACGCCCCAGGTGGGTTACGTCTGTACAGGCCCCTACCAGTTTGAAGAGTGGGTTACTGGCGATCATATCACCTTGACCCGCTTCGAGGATTACTGGGGAGAAATCCCGGGTAACGTTGAGACTATTATCATCCGCACCATTCCAGACAATTCGGCTCGCTTCCTGGCTCTGCAGACCGGCGAAATTCAGGCTATGGAACAGGCCAACATCGAGGACCTAGGAACAGCCGAAAACGCCGACGATCTGTACGTACTGACTCGCCCGGCCTTGAACACGGCGTACCTGGCCTTCAACTACCACGTCCAGGAATTCAACGATCCGCTGGTGCGTGAAGCAATCAATGCAGCCATCGATAAGAAGTCGATTGTCGAAGCGTTCTATGGCGGTTATGGTGAAGTTGCAACGAACTTCCTGCCTCCTCTGGTTTGGGGGCACAATTTCAACTTACCGGAAGACACATATGATCCAGATAAGGCTGTAGAACTTCTGGCAGAAGCCGGTTTCCCGGACGGCTTGAGCGAAGTGACATTGGACGACGGTTCCAAGATCCCGCTGACGCTCTATTACATGCCGATTGTGCGCTTCTATTATCCGGATCCTGAGGGCATCGCTCAGGCCATTGCAGCCCAACTCGCAGCGGTTGGTATCGATACGAAGCTGGAACTCGCCGGTGATTGGCCTACATACCTTGACTTGCGGCGAACCGGTGGACTAACAGGTCTCTATCAGTTGGGCTGGGGCGGCGACAACGGAGACCCAGACAACTTCCTCTGTTACTTCTTCTGTGGCACGACCGAACCCAAGGCATCTGAAGGCTTCTTCCAGTATCCCGAACTGGATGCCCTGCTGACAGATGCGCGTTCTATATCTGATCAGGCTGAAAGAGAAGCTATGTATGAAGAGGCCGAGCAGATGCTCTATGATGATGTCGGACGTATTTGGCTGGCCCACAATCGCACGCCGCTAGTCTTCCGCAGCGGAGTCTCCGGTTACATTCCTAACGCCGTATCGACCGATCTGTACAAGTACGTTTCAGTCGAATAGCGGTTCTGACAAGTAAAATTCTTATCCTCCGAGAGGCTAGACTGCCTCTCGGAGGCTCTCTCTTCAAAGGATATATCGTTTGTTCCGATACATCATGCGCCGCGTCGTTAGCACCATCCCGGTGCTCTTTGGCGTTTCCATCCTCGTTTTTTCATTTGTCCACATCATCCCCGGCGATCCGGCGGTTGCACTTTTAGGTGAGCGCGCCACGGAAGCCAATGTCCAAGCCATCCGCGAACGAATGGGATTAAACGATCCCATGTATGTTCAGTATGTAAGGTTCCTGATCGGCAAAACGGGTATCGCGTTCATCGGCGGCGATCAGGTGGTAACTGCCGAAAGCGGCCAACAATGCGTATTTGTCGGTGGCAGTCCAATCTGCCAAGATAGCGCCAGCGACCAATGGATGGACACGAACAACGAGAACCAGAAGTGTAACCAGCTGGGCCCACTGGTTATCTGTCATGACGGCGGCGTGTTGTGGGGCGACCTAGGCAAATCCATCCATGGCAACATGTCCGTTAGCGAAGAGTTCAGGCGAAGATTCCCGGCGACCGTCGAATTAGCCTTAACTGCCATGGCTATTGCTGTTTTGGTCGGAGTTCCCGCCGGCGTTTATTCAGCACTCTATCGAAATTCGGCTGTGGACACGACGACAATGTTTGCTGCATTGGCTGGCGTTTCCATGCCCATCTTCTGGCTGGGAATTCTGCTTATGTGGATGTTTGGCTTGGTGCTGCACTGGCTGCCAACGGGCGGCCGCTTAGGCACGGGCATCGAATTGCACAACATCACAAATCTTTATGTTCTGGACAGCATTTTGACAGGTAACTGGACGGCATTGGCCGATTCGCTCCGCCATATCATCCTGCCGGCAGTGGCGCTGGCGACGATTCCGCTCTCGATCACGGCGCGTATGACCCGTTCCTCCATGTTGGAAGTCCTGGGGCAGGACTATGTCCGAACGGCCCAGGCCAAAGGGCTCAGCTACCGGGTCGTCATTACACGCCATGCTATGCGCAACGCGATGGTGCCCGTTGTGACCATCGTCGGACTCCAGTTGGGCGGTCTGTTGGCAGGCGCCATCCTGACCGAGACTGTATTTTCCTGGCCAGGCATCGGTAAATGGGTCTTTGACGCGATTGGCGGCCGCGACTATCCCATCGTTCAATCGATGACTCTGGTGATCGCCTTGATCTTCGTCCTAATGAATCTACTCGTGGACATTTCATACGCCGTGTTAAATCCACGCATCCGTTACCAATAGAGCAGAAGAACACCGTTTCATGGCTGTTGCCGAACAATCCCTTACTCTATCGCCCCAAACCAGCGAACATCAGAACCAATGGTCGCGTGTGCTGAGCCGTCTACTGCGTTCGACGAATGCGCGGGTGGGTTTTGCGCTCGTTGTGGCGTTTTTGGCCATCGCTATTCTAGCCCCAGTCGTCGACCAATATGACGCACGTCGCGATCTGGACTTGAGTGCACGACTCCAACCGCCGTCGTTGCAACACCCCTTCGGCACCGACGATCTGGGCCGGGACGTAGCGCGACGGGTCATTCATGGCGCCAGGGTTTCGCTGCAGGTAGCGATCCTGGCTGTTGCCATATCGCTACTTTTTGGTTCGCTGTTGGGCCTCATTGCCGGTATGGTGGGGGGTTTTACCGACAGCGTTGTCATGCGATTGATGGACATCATGCTGGCGTTTCCCTACGTACTCCTTGCCATAGCCTTGGTCGCGGCAATGGGCCCTGGGCTGCGCAATACAATGATCGCGATCGGAATCGTCTACATCCCCAATTACGCGCGTGTTGCCCGCTCTGTTTCCCTGTCTCTTCGCGAGGAAGATTATGTCCTTGCTGCACGCTGCGTGGGCGTACGCCGGCGCCGTATCCTCTTTGGTCACATATTGCCCAATGGGCTTTCACCCATTGTCGTGCTGGCTACGCTGAGCATGGGCACAGCCGTACTGGACGCGGCTGCACTCGGATTCCTGGGCTTAGGTCAGCAACCGCCTTATCCTGAATGGGGGAAAATGTTGGTCGACAGCCTGCAATTTATCCTGTCCGGCTCGTGGTGGGTCATGCTTTTTCCGGGCATAGCCATAATGCTCACTGTGTTGGGTTTCAACCTGCTGGGCGACGGTTTGCGCGACGCACTGGATCCGCGCTTGCGACTGTAATCCCTCTATCACAACGGGTTTCGTCACAACCAGTTCGCTTATAACGTAACCATGAACTGCGTTCAAAACAGTGCGATCCTGAGTTGTATCTTAATTTCGCCGATCTCCATACAGCCTAGAATGTCTCCCTTTTTCTGTCCACGGCAGTTCCAGAAGCCACACTATTGCACAACCGCTGGTGCTGGCCAATGCGGATAACTGCGATGCGTGTTGCTGCATTGGCAATGTAGAGGTGGGCTAGCGAGGGTCCTTCGGCACCGGCGCTCTACGCCGACTGAGCGGTCACTGCCCGGATATAGCGCTCGGCGGAGCGGCGTACGGCGGCTTTCCCGTCTCTTACCACCACACGGTCCCACCATGCCCCGTAGAGCCGGTCAAACTCATAGGGCTCCACCGCCGCCACAACCCTACGCACTTGAGGGGCGGACAGCGGGATCAAGTTGGGATAGCTGTACATGAAGCTGACATAGCGCCGGTCGGAAACGACAGTGATGATGTCGCCAACCAGCAAAGCGCCTCGACCTTCCGCGCCGTCCGGCCAGTGCGCAACCGTACCGCCGGCAAAATGTCCTCCGCAGCGAATGAGTGTCAGCCCGTTAAACAGAGGATAGACTTCGCCCTCCCAAAACTCGATAGCTGCATCGGGACGCATCACATGTTCACGGTCGTCGGCGTGGAGGAAAATGGGCGCGTCAAAGGCTCGGCTCCACTCCACCATCGAGGAGTAATAGTGGGGGTGAGAGATGACGATAGCGGTCACGCCGCCCAACTCGCGGACCGCGGCAACAGTTGCATCGTCGATCAGACTGATACAATCCCAGAGAAGATTGCCCTCCGGTGTTTGGACCAGCAGGGCTCGTTGGCCGATGGCAAAGGAAGGATCGGTACCGATACCGGTGAGTCCAGGTTCTTCGGCTTTGATTACGTTGTGATGGTCCGCCTGAAGCATATCTAGTGTCGTCCACTGCTGACCACCCCAGCCTACGTACTGGCGCTCATCTTCGCAGATTGCGCAATGGGACGGGGGAACCTCGGTTTCGGTATACTGGGTACCGCAGGTCACACAGATGAAATGTGGCATAAGTCAAGCCTCCAGGCGCATAGGGAACGGGAGCCGGATACGCAACATGTTGTCGATATGGGGCGCATAATGCTTTTCCCCAGTATATCCCTGTAATGGGTGCGCAGCTAACGCAACCTAGGATACTCAAAAGCATGCTGCTCCTCCAGCAACAACCATTACATCATCCGCCTCGACGACCCTTTGTGCGTGGGCAACAGCGCTTGAGCAAGACGTGGTTTCTGCGTTATGTTCTTCGACCGCATCGACTTAGCTTTGGGTCGTCCATCGGTGAATAAGGTGTCCACCTCCCAAGAGCGGCAGGATCCGAGGAGAAGCTCGAACAAGTCTTTTTGGCTACATGGATGACTTCCAATAGGCAAAGTATTCATCTGTTATTGGCCTTGAAACCCTGCCATACATGAGAGATTATGGCAGGACAGAACGGACACGAACGAAAATCTAGATGCCTCTTACGGGTTTTGACGCTCCCTCGCCCTTAAGCTTGCGTCCACCGAATTGGGCAGTCGCACTTGTAGAAAGATGCGAATGAAATTACACTATCACTCGATAGGAACTAAGGTGTGCTTGACTGCTTAAGGGTGCAGTCGATCGTTCTATGAAAAACGGCCAGCTGGCGTGAATAGACCTAGATTGCATATCACACTACTAGGCGAGTTTTCTCTGCTCAATGGTGACGGTACCGCCTTAAGCTTCAGTGGTGACCGACCTATTACGTTGTTGGCCTATCTACTGCTTCACCGTCACACAGCCGTCTCGCGCCAACATCTCGCCTTCACGCTTTGGCCCGATTCGTCTGATACCCAGGCACGGACCAATCTGCGCAATCTCCTTCACACACTACGGAACTCTTTGCCCGAAGCCGACTCCTATATCCGTGCTAATACGATGACCCTTCAATGGCGTTCTGACGCCGACGTCTGGCTTGATGTCGCTGAGTTTGAGGCGCTGCTGTCAGTCGCCGAAGAGTCTGTCTCCACGACAGAAAAAGTCTCTACCCTGCAGGCGGCCATCTCTCTCTACAACGGTGACCTGCTCCCCAACAATTATGACGACTGGGCAATTCCGCTGCGCGGAGATCTGCGCAACGCTTTCATTAATGCGCTGCACCAACTAGTCTCTCTACTGGAGCAAGAAGGCAACTACCGTGCTGCATTGCACGTCGGCCAACGCCTTATCCAACAGGACCCGCTGGATGAAACATCATACGTACTTCTCATGCACTTGTACGCCCTCATTGGAGACCGCGCCGGCGTGCGCCGCGTCTTTGAAGCGTGCGTTGTTGCCCTGCAACACGATTTAGGTATCGAACCCGCACCGACCACGCGGGAGGTTTTCGAAGATTTTTTGCAACTGGACGCGCCCGCAATTTCAGCATTACGCATTCCGGTCACCATCCCTGCAGGACCACTGCACTTGCCTGTCCCTGGCACCACCTTCATCGGACGAACATCAGAGCTTAAGCAGATAGGCGAACTGCTTGCCGACCATGAATGCCGTTTGCTCACAATTGTCGGACCGGGTGGGGTTGGCAAAACACGGTTAGCCTTGAAAACGGCTGACGAGCAACGTCGTATCTTTGGCGCCAATATTGCCTGGGTTTCACTCAATTCGGTGGAAGAGCCAGGATCTCTGGCCACTACTATCGCTGAAACGCTCAATATTCGTTTGCGTGGTTCGGGAAACGTTGAAACAGAGTTGATCCAACACATGTCGGCCAGGGAATTGCTGCTAATACTCGACAACTTTGAGCACCTATTAACAGCCGCCGAATTTGTGACACGAGTTCTAGACGCAACAACAGCCGTCAAAATACTGGTTACGTCACGACAAGCGCTAGACCAGCCTGCAGAGTGGCGTTTTGATTTGGGGTCTCTGCCTATTCCCGATGATCAGGAAGGCGAAGAGTGGGCTGATAATAGCGCTGTACGGCTATTTATACAGAGCGCCCGTCGCGTCGCAAGCAACTTCAGCGCAACTGCAGTCAACTATTCGACTATCATCCGCATCTGTCAGCTCGTCGGAGGCATGCCTTTAGGTCTCGAACTGGCTGCGTCGTGGCTACGCCTACTGACCTGTGAGGAAGTCGCCCACGAGATAGAAAACAGCCTAGACTTTCTGACCGTGTCTCACGGCAATCTACTACCGCGTCATCGCAGTTTACGGTCAGTTTTTGAGTATTCTTGGGAACTACTAGAAGCAGATGAGCAGCAGGTACTCCTGCGACTATCTATATTCAGTGGAGGATTTACACGTAAGGCCGCAGCAGAGGCTGCCTTGGCCGACTTAGCCAAATTGTCAAGGCTAGTGGATTATTCTCTGGTTCATCGCCTGTCAGACGGCCGTTTCAACCTTCACGAGGTCATCCGCCGATATGCCGCTGAAAAGTTGCAGGCGGATCTCGATGCCCATTCGCAAACAGCACAATGGCACAGTGTCTATTATTTAGGTTGGCTGGAAAGTCAGGTCTCGCAGCTGCGTGGAAAGACGCAAAAAGATGCGCTAGCGGCCATCGCTATGGAAATATCGAATATTCGTATTGCCTGGCAGTGGTCAGTCGATCATGGTTGTTCCGACTTACTACGCCGTGCGTCATTTCCCCTGTTCTACTTCTATGAAGTGCGCGGATTGCTGGCCGAAGGTGAGAATCTCTTCCGTCTATCAGTCGAATCATTGCAGTCTGCTGATGGAGCCCCGGACGTCTACGAGCCCAGGCTGACTATAGAAGCGCTGCAACTATACGGAGCGTATCTAGGCTTTCGCCAGGGACAGATTTCAACTTCCGACCCCCAATTGCGGAGAGTCGTATCTGAACTAAAGAATTTGCCTGACGATACTCTACTGGTCCACGGATTGATTTATTTGGGTATTCTAGAATGGTCCCTTGGACAATTCACTGAAGCAATTGTCTCTCTGCAAGACGCCTTATCTGCTGCTTCCGAGCAACAGCAGGAATGGGAAATGGCGATGGCCCAGGTGTATCTTGGGTTGGTCTGCTATGACCAGGGACAGCTAGCGGAGGCTCGTCGGCGCCTAACGAACGTACAACCGCTAGCGCATAAGCTATGCGACCCACGTCTATTGAGTAACCTGCTGCTCATTTTTGGTCGCACAAATCTGCTAATGGGTCACTTGGGCGATGCTGAGCTTCAGTTGCAGCACTGTTTGACAATCAGCCAGGAAACTATAGACCCGAATAGCATCACTTACGCCACGCTGTATCTGGGAATGGTGAAGTTGGCGCAGGGAGACCTAGCCGATGCACGGCAACTTGTCGAACAGAGCATGTCGCTCTACCGTGACTTCAACGATATGGTGGGCCTGGAACGCTCCTGGGTTTCCATGGGCTTTCTAGAGATAGCGGCACAAAATTACGAGGCAGCACAGACGCACTTTTTGACGTTCTTGCGCAGCAATCAACGTGTGCACTCTATACGTTTTATTTTGGCGGCGGTAATCGGAATAGCCACTTGTCTTGCCTACTATGGCGATGAATATTCGGCCTTGTTATGGACGATGTCTGTTCTGCAACACAAGGGTCTTGACTGGGAGGTCAGACGAAAAGCCGATGCGTTGTACGATAAGCTGATGACGCAGTTGAGCGCAGATGAAATTGCTGCCGCCAGAAAGCAAACCTCTGATCAATCTTTTGAGATGTGCATAGCCGCTATCACCGGAAGCGACCTGAATCCTCTTGTTCGATGATCCTACGTCGAGCCAAACACTTGGCCTCTCGTGCATTATCGTTATGGAACGGCCGTCTTTTTAGCATAGTGGCAGCCTGCATGGACAGGAGCGAAGAATCACAGTGAGAGAGCAGGCGGTAGCAATAGTAATTACCCGCTGTTACTTTTTGACGGTATCGCAACCGACACTGAAGCGTACCTGCTAGCTTTGTTGGTGTGAGCTTTCGCGTTTTCGACCTAGAGACAGACGATCGTCTTCTGTGTTCGATGATCGAACCATACATGACAGCAGAACAGTTGCCGGCTCCAATGCAGTAGTCACTAGCCCAACCTCCTCATCCTCTCATCTCGACCTGGCTCGAATTATTGCAAGGCGATGACGCATATCTCCGAGATAACGTGCGAACCCCTTATTTTTGCCCACTGTGATGAATAGAGCCGCCTAATAGCGAGCCAAACATATGGAAATCTCACTCTCATAAACAAAATTGTTCATCAAACGCTGCATCAAACGCCATATCAAACGCATATCAAACGGCGCCTGTCCCACAATACGCATAAGGATCCAAGATTATTGGATGGCCGGCAGCACGGGCGATTCGCTCTCTGCTTCGGCGAACGAATGGCGTGAATAATCGAACAATTTTAGGAGAACGAAACATGATGCATGTAGCTTCAGTCGAACTAGTTCAAAACGACCTTCGCACTCGTATTCATGGACAGGTTATCACCCCTGATAACCCCAAATACGATCAGGCTCGACAGGCATGGAATCTGGCGGTCGACCAGCGCCCGGCAGTAATCGTCATCCCAGCCGACGCGGCAGACGTTGGAGAAGCTGTCGAGTTTGCACAGCGCGAGGGTCTTAATGTTACCGTCCAGGGAACAGGCCATGGTATCGTCCGGGCAGCCACCGACAACGATTTGCTCATCGTAACGTCCAACCTGAAGCAGGTTCGGATCGATGCTAACGCTCAGACTGCGTGGATGGAAGCCGGTGTAAAATGGGGCGAGGTCTTGGCGAAGAGCCAGTCATTCGGTCTGGCTCCACTACTTGGCTCCTCACCCGACGTGGGTGTTGTCGGTTATACACTTGGCGGTGGTTTTGGGTGGCTGGGACGCAAATACGGTTTGGCCTCCGATGCTGTGAACTATTTTGAATTGGTTACCGCAGATGGACGGCGCTTGCGTGTCAGCGAGACCGAAAATGGCGACCTCTTCTGGGCGTTGAGAGGTGGCGGAGGCAGCCTAGGCATCATCACTGCAATGGACATCAACCTCTTTCCTGTCACGACCGTCTACGGCGGTAATCTCTTTTACCCCGCTAGCCACGCTAAGGAAGTATTCAGTCGGTACCGTGAGTGGATCAGATCAGTCCCCGACGAACTGACCTCGTCTGTGGTATTGATGAACTTCCCGCCGTTCCTGGAGATTCCAGAACCCTTGCGGGGACAGTCCTTTGTAATCGTACGCGGCTGCTACTGCGGACCCACCGAACAGGGCGCTGCCTTGCTTCAAGGCTGGCGTGAATGGCAGACTCCCGTGATCGACGACTTTAAGGTAATGCCCTTCAGTCAAGTCGGCGCCATCAGCAATGACCCGGTGGATCCAATGCCCGGGCTCAGTTCTGGCGCCTGGCTCAGCGAACTCAGCGATGAAGCGATTGCCACGCTGGTTCATCACGTCGTGCCGATCGACGGTCCCAGTCCAGTAGTTCTTGCTGAGGTCCGCCACGCCGGCGGAGCGATAGCTAGAATCGATGCGCAGACCAGTGCATACGGCAACCGGGACGCTTCCCTACTGCTCCAGATGATTGGGATAACTCCCACGGCTGAAGCGCACAGTAGTCTGTCACAATACATCGCTTCTATTAAAGCGCAGCTGGAACCGGATATGACGGGCGGGGTTTACATGAATTTTCTGGAGGGTGAGGAGTCGCAAAAGCAGGTAAAGGATGGTTTCTCGCCGGAAGCCTATGATCGTCTCGCAGCCATAAAGGCAGCTTACGACCCAAATAACTACCTGCGTTCAGGTTTCAACATCCGCCCTAACTTCAGCCGCAACGGCGCCCGATTGAGCACGCAGGTGCTCAAATAACAGTCTAGCCTGATTATCCACGTCCTATCGCAATAGGCGGCGAATGTGTCCGGCTATTGCGATAGGCATTCAAATGACCAGTCGGACTCACCTTTGATGGTGTGAAAGTGGGCAATGACCATTTCCAGCAATTAGAAACGTTCGATTCACGAAAAAACAGAAAGGTTCATTGGCTGGGCAAAGTCTCTTACTAGCTCGCGAAACTTATTACATCACATGCTATTGCTACCCTATGGACTCGCTCCGTTGGCGCCGGTATCTGTCTTCTACTCGAGCGCCGTGGAAACAGTATCCGTGCTTGGCGCAGTCACGTATGAGGAAAACTGCATCAAAGACTGTGCCATTTGCCCAGAACTCTAGGCAGGGCTGACCCAGTAATTGCGCCCCTACATTATGAGTGACGATAAAGCCAATTGGCTTTTGATAAATTGATAAGTCGTGGTGTTTAGTATAGCAGCGACAGGCGATTGTAGTCTCATGCATATACGTAAACAAGTACTAAAACTAGCACCTCGCTAATCAACTTCTACTATCATGTAAACAGAGGCAGCGAATCCCTTCGGCAAACTTGCAACACCAACGGCAGTACGAATATGCTTGCCAGCCTCTCCGAAAACATCTACAACAAAATCTGATGCACCGTTCATGGCTTGGGCTTGATCTTCGCAATCTGGGGTGCTATTTACCAGACCATGTACGGCGACAACTTGCTTTACGTTTTCTAGCGAACCAGCAATACTCTTAATCGCCGCTAGGCAATTTATTGCGCAAGCTTTCGTGGCTGCATAGGCGTCTTCCAGGCTTAAATTGCCGCCCAGTTTACCCTTGTATTCATGCCCATGTTCTACAGAAACCTGACCAGCGGTGACGATCAAATCACCGACACGCTTGGCGGGCACATAATTAGCGATTGGCGCGGACAGACTCGGAAGCACGATTTCTAGCTCGCGTAAACGTTCTTCATATTTTTCCATGGTACCCTCCATAATAGTAATCAATTACCACTTACCCATCGGTTAAGTGACTTATGTATAGCTTGTGAAAAGCACGGAGGACGCTTTTGCTGCTCCATGGCTGGCGTTTCGTGCTGGCGGACGGGTCTGAGCTCGGACTACAGCAGATTACCGTTTAGGTTTCGAGTAAATTCATAAGCCGCTGCTTGCTTCCACTATGGTATACGCTTTGTTGAGCGTCATCCTAGAAGACGGGACAACGCATGTGCCGGCCCATTAGCTAAGCTGTAGGTACTTGGAACGTAGTTGGGAATCGAGTTTGCTTCCGCGTCTTATGACAATCTCTGGTAGCGCTTCGATATCAGATAAGGTTGTGCGGAAATTAACAATACATGCCCGTAAAAGATATTTACCTTCTACTACCGCATTCGATACAAACGCCTCACCGCCTTTCTGCAGGTCGTTGAGTAGTTCTTCATTCAGTCTATTCAAGTAAGCATCAACAGACGCCGGGTCACTAGACATATCCAACGGAACATAGCGGAAAGTCGTGATGCTCAGGCTCTGCGTAACAGCCTGCAGTTCTGGATATTTTTCAATCGTCCTATACAGTGCCCGCGCAAGCGCAATGTCATCGCCGATCATCTGGATATAGCCTGCTCGCCCAACCTGACGCAGCGCAAGCCAGACTTTCAGAGCCCTAAATCCACGCGAGTTCTGCAGACCGAACTCGAGGTAATTTACCGTTGGATCTTCCCCAATGCCATCGAAGTTGTAATAGTCTGGATGGTGACTGAACGTTTCTACCAGATGGCGGGGACTGCGAACCAGCGCACATCCGGCTTCCAGCGGGCTGTACAGCCATTTGTGCGGATCCAACGCAATCGAGTCGGCTTCGCGTAAACCCATTAACTCAACGGATGCATCAGGTAACACAGCGGCGAGGGCTCCATAGGCACCATCAACATGGAACCATAAATCATACTTCCTGCAAAGCGCTGCAATTTCGGGCAGGGGATCGATTGCACCCGTACTGACAGTACCCGCCGTGCCAACTACGAGGAATGGAAGGTAGTTTTCGTCGAGGTCTGCCTGGATCTGTTTTTCAAGGGAAGCCACATCCATCTGCTGACTCGTATTGGTGGCAATCCAGTGGACAGATTTTGCGCCCAGACCGAACAGATCGACCGCTTTATCTATCCACGTGTGGGTCTCTTTCGTTGCGTAGACGATGGGACGTCGGCTCAAAACGGACAAGCCTCCATCCATCAGATCAATCGGTAACTTAACCTTGCGAGCGGCCAAGAAGCAGACAAAATTCGCCATATTACCGCCGCTGACCAGCAATCCGCCACAGTTTCTAGTGTAACCGATCAGATCAGAAATCCAACGAATGGTTTGTGCTTCAATTTCACTGGCAATCGGCGACAGTACTCCGGCTCCAACGTTGGGGTTTACTGAGGCTGCCAATAGGTCGGCCAGCGCGCCAATTGGCGCTGCCGATGAAGTGACGTATCCCCAGAATCGCGGATGCCCGTTAAACAGAGAATGGTCGAACAGCAGACTTGCCGCTTCTTCCAATATGTCACTTGCGGGTGAGCTATATTCAGGCAGCGTATCCGGTTCTAGCAGTGTTCGTATAGCTTGAGGAGGTTCACCTGGAGTCACAGAACGCTGCGGCAGCTCATCGAGAAATTCTGCGATTCTGTCTACCAACTGGTAGCCTAACTTGCGGAATTCCTCACCGTGAATCTCTAGTGGCGATACTCGTTTACCCGAAATGGCTGCTTGATTTTTGTTGTCCATTTTCACTCCTCGAATATCGTTCACCGATTTGGTCTTAGTTGTACGAGCGAAGTACAGCAGCCCACCAACTCATTGTCCTGCAAACAAGACCGAAACAGTATCATGGAACGGCATATCCTACAACTCAATATGTGACCCCTGGACACCAGGCGGGTTCCGAATCATGAGAAGAACGTCAAACACACATTGGAGAAAGAAGGACCTTACGCAACCTCAATTTTCTAGGCATGTTAGCCCAAAGACAATTCAAACATGACAACCGGATTCGCACCGAATCGAGTAGATGCTGGCTGCGATTATAGAACTGCTCGAGAATCGCTGGGCCATAGCGATGTCAATAAGAACACAGCTGACAGTCATGGTCTGAAACGTCGATGAAGTGGTGTGCTGAGACCGCTGGATCGATGGGTGGTACAGCTTTCTTACGGGAAGAACTGAGCGAACACACAATCTGTCCACAGGCACCTTTGTGCACGTCGGGCAGTAGTCGCCGTCGATCCGTAGCGAATTTGGCAATTTTCCACAGGAGGTTAGCCAGAATAGTTACTGCGGCAATGGTCCTACATTTTTAGCCAGACGCGGAAGTCCGTACCAGAATTCTCTCTAGCATATTACAGTTTCAAAGTGTCCTTCACTAGAGGTTACGGTAACCAAAGTAGTGGAATCGGCTATGGACTAATTGTAGCTATTGTCGCCAGCCTAGAAGTAGTGGACATCTTTCCTCTGCACAATGATAGAGATATGATTCGGTGCGTGTCCAGGCGTTGGCACAACAACCACATCGCCGTCCTGAGTTTTCTTGCCCACTTGATCAAATGACCCAAAACACTCCTTTACAAAGGCTGTCAAACGCGGAGTGAAAAGGGCTACTTCGACATCTTGAATGATCGATATCTATTCTACGTCGCCAGTAATTCTGCCGAAGCTGGTCAAGCTTAGCGCGTCCCTCCACTTGCTACTTTGAGCGTTTCATGCGGCTGATATGAACTCCAGCTGGTCGACTTGAACGAGGCAGGGTAAGGGCGGTGTAGACGCCTGGTAATCACGCGTGAGCACAGTTACGAAACGAGTTAACGCCAATGATTTGGCCCGCAATTATGCCTAACTCTGTGTCGTGCTACCGTTTCCAGCCGCTCTTGTCACTCTACTCGTTGTCATCTCGACTAACGAACTTAAAGAAGCGGCTTGTGTCGCCACTGCTCAGCTCGTCCTGGTAAAGAAAAGCCAAATTCTTTTCATCGAACTTCTCGAAGAATTCGTCCCAGGAGATCTTCTCTAAATTCTCTTCATCATATCCGGGGAAATTGATTCGCAATAACCCAGCGTCGTCCTCATCGCCAGTACCTACTATGTGTGCTGGCTCTCCGTCACGCGCTTCGGTCCACTTGCGAATGGTCTCGTGATCAGTTGTGGTTGTTGATTCACCTGCCATCATCGCTCCTTGCTACTCTTATCTGCATTTAGTGTTCATGATATCTCTAGCATAGCGATTGCACGGGTACCGATCCATATATCGAGATATAGAAGCGGGCACATGGACGGTTACTAGCTGCATACTGGTCACGCTCACGGTGCTGAATCAGTAAACAAAGGGGGAGAAGTTACTACTGAGAGCGTTACCGCCGTCGGGTGTGGATCGGCGGCAGCGTCATGAATGCGCCCTGTTGGCTTTGACCGCACCTTCCGCCATCGAACGTCGAGGTGTGAACAGCAAGGATCAATGACTTTAGCTCATTATATATATCCGCTCCCTGTATCGTTGCACGTTCACAGCACAACTGATCTCCAGTAAGGTTGGCCAGGAGGACATCTATCTATGAGCCTAGATCTGTGGCAATTGGATGAACAAACACGCTTGTTTATGGCGGACGAATTCGAACGTGATCTGTCTCTCAACCAGCTACATATAAGCCCCTATCTCAGTGGACAAGGCATACACGATTTTGAGAATCTGTTACGTCAGGCAATCGAGCATGGCGATGAAACGACGCTTGCAGACGCCCTGCGCCAAAAAGGCCGTGTTGCTCGCACAGGCCATAGGCGACAACCAAAGGGCGGTTACTCCATCGTCACAGTCCCGCAGCAGGCAGCAGAGATGATCGCAGAGGACGCGTTCAACCGTTACTACATTAGAGCCCTTTGCCGACGGGCGCTAGCGCAGGGAATTGAGGAGGTAGTTGTTTACCGTGCAAAGCCAGTCGTTTCAGCACGTCCCCACTCAGAGGCGCTTCTGGAAACGACTGTTGACCCGGCTGAGCTCCTGGCGGATCTGCGTGAGCACACTGGTGAGGAGACAGACCTGAGCATTCCTGGCGGGCCGAACTCCGGAATTAGCGTCCACCTGCCTTGATATTTTTGGAAACCGATCTAGCGAGATATACAACGTACCGTCTGACACAATAGGTAGGGATTCAAATGAAGTCTAGGCGCTCCCGACGCAGGTAAAGACGACCCAAGCCGGCTGGAGGCCCGACACGTTCAATGAATTGATCTGGTCGGCTTCTTGAAAGCGCATGTTGACCAGGTCGTGGCCATGGTATTCTCAGTCAGCCGTACGGCGCGGAGGTAAGGCGTACCATTTCCGTCAACTACACTCAGATATTATGAACGCACAGCAGGTGCGGCATTTAAATGCGAGGGGGCTGCGTCCGCCGTTATCGATGTGCCGCAATGGCCCAATTATCAAAGGTTATACGCTTGCATGGAGTACTGCCTGCACTGCATAGTGGGCTTCGCCTGACATGAAGAATCTTCACCGTTATACATAGATCATTACGTATAGATCGTCGCGCCGTAAAACTCGCTGTCATCCCCAGAATCATACGTAATCTCCGCTAGCGGGCTTCATCCACTGAAGTACGACTGGAAAAACACTAAGTTGGACTCTGGCTTGCGCCACGGTGCCCTTCAGGCTTGCCTTCGTTCCCTTCTACAAAGGGTATAAGACCCCGATTGCCTTGTAATTCGCGTTGACCGTCTATTGACATGGACGAACAAGCAGTGTACGATAGCAGCATTCCACAAGTTGTAATTACAGGATTACATCTTATTGCCCCAATCCCTCGTTTTTATTGTCTGTGATCGGTCATCAGCAATGTAAAGCATATTGTTCAGCGATAAGGAAGGAGAAGTTCCACAGCCTATCGATGCATTCGCGGCTTCTACACCCAAGTTAGCAATTTGACCGTATCGATGATCTGCGTTACTCGTTCCAGTTCAACAATAACCCAACCGAATAGGAGAATGAGCAATGAGCAGTAGAAACATCTGGTTACCGATTTTAATCGTGATCGCACTTGTTCTCGCAGGCTGTACCGCTGCAGTGCCTGCACAACCATCTACCGCAGGCGGCGATGGCGGCGATGTCGGCGAATTGCCGTTTGAAGGACAAAAGGTCGTTGTCGTTACCCAGACAGGCCGCTCCATCGGCGGTCCCGTAGAAGACCACGCACCGGAATGGGAAGCCATGACCGGTGGTCAGGTAGAGCTGCAGCAATTCGCATTCGGTGAGCTCTTCGAGAAAATGATTACTTCCTTCTCGACGGGCGCCAATGACTATGACGTCCTCATCTTCCCGGCGGACTGGGCAGGCGACTTTATGGCGCCCGGCTATCTAGAACCGATCCCGCAGGAGGTACTGGCTGGCATTGATCCGGAGGATATCATTCCGCTGTACGGAAAACGCATCACAGCCTGGGGAGATACCATCTACGCACTGCCATATGACGGCGACGCGCATATGCTCTACTATCGAAAAGACCTGGTGAACCCGGATTCACAATATGCCGCCGACTTTGAAGCCGAATACGGCTATCCGCTGGATGAGCCGCATACCTGGTCGCAGTATTACGATATCGCCGAGTTCTTCAACGGCAAAGAGGTGGAAACTGCAGGACAAATGGCGCCGATTGCAGGCGTCGCCGAAGCGCAACGCCGCAACGCACAAAGCTACTGGGTCTATCTCTCGCATGCAGCCGGCTACGGCAAGGTGCCTGGCAATCCCTGCTTCTTCTTCAGCTGCGACGACATGACGCCACAGGTGAATAATCCAGGCTGGGTACAGGCGCTGGATGACTACATCCATTCCCGCGATCTGGGTCCCGCTGAGCAGTTGCAGTGGGACGTCGCCGACACCCGCGTTCAGTTTCCGGCTGGTGCTGCGGTGTTGAACATTGACTGGGGCGATGTTGGCCCGATCTCTTACAACCCGGATGCATCAGTCATCGTCGGTGACACTGGCTTTGCCGTTCTGCCCGGCGGCGACCGCTACTATGACTATACGACCGGAGAATGGGTCGACGAAGTCAACGTGGCTCCGTTCATCGCCTTTGGCGGCTGGATTATCGGTATCGCCGCCGATAGCGAAGTAAAAGATGCCGCCATGGACTTCGCAGCGTTCATGGCCGCGCCGGAAATGGTCAAGCAACTCGCTGTTACGCCGGACACAGGTGTCAACCCGTCACGCTATAGCCAATTCGAAGACATCGACCTGTGGATCAATGCGGGCTTCGACGAGGAGGGCGCCGTAGACTATCTGGACGCGGTGAAGAATACGATCAATAACCCGAATGCCGTCCTGGACCTGCGCATTCGCGGCTCGGCGGAGTACCTGAGCGTGCTTGATGTTGAGGTCAGTCGTGCGCTGGCAGGTGAGATCAGCTCGCAAGAGGCGCTGGATAATGTCGCCGCCGGATGGGACGAAATCACCGACCGGCTGGGTCGCGATGCCCAACTGGAACAGTATAAGTCAGCCGTCGGCTATTCAGGTTAACCACCACGTAATCGGCAGATAATGTAGCTGAATGAATGATGCAAGCGGCGTCCGGACCTCCCTTCTAGGGCATTGGAGTGTTCGGACGCCGTTCTATTGCCCTTGCCGAAAACGCACACACCCGGAGATAGATAGATGGCTATGCAAAGCAGCAGCGCGGCACCAACTGGTAAGGTGTATGAGCGGAGAGTGAAGCGCGTCTTCTTGATGCCTGCCGTATTCTATTTGTTGCTGCTCTCCATCTTCCCGCTGTTTTGGTCGCTTGGCATCAGCTTCACTGACTATCAGCGTGGTAATGTCACGGCATCCGAGTCGACTGTGCTCGAGGAACCGACGGGCATACTCGGTTCCGGTGTCAACCTGTCACTCCGCAACTATGTGCGCATGTTCCGTGACAACCGGCTGAAAACTGCATCTTTCAACACGGTGACCTATGTGATCGCCGGCGTGCTGTTGCAGTACGTCATAGGATTTTTGCTGGCGCTGGTGCTGCATCAACAGTTTATCGGTCGGAACATCGTACGGATAATCTTCCTAATGCCGATGATGGTTACGCCGGTGGCTGCAGCCTATATGGGGCGCATGCTGTTCGACACCCGCATCTCGCCCCAAGCGCAAGTCCTGCGGATTTTTGCGTCGGTGACCGGACTGGACATCTCCGTTCCATGGCTAGCCAGCGGCTTCTGGGCCACCATCGCAATCATCTTGATTGACAGTTGGCAGTGGATTCCCTTTATGACGCTGCTGCTGTTAGCCGGTATGCAGGGAATCCCCGAGGATATTTACGAGGCCGCACGCGTGGACGGCGCAACTTCTCTAGAAATATTGCGCAAGATCACATTTCCGATTCTGATCCCCATCTCCATCACGGTCATCTTGATTCGCGGGCTAGAAATCTTCAAGATCATCGACGTGATTGTTGTGACGACGGGAGGCGGTCCGGGCTCGTCGACCGAGTCACTGACCATGTACATCTTCGATACCGCCTTAACCTTCGGCAATTATGGATATGCGGCGGCAATTTCCTTCGCGTTGCTGGTGCTCGTCGTCATCTTCGCCACACTATTTCTAACGCTGAGCAGACGATTCTCGTCCCGGTACGCAAGTTAGGAACGCCGACCATGAAGCAAAAACCTTGGCAACGAGTACTTCTCTATCTGATTGTAATTCTCTGGTGCTTCGTTTGCCTGTTCCCCTTCTATTGGCTGCTTACGACCTCGTTCAAGACGCCGCTCGCCGTCAGTCGCGGTCCAAAGTATTTGCCCTTTGTGGATTACACGCCAACCGGCGCACATTGGGATTACCTCTTCAATCAACAACGGGATGCGCTGATCCGTCACTTTCGCAACAGCTTCATCGCAGCGTCCGGCAGCACGCTTTTGGCGGTGATCATCGGCGCCATGGGTGGCTATGGATTGGCCCGCTACCAGTATCATTGGCGAGGTCTCTTCGGCTGGCGCAATAACGATATCGCCTTCTGGATCATATCTCAACGATTCCTGCCGCCAGCCTTGTTCGTTGTTCCCTTTTTGCTCCTCTACTCACGGCTGGATCTGGTCGACACGCACTTAGGCCTGATCATCGCCTACACCATGTTTAACATCCCATTTGCCGTTTGGATCATGCGTGATTTCTTCATGAGCCTGCCAATCGATCTGGAAGAAAGCGCCTATGTGGACGGAGCCACTGCAACGCAGGCTTTTCTCCGCATTGTGTTGCCCCTGAGCACGCCAGGCCTGGTATCGGTGGCCATATTCTCGTTTGTCTTTTCCTGGAACGAATTCTTATACGCCCTTATGCTGACCAATTACAACGCAATTACGCTGCCTGTCCTCATCGCCGGTCAGAACAACACTCGCGGCATCCAGTGGTGGTACATATCGGCGCTGAGTCTGGCTGCGGTAGCGCCGGTCGTCCTCATCGGCCTCGCGCTGGAGCGGTACATCACCCGCGGTCTCACAGCGGGCGCTGTGAAGGGATGATGTATGACACGGCAACAACGTTAGGGGGTGACGGCTCATTTTGGAACGTACAGAGGTGGAATCGCACTGGATCGCTGCCCTGGTTCGAATTACGTGGTCGTATGAGAACGCACAATGCTGCGATGTACTTTGTCGTGCAATAACTAGGACCGACGCAAACAGGAGACATGTAACCTCAGCGGGCGAGACGTATCTAGCCCCAGCTGGGATCAAAATGTCACAGTCACGTGAAACCATCATTGAACCATTTGAACTCTTTGAACCTTTGCACCGGCCCTTATCCTAAAACTCTGAAACTTATCCTTTGGATCCACTCATGACTCGGACACTGTTGCTAGGCATTGATATCGGAACGCAGAGCACGCGCGCCGCTCTCCTTACGCCGGATGGTCAGGCCGTCGCGACGGCTGGACGTGCGCAAGAAATGGAGACGCCGCAGGCTGGCTGGGCTGAACAGGATCCGGACATGTGGTGGTCCAATGCCATTGCCTGCATCCGCGAAGTCATGGACAAAGCGAGCGCATCGGCGCACGAGATCGCGGCCGTAGGCGCAGGCGGTCAGATGCACGGCACGGTGCCGATTGGCGCAGAAGGAGAGCTGCTCAGTCACAATGTCCAATTGTGGTGCGACAAACGCAGCGCCGCAGAGGTCGATGAATTCAAATTGGCGCCTTCGGCTGAACAATGCATCCGATTGGCGGGCAACCCGCCAGTTGCAAACTGGGTGGGCTTTAAAATCAAATGGCTCAAGCAGAATGCACCGGACATCTACGCCCGCACGGCGAAGTTAGTCATGCCCAAAGACTTCATCAACTTCCGTCTCACCGGTGTCATCGGGACGGACTACTCGGAAGCTTCTGGCTTTTACCTCATGGAAGCAGCTACACGTCGATGGTCGGACGAGTTAATTGACCAGCTAGGGCTAGACCGCGACAAGCTGCCGGAGATATACCACGCCGCAGACGTCATTGGCAGTGTAAGCGCAGAGGCTGCAGCCGCAACAGGATTAACCGAAGGAACGCCGGTCGTCGCCGGCGGCGGTGACATGATGTGTATGCTCTTGGCGGCAGGCTTGACCAGGCCCGGCGCGGCCTCCGATATCACCGGCACCTCGGGCATCCTCTCCGTATTTACAGATTCGCCGGTCGTCGACAACCGGCTGATGAACCTGCACCACGTGACTGACGGATGGGTGCCGTTCGGCATCACCGATACGGGCGGCGTATGCCTGAAGTGGTTCAAGGACAACTACTGTCAGAGCGAAATCGCCGAGGCAGAGCAACTGGAAATTGGTGTATATGATCTATTAGGTGAACGCGCGTCCAAGACGCCGCCGGGCAGCGAGGGACTGCTCTTCTTCCCCTATTTGCTGGGCGAACGTACATTGGGCACACCGTACGCCCGAGCCGTGTTTTTTGGCTTAACACCGCGACACAACAAGGCTACCATGGTGCGTGCCATCATGGAAGGCGTTACGTTCGAGCTCAAGCAGACACTGGATATCGTAGCGCAGGCGGGACACCCGGTCAACGTCATCTATCATAGCGGAGGCGGCGCCTACAGCGACCTCTGGTCACAGATCAAGGCCGATATTTATCAGAAACCCGTTGTGACATTCGAAAACATGGAAGGAGGACTGCTTGGCGCTGCGATTCTGGCTGGCAGTGGGGCAGGCATCTATGAAAATGAAGTCGAAGGAGCCCAACGTTGCCTGCGACCAAAGCAGAAATTTGAGCCTAACACAGCCCTCGCCGAACGCTATGAGTACTTATACAGACTATTTCAGGAGCTGCATGACTCCTTCCAGGCGCCGTTCAACCGTTTAGCCAAATTGCCATGAGCGTATAGCGAGTGACCGCGCCTTACATGGCAATGGAAAACGCCACAGAATCCATACCGAAGTGCTAGATACGAGCTACCATGAATGAGCAGATCGATTTCGACAGTCATGTGCCCTACTACGCGCAGCTGTTGGACTTGCTACGAGCGGATCTACGCTATGGCGTTTGGAAGCCGGGTGATCAGCTGCCAGGCGAGCATTCGCTGTGCGACACCTACGGCGTGAGTCGAACCGTAGTGCGACAGGCGTTGGGTGAGATGGAGTCAGATGGCCTCATCACACGGCGCAAGGGGAAAGGAGCCTTCGTCACCGAGCCCAAAATCGTCGAAAGCCTGGCCCAAAGACTAACGGGTTTTTATCAGGACATGCGCGAGCGGGGTCACCGTCCGATCAGCCAGGTGCTCTTCCAAGACGTGATTCCGGCGCCTGCAAAAGTCGCTCGTCGGCTGGACATTCAAGCTGAGGAGCCTGTGGTGTATTTGCGTCGATTGCGCTTTGTGCAAGGAGAGCCGTTTGTGCTCGTATCGAGCTATCTGCCGAACTCATTGTGTCCCGGGCTAGAGAAGGTGGACTTTCGCGAACAGTCCCTGTATAGCTATCTGGAACTCCATTGCGGATTGGTCATTGTGCGTGGGCGGCGAGTTATCGAGGCTGTGGGCGCCAATGCGGAAGAAGCCAAGTATCTGCAAGTGAGTGTGGGAGCGCCGTTGATCCTCCTGGACAGTGTCAGCTACGGGGAAGATGATATGCCGATCGAGTATTACCATGCTGCGCATCGCGGCGATCGTTCACAGTTCGAGGTGGAACTGGTGCGCATTCGAGAACAGGGCGGCATGCGGGAAACCTTGCGTTCGACGGTGGACGATCTGCCGCCAAGCACTCGAGAACCTGATACCGATTAAGACCCTGCGCAGCAACCAAGTAGAGGGTGAGCTTCGTGCCGCGACCACAAAACCATGCGCAGAACGATAATACGCAATCAAATGGACCGCTAAGGATGGACCGCACCCGATCCAAGGCCGATAACAATGGAAATTGTAAAGCCAAATCTTAAGGAATATCGCATCCTGGTCACGCCGACCTCCTACGGTCGAGACGAGCCGCGATTGCGCAGTGAGTTGGAAGCCGCTGTAGGCAGCGTGGTCTACAATACGTCCGGTCGCCCGCTGACGTCAGATGCGCTACGTGAGTTGCTGCCGGGTACTCACGGCTATATTGCCGGGCTTGACCTCATCGACAAGTCCGCGTTGGCAGTCGCCGATCAACTAAAGGTCATTGCCCGATACGGCGCCGGCGTCGACAGGATCGACCTGGAGGCTGCTCGCCAGCACGGCATCGTCGTCACCAATACGCCGAACGCCAATGCAGTCTCCGTTGCCGAATTAACCATTGGCTTGATGCTCGCGCTGGCTCGCTCCATTCCGCTTGCCAACGCCGCCACTAAGCAGGGAGAATGGCCTCGAATCAGCGGCGTGTCGCTGCAGAATAAGGTCGTTGGACTGCTGGGCCTGGGCGCCATCGGTAAGCAAGTTGCCCGTAGGCTGCGCTGCTTTGCGTGCGAGATCGTCGGCCACGATCCATTTGCGGATACTGCGTTCGCACAGGAGTACGATATCGCCCTGTTGTCGGTGGAGGATGTCATCGCACAGGCGGACTTTGTCTCACTACACGTACCCGTGTTGCCGTCGACAAGAGGCATGGTCAACGCGGACTTTCTTCGCTGTATGAAAGCAGGCGCCTTTCTCGTTAACGCGGCGCGCGGCGAACTAATCGACGAGACGGCGCTACTGGAAGCGTTGCAAAGTGGACATCTGCGCGGTGCGGCGCTGGATGCGTTCAGCAGCGAACCACCTGGTGCGGACAATCCTCTGTTTATGCTGCCCAACGTGATCGCCACACCGCATACTGGGGCGCACACGGATGGCGCCACCAGCGCCATGGGCTGGGGAGCGTTGAACGATTGTCTAGCTGCCCTGCGCGGAGAACCGCCTCAACACCCGGTGCAGCTATAGCCGAACAGTCCACTTACGTGGAGCACATCTCAGCCGTGCACCACTAGATAATAAGACCAAGAACACACAAAAATAATGCTCAAAGTGGAGAAGACCTAAGGTGTCTGACTATCCAATCATAACGAAACAGATTCCGACCTTCTACTTTGTTGGTGTCACCACTGGTCAATCGTCGATTATGCAGGTTTTCCCGCTGTGGATGGAAATCCTAGGTAACCCCGAAGTAGTTATTGAGGGCATTGATCATCCGCCGCACGATGACCCGGAAGCCTATCGTGCCACCGTTGCACAGATCAAGCAGGATCCGTTGTCGGTCGGCGCCTTAGTTACCACGCACAAGATGGATCTATACGCCGCGGCAAAGGATATGTTCGAGTATCTCGACCCGTATGCGCGCCTGACGCATGAGCTGTCCTCCATATCCAAACGAGACGGCAGGCTGGAAGGGCACGCCAAGGATCCGATTACTGCGGGACTGAGCCTTGACGCAATCATCGGCGACGGGTACTTTGGCCGGACCGGCGGGCACGTGCTCTGCTTTGGCGCTGGCGGATCTGCTCTTGCTACCCTCTTGCATTTGATGGTTAAGGAGGACAAGGCAGACCGACCCGAACGCTTTGTGGTGGTCAACCGGTCACAGCCGCGCCTGGATCATATGCGGCAGATGGTTGAAAGGGTGGGGACCGATATTGATGTGGAATACATCTGCAACAGTGATCCACTGCTTAACGATGAGCGCATGGCTTCCATGCCTGAGCACTCTATTGTGATAAACGCAACCGGTATGGGCAAGGATATACCGGGCTCGCCAATCACGGATAATGGGCTCTTCCCGCGCAATTGCATTGCCTGGGAGTTCAACTACCGAGGCGAGCTCGACTTTATGCACCAGGCTTTGAGACAGAGCGAAGCGCGTGACGTTCGTGTCGTCGATGGCTGGGTCTACTTTTTGCACGGTTGGTCGCAGGTCATCGCCCAAGTCTTGCATATTGAACTGACGGATGAGCTCTTTACCCAGCTAGATGAAGCAGCCTCTCGAATTCGCTCCTAGTTTGCGTGTGCGCGGCGAGCCGTATGAGATCCTCGATTGATAGTAGTTGTCTGCACAGCAACGATATCAATCAGACGATATTATGTTCACCGCCTCAAACCGGCTGGATGTCGTTCAGTCGGTGTATTCCCTGTGCACCTACGAAGGATACGAACCAACCAAGCTGTTGCTCGTAATTGTATAGTGTCTTCTGAGACAGGTTGCGCGCCTGGCCGTCGAACAGAAACGGTTTGACGGCAAAATCAAGAGTAAGTGTGTCAGGGCTTGTACGTGGCATGGTTTCAATCTCCTCTCAAGGATGAGAAATGGGACCGAAACCACTATATAACGGCGCTTTGTACAAATCCTGTACTAAATAGCACCCCCTGCAGGACTCGAACCTGCGACCCACTGCTTAGAAGGCAGTTGCTCTATTCCACTGAGCTAAGGGGGCTCATATAGTTTACTTAGTCATGACAACTTGCTATTTGATTCTATTCCTACAACCCAACGCTAGACAAGTGAGTTACAATCTTCTGAGTAAGTATTGCTACGAGTAATTACGCCAGAAGGACTTTCTAAAATTGGCTAAACCGTAATACTCTGCCTTTTGCTGGCTTTTCCGAAGCTTACCCATTGATGTAGTAACACTAACGGCGAATGTCTCATCAGAAGAATTTAACATTTCACATTTGTCTGAGTATATAAGCGGACGTGCAGATCGTCAAGGTATCGCCGGTCAGTAACATTATCATTTGACTAGACACGGAGTCGACCGGCAGTTCGCCAGCCTGAGCAGCCCTTGACCCCGGACAGCCCCGGACCATAATTTCCTGTCGCAGGATTGCCGGCACGGCCGCAAGATGCGACAGGAAATTCATTCCCTAATGTCTCTCAAAGTTGTCGGCACATTCTGGCGGCCATAATCTACAGTTTGAGCATAGAAACACTTTTACGCTAACCTGCCAAATGTGCAACCACGAGGTTCTCATAAGACTTGTGCGACGGCGTGTTGTACCCCCATATGTAGCCACTCTCTACATCGATTCCTATTGAAATTCGGAAGCCAGAAGTATAGTCTGAGCTATACGTGAAGCTGTGCATCGTAGCTGTTTGTCTCTCGAGTGCAACCGCGCCTGCGCGTTCATGTGAGTCGCTGGCTCTACAGTCAAAGCATCATATACGAGAGATCCCACTGCGCAGGCTGATGAGTCGATGATGGAGGTAGTGCAAAATGGCGTAATTCGGAGCGGTGCGAATGTTATCTCGCTTAATAAGGCGGACCAACGGAGTGGGATCATACCTCTGGAAGACACACAGAGAGTTGCTCGCGATATGGGAAGGAAAACGCACATGCGCCGTTTCATGGCGTTTAGCCAAAAACTACCTATTAGAACTCCGATATTAGGTGCGGTGGAGGCTCAAAGCATGATAACGCAGCTCGATAACCATCAATCCTTGCCCATTCGTAAGAAACAGACGGTCGGCATACTTCGAGGGAGAGAATGTCACATGCTGTTTATCGCTCAATACAAAAGGAGTACCCCATGTCAGAAAGACTGACAAGCGCAAAACCAGATCGATCTGTCACCTCGGCCGACGGCGACAATTCATCTGATGAAGAACGCTATCGACAGGAGATGAGTGACGACCGCCCTCTCCTGACACTCTCATCGCTAAAGGTCGGGATGACCTGGCAGACGGTACTTGTGATCGCCGCTGCGCTTATTTTGGGGCTTGGCTTGCTGGGCTCGGTTTGGAAACTGGCGCGCCCACTCGCCATTCTTATTCTCGGCCTGTCGCTGGCAGCGTCGCTTGCGGCGCCGGCAGAGTGGCTTTCGCGTTGGATTCCGCGCATGGTGTCGGTTATTCTGGTTCACCTTGCTGTCATCGTTGTCTTGGTTGGCATTGGCATCCTGATTGCACCTTCTCTTGCTGCGCAGGTTGAGGATATGATTGGCAGCCTACCGCAGGCGATACAATGGTCGACTACCCAGATAAATAACCTCGGGCTACAGCGATTTCAGCCGATAATAGAAAACTCTTTCTCATCGCTTGCTAATGTCGGTAACGGTTTGCTAACGCTACCGATGACGATCTGGAACACATTCCTCGACCTTATTGTCGTATTCGCCCTCTCCTTCTACTCCTCATTGGCAGCGCCTGCTGCGTGTGAATACCTCATGTCGCTCATTCCTGAAGATCGGCGCGACAACATGCAGGACATGCTAAACAGAATTGTGCAAGGTATGGGTGGTTACCTGCGTGGCGTCTTCATTATGGGCATAATCGTTGGCGTTGCCACCTATATCGGCTTGATCATCATCGGCGTTCCTTACCCGATCGTGCTCAGCGTGTTGGCCGGCCTATTGGAGTTCATACCGGTGCTCGGCACAACAATTTCCGTGATCGTAACCACTGGCGTTGCGACAACGCAATCGATTACAACCGGCATCATCACATTTGTCTATGTAGAGATCATTCAGTTAATCGAAGGCAATATACTCTTTCCTATGGTCGTGGGTCGCCAAACCCATTCTTCCCCTGTTCTGAACTTGTTCGCATTCTTCGCGGGTTTATCAGTCGGCGGCATTCTAGGCGCTGTCGTCGCTGTGCCGCTGGCGGTAGCGCTGCGAGCCATATTTGTCGAAGCGATCGCTCCTGCGATACGCCGGCATACGGGCACAAATCCTGTTTAGTTGGTGGGTCAACAAGATCTCGCTGTGCGTCTGTCTTCGTATATTGAATCGATCAATTGGTCCTCTCGCGCTACACAGCCGTGCTGAAAGGCGGACCGCATGATCGGGTTTACTTCCACTTAAGCTGGCCAAGCTGACATGGTAACTTCACATAGCGACGGGATCAGTTCGTGTACCACATGATTTGTTTCCTCTCACAAACCGCAACCATGCGTCATTGCAAATCGCTGCCTAGCAGTCACTGAACATACGCGTTTCTCGTTAGCTCATCCTCAATTCGGGATCATTCTCACTGCGTAATAATTCGCAAGTGGGTGGATCTCCGCGCATAATTTTGGCACTTGCGAATATCTTCGCTTGTGTTAGCATTACCGCCGTCAGATTAGAGACCTGTTAGTCAACCACTCGTTAAGCCGGGTGGCAGGTCGAGACGACACACTGATACTTCGCCGCTGTTATTCCCATCGCTGACTATCCTCACTTCATCGCCGCCAATCGTCTCCATTGGCTCGTTTAGCGCATCATAGAGTTCACATTCAACAGAATAAGGAAAGGCACGACCGCATGATCGTAGTTCGTGCTATATGCACAGTAGCCGAACGCACTAATGAAGCCGCGCAACTCTAGCAAGACAGCGGATGTGTAGCCTACCGGCATCGTGACCAGAGTAGTTCCTTTTCCCATGGCAACAGCGTTTATGTCGATCTGCAGCGGCGTAGCGATGGATCGTTTTCTCTGAATCGTCACCGAGCCAGTCACTTAGCCCGACCGTCCCGTGACTCCTGACTGCGCTATCCTCCAGACGTAGACAAGGAGCTGTAATACCAACTGAAAATGAATAAGTACTTGGGGTTAGGCGATTGCCAACGTCCTTGCAGGTCGTACCGGTAAAGTTCTGATTGTTCGATCTACTAGCCGCATGATGCATTAGTTGGCGAGCGTATGAGCTTTGCAGGCTACCCAGGATTACGGCGTCATCGATGATAAGCCCCGTTTATTGTGGGAAGTTGAGCGATGACAGAATAGATGGGAAGACAGAAAAGATGGAACGAATGACTATCAGCAGCTTACTTACATCCGTCGTATATATGCTATTGAACCTCTCACTGAGCGCCTGCACACCAGTCGAAACAGGTTCTATACCGAACTCTAGCATAACGATAACTGCAGCCGACGCTGCAGTCCGTAACGCCGTTGAGACGCTACCTGCACCTCAAACTTCAAGTTTACCGGACGACCAAGAGCCCCCCAGCGCTACCACGACATTTGTACCTCTCATCACCTTAACCCCGAGCTCACTGGACATTCCGACCGATCTCTCCGACCTGGAGATCTACATGGAAAAGACAGCTTGCGAAGGTCCCTGCCCGGTATATTCTGTGCGAATTAAGGGGGATGGCACGGTCAACTATAACGGAAAGACCTGCGTGAACGTGGTCGGGGAACAGACCAATCAACTATCACAGGAGGAAGTGCAGAAATTGGTTGAAGCATTCTATGAAAACGACTTCTTCGCGCTTGAAGACAGATATGTCGAAGATATCCAGGATATTCCTGCAATCCTAATCCGGTTCACGCTGCAAGATCGGACGAAACAGGTAATCAAGCAAGTGTACGACCAGAGCATGGCTCCCATTGCATTGCAGCAACTCGAGGATGCAATTGACAGGACTGCCAACACACAACAGTGGGTAACGTCGAACGGAACACCAGCGCCATGTCCCTGAGAGAAAAATATCGCAGAACATCGTCAGCAGAGTACGCTATGCACTTTGATGTTTATCGTTCTGAGCCCATAGCGTGGAAACACAGAAACACCGGCGTGGTCCTACATTCTTACGTGTTAGACGAATTGGCTTGGATGAAAGACGAGGTTAGGAAACTACATAATCTGATATTTGGGTTCTGTTGGGAGCTACAGGAAGTAAACTGCCTACAAAGACCGAAAGGAGACATATTTATGTCTACAAGAGACCGAATTACGTGGACGGAGGTTTTGCACCGTCTAGGCGTGCTCATGCTCATATTGGCTGCGCTAATAGCCGTAGCGTTTATCGCGCCTACACCTGCATTGGCCGGAGCTTGTCCTGCCAATCCAGAAAGTGGCGGGCCAAGCGGTGTGACGTTGGACGAATGCGTGACCACAACCCATTTTGTCGTCTACTACACGGCTGACAGCGGCGATTCGCCGCATAACATTGACAGCGAAAGTGAAGCGCAACTGCTTGCAGACAATTTGGAGTTCGCCTGGGACCGATATAAAAATGACACCGATTTCGGAATGCGCGAAAGCAAGGATACGGCGAACAAGCGGTTGGAGGTTTGGGTCTACGACATCGGCTACCTGGGCGTGACGTCCAGCAGCTGGAACCACATGGAAATCGATTCCAGCTTTGTTCGCGGCAGCGATACCAGTGAATCCGATCGCCTGCAGAACGAAGCCACGCCGCTCCACGAGCTCTTTCACAGAGTAGAATATCGCTACGGCAACTACAGCAGCCATGGAAATTGGGCCGTAGAGGGCCAGGCCAAGTTCATGGAGGATCAGGTATTCACCGATCTGGACGACGCCGCAGGTACGCAATACCTAATTCGCAGCAACGGCTATCTCGGCAACCCCAACTGGGATGTCACCACGGCAAGCTACAACGCCAGCCTCTTCTGGAAGTACTTTACCGAACGCGTCGGAACAGCTACCGACGAGCCCGAACGAGGTGTTGACGCTATCCGGGCCTTCTGGGAAGCGGGCGAGGCAGGCCACATCGGCACAAGTGCAGTAGACCAGGCTGGCGGACCACTGTCATTCTCCCAGCTTTTTCGGGATTGGATCGTCGCCAACTATACCAAGAAATTGGCCACAGTACCCGACCCGAAATATGGCTATCTGGACGATGACGGATCCAGCCCAGACTACGACAATCCGCTGTTGACGGTGAACACCAGCCCGGGACCCGGCTCCTACACAAGCAGCGACAATCAGGCTGTTGAACGCTGGGGAGCCAAATATTTCCGAATCAACCCGACGGCAAGTTGCCAGGTGGTGAACATGCAGTTTGAAAGGGACAGCGGTACGCCCGTCTACGATGTTCTTGTGATAGACAACAACTCACTGGTTGACCACTGGACCAGCACCTCGCACGACTGGAGCAAGACGCTAATTAACGACGGCTACGACGAAATCGTCGGCATCGTGGGCGGCTATGGCAGCGCTACGCAGGTGGATGTGAGTTACGGCTGTCTTGCCGACACCGACCTCACAGTCAACATTGTGGATCCGCTTGAGACCGCACCCGCGTTTGTAGGCAGTATCCTTAACCCTGATAAGTTCTTGGTGCGCCTGGAAGTGACCAGCACACAGAACATTCAGATCGAGGGGTTGCAGGCGCAGGACTTTGACATCCATGTTGGCGGCGCAACAGCGGATATCGTCACCGGCGCCTATATCCAGAGTCAGTACTGGCTGCTGGTACAGGCCCCTACCCAGGGCACGGCGGGAATCTACAATATTACTGCCAGCTTTGGCGCTGCTACCGACACCGAGAACAACGCTGTCAACTACGTAACGGTTGTCCACGACGACATGCTGGTGATCGACCGTTCCGGCAGCATGAACACAAACGATAAGTTTGGCGCAGCGAAGAACGCGGCGAGACTCTATGTGGACGCGACAGCCAACAACAACAAGCTGGGCTTGGTAAGCTTCACCGGAGACGGTTCGGAACCGAATGAGGATGCCAATCTCGACTATAGCCTGTCAACCGTCAACAGTACAGTGCGTACGGATGTTAAGAATGCCATCACCGGCTTGGCGCTGGGCAACTTAACATCGATCGGCGACGGCATTTGGACAGCGTACCAGGAACTGCAAGCTGCTGGAGACCCAGCCCATCCCTGTATCATGGTGTTGTTAAGCGACGGAATCGAGAACGAAGCACGGCTTTGGAGCAACATCAAACCCACCATCGTCGGATCCGACTGCGTGGTCAATACGATCGCATTGGGTCCCAGCACCAATGAGGTGTTACTGCAGGATATCGCATACAGCAGCGGGGGAACCTACCATTATGTGCCCGACGGCAGCGGAGGATCCGTAAGCGCAAGCGCCGTCAACATCACGCCTGCCGACTGGCGTAACGAACTCGGCAGCACCTACGAGTACATTCAGGGCGATGTGGCGGGCCGCCAACGACTGTTCGAGGCAAACGGAACTTTGTCTCCCGGTGAAACTATCTCCAACGTTGTGCAGATCGAAGGCGACGTGGCCGAGGCGAACTTCTTTGTTAACGCCTACCACAACAATGCACCATTCTACTTCAATCTGTACACGCCCACTGGCGATCAGATCAACTGCGAGGAACCGGGCGTCGAATGCTTCTACGATCTCAACAGCGATCCGGGCCATGAACTGATCCGTGTCGGTAATCCAACTTTGCAGGCGGGTAATTGGATCATGGAGGTTTCCTCACCGAATATTATCATCAAGAGCAGCTCGACGGATGAAGGCGCTGCGGCTGCGGATGTAAACCAGAGTGAGGCTCAGTTCCTTGTGGGCGCCAGTGGCGATTCGCCAAAGCTGCTACTGCCTGCAATCCAAGCGTCGCTGATAGGTCGATTCCAAGGCGCACGCATACCTATCCTGGCGATTTTGGCTGGCAATAAGCCAATCCTCAATGCTCAGGTTATGGCCACAATATTCGGACCGCAAGGTCTGCAGCAAAGCCTGATGCTCTATGATGATGGCATGCACGGTGATGGAGATCCCAACGACGGCATCTACGGGAATTTCTTCCAGAAGACCAAGAATCTGTCGCCGCAGTCGGAAGGCGGCGGTAAAGTGCTGCCGGACGGCAGTTACCGGGTCAAGATTGAGTCCAACGCCGTACCGGACCAACAGATCGGAAGCCGATTTGCACAAGCCAGTTTTGCCATTCAACAGGATGCTGACAACGATAGCGACGGAATGCCCAACAACTGGGAGGACGCCAACGGCCTGGACAAGAATGATCCCAGCGACGCCGATGAAGACCGAGATCTAGATGGTCTTGACAGCTTGGGCGAATACAATGCCAGTACCGACCCGAACAACAGTGACACCGACGGCGGCGGCGAGAACGATGGGTCTGAAGTAGACCTGTTCCCAGGTCAGGATCCGCTTGATCCTTCTGATGACCAGATCAATGCCATTGACCCGTTCAACGTTAAGGCCCTGCCAGAAGCCGTTGCCCTAACGTATGGTACTGACCCAGACTACAGTCGTCTGATCATGTTCCGTTCAACGGAGCCGGACAGTGGTTTCCTTCCTGCTGCCAACAATGATATCGGAGCCAGTGGCATGTATACCAACACAGGCTTAACCAATGACACCACCTACTATTTCCTTCTCATGGCCGTAGACGGCGACGGGCATCGCAGTGCTATATCGACACTGCGTTCGGCCACGCCAAAGGAGGATCCATTCCCGCCAACTGGGGGTCAAATGTGGATCAATAACAATGCCGACTCCACCAATTCACGTGATGTGACGCTCAATTTCTTCTTTGAGGAACCCCTCGAGGAAGAGGATGTGGCGGAGGTGCAGGTATCGAACGATGGCACGCTCGACGACGAGCCGTGGATACCCTATCAGGCATCGCTACCCTGGACGCTATCCGCAGCGGTGCCACCAGGCTCGCAAGCCGAAGTGTACACCCGCTTCCGTGATGCAGCCGATAACGTGGCGGAAGACATTGCCGGAGACGCAATCCTCTATGTAGCGGAAGAGTCGACGGAGCTCTATCTACCGGGAGTAAGCAAGGGGGATTAAGCACGTTCGTCGATGGCATGGCACAAGATAGCTAGGCGCCAGTGCCTCACCATAAAGTAGCCCTTGTGTTTGACCGCAACATGGTCAGACACAAGGGCTAGAAATACCCTCAATCGAGTACGCGCCTACCCATTAGTTGATTATAACGGGTACGGCGCGCCCGCACCCGTCCAATATTCACGCTGTCTGGTTCGGGGTGCTCCCTTCGAAAAAACCAAAAACCTACCGTGGCGAGAAGCAGCTAAATAACCATGTGCGATCAGGATGATCAACTGGGATGTCTGCACTGCACTGTATGCCGTACACTCCTTCGTTGATACATCCAGCCTATGGAAGTCTTCTTACCCTTGCTTAAGACCGAGATGGTTCATCACCAACGTTACATGACGAGACAGGAAGCCAGAACGAGTATCTTTGAAAACATCAAGTCCTCAATATGCACTTACAAAGTTATTCGTGTGCGCTCTATAGATAACATATTCTGAATCGGTGTGAAGCTAACCGACAAATGTCAAAATCCGCCGCATCATGATACCTATGAATATTGAAAACGCTCGCGCAAAAGATCTGCTGTCATGAGTGGCCGGAACCTAAGAATGGAGCCAAACAAGAAAATACTCAACGCGATATCCGGCATAGCCTTGATAAGCTTCGCACTGGTGCTGCTGATGGGCTGCGCCGCCACGGAGACCTCCTACGAAGGAGCAAGCGTTATCGACAATCTCGCCGTGGAGGATGGCCAAGAGTTCCAACGAGCCTATGCCCCGGTTGAGTTCGACTTTCCCAAAGATCATGGCGCACATCCGGAATACAGGACAGAGTGGTGGTACTTTACAGGTACACTACAGGATGCCAGCGGTGACCAGTACGGCTACCAGTTCACGGTCTTTCGTACTGCTCTGACACCGCACGCCGCCGAGAGACAGTCGACAATGGCGACGAACCAGATCTACCTGGCCCACTTTGCTTTGACTGACGCAAAGTCTCAGGATCATGTTAGCTTCGAACAATATAGCAGGGGCGGCGGTGAATTGTCTGGCGCGAGTGGCGAGCCTTCGTTCGGAGTCTGGCTGGAAAACTGGTCTGTTACAGAGCAAGAGCCAGGAATCATGCGCATGACGGTTTCCGAGACCTCAGCCGATGGTAACGAATATGCTCTCGATCTGACGCTGCGAGAGACGCGTCAGCCCGTTCTGCACGGGGACTCAGGACTAAGCCAGAAGGGTCCAGAGCCGGGAAACGCCAGCTACTATTACAGCTTAATCGGGCTCGAGACAGCAGGGACAATTACCTGGTTGGGTAACGAGGAAGCTGTCGAGGGATTGAGCTGGATGGACCACGAATACGGCAGCAGCGCTTTGAGTAAAGACGCTGTCGGTTGGGACTGGTTCAGCGTGCAACTGAACACTGGCGATGCGTTGATGCTAGCGCATATTCGAACTGAGGATGGCGGTCTGGTCGAAGAAATGCTGGGCACATATGTCAGCCCGAACGGCGATACGATTCCGTTATCTGTGTCCGACTACCAGATCCAGGTATTGGACGAATGGACGAGTCCGCAGACTGATATAACTTATCCATCGGGGTGGCGGGTAACAGTTCCGGAACTGAATATGGAGATAGAGCTATCACCGATCGTGAAGGATCAGGAGATGCTTGTCAGCTTCATCTACTGGGAGGGTGCTGTCTCAATCAGCGGGCGTATTGACGATATGCCTGTTAGCGGTACCGGGTATGTAGAACTGACTGGATACGGCGATGAAACCGGAGACCTGCGCTTCCAGCGCTAGCCGCGCCCTCCATACCCTCGTGGCGCGCTAGAATGTCACTTTCTCATTACTCGGTTCTAATAGCTGTGGCTGGCGTCATGTTACCCATGCGCCATGCAGGGAATATGCCGGCAACCAAGGCGGCTATGACCGCTACCAGAAACGCGCGAATGAATATGGATGGGGCGAGCTGCATTTCCATCGACCAACCAAACGAGCGCAAATTGATGATGTAGATCAGTATCGCTGCCATCACTAGACCGGTTGGGATAGCGATGAGACCAGCGCTGGTTCCGATCAGGCCAGTTTCGTACAACGATAGTCGCCATAATTGGTCTCTCGTCATTCCGTTGGAACGTAAGATCCCAATTTCGCGGGCTCTCTCTAGCTGTAAACTCATGAGCGTGCTCAGTATTCCGATAAAGGCGACGATGGTAGCCAATATCTGCAGCGCGAAAGTGATGGCAAACGTTCGATCAAATACGTCAAGTGCATCTTCACGCGTGCTTCGGTTTGAGCGCACCACAACCTCGGCATCAACCGCAAGAGACCTGCGCAACTCGTCAACCTTCTCGTCCACATTGACGCCAGGGTCAACATACGCTGCCACAGCTGAAATTGCCTCATCGTCCCAATTCGCACGGTAGACATCGTCAACCATATACACCAGAGAACGAACGTCGAAGCCCACGAATATACCGGCGATTTTGAATGGGGCGCTGCCCTGGTCGGTCAGCAGGTGAATTACGTCACCTGTTTGCAGGTCATACTGATTCGACATAGGCTCATTAATGATTACGCTACCTTCCTCAACCGCACGCCAGGTCTCGCGCCAATCGCCCACTGAGGACCTGTACCGGCGATCCGGGCCTGCTAGGTCTTCGCTGAGGGCGACAACATGAACCGTCGAAACATTCTCGGACACCAAGCTGCCGCCCTGGTCATCTTCCAAAATTGGCACGTCTGCATCACGCGATGTCGCCGTACGCGCAATGCCAGGAAATGCATCAATTATCTGTACCGCACCTGGATCAAGCGACGTTGAGACCTGGTTTGCGATCAGCGAGGGTGGTGAAATGTAGATGTCGGCTTGTAGTATATCGTTGAGCCACATAGTCACCGTGCCGCGAAAACTGCTAATCATGATGCCAACGCCGATAATGACGCTCACGGAAACCATGAGGGCTGCGACGGCGACCGAAGTTCGACTGAGCGAGCGTGACACGTTACGCGGCGCCATGCGACCGATGATGCCCAGGAACATGCGCGAGACAATGAGGGCGATCTTCATTAGCACATTCGTCAGCAGTGGAGTCAATAGTGCGCTGCCCAATATGACCGCAAAAAGTCCGGCAAATGAAACCACAAGACTGGTGTCGGGAAGAAGCAGCAGCACACCAAGAGCCAACATGGCAACAGCGGCAACACTGATCCACGGCAGCAGCGTCCTCGAGCGATCTTCCAAGTTGCTGCGCTGCATAGCTCCGGCAGGCGGGATGCTGGTCGCCTCGTACGCCGGTATTGCGGCAGCCGCCACGGATGCTACAAGACCCGTGACTGTACCCTTGACTAGTGTTGCTGTAGGTATGTCTACTTCACGGACCGACACGACAAAAAATAGATCGTTGATGGTCTGGGAAACAAGCTGAACCGCACCTCTACCCAGCAAGATGCCGAGCCCGAGCCCGAGAACAGTTCCAACCAGGCCGAGTGTTACAGCCTCTATAATGATCAAGCAGAAAACCTCTAGCCGCGTCATACCTATCGCGCGCAGGCTCCCGATTACCGGTCGTCTTTGCACGACGCTAAAGGTGACTGTGTTGTAGATGAGGAACATCCCGACGAGTAACGCAAGCAGACTCAACGCGGTCAGATTTAGCCGAAATGCCTTTGTCATCTCACCTACGGCGCTGGTGCGCGCCTCGGAGGTGGCGATATATTCGTCGGGTCCAAGAAACGATGCGAGTTGTTCAATCGTCTGCTTCCCGGCAGGGCCTTCGTCGACAATCAAGTCGATCCGGTCTAGCCGACCGATGCGCCCGAGCACTTCCTGTGCAGTGGAAATATCGGCAATGAATAGTGTTTCAAGGGCGCGCCTGCTGAGGTCGTCATTAGGGGCCAACAGTCCAACAATCTCTAGCGAGAAAGAATTGCCCCCATAGTCTGCTGAAATGGAGTCGCCAGTGCTCAAGCCATAGGTATCGGCAAGCTCTTGACTGATGAGGACGCTATTCGGTCGGGTCAGCAGGTTGGTTAGCATAGACGGCATATTGTCAACAGGTTCATCAGCGCCAAGATAGCTTCGAAATGGCGCTTCCGCCAGTGGATCTATGCCAAGTAAACGTATCGGCTGCCCGTCTAGGTCTGCGACTGTGACATAGTCTTCCACGACTGGCGCGCTGAGTCGATAACCCGCTTCCCTCCTGATTGTTGTATACGTGGATTGGTCAAGTCCTGTGGGACCGCCGGCAATGAAGTGCGTCGCTCGACCCGTGACGGCTTCGGTACCTAGCTGGAAAGCGCGTTCTGCGGAACCATTGGCCAGATCGATGGCAACCATCATGGCCACGCCGATGGCAATTCCGACAACCAGGAAGATGCTCTGCAACACGCGCCGTCTGACGTGCCGTCGTACAAGACGCGACAGCAGGTTGCCGCGGCGCAACCACCCGGACAGTCTGGCACTCATTGGTCGTACTCTGCGCTTACTACTCTTCCATCCTGCCACTCATGGTCGCGTACAAGCTTGCCATGCGACAGGTGTAGCACACGGTCGGCGAGATTCGCCACATCTGTTGCGTGGGTCGCCATTAACAGCGTCTTCCCTGCGTCGCGCGTGAGTTCGAGCAGAAGACTCAATACGTCCTCGCCTGTCTCCTCGTCCAGGTTACCGGTAGGTTCGTCGGCAAGAATCAACATCGGGTCGTGAACGAGCGCTCTTGCGATGGCGACACGCTGTTGCTCACCGCCGCTGAGCTTATCGGGATAACTCTCAAAACGGTCCCCGAGTCCCACTCGATTCAACAGGCCTTTCGCATTGTCAAGTGCTGCAGAACCTGCGCCGGCAAGCTCCAGTGGCAGTGTGACGTTTTCGAGAACTGTGAGGGTTGGGATCAGATTGTAAAACTGGAACACGATGCCCATATTGCGTCGCCTGAATAGCGTCCGTTCACGCTCGTTCAGCGCGGTGAAGTCGATGTGTAACTCGCCATTTTGGAAGATAATGCTGCCGGATGTCGGTTTGTCAATGCCGGCGATCAGATTCAGAAGCGTGCTTTTGCCGCTACCGGACTTCCCGAGAAGACAAACAAACTCGCCGACATAGAACTCGCGATCCAGATGGTCCAGTACAAGCCGTTTCTGTCCCGCCTCGGTAAATTCCTTGATCAACTCCGATAGCCGAACTAGCGCAGGTGCATGTCCGTTGCGCCGTGACGCTTTGTCGACATGTGGTACGCGCAAGCTGCTAGCCGCGGCATGATTGTCGACTACATCGTCATGCGTTTCGGCGGGTGCGTTATCGCCATTCACACTACTCATTGTTCAGCTTCCATGAAGCCACTTTTTCGACCACTACTTGTTCTGCTGGCAGATTATCGTGTTTTATAAGCAGTACTGTGTTTCGAGCACTAATTGACATCGCCATCTAAATAACCTTCACCGGTCTGTGCGCATTCAGTTGTGCGTAACCTTATCAACCTATACTCATGAGTAACGTGAACATAATAACGATTTACAGACTATAAATGTGTTGCGCCCATTACGATGTGGAAATAAGTCGTCCGTGAGCAGATGTACCGACGAGGGGTAGGCAGCCATTGAAACATCGTTCCTTGGCTTGCAGCACTTATTCCTCTATGATTTCACTATCTGAATAACAAGTGGCGAATCCTATGTTTAACAGACAAACTCACATTACACTTACCTCCGTACAAGCCGAAACGATTCTGCAATCCTGGCTGAACCGTCCGGTGACTTGTACAGAGATTGTTCCGCTGAAAGGCGGCAAAATCAATACGGTGCTGCGGCTATCCTTCGACCAGCCGCCCTATACAGCAGTCATCAAGCTAAACACACCATGTGACGGACCATATACCCTGGATAAAGAGGCGGCTATACTTCGGTATCTGCGTAAGAACACTCGTCTACCTTGCCCGGAACCCTACGCCGAAGAATCTACGGGCAACCTCCTGCCATACTCCTACTTGCTGCTTGAATGTTTGCCCGGGGTCAATCTGCAGCAGGCAACCCAAGCAGGTCTGATAAGACCGTCGGATTTGGCCGACCTTGACCGCCAGTTGGCCCGCATCCTGATCGAACTGCACAGCCATACATGCATTACTTATGGAAAGCTAGATGAACAGGGAGTGCCTTGTTGGGCTGACTTGTTTGTTCCTCGCCTGCACGAAGTGCGTGCTCAGCCGGAGATTAGCCGGAGATTATCGCGCAGTGTACTAGCAGATGTGGATTACGCGATTTGTCGAGCGTCAGACATTCTGGCTAACCAAGGCGTACCAACGCTGGTACACGCAGATATTTGGTCGGGTAATATTATCGTTCAGCAAAACGATAATGGCTGGTACATTAGTGGGCTAGTGGATCCCGGTGCAGAGTACGCTGACGTTGAATTGGAATTGGCCTATCTCGAATCGTTCGACAGTTCGCGTCCAGCGTTCATGGAAACTTACACAAGTCTCTACCCGTTGCGTTTAGAGTATGAAGTCCGCCGAATGATTTACTGGCTGCTCACGTACCTGATCCATGTATGGTTGTTTGGCGACCAGCGTTTTCTCGAATATACCGCCGCCGTGGCAGCTGAGTTACGGGGGAAGATATAGCTCCACAACCAAAGCACCTGATCAAGCTTTCCTGCAGTCGGACAGATTATGATAACCGTAGCCCTTGATGGGGTACACGTTCATGGCTGCTCATGATCGATTTGGCGACCTGTGTTTCTGTCGGGCGCATGGTGCCCACCAATATAGCGAACCATCCCTAGTCGATCATCAAAATGCAGACTACGTGTATAGGAAAGGCCGTCTTATCTCAAGATGAAATAGTACCCGTTTCAGTCAGAGCTAATTATGTTCTCTAGCCGACAGATAGCGTGGTCATAATGCCAATATGCATGCAACCATTGCGCAAGAGCACACCACGCACGGTAGAACGAACCAGTATGCTACTCCCCTGTGCTCGCCGCGTAAGAGCGACGTGACTGCGCCTATGCTCCGTTGTCGTCATTTTAAAGTAGCTGAATAGATACCGAAGCACTTGTAGGCAAAACCGGTTTAACTTGTACACGATATCCCTATCTTGAGCACATAAGCGGAGGTGCACCCACAACCCTGCATCAACTATTCTCGAGCTTCTTATAGTAGCGTTCGCATTCGGCTTCTCTGCCACGGACCACACGCTTGTCCTCTAGCGGACCTTTCGTAGCGGTCACAATTGTCGCCTGTCCGTCACTATTTTGGTTCTCGTAATATAGAACCACCCAATCGTAATTCATGTGTAGGTCGTGTGCAAGGGCAGTGTTGGAAAACAGAACGGTAAATTCCCATCCGTTGCGTGAGGAATGCATAATTGGTAGCCAAGCTTCATCGTCCGGATTGAAGCGTCGTGGCGCTATCTTCTTCAGTTTGCCAGCCTCTGCTCGCTCTCGGTATGCCTTGTCAACATCGAGCAGGATACCGACATCAGGTCGCTCATTTTCATCCTGTCCAGTGGTTTCAGTACGCTGCTGGGCGCGCCGCTGTGCAGATGAACTCAACATGCCGGCCAGACTTGTACGTACGGACCGTAGGCGTTTTGTGCCAATGCCCTTGACGTCCTCCAGGCGGCCATCGTGAGCGGCCTGTTCCAGCTCCTGTAGCGTGTGAATCTCCAGTTCTTCGGTAATACGTTTGGCCAACTTTTCGCCAATGCCAGGAACTTGCTCAAACACATCTTCCGGTGACACCTCACCCTGAAGGCGGTCAAGCAAGTCGGATCTGCCCGTGGTGACGTATGATGAGATGAGGTGCGCAAGTCCCTCGCCAATGTCTGGCATCTCCTGCAACTTATCGCCATCTCCACTGCGGACGATATCGGCTACCGGTTTCTGCGTATCACGCAGTCGATTAGCGGCGTTACTATAGGCTCGCACCCGATGGGGATTCGCGCCTTGGGTCTCTAACAGAGCGCTGATACGGTCGAGTACCTCGGCAATATCGTCATTGCTCGGTTTGCCGTCAGTCATATATTTGTACGCTCCCTAGAATTAAGGCTGCACACTGGATGAGCGAATTCCGTGAGGATTTATGACGCTGTTTCAGCCTGCGCCACATTCGCTGCTTGTGCGTTTTATGTGAGCGCCTGCAGCTCTTTAATGTCTTTCTTCATGACGTCATCAAGGCTTGAATTGTAGAATGCGGCTGCAGGATGATACATGGGCAAAAGAGTAACGTCGCCGTATGGTGCATGCGCCTCAATCGGCACGCCGTGCACGTCGCCAAGAGGGCTGCCTTTTTGGGGCAACTCAAACTGCCGCAGCATCGTTTCAGTGGCGACGCTTCCTAACGTAACGATAACGGTAGGCTCAACAATCCGAAGCTGTTGATCTAAGAAAGGCATGTACAACTCTATCTCTTCTGCTCTCGGATTGCGGTTCTCCGGGGGACGGTCTTTAACAATGTTCGTAATATACACCTCGTCGCGCTTCACACCGATAGACTCAAGGAGTTCATCCAATACTTGTCCGGCTCTTCCCACGAACGGGCGGCCTGATTTCGCCTCCTGTTCACCTGGAGCCTCTCCGATCAGCATCACTCGCGCATCGGCATCGCCTTCACCAAATACTGCTTGATAACCATTTTGCTTTCGGAACTCATAGAGCTCAGAGCCATGGAAATCCCGAACCTTTTGCGCCACTTTGTTCAGTTGGCTTTCTTTGTCTTCCTGCATCGCCCTGCTAGTCCTCCCATAAGATCGTACAGAATGAACCACGAACCACTATCGCAGGCTGTCCTATTTCAGAGCCGGCGAATTCACTGCCTAGCTAGTGATGCTACACTCTACCGGTTCGACGTCCGGCAACGCCTGCTGAGGTTAATCATCTGGCGTTGAACATGTGATGATATCCGGTTCGTCATGAACGTGTTGCACCTCAGGCTTAGCAGTCCAGTGCGGCTCGAACAGTGATAAATACGTATAATTAAGAAACATCCGCATCGTTATGTTGCTGACTGGCATCTGCTAGATCGCGCACCGATTTTAAAGACTGCTCAAAGAACATCTTGAAACTGCGCAAATCATTCCGCAGTCGCTCATCAGGATTGCCAAAGAGTTTGGCGACCGCACTGCCAATAGCGCCGCGGGGCGGGACATACTGAACTGTCGCCGTGATCTGTACTTCATCCTGCGGCAACTCTTTGAACGTTACCTGACCGTTTACCTTTAAGTCACCGTCCACGCTCTTCCAGGCTATGCGGCTGTCCTCTTCTCTTCTTGTGGTGATTGCAACCCACTCAAAGCTAGTCTTTGCCGGACCCTTCATCACCCAGTGGGACTCATCGTCACCTGTTAGCGTGACGGACTCGATATCTTTCATAAACTGAGGGAAATTGCTGAAGTCCGCCCAAAGACTATATACGTCATGGACATCACCCTTCACGATGATGCTTTCCGTTACCTTGTCTGTCATGATATACAGCTCCATTTCTACGTATCTACGACTACATACTCACTTCTAGACGCCAGATAGTCACTTATGTGCCACCGGCGTATCACGTGCTCAATGCGGATTGTCCGTAAGTTGCTGCCGATCCAGCGCCTTTTCAACGCCTTCGTTACCTGCGCAGTATGCGCAACAATGGATCACGCCGTTTTCCTTCATGGTATGACCGATGATGCGGCAACTACGATGACCACAGGCAGACTGCAATTGATCGATAGCACATCCGAATCCGTCGAAGAAATGCGTCTCTCACCCATCCAAAATGATCTAGAAGATTCATCACGGCAGTTACCGCAAATTATTCAATTAGCCACAGCTATCCAGCATTAATGCTGAACGCAACAATGGCGTTTTTGAGGAATCTAGTATAGGCAATGACACCATTTCTTGCCGTGTTCAGGTTCGCGATGACTCAACTAGATATTATCGGAGTAGGTCGGCAGAAATATATGTGCCGTGATGTACACTAGGCATACATAACCGCGTCCAGTTATTGGTACAGGTTAGACACCCCATGGATAGAGTTCAGGCGGCCTATCTGTTTCTGGCTCTGGGTGAAGCGGATGCAGCGCCTCCGTCCGATCTAGGTAAAGCAGCGCATCGTAGCGCGCTGGCAGAACGGTGGGCACGTAATTTCCCGAATCCCGCTCGGGGTCATAGATGACTCCAATTGCACGGTGTCCCCTTGTTGCCATCGCCTGTGCATTGGCTCGCATATCGTCCATTAAAATAAGCCGATCCCCCTGATATGCTTCGTGGAGTATGTTTTCCCAACTTCCCTCTTTGCCGTCTGGGACGTCCATCTTCTGCATGGATGCACCCCATTCGCTGCCTGCGATCACGCGTCCGCTATTGCTTCCGAAACCGATAAGCACTACGTCATCCTGTGCATTATTCTCACGCATCAGTTGCCCCACATTGACCATACCGCCTCCAGCCATGTCAGTTGCGCGCGCGTCACCTACATGCGTATTGTGTTCCCAGACTACCGCCTTAGTCGCACCGTACGGGTTCATGCTTTGGTGATGATCCATAAGCCGCTCCAGAGTATCCACCATATGTCTATCGCGCACATTCCAAGAAGCGGCGCCTCCACTTACCATCGTGCGATAATACCGTTCTGCCTCGACCGCGACACGCGCATTCTGTTCCGCATCGAAGGCAGCTTCGGGATCGCCCGGATAGCGTTGAGCGTTGCGTCGAACCTCCGAGAGCAATTCGATCACTTCGGACTCACAGGACTCTGGTACAAGGCTTGTGTGCCAGGCATAGGATTGAGCGTCCTCGCCATAGGGTTCAAAACAGAGATAGGCGTGTCGCGCTGCTTCCAGAGCATCCGGTGCGTTGTCGCTCAAGTACTCAATGATGCTCGACATCGATTCCCACAAGCTGTAGACATCGATCCCGTAGAAGCCGACCTGAGCAGCACCTTCCCGACCAGACTCTTGATTGTAGCTCTCCAACCACTCAGCGAAGGCGACAACTTCCCAGTTCGCCCACATCCATGTCGGCCAACGGTCGAACGTCTGGAGTACATCGAACGCAGAATCACCCGCGTTCGGGTAGTTTTTGACGTAGCGGTTCACGTTATAGCAGTCGGGCCAATCTCCTTCTACGGCGACAAAAGAAAAACCATGTTCGGCAATGAGACGTCGAGTCAGCTGAGCTCGCCATATGTAGAAATCTGAAGTTCCATGCGAAGCCTCGCCAATCAGGACGAGTATTGCGTCGCCAATCCGGTCGATGAGCGGATCAAGATCTTCATCCCGCTGCAGTTCATGACCCATATTTCGGACCGCTGAAACCAGTTCCTCTGTCGCTTGCTTGCTACCGCTTATCAGTTTGTCTTCCATATTTGTCCTCCTCGTATGTACAGTCGAAGAGATGGGCACGAAACCATTCGCGCGCCAAGCCCGCCACCTGTTCCAGGGCGCCGGGCTCTGCAAAGAGACGAATAGCACCAGGAACAACTGTTAGTTCCGTTTTGAAATTCAGCTTGTAGAGAGCTTTTTGATTCACCTCTCTGACGGAAGTATCATGTCCGCCCACAACAAGGAGAGTCGGAGCGCATAAACGAGGCAGCGCTTCCATCACAAGATCAGGACGAGCTCCTCTTGAAACGATCGCGCCGATGTGCTGAGGTCGCTCGGCGGCGGCGATCATGCAACCGGCGGGAACGGGTGCTCGAACCGCTAGACCATCAATCCTACCGGCTAGCTGTAGCAGAACTGTCGTTATTGCGATGGCTGACCCAGACGTAGTAAGTACGAAATTGGCCGGACGTGCACAGGTACTTACTGAATGGTTATGTGTCATCTTCCGGCTCCATCGGCATTAACGTGCCGAATCCGGATTATCCCGCTGTTCCACGTGTGCTGGCGGATGCGTAGCCTCAACGGCAGTGAACGGCTCGATAATTTCGTATCGATGACGTGCACCACGCGGCACAATCCACGAATCGCCGGCTTCCAGAATCACGGTCTGTTGTTCAGAATGAAGCTTGGCGCGACCTTTCAGCACGTATCCCACAGTTTCATAATCGCGAGTGTGTTCATCGAGTTGAATATCCGAACCGACCGCGTCCCACAAGCGCATAGAGACTGTTAAGCCGGAAGCCAAATATTTCTGACCCATCGCTCCGGTCGGAGATTGTGTGGAATCTATTTTCTTGATCGTTGTATCCGTCATTATTGGTTCTCCTATCAGCTAGACCATCTCAATGAGAGCTTCTTTGCGGACTAAATCGCGCACTCTGTTACGCATTGTCAGCAGTTTTTTCATTCAGATCCAATTCTGTAATCCTTTCAGTGTTGCGACCGTCTGCCAAACGTAGGTTCGTACCTCACAATGTATGTGGCACTGAACCCACTTCTCGATTTTATCGTCTGCTACCCCGGCCGGTCGATCACTCTACTGACACCGATAGCAACATGATGGTCTGATCGCAAACCCGGTTGCAGCAAAATCTAATCGGCAGCGCAACTGAACATCGCTGTTGGTACACAGAGACTGCCCAACAGGCTATTCACTAGAGGCGCCTCTCCGTACAGCTATCAAGAGAGCCTAACCTCTTTCCATCGACTAGTCCTGTCTACTGCTCAGCCGAATCTTACGCTTCCACCATGGCGAATGTAAATGGTCTGTCCATCTTCGCGCTTTCAAGCGCGGAAAGCTATGCTTCTTTACAAGATGAGGGGTATATCGCGGATACATCCTTGGTGGTTTTTCGAAGAGTTTTATCAACGATGCGGTTGCTGTATAGAACCATGCTCATTCATTTGGAAGTGTATCTGAAGATAGACCAGTAACTGTATAGTTTCCTATTCCGTTCTGGCACCGAATGGGTATCATGATGAATAGCCAGTTACTGCGTTCAAATCCCCACCGAAGCTTGTGTAGCAATTCAGCATGAATAGACGAAGAAGCTGGAGAAATAACTTGGCCTACAAATTGTCAAGAACATCGGATACGCTGAATGAGGTGCTCACACGTTGACTGGACAAAGGCACTAGGTGGCTAAGTCGTTTCTTCCATGAGCAAGAATACGAGGTACAAACCATGGCACTTCCCGATTTTGAATACGAGTTTACGAATGAGATTGAAAATCTCTCACCGCAGTTGGAGACCGATCTTCGCCTAGAGGCAGAGGAACGTTTGCACGCTCTTGCACGTGAACATAACGACGTAATCGGCGCTGCCGTTAGTCTGGAAAACTTGACCGAGGGCGACGAGACGCCTCATCTCTTCCGGGCGCGTGCCGTCCTGTATAGTCGACCGGAGCAACTGGCTGGCGTAGCAAAGGAATCAGATCCCACCATCGCCATGAAGGCCGCTCTGGACGCTGTAGAGCGGCAGCTTCGCGATCGACGGGCCCAGTTCAGCGATCGAAATCGGAATAAAAAAAGGGTTGATGCTGAGGGCCTATATGAACTGAGCGCACAGGAAATCTATCAGGCGTTCACGGATGACAGCTTGCCCGACGTCTGGTTGGAGCGTTCAAGGGATGACATCGCGTCAGAACTCATGGTGGAAGAAGAGCTCAATCTGGAGGACGCATACTATGCCGCCGACCAGATTCTGGCCCATGCACAGGAGATTTCTTAGCAGCTACTTTATTGGTGGAAATTACTGCTATAAGGGCGGTAAGCGAACTACGCGTAGCGGGATACAGGTTCAGTTTACGAGCAACAGTAAGTCACTGAAATAGAACCAGTTTACCCCCTTGATGGGTCATAGGGTCTTGGCTAGAAATGAAGAAATGCGCTCATCGGCTCTATACTGTCTCGCCGACAGTAGTGAATCTGAAACCTCTAGTCCGCGCACCAATGAAATGTGTTTGTTACCACAGACGTGGCAATGGTGTGTTTCGGGGCTGCACCGGCATAATCGGCTGAGCCTGCACGTACTACCCTGGAAAGAATGCCAGAACTGACTCCTAAGCCCAGTTTTTCGCAGTGCTAGTATCAACAAGCCCCCGATCTCAACTCTCCACTGAGTATTCAAGATCTTCACATACACATAGAAAATCGTTTGGTTTGTTCAATATCTCAAAGCCAGAACCTATACGTCAACAAAATGAACCTGTATCCAGGCTGCTGCATAAAAGTTGCGCAAGGATTTCGTACCTCAGTCGAAATACTGGCCTCTGCCAGCGAAGTTGGTCGTGTGTGCCGATGAATTCTTTGTGGTCCACTTTTGCAGGCTGTATACTTTGTACAAGACGATTTACAAACCGATCTGCTATGTTAAGGTACAGATGAAACAGACAGCGCTCTACGATGCGCACATCAAACTCGGCGGACGCATGGTCGATTTTGCCGGCTGGTCATTGCCAGTCCAGTATCCAACCGGGCCTACAGAAGAGCATCACGCAGTTCGCACTGCCGCCGGTCTTTTCGATATCGATCACATGGGCCAACTTGAGCTGTCGGGGCCAGAATCACTTAAGTTTCTGGAACGAGTACAGGTTAGTGCCGTTAGCCAGCTGGCAGTACATGAGGCCGGCTACAGCCTCCTTACGTACGCGGACGGCGCCATCGTCGACGACATCTACCTCTACCACCTGCCCAATAGCTGGACTATCGTCGTCAATGCGGGCAATCGCGAGAAGGACTTTACTTGGCTCCAAGCGCACGCGCACGACTTTGATGTCAAATTAGTGGACATTTCTGATCCGACTTATATGCTGGCGCTGCAAGGTCCGCTATCTGAGCGCATCCTGCAGCGGATCACAGAAAAAGACTTGTCGACACTAGCCGTTCGCCGGTCCACATATGCCGCAGTCGACGGTATTGAAACGCTCATTGGGCGCACCGGATACACCGGAGAGGACGGCTTTGAGCTTTACTTCCCGGCTGACAATGCCGAACTGATGTGGAACGCAATATTGGCGGCTGGTGAAGACGACGGACTGCTGCCGTGCGGTCTTGCAGCGCGAGACAGCCTTCGTTTTGAAGCGGGCATGCCACTGTATGGACATGAAATAGACGCAGAGACCAATCCACTGGAAGCTAGGCTTGGCTGGACAGTTGATTACGCACACGATTTCGTGGGCCATGATGCGTTACTGAAGAGCAAGCTGGAAGGCACAGATCGGCTCCTGGTTGGCTTGGAAATGGTGGACCGGGCGTTGGCTCGCGAGGGCTATCCAGTCGTTGATGGGGAGAAGGTTATCGGTCACATCACCACAGGAATGCGATCGCCGACCATTGGCAAGTTCCTCGCATTGGCGTATGTGGAGCGCGGCTATCATACGCTCGGCACTACCGTCCATGTCGAGGTGCGCAATGCGCCAAAATCGGCTGTCGTTGTTAAACGTCCATTCTACCGCAGGACACCCACTTCTTAACGCGATATGCACAAGTTGCCAAAGCGCACGCACTTGAGTACCGTATGAGGAAGATATCGATCTGAAATTGTCGAAATTATTACCTAATTTTCAACCCCATCGGAGAACACCAAATGACTGACTACAAACTTGATCAATCTGCAAAATACTCCAAGACGCACGAATGGGTTCGCATTGAGGAAGGCATCGCCATAGTCGGCATCAGCGATGCCGCCCAGGACCTGCTTTCGGATGTAGTATTCGTCGAATTGCCAGAGATAGGCGCCATTGTATCAGCAGGCGAACAAGTGTCTGTCGTCGAGTCTGTGAAGGCTGCCGAAGATGTCCACGCACCAATCAGCGGCGAGATCGTGGAGACCAACGAAGAGCTCGACAGTGCACCGGAGATCGTCAACGAAAAGCCGTACGAGGCTTGGTTCTTCAAGATCAAGCCAGGTGACGACCTACAGTCGGAGTTGGATTCCCTGATGACTCCTGAGGAATATGACGCACAGGTCGAAGCTGAATCCGACTAGGCGGCTTTCGCAGCGACAGCGTAGTCAGTCGCCCCATAGGGCACAGTAATTTATGCGACTCATTCGGCTGGCAATTCCTTTTGCACTGATGCTTCTTGTTACAACAGTATACGCCTGTGCAAACAGCTCGGATGAGTCCGCAAATATTGACAATCCAGACCAGTATAGCGATGCAGCACAGGAACCAGATCGTCCTGTGCTCTCGCTGTATGCGCCACGCTCGACACGTGCCAATGACGCAGCGCTCGTGCAACTAATCGACACCATCCAGGCACTAAACCCTTCGCTGCAGATAAGCGCCACTCTGCTTACAGAGTACGATGCTGAACTCACTGATGCGGTTCAATCTGCTACGCCTCCTGACGTCTTCCTAACGCCGTCCTATGACCTGCCGAAGTATGTTAGTCAAGGCTTGATCGACCCCATACCAGAGCGCCTCATCAATCGTACATCACTACTGCAGCCTGCTCTCGATGCCGTCACCGTAGACGGTGTGGCGTATTGCTTGCCGCAGTCATTGCACACATTGGCTCTGCTATACAACGAAGATATCTTCGCAGAAGTCGGTCTGCAGCCGGATACAATTGATTGGAGCTGGGATACACTGCGAGGCGCCCTGTCAGCCACGAGCGCGCTGACGGATGTCACGGGCATTGCGCTAGACGCTAACTTTGCCAGCTGGGCGCCTTTCTACTATCAAGCATCCGACCAAGCCAAATCCGCAGGCGAAACCGAACCGAGCGATACCCAAGCGGCGCAACAGGCATTTACATATGTCGCTTCTCTGTATTCCGAGGGTCTTGCTGCCCGTCCGCAGGACCTGGAGACTCGTTGGACTGGTGAAGCGTTCGCCAAAGGGAAAGCTGCCATGGTCATCGGCGGAGACTGGCTGATTCCCTATTTGGCATCCGAAGCGCCATTGCTGGACTACGGCGTGACCGAGTTGCCACGTGGTCCAGCGGGCAACGCAACGTTGGCTTATGTCAACTGCCTGGCTATCCATGCCGTCAGTGGCAACCAAGAGCTTGCCATACAGCTGGCGGAACAACTCACGGCTCGTGAGGTCCTGCCGGACTGGACGTGGCGCGACGGAGGCTCCCTCTCGCCATATTTTGATGTGGTGACTGAGGCGTCCGACGATGAAGCGCTCTACCGACCCTATCTACGCTCGCTGCGATACGCCATACCGTGGAGCATGCAGGACTACGCAGAGCGAACTGCCGGACGTTTCCGTGATGCTGTGCAGATGGTGATCGATGAAGAACTGGAAGCCAAAGACGTTTGGGACTATATTGATCCTTGATAGGCAATCCTTGCCCACAAGAATTGCAGACAAACGCCTACTTCTGCCTATAATGAGCCTACGCCTATTCAACCGAGATATAAGAGGAACTAATGGCAAAAGTAATCGACGCACACATCCATTTTGCCGATGATGATCCAACATTCTTGGACTTGCTGGAACAGTTCGATCTGCGCCTGCTCAACATCTGCTATGCTGCAAGCTACGAAGATGATTGGCGCAAGCAGCGCACGCTGTACAGCAGTATGCAGCACGAGTACCCGGCACGCTTCGCGTGGTGTACGACGTTCGACCTTCCCCACACCGACGACGCAGATTTCGATCCGGACGCGTATGGTGCATCCGTCATTGCCCAACTGGAGCAGGATTTCGCTGCCGGCGCCGTTGCATGTAAGGCGTGGAAGAATATTGGAATGACAATCCGCAAACGGGACGGCTCATTCCTGCAGATCGACGACGAGCTCTTCACGCCGATCTTCAGCTTCCTAGCCGTGAATGGCCATCCGTTGCTGATGCACATGGCTGAGCCACTGGCCTGCTGGCAGCCGCTGGATGAGCGCAGCCCGCACTACAACTACTACAGCACACACCCGCAGTGGCACATGTACAACCATCCAGAGCACCCGTCCCACTCGGTGCTGATCGCAGCACGTGATCACATGGTCGAGCAAAATCCGAATTTGCGCATCGTAGGCGCGCATTTGGGCAGTCTGGAGTACGACGTCGACGAAGTTGCCGCCCGCTTTGAGCGCTTCCCAAACTTTGCTGTCGACATCTCTGCCCGACTCGGCGACATGGCGCTACAGGATTCCGGCAAGGTGCGGGACTTCATGCTGCGGTATTCTGACCGCATCCTGTTCGGCACAGATGTAGTCATGCGGCAACAGCCTTCTGAATTGCCGGAGGAGGAGCGTGCGAAGGTGGTCGGTGCACTTCGCGCAGAATACGAGACGCATTTCACCTACTTTGAGACGACGGAAGAGATGACAGTGCGCGGCATTGAAACTGTTGGCCTTGGGCTGCCAGAGGATGTGCTCGAGCGATTCTACCGGGGCAATGCATTGTCGTGCTATCCAGGCCTGCAAGCTCTAGAGCAGTAGAGGCATGTATTGCAAGAAAAGAGAGGGTCACTCTACAAGACGAGCAACCCTCTCTGGTAGCGACAGATTATTGTCGTGAAAACCCCATAACCAATCAGTTACTGGCGCGAGTTTCCGTTCAGATAAGCAATAGTCTGCGGACCTTCAGGCATAACGCAGATGCGAGCCGAATCACCATATTTCGTCATAAGTTCTGACACGGTTCCTTCGATATCACGGCACACCTCGAAGAGTGCGTCGGTAATCTGCTCGTCACTCAAGCCGCCCGCATAGACGTAAATATCAGCCTCCTGCTGTAACATCGCCTGTATCTGAACTTGCCACTGATCCTGAGCATTGAAGCCAGGCTGATGGATCATGTCCATGATACCCTGTACGGAGCCTGCTTGCTTAAGCAACTTCGCATACAGCCCATGTTCCGGGATGCCATCGCGGCACTCGCCTGCTACAACGATCGAACCGCCATCTCGGACGATCTGCTTGGCGGCGCTCATCCCCTTCACGCACTGGTATAGATTCTGGTCCAGGGGGTAGCCACTGTTGGTGGTGACGGCGATATCATAGGCCTTAGCCACGGACGCCATGGCGTGCTCGCGCACGAACTCACAGCCAAGCTTGTGTGCTGCCTGCAGGTCGCCTGCGAATACGCCTGTGATCTCTCCCGACGAGTTCATGGAGACGTTGAGTAGGAAGCTGGGTTCTGATTTCAGCGCTACCTCCAGCATCTCTTCCCACAGTGGGTTACCATACGTCACCCCCCAGCGCGCTTCGGAATGGCCGATCATACTGACCCCATGATTCGACTGCACGCTCTCCGGTCCTGCTATCGCGGGCAACACTGCCTTTGGACCGCCGCTAAACCCGGCGAAAAAGTGCGGCTCGATGAATCCCGTGAGGATCTTAACATCAGCCTCCATGTACATCCGGTTGACACGCACAGGATGACCAAGCGTGGTTTCGCCTAACGAGACTAAATTATCGTCATCGTTCATATCATGCTGTAAGCAGCGATAGTTGTCGACAACGAAGTCGCCCAACATCATGCGCAACTCGGCTTCGGTCTGCGCACGGTGTGTGCCCAGCGCGTTGAGCAGCGTAATGTCCTCTCGCCTCACGCCTGCCCGTTCTAACTCCGCCAGGATCACCGGTTGAATGCGATCATTTGGCGTGGCACGCGTGATATCGCTGTGAACGATGACGACCTTGTCGCCGGCTTTGGCAATCTCAGCTAGCGGAGCGCACTCTATGGGATCGCGCAGCGCTTTCTCGAGTGCCGCCTTCTCATCGGGTACGCCGGGTACAAACGGAGCCCGAATAACGTCCACATTGTTCGGAAGGTTAATATCCAGTCCCTTCTTGCCATATGCCAAATGAATTTTCATATACTTACTCCACAAGAATTAGTTCGTAGATTACAAATCGATAACATTTAAAATCGCCCGGCAAAGGCGTGAGCGTCTGTACATGTCTCTGCTATCGAATGCGCGAGCGGAACTCTGCCACACCCTTGACACCAAACTTGACACGAAACAAGGCGCCGGCGCCCGGTCCATCCTCTTCCTTCGTATTGCCGCCGGCTGTAGTCACATACATGTCTGTGTAATCGTCGCCACCGAAAGTGACGCAGGAGACCTTCTTTGCCGGGAATTCGATCCGCTGCAGCTCTGTTCCATCCGGCGCATACTCCACGAGGCACGATCCGCCCCATCGTGCAGACCAGACATTGCCGTCGGCATCCACTGTCATGCCGTCAGGTCCGCCAACTTCTCCCTCCGTGTCGACGAACACGCGCTGATTGGTGATGTCGCCACTCGCCTGATCATAATCGAACTTGTAGATCTTATGCGCTCGCGTATCTGTATAGTAGAGCTCCTTACGGTCCGGCGTGAAGCCCATGCCATTGGATACGCCGATATCCTCCAGAAGCACCGTCAACCTGCGATCCGGGTCCAGGCGATAGAGACGCGCCAGGTGGTCGGGCGCGGGCATTGTGCCACAATAGACGCGTCCCTCCGGGTCTGCAAAGACATCGTTGAAGCGTGTCTCGCGTTCGTCGGGTATTTCGTCAATGATGGTGGTCAACTCGCCCTCGCGCCAAACCTTCACGGCGCCCTTAGCCATAAACAACAGGAGCGAACCGTCGTCCTGAATGGTAAAGCCGCCAACTTCGTCTCCCTCATATACCTGCTCATGCTTGCCCGTGGCAGGCTCATATCGGAAGATGCGTCCCATAGGAATGTCGACCCAGTACAGACGTTTCTCATCGGAGTGCCATAGGGGGCCTTCGCCTGTAACACATTGATAATCAGCGATCAGTTCCGGTTGCATTTCGCTTCTCTCAGTCTATTTGTTCGTTGGATGTTGCGTGCTGCGTAGCAGAGTGCCGATTTCCTATTGATCATACCAAAGGAGTCAAATGGAAGCTGTCTGCAATGTACAAAGTGCAGGTGCATTTGTCAAAAAGATTGCCCTTTCCAATGGATAATTTTGTTCCGACGAACGCCGCAACCAGAGAGCACGTGTCTTTGTACGCCGCTGTTATGGTCGTATAATGTAAGCATCTGCACGAACCCGTTCTGGTCCCAGGCAAACGCATCAATAGAAACCTGCGTGCAAACTAGTATACTTGATAGCATCTACACAACGCATATATCACGTGTTGCTTTCAAAACATTTCAGTTTTCAACCGTTTACCACGTCTTGACAGCTCAACTATTGAAGGCAAGGAGAAAAGTCCATGACAATCTATCCGCTTGCATTTAGCACACTCGGTTGCCCGGATTGGAGCTTTGAGAAAGCAGCAGAAGAAGCCGTAGCTAACGGTTATCAGGGCTTGGAAGTGCGCGTTCTGGATGGCGAGACCATTCCCTCATCCTTACCCCAGGCGAAGATCGATGAGATGACCGCTATCTGTGATCGAACCGGTATCGAAATCGTAGCGCTTGGTCTCTCAACGCGCTACACATCACCGGACCCTGCTGAGAGAGCCCACAACCAAGATGAGCTTAAGAAGAGCATCGCACTGGCTAAAGCGCTGCGTGCACCCATGGTGCGTTCCTTCGGCGGTAACGTGGAGGAAGGCCAGACGCTCGAACAATCGATCAATTGGGTCACCGAAGGCATACAAGCCGCCATCCCCACAGCCGAAGAAAACCAAGTTTTGATTTTATTGGAAACACACGACGCCTTCTGTCGCGGTGAAGAAGTCGCCGCCGCGTTGGCTCCTATCGAGAGTCCATGGGTCGGCGCTATCTGGGACGTCCACCACCCCTTCCGCAAGGGCGAATCCATCGAAGACACTTGGAAATTCATCGGCGATCGTATCAAACACGTGCATTTCAAAGATGCGCACCTGCTGCCGGACGGTGAGTGGCAGCTTGTGCTTATGGGCGAAGGTGAAGTCCCTTGCCGCGAGATCCTGGCTTTGCTGATGCGCGAAGGCTATGAGGGATATATCGCCGCAGAATGGGAAAAGAAGTGGCACATGGAGATTGAAGAACCGGAGATCGCTATGCCGCAACACGCAAAGATTCTCAACCAATGGATGGACGAGTTGTCCAGCTAGCACCACAAAACCAATTACAAAGGACCTAAGGATGACAGAGTTTGAACATGGCATCAAGATCGCAGCACAGATGCCGGCGGAGCCTACAGAACTTGAACTGGCCTTCGTCAAGCAGATGGGCATCGACTACGTAGTTCTCTGGACAGACGCAGCGCACTCAAGCTACGACTACTATGCCAGCCGTCGCAAGCTGTTCGAAGACGCAGGCCTGAAGATCTACGGCTTCGGTAACTGGGATGTACACAATGTCGATGCCATTACGCTGAACCTGGAGAACCGAGACGCCAAGGTCGAGCAATACAAGCAGCACCTGCGAGACCTGGGTAAGGCCGGAATTCCGTACACGACCTATGCGCATATGGCCAACGGCATCTGGAGTACAGAGCGCATGGAAACCCGAGGCGGCGCCAGTGCACGCAGCTTCGACTTAAGCGTGGCTGATAAGGGCTACTGGCGCGACAAGGTTTACTTCGGCGAACTGACGCACGGGCGCAAATATACGGAAGAAGAAATTTGGGACAACTTCACGTCGTTTATCCAGGAAGTGGCGCCAGTTGCCGAAGACGCCGACGTGAAAATCGGCATCCATCCGGACGATCCGCCAGTGCCCGAACTGGGCGGTATTCCGCGCTGCATCTTTGGCAGCTACGACGGCTATGCTCGCGCTATGGAAATCGCGGACAGCCCGAACGTCGGTATCTGCTTCTGCGTAGGTTGCTGGCTTGAAGGCGGCGACCTTATGGGCAAGGGTCCCGTCGAATCCATTGAAGAGTTCGGCAGCCAAAACAAGATCTTCAAGGTCCACTTCCGCAACGTGCACCAACCGTTGCCGCACTTTGTCGAGACCTTTGTGGATGACGGGTACATGAACATGTTCGACATCCTGGAGGCGCTGAAGAGGGTGGACTTCGACGGCGTCATCATCGCGGATCACATTCCGACCATGGCGGATGACCCGCGTCTGGGGACCGCCTTTACACTCGGCTATATGAAGGCGCTGCTGGAGCGTGTCAACGCTGTCACTGAAGCATAGCATACGAATACCAACTTCCAGGGAGCCGCATTCTGGCTGCAATCGCGGCGAGTTTGCTACGCTTCCTGGAAGCAGATTCACCCGTACGACACAGAGTGACGCCGTAGCTGTAATTACTGCTGACTATTCTATAACTTACCATCCCTGCAGTAATGGGATACCGACAAGGGCACTTGACCGCGTCCATTCCGTATGAACCGCACAGACTGCTTGCGGACACACTGATTTCTACATACAGGAGAATCCCTATGATCTTCGAACTCCGACAGTATCACTGCTGGCCCGGCAAGCGCGATAAATGGGTAAAGCTCATGGAAGAAGTCGTTATACCTTTCCAGATTGCGCAAGGCGTAGTCGTGGTTGGCAGCTTCGTCGGCGAAGAGGACGAGACTCTGTATGTCTGGATTCGTCGCTTCGAGAATGACGAACAACGCGATGCAGTATACAAGCGCATCTATGAGTCTGACTACTGGAATAACGAGGTCGTACCGCAGATCCCACCGCTGCTTGACCGTGAAAACGTTGATATCAAACGCCTGAAGCCAACGACAAAGTCTGTCCTTTAGCCGGAATATAACGCAATCGGAATCAAGTGTCGACATCCTAGAAAAGAGAGCAGAAACAGCATGTTCTACGAGCTACGCGAATACCGCACACAGCCAGGTCAACGAGAAAACTGGGTCAAATTCATGGAAGAAGTCATCATCCCCTTTCAAGTTTCAAAAGGAATGGTCGTTGCCGGCAGTTTCGTCGGTCAGGAAGAGGACGATCTATACATCTGGATTCGACGATTCGAAGATGAAGAGGACCGGAAGGGGTTGTACGCAGCAGTCTACGAATCCGACGAATGGAAGAATGAAATCGGACCGAAAGTACCGTCGATGATGGACCGCAGCCGTGTTGTCGTGCGCAGGATCGAACCCACCGCCATCTCAGTTTTGCGTTAGGGGGTCAGTATGAAAGCCATTATGGTAATGTTCGATACGCTCAACCGCCACATGCTGCCACCCTACGGCTGTGAATGGGTGCACGCGCCCAACTTCGAGAGGTTAGCCAAGCGTACCGTTACCTACGACAACGCCTATGTCGCAAGTATGCCGTGCATGCCCGCCCGCCGCGAGCTGCACACAGGGCGCTACAACTTTCTGCATCGAAGCTGGGGACCGCTGGAACCATTCGACGATTCCATGCCGCAGATCCTGAAAGAACACGGCATCTACACGCACCTCGCCACGGACCATCAGCATTACTTCGAGGATGGCGGCGCCACCTACCATGAACGCTACAGCTCGTGGCATTTCTCTCGTGGCCAGGAAGGAGACTTCTGGCATGCGGAACTGGCCGATCCGGTGATACCCCCGGTCGCCGCCAGCAGAGCAGCCGACGACAGTGGCGCGGCAGCCATAGGCGACTCGTGGAGACAGGACTGGATCAATCGCAAGCATATGCCTCGTGAGAAAGACCAGCCGCAGTCGGTCACGTTCGAAAACGGGCTAACCTTTCTGCATGCCAATCATGGTGAAGACAACTGGTTCCTGCAGATCGAAACCTTCGACCCGCACGAGCCTTTCTTCACCCAGCAGAAGTACAAAGACCTCTATCCACACGAATATCAAGGGGACCATTTCGATTGGCCTCCCTATCGCCCCGTAGACGAAAGCGAGGAGGAGGTCCAACACGTTCGCTACGAATACGCAGCCCTCGTCAGCATGTGCGACGAAAACCTGGGCAAAGTGCTCGATCTCATGGATGAGTATGACATGTGGGACGACACGCTGCTTATCGTGAACACGGACCATGGTTTCTTCCTTGGCGAGCATGACTGGTGGGCCAAAATCGTGCAACCTTTCTATCAGGAAGTCGCGCATATCCCGCTCTTCATTTGGGATCCGCGCTCGCGCAAGGTGGGCGAACGTCGCAGTGGTCTGGTGCAGATGATCGACATGCCCGCTACGTTGCTGGAGTATTTCGACATTGACCTGCCCAAGGACATGCAGGGCATCCCACTGCGCGACTCCATCGCCACCAACGCGCCAGTACGGGACACAGCCTTGTTCGGCGTTCACGGCGGCCATGTGAACATCACAGATGGTCGTTATGTCTACATGAGAGCGCCTGTATCCGCTGAAAACTCTCCTCTCTTCGAGTACACGCTGATGCCGACGCACATGCGCCATCGCTTCACCGTGGACGAGCTGCAGGATATCGAGCTGCAGAAGCCCTTCGAGTTCACCAAAGGTTGTCGCACTATGAAAATTAAGGCGCGAGCATGGACAGAGGCCTTTCCGTTCGGCACCATGCTCTTTGACGTGACGGTTGATCCAGGACAGGAGACGCCGCTGGACGATCCGCAGGCGGAACAGCACATGATTGATGAGCTCCTCAAGGCCATGAAAGAGAGCGAAAGTCCGCCGGAGCAATTTGAACGACTGGGACTTGTCTAGATAGATACCAAAATGGCTTGCGTAACGAGCAGTGCTTGATAGGTTGTACGCAAAAAGGAGACACCGATGAAGCTGTACAATCGAACCTTCACCCGTCGCGAGATGGAAGCGCGCGTGGGGCGAATCGAACAATTAGGCGGCGTACGCAGGATGCAACTTACCGAGGGCTTCGAAGCCGGCACAGAGATTGTTCAAGTGCGAACCGGCGGTGGCTTGGCCTACCAGGTGCTGCCGTCACGCTGTCTGGACATCTCGCTGACGACAATCGGCGACGTTCCCATTAGCTGGCAGTCCGGCAACGGTGACGTGCATCCCTCATACTATAATCCGAGAGGCCTTGAGTGGTTGCGCACTGCCGCGGGCGGACTGCTCATGACCTGTGGTTTTATACAGGCGGGTGCGCCCAACGTAGACCAAGGCGTTGAACTAGGTCTGCATGGCCGCGCACATCATACGCCGGCGAGTCAGGTCGCCGCGCAAGGTCGCTGGGAAGGCGAAGACTATGTCATGACAGTCAGCGGTGTCGTTGAAGAGTCGGTTATCTTCGGCGAACACATTCGACTCATACGTGAAATCCGCAGTACTATCGGCGACAATAGTCTCACGATCCACGACCATTTTGAGAACTATGGATTTGTGACGGCGCCGCTCATGTTGCTCTACCACTTCAATTTCGGGTTCCCGTTGCTCATGCGCGAATCGACGTTCTCCTTCCCGTCTCGCCATGTGGAACCGCGTGAAGCGGAGACGACGATGAAAGGGTACGACGGCTGGCAGCCGCCTGACCCAGGTCACACGGAGCGCGTCTACCTGCACTCGGACCTAAAAACAGACGAGGACGGCTGGGCAAGCGCGTCTGTTCACAACCCACACTTCCCGCGGAGCTATGGCGAGGGCAGTCACCCGGTAACAATGACGCTTTCCTGGGATACAAGTACGTTGCCCCAGCACGTACAATGGCGCATGCCTGGATCTGGTGCGCACGTGCTGGGCATTGAACCAACGAACTGCAACGTTCGAGGACGCACTGCATCCAGAGAAGATGGAAGTCTACAGATGTTGGAACCGGGCCAATCGACCGACTTCCACTTGCGAATGAACATCAGTGTTGACTAGGGCAATTATCCTCAACCTGCTATTAGTAGTGAATGAGAGATGTGTTTTATGACTACGAACAAATTGAACAAGGTCGCGGTCGTCGGCATGGGCAACATGGGCATGGGTATGGCCAAATGCATGCTCGCTGCCGGTTTGACTGTGTGCGGCTACGACCTGAATCCGGAAGCAATGAAGTCGTTCAACGATGCGGGCGGCGCCGTCGAGGACTCCGTCTTCGAGGCAGCCGCCGGCGCAGACGCGCTGGTTATCGTGGTACTGAATGCCGCCCAGGCTGAGGATGTGCTTTTCGGTGGCGGTGATGCAGTTGCTGCGCTTCCGGCGCGTGCGTTGGTCGTGCTTTGCAGTACGGTCCCGCCAGAATACGCTGCATCGGTCGGTGCACGACTGGCCGAGGTAGATAAGCTATTTTTGGATGCGCCTATCAGTGGCGGCTCCGTCGGCGCAAATAATTGTGCGCTGAGTGTACTCGCTTCCGGTTCACGAGAGGCTTTCAGTAAAGCCAAGCCTATCCTCGAGGCCGTTGCCACCAACGTCTATGACATGGGCGATGAACCAGGGCAAGGGTCGGCTATGAAGCTCGTTAATCAGATTTTGGCGGGTATCAACTTGGCAGCATCGACTGAAGCGTTTGCGTTCGGCGCTAAGTTGGGCATCGATCCGCAGAAGATGTACGACGTCATCTGCAACAGCGCTGGACATTCATGGATGTTCGAGAATCGCATTCAGCATGTGCTGGATGATGACTATGAGGCCCGCAGCGTCGTCGACATCTGGCCCAAGGACTTTGGCATCATCATGGAAGCCGCCAAGGCGAACCAGTTTCCGTTGCCCATTTCTGCCGCAGCGCAGCAGCTATGGACTATGGCGGCTCTTTCCGGTTATGGTCGGCTAGACGACAGCGCTGTAATCAAAGTGTTCGAGAAGCTTGGCGATTTCAGAACGATCAACACGCCAGAGTAACTCGAGACAACTGGCACGGTAGGAAGAACAGAATATGAAGAAAGCACTTTCGGCCCCAGACGGACCGGCTCCCAAGGGACCGTATTCTCCGGTCGTCGTGGCAAGCGGCGCTACAGTCTACGTGTCAGCGCAGGGACCTTTCGACCCGGAGTCCGGGCAGATGGTAACCTCGTCGTTCGAAAATCAGGCGCGTCGCGTCTTCGACAACGTCACAGCACAGCTTAGAGCCGCCGGCGCGATGTGGGATGATGTGGTCAAGGTACAGATATTTTTGGCCGACTGGGCCGATTTCGCAGCGATGAACGCGGTCTACGCAGGATATGTACACGAGCCATACCCTGCACGGACTACAGTCCGGTCGCGCATCGGCGACGCTGATATCGCGGTCGACTGCATTGCGGTGCTGCCGGACTAGGCAGTTCTACTTCGCAAATTCGTCGATGATGGTAACGATCTGCTTGATACCGGCGATGTAGTCTTCGACGTAAATATTTTCATTCGGCGCGTGGTTGCGAGAATTCGCATTGCCCACGCCCGAACCAACTGCGCCAATCCCCCAGCGCTGGCACAGTTCATACATGGGGCCTGTGCCCGCCATACTCGGCATGAACTGAGCCGGCGTACCGTACACTTTTCTGGCTGCGCGATCCACGGCTGCGACGAGCGGGTGATCCGGGTCTGTACGAGCCGGATCCTCGCCGTGCAGATCGACGACTTCAATGTCTTCGAAGCCGTGTGTATCGAGGTGCGACCGCAATAACTTAAGCACCTGTTGATTGGTCTGATTCGGTACCAGTCGGAAGTCGATTTTGCAGAACGCATAGTTCGGCAGTACCGTCTTCGAGCCCTCACCAGTATAGCCAGCCTGGATGCCGGCGATATTGCACGTGGGTTGGAAGGTCAGGTCAAATTTGACCTGATCGCCCTCCGCGCCGCGCAGGAAGTGATCGATGCCAAATGAGCGCTTGACTTCGTCACTGCGATACTCCCAGTTCTCCATGATTTCCTTATCGCGCTCCGTGGGGACAATCACGTCGTCGTAGAAGCCCTCAATGAGGACGTGTTCGTCCGGATTCTTCATCGTGTTCAACGCCCACACCAGGCGCCAGACGGGATTGGGCACAATCGCCGCGTTGGACGAATGCAGATCCCGGTTCGCTCCATAGGCGCGCAATTCCACATAGGTGATGCCCTTACAGCCCATGGATACCTGCAGGCGTCCCTGAGTGTCCTTGTAGCCCGATTCCCATATACAGCCGTCGGCCATGTATAGGTCATGATGCTTTTCAGCAAACGCGGCGAGGTTGGGGCTGCCGATCTCTTCTTCTCCCTCGAATACGCATTTCACGGTCAAAGGAAACTCGCCGCGCACCTTCTGCCAGGCGTTGAAAGCTGACAATCTTGCCACCAAATTTCCCTTATTATCGGCGACGCCACGCGCCCAAATGCGGTCTTCCTCTACCGCAGCTCCGAAGGGATCATATTCCCATTCGTCCAGCGGTTCCGGCGGTTGCACATCGTAGTGGTTGTAGAAGAGCAGAGCCTTGTCGCCCTTCCCAGCAAATTCACTGTACACAACCGGGTAACCTGCTGTGGATATTTGGCTCGTTTTGCCGCCAAGCTCCAGCAAGCTCTTCTCTACCAGATGCGCCGTTTCGACCATACCCTCGCCTTGGGCTGCGATAGACGGCTGCTGACAAAGCTTACGCAGGTCTTCAATATACTCATTCGCATGGTCGTCGATGTACTGGTAAATATCGTCCACTGATTCCTCCGGGTCCGGTTTGGGTAAGGTCAATTGGAACATTGCATGAGTCAGCTTCGTCACAGAAGGGACCTGTGCAGTTGCTCGAGCAAACAAACGCTTCTTTGTAGCGCGTTTGACTGTATACTATAGCAGAAGTCTCGGCTAGTTTCTGATCATCCCACGGCGCGATTCCATTAATCGCTGAGTTTAGTCAAGGTTGTCCTTATGATCTGTCCTAATTGTGGCGCCAATGTCTCCGATGATAGCGAATATTGCAGCCGCTGTGGTCACCGCTTGCGGCAGGAAAGCGCTGCCTCAAACGCAGATACACTGGAGGCTCAGGAGGCATCTTCTGAAACGTCGACAGTTGTTGGCGATGATTATCCAATAGATGATGGCGAGCTGGATGCGGCATCAGAGCCTGCACAGAGGTCTCGTTTCCTGTCGTCGCGCTATGGCGCCGGGTTGCTTCTTGTGCTCATCATGGCTTCTGCGTTAATCGTAGGCGGTCTTTTTATCGTCTCCAATCAGCGTGAGCGAGACAACCGGGCTACCAAAGCCACAGCCGTCGCTCAACTGGCGCGAGCCACAAGTACCGCTGTTGCGCTGATAGATCAGAATGCGATGGCTACACGCGCTTCACTTTCAGCCAGAGCGGCTGCTGATGCAACGGCGACCTACTCCTTTGCGCCGACCGCTACAGCCGTGGCGTTAGCTGCAAGATACGAGCGTGGTGTTGCATCGGCAGAAATTGGTGACTGGTTCACAGCGCTAGCAGACTTCCGCGCCGTCTTTGCCGTGGATCCTGAATTCGAGGACGTAGCCGAACGAATTCAATCTGTACTCGCCATGATCACGCAGACACCGCAGCCTGGTGACGGCTCAGACGGGTTGAATATTGACGAACTCGAAGGCGCCGATCCGACGCCGGTGCCGCTCTATCCCACATCCACAAACGGCCCCACCGCGACACCGCCTCCGCCGACTAGCACGACATCCGTTATCATTCTTCCGCCGTCCACAACTGCAACGCCGACATTGCGTTCGTTCACGCCGTCGCCAACATGGACACCGCGTACCACCTTCATTCCCACTGCCACGTGGACGCCGCGAAGCACGATCATAAGCGAAGGCGCCACACCGTTTGCTACCAGTCAGCCGCGTCGAACGCCGCTGCCACCGCCGACACCGCGTGACACAGCAACACTGACACCAACGAACACGGACATCCCGACCGTTATACCGTCGCCAACATGGACGCAAACACCTAGTCCAACACCGACTCCAACCGTAACGTTGACCGAAACACCTTCGCCCACTGTAACGGCGACGAGTACATCAACGTTCACGCCGACGCCGTCGGATACGCCGACCCCAACTGCTACCCAATCGCCTACCGAAACTTTAACGATGACGCCTACGCCGACTGAGACCGTGACTACCACGGGTACGCCGACCGAAACGCCGACACCAACCCTCACGCAACCGAGTTCGCCGATAAACACGCCGACGATGACAGAGACGATGACACCAGCTGCGACTGATACGCCAACCGAGACAGCGACTGAGACAGTAACGTTGACGCCGTCGCCTAACTGACGAAAACAACGAGACGGCTACAGAGACTGCGACTTATACGCCGTCGCCTACGGATACACCGACCGAAACGCCCACTGAAATACCTACCGAGACGGCAACGGAGACTGCGACGCACACGCCGTCGCCTACGGATACACCGACCGAAACCCCTACTGAAACACCTACCGAGCCGACTACAGAGACTGTGACTCAGACGCCGTCGCCTACTGAGACAACTACCGAGACGGCAACTCTCACACCAACAGTCACTTCAACTTCAACGGCTACGTTCACGCTGGAGCCGACACTGACGAAGACAGCCACTGCGACCGATACTGCAACTGTCGAGCCGACGGTCACGGTTACTGATACAGTGACGCCTACCGGTACTTCCATCGAGACAGTGACAGTGACGCCGACGTCTACCGACACGCCTACTACCACAGAAACGCCGTCGGAATCGCCAACCATCGAGGTCACACGCACCAGTCCGGAACGCGGCGCAGGTTCGCAGCGCAAGAACACCCCCACACCCACTATGCCGGCGCAGGAGCCCGCATCGCTCTTGCCAGCCATGCCGACTATTGAAAGCCCGCTCCTGTTACCAACCAGTACATCCGAAATCTCGGGTTATATCACACTGCCGATTACGATTACGTTGCCCATCGAACCACAGCTCCCGGAGGGTCGGCAGCGTCCGCCAACTCAACCGTAGGCGACTCTTCGGATACGAAATCTGGTCACGCCAAGCCAATTCTCGTGTAACCAGACAGCGTTGACGGCATCCAAGTAATGTAGTTGGGTTGCGGAATTTTGTTGCGTAAATCATGGATCACGTCTAGTCGCGTGCCGAAAAACGTCGGATTCCATCGTCTGCATCGGCACAGTTTAGCCCAGATTATGCAACTGTTGGAGGAGAGAACAATACTCATGCGCCGTTTGGTTATTACTATTCTGCCAATGCTACTCATCGCAATAACCCTCGCTGCCTGCGGTTCAAACGCAGCTGCCCAGGACGATGACGGTAACCGAATTGTCTATGACGACTTGCCAGCAGGGATAGGACGCGGCTTCCTAGCCGCCCAAGTTGACTCGGACAGCAAGATCATACCCATGTCACCGGGCGAGAGTGCTCCAGATTTTGCTATGACACTCGAAGACGGTGGAACGCTGCGGTTGTCAGACTTGCAGGGACGCCCCGTCATGATTAACTTCTGGGCGACGTGGTGCCCGCCCTGTCGTGCCGAAATGCCCGGTATAGTGCATGCCGCAGACCAGGATGAAGACCTCATCGTGTTGGCCGTCAACGTAATGGACGAACGTGACCAAGTACAGGCCTTTGCCGAAGAGTTATCGATGGGTATGCCGGTTCTACTCGATGAAAGAGGTGAGCTGCGCGACCATTACCTGATCCGCTACATGCCCACCAGCGCCTTCATCAACCGAGATGGCTATGTACAATCGGTGTGGGTCGGTCTACTGGACGAGAATCGATTGGAACAACAACTCAGTCAGATTCGCTAGGGAATCGCTCACAGACTTGCATCCAGATTTGGATATCGCGGCATCGCACAGTACATTGCTGCAACGATGAATAATGATCTCAACAATCATGCAACTTCGGTCGAAATTCAAGAGCGGCGCTCCGAATGGGATGCGAGATATCGTGAGGGCGTTCTACCGTGGGACACAAAACAGGTGCCGCCGGAAGTCCGCTCCTTTTGGGAAAGCGGACTGTCGCCAAAAGTCGGGCGTGCCATCGACATTGGCTGCGGCACAGGGACCAATGTACGCTTCCTACAGCAGATTGGTCTAGAGACAATTGGTGTTGATCTTTCATCCGTCGCCATCGCGATTGCCCAATCCAGACAGGTGAGCTTCAGTCTATCGCCGAATCCACAGCTGTCGTTCGTGCTTGCGGACGTGTCGTTTCTCCCTCTGCACAACTTCGGCGCACGCTACATTCTGGATATCGGATGTCTGCATGCGATACCTAGGCAGGCGCGCCAGCGCTACGCCCAAGGCGTCATCAATAATCTAGCCCCCGGCGGCTTCTACCATCTGTATGCACACTGCCCCAAGACCATGGACGAGCGAGGCGATCCGAGCCAACGCGGACTCCTTCCCGACGATGTTTCCGCACTGTTCATGCCAGCGTTGAAGCTGCTGACCGTCATCGGGAATAAGCCTGGTCTGCGGGAGTCGCGCTGGTATCTGCTGCACAAACCACGTTGACAACCATTCAACCGCACTGATAAAGGTCTTGGTTACGTCATCATAAGGGGACCTTTGTGTCCTCTGAACTCGTTTGCGACCCTACCAGTTCACGGAACAGAAGTTATGAGTAGCGACGTTTGGCTCCAGAAGGAGATTCACCTGCAGCCCCACGACAGAGGTTTTCACCTTATAACCGATGAGGTTACCGAACTCGTTCCGGAAATCGCGCAGGTAAAGGTTGGTTTGCTTCATTTGCTTCTCATGCATACGTCCGCAGGTCTGACGCTAAATGAGTGTGTGGAGCCGGAAGTGCGCGCCGACCTTGACACCTTTTTCAACAAGTTAGTCCCCGAGGGAGCAGGTCTCTACCGGCACGCCTACGAAGGGTTGGACGATATGCCAGCCCACATCAAGAGCGTTCTGACGGGTACATCCATAACCTTACCCATTCATGAAGGCCGACTTCGCCTAGGCACATGGCAAGGTCTATACCTCTGTGAGTTCCGGAACCGGGTCAGTGGGCGCAGAATCGCGGCAACCCTATACGGAACGAAGCTTTCCAGTTAGTGCGGAGTGATCATATGAATCGCAGTCGACATACCAGGATACTTTTGCTCGTCAGTGCGCTAACGTTCTCCAGCGCTGCATGTAGTCCACTGGTGAACGGGAATGACGGTCCCCAACAGACGTACGAGGACGTGCTCAGCGCAAATCAGCCACAGCCTGAACAAAGTGATGAGGAGTCCGCCGGCGATGAGTTCTCACAGGCAGGGGATTACGCAGCCGCGGTGCAGAGCTATACCCATGCGATCGAACTCGATCCTACCAGGCCCATCGTCTACATTAGCCGGGCAAATGCGTACATCGCTCTCGGCCAATATGATATGGCGCTTGAAGACTTGGACGCTGCCATTGACTTGGATGAGCAATCAGCCAGTCCATATATTGCCCGTGCTCAGCTTTACGTCGACAAGGGCGACTTACAGCGCGCCCTTGTGGAATATGCACAGGCCCGTGCACTCAACCCCGAGAATCCGACAATCTATACCGAGCGCGGCCGCATCTTTGAGCAGTTAGATGAACCCGAACTTGCCGAACAAGAATATCGGAAAGCGATGGATCTTAAGCCGGATAATACCGAGGCATTGTTGTCTCTCGCCCGCATAGCTGAAGAGCGTGAAGCGTATGAAGATGCGCTAGGGTACTACACGTCGGTCATTGAGCTGACACCTGACAATGCGCATGCGTATAGCAATCGCGCCAATGTGCGCGTGTTGCTCAATGATACAACAGCAGCGTTTGCCGATTACGAGGCGGCGCTTGCTATAGAACCTGAGTTAAACAGCGCACTAGCCGGACGAGCTCGTTTGAGTGCCGACCAGGGTGATAACGAGACAGCCGTCAGCGACTACTCCGCACTTATCGAAATGAATCCCGAAAACGCTGCTGCACTGTTCTCAAGGGGAAATGTCTACCGAGAATCTGGCGAGCTGGAAGCGGCATTGCTCGACTATACTTACACGCTCAGAACTGGACGATACGCTCGATGCAGCCCGCACCAACCGTGCCCGTGTTTATACCGAACAAGGCGCATACGATTCCGCGCTAGCCGACTACAATATCCTGATCGAGCGAAATCCGGAAGATGGAAGCCTATACGACGCCCGTGCCGCTATCCATGCGCTGCAAGGTGATCCTGAATCTGCCAGTGCCGACATTGCCAGCGCACTCGATATCGACAGTACGCAGACATCCGCGCTTGCCAGTCGAGCTCGAATGAGTGTAATGGCGGGCGAATTGGACGCGGCAGCAAAGGACTATTCTGCCATCATTGATTTGGAGCCGGAGAACACGGAAGCGTTCATTGGTCGGGCAGAGGTCTTAATTGAGCGAGGAAATCTCGATGCAGCGATTCGTGACTTCACCACTGCCATTGAGATTTCGCCGGAGGACCCAGCTGGCTTCGTAGGCCGCGCCCGCGCCTACATCGCCAGCGAAGATATCGGTAGTGCATTGCTGGACCTCGATCTCGCCATCGCGCTGGATCCGGAAAACCCATCCATCTACCTGTCAAGAGGAAATCTATTCCGGCAGAATGAACGGTTGGATCAAGCAATTGAGGACTTTACGTCTGCGATTGAACTGGATCCTCTGCTCGCTGAAGCGTACCTGTCGCGAGGGTATGCAAACGAAGAACTTGGAAATGACGAGACGGCCCTAGAAGACTTCTCGGCTGCCATACTGGCGGACCCGTCACTTAGCACAGCCTATCGTGCCCGCGCCCGCCGCTATGAACAAGTTGGTGACTATCGCAAGGCGATCAGCGACTATTCATCCCTGATCGAGCTCGATCCGGAAGACTCTACCGCCTACATCAGCCGAGGCAATGCCTATCGCCAGCTAGATCGCCCCGAGTTAGCTGCTACCGACTTCACAACTGCTCTCGAATTGAATCCTGAAGCGGATGCCGCGCTGGCTGGACGGGCGCGAATTCTACTGGACGCCAATGACTATGAAGCTGCCCTGACGGACTACACCGCAGCCATCGCAATCAATCCAGAAAACGCCCAGTACTACGTCGATCGCGGCTCTGTGCACACCTTTCTGGAGCAGTACGACTCGGCACGTAACGATTTCAACACGGCGATTAAGCGCGACAACAAGAACGCAGCTGCCTTTAGTGGAAGAGCTCGAACATTTGCGGATACCGGTGACACGAGAAACGCCATTCGCGACTATACAACTGCCATAGAGCTTGACCCTCAGAATGCTGAATTGCTTATGAACCGTGCAACCATATATCAGCAGACAGAACAGACGGAGAAAGCGCTCGCAGACCTCACCGCGGCCATCGAGCTAGATCCCACATCTGCACATGCACATATCAATCGCGGTCAACTCCATGAGACCAGCGGCGATTTGGAGGCGGCGCTGCAGGACTACACAACTGCCGCCGAGTTGCAGCCAAACAACGCTACTGCCTACTTGAACGTCGGTCTTATGCAGATCGCTTTGGAGAACATGGACGATGCACTGGTTGCATTGACGAAAGCCGTCGAACTGGACCCAAGCAATGTTTCTGCGCTGGTCAATCGTGCCAGGCTCTTGGAGCAAGCCGATCAGCCCAAAGATGCATTGGCAGACTACGACGCCGCTATCGCACTGGATGACACCAACGCACAGCTATTCGAATCGCGTGCCAACGTACATCTTGCGCTGCAGGATAACGCATCAGCATTGGCGGACATGTCCACTGCTCTGGAGCTCGACCCAGAACGTGCATCCACGTATGCCAACCGTGCCAGGTTACTGGAGCAGCAAGGGCAGACTCAGCAAGCAATCGCCGATTATCAGCGGGCTGTTGAGATCGAACCCTCGAGCGCGACCTACCAGGTGAGCCTCGCCACGGCATATCGCAACGCAAATATGCCAGAAGAAGCGCTAGCAATATACGATGCCACGATCAAGCTGGATTCAGAATCCGCTGGCGTATTTGCCAGCCGCGGTCGCGTTCAGGAAACGTTGGGCAAGACTGATGCAGCCATTGAGGACTACACATCCTCGCTCAACATTGATGAGGAACAGCCTGGCATTTTGCTCGGTCGAGGAAATCTCTATCTGCAGAAAGGAAACGCGGAAAACGCGCTTTTGGATTTCGATTCAGCGATTTCTCAGGACCCAAAAATGACCGCAGCCAAGATTGCTCGCAGCTTGGCTCTGATGGCTCAGAACGATGACGAATCCGCACTTGCGCAGCTCAATGCGATCATCGATGCGGAACCAGCACTCGGTCAGGCGTATTCGACTCGCGCCCAGCTGTACGAGCAAATGGGCCTGGAGGAAGAAGCGTTAGCGGACTATGGACGCGCCATTGAACTCGATCCCGGCGCCACGATCGCGTACATCAATCGCGGCAATTTGAAGGCGTCTGTTGGTGATGCCGACGGCGCTGTTAACGATTACAATCAAGCTCTCGCCATCGATCCGACGCAGACGAACGCGCTACTCAACCGGGCCCTATCACTCCTTACTGATGGCAGTTACGAAGCAGCGTTCGCTGATTTCAATGCCCTCATCGACCGAGAGCCGAATCTAGCAATCGCTTACAACGGACGCGGACAGACCTATAGCGACATGGACAAATCCGATCTGGCTATGATGGACTTCGATCGTGCCGTGGAGCTGGATCCGGAGATGGCTGGTGCACTGCTAAATCGGGCCAATCTTTATATACAGATGGATCGACCCGACGATGCACTGGCGGATTTCAGCGCAGCACTGAAGTTGGACGACACCGCCGCCGGTCCGTATGTCAGTCGAGGAAATATCTATCTACAAAAAGGCCAGACTGACAAAGCCATCGCCGACTACAACAAGGCACTGTCATTGGAAGAGAACCTGCTTCCCGCCCTTCTCAACCGGGGCAACGCCTACAGCGCCAGGGGTGAATACGACAAGGCTATCGCTGACCATCAAATGGCGCTGGAAATCGAACCGAACTTAGCGGCAGCCCACTTCATGCTGGGCAATACCTATGCGCTTCAGGAGAGCTACCAAGACGCCGTCGACGCATTCACCAAGGCCATCGAACTTGATTCCAGTCTGGTGATTGCGCTGGTTAACCGTGGCAACGCCTACAACAACCTTGGCGAGACTCAACTGGCATTGGACGATCATACTGCCGCGATTGAAATACTGCCGGACTTCGCCATCGCCTACTACAGTCGCGGACTCGTTCACACCAACCGAGGCGAGGCCGACCTAGCTAAAGCAGATTTCCAGAAGACGATCGAGCTCTCTGGTGGTGACGGACTGACTGACCTGGCGCAAGATCGGATTGATGAGCTTTCCGACTAGCTATTCAGGACGGAACTACCCGCGTTACCTCGTGAATTCTACTCAGTATCAGTGGTCGTGATCAGCCGCTGCAACACAGCCATATCAGCGTTGCCGCCGCTAATAACGACCACTACACATTTGCCCAGATCCGCCACGCGCTCATGTAGGAGCGCAGCCGCGCCCACAGCGCCGCCGCCTTCGACGACTAGGCGTTCTACTAGCAGGAGTTGTCGCATGGCGTCTCCGATTTCGTCTTCACTCACCAATGAGGCGTCGTCCAGATAGCGGCGAATATAGTTGAACGTATATCGATTGCCCAGTCCTATGCCGCCCATGAGACTGTCAGCCAAGGTCTGCAGTTCAGGCATTTGGATGGGACGCCCAGCCTGCATACTCCAATACATAACCGGGCTGCGGTCCATGGACACGCCTGTTGTGCGGATATTGCTATTGGACTCCTTCAAAGCGAGTGCGATACCCGACAATAGACCGCCGCCAGACAGCGGAACTACCACATGGTCCACTTCCGGGAGCTGATTCAGTATTTCCAGACCGATAGTACCTTGCCCGGCGATTATATTCAGATCGTCAAACGGGGAAATGTAGGTGAGACCTTGTTCGGCGGCAAGCTGCAGCGCGTTCTCCTCCGCTTCTTCTTGGTCTCCACCCGTAACCACAATCTCAGCCCCTATCGCTCGAATGGCCGCGACTTTGTGCTCCAACACGAGCTCCGGCACACAGACAACGGCTCGAATATCGAGACGCTTCGCCATCGTCGCAACCGCCTTGCCATGGTTGCCGGTGGAGACTGTTATCACGCCCTTTCGACGCTCCTCGTCACTCAACTTGAGGAGTCGATTGGCAGCGCCACGTACCTTGAACGAGCGCGTGACCTGCTGATTCTCCAACTTGAGAAAGACGTTTCTTCCGGTGAATTCCGACAACAACATAGATGCGACGAGAGGCGTCTCATACACGTAGGGTGCAATGCGTTTTCGTGCGGCATAAATGTCACGGAGGCCTAGTTCGACATGGGTCATGAGATTTATTCCAGAATGATAGTTATTGATATCTTCGTTGATTCTACAGGCAGATACGAGTAACGCACCAACCTATGTAGCTATGCTACATGAACTGCACGCCCGCAACCGCCATTGATAACAGATGTATTTGGCGCAAAAACATGTTTTGACTTGATAGAGGTCATAACTTGCTTGAGGACGAGATGGAAAGTATAATCGAATTCGCTCTGGAGAGGTCGCATAGTCTGGCCTAGTGCGCGGGCCTGGAAAGCTCGTAACCTGCAAGGGTTCGAGGGTTCAAATCCCTCCCTCTCCGCCTATATGTGATGATTCGTGTGTTTGCATCGCTTCGTCAGCCGCTGGGTCCTGTGCGGCAGAACACTGTGAACTCCGCCAGGGCCGGAAGGCAGCAACGGTAAACAGACCGTTCTGGGTGACACGGGGTTGCCTGGTGTGCTGGCGAGGCGATGCAAGGGCGCGAGTTTTTTGTGCCCTCTATACACAGGGAGCGCATCCTATGCCGTCTGTAACATCTCAATCCTTCTTTTCCAAACTTCAAACACGTATCAATAAAGTTGATAGCTTGCTCTGTATCGGTCTGGATCCGAACCTGGATCAGATTCCGGATTCGTATATCGATCCTGATATTTTCGTTTCCGATCAGTTGCTTGCCTGGAACTTCGCCATTATCGAAGCGACCGCACCTTATGCGTGCGCCTATAAACCGAACATCGCCTTTTATGAAGCGCTAGGTCCTAATGGGTATTCTATGCTGAAAGCAACGCTGGAGGCTATCCCGGAGGATATACCCGTCATTCTGGATGCAAAGCGTTCGGACATTGGCAACACTGCCGCCGCGTACGCTCGTGCCGTGTTCAGGCAGCTCGGCGCCGATGCCGTGACCCTCAATCCATACTTGGGACGTGACAGCATCGAACCCTTCATCAAGTACAGCGGCAAAGGCCTGTTCATCCTTTGCCACACATCCAGATCCTGGCTCAGCGGATTTCCAGGAGCTTGAGATCAGTGACTGGAACAGCCTCGACCGTCAGCCCAACCGTCCGCTCTACATGCACGTGGCGCAAGCGGCTGCGTCGTGGTCGCCCGACATCGGCTTCGTCGTCGGCGCCACGTATCCCGATTCCATTGCCAGTATTCGCGAAATTGCGCCGGATGCATGGATCCTCATCCCAGGGATTGGCGCGCAAGGCGGCGAGTTGGAATCGGCGTTGGCTGCTGGACTGCGAACGGATGGAGCCGGATTGATCATCAACGTGAGTCGCGGCATCAGTCGTGCCGACGATCATGCGACGGCTGCGAGAAGCTATCGAGACAGCATAAACCGGGCGCGTAATAATTCCGTGACAGTACCTGTACCGTCAATGAAAAGCGTCAACACAAAAAGTGAGCTGATTGCAGGCCTTGTCGAATTGGGCGCCATTCAGTTCGGCGACTTCAAACTAGCGTCCGGCATCCAGTCCCCAATATACATTGATCTGCGCCTCTTAGTCAGCAGTCCTAATCTACTGGCGACGGTCGCTGAACAATACGCGAGCGTGCTGGAGGGATTGACGGCGGACCGCATTGCCGGCGTCCCGTACGCAGCGCTCCCAATTGGCACCGCAGTCTCACTAGAAAGCGGGATCCCCATGATCTACGCGCGCAAGGAAGTGAAAGACTACGGACTGCGGCGCGGGATCGAAGGGGCATGGGAAGCGGGCGACAACGTCGTGATCATCGAGGATCTTATCACTAGCGGCGGTAGCACTGTGAAAACAGCACAAGCTTTGCGAGATGCAGGCTTGGTCGTCGAACATGCCATTGTGCTCATCGATCGCGAGCAAGGCGGTGCAGAAAACCTGGCACATGCTGGAATCCAGGCGCACAGCGTCTTTACAATCAGCGAGATGCTAGATTCACTGGAGTCTCAAGGCAGCATCACGCCTGATGTCGCACTACAGGTCAGGACATTTATTCAGGATACTCGCAAATGAGCGATCTTTCAGTCGAGTTTCTTGGTGTGCGGTTGTATTCGCCCTTGGTACTGGCTAGCGGCATTTGGGGAACCAGTCCATCCCTGTTGCAACGTGCAGCGGACAACGGGTTTGGTGCCGTCACTGCCAAGAGCTGCGGTCCCACAGAGCGCCAGGGTCACGTGAACCCAACCTGCCTTGACTGGGGTCATGGCTTGATTAATGCGATTGGACTGGCGAATCCTGGCGTGGATGCTGAAGTTGAATTGCTGCAAAACGCAGCCCGGCTTCTTGACGAGCGTGATGTGCCGCTCATTGCCAGTATCTTCGCCGGCACGCCGGATCAGTTCGGTGAGGTGGCAAAGAAGGCTGCCGATGCACAACCGGCCTTTATGGAACTAAATATCTCCTGTCCCAATGTGGCCAGCGACTTTGGCGAACCCTTCGCTGCGTCGGCTAGCGCAGCAGCAGCCGTGACCTCCTCGGTCAAGAGGGCCTTGGAGGCGAAAGGAGCAGCCATTCCGATCATCGTTAAGCTGGCGCCCAATGTGCCCAGCGTTGCCCGCATCGCCGTTGCAGTTGTGGATGCGGGCGCCGATGCCTTGTGTGCGACGAACACCATGCCGGGCATGCTCATCGACGCAGAAAGTGCACGCCCCGTCCTTGCCAACCGCACAGGCGGTCTCAGCGGACCAGCGCTAAAGCCCATTGCGCTCAAATGCGTTTACGATATCTATCGTGCATGCCCTGGCACGCCGATCATCGGCACGGGCGGCGTTTCCACCGGACTGGATGCCATAGAGTTCATCCTCGCCGGCGCCACGACGGTCGGCGTTGGCAGCGCCATATACTATCGCGGACCCGAGGCAGGAAAACAGATCCTTGACGAAATGGCCTCTTGGATGGAAGATCATGGCGTACGGAGTGTCGAGCAACTGCGAGGTCGTGCTCACAAACGCAGCATATTTGTCGAATCACCAAGCCGACCGCCTGTTCCAAGTACGCACTGAGTAACGCTGCTTTGCGCCGTCTGTAAACATGAGTGAACGCACAGGTCGAAGGTAATAATTGGACCAATATGGATAGATTCAGCGGCAATAACAAAAATCCATCCGACGGCGTGAAAGGACCGAGACGCCTCTCTCGGCGTCACGCCCTGAAAGCTTTGGGCTCGCTTTCTGCTGGATTCATTGCCGCATCCGTACATGGCTCTCGTAGGCGTTTGCTCGCGGCTGATGGGTTCGTCCTCAACGCGGATGACCCGCGCTTTGCGCCTTTTCCAGGCAAGCGCCGTTTGCTGCTGGACGGCAGCATTGAACCGAGACTGCGATCCAGCACTGCCTTTATTCCGCCACCACCGTTTGAAAAACACAGAATCCACAATGTAATGGATTGGAAGAGCGGTCTTTATCCAAACTATACTGATTCTGCATATGTGAACGGAAGACCTTTTGTCTGGGTTGCCTGTTTCGGTGATGGTACTGTTATCCAGATAGATGTCTTAAACAATAGTTCTGTAACTCATCAGACATATCCAGGCACTCTTCCATTGGAAGTCGCATATGATAATGAACGAAGCCTCATTGTTGTAGCAAGCGCAGACAGTACGGGTAGTATGATGGTGCTAGATATGCAGGGAAATATCCTCAAAACGTCTCCACTTGCTTACTTTACGGGCCAAGGTCCGTCAGAAGGCGGAGCGCAGGGAGTCACAATTGATCGAGAGGGAAATTACTGGTTTGCACTCTCCTACTCTGAGAGCAGCCAAAATGCCGGTGTTGTTATTAAAGTAAATGGAAACTCCCATGAAATTGAGGTCATAGTAAAAGACAAAGGAATGCACAACCCCAACGGGATAATCACCGACGAAACGGGTTCAATGATCTTCGCTTTATCAGATACGGGGTTAGCTCATCAAATCAGCCTTGATGGTACACTTCAACGTGTAATTGAAACAATACACGATGGCTATCGTGGTGAGATTAAAGACGGATTTCTTTGGGTTTCTTCGTATTCACAAACGGGAGAAATGGTCAAGGTAGACCTAACGTCTGAGAAACGTACAGAATACATATGTATTCCACGCGCTAATAGCGTGAGGCTTGATCATCAATGTTTCGTATGGGTAGCAGGTGATCTGGGTCTAAGCGTTAGTACTTCAGATGGAGAACTGGTGGCTATGACTTCCACGACCTGTTCCGCGAATGGGCTTACGACCCTTGGCAATAGGATTTTTCATGCAACAAGTTCTCAAAATTGCACCTTCGACTCAAATTTATTGACCCAGGTAGCGCTAGTTAATATTCGATCTCTCCTTCCAAGCATCACATCATCGCAAGCAGCATCGCCATAAATACTTTGATAGGCCTGAACTCCATCCCAGTAAGCGCGCTTTCGGTCGATCATCGTAGAGCCGCATACAATGCAGGGCTGCTCATAGTCGTCGCTGTCGTTGCCTTATTCCTGGCAATCGCACCTGACAGGCTGCTATTGCTCGCGGTCGGCGCTACAACCGCCGCAGTTGTGCTCTTGCGATGGCCCTGGCTCATTTGGCCCGGGCTAGCAGCGATGATACCCGTTTCCAGCGGCATTCGCTACGGTCGAGTATCCCTAACTGAAGCACTCATACTCGTGGCAACTGGCCTATGGTTTGTAGACGGTGTGCGTCGTAAAACCCTGCAAACTTACCTTTCGTCGGTTCTACTACCACTTCTAGCATTCATCGCAGTCATGGGCTTCTCTATGCTGCGGGCTCCAGATTTGGGAGATGGTTTTGTAGAGGTGGTAAAATGGGTCGAGTTTGCCCTGATTCTCATGCTCATGCCGGTAATGATCGACCGGCAGCGAGCAGTCTGGGTAGCTGCTGGATTGTTGTTAGGCGGTGTGGTGCAAGCGGCGCTGGGGATGGTTCAGTTTGCATTCCAGATTGGACCGGAATGGTTCATCCTGTTCGGCCGTTTTATGCGGGCGAGCGGCAGTTTTCGACAGCCCAATCCCTATGCCGCATATTTGGGCGTACTGTTACCCATCGCGGTGAGTTTGGCGCTCTGGATCGTGTTGCAATGGAATAAAACAAACATGCATCGCATCCAGTATGTAGCCTGGACAACCTATTTTGCCGGTACAACAGCTGCAATCGGCGCAGGTATTTTGGTGAGTTGGAGTCGTGGTGCGTGGTTGGCGACCGCAGTGGCGCTTGTTGCCTCCATTGCATTTCGCAGTCTGCGCAGTTTCTTTGCAACGCTTGCCGGTCTGATACTGCTATCAGTCCTGACAATCTTTGGACTGTTTGCACCGTCAATTGTGCCGCCGGCACTCATGGCTCGGATGTCCGGTTCGCTTTCGTTTTTCGCAGACGGAAGCCAACTATCGACCGTGGTCAATCAGTCTGTCAATGACGACAACTTTGCCGCCATCGAGCGGTTCGCCCACTGGATCGCCGGTATACGCATGTGGGAATCAGCGCCGTGGCTCGGCATCGGCGTGGGAAACTACGCAACGGTGTATGAGCAGTACAGATTACCGTTGTGGACTGAGGCGCTTGGTCATGCACACAACCTGTATATCAATCTGCTGGCTGAGGTAGGTTTGATTGGTCTGGGAGCGTTCGCACTGTTTTGGGTTTGGACAGCCGTGTGGGCGCTCCGCAGACGATCGTGTTCTTGTGCCGATCCTGCGAACCAATGGTGTACAGCCATGTCGGCTGGCGTTATCGGTTCAATAGCGTACTTGAGCGTGCATAGTCTGGTCGATATGTTGTTTGTGCAAGGTATCTATTTGGTTCTAGCCGTTTCCTTGGCTATATTAGCTTCCGGCAGTAGAGGGACGAGCAGGCATACCGGAGAAAGCACTGAAGGGTTGGGAGTTTGAGCATCACTGCCATGCGCCATCTGGCGGAAACCAATCGCAAAGAATTTAAACGATTCGCCAAGTTCGCCATCGTCGGCGCAGCCGGATCCGTTACCGACTTCACGGTTCTCAACGTGATGATTCAGGTATTCGGCGCATCCATTCTGCTTGCCAATACAATCAGTTTTTCGATTGCGGTCATTCAGAATTTTGTCCTGAACCGGGTATGGACATTTCCAGAGAGTCGCAGCCGTGATGCACGCAAACAGATGGTGCAATTTGTCGTCGTGTCCATCGTTGGTCTCACCATCAACCTTATGGTCGTCATGGTAGTGCACCACGCACTGGATGAAATGTGGATGTCGTGGTTTGGGCCGAAAGTCGGATACACGATCAGCTACAACTTTGCCAAAGCGTTCGCTATCGGCGTCGTCCTATTCTGGAACTTCACAGCCAATCGACTCTGGACCTATCGCGGGTTGTAGAGCTTCCTGTGCCCACCATTGCCATTGACTATACGCCCGCCGTGCGACAACAAGCGGGTATCGGCCGCATCATCCGTGGGCAGGTGGATGCGCTCCTACGCAGTTGGACCGGTCTTGACGCTCGTCTGTTTGTTGTCGGCAAGCTGGATACACTCCAGCGTCAGTCGTATCCTTCTCTGTACGATACGCCGCTGAGTGAACGCAACATGGTGCGCCTGTGGCACCGGCTTGGTAGTCCCTGGCCTGTGGTTGAGACGTTCACCGGTGGTCCACTGGATCTTTTCCATGCTACCGACTTCGTGATGGCGCCAAATCGAGCGCGACGTACTATCGTGACTGTGCACGACTTAGCCTTCATCCACTTTCCTGATGCATCACATCCCAGCCTTTATCGCTATCTGAACGTTGTGGTGCCAAAGAGCATCCGCAGGGCCGATCATATCATCGCCGACAGCTATCACACAGCGAAGGATGTGCTCGAGCTTTTCGATATACCGGAAGAAAAAATCTCTGTCGTACAGGGTGCGGTCGATCGCGATCACTTTGCACCAGTTGAAGACCGCGCTGAGCTTTCTGAAGTTCGCCTGCGCTACGGCATCAATGACCGGCCCTACATCTTCGCATTGAGCAGCTTACAACCGCGCAAGAACTTTGCGCGCCTGATCGAAGCCTACGCCATCGCCAAAACTAATCACAACATTGACCAGCAGCTGGTGATCGGCGGTGCGAAGGGCTGGCTCTATGATGACATCTTTGCCAGGGTAGAAGAACTTGAACTGGAGCTAGACGTACACTTTACCGGTTTCATCGATGATCGTGATCTTGCCGCCGTCTATAGTGCAGCTGATTTCTTTGCCTTTCCATCATTATACGAAGGTTTCGGACTGCCAATTCTGGAAGCCTTGGCCTGCGAAACAGCGGTGCTCACCGCCGACAATTCATGCCTGGCCGAAGCTGCAGGACCCGGCGCAGTTTACGTCGACGCTGAAGATACTGAGAGCATCACCCAGGGTTTGGTTCAGCTTTGCACCGACGCGGCGCTGCGACGTCAGTTAGTTGACGCAGGATTGGCGCATATCGAACAGTTTACGTGGGAGAACAGCGCTAAGCAGCTTAGGGCTGTCTATGAACAGGTTCTAGCCAGCTAGAAGACCTGCGATACAGGATATTAATCGCCATGATGGAAGAGACGGATTACCATGTTGAATCGAAGAGTGCGGATGAATCAGAAACGACGCTGACACTGTTCCTGCAGCCCGAACATTCCAACAGCCTGGGTACAGTGCACGGTGGCGTCGTGTTGAAGCTATGTGACGAGTGCGGAGGTATTGTTGCACGCCGTCATTCACGCCGCCCCGCTGCCACGGTCAGCGTTGATAGCGTCAGCTTTCACCATCCTGTCCGCGTGGGTCAGCTTCTGCTCGTACATGGCAGGTTAGCCTACGTCGGTTCATCCAGCATGGAAGTAGAACTCTGTGTCGAAGCTGAGGATCTTCGCACAGGCGAGCGCATCCACACGAACAGCGCCTACTTCGTGTACGTTGCCCTGGATGATGACAGAAATCCTATGCCCGTGCCGGCGCTTAACCTGAGTGAGTCGGCTGACCGCAGGCGATTCGAGGCGGGAAAGAAACGGCAAGCCGAACGTCTAGCGCGCCGCAATGCCGAAGAAAGCGCTAGCTGAGCCGTGCCCTTCCCTCGCGCTCTGCTGGTTGAGTATGGCACGCGATGGCTATGGCCCTTCGCCGGCGTACTCATCCTAACCGGCTATTTCGGCGCCTGGGTTGCGCATCCTGTTGCGGGCCTTGTTGTTACAGGCCTCGACCTCGCCGAATATGTCAAGTTTCTTCCGTCCATCATAGACGGTGGCGTTCGGCTCTGGCGACAGGGGTTCTATCTGCCGCTTGTTGTCGTTTCGCTCTCATGCAGCCTGCTCAGCTATCGCGACTATTATGGCTACACGTTCATCGTGCGTTTGGCGCTGATCCTACTCGGGTTCGTGGCAGCTCTAAATATGCTTCCGCCTGCCTGGACGCCGTCGCTGCTGCTTACCGACGAGTTCAAGCTGCAAACGGCAGCCATCGGCCTTTGTACGCTTCTGCTCGTTTCCAGCCCTGTCTTGCGTTACTTCCCGCCATTTGCCGTGTATGTCAGCCTTAGCGCGATTGCGCTGTTCGCAACCTGGTTCCCCGTAACGGATTTCTTAAGCGTACTGCCGGATATCACTGATTTATACAACCAGCCGGTTCATATAGGCTGGGGCGTATATCTAATGATCCTGGGCACTGTCCTTATGATCGCCGCCTATTTGCTGGCTTACCGAGCAGAAAGAAAAACCGATGACGCTTAAGGTCATCGGTGGAAACTCACGCTTCGGTACTATGAATTGAGTGACTAGTCAGCGCTAGCCGCCAAGCGCATCACTCGTTTCGACCGTGTTTTCATCCTCGGCATCGGCAGTCTGAACTGAGTCTGTTGCAGCAGACACAGTCGGCACAGCCAATGATGCAGGTATAGCCGGCGGGCCTGTGGGAATCGGTTCGCATTTGGTGGCGTCCTTAGCATTCGCATTCACCATAGGGGCGGCATCCCACACGCCGTCCACAACAGATTGCACCTTGGCTGGATCCGTAATCAGCAACACGGCAGCGCCTTGCTCAGTGATGTAGCTGTCCAACTCCCGTAAAGTGATGCCACTGGCGCGCACATCCTGGGCATTTACTGCCATGCCGAAGCTCATGAGGTCAATTATATCCAGCAATGTGAGATCGGAAGTGTACGACTGGTTGAACGCTTGCCAAAGCACGGGCAATTGCACGATCAGGTTCTTGCTGAGCGCTTGATCGCGCAGCGCCCAAAGCAACTGCCTCTGCCGGTTTGAACGCCCGATGTCATTTTCCTTCAGGCGCAGTCGCGCATACCAATACGCTGTATCACCGTCCATATGCACGTCGCCTGCAGGCAGCGTAAAGTATTCCCACTGGTTCGTGTCCAGGTTGTAAATCGGCTCGAAAAAGGGGCAATCCAAATGCACAGAGACGCCACCGACCGCATCAATTATGGACGCAAAACCAGTCATTTCGAAACGTACCCAATGCTCGGTACTAATTCCAAGAACGTCGTGAAGAATTTCCGATACCAGCGCAGGACCACCGCCGTCGACGTCGAGGAATTTCTCTCCGATGTAGTCAGCTTGATTGATACGCCCATAACCGTAATAAGGTATCTCAACATACAGGTCACGCGGAATGCTGAGCACGGCAATGCGATTCTCGGCACGGTCAATTCCGACGACCATGATGGTGTCTGTGCGCCAGCTAGAATCGTTCGGGCGCCGGTCTGTGCCAAGTATCAGGTAGTTGTCTGTCTCGCTCCAGGCGAACGCATTCTCCGAGCTGTGCGTATTCTGTAGTGCGACTTCGGCAGAGACGTTGCCCGGCTTCATAAATACACTGGCAAATGTTGAAGGGCCGATTTCTGGTGAGGGTACATCGCCTACGGGGGTCGTGATCTCTTGTTCAGGCGCTGGCGTGGGCATGCCAACAAAAACTGATTGCTTACATCCAGCCAGTGAAAGCAACGCTAAAATTGCAATGAATGAAAATAAGAAGCTTGCTTGACGCAAGATAATCTCCAATTCTCGAAACCGAAGATCCCACACACGTACCACGACGTATGGCGCGTCTCTATGTTACGCTTCCCTGGTTACGCCAGTTTCGTTCATCTTGCAGTTGTTGGAAGAGCCGCGCGCTAACATTGTAGTGCCAGTGATAGCCATGCCAGAATTCTTCCAGACGTTGATTGCCGCTCAGCTCGTATTCGCGAGCCTGAAGCACCATCTCAAGCTTGTCCGCGTCACGAACCAGCTTCGCCTCTGCCGACGCTGTCTGTTCGTACTCGTGCCAGAGTTTCTGGTACTCTGCGCCGCCAACAACGGATGCGAAAAGCTTCTCGATAGCTAGTGCTTCTGCATCGTGCTTGGTCTTGATACCTAGAACCTCTGACGTTTCCTTGGGCAAATCAGTGACTGAAGATTCCGACAGGTCGTGTACAAGAGCGATCAGGGCCACTCGTCCGATATCGAGCAAGTCTATGATATCGCCAGAAGAGTCGCGAATCTCCGCGTTGATCTCATGCGCGAGCATAGAGGCCACTACTGCCGTGCCGTAGGCGTGTTCAGCAACAGACTCCGGCTGTGGCACGCCTGCAAACAACCATCCAGTCCTCGGCAACCGCTTAAGCCGCAACACCTTCTCATAAAAAGCCAGCATGTCTAGCGGAGTACTCGCCACAACATGGTCAACGCTTGGTTTCCAATACGGGTTGTCGAGAAATCCTCGGTGCTGCCATACGAGAGCTGGCGTACTTCTTCGGCGCCCTCCCCCACAAGCCCGATCCACGTCTGCCCATCGCCAGCATCATAAATACCGCCATCGGCTTCGTACGAACCGACGATGGCAAGTCCAAGGCTGGCGTCAGATATATTGCGTAAGGTATGCGCCACGCACAAAACATCTTCATCTTTGGTGTCGGCGCCAGGTATGAAGAGCACATCCACGATCGCTTGCGAAAGCTCGCCTTGGCGGACCTCGACTCCATAGCGTACCACATCCTTACCCCGTTCTACAGCTTCCAATCGGCCTCGCACACGGCCAAGCGTGTTCGTCTCTAGCAACGACACAGTCTTCTGCTGTGCCGCCAACAGCTGTACGACCACGCTCTCGATTGACTCATCCGGGGTGGTACTGTAGACATACTCGCCGATAAGCTCATGAATCGAAGCGGCCATTTCATCGATCATCGCTTCGGCAGCCGACTCCGTTTCTGCCCGCGCTGTGATGCGCACATCGGCCTGCGCTGTTTTCGCCGCCAAGCCCATTGTGGGATTACTCTCGTGCATAAACTTCGATAGCAGGTCGTCGAGCCTACTCTCACCGATGTCGATCGTTCGCAGAATTCTACGCCGAATGACGCTTGGCTGCCCGCTCTTCTTGGCGAGATAGGGCAGAACCGAGTCAGTCATCAAGCGTTTCATTTCCCGTGGCACGCCCGGAATCGCAATGATCGCTCCTTGTTCGGCCTCGACGATGAACCCGGGGGCCGTACCTACGGGATTCGGAATCATTTCCGCGCCGGCTGGGAGCAGCGCCTGCTGCCGATTGTTATCCGTCATCTGTGCGCCGAAACGCTGAAAACGCGTGCGCAGCGTCTCCAGTGCGCCGTCATCCATCACCAGATCGCGACCGACCGCACCTGCAATGGCCTGCCTTGTGATATCGTCCACGGTTGGACCAAGCCCGCCAGTAACGATGATTACGTTGCTGCGTGAAAGCCCAAGCTGCAACACAGAGCGCAAACGCGCTTCGTTGTCGCCAACCGTTGTCTTGTAATATAGATTCACGCCGGCATCACGTAACTGCTGTGCGATCCAGGCAGCATTCGTGTCGACGATCTCCCCGAGCAGGATTTCGGTACCGGTCGTGACGATTTCTACGGAAAATGAACTGTCGGTAGATGGCATCTGTACGCCCCCGCTACAGCATCAAGGCGACTTGCCCACGTATCGATTTGATGCGATCGGCTGCGTGCGGTTGTCCGTTCTGACGCATTTGCTCTTCAAAGGTCTTCAGGTTGGTTAGGAAGTCTTTGTTGACGAGCTGCCGGTTTTCACGCAGAAGCTGACGCGCGGCTGCATCGTCGGGCGCCGATATCAAATCATTCAGAAGGCGCATATCCGGCGGCATCTGCTCTCGCAGGATCTCGAGTGCCTGCTGATAGATTCGCATGAAACGATGCGCAGCGCCAGCCGAATTGGATTCCTCCATGCGTCGAATGTTGTCTGCGACCAGAGCTAGGAAGGGTTCGTCGATATCTTCGATATGCTCTCGTAGCACTGCAGCAGTATCGGTTGCCTGCAAAACCTCCTGCAACAGCGCCTGGGCATGTTGCATTGATGCCTCCTGTGACTGCTGCTGTTGAGCATTTACCTGCTCCTGGATTCCCATTAAGAATTGCCGAAGCTCTTCAAGCCTGGCTCGTTCTTCGTCGCTTTCGGCAGCCTCCATGCGTTGCGCCACCAGCATCAGGAACTCATAGTCCGCAGAAATGCCGGTTGCCAACGCAAACGTGCCGACCAATCTATCAGAATCCTCTTCGTCCCAAACGTCCAGCACGATCTCCAACAAATCCTCGCGCGTAGAGTCCTCATTGACCTTGCTGAGCATCTCTTGGACGCGCTCTGCCTGACGTTGCACTACCTGCCCGGCTTCAGTGCGCTCCACCAGCTTATCGCGCAGCATACGCAACTGGTCGACCTCCGGTGAGTCCTGAACCTGTGAGCGCGACATGACGAGAATCTGATCCAACATGGTGAAAAACTCACGATCAATTAAGTTCTTGCCGCGTTCGATGGCGATATTCAATGCTGTATCGTCGTTCACGAGCGTCATTAGGCGTTGCAGCAGTTCGCCTTGATCGCGCTGCCGGTGCAACATTTCCGGCGTCACACCCTCAAACCCCCACAACTTTTCCATCATGCGCTGCATGTCCATGAAAGCCTGTGGCTGCAGCATATAGCCGCGCTGCTGCTCCTTTGGCACCTTGGCAAGCAACCGCCGTTGCAGATCGCCGATGATCTTTTGCTGCTGAAGATCGTCGCCTGCTTGGAACGGCACGAACACGCCCAGAAACTTGTTATCAGGGTCATGCACCATCAGCGGTGCAGACAGCGGACCGCCAGTGCCACAGTTCTGACAGACGCCCACGTTGAGCTGCCCAGCCAATAAAGGCGAACGCAACTCAGGATCGGCGCCTAGGTCAATGATGGAAAAGATCGGTGCCACATACGTGTTTCCGCATGAGGGGCAACGCACCTGCGCGCCCTGTGGAGGAAAGAGCAGATCGGACATACCCTGTCTCCCCGCCTGCTGTCCGAGGCGTTGAGGCGGCTGTTGCTTCGCTTGCTCTTTATCCTCAGTCGGGGTTGATTCCGCCGGTGTTTCCTTTTCCTCGTGCTTTTCCGACGCCGGTTTCGAAGATCGATACCCGGAAGGTAGTTCGATTTTACCCTCATTCGAAGGTTCGTTTTCTTGACCTGGCAATAATATGCCGCTCATAATTTATCCTTTATTCATTCGGGCCTCGTAGTAGGCCATATCCATCGATTGTACATGAAAGCGAGCGTCGGACCAAGTCATCACCCCGGTCAAGTCGAGTCCATATCCGGTTTACTCAGCCGAAAGTCGGGGTTTTGATGGACGCGGGCGGTACAGTCATCGAGCGCGATAGACGCCTGCCTTTGCAATCTCTGAACACTCGGGTTACCGCATTAAGCACTAGGGATAGGGAATGGCGATGGGGCGCACGCCGGGGGCGTTCACAATGGGAGGCGATGACTCGATACCCAGATCACTTTGAATGCTCAATGGTTCCGGAGCTTGCAAGTAGTCTGAAGCAGCCAAATAGCCGGCCCGGAACATGGAGCTGGTCTGCGAAAAGTCCTTGAACGAGGTCCCGGAGAATGCGCTGATGTGGATATAATGCAGATCGATCGCATCGTTCTCGCGAGCACGTGCCAGATCGCGAATGAGCGACTGCACAATCATCGTGTTCAATGCTCGATGACCGACATCGACGACGCCTTCCGCGTAGTCTGATTCAACCTCGTCGTTGGAGACGTTAATCACGTAAATCTCTGTCGCACCACGATCCATGGCATAGCTGGCGGAAACATTCGCCAGTATTCCGCCGTCCACCAGCTGCAAGTCATAGTACTCCACAGGCGGATGGATCACAGGCACTGATGCACTCGCCAGCACCGCATCAACAACCGGCGCACGCGGGTCCTCACCAAACATATAGAGCGTGTTGGTGCGCAGATCCGCCGCCGGCACGAAGAGTCGGATATGCAACTGACCAAAACGTGAGATGCCGTTTGGCATGGTGGACTGGATGAGTTCACGAACCCCGTCACTTGGATAAAGGCTATTCATTCTGCGGAAGACGCGCCAACCGACGGTTAGCATGTTGCCAGGGTATACCGTCTTCGCATCCACACTCAGCCACTTTTTCTGGAGCGCCTCAACCGAACTGAAGTTGAAGCCTCGCGCGGCGATAAAGGCAGCATTGATCGCGCCGACTGACGTGCCAACCAGCATCTTCGGTCGTACACCCGCTTCCAACAGAGCGCGCAATGCACCGACCTCCAACGGTCCTCGATTTCCGCCACCGCTCAACACGAAAGCAATCATCGTCGCCTCAACTGGTCTCTCAGCAGTTCAGGACAGACCGCACAGGCAGTTATTGGTTCAATTGCGTGGGAACACAAATGTCTACCCATCCTTGCCTGCGATCACAACCACATACTCACCCTTCAGCTTCTTTCCATCCACATCGCGATGCAAATCAGACAACATGCCGCGTTCGACACGCTCAAACATCTTGGTCAGGTCCTTTGCGATCGCCGCCTGCCGATCACCGTATACCTCAATGGCGTCTTCCAGAAATGCAGCCAGGCGATACTGACTCTCGTAAAAAACCAGCGTGTGCGGTGAATCAGCGTCGATGCCCAAGAACCGTTGGCGCGCACCTCGTTTGCGTGGCGGAAAGCCCCTGTACGTAAAACTGTGGACCGGAAGCCCAGACAGCACGATCGCCATGGTCAATGCCGCTGGTCCTGGCGCCATGGTTACCTCGATACTCGGCTCTTCAGACTGTTCCTCCTCACGATCTTGGAGAACTCGGCGCACAATTGTGAATCCCGGATCGGAAATACCCGGCGTACCCGCATCAGACACGACAGCCACATCCTGTCCGGCGCGAAGAAAGCCCATGATTCGCTCGCCCGCCTGCTCTTCATTGTGTTCGTGAAACGAAATCTGCTGTGCGTCGATATCGAAGTGCTTAAGCAGACGACCGGTCTTTCGTGTGTCCTCGCTGGCAACCACATCCACGCTGCCCAAGATTTCCAGCGCCCGCAGCGTGATATCCTGCAGATTGCCTATTGGTGTCGCTACAAGATAGAGCGTTGACATTGGCGTCGTTGGGTTGACGGAGCTATATCGTCAACGTGCCTTTCGTGCTAGGTACGCCTTTGCGCCTGGCATCGATGGTCCATGCACCGTACAGCGCTCGTCCGAGCGCTTTGAAAAGCGCTTCTACTTTGTGATGGTCATTGCGACCATACAGCACGTGAGCATGCAGATTGAGTCGACCATGCATGGCGACAGACTCAAACAAGTGAAACAGCATGTCGGTGCCTAGTTGCCCAACGCGCGGCGTCACAAATTCAGCATCAAAGACCGAATAGGGCCGACCGCCCAAATCCACCACCACGCGAGCCAACGCTTCATCCATGGGCACGTAGCTGTGCCATGTTCGTATGATTCCCGTGCGATCGCCGAGCGCCTCATCGATCGCTTTGCCCAGGCAAATCATTACATCTTCTGCCGCATGATGTTCGTCGATGTGCAAATCGCCTGTGCACTTGACATCCAAGTCCATCAGTCCATGGCTCGCCATCAGCGTTAGCATATGGTCCAGGAAACCGATTCCCGTTGCCGCCGAAACTTTGCCGTTGCCGTCTAGCGTCAATGATAGGCTGACTTTGGTTTCCTTTGTCTCACGTTGGATAGTTGCTGTGCGCGCCATTGTTGCCTCCCGCTCGGATTGACGACGATATACGATATTTCGTTGCTGGCTAATCCACCGACGCTATGCCTTGCTAAGCACTTCCATGAGACGGTCAGTCTGGTCTGGTCGTCCAACAGAGATACGAATACAATCCTCAAGGCCGGGCGACGAATAATAACGTACCATGACGCCCTTCTGCTCCAGGAAGCGCTTCAATTCACCGGCATTCCGTCCCCGAACGCGGCAGAGGATGAAATTCGATTGCGACGGCCAAGGCAGCAGATATCCGATGCCGCCAAGCAAGCCGAACATCCGCTCACGCTCCTCACGAAGCCAATGCGCCCGTTCCTCCAAAACATCGCTGCTGTGTAAGCTTGCAATTCCCGCCACGCTTGCAGCTGCATTCACGTTATACGGCTGCTTAAACTTCCACAGGTGCGGCATCAGCCACTGCGGACAGACCGCATAACCGAGCCGCAAACCGGCAAGCCCGGCGACCTTGCTAAACGTGCGAATCACGACAAGATTGTCATGGTCCGTCACCCAAGCTGCCCGGCTTTCATAGTCCGAAAACTCCACATATGCCTCGTCCAGCACCACCATGACGGGTACATCGAGGAGCTGATGCAACTCATCATCGGGCAGCCAGTTGCCGGTAGGATTGTTGGGCGCTGTCACAAAGAGCAGCTTTACCGGATGATCGGGTCCAGAATCCTGAGTGACGCGTGCGATTGCCGCCACATCCAGACCATACACTTCATTGCGCCACACATCTTCAACCACGCCACCGTTAATGATGGTATCGAAACGATACATTCCAAAGGTCGGCGGGCAGTTGATGATTCGGTCGCCAGGTTCGATGAACATACGGCATAGGTAATCGAGCATTTCATCGGCGCCGTGAGTCGCCAGCACACTGCCAACTTCCACGCCGAGATACTCGGCCAACAGTGTGCGGAGCTCAGTCTGCTCGGGATCTGGGTAGATGTGATAGTAGGAATATTCCGCTAACGCTTCTGCAACGGCAGGTACCGGACCGTATGGATTCTCGTTCGCATCCAGCTTCACAATCTGTGAGGGATTTATGCCAAGCCTTCGACTCAGCACATCGAACGGCTGAATGGGCGTGTACGGCTCAAGCGCAGCTATGTCTCGCCGCAGCATCGACTCCAAATCATCGACTTGTGCGTCCATCAGTCATCCTCATCCAGCCGGTACTGGACTGCCGCCGCATGCGCATCTAGACCCTCGGCTGTTGCCAACGTAGCTGCGGCGGGTCCGATGTGACGCAGCGCCTGTTCATTCAAGCCGACCAGACTGATTATCTTTACGAAATCAGTCACGTTGATCGGGCTGGCAAATCGTGCCGTGCCGCCGGTTGGCATAACATGACTCGGACCGGCTACGTAGTCGCCTAATACCTCAAAGCTGCGTTCGCCCAGGAAGATACCGCCCGCGCTCTGCACTTTGCTCACGTACTCCCACGGGTTGTCGACGAGCAGACACAGATGCTCCGGCGCATAGGTATTCGCGAGTTCAAATGACTGGTCCAAGTTTTCTGTCACGACGATGCCGCTCTTGTTGGCAAGTGAACCGGCTATGATCTGGGAGCGATTACGGTCTTCGAGTTGACGCATTACCGCTGCCTGTACTTTGAGGGCGAGTTCGTTGCTGTGCGTCAGCAAGATTGCACTGGCGATCGTGTCATGTTCCGCCTGTGCGAGCATATCGGCCGCAGCCAGTTCCGCATCAGCGTTCTCGTCGGCGATAACGACTGTTTCCGTCGGTCCGGGCAACCCATCGATGCCCACCATGCCAAAAACCTGACGTTTCGCTAATGTCGTGAACAGATTGCCCGGCCCGCAAATCTTGTCGACACGCGGTACGGTCTCCGTTCCGAAGGCTAACGCAGCGATAGCTTGTGCCCCGCCGGAAACATACACTGCATCAACGCCTGCAATTTCAGCAGCGACCAGTATCGTCGGGTGCGGTTCGCCTGTTTCCTTCTGCGGCGGCGTTATGACGACTACCTTCTCGACGCCCGCTACGCGTGCTGGGATCGCGCTCATGAGCAACGAACTGGGCAAGGGCGCCGTGCCGCCCGGAACGTACACGCCGATCTTTTCAATAGGACGGATGAGTTGTCCCAGCGTACCTTCGTCGCTATTGCAGATCCAGCTGATGGAGGGCTGATGTCGGTGAAAGTCCTCGATCCGCCTCGCTGCCAGGCGCATGGCCTGTGCGATGCTGTTGTCTATCTGGTCATAAGCAGCCTTGGCTGCCTGCGCCGGGGTTTCAATGTAATTGAGCTCGACGCCATCTATGCGGGACGACCACTCCAGCAGGGACGCGTCCCCTCGCTGGCGCACATCATGCAGAATACGACGCACAGCTTCATCAGGACTGATTGCCTCGCCGAAAATTCTTTTGATTCCGTTCGCGATGGCTGGGGAAACGGAGACCTCATCCCACATTGTCCGCTGCAGGATGCTCTTGCGTGCTGTTTCGACGTCGATGATGCGCATCATTTCCCTGCTCCAATTGCGTGGTAGGATGCTACTTGCTCAGACGCTCGGCGTCTTCAATCTTACCCAGCACTACCAGAATATCGTCTTCAAGAATATGAAAATTGGCACTTGGACTGACGATCAGCTCGTCGTCACGACGGATAGCCATAGCGTTTAGCCCGTAACGTTGGCGCAGATTGGTCTCAGCTAGTGTGCGGCCATAGAAACTCGGCGGCGCGACCAGTTCCACCACGCCGACCTCGTTACCAACCTCCAAGTAGTCGATCACATGACCGGCTGCCAGTCGCCTAGCGAGTCGAACACCAGCTTCATGCTCCGGTAGTACAACCTCATCTGCGCCGACTTGCAGCAGGATTTCCCGCTGCGTGCGAGTGCGCGCCTTGGCGATAACACGCTTCAGCCCGAGACGGCGCAGAAGCACCGTGGTAAGAATGTTGCTCTCAAAATCGGTGCCGATACAGACGATACCCGTATCAAACGCGTCCACGCCAGCCTGCCGTAGTGCATCTACATTCGTCGAGTCCAACTGCACGATGTTTGGAATTGTTGTGCTCAACGTCTGAACACGATCCATGTCATAGTCGATGGCGAGTACGTTGTAATCGTGGGAGGCTAGGGTCACTGCGACTGATGTGCCAAACCGCCCCAAACCAATGATAACAAACTCTTCTTTACGATCCCCCGCTACATCGCCGCGCGGCAGAACGGCGCTGCTATTCGAAACGCGATAGCCATCATCCCCAGAATCATTTTGTTGCTTATTCAGTCGGCTTAATAAACCGCTAATGCCAGACTTGCTGCCCGCCACAAATTGCCTCCGTCACAGCCCTTGCTATTGACCGACGAATCGACCACCATGGTAGCGCACCACGCCATGCCCCACGAGCGATCCGTCTCGATACTCGAACTTGGCGGAAAAGAACTCCGGTTCATCCAGCCAGGGAATGAACAACCGGTCACCTTCCCAGAGGTTCAAGTTTAGTAAGCACTTGTCATCAATCCAGGCCAATTCACCCTCGGCGGACTCACCGAGGCTGCCTTGGTAGTGATCAGCCACGAACACAAAAACGTACCAGTCTTCGTCGTTGCTGAACTGCGGGAAGGTCAAGAAGCCGCGCATGACAGGGTTAATGATCTGCAAGCCGCTCTCTTCCTCGACCTCGCGCAGGACGCATTCTTCCGGCGTCTCGCCCAGTTCAAGCTTGCCGCCGAGACCGTTCCACTTGCCGGCATGCATATCATTCTGCCTCTTGATCCTGTGGATCATTAACGTCCTACCGGCTTCGCGCACATAACAAAGCGTGGCAAGCTTCATGGCTTATTTTGACGTGACGCCGCTTCTTCCACAATAACCAGCAAGCGCGTAATCACCTCCACCGGCGTCAGACCTGTTGTGTCCAGCACGTGAGCGCCTTCGGCAATCGAAAGGGGTGCGATCTCGCGTCCACTGTCGATCTTGTCACGCCGCTGAACGTCATTCAGCACTGACTCATAGTCAGCATCGCCGCCTTTTTCGACAATCTCTTTGTGCCGCCGTCTCGCACGTTCTTCGGGCGTCGCGTCCAAGTAAATTTTCACGGGCGCTTCGGGAATCACCACAGTGCCGATATCGCGACCTACCATGACGACGCCCGCTTTTTCCAGCCGCCCTTCGCCGTACGCCATTGCGATGCGGCGCTGCTGACTGCCCAGCGCGCTGCGCACGCGTTCATGTACCGCGACCGGCGATACAGCCCTGTCGACGTCATTTGTACGAATACGCGGAGTTACATCAATTCCATCAACCAGTACTGTCGTCAATCGACCATCGGTATGATCGGGCCTGGGTGATGCGATGTCAATGACGATTGTCTCCGCCAATTGTCCGACAGCATTCGCATCGTTAATATTGATCGATTTTTCCAGTGCAGCAACGGTTACAGCCCGGTACATGACGCCAGTGTCAAAAAAGAGGTAGCCCAAAACATCTGCCAACGCCACGCCGACAGTGCTCTTTCCGGATGCGGCAGGTCCATCAATTGCCACAACTGCTGGTCTTAACGGCCTTACTGGACTATATCTCTCCGGTTCCATCACGCGACCTTCTACACAATGTATTGCTTTCGATACCGACTCGTCTACGATGTTTTCTTCTGCGAGCCACTGGACGTGCGGCGACTGCTTTTACGCTTGCCTTGCTGCTTCTGTTGTAAAACCTGCCGTACCTGCGCTACCTCTTTGTGACTCAAATGTGTGTAGGCGCCAGGCGCTAATGGCCCCAACTCGATGGCGTCAATTGACCAGCGAACCAGCCGCAGCGTTGGGTAGCCAATAGCCGCCGTCATATGGCGAATCTGTCGCTTGCGACCTTCACGTAACCGGATTTGCAGCCAGACACCCCTATTGGGGCCTGGTTCCAGTCGCAGCTCATTCGGCAGATGGTTTGCGATACTCACGTCTGCAGGCGCAGTCTTGCCGCTCTCCAGTTCAATCCCCTGGCGCAATTGATTCAGCGCATCAATACTTGGCTGCTCGTGTACCAGCACGAAGTAGGTCTTTTCGTGCTGAAACCGCGGATGCGTCAGTACATGGGCCAACTCACCATCGTCGGTTAGCAGGACAAGACCCTCGCTATTCAGGTCCAACCGACCGACCGGAAAAACGCGCCTATTCGGCAAGGATAACAGATCACCAACCGATTTCCTACCTCTGGTATCCCCGCCAATATCCGATAACACGCCACGCGGCTTATTGAGCTTAACGTACACATACCTCTCGTGAAACCGAAGTGGTTTGCCGTCCACAGAAATCGTGACCAACTCGGGATCAGCTTTGGCGCCAAGTTCGGTAACAGTGTGACCACCGACTTGCACGCGACCTGCTGTTATTAGTTTTTCGCATGCGCGCCGGCTCCCAATGCCGGCACTGGCCATAATTTTCTGCAGTCTTTCCTCAGCCATTATTAGCGTACTCTCAATTCGCTTTCCATCAGAACATCGTCGCCTAGGGTCCAGATCGCTGATCCAACCGAGTCAGCGCGTTGCAGGACTAGTGGATTCTCCGCTTCGACTTGCATATCGTCTTCGCTATGGATATCTCGCTCTGGCAACCGAATATCACGATAAACCTTTACCTCCGGCTCGCTCCATCTGTGTTGCAGTGCCGTATAGCTATCCTCTGACGCGCCGATCGGCTCCATTACGCCACTATCGACATAGAGGCGATTCATCACCGACAAATCGTTCAGTCCTGCATGAATCCACCGATAATTTGCAAGATAGAGCTCGTGTAGTGTGGCGACATCAGCATATCGGTCCTCGCTGCCCAACACCACAATAAGCAGTGATCGACCATCCTGTTCGATACGCGTGACCAGGCACTGACCTGCAAGCGTCGTAGTCCCGGTCTTGATACCGGTGACTCCTGGATAGTATCCAAGGAATTCGTTCGTATTTTGCAGTAAATGGCCAGCCACAGTCGCTTCGTCAGTCTGCACAATCTCGTCGAACAGCGGATACTTCAGCAGTTCCAACGTTAGCGCCAACAGGTCGGCTGCACTTGTATAATGACCGTCTGCATCATAGCCGTTTGGATTGACGTAGTGGCTATTGTCCAGCCCAAGCTGACTTGCGCGGGCGTTCATCTTCTCGACGAATGCATCTACGTCGCCGCCTACGTGTCTAGCGAGCGCCATAGCGGCGTCATTGCCGCTAGGTACTAACAACCCCGAAAGAAGATCATGCACGCTAATGGTTTCACCGGCGGCGAGTCCCATTGTTGCGCCGCCGATCAAATCGCTTGCAAGGATCTCAACCTCGTCGTTCAGACGGTTGTCCTCTAGCGTTAACAATGCGGTCATCAGCTTTGTGAGGCTCGCGGGCGGAAGCGGCACATCTGCATTCTGCTCATAGACAACACGCTTGGCATCTACATCGTACACCACCAGTGCATCAGCGGTGAGTACTGGCTGCTGTGCGGCTTCGTACCACATTCTCAACTCGCTAGGCGTCAATCGGATTTGCGGCCGAAACTCACGGTCGACGAGCTTGGGCGGACCAAAGCCCATCATCGCCGCTGCCGCAATGATGTTTACAGCCACCAATAGTATTCTATTTGGCCATTGTTTTGCGCGCATTTTCGACGCCCACCATCTGCAGCCGTGCCATCTCACGATGTATTGCACAACAGACAACTACAAGCAGATTCTATCGCAAACATGACGCCGGTCAAAAGATGACAGGTATCGAGGCGTTTAACGAAGCACGCAGATAACGGCAATGCTACATGTAAACATCTAACCCGTACATTTCCTCACCAAGCTGGAATATCCTTTGGCAAAACTTCCTTCCGCAATTCAAGCTCGTTGCGCTCGGGGACGAATATCTCTGGAAAAATACCTCCATCACACGCCGTGCTTCGTCGAAACCGTCCTCTCCGAACTCCGGCCGTACTTGACATGGTAAATAGCTTGGACTAGGATACTTGCATAATGGTACTTTCATTGCAGACTAAACATGATCGGCGTAGGGCAAATGAAACTTGATGTGGCCATCAGCCAGGACAGCGTAGACACCACAGTCGCCTTTGTCGATATACTATTAGGCCGAATCGAGACGTTACGGCACAGCTATGAAAATACCGCCAATATAGGCGCCCAAGAACTGACCATTCTCAACCAGCTGGCAGCCAACGGCAGTCTGCGAGTCAAGGATATTGTGGAACAGTTGGTGAGCGTTAGCCCCAGTACGCTGACGCGAATACTCGATCGGCTCGAAGCAGCCAAGCTTGTTCGTAGAACCCTCAACCCAGAGGACCGGCGAAGTTTTCATGTGACATTAACATCGCAGGGTCAAGCAATCGCCAAAGACTACGCTGCGGAGCTCGAAGCAATCGTGCGGCATATGCTGTTGCCGCTTACGCCCGCCGAACGTATGATGCTGGCCGAATGGCAGATAGAAATGGCATCTGCATTAGCGACTCCGGATACCGATAGTACGGACGGCTCGAAACCCCGCTAATTGATTGTTAGCAAATCCACTCGCATCGTTCGAAGCCTTTCCACAACATCGCTTGCTCAGCCAACGCAATTACGTGATTATACTTTCACAATATAATTATACCGTTATTAGATATACTTAATATGCAATATTAACCGAACAGTTATATTGCAAAGGAATACATTTCTATTACAGGTCTATATTCGTCACGCCATGAAAGCTCGCGATTAATATTCTTCGGTGTGTTCATCAACGTGTTACTAAATCTATTCGGTGAACTCCTCTATCCCTCGGTAAAGCCGCAGTCGGATAATAGGCTGCGCAATGCTTTCGCAGCACGCTCCATTCCGTCGGGGCCACTGAACCCGCTGCTGTGTCCGGCAAGGACTAAATGCGGTTCCAGTGCCAAGAAGCCTTGGTAATTTATATCACGCAGATGCACAAGCAACTCACCGACCTGTCCAGCGCCGCCACCAGCAGGCTGCACCTCCCCGTCGGCCAGCGCGTCTTTGATGTGTACGTGGCTGACATACGAACCAAGAACCGGCCACCCATCGGTTGTAGGATGCATCTCACCGACTTGCACGAAGTTCGCCGGATCCCAGGCAAAGCGCAAACTGGCACTGTCGACATTCTTAAGCAGGCGCAGGCACCGCTCGATGCGATCGCCGACGATGCCCTTCTCGTTCTCCAGCAACAGTATGTTTCCGGCGCTAGCTGCGCGAGTTGCCATGGAGCGCAATCGCGCTGATGCGTTTTCCACAAGTTCATCCTCTGTCATAGAGACAGAATGTTGCGGTGGATAGAAAGAAAAGACCCGAATCATTGTGACGCTCAGCCGGTTTGCGATATCGATCGCTCGGGATAGAAGTTCGCCATCGATCGAATCCGGCTCCTCCAGCGGAGACTTGCCGATGGGGCTGCCGATGGCACTGATCTGGATATTGGCGTCTGCACAGGCCGCGCTGAGGCTGCCAACCTGATCGTCACTCAGGTCGAGCACATTCTTACCCCATACTCCTCGTAGTTCCAGAAAGCGGATTTTGAGCTTGGAAAGCGTACTGAGCTGTGTGTCCAGGTCATCGGCAATCTCATCGCCGAAGGCACTAATCTTGAAGGAACCAGACATCATTGCATCCTCATCATTTCTACGGCAGGCTAGGCGCTGCCAGCCCGAAGTTCTGCGAGTAAAGCGCTGTATGCGTTCCGGTCCAGCGGCAAGTCGATGGCCTGCCCGTAATGGCCAGAATAAATGATCGCGTTCGCCAGCTCCAGAGACATCCGTCCTTCCCGTCCGTCGGACAGCAACGGCGCACCGGTTCGTATCGCTGCATTGAGGTTCTCGTACACTTCACTGTGCAGACCCTGCCCTTGTTGCATCTCTATTTCCACCACAGAGATTTCCGGTGCGTCATACATACCTGGATGCGTTGCAATGTGCTCCAGCAAGTCGGTCTCAAACTCCTGGAAGATGAGTGTACCGTCCTGCTTTAGCTGAATAATGCCCTTTGTACCGACGATTTCCATTCGCCGCTGCCCAGCCTCACCGGTACTGAAGTAGATAGTACCCACGGCGCCATTCTGATATTCGATCATACACAGCACGGTATCCTCGGTCTCGATTGCGTGACGCCACGTCTTCGTCCAGGCCATGATGCGGGTCGGGAATCCGGTTAGGTGGCAGAGCAAATCCAGTCCGTGCGGCGCTTGGTTCAGAAGCACGCCGCCGCCTTCACCTTTCCAAGTGCCGCGCCAACCTGCGCTGCGATAATAGGCTGCCGGGCGCATCCATGGCTCCGTCAGTTCGACTCGAACTAATTCGCCTAGACGGCCTGACTGAATTAGCGTGTGCGCCGTCTTGATCTCGGCGCGCTGTCGCTGCTGAAAATTTACAGCAAGCAACCGGTCGTTCCGATCCGCTGCAGCGATCATCTCGTCGGCTTCCACCGTCTCCACAGCCATTGGCTTCTCGACCAGCACATGGCTGCCTGCGTTCAGAGCGTCGATGGTTATACCAGCGTGATAGGGATGCGGCGTCAGCACCACGGTCACATCCGGCTGCGCCTCCTCGAGCAACTCCTGATGCGAGGAATAGAACGCAACGCCGAGGTCCTCGGCGCGCTCTCGCCCAATCACTTTATTTACATCACTCACGCCAACTAATTTGACCGACGGCAACTCAAGACCGAGTTTGTGCTGTCCGAAAATGTTCGCTCCAACGCCAACTACGCCATAACGAAGCGGCTTATGATCACTTGACTGTGTCTGATCCATCGGAATGCCTCATTTCGAGTGGCTGTGCACTGTGTGGTTTATTGCGGTTCATTCTGCATCGATGTTATAGCACACAGACCCAATTCACCAACATAAACCGGACTGTTTGCCAAGGCGTGCGTCAATAGATATCATGCAATCTATTGGTCTGGAACTTGGATGGCATCAAGTGCAGCCGATCGCAAAAAATTTATAGTTTCTATCGGCACGTATAAGGGATAGCAAAGCTAATGTCGGATATCGAAAGTAATGGCCTATTGACCATCGGCGTAACAACAACACATGGTACAGATGAGTGGATAGAACGGAACGCAAAGAATTATCGCACTGTTGTCACAGGTCGACCGGCTAACTTTGTTGTTCTGTCGCCAGACCGCCCAACCGTGTTGCCTACCGGTGCTACATTTTCTCCTAACGTGAATGGTGAACTGCCGTTAGGTGTGCTGGATGAACTCGATGGCATAATTCTATCCGGTGGCGGCGATGTGCATCCCAGCCGGTTCGGACAGGAGATGGATGGAGCTGAGATAGATCGTATCAGTCTGGAACGTGACGCGCTGGAATTGACACTAACGATAGCGGCGATGTTGCGTGATATGCCTATCTTCGGCATCTGTCGAGGTTTCCAGGTTCTGAACGTTGCCGCAGGAGGCGGCTTGATCCAACACTTTGACGGGCATCGTTCGCCGGAGGATCATACGCTTTTTCACAATGTCGCCGTTCGCGAAGACTCGCTCGTGCACAAAGCGACCCGAACCAGCCAGTTCCCTGTCAACACTTTCCACCATCAAGGGATTGGCACTGAACATGTAGCGCCTGGTCTTGTCGCAAGCGCAATCGCGCAGCCCGATGGCTGGTTGGTTGAGGCAATCGAGAGCACGCACCACAAGTGGGTTGTTGGCGTCCAATGGCATCCAGAACGAACATTTGAACTTGAGCAACCGCATCTTCACCTGTGGGAGAGCTACTTCGATGCATGTGATGAGCGAAAAGCGAGCCGCCGACATTGAAAACGGAGTTGTTCGACTACCATCTGCCGCCGGGAATGATCGCTCAGAACCCAGTTGTTCCCCGCGATACCAGCCGTCTCATGGTGCTGGACCGCAATTCTGGCCAAATTTCGCACCGACATTTCTACGACATTGGAGAGTATCTAGAGCCGGGTGATCTGATGGTTGCGAACAACAGCCGAGTACTCCCCGCCCGCCTGACAGCTCGAAAACCAACTGGTGGCGTCGTGGAGATACTGCTTTTGCAATCGACGGCTGCAACGGATGAATGGCAGAATGAACCGGACACCTGGGAATGCCTCATACGCGGACGCAACATCGGCCCGGGTATGGTTCTAACCGTGGATACTGGCGACAGTGATAGACAGCTTTTTGGCGTCGTTGAGACAGTGGACGCTGATTCAGGGACGCGCACAATTCGCTTCAACGAATCGCCGCTCATCGAACTCGACGCTTTCGGCCAGGTACCATTGCCGCCGTATGTGACGTCCTTCAGCGGCGAGCCTGAGCAGTATCAAACCGTCTATAGCAATACTGACGGTAGTGTGGCTGCTCCGACCGCAGGCCTACATTTTACTCCGGACCTACTGGTCGCGCTTCATCGGCAGGGGATTCACTTTGAGACAGTTACCCTGCACGTTGGATCGGATACCTTCCGCCCGGTAGAAAGCGAGGAGATCGAAGACCATCACATACACACAGAAAAAGCGTCTCTTTCAAGCGCAACGGCCCGGCGTATAAACGACACCGTTCTGCAAGGAAAGCGTGTAGTCGCCGTGGGTACAACCACCGTGCGCACGCTCGAGTGGGCTGCAACTCGCGCACAGGGCATCGATCCATACGATGATAGCCTATGTCCTTGGCAACGGACCGCCGCCTTCGATGGCCCTGTGGACCTGTTTATCCGATCTGGGTATCGGTTTCGCGCAGTCGATACACTGATTACAAACTTCCACCTACCGCAGTCCAGCTTGCTCATGCTGGTCAGCGCTTTTGTGGGGCAAGGTAGAACCGACATCGACGAGGGTCGTCGAATCGTATTGCAGGCATATGAAGAGGCGAAGAACGAGGGATACCGGTTCTTTAGCTTTGGTGACGCGATGCTGATTCTATAGCTAGCCTAGCGTGGCAACAGGTGCTTTTGCAGCTTTCCCATCGCATTGCGCGGCAGCACGTCGAGTCGATTGAACGCGACAGGAGCCTTGAAACTGGCCAAGTTTTCTCTACAGTATATGTGAAGCGCGTCGTCGTTGACTTCGATAGCGCATGAGATAAAGGCAACCGGCACTTCACCCCATTCCTCGTGCAATTGCCCTACGACTGCAGCCTCTAGAATACCCGGATAGCTTTCAAGAAGTTCTTCGATTTCACGTGGGTAGATATTAAAGCCGCCACTTATGATCAGTTCGTGACGGCGACCTAACAATGTGACATAGCCATCTTGGGGATCCTGCCTTGCCAAATCACCGGTACAGAACCATAGTTGACCTGATTCGTCCGCCACGAAACTAGACGCTGTTTTTTCAGGCGCTTCCCAGTAGCCGGAGAATACGTTACTACCGCGGACAAGCAGTTCGCCCTCCTCGCCCGCCGATATCTCGCGATAGTCTTTATCCACAATTAGCATTTCTACGCCGGGTAGCGGCTTGCCGACAGTTCCCGCTCGTCGCTCACCAGCGTATGGATTGCTGAGATTCATGCCCGTCTCGGTCATGCCGTAGCGCTCAAGTATGGTGTGACCCGTAAGGAGCCGAAATCGCTCGTGAATCTCTGGTGAAAGAGCTGCGCTTCCTGAGCAGAAAAGCCGCATGTGCGTGAAATCAGGTTCATTGATCTTAGCAAGAGCATGGACCAATCGCACATAAATCGTGGGGACGGCAAAGAACAACGTGGGGTTATCATGCAGCAGATCGTCTATGATCATATCGCTGTCGTACTTCGGACGCAACATAATTTCTGCGCCAGTAGCAAGCCCAGCCAGCAGTCCGACGAACAAGCCGTGAACATGGTACAGAGGCAGGCACAGCAGTAGGCGGTCGCTGCGTTCCCACGCCCATGCGGCAATCAGGCCGGTCACCGTCGCCACAATATTGCTATGACTTAGCACGGCTCCCTTGCTCACGCCAGTCGTTCCAGAAGTATAGATAATGGAAGCTAAGTCGCGCTCGGTAACAACGGGAAGGGCGATTAAATTATCTTCCGTAAGCCAGTCATCCAGCTGATCCACGTCGATGATCGATTCTACAGAAGTCTCGTGAGCGCCGGAATCCTCCAGAATACTCAGGCTTGCGCTTTCAGTGATAATCAATCTAGGTCGGGAATCGAGAAGAATGTGGCCGATCTCCTTGCGTCGATAGCGCAAGTTGATAGGCGTAGCGACACCGCCTGCCTTAAGAACCGCCAGATAGCAGATGACAAACTCAGGACGGTTGGAAAGAAAGAACGCCACACGTTCACCAGGTTGCAGTCCCCACCGAACTAGACTGCAAGCCATGTTGTGGATCCGAGAGTGAAGATCGGCATAGGAAAAAGAAATAACACGCTCGTCGTCTTTATAAGAGAGCGCGACTTTATCCGGCACACCAAATTGTGGTATTGCCAGGAGTTCCAAGATGTTCATAAGAATCTCGTGAAAAGGATTTGTAGACTAACGTACTTGAGGGACGCTGCTATGTAGTTTGATGGACACAAGCGCCAAAGAGAAACGACGAGTGAAGGGTTGGCGATGACCTACTCTCGCATGCAGTTACCCGCATACTACCATCGGCGCTGGCGGGCTTAACTTCCGGGTTCGGGATGGATCCGGGTGTACCCCCGCCGCTCCTATCACCAACACAATCTCTCGTCGTCTTTCACGTTCTTATGTCTGCTTTCGCAGACCTTGACGCTTTGTTTTAGCGCTTCGTTCTGTGTTGCGCTTTTCTCGCGTCTTATGTTGCTTGTTGTGTCCGCTCTCGCTGACACGCTAAAAACTGTTTAGGATTAGGTCTCTTTTACAAGAGATTAGGTCTCTTTTACAAGAGATTAGGTCTCTTTTACAAGAGATTAGGTCTCTTTCTATCGCAAGAGATGGGCAGTTGCTGCGCAACTGCTGTCTCTCGTTCAGCGCTAGTATCTACTCTGAGTGATTCATTCAGTGATTGAGATTGACAGCTGTCTTGCAACTGCTGTCTCTTTCGTTTCACCCAATGACTCGATACTTGCGTATCTGCTCATTCGACACTAGCTTGAGTTAGGCATCTTCAAACTCTCGATAACCTCAATCTCTTATGTATCTTTGGGATGTAGTACATAAGTAGATTAAGCCCTCGTGCATTAGTACGGGTCCGCTCAAAACATCACTGCCTGTACACGCCCCGCCTATCTAGCTGGTGGTCTACCAGCGCACTTACCAGGTTATCCTGTGAGGGAACTTATCTCGAAGCTGGCTTCCCACTTAGATGCTTTCAGCGGTTATCCATCCCAGACTTGGCTACCCAGCTATGCACTTGGCAGTACAACTGGCTCACCATTGGTCTGTCCACCCCGGTCCTCTCGTACTAGGGGCAGATCTCCTCAATTCCCTTACGCCCACAGCGGATAGAGACCGACCTGTCTCACGACGGTCTGAACCCAGCTCGCGTACCACTTTAATGGGCGAACAGCCCAACCCTTGGGACCTACTACGGCCCCAGGATGTGACGAGCCGACATCGAGGTGCCGAGCCTCCCCGTCGATGTGAACTCTTGGGAGAGACTAGCCTGTTATCCCCGGGGTAGCTTTTATCCGTTGAGCCATGGCCCTTCCACTCGGTGCCATAGGATCACTAACGCCGACTTTCGTCTCTGCTCGACCTGTATGTCTCGCAGTCAAGCTCCCTTTTGCGTTTACACTCTACGACTGGTTTCCATTCAGCCTGAGGGAACCTTTGCGCGCCTCCGTTACCTTTTCGGAGGCGACCGCCCCAGTCAAACTGCCCACCTGGCACTGTCCCCTGACCGGTTTACGGCCAAGATTAGAGTCAAAACTTAATCAGAGTGGTATTTCACCAGCGACTCCACCGAACCTGGCGGCCCAGTCTCTCAGTCTCCCACCTATCCTGCACAAATTAAGTCCTAACCCAATGCCAAGCTGCAGTAAAGCTCCACGGGGTCTTTTTGTCCTGCTGCGGGTAAGAAGCATCTTCACTCCTATTTCAGTTTCACCGGGTCCTTCGTCGAGACAGCGCCCCATTCGTTACGCCTTTCGTGCGGGTCGGAACTTACCCGACAAGGAATTTCGCTACCTTAGGACCGTTATAGTTACGGCCGCCGTTCACCGGGGCTTCAGTTCAGAGCTCTCACCCCTCCCCTTAACCTTCCGGCACTGGGCAGGCGTCAGCCTGTATACTTCGTCTCTCGACTTCGCACAGACCTGTGTTTTTGATAAACAGTCGATAGGGCCTTTTCTCTGCGACCGCTTCATGCTCACAAGCGCTAAGCCTGCTCACACTACCACGGTGATCCTTCTCCCGAAGTTACGGATCTATTTTGCCTAATTCCTTAACGAAGGTTCTCCCGTTCCCCTTAGT
>CAWGFG010000006.1:860000-4090922 GCA_963821815.1 uncultured Chloroflexia bacterium
CCGGAGCGACTTTCAAGATTACTATACCCTGCGCATCCTGTCAAATCCGGCTTCGCACGTTTCAACGACCACTTCTGCGCTTGCTTCGGCGTCTGCCTCTGCGCTTGCTTACACATTCGCTTCTGAGTAACCTTCTGCGTTTGTTTCTGCGTTTGTTTCTGCGTTTGTCTCAACGCTGCCTGCAACGCTTACTCGGCACGCCAACCCTCAACGCCCTGCGGTCCGCCTACTCCCAACTACACCCTCCGGGCATCCTCCGCCACCCGCTCGCTCGGCGCTTCAGCAATCAAGCCTCTCAGCCTATGCCCACACCTCCCGATTCGGCCAGCCATCCCCTCAACAGGCACAAGATCTAACTCTACCACCACTCTCACACCCTGTCAATTTCTTGAGTCAATAAATTTCACATACATTCTATGCTGTCGTGCCCGTGCATTATCGCTTCACACACAGTCATAGATTGCTCGAATAGGTTGGTAAACATGTTCTGCAACCGACAGCCGCCCATATGTTCCCACAAATTTCAAACATTTCACTGTTCAGCGTCAAGCGCAGCCAGATCGTCCAAGATGGCCCGATACTTATCCGCTGTCATTCCAGCTTCAGGATACATCGACACTTCTCGCAGTGTCATATACCAGGCTTGCGATAGCAGCGGATGACTTGACGCACCAGGCAAATGCTTCTCGACAATTGCCTTTGTTTGATCGTTTTCCATTAGCTCTCTGACCGTTGTTTTTGAATCAAATGACATGACGTTGCTCCCTGTCATTGTTATTATAGGATTACTCTTTGATTGTACTGTATTTCTGATTAGTAGTTCATGGAATTGCCAACGGATGGATGGATTTTTAACGCATTATTGAGTGTGCGGCATCAGATTACTCCGCAACGTTACCGGAGTGATATCTGCAACACCTGTACGTTACTCCACGTTCTCGGCGCGGACACGACTGTTTCCGTACGTTTGGCTGCGCAATACCTCACGATATGTGAACTCATCAAACAATCGCCATACCCGATCACTTGCTGCAAGGTTTGACATATGTCTCGCTGTTCGTTATTCTACCTTTGCTCGCTGCCTTATATGTCGAGCACCCAAAGTAGATCGACAACTGAATATCCCTGCAAGGTCTACGCCATATCATGGCAGCATGTCCATCCATAATTCAATAGTCGACAAGGAAGGAGTATACCAATGTTGGTATCCCATCGGCGAAGCTGGGCGTTATTGTCACTGGTACTTGTGTTTGTATTACTACTGAGCGCATGTGGCGCTCGACCTGAACTCCCGGCAGTGCAAGAACCTGCTGCTGGCGACACTGCTTCTACAGACACGAGTGCAGCCGCACCTGCGGCAGAAACTGCACCCGCAGATGAAACAGCAGCCGCACCAAGCGACCAGTACACTGGTAAAGAGGCGCCAATGCTGGCAGAGATGGTTGCGGCCGGCGAATTGCCTCCGTTGGAAGAACGTCTCCCCGCAGAACCACTGGTAGTCGAACCATACGAGTCAATCGGTAAATATGGCGGCACGTGGCACCGTGCATTCCGCGGCGTCAAGGACTTCCATGCATGGGGTCGAATCAACTACGATCCACTGCTGCGCTGGGCGCCATCTGGTACAGATGAGGTGCTTCCCAGCATCGCGAAAGCCTGGGAATTCAGCGACGATGGTACGGAACTCACGCTACACCTGCGCGAAGGCATGAAGTGGTCCGACGGCGAACCCTTCACGGTCGACGATATAATCTTCTGGTGGGAAGCCATCGAAAACGACACCAACATCACGCCTGCCGTCCATCTGGAATGGACGTCCGGCGGCGAACCGATGACCTTGGAGAGAATTGACGACTATACGATCAAGTACGTCTTCCCAGGCCCGAGCGGTGTTGTCGAGACTATGGGTCTCGCATTCCATGGTACGCAGTGGCCGCTAGGATTTGAGCGGTTTGGCGCCTTTGCTCCAAAGCACTACCTGGAGCAGTTCCATCCCGCGTACAATGATGAGTACACCGATTATGCCGTCTTCGAAGAGAAGGCATTCGATTACAATCTAGATCGCCCGGTCGTCTCACCATGGATGCCAACTGTATGGGAACCAGGCGGAACAGAACTCGTCCTGGAACGCAATCCCTATTACTGGAAGACTGATCCTGATGGCAAGCAGTTGCCTTACATCGATAAGGTGCAATTGGCCCTAGTTGAAGACAATCCAGCAATTGTGGTGCAATTGGCAGCCGGCAAAATTGACATGCAATCGCGCGGTACCTCGCTGGCAGATCTTCCTGTACTAAAGGAAAACGAAGCGTCAGGCGACTACACAGTCAGTCTCTGGGGCAACGAGAATGCAAGCATTGCAGCCTTGCAGCCCAACCAGAGTTATGACGATCCAAAGTACGCGGAACTATTCCAGCAGCTCCCATTCCGCTATGCGCTGTCTCAGGCCATTGATCGCAATATGATTAATGATATCGCCTACTTCGGACAGGCAATCGTAACCAATCAATCAGTTTCCGATAAGGTCAATTGGTGGGTTCCCGAATTAGCCGAGTTCAAGGCGGACTATAATCCTGATGAAGCTAAGCGGCTTCTGGAGGAAGAAGTCGGTCTGGTGATGGGCGATAGTGGATTCTACACCTTCCCAGACGGTTCGGACCTTACGCTGGTTATCGAAGCGGTTGCCGGCAACTACGACGCTCTGTTGGAGCTCGTTGTTGAGCAATGGAAAGATGTTGGCCTGAACACTACGCTGAAGTTGATGAATCGTGACCTGTACTGGCCGCGTGCCATCGGCAATCAGGTGATGGTCAATGTCTGGGGTACGGGCAGTGCCTTCCCGCTCATGAATCCAGACAACCTTCTGGCCTATAACGAGAAGTCGTTCTGGGCTCCGCAGTGGGGTATCTACTACCAGACCGGCGGCGCATCCGGCGTTGACGGTCCAGAATCAGTCAAACCTGGTCAGGAACTCTTCGATGAGATCATGGTCACGACCGACTCTGAGAAGCAAAGAGAGCTAGGGCAAGCGCTTGTCACTGATGCAACCGAGAACATGTGGGTAATCAATACAGTTGGTGGAACACCTGTACCAGTTGTTGTCAAGAACAACTTTAAGAATGTATGGGTAGGACCCGACTACATGGCTTCTTGGATTGTCATGACTCCAGGAAACCAGGACCCCTCAACCTACTACTTCGATGACTAGACATTAGTTGACCTACCCGAGATGAGGTTCGCGTGGGAACCTCATCTCATTCCCATGAAGCGTGCTTCCGAATTACGATTAGCCGGTTGGGTGACTGCCTATGATAGCTTTCATAATCCGTCGCATTCTGAACATGATCCCCCTGTTGTTCATTATTTCCCTCTTTACGTTCTTTGTCATTCAAATTCCGCCTGGTGATTTCTTCGATACAATGCAAGCAGAAATTGCTTCAAGCGGAAGCTCACAGGACGCGGCAACGTTCAACATTTTGCGTGAGCGATATGGACTTGATGAGCCATTCTATAAGCAGTATGTGAAATGGGTTCAAGGTTGGCCGGAAGGTGATTTTGGATGGTCAATGGCATGGAGTGCGCCCGTGCTGCCGCTTGTAATGGATCGCATGATCTATACGATATTGCTCGGCGGTTTCGCACTCATCGTCACGATCTCATATGCAATACCGGTTGGCATCTATTCGGCCACGCACCAATACTCATTCGGTGACAATTTCTTCTCGCTGATCGGTTTTCTGGGCCTATCGCTGCCTGGTTTTCTTCTGGCCCTCTTCTGGCTGTTTCTTGGCGCACTCGTCTTGCACATAGATGTGGGCGGTGTTTCTTCGCAGGAATATGCAGAATTGCCAATGAGCCCCGCTAAGCTGTGGAATATGTGGCAACACTTTTGGCCGGCTGCAATTATCCTGGGACTGGCTAGTACTGCCCAAATGCAGCGCATCATGCGCAGTAGCATGTTGGATACAATGAATCAACAGTTTATCACCACGGCAAGAGCGAAAGGTCTGAAGGAAAGAACGGTAGTGCGCCAATACGGCGTACGTGTTGCCATAAACCCCATGATTAGTGTGTTTGCGCTAGAGATACCCAAGATAATATCTGCATCGGCGCTGGTCGGCATCGTGCTCTCCCTGCCAACGACGGGGCCTCTGTTTCTGAGGGCGTTACAGACGCAAGATATGTATTTGGCTGGCACATTTCTTCTCTTCATGTCTCTGCTACTGATGATCTCTAACCTACTTGCCGATATAGCATTGGCATGGGCTGATCCAAGGATTGTCTACGAATGAGTACAACATTTAATCCGGATGACCTATACGATCTGTATCGGGATTTGGACGCTCGGCTGCAAAAAGAACGATATGCTGAGCTCGATCAAGAGTCCGTGGAGAAGACCGAAGATGAGACGAAGTATTCGCTGTCTCAGTGGCAACTCATGTGGCGAAAGTATATTCGCAATCGGGCTGCCCTGATCGGCGGAATCATCATCGTTGTATTCTATATCGTCGCAATATTCGGCAACTTTGTGGCGCCCTATACGTTGACAACTCGGTTTCGCGACCGTCTTTATATGGAACCGCAACGCATCCATTTGTTTGACGAGGGAAGGTTTTCACCCTTTGTCTATCGCTCACGTACCGAATTGAACATGGAAACGTATGAACAGATCACGTACACGGACTATGATCAGAAGGACAAGATCACGCTCTTTATCAAGGGCGAACCGTACACGATGCTTGGCTTCATCGAATCGGACATCCATCTCTTCGGCGTTGAGGACAGCGCAATAAATATCCTGGGTACGGAAGCTCAAGGGCGTGATATGTTCTCCAGGATTGTTAAAGGCAGCCAGGTCTCGCTAACTATCGGTTTGGTTGGCGTTTTACTCAGCTTATTGTTGGGTACGCTATTGGGTGTGATATCCGGATATTATGGCGGCGGCGTTGATAACTTTATCCAACGGCTGATCGAACTTGTACGCGCGTTCCCATCCATACCGTTGTGGATGGCGCTTTCGGCTGCGATCCCGCCAACCTGGCCGCCAATGCGCGTTTACTTCGGCGTGACGATTATCCTCTCGCTGATCGGCTGGACCTGGCTGGCGCGACAATTGCGCGGCCTCGTTCTGTCGCTGCGCGGGCAGGATTACGTTGTGGCGGCGAAGCTCATGGGCGCCAAGGATCGCCGCTTAATCGTGCGCCACATGATCCCGGCAACGACTGGCCAAATTATCGTGGTGGCTACACTGTCCATGCCGACAATGATTCTAGCTGAAACGGCACTTAGCTTTCTCGGTCTCGGTCTGCAACCGCCGATTACGAGTTGGGGCGTGCTACTGAAAGAGATTCAGAATCTGCAGTCCATCGCCCTCTACCCCTGGGTATTCTCGACCGTATTTTTTATCGTCCTAACCGTGCTGGCCTTCAACTTCATGGGTGACGGATTGCGGGATGCTGCAGATCCATACACGAGATAAACAGCCGGGCCGCGTATTCGCATACCAAGATGCGCCATACCGCGTTGACAATTATTCGTTCGATTGAAAGTGATCAATGACTGATTCGACACTTCCGCTTTTAGAAATAACTGATCTCAAAACGTACTTCCACACGCTGGACGGTACCGTCCGCGCTGTAGATGGCGTTTCATTTTCGATACAGCCCGGCAAGACGCTCGGCCTAGTGGGCGAGTCGGGTTGCGGTAAGAGCGTAACTGCTTCGTCAACCATGTTGTTGCTGCCGCCAAAGACAAGCGAAATTGTGGACGGTACTATCATATTCCGTCTGCAGGACGGCACCGAGGTGGATATCGCCAAGCTCGACCCGGATTCACGCATGATACGCAACATCCGCGGTAACGAGATTTCAATGATTTTCCAGGAGCCGCTCACTTCGTTGTCACCGGTACATACGGTAGGTCGTCAGATTGCCGAGGTGATCGAGCTGCATCAAGGCGTCGACCGGCGAGAGGGACGTCTGCGCACGATCGACCTGTTGCGCCAAGTTGGCATACCCGAAGCAGCGCAACGCTTCGACGAGTATCCACATCAGTTCTCCGGCGGTATGCGTCAACGCGCCATGATTGCCATGGCGCTCTCGTGCAACCCTCGATTGCTCATTGCTGATGAACCAACGACGGCGCTGGATGTGACCATTCAGGCGCAAATTCTGGAGCTGATGCTGTCTTTGCAGCAAGAGATGGGGATGTCCATCCTGATCATCACGCACGATCTAGGCGTGATTGCGGAAACGGCAGACGATGTTGCTGTTATGTACATGGGGCGCATCGTGGAAAGCGGAGACGTGCGCACGATCTTCCATCGTCCTATGCATCCATACACGGTCGGTTTGATGCGTTCAATTCCCAAGTTGGGCAACCTCAGCAAAGAGAGGCTTACGCCGATCCCCGGCTCGGTGCCGGACCCCTTCGCGATCCCGCAAGGCTGTGCATTCTTCCCGCGCTGCCCTGCACCCAAGACCGCGGCGTGTGAGCAGGATATCGACCTCTTGGAAATTGAGCCCGGGCACCACGTACGCTGCACTCTATATGATGAGACCGCTTTTACAGTCACCGAAGTGCCGGTAGCCGCAAGTCCCGCCGACCTGATCGACACTGCGGAATACTCCGCCAACGTAGAGTTAACGGGCGAATGATGGCATCAAAAGAAATCATACTGCAAGTCCGCAATCTGAAGATGCACTTCCCGATTAAGGCTGGATTCCCACGCAAAGTCGTCGGTCATGTGCGTGCTGTGGATGGCGTTGACCTTCATGTATTCGAGGGCGAGACTCTAGGCCTCGTCGGCGAATCCGGCTGCGGGAAAACGACCACTGGACGATTGATCCTGCGAGCTATCGACCCCACAGAGGGAGAGATTCTGTATAGGCAAGACGGCAAGATGGTGGACATTGCTTCATTGCGCAAAAAAGACCTGGTCGAATTCCGCAAAGAGATGCAGATCATCTTCCAAGATCCATACTCATCTCTGAATCCTCGCATGACTGTATTCGACATCATTAGCGAGCCGCTTGTCATCCACGGTGAACGCAACAAAAAGTTCCTACAAGATCGAGTTGTCGATCTCCTGGAAATGGTCGGCCTGCGCGCACAACACATGAACCGATACCCCTATGCATTTTCTGGCGGGCAGCGTCAACGGCTGGGTATTGCCCGCGCGCTTGCGCTGCAGCCGAAGGTGATTGTTGCAGACGAGCCCGTCTCTGCTCTGGACGTATCGATTCAGGCGCAAGTGATCAATTTACTGGGCGATCTGCAGGATGAGTTTGGCCTCACGTACCTCTTTATTGCCCATGACCTGTCTGTAGTCGAGCACATCAGCGACAGAGTCGCAGTGATGTATTTGGGAGAAATTGTCGAGCTCGCAGAGTCTGATGACCTCTTCCTGGACCCGCTTCATCCGTATACGGAGGCGCTGCTCTCGGCGGTGCCGCGCACGGATCCAGATCAGAAGTCCAGCCGTATCATCTTGCCGGGTGATGTACCGAGCCCTGCAGATCCGCCGCCTGGCTGTAAGTTTCATCCACGCTGTCGTTATGCACAGGAGCGCTGTCGAATCGAAGAGCCGCAATTAACTGAGGCGCGTCCAGGACATTTTGTCTCCTGTCACCTGGCGGATGAGCTGGACCTCATCGGAATTCAAGGTCTTGACAGATAGTTCCAAGATTGTCTGGTTGTATTGGTGAAGCACTATTCATAGTCAACATCCCTATAGTGTAAGTCTAGAAAGTGAATACTATGCTCTATCGAACCTTCGGCAAAACAGGCATCCCGGTATCTGTCATTGGCCTGGGCACATGGAACATCGGCAATCAGTGGGGCGAAATTGACGACGTCACCGCCTATGCGACCATCCAAAGCGCCTATAAGAACGGCGTCACACTGTTCGACACGGCGGAGTCTTATGGCATGCCCAACGGTTTGTCCGAGATGCGACTTGGTCAGGCGCTGGCGGGAATCCGCCACCAAGTGACAATCGTTAGCAAAATTGGCAATTGGGGTAAGCGGACTGGTCAAGAAGTACCAAAGACAAGTGTCGACATGATACGTCTCTGCGGACATGCGCAGCTCCACCGATTGCAGACCGATTGGCTGGACGTCGTGCTGTGCCACGAAGGCGATATTGAGGATCCGACCATCTATCTGCAAGGGTTCGAAGCGTTGCAGGAGGAAGGTAGAATTCGCTACTATGGTATTTCGACCAACAGCCTGGACGTGCTAAAGCGTTTCAATCAGAACGGTACATGCAGCGTCGTACAGGTCGACTATTCGATTCTCAACCGCGCACCGGAAAGAGAGTTTCTCCCCTACTGCCAAGAGAACAACATCGGCGTCATGATTCGTGGGCCGTTGGCGAAGGGTATGTTATCCGGGCAGTATGACGAATCATCCGTGTTCACGGATGATGTGCGCAAGCCGTGGAACGAAGGCGGACCGCAACACGATGCATTCCTGGAGAATGTCGCTAAGGTGAAACTTGTACTCGAGCGACTGCCTGAAGGCACAAGCATGATTGAGACAGCAATTCAGTATGTCATTTCGAATCCCGCTGTATCCGTTGCCATCCCAGGAGCAAAGTCCGCCCAACAGGCAGCAATGAACGCTGCCGCCGGCAACAAGACGCTATCTGATGCGGAGCTGGACAAGCTTCGAGTGTAGGTGTAGGGCTTCCGGAAGACGACTTCCAAATATTACACATATACCCTTGCCGGCATGGCGCGATCCAGACCGGCGGGGGTATACTATTGTAACTGGCATTGGTCCTGTGAATTGGACATAAAGTTATGAATGATGGGTGTGGCGCTACGCGATCGGCAACCATCGGTGATTAGCCAACAAACATAAAAACGTGAATGGACAAAGGAATAAGGTATGGCAGAGGATCGAGTAGACCTCCGAGCAGATATACAGGCGCTCTATGCGCGGGAGCACGTTCAGCTAGGCGTTGAGGGTACGAACGAACTACTGGATGAGGCGCGCCAGTGGGATCTTTCTCCGACGCTGGAAGCAGGCGGTATTGTGGTCTTTCCGCACGCCGACGTACAGGACTGCGGACATCATATTGCAGCAGCAGTACATGCATGTTTGGACAGCGGAGCGGACACCGTGTTGGTCGTCAGCGTGTTACATGCGTTCACACGCGATATGGACGAGGCACGTATTCGAGTAGCCAATGGCGGCGACTTCACAAAAGAGTTGTACTGGGGTATTCAGGGCTCCGGCATACCCGGACCTCGTCAGGAGTGGCAGTATGATCATGTACTGAATAGCTGGCGACACTTCTGGCGAGCGGAGACGACTAACCGCGGCATTCAGGGACCACGCGTAATCGAACGCTATCCATACCTCGCGGGAGGCAAGCCGCAGATGCTGCCCGGTATTGAAGAGTTAGCCGAGATCGCTGAGAATGCCGTCATCGTTTCCACCGCTGATCCATTCCACTATGGCGTGGGCTATGGCACGCCAGCCGAGACTGCGCTCGCCTGGAAAGACGGTGGCGAGGAACTGGCGATTAGTGGCATCCAAGAGGGAATTGACATCCTTGCTGCCGGCGATTATTGGGGCTACAATCAGCATTGCGTCGAGAAGAAGAGCGATGCAAGAGACGCTGGGCAAGTGTTCCGCTACATCCGCGGCCCTATGCAAGGTGAAATATTGGACATAGCTGTTAGTGATACAACCAAGTTGTACAACGCACCGCCGCCAACCTGGGTAGCCGGAGCGCTCGTCGAGTGGAAACTCGAAAGGTAGAAACCAACAACGCACGGAGCATGTGAATTGTGAAAAGCCTGACCGTATTTCGTCATGGAAAAGCCTCACGAAGCGAAAAATACCCGGTCGATTTTGACCGCCCACTGACCAAACGCGGACCGAAAGACGTCGCAATATCTGTGCGTGTGTTGCTGCGACTGTCGCCGGAGATCGACTGGATCATCAGTTCTCCGGCGCGTCGCACCCGACAGACCGCAGAGATATTGCATGATAGTATGGGTCTGAGGCGTGGGATCATTTGGGAAGAAGACCTCTACGAATCTGGAACTGACAATGCACTTTCGATCGTGCAACAGGTGCCGAACGAAGTGCAGCACGTGCTCTTGGTCGGTCATAATCCGACTATGGAAGAAATTATCTCGGGTATTTGTGTTGGCACGACCAACCATTTCTCATGTAGCTTGTCTACATCCGGCTTCGCGACGATGGAATGCGAGGTTATGCGCTGGGAGCAGATGCGATGGGGTTGCGGTACGCTGTATCAGCTTGTCCGTCCTCGAATGCTGAAGAATCTCTAACGTGATCGTGGAGTGTACGATTGGGTAAGACTGCTGCCATATTTGACCTAGACGACACACTGTTGGACAATGCGTCCGGCAAACTCTTCATACGCTACCTGCGACAGCAAAAGAAGCTGACTGAAGTAGTTCGGAAGAGAGATCTACCGGCGCTGATGGCTGTCATCACTGGATTTCAAATGGGAGTTATCAGTGCGACCAAGGCTGCCCAGCAAACTGCCTCTGTTGTGCGAGGCTTTCAGGTTGATTACTTTTGGCAGTTGGTGCAGCGCTGGTTTGACGAGATGCTCGTCAATCATATTAACGAAGGCGCAATAGAGGCTGTGAATCGGCACGCGGAACAAGGACATATATTGCTGGTGTGCAGCGCATCACCGCAGTTCAGTGTGAAGCCCGTCACAGACTATCTAAAGATCCCCCACTACATCAGCAGCGAGTGGCTCACGTCTGGCGGGCGCTTGACCGGCAAGGTGCGGCTGCCGCTTGCGCATGGAGAGGGGAAAGTACTCTACGTACGCGAATGGGCGGAGAAGCTAGGTGTGGACTTGAGCAGCAGCTATTTCTACTCCGACCACATTTCGGACAGACCGCTTTTAGAGCTGGTAGGCCATCCTATCGCGGTTGGTCCAGAACCTGGACTGCGACAGCTTTCCTTGCAGCGGCAATGGGAGATCGAGAACTGGTAGGCTACGATCCCCCATCACGTCAAGAAATACGCACTTGTATCTTGGCTAGTATGCGCTGTTGACAGTACTGACGTGTGACAAGTTACTCGCTAACACAGTGGCAACGGCGTCCAGTGCGGTCTCAACGTCAGCTTCTGTGATGTGCAGGTTCGTGACGGCGCGCAGCGATCGACCTCCGGCAGGACTCAGTAGCACTCCTTGTTCTTGCAAACCCGCTGCAAATTGTTGCGGCGTCATATCAGCGCGTACGAGATCGAAGAATATCAGGTTCGATTCAACTTCTCCCCACAATTGCACCCCATCAATTTGTTCGAGTCCGTGCGCGAGCCGGCTAGCGTTGGCGTGATCTTCGGCGAGTCTATCGATCATCTCGGTAACCGCCACTATGCCCGCCGCGGCTAGGATGCCAGCTTGCCGCATGCCACCGCCGAGCACCTTCCGATTTCGGCGCGCCCTGACGATAAACTCATGCGTGCCAACGACAAGTGAACCAACCGGCGCACCCAGCCCCTTACTCAGACAAACGCTAACGCTGTCGACGTTGCGCACGAGGTCAGCCAGTGGCACGTGCAGCGCGACTGCCGCATTCCACAGGCGTGCACCGTCCACATGTAGCTGCAGCCCGTGCCGGTGAGCAAGTTCGCCGGCCGCATCCATATAGGCGACAGGCAGCGCTTGTCCGCCACAATGGTTCTGTGTATTCTCCAGGCAAATGAGACGGGTAATCGGATAGTGCTCATTGTCGGGGCGGATGGCGTTTTCTACCGCTTCTAGATCAAGCGTTCCGTCGGCTTCATTGGAAACCGTGCGCAATTGCACACCGCCTACCGCTGCGGCGCCAGCTTGTTCAGCCAGAAAAATATGAGCCTGGTCGCCGAGAATAACTTCGTCCCCGCGCTGGCAGTGCGTAAGCACAGACACGAGGTTCGCCATCGTGCCGCTGGCGACGAATAGCGCCTTTTCCTTACCCAGCATGTCGGCGACGATCTCCTCGAGCCGATTGACGGTCGGATCCTCACCGTATACGTCATCGCCAACTTCGGCTTCGAACATAGCGTTTCGCATCTTGTCGGTCGGTTTTGTAACGGTATCACTGCGTAGATCGATGGTTTTCTTGGCAGCGGTCATTGGTTGTTCCGATTTCTATATTGTATCCAGAGAGGATGCTTTGGTAGTTGGTCGCTAGTGTACTTGCTGATTGTCTGGCTGTAGGCTACAGATCATGGACAGAAAGGTAGTGCCGCGTAGATGTCAGAATCCGTACTCGACTTGTTCGTCATACTTCGCTCTATATTACACCTTTGGCGGACAAATAGTCATCCAGCGCCTGCAGCAAACGGTCGACGTCGGCGTCAGTGACCTCACCCATATGGGCAATGCGGAATGCTTTGCCTTTGTACGGGCCATATCCATTTGAGATAACCATATCATGCGCGGCTAAGAAACGGTTAAGATCGTCGATATCCAGGTTGTGCGTGTTCACGATAGACGTGACCGTGGGTGAACGGAAGCCTTCTTCTGCGCCAAGCTCGAAACCGCGCTGGACGGCCCAACTGCGAATACGCTCGCCGAGGCGTTCATGTCGTGCATATCGTTGGCGTAGTCCTTCTGCGCTAATGACTGACAACTGCCGTTCCAAGGCGCGCATCAGCGAAATCGCAGGCGTAGCCGGTGTGGTGTTGTTCCGCAGCGACTTCTCCAGAAGAAGGAAGTCAAAATACCAGCCGCGACCCGGTATCTTTTCGGATCCTTCCAACAATCGGTCGCGCACCGCGCAGAACGCCAGACCAGGCGGCAATGCCATCGCCTTCTGCGAAGAGGTCATGGCCAGGTCCAGCTGCCACTCGTCAAACGGCGTGCGCGTGCCGGCGAAGGAGGATACCATATCGACCATGACGAGCGTTTCGGGGTTATTCTGATGGACGACCTCTACCAGTTCGGCGACCGGATTGAGCACGCCAGTACTGGTTTCGTTGTGGGTTATCGTGATAGCGTCTACTTGACCGTCGCTTAGCGCGTTCTGCAGCGCGCAGGATACATCATCCGGTTTAAGTGCATAGTTCCATTCAGCATCACCAATGACAACTGACTTGCCACAGCCATCGGCAACCTGCGACCAGCGACGACCGAATGCGCCGTTTACCATGCAGAGCACACGCGTCTTGACGCCATTGCGGATGGCAGCCTCCATCATCCCACTGCCAGAAGAGGCGGTAACGTAAACGCGCTGGTCCGTCTCGAATAGGCTGCGCAGGCTCAACTGCACCCGTGCGAAAAGTTGCTCAAACTCGTCACTGCGATGGCCGATCATGGGCTCTGTCTGGGCAGCTAGCACATCGGGAAGCACATCGGTTGGGCCTGGGATGAAGAGACTCTGTGGCGGTTTTTGGTACTGGTTCATTGTCATCAGATCTGCAGGCATCTGTCACTGTCGCAGCGCCTTATTCTCACTGCTCTCGGCTATTGTGCCATCTTCGATGGTCCTCGGCAATTCGTCGTCAGTACCCGAATAATCGCTATGATTACGGGGTATCATATGGAAACGTCCTTTCGCACTTCTGCACTGAACACAGTATGATAATAGGAACGATCAAAATCAATTTACCACTGCTGCGGCGGCAACAGGCAGAAAAGAGAGTACAGCCATAATGAATATCGAACGCATCAAAGACTTGGAAGAACGCTTCCTCCGCTATGCAAGGATTGACTCGCAGAGCGATGAAAATTCGAATACCATACCCAGCACCGATATCCAGTGGGATATTCTAAAACTACTGGAAAAGGAGCTAGAAGAGCTGGGGTTGCAGGATGTTGTACTGACCGACAACGGCTTCGTGATGGCGACGGTACCTGCATCGCCCGGCTATGAAGACGTGCCCGCCATCGCCTTTCTGGCCCACGTGGACACTGCGCCGGCGTTCGCTGCCGAAGGCGTGAAGCCCATCGTGCATCGGGACTACGACGGCAGCGTCATCCACTTTCCGGACGACGATGCGTTGACGATTGACCCGGCGGAGTTTCCATATTTAGCGGAAAAAGTGGGTCACGATATCGTCACGGCCAGCGGTACAACACTACTCGGCGCGGACGACAAAGCCGGCATAGCCATCATCATTGCCATGGCAACAACGCTGCTGCAGGACCCGGCTGGCAAGCACGGACCCGTTCGCATTTGCTTTACGCCGGACGAGGAAATCGGCACCGGTGTACGCGAGTTGGATATCGACGCGCTTGGGGCAGAGTTCGGATATACGCTGGACGGCGCCGATGTGGGCGAGCTGACCTATGAAACATTCTCGGCGGATAAAGCCGTAGTACGCATTGACGGTGTTTCGACCCATACGGGCACGGCGAATGGCGTTCTGGTCAATGCGCTACAGCTCATGGGTAAGTTTCTGAACGCGCTGCCTCAGTACACGCGCGCTCCGGAGAACACGACGGGCAAGCAGGGCTTCATCCATCCGTATGAGATGCATGGTACGGCGGCGACCGCTAAGTTGAGTCTCATCCTCCGCGATTTCGAGCTGGACGGACTACAGGCGAACGGTGATTTCCTGCGTACTCTTTGTGATGCTTTGCGGCAGGCAGAACCGCGTGCACGTATCAAAATTGATATTACGCCGCAGTACCGAAATATGCGCTACTGGTTAGAGGACAACATGCAGCCGGTGGAGCTAGCTGAGTCCGCTTATCGCGCGGCCGGATTGGAGCCGAAGTTCATTCCTATCCGTGGCGGCACGGATGGTTCACAACTCACGGAACGCGGATTGCCCACGCCCAACATCTTCACGGGCATGCAAAATCCGCACGGACCCATGGAGTGGATTAGCTTTCAAGATATGGATATGGCAACCGATGTGTGCGTGAACCTGGTGCATCTGTATGCAAAGGAACAGCACGACAAGTAAGGTAGAAGAAGTCCGCTAGACGCAGACGGTCTAAAATGCTCGGCTCGGCGGCAGAATTTTCACAGCGAGTGTGCGCCTTTTAGACCGTTTGCAGACCGTTTTTCGACGAAGTTGATCACGCTGGAACATGCTGGATGTCCGTATCGTCTGGAGGGAGTATGCGACAGCCAGAAGCTAGAGTGCGAAAGAGAATATTCGTTATCGCCGTGCTCGCAATGGCGTGCCTGAGCGCTGTAGTCATTGCCGTTTCTTGGGTGCTCCATGACCTGCCGGCTATCGATTCTCTGGAGCAGGCGGCTACTCGACCAACTTCATTCGTGGTTGATAGAGACGATGAACTGCTATACGAGATCATCGACCCAAATACCGGTCGACAGGTAGATCTCTCGCTTGATACGATTCCTCGCTCCTGTATCAATGCGACGCTAGCCACAGAAGACAGTCGTTTCTATTTGCACATTGGCTTTGACCCCATCGCGATCACGCGTGCGTTCGTGCAAAACACTCGAGCCGGCGGCGATATTGTCAGCGGTGGCAGCACGTTGACGCAACAACTAGTGCGCATTCTGCTGCTGGACAGCAACGAACGCTATGAGCAGAGCTATCGACGCAAACTGCGCGAGGCGTACCTCGCCTGGCGACTGGAACAGCGATACAGCAAGGATGAACTGCTCGCCCTCTATTTGAACCAAAGCTACTATGGCAATTTTGCCTTTGGCATCGAGGCGGCTGCACAGACATTCTTTGCGAAACCGGCGGCACAACTCAGCTCGGGCGAGTGTGCGCTACTGGCTGGTCTTGTACAGTATCCCAGCGGCTACAATCCTCTCGTTTATCCGGAGAACGCCAAGGCGCGGCAGTTGACCGTACTGCGTCTGATGGTGGATTCAGGCTATTTGAGCGAGTCTGAGTCCGCCATTATCGGTGGGGAATCATTGCGCTTCCGCTCTAATCTGTTCGACATTAGAGCACCGCACTTCGTCATGTACGTCCAGGACCTGGCGACGCAAATGGTGGGCGCAGATGCGATCCGCAGCGGCGGTCTTCGCATCATTACGACCCTTGACGCGGAGCTGCAGGAATCAGCCACCATGTCGGTCCAGCGGCGACTGGACCAGCTGAACTGTCGCGTACCAGGCCTATGTGATGCAAAGACCAATCGCAATCGTCGCGTGGATAATGCAGCCGCAGTCGTGCTGGACGCGCACACCGGTGACATTCTAGCCATGGTCGGCAGTCCTGATTACTTCGAACAGTCAATTCAGGGCAATTTGAATGCAGCGCTAACGCAACGCCAACCGGGAAGCGCCATGAAACCGCTTACCTATGCAGCAGCGATGGATCCGGCATGGTCCGCTGCACGCGGACAGGAACCTCTCACGGCAGCGTCTATCATTGCCGACTTGCCGACTACGTTCTACGTGAAAGACGAGAACGGCGGCAGCGCACCTTATGCGCCGGTCAATTATGACAGGCTCTATCATGGTCCGGTCAGCGTGCGCACAGCGCTTGCCAACAGCTACAATATCCCAGCCGTGAAGACGGTAGACCGCATCGGCGTGGAGACCTTGCGCACGATCGCCATTCAGTCGGGTATCAGCAGTCTGACCGGCGACTACGGGCTAGCGCTGACACTTGGCGGCGGCGAGGTTAGTTTACTGCAGTTAACCGCCGCATATGGTATATTCCAGGGAGGCAAGCGACTCGAACCGCACGCCATTGCGGATATCCAGCGCAGCGATGAAAACGGTGTTTGGCGATCGATTCTCAAACACAATGCTATGGGCGATAGCTCTCTGCAGCCACAGGTGATTGACGCGCGCACCGCCTACCTCATCACCGACATTCTTTCTGACAATACCGCACGCATCCCTTCATTTGGGGAGAATTCCGCGTTGCACTTGCCCTTTGATACGGCAGCAAAGACAGGCACCACGACCGACTGGCGAGACAACTGGACCATCGGATATTCGACCGAACGCATTACGGGTGTCTGGGTCGGTAACGCCGACAACCAGCCGATGCTCGACGTCAGCGGCATTGACGGCGCAGGCCCTATTTGGCACGATATTATGGTGGAGGCGCATGAGAGGGCTCCGGCGCCTTTCACCAGACCCGATGGGTTACACGACGTCACGGTCTGTGCGCCGTCCGGTCTATTGCCTTCTGATGCCTGCAACAAACAGATTCGTGAACTTTTCATCCAGGGAACTGAGCCGACGATGGTTGACGATCAGTTTCACGCCTACACGGTGGACAGTCGTACGGCGCAGGTAGCGAGCTATGATACACCTGATCAGTATCGAGTACAACGAGTGTACTGGGATTTACCGGTAGAGTATGACAATTGGGCGACGGCAAATGGAATTCAACAGGCTCCTGCACCATCGCCGCACACAATGCTGGCGAGACAGGAGATAGAAATAGACTCCGATGGATCCGGTCAACCATTGCAACTACGCTCGCCTGTTTCGCGTACCGCATATGAGCTTCATCCATCGTTGCCGAGCAGCAGTCAACGTATACATATTCAAGGAATCGCCGCCGAGGACCAGTCTTGGGCAATGCTACGACTGGTTCGCGACGGAGAGGTAATGGTCGAAAAAACCGACACACGGAAAATTGATGTTTGGTGGCCATTGGAATTGGGTAACCACACATTTGCTATTGAAGGACAGCGTACGATGGACGGATTTATCTATACGTCCGAATCGGCCTATATCGAAGTGACCGATTTCAGCGCAGACGACATAGCCTTCCAGCAAGCCGACAACAGCATATCGAATTAGCAACAGCCGACAGTTCGACAGCATACAGACACAAGCCGCAAAGAGACAATCGAATCGCACAATCGGAGGGATGGAACAATGAGTCAAGTAGTGAAGTATCGATTCGTTATCCTGTTCATGGTAGTAGTATTAGGCGCTTCCGCCTGCTCGGCGCCCATTTCAGCGTCAACTAGAGTGCGCGAGGCAGTCGGTGCGCCATTATTGGCCAAACAACTGCCCGTATCCGCCCACACCGGCGTAGTACAGCAGACCGAGTCCGACGGGAACGCTTCAGCCGTCGCCGTCTCAGCGACGCAGCCGACAGACGGCGCTCAAGATATTGACCCTGCGACGCAGATCATGGTCGTCTTCAATCAGCCTGTAGTTCCATTGACAGGTGTCGACGATCAGGCTTCGTTGCCGAATCCAGTAACGATTGATCCACAAACCGAAGGCAATGGACGTTGGATCAACACATCTGTATATGCGTTCCAACCGAGCCAGATGTTGCTTGGCGCCACGGAATATACGGTGATGGTGGACGGTGTCACCGCGCCAAATGGCGCTGCCTTGGCAGAGCCCTACTCGTTCACGTTTACGACGCGCTCGCCAATCGTGCTGAGTGCAGCGCCGACGGGTGATCAGGTTGCACCGACAGCTGCCATCAGCGTCACCTTTAGCCAACCAATGGACGCAAACGCAACGGAACAGGCATTCCTACTCGCGCAGGTGACGGATGACGTCAACCCGGCGATTGACGGCGCCTTTTCTTGGGATGATGCACAGCAGGTGCTGACTTTCACCCCGGCTGAGCCGCTAGAGTTCGGTCAAAGTTATGCCATCAACGTGTCGCAGGACGCGCATTCGCAGGGCAGTGACGGCACTCTTCGTGAAGCATTCCAAAGCAATTTCTCTACCGTGCCCTATCCGGACATCGAAAGCACGACGCCGCTAAACGGCGCAACGAACGTTTCGCCGGAGTCGCTGGTTGTTATCGATTTCAATACTGTGGTTAGTCGCACACAGGTAATGGACATGGTTACGGTCGCGCCCTTAATCTCCAACACGTATGTCTATAGCGACTACTATCAATATGAGTCACAAATGAACCTGTCTTGGTTCATGCAGCCAAATACCCAGTACACCATCACCATCGGCGGCGATATTTCGGATGACTATGGCAATACGCTGGGTGAGGATAGCACGCTTACATTCACGTCAGGCAACTATGCTCCTTTTGTAGATCTTGAACTGGACCGTTTCAATCACCTCTCTACGCTGACTGAACCACGAGTCAGTCTGGTGCATCGAAACGTGAATGCGGTAGACGTCAGTCTTTATCAGCTGCCTGAAGCCGAGCTCCAGAAACTGACCGGTGAGGATCAATGGCAAGTGTGGGACAATTACACAATTCCAAATCCAGAGGACAATCTAGTTTGGACGCGTCAGTACGATACCAGCGGAGACGAAAACGTGGCTATCCGACAGATTGTCACGTTGACGCAGGAAAGTGGTGACCTGTTGCCGACCGGCGCCTACTTCGTTGAGGTAAACTCGCCGGACTTGCCCAAGGATGGCAGTACCAGCCAGTATACACAACAGGCTGTCGTCATTCTGTCGGACGCGAATCTCGTCGTGAAGCGAGGCAGCGCCGGCAGCAGCCTGGTGTGGCTGACTGATTTAGCTTCAGGCAAGCCGATCAGCGGGGCACAGACTAAACTCACACTTGAAGGCACTACTTTAGCATCTGTGAATACAGGAGAGGATGGTTATTCCATTCTTGATGTGTTACCAGATCCGCCCAACGAATATGCACCCTATCTGGCTATCAGCGGTGAACCGGGCTCACCCGATTATGCGGTTGCTTCCAGCGATTGGAATGAAGGCATATCACCGTGGGAGTTCAATCTCAGCCAGGGCTATGGTCCTAACAACACAACCGGCGTCTTTTACACAGAGCGACCCATCTATAGACCTGGTGACACTGTCTACTGGAAAGGTATCGTCCGCAGTCTCACTGGCAACACTTATCAGATACCAGATAGTGACTTACCTATCAATGTCACTATTAACGACCAGATGGGCAACACACTTTACGAAGCTCAACAGACGCTGAACCAAATGGGCACCGTGAACGGTGAATTGGTAGTGTCTCCGGAAGCGCCGACCGGATACTACTACCTTTCGGCGACGATTGGCGCTGAAGGTCCGTCACAAACCTATACTGGCACGGGTTTCCAGGTGGCATCGTATCGCAAGCCGGAATTCGAGATCAGTATATCTCCGTCAAAGCCGGAGTACATTCAAGGCGAATCGGTTGTCATCGAAGCCAACGCAAGCTACTTCAGCGGCAGTCCTCTCGCCAATGCGCCTGTTACATGGCGCCTCATCGCTGAACCCTATAATTTCTACATGCCGAACGACGATGGCCCGTGGTACAGCTTCTCGCCCTACGATCCCGACGCAGTGGACTACGATCCCTATGCGACTATGTATGGGCAGGGACTTGTGACCGAAGGCGAAGGCGTTACCGACGCAGAAGGCGACTTCCAGATCGAGCTGGACGCGGACATCAGCGATTCGCGACAGAGCCAGCAATGGACGTTTGATGTGACCGTGCAGAGCCCGACGAATCAATTCGTTTCGGGAAGCGCCAGCGTTCCCATTCACCGTGCCGCTTTCTACATCGGACTGGCGCCCCGTTCCTATGTGGGATATGCAGGTCAACAGGCGGATATTGACATCATCACGGTTACACCGGATCACGAACCATATCCAGGTGCAGAACTGACGATGACTGTCGTGGACTACAATTGGAGCAGCGTCTACGAAAAAGCCGAAGACGGCTCCTATCGATGGTCGGCAAGTGTTGAACGAACACCCGTGTACACGACAACCGTGACAACCGGCCGCGACGGAGCCGCCGTGCTGGAATGGACGCCGGAGGCGCCAGGTCAATACCAGATCGTGGGATCGGGCGTGGACGATGACGGCAACGAGACAAGCAGCGTCGTCTACTTCTGGGTCAGCAGCGACAACGAAAATGACTATGTTGCGTGGCCCATGCGCAACAACGACCGCATAGACATTGTGGCGGACAAACAAGAGTATGCACCTGGTGATGTGGCAAAAATACTCGTGCCGAGCCCGTTCCAGGGCGAGGTTAGCGCTCTGCTAACGGTTGAGGCAAACGGTGTTTTGGACGCACAAGTGATGACGTTGACCGCCAATAGCGGCGTCCTGGAGGTGCCCATCTACGACTCCTATCTGCCAAATGTCTACGTCTCCGTAATTCTCATCAAGGGCGTCGACAAGAGCAATCCGTTCCCGGCGATTCGAGTCGGCTATACTGAACTCACGGTCGATACGTCGAAAGTTGAGCTCACGGTGGAAGCCGAAAGCTCCGCCACTCAGGTGGAGCCGGGAGACACGGTCACGTATACGCTGCACGTCTCTGACGTATGGGGTAATCCTGTGCCGAACGCTGAGGTCAGCGTAGCCGTCGTGGATAAGGCGGTGCTCTCGCTTTCGGATGCGCAAGACCCGACACTGCTGGAGTCCTTCTACAGCGAGCGACCTCTGGGCGTTACCACCGGCGCTACACTCATCATAAACCGCGACCGTGTCAGCCAGCAGCTTTCGGAAAGCGCGAAGGGCGGTGGCGGTGGCGGCGGTGGCGGCGGGTTGGAAATTCGTACTGATTTCGCGGACGTAGCCTATTGGCAGGCTGACCTCATGACGGACGGAGAGGGTAATATAGAATTCGCAGTACATCTACCCGACAGCCTGACGACATGGCAGATGACGGCGAAAGCAGTGACCGACGACACGCATGTCGGCCAAACCTCGCACGACGTTGTGGCAACCAAACAGTTGCAGGTGCGCACAATCACACCGCGATTCCTCACCGCTGGCGATAGACCCTACCTTGGCGCCCAGGTCATGAACACGACCGATCAGGCGCTCACGGGTGTCATGACGTTCACGCTGCAAAACGGGACGATCGAAGGCTCTCCGGTCATCACAATGCCGGTGGAAATCGATGCCAACGGTCAAACTCGCCAGTTGTGGCCGGTCGATCTGGCAACAGAAATAGACGCTGTGACGGTTACGGCCGAAGCTGTGGCTTTGACCGCTGGCATTGCGGACGTGCTCGCAGACGGCATGCAGATTGCCATCCCGGTTGAGCGCTACGAGTCGCCCGAGAACGTCGCCACATCGGGTGAAGTGCCGGCTGCAGGTGTTGAAGAGCAAATCGTCTTGCCTGCCGAGGCGAACGATTCTGGCGATCTGGTTGTGCGCATGGAGCCGAATCTTGCCAGTGGTATGCTTGGTGGCCTGAACTACCTGGAGCACTATCCGTACGAATGCAATGAACAGACGGTGAGTCGATTCCTGCCTAATCTGGTGACAGTCCGAGCACTGCAGAGCCTGGGAATCCAGAACCAGCAGCTTGAATCACAGCTATCGTATCAACTTGGCATCGGCGCGCAAATGTTGACGTCCCGGCAGAATCCGGATGGCGGGTGGGGCTACTGGAACGGCGAAGAAAGCAACGCGTTCATCACAGCCTACGTACTGTGGGGCCTCAGCCTGGCGGATGAGATGGGCTATACCGTCCCGGAGTGGGTAATCCAGTCAGCAGTGAGCTACTTGGACGGTCAGTTCGAGTCCCCAGCCACGGCAGAAGGCTGGCAGCTAAACGAAATGGCCTTCATGAACTATGTCCTGTCTGAAGTTGGTCAGGGCGATCCGGGACGTGCCAGTACGCTGTATGATGTTCGCGAAAAACTGGACTATTACGGTAAGGCGCTGCTTGCCATGACGCTGGACAACATGAGCGAAGACAAGAGCGATCCGCGTGTACAGACGCTGGTGGACGACATGGTCGGGGGCGCTGTGATCACCGCTACCGGCGCGCACTGGGAAGAAGAGGGAGTCGACTTTGAGACGCTGAACACCAATACGCGTTCGACAAGCATGGTGCTCGCCGCGCTGATACAAATACAGCCCGACCAGCCCTTATTGCCGCGAGTCGTCCGTTGGCTCATGACGGTTCGCGAACAAGGTCATTGGTCCACGACACAGGAGAATGCCTGGGCCATCATCAGCCTGACCGACTGGATGTCGTATACGAACGAGTTGAAAGGCGACTACACATGGACGACAACGCTGAATGGCGAAGAACTTGGTAGCGGTACAGTAACCCCTGGCGAAATCGATGAGCCGGTTCAATTGCAGACGGCGATTGCGGACCTGTTGCGGGATGAGGCGAATCGCCTACTGTTCGAGCGCTCGAATGATTCTGGCGTGCTCTACTATACAACCTATCTGCGCTACTTCTTGGATGCGTCGGCAATCGACAGCCGCGACAACGGCGTGATTATCGATCGCAGGTTCGAGACGCCAGACGGCAATGTGTCTTCCTCGGCGAACGTGGGCGACATTGTTACGATAACCGTTTCGATCATTGCACAGACGGACATGTACCAGCTGCTGGTCGAGACACCAATTCCGGCAGGTATGGAACCACTGGATCCTGGCCTGGCTACCACAACCAATCAGGCAGCTTCTCCTCAGATGTCGAGTATGGACAACAGCAGCTCGAATCAATGGTGGCAGATGTGGAACCCGACCCATACTGACTTCCGTGACGACAAAGTTGTGCTTTTTAGCAGCTACATGCCGGCGGGGACATACGAATACTCGTTCACAGCTCGCGCCAGTCTGCCCGGTGAATTCCGTGTGTTGCCTGCGCATGCCGAGATGATGTACTTCCCAGAAGTGTGGGGACGCAGCTCGGGCGACCTCTTCAGCGTCAATCGATAGTACGCAATCTATACGGATAGAAGTCTAGAGCGTGGTACGCTGGGCTCTCGAGAAATCGGGAGCCCTTTCTCTTTATGCCGTCGCAGATGGAACGCAGGCTAATGCCCTGTTAACAGTGAGTTGACCATTCGAATAGACTCGACTAGCATGATGCGCAGTGAGAGGTACTTAGGAAAGTTGCGGACACAAGAGATTTTTATGACAAGTAATACTGAAGAGAGCAAACTTGCTCGTTGCCCGGATGCTATCCGAGAGATCGTTGACGATTTCCAAGCGGTAACGCCGCGTGAGCGGCTTGAGTACCTGCTTGAGTTCGCCGATGATCTGCCGGAGCTACCACAGGAACTGGCAAGCGAACGTGACTCGATGGAACAGGTCCATGAGTGTCAGAGCCCGGTCTTTCTGCATACGGACATTACCGACGGCACTGCACATTTTATCTTCGATGTTCCCATGGAAGCGCCGACCGTGCGCGGCTATGCCGCCATACTACAGGAAGGTTTCGATGGTGCAACGGTTGAAGAAGTGTTGCAGGCGCCCAATGATATCTACATCCTGCTGGGACTGAACGACGCGATAAGCCCATTGCGGTTGCGAGGTCTTCATGCGCTCATGGTGTATATGAAACGCCAGACAGAACGTCTGACCGGATGAGTGCACCCCCGTCGACAGCCGATTACCCAGCCGTCTCCTACGTTGAAGCGGGTAATCTAGCGCTGATATCCGCTTTGGTGGTTGTCGATAGTCTACATTTCATTGTGGGGAGAGCGCTCCTGCCCTATCTGCATCCGGCCGTTTCAGGTATGTACCTGATGGGTATTGGATGCCTGGTAGTCGGCGTCTATGGGCTGGTACGCCGTGATTTGAAACTAGGCATCTTCCGAGAGCACGCTGCATTCTTTCTGACCATCGGCTTTCTAGTAGGCGCCAGCACTGTACTCACCTTCGCAGCGATGAATTACATTGATCCTGGCACTGGATCCATGTTATCCAAGATGTCTGTTATCGTGGGCATCTTACTCGGTGTACTGTGGCTTGGTGAGCGTTTGACCAAAGTCCAGGTCGCCGGTGCAATCCTTTCCCTCATCGGCGTCCTCGTGATCACTTTCCAACCAGGCGAATACTTGCGACTGGGATCGCTCATGGTGATTATTGGCACTGTGATGTACGCGATACACGCAGCCGTCGTTAAGCGCTACAGTGGCGGAATAGATCTGCTCAACTTTTTCTTTTTGCGCTTGCTTGCAACCACAGCCATTCTTGTCGTTTTTGTAAGCGTCACACCGCAGGCGAGAGCGACGATACTGCCTGGTCGCACTGCTTGGTTGATCCTCATCGCAGGTGGCATCGTGGATGTGGCAATAAGCCGCGGCCTCTACTACACTGCGCTGCGACGCTTTCCCATGAGCATCCATGCAATCATACTCACGCTCAGCCCGGCTGCAACCATATTGTGGGCGGTGTTGCTCTTCCAGGAGTACCCTCAACCGCCGCAGATTCTGGGCGGTATCATGGTGTTGGGTGGCGTGTTGATCGCGATGTTGAACCCGCGGATACGTGCATTGACGCCGTCAAGATGACAGACAGCCGCTTAGTCAATCGTAGAGACTGAGCGACGGCATCAACAGACAATGAATATATAGAATATGCAGATTGAACAATGGAGTCCACCACAAATCGCGCACCGAAAACTTCTGCACGAGTTGCTGCGAGAAATGGGAACTGTTTGGGTTGTGGGCGGCGCGGTGCGAGATGCGCTGTTGGGTCTGCAGGTGTCAACGGCGGACCTGGATATTGTGGTCGAGCAGGATGCAATGGACGTGGCGCGTCGTGTGGCGAATCGCCTGGGTTGGGCCTACTATGCGATGGATCCTGTTCGCGACGTTGCGCGGCTGGTCTTTTCGACAGGCGCCGACAAGGACCTTCACTGTGACATCTCCGGTATGCGCGGCAGTACAATCGAGGACGATCTTTCTACGCGTGACTTCACCATCAATGCCATGGCTATTCGTATAGACTCAAGCGGTGCGCACGAGTTGGTTGACATCTACGGTGGGCAGGATGACCTGAAGAGGCTCATACTACGTCGTGTGGGTCCGCTCAGCTTATCGGAGGACCAAATACGGCTCATACGTGCGCCCAGATTAATGGTTCAGTTTGGTCTTGAAATCGATGGTGCGACGCGCATACAACTCGAACGTCTCGCAGATAGTATACGATTGGCCTCACGTGAACGAGTACGCGATGAACTATGGCGGCTTTTTGCATGCGCCGATCCTAGTGAGGGCGTTGAATTGCTGGCCGAATTCAGGCTACTGCATCCCGTGTTACCGGAAGTGACTGCTACCTGGAGCGTAGAACAGACGGCGCCGCATGAGCTGGATGTGTATCATCACACTCTGGCTGTAGTACGATGGACTGCGCTCATTCGAGATTGTATGCTTGGTCGCGAGGTTGCTACAATGTCGCCAGCATCTGAGCAGCTGTTCGGTATGCTGTCTGAATTTACGTATCCGCTGAGGCGCTATTTTTCGCAGACCACCGCCGCTAACCGTACCCGCGCCGATTGGCTAGTCTGGTATGCGCTGTTGCATGACGTTGGTAAACCAGCGACGGAAACCGTTGAATGGAAGACTGACCCAGAAACGGGTACTGAAACAAAACGAATCCGATTTCTGCGCCACGAAACGCAAGGTGCCGCACTGGTCGCCTTTCGGCTGAACGAGTATCGCTTTAGTAGACATGAAGTGGCGCGCGGTGCCGCGGTTGTACAAAACCATATGCGGCTACATAACTTGCACAGTAGCTTCATGGATGAGGAGATCAGTCGAAGAGCGACCTATCGCTTCTTCCGCGACATTGGCGATCGCCAAACCGATCGATTGCTAGGAATTGATGTGATCATATTATCCTTGGCCGACTACCTTGGCACGGTTCACAACCTGGACGATGATTGGACCGTATATCTTGCGCATGCGTCGCAGCTCCTCAGAGACGCTCTTGCACCGGTAAAGGAGTCATCAACCCATATGCAGCCAGTGCTGAACGGTAATCAGCTAATGAGCAAGTTGAAGATTAGCCCAGGGCCGCTGGTAGGCGTCATACTGGAACAGGTACTGGAAGCGCAGGCGGCTGGCGAGATTTCGAGTGAACAAGAGGCGCTTCAATTCGCAGCACGAATCGCATCGGAGCAGTTACCAAGTAACTAAACATGTCAAGCCTGGATGAGTCCTACAATCGGCCCTCGTGCCCCTACCTCGGCTCTCTCGACTCCGAAAGTGTTCGTGAGGAGTTCGTCGACTACCCTAGCTTTGAAAACCACTGCTTTGTCGGCCCGAATCCCGAGCCTATACTACTAACAGACCAGGCCACCTTCTGCCTCTCCAGCGGATTCAAGCACTGTCCGCTCTATCAGCCGGAGCCGACCACGGTTGACAGCACCAGCACCTATGGTGCAGCAACTAGAGTCGGCGCTAGTGCAACATCGAAGTTCGCCGCCGGCGCTGACCCCATGCTCCATGCCATCGCGGAGATGGAAGAATCCATCCAAGAGCAAGCGAATGCTCGTCGACGACAGCGAAGGCGCTGGGGGTGGATCGGTGCGTTGACGCTCTTTGTCAGCAGCCTGGTCTGCGGCGGCACATTCGCCGCCTATCTTGGTTGGAGATTGGTCAACAATGACAGTCAAATTGCCCAAGCAGGCACGATTACGCAATTGTCTGCGCCAGCAACACAAGCACCCCCGGCACTGTACTTGGTTGTCACGGCAACGTCAGAAGCCGGACCTCAAGCCATACCGCCGCCTGCCCAAAATGCAGCTCAACAGCAGAACAGTGTTGACCCGGCGAGCTTTCCCGCGGCTGTTACGGCTACACCACAGCCATCCAGCGGACAACCGATAGCAAGTAACTCACCCCACATGTCATCGGCTGCCGAGCCATTGCCACAGGTGGACGGTCCTGCTATGGAATCATCAGCGCCAGATGTGTATGATGGATCTGTACAGATTCCGACCCGACGACCAACGCCCATACTAGATCTCGCCGTCAGTATTCCCACAAACATGCCTCCGACAGATACGCCATTGCCTAGCCCCACACCGATACCGCTGGGTACGCCTGTCGTCCTGTTCGCAGCCGAAGACGAAGAACTGCTATCGGGCAAATGCACCATGATTTCCTGGAACGTAGAAAACGTCAACGCAGTCTACTACGAGAACATTGGCGTCGACGGTCACGGTGAAAAGAAAGAGTGCGTCAAAGACAAGCCGGGCGAATATACATTGACCATTGTCCTACCTAATGGTTCAACCGAAATCTACACGACAACGGTCGGTGTGATCTTTCCGACTTCTACGCCCGTTCCCACCGCCACGTTCCGGCCAACGGTCGAGCCATCGCCCACCTGGACGCCGATTATCCCTACAGATACGCCGACACCGGATATGCACTACCAGGTGCTGCTCACAAAAGCCGGCGGCAATGATCAAGAATGCACAGCCGGCGACACATGCCGCGTCGAATTGCGGGCGACCAATGGCAGCATCGGCGTCGATAACCTTTCAATTACCATAGTCAAAGTTGGGAAGTGGCCTTCGCGCTTGTGCCGGCTAGATGGCGTCTGTGCTGATACGACGCTGCAGATTCTCAACGTAGGCCCAAGCAACACCGCCCTAATTGAACTGCAAGTGGATGTGGAAGATGGCGCAGCAGGCAACAGTAGCGAGTATATCGTGCGTGCCGCCAGTGACGGTTCCGGCGGATCTGCACAGTCGGAGTCGCTGTCTATCATTGTACAAGCAAAATGACATCCATCGTATGAAGCCCCTATTGACTATTGACTGTCTTGATCGTACTGTAAGCGTGCTGTGAACATACTATGACTATAGTTGCACTCATTGCGGCTGTAACGCTGCTAATCTTCATAAACTCCTTTTACGTGGCTGCACAGTTCTCGTCTGTAGTGGCTCGTAAACCTCGCTTGGCGCAATTAGCCGAGGAGAACAACCCGCGTGCTGTTTTCATGCTGGATGTAGTCGAGAACCCGCAGCGGCTAGATATCTATGTCGCCACATGCCAGGTTGGTATCACGGTCTCTAGTTTGGCCTTGGGATTCTATGGCCAGGCGCGTGCTATGGTCATCCTCGAACCGGTACTGAGCATGTTAGGCCCCGGCAGCCGCGTGTTGGCTACATCCATTGCGGCTTTTATCGTGTTGATTGTCTTCACAATTCTACAGGTTATATTCGGTGAGCTGCTACCCAAGAACATCGGCCTGCTACATCCCGAGAAACTAGCGCTGATGACAGCACCGGGTATGCGTTTTTCGCTGCGCCTCCTAGCACCTCTGATCTGGCTGCTGAACGGAAGCGGATTGCTGGTACTGAAGTTACTTGGCTCGGACATGTCTACCGAACAGATGAACGCACATACGCCGGCGGAGATCGAAATTCTAGTCGAAGAAAGCAGTGCCGGCGGTGTGCTAGACGATGTCGAGCGGCGCCTGCTAGTCAATACGCTGCGGCTTCGAAATGCGAATGCGCAAAAGGCCATGATACCGCGTAATAATATGCTGGCCGCGCCTGTTGATTCCGATTTGCGCACATTACTTTCGTTGCTGGCTGACTCACCTTACTCGCGTCTGCCGCTCTACGCAGATAGCATGGATTCGATTGTCGGTATTGTCCATCTTAAGGACATCATTTGCGCCGTACGCGAGAATACCAGACAGGATGGCGACGTGCAGCAAACGGTTGCCGATTGCCTGCATCCAGCGCTCTTTGTGCCCGAGCTCGCGGACATCGGCGAGGTCATGGCGCGCATGCAACGCGAGCACCACAATTTGGCCATTGTAGTTGATGAGTACGGCGGTACGGCAGGCATGATTACGTTGGAAGACCTCATCGAGGAAATCGTCGGCGAATTCAATGACGAGTTCGATATACAGGACCAGCCAATTGAACTACTGGAGGATAACGTGCTTCGCGTCGGCGGTGATGTCGCCCTAGACGATCTAGAGCTGCTTTTGGACATCGACCTAAGAGACTATGACCTTGACACGCGCAACATCGAAACCGTTGGGGGCATGGTCTTAAGCCTCACAGGTCGAATACCCGAATCCGGCGATGTCGTTCACCTGGACGACATTCCTATCCGAATCGACAGTGTGATTGACAACCGCATTCATTCAGTTAGCATCCCTGTGAAGGAAGAGGTTGCCACCGAGATTTTTCATCGGATGGAGGACCTTTAGGCGGACCAATGGAATATCTGATACCGGTTGTTGTGGTCTCCATTCTGATATTGACAAATGGGTTATTCGTAGCGGCTGAATTCGCCATTGCCGGCGCATCCCGTCCGCGGCTGGCCTATTTGGCAGAAGAAGGCTCCGTGACCGCTCAACACGTGTTGGATATCGTGACCAACCCTCAACATGTCACCGAGTATCTCTCCACAGCACAGGTCGGCGTCACGGTTGCCAGTCTCGGTCTCGGCATGTATGCAGAGCCAACCATTGCGCACTGGCTGTATCCAGCATTGCACGCGGTTGGCATCCATAGTGACGCGATTGTGCACACGTTGGCGACTTTACTAACGGTAGGGCTGCTCACCTACCTCCATGTGGTCCTTGGCGAGATGGTGCCAAAGTCCCTTTCGCTGCAAAGCACAGAAAAGGCGGCCATCTATCTGTACCCGTTTATGGCCTTCAGCCAAAAACTGTTTGGTTTTCTCACTGCACTGCTGAACGGAATCGGATTCTGGCTGCTGCGAGTGTTGAACATGCCTCAGCAGGCAGAAGAGTCGAACTTAGTCACAAGCGACGACCTTTCCTACATTGTCGAAGCAAGTCTAGAGGGTGGTTTTCTGCACGCCGAGGAACAAGTCTACCTGGAAAACGTCATCGACTTCCATGAGCGAATCGTAGGCCAGGTAATGACGCCGCGCAATCGGATGGTAGCGCTACCGGCTGATGAATCATTGGGTGCGTTGCTGGATGTCATGTGCAGCGAACGCTACTCTAGGTTTCCTGTCTACCGGGAAAGCACCGATGAAATCCTTGGCGTGCTGCATTTAAAGGATGTCGCTCGCGCCTATGAACAGGGAAGGGATAACGAGTCGGTTCAGGAGATTGTTCGACCACCGGTATTCATACCCGAATCGCTGCCGTTGGATGAGATGCTGCAACAGTTTCGCTCGAGCCACACACAAATAGCCATTGTGGTGGACGAATACGGCGGGACGGCTGGTCTCATTACACTGGAGGACTTGGCTGAGGAGATAATCGGCGAGATCCAAGATGAATTTGATGAGGAGATCGCGCCCTTCGTACAGATCGGTCCGGGCTCTATTCGAGTGCGCGGCGATCTATTGCTGGATGAACTGGAGCAACATTACGATATTGATATAGATACCGCAGATGCCGAGACCGTCGGCGGCTTGTTGATGGAGGAACTGGGTCGCGTACCCGAAGTTGGCGACCGCCTGTCCATCAACAACATCGAGATAATCGTCGAATCTGTCGCGGGGCTCGCAGTCAACACGGCTATGATTACGTATACAGAAAAGTCTGACTCAGAATAATGCACTCGCGGATGTACGATTTTCCTAGGGGAGTCCTTGGCTGGCGCCGTAGGTTCAGTTTGGGTATTGAATAGAATTGAAATGACGAAAGTGAAGTTATCTCGTTATGACATATGACTATCATCGGCAAAGCCTGCGCGAATCAATCTTGAAGTTAGGTCAAAACGCCAACCGTGTGACGTCGACTGAAAGCACCGAGAACCTGAATTTCCACGATTCGTTGCGACAGGCGTCGAGCACTCGCATCGCGCACCTGCTACGGCAACTACGCGCCGCACATAATATCTCCTACGCACAGATCCAGACCGACACAGGCCTATCTCAACAGATGCTGTTTGATGTTGAATACGGCTCGCGACGTGTGACACTGGGCGAATTGAAATTGCTGGCTGAGTGTTTTGACGTTTCGGTCAGTGACATTCTGGGCGTAGATATTGAGTAGCCAAGTCAACGACACGAGTAGGATCTGCCACGAATTATGTCAACGCAGCAATTGGCTTTACAGGTCGCCAGTCAGAAGATGAAGAAGTACGCTACGAGCGAGAGCGGCGATACTGTTGAAGTGGTTGAACGGCCCAATGGCGGCATTAGCGTGGTCATGGCAGACGGCCAACGGAGCGGGCACAGCGCTAAAACTATCAGCAATATCGTGGTGCGCAAGGCCATCAGCCTGATTGCCGAAGGCGTGCGAGACGGCGCCGTGGCTCGGGCAACTCATGATTACCTGCGCACGCATCGAGGCGGAAAAGTCAGTGCAGAACTCATCATCATCAGCGTGGACTTATCGACGAATACAGTAGTTATCAGTCGCAATGCCCGATGTCCCATCCTGGTTCGCATCAATGACAACGACCGTTGGCTGGAGGACGAGTCCGACGCGGTGGGCATCTATCGCAACACTAAGCCATCTATCCATGAAATCGCCATCCAACCCAATTTGATCATTGCGGCATTCACGGACGGAGTGTGGAGTTCAGGAAGGCACAGCGAGTCGAAAATCGACATTGCACAACTCCTCACGGATACAGAACGAGAGGACGATGCGGAAGCATCCGATATGGCTGGCGCGATCCTGCGCACGGCGCTGGAACGGGAAGATGGCCGCCCGCGCGACGACCTGACGACAGCCGTTGTGCGGCTTGTTGCAACCGACCATGATTCGCAAGTACGCAGCATGAGCATGACCTTGCCGATAACGAATCAGAGATAGCTCGTGACCCCATCGACAACGCCGCTAATCAAAGTGGTCGGCATCAGCGGCAGCGGCAAGTCGACGCTGGTGCAGCGCCTGCGCGGACTAGGCTATGATGCGCGGCCTGTGAGCCAGGAACACAGCGAGTTGCCCGACTTGTGGCAGCACTTCGAGAAGCCGTTCGCGCTCATCTATTTGTCCGCGTCCGTGGAGGCCCAGCGAGTGCGCCGTCCACAGGGCACATGGACCCGCGCAGGGTTCATGACCGAGTACAATCGTCTTGCCGCGTCTCGCGCTGCGGCTGATGTCCGAATCGACACCTCCAACCTCATGCCAGAACAGGTCTGCGAAATAGCAGTCACACTTCTTGGCGAAATCGGTGTGAGACCGTCTGACGAGCCGCTTGAACCTATCTTAACAACCGGTTCTGCAACGAGATACACCCAACGCTAAGCGTATGCTTCGCTCACGTTGACATCAAGTCCAGAAACCTCTCGGTTCAATTTCGCTGCTGTATGACTCCGTGGCAGAATAGAACCAAATCAGCCAATCTTTCACAGCGACAGCGCCAAAGCGAAAGAACGCTTACTAGTCAACGCGCACGCACTTGGAGCGCCTAGTGATACAGCACCCTGTTGGAACGGACGAAGTAAGTACTGTAGATGCACTGGAATCGGTGCTAGGGCCGGCATTGACATCCGTCTACGGCGACGCTTTCGGCGATCAGTTTACACGCTACACAGATGGATTGAGTCAGTTTGTGAATATGTACGGTCCAGGATGGGTCTATGTCTTCCGTGCTCCTGGACGCATCAACCTGATCGGCGGGCACACGGACTACAACCACGGTTTTGTGCTGCCGGTCGCCCTTGACCGTGACCTAGTTCTGCTAGCGCGCCCCCGTGAGGACAAGGTCGTTCACCTGTGCAATGTTGAACTTGACTTCGAAGCCAACGAATTCGTGCTGTCAACAGATATTCCATTAGCCAACGAGGTGCGCTGGACGAACTACGTGCGAGGTGCGGCGCAGATGGTGGAGCAGCATTCAGCGGAGCGAAGCCGCGGCATGGACTGCCTCGTGATGGGTGCAGCGCCCTATGGCGTACCGAGAGCGTCCGGATTGAGCTCTTCATCAGCGCTAACTGTTGCGTCTGCGATTGCACTGAGCTTTTTTGCCGAACTCGAAATGCCCCATGACGACTTTGTTCAGTTCTGTTCGGACGCCGAATGGTATGTGGGTACGCGCGGCGGCATCATGGACCAATACATATCGCTGAGTGCGGAGCGCGACCACACACTTTTTCTCGATTGCCGACCGGATTCACTGGGACGCTATACGACTCAACATGTGCCGTTTTCGTCGGACTATGAGTTCGTTATTGCGGAGAGCGGCGTGCGACACGACAACGTGCGCGGTGAATACAACAAACGAGTGGCCTCCTGCCGTGCAGGCGTGTACGCTCTTCAACCATTGAAGCCGTCAGCAACGCATTTGCGCGACTTTGAAGATGTTGACTGGCATGAACTGGAGCCGCTGCTGCCCGACGAGCTGACTGTAGCTGAAGCGCTTGTCAACGGCAGCCCGATTGACGGCATACCTGGTCTTGAGCCGGAGGATAATCTTCGTGTGAAGGCCTGTTGTTATCACGTATGGAGCGAAAACCGACGCGTACGGCAGGCCGTACATGCGCTCCAAAATGGCGATGTCGTCCAGGCGGGCAGCCTCATCGCCCAGGCACACGAAAGTGCACGTGACAACTACGCGATTAGCTTTCCGGAGATGGAGACGCTCATCACAGCGAGCCGAACTGTGCCCGGCGTATTAGGTGGACGCATCACCGGCGCGGGATGGGGCGGTTGCGCCGTGTTTCTGGTGGAAAAGGCTGCTGTAGAACCATTGCGGATTGCCCTGACGCAGGCATTTGAGAAGGAATACGGCGCTACGCCGCTCGTCTATCCGTGTCGCTCCGGTTCTGCGGCAGGCTTCGTCGCCTCTTTGCGCCTGTAAAGCCAGTACTTTCAGTAATCACAGACTGCCTGCTATCCGCCGCTTAGCAAAACCATTCAGCGACCTAATAGAGACCACCCATGAAAACAGTTGCACAACATCTAGCGCAGAGTCTTGCCCAGGCAGGGGTAACCAAAGTATTCGGACTGCCGGGCGGTGAAGTTGTTGAGCTGCTGGACGAGTTACGCCTGCATGATATCGATTTTGTGCTGGTGAAGAACGAGTCCTCGGCTGTATTTATGGCCGATGCCTATGCGCAGGCGACACGAGAACCAGCCGTTTGTTTGGTGACGCTGGGACCCGGAGCCGCCAATGCGGTGTTGGGCGCAGCTCACTGCTATTTGGATCGATCGCCTGTTGTGATTATCACAGCCCAGAAACCCGACTCGCAACTGGTCGGGTACACGCACCAGGTCATTGACCTGCACGCGATCTATAAGCCCATCACCAAGGCGACAATCAAGGTGTCCGTTGAGAACGCCAAGACCGTCATTGACGAGGCGTTAACCGTCGCAATGACCGGTCGACCTGGTCCCGTTCATCTGCAACTGGCTGCCGATGAGGCTGCCCACGCCGTGCCTGACGATGCCAATTCGATACCCGCTGTCGGCTATACGCGTCCGGCGGTTGCCGCACCGTTCGACCAGGATGTTGCGGCGGCGCAATCACTGCTTTCGCAATCGCAGCGTCCGCTCATTCTTGCCGGTCTCGGTGTTGAACCGCAGGCCCCGTACGCTGAACTGAAACGGCTTGTGGAAGCCATTCAGGCGCCTCTGTTGACGACGCCCAAGGCGAAAGGCGCCCTGCCCTCGGCGCATCCGCTCTATGCAGGTACAATCGGCCTCGCACGCAACGAAACCAATCTGGCGCTGGTCGACGAAGCCGACTGTATCGTGGCGGTAGGGTTCGATGTCGTGGAGCTGGTACAAAAATGGGACTACAGCGGTGCGCTCATCTGGCTCGCAGGATGGGAGAACGAGGACCCGACCATCCCGGCTACTTGCACTCTTGTCGGTGGTATGGCGGCGTCCTTGTCGGCATTAGCGGTAACCAATATTGAGGCTGACGAAGGCTGGGGCGTAACGCGCGTGCAAGCATTGCTCGATACGAATGCGACGGATGATGCAGAACCGCCTGCCGAAGACCGCGTGACGCCGCAAGCTGCTCTGGACCTCATTCGCGCCACGGCCGCGGATGATGCCTATCTATCGGTGGATGTTGGTGCACACAAAATTTATAGTTCCGGATATTGGCCAGATGTTGTGCCGAACCACTTTCTGGTATCCAATGGGTTGTCGTCCATGAGCTTTGCGCTGCCTGCTGCTATCGGAGTCCAGTTGGCCGAACCGTACATGCAGTCAATTTGCCTGACGGGTGATGCGGGCTTGGCCATGAATTTGGGTGAACTGGGCGTCGTTGCGGAACGAAATGTGCCGGTTGTTATCGTGGTGTTCAACGACGGCGCCATCGACCTCATTCGCTCTCATCAGCGGCGGGCGGGGAAACCCATATTCGGCACTGAATTCGTGCCGCCAAACTATTCCGCTATTGCCGCCGGATTTGGCCTGCGCTCGGCGCGAGTGGGCAGCGAGGATGCACTGAAGCAAGCGCTGAACGAGGCATTCTCGCAAAGAGCATCCATGCTTATCGAGGTTATGCTCGATCCAAGCAGCTACCCCACTACGCCAAAATAGACTGCACAGTATTCGTGTGCGGTCTTGAGTAGTGACTGCCCTACTACAACAGCATCTGCACGCACCTGTTGCAGCTTGACATGCGTACGCGCCCTCTCTATACTACGGTACATATTGAATGACTGTGCACCAGAAGAGTAACTGCGGTCGCCTCATAGAGAGCCCGGACCCTAGGCTGTAAGTCCGGGCGAGGTAGAAACAGTGAAAGTCGCTGGGAAGGTTGTCGAGCTGAAGCTTGTGCATTGAGTGGGTAAGCTTGACCGGATCGGGTCCGTTAGCGCCCAAGAGTGGAACGATTCGTTCGTTCAAACAAGGTGGTACCGCGGAGTCACTTCGTCCTTGAAGGCAGACTCCGTTTTTTGTTGGCAAAATTTATCGCATTGCATGGCGTGAATGTGGCATGTTGATGGTTTATTTGTGTATCACATCCAGTTCAGGCCAGTATAGAAGCGTGCAGCGCCGACTGCCGAACATTCGGTAAACTAAACAGAGGGCAGGTGAAAGATGACAGAAGATTTGAACACAATGGCCAAAGCGTATGACCACCACGAGGTGGAAACGGCCATGTATCAATGGTGGGAAGAAAAGGGATATTTCAACCCGGACACGCAGAAATCGATTGGTCAAGCCGTGGACGGAGCTGAACCATTCGTAATCTCTATGCCGCCGCCAAACGTCACTGGAGCCTTGCATCTGGGCCATGCCATCACAAGCAGTGTCGAGGACATGCTTATTCGCTACAATCGCATGTTGGGCAAACCCACGCTCTGGGTGCCGGGCAGCGACCATGCCGGAATCGCCACACAAAACGTGGTGGAACGGCAACTGGAAAGCCAGGGCACGAATCGCCATGAACTGGGGCGAGAGCGTTTTGTGGCGGAGGTTTGGGAATGGAAAGACGAGTATCACGGTCGTATCACTGGTCAGCAGAAACGCATGGGTATTTCCTGTGATTGGAGCCGAGAGCGCTTCACGCTGGACGACGGTCTGAGCGAGGCTGTGCTGGAAACCTTCATCAATCTCTACAATGAGGGATTGATTTATCAGGCTAATTACCTGGTCAATTGGTGCCCGCGCTGCACAAGCGCCATCAGCGATCTCGAGGTGGAATACGAAGAGGAACCCGGACGATTCTACACGTTCAAGTATCCGCTGACCGACGGCGGCTACCTGGAAGTGAGTACGACGCGACCGGAGACCATCCTGGGCGATACAGCCGTGGCTGTGCATCCCGACGATGTACGTTACAAGGACGTGGTCGGCAAGACGGCGATCGTGCCGATACTGAACCGTGAAATTCCGGTTATTGCAGACGAATACGTCGATCCGGAATTCGGCACAGGCGCTCTGAAAGTCACACCTGGTCATGATCCGAATGACTATGAAATCGGTAAGCGTCACGACCTGCCCATGATCAATATTATGAACAAGGACGGCACGCTGAACGAGGAAGCGGGGCCGTATGCCGGATTGGATCGTTATGCAGCGCGGGAAAAACTGTGGAAGGATATGGAAGCTGCAGGATTGTGCGTGCGCGTCGAAGAGCGCCCACACCAGGTTGGCCATTGCCAACGCTGTCACACAATAGTCGAGCCGCTGCTGAGCGTGCAGTGGTGGGTGCGCACCAAACCTCTGGCAGAGCCTGCCATCGACGCAGTGCGATCCGGCCAGATCGAGATCGTGCCGTCGCGCTTTGAGAAGGTCTACTTCCACTGGATGGAGAACATCCGCGATTGGTGCATTAGTCGCCAGCTATGGTGGGGGCATCGGATTCCGATCTGGTATGGGCCTGACAATCATGCGTTTGCCGCCCGCAACGAAAGTGACGCACAGGAGCAGGCTATCGCCCACTACGGCGAAACGGTTCGCCTAGAACAGGATCCTGATGTACTTGATACCTGGTTCTCCAGCGGGTTGTGGCCCTTCAGCACGTTGGGATGGCCGGAAGAGACAGAAGACCTTGAGACGTACTACCCGACCACGGTCATGGAGACAGGTTACGATATTCTCTTCTTCTGGGTAGCGCGCATGATCATGCTCGGGTTAAAATGCACTGGAGAAATACCATTTAGGTATGTGTATCTGCACGGCCTTGTGCGCGATGAGATCGGTCGCAAGATGAGCAAGAGCCTCGATAACGCGCTGGACCCGCTTGACCTGATAGCCGAGTATGGCGCCGACGCACTGCGATTCTCACTGCTGACCGGCAGCACGCCAGGTAATGACATGAAGTTCAGTGTGACGCGCATAGAGGCCAACCGTAACTTCGCCAACAAGATTTGGAATGCCGCCCGCTTCGTCATCATGAATCTCACCGACTACGATCTGGTCCTGGATGATTCCGAGGACGAGTTCGATGCTAGCTATAAGCTACCGCCCCTGGACCGACTGTCGCTGCCCGATCGCTGGATCCTGAGCCGGCTTGACTACACGCAAACTGAAGTTACACGGCTTGTCGACAGCTTCCAACTTGGCGAAGCCGGACGTCATCTGTATGACTTCTTATGGAGCGAGTATTGTGACTGGTATATAGAGGCTGCCAAGCCGCGATTATACGATGGCACACAGCAGGAAGCCGATGATACCCGCCAGGTGCTGGCTTTTGTGCTGGAACAAAGTCTGCGCCTTCTGCACCCATTTATGCCTTTCGTGACTGAGAGCATCTGGCAGAATCTGCCTGCGCTGGCAAGCGAAAGACGAGCCCTCATCATCAGCCGATGGCCGAGTGTGAGCGGACTGCGTGATGAGCGCATTGAGGCTTCGTTTAGCAACCTGCAAGAGGTCGTGCGCGCCATACGTAATGTGCGCAGCGAGTACAATGTGGAACCTGGGCGTCGTATCGCCGCACTTTTCAGTGCAGGCGGTCAGCTTGCATCTCTACAAGAAAACGAGCCTGTCGTGCTAAGCCTGGCGAAACTCAGTACCAATGAGACGGTATTCGCCGAATTGTTGGAGTCGCCAGACAAAGCTGTCTCTTTGGCAGTTGGCGGTATGACTGTGTACTTGCCGCTGGCAGGAATGGTGGATCTGGATGCCGAACGAAAACGGATCGAAGCTGAAATTGATAATGTGAACGGACAGATTGAGCGCAGTAAGCAGTTGCTCGACAATCCCGGATTCGTGAATAAGGCGCCGGAAGAAGTCGTGAATCGTGAACGAAGAAAGCTCGACAGCTTGCGTGGACGACTGAGCCAACTGACCGAACATGTGCAAGAGCTGTAGTAGAAGGAAAATTTGCGATAAATAGGAAGGAGAGGCACAGTAAAGTCTCAGTGTCTCTTCTATTCTATTCTGGTTCATTACAAACACTTTCGGAACGTGCCTTAAGCATTTGTTGAACATTAATAGCGCTTTTGACACACATAGTACCCTATGCTATAGTCCGTTCCCGATTGAATCCGGCTTCACGAAACTGGCGTTGACAGCGCGGCTTTGTCACGCCATCAAATGGGTTACCATAGTTCCCAAACGTTGAAGCGACCTGCGACCATAAATTGAATGGTACGCTAATCTGAAGCTAAGGAGATCACGAACTGATGGCGGACAAGATCTCGGATTTGACTGGTGACGAGCGCGAACAACGCATCGCCGAACTAAAGAGAAGGATGCAGGAGTCCGCTAAGCGTAACCAGGCTGCCTCAGAAGAACCTGAATCCGAACCCACTTCTGCCGAAACCTCAAACGAGGCAGAAGTCCCAACTGAAGAAATACAGCCAAGTGCAGAAGCTAGCGAACCTGCTGATGTTGTTAACGCTCCTGTTACAGAAGTGAATGAGACGGTAGCAGTTCCTGCGCATGAAACCGCACCTAAGCCTGCTTCTCCTAAGCCGCCCGTGCCCAGGGCGCCAAGACCTGCACCACAGCCGTCGCCGCAAGCTGCTCCTCCCGAAGATGAACTCTCCAAAGCGGAGATGAATCGGCGCGAGTTCCTCACCTATGCGTGGGGTGGTGCGCTGGGTCTACTAGTGGTGCAAGGTGCAGCACTATCATTCTCCTACATGTACCCGCGCTTTAAAGAAGGCGAGTTCGGCGGTAAGTTCTTCCTCGGATCCGGAAAACGCCTTGCCGCCCTCAACCGCCAATCCGATTCCGTATATTGATGGTAAGTTCTGGCTGGTGACCACACAAGAAGAGCAGACCAAGGCGCTGTATATGGTTTGCACCCACCTTGGTTGCCTGTACAAATGGGAAGACTCCAACGGGCGCTTCGAATGTCCGTGTCACGGCTCGAAATTCACACATGACGGTTTCTATATTGAAGGCCCGGCGCCGCGTTCACTGGATTATTTTGAGACGGGTGTTGTGGACGGAGTCGTCGTCGTGGACACTGGCGCACGAATTATCGGGTCTCCGTCCGCTGATTCGCCAGCCAACGCCAGCGCATAGCTTGGGATTTGAGCTGTAACTGCTTTTCGACTTACTTACATCAACAATAGAAACGCTGAAGGAATGAAACGGAGCCCAAATGGCTGCACAACCTGAGACTCAGAAAAAGGGAGTCATAAGCTCAGCACTTGGCATCGCCGACGATGTTTTTTCGCGCGTGACAACAGGTATTAGTGCTGGCGAGTTTCGTCGCATGTTGCGCGGAGAAAAACCGACTCGACCCAATCCGCGGCTGAAACCGCATTCCGAGTCATTCCTGTTTCACATCAAGCCGAGCTACTATCACGAAAGCGTGACACGTTTCACGCACACTTTTCGGCTTGGCTTGCTCTCCACGTATCTGTTCGTTGTGGAGACGATCACCGGCATCTTCCTCATGATCTGGTATGCGCCGTCACCGGACCGTGCGTACACGGATATGATGCGCTTGCTCAGCAGCGTTCCTGCCGGCCAGTTCATGCGCGATATCCACCGACTCGGCGCAGAGATGATGGTAGCGGTGGTGACGCTACATATGGTGCGGACCTATCTGACCGGGTCATATAAGAAACCGCGTCAGTTTACATGGTTAACTGGCGTGATCCTGCTGGTGCTCACGCTCTTTCTTAGCTTCTCCGGCTATCTGCTGCCGTGGGATCAGCTGGCGTTCTGGGCGGTCACCATCGGTACGTCTATGGCGGAAGCCGTACCTCCGCAGATCGTTGGCGAGACGGTCAACTTGCTAGCACGCGGCGCCCCGGACATCGGCGCCAATGGCTTGCTGCGTTTCTATCTACTGCACGTCTTCTTCCTGCCGCTGCTACTCATCTTGTTCTTCTTTGTGCACTATTACAAAGTCGTGCACTTCGGAATCAGCTTGCCGGCGAATGAAGAAGAGGTCGGCGAGGATACAGCCAACCGAGTGCCGGCTGACCGTCGTGCCTACTACCTGCCGGACGTCTTCATGGACGAGGCCGTTTTCTTGGTGGCGTTCACGACCATCATGGTCTTCGTAACCGTTTTCTTGTTCCAGGCGCCGCTGGAATCCATCGCCAACCCGCAATCGACACCGTTGCATACGGTTGCACCTTGGTACTTCTATTGGTTACAGGGAATGCTGAAGATAGCCGATAAGACGATTGCCGGCGTTTTTGTTCCAGGCGTTCTGCTTGTGCTGCTTGCAGGCATCCCTTACCTGGATCGCAACCCCAGCCGACGCGCCAAAGACCGACGCATCGCCATTATCTCTGGCGTAGTTGCGGGTGTGGTCATGATCATCCTTAGCTGGATGGGTACGCCGCAGTATGCGGTGAGAGCTGCACCCGCCGTTGAGGTTGTACAGGAACTCATGCCGGAAGAAGGCGCTGGTCCCATCCGCGAACTCGGATACGCGCATCTTCCGATTGGCGTCTATGACACACGTGACGCTATAACGGTTGAGGACGAGGAATTCGCCAAGATACTCGAAGAGTTCGCGGCATCGGTCGCTCATTTCGAAGAACTCGATCCGGACTTCAACAATGCACACGGTATCCTAGAAGTCACACAGAACCAGGAAGGCTTGAAGCGACTGCACTGGAACGTCATTTGGACCAGCGCAGACGGTATAGAGGATGTCTTTGCTAAAGACTTCTTCTTGCACGAAAACTCGGATTACTGGGAACAGTACGGATTGAAAGACTTTACCTACGCTCTCCCCGGCTTTGGCAATGAAGCCGACACGCAATAGGAGCTGAACTGACAATGCAGAAGCCGTGGTACTCACGACTGTACATTAGGTCGTACACACTGAAGCTCCTTATTGGAATATTGAGCGTCGGCGCCGGCATCGTGTTGCTGGGCCTGATGTTCGTTCTCGAATCACCGAGAATGGAAGCCCAGTCAATGAACTGGGAGGGACGCAGCGTTGAAAAAGGTGCAGACTTGTATATCAATAACTGCAGCTCATGTCACGGGTTGGAAGGCAAAGGCGGAGCAGCTCCTGCGCTCAATAGCCGCTACTTCTTTGTGCAGCGTCTCGATGACCTCGGTTTCACAGGATCCCAGTACGATTTTGTCGAGGCGACGGTAGCTTCCGGTCGCCCAAGCAAGGTCACAAACCAGTGGAATCAGGTAATGCCCACCTGGAGTTCTCAGTTTGGCGGTCCGTTGCGCCAGGATCAGGTTGCTAGTCTCTCTCAATACGTCATGAACTGGGAACCAACGGCGCTTCAGCAGACAATGGAAGAGGATCCATGGATTCCATTTAACGATACGCCGTCAACGGCTACTCCGGATGAGGTTTATCCTGAGGCGGAAGCGGTTCCACAAGGACCACAGGAGCCGCGTCCACCTGAACAACTCTTTACGCAAATGGGTTGTGTCGGTTGCCACAACTTGAACGAGATGCAAACAGAAACCAACCGCGGTCCAGTTGGACCCAACATGGGCAACCTGGCTTCGAATGCTGCTACGCGTATCGAAGGAGTCAGCGCACACGACTACATCGTTCAGAGCATTATGGAACCGAACGCCTATATCGTGGACGGATATAATCCGAACATCATGATTCAGACCTTTGCGCAGCAGATGACGCCGGAGGAAATCAGCAACCTAGCTGACTGGCTCATCTCACAAACACAGTAGGCTGCGATACTTAGCTGACTGCGTATTCAACTGGACACCTGTCTCCGGGCAGGTGTCCTTCTTTTGGAATGCATGCCACAAGCAACTAATGGAGAACAAACGTGAATCCAGTAAAGAAACTGAGCAGCCACTTACGGGAGATCCAGTCTATCTGGTAATGGCTGGCGTGTTCGCATTCCTGACCACGGTATTGCCCATCGCATTAACACAACCAAGAACGATGCCCGTTGTTCAGGCCCTCATCCTGACTCTGTTTACGGCATTGCCAATACGCGCCGGTTTATGGCGTCGAGCAGTGCGGATCACTGCCCTGTGGTTAACAGTTACACTGCTGCTTATAACGGTCATCTCGTTCTCTGCTCCAGCTCAGGTGGAAGCGTCGCTGTCAAACGGGTTCGAATACCGTGCACAACTATTGGAATGGATGTACGGTGTTGGCGCGTATCCGAGTTGGCAGGCGTCGTTGACGATGTCTACCGCGTTGAGGGTGGGAGCTTTCACCCTTGGCAGCGTCGTGACGGCAGGAGCTGTTGGTTATTGGTTTGTATTCCAACAGATCAACCACCTTGGCTATGCGATTGGCTTGGTCTGGTCAACAGTGGGAGGCTTTATCGGTTTATTGCTTGCTGTACCATTTTGGAGCCTGCTCCAGGTGGTAGGTTTAGCGGGTCTTGTGATAATGTTGTCAGAACCTATACTCTTCCGCTCCTGGTCCGCTCGTCACTTCTGGCGGGACCGGCGAACACTGATCATCGTCTGTTGCAGTGCGCTGATCCTGGGATACCTGTTAGCACTATTTGTACCTGTAATTTGGCAGCAGTTAATCAATGCTCGAACCCAATTGAGCTGATATGAGAATCAAGAAAGTCGTTGCACAGGGATTTAAAACTTATGCGAAGAGCACCGAGTTCATCTTCGACCCCGGTGTGACCGCTATCGTGGGTCCTAACGGCAGCGGCAAGAGCAATGTTTCCGATGCCATCCGCTGGTGTCTCGGCGAACAAAGCTTCAGCCTGTTGCGCTCGAAAAAAACCAGCGACGTGATTTTCTCCGGCAGTGATCGCAAGTCGAGACTAGGGTTGGCGCAGGTTACAGTTACGCTGGAGAATGAGAATGGTGAGCTGCCGGTCGATTTCACTGAGGTCGAAATTACTCGGCGAGCCTATCGTGACGGCAACAACGAGTATCTGCTCAACGGTCAGCGTATTCGGCTGCAAGATATTACAGAAATTCTTGCTACAACGGGATTAGGTAAACGCACCTACGCGCTCATCGGCCAAGGACTCATTGAACGCCTCATCAGCATGGCGCCAGACGATCTGCGCACGCTCTTCGAAGAAGCAGCCGGGATCACGACTCATCAGGCTAAACGCAGCGCAGCACTGCGCCGACTGGACGCAGCAAGACTCAATCTCACGCGTGTCAACGACATCACGGCTGAGATTTCGCCTCGCCTTGGCTACCTGCGTCGACAGGCCGAGCGCACCGAGCAGCGCAACGAAATCGCGGACAACCTGCGCGGTCTGCTTGAGGAGTGGTACGGGTTTCAATGGCATGCGGCTCAGAAGAAGCTGCGAGTGACCAGCGTTCAAGCGGATGAACTGCAGCAACGGGTGGCGAATAGCCTCGAGAAACTGGAGTCGTTGACCGATACAATCGAACGCAAACGTGCTGAACAGGCGACCTTGCGTAGTAAATTAGGTGAGTTGCATACGGTCGGTAGCGAGCATCATCGTGACGCTGAACGAATTGGGCGAGACCTCGCCGTATCTCGGGAGCGTCACCGCCAACTCACATCGCGTATCGAACAGAGCCAGCAAGAGCTAGCCCCGCTAGGGGTTGAGCGAGAGACACTGGTGGAGCGAATCGCAGAGTCAGAGCAGGCATTGGACGGCTTGGATGCTGGGGTGTGTGACAGCGAACAGGAAGTGGTCAATCTTCAGAGCGTCATTTCGCAAAAGCAGCAACTGCGCAGGGCACTGGAGGAAGAGCTCGCTGGAAAGCGCTCCATCGTTGAAGCGGCGCGTACGCAAATCACGCGGGCAACGAGCCATCTACAGCAAATGGAAAGCCGCACTAGTGAACTAGAACAGGAGCACACGTCGATAGAGGCGGACGTGACTTCTACCGATGAGCGGCGCATAACGCTTCAGACGAAGATCGAAACCAAACAGCAAGAGGCTCAGACCTACAATCAGAAGCTAAGCAGTGCAGCCGACACGCTGGCAAAGACGGAAGCAGAAATCGACGAACTGCGGTCGAGACTAGATGACGCACGCCAAGAACGAGAAAAGGCGGACCGTGCTCTGGACCAGCTTCAGACGCGCTATGAGCTTCTAAGCAGGCTGAGTCGTGAGGGCGCCGGCTATGCCAGCGGTGTACAGGCTGTATTGCAGGCTGCCAATCGACAACAGCTTACAGGTATTCGCGGCACTGTCGCATCGGCGCTGCGCGTGCCGGAGCACCTGGACAAGGCCATCGAGACGGCCCTCGGCGGCGCCTACCAGAATATCATCACGGACACATGGTCCGATGCGCAAGACGCGATCAAGCACCTCTCGACTAGCAGAGCGGGTCGCGCAACCTTCTTGCCCCTGAACCGCTTGAGCGTACTGCCCGCCGTTCCCGCGCCGACTATGCCCGGCATCCTCGGTAATGCAGCCGAACTAGTAGACTATGAACTCGATGTAGCTAATGTTGCCCAACAGCTCCTGAACCGCGTCTGGATTGCCGAGAACTTGGAAGCGGCTAGACAGGCGCTTGACGCGCTGGGACGAGGTCCGCGTCCGACTGTGGTAACCGTCACCGGTGAGATAGTGCGTCCGGGAGGCGCGGTCACAGGAGGCGAGGACAGCCGCCGGAGGCATGAGTCGATTCTCGCTCGCGAGCGTGAACTGCGCGAGTTGCCGGATCAGGTTCAGCGAGCCGAACGGGCGGCAATTCAACGCGGTTCTGGCTATGATCAGATATTGGATCAGCTCAAGAATGCACAGCAGTCGCTGCTCCCTTTGCAGGACGAAATTCAGAACATGCGAAAGCTTGAGTCGTATGCGCTTATGGAGTTATCGGAATACGAGAAGACCATGGACAGGCTGGTTCAAGCCAAAGAGTGGCATACAGCGCGCATAAACCAGATTCGGGCGGAACTAGCTCAATTGGAAAAGCAGCTGGCGACATCACAGGCTGAGATGGAGTATCTTCAGCAAGAGCTGATAATTGCTCAGAAGGCGCTTGAAGAAACCGAACAGAATGCCCGTTCGGACAATATCAACGAGCTGATGCAGCAGTTGGCTGAACAGCGCGCGTTAGCCGCCAAAGCGCAAGGCGATCTACAAAGCCGCCAGACTATATTGAGTGGTCAAAGAAACAACCTCACCAGTGTTGAAGCACAGATCGAAGATAGGCGAAATCAGATCGCACGTTTTGCAGAAGAGATTGAAGGCCTTGGCTCGTCAATTGATTCCCAGAAGCATGAAGAAAACCGCCTGACGTCGTTGATCGCAGAGCTGCAGCAGAAGATTTCACCGCTAGAACAGACGTTGGCAGCGATGGAACGTGCGCAGTCTTTACGCGAGATGGACGAACGACGTGTTTCAGAATCACTGCGACTGGATGAATCGGCATGGAGCATTGCCCAGCTTGCCTCGCAGCGTGCCCAGGACGCAGTCGACCAGTTGCATCGGGACATCGAAATGGAGTTCTCGCTCATTTATCTGGATGACGATGCAAGCGAGACGACGGCTGATCATTCTGTCTCTGGTGAGGTACCGACTGGACAGGGAGTCGCTCCTATTCTGGAAAATTCGGTAGAAGGCGCGACAGGCGGCGAAGATATTGCCGAAATCAATACAGGCAGTCAAGCTTTGGACGTGGATGCAATCATCGCTCATCTGCCCGTACTGGAAGAAATCCATGAAGAACTAGATAAGAAGGTCAGCATCATGCGCCGCCGACTCAGCCGGCTAAAGAACGTGAACCCGGTCGCACCAAGGGATTACGCCGAGGCGGCTGCTCGATGCGAATTTCTAGAAGAACAGTCGGTTGACCTTGAAAAGGCGGTCGCGGATTTACATGAGATTGTTGCCAAGCTTGACGAAATGATGGAGGGCGAGCTGGTGACGACCTTTGCTGCTGTGTCGGTGCAGTTTGTGCATTTCTTCGAGATGCTCTTCGAGGGCGGGACCGCCAAACTGTCGCTAACCGATAGTGATAGCATTACCACCTCCGGTATTGAAATCATCGCTCGCCCGCCCGGCAAACGGCCCCAGACCCTTGCTCTGCTATCCGGCGGCGAACGCACGCTCACAGCCTGCGCACTCATCTTCGCCATCCTGCGCGTTAGTCCCACGCCGTTCTGCGTACTCGACGAAGTAGATGCTGCACTGGACGAGGCAAACGTGGACCGTTTCCGATTTGCGTTGGATGAACTCAGCCGAGACACGCAGTTCATCCTCATCACGCACAACCGGCGCACCCTAGAAGGCACCAACGCCATCTACGGCGTGACTATGGGAAGCGATGGTGTTAGCCGCGTCATCAGCCTCAAACTGGAAGGCGAGCGTATTGTGCGCAGCCAGAAGGATGAAACCCCACGCAGCAGCGAAGGTGATGATTCAGTCTCGGAGATTGAAGAAATCGTTGAGATGTAGCGCTATTTTCCGGAAATGGCCGCGTCGTAGAGTCGCTCCCGCACATCACTCGGAACAGTCCACTCATCCAGCGTATCATCCGTTGAAATCTGCTCGCGGCCGTTCTTGCCGATCATGGTAAGGGCATAGCTTGCGGCTTGTTGGGAGGCATCTTGCTTGCTTCGTCCTGCACCGATGCCACAGCGAATACCCAGAATCTTCACCTCGATCACAAACGATTTCGCATGATCTGGCCCAGACGTTTCCACAACCTGATAGCGAGGCGCGACGCCAAATTCCCGTTGCGACCACTCCTGCAGCCGGCTCTTGGAATCCTTGCCTAACGCGCGCTTCTGTACAGACTCCAGTTCCTGCAGCAGGTCGTTCAGGATGAACTTCTCTACAACCTCCAGGCCCTGGTCTAGGAAGATAGCGCCCACCACTGCTTCGTATGTCGCGCAGAGAATGGCCGACCGTTTACGTCCGCCGTTCTCCTCCTCACCGCGTCCTAGAACCAGAAAATCACCAAGTCTGCGCCTGCGGGCAACAAGCGCGAGCGTTTCGCGACGCACCAAAGCAGCGCGCAGTCGCGTCAGTTCGCCCTCCCGAAAGTCGGGAAATCGCCTAAACAAATAGTTGCTAACAACAAATTCCAACACGGCGTCGCCAAGAAACTCAAGCCTTTCGTTGTCCGAAAGATCAGCTTCGTCTGCGCCCGCTTCATTGGCGTAGCTGCTATGAACGAATGCCTCGCGCAGCAGAGTTTTGGAGGCAAAAGAAATTTCGCTCTCGGTCTCAAAATCAGGTAGGGGATGACTGTTCATCTGCGCTCGTCTAGTCTAGTTTGGTTGGATTTTTTAGGCCGTGACCGGTAATTAGCGCTACGACTGTTTCACCGGCTTGTATTTGGTTTCCTAGAGTATCAAGTGCAACCGCGACGGTTGCACTTGTCGGTTCAACAAATAGACCTCGACGCGCCATTTGCTCGTGCGCCTCTAGCACAGCGGTCTGTGCAACGGCGACTGCCGTTCCGCCAGACTGGCGCAAAGCTGAGAGCAGCGCCTGTGCGCGCACCGGTGATTCGATAGCGATCCCATCGGCTATGATTGGCCCCAGCCGTGTTTGAGTTCTTGTTTCCCGATGGCCTTCGTGAAAGGCATCAAAGATAGGCGTGAACGGTTCAGCCTGTACAGCGACAAGCTTGGGTAGTTTCTGTATTATGCCGCTGTTGTACAGATGCTGGTAACCGCGCCAGATGCCGAGCAGACACCCACCATGGCCAACGGGAGCGACGAACCAATCCGGAACCTCTCTATCCATTTGCTCCCAAACTTCCCACGCTGTCGTCATCTGCCCCAGAAGAAAGGCTGGGTGCCACGCATGGGACGCATACTTGACCGAAATGACCATGTTGCTGGCTGCTTCGGCAGCCTTCGTCGCCGCCGATCTCGGACCCGGAACCTCGACGAGCTCTGCCCCGTATGTTTCGATCTGAATCTTTTTTGGGCTGGGTGCGCTTGCGGGGACGTATATGCACGCGTCCAAACCGGCGCGTGCCGCATAGCAGGCAAGACTGGCGCCAGCATTGCCGCTAGAATCGTCCACCAGTGTTTCCGCGCCAAGGCCTAGCAGCCAATTGACCATGACGCTGACGCCACGGTCCTTGTAGCTGCCGGTAGGCATGATGGCGTCATATTTCCAGTAGACTGGAATGCCGGCCCAGACATCGTCCAACAATGGAGTCCAGCCTTCGCCAAGGGTACACAGCTTGTGATCAGGGCTGGACACCGGCAACATCTCCGCATAGCGCCAAATGCCGATAGCGTTGCGGTCAACGGCGTCGGGTTCAAACTTGGGCAAGTCAGTGTACTCGAGGGGCGCTGAGGTATTTGGACAGCGCAACGGTGCGATTTCAGCCGGCGCCGAAAACGAACTGACAGGGCTATAGACGCGCAATCTTTATGCCTTTCCTGGAATGTCTTGCATACCTGAGTTTCACTTAAAATTACTAGATTGTCAAAGAGGTAGGCTTTTGTAGCCGTACATCCTGCAATATTGATTAGGCTTTATGAAACGGAGCAGGAATGATTGGTTCAAGCCTGGCCTAATGGTATAATTATCCTTCGTATAGGTACCATCCGTCTATACTGTGTGACTAGACAATGATACTCGAGAAGGATATTTCGCTGAAAGTGAGAGCAAGCGTGCTGCGCGGACTCTTCGGAAAACAAGAACGAACGGCCCAGGACGACGAGAAAGTCTCCCAGAGCCTGAGTAAAACCCGATCCGGCGTATTAGGCCGGCTGGGGACCATCTTCCAGACCAATGAGATAACACCGGAGCTTTGGGATGAGCTAGAGGAAACGCTCATCATGGGCGATGTTGGCGTGGAGACTACAACGGAACTGGTGCAAAGCACACGCGAACGGGTTCAGCGCGAGGGTGTGAAGACGACAGACGATGCTTTTCAGGTGCTAAAGGAAGAGATGGTGCGCCTGTTACAACACGATGAACCGCTCCAGATGGAAGAGCAGCGGCTCCTAACTGTCGTAGTCGTGGTAGGCGTCAACGGCTCCGGAAAGACCACGTCTATCGGAAAGTTGGCTAATCTTTATCGCAAGCAGGGACGAACAGTGGTCCTCGGCGCAGCAGATACATACCGCGCCGCGGCCATTGACCAGCTCATAATCTGGGGCGAACGCGCTCAGGTTGACGTCATCGCCCATGAGCCGGGCTCAGATCCGGGAGCAGTCGTCTTCGATGCAATTCGTGCCAGCCAAGAGAGCCGACATGCTGACCTGTTACTGATCGATACGGCAGGTCGCCTGCAGACCAAATTTAATTTGATGCAGGAGTTGGAGAAGATCAAACGGGTTGCTGGCAAGCAGGTGCATCGCGCTCCGCACGAGGTCCTGCTGGTACTTGATGCGTCTACAGGGCAGAATGCCATTTCGCAGGCCAAGAGTTTTAAGCAGAGCGCCGGCGTGACCGGAATCGTGCTGACAAAGCTGGATGGTACGAGCAAAGGCGGAGCGGTGCTCAGCATCAAGAAGCAACTTGGCGTGCCTGTGCTTTTTATCTGCACTGGCGAAACGATCGATGACATTGCGCCGTTTGACGCAGGTGCATTTATAGACGGTCTGCTGAACTAAATCTGAATAGGCAGGCACTGACGCATTACGAAGAAACACTACTCTGTGCGAGTTCTGGTACAAGTTTATTTGGTACGCACTTACTGGCTCAGATATCAACAGATCTATTTTAGGAAGAGAAACAGGTAATAAAAGATGAGCGAGCTAGAAGAACGGCTGTCCGCCCTTGTTGAGCAGGTCGATGCGATCAGGGGGAGGCTTTGACTTCCCTGCCAAGAGCGCACGCATTGAAGCGCTAGAAAAGCAGACTTCTAATCCTGATTTTTGGGATGACCAGCAACTCGCACAAAAAAAGATGCGCGAGCTTAGCGCACTGAAGGAAGTGGTCGATCGGTGGGAGACCTTTTACAGCCAAGCATCAGATGCGCTCGATCTCGCTGGGCTCGCGCAAGATGACGCTGAAATGCTCAGCGAACTTGAGAGCGAAGCGACGCGGCTGGAGGAGGAATTCGACCGGCAGCAGTTTCTGCTTGCATTAGGCGGAAAACATGACGAGGATTCAGCGATATTCTCTATTCATGCCGGCGCCGGCGGTACGGAAGCCCAAGATTGGGCCCAAATGCTGCTGCGAATGTACCTGCGATGGGCGGAGCGCAAAGGCTACTCCACCGAAATCACAGACATGACGCCAGGCGAGGAAGCCGGTGTGAAAAGTGTCACGGTTGAAGTGGATGGACCCTATGCCTACGGGTACATGAAGGCGGAAAAGGGCACACACCGCTTGGTCCGGTTGAGCCCATTCGACTCAAACAATCGACGTCACACCAGTTTCGCAAAGGTAGAAGTCATGCCCGTGCTGGATGAAGATATCGATATCGAAATCGATCCGAATGATATTCAGGTAGACGTTTTCCTTAGCGGCGGCGCCGGCGGGCAGAACGTACAGAAGAATGCCACAGCAGTTCGCATTCGACATCATCCAACCGGTATCGTTGTCTCGTGCCAGAACGAGCGCAGTCAGGTGCAGAATCGCGAGTCGGCAATGCGAGTCCTGCGCGGCAAACTGTACGAGCTTGAACAGGAGCGCCTGGACGCTGAAAAAGCGGCGTTACGCGGTGAGAATGTTCAGGCCGATTTTGGCAGCCAGATCCGCAGCTATGTTCTGCATCCCTATCAGATGGTCAAAGACCTGCGAACCGACCTCGAAACAGGGAATACCTCTGCCGTACTTGACGGTGACATTGACATGTTCATCGAAGGATGGTTGAAGCGGCAAGTTGGCCAGTAATCACCGACTGCACTTGGTGCGGAAAGTAGCGCAAAAATAGCCGCTATCATGGTTGGTGATTCCTGTACAAATGTGACTGTATATGTTAGCATTTTAGGCGGTCTGCGTCCACTGATCTACTTGCTTTCCGTGGTGGGCTCCACCATAATCGACAGGGAGAGGTCGCATAGTCCGGTCGAGTGCGCTCGTCTCGAAAACGAGTAGGGTTTACGCCCTCGAGGGTTCAAATCCCTCCCTCTCCGCCAGGAAAAGCCCCCAGTGTATGGGGGCTTTTTGTTTCTAGTGAGCTGACTTTAGCAACTGGTCACTGATTTTCCCATGTTTGACCCTGTGAGATTGGCGGTGCTATACTTGCCATACTCCGGATACGTTTTATTTACCATAAGTACTCCTATTTTAGCCGACAACGTCACCGATAATCTTGGACCCAGCTTTGCCATCTCACAGATGTAGTGTCGCCTATCTGTTATTCATATTTGCCTTGTTCTTCTCCGCTTGCACCGCCACTGTGCAAGAGCCTACTGGAACGACCCCCGCCGCTGAAGTAACTGTGGAAGTTCCCGTCCCCGTTACGGTAGAAGTAACGCGCCTCGTTGCACAACCTGTCATCGTGGAAGCCACGCCGGGACCGCCACAATCCTGCGCACCAGCGTCTTTCGACGAAGCTGATGAACTGGTCATTGGCGCACTTTTGCCGCTATCCACATCCGGCGACATGCTAACAGGCTTTGGTATGCAAGCCGCCATGAGCATCGCCATTGACGAAATCAATGGCGCAGGCGGCGTTAACGGCAGACCAGTTCGCCTCGTGACCTACGATTCCGAAGCCAGCGAGAACACGGCTGCAGCCAAGATGCAGATGTTAGCGAGGGAAGACTGCGCCGTGGCAGTGACGGGAATCGTGCACAACAACGTCGCCTTAGCTGCAGCCAATCGCGCCAATTCCATCGGCATACCGCTCATTATCGCGGGTGCGACTACCGACGAAGTACCGGCAAAGCAATATCCATATGTATTTAGAATTGCGCCAAGTGAGGCACAATTGGCTGAAATGCCCGCAAAGTGGTTGGCGGAGGTCGGCGACTACAACGGCGACAATTCGCTGTTCGTCAACCTCGTCATCGACAGTCGTGATGGCATCAGTCCGGAAGCGGCGCGGCTGGAACAGGCCTTAGCGCACTTTGGAATCACAGTGGAGACAATTCCAGTTGACTTGCCAGCAAGCGATTTCTCATCAGTAATTGCACGCATCGTCTCGCAGGAAAAGCTGCCGGACGCCGTATTCATAATGTTCGACGGCGCGCCTGCTCTAGAGCTAGAGCAACAAATTCGGGCCGCCGGCATTGGGCCGCAGCGCAATTCGCTTATCGTCAACAACGAAGTCGCACTCGACTCTGATGCATTCTGGCATATTATTCCAGACGGGGTCGGTACAGTTGTTTCTCGCGTGGGACCATGGCGCTCGACAGTAACCTCCCAAGGCCAGACGTTTGCGCTCAAATATGCCGGCTATTTTGACGAATGGCCCGAAGCCACAGCGTTTGCCGCCTATGACGCAGTGTATCTGATCGCGGATGCGCTGCAGAAAAGCGAATCACCTAACGGCGACGATTTGCGCAGCACCATCAAGAACACCGACGCGATACTGGCTTCAGGTCAGTATAGTTTCCCATATCCTGCTGACGGATCTCTTCTCCAAAGCGACCAGCAGGCCTCTCTGTGGAATCAGTGGCCCGACGTACAAACGCTCTTCCTCCAGTACGACGAACTCAATCAGTCCTCAACAGATATGCCGGTCGTCTGGCCTCTAAATTATCGATCCACGGAAGGACCACTAGCCTGGACCAGTTCAGAATCGAATTAGGATCAGAAATTGATAGCTTGGCGCTATTCAATCAGCTAATTGGTTTACAAGCTCAAGCATGGCGGTCATATAGCCGATTGCATACGCGCGGCCTCTATGCCCCCAGTCCGTATCGCCAACCATAGCCGGAACGTGGTCTGGTATCATGAATCCGGTAAATCCACCTTCTTTGAGCGTCTGCATGACCGTGAACGGGTCAACGTTGCCCTCGTTGATGAAGCACTCATTGAAACTCGGCACGGTTCCCTGCACATCCCTGAAATGGACGTAGACGATCTTATTGCGTGAACCGAAGTACCGCACCGCATCTAGAACGCTCGTCATGCCGCCCATTTCCGACCAGCATCCCATGCAGAAGTCCAGGCCATGATTGGGGCTGTCGAAACGCTCCATCGCTTTCTGAAAGCCGTCGAATGATCCAAAGATTCGCGCAACACCACCCAGCGAGGGCACAGGCGGATCATCAGGATGTAGAGCCAGTTCAACGCCTGCTTCCTCGGCCACAGGCAATATCCGCTCCAGATAATATACATAATTCTCCCACATTTCTTCGGCAGTAAAGATACGGCCGTAGGTGAGCGGTGCGTCCTTGTGCGCTGTCATGTCGAAGCGCGTACCCAGCGCGCCTCCGCGCAGCACGGCACAATCAGGCGTGCGCCATACCTGGTTCGGCATCCAGTGATAGCCGAGGATTGGGATGCCGGCTCGTCCCATACTCCGAACAGTTTGTTGCATATTCTCGATCTGTTCATCTCTGCCTGGCAGGCCGAGCATAGCCTTGTCGTAGAATTTCACCGGCACGTTTTCCAGTGCCATCAGTCGTAGATTAGCATCATCCGCTCGTTTACGCAGCGCCACCAGGTCCTCGTACTCCCAGCGATTCTCGCCTGGTAGCGAAGGTGTATTCATTAAGAAGTCGTTTGCGCCAAGCTGCTTGATGTACTGCAATAGTTCGTCTGACATTTCACGAAACTGCCCGAGTCCAATGCGCATCACGTCCATTGCATTACCCGCCTATTCTGTTGTTGTGCGAAAAGGTTGCGTTGCTTGACCGTTAGCATATCATGACCTACACTCCGCACAATGATCTTGTAGCACACGATTACCCTAGTCGCTCTAATTGGGGACTATTCATGCAGACTTTTGCGGCGATCATCATCAGCTTTTTCGCAGCTGCGATCCCGACTGTTGTGTACAGCGGCGCATTCTACTGGGCGGATCGCTATGAGCGTGAACCGCGTTCGCTAGTTGTCGTTGCCGTGGTTTGGGGCGCCATACCGGCTATTCTAGTCAGTCTACTCTTTGAGCTTTCGCTAGGCTCGCCAGTTGTAGACGATTCAAATGTGCTCAGTGCCAGCATTATGGAAATGGCTGTAGTCGCGCCGATCATCGAAGAAGTAGCCAAGGCGGCAGCACTGCTGGGTCTCTTCCTGTGGAAACGCGACGAATTTGATGGCGTGCTGGACGGGCTCATCTACGGTGCGTTAATCGGGTTCGGCTTTGCTATGACGGAAAACTTCATCTACTTCACTGGCGCCTATCTACAAGAGGGTTTCCTGTCGCTCACCTTCACCATCTTTCTACGCTCCGTCGTCTTTGGTCTGAACCATGCCCTGTATACGAGCCTAACCGGCATGGGCTTTGGCTTGGCACGCAATGTTCGGAACAGAGCGGCACGCGTGGCGCTCATTTTGCTGGGCCTGCTCGCGGCGATACTGGTCCACTCTCTCCACAACCTTAGTATCGTGCTTTCTAGCGTTGCACCAGCCGCATTTCTACTCAGCCTCTTCATTGCCGCATGCGGACTAGCGCTGATCGTGCTGTCCGTTTATCTTTCATGGCGGCACGAACGTTACGTGATACGAACTGAACTGGCAGAAGAATTGGGCAGCATTATCACACCGGAAGATCTGTTGATATTGACGAGTAGTTGGCGGTCGCCTATGCGTGACCGCACTGCAGACAGCGACCGTTATGTGCTTTATGTCGAGTTGGCAGTACGCAAGCGACGTATGCGTATGCTAGGCGCGGAGCGCGAACATGAGCTGCTTGGTCAGGTGCGCGAAATACGGCAGCAGATAGAGATATTGCAAGAGACTGACGCACAGAGACCCGAATCGCTAGCATAGAAGAGCCAGCGCTGAACGGCGCCGGCTTCCTAATCGTGCTTGTGACAATAACTCTAGGACAATTGAGATAGTTCTCTCGCCTGCTCGATGATGCGTGCCTGCTGCACACGGTCCGGCGACCAGCGAAGGATTTCACCGACAGCTTCGGGCGTCATCTCAGCCACTGCCGACACGCCTGTGATTCCAGCAGAGTAAAGACGTTCAGCTGCCACGGGTCCCAGACCGTTGATGCGCAGCAAGTCTTCCAGTTCAGCATCCGTTACCATCTCCGAACTGAGCGAGAGCTTGTCAGTCTGCGTACGTTCTGTGGCGCCTAGGTCAACGGCTGTCGTCTGTGACCGATCGACGACATAGTCGCTCTGTGCCAGTTCCACATCGGTAGTGGACGATGTGCCGTCTGATCCCAAACCTAGATGTTTGTGCATAAACGGCATAAGCACCGCTCCTGCGCCAATTGAAGAGGCAATCAACATGCCGGCGAACCCGAAGAATCGGAAGCAACCGCCGAACGCCCACAGCAGCCCAAAGACAGCAGCAATCAACATGCCAACCACAGCGGTAACCTGCTCCCATGGAGCGTCAATTTCCCAGCGTTTCATGATGCGGTTGCTGATGACCGCCGACAACCCCGCCCATCCGACTACGTTAGCGCCAAACAACAGTGCGTAGGCAAGCAGTGCCACAGGCAAAAGACAAAAAGTTACGGCGAAGAAGCCACCGACCAAAAGCAGTACAACGTTAATCACGATGCCAACCACAAAACTGATTGCTGCCTGGCTTGTCAAAGTGGACTGCGTTCGCTTAACAGTCTCTGGTCGGAGTTGCGTAATAAGCCAAATGACGAGTCCGGCGATGACCGCCAGCAGCATCATTCCAAATGAACGAAGGATAAACATACCAAAGCGCAAAAAGAAACTAGGCGCCTGCTTGGCAACCGCATCCGTGGCATTTCCTTGCGGGGCGCTAAAGTTGAACGGCGCTTTCGGCACTTCGGGCAGTTCCAAATTCGGGCCGCGAACGATGTTGCCGCCGATTTTGGCTCCATCAGCACGTTGAACGTCACCGCTGAGCACGCTAACATCGCCGCCTATGACTGCCGAATCACGCAGATCGACATCACCGTTCCACGTTGTCAGGTTTCCACCGATGTTCCCGGAAATGCGAATGTCGCCAGAGAAGGTAGAGGTGTTGCCACTAATACTGCCACCTTCGTCGACTCGTATGTCGCCATTGTAGACAACGAGATCACCGGTGATCTGCCCGCCGCCGCGCACATGCACGTCACCGTCATATACGACTACGTTGCCGTCCATACGTTCGCCCTCACCGACAGTGAGGTCGTTGAAGACGGTAGTATCGGCACTATTGCTCACCATCAGAGCCGCATTAATTTGCCTCGAAACCTGCGGCAGGATCTCATCAATATCCTGTAACAACGTGCCGGCAACGTCTTCGGTATTTGCTTCTCTCTCAGGTGCAGCGTCTTGGGCGTCGGCAACACGCGCGCCAACAAAAATCCCGCCTACAAAGAGCGCAAGCAGCAGCATGCAAAGGGACGAGTTCCAAAGAGTTTTCAGAATGTTGAGTCTCATATCTTTTATTCCAGCCTGATCGCGAACCATGAGTTTGACGCCAATGTTGGTGTTATGTGCGACAACCTAGGATACAAGCGTTGTCATGTTATTGGACGGCGACGTTGATTTACGCAGAAACCGCGTCCAAGCCCACAAAGCCAGCCCAGAAAGGGTTATGTAGAGTGCAGCCATGAACTGAGCCTCCGGAGACCCCATGATGGACGCTATCAAGGTGGAAAAGACGGTGATATAGCCCTCGATTGTGGCTGAGATATAAACCGCAAGGCGAACAGTCGCTGTAAGCCACGAAGCTTGGTTGAACATCACATAGGCGCCGGCGCCCAGCAAACATAAAGTCAGATTTATCCACAGGATGAGCACAACAGCACCGATGCCGATGCCGTACCAAATGCGTCGACGGCGCTGTTGCTTATGCAGTCGATTCTCGAAATTAGAGACGAAATCGGAAGATGGTTGCGCAACGGGCGCGCTGCGGAAATCCGTATCGAAGCGTTGCCACTCGTCCCAAGACTCGCCCATACCAGTATCAGCAAGCATGGCATCGAACTGCTTTGCCTCATCAGGCTCCAGCATATCGTCCAGTGCCAGGGACATAAGATACTCGAAGCGCTCATCATCGGACAATCCGGTAATGAACTCATCGGTGACAAGCGCCTGCTCTCCAAGCGTAGAACTGACGCTTCGATCATCTGTTGCCCATACACGATTGCAGGTATTGTTCAATCGGTTTCCAAGGTTCATATGCCCATCAATCCCATCTTATGTGCCTGTACCGTCTTCGTTAACGGTGCCACATCCCACAACTCCCGCTGATCTCTCATCTAGACGCCGCCTGCCCACGACAGGTTGCAGCGGCTGACGAATTGCAGCATCCGATTCTGATGTTCCTGCGTCGCCACGGCTGGCGCCCGATCCACATTTGCGGGGAACGCATTCTCTTCCTTTTCTTCGTACAGCTTTGCCACCTGTTGCCGAGCACGGAAAAGCCTGCTCTTTACCGCAGGAACGCTAATGTCCATGATCTGGGCTATTTCTTCGTAGCTGCACTCTTCCCAGTAGCGAAGGACAAGCGGCGTGCGATAGGCGGGGTCGAGACGCTCGATCACCGCCTGGACGCTATCACGTTCTTCCTGACCCAATGCATGTCGTTCTGGCTCCGGCGAATCGCCGACAAGATTGCCTAGCACGGGGTTGTCGTCGATAGACACCATGGTCATTCGCCGCTTTCGAAGGCGATCGATGCAGTGATGGTTGGCGATAGAGAAGAGCCACGTACTGAACTTGCGCGTCGAATCGTACTTCTTCAGATTCGAGTAGGCGCGCAGAAAGGCTTCCTGAGCAGCGTCCTCAGCTTCCTCGGGATTGCCCAACATGCGATATGTGATTGAATACACGGGTCGCTGATACGCTTCAACCAACAGACTGAAGGCTCGCTTATCCCCTCGCTGAGCCTGCTCAATCCAGATGGTTTCCATTTCATTTTGTTCCATTTGGTCGTTCGACATTTCAGAAGACCTACACTGTTGTTTCATTGGCACTAAAACCACCAGATAAGAATTACAGTACTCCAACAAGTTACCCTGCATGACCGTCTGCATGTCAGACGTTCTGCACCGTCGATAGTGTCATACATCGCCTCGCCATAGACTATTACGTATCGATGTACGAAAGGTTTCAGCGAAAACGTATAAATAGCGAAACAATTTCGCAAATAGGTGCTTACGTTTCACATTCATTTGCCACTACAGTATAATATCCGAATGGAGCAGACTGGGCGAAGCCATGCTTCGCTCTTTTTCTGCCATGACGAGTTAGGTAATACCAGAACTAAAAGGATAGCCAGATGCCAACCACATATCCCTTCTCTGCCATCGTAGGACAGGAAAGGATGAAACGCGCTCTAGTACTCAATGCCATCAATCCACAGATTGGCGGTGTACTCATACGGGGTGAGCGCGGAACCGCTAAGTCAACGGCCGCACGCGCTCTGGCTGCACTCCTCCCGAATATTGAAGTGGTACAGGGCTGTCGTTTCGGTTGCAACCCGAACCGTCCGGACGCCTATTGCGATGAATGTAAGGAACGTGTTGCCAACGGCGAAACGCTAATTGCAGAATGGCGCAGCACACCGTTTGTCGACCTCCCTGTGAGCGCAACAGAAGACCGCGTTGTCGGTACGCTAGATATTGAGAAGGCCATCCAGTTCGGCGAACGCCACTTTGAACCGGGTATCCTAGCCTCAGCCAATCGTGGTGTGCTTTACGTGGACGAAGTCAATCTACTGGACGATCATGTGGTCGACTTGCTGCTGGATAGCGCAGCCATGGGCGTGAACTTTGTCGAGCGTGAAGGCATCAGCTTTCAACATCCGTCGAGATTCGTTCTCGTTGGTTCAATGAACCCGGAAGAAGGAGACCTCCGACCGCAATTGCTGGACCGATTCGCCCACGCCGTGGACGTGGTCGGCATCCAGAATGCCCAAGATCGGGTGGAGATTCTGCGCCGGCGCATCTACTACGAGCAGGATCCCGACGGCTTTGTCGCAGCCTACGAAGCGGCGGAGAATGAACTCTGTGATCGCATCATCACCGCTCGCAAGCGCTACGACATGGTGAAGTACACGGACCAGGACATGTACACCATCGCGTCGCTCACTGCCAGCTTCGACGTCGACGGGCATCGCGCCGACATCGTCATTCTACGCACGGCTCGCGCACAGGCAGCCTATGACGCTCGTCTGGATATCAACGACCGGGACATTCTTCTTGCCGCTGAACTCGCTTTGCCGCACCGCATGAAAAAACAGCCGTTCCAGGAATCGGTTATCAATCCGGACCAGATACAGGCCAATATGCGCCAAGCGCGTTCCGAAGCCGAGGAGAACATCGGAGAGGAAGGCGAAAACATCGATACCCAAGGCGAAGCGGGCGCATCGGAAAAAAAAGTGTAGAGGGCGATGAATCCGATCTCGACGATTCCGGCGAGGTCGGTGAAGGAGGCGCCATGCAGCCCGACGCCTCACCCCAGAACAGTTCATCGCCCGGAGATCAAAAAGGCGCACGCAAGCGCGTTGAGATCGGCGATACTTTCGAGACGAAGAAACTCGATACGCCGCTAGACAAGATGACGCGAGAACGCGCCGGTCGACGCTCCTATTCGCGCACGGATCGCAAGCGCGGCCGTTACATCCGCGCCCGAGAGGCCCGAGAACACCCTGATGATGTAGCCTTCGACGCGACTTTGCGAGCTGCCGCGCCCTATCAGAAGCGCCGGCATGCAGAGAGTGATTCCAAGATGGCGCTGCAATTGCGCCGCTCAGATCTGAAAGAAAAAGTGCGCGTCCGCCGCACTGGTAATCTCATTCTATTTGTCGTGGATGCCAGTTGGTCCATGGCAGCCAGCGAACGCATGGAAGCGACAAAAGGCGCGATTTTTAGCCTGCTTGTCGACGCATACCAACGCCGCGACCAGGTGGGACTCATTGTCTTCCAGCGGGATAAAGCTCGGCTGGTGCTGCCGCCGACGAACAGCGTGGAACTCGCACAACGTGCGCTGCAGGACCTACCCGTCGGTGGCAAGACGCCCCTCAGCGATGGGCTTTACCTGGCATGGAAGGTCATGGAGGGCGCTCGTCGCCGCGATGAAGAGCAGCGTCCGCTGATGATTCTGCTCACCGACGGCGCCGGTAACGTTAGCATGACAGGCATGCCGGCTCAAGACGAGGCCATGCGCATCGCCCAGCTTTTCGTACAAGCGTCTTTGCGTTCCATCGTGATCAACATGGAACATGCTGCGTTTGACCGAGGCTTGGCGCAGAAGCTTGCCGAAGCGCTTGGCGGCGCCTGCTACAACCTGCCCGAGCTTAGGGCGGATACACTTGTCAGTACCGTAAAACGTGAAATTGAAATATAGCGAAGTCCGACAATAATCTCAGCTAATATCGCGAGAAGTACAGAAATGAATATACCAACCATAAATAAAACGGAAGTAATCGACGAGGTTAACGAGTGGCTGGCGTTCACGCACGAGTTAGCTGAAATCGCCGCAGCGGAGATCCGACCACACTTTCGCAGCGGTTATCAAGTCGAGTACAAGTCCGACAATTCGCCTGTTACCGTCGCGGACCGCAACGCAGAGCAGGCCATGCGACAGGCCATTATGCGGAGATATCCGCAGCACGGCATTCTCGGCGAGGAGTTCGATGACTATCAGCCCAACGCGCAGTATCAGTGGGTCCTCGACCCGATTGACGGCACCAAAGCTTTTGTCTCCGGCAGCTATCTATTTGGCACATTGGTAGCACTCATGATGGATGGAAAACCGCTCGTCGGCGCCATAAACAATCCAATTATCGGCGATTATCTAGTCGGCAACGGCGAACAGACATGGCTAAACGGTGAGTTGGTACACGTGAGTGAATGCACCAGAATCGAGAACGCCATCCTGCTGAATACCGACCACTGGAACGTGGGACGTCACCAAAATGGCGAGGCCTTCGAGGCTCTTTCACGCGGTGTGAAGCGCTACAACAACTGGGGAGATTGTCACGGCTACTATCTGGTCGCGACCGGCGGTGCGGAGATAATGACTGATCCCATCATGAACATGTGGGACATGATGGCACTGATACCGGTCATTGAAGGAGCCGGCGGTCGCATCACCGATTGGAAAGGTGAAGACCCGTTGACAGGCAGCGGCATCGTGGCCACTTGCGGCCCCATCCATAACGAAGTAATTCGTCTATTGAATCCGGAGTGATGCCGGCTTGCCCTACGGTCGCCGATATAGATACCAGTATTTCGGTTGTGGGTACACGCTGCTTAACCGTTCATCCCAGACGAACGGGCTTTCTTTCGAAATGCGCAAGATACGTTGATCCACCGCTTCCAGCGACTTTAACAACTCCGGATCGGCGTCGTCACCTAAAAGGCGCAGAATCTCTGTGATCCGCTGTCGGTTACGCATTTCAAACGGATATTCTTCACGACAGCGACCCGACGCTTCACCACACTCATTTAGGAAATAGCGGATCGAGTCCATTCGAGACTTCAGTTCCTGGTTCAAACGCTGATTGAAGCGACTTTGCAGGCTGTAGGCGATCTCATCAGCTCGCGTCTGTACTTGGTCAAGACGCGCTTGTTCATCCTCGGAGAGCGCATCCCGCTCACCCTGCAAGCGACCGAGCCTGGCGAAGAAATCGCCGCCGCTCATGTTCATACGACTGTCGCCTGCGCTTGTGCCTACAAGCACGGTTCGATACAGGTCAGTGCCGATGATGTACGCCTCTAACTCATTTAGCATGATCTCCGCAATCTGCAGGTCGACAGCCGGTTCCTCAGCGGCCAAATAACTCTCGCTCATATTGCTTCTCCTCTTTGCTCGTGCATGTGTTGTAGCACGACTAGATTTGTTCTTTAGCTCAATTATTTCTGCGAGCTCGCCGTACATCTACCAAATATTGTGTCTACGCATTTGACGAAAGCAACTCGTCCGTATCCATCCAAATGGTGACAGGGCCATCGTTCACAAGTAATATCGTCATATGCGCCTGAAAGATGCCTGTCTCGACTGGTATTCCCTGTCCCGATAGGCAGTCGCAGAAGGTTTCGTAGAGCTGTTGTGCATGTTCTGGCGCTGCGGCATTGGTGAAGCTGGGACGGCGTCCCTTGCGCGTATCGGCATATAGCGTGAACTGGCTAACGGCGAGCACGGCGCCGTCGACCTGCCGCAAGTCGAGGTTCATTTTCCCCTCAGTATCCTCAAACGCGCGCAAACCAGCGATCTTATTGGCTAGATACTCAGCTTCACGCTCACTGTCATTCCGCCCCACGCCGAGCAACACCAAAAATCCCTTTTCGATGGCGCCAACGACAACTTCATCAACCGATACCGACGCTTCATTCACCCGTTGCAGTACTGCACGCATTCGCACTCGTCCTTGTTTTTCAGTTCAGCCATGATCTTTGTATAAAATGCAAGCTATTGACAAATAGAACATTTGTTCATATACTACTTATATGAACTTTCGCGTCGCGCCAGAACCGTACCAGAAGCTTGAATTAATGGGAAATGCCGCTCAATTTGAACCGGCGGGATCCAATCCTATGCTGGAGTCGAACGTCGCGACCAGCAAGAGCGCGCCAAAAGCACTTCCCTGCATCAGCGATGTATCAACACCAAAGGGTACGCGACCGATCCTAAAGGCGATGATGACCACAGCGTGTGAGCGCAACTGCCACTACTGCCCATTTCAAGCTGGTCGAACGAAGTCGCGCCGGCTTACTTTTCAGCCGGACGAGCTTGCCTCTATCTTCATGACGATGGAACGCGCGTCGCTGGTGGAAGGCATGTTCCTCTCGTCCGGCATCATCAAAGGCGGCGTCACGACACAGGATAAGATCATCGACACGGCTGAGATCTTACGCAAGAAATATGGCTACAAGGGGTATTTGCATCTCAAGATCATGCCCGGCGCAGAGTATGATCAGATCGCACGCACGATGTCACTGGCGGACCGAGTCTCGGTCAACCTCGAAGGCGCCACATCAGAAAGACTAAAACGACTGGCGCCGATGAAGGACTACTGGGGCGATCTGATACAGCGACTGACATGGATTACACGACTCCGACTCAAGCAACCATCTTACACGAGCATAGCCACGCAATTTGTTGTCGGAGCAGTCGGTGACACCGATCTGGAACTCATGTCGGTGAGCGAGCGCCTGTACAAACAGATGGGATTGCGTCGAGCTTATTTTTCCACGTTTTCGCCAATTGAGCAGACACACTTTGAGAACCTGGAAGCAGTGAATCCTTTGCGCGGTTTCCGTCTTTATCAAGCAAGTTTTCTGCTGCGAGACTATGATTGGGATGTGGAGGACTTGCCGTTTGGAGCCGACCAGAATCTGCCTCTCCAGATCGATCCAAAAATGGCGTGGGCGCGGAGCAACCTTTTTGAGTCGCCGATTGAAATCAACCGCGCCACACGAGCTGAGTTGTTGCGCATCCCCGGCATCGGACCCTCATCTGCTAACGTAATACTGCGCCAGCGGTCGAGTGGGCGGATTCAGTCATTGGGAGCGCTGCGCTCCATGGGAGTGCGATCGGTGGATCGGATGGCGCCGTTCGTACTGTTGGATGGTCGGCGATCAGCCCAGCAACTGCCTCTGCTTCCTTCACTAGAGTCAAACATGAGACTGGCAATGTCTAACTAGCATACGAGCCACGCCCGGTTCAACCCAGAGCACGCCATCCAGTTGTACGGCAGTTGCGCCGGCGGCCAGCGCAGCATCAACATCGCCCACACTGTGGATCCCGCCGGAGAGGATGACGGGAATCGATGGCTGCAATCGGGCGATTGCGCCTATACGGTCGAGGAGTTGTGGCAGCAAACCTAACCCGGAATAGTATCCTGCCATCAGCGTCTGGCTCTGTATATTCGAGAGAGCATATGCCACTACAGAAGAGCGAATATACGACGCCAGTGGTGGCTGCGAAACAACCAGGGCATCCGCCTGTCCCTCGATGGCACACAGAGCAAGCGCATCATCTGCGCCGAAAGGCAGCTTAACCCAGACTGGCAGTTCACAAGATTCATGTAGTCCATCCAGTTGTTCAGCGACTTCAATCCGGTCAGCCTCAGAATGCACGAGCAACTCGAGTCCGTGACAGAGCCCGCTACCCTCAAGCATCTGGGCGACTCGCTGCAAATGATGGCTGTCGCGTTCAGCGATCTGCGCGATCAGCGGACAACTCACGCGGCTGTGCGTCTTCTGCAGCAGATTGACCGAGGCGCGTGCCCCGCGATTCTGCAACCCTGCATCAAGGACAAATCCACCGGGAACCTCCGCCAATCGTGGCGGAGAACTCCCGCGACGCGATGAATACGAAATCGGACCTATAACGATCGCACCGATACCGGATTCGCGAAGTGTACTGGATATGGGTTCACCTATGGCGATTACGCCGCTACCAATTAGTATTGGAGTGTCGAGACTTAATCCCCATTTGTGATTCGGTGCAAGTTCAACCATAGGCTATTGCTATTTCACACATTTTCGTGCCAGAAGTCTAGGGTCACGGTCAATGGTTAAACCCTGCCTGCGTTTCAGCACAGCACAACAAGCAGACAGCGTACCAAATAACTGGTACGCTGTCTGCAACTTCATCGGAATACCGTCTACATGGTGCGACGGTTCACTTTGCAACCTTATTCCGGTTGAAAGGTTCCGATAATCTGATCGAAGGTCGGTTCCTTGTCGGCACGGTTGCCTTCCTCGGTCAGCAGCGTCATGACGTAGACCTTATCATTGGCGATTAGACCCACGACCTTTGCGAAGACCTGAGCGTCCAGCCCCTGAGAGCTGAGATCAGCCGTAGCTGTACCCTTCACACCAGGAATATTGTTGATCACGGCTGTGTTGATGTCCTCGATCTGCACGTCGCCGAGCATTGAAGCCTGGGCTTCCAGATCGGTTTGTATCAGCTCTAGCAGCCATTCTGGCGTAGCATTCGGCGCATCAATGACGGAAACGTTTAGTACTGTCGGCAGGCCGCCGAACATTGCGCTCATGAGATCGGTGACATAGATGGCGCCAACCATGTCTCCTTCTGGGCTAGCCAAGAACTCGTTCAGCGGTTCCAGTTGAGCGCCCATGCCAAGGGTGCTCGCCATACTCTGGAACTGGCTGCTGCGCAGGTCCAAGGGAGTCCAACCGCGCGGGACAGCGAATGAATAACCAAGATTGTCATCAACAACCGGTGTGAAGCCATCTGGTATGGTAACCTGCGGCGTGGGTATCGGCGTTGGCGTTGGTGGAATCGGCGTTTCACCTGGCTTCGGCGTCGCTGTCGGTTCCGGCGTATTAGTCGGTGTCGGAACTGGCGTTGGCGTAAATGCAGGCGTCGGCGCCAAGAACGGCAGGTCAAATGGCAGCGCAGACAGGTCGACCGGGAGTGCGGAAAGGTCCACAGCACAACCCGAGACAGATACAATCGTAACCAAGAGCATCACTGCCATGATAACCTTGGTTTTGCTTGCGAAAGGCAACTTCATTGCTTCCTCCTTAATCAGTTTGGATAGTAAGAGAGTGATTCAGTACACAAATGTGAGCGAAATCCGTCGATAACCATAAATAATGGTATCACCGGTCGTCGTGCAGTGGAGTAGATGCCTAAGCCTAAAACTCTGCGACATATATAGGCCGATTGCACGCCTGAGATCGACGCCAGTATTGTACTAGGTTCTCCACTTTGCGCGTTGTCCAACACCCATTTCCAAGCCGACGTCATCCCGTGGGGCGGTTGACAGCCTTGAATGAGCCACTACTAGTATACAAAATCCTGTAGCAATTCGTCCAAACCCAAAAAACTGTGGCGGTAAGACGCTAGATCATCGCCAGAAAAGCATTTCTCGCACAACCTGCGAATGTTATTGCACCCATTGAATGGAATGCTCAAGCCACCTCGGCAACTCTCCTGTGATCTCCGCTAGCTGCACCGCATCGCCACCGGCGACAGGTGTCAACCACAGCTCCCAATAGCCAGCCCTGTCGGTCATGAACGCAATCATAGAACCGTCCGGACTCACAGCAGGCAAACCATCCTGAGCCAAATTCGCTGTAAGTCGCGTCACGCTATCGTCAGCGAAATCATAACGATAGATTTCCCAATTCGCATCACGACCGTTGCTCATAAAGACGATGCCCGATCCATCCGGTAACCAAACTGGACGCTGATCATTCCCATTAGCTGTGAGCTGGCGTCGTTGGGTGCCATCCGTGCGCATCATCCACAACCCGGGGTTATTGCCCGTTTCATCTGTACCGTTGAAAACGATCAGATCCTCTTGCGGATGCCAGGCGGGGTCCTTGCCAAGTCCGAGTTCATAGGTCTCACGGCTTCCGTTTGCCCATGTGAGATAGAGCCGCGAGCGACCGTCACCAAAGTTCGTGCTGCTATAGGCGACACGATCGCTTTGTGGGTTCCAGCTCGGTGGGCTGTCGCGCGAGTCCTCAACAAAGTCGGTTAACAGGATGCGACCATCATCGGCACGAGAACGTAGACTCATCGGCGCCGCAACCAGTCCTTTCAAGTCCGGACGCCAGCTGTAAAACGCAATCGTTTCGTAGTCCGGACTTAGTGACGGCTGAGATCCGTCTTCTATTAACAAGCTCGGCGCCGCCGAGCCGCCGAGCCGCGCCTGATAGATGCTGTACTTTTCGCCCTCATTAGCCGAATAGAGGATACGCCCCTCGACCGATGCCATCTGGTCTTCGGCCTCTTTAATTGCGCATGCCGTATCGAATTCTGCAAGCTGCGTCGCGAACTGGTCACCTTCGCGAACTTGCGCAACTGCGCCTAACATTTCGCTGGCATTGCAGTACTGCTCACCCTGATCAAGATAGGGGCTGAGCGCGAAAAATGCTGCCTGAACTGCAGCGATAGCGTCATCTTGTTCATCTGCGCTCGCATCGGCCAGAGCCTTTGTAGCCGACGACAGCTCATCAAGTTCATTCGGCGCGTCAGATATTTCGGATGCTTTCGCGCCGAATTCGGCTGCGGATTCGTAATCACCTTCAACAAACGCCTGTGCTGCCAGCCAGACTGTTGATTCGATTAACATACGATCGACTATTGCCGGGTCAATCTCTTCGGCCTGCGAATCGTCGTCCAGCATGGCCCGTTGGAGAGCAATAAGCCAGGTACGAGCTTCCGTCCAATCCTGCTCCGCAAAGAAAGTTTGCACCTGCCTCCAGGCGAATTGCGGCGACACATTCAAGGCTGTTGTGACAGTCGATTGCGGCGTTTGTTGCGCTTGTTGTGTGCCATCAGGATTGGCGCTTCCCGGAGCGGGCGTGGTCAAGCCAGTCTCCGAACCTGTTTCAATCGCGTCAGGAATCAGTGTAATCACATTGTCTGAACCATCACTGCCAGCATCAGCGGTGCTTACAGCAGGTTGATTTGTGCCAAGTTCATCCGGGTTCGTTTCTTCGTCTTCAATGTTGGTGTCGGCTACCGTGTTCATTGCGACGGCAGTCGGCGTCGAAGAACTAGATCGTCCGGCGATATTGAGCGATGGCAGGATTACCGAAAACAGTGCAACGAATACTAGAATCGTGGCGATCACTAGCGCAATACCTAACAGCAATGCCAACCGGGATCGTTGTCTATCCGAGACAGGAGCCGCTTCGCTAGTACTCGTAGAAGTTGCAGGCTCCGCCAGAGGCACACTGGTGCTCGGAGCGGCGTAGGTCGTGGTATTAGGAGATGCCTCACGCGCCGGCACTAGAATATACGAGGGCGTGCTCGCCTGCTGAGAGGTCGGATACTGTGTGGCATAGGGCGCCGCGGCCAGCGTCGTCGCACCCGCATCCATAGACAGTGACCGTGCAGCCGCTGAAAGGTCGTCGGCCATCTGCATGGCTGTTTGGTAGCGTTCAGAAGGTTGTTTAGCCATTGCGCGCTGCACAATACTAATAATGCTCGCTGGGATGCGTTCCGTTGCTTCCTTGGGAATTAACAGCGGATCATACACGTGCGCATGCAGTATCTGCGTCGTCGAGCCACGATATGGCGGATGTCCTACGACGCAGCGATAGAGTACAGCGCCAAGTGCGTATATATCGGAACGGCCATCCAACTCATCTGAACCAGCACTCTGCTCCGGAGACATAAACGCCGGCGTTCCAATCGTTCGACCTTCAGCCGTCAGTTCAGGAGCATCGAGCGCCTGGGCAATGCCAAAGTCAGACAGCAGCGGCGTCAATGGCCGTTCGGCACCGGCGACGACTAACTTCAGAGGATGCTCATCCGACACAGGGTTGAGGAGGATATTGCTGGGCTTCACATCTCGGTGGATGACGCCGCGCGCATGTGCATAGGCTAATGCGCGAGCTATAGGCTCCAATAGTACAACCGTATCGTGCGGGCTGAGGACGGGATGCTTCTCCAGGAACTGTGAGAGACTTGGGCCATTGACCAACTCCATTGCGATGTAGGAGAGGCCGCTATCTGGCATCTGCCCAACTTGATAGATGCGCACGATGTTGGGATGTTCCAACATGGCAGCCGTACGCGCCTCGCGTCGAAACCGCTCGCGAGTGGTCTCATCGGCTCCTTGCGCCAGTACCTTAAGCGCTACCATCCTATCGAGCACGACGTCGCGCGCCCGATAGACGGTTGTCATGACGCCGCCGCCTAACCGCTCTTCTATTCTATACGGCGTACCGCTTGTCTGGTTGCTCATCTATAAGGAATTCGATTCGGCTCGACGAGCCGTCAAGGACATATGCACATTATGATTTACAGCGGCTAACCGGCTGTCACAACGTCGAAGTACTCCAACTCAAAGAAGCCCCAAGCTTGATCTAGCGACTGCAATGACATTGAAGCTGCAACAATTTATGGTCGATTACGTGAAAATTCCCTAAAAACATGCAGTGAGAGGATGCTCGTGGCTGATCAATAACTGTGTGACCATTCTCTAGCCTACAGAGCCTTCTCTGATATAATAAGCCAGTATGTGTAGTGTAGGACCATTCTCGCAGCGCTCGTCGGTGTGTGAGCAATGATCAACCTGGGTATTCTATCATAGCCAATGTTCGCAACAAAGGGATCTTACTTCGTGAGTTGGTACGGAAAGCTAGTTTGTCTGAACGGTTCAAACGCAGGAAGAGAATATGATCTGGACCAGGACACCATTTCCATGGGGCGTTTTACCGACAGCGACATTGTTTTGGATGATCAATTCGCCTCACGCCATCATGCCGAGATCCACCGCATCGACAATGCCTACAAGATCGTGGACCTTAACAGCAAGAACGGCATCCAGATCGACGGACAGACAATCCCAGCCGGCTCAAGTGAGTGGTTACATGATGGCTGCGAAATCCGTATGGCATCCGTTATGTTCCGTTTCCACGATCCATCTGCGACCATGACTGCCCCTTCGCTGGTTGCGGTCCGTGAGCCTGGCCTGCGGGTAGAAACCACTACTCGTCAGGTCTACATCGACGGTAAGTTAATTGAGCCGCCGCTTAGCGCCAAGCAGTTCGACCTTCTTGCCTATTTATACGAGAATCGCGGCCGTGCGGTTAGCAAGGATGAGATCGCCATCGCCGTTTGGCCTGAAGCCGGCGGTGATATCTACGACTCCAATATCGACCGCATGGTAAGCCGAATTCGAAATCGCATCGAGCCGGATAATTTGGACGATGTACGCTTCATCACGACCGTGCGCGGGTATGGTTTCCGGCTGTTTACAGACTGACGCGAAGTGCCAAACTACGCCCTCACCTGTCCGTAACCTTCTTCATTTCTGTAACCTAACCATAGATTCTTCCGTATATTGACTAGGTGACATTAGTAGCCGCGTGCGATTTTCTTGGCTGCGCTGCCTTTCCGAATGAAATCCGTATGGCATCAGTCCGAATACTGTCACGTTACACTCAGGAAATTCTAAGGATTCAGACGTAGAATGGCAGTGAGGTCCCGTTAACGCTGTTAATGAGTTGACCTGAATCGCCGAAGGCGAGGACATAGAAAGGCATTCTTATGACAGAGTACAGGCAGCATTTCGCTTCCATCAATGGAGGCGCAGGCAGTTTTGGCGCCCAAACACAAGGCGCACATTCGCAGGGCGTAGTTGTAGCAATGGAAATGTCAGACGTGATTCGCGCCGCCCAAAAGGGCGACGAAATGGCGTTCAGCCAGTTGATCGGCCATTACTACACAGCCGCACATCGACTCGCACAGCATATTATGTCCACTGAAGAGGCTGCATCGGATGCAGTTCAGGATGCGTTAATCAAGGTCCATCGCGCCTTGCCCAGATTTCAGGACGGTAACTTCCGTTCATGGCTGCTGCGCATCGTAACCAACACGTGCTACGACCATCTTCGCAGTCAAAAACGTCGCCCCGCTCTGAGCCTGGATGAAATGACGGACGCCAACGGTCCAGATCTGCCCTTTATGCGCACGGGCGACAATCACAACCCTGAGCAGGTCGCATCTCACCGCGAAAACATGGAGTTTTTGATCAGTACAATTGAGGATCTGCCGGACTACCACCGGGATGTGGTGCTGCTGATTGATGTACACGGATATGACTACAGCGAGGCTGCCGAGATCTTGGACCTGCCTCTGGGCACCGTGAAGTCACGGCTCAGCCGTGCCCGGTCAGCATTGCGCGATCAGCTTGTAGAATCCGCTGTCTTCCCACGCTACTCTAATCCGCAGTAGGATATTGCCTACAGCAGGAAAATGTTCTGCGTAGTACGTTAGCAACGGCGCAACCAAATAGAACGCCACTGACCAATTGAATGAAAGCCCAGTCTACGATAGACTGCTCCTGCAGCCGGTGTCTTCCAGTAGAGAACCGGTTGCTTTTTTTCTGCCAGCAGCTCTGCGCAGAGTGCGCTACAGACTGCACGACCCAAACCCCGACCACGCAATTGAGGACGCGTATAGACGCCGCCAATCATAGCCGCGTCCGGCAGCTCCGCATTGGTCAAGGCAGCCGATAGAATTTCACCGTCTGCTTCAGCAAGCCAGATGCGCAAATCGCTCAAGGGACGTGCGACAGCCGCTCGACTACGGCGCATGTCACCGGCATCGGCATAGAAATCCACCAGCGCATTCAGATCAGCTTCGTTAGCTCGTCGGATCACGAGTTCCTGCTCTACCCGAACCTGCTCAGCGCCAATGATGTTCTGTGCGTGCAGATCGTCCGCATTCAGTGTCATGAGCGTTTCGACAGATAGTCGCTCTGCTTTATAACACTCCAAGTATGGCAACAGGGATTCGACGCCACCCGGGTTGTCTTGCAGACGTGTTGCATCCTGTGCATGCTGATCAAGCAGTGCGGCGAGTCCGCGCCAGCCTGCTTCCGACTGTCCATAGACAGTCCAGCCATTCATGTAACGGTTCAAAATGCCGCGCAGTGTCGGTGCTCCTATTGTCGATTCCGTCAAATCGCCCCAGAACTCGCAATGATCATCCTCGAAACCTAGCTGCGCCATATTACTGAGCATGTAAAGATTAAGAAGACGGTCCTGCGACAAGAGTGATTCCGCCTGCGCACGATCGTCGGCATTCAGCTTGCGGATCACAACATCAAGTCCTCTAGAAATGACCATCTACCCGGACCATGCTGCGCTTCATACTGCTCAAGGGCTTGTTCGAGGTTCTCCTGAATCGAGCCGTTTTGCCGGTTGAGCCAGTGGGCGAAGTCGCTGGTCCACGGCTGCGCAGTCTCCACAGTGCGCAATGATATCTCCGCCAATGGTCCATAGTATGCGTACATGCCTGTTTTGTGGAATGCCTGCCGCACGCGTTCCACCGGATATGAGACGCGACGATAGGTGGGTATCCACTTGTTGCCGGCAAGGTCAAGTAGCAGATACTGTGCGCGCGGATCGTTATTGTAGGGGATGCCGACGCTGCCGCCGTTGAGAATGACTTTGACATCCACCGTTCTATGCAATGGCTGGTGCGTGTGTGCGCAAACAATTACCGGCTCCTGAATAGAAGCCAGGTCTGTGCGCACCTGCTGTTCCTGTGCTTCTAGGAAGAAACCTCGAAAAGGGTTGCCCGGAACGCCGTGTACCAGGCGAATTGGCGGCAAAGCGTCAAATTCCAGGCGTCGTTCAGCAGGCAAGCCGCATAGTATATCAAGTTGAGACCGACTGAGATGGTCCAGCGTCCACCGGAGGTCAGGAAATCGCTGGCGATTATCGAAACGACCAGGCTGGTGCTGACGAGCCATAATACACAGCACTTTCTCGTGATTGCCGTAGATGGCCGGCCAGCCTCGGTCAACCATCATATCAACCACCTCGGAGCTCCACGGGCAGCGATTGACCTGATCGCCTAAGAGATATACGGCATCAACACCTTGCTTTACGAGATCGGATACGACTGCTTCCAAAGCAGGCAGATTGCCGTGGATGTCTGCAAGAAATGCTAAACGCATTGGTTGGATGTCCATTCCAGTACCAGTACGGTGAGTTCGTATCTCCGCACCGCCAATTGTCCAGAATGGTACATCCAACCAAGTACTTTACCAATCCGGCAATCCCGCTCGGCTTACCGGTTCTGTTCTACCTGAATCACATGCGTACTTATGATCCACTGTCCGCTGCTGCCTTCACATCTAGGATTAGGCGTACATCATGGATGGATCTTCGATAGCGGACTTGCTTGATTTATAGCCGAGTGGTCGCGGGCTGAACCAAAGCATATAGCCATCTGGATCGCGTACATAGAAATCGCGGCTTTTGCCTGGATCTGCGCCTCGATCTTCTGACCGAATCTGCGCTGTTGTTCAGCTGCAGTTCCAGCGCGTCCATGTCCTCAATATAGATGAAGAACACGTTATCAGACTGTAGCGATTCATCATCACCTACGGAATCTTTACTTGCGCACAACATAAGTTGTACCTGTCCACAGCGAAGTAGCGCCCATTCGGTCTGCCCGCCCCAGGCGACCTTATCACTTACTGAGAACCCTAGAGCCGTCTTGTAGAACTCAATCGACGCATCCACATCTCGCACATCAAGAACGGGTACTATGTTCTGCAACCTCATCTCATATCCCTTCATATTCCCACTCCGAGGGTGCACGGTGGCAGTTGTAGGCCCCAACGTTTGCTGCCCCGGCCCCTGCAATGCGGCAGACATGATAGCTGGCCATCTGTTACAGAACTCCATGAATTATCTGTCATTCGACTATTTGAATAGTATCCGGGTCCACATAGTTTCAACACTGCCATTTGTCGTAAACGCGTATGCTCATATGGTATAGATTTACGCCCCAATTGCGACACAAATTGTTGATGGACTCTACATATTTGGATGATCTTTATTGAGAGTGGGTGTTGTCGTCGAACTAAGTTTGGGCGCCTAGACTGCGTAAGTAGTAGACGGAGATGCCTACTGCGACGGCAACATTGAGAGAACCCTTTATTCCAGCCATGGGCAAGTGCGCGATCCAGTCGCTGATGCCCAATAATGCCGGATCAATGCCCGTGATTTCGTTGCCTGCAACCAATACGATGTTTGAATTGTCCAGGAATTGGCTCCCAAAAAGGCTCTCACTGTCAGCCGTGTTTTCAAGCGCGACCAATTTTTTACCGCTGAGGATGAGTTTTTTGACAAGGTCCAGTGCGTTGCGGTGATAGCTCCATGCGACAGATGACTCAGCGCCTAGCGCTGTCTTGGCTACCTTTTCGTTCTCCGGCGTCGGCGTGATGCCGCAGAGATAAATGTGCTGCACGCCAGCGCCGTCTGCGATGCGAAAGATCGAGCCCACGTTGAAGGCGCTGCGAATGTTGTCAAGCAACAAGTGTATGGGCGATTGAGCGGGCGCGGTCCATGCGCCAACATGTTCACCGCTAAAGGACTGACGAGAAACAATTTCCGTTGGCGAGCCGCATACTGGACATGTCTCTGCTCTGGGATCGTTTTCTAGCGCTGGAAAACGCAATCCGCACGAATCGTTGGTACAGAGGCAAACTTTGTATATTCGAGCTTCAGGTTCATTCTGCATAAGGCGCTTCATGGCAGCAGTCGGTCCGGAACGTCATTTGAATTCGTGTCCAGTCAGTCGCCCAGAAGGTATCCCTTCTCAACCGAATCGTCTAGAATGCGGACTATGTACGACCAGAGATCGGGCAGTCCGTTCTGGATGCCTGCATTGCGCTCCACCACCTGCGAGCGACTAATGCCATGCTGATGCCATGTGGCGCCTTGCGTGTGATAGTTGTGTAGAAGTGGCAATATGCGGTCTATAGCGTTGGCATAGCGAGAACTCGGCGTCTCGGCGTCCTCGAATTCCAGCCACAAAGCCGATAATTCTGCTCGCTGCAACTCCGGCAGGTAGCCAAACAGCCGTTGCATGGCCGCGGTCTCTCGTTCCAGCTTGTCCTCGTAGCCAGCCGTGTCGTACGCAAAGGTATCGCCAGCATCTATCTCGACAATATCGTGCACCAGCAGCATACGAATTACATGGTCAATGTCCACATCCTCACCCGCATAGGGGGCGAGAACCATGGCTGCCGTCGCGACATGCCAGCTGTGTTCAGCGCTGTTTTCGTTGCGGCTCCGGTCGACGAGTAACGTGCGCCGTTGAATACTCTTCAGCTTGTCGATTTCCATGATGAACTCAATCCGCTGCCCAAGCTTGTCCTTTTCTTCGGTCACCAGCTACTCCTTGTGCGTTGTCAACCATATCCCGTTTGCCACAGTCTATCAGGACTGAACGGCGGAAGAAGAATCCAAGCATTCATTGCTGCAATGCCGCTCAATGCCGCCACAGTTAGCAGAGGTTGCGTCAGGGAGACCAGGTTCTATAACATTGGCTAATTCTGAGTGGATTTGGTATTCGAAAAGAAAAGGTCCGGCAAGTAGCCGGACCAGAGGTGGAGATGGCGGGAATCGAACCCGCGTCCGAAACAATAGTGCATAGACATCTACAGGCTTAGTCGCCTATCAGTGTTTCACTGCAGTCAAACCTAGGCAACCCGGTTCATTCTTGCAGCTAGCCGATTCCCTTAGGCTGCTCTATCGGCATTGAGCAGCCGCAGCACGCTGGTTTATGACAGTCACCATCCAGCCCAGTGGCGCCACCGGATAGGACCGAGGCCTAGCGTACTAGACCTTACGTCTCAACTAAGCTACCGCAGCTACCGTAGCAGGTGTGGCAAAGTCGAAGTTGAAAACGCGGCCAGTGTTATTGGCACTTGTAGTGTTGCGCCGTTTTAACGTAGTCAACGCACTACGACCTGCAGTCTATGAACGTCCTGCCCCGTCGATACCGTTCATCCCCTTACGTAACTTCAAAATTATTATAGCACATATGAACTATAAGTACAAACGAAACACGACCGGATATCGACAGTATTATCTTTGACACCCTCCGCCCATTCCGGTATACTCGCACAAGTGATACTTAGATTTACTTAGATTTCATCGGTTCGTTACATTGCCGAAATCTTCTGATTTATCGTTCACTGGAGCGACCTTCGTCGCATGTATTCATTCTAAGGACTCTCAAATTGAGCACTGCACCCTACCCACCGCCACGGCTTGTCTTTTGGGAAACTACTGCCGGCTGTAACCTCGAATGTATCCACTGCCGGCGCATCACCGTTGCCGATCAGCTCGTTCCGCAAGATCTGTCAACTGGAGAGTCATTTCGGCTGGTCGATCAGATCGCCGCATTCTCCAGGCCCATTTTCGTGTTGTCTGGCGGTGAGCCGCTCTTCCGACCGGATATCTTCGACATTGCACGCTACGCTTCAGACGCCGGACTCGTCGTGGCGCTGGCGACAAACGGCACGCTTATCGATGCCAAAGTGGCGCGTAAGATACACGACAGCGGTGTGCAACGAGTCAGCATCAGCTTTGATGGCGCCGATGCTGCAACACACGATATTTTCCGTGGCGCCGGGGCGTTCGACCGAGCATTGGAAGGCGCGCATTACCTATCCGAAGCTGGCGTTCCTTTCCAGATCAATACTACGGTCGCCAATCACAATTCCCATCAGATGAACGAGACGCTTGCCCTGGCTCAGGACATCGGCGCCCGAGCGCTGCACCTCTTCCTGCTGGTCCCCGTCGGCTGTGGTGTGGAAATCGCCGACGATCAGCAGATTTCGGCGGATGAGTATGAGCAGATATTAAACTGGTTGTATGACGCAGAGATGGAAAACGAGATTGAGCTCAAAGCTACCTGCGCGCCGCACTATTTCCGCCTTGTGCGCCAGCGACAGGCCGAAGAGCGCCGGCAGGGCATCATCCGTCAGCGGCCGAATAGCATGCACCGGCAAAACAATGCCGGCGGAAACGGTCATCCCGGCGGTCATCCGGGCGGACATCCTGGCGCCCAGACCGCTATGAACGCGGCCACAAAAGGCTGCCTCGCCGGCACCGGCGTTTGCTTCGTCAGCCATCGGGGTGAAATATTCCCCTGCGGCTATCTTCCCGTCGAAGCCGGTAACGTGCGGACTCAATCATTCCAGACCATATGGGAGGACTCAGCACTTTTCCAGGAGTTGCGCGATCCTTCACTGCTGAGCGGTAAATGCGGACTGTGCGAATTCAAAAAAGTGTGCGGCGGCTGTCGTGCGCGCGCCTATGGCATGACGCACGAATATATGGATGAAGAGCCCTTCTGCACATATATACCCCAGACCATCGCCGCTGATTAGCGGTTGTCAAGGTTCGACATATCATGGATGCATCATCGGCGCAGGAATATCACGTAGCAATCGTTGGCGGCGGCATCACAGGCCTATCTGCTGCCTACTATCTGCAAAAATCGGCGGAGTCTTCCGGCAAGAAAATATGCTACACACTGCTGGAATCTGCCGACCGTCTGGGCGGTAAAGTGCGAACGGATACTGTGGAAACTGACCCCGGCTTGTCGTTCGTCGTCGAGGGGGGACCCGACAGCTTTATCTCGCAGAAGCCGTGGGCGTATGACCTGGCAGTGGAACTGGGCATCGCGCATCGCGTCACTGGTACCAACGACGACCTGCGCAAGGTCTACGTACTGAACAAAGGCCGCCCGACCGAGCTGCCGGATGGTGTGCTTCTCATTGTTCCCACCAAGTTTACACCGTTTGCACTGTCGCCATTGATCTCGCCACTAGGCAAGATGCGCATGGGCATGGAACTATTTATCCCAGCTAAACAAGACGACGAAGACGAGACTCTGGCTCAATTCATCACACGACGTCTTGGCAATGAAGCGCTTGACAAGATCGCCGAACCGCTTATGTCGGGCATCTACAACGCAGAAGCGGACAAGCAGAGCGTAATGGCTACCTTTCCACGTTTCCGTGCCATGGAAAAGAAGTACGGCAGCCTCATCAAAGGCATGCTAGCTTCGAGACGAGCCAGAGCCGCCAGCCCACAGTCGCAAAACGGGTACGATGCCCGACCAAAATCTGCGTTTGTTACCTTGCTCGGAGGCACACAAGAACTGACCGACACCATCATCACTCAACTAACGGGCGATCTGCGCGTTGGGAACACCGTATCATCCATCGAGCGTACGCAGGATGGCCGCTTCCGCTTATCTATTGGTGGTTCCGACCAAGCACTGTTCGCAGATCAAGTTCTTCTGACAACGCCGACGTATGTCACCTCCCAACTCGTGCGGTCACTCGCGCCGGAAAGCGCTGAATTACTCGACAATATTCGCTACGTGAGCACGGGAACGATATCTCTGGCTTACAAAGCCGATGAACTTGACGACGTTATCGACGGTTTCGGGTTAGTCATCCCCATGTCGGAAGAACGCCCCATCAACGCAGTCACCTTCAGTTCCACGAAGTTCAGCAACCGCGCACCGGACGGTTATCGACTGCTGCGCGTCTTCTTCGGTGGCTCGCGCAGCCCAAAGTCTATGCAATTGACCGATGATGAACTAGAGCGAACAGTACGCATCCAATTACGCGAACTGCTTGGCATCGAGGCATCCCCGCTTTTCCATCGCATCTATCGCTGGCGCCGCTCCAACCCCCAGTATGATATTGGCCACCTGGAGCGGATTGAGGCGATTGAAAGCCAACTGCCGCCGGGCATCTACGTAGCCGGCAGCGCCTACAGAGGAGTCGGCTTGCCGGATTGCGTGCACCAGGCGCAGTTGGCTGTGGAGAAAATATTAGAAGAGGAGGCTATGGTAGCGCCGGTTGCCGTAGTCTGAAAAAGAAAGAAGAAAAACCGTTTATGATCACCCATCGATTGACGAAATACGCCTTATTGATCAGCATGCTGGTCCTGGTCGTGTTTGTGTTCGGCGCCTGCGTTGCACCGACTGCAACGACGTCTTCATCGCAGGAAGTCCAGGTCAAATCCGAATCCGTGCTCTATCGTGCCATGACTTCGGAACCATCCAGCCTCGACCCGCACGGTCCCGCATCCTCTGGCCTCAGCTTAGTATTGCCGTATCTGTTCGACACGCTTGTCACACGAGACGTGGACAACACAATTGTGCCGCAGTTGGCTGAAAGTTGGGAGTGGGCCGATGACGGACTCTCCATTGACATGAAACTGCGCGAGGGCGTGACGTTCCATGACGGTACGCCCATGAACGCTGAAGCGGTCAAGTATTCTTTTGATCGTTTCAAGGAGATCGGTCAGCGTTCGCCAATCTACATCGGTATTGCACAGATCGGCGACATCGAGGTAGTGGACGATCTCACAGTGCGCTTCAATTTTGAGCTGCCGACTGCTACGCTGTGGAGCACGCTCAGCATGCCCTACGCAGCCGTGATAAGCCCTGACTCGGTGAAGAAGATGGATGAAACCGGCGAAGGTTATCCCATCGGCAGCGGGCCTTTCATGTTGGGCGATTGGCAGGCTGGACAATCCATTACGCTAGTACGGAATCCAGACTATGCCTGGGGCCCTACAACAATGGAGAACACAGGCGCACCCTACTTGGACGCCATGGTTTTCAAGATCATTCCGGACGCAGCAACGCAACTAGCCGCCTTGGAATCCGGCGACATCGACGTGATCTTCATCAACCAGCCCAGCCACTTGGCCAAGTTGGAAGCGGATGAGAATGTCGAGATCCACGAAACAGTGCTGAACAGTCTCATATATCTCGGCTTCAACTACCAGGAGCCGCCTTTCACGGATCCGCTCGTGCGCCAGGCGCTATCACATGCGGTAGATAAAGAGCAGATTGTAGACCTGGCGCTGGGCGGACTCGGGATGCCGGCATTTGCACCGTTACCGCCCACTCTGCCGGGCTATGACGAATCCTTGCAGCAGTATGAGTACGCATACGACCCGGAAGCAGCTATACAGCTCCTAGGGGAAGCCGGCTTCGAACGTACGGCTGACGGCGGTTGGGAACGTGACGGCAAGGCGCTGACTGCCAAGCTGCTCACCTCCACGCGTTCGCCAAACGGCGATATTGCAACCGTCATTCAGAGCCAGATGCAGGCTATCGGGGTTCCTGTTGAAATCGCACAGTTAGACTCCAAAGCGGTCATGGATGCTTCGCGTGAAGGCGACTTCGATCTGCTGCTGTGGCGCTACGACTGGAACGACCCGGACGCGCTGAACATCTTCTTGTCCAGCGACCGCATCGGCAGCACCAACCGTGTCTTCTATAGCAATCCGGAAGTGGACGCTCTGCTGCAACAAGGTGCGCAAACGCTCGACCAAGAAGCGCGTCTGCCCTATTACGTAGAGGCGCAGAAACTCATTCTGGAAGATGCTCCCTGGCAGCCCCTATACAATCCCGTCGACGCCATCGCTATCGACAAGCGTATCCAAGGCGCCGAGGCCGGATATATGGGCCGTCTACTGGTCGATGACGCGAAGGTAGTCAAATAGACGCGAATCGCGCATAAACAGGAATAACGGCACGTATGCTGACCCATGTCGCTCACCGGCTCTTCGCCTCATTCCTAGTGGTGATTGCCGCCAGCTTTGTAACATTCTTCATGCTTAGCACAGCGCCCGGCGACGTATCATTGACGCTGGTGGGCGACGTCGCATCCAGTGAGCAGTTGGCGCAAGTACGCGCAGCCTATGGACTCGACCAGCCTGTGGTGACACGCTACGTTCGCTACATGGGCCATGTGGTCTTGCACGGCAACCTGGGGCAGTCCTGGATCAGCGATCGTGATGTTTCAACATTAATTCGCGAGCGGCTGCCCTATACCATCGCCCTCGCATTGACATCACTGTCCATTGCCGTCTTCATTGGTTTCTCACTAGGATTCGTTGCCTCGCGCAACGCGGGTACGAAACTGGACACAGCCCTCATGGCGACCGCTTCAATTGGCACTGCGCTACCGTCGTTCTGGTTTGCGCTGTTGCTGATCATGCTCTTTTCCATCAGATTGAAATGGTTGCCGGTGGTCGGCGCAGATACGCCGTTGCACATCATCTTGCCCGCAATCACACTGGCATTGCCCACTGCGGCAGTAACGGCGCGCCTGGTTCGCTCGAGCTTGCTGGACGTCATGGGTTCGGATTACGTGCGGACTGCCCAAGCCAAGGGCTTGAGCGAAATGCGCATTACGCAACGGCATGTGATGAGAAATGCATCTATCCCTATCGTAACGATGTTGGGACTTCAATTAGGCTATCTACTGGGCGGATCTTTCATTATCGAGACTATTTTTGGTTGGCCCGGCCTAGGACGACTAACCGTGCAAGCCATCTATGACCGTGACTATCCTGTCGTGTTGGCAGCGACCATCATGATTGCGACCATCTACGTGCTGCTGAACTTCGCTGTTGATATCATTCATACCTTCTTGGACCCGCGTGTAGAAGCGGAATCCATCTAGTGACGGTCGGTCACCAGATACGGGCGAGCACGAGTGTAACGACTCTGGGGTCAACCGGCTGCAATACGGATAAAGACGTGCAGGCAAGTAACGCCACATTCGTCCAAACAAAGGTTCGCTCACGCACCAGCATCACGGGTGACAGTGGTGAGCGTGCGAATTCATTCCGAACGCGAGCGGGTGTTCATACGCCCAGCCTCTACATCGGCTTGGCCATTATCGCATCCGTATTTGTCATGGCGCTCGCGACACTATTCTGGACGCCCTATCCTTACGAAGAACTATCGGTAGGCCCTCCGCTGTCAGCGCCTTCTTCAGCGCACTATTTCGGCACCGATAACCTTGGACGCGATCTCTTCAGCCGTGTTCTAGTAGGAGCACGCCTGGCTCTGTTCATGGCATTCGGTGGTGTAGCCATCGGCCTGGTCATCGGCGTTACGCTTGGCGTCATCGCCGGCTTCTATGGGCGCTGGGCGGATCGCCTGCTTTCGCGCATGATGGATGTGTGGTTGGCGTTCCCGGCGCTACTTCTTGCAATTTTAGTTGTCACCCGCTTCGGCGCATCCTTGCCCAGCACCATACTAGCGCTTGGCATCGTCGGAGCACCTTCCTACTTCCGACTCGTGCGCAGTGGTGCGATCTCCAGCAAGCATGAGCTTCATGTGGAAGCCGCTCGCTCCATCGGAGTTTCGGACGTAGGCATCCTCTGGCGACATATCTTCCCCTTTACTATGTCGGTTGTGATTGTCTTGGCATCCATGCGCTGCGGAATGCTGCTGTTGGCTGGCGCAGGATTGAGCTTCATTGGGCTGGGCGTGCAACCGCCGACGCCGGAATGGGGCGCCTTACTCGCTGCTGGTCGCAATTACCTCGACACAGCTCCATGGATGGCCATCTTTCCAGGTCTCGCCATTACCATTACCGTAGTCGGTTTCAACCTTCTCGGCGATGGCCTGCGAGATGCGCTAGATCCGCGGCGCTAGCGGTTCATCGTGCACCTACTTGACAACTGTCCTCTTTGACTTTAGCGAATTATCCGCCTACAATCAACGCTTGCCGTTGTTATCGAAGTGTTCCTGCCCGGCGTACACCGGATATCAGGAGGAAATTATGAACAGTACAGTACCCGCGGCCGTTCGCACGCAATCGCACGGCGATACGGCTTCAGACACAACCCCAGATAAGAAGTATCACATTTGGACCATTGGCTGTCAGATGAACGTGGCTGACAGCAATCACATCGCAGCGGAAATGGAGGCTATGGGAATGAGCCCGACAGCCGACCTCGATGAAGCCGACGTCGTGGTTCTCAATACATGCGTCGTGCGCCAAAGTGCGGAAAACAAGGCCATAGGCAAACTAGGCAGCCTGAAGCCGTGGAAGAGTGCGAAGATCGGTCGCACGCTGGCGCTCATGGGTTGCATGGTAGGGGTCAAGCCCAACCCGAAACTCATGGCTGCCTATCCGCAGGTGGACGTCTTCATGCCGCCGAGTGACGCTACGCCGCTTGTAAATTATCTGCAAAGCGACGTGATCAGCGCCGAAGCCGCCCAGTCTGAAATCAATAAGGATGTGGCTCGACACCAGTATCAGGATGTCGTTTCTCTGGGCGACATGTCGCAGTCCATCCGTCATCTTGAACAGCACGGTATGACACCGGTAGCGGCTTATGTGCCGGTCGTATTCGGATGCAGCCATGCCTGCACATTCTGTATCATTCCCTTTCGTCGCGGCGTGGAACGCAGCCGTCCTGCGGCTGATATCGTGGCGGAGGTGCGCGGGCTTGTCGCGCAAGGGGTACGTGAGATCACGTTACTGGGCCAAATAGTCGACCGTTATGGTTATGACTGGCGCGGAGACCTGGGCAACAGCGCCTCGGTAGCCGCGTACGACGGCGCCGATGAATCGAAGACAGGTATGGATCTGGCTGATCTGCTGCGCGAAATCCATGACATTGATGGCCTCTGGCGGATACGCTTCCTCACCAGCCATCCCAACTATATGACCGATCGAATCCTACATTCGGTGCGCAACCTGCCTAAGGTTTGCGAGCATATCGAAGTGCCGATCCAGGCCGGTTCAGATACGGTGCTCGAGCGTATGAAGCGCGGCTACACTGCTCAGGAATACCGTGACCTGGTTGCGCGGATACGGGATATTATTCCGCACACTGCCATCAATACCGACATCATCGTCGGCTTTCCCGGTGAGACCGATGAGGATTTTTGTGAGACTGCCGAACTCTTGCGCACTCTCAAGATGGATAAGGCGCATTTGGCGCGTTACAGCCCGCGACCTGGCACGGTCAGCGAAAGGTCACTAACCGATGATGTGCCCGGTGCGGTAAAGGCCGAGCGATATCATGTACTGGAGGATATCCAGGAACAGGTTTGCGCAGAGATCAACGCCAAGTTAATCGGCGAGAATGTGGAAATACTGATCGAGGACCAACATAAAGGCAAATGGCGAGGACGGACGCGGCAGAATAAGCTTGTGTTTATCGACAGCGATTACCCATTGCGAGGTCGTTTAGTAGAGGCTCAGATCACATGGACCGGCCCCTGGAGCATGCAGGGCCGATTCGTGCAAGACGTTTCACCCACCGATTCATAAACCAAGAGGGACTCCGCCAGGCGAGTGTCCGCCAGATCAAAGTCGACTCTATGAATAGCTTCCTTCTGGACATTCTCGTTTTTCTTGCAGGGTTCGCTCTTCTCGCCGGCGGTGCGGAGTTCCTAGTTCGTGGCGCGAGCCGGATCGCAGCGAGCTACGATGTCCCGTCAGCCGTCATCGGCCTGACAATTGTCGCCTTCGGCACCAGCCTACCTGAATTGCTCGTTAGTCTCGTCGGCAACCTCGAAGGGGGCGGCGGCTCTGAAATCGCCATAGGGAATATAGTCGGCAGCAATATAAGTAACCTGGGCCTCGTACTTGGCATAGCTGCGTTGCTGGCGGTTCTGCCCGTTGAGGCGCGCCTGTTGCGTCGCGAATACATCCTGCTGATTGTCACGACTGCCGTGTTTATTTCTCATGGCGTGGAACGGAGAAATCAATCGGGTTGAGGCGCTATTCCTGCTGGCGGGTCTGGTCGTGTTCTCCTACTACTCGTACACGTATGCCATTTCCAGCCGCAATCACAGCGCTGACGATTCATTGGCAGTACTCGAATCCATCGATGAGCGTATCGGCGTGCCGAGCCAGCATCTGCTGCGTGATGTACTGCTAGTCCTATTCGGATTGGTAGCTTTGGTTGTGGGAGCAGAACTGCTCGTCAGTTCATCCGAGTCTATTGCGCGCAAGCTAGGTGTTAGCGAACTGGTAATCGGTCTTACTCTAGTGTCCATTGGCACGGGATTGCCCGAACTAGCCACGACCGTCGTCGCCGTGCTTCGCAAAGAAACAGGCATTGCATTCGGTAATGTTGTTGGCAGCAATCTTTTCAATATCCTGTTCATCGGCGGTACGACTGCGCTAGTTCGCCCGCTTACGGTACCGCAACAAATGCGCTACTACGACTTCCCTATCATGCTGGGTTTTACGGTTCTCGTCTTACTGCTCTGCCTGCCTACACCGCATCAATTATACCGTTGGAAAGGGTCCGTCCTCTTTCTCGCCTATAGCAGTTATGTGGTGACGTTATTCGCCATCAATGGCGGCTGATGAATGGTTGAGAACGTCGCGAATTTGACGAATATCATCCGGTGTTGTTCGGCAACAACCGCCGATCAATTTTGCACCGGCAGCGTTCCATGCTGATGCACCACTTGCGATGGAGCCCTCTTTTGTCGCCACAACCCAGCAACCACGCCGTGCGTCATATGATTCACCACTATTCGGATAGACGACGATGGGTTTATTCGTCGCCCGGCAAGCATTGGCTACAAGCGGCATGATGTAACGCGGCGCCGTGCAATTGATCCCAACGGCGATAACCTGGTCCGACGTATTGGCCAACTGTGCACAGTCAGCAATTAGCTCACCATGATTCACATGTTCTCCATCTCGACAGCTATAGGAGATCCACGCCGGCTTCTGTGGGTACTCGTCGAGAAGCCGAACAATTGCCCGCCCTTCTTGAAGACAGGGCACTGTTTCAAATGCAAAAAGATCGACATCCGTACTTGCCATAATCTCGAGTCGGGGTCTATGAAATTCGACAAGTTCTTCCTCATTCAAGCCATAATCACCGCTGTATTCGGACCCATCAGCCAGGTACGCGCCATATGGACCCAGCGACGCGGCAACGAGCGGTCTCTCTCTGCCGATGCGATTCTGCGGATCCGACCAGAACTCGTCACGAGCGTCTAGTGCAAGCTGTGCGCTTAACCGAAGCAGAGCTTTTGCTTGCAATTGCGTCAGACCGCGTTCCATGAACCCGTTGATAGTTGCCTGATAGGATGCCGTGCTAATGATGTCTGCACCGGCGCGGAGATAATGAAGGTGCACTTCACGAATCATCTCCGGCGACTCGATGAGCACTTTCGCCGACCACAACGAATCGTGCAGGTCCGCTCCTCTACCTTCGAGCTCTGTCGCAAGAGCGCCGTCCAATACAATAAATGACTGGCTATCTAGAAAACAATCAAGGATTGACTTCATACGTCTGGCAGCAACGTGTCCCTTATCTTCGCAAAAACTACTTATGGTAAGTCGCTGAGGTACGCGTCCAGTGTCGGATGGTGAAGCCTATTGTTGAGGGTACGCCACGCCTGTACGATCTCGGCATTGTCCTTCTCAGCATCATCGGGTCGGAAGCCGTAATCAAGGTAGATCTTCACCGCTAAGGGTCTGCCCGATGAAGTACCCAACATAGCCTGCTGATGGAAATTGGATAATCGACCCATGGCAAGAGTCATCATCACCTTGGCTATCCCTCTTCCTTGATGGTACGGATGCACGACTACCCAGTGGATCCGACCTCGCTCGTCTCGTTTGTACTGTTTATTTTCCCACCATGCCGTAATAGTACCAGCCGGACTACCGTCATCAGTTTCGATGAAAAACATGCGCTGCGGCAATACGTCGATGCCTGCACCGAACTCACGGTCGAACAACTCACGCGTTATGTCTATAAACGGCTCAGCGGATCGATGTATGTCAATCCACGTCTTCTGATCGCCGTCGCGATACATTCGACTGCGATAGCCGGAGGGAAGATCGTAGTGCGGCACATCTGCGAAGTCATCTCGCACCATCGTAAAGGGTACGTTCGTATTTGCTGACACCATCGAATACACCTGCTTATGTTAATTACAAGAATTTACCGTTTTCCATTATCGTGATTGTCGTGCCGTCTACACAGCTTCCAAACACGTTCATTGTCGGCGAACCGATCATCATATCCACATGTGTCTGTGAGCGATTCACGCCAACCACAGTTAGTTGCTCTTCGGTCATCTCCGTGCCGCCCTCGTATCCCTCTGGATAGGCGCTGCCAAACGCAATATGGCATGTCGCATTCTCGTCAAAGAGCGTCTCATAAAATGTCAAATTTGACTGGTAGATAGGTGATGATATGTCGACAAGCGCAACTTCACCAAGTCGCTTTGCGCCGTCAATGGCAAACATTTCTTCTAGTGTTTCCTCACCATTTTCGGCAGAGAATTCAACAACTTCCCCCGCTTCGAAGCGAAAATAGGCGTCACGCACCTCGCGCTCGAACGGAAACGCCGGTTTAGTCGTGCGAACATAGCCTTCTGTTCGCTGATTGTGCGGCGTAGAGAAGACCTCTTCCGTGGGCATATTGGCAATGAAGCTAGTACCTTCGGGCGTCTGAGAATCAACCCCCATCCATACGGGTTTGTCCGTCAGTCCGACGGTCAGATCCGTGAGCGTTTGGCCCTGTTCATCTTTGGCAGAATCGACAAAACGCACACTTCGCACATGTTTCTGAGCAAGCGTATCAATGACATTGTTCAACCTTGCGCAATGCTCTTGCCACGCGAGCGTCGGATCTTCAGTATCAACTCGACAAGTATGCAGCACTAGCTTCCACAACTCTTCCAGCGCCTCACTGCCAGACAAGTCGGGAAAAATCTGTTGCGCCCATGCCCGAGTCGGCGCCGCTGCAACGCACCACTGGATGTCGTTGGCCATCATCCGATTCATATAGAAAGTGAGCATGCTGGAACGTGCCACAGCCGCCCGTCGCATGATCGAGGCGTTCACATCGTCGAACGTATTCGGGTACTCTGGACCGACCAGCGCCAACCTTGCCCAGTGATTGCTCAACCAGTACTGATGTCGTTCCTTTTCATAGCCGGGAAAGTAGTCCAGGAAGTCGGGATCGCTGTGAAGAAAGCGCTGCTTGCTTGTCGGCGCGTCTGATCCAGTCCACCTGCACATACTTCGCGCCGGCATCATAGGCAGCCGCCACCACCTCCCGGACAAGTGGTCTATGCGCGATCTCCGCACCGATTCGCAGAGACTGTGCAGGTTGAAGGTTGACGCCAACTGTAATGAGAAGATTTGCGTAGGTGCGTTTCAGCTTTTCCAGTTCCATAGTCCTCAGTCCAGTTTTCTCACATATAAGTTTCACTTTGACAACTCGGCGTCCAAGCAACATTTCAGCAGGACACGACTGTGCATTTTCCGTCAACAGTACTATTCTATGGCAACCTCAATGGAGGCACAAAACAAGTATGTGCTAGAGGTATATCGTATGATGCCATGCGCTCGGAAACTTGGCGGAAACGGCCAAAGTATGTATACTTTGGTTCTTGTGAAGGCCGGGTACGGTGCCTTCTGCGCAATTTGTGGCCCACTAGCTCAATTGGCAGAGCAGCTGACTCTTAATCAGCGGGTTCGGGGTTCGAGTCCCTGGTGGGTCACCTACAGGGTCTGCTACCAGAGGTAGCGGGCTCTTTCTTATTGGTGGCATCGGCCCATAACCACAAGGAGCCGCCATGTCACACCCGCTGACCCCCCAAATCGTGTTCGCGTTAGAATCGTTCCTCCTCGACGCCGAAGCCCGACAGTTACGCCCTGCTACGATGCGTTATTACCGGCAACAGATAACCTGGTTCTTGGCCTTTGCGGTCGATGCGGGAATCACTGCGCCATGTGAGATTTCAGCTTTAACAATTCGCAAGTATTTCACGGATATGCAACACAGAGGCCTTTCACCAGCCAGTGTACAGAGTGCAGCCAGAGCCGTCCGTGCGTTTAGCAACTTCATGGTCGCCGAAGAGATCATAGGTACCTCTCCCATGAAACGGGTTCGGATGCCACGTGTAGATCGCACCAAGCCGGATTCGTTTAGTAAGGAAGAAGTCCGCCGATTGTTGAAGGCCGCCACTACCTGGCGCGAGAAAGCCGTGATCCTATGTTTGATCGACAGCGGATGCCGAAGCTCAGAATTTATCGCATGGGACATCGGCGATGTGAACCTTGCGACCGGCACGGTTCGTGTACGACGTACCAAGGTGCGTGACGAACGCACCGTATACCTCGGCACTAAGTCTCGTCGGGCTCTTATCAAGCATTTGGCCGAACTACCCGATCGCTCGCCAGATAGCCCTGTCTGGCAGAACTTGCAGACGGGTGATCGTCTGCTACCAAATGGGCTAAATCAGATGCTCAGACGAATAGGGAAGAAGGCAGGTGTAATGCCATGCGGACCGCACAAATTCCGGAGAACAACGGCGACGTGGTCGCTGGCGAACGGTATGTCCATTTACGATCTGAGAAAGATCATGGGACATAGTGATCTTGATATGCTCTTGCGATATCTCGACAATGACGCCGGAGCAGCCCATAAGGCTCATGGGGCTGTGGATGCGAGTTTGTCTGCCAGCGTAGCGTCAGGCTGATACAATTCATCGTGTAAGTTTTAGCCTTCTGCTCCTGCGGAGCAGAAGGCGTGGTAAATCCCATAGTGCCGAGATGGTTCCTGGCCGATGATAGTAGACGCTGAAAAGTGCAATCTTCACAGATATCATTCCGCGTTTGACACCTTATACATATTCAAGACAGTGGACCATGAAAATCATATTCGAAACCGTTTAACGGCCCAAATTTTTCATGTGCTTCACGAGCATGCCGCTCAACAAGGTGGAGGTACGAGCGGAGCACATCAATGCTACCGTGTCCCATCAAATGCGCGAGCCGATATAGGTCAATACCTTCCTCTAGTGAAAGAACAGCAAATGATCTTCTGAAGCAGTGTGGATTGGTGTGCTCTAATCCTGCCCTCTTCCCAAGCCTTCCTAGCATCTGATTCAAGCCATTTTGCTTCAACGGTTCTGATGTTGTGAGAGACTGCCATATAGGCTCATCCTTGGAAGGCATACCACGTTCATCATAGTAATTGACTATGGCATTACTTGTCCGTTCGCTTATATACACATAGCGATCCTTTCGCCCTTTGCCATTTCGGACATGCACTCTTCCACTCTTTAGGACGATGTCGCTGGCGGTCAAATTGATTAGTTCTGCTGCACGTAGACCGGAATCAATTAGCATCAGAACGAGTGCTCGATCACGGCTATTATGACACTCGTCCAACAACTTCCCGATCGACACCATGTCCAGAACTGGCTTTAGTTCCCGAGCAGCCCTTGGCATCGAAAGTTTGTCTAGGGGCGAAGTCTCGATTAGACCGTTCTCAACACTATAGGTCATAAACGCCCTTATCCCCCGATAGGCCGCTTGAACAGATGCATCTCTCAGTCCACGATCCCTTAGGATGCGTAGATGGTCCTCGATCACTTTTTCTGATACTTCCGCTATGTTATCGATGCCAATACTGATGCAGTAATCGAGAAGGGCGAAAACCTGCTGCCGATAAAATCGCTTAGTCTTATCAGCCAGGTTCTTGCTTTCGCAACGTTTCATGAAGCTTTCGTACACGACGTATAGTGCTTGTACAGAGGATGGCTTCTCCGATTGTATATTATCGTCTGATGGATCAATTATTCCCAAAAACGTCTTCTGTTCTGATGAAGATGTCCACATTTCATTTCGACTCGTAGGCACCTTGATAATATATCCCATATTAGTCACTCCTGTCTGAATACCCGGACCTACGACATGCATCATCAACAACGTCCTGCCATCCCATATCCCACTCGTTTAGGCAGTATCTTTTTTTGCAGACTCTCAGACCGAATCTACAAGCTAACTCATCCAGTCTATCGGAATCGTCAGCCAGGAGTGGTTTGTCAATAAGCATATACAATTCAGCGAGTAGCATTGCCTCACGTTTATGCTCCCGCAGTGCAGCAACAAACATGTGCGTACGATTATTCAATGGCCCTTCGACCAAAAAGTGTTTACCATGCTGTTGTACGATGATGCCTTCGGCCTTTGCCTGTTTAAGTATCGCCAGGGTCCTTTCGTACCGATTCATACGAGAAAAGTTCCCCTTTCCTCATCACCGGGTGACCCTGGTGACCGTTGGTGAGGGTTTTCTGACTCAGCGGTACTTTCGATTTGCGGGGAAGACCTCGATATGCCTTTGCTGCCGTCCACTTGAGCAGTGTAAGGGTCACTACGTCCACCAAGCTCACTGACACCATCTACGATAGGGTTCTCTGGGGTTTTCAGGCCGTCGATACTCTCGTCAGAGTCGTCTTTGCCTACCGAATCAACGCTGACTAGTGCGTAATTCATGTAGCCGTTTCGTACACCAACACGAGTGATCTTGTATCCGCTGTATACCCGGTCAGTCAAGCCTGATGGCACTCTACCCAATTTCGTACGGCGGCTATGCTCATTGCCAGCACCAAGGTGATCGGCCAGCAAGTCTAGATGCTCGTTGGGATTGTAGTCGTCTCTCCTATCTGGCCGAGAGGCGATACTAAATAACTCGCCGGCAGAAACTGCAGTCGATCGATATCGATTAGCCCACTCTTCCACAAAGTTGGCAAAGGAATCACGTTCCATGCCGAATTTCTCTCTCAGAAAGTCAATGTTGTCCAGGAAGCCAGTTATGGCAGCATTTGCTAGGATACCGCCCGTCACTCTTGCCCACTCCTCAAAACTACCTGGTGATATCCCATTCCACCCTGGCATTCCGTTGTCGACCCATGCTTGTACGAGCGTACAAACGGCAGTAAACAGCTTTGAGCGATTATTATCGGTCCACTGAGTTAGGTTGTCGTGGGCAAAGCCTGATCGCAATTCTGGCCTCTCTCTATTGGGGTCGAGTCGAATGGCAACGGTCCGCCTAATTAACTCATCGCTCAGTTGAACGTTGTTGCCGGTTACGACCTTTACTGCATCATTACTAAGGCTTATCATCTGATTAGTGCCTAGCAGCCGGTCCCTGTAGTGGCTCTGGGTTAGCGCACTTGCTAGAGCATTACTGGCAAGACGGCCTTCGACATTGTCTATTACCATGACAGACTCCCCAGCCATGAGTAGACTTGTAAGTCGTTTTCGCCATTCAGCGTCATCGCCGGCCGGAATGTGTCAATAGATCTTGGACAGAAAAATCGAGAATTTAGGGAAGCGCCGCTGGGTCGTTCCGGCAATCCCAGCCACAGGCAATTATGGCCCGGTGCTCGCCAGCGTCAAGGGCTTCGCAAGTCGACAAACAGCTCCCGACCCTTGACCCTGGCTGTGCGCCGGGAGGTTCGCCTGTTATGGCTGGGATTGACTCCGTATGCGTGGCCGTCTCGGTCATGGCCGTGTCAGCGGAGTTCAGTGGCGGGTTGATCCAGACCGCTTTTGGCAATTGTGGCGGCATAGGCGCTCCTTTCACGAATCGTTCCGGATGTTGTAGATAGGCGGCTTGCAGCACTTGCTGTCGTTTCGCTGTCACCTGGTTGGCCAAACCGTAATGGACGGTGGCCGGCGCCATCAGAGCCAGGCCCGTATGACGATGTTCATGGTTGTACCAGTCAATGAAAATCCTGGCCCACACACGAGCATCCTCTATCGAACCAAAGCGTTCAGGATAGTCAGGGCGATATTTCATCGTCTTGAACTGGGCCTCCGAAAAGGGATTATCGTTCGACGTATGTGGACGAGAATGGCTCTTACCTACGCCCAGATCACCCAACATCTGTTCCATGGTCTTGGCGATCATCGGCGACCCCCGGTCGGCGTGCAAGGTGAGTTGGCCCTTTTCGACCTGTTGCTTGCGGCAACTCTCGCTGATAAGTTGTCGTGCTAGCGCTTCCGACTCCTGTTGGGCGATGAGCCAGCCCACGATGTAACGGCTGAAGATATCGATGACCACATAGAGATAGTAGCGGCTCCACTTGACCGGACCGCGCAGCTGGGTGATGTCCCATGACCAGACCTGATTCGGGCTGGTCGCCAGCAGTTCCGGCTTCTTATAGACCGGGTGACGCAATTGGTTGCGCCGTTCTCGCACCTCACCATATTCATCCAGAATCCGGTACATGGTTCGCCAATGACAATGGTAGATTCCTTCATCCAGCAGTGTGGCGTAGACCTGCCGAGGAGAGCTGTCGCAAAAACGGTCACTGTTGAGTACGTCTCGCACACTCTCCTTCTCGACCGCTGTCAGCCCCCGCACCGCACCCAAAGGGTACCCGCGTCCTGGAACTGCCACTTTGGACATCGCCGGTTGGCGCAACCAGTACAGTGTGCTGCGGGGAAAATCCAACGATGCGCACACACTCGTCACCGGGATATTCTCCGACAGCTCTTTAACTGTCTCCCTCAGCGCTGTTCGTCTGTTGGGTCGCTCAGCGTCTCCAAGACTTGTGCAAGCTTTTTTTGGGCGGCGATTATCAGCTCCGCTTGCCCCAGTTGCTTGCGAAGTCGTTCATTCTCACGCCGCAATTGGGCCATCTCAGCTGCCTGTTCGTCTTTCTTGCGGCCTCGCTTTTGGGGTGTCAGGCCACCCAGCCCTCCAGCTTTCCGTTGCCGGCGCCATTTAGTCAAGTTGGACGAGTACAATCCTTCACGTCTTAATAGGGCGCCGATCTCACCCGGTTCCGTGCATTTGTCGGCTTCCTCAAGTATGCGCCGTTTGTACTCACCGCTGAACTTGCGCCGCTTCGCTTGCGCTGGAACTTCTGGGTTTGGTATCGTTCGTTCACCGTTCATCGATTGGGCGATGGTTCGCTTCTGAAACATGGTCTCACCTTTCTTCGCCCTTGCATTCTACACTAATTTCGGCGCTCTAACTGTCCAGATCCTATTGTGGCACAAAGGGAAGCCAATACCCCGCCACCGGCCAACAAGATTGAAAGGAAGTTGGTGACAAACAGTAACATTGCGCCCGAAGCAACGATCCACTCACCCGCCGATAGCCCGATCCCGACTACGCACAAGGGCGGCACCAACGAGATTGAGATGGCCACTCCCGGCAACGAGTCGGCCACGTCAGAACGGCTCATGGCAAAGGCGCCGGCCGCGCCGGAAGCCAGGGCAATCATTAAATCCGTCAGGCTGGGTGAAATGCGGCCGGTAATGGCAGAGTTGGTGGTGAATGAGACAACGGTGGTATTAAGAAATCTGCCAATGAACCAGGCTGCGAAAATAACGCCGGCCACACCGCCCACAACCTTTAGGAAAGAACGGCCGGCCCGACCCATATCACCCATTACCAGCCCGGCGGCAGTGCCCATAATGGGTATCATCAAAGGGGCAATAATCATGGCCCCAATGATGGTAGCCGTTGAGTCTCCCAGCACGCCGTAGGTAGCAATGACGGTGGACAGAAGCAGCAGCACAGCAAAACGCTCCAGGTTGACTCGACTTTTGTCACCCTCAAAAAAGAGCTTGTCTTCAAACGAGGGTACGTCCTCTGGTGTGAATTTGTTATCATCTACAATATTTCTGAAGAGTCCCATAGCTCTGTTCTCCTTAGCCATTTAGCCGGCGGCGCCTCGGGACAATGATTGGGCATATGTGTGACCCTCCCCGTACTGAAAAGAATGATTGATCTTCACTTCAGCAGGTGGTTCAGTTATTGGGGTCAGTTATTATGTTCATTAGCGCCCCGATGCCGGCGCCAGCCAGTCCGCCAAGCATCAGACCGGCCAACGCGAATAAGATGCCCGCCAGCGGGAGTCCCAGCAGGCTGCCGCGCACCGCGCCCACATAAACCCACGGGCAAGTTCGTGACGTGCACCTTCCCGTACTCGTCCTTCACGATCACGGCCGAGTCGTCGATGCTGGTGAAGCCCTGCTTCTTGGCGCACACATGGCTGTCGTGAACCTTGTCTGCCTCTTCCATGTTGTCAAACACGATGACGGTCAGATTTGATGCCATTGGCCGCTGCCTCTCTGGCTTTCCGAAATCCGCGTGTTAATTATGGTACAGATTTCAGCCGTGTATCCGGCTCTTTACACCATCGGCCTGAGAGGCGACCGATCTTGGAAGTGGCCGCTTGAACAGCGGCCACTTCCATTGCTTATGTCGCCGCAACACCGCGCCTGGCGCGCCTAGTCGGTTACGCCGGTATACTGCGACGCGTACGGAATCTCTTGACGTCGTTCATAGATGGAGCCCCACTTCATGATGTCGAGGAGCACGCCAAATCCGATCCACATCCATCCCCAGCCGGTGACGCTGCCAGCCAGCACATCGAATGAAAGCATGTACATGACCAGCGTGTACGGAAGGAAGATGATGCCAAGAAGCGGCCATATCCAATTTCCTTGCCATACCAGGTCCCACCGGTCGCTGAAACCATGCGATGAGCAAGAACAGCCGCGGCACTGCCGCGAAACCGAAGGCCAACAAACATGCACAACCAAGTCCTAATAACATCGATCCACCTCTCTTCTCTATGAGTTGTATGATTTACTTGGCATACGGCCAAGCCAAACGACACGATTACCGCTACATCACTAGTGATTAACACTCGTCGAGCAGCCAAAGGGCCTATTCCAGTGCGCCAAATAGCAAGAGTGGCGCGCCGTCGACATCCAAAAGCTGCAAGGATACCGGGAACTGACGCACCAGCGCCGCCTGCTCCAGCAACTCCAGGTAGAATGTCTCCTGCTCCATCACACCGGCAGGTGCGTTGCACATCTTCTTCGTTGCCGACACGTCGCTGATCGTCAATGCACCCGCCTTTTCCGATACCCTTGCACTGTACTCGTTGCAGCCTGCCGAGCCGGATAGCATTTCGTCGTCCATCTTCATTGTAATCTCGGCACTTGGAATTGGCGGCTGCCACTGTGTGCTTACGTTCAAGAACTGTAGTGACCAGACGGTGCCCAGCGGCGGAGCCGCATCCATCGACTGCATGGTCAGCATCAACTGCTCACTGGACGAGTACATCTCCAGATGTTCGTCGACAACGGCGTAATACGTCACGGTGGCCAGCGAGGACATGTACACGCTCTCTTGTTGCTGGACCTCCTCTGGCTCATTGCAGACGCCGCCGGTACTCGCTGGCGTCTGCATCACAAGACTTGACCCTTCGCTGTTGTAGACGCCAACATAGAAGTTGCAGCCGCTATCTCCACCGTATCGGTCGGGGAGGAAACCCAACGTCGGTTGTTGCTCCTCCATGGCGGGTATCTGTCCCTAACCCTCACCCATAGACATCAGAACCCATAAGGTGCCCGTCAATGGCAGACTGGGGGACTGCGCGGATTCTCTGCCTGTTTCTGCATCTTCCGGTGCATGAGGCTAAGGACCAATTTCGTCTCATCAGCAGTGCTCCCTTCTTTGCGTGCAGACAGTTTGCAGGCGACACCAGGTTCCCTGAGATTGTCTAGCTGGCGGCCGCGATCACAAGCAAGGGCTCAAGGTCAGCGTCCATCATCATCGTCATACCGCCCATCTTGAAGTAGTAGGCGACTTCCTCGAGCAAGGCGAAGAAGCCGTCTTCTTGCTCCATAATCCCGTCCGGTTCCGCACATTCGGCTGTCGCTGCCTCGATCTGGCCAAACGTGAGCGCCGGTAGCTCGGAATTCTCTGGAGTCGATGACATAACCATCTCGATCTGCAGGTCGCCCTCGTAGGACACAGTGAACTCGTTGCAGCCGCCAGATCCGGACGCCTCGCCGCCTTCGGCAAATGTGATTGACGACGTCACGGCCGGCGCCACAGGAAGCCAGCGTTCATCCTCAGTGTGCCACCAGAACTTCAGCTCCCAGCGTGGTCCCAGAATCGGAACGGGCATTTCCGGATCGAAGGTCAACATCCGCTGGTCATCTACCGTGTATGTTACGAGCTGCTCCTCCGCTATCTCGTACTCCGTGACATTTAGCAGGGCCGACATATAGGTCGATGCCTGGCCTTCCAGTCCAGGCGGTTCGGCGCAGTAGTGTGGCGTCTTCGCCGGCGTATTCATGCGCAGCACGCCCTCGGTATCGGCTCCGTAGACGCCGAGAAACCAGCCACAGCCGTCAAAGCCGGTGTAGCGGTCCCAAAAATAGACTACCGTTGCGCGCGTGTTGGGCAAGAAAGGCAGGCCTTCGCCTTGTTCGCCGAGATACTGCGCTTCCCATGCCGTAGCGGCCAGAGGATAAGCCGCTACGAAATCTGCCGCGGCTTCTTCCGGACTGGGCGTCGGCTCCGGCTCGATCATCTGGCATCCGGCGCCGGCGCTCAGCAACAGAACGGTAAGAACTGTGATCCCAATGAGACGTGCAAATCGATTCGTCATGGTTACTCTCCCCAGCGAGTTGTTGTGTTCTAAAATGGCCCCGGAAGCATTACCAAACGGGGACTTAGGACGAGCTATCGTTCTTGATACTTCAACACGGCTGTTCGCACCGTCGGGTAGATGCTTTTCTGGCCAAGCCGTTGTGTCACTCCAGTCACCTCCAACAGATTGCTCAACGGTTCGTTAGCGCGTGCGATCCACAGTTCGATGTCCAGACGTTCCAGGTTTGCGTCGAGATTCTCCAGTCCCTTTGTTGCCGTCGCATCGAAGTCGCTTAGCGGCCGCTTTCTGGGTCCAATACTGGAAAGATACCACCAATGCAGATCCGTCGTGGTGGTGTCATGAGAGTGCGGCGCAATGCCGCGCCGTTAGTTACCTCATAACATGCCCCCAGATACTCGGTCTGGCGTTCTGCGGATGATTCAAGAGTATCCCTGAATCATCCGCCTATCCTTTCTCGGATGTGGCAGAAGCGCTACTGGCGCTCCTGGTATATCAGCACCAACGCTGACACCACCGGTTCTAGTCGCCTTCGTAGCCAGGAATGCGTTTGCGACCGAGTCCGCCGGAGTATGACGCAATGTCCGCCACCAGCATGATGCCCAGCCAGAGCCAGTCCCAGCTTGCTAAACCACCTGGCGCCACCATCACGTACATGATGGTCGTCCAGGGAAGGAATACGATACCGAGGACGGGCCATATCCACCACAGACCGCGGGTCCAGCCACTGAAGGCTAGGTTCCAGCGCGCCGGCTGAATAAGCCACCAGATAGGAGCGAAAATGCGCGGCCCTAGCAATACAAGAATCAGGAATGCACAACACATGGTTAGCTCTCCTCATCCAGCGCTGCGGCAGCGCCCAATTCGGCAGCGCCAATTTCGACATCGGTCACGCCTTCAGATTCGAGGTCATCTGCGAGATCGGCTGCGGCGCCCGCTACAGCCATCTCGACAGCACCTCTATCCGCCAGGTCAGCGCCGGCCGCGGCCAGTTCTGCAGAACGTTCGGCGGCCATGTCTGAGGCTGCCACTCGCAGCAGGCCTTCGTCGATCTCATTCACTCCCATGTCAGCAATCTGTCCGCCCGTGGCCGCCATGAGTTGGGAAAGGCCGCGTTCGGCAGCGGCACGCAAGATGATTTCAACGGCCATACCCTGGAGCAGTGCGCCGCGATCGTCGAGAATGGCTGCCAGTATGGGCATTTCCAATTCATCAACGATGTTGGCAAGGGTCGAAAGCTCACCTGCGACGCGGCCGAGCGCCAATCCACGCTCCGCATCGCCCAGGCTCATCATCCCAACCACGGCACTCATGGCTTCGACGTCCTCAGCTGCCGTCAGCAGATCTTCCCCCTGGGTGATGTCGTTCTCTCCGGCATCAGCGACCACTTTGCTGAGTACACCCAGGCGGCCGGCGACCACTTCCGCGTCTACCGCCCGGGTGAGGTCCGAAGCTCCGACTGCGGCAGCGGCGATGGCTACGCCGCTGCCGCATCTTGTGCCATAGCCTGTTCCTCTTCACCGAGTTCCAAGTCTTCCATGCCGGCTGCTGCCAGGTCCGCTACCATCTCTTCGTTTTGTTTCGTACTTTCTTCAGACATGTCCAGTCTCCTTGAATCAACTTGTAATGAATATGAGTTTGTGGTGAAGACGTCAACCCGCCTTCACGTTGAAAACATCGAACTTACGAAGGTACTGTGATAACCTGGTGTTGGCCGGGTGTATCTCTATTGTGCTCGTCTGCGAGAGCCAGTGTCCAGCTTGAACAGCACGAAAAATGATTCATTCTTGGTCGTGCACATGGTGCCGCCGCATCCCTACCAGCGGAAAGACCAGCATCAGAATCTTCTGAATGAGATGTAGGCCAACAGCGATAACCGGCGCGATAAGCGCCACTACAACAGCAATGCTATTTACACCGATCGAGATCCAGCGTTGCTTCGTGATCCGTCGTAAGGATTCGTCCGCTATGTTGTCCGCCACCGGAGTGCCGTCTGCCAAATCACCGTATGCCATTGCCGATGGAACCAGCACGGCGAAGACTGTAGCCGCCACGACGACTTCCCCACGCAGGACGGTGGTACCGGCCTCCGTTAGCGCGGAGATTCCGGGACTCATGCGACTGACTCTGGCTTTCTTGTCGCTTGGATCGCTAAATGTTCGGCCTTGTCCAACATAGGGACTTATGAACTCTCAGTAGGCACGGCTGCCGGTGATGCCACAGATTCTGGCTCGCTGCGACTGCCCAACCAGCGTGCAATAGATATTAGGATCAACGGGAGAAGAATAGCCGCCACCAGCACATACGGGACTGCACTAGTACCAGCAAAGTTTTGCAACGTAATGAGAATAGCTGCTGACACATTACGCTGGGCAGTACCCAACCCCATCACATTGCGGACGCGTGGATCTTTACCGCCGATCGCAAATCCAATCAGTAGACTACCGAAGATGAACAGCAGCAACGCCAGGAAACCACGTGTTCCGATTAGGCTGATGACATTGGTTAGGTTCAATCCCAGACCAACCACTAGCAGGATCAGGATTCCCAGACTGCCAATCTTGTTCATTGTCGGCGCCCAGTTACTGGCTGTATCTGGCACGTGAGCCTTGATCAGCAAACCAAGGATCAGCGGGATCAGCATCAACACGATTAGCGACTGGGCAATCGCCCTCGCATCCACTTCAATTCCGGTCAAAAGCAACGGCAGGACTAGGGGCAGGTAGAAAATAGTCACGACCATCAAGAGGGTCATAACACCTACCGCAACAGCCAGGCTAGCATAGGCGCCTCGCGCCTCTAGGATCAGGAAAGGCGCTCCTGCACAGGTAGCCAGGACCATCAATCCGATTCGTAGCGAGTCTTCGAGCGGGATAACCAGCGTGATACCATAGGCGAGCAGAGGCACCAGTACGAAATTCGCCAGCAGGGCCAGCACGACCAGACGAACACTTTTCAACGGTTGAACGATCTGAGCAAGGGTCAGGCCTAAGCCCATTGCAAACATGCTGCCTACGATGCCGAGTAAACCGGACACCTGGGCAACAAGCGTAAGAAGCTCATTGGCGGTCATGGTGTATCCTCCTTGAGTTCCGGCTTGAGCGAGCACGAAACATAGTTGATCATCGTCATGTCAGCCTGGATAGGATTGCATGCGTCGATACCGGAAGTCCTGTCACGGCTACACATCCAGGGTAGCGCGGAGTTTTTCAAGCTCCTCACCCGTGGGAATCCATACTTTCTCTGGATCGAGTTCATAGCTCCAGGGAGCGGAGTTTTTCCAGCCATTCTTCATCCGCTTGCCGTGATAAACGCTTTCGGGATCGTCGACCGTGTCGCCTTCAAAGCCATCGATGATATTGTATGCGTTCGTGAAGCCCGCTTTGGCAAGCATGTTGATGGCGAAAGCGCTGCGACCGCCGGAACGGCACATCGCCACGATCGTGTCGTCGGGATTGAACATCTCATTGACATGGTCGATGAAATCGGGGTTCATCTCGAAGCCGTACTTGCGCTTGTCATCGTGCCACTGGTATTTAGGAAAGGCCACCGGGATATTAATCGCCGCTTCCGCGTGGCCGAGGAAAACGTACTCTTCGACCATGCGCACGTCGAGTACCTTGACCCGCTCCGGGTCAGCTTTCCACATCTCGTAGGCTTCCTGTGCTGTCACGTAAAGCCCCAGGCTGGTAAGTTTGGCTTCTGGTACCTCGTGGCTTGCGTGAAGTGTTGATACTGTGGGCATGTTCTTGTCTCCTTATTTGATAATGAAGGCGCACCAGATGTGGTATGCGGGTGCCAGACAACCGCCTTCCAGCGACTGACACCCGCTCTTCCCTTGCCTCAGCCCCTACTTGTGCTCAAGGCTGGTCGGGATTCAGAAACGCTTTGGGTCAGGGATGTCTACCCAAGCCGCGCCGTCATAGCCTCCTCCAGCGTAGTCGGCTCGGGAAGCCTTGCCATGCTGCGTTTCTTCCACTCTTCCTCAAGCAGCTCCTTTGCTGCTTGCTCAAGGAATTCCGGCGCGGCCCAGTCATACACATCGAAGTCATTCTCGATGTAGCCGTGGCTTAACATAAAGTCTTTGTTGATCTGCAGAGCTTCCAGGTTGTAAGGCGACAAGTTCGGCACCATGTCCACGTCCAGGATACCCCGGTAGGTGTCCTCGACATCCAGGTAGTACGTCTGCTTGTCGAGGATGGCTGCCGCAGCGTGCTTGTGTTCATTCGCCCAGCGTCCGACTTTAATAAGCCCCTTGAGCAAGGTGACGATCAGCTCGGGATGTTCTGCGCACGCCACATCGCTGACCGTGCAGGTGGCCGGGACGTTTGCCCCTTGCAGTGTCCAGTCCGGATAATTGGCCAGGTTTTCGATGGCCTTAATTTCGCCCGTCTGTTCCTGGATATGCTGGAACACCTTGCTCTGGGTATAGATCGCATCGACTGTGCCGTCGAGCAGCGCCGGCTCCAGCGGGCGGAAGGCAAGGTCATGCTTGTGATCGCGCTTCAGCCATAACTCGGAAGGGTTCTCCAGTGGGGCCAGCATCGCGGGATTGTCGTACCAGTCATCAGCGTAAGGGAACTCCACAATCTCCACGTCGTCGAGGGTCATGTCATTGAGCATCAACATCAACTCGATGCCCTGCTCCTCCTGGATGCGCCACCAGTCATTCTTGATTACGTTCAGGCTCTTCGAGAGGCCGATCTTCTTGCCCTTCAAGTCCTGCATGCGGTAAATCGGATCCCTGGAGCGCACCAGCATGCAGCCGCCTTCGTAGACATGGGTTGTGCCAATGAGGCGGGTGCGGCGCACGTCGGCCTGGACATGGATGGCCGGGTTGCAGCCTCCATAACGCATTAGATTATCGAGGTTATGAACGTAGTGCGGATACCAGTCGTTCTCCGTGGTGGAGCGCAGAAATTTGTAGGCAATACCGATCTTCTTAAACTCTTCCTTCACCCAACCAATCTCCTGGTCGACATTGCTCGAGGACACTAACGGGCAGTTGGTGTAGTAGAATTCGTTCCAGTCAACATCAACGGATTTCATCGTCTTGCCTTTGATCGTCATCGTAGCCATTGCATTTTGCTCCTTTGTAGTTGAATGTATGGGAATGTGAGCGAGGTGCTTGTCTCTTCTCGCCAACTCCGCACTACCAATTGCCTTCTACGCTTGTCGTGATACTGCAGTCCGCCGACGTAGTACGCAGGGACAAGGTACTCATCCTGCGTTCAATAGCCCTAGTGCGACATCTCGTCGATGCATATGGCCAGCGCCAGAATCACGATATCGTCTTGGCCAGGATCGATGTCGACGCCATAGCTATCGCGTACTCGGAACCACTTCTTCGATATCTCCGCGATCTTGTCGCGGCCTTCACCGACAGTGAACTCGTGGTCTACAATATTGCCTGTCACATCAGGGTCACGGCCACCCTTGATCTTGACCGTATAGCGATCGCGGCCAGGGGTGATCATGGCCTTCTTCACCGTGGCAAGATTCTCGCCATTTGGCCCCTCAATCTCCATGCTGTCTTTGACATGCGCTTTGCGTTCTTGAATCTTAGCTAGTTGATTGCCATGAGCGTCTTCAAGGACTAAGGTCGAACGCGCCCGCAATGCCTTACCATCAACTTTGAATACTTTCTGGCCTTGTGCATTCTCAATCCAGAAATCGTCGCCGATAGTTACCATCTTCTGGCGCATCTGGTAGCGATTATTTCCGCCCCCTGATCTACCTGGTCCACGATCGTCCTGTCGGTCATCACGTCGGTCTTGTCGTCTGCCTGGTGGCATGTTCATTTCTCCAATTGAGTGGATAGTCTTGCTTAAGTCGAACTCGGATATCGATGGGCAAACAATCATCCAGGTGGATAGCTGTTCTGTCCATGCCCTGTACCTGATATTTTGCGCATATCCATGTACGCGTGCTTCACGCTAATCTGGTTGGTCTCCTTTGCTTCCGAGCGTGTCTGGATCGCTTCTCCACCTCAATAATCCCCGCGGCTACAGTCCTAGGCGTCCTGCGATCGGCGGCCGAAGGCCTCCTCGATGATCGCACGCAGATACTGCAGCGATTCCTCAGATGGCGATTTGAAGTCCTTCAACTCGTATATCTCGCCCAGTAGCTCATACTTGCCCAAACCGAATCGGTGATACGGCAATAGCTCATAGTCGATCACATTCTTGTGCGGCCGGATGAAGGCCAGCGTCGCCCGGATATTTTCCTCGTCGTCGTTTACACCCGGAATCAGCGGTGTCGCGCGATGAAGCGCGTCATGGGATATGTTTCGTAAGCCCTCGCGAGATTTTCCAGGATTCGTCCGTTGTGCACACCTGTCCATTTCTTGTGCCGCTCGGGATCCATAACTTTGATGTCGTGGAGCATGGTGTCTACGTGGGGCAGAACCTGGGCCATGAATGACCACGGCACATTGCTGGCCGTCTCGATGGCGGTACCGATACCGCGACTGTGGGCTTCTTCCAGCAATGCGGCGCTGAATCCGGGCTGTAACAGACATTCACCGCCGCTAATCGTCATGCCGCCCCCGGATGTGCGGTAGAAGGAGCTGTCCCTCTCAACCTTATCCACTACCTGGTCAACCGTCATCTCTTCACCAAACATGGTGATTGCGTCGGTCGGACAGAGCGCGGCCAACTCCTCGTCGACGTCCGTGGCCAAATCCCAGTTGACTCTGACTTTGTCGTCAACGCCTTCCACGACGTAGAACGCGCTCTCGGGGAAGGGAGATTTCAGACACAGCCCGCATTCTTTCTTGCCTAGGCACTCGGCGGGGTTGTAGGCAAGCTCCGGTTTGGGATGGATGCTCTCGGGATTGCTGCACTACTTGCAACGCAGTGAGCAACCCTTGAGGAAGACGGTTGTGCGAGTACCCGGACCGTCATGGCTACAGTACCGCTGTATATTCAGGACAGTTCCTGTGATCCCAGAACGATCATCGGATTGAGTCATGATAGCTCCCTCCCCAAACAGATACCGAGGGACTGTGCTATCTTGATGAACTCACTGCCCGGCGGCACGGTTCTCACCTTATTGATCACGTCCGCCAGCGGCACGAACTCCAGCGTAGGCGGGTTGAACGCCACCACCACTCCGTTCTGTCCCTCGTGCAGGGCCCTGACGGCGCCCGCACCGTAGCAAAGGCCAAGTTGCCGGTCGACAGCAGTCGGGGCGCCACCTCTCACCCAGGGACCAACAACGAGAGGATAGGTTTCTTCGGCCATCAGCACCTGTAGCTTGCCCGCCACCTTTTCCGCCGCGTGCCCGAACGCTGGATGACGTGTCCGCCGGATTCGCCCGTCGCCAGCGGCGAAAGTGATGCCTGCAGGGATCCGGCGCTCGCCTGCCCGTCCTCTGCGCGGCGATCGTCGGGAATCTCCACTCCCTCGGCAACAACGACTAGTCCCCAGGGCCTGGTTGGGCTAACCTTCTTCTTCAAACCGCGTCGCCACATAAGACAAGTCGCAAGGAATCTCGGGGATGAGCACTGCGTCGGCGCAGACTGCAATAGCGGCCTGAAGTGCGATCCAACCCGCCTGATCGCCGAGGACTTCGACCACGCCAATTCGACTGGCGGCCTGAGCCGCCTGACGCGCGCGATCCACCATATCGATCGAAAAGCTGAGTGCGCTGTTAAATCCGAAAGACACAGATGTCGTGGCGATATCGTTCTCGATGGATCGTGGGATGCACGCTACGTTGAGGCCTTTGCGATGGAGTTTGAGCATGATGCTCAATCCTCGCCCACCGACGACCGATATCAGGGAATCGATCCCCTTGTCCTGCAGCGCCTGCAACAGTGGCTCCGACATGTCCAGTTCTTCCACCATGTTGTCAGCGTCCACGTGGCGAACGTGAAACGGATCGACCTTTCTCGACTGACCGAGGACCCCACCCGCCGCCGGTTCCAGACTCTCGACAAGATCGAGCGCCTGAAGGGGTACAATGCCGTCATCGGCATACCGTTCGGGTTCCAGCAGAGCCCCAAAGCCATCCTCGATGCCGAAAACTTCCCAACCCAGATCGGCAGCCGCCAGCGCTGTTCCCATGACGACGGCATTCATGCCAGGGACAAAGCCTGACCCGCAATTGATGGCAATACGTCTTTCCGCTCTTCTCCATGGTTGTTACCTCGCTAACTCCAGATTGACGTATAAACTGGGTGACGACATGCCACCCGGCGCAGACTCAGATACACAGCAGCAGAAGCCGAGCTCTTGTTCAATTGAATGTCACCCACACCTCTGCAGGTCCGTTCGATAATCTCGTTCTGTACTCCCACGTGAAGTTGGTGAAAAACGCGCTGAAGCCGGCCACCCGGACCACCAGGTCGCGGTAATTCTCCGGGTGCTTCTGTGCGTCTCTCAGCTTCTCGGTATCCAGCACATTGAACTGGATGTGATAGCCCTCGTTGGCGAACAAGGTCCTGACCAGGTTCATCACGTTGTCCCGACCCTTGCGGGTCTTGAGCTGATCCGGCGGGAGCTTCATGTTCATGTGCGTGGCGCACCACTTCACGGGGTCCTTGCCCTTTGCCGCGGACATCACCAGTGCGGTCGGTCCGTTGACATCGGTGCCCGGCATCGCCGAAAGGCTGCCATCGGTGAGGGCCACGCCGGCTTTCTTGCCGTTGGGCAACGCGCCGGTCACCAGGCCCATCAGGTTGTGGACACTCTTGGTGTACTGGTCGAGCGAGGTCTTGGTGTCCTTGCTGATGTAGTTGCCGCCGCCATCGACGTTGTTGAAGGCCTTCAGGATACTGTTATTCACCCTGCGGAGCATCTGGTTCACCTCCGGGATGTCGTTGCCGTGCTTCGGCGCATCCTGGTAGCACATCTTGTGAACCTTCTCGTATTCGCCTTCGAAGTTGGCCGCCAGGGCCTTCTTCAGCTCGGCCATGGTCAGCTTCTTCTTGTCGAACACGAGGTCCTTCACGGCCATCAGGCAGTTGGCGGCATCCACCCCGCCGACGGAGATTTGGGCGACCGTGTAGTAGTTGGCCCCGCCGGCCCAGGTCTCGGTGCCGGTCTCGATGCATCCCCGGTCAGGATCGAGCGCCAGGTGCAGGGGAGGAAATCCGCCTGCAGGATGTTCGAAATCCAGGCCGCATGGCGAAGCGTGTCCTCGCAGAATTGAAGCTGCTTCTCGAAGGCCGCATACAGTTCCTCGAAGTCCTTGAACTTCACGGGATCGCCGGTCTTGGGACCGACCTGCGTTTTGGTCCGCGGATCGAAGCCGTCGTTCATCGTCAGCTCGATGATCTTGCCGAGGTTGGGCTGCCCCTCCACCGGGTGACCGGTCTCATACGGGATGTAGCTTCCCACGCAGGCCCCGACACAGGTACGTCTGGCTTTCGCAAGCGGCAGATCGCCCACCCGGTCGTTGTGGCCCCAGAGGTGCAGGGCCCGCTTCATCATCACGTCCGCGTTGACGAACTGCGGGAAACCGATGCCGGTCCCGATCACATCGAGCACTTTCTCGATGAACTTGCCCGGAGTTTGCGGGGTAAGCGCACACGAGAGCGGCGGCTGGGGAAGTGCGAGATAGTGCGAGGAATCGAGAATCACGTAGTCCATTTCCGCCGTGGCATCGCCACCATCCTCGGAATAACCCGCAAGGGTAATACTCTGTCCCAGGTCGGCGGAGTTCTGCATGGCGATCTTCTCGCCATAGTAGTAGTTGATCTCGTTCAACTTGATGATGAGGTTCTTGAACATGAAGACTGCGTCGTCATAGGTAATGAGCCCGGCCGCCTTGTCGGCCTGGATAGAAAGGCTCGAGGTTCTGACCCAGGTAGGCCTCGGAGTAGCCGCAGCCGACCTGCTCAAGTTCGGCAATGATGTGACAGAAGAAGTGGCACTGGATGGCCTCCCGCAGGTTGCGGGCAGGATTCTCGGGAACCCATTCGCAGGTTTCGGCGATCGCAAATCAGCTCCGCCTTGCGGGCTTGCGTCCTTCTCCTTCTCTGCCATCTCACGGGCCAGCTCGGCATACCGATGGGCATAGCGAATCGCCGCCCGCATCACGATGAGGGATGCCTCATAGAAATAGAGCTTGTCAGTGTTTGGCATACGCATCTCGAGGGCCATCATGCCGCTCGTCGACCTCCTTGATCATGCTGGCAAGGCCCTCGCTGGTAAACCATGCGGGTAGTTCAGGTTGCCACCGCCACCCGGCCAGTCATGGAACGGGACAACGAGGCCGGCGTTGTAGCACGGGTTTCGGATCGAAGCCATAGCGCTTTTCAAAGATCCCTTCGGTGCGGGGTTTCATCCCACGCTTGCCCCAGTAGTCGAGCGCCCACTGGTTCGCCTCCCGGTCTTCCGGTGTCTTTGAATTCTCAACGGTCTTCTCCTCCTTCATCCAATCCACGTTCCATTCGGGATATGGGTAGATGCGCATTTTGGCTACCTGCCATGGCACCCACGAAGAGATTGTCGTCGATGTAAAGCTTCTTGCGATCCAGCACGGCCGCCAGGAATTTGGCCCGCCGAAGGATCTGATCTTCACCTGCGGTTTCCTCGTACATATCCTTCATGATTCTCACCCGCTCGAAGTCGAGATACCTGCGGGTGTGCTCCTCTGCAGTTCTTTCAGCCGGTCGATTCGATCGGTGTCGGCCGTAACCTGTCCTGTGTTCAGGGATGGTATTTCTGCTACTATCACGATATTCACTACTTAGTGGTGAAAACTATTCTGTCGTACAGCACCGATCAGACTGACCTTAGCTGTCGACTTCTTGGTGGACTTGGCCTTTCAGGTGCAGTTGCATAATGCCACTTAGCAATCACGCCATCGATTGCCCTCTAGTCCCATGTGTTCTACATCTGACTGACCCTAGATCACTTTCCCAGCGAGCAATTCGATAATCCTATAGTCCTTGTACCTCGTTCAGAATCGTGCGCGAAAGCATACCTCCAGAGAGATTGCGTGCGTTGAATCCGTTTTGGAGCAAAATGCGAGTTGCGTAGTAGGCGCGCTGGCCAGAGCGCAAGAAGACGAGAATCTGGCGTTCGCACGGCGGCTCGTCGTGTAACAGATAGGCCAATCCATCATCACTGATTATTGGTCCGTCTCCTCATGTCGGTTGCAGCTTGCCGGCGGCTGTGCTGTATTCAATTCACTACGTTCAAACACCGCGGACACTCGTTCTCACTGCCGGACGATCGGCCCGCAGACGGGCACAAGATGGGCAGAGCTCACGGTCCAGGAGTGAGGCCATGTGGTCCGGCATGCGGCTACGGATGAACTCCCGGTGTGCCGCCGTCTGCGTAGGCGCTCCACACTTGCTGCACGTCAGCAGCGGCTGTTCCTTCACAACGGTTCCTGTGATGACCGTGCGCCGCATTCCTTGCTCATCCTCAAAATGGATCGCACCGGTGGGGCAAACCTCTGTACATGCGCCACAGCCGATACAGTGCTGCGCCGGCCGCGTGAAATCGAAGTAGGCGAGCCTGCCGGCCGGCGTGTCGGCCATGCGCAGCGCCTCGACGCCCATCTCGCTGCAGGCAACCATGCACAGACCGCAGCCGATGCAGACATCGCAGCGCAGGCAGCGACGGGCCTCGTCGTGCGCCATCGCGTCGTTCAGACCTTCCTCTATCTGGACGTAATTGCCCTCGCCAAGCACCTCTTCCACGGTTCTTTCCGGCATGATCGCACGAGGCAGGTAAGTGCGATCGTGCGCCACGACCTGCAAGGGAATCACCTCGGCGCGACGCACCGGCTGGCCGGAATCGGAATCCATGGGCGTCCCGCGCAGCCAGGCGTCGATGGACGCTGCCGCGATCTTTCCAGAGCGGATTGCTTCCACGGCTGTCCGCGGTCCATGCTCCGCGTCGCCGCCGGCAAAGACACCCGGTACCTCCGTCATTAGGCTTTTCGGGTCCGCAACGATAAAGCCGTGGTTGTTTTCGACCGCGCTGCCATCGAGGATCGTCAGGTCAGTGCCCTGTCCGGTCGCCAGAATCACGTGGTCGGCTGCAAGCGTCAACTGGCGTGACTCATCGAATATTGGATCGAAGCTGCCGTTTTCATCGCGCGTTCGCTCGCAGTAATGGAGAGTGATCTCTCCGTCCTCATCGATGCGCATCGGGCCCCAGCCCGCAAGTATCTCCACGCCTTCACTGACGGCGATTTCGATCTCGTGCGGGCTGGCCGGCATGTCGCGGCGTTTCTCAAGCGAAGTGAGGGCTACATGCTGCGCGCCCTGCCGCAGTGCCGTCAATGCGACGTCGATCGAGACGTTGCCTCCGCCGATGACGACGACGCGCGGCCCGACCCGCACGGGCTCGCCGCTGCGCACCGCATGCAGGAAATCTAATCCACCTAGCACAAACGGTTGATGAACGCCGTCAATCGGGATAAGTCGCGCACGTTGGGTGCCGAGACCGAGGAACACGGCGTCGTACTCTTTGCGAAAGGCTTCGAGGCTGGCGATGGGCGCACTGGTATGGATGGGCACGCCCAGCACCCGAATCTGGTCGATTTCCTGGTCAAGTAGGTCTGGCGGCATGCGATAGGCAGGAATGCCGTAGCGCAACTGCCCACCGGCCTTCTCCAACTCCTCGAAGATCTCGACTTCGTGACCGTAGGTTCGCAGATAGTAGGCGGCTGTGAGGCCAGACGGTCCGGAACCGACGATGCCGATGCGCTTGCCGGTATCGGCCGCGATCTCGGGCTTCGGGTAGCCGCCCTCGGCGAGGCAATGTTCGGCTGCCACGGCCTTCAGTGTTCGGATGAAGACGGCCCCGTTGCTGCCTCCGCGCACGCACGATGACTCGCACGGCGCCGGGCACACCAAGCCGCAGGTCAGTGGCAGCGGATTGTCGCGGCGAATGACCTCGATGGTGGAACGATAGTCGCCGTGACCGAGGTGGGCGATGAAGCTGGGAATATCGATATTGGCCGGACAGGTCTGGTGGCAAGGCGCCGTATGGTGCTCCAGTTCCAGGCACGTTCCCTCCGGGCAGGACTCACGCCGAACATGGCTTTCCCACTGCTCCCGGTAATAACGCAGGGAGCTGCCCAGCGGCCATGCGGCCGCAAGCCCCTGCGCTGCCAGCTCGAGTGCGATGTCATCTAGGGCGGAGAGATGGCCGGGCTCACCGCGGCCGAGGGTAATCTCGGCTGTCAGGCGTGCGGCGCGCGCTAGCAAGCTGCGCATAGGCTGCGCTTCGCCTTCGGTCAGCTTCCAGTGGCGATAGAGCGCACGCCTGGTCTGCTTGACAAGGCAAACACCCTCGGCCATCACCATCAAGGTAGAGGGCGATGGGATGATGCCCGCATCGGCAAAGGCCAGGGGGTCGCACGATAGGTCTGCTGCGGAAAGCGGTAGGAAGCCGCCCAGGCCATCGTCAAAGACAAGTGAGGCGTCCTGCCCTTGCACTTCTACCCCGCCACCCCAGCCGTCGATCTGATGCCGCAGGTTGCCGCGACCGATCCAGTTCAACCAGACCACGCTGTGTCATGCCGCGCCGAAGCGTCAGAAGCGACGCATCAAGTCCCGACGCGCCGGCGAATAGGAGGGCAATGCGGCACCAGGTTTCCGGCGTGTGGGTCAGGCGTGATCCGTCGGTGGCCTGTCCCTCTCCCCAGCAGCTCGGCCGGCTGTTGCGCACGACTTCCACATGCCGGCCGGGAACCGCGATCTGAGCCAGCGAACGGATGGCGTCGACAGTGTTGAGGAAAGCCATTTCATGACCGGTCAAGTCTGCGGGTAGGCGCAGCTCAATTCTGTCGCTGTCGCGCAGGCCCAACGCGATCAGTACGCCCTCGGCCAGCAGCCAGGAGGCTCCATCAAGCACTGCCGCAGCGCCCAGCGCCCGCTCGTCGAAGCCGCTGGCGTCGATGACCAGCGTCGAAGACCCGTGTCCGCGCAGGAACTGGCGCCAGGCGAAATAGACTGGTTCGCCAGCGCCGCCGCATTCAGCCAAGCCTGAAGACTGAATGCGCTGCAACCTCTGCATAGGTGTGAGAGACTGGGCCTGGGAATAACCCGGCAGCGCGCCCGCCAGCGTCTGCGCCGGCGCTACGGCACCGGAAAGGGCCGCCGCATCCACATCGAGCCACGTGGGAAGCATCTGAAGCTCGCTCATGGCGCCTCCTGTCCGCTGTCCAGCGGTTCAGCCATGAGATAGCGCGCGTAGCGCTCGCGGCGCGGATCCGGCGTCTCAGTGGCGACGTCGAAGGAAAGACAGCCGGTCACGCACTTTGTGACGCAGGCCGGCTGCAGCCCGATGTCGACGCGATCCTTGCAGTAGTCGCACTTGACAACCTTACGTGTGACCGGATCCCACTGGGGCGTGCCCCACGGGCAGGCCGCGATGCAACTCTTGCAGCCGATGCAGAGACTGGACTCGACAAAGACGATACCGTCCTTCTCACGCTTCTGCATGGCGCCGGTAGGACAAGCCCTGACGCACCACGGGTCCTCGCAGTGGAAACAGGGCATGAAGACTATGCGCATGCGCGGCTGTCCGCCGACATCGATCGGGCCGATGGTGATGATCTGGCACGGGTCCGGGCCGGAGCCAAGGTCTTTGTTGGTCTTGCAGTGCACCTCGCAAGCTAGACAGCCGATGCAATTCGCCTCGTCGTGGTGCAGGATGTAATTACTCACTGGTTCCCTCCTCCCGTCACCGCGGGCTTAATGCATACGATGGTCTCGGTCAGTGCGCAGCCACCACCGGCCGGGTCGAAATCGTAGAGCTTGCCGTGCTGCAAACGCTGGTCGGCCACACCGCGGCCCAGCGCACGCGTGGCGAGCGGCACTGTAGCGCCATAACCATGCAGCATGAACACCGCCTCAGGGTGGATCCAGGGCGTCACCTTCGCCTTGATTGTGCCGACGTAGCTTCCGCCCCCGTTGATCTCGACGTCATCGCCGTCGCCGATACCCAATGGTTTGGCGCGATTCGGGTGGATCCAGAGCACCTGTTGTGGAGCGATCTCGCTGAGAATCGCGTTATTGAGGGACTGGCCATGCGCCAGCGTTGCCGTCTTTGCAAAGAGCAGGTAAAAGCGGTCGTCCGCCGTCGCTTCCTTGGCCTCGTAGGATGCCAGGCTCGGCAAGCCAGCCTGTTTTAGAATCTCGCTCTCGATCTCGATCTTGCCCGATGGGGTTGGGAATCGGAGATCCTCGCGCGGTATCAGCTTCGGTGCGTTGGCTAGGTTGACGAACCCCACCTCGCGCATCTCGGCCACAGTGACGCCAGTGCCATCGAGCTGGTAGTTCCACAGTTCCTCAATGGTCTCGAAGTCCAGCGCCTCCTTGATGTCCATGCGATGCAGGATCTCGCGGAAGATCCACCAGGCCGGTCGACTGTTGAAGCGCGGGGCAATCGCCTGGTCGCGCATATAAAAGGCTGGTGTCGGGCCGGGCAGCAACGCCAGGATGTTGGCACGTTCGAGATAGGTTGTCTCTGGGAGAATGACGTCGGCAAACCAGCCCGTCTCCGAATAACGCACGTCGATCGAGACTATCAATTTCAATTTGTCCAGCGCCTGCTTTGTTGTCTCGGGATCGGGCAGGCCGGTGAAGGGGTCGTGGCGGTAGGCGAAGTAGGCGCCGATGCCGTACGGCTGCCCCGTCTCCATGGCGGCGAACGCTTGATGCAGCATGCCGATTTCGGGATCCCACTGCGGCCGAGTAGTGCCAGCGCCGTCTACGCGCGGCTCCTCAACCTTGGGCACTCGGTCTGTCAAATGGTTCAAGCCCTTGCGTCCGTAGAACTTAGGCAGCTTCCCCAGAATGTATCCTCCAGGGATCTCGATATTACCCATCAAAGCGTTCAGAATCAGAGCGGTACGACTGACGTAGAAAGACTGTTTGTGACGCGCCGACATCCAGCCCGGATGGAAGATCACATGGGGCGCATCGGCGGCAACCTCCTTGACGAACGTGCGCAACTGGTCGGCGGGAACACCTGTATGGGGCTCCTGCCATTCCGGTGTCTTGTCCTTGACCGCCTCGCGCAGGTAGTCCATGCCGGAGACGAAGCGGGTCACAAAGTCCTTGTCGTACGCCTCCTGCTCCAGCACTTCATGGATGATGGCCAGGTTCAACGCGTAGTCGCTGTTCGGGCGCACCTGCCAGTATCGGGTCGCCTTGCAGGCCGTGAGGGTGGCACGCGGATCGATGTAGGTGACGCGCATCCCGCGCGCCACCGCGGCCATGAAGGCCTTGGCCTCCTTGACCATGAGCGATTCGATAATGTTGCGGCCGTAGAGCACCAGGTGTTTGGCATGGCCCAGGTCGGGGATGAGCCCCTCGTGACCAAAGCCGTAGATTGAACGCGCAGCGTTATGCACATTGCCGCCGCAACCGGCGTCGTGGTTAAAGTAGTTCGGCGAACCGAGCGCCTGCACGAAAGTCTTGGTCAGATCGGTGAAGGGGCCGCCGCGATCGGAGAGCGCGATGCCGCGCCCGCCGTATTCCTCGATCGTCTCCTTGAGCTTGTCGGCGATATAGTCGAGAGCCTCGTCCCAGGACGCCCGCCGCCACTGACCGCCGCCACGCGAGCCCACGCGGATCAGTGGCGTTTGCGGTCGCTGATCGTCGAACTCGAGAGACAGGCCCGCCGAGCCCTTGGCGCAAAGGCTGGCGCCGATGGCTTTGTCGTGCGTATTGCCTTGCAGCCAGACGATGCGCCCTTCCTCGACCGTCACTTCGATGGGACAACGCACGGCGCACATGCCGCACATGCTGTAGACGGTCTGCCGCCCCGGGGCGCCCACACTGGTCACGTTTGGCGCCATGTTAGTACTCATCATTCATGTCTCCTTATGAGACGAGCATAACCCAACAAAAACTTATCAGATCCACTACCGATACGGCTGTGATTAAGTCTCCGCCGGGAACTATGCCGCACTCACTGCTAGATATCAGAGAATTGGACGACCACTTTGATATCATCCGGCTGGCGTTGTAGTGCGTCTGCGAAGTTTTGCGGCTCAACGCGCCGGGTGATAAGACCCTTCAGAACGTCGGGGTTAGCCTTAGCCAGATATTGGCTGGCTTTATACCAGTGACGCTTATTTGCGTTGACGCTACCGACAATGATGTTGTTCTTAAGCACCGCAGCGGAGGCGACATCGGCAGGCGCCAGGCCGGAAAGCGAGCCGCCATGGCCGACGCCTGTGAGGCAGACAACGCCACCTGAGGCCACTTTTACCAAGGATTCGACAATGACCTGGCCAACACCTGTGCACTCAATGATCATGTCCGGCTCGAAGTCCAAGTCAGAAACCGTTGAAGAGTGATAGGTCGCGCCAACCATCTCCACCAAATCAATTTTAGGACCCTCTGTTACCCGATCTAACACGTGGACATCCATGCCGCGCTGCACGCCGATTCCGGCAGCCAACAGACCGATCGGCCCGGCGCCTGTGATGAGCACGTTTTGCGGCTCCCAGAACGAGCGACCTCCCACTGCAAGCGCTACCTCCCAGGCCTTGGTAACCACCGTCGTAGGCTCAAGTAAGACGCCCAGGATGCCTAAGGAAGGATCGACTTTCATCGCATACTCCGGCTCGATACGCCAATGCTCGGACATGTAGCCGTCGATCGCTTTGATCCCGCGCTCGGTGTATTGGCCATTGCGGCACATGTCCCACTCACCTACGGCGCAATTGGGGCAAGGCACCGGATCGGGACGGCGCACGATTCCGACGACGAGATCTCCCTTCTTGAACCCGGACGCCGGTCCAGGATCGATTACGCGTCCGAGCGATTCATGCCCCAACACGAGGCGCTCTTTGTCCGGTGGCGCCCAGCCGTATTTACCTTCGACGATCTCGACATCGGTCCCGCAGACGCCGACGGCAATGGACTCCACGAGTATTGAACCGAGACTAGGATCTGGTTCTGGGATATCTTCCAGCCGTGCTGAATTAGCTATCATTGGTACTACAGTGATTGCTTTCATAGTGTTATCTCCTGATTGTCAAATTATGATGGCAGGTTTGTTAGTCTGCTTATAGTTCACTGGAAAGTTACGGAGATTGTTATCCTTTCTCCAAACTGCTACTCGTTTCATATAGCCGAAGGCAAACTGGTGTTGGTATTTTGGCCACATGCCCCGTTGCTGTTAGCTTCCCAGAAGCTTGATTGATCCAGAATGTGACTACCGTATCCGAATCCTGGTTAGCCGCCAGAAGCAGGGAACCGGATGGATCGATCACAAATTCGCGCGGGCCAATGCCCTGCGTCGATTCATGCCCCACAACTGACAGTTCGCCGCTTTCCTTGTCAACGGAGAAGATCGCCAGGCTATCGTCCCCTCGGTTGGAGGCGTAGACGAAATGGCCAGAAGGATGAACTCTGATCTCCGCGCCCAGATTCGACCCGGTGAAACCGTCAGGCACCGTTGAAATCGTCTGTACCTCCTCAAACGCGCTGTCCACCGCAACGTACCGAAGGACGACGACCTCGGACTGGAGTTCGCTGACCAAATAGACGATTGGCATTTGCGGGTGAAAAGCTAGATGTCGCGGGCCCGTGCCGGGCGCTAGATGAGTGGTGAGTGAGTCCAAAGAGTTCAGGACGCCTCGCTCTAAATCGAGGTCAAACGCCCTCAGCTTATCCGCACCCAAGTCAACCACTAGTATGAATCTGTGAGTGTGCTTGGGCGAGTCCGTTGCGCTTGCGTTACAGTCAGGGCTGGAAACAACCATGTGGGCGTGCGGTCCGTCCTGGCGTCCGGCAGTGGGACCTGAACCTGAGAACTGTACGGTATCCGTTGCCTCTCCCAGACTCCCATCGCCCTGGACCGGCAGAACGCACACGCTGCCGGTCTCATAGTTGGCCACCAGGCAATACCGTCCTTCTGGCTCAACGCTGGTGTAACAGGGAGCCAAACCATAGGTCGATTGTTGGTTCAGATAGGTCAGATGCCTGGTCACCGGATCGATGGCAAAGGCGCTCACACTTCCGTTCGTGGCTTCGGTCCCGTAGAGTTCGTTGACCGCGTACAGAAAGCGTTGATCTGGCGCCAAGGCCAGAAACGAAGGGTTGACCGTGCCGGAGCCGGTCACGGTGTCGGCGTAGGTCAACTCACCTGAATCCATATCCAAGTGATAGATGTAGATGCCTGCGGCTTTCCCATCTACAAATGACTCTCGCCGCGTGTAGGTTCCAACGTAGACAGTGATTTTGTTAGGACTTGGCATGTCTTCAACCTCGCTTTAGACGTCATTCGTGTTTGGTGTGATGTTGCGTTCAATTAGGATCACAGATGATCGCGGTTGCGTCTCATACGTGCCATCGACGCCCGACAACAACTCCGGTGGATCGGTGAAATCCTCTGGGGGTTGTCGTCCTGTATCGACCAGACGCGCCCAGCGCCGGCCCTCAGACAAGTCAGGAAGCTCGAACGCCAACGGTTCCCAGTACTCGTTGAGCATCACGTACACATGGTCTTCAATTGCCACATCGGTCGGATTCATCAACTCCAGTGCCAGGCTGTGCGAGGTATCTCCCCAGTCCGGTTCATGTAAGCGCACCCCGTGCCAGAGTACATCCGTTCCCCCTGGCTCAAACCAGTAGCGCCGGTCACGGAAGAGCTGGCTACCCTGGCGGAATCGGAGAAGACCACTCACAAACCGCAACAGATCAGCGTTCTTTTCTAGTAGGTCCCAGTCAAACCAGCTTATCTCGTTATCCTGGCTGTAGGCGTTGTTATTGCCTTGCTGGGTATTGCGGACCTCGTCTCCCATCAGGAACATAGGTCGACCCTGTGAGATCAGTAGTATCGTGAAGAAATTGCGAATCTGACGTTCACGCAGGGTTTCGACGCCGGCATCGTCTGTTGGACCCTCCATGCCGCTGTTCCAGCTATCATTCTGATTGTTGCCGTCCTGATTGTCTTCGCCGTTGGCCTCGTTGTGCTTTTCATTGTATGAAACCAAATCGTTGAGGGTGAAGCCATCGTGGGCGGTAATAAAGTTCACGCTGCGCAAGGGATTTCGATCCATTTGAGCAAAAACTCGATAACTGCCGCTTATTGCATCGGATAAGCCGTCTACTGTGCCGGTGTCGCTCTTGACGAAGCGGCGCACAGTGTCTCGATAGCGCCCGTTCCAGACCGCCCAGCGATCGCCGATGAACGAGCCGACCTGGTAAAGACCAGCTGCATCCCAGGCTTCGGCGATGATCTTGGTCCCGGCCAGCACCGGGTCAGAGTCGATGTCCCAAAGGATAGGTGGATACTTCATGGGATCAAGGTCCTGCCCGCGTGACAGTACGGAGGCCAGGTCGAAGCGGAAACCATCCACATGCATCTGCTGCACCCAGTAGCGCAGGCTGTCCATGATCAAGCGGCGCACGATAGTGTGGTTGCCGTTAAGCGTATTACCAACCCCGCTATCGTTGATGTACTCCGCCCGGTTGTCCGGATCCAGCATGTAGTAGACCCGATTGTCGATGCCGCGCAGCGAGATCGTGGGGCCGTCGTCGCTGTCCTCGGCTGTGTGGTTGAAGACTACATCGAGGATGACCTCGATACCGGCGCGGTGCAGGGCCTTAACCATGTCTCGGAACTCATTGACCGGTCCCAGCCAATCGCGCTGCGAACTATATTCCCTATGCGGTGCGAAAAAGGCGACGGGTTCATAGCCCCAGTAGTTGGGTCGTCCACCTGGCGCGGATTGCGGATCAAACTGAAAGACCGGAAGCAGCTCCACAATTTCGACGCCCAGTTGTTTGAGGTATGGGATTTTCTCAATCAGACCTGCGTACGTGCCGCGCAACTCTTCAGGTAGGCCGGAGCTGCGGCGCTTACTGAAGCCGCGCACGTGCATCTCGTAAATCGCGGCATCATTGAAGGCGCGCCGGAGCGGCGAGTCCCCTTCCCAGTCATAGCTGTCCACGTCCACAACCACGCTCTTCATCGCAGATGCGAAGTTTTGCAGACCGTACTGAGACGCCGCTTCGCGGTCGTACGCCTCATCCACCACGGCGCGGGCATAGGGATCGAGCAGTAGCTTGGACGGATCAAAGCGCAATCCCTCTTCGGGCTGATACGGACCATTGACCCGATACCCATAGAGCTGCCCGGGCTTGACTCCGGGAACGAAGACGTGCCAGTAGCTGCCGGTTCGATGCGTGTTCGGATCGAGTGAGATGACCGTTACCGGCTGTACTTCATCCGGACGGTCGAATAGCAACAGGTCAACCTCACGTCCGTAGTATGAGAATAGCGAGAAGTTCACCCCATCGGCGCAGGGAGTCGCCCCCAGTATGTCCGATGATCCCGTACCCAGCGGGCCCCGGTCGTCATCGACACTCATGTGGTTGAACCTGCCGATTGCTGCAGTTCATTTGCTCCCGACTTGCTGGAAATTACCGTCGTGTATGCCGTCTCGAAATCGGTGACCGATCCGGACACCCGCATGATCCAGGCCAGCACGCCTGTCCAACCGGTCTGATGGCTGGCGCCTAGGCCTGCGCCGTTGTCGCCGTGGAAGTACTCATGAAACAGGATAAGATCACGCCAGTGCGGATCGGTCTGGAACTTCTCCATCCCGCCGTAGACGGGGCGGTGCCCATTAGCATCCTGAAGGAATATGTGCGTGAGCCGAATCGACAACTCCTGGCTGACCTGCCATAAGGTCATCTGCCGACCGGATCCGGTGGGACACTCGACGGTGAACTCATCGCCGTAAAAGGCGTGAAGTGTGGCCAGCCCCCGAATCAGCAACAAGTTCATGGGAAACCAGATCGGGCCGCGCCAGTTGGAGTTGCCGCCAAACATGCCGCTGTTGGATTCTGCAGGCAGGTAGTCGACGCGGTATTCGACGCCGTCTACATTCAGTACGTAGGGGTGCTCCCGGTGAATTTGTGAAATGGAGCGAATTCCGAAGTCGCTCAAGAACTCGGACTCGTCCAGCATCTTCGCCAGAATTTGTCGCAGCTTGGACTCGTCCAGCACGGCAAGCAGACGCCGGTTGTTCGGACCCGGATCGCTGAGCGTGGGGATACTGCCAACGAGTTGCGGCCTGTGCTCATTGAGCCAGTAGACCCGCTCCATGAATTCCGGCAAGGCCTGCACCTGATCCGGCAGCAGCACTGTGCACGCAGCTAGCGGCAGCAGGCCTACCAGAGAGCGAACCTTCAGGCGCGTGGCTTGTCCATCGGGCAGGCGCAACACGTCGTAGAAGAAGCCGTCTTCCTCATCCCACAGCGTATCACCACGTTCACCCAGCGGATCCATGGCGTTGTAGATCCACAAGAACTGTTCGAAGAACTTGCTCGCCATCGACTGGTAGGACGCGTCATGCATGGCTAGCTCCAGCGCAATCTGCAGCATGGTCAGGGAATAGAACGCCATCCAGGCTGTGCCGTCCGATTGTTCTATGTTGCCGCCGGTGGGCAGTGGAGCGCTGCGGTCGAAGACGCCAATATTGTCCAGACCGAGGAAGCCGCCCCCAAACAGGTCCTTGCCGTCTGGGTCCTTGCGGTTTATCCACCAGGTAAAATTCAGCAATAATTTATGGAAGGCGTCCTTCAAGAACGCTATGTCGCCCTTGCCGCGCAGCATCCTCTCGATGGTGTAGACGCGCATCAACGCCCACGCATGCACCGGCGGATTCACGTCACTGAAATTCCACTCATAGGCAGGCATTTGACCATTGGGGTGGAGATAGCGTTCATTCAGCATCAACTCCAGTTGGTCTTTGGCGAAGTCGAGATCGACGCTGGCAAGCGCAACGGTGTGAAACGCCAGATCCCATGCCGCATACCAGGGATACTCCCACTTGTCCGGCATGGAGATGATGTCGGCGTTCACCATATAGAACCAGTCTTTGTTGCGGATAGAGGCATGCTGCAGGCTGGCGCGATCGGCGAGACCGTGCTCGTTTAGCCACTCGCGTCACGTCGTAGTTGTAGAACTGTTTGCTCCATAGCATGCCGGCCAGCGCCTGGCGCATCACATTCTTCTCATCATCTGACAATCCGGCTGGCGTTTTCTCTGCGTAGAACGCGTCTGCCTCTTCTCGACGCGTCTTCATGACCGTGTCAAAGTGACGGCCAAACGGATTGCCCTTGGCAGGATAGGATGCGCTAAGAGATAGCGGGCCTATCTCCGTCAGGCGCAAACGGATCACTTGGCTCTGGCCCGGATCCAACGAAAGATCAATATGGGGAGCCGCCTTGGTGCCGGTCTGCGCAGGATTCACTGCGTCCTGTTTTCCAGCCACTACAGCGTCGTTGATCCCGTCTTTGACATAGGGAGTAGCATTGGGGTGGCCGAACAGCCGCGCCGTGTTTGTCTCATTGTCGGTGAACAGCAGCGGCGCGGCGCCGGATACGTACAGATAACGCTCTCCTTGGTCGGGATGGCTGGCCTCAATCACACTATACCCTTTCCCACCCTCACTCTGTCGCAGGTTGGGTTTGAGCCTGCCATCCGACCAGGACCATGTGTTGCGGAACCATAGCGTCGGCAACACGTGCAGCGTGGCCTTCTCCGGCCCGCGATTGTACGCCGTGATCTGGACCAGGATGTCCTCCGGCGTTTCCTTGGCGTATTCAACAAAGACATCGAAGTAGCGATCTGCATCAAACACGCCCGTGTTGAGCAGCTCATACTCGAAATCGTCGGCCGTGCGCTGCTGGTTGGTCTGAACCAGGTCGTCGTACGGGAATGCGGCCTGAGGATACTTGTATAGGTACTTCATGTACGAATGTGTCGGCGTACTGTCCAGGTAGAAGTAATACTCCTTGACATCTTCGCCATGGTTACCCTCGGCATTGGTCAGGCCGAATAGCCGCTCCTTGAGTAGTCGGGTCGCGGCCATTCCACAACGCCAGCGCAAAGCAGAGGATCTGTTTGTCATCGGAGATGCCAGCCAGACCGTCTTCGCCCCATCGATAGGCGCGCGAACGCGCTTGGTCGTGGGTGAAGTAGGCCCAGGCATCGCCGTTGTCGCTATAGTCCTCGCGCACAACACCCCATTGTCGCTCGCTTAAGTACGGTCCCCACTTCTTCCACGGGATATGCTCTTCCCGCGCCGCTTGCAGCCGTTTTTCTTCTGGATTCACGGTACTCATATTGTCTCCTCATTCACCGCACGAAATCCCCAAACCCGGCACTACGTTGTTGGCCGAGGACCGCCATTCTGAATCAGACTGCGCTACTCGCTTCCCACATTCTCCGCAACCAGGGCAACGGGTCCTTCAGTTGCCATACTAGCCAGTAAGGCCTTAAAAGAAACTGAGATCAGAAAAACAGAAGGACCACCACCCCGATCAAGGCTACGTACGACAGGGGATAGGCCCAGTCAAGAATGTTGTCGATGCGCTGAACACGTTCAGCCTCCCCTTGAACTTCCAGTCGCTTCATAATTACGTTGTAGAGAAGCACCAGAACATTCACCAGGAACGTCACGCCCATGACCGCGTCCAGGAAGGTGATATAGCCGAGTCGCGGATAGTTGCCTGCCAGGCTCCAACTGAACGCGATGAACAGCAGGATGTTAGCTGCCGCTGCTTCAATTCTCCGCGTGTAGTCGCGAAGGAAAAAGGTGAACCACGATATCAAGATTATCAGGATGATCGGCAGGAACACCTGCAGAAGGTAGTAATTCAGATGGCGTGGCGCGCTGAAGCTAAAGGTCATGCGTGACACAGGGTTATCAGCGGCACGGGGCATGACAGTGCTCACGTCGGTCGTGAACTCAGAGATGATGAATTCATCTTCACCGTGCGCAGGATCGATCTCGCTGTAGCCAGCCAGCTCGGTCATCGTATACGCCGAAGTGGGGTATAGAAGATCTATGTAGATCGGAAAGGTCTCCATGTCAAAGGGGTATTGCCGGAAGTCGAAATCGGCCTGGAAGGTAGTGTTGAAGGTTTCCGCATACCGAGCGCGTCCGTCGGGCCAGACCGCCACTGTCCTGCCCTGAACCCATCGATTTCCAAGTTGGTTGAAGAACGTAAACGCCGGCCATTTACTCCCGACATCGGCGAGAAAGCGATCAAATTCCTTCTCGGTGTAAAGCTTCACGGAACAGTTGCAGGAGTCCGGGCTGAAGGCCATCGCTGGGTCCGTCCAATCCATCCGCAGACTCGCCAACACGCTGAAATTCTCGTTTGGCGAATCCACGGCACTGATCCGAAGGATCTGGAGGCCTGTCTCTACTTCGATGGGAGACTTGAGAACTTTGTCACCTTGTAGCTTCGCTTGCCCGCCTAGAACATCCGGCGCGTTCACCCCCACCAGTATCCGGTAATCGCCCTCGGTCGGGGTTCCATCCGGCAAAGAAGCCGCCTGCAATTCAAGAGAATATCCAACCGCGGTCTCCGACATGGTGTATCGAAGCGTTGCTATAGGTTCCCGTCCAAGCAGGTTGCCTGATTCGAGGGCTTTACCGCCGTAATCGCGCAAGATAATCCTTGGAATCAGGTTCCCGGAAGTGGCTTCAGCGTAAGCCGTGAGGGTTTGGCCGACATCGATGTCAACGAGTGGCAGGTTCGTCATTGGGGCGGCGGCCGTCAAGGCGCCTGATGTTTCTTCTACAAACACTGGCGCGCCCCAGGGAGCTGGAAGCCGCTCCGCGAAAGGCGCCCCGGTAGGACCGTCCGCGTCAAGCTGCGTGTCCGGTATGTTGAGCCCGGTTAGCAGTTCATACTCGCCGGATGTGGCGCGACCGAGCGACGAAAGCGAGCCGGCGGCGATCAACACGTAGTCGCCAGGCGCGGGAACGACGTACTCCAGCATGGCCGCATAGCCATCGCCACTGTCGTCGTCCCAGGCAAGGAAGTACTGGTCCCTCGCCTCTTGTACGGCCAGGGCCGCACTCTCGTTCGCTTCTAGCAGACGCTCGAGATCTTCCCGGTAGCGGGTCATGGCTTCCGCCAGGGGTACGGCAGGGTCCGCGATCCCGACTGTAGGGTCCAGATTGCCTGAAGTCGACCGCATCGAAACAGTGAGTCTATCTCCGGTCTCTAGGTCCTTCAGAAGGTAAGCGTGGGTCTCCGCGGCGTGCAATCGTCCCGTGAACTGCTGGACACGCGCCGACTGGTCCTGCTCAGCAAACACGCTAGCTTGGTTGAGCAGGACGCTCACGAAGAGCACGCCAACACTGAGAACTAGGACCGCAATAGATTGCGGCTTCACGGTTCACTCCCTACTCGCATGAGGATACTAATGGCCAAGTCTGTTCTCGACATCGGTTGTCCACCTTCCACAGGCCGATTGCCAACGGATCGGATGACATATCTGCCTGATAATCGATAAGATATATGCGTATGAGAGGAGAGGAACCAATTATGTTCAATTCCTGGATCTATTCTTCCTCTCAGTGTAGGTCGGTCTCTGGGCATAAAGCGCCCAGAGCAGGGCGTTGGATGCCGGTACGCGCACTTCGCAGCGACCGACATCCAACCTTCTTAGCATTATGCCCTGTCGGCACAGATGCTACGACTGGCCATCATGTGCTTTTTGCTTCGTCTTCAGATTCTTCTGCAGGCTGTACTTCCTCGGTTGCCTCGACCTTTTCCATGGTTTCATCGGGAATTTCATAGTTCTCTACCGTGCCACCCAGCGTACTAATCTGCGCCGAAGTCACGTCAACCTCGTCCTCGTCAGCCATGGCAACCAACGCGGCACCACCCTCGGCTAGATGCTTCTCCAGGCGCGCTTCGTCGTCATCGGTGAGACCGAGGCTCTTGTGGAAGAATGAGCCCAGTACAGCGCCGCCGGCAGCCCCAGCCACCGCACCGCCGATCAGGGTCACGCCGCCGGAGAGGATGCCGGTCACGACGCCCAGGGCGGTACCCCACTTGGCACCTTTGCCGGCGGCGCGTCCGCCGACCTTGTAGGTCTTGAACTTGCCGTCGTCCCAGACAAGGATGCCGATACCACCCAGCTTTACGGCTTCGTTTGCCTGGTCCCAGGCCATGAGTTGATTGGCCGCCGAATCGGCCTTGTCGGCACTGGAGAAATAGGCAATAATCACCTGATTGTTCTTGTCAGACATCCTGCGTGCTCCTTCGTTCTGTTGGTTTCAAATTCATCGGTTGACTACGTTATGCATCCAGTATCTTTGCCTTCTGCGCAGCAAATTCCTCGTCGGTGAGAACCCCCTGCGCGTGTAGCGCACCAAGGCGCTCGAGCTGCTCGATTGGATCTGCCTCCTCAGCCGGTACCTCGACGTACTCTACCTGTGGCGACTGCTGCGGCTGTACCTGTGCCGCCGCCTGTGAATACGCCGCAGCGTTCTTGTTTGCCTGCCGGCGGTTGACTGCGCCGCGCGTAGCCGTTGCAGTGCCTACCACGGCTGCAGTCTTTGCCATACCTCGCATTAAACCGGGCATCTTCGTCTCCTTTAGATATCTGTCGCGAGCGAGGCAAACGCCTCGTCGACAATAGGCGCCGGCACACGGAAGTTCAGAGCCATCTCTACGCCGGCATTGTAGAGTGCATTCACGAGATCGAGCGCCCAGGTGTGCTCGATGGCCAGCGCGAAAATCGCCGAGCCGGGTACCATGCCCTCGGCCAGCGTATCTTCGTCTTCCTCGTCGAACAGCCCTTGCGTCTCGGTACTAATAAATTCCACTGCCTCAGCTTGCTCTTCAGGCAGATCAGAGAAATCGAGTCGCCAACTGCCTCCTGATTCGTCCTTGAACAGCACCATGGCGTCGAGCACTCGGATCGTGCCTTTGGCCGTCTGCTTTTCCAACTCGGGGAGTACGCTCCCGTCGAAGCGCGGCTCCCCGGCCGCCATAACGATCACATCCACTGGTCCATGTTTCATCATCCGGTCCAACCTCCTGATCTCTCTATCACTGTTTCTCGTTGCTCGATACTCATATACATCTATCTGCACAGTTCCCGCGCGAAAAGCTGCCAAGCCAGTTGGAGCCGGTCGCACGCGCCCGAACATACACCGTTGGGACTAGGGCGGCCTACACCACAAGAACGCCTGCATTCGACAATTCAAGCCTCCTCATTATTCGTTCGTTCATTTGTCACAGTACGCAGAATACAAGCTCTTCCGCCAAGCCCTTCGCGCCCACTTCAGGTTGCCGGTTGGGGTTCGCCCTCGACCAGCATACGGTCGGCAAGTCCGGTCGAGAAGATCAGGCCGGCGAGTGCGACGAATAGCATGAACGCGACGCCGGAGCGAAAAGCCTGTACACGCGCATCTTGATAGATCGCCAAAATCTGTTCTGACTCTTGCTGTTCCAGACCGGCCGCTGCGAGCGCATCCGTTAGCTGGGTATCCGACATAAGCTGCACACCGTTCTCGACGGTAGCGACAAGTTGTTGCTGCTCATCCGCCGTAAACTCCGTACTCGCCTCAAAACCCGTACCCAGTCCAACGCTCAGGGCGACCAGCATCATGGTCCCGACCAGCGCAACGCCAACTGAGTTTCCCAACTGTTCAAAGGTACCGTTTAGCCCTGCCGTTTCCGGCGTGTCCTCAGCAGATACCAGTGAGAGATTCAAGTTCAGCGTGGTCGGCAGGATAAGTCCCAGTCCCGCCCCGAACAGGGCACCGCTTGCGAGATCTGACGCGCTGATCTCGGGCTGGATGCTCACCAGCAGGGCGACGAGCCCCGCTATGGATATCAAGAAACCCGCCTGGATGATGCGTTTGGCGCTGTATTTGGATACGAGTCTGGCGCCGAGCATAGCGGTTATCAGAACCGCAATCGAAAACGGCATCAACGCGATTCCCGTCTCGATCGCCGTGTAGTCAAACGACAGCTGAAGTAGGAGAGGATAAGTAAATAGAAATCCGGCGAAGATAGCCATCTCCATGAACCGCACCCTGAAACCGTTGCTCAGCCCCTCGATCTTGAGCAGCGAGGGCTTGAACAATCCGTCACGATGGCTATCTTCTAAGCGGTGCTCCCAGCGTAGCAGGAGCATAATCATGAGGACTCCAAAGCCTACTAGGAATGGCACCACGGACAACCCAAACGGAGCGATCTCTAGATCGCCGATGACCAGCGGCTGTTTGGCGAAAACGAGACCGTAGCTCTGGATCAGCAGGAATCCCAGGACAATTGTCGACCAGCCGACGATGGAGAACAGCGCTCCCACATAGTCGAACTTGGGCCGGACGCCTGCGAGATGGTCCTCCGCCAGCCGGTTTCTGAGTACCAGTACGGCAACCACGATGATCAACTCCAGACGGAACGCCCAGCGCCAGCTGGCGTACGTCGTGAGAAAGCCGCCCACGATGGGTCCGACCGCTGCACCGATGGCGCCGACAGCGCCGATCACGCTGTAGCCCTTCGCCCGATCTTCGCCTTCATACGCGTCCCGCAAGAGGGTCTGGATGTTGGGCATCATCAGGGCCGCGCCCAATCCTTCTAGGATTGACCAGCCGATGATCAACATACCCAGCGTCTGGCTGAACGAGGCGGTTGTTGTGCCCACGCCGTAGATGATCAGGCCGATGACGAACACACGCCGTTTGCCGCCGATGTCGGCCAGCTTGCCGCCTATGAGCATGAATGAGGCCATCACGAGCGCATATATCGAGATCGCCGCCTGTATCCCGCTTACAGTCGTGTTCAGGTCCGCCACTAGGGCGGAGATGGACACGTTCATCATGGTGGTATCAATCACTATGATGAACATTGCTCCGCTAAGTAGTGCGAGAACTGCCCACTTCTTCATCTCATACACTCCCTACGTACAAGTTGGCTAACGCTGAATCACCGTCATGCGAATATGGGTTGGCTTGTCGAACGATGAGCCTACGTATGTGGTAGTCAATCAGTTCCCTCCCTCGGTTGCGGACGGCGTCACGTCCTCAGAAGAATCCTCTGCCAAGGGTGCTTTCTCCGCGTCTGCCGCTCTTCGAACGAGTGTCGTTGACCAGGTTCTCAGCCCGATGAAGAGGGCCAGTGCTGCGATAGGCAGAGCAATGGCGGCGCCATACTTCAGCAGCACGTCTGCATCCTTGGTGAACACCAATCCCAGGAAGTTCACGGCGAGCACGACGACTATCACGCCGACGAGGTTGGTCTCCAGAGCTTCTGTGCTGTCAACTCGCAGCCAGGCAGGAGTTGGCAGATCATGGATGAACAGCTGGTAGAAACCGACGGCAGTGATATACAGAACCGTGCCGATTAGAAACTGGTGCACATATTCGAGAATTTCAATTTCAAGCGGGATTGGCTCGGCGGCATGAATTTCCACGGTAGCGACCCCTAGGTAGCCAAGCATGCTCTCGATAAGCAGCCGGATCATCCCAAAGCCTCCGAAAACAAAGAAGACGGCCGCGGCCAAGGCTAGGCCAACGATAGGAATCATGATGAGATAGCGTGTCGCGCCCACTATTCTGGTGATATTTGGCACTCCGATCTTCAGAGCTATCGCCGCTGCGATGTTACGACCGCAGCGGTGATGGCAAGCTATTGTCAAGCGCTTTCGGCGGCCAGTTTGGCCGTCGGTTGGTCGGTATGCTCCCCACGGCTTCGGCGCAGGAAGAACTTGATCACTTCATCAACCAGCAGCAGGGCAATAGCAAAGGCGATGCATTGCAGCCACTGGTTGCCATTCAGCGAGGTCGTACCCAGGAACCGCTGCAGGAAGGCCAATTCCGTCGGCAGGAACGTGAAAAGCAAGGCCAACCCGTAGAACAGCAACTGGTTCCGATCATGGAAGATGTCACGATTGAGCGCGCTTGCCGTCTCGCTTCGTGCGCTCAGGCCCATGGCGATACTCATCATGGCGAAGACGGCAAAGCCCATGGTGGCTGCCGTAGAGAAGTCTGTGGCTTCATACACGCTCTCCAGATAGACCGTCACGATGGCCGTCAACACGCCGATGAAGATAATGCGCACCCATTGCGATCGGGACAAGATGGGCTGCTTCAGCGGTCGGGGCTTGTGCTCCATCAGATCAGAGGCCGGCTTGTCAAAGCTTAGCGCTATCGCAACCGGGACCGTCACCAAGAAGTTCACGAACAGCACCAGGAAGGGCGTGAACGGCACGCCGCCGAGGACGAGAAACAGGGCGGCCAGCAGATAGGAAGCGATAAACGCCACCAGTTGGGCCATCTGAAAGCGCACGAAGTTGAACAGGTTCTGGTAGATAGCCCGCCCGAATTCAACCGCCTTAACGATGGTGGCGAAGTTGTCATCGGTCAGGATCATCACGGCGGCCCCCTTGGAGACCTCGGTGCCTGTGATGCCCATTGCCACGCCGATGTCGGCCTTCTTGAGCGCCGGCGCATCGTTGACGCCGTCACCGGTCATGGCCACGATATTCTCCTGGCGCTGTAGGAGATCCACCATGCGAATCTTGTCCTGAGGCGTCACGCGTGCAACCACGCCGATCTCGGGCAACTCTTTCATCAGTTCATCGTCACTCTTGGCCGCGAACTGTGCACCGGTGAGGGCCGTACCCTCGATGCCCAGTTCGTGCCCGATAGCCGCCGCGGTCACGGCGTGGTCGCCGGTGATCATGCGCACCTGGATGCCGGCGCTGTGACACTTGGCGATGGCATCCCTGGCTTCGGTGCGCGGCGGGTCCACGATGCCCACCATCGCCATCAGAGTCAGGTCCGTCACCAGGTCGATCAGGTTGGCCTTTGGATCGAAGGTCTGCGGATCGAAGTCGCGACCGCGCCACCACCATAACGCGTTCACCGGCTTTGGCGATGCGTTCATTTTCGTCCAGCGCCAGTTGGCGATTCTCATCCGTGATCGGCGCCGGCTCGCCGCCGGGGATCCAGTAATTGGCTGCCACGCGCGATCAGCACATCCGGCGCGCCTTTGACGAAGCAGCGCACCACCGGCTTGCCCTGCTCATCAGTCATGTTATGGAAGGTAGCCATGAACTTGTAGTCGGCGTCGAAGGGCAGCTCGGCCACGCGCGGGTACATCTCTCTTGCGCCATCGAGGTCAATGCCGCCCTTGGCCGCTAGTACGATCAGCGCGCCTTCGGTCGGGTCGCCGATGAGCTCCTCGCCGTTCAGGCGGGCGTCCGCACATAGCGCCATGGGCAGCATGACTGCATCCAAGTCGATCTTGGTCCCGCCGGAATGCAGCAATTCGCCCTGCGTACTATACCCCTCACCGGTCACCCTATACCGATTCTGGCCAGGCACGATGAACTCGCGCGCCGTCATCTTGTTGAGCGTCAACGTGCCGGTCTTGTCCGAGCAGATAGCTGAGACTGAGCCCAGCGTCTCCACCGAGGGCAGCCGCTTGACGATGGCTCCCTGTGCGGCCAGCGCACGCGTGCCCATGGAATACATGGTGGTCACGACCGCAGGCAGACCGGTGGGGATAGCCGAAATCGCCAGGGCAATGCCGGCAATAAAGACGGAGTTTAGGGATTGGCCGTTGCGCAGACCCAGAATGATCATCAAGATGAAGGCGACGCCTGCCAGGCCGGCGATGATGATGGTCAGCTTGTCGAGCTGCTTCTGCAAGGGCGTCTTGTCAGACTCGGTCTTGTTGAGCAGGTCGGCAATGTTGCCCATCTCAGTGCCCATGCCGGTGGTGGTGACGATCATCTCGCCGCGCCCACGCGTCACCCCGGTGTTCATATAGGCCATATTGTGGCGGTCTCCCAGGGGGACTTCGGTCTTGTCGATGACATCGGTGTCCTTGGGCGAGGCGACGCTCTCGCCGGTCAGGGCGGCCTCCTCGATCTCCAGCGTGGCGGTGACGAACAGGCGCCCATCGGCCGGCACACGGTCGCCCGCCTCCATGAGCACGATATCGCCTGGAACCAACCCTTCGGCTTCAATCTCGATGGCTTGGCCATCGCGGCGCACACGGGTGATGTTCTTCATCATCTTCTGCAAAGAGGCCAGGCTGGCTTCGGCCTTGGCTTCGCCGCGCAGGCCCAACACGGCGTTGAAGATTGTCAACACCACCAGCACAATCGTTGTGCCCCACTCACCGGTGAATACGATGCTGAGCACGGCTGCACCCAGCAGAATGATCTGCATGAAATCCTTGTACTGGCGCAGAAAAGCCTGCCAGCCGGCTTCCTTCTTCTTGGCGGCCAGCTCGTTGGGACCAGATTGCTGCAAGCGCTGCTGTGCTTCAGCCGAGCTCAACCCTTTGGCCGGGTCCACGTTGAGCTGATCTGCGACGGCTTCCGACTCCATCGCGTACCAATTCATCTGTTCTTGTGCAGTGTCTGCCATAACGTGCCACTTTCTCTCTGTGGGCAGTTCCCTCAGGAAACTTCTGGAATCCAACGGTAGGGATAGTCCGGCTCTACATAGTCGCCCTCGTCCTGCCGCTTCGGGAACTTCACCGGTTTGCGCGGAACTTCTTCGTAGGGCACCTGACTTAGCAAATGGGTGATAAGGTTCAATCGCGCCCGACGCTTGTCGTTGGAATCCACGACATGCCAGGGGCTTTCGGGGGTATCCGTGGCGGTGAACATTGCATCACGGGCACGGGAGTAGTCGTACCAGTGGGTGTAGCTCTTCATATCCATGGGGCTGAGCTTCCAGATCTTTCGGCCATCCTTATCGCGCTCCCGCAACCGCAACTCCTGGTTTTCCATGCTGACTTCCAGCCAGTACTTAATCAGAATGATCCCCGAATGGATGATCGACTGTTCGACGGCTGGTGCGTACCTAAGGAAGTACTCCACTTGGTCCTCGGTGGCGAAACCCATGACCCGCTCCACACCTGCCCGGTTGTACCAACTGCGGTCGAAAAGCACTACCTCGCCGCCTGCGGGTAGATAGGGCATGTAGCGCTGGAAGTACATCTGTGTTCTTTCTCGTTCCGTTGGCGCGGGCAAGGCTATATGACGGAAAATACGCGGGCTGGTGCGCTCGGTAATGCGCTTGATGACGCCGCCTTTACCTGCCGTGTCACGCCCTTCGAAAACCACGCAGACTTTGGCCCCGGTGGCAGTGACCCACTCCTGCATCTTGACGAGCTCGACCTGGAGCTTTTTAAGCTCCTTATCGAACTCCTTACGCTTCATCTTGGCGCGAGGTTCTCCCGTACTCTCAGGATGGTCGGCAACAGCAGAAGTCTCTGTTATCTCAGTGTTCTGCTCTGCACGCATCTTCTTCTCTTTCTTCTTGCTCTTGTTTTTCGCCATCTCATGCTCCAATCGCAGGGACGTTCTTAGAACCGCTTAGACAAATGCCGGCGGATTTTGACCCCAAGCAGCGTTGCTTGGAAGTCGATCGACTCGTCGGCAACACCTCCCGACGATTAGTACGATAATGGCGGTACCGATGAACAGGGTACGACGCGCCTCTGCGACTAACGCTAATCTGGGACATCTTTGTCCAACCGCTGAATGGACAGCAGCGGGATGCCCATGTTGTACGCTGTGCTTAATACGCCTGCCAGCGCAGCCTGATCGCGAAGCCAGCCGCTGAGAAACGTGACGCGGATCCCGCCACACGATGTAACCACCTCGGACTCCATACCGTGCATCGACTCCGCCCATTTCCCTGATATCTCACCGTGAAAGGCTATTTTGTAATAGGCGGCACTGTCAAATACTTCGGCCCGGCTTTTGATTCGCATGATTACGATCAGCCTTGAGGAATGTGGGCCGTGCTAGCACATACGCACACCCAGCGCTTATAGCATGCCAGCATTTGGCTGCACGCGCCTCATGACCATCATGGCACGCAGCGACCCTGCGTGCATCCACCAATAGGTAGTAGAAAGGGAGTACTTTAGGAGGTAGGAAGCAAGCCCAAGGAGCGGGCCCGAGCAATAGCCTCGCGTCGGGTGTGGACCTGTAGCTTGGCAAATAGATTACGCAAGTGCGTCTTAACCGTTACGGGAGAGATCACTAGAATCTGCGCGATCTCCTTGTCGGAGAGACGTTGGCTCAGCAACTTAAGTACGTCTATCTCGCGATCCGTGAGCGGTTCTATTGTGGAATCCGGCTGGCCTTGCGGCGCAAACGCGCGCGTCTTGCCCTGGATGCTTCGGTTTGGAAACGCAGCCAACAAGCGGCGGGCATAGTCCGAACCGTTTGCGCCCTTGGCCACCTCATGCAACAACGCTGCCATATCTGGACCCAGATCGACGAATGGGCGGACGATACCCGCAGGCTCCGCCAGAGCCACCGCCTGCTTCAAGAGGGCGAGCGCGGCCGGACGATCACACTGCGCAGAATGCAGAATGCTATCCAGCGCCAGCACATCGATCAAACGGATGGTATTGTGCGTCTCGGCTACGTAGCGGTGTAAATCGGCGAGGGCAGCGGCCGCCTGGTTCATGCTGGCCTGTGTACCCTCTGCAATGCGAATTCGCACCCAGGTCAGCGCCGGTATCTCCATGAAGTACATTGGCAGCAAAGGGTGCGTGCCCGCGTTCTGGTCAGCCCAGGCCGCGGCAGCAGCTTTCCTGCCCCGCACTAGTGAAACGTACGCTTCCAGAGCCTGCACGTGCTGCAAGTGAACCAGGCTGCCAGTCTGGTCGGCAAAGGTAAATGCAGCCTCTAGGACCTCGGTAGCGTCAGCGTCACGGGCTTGTCTTAAATACGTCACGACCAGCCCGCAGTGACCGTGGATGATAGCCAGTGAATTTGCGCCGTAGGGGCTCTCCACCAGCGCGCCGAAGTGATCGGCCGCCGCTTGCAGCTCGTCGCGCCAGTAGTGTACGGAGCCCAGATAAAGATGCGCCCAGCCTCGGCTGGCGAGTAGGTGGCGTTGATTCGCAATATCCAAGAGCCGCGAGGCGTACCGTTTGGCGGTTGTCAGATCCGCAACTACCCAGTGTATCAACGTAAGAGCGACTAACATCCGGGCTGCGAATGCTGGGTTCTGCCGTGCCTTGTCGCTGAATAGCGCTTGCGTGAGCCTTGCGAGTCCTCCTTCTTGTTGACCCGCTACCTGCATCGCTATCCCAAGGTATAGCAGAGCGTTGCCATAGACCCCCGTGTAGTCAGTTGGCGTGTGTGCCACAGCATATCTGGCCATTTCCAGGCTTCGAGCGCCATCACCTGCCCAAAACCGGTTCTGGCTGCGATGCGTGGCGATTTCGGCGGACAGAATCTCTGCATCCGCCGCAGACTGCCCCGCGCAAAGTTGATCCCAGTGCGCCTCGATTTGGTCAAGAACGAGATCTACCTCGTTCAGGCGGAAGCGGCTCTGAAGGGACCAGGCTTTGATAATCCACAACTCAGGCGTGGCCTCGACATAGTAAGCTGGAAGAAGACCCAGCCATCGTGTCAGCCTTGGCCAGTCCTCCTGGTTGATTACGTGCCGTCGGGCACGGACCATCAAAGTGGCAACCTCATCCAGATCTCCGGTAGCTAAATAATAGTACACCGAATCTTCAATCATGCCCTTGCCTGCAAACCAAGCCCCCGCCTTCCGCTGCAGTTGCATAACGGCGGCTTCATCGGATTGCACGTATAATCGGTCGCGCAGCAACTGGAGAAACAGGTGATGGAACCGGAACCACTCTTCGATGTCGTCCTGCGGTGTCAAGAAGAGATTCGTCGCATGCAGCCACTGGATGAATGCCTGTCCACCGGGCCATGTTCTGGCGTCTTCAGGTGCCGGGCATAGCTCATCGCACAAATCGGCGCAGAAACTGTCGGCAGTGGAGAGCCTCAAGAGCCATGTCTGCGTTTCAGTAGGTAGGTGGCTTAGGATCTCTTGGAAAAGGTAATCCGCTGCGTAATTGCGCTCACCGGCTAGCGTCACTAGGGTTCTGGCCGGATCGTCGGATAGGCGCAAAGAAAGCGTGGCTAGACGCAGACCCGCCGGCCATCCCTCGATCACCTCATCCAATATCGCTACACCCGTTTCGTCGATGGTCAAGTCGGGTATCTGATGAAGGAAGGCTACCGTTTCATCTCTTCTGAATCGAAGGTCGGCCGAACGTAACTCCAGCATTTGGCCCTTGGCCCGAAGCACGGGCATCGGGAGCGGTGGGTCAACTCGGCCTGCGACGATCAGATGAAGTGGTCGAGGCGGACGACGCACGATAGAAGCGACTAGCTGATGGATAGCGGGGTCGCGGATGGTGTGGAAATCGTCCAGTACTAACGCGAAGGTGCCAGGAAGTACATCCAGCTCGTTAACCAACTGGTTCGCCAAGACGTCGATATCGGGAGGCGAAGCTAGGCGGATCATGGCTTCGGTCTCAGGACATGCATCCGCGTGGAGTTTTCGCACGGCTGCAATGAAGTAGCTGAGGAAGACGGTTGCTTCGTCGTCTCGCTCATCCAAGGACAGCCATGTTGAGCGAAAATCGCTCTGCGCGAGCCATGCGCCCAGCAGCGTACTCTTGCCAAAGCCGGCAGGGGCTGAGAGAACGGTTAGCGGGTAATTCGGGCTGGTGTCCAAGCGCGCATAGAGGTGCGGTCGGTGCACAAGGTCTGCGGTCTGTGGGGGGACGTGCAATTTGGTGGTAAGGATCATCGGCTAGACGGTTGGTCGGTGACAAGCAGGATTCTTCAGCCATTATAACCATTCGCCCTTGAGGGCACAATGCGAAAGCTAATCTGGTTTTTGAGACGCTTCTACGCTCTGCAAGCAGGTGTTGGCAGAACCATGTCCGGAAAAACCGAACGCAAGCAAGAGGAACTGTTCACGCAACTGCGAGCAGGCCATCTCGAGCTCATCAAAGCAGAGGCAGATGCACTTTGGATGGCCGAGCGCCGTTCTCGCGGGGTTATGAGAGAGAACACAGTTACACAGATGATTGTTGGTCGGCGGTGATCGTTATTGTCAAAGAGTCATGGCAGCAGGATTACGACCTAAATACCCGCACTATGCCAGGATGACTTACCTGAGGGTCGAAATGGGAGACTTGGTGATATTCTGGGATCAGTGTATCGTATCCAAAAAATGTCGGGACCTAATCACATGACGGTCATACTAAATATTGTATTACTCGACTCAAGACCTACTGCATAGGCGATTCTTGAATCTGACAGTTCCCAAGGTTTCAAAATCCCTAGTTGTAAATGCCTGAGATGCACCGAACGACCATAGCCATCCAGCTGGCAGTGTCTCGATCATTTTTCAGTAGCTACTCTACGTGCACAAACAGGACCACAATAGACATCTGAATACGATATCCGTACCAGTTCAAGCAAACCCGCTGATTCCTAGATTACCTACGAAAGGACTCACCGCAACATATAGTAGTCTTCGAGACTCGAAAGTTTGCATATGGTATTTCGTGCCGCCAAACAACAGGATTTGACTCTTAATCAGCGGGTTCGGGGTTCGATTCCCTGGTGGGCACCTGGAAAACCACATAACGACGTGCTTCCGAAGCTATTCTGTTGTTTTTGATAGGAATAGGAAAACCCATCGACAATACTGATACGCCCAGGAGGAACGGCGCAGTACTTGCCCATGCCGATGTCATCGCATCGGATTAAGTCGGCGCCGTTGACTGTTTTTATCACTGGCGGTCGTCATCCTCCTTGAAATCTCCGCCTTACGCGATGGGGTCCACGCTTTGCGCTGCGTTTGGGTGTCGACTGGCTGAACCGCTCAGCGCGCCGCCGGCTAGTACACGGATGGCGATGACGCCCACGTCGTTCTTGGCTGCAACATCGATCAGTTGGCCATAATCTTCAAATGGATAGTCGGGCGGAATCTTGACGCCGGCAGAAGGATTGAGCAAATTATAGCAAGTCTGAACTGTCGCTACATCTTTGCTCAAGGCTTGCAGCACAATTTTGGGTTCACCCAATCCATTGAAGCCCCAATGCCGCACTTTTCCCTGCTTCTGGAGCTTCTGAAAAACACCTATGCATAGTTCTAAATCTTCAGCGTTTACCCAACCGCGTTCCGGGCGGCGAACAGATGCGATGAAGTTGTGCAACTGAACTAGATCGACGTATTCTTTTTGGAGACGCTTCAAGCTTCGTTCTACGGATTCAACGATAGCTGGCTCGATCGAGTCCAGCTCGTCTATTTGCAACTGCACTTTCGTGCCCACAAACACATCTACTTTCGTCTCATTCAGTGCAATTCCCAGGTTTGTTTCGGGATAGTCCATCTCAATAGACGGCTGCAGTGTCAAAATAGTTGACGCCTAGATCAACCGCGCGGTCAACAGCTCGTATCATCTCCTTCTTGTTACCCTTTACAAAAATGCCGCCGACTGCGCCACAACCGAATCCAAAGGCTGACACTTTCAGGCCCGTTTGACCTAACTTTCGATACGCCATGGTATACAATCCTGTCTGTATTATTGCGCTGCCAAATTATTGCGCTGCCAACCAATGATTCGCTTTATGCGATAAGAAGCGTCAAATAATTTGATAGTTGGCGCTACTACAGGTAAATGCATCTGCCTACTGAAGTTGTTGCGCGTTACCGTTCACGCCCACACTTTTTCCCAGGTTCGATTTGCGGCCGATCGATAAATGGCCAACGCAGTGCGCAATTCTCCCATAGAATATTCCGGTCCAGCCTCGAGCAACTTGCCCTCGAGCACTGCGCTTGCGAAATCGGCAAGCTCATATCCATAGCTTGCATTTCGCCCTTGCTGCTTTGTGTCGGAGATGACAAGGCCATCCGGATGCTCCTTTGTGAAGAGCAGAACTCGTCCAGCACTGCCTTTCTCGATGATAATTTCGCCGATCGTGCCAGTGACGCGAAACTCTTCGCTCGGCGCCTTGAAGGAACCTGCACGCAGCGCGTCATAGACAGCGTATGTACCCGACGCAAACTTCAAGAGCGCACGTGCCATTGACTCACCTTCCATCTCGGCAAGCGGATGATCGGTGACGGCAACGACTTCCTCTATCTCACCCAAACACATCCTCATCAACCGAATCCAGTGGGAACCGCCGTCTATGCAGATTCCTCCACCGGTCATTGCCAGATCATAGCGCCACGGATTGGATCCCCAACTGCTGCCCACAGAGCCGCCGAAGAATGCACGCGCCGTAATAACGTTACCGATGGCGCCATCCTGAAGAAGCTGCTTTACCGCCAGCGCGTCAGGCCAGTATTGCGCTTGTTCTGCGATCATGAAGACAGTTCCGGCCGTTCTCGCTGCCTCCATAATGCGCTCGCAACTGTCGAGTGTTGTCGACATGGGTTTTTCGAGAATAACATGCTTGCCCGCTTCGAAAGACTTGAGTGCGGCGTCCTCGTGCAGGGCATGAGGCAGCATGATGTTCACCGATGTGAAATCTCCATCAGCCAACGCCTCTTCCAAGAATGTGAAAGCCTGTCCGCCGATTCTCTCAGCCATTGAGGCAGCGCGTTCTGAATCTATGTCCACTGCGGCTGTGACGTTGATGCGAGTTGCGTGCTCTTGAATGCCGCGCCAGTGCGCATCGGCAATACCGCCGCAACCCACAAACGCCATTTTTAGCATATTGGATGAACCAACTTCAACACTCATAGATCTACTCGCCTCTCAATTGGAATAGTGATTCACTCGCAGCCTCGTCCAGAGATGGCAACAGCGCTGCTTGTGGCTATGCCCGCCGCGTACCGATGTCTATGAGGCTGAGTAGATAACCGCATCATTGTAGGGGATGCTTGCCTCAAGCAGTTGCCGGCGGCTGAGCCGGCTGATCCATCTTCTGCTGAGCGTCTGCCAGCGCCGCTTTAGGCGCTTTGCTTCTGGAGCCTTCCGCCTCGCCTACCACCTTCCTCAGCGCGCGGGTAACCACCTTATCGATGGCTTCGCCAGATTCGCGCGGGTAGGCAACGATCAACGCAGCGCCACCCCACGGTATCATTTGCGCAGCCTGCTCTTCGATCTGGCTCTTCACCTTATCATGCGCCAGATGACCGGCTCCCGCGCCCATCGCCGCGCCGAGCGCCGTGGAGAGCAGCAGCGGAGGCGCGAACAGCCCTACAACAAAGTCCGCCGCGCCTAGCGCCTTCGCCCCGCCATGTTTCAGGTGATCGGTCTGTTCGACGGTGATTTCCCCTTCGAGGTCGCGGGTCACAGCCACGACGCCATCAGACCTAGCCTCGGACTGTAGAACCGCTTCGTAGTCCAGCAGGACGGGTTCCCGAGTCTAGTATGCGCACATCATTGCGTCGGTTACGTGCTGGCCCATAGCGTGTCTCCTTGATGCGCCAGACAGTCTGTGAGACCTGTCTGGCGCATGGACATACCGGATTACGCTTACTGCCTGCTCATGATCATCTGCAAGTAGTCTTCCGGCTTTATAAGGTGGCTATGGTCGTCGTCGCCGATGCTCAACTCCACCCACTTAATCTCGCCGTTGAACACCGTGTTCTCGGCTTTCGCTCTTGGCAGCACAGGCGTACCCAGTTCGCGGCCTATCTCGAGACCTTCGGTCGCCGAGAAGATCACCGGCGCCGTGACCGCGATCTTGCCTTCGCCGACCTTTTCGCCGTCGTAATAGAGCGCGACATCCCCGCCCTTGGCTAACCCGCCGCCTGCATAGGTAAATTCGGCGCGCACCTGGCGCTCGCCCGCAGGCAGAGCTTTCTGCGCATTCGTGACGAATGCGTTTACACCGAACAGGTTATAGACAAAGCGGGCGGCGCCTTTTTCCATCATCAGGCCCCATCCGCCAAACCCGCCACCCTCCGCCACGATCGTTCCCTGCGCGCCGTTCTCGGGCACTACTATCTGCGCTGTAACCTGGAACGACTTGTTCTTCGTGTTGAGGACGGTAGCCTCGGAAACGCGTTTCATGCCGGGGAAGAATAACTGCTTGTTGCCTTTGGCGACGGTTGGCCGGCCGGCCATGTCCGAGTTGAAACGCTCCACAGTGCGGTCGTCCAGCGGCAGGACATGGTACTTTGTGGCTTCGATCAGGAAGAGACGCTGCAGCTTGTGCAGTAACTCCGGATTCTCCTTGGCCAAGTCATGTGCCTGGCTGTAGTCCTTGCTGCCGTCATACAGTTCCCAGACGTCCTCGTCGAATGCGGGCAGCTTGTGTCCCATACCGAGCACCCACGGCGTGCGGTGCTTGGTAACTGCGCTCCAACCCTTGTAATAGACGCCGCGGTTGCAGAACATCTCAAAGTATTGCAGGTCGTGGCGCTCCGGCGCGTCCGGTGCGTCAAAGGCATACAGCATGCTTGTGCCTTCCATCGGCGACTGTGTGACGCCGTTAACCTGGATGGGCTCCGGAATGCCGGCGGCTTCCAGCACCGTAGGCGCCACGTCGATGACTGGGTGAACTGGAAGCGATGTCCCCCCTTTTCCTCAATGCCCTTGGGCCAGTGCACGATAGTGCGGGTACGCGTGCCACCCCAGTGTGAGGCAACCTGCTTAGTCCACTGGTACGGCGTATCCATCGCCCACGCCCAGCCTACTGCATAGTGATTATAGGCTTCAGGGCTGCCCCACTTGTCGATATTGGCGTTCAGGAATTCCGGCGTCTCGATGATCGAGCCCATGCCGTTCAGGACAATCATCTCGTTGAAGGTGCCGTTGATCGTCCCTTCCGCCGATGCGCCGTTGTCACCGATCATACAGAAGATCAACGTGTTTTCCATGATGCCCATTTCTTCAAGCGTGTCGAGGATGCGTCCGACCTGGTGATCGGTGTGCGACATGAAGGCGGCATACGTTTCCATGCCGCGCTCTAGCACGGGCTTGAGCGCGGGAGGCATATCATCCCATGCGGGCAGTTCATCAGGGCGGGCAGTCAGCTCGGCATCGGGCGCGATGACGCCAAGTTCCTTCTGCTTTGCAAACGTGATCTCACGCTGTCTGTCCCAGCCATGGTTGAATTTTCCCTTATACTTGTCAATCCACTCCTGGGGCACATGGTGTGGCGCATGGGTCGCGCCGGGGGCGAAATAGACGAAGAAAGGCTTGTTCGGCATGATGGACTTTTGGGTCCGGATCCAAGTGACGGCGTGGTCGGCCAGGTCCTCAGTAAGGTGATAGCCTTCCTCCGGCGTCTTGGACGGCTCGACCGGCGTGGTACCTTCTTACAGCGAGGGATACCACTGGTCGTCCTCGCCGCCGATGAACCCATAGAAATATTGGAAGCCTGACCCGGTGGGCCAGGTGTCGAACGGACCCATCGGGCTGTTGTGGAACAGCGGCACCTCATGGCACTTGCCGAACTGCGCTGTGTTGTAGCCATTCAGCTTCAGCGTCTCGGCAAGCGGGGCCTTCGTGTTAGGACGAATGCCGGTCATGCCTGGCGCCGACGTCCCCAGCTCGGTGACGCAACCCATGTTAACCGAGTGATGGTTTCGGCCGGTCAGGAGCGCCGCACGCGTAGGGGCGCACAATGCAGTCGTGTGAAAACGGTTAAGGCGGATGCCGCCTGCGGCCAACCTCTCGAAGTTGGGGGTTTCAATGGTCCGCCGAACGCGCTCGAGGAACCGAAGCCGGAATCGTCGATGAGGATGAATACCACGTTCGGCGCGCCTTCAGGCGGTTCAATCGTCTGGATAGGTGGAAATCTGGTGTCGGGATCCTTTGCATCATAGGTGGTCAGCCCATGCTGCTCTTGATCCGGAACGGGCAATATCGTGCGTGCGTGCTGATTAGCCATTGTATGTATCCTTTTTCATAGGGCTTATTTGCCAGTGTAAATTCTGCTCATATGATCTGATGCATGAACATCTCGTTCGCTTACCATCCAAGTGTCAATACTCTGCTCTGACATGTCTCACATCGAGCTCTGTCCCCCCGATCAGTGCGCTTAGCTTTTCAAACGCCTTGTGCATCACGAGCGCTACTCCGTGGGGGATCACACCGTAGTGGATCGGTCCGTGCACGTCGAAATACTCAAGAAAAATAAACCGTCCGCCGCCGTCCGCTGCCGGCTCCACGCCCATGAACCCGATGTAGTTCTGCAAAGGGAATAATTGGCCCTGGGTATCGTATGCATAACACAGCGGCGCATTCCAGAACACGACACGCTCAACCAGTGTGATACCCCCCAGAAAGCCAAGGGTACGCGCGGTTCTGACCATGCTCTCGCCCGGCGCGACTTCTTTCGGATGAAGGACGGTGACCGACTTGAGCAGCGGCACCCATTCTGTCATGCTCTCGTGGTCGGCGAGCTGCGCAAACACCTGCTCTGGCGGGTATGTAAATCGAATCCAGCCCTCGGTTTGCAGTGGAGCGGCCGTAAACTCAGTCGGATCAAAGCCAAAACTGCTCGTGTCCATTCGTCTCCTTCAGTCTCTCCTATAAACAAGATTCTCTAGCATCACGGCACGCTGCAGGTTCGCCGCAATCGCTCAGCCGAAAAGGCATACCCCGTTTGGCGAAGACGTCACGAATCGCCCAAGCACGGCGCGGGCTTACGCACCGATCGGCGCGGCGGCGGCCTCATCGCCTGCGTCTGGCGCTTGAGTCCGCGCACCTAACCGCTTTGCCGTAGGCAGCAAGATCAACAGCAACAGGATGGCCGCCACCAAGACGAAGGGCAGCGTATCTGTGCTGGAGAAGTTCTGCACACTGACCAGGATTGCAGCCGATACGTTGCGCTGGGCCGTGCCCAAGCCCATTACGCTGCGGACGGCCGGATCTCGACCGCCCAGCAACATGCCGATCAGCAGGCACCCAATGATGAACAGCAGCAACGCTAACAGCCCATATGACCCGATAAGGCTGATGATGTTAGAGATATTCAGCCCCAGCCCAACCACCAGTAGAACAAGGATCGCTACACTGGAGATCTTGTTCATAACCGGCTGCCAGCGCTCGGCGCTGTCCGGCGAGTGGGACTTGAATAGAAGGCCGAGTGCCAGTGGTATCAGCATCAGCACGATCAGCGACGTGGCGATATCCCACGGATTGATGGAGACGCCCGGTAGCAACAGGGGCAGGACGATGGGTAAATAGAAAATGGTAATCACCATCAACAGCACCATCATCCCGACGCCGAAGGCTATATCGCCTTTTGCGCCCTTCACAAGCTGAGGTAAGAACGGTGCGCCGGCCGCCGTTGCCAGTAAGATCAGCCCGATTTGGAGCGACTGCTCCAGCGGCAGGACCAGTGCGATCACATATGCCCATAGCGGCACCAGTACGAAGTTCGCCAGTAGAGCCAGGATGACCAGACGCATATGCTTCAACGGATCGAGAATCTGCGCGATCATCAGGCTCATACCCATCGCCAGCATGCTGGTGACGATGAACACCAGACCCGACAACTGGGCGAGAACAGCAAGAAACTCTGAAACTGTCATGCCAAATCTCCTAATCTCACTAGAACCGCCTCTGTTCGAGAAATCGTGCACACAACGCTGCCTGCCCGGCGGCACCGATGTCTGAACCTAACGCGAAGTACTCCTCGATGGCGCCAAATTGGTCACGCATCTCCTGGAACGATGCCTCCAAGTATTCCTGGCGCACGCCTAAAATGGAAAGAAGGAGGTCTTCTTCAACACCGCTCGCGACGTACTTGTCGATAATGGGCTGGTATTCGGGCAGGATATTGTCGTTACTGCGCAGGTAGTCCTGTACTACGTCTTCGTGGGAAACGCCACACAGGGTCAACAATGCTGCGGCCGCCCAGCCGGTGCGGTCCTTGCCGGTAGTACAGTGAAACAATGCCGGCAAGGTCGCCGGGTCGGCTAGCTCAGTGAACATATGCGCGTAACTTCGCCGCGCGCTGGGAAGGCTAACAATGTCGACGTAACCCTTGACGAACATTTGGGCAACAGCGCCGTTGCCCAGCGTGGCGTTAGCCTTCGCCGGGTCCCCCAGCAATTGCAGCAGTTGGGCTGGCGCGGCCCCCTTCGCGTCGGCCAAGACGTCCTCCACCACGTACTGGACACCTGCCGGCACACGGTCGGGCTGTGCGGCTCTTTCGTCCACGGTGCGTAGGTCGTAGATCTTTTTGAGGCCCAGCTTCTGGAAAGCCGGCATATCCTCCTCATTGACTTGACTGACGTGCTCGGACCGATAAAGCAATCCGGTTTGCACGCGCTTGTTCTCCTGCGTAACGGGGCCGCCCATATCGCGCAGATTGGGGACGGACGGCACGATATTTCTCTGAGCGCTGCTATCTGACATTAATATTCTCCTTGAAGTTGAGGTTGCCCTTGTTGACCAGCACCATGCCGGCGACCAACCTGGTGCCGATTCGGTGCGCCTCGGCATTCGACACGAAGTTGACGATGCTCCCCAGTCTCGCCAGACCAAGCACGAACATAATGGCGCCAACCAAGAATGTGATGGTGAACAGCGCCTGTGGCAACTGGCTGCTTTGGATGCCCGCACTCTGCAAGACGCTGCCGGTGGCTAGGCGATGGCGCTGGTCAGCGTGCTCATCATCAAGATTGTGCCTGTGGTGAGCGATGCCACGATGGTTGCCACGATGCCCGAATACATGCCGTAGATCGGGTTCACGCCCGCAAGCTGTGCGTATGCCATACCTTCCGGAATGCTGAACAGTCCGGTGGCCAAACCTGAAATCACATTGGGAACGAATCCTGACCTTTTGGGCTTTTCTGCGGTGGACGGTGCTGCGGTTGAAGCGTTCATAGTAATTCCTCGGCTAGGCTATTTTTCCGTCTCGGCTGCGATCCACTGGCCCTCGCGTCCATAATACGAGCTGGGCAACCGTGCCCATATTGAGCGACACAGGCAAGCCTCTCACGGCGAACTTCACTGTGGCTACGCACATCCAACTCATGAGTCCAGCAGCATCTTGCATTCTTTCTCTTGCCGCGGAAAGAAGAAGAATTCGATGGCTGCACCCGCCAGTACAGCAATGATCCTCGCAGTATCGACATCCCGATCCCAGGCCGGAAACGCGTTATACGCTGACGTGATAAAGTTTTGCATACTGCGGGTACTGCGCCACCACATTCGATGCGCAGGGGTAGGACTTCTCAAGTCCACTAGTGGCGCTGTCGAGTATTTTAGACGAATCGGGAACGGCAGCCAGTTCAGCCTCCAGGGCCGCCGTGTAGCCTCCAGCCGACAAGGCTTCAAAGATCGACTGGAACAACGCGCGGCCTTGGTCTCGCTGCAGGTCTGCCGTGCCGTAGGCCACGCCCACACGTGTGGCCGGCGCCGAACCGGTCGGTAAGTGCGAGGCGGACGTGCTCGCAAGCCCCACAATCCAATAGAGGAGGCCTTCACTCCACAGCAAAAGCATGGTGACGAAACCGAGCAGGACAAAAAAAAGTAACCGGATAGCCAGGTCAGCAGGAAGCAGCTATTCGACGATCTTGACCGAACGCAGCACAACCAACACCATAATAATCGCAGTGGTCAGTATCGAAAAACCAGCATTGTTGTCGCTGCTATAATCCAGCACGTTCAGCTTGGCTACAGCTATACTGCCCCGCACCGGCACAAATATCGCTTGGGCCGACTGCGGAGGCGGTGGACTCCCCTTCGCATACCACATAACTTCCTGGCTGGCCACTGTAACGGTGTGGACTGCGACGGTTCCGCCATCGACGAGTTGCTGGAGTTTGAGTTTGTACAGCGATACTGCGCGTTTCTGCGCACTACTGCTAGCCGCCCCAGCGCTGTACGCGACCGCTGCCGGACGTGACGGTCAACCCACTTGGGGCGCTGTTCAGTCATGTGGCAATGCATATAGCCGCCGTGCTGCAGGGGCCGGGAACGACGATATAACTCCCCCCTCACTACTAGTCGTAGGCGTTCAGCGTTCATCCGTAGGCGTTATTGCGCAGACACCAGTGAGATCCTTTTAACTCGAGTAATAAAGGATAGCAGTCAGTCATGATTACGAGCTTTTGGTGGCAGAGTGTTCTCTGGATTATCGGGGCGTGTGGGTTGGGATTTGCCATCGCTGCTATCTTCGGTGGCTGGCTCCGTTTGCCGCGGAACCTGTTCCTCGTCCCTTATGTGACCCTTGCCAGTGCCTTTCTGACTGCGTACTTCGTCTGGAGCAAGATCGGCCTAGTGGCATTATTGGTCGACAACTGGGCCTGGGGCGTCTTAGCAGGAGTCGCAGTTGGCGCCATTACCATCGCCAACGTGCGTACACAGCCTGCCACGCGGCAGTCGACCGGAGGCGAGCTTGTGGCGGACTTAGCCTGGCTCGGGCTGGCCTACGGCCTTGTCGACGGGCTCTTCCTCAATGTGATGCCGGTTCTGGCTGTCTGGGAGGGACTTGCTTTCGTTGGCTGGTCTGGCTCAGTGGTCAGTCAAACGTTACTTGGCGTGCTTGCTCTCACCGCTAGCCTCGCCGTTACGTTTTCTTATCACGTAGGCTATCCGGAATTCCGAAACCGAAGCGTGGGCCTTGTACTACTCGGTAATGGATTGACCACTCTGGCGTTTTTGCTCAGCGGCAACCCGTTGGGCGCCATTATTGCCCATGTAGTGATGCATCTAGCAGCCGTTCTGCGCGGGCCGGACACTACTCTACAACTGCCTCCGCACCCGGCAACTCCCTCGCAGTGCATTGGTGCACTTACCCTGACTTGAGACATCGGATATGCAGAAAGCGCGAAAGTGGAGTGCTTCAACTCGCCGGTTACAGCTCGAGATCACCAACACGGCGGAATTGTATGGCACAATGAGTAAGCATGACTAGCTCGAGATAGTGCGCCGATATGGTTATGAGGAATACCATTGTCAATAGTGATGTGGCCAAGGCTGCGAAGGTGTCCCCTATAGGGTCAGTTGATTCACAGGCAATGAGACTGATGGCCAGTTATTGAGTGCTGCGACCCCTTGGGTGCCCAACACCATCCTGGCGCCTTTTTAGCCAGTTCGCGACTACACCGGTATTGACTACGTAGTTCACATCTCACCAGGCGGATGTGAGGTATAGGCTGCCTTGATTGTCTTTGAGTATAGAATCAAGATCCAGATCTTCGCATCCGCAGGCGGATGTGAAGCCTGAATCTCCTCCTGCATAAAGACCCTAAACCGCTGGCGAGAAATGTAACTTCGTCATCTACATCAATAAAAGCAATATCCTGCACAGGCCGATGTACGCATCTACCTCAGAATACTAGTTGTACAATAACCTATCCAAAACCGGGGCTAGTTACGTAGCCTTCGGTTATGAGTCCATTGTCTCGCCCAGATGTGTGGGAGATGTGAATTCGTTGTGTGCGGACTGTTTACGCCACTTGACCATCTATCATAGGCACACGCGCGTGCCAGGGCGTCGATTGCTCGTAGACATGTCCTACATTCAGCAGCATTCCTTCCGAGAAATGTGGGCCAACCAACTGCAGCGCGATGGGCAGATCGTCATCAGTAAAGCCACAGGGCATGGTCAGCGTTGGGCTATTACTGAAGTTGAAGGGATAGGTGAAGCGCGGTCGCACGTAGCTGTCATCCGGAATCGGCAGAGCGTCGTCGCCAATTGGGGGCGGCGGTACGGGCATGGCTGGACAGACCAGCAGATCAATTTCTTCGAAGAGTCCGGCGATCTTGCCGGTGTATTCCAGTCGCAAATCATGGGCGGAGGCGTAATCGGCTGCGGTCAAGGTATCCGCAAACTCGAGCCACTGTCGGAAGGGGCCATATTCGTCCGCCCGCTCGGGCCAGGTTGAACGATGGGCGTCTGCCGCGTCTGCCGCACACAGGATTGACCACTTGTCCATCATAACTTGCGGATCGATAGTAGGGACAACCACCTGAACAGGCTGCGCGCCTAGTTCGGTCAGGTGCGCTACCGCTTGCATCACGGCACGACTCACGTCCGGCTGGACGCCCTCTTGAATAAAGCTTTCGTCGACGCCGAGGCGCAGAGGAGCGATAGGCTTGTCCAGCATAGAAACGTAATCCGGCACAGCTCGATGGCTTGAGGTCGGATCGTCTGGATCGTGGCCTGCGATGGTACGCAGCATCACAGCCGCATCCGCCACGCGCCGGGTGATGGGACCGACGTTATCGAGCGACTTCGCCAGGGGAAAGATGCCAGAACGACTGACGCGGCCATAGGTTGGCTTGAGACCCACCGCGCCGTTGCACGCCGTAGGGAAGCGAATCGAACCGCCCGTGTCCGTACCCAGCGAGCCGTAGCAGAGACCCGCTGCCGTGGCGACGCCCGATCCGCTGGACGATACGCCGGACCAACGGTCAGCGCCCCAGGGATTGACCGGCGCAGGCCATGCTGGATGATGCCAGCGCAAGGCGAACTCCGTCATGTGCAGCTTGCCCAGTATGATGGCGCCGGCTGACAGTAGCCTGCGCAGTACGGTGGCGTCGGAGTCGGGCAGCCAGCCCTGCATGAGCGTGGATCCGCACAGAGTCGGAATGCCCGCTGCATAAACCAGATCCTTCACCGCAATGGGCACCCCATGCAAAGGACCTCGGTAGTGATCGGCAGCAATTTCTGCCTCCGCCGCACGAGCCTGCTCCAGCGCACTCTCGGCAAGGACGGTGCGGAAGCTGTGCAAGCGGCTGTCGATGCGAGCGATGCGGTCAAGCATGGTGCGCGTCAACTCTACAGGCGAGATGTCTCGATTTCGTAACAGTTCGGCGACTTCTGTGAGCGGCTTATAGGCAAGGTCTGTCATGTTTCGTCCTGTGGTCTGGTTGTGAAAGGTTTGCGGCACTACACGCGTCTAGTTTGGTAAAGTCTTCGGGAGACAGTACTGGCTCGAGCAAGTCCCTACGAAAAGTGTGCCTGACTACCTGCCACATGTCAACAGTACCGTTCTATCTTATGGAAATCGCAGATACGACGTCTCGAGCGATGGCCTATCTGGAATGTGCAGGGCAGATCGCTTTTCTGGCAGAACAAGGCTGCTATTCGTCGGCAAGCGACGGTGTGACCAGTCATGTATAATTGTTTCAAGAAACTGCTGAACGCCGCGATGCTGTTCGGCCACCAGTTAATAATACGCAGTGTGTGTTAGGCATCAGGCGCCGGATGAGTTGGCAAAGCCTATTCTGTAATGCGATTAACGTGTACTGGACAACGGCATCCGCAGCCCGCACGAATGCGCATGCAGTCACCAACGAGTTGTAGCACAGCGTAGTCGGGGAGTACATCGAGGCTTTCTCGCTACAAAGAGCCCTGTAGAATTACGCGAAAGCCGAGTAGAATAGAGCGACTCTCTAGCACGTGCGTGTTGTATCTTGAACGCTGCGGCTCCAAGGAGATCCAGTGGAATTTGGACCAATAACATGATTCCGTATAGCAAACCTCGCCCACCCGAAGACACCGGCAAGTTCTAGAATTGTCGGTCCGTGTGGTTGGCGATCCACAACCGGTGAGTGCTATAGCAAGATCCAAATGAGCAGGCAATGCAACATCGGTCGGCCCAAACCGTATTGCGCGCCCTTTCAATTTAGGCTAAAGTTGCCATCTATTACACGCCGAGACATACATCCCATCGAACGAACGAAGTAGGAGGAGAATCATGACGGTTGCCAAAGTAGAGGGCATGGAAATTGTCGGCCCAGTCACAGATAGAGTTAGCGAGGTGCTGTCCGAAGAGGCCCAAACACTTCTGATCAACTTGCACCGAGAGTTCAATCCGCGACGACTTGAACTGCTAGCGGCGCGGGCTGCGCGCCAGGCAGAGATCAACGCGGGGCTGACGCCTGGATTTTTGCCTGAGACAGAATCGATCCGTAATTCGGCATGGCAGGTGGCTGATGCACCGGCAGATCTACAAGACCGTCGCGTCGAGATCACCGGGCCGACCGAACGCAAAATGATGATCAACGCGCTTAACTCGGGAGCGCGAGTCTTTATGGGGGATTTCGAAGACGCCCTGTCTCCGACATGGCAGAACGTGATCGATGGTCAGATCAATTGCAGCGACGCTATTCGGCGAACCATCGAGTTCCAGAACCCGGACGGACGCCAATATCGACTGAACGATAAAGTTGCCACGCTGCTTGTGCGGCCTCGAGGGTGGCATCTGAACGAAAAGAATGTCCTGGTAGACGGGGAGCCCATCTCCGCCAGCCTGTTTGACTTTGGGCTGTATATGCTGAGAAACGCCAGAGAGCTGCGTGAGTGGGGCAGCGGTCCGTATTTTTATCTGCCCAAACTGGAGAGCCATCTGGAGGCGCGACTGTGGAATGATGTATTCGTCTACACGCAAGATGCGGTTGGCGTTCCACGCGGTTCGATTCGCGCGACCGTGCTTATCGAGACAATTCTGGCTGCGCTGGAAATGGAGGAGATACTCTACGAATTGAGAGAGCATTCAGGCGGGCTCAATGCCGGGCGTTGGGACTATATCTTCAGCGCCATCAAGAAGTTCGCCACGCGCAAGGACATGATATTGCCCAATCGCAGCGAGATCTCGATGACCGTTCCCTTTATGCGTGCCTATACCGAACTGCTTGTTAAGACCTGTCACAAGCGAGGCGCACACGCAATCGGGGGTATGGCCGCCTTTATTCCAAACCGGCGAGATCCCGACGCAACCGAACTTGTGATGTCCAAAGTGCGCGATGACAAAGATCGCGAATCGCGGGACGGCTTTGACGGAACCTGGGTTGCCCATCCAGATCTGGTGCCGTTAACGATAGACGTCTTCAATGCCGTGCTGGGCGATCGGCCGAACCAGGTGAGTAAGCAGCGGGACGATGTGAATGTCACAGCAGACGATATCCTGGATGTGGGCGTTCCGGGCGGAACGATCACCGAAGCGGGACTCCGAAATAATGTGAACGTGGCATTGCACTATCTGAACGAATGGCTGCTTGGCAATGGAGCAGTAGCAATCTTCGGGCTGATGGAGGATACGGCTACGGCGGAAATCTCACGCTCGCAGATATGGCAGTGGATTCACCACGGTGCAAAGATGGCTGACGGACGCGCTGTCTCACTAGAGCTATATGAGAAATTGCGCGACGAAGAGCTTGCAGATCTAGGAGGACGCGGGCATCAACGCTACCGCGACGCGGCTAAATTGCTGGATGAGCTTGTCGCATCGGATGAATTTATCGAATTTCTGACGTATCCAGCCTACGAGCTTCTGGATTAACCAGAAGAGAAAATAAACCCGCAGTTTCTCAGGGCATCTCTACGGCTAGCAAGTAAGCTGATTGCCGGGCAGTAATCATATTTGAATAGCCTCTTGGTCAGGCAACGCTCTGAGAGAATGAGTAATGTATGAGTAAGCGAAGAGTGACTCGCTTCACGCCTGCAGAAATGTTGCGCGGCACGAAGTAGAGTCACAAATGCACGTGATCGCTAGTATTCTTTGTTCGTTGAGCCTTGCTCGGTTAGAATGTGCGAACCTGCCAATTAAGTTCTTCAACAAGGGGTTAAGATGTGACCCTACAAAATCTGCTAGTCGACCTAAGGCAACGCCTGCCCGCCTTATCGGTACTTACGGAGCGCGCTCAGTTGACCCCGTATGAATCGGATGGGCTGACCTCGTTGCGCGAGACGCCTGGCGCGGTAGTGTTGGCAAACTCGGGCGATGAGGTTATCGAAACCGTCAAGCTTTGTCACAGACACAGTGTACCTTTTGTTGCCCGCGGAAGTGGAACGAGTCTTTCAGGCGCTTCGACTCCCATCAAGGGCGGCATCGTTATCGCCCTCAACCGGCTGAACCGCATACTGCATATTGATCCGGAACAGCGTATTGCCGTCGTCGAACCAGGGGTCATCAATCTGCACGTGACCACCGCTGCGTCGCCCTACAATCTCTACTATGCGCCGGATCCCTCCAGCCAGCCCATCTGTACCATCGGCGGTAACTTGGCCTTCAACTCGGGCGGCGCCCACTGCCTGAAATATGGTATGACAGCAAACCATGTGCTCGGAATAAAAGGCGTGCTCCCGGATGGTGAAGTCGTGGAACTTGGCGGTAGCAGCCTGGAAATGGCGGGTCCCGACTACACTGGAATATTTGTCGGGAGTGAGGGGCTCTTTGGTATCGCCCTTGAAATCACGTTACGGCTGGTGCCCAAGCCTGAGAATTTCAGTACGATACTGGCTTCCTACGACAGTCTTCGTAAGGCCGGTCAAGCCGTCGCCGATGTCGTGGCATCCGGTTTGTTGCCAGGCGCCATGGAGATCATGGATAGTCTGGCTATCGAGGCGGCGGAGAAGTCCGTCAATGCCGGCTATCCCCAAGGCGCGGCTGCCGTGCTCATCGTCGAGCTCGATGGAGAGGCGACGCAGGTGGAAGCCGAGTTCAGTAAGCTGCGTGAGGTTATCGAAAACTCAGGCGCTACCGAATTTCACATCGCCCAGGATGCCGCGCAGCGAGCTCAAATTTGGAAGGGGCGCAAGGGAGCGTTCTCTGCAGTGGGTCGATTAGCCCCCAATTATATCGTGAACGACGGCGTCGTACCGCGCGAGCAACTCAGTGCAGCGCTTGAATTCATCGAAACGGCTAGCGCCAAGCACAATCTACGTGTCGCAAACGTGTTTCACGCCGGAGATGGCAATCTGCATCCCCTTATCCTCTACGACGGTCGTGAGGAAGGCATGTTCGAACGTGCCGAGGAGCTGGCGAGTGAGATACTGACTATGTGCATCGAGCTTGGCGGCTCAATCACGGGAGAACACGGCATCGGTCTCGAGAAACTTGCGCACGTCGAAGAGATGTTTTCTGCAGACGACATTGACCTCATGCTGGAATTGCGCAAGAGCGTGGATCCACAGGAGATCGCCAATCGAGGCAAGATGCTGCCATCTCGTGCGAGAATGTAGGGGCTTGAGCCTAAATCAAGGGACAGGGTACGGACGTGAGTACGACGATTTCCACTGTGATTGAAGAAATGAAAACGGCTGAAGATGTCCAGGCAGCCATTCGCGATGCGCAGAAGGTACTGCCGGTTGGCGGTCGCACGCTGTCTGGCTTGATACAGACCCGGGAGGGTGTCGTTCTTGCCGATATGCGACCGATGAGCGGTATCCTCGAATATGTTCCCGCCGAATACACCATCACAGCGCAGGCTGGCACGCCGATCCGCGAGCTCAACGATGCCGTCAGCGCCAACGGACAATATCTGCCTTTTGATCCTGTTCTAGTCTTGGCTGGCGCCACTGCCGCAGGTACAGTTGCTGCTGGCATCAGCGGCTCTGGCAGGCTGCGATACGGCGGCGTGCGCGACTTCTTCTTAGGCACGCGCTTCATCGACGGCAAAGGCCGGTTGATTCGTGGCGGCGGAAAAGTGGTCAAGAATGCAGCCGGATTCGACTTTCCAAAGTTGTTGATTGGCAGCATGGGCAGACTTGGCATCATGCTCGACGTCACCTTTAAAGTCTTTCCGCGTCCCCCTGCCTACTCGACGATAGTCACGAGCTTCGCCAGTATTGAAGAAGCGTTGGCAGTGGTGAAATCCCTAACCGTGAGTCCCATCGAGATCGCAGCAATTGACATTGAAGCGGACCAGACTGAGACGCCTTTTGTCCTTGCCACGCGCATCGGCGGATCGCCCGACCTATTGCCGGCACAGCTCAATCGACTGCGTGATATGCTGCCCGAGTCGACCTGTAAGGACGGCGATGCAGATGCTAATTACTGGAGCGATGTGGCGGAATTTGAATGGGTTGAAGAAAAGGCTGCACTGATCAAGGTGCCCATCACACCCAATAGAATCTCTGCTATTGACTCAGTGCTAGCTAGTTCCGATATTAAACGTCGATACACGGTCGCCGGCAACACCCTGTGGATTTCATGGTCAGACTCTATTGATAAACTCGACGGTCTGCTCAAGTCGAACAAACTGTCAGGCGTTATCGTTCGCGGCACTGTACCGGCTCCCATGATCGGTCTGAACACGAAGTCCGCCTTTGCGGACAGGGTGAAGGCGGCCATGGACCCTGATAATAAATTCTTGCCCATATACTCGGATTAACAGATGCAACACGATATTCCATTTAAGTTACTCGGCCCGACCGGTTCCGCCATGGGGCAGGCTATCGATAAATGTGTGCATTGTGGTTTATGTCTAGCCGTGTGCCCAACATATAGCATTCTCCAAGAAGAAATGGACTCGCCTCGGGGTCGAATATTTCTGATGAAGGAAGCCTTGGAGGGTTCGCTAGAGACGGACGATGTGATGACGTACATCGACCGCTGTCTGGGTTGCGTCGCGTGCACCACTGCATGTCCGTCCGGTGTTGAATACGGCGATTTGTTAGCGCCGTTCCGCGCACAGGCGGAGAAAAAGCGTAGCCGCACGGTGATGAGTAAGATAACGCGACGTCTGATTCGGGAGACAGTACCCTACCCTTCTCGCTTCCGAGCCGCCTATCATATTGGTAAGCTGGCGGGACCGCTCAAGAGCTTGGCGCCTCCGGCCATGGCACCGATGATGGACCTGCTTCCAGAGAACCTGCCTACTGCACGAGCCTTGCCGCCCGTAATCCATGCGCAAGGTACGCAGCGTGCCCGTGTAGCGCTCATGACTGGTTGTATTCAGCAGGTCGTTCAGCCCGAAATCAACTGGGCTACGGCACGAGTACTGGCACGAAACGGAGTAGAAGTAGTGGTGCCGCAAGAGCAGGGCTGCTGTGGCGCACTCTCCCTCCACATCGGTGAACGGGAACAGGCACGCTCCTTTGCACGCAATAACTTCGGCGCATTTCCCACCGATGTGGATGCAATCATAACCAATGCGGCGGGATGTGGCTCAGGCGTCGAAGAATACGGGCTGCTGTTCCGTGACGAAAGCGATGAAGAAGCAGCCAACACCTATGCAGATCTCACAATGGATATCTCTGTATTCCTTGATCGACTGGGTATCGCAACGCCTAAGGAGTTGGCCGCGCCGCTGCGGGTAGCCTATCACGATGCCTGCCATCTTGCTCATGCGCAGCGCATTACACAGGAACCGCGTCGACTTCTGCGCAGCATTCCTGGTTTGGAACTGCTTGAAATGCCAGAAGGCGATATGTGCTGTGGTTCTGCCGGAACGTATAACTTAGAGCAGCCGGAGCTTGCCCGGCAACTTGGCGAGCGGAAGGTGTCCAACGCGCTTTCGGTCAAACCCGACGTGATCGCCAGCGGCAATATCGGTTGCCTGGTGCAGATACAGAACCATTCTAATCTGCGTGGATCACCTATCCCCGTACTGCACACGATCGTCGTCCTGGATCGCGCCTACCGTGGCGTATCCATTATGACCGGCAAGAACGGCGCCGACTGAAAATTCGATAGATGGATGTCTGCAAGTACCGAGATTTAGTCTGCCCTCGAGTCCGCTAAATAAACTTCTCGCAACGTATACACCTACAAACGTCTGGTGTAGTCATCCAAGCGATTATTTCAACCATCTTCCCCGTAGCATAGTAGGCCCTGGCGTCAATACCACAGAAAGCAATTTTGAACCTCGGTTTCAGGCTGTTCAGGCGTCCCGCAAACCAACGCGCATCATTGTCGAACGGGATCTCGGATATGCCAATCGAATCTTGAACGGCCGCTAAGGGGGCCGTTATGCAACAGCTCACGCTTAACCATGTGTCCACCAAATCGGGGCAGTGACAAACCGCGTCAGCTCCAGTAAGAATACTCGGTGACGTACTGCTTGTCCACACCTAAAGCGCCGCGTGGACAAGTTGTACCCCACGATGTACCTGCTCTGTGAACAAGATACGGCTATGACGATGCCTTCGTTTGATATTCTGGAGGCAGCAAGCGCGGTATCGCACTCTCGCGAACAGTGAGTTCATACGCAGGAGTTGTGCGCTATATCCAAATCAACATGGAGCAAACCACATGATGACACAGACAGCCGGTTCACCGCAGGTAGCAGGCGTCCATGAATCGTTATGGATGGCAACAACACCTACCACGAGTTACCCGCGTCTTCCTGGTGATCTCCAGGTGGACGTTGTCGTCATTGGCGCAGGTATCGCCGGGCTCACAACTGCAACGCTGCTCAAACAGGCGGGCAAAACGGTAGCGGTCCTAGAGGCCGATCACGTTGTTAGGGGCGTCACTGCGAACACTACGGCTAAAATCACTTCACTTCATACATTGATCTATGCGCACCTAATGGACAAAGAGGGAGAAGATAGCGCGCGTGTTTACGCTGCGGCAAATCAGGCCGCGATCGAGTTAGTTGATCGGATGGTCCAAGAGCTCGACATCAACTGCGAATTCACTCGCACACCAGCTTACACCTACACGGAGTCTATCGACGAGAGGGAGACGATCCAAGACGAAGTCGAGGCGGCGCGACGTGCGGGTCTACCGGCGCATTTTGTTACAGAGACGCCGCTCCCGTTCGAAGTCGCTGGCGCCGTGCGCTTTGACAATCAAGCCAGTTTTCACCCCCGAAAGTACCTTTTGGCCCTGGCAGAACGGATACCCGGCAATGGCAGTCACCTGTTTGAACAGACCAAAGTTAATACCATCGAGGAGGAAGAAGCTTGCACGGTAGTCACCGAGCAGGGTACTGTATCCGCCACGGATGTGGTGTTAGCCACACATTTTCCACACGTGGACAACGCTTTCTACTTTGCACGTATGGCGCCCTATTTTTCCTATCTGATGGCCATGACGCTGGATGAGCCGGTCCCAGAGGGAATGTTCATCAGTGCAGATTCTATGCACACATTACGCCGCCACGTTTCGGATGGACAGGAGCTTCTCCTAGTGGGTGGCGAAGGCCACAAGACCGGCCAGGGAGGTGATACGGTAGCACGGTTCCAGCGCATTGAGGAGTGGGCGCGGGAACGCTTTGCAGTGAACTCTGTGCTGTACAACTGGGCGACTCAGGATTACCAGACACCAGACAGCATCCCATACATTGGCCTATCGACTCCCTCCTCACACCATGTATACGTGGCGACGGGGTTCAAGGGCTGGGGCATGTCCAGCGGCACGGCAGCCGGTATGATCCTCACCGACCTTATCATAGGGCGCAAAAATCCATGGGCCGACGTCTTTGACCCCAACCGTGTGGACTTGAGCGGCATGGGCACACTTGCTTCAGAGAACATGAATGTGGCAAAGGAGTACGGTCTCGGCTTGATAAGATCCGGAGAAGATAATTCACCCGTCGCTCCGGGAGAAGGCTGTATCACAGACGGGCCGAACGGCAGAGAAGCACAAGCACGATCAGCTGATGGTGTATTGCATCGTCTCTCTCCCTTCTGCACGCATATGGGATGTCTGGTCAGTTGGAATACGGCTGAGACAACATGGGATTGCCCCTGTCACGGCTCCCGTTTTACTGCAGAGGGCGAAGTGCTGCATGGGCCGGCACACATGCCGCTGCCAAAAATAGAAGAGTAGCGCACACTTCCGTCTGCGTTGCTACGGTGCAGGGTCAGTTCGCTATCCATTTTGTCTTTGGCAAGATCTCGCGGTGCGACCATACTTGGTTTCATGGCTATGTGCTGACGGAGCTTGGTGACATAGCGCTTACGCAGGAAGATCCCATTTGAGCGCGAACTCATTACCAAAATAGCTAGCAAGTATGGTTGCAGTTGAATTTGCCAGTGAGGTTTCGATAAGTTGGTTGTACGCCACGCGGTGCTCCAAAGTACTGCATTTATATTCCTGGTCAGTAGTCGTCCAGGAAAACGGTTATGGTAGTAGGAAGTGAAGACACATCTTGTCCGGATAAATTGGTTCGAGCCAGAAATTGATTGAGTTGACGAATACTAGTCGATATCCTAGGGCATCAATGACAGTACAGGGGTCTTTAGGACGTAAAATCTGGACACTAAAGGTGTGATCTCCGCGAAATGGGGATTACAGAAAGAAGACGGAATATGGCTGAGAAGGTTCATATAATCGTGAATCCTGCGTCCGGTAAAGCAGGCCCTGACCAAGTGAGCTTGCAAGAAACGCTGGACAGTTGCGACTTTGATTGGAGTTTATCGCAGACTTCGGGGGCCGGGGACGCCTATGAGATGGCCACGCAGGCAGTTGCGGACGGGTCAGATATAGTCGTCGCCTACGGAGGAGATGGCACGGTCGCGGAGGTCGCCAGCGCATTGGTTGGAACGAGCGCCGCACTTGGCGTTCTGCCTGGTGGAACGGCAAACGTGGTCGCACTGGAGCTAGGGATACCTACCGATCTGCCGGATGCGCTGCAGCTGGTGTGTGGACACAGAAGCAAACGCGATAAAATTGATGTCGGAAAAATCGGCGATCATCATTTTCTATTGCGGGTGGGGATTGGATTTGAAGCGCGGATGATCACGGAGGCAGACCGCGAGGAGAAGGATCAAATGGGATTCGCCGCCTACCTCTGGTCCGGTCTCAAGAATCTTACCGAAACCGATGTTGCTGACTACCGATTTGTAATCGACGGCCACGAAGTGGAATGCCAGGGGTTCACATGCGCGGTCGCAAACTCAGGCAGTCTCGGCCTACCAGGTCTGAGACTTGGAGAGGCTATCGATGTGAGCGACGGTTTGCTCGACGTAGTGGTGCTAGAGGAGTTCCATTTGCGCTCCCTAATCGAATTGCTAGAAGAAGTGGTGGGCACCGGAGTGAAAACCGCGAGTACTGAAGATGCATCGATGAGAGACTACTCCGCCGACATGGAGACGATGCTGCAACACTGGCAGGGAGCAGAAATCCAGATTTCTATGGACCCGTGGCAGGTCGTTCAGTATGACGGAGAACGTCTCGATCCTGTAGATCAGCCATTGCAGATCAAAGTCTTGGCGAATCAACTGAACGTAATTGTCCCCGACATGACTAAACATTGAAAAAACTGACGCCTGCATCATGGGATGAGAAGTTTCTCTCAGGTGTACGAAGCATTGTTGCGCTAGTCAACAGGAAATTAATCTGAATTCAAAGTATAAGCAATGTGCGGCGCTGCCACATGGACCAGATATGTCACAAGTAGATCAATAGTTTCATCATTCTAAACCACTCCCAAGATTGGCACCTATAATCGCGCCAGCTGCTACAAACGTCTGCTTTGGACATACAAATACATATTTGAGCCGAAGACAGTGACGCTTTAGCTCTGACAGCCAGCCAATAGTTCTATTAGCCATACGGTGCGGTCATGTCCTTCACTAACTCTGTCTCCACATACAAGTTGAGGCTAGAGGTAGGTGAGTAACGGGCGAGACAGAACAGGAAAGGTGGCGCTCTAGAGGATTGATCTAGCCTCATGGACCTAACCGCGGAGTGTTAAGGCTGATCCGCTTGTAGATCAAAACAAACATGACCAAATCTATATCCCAAAATTGCAAAGATGCACAGTGACCTCTATAAATTTTTGGTTAAACTCAATGTAGTGGAGATAGTGTAGTGGAGATAGTACCGACATTGACAATGCAAAGAGCGGCGTTTGCAATCAGTTCTGTGGAGAAGGCAAGACAAGTTGGCGCTGAAATGACAAATAATCTAGCGAATGAAGCCGAAACTATAGACGTGGAGTTCGATTGGCTAGTGTATTCTGACGCAACGCTGGCTGGTCTGTCTGCGCTGATTCCTCTACCCTATTTTGACTCCGCTCTCGAACGATACTTCCGACTGCGGATGCTGCGCACAATAGCAAAGCGACGCGACGTTACGCTCCATCCCAAAGCAAATCGGATCATCAACCATACGCGGCTGGGTCTCTGGTCGCGTGTGACGGGTCTACTGCGTTGGCCTGTGGAATTGACGGTCGATCTGGCGGTACGGTTCTCCCGTAAAGTGCTCTACTTCTTAACTGCAAAGAAAGCTGTGGACGCTTTGAGCTACTACTGGCAGCGAGCGTACTTGCTCGACTATATGGTGCGGCAAGGATATGCCTCAAACTCTACTGAATTGGATTCGGCGGCACGCGCCTTGGAGCAGGTCTTGTCGACCCATGTGGACAGTCCACTGACAGTGCTGGCCAAACAAGTCATTGGCGCATCTTCCGGCGTTCTTAACAGCCTACGGCGTTGGAAGCTGCATCGCTTCACACCCACGGCAATTCAACCGCTGCAGATTATGGAGGATCAATGGGAGGATTATCAGGACTATTTCGTTTTCTTGCGCCAGGAGTATGAGCGAGCTTTCGAAAATGAACTGGTACGATCTCGCCCCGCCTGAAAGCAGCAGTGTTCACCGAGACGGTTTTCTTTGCGCGGCCACATAGGGCGATACAAATTTACCCTCAAGCTACCGATTTTCATGATAGCGGGAAGCGCCTAGTTATCGTCTTTGATGGCAAAGGACCATTCACAAGGACCACTTGATCCTTTATGTTAAAAATATACGGCGATATCGCGCCAATACAAGCGCATAAACGCCATAGACCATGAGTCCAACTGCAACTGCGCCCAATAGCCAACTTCCATACGGCTGCTGAAGAAGCACCAACAGCGCTTCGCCGATCCCCATCGCCTTCTGTGGATCATATTGGACTGCCGCTGCCACTAAAAAGGCTCCGAGCAGGACGTACACGACTCCTCTGGCGGCAAATCCCAGACGTCCGGCGACTGTAACCCATCTTTCTTCCGTTTCGTTCATAGATTCGAGCTTTAGCTTATCCTTGAAACTAGCCGACAAGGAACGGTAAAATTGATAGAACCCTGTCCCGATCAGAATCACACCGATAGCACCCACTATCCAGGGACCGAACGGCTGTCGCATTAGCCAAGCTATGTATTGTTCCACCTTCGTGTCACCGTCTTGTACACCTGTGCCGAACAATATCTCAAGCGCCGTATAGCCAAACACTCCATACAGGATACCGCTCGTTACATATCCAACGCGTTTAACGATTCCCGTCAGATCAGAACCGGCATTATCCGGATCCACCCAGGCTTGAACAAAACGCCAGATGGCATAGGCGAAAAGGCCTCCTGCCATGACAGCCAATAGCACATTACCAAATGGTTGGTTAAACAGAGACTTTAGCGCACCGGAAGGCCCGGTAGCTTTGCCGCCACTACCGAGTGCCAGCTGAAGGGCGAGGATGCCAATGGTAAAGTAGACGACACCTTTCGCCGCATAGCCGAACCGAGCCAACCAAACTACCCATGGGATGACTTCACGCTTAGCCTGTTCAATCTGCTGATTGTTTTCTTGATCCTGGTAATAGGTGCTGATGTCGATCCTACTTTCTTGCAATTAACCTAGCGAACAAGTTAGCGTAGATTCGCCAGTAGCCGAATGCCTCATTTCATTGATCTCTTCGGCATGACTCAATACTGCTACAGTCACAATTCCAGAAGAATTGATTATGCCTTCCCTTATACCACGCGCCCATAGCAAAGGTATATTGATTTTCTATGCACAGTAGGCATGCTAGAGAGTACAAGTTGGTGCGCTCAGCCTATATGCATCAAGCCGGGCTGAAGGAGTAGTGTAAAAACGTTTCTGTAAAAGCGAAAAGAAGTAGGTCATGGTGTATCCTCTGGTCCGCTAAAGAATCCAGAAATAGGAGCACAACCATGACCCACAGGACCGATTGTACCTTATCAGACGAAATCTTGGAACAGATTGCAGAACAAGGGCTCGACGTTGTGCCGGAACTGATTCGCACGATAATCAACACAGCCATGCAGATTGAACGTCAAACGTATATCGGCGTACAACCATACGAGCGGTCTTCGCAACGGCGTGACCACGCCAATGGCTACAAGCCAAAGACCATGGCGACGCGCATCGGCGAAATCACCTTCGATGTTCCTCAAGTACGCAAGGGAGACTTCTATCCCAGCGCACTAGAACGGGGTATTCGCAGCGAACGAGCCCTCAAACTGGCTCTGGCCGAGATGTACGTACAAGGCGTCTCGACTCGCAAAGTAGCTGCCATAACAGAGAAGCTCTGCGGCATAGAGGTTTCCTCTACACAAGTGAGCCAAGCTGCTGCTCTCTTGGATGAACAACTTCAGGCATGGAGAGAACGGCCGTTAGGTCGATGTTGCTACATCTGGCTAGACGCTCACTACGAGAAAGTCCGGCAGAACGGTCAGGTTAGCGACGCTGCAGTACTGAAAGCCATCGGTCTCAATGCGGAGGGAAAGCGAGAGGTCCTGGGTGTATCCGTGTCGCTGAGTGAGCATGAGGTCCACTGGCGGACCTTTCTAGGTGACCTAGTGACTCGGGGGTTGACAGGTATGCAACTGATCACCAGTGACGCCCATAGTGGTCTTAAGGAAGCCCAAAAGGCGATATTCGGGGGAGTGCCCTGGCAACGATGTCAGTTCCACCTGCAACAGAATGCCCAGGCATATGTACCGCGTATCAGTATGCGAGCACAAGTGGCAGCCGAGATACGCAGCGTGTTCAACGCACCGAATTTACTGGAAGCTGAGCGGCTCCTGAAGCAATTCGTAGATAAGTATGCCACTAGTGCACCGAAGCTGGCCGCCTGGGCTGAGGAGAATATTCCTGAGGGTCTGACGTTCTTCAGCTTCCCACCGAATCACTGGCGTCGCATCCGCACGTCCAACGGAGTTGAACGATTGAACGAAGAGATTCGAAGACGTTCTCGAGTCGCAACACTCTTCCCGAACGAAGCGTCTTGTCTGCGCCTGGTGACAGCCGTCGTTATGGAGATCAGCGAGGAATGGCAGACAAACAAAATCTATCTGCGTCTGGACCAGGATTGATTGTTAATGTGCCGAAAACTAGAGATGTCACTCAGTAGCAACAACAACAGCTGCAGAGTGGTGGCATGGCAGCGATGATATGCTAACTTCCGATGCGAAGGCTGTGTCAAGGGTCGGGGCTGTATCCGACTTGCGCAGCCCTTGACACAGACGAGCATCGGAACACGATTGCCTATCGCTGCTATGCCGTACACCGTGACTCATCATTTTTACAGAAACGAATTTGCTTGATCGATCGACACAGCGAACACGGCTATGTTAGGAAGAGGTTCGCTGTGACTCAAGTTACAGATCGGATCTCGAGAACAAGGATAGCTTTGGTTAGTTATCTCGTCCCGCATCCTCGCTACACGCTATCTAGGTGCATAAATGTCGCAGTACCGTTAACGAAGTTAGCTCAAGTGACCTTGATCAGACACTGTCTGATGTGTACATAGAACGCGGAGATCAAGTTCATGACTTTACTCAGTTCTATCAAAAAGGAAAAATGCCCCTAGCAGTATACCGACTCAGTTACCTGCATTGATTGCGTCGTCCGTGGTTCAGCTAGTCCGCCAACAACCAAAGTACCCGAAGAAGACCTGCCCGAAGAGCAGGAGTACACGACTTGTTATGCGCCCTTAAATTCGCAACGTGACATGGTTACTCGGCTCCTCAGATAGAAACGCTGATGGTTCACTTCCGGTACTGTTGTATCTTTGCGCACTGACAAGTTTCTTCGGCAGCTCCTACTTGACAAGCCAATCATAGCAGTCGCAGTTTGCATTCAGGATTTGCATCTGAAAAAGAGGCAAAATAAGGGTCAACCGCTTTCTTCGTCGGCGTTAATAATCAAGCGCACACTCCGCCCATAGGTAAAGTAACTGTACGCCCAATGCGCCAATACGCTGATACGGTTCTCAAATCCGATCAGGAATAGTAGGTGGATTGTCAGCCACAGTAGCCAGGCTATGAAACCGCTGATCTGCCAGCCACGCAGGTCCGCCACGGCAGCCGCACGACCGATTGTTGCCATGTTGCCTCGGTCGATGTAGTGGAAGGGTTCGGTCTTCTTGCCCGCGAGGCGTCGATGGATCTGTTTTGCTGCATGCGTGCCGCCCTGTATAGCTACTTGCGCCACACCAGGAAGGGGGCTGCCATCCTGCTCAAAGTAGGCCATGTCGCCGATAACATAGAGATTCGGATAGCCGGGAACACTCAGGTCATCGGCTACCTCTACACGTCCGCTCCGGTCGAGTGCAACGTTGGTGCGATCTCGTATCACCTCGCTCAATGGCGACGCTTTCACACCCGCGGCCCACAAAACCGTATCGCTGTCTATACGCTCAGCTTGACCGTTTCGCTCCAGGAGAACATGATCAACGGCAACATTCTTCACCAGTGTGTTGAGGAGAACATCCACTCCGAGTTTTTCCAGCGCTCGCAACGCGTCGTCGGAAGACTTCTCTGGAAAGGAGGGCAGGACGCGGTTCATAGCCTCCACTAGTAGCACTTGGCTCTGTGAAGGGTCAATGCGCCGGAAGTTATCTCTTAACGATTGGCGCGCTAGCTCGGCAATACTGCCGGCAAGTTCTACGCCAGTGGGACCTGCACCGACAATAACGAAAGTTAGCAGTGCCTTCCGTCGTTCAGGATCTTGTTCCTTATCCGCCGCTTCGTACGCTGAAAGTATCTGCTCACGAATGTCCAGCGCTTTGCCCACGCCTTGCAGAGAAAATGTATGCTCGCGCCACCCCTCGTTGCCGAAGTAGTGGTAGCGAAAGCCGGCAGCCACAACGAGGCTGTCATAGTGCAATCTGTCGCCGCCGGCTAGCTGTACTAACTGTTCGCTCGGGTCAATATCCGACACCTCAGCCATTCGCACATCAGCGTTCTTCTGTTTGGCGAAAATAGCACGCAACGGTACGGCGATGTCGCCCGGCGATAGTCCGGCAGTCGCTACCTGGTAGAGCAAAGGCCAGAACAGGTGATGGTTGTTCTTGTCGACTATCGTCACGTCGACGTCTGCGTCGCGAAGTGCCTTGGCACAATTCATGCCCCCGAAACCACCGCCGATGATCACAACCTGATGACGCTCGGCACGACCGAATTTGCTGCTCTGCGAGCTGTTCATATTCCCTCTCTCGCGCAATAATCACTGAATCCAATCACTGTGCTATGGTTGTCATGCTCATCCTACTATGGCAACCTACTTGTGTATGGAGCAGTTGTTACATGTTACTCGAGGCGAGGAAGACGGATCATTCGGAGGATTTCGTCAAGTGGATTCTGTCATTGTGATTAACTTAGGTGCACTCGTTATATTCTAGGGCTGAAACCGCAAGAATCCGTGCTATGTCTCGTCCTGGTTATTCTGGAACAACGGTTTGTTCCGGATCTTTATTCAGAATAGCCAAACCTTAGCAACGCATAATGTGGAAAGAAATGCGTTTGCTATATCGACTGTACTTTGGCAGACCACGGATATGAGAACAGCCCAAAGCTTCGAAAGGAATACGTATGAGCAAGCAAGTAATGATGAAGAATATACCGTTTTCCCGAACCTCAAAATCTCGCACAACTAGTGGATTATGAAGAGGGAAGAGTTGTCAGCCGCACTTTAGCGCAGAACCAAGGGGTCAGTATCACCCTGTTCGCGTTTGATAAGGGAGAGGGCTTGAGTACACATACTTCACCAGGCGACGCTCTGGCTTACGTCTTGGATGGAGAAGCAAATGTAACCATAGACGGCACTCCAATGGCCGTGAAGGCCAACGAGGCGGTTGTTATGCCGGCTGACATACCGCACGCGGTGGATGCACAAGAGCGGTTCAAGATGCTTCTGGTAGTTGTAAAGGAGCTAACACAAGGCTAATCATTCAGTATGACGAATGAACCGCAGGCGAGCACTTTGACTTCGAGAGAATGTCAGGTCTCTGACTTCTAGCTCGTATGGGGAAACGGGTATACCGCGCCTAGGCAGTTTGGAGCTTATAACATAGGCGCTAGGCTCGCGGCAGAGTGCAAACATAAGATCATGTTGTAACTACCTGCTGTCAAGCTTGTGAAACCGCCCGATCGCTCCGCAACTGTTGGCTGGGGTAGGTCTCGAAGCGAAGTGTCTGATCGCCAACACGCAATACATATTTGGGCGCGATATACCCGTGCCGGGGTATCGCCGCCCGTGTTGCCTTTTGTCCGGGTAAGATACACTTATACCCGTCTCTTCATCTCTGCAAACTGGCCCATGTGTTGCTAAGTTCCTCATCACGTATCCTGTAAACGGCTGCTCCGAGGCTGAGGAAGCAAAGGGTCACGGTCGCCTTACTGCCCAAGAATTTCTCTGCCGCCTGAGCATAAACAGCCAGTTGGGGCAGATGTTCCCGTGCCGCCTGCTCAATCGCAGTAAACCGAACCCATTCAGTCTTCCAGTCTACAAGATGCCACTGTCCGCCATCCTCCTGATAAAGAAGATCGATGACACCGTGTAAATTGCCTACTGGCGTATCAAGCGTGAATGGGGCTTCAACGATACGATTCTGCGCCCGGCTTATCTCATGATACAGTGCACTGCCGACAAGTGCTCGCAGCATCCAAATTGCTCGGTCGGATACAGCATTATTGCCAGCATCATCCAGGATGCCAACCATCCTTGCGGTACGCTGAATATGGTCCATTAACTGATCATGCGGCCATACCAGGCAGTCCCAGTCGGCTAGTATCTGGTGGACCAAGTTTCCAAGCAGGTAGCCCGGTACTCTCTGTTTCGACGGGTCAGGTGTCGACTTGGCAGTCGACAGCAGGTCGCCGGAAGTGACCCGAACCGCTGGAAGGTTCGTTGGCAGATCATCCGGATTGTGTGCAAGAGTGCGAGCCAGCCGTGTCACGGCAATCTCAGCGCGGCTATCAACAACTGGCAGCGGATCCGCTAGAACAGGAATCTTGTCAAGACCTGGGCTGGCTTCTAGCGGAGCGTTCACATCGCTCTGCGCCGACGGCGTATAGGTAGGCCGAAGCAGGCGTACCGGGTGATTCTCGATCATGATAAAAGACTCCTCGTCCTCGTTGTCTGCATCGGTGTCAATATCCCATGCCTGTGCAACCTCATACAACCAAGAACCTTTTCTACCCACCTGTCCGGAGAGTAGCAAAAGATCCGCTGCTCGAGTACAGGCAACATAGAGTAGCCGGTGAGATTCTGCGTCTTCCATTTGGGCTTCCATCCAGTTGGACCATAGTAATCCCACAGATTTTTCCCAGTCTCCCTTGCCATCACGAACTTGGCAAACCAGTCCATAGGCAGGATCGTGCAAGATGCGGCTTTGCGCTCCTCCATGGTTGTTGCTTCTCCCGATGTCGGCAACAGCTACTACTGGGAACTCCAGGCCTTTTGCCGCGTGAATAGACATAAGCTGCACGGCTCCGCTCTCTCGGCTATACCCCTCCACCTGCCCTTCCCGTACTTCTGCTAGTTTTAGGTCCTGTAGCCGGAGTAGAAAGTCCGCAATGCTAGCGCCGCCTCTATCTCGGGCCATGGCGAGAAACTTCTGAACGTTTCCAACCAGGCGTCCTTCCGTTTTCTCCGTCCGCTCAGCCATAGCCAACGCTGCCAAGTAGCCGGTGCGTTTGATGGCGTGGTACAGCAGCGTCCATACATCTACACGTCCAGCCAGTTCTAGTAGCTCGCTGAGAACTGTGTACGTGTGGAGTACCTGGTTCATCTGGTTTGTAGGCGGTGGCGAATGTAGCGCCTGCAGAAACGGTGTGGGACTGTTCGCTGGCTCGTTCTGATCGGTGCGTCGACGCAACCGAAACAGCGTTTCATCGCTAAGGCAGAAAAGAGGTGATCGTAGTATGGCGGCTATGCTCATGTCGTCTGCCGGGTTATGCAACACAGATAGCAGCGAAATCAGGTCCTGTACCTCCGGACGGTCAAAATAGCCCCGACCACTGATAGCAATATATGGTAAGCCCGCTGCCTTGAAACGGTCTTCGACCAGTGGCAGGTTTGTTGTGGCTCGGTAGAGAATAGCCGCATCTCCAAACTTAAACGGCCTCATCTGTTCTAGCTGTTTGTCCCACACTGGGAATCCTGTGGATTCCAATTCCAATACGCGCTCCGCCAGTATGTCCGCCTCCCATATGCGAGCCTCGTCGGCGGTTATCGTGTTGTTTTCCAGAGGTCTTGCGTGCCAGAAGCGTGATTTCAACTGGAGCGAAAACAGACGCGGACTCCCGTATGGCTGTCAGCGGACCTGGTGGCGCTTCATAGTCTGCGTACGTATCGCCATCGAGTGGCTGCAAGAGCCGGTCGAATAGATGATTAACTGTCTCAACCATAGCGCTGTGCGTACGGAAGGAACAGCTCAGAGGCTCCGGACCATGGCCGGTTACACGAAGCAGATCGCCGGCGGTGCGATTAAAGATCGATACCTGCGCTTGGCGAAAGCGGTAGATGCTCTGTTTGGGATCACCTACCAGGAAGAGCATGCCAGGTTTATCTAGCGGCGCCAGAGCGTAGACAATTGCCTGCTGCGTGGGATTCGTGTCCTGATATTCGTCTACCAGCACGTGACGTATTCCAGCCAAGTACCCTTGGAGCCGCTGATCAGTACCTCCCTTGTCGCGTAGAAGGCGCGCTGTTAGCAATTCTAGATCGTCAAAGTCCAGAGCCTGCTGCTCATCTTTGAGCCGCGAATAGACATCATCCAGTAGCACCCACAGACCCCTCCACAGTTGAAGCGCATGCGCTGCCCGTTCGTCTGCGAGTCCAAATTCAGTGACCGCCCCATTACTCTCTAGCGCTTTCGCTGCTTCTCGTATGGCTTTGAGGTAGGCCTTTACCACCGGCAGCCGTTCTTCGCCCCAGTTCTTCTTGCTGCCAACTCTCAGATTTAGGGGTTTCCACTGCGACACGGCCTGCGCCCATTCCCCTTCCTCCCATAATCGACAGCCATCTTGTGCCTGTTGGACGACTGGTGTCAGCTTATCCCCTTCAGGCAGATCGCTCATCCACGGGATATCCTCAAGTGCAGAAGCCAAGTCGTGATCGTCGCTCTGCATGCGCCGCCACATGGCTTTCCGCATGTCATCCTGTCCCTCCTTCCAGCAGGCCAGCAGTTCGATCCACATCGGGCATTGTCTCAAAGAGGCTCTGAATCGTACCTCGCTTTGAAAGCAGCGCTTGCATTTCATTCTGCAGATCGATTGTTCGCAGCCAGACCAGGAGTTCAAGCGATGGACTGTCCGAGTCAACCAATTTCTCGATGGTCTGACGTTTTGCCTCCGCCCGCAGGAGCTGAGAATCCTGTTCGTCCAGCACAACGAAGCCGGGATCGACCTCGGCAGCAATGGCGTTTTCGCGCAGGATGCGGGCGCAAAGGCTGTGTACGGTGGAAATCTGTAACCTGTCCAGTTGTACCCGACGCTTTGTCCACACGGGGTCACTGTCGCGAACGTGCCGCTCTTCAATAGCCCGCCGCACTCTGTCACGCATCTCTCTTGCGGCCTTCTCGGTAAACGTGATGGCAATTAGAGAGTCCAGGGGCCACGCAGGATTGGTTTCCAAGAGATGCAGGAAGCGCTCAACTAGCACCCAGGTCTTACCCGTCCCGGCGCCAGCTTCGACGATCAGTGAACGGTCGTGTGTCCTAATAGCGACAAGTTGTTCTTCAGTCGGAGATGGCATACGGATTACTCTCTCTCCAGGATGCGTTTGCCTTTGTAGGTGCTCTGCCGTGTCACACGGCACACGGATGACAGTTGACACCAGCTTGCGCAGGCCATATTTCCGCCTTTCGCTTTGGCGGGCGCACTGGGAAAGACACCCTGCCGTATGCGAGCAACGAAGCCAGTAGCCGCCGCTTATTGCCGCTAGGACTTCAGCCGATTCTGCTACAGGACCAGAAAAGTAGATCCTGCCACTCAGTTCACGAGTAGGTATATGCAGATAGTAGCTCTGCGAAATAGCGCCGTCGAGCAACTCCTCGGCGGCAACGGCATATAGAGCTGTCTGCAGAGCCAGCCCGCTCTGCACGTCTTTCTTGGAATAGGAGGTGCTGCCGCTCTTGTAATCCACTATTCGCAGAACGCCATCGAGATTACGGTCTACACGGTCGATGAATCCTCGCAAATAGAACTCCGTACCGTCTATGCCGTCTACAGTAACCGGCGGTATACGGCCAATGCCGAAGGCCACCTCTTGCCGATACGGCTCATATTCTTGCGTGAGTTCATTCGCATCACTCTCCCACTCTAGCAATGTAGCCAGCAGTCCCTTCAATTCCGACTGCTCATGGCGCCACAGGGTGCTTGGGCGAAAGCCATACCGCTGTGGAGCGTCCTGGAACACTAGCTCACAAGCAGTCTCCAGGAGTTTCAACACGTTATCGAACCTATCTGGGCTTGGAAAAATCCGGTGTTCAGCCATTTCCCCGTACAGTCGTTCGAGAATGGCATGCAGTATGCTGCCACGCTGCGCAGCATCCAGGCCTTCTACCGGGTCCGTACGAGCTTCAAGTTTCAGCAACTGCTCTGCGAAAAACGCAAACGGGCAATTGCCATATCGGTTAAGACGGGATGCGCTCCATATATGCGCTGGTCCAAAATCTAATTGAAGTTCATCTAGCAGATCATCCGCTTCGAGAATGCCTTCATAAACTCCTGGGGCTGACCAACTTCGGCGCAATGTCATTAGCGCATTGGCTTCATGTGCATGACGCCATGTTGCGCCGAGGGGCTGTGGCACTTCCGCTGCGCTTGCTTGCGCTAAGACAGTGATCAGTTCATTGTGACTGGCAGCCTGATCACTGGTCAACGTGGCAGCGGTAGTAATGTGGCACACTTCGAGGCTGCTGAATCGTGAGCGTACTTCATTCCAGTATGGCGATGGGGGCCAAACTGCACCGCCATCATCGGCCCACGGACGCAGCAGTGTGAGTCGCTTACGGCAATTGCCCAGCACTTGCCACCACAGACAGGCGTCATCGCCGTCACGAATATTGCGCAGGCGCAGAGGGTGATCTTGGCGTTCCTGTGGCGTATAGAGCGGATCCGGTCGAGGCGGCGGCGGGAACTCCCCTTCACTCAGTCCTAAAACAAGCAGGTGGTCGGTCGGCAGCGAGCGGATGGCCGCCAATGGAGAAAAACTGATGGCCTCGACGTTGGAATCAGACTGAACAGCTATGGCCGGTAACATCGCGGCGAACTCGCTAACAAATTCGCTCCATGTCTGTCGATTATCTACTGCTGCAACAAGATCGGTGGCTGTCAGCAACTGACGCAGGGCTGATAGCACATGTTGGATAGCGAGCAGGTCGCGTTCTGCGTAGGGTCCATCCGCGCAACAGCGCAGCACATCCAAGGAGGGATTATCGCCACCTTGATCCAGTTCGTCAGGATTCAGGTTATCTGTAAATAATCCAAGGATGGACTCTTGGAACCATACAGCGTATGTGCGGAAGTCGTTAGCATCTGGCGGTGTCACCTGCTCGAAGAAGGAGAGAAGGTCATGCGCCAGATTCGTCAGTTCTTCAGCTTCAATTTGAGACACCAGCGGTGGCGCGCTTCGATCCTCATCGTCGTCGGAATCATTGCTCTTAAGTGTCAGCGGATACAGAGCGTACTGCCACTGCTCCTTGCCACCTACCACCGGTCGCTCACGGGTCAACTGGTCGAGTAAATCCAATTGTTCTGGCGACAGGTAGGATTGACGGATGTACGGTGACCGCAACGCCTGGAAGGTCTGACGCCAAGAGAAGTCCGGGTACAGCCCCAGGATATTGAGAAGAGCGCTAACAGCAGGACTATTGTCTAGAGTCTGTTCTACCTTTATCGGCACCCCATACTCAGTGGCCACGGTCGCTGCTAGTCGACAGTATATGCCGGGTTTCGGAGCCGCAATGACAACTTCGCTGCAGCTAACACCATCCAATATGAGTTGCTTCACGGCGCGTATTGCCCAGCGCATCTCTTCTTCACGAGAAGGCGCTTCCACCATGCGTATCGCCGGACCCGGATCAGCGTACGGTTCCTTATTGGCAGATTCGAACAGGATACTTCGCAGATACTCTAGCGCAGGCTCGGTCCGGCGGTGTGTTGACGCCTTCAGTATTTGCACGCTAGGCTGTAGTGAACTGGCCAGATCGTGCCGAGTCTGAGCCAGGCGGGTCAACGATAGGCTACTGTCATTGCGTTCATTATCCCAGGTCAGATAGATAGTACAGTGACTGTAGCGACCAGCTAGCTGATTGATAATGCGCAATTGGATAGGCGTATATTGATCAAAGCCGAATATGAACAACGGGCCATCGTGGAGGAAGAGACTCGCATCCCCTTCAAGCGCCTCAGCCGCAAGCCACAGCTGACCATCCGCATCGGATGTATTGGAAACCTGGAGGAACCGCTGATAGCGCTGGTAAAGTGCAGCCAGCTGCCGATCTCGCTCACCGCCGCAAGTGTTAGCATGGGCCGAAACGTCATCCGGATGAATACCCTGGGACTTCACCTCACGCAGCCAAGCAACCATGGTATCTGTGAAGCCTGGCTTGTCGATGACTGGTACAAAGCTGCTTATCTCACCGTCCTGCTCCATTTGCTGCAGCGTATGGTGAACTAGCCGACGTATGGCGATGTCATTGAGCTCGAAACAAGGCATTCGGGCCGCCTGTAAGACGGACCGACCCAAGTCGTATATTTGGTAATAGTGAACGTTGATGCTGTCTCCTAGCCCTGTGCGCACCCAATCGGCAACGGGGCGACTAGAGAGAAGCAGGTGCAGGCTCATAAGCTGATCTTGCTGCCGCCATACTTTCACTTGACGCCTAAGGTGATCGAGGGACTCGTCAGCAGAGGGAGATAGTAGAAGATGAGCGGTCACAGATCGGGTTTCCTATTATGTTGTGTATGAGCGGAAGCCTATATGGGTGGTACTAGTCCGTTACATTCTTCGGTCACAAACTAGGTGAAAGCGGATGAAGTAGCTAGGGTCAACACCGATGAAAATAGTGCCAACTTCACCCGAAGAGGATATACTCCTCGATCTACATAACGTGACCTTTGAGTAACCTCAAGTGGCTTCTTGGCTTCAGAAAATAGCAAATTTACAGAAGCAATCGACACTTTGGTTTCTAATTAACAGTTGAAGCAATGGCGTTGCGCTGTTGCGTACTTGCTTGGAAGCGAGCCCGCTTAGTAGTGTATAACAAGTCTGCGATAGTGTATGGAAGTAGGTCATGGTGAATTCTCTTGTTGGACCAGGAACCTATCGGGTGGAGCACAACATGACCCACAAGACCGATTGTACCTTACCGGCAGAGATTTTGGAATAGATAGCGGAGTAGGGGCACCACGTTCTGCCGGCGCTGGTCCGAATCATGATCAACTGGCCTATGCAGATAGAGCGTCCACAGCGTTTCTTGGTATGAAACGCTGTGGACGGTATTAGCATTGTCGAGACCAGGTTAATAAATTCCATTCAAAACCAGTTGCGAAGCTGGTTAGCCGAAAGCAGGATTGGCGGCAAAGTTCATCCATAGTTCGAATTTACTTGGCACGATGTCATCGTAACTATAGCGTCGCAGTGGATCAGAATCAGATACACCAGTTCCGACCCTCGCAAACCGCGATCCAGAGTGCTTAGAATAGCGGCGAAGTGGCGTATCTGCTTGCTACGGCGAACATCGCAGCAAGCTACACATCTGACCAAGACTATTATGACCAGTGAATACCGAAGCTCCGGTGAACCGGATTCGTTTCAGGCTGAACGCCCCGAGTGTGTTTCCGCATACGTTCCGCTCCTGCTAGAATTCGTTCCGTGTTTACCCACGGCCTAAAACGCAAGTCTATATGTAGCGAGTCGAGATCATCATGAGTAAATCTTCCAAATCAGTTCCTCCCGTACACCTTCCAGAGAGTATCGTCGTAGAGATCGTCGCGCATGCACGCGAAGGCAAACCCAAGGAAGTCTGTGGTATCTTCCGCGGGCAGGGCTTGACAGCCTTCGAACTCGTGCGCGGCCAAAATATCGCCGATGACCCAATTCAGAACTACGAGGTCGATCCTCAGACTCTTCTGCGTCAATTTGAATTCGAAGACGCTGGGGACGAGATGATGGGCATCTACCATTCCCACCCAGTCTCGGTGGCATATCCTTCAGCCACCGATGCATGGAATGCCCACTACCCTGATTCCATTTACTTTATCTGCTCCCTAGAGCACGATGAACCGGTTCTACGCGCATTTAGCATGCATACGCAGTACCTTGATCAAGAGTCTCTGGAGCGGTTGACAGACCTGCCATTCTACGAGACGCGCCCTAGCTTGTTCGCGTACTATCAGTCGGAGGATACGTTGCTCCCGCCGATCCTTGAGCATGTAGTTGGCGAGCTTCCACTACCCTTTTATGTTGTGTACTTCAAGTCTCCAGACTCAGGTCGGCAACCGGAAGTTCGCGCCGTTACCATTCTGGAGCACGATATCGTCTCGGAATGATTGCGAACCTTTGTTGCAGTGTAATCGGTGTCACGTATTTAGACGCTGAATCGGCGCATAATAAAATTCATTGAAGACGTAGCCATGCGGGTCATGGATGAAGAAGTCTTCCTGACCTTGAAAAAAATCGGGATTGACAAACAGAGTATAGGGGCAATATACTTGCCCGCACAGTAGATGTTCTAGTTTAAGAGTGTTCAGTTCGGAAGAGATGACTTACATCAACTATCGCAGCATTAACACCTATCACTGTTGTTCGTGTCGTTAGCGGGTCTGCCGGCACTGGAGCTGGCTGTCCCGCGACTGAGCCATACGTGATGAACTGCGCTAGACGAATCGATGTAAGAATGGTTAGATCACTCATGCCGAATCGTGGTTGAAATCCCGGTGCATAGGGCGCTTCGGGTTTGATGCCCAGCTAATCTTCTTCATCCACCATAACTAATAATGCCGAGTTCATCATTCGTGGTGGACTCGGTTTTTGTTGTTATCGAGAGACGAACTAGGTACGACACAAACAAGTAACGAGCACTTACAGCCGTAATGAATGAATAGCTTCATGCACAAGAAAGGAACAATAATATGGCAACTGTTTTGGTACCCACTCCCCTACGTCGACTAACTGATGGACGATCCAAGGTCAGCGCCAAGGGTAGCGATATCTCCGCAGTCTTACAGGCTGTGAACGAACAGTACCCTGGTTTCAATGAGAAACTAATAGGTGAAGATGGAGACGTTAAGCGTTTCATTAACGTGTTTGTCAACAACAACGAAATTCGCTCCCTACAGGGCCTGAAGACTCCGGTCACAGAGGATGACAGCATTTCGATTGTGCCAGCAATGGCAGGTGGACAGGAGCGCCATTATGACCAGAGTTAACCGCGATCAGTTGCTGCAGATAGCCCGATCTGAAGTCTCGGAGATATCCCCACAGGATCTGTACCGGCGGCTGCAAGAGGGAGACAAACTAACGCTGATTGACGTGCGCGAGCGAGAGGAGTTTGTTCAGGGTTATATTCCCAAAGCAACATTTCTTCCACGCGGCTATCTTGAGCTGCAGATAGAGCAGGTTCAGCCGGACCGTGACGCACCGCTGGTCATCTACTGCGCAGGCGGCATCCGCTCGTTATTAGCCGCTCGCAATCTCAAAGAAATGGGCTACACCAATCCAGTATCGCTGGTTGGCGGGTTCAATGCATGGAAGAACGCTGGGTACGGATTTGATATCCCCAGTGTACTGACCGACGAACAGCGCATACGTTACAGTCGGCATACCATGCTTAGCGAAGTCGGCGAGGCTGGACAGATCAAGTTGCTCAACAGCCGGGTTCTGCTCATTGGAGCCGGTGGTCTAGGCAGTCCTGCCGCCATGTACCTTGCAGCAGCAGGCATTGGCACACTGGGTATCGTGGACTTTGATACGGTCGATGCGTCCAATCTGCAGCGACAGATACTGCATGACACTGATGATGTGGGACGGCCAAAGGTAGAATCTGCGGCAGAGCGTATCCGGGATCTGAACCCGGACGTGGAGGTTATCGGCTATAACGAACCCATCACCAGCCACAACGCGATTGATATCATTAAGGGATATGACGTTGTGCTGAACGGTTCCGACAACTTCCCCACGCGTTATCTGATCAACGACGCCTGTCATTTCCTTGGCATTCCACTCGTGGATGCCAGTATCTTCATGTTTGAGGGACAGGTGTCCGTTTTCCATCCGGCGCAGCCGGAACTTGGCGTAGAAGGAGGACCTTGCTATCGCTGTCTCTATCCGGATCCGCCGCCTCCCGGTGAAGTTCCAAGTTGCGCTGAAGCGGGTGTTCTGGGCGTGCTGCCAGGCATCGTCGGTTCGATCCAGGCCATTGAAGCAATCAAGCTGCTGCTTGGTATCGGCGAGCCGCTCATAGGGCGACTGCTCATGATAGATACGCTTGACATGTCGTTTCGCACGTTGAATATCGAGCGCGACCGCGATTGTCCTCTGTGCGGTGAACATCCGACTGTCACAGAGTTGATCGACTATGAACAATTCTGCGGTCTACCGTCACGGAACAATGGCGCCGTATTGGTCGAACAATTGGAAAAATCCAGTGCGTAGATAGCTGACTTCCAGGAAGTCTCCTCGGTTATCTGGAATACACGATATCGCCTAGCTGTTTGCAGGAAGGAATACTGAATGAACCTTATAGAAATGGCAAGCACAGCACCTACAAGACCGGTTTGGACCGCACCTGCGCTCGCCGGCGGTCCCGTTTTGGCGAGCGGTATTCTATCCCAGATTGGGAATACGCCGCTGTTGGATCTGAACGCCTTCGCGCATCGCTGCGGAATGCCAGCGAGCGTAGGAATGTATGCGAAGGCAGAGTGGCTTAACCCGGGCGGCTCGGTAAAATCTCGCGCCGCCCTCCGTATCGTCAAGGAGGCACTTCGCAGTGGCGATTTGGTTACAGGCAAGACGCTCATCGATAGCAGTTCAGGAAACACCGGCATCGCTTATGCTCTGATCGGCTCAGCGTTGGGTTTTTCAGTTCACCTGGTAATGCCCGGCAATGTCAGTACGGAACGTAAGACGCTTGCTCGCGCCTATGGGGCGAAAATTATCGAGTCGGATCCCCTGGAGGGATCGGATGGTGCCATCCGCATGGTTCGTGATTTGGTTGCTGCGAACCCCGATCGATACTTCTACGCCGACCAGTACAACAATCCGGCCAACTGGCAAGCGCACTTTGATACAACAGGCCCGGAGATATGGCGACAGACACGAAGCAGTGTGACCCACTTCGTTACCGGTCTCGGCACCAGCGGCACTTTCGTTGGCGTAGGCCGCTACCTTAAGCGTCAGTGCGAAGACATCCAGTTGATCGCACTGCAGCCGGAAGACGAGCTGAACACCATCGAGGGATTGAAGCATATGGAAACAGCCATCGTGCCGGGAATATTCGACGAATCACTTGTGGATCGATACGAGTTCGTGTCCGCTGAGTTGTCATTAGCCCTGACGCGCCGCCTTGCGAGAGAAACCGGTCTCTTCGTTGGTCTCAGCGCGGGCGCCGCAGTCGAAGGGGCTATCCGAATTGCGCGAGGTATCGAAAGCGGCGTTGTGGTGACGCTGCTGCCGGACGATGGCAGCAAGTATCTCAGCCTCGGCGTCTTTGACTGACAATTGCCCATCCTCCGGCCCGTCATGTTCTTGAGTATGTTCTTAAGCTATTAAGGATAGGAATTCACAGGGAGAAATCGTATGTCTACTAAGCTAGACCGTACTGCGCTTCGCTTCAACCAGGCGACGATCATTGTTCTGCTCTTGATCGCTTTCTTAACCAATCAGGCGTGGCTGGTTGCCTTTGTGGCAGCTGTCATGTTGGTGGGGACCCTTTGGCCGCGTGCATCACTCTTCAAGGTTATCTACACACGATTGCCTAGGTCGGCGGCGAATCTGCTACGTCCAGAAATTGTGGTAGACGACCCAGCACCACACCTTTTTGCACAGGGCCTTGGAGGCTTGACCCTGCTCGTATCGGCGACCCTTCTTCTTACGAGTGCGCAGGTCATCGGTTGGCTAGCGGCGGCACTAGTAGTTGCGCTCGCCGCAACCACTTTGTTCTTTGACTTCTGTGTGGGATGCTTTCTCTATTACCAGCTTGCCCGCCGGGGCATCCGCCTAAGCCTCCCTGCCTGGCCATCTGCTTGAGTCGCATCCTGCCTACACAAGTAGTAACGATACTGGAGAACTGCAAATGTCTCTTGATCGAATCCTCATTCTTGCTGCCATACTTGCTGCCGCTAGCGTATTGGCGCTACTCTGGCGGCGATACAGCCAATATCGATTATCACGTTTGATGAACGCCGATGTGCCGGAATCTGTGCGCAATCTCGTTATCGGTGACAAACTGGCAATTCTTTACTTCACCACTCGTGATTGTGCTCAATGCCGATTTCAGCAATCGCCCATTCTAGAGAGGCTCGCACAGCATGGGCGCGTTACCGTATATCCAGTCGATGCAGTGGACTCGCAGGACCTTGTTCATTTCTACGGTATCATGACGGTGCCGTCAACTGTACTTCTCACTGCTAAGCTTCAGCCACTCGCCATCAATCACGGATTTGCCAGCTCTGACCGTTTGGTGCAACAGATTGCGACTTTTTGCACCTGACATCAGCCCTAGACCGACGTCACAATTGATCTAGCGGTGTAGCCTAGTCACTGCTTGGAGACCACTTAACGTGGCTTTGGTCCAGATCCTCAGAATTCTGTGTCGCTGTGCGCACAGTAAGTGATGCGATTTCCAGGGCAATCGCAAACCATAAATTTTCGTCCGTAGGGGCAGCATAGATGCCGCCCGTCGCGCAAAATCCACCGGATGGTCGACTGCACGCAGCGGGCGAGCCATGGCTCGCCCCTACATTCTTGCAGGTATGGCTGGTGTCCGAATAGAATTCTTCGAAACAGACCTAATAACCAAGTACTGCTACGTTAAATAGTGTAGTCCGCGATTGCCCTGATGCGATTTCCAATTGTGGTTGCGTCAATAGGTAGGTCTGAACTATACTGGTACGGTCGGTTGAGTTGAAGGCGATGGCAAGCATCTAGCGCTGAGACACGAACGCACCGGCAATCCACTGCAGCCTTGAATCCGGTATGTGAAAATCCTAGAAAACTCATTTCCGTGATACTTAGGCACATTCAGCTGTAATCCAATCCAGTCCATAGGAGGAAAAAATGTACCAAAGAAGATACGTTATCCTTTCGTTGTTGTTCGTATTCGCCTTGATCGCTGGCGGATGCGCGACAGCCGTAGCCCCAACTGGCGAAGAAGGCACGCAGGAGTCAGCCGCAGCTGGCACCGCTGACGAACCGATTGAGTTACGCATCGCATGGTGGGGTTCTCAGGATCGTCACGACCGTACCATTGCCGCCATCGAGCTGTTCGAGGAGCTGCACCCAGAAATTGATATTGTGTACGAATTCAGTGGCTGGGATGATCACTGGACGAAAATGGCAACCCAGGCTGCCGGAGGTAATCTACCGGATATCATGCAGCAGGACTACGCTCGCATCGAAGAGTGGAATGACCGAGGGCTGCTTTTACCGCTGGACGAGTACATCGAGGACGGCACGCTTGACTTTAGCAACGTCTCTGATGGGGAGTTGGATGGCGGTCGGATCGACGGCAACCTTTATGCCGTAAACCTTGGTACGAACTCACAGAACATCATCATCGACGCAGACGCCTTTGCCGAAGCGGGGATGGAGTTACCACAACAGGACTGGACATGGGCCGAGTTCGAGCAGATTGTCATGGACCTGCATGATAAACTTGGTATATGGGGAATGGGTCCGCGCCTGGAAGACGAGCAGATATGGGGCGCCGTCTATCTCGGCAACGGTATGTGGCGCTACAACGAAGACGGTACTGCGCTTGGCTATGATGAAGCTGATGACCAACTTTATGCCGATTTTCTCCAAATGTATCTACGACTGCAGGAGGCTGGAGCCATACCCAGCCGAGAAGTGGATATTGCCCAATACACCTCTACGGGTGTCGAATCCGACCCCATAGTTACCGGTGAAGCTGCAATGAACTATGTGTGGAGCAACCAAATTGTGGCTATACAGTCTGCAGCCGGTGAGGATCGAAATTTTGTGCCCTATGAACTGCCAAGACCAGAGGGCGGTCAGTCCGCCAACTATGTGAAGCCAAGTCAGTTTTGGTCTATCACCACGCAGTCTGAGCATCCTCGCGAAGCTGCCATGTTCATAGACTTCTTCACCAATAACGCCGAAGCTAATAAAATTTTGTTGGCTGAGCGCGGTGTGCCGATCTCTTCTGAAGTACGCGAGGCGCTGAAGCCCCTGCTGGGCAAGGCACAATTAGCCATGTTTGATTACTTGGACTATGTTGTGACAGACAGCAGTCCGATCCCGCCAGCTGATCCGGTCGGACACGCTGATATCCGCAACAATGTCTTCTATCCGCAGGTGATCGATCCAGTTGCATTTGGCGAACTCACTCCGGAAGAGGGTGTCAAGGTTCTGCGCGAGGAAGCGAACGCGATCCTGCAGCAGTAACCAGTTGTCCACTTCACTGACACGCAGTTCGCAATACAGTCTGTATCTTGTTCGACTATGACGGTAATCAAGACTCTCCGAGCAGCTCAATTAGCTGCTCGGAAGGTCTTGCAGTTACGATGAACTAAACTCCACGTTTGTTACTCGGCAGCACGCTGTCTGTTTGTACTAGTCGTGATGAGCAGAGAAATGCAATCAAACATAATCGAACCGGCAGTCGTAGCAACAACGAAGGCAAGCGCGAAAATACAGACCAAAAGAAGGGCAGATAGGGACAACCTAATCGGCTATCTGTTTATATCACCGTGGCTGATTAGCTTTTTCGCCTTCACCTTCATTCCCATTATTGCTTCACTCGCACTATCGTTTACCGACTACGATATCTTAAGTCGCGGATGGCCCGAATGGGTCGGTCTCCACAATTATATACGCATGTTCACAGAAGACGGTCGCTATATGAAATCGGTCAAAGCGACCTTCTACTATGTGTTCATGGCAGTACCGCTGCGCCTAGCCTTTGCACTGTTTGTCGCGATGTTACTCAACACGAAACGCCGTGCGGTGAGCGGGTATCGAGCCGCCTATTATGCACCTTCCATTGTTGGCGGCAGCGTAGCCGTGGCGGTGATGTGGCGAGAAATCTTCGGCGTCAATGGGCTGATCAACGCCGTGCTGGGTACCGATGTAGTATGGCTGGGTAATCCTAGAACCGCAATATGGACACTCATCTTGCTTGCGGTATGGCAATTTGGATCGCCAATGCTGATCTTTCTAGCCGGACTGAAACAGATCCCATCCACGCTATACGAAGCTGCTGCTATTGACGGTGCCAATGGTTGGCACCGTTTCTGGCGTTTGACGCTTCCATTGCTGACGCCGATTATCTTCTTCAACCTCATCATGCAGACGATCAGCGGGTTTATGGTCTTTACGCAAGCGTTTATCATTACAGGCGGTGCCCCGCTGGATACTACGCTATTCTATGCTCTTTATGTCTACCAGCGCGCCTTCGTTACCTATCAGATGGGGTACGCCTCAGCCATGGCATGGGTACTGCTGGTCGTCGTAGCACTCTTCACAGCAGTTATCTTCAAGTCATCTTCGCGCTGGGTGTTCTACGAGAGCAAGGAGGGCTAATCCTATGAGCGTCACGGCCATTGATACGACACCTGCGTCCACTGATGACACCAGACATCGCGGACAGCGAAACACTCTTCGCGTGGCGGTGTATCACGTCAGCGTGTTCGTGGTGGCTGTGATCATGCTTTACCCTCTGCTGTGGCTACTGTCAAGCTCATTCAAAGGTGCGGATGAGATATGGACAAATGTATCGTCGCTAATACCTAAAGATTTTACACTCCAAAACTATGTAAACGGATGGGCCGGATTCGGCGGCATCACATTTGCTACATTCTACAAAAACTCCTTTATCTATGCTGGACTTGGCACGCTTATTACGGTTCTATCCTCGGCAATGGTTGCGTACGGATTTTCTCGAATTCGTTTCGCAGGACGCAATATTTGGTTCGCGTGTATGCTTGCCACGCTCATGCTGCCCGTTCAGGTGCAGATCATCCCGCAGTACATTGTGTTCGCGAAAATTGGCTGGATCAATACATTTCTACCGTTGCTGCTACCACGCATTGGCGGGACAGCCTTTTTCATCTTTATGATCATGCAGTTTATCCGTGGCATCCCCAAGGAAATGGATGAAGCGGCAGAGATTGACGGTTGTGGCAAAGGCGGCATATTCTTCCGCATTATTCTGCCTCAGATTACGCCGGCGTTAATCACGGCAGCCATCTTCTCTTTCTACTGGACGTGGGAGGACTTCCTCACACCGCTTATCTACCTGAATAATCCTCAACTCTATACTATATCGATGGCACTACGCTCCTTCGCCGATCCGGCTGCGGCCACAGACTGGGGCGCCATCTTCGCTATGTCCAGCCTATCGCTTGTACCAGTTTTTGCCATATTCGTACTGTTCCAACGCTATCTGGTGGAGGGCATCAGCACAACCGGTCTCAAGGGATAGATACTCGCTCTCTCCGTTGTACCGGCGCATACGTCACCGCTCTGCCTCATTGTACAGGAGATGTGCCAGTGCTACGCGAAGAGCGGTAATATTTGTCCCAAGCCATTCTTAATCTTCAAGCCCGAGCACGTCTTCAGGAACAATGGCACGCATGATACCCACACCGACGATGGAGAGTATCTCAGCCATGGCTCCGTCTCGAATGCCTGTGTGTTTCGATGCGGGTTGTCCCCTACGATCCTAACCGCACCTACTTTTGATGGAATACTGTTCTCGCCAGACCTCTCGCTAAATGAGTTCTATTGTGATTCGCTGTTTTCACGCAGGACCAGCCCCCTAACGATTGAGAAAGCAGTTATGGCTGACAACAAGACGGGGGCGATGTTGGTTGGTGGCAGACCTATGATCACGCTACCAATTACAACAAGTGCCAACGGAATCGGTACAACGGATGCGGGAACGGCAACGATCATGCAGCCTAACACGAGGCCTTGCGGCAGTTGAGGAAAGAGTAGAAGTACAGCAGAACCCACAGTTGAACCGACAAACAAGAGCGGAAATATCGGGCCGCCGATAAAGCCAAATGACAATGCGCTGCTCAAAGCGAGCAATTTAGCGACAGCGAACACGATCAGAAGGCCGACTCCGATTTCAGCTGCGTTCTGCGTAACGGTGCCTATCTCTGTAGTGCCAAGGCCTATCGTTATGGGCAGTGCAAAAGCCAGTAAGCCCAGGAGAAACCCACCCAATGTGCTGCGCATAACCGGATGATTCTTGAGCGGAGCCACGAGGCGCCCGAGAATCTTGGTCAGTACCGGAAGAAGCAAACCGACGGGTACACCGAGGATCCCCAGTAGTATCGCCACTCCTAAGTACCAGAGTTTCACATCATAGACAGGAGGCGAAAGTAGACCAAGAAGCGGCGAGAAGGTATTTCCGCCCAAATAATAGAAGAGCCCAAAGCCAATAAACGACGCCAGTCCTGCAATAAGAAGTGTTCCATAGTACAAAATGGACTGGACATGGGCTGATTCCAGCAGGATTAATAGCATCGCAAAAGGAGACGAAAACAGACCAGCATAGGCGGCAGAAACGCCGCTGAGTACGTTCGTTCGTGTGGTTTTTTCATCCAACTTACGGCGCTTGGATATCCATGTGCTAAGCCCTGCTGCCAACATGCCAGAGGGTACTTCGGGGCCAAGGGCGAATCCTCCGATAAGGGACAGAAGCGATACCAGCAAGGATGCCGGAACAGGCTTCGGATCCATTTCGCCTTCGTCGATAGCAACAAAAACGTCACCTTGTGCTGCCGAAGTATAGCGGTGGATCAGACCCACAATCAGTCCAACAACTGTCATGATAACGATCATCGTCCAGGAGCCACTAAAAGGCGCCCAACTTGAGAGGTCCGGTATTACCACGGCTTGACCTAACCTCATTAGGCCCATAAAGGCGAATGCTCCCAATGCGCTGAGCACCCCTGCCACAAGGCCCAATCCTATTCGCCGCCAATAAATACTCGATCGCAGGTCAAACTCTTCGGACACTGTGCCTCCTATAGGTACGATGCTTCCCTTGATAATGGTAAGAAGCTTGATTGTGGTTCGTTGGGCTCACTAACCGTCTTCGCTAGACTAAGATAGTTGTTTCACCTGCACCACCAACTCGTAAACTAGAATGTCTGCAACCCAAATCAATTCGTTCATTGACCAAAGCGCCAGCCGTTCTTCGGCCCACGATCAGCCGTCAAGTTCGTCACCGTCACTACGAGCTAGAGCGATTTCTGGCCACATTAAATAGGCACCGACAAAGAAGCAGAAAGCACCGATCAGCGTGAAAACTGTCGCCCAAGCAGCCAGATTCGCGAAGATGGGTTGAGGCCTGACAAATGCCATGAAAGCGGAGAGGAGAAATGCCACGCACCCGACGAAGTTGATCATTGTGATCCACCAGGCAATGTTGCGATCGCGCCAACACCACCAACGGTGACATATCTCAAATACTGCCAGCGTTCCAGAGATCTGAAAAAGGATCGAACCAACCATGTCCGGCACCCAAATGAGCAGATCTTGTCCCACCCAATGCAGTTCTAGAAAGGCATCAAAGGTGTTGAAGTTGAACATGATCGTGCCAAGAAACTGGGAAAAAGTAACCCAGAAATCGATTCGTTTAGGTTGGAATGCAAACCATTTCCGTTTGCCCTTTGGCAGCTCAACACCGACAGCAGGACTCGCATTAATAGATTGGTTGAATTGAGAATAGCCGGCTGAAGTGAAAAAGATTGAGCCGATAAAGAAAGTGGCGTTGATGACACGGTAGTTCGTATACACGCCTAAGAACAGCACGCTGCCTAAGATGAACCCGAAAGATCCGATCATAAACAAGACGGCAATCCACCAGTTCAGCTTATGCGGCGCCCAAACAAGCAGTGTGGGACGTTGGCGAGAACTCGGCGCCTCTGCTCCAGGAAGCACGATTTCCGGACCGAACCCCTTGCGGTGACGTCTTGAACTCCATACATGGATCGAGCCATCATTCAATTCATGCGTGATCCGTGTAACAAAAGGACCTACATAAGATGTATCAAGGTGTTTCCACTCAGCAGGTATTTGTAGGTGACCGATCGTTGAAAGCGAAGTCATACGCGAGCTGATCCAACCTCCTATCTTATCGCAAGACAGCGTAATAATATCAGTTTCATGTGAACCGTAGCCGATCGCAGCTGATCTGTTTCATCAATCATCGTGGCTATATACTTTAAACAGGAGAAGTTTGCTACGGAGATAAGCAACAATAGACACAGGATACAGCCAGGTGAGATCACGCAGGGTGACCGCTGACCTACCCAGGCTCATATACTGTGAACTGTGACAGTGTGATACCACCGGCGCAAGAAAAACAACGCCGGTGGCGCTTAACTTCGAGGAATCCTCTAGTGTTTAAAGCTACCGCCTTCCTCTTCAGATATCGGCGTCGTCACTGGATGTCGCGCGAAGTGAGCTACCGCGTCCCGGTAGTCGTCAAGCAAAAGGCAGGCAAGATCGCGGTCGAAGCCATGTTTCACCAGTATACGCTGTATTGCCAAATCCTCTCGATCGGGAGGCAGGGTGTATGCCGGCACCAGCCAACCGCGAGTGCGTAAGCGGTCAGCCAAGTCGAATAGCGTGAAGCCGTGATCAACACCTTCCTTCAGCTTCCAGGCTATGGCAGGAATGCCGCCGCGGCCATCATATATGATCTCAAACGGCTCCATCTCGGCGATCTCGTCCGCCAGAAATTGCGCCGTATCGTAGCAGGCCTGATGGATCTTGCGATATCCTTCTTTTCCAAGGCGCAAGAAATTGTAGTACTGTGCGACAATCTGACCGCCCGGCCGCGAAAAATTCAGAGCGAAGGTGGGCATATTTCCACCTAGATAGTTCACCCAAAAGATCAAATCGTCGGGTAGGTCTTCCTTATCCCGCCAAATCACCCAGCCTACACCCAGGGGCGCTAAGCCGAACTTGTGACCTGATGTATTGATCGACTTCACGCGCGGCAGACGGAAATCCCACTCTAGGTCAGGATAGACGAAGGGCGCTAGGAAGCCGCCGCTCGCTCCATCCACATGGATTGGAATGTTCAGACCGGTCTCTTTTTCTAGCTTATCCAGCGCATCGCTTACCTCTTTCACCGGTTCAAAGTCGCAAGTGAAGGTGACGCCGAGCGTGGGTACAACCCCGATGGTATTTTCATCAACGCGCTTTAGGACCTCTTCCACGTTCATGATCAGGCGATTTCCTTCCATAGGGATCTCGCGATGTTCTACGCCCCAATAGCGGGTGAATTTGTGCCAGCATACTTGCACCGGGCCAGTAATCAAGTTTGGTTTGTCTATGGGTTTGCCAGCAGCTTGTTGCCGCGCTCTCCACTTCCAGAGCAGCGCCATTCCCCCAAGCATTGCGGCTTCGCTGGACCCTGTCGTAGAAGTGCCAAGCGTATTGGCAGCATCGGGTGAATTCCAAAGGTCCGCTAACATATGCACGCAACGAGCTTCCAGTTTTGCTGTCTGCGGGTATTCATCCTTGTCAATCATATTCTTGTCGATGCTCAGGTCCATGAGGGCGTGGATCTCAGGCTCCATCCATGTCTGGCAGAAAGTCGCCAAATTTTGGCGCGAGTTGCCGTCGAGCATCAATTCGTCAGCGACCACCTGGTATGCATGCCGCGGGTTATGTTCCCTTTCCGGCATCTTAAACTTTGGCATATTGACGGAGAGATCGGATGAAGCAAAGATCTCATCATTCAGTTCCTCACGTACGCCTTCTTTTTCATGTAGCACGACATTCTCCTTCGTTACAACTGCGTTAAAGCGGTATGGTCTGTGGAATACAGGTAGACAAGCGGCGTCAAGTCATTCCAATAGGACCAATCGGTCCACGCTTGGATGGCTTGCCTCCACATACGGAAACCTTTATTCGTTAGGAATTCCTCTATATCAACCTTGTCCTCTATTCATTTCGACGCAACACTTGGCCATGGTTCAGAGTACAGTACGCATGCTAAGGGTCAGTTGCTGTACAGGATTCTCTGCAGCGCGAATGTGTTTGCCGCGTCTTGATGTGCTAGTGACGTTTGACCTTAATAGCGGGCAGTGCTTCTATATCCTTTTTACTTATGTTTAGGTGCACTGTGTTCTCTTCCATACGCTCGATCGCAGATATCGGAATGGTGATTTCCCGCTTGCCCCACAGATGGCCCTTGCGCAAAATGAAGTGGGTGACTTTGCCCGTTGATGGGTCGATCGCGAATTCTTCAAGTTCGCCTACGTTGCCGTCTGTGGCGGCGACCTTTGTACCGCGATGTACGGCCAACTCACCCGGCGGGACCTGTTCCTCGGCGACGGGAACATGGTCCTCCTCGATATTCGACACATATGGCGCCTGATAAGCGCCGCTCTGGTACATGCTATAGTCGTGGTAATCCATCTTGATGTAGTGGAGTTCGGTAAACGTCGGCATTGATTCCAGTTCTGCTACAGTACAGTTGAGGTACACCGTTTCTTCGTCGGCATTGTCGATGACTGCCAGGGGAACCAGATGATCCGTGTCCCTACTGGTTTTGACGACAACATGTGTAAGAACTCGTTGTACCGGATCCACAACCACGGTAGAAACAAATCCCTCTGAGCCGTCCGTACATACCACTTTTCCATTGACGGGTATGACCAATTCATGCATTCTGAATCCTCCTTACAATTTCAATATTCGATGATATCTATGTGCACCCTGTTGGTCTTGGGCGTCACTGTAATCATGCGATATGTTCGCCATCGCAGTCTTCCATCTCCCAAACTCGTACTCAACCTAAACACGTTCGAAGGCATATCAGCCCAGCCGCCTGGAGTACTTGAACGTGGCTAGGTTTTCTGCACAGGTAGGCCTGCGCTTAGCAGGTCTGCTACCCAATGGGCTCCGCTATCAGGTGTAAGCACCAGTGCTTTCAGGGCGACAGTGAGCGGGACGCCCACAACAAACCCAATGGGTCCTAGAATCGCACTCCAGACAATGAGAGACATGATCGACCAAAATGGGGAGATATCAAGACCGCTGCGAATGACAGCTGGTTTGATGCCCTGATTAATGACCGTTGCCACAATCAAATATGCTACTAGTACTACCAAAGCAGTCGTAGCACCCGCAGATTGTGCAGCAACCAGCATGGGCGGTATTACCGCAATCCAGAAACCGATCATTGGTACAAAGCTGAGAACAAAGTAGAGTATTCCCCAGTGCCCGGAAAACGGAACGTCTAGTACATAGAGAATTATTGCCACAACGACTCCACCGAGTATGCCAAGCAGAGAAGTGATACCGACGTACTGGCGGACACCTTGAACGTAACCGATAGCAACGCCGCTTGACAACGTATCCAGTTCTTCTCGATTTTCGATTTTTGTAGGCAAGAGAAAAGCTTCAAAAATCATAAAGATTACGATCAATATCACCAGACCTAACATGGAAACACTCTCCACCAGTAAATGAATCGTGCTGATAGCGACTTGTGTCAGGGCTTCCGGCGGGATGACCTCCTGCAAGTCACTGGTCGTCAAACCCAGGCGGCTCAGTAAGGGCCCGGCCTCAGATTGAGCCTCAATAGTGTTCTCAACTAGCAGAGGAATGGTGTCAATCAACCTGATTGCAGACACGGTTAACACGCCTACGATCAGTATCGTGGCAGACAGCGCAACGACAATCGAGAGTAGGAGCGCGATCCATCGAGGCGTTCCGTGCCCCTGCAACCAGAACCCTAACGGGCTCGCCGTCATGGCAATCATCGCCGCTAAAAATAAACTGTTAAACAGGGCTGCATAAGTACTGAGGAACCAAACGCTGATACCTATACAGGCTAAGGTGAAGAAGAAAAGCACTGAAGTGGGTAACAATTGTTTTGATTCTGACATTTAGGGTATCTTCCGCTCGAAATTTGGCTAATGCCAATTTGTCTTTGGCCCAGAGTTGTCCAACCGGTATCTCTGCCTTCCGCAGCTAATACCGAATACTGTCTCAATGACTGGTGCTCATTTCATGCCGATGCAACCGTTGCCGGAGGTTCGGCATCCGCGCTCTCGCTTAGGTACGCATCGACGGCGGCTTGTATTGAAAGATAGAAGTGGTCGCTGCCTATTTCCTGCTCAAGGCCGGAAGTGCGCATTACTTCCATCACATAGGTCCTCACATTAGCGAAACGGAGATCGATTCCAGAAGCCGCTAACTTAGCATGCAGCTCGGATATGATCATAAGGGCTGTCGCGTCGACATCGGTAATCTCCTCGGCATCGATCAGCACAACTCGAATCTCTCCATCTGCGTTGGCTACGCCTTCGGTAGTTTCCTCATCGAACTCAGGTGCATTCGCGAAGAATAATGTGCCGTCGAAGCGGAGAATCAGAAGGCCGGGGTAGATTTCGGCGCCTGGGTTGAATTCGAGGCTGCGGTAAGTATTGTCATCGGAAACCCTTCCCAGAACAGACGATGTACGGTTCTTTGCCACACTCAACAGTGCGAGCAGCGCGATTCCGACTGCCAGGAGAAGACCTGCCAGAATGCCGAGCAGCAGAACACCGAGGGCGGCTATTAGCGCTGTCCAGTAGTCAACTGACGTGTAGTTTCGATATTTCTGTATGTTCCTGTAGTTGATCAGGTGCCAAACCGCGTGGATGACGATGGCGCCTAATGTGGCTTCTGGCAGATAGTAGAAGAGAGGCGTCAGAAACAAGGCGGTGACAAGTATCGCTACGGCAGCGATAATGGATACCATCTGCGACATGGCGCCAGCCTGCACCGATGCGGCCGTCTTCGAAAGACTTCCATCCACCACGAACCCGCCGCTGATGCCTGCCCCAACATTTGACAGACCCAAAGCCACCATCTCTTGATCTGCGTCGATGTCATAGCCAAACTTGGTAGCGTAGGAACGAGCTGCCGCGACAGATTCGGTGAAACCGACAATGGCGACTGCAATTGCACCCGGTATTAGCGTGGTTATCTCAATTAACGATAGACCTTTTGGCAGAGCAAAGGGAATGCGACCAGCCGGAATAAACCCGACGATGTGAATGCCCATTTCTTCGAAACTAGGCAGAAACGGAATTGCCTCGAAAAGCCAGGAAATCACTATGGCAAGCGCTACAACGGTAATAGCGGCGGGAATTTTGGGCGTATATCGCTCCATAGCGAAGAGCATCGTTAGGCTGAGTAGCCCAACGATTAAGGTGGGCCAGCTTAGTTGATCGAGGTTAGCCAGCAGCACCACTAGGTCGGGCATAAAGTCAGCAGGCTCCACAGAGTATCCGACTATCTTGTCCAGCTGGCCAATGGCGATCGTGATGGCCAAGCCAACAATAAAGCCGTCCAACACGGGTTTTGACAGGAAATCTGCCAGTACGCCCAAGCGAAGCAGACCGCCAACGACGAGGATCGTTCCGGTGATGATGGCTAGCATGCTGGTCGAAACTATAAACGCTTCAGTGCCGCTGACTGCCAATACGGAGATGATGCCGAAGGATATGATCGCAACCGTGGAACTGGGGCCAACATTGAGGTGTCTCGACGTACCAAAAATAGCATAGCCAAGGAGCGCCAATGGCGCCGTATAGAGGCCCGCTTGAGGCGGCACTCCGGCAATACCTGCGTAAGCCATAGCTTCAGGCACTAGCAAAGCCCACACTGTGATGGCGGCGATGAGGTCCGGACGCACATAGGATGCCTTGTACGCGGGCAGCCAGTCTGCGATAGGAAATAACTTCCGGAGAGTGCGCTCAGCCTTCGGGCGCCTATACGTAACAGTAGTCATTGCCAGTTCCTTGTCGATGCCAGTTTAATGAAGCCATTGCGGCAGCATCGGTCGCTGTATTTCTGAAGCGTCGCCCTTATACATTACTGTGACAATCTGCATACATGCTCGATAGTGCAGTTCAGACGCTACTGTTGAGCTTTATCCGAGAAGCGTCGAGACGATACCATCCATTAGCACAAAGGCAACGAAGTTAGTCATGAACAGAAGAAAGGCGCCATATGGCATCGGACCATGCTCATGGCGCTGGCTTCTGTAAATCAATCAACATCAACCACTGAAATCATGTCAGAACGAGAAGAGAAGATTCCGCAAGGACTCAACTCTTCTCATTCCGACCGGTTCATGAACTATAAACTCAGTGAACGTAAGCACCGGACCAGCAATTAGCGCTATACTGCCGCACCGCCCTCATAGCCTGGATAACCAGGTACGTAATTGCGTCGCTCATAGAGTGAACCCCACTTCATGATATCCAGCACCACACCGAAGATCACCCAGAGCCAACCCCATCCGGTAACGCCGCCTGCAGGCACGCTGTAGGCAAGCATGTACATGATCGTTGTGTAGGGCAGGAATATAATTCCGAGCAGCGGCAGTATCCAGCTGCCCTGCCAGACCAACGGCCACCGATCACTGAATATCCACGCAATCAGCAGGAATACACGAGGTGCTACTGAGAAACCGAAAGCCAACAAACATGCACAACCTAAGCCTAGAAACATAGATTCACCTCTCTCTGTTATGAGTTGTTAAGAGTACTGTAGTATCACAAAAACTATTATTCCGGATCTTCATCATTTCTATCATGCCGTTTTCGTTACGTTGTTGTAACCTCGCTTTCGTCAAGAGCCAGAGGCTCGTAAGCCAGTCCCTACCAGCAATGACAGCGTCTTTGTGCTGAAGTGATCAATGCAGCTTGTAATCGGCCACCCCGTCAAACTGATGTAGCCTTTTCATCTACGGCGAGAGCTTTATGAAAGCTCTCGCCGTAGAGCCTCTGCTAATCCATTCCCTACGGACCAAACGCTAGACGAAGGCCCGAACATAGACAATGCCGCCATTGCTATGCAGAAGCCCCCCTGCTGTGCCGACGCTGGCTGAACAAGATGCACGCCAGCCGATCACTCATCCTAGCCTGCGACGCCGGCGGCGACCGCTTTCACTGCGGCATGCTGATGCAGCTCTTGCTCTGCCTCCATTTGCGCCGGTTTCAGATCGAAAACTACCTGCTTCAGCGTACCTGTAAAGGCATAGGGCGCTTTGTCTTCATAGTCGAGATCGACCACTCCGCCGTTGTCGCGTCCCATATCCATGCCGGCATAGGTCGTGAAGAGCATAGCCACGGTGTGCGGCATAGTCCCTTCGCCAATTTGTTTGTCATTGGCCCACAAAGTCACTTTACCGCCAGCCCCCGGTTTCGGCTCATCAATTTCGAACAACATCTTCACCTTCACGTCACCCGTGGGGATAGGTTCTGTCGATACCTGCTTGTATGTGTCTACACCGAGAAACTGGTACGTATGCGTAAGGCGACCCTGTTCGTCAACCCATAGTGAGAAACCGCCGATGAAATCCGCAAAGGCGCACAACACGCCTTCGGCGCCGCCTTCTGGGACTACAAGATCGGCTGTGATTGAATAGGATCGCCCGTAGATGCGGGGGATCACTGTGGTTGATACGTTCTGTACATCGCCGGCAAAACTATAGCGTGTGGCCATCTCCATCGGCGGAAGAATCCCGAAAAATGCGGTCAGACCGCCGAGCAACGGCAACACTCTATTGCGCTCCGCCTCCTGCCAGAAGAGCTCCTTGAGCTCAGCCAATTTCTCTGGATTCTGATCCGCCACATTGTTGGCCTGGCTAAAGTCGTCCGGCAGGTAGTAAAGCTCCCACGGGTCCTGCTCAGGATTATAGCCACTGCCGGGTCTAAAGCGGTCGAGTGTGGCCGGTGAGAAATCCCAAGGCAGCTTGTCCAGCCGTGCACACGCCCACCACCCATCTTTATAGATAGCGCGGCTACCATACATCTCGAAGTACTGCACGGTATGCTGATCTGGGGCGTCGGCATCTTTGAATGTGTAGGCGAAGCTAGTACCATCCATCGGTTCCTGTTCGATGCCGTCAACCGTGTTTGGCTCCGGTATCCCGATGACTTCTAGAATGGTCGGAGTCACATCGATAATATGTGTGAACTGGCTGCGAATCCGCTTGTCGGCTTTAATACGGTTCGGCCAAGCGATCACCATTGGATCACGTGTGCCGCCAAGGTGGCTGGCCATCTGCTTACCCCACTGGAAGGGCGTGTTGTTAGCATGCGCCCAGGCTGCAGCAAAGTGCGGCGCTGTGTACTCGCCACCGAGTTCTTCGATGCCGCCCCACTTGTCGATTAGCGCCAATTGCTCTTCGGCATTGAATACGAGTCCGTTAAAGAAAGTTGTCTCATTAAAGGAACCAGTGGTTGTGCCTTCCATACTCGAACCGTTATCACCCCAGATGTAGATAATGATGGTGTTGTCGAGTTCACCCATGGCCTCAACTTCGTCTATTAACCGGCCCACATTCCAGTCACTGTTCTCCGAGAAGCCGGCGAAAACCTCCATCTGACGTGCGTACAGCGTCTTCTCGGCGTCAGTAAGCGTATCCCAAGCTGGGTAAGGATCCGGGCGCGGCGCAAGCTCCGTATCCGGCGGTACTATGCCAAGTTTCTTCTGGCGTTCCAGCGTTCGTTCACGGTAGTTGTCCCATCCGTCGTCAAACTGACCTTTGTACTTGTCAGCCCATTCTTTGGAAACATGGTGCGGTGCATGCGTAGCGCCGGTAGAATAGTACAAAAACCACGGTTTGTCGGCGTCATGCGCGCGCACAGAATGCAGCCATTCGATGGATTTGTCGGTTAAATCGTCCGGGAAGTAATAGAGCTCCCCGTCCTTGCCTTCGGGTACGCCAATGACTGAGTTGTCCTGGGTGATGATCGGGTCGTACTGTCCGGCTGCGCCAGTTAGGAAGCCCCACCAGTGGTCGAAGCCCCACGCTTGCGGCCAATGCTCAAATGGCCCTGCGGGACCCATTTCGCGGCCAGGCGTCATGTGCCACTTGCCAAAGCCGCCTGTGATATAGCCATTCTCCTTCAAAATCCGGGGCAGTGCTGTACAGCTTCGCGGACGCGTGCCGGTGTATCCCGGATACGGTCCAGGAAATTCGGCGATGCCACCCATGCCGACGCGATGGTGATTGCGCCCCGTCATCATAGCCGCTCGTGTCGGAGAGCATACTGCCGTTACGTGGAAGGTATTGTACGTCAAGCCCATATCCTGGACACGCCGCAAGCTTGGAGTTCGTATTTCGCCGCCGAAAGCGTCTGGGCCGCCAAAACCTGCGTCATCAATCAGTACGATAAGGACGTTGGGAGCGTTCTCCGGCGCTTGTGGGCCAGGAATGAAACTATAGTCGGGAACAGCCTCATCCATTGTACGAGCTATGGCTCCACCGAACTTGCGGTCGGCGATGGGCAATACAGTGCGGTCAGGGTTGAATTTCCCGCGAACTTCCTCCAGTGCGTTTTTCAGGCCTTCTTTTCCGCCCTCTTCCATGACGGCGACTGATTTAGCGGGCGAATCGGCCAATGCATGTTCGGCTACAGCACGATCATCTTCGTCGACAATGGCCAAGATTGCCGCCATCCCAGGCTTTAGGTTCTCGCCAAGCCCGCTTTGGATGTTGTTTGTGATCCTGTGCTTAGTAAACCTGCCAACTGCGGCTCCCGCCGCAGTGCCTATGGCCATTGATGCAAGCAGTGGCGGCGCAGCGAGCCCAACCAGAAGACCGACGCCACCGCCCCACCCTGCGCCTCTGCGACCAAGGTGATCTCCGGTCTCATCTACTGTGAGGTTTCCAGCCTGATCCTTTTGAACCAGAATCGCGCCTTCCGTTCGAATCTTCTTGTTTTTTACTAGTTCTACTAGAGCGTCGAAATTGTTCTGAGCCGGCTCAAGCTCCTGGTAGATGGCGACGATGACAATATTTAGTTCTTTACTCATATTCGATCTCCCTCAATTGCTCTCTTGATGAACGTATAAGGTCCGCATGCACTCTGTTGTCTGCCAGGGGCGAAAATACCCGCCAACCTCTGATGAACGTCAAGTGGCCAGTCGCGTGCTCGGGGTTCTGAGCTAAACTCCGTGAATCAGGTATCCGCATCCATGCCAACACCAAATTCCAGGCGACGTTCCAGATACCCGCACTCATGCATCACCTCTACGACATTCACTGCATGTAAATCGTGAACTTCCAGCGCCATGATGTTACAGCAATGGCAGCAGGCACTTTGATCCGAAAAGGTTGATATTTGCGGTAATACTCAGCCCAGCCCATTCTGATTAGTGCTTCCGTTTCTTCGAATAGGTTGCTCGGTTCCTAGGGTGATTCCAGGTTATGTCCTCTAGTACTGCAACTACCTTATTGGACGATGACGGTATTGGTAGCCAGTATTGGCGAGAGGCGCCGAGCAAATTCAGATCTTGCATAGAGAACTCGGCGCCTTTTTTCACACGCTGCACGCAGGCAGTCCTGTATCTATCTCGCTACTGCTGCTGGTTCGTATTGAACAGCACGTTGTAAATCAACACCTTGCCGTTATCGCCGCGGCTGGATCTCGACGTCGCATCCAGATCTTGGAACGAGCTCTCGAACACAACGGCGGGCAAGTCCCCGGTTGGAGGCAGCGGAGATTCCATGAGGCCAGCAACACCAGCCAGATTCTGGTACATTAGCAATTGCTGGTTATCGGGAGACATCGTTGCAGTCCAAGGTGAATAGAAACGAAGTGGCAAGCCCTTGTCGTCGGGAGCATTCATATACTCGTTTTCTTCCGTCAGATTGCTGAAGTCCACGACAGGCGTCAATTCGCCACTAGCCACATCCACATAGTACAGAACGACAACAGGCACCTGGGTATCATTATTTTGCGCGAGTACAACCAGATGATCTCCACTTGCCTGCCATGAAAGACCCGATGGGTAGAGAGGAATTCCCGTCCATGGCAGGTTTGCTGTATTGAAATCATCTGCCGTCGCGACCTGTCGGGGAGGAACACTCGTATCCTCAAGGTCCACAATCCAAAGACCGTCACTATCGTTCGTTTCAGTTTGAACGGCGCTGATGGTCAATACTGCAACAAAACGTCCGTCGGGAGATAGGGCGGAAACGCCGTCCATGTACCATTGCTCATCATTAAACATGATCAAGTCGCCGCCCATGTCACTCTGAACATCCCGGACGAGTTCGGCTTCACCGAGTTCAGGAGCTATTTTCATAATACTTAACGACATAGAGATCGGCTCAGCAGGATCCGGGATGCTTCGCCAGAAGTAGATCTGACCGTCCTGCTGGTTCCACATCGGCAGGTAATCAAGAGCATACGAGCCGGCTTCCGCTGTTGCCCAGTCGCCCACGACACCGTCATCGGTCAAGTCAACAAACTCGCCACTTTCGGTTTTATATACCCATATGTCGCTTTCGTAACCCAACTGAAACGGGTTCTCTGTAAAAGCAATATAACCGTCGTCCGGAGACCAGGGGAAAGCATATGGATAGCCTTCATACGTGTCAGGAGCCACTACGCAATTGCTTGCGGCCGACTCAAACGTATAGGTGCAGAGCTCTCCTTTACGCTTCCATAAGCGTCCTTCACTTTGCGGCCAGGCTAGTCGTTCACCTTTGCTGGACAGGGTCACCATATAAGGATTGTTGTTATTGATTACATCAACAATACTGGCTTCCGATTCTATCTGAATCGGTGGGTGAACCATTGCTGCCGCTTCGGAGGAAGCTTCGTCAGCAACAACAGCATCAGCCGTCACCTCTGTTGCAACACCTTCCGCCGATTGTTCTGCGGTCGCTTCTGCCTCGGGTACTGCAGTTGCTGCTCCTTCTACAGTGTCAACCGCGGTTTCTTCCGTGGTCGCTTCTGCTTCTGGCACATCTGTCGCCACCTCTTCTGCCGTGGCGCCAACCTCAGCCACAGCGGCTGCCGCCTCGGTGGCTACTTCGACTGCAGGAGCCGGCGTATCTGTTGGCGTTTGTTGGTTGCGTCGATTATTTCCACATGCCGCCAATAACGCAGTGAGCGCTACCAAGACCAAGACAACGGTGATCGTGTTTCTTCGAATCATTTTCTTCTCCTTACCGGTTCGCGAGCGTCATGGACGCCGCATATTTGCTATTGTTTTGAGTTCATATCTCTGAGCTACCATCACGCCGCTACCCAATATTTACAGCCAGTATACTGGTGGCTCGCATTCTTGCTTTGCTAACACGACTAGCATTCCGACAACACAGCGCTAGCTTGTTACATATCTTCTCTGTTATCGCCTCGTTTACAATTACTCCAGCCACATCGCCGTTATGCATGAACATGATCTCTATCTCAAGTCCATACCAGAGGATTTTTCGCTGGCTAGGGACGTATAGTGAGTTCCTAGCTACAATAGCTTTCTCGTACACGTTGGGTCAGGCATTACTGCCAGGATCAATCGCCTGAAAAAGTTGTTTATCCGCGCATCAAAAGTCTCAAGGAACGCACTACCAACAAGGGCATTTCCTCCCGATCGCGTTCAATTGCCAGCTAATCGCTGTGTAGTGCCAGTTCTGCTAATTAATGGGCGCCGCTATCCCTGCCTATTCGCCGTGAAACATGAATAGTGGCGTCCTGTCGTCGGTCAACATTTGGAAACTTCGTGCTGTCACGACGAGCCGTCCAGCCGTCTCCAGCATCTGCAGATACGCGCTCTCTTGGCTCATCACACCGTCCGGCTCATCACAGGTATTGTCCGCTACGGTTATTGCGCCTAGGGTGAACTCGGTATCGTTAAGCGTATAGGGCGCCGAATAGTCATTGCATCCGGCATTGCCGCTCAGTTGATCACCATCAAACCGGATGGTGATCGAAGTCTCAGGCATTATCACCTCCCATGTTCCCAGATCCGGTGAAAGGAACTTCAGCTCCCAGATTGTTTCTTCGAAGGGTAGCGGCTCAAGGGGAACCATGGTGAGAAGAAGCTGATCGTACACATCGTAGAGATACATCTTGCCATCCACGATTTTATAGGTGCTCACATCCCACAAGAGATTGGTATAGGATGCTCCTTGATCGATCATGGCTGGCTCATCGCATCCGTATTCGGTCATGGCAGGAGTGTCCAGAGCTAGAGAGTTGCCATCTGGATGATAGACGCCGAGGAAGTAATCACAGCTCGTGTACCCGTTATAGCGTTCGACCATGAAGTGAAGCGATGGGTATGTACCAGGAATCACAGGGACCGAATCACCCTCGCTGCCGAACTCCACCGGTGTCCAAGACGTATTGACAAGAGCTTCGTCCTCTTGCAGATCCTTGTCGGCTTCAACCGTTTCAACCGCTGCCGTTGCCGGGGCAGGTGTAGATTTTGCACTTGAACAACCTACTAGAGCAATAGCCAACCCGACCAGTGCGATTGCCCTACCCCATCCTATGCTTTTCAAATCAGGTTCTCCTTTTCGTCTTGGATGAACTAGTCGTCCACGCCCGACTCCAGTGGGCAAGCGCTGCAACAAAGCTACCTACGCCTAACAACTAACCACCGTTCAGAAACTAGTGCCCCTTAGGAAAGACACCAAACTGAGGAATAAAACAGGCGCCTGAACCAACAGTGTTACCACATGCACCTTCTCGTCCGGTCCTTTCCGACTACTGCGCTATCGTTGTTGCAGGAGATCGCCTGCTAGGACTGTAGACACAGGTTCGCAATCACATTTTCCAAGTCGTTCCTATTGATGTAGGCGCTAGTAAAGCGGTGTAATCAGCCCTTTCCGCTCAAGTCGCCATTGGAATCAGACATGTGCGCATACTAAATCATATAAATTTACAGAGTCGGCACGCATGGACTCATGCCCGCCGAACGATTTGCTGAGACCGTCCACTGCCATACGCTACCAGTGACTATCCCGGCGGATACGGGCGCCAACGAAGGTGCGATCGACGGGACACACGCAATACACATTCCTGTTGCTTTGAACATTCGTCTGTTGCAACGCACTGCTGGTAGCAAGTGTAATATCTCTAGCCAATGTGCTAACCGCTAGTCTTGTTCGACCGGTTAGTAGCATTGCTCTAGAAAACTTAAGTTCCAAATACAATCCGTAGAATAGCTTCTCAGCGGAAAGCTGAGCGTTCGGCATTCCCTCCAGAATGCGGAACAAACTCGTCGCCAGTCGGGAGATGCAGTTTGAAACGTCACCCGGTTTCCTTGATTTCATCATCGTATGTACCGGACTCCTTGTGACCATTTTGCCTGTTTCCATATCATGATGCTCTTCCGGTATCTGTCGTGAAGTGGTTACTCCGAATGTTTCGAATGACTCGAATGGTTGCGCTGTACTCGATTCCACGAATGATCCCGATTGTACCGATCGAATGTAAAACCGCTGGATACTGGTCGGGCGACGGCAGAATCTAAAGCAGGTACACCTGGAAGAACTACACTTTGTCGGTATCTATCCTTCAACCATCGTGTTTTGTCTCGGGTTTTGTATCAGAAACCTCACGGCGCACGATCCGTATGCGGTCAAACAGGGCTAACAGAATTCCAATTCCGTTCGTGACGTATAGAATAGTGAACACTTTCGCAATCGCAGTGGTAGGTACCAAATCACCATAACCAATGGTGGCCAAGCTAATGACGCAGAAATACAGGGAATCCAGATAACTCCAACCCTCAAGCATATGGTACGCAATCGTACCTAGTACCAAAACGGTCGCCGCCCAGTAGAATACGGGGCGTGAGCCCTTGTCACGCAACACATCCAGTAGCAAAAGTCTCTGAAGTGGTCGCACTGTCCGAACCTCTACCCGGATAGTCTTGCTCTGTTCTGTCGGCTCCATACGTTTTGGAATCCTAGGTATTGGTTCTTGGCACTCTAACGGACAGTTGCTGCCGCCGGCATCATATATAGCTGCAGCAACTGTCCATGATCACGTTTACTAGCGTCGTCGATCTCTCCGGTCATCGCGCCGATCCCTGCGGTGCATCCCGGCCGCAGACACAGGCGACATGGGGCGCCCGACTGTATCAATGAACAGTGCGCTGGCTCCCCCGGTTGTCGGCATCTCGCCGTCTAGGATCTTGATAGAATACGTCAGCTGGCTGCCATCCAGAGTTGGCTCCATCAGCTCGACCACTACGTCGCTGACCATATCCGGGTGGAATATGGATAGCACTGCGTTCGGCGGCACCTTTGCAAAACTATCATCGCCCTTGTCCCACGCGTCGACGAATTCCTTCGACGTGACATGCCCTGTTACTCGGTCAGGTCGGTCAGAGAAGAATAGCGTTGTCGGCGCTAGAGTGTGCAAGGTCAGCCTACCGTCGTCATAGCTCATGTTGTGAGCCGTCTGGACAAATAGTGCCTCTATCTCATCAGCCTCGGTTACCGATTGAACGTTCTTTAGTTCAGCATCCATTAATAGTTACCTTCCGGTCTTTAGTTTCACAGCAGCGCCGGGGATCGCATCAGTCGATGCAACCCCCGAAAAATCAATTTCACTTCCCTATACTCGACAAATCCATGTTTCCTAATAACCCTGGTAGCTGGGAATACGCTTTCTCCCCAACCCACCACTATATGAGGCAATGTCAGCGACTAGCATGATCCCCAGCCATAGCCAATCCAAGCCCACGATTCCACCTGGAGACACGATCACATACATGATGGTTGTCCACGGAAGAAAGACAATTCCAAGAATCGGCCATATCCACCAAAGCCCCCCCGTCCAGTTGCTGAAGGCAGCCTGCCAGCGCAATGGTTGAATCAGCCACCAGAATGCGCCGAAAACACGAGGCCCAAGCAACACTAATACTAGGAATGCGCAACACACAGTCAGTCCTCCTCATCCATCACGGCGGCAGCGCCTAGCTCGGCTGCACCTATGGCAGTATCGGCTATACCATCGGCCTCCATATCATCCGCAATCTCGGCTGCTGCACCGGCTGCCGCCATTTCAACGGCGCCCCGTACAGCCAGACCAGCACTCGCCTCGGCGAGTTCGGCAGAGCGTTCAGCCGCGAAATCGGAAGCCGCTGCCCGTATCAAGCCTTCGTCGATTTCATTGGCGCCAATTTCACCGACGCGCTTGCTCGTTGCTGCCATAAGTTGTGATAGACCTCGTTCGGCGGCGGCGTGAAGCATGACATCGACGGCAATACTCTTGAGTTGCTCGCCGCGGCTATCCAGAATAAGCGCCAGCACCGGCATCTCAAGTCCGTCAGCGACTTCTGCCAGCGTCGCCAGCTCACCTGCCACGCGACCTACTGCCAGACCACGCTCAGCGTCACCGAGGCTCATCAATCCAACGATGGCGCTCATGACGTCAACATCGTCGGCGGCGTCAAGAAGGTCTTCGCCCTCGAGGATGTCATCGATACTTGCCTCACCGACAACTTCGCTTAACGCAGCCAGGCGATCAGCGACTACCTCAGCGTCTACTGCGCGCGTCAGGTCGGACGCCCCAGCCGCGGCGGCAACGGTGGATTCAGTGGACCAATCACGTGCGGTTCGTAATTCGGCATCTCCAATAGCCATGTCGGTTAGCCCTTGTCCCGCGAGTTCCTCGACTTCAAGATCCCCATTTTGCACAATATCTTCGGACATGAATATCTCCCTTATGATTTGGTGTTTATCGTTGTTGCGATAGGAACTATTGCGCAGTCTCATCTTCCGGAGCATCAGCCGAATCATCTGCCGGCCGGACCTCCTCTGTTTCTTCGACTGTATCCATGGTCTCGGCTGGTATTTCGTAATTCTCTACCTCACCGCCCAGCATGTTTAGCTGTTCTGAGACCGCCTCAACCTCGTCTTCATCTGCCATTGCCACCACTGCAGCGCCGCCCTCCCGAAGGTGCTCGTCTAGACGCGCCTTGTCGTCATCACTCAGCCCAAGACTCTTGTGGAAGAACGTACCTAGTACGGCTCCACTGGCTGCACCGACCACCGCGCCACCGATGAGGGTCACGCCACCCGAAAGGATGCCTGTTGCTACACCGAGTGCGGTTCCCCATTTAGCGCCGCCTTTCGATGCACGCCCGCCAACCTTATACGTCTTGGTCTTGCCTTCGTCCCTGACCATAATGCCCACGCCGCCCAGCTTCACTGCGTCGTTTGCCTGGTCCCAGGCGACGAGTTGATCGGCTGCGGAATCGGCTTTGTCTGCACCGGAGAAATAGGCGATAATCACCTGATTGTTCTTGTCTGCCATTTCTGCTACTCCTAATTCTTTACTTGTTCTACACTAAATTGAGTGTTACGCTGGCAACGTATGAGTGCGTACTTTGCCATCATAAAACATTCTCCGAGCCGCTCTATCTTCCTTACTAAAGCCCTCTTCCAATCATTTGCCGATAGGTACGGTCTGCGTGCTCGCCTCTTCCCGCGTTGCTGGCTCCTGCCCTGAAGGCTTGTCCTCAAACACTGCTAATGGGTTGTGACCATCACCTACTGTTCAGCGACTTGCCCTACAGGTTCTTTCTTGATCGGGTTACACACTGTAATCAGTGCCAGCAACGTCCGCAGTTTCAACGGCCGCGCGTGCTACAGGATGTGAACCCTTTCGTTTACATTGGCATCTCCTTTGCAGGCTGTTGATGAGCCGCCAAGACCTGCTAGAAGCGTTTCCAAGTTGGAACGTTATAGATGGACTCAACCAACCAATCCGCATCGTCGCTCTTGCTTACAAATGCATCGGCTCCTGCACGCAACGCCGAGCGACCGTACTCTGATTGGCTGCCCATAACAATGACATATGGATTTGACTCAAGTTCATGCAGTCTCTCTATCAAATTGGCAAGGGGAACACCAGGCAACTGTCTGTCCACCAGAATTACGGTGGCAGAACACGTTGCTGCTAACTCGAGCAACGTTTGCGCGTCGGTTGCCTCGCCGACTACGTCCAAGCACTCTTGCTCACCAAGCATCACCTTCAACGCCGAAAGAGCCTGCAGATTTTGATCTGCCACAATAATGTGAATCACATTCCGTCCTCAGCCACGACTATCGCTACGTTGTGCGTTCGGTCATCTATTTCGTAAGCAACATACTACTAGAAGGCGTCCTACCAGCCGTCGAACCGCTAGCTCTTCATGAGTCAATCAGGCGCCGTTGAGTCATCCTGGTTGCGCATGTAGCACTAAAAGGCTGCTTGGATTTCATCCTCCATGCGATGAGCGTAGCCTTGAATGGCATCGTTGTCAGATACCATCGACTGTGCGCCGAGCTGACACTTCATCATGGTCACTCGCGAAATCTTGACTTGATGCTTGGATGTGAAAAGGTGCCCCTGTTGCTTGGCCGCCAACAACAACGTCTCGTATGCCGGAAGTAGACAGAGGAGACTGGCCACACGATAGCCCCGAGCATGGATCGGAAGCATCTGCAAATATTCTGTTGCGCTGTGTAATTCCTGGAGCACATCGTCGATAACCATATGTGTCCATTCCGGCGGCGCTCCCTGCAGGTACAGCGGGGCGAAATCCGCCTGTTCTAGCCACGTACCGGGGATGTAGGAAATCCCGCGGTCTATATCTTTTCTAAAATCCTTGATGATGTTCGTCTTCTGAAGACTTCGCCCGCACGCTTCGGACAAATCAGACAAGTCTGTTGTCAGCTCTGGTGAAAAGTTATAATTGTACGCCACAATCTCTGTTGCCATATGACCCACAGTGCCAGCAACGTAGTAGCAGTATTCGTTATAATCCGGCACGGTAGCCAGGCAGTCTATATCATTATGACATTCAAGTTGAGGTGGCGAGTCGGATTCGGCTAGCTGTTGCATCCCATTAGCCATAATCGAAACCCAATTGGTTATGCTTCTCCGTTCACGTTCTCCCACAGTGGCATAGATCTGCCATAACGGCAGTCCTTGCTTTAGCCCCATCATGCTAAATTCATCATCGGTCAGGTGCGGCCACTCGAGCTGCTCCCACTCGCTCAGAACCTCACCTGCGTTCGTAGGTCGAATCAACAAGTCTCGAAACTGTTCAAAACGCTGTACCTGCCACTGCGCCGGTTGTCCGCAGTCTTCGATATTGTCCGCCACTCTACACAAGAGGTAAGCCGTGGCTAGATGCTCCCTCAGCGGTTCTTCCAGATTTTTGACGACTAATGCGAAGGATCGTGAAACTTCATCCATCCTATCGGCGAGATAGCTTGAGTTTTCTACCGTGGTGGTTTCCATCATACCCTGCTCAAAATAGTGCAACAGCAATCCTCCATGCTCACTATGAAAGAACTGTAATGTCGGGGTTGGACTTGGCTGTTGAATAGCCTATCGATGAATACCGCTTCTCGCCAGTTACAAAGCGGGTCGCTCTATGCATCGGTAACACAACAGGCGAAGACTGGTCTCATCTACGGTTTTCGCGGCATGTGTTGAGGCCAGCGAAACATACTAGTAGGGTACCAAATAAGTGGGCAAGACGTAACGTGGGAAACGGAACGCAAATTTATGGTCTTTGGCCTGTAGGAGTCGCCGGTAGAATACCTGTAGAAGTAAGCAGGCTCCGGACGGTTGAGGGATGTCCAGAGGGTTAATCACGATCGTCGAGAAGATGTTGATCGAGGGCAATGGTCACTGCCTCAACGCGATTCTTGGCGCCCAGCTTTGAAAAGATATTGGTGAGATGAAATGTGACAGTACGAATTGAAATGGAGAGCTGTTCTGCGATCTCCTGGTTGGAAAGACCCCGCACAACGGCGAAAAGCACCTCAAGTTCCCGATTCGTCAGGTCATACCCGATATGATTTCGCTGGCGCGTCGCTGCAATCAGGGCTTCAGTCGCCTCGGGAGCTAAGGTAGGCCTACCCGCATTTGCCGATCGGATGGCAGCGGCAAGCTCCGCCGCATTTACATTCTTCAGCAAATAGCTGGTTGCGCCTGCCTGCAAGGCATCCTCGACCAGATTGTTTTCGTAGAAGCTTGTCAGGGCGATAACGTTGATAGATTTCCCCAAGGTCATGATGCACCGAGTCGCCTCACTACCATCCATCACCGGCATCACCATATCCATTAGCACCACATCCACGTCGTGCGTTTCGCAGAATTCTACGGCCTCCGCCCCGTTCGAGGCCTCGCCAACCGTCTCCATTCCGTCAAACGCGTAGAGATAGTGCCTTATGCCATAGCGAACTAGGGCGTGGTCATCGACGATCAAGACGCGGATCTTTTCTGTTTCATACATGGCCATTTCCCGATTCGTTATACCAGGTAAGTGCTACAGAAGTACCTAATGCCGGTTCGCTATCGATGCGCAATTCGGCGCCGATTGATGCAGTTCGTTCCCGCATGATGCTAAGGCCCATACTCTTCGAATACATAGTCGGAGGATCGAAACCCACGCCATTATCCGAAATTACCAGTTTTACGCCGTCATGCAATGCGTCATTTTGTTCCGGCTGGTGGGACACCACATGCAGGCTTACGTCAACCCGACTCGCTTGAGCGTGTTTCACCACATTGTTCAGTCCTTCTTGTGCCACGCGATAGAACGCAATGTGAACGTCTTCCGGCAGGTGCGATGTTTGCTGAATGTCCATCCGGAACGGAAGATAGGTACGGCTGGTTACCGCTTCGGTCAACTGAGTAAGCAGTTCAGCCAATGATGTCTTGACCACTGCGGCCGGACGCAGCTCCAGCAATAGGGTGCGCATCTCAGCCAGGGCGCCGCGAGTGAGGCGGCGCAGCCCTTCCAGGCTTTCTGCGGCTTGCTCTGGATCGCGACGCCAGATTTGTGGCAGGACTTCCGCTAGCAAGGATGCCGAGAAAAGCACCTGAGTGACTGAGTCGTGCAGATCGCGTGCCAGACGATTGCGTTCTTCACTTGCGGCTAACTGGTTGGCAGTATCGTACAACTCAGCGTATGCGGTCAGGCTAGTCAGATCTGAGCCGATTCTAGTGTATAACGACACTTCTTCATTCGTGAACGAGTCTGCACGGCGCGGCATACCAATCCCGAGTAGACCCATTTCTCCCTTTCCTAGTGTAACCGGTACTGTGACCACCGATAGACTAGTTGACTCGCTCAGACAGTGCTCCATCGGCTGAAACAGTGCGTCATTACCGTCATTCGGCACTATCTGGACTTCTCTCTGTTCAATAACCCTGCGCAGCGCTGACGTAACGCTACACTGGACGGCAATTTGTTCAACCGTGGCATCCGGATCATTGCTCCGTACGCAGCCGGTAATGTGTATCTGGTCTATGGGTTGATTATCCCATGTACATAGGAAAGCGCTCTTGGCTCCGACCAATCGGCATGCGTCCATAAGGAGCCGTGCATAGACGTCAGGAAGTTGTGCCGTGCCAGCCACGATCTGCTGGATCTCGGTGACCGAAGAGAGCCACGAGATGAGTATCGCCTGTATCTCCGCAAGCTGCTTGCGTTCAGAGACTTCGTGCTGCAGCAAGAGGTTGGTCCTGGCAAGCTCATCAGTGCGCTTTGTCACTAAATCTTCCAAGTTCGAACGATACTCTGCCAACTGTTTCAGAATGTTGTTACGACGCGTGATGTCCTGGAAAGCGACAACTGCCGACTCTACGTTACCCGAGTTATCCTTTATCGGACTGGCCCAGACCTCTAGAGGTACGCGCCTGTCGACCAGATCAGCCTCAATGTCATCGACGGCGCCAGGATCGCCTTTCAACGCCTGGTGTATGGGCATTCGCTCCAGAGGGTAGTAATCATCGCTGCCTGCCACACGGAATGAGAAGTAGTCCATGGCTTGGTTCAAGGTGCGCCCAGCGGCAGGATCTGGCACGATACCCTGTGAGGGATTGCCGAGAATTTCGCCAACACGCCGGTTGACATAGCTCGGTTTGCGATCCTTCCCATACACCACAACGCCAAGCGGCAGTCCTTCTAGGATTTGCGATAACCGCTTCTCATTGCTCTGGAGATCGATCTTCAGTAGGTTGACGCGGTCTGCCAGGGCGAGTGACCAGCAAACTGCCATCCAGGTTAGGCCCACCTCATATGCATGTTCGTTCAGCAGCGTGCTTGGTAACGCGCCCAACCGCACCAAGAGCACAAGGATTAGGGCAATAAGCAATCCCGCCCATGCCACCAAGAAAAATCGAGCTTGCCGATATCCGCGCAACCAGACAGTCACGCCAGCGACAACAATAATGACCGTGGTCACAATTGCGTACGTTATCACCAACAGGGCAATGTGCAAGTAGGTAAGAATCGGCACTAGCAGTACCAGTACGACCCAGCCTATTAGTAATGCCAGGCACACCTGGTTCATCCGCGGCAATCGATCCTTCAATTCCAGAAACGAACGCGTGAAAAGGATAATTGCGGCAAAGATACTGATAAACGCAAGCGGTTGGTAATAGCGCTTCAGTGCGTACAAGCCAGGAATGAAGTATAGTTCGGTATATCCTGTATAAATTGCTTCAAAAACAATAAACGCAGCTAACACAAGAACTAGATACAAATAGCTTTTCTCGCGAAACGAGAAGAGAAGAAAGATATTGTAAGCCAGCAGGGCAAGCATCGCGCCGAAGAAGAGCGCGCGCAGCGCAATCAAAATCTGTGCATGAAGGAAGAATCTTTCCGGACTATAAAGGTGGAGGGGCAGCGTCAGTGAAGCGCCACTTTGGAGGCGCAGGTAATAGGTCTCATCGACCCCAGGTGGAACGTCAAGCTCGAAGACAATATGCTCGTGCCGGAGATCTCGGGTCTCCTGTGGCAGAAACGAACCAGTTTTCTTTACAGCGAATTCGTCAGTCCCAGATAGCGGGGTGTACAAGTCGACATACTGGGTATTAGCGAACCCGAGATCGAGCATCCAACGTTCTTGCAAACTCGATTCATTGCGAACAGGTAGGCGCAACCAATACACACTGTTGGTAAAGCCAAGATTCGGTACATCAACTTGGCTGCGCTGCCATTGCGCGTCATACTCCGTGGAGCTTACATCCTCGATCGTTAATTCTCCGCGTGGATCCTCAAGGAGATCTATGTGCCGACCGAGAAGGTATTCGTCCTGGGCATCGGTGACAATGATGGATGGCTGATCATTGAGAGGGTCGCTCTGTTGTGCTAATGCACTGCTTCCAAGCACCAGCAAAAACCCGAGCGTCACTACAGCAATCTTCGCGATAGCATATGGCATTGTCAGAGCGGGTTCCAAACGCATGTTGAAGGGTCCGAGATCGTTAGGTATCATCCATAGGCGGGTTCTACTAATCGGTTCATCGGCAATGCTGTAGCCACCGGCTAGCGTCAGAAGCAATATAAAGAATACATCACTGATCCGGGGTAGGCAAGCAGAAAACCGTTCCAGACATTACAGAAACACATACCTGATTCCCAGACCAGAGAGCATTTCGTTACGGATCTCGTGAGCATTGTATTTAGCGTTGTTGTCGCGTACTGACATAAATTATCACTCCGCACGCAGCCAAAAAACATTCGCGCATTTCCATATGCATGACGGCCAATACTGTTACTAGATCCTTTCCATAGTCGGCACAAGTGCTAGGTTCCACCCAACGTGATGTTCATTTTTTCTTTTGGAACATACAGGTTCTGGATTAGGACGTGTATGCTAACTGCCAACACCCACGCAGGAAATATCAGGGTAACCCACAGCGACAAACTGACACTCACCAACAATATGAGGGCCAGTCCATATGTCACGAACGTCCACACGCGATGCATCGAACCAGTTCGATACCAGATTGTGCCCAGTGAAATCATGAAGACGCCGGCCATGCGGATGGCATAGATATTCATCAGGTGGTACGTCACAGTTCGGCTATAGATGAGTACGCTGCTGTCGAATTGCCTTCCTGTCAACAGATCAAATGTACTTAGGAGGGCTCCCGCTGAAGCTGCACTGACGAACATCATGGCTAAAAAGAGGAGGCCGCTGCCCAAGAGTACCGTAGCGAAGAAGCGGTCTTCCAAACTGCCGAGACGGTCGCGAATTACACCGATGAACCATAGAAAGGCGATGCCAGCATAGGGTACCAGGTTCAGAGCAATCACGACCTTGCGCCAACTAGTTTCCATCCATGCACTGCCAGCTGATAGGTTGGCAGGAACAGAAATTCGGATGAGCACGAGACTGGCGCCAAAGAGTAACGCAAAGAATATACCAGCTATGGCCGCGGAACGCGGGGTAGTGAGCACCTTACGGTTCAATCCTTCGCCAGTTTCAGCCATCTCTTTACCCCTGTCTTAAAACCTGATCAATAGTGGAACTACGCCGGGTCGGAGTATATGTGCAACAAAGCTACCACAGTGCACTCCGACAGATGCCGGTCGTTCTCGCCAAGCAGCTCCACCTTCCTGTATCCATAATAGTTTGCGCAGCGCTCCATTCGCTCGTGCAATCCAGGTCACTGTCTGAATATGCCGATGTTTCTGCCGCTGTGTAGTCAAAGCGGCAGACAATTACGTGCAGAGATATGCCGGACCATCCTCGCTCACGAGGGCATGTCCGGAAATGAACCACTAGATGGGCGACGAAGTCGGTCGAGTAGGATTCATCGTGACGTTTTTCTAGCAGCCTATACGGTTACTGCGTAACCCCGTGAATGTGTGCTTCTCTGTCTTACGACACGGCATAATGGACAGGCACGCCTATCCAGTCCAGAGGGAACACTCGGCTCACTTCACCGCTGTGCCGCCGTTCATAAACTCCATTCGCTGCTCGCCGCCGGCTGTCTCCAGTGCAAGTCCACCGGCGCCGTCCGGCCCGCCCGCGGCGATGGAAGTCAGCAACTGAAGGTATTGCTGATCCAGCGACGCATCACCACAAGTCGCCATGGTCGTAGCGCCCAAGGTGATGAAGAAGCCGCCTTCCTGGGAGTAGGAGCCCGTGAACTGATTGCAGTCTGCTTGGCCGCTCAACGTGCCATCTTCCCACAACATGAGCGTGTAGTTCTGCGCATCGGGTATCTCAGCCGTTTCGCTGGTGGTGCGATTGGCGACGCTTGTCCACTGCCAGACAATGTCTGTGATTGTATTTGATGACATATCCGGAACTGGCGCAGGTGCGGTAATCGGCACGCATGCTGCGGCAGAAAGGAGTGCGACACTGATCAGCGCCAGCAGTCGAGCGTATCTAGAAATATTCTTCACTAGATTCCTTTCAATTATTGTGAAATTTGTATCACGATAGCCAAACTTCCACCGCAGTGCCACCGTGAGGTAAGCGGCACGATTTCTCAGACAATCCTAGTTCATGGGGTACCGGTTGCCTAAATCCCTGCGCCGCTGATCCCTTCGGCTTCTATCGCGTATAAATTCATCTATTCGTGTGCGCTATTTCTCAAGACTAGCGTCTCGCGCTCAATAGACCTCGGGAATCCACTTGAAGGGATAGTCCGGCTCTTCGTAATTACCTATGGGCTCTCGCTTGGGCAGCTTCACCTTCTCGCGTGGTATCTCCTCATAAGGGATCAGGCTCAGCAGGTGCGCAGATACAGTCGAGCCGCCCTCGCCTTTGCACATGCGAGTTCACGACGTACCAGGGCGATTCAGGCGTGTCCGTGGCAGCGAACATTGCGTCGCGCGCACGCGAGTAGTCATACCAGCGGCGGTGGCTCTCCAGGTCCATGGGGCTCAACTTCCATATCTTGCGGTAGTCCTCGATGCGCTCTTCGAAGCGTTCGGTCTGGTCTTCCATAGTCTCTTCCAGCCAGTATTTGACCAGGATGACTCCCGAGGCAATGATGGCGCGCTCGACCAAGGGAGTTATGCGCAAGAAGGTATCGACCTGTTCCTCCGTGGCGAAACCCATGACCTGCTCCACGCCTGCCCGGTTGTACCAACTGCGGTCAAAGAGCACGACTTCGCCGGCAGCGGGCAGATAGGGAATGTAACGCTGAAAGTACATCTGTGACTTTTCGCGGTCTGTTGGCGTGCCCAGCGCCACAACCCGGAAGACGCGCGGGCTTGTTCGCTCGGTGAGGCGCTTGATGATGCCGCCCTTGCCAGCAGCATCGCGTCCCTCGAAGACAACACAGATTTTGGCTCCGGTTGCCTTCACCCACTCCTGCATCTTGACCAGTTCCACCTGAAGCTTCTCGAGCTCCGCCTCAAACTCCTTGCGCGACATCTTCTGGCTGGACTCTAGCACGCTTACGAGGTCGCCGCCTTCTTGTGCGGGAGCGGCATCCTTCTGTTTCTTCTTTTTGCCCTTTGCCATCGTTCCTCCTCTGGTCAGTGACACATGTGTCGACCAATCCAAGCATGATATCCGTGGACACTTTACCGGGCGGCTAGCCGGACGCTGCTTCCGTGCTGCTGTAAATTCCTACTCTTCTACAAATCGCATGTCTAGTAGCCAGCGTAACCAGGAATTCGCTTGCGGCCATATCCGCCGCCATAGGACGCAATGTCCGCCACTAGCATGATTGCAATCCACAACCAATCCAAACCCACCACGCCGCCTGGCGCCACAAGCACATACATGAGCGTCGTCCAAGGAAGAAACACGAGTCCCAGAATAGGCCACAACCACCACAGACCGATGGCGCCCCAGTTTCCGAAAACTGCCTGCCAGCGCAGGGGCTGGAACAGCCACCAAAATGCACCAAAGATACGCGGTCCCAGCAATACAAGAATCAAAAACCCACAACACATAATTGGAGCTCCTTTTCAATAGTGATGTTTCTGTTCGCTTCTCAGCCAGGCAAACCGGAAGCGTCCGCCGCGATCACGAATTGCACGATCGCCCGCACGAATTGGTTCTGACGTTGATGGTAATGTCAGATGCCGCAGCGCTACGGCATCTGACGTATGAATCTATATTCTGCGCTGAAAAGCAATAGTCTCGACGCGCCGGTTATTGCTTTTCTTCCTCATCAGCATTCCCTTCAGAGGGTGCCGCTTCTTCAGGGGATTCGGCTTCTTCAGAGGGATGCACTTCTTCAGCGGCTTCAACCTTTTCCATCGTCTCATCGGGGACGGCGTAGTTCTCTACTTCGCCACCATAGGAACGGATTTCGGCCGAAGTTGCCTCAACCTCAGACTCACTAGCCATGGCGACCAACGCAGCCTTGCCGCCGGTTAGGTTCTTTTCCAATCGCGCTTTATCTTCATCTGTGAGACCCAGGCTCTTATGGAAGAACGAGCCCAGCACAGCACCGCCTGCTGCGCCGACCACCGCGCCGCCGATGAGCGTTACGCCACCGGAGAGGATGCCCGTCACTGCGCCCAGTGCGGTTCCCCACTTGGCGCCTTTACCGCCTGCGCGTCCGCCAACCTTGTGGGTCTTGAATTTGCCGTCGTCCCACACCATGATGCCGACACCGCCTAGCTTCACGGCATCGTTTGCCTTATCCCATTCCTTCAGCTGGTTAGCTGCTGAATCGGCCTTATCCGCGCTTGGGAAGTATGCGATTATGACCTGGTTATTTTTGTCAGACATTTCAGGGTAGCCTTTCTACTGTTGAATTTGAAGGTATTGATACTCGAAATTTACGTACCCAACAATTTCGCCTTTGAAGCGGCGAATTCCTCGTCTGTGAGAAGCCCCTGTGAATAGAGCGCACCTAGGCGCTCCAGCTGCTCGATCTGATCCGCCTCCTGTGCAGGCGCTTCATCATATTCCACTGGCGCCTCATAGTACTCCTGTGGCGGTGCCGCCTGTTGCGGCTGGACCTGTGCCGCCGCTTGTGAGTAGGCAGCCGCGTCTTTACTGGCTTGCCGTCGACTAACAGCGTGTCGGGTGGCGGTCGCCGTCCCTACTACCGCAGCCGTTCGTGCCATTCCTCGTACTAAACCTGGCATTTCATCCTCCTTTAGTCGTTATCTGGTAACGAGGCGAAAGCCTCATCAACAATCGGCGCCGGCACACGGAAATTCAGCGCCATCTCGACGCCGGCGTTATACAGTGAATTCACAAGGTCGACCGCCCATGTATGCTCGATCGCCAGGGCGAACACAGCAGAACCCGGTACCATGCCTTCGGCCAATATCTCTTCATCATCCTCATCGAACAAACCCATGGTCTCTGAATCGATAAAGGCAACTGCTTCCGCCTGTTCTGCCGGAAGCTCTGAAAAATCTAATTGCCAGCAATCGCCTTCTTCATCCTTGAACAGCACCATGGCGTCAAGCACGCGGATCGTGCCTTTATCCGATTGCTTCTCCAACTCAGCAAGTACGCTGCCGTCAAATTTGGGCTCGCCTGCTGCCATGACGATAACATCCACTGGTCCATGCTTCATCATCTGTGAAACCCTCCTGATTTCATCATTATTCCTCTTCGCTCAACTCCCGAATCAATATTACGCGCAAGCCGATAACCATAGGCTGGCTGCCAGGCTCTCTGTTGCCGCACAGCGTACGACGCCAGACCAAAAAGCAAACCCATAAACATACTGATGATGGAGAAATACTCCATATTCACCTCTCAGACACTTCACCTTTACTTCATCTCGTTGCGTGATTCGGAATCCACTTGCCAGATGACAGTTTTCACTTCCAGCCTGCAATGGATCCTTCATATATAGTCGACAACTATAGAACGATTAGTTGCCGCCGGCTTCCACGCACGCCACCTGGTCTAGTTGATCGACAGTCGCACGTACGTTGGCGGCGCTTCCTGTGGCACTTGCGTCAGTGCCGCATTCTGTTCGGTGGTTTCGCCCTCCACAGCCTATACCTCAGCTGCCTGCAGATCCGCCGTAGCATCGGTCATGGCCTCATAAGCATCGTCGGCAGCCTGATTCATCGCTTTTACTTCTTCTACTGTGGTGTCGGCTATGACTTACCCCAAGGCCGCCACGCTATCACCATAGGCCTGGATGCTTACGCATTGAGCCGATTCAGCTTCTTCTATGCTTTGTTGGTCCTCTACATAAGCCACCAGCTGGCAAGCAGTTGCCGCTATAGAAAGCACAACAATCACGTTTAAGCTCAACAACATGAATGACTAGCGCATACACAAATCTCCTTCTTGTTCGGTTACCGCGTCTACACTCGAACGCCTCAACTACTAGACCTCTTACAACCTGGCAACCGCTTACATACGACCAGTACGCTGGCACTCTGTCAGATTAGGCTGCCCGGTCTATCAGCATACGGTCTGAAAGCCCGAAGCTCAGGATCAAGCCTGCCAAGGCTACGAAGAGAAGAAATATCACGCCACTGCGGAAAGCTTGGATACGCGCATCGTTATAGATGGCTAAAATCTCATCGTTCTCCGTTTGACCCAGTTCGGCTGCTCCAATCGCCTCGGTCAACTGCGTATCCGACATGAGTTGCACTCCCTCTTCGACGGCGGTGGTGAGCGCCTGCTGCTCATCGGTCGTGAAGGCTGTGCTGGAGTCGATTCCCTGCGTTAGTCCGACGCTGAGGGCGACCAGCATCATGGTACCGACCAGCGCCACACCGATAGAATTGCCTAGCTGCTCAAATGTACCGTTCAGTCCTGCTGTTTCCGGCGTATCAGCATCCGATACCAGAGAAAGATTCAGATTCAACGTGATCGGAAGAATTAGTCCCAGCCCGAAGCCGTAAAGGGCGCCACTAGCGAGTTCCGTAACTGACATCTTGGGCTGAATGCTGACCAGTAGCGCAAGCAGCCCCGCAGCGGAGATGATAAATCCCGCTTGAATCAGACGTTTAGCACTGAATTTGGCAGATAAGCGTGCGCCCAGCATGGCAGCCACCAGTACGGCAATAGAGAATGGCATCAGCGCTAGCCCCGTCTCTATAGCAGTATAGTCGAACGAGAGCTGCAAGAGCAATGGATAGGTAAACAGGAATCCGGCAAAGATAGCCATCTCCGCAAAACGAACGATGAAGCCATTGGTAAGACCGTCTATCTTTAGAAGCGACGGCTTAAACAGACCATCGCCCTGCTTGTCCTCCAAGCGGTGTTCCCAGCGCAGCAGAACCAGGATGATCAGAACGCCGAATCCGATGAAGAAGGGAACGACGGAGAGTCCCAACGGTTCGATTTCCAGGCTTCCTATGACAAGCGGTTGCTTTGCAAACACAAAGCCGTACGTTTGGATCAACAGGAAACCCATTACAATAGCCGACCAGCCGATGATTGAGAGCATCGCACCTACATAGTCGAACTTGGGCCGTTGCGCCGGAAGCTGATCAGTTGTCAATCGATTCCTGAATATCAGGATTGCAACCACGACGATCAGCTCCAAGCGAAAGGCCCAACGCCAGCTGGCGTAGGTAGTAAGAAAGCCGCCTACGATGGGGCCAACGGCTGCTCCGATGGCGCCCACCGCGCCGATCACGCTATATCCCTTGGCCCTGTCCGCGCCCTGATACTGATCACGCAGTAAAGTTTGAATATTGGGCATCATCAGAGCTGCGCCCAGACCTTCTAGAATCGACCAACCAATGATCAACATACCCAGACTTTGGCTGAATGAAGCAGTGGTTGTTCCAACGCCGTAGATACACAGACCGATAATGAATATCCGTTTTTTACCGCCGATGTCAGCCAACTTGCCGCCAATCAGCATGAAAGACGCCATCACCAATGCATAGATCGAGATGGCTGCCTGGATCCCGCTGACCGTGGTATTCAGGTCCTCTACCAGGGCTGAGATGGATACGTTCATCATTGTAGTGTCAATCACAATGATGAACATCGCTCCGCTAAGCAGGGCCAGAACTGCCCACTTCTTCATATCACAGACTCCAAGCGCTATGTGGTCATTGTCCCCAAGGACCGGAGAACAATTTGTTGTTAGGTACTGGTCGCCAACTCGACTACGGGCTGCTTAATGTCCTTGTGCACATGCCGGCGACGTAGGAAGAGCTTGATGATCTCGTCAACCAGCAGTAGCAGGATGGCAAAGCCGATAGATGTCAACCACTGGCTGCCAGTCAGCGAAGTCGTACCCAGAATGCGTTGGAAAATATTCAGTTCAGTTGCCAGCAGCGTAACGAGCAGCGCTAAGCCATACAGTTGCAACTGTGTGCGATCATGGATGATATCCCGGTTAAATGCGGTTGCTGTCTCGCTGCGAGCGCTCAGTCCCATGGCAACGCTTAACAAGCCAAAGGTCACAAAACCCATCGTTGCCGCCAGCGCCGGGCTGCTCGCCTCGTAGACCGCCTCCAGATAGACCACGAAGATCGCAGCTAGGATGCCGATGAAGGCGATGCGCACCCATTGTATAGTCGTCAGAATGGGTTGCTTCAATGGGCGCGGCTTGCGTTCCATCAAGTCCGACGCCGGCTTGTCGAATCCCAGCGCAACAGCCACCGGCACTGTGATCAGGAAGTTTAGAAACAGCACGACAAACGCCGTGAATGGCGTTCCGCCGAGCACAACAAAGAAAGCAGCCAGCAAGTAGGAAGTGATGAACGCCACCAACTGCTCCATCTGATAGCGAACGAAGTTGAACAGGTTCTGGTATATGTGCCTGCCATACTCCACAGCTTTGACGATGGTGGCGAAGTTGTCGTCGGTTAGGATCATCACAGCCGCGCCCTTGGAGACTTCAGTGCCCGTAATGCCCATCGCCACACCGATGTCCGCCTTCTTCAAAGCAGGCGCATCGTTGACGCCATCGCCCGTCATTGCTACGATATTCTCTAGCTCCTGGAGTATACTCACCAGGCGGATTTTGTCCTCTGGCGCCACGCGTGCTACGACGCCGATCTGAGGCATCTTCTCCTTCAATTCTTCGTCGCTCATTGCCGCAAACTGCGCTCCGGACAGGGCCACACCGTCGATACCTAGCTCGTGACCGATGGCGGCTGCCGTTACGGCATGGTCGCCGGTGATCATGCGCACCTGAATACCGGCGCTGTGGCACTTGGCAATAGCATCTTTTGCTTCGGCACGGGGGGGATCCACTATGCCAACCATGGCGAGTAGCGTGAGATCTTTGACTTGAGAGATCAGGTCTCCCTTTGGATCGAACGTTTGCGGTTCGAAGTCACGACGCGCCACTACCATCACACGCTCACCAGATTTTGCGATGCGATCGTTCTCGTTCAGCGCCAGCTGGCGATTCTGGTCGGTTATGGCTACGGGATCTGCACCAGGCACGTAGAAAGTACTTCCGCGTCCGATCAGCACATCAGGCGCACCCTTAGCGAAGCAGCGGACAATCGGGTTACCCTGTTCATTGGTCATATTGTGGAACGTAGCCATGAACTTGTAGTCCGAGTCGAACGGAACTTCCGCCACGCGCGGGTACATCTCACGAGCGCTGTCAATATGAATTCCGCCTTTTTCGGCCAGTACTATCAGCGCGCCTTCGGTGGGGTCACCGATCAGAGCTTCCCCGTCCAGCCGCGCATCCGCACACAGCGCCATCGGCAGAAGTACGGCATCCAGGTCTAGCTTGGCTCCGCCAGCGTGTAGCAGCTCACCCTGCGTGCTATATCCCTCGCCTGTCACCGTGTAGCGGTTTTGGCCGGGCACGGTGAATTCGCGCGCTGTCATCTTGTTGAGCGTCAGCGTGCCAGTTTTGTCCGAGCAGATCGCTGAGACCGAGCCTAGCGTCTCCACCGAGGGCAACCGTTTCACGATGGCGTTTTGCTCCGCTAACGCACGCGTACCCATGGAATACATGGTGGTGACCACGGCGGGAAGACCGGTGGGAATCGCGGAAATGGCCAACGCAACACCGGCAACGAAGATCGCATCCAGCGGCTCTCCGTTGCGAATCCCCAGAATGATCATTAGGATGAATGCCAAGCCGGCTAATCCTGCAATGATCATAGTCAATCGGTCGAGTTGCTTCTGCAGCGGCGTCTTGTCGGACTCGGTCTTGTTGAGCAGGTCCGCGATATGGCCAATCTCCGTATTCATGGCGGTGGCGGTCACGATCATCTCGCCGCGGCCTCGCGTCACCGCCGAGTTCATGAAGGCCATGTTGATGCGGTCACCCAAGGCCACATCCGGCTTGTCGATGGCATCCGTCTCCTTGAGCACCGGCGTGCTTTCCCCCGTGAGCGCCGCCTCTTCAATCTCCAGAGTGGCCGTCACAAAGAGCCGGCCGTCAGCCGGCACTACGTTGCCCGCTTCCATCAAGACGACATCGCCCGGAGCCAACTGCTCGGCCTCGACCTCCTTGGCCTCGCCGTCCCGGCGCACGCGTGCGATGTTCTTCATGGTGCTAGCCAGCGTAGCCAGACTGGCTTCGGCCTTGGCTTCTCCGCGCAGCGCCAAGACTGCATTGAAAATGGTGAGAGCGACCAGTACGAGTGTGGTGGACCATTCACCCGTGAAGACCAGGTTGATGACTGCAGCCGCCAGTAGCACGATCTGCATCAGGTCGCGGTACTGACGCAGAAAGGCTTGCCAACCCGGTTCCTTTTTCTTCTCTGCCAGTTGATTCGGGCCATACTGCTGCAAGCGCTGCTGCGCTTCCTGCGTGCTCAACCCCTTGGAAACGTCAACATTTAGCTGCTTCGCAACTGCTGTCGGATCCAACGAATACCAACTCGCTTGTTCCTGCGCTGGGTCTGCCATCTTCCATCCTTCCCTTTCAGTACCTTTACGGTATCCATCTGACTGGGTATTCGGGCTCTATATATCCACCCTCGGGCTATCCAGCGCATCAGCGGACGCCATCATAACCTGCGCACATCGGATACCGGTCTAATGTCCCCGAGCAAAAGCAGTGCGAACCGCTCCGCTCAATGATGCGCCTGATAAGACCGCCCCACTACGCTGGATTGCGCAATCCGCACACTCTGTCATTGGTCATCACCCACTACAGCATCATTGCCAGTGCATCCGGTCATTCTTCTAGCTCGGAGCCGAACTATTTGCGAGACTTCATGCGCCTCGCCTACAAGACGGCAGTCAAACTGGCTGAAACTGCCGTCCACACCAGTTTGACTACGATCTACTGCTTACCATATGAGCAACAGATAACACGTTAAGGACTAGCGGCTCGGATGAGCCATCTCATCGATACATACTGCTACCGCCAAAATCACCACATCATCCTGCCCAGGATCGATGGCAACGCCATAGCTGTCGCGCAGCCGGAACCATTTCTTCGACACTTCGGCTACCTTGTCGCGTCCTTCGCCTATGGTGTACTCGTGATCCACAATGTTGCCCTGTACTTCCAGATCTGGACCGCCCTTGATCTTAACTACCCAACGCTCGCGCACTGGCGTGATCAAAGCTTTCTTGACCATTGCCAGATTCTCCCCATGTGGTCCTTCGATCTCCATGCTGTCCTTGACGCGTAACATCTTCTCTTGGATCTTAGCGAGCTCATTTCCGTGTGCATCTTCAAAAACCAGCGTTTGACGCACGCGTAAGGCCTTGCCGTCGACTTTGAACACTTTCTGGCCATGATCATTCTCGATCCAGAAATCGTCTCCGATGGCTACCATCTTCTGGCGCATCTGATAGCGGTTGCTGGACCCGCCAGGTCCACCCATTTGTCTGTCATCCTGGCGGTCCTCACGGCGGTCTTGTCTTCTTCCTGGTGGCATTATTCCACTCCTTTCAGATTGTTAATTCTAATTGCAAAAATCCTGCTTCCGATACCTCGCATACTATCTACTGCATGGCTACTGTGTCTGCCCCTCGTGCCCTAGTCGATGCGCATATCTACGCAGAGTCATCAGCAGCCACTCCGGTTGGTCGTTCTTACTTACGATTGCATCCGCACCTGCACTGAGCAGTCTCCTGCCATATCCCAGTTCACTTGTCATGGCGATCACGATGGGCTTAGGTTCAATCGCATGTAGCGCAGTGATCAGGTCCTCGATCGGACCCCCAGGCAGATCCTTGTCCACCAGTATCAGATCGGCGGTTTGTTCACTGGCTACTGTTATAAGTTCGTCTACACTCACTGCCTCGCCAATCAAATCGAAATCCGGCTGCTCATGCAGTAACATAGTGAGCGCCCACAGGGTAGAAACATGATGGTCCGCCAAGATGACGCGCATCAACGATATACCTGATGTGTGAACCCTCACAATTCAAACCGAACGTCAGAAGGGTAAGGATCCAGCAGTATTTGGACTATTGCGACCGACGTGGTCCGGGAACAATCTATGGTCACGATTGACTGACAAAGCTCCAACCCATTCGGCGGCTTTGTCACATAACCGGCACACTGAAGAAGTGCCAACTAGCAGGATCAACTGACACTGCCAACCGTGGAATTGACTGCATTTCTTGGGGGCTATATCAATCTCACAGGTACATAAGCCAGAATGCCTATCTCGCGCGTCTCTGCCACGAATTTGGCGAGCAAAATCTTAGCGACCGAAAATTTGATATTCCTACACTATCTCGGTAGCCTCGCCGATTTCAGTCCGCAGCAACCGTTCGAATCAGTCTTCTGCTCCGGTGCAGTCGAATTTCCAAAACGATCATCGGTCCTTCCATGCAGTAATATAAGGTTAGCAAAACTGATGCCTCTACGCATCAGTCGTAAGGATGGTGAGAAGTATGGTTTGTGGGCTATGCAGAAGTTTAGCGGGTCACCTATCTGAAAGAATAGGTGAGAGCACAAGAGGACTGAATTCCGAGGTGTTGTGAACGATAAAGGCGTGCCGTTGTTTATCTATCGATCAGCTTGTGATCCAACGCGAGCGTCGCGGCTTCGACACGGTTTCTGACATCCAATTTCGTGAAGATATTCGAAAGGTGAAACTTTACGGTTGGCATACTTATACAAAGGCTGTCGGAAATGTCCTGATTGGACAATCCCTGCGCAACCAAACCCAGCACTTCACGTTCCCGCTCAGTCAGTCCAAAATCGGTGCTTGACTCTGGACGTGTGGCAGCAACTAGCGCCGCGGTGGCTTCCGGTGCAAGCATGGAACGTCCCCCATAGCTTGCCAGAATTGCAGCGGCGAGTTCGTCTGCGCTCACGTTCTTGAGGAGGTAGCTCGTGGCGCCGTCCTGCAGCGCCTGCTTGACCAGATCTTGCTCGTGGAAGCTGGTCAACGCTACGATTTTGATGGGTTTCCCAAGCGCCATTATCCGTCGTGCGGCTTCGCTGCCATTCATCACCGGCATGACCATGTCCATTAGTACCACATCTACATCCTGACTGGCGCAGAACTCTACAGCTTCCACTCCGTTTCGGGCCTCGCCGATTGCTTCCATCCACTCGAAAGCCGAAATGAAATCCCGAAGCCCACTGCGCACCATAGCGTGGTCATCTACGATCAAAACGCGTATTGGCTTTGACTCACTCATGGTCAGCTCCTGAATTGTCGCACCAGACTAGTGTAACACAGGATCCATAGCCGAGACGGCTCTCCAAGGACAAGGATGCGCCAATAGCAGCGGCGCGCTCGCGCATGATGCCAACTCCCAAATGACCGGGATGACCCTCTGTCGATGCGTAGCCGACGCCATCATCTTCGATCACTAGTACGATTTTATCTGTCGCAGCGCCCGTCGCTCGCCCATTTTCAGGCATTGCACTCAGACTTACGGTGACAAGATTTGCTTGAGCATGTTTGACAACGTTGTTCAGCGCCTCCTGGGCAACACGATAAAAACTGATATGCACTTCTTCCGGCAACGCTGGGATCTGTTCGATCGACATCCGAAACGTTAGCCCAGATCGAGTCGTGATCGCTTCTGTCAGCTGCGCGAGTAACTCACCCACCGGAGTATTGACCAGTGCAGTCGGGCGAAGCTCGAGCAGCATTGTGCGCATCTCGGCAAGCGCACCATGTGTGAGCAGCCGAAGCCGCTCAAGACTCTGCAGCGCCTTCTCGTGATCCCGTTGCCAGATTCTGGGCAATACCTCCGCCACTAGACTGGCCGAGAAGAGCACTTGTGTGACCGAGTCGTGAAGATCGCGAGCGAGGCGATTGCGTTCTTCTGCCGCGATCAGCGCGTGTCCTTGGTCTAGAACGTGCGCATACTCAGTCAGGTTAGCGAGATCGACTGCCATCCTCTCAAGCAGCTCAATTTCCTCGTAATGAATCGATTCTGCGCTGCGTGGAATACCCAGTCCCAATAGACCGGCAACCGACTGGCCAATCTTTATGGGTACAAATATAACCGACTGAACCTGCTGATACTGAAGGCAAGTACATAGTCGCTCGACCATCTGATGTGCCTGGGTAACCGGCAAGACTATGACCTCCCCTTGCTCGATTAGCTCACTTAGCGGTGAATCTGACGAGAGAAGCCTCGGGCATTCCTGTTCGGGCGGTAATGAGCCGCCTAAATCCGCGTTGTAGAAAACTTCTACAGGCTCTTTTCCGCGGTACGTAATGCCAACGTAGGCGCTACCAGCGTCCAACAATTCGGCGATTTTATTAAGAAGCTGTTCAAATATTTGCGGCAACTCCGACGTAGTACTGAGAGATTGATGAATCTGACTGACTTCATACAGCCATGCGATGAGTTTGTTCTGCATAGCCTGCAAGAAACTGCGCTCAGATATTTCAAAACCTAGTTGCTCGTTTGCGAGATTTAACTCTTCAGTCCGCGCTTCCACAAGCGTCTCGAGATGCTCTCGGAAGGCCGTTAGCTCGGCTTCCGTCTTCTTGCGCTGAGTGATATCCTGGAATGCGACCACGGCTGATTCGACGTTACCCGCACTGTCTCTAACTGGACTCGCCCAGATCTCAAGCGGAACATACTTGTCCACCAAATCTGCTGCGATATTATCCGCCGATGCTGGAACGCCCTCTAGTGCTTGATATACTGGCATATCATGGAGCGGGTAAGGTTGAGTCGTGTCTGTGACTCGGAAAGAAAAATAATCCATCGCCTCGGTCAAGGTACGTCCTACACTAAGATTCGGTTCAATGCCCCGCTTTGGGTTGCCAAGGATCTCGCGCACGCGGTGGTTTAGGTAGATTGGCTTGTGATCAGTCCCATACATGACGACACCGACTGGAAGGCCTTCCAAAATCTGAGACAAACGAAATTCGCTTCTACGCAGGGCGCGATTGCCTTCTTCTGTTTCGGCCTTGAGCAGATTGACGCGATCTGCCAGTGCTATCGACCAGCTGACCCCCATCCAAACGAACCCCAAACGGTATGCATTCTCAGTTAGGGGAACACTGGGGATCGAACCCAAGCGCACAAGTAACACAACCACAAGTGTCACTAGCAGTCCAACCCAGGCTATTATGTAGAAACGTGCAGACCGCATATGCCGCCGCCAAGCAAACAGACCCGCGAGTAGGGCTAATACCAATGACGGAAACGCTAAGCTGACCATGAGTACCACAGTGGTAAGATAACTAATAAACGGTGTGAGTAGCACTATGATGCCCCAGATGCCAACGATGACTATATTTACTTGATGAAGCCGCAGGAACGCCGTCTTCAATTCAAGAAAACTGTCGGCGAAAAGTACCGTGGACACAAAGACCAACGCAAACGAATATGTCAGGTAATACTTCCTGAGGTAATAGAGATCAGGGAACACATCGGTTCCTAGATAACCCAAATAGGCAGCTTCCAAGACAATCATTGCTGCCAGCAGGCTCACCAAATACAGATGATTGGTATCTCGCAAAGAAATGAGCAGGAATACGTTGTAGCTCAACAATCCTATCAATATACCAAAGTAGATGCCCTGTAGAGCTTGAGTACGTGCTGTCTGGTCTAGGAAGTCGATGGGCCTCCACAGGATCAGAGGGAGGGTCATTGACGATCCGTTTTGGAAGCGCAGATAAACAGTCTGCTGACTATGCGGCGGGATGTTGAGGTCGAAAACAATGTTTGGGTTGATGTAGTCGCGTGTTTCCGGTGGCCGCAAATTACCTGTCTGCTTCACCGCGAAGCCATCTCCATCCGGCAACGGCGTATACAGATCAGCGTAATTCATACCGGCAAAAGCTAGCTCAAGCAGCCAATGATCCATCCGTCTATTCTCGTTGTCGAGACGAATGCGCACCCAGTAAACGCTGCTCGTGAAGCCATAGCTGGGCACTTCGACTTTGCTACGAACGAACTGAGAGTCGTACCTCGGGGAAGCGACGTCTTCGATCGTCAGTTCCCCACCCGGGTCCTCGAGAATTTCTAGATATTGCCCAAGGGGGTATTGTTGCACCTCGTCAGTTAGAACAAGTGGCGGCTGGGTGGCCAAAGCCTCACTCTGTGCTAATGCTGACCCGGATAGGGTCAATGCGGCCATCAAGGTAATGATCAGAACGGGTATTATCACGTCACCTGTCCGCAAATTCACTGCCGTACGGTTAATCGCTCCTGCGCACAGGGTAACCCGACTGTGCAAAATCAGAGCGGCTATCATTAGGCCGGACTGCCTAAGGTATTTCCATCATGTTCATTGTATCGGGCTAGAAGGGTTGTCATCGCAATAGTGGGCTGCCTGAGATGGTGATCAGCGCAACTACAGTGCCAAAATGAGGACTATCACAGCAGAACTATGAGATAGGGTTACCCAAACTGGAGGCTGACCAGTCGGTTACACATGACGTACTAAGTCAAATACCGCGGCGGCGCCGGTATCTGACAATTTTACTATGCGCGAGAATCCTTTTCAAATCACCAAATGGCGTACTAGGTTCGCAGTAGAATCCGATACGGCGGCTTCACCGGTGGGACTGAACCTTCAGAGTTATTAGGCTACCGCGCGAGATATTAGTTGCGTTCGCGAACCAATGCGGGTAGATAAGCAATGAAAACCTCTATTCAAGTAGTTCCTGTACGTAGCCCCAAAGGGGCCGAACTCAACGCATTCAGGATCGGTATTCGGCAATGTATACGTAGACCCACTAGTTACTGATGTTATGAAGAACGGACCTAGCGAAACACTTTGATCTGTGCGGCTGCGCACCCGTACTTAACTGCTATCTAGTGTGACGGTGATGCACTCGTGGAATTGAACTGCTGTGCAGCAGGAACGTACCCTTATTACAGCGTAGTGGCGACGTCAACATCCTTTGGTAGTAAGATGAAAAACTATGAGGGTTGAGACAGGAGTGGCTTGCTATGCATCGGTTGCTTGTGGTCGAAAAACTCTACGGCACTTCCATCTCATCAAGCCATAGGTCTAGTCTCTCTTCATCAATTTGACCCACAATCTTCAGTGCAATGTTACCTTCCGGATCGATGACATATGTCATTGGCAGCGAGCGGGCCTTATAGAAAAGTAGAACAATATCATCCGGTTCCATGAGTATGGGAAAAGTAATCGATCTATCATCGACATAGCGTTGGACAGTTTTCACTGGTTCATTGAAGTTAATGCCCAAGACAGTCACGTCTCGTTCGTTGGATAACTTTTCAAGATATGGCATCTCACGCACGCAAGGCGGGCACCATGTTGCCCAGAAATTGACGATCACCTACTTGCCATGAAACGTGCTGAGAGTAACAGACTCACCATCAATGGTTTCCAGCGTAAAGTCCATCGCTTTTTGCGGTGTTGGGGTAGGTCCGTCGAAAGTTGGCGATGGCGATGAGACAGACGAAGCTTGATCCGAAGATTGGGTACAACCTGTGAGGGTGAGAACTGCTAATACGAACGTAAGAGCCGCGATGGAGTTCAACCGGTCAATAGGAAACGAGTTACGCATAGGTCACAGATATAACAGCCTATTGATTGGCAGGATCCGCTGCGGCGAGTCGACCAGTTGAAGCATCTGGTAGCTCCGTACGAGTCGGTGTCGCACCTCGCCGTTTGCGGCTGCGGGAGCTGATAAGGCTCTGCATACCTATGAACGCTAGCAGCAGCAGACCGATCACAATCTTGGTCCACCACGAGTTGAGCGTGCCTTGGAACATAATAATGGTTTGAATTAGCCCTTGGATCAATACCCCGAAAATGGTACCGATAACGTAGCCCACTCCACCGGTCAGCATTGTACCGCCGATGACGACAGCAGCGATGGCTTCCAGCTCCAAGCCATTCGTGTAGAGTCCGTAACCCGAAAGCATATAGATGCTAAACACCACGCCAGCAAGAGCAGAACAAAATCCGTTAATAGTATATACGAGCACCTTTGTTCGTGCGACCGGCAGCCCCATCAACATGGCAGATTGTTCATTTCCGCCTATTGCATAAACGGTCCGCCCGAAGCGTGTCAAGTGGAGCAGATAGAATGCTGCTGCTAGTACAACTAACACGATAACAACGTTAATTGAAATAAAAGACTTCCCGATTATCGGAATTCGGTACAAGGCAACGGCACGATAGAAGGGGTCGGAAATGGTAATCGCATCTGTGCTGATGACAAAACACATGCCTCTCGCAAAGAACATTCCAGCTAATGTAACGATGAACGGCTGGACCTTGAAAACGTGGATGATACTTCCCATAGTGGCGCCGATTAAGGTGCCGGTCAATAGTGCAATAGGAATTACCACAATTGGTCCTAGGCCGAGGTCTTCGAGCATGTAAGCTGAAAAGACAGTCGTGAATGCAATCATTGCACCAACAGACAGATCGATACCGCCAGAGATAATCACGAAGGTCATTCCGATGGATGTAATCAATAGGAATGCATTGTCAATCCAGAGATTGAAGAAAACCTGAGGCGACGAGAAACCTCGGTACGTGAGAATACCGTACATATAAAGGCTGCAGAAAAGTACTATCGTGATGAGGAGCGGCCAATACTTTCTATCGAGTCCAAGTCTTTGATTCATCATGACACCGCTCTTCGTCTTGCCATGCTGTCGAAGAAGTTCTTCACAGGATCGGAGTAGAGCAAGACTACGAATAGAACGACAATGGCTTTGACGACCTGTACCACCTCCGGCGGTACTCCAAAGGCGTAAATGGTTGTCGTCACACTCTGAATGAGTAGCGCTCCTAGAATCGATCCTGTCAGAGAAAAGCGCCCTCCTGTCATCAGCGTACCGCCGATAACGACAGCGAGTATGGCGTCCAATTCCATCGTAAGTCCAACGTAGTTAGCATCCGCACTCTTGACATTCGAACTGATGATGAGACCTGCAATACCTGCACAGAATGCGCAAAAAACGTAGACGAAAAGCTTCACATTCTTTTCGTTGATACCACTGTAGTAGCTTGCGCTAGCATTTGAACCGACCGACTCAATAAATAGTCCAAGTGCACTCCGTCGCGTGAGAAACCACGCAAAAAGAAAGACCGCTGTGACGATGAAAAGCGCAAATGGCAGACCCACAAGATATCCGGCCCCAAAGAAAAAGAATGGAGCGAAGTAGACGGTAATAATCTGGCCATCGGTGATCAACTGGGCTATACCACGACCAGCCACCATTAGTACCAACGTCGCCACCATAGGTTGTATATTGGCATACGCGACCAACATGCCATTCCACAGCCCACACAATAATGCCGCGCCCAGAGTTGCGAACAACACAAACAACATTGGTGTATCCGTCGCACCTGTTTCGCTGCCAATCATTGTCGTGGCAACTGCAGCGCATATCGCGGCAACTGCTCCTACAGATAGATCCACACCCCCGGTAGCGATGACGGCGGTCATTCCGATAGCCATGAGCATTAGTGGAGCGCCACGTGTAACAATGTCTATCAAGCTACCGAACAGGTGCCCATCCTTCATCTCCAGACGGAAGAAACTCGGCGTAAAAATCAGATTGAACAACATCACGAATCCCAAGGCGACGAGAGCCCAAAATATGCTACTATTGCGAAGGCGCTCCCAACGACTAGCGTTAGTGTTCATCACTCCTCCCCTGCAATTGTGTGCATAATAGTTTGCTCATTCATCGCATCGCCTTTCAGCTCCGCTGTAATCGTGCCATCCCTAAGCACAAAAACACGGTGAGACGTTCGTACGATTTCGTCCATTTCTGAGGAGATGAATATGCAAGTCTTGCCTTCACCGGCAAGTGTAAGAACAAGCTTTTAGATCTCAGCCTTAGCGCCAACGTCTATTCCACGAGTTGGTTCGTCGAGAATAAGGATATCTGGTTCAGTTGCCAACCACCGTGCCAGGATAACCTTCTGCTGATTTCCACCGCTTAGGTTGTTTACTATTTGGTCAGCTGTTCGCGTACTGATACCTAACAACTCAATATATTTGTCTGCGATCTCTCTCTGCCGCGCTGGTTCAATATACCGCAACCAGCCTCGGCTCGCTTGTAAAGCCAGCACAATGTTCTCACGTACAGTCAACTCGCCTACGATGCCATCAGACTTTCGGTCTTCGGGACAATACGCCATACCTCTGTGTATCGAACGCAGTGGAGAGTGACGATTAACCGTCTCATCATCGATTTTCATCGTCCAGAGTCTGGTTTTTCGATACCAAACAGTAAATCCGCAACTTCAGTACGACCAGAACCAAGCAAACCGGCGAAACCAACGACTTCACCATCATGCAGATCGAGATCAAAAGGTGCGATAGAACCGGCTAATCCATATTGTCTTGTCTCAAGAACAACATTGCGTTCTCGCGCGCCTATTTGTGCCTCTTTTAGTTCTCCCATAGCGTGCAATTCAACGAGATCGTGACCGATCATTCGGGCAACCAATTCAACGCGTGATAATTTATCTGTATCAAACGTACCGATGAATTTACCGTTGCGTAGGACTGTTATGCGGTCTGATATCTCGTAGACTTGATCCAGAAAATGCGTGATGAATATTATGCTAATGCCCTCACTCTCTAGCCTGCGCATTACCGTAAACAAGTTTTCAGTCTCGTGCGCCGTCCAGCTTGAAGTCGGTTCATCGAGAATGAGGACCTTAGCAGAAACCTCGAGTGCACGAGCGATGGCGACCATTTGCTGAATAGCGACTGAATACATATCTAAACTTTGCCGTACGTCGATGTCGATGTCTAGGTAGTGTAGCTTCTCATTTGCCTGAGCGTTGAGCGAGGACCAGTCTATGCTTCTAGCTTTATGCGGCTCACGTCCAAGCAATATATTTTCTGCTACAGACAAATTTGGGCAGAGGTTGACCTCCTGATAAACAGTACTGATTCCGAGTGCCTGTGCATGGTGAGGAGATTTTACCGAGACTGGTTGGCCATCCAGCATAATAGTACCGCTATCCAACTTCTCTACGCCGGTGAGAACCTTAATTAGCGTAGATTTGCCAGCGCCATTTTCACCAAGCAGAGCGTGGATTTCTCCAGTTCGTAATGAGAAGTCAATACTGTCAAGAGCAAGTACACCCGGAAATGACTTGCTGATCTTTGACATAACAAGAACGTTCTGGTCGCTTGGCATTTAGTGAGCTTTCTTAAAGATGGAGTCAGCCCGATCTCGTTATTACAATGATCAGGCTGACTCCGAATTTGACGAAACTATGCCCTAGTATTGTCGATCTGGCAGCAGTTATGCTGCATTTTCAGGATAGTACACGCCCTCTTCCGACGGCACCCACTTGGGTACTTCCTGCCCGTTGACGACTTGAAGCGCAAGGTCGAAGAATTGCGGTCCAAGTAGCGGATTACACTCAACCGTGCAATTCAACTTTCCCTCTATCATTGCTTCGAAAGCGCCACGTACAGCGTCAACTGATACGATGGTAATATCCTCGCCAGGCTTCAGACCATACTCTTCGATTGCCTGGATCGCGCCAATTGCCATGTCGTCATTATGAGCATAGAGAGCATCAATCTGATCTCCATGACTCCTAAGAAACAGCGGGTGAGGATTCAGGAACGATGCTGTAGCCAAGTTTATGGGCTAGGCGATGAAGGGAACGAAGCTTTCGCTGTCGTTGTTGGTCAAGGTAGGCATCGAGACCCGTATCGATGTAGGCTTTACGATGTTTGAGCATCTGGTAGACGATACGCGCCATTTTATGAGCTGTCGCCGTGATCGCAACTGGAGCGCCGTGTTTAGCTTTGATGCGCCGATAGAAGGCGCCTAGCGAAGATTGCGAATGATGAACCGATTGAGCAGCGAGGCGAAATGCCGTGGCGGCGCGGTTCGATGTCGAGCGGGTTCGGCGACTAAAAACCCTGCCTGCTGAAGACTTGTTGTTGGGAGCAAGACCTAACCAGGAAGCGAAGTGCTTTGCAGTCTTCCATTTGCTCATATCGGTACCGACCTCCGCTAGAATATCTTGCGCCAGCAGTACATCAATGCCGTTGATGGCTGTTAAGTCAACGCCAGATGTTAGGTAGAGATAGGTGCGGAGATCATAGTTGGGTTGATTGGGCCGATGACGGCGCTTCTCATCGGGCAAAGGCTGTTCCGATAAATTCACTTGTGGTTGGAAGACAGCATAGTGGGATTCAATTTCGGCATCACAAGACGCCAACTGCCTCGTATAGAAATCCAGTCCTTCTACCGCTTGGCGTAATGCAAAGAGATGCTCCGGCTGATAGTTTCCAGTCAGAGCTTTGGCAATCTCGTCTTCGCTGGATTTGCACCGCGGGTCCCGAAACCGACTCAGCACCACTGGATCGCGTTCTCCCGCAAGGATGGCGCGAATAATCTGCATGCCTGTCAAGCCTGTTAGGTCGGTGAGCACCGTAGTCAGCTTGACGTTCATGAGATGCAACGCCTTCTGGATGTGTTGAATCTCTCGGCTCCGTTGCTGCAGTAGGCTTTCGCGTTGTCGTACGTAGCTACGTAGTACACAAATGTCTGCAGGAGGGCGAAATGATGCCATCAGCAAGCCATAAGTATGCAATCGTTGGATCCACTGACAGTCAAGCATGTCTGTCTTGCGGCCTGAAACATTTTTGGTCGCCTGGGCATTTACCAAACATACTTCTATGCCACGGCTTTCAAGAATTTCATAGATCGGTATCCAGTAGACGCCGGTCGATTCCATTGCCGCCGTGGTGATTCCGCAATTCGCAAGCCACTCCGCCAACGAATGCAAATCGGGAGTAAATGTCTGGAAGCAACGTACCTCCTTCTCATCGCGGTCGGCAGGAACGCAAGCCCATATCTCCCTGGCCCCTATGTCGAGTCCAGCTGCGTCCAAATTGATCTGGCCTAAGCTCTCAAGCCGTCCGCGCCCACGTCTGTGCTTTGCCATGTCCTAAGCCTCCTTTTGGCTTTCTTCTTCATCCGAGGCTCAGACCCGGCGATGCATACTCAGAATTGTATTCTCCTAAACGGGGTCATCAAATGCCACCATTGCCTAAACCACGCATCTCCAGAACCATACTTTTGAACGGGCTTGATAGCACCATTGTCACGTCGGTCTTGGCTGTCTGAGCAGATCCAGAATACCATCCAACAGCGATAGCCTGTTTCTTCCTGCATGAATCGCCTTCTACTGGCGATGGCTGTACTTTTGAGCAGCCCTGGCATTCGGGCAAATAAATTCTGGAAGATTGCGTAGTCACAGTATATAGCCAACAACTTTGCTCCATCATGCAGTATCACGTACCGCCGCTGGCGCTTATGCACGGTCAGTATCTATCTATATATGCATGGGGCAAACCCTTGGCAGACGTCAATAGTGCCACAAACTAACGCCTGCCGCTTCTCATCCCTTCATGCGCATGTCGAACGCAATTAGTGAAGGCCCCTCGAAACTCCGCACCAAACACCTCTTCCGCATAACGGAGCCGATCCCTCTCCATCATAACCGCAGAGCGATCCGAGTCATCGCCGCGGCTGCACGAACGGCGCATGAATATGATTGCAGACCAGGCAGAAGATCTGTTCAACCTCCTCCTTGCATACTCGCTTTAGGTACTTTGACATCGGCCCCTCCCGAACCTGGCCATGGTCATTGCGCACAAAGTCCGCCGCCTATTCTGCGAAACTTTGCACATTGACATGCCAAGCGTACAATGCCATAGTGTTGCGTGGCTTGCGGTCGGGAAGACGCGGCCGCAGGCCGGTACCACTCCAATCACTCGGGTACGCAAAATGAACTCCAGCAACACCAAACGATTCACCGCATCGTGGCTATTTGACCTGATGCTTCCTATTGGCGCTGTACTGCTGGCGTTGCTGATTGGGGCGGTGTTGCTGTGGCTGCTGGGTGAAAATCCACTCGAAGCCTACTGGGTCATGTTCAGCGGAGCCTTTGGCAGCGTCAACGGTCTTGCCTCCACGGTCGTCACAGCTACTCCCTTGCTGCTGGTCGGTCTGGGCATCTGTATCTCCTTCCGCGGTGGCGTGATCAACATCGGCGCCGAAGGTCAATTGATCGTAGGCGCGCTGGCTTCTACGGCAACTGCGCTCGCGCTACACACCTGGCCGGGCTGGGCGCTGCTGCCGGTCACGCTCTTAGCCGGCGCACTGGCGGGCGGCGCGTGGGGCGGCATCGCCGGCGTACTCAAAGCACGTCTCAACGTCAACGAGATCCTCAGCACCGTAATGCTCAACGCTATTGCCTTCCAACTCATGAATTTTCTGCTGAGCGGCCCAATGCTCGACCCCGCCCAGATCGCGGCGGGTACAAACATTCCGCAAAGCGACGCCTTGCCGCAACAGGCATGGTTGACACGGCTCATCCCGCGCTCACTGTTACACAGCGGCGCGATACTGGCTGTGGCGTTGGCCGTGCTGGTCTATTTCTTACTCTGGCGCACCACGTTGGGCTATCGCATCCGCGCCGTCGGTTTGAATCCATTCGCTGCCCGCTACGCCGGTATGAACGTACCCTATTTCTTGAGCCTTTCGCTCATTTTGAGCGGCGCGTTTGCCGGGCTCGCCGGCGCGGTCGAGGTTGCGGGCGTCCATCATCGCATCATGGAGGGCATCTCCGGGGGCTATGGTTTCAGCGGCATCGTCGCCGCGCTTTTCGGCAAACTGCATCCGCTGGGCGCAATTCCAGCCTCGTTCCTATTCGGCGGTCTTTTGGTAGGCGCCGACAAGATGCAACGCATTGTTCAAGTGCCCAGTTCACTGATCGGCGTAATTAACGGAATGGTCGTGATGTTTGTCGTCGCCAGCGATATCTTCGTGCGCCGCCGCGCTCGCCGCCGTGTCTCTGCCGGCTCTGAAGGATCGACGAGCGTTGCCGCTCCTGCCCTCACGCCGAACGCTAGCGATAGTCGCGTGGCCACTGGCTCATGATCCAGAATCTCTTCTCCCTTTCCGTCCTCGTCGGCGTCACCTACAGCGCCATTCGTCTGGCCACTCCCTACCTCTATGCTGCGTTGGGCGAGACCATCGGTCAGCGTTCCGGCGTGCTCAACTTGGGCGTGGACGGCATCATGCTCATGGGCGCGTTCATGGCCTATTACGCGACCTATCTCACAGGCAATCCCTGGGTGGGTGTGCTGGCAGCGCTGATCACGGGCGCGCTGATGGGGCTGCTAATGGCTGTGATTAGCGTGACCTTGCAGGCCGAGCAGGGAATCAGCGGCATCGGCCTCTATCTCTTCGGCCTTGGGCTGAGCAGCTTGCTGCTCAAGGTGCTGGTGGGTACGCCAGTTGCTGTCAACGGCTTCGATCCGATCCCGATTCCGGTGCTCAGCCAGCTCCCGATCATCGGACCTGTCTTTTTTGACCACAATATCTTGATCTATCTGGCGTATCTCCTGGTCCCAGTGACCGCCTTCTTGCTCAACCGTACCAATATTGGGCTCAAGATCCGCGCTGTTGGCCAAAACCCGCAGGCGGCGGACTCGCTGGGCGTCAGTGTGTATCGCGTACGCTACGCCACCGTGATCACAGGCAGCGCGCTGGCGGGCGTGGCGGGCGCTTCGTTGAGCATCGGTCTATTGGATATCTTTCAGGAAAACATCACCAATGGCTTGGGTTTCATTGCCGTAGCGCTGGTATACTTTGGCCACTGGCGTCCGCGCGGCGTACTCTACGGCGCGCTTCTCTTCAGCGCCGTCAGTGCCTTACAAATGTGGATCCAGTTGACCAAATTGCCCGTCCCTTCTGAAGTGGCGATCATGCTGCCCTATGCGTTGACCATCATCGTACTTGCTTTGGGTGCGCGACAAGTGCGTCAGCCGCAAGCCCTTGCCAAACCTTTTGAGCGCGGCGAATAGCCGGTAGGAGTCTATGAACCGCAGTCCAGCACCCGAGAAGCGCACACTACAGCACCTTGAAATGCGCGGCATCACCAAGCGTTTTCCTGGTGTGCTCGCCTGCGGCGGCATTGATTTTGACGTGCATGCCGGTGAGGTCCATTCCCTGCTGGGTGAAAACGGTGCGGGCAAGTCCACGCTGATGAAAATCCTCTACGGTCTCTACGAGCCCGACGCCGGCGAGATAGTGCTAGACGATGTGGTGGTGCAGGTATCGTCACCAACCGACGCCATCCGGTTGGGCATCGGTATGATTCACCAGCACTTTATGTTGGTTGACGAGCTTACGGTGGCTGAAAATGTGGCGCTTGGTTTACACTCTACGCGAGGACCTTTGCTCGACCTCGATCGCGTGAGTCAGCGCGTGCGCGAGCTTTCCGCCACCTATCACTTGCATGTGGACCCTGCGGCGCCTGTATGGACGCTCGCTGTGGGTGAACGGCAGCGCGTCGAAATCATCAAGGTTCTCTATCGCGGCGCCTCACTCCTGATTTTGGACGAACCCACCGCGGTGCTCACGCCTCAAGAAGTGGACGATCTCTTCATCACGCTGCGCCAAATGACAACAGAGGGCCATGCGCTAATCTTCATCAGCCACAAGCTAAAGGAAGTGCTGGCGATCAGTGACCGCATATCCGTCTTGCGCGAAGGCAAGCTGGCAGGCACCGTGCCGAACCGGGATGTCACGCGCACGCAACTGGCGCGGATGATGGTTGGTCGTGAGGTGCTCCTGGCTATCAACCGTGAAGAAGTGGACAAGGGTGAAGTGCGCTTGGCGCTGCGTGGCGTGAGTGCCCTTCGCGAGAGCGGACTGAACGCCCTAGATGACATATCGCTGGAGGTGCGCGCCGGCGAAATCCTAGGCGTTGCCGGTGTCAGCGGCAACGGACAGCACGAGCTGGCTGAAGTAGTAGCAGGATTGCGTCCCGTCACCGAAGGCCGCGTGGAGGTTTCTGGCGTGGATATGACAGATTGGAAGCCCGGGAAACGCACCGCTGCGGGGATAGCCTACATTCCGGAAGAGCGTATGCGCGATGGCGTTGTGCAGGAATTCTCGGTAGCCGAAAATCTGATCTTGCAGGACAATGGCCGTCCACCCTATAGCAACGGCTTTTTCTTCAACTTTCGCGCCATCGACCGGCAGAGCCGCGAGCTGGTAACTGCTTTCGACGTACGCACGCCTTCCATTAACACACCCACGCGCAGCTTGTCCGGCGGCAACATCCAGAAGCTGATTCTAGCGCGAGAGCTAGCGCGTGCGCCGCAAGTGCTGGTGGCGGAACAGCCAACCCGCGGTGTGGATGTAGGTGCAATCGAGTATATCCATGAACGCCTGCTCGAACAGCGCAGCCAAGGCGCGGCCACCTTACTGATCTCCGAGGATTTGGATGAAATCCTGGCGCTTGCTGATCGAATTGCCGTACTATACGAGGGCAAGATTATGGACGTGGTGGCGCGCGAGGAGGCTAACGCCGAACGCCTTGGCCTCCTTATGGCCGGCTCGCTTACCGAGTAAGACTATTGAGAAGAAGCATGCTGCAATGGTGCGGTGTGAGCCAGTACTTGTAAATTAGACGTCGGTTTCAATCGACAAAGAACTCCATCGTTAACAGTTACCAAGAAAGGGAACAACTATGCGAAATAACCGAATGATGTTGTGGGTTGGTATCCTAATGGCGCTCGTGCTGTTGGCCGGCTGCAGCACCGTCGCGCCTGCGCCAGCTGGTGAATCCGCCTCCACAAACACACCCGCCGATGAAAACGCCGCACCAGCGGCAGAGCCATTCCGCATCGCACTCGTCCTGCCCAGCACGACGAATGATCTGGCATGGAGTGAGGCAATGTACGACGGCATTCTAGCCGCGCAGGAAACGCTCGGCGGCGAGGGTGCGCTCCAGCTGGCTGTGTCCGAAAACATGTTCCAAGTTACCGACGCCGCACTCGCCATACGCGACTACGCCTCGGAAGGCTACGATCTCGTCATCGCACACGGTGCGCAATACGGCGAGCCGATGTTCGAGGTAGCGGCAGACTTTCCGGAGACCAGCTTCGCTTGGGGCACCTCCACCAATATCGGCGCCGACAAGGGCCTGGAGAATGTATTTGCTTATGAGGCCAACGCCCAAGAAGGTGCGTATGTCAACGGCGTGATCGCGGCTCTGCTGACGGAGGCTAACAATATCGGTATCGTAGGTCCTGTCGAGGCAGGCGACGCCGTACTCTACATCACCGGCTTTAAGGACGGCGTTTCGGCGACCAATCCCGACGCCGAGGTGAATGTGATCTTCACTGGCTCGTTTGGCGATACCGCGCTCGCCGCCGAAACGGCCAACACCCTCATCTCTAACGGGGCTGATGTCCTTACCGGTTCCTCGCAGCAGGTGGCGGGCGCCATCGGCGTCGCCAAGGACAAGGGCATACCCTGGCTGAGCAACGACTCCGACCAGAGCTCTCTAGCCCCGGAGACCGTCGTCGCCTCACAAGCCTATCAATGGGAGGCGACCGTCGAAGATATGATCGCCTTGCACAACAACGGCGAGCTCGGCGGCAAGGTGTATAAGCTGACCCTTGAAAACGGTGGCTTAGAGGTGGTCTTCAACCCCGATTTTGCTCTTCCGGATGACGTGAAGGCTGCAGCGGATGCCGCTATTGCAGGTATCATCGACGGCAGTATCGTCCCGGCTCGGCCATAAGCTTGAGCTTATTGGTAGGTTGGGTTGTCAACCCAACCTACCAAATCTCGGAGAAATTCTAACATGCTCACTGAAGACGACTTGGGTTTTCTGCGCCGTGCCATGGCGGTGGCGCAGTCTTCACGCTCGCACGGCAATCATCCGTTTGGCGCGATCCTTGTGGATAACGCCGGCCAGATAGTACTGGAAGCAGAGAATACGGTCAATACCGAACAGGACTGTACCGGTCATGCCGAAACCAACCTCGTGCGTCTGGCTTCCAACCAGCTTGATCGGGCCACATTGGAAGGATGCACGCTCTATACCAGCACCGAACCGTGCGCCATGTGCGCTGGCGCAATCCATTGGTCCGGGATCGGTCGCGTGGTCTTCGCACTCAGCGAAGCCGGTTTGTATGCACTTACCGGCGCCCATCCCGGAAACGAAACCATGCACCTGCCCTGCCGTGAGGTTTTCGCCCATTGCGATCGGACCATCGGTGTCGACGGACCAGCCATCGAGGAGGAAGCCGCCCATGTACATGCAGGGTTCTGGGCATGAGTTTGACCTGTACACCCGTACCTGTCAGCCCTCGCCACGCTCCAAATTTGGATCGGTTTGTCTCTTGTACGTACCTCTAGCACGAGCTCACTACCGCAGCAGTTGCGGTAGGAAGATATTGTGACCCTTGCAAGATAGTAAACATAAGCCGCTCCACTGTTGTGCTCTCCTTCGTAGTTGGACCCGACGATGATCGTGTTCTGTTGCAGATCGAAAGCAAAACCATAGTTACTGTAGTTTTCTGGTCGTGGTGATACAAGCTCTACACCTGTACCAAGTTATTAGATCTGCCGTTGTCTTTGACAACTACATATACCGCCCCATGCTTGCTAAGTCCCTATAGATTTCTCCTGCTTTACATTCTGTCGAAACTCGATATACTTGTGCAACTTTGTGATATAAATCTGTCATATTACAGAATATTAGACAGGAAGGACATTCTTTCACACGTTAGGCGTCTCAGTGGACAAGCAGATTAGCCTCTGAGAAATGGACTGCTACGGATACCAACTAAAGTATTGACAAACTGAGCCACTAACTCTGCCCAGCCCGCCGAACCTGACGAGCATAGGCGTCATCGCCGCCCTCACTTACGCGTGACTCTACGTGAATCGCATGGAGAAACCCTATGAATTATCGTCGGCTTGAACTCGTCGGAATGGTTGCATTGGTGTTGGTAGTGAACCTCATTATCGGCGTCTGGTGGTTGTGGGACGGAGGCTTTTCTTCAGCTTCGGCTAGCCCGTCCACACAAGAGATACAGACAGCTTCTTCCATTGTCATTCCAAGAACATTCAGCTACCAAGGCACGCTGCGTGATGCTAGCGGTAATCTGGTAAACGGAACGGTCAAGCTGACTCTCCGGATTTACAACACGGTTACCGGCGGCAACGCCCTCCACACCGAAACGTTTAACAACGTCACCGTGCGTGACGGTGTATTCAGCATCGTCGTCGGCGATACTACACCAATAGCGTCAACCGTATTCGACAACTATCCCCTTTATCTCGGCATCAGTGTGAATCAAGACTCTGAATTGCTTCCACGGCAACGGTTACATCCTGTGCCCTATGCTATGCAGGCTAGTTCCGCTCAGTCAGCGCTTACCGCCGATAACCTGATAGCTGGCGGCGGTGTGCCCAACGCGGTCTCGCTTGGCGCAGGCGGGGCCAAATCCATCGGGTTTCCGGATGGCGGTCTGATTACTGATAGCGCGTCCGGCATGTCAATTCGTGGCGGCGGCCCGGATAAAGCGGTCTCCATCGACGGCAGTTGGAGCGCGGGAGCCATACTAGATCACGGTGACTCGAATAGCGGAGCCAACGTACGCTCGACCTATCCGGTTAACATCAATCGGTATGTCGTGGAAGCAGAGGACAATGGCGCCTCGCCGGATACGGTTCCGATAGACGATGCATTGCTCACCGAGCTCTGTCAGGACGAGGACGGCTGTGGAGTAAGTATTTACATGCGTGATTTCAATGATTCGTTGCAACCCGGATTGTTGGCCGGTTATGGTCCTTATCGTTTTTCGCTAGCTGCGCCCGCCAATAATAAACGCCAGTGGATAGTTTATGAATCATACACAGGTATCTCTTCCACAACAGGTGAAGACAATGACAATATTGTTACCCATATCCTTAACGCCTACAATGCTTGCTACTTCACTGACGGTGAATATCTAAATAATGTCGGCAGTGATTCACAATTTGGTTTTGGGCTACTAAATTTTCACGGCGCTTACGACTCCACTAGCATGACGTGCGTCCTTGTAATCGAGGACTAAGCGATGCTATGGGGAGGGTATCTTATGAGACAAATTCGGCGTCGCGCCGTGTTTTGGGCGGCACTGGTTTTCGTTCTGCTGGCAGGAGCGTTCACGATGAGTACAGCCCAGGCGGCTTGCGGCCCTGGCAACCTCAGTGATGCCTGCTCATCCAACTATGGATTGGCAGGTAATGTAAGCGCTGTTGGCAGCCCAACCAGCAATAGCTTTCCAACTGTCGACAATAGTCAATTGCCAAAAGCCGGTGCGCTCTTCTACTCCGACTACAAAGCACTGGAAATTGAGGCGCGCACGTTGCTGGAGCGCAATATCAACTTCCGGGCAGACATATCGCCTTATCGACCGAACAACAACTTCAACAAACTCGTACGCCAGTTTGATATCAACAGCGGTTTTGCTGCTGCCTATGACGATCCGGATCCTTCTATCGGTAACATGACACTGCAGCAACGCATCGATCTCGCCGATGCCGACTTACGCAAGGCGCGTGACCTCTATGCCTATTTGGCTGTCTATGCCCCGGTCGACCGCATGCGCGACGACAATGGACAAAACCCGAATAGCCCTGGTCCTAACTACAAGGGAGATCTGTGTGCGCAAGCCGAAAATCCCGACCCTGTCGATCCTACGCATGCCGGTCAGGTACTGGACCCGGTGATAGACTGGTGCAACTTTCCGGCGCGCCTGCGCCAGAGCGTGCGTGAAGCGGCCTACCTGCGCATGATCTTTGCCCAGGAATTCATGGTTGATGCGCTGGGTCTGCACTTTAGCGCCGGCGCTTTGATAGGCGGCGAGAACTTTGTCCGCCAGGAGGTAGCCAACCTGGACGCTGCCAAATATCAATATGGCTTGGCAGAAGAAGGAATGCGCGAGTCACTTAACCACAGCCTGGGGAATAGTTGTCTGGTTTCCGATTTCTACACGCAGTCTGAGTGGGCATTGCTGTCGCGCATTGTCCAAGGCCAGGAAGTTGCCCAGCACCATATTGCCACTCGCTTAAGCTATCTGGACATCAACACGGACAACGATATTCCACGCGCTCAGGACAATGCGCAGAAAGCCTATCGCACGGCTTTGATGACAGGCTACCTGCAGCAGATGGGCCTAGCAGGCACGGCGGCAATCGGCGCTTCGAGCAGCGGATGCGCTGCTGTCGGCGCGCGGCCAGATGGCGCGCTGAGTCGCAGAGATGACGCTCAACCTCATCGATACGCGCGAAAAGGCTAGCGAGATGCGCAACGGACGCAACATCTTTGGGATGGATGTGCGGTTTACGCCGGCACGGCCCTATCACACAAGCTTTGGCAGTTCGGACAAAGGCTTGTGGGAACAATCGTACGATGCTGCTAACCTAGCCCTACAAATCCAGCAGCAGACCGAGAACGCAGAACGTGTCTTCGATCTCAATCAGCAGGACCTGGCGAAGGCGATTCTAGCGACCAACAACAAGGTGGATAACGAGATACAGATCGAAGCCGGCTGCGATTTGCAAAGCTTTAGCACCGACGAAGAGTGGTATGCCTGCATCGACACAATGATCCAACATACACTCGAGTGCGATCCGCAGGCTGATAGTTTCGATGCATGTATGGCACGCACAATTGATGGTCAACCGCCAAAACAAAATGGCAGCAACTGGCTGATCCTCGTTAGTGACATGCGGACGGCACGACAGGACTTGCGCACGGCATGGCTGGGCGTTGAAGCTGCAATGGAGAAACGCGATAACATCGTCAAGCGGTCTAATACTGAGGTTATTCGCAATATCAGAGTCAAGAGTGTCATCTTCAACGGCGCACAGGAGACATCGGCTATCGAAGCCATTATCGCAGCCGCTCAGTTCATGGACGTGGGAAGCGACGGTGTGATGACGTTTCACCCAGGTGTTGTTGTCGAAGGCGGACTGCGTCCCGCACAGATTTTGCGGCAGGCAGCTCACGATATGCAAATCGAGGATGCTAACTCTGAAGCGGTCGTACGCAATCTCTTCTATGATATGGCGGAAGCACAGGGCGATGTCGATATTGCGGCCCAACAGTATCAGGCGATGTTGACCCAATTCAATGGCGTGGTCGGGCAAACCGGGCATGACGTGTACCAATCCAAGCGTGAACACGCGTATACAACGGCTCTACCGGCCAACGATCCCAGTTATCGCATGGTACGCGACTCACGTCGGCTGGAGTTGGCCGCACAATTGGAGATTGCGTCCAAGATGGCGTATCTGGCAGCGAGACGCGCTGAATACGAATACACAGCGCGCCTGAGCAGCAACAACTTCCGCATCTCGGACATCTACAAGGCGCGAACGGCCAACGACATACTCATCTTCCTACAGAACCTGGATGCGACGATCGCCAATTTACCCGGTGCAGTTAAGGATGCAGACAGCAACCAACGAGAGATTACTATTTCGGTGGCGCAGCATGTGCTGGGTCTTACTGATGCCTATCTGAAGGGTCAAGGCGTTTCTGACGCTGAGCTTCAGAACGAACGCACGAGGCGCTTGCGCGAATGGGTGTCGCAGAATACTGAAGTTGGCAGCGATGGAAAGCCGACGCTGACATTCTCATTCTCTACCTCAGCCGCCTCCAATGGTCTCATCAGTCAAGTAGTACAGCAAGACTACGGATACTACTGGTTGCACAAGATCGCCGGCATTGGCCAACCGAAATCATCGAGTGACGGTCTGGGAGTTAATCTGGTGACGGACCAAGCTGGCGACTTGGGCTATCGTCAAGTACGCGTTAGTCAGACGGGGCAAGTTGTGTTGACCTCGTTTGCCGGTTGTCTCTTAGATTATCGACTGATTCCGCCGGCTCTGCTGCTGGGTCTAGACTTTCCCAACACGCAGCCGACCGATGTCGTGACAGGCATATTCTCCGGCGATGTCAATGGTAAGCATGGGAATGCTGCGTTCGGCTATAGTACGCCGGCATTCCTGGGACGCCCGCTAGCCTCTGACGGCTGGAACGTGGTGGTCAATGCAGGTTCGCCGGATGGTATTCTGCCCGATCTGGATCTGCAGCAGTTGACTGATATCGAGCTAATCATCAGCACGACCTATGGCACGCGGGCATCCAACACGTTGCCTCAGCCATCCCAGTGCGTGCGCGTGGACTATTAGGAAGAGTCGAAGGTTGGAAGGCTGGGCTTGAGGCGCCGAAACATCGCATCTTTAAGCCCAGCTTCCGGATTCCTTTGTCAAAGTGGAGACAGCTATGAGAAATAAATGGTCCATGATCGCGCTAGGTCTGTTGTTAACTATTGGAGTCGTATTGATTGGTATTGGGACATGGCGGCTTGCCGACATGTATCCCGTGTTTGGTCAAGACGCTTCTCAGGTGCAGACCGTGCAGGCTGAACCTGCGCAAGTAAGCGCTGCACAGGTCTCCGGTGATTACAGCGGCTTGGTCAACGTAGAACATGTTGTGGGCGGCGTATTTAGTGATTCACTGGCTACGCCACCTCCGCCAGCGGCTGGTACGCCTGAACCGCCTGATTTAGGCAGTAATGAACTGTCGCTCTCGCTCAATCAATCGGGCGCCACGGTCAACGGTTATGTCGACTTAAGCGAGACGTTGATATTTTCGACAGAGCATACGATTCAAGTGAATGGAAGCGCAGTTGAAACTGGCCCCAATGTAAATGGCACGTTTGATGGAAAGAAGCTGACGTTGGATTCTGAACGTGTCACGACCACCATTAATGGGCAACCCATCGACAGGCAATTCCGACTCACAGGCGCAATCAGCCAGAGTGACGGCAGCCAGTTGAAGGGTGAGTATCGGGAAACACTTTGGGGTGCGGCTCGAGAGCCGATCACCGTGATCGGATCCTTTGTGCTGCAGCGTCCGGTCTTCAACAACGTTTCGCCCAGCACTGGCAACAAGGCGCCCATAGCCGTGGCTGACTCTGCTACCACGACGCAGGGAGTGGCTGTTGTGATCAAGGTACTCGAGAATGACAGCGACGCGAATGGAGACGCCTTAACGGTATCTGCGGTCAGCAATCCGCAATTTGGCGCGACCAGCACAAACGGTCAGACTGTGACGTACTCGCCAAAGGCTGAGTTTGAAGGCGGCATTGACAGCTTCAGCTACATCGTGAGCGACGGCAAAGGCGGTGAAACGGCAGGCTTTGTCACGGTAATTATCTTTGGACCAGGCGGTCCAACATCAGGTTACCTACCGCAAATATCGAAATAGCTGTTCATGCAGCATGGCAATTAGAAATGAACGGTTTCAGATGCACCACTTAGCGCCTCCCCAGCCGGAGGTTCACCATGCTGCTTGAGCGTTATTGCCAAGTCGAGAATAGTTGAAGTCTCAACCCAAAGTCAATCGACAGAAACATGGTCCGTCCGGCACAATGAAGGACGGACCATGGTATTAGCCCTCTTTCTAGCCTATAGACTAGCCCTGGGCAGCTAGATACGTTATCTACCTACTGCCTATGCACTATCGGCAACAGCACTCGATCGGCGCCGACGAACGATCCCGCCTCGTAGGCGCCAGCATCACAACCCTGCTCAGGCCGTTCAGCCCCACCTTGGTCAACTTGCACAAGACACGTCGCAAGCCCGAGCGCCGGACTACCCGCCAGCAATGGATGCGAATAGGTCTGCGCGGCATTAAGAGTCAGGCTATCGATCATTGGCGCCATATCCGTAACATTACCGTTACTCGAACCTGTCACATTACAGCCTTGACGTGTGCCGATGACGTTATGACCGTCCGATGTCACCGTAGGCGCACAGTCCGGTCCACCGGGCGCGTCGTTGCCCGCCAGCAGCGAGTTCTCAATGCGCACCGCGCTCCCAGCGCTGTTGACGCCGCCGCCCGTATTCGCTGCGGAATTGCCCGCGATCGTCACATACCGCAGTTGCGCATTACCGCCTGCACCGGCGATACCGCCTCCGACGTCAGCATGGTTGCCGCTGATTGTGACATTCTCCAATGTCAGTTCTACCTGATTTAGGATACCGCCACCGCTGCCCTGTGCCGTATTTTGTACAACAGAGCTCTCCATCAAGCTCAGCTTACCGCTCGCGTTCAAGATGCCGCCGCCGTTTTGTGCAGAGTTGCCGTCCACCGACACCCGCCGCAATCGAACATCAGCGCCATCATTGCGAATGCCGCCTCCGTCCGCGCCATCGTCCGCATTTCCACCTGCAATCGTCATGCCCTCAATCTGTACGACGCCGCCGTGAATATCTAGCACTCGATCGATCGCGTTGCCGTTTAGCGTTGTATTCTGCGCACCGTTCCCCAGGAGAGTTAGGTCACCGTCAACGTCCAGATCCCCGCTGGCGGAATCCTCATCCACTGCGGCTGCTGTTACCAAATTCTCCAGTACATAGACGCCGTTGCCGAAAACGACAATCTGTGCTCCAGCCTGCGCATTCGCCTCCATGATCGCCGCTCGAGCCGTGCAATAGCCTTCGGTAGTGGCGCACGTTCCGTCGCCAGGTGTAGCATCGGGTCCATCACGCAACGAGTTGACATAGTAGTTGCCTGCTGCAACCACGGATAGATCGAAGCGATCACGGTTATTCTCTACAATCGGATCAGGCGTATTGGACGTAGCGCTGGCGTCAAGCGAGATCACCGCCCCCTTCATGACGCCGCCGCCAACGCTCAACTTGATCGACACCTTGGCTTCAGCATCTGAACCCAGGTCGCCAAGATTGCATGTGACGAGCTTACCGTCAATCTGGCAATCCCCCGACGATGCACTGGCAGACACGAACGCGGCGCTTCCGGTAATGATCTCGCTCACGCTCACATTCTTGGCTGTCACACCGTCACCGGCAGATGAACGTTGGTTGCGAACCGTCAATTCGTACAACAGCTCTTTCTGATTAACCGGAACGAGCGGCTGTGAATTTCGCTGTAATACAAGGTCAGCCATCGCCTGTACCGTTACTGAGACTTGCGCCGATCCTTTGTTACCCGCTGCGTCCGTCACCTCGATCACAATCGTGTACACGCCTGCGCTGTTATAGGTGTGGTAGGCTAGCAGTTCGGCGCCGCGACCTTCAACGAGCGGTGTTAACGAAGGCCCTTGTGTACCGCCGGTCTGATTCAGATCGCCGCTACTCTCCTTTGTGTTATCGCCCCAATCCACAACTGCGGTCAACTCATCTCCCTCATCCGCATCCAGCACCACCGCTCTCAGTGTCACTGGATAGCCAAGCCCCGCCTGCAGCGAGTTCGACTTCGGCACAACCACAGGAGTGTCGCTTACCGGCACTACCTCAACCGTAAACGTGGCAGGCTCCGACATGAACTTGCCGTCGCTTACAGTAAATGTGAACGAATCCTTGCCGGAATAATCCTTGCCGGGCGTGTACGTCACATTAGGCGGATTACCGCTCAATTTGCCGTACTGCGGTTGGAACGAGATTTTGTAGGTGAGCGTATCGAGACTGCCATCCAGGTCATATCCTTTGAGTACCAATCCAATCGGTGTGTCTTCTGCCGTGGTTGCCCAACCATCTTCAGCAATGGGAGGACGGAAATTGCGTGATACATTAATGTCCACCTGAGCCGGCGTGCTCTCGATCAGTTCGCCTCCGCTGTCGTGGAACCCGTCGGTGGCGCGGAATGTGAAGGAGTCCGATCCCACATAGTTCGGTTTCGACTGATACTCAACCCAAGCTGATTTGTCGTCGATGCTGTGGATGACACTCGTCTCGAATACATGAACAAGCTCAGTTGATTTATCCAAAATGTAGAAGTTATTGGAATTAACAGCGATATTGCCTGGGCTCCCGAAATCGCCTAGCACAAAGCCGCTGCATCCGGCACAGCTGGACTGGGAGCGCGCTTCCCCGGCAAAGGAACCCTCGGGCGTAAAGCGTTGCACACGCTGGTTGCCGGTATCCGCTACATAAAGAACGTCATTCGGATCCATGGCAATCGCGCCCACGGACTGGAACTGTCCGGGTCGGCTGCCAAAGCTGTCCCCCTCGAAGGCGCAGGTGGCGTCTGTGCAGGCAAAACCGATGCTATGCTGCTCAATGTAATTACAGTTGAGCCCGCTGTCACATTTGCCCATCCAGCCGATCAGTTCACCCAGCTCAATCATACCATCGAGGTGTTTGACCGCTGGGGCGAATTTGTAGATGCGATCAAATCGGTAGCCGCTGGCGACATTTGCCAGGACATAGACGTTACCCCTGCTGTCCAGTGTGATATCGCCGAGTCGCTCCAGTTTCATCACATCCCCATCCAAGCCGGGAAAATCACCCCACTTGGTGGATTGCGTGATCGCGTAGGAGAAGACCTGGCTGCCCACATATTCGAGACAGTCCTCCGGGCCGTCGCCGCCTCCCTGGTTACAGGGCGCGGGCACGAAGGCTGACATTCCCTTCAGATTCTGGTTGCGATCCCCGATCACGTAGAGCACGCCCGTTGTATTGTCGAAGGCTGCCGCACCTGCATTCTTGTACTCCGGCGTGCGGTTGACATCCTCCGAAGCGATGTAGATGGAGTTGACCTTGTTCCAAAGTCCGTAACTGCGTACGTTCACAATCGGTTCGCCGCTATTCTGCGGCTGGATTGTGGAGATATTGATTAGGCTATCGCCGGTGCTGCTGCCGTCGCTGGACGTGGTGAGTATCGTGCCGCGCCCAACGTTGAACTTTATGTTCCTCAGCGGGCGACCGCCGTCATTGCGCTCTTGCTCGCCTAAATACTTGCCCTGCTGGTCCCACACAGAAATGCGCGGAGATGTGGTTGGGTCGATTGTACTGCCGCCCGGGCTGCATTTTCGGTACGCTTGGTCGTAGATGTAGGTAAAACCATCATCATCCACTGCCATATACTTTTGGTCTCCACCCAGAAAACTGACAAAGTCTTTGGGCAGATCTGTTCGATTCATGTCTTCTGCGCACAAAGCTTTTATATAGTCCCGCATTGCGTTAGGGTCTTGAGCCACTTCCCAGGCTTTGGCCTCGCCTTCCCGCTGTGCAATCCAGGGGCTATAGCGTGCAGTGATGCGGTAGTCGTCTATGAAGTACGGGTAGAGCGGGGCAATGAAAAAACCATTGCCAGGCGCCCTATCGACTCTGAACCAGATCGGGTCACGCATGCTGGAGCCGTCCACGTCCGGGTCGTTGCCCGTAACGGTAATTTTTACTGGCTCATCTGCAATAGCCTGTACTGTGTTCCCGCCCATAAGCGGATTGGCTGTTGGTACGTTGTTCGTGCCGGGCGCCTTGATATTGACGAGCTGTTGTTGAGGATCGGATGTATTACCAGATCGGTCGGTAGCCGTCCATGTGACGTAATGCACGCCCTGACTAAACAGTGGCCAGGATGCAGCACCCTGGACCGCCTGCGTCTGGTTGTACGTGACCGTAGGCCGAAGGTCGGCGACGTCGAAAACTTGCGGAGCGCCTAGAGGCACTTGAACGTTGTCACCGGCGGCGGCGTACATCATCACCGGCGGTGGCGCGACCAAGATCGGTGGCAGTGTGTCGACCACCGTTACCTGCTGTTTCACTTCCGTCGTGTTCACTCCGCCGTCCTTCGATGCCGCGCCGTTGTCGCTGGCACGCCACGTGATCTCAGCAGAGGGTAACGGACTTCCGTTATTGTCAACCAGGAGGGGCCAGAATCTCGGCGTCGCATACGTGAGCGTTGGATCCGCGTCGCAGTCATCTGTCACCGTAATTGCAGCCATCAACTCATTGATCTTGCGCCCCGATTGCAGGCCGCCCGGATCGAGAGCTTCCACAGTTATGGCATGGACGCCGTTGATCTGGGGCGGGTGGCTATCGACAATGGTTAGGCGCTGATAGGCAACGGTTGTCGCACCGGAATAATCGCCGGCTGTGAAATAGGGCGAGGTCTTGTAGGCCACTTTCCCGCCCGCAATGATGCCCTTCTTGAGAATATTCTTTGCAATCTCTTTAGCGACCTGTTTGGCGAAATATCGGTTGCCCTCCTTGAGAACCTGCTCGATTTGTTTTTTGAGTGCAGCCTTGGTGCCGTCAATGGCGAAGCGCTTCTGCGCCTGGGCTCGCGCCACTTTGGAATATCGATAGAGGCTGCTTGCCAGGAAGAATGGGATATAGTCGAACGCCGAGATCATCGTGTCGGCTTTCCACTGCAGCTCGTAGTTGCCCACTGGAACTTCCATCAAGTACTCAGAGATACGCTTGCCCGGCAAGGTCAGCTCAATCATGGCGTCCGAGTTGTAATGGAAAACCTCCGGACTACCCACGTCTCCCCAAAAGGGAGAGGCGTATGCAGTGACCTGGATGGGTAGCGTCAATCCGTAGATATTGGAGTATGAGCCGTAGGCGATGTTGTCAAAGCGTCCATACTCGCTCTGTAACTGTTTTTGCAGTTCTGCCCGTTCGCTCTGAGTCAGGTTCAGCTCAGGATCGGCTAGCAATTCCTGGATGATAGCCTTATCCATTGACACGAGCTCGGACCACCCCGCTGGCAATGGGACCACCATATGATGGACACAGGCTGCATTGGGAGTCTCGATCACAATGGGATCGGGCGGTATAAGCTCCGGCGGGCAATTCTTCAGCGCCAGGTTAAGCGCATACGCCGCCGCATCGGCTGCATCAGCAAATCCGGGAATAGGCGCAAGCGATAACAGTGTGGCTGCAATATGGCTCGCCATCAATGGATCAATGCACGCACGCGGGGATTCATCCGCATCCTCCGACTGCACGGCGTCTGTTTGTAATGCACTCGCCTGAGCAGCCTCATCCTGCTGGAGCAGCATCTCTGCGGGTACTGAGGCTTCGGCAGGCAGCGCACCCATCAGGACAAAAATGAGCGCCGATATGCACAGCGCGTTCGTCAGTCTCGTGATTCGTGGCAGCTTACTTGTTATCAAGAGTCTTCGCTTCCTTCCTGGCGATAGCTTCCAGTCGCACTTCTTGGACGAGCTAAGCCAATGAACAATATCTATAGCGAGCTATTTGCGTGTACGGATCTATGATTGAACAGAATGACAGCAACAATTCAAACTGTATTCGTGATTTGGTTTACGCAATCTCGCTCGTGTGACGCTTCGATAGACAACCAAACTAGGCAAAGCATGACGCCCAACACTGGATTATTTACCGGCTCACTCCACGACTAGTAAGAGGAGCTTTGGCAAGTGCAGCGGCGACGTGAACGGTTTTGGATCTGGCTATGATGACTGCTGTTCCTCGCTCGGCGGCAGACTAGCCGCCTATGAAGGGCCAAGTCTAGCGGGAATCCTGTGATGATGCAAACAGGCATTCTAGATACAGCCGTACCCGCAGAACACGCATGATTGTACGCTTTGTCAAGCGATCGATATCAGCAAATTGGAGTGGTGTACGAACGTATCTGTAGAGGCGAATGGAAATAGGTCACAGCGTCCTCTGGTTCGATAAAGTAGCTAGAAATAGAGGCCCATTACCCGTGCGCGCGGTTGAACCTAAAAGTCAGTGATCTTGGAATTGACAGGTGAACCCAACACGGGGTTCTACTTGAGCCGGTTGATTTCAGTAGAATCGCGGCCATACACGCTGAAGCGTTGCGTTCCCATACGCAGTGACCTAGGCGCGTCTGATACTAGGATGTGCCCTAGGTATAAGTACGGACGGCAGTCGATAAGGCATCGCATCGGCGAGATTGGTTACGATGTCCAAGCGGCGCGTACGCTGCCCTCCTAACCTACATGCACTGGCGCGCAGCGTTCTGTGTTTAGGTCCTCATAAGCTTGCACTCGTCGATATGTAGATTCGAACCACTATCAGTAGAATTCTCACTACGGAGTAGCGAGCTTCCCGGCTGAGGAACGCGTTAGTATGCGGAAGCTCGTTGCGAATAGGATGAGGATTCCCGTCAGCAGATACATCGCACGCACTGCAGGCATAGAAGCATCGCTGCCTGTCATGATGCCGTGGACCAGCGCCAGAAAAAACGCTGCGTAAGACAGGTAGTGGAAGGAACGCCAAACCCGACGACCGATCCATTTACGCACATAGAAACTGGCAATGAGCGCAATCAATAGATAGAGTGCAAGCGTGCCTAGCCCTGTCCATTGGGGTTCATAGGATGCGCTAAAGGGCAGCAATAGATCGACGGGACTGAATTGAATATACTGGTCACCCAGTAGCGAGACGGCATGAAACGCTGCGAAGATTACTGCTAGTGTCGGCATGAACTGGTGCATACCATACAGAAATGATGGCTTCAGCGCTCCTTTGGCTAGTTTGCCGCTCATGGCGACGCCAAAGAAGGTGGCAAAGAAGAGTAGCAAGTACGCTACTATGCCGCTTGCGCGTGCCATGTACCAGTAAGCTGGCGTGTCGTCCGCAAGAGGGAGAGCCATAGCACCAGCTTCTTCGTTGATGATATCGGTGACAGTGCGGACGCTGCCTGTGATAGCCAATCCGTTTGGCGTAATGAACGATGATAGCAGCGCAACAGTTGCTATGACAGCCATAGCTCCTACTAAACTGCCACTCAGGATCACTAAAATATCAAAACTTCGTATTGGGCGTGTATTGCTCGTCATGGTTGCCTTCGGAATCACTATGAACCCCCGCTCTTCTGACTTGACGAACCGCTGTTTCCACCGTTATTACTGGATGCAGGTGGTGGCGGCGGCGGCGGTAAAGCAGGTATTGCAGGTAAGGGCTCCATTGTTGGTAGCGCTGATTGGACCGGCATTGCGGGCATAACTAACTCGAAAGCGTTACCGGATACAGATCCTGTCATATCGGCTGACGATAGATTGATCGTCAACGTGGGGATCGGTGCAGGCAAGGTTAAAGGCTCGATCGGGGGCAGGCTTAGCCTGTTTACAACGGGGAGTTCTGTTACAGGCACCACGTCTTGAAGTTGCTCACTTTTTGCCTCAGTATGGCCAATGACATTCCAGATGCCTATCGCCATCGTGAAGGCGAGTGCCGAAGTTATGGTTTTGCTGCGAGGCGAAAATTTGGTTGGTCCACGACTACTAGACTTCATTCTAGTCCTTCTTTCTGAATCCGTGTTCTTCACGCCAGCAGCGTCATATGGCGCACAATGCCTTGTGTTGTCAGCACCGTGCCATCTGTTAGCTGTAGCATTCCATCAACGCCGCGCCCGGACAGGAACGCCAGCCCGCTACGGCTACCAAGGATGAGCGCGCTCTTGGCGTAGATTTCAGCCATTGTGGCTCTGGGCGCTACAACCGTGACCGCCAGCAGATCGGTAGCTGCTGGAAGACCCGTGCGCGGGTCGATGATGTGATGCATGTGTATTCCATCTCGCCACCAGCTTCGCTTTACAGTGGTTGATGTGGTCACCGCAGCATTTGATACCACTAGAGTGGCTATGCTTCTTTCCGGATCGCGTGCGTCTTCAATCTCGATCTCCCAGCCGGACGTGCCGCCTGGCGCTCCGTAGGCGTATAGATCGCCGCCGGCGTTGAGTAGGAACGGCCCTTGCACGTGAAGAAAATCCGAGCACCGATCGACCGTCCAGCCTTTGCCAATACCGCCTAGGTCCAGGCGCAGCCTAGTTGGGCGACTCACCTGAAGCGCTGCTCTGTACAGCTTGACATCCTGGATGTCCATTCTGCGCTGCGTCCCCCAGTCCACATTGACGCCTTTCGTGTTCGATATATTCGTGCCTTCCATCAAGGTATTAGCACGATCAATAAGTTCGAAACTATGGTCGTAGCCCACACGCTCAAGATCGTCCAAGACAGCCGGATCAAACAGTCCTTCAGTCGCCTGGTTAGCCCACTTTGCCGCTTCCAGTATACTGAATAGTTCGGAACTGACTCGACACGTCGTTTCGCCACACTCATTTAGCCTTGACAGTTCACTAGACGGGCGAAAGCGCGATAATCGCTGTTCATTCTGTTCAAAGAATGACTCCACGTACTGACCTAGTTGAGAGTTTTCGCCATAATAATTCAGATGGATCGATGTGTTCATGGCACGAAAGTGGCGTTCACGCCACACGGCAGCACCGGCAGCGTGTTTGTCCTGTGCGAGTTGCTGTTGGACGTCTGCTCTAGTCGTCATCGTGCTCATGTTCGTTTTCTTCGTGCCCGTCGTGCTCGTTATCATCATCGTTACCTGAGTAACCCGAGCTTCCGTTATCGGCATTGACTGTGCCAGCAGACTGTTGCATTGACAGTTCGTTCTGCGCCGACTCGATGGCAGCCAGAGTCGCATCCAGGTTTTGTCGCAATTGGGTCTCATTCGCCTGTAACGCCGCTATCTGCTGCTCATAGCTTGCGGCATCCTGGCTTAGTGCAGCCTGCAAAGCCTCGAATTCCACCTGTGAAGCAGCGATCGATGACTCTTTGGCTTGTACGGCTTCTTGACCGCGAGATATCTGTTGTTGTGCCTCTTGAATCTTGCTAGCATACTCAGCGTCCATCACTTCCAATCTGGATTTCATATCCGCAACGGTGTTTTGAAGGGCGCGCTCTTGCGAGAGAAAAGCATTCGTCGGATCATATACTTCATTCGCTGCGGATGGCGGCGCTGCCAAAGCATGCCCGACAGGGGTAGGTTCACGGTTGGTGTATACGATATATGCACTTGTAACCAGCAAGGACAAGAGTGCGGACAGTAGAAATGCGCTCGATCTTTTCATGCCTATTTTCCTTACATACATTCTGAATGGATCTATAAACCACTGACGATCAACACTACAGCCATAGCTAGTGGCAAGCTTATCTGCCCAACAGTTGGTTGACCTCTGCAAGTCGTACCTGCGCTTCATTCAACCTAGACGTGATCTCAGCCGCGCGACCTGCATATTCCGTGGATGTCTGTGCCAAAAGCTGTGCGTATTGGTCATTGCGAGTGTCGCGTTCTGCTCGCACATCATCAAGCTGCTGCAGCAATAGCTGATCCTGCTGTTCTAGCCCGCTTAGTTTTTCGTCGATCGTCGCCTGAACTGCGTCCAATTCAGCAAGCTGCCCTGCATAGGTTGTTTGGCGCTCACTCAAGCTCTGCTGAAGCTGCGCAATCTGAGCTTGCAGCGTGGCGGTGCGTACTGCGAATTGTTCTGCGTTCTGAGGCGTGACCGGTTGCACCGGAACGGGAGCGGCGCTCGCATCCGCCGGATTATTCAACGGCGCTAATCCGAAAAAGATCACGGCGCTAACGAGCGCAACAGAAACGATCATAACTACAATCAATACAGGATTCTTCATAGGATATTCACTCCTCTGCTAAGTTTGTCCGGCGTATAATCGGACCAGAACAGACAGTTGCTGCGTCTCCAGTCGTCTAGACTGGCTGCGCTTTTCTGTCGATCTACGTAGACCTAGGCTAACTGAGTGCGTCCTGAAAATGGTTAGGATTGCTTTATGTGTAGGTTAAGACTTACCTGATCAGCCCCTCCCGTTGTGTGGAAGTTCACGACCAAGCGAGCGAAATTCAGCAGTGCGCATTTGCTAAAACAACGTTATCGTTGACTGACCGTACAGCACTACCGAGGTGGGAGCTGATGCAAGCTGAGCTTTCTCAACAATAATGGGTAACGCTGCTAGGGCAGCGCGAGACGTGCCGCCCTAAGGGGTAAAATGCCTAGATGGCTATTTGGGGAGGGGAAAGAAAACGGTAAAGGTAGTTCCCTGATTTTCTACACTCGAGACGCGAATCTGCCCGTTATTTAGTTCGACCAACTTCTGAACAATCGCCAGACCCAGTCCAGCGCCACTTCCAGCAGAAGAGGCGGACCGTGAGCTCTGGCGGCTGCGTGCTTTGTCCACTCGATAGAAATACTCAAAGATTCGGTCGACGTCTTCGCTGGGGATTCCAGAACCGGAATCGTTTACCGAGATGGCGACGCCAGCCGCGCCCTGAGAACTGTCTGGTGCTGCCCACAATTCGACCGCGCCGCCTGCAGGTGTGTACTTAATTGCATTGTCCAGTAGATTGAGGATAACTGTCTCCACCTCATCCACGCGTACTGCTAGTGCTGGAAGATCTTCGGCAATGTGCTGGCTAAAGTCGAGAGACGCAGATTCTGAGCGCAGGCGAACCGACTCCGCAAGAGATAGTAGCATTGGCCGAATATCGACTGGCGTCTCAGAAGGCGCGGGACGGTCGTTTCCCATCCTGCTCAAGTCCAACATCACCGTGGCCAGACGCCCCATGCGGTCAGCCTCGCTATCGATCTCATGCAGGTACCGCATATTCAGGACTGGATCCTCTCCAGCAAGCGACAGAAGGGCTTCGCTGCGCAGCTTTATGTTGGTCAGTGGCGTGCGGAGTTCGTGGCTGGCGTTGGCAATGAAGATGTGTTGTCGGCGCATCATCTCCTGTAATTCGCGTACCATATAGTCGAACGTACGTGCGAGCGAGCCAATCTCATCTCTTGACTGGATGTCTGCCGTCTGCGACAGGTCTCCGGACGCCACAGCCAGTGCGGTCTTCTCGAGCTTCCTGATGGGCTGAACTAGTCTGCCCGCGATCCAGAAGCTAAGTACAGTGGCTAGGATCAGCGCTGCCGCACCGGCAAGAACCACATCGCGCGCCAGGGCGCGAATTGGCGCAAGAACATCGCGCATAGGCTGAGCTATCCGTATGATCCCCAGCAGTTGATTACCGATTTGTACTGGAGCCGCCGCGAAGAGGTATTTATCGCCAGTTGCAGGATCGGAGCGCACGTCATGCTGTTCAACAAGATTCATGGCTGCCTGGATTTCTGCCGCTTCGATTTGGTTGGCTATCATGCCCGGTTGACCGCGACTGTCGACTATTGGATCGCCACGGACGTCAATGATAGTCACCCAGAGGCTATCCTCTTCGGCGAACCGATTGGCGAGATTCTGCAGACCTTCCGTTCCTGGCACGCTTTCGGCGGTGATATTCTCACTGTGTTCGCTGTCATCTTCGCCGATGTCATCCTTTGCCTCTGATTCGCTCTCATGATGTTCGTAGTCCTCAAGTTCGCGCGAGTATCCACTAAGGGGATCTTCCAACGCGTTTGCTGCCAACAGCGCCCGTACTTCAAGATCGTGCTCTGCCTGGTTCAGCTGCAGGCTGTACACAGAGTTGATCACGAGCATCATAAGCAGGCTGAGTACAATAAGAAATAGCGCGCCGTAGTTGACGATCAGACGGTAGTGGAGCCTCCGCCGCCAGGGAAGAGGAGAAGTGGATGGCGCAGATTCCGTTCTAGGCACGGCTGGAGATTTCGCTAGCTGCCACAAGTCGGTAGCCAACGCCGCGAATCGTCAAGATCAGTTTGGGATTTCCCGCATCACGCTCTAGCTTCTCGCGCAGCCAGCGAATATGAACATCCAACGTTCGTGGATCACCGATCCATTCCTCGCCCCACACGCAATCAACCAATTCTGTTCGCCGGACTGCGGCTCCATCCGCATCGACCAACGCCATGAATAAAGAGTATTCGCGATTTGAGAGATGGACAGGCTGATCATCCACCGACACTTGATAACGTGATCGATCGATTGTAATGTGGGCAAGGTGAATCAGTTGCGAGTTATTCGTCTCTAGGCTGTCAGGATACGATGACTGCTGTGCGTTGTCGATTTCGATTCTGCGCAACACGGCACGGATGCGAGCTACTAGTTCGCGAACACTAAATGGCTTGGTCAAGTAGTCGTCGGCGCCCAATTCCAGACCGAGCACACGATCGATTTCTTCACCGCGCGCTGTGAGCATAATGATAGGAACATTACTCTCTGCTCGCAGTTCTCGGCAGACCTCCCAGCCCTGTTTCTTTGGCATCATGACGTCCAGGAGAACGACATCAGGCTTCAAATTGCGCGCTTTAGACAAGGCTTCTTCACCGTCGGAAGCAACAACGACCTCGAAGCCTTCACGCCGCAATTGCAGCCCAAGCGGGTCCACGATCATCGTGTCATCGTCAGCCAACAGAATAGTTTCGCCTGCCAATTGGTTCCTTCTCGTCCAACTGATGAGCGCCGCTACAGAGAATACTGAAACTGCACACGAACGCTTCGTTGCTTTTGCTATCCCATTATTGTGGCACAGATAGCGTAGGAGTCGTTCAAGGTCAGAATAGCATCTTATTAAGACTATGTTAAGTAAACTGGGGTCAAGCGCGACCTACTCCTATACATTCTTGCAAGCTCTAGCACAACGACAAACACGAGACATAGTTCCTACCGTCGAACGCCGTTCTTGCTCGCACCAGGCAATCCGTTCAGCGCACTACTTTGCCTCCGCGTATGGCTTATCGACATGCACTAACCCGACTATGCAACGACTTTTGCTCAGTCCGTACGTCCACAAATTGTCGTGTTCAAAATCAGGTGAGCCACGCAAACGGCAATCTACCAGATGATCCATGCTGCTTCTACAAAGATCGGGTGATAAATACCGTGCGGTAGTTCACTATGGCAGATGGCGCAGTTCCGGGGTCCAGACCAGGATAGAGAATGCCAGGCCCAGGCAGATTGCCGCACTGATTACGATCGCCCTAGTAATACCGATAAACTCAGCAGCGCTACCAACAAGAAGGTTGCCAAATGGGGCGAACCCGAAAAACGTTAACGTATACAGACTCAGAACACGTCCGCGCATTTCATCGCGCACTCGTGTTTGCAACAAGGTATTGATAAGCGTGAAGACTATCATAAAGGCGACGCCAAGCGCCACAGCCAGCGCCAGAGCAAGTAAATAATTCGTGTTGACGGCAAAGAATATCAGGATGATGGGGAAGATTAAAATAGCCGTGGACATCCATTGCCCTCGCTTTTCTCGGTCACCGTAATGCGCGACCACGAGAGCGCCGAAGACTGCGCCGATGCCCGATGCGGCGTTGATTGCGCCAAATGCCCCCGGCCCTTGCCCTAAAACCTTGTCGACAAATGCCGGTAATACGGTGCCGTACGATAAACCAAACATGCTGAACGCAAATGCCAGCAGCAACAGCGCGCGCAAGTCGTGGTTGTCCCGCACGTAGGCAAGACCGCTCTTCAGTTTCTTCCATGGCGACTGCGTTTCAACCCGGTTTTCCCTCGGCGTTAGCCGCATGGCCAACAATGCGCTGATAACCGCAAGGAATGTAAACCCGTTTAACGTGAAGCACCAGGCGGCTCCTACCGCAGCCAACAATACGCCGCCTATGGCAGGCCCGATAATGCGTGCGCTGTTAAAGGTCATGGAGTTCAATGCAATGGCATTGGGCAGATCTTCACGGCCAACCATCTCGACCGCAAACGCCTGCCTTGCCGGACCGTCAAACGCATTCACCACACCCATCAGCATCGCTATCAACACAATTTGCCACACCTGAACCACGCCTGTAAAGGTCAGCAACGCAAGCACGAATGCCAATATCATCGCTATGCTTTGTGTTGTAACTAGCAGAGCCCGCTTAGACACCTGATCAACTATTACGCCAGCCCAGGGTGAGACAATGAGAACTGGGATGGCAGCCGAAAATCCTACGATGCCGAGTGCTAATTCGGAACCGCTGATCTGATAGACCAGCCAGCCCTGTGCGATGATCTGCATCCAAGTGCCAGCCAAAGAAACAAGTTGCCCGCCTAGAAACAGGCGATAGTTACGATGGCGAACAGCAGCAAAGGTCTTTGGGATCCTGAACTGGCGGGCCCGCATGGGAAGAATCTCAGGTGGTACGTTCGGCGAGCGCGGCGGATCAATATTGGTCACAATAGGGTCCAGTCTAAAATGGAAGGGACACAGTCGAGAGTAGTCATAAGCCTAAATTGTACAGCATTTAAACTCTTGCGATAACGCTCGATTCAGTTGACCAGGTCTGGTAAACGGGGATGAGGTGGCAAGAGTCTCACAACGAGATAATTGGCAACGCGCCAATGCAAAATATGATAGCACAAGCAATGACTCCGCAAATAAACCTTAGCATGCGAATGCTAAGTCGTATGTGAGGCCGCCTGGCGCTTCACCTGCCGCCGTAATAGCAGACTCGCTATATGCCCATTACATGAAATATGCATACGATGATGAGCGAGAAACCACGTCTCAAGAAAACTGTACAGCAGAGGAAATGTCGAGTGGACGCCCAGCGGAAACGGTTTCGGCGATTGCGCTTGTCACCAAACTGAGACGAATGAAATATTAGGTTTAGTGGAGTGCGTACAGTAGGCTGAACGGATCGAGATTAGCGCCTTAGTTAGGAAAGAGCATATTTCTTTCTCACGAAAGACAGCCTTATTCGTTATGAGGCGAGTCGAATTGCTGCGGACTATCCGATGACGGAAGCTACGCGCGAATGGGTATCGCTTGCTTGCTGATGCTCTGGAATGTATATGCCATTCGCAGAGAGGATCAGCGCCCTCAACGACAACTTCTGCACCTACAAAGTCATGAGAACTTGAAATGCTGATCTAGATAGACTAAGAAATTCGGTACTCAAATATGAAAAACTGGCAAACTGCCTACGATTCTTGTGTCATGAACCGTGCGATCACCTCCACAAGGTCACTCGTCGACAACTCCAGTAGTTGTTGTCGCGACCAGACCAATCCTCTGTTTTGGCTAGGGTCGATGCCCACCATAAGCAGATTTGGCAATTTCATCGTCAATTTCTGAAGTTGCATTGTCTGAACAGCGCCTACATCGTAGATGATGACTTCAGGACCTAGCGCATCTAGATTCTGCTCAGTGATTTGCGGTACTTCAAAATCAATGAGTTCAAGATTGGCATAGGACAGCAGGCTGGCCCGCAGACCAGCTAGCACTAACGTATCGCCATATAATAGGACCTTCAGCCGCTTTTCCATGGCATCTTCCGATTATGAAACGAACAAGTTCTCCGCTTATTAAAGTACCATCTTGCAGGACCAGCGTTAGCGCACTTCAGCTCTCATGATGACAGCCTGATCCTAGATATATCCACTGAATAACCACGTAGTTATTGGTCTGTCCGTTTACCTTCTGAGTAGGCTTGAAATCACTTCATCTAGAAAGCCTTGTTATGCTGTGAGCTGCTCTCAGGTGGGCAAGGACAGGTTGGCATTCAAACGATAACAATGAAATTGCACGCAGAAAACCGAGTAATGCGCGTAGGGCAATGGTATTGTGATAAAGGTGCGAAGCTCTATCTGTCGCATCCGCAGTTTCTACGCGCATCTTATACACTCCTTTGTAACCATTCGCATATGGCAGCACCCAGTGTTCATGAGTCAGCGAGACCGCCGGACGACGGTCCCGTTCACCAGCGTTCAACAAAGTGAATAATTCCCATCTTCTGTCAGTGCATGGTCTAGCGCCAGCTACATTATCACTGTCAGAGAACTTGGACCATTCTAGCAGCAGTCTTCACTATAAGTGTTGTCACCTGCCAGTATCGCATCGTCCAGTAGTAGTTGAGCCTCTGGATCACCGATCAGGATCGGATTGCCCTTTGCATCAAATTCAGGGTTACCGTCTTCATCAACCGCTTGCATATTGTACTTGGGTATATCATAGGGTTGAGGAATCGGTCCGCCTCCATAGGGGTACTCGTGGCTTGAAATGGGCATTCTGTACTGTAAGACTTTGTCGCCGGTGACTTTGACAACCGTGAAGTCGGATGCGAAGGTATACGATGGCAGATCCCCAGACGGATATTCCTTGCGCAGGTAACTATCCACACTGTCAATTGCACACTCGATGGTGTCATCCGTAGCCTGGAAATGGGTAGCGACGGTCAGACGCGGCCAGGGTTTGATCTGGCTGAGCAGGTAACCAAAAGCCCCCTGCGTCGTATGCGAGCTATTTTGGATATCGGTGAAGTAGGCGAGCTGGTTTGGATCGATATCACTGGGGTCATCTGTATGCAGGAACTTCATCGTCCATTTATCCGGCGGCATCACGATCTCGTGTACAAGGACATCGACCCCGCCAGCTTTGTCCATCATGGTATAGTTGGGTCTGGTGTCCCCGCTATAAATCATGGACAATGTCTTTCCGGTGTGCGGCGATGTCCATTCGACCTTGTAGCTGATAGAACCTTTTCTGCAATGGATGGCTGGAAAATGGGTGACCTTGAGCCCGGTTTCCTTGTTCCAATAGGCGATATTGTCTCCCTCAACTTCCCCAGACTTAGTCCAGTCAAGCTCGATAGGTACGATGGCATAGCTGTCATTTGGCGGATCGGCATACTCGTTGCCGATAGGCTTACCCTCACTGTTTTGTTGGTACATGGGACCAACTGGAACTGGATCAACGGGTAGTCCCCATTTGTCTCGCAAATTGGGATCATAGGATGTGTAGCCGTTATATGTGAAGCTAAAGGACTCAGTATGCCAGCGACACACTTCTCTGAAGTGCCCCATGATCGCTTTTGTGCCGTCCTCATGTATTTCGCCGGAGACAGGATCCACGACGCCCGATTTGCTTGGTCCCCATACGTACAAGGGCGACTTGCGATCAGCCGACTCTCCAAAACAATAGATCGCTGAGAGCTCGCTCATGTGATCCGCATGCAGATGAGCCAGGAAAATCTTATCCATTCGCTGATAGGGAATGCCCGCCGCGATATAATTCGCAAGGCACCCTATGCCACAATCGAACATAACGTAATCAAGTGGCGCTGGCACCATGGCTGGTACATCCTGCGTCGGGCCAACTTCCACATAGACGCTCACGGCCTCCTGCGAACGCATGGGAGTGCAGGAGGTACCCAAAAAGGTAATCCGCATCTCGCCTTCTGCCAACGGTTCTCCAATGCAACAAGTAGGCAGTCCCTGGAACAGACTATTCGTGTCATTGACAAAAGGTGAACAAACTGGAACGGTACCACCCGCCTTTGCCAGTTGAGGCAGATAGCCTTCGGTAGACGATGAATCAGCCAAGACGTTGCCGCTGCTGTAACCGCTCATCCCAGCTATTGATGCGCTTAGCCCCATCGCCTTCAACACTGTACGTCGTGAATGCTTCATGGATAATCTCCTTCTAGCAAATAACGTAGATTTTTCAACGATAGCAACGGCATCCAGTATGTGCACACGATAGTCTGTGGCTACACACATACGCGTTGGTAGACAAATTGTGGCTGCTATCTGCTACTGTGGCTTGGAGTGCGTCTCGGACAGAATGGTCTGGCAGGCTTCCGGTTGCAGCCAGACGAGGCACAGGAAGCTCAGTTGTAGCGGCGCGAGCACACCATTCGCTTTGGATCACCTTCACTCGACCACCGTCACGGAATGGTGATCTCAACGACACCCGTATACAGGTCGTAGTAGGCTCCTGCGATTGTCAGTGCTCCGGAAGTCACGGCGCTGGCGAGCGTAGGTGATGCCTTCAAGGATTGCACCGTCATCTCAACATTGACCCGCACCGCGTTATCTAGCGTATCGCCCGGTTGCTCCTTAGCCTGTTCAACGGCTGGACGAATGCTGTCGACAATCGTGGCGATGTCGCCCTCCGGTTCGGCGCCGTCTTCGACGGCTTCGAGCGCGGCAGTAACCGCGCCGCAATGCTCGTGTCCGAGAACCAGCAGCAGCGGTATGCCTAATTCGACAACGCCAAACTCAAGGCTGCCAAGTACGGCAGCGTCGAGCACATGCCCGGCAGTGCGGATCACAAACAGATCGCCCAGGCCAGCGTCGAAGACAATCTCAGGCGGAACGCGTGAGTCCACACAGCCAAAGATAGTCGCGAACGGCTTCTGTGCCTCAGCGATATCCAAACGCCGGTATGGGGATTCGTGAGGGTGAAGGGGTCGACCTGCAGCATAGCGCCGGTTGCCTCGGAGGAGTCGTTGCAGGGCAGCGTCCGCGGTGTCAGGTAAGATTTCGTCAATCACCCTGGAAGCCCTGAGATATGGCGCATCGCACAGGATACTGCGCATGGTGTGCGGGGAGCATCCAGACAGAGCAAGGAATCCAGCAAGTGCGCTTGCCGAGCGCAGAAAACGGCGACGGTGGAGATACGGTTCTGTATTCATTTTTGGGTTTTCCTGGAATGGAGGAGCCGCGCTGCGGCTCCTCCCTCGACTAAGTGTGAAGCGCTACGGGTTGAAGATGGCGGGGCACAAGAGACGTGACCCCTGCGACAGCACGTTAACGTCCATTGTGTCGGTGTTGTTGTTCGGCTGCGCATCGGATAGGGTCTCCGTTACCACAGCGTAGAGCGTGTGCGCACCAGCTTTAGTGGACACCCATTCGAACCAGACCGAGCTACCTGCTTCACCGGCAGCACCGACGAAGATCTGCTTGCCGGCGATAATCGAACCGCCCTGCTTGGGGTCGCCGTCGAAGATCAGCACGTTGCTATAGTCAGTACCGGGCGTATCCGTGTGGACAGTGATTCGAATCTCCAGTGGTTCGTCCTGCATAACTTCCACCGGTCCCGTGACCAAGTTGCCCTCGGCATCGACCGCAGCCAACCCGCCGTCGTCCATGCTAACGTCTGCGTCCAGCAGTTTGCCCTGTCCGCCGGTTGTTGGCGTCTTGGTGACGGTTACGTACGCATAGCCCTCGTTATTCTGTGCCGGGTCAATGCAGTTTTTGGCTGCATAATCGGCATCGGATAGGTCTGCACAGGATGTCCAGTAACCACCGGCAGGGTTGTTCTGCTCTATGGTAAAGTAGTACTGTGTAGCCTTGCTTTCGATCTCATACTTCTCGTTCACGATGTTATTGGGATCGAGCACCATATAGATGCGGTACATCTGCGAACCGCCGAGGCTCATGCCAGTCGTGTTCCACGGAATTGAGACCGTTACCATCTCTCTTGGAGCCATCAGAGGCAAGTCGGTTGTGCCGATGGTTGTTCGAGCACCAGTCTCCTTGTTTGTGGTCCAGTCGTAGGCAACAGCATCAAAGCGCACAGTAGCTGTTTGCGTCACAAATTGGGTGACACTGTAGTTGTAGACGCGCACTTCCAGCCGGGCTGTATCACCGTCGGTCACCGCGCCTGCGTATTCATCATAGGTGCCTGTCTCCATGTTCATCTCGTTGCGACGCACGAAGAAGCTTTGCGTCTTCTTGCGCGTATTACTGGCGGTTGGCGCCCAGCTTTTGGTATTCCACTGTGAATTTGTGTAGAGATAATAGCGAAGGGGCAGATTCAGCGCCAAATCAGGCAACTGTCCATAGTTGTCGGTCCACCACTCAGCGCCGGAGTTACCGACCAGGGGGTCGGCAGCGAAGGTAGCCTTGATTGTACCGTCGGTAGCCTGGTAGAAGACCGGATAATAGCCGTAGGCGGTTATGGCGCTACACCCGCTGGTATTCAATGTAATGCCCGTGGTAGCAGAGGTCTTGTAGTCAGAAGTTGTAGCGCTTCCCCAGCTATTGGAGTTATGGAACTCTGCCTCCGCCGAAACCGAGGTAGACAGCGAGGCGCCTTTGCGTTTCGTGCCAACCGTCACGTCAGACTTGAATGATGCCTTCACAGCTAAATTCTCGGCCATGGTGTGGGAGGAACTGTGTTCTTCGCCGCTGCCGCTGGCCTCGCTGAAGGTGAGCGATACTGGTGCGCTGTTGCCATCGCAGTACTTCAGCATCGGTGGAAGCATCAACCCCAAAACAGTCTTCTGACCATCGACGCATCCAGATGAGCCTGGCTCGCATGGAATGGTGTAGCTGCCCAGATCAGACGGTTTGGCAAAATACTGTGGATATGAGAGGATGTTTCCGTTCTCGTGCGTAGGCCGATACCAGTCAAAGTTGAGTCCTCCGGCGTCTGTGTAAAGTACTTCGGGATCACTGAGATCTTCGCCGTAGAGGCCGAGCGAATTGCCCGGGATGACTATCTCGTAGAACGGCTCCTCGCCGGGTTCGGTTGCAACGATTCCATAGAGCCGGTAGCGCCAAACGTTGATTAGCTGCAGTCGCCCGACGATGTAATCGTCCCTGTTGGTGCTGCCGCCGTAGGTAACAGTACGCTGCAGGCTGTTGGAGTTATAGTCGCTCTCGTGCTCCTTGTAGTCATAGCCGACCTTACCGGAGATACCAGCCGTCAACTCCGCCGATTCCCCGCCGATGACAGTGCTGAAGTTCTCCTTGACAGTCATCGACGCGCTGGCGCTGGCTGAACCGCCGATAGACCAGTCGCTTGTATCTGTAGTCTTAGTGCTGAAGGTTGTATCGGATGTATCCCTCAAGGTGATATTGAAGTCGTCATTACGGCTGACGCTGTATACCTGCGCCTTGTCTGGGTCCCAGAAGGCATGCTTAGGCGGCTCCTCCAGAATGTAATCGAGGCTGAGCACGTCGTACAGGACGATGTGAACTGGCGCACCAAGATACATGCTATCGCCGTCTACGTCTGCAGCCACTATTGGAGCGCGACCCCCGCTGGTCGGGGCAGAAACAACTTCCGGGCTTTGCCACACACTATAAAATCCAGGTGCAGACGGAAAAGTGGCTGGATGGATATACACATGCTGGTAGTTGCCGCTGGAAGTCCAGCTGGACCACACTAATGACCAGAGTGGATCATAGGTCGAGCGACTACCCTTAAAACCGCCTGCAGTCAACCAAAACAATTCATTGCCCATGACGCCAGGCAGTGATTCCTGGCCGAGCGTTATACCTAGCCCTGAGTTGATGTCAACGATACGCACCATACCGAATCTCATGGGGGATAGGCTATTGGTGTACGTGGCTGCGATCTGTTGCCGAGTTGGATTCTCAGGATGAAGGACAAACACTCCGGACACGATCTGCACCTTACGCGCAGCACTCGGGCTATAGCTTGTTACCGTCGCAGCGAGGTTGCTGTCCGCTCCGGACTGCATGATAGTCATGTCCGGTGCAGTGCTACAGTCGGCGCCGTCGGTGCAGGTAACGTCAAACATACGCAGCTTTACGCTATGCTCTGGATCAGCGTGTTGAGAGGTGGCAAGCGCCAATTCATCGCGCCCATGTTCCATGTCGCCGTCGAAATTGCCAGCTGCCAGCGAAACACTCTCATTCAAAATGTACGTTCCGATAGTCACATTCGTGCTGCCCACGCGGGTCAACGTGCGTATAATATCGACACCTTCTACTGTAACTGAATACTGAAAGATATCGATCGTAACTCTCGATTTGTCGCTGATGTAGGCGACCGCTACCTCTTTGACGTCATCGCCATTGAAATCACCGACTGCGAGGGAGATCGCGGTGTCGATAGGTCGAACTACTTTAAGGACGACGGATTCCCGGTCGATTGTGGTAGAACCTAGAGCGATCGTCACCGATGAAGGCGTCGGCGAAGCCTCTGAAGCGTCGCCAAAAGTCAGAACAGCCACTGAAACAGGAAGCTTATTGTCGCCAGAGGGTTTCGCCCAAGCAACGATGGCCTCCTCGCGATATTCGCCGTCTACCGCTAATACGCCGTCCATATCGCCGGCGCCAAGAGCAATATAATCAGTGCTCCCTGGAATGCGGTCGGCGAGGGAATCAAGTTGTGTAACCGGATTCGCAGTATTGGGGTCAAAAAACTTGAGCCCGACCTGCGTGGTGTTGTGCCGGAAGGCGTAGAGGACAGAGTCGTGTTCGCAGGTCAGGAAACGGCCCCCGACAGCTGCGACAGCATCATGCGCATTGGCGGCGGCGTGTACGATCGTGTCTTCCTCGGTCTGCGTATCAAGCCCTCCACTGGGTTGGTAGATGCTCATACGCTGCGCACCTGAAGGCTGCACCGGGTAGGCGACGAAGAACTCGTCATCCGGCCATTCACTGTAGCCATAAGCTGGATCGGTGTCACCCGGACTTTGGGCATAGGCTGTCGTAACCGGGATAAGAAGGCAACCCGCTAGCAGTAATAATGCGAACAGACGAATCAGGATACGTATCTTGGGCATTGATTTTGGCTTTGTGACTTGGCTGGCATTCATGGCACCCTCCTGGCGCCTGGGCGAACTGCCCAATAACCTGACAACATCTCAAACATCCCATCTACTTCTTCGCAGATCATTCACTATCGCCACCGAAATTATCATTTTGGACTGCGGTAGTATCAGCTGCTTCCTTAAGCTGCAAGTACATTACGCCTGCACACCATCGTCGAACCGATGGGCTCAAAGGGGGTAAAAGGATCTTTACACGCGAACGAGGAACAGGATTTTCAGCGCTTTTTTGTAGCACGTTCAGCTTATCAAGACATACGAACAGATACCACGTCACAAGCGACAAAAAAACGACAGTCTGTTCATAATGACAGACTGTCGTTTCTGACAGTGAATATTCGCGATAGACTAGAAGTTAAGCTACTGAGTACCCTCCAGTCCCATTTTGCCAGCGTATGCGATCACCTGGCTGCGATGCTCCAGATGGAGTCGATCCATGATTTCAACCATATGATAACGTATCGTACGTTCGCTTAAGGAGAGTTCATGACCCACCTCTTTGTACGTCATTCCGGATGCCACCAGTCTCAGGACTTCATTCTGCCGCTCCGTCAGATTATTAGCACCCGTCTGTTCTTCGGTGAATGACTCCTCCTGCTTATGGTCCGATAGGCGCGCGAATTCACCGAGCAGCTTGTTGGCGAGACCGGGCGAGAACGGCGGTACGCCCTCCTCCAGCCCATGCAGCGCCTCGATAAAGGCCTTTCCGTTTATGCTTTTGAGAAGATAGCCGCAGGCGCCGCTCTTCACGGCGTCGAACAGGTCCTGGTCCTCGGCAGATGTTGTTAGTATTACAATTTTAACATCAGGCTGCTGCGCCTTGATCAATCGCGTAGCCGTCAACCCGTCGCATACCGGCATGCGAAGATCCATGAGGATCAAGTCCGGGTTCAATGCCTGGGCCTGGTTCACTGCTTGGCGACCATCGGACGCAGTGCCTGCAACGGCAATGCCGTTTGCCTTAAGAAGGTTCGTCAACCCCTCCAATAGGAGCTGGTGATCATCGGCTAGTAGGACGCGCATAGTCAACTCTCTTCAAGTGGTACGTCGACGATTATTTGTGTGCCTTTTCCAGGAGCGGATTTCACCGTAAGGCAGCCGCCAAGCTCCTCGGCACGCTGGCGCATAAAGCACAGTCCAAGATGGCTGCCGTTGCCAATCAGCACGCCATCCGAATGAAAACCACACCCGTCATCGGCAATATCCATTCGCAAACTGCCATGTCCGTCCTGAAAGGTCACTTGAACATGCCGGGCCTCACTGTGTTTACGGGCATTTGAAAGCGCTTCCTGCAGTATGCGAAAGAGTTGCAATTGAGAATCCGGTGCAAAAACCAGATCGCTCAAGGTTTCGTCAACTATACAGTGCGCCTCAATACCATAGTTATTCGTAAAGCCATCTAGATAATCTTGTACGGTGGCACAGAAAGATCGTTCGGGAGAGGGCGTTGTGCTCAAGTTGAGGATATGCTCGCGCACATCGGCGTGGGCATCCTGTAGCACTGCCGAAAGTCGGGTAAGTTGATCAACAGCGTCCGTGGTCTGTCCGCTGTCGACTAGCTGATGTATTGCTTCAGTCTGAAAGCTAGCATAGCCCAATACCTGACCGACGCTGTCATGCAACTCACGGCCAAGCCGCTCTCGTTCATGAAGCGTCGCGAGCGCCTTTTGCTGGCTCACAATCTGTGCTTGGGCTTTGCTTTGCTTCGTTACGTCGTGCAACATGAGCAAGTACCCAAGAAGCAAGCCACGGAAGTCTTGAAGTTTGGATAGCGTTGCCGAATAGATGCGAGCATAGGATCCGCCACCTAGACTGAACTCTGGAAGATCCTGGATGGTGGCTGAGATGGTTGAATCCAGTAAGGGTAGTTCAGGCAACGTCTGCTGCGGAGGGGCCAAGTCTCGCCACTTCATGCCGGTGACATCGCCTGACTGAACTTCGAGCATCTTCTTGCCCGTGGGATTAAGGCTCACCACTCGCCAGTCAGTGTCGAACACGATGACGCCAGCCTGCATTTGTTCGATCACGGCATTTCGTGCCACTGGCAGCGGATCAAATATGTGAAATTTGAACAGCACAATGGAATATGCAATAGAGACGGAAGCAAATGTGATGACAAGTGGATCAATAGAAATCGGCAGAGATACTTGAGTCATATCGAACAGGTACATACCGCGTGAAACCAGTCCGCTGAATATTAACAGGATGACCGGCCAGCGATGTTGTGGCGAGCGCACAAAGAGCCAAAGAAGCGCTGAGTAGTTGATTAGGATATAACCGATACCGACCGCCACAAGAACAGCACCGGCAACGGTATAGACGGGCACAACAGCTCCGTCTGGTCCGACGATTAGCTCACGCCACATGAGCTTTGAATCACCGGTAACTACAAAGATGAAGACGAGCAATGTGGGAATCGAAAGTAGAGCGAGGTTGCGCCGATTGCACCACCGACCCGGTTGGACATACTCTAGCACGAAACACGCTGATGCGGTCACGGTGGGCATTTGCAAAACGGCCTGGAACTTGTGCCAGAAAATCTTCGTGCCAGACGTGGTAGCGGCAGTTTGCATCACAATACCCAACGACCACAAAGCAGCAAATAGTATAGCGGCAGCGAGCGCTAGTGCACCGGGAACAGAGCGACGTCGCCAGGTGTAAAGGCCGAGAGCAACCAGAAAAAAGGTCACAAAAACAGAGGGCAGTATATCGGTAGAGTAGCTGTACCGTCCATCCATGAATGCCTACCGATTCTGCTAGACTGATTCACCCTATTTGCACACGTCAAACTACTCTGGTTACCGAACCTTGCGGTCCCCGCCAGGGTAACTGATGCTCAGTATTGCAAGAGCCACCACAAGAAATTTTACAACTACGTCTTCTATCGTATAGGTGAAACTTGAAAGACCGATGCTGTAGCTTCCTACTCAATCTGATAGGGTTGGCGAGTTATTTGAAAGGCGTTACGACTATCGTGCTGCTCTGGTGTAACATTCTAGCAACCGTGGGTGCGGTAGTGGAGATTCGTGAATCATTAACAACAAGCGCTACTGTTCGAAGCGGGAGACGATCAGCGACTACTGTTTTCTGAGCAGCCTTGAGTTGACTTGCGATGTCTCTATTTTAGCACAGGGAGCGTCGTTGTCTTAGTCCTAAGATTGCCACCGTGCGACCAGTTGAATCGGAGGGCCAAATTTGGATACGCAGTAGGACAATCAAGAGCAAGTCAGCATGACAGCCATGACTATCTGCCATGCTCAGATAGTACAAACGAAAGTCTGTATTGCAACTCTTATCGCCAAACCGACGAGGATGCAAGCGAGAATTGAGCTGTCACCATACAAAATGATGCCTTGCGCGATGATCTCTTTGCGTTTTGTCGTCGATAGCCGTACACGAGGCGGATATTGTATGCCAACCGTATTTGAGCGTGCCGATTCACATCCAGTTCAGTCTATGCCATGACAAGTTCCAATCCTCAGAGGTTGGGCAACGGTTGTGGCAGTGATAAAGTATAGTCTGTGAAGCAGATGCCGGCTTGGAATACCTGGCAATCGCCGACTTTTCAAACTCGTTGGGTTTTCTTGGTAGAGCAGCAGCGTAGCGAATTTGCAAATTACCGAATTAGTTGCCATGATCTTCGCCGTTGTGGCCAGAAGATCTTGGTATTATTCGCACTAATCAAAACAGAGTTAGGCACTTGAACGAATATGAAGAGAGAATCAAGGGGCGAAAGCTCAGAAGCGCCACCGACCGGCAGATATCTTCTGTTTCTGGCACTGGGCGCCCTCGGAGTCGTCTACGGAGATATTGGTACCAGCCCGCTTTATGCGTTCCGTGAATCCTTTCGCGAAGAAAACGGGATTCCAGTTACGCCTGACAATGTACTCGGCGTACTTTCGCTTATCTTCTGGGCTCTCACATTGATCATCTCTATAAAGTATTTGGTCTTCGTTCTTAGAGCGGACAATCAAGGCGAAGGGGGCATCCTGGCGCTTACGGCGCTTGTTAGGCCAGAACGCGGTGCGCAAACTTTTAGCCGAAGGTGGGTCCTGATCATGCTCGGTCTGTTTGGTACCGCTCTCCTTTACGGGGACGGTATGATAACGCCTGCGCTTTCGGTTCTCTCGGCGATTGAAGGCCTTGAAGTAGCCACGCCTGTCTTTCAGCCCTACATTGTGCCGATAACGGTTGCGATTCTCATCGCCCTTTTCATGTTCCAAAGTCGCGGGACAGAGCGAGTAGGCAAAGTGTTTGGTCCAGCAACTATGGTATGGTTTATTGCCATCGCCATTCTCGGGTTACGGTGGCTAGTTCAGCAGCCAATTGTACTGACTGCGATCAATCCGCAATACGGATACAGGTTCTTCGCGCACAATGGATGGCACGGGTTTCTGGTGCTTGGATCAGTTTTCCTCGTCGTAACCGGTGGAGAAGCATTGTACGCCGATATGGGCCATTTCGGCAGACGTCCGATCCGATTGGCATGGTTTGCATTCGTTTTTCCGGCACTGCTGCTGAATTATTTTGGGCAGGGAGCTCTATTAATTGAGCACCCGGAGACGATTGTAAACCCATTTTATTCCATGGCGCCGACGTGGGCGTTATATCCCCTAGTCGTCTTGGCTACGGCAGCCACAGTAATCGCTTCGCAGGCACTAATCACCGGCGCCTTCTCGCTAACCATGCAGGCGGTGCAGCTTGGTTTTCTGCCGCGCCTGAACATTAAGCACACTTCACCCGATGAGTACGGCCAGATCTATGTACCGGCCATCAACTGGACGCTGATGATCGCCTGTATCGCTCTGGTCATAGCCTTCGGTTCATCCAGTGATCTTGCATCGGCTTACGGTGTTGCCGTGACGACGACTATGGTCATCACTACCCTGCTGCTCTTCGTCGTTGAGCGCAAAGCATGGCATTGGCCGCTAGTCGTTGCACTAGCATTTACGATCTTCTACCTAACCGTGGACCTATCATTTTGGGGCGCAAACCTTGTCAAGATTCCGGACGGCGGTTGGTTCCCGCTGGCTATCGGTGCGATTGTGTTCATACTCATGACAACCTGGCGGCAAGGTCGACGAATTCTTGGCCAACGTTTATATGACAGTACGGAGCAATTTGACGAATTTGTGCATCAAATTGATATCGAGAATGTCCCTCGCGTGGCTGGGACCGCCGTCTTCATGTACAGCAACCCAACAGGAACGCCACCGGCGCTGATTAATAACCTCAAGCACAATAAGGTGCTGCACGAAAACGTGATCATTCTATCTGTGGAGACTGAGCGTATACCTCATGTGCCAACTACTTCGCGAGTTAAGGTGGAAATCCTGGAGCACGGACTCAGTAGGGTAGTGTTGCGTTATGGTTTTATGCAGGATCCAAACGTACCTCGTGACCTTGCCAGGTGCGGTGATTTTGGTCTGGAAATCGATCCGCAGCAGGCTAGCTATTTTCTAGGCAGCGAATGGCTAATTCCAGCCGATGATCCGGAAATGGCCTCATGGCGCCAGAGATTGTTCGCCGCGATGAGTCGCAATTCACGCAATGCTACCGACTTTTTCCACCTGCCTCCCGGTCGCGTGGTTGAATTAAGTACTCAGGTGAAACTGTAGTTTCGGTGATCGCAATAGAGGTACCTGGAGTTGCTTTTGTCGTATAAGTACTGAGCTTGTTTTTGCCACTATTGATAGCCGTTGCTTAGCGGAAGCAAAATTGACAGCTTCATTTCCTGGCTTCCACGGGTAAGGCTCCGCCTCATGTATGGACGGATGGGTCATCATTGAGCGGCTTAATGTTTCTTGAAACTAATGCCGTCTTAGGGTCTTAACGTTGCTGCTTTTACAAACCATCCGGCAGCGGCAAGGTGGTTGCCAGGACCGTAATAGGAGTGAGTGCGAAAAGCACACTCGCTGTAAACCGAAACACGGAGTCCATTTATTTCGGTAGACCAGCACAGCGCGCCTCTACAGTAGGGGCTCATCAATTCCCCTACTCAGCATTTTATCTCGCCGCAGGACGCGTTACGAGCTGCGATTGATGAGAATTACGAGGAGGGCAGCGCAGCCGTACGCAGCGACCGCGGAAACGAGCACTGCATTGTAACCAACCAGCATGGCAAGCGTAATCGCTACGACAGAGCCAGCCACGCTCGTGACACCGTTGATTGCCCATCCCAAGGCTACTTGACTGTCTCCCAGTTCACCAGCAGAGCGCAGGCCAAGCGGAAACGGCATGCCTATGAAGAGGGCGACTGGGAACAGTGCAATACCTACTACCGCAATTCGGTAAAGCACCTCTGCTGAGTGGAAACCATGGCTAATGAGCGGCCAAACGAATAACCAGATGAGCAGTGCAGCGACAGCACCGATGAATGGCCACCATGGGACTTGAACAGAAACGCTGCTATTCCTATGTAGTCGTCCCGCCAGTCCGCTCCCAATCCCACCGCCAACCAGCAATATTGCCAACACAACGGTTATAGAATAGGTTGGATGTCCCAAGAAGAGGCGTGTCTGCTGCATCAGGGTGACTTCGGCGATCATGAACGCCGCGCCAAGCAATGCAAAGTAGCCCGAAAATGCATATCTCTTGCCGGCTCCAGCACCTCGCTGACTCACAACTACCAAGAGGCCTGCACCAACCAGCACGATTGCCATGACGAGTAGCAAAGGTCGAAGCGTAGCCGGTACTCCTCTTTCAAACTGAAAGAAAAATGGCCGATTGTCTGTGGTCGGTGAAAAGTCGTCGTCAACGTCGGCTATAATCTCGTCAAGTGTCGCGCTGCCGTTGGCTACGACATCCAGCGGAGCCTCCGCCCAAATGCCGGGTAGGAACAGCGGTCGGAACCCGACGTCCCGCGCTACCGCGCCAATGGATAGCGCATCCTCTGCGGTATAGGATGAATTTCGAACCATAAGAAGTGGGATAGGCGGATCTACATTGGCATCCAGTAACACTATAATATGTTCTAGCGACTCTGCGTCGGTCAATCCACGCCTCTTGAATGCCGCTATGGTTGTCGCCAAGGAGCGGGTCAGTGTCGGTTCATCATAGAGTTTCAGTGCGAGTTGGCCTTCCGGACGAAGATGATCAAGATAGCTCTCGAATGCTTCAATCGTATACGCTGTATTCTCGACGAGTGAGTAGCCGTCACGTTCAGCTGCTATCGTCACCACCTGGGATAGGAAGATGAGGTCATAGAGCGTGTTCTCACGCTCAAGAACGCTGCGCCCCTCGTCCACCATCACCCGAACCGCCGAATTGCCATATAGGTTGCCATTGTAAACATGATACTCGTCTACCATGGCAACGCTGGCAGCGTTCACTTCAATGGCTGTGATCTCTTTGGCGTTCGCCTGCAAACCAAACCAGACATCCAGATCCACCACCCGGTCCGATCACAAATACTTGCTCAGGTTGTTCCGTCGCAAAAGGGAAGAAACCGATGTCGCGCACGAGCGCAGCATAGCCGTCAGCCGGCGGCATGACTGAACCCGCAGCGCCATCTGTATATAATTCGTAGGGCGCCCCGTCGCCAGGGTCAATCAAGTCAGTACGGGAGAAGGCGTCCCAGGATGTCAGCAGCGTACGCCCACCGTCGTTAAGCTTGAGCGGGAGCGGCTTTTCCACCGGGATTTGAGCCATGTCTAGTTGTAATAAATTAAAGGACTCATTACCGACCAGCAACACGAGACCGACTACGCCAACAAAAATTGGTAGCCCCAATGTACTCTTCGATGAAAACAGTACGGCTGCTAGTGCAGCCACAACAGACGCTGCCGCCAGTCCGGAAGGCACTCCGAGTAGATTCAGGATTGGGACGAGGAGTATGGCGCCGCAACCAGCGCCCACCAGTTCGGCCATGTACAGCTTCGGACTCTGTGCATATTCAGCGCTGAAGAGCGTGGAAAGCGCCAAACCGGAAAACAGGAACGGTAAAGGGGCTAGAATGAAAAGGACAATATGGTGAACCGCTGGTAAAAAGAACAAGGCGGTGGAGATCAACAACAGGACGGCTAGGGCAGCTAACGCCATGTATAAACCGGTATAACGTTCCAGTCGCCAGCGGCTCCGCCACGCAGCTAACCCTGCCCCAAGACCGACGCCAAGCACGGAAAGGGAGAGTATCGTGTAGACTACCGGCGGATAGTAAAGCGCAGAGAACAGGCGAGTGAAGCCAATTTCAACGAACAGAAGACTGCCGGAAAATAGACTCAGTCCAAACAGTTGCCATACTGCACTGCGACTGCTTGCCGCTCGATCCATCTAGGTGTTCTTCATGCGTGGATCAAGGACATCTCGCAGACCGTCACCCAGGAAATTAAAGCCCATTACCGTTATCATGATGGCTAAACCTGGGAACACGCCCATCCATGCCGATTGGCGGAAAAAGGCGCGACCTTCGGAGAGCATTCGTCCCCAACTGGGATCCGGCGGTTGTGTACCGAGTCCGAAGAAGCTCAGGGCTGCTTCAGCCAATATAGCGAACGCAAGGCTGAGCGAAATTTCCACGATGAGAGGCGCCGTCGCATTGGGGAAAATATGGCGGCTCAGTATACGGACGTGCCCGGCGCCGATCGCGCTGGCGGCTTCCACAAAATCCTGTTTGCGAAGAGTTAGTACAGAGCCGCGCGCAATTCGGGCAAATATAGGCGTGTAAACAATTCCAATAGCGATCATGGCGTTGGTGACACCCTTGCCCAGCGCCGCCATGATGGCAATGGCCAATAGGATAGCAGGGAACGCAAAGAGGACATCCATGGCACGCATGATCACCTCGTCGGTCACCCGATTAGAATAGCCGGCGATCATACCGAGCAGCGTACCAACCGTTGCTGCGATACCGACGGCGATGAGACCGACCTTTAGTGAGATACGAGCGCCAACCATGATTCGACTGAGAACATCGCGACCAAAGTCATCTGCGCCCATGGGATGCGCTAGAGAGGGAGGTGCGAATCGTAGGTCAAAATCAATCTTGTTCGGATCGTACGGCGCTATGTAGGGTCCGAACAAGCCCAATAGCACCAGAAGGAGTACAATGATGAGTCCGATCATGCCGATGCGATGCCGTCTGAGACGACGAAATGCGTCATGCCAGAAGCCAGTGGCAGCCACCTGGTTCTTCTCGGTAAGTATTGACTGGGCAGATGAAGGAATTTCTTGTGCTGTCATGCCTTTGTAATCGGTGTCAATTTTGGTCCAATCGTCCACTTTGTTTGGAGTATAATTTACTCCTGGTTTGTAGTGATTGCAGCAGTTTTGCCGCGAGACCAGGATAGTCGAAAGTATTCGAGTTCACGTCGCGACGCAGATATTCGACCCAGACTGGATTGTCAGCAATTAAGCCGCGCATCAATTCCAGACCTGCCTCATACTGTCCCATCCCTCCGGCTAGATGATACGCGCGCATAAATCGCAGGTACTCTTCATGAGGTGCAAAATGCACCATGTCAGACAAGTATTCAGACGCATCTTCTAGATTATTGTCTTTGATTGCCGCTGACGCTGCATAATCCGCCGTATAAGCGCGGTGCAACTGCAGAAGCCGTCTCAACTCGACGAGCGGCTGCGAGTTATGATCGACGCGCAGATCAACCAGCGGAAAGGGTGCATGGTCTCTATCAACAACAAGCAGCGCCGCTGATTGTTGACCGCGCATGTCGCCGCCTTCAGATTGCGCTGCGTCCAGCGCCGCAAGTAATCGATCCGCTAGATCACCGCTTGCATCCGTGTAGGCTTCTGCCATCGCCTGCCAAACAGTTGGCTTCGCCATCATGTTCGCGTGCGTCGAAAAACCGTCACCGACAGCGTGCCCAGCTTGCGGGAGACAGCGACTGCCGGTGTGAACTGCACTATGTCCATAACGATCCACTATGCCGACCTGGCGAAACTCACGGCGCTCGTCCGCAGCCAGCAGCGCGTCCAAAGCCTGTTGGGCGCTCTTGCCGGCTTCCATCAAAGCCAGCCCCAGTGTTCCATACGAGCGGTCGGCATGAGACTGAGTGGCAACAGCGCCGACACCACCTTGCGCCCAAGGCACCCATGTGCCTACCGCCAAATTACAAGTCTGCACGGCTACGCCTAATTCACCGCTTTTCGCGTCATCCGCGACGATCGAATAGGTCACGTTTCTACCTCAATACGCTTTCTTGCACATTGCATCATCAATAGCTGATCCGCCTTCTGTCCTGAACGCCCCTTTTCTGCCGGTGACTATGTTCGGTGACTACGCACAGTCATTATTGAACTGCGCCTCAATTAGGCATATTCAATTCGAGGATCGAGCCAGAAATAGAGTAGATCGACGCCCAGATTCACTAGGCTAAGCATAATAGCCATGGCCAAAACTGCTCCCTGCAGCAATGGATAGTCGCGATCGAGCACAGCATTCAAAGCCAATCTGCCCAGTCCAGGCCAAGCGAACACCACCTCGACCACTACGACTGAACTCAGAAGAGCCGTCACTTGCAGGCCGATAATCGTTACGATAGGTACCATGGCTGCCCGCAGCGCGTGACGAACGACGACGGAGCGTTCTGTAAGTCCCTTGGCGCGTCCGGTGCGCACAAAATCCTGATTGAGCACCTCTAGCATGGCGCTGCGTATAAAGCGTGTCATGATCGCCGCACTGATGATGCCCGCTGTCATGGCAGGCAAAATGATATGCCGCAGCCAGCCGCCGAAATCCTCCCATATTGAAGTGTAACCACTTGGCGGCAACCATTCTAGAGTGAGCGAGAATAGCAGTACGAGGAGTATCCCTAGCCAAAAATCCGGAATGGTGACGCCGATCTGGCTGACCACCGATGCGAAGATGTCGGTCTTTGTCCCTGATTTGAGTGCGGAGATAATGCCGGCGGGAAAGGCGATCAGTGTTCCGACCAATAATGCAACTGTAGCGAGTTGTACGGTTGCGGGCAAACGTTGCATGATTTGAGGGGTTACGGCTTGCCCGGTAATAAGGCTCTTACCCAGGTCGCCATGCAATGCGTTCCAGAGCCACGATCCATATTGAACGAGAAATGGGCGGTCTAGTCCAAGACGCTCATGCAAGGCGGCGATATTCGCTTCGTTCGCCTGAACGCCAAGAATCACACGCGCCGGATCACCAGGTACGAGTTGAATGATCAGGAATACTGCGAACGTTACGCCGAGCAGCACAATGACTGCAGAAGCGATTCTCTGAATGATATAGCCGAAATTCATGGCGAACCCACTGCACTCGATAGAATTGACATCATCTGACAGATAGGGCGCAATCTGATTCGGTCACTACCGATAGAATGCGTCCTATCTGTTTCACGTTTCATACCGGCGCTGAGGCGCGCCGGGATTCAATCTACAGCTACTCCGCTAGCCAGACAGGCCAGAAGTTGTTCGCTTGGTCGGGACGCACAACAAACCCTTGCACCGCTGGCGAATAGGCGCGTATTTCTTCTTTGTTGTACATGTATACATAGGGGGCTTCGTCTACAAGCAGCTTGTCAGCCTGTTCGTAGATCTTGTAACGTTCATCAAAGTCGCTAATCGAACGACCTTTGTCGACCAACGCATCAAATTCGGGATCGCTGAAGCCTGTGAAGTTGAAGACCAGCCCTGTGCGATGCTGCAGGTAGTAGTACTGATCTGCATCGATGAGACCATTCCAGTTGCAGAGATAGGCGTCATAGTTGAAGTTGCCTTCCAGCTCGAGCCACTCACTCCATTCGGGAGCATTGATCGAGGCGGTAATGCCAATATCAGCAAGCTGCTGCTGCAACACCTGAGCCGCTCGAACAGTCTCGCCATATTGCACGGTTGGCAATAGCTCCATTTCAAAACCGTCGGGGTATCCAGCCTCAGCCAGAAGTTCCTTGGCTTTATCAACGTCACGGCCGTATGGCTCGTAAGCGAAGTACCACGGGCTGCCGGGCCCAACCGGTCCTTGAATAGGCACGCAGAGACCGAAGTAGCCGGCTTCACACAGTTGCTCACGGTCCAGAGCGTAAGCGATAGCCTGGCGAACACGGACGTCATCGAATGGTTCCCGCGTTAAATTGATGCCGATGTAGTCGTATGAAAGCTGTGGAGCCGTCGCGACTACGACATCCGGATCTTGGTCTAGTGAATCGAAATTCTGGGGCGCAATGGCCAGGATCCAGTCGACCTCGCCGCCGCGCAATGCAGTTTCTCGCACTGTGTCGTCCGGAATCGGCTCGATGACGATCTCATCCAGATACGGTAAGCCCTCCTGCCAGTAATTCTCGTTCTTGGACAGGGTTAGTTTTGTGGTTCCCTGCACATCCGTAATGGCAAATGGGCCGGTTCCGATTGGTACATTGACCGTGCCGTCATCTTCCACGCTCTCCTTGGCCATGATACCAGAGGACTTATCAAACCCTATCGACTGCGGAAAAATGCCAAAGGGTTCTGGATGGGTGATTGCAACGGTGTAGTCGTCGATCACCTCGATCTGAGTCTCCGGTGGTCCAACACGTGCAGCATTGCCGGAGCCGGTGGCGGGATCAATCAGACGCTCAAAGCTCCACTTCACATCGTCTGCTGTCATCTCACGACCGTTGCTGAACTGCACGCCTTCACGCAGTTGGAAGGTCCATGTCAAACCATCCTCCGACTGCTCCCAAGATTCAGCTAGCCATGGAATGAGATTCATATCATCGTCATAGAAGGTTAGTCCTTCAAGTACGTTGTTCAGAATCTGATAGCTGGAATAGGAGCTTGTGGTATGCGGATCGAGACCCGCCCACTCGTTCTGGAAAGCGGCTCGCAAAGTGCCGCCATACTGTGGTTCGCCTGGGCTAGCAGCGGTAGTCGCCTCTCCAGCTGCAGCGGGCGTAGTCTCGGTGGTTGCGGCCGGAGCGCAAGCCACAAACACTAACGCCGCTATAAGAAATAGCGCTAACAAACGGAAACGGTTCATCTCTTTCCTCCTCTGGCAGTACCTACTCAGGCAGTACCTACTCTGTATATGGATAAAAACCAACATAAACCGCAACAATATGTTCCAGCGAGTAACTAAGATCAGAATCAAATTTCGTCAATGTATTCAGAAGCGCTTCGGACGGATCCGACAGATGACGGAAAGCTCCACACCATAAAACGGACTAGATAAACCAAATTTAGTCCATCCTGGACTAATGCGCCGTTGTGAGGTCAATGTGAATTGCTGCATCCTCCAGGACTTATCACTTACAGGGCGTAGAGTACACAACACACCTGGTGTTGTCAATCAGTGTCAAAATAGCTTTGTTTTGATAACTGACCGTCATTTTCCGTTGGCACTTTAGGGGCAAGAATAGGCGTCCTACACTTTCCGCCGTTCGCGCTCTCAGATGTGGGTATTCGTTGAGACGGTATCTCTTTGCCTTGACCGCAGGAGACTCATATCCGGGATGGCGGGCGTCTTCAGCAGACTATCACGGACACGGGTCTGCTTACCACTACACGAATTGGACCGGTAGGTAGCTGGCACAACCCAATTATCGCTTTGATTTATGGCGGGTGTTTTTCGTCCTGCTTTCATACGTGGGTTTCGCGCATATACTGCTAAAGCACAGTGAGGATTGTGCGCACCTTTATGGTCAATCAGAGTTTTCGTCGCTACTGCTAGCCTGCGACGGAGCTTCTTCGTTTTTCGCCGCCTCAGGGTTCTCCGCGTCTGCCATTTCCTCTATCTCCTCCTCCTCCCTGAACCAGCGAGCGACGAGCACATCCGTGGACGAGTGTGCAACAATGGACACTGCGATGGCAATTGCCGTTACATGAAATAGGTAGGAAGCCTGTGGCGCGCCGGAACTGAGGATAAGAAGACCGTATACCATGGATGCAAATCCCTTAGGACCAAACCAAGCTGCCGCAATCCACTCCGTTCGACTTAGCTGGCTACGAAATAGTGCGATGGAAAACGCCAACGGGCGTACAGCGACGAGTGTCAGTAGCACAAAGAGAATCTCAGCTAAATTTATTTGGCTGCTGACGATTTCTGGTGAGATAAGCGTACCGAAAAGCAGTAGCGCCGCCAGCTTGAGCAGTTCGCTTACGCGCTCTCCAAAGGTACTGAAGGCATCGCTCACGGCGATGCTCATGGTCGCCACGGTCATGCCACCCGTAAACGCAGCGAGGTAAAGGTTGGCGCTCGCAATCGAAGCGAGCGCAAGAATCAACAGGCCGATGGCAAAGGCGTTGAACGGCTGATAGCCCACTGATGGCGAAAAGAAGCGCAATCGCTCTAGCCATAAAATGAACGCGGTGACACCCACGCCTAACACCACACCAAGACCGAGGTCCCCAAGAATAGCGCCAATGTTCAAGGTACTGGACGAGATCACTCCGAGTAGTATCAGCACGATCGGCAGCACCAGACCATCATTGAGGCCGCTCTCTACGTTTAGCAGATGCCGTAGCCGGTACGGTACATTCTCGCGACCGACGAGCGCAGCAGCGAAGACGGGATCGGTAGGACTAAGGACGGCGCCTAGCAGCAGCGCTAGCACCCATGACAGCCCCAGTATCCAGTGCGCTAGGAACGCGATACCAAGTAGAGTTAACGGAAGTCCCAGTAGTAAGGCGCGGCCGGGTAGTCGCCAGGCAGAGACGAGGTCACGGATGCCCACTCGCATACCGTCGGTGAAGAGAATGCTGAACAGGGCTAGCTCAGCCAGCAGTACGGCAACTGGAGCATTGACATCAACGGTAACAAGCTTCAGAATGCCATTGCCAATGAAAAAGCCGACGAATAAGAAGAGCACAGCGATAGACAACACACTGCGCTGTACCAGGTCCGATATCCATACGCCGATGAGCAGGCTAATCGCGAAGGCTAGCAGCAGACCCATTGAATGATGAAATTATCTGCGCAGACGAAGTGAGTTGCCGACGACCAGCAAACTACTAGTAGCCATGGCGGCTGCAGCGATGATTGGACTGATAAGGCCGAAGGCTGCCAAAGGTACTGAGACCAAATTGTAGGCGAATGCCCATCCTAGATTCTCAATGATGATACGGCGCGTACGCCTTGACAATCCGATGAACCAGGGGATCATGGTTAGTTCTCGCTGCATCAACACGACGTCTGACGTTTCGCCGGCTACGTCAGTGCCGCCGGCTACAGTGATGCTAAGGTCAGCCTTAGCGAGCGCCGGCGCATCGTTCACTCCGTCGCCAACCATAGCCACCCGGTTCCCTTCATCCTGCCACTCTTGGATCTGGCGCGCCTTGTCCTCTGGTGATGCGCCGCCTACATAATCCGTCAAGCCCAGTTCTTCGGCAATGGCTTGCGTGGTCTGTGGGTTATCGCCGGACCAGAGTGAGGTTAGGATGCCATCATCGGATAGCTGGCGCAGCGTTTCTCGCGCTTTCGTGTCAGACTTGTCGCGCAGGGCGATGAAGCCCTCTATCCGATCATCGACCTTGACCCAAACAACCGTTTCGCCCTGCCGAGCGTGTGCGGTCGCCTGCCGCTGGAGCGGATGTTCCTGCGAAAGTGCCACGAAATCCGACGAACCAACCAGTACCTGCTGCGTGGGATCGCCTTGTACAAAAGCACTCGCACCCTGTCCACGCGCTACCTTGAACTGTTCGGCTTGCTTCGGAGTCGCAGAACACACGTTGACGATAGCTTTTGCCAATGGATGCTCGGAGTACTGCTCCACCGCTGCCGCCAGGCAGAGGATATCCTGCTCGGTAATCTCAGAATCAGGCACAGTAACTGTCTCTACAACAGAGAGTTTCCCTTGCGTAAGTGTGCCCGTCTTGTCGAAGATAATGCGGTGCACTGTAGAGGCCATTTCCAGCGCAACTGGATTGCGCACGAGTACACCAGATTGGCTGGTGCGCCCCAACGCCAAAGCCACGGCCAGCGGTGTCGCCAACCCCAAGGCGCACGGACAGGCTACAACAAGAACGGCAACGGCCGCCAGCAACGCCTGTGGCACCGGTGTTCCAATCAACATCCAACCAAAGAACGTCACCACGGCAACAGCCAAAATACCGAACGCGAAGTAGGCCGAAGCACGGTCGGCAAGACGCTGAATGGGAGGCTTGGTATTGAGTGTATGCTCAACTATGTCGGTGATCTGAGCGAGACGCGTGTCTTCGATAGGACGAACTACCTCTGCCACAAGCGTATCGTCACTCACGATGGAGCCGGCATAGATCTCCGAACCAGGTCGCTTCGTAACAGGATCCGACTCGCCTGTGAGCAACGACTCGTCCAACGCCGCTTCACCTTCGTTTACTCTAGCATCGGCGGGTACACGCTCACCCGGTCGGATCATGATGATGTCGCCTGGAGCAAGCAGGATTGATTCAATCTCCTCCCACCCGTCTTGCGACTTACGACGCGCTTTGTTCGGCTGAAGCTGAAGAAGATGCCGAATGTCCTTGCGAGCCTGTGATCCGCCGATTTTTTCCAGGTATCGCCCAAGCATGATGAAGGTAACGATCATCGCGACAGAGTCAAAGTAGACTTCGCCGCCCCCCACTAGCGTAATATAAAGGCTGTAAGTATAAGCAGCCAGCGTACCCGCAGCCACTAGTGTATCCATAGTTGCGGTACCGGCAAGCGTTGCTCGCCAGGCGCCCTGAAGAATAGACCAACCCCCGATAAACAGAACCGGCGTTGCGAGTATCCACACTACATATTGCAGATTGCGGACAATTTGGCTGTCGAACTGGCCCGAGGCATATAATGGATAGAGCTGCACCAAATAGATGAGCATCACCTGCATGCCGAACGCAGCCGCGGTGAGGAGCTGCAGAAACATTCGTTCCTGCTGTTTCTCTGCTTTCTGCTCCTGACGGTTCGAAAGAACACGCGCTTCATATCCGAGGCGGTCCAACTTGCGCAGCGTCGTTTCCACATCGGTCTGCCTGGGATCGTATTCGATACGTCCCCGTTCGCCTGCGAAACTGATATCAACCTGCTTCACACCATCTTCACGGCGCAGAATGCCTTCGGCTGCTGCCGCGCATCCAGCACAGTACATGCCCTTCATGGAGAAGTATGCTGTTTCGTTGGTGTTCAGGAATAACTTGGGAAGGTCTCCGCCAGGTCCGCCGGCTGCGGTTGCCAATACCGGCTGTCCTGACGGCGTTTGTGCATGGGCTTCGCGATAGGCGCGCGCACAGCCATCGGAACAGAAAGACAAGGTCCCGCCGCCGATGCTCTCCTGCACTGGTTCACCGTCGATAGATTGCCCGCACAACGCACATGTCTCGGAGCTGGACATTTTGACTAGCCTATTGTCGGTAGTGGTTGGATATTAACATGGACTACAGTTATGTAGTATTAGCGCTCAATCGCACCTTGGCCCTTAATACTGTCGGTCCTTTCCATGCAATAACTATCGTTCTCATTTGCTAATGATTCTCGCGCAAAAACAGCAAACAACGAGACGTGACAGCAGTACGACTAGTCATGACTCGCTGTTCAGCTTGCGTTGCATACACGCTGCTCTAGTTGATTTCTTCGTACACGCGACTGGACAAGTCTTCCAGCGTCACGTGCGGCTGAAACTCGACGAGAACCTTGTTTTCTGCGAGTCCGCTCAGGCTGTGCGCCTTCAGATACGCCCATGAAACCCAAACGCTCTCAAAAACTACATGGATATTGTCTGGATCATCCAGGGAACACATGGCGCGAGCAGTGATAAATCCATCCGACGACGGCAGTAAGGTGCGCAGGTAACCCAGTGTCCGCTCTAGTGGAGCTCCAATCTGAAGCTGGCTTATCTGCGACGGCTCTATTAGGAAGTTGACATTGTAGATGAAAGCCATGAGTCCCCCCTACTTTGGCGTCCAATAAAGAATCAGATAAACCAGCCACGATATGAGTACGCTCGGAATCGCAACCCACACAACCCACGGCAATGAACCGCCTGCCTCTTCGATATTGTCGGCGAATTCATCAATGTATCCGTCCGATCGGATTTCCTCATGAATACTTTCGTCTTCTTTGTCACGGTGCCCACTACTGCCGGGCAATGTCTTTGGCCGATGGGGCAGAGACAACGCTAGAGCGAATACAAAAAGCACGGTCGCCGATGAGAGAAGGCTAAAAATCTCCCAACTTGTATTCATCACGTTCGCTGTCATGAGCTTTCCCTTTCACTATCCTCTTGATCCACAGATGGATTATCCGTACTTTCTTTCTTCGTTCGTCCTGGCCAGGGCTCCGGTTCGCGATCTTCCAGCATGCGATATTTGGCCTCTTCGACATTCTTAAACTGGCCACTCTTCCATGCCCAGAGCAGGAAAAGCACGGCAGTGACTACTACAAACGCCATCCATCCGACGAATACCCATAGTCCGAGCGGCATTATGGGCTCCCTCCTTGTCCAGGCAAGGTACTCACATATGTTATGATGTCCCAGACGTCACCTTCGGTCAGATCACCTGAAGAGAGTAGCGCTGAGTAGGGCGGCATAATGCTCATGGGAACGCCTTCCCAAACACGCCAGTACATGTATGCATCGGACATATTTCCAGTAAAGGCTGCTGGTGCGCCGCTTGGGCTGCCAACTGTTCCGGGACCATCGCCTTGCCCTTGATCAGCGTGACATGTTTGGCAGTACTGAGCATACAGATCTGCGCCCATAGTAGGCGAGATGATATGACCTTCATCGAGCCAATTCTGCCTACTGAGCGTAGCAAAGTTGGCGGCAACTTTGCCGTCATAGACACTGCTATTCTGTGGCATGCCTGTCACGAATGCGTCCTGGATATACTTAATCACATTCCAGCGAGCTGAAACAGGCATCCATTCGCCCCAGCTCGGCATAGCCGAATCCTGTAAACCGTAGGTTACTCGGGCGAAGAAGTCACCGTCCGAAAGCCCCTGGACATCCGGGTCAGTGAAGTTTGCAGGCAGCGGATCGAGATACTGTCCATCCCAACCATCGCCCGTACCGCTGAGGCCGTGACAATGGGCACACATACGCAGGAACATCATTTTGCCCATGCCTGCCATCGCTCCTGCTGTGGCGTCGTACTGAGCGAGGTCGCCTTGGCGAATCTGCACTTCCGAAACAGATTGAGGCATCTCCTGCGTGATGGCTACATCGGGATATACTTGCGCAGGACTGGGCTCCGGTCGAGGTTCGGTCTGTGTAAAGTTGACTCGAATGTAGTACACAAGACGCCACCGATCCGCCTCATCATAATGCACCTTCCAAGACGGCATAGCGCTCCATGGCAGGCCTTCGCTGATGCGCCAGAAGTAATCGGCGTCGGTATAGGATGGGTTCTCCAGTGTTCCGTAGCTGCCGTCTCCAAAATCCGGCGGGAGGGGTAACAGTCCCTGGCGATAGATTCCATGTCCGCGACCAGCATCGCCGTGACAAACCCAGCACTCGCGGATAAAGATGTTTTTACCCGCATCCAAATTCTCAACGTTCTTTTCGATGGGACTTGTCAGACCTGCATAGTCCCCGGTGGGATCGCCTTCATCCGGGTCGCGTTCCACCGGCATAGCAAACGCCTGCTGTACGTAGCGAATCGCCTTCCACCGTTCGTCTTCTGTTAGGCTTTCTTTCCAAGGCGGCATAACTGTGCCCTGCACACCTTCAGATACATGCCAGAACCACTGATCATCCGGCATGCTGCGAAACGGCTCCTGCTTGTAATTCGCCGGCGTAACGATTTTTGTTCCTGCGTACGCTCCCAAACCATTTCCGGCGCAACCGTGACAAGTAAAGCACCGATCAACGTATATTTCCTTGCCTTCCTGAAGCTGGGCTTCCGTCCAACTCGGCCAACCGATCGGTTTGTCCGACTGCAGTTTGACCTCCGGATAGGCAATGGGATCGCCTTGTCCAAGATATGGAGCCGGGGGCGATATCATCATCTGCGCTGAAGTGCGGTCGCCCAGGTTAAACAGATAAGCTGCCATGTCGTCGAGTTCCTGGTCCGAGAGGAACTCAAAACTCGGCATGATGGACAGCGGCGACATCCGGCGCGGGTCTTTCCAGTGCTCGATTTCCCATCGTTCACTGCGCTTCCGCCCGATGTAGGAGAGATCCGGACCGGTTCGCTCGGATCCAAGTATCATCGGATCGTCAAACACGTAGTTGCCGCCCTGTGACACATCGCCCATAGCTGTGTCTTCTACACGCACATATTGTGTATGGCAATAATTACAGCCGTTGGAATAGAAAGTCTCTCGGCCGCGCGTCTCCTGATCAGTATAGGGATGGGCGATAAACGTTTGCGGCGGATCCCAGATTAGGCCGGGGACGAAGACGACGGCAGTTACTACGGCGAAGAAGACGATTAGTGCGCCAACTATCGTTATTGTAAACGTCATCTTCATGACAGGTTCTCCCTATTAGTTTCACCAGCCGAATTACGAATAAAGCGATAGAACAACCTACGATGCATTCACTAGACGATATGATCTCTTTGAAGTCTCACATGAAAAGTGGATGTCAATCACCTGCCGAAGCGGCAGAAGCAACGATATTCGAGCGCTGTAGCTCCGCAGCCGGCGGAGGCGCTAAGCTGGGTTTGCGGACGATTGCCGTCGCCAATATGTTAAATGAGAAGGCAACAAATCCAGATACGACTAATACGCCTCCAGATGCACGCAGTAGCATGTAAGGTCGCAAACCAGGCAGTACGCTCCACACCGGCAGTCCCTGATGAACCCATGCTGCGCCTTGTACCAAACCTGTGAGTAAAAAGCCGCCGAAGAAGAACGCAAAGCCGATGACATATAGGCTGTACCCTGCATTTGCCAACACCCGGCTGTAAATATCGCACTTGTATATGCGCGGGATGACGTAGTACAGGCCGCCGATCAGCGTGGACGCCGCAAAAAAGAGCAAAGAAAGATGCGCGTGTCCGGGCACGTATTGAGTGAAATGTGTTAGCAGATTGACTCCACGCAGCGCTTGGTGTGAGCCTTGGTACGATACCAAAATGTAGGCAGCCCAGCCTGTAATCGCAAAGCGCAAAGGTATACTGGACATAAATCGATTCCAATTGCCGCGCATAGTCAGGAAAATGTTCATCATAAACGCCACCACCGGCAGGATCATGCCGATGCTGTCTGCCACTGCGATGGTTTTGAGCCAGTAGGGAATGGGCGCCCATAACAAGTGATGACCGCCCACGCCGGTATAGAAGAAGGCGATTCCCCAGAAGGCAATGAGCGATAGAACGTGGCTGTAGAGCGGCGTATTGGTCTCTCTCGGCACAATATAGTAGATGACCGCCAGCAAGCCAGTAGTGAACCACAAGCCGAGAACGTTGTGTCCGTAGAACCAGTTGAAGATGGCGTCGTCGATGCCGGTTAACGCTCCTGTTGGTGGCCGCCACATGACATTGCCGATGAAATAGAGCATGGGAAACCAGATCACCGTGCCGGTGATGTACCAAAGAGAAACGTACAATTTCGGTTCTACACGATTGTGGATGGTCATGAGGATATTGAACGCATTGAGCAGCAGCACCACGATAACCGCAACATCCACCGCCCAAATTAACTCTGCATACTCTCGGCTCTGTGTGTGGGCCATTAGGATGGAAACGATACCCACCAGAAGCGCAATGTTCCATAGAAATGCGCATAGATTGCCAAGCAGCTCACTATAGAGCTTGCGACCAGTTAATTGTGGAACGATATACAACCACATGCCCATCATAGCGCCAGAGAGCCACGCAAAAAGAACCGTGTTCACATGCGCTTGGCGGAGTCGTCCAAATACGAGCCAGGATATTCCCCGAAAGAAATCGGGAAAGACAAACTCTATCGCAAGCGTCAGGCCCATCAGCACGCCCAAGACAACCCAGGTTGCTGCGGATAGCATGAAGTTAACGGATGCGCTGTTTTCCTTCGTAAAGGGATACATGCCGTCCTCCGAAATATGATTGATTGTGGCGCCAAACCAATACGCAGTTATCGAGCAGAGACGAAAATCGAGATGCGGTACAATCTTCTAGTGCTGATCAGTTGCTGCTGGCGGTCAGAGCCCGTAGGGCCCATGAACCATTTTGCAACGACGTACTCCCGTGCAGCACAACTGCCAGGCACGTAGGCCGTGGTTAGGTCAGTCTGGGGGTACGTCCCGTATAGCCTCCAAATAGCCGAGCTTGGTCATGCAGGTAGGCGACTTCGCCAGTAGCACGATCACGAAGCAAAGGCCTATTCGACGGCTTCTTCGCCCTTCTCGCCCAATTTGACGATGTCGCCCTCCTGGAAGAGAATCTTCTTCACTACCGCTCGCCACTTCGGTGTGCGGCGCAGCAAATATTCCAAGTCCATGCCGAAGTGTTTGAACTCTTCCTGCTGGGCATTCTGCATAATGGCCTTGGCGGCTTCATCCTTCTCCACCGAGATGCGTTGCTCGTACCAATTGATGGCTTCCGCTTCTTCTGTCAACGATACAATTAAGCGCGCGAATGAGCGCGTCTCTTGTGATAGCTCCTCAGGCGGTTCGTGATACTGTTCGAATCCCATCGAGTCCTCCAGACATAAAATTGGTTGTTGGACTTACGCTGTTTATTAGTTTAGCGGTGCTGAAAGGTGTATGCCATCAGGAAATTCCTTGGATTGTTGAGGGAAACACCCCATGCGGCGGCTGGTGCGCTAAGAATGACAGTCCAATCTCTCGCTTAACTCCTCGATTATCGGCTCGAGTTGATGCTGCGCCTCGCCTTGAACCACGCAACAGTCCACCCCAGCTTCTTCTGCTTGGATTCGATAATTAATTAGGTCATACGGGATCAGGAGGATCACCGTTGGAGCACTTGATTGGGACTTGATATCTCGGATGAAATTGAACACGTCACCGCCTGCACTCGGAATGCCAATTAACAATAGGTCAGGTTTGAAGCGCGCAATTTCCGCCCCCGCAGCTGTTACTGAAAGGAACCGACCGATCACCTCAATCCTCTCGTCATCGGCAAGAATACGCTCTAGCGCATCCAGTAGCCTGTGGTGATCGTTAACTAGTAGTGTCCGCAGTCTGCGCATGAGCAGTAAAAACCATCCTCTACTCGTACAAAGCTACCCAACCTATTGCACAAAGCCGGATCAATCCTGATTTTGAAGGAGCATCAAAATAACAATGTGCAGACGGGGCTTCCATTGCCAATGTATGACAATACAATTGCCGAAGAAATCGGGAGTATCCCTGAAATTAACCGGAAAAAGACCCTAGAGAGAGTTACTCCGTGTCTACGCTGATCAACCCTACGCGCACTGCGTAGCGCACAAGTCCGGCGATATCGTGGATATCGAGGTGGTTCATCAAGTTGCGACGATGTGTCTCCACCGTCTTGGAATGTATTTCGAGGATCTGAGCAATTTGCTGCGTGGTATGTCCCTCAGCGATCAACTGCAGTACTTCACGTTGACGCGGCGAGAGAGAATCAAACGGAGACTGATTTTGTCTTTCGCTGCGCTGCACATATTCGGCGATAAGTTTTGACACCTTCGGGCAGAGATACTTCTGGCCTTGGCTTACGGATCGAATTGCCATCGACAATTCTTCTGGACCACAGTCTTTGGCCAGATAGCCGGCCGCGCCGTCACGCAAGGCGCGCAGTACGTATTCCTCGTTCGTGTACATAGAGAGCACGATGACATTTACGAACGGGAACCGTTCGCTGATTTGCGAAACAGCTTCTAGCCCATTTAGACCGGGCATGGCAATGTCCATCAAGACGATGTCCGGAAAACCTTGACCGATCAATTCTAGCGCTGCTCGGCCGTCCACGGCTTCACCGACAACCTCAACATCATCCAGCGTTTCCAGCAGAGACCGAATCCCCGCTCGTACTAGTTTATGATCGTCGGCTAGCAATACTCGGACTGTCTTCACAATGCATCACTCTGTTCCATGTTGAATTGCTTGGACGCCATGTTTATTGGCGATATGTCTTGATGATACTTCTACAGATCACTCAGCGATGAACTGCTCGAGGTCAACGGCAAGCGTATACTGACCTTCGTGCCAGAATCCAGAGCAGACTCGATATCCAGTTCTCCATTCAACAGTATCACGCGCTCCTCCATACCCATCAGACCGAGGTTTTCCTGTGCTCTATCGCCGCGCATGGCCGCTTTGGTGTCAAATCCGACACCATCATCTTGAACAGTGAGGCTAATCGCACGGTCCTGCTGCTGAAGCTCGACTGTAACCGACTGTGCACGCGCATGACGCAATACGTTTGTGACTGCCTCCTGGACGAGCCGAAAACAGGTAATCTCCACTTCCGGTGGCAGCGATCGTTCTCTTAAATTTTCGTGCAAGAATATCTCGATCTGCCCTATGCGCGCCTGCCGGTCCAGGTACCACTGCAGTGTAGGAGCTAAACCGAGGTCATCCAACAGTGGTGGTCGGAGATCCAGAGACAGGTTGCGCACTTGCTGTAAAGCATGATCGGCAATCTCGATACATTCGGAAAGCGTCTGACCTGCATACTTTTCCGGCGTCATTGTCATTTCCAGAGACTGCAAATTGAGTTTGATAGCCGTCAGGGTTTGGCCGATCTCATCATGCAATTCTCGCGAAATGCGATAACGCTCCTCCTCCTGTGATTCCACAAGACGGCGGGTCAACGCTTGTAACCGACGATTAGAGTTCTCCACTTGCTCGATCAACTGGAAGTCGTGGATCGCCACAGCAAGTGCGTCGGCGATGATACGAAGATGGCCCACAATCCCCGGATCAAAAGCGCCTGGTTGGCGAGAGGCTGTATTCAACGTGCCAATTAACTCGTCATTGAGTTCAATTGGCACCACTAAATAGGAGCGAATTCCGATGTTGGCGAGGTATTCCTCTATAGGTGATGGTTCGGCAACTACATTAATATCGTCCAAAAGAAGATAATCACGTTCAGCCCATAGTTTGGCCAAATCCCCAAAGAAACGCGGTGGTTTTGCGAGTCCGGGTTGAATTATTGTCTCATCACCTTCGCTGAGCGCCAGCCAAACCACCTCACCTCTCTCCTTGTCATAGTGAATGACGCTAGCGCGTTCGCAATCGCCAGCGATTTTGCGCACTGTCGGCAAAACGGCGCCGGCAATCTGTTCCGGTGTCTTGTCGGACACAATAAATCGATCGATAAGGTGCTGTGCAGAGAGGCTGAGCAGGGTACGATCTTTGGGTTCGTTGTCAGGAGACGCCGTAGTCACTTCACGCGTACCTTGCCACAGTAGTGACTGTTCTCCAACGCAAAGAGGCATGCTCCAGGTTTCCACCGTTCGGAGCGTAGCGTCCTGCCGTTGCAACAACCACTGGACGGTTGTCGGCTGGTTTACTTCGGACGACAGCAGCAGTCCTTTGATGGTGCTGCGCAATCTAGTACGAGACTCGGTATTACGCTCATCCCACGGCAGCAAGTCAAACTGGACATCCCAGATTGGGCGACCAATCACTTCGACACGATGCAAGCCTGTAATGGCCTCCTGAGCCGGATTCCATTCGCATACCATGCCGTTTTTATCAATGAGGACGCCGCCATCGGATGATTGGCGGATGATCGGCAGGTATGGCTCGTATGAATCCAGCGTTGTGTTTGGTTGAGACATTGAAGCATCTAGCTCAAGCTGTAGCCGTGTATTATCTCGCCGCAGATCGGCTACCTGCTGCTGCAACTGATCCACTCTATTTAAGCCGGAGGCGTGCACGCTGTTCATACCTCACAATGAAGTGAATTTCAACTAGTTGAGAACTGCAAGACTCTGGAATAAGGACCAAAGTGGCCATATCCAACTGATATGAACAGAATGAACCAATAACTATGTTCAACGTCATCGAAGACCTAAGTCCATTGCTCACCTTATTATAGTACCGTTACTGCACCCTGTATAGCAATGGCTAATTGCATCAGGATAGACGGTTGATTACTGTGAATAGGCTGCCTCCACCCATTCGGTCGAAATGGGCTGCGAATCCAATCCACATGGTTCGATACTGGATATAAATTAGCCTGCAACGACACTAGATTAGCTTATTTGTGTTTGGCCAGCAGAATGCATACTTTCTTAGCTTGTCGCGACTACAGGGCGAGAAATATCTTATCCTCGATCAGCATGGTTTTAGCCTCAAAAAGCACAGAATCTATGCCAAAACTTGCGATACGCGATTGCCGTGCGCGAATTTCGGTGGGGTATTGACAAACGATAGTCTGCATGATATTGTCGTATCGAAGCGTTTCGACTGAGCGTTTCGAGCTTCTGATCAGTCCACTATTGTAGAACTCGTCTGTACGTTTCGCTCTTATTTCACAACTGGGAACGTGTTGCGCATGACGACAATTGTCGACGTAGCCAAACGCGCTGGAGTTGCCGTAAGCACGGTTTCCTACGCTCTTAGCGGCAAACGCCCCATCTCGGAAGCAACACGAAAGCGAATCCAACTTGCCGTAGAAGAGATGGACTATCATCCCAATGTGATGGCGCGCGGGTTGGCGTCCAAAAGGTCGAATGTAATCTCAGTGTTCTACCCGATGGCGATGCAGCATAGAAACTTATCTAGCACGCAAATGGAATTTTTCGCCGGGGTCACAAACGTAGCGTGCCAGCACGGCTACGGACTCCTGTTATGGACCACATCGCAGGACGAGTTTCAGATTAAGCGGCTTGTCCAAGAGGGCATGGTCGGCGGCCTTATCCTCATGGAAATAACAACAAAGGATGCACGAGTCGACCTGCTGCGGGAACTAGACTTTCCATTTACGCTGATCGGTCATACCGACGACAGCGACGATCTGTACTATGTTGATGTGGACTTCGCCGATGCGATACGTAAAGCGCTGCGTCACCTCGCTCAACTGGGGCATCGCCACGTTGCCTTCATCAATTTCGAGAGCATGCTGCTGGATATCGGATTCGGCCCTGCGGTCCGTTCGCTGGAGGGTTTTCGCGCAGGCCTGGCGGAGACTGGCATTGACGGCTACGAAAGCTCCAGTTCAGGCACGGCGGACGAGGCGGCAGCCACGTTCTACAGTCTGCGTCAGAAGCACCCTGACATCAGCGCAGTCATCATATCAAACGAAGATATGGCTATGGGCGTAAGTCGCCTTGTCTACCAAATGGGCATGCGCATACCAGAGGACTTGTCGGTGATCGTAGTTGCGTCGGACACGATCGCAGAACGTCTGACTCCCCCTCTAACGAACATTGCATTGCCGGCGGAAACAATGGGGCGCATCGGTGCAGAAATGTTGATCGATCAGTTGGAGGGGCGGGAGATAGCGCAGAGGAATGTCATGCTTACCGCAAGACTCTCTGACCATGGCAGCACACTGCAGAACGATTGAATGATGGGTATTGTGTAGCAGTGATTAAAAATGACAGGGTTCGGCAAGTCGATGTAGTAAGTAATTCGCTTTCTTCACGGTGTTGATCGGCGCGTTGACAAGTTCGTTACACGGTTCACTAAGTTAGTCGCAAGCTTGCAGCAATATGAGTATGCTGCAGTGTTACACCGGAGTTTATCGATAGGAACCACCGTTTGTTGTACCAGATCGCTATTTCAGTTTCGTGTACGTCTTTACTAGAAAGCATGAAAGGAAAGAACAATGAAAGAATCTGTTCTAAGTCGAAGACGCTTTATGATGCTATCGGGCGCCGTCGGAGTCACAGCAGCATTGGCCGCATGCGCTCCAGCCGCAACACCATCGAGCTCTACCGGTGAAACTGGTGCCGACATTGCACCAGCAGCCGAAGCTGTGACGTTGGCCTGGTGGGACTACATGACAGCCGCCAATGGCGCAGCGCTGGACACTCAGATGGCGAAGTATATGGATGAGGTGCCAAATGTCACGATCGAGCGCACTTCCATCCCCTTTGCCGACCTGAAACAGAAGTTGCTGCAAGGGGCAGCCGCAGGTCAGCTTCCCGATGTGGTCATCATCGACAATCCGGACCACTCCTCTTTCGCCGCACTCGGCGTATTCGCCGATCTCACCGACCTGGTGAGCGAATGGGGCCAGGCAGACAGCTATTTTGAGGGTCCGTGGGCCTCGACTGTGTATGAAGGTAAGAACTATGGCATTCCTGACAACAGCAACTGCCTCGTGCTCTGGAACAACAATGAGCTCAACGCAGCTGCAGGGGTGGAACCGCCAACAAACTGGGACGAGCTAATGTCGACGTCCGCTGCCCTAACAGACGGCGATCGCTTCGGTATCGCGATGAGCGGCGTCAAGAGTGAAGAAGGCACCTTCCAGTGGCTGCCCTTCCTGTGGATGACAGGTGAAGACCTGCCCACACTTGACAGCGACGGCGGGCGCGCCGCACTTCAACTCTGGGTCGATCTGGTCGACAAGGGCTACATGTCACCAGGCATCCTCAACTGGACGCAGGGCGACGTAAAGGGCCAGTTCGAAAACGGCCTAGCCGGTATGATGGTCAATGGACCGTGGCAGATTCCAGTCTTGAAGGAAGAAGCCCCCGATCTTGACTGGTCTGTATCGACGTTGCCGGAAGAGAAGCAAGGCGCTTCGATCCTGGGTGGCGAGAATACTGCCATCGTAGGCTCGACCGAGAATCTGGATGCCGCCTGGGAACTGCTCACATGGCGACAGGAACCTGACAATTTGAAGGCTTATCTGATCGAAGCAGGCAAGCTCCCAAGTAATGCCGAGATGGCCAAGGATGAGACATGGACATCCGATCCGGTACTGGCGGTGTTCATGGATCAACTCGTAGTCGCCAAACCGCGCAACTACGGTCCGAAGTATCCGGAGATCTCCAATGCTGTGCAGGAGATGATGCAGGCAGCCATTAGTGGACAGACATCCGTGGATGCTGCCGTCGCATCGGCACAGGAAAAGATCACTCCGCTGCTGCCTGGCAGCTAATGAGTAGATAGTATGTGATGGCCGAGAATCCGAATCTCATCTGAAGTCTGGGTTCTCGGCCGATTCTATCCATTCGCAAGGTAGGTAGTAGGTTCGCCTCCGATGTTAATGAGGAGATACGTCCTATGGCGCAAGTTGACGATCAAGTTGCAGGACAAGAAAGCGTCCGTCTCCGTTCAGCCGAAAAACGCTATGTAAATCTTGGAGAATACCTCTTTATTCTCCCGGCACTTCTCTTCATGTGCCTGACGATGATCTACCCGATTGTCTCCAACTTTCGGATGAGCGTTTATAACGTGGATGTGTCAACGTTTCTATCTGGTACGGCGTCCTTTGCTGGTCTATCAAACTATCGCACGGTAATCGCGGATCCGGCCTTTCGAAACGCGTTTTCGCTGTCGGTTTGGTTCACCGTAGGTTCGCTCTTTTTCCAGTTTACGATTGGTTTTGCACTCGCTTTGCTATTCAATCGCAACTTTCCGGCCAACGGTCTCCTGCGCTCATTGTTGCTGTTGGGATGGATGCTGCCCACAGTCGTAAGCGGCAGCATTTTCCGCTGGATGTTCGACGGCGGCAACGGCATCATCAACTATTTTCTGCAGACCGTCGGCATGATGGATTCGCCACGCTACTGGCTGATCGAGCCCAATACCGCACTTATCGGCACCATCGTTGCCAACATTTGGGTGGGTATTCCCTTCAACATGATCCTGCTGCTGCCTGGGTTACAGAGCATACCGCCTGTTCTGTATGAAGCTGCCAGCATTGATGGCGCCACCGGCTGGCAGAGCTTCCGACGCGTGACAATGCCGTTGATGCGGCCTGTTGCGCTCAGCGTCCTACTACTAGGTTTCATCTATACCTTCAAGGTGTTCGACATTGTCTATGTGATGACACGCGGCGGGCCCGTAGCCGCGACCACTGTACTGCCCATTTATGTGTATCAACTAGTGTTCAACTTCTTCCGCTTTGGTGACGGCGCAGCTGCAGCCGTGCTGTTGTTGCTGCCACTAAGCGTTGTCGCCATTGGCTATCTTTGGTTGAGCCAGCATGAGGAGGCTTCCGTATGAGTAGATCATCCTCACTAAGACGGTCCGGTATTGGCTGGACGATCTTTTCACTGGTGATTGTGATCGTCTACCTCTTCCCGGTGTACTGGATGGCCGCCACTTCACTCAAAACCAATGCTGCCGTATACGCATCGCCGCCACAGATCATTCCATGGCCGCCCAACTTCACTTCCTACGTCACTGCTGTGCTGAAGAACCCATTGGCGCTGCGATCAATACTGAATAGCGGTATCATCGGCGCCGGTACCATGCTGCTAACGCTATTCTTGGCGGCACCCGCAGCCTATGCACTGGCGCGCTTGAACTTACGCGGCGGAACGCTGTTCATGTTGTTACTGCTCATCACGCAGTTGCTGCCGGCTATCATCATCGCGACTCCACTTTTTGTGGTCTTCAGCCGCATCGGTCTAGTCAACTCGTATCCGGCCCTCATCTTGGCGGACACGACCTTTGCGCTGCCCTTTGCAGTAATCATCCTACGTCCATTCTTCCTGACTGTGCCCATGGAGCTAGAAGCGGCAGCCAAGATAGACGGCTGCAACCAGTTTAGTGCATTCTGGCGCGTCATTCTCCCGCTCGTTCAGCCGGGGTTGGTCACCGTTGCTGTGTTCGCGTTTCTCATGGGATGGGGCGAGTTTCTTTTTGCCATTACGCTGACGACTAACGAGGCAATTCAGCCGGCAACTGCTGCGCTTAACAAGTTTATCGGCCAATATGGCACGGAATGGAACAACTTAATGGCTGTCGCTACAACCGTCGCCTTGCCGATCATTGTCGTGTTTGCCAGTTTGCAGCGGTATATCGTCGGTGGTCTCACTGCCGGGTCAGTGAAGCAGTAGTTCGCCATTGCTGCCGGTACGCCTGCCACGCTAAGGGGTCCTGTTACAACTCTCGGTGCGAACAAACATACGCGTCGATTTCAGCCAATCGCATCTTCTAGAAAGCGGCGCTCCATGCTGATGAGCATCAAAGTCATATCGCAAAATTGGATAACTCTCTGCCAAAACGCACGCTGTGCGCACTGAAGTCTGAACCACTTGGCCAAGCCGCCTATACATGGTGTCATTTTGAAGGTGGAATGGCCGCCCTGCTCGACATGCACCAGAAAATTCAATCTCCATATTCCACTGAGTCTTGAGTGCTTGAAAGGAATTCACTATGTCGGCCATCGCGCAAATTGAAAACGCACTGATTTGTCGTGTCGCAGGCGAAACCATCCGCATCGAACCTTGGGGTGAGGACAGCCTACGCGTGCGTTCGTGGATGGGAGCTGGACCCTACAGCGAAAGTGGAATCGAAAACGGTCCGCTTAGTGCGCTCCTACCGCCGCAAGCTACCCATGCGGAATTTAAGTTGGGAGACTCGCAAGCAACACTGTCCAACGGAGCAATCAGCGTGGAGGTACTGTACGAGGTTGACAATATTCACGGCGTACCCGCCATTTCCATGCGCTTCTTCAATACCAATACTGGGCAGGAACTGTTGACAGAAGCGCCTGCCTACTTCCCAAGGCCGCCTGCACGAAAGTTCCGAGCAGTGGGCGGTAATCACTACCATTTGGCAGTGCGTTTCGCCGCTCGCGAAGGTGAACGCTTCTATGGCCTGGGCCAGCACCAGCACGACCTCTTTGACCAGAAAGGCGTCGTCATCGATTTACAGCAAATAAATACGGAAGTCTGTATTCCGTTTCTTTACTCCAATATCGGTTACGGCTTCCTCTGGAACAATCCTGCCCTCGGCCGCGTCGAGCTGGGCCAGGACGTTACCCGTTGGGTGGCGGAATCCACGCAGCAGATGGACTACTGGATCACGGCAGGCGACACGCCTGCAGAAGTCATGGCGCACTACGCCGAAGCAACAGGCCACGCGCCGAATCTGCCCAAATGGGCGGCAGGTTTCTGGCAGTGTAAATTGCGCTATCGTACACAGGATGAACTGCTGTCCATTGCCCGTGGTTATAAGGAGCGCGGCCTGCCCATCGACGTCATCGTCATCGACTTCTTCCACTGGACGATGCAGGGCGACTGGCAGTTCGACCCCGAATGTTGGCCTGACCCGGCGGCTATGATGCGGGAATTGGATGAACTGGGCATTAAGGTGATGGTCTCCATCTGGCCGTCTGTTAACCCGAACAGCCGCAACTTCGCTGAGATGGATGCGAAGGGCTACTTGGTGCAGACCAAACGGGGCACTTCCGCATTACTCCCCTTTGTCGATACGGAGCCGCCAGGGCGCGTCTATGTGCACTACTATGACGCCACGAATCCAGATGCGCGCCGGTTCGTGTGGGAGAAGGTGCGTGCAGGGTATTACGATTATGGCATTAAAACGTGGTGGCTGGATGCGTGCGAACCGGAGATACTGCCGGCTGACTCTGACAATCTGCAGTTCTGGTTGGGAGACGGCGCCGCAGTCTGCAACATTTATCCTCTTTTGCATGAGCGGGGTTTCTACGAGGGAATGCGCGCCGAGGGAGAAGAGGAGTTTGTTAGCCTTTGCCGCTCAGGCTGGGCGGGTAGCCAACGCTATGCAGCTGCGCTATGGTCCGGTGACATTCGCTCTACCTTTGAATCACTACGTGCACAGGTGCGGGCTGGTCTCAATATGGCCATGAGCGGTATCCCTTGGTGGACAACCGACATCGGCGGCTTCTTCGACGGCGACATCCGCACCGACTCCTTCCGAGAGCTGCTTGTTCGCTGGTTCCAGTATGGTGTGTTCTGCCCACTCTTCCGGCTGCACGGGTACCGCTGTCCTATCGACGAAGGCGACATGTTCAACGGTGCGGACAACGAGGTTTGGTCGTTCGGCGAAGAGACCTATGAGATTCTACGTAGGTACATGTTCCTGCGTGAACGACTGCGACCTTACGTGATGGAGCAGATGCGGGCTGCATCGAAAAACGGTGCACCTCCCATGCGACCGCTCTTCTTTGAGTTCCCCAATGATAAGGCGTGCTGGACGGTGGACGACCAGTTCATGCTGGGACCGGACCTGCTGGTGGTGCCGGTCATTGAAGCTGGTGCAACAAGCCGGTCGGTCTATCTGCCCCAGGGAGTCGAATGGACAGACGCGTGGACAGGAGCGAAGGTCGACGGCGGAAAGATCATAGAGGCGTCTGCACCAATTGAAAGGATTCCGCTGTATCTGCGCGACGGTGCTAACCTGCCGATCACTGAGGAGTAGGGGCCAATCCAGCATTAAAGGATGAAGTAGTCGTACTAAAGACGACAAAGCATGTTTTGATGGTGGCCTCATGTGCGATTGCTTAGGAGGCCGCCATCATCTGTCTATACGATAGTTCCTGAACACGAACCCGACAATCATAAAGACGAGCAGAGTGTTGCTGAGCTTCCAAATGGTGAGGTAAGTATGGGTGCTTCAACGGAATGTTACAGCTGATTCATTGCACAATCGCCGGGTCAGTAATGGTGTTCTGGCAACGAGAATATGCAACCACTTCAATCTTTGTTATCTCGTGCGCGCACAATGGCTTCTGACCGATCACTGACCTGCAGTTTGGTGCAGATATTCGATACGTGGTTGCGCACTGTCTTGAGGCTAATGCCCAAGCGCTCAGCAATTGCTTCGTTGGATAAGTCCAGTGCCATTAGTTTTATAATCTCCGATTCTCGCTCGCTCAGTTCGGGAAAATCGTCCCGTTGAACAACGGTTTGGTTGCGATTGAAGTGCTGGATCACGTGCTGTGCCACGGCAGCGCCAAAGACAACTTCTCCGTAGTAGACGTTATGAATAGAGCGAATGATGTCAGCCTTGCGCGCACCTTTAAGAATGTAGCCCATGGCGCCCATCTGCAGCGCATGAAAGACGGTTGCGGTTTCGTCCGACATGGTAAGGATGAGCACACGCATATGAGGGCTAGCTTGTGTAATCCTTCGAGTTGCCTCCAAACCGTGCAGCCTCGGCATCTGTAGGTCCATGAGGATGACGTCCGGTTGAAGCTGAGACGCCATCTCAACGGCTTCCAAACCATCCATAGCCTCGCCGACAAGAGACAATGAGTCCTCGGTAGCCAACATGAGCTTCAACCCTTCGCGAAACTGGTCATGATCGTCACAAATCAAAATCCGAATCTGTTCCATTCATGCCTCCTACTAGAGCACGAAGCGCACAATAATGCATGTACCTGTTGGTTCATTCGGTCGGACACTGAACGTTCCCCCTAGTTCTTCCGCTCGCTCACGCATACTTTGTAAGCCTACACCGGCGCCCGGTGTATCCGGCATCCCACTACCATTGTCGCATACTGTCAACGTAACACCGTCATCTCGAATCGATAAGGCAACCTCGGTCCGGTCTGCCTGCGCATGCTTACTCACGTTTGTCAACGCTTCCTGCACGATGCGATAGATGGCGACTTCCATAGCGGCAGAAAGTGCCACTTCTATATCGGGAAGATGGATCTGTGTCTGCTGGTACGGATTCGCGAAGCCGCCCACCAGGAGATCCAGCGCTCCGTAAAGTCCAACGTCATCCAATGCTGGCGGTCGAAGCCCGTGTACCAGCCGACGTATGTCGATTACCATACTCTGCGTCTGATCGACCAAATTCGTCAAGAGTTGCTCGGCCTTAGTGGGATCGTCATAGACTAACTCACGCGCTGTCTCAGCCAACATTGTCATTGCTGCCATAGATGGACCCAGCCCATCGTGCAGGTCCTGGCGTAATTGGCGCCGAGCTTCCTCTCGTGCCGTGACGATACGCGCGCGCGATTCTTGTAGGTCCAAAGAAAGCTGTCTCGTATAGAGTGTCAGGCTGATCTGCCGCGCTAGGTCAAGCAGCAATCTTTCATCCACATGCACGGTGATCCCGCCGACGACGCGTGGCGCAAGCATCAGTGTTCCGAGAGGTCTTTGATTATAGCGTAGAGGCAATCTGATAGATTGACGGTCTGGTTGACTGCCATAGGTGATAGCTGTGTTCATTTTTTCTAGAGAAATGCTCACGTAGGGCATATCCAGTGTCCGCGCTAGCAGATACACGAGGTCGTCCATCTGCTCATCCAAAGTCTGTGCTCCATCCAACTGCTGAGAGAAGAGGCTAAATATCTTCAGCGCATTTTCCGGGCTGTCTTCCATTAACCGAGCGAGCTGAAGACGTACCCAGCCCTGTATCGGCCATACGGAGACCAAAGCAAGCAGCATCAAAATCCAGTCGATGACGCCATTCCACGCGTACGGAACCTGTTCTTCCGGCATTTGAAAATAGCCCTTGTAGAGCCACCAACTTGCCACGAGAAGTATATAGACCGTAGACCACCAGAAGAGGAGTATTATGGCTAACAATAGGAAGGCAGCCAAACGGCGCATGAACACGCGACGACGACCGCTGAAGAATCGGTTGCGCTTACTGGGTTGTATCCCAGACTGTGACTTAGCCAGCTCGCTCGGTTGCCGCGTTGCCATTACGCCTACTCTTCAATCTGCGAACGGATGTGCACGGATGACTGCGATATTGGATAGACCAATAAGGCACGGATAACGAAAAAGGAAATTATCACGCTGAGTATTGCAGTGATTCGGGCAAACAGTGAAGGCGCTAAGAGTATGCCAGGTAAGGCCAATATGCCGTTAACGGCTTCCGTAAGGATAGAAACTACTATGCCCCATTTTTGGTAGTGCCAGGCGCCGTATGCCGAAATCAAACCTGCCACGCCCAGAAACGCACTGGCTACGAGTACTTGTTGCGGGACTCCTTCTGTGATCGTATGCCCCTGCGGTCCTTTCATCAGTGCAGGAAAGGTTGCCAGGACCAGAAATATCGAGTTGCACGCATGCACGATGACGGCTGTCTTGTAATAGCTACGTTGCCTCATAGTTTACTCCTCCCTCCGAGCAGCACGGATCGCGCTCTGCGCCTGTAGCATGACGTAGATGACAAAGACGCCTACCAGGACACCAATTATAGCTGAGACTCTGGCAAACGGTGAGGGGGCGAACAACACTCCTGGAAGGGCAAATAGGCCGTCGATGGCCTCAACAACTATCGTGAGAGCGATGCCCCAAGTTTGTGCTTCCCAAGCACCATAGGCAGATACGAGACCGGCCATTCCCAACAGTGCAGATATCACGATGACAAACTGCGGGACCCCCTCAGTGATGGTTTGCGACCCCGGACCTTGCAACAATGCTGGCACTGAGACCAAGACTGCAAACAATGAGACCAGTGTATGAAGGATAACTGCAATCTTATATAAGCGCGACACCTGTTCTTAGCCTTATTAGCTTCGCGTGACCTACGCCACGCTATCTGTCCTGCTCTACGATCGGCGCCTTATAGCGCACACCGGCGTAAACAGTTTCTCGCCAGCTGTATCTGGAGGATAGACACGGATCGCTGTAGGCGATCCGTGTCTTCGTGCTATTCCTCCCATCCCATCTTCGCTAAAGTTACCTTCTAAAACATGGCGTTTAGGTTACAGCGACGGGTTCTCAACGTTAAACATTTGGCGCATACCTTCTTCCAGATGGGTCATAGGCGGTCCGTCGCTATTCATCGGCGAGTTCACATCAGGTAACGGACAGACTAAATCATATGTGCCCGGTTCTAGGGAGATGGAACGCCAGACCCTTTCTCCAGGCGACATTGGAGGCACTCCGCCATAAATCGTAACCGGCGCATCGGAAGGTGGCGGCCCGTTGGAATCGTCAAAAGCAGCCAGCAGTTCCTCCGTTGAAACATCCGGATTATCATTTACAATTGCAGCCAAGTGCCACTGTGTGCCCGAATTCGTTACCTCCCATAGCTGCTCGCCAGACTTTATCGCGTCCGGCATACTGAAGGCGAAATCGGTCATGTCGACGCTGACTGTCGCAGGAGGCTCGGTAACGCCGACCACCTTAGGAGCGCTGAAGAAGATCAGATCAGCGTCTGCAAGAGAATCGTCTCTTAGCATAAATTCACCGGTGCGTAAGTCTGCGTAGAAATCCGCGGATGCTCCCGGCTCGATATAGTCAAGATATTGAACCCAACTCCCGATATCAAAAATACCAAGAAAGTCGTTGGGGTGGGCTTTCAGGTGTTGCGCCATTGTGACCATTTCCTCTGATGTATGTCCCTGCTTAATGCGCCAGAGCTCTAGGCCGTGCGCTTGTTCGCCGTCGTTACGTACCAGAATATGCACGATTCCTCCCGGTGCAATTTCGGGCGCAATGATACCATCGTCGTTAACCTGGATCAATAGCTCTGGAATCGTTGCATTCTGGCTGGAAGAACTACTCGCTTCGTCACCAAACACAACAAAATCTTTGGTTTCGCCTGAATACGGGAATTCGTTAGCGCCATTGCTTGTGATAATCGTATAGTTGCCTGGCTGCATGTCCACATTCGTGTAGTAGTGGTCGCTTAGGTTATAGGCCATCAGACCGCCGACTGCATGGAAGACTGGCATGGAACTCATGTCCATTTCCTGACCGGAGAACAGGGCGTCGAACATAGCCAGCACATCATCTATCGTCGTGTCGCCTTCCATGCGCAGGATGAATGCATAACCGTTTTCTTGACCACTATCGTTGACGACTTCGATAGTGTGCTGTCCCGGCTCAACCTGGTCCGGAAAGTCGACTGCATCTTTACTGACTGTAAGCGATAAATCAGCGTATGGTGGTGATGCCATTGCGCTCTGATCGACCACATCAAACTCTTGAATACTGCCTAACGCGTAATCAGGAACAGGTTCCTCACTGGCGCCGATGCTTTGACCGTCCATCGATACAGATAGAATCACCCAATGGCCAGGAGCGAATTCCACGGTAGCCTGGTTGCTACTGCCAGGATCGGTGTCAGGCATGAAAAACTGAAGATCGCTGGTTTCGCTTTGATCAGCCTGTGGATTGTCCATCGCTGCCAGGGCATCTTCAACTGTGACCCCCTCCAGCAAGCGCATCACGATCCCGTGATGATTGACCTGCCCCTCGTTTTTAAGCGTCAGGGAAACCCACCCGCTCGGTATTTCTGCCGGCAGATCGAAAGCGAAGTCACGAGCCGTGATCGTGATTTCCGGCAGTGCTGAGGATGCTGACAGCTCAGGTTCAGTAGTCGTCTCCGTTTTTGGCTGGACAGCTACGCAGGCGTTCAATGCGAATAATATCAGCACCGCCAGACCTAGCATCCAGAAATGATGTAGATATCGTTTGCTTGTTACTGTACTCATCTCTCCTCCTGTTCAATAGTTAGCAATAATCCATGTACGCACCTGCAGATAACAATAGCACCCAGGATTCCCAGGCGATCGGGAAAAATTCCCGTACGGTCGGGAAACGTGCAACACTTATCATTGCAAGAGGAGTTTCTCGCGAGATCGGCTGGCATATGTTATTGACGAGTGACTGTTTGGATGCAGATTCGGCCAGTGTTGTTCGCGGCTTCGTCAGTCTGCAGCACGACCGGCGCTGTGATTTTTAGCTCGCCTTCGTGCACAGCAATCGATTTTGCATTTGGCGTACGTGAACCGCTCCTGCTGATTTAATCTCGCACATGTTTGTTTGTGGTGAAGAGCCCGCGCTTTTTCAGCCAGTCGAACAGTGTCTGTTTCACTTGGTTTCAGGCGCACTACCACACCGAAAAAATCAATACCTGCGTCGAGCTCAGCTACGACGAAATCTTTGTGTACCTCGCCGAGCACAGGTCCACAACTCAGTGAGCTTGGCCATCTGGCACGCTGCTGCTTTGCCTGTTACTACCTAGCAGCCATTCCTGTTAAGTTCGCTGCCAGATTGACTGCTATCCGGCAATTTCCAGACTGAAAGCGCCGCTGTCAATGACATCATCATAGGCGAGTGGTCTATCATGGGCTATACTAAATGCATCGCGACAGGAGAAACGAGCATGGCGTTACAATCCACTGGTGATCGGTTATTTGAGCTATCGCCTGATCTACTTTGTGTGCTTTCCCTTGGCGGCTACTTTCTTGAGTTCAATTCAACGTGGACAAAGACTCTCGGGTATTCGACGGAAGAGCTGAAATCGCTCCCGCTTTACGATTTTATCTACGTTGACGACCGAGAAGAGACCATTCTAGCCTTCGAGCAAATCAAGGCGGGGTTGGATGATTTTTCCCTCACAAACCGTTTCAGTTGCAAGAATGGGTCTGTTCGATGGTTGTCCTGGACCGCAGCAATCGATGAGGAGCTTATCTACGCCATCGCTCATGATATCACCCAGCGTATAGAGCGCGAGCAAGATCTGAGACGGAGCTTGGCTCAGCGTCAAGAGTTGTTGGCCCGACTACTATCGGTACGCGAGGAAGAACGTACGCAACTGGCCCGGGTCGTACACGACGAAATGGGACAGGTGCTCACCGGTTTGAAGATGGATGTGGTATGGCTGCAGAAGCACCTGAAACCGGACCAGACCCCGCTCATCGACAAAACACTGTCTATGTCCTCATTAATTGACTCGGCGATTCAGTCGGTACGCGAGATATCGTTTGAGCTTCGTCCGCCCATCCTTGACGACCTTGGTCTGGTTGCAGCCATTGAGTGGCAGCTCCACGAACTCAAGACCAGAACTGGCTTACAATACGTCCTGTTCTCCTCAGAAGAGGAAATAGAGCTGGACATCGAAGGTCGTACGACTGTTTTTCGCATTTTCCAGGAGATTCTGACAAACGTCGCTAGGCATGCCCAAGCATCAAAGGTTACCGTCACGATCTATGAGACAGACGAATGTCTCGTGCTTCAAGTGCGTGACAATGGACGAGGCATCAGCGAGGATGAGTTGCGTAGTGCAAAATCTATCGGACTACTGGGCATGGTCGAACGCGCCCATTTGCGAAATGGAACGGTTGAGATACGAGGTGTTACGAAAGGGGGAACCACTGTAATAGTACAGTTGCCGCTGAACGATGGGTCGGCAAAATTCGTAAACGACCGCGCTACGCTGGAGCATTCATCATGATCCGAGTGCTAATCGCCGACGATCATGCTATCGTGCGAGAGGGGCTCAAGCAGATCCTGTCCGATATTCCCGATATGGTTGTAGTCGATGAAGCCGTGGACGGGGAAGACGCGCTTCGCAAAGCTCGTACTGATGACTGGGATGTGCTTGTCTTAGATTTAGCGATGCCACTTCGAAACGGCTTCGATGTCCTGGAGCAAGTACACAGCGAACACCCGGAACTTCCCATTCTTGTACTGAGTATGCATGCTGAAGAACTGTACGCCATTCGGGTTCTCAAATCTGGCGCGTCCGGCTACCTCACAAAAGAGAGCACGCCCTTCGAACTGGTCAAGGCCATACAAAAGGTTATGAGTGGCGGCACCTACGTGAGCAACAGTCTAGCTGAAACCTTGGCACAGCGGCTTGATACCGACTCCGACAGGCCTCTGCATGAAAGCCTGTCGCCGCGGGAATTCCAAGTGCTATATCTAATGGCGAGCGGCAAGACGACCACTGAGGTAGCTGATGATCTTTCTCTAAGCGTAAAGACTGTGAGTACATACCGGTCACGCGTGCTGTCGAAATTGAACCTGACAAACAATTCACAAATGATTCGATATGCGATACACCACCATCTTCTGGAATAGCATAATCCTACGCCCCATCGCTCGCTATCCTTATCCTATACATACACAGGCCAAATTCAGCGCCTGAAAATCAACAAGCATTGTCGTGTAGGAAGCGTCCTACACGAAACAGCCACCTTCGCCTACTCTAGCGTGCGCACTGCACCGGTAGATATCCAGCGAAAATCCACGTATTCTTGAATCATCGAATCATGCTCGCAACTACCGATTCGGGAAAGCGGATGTGTGCTATCGCACCGATTACGGTCTTCATCGTCGACAACTCGTCGATAATCCAAGAACGATTGCGGAACATGCTTGTTGAGATAGAGGGGATCGACTATGTAGGGTATTCTCAGAGCGTGCCGCACGCTATTGAAGCCGTCAGCATACTGCATCCCGACGTCGTGATACAGGACGTGCAATTGGCGGACGGGAACGGTTTGGATCTGCTCAAGGCGATCAAGTTGACCTATCCGCCGCCATTTGTGATCATTCTGTCGAATGACGCCTACCCGCCCTATCGCAAAGCCTATGGCGGCGCTGGAGCGGATTTCTTTCTCGACAAGTCCACTGAGTTTGAGCAGATACCGTCGGTACTTGTACAGCTGATGAGCGGTTCCGCTGTTTGTCGACCCGGGTCATAACACATACTTGAAGACTGCACTGGCTTGATGCACCGGTAACGCACAATAGTGGATCAGGTTCAAGCGAAGTCACCCATCGGCGCAGGCGATACCAGCAAGATTGTGAAACATATTTGTGCCCATTGATAGGCTCTGACGACCAAACGGGTCGTATAATAATTGACATCTCGCAAACAGCAACGCCTGGCAGAACAGGCAAGGAGACGACAGTGACGAACAACACAAACAAGAGCACGAGGCAACGTTGGTCTGAAGCAAAAGTTTCGAAGATGACAGTATTGTGGCTATGTCTAGGATCTGTTGCCGTAGTATTGATTCTTGGTTTCTACTGGGGCGGTTGGATGACACAGAGCGGCGCCCAAGAACTAGCCGATTCGCAGGCGCGATCCGCCGTTATCGAACGCCTAACGCCAATCTGCGTGGGTCAATTCAACTTGGATCCAGAAAGTTTGAGCAAACTCGGTGAAATGAGCGAGATGTCTTCGTCGCAACGACCTACGTTTGTGCGTGATCAGGGCTGGGCCACATTTTCCGGCGATGAAGAGCCAGATAGGAAGGTTGCCAATGAGTGTGCTAAGCTACTCATGGACCTGGTTGAGTAGCCATTGACTACTTGATGATGCACTGATGGGCTGACGACACGTGGTAGCACTTGTCTTCAGCCCGATTATCGATATCATAGCGAAATCGGCAATGAACAGCCTTGCGTAACTAATGGATCATTCTAATGAGACTAACAGCAGATTACTTCTATCATTTTCCAAATCTCAACCTCGGCGCGCGGGGCCGGTGTCGTGTTCGAATCTATAAACGCGACAACGGTACGCATACTGTATTGCTCAGCGAACTCGCCAGCAATACAGGAGAGCCCATCACGAGCGCGTGTGCAAGCATCGCGACGGATCTGGTAAATGGAAAGAGACTGAATCCAAAGACAACGCGTTGGATTCAACATGATCTACCCCATGAAGGTGAGCCGCAACGATTCGATGAAATAAAGTTTGAATGGCAGAATGATGAAATCGCTACGAACCCTGTGTGGTCTCAGATGGATGCAGAACTGACCGAAACATTGACCGGCAGCAGTCCCGATGAACTCACCAAGCGGCTTGGCAGTGAGCATGTGCCAACAGCTAAGGAGGTGCGCAATTAGTAACCTGAAGCCAAAGCAGTGGCATGAACAGCATCTAGCGAGCGCTGATAAAGAGAAAATCGTGCTATTTCTGGATCAAGGAGACGACGACGAGATAAGAAGAATTGCCGTTGACCTTGCACGGAACTGCGATCTCTTCGTCCACTTCGAGCGTCTCTGGCGTATGCGCGTAGTTGATCTGGATGAGAAGTTGAGCGCCGAAAGATACATGAAACATATTTATGTCAATAAGCGCGCCTTGCACAAGGAATTTGTCAACGCATCAAGAGTTTAGCGTAGTTTCTTATCGCACAGAAAAGGGGGCCAACGATATCGTCGGCCCCCTTTGGTGATCCTATGCAGCCATAGCTAAATGGCTAGCGCATTACGAGATCTTCTTGACGTTTGCAGCGGACGGACCCTTGGGACCATTCTCGACTGTAAACTCGACGCGATCGCCTTCCAGAAGACTGCGATAGCCGTCGGCGATAATCGCAGACTGGTGTACGAACACGTCTTTGCCGCCTTCGTGCTCGATGAAACCAAAACCTTTTTGGTCATTGAACCACTTAACGGTGCCTGTCATTTTCTGTTCACTCATTAGTTGAAAACTCCTTAGTTTTCGAATTCTACACGAAACAACATCGATACAATGTGTTATTGTTTCCAACGTACAAGTGACAAAAAAACCGTCCAGATATGTAAGTCTGAACGGCGCTTCTAGGCAGATGGGTCAGAACTTTCAACACTTTGTTAACTACAATATATCACATATCCTATCGTATGTCCAGTCGCAACTTACGTGATTTCACATTACATTATTGGTCCGCATTTTATAACGACCAATTTCGTACGGCTCGTAAGAATGGAACCTACTTTACTCATCATAGTATCGGTACAGAATGCCAGTGTCAGCCTCCCGCAAAGCTCTGCCGGTTACTACTATCATACTCTGCGTCGGCAATGCTGATCGATGTAGACTTCTAGCGACTTTCCAGTCTGTCCTGTCACGCATACCGGTTAATCGACCACCCATGGTTCGGCGGGTTGAGCAATTCTCACTCGCGAGATGTTGCGTCTACAATGCGTTGATCCGCTGCCGTAACTCAGGTGTCAGTTGCATCTCCTCCGCAGTGAATGCTTGGTCAATGTGATCAATCTTGCGTGCGCCGATAAGTACGGAAGTTAGCCCTGGCTGGCCAAACACCCACGATAGCGCCAAGTTGACCATGCTGCGATCTGTTTCATCGGCCAAGTCGCGCAGTCCCTGCAAGCGACGCATGGATTCATCACTTTGGTAGACGTTCCAGTGTGCCGGTTTGATGTCGAAACGCGTGCCAACCGGTGACACACCAACCTGGTCGTATTTGCCTGTAAGAAAGCCGCCTCCCAGCGGGCTATACGTAATGACGCCGACTTGCTCCTTCTCGCAAAGGGGGAGCAGTTCTTCTTCTATATCTCGAATAGCTACGTTGTAATTTGGCTGGATTGCCTGCATCCGAACCCAATCGTTACTTTGTGCCAGACTCAAGCTGGCCTTAAGCTGTTGCGCTGTAAAGTTGCTGCATCCGACGTAGCGAATCTTACCCTGCTGAACAAGTTGATCGAGCGTCTCAAGTGTCCAGTCGAGCGGAGTCACAGAATCCCACTGGTGCAGCTGATAAAGATCGATGACATCAGTGCCTAGCCGGCGCAGACTACCCTCGACCGCTTCCACTAGGCGTTTTCCCAGTGGTGGAATCGCTTTCGTGGCCAACACGATTTGGTCACGCTTTCCACTTCTCCGCAGCCATTCGCCGACAACCTGCTCGGACTTGCCCTCCGCATAGACCTCCGCTGTGTCAAACAACGTGATACCGCGCTCGACGGCATAGTCCATAATCGGATACGAGGATGCGGCATCGATTTCCCGATCGAAGGTTACACAACCCAAACCGATGGAACTGATTACAAGGTCCGACTGTCCCAACGTGCGATAATCCATATGACGTCACTCCATTATTAAGTTTGGTGCGATTCGGTCCGTCAGATTCAGGCAAAGCCGCATGAATTTAAGAAGACTGTACGTGACTACGTCGCATGCGACTTTAGTCGGTTCACAGAAACCCAATAGTGAAACTCAGAAATCCGACATTTCTTTATCACTACAACTCCACATATTGGCGTGCGACCAGCATAGCGTAGACGCCCTCCAGGGCCATAAGTTCGTCATGCTTACCACGCTCGACGATGCGACCGTCTTCGATGACGCAGATGAGATCCGCATCACGAATGGTGCTGAGGCGATGAGCGATCAGGACCGACGTACGCCCTTTCAGCAGGCGATTGAGCGCCACCTGAATTAAGGCTTCTGTTACTGTGTCCACACTGGCAGTCGCTTCGTCTAACACAAGTATGCGCGGGTCGGCGAGAACGGCGCGGGCAATGCTGAGTAATTGGCGTTGTCCGGAGGAGAGATTTGCGCCGCCTTCCTGGATTAGCGTTTCATACCCTTCAGGCAGCGCCGAAATGAAATCGTGCGCATTGGCCAAACGTGCCGCTTCTTCAATCTCTTCCTGGCTCGCTTCCGGCGCACCGAAGGAGATGTTATCGGCGATGGTGCCGGAGAACAGGAAAGGATCCTGCGGTACCAGACCCATCTGCGATCGAAGAGATTGCTGTGTTACGGTTCGAATATCGATGTCATCGATCAGGACCGCCCCTTCCGTCACATCATAGAAGCGGCCGATGAGGTTGGCTATGGATGTCTTTCCGGCGCCTGTAGGGCCGATGAGGGCAACGTTTTCTCCCGGCTCAATTGTCAGGTTGACTTCGTGAAGGACAGCAGTCTTCTTATAGGCGAAGGTAACATTGTCCAATTCAATGCGCCCTTCGATCGGCGGCATCTGGCGTCCGTCTTCAGGATCAGGCACGTCAGGTTCCGTGTCGAGCAGTTCGATGACGCGCTCGCCGCCAGCCATGGCGGATTGCATGGTCGTGTAGAGTTGGCTCAGTTCCTGGATGGGCTGGAAGAAGCGCGTGACGTAGGCCATGAAGGCAACCACCACACCCACCGTAAGCGCGTTGCCGATGATGGCAATGCCGCCAAGGAGCAGCACGATAGCAGTCGCCAGCATGCCCAGGAACTCCACGGTTGGCAGGAAGACGAACGAAAGCGACATGGCTTCAACGGTCGCGTCCCTGTTGTCGCGGTTCACCTCGGCAAAATATCGTCGAACAGTTGCCTCCTGAGAGAATGCCTGGATGACACGCATGCCGGCGATATCTTCCGCGAGCCGTCCGACCAGCGAGGCAACGGTATTTCGTGTGCGGCGAAATGCAGGCTTAGCCTGACGTGCAAATAGCCATGTCGCTAATGCCATCAACGGAAGCACCGAGAATGTATACAGGGCCAATCGTGGGCTCATGGAAACCATGACGACGACGATGCCGATCAGTAGAACAACGTCCCCGACAAGTGTGACTAAACCCTGAGATAGCAACTCATTGATGACGGCAACATCATTAACGACACGCGAGACAGTGACGCCGATGATATGCTCATCGTGATAACCGATGGGCAGCACCTGTAGATGACGAAATAACTGGGCTCGCATGGTAGCCAGCACGCGCTGTCCCGTCCAAGACAGAATATAGCTTTGTGCAGCAGTGGCTGCGAACAACAGCAGATAGATAGCTGTAATCAGCAGGGATATTCGGGTCAATCCCGCCATGTTGCTGGTTGTGATGTAATTGTCAATGGCTACGCCGATGAGGTAAGGAATCGATAGGGCTAGGCCGGAACTAATAAGGACCAGGACGAGAGCAGCGATCATCTTGCCTCGGTGCGGCGCCAGGAAAGTTAGCATGCGACGGACTACACGCACATCGAACGCGCGCCCTTCATGTTCGCTGCCGAATCGATTCAGCGCGCCTCTAGGTCCCATGTTGGCGCCGCCGCTGCCGATGGAGAAACTCATAGTGATGTCCTGCTTCCAGTCAATGAACGGCCGTCAATGCACTCGTGTGGGCCGATTGGATTCCAGTACCGACTTCGCACAGCACGCGTCATCCCATGACCTCCAGTTGCCCGTGAACTATCTCGGCGTAAAGCGGCGACTTGTCCAGGAGTTCACGGTGGGTGCCGATAGCGGTGATGGCGCCATTCTCCAGCACGACGATTCGATCGGCCATGCGCACGGTGCTCAGGCGCTGCGCGATGATGAATGAGGTACGACCTTCAATCAGCTTCTGTAACGCCAGTTGAATCAGGCGTTCCGTTTCTGTATCGACACTGGACGTAGCGTCGTCCAGGAGCAGAATACGCGGGTCCTTAAGAAGCGCACGTGCAATTGCTATACGTTGCTTCTGTCCGCCGGAAAGCGTGGATCCCTGCTCGCCGATTAAGGTTTCATATTCGTCCGAAGTCTCCATAATGAACTGGTGCGCCTGTGCTGAGCGCGCGGCTTCCACAACTTCCTCGTGTGTTGCGTCGGGACGGCCGAAGGCGATGTTTTCTTCGATAGTGGCGGCGAAAAGGACAGTATCTTGAAGCACGACGCCGATCTGATCACGGAGCGAGTGTATCGTCACATCTCGCAGGTCTACGCCGTCCACCGTGACGCTCCCAACCTCGGGATCATAGAAGCGCGGAATCATATTGATTACGGATGACTTACCGGACCCGGTCGCGCCCAGAAGTGCGATCACCTCTCCCGCTTGCACATCCAGCGTTATGTCTCGTAGGACGCGATGCTTCTCCAAGTATCCAAATGATACGTGATCAAACTTTACGTGTCCTTCGATTATGCCCAATGGTACCGCGCCCGGCTCATCTTCCACATCAGCCGGTGTATCGAGAATCTGCGAAAACACGTTGACCGGCGGCGATGGCCATGGCAAAGACGGGTATGATCATGCCCATGCGCCGGACCGGTTGCACGAGTTGTGAGAGATACGTGGTGAAGGCGACCAGTTCGCCGATGGTCATCTTGCCGTCGATAACTAGTGAACCGCCGTACCAGATGACAATAATGGTGCCAATATTGGCAATTAGGTCCATGAGAGGAATGTTGAGGGAACGGATTCTCGCGGCCTTCGCCGACAGGTCGAACCAGCCGCCATTCACATCATCGAACGCATCGATCTCTGCTTCTTCCTGCGCAAAGGATTTTACCACGCGTGACCCGCGCAGGTTTTGCTCGATTCGCGTTGTCAACACGGCTAACTGCTGCTGCAGTTTCAGAGAAAGCGGGCGAAATTCGCGCCCGAAAGCGAATCCTCGATAGGCCAAGAAGGGAATGGTAGCCATGCTGAGGAGCGCCAGCGTGGTATTCATCAGCAGCAAGGCAATGGTAGTTGCGATGATCAGGACGACCGCTGCCGCAATACCCAGCGTCGCCCGGCCCGTGAGGAAGCGTATTCTTTCCACGTCTTGGATGGATCGGGAGAGTAGCTGGCCTGTTTCCGTGCGGTCATGGTAGCCAAACGAAAGCTCAGTCAGTCTGGTGTGGATGTCGTTGCGCAATGTGTAGGCAACGCCCTGCGACGCGATCTCCGACCAACGCCCTTGCAGGAAAACGAAGACACCTCGGATAAGGGTGATCGCGAGCAAAGCGACTACAGAGCCCACTAGCACTTGCATATCTTTGCCGTCGATACCACGGTCGATAATCCAGCGGATGAACTGGGGTACGAGCAGCGAGATGCCTGTCGCCGCTAGCAGAGAAGTGTACGCTCCCGCCACGTATGGCCAATATGGCTTGAGGTAGCGGAAACAGCGTATGAGAATTTGCCTGTCGGATGGGCCAGGGTCGATGTTTGTTCCTTCGAGCTATCAAGCCGAGTCTCCTCGGCACTTGCTTATTTTTTGTATGCTTTCCTAATCGACTCTACATCGACCTATTCGATAAATCAAGAATGAACGCAGGACGATTTATGATCGCCAACTAGGTTTGCTAGTCGTCGCAGCAAGCAGGACGGCGCTATCATCAAGTCTTGATGCTATACGAAATTCCGTTCATATCACTTGGCGGCTTGAGCTTCACCCAGGGAGCCGCTAAGGTATCACAAAAAGCGCGCTTTGTGATTGGCTCTCGTATGGTACAATGCCCGCTAACATCCCCGGTCATGTGGATTAAAGGTCTGCACCGCCGGTCGGATCGCGAGCGGAAGGGGATCACCATGTCTGACGCAAATCGGACCTTGCCCGCTGTCACCGCCCTTCATCGCCCTCATTACATACCACTACAGCACAGCTTACTGGCACTCATCACTGCAGTCCTGGCACTAGTCCTCGGGACATCCGATGCCTACGCGCAAGGGGCTATACCCACGACAGTACTCAACGATGCAACCGGAGCGCCCGGCGGACAGTTCAACGTTGCAGGAACTGGATTTACACCGGATACTACCCTCGAACTGAGGCTTGTGGTCGGGCGGAATATCATACCACTGGGAGACGTGTCGTCCGATCATAGCGGAACCTTAGGTCCGACTCCGCGATCCATTCCTGGTACAGTCGCGCCTGGCACATACGGACTGGAGGCGCGCAATTCACTAGGCGGCCTAGCTGCGTCATCTGCGATGGTTGTGCGACCACCCGTAACGCTGGAATTGCCGCCTAGCGCTCAATCCGGTTCCAGTGTTGATTTCAGCATTGACAACCTGGCGCCCGGCATGGTTCAACTTCGCTTCAACGGTGCAACGGTCATCGGTCCAGTGCCGGTGAGCGAAACGTCATTCGACGGCTCTTTCATCGTGCCGGCGCAAGACATTTCGGCCTCCAGCATCGCTCGCGTGGAGGCAATCAACACGCTTGGCACGCTCCTGCTTGGGTCGGCTAACGCCAATTTCAACGTGGGTGAAGCTACAACGCCAAGCAGCCACAGAATCAGCAATGCGAGTTTTGCATCGACTAACCTCGTTCCAGGGGACGAATTTGTGCTGACAGGTAAGCTGGATCCGCCTCCGAGCGATCCTGATCGGCGCGTATAAGATCACGCCTTACTGGAAAAACAGTGACGGGACAACGGTTCCTCTGGCAGGCGCAAGCGCATCGCTTCAGCAGAATGGCGAAATGCTCGTTCGCGGGCAGCTGCCAAGTCTGGCTAAGGGCGACGCACTGACCGGCAACGGAGAGGGCCAGCTTGGGATATTGATAAAAGGACCGAATGGCCGTTCGGCGCAAGAGTTTGCTGGTTCAGATATCCTGCGTTCGTTTGGCTCATTTAAAGTGACCGTCGTCAAGGATATGCCAGGCACAGTTCAGGACGGCAAGCCGATACCGAATCTGCCGGCGCCAGGTCCTGGCGAGAGCGATCCGCTGCAAGTTACCATAGAACCGCTGGGTTCATTCACCACGACGTTAGGTGAATCTCTTATCATCTCCGGCGCAGAACCGTATCTGGACGCCGAATCAGTTGTAAATACGCTCACCACCAACCAGGCGATTGATAAGGGTTTTAAGATTCTGGACAAGTTTGTCAACTGTATTAAGCTCGTAGACCAGCAGTCCGATCTCAAGTATTGGGAATGGCTTATCGATCCCTACGACACGGTAATGTTGGGGACATCTGACGCCCAATTCTTCAATCCTGCCGTTAGCGAGCAGATCGATCTGATCACAACCGAGCAGCCAGGCGCCGCCGGTGTTGAAGAGGCGCTAGCTGGTGAATCCGTCTTGCTGCTACTCTACCGTGTTACGGTAGACGCGACGCGTGTTCAGGACAATGGCCAAGACGGCTATGGTTATGTCAATGATCAAGGAGTAGCCATCCCCACCGAGAAGCTATTTGTATGGATTCCAGCCCACAACTATATCTTCGAGATCGATGAAGAGGCCCTAACGGCGGTTCAGGTGGGCAACCCGGCTGCTATCGCATTACCTCCATTGCCAGAGGGTTGGAAGAGCAACCTCTTGCTTAAGGACGTCAAGATCGATGGCTTCCATGTGCCGCCATACGAATTTGACTTGAGCAATCCCACATTCGATGGCCTCTACTCGTTCATCCGACCATCAACCAATGCGCTGAATCCGGCAATCAGTTTCTTGCCAACCGATCCGATGCGTATCGAGGTTTACCTCTCAAATTTTGGCTACAACGCTACTCAGGTCGAGCCCAACGTTACAATAAAGATAGATGGTGTACCGTACCCGGTGACCAGAGAGCAGCTGCCGGACGAGGAAGAGCAGAAGGCCTCTTGCTACCAGTCTGATGTACAGTTGCCAGATGAATTACAGACATCTGTCTGGGTCGCCAGCATCTCCAATCCACACATGTTCACAACTGGCAGCCATGCGCTTCAAATCGCGATCAGTGATGGCATAAACACGACTGATGCGACTACAGGCGCCATCATCTACAAAGCCTACCCTTCCTGGTTTGATGATCTGCCACTGAGCGGACGCACGGTGGAATGGGGAACCGGGCATACGAATCTCAGTGCAGTTGCCCTCGAGCCTAGCTCCGCCAAGACGAACGTGCAGGACACCGTGCCTAATGTCGGCCAACCGAATAGCAAGGTCAATGTAGGCAGCACGTTTACGTGCAGGCTTGCGCCCAAAGGACCTGGCATCTTCAACCAGGTCGGCAATATGAACAGCGCTTCCATGGACAACAATGCCAAGCCGGTGTCGTTTGCCGAGGATTCCTACTGCACGAATTCGCTGCCATCCGCTGCAGCAGATGCAACCGATTTCGCTGCTGCGAGCGAATCGGTTGCGGACACAGCAGTGGATCCGGCATCGCTGAACTCGCCGGCAGTCACGGAAGAAATCACGATTCTGGACACGGGCAAGATCCGTGTCTTCGAAGCGTCCTACGGAATTCCGGCGATCGCCACAGTGGGCATCGCGGTTGACTTTCGCGTCTATGCCACGACGATTATCGCCGCAACTGTGCCGTCACAAGTGGACGTGAGCTTCGACTCCGGCGTGGAGGTCGATATCTTCATCGAAGCGGATGTGCTGCTGGGTCTGGCGAGTGTGGACTTCGGCTTCTCATCCGATATCGGTGTGTTGATTCCAGTCAGCTTTAGCTGGAGCGGCGGACTCAGTGAACCGCAGAAATGCTTCCATTATGGCCTAGATCTTTTCTATGAGGTGAGTGTGCTGTGGGGCGTGGCCGATGTCGCAGATGGGACATACCCTGTCTTCCAGGGAGACATGCCGGACAATTGTTACAGCTTCCCGAGCGCAGCGCAGCTTGAAAATGGGATAACTCCGCCGCCGGCAAGCAACCCTGCAATCGCCACGGACGGTCTGAGCAAGACGCTTGCGCTTTGGCGCACGCAAGCTGGCAACATCGTGTACAGTGAATTCAACGGCGCCTGGTCGGCTCCGCAACCGGTGGTAACCAATGGCAAGAGCGGCGATCCAGCGGTGGCGTTCCTGGCGCCAAATCAGGCTGTAGCCGTCTGGTCGCAGAGCGGTTTGAACACGGCCCCTACAGCAGGAATGGCGTTGTCAGATATTCTCAAGGAACAGCATCTAGCCTACTCCGTGTGGGACGGGACAACATGGTCTGCGCCGCAATATCTGACGCAACCTACCACAGGTGACGGTAAAGTAGCCTTGGCAGCCTGCCCAGCAAACAAAGTGGATTGCCCTGCCGGCGGCGAAATAACGGCGGTTTGGGTGCATAACGGCAACACGACAGGCGATATCACAGCACGAGAGTTCCGCATCTACAGCGCTACATTCGCTAACGGCGTCTGGTCCTCTGCCCAGCGCATTGACGACAACGAAAGCGACAGCGATACGGAGCCGGCGGTTACATACGTGACCGGCGCTGGGGGTTTCCATCCGCTAGCAGCATGGATGCGAGACAGCGACCGCGCCGCCGAGACCGTGAGCGATCGGCAGATGGCTCTGCGCTTCTTGGACGGTGGCGGCGTCTCATCACCAGCCAGCTTGCCGACCGGCGCAATGAGTCCCAGCTTAGAAACGGACAATCAAGGGAACGTGCAGGTCGCATTCACAGTCGTCGATCCAGCAGATAAACTGGTTACGAACCGGCGAATGCTCTACCACGCTGTCGGCACGTGCAGCGGGTCCACGAGTTGTACGTGGACAGCTCAGCAATTGAAGGACCAGGCTAATCGCACAATCTTCGCAGAAGGTCCTGTGGTCACGGTAGACGGCAACGATAAGGTAACTGTGACGTACCGTGCGATGGGATATGAATCGCCAACACCACCTCCCCCGGTGGCGGCAATTCAGGAACCAACGGGCATCAGTCAGCTCACGGGTGAACTGGCTCAGGTTGAGCTGCCGGCGACAACTACCGCCAACGGCGTCACACCGAACTATCTCACGCTGGACGGCGCCGTCAGCTGGCGTGCCGACTCTGTCTATCTACCGCAGCTCGACACGAATATCGCGCTGGCAGTGAAAGGACAAGCGCCGGTAACGACTTCGGGGAGCGTGGCGGTGTCGTACCAGCGCGCAAAAACAATCGTCGACGGACAGCCCGTCATCTTTGCGGACACCGTGCGGGAACCGAACTTCGTTCTGACCGAGGCTCGCGTCGGCGCACCAAACGCAGACGGATCATTTACCATATATACAACACTACTGAATGCGGGAACTGAATGGACAGCGTCCGGTACAGACCTGACCCTCGAAGGTTTCTGGGATAGCTCAGTTTGGACGCAACTTCCGACAGGACAGGCTACTCTGTCCGAGTTAGCCGCGGGCGAAGCGGTCGAGGTTTCGATGCAGGTGAGTGCGCCTCCAACGCCAAGCGCCGGTCATGTGCTGCATCTGATCGCTAACCGCGGTCAACCTGTACAAGAAGCTACAGCTGCGGATAATACACTGGCGCTCACCGTCGGCGGGATAGCAGCGCCAGATCAAGTACGAGGCTACGTAGTACCCGGCAATCGTATGGTGAATCTCGAATGGCAGCTTACCAATGATCCGCGCGTTCAAGGTTATCGTGTATATCGTCGGCTGGCAGGCGGCGACTGGAGTGCAGTAGGCACGTCTTCGGTCGCCGGCTGGGCCGATCCCACTTCACAATGGGACCAGCAGTATCAGTACAAAGTGACCAGCTACGGATACGACTTAGGCGAATCAGGTTACAGCGATGTTATTACATTAGATGCACCGGTGAAACCGACTCTAGTTGAGCAGTCTCATCAGCTTTACCTGCCGGTTATTAACGTATCGGACAGGCCGTCAACAAGTAAGTAGGACTTTGGCTTGTACTCACCTGCACTGAGCAGCCAGTATGTGAATGAATAGGGAGGTCATTGGCCGAGAGGACTCTAGTCGCCATGACAGAACAAGGCTTCGCGTGTATGAACGTAACAAAATCTTCAGATGTTTCGAGGCTTATCTAAGGTGCACAACTCAGCACGAGCATGTAGTGGGAAATATGTCTCGCCCTTGTGCGGTATGGTTGCCGCCCCTGTAAATCACGAACCACACGAACGCCTAAGGTACGCGATTGCCTAGGCGAGCATCAACAACTATGCGAGATCAGATGTGCTTTGGTGGTATGATGGTGCGCGATTGTGCGTTGCCGCACCTGTTACTGACTTTCATTTCAAGTTCAGGGTAACGTCGGTAACTCTTGTGACGTTCAGATATAGGCGGACGTTTAAACCCAAATGATTGGTAAACGGAGGAAGTATGCACAGCCAAGCTGGATTGTATAAGTGGTGGTCAAAGAAGATGTTGCCTTTATTGGTCGTCCTATCCCTCAGTCTGCTCATAGCGGGTTGTGGCCGCGGAAATAAGGAACCCACAGCGGCGCCGACAGAAGCGCCGGCGGAAGCCGTTGCAACGGAAGCACCGATTGAAGTGCCGACCGAGGTGCCGACCGAAGTGCCAACGGAAGCGCCAGCTGAGGCGCCTACCACAGAGCCGATGGAAGTAACGGCAGAAGCAACTGATACACAGGCGTCATCGCCAGCTGAAGATACCGGCGTTAACGAAGTCATCGCAAACATGACATTTCCGTCCGAGTTCACACAGGATGGTACAGCGCCGCTTGTAAATGGTGTCTACGAGGAGCAGGTAGCACCTGGTTCTGCCATGTCCACGACGGTGACGTTGCTGCCCGAATACACTGTAGATGGTGAACTAGACGGAGAACAAGCGGTAGCGGCTGTTTTGGCCACGAACCCCGGCGGCTCGGGTACCTTTGTCGAGCTTGCCGTTGTCACATTCGGCGACGGAGAGCCAGCAACGGTAGCCACGGCCAGCCTGGGCGATCGGGTACAAATCGATACACTCGCAATAGAGAATAACCAAGTGGTAGTGTCGATGCTCACGCAGGGGCCGGACGATCCAATGTGCTGCCCGTCACAACAAGAGATACAGACCTACGAGTTACAGGACGGTGAGCTGGTGCTAGTCGATTCTCAGGTTCTGGAGTCGACGGATAACACCGATCCGGATCCAGTTGCCGCTGGTTCAGATGTACCGACGGTAGAGTTCCCAGAGGTTGCGGAGGGTACGCCGACCGGTGTCATCACCGCAGACGTAGGCGTGAATGTACGTACTGGACCAGGTACCGACTATCCCATCATAGGGATTGCACCACCGGAAGCGGTGGGCGAGATTGTTGGCGTTAGCGAAAACGGACAATGGTGGGTTGCTGCAGTGGAAGCCGGTCCGAATGGCCAAGGCTGGGTGAGCACGGCGTACGTTGATGCAGTCGATGCGGGAAATGTTCCCGTAATCGAGACACCGCCCCTACCCTAACAATCGTACTGCAGTCATATCTCCGCCTATTGGCGAGTACATCTACCATACCTGGTTCATGTGCTCGGTAACAGTAGCCGAATAGTACTAGTCAACAAAGAAGGATTTTACGCTCGCAGGTGACATGTTCTCACCTGCGAGCGTCTCTTTTGGCGAGCAAGCGAAGCCATAGGAGGTACTAATCTTCAAGCAAAGCACGAATATCCGACTGGCAGTCGTATAATTCTTGGAGGCTCGCGGATTCTCACATATTCAGTTGAAGTGAAGTGGGAATCCGATCGATACGGTTCGATTTATGTAAAGCGTAGCAGTGAGTGGCGTCTAGTCAGATTACTAGAGCTTGACCGATCCAACCCAAACAAGATGATTATCCTGGCTGCAAGGGCGAGTCACGTCTCGTTCGCAGGCGGTAGCGTTGCTGCCGCTACGACGGCATTGGGCCAACCTGCTGCCAAAGGAACATACAGACTATGCGGCAAACTTGCCGATACCAACATTATGTACGGTCGCGTCAGTGGTGAAATGATAGCCTATGTGCAGCTTCGTTGGCGTGCTCAATTCCTCCGTTTCTGTTCGCTGTGCACTCGAGTGCCGAGCTCCACCGGCGCCTGAACTACGATTGACTATACAGCAGACCCGTTTTACTATACAGAGTGCTTTTATCATAGTAGATCGGTTACCGTCACGGCGATACTTGGAGCGCCACTAAACAGGTAACCGAGGATGGTAATCATGTTCGGTGCACGACAATTCATTGGTGTTCAATGAATGGAGACCCCTGTGACAGTGCGCTTGAGTGTCCGAACCTGGATATCGCTCTTCGTGGTCAGTTTGGCAGTTTGGTTCACAATTTCGTACACTGCCCTACTACTAGAAATTACTTGGATAATCTTCGGTGCATTTCTCATTGGCATCGCTATAAGGCCTGTCGCTGCACGCTCGGACGATTGGCATATTCCACGTGGGTTTACCGTGCTCCTGGTCTACTGTGGTTTGATTGCTGCGGTTGCTGGCACCATTGTATTGGCAAAGCCGATCATCCGAGAAGAATTTATTGTCATGCAGCGTGACGGTCCTGCGCTTTGGCAACAGGTTCAGTCCCGTTTGAATGGCACATCGCTCGGCAACCTACTACCCGGTGTGGACACAATCATGAGTGAAGTGGGTCGGATCATGAGTCCGGTTCTCACTTCTGCTTTTGATACACTGTCCACTCTTGGGCAGTTCTTGTTTGACCTGCTAATGATGATGATTCTTGCTTATTTCTATGCCACTGACGAAATCTCCGGCAATAAAATCCTGGGAAGGTGGATCCCGCCAGGGCATCAGGACCGGTTCGCGGCGGTATCGGCGGGTCTTGAGCAGCGATTGCGAGTCTGGGTCTGGGCGCAGCTAGGCATGGCGATCTTAACGGCAGCAGTCTTTGGCATTGCACTGGCACTCATGGGTGTTCCCTTCGCTTGGACGATTGGGCTAGTAAGCGGATTGCTGAGTGTGATCCCCTACCTAGGCGCTATCGTCGCAACCGTTTTGGGCATGTTGAGCGCCTTGACTGTGAGCGCCTGGTTGGCTGTCTGGGTGCTTGTTTTTGCGGTTGCCTTCTCAGTAATCGAGAGTCATCTTCTAGCGCCTGTGCTTTATGGACGCGCACTCGGTCTGCGTTCAGTGGTTGTCCTTATGGCGATTTTTGTCGGACTTAAGATGCTTGGCATCGTCGGGCTCGTTTTTTCAGTCCCGCTCGTAGTGGTTATCACTGCGGTTGTTGAGGAACTGCACATCTCTCCGCAGGCTGTGGAATCTATGGTCTCACCGAAGATGTCGAATGGCGATAGCCGAGAATCGGCGTGAGGTGCAACGAAGCGGCTGCTTCACTTGGGGGTGTAATATGGCAGTCGCTGTTCGAAACTACGATACTCGGCAGAGACAACGTTTTTAACTTATTGGGCATTGCATTACCGATATTTGTTCCAAAGACAAACCCGGGAGAGGATTGAGTCATGACAAACCACGGTTCGATAACAACCTTATTCTTGGACATTGGCGGCGTCTTGCTGACAAACGGCTGGGACAGCGCAATGCGGAAGCAGGCAGCGGACAAGTTCAAGTTTGATTTTGAAGAGATGAACGAACGACACCACCTAACGTTTGACACATATGAAGAAGGAAAATTGAGTCTTGACGAGTACCTGCATCGCGTCCTATTCTACGAAGAGCGGACATATACACCCGACGATTTTAAGGAGTACATGTTTCAGCAGTCGCAGCCCTTTCAGGAAATGATTGACCTTGTGTATGAGCTAAAATCTCAGTACAAACTCCAAGTAGCCGCAGTCAGCAATGAAGGACGTGAATTAACGAAGTACCGCATCGACAAGTTCGAACTTGGTTCATTCATCGACTTCTTTATCTCATCCTGTTTTGTCCATTACCGTAAACCAGACAGCGATATATTTCGTATCGCACTGGACATCGCGCAAGCGTCGCCCGAGCGAGTTGTGTACATCGAAGACCGCGCCATGTTCGTAGATGTCGCTGAAGGCCTCGGCATTCACGGTATCGTACATGCAGGGCGCAAAGAGACGCAGAAAGCGCTTATCGATTATGGGCTTTCTATAGACTGACCTGGGAAGTTATCACAAACCGTTGCGTGAAACGCCAACATTGTCGTGTGACTGCTCTCTGTCACTCCGCTGTTGATTGTGCGTCAGGATGACGTTTGAATAGGGGTACGGTATTTCGATCCCTTTCTCATCAAAGCGCTTTTTGACCTGTTCGTACAGATCGTATTCTACGATCTTTGCGTCGCCTGGATTGGCACACCAGGCACGCAAACTCAATAAGACGCTGGAAGCGCCCAGTTCCACCACTGGACATGACACGACTTCCAACACAAGCAGATGGGAGCGTGCCAACTCAATAATAGTTGAGCGTGCTTTCTCTATATCAGAGGTGTAAGCGATACCAATCGGTACAATAGCCATAACTTTGGGATCGTCGCCGGTGAGATTCACCATTATCTGATTGGCCATCATGCTATTGGGTACAACGATGCGACGATTATCGTAGGTGGTCAGCGTCGTGTACGCTAACATTACATTCTCCACGATACCAGTCTCTAGACCAGAGGGTCCGTTTACCTGTAGTCGATCGCCGACTCGAAACGGTCGATAAACCAGCAGGCTGATCCCTGATATAAAATTACCGAGAGTATTTTGCGCCGCTAAGCCGATAATCACAGCGGAGACGCTGACTCCGGTTAGCAGCGCGGTCCCAAGCGAGCGCAGCTGCGGGACGATATGCGCATAGAGTATGATGGCGACAACAAAAACAAAAACCTCGCTGAATTGAATGAAAAAATAGGCTGCAGTCCGATCCAGAATACCCAGTCTGTCTCTGCGCAATGCCTGTTGCCCGGCACGATGTATACCCCAGGCAATCGCACTTGCAACAAACAAGAACACGAGCAGGTAGGCAATCGCGCCAAAAAGTGTTGAAGGATCCCAGAATGCCCCTTGTATGAGTCGATTCCCTAAAGCTACCATACTGTCAATTATAGCCGTTTCGACTTCCACTTCTCTTTACGTCTGCATTATCCGCAATTTAAGTGTCTCTTAATACGTACTGTATTGGCTGCCGTAGAATTGCACCTTCAACTTCAGAAGTAATAAAGTTCACTTAATGAAGACATGGTCTGACGATAAGGATTTCAGCTCCATCGCGGTCTATGCTTGCAGAAAGGGTGCGGTATCCCATTCGGATAATCGAACTGGTTATTGCCAAACCCTAGTATAGGCAATCTGAAGTCTCGCAAAGTTGCTCAGAGACCATGAAAACGAGAGAGGAGCGGACACCATGGATGTACCGTTTAATGCAGAGGCAGTATGTACAGACGGAGTATGCGGTAAAACAACTCGTGTGGTGCTTCGACCAAAAACTCAGGAAATTACGCACGTGGTAGTCAAGGAGTCGAACGCTCCTTACCAGGAAAGAATGATCCCGGTGGAGTGGATTGTAAAGTCCTCACCCGAGAGAATCGACTTGAACTGTGCCAAAGAAAGGGTAGCGAAAGCGCAGAACTTTACCGAAATTGATTTTGTAAAGGTCGAAGTACCCCAGCTGGCTGCGTACGAATACGGTTACAGTTGGGCGCCGTTCCAGCCTCGTACTGATAACACGATTCGGATGGAGCGGGAAGCGGTCCCGTCGGGTGAAATGGCCATTCGTAGAGGCGCCCACGTTGAAGCTACCGACGGTCGCATCGGGCGTGTGGACGAACTAATTGTCGATCCCGCTACGGAAAAGATCAGTCACATCGTATTGCGTAAGGGCCATCTCTGGGGTCAGCGCGATGTGATCATTCCAGTAGATCAGGTTGAGATCATTGAAGAGGACATCGTGCGTTTGAAGCTGGACAAAGAGGCGGTGGAAAAGTTGCCGACAGAACCTGTGAAACACACGGCTATGTAGAATGAGCATTGGCATGCATGAGACAGCTGCTTCTTAAGCTGTGCAGGGCGCCGGCTCAGCGGTAGTTAACGGAGCATCTTAGCCACATATGTGACCCTGAAGTAGAGGCAGAGATCTCAATATGAAGCGTCAGGTTATTCTCTTGGCGCCTCATATTGCATTCCCCAACGTAACATCAGAAAAGGAATACCTAGATGCTCATCAAAGAATATCTTCCCAACATCCAGAAACCGCTGGTTAGGGTAAGTTTTATGCTTCCGGATAGTCTTTGGGCGAGTGCGATTCAACTAGTCGGCGACTTCAACGAATGGGATGAATGGTCGAACCCGTTTCACCGCGAGCGAAACGGCCAATGGTGCGTTACCGTGGAGCTGGAGCCTAACCACGTTTACGAGTTCCGATATTTGCTCGACCACGAGTATTGTATCAATGAAGCGAAGGCTGATGGCTACAAGACAAATAGCTTTGGCAGTGACAACGGACTGGTCTCCACTGATATAGCACTATGCTCTGTCGTTAGTGAAGTACCGGCTTAACAATCAGGAAGCCAAGTCCACACAGTGGCAAGTCCCGCGCTGATTATCGGCTGAAGCTGCCATAAAACAAACTACCTTGGGGACGTCCTCTAGGCATAGCGCTTCATGGCCGCTGCTCTCGCGACACTCTTATCCCAACGGTGAGTCACATCGAATGTTCAGCCCCGTCTACAGCCGACCTTTGAATTCACAAGACTGAACCACTCCGTGAACATCTCTATCCTATGTCTGCGAAATCTCCCAGATTTTGGTGTCACGTGCGTGGGTTTCTAGGAACTCGGCAAGCGAGCGGCATAGGATCTGCTCCAAAACGCCACGATCATGCTCGCCTACAACGACTGCTGTGTAGTCACTATTTTGGATTTCCTGAAGTACGGCATGGCCGACATCTTCACCATCGCTGGTGAGAAGCGTACGCACGTTACTCTCCGATACACCTTCGTTAGCGAGTATGGTTTTCGCCTCTTGAAAGTAATCACGACTGCGCTCATGTTGGAGCTCTTCCGTACGCAACTGCTGTTCCTCTTCGCGCAGTATCTCCTGCAGTTCTTCATCATCAGATGGTGCACCACCGTGCTCCCAATAGACAGGTATCAGATAGTGCATCAGTGTTATGTGGGCTAGTTCTGCATCGTCCAGCTGCTCGGCTACAGTGCGCACGAGCTGCAGGCTATCATCCGTGTTACTCATGGCAATTAAGAGATTGTTACCGTAGGAGCTTGTTACATCTCTCATCACTCATTTCTCCTTTCACGATCGATTGTCGGTTATGCAGCGTTCGAACGACTCCAGCAAGTTATCAAGATATACTGTGTATGTCGTCGTCTATCATGTCGGACGTCGGTCCGACTAGACCAGATAATTCCTTCAATTCTCTGCATTGACTACCTCATTCTGGCTTAGGCTTGGCGAATGTTCTAATCATAATTTCTGGTGTGCCTGACTTGCGGGCGTTGACCGATATCGGTTGACTTCCGACGCGGCTCATGAAGAGCGGTGCATCCGGCACATGAACGGTCTTCGATTCCCGCACTGGCATTCGATCCAATATGTGATAGATAAATACTCTGATTTCGTCGTCGTACTAAGCTCCTCCATCAGCTTCGAGAAAGGAAGCTTTCCGTCTTTTCCTTATGCGACATCTGCTGTATATTCCCGTTACCTATACGCTTGTTGAATGTATGATCCGTGCTCATCGATGGCGCCCCCACTAGCCTCGTCGAATCGATTCGATCTCCCACCTATTTGTACCAACCAGGATAGAAGTGTATTCGCTTCATATACGTGTTTCGCGCCTGTACCACACCTGGGGCAGAGGTTATACCTACCAGTGGCCTTCTTTCTATAGTCATTGACGTATCAGCATCATTACTACAGATAAAACTCAGTCCTGGTCCTTCCGCACGACGTACTGCGCAATCGCAACTACGCCATTTCTCTCGCGCTGAACTGTACAGACGGCATCGCCAATGGACCGCGGACACGGTCGTATGTACTTATAATATCGGAAGTAGAACTGTTCGGCTTTAGCTGGGTGTTGTGCTGCTGTTAAGTGAATCTTAAGAAGCTGTTGGAACCGCACGGAGATACAGGACAAACGTAGCGCCGTGACCGGCAGCGCTGATAACTTCAAGGCGACCACCATGCGCCTTGATCAGTTCCTGGGCAAGCGCCAAACCTATACCCATACCACTGCTTGCCTGGGTGTTTGCCGGACTTCTGTAGAAATACTGGAATATCTTCTCTTGTTCCGTCTCGGCGATACCTGGACCTTCATCGGTCACACGAATAACCACCGTTTGCAGTGCGGATGAATCAGATTTTAGCGCAGCACTCACGGCGATCCTTCCGCCTTTGGGCGAATACTTGCGCGCATTGTCAAGAAGATTGTTCAGCACTTGGGCGATGCGCACGGGATCGGCAAGAATCGGCGGCAGATCGTCGGAGACGTCGATAGTCAGTTGCAGACCACCTTTGCGGATTCGATTGATCGTATGAGCGCACCTTTCGTCGATAAGTTCATGGACATCTAGAGGTTCCAAATGAAGCTCAAGATTGCCCCGTTGACTTTGCGCTAATAGAGAAAGATCATCTATCTGCTGGCGAATATCCTCGACGGATAATTCGATTTCACCCCCTAGCTCTTGTACCAGTTCGGGATCCATATGGGTGCGCCGGCTTAACAACTGCGCTGCCGTATTGATACCGCCCAACGGACGGCTGACTTCATGGATAACGCCGGCGAGTAATCGACGACGGTCGACCTCGTAGTCATAGAGCCGCTGCGCCATCTCGTTATAATGGGCAGTTAACACCCTCATTTCGCGTGAACCGCTTTCAGGTAAGATTTCGGGCGGCGAACCGACTGAGAAATGGTAAACAGCATGTGTAAGCCGTAGCAATGAGGCGCCAAGCGAGTTAGCCAACACAATGGCCAAGGCAGAAGAGATCAGTAGCCCGATAGCGAAAGTAACCAAAACTACCCAGCGTAGTGGTCTCAGACGTTCTGCCATTTGATTGATGCTCTGCGATACGCTCACCACACCGAGCAATTCGCCCTGATCGTCAAGTACAGGTACTGCCACATCGATGACTCGTTCTCCAAGACCGAAACTGTACTGCAGGTCCCAAGCTGTTTCACCGGACAGCGCTCTCCGTTCCACTTCCTGCTGAACCTCCTGACCGACCTGTTCAGCGTCAACGGGTAGGCTGGAAGCCATGACAGTACCCCTGCTGTCCAGCAGCATGATTCGTGCCGGCAACTGGCTGGGCAGTTGCTGATGCAGATAATCCACAATCTGCTCGGCGCTCTCTTCGCTATTCCACACGCCGGTGTCAGCGCGAAGAATTTCGCCTATGAGGGCAGCTTGAACGGCCATCTCATTGGCAGCATTGACCATGAAATAGCGAGTTTCGATGAGGTAAAGAAGCACAAAGCTGAGCAGGGGCAGAAGAAGGATTATGGGAAGCACATGGCTGAGGATGATCCGGGTACGAAGACTACTAAACATGGCAGCCGCGTTTGCTCTCAAGGAGGCTTTATTTGACGTTTCGACTGACGTTGGATGCGCCGACCCCGTGCCTGATGTTTGCCATTAGCTTCGAAAGAGGTTCTGGCTCACTCTTCAGGTATAGGAAGAAGCTTATAGCCAACGCCGCGTATCGTGAGTAACCGCTGGGGATTGCGCGGATCCTCTTCGATCTTCGTCCGCAACCAGCGTACATGGACATAGATCGTTTGGTCTTCGCCTATCCAGCCTTCTCCCCACACATGGTTTAGGATCTGCTGCACACTCATTACCTGACCAGCATTCTGCGCCAGGTAGAGAAGCAATTCGAATTCCTTGGGCGTGAACTCAACTTCGGAGCCACCGATGTGGACGACATGGCCAGCAGGGTCGATGAACAGATCGCCAACGCGTAAAGGTTCTGGCGGGCTTGACTCGCTGGGTACTGCAGCGCGACGCAATACAGCTTTGATGCGAGCCAGCAGAATATCAATGTCAAAAGGCTTGGTCACATAATCGTCGGCGCCTAGTTCCAAACCGACGACTTCGTCGATTTCGCGCCGGCGGGCGGTCACATAAATAACAGGTACGTGACCAGATTGCGTCTGAAGCAAACGTAGCACTTCATGTCCGTCCATCTCGGGCATGAGAACGTCTAGCAAAATCAGGTCAGGCTGCCGTTGCTCGACGAGTTGCAGAGCTTCCACGCCATTACTGGCAATGATGGTTTCGTAGCCGGCGTCTTCCAGATGAAGCGACAGGCTGCGGCGCGTTAGCCGATCATCATCGACGATAAGTATCTTTTGCCGCATCGTGTATCAGTCCGCGTCTTAGATGGTTATTCCTCTTACGATCAGTTTATCGCATTCTTGTGCGGTCACAAAGTGACTATGTTTTGAACAGGATAAGATTGCGAGTAACCAATTCGCAGATCAACTAGATGCAGATAGCCGGTTTTCGATACTTACCTCGAAAACCGGCTATCCTTTCTATGTGTACGTATTCTGTTGTGGCGGTTGTACAGCGCTAGATGTTACGCTGTACTCTGTCCGTCTGGAAAATGCACCTGGCTCACCTAATCAGCACTCGCGGAGATGCTATCTTCCTCGTGCCCAGAAATATGTGCATCCTCTGAATCGGGCGCAAAGATAACTCCCGGACGCCACGGTGTACCCAGAGCCGGCAGCAACCACCGATCAACGCCCCACCAGCCTGCCACCTTCCAAGCCAGGACCAACCAAGTAGCAATGGCGAACAAGACAGGGTTCGTGCTTACAGCACCTGCTAGCAGGTAGTTCATGTTCATGACACTGCCGAAGAAGGCTGCTATACCGGTGAAAATACCCAGTATCAGTGCGATACCGACGAGTAATTCACCAAATGTAACCATATAACTCCAGGTCTGGGGATAGGCAAGCACAACATTTTGTAGAAATGCAGCATACCAGCCCTGGACATCCGGATGTTCGCCGCTGGCTTTGGTCAGCGCACCGTTGACAAATCCAGTAATGGCAGCGCCTGCATTATCACCCGTCCAGGCAGGATTGTTGAGCTTGCCCCATCCTGCATGCAACCATTCCCAGCCCACATATAGTCGTAAAATAAGCCAGATCCAAGCCCAGCGCACGCTACCGAAAAGCGCTCTCGCTATCGGAGGATCCTCGAATCCTTGAACGCTCGCCGGTGTACCAATCTTAGTCGGTTCAGGTGCCCCACTCCGGCTATCTATACTGTTACTCATTGAATATTCTCCTTCAATCTGCAGTCGATAGTTTTGCATGTCAAGAACATGTGAAACCATCTAGTGCGTTAACTACTTGAATTTTACCCTGACATCTTACCCTAAATGCGATTACATAACTGTAGGGTCGCATGAAATCTTACACGGTAAACCTATGAATCTTCAGTTCATCTTTAAATTCCGTTTCAGGACTCTACTTTTGGTATGCACAACTCTTACTATCGCACAGATGAGCGGTCTCTGACTTTTTTGCGGCTAGAAGAAATTATTAAGGGAAGCTTATGTAGCGTGGCGCAACTTTGAGAGCCTATACATGAGGCCAGTGTTTCTGCGGTAGTAGACGTTGCTGCTTAAGACTAGCCTAAGGCTAGCATAAGGACATACCAATACCCCAGGTGCTAGTCTATATGCGATAGTTTCGTCAGTATGTCTCTCCAGCTCGTCCTGCGGAAACGATTCATGAGTCGTTGTCTCGATGTAACTTCAGTAATTATATGCGCTGAGTTGTAGTATGTTATCGCATATCGCATCCCAAACACTACAGTTTACACCGCACATTGTGACGTTAGTCGCTTTACTCATTGGCGCTGTCCTGGGCTTATATTTCTTAAGCGCGCGGGACAGCGACATGAAGAAGTGGTCAACCGGTTGGAGTAATGATCCCGAACATATGCTGTTAGCCGGTTTATTGGTAATTGCAATAGGCGTGTTCGTAGTATTCGTCGTTGTGACATTGGGATTCACAGTTTTCGAAACAAACTAAGAGCCGCTCCGCGTTTACATTACCGTCGCGGTAGCCGTGCGTCATTGCGCCCTCGGTAGCAACGGGCCTCTCTTATTGCGACACGACGTGAGCATCATCATTACCATCGCCGTCTTCGATATCGTCCACAAATGAGGGTGCAAACCACGTACGACCATCTTTTGCCAACAACTCATCGGCGGCAGCAGGCCCCCATGTGCCGGCTGCGTAGTTGGGAAAGCTGGCGGGTTCGGTCTCCTGCCAAGCCTCCAGCACTGGCATAATCGCTGACCAAGAAGCCTCCACCTGATCATTGCGCTTGAACAGCGTGGCATCGCCTACCATCGCGTCTAGAAGCAGCGTTTCATATGCCTCCGGTGATGCGCGATGAAAGGTGTTCAAGTATGAGAAGTCCAATCCAACTGGTCGCAGCTTTAGAATCGGTCCGGGCACTTTTGCTTGAAACTGTAGCTGAATTCCTTCATTCGGTTGGATGCGGATGACCAGTCGATTAGGATTCCACACTTCCGTCGCACTGCTCGGGAATGAACGATGGGGCACAGGACGAAATTGTACCGACACCTCGGACGCCTTCACCGGCAAACGTTTTCCGGTTCGAAGATAGAAGGGTACATCCTGCCAGCGCCAGTTGTCGATATTGAATTTGAGCGCTGCGTATGTCTCTGCCGTCGAATCGAACGACACATCCGGTTCGTGGCGATATCCGATGACTGCCTTGCCGTCGATACGTCCCTTGCCATACTGACCGCGCACCGCAACGTCCTTTGCTTGGTCTCGCTGTATAGGCCGCACCGCGCGCAATACATCAACCTTCTTGTTGCGAATCTCGTCCGCGTCGAATGATACTGGCGCTTCCATGGCGATGAGACAGAGAACCTGCAGCAGATGGTTCTGGATCATATCGCGCAAGGCGCCCGTCTCTTCATAATAGGCGCCCCGATGTTCCACGCCTAGTTGCTCAGCCACTGTAATCTGAATGTGATCAATATACTGGCGGTTCCAAAGCGGTTCAAAGAGAGCGTTCGCGAAACGAAGTGCCAGAATATTCTGCACAGTTTCTTTGCCCAAGTAATGGTCGATGCGGTAGATCTGGTCCTCTGCGAAGCTGGACAGCAGCTTTCGGTTCAATTCACGGGCCGACGAAAGATCGCGACCGAAAGGTTTTTCCACCACGACACGTGTATACTCGCGATCCGCAGCAAGGTCTGTGTCGCGCATATTCACCACTATTCTCTCCATGATCGTCGGAGGCACCGCAAGATAGATGAGACGAATTGCTTTTGTGCGCCAGGCAGAATCCTGTTTATTCAAGCGCTGGTCAAGTTTTTTATAGACGTTAGGATCGTTTATGTTACCTTGAACGTAGGTCAGGAACGCGCTGAATTTCTGCCAGGATTCCTCGTTTAGGTCCGCGCCAAGAACGTCGTTAGCGAGGTGATCGTGCAGTTCTTGGCGGAAGCTGTCATCGCTCATTTCCTTTAGGTCCAGACCGATAATGGCGAATTTTTCGGGCAACCAATGATCTGTGTAGAGTCGATAAAAAGCCGGGATGAGCTTTCGCCACGTCAGGTCACCACCTGCGCCAAAGACAACAGCAACGGTTGGGGCTGTGTGTAATATATTTTGCATTTAGTTGAACCTTTGCTCTGTTATTTTGCGCTTACACCCACATTCAACCGTGAATATGGTTGATACACGAGCAGATTGGACAGGTTGCGTTCGATAAATATATTTTTCGAGTCTCAGAAAGACGCCGAACGAAGGATGTAGCCACCGTGTCATATCGAAACCCTTGTCTGCCAACGCACGTGCTTGAAGATCAAGATCATGGAAATAGGAGTTACCGGTGTCAATTAACAGATCACCTGCAGAGAGATGGCTAAGTGCGTCGTTAATGACACTGTCAACAACTGTCCCTGCCGGTTCCAGCACATAAACAGGGCGCGGCGTTTTAGGCACCTGTGTAAATTTGGCTAAGTCTAGCGTTCAAGTGATAGTACGATCTTCTGCATCACTATAAAGCGTACGGTCTTCGCTGGACTCCATCTGAACTCCAGCGAAGACAAAAACCGTGATCGGCGATGTTTGCAGCGAGGTTGCGGTCTATTACACCACGCCCGACTATGCCAATATCATTAATAAGCCGCCCAGTCATTTGCCCTCAAACTATGTCCGCTCTTTGTACAACATCTCGGTCGAGGATCAGTTCGCATTCGTCGACGGACTGATCCTCGACCGACTGTTATGTCCATTCAAATCGCGTTGTACGTAAGCCGTATACAATGGTACGAGGCGCTCGCCGGCTTTGAACGGTTTAGTCTTTTGATCCGAACGCATGTCGCATGCGTGACATAAAACCGCGATGCTCGGCTCCGGCCACGTGGCTTTCAGATTCCAGCTCCTGGTCCAAGTATTTTAGTTCTGCAAGGACCAAAGCAATATCTTGGCGTACGTGACCTTTCGAAACGGACATGCTTGCGTTTTCTTCGAGCTGTCGAAGCTCCTCTTCCAACTCATGCTCTACCGCAGTGATATCACCATTGGCAGCTTGCACCCGTTCATCCAATTCTGTCTGCAGAAGCGGGCTGATCATTTCATCTCCGCGCATCATAGTAAATATGCTCCTTTCAACATCACACTGTCAGATCGCAATTGCTCAGTCTGTTCTGGGTCTCATTTGCATTCATTGGCGCTTTCCTTTCGGAGCGATTGAGACGGGGCGACAGCTGCATCGTTTCTCCTGCTCTCCACTCTTGCTATTTCTGAGCCAGACGCATCAATTACCATGCACGACGACGAGAAGCTGTTACCGGCTCCGCTCGATGTTGATCAGCAGGTACGTAGGCTAATCTCTCTTGGTTGGTAGTGATCCAATTGTACATCCAGGCAAACAGGGCGCCGCCTACAGCCCCATCCGCTAGCGCCCACAGAAGACCGATGAAGCTTCCGCGCGGACTAACCTCATATCCTCGATAAATACGTCCCAAGAAGCCCGTCGCTTTCGTTGCGCCGTCGAATAGCATGATCCACCACGTGACAAAGAAGACTCCAAATCCCCACAACAATCCTGCTGTTAAGCTGAATGCGCTAATACTTAATTTTACAGGTTGCATCTTAATCTCCTTTCGCTCTGCCAATACCTTACTCCCATGTTGTTCGCAAGTCATTATCCACAGCATATTTCAACCTTAAGCTTGCTTTATGCTGTAATGGAAGGCGGACAGTCAGCGGATTCATATCGGATCGTACATGTTCTGTTAAGCTGCGTTAATGGCTGGATAAGGACTGGGAGCCGGCTAATGCTGTACCATTCGTGAACAACAGTGCTAGTTCGTTTACAGATACACACGCATTTTACGAGTCTTACAAAAAGTAAGGTGACTTATGGCGAAACAAACTTCACATGCTCCCGGCTGGCCTGGCATTCCGCCTCGCTGGACATCCAGCGCTAAAAGCGGTGTTGGCGCGGCGCTGAATGCAAAAAGCCGCGTCTGGTTTACGCTAAGCCACGGCATCGTGAATGAAGTCTACTATTCTCGCGTGGATCAGGCATGTATCCGCGATCTTGGCTTAATCGTGACAGACGATCGCGGTTTCTTTTCGGAAGAGAAACGGCAAACTCAATCTAGCGTCGCCTATCTGGCAAAAGGCGTACCTGCCTATCGCATGGTCAACACATGCCATGAAGGTCGCTATAAGGTAGAGAAAGTCGTTTATTCCGATCCGATGCGCGATGTGCTCTTGCAGGAGATCACGTTTACCGCATTGGAAGGAACGTTAACCGATTATCATCTCTATGCCCTTTTAGCGCCGCACTTGGGCAATCGCGGCTGGGGGAACAATGCTTGGATCGGAGACTACAAAGGACATAAGATGCTGTTTGCGGAAGGATATGACAACGGATTGGCTCTTGCTAGCAGCGCACCATGGCTGCAGCGGTCAGCCGGATTTGTTGGCGTGTCGGACGGATGGCAGGACTTGCATGAGCACAAGCAGATGACATGGAATTATGAGCGAGCAGAAAATGGAAATGTAGCACTGACCGGCGAAATCGATCTTGCAGCGTGCGACGGTCAATTCGTTCTGGCATTGGGTTTCGGCCAGTCGACGCCGGAAGCAGGACTTCGCGCCGTGGCGAGCTTGCTGGCTGGTCCCGAACAGACCAAGACAAGTTTTGTTCATGAATGGCAGACTTGGCAGAAAAGACTGGCGCCCATTGACGTCCCGTTTGGAATCGACGGCGCCGAAGATGATTCTAGCGGCGAGTCAGATGGCGAGCATTTAGGCCGATTGTTCCATACCAGCGCAGCTGTACTACGCTCGCATGAGGCGAAGCGATTTCCCGGGGGCGTCATCGCCAGCATGTCTATTCCATGGGGTTCATCCAAAGGCGATGATGATCTTGGCGGCTATCATATCGTATGGCCGCGTGATCTTGTGGAGGCGGCAGGCGGCTTTTTTGCAGCCGGTGCAAAGGAGGATGCACGACGTATCCTCTACTACCTGCAGTCGACGCAGGCTGCGGACGGGCATTGGCCACAAAACATGTGGTTGGATGGCACGCCCTACTGGACTGGCATCCAGATGGACGAGACTGCGCTTCCTATTTTGTTGGTCGAACTGGCGCGCAGAGAGGATGCCATTGACGAAGAACAGGCTTCACGTCTTTGGCCGATGGTGCGATTAGCCGCAAGGTACCTTGTCCAGAACGGCCCGGTTACACAGCAGGATCGGTGGGAAGAGGATCCGGGATATTCACCGTTCACGTTAGCGGTTGAAATAGCAGCACTGCTTGTGGCGGCCGATTTAGCCGAGCATGAGGGAGAACCTGAAATCGCCGGCTACATGCGTGAAACGGCAGACAGTTGGAACGCCAGCATTGAACGCTGGACCTATGCGACCGAGACTGAGCTGTCACAGAAACTCGCTATCGACGGCTACTACGTACGGATCAGTCCTGTCGACCGTGCAGAAGCCGGATCGCCCATTATTGGCTTTGTGCCGATCAAGAATCGACCGCCAGGAGAAGACAGCGGCGAAGCATCCAGCATTGTCAGCCCGGATGCCCTTGCCTTGGTGCGATTTGGTCTGCGTGCGGCTGATGATCCTCGCATTGTGAACACAGTGCGGGCTATTGACGCGCTCCTGCGGGTAGAGACCGAGTTTGGACCGTCCTGGCGTCGATATGACGGAGATGGATACGGTGAACATAAGAACGGTGCACCTTTCGACGGCGCAGGGATTGGCAGGCTATGGCCCTTACTGACCGGAGAACGTGGTCATTATGAACTGGCGGCAGGAAAACGAGACAACGCCGTTGAGTTGCTAGGGGCGATGGAGGCTTTCTCAAACGGCTCAGGACTGTTACCAGAGCAAGTCTGGGATGATGACGACATACCGGCGCTTGAGCTTTTTCATGGTCGTCCATCCGGCTCCGCGATGCCACTGGTGTGGGCGCATGCTGAATACCTAAAGCTGCTGAGATCTATTCAGGATGGTCGTGTGTTTGATACGCCCACGCAGACGCTGACACGGTATATACAGGAGAAGCCCGAGTGTCCGTACACGATATGGCGCTTCAACAACAAACGGCGCACTATGAAAACCGGCACCAGATTGCGCGTAGAACTTGTAGAACCTGCGACAATACACTGGACAGGTGACGACTGGAAAAGCGCTCACGACATTGATACACACGACACGGGTTTAGGTATGCACATCGCTGACCTCGAAACTGAGCCACTGTCTTCACAAAAGAACGTGGTGTTCACTTTGTACTGGTCTCAACGAGGAGAATGGGATGGGACAAACTATAGAGTAGAGGTCACTGACGGCGAGTAGCAGAGATAGCGCAATTCTCAGCTGCTGTTATACTGCTTGGCGTAAATCGATCGACTATCGTAGTCTTGGCGAGTATCATGCATCGCCTGATTCCTCCGCGTATATGGTAAAATTGTTGTTTAGTTCTGAACTGTGACGATCGATGTGCCCCTAGGCCGTCTCTCGTGTGTAAAAAACAGTGCAGCAATTCAACATCGTGCGTGCGATTGAATAGAGTTGAGATGGATAGACGTCCACTCCGTGCAAAACTGCACATACCGTTTCCAACCACTAAGATAGTGGACAGAAAACGCCTAATCGAACTCCTTGACCAAGGGCTCTCCGCAAAAATCACGCTCATCTCTGCTCCTGCAGGCTTTGGCAAGAGCACACTTGCCGCCACATGGTTGCGTCATCTTTCCGAAACAACTTCGGACACCGGCAGACCGCAGTTATTCGGTTGTTGGCTGAGCCTCGACCCAGAGGACAATCGGCTGCCGAGCTTCATCTTCTATATGATTTCGGCTATCGAGGAGTGTGTCCCTGGCTGCTGCGGGGATACGATGGCATTGCTAGAGGAGAAGCCTTTTCCTGCTATCGAAACGCTAGCCGACATATTGCTGAATAGTCTCACTAGATTGCGATCTCCCATCGTGCTAGTGTTGGATGATCTGCATACAATTACGGATGAGGCTATCTATGTTTTTCTGGAGCGGCTGATTCACTTTGCGCCGCCGACCTTCCATCTCGTGTTGATCACACGCGTGGATCCCCCTTTGCCTCTTAACCGCTGGCGCGCCCGCGGTCAGATGAATGAGGTTCGCCTGCACGACCTAAGCTTCAATTCCGAGGAAACAGGAGTCTTCTTAGATAGCAATCTGGACGGTAAGCCAGGCGCCGAGCTAGTCGAAATTTTGCAACAACGGACGGAGGGTTGGGCAGTCGGTATGTGGCTAGCTGTACTTGCGCTCAAGAACGTGGATAGCCACGGAGAGTTTTCTGAGCATATCAAGGAAACCCGCTCAAGATATATCGCGGATTATCTCGTCGATGAGGTGCTAAACCAGCAGACGGATCAGATACAGGAATTCTTGCTACACACTGCTGTGCTAAACCTGTTCTGTCCCGAGCTTTGCGCTGCCGTAGCCGATATTGAGCGATCACAGGCGCAACAGGCTATCGATCATTTATCGCGCGCCAACCTGTTTCTCATTGAGCTATCTACGCCGCCTTCCTGGTATCGCTACCATCATCTCTTCCGCGATATGCTCATGAGCCGCCTGCATATGCGCCATGACCGCCCAGATGTCGAGCGGTTACACCGACGCGCTGCAGAATGGCTGGAAGAGGCTGGGCTGATCGGTGAGGCGCTGCACCATTTGCTCACTATCCTCGACTACGAGGCGGCGGCCCAAGTGGTGGAGCGAAACCGCATCGAGGTTTTAAACCATCTGAATTTTCTTAAACTCGAAGAATGGCTCGATCAGATTCCAGCGCATGTGATCAATGAACATATCGGCCTGCTAATCGGGCTGGCGTGGGTACGACAGAACCAGGTGGAGAACGAGCAGTGTCTCAGGATCACGGATCGTGCCGCATTGCTTTTAAGTGACAACCACGCGGAGATTTCTGACACAACACGACGGTTCTACAAAGCCGAAATTACGGCGTTACAAACCTCAGTCGACAGAAGGCTTGATAGGGAAGTCGCGCTGGAACGCATACGCCATAGCTGGCAAGAAATTGAGCAAGACATTGCTGAAACCCACTGCCAGACCGTCGTGTGGTTCGCCTACACCAGTCAACGTCTGGGCGATCTGAATCTTGCACTGACGATGTCGCTGAACACTTTGGATGTCGTCGTGACCTGGCCGGTGCTCGCCCGATGTCGCCTATTGCACTGCGCCGGCTTCTTTCACTATTGCGGCGGTGATTTGGCCAAGGCGGAACTGCGCTTTCAACAGAACCTGAAACTGGCTGAGAAGCATGATCTGCCGCTTGTGTCGGTGATCAGCACACATGGTCTCGGCGCCATTGCCGACGCCCGCTATCAGGTCGATCTCGCTGAACAATATCACCTGGACGTGTTGAACCATCCATACTTGAATAACGGCAGAGAAGCCACCGTCGATATGTATAGCCTGGTGCGCATCTATGCTCGCCGCGGACAACCGGAGAAGAGCCGTGTTCTGCTGGAGAAACTGCAGTTGGGCGCGCAGCGTGCGGGCAATAGCTTCTTCATGGCTCAGGTAACCGCCTTGACTGCATTTGTGGACATGTCGTGCGGTGATATGAGCAAGGCAATGAACTGGGCCATTACCCATTCGAACTATCAAACACGCAATGTAGCCGATAAAATCCCAGTTATTCGTGCCCGCATTCTGCTAGCAGTCGCTTCCGAGTCAAGCCTTCTCGAGGCTGATGAGCTGTTACAAGAACAAATTGAACGTCACATGGCGGACTACGCATGGTACCGCTATGTTGAAGCGCTGGTACTGCAATCGCTGGTGCGCATCAAGCTCTATCGTGTTGACGACGCCATCGACTCGTTGGCGACAGCGCTAGAGATTGCCGTTCCGTTCGGGAATTTGGAGTGCTTCCTAGCAAACCAACCGGCGCTGTTGCCACTGTTGCGCGAAATGGAGAAACAAGCCAAGCATATACAACTCGTTCAGCTCTTGCGCGCCGCCATGTCCCAAGAAAGCATGATATTCGAGACAGTCCGTGCGAATGGGAAGCTGCCGGAACCGCTCACAGAGCGTGAAATGGACGTGCTGCGTCTCATGGCGCTGCGCTTCACAAATAAAGAAATCGCCAGAGAGCTTGTGGTTTCGCCTAATACGGTGAGAAATCATTCCACCAATATCTATGGAAAATTGCAGGTAGAGAACAGGCAATTGGCTGTGGCAAAGGCAAGAGAACTCGGTTTGATCACCGATGCTTGATTAGTTCTTGGTGCGGACCGGATACAGGATTCATTCAAATCGGCAAGTGGGCGCGCGAGCATGCATGCGCCTGCAGCAAGTCTACTCCGAATTCACATGCATTTATATTTCGTCCCAAGCATGCGACTGTCGTTGGCTGCGATCCTCTTGCTGTTTCAGTTCAAAAGATAAAACCGTCAGGTTCATGTTATGCAGGCGGTTGAGCAGCCCTAACAATTCAGCTTGGTCAGATAGTTGCAGCTCGAGAATCGTGCGCGGCGGACCGCTATAATGCCGATAGGTGGCGATCGGCTCGAGTTCTAGCGCACGCACCCAACCCTCCTCAAGAATATTCAACACACAGACGGTATATATCGGGCTATTCTGTTGCGTGGATTGTTTCATGTCGCATTCCGTAGTGCGCATTTGATGCCGGCTGATCAGCGATAGTGATCGCTCCAGAGTATAGCTACTTAGTTGGAACGTCCGCTTTACAAGAGAATACTCTCTTCCTTCCACATGTCTAGGTACAAAACGTACTACAGACGTACTATTCTCTACTTTCTACGACAAGGTGTCAGCGGCCAACCGTGACAATATTCGCGCTCACCTCGCAAACCTGTTTGCCCCACTGCAAACCATGCTCCCCTACGCCGCCACCTTCGCGCAGTCAAACATAGTACATCGTTAGTACATAACGTACCTAGCATGCCGTGCTGTAGGTTGATAACATGCGGCTCAGCGCAACAGTCGCACACAGCCGCAAACAGGTAAGAGAGGGATGCATGGCTCAAGACAATCAAATGACCGGAAAGCATGAGACTGTCTTGCAGGCATCTTGGCTGCCCATGACCATCATTCTATTAGCGCAGATTCAGATGGCGTTCAACGTCAACGCGCTTCCAGTCTCTATCGCAGCCATTGTGGACTCCCTCGAGGCGCCGGCTACTGCCATCGGCACGGCTCTGGTGGTCTACTCGCTGTTTGTGGCTGCATTTGTATTGTTGGGCGCAAAATTCAGCAAGCTTTTTGGCGCGCGCCTCGTTTTTCAAATCACTGTTCTGCTCCATGGCGTGTCCATGGGCATCATGGCGCTCAGCGTGAATGCAGCCATGATGTACAGTGCGCAGGCTCTGGCGGGGCTGGCGGCTGCCGCATTGGTTCCGTCACTGGTCGTGCTCATTGCAGCCAACTACCATGGACGTCAGCAGGAACAAGCGCTCGGTTTTCTAGCCGGAGGCACGCCTATGGCTGGCGTCGTGGCGTTCTTGTTAGCCGGCTATCTCGCCACTGCCGCCAACTGGCGATATTCATTCGGTGGATTGTTCATCTTGTCGATCGCCATTTTCTTGTTTAGCTTTCGACTGGCTAAGGTGGACCGTGGGACTGGCATCAAGATCGACGCGGTTGGCGCTGTCTTGGCTGCGTTTGCCGTTATCCTCATTTCACTCGGATTCAACAACCTGAACAACTGGGGAGTCTTCTTCGCACGTCCGGGTTCGCCATTCAGTCTATTTGGATTGTCGCCTGCGCCATTCATGATCGTCATCGGCCTTGTCTTGGGTCAGGGATTCTTTATGTGGTCGCACAGGGGGCGTAAAGCGGGTCGCACACCTCTGCTGTCGCTTGAGGTTGTCGACTCGCGATATGAGCAGGCGGCCATTTTCACACTATTCATCATTAGCGTGTTGGGACCGGCGGTCAACTTCCTCGTACCGCTCTATATCCAGATTGTGCAGGGACGCACTAGCCTGCAGACAGCCATTGCAGTAATACCATATACGCTAGCGATTTTCCTTGCAGCGGTGTTAATTGTGCGACTGTTTAAGCGATTCTCGCCGCGCCAGATCGGCTTCACGGGCTACATCCTGGCAGCCATCGGCCTAGTATTGCTTGCCTTCTCAATTCGCAATGACTGGGGAACGCCTCAAGTGATCATCAGCCTGGTGATTCTAGGTTTAGGAGAAGGCGCACTCATCACATTGCTGTTTAGCATATTGGTTTCATCATCTCCAAAGCAGCTAGCGGGCGACGTCGGCGCCCTGCGCGGCATCGCCAATAATCTTGGCGCCGCCGTTGGAACCGCTGCGGCCGCGGCTTTGGCTGTGGGTCTGCTTGGCTTCTTCGTCATAGGTAACTTAGCCGGCAATCCAATCATTTCGGATGACCTGCAGGCTCAGGTAGACTTGCACAACATCAATTTCGTTAGTAACGATCAGCTTATGGAAACGCTCAGCAACACCACGGCAAGCGATGAGCAAGTGGCGGAAGCGATCAAGATTAACGTAGAAGCTCGACTACGCGCACTGAAGGCCGCTTTCCTTATCCTGGCTGGACTTGCGGTGTTGGCCATCATACCGACATTGGGACTGCCGAATTATGTAGCGGGTGAACTAGACGCGGATGAGCTGTATGAGAGCGAGCACGAAGTGGTAGAGACCGGCTGAATCGGCGCGCCCCGATACAGTAATCACCAGAGTATCGGCGAAACCAAGAGTTAAACTCATTGCAAAAATACGCTCTGTAATCAGAGAACAGGCATTCAAGAACACATCGGTGATTTAGAACAGATAGGTACATGAGGCACTAGACTATGCAATTCACAGCCAAAGTTGGAGATTACCTTTCAGTTGATTCAGAGCTAGCCGTAATGGCGCTTTTCGAAGGCGAACCGCTTCCGGAACACATTACCGGCTTGCTTGAACCATCGGACTTTTCAGGCAAGGCGCAAGAAACAATGTTGCTCTATCCGAAAGGCGGCGTTGCACCACGACGGCTGCTACTGGCGGGATTGGGCAAACGAGCTGATATGGCACAGGAGACGCTCCGTCAGCTTGGCGCGACGGTTGTGAAACAGGCGAAGAAGCTAAATACTGCGTCATTCACTGTCGGTTGTCATGGCGATTTCCCACTGAACGAACCGGACAGCGCGCAGGCGTTTGCTGAAGGCGTGGTCCTTGGTGCATACGAGTTTAGCCGCTACCAGACGAGTGATCCAGACACGCCTGCATACGCTGTGGACGCCGTAAGCGTATATGGTAACGAGGCTATGGATGCAAGCCAACACGGACTGACCGCTGGTCAGGTCATCGCGCAAGGTGTTACCCTCGCCCGCGACCTCGTCAACACGCCCGGGTCAGACAAGACGCCGGCGAAGCTGAGCGAGATCGCCGTACAAATGGGTGAGCGTACTGGTGTGCGGGTAACAGTTCTGGACAAGGAAGATCTGGTTGAACAAGGGTTCGGCGGGATTTTGGCTGTTGGACAAGGGTCTGTAAACGAGCCTCGCTTCATCATCATGGAACATGGCACACCAAGTGATTCCGCACCGACGATCTGTCTCGTCGGCAAGGGCATTACATTCGACTCCGGCGGGCTCTCCATCAAGCCGGCGGATTCCATGGAAAACATGAAGAACGACATGGGCGGCGCGGCGGCGGTAATCGGCGCCATGCAGGCGGTTGCCGAGCTGGAGCTGCCAATTCATGTCGTGGGTTTGGTTTCAGCCGCCGAAAATATGCCCAGCGGGACGGCCTATCGACCTGGCGACATCATCAAGACATTGAGCGGCAAGACCGTCGAAGTACTCAATACCGATGCCGAAGGTCGCATCGTTCTGTCGGACGCGATTCATTATGCACATCGCTATGAACCCGACGCCATCATTGAGTTCTCTACTCTCACTGGAGCTATGATTATCGCCCTTGGTTCGCACGCAACAGGACTGATGGCAACGGATCAAGCGCTTGCCGACAAAGTAACCCGTGCCGGTGAAGCAAGTAATGAGCGCGTATGGCAGTTGCCACTGTGGCAACCATATCACGATATGATCAAAAGCAAAGTGGCGGACATAAAAAATTTAGGCGGACGACCTGCTGGTTCGATTACGGCTGGCGCGTTCCTCGCGGCATTTGCAGGCGATATCCCGTTTGTTCATCTTGATATAGCTGGAACGGCCTGGAAGGATAATCCTTCTTCGCCCTATGAGTCGGCTGGCGGAACCGGTATGGGCGTGCGCCTGGTCACCCAATTCTTACGCGACAGCAGTACATAGGCGACTGAGTAGTTACCTGCACATCGACCGCCTAAATCATTTGGAGGCAGTAATGAGTACAGATACAACTGCAGAGGCGCTGCCGTCTCGCGGCCTCACACAGAAGCTACTTGACGGCGTTGAAACGGTTGGCAACAAAGTACCGCATCCGGTGCTCATGTTTCTCTACCTTATCATCATTATCATCGCTTTATCACACATATTGTATATGTTTGGAGTCAGTGTCACCGAGCAGATCGCGACGCCAGTTACGCCTCCGCTGACAATTGATTACTACGAGGATACGACTGAACCAGGCATATTGGGTTTTACCGAGCCGTACGACGTCCAGTATGAAATCCAAGAGACTACCATCGCCATTCGCAGCCTGCTCACACGCGACGGCATACGCTTTCTCTTCACGTCATTTGTGCCCAACTTCGCCGGTTTCGGCGTCGTTGCAACGATACTCATCGCGATGGCGGGCGTCGGTGTTGCGGAACATGCGGGCATGATGGCAGCGCTTATCCGCAAACTAGTCAAAGTGGCGCCGCACCGGCTCATCACCTTCTTCATCGTACTTGTGGGCGTGGTATCCAGCGTCGCCACAGACGCGGGGTATTTGATCCTGATCCCACTCGGCGCCGCCGCGTTCTTGAGTTTGCGGCGACATCCGCTCGCGGGTATGGCCGCGGCCTATGCCGGCGTCAGCGCCGCCTTTGCGGTCAATGTCATCATTACGCCTTCGGACAGCATGATCACCGAGATAACCAACGAGGCGATTGCGCTGGCAGGCGGCGAACCCATCACGGTAGTGGCCAACATCTACTTCACCATCGTATCCACCATTGCCATGGCACTCGTCGCCACGTTTATTACGGATCGCGTCATCGAGAAACGACTGGGCGGCTACGAACCACCGGCAGACATGGAAATCGAGGAAGAGCTGGATGAAGCGGCGCAGAAGGCGGAGGCGCGCGGTCTGCGCTACGCGCTGCTCGGCCTGCTAGGTATCAGCGCGATTATCGCAATCTTTACGCTGCCGCCGAACGCCCCGCTGCGGGATCCGCAGTCCGGCGCCATTATCGGCAGCACTCCTTTCATGGACAGCCTAATTTTCATAATCTCGTTGATTTTCTTGGTCAGCGGTATCTTCTACGGCATCGGCGCCAAGACTATTTCCGGCAGCGATGAGGTTATTTCTGCCATCACAAAGACGTTTGCCAGTTTGGCTGGCTTGATCTTTATGCTGCTCATGATCAGCCAGTTTATTGCGTACTTCAACTATAGCAACATGCCTACCGTACTAGCTGTTGCCCTGGCAGACACACTGGAAGCGGCCAGCGTCGGTCCGCTTGTCCTGTTGGTGGGAATGATCCTGGTAATCATGTTCTTGAATATCATCATCCCGGGTGTCGTGCCGAAATGGGCTATATTCGCTCCTGTCTTCATCCCAGTATTTATGCGGCTGGGCGTGTCACCGCAGACAGCGCTAGCAGCCTACAGGGTCGGCGATTCGCCCACGAATGTGATCACGCCTCTTATGGTCTATCTCCCGTTTATCATTACGGTTACTCAGAGGTATGACAAGAACGCAGGCATTGGCACTGTAATCGCATTGATGCTGCCGTACACCATAGCGATGGCTATTGTCTGGATTCTGCTGTACATTCTTTGGTTCGTCGTCGGGATCCCGCTAGGACCAGGTTATCCGGTAGGTATGTAAGGTAAAGCATGCGAGTAGCTGACTGGAGTACATCCTTAGATTGTGAGGGTGGAGATAGAGCGGTTCGCGGCACATGAGTGAGTTCGTACTCGTTTTCTTTGTGGCGAGTCTGGCAGCAGCGCTGACGTATCTAGGGGCGCCAATCGCCGAACGGTTCGATTTGCCTCAGCGCATCGTTAGCGCTTCGCTACAGTTTGCCGCCGGCATGATCACTGCGCTGGTTGCGCTGAGCCTCTTGCCACCGGCTGCTCGATACGGCTCACAGTTCAGTGTGATTCTTGGGTTCTTTGTTGGTGGAGCGCTGTTCGTCGCGTTCGAATATTTCTCCACCGTGAGACAGGCGGCACGAAATACGGATGGGCGAGAGCTCGTATCCATGGCTTTCTATATTGGTATTCTGGTGGATCTTTTCATCGACGGCGTGGTCATCGGAGTCGGTTCGACGCTAACCCTCGATACCGGATTGCTGTTGGCATTTGGGCTGGCAGTTAGTACAATGCCGCTGGCCTTCGTAACTATCGCAACAGCCAAGCGCCAAGGCATGGAGAAGGAACGCAGAAAATTGCTGTCCTATCTGTTTATCGTGTGCCTCATCGTCGGGGCCATGGTTGGTTATCTCCTCCTGCGCAACCAACCGATGAGACCGAAGATGTTCGTCATCGCATTGGCGTCCGGGTTCCTGTTCACAACTGTGACGCAGAGCATGATTCCGGAAGCCAATCGGGATGGTGAACCCGGGTTCGCTGGCATTCTGTTCGTTGCAGGGATAAGTCTTTACGCATTGTCGGCCCTTGCCATCTGATCGCTATAGTGAATAGATGTTAACATGCAAAACTGGTAATTACTTTGAGGTAGTCATGAAGAACAAGACTGGAAAGGAATTCAATCAAATGAAGAAACGGCTATGGTTATTCTTGTTGCTTGCGGCTGTTATGGTCCTGGCAGGTTGCCAGGCAGCACTGTCCGCCGACGAGACCGATACGGCTGCGGTGGAAGCTCAAGACAATATGGGATTAGCGGGCACGTCATGGGTGATGAGCTCAATCGACGGCGATATACCTGCATCTGGCACAACAGTTTGGATGGAGTTTGGTACAGACGGCTCCGTAACCGGTTCAGACGGCTGCAATAACTTCGCGACCACATACGTTCAGTCGAACAACGAACTGACTATCGCGCAGCCGGCGGCATCCACGTTGATTGCGTGCGAAGCAATCGTCATGAATCAGGGCGCCAGTGTCATGGACGCACTTGCATCGACTACAAGCTTCAAAGCAATTGGTAACCAGCTTATCCTGATGAACGGCAGTGAGATCTTGGCGACGTTCGTAGCGCTCTCACAGGACCTGGCTGACACGTCGTGGGATGTGATCTCCTATAACAACGGTCGAGAAGCAGTCGTCGGCCTTCTGCTAGATACCGAAATCACAGCCAATTTCGGTGTGGACGGCATGGTTAGTGGGAATGCCGGCTGCAACAATTACTTCGCTGGGTATACCGTCGATGGCGAGAACCTCAGCATCGAGATGCCAGCTTCAACATTCATGTTCTGCTCCGAACCTCCGGGCGTGATGGAACAGGAAAACGAGTTTTTGGCCGCCCTGCAGAGCGCCGCTACCTACAGCGTTCAGGGTGACCAGTTAATGATGCGTACTGCTGATGATCAGTTGGCGCTTATCATGGTCCGTCGCCACGAAGTAGACCTGCCGGAACCTGAGCCCTCTGTTCCGTGGGGCCGCGTCACAGCGCCGGCAGGCGTCAACGTCCGTTCCGGACCTGGTGTGAACTTCCCGGTCATTGGCCACGCTGCCTTCAACGACGAAGGGGAAATTGTTGGACGCGACGCCGCTTCGACCTGGTGGGCTGTTGCCACGCCGTCGCTGCAAAACGGTATGGGCTGGATCTCAGCTGACTTCATGATTGCAGTCGACGCCGGGGATGTGCCGGTAATTCAGATTGCACCCCCGCCGGTTGTCGTACCTCCGACAGCCGTAGCGCCAGCAGTACCAACACCTGTACCGCCGGCAACAGCAACTCCGACCGCTTCCATTTCGTTTGGCGCCAACCCGACGACTATTGACCAGGGCCAATGCACAACGCTAGAATGGAATGCACAGAACGTTCAGGCTGTCTGGGTCTATCCGCAAGGTCAACAATACAATCGCTACCCGCGCTCACTGCAGGGCAGTGAACTGGTCTGCCCCCCGACGACCACCACCTATGAGATGCGCGTCCTGCGTCGCGATGGCGGAGTGGATACTCGCCAGGTCACCATCACTGTGAATGCGACTGCCGAACCGCAAATTTCGTTCTGGGCGGACAGCACTACGATCAATCAGGGAGAGTGTACACGCATTCGATGGAGCACAGAGAATGTTCAGGCCGTCTGGGTCTATCCGCAAGGCGAATCGTTTGAGCGGTACCCGCGAGTCGGCAACGACAGTGAACGAGTATGCCCGACGCAAACGACCACATACGAAATGCGAGTGCAGCTGCTGGATGGTTCGACTGTCTTCCGTCAGGTTACGGTTAATGTGAACGCACCGACACCGACGCCGGCGCCGAACAACCCGCTCATGGGCGGCACGTGGAACGTAGTGCAGTTCAACAATGGCAGTGGGATTAACACTCTGATCCAAGGTACCGAAATCACAATGGCTTTCGGCTCCAACGGCCGTCTTACCGGCAGCGCAGGATGCAATTCCTATAATGGCACGTATACGGTCAACGGTAACAGGCTGACGGTGAGTGATGTTGGCAGCGGCATGATGATGTGCACAGAACCTTCTGGCGTCATGGAGCAGGAGCAGGCGTTCATTCTGGCCTTGCAGTATTCGTCTTCGTTCCAGGTTGACGGTACCCAACTGCGAATCGAGAATCAGTCTGGCAACCTCTCGATCATCGCAGATCGCTAAGCACCGTAGAAGGTAAGTCAGAATTCGCAAGCTCTGATATGCCGGACAAAAAAAGGCAGACTGCCGAAATTGCCCGGCATATCAACTCCCAGAATGGCCGACTCGATCGCCTGTTCAAGCGGGCTGGAGCAACACCTATCGCCACTGCTAGCGGCGTTGGCAGACAAAGGTTGTATACGTGAATAGTCTATATGCGGATCTAATACCTTTGTTGCTAGGTGCATTGCTAGCGCCGGTCTATCCGATAGTTGTTCTGCTGCTGCTGCAGAGCCAGGAGGGTCTGCTAAAATCAACTATATTTGTGATCGGAGCCTTAGCCATTCGCCTTGTCCAGGGGATAGTGGTTGGGCTTGCATTCGGACCTGCAGTTGAAGCCGAAAGCGACGCAGGTATGGCGCTAATCGGGCCGCTTTTGCTGATGGTTGCAGGCATTCTGCTGCTGGTACTGGGCGTAAAGAAATGGCTGAAGGTGAGTTCGGAAGAGGACGATGAGACGACGCCGGTGTGGATGAGTAGACTGACCGGCGTGACAACCGTTGTCGCTTTGGGCTGGGGTGCTGCCATAGTACTGCTCTCCATGAAGCAGTGGGTGTTTACCTTATCAACCATCGCCTTACTCAAAGAAGCGCAACTGCCATCGATGAAAGGCTTCAGTCTGTATCTTCTATACTCGTTTGGGACGCAGGCGCTTGTACTACCACCGATTCTCGCCTTCGCCGTTGCGCCAGAGAGAACAGCTGCACCCCTGCAATCTGCACGTACCTGGTTGCAGAAACACAATCGTGTGATCTTGATAGTAGTATCGTTGACGTTTGGCATCTATTTCACCTACAAGGGTATTGTCGGCTTGCTTGTCTTTTGAGCGTATTGGTCCGACGGTAAAGTTCATATCTACATAATAAGACAGGAGAAAACCAATGATTTATCGAAGACTAAGAATCTCGTTGCTGCTTATCGCAGCACTGGCAATCGGTCTGCTACTGGCAGGCTGTGGCGGCGGGTCGTCTGCCCCGACCGCAACGCCGGTTGTGGAGGCAGCTACTGAAGCGCCGGTTGAGGAAGCTGCGCCAACAGAGGAGGAGGCAACGCCGACGGAAGAAGAGGCTGCACCGGCTGAAGAAGCGACTGTGGAAGAACCCACTGCCGAGGAGCCTACTGAAGCAGCGATGGAAGAAGCTCCCACAGAAGCAGTCGCCACAGAAGCAGCCGCTCCAGATAGAGGCTACTGAAGTGGCGCCTGCTGAGGAGGTTTCCGATGCCGGCCCTGATCCAGTCGCAGCAGATTCCACGGCGGAAGAGATCACTCTGTCAGCGCCAGCTACCCAGGAACCGACCGGCAAGGTGATTGCACCGAGCGGCGTGAATATCCGTTCTGGTCCAAGCACAGACTTTAGTGTTATTGGCGTCGCTCCGGAAGGCATGGAAGGTCAGATCGTCGGTATCAGTGAAGACGGTCAATGGTGGGTTGCACGCGTACCAGATGCGCCGAACGGTTTGGGTTGGGTAGCCGCCGCCTACGTGGAAGCCACCAATGTGGATGACGTACCCGTCGTGCCGACTCCAGAAGTCTTTGAGTTTGCCGAAGCTCCCTCCGAGACAGCAGTGGAAACACCCGACGAACTGCCCGCAGACAGCATCATCGTCTTCTCTGCGTCACGCGTTCTGCGCGAAGGCAATCGAGCCTATGACCTGGAGGACATCTACACCGTATCACCGCAGACTGGCTCTACAGCATCACTGGTTATCCAAAACGCCATGCAGCCCAGCTATTCGCCTGAGGCAAATATCGTCGCCTTCCGCAGCACGCAGTCGGATCAGCTTGGGTTGAGCGGATACGATTTCAACACTGACGAACGCGTACGCTACTCAGCGCACAAAGAAGACAGCCGACCGAGCTGGAGCCCAACAGGGGACCGACTCATATTCTCCAGCAATCGCACGGGCGACCGCCGCTGGCATGTTTATCTGATGACTCCGACACCGGGCGACGACCGCATGGGCTTCCCAGAAGTTACCGACCTTGGCTTTGGCAAGGACGCCGATTGGAATCCAAGCGAAGATATGATCATCTTCAAGGGTTGTGACGAATCCGGACAGAACTGCGGTCTCTGGACAATGGGAATTGATGGATCCGGTCGCGCCCAGGTCACAGACGGCTTCAACGACTCGTTGCCGCGCTACTCCGCAGACGGACAATCTGTTGTCTTTATGAGTGATTCACGCGATGGCAACTGGGAACTCTACACGCTGTCAGTCGCCGATGGCGCAGTAACAAGAGTCACTGACAATCCTGCAGCGGACGGACTGCCCGTTTATAGTCCCGACGGGAGCCAGATAGCGTTCATGAGCAATCGCGACGGCACATGGGGCATATGGACTATACCTAGCGCTGGCGGCGACGCACAACTAATCACACAGCTAGAGGAACAGCTGCCTGATTGGCTTATTCAAGGACTTGATTGGCCTCGTTAGTCCTCACCGGTAGTACACTGTGTCGAGATGCTGCCCTAGTGATATACTTAGGCCCGTCTCGACACAGGCCTTTCTTCGCATGGCCTCCACTCCCAAACAGTAGTCGTAGAACAGACATATGAAACGTACTCGCGGCATTCGCATATTAGGGCTTGGGCTTGCGTTGTTCCTGCTGCTCGGCTGCCAACCGGTCACACCTGAAGATGACCTCAATGGTCGTATCACGATCTGGCACAGTTGGTCCGGCCAAGATGCGGTCGTTCTCCGTGAGATGCTGGACCGCTTCCAGGAAATTCATCCGAACGTTCGAGTGGTTGACTTAGGCATGCCAGCGGATCAGATACTCGCCGAGTTCAAAGATGCCGCACAGAACGGTCTCGCCCCCGGCGTCGTCATCGGTCAGGACGGTTGGATTCGCGAACTGGTGCAAGAAGGTTTGATACGCGAGTTTCCCGTTAACGCTGCGACATCAATCCTGACCAGTAGTCGCAATCGTGCCCTGGTGGAATATGAGGGCAAGGTCTACGGATTGCCGCTCTTTCTGTCGCCGCGTGCACTATTCTACAACAAAGAGCTGGTATCGGAGCCGAGTCGCACACTCGATGAATTACTACAGAATGCCGCCGCCGGAAATAGAGTGGAAATTGTACCTCGTTTTGAGGAGGCGTATTGGGGAATTCGACCATTTGGTAATGGTCTGTTTGATGTTGCCGGACGCCTTATCCTCAAAAACAGCGGATTCGAGGAATGGTTAGCATGGCTGGATGAAGCCCAGAATTCACAAGGAATGATCCTCAGCATTGACGAAGAATCTCTGCTAGAATTGTTCGTTGGCGGACAGACCGCCTATCTGGTATCCGGACCCGACAGCATGAACGCGATTGCAAGTCGAATTGATGATGATAATCCACTCGATTACGGTGTGGTGCCACTTCCGAGTGGGCCTTCCGGACCTTCAGGACCGCTATCCAAAGCAGAAACGATGCTGTTCTACGTGCACGCATCTCCTGCACAGGAGCGCATTGCCAACGAGTTGGCTGCCTTCCTTTCCAATGAACGACAGGGAATTCAGTTTGTGCGCGACCTGAACAAAACGCCAGCCAACCCGCGGATCTCAGTCGACAGTCGCATCTATCCTCATGTGAGCGGCTTTGCGCAGCAAGCGCGCACTACAGTCTCATTACCTAATGAATGGCCTGTGGAACTGCTAATCAATGCAGGGAATCGCGCCTATACCAGTGTGCTGTCGGGCAGCACGACACCGTCAGAAGCCGTCTGTCAGTTCGGTAAAGAATTGATCGCTTCGGATCAGATCCCACCGGAATCGGTTGTACTACCTGAAGGCTGTGAACCAGTGACCAGTGAACCTTAGAGGATTGCAGACATATCACCAAAAGCGGTTAATTAGGTATTGACAATGACTGAAGTAGGCGCACAAAACACTGAATCGCTGCTCTCTGTCGTCCGCGATCAGGTGGAATATCTTCTGGCGATGCTTGCGCGTCCTGTCGTACAACAGCAGCTTCTGGTCATCATCCTGATCATAGCCCTGTCAGCGTTGTTGCAGGAGGTTATCCGACGAAGACGACGTCTACGAAACACAAAGCCGTTACAATTCGGTTCTGCAGGCCAACCACGCCGGAGCCGCCTCACTTCTGCAGCGTACTATCTTGTTGCACCGATATTTGCGCAGATTCTTCTAGAACTTGCCATACAGCTGTTCACATTGCGAAACCAGCCCGGCGGCTTACTCAACGAGGTGCAGATACTCGTATGGCTGTGGCTGGCGTACCGCACTATCGTAATGCTGTTGTACATTTTCTTCGGCGAAGCTAGTCAAGCCTATCATCACTGGATCGTAGCGCCGGTGTTTATTATTTTCGGCATCGTTCAAGCGTTGTCGATACTGCCGGGCTCAGTCACATTGTCCAATGCAACCATCAGCATTGGCAGCATGAGCATCTACTTTAGCAGCTTGCTCACCGCGCTGGCTGTACTATATCTCTTTATCATCGCCGGTTGGGTGACGCGCGAAGTCATGATGCGATGGCTGCCCAGCCGTATCAGCGCTGAGCCAGGCGTCATTGATTCAGTCGCCACCATCACAAGGTACGCACTGCTGGCTGTCGGCACGATACTTTCACTCAGCCTACTCGGCTTGGACTTCACATCACTGGCTATCATCGCAGGTGGTCTTTCGGTCGGTATCGGTATCGGTTTGCAGGATTTTGTAGCCAACTTCGTTAGCGGACTGGTGTTGCTCTTTGAGCAGACGCTGAAGCCAGGCGACATCGTAGAGATCGAGAATAGGCTCTGCAGAGTAAAGCAAATCAGCCTGCGCGCCACGACCGTCAGTACGCTTACGAACCATGATTTGATTTTCCCCAACAGCATCTTTACCTCACAGATGGTGACGAATCTCACCAAGTCTGATCGGGTTGTTCGCGTGCTAGTGCCGTTCAGTGTAAGTTACGGTTCTTCTCCGGACTATGTGCGTGAAATCGCCGCAGAGACTGCGCTGCAACATCCGTTGGCTATGGCTGAACCGCCGCCATTTGTGGCGTTTCTCGGGTACGGCGAGTCGAGTCTAGATTTTAATTTATCACTCAGCATCAACGAACCAGAAAAGTCAGGGCGTGTTCGGAGCGATCTCTACTATATGATCTGGGACGCGTTTGAAGACAAGGGCATCACGATACCTTATCCGCAGCGCGTGCTGCACATGGGTGAAGGCTGGGAGAAGATCAGCGCCACTTCGCAGCCGCCGACACCGTAGGGCTTAAGGTTCTCCACAATTAGCAGATATCCCTCCTGAGCATCTGCGAGTAGATCAGCTGCCGAGTATTCTGTTATCAACTGATATTTTGTGCTGCTAACTGCTGGTTTCCTAACAGTAGCGTGCTAAATTGCGTTACACACGCAAAAACCAGCATAAGGAATCTGATTATTCAGATATGAATTATCATGGTGCAGAGCACGACAACGGTTAACGTTCGTGATTCGACACGCTTAATCCCCACGTGCAGCGCAAGCTAGAACCAGCTCTATTCTTGCGAATCCGCGTGAACCTTCAACGCTCTGAACAGCAATATTTTAGTCGCTGCCATGGCACTTTTCCGAAAGTATATGGCGCATCGCATTATAAGGCGCATCGCGATTATCTGGCAGTTGAAGATGGCCATTCAAGATATTCGATCCAATGAAGTATGAAATCTGCCAAACTGCAAGTCGCCGCTATACTGATGATAACCGCCCGACGAAGATAACAATAAATTTGGCCAGCAAAGCGCGCTATGATCGCCCAGCTCGCATGCCCGATGTGCTACGCCTTTTCGATCGATCAAGCTTCACGTATACCATGACAATCGAACTGCAGGGGGAGACTCTTTATGGCTAAACAGCATGACAAGCCGCTTATCGCACTGTTGATGGGAGACGCCGCCGGCATTGGTCCAGAGCTTGCGCTGAAAGCGCTAACAAACGACGCCTTGACTTCGCAGTGTATCTTTGTCGTCCTCGGAAACAAGCAAGTACTAGCTAAAACTGCTGAAACGCTTGACATTGAAGTGAATTTCGTCGATGTTCAGTCTACGGCGGAGGCGCGCACAGTAGAACAAGGCGTCGCGCTGCTTGAGCGCGAACTTGACCCGAGCGCTGAGTTCCAGTGGGGCGTCTCGACAGCGGCGAACGGCGCCAATGTAATCGAACAGCTGCGGAAGGCGGTCGCATTAGGCCTCGACGGTCAGATCGATGGCGTGGCTATCGCGCCGCTGAACAAAGAAGCCATGCACAAAACCGGCTTTGGTTATGCAGACGAGATCACATTCCTCGGCGCCCTGGGCAATACGAAAGTGCGGACTGTGGTCACGTGGAACGGCATCTACCGTTCCTCTATCACAGGGCATGTACCGCTGCGTGCTGTGCCGAATATGATTTCGCAAGAGCTCATTTTGCCCGTGGCGCAGAACCTCTGGAAGACAATGGGTGAACTTGGCGTTGAGCCGCGGCGCATTGGCGTTGCAGGTCTGAATCCACACGCTGGCGAGGACGGCGCGTTCGGCGACGAGGAGATCGAAGTGATTGCTCCGGCGATCGAGGTGGCACGTGCATCCGGCATTGATATCGACGGACCTTATCCTGCGGATACCATTTTCGTCCGTGCCATGCGAAGCGAATTCAATGGTATCGTTTTCATGTATCATGACCAGGGAAATGCGCCGATGAAGACTGCCGGGTTTGGCAACGGTGTAATCCTGTACACAGGACTGCCTTTCCCATGTGGTGGTCCGACCCACGGGTCTGCCTATGAGATCGCTGGCCAGGGCAAGGCAAACCCGCAGAGCTTCTTCAGCATGATTGAAATGGTTCTAAAGCTAAGTGTAAATAGGACGGAGTAGGCAATGCTGCATTCCAATTAGCCTCTACCAACGATAATCGTTACGTGTAAAATGCATACGTTCGACAGGGCGTCCACAGTTGGGCGCCCTGCTAATTTCGTATACTCTAGAAACATTCCACAACGTCGTCAGCTCTTCGCTCCTGCGTCTCGCGATAACCGGATCACATTCCAGGAGAGCTGCGGTAAGGTAGCCGTGATTTCGACGCCTCTCAGTGCTGCATCGCCGTTCGCATGTGGGACGACTACGTTCGGTTGAGCGAACGTGTTTGTCGCCTTCGGATTGCTGTGTACCATTACCAGATGCTCCACAACGCCGTACTCCTCCTTCATGCGTAGATTTCCGGTTAACGAGAGCTTGCTTTCCTGGCTACGATTGACTGCGAAGATGGTTAGCTCTTCCTTTTCCTGGTCGTATACGGCGACCGTATCCAGCAAAGGAACCCTGTCGAATTCATCGGTGTCATAGGTAGGAGAGTCGATTTTCAGGTTAAGTACAACACCGCGCCCGTAGGTTGACGCGTGTAACATGGGGTAGAAAATTGTCTCGCGAACTGCCGCACCTCCGTTGGCTGTGCGAATTGGAGCGATCGTATTGACCAATTGCGCCATGCACGCAATCTTCACACGATCAGCGTGCCGCAGCAGCGTCATGAGCATCAGCCCAACTACAAGCGCATCCTGGTGCGTATAGGGCACTTCGAAGAGCGGCGGTGCGACCTGCCACGGATCATCATTCACGCTCTGCAGATCATCTGGATGCGGATTCCATACATTCCACTCGTCGAAGGCGAGATACATCTCTTTCTTGATGCGCTTTTTCGCACGCACGTAGTCGCAAGTTGCCACTACAGAATGAATGAAATCGTCCATTGCCAGTGGCTTGGCAAGGAATTCGTCCAGGGGTATTGGAGTCTGCGGGAAGTAGTTATCCAACGGCGGCGGCGCCTTGATGGGCTCCGGGAAGTAGTACTGGTGGAGCGAGAGATAGTCTACGTGCTCGTACGTGTGCTCAAGAACAGTCGATTCCCATTCACCAAACGTGGGCATGCCGCGATGTGAGCTCCCGCAGGCGACCAGCTCAATATCTGGGTCAACCCAGCGCATGGCAGCGGCTGTCGTCGCTGCAAGTTTGCCGTAGTCGTCCGCGTTTTTGTGTCCAAGCTGCCAGTGCGCATCCATTTCGTTGCCAAGGCACCATAGCTTGATTTTGTGTGGATCTTGATACCCGTTGGCGATTCGCATGTCGCTGTAAAGACTTCCGCCGGGGTCATTACAGTATTCTACCAAGTTTCGAGCTTCGTCGATACCGGCGGCGCCTAGATTAACTGCCATGTAGACATCTGTCCCAGCGCGGCGAGCCCATTCACAGAATTCGTCGGTGCCGACCTGGTTGGTCTCCAAACATTTCCAAGCAAGGTCAAGTCGTCGTGGACGCTGTTCTTTAGGGCCCACGCCGTCCAACCAGTTGTAGCCCGAGACGAAGTTACCGCCCGGGTATCGAACGACCGGTATATCGAGTTCACGCACTAGCTGGAGAACATCACCTCGAAAACCCATGTCGTCGGCGCTAGGATGTTCAGGCTCATATATGCCACCGTAGATCGCCCTGCCCAGATGCTCCAGGAAGGATCCGTACAGTCTAGGATCGACTTCACCGATGATGAAGTCAGGATCAACTACGATATTTGCAGTCTGCATAGATTACCCATCCTATTCTAGTGTTTGGTTTTCTAGTATAGCCCTATGGATTCTGGATACGCGTCTGCTGCTATCAAACGAAACACAAATGTTCTAAATTCAAGTATAGAAGCTGGCATTGTTGCAAGCAAAACATAGCATGTATCTTAACGACGACAAGCTATATGCAACGTCTTTTCGTACCGCCCCTCTAGCCCATCGTGCAACGCAATTGATGACAAGAGCGCTGCCGTAACAGTCGCGGCCATCGTAACTGCTGATCCACTAAATTAGCGTGGCAGTGCCTGCGGAGTAGGTTTCGGTTGCCGCACTGTGTCTCCTATGCGTCTATAGGCGAGCCATATCTTCTCAGCCAGTGACACATTTGGTTGAACGGGCATGGTTGGGTCACAATTCTGCCAGCTGTATTGATAGAAAATGTACGTAGTCTTCCGTACTTGAGACAAGTCGCACTCCTCTCCTATATATCTTCTTTCATGGACACAGCGGTAGCAGTCGACCGAATAAGGCCAGTCATCGGCAATATACCGCAGTTCTTGGCACAATCATTGGTGGTTTCCTGCACTAACGATGACTATGCGCAATCTAGGTTTTATCTATACTGATGTATTCATCCATCTATTTCTCCTCAACTAGAAAGTAGGACTTTGTGACACCGTTCAAGAATTTTCAAGTTGCTGTCTACTCCAGAGCTTTCGAGACCGTTAAGATGGCCGATCCTGAGTGGCTGGCATCGACATGGGCCGAGATTTCACGACAAGTGCATGTAGACAAACTCTATCTTGAGACCCACCGCGATCTTGTTATCGTCAACAGCGAGACGCTTGAAGCAGCCAAGGCGTTCTTCGCCGAGCGCGGCATCGAAACAGCCGGCGGGATAACGCTTACCATCAGCGAACCCAACTTCTTCCAGACGTTCGACTATGCGAATCCGGCTGATCGGAAGAAGGTGCAGGAGATTGTCGAGCACACGGCAAGTCATTTCGATGAGCTGATTCTAGATGACTTTTTCTTTACCAGCAGCAAATCGATGTACGCAATCGAAGCCAAAGGCGACAGAAGCTGGACTGAGTTTCGCTTGGAGCTAATGAAGGAAGCCGCGCAGGAGGTTGTCATCGGTCCTGCAAAACGAGTCAATCCCAATTGCAAGGTGGTCATCAAGTATCCTAACTGGTATGAACACTTTCAAGGCCTCGGATTCAACCTGGAGGACGAACCGCCTATCTTCGATGGCCTGTATACCGGAACGGAAACGCGCGATCCGTCCAGTGCTCAGCATCTGCAGCCCTATCACGGCTACTCAGTATTCCGCTTTTTCGAGAACCTTAAGCCGGGATGTAACGGTGGCGGTTGGGTCGATACAGGCGGCACAGGTAGCATGGAGCGCTATGCGGAGCAGCTTTGGATTACCTTATTTGCCAAAGCGCCGGAGATTACGCTGTTTGATTATTTCCAGATGCAACGCCCGATCCAGGAGGACAATCGACCCGCCTGGAAGACGGCGCCAGACGTCAGTTTCGACTATGACGAGATGATGCAGCCGATAGACGACGGCAGCGGCAACTCGGCGCCGCCCTCCAGCTTCGCAGGTGCAGCCGGATACTCGCTTCGTCAGGTGGACGAGGTTCTTGGCTCCTTGGGCAATCCCATCGGCGTCAAGGCGTACAAACCCTATCACTCCGTCGGCGAGGATCATCTGCACAGCTACCTAGGCATGATCGGCATCCCCGTGGATATCGTCGCTGAGTTCCCGGTTGAGGAGCCCATCTGCCTGTTAAGCGAGCAATCTGCAGCCGATCCGGATGTAGTTGAGAAGATCAAGCAGCAGTTGGTGGATGGCAAGAATGTCGTGATCACTTCCGGCTTCCTGCGCGCCAGGCAAGCGGATGTAGCTGACATCGTGGAGCTTCGCTACACCGATCATAAGGCGCTAGTGCGTCGTTTCCGTGAGGGTCGCAATCCGCAGACGATGACTATCGACGAGCCGATCCTCATTCCGCAGATCAAGTATCTGACCAACGACTCATGGGAGGTTGTATCGGCGCTGGACAAGGACAACGGCTGGCCGCTATTGCACCGTGCAGAGTACGGCAATGGCAGTCTCTACGTCTTGACCATCCCAGAAAATTTCGAAGATCTCTACGTGTTGCCTGCAGGCGCCACAAGCGCGATCAAGCGAGTGATGACAAGCGGCATGAACGTTTTGCTGGATAGTCCGGGCAAAACGAGTCTGTTTGTGTACGACAATGGGACCGTTGTAGTCGAATCGTTCAACGACGAGCCAGTGACGGTTGCACTTATGAGCCGCGAACCCGCAGCGTCGGCAACTGACATACTGTCTGGCGAAGTATATAAGTCTGAGGAGCGGGGCTACAAGGAAGGCGGCTGGTTTGATCCGCCAACCATCTATCATGCGTTTGAGATGGAGATTCCGCCCCACTCATTCAGGGCTGTCCGTTTAGCTTAGATATTTCATTTGCGTGACAAGATACTGCGTACCGTAGCAACCAATGCTGCAGTATGCAGTATCCTTTTCATCTATAGCACCTATCGGGCTGCACTAGCCTAGCCCATTCAACTTATTCATTCAGCTTCCGAACAATGTGGTAGCTGATGTAAGCTCGCTTTCGCAGCCGAATTGCTACGCTCAGAGCAAGACGATACGTGCTACCTGATCGGTGAGGATAACCGACTGCCGGCTATACAATGGAACTTTTCTTGTGCGCCGTCAAGGCTGCACAGCTTGCAGCCTCTGCTAATTACCTCTCAACATATCATTATCCGGATTGATGCGCTGTAATTACCAGCTTACAAAAGAGACCATGGCAACCGTGCAACTTAGCGCGATCGTATGCTAGCGTATCGATATCGATAGGCCTTCTGCATCTGCATTTGGCGTCACCACGAGCCCGTCGTCCAGGCTTACAACATCACCGCCCTCAACTGTTGCACTGCCAGCCAATCCAACTAACAGAAGCTTCCACTGCTTCGGATCTCCATCCCAGCCAACGTGAATCGTATCGCCGCTGCGACTCACGTTGAAGCGTACCGCTATAGTGCCGTCCGTGGCTGGTATTTCGGCAATGGCTTCGCTGCCATCGGAAAGTTGATAGACCCGCAGTGTGAAGCTTCTGGCGTAGTCGTAGTCCGGCTTGTTTTCCTCGTCGCCCACTACAATTGCAGAATTTGGACGCACCAAGAGCGGCAGACTCATGAAGTCATGATGCTCCGCAAGCCACTGTCCTCCCTTGACGACTTGGCCTGTGATGAAATTCGTCCAGTTGCCGGACGGCACATAATACTCCACTGATCCATCGAAGCTGAGCACAGGCGCCACCAACAGTGATTCACCCAACATGTACTGACGGTCCAGAGCGGCACAGGCGGGATCACTCGGGTACTCCAGCATCATGGGGCGCATGCTGGGTGTACCGGTCGTATGCGCTTGTCGCGCTGTAGCATAGATATAGGGCATAAGACGGCATTTGAGTTTGGTGAAGAAGCGCAATACATCCACAGACTCTTCATCGAACAACCAGGGTACGCGGTAGGACTGGCTGCCGTGCAAGCGGCTGTGCGACGAAAGTAGGCCGAACGCACACCAGCGCTTGTATATCTCGGGCGGAGCTGTCTGTTCGAACCCGCCGATGTCATGGCTCCAGAAACCGAAACCGCACAAGGACAGCGACAGACCGCCCCGCAAGCTTTCCGCCATGGATTCGAACGTGGCAGTGCTGTCGCCGCCCCAATGAACGGGGAACTGTTGCCCGCCGGTTGTGGCAGATCGTGCAAAAACCACGGCATTGCCCACGCCCATCTTTTCTTCAAGAACATCAAAGACTACTTTGTTATAGATATAGCTATAGTAGTTGTGCATCTTTACAGGATCCGAGCCGTCATGATAGACGACATCCGTCGGTATCCGTTCGCCAAAGTCTGTCTTGAAGCAGTCGACGCCCATGTCTAGGAGCACGCGCAGCTTGTCTGCATACCATTTACAGGCTTCCGGATTGGTAAAATCCACAATGCCCATGCCGGCTTGCCACCGGTCCCACTGCCACACATCGCCATTTGGTCTCTTTAGCAAAAAGCCGCCAGCGACGCCCTCATCGAACATAGCCGACTTCTGTGCAATATAAGGATTGATCCAGAGACAGATCCGCAGGCCTCTCTCTTTGAGCCGGCTAAGCATGCCCACCGGGTCCGGGAAGACACGACGGTCCCAGTCGAAGTCAACCCACTGAAATTCTTTCATCCAGAAACAGTCAAAATGGAACACCCGGAGCGGTATGTCGCGGTCCGCCATTCCCTGAATGAAACTCGTGACCGTGTCCTCATCATACGAGGTAGTGAAAGAGGTGCTGAGCCAGAGGCCGAATGACCACGGCGGCGGCAGTGCCGGTCGTCCCGTTAACGCCGTATACCGTTCCAACACTTCCTTCGGTGTTGGCCCATAGATCACAAAGTAGTCAAGCGATTCACCTGAGACGCTGAATTGAACGCGCTCGACCTTTTCCGAGCCAATCTCGTAGGATACCTTCTCCGGATGATTGACGAAGACGCCATAGCCGCGATTGCTGATGTAAAATGGAATGTTTTTATAGGCAAGCTCGCTGCTAGTCCCGCCATCGGCGTTCCAGATATCGACAATCTGTCCATTCTTTACGAAGGGAGTGAAACGCTCACCCAGGCCGTAGATATTCTCGCCCACGCCTAGATCCAGTTGCTCCATTATATAACGATCTTCGTTTGTCCTGGCTAGGGCGACAGCGTGCCAACTGCTGCCTGTAATCTTCTTTTCGCCATCCATGAATCGAACTTGCCAGCCGTCGTTCTTGGCGACGCGTACGCTTAGGTCGCCAGCCGTCAGCGTCGTATCCTCATAGCTGTCAACTATCTGTACCTTTGCGGATTGTGCATTGAGCTTGAACGCAGGACCGCGTTGGCGTACTCCTCTATGGCGCACAATCTGAACGCGGATGACATTTGACATGGGCGAGGTGTAGCGAACGGTGAATGTTGGCAGGTTGAGCGTGTCTCCGCGGTTATCCAGGTGTTTCGTGGACGCGTATACGGTCACGCTTTCATCGTCTGTCTGGACGTCGAAGACCTCCTCCGCGTACATCATCTTGACTTCTGGTCGAATCTCCCAATACCCAGCTGTGAACTTCATGGATGTCCTCCCATTTCATTCGCTACTAAAAACCTTATGTACAGGTATGATTGCTGGCTCTAGTGATGGTATTTTGATTTCTCGGTAGAACATAGGATAAACAACGGGCAAAGCTGAGTTTTGTACGCAGAGTTGCGCTAGGATGGCCCTTGGAAATCGGCAGTTCTCCAACGCCTACACACGTCAGTAATCCAATATGTGAATGGTTGCTGCACTGGCGACATGACGTTACGTTCAACTCGTTAGGTGAATGGTATAGCAAGCAGTGCATATCCGCCAGAATCTTAGCTTTGGTCGAATCTTTGCTCGGTGCGTCCCTGAGTAAATCCCAGGTTGTGATCGGCTGGACCGTCCGCGAAATATGCGGAGGTTGAAATAAAAAATGCGACTTGTCGATACAGACTGATTCGATACAATATGATTATGCGTTTCTGTCACAAGTAACTGTCCGGAGATAGTGTGTGTTTAACATATCTTAGCAAAGGTGTGTGATTCATCAACAGATAACTCCAGTGTATTCAACATTGCTGCCTCTCGCTTTTGCGAAGGAAACGCGCCGAAGACACGTGGAAAACTGCATATCCGTGTGGGAGGGCACTAAACGAATCGCACACGCTCTGGCGGGAATATAAATGAGATCGGTGACACGCGAACTCGGATACTCCCTTCTACTGATGCATCTGGCAGCGTAGGAGAGCAAAACCGTACTTCGACGGATAATCTGGTTGGCCTACAGCACTAGGACTCCGATAAGTTTCCTGTTTACCTGACCGGCTATTTCTCATATCTCGGATAAGGTGTTCGCCAGTCGGTTACTTGCTATGACGATAACCGCAAATGGACGATTCATGCGCCTGAATTGTGCTACAGTTTCCGGCTCACCTATTGTTTGGAAGGATTTATTAATGCAAGCATCGCAACTCATCCAGTCGATCAATCAAACAGGTATCGAGCACTTCCTTGGCGGCACTCCCATTCAGTTACCCGCCCAACTGCAGGTAGAGGAGACTGTGCTGTCTAACGCCAAATCAGTTGTGCGCGCAGAGAAGGTTAGCTATGGAAACGTTACTGGGCAGATATTGGCGCTGCTTAACGACGGTGTAATTTCGCTTATTAAGCGTCCCTCAGTGACGTCTCAGGCGTACGAATCGTCCACTCTGGCCGAAACAAACGCCCTGCTGGATGAGATTCAGCGTATTGCACCTATCGCCTATATGCCACAGGCAGCCTTTGATGTGGCAACCCTGACGCTTGGTGATGCGGAAGTTGTCTACGATGAATTACCCGGCCCTAGCTCATATACGGCAAGTTTCTTCATGGTTTCCGACGGACTCACGCAGGAGGACGCCGAGCAGGCTTTCGATACCATGCGTACCGCGAGCCTCGCTGCTCGTATTAGCTTCATGTCCGTGCAAGGCGACGAAGTTGCTCTGACGTATGGGATCTGGATCGGACAGGATGGGGGTGATGTCTGGATGGCGACGGTATCACCACCAGTGTCGACCGATTTCACACTAGAAACTGTGATGCAAGGCGCATTTCGCAAGCGATTATTAGCAGGCGTCAAGTCGCTAGCCGGTGGAGCGTAGTGCTTATACCGAAGAGATAGCATGATCGATTGCTGGTACGTTTCGCCTGCCAAGAAGCGAGAATAGTTTGCTCATTAACGGCATTTCTTTACCAGTGAAGAGACACTTACATTTTATTCAACAGAGTGTGCCGGTCGAATATGACTTGCGTGTCCAAACCAATACCTAACGCTGGTTCATCATATCGTGTACCAGTAGCAGCAAATCACGCGACTGAGGCACTAACAGAGTGAGAAGGCAGGTGAGAATGACGATTCGCAAGCGACTTATGTTAATTACACCAATTCTAGTAGTGATGCTTCTAGCGTCGTGCGGGCCGATCCTAGGGCCTCCTCCAACACCGGACGCGGCTACTGCACCGTTGGTGGGGACGATCTGGAGGCTGCGTGAAATGGACGGCAAGCAATATGTGGAAGATGCTACTGTAACAGCAAACTTCAGCGAAGACGGTTCGTTGAAAGGTCAAGCAGGCTGTAATGGTTATGTCACCACCTATGCGGTTGACCAAATGTCGATGACGATCGGACCGGATATCCAAGCAGGTCCCAATGTCTGCGCCGAAGATGTCATGGCCATTGAATCGCTCTTTCTAGGCTATCTGCAGGACATCGCCACCTATGAAATTGTAGGCAAAGTATTATTTATGAGAACAGCCGAGCACCAAGTGCCGCTCGTACTGGATGCTACTGCGAAATAGCGCAACCAGCGAGCTAAGACCGTACGTCCATGTGTCGCATCCCTTACCTGCTCTGGGAGCAAACCGGTTTGGAGGCCCAAATCGAACCCTCGCTGCTGGCTCTCATAGCAAACGATCTCTCAGGTTCACGATCATTTATATGTAAGTCTCTACTAGAAGTGGCGCCTTAACCGTTCCATACCCATAAATACAGGAGAAGCTTCATGCTAGAGAAACTAGAAGAGAGTTCGGGAGCTGTTGTAGGCTACAAGGCAATCGGGAAGATCACTGTCGAGGATTACGAGAAACTGGGGCCCGAAGTCGAGGCGCTTGTCGAACAACATCCGGATGGCATTTACATGTTACTTGATTTGGAAGACTTCAAGAGTGAACTTCCCAAGGCTTGGCCGTCCGACTTTAAGTTCGGTCATCGCTTCCACGACAAAGTTAAAAAGATGGCTATTGTCGGAGACAAGCGCTGGGAGAAGTGGATGACAGAGCTTGTCCACCCGTTCTATGCCAAGGAAGGCAAGTACTTCCATACTGACGAGATCGACGAAGCCTGGGCATGGCTGCGCGAGGGCTAATCTGAGGCTGGCGTAGACGGTAATTGGTTTCCTCAGGATAATGGCCAAACGCAGGTTCTTGCTCAACGAGCTGCATAGTACCCTGATTCGTAAATTTATGAGCAAGCCCTGCACTTCAGTTGGTTGTTCAGCAGAATGAGTACCTTGATATAGACCCAAAATGCAAGGCTATACAGCAGCTCTCAGTCATCCAAGGGCTATGTGCCATTCAATTACCAAGTACCACAGTCTGGCGGGTAAAACTGCACAGCGAGGATGCGCTAAGAAGTCGGCAATTTGAACGGGCCTGTAGATTCGCGTACAACCAGATCACCGTATACGATGCTCTTGACCGCAATCTCCTGCTCGCCGGAGATAATACGGTGCAACCGACGTATAGCCAAGACGCCCATCTCCATTTTCGGAATGTTAAAGGTCGTTAGCGGTGGCTGCGTATAGACGCTGTCGGCTACATTGTCAATGCTGACCAGTGAGATGTCCTTCGGAATTCTCAACCCAGCCTCAGTAATCGCGCTCATGGCGCCGAACGCAGTTTTATCACTGATTGAAACAACAGCTGACGGCTGCTGCTGACGGGCGAGCACGCGCTTCATCTGCAAGTATCCCTTGTAGGGATGCTTTGATGTTGCGATAGGCATCAGCTCGTCTGGGATGTGGATATTTGCCTCAGCAGCGGCGGATAAACAGCCGCGCAGTCGGTCGACCAAACTGCTATATTTGTTCGGACCGCGAATGACCGCGATTTTCGTGTGACCGAGCGAAATGAGATGGCGCATTACCGTGTAGCCAGCGGTAAAATTGTCCCCAAGCACTGTTGGCAGATGGTGCCCTTCGATGTGATTTTCGATGAGCACCAGCGGAACGTCAGAAGCCTCCAACTGAACAACCATTTCAGGAGTAATATCGCCATCGTTGGCAATGACCAAGCCCAAGGTGCTCTCTGCGAGATCGGCGCATACCTCGTCAAGCCGCTCTCGGTCTTTGTTGTACATGTGCAGGAGAACTTGATAGCCAAGCCGCTTGCATTCCGACTGAATGCCGCTGACCACGTCGCCGTAGAAGACATCGCCCAGAATCGGCATAGAGCTGTGTTCAATAAGAAGAGCGATGGTATCTGTACGCGTGATGGATTTCTGCCCATTCCAGTCGTAGCCTAGCTTCGTCGCAGCATCACGTACACGTTGCCTTGTCTTATCGGAAATGCCTGGACGCTCGTTGAGGACCAACGACACCGTAGCGATAGATACGTTCGTTTCCTGTGCGATTTCTCGCAAGAAGGGTTGTCTACTCACTTGACACTCGATGGCCGTTATTCTGCTGAGGTTGAAAGCTAACGACTGGTACGCTGCGCTGTTCACTAAACTTCAACTTAAACGTATTTGACACTGCTTTAGTGATTCGATATAGTATAGCTACAAATTCGCAGGCGGTCAAACGAATACGGGCTGATGTGGAGTCGCATATGCGCTCTAGCATTATAGATGGCTATTAGGCTATTCCGCAGATCGAAGACAATAAGCCGAATACTGCGAAGAATTCCAAGTGTTGCACCTATAGTAGAATAAAGATAGATCAAGCATAGAGCATTGCGACAGCCGTTTCTAGATCGCTATTTGACCTTCCAACGTGGTTCCACGGCGAATGCTAACGCCATCGACAAGTCTCTACAATTCACGCTAGTGTCATTCGAGCCACAGGCTAATCGGCCCGTTACAGACTGATTGATACCGAAGTTTGACTATGCGGTTTAGTAGAACCCGAATAGATTTTAGTAAATTATTGTGCTCATTCGCGTAGCGGACGCCTGTGCTATTTCCATTAACAAATGTGCGTAGTACAACAACAAGATTGACGAATACGTTGATTGCATAGCTCAATACATACCAACCATATTTGCTACCCTGACTCGTTTTCTTAGTCGCTACTAACCTATCCGTTAACCACATTACCAGCCCAATACCTTTCAGCTTCAACAAGCCGTAGTAATAGAAAGGGCGGTGAAAAACAGACAAAACTACATCCCACAGGCGTTTCCACAGCAGGGTAGATATACAGCGCTATAGTCGAATCTATAGTCACTGGCTAGTGCATGATAGACAAATGTATGATCAACTAACGATCAATGATGATTAACAGCCGACAAGGAGCAATGTAGCATGTACAGACTTTCACGACGTGATTTTCTTGCGCAACTTGGGCTAGTCACCGCAGGCGGCGTGCTCGCTTCCTGTGCGGGACCAGCCGGAGCACCTGCCGGTGCGCCAGCCGCAGGCGGTGCAGCAGCACCGGCAGCCGGAGGTGAGGTAGCACCCGGCATTCCACGTGCAGAGACTCTGATATTAGAGAATCCCACAGGTCGTGTTGTGGGACCGGATGATTTCAACCGATGGCGACCTGGCGTTCAGACTGCATCAACAGGCCATCAGCAGCTGTCGCTCGATGCGCTTTGGTACATCGATCCCGACGCTGGTATTGACGGCGTTTGGGACAATTCACTAGCTGCAGAGAAACCGCTCTACAACGAAGACTTTTCGCAGATGACTGTGAAACTGCGACCAGGCATTTTCTGGAGCGACGGTGTCGAGTTCACGGCAGATGACCTGATTTATACCGTGGATGTGCAAAAGAGTACACCTGGATTCGCGTTCACCGGTCAGTTCGCCCGATACGTAGATAGCATGGAGAAGCCGGACGATTACACAGTCGTCTTCAATCTTACAGAACCAAACTCTCGCTTCCATGCTGCGTTCACCGTACGTTGGAACGCCTGCTTCATGATGCCGAAGCATGTCTTTGACGCACAGGACGATCCGCTGGCCTACACCTTCAATCCGCCTATCAGCCTTGGCTCCTATGTCCTCAAGGACTATGACTCCAATGGCGACTGGTACATCTGGGAACGTCGCGAGGATCGGGAAAAGACGACGTTGGCCCGCTTTGGCATGCCGGCTCCGAAGTATGCCATGTACGTCTCCCCAGGCCCGAGCGACAAAAAAGTCATCGCACAAACCGCCGGTGACCTTGATGTAATCCATGATATGGCTCCGGAAGGTCAGATTACGCTCGCGAGGACAAATCCTACGTCAAAGAGCTGGTTCCCGTCCTTCCCATGGGCGCATCCGGACCCGACATTGCCTGCAGTTATCTACAACGATGAACGACCAGGTCTGGACAGCAAAGACGTACGCTGGGCGCTCACTTTGGCGATTGACATCGTTCGCGTTGCCATGGCCTCCTATCGCGGTGCAGCAACCATCTCGGCAATTCACGTGCCACCCACTGGCATGTATCCGCAGATCTACTTCGATCCCATGCAGGATTGGTTGAATGCATATGAGCTGGATCTAGGCGGCGGCGAGATGTACAAGCCGTATGATCCCGATGCAGCTCTAAAGATCGCGGACACTGCACGAGAATCCCTTGGTGACCTTGTACCGACTGATCCGGAAGAGATCAAGAAGTACACCGGTTATGGCTGGTGGAAACATGATCTGGACGCTGCTGAAAAGCTAATGATCAAGGCGGGCTGCACGCGCAATTCAGACGGTATGTGGCTGAAACCTAATGGAGATCTGTTCACGATTGCCTTGCTCGCTGAAGGCGATACAAGAGCTGTCATGGGTCGCGGCGCCGCTCAAATCGTCGAAAACTGGCAGGAATTCGGTATTGATGCCGTCCACGATACACGCGACAATGCCTCTCGCGGCGCTATGACGCTTATCGGCGACTTCGACGCCGAGTTCGGCTGGACAATCGAGACGTGGGGCGGTCATCCGGACCTCTTCTTCTTCCTGCAGAGCTGGCACTCGGATCTGTATGCACCTGAAGGTGAGAACGCCAATGGCCGAAATCGGATGCGCTGGCAAAATCCCGAGCTAGATCGCATCATTGAGGAGATTCAGAGACTCGACTTTGACGATCCGAAGGGAATTGATCTAGGAATTGAGTTCCTGAAGCTGGCATGTAACGAAATGCCGATCACGCCAATCATGTCCTACAACGTGTTCACCTGCTGTGACGAACGGTACTTCGAAGGATTCCCGACTGCGGCGAATCCGTACACGAATCCTGTTCCGAACTGGGCGAATAGCAAATACATGTTTGTAAAGATCAAGCCCGTTGGCGCCTAGGTAGCAAGAATTCAGTAGCATCGTCCCTATGTGCAAGCAAGGCCGCACATAGGGACGTATTATCGTTACGGGAAGGTTCGCCGTGCGCAAGTTTATATTCAACTATCTATTCCCACGAATTTTCCAATTTTGGCTCGTTATCGTATTGGGCGTCACATTGACCTTTATCATTCCGCGGCTTTCGCCGGTTGATCCCGTGGAGGCGCAAATCAGCCGCGTCATGATGAGCGGTTCCATGGTAGATCCGGATGCAATCATTTCCATGCGAGATACGCTGACGGAGATGTACGGTCTTGGAGGCAGCACGTTGCAGCAGTATTTTGCCTTTTGGGCGCGGCTAATTCGTGGTGACCTAGGGCCGTCGCTATCCTACTTTCCCACCCCTGTAAGCCAGCTCATAGTAAGAGCTATGCCATGGACGTTTGGCCTGCTCATGACGTCTATTATGATTTCCTGGATTATTGGAAATATACTCGGCGCCATGTCGAGCTATTATGAGAAGAATCGCGCGATAAAAATAATCGACATTTTTAGTCAGGCTGTTCGTCCGATCCCATACTATATAATGGCGCTGGTTCTGCTCGTGGTCTTCGCCTACTACATACCGATATTCCCCTTTAACGGCGCCTATCCGCCGGGTACAAAGATTGAGCCGACCTTATCCTTTGCCTTGACGGTAATATGGCACTCCATCTTGCCGCTGCTCAGCTTGGTTCTGATCGGCATCGGCGGCTGGTTCATCGGGATGAAATCCTTGACCTCGAATATCATATCCGAGGATTATGTGGTCTACGCGGAAAACACTGGACTGAGAAAGAATAAGATTCTGAACCAGTATATCATCCGCAATGCAATGCTGCCCCAAATTACTGGCTTAGCCTTGCAGATCGGGCTCATCTTTGGCGGCGCGCTGATCATGGAAGTCGTGTTCGGCTATCCTGGTATGGGTTGGCTAACCTACCAAGCAGTTCTTTCGAACGACTACACCTTGATTATGGGCATTACGCTGCTGTCCATTATTGGCGTCGCCACTATGGTGCTCATTCTCGACTTGATTTACCCGTTCTTCGATCCCCGGGTTCGATATCAGTAGAGGTTTGCTATGTTAACGATTTTCCGTGATCTGTTTAGGTATGACGGCCGATTCCGAGTAGCCTTTTTCTTTCTGTTGCTCATCATCGTTATGGCCGTAATCGCAGCAGTGTCGCCCTTCGATCCGAAAAAGACCTTTGTCGTGCCAATTGATAGGCCGCCTTCATTCCGCTACCCCTTCGGCACAACTTCTCGCGGCCAAGACCTCTTCTGGTGGATGGCCTATGCGGTACGCAATTCGCTCATCATCGGCATCATCTGCGCTGTGGTGTCCCGCATCATCGCCATCACGATCGGACTGACCGCAGGATATCGGGGTGGTTGGGTTGACAGAGCGCTAATGTCTTTGAATGACAGCTTTGTCGTCCTGCCCGTGCTGCCGATTCTGATTTTACTGAGTTTCCTACTGCGCGGTTCGATGAGCCTCTGGGCCCTCGGTATTCTGCTGGGGCTTTTTGGATGGCCGTGGGATGCGCGATTGATACGGTCTCAGGTACTGAGCTTAAAGGAGCGTTCGTTTACGCGAACATCCGTCTATTCCGGAACCAGCTCCGTCCTGATTACGCTGCGAGAGCACTTCCCGTTCGTCTTGCCTATTGTGTTTGCCACAACGATCAACAACATGTTATGGGCAATCGGCATGGAAGTAACGCTGAGTGTACTGGGTTTGTCAGATGTGTCCGTTCCGACGATCGGCACCGGCATCTACTGGGCGAATCAGCATCAGGCGTTGGTTGCGGGCGTTTGGTGGTGGTTGGCAGCTCCCATACTCGTGGCTGTGTTACTGTTCCTGGGTCTATACTTACTTTTCTCAAGCATCAACGAGTTCATTGACCCGCGGACACGCCTACGTAGGATTGGAGCGTAAGCCGTGGCACTACTGCAACTAGAAGATGTACATGCATACTATAGCACAGAGGTCTACGGCATTTCGCGCTCCGTGCGTGCGGTCGACGGCGTAACGCTACAGCTAGAGAAGAATGAAATCTACGGTATTGCCGGTGAATCGAGCTGCGGCAAGACCACGCTGATCAAAGTCATATCCGGTACAGTGAAGCCCCCTCTGCGCGTTGAATCCGGTTCGATCCATTACGACTTTGGCGATTATCAGGTCGATATGCTTGACATCGATCAGGAGGAGATGCGCCAGAACGTTCGGTGGATTGAAATCTCCTACGTAATGCAGGGGTCTATGAGCGTACTGAACCCCGTGCGTAAAATCGGCAGAATCTTCGAGGATATTGTCAAGACGCACAAGGGAATCCCGGAAAAGTTGGCATTCCAGGAGCAGATGCGTGAACATGTGATGAAGTTGGGTCTGCCGCCCGATGTGTTGAATATGTATCCGCACCAGTTGTCCGGTGGGATGCGGCAGCGCGTGGCGATTGCACTAGCAACCGTCTTCCAACCAAGCCTCATCATCGCGGACGAGCCTACCACCGCGCTTGATGTCGTCGTACAACGCGGCGTTTTGCAGATGCTCAAGGACATTCAAGCCGAGAGCGCCAACACGGTGCTGCTGGTTACACACGATCTTGCGGTGCACGCCAATGTAGCGGACCGCGTGGGAATTATGTACGCAGGTCGCATCGTTGAAGAGGGTCCGACCGAAATTATCTTCAATGAACCAAAGCATCCATATACCTACCACCTGGTCAATTCGCTGCCCATGATCGGCGACAGAACAGAAAAAGTAAGTCTGGAAGGGGCGCCGCCAAACCTGGCGGATCCGCCTACCGGCTGTCGGTTCCATCCCAGGTGTCCGCTAGCGTTTGAGCGTTGCCCAGTCGAGACTCCGGAAATGATTCAAGTCACAGAACGACACCGAGTTGCCTGCCATCTTGTTGAGGAGGCAAACGTATGAGCGATGATAAGAAACTCCTCGATGTCGATCACGTCACGGTGTCATTCCGCGTCGGCGGTTTTATCACCAACGCACAGCTGGTCGCTGTGAACAATGTGTCCTTCTCATTGTCCGAAAATAAGCCGGAAATCTATGCCATTGCCGGCGAGAGCGGTAGCGGAAAGACTACGTTGGCCAACGTGCTCCTGCGCGATCTTGTACCGACCGAAGGCAAGGTATTGTTTAACGGTCGCGACCTGGCAACAATACGCAGTCGCCGAGATTTCATGAGCTTTATGAGCGAAGTCCAACCTGTATTCCAGAACCCATTCGAAACCTTCAATCCACTTCGTCGGGTGGAGGATTATCTGCTGGAAACCGCCGTCAACTTCGGCAAGGCGAAGAACAAACGGCAAGCGGCTCCCGTTGTGGATGCGGCGCTGCAACAGGTCGGCCTGTCCTTGGCGGAGGTTAGCCGTAGATATCCGCATGAACTGTCGGGTGGACAAATTCAGCGTGTCTCAGTAGCCAGAGCACTCATACCGAAACCACGCCTGATCCTGGCTGACGAACCTGTTTCTATGGTCGATGCTTCGTTGCGCATGGCCATCGTAAACCTGTTCAGAAAGCTTCGCGATGAGCAGAATGTCAGCGTAGTCTATATCACGCATGACCTTGCGACTGCCTACTACATCAGCGATCGAATCGCGATCATGTTGCGCGGCTATGTCGTCGAATCGGGGCCTGTGCAGAATGTACTTGAGACGCCAATGCACCCCTACACGCAGCTACTGCAGGAATCAGTTCCAAAGCCCGCCGCAACTGACCGTGATGAGTGGGCGAAGCACATTGACCTGGGTACGCTGGAGGTCAAGGAGTACGGCCGTATCGGCTGCAAGTATGCAGGACGATGTCCGTTTGTCATGGACATTTGCCGTGAAGTCGATCCACCCAACATCGATGTAGAGGGACGGACGGTGCGGTGCTTCCTCTACACGGATGAACATAGTGAAAATCAATCCAAAGGTTCTAAACTGAAGGCAAACGAAAGCAATGAATGAGATCACGCTGGACGTCCGGTTAGCAAGTACCAAGATTGATCGGAATATCTACGGTCATTTCTCCGAGCATCTCGGTCGATGCATCTACGAAGGTTATTGGGTTGGCGAGGATTCCGAGATCCCCAATGTGCGCGGTATTCGCTCTGATGTCGTTGAAGCGCTGCGCAAGATCAAGATTCCAGTTCTGCGCTGGCCTGGTGGTTGTTTCGCCGATGAGTATCACTGGATGGACGGCATAGGTCCTCGCGAGGACCGCCCCACCATGATCAATACGCACTGGGGCGGCGTGGTGGAGAACAACCACTTTGGCACGCACGAGTTCCTGGATTTATGCGACCAGCTTGGCTGCGAGCCCTACATCTGCGGCAACGTCGGCAGCGGTACCGTGCAGGAGATGTCACAATGGGTGGAGTACGTCACGTTCGACGGCAAGAGCCCCATGACCGATCTTCGCAAAGATAACGGTCGTGAAGACCCGTGGGCGATGAAGTACTTCGGCGTCGGTAACGAAAACTGGGGCTGCGGAGGCATGATGCGACCCGAGTACTACGCCGACTTGTACAGACGGTATGGTTTGTATGCACGCGACTACGGAGATAACAAGCTATACCGCATAGCGTGTGGACCGAGCGGTGCAGACTATCACTGGACCGAAGTTATGATGGAACGGGCTGGAAAACTGAGTCGCCGAGGAACGCCATTAATGGAGGGCCTCGCACTGCATTACTACACATCGATGAGACGACTTCCTAGCGGACAGCGAGAGGGCTCTGCCACGGATTTCGAGGAAGCAGAGTGGATCGAGATCATGTCCAAGGCGTTGTTTATGGATGAGCTGATCCGCAAGCATTCCACCATTATGGACAAGTACGATCCGGATAAACTGGTCGCCCTGATCGTCGACGAGTGGGGTACGTGGTTCAAAGTAGAACCTGGCACGAATCCTGGCTTCCTGTATCAGCAGAATACGATGCGCGACGCTCTCGTCGCCTCTCTCTCGCTGGACATCTTCAACAACCACTGTGACCGCGTACGCATGGCCAACATTGCGCAGACCGTGAATGTGCTGCAGGCTATGATCCTGACAGATAAAGAGAAGATGCTGTTGACGCCAACCTATCACGTGTTCGATATGTACAGCGTGCATCAGGACGCCATGCAAACTCCGGTTGACGTGAGATGCGAAGAGTACGCGCATGATGGTTACAGTGTGCCGTCAATTTCGGCGTCGGCTTCCGTGGATGAAAGCGGCAAGCTGCACCTGACGATCAGCAATACAAACCCGAATAAGGATTTGGCGGTCAGTTTGTTCGTCCGTGGATTGAAACCATCTTCAATTAGTGGACGCGTCTTGAAGGCTGACGAGATGAATGCGCATAACACTTTCGAGAATCCGAACGCGGTCAAACCGGTCGAGTTTGACAGAGTCAAGATCAGTGAAGAGGGTCTGTCTTTCGAAATGCCGAAGATGTCTGTTGTCTCACTTGAGGTCGCTTAACAATCGACTCCATTAAATTGGTTGTACGCACAGAGAATTGAGCGCATCTTGATTTCAGAGCCCTCCGACTCGTCTACTTTGATACAGATTGATATCGAAGCTGGTAACCCGTTGCGTCGTATCTGGCGTTACGTAGGCTACGACGAGCCAAACTACACATATACCGAGAATGGTCGTGAACTGCTTGCCAAACTGGCGAACCTAGTCGACGGTCCATATCATGTCCGCTGTCATTTCTTACTCTGCTCCGGCGACGGTACGCCGTCACTTAAGTGGGGCTCCTCCAACGCGTATACAGAAGACGAAGCCAACCAACCGGTCTATTCCTGGTCGATCATCGACAGGATTCTCGACAGTTATGTCGAGTTGGGCTTCGTGCCGTTCATCGAATTGGGCTTCACGCCGGAAGCGCTGTCTACTGCGCCGCCTGAAACCGTCTACGACGATCCGAGATATGGCGGTTGGCGTTACCCGCCAAAGGATTACGGGCGCTGGCTAGAGCTCGTGCGTGAACTCGCTGCCCACTGCCGAGAACGGTACGGCCTTGCGGAAGTCAGCAGCTGGCACTGGGAACTGTGGAACGAACCCGACATCTTCTACTGGGCAGGCACGGTGGAGCAGTACTGCCGGCTATACGACTATACCGTAGCGGGTCTGCTATCAGAATTGCCGCAAGCCAGAGTAGGCGGTCCAGCCACGACTTCCAGTGTATCTCGACCGGAATCCAATGAATTCTTGCGTACGTTCTTGGCCCACGTTACTAGGGGTAAGAATCACCTGACCGGCGAGACCGGTACGCGCATCGATTTCATCAGCTATCATGCCAAGGGCGGTTCTTTTCAACGCAATCCGAACGCCGAAAAAGAAACGCCGACGATCGGCGGACTAATAGCCAACGTCAGAGCTGGGCTGGAGGTCATTGACCAGTTCCCCGAGTTGCGTGGCATGCAGATTATTCTGTCCGAGTGTGACCCAGACGGTTGGGCTGCCGGCACCGTTAGCGACAATCCGAATTTGTTCTATCGGAACTCAGAGTACTACGCCAGCTATGTGGCGGCGACCGTGTGCGAGCTGCTGGATCTGCAAAGCGAGTCCGGGAACACCATTTTGGGTATGCTGACCTGGGCATTTCTCTTCGAAAACCGAGACTGCTTCGAGGGGTTTCGGACGCTCAGCACGAACGGTATCGACAAGCCTGTATTGAACGTGTTTCGTATGTTAGCCACTCTTGGTCGCATTCGCCTACCGCTATCGTGCATAAAGAGTAGCGACTCGGATGCATTGGACCCATCAGATCAACACAAGCAGCCAATTATCGCCGGCATAGCGACCCAACATCAATCAGATTCGTTGGTTACGCTGCTATACAGTCACCATGACGACTGGGATGTAACTGCGGCTACCGATGCGACGATCAGAGTGACAGGAACGCTGCCCGACCAGCCATATAGCGTCTTCCGTACGCAAGTTTCAGAGACCAGTGCGAATTCGTATACCGCCTGGAAGAAAATGGGAAGTCCGAAACGGCCGAATAACATGCAAATGGCGCATCTGGTAGCCGCATCAAGACTTCACGTTGAACCGCTTGGCGTGATTCAAGCCCAGGGAAACACGATGGAATTTGGCATCAGTCTGCCATCGCACGCAGTCGTTCTGCTATGGTTCATACCAGTCAGTACCCTCTCCGTAGTTGAGCTGGAACAATCGTAGACGCTCTGTTATAGGCCGTTGTCTGAACGAATAGATATACTTTTATACAGCCCAAACTCACCATCAGCCTAGCGAGCAATTGCTTCGCCATACGCAAGTATCAAGTAAGGTGCCATTATGTCAACAAATACAGCAAAGATATATCTAGACAGCAATCGAACAATCGCGCCTATCTCGCCTTGGCTATTCGGCGGATTTGTCGAGCACATGGGCCGTTGCGTATACGAAGGTATCTACGATCCCGAATCCCCGCGCGCGGACGAGAGCGGATTGCGCACGGACGTGATGGACGCTTTGCGAGAGCAGCAGTACTCCATCATCCGCTACCCCGGCGGCAACTTCTTAAGCGGCTATGACTGGCTGGATGGTGTGGGACCAAAAGAGAAACGACCACGAAGACGGGATCTGGCTTGGCAGTCGATCGAAACGAATCAGTTTGGCACCAATGAATTTATGGAATTCTGTGAAAAAATCAATGCCGATCCGATGCTGAGCGTCAATATGGGCACTGGCACCATACAGAGCGCATCCGATCTGGTCGAATACTGCAACGCACCGGTGGGAACATACTGGTCCGACCTGCGCGCCGAGCACGGTCACCGCGATCCCTATGATGTGAGGGTATGGTGTGTGGGGAATGAGATGGACGGCCCTTGGCAGATCGGCCATCTGGACATGCACGAGTATGCCAAGAAGGCGTTGGAAGCGGCCAAAATGATGAAGTGGCAGGACCCGTCCATAAAGACAGTGCTCTGCGGCTCATCCAACAACAAGATGCCTACGTTCCCCGAGTGGGACCGCGTGTCGTTGGAGCGCTGCTGGGATCACGTCGACTATCATTCCATCCATTATTATGCCAACAACAACGACGGTGATACGACTAGCTACCTTGCGATCGCGCAGGAGTTGGAAGATTATGTTGACTCGGTCGCAGCGACACTTCGTTATGTGAAGTCAAAGAACCGAAGCAAGCACGATGTGCATCTCTCTTGGGATGAATGGCAGGTCTGGTATCAGACCGCCCCGATGCAAGGCGACTGGACTGAAGCGCCGCACCTGGCGGAGGAAATCTATACGCTGGAGGATGCGCTGGTTGTAGCACAGTGGCTCAATGTCTTTTTGCGCAAATGTGATGTCCTGAAGATATGCTGTGTGGCGCAAATTGTGAATATCATTTCTTGGCTACAGACAAAGAATGATGATCTACTCAAACAAGGCTCCTTCTATCCGTTTAAGCTAGTTAGTACCACAGCGAAAGGCGAATCGCTAGATGTTCTTGTGGATGCGCCAGTCATCGACACGCCGAAATACGGCGCGGTATCCATGTTGGACGTCTCGTCCAGCTACGACGCAGAATCCGAGACAACCGCCGTCTACATTGTCAATCGCAGCCAAACGGATAGCATTGTCGCGGACTTGGTCTGGCAGACCGGAACGCCGCTGTCGTACTCAGAAGCGTGGCAGTTGACCGGAAGCGGACCGAAGGACGCGAATAGCTGGGAAGAACCGAATCGAATCACGACGCAATCTATTGCAACGCCAAAGGTCGAGGACGGGCAAGCGACCGTTCAATTGCCGCCGCTCTCGTACACGGTATTAGTGGGTTCCACTACTGCGTAGCAGTCTGAGCACGGCGAGCGCCCAATTCCAGGCACGAATGGATATACAGTTTAGTGACAAGTAGTCCGGCGCGCATCAGGCTACACAGAATCCATATAAGGTAGTTCATAATTGAACGCGTCATATATAGTATGGACCATCGGTGCTAGTACTACGCGCCGACTGGCAACTGTCGTCGGCGAAGACCATCTATCAGCGCCTCACGTTAGTACTTTTCATTTCAATAACCCGTCGCTGTATGTCCGCTTCTACCGGCGTTCAGCAGCTTACCGAGCAGAATAGGCAGATACAGCATGGTATCTGCGTCACTAACCTGAGCCTCGTCCATTCCTGGGAAATCCATCTCGTACTGCATAACTGAATCCAGTACTTCGTATTAGGTTGACCAATGAATTCACTGCCTTTGTACACATCATCAATCCTGGCGAGGAGCCGATTGCGATGAACGATGAGAAGCATACGAATTCAGCGACTTGGCGGCTATCGCCAGTCGACTTTGCCAACGTTACCTTCCGCGACACGTTCTGGGCGCCACGACAGGAGACGAATCGTCGCGTCACCATACCTCATATGTATGAGAAGTTAGTGGAGACAGACCGTATTCGCGCTTTCACGCTGGATTTTGAGCGTGAACTACCGGCGCCGGTCACGCAGATATTCGGCGATTCCGATGTTGCTAAGTGGTTAGAAGCCGCCTCTTATTCGCTGATCAATCAACCTAACCAGGAAATCGCTCAGCTTATCGACGAAGTAGCCGATCTGATTATCAGCACACAGCAGCCGGACGGATATCTAAACACGCACTTCATTGCGATTCAACCGGCGATGCGCTGGAAAAACCTCCGCGACTGGCACGAAATGTACTGCGCCGGTCACCTGATGGAAGCAGCTGTTGCGCATCATCAAGCCACGGGCGATCCTAAGTTACTCGATGCTCTCGCGCTACGCCGACCACATCAATGCTACATTCGGCGCCGAACCGGGCAAGAAACGAGGCTACGGCGGGCATCCCGAAATTGAACTGGCCCTTGTTCGCTTATACCGAGAGACAGGTGAACGAAGATTCCTCGAGTTGAGTAAATATTTACTGGAGGAGCGCGGGCAACCGAATCCGAACTACTATGATGTCGAAGCACGTGAACGAGGCGAGAACCCAGACGATTTCTGGGCGGATACGTATGAGTACTGTCAAGCGCACGCCCCGATCCGTGAGCAGGATAAGGTTGTGGGGCATGCCGTGCGCTGCATGTACTTGATGTCCGGCGTGGCTGATTTAGCCAATGAGTACGATGATCCGACACTGTACGGCACTTGTGTAGACCTGTGGCACAACCTCGTGCACCAACGTATGTACGTCACCGGCGGTATTGGACCCTCCAAGGCTAATGAGGGCTTTACATTCGACTATGATCTGCCGGACGTGACCGCCTACGCCGAGACATGCGCCGCCATTGCGCTGATCATGTGGAATCACCGCCTGCTGCAGTTCGCCGGTGACGGCAAGTATGCTGACATCATCGAGCTTACGCTCTACAACGGATTCATCAGCGGCGTTTCGCTGGAGGGCAAAGACTTCTTCTACGTGAATCCGCTGGCTAGCACAGGTGACCATCACCGCACGGAATGGTTTGCGTGTCCATGTTGCCCGCCCAATCTCAGCAGAATTCTGCAAAGCATGGGCAACTACTACTATTCGACAGGCCAATCGGATCTGTGGGTCCACCAGTATTCGCAGAATGAAGCTGAACTCGAGGTTGATGGGCAGACTGTTTCGTTGACGGTTAAAACGAACTATCCCTGTGGCGGGCAGATTGTCATGCAGATGCAGCCCGAGGCAAGCCAGGACTTCGCCCTGCATCTGCGGATTCCCGGATGGTGCCGGCAATGGCAAGTGAACGTGAACGACATCCCAGTGGACGACCTCAGCGTGGAGAATGGTTATATCTCAATCGAGCGTACATGGCAGCCCGACGATACAGTGACGCTGCTTCTTGAGATGCCGGTACAGGCTGTATACGCCAACCCCAATGTTCAACAACTGCTCGGGCGCACAGCAATCATGCGCGGACCGATTGTCTATTGCATGGAGAGCGCGGACAATCGCATACCTCTTGAGCGGATATCGCTCGATGCCGAAGCCATCGCATCCTGCCAAGTCGAATTCCAGCCTGAATTGCTTGGCGGCATCGCAGTCATTCAAGGCGAAGCGTTGGTCGTCGACGATCAGAATTGGGACGAATCCACGCTCTATCGCCGCGACAATGCACCAACGCAGAAGACAACGCCGTTCACAGCCATTCCGTATGCTGTGTGGGACAATCGCGAGCCAGGAGTAATGCGCGTCTGGTTCCGAAGCGACGCCACGTAGGCGCAACATTGCTGGATAGCACGTTTCACTACCATCCTCATCGTAACGAGGATGGTACTTTTAAGTTCGGACCAACTATAATTTAGCGCTAACCGGTCAAGTGTCAATTCGCGCCCTGTTTCGCACACCTGTTTCATCGGATCCACAAGAAAGCAAAAGTTTCGAAATTGACATCGTGATGTTACCTGGTACAATGCTGGTATCGATACCGGTAACGATACCGCAACTCTTCGTGGTCATCGTTGCAGGTCCGACGCTATGATTCCCTTTCTAATACGAAATGTAAAATCCAGTGCATCGACCAGGAAGTCGAGTCAATATACGTGATGTAGCACGGGAAGCCGGCGTTTCAGTTTCCACGGTCTCGCGCGTTCTCAATGGCAAAGACGACGTCGCAAAGGAAACTGCGACCAATGTCCGACGCGTCATTGATGAGCTTGGATATGCTTCGGATATCGCAGCGCGCAGTCTGCGCACTCGCACGACGAACGTTCTGGGTCTCATCGTGCCCTACCTATGGCATCCGTTCACGTCCATGGTCATTAAGGGAGTCAACGACGTTACGCAGGAGAAAGGCTACGATCTCTTGGGCTATGCGAGCGCTGCGCAGGCGGAAGATTCCATGGCAGATCGGGAGCAGCGGCTTGTGGCGCAACTAAACGGCACCGTCACCGACGGCATCGTCGTAGTTACGCCCAAGGCATCCACATTTCTCACGACATTTCCGATTGTTGCGGTTGACCCGCAACAACAAAGCACGAAGTTTCCTGCAGTGTTGTCTACGAATCATCAAGGCGTGCATGAGGCCATGAAGTACCTATTAGGTCTTGGCCACAGGCGAATCGGTTTCATTGGCGGGCGTCCCGATTTGCTGAGTGCGCAACGCCGGCTGGACGGCTATGTGGATGCGTTAGCAAAGGCTGGTCTATGCATTGATCCGACGCTCATCCTAGAAGGCAACTATACGCGAGAATCAGGCGTGATCTGTGCGCATCGGCTCTTTTGCCTGCCCAACGCGCCCACAGCAATCATGGCATCTAGCGATGAAACAGCCTTCGGTGTCTACGATGCCGCTAGCGAACGCCAGATATCTATCCCCAACGATCTTTCAGTGATTGGTTTCGACAACACCACTGAGAGCGCCTCCATGAATCCCCCCTTGACCACAGTCGATCAATCTGCAGAAGAGATGGGAAGAATGGCGGCCAATATAGTGTTGCAGCTCATCCATGGAGCGTCGTGGGAGTTGCAGTACTCCAAAGTCCCAACAAAACTGGTGATACGCCAGTCGTGTAGGGCAGTTCGTCCCGAGTCGTAAGGTTATTCGAGTAGTCAATCAAACTAATTCCACTAAGGAGGCAAGAATGAGACGCACGTTATTCTTACTTGTAGGCTTACTGCTCGTCGTCGCATTGGCGGGCTGTGCTGGAGGCGCCGTTGCACCAGCAGAGCCGGCTACCGAAGGCGCAGCACCAGCTGTAGAGGAAGCGCCGAGTACGGGCTTAGGCGATCTGCCCCGTAGCGAGACGCTGATCTCCGACATCCTCACAGGACGCGTCGGCTCACCGGACAACTTCAACGAGTGGGTTGGCTGGAAATGGCGCGATCGCGGCATGCAGAACCTGGCCAACGAACCGCTGTGGTCGGTCGATTTCGCCACCGGTGAGATTATCCCCGGCTTGGCGACTGGCGACCCCGTCTATAACGAGGATTTTACCCAAGTTACCATTCCATTACGCGAAGGCGTCACGTGGTCAGATGGAGAACCCTTCACCTCCGCGGACGTTGTCTACACAGCTGAGACGCTCAAAGCGCATGAAGAGTTCAACGCCAACAGTTACTTCGTCGAAAACGTGAAATCAGTTTCTGCGCCCGACGACTACACTGTTGAATTCGAACTCAATATGCCAAACTCCCGCTTCCACACCACCTTCCTGGATCGCTGGGGCGCCACCTGGATCATGCCGAAGCATATCTTCGAGCAGGTTGATGATCCCGTAAATTTTGACTTCAACCCATTCGTAGGGACAGGCCCATACAAACTTCATAGCTTCGATCCGTCCGGATTCTGGACCATTTGGGAGAAGCGCGACGACTGGCAGAATAGCCCAACCGGCATCATGTTCGGCGAGCCGCAGCCTAAGTACGTTGTCTATCAGTACTTCGCAGATGAAGGAGCGAAGATTCTGGCACAGTTGACGCACCAGGCCGATACGATTGGCGTTTCATCCGACGGCCTGAAGGCTGTACTGCAGCAGTGCGACACCTGCCGCGCTTACCAGCTGGACTGGCCCTACGTCGTCAACAACGACCCAGCCATTACGGGCATCAACTTCAACACCGCCAAGGCGCCGTATGACAACCGTGATGTACGGTGGGCCATGCTGTTGGCCATCGATATCGCTGACTATATGGGTATCGCAGTTGACGGCACCGGTGCGCTGAGCCCAGTGCACATTCCGTCACTGTCCAACTATCCTGATGACTTCATCAAGCCCATGCTTCCGTGGCTCGAGGAATTCACACTAGACATTGGCAACGGCGAGACCTTCCAGCCGTTCGATCCGAACGCCTCTGAGCGCATCGTCGCCTACGCCAAGGATCGCGGCTACGACGTTCCCGATGATCCCGAAACACAGGCAAAACTCTTTGGATACGGCTGGTATAAGTACGCGCCGGACGTTGCAGAGAAGCTGCTGATCAAGAATGGCTTCAGCCGAGATGGTAACGGCAACTGGCTGCTGCCTGACGGCTCGCCGTGGAAGCTGCAGTGCATGAGCAACACCATCGCCGTGAACCACGACGCACGCAACTGCGCTGCCGCAGTTCAAGCATGGAAGAAGTTCGGTATCGACGCCAGCACATTCATGACCGAAGCAGACGCCAGCCTTGCCAGTACAGGTGACTTCGATGTCTCCGGCGACTGGCCCGCCCAGGAGCCCTGGGGCGCTGGTTCTGACCTCTATCGCGTGCTCAATTACTGGAACTCCGAGTATGTGAAACCACTCGGTGACACCACTAACGGCCATCCGTCACGCTGGTCGTCACCGGAGATGGACGCTGTGATTAATGAGCTGCGTAATACCGATCCGACTGACTACCAGGCTACGGTCGATGTCGGCATCGAAGGCCTAAAGCTTGCCGTCACAGAAATGCCCGGCATCCCGACCTACGGATATGTCGGCTTCTTGACCTGGGACGAGCAATACTGGACCAACTGGCCAGGTGCCGAGAATCCCTACACCCAGCCGTATTCACACTGGGGCCCGTTTAAGTATATGATGCCGTCCCTAGAGGCGACCGGCAACTAGCAAGGTTGTAGTTTATACCGATCGGGTACAGAGTGGCGCCCCCTCCACTCTGTACCGGGTACCATAGCGCGGCGGTTACTGATCTATAAGGGATTTTCCACATGTTTCTTCGAACGTATCTCATCCCCCGGCTTATACAATACTTCCTGGTCATCTTCTTTGGCCTGACGGCGGTGTTCATTATTCCCCGTCTCTTGCCCAACGACCCCGTCATGCAGACGGTCGCGACTCTACGTTCTCGTGGCGCATCGCTTGAACCAGGTGCAATGGATCAGATCATCGAGGAAATGACCGAAATGTACGGCCTTGGCGGCTCGGGTTTCGACCAGTATCTCGCCTTCTGGGGCCGCCTGGCTCACGGTGATCTTGGCGTGTCATTCTTTCAATTTCCGACGCCAGTCATCAAGTTGATTTCGATAGCGTTGCCCTGGACAGCGGGACTGCTGCTGACAACTACCGTTCTCGCCTGGGTATTGGGCAACGTAATGGGTGCATTTGCCGGCTATTTTTCGAGTTCGCGCTGGTCGCAAGGCATGGACGCCGTTGCTATGGTTGTACGTCCGTTGCCCTACTATATTTTTGCATTCGGACTCTTGCTTCTTTTCTCCTACGCCGTTCGTTGGTTCCCCGTATCCGGCGGGACTACTCTGGGACGGCAACCAGCTTTCACCTGGGCGTATGCGAAAGACGTACTGTGGCATTCATTCTTGCCGGCACTTTCAATCATGGTGCTGGGCATGGCTACCTGGTTCCAGACCATGAAGCTGGTTGTGCAGAGCGTGGTTGGCGAAAACTACGTCCAGTATGCTCGTATGGGCGGCGTCACGGAACGCAAGATCGTCACACGATATGTGTTCCGCAACGCACTGCTGCCGCAAATTACAGGTCTAGCCCTGTCGCTTGGTCTTATCTTCAGCGGCGCCTTGATAACGGAAATCGTCTTCTCGTACCCGGGCCTCGGAACACTGCTGTACCGCGCCATCGTCAACGGCGATTACAACTTGATTATGGGTATTACCATATTTTCTATCTTCGCCATCACCACAACGGTGTTGCTAGTCGACCTGATCTATCCGTTCTTTGATCCGAGAATTCGATATTCATAAACAGTCGTCAATCCGAATATCTATGTGAGATAGTATTGGATTGCAATATCGCACCTGATTGTTGCGGAGCGACTCTGTCTGTCAACTTGTTCCATAAGGAGTATGCATAGCGTGAAAGTATTTAAGGATCTACTGAGAGATTATCGCTTCTTCTGTGGATTCTGGGTTTTGGTCTTCATGTTGCTTTTCGCCGGTCTCTCCTTCTTCGCGCCCTATGATCCAACAATATGGGGAGAAGTACCTCGCGATTTGCGCCCATCCACGGTGTATTGGCTGGGTACTGATTCCAACGGTCAGGATATCTTCTGGATGGCAACTTTTGCCGTTCGCAACTCACTGACAATCGCCTTAATTGCGGGCTTGGTTTCTCGAGTTATTGCTGTGACGGTTGGCATGGTCGCCGGATACCTTGGCGGCAAGTCGGACCGGATGCTCATGTTTGTCAGCGATAGTTTGCTTGTTATCCCGCTCTTCCTGATGATCGTTTTATTGGCTATGCTCATTCGCGACAGCATGAACGTGATCACGCTCGGCCTGTTGCTCGCCATCTTCGGATGGGCGTGGGACGCACGATTAATCCGATCACAGATTCTCAGTCTGCGTGAACAGGAGTTCACCAAGACGGCGATTCTGTCCGGCACAGGTACAATGCGTCTCGTCGTAAACGAGTACATGCCCTATTCGACGCCGCTGATTTTCTCTACGCTGATCAACAATATGGCTTGGGCCATCGGCTTGGAAATCACGCTGGCCATCCTTGGCTTGCTGGACCTCTCCATCCCTACGCTGGGTACAATGCTCTACTGGGCGATCCAGTATCAGGCCGTTCTCTTGGGTCGATGGTGGTGGGTACTGACGCCGATCGTTTTGGCAGTGTTACTCTTCATCGCACTATACTGGCTGTCCGTCAGTGTAAGCGAATACCTGGATCCTCGCCGTCGCATCCAACGAGTCGGGGTAGCGTGAATCTATGCCAGAATCAATATTAACGACTGAAGGCCTAAAAGCATTCTATGTTCTGGATGTCTATGGCAAAGAGCGCATCGTCAGGGCGGTCAACGATGTGAACCTGTCCATCCGCGAAGATGAGATATACGGTATCGCAGGCGAGAGCGGTTGCGGCAAATCAACCCTGCTACGGGCGTTGGCAGCCGCTGTTGATCCGCCGCTGCGCGTCATGGACGGTCGGGTACTCTACCGAATTGCCGGCGAAAACGTAGATGTCGCGACGCTTAGCGCCGAGGAAAAGCGCCAGTTACGGCTGGAATACATCGCCTATGTGCCGCAGGGGTCCATGAGCGTACTCAACCCGGTCGCTCGCATTCGTGACACGTACCGTGACTTTATTGAGAGCCACATCAGCATGCACGAAAAAAGCGAGGCGTTCGCACTGGCGCGAGAACATATCCACGAGTTGGGTCTGCCGCCGAAGATTCTAGATGCCTATCCGCATCAGCTGTCAGGCGGCATGCGGCAGCGCGTGACCATCGCCCTGGCTACGCTGCTAAGACCGCGCATCATTATCGGCGACGAACCAACAACCGCTCTCGACGTGGTGGTGCAGCGCGGTGTAGTGCAGCTCCTAACCGATATACAGAAGAAGCTGAAAAACACCATTATCCTGGTCACGCATGATATGGGCGTGCACGCTAACATCGCCGATCGAATCGGTATTATGTATGCCGGTAAGATCGTCGAAGAGGCGCCTACCGAAGCCTTATTCGCCACACCGGCGCATCCGTACACGCAATACCTGATCAATTCGCTGCCAAAGTTCGGCGATAAATCGCAACGAGAGAGTGTGCCTGGCAGCCCGCCATCGCTGGCGGATTTGCCCCTCGGCTGCCCCTTCCACCCACGATGTCCTTTTGTGATGGATATCTGTCGCGAAGAGATGCCAGGATTCTATCAGGTCGAAGCCGATCACAAGGCAGCTTGTTGGTTGCTTGGAGAGGAAGAGCATGGAATACCTGCTTGAGGTCGATAACCTATCGAAAACGTTCACGCTGGGCAGCGTGCTCTCTCGTATGCGCATCACGGCAGTCGACGACATTTCGTTCAACATCAAACCAGCGGAAATATTTGCACTGGCAGGTGAAAGCGGTTGCGGCAAATCAACAACGGCGCGCATCATACTTGGTTTTGAAACCGCGACGAATGGCGACATCATCCACAGCGGCAAAAAAGAAACGAATAACAAAAAGGTCTGGTTTACCGAAGGCATCCAGGCCATCTTCCAGGATCCATTCGGCACCTTCAACTCGCTGCGCACCGTGGATCGGTACTTCTTTGATACTGTAAAGAATTACAAGTTGGCAAAGTCCAAGAAGGACGCTATCAAACGAATCGATGAGAAGATGCGGCTGGTCGGTCTGACGTATGAGGATATGGCAGGCAAGTACCCAAGCGAGTTTTCCGGGGGCCAGTTGCAGCGCATTTCCATTGCACGGGCTCTGCTGACCGACCCCAAGCTGATCATTGCTGACGAGCCGGTCTCCATGGTGGATGCGTCGTTGCGTATGTCCATCGTGAACCTCTTCAAGAAGCTCCGCGACGAAACGGGTGTGAGCGTTCTGTATATCACGCATGATCTCGCCACCGCATATTACGTCTGCGACCGGATTGCCATCATGTTCCGCGGTGACATCGTCGAATTAGGCAGCGTAGAGCAAGTATTGATGTCGCCACGACATCCATACACGCAGCTATTGCGCGACTCGATTCCGCAGGCGGATCCCAGGAATCGCTGGCAGGGACGCATTAGACTGTCTGATACGGAGCAGGATGAGTACCTCCGTCAGGGATGCCGTTTCGCCGGACGTTGCCCGGAAGTCATGGATATCTGCCGCACGAAACGCCCGCCCAACATTGTGGATGATGGCGTGCTGGTGAATTGCTATCTGTACACGCAAGATGCGCAAATTGAGGCTGATTCAGATTCGGCTTCGGATCAGGCTACAGTCGAGAGTTAGGCAAATCCGTTTGCAAAATGGGCGGATCCATTGCGCATTTCCAGTACTACGAAAGAACCTGGCAGTGCGCAACAATCACCAAATCCCAGAAGGAAACACGAGATATGTCTACGAACGATAATAACGGGATTGCGTACAAAGACGATTCACTGCCGATTGAGCAGCGTGTCGATGACCTCCTGAGTCGCATGACGCTCGAGGAAAAAGTAGCTCAGCTCGGCAGCCGCTGGGTCTATGAACTCGCCGACGACGATGGGCTGAACACGGAATGGGCACAAAAGCACTTATCGCAAGGCCTCGGTCAGATCACGCGAATTGCGGGCGGAAGCAGCTTGGGTCCAGTCGAAACGGCCAAGCTAGCTAACGAAATGCAAAAGTATGTCATGGAGAACACACGGCTGGGTATCCCGCTACTGGTGCACGATGAATGCTGCACCGGCTTTCTAGCCAACGGCGCCACGAATTTCCCGCAGATTATCGGGCTGGCAAGCACATGGGAACCCGAACTAGTTCAGGCAATGACCCAAGTGATTCGCACGCAAATGCGTGCCGTGGGCGTCCATCACGGGCTCGCCCCCGTCATCGACGTCGTGCGCGATCCGAGGTGGGGTCGCACAGAAGAGACATTCGGCGAGGATCCGTATTTCGTGTCAACCATGGGAGTCGCGTACGTGCGTGGTCTTCAGAGCGATAGCTGGTCCGACGGTGTGATGGCTACCGCCAAACACTATGTCGGCTACGGTGCTTCCCTTGGCGGTCTGAACTGGGCTCCGGCTAACATTCCGCAACGTGAACTGCGTGAAGTTTACCTGGCGCCGTTTGAAGCGGCTGTACGCAATGCCAACTTGGCGAGCGTCATGCCTGCCTACCACGAAATTGACGGCGAGCCGTGCAGCAGTTCGCGATGGCTTCTGTCAGACGTGCTGCGCGACGAGTGGGGCTTCAATGGCCTCGTCGTTTCGGACTATATGGCAATCATTCAGCTGAAGCTCTATCACGAGTACGCACGCGATCGGGCTGATGCCGCCAAGCTCGCTTTGGAAGCGGGTATGGACCTGGAATTGCCCAACGTCGACGCGTATGGACAGGACTTGGTAGACGAGGTCGAAGCCGGACAGATCGACCGGTCGCTCGTCGACCGATCAGTTCGTCGCATTCTGACTAAGAAATTCGAGTTCGGTCTGTTCGAGAATCCGTATGTTGAGCCGGATAGCGTACTCAATGTGTATCAGACGCCGGAACAGCGCGAGCTAGCGCATGAGATTGCCTGCAAGTCGTTTGTTGTGCTAAAGAACGAAGATGAGCGGCTCCCGCTCTCCAAGACACTGGGCTCTATCGCTGTCATAGGTCCCAATGCCGATAGCAAGCGCAACTTGCTTGGCGACTACTCCTACCCGGCGCATATTGAAACGATGGTGACCTTGCACGGTCTGGGCCTGTCGGAACATCCATTGCCGGCTTCCGTGAGCCTTGCATCCACCATCCCATCGGACATGCACACGATCGTTGATTCCATTCGAGCAGCCGTTTCACCACAGACGCAGTTGCATTACGCCAAGGGTTGCGATGTGAACTCGGATGCGCGGGATGGTTTTGCAGAGGCCGTCGAAGCGGCGAAAAAGTCTGACGTTGCCATCGTCGTCGTTGGAGACAAAGCCGGTCTGATTCCAGATTGCACATCCGGTGAATTTCGGGACAGCGCGCATCTTACTCTGCCCGGCGTGCAAGAAGACTTGGTGAACGAAGTACTTGCTACCGGCACGCCCGTGGTGCTGGTGTTGGTCAGCGGCAGACCCTACGCGATACCTGAGCTTGTCGACGCGGCTCCAGCGGTAGTGGAGGCATGGCTGCCTGGCGCTGAGGGCGGACCAGCGCTTGCCGAGTTGCTGTTCGGTGACATCAATCCGAGCGGCAAGTTGCCCATAACCTTCCCGCGTCACGTAGGTCAAGTGCCAATTTACTACGCGCATCGACCGTCCGGATCGCGCTCGTTCTTCTACGGGCCCTACATGGACGAGAGCAATGAGGCGCTGTTCTCCTTCGGCTTCGGGTTAAGCTACACGAAGTTTGCCTTCGAGAATCTGTCGGTAACTCCTGAGAACGTTGAGACAGACGGTATAGTCACGATAGCGGTTGACGTGCTCAATACCGGCGATCGCGCGGGCGATGAAATCGTCCAGTTGTACACACGCACTGAAGGCGCGAGTGTCACACGACCGGTCAAGGAATTACGCGGATTTAAGCGAGTTTCTCTGGAACCTGGCGAACGTAAGCGTGTAGCATTCTACATGGCAGCCGAGCAACTCGCCTACTATGACAGAGACATGAAGCTTGTCGTCGAACCGGTCGACGTGCGGATCATGGTCGGCAATTCGTCGCAATCGCTGCCGCTGACATCCACGATTACGCTAACGGGGGAGAAGTCGCAGATCGACAAGCGTACCCACTACTTTAGCGAGGTTACCGTAAAATAGGTTGGGCTAACGTGGGTTGTGTTAAGAAGTAACCGCATCCTACTTGTGATGGTGCAGCAGCAGGTGGATGATGTGGGTCACGGCGGATCTCCTGGCGTGTGAGACAGCCCAGAAACAGGAGCGTTGCCATGGCCCACAGCTTATTCTCCCATTGCTACAGAGGATTCCGTGTAGACGTAGGATCGGAAGATGCAGTATTGACTACGGAACACTCAACACATACTTCGTGAGTTTCTTGACCTGAATTTCACGTTTATTAGGCTAGTCAAACCCGGCGGATGGCTAGCATGGTAATGTCATCTGCCTGTGCGGCACCATACATGAAACCTTCCAGATACATGTGCACCTTCTCCACAAGCGCGGTCGCGGTCGTGGTGGGCGCAGACAACAACCGGATTAGCCCATCATCCGTGACAAAGTCGCCTGCCGCATTGCGCGCTTCAGTAACACCGTCAGTGTAGGTATATACTGTATCGCCCGGCTCCAGCGTCACTTCCTCAATTTTGTACTCGATATTAGGGAACATGCCCACAGCAGCGCCAGTGTTGGTTAAGGACGCCTTGATCACGCCGTCTGAACTGACGATGTGGGGCGGATTGTGCCCCGCGTTGATGTACATCAGCTGACCGGTGTCGGGATTGAGCATGCCGAAGAAGAGCGTGGCGAACATGTTATCCTCAGCGTGGTTCTCGAGGATGTAGTTGTTTGCCAAGGAAACCGCGTTAAACAACGACATCGTGCCGGCGGAAGGCATAGCGCGCATGCGATTGCCACCCCGACTGCCGATGGCGCTGTCGCCCAGCAGCGAAGTCCAGTCGACAGAGTAATTCTGCTGTGCAAAGGCTCGCGTCAAACTACGTACCAGCGCCATGAATAGGGCTGCAGGCACGCCTTTGTCAACTACATCGGCGATCACGAATCCCAGCCTGCGATTCTGAGTCATCATGAACGCGTCATACCAGTCACCGGCTACTTCACGCGCGGGCTGGAAGCGCGCAGCAATTTCATAACCTTCCACCTGCGGAAGTTGGCTGGGCAGGAACCCTGCCTGGATGCGGCGTGCCACTTGCACGTCCTGTTCCAGTTTCACGTACTCTTGCTCGCGATGAAGCATGAGTTGCGTATTATAGGCAACTGCAGCCTGTGCGGTCAGCGACTCAACCATTAGCTGATGGGTTGGGCTGAACGGGATCACATGTCCGTCGTCAGTATCCTGCGCGTTAAACAACTGAAGGACGCCTACAACGGTGCCGCTGGGATCACGTAAAGGCGCCGTGAGACATGACTGTGACTCGTAGCCTAGAGCTTTATCTCGCGACTTAGTCTCTTCACAACTGTAGCTGGACTCTTCAGCGAGGTCCGCAATGTTGACAGTACGCCCCTGCCTGACCACTTCTCGCAACAGATTCACGACAGGAGCATCGGGCTCATGTTCGCCAGCTTTGTCAGCTACGTCTATCGGCACGGGATCGAACGGTATTTCATTGCCGGTAACACCGCCCAGGTGGAGATCTAGCGAGTCTACAATCAGCACTGTATAGAAAAGTACGTCCGAATCTTCTTCAGTCAGAAAAAGCGCGCCAGCATCCGCTGAACACAATCGCATGGATTCTTCCACAACCCGGTTGGCTAAGCCAGTGCGAGTTGCTTCCTGCGACAAGGAGACGCCGAGCGGTAGGATGACTTCCTCAAGTTGATCGCGGAGTGTGCTGAGATCCTCCATTGAATCCCATAAGCGCGGATCGTACTCGGTGAGTAGTTTCATCAATAGATCAGGATTCTGACGCAGTGCGGCCAGAAAAGCCTTCCCGTCAATCTGAAGCAGCAGGCTATCCTGTACAGCTGTGGCAGAGGTCGGCTGAGGCTTCTTTTGCAGAAGCGTCCATTCACCGTACAGACCGTATGGCTTGATCAGGTTCACCGTACGATCATTGTGATCCACGCGCACGCTGCCCTCGAGCACGATGAAGACGCGATCGCTTCTCTCACCTTGCTCGCTGACCACTTCCCCCGCATGCACTCGTTCTTCGCTGGCGTACGCGAGTAGTTTCTCTAGAGATTCGCTCGAGAGTTTGTCGAACAGGTCCACCTGTTGCAACGCCAACCGTTTGTCATCAACTGTCAATGTCATTTGATTTCTCTATATGAACTCGTGCACGTGCGTTCACTTGTCACTCTACTACCACCCTATCTGCGATATCACCCAATAACCTGGTAAAACGATGATCGGGATACTTCAGTACGAAGATGCCTTCGCTGGCAAGAGTCATCATCTCGTCGCTGTGGGGCAGAACGGCTGCGACTTCAGCGTCATACGCGCTGGCGACCCGTTCGCGCACCACGTCCAAACCGAACGATTCCGGTGTCTTGTTCACTACCAGCAGCAGGTTTGGCACAGCAAGCTTGCGCGCCACCTCTACCGTTACGGCTGTCCCCTGGTAATCTTGGGAATCAGGCCGCAGCACAATGGCCAGCACATCAGAAATCGCGATCGAAAGCAGCGTCTCTTCATTCAGACCAGGATGTGTGTCAATTAACAACATGTCCAGATCCAGTTGTTGAAGCAGGCGCTGATAGCCGTCGTTGAGCAGGCCGACGTCATAGCCCTCACGAAGCACGCGGGCGATATCGCCGGTCTTCATGCTGGACGGAATTAAGTAGATAGTACCTTCTGAACCGTCACCCAGCACATGGGACACATCGACCGCACAGGCCTCAACTTTGCAGTCACCCCAGAGATAGTCATTGAGCGAATGGGTAATATGATCCTCATCCAAGCCGAAGAGGACATGAATTCCCGGCGACATAATATCCGTATCGACTACGCCAATCCGCAAGCCTCGTAATGCGAGTAAAGCCGCTAAGTTGGCCGTGGTATTCGATTTTCCGGTACCGCCCCTAAACGAATGCACGGACATGATCCGTCCCATGCGGTGGCTCCTTACATCGTAATGTGAAGCGCAGACAGCGCTAGTTACTCATGACTATACTGTGTGGAGTACAGGCTCTTCGCTAGGCGCCATTGTTGCGGTTCACCACGAAGATATTACGGTTCTGTCCATCTACATATTCGTAGGCGAACTTGTCAACATTCTCTCCAGCGAGGAAGATGCCCAGTCCGCCGATATCGCGTTCCTCCAGTGGTGCGTCCAGGTCATCCGGCTGTTCACGCGAAAACGGATCGAATGGCGGTGAATCGTCGACCAGCTTGACCGTGACAGTCGAATTGTTTACCTCGAACTGTATATCGATTTCGCCCTCTGAGTAAGCCCCGTTGTAGCCATAGTTCACGATATTCGTGGCAATTTCATCAACAGCTAAACACAGTCGATAGGTCTGACGTTCAGTCAGACCTGCCTTCGACGCATGTTCGGAGACGAAAGCCCGAATGTCATCCAATGATGTAAGGCTTCCGGGTACCGTAAGTGATGCCATAGTCCAGTCCCATTCTACCGATACATAACGGTGCAGCGGCCACATTCATGTGTGTCGTACGAGCCGCTAACAACGTTGATAGCGCTATGCTCCTTCGATCTCCGCTGCGTCGTACTCATCCAGCATGATGACGCTGTGGTGGAAGCCGGTCATGGTGATGGTTTCTAGAACTGCATCATGGGCGCCTACGACATAGAGATCTACGTCCGAACCCATTTTCTGTTTGGTGAAGACCAAGACGCGCAACCCGGCGCTAGCCATGAACGTGAGTTCATCGAGCAGCAGCACAAGCCGACGCGGGTCTTCTTGCGCCACCTGCTCTACTGCGTTGCGGAATTCACCCGCTGCAACAGCGTCCAGTTCGCCCTCCAACGTTATGAGTGCGATTCCATCCCTTACTTCAGTACTGACTGTGAACGCCATAATATCCCTTTCTGTCTACCTATTTAAGCTAGGTGCTCTACGCGTGATGTTGACTATCGCCAATTGTGCGATTATAAGCAATCGCTCGTCCGATTTCACTATTTCCCAACCAGAATTACTGTAGACCGGTTGCCGACAAGGATGCCGTCCTGGTTCTCTAGTAGCGGTTCATCACCCACATCGAAGATATCGTCTGGCGATGGTGCGCCTGTGTTTGCCGCCACATGCCACGACGAACCTTCCGGCAAGCCCGGAATCTCAAACCAATGGTCCTCCCAATGGGTGTTCAGTGCTACGTATATGAAGTTGTCCTTCTCCATCCCACCGCGCGAGTTTTCTCCGCACAATAGGAAAGCGAGCAATCGACTTGTTCCAGACCAGTCAGCATTCCACGCTTGTGTGCCATGCCAGCTTATATCCGGGTAACCGCTGCCCACATGATCCGAACCGCTGAGATGCCACCGGTTGCGCAATGCAGGGTGTGCATGGCGAAAGCCGACGATCTTCTGTGCGTAGCGCAATAGATCCTCATTCTTTTCCGTCAATGTCCAATCGAGCCAGTTGAGCTCATTGTCGTGGCAATAGGTATTATTATTGCCCTGCTTTGTGCGGCCCATTTCATCGCCCATGAGTATCATGGGAACACCCTGACTGACCATGAGATAGGTCAGAGCGTTTTTCGTCTGGCGGATACGCAGGTTATTGATAGCCGGATCGTCGGTGGGACCTTCCCAGCCGCAGTTCCAACTATCGTTGTCGTTGGATCCGTCCCGGTTGCCTTCGCCGTTGGCTTCGTTGTGTTTCTCGTTATACGAGACCATGTCATGCAGCGTGAAACCGTCATGCGCTGTCAGGAAGTTGATGGAAGCTGTAGCGCCGCGGCTAGCATAGAGATCGGGAGAACCCTGAATGCGCTGCGCCATATCGCCGATTGTGCCCATTTCGCCCTTCAGAAACTTGCGCGCGCCGTCGCGATACTTGCCGTTCCACTCCGCCCAGCGTCCGTACGCCGGGAAGGAGCCAACCTGATAGAGACCACCTGCATCCCACGCCTCGGCGATGAGCTTGCACTTAGCCAGGATAGGGTCGAATGCCAAACTCTCCAGCAGCGGAGGGTTGGATAAGGGTGCACCGAAGGGATCACGCCCAAGGATGGAAGCCAAATCGAAGCGGAATCCGTCTACGTGGTACTCAGCCGCCCAGTAGCGCAGACAGTCCAGCACCATGTCCCGCACAACGGGATTGTTGCAGTTCAACGTATTGCCCGTGCCGCTGAAGTTGAAGTAGTAGCCTTCCGGCGTCAGCATATAGTAGGTCTTGTTATCTAAACCCTTGAACGAGATGTACGGACCCTGTTCATTGCCTTCCGCCGTGTGGTTAAAGACCACATCCAGGAAGACCTCGATGTCGTTGCGGTGCAGTTCTTTAACTAGCGCCTTGAACTCGTCGACCTGCATGCCCATCTTGCCGGTAGCTGCGTAGCCGGCCTTAGGAGCGAAGAAGCCAAGGGTGCTATATCCCCAGTAGTTGCCCACCAAATGGCGACCGCTCTCTTCGTCATACTTACTGTTCTCGAACTCGTCGAATTCGTAGATGGGCAGCAGCTCAATGCAGTTGATGCCCAGATCTTTCAAATAGGGAATCTTTTCGCGAATGCCGGCGAACGTGCCAGGGAATCGTACGCCGGAGGAGGGATCCGCCGTGAAGCTTCGCACGTGTGCTTCGTAGATGACAAGGTCCTCCATAGGAACCTCGAGCGGTCGGTCGTCGCCCCAGTCGAAGTCGTCGAAGACCAAGCGAGCGCGATGCTGATACTTGTCGTCCCAGTCTGGGGCAACTCCCCAAATATCTCGCCCGCCGATTGCGCGCGCATACGGGTCCATGAGAATCTTGGATGTATCGAAACGATGACCCGCATCTGGGTCCCAGGGTCCGTCCATGCGATAACCGTATTCAGTCGACTCGATGTCTAGGCCGAAGACGATCATGCTGTAGACATTGCCTATGCGAAATTCCTCGCGGAAAGGAATCTCGACCTTGGGCGCCGATTCACCGATATCAAAGATAACCAACGTACAGCCGGTAGCATGGCTGGAAAACACAGAGAAGTTGATGCCGCCCGGTACAGACGTCGCGCCGAATGGAAACGCTTTGCCTGCGCGCAACTTGTATCCTTCGTGTTCATGGGTAGGAAATACATCGATACGTTCTACCATATTGATTCCCCCTAACCCACGGCTTCTACGGCGGCTTCGACAGTCTCATAATGGTCAAAGAAGTCGAGGAAACCGGTCAGCGACATGGTGTCCTCGATTTCTTGGGACAGCCCCGACAGGGCCACAGCACCTCCGCCTCCTGCAGCCGTGCGATAGACGACCAGCAACATGCGTAAGCCGGCACTGGACATATAGCCCACTCCGCTCATGTCAATGACGATCTTTTCATTAGCCTGCGCCAGCGGCGTGATTACGGCTTGTGCATCAGGAGCGGTACTGCCGTCAATCTCACCGCTTATTTCAACAATTTCCACGCCGTTCATCTGTCTACGCGATACTTCCATGTTCTTCTCCTATCTAGTGCGTGCACTCTGTTGCGCTCGGTCGATCTAATGCGCGATCCGCCTATCTAACAACGCGTCGTCAGTGAGTACGTCTTCAACTGCCGAGCTTTCACGCACCGGTAGGTTCCACGCGCACACGTACACGCACTTGCCGGTCAACTTGCGGGAGATTGACCGTCAATCCATCGGCATCGAAGTCCGTATACGGCAGTTCGTCGACAGTTACTTCGCTGATGCGAACACTTCCCGCAGGTAAGATATCTGGTGAAACGCGGCAGGATATTATCTTTAAAACCACCAGGATACGGCTTGAAGAAGAGGTCCAGCGGCTCCTTCGTGATAAGCAAGTTCGTATATGTCTGAGCAAGATAGCATAGCTCAAAGGAGTGGTAGCCGCTCATGGAGTGGCTGCCCTTGAAGCGCTCAGTGCCCATCAGGTAAGGGATACCGTTTGCCAGCACGTTGAAGTAAACAGCCCCATCATCATGATCTAGGAAGAAAGCATTGTAGAAGGCAGAACCTTCGCGCGCATATTGCAAGTATTCTTTGTCGCTGAGAATGCCATTCAAGATGAGGTAGGCGAGAATGCCCTGCTCTTGCTGCCACCATGCTTTTCGATCGTGAAAGGCATAGCGGTTCCAATCCTGTCCATCTTGTCGCGCTCGCTCCATGACATCATACCAACCGCCGCGCTGCCGGTCCTGGCCCACTTGCGGGATCTTCTCACCGATGGTGCGCGCTAGGCTCTCGTATTCGTCTTTCGGCGTAAGGCCGTACATGCGCATGAGGTTCCACGCGATCTTGAGATTGTGGCCCACCACGCCACGATTCTGCTGCCACATATGGTGCTGATCATACGACCAGTCTTCGAAAAACTTCTCCTGCACGAAGAAACTGTGTTCGTAATCCGGGAAGTGCTCGGTAATGGTATCGAATGTGTATTCCAGCATCTTGGCGTAGCGTTCTTCGCCTGTCGCCAGCCACAGGTTTATCAGATAGGCTGGTGCGTGATCACCCACTGAGTTCCAGTTCTTCTTGGCACGGTTGTCGCCCAAAGCTTCACTGCGCGCGTCAAGCGTAATCGGGTCGAGATGAGAGAAGTAGCCACCTTTCTCATCGTCCAAGAAGAAACGGTCGAAGAGGTCGATGGTCATCTCAGCGTCGCGCAGAATTTTGGGATCACCGGTGATTCGGTACGTTTGAATTGGACCAGCCAGGGCATAAATCTGCTCATAGGCAGGAATAGCGTCTAGATCGTCGCCGAATTCAGATGCGAATACCTTGGTTTCACGACGCCCTTCCACATCGATGCCGTGATACCAGTAGACGATGTTCTCGTCCAGGTCATAGAATCGCATGTGCTCACGAAGGTATTCAGTGCCACGCTCTGCGCCTTCCAGATAACGGTCATCACCCGTCAGCAAGTAAGCCGAGGCGAAGCCGTAGACCAGACGAGAAATTGTGTCGGTCTCCTGCCGGTAACGGTCTTGCGCCTTCTCGCCGGTCAGCGTAATGTTGGTGCGATAGTCGTCGAAATTCACAGGATCGTCGCCGAACTGCGCGTGCAGGTAGAAATCGCCCAGTTGCGCAATCTGCCGCGTCCACCAATCGCGCGACTCGAAGGCATAGGAGTTTGCGCGACGGCCTACGAACAGGATGAACTGCGCTTCAAATGTGAAATCCCCGCCCTCGGGATAGAACACGCCATAGGTAAAGAGATAGCGCCCCTCGGTTAGCATATCGCGAATCTGTCCGGTGGCGTCTTGGTAGGGCTGTCCCAAGTTGCGCACCAGCATGGCGTACGTGTTCTCCTTAAGCAGAACCGTGTACTCGCGTTCGTCACTGGTTTTGACAATATATCTGTTCGATTCCGGATCGAAGCTGGTCACATATCCGGCAATCGTGTCTGAAAAAGTGAAACTGATCTCATTCATGTGTTTCGGATTCTCCTGGTGCAGAATTGTTCTGTCGTGACAAACGCCTATTCAAGCGGGAGTGGATTATCCTGATCTTTATATCCTTGGCTGATCTCAACAATATTGCCATCCGGATCGCTCAACCACACCGTCCGCCAACCTGGTATGAAGTCATCGAAATCGAATGGCCCAAAGGTGACGACTGCTGCATCACCCATCTCAGCGAGCTTCGCGTCGACATCGTCCACTTTGAAAGCGATATGCCGTACTCCAGGATAATGCACGCCATCGCCAGATGGCGCTCCATCGCCAGACGGCGCTGCGTCAGACGTAGCTTTGGGCGCCGGAGACTCCTCTTCAGCCTCGAACAGTTCCAGCCACATATCGCCTAAACGAATGAACACGATTTCTGTTTCGCCGAATGGCACTACGCGTGCTCGTACGAAATCAAAGTGCTCGACATAGAACAATTCAGTGGCCTTCGTATCTGCACATGTTAGCGATACGTGATGGAAAGCAATATTTGCCACGTTATCTCCCTCTTTGGATAGTGCGGCTGCGTTGATTATTCAGCGGTCAGTTGGTCCATCATGCCTTTTTCGTCATATACATCCCACAATTCAGCTATCTTGCCGTCTTCGATGCGGAAAATCGTGATGCCGAGCATATTGATGTCTTTGTTGGTAGGTGGCATACCAAAGAGGTCACCAGTGTGTGTCGCCGTCGCGGTCCATCGGCTCGTGACCTTGTTGCCCTGTATCACGGTATCCTGGACGGTATACTCAATATTGGGGAACGCGTTTATCAGCGCTTCGACAAAACCCCTGCCCACATCTCTACTGGGCACTTCCATTTGGTTAATGTGCCCGACATACGATTCAGACATAGCATCATTCCAAAGACTAATGTCGCTGTCGTTGTACACCTGGTAGAACTTCTTCACAGGAACCATCAGATCTGTCGCCATCGTGTATTCTCCTTGTTGGATAAAAACCCTACTTCACTCGCCTTATGTGTTCACCATTTAGGTAAATGACGGACGCAAACATGGAGACAATCAGTCGCTACGCTCATGTAACATGTCAATGATCTTCCGTGCGAATAGATGACAGTGTCCGCCAGTGCGTCCTGTTACCAAGTCACCGTCTACGACTACATCCTCATCCGTATATATCCCGCCCATGTTGATGACATCTCCATACAGGTTGGGATGAGCCACAACGCGGCGTCCCCTAATCAGTTCCGGAACAGGCGATACCAGCCACATGCCGTGGCAGATGATGCCCTTAATGATGGTGGGATCGTAGAATGCGCGTTGCAGGAACGTCACTGCAGGCGCCGGCGTCGGCAACTGGTCGGAGTAGCGCAACCGATCTGAAACGATCGCAGAAGGAACGATTATGGCACTGTAGGTGCTTAGTTCTTCGTCATCTATTTCTTCGAAACTCTCGTAACACTCGAACGGCACTTTGTATTCATGACCGGTAAAGGTCAGCGACGGCTGACCCCATAGGCGCGACAGCCAATGAACGTCCAGACCTTCTTCGGCGAAGCGACCCTCATAGTAAAATATTTCCTTCTCATAGAAATCGCTCTCGATCAGGATGCCTATCTTTTTGCCTTCTATCCCCATCGAACACCCCTTTGTCTGACAAATGAAAATGCTATGTAAGTCTAGGCCAGCGAACCGTCTGGATATTGCACCATGCCCGCAAAGTGGATGGCGATCTTGCCGTCTCGCAGCACCCAACTATCCGCAAAACGCATGTTGGCCTCACCGTCGGCAGTCGTCATCGTAATTTGTTCGGTGATCATGAGTGTCTGCGGGTCATCAGTTTCGGCCCAGAAGACGATATCCGTCTCCAAACCATCGATTCCAAGGATACCCTGCATGTGTTCACGGAGTTCTTCCTTGCCGTGATAGTAAAGCGGTTCTTTCATGAAGCTGCTGACGAGCAGACAGTCGTCCGTGTACTGGTCCATCAATGACTCAATATCCTTGTCCAGGATGCACTGAATATGCTCCCGGTACATGTTGCCGAGCGGCGTGTTGGGTACGTTCTTCATTGCCTTCTTTCCTCCATTACAACGATGTCTGTTCTATTTTTCCAAGTGAGTAACAAATCAAGTTCAACTAGCCAGCTAGAATCATGTCGGCTGCCTTCTCGCCGATCATGAAGCAAGCTGCTACCGTGTTTCCGCTCGTTACCGTGGGCATGACCGAAGCATCCGCCACGCGCAGGTTATCTATGCCGCGTACCCGGAGATACGGATCGAGAACTGCCATGGCGTCTTTGCCGATTTTACATGTTCCGGCTGGATGCCAGAGCGTCGAAGCTTGCGAGCGAATGAAGCCTTCGGGATCTCCATCACCAGGAGCTAGCTCTCCGCCGTTCAACTCGGCGAAAGCGTTTGCGTTCGCAATCTCCCGAATCAGATCAAGTGCGTTCACCAACACCTGGTAATCAGCAGCTTCCGCAAGATAGCGCGGATTTATCAATGGCTTGTCTAGCGGATTCGAAGAGCGTAGGCGCACAGTCCCCATGCTCTCCGGTTGCACAAGTATTGGGAGAAAGATACATACCGGACCGCCGAAATCCGGTAGTACTGGCAGCAACGGTTTTGGTGCACTCGGCGTGAAGTTTAGCTGTAAATCCGGCGGATCGTCACTCCGACCCTTCTTAGTCTGCACAAATAGCACGTTTCCGGTGAGAAGTGTCGTATTCGGGATGTTGATGTTGGAGCGGTAAACTACCGGCAGTTGCACATGGTCCTGCAAGTTCTCTCCGACACCCGGAAGATCAGCAACCACATCAATCCCATGCTCTTTTAACTGATTGGCAGGGCCGATACCCGATAGGAGCAGCAGCTTTGGAGACTGAAGCGCGCCGGCACTGACAATGACCTCTCCGTCCGTATGAACCTGCTTCGTCTCACCGTCTTGCACATACTCGACACCGACGGCACGATTGCCATCCAGCAGGATGCGCGATACCTGAGCGCCATATTCGATCGACAGGTTATCTCTGCTCAACGCAGGGTTCAGGAACGCGGTCGCGGCGCTTGCTCGCTTCCCATCATCCCGTATGTGGAACTGTAGCAGACCAGCGCCATTCTCCTGTCTTTCACCGTTGGTATCCCAATTTGGGCCGTCGTATCCCACTTCAACGGCAGCTTTCAAAAACTGATCAGAGCGCATATCATCGTCCGGGCATACTCTAACCCGCAATGGACCGCCGCTTCCGTGATATTCGCTTGCACCTTCTTCGAAATCTTCCGACTTCTTGAAATATGGCAGAACATCGTCAAAACCCCAGCCGTCAGCTCCCAAGGTATTCCAATTATCATAGTTGCGCCGGTTACCCCGGACATACATCATCGCGTTGATTGATGTGCTGCCGCCCGCAACTTTTCCTTGGTTGATCACTAGGTCCCGATCGGCGAGTCCCGTCTGGTCCACCGTGTCTAGCTGCCAGTCCATATCTGTACCCCAGAGCTTGGTAAAACCTCCTGGTGCACTAATATTGGCGTCATCAGCGGTTCCGCCAGCCTCAAGGATGAGCACCTTGATTCCACTATCGGCGCTCAATCGGTTCGCGATCACAGCTCCGGATGCCCCGCTCCCAACAATTATGTAGTCGAATGATTTCTGCTCCGCCATGCCTTTGCCTCCCCACATCCCTGTGCATTTCGTATAAACTAGCAGCTCTGATTACCGTTAACTGTTCCAAGATGCCCAGCTACGACTCCAGCAATACTCTCGCCTTCAATTCAGAGAGGCGCCTAGTTGTCAATAGACTTACGATGGCTAGTGTCAATAGAGTCAAACCGATATAGAGCCATTGAGATTGACCATCCGTCCATTGTCTCGCGACCGCTGCGTAGTAGACCGCAGCCAACACGAGGTAGAGCAGGCTTGTTAACCCGTGCGTATACAGGTCACGCTTGCGTTCTTGCCTCACGCTATCAGTTGAAGCTCTCATCTGGCCGATATACCAGGCGGCCATCATCCCGTGCCAAAAAGCCAAGCCAAAGACATAGTATTGAAAATGAGCCGGTTGGCCGGCCAAGAATGACCACATTAGTATCGCAAACATCAAACCAAAACGTGCTGCATCGAAATAGAAGCGCCCGAAACTCAGTTTGTACGGGTTGCGCTCGAGCAAAACACTGAATGCCAGCCAAACCGAGACCACGAAATACAACGTGACGACAAAGCTGAGCAGTACAAGTACGTCCGGCCATTCACGAATACTGAAAGACGGAGCCGTGCGCCAGTCGAAATACGTAGCTAGGCTGCTAAATCCCAACACCAACGAAATGGAAAAGAACAGCGTCAACAGATTTGGTATGCGTTGAGCAACCCTATCCCCGGCATTCGGCGCCATTTAGCAAGCATCTCCCCTAAGAAAAGTCCACTTTGTGACTACACTACTCGACTGTGATCGTCGCTGTGCAGCGACCAGATGACGACGCTGTCATCCAACCGCTGTATTTTGTTTTGATCACCGTCTGTGAATTACTTTAGCTGTTCGATCAGGCCCCAGTCGTCCCAGTTGGCCCACGCCTCAGTGATTTTGCCGTTAACACAGTGGTACATTACGAGACCCTTCCAGGTGGCTTTCTTGCCTGTGGGGGGGACGCCTGCAAATTCACCGGTCTGCGTTCCCGGCGCCTCAAAACGAACAACTACCTTGTCTCCTTCAGCAACCATATCGGCAATCTTGAGGTCAAGATCGGGAAACGCGTTGTAGAGCATGTCCATCTGAGTGGACAGTCCCTCTTCGCCCACGATCGCTTCCGGTACCGCGGAACGGTCGATATAGAATCCTGGTGCAGTCCAGTCTGAAAAGGTACTGAAGTCTCTCTCGACAAGAATCGCCTGCACATACTTGCGTACTAGTTCTTTGTTGTCCTCAATTGACATCGTGTTCTCTCCTTGCGTGTTTATACCCAACGTGTGTTTACCGAGCGTGTGTCTACCGTCAAACAATCATTCACGCTTCGCACAAACCCAATCAATGTGAACCATAGTTATGATTCAGAAATCCAGCGCTCAGCGGCATCTTGGTTGCTAAACGCTGATACCACTACTGCCATGGCGATTGGTACATTCGCAGCGGTATATGCGTCACGGATTTAGCTCGCTAAGCAATGCTTCGAGTACTGCACTCTGCGTCGCTCCATTGAAATGATGCGCCCCTTTCTTCACGTGCACTGTAGCGCCATACTCCTGCTCCCAACGCCGACGACTGACTTCGTAATTCGACGTAAATGGATCGTTGTCTGACAACAGAACTACGATCTTCCTTGTTGCACCGGTAACGCTTTCATTGTCTATCGGTGTCTCCACCCATGGACGGATCGCATCCCAAACCTGGTCAACATCCAGCCATCCAGCGACCAGTAATGCTCCCGCTACGGAGACATCATCCGGCAGTCGCTCCAGATACCGGATCACGGCTTGAGCACCGACACTGTGACCGATGAGGACCGTCTCTTGAAGCTCTTCTGCGACATCGCCAACAACTTCTTCAAGTCTATCAACCCATGCGGATATCGTAGGTGCATTGGGATTCGGCATATCGGCAACAATAACCGGTTCGAAGACGGGACTATCCTGTTGTGTCAATTCCCGCCTCAACCATGGATACCAATCGTCACTAGGTCTCCCACTCCATCTAGGAACTACAACCAGTCGATACGTCATGCAGATAGTGTCATGCTGCGCCCAATTGTCGTCGCAGTCCTAGCACGTCGTTCTGCACGCGCACTTCGGCTATTCGTCCATTACTGAATCGGATGAACGACATGCCTTGAATTGATACTTCCTTGTTCGTTGCATCGATTCCAGACCACGAACCTACATGCTTTCCGCTCATCGTCCAGTAGACGGCTGCTTTGTCATCTTCTGCAACGATATCTTCATCACTGGTGCGATATGTCAGATTTTCAAAAGCCTTACGGTTTGCTACGACAAGGTTCTTGAATTCTTCAATGCCATGCGTCTGCATGAACGGCAGTATGAAAGCGAAATCAGGCGTCATTAGTTCGTCAACCGCTTTCAGATCGCCGGTACTCCAGATATCTTCGAGAAAGCGATGGGCAGCTACCTCGTTTGAATCCTTTGACATATATGTCCCCTCGCAATGAGCATTCTTCGCTATCACCAGCGAAACCTAACCAGAAAAGACCGAGCGCAATAGCAAGCCATCTACCTACGCATCGCCAGGCGGCATCGGCGCCAGCCCCAATTGCTGTAGTAGACCAAGTTCATCCACATTTGCCCAGCGCTCGACGATAGTGCCGTCTTGCATGCGCACGATCGTTGTCCCTGTGAATGTAAGTTCTTTCCCAGACGGAGGTGCGCCCATAACACCGCCGGAATCCGTACCAACCAATGTCCAGCGGTGAACAACTTTGTCTCCGGCATAGACTTCATCATCTATGGTCAGATGAATGTCTGGCATAGCCTGGCGAAACATAGAGACTATTGCTCGAAAACTAGCACTACCCTTTTCAGTCTTTGGCTTACCGCCAACTGTAGAGTGGTCATCCGCTTCGGGTGAGATAAGCGTATCCAATACACTGAAATCTCCCTTGTTCCATACCGAATCGAAGAACTTCTCAGCAATCGCATTATTTTGTTCCGGCGTGATTGGCATGCTTGTGCTCCCTTTCTCGTTAAATATTACGATTCCTACCTACAAGGTCTCGCCGGCAACAGCAGGCACGGCGGACTCTTACGCGTTCCTAACGGATTGACGAACCGCTAGGCCCTGTTGGCTGGCAGCTCACCATCCAGAGTACCAACCAATTGCATCTGTACTCGATCGTCCCGTAATAACATCACATCGTACACGGATCGAGCGCCGAGACTGCTTGCAGCCGTAGCTTCAAACCACACATAGTCAACATCACCCGCAAGATTGCGCATTGACAGCAGATGAAAATTGGATTCTTTCTCAAACTTGCCGGCGAAGAACGAACGCATATCTTCGCGACCCTCCACCTGCAACTTGGACGTGATGAGTCTCGCATCTTGAGTGAAGAAATCATCCGCCATTCCGTCCGCATCTTCCCGTGCCTGATACTCGATATAGCGATGGTGCAATTCCTGTGCGACGGCACAGTACTCACTTGGTTCGGCCTCAGAAATAGACTGGATTACAGTCTTCTGTAGCCCAAGAGTACCGCTCTTCTCGCCCATTAATTGCAGATAGACGCGCCCGTTTTGCAGAAACTTGAATTCGTATATCTCCACATGCTCATCCGCACGATCTAGCTCCAGTTCCTGCCATATATAGTCCTGACCCGCACTGAAAAACGTCACAGTCCTCGACTCAAATTGTCGCAACTTAGCCGCAACCAACGAGATGAGTTCTTGCAGGTTGCTTGCTCCGCTCACCCGAAACTGGAATGAATGAATTCGCGCATCCTTCGCGTAACACTCCGTCACCAGTCCTTCAATGTCATTGGCCTGAAGATAGGACAGATGCTTAGCCTGGAAGGCCAGCGCCGCCTCGGTATATTGTGTTTGGTGCGTACTCACCGCATTCGAATCTTGCATCGATCCCTTATTGCCCTGGCGGCATGGGAGCTAAGCCAAGTTGCTGTAGCAGCCCTAGCTCGTCAGTATTCGCCCATCGCTCCACAATCTTGCCATTCTTCATGCGCACTGTGGTGATGCCGGTGAAAGTCAATTCCTTGCCCGAGGGCGGATTGCCCATAAGCCCGCCGGTATCGGTTCCAACCAACGTCCAACGGTGGACCACTTTATCCCCCGCATAGATCTCGTCGTTGATCGTGAGATGGATGTCGGGCATCGCTTGTCGGAACATGCTGACGATCGCCTGAAAGCTGGCGCTACCCTTTTCCATCTTCGGCTTACCGCCAACCGTGGAATGGTCATCCGCCTGTGGATCGATGAGCGTTTCGAGTACGCTGAAATCCCCCTTATTCCAGACTGAATCAAAGAACTGGATTGCAATCGCGTTATTCTGTTCTGGAGATAAGTTTGCCGGCGCGCTATGAGCCGACATCTGGTTATTCAAGCCGAGCTGATTGGCGACAATATGTACTTTGCGAATCTTGCCATTCCAAAACTCGAACATATCGATGCCATATTCGTCGACAGAATTACCACTCGGCTCCACACCGTTGAATTCACCAGTGTGTTTGCCGGTAATATGCCAGCGGATGGCAACTTCGTTATCACCGCTAATTTCCCGCTCGATTTCAAAGCTGATATCGCTAAATGCGCTTCGCAAATAACCGATATACCCGCGTAATCCGTCCTTACCCGAAACGGTTGGCTGCGATAGAAGGATGAATTCAAAGTCATCGGTCAAGAGCTCATCCATTGCTGCCCAGCGACCTTGGTTCAGTAGCTCATCGAAGTAGCGGTGTGCCAGCGCCAGATTCTCTTCCGGCGTTGTGGTTGTGCGCGGGCTAGGTGCGATGCCCAACTGCTCAAACATAGAAATGGTGTCTTCGTGACCAATCACCTCCACGATCTGGCCGTCTTTGAGCGTGTGCCAGCTCATGCCATCGATCTCGAAATATCGACCGTTTGCCGGTACGTCACCGGCTACGGTATGAATAGCGGCGCCCAGATGGGTACCGCCGCCGCGCCAGCGGGTCACAACCATATCGCCTGATGCGACCATCTCCTTGGCATGAATATAGAAATCGGGGAAACAGGAATGCAGCATGGTCACAAGATCTTTAAATCCATCCGGCCCATGATACGGTTCGGGGTGCGTCGGCAGAGTAAAGACGAAATCCGGCGATAATAATTCATAGAGCGACCCAAGATTTCCTTCGGTCATGATCTCCTGAAAGTATCGCATCACGATGTACTTGTTATGGTTGATAGACATTCAATATTCCTTCCCGAACACGTAATTATCCAGCAACCAGGGCTACAGCCGCGCGAATCCAGGTGAGAAGACCGGTGGTTCGGCTACTGCGTTATAGCTGGTGATTTCCAAGCCGAACTCATTTCGATCCGTGCGACGCACCTCCCATACCTGCGTAAAGTCGGCAGAGACTCGCTTGCTCTTTGGCGCCGGCGCCTCGAACCAGCTAGCCTGCCACGCCACTACGACCTGAACTCGAGCAGTCTGGTCGGTCGCATCCAGCGTCTCTACACTCACGACGTTGTGGTTCTCGTCAAAGAAGATATTGATGACGCCGGCTGTCTTTTCCCCATCCGAATAGGTGCCTCCGGCATACCAAGCCAGGAAGTCGCTCAGCCCATGCAGCGTCTTTTCGGGAAAGACCATGTCAACATCAGGGTCTGCCACCAACTGATTGATTTCGTCTACCGGCACGTGAAAGTCCAGCGCTTGATACCAGGCCACTGCAAATTCATTGATCTTGTCCTGCGAAACTACGTCAGCCATTCTTGTTTCTCTCCGTTCACTCGGTTACTATTTTCTTACTAGTTCGTTTCAAGCCAACGTCTATTGGCCGCACGTATTGCCAATCCGCTCCGGGTGCGTGTCGCCTTCCAGCACTAAGTCAATTAGGAACGGTCCCGGTGTAGCCAGCATCTGTTCGATAGCCGGTGCGATTTCCCACGGCTTCTCCACTCGCACGCCGGGTACGCCCATCCCTTGTGCCAGCTCGGCGAAATGCAGTGGTGGGCTGGACAGGTCAAAACTAAGCGGGAAGTCGTGCGCCTCAATCCCCCGTTCCTTCCAATATTGAGAGATGTTCAACTGCAGCAGTCGATACGTGCCGTTGTTGCAGACGATGAACTTGGCATTCGTCTTGTGACGAGCGGCTGTCCACAACGCTTGAATGGTATACATGGAACCGCCGTCACCGGTGAATCCAAGAACAAGCTTATCCGGATTTGCGATCTGCGCTCCGATGGCGCCTGGGATGCCGACACCGAGGGAACCTCCGCGAGTCAGGAAGTAGTCGCCGGTTCGTTGCGGCGGCCAATATTGCACGACCGGCGGTGAGCTGGTCAGCGCCTCGTCGAAGATGATGACATCCTCGTCCGGTAACTGTGCTGTGAGCTCCTCCATAAAGCGGGACATGTGTAGAGGCACGTCATCGCGCTTGGCTGCGTCTGCCTTGGCAGCCTCCATGCGGTGCGACTTTTTAGAAGCGGCAAGTGTATCGGTTCGAGACTTCGCTTGCGATTTCTGTTCCGCCGACTGGGTACGCTTGAGCTCATCGGCTAATAAGGAAAGTGTCAACTTCGGATTCGCAACTACACCAATGTCCACCGAATGGTTCTTGGCGATCTCGTACGCGTTCAGGTCAATGTGAAGCACTTTGGCATCGTCGGCGAAGATATCGCCCAGTTCGGGGAAGACCTCCGGCAGGATATAGGTGCCCACTACCAGATTCACGTCAGCCCGCTGCATGACGGGCAAACTGGAGGAACCGAACATGTGGCCTGTCATGCCCTGATAGAGCGGGTGATCGTAGCGGATGTTGACCTCTCCGGCATCGGCTTCCCACACCTCCGCGCCCAACAGTTCCGCCACGCTTTCCAGTTCAGTCTGCGCCTGGGAATAGGCGACGCCGTCGCCCACAAAGATAAACGGTCTTTCTGCAGCGGTGAGGATGGTCGCCATCTCTTTGATGGTCTCAGCATCCGGCACGACGCGTGTCGATGGAATGGACGTCGGGCGAACATCCTCTACCACCGGTGCATCCAATATGTCTTCTGGCAGGCAGACATAGACCGGACCCATGGGCGGTGTTGCTGCAATCTTGATGGCACGTCGAATCGTTCGCAGCAGCGACGCTGGATCCAGCGCTATTGTCGACCATTTGGTGACCGGCTCTGCAAAGGCAACAAGATCGCCTGCCATCTGCGCATCCATCGCCATGTAGCGCACGCCAGCGTCACCTCCGATCACCACGAGCGGCGAATGACCGCGCTTGGCCTGGTAGAGCGCGCCGATGGCATTGCCCACGCCAGGCGTCGAGTGCAACTGGACGAGCGTAGGACGCTGTGTGGCTCTCGCATAGCCGTCTGCCGTCAACACAGCAACCGTTTCCTGAAGCGTCAAAATGTATTTCATCTCCGGATATGCGTCTAGCGCATCCAGAAAACCCTGCTCCACGGTGCCTGGGTTGCCAAACATGTGGTCCATGCCGTCCGCCAGAAACTGCTCGATAATCGCGAAGCGACCTGTCTTGGCCCCGTCCTGTTTACCAGCCATACCGTCTGAGTCCATTCTCTAGCACTTCAACCATCAACTCGCCTACCAAACGCGAGTCCTGCGTCGACCGTCCGGTAAGGAACGGGTAGTCAAGAATGGTGGAAAGCGTATGCCCGACGCCGCCGTGATACTGTCCATCCGGACCAACTGCATCGCGCAGGATGTATTCCAGCGGGTAGAATGGCGGTCCGAAATTGGCGCTTGTGTTCATGGGTTCACCGTTGAAGTCGTACATCTGGGCAAAGCCCGTGCCGTCTTTGTAATCATACTCACGGGCATGTCCAGTCACATGCTTACCCCTGATGATGCTTTTGCGATCCGTCCAATCGCGGGCGAAAGCAAGGCACGTAACGCAGTAGCACTCTGCCGCAATCAGCTTGTCCTGATGCAAGAAGCCCAGAACCACATCGTGCAGGCGCTCGTTGTTAACCATGTCAGCCATTGGTCCGCTGCCGCCTGGCAGGAGCAAAGCGTCGTACTTTTCCAAGTCTTGCCAACACTCGTTGCGCTTGTTGTTATACTGCTCTAGCTCATGTCCAAAGCTGGGGCCGTTGAAATATGGCAGCGCAGGGAACCAACTTGAGAGATCGATGGGGTCATCAAGCAGCGAAGACTCGTGCACCTCTCGCGTTCGACCAGCATAATGGTCATCCGTTACGACCTTGTCCAACGGCGGATCCAAATAACCTGCTTCCATACTAGGTGGGAGCGCAGGCGGTTTGCGACCAAATGCGGTCATGAAGTCAATCTGATAGTCGTGTTCAAGCAGCACGTCATAGGGGCCGACCAACTCTTCACCCCAATATCCCCATTCCGACAGCATACATAATATCTTCTTGCTCATTGAGTCTCTCCTGCTCATTCAGAAATCGACGACTTTAGCTAAGGAAATTCCACATTTCGGAGCAAGGCTGCATCAAATACGACCTCGCTGCGTTCCGCATTTCGTGGCTTTAGTTGGAGCGTGATACCTACTGCTGACGATTTTTCCGTTCGCGACAGCCAAATCGTCATAGCAAGCACAAGCTGATATTCGGTTATTGAGTCAGTGTCGCTGTGGTATGTGGTCGATGAAGTGGCGATGATGCCTTGCTGGCTGACAATGGTCGAGGAGTGTATCTGCATGTTTGGACATTGTCAAATGCCGAAAATCCGCCAGAAACAGGAGGTTTATTGAGCAGGATTTCACAATACAGCATCGTTTCGGGCTGCAGATTTTGTGCTCTATTACCAGCGGAGACGCTGTGCTATAATCCGACCTCGTTCACGGAATGGCGATTGCCGCCATTCCCATGGGGCATCGTACGGATCAGTTTTCGATCATACCGCAGCAGTCTGACTGGAGCCTCAAGACAAGTGACGGAAGGCGACGCAAAACCGAATCCAGAATCATCACTGGGCGACCGTGTGAGGTTAGCGCCTGGGCTTCGTCTCTCCCCAAAGCAATTGGCGCTGCTGGATCGCGCATTGCCGGCGGATCGACAGATTCTTGTGACACAGGAATTCCGTACAGGCTACAGCGGAGCCATTGTCGTGCTCGTCTCGGTTGGCGCCGGCAGAGCGCCACTGGTTGTGAAGTTGGCGCATCCGCTTGACCTTTGGCGCGAATACCGCGCCTACAACGAGTTCGTGCGCCAAGTTTCGCCGCAGAATATTGCTCATCTTCAAGGGGAGCCTATCGTCTCCGAGGACGGGCAGCTAGGTATTTTGCAGTACACCTTCGCCGGCGGCGAGTCGCATCAACCCACTACCAGCCTGCAAACCTATTACTTGTCGGCAGGCGCAGACCAGACGTCGGAAGTGCTCAATCGCATCTTCCGCGTCTTCGGCAGGCACTGGTGGGCAGACAACCGCACCCAGTCCTACGTGCTCGACGAATACTACGACCAGTTGTTGCCCGTTCATCTGCAGGCGGAGGTAATCGGCGAAAACGCGGAGCCGGATCACACGATTCGTTCCGGCGAAAGCAGCGTAATGGTTATCACCGAGATCGAGTGCGGTGAGATCGTTCATCTGGTCGACTTCACCGTGTCGAAATCGAGGGACGATGGCAAGCGGCTGACATTGGTAGGAGTGCCACCGAGAAACCAGGCTGCAGCGCCGATACGCATCCGGGTCATTTCCGATTCGCCGCTCGGTGTAACACCAGGCGACACAACACCGCCCTTGACTGTCAAGGTGTCAGCCACCCGCTCATCACTTTTGGGCGACGCAGCCAAAATGGCGTTACCTGACTTCGATCCTGCATCGGATGTATTTCAGGTTTCAGCCAGCAAGAACGGCAAGGGATCGCTGATCTACTCACTGCCCAACCCGCTGCAGGTGCTGTGGAAGCAGCTCTACAGCGTGGTCGAAACGAAGATGTCCATCATACACGGCGACCTAAATCTACAGAACATTTTAGTGGACGATCCTACCGGTTTTGCGTGGCTGATTGACTTTGCAGAGACCCGCGTCGGCCCCACCCTTCTGGACCTGCAGCGACTGGAAGTACAGGTGATCACCAAGCTTATGCCCCTTCATGGGCAGATCGAGCTAGGCGAAATGGTAGACGTGATGAACCGACTGCATGCGGACCCACCTCTGCCGCCGCCGCAGAATCCGAACATGAGTGAGCCGTACACTTTGCTTGTCACCATCCGTCGCTTGGCAAGACAGTATCTCATTGACGACCTAAACTGGAACGAATACTACTATGGGCTGATCACTGCGCTAGTTGGCTCATTGAAATACGATGAGTTGGACAATCTTACACGCGCCGTCTCATTTGTTGCCGCAGGCGCAGCAAGTGACCTGGTTGGTAAGCGTATGCGCTCTTCCTTCCAATCACAGCCGCCTATTCAGCCCACGGAAGAGCCGTTGCAGCAGGCTGGAAGTGGCCGTTCGACTCGTTCGAACCCGGGTGGAAATTTTACGGTTTACACAGGTGTTGGCATCGCTGTGTTATTGCTTCTTCTCGTTGGAATAGCTGGCTGGTGGATTGCTGGCAGACCCAAAGTGGGCGATTCGGCACAGGCGACGCCTGAACCCACACTAGTTGTGACTGCTATCGGCGTCGCAACTGGAATCGGCAATGATGGCGGCGTCGCGCAGAATGAATCGTCTACAGATATCAACAGTGAAAATGATGCCGCAACCAGCACAAATGACGGTGAGACAGGCAGTGCTTTAGCGGATACTGCAACGGATACAATTGAAGTAGCCGCATCAGATACGACCGCTGCGACAGCCGAAGCCGTGGTTGAGGCAGAAGAAACCGCGCCAGAAGCGACTGCAGCGCCGCAAATTGGCGATACACGGACTGGTGAAGTAAATGACGCCCTGTTTCTGTTCGTGCCCGGCGGCGAGTTCAATATGGGCGCGGACAACGAGCGTGAGGACGAAGGGCCAAAGCATGTAGTATTACTGGACGCGTTCTGGCTCATGCGCGATGAAGTCACCAATGCGCAGTATCAGCAATGTGTCCAGGAAGGCTCATGCACTGCGCCATCATCATCCGACGGTGACGATCCGAGTCGTGCAAACCATCCCGTTGCACACGTAACCTGGGAACAGGCGAATCAATATGCGGAGTGGGCAGGCGGACGGCTCCCCACGGAAGCTGAATGGGAGTCGGCAGCAAGAGGTGATGACAGCCGTTCCTATCCATGGGGTGAGGATACACCAGACAGTGACCTGCTCAACTTCAATTTTAATGTCGGAGACACGACCGAAGTGGGTTCCTATCCCGAAGGGGCAGGTCCGTTTGGCCACCTAGACATGGCAGGCAACGTAGAAGAGTGGGTTGCGGATCGGTACGATGGCAGTTATTATGCTGCCTCTCCCGAAGCGAATCCGCTTGGACCGGAGACTGGTCCATTACGTGTTGTTCGAGGCGGTTCGTACTACAGCAATGGAATAGACGTACGAACATACACCAGGGAGAAGGCGCTACCCAACGCACATTTCGATAGCGTGGGATTTCGAGTTGCCATGCCGTCTCAGTAGCTTATCTAAAAAGTGCGATATCAAGTGGTCGTTAGTAACTACCTTCGGAGAGCGGCATCTGAACAAAGAAGGTCAAATACTTAATTAGGGAGAATGCGGCATCACCCCGAACCAATCCCACACAGAATGAGCGGGGTGATGAGATCTAGGAGAACAAAATGGAATATCAGCGACTGTTCCTGCGCAGCGGCATTGCAGCACTAACGATACTAGCGCTAACTGCTTGTGCGCCAGCCATAGATATTGCGCAACAGATTCGCGACGCGCTATACGGGTTACCATCCCAGCCAACACAGACCGACGCTCTCACCACTGCCACTCCGCCCCAACCCGAAGCCATCGACAATCAAGATCAGGAATCCCAGCCATCGGCTGCATCCGATGCTGCTGCACAGCGCGTCTTCTTCGTTTCGCCAGTAGACAGTGAAGTGGTCACCTCGCCGGTACATGTGGAGATGGGCGCCACGGGCCTGACCATCGAACCTGCCGGAGAAATTGCAGAGAACGCGGGTCACATGCACATTCTTGTAGACGAGGATTTCGTGGCGCCAGGTGAAGTGATCCTGGCTTCAGACACGATGCTCCATTATGGCGGTGGACAGACCGAGGCAACGCTCGATTTGCCGCCAGGCGAGCACACGCTGCGGCTGCAATTCGCCAATGGCGCTCATATCGCGCTGGACGGTGACCAGTATCGTGACGAGATCACCATCACGGTGGCCGAAGAAGAAGCCCAGTCGCCAGACGCCGGTTCGCAGTCGGTCTTTTTCGTATCGCCTGAGGACGGCGTCGAGGTCACATCTCCGCTACATGTGGAGATGGGCGCAACGGGCCTGACCATCGAACCTGCCGGGGAAATTGCAGAGAACGCTGGTCACATGCACATACTTGTGGACGAGGATTTCGTAGCGCCAGGTGAAGTAATCCTGGCTTCAGACACAATGCTTCATTACGGCGGCGGACAAACCGAAGCAACGCTGGACTTAGCGCCTGGCGAGCACACGCTGCGGCTGCAATTCGCCAACGGCGCGCATATCGCGTTGGACGGCGAACAATATCGCGACGAGATCACTGTGACTGTGACTGGCGAGGATTCCACCGCATCGCATTCACATTCCGAAGAGGACGGTTCGCCTGCAGTATTTTTCATTTCGCCCACAGACGGCTCAGTCGTCAATTCACCGCTACACGTGGAAATGGGCGCGACCGGCCTGTCCGTCGATCCTGCCGGCGATATCAAAGAGAACTCGGGTCACATGCACATTCTTGTGGACGAGGATTTCGTAGCGCCAGGCGAAGTGATCCTGGCATCAGACACGATGCTCCATTACGGCGGCGGGCAAACCGAGGCGACACTCGACTTAACGCCGGGCGAGCATACTCTACGGCTGCAGTTCGCTGACGGCGCCCATATCGCCCTGGACGGTGAACAGTATCGCGACGAAATTACCGTCACAGTTGCCGAAGGTTCAGCTGAATCGACTGACACGGCAACACAGGCGAATAATGAACCATCTGTCTTCTTCACTTCGCCGACAGATGGAGCCGAGGTCACATCACCTTTTGAGGTTGAGATGGGCGCGACTGGCCTGTCCGTCGACCCAGCCGGCGATATCAAAGAGAACTCAGGTCACATGCACATCCTGGTCGACGAAGACTTCGTCGCGCCGGGAGAAGTGATCTTGGCTTCAGACACGATGCTTCACTATGGGGACGGCCAGACAAAAACAACGCTTGACTTGCCGCCTGGTGAGCACACGCTGCGGTTGCAATTCGCCAACGGCGCACATATCGCGCTGGAAGGTGACCAGTATCGCGACGAGATTACCATAACCGTAAAGTAGACCGGAAGCCGGCACGTTGGTTGGCACAAAGAAAAGAAGCTTGAAGAGAGGATATTATGATCCGCTGGCAACTCGTCAAATCTGGTCTCAAATACGTCTGGAGTCTGTTCATTATTCTCTCTCTGTGGGCATCGCTTTCGCCTGTGAAAACGTTGGCTCAGGATGAGGTGATCAGCGCAGAAGTTGTACTTGTACCCAGCGAGCCAGGTGCGGTTCCCGCGTTCGAATTCTCGTCAGATAATTTGCCTCCCGCACCCACCGGTTTTCAGTACGCGCTTTGGTCCATGCCCGCTGAAGCCATACCCATGCGGCTTGATGTCCTAGATAAAAACGTGGAGCCCTATCGTATCGATGCGCTGGATGATATTTCGTTTGCCCTGACGGAAGGTTTCCAGTTTGCGCTCTCGATAGACAAAGCCGATGACGCCTCACCGGCTGAGCCGTATCACGTAGTCTCTGTGGCGGCACTGCCATCAGGGCTAGCTTCAGCGCTCTCCGTGGTACTGTCAGACGGGCCTGGATCGCCAGGCGGCTCGCTCCAAAATGCGCTGACTCAAACTGGAATCGCCCAGCAACATACCGGCTTCATCCAGGACTCCATTAACGATGGCAGCATTATCATGGCCAGGACGCACGCCGAACATGTCGTCAATACGCTTGACGGCGAAACGGGCATGTTCTTCGGCGACCTCAACAGAGACGGTCAAGCGCAGAATCCCGGCGACGGCTATGGCGTGCGCGTCTATCTTGCCGACGCCTTGAGTGCGCTAAATGATTTGTCGGATGACGCGGACCTTTCGGACGATGAGCGCGAGATCATAAACCAGATGAATGAATCGCTGAGCGGCGCTCAGTCTTTGGTGGCGGATGCGCGTGAACAGGCGACCAAGCTCTACGCCATCGACACCCTTGATGAGGCTGGCGTCGTTCACGATGATTTGGCCGATATTCTTGACGAATTGGCGTCCGTAATTCAAGACTCGATTGCTGCCGCGTATTCACTCATTCACTTCACCATCAATATTGATCCGGCGGCATTGACGCCACCCATCGAGATGCATGAGATGGGTGACCTACGCCTGCTCAGCGTCATGAACACAGACGGCGCCCTTGATTTTCAGGGCTTCAGCTTCATCCTGACCGAGTTGCCCGACGTTCTGGTCGAAGTACCGCTTGATGTCTGGGCGATGCAGGCGGATGCTGAACCGGTACTGTTGCATACGGTAGAAGTCGATGAAGCAGACGACCCTTATAGTGAACCTATCGACAACAGTATCAGCAACCTGCCCGCACAGATCGGGCTATCCCTTGCCGCGGTCGAAGGCGGGAGCATTGCGCCTGGTCCTGAACAACTTGTGATGGAGAGTGAACTCTCGCCTGCAGTTGCGAATATCACATCCCTGTTGCTCGAGGATGACGGCAGCAACGGAGCCGGCTCGCTTCAATTAGCAGCGCAACAGACGGATATCGCGCTAGCCCACACGGGTTTTATTATGGATTCCATTGACGAGGACGACTTGATGCTGGCGCGCAACCATGCGGAACATACGGTGAACATTCTCGACGGCGAAGGCGGCATGCTCTACGGCGACCTCAATCGCGATGGACAAACACAGAATCCCGGTGATGGCTACGGCGTTCGAGCCTATCTTCAGGATACAGTGGATGCACTGAGCGGAGTGAGCGACGACGCTACGTTGGATGATGAACAGAAGCAGACTGTAGAGGAGATCCAACAGACGCTCGACGATGCACTTACCGACGTGAGCGAAGCGCAGGAATTAGCCATCAAGCTTTACGCCATTGACACCAACGATGAAGCCATGTCTGTGCATGATGAGCTTGAAAGCAAGCTTGACGACCTCATCGGCGCAATACAACATGCTGGCGAACGAACAGTTTCCCTAGCTGTGTATCGCCTAATGGCGGATCCGGCGAATTTCACCGTTGTCGATCAAGAGATAATCACAACGGACCAACCCGTCGAAACAGGTCAAGACACGGCTCCATCTGACGAATCTGTAGCCACAGACACGACTAAGCCTATTGAACCAAATGCAACCGAATCGACCGATTTCACCGATACTGCAGAATCAATCATCCCGTCGGACGTGGTCGCTGGGGACGAGTTTGCAGACAGCAGCGATGCCGACGTCGACCAACCCAAAGAAGCCGAGCAGGAAAACTACGGCGTACGTACTTCTACTCCACCGCCGCCCGATGCTGAACCCGGTGACTCGTGGACGAACGCTGTCACTGGGAGCACCTTTGTGTTTGTCGCAGGCGACACATTCGAAATGGGATCGGATGCGGACGTTGCTAGCTCGCGCGAGGCGCCCGTGCATGAGGTCGAGCTGCAAGGCTACTGGCTACAGGCTACCGAAACAACAAATGCACAATATCTACTGTGCGTTGAAGCCGGTGAATGCACCGAACCTGACAACGATTTTTGGGGCGACGAGGCGTATACCGATCACCCAGTGACAAATGTGACCTGGGAACAGGCGTCGCAGTACGCCGCATGGAGCAGTGCACGCCTCCCAACCGAAGCTGAATGGGAAGCGGCATGTCGCGGTTCCGATAGCAGCACCTATCCGTGGGGCGAGGAACAGCCCACGGAACAACTTAGTAATTTCGGCCAATCATCGGAAGACACGATGCCGGTTGGCAGCTATCCCGAAGGTGCAACGCCAAACGGAATATTTGATCTAGCTGGCAACGTATGGGAATGGACTTCCAGCATGGATATGGCCTATCCCTATGTTGCTGATGACGGTCGTGAAGGCGCAGATGAGGATGCAAAGCGCATCATGCGCGGAGGTTCTTTTTACTACGATCCAATGTTGCTGCGCTGCTCCGCGAGAACAGGCGCCAAGTCGAGTACCAGCATACCGCACCTGGGTTTCCGCACGGCGATGGATGCCAGCGAACAGGAGTGGACGAATCCAGCGGACGGCGCTGTATATGTATACGTGCCAGGCGGCGAATACAGCATCGGTTCCGAATCGGATGAAGCCACGCAACGTGAAGGTCCCGTGCATTCGGTCACGGTAGACAGCTTCTGGATGCAGAAGACAGAGACCACAAACGCGCAATACGTGGCGTGTGTCGAGGACGGCGTCTGCGCTGAACCCGACAACGACGTGTGGAATGATGCTGCTCATGAAAACCATCCCGTAGCCAACGTCTCGTGGTTCGACGCGCTGGAGTATGGTGAATGGTCCGGCTCGCGACTTCCCACGGAAGCGGAGTGGGAGATCGCTTGCAGCAGCACTGAACATAACGTCTATCCGTGGGGCAACCTGGCGCCTAGTGACGCACTCGCCAACTACGGAGATGCCATCGGCGAAACCACACCAGTTGACAGCTACCCCGATGGGGCTACCGCCAGCGGCATCCAAGACATATCCGGCAACGTCTGGGAGTGGACATCCAGTACGAATGACCTGTACCCGTATGACGCCACAGACGGGCGAGAATCGCCGGACGGCAACGAGAGACGCAGTATGCGGGGCGGTTCGTTCTATTATGACGCTATCTTCCTGCGCTGCTCCGCCAGAACAGGCGTTAATCCGACGACGCAGATTCCACACTTAGGTTTCCGGACCGTGCGTTCGGCACAGTAGAGACTGATTCGTACGCAGACGGCGACGGGAGAGCATCACAAAGAGGTGCAGTTATGAGCAGTAGAGGACCAGGATATTGGGATGATTTCCCCGATACCTACCGTAATGAACAGATTCAAACCATCGCCCGCTGGATTGCATTGGGAGAGAGCGGTGTTGTGGTCGGCGGCAGCGGAGCCGGCAAATCGAATGTTGTCGGTTTCATAACCACCCGCTTGGATGTGGTTGAGAAGTATCTGCCATATGACATTGATGACTATGTCTTCATCCACATGGATGTCAACGCATTGCCCAAGATCAACACACCATTCTTCTACCGGTCCATGCTGCTCGGGCTGCAGAATGCGGCTCGAAAGATAGACCCGGCACTACACGCCGAAATCAAGAGTGCATCGGAGATGCTCATTAGTCTGGATGATACGCTCGGTCTGCAGTTTGTGCTGCAACAGGCGCACGAATTGCTCGTTGGCGAAGCCGGGAAACGCATCGTATGGTATATCGATCGTTTCGACGAAGCACTACTCCAGCTTGAACCGTACACGCTCAACAGCCTTCGCAGCCTACGAGACACGCCCACCTTAAAGGGAAATCTTTCCTACATAGTCTTCACGCGACATCCCTTAGCAAGGTTGAAGCACCCGCGCGACTACGACGAATTTCATGAAATCATGGTACCTAACACCTGCTGGATCGGCCCTATGGCGCCGAGAGACGCCCGGCTTATTGCCGAACAGATGGCTGAGCGGAACGATGTCCACTTCAGCGAAGACGCCATCGAACTCCTGCTGCAACTCAGCGGCAACCTTCCCGCCTTTATGAAGGCAGCCAGTACTGCATTGGCTACAGGACACCTGAAACCGGGAGAGCCTGCGCAGGTGTGGCTGGATGAAATTCTGGATTCCCAGTCGATTGTGCGGAACTGCCAGGAGATGTGGGATGACCTGACGAATGAGGAACAGTCGGCGCTAATTGATGTGGCAGCAGGAGCGCCAGAACTGGAAATTGATGCCGGTGCGCTTCGCTATCTGGTTGAATCAAACCTGGTTGTAAGACAGTATGGTCAAAATGGTAACACGCAGTTGCGTGTTTTCTCGCCCATTTTCGAGTTATTTGTGATTCGACAGCGCATGACCATCAGCAACGACATCAGCCTGGATCCGTCGACTGGCGCCCTGACGGTCAATGACCGCGTCATGCCGGTGAAGCTGTCCGCGCCGGAATCGCAGTTGCTCGCTTATCTTATTGAGCACAAAGGCGAGACCTGTGCAGAACAGACGTTGGCATCACGGCTGGTAGTATCCGACAGGAACGGCGCTGGACAGCGAGAGGTTACCAAGATCATTGACGAACTAAGGCAAAAGATACAGCTCGATCCCGTCAACGGTGTGTTGCTGCAAGAGGTGAACGGTTCAGGTTTCCGCCTGATTGATGTGGCACAACTATCCAAAATGCACATCAGCATTGATGAGGACAGGTTTCAAGAACAGGTACAAAAAATCGTAGAATCAGATTTCTTCCGCGATCTAGAATCTAAAGCGCGACGCATGCGACAAGAAAGAGACGATAGCTAACGTGAACTCAAATGAACCAAATCGCGGCCCGTCCGGCCGCGGCAACGGTGGTAAACCGCAAGTACGTACTACTCCGGGAATCGTTCTGACTCCAGAACAAATTGCGCTGCTGCATCAAGCGTTTGCGGATGAACAGGTTATCCTTGTCAAAGAGGAATTCCGCTCTGGCTACAGCGGCGCAGTCGTGATCCTGGTCTCTGTCGGGGCGGGTCGCGCTCCGTTGGTTGTGAAGTTCGCGCACCCCCACGATTTGCAGCAGGAGTACAACGCATACACGGAATTCGTACGCCAGGTTTCGCCACAGAATATCGCTCATCTGCAAGGCGAACCTCTGATTTCCGAAGAGGGCCAGCTTGGTATGCTGCAGTATTCGTTCGCCGGCGGGGAATCACATCTGCCAACCAACAGCCTGCAAGCGTATTACGAGACCAACGGCGCCGATGAAACCTCGGCCGTGCTCAACCGCATCTTTCGGGTATATGGCCGTCACTGGTGGGCCAACAACCGCGCTGAATCGTATGTTTTGGATGAGTTCTACGACCGTTTGCTGCCCGTACATCTTCAGGCGAAACCGGCCCTTGAAAAGAAGTCGCCCGATCATACGATTCGCGCTGGTTCGAGCAGTGTCCTTATCGCGGAAAAAGCCAAAATCGGTGAAACCATCTTGCTGGAAAATCTGCAGGTCACCAAGTCCCGCGGCGGTGGACGCCGGCTCACCTTGCGCGCCGATCCGCCGGAGAATGAAGCCTCAGCAGCATTGCGTATTCGTGTCGAATCCAACTCAACATCAGAGTACGTACCCGGTGATGTTGTGGATTCAATGCTGGTAGAAGTAACCGCGACACGCATGACCTTGCTCGGTGATGCAGCCAAGGCTGCTATGCCAGGTTTTGACCCGGACGCCAGCCAGTTTACCATGCCGCTCAGCAACGGCACTTCGTCGGATAGCAGCGGTATCGTGCTGCCGAATCCACTGAAACGCCTGCCAGTACAGCTATACACTGTAGTGGAAACTAAGATGTCAGTCATCCACGGCGATCTGAATCTGCAAAACATTCTGGTGGATGCGCCGACAGGCTTTTCGTGGCTCATAGATTTCGCAGAAACGCGCTACGGCCCGACACTGCTCGACATCCAGCGGCTCGAAGTACAGGTCATCACGAAACTGATGCCGGGGCATGGTGAGATCCCCCTGGCGGCGCTGGTAGAGATGATGACCCGCCTGCACGCAGATCCGCCGCTACCGGCTCCGCCCCAAGAAGCGCTGCAGGAGCCCTATACCCTGCTGGTGACGCTACGCAGATTGGCTCGCCAGTACTTGATGGACGATCTAGACTGGAATGAATACTATTTCGGACTTGTTGTCGCATTGGTCGGCGCGCTGAAATACGACGAACTGGACAATGCTGCGCGACGGCTGGCGTTGGTCAGCGCAGCGTCGGCAGACAGCCTCATCGGACAACCGCTGCACACTGAAGTTGACACGAATACGACAGAGATGGTGGCTGCGGTTGTAATGCCGACCACGCCCATCGATTCGGAGGAGGATAGTGTCGCCACCGATGCGCCGGTCGTTGCCGGTAAAGCAGATCTATCTGCAGAGGACACAACAAGTGACATGCCCGCTGCAGAACCAGAGCCGCAGAAGACGGCGCCTGTTGCAGCCGCGCCGCCGCTACCTCCAAGCACGGCCGCTACTGCCAGTCCGCCAGTTCAAGGAGAAACGCAACCATCCAGCGCAAAGGGCAATCGCAACATGGCGGGAATTGCCATCGGCGCCATTGCAGTGCTGTTGATACTCGTTGGCGGTTTCTTTATTGCCACACGTATGGGAGCGAGTAACGAGGAGGCATCGACACATCACGAGCAGGAGTTAGCAGACGCCGTCGCCGCGACTGAGCACGCCTCCGAAAATGCGAACAACTCGAACCAAACAGGTTCAGCTGCAACAAGCGGTAACGCAGACCCGCCTGCATCGTCCGACTCCGGCTCAACCGCATCTGGCGTAGTCGTGGCGGACAGTGGAACGCCGGCAGTATCAGAAGCTGGCGCACCATCCGCAGGTACAACAGCTGCCGCCTCCGCAACGCCCGAGGCGGTGGTACCGGTTGTCGCAGCGGGCGTCGATTCCGGAGGTGCCACTCTCACTACCGAGGCAGCAGAACCGACGGCGACGTCAAGCATAGGCGCTGAAACAGAGACTGCCAGTTCGTCTACGTCTACCGTCGAAGCGCAGGCAAGTGGAACTGCGAAACCGCCGGTCGAAACGCTAAGCGCCTCTGGAAGCTTAGCCATTTCGCAATCGGGGACACCAACTGCAAGCGGCAGTGACAAAGTCACGACCGAAGCCTCACCAGCCTCGCTGAAACCGCGCTTTACGCTGAACGTGCGCTCCGGTCCGAGTACAGATTTCGCAGTAATGGACAGTCTCACCACCGGAGAGGCAGTCGACATACTAGCAAGCGCGATTTCCGGCGGCGATGAATGGTATCAGATCGAGATGCCGAACGGCGAAGCAGGTTGGATCACTGGCAACGAGTCGTTGGTTGAGGTCAGCGGCGCAGCCAACGTAAAGAAGATGACCGCTGCCGACTTGCCGAAGCTACCGACCGCAGTTCCTGGGCTGGCTTCAGTATCAAGTCCGTCAAGGTCACAAACGCTGTCAGGCAACATCTACTACTCAGCTTCCTCACCGGCAGGTCGAGATGGCATCTATCGCGTTCCGGCAACGGGCGGCAACTCTGAGCTCGTCGTATCTAGCGCAAGACAGCCGGCTGTCTCTCCGGATGGCGAATGGCTGGCATATAAGAGTCTGGACAATAACAGCCTCGGCCTCTCGGGATATGAACTGACGAACGGCCGAACCGTGCGTTACGCATCTGCGCCAGAGGACAGTTTGCCTAACTGGGATTCCGGCGGCACGCAGGTCATCTATACGAGCAATCGTGAAGGGGACCGCGACTTCCGCATTTATTACGGCGTAGCGAGCTCACAGCTTGGACGGGGCACCGATCCAAACTGGATGCCGAATGGTAATAAAATCGTCTTCCGAGGATGCGACGTATCAGGATCCCAGTGCGGACTATGGACGATGTCGCCAAACGGAAGCGACCGTCAGAAACTAACTGACGTCTCCAGCGATTCGAGGCCGAAATGGTCGCAGGATGGCAAGTCGGTCGTGTTCATGAGCTCTGGTCGCGACGGCAACTGGGAGATCTACAGCGTGGACGTTGCGACCGGTACCGTCACTCGGTTAACCAACAGCCCGTCCAATGACGGTCTGCCGGTATTCAGCCCTGATGGCTCGCATATTGCATTCGTGACGAACCGCAGCTCGAGCGGCGCATGGGAAATCCGGGTCATGCCGAGCAGTGGCGGTGACGCGGACTTGGTGACGACCATATCTGGTAACCTATCAGATTGGCTCTCCGAAGGAATCGACTGGACCAACTGAATCAGGTCTCACTGCACGGGCGCACGCCCCCGATTGCGGATGGGAACGTGCGCCCGTGTACTATGTCTTCGACAATGCATTCGGCGACAAATCGAATAAAACCTAACACAACTAACGGACAGAGTATGCACGAAGAACTGAAATCGACGCGCCGCACATGGTGGCAAACGCCGACGCTTCATCGCGAGGAAGACGAAGCGCTCCACAGGAAAGTCAGTTGGCTAGAACTATTCTATGATCTCGTATTTGTGGCTGTCATCGCACAGCTAAGCCATAATCTGGCCCTCCACATGTCCTGGAGCGGTCTAGCAGGTTACGTACTCCTCTTTGTGCCGGTTTGGTGGGTGTGGATCGCTGGCACCTACTACAATGAACGCTTCGAAACGTATGGATTGGAGACGCGCGTATTCACGTTCTTGCAGATGTTGCCGGTGGCGGCAATGGCCGTCTTCGCGCACGGCGCTCTGGACTCGACTGGCGCGCAATTTGCCCTCGCCTACGCGGCCCGCGCGCACAATACATATTTTCTTATGGGCTCGCGCCGGCTACTATGTTCCAGAGTTTCGTCCCGTAATCAAGCTCTATCTCATCGGTTTTAGTATCTCCGTGCTATTGTTTGTACTCTCCGCAGCAGTACCACCGCCGACTCGATACGCATTGTGGATCGTCGCCCTCTTCATCGACGTTGCGACACCGATACTTACTCTCGAACATCAGAGAAAACAACCCAGTTACAGTTCAACGAAGTTGCCGGAGAGATTTGGGCTTCTGGTCATACTGGTTTTGGGAGAAATTGTAATCGGCACCGTCAACGGTTTAGCCGGTCAAGATCACTTGACGTGGACTATTGGTTTTACGGCGGTCATCGGTATGCTACTGGCATTTAGTCTCTGGTGGATCTACTTCGATTTTGTTGCGCGACGGGCGGCGAAACCTTCAGTATGGTGGACCATGATCTGGGCCTATGGACATCTGCCGCTCGTGATGGGTCTTGTATCTGTCGGCGCCGCCGTGCTGGTACTCGTGGGCAACTACAAAGAAGTAGATGCGGCTAAGCAGTTGCTGCCGCTCGCCATTGGCGTGACGCTTGCGGTAACAGGCCTGCTTGAAATGACCTTGCGTCGCGGGGAGTATGAACCGACACATCAGTGGCTAAGTCCAATGATGAAAGTTGGCGTGGGGGCAATAGCTGCGTCCTTAATGCTTTGGAGCGCCTCAATGACCATCTCTGCTCTCCTACTCACGCTGCTTCTATTGCTGCTGTCACAGATCGGCTATGGCGTATACGTTTGGCTTACACAAGACTTGCCCATGGACGATAGTCTTGACTAAAGCATAGCAGCAACCCTTAGGTGTCCAGATACTGGTTCACATGCCAGTCGACTGAATACTCGTCGTGAACAACGCAAAACGCTAAACGTCTCGCTTGTTCAGTGTAACAAGCGAGACGTTTTTGCACACGCCACTTCTATGTCTGGCTTAATACGTGCATGCTCGCCAGCTTACTCGCTTACCGGATTGGCTTTGCGATTAGTATCGACGACATGCCAGCGTAGTTCCCTTATCCGACCTTTTGATAGGAGAACAACCGCCAGACGCTGAACAGTTCTCCGAGCGCTACATCGCTTAGTGGTGACCTCCACTTATTGCGGGAAGAAAATGAATTTCGCTTGGCTCCGTTAACCGTTCACGAAGTCCGCGCTGGCTGATCAATCCGTTTACAGCCACTGAAATCGTCGGTCTAATCTGGTCGCCTTCGCACAGTCGATCTTGAATGCCCGGGTAGATTTCGTCTAGCGCTTCCACCACGCTTCGAACGCGATCACCGCGTACAGATACCCGCTCAACACCGCCAGTCAAATCACGGTAAGGAGCGGGGATCCATACATCATGGACGAGTTCTGTCGTCATCCAACGAATTCTCCGTGCTCGAACAGACTCAAACTGCCACCTTCTCCTGCGCGTCCCAGATGGCTTCCATCACGTGAACCGGCGACATGGGCAGCCTGTTCATGCGTACGCCCACTGCCCGGTAAATAGCGTTTGCCAATGCGCCAGCCGGCGGAACGATAGGCACCTCGCCTACGCCGCGCACGCCATACGGATGCCCAGGCGTGGGCACATCTTCGACAAGGATCGTGTCGATCATCGGCACATCGAGCGAGGTAGGCATGCGATAGTCTAGCAGCGAGGAGTTTAGCAGATGGCCTTCTCCGTCATAGACATACTCCTCGTTCAAGCCCCAGCCGATACCCTGCACGACTGCACCCTGGATTTGGCCTTCAACATAGCTGGGGTGGATCGCCGTTCCCACGTCCTGGGCTGCAGTGTAACGCAGGATCTGCGTCTTACCAGTCTCAGGGTCGACTTCTAAATCGACACAGTGACACGCAAAAGCCGGCCCGAAATCCTTGGGATGCGTGCTTGCGCTCGCCGTGATGGGCGTATCACTCTCCAGTGCAGCCAATTCCTTAAACGTGATGGAATGAGCGCCCGATGTGAACACCCCCTGCTCTACGGTCACATCCTCCGGGTTAACTTCCCATAAATCGGCTGCCAGTCCCTTCATGATCTCGTTAAGCTTCTGCCCAAGCGCATGGACGGCATAGCCGGTGCCGTACGTGGTTCTGCTGCCGCCTGTGACATCGTTGTATCCAACCGAATCCGTGTCCACCACTTGCGGATGTACATCCTCGGCGGCGATGCCCAGTGTTTCAGCCAACTGCATAGCGATAGATGCACGCGAACCGCCGATATCCGTGGAACCTTCCACGAGACTGACGGTGCCGTCGTCGTTCACGCTCGCCGAAACGCTTGATTTGCCTGCCCAGTTAAACCAGAAGCCCGCTGCTACGCCTCTGCCCTGGTTGGGGCCTTCCAGCGGGGTATTGTAGTGCGGATGGTTCTTGATGGCTTGTAGTGTTTCGACATAGCCCACTGGCGGCAGAATCGGTCCATCTATGCGACGGTCGCCTTCCTTCACTGCGTTGATCAAGCGAAATTCGATCGGATCAATACCCAGGTTCTCCGCTAGTTCGTCAACCACAGACTCGGCTGTGAAGGCTGCATTCGTGCCGCCGGGCGCACGGTACGCAGCTGAACGCGGTCGATTCACGACGACGTCGTATCCATCGATCAAGGCGTTTTCTAGCTTGTACGGCGCGAAAATCACGCCGGTACCGCTACCGACCGGCGAACCGGGAAAGGCGCCAGCCTCGTATATCAGTTCTGCCTGTGCTGCCGTTAGCGTGCCGTCTTTCTTCGCGCCCATCTTGACTCGAATCCACGAGCCCGAAGTCGGACCTGACGCCATCAAGACTTCAGCACGAGTCATGGTCATCTTCACAGGACGATGGTTTGCCTTGCGCGAGAGCATCGCAGCCAAAGGCTCTAGATAGACAATTGTTTTCCCACCAAAACCGCCGCCGATCTCCAGAGGCGTTGCCGTTATCTGTGACACTGGCACATCAAGGGCTTGTGCGCTCAGACGTCGTACGGCAAATGCTCCTTGCGTACTACACCAGATCTCAATGTGACCGTCGTTGTTCCAAATAGCGGTTGCGTTGTGGGGTTCGATATACCCCTGATGAACCGTTTCTGTGCGGAACTCACGTTCAATGATGACGTCTGCCTCGGCAAAGCCTGCTTCGACATCGCCGCGCTTGTGCTGAATGTGCGCCGCAATATTGGTGGGTTCAGTGCCCATCTTGCCGAATTCATCCGTTCGCAAACGGTCAATGAGGATGGGTGCATCCGCCTTCATCGCCTCACGACCGTCTTGCACCACGGTCAGCTTTTCATACTCGACGCGGATCAACTTCGTGGCTTCTTCGGCAATGTGCACACTGTCCGCCGCTACTGCTGCCACCGGATGACCATGATAGAGCACCTTCTCGCGAGCCATCAGATTCTCGCTCATGTTGCGGAGATTATTCGTAGACTCGCCCAGCGCCTCGACTTTGTCGCCCAGTTCAGCGAAATCCTTGGCGGTGATGACCGCTTTGACCCCGGGTAGCAGCGCCGCCTCAGAAGTGTCAATCGAGACGATGCGCGCGTGTGCGTGGGGGCTACGAAGCACTTTTCCATACAGCATGCCCGGGAGGTTCAAGTCGGTACCGTAAACTGCGCGCCCAGTGACTTTGTCAGCGCCGTCATGGCGAATAGGTCGGCTACCAATGACCTTGTAACCGTTGCCACCTTTGCGTCCAGCACCGTTGCCTCTAGATCCGTTCGTGTTATTCATAGCTATCACCTTACGCAGTCACTAACTCAGACGGTGTTTCTGTTTCTTCCGCAGCACCCTCCGCCACTACATCAAGAACGGCTCGCACGATCTTGTCATAGCCGGTGCATCGGCAAAGGTTGCCGGCTAGCCAGAACCGAACTTCTTCTTCCGTAGGATGCGGGTTCTTGTCCAGCAATGCTTTTGAAGAGAGCAAGAATCCGGGTGTACACACGCCGCATTGCAGCGCCGCGTGTTCCAGATATTTCTGCTGCAACGGATGCAGCGCTTCCGGAGGAGCCATGCCTTCGATGGTCGTGATCTCAGCGCCTTGCGCCTCCACCGCCAGTACTAGACAAGAATTCACAAGCACGCCGTTCAACAGAACATTACATGCGCCGCAGTTGCCGTTGTTACAGCCTTCCTTTGTACCAGTAAGTTGAACCGTATCGCGCAGCGCTTCCAACAGGCTTACACGAGGCTCACAGACGAAATCAACGTTGTCGCCGTTGATCGTACAATTCACAATTGTCTTATAGGACATTTATTCTCTCCAGATGCGATCTAGTAATCCACAAACGATGAGTTATCAACCTGGTCGCTCTGTTGTATCACGAAGAGCTCATAAACTTGCGCGTGCACGTTCGACAGCCTCGGACAGCACTCGCCGTGTGAGCACGCCGACTAGATGCTTGCGGTAGCGTGCAGTGCCTCTCATGTCGTCGATGGGTCGTGCTGCTGCACGGGCTATTTCGGCGGCGGCGGCAATGGACTCATCCGAAACTTTCTTTCCAACTAGCGATTCGCCGGCTTCCGCTACGTACAATGGCGTTGGTGCAACCGCTCCAAGCGCAATACGTGCCCGCTCAAAAGTTTGACCACTGCTATCTAGCTGAACCGCCGCTCCAACGCCGACAACTGCGATGTCCATTTCGTTGCGCGGAATAAAACGTTGGTATGCAGCGCCGAAACCAGACTGCACACCGGGCACGTGCAGCGAGACGAGAAATTCCCCATTCTGCAGTTGGTTCCGGCCTGGTCCCGTACAGAATTCATCCACAGCTATCTCTCGTCGTCCGTCCGGACCGGCGACCATCGCCTTTGCGTCGTACGCAATGAGCGCGGGAATTGAGTCCGCGGCGGGCGATGCATTACAAAGATTGCCGCCGAAGCTGGCCCGTCCTTGGATCTGCACGCCGCCGATGAGCGACGCTGCGTCCACCAGTCCTGGATAAAACTGGGCTACCTGCTCGTCGCCATAGATGCGGTAGCACGGTACCGCGGCTCCGATTTCAAGCTTATCCTCAGGGATGCAGGAGAGCTCGGTCAGTTCCGGTATTCCTTTCACGTCAACGACCATGGAAGCGGCGCTGCGGCCTTCGCGCAGGGCGACCAGTAGGTCTGTGCCGCCGCTCAATACTTTTGCACCGCCGTTGCACTTCATGAGCGTTTCAACGGCGTCGTCAACCGATGTCACACGTATATAGTCGAATTCCTGCAAGAGTCTCCTCCTTTTTCGGGAGATTGGTGATGTTAGGCCAAATCTGATTCACGGTATAAAGCTATACGGTCTTAAGCTAGATAGACAGCGATCAAACGCCGTTCCTGTAGTGGCTCTTTGTGCCAACACCGCCCTTCCAAAGAAGTAGTTCCTAAAAGTACCTACCTCGGTAATGGGTAGATCAACACAGAATTCTCCGCTCCAGTATGCCTGCCTGTCTGCACCATACTGTGCCGATTTGCACGCGGCTCCAGGGCGTTAGCGGAACGATTCACCCGATATACATAGCATTGACGCTGAATTCATACTCTTTCTAGTATCTACTGTTACCATCCGTTAAGTCCCCAAGTTTTATCATAAGTTGGCATTGTGTCAAGCGACGAGAATCTGCACCAGCGCGGTTAGATTGTTGACCGCGAACAATCTCGCAAAGTCTTCTTATCAATCAATTCGACAAATCGCTCCGGAACAGTCGATGATCCCGGAAGGAAAATTGCAGCCTTGTGAGCACTGTTGCCACCTGATCAGAAGTTCGATTCGCCCCCATCTGGTGCGATGGGTCACTTCCGAATTCGGCAACACCAGAATACCCGATGTCCCGCACCTCTCGGCCGAAAACCTATCTTCTGCGGACTGCCGGGATTGGACAAGGATGCTCGTAACAGGCATAGCACTATTGCGCAGACAAAGTACGTCTCGCGCTAGATGTCCATATCTATTGCAGACGGTAGACTAAGTCAGCCTGGAGCATTCAACTAGGCATCCAATCATTATAGACACTTTCAGGAGTCACTTCTTGTTCCCCGCACTGGTTGTCATACTCTGGGTAGGCTCATCGCTCGTAGTGGGAATCGCCGCCAAACGTCTTGGCTGCAAAATGCTGCGTTGGTTCCTTATCTCGATGCTATTCACGCCTCTGGTGGCAAATATCTTTATTATCTCGAAAGCTCGGCAGCGAGCAGCTGATAAGCGTGCCGTTACCGAGAATCCGTACGCGGTTGGCGTACCAGAGCACAACGAGCTATCACAAACGATTTCTCCATTGCCAAGACGGTATGCTGAAGAACGAGCGACGGTACCGGTTTTTGTCACTGCGACTCAACCACCGCCTCGGAAGCGCTACCTGAATACCACGAAGTTTACGGCTTTCGCCACGGTACTGATCGTGATGCTACTGGTACCGACGACTTGGTATTCACTATCACTCCATGCTGAACAGAACCGTGACCTGGTCAAACCATCCTATGAGCTGCCCGAGGAGATCGCAAACTTGGCTTGGGAAGCGCCGTCAGTGATGACGAGCGGCAAGCGCAGCGTGGAACAGGAAGATGCTGAACGTAAGTCGACGCAGTCCGCCGGGGAAGACTCAGGTCCGCGCGTGGAAGCTGGACGCGTGCTGCACATAGCGAATGTACGACAAGGGCCAAGTACAGAGCATCCGATTACCGGATTGTTGGACCAAGGCGCCATAGTACAGCTAGTTGCCCAAAACGAAGAGGGCGACTGGTATCAGCTGGACACTGGTGACTGGCTCGCTGCATTTCTCGTCGCCCGCATTGGACAAGTGTCGCTTCACGTTGTTCAACAACCTGCTGCTCAAGATGAATTAGTAGCTCAGAACGACGCAGCTACCGTTGAAGTCATTGAAGCCTATGTCCGCAGTGGTCCAGGCACGATGTACGACATCGTGGACAGTCTGTCACAGGGGGCAATAGCCGAGATCTCCGGCGTATCCGATGACGGGGAATGGTATCAGTTGGCTGATGACCGGTGGATTTACGCTGAGCTTGTGAATGCCCCTGCTTCGTACATGGTCGCAGTACCGCAGACAAAAATAAACTAACTGCCAGTATTTCAAACGTGCACTAGGACAGGCGCTTGAACGCCAAGCATACTCTGCTTGGTCTCTCGCCGCGCGTACGGAGTATACGCGCATGATGGTGCGGCCTGAGCGTTGTAGCAAAGGAGCATAGCGATCGATAAGGCGTACTTGGGGTTGGACTCATCCAGCGATCCCAGCACGTTTCGCCGATTCACCGGAAATGGAAGCGGCGATGAAGATAGCAATGAGCGGAAAAGAGCGACAGAACTATTTCACGCGCGGCAAGATGACCAATTCTACGAAGGAGATTCAGAGGGTAATCGTCGCATATGCGCGCATTTGAACACTGATGATCACTTGAATGACATGGTTCCAACATGCTATACTAATACTATAGTAAACTGATGCCACGCCCAGTAAAATCGAAGACTAAATCTCGGCAATAGTGTCCCATTTGCAGTATCGCTCGCCGAGAAGACCATCGCAAAATAGGCATCGCACTTCAACGTCTGCGTGATGGAAGTCCGAGAAGAAATAATCAGGTGACTTTCCGCAAAATTTCGATGCGAGGCGACCCGTGATAAACCAAGAAGACCTACTCTATAAGATCGCTAAAGCGTACTATTACGACGGCCTAACGCAGAACATAATCGGTAAGAAATTGGGTCTTTCACGCATAAAGGTTTCTCGCCTTCTGCAGCAGGCACGGGACGAACACGTCGTCGAGATATCAGTGACCCCACCAACTGATTCGTTTACGGACCTAGAATGCGAGCTAGCGGCGGCGTATGACTTGGATGAAGTTGTGCTGGTGCCGACACCAAAGAGTGACCAACGAGCTCTTCTGCAGGCGCTGGGGCGCGCTGCCGCCGAATGTTTCATGCGCTCCTGCGAGGATGGTCAGGTAGTAGCGTTGAGTTGGGGCTATACCATGCGCGCGACTGTAGATGCCATTCCGCGCAGAAATATGCGCAACGTTCAGATTGTGCAGATGCTCGGCGGTTTGGGCAATATTGAGACTGAAATACTTGGCGGCGACCTAGTACATCAGATGGCGCTGCGTCTTGGCGCCCAGGCGAAGTTGCTTCCCTCCCCAGGCATTGTGAAAAACAAGCAGGTGAGGGATGCGCTGATGAACGATCTGATCATTTCCGACACGCTACAAATGGCATCACATGCGGACATTGCGCTCCTGGGGATCGGCACGCCAGCGGCAGACTCAATTGTCGTCCATTCGGGTATACTGACTCAGGGAGAGATTGACGAACTCCATGCCATCGGCGCTGTCGGTGACATGGCTATGCGCTACTACAACAGCACAGGAAGAGCGGTCGATCACCCTATCAATGACCGTATCGTGGGACTGGACTTGGGGCAGATACGCGGAATACCCAGAACCATCGGTGTTGCTGGCGGTCGACCAAAATACCCGGTCATTCGCGGTGCACTGCAGGGACGCCTTCTCAATGTACTGGTGACCGATTCAGAGATGGCGCAACAGCTGCTGATGACACGTTGAGCTCTTCCGAACTAATAATCCCTAAATCAGCCAAGACCCTGTTAGAACAATAAAATACGGGATTGTCCACATGAACGATACCGATATCTTGAACGCGGCACAGGAGATGATCCGCGAGGAAGGCCGCGTCGTCCAGGAGATCGCTAGTCAACTGGATAGTGAATTCGTTCGAGCATCGCGCATCATCGCGGCAGCGCCAGGCGTGATTCTCACAACCGGTGCAGGCACTTCCGGCACCATCGCCAGACGCATGGCGCACCTTTTCAGCACCACTGGTATGCATTCATTTTTCCAAGACTCGGCAACTGCTCTCCACGGTCCGTCAGCCATGATCACGCCGGACGACGTACTCATCGCTATCTCCAAAGGCGGTGAAAGCCAGGAAATCAACCTGTTCGCCGCCTTGGTCCGCAAACGAGGAGCCAAGGTCATCAGCCTCACCTGGGAGCCCGCATCCGAACTTGCAAAGCTTAGCGACGTGGCGCTCATTATCCGACCCGATGAACGCGGAGAAGGCGATGGCATTCTTCCCTTTGGCAGCACGCTTGCCAACGGTGCAGTCGGCGATGCGCTATGTCTCATCTCCAAGCGATTGCGCGGGTTCGATCTGCAGACCATGGTCGAAACGCATCCATCGGGTGACACTGCCTCGCGCATTCTTAAGATGGACGCTCACTAGCCATATTCGCCAAGTTCGCGCAACTGAATGAGTACACTCCTACTGTGGAATCTGAACGCTCAGGTTTCGCACTTATTCATGTGTGCGCAAGCCGAGCGTTTGTGCGGATTCACGGCGAATAGTTGATAGAGCATTTGACAGACGTGATCTATGACGTATGACGCATTGTCGTAGGCTATTTGTGCCCTACGCTGATGTCAGACTTTGCAGAGTACTAAAGTCAATTTCGCGTACGTTATCGAGGAGGCGTATATACACAGCACTGTTGTGGTACGAAGGAGCATCAACATGAAGCGCAGCGAGAACGACAAGCACGTTGTCAACCTAGATCCATACACGATTCGGCACTCGACACCCCACCGAGCAACCAACGCTTCGTCCATCCATGCGAGACGCGTCGATAGGCGGCAGCTTTACGTGCATCCGTCATTTCGCGTCACTCGGAAAAAGAAATCGCGCTCAAGAGTGGCGAAGGCATTTGATACTTTGGGCAGGATCCTTGTGTTCACCTTCTTCATTGGATCACCGTTCATCGTCGCAATTGTCCTTGGTCGGCATTTCCTCATGTGAACGCACAGAAGTAGTAATTGATCTTCGCTATCTCACCGCATATTCATAGGTGCAATGCCGCCGTCCTCATCCGCGTTCGCAACCGCATGCGTACGAAGTGCGTAGAATGCGGTTGTCTGGCATAGAATGGGTGGAACGCTATAGGCTCTGTTGTACGTTGTGAAGGCTGATGCTTCCGCGAATTCTGCTTGGTATTGTAACTGCTGCGCTCATTGTCCTTGGTGGACTACTTTGTACGTCCCAACGAACCGGACCCGGACCTGATTCGACTTTCGGTGCGCGCTACGGTATACGCTATGCCGACCTCTGCTCCAAAGATTGTAGAAGTCACGCGCATCGTTGAGGTAACGCGCATTGTTGAAATTGCCGCGACACCCTCCCCAACCAATACGTCGGCGCTTCCGGATACACCGACACCGACCGTCATACCAACCTCTGAACCGGAGGCTTCTGCGCCTGACGTTGTTGCTGCAGCGGCGCTTGCGGCTGCAGCTCCGGAGTATGATGAACCGTCCTACGAAAGTGCACCCGTTGCCGACGTAGCAGCAGCCTCTGTTATGGCAGTTGACTATACGCAGGAATGTCCTACTACCTCCAGCAATCTCTATAGCTTGATTCCGATGACGGGTCCAAGCATCGATCACCCGGATGCACAGCATGCGGATCTGAACCTGAGTTTGCGCGGATATACGCCTGTGGATTCGGTGGCAGGTCTAATTTCAATAAACGGACCGATAGACAGCGATCCGCCCCAGCTTTGGACTATACTGCCGGACCTGAATGGTCCGGAGCTGGTGCAATGCTACGCTGTGAACGAATGGAACTGGGGTTGCGGGGATCACGGATGCCCGAGCGGTAGTCCGGTCCGTGGTGAAGTGTCGCTCCTCGGGTTGCGTACGGCGCCGGGACAACGCGTCAGTATTCCGCATAGAGGTGCGGAGGTCTACGATGGCGGTTATGTGGCAGTGGTTCTCTACGCGGAACCGACGCGACTTACCCTTGTCTATACAAGAGAAGACAGCGTTGCCAACGGCTACTCAGTCCATCTAGAGAGCTTCTGTGTTGATCCGGCTCTGGTTGAAGCGTATAGATCAGCCAATGCAGCCGGTCGTCACTCGCTGCCGGCACTGCACAACGGAGACATTGTAGGCACAGCCAGCGGTGACTCGATATTGGTCGCCGTACGCGATCGCGGCGCATTTACCGATCCGCGCTCACGCAAGGATTGGTGGCAGTAGCTCAAAACTGACAGGTGCTGCTTGTGGGTCGTTAGCACGCGGTACTTTACTCCGCAACACCACAGTATTTACTGTGCATGATCACCTAGAGCGCCTGGCTCAGAATTTTCTTCAATTCCTCATCCGTCAGTGTTAACGGATTGCCCTTCATGCTGCTGGACGACTGTGACTTTGTGACAATCTCATAAAAGTCCTCGGCGACTATACCGAAATCCGACAGACCAGGAACAGACAGTGCATCACATAGTTCCTGTATCCACTGGACGCCGTCCGCGATTGATGCCGACTGATTGCCTGTCACAAGTTGAGCGATGTCCTCGAAACGACCTAGCAGCGGTGAGTCCGGCTGGCGGGATTGCAGCGCGTGTACGTTTGATTCCACGACGAAGGGCAGCAGCCTGGCGCAAATGATGCCGTGGGGCGCAGGATACATGCCGCCAAGTACGCCGGCAAACCCGTGAACTGCACCGAGCTTAGCGTTAGCAAGCGCCAAGCCGCCAAACAGGCTAGCAATCGACATATCAGTGCGTGCATACACGTCCTCGCCGTCTTCGTAAGCTTTGCGCAACGATCTGGCGGCTCGCCGTAACCCCTCCTGCGAGATCGCATCCGTAAGCGGATTGGATAGTGACGAAACGTATGGTTCAAGGCACTGCGTAAGCGCATCAAGACCGGTGCTCGCTGTCACCTCGGGCGGCATGCTGACGGTTAAGAGCGGATCGACCAATGCCATCGTGGGCAGCATGTATGGGCTGCGCATGCTGACTTTAACGCCGTATTCCGCTGATTTGAGGACTGCGTTGCGCGTGACTTCTGCGCCGGCGCCAGCGGTGGTTGGCACGGCAATCATCGGCAGAGATTGTTTCGTCAACTGTCTGCCCTCGCCGATGACCTCAAGATAGTCCAGCGGCTCACCGCCATTTGCGACCAGCGCTGCGATGGCTTTTCCGCAGTCAATAACACTGCCGCCACCGATTGCAACGACCAAGTCACATCCGCTACTCGTGGCAAGTGACACACCATCCTGTGCGGACTGAATACTGGGCTCGCCCTCGACTGAATAGTGGTCGTACTCGATACCGCTATCGAGTAGTGTATCTAGTAACTTTCGGGAGCGTTCTGCACTTGATCCCAGGACAACTAATGCCTTCGTTCCCAAACTATGAGCTAAAGCGCCCAACTCCTTGCTCGCGTCCAGACCAAAGATGATCCGATCGTCGGTCGCAAATTCGAATCGGTTCATCGTCAATCCCAACCTTCATCATCCGGGAACAGATTCGCGAACTTGATGCTGGAACGCGGCTCAGCCATCATATCGGCAGACTGTGTCACGCCACGTATGGTAGTGGGCGGTCTCTTTATGCTTGCCTGCATCAGCCTCGGTACGATAGACCTCTACCAGAGTGTACTTATTGTCCGCTCCTTGCTCCTTCAGAACATCGAAACGAGCAATGCCGGGCTCACGGACGCTGTTGCGAGCGTTCTCCAGCGTTGCCTGAATGAAAGACTCCTCGTGCCCAGGTTTCACATGCACAAATACGTGAACGATAAACATGGCAAGATTCCTTTCCGTGAAACCGAATAAAACTATTGACGTTCTGCGAAATCGGGCTGTATTGTACAGTAGTGTATCATGGAGCCGACTACATATACATGCCATGGACGCAGTCATTTGAACAGGCGGGCTAGAGACAGAATGCACGAGCAGGACACGAGCGTGCAGGCGTGGAACGAAGTTAGCCAGGCGTATAACAGAGTCCGCAGCCGAGGCGCTGTCTCTATTGACTACGAACCGTTCTGCCCCATGGAAGATGAGCTGAAGATGCTCGGAGATGTCGGTAAGTTGCACCTTCCTATCGATGGACCGTTTGCCAGCCTGCGTAATATACCTCACACATTGATCATTACGGCACACAATGCTTCGGATACTTTCTATAGAGAACTATGACAGATATCACTTGTAAGTCAGACGTGAAGCGAACATTGCATACAGCTGCCAGGATTGTCGACATCCAGCAGGATAACTTTCGGACGAGGACATTTGTGCTGGATGCGGGTTGTCAGGCGCTACCCGGTCAGTATGTGATGATATGGCAGCCGGGATTCGATGAGAAGCCTTTTTCGCTGGTGGATTCGGATCCCGTCACTATCATGATCACCTCCGTCGGGCCAACAACCAGACTCTTTCATGAGCAACGCGTTGGCGACAAGCTTTGGCTGCGAGGGCCGTTCGGGAACGGATTCAGTGTGGCAGACGACGTACAACATGCGCTGCTAGTCGGCGGCGGATACGGCGTCGCGCCGCTTTTGTTCCTGGCCGATCGGATGCTGGACCATGTCCCGCGTATATCTGTTGCGATCGGTGCGCAGAAAGCTGAAGCGCTGCTTTATGCCGACCGCTTCAGATCATTACAGGGTCGGACGTCAACAAGACTAGATCTGCATCTTTCAACCGACGACGGTTCAGTCGGAAATCATGGATTTGTAACCATACCTGTTGAACATCTTCTGCAACAAAACGATGTCGACTGTCTATATGCGTGTGGACCGGACGTGATGCTGCAGGCGCTGCGCCTTCAAGCCAACGAACATGACGTGCCGTGCCAGTTGAGTTGGGAGGCGTATATGCGTTGTGGTATGGGACTTTGCGGCTCGTGTGAGCACGAGGGACAGTTGCTCTGTATGGATGGTCCGGTGCTACGATACAAAGAATGATTTTGCTACAGATAGCGCAATACCGTATTCTCTTGCACAATTAGTATGCATCAATAAAGCAGGCGCAACCAAACAAAAAGCTTCACGACAGAAACTCGCAGGCGCTTAATCAGAAAGTTCAGACATGACAGAAACCGCAGGGCAAATAGAGCAAATTGAATCAACACAGCAAAGGTCGGTTGGCGACTGGATCCGATTGTTGTTGGGGGGCTTCCTCATTGGCAGCGGAAATGTTGTACCCGGCGTTTCCGGCGGCACCATGGCCTTCATTCTTGGCGTTTACGAAGAGCTTGTGGAAAGCCTGCGCATGGCCGGTCAGCCGGCTTTCTATCGCGCACTACTTAAATTCGACATCCGAAATGCACTCCGATTAGTGCATGCAGGTTTCTTGATCACCATCATAACGGGCGCATTGCTGGCTGTTCTCACGCTTGTGCCCGGCCTTGAATGGATGCTCATTTACCAGCCTGTATTAATATGGAGCTTCTTCTTCGGCTTGATACTCGCTTCCGTTGTCGTGGTTGGGCGTACCATCCATCATTGGACGATCATCATCGCCGCAGCGCTACTCATCGGTGCAGTTGGCGCCTACTTACTGGTGAACCTCGTTCCCGTTGAAACGCCGAACACGTGGTGGTTTCTCATGCTGAGCGGCGCCATGGCTATCTGCGCCATGATTCTGCCCGGCCTATCCGGCTCCTTCGTGCTGGTGCTTATGGGGAAGTACGCGTACTTTGTGCATGCGGTGAACCAACGTGATATCGTCGCTCTGTTTTGGGCGGGGCTTGGTGCGGTCATTGGACTGGTGACATTCGCACAGTTGCTGAGCTGGCTGTTCAAGCGTTATCGCGATATCACAGTAGCCGTCTTGACTGGTTTCATGCTGGGCAGCCTGCGCAAAGTTTGGCCATGGAAAGAGACGCTCGAGTTCTTTACCGACCGCCACGGCGAACTTATTCCGCTGGTCGAGAAGAACATCCTGCCCCAATTGCGCATAGATGGCTCGTTCAATATGGAGATACTCTTCGCGGTTGCGGCAGCGCTGCTGGGTCTTGTGCTTGTGCTCATCATTGAAAAGTGGGGCGCACAGGACGAGGGGCCGTATGCCGAGTACGAAAAAGAGTACCCGACCGTGACAAGCTAGTTCCCGAGAGACTTAGTACAGGACGATACTCGTGACAGACCCGCACAGGATCGCGGCCATCGTCGCAGCAGCCGGGTTGAGCACGCGCATGGGCAAACCAAAACAGCTGCTTCCCTGGGGCGATTCGACCATCATTCGCACGGTCGTCGACAACCTCACCGAAGCAGGCGCTGCTCCAGTGGTGGTCGTAGTCGGTCATCGTGCAGATGAAGTTATGCTTGCCCTTGAGCAGTCAAATGCGACGTTCGCGTACAACCAAGCCTATGCAACCAGCGGCCTGCTACAGTCGTTTCAGGCGGGTCTGCGTGCGCTAGATCAACCGTTCCAGTTCGACGGCGTATTGCTTTGTCTTGGCGATCAACCGCATGTGGACGAGTCACTGCTGCGCCCCATCTTGAACTGTGCTACGCAGTCTATCCATAGAATCGTCGTTCCGCGTTACCAGGGCAAACGAGGACACCCCATATACCTGCCGGCATGGCTTATCAATAAGGTAAACTCCCTTGGCGACGATGAGACGCTTCGCACCGTCATTGTCGACTACGCACATGAGATTACGTATGTTGATGTTGACTCGCCGGACATTCTTTCCGATATTGATACGCCTTCGGACTACGAGAACCTAAAGCCCTTCTAGATTTCGATATCTCTGTAATGTGCAGCACTGGTCGGTCGTGCCTATTCGCGCTACAATTGCCAGAGATGACGGGAAGAGCTGTCAGGAAGGAGCGAAACAATGTCTGCCGAAATCTATCAGCGTCTGAAAGAGCTTAACGATTCAGGAACGTCTGTCGCTGTTGCCACGATAACCGAGGTCAAAGGCTCGGTGCCGCGTGAAGTGGGCGCCAAGATGATCATCCATCCGCTAGGCAAACACGTGGGGACGGTCGGCGGCGGATGCGGTGAGGCGGATGTGATTCGTGCCGCGCTGGATGTGATGGACGATGGTAAACCGCGCAATGTGGAAGTCGACCTGACCGAGGAGATCTCCATGCAGAGTTCAGGCGTATGCGGCGGCACAATGACTGTCTTCGTCGAACTCTGGGGAGCGCACGAGTGAGCGACCCCCTCCTAGACAGGCTATTACAGGCAATTCAGAACGGGGAGCAAGTAGCGTTGCTTACTGTCGTCCGTGCTGGCGGGAAGTATGCAGATGCAGTCGGCAACCGTTGTATCCTATGGCAGTCACCAGCCGGCAAGGTGGAAGGTGATCTAGGACTGGACAACCTGACGGAACAGGTACACGCCGATTCAGTTCAAGCTTTATCCGCTCGTCAGCCCAAACTGCTCGAGTACGCGACCGAATCTGGACAGGCGCAAGTGTTCGTAGAAGTCCAGAGACGCCCGCCGCGCCTGATCATCGTCGGAGCTGGTCACATCGCCGTCCCGCTGGCGCAAATGGCGTCGATCTGTGATTTCCACGTAACGGTCATGGACGACCGGCGGCAGTTTGCTAACGCAGAGCGTTTTCCCGCTGCCGATGTGGTTATCGCGGGCGCCTTGACTCCGGAACTGCGCAGGATACGCGAGGACGGTCCAGGTTATGACCAAGATACCTATGTTGTGCTCGTCACGCGCGGTCACCAGTACGACATGGATTCGCTGGTAGAACTCATCGATGACCCTCGGGCCTATATCGGCATGATCGGCAGCCAGCGGCGTATCCAGGCCGTATTTCAGTTGTTGGAATCGGAAAAAGGCATCCCGCCGGAACGTTTTGATAATGTGTATGCGCCTATCGGATTGGACATTGGCGCGCACACGCCGGCTGAAATTGCCGTCTGCATCATGGCAGAGATCATTAACGTCATGCGCGGGGGGCCTGCCGTCTCCATGAGCGAGCAGTTGCGGCAGCAAAGAGAGCATCGGCGGGCTGCTCTGCACCGCCAATGAATAAAAGAACAAACTGCCACAGAGCAAACGTCGAAGGAAGCATCAGCATGGATCACGCTACCACAGTCGGCGCGCTGCGCGATGAAGTCGCCCAGTTCGTTTCCGCCCGGGATTGGGATGGTTATCATACGCCCAAGAACCTAGCCATGAGCATCGCCATCGAAGCGGCGGAGATCATGGAGCATTTCCAGTGGATGACGGTGGAACAGGCGGTGGAGTTGGTGCAGGGTGACGAGACTCGTGCCGAAGTGGCGGATGAGCTAGCGGACGTACTTATCTATTGTATGAGTTTTGCCAATGCAGCGGACATCGACATAACGACGGCTGTGCGCAAGAAGCTGGCGCGCAACGAAGGACGCTTTCCAGTCGAGGTGGTGTCAGGCAAGCTTGGCCCCTACTCTGAAAAATAGTTTCATGCTCCAAGTTTCAGGTTTCAGGTGGTAAGTTCCAGGTTCGGCCTTCACCGTTGGATGGCTCTTACCCAAGGTTTCTCCTGCTTTGATGATACATATTCTACAGTTGTACGACCAACGGAGTTCGAACCTACCGATTTAAGTTCGGCCCGTTGAGGCGCGTAACATACGGAAAGCTTCAACAAACTTGGCCGTAGTTCAATTCCGCACATTCTTTTGATTTCCGTACAACAATATGCAGTATTTTTCACCCCCACCCCTTCACCCCCCTCACGGATTCACCCCCTGCCGCACCATCTCTACCCCAAACAGTACTTTTCTCAGAAAATTCCTCTTGAAAATAGAACACATGTTCTGATATACTGGAACTGTCCGAGGCGCACGCCAAAAACGCAGCGCACCCTACTCGCCACACGCAGCGCCCTACGGACAGCGTTTCACGGAGTTCCCGAGCCGCCGCACGCCAGCTGCGATTGTGTCTGCAACGGCAAAACGATATCGGATCATGTCGATGCAAGAGAAACGCAAACAAAACAGCGCAGCCAGCGCTTCAGAAGAGGCGCCCGCCGCCCCGCGCGAGGCGCTCCCCGTTCTGCATGAGAGGGATTCCCCCTCACATGAAAGAGCCGTTCCACCGCAAGAGGCAACCGACGTACTGGAAAACGCAGCCGCGATCCTGCAGCAGCGCTTCGGCGCACAGGCGTTGCGCAAGGCCAGCCACCTGACCGACGGCGTGATCCCCCCGCACATCGTCACTGGCTTTCCCGAGTTGGACGCAGCCACCGGCTGCCGGGGTATTCCCCTGGGCGACATCACCCTGCTCAGCGGACGCGCTACGTCCGGCAAGCTGACCCTGGCCTACAAGACGCTCATGCACGCGCAACGCTCGTCGCACGAACCGGTGCGTCATGCGGACGACAAGTCGCAGCAGCCAACTGGCAACACGCTCGTGGCCATTGTGGACCTAAACCAGAGCACCGACCCCGATTACCTCGCCCGAGCCGGCGTCGACTTGGAGCGTTCGCTCATCATTCGCCCACAGACTGGGCCAGAGGCCGTCAACCTGATGCTGGACTTGGCCCGGACGCAGGACGTGCGCGCCATTCTGGTGGACAGCCTGACCGACCTGCTGCTCATGCAGGAGGCTAATAGCCGGTCTTCTACCAATGGTCGGTCGTCGACCGGCGGTCGGCTGCAGGCTGTGCTGAGCCAACTGCGCACGTTGCTGCGCAGCGCTAACTGCGCGCTCATCTTGATCGACGAAGTGAGCCCGCCCTGGCAGCGCTGGAACGGCATCAACCAGAGCGCCTTTGTGCAGCAGAGTGCTGCGCTGCATATTGCGCTGGAGTGGGAGGATTGGCTCTTCCAACAGCAGGATCTGGTCGGTTACCGCGTCCAGGCGCGCATTCTGAAGAGCCGCTGGGCCCGCGGTGAACCGTCCGCCGCCCTCGACATCCGTTTTGCGACCGCGGAATCGGGCAATAAGTCCCAAGAGACGGTCATCGCGCGAGAAACCTGGTGAGCATCATGTCTCGGTGTTCTTGGGAGACCATTAAATCGTGAGTGTTCTCTGTTGCCAGATTCCCGACTTCCTGCTGACCATCACCAGCCGCAGCTATCCCCAGGCGACGGAGCAACCCTTCGCGCTGCTGGGGCCGGACGAGCGAGTCTGTGCGGCATCGTTGCCGGCGCAGCAGAGCGGCGTCCATACGGAGATGCCGGCTCGCCAGGCGCAGATGCGCTGCCACGACATCGTCATGCGTCCTCTGGATGCGCAGACCAGCCAGGATGAACAGGACGCGTTCCTGGGCCTGCTGTCGGACTGGCAGTTGCCGGTCGAGGCGCAGAATTGGGGCGTCGCGTATGTGGACCTGAACCGCGTAGCCAACAAAGCCGACGAGGTGCATCCGCTGGCTGCGGAGTTGGGGCGGAAGATACGCTTGCAAATGGGCAAGGCGCTGCAACCGTCACTGGGTTGGGATTCGGGCAAATTTACCGCCCGCGCCGCGGCCACATATACGCAGCCGGGCCGTATGCGCCTGGTGGGCAAGCAGGCGGAGTCGCGCTTCCTGTCGCCGCTGTCCATCACGTTGCTGCCCTTGCCCCTGCCCGACCAGCAACAGCTTCACTGGCTGGGCATTCGCACGCTGGGGCAATTCGCCACACTGCCGTCGGCAGCGGTATGGCAACGCTTCGGCGCGGCCGGTCGCCTGGCCCAGAGCTGGGCCCGCGGCCACGATGATCGCCCGGTCCGTAGCACTGTGGAAGCTGCGCTGCCGCCTATCGACATTGAACTGGATCCGCCGACCTCCATCCTGCAGGCGGTCGTGGAGACCGCCATGGCCGAACTCGAGCCGCATATGCAAACCCTGCGCGAGCGGCTGGAAGGCTTCCGCCGTCTGCACCTGGATGCGCGCTTCCTGGACGGCGACACCAGGCGCATCAGCATCTCCTTCATCGAGGCGACCTGCCAGCAGGATCGGCTGCGACAGGCGCTGACCAACAAGCTGCAGACCCTGGAATGGCCGGACGAGATGGAGCATGCGACGCTCTCCATCCTGGAGACGGCCGAACTCTCCGCACATCAGATGACGCTCTTCCCCGAGTTGCTGGAGGGCGCGTCGCCGTTGCAGGCGGTCGTCGAAAAACTGGCTACGCGCTACAGAGACCGCCTCTTCAAAGGGCAGATTGTCCAGCCGCACCACCTGCTGGCGGATCGTCGCATAGGCTTCCAAACGCTGTCTCTTGCTACTGCAAACCCATAGGCTGTTACCATGCCAGACGGAATCACATGACAATTTCGAATTCATTACCTTATGTCGAGCAATCCACGGAAATTCCCTACACTGAACTGCACTGTCACAGCTACTACTCGCTGCTGGACGGCGCGTCGTCGCCTGAAGCGCTCATTGCCCGCGCCGACGAACTGGGCATGACGTCCATGGCCATCACCGACCACGACAGCCTGGGCGGGGCTGTGCGTTTTTGGGCTGCAGCCCGGCGCAAAGGCATCCACGCCGTCATCGGGGCAGAGATTACCCTAGACGACGCAAGCCACCTGACGCTATTGGCGGAGACGCAACAGGGATATGCTAACCTCTGCCGACTCATCACCGCCAGCCGCCTGGACACAACCGCGCCGCGGCCGGACGAAGTGGACGAGGACGCGTGGACGGGCAAGGTAGATGCGTCGCTGGACTGGTCATACTTGGATACGAACAACCAGGGGCTGATTGCGCTCACCGGCTGCCGTAAGGGCTTGGTCAGCGCATCGCTGCTGCAGTACGACAACCAAGGCGCGCAAGCGGCGCTGGGCAGGCTGGTGGATATCTTCGGACGCGACAATGTGTATGTCGAGCTGCAGAACCACATGCGCGCAGGCGATGATGTCCTGATTCCCCGGCTTGTGGCGCTGGCGCGAGCCGCTAAACTGCCGGTGGTAGCCACGAACAACTTGCATTATGCGACGCGCCGAGGCGCCATGCTGCACGATGCATTGAACGCCACCTATCACAATAAGTCGCTGGCCGAGATGCGCTATGAGGGACTGCTGTCGACTAATTCCAACCGCTTTTTGGCTACCGCACAGGAGATGGTCGTTCGCTTCCAGGAGTTACCGGAAGCGCTGGAAAACACGAACCATATCGCCGAACGTTGCCAGGTGTCGCTGGACTTCTCCAACCAACGCTTGCCCCGCTATCCCACGCCCAATGGTCAAGACGAGTTTGATTACCTGTACGAGCTCTGCAATGCCAACTTGCACAACCGCTACAAGGAAGTCACGCCGAAGATTCTGAAACAACTCGTGAAGGAACTGGACGTCATCGAACAGGCGGGTTTAGCCGGTTACTTCCTCATCGTGTGGGACATCGTGAACTACTCGCGCAGCCAAGGCATCCGCTGCCAGGGGCGCGGTTCCGCGGCCAACTCCATCGTCGCCTATCTGCTACAAATCACCAGCATCGACCCGCTGCGGCACAACCTGCTCTTTGAGCGCTTTCTGAGCAAGGACAAGTTCACCACGCCTGACATCGACGTGGATTTTGCCGCCGACCGCCGCGAGGAGGTCATCCAGTATGTTTACCGGCGCTATGGTGCAGAGCACACCGCCATGGTCTGCAATGCGGTCACCTACCGAGCGCGCAGCGCACTACGCGACATGGGCAAGGCGCTGGACTTCCCGTTGCCCGTAGTCGAGGGGTTACTGAAGACGTTGGAAACTCGTTCACCCAAGAAGGCCGCTGAGCAAATCATGGAAGCCCTCACGCAGGATCAAGGCGCGGCTATCGCGGCTGCTACACAAGCCTTTAAGGAAGAAGAGGGACTGGTCGGACCAGTTGGACCGAGTAAAGCAGACAACCCCGAGGACACGGGGCAGGCAAGTGCTGACGCCGATACGAGTGACATCAAAGAAAGCAGTGAGAGGGAGGACGGGACGGACGAATTTCTGGACATGTGGCTTTCGGCGCCTGTCAACGGCAACGCGGCACATCCCATTGCATTGCTGGCCGAGCTTATGCGCCAAATCGACGGCTGCCCGCGCCATCTCTCCATCCATTCCGGCGGCATGCTCATCACCGGGCTGCCGCTCAACGAGGTAGTGCCGCTGGAGCCAGCCACCATGCCCGGCCGCGTCGTCTGCCAATGGGACAAGGACTGTGTAGAGGATGCAGGGCTGATCAAGCTTGACCTGCTGGCGCTGCGCACGCTGGGTGTGATCAGCGAGGCGCTGGAACACATCGAAGAGAGTGGCGTACAGGTTCCCGACATGGACGCGCTGCCCATGGACGACCCGTTGCTCTATGACATGCTGCAGCGGGGCGATACCATCGGCACGTTCCAGGTGGAAAGCCGAGCCCAGCAACAGATGCTGCCCCGGTTGAAACCGGCCAACTTCGAAGACATCATCATCCAGGTCTCCATCGTGCGACCAGGCCCCATCCAGGGCGGCTCCGTGCACCCCTACCTGCGCCGCCGCAACGGCATCGAGCCGACCACCTACATCCATCCTTGCCTGGAGCCGGTCCTGGAAGAGACGAAAGGTGTGCTGCTCTTCCAGGAGCAGGCCATTCGCGTATCGGTCGCCGCGGCCGGTTTCTCGCCTGGCAAGGCGGATGTGCTGCGGCGAGCGCTCAATCGCAAGCGTTCGGATGAAGCCATGGAGGAGATGTACAGGCTCTTTCTGGAAGGCGCGCAGGCGAAGGGCATCGATCTGGAAACGGCTAAGGCCATCTTCGTACAGCTTGCCGGTTTTGCCGGCTACGGGCTGTGCAAGTCCCACGCGGCCGCGTTCGCGCTCATCGCATATCAGACGCTCTATCTCAAACAGTATCATCCGGCCGCGTTTTACTGCGGGCTGTTCAACCAGCAGCCCATGGGTTTCTATTCCGTCGAGGTGCTGGCTGGCGACGCGGCACGGCACGGAGTGGACCTGTTGCCACTCCATATCGATCTCAGCGACTGGGCCTATAAGCCGGAGTGCGACGGGACCAGCAAGCATGTAAACATTCGCACGGGGTTGCGCGCTGTGTCGGAATTGGGCGAGCAGACATGGGAACTGATCCAGGCGGCGCGTGAACAGGACCTGGCACCCTTCCGCAGTCTGGAGGACTTCTGCCGCCGCACTCGCCTGCCGCGGGACAACATCACCTCGCTGATCCGCGCTGGCGTCTTCGACCATATGGACACGCGCCGGCAATTATTGTGGCATTTTGGCGAGATCGACTACCACGCGAGCGACGACCTGCAGCTTCCGGCTACGCGCACACCGGTAGAGCTGCCGCAACTGGCGCCATTGGAACAGATGCAGTGGGAGTACGAATTGCTGGGCTTGTCGACCGATGGGCAAATCATGTCGCTTTATCGCAAACCGCTGCGAGAATCACCTGCCACGCGCGACGTGCTGTCAACCTGGGAGGTGAAACGTCAGGTGAAGAAATATCCTCGGGGGCGTCGCGTGCGGGTTGCCGGTATGATCGTCGTGCGCCAACAGCCGGCAACAGCCAAGGGCATTATGTTCCTCTCACTGGAGGACGAGAGCGGCTTGTTGGATTTGGTTATCAAATCGTATGTCTATTCGGAGGTGCGAGAAGTCATGCGGCAAACCAAACTGGTACTGGCGCAGGGAGTTATCCAGCGCGGCGACGGTGCGGTTAGTGTGCTGGTGGAGCGGATGGTTCCGCTGGTAAGCTAGCGGCGTATATGTCCAATAGCGGCTGAATCTCAGCTAATGCTTTTGACACCCACATATCGCAATGCTACACTCGAATTACAGTGCAGACATCCTACTCACGCACCGTCTGGAGGATAGTCGGCGATGCCTCGACTGAATAGGGTCTCTAACGTTAATTTGAAAGGCGGCAATGATGGCGACCCCGAAACAGTATACGTCCGATAATATACTCGTGTGGCCGACAGAATCCACCGAAGATCCCGGATTGACACTATCCATCACGCCGGAATCTGCCGGCTGGGATTATATTTCGTTCCAAGCACGATACCTGGAGACCGGCGAAAGCTGGTCATTTGATACGGGTGAATCGGAATGCGCGCTCGTGAATCTCACCGGCATATACACGGTACGCAGCAACCGGGGCAAATGGACTCGTGTAGGCGGACGACAGACGGTATTCGAGTCGGCTGCACATGCGCTCTATCTGCCGCGCCAAACATCTTTTACCGTCGAGGCAGACCGCGGCGGTGAATTCGCGGTGACGTGGGCGCCGACAAACGAAGACCATGAACCTTATTTGATTCGCCCGCAAGATGTGGCGATTGGCATCCGCGGCGGAGATAACGTCAGCCGGCAGATCAATGATCTGTTACCGCCCGGTTCACCGGTTCAGCGTCTGGTGCTGGTTGAAGTATACACACCGAGCGGAAACTGGAGCAGCTATCCGGGTCATAAGCACGATGTGCATATCGAGGATGACGAGGGCAATCTCATCGAGGCTGATCTGGAAGAGGTTTACTTCTACAGGATGGACCGACCTGAAGGGTATGCTTATCAGCGAGTTTACACGGATGCTAGTTCTCCGCTACATCAAGCCGGCTATCCCATCGATGCACTTGTACGCGTCACCGAGAATTGCGCCGTGCTTGTGCCGGAAGGGTACCATCCAGTAGTCAGCGCACCTGGCACAACGACCTATTATCTGAACGTGTTGGCAGGCAGTGCGCAGTCATTAGCCAACCAGGACGATCCTGAGTTCAGTTGGGTCAAGGAAACGTACACTGATCAGGACCCGCGTTTGCCGTTGTACTACTTTGCCGGGCACATAGAGCATAGAAGATTGGCTCATCATTTAGGCTAATCCACATAGAATCGAGTACGCGTCATGGCCGAACGCGCATTTCAGCCAACAGAGGACGTCAGCCACCGCACGTATGACACGTTACATATGGGGCGTTCATCCATCGACCTGTACAGCAACGATATCGGCGCGCCTTTTGTGGACATCACCAGCTTTGCTGCATATGTCGGCGGTTCGCCGACTAATATTAGCGTTGGTGCAAAACGGTTAGGACTGAACAGTGCGCTGGTCACAGGCCTGGGCGAGGATCCTGTAGGCGACTTCATTCTTCACTTCCTGGAGAACGAGGGCGTTGATACACGCTTCTGCGTACGCAAGCCGGGGCATCGAACGAGCGCAGTCGTGTTAGGCATCGAACCGCCGGACAAGTTCCCTCTGGTCTACTACCGCGACAATTGTGCAGACATTGAGCTGACGATTGACGATGCCATGGCCTCCCCCATCGCCGACAGCAAGGTTTTTCAATTCGCGGGCACAAACTTAAGCAAAGAGCCGAGCCGCAGCGCCACACTGTTCGCAGCAGAGACGGCGCGCCAGTTTCACACAGACGTGGTCTTCGACATCGACTTTCGTCCGGACCAATGGCACGACCCGCGTGCATTCGGTGTGGTTGGACGGTCCGCACTACCTCTGGTCGACGTGGTCATCGGAACGGAAGACGAAATTAACGCACTCATGCTCACCGATCCGGCGCAAATGGAACTGACTCACTCGCAGATATCGGATACGAGAGTAGCTGGCGATGTGGAGGCTGCTGTGGGCTTTATCCTGCAGCGCGGGCCTAAGGCGGTCATCGAGAAAGTGGGCGCACAAGGGGCGCGTGTGCACCTGGACACTGGTGACGTGCTGGATGCGCCTGGTTATCCGGTAGAGGTGCAGAATATTTTGGGCGCAGGCGACGCATTTGGCGCAGGATTTCTTTACGGTTATGTCAACGGCTGGGACTTTCGGCGGTCGGCACGGTTGGGTAGCGCGTGCGGCGCAATCGTGGTCACACAGCATGGCTGCGCAAATTTCATGCCTACCTACGGTGAAGTGATGGGGTTCGTGGCGTCACGCGGCGGTTTGGATTAGCAGACACAGCGTCACAGAATAGATGAGGAGACGTTACCGGTGAACGATGAGGGGACTGTACGACTCACAACAGCACAGGCCATTGTGCGATTTTTGGCCAATCAGTACGTGGCACGCGATGGCGAGGAATGGCGTTTCTTTGGCGGTTGCTTCGGCATATTCGGGCACGGCAATGTATCGGGCATGGGCCAGGCGCTGCAACAGTATCCGGCATTCCGTTTCTATCAAACACGCAACGAGCAGGCTATGGTGCATACAGCCATTGGTTATGCCAAGCAGAATAATCGGCTGCGCGCCTTTGCATGCACTTCGTCCATCGGCCCGGGCGCAACAAACATGATCACCGGCGCGGCAACGGCCACGGTCAATCGTATTCCGGTCCTGCTGCTGCCCGGAGACATCTTCGCACGTCGCAACGTGGCGCCAGTGCTGCAGCAGTTGGAATCCGAGCGCACGCAGGACATCGGCGTCAATGACTGCTTCAAACCGGTCAGCCGCTACTGGGACCGCATCTATCGCCCGGAACAGATCATCACCGCTCTGCCAGAGGTCATGCGGGTTCTGACTAGCCCGGCAGATACAGGCGCTGTTACGTTGGCCCTACCGGAAGATGTACAGACTGAGGCATACGATTTCCCGGAGCAGCTTTTTGCCAAACGAGTGTGGACCATTCGACGCAACCGACCGGACGTGGACTCTCTTTCGCGTGCCGCGGCGTGGATTCGCGATTCTCGGCGACCGCTCATCGTAGCCGGCGGCGGCGTGTTGTACAGTGAAGCCATGGATACGCTTGAGGCATTCGTGGACGAGACCGGGATTCCGGTTGGCGAGACCATGGCAGGTAAGGGCAGCCTGCGATTCGACCATCCGCTCTGCCTGGGCGCAATCGGTACTACGGGCACATCGGCTGCCAATCAGGTGGCGCATGATGCAGACTTGGTCATCGGCATCGGCACACGGTACAGCGATTTTACGACCGCCAGCAAGACACAGTTTCAGAACCCGAGTGTTCGCTTCGTCAATATCAACGCGGCTGAATTCGATGCGTACAAGCATGCCGCGATTCCGCTGGTGGGTGATGCGCGAGCAACGTTGCAGGAGCTGGCGCATGCGCTGGAGGGCTGGCAAGTTGTGCCGTCTTACCGAGAGGAAGCCATCTCCCAACATGAGGCGTGGGAGGCTGAAGTCGACCGTATCTACGGGATCCGAAACCAGCCGCTGCCCAGCCAGGGCGAATTAATTGGCGCAGTAAATGAAAAGGGAGACCCGGACGCGGTCATGGTCTGCGCTGCCGGCAGCTTACCCGGCGATCTGCATAAGTTGTGGCGACCGCGCCATCCCAAGCAGTACCACCTGGAATATGGCTACAGCTGTATGGGCTATGAGATTGCCGGCGGCTTGGGCATCAAGATGGCAGAACCAGAACGGGAAGTCTACGTGTTGATCGGTGACGGCAGCTATCTCATGCTATCCCACGAGATCATGACATCAATCCAGGAAGGCTACAAGCTGACCATTGTGCTCATGGACAACAAGGGGCACAAGAGTATTGGCAGCCTCAGTCGCTCACTGGGACAAGAGGGCTTCGGCACGCGCTTCGCCTTCCCGGATGATGAAGGGTTGCCCACGGATGCGGAGAGCGAGATTGAGACGTTGCCCGTGGATTTGGCGATGAACGCACGCAGTTTAGGTGCAAATGTGATCGAATGTCAGGGCTATGACGATTTCGTTGAAGCCTTGGACCATGCACGTACGCTAGACAAAACGACCGTTATCACCGTTCCGAACGATCGATACGTATCCGTTCCCGGCTACGATAGTTGGTGGGATGTACCCGTTGCGGAAGTCAGTGAAAGTGATACCGTTAACGCCGCTCGCGAGGAGTGGGAGGAAATGCGCGCAAAGGAGCGCTACTATTTATGAGCATCTATTTGATACCCATGGGACTTGAGTCGATCTACTATCTGTAACTGTAAACGTCCAGTCAGACTTGTTTGAATTGAACATTACTTGGGCGGCAATACAAGGAGGAAATCGTGGTGCAGGATCGTCAACTTCTTAACTTCGTGAACGGACAATGGCAAGCATCGCACGCTGCAAAATACTTGGACGTCACCAATCCTGCCAGTGCAGAAGTGATCGCACAGGTTCCCCTATCACCGGGCGATGAGGTTGACGAGGCGGCACGCTTTGCCGAAGCTGCTGCGCAAGAGTGGCGGCGTACACCGGTGGGCGATCGAACTCAGCATCTGTTCAAGCTGAAGCGCATCCTGGATGAAAACATGGATGAAATTGCCCGCACCATTACGACGGAATGCGGCAAAACCTATGCTGAGAGCGTCGGCGAAATGCGGCGTGCCGTCGAGAACGTGGAAGTCGCTTGCGGCATGCCGATACTAATGCAAGGATACAACAACGAAGACATTGCCCGCGGCATTGACGAGCACATGATTCGCCAGCCGCTAGGCGTCGTCGCCATCATCTCACCGTTCAACTTTCCGGGCATGATCCCGTTCTGGTTCATGCCCTATGCGTTGGCCGCGGGCAACTGTGTCATTGTCAAGCCAAGCGAAAAAGTACCGCTGACGACAACCCTCGTCTTTGAACTCATGGAGGCTGCCGGCTTCCCCGATGGCGTCGTGCAGCTCGTGAACGGCGGCAAGGAGACGGTGGACGCCATCCTTGACCATCCCACAATTAGGGCTGTTAGCATGGTGGGCTCCACACCGGTGGCGAAGTACATCTATAGCCGGGCTACGTCCAACGGCAAACGTGCGCAGTGCCAAGCCGGCGCCAAGAACCCAGTCGTGATTATGCCGGACGCGGACATAGAAACCGCTGCGCGTATCATGGCGGATTCTGCGTTTGGTTGTGCCGGGCAGCGTTGTCTAGCGGCTTCCGTGGTTGTCACGGTCGGCGAAGCACACAAACCGTTCAGCGAGCAATTTGCCGACTTAGCAATGTCGCGCAAGGTCGGTTTCGGACTCGACGAAGGCATTCAGATGGGCCCGGTCATTACGGCAGAGAGTAAAGCACGCATTGAAGGCTTAATCGCCAGTGGCGCCGATAGCGGCGCCAAGATCCTTGTGGACGGGCGCAACAAATCAGTTTCCGGGTACGATGACGGCTACTGGGTCTACCCCACCGTGCTGGATGAAGTGAACCCAGGCAGCGAAGTCGCCCGCACCGAAATATTCGGCCCTGTGCTCAGCATGATGAATGCATCGACATTGGACGATGCCATCAAACTCGTTAACGATCGGGCGTATGGCAACATGGCGTGCATCTTCACCAGCAGCGGCGCAGCGGCGCGTCAGTTCCGCTATGATGTTCTAGCTGGCAACATTGGCGTGAACATTGGCGTGGCTGCGCCCATGGCTTACTTCCCCTTTAGCGGATGGAAAGAGAGTTTCTTCGGCGACATGCATGGCCAAAGCTGGCACGCCATGGAGTTCTTTACGCAGACAAAGGTTGTCATCGAGCGTTGGCCCAAAGAATGGAGCCGGCAGTTCTAGGCCAAGCACAGAGCAATTTATCGTTCGTTGCCTTTGCACGAAACGGGAGTTCGGCGAATTTATTCGACGCAGGTCGAGATGAAGCGAGCGAAAAATGAGTGACATTCGACTGGGCAATGCGCCTTGTTCGTGGGGAACGCTGGAATTTGCCGGTGCCCAGGGCGGACGGATTGACTATACAACCGTTTTGGATGAGGTGGTGGCGTCTGGCTTCAAGGGTTGTGAGCTGGGCGACTGGGGATTCATGCCTACAGAGCCACGTATACTGGCTGAGGCCTATAGCTCACGCGGTCTCTCGTTAACTGGTGCGTTCGTGCCTGTCGCGCTGCGAAATGCCGATGCACATGAGGCTGGGCTGGAGCAGTGTAACATGGAGGCTCGTCTGCTGCAGAAAACAAACGAGTTGCTGGACGATGGCACGGAGCCCTTCCTCGTTCTTGCCGACGACAACGGAAGTGTAGCGGATCGCACGAAGAATGCCGGTAGAATTGATCCCTCGATGCGACTGTCGGATGAGGAGTGGCAGACTTTTTGTGCCGGTGCGAATACCATCGCGAAGCAGGTTCGCGACGAAACCGGCGTCCGCACTGTCTTCCATCACCACTGTGCAGGTTTCGTCGAGACGCCTTGGGAGATCGACCGTTTACTTGATGGTACAGATGGTGAGATTCTAGGTCTGGTCTTTGATACAGGTCACTTCGCATTCGGCGCCGGCGGCTGCGATGGCGTTGTCGATGCGTTAAATCGCTATGATTCGCGCATTTGGTACATGCATTTCAAGGATTTTCTACCCTCGGCGCAATCAGCGATGATCGAGTCCAACTGGGACTACTTTCAGGCGGTCGAACATGGCATCTTTTGCGAACTGGGGGAAGGTTGCGTCGACTTCCCTGCCATAGTCGACTGGCTGCGCAAGCGGGATTATGCCGGCTTCATAACGGTCGAACAGGATGTGTTGCCTGGCATGGGTTCGCCACTTGAATCAGCCCGGCGCAGCTATCATTACCTCACCTCCATCGGACTGTAGGTACAGACAATAAATGAGTACTATCACCAATATCGGTGTTATCGGCGCCGGTCGCATCGGCAGGTTGCACGCTCGCAATATTGCTACACGCGTGCCCAATGCACGCCTCACGGCAATCGCCGACATCAGAATCGCCGCTGCAGAAGATTTAGCTAACCAGCTTAATGTTACCCTTGCTACGAATGCAACAGATGAATTGATAAACAGCGACAATGTCGATGCCATCGTAATTGCTTGTGCAACCAATGCACACGCTCGCATTATTCAGCAAGCGGCAGCCGCCGGCAAACACGTACTGTGTGAAAAGCCGCTGGCGACCGACTTGGCTGAAATAGATGCAGCCATCGAAGCGGCAGCGCAAGCGTACATCAAGTTGCAGATCGGTTTCAACCGTCGCTTCGACGTCAACGTGCAACGTGTGCGGCTAGCGGTGATCAGCGACGAAATCGGACATCCGCAACTGATCCATATCATCAGCCGGGATCCCGCTCCGCCATCGATCGAGTATCTGCGCGGCTCCGGCGGAATCTTTATGGACATGACGATCCATGATTTTGATATGGCTCGGTATCTCGTCGGCAGCGAAGTTGTGGAGTTATACGTAAACGGCGCTGTACTCGTCGATGAACGCATTGGTGAGTTTGGTGACATTGACACGGCGATCACTAGCCTGCGCTTCGAGAATGGCGCCATCGGAATGATCGATAACTGTCGCAGGGCCGCCTACGGTTATGATCAGCGCATCGAAATTCTGGGTACCAAAGGCAGCGTGCGCACGCAGAACGTGCCGCCGAACAATACGATCATCAGCGATGCCAACGGCATCCGAAGTGAGTTGCCCTTGCATTTCTTTTTGGAGCGCTATGATCAGAGCTTCGTCGACGAAATGAGCGCTTTCGTGCAGGCTATCCAGAATGACACCGAGCCGTTGGTGACGGGCGCCGACGGCAAAGCGCCGGTCCTTATGGCGCTGGCAGCGATACGTTCGCTCGAGCTGCATCGTCCTGTTCGGGTGGATGAAGTCACACAAAATTTATAGCACAGTTGCGCTGCCGAGATGAAACAACCAGGATAGTCTAGATCATCTCATTCTGGCTAACATTACGGCAATATATTGGGATTTGACAGGTCAACCTGTGTATGACATACTATCAATTAGCTAGGCAGGATTGATGCAAAAACTGAGTAAGAGTCCTGCGCAGCCTAAAACCGCTATCCTATATAAAGGAGGTGGTGCTAATGGATAATTCTAGTAGTAACAGTATCCGTCCGGTAGCATCACCTCGTGTGAATCTCCTTTAAGGAGTGCTACCGGACGGCAGCGGCGCCCTTGCCCTAGGCAAGGGCGTCTCTGTATTTTCATACACTGAGTTTTGATCACCGCGCCTGAATGCATTTTGCACCACTATTCTTCCGCAAGCTTACAGTATCTGCTAGACTTAACGCTGCATATCCAAGATCATTCTCAGCAGAATCATAGAAAGAAGGAGAGCCATGCGGATACTCTTGGGTGGATTGACCCACGAGGCGAACACCTTCAGCCCTCACGCTGCTGACTTGACCGATTTCGATAGTCGACAATTGTTGCGCGGCAACGAGATCCTCGCCGGCTGGCAGTCGACGCGTACGGAACAAGCCGGCGCCTTGAGTGTTTTTGAATCCGATGAAAGCTGTAGCGTTGTGCCCACTTTCTTGGCGCGCGGCATCTCGGGCGGTCCGATTGTGTCCAATGTGTATCGCCTGCTTCTGGAAGAGTTGGTCGCCAGCATTGAAGCGGCGTTGCCGGCAGATGGGATTTTGCTGGTGCTTCATGGCGCGATGATGGCCGAGAATGAGCCAGATGCCACGGGCGAGATACTGGCTCGTGTGCGCCAGGCGGCGGGACCGGATATGCCCATTGTGGGTACGCTCGACCTGCACGCCAACGTGACCAAGCGAATGGTCGAAGAGGCTACGGCGCTTGTGGGCTACCAGACAGCGCCCCACGTGGACATGCATGAAACTGGTCAGAAGGCTGCTCAGGTTCTACTCAAAATCGTTGCCGGCTCATTGCAGCCGACATCAGCGCTCATTCGGCTGCCCATGTTACTGCCGCCGGAGAACAGTACACATATGTGGGGTCCTCTGGCGGAAGTGATCGCTATGGTGCACAAGATGGAGGCAGACGGCGAAATCGTGCACGGGAGCGTTTATCCTGTGCAGCCGTGGATGGATACCGAAGATATGGCTGCCTCTGTCCTAGTGGTCACCGATGATGATTTAGCCAGTGCGCAAAGGCATGCGCAGAGAGCGGCTGAACGTTTCTGGGCGCTGCGTCATGAGTTCCACGTGCAACTCGTTCCGCCGACTGCTGCCGTAGAACAGGCGCTGCGCCGTGAAGGCGGAACCGTGATTCTGTGCGATTCCGCTGATTCTACCACGTCCGGATCCACAGGTGACAGCACCGACATTCTGTCTGCTGTCCTCGCTGTTAATGAAACCGAGCATCGAGTGCTCCTCAACGTCGTCGATCCTGAGGTGGTTGAACAGGCATTGGGAGCAGGCATTAGCGCAACTATCGAAGTCATGGTTGGCGGCAAGGCAGCACCGCAATATTTCGCGCAAGTTGCGTTCCGCGGCTATGTGAAAACTATCTCTGATGGCGTGTTTACGTTCAAAGGCCCTGGAATGCACGGCGTCCCGCATCAGATGGGACGGACGGTCGTCCTAGTCAAGGACAACATTCATTTGGTGGTCATGGAACGCCCGGTGTCGCAGTGGGACCCGCAACTCTATCGCAGCCTAGGAGAAGAGCCCAGTGACGCTCGAATCGTTCAGGTGAAATCTCCCATGGCGTTTCGTGCCGGGTATGAAGGAATCTACGATGATATCATCATTGTAGCGACCAACGGCGCTGCGAATCCGGACCTTGTCAATCTGCCATGGCAGAAGCTCCCGAGACCGATCTATCCGCTTGACCCTGATACTGTGTGGCCCTAGTCGATGGTCAATCCAAGATGAGTCATCAACCTACTCGATAAATACAATGACGGAGGTCTTTGTGTCCAGCAGCAACACCTTTACCCTGGAACATTCTGTAGCATTGTGGAAAAGAGCATCAGAAGTGATGCCAGGCGGCGTGAACGCGTCAGCGCGCATGAACAGCGCATTGGGCCATCCCATTTTCTTCGCAAGCGGCGAAGGTGCATATCTATACGACGTGGACGACAACCGATATATCGACTACTGCGTCTCACACGGGGCGAGCCTCCTGGGACATGGTAATGCGGAGGTCGCTGAAGTCGTGTCAAAGGCGCTGGCGAATGGCGGCATGTTGGCCTGCGAATCCGAAGTTCAAGTGGCGGTAGCGGAGAAACTGTTGGCGCTCTTCCCGGGCATGGAAATGGTCCGCTATACAGAAACCGGCACGGAGACGACATGGCTGACTTTGCGCGTGGCGAGGACATATACCGGTCGCTATGATGTAGTTAAGTTCGAAGGGCACTATCACGGCGTTAACGACATTGTCGGCTATAGCCACTGGCCTGACTTGGCGAAAGCCGGTCCCGCTTCAAGCCCAAACGCAGTACCCGACTCAGCCGGAATTCCGCCGGAGAACAATGAGCGCATCATCATGCTGCCCTTCAACGACACGGAGGCATTCGAGCGTACCATCCGCGCCAAGGCTGACAGTATCGCCGCTGTGATTATGGAGCCCATCAGCTTCGATTCGTGCGGCATGAAGCCAACTACAGAGTTCCTGCAGTCTGTGCGTCGTCTTACATCTGAAAATGGCATAGTACTTATCTTTGATGAAATACTGTCCGGCTTCCGCACCGGTCCGGGCCCGATTCTGGGCGATGAATGCATCCCGGACATGACAATCGTGGGCAAGGCAGTCGGCGGCGGGACGCCCATCTCTGCCTTCCTGGGAACGCGGGCGATCATGGAAACCTGCACGCCTGTCGGTCCGGCGTTGCACAGCGGCACATACAACGCGCCCATCATGCTTGTCGCCGCAATGGGCGCTTTCCTGGATATTGTCAGCCAGCCTTCTTTCTATGCTGAACTGACAGCTCGCGGAGACAGATTGTACGCTGGAATGCGAGACTTGCTCGAGCAGCACGGTATAAAAGCGTGGCTACAGGGGATTGGTGCGCGATTCGGGCTGCTCTTCGGCATCGACGAGGAACCTCGCAACTACCGTGACATTGCGAAACAGGACATGGACATGATGCGCTGTTTCCACCTGGAGTGCCTGCAGCGAGGAGTTTATTTGCACTATGTGTCTCCGCACCATGGTTTTTCCAGCGCACACAGTATGGAAGATATTGATGAGACGCTGAACGTGATGGACGATGCGTTTGGTGCGCTAAAGAGTGAAGGCTAGATCGCGGAGAAACTAGGGAAAAGCCGGTGGACGATTGATGGGACTCGAACCCACAACATCTGGAACCACAATTCATTGCTCTGCCATTGAGCTACAAGCAGCTCATGGCACGCACACAATCGCAGTCTCCACCTCTGGCGATCACAGTCCTTGACTAACTATACACGGGTGACGCCGCTGTTATAATCCAATTCTGTTCTATTGCCGAATTAACCGTATACTAACGGCATAGTTGCCGATTTGATTCTTGTAATGCTCTTAGCGTCGTACCCACACTGAATCTGGTATGCGTACCAGGATGAAAGATAGTTGCATAGAATTCCGACACATCAGTCAGTTCACCCGCTTTATCATAGAAACGAATTAGCGCAATGGCTTCCTTGGCTTCTGGCGCATCATCAGCTAAGTACGACTCGCCAGTTATTTCAAATTGTTCGTATTTGTTTATGAACGCTGTCCATTCGGTAATCTCTAAACCGTCGCCGTCAATTGACAATGTGAACGGTATGCCAAGCGCATCAACCATCTCCGTACCAGTGACAACATTTACCACCGGTGCAGGCGCAGCTGCTATGCTGGCCGTGACTGGACCGGACAGGGCAACTTGCAGCGACACGCCAACGGTGAACGGCACACTAGCGCCGTCAATCTCTGCCACAACTGGCACGTCCTGGTGAATGTCAATGACCGCCGGCTGCACCCTATTGGCTAGCGGAGACTGGGCGAACACGGCTAATGAAACGAAGAGGGCTGAGGCAATGACGAAACCGACAATGACATAAGGCATTCTGGATAGCATTCAGTCTTCCTTTTGTTCCGGTATGTTCCCTTGATTTATCGAACGCACGTTCTATAATAGCATTACGTTTGCACGAAACTTACATCGTCATCTTACAAGGTAATCATGGTCAAACAACAAGACTCCCTGCTCTTCGACTTCTATTCGCTATCTCGCGAACACCAACTCAAGCTACTCGACATCATCGACAGATTCACCGCTCCGAAGAAACATAAGCGCCGCCTGAAGCTTCTCGAGGGCGGCCTCATCTCCGAAAGTGTCGCGCCACTCACGAAAAAAGCCGTCTAGTTCGTCGGCTAATTCGCTGCCGGTTTTCAGCACAAGCGCCGCAATTGACTCGCGGCGCTTAGTTTCTATCGCCTACACATCCAGCGCCGCCTCGGCCTGTGCGCCAAGCATAGCCTGGAAATGGTTCGGCAACTCATGTAGAATTGCCAACAATTCCGGACCATAAGGGGGCATGATAGTACGGTCAGGCGGCGCCGGATCATCGCTCAAGCCAAGCAACCAGTCGGCGCTGACATTGTACTGCCGCGCGATGATGTCACCTTGGCAGTGCTCGATTGCGCGCTCGAAGCTGCGAATGAAGCAACTGTTAGTGTCATTTTGTATAAAGCGAATCGGTACGGGGCTTTCACTAATCAACTGGTGGATGATTGCTGGTGTACCATCCGTGGAAAGTCATCTGAGATAACAATTTCATCGGGCAGAAGCGTTTGAGAGAATATGCTATGAAGTAGCTCTTCAATGAAGCGTTCTCCCTTGTAGATTGCCCAGGCTACACTTATTCGAGTTGACACGAACTCTATTGCTTTCGACATATTGCAACGATTTCCTCACCTGCATCTGACCTCATTCCGCTCTTGATTCTCTGAACTAAATATTTGCCACCCAGCCGCAATCTCGACATCCGACGCGGTTTGATCGGTCTATAGCTGCCATGATCTACTATCTCATAGCTATTTAGCCACCTCGGCGCCACTACGACCAGGTCGTACGCGGTCCAGACGTGAACTGGCGTTAGTCCGGCATCCGAAATTGCCCTCGTAATGCTAGTTGTACTAAAGAGGTTCAGGTGTCGTGGTTGCTCTAGCGGCTGCCAAGAACTGCCAAAATACTGATGTCCCAAACTCTGAATATTCGGTGTCAGAATAACTAACACTCCATCCTTCTTCAGGATACGACGACACTCTTTTAGAACCTCTACCGGATCATGCAGATGTTCAATCACGTGGGACATGGTGATGGCATCGAACTGGTCGCTATCGTAGCCCTGCTCCAACAAGACGCCGCAATCGACTTCAACACCTCGTGAGCGCGCCTTCTCTACACTCACACTGTCGGTGTCCACACCGTGGACACCCCATCCAAGATCGCGCATCAAGGCAAGGAAATCTCCATCGCCACTGCCAACGTCAAGCAGGCGACCGGGAGGTGCACTCAACCACTTAACCCTGCGATCAAACATTCTCCGATATCCAGGAACAATATACGGTACATATCCAAGAAGTCGTTCTGTTTTCGTCAGGTCATTACCCGAGCCAAATCGTCTAGTAAGATAGCCGCGACGCATCTTGAGAAGCCAACTATTAGGCCTGAGTGAACTCTCCTTTGTCCACCTAATATCGGAATAGCCTTGATACAGTAGTCCAATCTCTTCAGGTGTCACACGAGGCGATTGCCAAACGTGACCGCAGCGTTCGCACCGCAGTAGATTCCATACCGAGTCACTATCTGGTATCAATCTATCCGGTAAATCGCTGTATAGAAGGGTACTTGAATGCCCACAGATCGGGCATTCGTTGATCACTTGCATCTCTTCAACATTTGCCACGTGTTGTCGCTCCTGCCGTCAATGATTTGAAGGATCACCAATTAGTATCAACGGATACTAAATCAATAATTACTAGCGCTCCAATTATCACTTAGGTAGATTTACAGTAGCGCCTCGGTCGTCCGATAAGGTCGAGGTTAACATACTGTCTATGATACAATAGATGCTGAGCTGTCTGCTGCCAATTCGAAGTGACATAACAGAACGTGTATGGTGCTGAATGGCACAACTATTCGAGTAAAGGAGGAGAAATAGAGGGGCGCTTGATGGGGCTCGAACCCACAACATCTGGAACCACAATCCAGTGCTCTGCCATTGAGCTACAAGCGCCATATTCTGCCAGCCAACCCATCGAAATAACACCGGGACAGAACTCCTGTCCCGGCTATGGCTGGGGGACAGGGATTCGAACCCCGATTGACGGATCCAAAGTCCGTAGTCCTACCATTAGACGATCCCCCAACAAGGACCCCTCTGTCCATGCGCATCATAGAGGTCTGTGGGTGGCTGAGTGCCGAGGCCCAGACTTGAACTGGGGACACCAGCATTTTCAGTGCTGTGCTCTACCAACTGAGCTACCTCGGCAAAGGGGCCAGCCGACTGGCCGACCCCTTAAGAGCGGGCGATGAGATTCGAACTCACGACCTTCTCCTTGGCAAGGAGACGTTCTACCACTGAACTACGCCCGCATATTTGGTTGCCGCGACGCCCTGTCCTCGACAGTGCCTTCCGGTTGCCCCTGTCGACAAGCCTGGAGAGTGGACCCGGTCGGATTCGAACCGACGGTCTCCTCCGTGCAAGGGAGACGCCTTCCCACTAGGCCACGGGCCCTCGTCTGCCCAGGTGCCGACGAGAGGACTCGAACCTCCACACCCGTTAGGGCAATAGATCCTAAATCTATCGCGTCTGCCAATTCCGCCACGTCGGCTCTATCACCGTTCGCCAAAATATTGTAGGCCAAAGCGGCGCATTCTGCAAGTTCTGGTGGAATCGTACCCCCGATTCTGTCGACACTGGACCTTGCAGCGAATCCACTGTCGTGCCGTCATCTGTCTCGTTGTCGAATACTCGGCGAATGATAGTTTGCTGAGTGTTATTCAACCTCACCGCATTCGCTGCGACGAGATCGCACCGTTCTCACAGCACGACCCTCTCGCCTTGCTCCCAGTTGCACGCTCGCCTAGCCGGCGCCATCGCTGGTACCGCTGGTGGGCTCTTACCCCACCGTTTCACCCCTTACCCCACATTCAACAGCCCGTATAGGGAGTCTCTGAGCGGCGGGAATACTCTCTGTTGCGGTTGTAGTTGATTGCCCGTAGCCGGACAACCACCCACACTTACTGTTTCGTGTGGCAACCATTCAGCCCGAGGACTGAATGGGAGTCGGGAAGTTCCTCTACAGGTGCATAACCTGCAGCGACTGACACCTTCCACCAGATCTTCTTCTGTTAAATTGCCTTGTTCCAACGACCATGTATTACCGCCGTTGCAACAGCGTCACAGGAGACTCAAATATACCAGCACACTATCTGAGTCGTCAAATATCGCGCCGGTATAAATAAGTCCTATTCCGTGTGATCAGACTGGCCTATATCCAGCCCTTGCTGGCGCGGACCTTCAACCCATACCTTTCCGTCCGACCAGTTTTCTTGCTTCCAGACGGGAAGAATTTCCTTGAGACGCTCAATGGCGTAACGGCATGCTTCAAAACAACCGTCGTTTCGATGTGGCGTGGAAATGGCGATGACAACACTGGATTCCCCTACCTCGCAGCGACCTATGCGGTGGATAATGCTGACGGCCAGTACCTTTGGCCACTTCTCCTGTATCTCGTCGCCGATCTGAGAAAGGACTTTCTCGGCCATCTCCGTATAAGCTTCATACACAAGAAAGTCTGTGTCACGCACACCCTCGTCAAGCGCAGTCTCGCCGCGCACGATACCGGAAAATGCTGCGACCGCACCAGCGGCGACTCGGGATACCCTTGCGGCAGCGTCATCAAGGGAGAGTTTCTGGTCGGTTACTTCAAATAGCTTGGCATTACTCATGGTTAATCACTCGCAGAACGTATATGCGCAGCCGCCAGATACGGGCGGGAACAAGGCTACAGTATCTCCATCGTACAACTCACGATCTCCAGCCGCGTACTCATGGTTCACGGCGGCGTACACGGGTCGGTCCGACAATTGAATCCCTTCATCGCGTTCAAGCATGGTAAGCAACTCGTGGAGTTTCGAGCCGTCTGGCAGGTTCATTTTCTTCTCGGACCAGCCGGCTTGTTCACGAAACAGCGCAAAGAGACGAACTGATATAGATATCACGCTTCGGCTCCGTCTTCCTGGTCACGTAACCATTCACCCGACTTGCCGCCTCGCTTTTCCAGGAGACGCACATCAGAAATCACCATCGTCTTCTCCAGAGCTTTGGCCATGTCATAGATAGTCAGCGCCGCGACACTCACTGCCGTGAGCGCTTCCATCTCCACACCGGTCTGCCCGTTGCAGCGCACTGTGGACATTATGTCGACTGAAGAATCCTGCTCATTGATTTCGAAATCTACAGCTACCTTGGTCAACAGTAACGTATGACACAATGGTACTAGTTCAGGAGTGCGTTTGGCTGCCATAATGCCGGCAATACGCGCCGTTGCCAACACATCACCCTTGGGCACGTCCCCTTCGCGAATCGCAGAGAGCGTCGCGGGCTGCATAAAGACGCGCCCTGCCGCCCACGCTGTTCGAGAGGTAGCCGCCTTATCGCCAACATCGACCATTGCGGCTTGGCCTTTTTCATTCAGATGCGTTAACCCGCTCATTGCACATTCCCTAACTGTAGCGCCTCCACGACTGCACCAGCCGGTATCGGATCATCACCGGGCGGCAGTACCAACAACGCGCTGGCATGCAGCATGCTCAGCAGCCGGCTGCTCATCTGGCTGCCTGTACTACGCGCAAGGTATCCACCGGCTCCACCGTTCAAAGTGCCATCCCATTCCAAGGTTGCCCGGTGATATTCTGTTCGTTCCGCGTCCGGTTTCAGCGTCTCTGCCAAATACGCCTGCACTCGGACGAGGTCGGGCTCAGCCATACCCATCATCTTGCGCAATGCCGGCACGACAAACAGTTGGAACGTCACGAGACTGCTCACAGGATTGCCCGGCAGCCCAAAGAAAAGACTGCGCTTTCCGTCCACTTCAGTGGTCGCGAACGTTAGCGGCTTGCCCGGTTTCAGACGGATTCTGCCGAAGTGGATCTTGCCCTGCCGCTCAAGCACCGGTTTGATGAAGTCAGCATCGCCCATGGACACGCCACCGGACGTGATGACAACATCCGCACTCGCCAACGAATCGATGACTCGCTTTTCGATTTCTGAAGCGTCATCCGGCGCCCTGCCCATGTCCATAGGAACCGCTCCGGCATCGCGTACAGCTTGCAATATCATGTGTCGATTGGAATCTCGGATCTTACCTGGTTCTAGCTTGTCGCCAATGCCTATCAGTTCATCGCCGGTGGAAAAGACAGCCACAACTGGTGTGCGATAGACAGACACGTTCTCATACCCGACCGTTGCTAGCAATCCGACTTCTGCAGCGGTCAGTCTTTCGCCGGCTTTCAAAACAGTCTGTCCAGTGTCGATATCAATGCCAATTGGGCGAACCTCGTGTCCGCTCTTGGCACTAATTTTGATACGGGTTCCCTGTTTGCCCTGCACAGACTGAAGTGGCTCCGTGTCCTCGACCATGACCACGGCATCCGCACCTTTCGGCATGGGCGCGCCGGTGGTGATATAGGCTACAGTGCCGGGCTCAACCGTAAACGCTGGTGGAGTACCGGCGCGTACTTCTCCGATGACCGCATAGTCACCCGGTCCGTCAGATGCCACAACCGCGTAGCCGTCCTTCATTGCTGCTGGAAAATGGGGCAACGGTTCATGTGCAACAACATCCGACGCCAGTATATAGCCGCCCGCATCGTCAAGCGATAGCGTTTGCGCCTCCAGCAGTTGCGTATGCTGCAGCACGATGTTAAGTGCATCTGCGGGCAACAACATCTCGTACCGAGATTGTGTAACAGGTCTATTCATCGTCATATATGGCTTCCACAGAAAGCGCTTCCAAGTCCTCCGCCCACTTCAATAATTGTTCGTCATCTCCATAATGTGCCACAAGCTGCAATCCCAACGGCAAACCGCCGTCCCCAACGCCGGCAGGAACTGTCACAGCAGGCAAACCAGCGTGCGTCCACGGTAGATTCATATTGGGATCACCGGTGGCATCGATTCCCTGCGGCGCCTCACCGATCGCCGGCGGGCAAATCCAAAGATCAATGCCTTCCGCTTCCATTTTTTCGGCGACCGCGGCCCGGAAGGATAGCGTATGTTCACGTGCTGCGTCAAGCTCGCTATCGGCTACGGTGCGCCCCATTTCAATGGCTTCTACTGTTCTGGGTCGATAGAGTTCTTCGAACTCATCGAACCAAGCTGAGTGCTCTTGCGCAAACTCGGCAAAGACCATGCGTCTGTGCAACGTGTTTAATTCCTCTATATCGGGGAAGACGGCTACACGTATCACATGATAACCGGCAACCTGCAACATGAGCACCTGCTCTTCAAATTTACGCAGAGCCGCCTTGTCTGCTTGATGTAAATAAGGTCCGTCTGGCACGCCTAGGATCGGCAGCGTCTCCACCACATCTTCAGCCTGCCAGTCATCACAAAGTACGCCAGCGGCGATCGCCATGCCAGCAACATCCTGTGTGAACAAGCCGACGTGGTCGATGGTGCGCGAGAAGTAGACTATCCCTTCCGGATCGATACGGCCAAGAGACGGCTTGAAACCGACAATGCCGCAAAAGGCAGCGGGGCGAATCACCGAGCCGATCGTTTGTGTGCCTAGCGCCAATGTGCAGAGGCCTGCTGCCACCCCCGCTGCCGAACCACTGCTGGAGCCGCCGGGCGTGTGCTCTGTGTTGTGCGGATTGCGCGTCGGTCCTGGCTCAAAGTAGGCGAATTCGGTAGTGACCGTCTTGCCCATGATGAGTGCGCCCGCCTCTTTCAATTTGCGCACACTCACCGCCTCACCGCCGGAAAAGAGTTCAGGAGGAAGATTCGAACCCGCCTTGGTCACAAATCCGTCTACGTGAAAGATGTCCTTCACGCCAACAGTAGCGCCGTAAAGCGGCGGACGATTGTCTGCCCCGCGATACGTACGTCGCAACTCCGACATGTCCTCCAGGAGACGCTGCCGTCGATTCGTTTCCGGCAGAAATGCGCGAACCATCGGGTTCACTTCGTTCACATGATGCACAGCTTCCTCGATATAGATGGACAGGCTGTGCTGATCAACCTGAATGGAATGCAGCGCTTCACTCAGCGAGGCAGGATATACAAATTGGGTGCGCTTGTCACTTGTCACAGCGCGATTGTCCTCTCATCTTCGCATGATCACTATTCTTCTGCCAGCGCAATCAGTTCATCTTGCGAGAGCGAAGGTATGCCTAGCTCTTCCGCCTTGGTCAGCTTGCTGCCGGCATTCTCGCCTACGACCAGGTAGTCCGTTGAGCCGCTGACACTACCTGTTACCTTTCCGCCGTGGCTGACGATGTAGTCGCGGGCTTCATCACGCGTCCATGAAGGCAACGTGCCAGTAACCACAAAAGTCTTACCTGCCAATGATTGCAGTGACTCCTCGGATGAGTCTTGCGGTTCCTGCTCAATACGAACACCGGCAGCTGCCAGCCGCTGCACAAGCTCACGGTTGGGTTCTAACGCAAAGTAGTCGTGTATGTTGTCAGCGATAACCGGACCAATTCCCTCAATGTCCGCAAGCTCCTCGGGAGACGCGTCCATAATCTGCTTGATGCCGGGGAAACGAGCCACGATCATCTCGGCTACGACGCCACCTACGTGATGGATGCCTAGCCCTGCCAGCAGACGAGAAACGTCCCGATCCTTGCTCGCCTCGATTGCCGTCTTCAAGTTCGCAATGCGTTTCTCGCCGTAGCCTTCGAGCGACTCGATCTCATCCCAGGGGAGATGATAGACGTCAGCGAGATCTTTGACAAAGCCGCGCTCCACGAAAAGCTGCGCCTGACGGCTGCCGATCCCGTCAATGTCCATAGCGCTGCGTGACACAAAGTACTCAATGCCGCGTACAAGTTGCGCCGGGCATGCGTTGTTCACGCAGTAGGTGGCAGCCTCGTCTTCGGGTCGCACCAGCGGCTCACCGCATGCCGGACAAACTGTGGGCATCTGCCATTTTTCCTCTTCACCGCTGCGAAGCTCCGGCAGGGGGCGCACAACCTTGGGAATCACGTCTCCCGCTCGCATCACAACCACTGTATCGCCGATGCGAATGTCCAGGTCTCGCACATAGTCTTCGTTGTGCAGCGTTGCACTGCTCACGGTCACGCCGCCAATCTGCACCGGATCGAGCACCGCCTGTGGCGTTATCGCACCCGTGCGGCCAACATTCACAACAATATCTTTGAGAAGCGTAGTGGCTTCTTCGCCGGCAAACTTGTAGGCGATCGCCCAGCGCGGATCCTTACCCGTGTAGCCGAGTTCACGCTGCAGTGTCAGCGAATCCACCTTGATGACCGCACCGTCCACTTCGAACGGAAGATTATGTCGCTTCTCGCCAAACTTATTGATATGTGCGATGAGATGGTCGAATTCATCGTCGGAGAAGATAGTGTAATCCTGCTCGACGGGAAGACCCAGTGAGGCTAGATAGGCCAAGTTCCCGCTGTGAGTCTCGGGAAAAGGTCCCTCACCTTCGGTTATCACAGCCTGATAGACCCACAGTCGAACGGGTCGTCTGGCCGAAACCGAACTGTCGAGTTGGCGCAAGCTGCCCGCCGCGAAATTGCGCGGGTTGGCAAAGGTGCGTTCTCCGGCTTCACTCTGGCGCTGATTGAAGGCGGCAAAATCGGCTTTGTTGACATAGGCTTCGCCGCGCACGACCAAACGCGAGGGAACCGGAGCATCATCTCCCTCCATGGGAATGCGCAGCGGTAGCACGCGAATCGTACGCAAATTCGGCGTGATGTTCTCGCCGAACTCGCCATCACCGCGCGTAGCGCCCAACTTGAACGTGCCATCAATGTAATGGAGCACCACGGTGAGTCCATCAAACTTCGGCTCAACTACATAAGAGAGCTCGTCCTGTTGCTCCTGTGATAATTGGCGCTTCACGCGCTCGTGCCAGCCGGTCAATTCGTCGCTGCTGAACGCATTTGCCAGGCTGAGAATGGATACAGGATGTTCAGTGCGCTCAAAGCGATCCGAGACTACGCCGCCGACCCGCCTGGTCGGGCTATCTTGGCTTTGCAACTCCGGGTACTCATTCTCGAGAGATTGCAACTCTTGAAAAAGCGAATCGAATGCGGCATCGGAAATTGCCGGCTCATCCAGCACGTAGTAGTTGTACTGATGCTGAAGGATGGCGCTACGCAGTTCTTCCACGCGCTTGGCCGCTTCTTCTACGCTGGCGTATTCTGTTTTCGCTGTCCGTTCTTGCGACATAAACTGTACTCCGTAGCGTCAATCCACGCTTATATCAACAGCATTAATCCATCCGACTAGCCCATCAATGGCGCGAACGCGTAACCAACCGGTACCATCCTCAATTATCGGATATTGGTTTGTTTCACGTGCTGGATCCAATATCTCGAACATGGCACCTCCGCCGTAGGTGCGGATGCGCGGCGCAAATCGTGAAGGCCCTAACCGCATGGGGACTTGGCTCACTTGCGCCACGACGATGTTGCCGATGCTAAGCCGCTCCGGACTTTTAGTTGGCGTCCCAGACGTGATGCGCTGCCTTGATGGGGTAGCTGTTGGACGCTGAGTTGCTGTGGGCAACGGCACAGCGGTTTCGGTATGTGTGGCCGATGGCAGTGGCGTGCGGGTCATGGTTACCGTCGGCGCAACTGTTGGCGTACGCGTCAGGGTCTTCGTCGGCACGGGCGTTCTGGTTGGTGTCGCGGTATCGACCGGCGTAATGGTAACGGTTGGTGAAGGAGTTGCCGTATGCGTGGGTAGTGGCGTATCCGTTGGCAAAGGTGTACCGGTACGAGTTTCTGTTGGGCTTGGTGTCGCAGTTTCTGTGGCGGTCGGCAATGGTGTCGCCGTCACAGTTGGTTCAGGTGTATACGTGCCTGTCGGCACCGGCGTGTATGTGTCTGTCGGCACTGGCGTGGATGTATCTGTCGGGATAGGAGTCGGCGTATCAGTGTCCGTCGGAATCGGTGTTGCCGTATCAGTCGGCAGCGGCGTGGATGTGTCGGTCGGAATTGGAGTCGGCGTATCAGTCGGAATCGTTGTTGCCGTATCAGTCGGCACTGGCATGGACGTATCTGTCGGAATCGGAGTCAGCGTATTAGTCGGAATCGGTGTCTGTGTGGGCGTTGAAGACGCTGTAGCGCTTGGCGTTGACGACGGCGTGATAGTCTGCGTTGCAGATGGAGTCGATGACGGCGTTTGCGTTTTGCTTGGCTGGCTCGTGCTCGTGACGGTGGGCGAAGGGCTTGCCGCTGTCAAATCCGTAGCCGATGCAGCCGGCTCAACGATGACGCCCGCCTCGGCGTTGTTGTCAGTCGCTGCACTTTCGATGATAACCGTATCTCCATGCTGTCGCTCTGACCGATCGGATTCACTGCTATTCTCGGAAACGAGCGCTGTCGCCGGCGGAATCAATGGGACTGATGCATTGAACGGTTTTGTGCTTGCAGGCTCAGATGTCATTGTCGCCGACGGCATGGGCGAAGCTGTTGGTTCGTCACCAGCAACCGATTCGGCTTCTTGCTCAACTCCGGTGGAGGAGGCGCTTTGCGATGTTTTCTTGACTGCCGCATCGATGGTTGCATTGCCGTTGTTCTTCCCATCCATGGCGACGGACATGCCGCCAAGCTTGGCTTGCGGCGTATTATCGACTATAGGCACAACCGGCTGGCTGCGCATGCGCTGGACGCCGAAAATGACGCCGCCGATGAGCACCACAAACAGAATGATCATCATGAGCCAGGCAAGGGCGCTGGGCGAACCGCCAGGTGCGCCGCTGCTTCCATATTGGCTTGGAGGGCGTGATGAGCTCATATCCGATACCTATTCGCTCGACTGGTTAGTCAATAGTAGTTCTATATCTAAACCCAACTTCGTGCACAGACTAGGATCCGTCTTTTAACAACGCCAGCATCTCGTCCACGGGATAAGTGTTCACGACGTCTGACGCCTGCACCCATGCTCGGCGTGCTGTACCGATACCGTACTGCATGACTTCCATACCTTTAGTCTCGTGCGCGTCACAATTAATGGCTAGCTTGCAGCCAAGTTCTATTGCACGGCGTGCATAAACGTCGTTCACGTCGAGCCGGCTGGGATGCGCATTAATCTCGACGACCGTGCCCGTTTCGGCACACGCTTGAAGTATGCGTTCCATGTCAATCTCGGATGGCTGCCGTGAACCGATGATGCGCCCTGTGGGATGCCCCAGGACGTCCACATGCGGATTGCGAATAACCTTGAGACAGCGCTCGGTGATTGTCTCGCGGTCCTGGCGCTGACCGCTGTGGATGCTGGCGACTACCACGTCTAACTGCGCCAGCACCTCATCATCCAGACCCATAGAGCCGTCAGCCAAGACTTCGACTTCACTGCCGCGAAGTAAACGAAAATCGACTCCCTCCGCACACCACTTCGCATTCATCTCAGCGATCAGCAGCGCCTGCTGTTCGATGCGTTCCGCATCCAGCCCGCCCACCATGCCAAGGCCGCTGCTGTGATCTGCCACGTTCCAATACGTATAACCCCGATCAATAGCTGCAGCAGCCATCTCCTCCAACGTGGCGTGTCCATCGCTCCAATCGGTATGTCCGTGCAGTTCGCCGCGGATGTCCTCAATGCGAATGAGTGTTGGTATCTCATGGGCTCGCGCAGCCTTGATTTCGCCGCGATTTTCACGCATCTCCGGTGGAACCCACTCTAAGCCAAGAAACTCGTATAGCTCTTCCTCAGTTTCAAAGAACTTGGGCTCGGATTCCCCACTCGATTTACCCTCCAAACCGCCGGTTGCCGTAAGGCCATACTCATTGAGACTCCAACCCTGGTCCAGCGCGATTTGGCGCACAGGGACATTGTGCTCTTTGCTGCCTGTGAAATATTGCAGCGCCGCTCCCCAGTTCTTCGCCCCCACAACACGAAGATCGGCCTGAAGACCGGTCGTCAAAATGACACTGCATTTGGTGTTGCCGCTGCCGATGACGTCGACGACCGGCGGAAGTTGCTTGAAGGCGGCCATGACGCGCTCCGCCTCATCACTGACGACGAGAATATCCAGATCGCCGATCGTCTCTTTCCATCGGCGCATGCTACCGGCAATTTCGATCTTCTGGATGAACTCACCTACACTTTCCTGTAGACCTTCCACAAGACTGACCGCCAGCGGTCGCGCTTCGCCGAGAGGCGTGCGATCCTCCCCGCGCTGCTCAGTCAGCGCGATTCCCTTGAGTATTTTCTGTTCGCTTTTGGCGCCAAAGCCCTTCAATTCGCGAATGCGTCCATCTTCCGCAGCAGTCTTCAGTTGCTCGACTGACGTGATGTCGAGTTCCTGCCATAATCGTCGTGCAGTTTTGGGACCAACGTCTGGGATATGAACGATGTCCACGACGCCAGCCGGAACCTGATCATATAGCTGTTCGAATTCGACTACTGTACCTGTAGTCAATAACTCGTCGATGGAAGCAGCGATGCCTTTGCCAACACCTGAGATGGATTGCAATTCGCCGTCTTGCTGCAAGGTATTGATGTCACGGCCCAGGGTGCGGATGGCTTCCGCCGCGTTCTGAAAGGCCACCACGCGAAAAGGATTGGCGTTGAGAATCTGCAGCATGTCAGCTACATTCGCCAGCGTATCCGCCACGTCCTTATTTGACAAGTGAGTTTTCGTACCATCATCGCTAAACACTTGCACCTCCGAACCTGTCTGGAACCTTCAAGCCTTACCCTTCGGACTACATACGGAAACCGAAACTGACCGTTGCTGACCGTCTACACAGTATCAGCGGGTGGGCAGTGGAGAAACACTCAGACCCTTAATAGACTAACGTGATATGGCACGTAAGCGCAATGTGAATTCATACTCACCCGGTTTGAGCATGTACTGCGGTAACACGCCCGGGCCACAGCTTCCGTTGCCCAAACCGCCCTGCGCCATGTCGATGTTGAGATAGACTTCATCATGGCGAATCAGTTCATGCGGATGCCGGGCTGCGGACATTTCCTGAGCGGAATTGTGATGTGCGCTGAAGTTGATGGGCGGCTCACCGATGATTAGCAGCCCCGACCCACTAGCGTCAGTCACCGTGAGCCATTTCACGTCGGCATGGTTGCCATGCTCCTGCGGAACGACGTATGGTACATACATCTCATCCACCGTACGACTATACAGATCGATGGGAGCTCCCTGCTTCCGATCAGCATAGGATTCATGCGGGCCGCGGCCATACCAGGTCACATTCTCAAATCCTGCCGGCATCTTCATAGTCAGCCCAATCCGCGGCAGGAATTGCGGTTGTTCACCTCCGCAAACAATCTTGGTTGTCAGCAGCAGGTCGCCGTTCTTATCGATATGATAGCGGTACATGTAGTCGTACCGCGTCTGCGCACTCGGTCGCATTGACGCCTTTAACTCGTCATTTGTCATGCCGGCCATATCTTGCAGATAGTTAGTCACCTCGGATGGCACCATGCTACCCAATGGCGAATTCGCCAACTGATTCAGCGAAGAAATTGCGTCGGCAATCATCTCACGCTCATCGAGGATAGTAATGAGATTCTTCACCTTGACAGCTACTTCGCTACCCTCCAGGGATTCATACGGTATATCGATGAGGTCGCATATAGAACGAAGTTGGTCGGCGTTGACGTTGCTGCCGGCGAGGCGCGCCATACGATCCAGCATTCCGTCCCAACGGTTCTGAGCCACGCTGGCAGCGTCGACTTCGCTTGCGCTTGCAGCGCGAATTTCAATCTCCGGTCCTTGCTCACCCTCGACTAGCAGCACACCGTCGACCTGTTCCTCCAGCCGATCAAGTCCCAGATTGCGCCAGTGGATGGCTGCACGCTGGTCGCCCCAGTCATTGCTGTCGTTTTCAGTCGGAGCCCGCCACACATTGAAACGCGGCCCCTGCAGCAGCAGAGGCTTATCGTCGGTAGAAAAACTGCTGCAGCCATCGTCCTTGTCGATTTGAACGGTCATGGCGGCGGTAGCTAGCGAGAGATTGGCGTCATGGTCTTCCACAATCACGTTCAGTGCTGTCGGCGCTTCTTCCTCAGGTTCGGCAGTCGCCAGCAGTTTCTGCGACCACGCCAAAACATGTCCTGCATCAGCCCATGGAGTTTCGTCTTGTAGTGCGAACTCTAGCCGTAGCCAGGTGTCGCCGGTACGGTCGAGATCCATAGTAAGCTGCAAATTTAGCTCCGCCTTTTCCCCCGGAAGCACATGAGGAAGAACGGTCGTACCGTCATTAAGAATGGTCCGCTCTGCTATGCCGGTCGAATGGGACACAGGGCTGACGGCAAACACGGTCCAGTGCAGCGCTAGATCGTCCAAGTTAGTATGATAGCGTTTGTTGGTGAGCCGGATATGGCCTGACTTGGCATTGATATACTCGACCGAGAGAGGTTCGAGTACTTTTTTGTACTCGAACATAGCGGGATGCGGGACGCGGTCAGGGCCGATGAGTCCGTTCACGCAGAAACTGAGGTCATTGGGCGAGTCGCCGAAATCTCCGCCATATGCGTACCATACGGTGCCGTCCGGCTCGACACGCAACAGACCTTGATCGATCCAGTCCCAAACGAAGCCGCCTTGCAGCCGATGATACTCGGCGATGGCGTCCCAGTACTCTTTCAGATTGCCGGTGCTATTGCCCATTGAATGGGCATATTCGCACATAATCACCGGCCGCGGATCATCCTTCTCAGCAAGCTCAATGAGATAGCTCAAGCTCGGGTACATCGGACTGATTATGTCGACTTCCGGTGCGTCATGCGCAGGGTTATAGTGAATTGGACGCGTGGCATCGCGCGCTCGGACCCAGTTCGCCATGACCACATGATTCGGTCCATAGCCGGACTCGTTGCCCAGGGACCAAACGACAACGCAAGGATGGTTCTTGTCGCGTTCCACCATGCGTTCCGCTCTGTCGAGGAATGCGCCTTCCCAGGCGGAATCCTTGGTCAGCCGATCCCACACGCCGTGCGACTCAAGATTAGCCTCGTCCATGACGTATAGGCCGTACCAGTCGCACAGCTCGTACCAACGCGGGTCATCTGGATAGTGTGATGTGCGTACCGCATTAATATTAAACTGTTTCATCAGACGAATATCGTGCACCATGGAGTCGACGCCAATAGCGTGTCCCGTATCGGCTTCGTGTTCGTGGCGATTCACGCCTTTGAATAGGATGGGAGCGCCGTTCACATGGATGAGCGAGTCTTTCATTTCCACTTGTCGAAAGCCAACCCGCGTTCCCACGGTCTCTGCGTCAGTCTCCGTCTCACCTATCGTCAACAATAGCGTGTAAAGTGCAGGACGCTCTTCCGACCATAGCTTCGGCTCGGCGACCGGCATCTCGAACAGTACGTATGCTTCTTCACCTGCGCCGGCGGTCACCGCTGCTTCTTGTTCTGCCACAAGCGTATCTTCATCGTACAGCTTGGCAACCAGCTTGGATGAGTGGACAAGCACCTTATCATAGTTGCAGACCCAGGCGTCTATCTCCAATACGGCCTCATCGTAATCGCTATCCAGAACGGTCCGCACGCCGAAATCACGTACATGCAGCATGGGCGCGCTCCACAAGTAGACGCTGCGGTAGATGCCACTGAGGCGCCAGAAATCCTGGTCCTCCACATAGCTGCCATCGGACCAACGATAGACGCGAAGCGCCACTGTGTTTTCGCCGGAGCGAAGATGGGCTGTGATATCGAATTCTGCCGGCAGACGGCTCTCCTGGCTGTAGCCGACCTCTTGGCCGTTTACCCAGAGGTGGAACGCAGAGTCCACGCCCTCGAAGTGGAGAAAGACGCGGCGTCCGGACCATTCTTCAGGGATGACAAATGAGCGGCGGTAGCAGCCCGTCGGATTGTCCTCTTCAGGAACGGCAGGCAAGTTGTCGATGGGGAAGGGATATTGCACATTGGTGTACATAGGCAGATCATACTTGGCCTCGCCAGCGCGAATTTGATCGCCGACGAGTTGCCAATTGCTTGGCACTGGGATGTCGTCCCGATCGCTTACGTCGTACCCATCGCTGGCAAATCCGCGCGGCGCCTGGTTCGGCGAAGGCGCCCATGCAAACTTCCAGGTGCCGTCTAGCGAAACCCGAAAAGGAGACGTGTCGCGATTGACTACCGGCGTAGCGAAGGCCTGCAGCGCGGTCATTTCGTCCGCGTAGGGAATTGCAGTTGCTCTGGCTGCTTCCTTGTTGCGACTGAAAACCTTGGGATTACACCAATCGTGTACCATGCTATCCATGTAAGTTCTCCACTGTCGTTGTCGACTTCGAGACGGTTGCGTCTATGATTCGAGCTGAGTAGCGTTGTCCACGGCTGCTGTGCTCTGTTCCTGTTGCGCCTCTTCGGCGCCGGCAAGCAGGTCCGGCCAAAGAAAGAAGCTTATTACACCGATGCCGATACCCATCCAGAGCGTGCTAAATCGGGTTAATAATGCGGCGCCGGTTGCTGTGGCGGCGGATAGACCGAAAAGTCTTCGACTGAGCGCTACCATGCTGCCCTCCACTCCACCCAATCCGCCTGGCAAGGCGATGATCGCGCCGATGACGGTGCTAATGCTAAAGATAAATACGGCGACCAAGATTGAATCCACGGTGGGCTGGACGCCGAATCCGACCAGAACCACGAAATAGGCGATGCCTTCTGCGCCCCAGCAGAACATGCCAACAAGTACCGAGATGGACATGTTGCGCGGACCAAACACAATGTAGCTGCTCTCGTAAAGTTCCTGCAGCGTCGACACAAAACGCCGTACAAAGGGAATACGCTCCCCCAGCCCAATAGCCCAGTAGGCGAGGGGGCGTATCTGAATCGCCACCACGAACAAGAAAAAGCTGCCGAGTACGCCGATGGCGACTAACCTGGTACGTGGATCCGGGTAAAGCAATAGCCCGACTGTGGCAAGTATGACCATGGCAGCCGCATCGGTTGCACGTTCTGCAAGTACGACTGGCGCCGTTCGGCTCATAGGCGTTCCGACGACATTCTTTACCATATAGCTTTTCAGGAATTCGCCCGCCTTGCCCGGTGTCATCACCATGAGCATCCCGACACCGAAGATGCGAGCCGAGTCTCGCAGGCGAATCGGAACTCCGAGGATGCGCAGATACCAATGCCAACGCAGTACTCTTCCAGTGTAGTTAACCAGCGTCAGCGCAATGACCGCGGGCATCCAGAGCCACGGGAAGTCGCTTAGCGCGATTCGCAAATCACCCCAATCGCTATAAAGGGCTAGGCCAACGTACACCAACAGGGCTAGGCCTAGCGAATAGACAATTTTCTTGCGCAGATCACTACTCATGAGGGTGAATTATACCGGAATGAAACGTGCATCGAAATTACGAAGGGCTTATTGTCCAATGAGGTAAATGCACTCACCTGTGTCATGGCTGAATGAGCACCTTAAGAACACCGCGGTTAGCCGCAAAGGCGAGTGCGTCGCAAGCGTTCTCCAGGAGAAATCGGCCGTGGATCATCTGCTCCACACATACGTCGCCATCCGCCAGCAGTCTCAGCGCCGGCTCGAATGGACCGCAGCGGGAGCCGACTACACGCACTTCGTCGACGACAAGCACGTTGCTGTCGAATTGAGTCATTGGCTGAGCAAACGTGCTCTTGAGTACGATTGTGCCTAGCGGCTTTACCAGTCGCAGCGCTATGGCAAAGCCGCTTTCGCCACCGCTCGCTTCGATGACGATGTCATACTGATCATTCAGTCCTTCCAGAATATCATCGTTGGAGTTACCTGTAGCATGAACATAGTGCAGTTGGACATGCTCTAGTATTGGCAGATACTCTGGATGCCGGCCGATCAACGAAAGGCTGCAGCCGCTTGTCGCCAGCGCTTGGACGCATAGCAAGCCGAGTCGTCCGTCGCCGACGACAGCGACTCGCTGACTTGCATTGATCTCCAGTTGCTCTGAAATGCGGTAGGCTGCTGCCAATGGCTCCACGAAGACGGCAACCTCGTCAGGTACGGAATCCGGGACAATATGTAAATTATTGACAGGTAGCGTAAGGTATTCTGCAAAAGCGCCGTCCTTATCGATAATCCCCAGCGTCTTTCGAGATCGGCAATGTTTTTCCAACCCTCGCTTGCACAGGTCGCATTGCCCGCAGCCAATATTGATTTCTCCAACAACGCGCTTGCCGATAAGGTCCGGTGCGCGCTGCGCTTCGACGACTTCACCGACGAACTCGTGCCCCAACACACCACAGAATCCGCCTTTGTATCCGCGCGTCATCTCTAGATCGGTGGCACACACGCCAGCCAGTCGCACCCGGATCAGTGCCTCATCCGGGCCTGGCGCGGGCACAGGATAGTCCTCGCTCATTTGCAGTTGACTGTCATTGAGAAGAAGGGCGCGCATGAGTTCCTTGGGCGTTGTGAACGATCGTCTTATGACAGACGCTCGCTTGGGTCTGCTACTGGATCACCAATGAAAAAGGCGGCGAAGCGTGCGCCTCGCCGCCCAAATAACTCATCAAACTTAGGCCGGAACGGTCGTTCCGCTCGCAGACTGCGCCTTCTGTCGGGATTTGCCGAAGAAAGATCTCTCTTCCCAGGCTACCAGCAGCGGTGTGGCGTTGAAAAGTGAGCTGTATGTACCAGACACCATACCGACCATCATGATTGCCATGAACTGCCGGAGTGTCGCACCGCCAAGAACCAGAATCGCCATGAGCACTAGCAGTACTGTCACCTGTGTGGCAACAGAGCGCTGGAAGGTTTCGAGCAGACTGCGATCGGCGATTGAAGCGAAGGACTCGCCTCGATGTCGCTTTAGGTTCTCACGGATACGGTCGAAGACAACGATCGTGTCGTTTACGCTGAAACCGATGACGGTTAGGATGGCCGTTAGGAAGAGCGCGTCGACTTCCCATCCACTGATGAGATACATAATACCGACAAATGAGATGGTAACCAGCACGTCGTGAATCAGCGCGATCACTGCACATGTGCCGTAGTGGAAGGGATGCGTAACTTGGCGGAACGCAAATGCGATATAGAGCAGAATCCCGATGCTAGCTACAAGAACCGCGACCAAGGCTGCTCGGCTGACTTCCGACCCGATGGATGGACCGATGCTGCGGTAGTAGCGTTCTTCAAATTCGCCGAACTGATTTGTCAGGCTATTGACGAGCGCATCCTTCTCTTCCGGAGAAATTGTTACAAACTTTACCTGAAACGTTTTGCTATCTTCGACGTTGAATGCAGTTGCATTGCTATAGCCCGCTTTGTCGAATGCGGCGCGCAACTGTGCTGGTTCAAGGTCCTCCTGAAAGCGCATTTCCCACAATGTTCCGCCTGTGTAGTCAATGCTCAGCGGCAGCGGGGAACCGGTGGTTGCGACTTGCCATACCATGAAGATGATGCCTGGCAAAATCAGGATGGCTGATATCGCAAACCAGATTTTTCGACGTTCGACAATATTAAACATGCAGATACCTCATTGTGTCGCTTCTACAGTAGTCGCATTGACGGCGTTTAGGTTGCAGCGATCCGCCGCGCGTAATTGTATCTTAATAATCCAGCAGCCACTTGGACGACAGAGCCCGTGTGCCGGCGGTGGACAGGAATGCACGCATGAACGTGCGGGTAATAACAATAGCCGTAAACATGGATAGCAGTACACCTATGGTCAGCGTTACGGCGAAGCCCTTAACCACGCTGGCTCCGAACGTATTACCGAACCAGTAGAGCACCGCACAACTGATCAGTGTTGATAGGTTGCCGTCACGAATGGCAGGCCAGGCGCGACTGAAGCCAGTTTCGACTGCCAGACGTATGGAGCGTCCCGAACGCAGCTCTTCCTTCATACGTTCGAAGATGAGGATGTTCGCATCGACTGCCATACCAACGGACAGAATAAAGCCGGCAATACCGGCTAACGTCATAGTCACCGGAATCAGCTTGAAGACCGCCATGTTCAATAGCACGTAGATCACCAGAGCGAAGTCAGCCAGCAGACCGGGGAAGCGATACATGGCAAGCATGAAGACGAGCACCGCTATGATGCCCAGCAGACCAGCCATAAGACTGGACTGCACGGAATCCTGGCCGAGCGAAGCGCCGATGGTGCGGATGTCAACCACAGACAGTGGCACAGGCAGGGCGCCATATCTCATCTGCACGGCTAATGAATCTGCCTGTTCACCAGTGAACTGACCATTAATCACGCCGCGATCTGAAATGGCGGAGTTGATTACCGGCGCCGATAGAACTACGCCGTCCAGCACGATGGCGAGTTGGTCGCCGACGTGATTGCGCGTGTATTCGTAAAAAACGTCGCTGCCAGCGTTTGTTAACTCGAAGTCGATTTCCCACTGGCCGAACTTGTCACGAACTGCGCGTGCATCCGAAAGGATTTCTCCTGTCATAACAGTGTCGAAGACCGTATCCGGATATGGAATGTCCGTTGGGGCTGCATTGCCTGCGCTTATCTCATCCATCAGATCTGTTGCTGCAGTCGGCCGGTTGGTCGTGTTGATGACCATGCCCGAAGAAAGCGCTAACCCACCTGGTTCGACAAACTCAAGCTGACCGGTAGAGCGAAGCGTCTTCACCGCCTGGTCCGGGTTGTTCACGCCCGGCAATTCAACGATGAGACGGTTGTCGCCTTGGGACTGGACGACTGCCTCGGCTACGCCAAGACCGTTGACGCGATTCTCGACGATTGTCTTGACCGCGCTCATATCATCCTGGGCAGCTTGTTGGCCTTCTGGCAGATCTGCTTCCAGCATGACTTGCGTTCCGCCGCGCAGATCCAACCCTAACTTGAAATCGTTCAGGCTGCGCGGTGTTTCCGAGCCAAATGATACTGCCTGATTCATCCATGACGGATGCTGGTACGGCAGCACGATGACCAGCGCTACGATGGTGAGGATGCCGATAAGTATCAGCGCAATCGTTGTCCTGCTCATAGTGTTCCTACCCTGCTATCAGAACCGGGAATATGCCAGCGACTGGCATATTATTCAGAAGAATGCGTTTGATGTCGCTATCCATGGTACGGCAAACTACGTAATTATAGGGATGCGCTTGGAGCATGTCAAATTGCACAGCGAAAACGCATAGAGCAATTTTATAAAGCGAATAGCATAACGCTACTGGAAGAACTGACGCCAATGCCGTCGACAACTATATAGCAGATTCGAACCACGCAAACGAATGTGCCAGTGCCATTGTTGACCAGGCGCCTTTGAGTCGATAGACTTGTATAAATTTGCTGGCATACAGAACTTACACGCGACGACGGAACCGGACCCATGACTGCCCACCAACTTGCAGAGCGACTACAGGAGAATATTGCACAGGTTATCATCGGCAAGCACGACGCCGTGGAGCTAATGCTTGTCGCCCTACTAAGCAACGGTCATATTCTACTGGAGGATGTGCCGGGCATCGGCAAGACCACGTTAGCCCGCGCACTGGCTAAAAGCCTCGACTGTACGTTTTCTCGCATCCAGTTTACGCCGGATCTGCTGCCAAGCGACGTCACCGGCATCAATTACTTCAATCAGAAGGCACAGGAGTTTGAGTTCCGATCCGGCCCGGTGTTCAGCCAAATTGTGCTAGGTGATGAGATCAATCGCGCAACTCCGCGTACACAGTCCAGTCTGCTGGAGGCGATGCAGGAGCATCAGGTCACGGTAGACGGGCAGACTTATCCGCTCTCATTGCCGTTCATTGTGATTGCCACGCAGAATCCAATTGAGTTGGAAGGCACATTTCCACTGCCGGAAGCTCAAGTCGACCGTTTCATGGTGCAGATTAGGCTTGGTTACCCTACCCTGGGTGAAGAAGATGAGATTCTGCTCCGCTACGAGCGGCAGGACCCGCTGGACGCTGTGCAGGCAGTTGCCTCGGCGGAGAAGCTGCTGCAGATTCAGCAGGAAATACGTACTGTTCATATCAGCGATGATGTACGCCGCTACATTCTCGAGATTGTACATGCGACACGAAGCCATGCGCTGGTCGAACTTGGGGTATCGCCTCGTGGCACGCTTGCGCTCTACCGAGCCTCGCAGGCGCTTGCGGCGATCCGTGACCGCACGTTTGTTATCCCTAGTGACGTGCAGACGCTCTGCCCGCCTGTCCTAACGCATCGAATCCACATCAGTCCTCAGACTCGTCTTCGCGGACGCACACCGTCGCAAATCATGGCCGAAATTGCCGACAGCGTGCCTGTTCCGGTCGTTCAATAGGGGCGGCGATGCAATCTCCGCGACGCAAGTGGACGGTCGACGTCAACAAAGACACGCAGTTCACCGATGCGTGGTTCGTACTCATCGTCATACTTGTGCTTGCCGGCGCCATATTTTTGAACCGGTTTCTTTCGGTAGCCGCGGGCATCATTCTGGCTACGACAGCATTGGCCTGGTTCTGGGGGCAGGTCAGTCTTTCTGAAGTCACATACGAACGGGAGTTCAACGAGACTCGAGCGTTCATCGGCGAGACGGTGGAAGTCACGTTGCGTGTCACGAATCGCAAGTTCCTGCCTGTTCCCTGGCTCATAGTGCGCGACAGATTCCCGGCTGATCTGCCTGTTATTGGGGCAAACTTACAGACGAACCGAGGCAGCAACGTCGCCGAGCACACCACATTTTGGATGATTGGGCCGTTTCAACAGATCGCACGAACCTACACCATCGAGTGTATAGAGCGCGGCTTTCACCGGTTCGGTCCTCCACACCTGACTAGCGGAGACGCCTTCGGCTTCTTCAATCGCACGGAAACTCCGCACCAAGAACAGGACCTAATTGTCTATCCCCGGCTTTACTCCGTGGGGGAGCTTCGACTGCCTTCACATAACCCGTTCGGGGAGATTCGCGTGGACGGCAGGCTGTTTGAGGATCCGCTGCGTAATGCCGGTATCCGTGAATGGCAAGCACAGGATGGCCTGCGACGGGTGCACTGGAAAGCGACCGCGCGCCAACAAACTCTAGTCAGCCGGGTTTACGAGTCGAGCGAAGAGCACGTCATACAGATTTTCCTCAATGTGGCCACACTAGAACGACACTGGCACGGCTTCATTCCGCAGTTGCAGGAGCGTGTCATCAGCGTTGCCGGCAGCTTGGCGCTCCTGGCGACTGAGCTACGCCGACCTGTGGGACTCTCCGCCAACGGTGCTCTTCCCGGCAGCGATCAGCCGATCACGCTCTTGCCGGGACGCAGCCCGCATCAGCTTGTGCGGATCCTAGAGTTACTGGCTGCAATCACGCCGTTTGCGACGAAGCCTATTGAACGTTTACTGCGTGACGACGCGACTCGACTTTCTTGGGGAGCGACCATAGTACTCGTGACAGCAATCGCCCACGATGACCTTATCGCATCACTGACCGAGCTTGCAGACTCCGGACGACGCGTGGTGTTATTCACGTTGGCTAGGCAGGCTCCGGTCGATCCGCCGCGAAACGTGAGAGTTTATCATCTGCCGCATCTGGTTGATGATCTGATTGCGCCGGAAATCGTTCATATTGGGCTGCCGACGGACGGCATTTCGACGCAATGATTCTGAAGAACCGCAGACAACGCAGCATATATTTGGCCCTTGCTGCCATGGATGTGGCGGTACTCCTGCCGTTCGTGCTGACCTGGATCGCGCGAATACAGCATTGGGACGAATTTCCGCTGGCGGTTGTGACACAAGCGGTGCTGGTCAACCCGCTGGCGTTGTTCTTGAGCGTTTGGCTGCTCATGGTCGGCTACATGCTTATCGTCGATCTGCTTGACAAACAAGGTGTGGAATCACCGCAGCGTGAATATATTGTCCTGGCGCTTGTCATTTTCACATCACTAGCCGGCATTCGGGTATTTCTGTATCCCTCAGCAAGTCCGGGAAATCTGGGATGGCTGCGAGACACTGCCCGTTCCATCTTCAACTTCTCGGATGGCGTGTTACCACCTCTCCTGCTGGTACTGGTGAATGCTGTGTTGTGGATACGTGTCGCCATGTCGACGGACAGGGAGATGGGATTCTTCCGCATTGGCGTCAGCTTACGGTTGGGAATGCTGCTTTCCTTGTTGGGCGGGCTGTTGTTGACCACCATTGGCGGGTATACGAGCCGAATCGCCCTCATCTATTTCGTGCTCTTCTTTGGATTTGGTCTGTTTGCTGTCGCCGTAGCACGTATCGACGAGAAGGCTGTAGGTATTCGCGGTTCGCAAGGCGCAACAATACCGGTTGGACGTCTGACTGAAATCGCAGCCTATATCGGACTCATATTCGGTATTTCTTACATAGTTGACCTGCTGCTAAATCCCACGAGTGTGCGCAAGGTTGTGGCGTTCCTGGATCCACTGTGGTCGGCAATCGGATGGGTCGTCTCAACGATTTTTGTGGCAGTCATTCTCCTCATCGGACCCTTCTTCGATCGACTTATGCTGCGCCTGGAGCAGTGGGCAGCCAACGCTGAGCCTGTGGAGATGATGACCGAGGTGGGTTTGCCGGGCGAGTTAGCCCCGTTGGAGACCGCAACACGCGAGTGGATTGTACTGCGCTATTGTCTAGTTATCGGGGCGATCATTCTCGTGTTGGCGGTTATCTGGTTCTTCTTGCTGCGTTTGAATGAAGGCAAGGCCAAACCTACGGAGGAGGAAGTGGAACCTGAGACGGATGAGTTCATAGGGAAAGTGCAGCCGGTGGCGCCGAGATTTAGCCGTCTGCGCGATTGGCTGTCGTTTCTCCGAAAATACGGCTTGAGCCAGCGCTTCCTAGACGCGATCACCGTGGAAAACATGTATGCCAATGTGACTCGATTGGCCGGCGAACGCGGATACCCAAGACCGATTTCACAGCCACCGGATATCTACCTGCGAACGTTGTTTGCCGCGTTTCCCGCGCACGATGAGCAGCTATACCGGCTTACCGCTGCCTACATGCGCGCGCACTACGGCGACATGGAAATCGACAGCGACGAACTCGCGGTCATTCGAGAGGACTATCGCGTGCTACTGGAATTCGAGGCGAGCTGACGGTTCTTCAATGGGTCGAGGTTACGAACAAGTTGATCACGTCCGGTCTCTTTGCAGTAGGCGTCGAAAGCGTCGGACATGTTCAGATTCGTATCCCATCCGTTCTTTCTTGCCCAACCCATGAACAGAACGATCTCCGCCTCGGCTGTGACTAGCTCCCAGTAAAATAGCTGCGTCACCACCCCGCCGACTGCCAGCATACCTGTTGTCGTATACGCTTTGAGCGCGGGTCTTCTATCATAGTCAATACGATAATGCGTCGCCTGCCAGCCGCCTGCAGAGACAGAGTCAGGCACACTTTCCACCATCGCAAACTGAGCACGAGGGTCTCCGTTCAGCGGGAGTCCCACGCTGCCGGGGTTGATCACATGCCAGTGGTGTGTTCGGCCATTCCGTTCTTCGCCATCGCCCTCATGAGGATGTGAGAGCAAGTCCATATCGGCGCTCACTTGCGCGTGCACGTGACGGTCGACCTGCACATGCGTATGGGCGGAGAGAAAGGTGCTCTGTCGGACGTCCTCTATTTCGGATACGATAGACTGCTCGCGCTGCTCATTGTAGAAGCCTACGCGGTTGCGCCCCGGTACGCCGTGCGCCACCAGTACCGGCTCTGTATCGCGATAATAGAGCGTGCGTTCGTCCGGCAACATAGCCAGATAGTCGCCTTGCTCATCGGAGATGCGGTTCATGAGCCAATGTAGCTGACCCCAACGCTTGGGATCCTCCATGCCAGGCAGGGCGCGCGGCGAGTTGAAATCCAGGTAATAGAACTCGTGGTTGCCGCGCACAACCGTCCAGTCGCGTTTGCGAACTTCGTCGATGACTTCGGAGCTAAAGGGGACGGCGTTGATCAGGTCCCCGTCCAGGATCACGTGGTCGGGCTGCAGGCGTTCGAGTTCGGTTAGGACAGCGTTGAGCGCCGGCAGATTCCCATGAATGTCGGCAAGTATGGCAAGTCGCATCGACAGTTCCTAGTCAGTGTGCTGTGGAATCGGCGTGAGATAGAGCGTGACTTCGCTGCGATTGTGAAAGAGGTGCTTCATGCCTTCAATGACATAGGCGCGGCGCAGAATGGTCAACGCATGCTCTATTACATGCCGCGCGGTGCCGCTCCGGCAACTTCAGGGTCATTATCGCGCAGCCGTGACGATAGAGGTACGGTGCATAGCGAAGCATAAGGCGCGACGAGTCTCGTCCATCCATGCGCATATCGTTAACGATTATGTCAAACTGTTCGGGCTCCTTATCAAGATATTCCTCGGCTGTCATTCGGATGTGACGTACGCCTGAATCGGTGTGAATTGACTTGTGCAGCGCACCGGGATCGACGGCTGTGACATAAATTTCATGCTGTCGAAGGACACGTGTCCAGCCGCCAGGAGCAGCGCCCAAATCCAGCGCCACGCTGCGTGGCTGCAAGTCGATGCCGAAAAACTCAATCGCCTCTAGCAATTTGAACTCTGAGCGACTCACCTGCTGCGGCTCCCTGGCAAAACGACGCATTCCGCCTGCCCAGTCGGAGATGTTTTGTGATGCCAGGGATAGACCCGCGAAGAAGTTGGTTGCTTCGTTTTCGCGGTCTGCGATACTGACCACTGACAGCACCTGTTGAGGTTGCCGGACGTTCAATGAGGAACCTGTAGCATGGGTCAGCGCTGACGATAGGGCAGTGTTGATGTCAAAGGGTTTCAGCGTCGAATCTCCTAGAATTCGTGTCTGTACAGAGAACTCCAGCATGGGGTCGAGATGCGGCGCAAAAGTCTCCATAACTGCGCTTGCCAATAGTTCAGCAACGGCCTCAATGTTACTCAGCTGCAATGTGAGATGCACCGGACAGATATGACGCACGAAAACCGGCGGCGAATTCTGCCATGCGTTGGCGAGCTCTTGGAACTCAATGGCTGACTCCACGAGCAAAATACCAGGCTCTAATTCACTATACGAGCTGATGGGATCGGCTGCGGAACGCAATTCCTCGCCAGCCAGATCGGCGAAGCTGGGATCATATGTAGCGATAAACGTACTGGTACGGAGCGCTTCGGGCATGGTTAGGTTGCCTTTTCTGTCTGAATTGCAGCTTTGATTTGCGCGGCGACCTGCATGGCACGCTGCGGCGCATCGCCGATGTGATGGCTGGCATCTAGCAGGGTTTCGATTTCTCCGGCAGACAACAGCATATTGAAGCACTCATCTGAGGTCAACAACGTAAGAAGCGGATTCGGTCGACCGCCCTGTATTTCTTGCCAAGCGGCGAGGCTGTGCTCGCGAATAGCTTCGTGGAGTTCCTGACGGTCACCTCCATGCTTCACAGCCTCCATGAGCACGCGTTCCGTGGCCGCGAAAGGGCCGTAGGCATCCAGATTACGATCGATAGCCGTCTGCCAGACATTCAGCCCATCAACAAGATGGAACGCTCTTATCAGCACTTCGTCGGTCATTAGAAAGGCTTCGGGCAGTACTGTTCTGCGGTTAGCCGAATCATCCAGTGTACGCTCCAGCAGGCTCAGTGCGGCATTATCCCACATGATACGCGGCAGTGCAGCTACATGACGTGTTAGGCTATCCACGTTTTCGGCCACAATCGGGTTGCGTTTGAAGGGCATGGCACTGGATCCAACCTGTTTGGCCTTGAAAGACTCACTCCATTCACCGATGGGAGGGCTTTGCAGTATACGCATGTCGAAGGCCATTTTGTGCAGGCTGCCGCACACGCCGGCTAACGCATTGACGATGAACCAGTCCTGCTTTCGCGGATAGGTCTGTGTCGTCGCCGTGAATGCGCTCAGACCCAGCTTCTGCATGACGCGTTCTTCCAGTTGCTCGGGCGTCCATTCTGTATCTCGCAACAGTTGATCGTAACTGGCGCTGGCGCCGACGGCTCCTTTCAGCCCCTTGCCCTTGACTTCGCTGCGCACACGCGTTAGTTCGCCGTAGTCGGACAGCAGGTCCTGACCGTATTGAGCTAATCGGTAACCCACCGTGGTTGGTTCCGCGGGCTGAATGTGCGTGAACGCCATGGTGGTGTGGTGCGCCTCGACTTCGATGCGTTCAGCCAGGCGCTGTAGAACTTCTAAAAGTCGCCCAATAATGATATCGAGTGCGCGTTGTAGACGCATCGCGTCAATGTTATCAAGCGCATCCATGGACGTTGCACCGAGATGGATAATGGGTCCACCCACCGGGCACTGCTCAGCATACAGACGGATTTCCGCCATGAGATCGTGGCGTATCTCCCGCTCGATTTCTGCGGCGCGATCGATGTCAATGTCATCAACACGAGAACGAAGATCCGCGACCTGTTCGGCGGTAACCAAGCCGGCTTCCATCTGCGCTTCGGCGAGCGCTACCCAGAAACGTCGCAGCAGCCGGCGCTTTTCCGCCTCACTCCACACGGCGCGCATCGGTTGACTGCCATAGCGCCAGGTCAGCGGAGAAAGGTAGGTCTCGTGTCCATATTCAGTCATAACATGGTTCCTGCTCTTACTGTAGCCGCGCTTTGCGCAAGCTAGAATAGGGTGAATACTAGGCGCGAACCCACTCCACCAACAGATTGTATCCTATGTAGCTGCGCGTACCTAGAGATGGAGTCGTGAAGACTGTTTACGCTTCATAAGACGCTATGTCTGCGACGACAGACACGGTATACTATGTTGAATCCACAACCAACCGCATAGGGAGCGAATGATGGCGACCGAAACGATTTTCACAATGGATACATCCAGCATAAAGTTTGGACCAGGCGCCACGCGAGAGGTAGGTTTCGATATGCGTGCCGCCGGCGCACAACGCGTGCTAGTTGTTACTGACCCGCACCTCAGTAAGCTGCCACCCGTGGCAACTGCAATGGAATCGTTGAAAGAGGCGGGCATTGATGCCGTGCTGTACGATCGCGTGGTGGTAGAGCCTACGGACGCCTCGTTTCAGGAGGCAATTGCGTTCGCTGCGGATGGCGGCTTCGACGGCTATGTGGCAGTTGGCGGCGGTTCCAGCATTGACACGGCGAAGGCTGCTAACCTATACAGCACATATCCGGACAACTTCCTCGCGTATGTTAACCCACCTATCGGCGGCGGTAAGCCGGTGCCGGGCAAGCTTAAGCCTCTCATCGCCATACCTACAACAGCCGGCACTGGCAGCGAGACGACCGGCGTCTCCATTTTCGATTTCAAAGAGATGCATGCCAAGACCGGTATCGCCCATCGCGCGCTGCGACCTATCATGGGCATTGTGGACCCGGACAACACGCGTACGATGCCGAAGCTGGCAGCCGCATCCACCGGTCTGGACGTACTCACGCATGCGCTTGAGTCCATGACCGCCTTGCCATACAACCAGCGTCCTGCACCGGAGTCTGTTGCGATGAGACCCGCATATCAGGGTGCGAATCCTATCAGCGATATTTGGGCGTCTCGCGCCGTGGAACTGGTTGCTGAGAACCTGGTGAACGCGGTCAATGATCCCGAAGATGATGAGGCGCGCAGCCGCATGATGATGGCAGCCACGATCGCCGGCATCGGCTTCGGCAACGCCGGCGTGCACCTTCCTCATGGCATGTCCTATCCGGTTGCAGGCATGGTGCGCGACTATATACCGCCAGGCTACGGCTCTGACCATCCAATGGCGCCGCATGGCATGGCTGTGGTACTCAATGCGCCTGCCGTCTTCCGCTTCACGGCGCCGACCAATCCTGAGCTGCATCTGCGCTGTGCCGAACTACTGGGCGTCGACACGCGCGGTGCAGGTCCGGATGACGCGGGTGACCTGCTAGCCGGAGCACTAATCGAGATCATGAAAGCTACAGGTATGCCAAACGGCTTGAGTGCATTAGGCTATGGAGCGGAGGATGTGGATGCGTTGGTGGCGGGGACCCTGCCGCAACACCGCGTGACCAAACTTTCGCCCAAGCCAGCCGGTGAAGAGGAATTGCGGCAACTCTTCCTCGACTCCATGGTTCTCTGGTAACCAAGGCAGCAGACTGCATTAGGAGGATAGATCATGACAGTAGTTCGGTGGGGCATAATCGGCGTCGGCAATGTGACAGAAGTCAAGAGCGGCCCTGGCTTTCAGGATGCAGAGAACTCGGAGTTGGTCTATGTGATGCGCAGGAAAGGCGACCGGGCCAAGGACTATGCATTGCGCCACAGCGTGCCAAATTGGACCGATGACGCCAATGAGCTGATTCAGTCACCAGAGGTGGACGCCGTCTACATTGCGACGCCGCCCTATGCGCACAAAGAATATACGCTGGCGGCTGCGGCTGCGGGCAAACCTGTCTATGTCGAAAAACCAATGGCAATGAACTACGGCGAGTGTCTTGACATGATAGAGGCATGTGATAACGCTGATGTTCCGCTATGGGTGGCCTATTATCGCCGCGCTCTGCCCCGCTTCTTGCGTGTCAAGCAGCTGCTAGAGGCGGACGCCATTGGACAGCCAAGATTTGTTACAGTTCGGATTATGCAACCGATCGATAACAAAATGATGGATACGGAGAACCTGCCCTGGCGAGTCTTGCCCGAATATGCAGGAGGCGGCATTTTCGTGGACCTGGCGTCGCACACGCTGGACTTCCTGGACTACATGCTCGGGCAGATCACCAGTGCTTCGGGCCATGCAACGAACCAAGCTGGAGTGTATCCGGCTGAAGACATGGTGACGGCGTCGTGGGTGCACGAGTCGGGAGCGCATGGCAGCGGTGTCTGGTGCTTTGACGGATTCGAAAACCAGGATACTGTAGAGATTGTCGGTACAGAGGGTTCGCTATCATTCTCGTCGTTCGGTACAGAGCCAGTCCATTTGACGGCTGCATCGGGTACGCTGGACTACGATGAAGAGACGCCGAAACATATCCAGCAACCGCTCATACAGAGCATTGTTAACGACCTAAACGGCAAGGGCAAATGCCCCAGCACCGGCAGTAGCGGCGCCCGAACTTCGTGGGTGATGGACCAGATTTTGAGCGACTACTACAGCACGTCGTAGTGGAATCGTATTGGTCCATCGCAATGGAACAGAACGCGCCAAGTGGTAGGCTCATCACAGAAGTAGCTGCGGGTATGAATTACACTGACTGCTATGAACAACAATACAGCAGGATCTGAGTCCAAGAATGAGATTGCCACGTTAGGCGGCGGATGCTTCTGGTGCTTGGAGGCTGTCTATGACCAGCTCCAAGGCGTGATCAGCGTCGAGTCCGGCTATGAAGGCGGACGCGTGGCAAATCCGAGTTATCGCGAGGTGTGTACGGGTAATACCGGGCATGCTGAAGTTGTGCGCGTCACATTTGACCGATCCGTAATCAGCTATGAAGATATTTTGCGCGTCTACTTCACCATCCATGATCCTACGACACTAAATCGCCAGGGTGCAGATGTGGGGACGCAATACCGCTCGGTTATCTTCTACCATTCGCCGGCGCAGAAGCAAGCCGCAGAGCAGGTGATGGCGGAGATTTCGAAGTCAGGCATATGGTCGGATCCGCTTGTCACCGAGCTGACGCCTGCGACCGTATTCTATGTGGCTGAGGACTATCACCAGGAGTATTACGAACACAATGGCAGCCAGCCCTACTGCCGAGTCGTCATCGCTCCGAAAGTGGCAAAGTTCCGCAAACAGTATATGGATCGCCTGAAACAGTAGCCGAGTTTCTGCATAGACAAACGAAGGTGTACGCTTCGCCGGATTGCCTAGAGGCTTCCGGATGCAGTCTTGTGATAGTGACAATCATCTTTGCTGCTCTACTCTGGACGCCGAACAGCGTCAGCTAGCTTGACTACACGAAAATGCGCAACGTAAGCCACGTCGGCTATGCCGCTGTCGGTCTGTACAACCCACGCAATTCGCTGAACGTCGGTGGCGTGTTACGCGCGGCCAGCTGTTTCGGCGCGTCCATGGTAGCCGTCTCCGGCAAACGGTATAAAGCGCAACGAACCGATACAGCCCAGACACATCTTCGTATTCCGCTACTGCAGGTAGATGATCTCCACGAGGTTGTGCCCTTCGACTGTGTGCCTGTGGCTGTCGAACGTTTAGCCAGCGCAATACCACTCCCTGAATTCGAACATCCGGACCGCGCGTTCTACATCTTCGGTCCGGAAAACGGCGACCTGGGCAAGAGCATAACCAGTTGGTGTCGAGATGTCGTCGTCATCCCCTCTGACTATTCCATCAACCTTGCGGCTGCGGTGAACATCGTACTGTATGATAGACTAGCCAAGGCGATGGTGAATCGCGAATGACCGCGTGACGATCCGCCTGTAGCCTGTTGCGTAGCCGCATTCTAGACCGATTCCCGCCTAACTACGACCGAATTGTAGACTATCTCAACGATCCACCGAGGAGACTTGCATGCCTGTCGATATATCCAATGTCATTGATCTTGCCGGCAGTCTGATTCGCCTCGAATCCGAGAGTCAGAATTCGAATCTGGAAATTACGCGGTATATCGAGTCAATCCTCGGCAGAATGGGATTCGAGATTGAACGGATCGAGTATGAAGATGCCGCCGGCGTGCGCAAGGCGTGCACGGTTGCGAAGCTTGGAAAAGGCAGCGGAGGGCTAGGTTTCTTTGCTCACTCGGATACGGTTCCGGGCATGGCAAATAGCTGGCAGCCATACGAGCCGATCGTACGAGTCGGTCGCCTTTTTGGACGCGGCTCTTGCGATATGAAAGGGCCTATCGCGGCAACGTTGGTAGCCATGGCGCAATCGAATCTAGAGACGTTGATCGCACCCTTGTACTTCGTCATTTCTGCCGATGAGGAAATGCACTACACCGGCGCCTATCAGGTGTTGGAGCAGTCGAAGTTCTTGAAGGATGCCTGGCCTGAATCGGGCGTAGTCATCGAACCAACGCGCATGGTTCCTGTGCATGCACACAAAGGCGGCGTGCGCATGACCGCCATCGCGCACGGCAAGGCGGCGCATACAAGCACAGGCAGTGGCGTCTCGGCAAACTTCATCATTGCGCCTTTCCTGGCGGAGATGGCCAAATTGGCCGAACTATTTCGAGCCGAGAGACGTTTCCAAAATAACGAGTTCGAGCCTCCGACGAACGGCTTCAATATGGTATTGAACGACGGCGACTGCGCGCCGAATGTAACTGCAGAGAAGACAGTCTGCACGATGTCCATTCGCCCCATGCCCAACGATCATCACGAGGAAGCCATTGCGCTCGTCGAAGCTGCGGCGAAAAAGTATGACCTTGAATTCATCAAGAATGCGTTTCCTATGGTCTACACAGACACTAGCAAACCAATCGTGCAGGCGAGCATCGAACTCACCGGGGTGGAGAAGTCTGTGACCGTGCCCTTTGGCACCGAAGCGGCTGTCTATACGCCTTATTGTGACTTGGTCATTCTTGGTCCAGGCGACATCGCCCAGGCGCACACAGTTGGCGAATGGATCGACGTGAAGCAGCTACGACATGCGGTCGACGTCTATCAACAACTCATCCAGCGATTTTGTTCGCTGTAGACCCCACATAGAACTATGGATCACCGGTTGGTATCGGTTTTGATTATAAGTCGCCTCAAGTCAATCGGTATGCGGCGCCGCTGCGGCACACGGCTACTCGTCGTGCTGACTGTAGCGCTGCTAGTATTGAGTGCGTGTAACCGCAATCGTGGGGATGATACCGCCGATGTCGAACCAGTCGAAGCGACCGTCGCCCTCCTCCAGCAGTACAAGCAGACGTCGACACCAGATAGTTCCACCACGGACGGATCAAAGGCTGAAGAGGTTCGCCAAGCCACACCTACGGTCGATCAACCGGATGTAACGGAGGCTCCGTCAATGGCGGCGCATACCGTTGCATTGCCTAGCCCGACTCCTTCAGAAACCTCAGCCCCAGCGCCTGTATTAATATTACCGGCGCCGACTGCCACGTTGGCGGAAGTTGATCCCGCGTTGGCTCTCGAAGCTGTACTGCCAACGGCGACTGCAACGCTCGTCGAATTATTACCGACAGACACGCCAACGGACACGCCGACAGATTCGGCGCCTACTGCAACCGAGACCCCAGTCCCGTTGCCCAGCCTGTCACCAACCGAGACGCCGACCGAGACAGCCATTCCGGCTGATACGCCCACGCCAGTTTCGCTGGCTGAACGGGACGTGGTCGCAGACGGCTATACGCTGATGCGACTGGCGCTCTCTGGTGAGGGATTCGACAGCACGGGCAGGCCGATTAACACGGAGTTCGAGGCGCGAACGACACGCATAGGCGGTGATACGCTGGCTTCAGGCGACCGCTGGTGCATCCAGCTGGGACTGGTTCACATCTGGATTGACCTGACGTACGAATTGGATGCGAACACAGGCGAATTGCTAGTGCGCGGCACGGTATCGTTGCACAGCGGCTTGTGCGAAGATCAGGACACGGAACCGAAAGCCATATTGAGCAGCGATAACTTGATGGACGTTGTGGATGTGGATCTGCGCGTGCCGACCGGAACGACCGCGCAAATTACGTATAACCTCCAGGCTTTGAGCAGTTTATTCGGTATATCGGGCCTATTGGACAGCGACACAGGCGTAATCGTGGAATTGCACGTAACCCATAAACAACCCTCGAATAGATAAAGATGTACGCTGTAAAACGATAGCGGGAAGTTGACATGTTCACGTAACCCTTTGCGTACGCCATGGGACTGTGATAGCTTTAGCGACGACATTTGGAACGACCATTGGTCTAGATCGGGAAAACATGATGATGCACTCAACATCAGCAGTGGGATTGGTACAGGGCACAAGCCACCGAAAAAACGTCTATTCGGCCATGCAACTTGTCCGTGAAGAAATCGCTGCCAAGATAGGCGATCGCGTACTCGTTAAGCCAAACTTTCTTTCGAGCACGAATCAATTGGCGTCTAGCCATCCAGATGCGCTGCGCGGTGTATTGGATTTTCTGATGGAGTTGCCTTCGCCACCGAGCGAGGTTATTGTTGCCGAAGGCGCCAACGAGAAATATTCCGGCGAGGCATTCGAGAAGTTAGGCTTTATCGAGGTGGTAGACGAGTATCCCATCGACATTCGCTTAGTCGATACGCATCAGACAACGAAATGGATCGAGAAGCCCGTTTTAATGGTGGACGGTTCTGAAGAGACTGTTCGACTCCCCGCTTTCATATTGGAGCACCCGTGCACGCTATCGCTAGCCGTCGCCAAGACGCACGACGGTTGTGTCGTAACGTTGGGCTTGAAGAACATCATCATGGGGTCCATCCACAAACCGGACCGAATCAAGATGCACGGTTACCTGACGCATAGTGAGCGAGTGCTTAAGGACGAGGTCCGTTTCCTGAACGCTAACCTGGCGCGTATTGCCAAGTTCATGTACCCGGATATTGCAGTGATTGACGGCACACGAGGGCTACAGGGTAACGGTCCGGGCGGCAACGACGGCATCGACTTTGGTGTTGCTGCTGCATCATCGGATGTATATGCAGCCGACGCTGTGATGGCGAAAGCGATGGGTTTCGACCCGGCAACGCTGGCGCAGTCCTTTTATGGCGACCTTACGAATGCCGGTATTTCAGAAATGGAACAGATCGAAGTACGAGGCGTTGAGCTAGACAGCATCGTCAAGCCGTTCAAACCGCACGATCGAACCGAAGAGCAGCTGCTCTGGGCCGACGAGCGCATGACGGAGTATGTTGCTGTTTAGGTAGCCAACATCTACATAGAGGAATTCTGGTCGGCAGTCCCTTTGGGACTGAATTGACAATGAGGGACAGCAAACCATATACTACGCACGTGGATTGTCTACTGCTGAGCAGGTGCAGTTCGTCCTTCAGAGTGCGGCGCTGGTGTAATGGCAACACAATAGCTTCCCAAGCTATTATTACGGGTTCGAATCCCGTGCGCCGCTCTAGGCGTTTCCCACTGAAAAGACTTACAACTTCAACTTTACAGCTATAGAAGCCCCGACTGCTTGGGCAGGGGTTCTATGCATTCGGGTCCTTCGTTGCGCGGATTGCTGACATACGAGCCGACTGGTGTCAGTTTCATAGAGTCTGCTTCGTAGGGACGCAACAAGTGCAATAGCGTGTCCTGCTCGTATGGTTCAAGCTCCTTACCATCAAGCAGCCACTCATCGTAGTCCTCCTGATGCAAGATAACGGGCATACGGTTGTGGACCTCGGCTAGCTTCTCGTTGGGTTCCGTGGTGAGCAGCGTGCATGTCTCCAACTCAGAGCCGTCTGCACCCACCCAGTGCTCCCACAATCCGGCGAAAGCGAAGAGCTGGTTACCTGATAGCGTAATGTAATAGGGCTGCTTGCTGTTCTTACGTTTCTGCCATTCGTAGAACCCATCAGCAGGCACGAGACAGCGTCTGCGACGGAAGGCGGCTCGATAGGACGGCTTCTCTGTAACGGTTTCGGAGCGCGCGTTGATCATGCGCGACCCAATGCTAGGGTCTTTGGCCCAGGACGGTATTAGCCCCCACAGTACATGCGTAAACTCCAGCTTCCCATCCTGGTCAGGTCGGATAATGGCGACTGGCTGGGAGGGCGCTACATTATATCTCGGTTCCAGGTAGGCTTCTTCGTCCAAACCGAACAGTCTGGAGAGAATTGATGGGTCTGTATGGAGCGTAAATCTGCCGCACATGGCTCTATTGTAGCATAACCGACGATACCGTTCCAGCACCTATACCAACGTGCCTTTATCGGTTCAAGCTCAGACTGCCAGCTATGCTATACTAGTCGCACTCTTCAGTTCGTGGCACGCCAAAACAACTGACCAATGGATCGCTAGTACCTTGCTTAATTCTGCAAAATAGGACAGCCGACATATGACCGAAATTGTTGAATCGACCATTATTCCCGGCGTGAAGATTGCACACCTGAGCGCCTTTGGTGACGCGCGCGGACAGTTCATGGAGTTTTTCCGCAAGAAATGGTTTCCGGAGCGCACCTGGGACATCTTCCAGAGCAATCGCAGCGATAGCGCCTCTGGCGTGCTGCGCGGGCTGCACTATCACCATCACCAAGTCGATTATTGGCACGTCATTCGAGGCGAAATTCGCGTAGGCTTAGCGGACTTGCGGCCCTTGTCGCCGGCCTATGGCGCTGTGCAGACGATTGACCTTAGCCAGAGCGAACCGCAGGGGCTCTTTATTCCCATCGGAGTTGCGCACGGCTTCTATGCTACGACAGATGCAACGCTGACGTACATAGTGGATAACTACTATGATGGTGACGATGAACTAGGCGTAGCATGGAACGATCCGACACTGAATGTGCCGTGGAATGTCGATGACCCGACACTCTCCGACCGGGACATGGCGAACCCGATCCTGTCCGACATAGCGCCCGAGCGGCTTCCTAGATAAGCGCCGGTGCACGGCATTGTGCGTTCGATACGAAGCTCACAGCATACGTTGAATCCACTAGAAGAGAGAGAACCGGCATGAGTGAAAAGATTCGTTTTGGCGTCATCGGCGGCAGCGGCGTCTATCAGATGGAGGCGTTGCAGGATGTGTGTGAGGTTGCTGTAGATACCCCATTCGGTTCGCCGTCAGATAGCTACATGGTGGGTTCATTGGACGGACAGCCGGTGGCGTTTCTAGCCCGACATGGGCGCGGGCATCGCATTAGTCCATCTAGGCTGAATCAGCGTGCGAATATCTACGGGTTTAAAATGCTTGGCGTCGAGTATCTGATAGGCGTAAGCGCCTGTGGCAGCTTGCGCGAGCACATCGCTCCCGGCCATATTGTCATCCCCGACCAGTTGTTTGATCGCACAAGCGGCCGAACGCTCTCCTTCTTCGACGACCCAAGTGTCGGTACAGACGGGCTGGTAGTCCATGTAAGTACGGCTGAACCGTTCTGCCCCTATCTCAGCGAGATATGCTACGAGGCGGCGAACGCCACAGAAGCGACTGTACACAATGGCGGTAGTTTCATAACAGTTGAAGGCCCGCGCTTCAGCACCAAGGCCGAGAGTCGCGTCTATCGTCAGTGGGGAATGGACATTATAGGTATGACCACGACGCCGGAAGCGCAGCTCGCCCGCGAGGCGGAGATGAGCTACGCGGTGATGGCGCACGTCACCGACTATGATGTGTGGCACCAAACCGAAGAAGCCGTGACTGTGGACGCGGTGATCCAAGTGCTTATTCGTAATACGGAGATCGCCAAACAGGCTGTCGCAAATGCCATCGCCGCCTTGAAAGAAGCCGGTCCTAGCCCGCAGGCCTCAGCCCTTAAGGATGCCATACTTACGAGCCCAGAAAGCATTCCAGGGAAAGCATTGGAGAAGATGGAATACATTTTAGGAAAGTATCGCAAGTAGGCCTTATTATGTATGGAAGTAGTTGATACAGCGGTATGTATGCTAGATTTGCTACGAAGTGACATGCATAGTAAACTTACGTGCTGAGGATAAGACGTACAGGAAGTACTGCTTTAAGTAGCGTAACTACAGGGCGAAGGAGTTAATCATGGCGAAGAAGGGTCCGCGAGTACTGGTGAAGATGCGCAGTACTGAGAGCGCACACATGTACTTGACCGAGAAGAACCGACGCAACGACACATCACGGCTTGAACTGCGCAAGTATGATCCTATTGTACGCAAACACGTAGTCTACCGGGAATCTAAATAGACAGACACTGTACGCAAGCAGTGTATCTGGGCGCAGGGGAGTTTCCCTGCGCTTGTTTTTGTTATGGAAACTGTTAATGGAACGAAAACATTGTATGTTTCGTCCACTTTATCGTATGGAGATCACGGCGCTGAAGTAGGATAAATGGACTGCAGCGACAGTGGGAAACTGGTATGCTGTACGTATGCGTGCACAATCAGCAACCAAAGCGGCAACTCGTAACCAGTACTCATGCGCCGTAGAGTTGAAACGAGTATGAATATATCTAATATGGATTCAGGACAAGATTCGGGTTTGTATAGGAGAAGTCCGAAGGGCCATATCGTGGTTGGACCTTCGAAGCCGACCACCATACGCATTGCTAGTCACGTGGTAGGGATTGTAATCGGGATACTTCTCGCGGTGGGTGCAACGGAAGCGACAAGTGCCGAGGCATTGCAGTCGCCACCAGTGCAGCAAAGCGCTCAGAAGCAAGTGCAACAAGAGGCAGTACGGTCAGCCGAGACGCCAATTGCGCCAATCGGGCTGCTTAGCCCGACCATTGCGATATCGTCGACGGCGAATGTGTCCTCACCGGTTACTGCTCCTGTGCAACTTCTGCCGACGCCTACGCCGGTGGAAAGCACTGATGTAAGCAATCCGGTTGATATAAGCGGGCCTGCTTTAGCTCAATCGCCGGTTGATAGCCCAGAACCAGTTACTTCACCGGCAGAAAATCCGGAAGCAAGCGCTCCCCAGTCGACCACAAGCAGCGCTGCTGAGGTTGCGTCCGATGTAGACGTCGTCGAGCTAGCAGATGATGAGCCGCTTCAGGGTACAATGGTAGCCAATCGTACCAACTATGAGGCCAGATTCTTTTTAGAAGGTCGAGTTTATCAAGTGGGTCCATTCAATTCGGCGAATTTGAACATCGCCCGGTCCTCTTCTGTGATGAATTTGTATACATGCGACGCATCTACGCCCGAAAGCCAAGAAGGCTGCTTCTGGGATCCGTATGTGGTACAGAGCGACGGCTTCTACGAAATCGTGGATGAATCTGCCGTCGTCGGCTTGCCCGAGCTTATGCTGCAGAATGTGAATGGACCTCCGGCAAATCAGGTGTGGATCCACAACCGAACCGGCGTTACCGAGACGATCGTCTTCCGAGATGTGCTCTACGATGTCGCACCAGGCGCTGTGCAAGAATTCCAGGTAGACATCGGCGCACCGGTAATTGTCTACGCTCGAAGTTGTGCCCAGCTTGAAGGTGATGAAGTCTGCGAGTGGGCGCCAGAGTCCCTGGACCCAGGCTCGTATTTTGGTTTGGTGGAGGTTTCTACGCCAGGCGGCGTACCGGGCAGCAGCATCGTGACGCTGGACTTCCGTCCAGTCGTAGGGTCAGGCGGTGATGTAGCGCATGGGTCGCCGGAGATGACGTGCGTCCTTGCTGTGCCTGCGCTAAATATACGCAGCGGACCGGGCTTACAATATCAGATCCTGGGCAAGGTGCGTTCAACCGAGACCGGACCGGGAAGCGTAGTCGTAACTGGAAGAAGCGCTGACGACATGTGGTATACGGTGGCAGGAGACAATGGAACAACCGGTTGGGTGACGAGTAACCCGGATTTTGTAACCTGCGACGGTACCCGCAATGATCTGCCCATCGCAGAGTTCAACGGCGAGGAACTTGAACCCTTCACAGAACCTGAGCCACAAGTCGCAACTCAATCGCCGGAGGGACCAGTTGAACCTGTGGCTTCGCAGGCTGAGGATGCCGCTGGTGAACCTGCTGTCGCTGAAGAGCCGGTTGCAGTTGAGGAAGAAGGGCCTGCACTAGAACCAGGTCAATCGTTGCTGGTGATCAACAACGGATTCCATGCGCCGATTCGCTTCACAATTGACCAACAATATCGTCCAAACGATGGTCCAAGCGAATATGACCTGGAACCGTCTGCCTCTGCACAGATAATTACCTACCCAGGCAAAATCACCTTTAGCGTTAGCACGCCTTGGCGGGGACTATCCGGCAATGGCGACATTGAAATGGTCGACCAGGAATCCACAAGTCTATGGCTTCGCTTCCAGCCAGATCCCGATGGTTCAGACAACTGGGACTTGGCCTGGGATTAACAAAATGACAACTCGAAAACCGGCCCACATCCTAGTCTAGCGATGCGGGCCGGTTTTTTAATTTCGTTACTTTTCATTTACCGCAGTACACCGTTCAAGACTACCCTGTATATCGGTAGCGCACGTAGAGTTCTCTTGTATCCTCGTCGGCCGTTAGCGTAAATTCTGCCGCTGGCCCCACAGGCGTTCCCGCCCCATCCACTAGTTGAACAGTCCACTCGCCAGCCTGCGCTTCGACGACAATCTCGCTGAGGTTTGTGAATCTAGTGTATGGCCCAGGCTCGTTTCGAGTGGCCTTAGGCAGACCGGCAGTTGAAACGGCGTTGGTCTCCATGACCGCACCGTTGTGCAGTATGCGTAGGCCGTAACTGCCGAGGCCAAGTTGGTCAGGCTCGTAAACGTAGGCATAGATGCGCACTACGTCCGGCGCCAGGGATTCGGTTGGGAACTGCTGCGCACTTTCGAGCTCAAACTGATAATTGATGACTTCGGTCGGCGTAGGCGTCAGCGTAGGCTCAGGTGTGGGCGTATCCGTAGGTTGCGGCGTATCCGTCGGTATTGGTGTGTCAGTCGGTGCGGACGTTGCTGTCGGGTCAGGCGGGCTGGTAGCCGGTGGAGCTTGTTGTGCCGGTTGTGGTTGCTGCTCAGCCGGCTGCACCGCTTCAACCTGGGGCTCCTGTGCAGCGCCGGTATCCGACCCGGCCGGGACGACAACCAGAATCGGTGTTGGCGTCCATGTGGGAATAGGTGTGCGCGTCGGTTCTCCGCCGCGGAAGAAACTGCACCCGGACAACAATGTCATCAATGCGACCGCAAATACGGTCCGCTTGATGTGCTGATCGTGCGGATATGCTCGAGGAATGCGAGACAATTTACCAAACACTGAGTATCATTCACAATTCACTGTTAGCGCCTAAATATCTGTACAAAGCCTTCGGTATCGTAGCCGATCACTACCTCGTCAGCAAATGGCTGACCAATGATGGGCTTGAACATTTGAGAAGGCTGCTGCAGTGGGTAACGTCGATTGGTGTATCGTCGGTTCCTCGGATACACGATATTGTTACACTAGATTGATTGACTACTGCCGGGGGACAGACTACAATGGGCTCAGATGGAAATAAAGTTAGTGCCACACGCGACAGCGGCTTTGCCCTACGCTAACCGATCCTGTGAGGTGAGAACATGTCTAAATTCGTGCAAGTGCAAACGCAGTTGCGAGATCCCAAGCATATTAAGCAGGCGCTTGATAAGCTACAAGTGACCTATAGAGAAGATACCAAGTATGTACATCGTTGGAGCGGCCATTCGTTCAATGTTCCGCTGCTAGTGGAAGTTGGACGGCTCAGTTTTGGACTGCGGCCGACAGAAAGCGGCGAATTTGAAGTAGTTGGCGACGAGATGCAGATGCGCAGTATCAAGTCCGCACTCGAGCAGATCACACAGCAATACGCCTACTGCATGGTAGTTGAACAGACGGCTAATGCTGGATTCGAAATCGTGGATGAGCATGTTGCCAATGACAACACAATCCGCATGACCGTCCGTCGCTGGAGCTAGCAATAGGTAGCCAAACACTAGGATTTCGGAGGGACAACAGTGGCAAGAGAAGAGATTGAGATTGAGATCCGTGCCGACGGTACGGTGGAATATACGATTAAGGGTGTGAAAGGCAGCTCCTGCGAATCCATCAGTCAGCTATTGGAGCAGCTCGGCTCGGTGCAGGTAGAGGAAAAAACCAGCGAATTCTACGAGCTAGGCGACAAGGCGTTCATCAGCATCGGGAATGGCTAATCAAAGTGAGCCTGAGCCGTTTGAGTTTCCGGTGGAAACGGAGATTATTATTCAACCGGATGGTCGCGTAGTCGTTGCGGATCTGCCGATTGAGTTGGCAAGCCTCATCACAAAGTTACATACTGGGATAGGTGAAGCAGTAGCAACGCCTACTTGTGAAGAATCTAGAACAGACTGGATTGAGTAGCCCTGTCAGGGTAGTCGACGCCCAGATGCTCGTATGCCGCTGCTGTAGCGACGCGACCGCGCGGCGTGCGATCCAGGAACCCTAGCTGCAGGAGGTAGGGTTCCACCACATCCATTATTGTATCGCCTTCTTCGCTGATGCTGGCAGCTAACGTGTCCAAACCAACCGGTCCGCCATTGAACTTGTTTATAATTCCGTCCAAGACACGACGATCCAACTCATCCAGCCCGAGCTCATCCACATCTAACAGCGCAAGACCAGCGACGGCAACATCGTGGTCGATGAAGCCTTCGGCGCGAACCTGCGCGAAATCTCGAACGCGACGCAGCAACCGCAGCGAGACGCGCGGCGTTCCGCGTGAGCGGCGCGCGATTTCGGAAGCCCCGGACGGTTCAATATGCACATCAAGCAGACCTGCCGCACGCATAACTATCTTTTCGATTGCTCCGTCGTTGTAGAAATCGAAGCGTTCAACGACTCCGAATCGGGCGCGCAAGGGCGAAGTGAGCAGGGCTAAACGCGTTGTGGCGCCTACTACAGTGAACTTGGGCAACTTCAACTGGATATTACGCGCGCCTGGTCCACTGCCAACGATGATGTTTAGCGAGTAGTCCTCCATAGCTGGATAGAGAATCTCCTCGATGGCGCGACCAAGCCGATGGATCTCGTCTATAAACAGAATATCACCTCTGCGCATGTTGGTCAGGATCGCAGCCAGATCGCCTGCTTTCTCAACCGCCGGACCGGCTGTAACCTTAAGATTGGCGTTCATCTCATTGGCCAGGATATGACAGAGAGTCGTCTTGCCCAGACCAGGCGGTCCGTAGAGCAGAACGTGGTCCAACGCATCTTCCCGCTGTTGTGCAGCATGCACCAGCACCTGAATCTTCTCGCGCAAGCGATCTTGCCCGATCATTTCGTCCAGTGTGCGCGGTCGCAGTGCATGGTCGACGGGCGCCTCACCAGATTGTTTGGCGCCGGAGATGGTTCTGTCCTCTTGCGGGCTGGTGTGATTCTTTGATACGGAACGTTCATCTACCATTAGATTGTTGCCGCTCTGCTAACTCGCTTACTTTGTGCACAGGATGGGCGTATTGCACGTTTGTTCTATTGCATAGTATAGCAGAACCGCGCCTGTGTCTGAAACGCACGCCAATAGTACATTACTACTGCGTCTTAAACGAACTGAATACCACGATCGCATTTAGCTGGTAAGTTGACAACCGCACGCCTTTTTTTGCGCCAACGCGTTGCGGGAGATCAATAACTGTTTAGAACCCGTGAGTTTGACCTTTCAAACAAAAGCTGATATAAACCATGCATTCTTGACAACAGAGTACTTTGTATCGATGGTCCCGTCACAGAAGTGATGGGCTCTTGTAGCTGCTAGTAAACGTGAACCGGTAGTGGAGTTGTTGACCCGACACCCCCAGGAGGTAAATATGTCCCGCGAAGAGTTCGCACGCCAGGAACAATCTAGGTTGCTTGAGGATCGCGAAGATGTTGTCGAACAGCTTGAACATCTCCGCGAGTACATGCTTGCAGAAGTTGACGCCGAACCGGACGAAGGTGACGCCGAAATAGTCGAGCGCGAGAAGAATGCTGTTCTTATTGGCGTGCTTGAACGCAAGCTAAGGGATATTGATGCTGCACTTAGGTCCATTGACAAGGGCCGCTACGGCATTTGCGAACGATGCGGTGAAGAGATCGACGTAGGTCGCTTGGAAATCAAGCCCGATGCCACGATGTGTGTGCGGTGCCAGTCTGAAGTTGAACAACTGGCCCGACGAGGTCGCCTCGAAAGACAATGAACCAAACCCGCACAGTAACCAACCCATAACAACCGTGGAAGACGGGCGTTACCATGACAGCGAATGTATATCCGTCTACTCACCCGCTTGTTCAACATAAGCTGACGCTCCTGCGCAACAAGGAGACCGAATCCAAGAAGTTCCGCGAAGTCATCAGCGAACTGGCGACGATTCTCGTCTATGAGGCCACGCGCGATATTCCATTGCGCGAGTTGCCCGTCAACACGCCATTGACGGAGACAACGGGCGCGCAGATGGCCGAGTCCATCGGGCTCGTGCCGATTCTGCGCGCCGGTCTGGGCATGGTGGAAGGCGCTTGGAGCCTCATTCCTCAGGCGGAAGTTTGGCATCTCGGCCTGTATCGAGACGAGCGTACGCTGCGGCCTGTGGAGTACTACAACAAGTTGCCTATTTCGCCTACGGTTGACCTCTGTCTGCTGCTCGACCCGATGTTGGCGACGGGCGGTTCTGCCATTGCCGCAGCCGATGTGCTCAAACGCTGGGGCGTAAACCGCATCAAGTTCCTGGCGCTCATCGCCGCACCGGAAGGTCTGGCTGCGTTCCATGCACAACATCCGGATATCGATGTGCACCTAGCGAGTGTTGATGAACGGCTAACAACCGATGAGGATCCATTCCCAGCCGGTTACATTTGGCCAGGTCTGGGCGATGCAGGCGATCGCCAGTTCGGCACAGCTTAGGCAGGACCTATATCAAACCGCGCCGCCATTTCGCCTTCAAGTTTTCGCTAGCTTAACTGAATATCGTCGCGACTGATGAGATGGGCTTGACCGTCAGCGTGATAGCTGCTTCGTACAAGCGGTCCGCTTTCAACCCATTTGAAGCCGCGCGCTTCGCCCTCTTCCGCCAGCATGTCAAACTCCTCAGGCGTGTAGTAGCGCTCGATTGGCAAATGGAAACGGCTGGGCTGCAAGTACTGACCAATGGTGACAATGTCCACGTCGTGGGCCCGCATGTCGTCCATGACAACGAGAATTTCGTCTACGGTCTCGCCCAAGCCGACCATGATTCCAGTCTTGGTGAGAGAATTTGCATCCATGACTTTTGCACGCTGCAAAAGCTCTAGACTACGCTCATACTTCGCCTGGGGACGCACGGTCCGGTATAGGCGCGGTACAGTCTCGGTGTTATGGTTGAGGATCTCGGGTTTGGCTTCCATAACAGCCCGTAGCGCATCCCAGTCGCCCTTAAAGTCCGGAATGAGCACCTCAATCGTGCATCCAGGTTGCAGGCGGCGGATCCAGCGGATAGACTCGGCAAAGACCCAGGCGCCACCGTCGGATTCCTCATCTCGGTTGACGCTGGTTAGTACGGCGTGATGCAAGCCCATAGCCTGAACGCTTTCGCCGATACGGCGGGGCTCATCTGGGTCTAGCGGCTCAGGACGACCGGTCTTGATCTTGCAGAAGCCACAACTGCGCGTACAGGTGTCGCCCATCAACAGAAATGTAGCCGTACCCCTGCCCCAGCATTCGCCGATGTTGGGACACATTGCCTCTTCGCACACGGTATGCAGATGTTTACCGCGGAAGAGCCCAGACAGCTCACGGTACTTTGGGCTGTCTGTTGGACGCACGCGCAGCCATTCGGGTCGGCGTCCACGCGTGAGTTGTCGGGCGCGCCTGCCGATCGTTGTATCCGTACCCGGTGAGTCCATGCGCACTGTTCCCAGTTTGTTGCGTTCAGTTACCGCTGTATCAGCCATCTAGTATAGACCTCTCTCGAGAATAGATATCATTAGTGTCAACACTGTACCTGATCCCATTTTCTTTCGCAGTGCGAATGGTTCCCTTTTGTTGAGTGCTAAACCGTCGACCGGGCGGTTTAGAGCTCAGTCTGATTCAGGCGCTGCTGAATCAGCACGCCCGAAATTGCGAGTCCGATGTAGAGCCACAGTAGCACAGTCATGTGCGGATAGACCATATTGAACCAGTAGTGGTCAAAGATGCCGCTGACCAATGCACCAAAAACGGCACTCGACAGGCCTAACACAATGGGTTCGATACGCACGTCCATCCCCGATCTCCATCCGCGCAGCACTATCACAAAGAACGATATCATCACAGCCATGAAGAAGAGTAAGCCAACGATACCCATATTCTCGGCGACGATGAGATAGAGCATGCTGACGCCGAGATAAATGTCGATGTCGGGCGCCCCAACAAAGCCAACGCCAAATAGCGGATAACGCCGCACGAGTATCAGAGCGTCTTTATATTCGCCGAAACGCATCTGTGTGGCCAGATCTTGGCCGGCAAATCCTGCCATAAGGCGTGCAACGTATGCCTGCGTTTGCGGCAATAGGAGCAACAGTAAGCCGGCGATGAAACCGGCGACTACCAATTTGCGATATTTTAGCACGGCCACATAGCTGATTGCAGCAATTAGTCCTAACAGCGCTGAACGGCTATAGGTTAGGTAGAGAGCAAGCGCATCTGTGGCGAACATTAGCACGACAAGCCAGCGCGCAAAGAGCGGTTTTTCCGTCACCAGTTGCGGCGCCAAGAGCGCAGCAACAAGGATCATCATACCGCCAAGCACATTCGGATCGACTGCTGTGCCAATGGCACGCATGGTTCCGCTGGTGTCGTCTTCGATCCAGCGCAGGGCGCCCACGCCGCCCGGGTAATCGAACCGCACCAACTTGTTCAGCACAAACACGGTCCAGTCCTGGGGTATGTAATAGAAGACCACGGCGATGGACGCGGCAGCCCAGCCACTTAGCATGAGCCAGCGAACCACCCAAGTTAATTCGTCTTTTTCGCGCACACTGTTCACGGCGACAAAGAATAGACTGATACCTAGTAGTATCTCGGCAAAGCGACGGACCGCGTAGGTGGAAACCGAGCTGTGGCTTAGTCCGTAGACAAAGCTAAAGAGCGCCATGAGCATGAAAAGAGCGACCAGGGCGCCCATGCTGGAAGCGGTAAAGGACTGCTCACATCCGATGGCTATCTTGGTCACCCAGACAAAGAGCAACGCAGCCAGGGCAAAGTCCAAAAAGGTAGGCTTGAAGCCAATACTGAACGGCATGGATGCGAAGGGCAGCACGAACGCGACGCCAGCAAGTCCTACGAAACCCCAATGGCTGTCAACGATGATAAATGCAGCCGCAATAACGGCAACGCCAAGCGCCAGTGCCAGCAGCGGGCCAGCGATTCCGATGAAGAGTGCGATGAACACGGCCCCCAGTGCGGCTGCAGCAAGGATTACGCCCACACGCACCAGGCGTGACGGGCTGAAAGCCCACTCTTGAAGACTTTCGTATGCGCTAGTTATCATCCTGCTGTATCCGGTACCCGTACATGTTTGCTCGTTCGATCCTTATACGCCGTCGTAGGCCAATCCGCAACGATCGTTCTTATACCGATTGTCGCCACCTAGGCTGATGGTGAGACTACACGAAGAGTATATCATTGCCCAATGGCGGCGACACGTCTTCGACTAGCAAGGAACCGCATGACGCCGGCAATCAGCAGGATGAGCAGCGTGATCCCGCTGATGACCAGGCCGACCCGTATGCTCAGCGGCTCGTAGACCAGATCGAAGCTGATGTCGCCCACCGGCAGCGCAACGCCCACAAATGCAATGTCAGCTTGGAATGGCTGCAGCATGGGCAGACGCGAGTCGTGGACGGCATCGGAGCCACAAGCAGCGTCCGGCTCACAGCGCAGGTTCTGCATGCGCCAGCCGGGCATCCAATTTTCGCTGACCACCAGGATATCACTACTACTATCCGTTATCTCAATATGGAGCTTTCGAGGATCCAGGCCCGTGGCGCTGACGGAACCGCTCTGCCCGCTTCCGCTCCAATTATCCACCTGATGGCCCGGCATTGCCACGACCCGTTCATCAAGACTAAACTCATGGTCTGCCAGCAGTGCGACCGCTTCTTCAGTGCTATCTACATTGACGACAGAATCCACCAACCAGACTCGCGGGTTCGGTTCCACAAGGCGATGCAGGTAGGTCGTATCCGCTGTCTGCGGGAACTCGGCCAACAACTCGCTGGGCTCGAAAAGCTCTTTGCGCCAGGTCAGCAGATACTCGACACCGGTCAGGCGGAACATGCGATCGAGTGGAAACTCTTGGAAGAGTGCGTCGTAGGTCGACAGTCGTAGCGGACTGCTGCCCCAAACATCTTCTACGCCTGCCTGCATGCCATAGTTAGCATAGACGCGATATTCGTTGTAGGCGCGCACTGGCAGACCGCTGGCATCTGATTCACCGGCCATGGCCGCTCGCAATGCGACCACTTCCGGCGGCAGTCGCACTGCATCCGCTGGCGAGCGATGAACGAGGTTCGTGGTGACACTGGCCAGAAACAGGTTACCGATGACGAGCAAACAGAGCACCATCTCCCGGCGCACGCTCCGATCGCGCCACCAGAGTGCCATAGCCAGTGCCATAGCCAGCGCTAATGTAGTGGTCGCCATCAGCAGAAAGCGCCAGTCGTTGATGACGGTTCTATTCGGCAACTGCCACAGCAGGCCGAATACATAGACGCCTGCGAGAACCGCACCTGTGTAGATCAGCGTGAACCGGCGGCGCAGGCGCAAAGACGTTGTAGGCGCAAGCGACAAACCGTAGCCAGCGAGCAGGCTCAGCGCAAAATCAACAAGATACGCAATCCGCTCCTGGCCGCGAAAGAGCCGCCATCCTGGCGCAAGATGGTAGAAGATCGGGTAGAGGAAACCGTTGCCCCCGTAGGATAGTAGCAGGCTGACAAGCGCCAGGATAGCAAAGTATGCCAAGGCAACCTTGGTTGACATAGGCGCTGTACGAAGCGTCGCCGTCTTTGGAGCGATGTAGACAGCCGCAACGGCAAAGATAGCCAGTCCCAACGAGATGACGCCGACGTAAATTGGCGAATATTGTGTAAACACGCCAGGCAAGAGTAGTTGCCACGTGTCGTGAATGGGAAAGCCTCCGCTCAGAAATGCGTAATCGGCGTCGGCGCGCACAGTCAGGCGAGCGTATTCGATACTGGGCAACAATTGTGCCGCCATCAAGCCCAAAGCGACCGCACCCGCTATGCCTAATCCAATACTGCGCGTCCGCCAGTAGCTACTGCCTTTTGCACCAGAATGCGTAACGCCGAAGGACAGCGCGACAACCCAGCCTATAGCGGCGTACACGATAAAGAGCCACGTCTGCGTATGACCGGCTAGAAACGAGCAGGCTGTGACTGCACCGGCGCCTATCCAATATCGCCATTTAGTGGGTTCTTGCCAAGCGCGCAACAACAGCCAGAGCAATAACGGCAGCCAAATAGCCGTTCGCAGTACAGCCAGTTGCAGAGGCGGATATCCGGCTAGATAGCCGGAGAGCATGAACGTGATGGCGGCTAGAATCGCAGGCCACACACGGTCTATCAAGTCGCGGGCCAGTAGAAAGACGAACACGCCCGCCAGCCAGACATGCAGCCATGCTTCAACCTGCAGCAGATAGAGCCTGCCGGCGTCATTTCGCACTGGCAGTGTGGCAAGCAAGACTAGATTGCTGATGGGATAGAGGACGGCTGACTGGACGTCTGCCCAGAAAGGATGGCCCGAGTAGGTATATGGATTCCAAGTAGGCAGCCGCGGTGCGCGCCATGAATCGGCTAAGAACTGAGCAAAAGGGAGAAAATGGTGGTTGAAATCGCCGTCCGGGAAGGTCCATTGGCCCGACAGCAGCGGCAGATAATAGACGAGGGACACAACGGCAAGAAAGCCAATAGCGACGGTGGTGGAATGACGGTAGCCGACATTGTTATTGATGCTGCTACGACGCTTCTCTTGCTCGATCTCTTCTGACTTCACCCCTGCGACTTTCCTGGTTTCGTATCGTTCGACTCAACCGTGATCGTGCCGAAGCGAATGGAATCTCTGCCGTCGGGTGCATGCAGGCGCTCTGCATCAGGCGTATCCGGATTGTATAGGCCGCCAATGACTTGGTACTTGCCGGCGGGGAGATCCTCCGGCAGCAGTAAACCGGCTCGCTCCACCAGTTGCTCCTGGTACGGGAGCGCCGAAAACGGCGTATAGCCGTCGTCCGGGGCTGTATCCAGCAATGCCACAGGATAGCCGTTGACCGTCAGCACCTGGACGAACCAGCGAAGGTTCGCGTCGTTTGGTCCGTCCAGGGTGAAGTGAATCTCAACGGGAACCGCATCGCCTGCGTGCACGATTTTCGGCATTCGGAAACCATCAATGAAGACTTCGCTGGTGCGGTTGCCGACTAGCGGCACCTCGATCGCCGTGACCTCCACATTATCGAGCAAACGTGGAGTGGCGTAGGCGAGCAGACGGTAGTCCTCGTACCAGGTATCCATGGCTTTATAGCCTGTATCAGCCAACCATCGCTCCAGCGTGTTTTCAGGATCATTTGGCGGTAGTCCGCCTGTGACGAACCAGATGCGCCCCTCCTGCTCCAACAGGCGACTCATGACCATTTGCGCCTCTTCATATTGCAAGGAGTCGACGGCGTATCCGTAAATGGGGGGCGTTTGCCAGCAACCTGTTGCAAACCAGTTCATGGGCACCTGATAGGCAAAAGGTGCAACCGTCACAAGACTATCGTCTGAACGCTCTTGCTCACAGATAGAGGTTAGGATGGCGCGGTAGCCGCGATCCAAATCGCCGTAGTGCGGATTGTGGCTGACTTCGGTGATCCAGACGCCGCCCAGCAGAATAGGCAGCAGCACTGCCAGCATCTGAACGGGCAAACTTGCCATCTGAGAATCATCGTTTGATGCGTGAGTCCACCAATCCACCAGCATGACGAGCAACGTAAGCAGCACCGCGCCGCCAAACGCGATGAGCAACAGTTGTAGATTGCCGTCCTGCCACAACCATGCCAGATCTGTGTTGACAGCCAGACCCAGATCCATGAGACGGAACTGACCAAAAACGGGGCTATCGTTGAGTTTGAGCAGATTCTGCGCCGGTGGTCCGTATTTCAGGGGATCAGCCCAGTCGGTCGGATAGTCTTGACGCAGGAGTATTTCGTAGTTCACGAAGTTGACGACGACCGACGCAACCTGCACGACGATCGAGATGGCCACAACAAGCGCAAACAACCACCCTGTGATGCGCGGCGCGGCCAACAGCGTGCGCCAGTTTCTATCCGGCGACCGCAAGGCATTGATCATTCGCTCGCCAAGGATGACGAGGAACGGCGCTAGGGGCAGCACCCAGAATGCAGCAAGCGGCACTAAAAATCTCGGCCCCCAGGCGAAGCCAGCCCACCACATCCACCACATGCTGTACATCAAGATGAAGAGCAGGCTGAGAACACCGATGAATATGGCTTCGAGCTTGTGTTTGCGCACAAAAAGCGGATAGGTTGCTACGCTGGCAAAGAACAATGGCGTGAACCAGAAGAGACCACGATAAGGGCTTAACATGAGTCCGTATAGCCCTTTGAAGACAGGATTATTGAAGCCTTCACCCTCGTTAAAATGATAGCCCGTATTGAATAGACCGCCGAAGCGTGCGTAGTTGTAGGCCAAGAGAAAGGCGACTCCGACAAGTACAGGGATTGCGAAAAGGATCAGTCCCTTAATGAGTGGTACAAATCGAGCCTTGACGGAAGCGAAGGAACCGGATCGGGTCTTGGTCGAAGGAGTACCGGCTGTGTCAAACCATTGTTTGGCCAAGCCGTACGCCACAATGACCGCGACAGCCAGAATGTTGGCGTTCACAGTTACGATAGCCAGCGCGGCGCCAATTCCGCTTACGAATGCCCAGCGATCGCGGCGCGTCGCCGACCGAGAGAGCATACCGTAGAAGGCGAGCAGCAGACCGAAAGCGCTAAGCGGCTCGCCGAAGAACTGGTTGGCATAGGACCAAGCTATAGTAGCCAACCCAAAAAGGAGCGCAAGCGTCATGCCGATTCGTTCGCTGTACTTGAGTCTGGCGGCAATCAGCCAGAGGATGGCAGCGGTCAGAGCCGTGACAAAACCATTCCAGAGCAGCGTTCCTTGGAGCAGACCCATACTGATATCAAGTTGCGCCATCATGCGTAGCAGCAGGTACCAAGGCAACGCGGCGAGCGCGGGCCCAACACCCTTCTTGCTGTAGACGTCTCCGTCGGGCCCGAAAGCGCCAAGAACCTCGCCGGGGCTGTTCACCCATTGCGTCCAGGCAATCGTGTTGGTATTCACAGCGCCGTGCAATCCCATGGATTCGGTGACCGCGAAGAGGCTGACCTCGTCGACAACATGGAATCGCCCGGCGTTGGTGAGTGTATAGATACTGAATAACAGGCCGATAAGCAGCAATGGGCCATAGGCGCGCCGTAGAGACATGGAGATGTTAAAGTCCTAGAAATCGCAGCCGCAGGACGGCTATCGTATATTGAACGAAGATATCCCAGAAGCCGGTTTTGCTGTCGCCATGCCGACGCAAATTGTAGTAGACGGGGACTTCGAGCAGAGTCCAGTCGTTGCGCCAGGCGTAACTGAGCATGCGAATGAAGTAGTCGCCGTAGCCGTAGAAAATCTGTCGAGAATAGGGCAGCAACTGTTTCATTCGGTGACGCCGAATGGCGAAGAATCCGCTGAGATTGTCTTGGATCTGCGTTTGAAAGAGCATGCGAATGAAGACGTTGTACAAATAGCTGAACAGATATCGTTCTGAATCATCCATGCCGCCTTTCATGACAAAGCGACTGCCAATGACCAAATCGTAGTAGCGCAGCAGGTCGACCATCTGGGGTATCATGGCGGGATCGTGGTTGAAGTCCGTGTCCATGACCACGAGCGTGTGACCACTGGATCTTTCCAGCCCCTCCCAAACCGATTCAGCCAGTCCGCGATTCCGCTTGCGGACGATGATGCGAACGCTGCCCTTGCCGTCGTCCCAGGTCGACAGCCATTCATTGGCCGAAGCGCCTGCATGCATACCGTAAGTGGACCGCACTAGCTGTGCCGTTCCGTCAGGGCTGTCGTCATCCACGACGAGCAACTCGTAGCGCCATGGTCCGCGTTCCAGATGCATCTGCAACACTGCGATGAGATCGCAAATGTTGTCCCGCTCATTGTAGGTAGGCAGGATAACAGATACGTCGATAGCTGTGGGAATGTCTGTGTTCGGAGAGACATCGATGCTCATGGACCGGTTACCGTGCCAACTCTTCCAGAACATCACAGATGATATGCACCTGATCATTCATCAAGCGCGGTGAACTGGGCAGATTCAGGCCGCGCTGGCTCAGGTATTTAGCATTGGGCAACGGAGTATCGCTATGATAGGGCGGCAACGTATCTAGCGAATGAAAGAATGGACGGCTGTCGATTCCTCGCTCGCGTAGTGCGACTATGAGGTCATCGCGCGCGATAGCATATTCGTCGGTCAACACGACCGATACCATCCAGAATATGCTCGTATACCCTTCTCGCTCAACCGGCAAGATCAAACCTGGAATCTCAGACAGCCGGCTCCGATACAGATCGGCTATCTGCCGCTTGCGAGCAATAAATTCGTCGATACGTTTCATTTGAGCCAGACCGACAGCCGCTTGCAAATTGGTCATACGATAGTTGAAGCCGACTTCATCATGCCAGTAGCGATTGTCCGGCGGCATCGCATGGTCGCGCAGCGTTCGAAGTCTAGCCGCCAGCATTTCGTCGTTGGTGGTCAACATGCCTCCTTCGCCTGTGGTGATCGTTTTGTTGGCGAAGAAGCTGAAGGCGGATGCATGGGCGATGCTTCCCGTTCTGCGGTTCCCAACGTGTGCCCCGTGCGACTCAGCGGCGTCCTCTAGCACAAAGATGTCCCGTTCCGATGCAATCGCCATGATCGCATCCATGTCCGCGGGATGGCCATACAGATCGACCGGAACAATAGCCCTTGTGTGTTCATTACGCAGACGCTCTATCTCGCTGGGCAGGATATTCCAAGTCTCCAGATCGACGTCGGCGAAGACAGGCTTTGCACCGGTATAGGCGACGGAGTTGGCAGATGCGATGAACGTAAGCGCGGGCACGATGACCTCGTCGCCTGGGCCGAGCCCGACGGCATATAGCGCCAGATGCAGCGCCGTCGTGCCGCTTGTGGTGCTGATGCCGAAGGATGCGCCGCAATAGTCGGCAAATGCCTGCTCGAACTCGGTGACGTAGCGGCCGAGACTGCTGATCCAGCCGCTGGTGACGGCATCGAGCACGTAGGCAGCTTCCACCTCGCCCAGCCACGGCTCGTACACCGGAATGAAATCATCCGGTCGGCTGGAACGTTCGTGTTCTAGATAGGGCAGCAGCTCAAGCTGCGTAGGCAATGTCATTATCCTGTGCACACTTCTTCTTCATTGCTAGGGTTCATCGATTTGAATCTGACCTATTTGTATCTGGCCTAGGTCCAACTCAAGTCCGGTCGGATTGCCTGTGTTGTCAATCAATGGCAGCGGCTCTAGGCTGTCCGAATCGTACACAAGTAATCGCAGGACGTAGCTCCCCGGCTGCATGTCTTCGGGCAAGTCCACCATGTATACGTTCAGCGGCTGGTCTTGGGTCCCCCACTCTGTTGCCTGCAGATGGCGGTCGTTTAGAATGCGCTTGTCCACCTGCGCCAGCCTGCCATCGTTTTCGTCGTACAGCGCTACACGCGCCTTCAGCGGTCGGTCAGCGATGCCATCCGGCACTCGCTCCCAACGGATGACAACGGGTACGCCATCACCGGGTGTGAATGCCTGCTCCGGAATTGACGCCTCAACCGTGCGCACAGCTTGCCCGAACTGCGCATGCAATGGTTGCATATTCGGCGCCAGCTCAAAATGGGTAGGCGGCTCTAGGTCCCACCAGTCAATCGAATATCCGTTGAACCACTGTTCGCCGGCGCGTTGGCCTTCCTTATCGAGCAGAAACGCCACCGCTCTGCGCGGGTCTGTATCGCTTTCGTACCACTGCACCCAGTAGACCGACTCCGCCTGCGCCGCCCATTCGTTCAAACGTTCGTCGACGGTATTGATATCGACGAACAGATAGCGTGCGGGCGCTGCTTCCCTTCCCTGCGGCTCTGCATCGGGCGAAATGACGTAATTGTCATAGTAGAAGCCGAACGGGTACTTCTGGTCAACGAACACCACATCATTCGCTCCTGCATGGTCACGCAGCCATTGTGTGACCCCGGAAATGTCCTCTCGCGCAAATTGCTCGTCGCTCAGATCAGCATGGATGGCTGCCGGGAAACCGGCAAACAACACGACCGCAGCCAGAATCGCCAACGACCAGTGCACACGTTTCCAGGCGATAATGGCTACCCCCAGCAGGGCATAGAGCGCAGGCGTCACGAAGCTACTATAACGCACATTAAACGCACCCCGGTCCAGCACTGCCACGTAGTATAGAGCGAGCCCTCCCACCAACCAAAAGAGCGCAAACGATAACTCGCTGAATTTTTCTTCAGCACTGCGCTTCAGGGCGGCATACACGTACAGTGCGAGACCACTTACAGAGGTTACCAAAGCTCCCCACAGCCATATATTCTCCTGGTTCCACAGCATTTCGGCAGTGTAGGCATAGCCTGCAATATAGGCTTGCCAATTCTGCCACAGATATTCGCCGATGGACGGCACGGTGAGATTCGGGTTCGCGTAGCCGGGAATCTGGCGCAGTGCGATGGGCGCTGCCGGGGCAACCAGAAAGGTCATGGCGATACCGGCTGCGAAGCACGCGCACCAGTTCTCGCACACGCCGACCTGGCTGTTGGTATAGTGCGTCGAGCCCCCACCATAAATACCAAGCGACCAGGATGAAAACTGCGTTGTAATGGGTCAGGAGCGCTAATGCAGAGAGTATGACGAAGCTTACCAGAGGTTTCCACCAGCCGGCAGCGTACCGATTTGAGCGAGCATAACGCATGAAGAAGATGGCTGCGCCAAGCAGTAAGGCGAAGCCAAGTGTATACATGCGCGTCTCCTGGCTTTCGGCAAGCCAAAAGGGAGAGAATGCTCCCACCGCTGCAGCCGCCAATGCTGCGGCGTTATCTGCGATCAACCGCGTGAATGCATAGAGCAATGCTACCCCGGCTACACCAGCCATGACGCTTACAAAGCGCATGAGATAGGCGACGTGAGCCGCATCCAATCCTATACTGGCGCTAGCAATTCGCGCCCACACATGCAGGGTCCAGAAATAGACGGGCGGATGGATGTCAAGTTCCGGTGCGACGGCGACCTGTGTGAAAGGCCGTAGCGAGACATCAATATTGCGTGCTTCATCCCACCAGATGTCCTGGACAGTCAAGGCGTACACGCGCAGAGCAAACCCGCCGAGCACTAACGCCAGCAACGCCAGGCGAATGAGGTTCATCCAGTAGTCGCCACGGACAGCAGTCCTCGTCATTCTGATCTGACTACTTTTCTGCAGCCACACCAATAAAGCGCAAACACATGTCTCACACTTTTCATATACAAGTAGAGTACCATTAAAGGAGAGGATAGACCGAAGTCTGCTATGGCGTTGCGCTTACCCGTAGCCTAATGGCAATGTCGAGTGAGCATCGGTCATAGTAGAAGTCGGTCACATAGGAGGAGCGAACGAATGGCAATTAGTTCGGTATTACATACAAATCAACATAGTGTTGACAGAGTGTTAGGTGCGGGGTTGCCTGTTGCGCTGGTGTTCTGGGACAGTGGTCATTCGCCTTCCAGAGCGAACGACAGTGCACTGGATACGCTTGCGAAGAAGTACGAAGGCAAAGCGCTCATCGCGAAAATAAACGCAAAAGAAGAAAAAGAGTTGATCAATCGATTCAATATTGGATCGTTACCCGCATTTGCCTTTGTCGAAAATGGGAATGTGATCGAACGCACCAATGTGGATGATCCCGCCTATATGGACGCATGGCTGGGCCATCTGAGCAACGGAGGTGCGCGTCCGAAGCCCCCGGCATCAGCTCACAATACGACTGGCACGCAGCAGGCGGGTAGTCAGCAGGGGAGTAATGGCAAACCGGTCGTTTTGACCGACGCCTCGTTCCAGTCGGTTATTAACAGTTCAAAGCCGACCTTGGTAGACTTCTGGGCGGAATGGTGCGGTCCGTGCCGGATGGTGGCGCCGTCGGTGGAGACCCTCGCGAAGGAGTTTGACGGGAAAGCCGTGGTGGCCAAACTAAATGTGGACGAGAACCGCATGACCGCCGGTCAGTATGGAATTCGCAGCATTCCTAGTCTGCTAATTTTCAAGAATGGGCAGGTTATGGACCAGATTGTAGGCGCGCAACCGCTGCCGGTGCTACGACAAAAGCTGGCTGCTCAGGTGTAGTCGTTCGACAGAAGACGCAGTTCCTGCGCTAGATGTAGCTTTGATAGCACGTCGTCAGTACAATGCTGTTGACGATGTGCTTTCTACTATCAAGTAGTATCCAGAGATTCAGTCCGAATCATTCGTGCACGTATCCGCCGGGCAGGCGATTGTTTGACCCGTCAACCAAGAACGGCTAGAATCCATCCGCTCAACACTCTGAATGTGAAAAGAAATTGGTACTGGTATGACATCGCCTGGGGACTCGCAGGAAATACTTCGCGATAGAGCTGAAGTATCGGAATCGATGTGGCGGCGACGTCTGAATCACATTCCTCTTGCACACAAAATCCTTATCGCCAATTCAGCGATCGTAGCCTTAGGCGCGATCCTGGGGACGATCATCACTGTGCGCTACGTACTCACCTATCCGGATAACGTGCCCTACTGGCTCATCTCCTTTTTTGGAGTCAGCGGCATCCTCATCAGCTTCGTCGTGAACAACTGGGTCCTAAAGAAAACGCTGCAGCCGCTGGACCGTCTGCAAGCCGCTGTGGATGATGTGCGACGCGGCAAGACGGACGTGGTCGTCGACCCAGGCCCGGTGACGGACGAGCGTTTCGACCGACTCACGGATACGTTCAACCAGATGATCGTTCAGTTGGAAGAAAACGCGCATAAGATGCAACAGCTTTCGCGCATGATCCTGCAGGCTCAGGAGGCTGAGCGCTTGCGATTGGCGCGCGAGCTACACGATGAGGCTGCCCAGGCGCTGACGTCGTTGATCGTGCATTTGCGCCTGCTGGAACGGGCCAAGAATCCGGAAGAGGCGCAACAGCGCGTGGTTGAGCTCCGCCATCTGACGGCAGCCGCCCTCGAGGATGTGCGCCGCGTGTCGCTCGACCTGCGACCCACGATTCTGGACGATCTCGGATTGGCCCCTGCGCTCGAATGGCGGGTTGATGATTTTAACCTGAATGATGATTTGTCTGCGACCATATACATTTCAGGATTGTCCCATCGGCTGCCGCAAGAATACGAGTTGGTATTCTACCGTACTGCCCAAGAGGCATTGAGCAATATCGTCAAACACGCTGAGGCGTCGCGTGTGGAGGTCAGACTATACACGGAAGGCGTCACTGTTCGGCTCACGGTGAAGGATGATGGTTGCGGTTTTGTTCCTACGAATAAAGTAGACGAGAATGGATCGGGCTTAGGCCTGCTAGGGATGCGAGAACGGCTGGGCACAATCGACGGCGAGCTAGCAGTTACTTCCTCACCGGGAGATGGTACGCTCATCGACGCATGTGCTCCGTTGCCGGATGGATGGCAAGGCGATGATAGCAGCGGCACGGGTGCCGATACCGATATCTGTTGCGAAGACGAAATTATCGGGGAAACCAGACTATGATGTCAGATGTGATTCGTGTCCTGCTGGTAGACGACCATATGGTAGTTCGCGTAGGGCTGCGTGCGTTACTGGAAGCGGAAGAAGATATCGAAGTCATCGGCGAAGCGAGCAACGGCATCGAAGCGCTGGAGCTAGCGCCAAAACTGTTGCCCGACGTGGTCGTTATGGACATCTCTATGCCGGAAATGGACGGCATGGAGGCTACGCGCCGAATTCGTACAGAGTGCCCGGAAGCAAGTGTGCTCATCCTGACGGTGCATGCGCAGGAGCGATATCTCTTCCCCGTGCTTAAAGCCGGCGCTGCGGGCTATGTACTGAAGTCCACTGTAGATGAAGAACTCATTGACGCCATTCGTACAGTGGCAAAGGGCGATGCATTCCTCTACCCTTCCGCGACGCGCATGTTGCTGGAGGATTACATGGGGCAGATGCAGAACGGTCCCTCCATGGACCTGTACGAAAGCCTGAGTGAACGAGAACGCGAAGTGCTGAAGTTGCTCGCATTGGGCTACACAGCACGTGAGGCAGCGGAATCGCTCAGCCTAAGCCCCAAGACGGTTGAGACATATCGTGCGCGCATCATGGAAAAGCTGAACCTTAATACCCGACCAGAGCTGGTGAAATATGCATTAGCTCGCGGTCTCCTCTCACAGTACCAGTAATCCTCCAAGCTATGTGGGGGAAACTCCACCCATAATTGTCATACTTTTCCCTATACCGACCCTTGGCGGTATCCGTTATCCTATTGCCGACCAGTCGTTCGAGCAACGAGAGAGGATGATGGAGAATGCGTCTACTATTTGCTATCCGTGAAAAGGATTCAGTTGAGCTGATGCATTCTGTACTTGAATCTGCACTTTGTCTCACGCCAGTGAACGTATCTATCACAGAAGTGCGCACGGACGAGGAACTGGTCGACCGCGTACAGCAGCATATGGACGACATCATCCTGTTGGACTGGGACTTAGCGCAGGCAAACACCCCAAAGCGCGTACGCGAAATGCTCATAGTAAACCCCAAATTACGAATTGTCGTACTGCTCCCAGAGTCCTCTCGCCAGTATCGAAAGCTTGTCTGGGAGGCCGGTGCGTGCAACGGAATTCCCAAGGAATTTATGGATCAGGAGTGGCTTTCCACCGTGCTCTGTATTATGCATCGTGCGATGGAACGTGAAGCCGAATACTCTGCGGCACAGGCATAAGGAAAAGGCAATGGCAAAAGTAGATCTACAGATTACGCGTAGAGGTTTTCTGAAGACGGCGGCTGCCGCAGGCGCGGGCGGATTGGCGCTCTCCAGCGTCGCAATTCGTGAAGCGCTGGCAGCCGGCAACAAATCAAAGTGTATTCCGTCGCCTTGGTATCATGATGGCGCAATCAAGACCACGTACAACGTATGCGACATGTGCCCCTGGCGTTGCGGCGTGATCGTGCAAAGCGTCAACGGCGTGATTCACAAGATTGATGGCAATCCTAACGATCCCAAGAGTCGCGGCCGGCTTTGCGCCCGCGGACAGGGCGGCGTTTCCTTTATGAATGACCCAGATCGTTTGCAAGCGCCGATGATTCGCACGGGCGAACGCGGCGAGGGCAAGTTCAAGGAAGTCACTTGGGAAGAAGCGCTGGATGAATCAGCCGCCAAGTTGCAGGCTATCGCCGACGAGTACGGTCCGGAATCCGTAGCCGTTTTCGGCCACACGGGCGGAGACTTTTGGTTCACGGACTATTTTGCGCAGGCTTTTGGCACGCCAAACGCAGCCAAGCCATCATCTTCGCTGTGCACGAGCCCACGCGAGGAAGCGTCCAAGCTGACATTTGGATTTGCCGTTGGCGGTCATGAACCGGTCGACTGGCAGGCCATCGACTGTATCGTGCTCATGGGCAGCCACATCGGCGAGGATTCACGCAACACGGTGATGCAGGACTTCTCTCACGCTTGGGGGCGCGGCGCAAAAGTCGTCGTCATTGACCCGCGCTTCTCCGTTGCCGCGTCAAAAGCCGACCACTGGCTGCCGATCAAGCCTGGCACCGACACTGCATTATTGCTAGCCTGGATCAATGTGCTGCTGAACGAGGAATTGTACGACAAGCAGTATGCAGAACAGTGGATGGACGGCTTGGATGAGCTGCGCGAGCACGTAGCCGACTTCACACCTGAGTGGGCATCCGAGATCACCGAGTTGCCCGCCGATCAGATCCGCGCCACTGCACGCGTGATTGCCAAGAGCGCACCGCGTGCTGCCATAATTCCGGGTCGCCACGTCACGTGGTATGGCAATGACACGCAGCGCATGCGAGCCGTCTTTATCTTCAACGCGCTGCTTGGCGCATACGGTGTCGAGGGCGGTATGTATTTTGCCAAAGCGCCCTACATCGAATCCTATCCGCATCCGCCATTCGCCGTGGCAGGCAGCTCGGGCGGTTGTTCGGCTGCACCCGGCGAGGAGAGCGATGTTCTGCCGCAAGGTCCATCGGGCAAGACGCGTGCCGACGGCGCACGCACGACGTTTATGCGCGGCGCAACGGCTATGCAGGAGCTCGTGGAGCCTATGATCACTGGCGAGCCTTATCCGATCAAGGCGCTCATCGTCTACGGCGTCAACTTGCTGAATACGGTTCCCATGCCGGACCGGACCATCGAGGCGCTCAAGAAGCTGGACTTCGTCCTGGTCATCGATGTGTTGCCGCAGGAACACGTAGCCTGGGCCGATGTCATCCTGCCGGAAGCCACGTACTTGGAACGCTATGACGAACTGTGGACCGTAGCACACAAAACACCCTACATTGCCATGCGTGAACCGGCTATCGAGCCCATGTACGACACAAAACCAGCCTGGTGGATGGTGCGTGAATTGGGCATGCGCATGGGCCTGGAGAAGTACTTCAAATGGGAGACAGCAGAGGAATACCTGAACACTCGTCTGCTGTCCATCGGCTCCAGCCTGGACGAGATGCGCGAGGCAAAGGGCATCATCACGCAGAACGGCAAGCCCTATATGGACGACTACAAAGGCAAGAGTCCGTTCACAACGCCGACGCAGAAGATCGAGCTCTATTCGCATGAACTAGAGGTGGTCGGATTCGATCCCATGCCCGTGTATGAGCCGGTGGAAGAAGTCCCAGACGGTTACTTCCGTCTCCTGTACGGACGCAGCCCGGTGCACACCTTCGCCAAGACGCAGAACACGCCGTTGCTCAACGAGCTGAACAGCGAGAACGAGTTATGGATCAACGAAGACTTGCTGCAATCGTTAGGTGTGAGCGCCGGCGACCGTGTCTGGTTGGAAAATCAGGATGGTGCACGGACCGGGCCAGTCAAGCTGTACGCTTCACAGCGCATCCGTCGCGATTCGGTTTTCATGGCGCACGGATTCGGTTCATACGCTCCACATCTGTCCAGAGCGAACAACGTAGGCGCCAGCGATACGAAGATGATCACCAAGTACAACTTGGATCCGATCAGCGGCGGTGCAGGTATGCGGGTCAATTTCGTCCGCATCGTTCCTGATATGGCATAAAGTAGATTCCTGGGCGAAGAATTGGCCGCTTCAGAAAGGTTCGGCCAACTCAGCGGAGAGTCCAGTACTAGATACTAGGGAGTTAACCATTGGCTACAAAAGCATTTCTCCTTGATGTAGGACGCTGTCTGGGATGCCAGGCGTGCACAGCGGCGTGTAAAACAGGCAACGAGTTGCCCATGGGAACGCAATACATAAAGTTTCAGCGCATGACGTCGGGCGCCTTTCCAAACCTAACCTGCTGGCCGCAGAACCACCGCTGTTATCACTGTGCGGATGCGGCATGTGTCAGTGTATGCCCGACAGGTGCGCTGTACAAAGAGGACGGTATGACGCGGTTGGACTGCAGCAAGTGTATCGCGTGCGGCTACTGCACCGACGCTTGCCCCTTCGGCGTGCCAGAAATTATCGACGACAGATCAGCCAAGTGTGACGGGTGCGCCACGACTACCAAGGCAGGTGGAACGCCCTGGTGCGTCAAGACATGCCCTACCGAATCGTTGAAATATGGTGATCGTGAAGAAATCTTGCAGGAAGCCAAAGCACGTCTGGCGATCCTAAAGACGAAGTACCCGAATGCATGCATCTACGGCGAGACAGAATCCGGCGGACTGGGCGTCATCATGGTGCTGCCAGACGAACCGAGCGCCATCGGTTTGCCTGAGAACCCAGCAGCGCCGGCGACGATGCAGGCGTGGCAGAAGATTGTGCAACCTGCCAGTGTCGGACTGACGAGTTTGTCTGTAGCAGTGGCAGCTGTTGCGGCTGTCATCTCCCGACGCAACCACATTGCTGAGCTAAGGGAAATGGAACGCCAGGAAGCTGCCACCCACCGCGATGACAGCGACACGTCGAAAGAAGAGGAGTCCTAGCCATGTTCAATGCAACTCCTGAACAACAGCAGGTACTGCGGTATCGTATCGGTCAACGGGTTGTACATGCGTTGCTGGCGACTTCCTTTGTGCTGCTGCTTATTACGGGGCTCGCGCTGATCGTCCCGTTCATGCAGCCAATGACACAGAACGGGTGGTCGCGCATCATCCATCGCGTAGCAGCAGTCCTGTTCATGATGGTGCCGGTTGTTTATCTAGTTGTCGACTGGCGAGGCGTATTGGAACTCGTCAAGGAATCCTTTACCTATGATCGGGATGACTGGGAATGGGCGAAGCACTCGTACAAGTACTTCTTCGGCAAAGCTGTCGGAATGCCGCCGCAGGGGCGACTCAATGCCGGACAGAAGGTCCATCATGCCGGTGTCATCATCTTCTCGGCAACTGTTGTTTTAAGTGGACTGGCGCTCTGGTTTGCAAAAGGCGTGATGGGACCGCAGATGCTGGCTTTATCGGGTCTTGTGCATGATCTCTCGATGTTCGCCCTAACCATCCTGCTGGTGGGCCACCTGTATTTCACATACGTATACAAGGCTTTATCTTCCATGACAACCGGATATGTTCCGCTGGAGGATGCCAAGATTGAGCATTCTAAATGGGTTGACGAGCTACAGGGTGAACCTTCCTCGTAGCGCTAAGAAGGTTGTACAAGAGCAAGGAATTGCGTAGATAGATGGTTTAGTTGAGCCCATAGTATTCACTTAGCGTACAGACTGAATAGTCGGTACGCTAAGAAGAAGTCTCAAAATTTGCAAAATCAATACCCGTTTTTAGGAGACAAGTCAATGAAACTTCGTTATCAGATTCTGTTCAGCTTACTTCTTGTACTCGCGCTTGCGCTAACCGGCTGCGGCAACAAGAACCAGGAAGCGCCGACAGAAGAGCCTTCTGCAGCCGCACCGCTGGCTGCAGAAGAAGAAGCAACCGATGTCCCTGAACCGACGGCAGAACCGGCAGCCCAAGAGGCTGATGAGGCCAATGCCGTCGAAGCTACCGCTGAAGAAACCTCCACAGAAGAGGCGCCAGCCGAAGCAGAGTCTACCGAAAATGATGTCGTCTTCGAGGCCGTCAACGGCTACATGTCCAACATGCCCGAGGGCTACAACGCAGTCGGCGACATCGAGAAATTTAAGGAAATTCTGGACGCCGGTGGCGCAGTCCTTATTGACGTGCGTGAGCCTGGCGAGTATGAAGCAGGCCATATTCCCGGCGCTGTGAACGTTCCACTGCGCACGTTGGCACAGAACTTGGACAAGGTTCCGACCGATCAGCAAGTAATGGTTTATTGTGCATCCGGTCATCGCGCCGCTATGGCGACAGCATCGCTGCAGTCGCTCGGTTACGCCAACGTACGCGCTTATCCGCCTGGATGGAAAGGCTGGAGCGCGGCGGGGGAAGAGGTCGAGACCGAGGCCAACGAGAGTGAAACCTACGACGTACCGGAGATTGCTCCTGAGCTATTGGCAGCAGTAGACGGCTTCCTGAGCAACATTCCCGAAGGCTGGTACTCCCTTGGCACAACCGAAGAGCTGGACGGCGCGCTGTCTGCGGGTGCATCTCTAGTTGATGTACGCGAGCCCGATGAGTTCGCCGAAGGCGCCATAACAGACGCTGTAAATATTCCCATCCGTGAGATTGCCGCTCGCGCCGACGAGATCCCCGCAGACGAACAGTCCGTTGTCTACTGCGCGTCCGGCTTCCGTGCCGGACAGTCTTTGGCTGCGCTGCAAATTCTTGGTCACACAGGCGTGCGCTCCTATCCGCCGGGATATCCAGGTTGGATGGAGGATCAAGGTGACACAGCAGGGGTTCCGGCTGAAGTCGATTCAGCGATGGCTTCGGACTTCGATGTGGTTGCCGCAGTGGACGAGTTCTTGGCATCGATTCCAGAAGGCTACATGGCTGTTGGCAACATCGATACGTTCAAGGACGCTATGGATAACACAGACGTCTATTTAGTCGATGTCCGTGAGACAAGCGAGTATGACGCCGGCCATATTCCGGGCGCTGTGAATATTCCTCTGCGCACAGTGGCTGATAATCTGGACAAAATACCGACTGATCAGCCGGTATTTGTCTACTGTGGATCCGGTCATCGTGCCGCCATGGCAATCTCGTCCCTGAGCATGCTAGGCTACGACAATGTTAAGGCTTTTCCGCCAGGCTGGAAGGGCTGGAGTGCCGCTGAGGAAGATGTCGAGATGGACGCCAACGAGCCTGGCTCCTTCGATATGCCGGACGTAGATCCTGAGATGATGGCAGCGGTAGCCGAGTTCCTCAACAACATTCCTGAGGGGTGGCTAAGCATGTCCGATACTGATGCAGTCATGAGCGCCACGGACGCCGGTGCGTTCGTAGTCGACGTGCGACAGCCCGATGAGTATGACGCTGGCCATATTCCAGGCGCAGTGAATATCCCGCTCCGCGAGCTTGCCGCAAGTGTCGACGAGATTCCGACCGACACGCCGGTTGTGACCTACTGCGCTTCCGGCCATCGCGCCGCTATGGCGTTGGCCGCGCTGCAGACGATGGGTGTGGATAACTCACGCGCATTCCCCGGCGGCTTCCCGGCATGGCAAGAAGCTGGCGAAGAGGTTGCCGTTGCTGAATAGTGATTAGGCAGTAGACTGGGCAACCATCTTTACCATGAAGAGAGTGGGTCGGAAATGCCGACTCGCTCTTTTCGTTTTCAGGGTTGATTATTCTGCTTCGGTTATTGAGGATCGAAATGCATGAAGTATTCTTAACTGTGCGACTGTCTAGCGCAATACACGCTCATCGCCAACACGCTTGGTGACGCCGCGATCATCTAGCTCTTCTAGAATGGCCTGTGCGTACTTGCGGCTGGTGTCAAACATGTCGCGCACCTGCGCAAGCGTGATAGAGCCGGTCCGCTCGATCTCAGTGTGAATGTTGCCGGTGATGCAGTCAAAATCGATTGTGCGAAAGATGATGCCCTCGCGGATGCGAACCAACTGGCCGCTGTCAATGAGCATCTGGAAAAGCGGTTCATCCTGCTCCAGTATCTTCATCTGGGCGGGCAGGTTTGGCGGTGACGCGCGGGCAGCTTTGAGCTTGTCCATCAACAAATTCACTCTCTGCTGTTGGGCATCCGACAGTCGAATCTCGAAGTCGACCGCCGCTACATCGCTCTCACGCAACACGAGCAGGCCATCCGAACTCATCTGCTGGAGAAGGACGCTCAACTGCCGGTTTTCCAGCGATATATTTGTGCGGCGTGCGAGACGGCCTAATAGCTCGCTGCGAGGAATGCCAGTACGCAGCGGGTACTCCGTGTGATACGTGGTGACGAGTCGAATAACCGCATCTGTGATGCCATCCATTTGCGGCAGCGTCAGATTGTAGCGTTCATTTCCAACAGCAACCTGCCTCAACGCGCCTGACTGCAGTAACGCATAAAGTGCCAAATTCGCGGCATCCACGTCCAATCCGCTACGGGCGATCAACGCTTTTTCTTCTAACAACGGTGTCTGCGCGGCAACGCCAAGCAAAATATCCTCTGGCGTACCTTCCGCCAGCGTCTCCAGCCGGGAAATGACCTTTGCATCGAACCGCCGCCAGCGTCGTGACGGGTGCGGATCGACAATCGCGCCGCCACCTAAGGTAAGGCTGGGCGAGGGTTGGCGAAGAATATACCGATCACCTGCCGCTGCGACGATTGGCTGTTCTAGGCGAAGTTGCAACCAGCCTGATTCACCAGGAGCGATCATCTCCTGGCCTAGTAGACGGATGCGTGCAGTTGTCTCCGCCGCTCCGGTAAAGAAACTGACCACGGTATTGTGCGTGATGGACTTGGGCGCGGACGAAAGTAGATCAAAGTGTACATCCAGCATGGTTGTCGGCGTCAGCGACCCGGGATATACGACGACGCTACCTCGCTGCAGTTGGTTTTTGCCGACGTGAGACAGGTTGATGGCGAGTCTGCTGCCGGGTTCGCCAACGTCGACCTGCTGCTGATGCGTCTGCATGCCGCGTATGCGTGCGTCAAGCCCTTCCGGCAGGATCGACACTGCCTCGCCGACCGAGAAACGGCCGTCGCTGAGGGTGCCTGTAACAATCGTGCCGAAACCGCTAATGCTAAAGATCCTGTCAATTGGCAGGCGCGGTTTAGAACGATTTCGTCTAGTTGGCAATTCGGACAGCGTTCTAGCGAGCGTCGTACGAAACTCGTCCATACCCTGTCCGGTGACAGGGCTGACCCGAACGATAGGCGAATCAGCATACTGTGTGTCGGCGAGCAGATCACCTATATCTAGTTCGACCAAGTCAAGCCACTCCGGATCGTCTACCATGTCAATTTTAGTCATCGCTGTGACAATAGACGGAGCATCCAGTAGCTTCAGGATATCCAGGTGCTCTTTTGTCTGCGGCATAACGCCTTCATCCGCGGCAATCACCAGCACAGCGGCGTCGATGCCGCCAACACCAGCCAACATGTTCTTGATGAAGTCGATATGTCCGGGAACGTCAACGATGCCGATGGGCTGCGGCTCGTTGTCAGGCGGGATCACAAGGTCGAACCAGGCGAAGCCCAGGTCAATCGTCATACCTCTAGCCTGCTCTTCCTGCAGCCGATCCGGATCTATCCCGGTTAGCGCACGGACGAGCGTAGACTTGCCATGGTCGACATGGCCTGCAGTGCCGATAACTCGCATGCTGTATAAGAGCTAGTTTCGACTGTTGCCGTTTTGCTGATCTGGCGCGTCGCCGGTGATGATGCCGGTTGTGCGCCGCTGGCTTACCTGGCTGGTATACAGCTCGGCATTACGCCGTTGCCGCTGCCATTCCTCCTCCAGGTTGCGCAATTCTTCGTCGCGATTCTTGACCGATGCCTGCATGCCCTCCAGCCAGTTCTGTGCGGTCATGAGGAAGTAGTTGCCGTAGGTCTCCTGCAGCTTCCAGAGTTGTTGGATTAGCGATTCGTGAATCCGAAGGTCATGCGTCAATGGCGGGAAGCGCTCTACAATTTCCCGGTTGAACTTATCCTGTTCGGACCAAAGGTGCTCGGTGCGCAGGTCTGCCTTGCGACGTCGCTTCTCGAAATCCTCGCGGAACTCGTCCATATCGCGACGAATGCGCTCTTCAGCCAGCCGCTGCAACTCCTGCACTTGACTCTGCTCGCGCATAATAAGCTCTTTGAACTCCTGCATCTCAGTTACGGAGCGACGAGCCACATCCATCTGCTGCGCAACGTTCTGCATCCGGTCATAAACCTGCGTCACCAGAGATTTCTGCTCTTCCAAGGACTCCTTCCAGCGGTTGATGACCTGTTCACGATCGACCAGCGTCGCCTTCACATTCTCAATGAAAGCAGCCTGCTGCTCCTTTAAAGCATCAACGTCGCCCGGCACCTTCTCGATCTCGGCGCCATGTCGACGAATGCTTTCCTCAAGCACGGGCACACGACCAGAGACGGCCTCCACACGTTTGAAAAGTTCGACGGTCTCCTGTTGGAGTTGGGCGATACGCTTTGTGTCGCTAGAACGCTGCTCAGCCAGAAATGGAATCTGACGCGTGCGTTCCTCTACTTCCTTGGCTAACGAGCCGATCTGGTTGCGAATGCCCATGATGAGCTCGGACAGCCGGTTGTCCTCGACAGAACGCATCTCTGTGACTTCTTCCAACCGCGAGATTCTCGGCAGCTCCTTGCGGACCTCACTGATTTCACGGCTCAGCGTTTCGCGATCGGAGAGACGCGCCTGCTCTAGCTCCCGTTGGCCTTGGGAGCGGCTTTCCTCCGTGCGCTCGACAAGCGCTGTAATCTCAAGTTTTGTGTTTTGGATGGCATGTTCGATCTGCCCGAACTTTGTCAGATGCGCTTGCGTACCAGCCAATCGCGCCTCTAGCTCCTGAATGCGTCGCGCTTGTTCGACGATATCGGAAGACTGCGCTTCCAGCCGTTGTTGTAAACGCGCGATCTCGGCGCGGTCGCGGCGATGCTCCTCGTCCAACCAATTCACCATTTGGGCGATTTGTGCGGTATCCATCGGATTCACCTTTGTTTGGGTAGTCCTACTCCTGCCATCTCAAAAGGATTATACCATCTCTGAATCAGGCGCATCAAACAGGTCCGGTATTTCCACACGATTAGATATGGTGAAGAACGCTGTTGGGCAATAACCGGTCAACCGTTGCGCGATGTAGCTGTAAGGGTTTGGTATGTTGTAAACTACAAACTGGCCACTGTGGTTCCATCTACTGAATAGTCAACAACGTTCATCGGAGACGACAGATAGAAGTGGCATCAGCGAAATGACGCCAAACATAGGTTAGGGCGAACTCGAGTTGACCTATGTTGCGCAGCCTGATACAATTCGTATTGTTCCGCCCGAAGGTGAGCGCGAGCTAGGCGTTTTGGCCATGCGACGCATTTGACTTCGGCGGTTTTTTTTGTCTACATTAGTGTTTAATCAAGTCAACTCTGCAAAATATGAACATAGGGATTGACGCGCGGTTGATATATCACCAACCCGCCGGCATTAGCCGATACACTCGCTATCTGATGCGCGCAATTTCGCGTATCGATACCACCGACGAGTTCATTGTTTTCCAGCACCGCAAGCAACCAGAGCCCGTGCTGCAGGCCGATAATTTTCGTCGCGCAACCCTTTACTCACCTGTCCATTCGCGGATGGAGCAATTTACGTTACCGGTCGAGTTGCTTCGTTTTCGACTCGATCTACTGCACAGCACGGACTTTATTCCACCGCTGCGATCCAACGTGCCTACGGTGATCACCGTTCATGACCTTGCGTTTCTGCATTGGCCGCATTTCCTAACTGAAGACAGCGCATCCTATTACGGGCAAATAGACTTGGCGGTACGCAGCGCCAGTCATATCATCGTGCCCAGCGAGAGCACCAAGAGAGACCTCATCGCACAACTCGGCGTTCGAGAGAGCAAGGTCAGCGTGATATACGAGGCGGCAGATGAAAAGTTCATTCCGCTTGCAGTTGGACCTATTCGACGCGAGTTGCATGACAAATACAGCCTTCCGGACAATTACATTCTTTTTGTTGGCACGGTCGAGCCGCGCAAGAATGTGGACGGACTGTTGCAGGCGTTTCGGCTGCTTGTGGACCGGGAAGGTGTAGGCGATGCGGCGTTGGTCGTTGCCGGCTCGCGCGGCTGGCTACATGAGGATGTGGCTGACCTTGTCTACTCGCTGGACCTGGAGGACCGGGTGCATTTCCTCGGCAGAGTACCGGATGATCTGCTGCACAAGCTGTACGTTGGCGCTCGCGTGCATGTGCATCCCGCCCATTACGAAGGCTTTGGACTGCCGCCGCTGGAAGCAATGGCATGCGGTACGCCGACAGTGGTAAGCAACGTAAGCAGCCTGCCCGAAGTGGTCGGCGATGCCGCGCTGATGGTCAATCCGAATGATCCGGAAGAGTTAGCCGTAGCGCTACATCGCGTGTTGACCGACGACAATTTGTACGACGAGCTCCGTGAAAAGGGGCTGCAAAGGGCCAGCAGCTTCAGTTGGGACACCGCGGCGCAGCTCACGCTGGACGTCTATCGCAAGGTGGTAACCAAGTCCGTTCCCGCCACAACTTCTACAGGAAATCCTACAACAAGGTCCGCAGACGGACGATAGTCGGCATTGGGCAAAGACGCCTGAGCATATATGAGTCAACAGCCGCTTCGCATTCTGTTTCTTACTCCGCAATTACCCTTTCCTCCGCGCCAGGGTACTTCGATACGCAACTATAATCTGATCCGCTTTCTCAGTGAACGACACGAGATCGATCTCGTCACTTTCCTGGCGCCCGGCGACGAGTTAACCCACGACAGTCCCCTACGTACGCACTGCCGGCGCATCACCACAATAGGGCAGCCGGTGCGGACTACGTCGGATCGAGTGCGTACTACATTATTGTCATTTAAGCCGGATATGGGATTACGCCTTAATTCGGACGAAATGATGGCAAAAATGCGAAGTCTGCCTTTGACAGGATATGATATCGTGCAGGTTGAAGGCATCGAGATGGCCCCTTATGCCTTTGCCATTCGCAAGCGCCTCAAGTCGCAGCGTACACGAACAGGCATCGTGTTTGACGATCACAATTGCGAATACCTGTTGCAGAAGCGGAACGCGTTGACCGATCTTCGCAATCCCAGACGCTGGCTCGCCGCAGCCTATAGCATTGTTCAATGGAACAAACTGCGCCATTATGAACGCAGAGTCTGTGTACAAACGGACCTGATATTGGCAGTGAGTGAGCCGGACAGACAGGCTCTGAAGGATCTAGCCAGCGACGTGGACGTCCGTCTGATCCCTAATGGCATCGATACAGCCTCCTATTCCAGCCTCTTGGTCGACGTTGATGCTGCCGAAGCGCCGAACATCGTCTTCACCGGAAAAATGGATTACCGCCCGAATGTCGATGCCGTTGTCTGGTTTGGCACGCAGGTCTTCCCGCGAATTCGACGGCAGATACCCAAGGCGCAGTTTCAGATAGTAGGCCAGCAGCCGCTGGAGCGTGTCTTCGCCCTAAGCGAAGCGCCTGGCATTCAAATAACGGGTGAGGTGCCGGAAATCGAACCTTATCTACAGCAGGCCTCCGTCTACATCATCCCAATGCGCATCGGCGGCGGTACGCGACTCAAGGCGCTGCAAGCCATGGCGACAGGACTGCCCATTGTCGCGACCTCCTTGGGCGTCGAAGGGATCGCCGTGCAGGATGGACGAGAACTATTGATTCGGGATGAACCGAGAGAGTTTGCCGGGGCAGTCCTGGACTTGATCAACGATCATCAGGGCAGTGGTTCGATCGTGAACCGCCTTGGCAGCAATGCGAAAGAGTTTGTAGCCAAACATTATGATTGGCAGACAATTATTCCTCATTTGGAACAGGCCTATTTCGAACTGGTAGAAGCGAAACAGGAGAAATGGCATGACAAAGAAAACGGATAAACCTTCCTCGAAACTGCCGCTGCGCTGGACAGGCGTTGTGTTCGCGTTCGCTGCGAACCTGCTACTCACAACTGGCGCTGATATGCTGGCTGAATATCTGCCCTTCGGACCGTATGCCGAGTTGCTGGCTACCATTGCAGGGCCGCTGTTGGCGGGCGTACTGACTGCGCTTTATGTGCGCGAACGTGGCGGTATGCACGCGTTCATCGGCGGCATGCTTAGCGTGGTGGTGCTGGGCTTATTCATCTTTAGGTTGAATTGGCAATACGCACTGTTGTCCGGTGCATTCTGCACTTTGGGTGGCGCACTTACAGAACTGACCATGCGTGAGTAGGCAAACTAGGTAGAGTTCATGGAGATATGAGCGCCTGCCGCAACAGTTCCGTGATTCGACGGAAAGCCCAGTCCAAGGTAGTATGCCTTGGCAACAAACACAAGGGATTCGCATACTATGGTGTTGCGAATAATACAATTGACAGGAGAATGCCGTGTCCGCAAAAGAGTGGAAAAACCCCCCCGAGATGCAGATCGATCCAGAGAAGACCTATACGGCTACAATCGAAACCGATCGTGGCGATATTGTGCTTGAGCTCTACCCGGAATTTGCGCCTATTACGGTGAACAATTTTGTCTTTCTTGCCAACGAGGGCTTCTATGACGGCGTCACCTTTCATCGGGTAATCCCGAATTTCATGATACAAGGCGGCGATCCGACAGGCACAGGCAGAGGAGGTCCGGGCTATCGATTTCAGGATGAACTGAAGAACAACCCGTTGAAGCACGAAACGGGCTCGCTATCCATGGCGAATGCCGGACCCAACACAAATGGCAGCCAATTCTTCATCACACATGCGCCGCAACCGCATCTGGACGGTAAACATACGGTTTTCGGCAAGGTCGTCAGCGGCCAGGACGTTGTGGACGCCATTGAGCAGGGCGATGTCATGAAAAAGGTTACTGTGAGTGAGAAGGAATAGCAATCGTCAGGTCGATGCGAGAGCGCGAGCCGAATGTATCTTGACTTGATCGATTTAGTTGAATAAATTTGATTTGATGAGTGTGCAAGGTGAAAAACATGGTTACTGCCATCGTATTAATTGACGTTGACCACGGGCATGTATCAGAGGTTGCCGAGCAGATCGTAGGAATGTCCGGTGTGTCGGAGGTCTACTCTGTGGGTGGACGTTACGACCTTGTTGTGATTATCCGCGTGAAAACCAATGATGAAATGGCTGCGCTGGTCACCGACAATATGATGAAGATCGACGACATTAAGAACACGGAGACGTTGATTGCATTTCGCGCGTTCTCCAAACATGACCTAGAAGCCATGTTCAACCTAAACGATGACGTGTTGTAGGCGCCTAGGCTGCAGTATGAGCTAGTTGCGGCGACGTTAGCGATAGAAATCGATCCACGCCAAAGAAAAGTTTCGCCGGCCACTTCGTGCGGGAGGACGGACGTCAAAGTAAACGATCTGTCCTTCCGCTGATTCGACTGGTGTGATATCCAACCAATATCGGCTGTCCGCGTCTATCAGCTGTTCTTGGTTATCGATAAGCACAGACTGATAAATGGCGTTATCATCCTGCCTAGAGACGAATGCGTGTATAGTGGCTCCTTCATTGGCAGTTAGGCGAAGGCTCTCCAGTCCGTTCAGGTGTAGACGAAAAACAACCTTTGCCGGAAAAGCGTCACTGTTTATGTCAAACTGCGCTTCCCCGATACCGCTTTCACTGTAGATGTCGATACGCATCTCATTTTCAGTCGTTTTGAGCGCGTATTGCGTGTCTTCCGAGTTTAGGTAGGAACGAAAGGGTAGTTCGTCACCGTAGTTTTCTGCGCACGCCGACAATGTAGATATCGCTATGACCAGCAAGCAGATAACGACCATAGCGCGGGTCCGGTAGCTGTAAGAAATCCGTGGCACGATTGTCATAGCCTTCTATTACCAACACGCAGCTCAAATGATTCGTCAAGAGCACATTCCGCACCCGACCGTTAGCAGTATAACACGAGATGAATGCTGGATTGGCGCATATGTGCTACACATAGACGTGGTTAAGAGTATTGCCGTCCGTGCAGGTCGTTACAACGGCGGAGGGCCAATTCACCTGCACAAGGGCCGGTACCTGTACGTGGGTTCAGCCATGGGCAACGCTAACGGTTTGTACCTGCCGAAGCGCCTCTTGCGGCATTCAAGACGCTCGCGGGCAGGTCATGAACATGCCTGCTATACAATTCTGCGGTCACATTTTGTGGACCTAAACATCGACGAACGGCGGCTCGTACACAGCAGCATCAAGAAGCTACGTTGGAACATTGACTATGTGCTGGATAACGAAGCGGTCGAACTGTCCGCTGTGACTTACGTGCAAAGTATGGACAGACTGGAGAACATCATTGTAGAACAGTTGGAGCAGAACGAAAGTGCTTCGGCTCCCTACCTCGGATTCGGCGCACACGATCATCCAGGTCATTCCCATTTCTTTGCATTGACCAGCAATTTCGACTGGACATACTTTGTCGCAGTTCTCAGAGCACAATTCGAAAGAAGCTGAACGTGCCATCGAAGCCGGCTCCGATCAACGAGCGAGTCTATTTGGTCGTGCAGCAAATTCCTGCTGGCCAAGTGGCGACCTATGGCCAGATCGCGTCCATCGTCGGCAATTGTACCGCGCGCATGGTTGGTCATGCCATGGCCGCCACACCTGGAGGTCGCGATATACCGTGGCACCGTGTGATCAATGCACAGGGCAAAGTGAGCCTGCGAGCACGCAGCGAAGGCGCGGCCTTGCAGCGGCAGCTGCTGGAGGATGAAGGGGTTCGTTTCAGCCAGTCCAACAGGGTCAATTTCAAGAAGGTTCGCTGGGAAGGACCGCCGCTCGGTTGGCTGTTGGAGAACGGTTTTGACCCGGCGCCCTCTTGGTGCGAAGATTGAGTTAAGAATCGTAAACCAAATTCGTGCTTGACATGGGCGCTCGGTGGTGCTATGTTAGCCTCTAGTTTCACTTACCCTGCGAAGATATGCGGAGCTGTAGACGGTAGTATGCAAAAGCTGATGGCAGTGCAAACCAACGAAGTAAGCATGAGGCGTTCTAGCGCCACATCTGAATTCGTGTCTGCAAGCGACCTGCGCCAAGACTGGCGCGGGTTTTCTTTTTCCACCTGATCGGTTTAGCTATTATTTCGCCTTTACAGGCGAAAAGCCATTCCGCGCAGGGGGTGAGATGATACCTGGGTAGTACCGGGAATCGTAGGAACTCAACAAGGGCGTGGAATGGCAAATTCCACGCCCTTTTCTTTTCTTTGCTAGCAGCACATATGGCGAGTCAATTCAGTAGGTCCAGCGAATTCTCGACGACTTCATAAACAGTAACAGGGGCTAATCATGACAATCGTGGCATTTCAAGGGGAAAAAGGAGCCTATTCCGAAGAAGCGATTCGGCAGCACTTTGGCTCGGAAGTGGAGACCCTACCCTGCCGTGCCTTTGAACACATCTTTGAAACTGTGGAGACGGAAGAGGCCGAATTTGGCACTGTGCCAGTGGAGAACTCATCCGCCGGCAGCATCAACAAGGCATATGACTTGCTTCTGGATCATGATCTGCGCGTGCACGGTGAAATTCTATTACGGGTTCGTCACTGCCTGATGACACTCCCTGGGCAGGCGGACAACATTCGCGAGGTGCGCAGCCATTTTCAGGCGCTGGCACAATGTGAAGAATACATGAACCGCATGGGTTACACGGCTGTTCCCTGGTATGACACAGCCGGCAGCGCCAAAGATTTGGCCGCCAACCCGGAGGAAGGTGTTGCGGTTATCGCAAGCCGCCTGGCTGCAGAAACGTACGGACTTGAGATTGTGCAGGAGTCCATCGAAGACCTGCGCAATAATTTCACGCGATTCTTTGTGGTCGGCAAGGGAGAGGCGCCTCGAACAGAGACGAGCAAGACGTCGCTTGTGTTCGCAGTGCCGAATACGCCAGGCTCACTCTACCGAGCGCTAGGTGAGTTCTCGAATCGTGGCGTGAACTTGACGAAGCTGGAAAGTCGACCACGGCGTAATCGTCCCTGGCAGTATGTATTTTATCTCGACTTTGACGGGCATTGGCAGGACAAAGCTGCTGCGGATGCGCTTCTGAACCTGTTGAGTGAAGCGGCCTTTGTGAAGCTTCTTGGCAGTTATCCGGCAGCCATCCGCTCGAATGGCGAACCAACGTCTGCACAATCCGAATTGCTTCAAATATAGTCAATACATCTATCAATCTTTTGTACCCTCTGGCTCACTAACTGAGTCTATTCCGTAAGGAGTTTGACACCATGATCGTTGTAATGAAACCGCAGGCAACAGCAGCAGATATCGGCGCCGTGATCCGCAAAGCCGAATCGATGGGCGTGACGACGCATCCGATCTATGGCGAAAATCGAACTGTTGTCGCGCTGGTAGGCGATTTAACGCAGATCAGCCGCCAGACATTCACTGCCATGGACGGCGTTATGGATACCATGCGAATCCAGGAGCCCTACAAGTTAGCCAGCCGCACCACACGACCCAGAAAACACGGTCATGGAACTGCCCGACACCGACGTTCGCATCGGCGGTAATGAGATCATCGTCATGGCGGGACCCTGCAGCGTAGAGGATCGTCAGCAACTCATCGAGACCGCGATTGCGGTTAAGGAAGCCGGCGCCAAAGTGCTGCGTGGCGGCGCTTTCAAACCGCGCACCAGCCCGTACAGCTTCCAAGGACTAGGGCTGAAGGGACTGGAGTACCTTGCCGAAGCACGCGAGGTAACCGGATTGCCGATCATCACGGAGGTAATGACGGTGGAGACGCTGCCGATGGTGGCAGAATACTCCGATATCTTGCAGATAGGCGCTCGTAACATGCAGAATTACGGCTTGCTGCACGCGGTGGGCAAGCAACAGCGTCCAGTCATGCTTAAGCGCGGCATCAGCGGTACGGTAGAGGAACTGCTTATGTGCGCAGAGTACATCGTCAGCCACGGCAACTACAATGTGATGATGTGCGAACGGGGCATCCGCACATACGAGACGGCGACGCGCAATACGCTAGATCTGAACGCAATTCCTGTACTTAAGCAGTCAAGCCACCTGCCCGTTATTGCCGATCCTTCTCACGGCACAGGCTACCGCGAGTATGTTCCGGCGATGAGCAAGGCATCCATAGCAGCAGGTGCGGATGCGCTCATCCTGGAAGTGCATCCCGACCCAGACACGGCGATCAGTGACGGACGTCAGTCACTCAGCTTGGAGCAGTTCGCAGAGCTGATGGTCGATCTGCGTCGCATCGCCCAGGCTGTCGACCGTACCATCGCAGATGGTGCGCCTCTCACCCCGGCGCCGGGCAGTGATGAGGACATAGCTGCGAAGGAAGCGCTCGCCAAGTCGCTCGCCGAGCCAGCATAGTTCATTGCGATAACATCGCGTAAACTCGACGAAAGTCGATCAGAAAGGTCGAATAAGACATGATCATTGTCATGCAGCAGCAGGCTAAATCTGCAGAGGTTGAGACGGTCGTCAGACGCGTTGAAGAGCTTGGCTATAAGGTGCACTTGAGTCGAGGGGAAGCGCGCACCATCATCGGCATCATCGGTGCAGATGAGCATCTCATACACGAGGGATCATTTGAAGCCATGGACGGCGTCGAGAAGACCATGCGTGTGATGCAACCATACAAGGTGGCAAGCCGCAACTTTACGGAGCAATCGACCGTCATCGATGTAGGAGGAGTGGCAATTGGCGGCAATAAGGTTGTCGTCATGGCTGGGCCATGCAGCATCGAGGGCCGCGAGATGATCTTGGAGACGGCGCATGCGGTCAAAGAAGCCGGGGCAACTGTTCTGCGCGGCGGCGCCTTCAAGCCCCGATCCAGCCCGTATAGCTTCCAAGGCTTGGGCGAAGAAGGGCTGCGGTATCTGCGTGAAGCCGGTGAGGCGACAGGTATGCCCGTTATCACAGAGGTGATGACGCCGGAAGACATCGAACTGGTGGGCGACTACGCGGACATCCTGCAGGTAGGCGCTCGAAACACGCAGAACTATTCACTCTTGCGTGCTCTTGGACAACAGGAGAAGCCGGTCTTTTTGAAGCGAGGCATGAGCAGCACCATTCAAGAACTGCTCATGAGCGGCGAGTACATCCTCAGTGGGGGCAATATGCAGGTCATGCTGTGCGAGCGCGGCATCCGCACATTCGAACCGGAAACCCGCTTTACCTTCGATATCAACGCCATTCCAGTTCTAAAGCAGTTAACTCATCTACCCATTATCGCCGACCCGGCGCATGGGACGGGTAAGCGCGATCTTATCACGCCGGTGGCCAAGGCGGCAGTGGCGGCCGGAGCAGATGCGCTCATGGTGGAGGTACATCCGGACCCGCCAGCAGCTTGGAGTGACGGACCGCAGAGCCTGACCTTCGAGCGATTCGCTGCGATGATCAAAGAGGTGGCGCCAGTAGCCGCAGCCGTTGGGCGGGAACTCTGATGCTGGAACGAGATGCTGAACCGCCTTTTAACTTAGGGACATGTTTGCTACTCCGTCGAAACAGTAGGACGGTGGAAGGACATGCATAAACCGCTTTCCGAATGCCGCGTCACTGTGGTAGGGCTCGGTTTGATGGGCGCGAGCCTGTGCATGGACCTGATTGAGCTACAAGCGTGCCGCGAAGTGCGAGGCGTTGCCCGGCGCACGGACACCGTCCTTGAAGCGTTTTTCGGCGGTGCAGTGGACTTGGCCACGAATGACCTGTATACAGGCGTGTTGGGTGCGGATGTACTCATCCTGGCAACACCGGTACGCACGATCGTCTCCATGCTGGAAGAGATCGGCAGCTATCTGTGGCCCGGCACGGTCATCATCGACATGGGCAGCACGAAGTCGGACATCTGCGCCGCTATGGAGAAGATGCCGGACGGTTTGCAACCCATCGGCGGGCATCCGATGACCGGCAAGGAAACGGCTGGTTATCAGGCTGCTGAGCCGGGTCTCTATCGGAATGCGCCATGGATTCTGTCGCCGCTTGAGCGGACAAGCGAGGATGCGCTCAAGCTTGCGCACGAACTTGTCACGACTGTGGGCGCCAAGCCGCTACTATTGCCGCCGGAACGCCATGATCGGCTGGTTGCCAGCATCAGCCATCTTCCGTTTCTGCTTGCCAGCGCGCTGGTGCTAACGGTTGAGGAAATCGGCGACATCGATTCGCTGGTCTGGGAGTTAGCCGCCGGCGGATTCCGGGATACCAGCCGGGTCGCGGCTAGTGACACGCGCATGTTCCTGGACATTCTGATGACCAATCGCGGCGCCATCTTGCAGCAGCTCGATACTTTCGGCGGCAGACTGAATGCACTGCGTGCGGCGCTTGCATCCGCCGATGAAGTGCAGCTTGAATCCATGCTAATCGAATCGCATGAGCTGCGCCAACAGTGGGGACATAGCCATGCCTAGTACAGCCACTGCGATGGAACAATTCGCAATACTGCCCATATCGAGGACCGATGAATGAGTAGCATGAAAGTAACTGGCGGGCAAGCTCTGACGGGTAACTGCCATGTGCCGGGGGATAAATCCATCAGCCATCGAGCGATCCTATTCGGCAGCCTTGCAGTAGGCGAGAGCCGTATTTCGAATTTCCTCAGCGGCGGCGATTGCCAGGCTACGGTCGATGTGATGCGCAGCCTGGGCGTTCAGGTCGAGGAAATATCGCCTACAGAATTAATCGTCGAGGGACGCGGTATTGACGGACTGCAGGAGCCGTCCGGCATCCTGGATTGCAAGAACTCCGGCACGACCATGCGCCTGCTAGCCGGTATCGTCGCTGGACAGGGATTTACTACTTTTCTGACGGGCACGCAGCAGATTCGCAACCGACCCATGGATCGTATTGTGATTCCGCTGCGGCAGATGGGCGCCGATATTACGGGTCGGCAAGGCGGAAGTTACGCGCCGCTGGCGTTCGGCGCAGCGAAACTGCGTGCGATGGAATACGATATGCCCGTTGCCAGCGCCCAAGTGAAGTCGTGCCTCATTCTGGCAGGACTCTATGCGCGCGACTTAACCGTCATTCGTCAACCGGGACCAGCACGCGATCACACGGAACGGATGCTAGCTGCTATGGGCGCTCCGGTTGAGGTGTACGGCAATACGATCCACTGCGAGAAGCCATCATCACCACTGCGTCCGTTGGAGATCACGGTACCGGGGGATCCATCGTCGGCTGCATTTGTGGCGGCCGCGGCAGCGATTATTCCCAATAGCCACGTCACGATTAACGGAGTTTGTGTCAACCCAACGAGGACGGGATTTTACAACGCACTATCTGAGATGGGCGCACATATTGAGTTTCGAAATATGCGTGACAGCTCAGGCGAGCCAGTTGCTGATATTGTCATACGCCAGCAGAAGCTGAGCGGTGCGACGTTTGGCGGCGCCGACATCGTGACGATGATCGACGAGCTGCCGATACTTGCGGTTGTCGCCACGCAAGCGGAAGGCCAAACCGTGGTGCGCGATGCCCGTGAACTGCGTGTCAAGGAGACCGACCGGATCGCCACGACAGTGAGTGAGTTGCGCCAGCTCAATGCTCAGATCGAGCCCACATCGGACGGTTTTGTCATCGATGGCGGTCGGGAAATGTTAGGCGGTTCAGTCGAAAGCCACGGTGATCATCGGTTGGCGATGGCCATGACGGTGGCGGCGATGGCGGCTCGTGGATCGTCCACCATCTACGGCGCCGAGGTAATACCCGATTCATTCCCAGGTTTTGCGACAACGATGCGTGCGCTTGGTGCAGAAATGACCGAACATGCTTGAGCCCATCGTACACAGCTACCGAAAACTATGCCTATGCAACCATTGACAGCCAAAACAAAACTTGTGGGATTGATAGGATGGCCTGTTGGCCACAGTGTCAGCCCGCTGATGCATAATGCGGCCTTTGAGCGCTTGGGACTGGACTGGCGATACGTACCACTGCTGGTGGATACAGAGCCGTCAGAGCGCATCGGTGAGGCAGTCGCAGGTCTACGCGCACTGGGCTTCCAAGGCGCAAATGTTACCGTGCCACATAAGCAGTCGGTCATCCAATATCTAGATGAACTGACGGATGCGGCGACAGCAATCGGCGCGGTGAATACAATCGCTGTGCGCGAGGATGGCACGTTACTCGGCGATAATACCGATCGCGCGCGGTTTTGTTGCCGACTTGCGGGACCACGACATAGCCGTGCAGGGCCAGCAGGTAGTTGTTTTGGGAGCGGGTGGTTCTGCTCGCGCGGTAGTGTACGGGTTGGCAGAAGCCGGCGCAACGAGAATCACAATCGTCAACCGGACCCAGTCTCGAGCTGAAGAGTTGGCAAACGCCATGCAGTTGCATTTTGATGGTTGTACGATCGAATACGGCGAGTTCGGCAGCGACGACGTGGAAACGGCTAGTATTGTGCTGAACTGTACGTCTGTCGGGATGTCGCCCCATATAGACGCCATGCCATGGCCGGCTGACACACATTTCCGACCGTATCAGCATGTGTATGACCTGGTCTATAACCCGTCGCCTACCAAACTAACTGCATTCGCAGCCCATTGCGGCGCCCACATCGTGAACGGTATTGGCATGCTTGTGTGGCAAGGGGCGATAGCTCTTGAACTCTGGACAGGTCAACCGGCGCCGGTCGAGGTGATGCGCGCCGCGATCGATTCGAAACGATAGACGTCAAGTAGATGTGATGTGCGTGCCCGGTAGCCTGCGCAAAGCTGAGCTGATATACGCGGAGAGGAATTCGTAGACTTATGAGTAATCAACTTAAGGAACGCGTAAACTACGATGCCTACCCGGACGAGTCCGGCCATTTTGGACCGTACGGCGGTAAGTTTGTTCCGGAAACGTTAATGCCTGCACTAGACGAGTTGGAGGAAGCCTATCTGAAGTCGAAGACGGATCCGGACTTCCAGCAGGAACTGGCCTATCTGCAGCGGACGTATGTAGGCCGTCCAACGCCCGTAACCTATGCTCGCCGGCTGAGCGAGCACCTGGGCGGGGCGCAGATCTATTTCAAACGAGAAGACCTGGCGCATACCGGTGCACATAAGATCAACAATGCATTGGGACAGGCATTACTCATGAAGCGCAAGATGGGCAAGACGCGCATCGTCGCCGAGACTGGAGCGGGTCAGCATGGTGTTGCGACAGCGACGGCTGCAGCCCTACTGGGCATCGAGTGCGTCGTCTACATGGGGATCGTAGACATGGCGCGGCAGGAGCCCAATGTCTTCCGCATGCGTTTGCTGGGCACAGAGGTGCGCCCTGTCGAGTCCGGCAGTCAGACATTGAAGGACGCCATTAACGAAGCCATCCGCGATTGGGTCTCCAACGTACGCACAACGCACTATCTGTTGGGCAGTGCGCTAGGGCCGCATCCATATCCGGTCATGGTACGCGACTTCCAAAGCATCATCGGCCAAGAGGCTGTCTCACAGATGATCGACGGAGTAGATGGTCCGGGACGAGCACCAGATGCCATTGTCGCGTGCGTCGGAGGGGGGAGCAATGCCATTGGCATCTTCCATCCCTTTCTGAAGTGCGATGACGTACGACTGATCGGCGTCGAAGCGGGCGGTCATGGGATTGACAGCGGCGCGCACGCCGCTCGGTTTGCCGATCCAGTGAAGGGAAGACTTGGCGTGCTTCAGGGAACCAAGAGCTTTGTCCTTCAGGATGATGACGGTCAGATTGCACTGACGCATAGTATCAGCGCAGGGCTAGACTATGCCAGTGTGGGTCCGGAACATGCCTGGCTGCGCGATCTTGGTCGCACGGAATATACCTACTGCACGGATGATTTGGCCATGGAGGGCTTCAAGAAACTCTGTGAACTGGAAGGCATCATTCCGGCGCTGGAAAGCGCACACGCAGTGGGTTATGTGTTGGAGTTGGCGCCACAGATGGCGAAAGATGAGATTATCCTGGTCAATCTCAGCGGACGCGGCGACAAGGACCTGGCTACTGTGAACGAAGCATTGGCGTAATCTAGCGCGGACTCCGACTACAACTCCGAACGGAGCACTTACGATGAATAAAACTGGCCTGCAACGAATCCAAGCGGTATTCCAAACGGCAAAGAACGAGCATCACGCCGCCTTCATGCCCTATCATGCCATGGGATATCCAGACCGAGGCACGACGCTAGAAGTCGTGCGTACGTTGGCCGATAAAGGCGCAGATCTATTTGAGATCGGCATTCCGCATAGTGATCCTCTGGCGGACGGGCCGACCAATCAGGCCGCGACGCATCGGGCACTTCAACAGGGCACAACGGTTGTCGATTGCCTGGAAATGGTTCGCGAGTTACGGGAGAGCGGACTATCTCAACCATTCTGCGCCATGACGTATTACAATCCTCTCTTCCGCTACGGTGTCGAGTCGTTCGTGCGAGATGCAGCGCAAGCGGGTATCGACGGATTGATCATTCCCGATCTGCCACCGGAAGAGGCTGACGAAATCTTGGAGTCCTGCCGCACATATGGGTTGGCAACCATCTTCATGCTTGCGCCGACAAGTACGCCGGAACGCATCCGGCTCATTGCCAGGAACGCGACTGGTTTTATCTACCTGGTTAGTGTCACCGGAATCACTGGAGCCCGCAACGAGTTGCCGACGGATTTGGCTTCTTTTGTGGAGCGCGTTCGCGAGGCTACAAAGCTACCATTGGCTGTCGGCTTCGGCATCGGTAACCGACAGCAGGCAGCAACTGTCGCTGGCTTTGCCGACGGTGTGATTGTAGGTTCCGCTCTAGTGAAAGCCGCTGGCGCCGAGGATGGACTGTCATCACTTAAAGCGCTGAGTGCTGAACTTGTGGACGGCTGTCGTCATCCCGTGCGCTGAGAAGTGGCTGACTCTGTCATTCTCGTCGAGCCGCGCTAGATAGTGGGTGCATTGCAGTAGAAGCTACTTGCGTTTGCGAGGTCGTAACTTGCGGGAAAATCGCCGCTTCGAAATACGCGGCGGCTTGGATTCAAATAGATTGAGCCACTCTTCTACTTCGCTTGTGCCGACCTGAACATCCTGTTCTTCGCCGGGTTCAGCTTGAGTCGGCTCGGGAAACGTAAAACGCTCGACCAACTCAGCGCCGCGCATGGATGCGACGCCGTTGGCCCAGGCAATCGCGACGAGCTTGGCATCGTTGCTGACGAGTTCGAGGCCGTTCGAATTGCGCTCCAGTCGGCTTTGGATCAGGTCATCCGCTTCGGTGGGGCTGGCTGCAAAGATCACATCCACTCCCCCACCGCTGAGGTCACGGTCGCGCCCGCCGGGAATGCCCCGGTCAAAGACCACGGTGATCTTTCCCTTATAGCGACTGCGCCAGACCTTGAGCCGGGCAACCAATTTTGCTTCGTCGTCCTCATCGCTGAGATGAATATCGTCGAACACGCCGGCCCCAATTAGATTGTGACCGTCTATCAGCAATTCCATTCTAGTTGACCAACCTAACTTGCATTCAGTTCGTCTCGCCAGTGAATCTCTGCATGATGCCGATTGCGCCAGCGCCACCATAGCCCGATAGGGTAGCCGACCATCTTCGCGATGTCACCTGTGAAACGGATCACCGGGACAAATGCAAACGCTGTAGCAAACTCTAGTTTGCTGAGTCTGCTGCCAATGCAAAGCAGTCGCTGCCAGGGTCGCCGACAATAGGCTATGACGCCTGCCAACAATGTGAACGTAGCTATGACCTTGCCGACGCCGCCCTGCACGAGCATGGAAACTAGCAACGGCAATGCTATCAGGTAAGTCACATAGCGAATGGCATGGCGTTTGCGCCAAAGATCCGCCTTTCCGTCACCGCGTGCATACAGATAATATTGTTTCCAGAACGATTGAAGTGAGGACCGTGGTCGAAAATGTACAATGGCGTCTGGTTTCCATGCAAAGGCGCTGCCGTCAGAAGGCACAAGCTCATTCATGCGCAGATCGAAAATGAGGTCTTCGCAGTAGTCGAGCCATTCCGGATAGCCGCCGGCACGGCGCCAGGCGCTCTTCAAAAACGCAACAGAACGGCTGCTGGGCAGGAAGGACTCTGGGCTCACGTCGCCACGGAGTGGCAGCACGGTCGCGGCCATGGCGGTTTCGAAGGTAGATCGACCATCGGGTACGAAAAAGCCCGCCGCGCCGATGACTGAATCGTCCTGAAGTCGTGCCGACCATGGTGACGTAACGCGTTCCAGCCAGTGCTCATCCAGAACAACGCCGGCGTCAGTGGCTGCGATGATAGGGCCGTCTGCGAACCCGATTGCCGCATTCCGACCTTGGCTAATGTTGACGCCTGGGCGAATCATTATGTCAATGGTTGGCAGCTTGCCAGCATGACGCTCGACCGCAGATTCGATGGCAGTTAGTGTTGCGTCGCTGCTACCACCGTCACAAATGACAATCTGGTCCGGTCGACGCGTCTGGGCTGCCAGTGAGTCTAGTAGCGGGCCGATGGTATGCTCTTCATTTAGTACGGTCAGAATTACACTTATATTCATCTTCCCCATTGTGCCGCATCGTGTTGCAGATGGCCAAGTACGACACTCGCGGCGGCTACGGCTAGGTGTTACGCCTGCTTGATCTCCATTCGCGCATCGACCGATGCATAAGTATAATAGAGTCGGCGTAAGCGCCAACCACTTGTTGGGGTACTAAGAAGGATTCCACGCTTGCTGAACCAGCACGCCTACGTAGCCATCGATTTGGAGACAACTGGACTCAACGCGCAAAGTGATGCAATCATCGAAATAGGGGCCGTACGCTTTACGTGTTCCCCTTATGAACCTGATGATTTCACCATCCTGGAACGATTTGTGACGTTTGTTAATCCTGGTCGTCCTATTCCGCTGCGTATCCAACAACTCACCGGCATAAAAGATAAGGACGTCATCAACTCACCCACGCTAGAAGAGGTGCGTGTTGATGTGCTGGCGTTTGTCGGAGATGATGCGCGCTATCTAGTTGCCCACAATGCCGGCTTTGACAGCTCGTTCCTTCGTGCAGGCGGCATCGACTTTCATTGTCCCGTTCAAGACACTTTCGAACTCGCCACCATTCTACTGCCGGGCGAATCAAGCTACAGCCTTGGCGAACTGACCAAGTCATACCAGATAGAACTCTCGGAAGCGCATCGAGCGCTCGACGACGCTGAAGCTGCTGCTCGACTATATCATATTCTGCTGCGGCAACTGCCCTCTTTACATCCGGGCATTCGCCGTATTCTGCTTCAGTGCGGTCAGCAGTCCACTTGGGAGCCTATTTATCTTCTGCGAGAGTTTGATCCAGGGACGGTTCGGAATGCCGCCAAGGACTTTGCACAACCCCATGCAAAAGATGAAGCGACGCCTGCGACAGCTACAGACGCCTGCGATGGAGCTCCGTGGGATGACGTTGCCAAGTACTACGAGTCCGGAGGATGCATTCACAAGATACTGGGCGATCAGTACGAGTATCGTGACGGGCAGGTATCTATGTCCGAACGGGTTGCGACAGCCCTGCAGCGAGGTGATCATCTTCTGATCGAAGCGGGCACGGGGACGGGTAAGACGCTTGCCTATTTGTTGCCGGCCGCGTTGTGGGCCATGCGCATGAATACGCGCGTTACCATTGCCACGAACACGATCGCATTGCAGGAACAGATCCTGGACAAAGATATGCCGTTCGTGCGTCGCCTACTGGAACACGCGCACAATGTTTCTCCAAGGGCGACGCTGCTGAAGGGGCGCTCGAACTATCTGTGCACGAGGCGTCTCTACCTCTGGTATCGCAACCGGCAACTGTCGCCGTTGGAACTGCGTCTGTTAGCACGAGTCCTGGTTTGGCTGCAGTCAACGCAGACTGGTGATGTTTCCGAGTTGTTTATGCCTACAAACGCAGAACGCGCCATTTGGATGCATATGACGTCCGACGGCGGCGTCTGCTCGGAGGATCGTTGTTCTGCCGAATGCAGCAGCGACGGCGATGTACTGGGTACACGATACCGAGATTTTTTTCTGCTTGCACATCAGCAGGCAGAGGACGCGCATATTGTTGTGGTGAACCATGCACTGCTGATGGCTGATATGGACGCTGATGGTCGTCTGCTCCCACCATACGAGAATCTCGTGGTGGACGAAGCGCATCGGCTGGAAGAAGCAGCAACTGAACAACTTAGCTTCAATGCCAACTGGAGGACGTTATCACGCTGGCTGGGCGATCTGCACCGCACCGGCGAGCTATCTCAGCAACTTCAGGAAGGTTGCCGTCGTTCGGGAGACTTGGAGTGCGAAAACAGTGTCATTAACATCGCGGCGGCGGCTGTAGCAGCGGAACAGGAGGTTCCAAGTTTCGCCAACCGGCTGAGCACCATTCTCATGCAACACTCGAGCATTCAGGCTGGAGCAATGTATAGCCAACGCATCGCGATTGACCGAGCGTTCCGCTCGCAGCCAGCGTGGAGCGGACTGGAAATTGAATGGGATCGAGCTAGCAGCTATTTGGAAGACTTGATTGAGCGCCTGGAAGCGCTTGCCTCTGCTCTGTCCAGCAGGCAGTGGTGGCGGTCAGAGCCTTATTCATCCTATCTGTCGGAGTTGCGAGGGATCACGAAAGCAATCGATGACAGCACGGACAATGTGAATCAGATCATCTATGGTACCGGAGAGATTCAGAATGGCAACCGCGTGGCCTGGGCTGAGATTGACGAACGTGCAAGTGAGGTAACGTTGTCTTCAGCGCCACTTTTTGTGAGTGATATCGTGGAGAGTTGTTTGATTCATAAGAAACGCTCTGTGATATTGACAGGCGCAACCCTGCGTACTGGGTCTGGATTCGCGTTCATTCGCGACAGGCTAGGCCTGTGGGATGTCGAGGCGTCTACCGTGCCGAGCCCGTTCAACTATGAAGAGAACGCGCTGCTCTATATGCCGTCGGACATGCCGGACCCGCGCAACGTGAATTACCAACATGCGGTAGAGCGGGCTATCATCTCCGCAGCCACTGGTGCAGAAGGCTCCACCGTCGCTCTGTTTACTAGCTATGCACAATTGCGCGTGACGGCGGACGCCATTCGTGTGCCGCTGGATCGGCGTGGAATTACTGTGTTGCAACAAGGTTCAAGTAGTCGACGACGGCTGCTGCGCGAGTTTCGCGATACAGACAAGGCAGTGCTGCTCGGCACTCGCAGCTTTTGGGAAGGCATTGACCTGCCCGGGGATGAATTGCTGTGCCTGTTGATCGTACGGCTGCCGTTCGCGGTGCCCAGCGATCCGCTCGTAGCCGCCCGAACAGCAGACCTCGATAACTCGTTCCGCGACTATACGCTACCGGACGCCATCCTGCGTTTCCGCCAAGGATTTGGAAGGCTCGTCCGCCGCTCCACCGACAGAGGCGTAGTAGTGGTTCTGGATAGTCGCGTCTGGCGAATGGAATATGGCCAGTCATTCTTGGAATCCCTGCCCAGGTGCAAGACCAAACATGCGCCGCTTGACTGTCTAGAAGCAGAGGTACGCGCATGGCTTAAGCAAGGCAAGGTGCGAACCAATGGCTGAGTCATCACAAGACTTGGCCGCGCTCCGACACACACCTCCTGCACGCAATAATGCATCGGCCATCACAACTACTGAAGATACCCTATGGCGGACGCTACTTAGCCCGCTACTTGTCATGGCGGTTGCAGGACTGATGCTTGTCCCGATGCTGGCGCTGCTCTTCTTTCCTCAGTTGCCTGACCAATTGCAGAGCGAGCCCGCCGCAGCCGCTCGCTGGACAATGGATATGGCGTCAGCATACGGTGCGGCGGGACCAATGCTCAATTCACTCGGGCTGTTCAACGTGCTGAACAGTCCCCTGTTTCGCATCCTCCTAGCCGTGATGACGTTGCTGGCTGCTGCGCACCTGGCTGACACTATTCGCGATGCGCTCACCTACCGCCTATGCATTTTCCATCTGTGCGATCAACCGAATGAGGATGAACAGCCGCCGAAGAGCTGGCGGCAGATGGCGCCATTCGGATTTCGGACCGTACTGGTCGGTGAGCGTGCATCACTTACTAAGCGGGTGACAGAGATGATTCCATCTGGCTTCACCGAGCGATTGGAATGTGCGACAGAGGCTGACACGGTGAGCGGACACCCGAACGGTCACACCGAACACGAGCTTCTGGAATGGCGCGGCGTAGCTGACCGCAACAGTCGCTCGTACTTCCTGCGTATACTACTGCCTCTGGGTTTTCTGATGATCCTTCTACTTGTATGGATTTATGTCTACTATGGCTGGCAGCTAACTACGGGCGCCATAGCTCCTGGTGAGACCTATGCAGCGCCTAACTTTGACCTTGTCGTTGCCTATGACCTTGATGAACAAGCAACGGATGCACAAGTTGACCGTGATCCGGTTCAATCGATCATCAGCATACAGTTCGGCAGTCGCGCCTATACCACGACAGTGGCAGCGAATACGCGAGCGACTATTGGCGCTAACCAGCTGTCCTTGGCTGCTGATACGCCTGGCGTAATCGTCCAAACCGCGGATGGTAGACCGCTGCTGGTTGCCCCTGGCGACACAAGCTTGTCGGATACTGTCGGCGTCGTGTTACCAAGCCCAGGCAGCGAAGCCGCTCTGTTAATACCCAGTGCATCCATGGGTGTGCGTCTGGTTCGGTTAACTGATGATCCGACTGCGATCATCGCAGAATTGTATCGAGGAGCGGGAATCCTTCCCGTCGAGCGCATCGACGTCGGCGAGTCCACAAGTACCATGGTGGATGCCGAAGACGAAAGTATTGTGCTGAAGTTCGTGCAGGCGCCGGGTATCGATCTGACGATACGCCACAACCCTGGGAACGGTCTCATATGGGCGGCACTTCTCAGCGTGGTGGTCGGTTACTACGGATTCTGGCGAAAACCTCAGATCATGTTCACACAGCTACAGCCCTGGAACGCTAATTCCGAATTATTGACAGTCTGTGCAAGTCAGCAGAACCTTCTTGAATCCATGATCGAACGTATAGAGACTGACGGTACTGAAGCCGAGAGCGAATAAAACACTATACGAAACAGGATGAAGAATACTCCTTGCAAACCAATTTGATTAGTTTCGTTCAAATAGCACCTTCAGTTGCGTAGGATCGGCAAACTATGGCAGGCAAACCATTTATACTCGGCGTCGCCGGCGGCACGGGCAGCGGCAAAACAACAGTAAGCAGAAACATCCAGATTGCAGTCGGGTCTAGTCATATTGCCTATTTGCAGCACGACAGCTACTATTTCGACCATGGGCATCTGACACCGGATGAACGAGCCAAATGCAATTACGACCATCCGGACAGTCTAGACACTGCCTTGCTTGTCTCGCACGTAGAGCAGTTGCTCGCCGGGCACTCTGTTGATGCGCCACTGTATGACTTCTCTACGCATACACGCCGAACGGAGACCCGCCGAGTCGAACCTGCAGACATCATCCTGGTGGAAGGCATCCTGATACTCGTTGAGCGGCTCTTGCGAGAGATGATGAATATGCGAATTTATGTCGACACGGCTGCAGACATTCGCTTTATCCGGAGACTACGACGTGACGTGCACGAGCGCGGCCGCAGTCTCGATTCGGTCATCACACAATACATGAATACCGTACGGCCTATGCATCTTGAGTTTGTGGAGCCCAGTAAGCGCTATGCCGACGTGATTGTGCCCGAAGGCGGCAACAACACGGTCGCCATGGAGATGATCGTCAGCCGATTGCGCGCAGAACTGGCCTCGGACTAGCCGGTATGCAAAGGGATGCATGAACCAAACCTTGGACAGCCCGCAAAGAATCACATGCGTGATGGACATCGGTCCGGCAGTCCATCAAAGAGCCGGACTCAGCCGCTATACCGAACGTTTGGCGTCCAACCTGGCTCACCATGAGTCAGATTTGCGACTCGCTCCATTTTTCAATGCGCATTCAGGTCATCATCCGCCCAAAACGCTACGCTCTCTACCCATACAGCAATTCCATTCCGGACAGTATCGCTGGCGTACGAGTGCGCTTGCATCTCAGATGCTTCGTACGCCGCATCGGGCAGTACAGCGCGTTTTACGCTCTGTTCAGTCTGAAACGGCAGACGATATGCAGCTGGTCTATCATGCCACAGAGCACCTGCTGCCCTATGTTCAGATACCGTCAGTCCTCACGGTACACGACATTATCTTTGAACAGTTACCACAACATCATACGCGTGCAAATCGGGCCTTCCTCAAGCTTGCCATGCCGCTCTTTGTGCGCCGCGCAGATGCAGTCATTGCGGTGAGTCGTACCACTAAGCAGGACTTGATCGCACGATATGGGCTACCACAGGAACAGATACAGGTCGTATATGAGGGGATCGACGCTGAGTTTGTGCCGGCAGACGAGCTAGCGAAGGACGAGACTCGTCATCGATACAGTAATGATGCGCCGTATCTGCTGATGGTCGGGTCGATCGAACCGCGCAAGAATCATGTTGCTGCATACCGGGCGCTGGAGCGATTGAAAGCGCAGGGATTTCCACACAAACTACTCATCGCCGGATCAAGAGGCTGGATGGATGAACCGATTCTTGAAGCTGCCCAGGTATCGTCCGCGGCTGAACGGATTACGTTCTTGGATTTCGTGCCGCAATCCGACTTACCCGCTCTATACGCTGCGGCAGACTGCCAGCTCCTGCCCAGCTATTACGAAGGATTTGGATTTACTGCGTTGGAGGCTATGGCATGCGGAACGCCAGTCGTGTGTAGTGACCGAGGCAGCTTGCCTGAGGTAGTTGGCGATGCAGCCGTTCAAGTGGCGCCGGATGACACCGATGCCTTCACGGATGCGATACGGCGCATTCTTAAGCATTCTGAATTAGCAGCGGATCTACGCGAAAAAGGGTTGAAACGTGCCGCCGGATTCACCTGGAAACGAACAGCAAGCGAGACTTTGGCTGTCTACCAGGAGGCAATCGCACTTGGCGGTGCAGGCAGATAACTCCGACTCCCAAACGTCCCACACGTTTTTTCACACACATTTCTTCCCTATGCTATGATCGCTGCATGAATCAGACCCGCGTCGACCGCATACAAGAGAGCCAGTCAATCTTTCCGGAAGACTTCGTTTTCAGTCAGTCAAGTTTGCAGACCTTTGTAGACTGTAAACGAAAGTTCTGGCTATCGTATGTGGTTCGGCTGCAATGGCCTTCCGCCCTGGCTTCACCGGTTGAGGCATACGAGACACAAATACGGCTTGGTGAGCAGTTCCACCGTATTGTGCAGCGTGTTGAAGAGGGCATATATGATAAGATAGCGCCTTCCGCGGGCTACCCGCTGCTGGACTGGTTTGAAGCGTACCGTAACCACCGACCAACCAGCTTGCCAACTGACACCGTGTTAGCCGAACAGGTACTGGAGACGACTGTCGACACGACACTTGGCGCTCGACGCCTGATGGCCAAGTACGATTTGCTTGCTATGGATGACAGTAAAGCCGTTATCGTTGATTGGAAGACAGGCGCTAGAGCGACTCGTCCGGCCATTTTACGCCAGAAGATGCAGACGATGGTCTATCCGTTTGTGCTAGCGGAAGCGAGCGACTCGATGGCAGTTCGCAAGTTTAAGCCAGAGCAGATACAGATGCTCTATTGGTTTGTTGCCGCTCCGGATTCGCCGGTGGTCGTCAATTACGATTCTGCTCAACACCGCGGCGCGCATGATACCATAACTTCTGCCATCGAGAGCATTTTGGGCGGCAAAGTGGAAGCTGATTTTCCCAAGGTCACGGACACCGAACACAATCGGAGGTATGTGTGCGGATTCTGCCAGTATCGCGGCTACTGCGACCGCGGCGAAGAGGCGACCAATCTGGATGAGTTTGAGGATGTCGGCTTCGACGATATGGTGGATCCGGATGCGCTGCTCGACTTCAGCCTGGACGATGTAGAGGAAATTCCGCATTGAACTCCACCCCGACAAAACTAGGTCAGTGTTCAAGCAATCACGCTAGTGTGTTCGCATGGCAAATCGCGACTAAGTGCCCCTTTCACATAACGCATAGTTGCCATGGCTAAAGAATGGACGGTCCTCACGTCGGAGGCACCCGACGAAGCTTTGCTCGACCTAGTCGGCGGATATGAGGCGCCGGCGCGATTGCTGATGCAACGCGGTTTCACCACAGCCGGATTGGCACGCCCATTCCTCGATCCAAGCAGCTATGAGCCGGCGCCGGCTTCTGCTCTCTTCGGTCTATCCAACGCCACAACGGTACTTGTCGAACAAATCAGGAATGGCCGACGCATCCTCGTGTGGGGTGACTTCGATGTTGATGGGCAAACTAGCACGGCGCTGCTGGTTACTGGATTGCGCGACTTGGCGGGACCTGGTCTGGTACGCTATCACGTGCCAAACCGGGCAACAGAAGGTCACGGCATTCGAGAAGAAGTGCTGCAACGGCTGCTATCGGACCCTTATTATGCTCCAGAATGTCTGATCACGTGCGACACAGGCATCACGGATCACGAAGCAGTGGTCATTGCTAAACAGCAAGGGCTAACGGTCATTATCACTGATCACCATGACCCGGATGTGCAATTGCTTGAGGTGGTACAATACGGCGAACAGCTCTGGGGCCAGGAAATTTGTCACCACGACGGTCTCGGCGTTCGATGTGCAGATGCGATCGTAGACCCAAAATTTCAGCCTGTAGGCGATCCTCTGGCGTCATTGCCCGGTGTCGGCGTTGCGTACACGCTGATGCAAGAAGTCTATGCTCGTTTTGGGCGAGCGAAGGATGCGCGCAAACTGCTCGACCTGGTCGCGCTGGGCATTGTTGCCGACGTTGCTGAGCAAAAACAGGATACGCGCTATCTTCTACAGTTGGGGTTGCGCCAGTTACGCGTATCGCAGCGCATTGGCCTGGTGAAACTGATGGAACTAACGCGCGTTAACCAGGAGAGTATCAATACGGGCAGCATAGGCTTCCAGATCGGACCGCGCATGAACGCGCTTGGGCGTTTGGACGATGCTACTAGCGCAGTTGAGCTACTGACGACCGACGATCCAATACGCGCTTCACAGATTGCCGCCGGTATGGAAAGACTTAATCAAGAACGCCGGCTCTTGACCAGTCAAATTACGAGCAGCGCCCTAACCATGCTGGAGCGCCACCCCGAATATCTTGACAGTAACGTCATTGTTCTGGGTCATGAGGGTTGGCATCCAGGAATTGTAGGCATTGTAGCTTCTAAAATCGTGGAAGAGTTCCAAAAGCCGACCATTCTACTGGTATTGCAAGCCGATGGGACTGCCCGCGGCAGCGCACGCAGTTCGGCTAACGTGGACATTGGTGCATCCATTGCGGAATGCAGCGAGCTGCTCATGCGGCACGGTGGTCATCCGGGAGCCGCCGGTGTTACGCTCCAGCGTGAGAACATAAACGCATTTCGTGGCATGCTGAACAAGGCGGCTGCCAACCATATGTTGCCGAGTGCGACTAGCGGTCTGAGTATAGACTTGGAATTGACATTCGATCAGGTATCGCTGGCAACAGTTGATGCACTCGAGACGTTATCGCCATTCGGTCGGGGGAATCCTGAACCATGCTTTCTGACGCGCGGTCTCCGTGTGGTTTCGGAAAGGCGCTTTGGTGCGGTGGATGCGCATCGCGCACTGAAAGTAACTGCCAACGGAAGCCGAGAAGTCGAAGTCGTCTGGTTCAACAGTGGTGATGCACCGCTACCCGAAGGGACGATTGACCTGCTGTACAACATGGAGGTCAATGACTACCGCGGACGTCAGGTGCAACTGCGTTATGTCGACTGCCGACGAAGCGTTATGGAGGAGGAGCGACAACTCAAACAACGTATAGGTAAGCTACAGGTGTACGATCTCCGACAGCAGTTTGTACAGGCTGAAACACTGCCGCAGCCGCCACACGCTGTTTGGTACGCAGAAGGTATTCTGCTGCCGGCTGAAAATGCAATTCCAGCCTACTCTCCGCGTCATCAGATCAAATCCTCCAGCCCGGATGCGCTAGTCATCTGGTCTGTGCCGCCAAGCGCGTCGTTGTTGCAATGGATGTTCGAAACGGTGCAACCGGAGACAATCTATCTTTGCGGTCAGATGACCAGCGATGAGACGCTTGCCGGCCTAGTACGACAGGTTGCGGGCATGTGTAAGTATGATATCGAACGAAGTGCGCTGCTACATCTGGATCATATGGCAGCCCGGCTTGGCGTCACGGAGAGAGCGATCCGCATTAGCCTGCTCTGGTTACAAGCCAAGGGACTGATTACGCTGGGCGCCTGGAAAGATGAACGGGCACAGACCGTGCGCAGGGGTTCAGGACACGCTAAGGCCGATCAAGCCCAGGAGCTAGAAGCACAGTTGGAGGAAGCGTTAGCTGAAGTACGGGCCTACAGGCGCTTCCATCAACGCGCAACGCTGTCCGCACTGGGACTTCCTGCGCTTGATGCGTCGGGCAGATGACGAAGCACGATTAACTAAATGACGACGTCCACTCCCATTGCAAACCAGAACAAACCAGGCGCGAAGCCAGTGAGCGCACAGACCCGCTTGGTCGCAGCTCCTTGGCCGGAGCTAGGCGTGTTGCTTGTGGCGGCAATTGCACGTTTCTGGAGGCTTGGCTATCACAGCGTCTGGTTTGACGAAGCGGTTAGTCTCAAGTGGGCAAGCTCGGATGCGTCTTATATTTGGCAGGTCTCCTTTCCGCTGTTGCAGGATAAGCATCCGCCATTCTACTATTTGCTGCTCCACTATTGGCAGGCGTTGCTGGAACCGTTGGGGGCAGCGACAAGTGATGCGGCACTACGGTCGATTGGCGCCTTGCTGGGTGTACTGACAGTCGCCGGCGTACTCTGGTTGGCCTCATCTTTAGGGTCGAGAACCGTCGGATTGCTCGCCGGGCTTCTAGTCGCGCTGTCGCCGATACTCGTCTGGTACAGTCAAGAGTTGCGGATGTTCCAGCCGGCGACGACCGGGCTTGTGTGGGCAGCCGTTGCACTGATGCAAACCTGGAAAAATGATGCTAGATCAATCCGATACTGGTGGTGGCTGCTCTTTATTTTAGCGCTCATCGCCAGCCTTTATACCTATCTGTTCAGCGCGTTTATGTTACCTGCTGTCGGTCTCATGCTTGCACTGTTCGCCTATCAGAAACGGTCATGGCGTTTGTTCGCGGAAGGTGTGCTGGCAATGGCTATCGTAGCGGCAGCGTTTATGCCGCTGGCATACAATGCCTGGATTGTGAACGGCAGTGAAAGCACACCTGGCGTCGCCTTCGAGCACTTCTTCGCTAATACGCAGAGTCTGATTCAGAACTTCACATTCTGGCGTGTTCCTTGGCCCGAATCAGTCAAGTTCATCCTCATAGGCCTCTATACGCTGCTGGCGATCGTTGGACTGGCGTTGCCATATCCTGTCGAGCGTGACGCCCGCCGATTGTGGCGTCTGAATATGGACCAGGCCTGGCTACTCGTCTGGCTGCTTACGCCATTGATTATCGCCAATGTCCTTTTGTCCCGCAGCCGATCCGTGTTCAGCGAAGACAGATACTTGCTCTTCATGGCGCCATTTCTGCTTTGGGCGATCGCTCGCGGCGTCGCAGCATTAGGCGTTCGTATTCGCTATGCAGGTTGGGTTGCCGGTACAGCAGTGGTGATTCCGCTGCTGGTAGCCTTGCCGTCGCTCTGGACGCCAGACATGGCGCGTGAGAACTGGCGTGCAGCTGCCGACTACATCCTCAAGTACCATGAAGTGTCTGGCCTGCCAGATACCGTCATCGCCCACCTGGACTACACGCACCTGCCTTTGGAATGGTATCTACGCAAGGAGCATACCTTTGACGAGCTACCGGTGTTCTTCCCATTCGGCGGTGCGCTGCAGCCGGAAGACATGGAGACCGTCGTTACACCGCCGCTCAACGGCTTAGTGGACTTCGGCACCGAAACAGCATGGCTCACACAGAGTCACCTGGAGCGAATGGACGAGCAACACCTGGTCGAACAATGGTTCAATGATCGATATCCCCTCGTCACGGAGCAGTATCCTGCCGGCGTCAAACTCAGCGCGTATGAAATGAAATATCGCTACTCGGAGTTGCCTGCCCTAGGCGAGAACGCAGTTATTCCCGGCAGTTGAAGCGGCGCCCGGCATCGTACTGGAAGCTTGCGAGATATTTCAACCACAGCTTTCCGCCGAAGACGAATTCATGCATCCGCCGAGTGGCTGGCTGCATGCGCGCCTATGGTGGCGATCAGCCGAAACTGAGCTAGATGAGTATGTCACGAGTGCCAAGTTAGTGGGAACGGATGGAGTATGGGGAGAGCGACTGTCGCGCAGCGGTGATCTGATGAATATTTGGCCCACCCCGCACTGGATCGTGGGCGAGTATGTGCGCGAAGAAGTCGACGTCAATCTGAATCCGGCTACGCCGCGCGGCGAGTATCGCTTAATGGTCGGTCTAACGAGGGTGGAAGACAGCGATCCCATAGCAGAAGTTGACTGCGGTTCTGTGACCGTCACTGACTAACTAATGATTGAGACGATACGAGCCAATCTACAAGCCATCACCGCGTTTATGCTCCTGCAGGCGCTGCTCCAACTCAGCTAGCCGTTCGCCCTGGCTGACGATCAGCTCCGCAAGAAAGCCCACCAGCAACAACAGAACACTGATCACGGCGAGTATACCGGCTGCGATAAAGATCGGGCGTTGTTGCGTATCGGTAGCGATGTAGAGCACGGTCAGGTAGACGAATATCAGCAGGCTCAGCGCCAGGCCCCCGAGGCCGAGACCGCCAAAGAAGCGCATGGGCGCCTGGCTGAAAGTCAGCAGAAACTTGACAACCAGCACATCCAATAAACTAATCGGAATGCGCTCCCAGCCGAACTTGCTGGCTCCGGACGGTCGTGGTGCGTACGGTGTAGCCGCTTCGCCGATGGAGAAGCCCTGGTGCGCGGCGATCATGAGCAAAAAACGATGCCAATCGCTGCGCAGGGGTGGAAAGCTGTTTACGACGTCGCGCCGCATGGCTTTGATCCAGTTCGCATCGTGAACCGGCACATTTCCAATTGAGCGCATCACCGAGTTGTAGATGCCGCTAGCCAATACCTTGCCGTCGTCTCTCCCCTGGCGCCAGCCTGCTACCACATCCAAGTTCTGTGTCAACAGAGTGTTGATGAGTATGGGCACATCCACCGCCGGGTCCGACTCCATATCGCCGGGTATTAGGATCACGACATCACCCCGGCTGGCGTCGAACATGGTACGCAGCGCTGCTGTCATGCCTAGGCTGCGACGGTTGGTGAAGACGGTGAGCCCATCGTATTGCTCCTGCAGGCCTGCCAGCACGGCACCAGTCTCGTCGCTGCTGCCATCGTTCACGACTAGCACTTCGCCGGAGCAGTTCAGCTCATCAAATGACAAGAATGAGCGTTTTACGACATCTGCAATGGCGCCTTCTTCATTTCGCGCCGGCACAACGATGCTGATTGATAGTTCAGCAGTGTCTATTTGGTTCGGTAGTACGGTGAAAGCGCTGACTGCGCTACGGTCTATACTCATGTAGCAATTGTATCTGCTGCTGTGATATCGGCCATAGACATGACCGCTTCGACCACCAGCTCGACCTGCTCGTTCGTCATCTCCGGATAAATGGGCAGACTGAGACAGGTGTCCGCGGCCGTTTCGGTCTCAGGCAAACTGCCCTCTGCATATCCCAGATGCCGGTACGCCGGCTGCAGATGCAGCGGCACAGGGTAATGCACGCCGGCGCCAATGCCCCTTTCGTGCAACCTTTGCAACGCCTGGTCACGGTTCAATGAGCGTACCACATAAAGGTGCCACCCGTGCGTAGCTCGAGGAGAAACGTAGGGCAGCGTCATATGGGAGTCGCCGAGAAGCTCGGTATATCGCTTGGCGACTGTGTCACGAGTCTGCACCCACTGCTCCAGATGCGGTAGCTTGGCGCTTAATATGGCGGCTTGCAGTGCATCGATGCGTAGACCATAGCCAACTTGATCATGATAGTACTTCGTCTGACGCCCGTGGTTGCGCAGCGAGCGAATCTGCTTTGCGACGTCCGCGTCATTCGTGACCACGGCGCCCGCGTCGCCATAGGCGCCAAGTCCCTTGCCCGGATAGAAGCTGAAGCAAGCTGCATCTCCCAGCGTGCCGGTGCGAACGCCATCCCAAGTAGCTCCGTGCGCCTGTGCGGCGTCTTCGATAACTTTGATGTCGTGGTGATGAGCGATCTCTGTTAATAAATCCATGGCGGCGGGATGTCCGTAGAGATGAACGGGTATCACGGCGCGTGTGCGCGGCGTAATTGCCTCTTCAAACGCAGACGGACTCATGGTAAAGGTGTCGATGTCGATGTCCACAAAGACAGGCGTGGCGCCCACCGCGCTGATGGCTTCCGCTGTAGCGATAAACGTGTGCGCGACGGTGATGACCTCGTCGCCCTCGCCGACGCCATAGGCTCGCAGCGCCAGTTCCAGTGCACTGGTACCGCTGGCTACGCCAATACAGTGTGCAGCGCCGCAAAACTGAGCGAAAGCAGCTTCGAAAGCATCAACTTCCGGTCCCAAAATGAAGCTTGTGTTTTCAATCACGCGCCGGATGGCCGTGTCGATCTCAGGACCGATCTGCTGGTACTGCGCCTTCAAGTCTACCAACGGTACGATTATGTCCATACGATCCACTCTGTTCAGAACAACATGGCTGAGCTTAGCGGCTCAACCGGCAAGCAATGCGAAAACGAACAATCCATCAAGGGAAAAGTATAGTGCAGCCGGAGATGGCGACCAAAACTTACGGGTTCCTCAACCCCACGCTGATCTTGTCCAGCTCCCTGTGTGCTCTCACCAGGTCCATGCGTATGCGCGTGAGCGCTTGTCGTTCTGGACCCGCAAAGAATGCAGTGCGGTTGTTGGCTTCTTCCACGCGCACCAGTTGCTCTTGTAGCCGGTCAATCTCGAAGCGCAGGAAGGAGGCTTCATTGCGACGCTCCTCGCGCAGGATCGCCTCGTTTGCCACATCATCGATACCGGGCGAGTTTACCGAGTCCAGTTCATGCCGGTGCTCCTGAATCCAGCGGCGCATGTACTCGTTGCCTATGGTCAACCGATCGTGAGACGACCGCAGGTATCCCAACTTGCGCAGACCGTAAAGGTACATCTCGATGCGCCGCGGTTGTTCATTACTTAGGTCGGTGACGAGGTCGTCGGTTGTGAGAACTGAATTGTCGGCTATGGTAAGCAGCAACCGCCTTTCGATCTCCGTCAGATAGAGGAAGTCGATCTGGAAGAAACCGGACAAAATGTGGTCAGGATTTAGATCCTCATCGGCAATAGAACGCAATGCGGGGCGGCCTTCACCGTCCACAACGAACAGCCGCTGGCAAAGGTACTGCATGAGGTATGGATGCCCATTGGTATTTGTGATGATGTCGCGAGCGGTATCCTCTTGCACCTGGACGGGCGACGGCGACTGTTTCTGACGGATGAGCGCCAGTGATGGTTCGATGTCCAGCGCCCACAGGTTGGCCATATTGAAGCCGAAGAAGAACGGGCTGGTGTTCCACTCAGTGCTCTTATCGTTGAGCCGAACGAGAAGCTTGGTCGATGTAATGATCGAGCGCATGCTGCCTTCTTGGAACACCTTTCGCAGCATGGCGAGCCACGCCGGACTTACCTCCGCCACGTTCAGGAGCGCTTCGGCTTCGTCGACGAGAAGTAGAAGACGCTTCCCCGCCCATTCCGTGTTTCTGCTCAGTGTGCGTAGGATGGCGACCGCGTCCGATCCCGGCGCGATTGTGGCGTCAATGCCCAGTGCATCGAAACGAGGTCGAGTTTCAGAAACGGCATATTCGAGCTCGGCCGACATGCTCTCGGGATTCTGGCAGCCTTGTAGATCCCAGACCAGTGGGACGTAGTCAGTTTCTTGCGTGGAGGTGACATATTCCAGCTGGCGTAGAAGTGAAGTCTTGCCCATGCGACGCGTTCCGACAAGCCAGGTTGCCGAATCCTGAACGCTCAGCAAGTAGCTGATGAGGCGTTGGCGTCCGTAGTGGTGAGAGCCTCGAACCCACTTGCCGACCACGTATGGGATTCGCATACGACTACTTCTGCGGTTCTGCATTCATCATCCTCTATCACACAGTATGGGTTCGGTCATTGCCGATCAGCGCTATGTCGTGGGCTGCAGTCTCCTGTGTCTAAGCTCCGCCTCACGTTTTACACTGGTCATGATACGTTGGTGCGCCACCAGAGCATCATCGATGTTCACTTTTAGCCGGCCTTCGCCCAACATCTGGTTTACGGATTCCATACCATACTGCTGCAGACGATAGGGACGGCCTTTTGCATGATCGAGAATAAAGTCGATGGCTTCATCGCTGTAGCTATAGTAATCTTCCACGGGCTGGATGAGTAACGCAAGCGCATCCTCGTCAGAGAATGGCTCCAATGCGATTTCGTTGAAGAGGTTATACCATGGACTCTCCACTCGGTCCCAGTCCTTGTTGATACGGATACCTGCGACGACAGCGCCGACTGTATAGGCAAATTCGCGCATAAAAATGCGCCGCAGCTGCTGCTGCACGATGGGATCATAGCGACTCATGACATCCATTTCGTCCATGAGCAGTATAAGGCGTAGCTGAGAGCCTGGATGATGCAGTTTGCCATACTCATCCAGCACATCAATAACTTGGTGCAGATCACGATGGAAGACTCGATCATCGTAGAGGGGACCGGGTACTGTACGGTAGCGCAGGTTGCGCAGTCGAGGCATGATCTCTTCGGTTGAGTTGTCCAGCCGCGAAATACTGCGCATGATCTCTTCAATAAGCAGGTGGAAGAAATCCTGCTGCGGGGTGCCCTCCAAGTCAATGTAGACGCCAACAAACCAGTATTCACTGTCATGGATCGTTCGCAGCAACGCGCCAAGCTGGTAAAGGAGCGTGGTCTTACCAATGCGGCGTTCTCCGTGAATCATGACGCTATTATTGTGGAGCGTATCGACGATGCGTTGCAATAGCTCGCTGCGCCCGTAGAACATCTCCGGTGTACGCACGGGTTCGCCGCTGATATACGGATTGAATTTGCGGTTTAGTGCATCAACGCTGCGGCGTCGTCGTTGCAGCACCTCGAACAGAATGTAGCCACCGCCCAGAAAGGAGATGAAGCCGAGAACAAGTAATGCTACGAAGATAGGCGGTGCAACATCACCCAGCCCGGGCACATGCACCACAACCGGCGGGACATACACCTCGAACGGCAAACTTGCGACGTCGGAATAGTTGAATGACTGGTCACGCGACATTAGCTCGAGCGTGTATTCGCCTGGACTAGCGTGCTCGAACTCTATGCGCCCTCCTGTCTGCATGAACCACTCGCCAGTTCCTTCCGGACCGGAGAGACGCGCCAACACCACCAGCTTCTCATCAAGCGTCTGCAGGTCGCCGGCTGTATAGCCCACTTCTAGCGGCTGGTCGATCGGCAGGAGCACGATGCCGTTTTCGTCACGCTCTTCATAATCCGGAGGAGGTAGCAGCCGAACCCAAGGCGGCGACTGGTCGGGCTGAAAGTACGTCAACCCTTGCGGTCCGCCAATCCAGTAGCCGCCTGAATCGGTCGGAGCAATGGCAAATGCTGACGCACTGCGCAGTCCATCATCCTGCGTCAACGATCCCCAAGTGAGCCCATCAAAACGAGTCACACCATATTCGCTGCCGATCCACAATCGGTTCGGCTCGTCTTCGACCATGAGCGTCCACAGCAGCCCTTTGGGCAGCTGGTTATTTGCCTGTTCCGCCATCCACGCGTTGCCATCCCAATGTACAAGCCCATCATCCGCCAGCAGCGCCCACATATCATCGGGCTTGCGCCAGTCGGCAACCAGGCCGTTGCTGGTTACACCGTGTCCAGGTATCGAAGCTGGATTCTGGATCGGAGATATGCTGAATCCACTTGCCGTCTGCGTATTGTTGCCAGACGCCGTTCTCAGTCGTGCCGACCCACAACATACCGTATCCGTCGAACGTCAGCGCTTCGACGCCCATCTTCTCGAATTCCGGTACCGTGGAGACAGTGGCGCTCGGAATGTCGTATTTGGCCAGACCAGCCTCCGTACCAATCCACAACGATTCTCGGTTGGCGAGAAGCGAGGTGATAACAGGGCTGGGCAGATCAGTGTTGAACTGGGGGAAAATCCACTCGTCTTCGGCAAACTGAAAGACTCCGTAGAAGGAACCGGCCCAAATTGCCCCGTAATCATCCTCTTCCAGGACTAAAATGTGCGATGGAGCCCCGTCTCTCTCCAACGTATACAGTTGCTCACGTTGACCTATCTGGGGCTTCATGCGCACGCCGGAACCACCTGTTGCAATCCAAAGACGTCCCTGGCTGTCCATCAACAGGTCATTGACATGGTTGATAGCGTCATCAACAGACGAACCCTGGACATCTGGTTGCCACATGCCAATCTGATACCGATAGACGCCACTGGGCGTAGCGAACCAAACACTTCCATCTTCATCAACGGCAATATCGCGTACGTAGCCAAGCGTTACGTTCGCATCGTTGGACTGACCGTGGGCTTTGTCACGGTACGTGTTGGTAGCGATTTCGTAGACGCCGGCGCCATCGGTGCCCGCCCACAAACGACCGTACGCGTCGGACTGCAGCGCCTGTACCAGTGCAGGCCAACCTAGCACATCTTCCGTGACAAGATGATAGCGGGGCTCCAAACTATCGTCGAGAATGAGCACGCCGTCCGGAATGCCGATAGCCATTGCATGAGCGCCGGACTCGTGTACCGCGTAGACACCGGATTCTGCAGCCTCTCCCAGTTCAACCAGCGCCCACGCATCCTCCTCGTACCGCCACAGTCCATCGCTGGCGCCTGCAAACAGCAGCCCGTGCGCAAAATCTAAGGAGTGAATAGCGCGGCTCGGCAGCTCGAGGGTGGCCTCAGCACCCGGCTTGAGCTTGTACAGACCGTCCAGCGTACCCGCCAATAAGGCCCCGTCCTGTTCGATTAGGGAGACTACTTCGCTGTCGAGATGGTCCAGAATGCGCCACTGCTGACCATCCAAGACATAGACTGTGCCATATTCATTGCCGGCAAATACACGCTCGCCATCCGCACTAACGGCAAGCGCGCGCACCCTACCGATTGGTGCGTTAGGGTCTTCTGAAAAATCGGTCCAGATGCCGTTGTAGCGATTGACGCCTTGCGTTGTTCCGATCCATATGCCGTCGTCTGCCGCGAGGATAGACCAGACGTCGTTGGACGTCATGCCGTTCAGCTGCTGCATGAAGTGAACCCAGCGGTGGTCCCTTGCGATAACTGATTCACTTTCCGCATCTCCATCAGTCTGATATTGGTTGGCAGCCCAACCGGAGTTGAGGGGTGCGATGAGGGTAGACAGAAGAAAGAATACGAGGCATGCACTGAGGCGGACTGCAGCAACGATGCGATTGTCGCTCCCGCGTTCGGGAGCTTGTATTCGTCGTGGTGAAATTGGACGATGTAGATACTCTGACAATTGCTATCGCTTCCGAGGAAGTATCGCTACGCACGTGCTGCGTGATCGATACAGTAGGAATAACCCATCAATAATTGGGCATCAATGATCCATCACCGAGAATGAAATTGAAGATAATCGAAATGCGCTGCTCTGAAGTGGCTATATTCAGCGACAAGAGAACATGGTTTGCTCGACTGCGGTACGCATTCGATTCTACAATATATTATGACAGGAGACAATCAATTATCGATACGGTTTACTTCTACCAGAGGCTATTTTCCGGAGCGGAAATCACATTGAATCCAGTAATGGGCTGCTGTTGGGTACTTGCCGGATGCCGCTCTTTCAGTGTACACTATAAACCTACGACACAGCAGCGGTTTTGCAGGCAGACATATGACCACGTTCTCACGGTCACAGACAGAGCACAAGTCTAGATCAGCCTCAAGATACGTATGCGGCTTGCATCAGAGCATGCGTTTGGCATTGGTTATCGTATTCGGCTGTATGCTGCTCGTGCTGAGCACGTTACCTGCGCACGCACAAAACCGTTCGCCCTATCTCCAGCGTGATCGCAGACCGGACCGCGAGATTTTCATCACACCATCGCCGACTGCACCGTACAGCCAGTATGCATCCTCACAACGCTACGGCGGCATGGAGATGCGTCGCATCGCCGTTCCTATCGGACCTACGGATCAACCTAACCAGTCCATTCCAACGTACTCACCGCAACGTTTCGCACCTTCAGCCGCCCAGTCGCAGGTTTGGCGGCAGCGTTAGCGTAGCGAGTCCCACTCCACAAGCTGAATAGTATGTTCTATAGACGCGAACACGCTCCACACTTGGCGCGTGTCAAGCAAGTATCGATTTATTGTGATGCTAGAGTTCAGGCGTCGCGCAGTAGGAACAGTCCTTCGCAGCCGCCGATCCTATCCTTGGTCCCATTCGACCCAAAGCTCACCCTGGCCTTCGGGAATGGTGAAGTTGATGTTCTGGCTATCGCGCTCGCCGTTGCCGTCCAGCACCCACATCGTATAATTGCCGGCAACCGTGTTGCCCGGAATGTCGCCGGTGCCGATCTTGTACTCGTAGTTGTAGGGGCCGAGCAAGCCATCGCTGCGATCGTTGGCGATGCTGCGGACTTCGTCACCAATCGGCAGCTTAACGCCGTCCTTCATTAGCACCACGAAGTAGCTGCCCTGCGGTTGGCCTCCGTCTACACCGCTATGCTTGAAGAATACCTGCATCTTGATTTCCATACCGCCATTGTTGCCGAATAGGGGTCCGCCTGACTTGTGGAATTTGCATCCATCGCCGCCGATTCCAGCGCACGGGTCTTCGGAAACGGGAGCGGGCGCAGGTTCGGACGGCGCGGCAGGTTCAGCCGGCGCCGCAGGTTCCGCCGGCGGCTGTTCAACCACGACCGGTGCGTCCGGGATATTATCGGCAACCTGCACTGTTTCTGTATTTTCTGCACTCACAATCTCGGCGTATATCCAGACTTCCTGGCCGTTGACACAGCATATCTGCCACCAGTCACCTGCTGGATTCTTACCGATGATGTCGTAGCTTTCGCCGTTGTTTACAGAGCCCGCAAGACCGTAGCTCGTGCCAGGGCCGGTGCGTACATTTGCGATATCAATATTCACGACCAGCTTGGGTGCAGGCGTTGGAGTCGGCGGTTCCGGCGTGGGTGGTTCCGGTGTATCCGTCGCAACCGGCTCTACTACTTGCGCATCGGTTGCCGGTGGTTCGGTTGCCGGTGCAACTACAGCTTGATCCGGCTGCACAACCGGCTCCTCGACCGTAGGCTCGGACAAGCCTTCCGGCGTGGGCGTGAAGGTTGGCACTAGCACCCGCACCGATGTTTCCGGCTCTGCTGCCGCCGATTCACCTCTGCCCAGCAGTCCACAACTGCTCAACGCTACCAGAAGTAGTAGCAGCAGCAAAAGGCTTGTAATTCTTCTTGTCGATAGTACAGACATTGTGCCAGCTCCCTATTACGCCTCGCTTCGAACTCGCTGATGAATATTCCGCCGGATCACTGTTCGGATTCGACCACGACTCCGTATGCGCCGGCTGCCGTGTGCACCGTGAGCCTATCATCCGCTTCAACCATGACCGGATCGGCGATTACATCTGCGTTCTTATTCATTACAATACTGTATCCTCGCTGTAACACTCGGCGAGGACTTAGTGCTTCAAGTTTCTGCAACGCGCTTACCGTTTGCATGCTCGTGCGCATAAGCTTACTGTTCAGCTCGACGTTGAGTCGACGTTCGCGATCGTCAAGCATCTGCCGCCTCAAGTCTAGCATGCGCTTTGGGTTTACGACAGAAAGCCGATGCAGATGTGACTCGGTCCGCTGTCGGTTGCGGTTGATACGATCGTATAACCTGCCAGCTGAATGTGCTACTGAACCTGCCAATCGCGCCTGGACTTCACGCTTGTCAGGAACGACGGCTGCTGCAGCCGCGGAAGGCGTTGGCATGCGCATGTCGGCTACGAAGTCGGTAATGGTGAAGTCTGTCTCATGGCCGACTCCGCTCACAATCGGTAATGGACATTCGGCGATTGCGTAGGCGACTTGTTCGTCATTGAAAGCCCACAAGTCCTCCATGCTGCCGCCGCCACGCGAGACGAGCAGCACGTCAATCGGATGCACTTCGTTGCTGTATACAGCTGCCTGTCGTATGGCGGCAGCGATCTGTGTCGGTGCTTCCGCGCCTTGCACCAGTGTGGGAAAGACGATCACGTTGACTATCGGCCAGCGCGACTGCAGTACGCGACAGATATCGCGCAGCGCAGCAGCATTTGCACTCGTCACAACGCCAACGGTATTCACCCTGCTAGGCAGCGGACGTTTTCGCTCCTCTGTAAAAAGACCTGCCGCCTGTAGGCGTCGTTTCAGCGCTTCAAACTGAGCGTATAGCTGCCCTTTGCCAGCAGGTTGAATGCGATTTACGTAAAGCTGGTAAACGCTCCGCTCCGCATACACATCAACGTAACCCTTTGCGATGATCTGATCACCGTCCGAGGGCAACCATGTGTGTGTGGACGCGTTGCCGCGCCACATCACAGCGTTGATGCTTGCCGAATCATCCTTCAGACTAAAGTAAATGTGACCGCTGGCAGCACGTTTCCAGTTACTCACTTCGCCCAAAACATTAACATCTGCCAGGAAGTTGTCGGTCCTGAACAGGTTCACAATATGGTCTGATAGTGTCGAAACGGATATGGGTTCCATGGCGGCCATTCTTGCTGGTGACGAGTCAGCGTTCGTGCGTATTGTACCATAGGATGAATGGGCAACAAGCTTTTCGCAGCAGCCAACGATGGTCGCACAACTGGCGTCGATTCTACGACTGGTCATCTTTGTGTATACGGATGCGGGCTGTAGAATTCTATTCCATGCAACGCGCCGGGTGCCTGTTCCGCCTGTGAATGTAGTCAGCAGGCATCCCGAGGGCGCCCTACATCCAACATCGAAGCCATGAAAGACACTTGTGATGACAAAGTACGCATATTTCGAGGGTGAGATTCGCCCAATCGAAGAGGCAAAGATCAGCGTCATGAATCAGACGCTGAATTACGGCACCGGTTGTTTCGGCGGTCTTCGAGGGTACTGGAACGCGGAACAGCGGCAGCTCTATGTATTCCGCATCATTGACCACTTCAAGCGCTTTCTGGCTAGCTCCAGACTCATTCTTGCACAACTGGACTTCACACCTGAAGATCTGGCGCAAATTACGGTCCAGCTCCTACGCAGGGAAGCCTGGGAACAGAATTGTTACATTCGCCCGCTGGCGTACAAGGCGGACTCGAGCTTGGCGGTGCGTCTCCACGATATGACGGATGAGGTCGCTATCTTCAGCATGCCCATGGGCGATTACCTGCCGGTGAATGAGGGCATCAGCGTGGGTACGAGCAGTTGGCGACGGGTCGACGACACGGCCATACCTGCACGCGGCAAACTGACCGGGAGTTATATGAACAGTTCGCTCATCAAGAGCGAAGCCGCAATGAATGGCTACGACGACGCTATCGTGCTCAACCACGACGGTCACGTATCCGAAGGCAGCGCAGCCAACTTCATGATGGTGCGCGACGGCGTTGTCATCACACCGCCGATCACCAGCAACGTGCTGGAGGGCATCACCCGTCGTACCGTACTCTATCTCATGGAACACGAGCTAGGATATCCGGTGTTGGAGCGCACTGTCGACCGAACTGAGCTTTATGTAGCTAATGAAGCTTTCTTCTGCGGAACGGGCGCACAGATTTCGCCGATCACCAGCGTAGACCATCGGTTGGTCGGCAATGGCAAAGTCGGACCGATCACATCCGCACTTTCTCGGTATTACTTCAACCTGGTGCGCGGCAACGAAAACAAATACCGCGAATGGTTGACGCCAGTTTATGTGTAGTAATGCTTGAATTGATGAAGTGCACATGGGCTAGTTGGGTGAAGGAGAGATGTTGATGGAGCAGGATAGGCGAACAAAGGCGTCACCGACCGTGAAACAGTCTGTCGAGAGTCAGTTCGGTCAGGTTGCAGCCAATTACGCAGAAAGTATTGTGCATCGACAGGGCGACGAATTCGCCGAGATGCTTCGGATATGCGAGTTGACTGGCAATGAGCATGTGCTTGACGCCGGATGCGGCGCGGGTCACACGGCGCTAACCTTCGCTCCGCACGTCGCACAGGTGACCGCCATCGACTTGACGCCGCCTATGTTGGAAGCCGGTCGTTTACTGGCCCATGAAAAGAGCATCGACAACGTCGAATTCGAGCTGGGAGACGTTGAGCAGCTTGCCTATGATGATGATACGTTCGACCGCATCGTGACTCGCTACAGTGCACACCATTGGCCCGAACCGGAGAAGGCTCTTGCCGAGTTCAAGCGAGTGCTCAAGAGTAACGCCGATGCGAAGGGAATGTTGCTCATCGTCGACGTTCTCTCGTACCGCGACTATATAGCCGATTCTCATCTGCAAACTATCGAAATCCTGCGTGATGCATCTCATGTGCGCGACCACACGCCGGAGCAGTGGCTGGAGATGCTGAACGCCGCAGGGTTCGATGCCGAGTTGCATATGGAGTGGCCGCTCTGGATGGACTTCGATTCCTGGGTATTGCGTATGCAGACGCCAGCGGACAATGTTGCAATCATTCAGAAAATTATGTCTGACGCACCTGATGTCGTGCGCGACAAGCTGCTGGTGGAATCTAATGGCGATTTCAGCTTCCGCAGCGGGCTCATCGTCGCCATACCCATGGCTTAGCCAGCTGAGATCCGCCACAGTTGCACACCAAACAATGCACAATATTGACCATGGTCGACTCCTGAGTGATGAGTACATATTCGGAGCCTGCACAAGTACAACAATGGGCTAGCCGGCGCATCGCCTACGGCAGCGGCGCCCGCGCTATCATACCCATTCTGTTCGGCGTCGCGCCATTCGGCATCATTTTCGGCGCTGTGGCTGTCTCCAGCGGCATCCCGGTCTGGATGACGGCAAGCATGTCTGCGTTCGTCTTTGCAGGTTCAGCCCAGTTCGTTGCGATCGAACTGATTGCCAGCGGCGCAGGCATCGTCATCATCGTGTTGACGACTTTCCTCGTAAATGTGCGACACAACCTATATGCAGCTACGATTGCGCCACACTTTGGTCGCCTCCCCCATCGCTGGCTGATACCTATAGCCTATATCCTGACTGACGAAGCCTATGTAGTTGTCATGCAGTATTTCGAGCGAAACAGGAATGCCCACAACAAGCAGTGGTTCTACATGGGGGCTGCCTTCACCATGTATATTGTCTGGCAGGTGGCGACATGGATCGGCATCTGGGCTGGTTCATCGATATCGGACCCTGCGGGATGGGGCCTGGATTATGCGTTACCCGCGACGTTCATTGCGATGTTGGTGCCGTTGGTTCGCACCAAAGGTGTGGCGGTATGCGTCCTGATAGCGGGTACGCTCAGCTTGCTGCTGTATAGCCTGCCGTATCAGATCGGTCTCATACTTGCCATGGTCATTGGCGCGGCAGCCGGAGCAATGGTCGACAAGTCGCGTCCGGCGCAGTTCGTCACCAGGACGAGAGATGAAGTGGACGAGCGTCATGGGCGTCGGTAGATATGTGTTCATTCTTATCGCCATGGTGGCGGCTACATTTGTATCTCGCTACCCGATGTTACTCTATGCCGGTCGGCAGGAGATACCACAACGGCTGCGCGTTATTCTGGACTATATCCCGCCGGCTGTCCTCATCGCCATCACTGTGCCCGCCGTGTTCATTCAGGATGCTCGGCTATCCGTTTCGTTGAGCAACGAGTATCTCATCGCCTCCATCGTCACGGCGCTTGTCATGTGGCGGACGCGTCATATGATCCTTTCGATCGTGCTAGGTATGCTCGTTCTGTGGGCATGGCGACTTCTCATCCTGTATTTCACCGTGTAGAAGACAATACAGGCGTACCATATGTAACACCTGTTCGGATTGCTCGGTAATAGGTGTTATAATTCGGTTTTGTCATTGGTGTAGTTGCCAGCAGCAAGCGGGGCAGCAAAACACTGAGCAGTGATGTGTATGCGCGCGCCTAATATTGGAACGCTTCTATATGCGATTGTGTGCGACTAGATATGTTGCAGTGTACAGTTGTATAGCAGAGGTTTGAAGTTTGGGGCAAGGTATGGACAGCTTTCAGACTATGGACGAAGTTTCAGCGGCGATCTTGAGCTGCCACCGTTGTCCTCTTTCACAAACGCGCACGATTGCAGTGCCAGGCCAAGGGGATGTGAACGCTACTGTAATGTTTGTGGGTGAAGGTCCCGGCTACGAAGAGGATAAGCAAGGCCTGCCATTCGTTGGTCGATCGGGGCAATACTTGACACAAGTGATGGAGTCGGTTGGTATTCGTCGAGAGCATGTCTTCATCACAAATGTGGTGAAGTGTCGACCGCCCAACAATCGAGATCCCGAACCGCAGGAGTTGGCGGCGTGCAGCGATTACCTCGATGCACAGGTTGCATTGGTTAATCCGCGCATCATCGTGACGCTGGGACGGTACAGTATGCGTCGTTGGTTCCCGGACGGCGCGATCACGCGCATACACGGAAAGATTCGCAACATCGGGCATGGCCGAGTGGCGCTGGCGATGTTCCATCCTGCAGCGGCATTGCGCAATCCGCAGTGGCAAACTGCGTTTGTTGAGGATATGGCTAAGCTGCTGCCGTTAGTCGAACGGGCTCAAAAGGCTGATGCTCTGGCTACCGTAGGTGAGGCGCTACCCGCAGGCGTACCGCATCCCGGCGACGCTGATTATGCCGGTTCAGATGAACCGACAAAAACGGCTGATGCGTCGCAAGCGGCTGAAATGGTTACCGGCGGCGAACCTGCTGCCGGAAGACAATTCGATGCCATCGATCATACTTCTGATCATGTCGACGATGATGCTGAGCAGTTGCCGCTGCTCTAGCCGCACAGGCTGCAATACGCGCAAAAGAAATACAAAGCGATTGACAGGAAATGTGATTTTCCTGCTTATTGAAATAGAACCTTAGACAAAACTGAAGGAGAAATCGAATGGATCAAGACGAAACAAACACGAATGACGGCACTGAACAACCTTTATTGCGAATGATACCGCTCGGCGGTCTAGGAGAAATTGGCAAGAACATGATGGTTATCGAGTGCGGCGATGATATTCTGATCATCGACGCCGGGCTCATGTTTCCGACCAATGAGATGCACGGCATTGACATCGTCATTCCCGATGCGGACTATGTCTTCAGTCGGCTGGACAATGTGCGCGGCATCATTCTGACGCACGGACATGAGGATCACATCGGCGCACTGGCCTATCTCATGGAGCAAGGTCTTTACGCGCCCATCTATGCGACCTTGTTAACGCGCGGTCTGCTCGAGGTTAAGCTGCGAGAACACAAACTACTGGAGGATGCGGACCTATTTACAGTCACGTCTGACAGCGTCATCGACCTCGAACCGTTCAAAATCGAGTTTTTTCACACGTGCCACAGTTTCCCGGACAGTGTCGGTGTCTCTGTCATGACGCCGGCGGGACGCATTATCCATACCAGCGACTACCGGTTCGATCCGACGCCGGCGGATGACAAGCCGACCGAGGCGGACAAGCTGCGACGCTGGGGAGATGAGGGCGTGCTGCTGCTGGTCGCAGATAGCACAAACGCAGAGAAGGAAGGTCAGACGCCGAGTGAGCGCACAGTAGAGACCATGCTTGACAAAACCTTTGCCGAAGCGCAAGGGCGCGTTCTGCTGGCAACCTTCGCCAGCAACCTAGGCCGAGTACAGCAGATCATCAATGCAGCGCGGCGTCATGGACGTCGAGTCGGTGTTGTGGGTCGCTCCATGGTCAACAATGTGAAAATCGCCATCCAGCTCGGTTATCTGGACATCAGTCAGGACGAGTTGCTGAGCACGAGCGAGATGGAGTCACTGCCGCCGAGTCAAGTGGTGGTTGTTGCAACCGGCAGCCAGGGTGAACCCACCAGCGCCATGGTGCGCATGAGCCTGGGTGAGCATCGCCAAATCACACTGCGTGAAGGCGATACGGTCATCCTCAGCGCCATGCCCATTCCGGGCAACGAGGAGCTTTTCAACCGCACTATCGACAATCTATTCCGGCAGGGCGCGGATGTGCTATACCATGAGTTGGGCAACGTACATGTGAGCGGGCACGGCGGTCGCGAGGATTACCAGCACATGCTGGAGCTGGTCCGCCCCCTCTTCTTCATTCCAGCCCATGGTGAATACCGGCACTTGGTGTTGCATGCTCGCCTGGCGCAGAAGACCGGCATCCCCGCAGAGAACATCTTCGTAGCGGTTGACGGGCAGGTAGTCGAATTCGGCTATTTCGACCCTAGCATCGAACACATTCAAGGACGGTTCGGCGAGAAAATTTCCACGAGCCAAGTCTTTGTGGATGGGCTGGGCATCGGCGATGTCGGCAACGTGGTGCTGCGCGACCGCAGCCACCTGAGCGAAAATGGTTTCATCGTCTGCATACTGGCTCTCGACGAGTTCGACGGTGAGATCCTCTACGGACCGGAGATCATCAGCCGCGGCTTTGTCTACATACGCGAACATGAGGACCTCATTAAACGCGCTGAGGAAGTCGTGCGTCGGGCAGCCAAGAAGCGAGCTCCTCAGCGGGTTCTAGAGGGCCGCATCAAGGATGCCTTGGCGGACTTCACTTATCAGGAACTTGGCCGTCGTCCAATGGTGCTTCCGCTCGTCATGGAAGTATAGGACGATCTGGTAGGACGCGGCGTGCATCGCTAGGCGAGTTGCCGCTTCGATATTCGTTCAATCGTGCGACATAAACAAGAGTGTCTGTTGGACTGTGTTGAATACTTGCTGCACCGATGTCTAGTATTCACGCTTATCAGGCACTCTTGTAAGCTCGGGTGCAACTCGTTACAAGTGCATTCGTGTTCGAGACTTCCGCCAGCCACGTTGGGTTGGTTGGCGCATGCTTGAACAGCAGTCGTGCCCATGTTATAGTAGTAACAGAACACACGTTCGTACACAGCGTATAAGTCCACCGGATAAGAAACCGTGGTGTCCACAGACGATGGCTTCCGGCAGTCAGAAATTGACCAAAAATTCAGGTAATAAATCTTCGAGTAAAGCTGGGCGAAAATCCTCGTCCCGGACGTCGAAATCTGCTTCTGCGCGCAATAGCCGGAGCAAATCCTCCAGCAGGAAGAGAACCAGCAGCGCGTCACGTAAAAGCCAACAGCCGAATCTGCTGGAGCGGGCGGCAGTGATCCTGCTAAGCCCAAAGATCCTTGGACTAGCGTTGGTCGTCATGGCGGTATTCACTGTGCTGAGCCTGATTTCCGAAGAACGGGGCAAGGTTACCGGTGCATGGATCGACTATCTTGAGCATATGGTAGGTCTTGGTGCGTGGGGCGTGCCGCTGGTTGTCGGTGCAATCGGCATTTGGCTCATCATCCGCTCAGTGGAAGAGATGCCCGATGTCCCGTGGCAACGACCTGCCGGCATTCTGCTGCTCTTTGTCGCCTACCTTACGGGAACGGCTATGCTGTCGGGCGTGGCAGCGGAGGCCAGTTCGGGCGTGGTCGGCAGCCAAACAGCCGCTACGCTTGAGCGGCTATTGGGCGGAACAGGTGCGTGGATCGCGGTATCCGTCTTCGGCATCGCAGGGCTCATACTGCTCACTGACCGGCTGCTTCTGGATGCAGGGTATGAGATCGTGTGGAGCGTTGAAGACTGGTGGCATGGACGCGGCGCAAAACAGAATACCGATAAAGCAAATGCTGTCCTCGAACCGGAACTGCCTATCCCATCCGGTCAGTTGCCTTGGTGGAAGCGCATGCGCGAGAAGTGGCGCACGCATGACAATGACGCTGCGTCCAAGAAAACCGGCCCTGCTGATGCAGTCTTCATAGAGCCGGAACCAACTACTTCCAATGCACCGGTTAGTTCGAATGGGCAACCGCCTGTCAAGCAATCGAGCGCACTGCCCCGAGCGCCCGAGCCTGCGCAACGCAAGAGCGCCAGCACACAAACAAAGACCGAGCCGAAGCCAGTCAAGTGGCAATTGCCTGCTATCGATGACATGCTCGCCAACTGGGACCGGCAGGTGGAGAGCGATGACCTGATTCGCGATCAAGGCCGGCTCATCCAGGAAACGCTCTCGCTCTTCGGTGTACCCACGGATTTTGAAGGGGCTTACAAAGGACCTTCGGTTACGCAATATCTCATCAAACCCGGTTATGTGGAGCGGATAGTGCGCGGCGAAGATCGGCGGGTGAAGGTCAAGGTGTCCAAAATTGCTGGTCTCGGCAATGATCTTGCCCTCGCTCTGGCTGCACCGAGTGTGCGTATCGAAGCGCCCGTGCCGGGAACGAATTACGTCGGCATTGAGGTGCCAAATCAAGAAAGCAACATTGTCGGCCTCAAGGAGTTGATGGAGAGTGAGCCCTATCAGAACCTGAAGGGCGCGTTGCCGGTCGCGCTGGGTGAAGACGTTAAAGGCCAAGCCATTGTCACGGACCTGGCACGCATGCCGCACCTGCTCATTGCGGGCTCGACCGGTTCGGGTAAGTCGGTCTGCATCAATTCAATCATCAATTGCCTACTGCTGACGCACACGCCGGACTCTCTGCGGTTACTCCTCATCGACCCCAAGATGGTCGAATTGAACGTGTACAACGGTATTCCGCATCTCCTCAACCCCGTCGTTACTGAAATCGACCGGGCGTCTGGCGTACTATTTTGGGCCGTGAAGGAGATGGAGCGTCGTTACCAGTGCATGAGCGACGCGAAGGCGCGTGACATCGTTCGCTACAATACGTATCTGCAAAAGCGAAACGAAAAACCGCTACCGTACATCGTCATCGTGGTGGATGAGATGGCAGACCTGATGCTGGCTTCGCCGGAAGAGGTGGAAAAGCACATCTGCCGTCTAGCACAGATGGCGCGTGCGGTGGGCATCCACTTGATTATCGCAACGCAGCGCCCTTCTGTGGATGTGATTACGGGACTGATCAAAGCAAACTTTCCAGCCCGCATTGCGTTTGCCGTGAGTAGCCAGGTTGACAGCCGTGTCATCTTGGACACGCAGGGCGCCGAACGTCTGCTCGGTCGGGGCGATATGCTCTTCATGGCGCCTGATACCAGCAAACTCGAGCGGCTGCAGGGTACGTTCCTCAGCGACGAGGAGATCAGCAACGTGGTCGAGTATTGGAAGAGCGCGCACCATGAAGAACGCCCAACGCCGATGCCGATTGACGCCACTGAACCTGACGATAAGCAAGAGGCGTTTGGCGCGTATGCCGAACAAGCTGAAAGCCAGCATACTCACAGTACTCCGAATGCTGCCGGAGCAAACGGTAACGATACAGACGCTGCGTCCAAAACCGTTTCGAGTGACCTGGAAGGAATGCCGGATCCTGCGGCGGTACAGAGCGCCACGCAGCCGGAATTGTTTCACGAGATCGAACGCATGAAAGAAGTTGACTCGCGTGACGATCTCTACGATGATGCAGTGAGAATCGTCACCGAAGAAGGCCGTGGTTCGGTTAGCATGCTGCAGAACAAACTGCGTATCGGCTATGGGCGTTCGAGCCGGCTGGTTGAGCAGCTTGAGCACAACGGAGTACTTGGGCCCGATTTGGGTGGCAACCGAGGCCGTGCATTGCGGCTCGGTACGTTGAGCGATGGTGAGGACCAAGGCGAGGGTGATCATGAGTCCGACGTTGCGCCCTGGGAAGCCGAACCACCATCCTATGCAGAATCAGATGCGACTGAAACCCCAGTCTCAGCTACGGAATGGGAAGATTTGGACGATGAGTTTTCTGAATTGTACGACGAGGAACGACCCCAAGTGCCCCGTCCATCCGATGCCAAAGCGCCTCAAGCAGAACCTGTGCCACCTGCAGCAACCGATGTAAATGAATCAGCGTCTAAAGAAAACCGCACAACCGAGCAGTCCAGCTCCGCCGCATCAGCGCCAAAACAAGCCGATCATGCGGACTCAGACTCGCGTACGCCGCGTGTATGGATGTAGAACCAGCCAGCGACGCCCTTCCGGACTAGCTTCCACCCAACTGATCGAACAGCATAAGTGAGTTCAAACTCGTGACACAATCCGCTCACGCCGAACCACGCGATTTAAGCGTGCGGCGCCTGATGACCATTTCCATCATTACTCGAATCATCGTCGACACCAGCGTTCAGCTGTTCGGTCCATTCCTGCCCATGATCGCGCAAGGCCTGGGTACGACTGTGGTCACGATGGGGCGACTCATCGCCATTCGCAGCTTGACCGGCATGCTCGCGCCCGTCCTCGGTTCCTATGCCGATCGACACAGCTATCGCGGTGTGCTGCAGTTTGCTCTTGCCTGTGGCGGTATTGGCCTGCTCATTATCTCGTCCAGTCGTTCATTGTGGCTCGCGGCCATCGGCATGGCGCTTTTTGGTATCGGATTCGCAGGATTTGTACCAACGCTCGCAGCGTACGTGAGCGCTCGCCTGCCCTACTCTAAGCGAGCGCGCGGTATCGGCATTTTGGAATATTCATGGGCGTTGACTGGCATCCTGGGTCTCTATATGGTGGGTCAGATCATCGAATACAGTTCGTGGCGAACGCCGATCATCCTCTTGGGAGTCGGCATGCTTATCTCGGCGGCTGTGTTCGGCGTGCTTCCATCTGCAAGGCCCGGCGCAATACACGCGGCAACAGAACCTCACCTATCTGAAGTCGTCGGGACCATCCGACGGCTCAGGGGCTTCTTCCGCCTCGGCGTGAATGCGCGGTCGGCCTACGGCGCCATCGTCGCCAACTGCTTCATCATGTTCGCTGCGGTGCAGTTCATGATTATCTACGGGGCGTGGTTCAACGGAGAGTATGGATTGACGGCATCGCAGCTAGGCGTCGTTGCGTTGGTGTTCGGTCTTTTCGACCTAAGTGCCAGTGTATCCGTCAGCCTCTTCACCGATCGAATCGGCAAGCGACGCAGCGTATTCATCGGCCTCATCTGTTCGCTAGCTGGCTACCTGCTCATCCCGTTCCTCAACGTGGGACTGGCGCCAGCCGTCGCATCGATAGCCTTCACACGCGGCTTCTTCGAGTTCTCGGTCGTATCCAACATTCCGCTGCTCAGCGAGCAAGTGCCAGCACAGCGAGGCAAGGTGCTCTCCCTCTCTTCTGCGTTCAATATGCTTGCCGTGGCGCTAGCGGGATTCACGGCGCCATGGTTTTACACGAACCGTGGCATCGGCGTCGTGGCGATCATGTCCGCCACGTCTGCCGTGATTGCGCTCGTTATACTCATTCTGTTGGTGGAGGAACCAGAGCCTCAGACTGAGGTCATTGAGAGGAACTGAGTGATCAACGGAGTTACATCGGCCAGCGACTGCATTTGGCCAACGGGCAAACCCTGCCGATTGCCCATGATCAGACAGAGCGCGGGATTGAGCGTGTGTTTTCCATGGCTGCAGTCCTCAACGTTGCCATGATCGCTGGCAACAACGATGAGCGTATGCGCCATGTCTGCAGCGTCGAGCAGCCCGCCGAGGACTCCATCGAACAGTGCGAAGTCGCGTACTGCGCCATCCAGGTCCTGATGGTGCCCCAGCTCGTCTGTCAGCCAATGGTCATGCATTGTGAATGCGTAGGATTGCGCGATTTGCCATAGTTGATTGCCAGCCTCAGCCGGTTCGTAAACAGGCGCTTCTGTATAGCCTAGGCGGTAGCGCCAACTTGCGTTGGTGTAGTCAACACTGAGCGCCCTCCCAGCCAGTAAGTCCCTGTCTCTGAGTAGAGGCGCGCCAGCCGATGAAGCGGCGTATTGAATGGAGCTCAGCAGGCGCTTTCCGCGATGTACTGCTGCATAGAAGCCAGGGGGGTATGCATTGACGAAGACGGCGTTCCGCCCCTGTTCGGCAAGCTGTTTGTAAAGATTATCCTCTTCAATCAGCATGCGAATGCGATCGTCAGGCTTCGGCCCGTAGTGTTCGCCGATGGCCAACGGTATATTCTTCCCTGTTAGCAGTGTAGCCTGACCTGTAGCGCTTTGCGGCCTGCCCTCCACCCCCATACACGCGTCCAGCGGTACGACATCCACCAAGTCCGTTGACAGGCGACCTGTGGACAAAGTCAGCGGAACATCTCCGGTAAGGCGTGAAAGGGTCGGATAATGACCTGCACATAGCGGATTGACGGTAGGATCGTCCGACCCCAAACCGACGCCGTCAAGGAACAGAAAGAACGCTCTTCTCAAACCAATGAAATCCCACTTAGCAAGCTGCAGATACTGATGATTGACTGAACGTTACGCTGATAGCTTAGAGCTTCGCACCGGCTGTTTTCAGCGTGTCGCGCATGGCCTGGATGTGCGCGGGCGTGCTCCCGCAACATGCGCCGATGTAATTAACGCCCATCTCGTACATTTCTATGGCGTACTGCGCCATGACTTCTGGCGTGCCGTCGAATTGCACTTCGTCTTCGACCATCTTCGGTAGGCCTGCGTTGCTCTGCGCAATGAGAAAAACGCCATCCGGTCGGTTTTGCGTCATGGCAGCCATGACCGAACGTATCTCCTCCGGGCCATTGCCGCAGTTGCCACCGATCACGCGCACGCCCCATTCGTTCATGGCCTGCAATGCACCAAGCGGCGTATCGCCCATCATGGTACGTCCGTTGGTATCGAACGTCATGGTAGCAATGATGACGGCATCCGGCTCCACCTCGCGCGCGCCTCGGATAGCTGCTTCCAGTTCGGCTATTTGAGTCATGGTCTCGATATGGAAGTAATCCACGCCAGCATTGACGAGCGCTGTCGCCTGCTCTGCGTACATCTTGGCTGCATCGCCCAGCGAGAGCAAACCGTACGGCTCTATCAACTCACCGGTTGGCCCCATGTCGCCGCCGACAAGACAATCGTATTCGTCGGCGATTTCGCGCGCGATTTTCACGGCAGCAATGTTCAGTTCCTCGACCTGATCCTGCAGGCCATTGTGTTGTAAGCGAGAGCGCGTTCCGCCGAAAGTATTGGCTGTGACGACCCTGGCGCCGGCTTCACAGTAGTCGCGATGAATGCTGCGCAGGATATCGGGATGATTGACGCTCCAATGCTCAGAGGACTCGCCTGCCGACATGCCGTTGGCGTGCAACATCGTACCCATCGCGCCATCGCCGAGGATGGTTTTGCCCGATTCCAGCCATTCCAGGATCGTTGTATTTGTCATGGTCGTTTTTCCTTTGTGGACGATGCGATTGGCTGTTTATTCAGCCTCGGGCAAGTTTTCTATCTCTACTGGTTCGATGTCTTGCGGCGCCGGGATGCCCAATACCTTGGCATAGAAATATTGTTCCGCAGTAAGCGACCGGGCGATGTTCTCGGCCTTACGGAAGCCATGCTGTTCGCCTTTGTAGGCGAGGTACGCCACAGGAATCCCTTTCTCGCGCAGTGCATCCACCATCATCTCCGCCTGGTTGGGCAGGACGACTTTATCTTCCAACCCTTGAAAAAAGATAATGGGGCAGGATAACTGGTCAACATGCATGAGCGCGGACCGGGTATCGTAGATGTCTTTGCGTTCTGGATAGGGTCCTACTAGTCCATCAAGATATCGAGATTCAAACTTGTGAGTCTCTCTCGCCAGTGCACCAAGATCACTGACGCCGTAGTAGCTGGCTCCGGCTTTGAACACGTCACGAAAGGTTAGCGCCGCAAGCGTCGTGAAGCCGCCGGCGCTGCCGCCGCGAATGACCATTCTTTCGCCATCGACTCTACCGCTCTCCGCCAGATATTGCGCACCTGCGATGCAGTCATCCACGTCGACAATACCCCAATTATCATCCAGCCGCTGCATATACTCGCGACCGTAGCCGGTACTCCCGCCGTAGTTCACGTCCAAGACAGCATACCCTCGACTCGACCAATACTGAATGCCAAGCTTCATCGAACTGCTGGTGGCGCTGGTCGGCCCTCCGTGGCTGATGACGATCAGCGGCGGCTTATCCCCCTCTGGCGCCTGGTAATCTTGATTGTGCGGCGCATAGTAGAAGGCGTGTGCTCGAGCGCCATCAGTGGTGGGATATGGTATGGCCTCGGGAATCGAAAGGTAGCCCGGCTCGATCGTATAGTCAGAGGACTTCTTCAGTGTTCGGCACTCACCAGCATCAAACCGGTACTCGACAATGGAGTCAGGCTTGTCTGGCGCAGCGCCTTCGAAGACGACGCGTTCAGCATCCACGTGCACATCGGCGATGGACGTGTATGGTTGCTCGATCTCATCCAGCGCACCTGACCGCAAGTCTAGCATGGCGAGATGCCAAGCCCCGTCCATTGTGTAGCTACAGACGATATTTTCAGCGTCTCTGAAACCGTAGGTAGGCACGCCGAATACCCACTGCGGTCGTCCAAACTCGGCATCCATTGGCTTCAGTGGTACCTCATGGTCCACGTCCCAACGATACAAGTTCCACCAACCACTGCGGTCGCTAACAAAATAGAGCTGGTTATCCGGCGACCATGACGGCTGGAACACTGACTCGTCTCCATCAACCAGACAGCGCGTATCACTGAGGGTTCCATCATCCAGCACATCGGCTATCCATAGCTGGCTGCGGGTCCAAGGCATCTGTGGGTGGTTATAAGCGACCCAGGATAGCGAATGCCCGTCGGGGCTCAAACGCGGCGTTGTATAGAAATCGTGTCCGGAAACCAGCACCTCGCCAGGTCCGCGAGTGTCTAGCTGCACCGACACAATGGTGTTGACAGCCTCACCGTCTCCGGTGTGATCCTCGCGCACACAGATGATGCGTTTGCGGCTCGCGTCCACGATGCCGTCTGCATAGCGCATTCCCTCTGTGGTCAACGGTCGAAACTCATCGCTATCGACAAGATACAGCACCTGATCGCCGTAGTTCACATAGGCGATGACACCGTGGTCGAGTACACACGCGCCACCGCCATATTCATGCACTCGTGTGCGCACATTCATGTCCGGAGACGATTTCTCCCTGATGCTCCCGTCACTGGACAGGGCCATCAGCGCATTCCGACCGCCTTCTGTAGGATGCGATTCCACCCAATAAACGGTGTCGCCATCCAGTCCAACTTGCGTAAAGCGAGTCTCATTCCTCGCCAGTTCTTCTGCAGCGATAGGTGATTCCCAAGAACCATATGCAGCTATTGTAGCCATTGTTGTCTTCAGCTTTCGTTACCTACTAGAGTGTCCACAATTGAACTATCATTCGGAATTAAATATAACCGCGCAGCATAGTTTGCACACTAAATTCTGCCGAACAGTGCCTATGCCATCCGCATTTCATCGAATTTGCCGCCTGCGAAGGCCAACCATTTCTCCACTCGATCAGCAGGCCATGCCTTGCTCGATTCGACAATCAAACCCTCAGCGATAGGGAAAGGGTCAATTGCGTGGGGGAAGTTGATAGCCATCACGAACTCTTCTTGGAAGGTCAGTTCGCCGGCTGTTTCCACATAGTGCACCCAGCGAGCAGCCCATTCCGCCTCATGCCGTTTTTCCTTGTTTAGCAGCATCATACGAGCGCCATCACCGGCTGCATTACCGACCGCGGATACGCGTGCAAGGTCACTATCGGGAATCAAGCCGATGACTAGCGCATGGTAAGGGTCTATATAGCTGCCGAAGCCGCCGGCAAGCTCGATAACGTCCACAGCATTCAGCTGCATACGTTGCATGAGCAGCTTTACACCGGCGTATAGTGCAGCCTTGGCCAGTTGGATGGCGCGAATATCATCCGAGTGAACGACAATTTCGCGTCCAGTGCTTGTTTCGTGTGCCCAGGCGATAACGAACTCCGCCTTGCTGCCCCGCTCACCGAGTCCAGTGTGCAAGCGAGGATGGTCCAATGGGACGAAGCGTCCGTTCGCGCCTACGACCCCAGCCAACACGAGCTCTGCGACTGCCTCTATGATACCGGAACCGCAAATGCCCGACGGCTTCAGCGCCCCATCTACTGAAGTGACGCCGTCGGCTTGGACCATCTGCTCCACCCATTCGTCGCGCCCGATGATTCTGTATTTTACAGCCAAAGTAGCAGGATCAATACGCACACGCTCAATGGCGCCGGCGGCGGCTCGCATACCGTGCAGGATCTGTGCGCCCTCGAATGCGGGTCCTGTGGGGCTGCTAGCACTGTAGACTGCTTCTCGATTCCCCAACAGTATCTCGCCGTTGGTGCCGACATCGATAACGAGCATCGTTTTGTCCTGCGCATAGGGCGCTTCGGCTACCAGCACGCCCACGTTATCTGCGCCAACGTGACCCGCTTCGCAAGGCGGGATGTGAACATTGCCTCCGCCCGAAATGCGAATACCGAGGTCGCGCGCCTTTACATCCAGCGGACTATGCGTGACGAGACTAAACGGCGTCCCGCCAAGTTCTTTGGGGTTCACGCCGAGCAGCAAATGGTGCATGGTTGTGTTGCCCACGATAACCATTTCGATAACGTCATTGGGCTGAATACCAGCCTGCTTCGTCATATCCGCGACGAGGCCGTTGACGGCATCAATGACGCTATCATGCAGCCGCTCGGTGCCGTCGTCGTTCATCATGGCATAGCTCACTCGGCTCATGAGGTCCTCGCCGAATGGGACCTGGGGATTCATGCGACTTGACGTGCCCAGTATTTCGCCCGTGCGCAGGTGGCAGAGATGACCGGCCATGGTAGTGGTGCCCACATCCAAGGCAATCCCATAAATATCCTCATGATAGCCAGGCTGTACGCGCACGACTTCATGGTCGTGAAGTACGGTGACTGTGACCTTGCGATCACCGCTGGACAAAGCGGGCTGCAGTTCGTGCAATACCGTAAAATCGGAGCGTAGGCCGGTGAGGCCGTGCGTCTGCTCCATTTGCTGACAGAGACGCTCCCAATCGCCCATACCGTCTAGGATGGATGCGGGAGGAAGCTCGACATAGTAGAGGCGCATGGCGGCGTCCACAATAATGGGCCGATCAATGCCGGCGCTCTTGCGTACGACCTGTTTTCGAGCCTGGCTTTCTTCCGGCACGCGCACGACGAGATCACCGTGGACGGTGCACACACAGCTAAGCCGCTCATCAGCGCCGAACTTACGCCGGCGTGCATAGGCCGTCTCTCGGTCGCCGGGAGGTGATAGACTATCGGCGCCGCTAGTTACGTCAAATTTCGGGAAATCGCCAGTCTCGACAATAATCTTGCATTTGCCGCACGTGCTATTGCCGCCGCAGATTGACTCCAGCTCCACGCCCAGTTCTCTGGCGGCATCCAGCAGTACTGTGCCGCGAGTCACTCTGCCCTGCCGACCGTTGGGCTGGAAGACTACCTTCACTGTATCTGTTGTCGAAAAATCACTCTTATTGCCTGTTGGCTCGTGCTGTACCGTATTCTTCTGCTCTTCATGCATAGCGGTTGCTTTACTCTTGCGCAAATATACTCGTAAACCGGCTAACTTCAGCCGTCTGTGGAAACCGTCGCCAAACTGGGTACAAACTATTATAGCGTAATGCACCTCTGATTCGGCATTATGCTGCGTCATCGGTGTTCTGTAGAATAGAAAAGATCCAGAACACGAGACCGACGTCAAGTTACGCCCTTTGTGGCGTGGCACACGTCACAACATTAGCCAGGGGGACAACTGTGAAGGAAGCTGACAGGCAGCCGGCAATGGAGGGAGCGCTTTACACCGATCAGTATCAGCTTACCATGGCCCAGCTATACTATCGTCACGGTCTACACGAACACACAGTCCAGTTTGACCACTTTTTCCGCCGCTACCCCAACTACGGCAGCCATCAAGCCGGCTATTGCATCAATGCCGGCCTCGAGTGGTTGGTGAAATGGATGCAGAGTACACGATTTGGCGTTCCCGAAATCGAGTATCTTCGCAGCCAGCGTACTGACAGCGGTCGACGTATTTTCGAAGACGACTTTCTGGCGTGGCTAAAGCGGGACGGCGACTTTTCCGGCATCACGCTCCGGGCTGTAGAAGAGGGGAGGGTTGTTCATCCGCACGAGCCCTTGACGGTTGTTCAGGGACCGTTGGCAATGGCCCAGATTCTCGAGACGTCTCTGCTGAATCATCTGAACTATCAGACGCTGGTAGCCACCAAGGCAGCACGTATGGCCGACAGCAGCCGTGACCGTCCTATCCTCGAATTCGGTCTGCGACGTGCTCAAGAACGCGGAGCCAACGCCGGCGCACGGGCAGCCCTCATCGGCGGCGCCAGTTTCACGTCCAATGTAGGCTTGTCTGCCAAGGTGGGTTTGCCGCCCAAAGGCACCCATGCACATAGTATGGTGCAAATGTACATGGCTATCGGTCAGAGCGAGCTGGACGCATTCCGCGCCTACGCGGATGTCTATCCAGACGATTGCCTGTTGCTGGTCGACACTGTCGATACATTGGAGAGTGGCATACCGCACGCCATCAAGGTCTTTGAGGAACTGCGCCGGAAAGGTCACGAGCCTGTGGGCATCCGATTGGACTCTGGCGACCTGGCGCACTTAAGCATACGTGCCAGTCAGATGCTGGACGAAGCAGGCTTTCCGGACACGAGTATCGTGCTTTCCGGCGATCTGGACGAGCTGGTCATCTGGCAGATCATCACTCAAATTGCATCGGAGGCGCCGCGATACAATGTCGACCCGGACCATCTCATCAACCGTCTGGTGTACGGTGTCGGCACGCGCTTGATTACCTCCTGGGGCGAACCGGCCCTAGGCGGCGTCTATAAGCTTGTAGCAGTGTGCGAAAATGGCGAATGGAAGTCGGCTATCAAGGTTTCTGATTCGCCTGAGAAGATCCCTAACCCCGGCGCAAAGCGCATTTGGCGGTTGTACGACCAACGACACTTCGCCACCGTCGATCTTCTCTGCTTGGAGGATGGAGATCCGCTAGCGAAGGAGACAATTCTGCTGCGGCACCCGACCGATCACTCAAAGCGCCGCCGACTGATGCGCAGCGATATTTGGCGTGCCGAGCAATTGCTGGAAGATATTGTTGTTGAAGGGAAGCCGGTGTACGAGTTCGTACCCATTGACGTGCTTCGGAAGCGAAGAATTGATGATATGCAAAGTCTCGACCCTGGCATCCGCAGATTGGTCAATCCGCACATCTATCATGTGTCGCTGACCGAACGAATGTGGAACTTAAAGCAGGAGCTGATCGAGTCTGCCAGACGCAACAATGTTGCTGACTAGAAGCTGCGGTAATCCGTACACTGATCCTGGCGCTTACTCGTCTGACTCCTCTTGCTCTATTTCGGCGGAGAGCATTTCGATGACCAAGCGAAAGATATCTTTTTCAGTGATCATGCCCACCAAGGTATAGCCGTCGAGCACAGGCAGTCCGCTGACTTGATACTCCAACATACGTTCGGCTGCATCCTGAATTGTGTCCTCGGACTGTATGGTGACCGGGTCGTAGCTCATCACTTCTCGGACTTTCTTTGTGGTCATCATCAGCCGAGTTTCGCGGTCGCCATCTTCGCCGTAGAGCGGCATTTGTCGCAAAATATCACTCAGTGTGATAATACCGACTACGTCGCGCCCATCGACGACGGGAAGGCGACGCACCTCCGCATTTTGCATCAAGTCATAGGCAGTTAGCAGAGAATCACTCGGAGACACTGTTGATTGAACAGGTCTCATCCAGTCTACCACTTCCGATTGATACTGTTGCATAGTGTTGACCCTCAATAAGTTGGAAGCGGAAAGCAGTCAACGACAGGCAAGAGACTGCGGTAACGCGAACTACTGGCCTGGCAGCGTTCCTTCAGATAACCGGATCACAAGGACTGGCACGTGCACGTCTCTTCGAATGTTGTCGACGAGGACGTCAGCGTGAATCTCGCTACTATACTCCGGGTTTTGCGCCAGCACTGCAACCATCGAGACCGGTTTGGTTTGTACATATTCGCTGATATGCTTGGCGATCGCGCCGAAACGGATTTCACCAATTACAGTGTAGCCTGCACTGCGCAGACTTTCAACCTGTGCGGAAAGCTCGTCCTGAAGTTGGCACAGCATTTCATACCGCACCGGATCAGTCTGCGCGTCGGGCAGAGCATTCCCATTGCTGAAGTCTGCACCTGTGAGCGACTGTGAGTTATCGTTCAGGTCTTCGTTATTAAAGACATCATCTACCGAGCCTAGGAGTGCTGCGCGCAGGAGCACGATTCGAACTCCTTCCGGATTGATGTGTGTCCGCAACAACTGCGCTAGGTTCGCATTGGATTGAGTGCCGTCAAGTGGAAGCAAGACAGTGCGCACGGGCATAGCGCTTCCTCCTAAGATGCGAATCGCACCGATATCGGTGCGATTCGCAGTCATGCTCTTCTATCGTACCGTGACTCTTGCAGATTGGGAGCTGCCTAGTGGTCACGCTAACGCTGCTCCCAAATCGAATCGTTGCCGTAAAGCATTATGCGAGATACCCGTAATTTGGTTCCCCGCATACAGCGCTACCAGGACTGCAGCACTTTCATGTAGTTGGCTCGTTCGAATGCTGCAGGTTCAGCGACATTCTGCTGGCTCATGCTGCCGCGCATCTGCTCAATGGACGTATACTCGTGCTCTTCCATCCAGACCTTCATGCCGTCGACGATCTCACTGATGCGTACGGCGCCATTGCTGAGAAGCTCAGAAGCCAGTTGCGTGATATTCGCGCCAGCCATCATACCCTTGAGCACGTCCTCGTAGGTATGTACGCCAGACGTGACTGCCATGTCGACAGGTACACGGCCATAGAGCACGGCAATCCAGCGTACGGGCAGGCGCATCTCGTGAGACGAACTTAGAACCAGATTCGGCACCACGGACAGTTCATCCAGGTCCAAATCCGGCTGATAGAAGCGATTGAACATTACGAGCGCATCGGCGCCTGCCTGCTTGAAACGCATGGCCATATTCGCAAATGATGTGAAGTACGGGCTCAGTTTCACCGCGACCGGAATGGTGACAGATTTCTTCACGTCGTGCACGACATCCAGATACATTTGTTCGATCTCTGTACTGTCCATAAACGGATCGGTGGGAATATAGTAGACATTCAGTTCCAACCCGTCGGCGCCGGCTTCCTCAATAAATTGCGCATACTCAATCCATCCACCAGTGGAAACTCCGTTTAGGCTGCCTATGATGGGAATATCAGTAGCCTGCTTGGCAGCTTGTACGAGCTCAAGATACTCGCCCGGACCGATGTTATAGTTTTCCATTTTCGGGAAGTAGCTAAGCGATTCTGCATACCTCTCCGTGCCGTATGTCAGATAATGGTCCAACATCAGGCTTTCTTCCGCAATTTGCTCTTCAAAAAGCGAATACATCACAATGGCAGGCGCACCTGCGTCCTCGAGTTCACGAATCGAGTCGAGGCTCTTCGAGAGCGGTGATGCTGACGGCACAACCGGGTGTTTCAGTGTCATGCCCATGTATGTAGTAGAAAGATCCATTGGTTTGGTCCTCCGTAGAATAGTTCACCAAGATTGTGATTCTGGGCCGGTAGAGAACGCCTACCGGCCCAGAGTAGTTTTCCGTCAGTCGCTAGCCATCTTTTCGTACTTCTGCCAGCGATCGTACACGGCCTTTTGCGCGGCATCCATCAGTTCCTCTGCTCGTTCAGGGGCAGACTGCGTCAGCATGCGATAGCGGTTTTCGTTATACGCATACTCGGACAGCGGAATCTTGGGTGCACGTGAGTCCAGTTGGAAGGGGTTCTTGCCCTGTTCCTTCAGCCGCGGATCAAAGCGATACAGCGGCCAGTAGCCTGCTTCTACGGCGAGTTTCTGTTGCTCCAAACCCTTGGCCATGTTAATGCCGTGGGCAATACAGTGGCTGTAGGCAATGATCAAGGATGGACCGTCGTAGGATTCAGCCTCTAGGAAGGCGTTTACGACCTGTCGGTCATTGCCACCCATTGCTACCTCGGCCACGTAGACGTTGCCGTAGGTCATCGCCATGGCACCCAGGTCCTTGCGAGGCAGCGACTTGCCGCCTGCAGCAAACTTCGCTACCGCTGCCAGCGGGGTTGCCTTGGAAGCCTGACCGCCGGTGTTCGAATAGACCTCGGTATCCATAACAAGCACATTCACGTTGCGACCGCTGGCAAGCACGTGGTCGAGACCGCCGTAGCCGATGTCATACGCCCAGCCATCACCGCCCAGAATCCAGACGGACTTGCGGACTAATTTATCGGCCAAGCTGTAGAGATCCTTGGCTGCCGGATCTTCATTCCCTTCGAGTATGGTCTTCAGCGATTGCACGTTGTCTCGCTGCTCTTCGATGCCGTGATCGGTCGTCTGGTCAGTGTCGATCAACTTATTGGCGAGATCATCGCCGATAGTTTCGCGCAGGCGTTCGACCAGTTCACGTGCGTACTTGTACTGCCTGTCCAGGGTGAGGCGCATGCCCATGCCAAATTCGGCATTGTCTTCGAAGAGCGAGTTGCTCCATGTGGGGCCGCGGCCTTCGTTATTCACTGTGTAAGGCGTTGTCGGCAGGTTGCCACCGTAAATGGAGGAACAACCTGTAGCGTTTGCAATCAGTGCACGGTCGCCAAAGAGCTGACTCATTAGCTTCACGTACGGAGTCTCGCCACAACCGGCACAGGCGCCCGAGAACTCGAACAGCGGTTTCAGTAGCTGTATGTTCTTGACGTTGCTGAAGCTGAGCGTATCAGCCTTTGCCTGGTCGGGCAGCGTCTGGAAGAAGTCCCATTCCTTGTCATTCTGCTCGCGGATGGGCAGGAAGTTCTCCATGTTGATGGCCTTGCGACCAACGTTGGACTTATCCTTGGCTGGGCAAATCTCCACACACAGCGTACAACCTGTGCAGTCTTCACCGGAGATAATGAGGGAGTACTTCTTATCCGGGAACTCTCGCCATTTGCTCGCAGCGGTCTTGAAGCCTTCCGGTGCTCCGGCTAGCTCGGATTCGTCAATCAGTTTGGTGCGAATCACAGCGTGCGGACAGACCATGACGCACTTGCCACACTGGATGCAGATGTCCTCTTCCCAGACCGGGATATCGAGCGTGATGCCTCGCTTTTCCCACTGCGTAGTCGCGGTGGGGAATGTGCCGTCCACCGGCATTGCGCTGACCGGCAGCAGATCGCCGTTGCCAGCCATGATAGTGGCAGTTACATTCTTCACGAACTCCGGCGCCTTGTCGGAAACGGTCGGCGGCATCTCGATGGTGCTGGTGGCCTGCGCCGGCACCTCTATTTGGTGCATGTGGCTCACGGCAGCGTCGACTGCGGCAAAGTTCATGCGAACGACCTTCTCGCCGCGCTTGCCATACGTCTTCTGAATGGCGTTCTTAATCATTACAATTGCTTCATCTTCCGGCAGTACGCCGCTGATGGAGAAGAAGCAAGTCTGCATGATCGTATTGATGCGCGGGCCAAGACCCAGTTCGCCGGCAACAGCGTATGCATCAATGGTGTAGACTTTAAGATTCTTGTCGATGATTTGCTCTTGCACGACACGCGGTAACTGATCCCAAACCTCGTCTGCAGGGTAGGGTGCATTGATGAGTAACGTAGCGCCGTCGACAGCGACGGACAACACGTCATATTTCTTAAAGAAACCGAAGTTATGGACGGCGACGAAGTTGGCCTTGCTGATCTGATATGTGCTGCGAATCGGATTGGGACCGAAGCGCAGATGAGATACGGTTACAGCTCCAGCCTTCTTCGAGTCATAAACGAAGTGACCTTGAGCGTAGTTATCTGTGCCTTCACCGATGATCTTAATGGAGTTCTTGTTTGCGCCTACGGTACCATCGGAACCGAGGCCCCAGAACACGGCGCGTACTACGTCATCGGGCTCAATGTCGAACTCGGGATCGAAGTCAATGCTCAGGTGAGTGACGTCGTCAATGATGCCGACAGAGAAGTTGTTCTTCGGGCTATCCTTGGACAGCTCGTCGAAGACGCCTTTGATCATCGCAGGCGTGAATTCCTTGGAGGAAAGACCGTATCGACCGCCTACGACACGCGGCATGGACTCGAAATCGCTCTCGCCAAGTGCAGCGGCTTCTGCCAGCGCTGTGATGACGTCGATGTACAGCGGTTCGCCCATCGAGCCTGGCTCCTTGGTGCGATCCAAGACGCCGATCTTCTTGACGGTCTTGGGCAACGCCTCAAGCAAGTGCTTGCGAGAGAATGGTCGATATAGGCGCACTTTAACGACGCCCACCTTTTCGCCTTGGCCGACAAGGTATTCTACAGTCTCATGGGCACATTCTGCGCCGGAACCCATTAATATAATGACACGCTCGGCATCTTCTGCACCGACATAGTCGAAGAGATGGTACTCTCGGCCAACGACCTCGGCGAACCTATCCATGACCTTCTGTACGATATCGGGGGCAGCCTGGTAGTACTTGTTGGCCGCCTCACGCGACTGGAAAAAGACGTCCGGATTCTGTGCCGTGCCCCGAAGGACCGGTGCATCCGGCGTCATCCCGCGAGCCCGATGCTCACGAACCAGGTCATCATTGATCATCGCTCGCACGTCTTCATCGGACAATCGCTCGACCTTGCTGACCTCATGTGAGGTGCGGAAGCCGTCGAATATGTGGAGGAAAGGAACGCGAGCCTCCAGCGTGGCTGCCTGGGCGATCAGGCCCAAGTCCATTACTTCTTGCACAGAATTGGAGAAGAGCATTCCCCAACCTGTTGCGCGAGCCGCCATGACATCGCTATGGTCGCCAAAAATAGACAGCGCATGCGTTGCTACAGAGCGGGCTGCGATGTGAAAAACCGTGCTGGTCAATTCACCCGCAATCTTGAACAGATTCGGCACCATTAGCAGAAGGCCCTGGCTGGCCGTGAATGTTGTGGTCAGCGAGCCAGCCTGCAGAGCACCGTGGACAGCGCCTGCTGCGCCACCCTCTGATTGCATTTCGACTACGTCAGGCGTTGTACCCCAGATATTTTTCTGACCATTTACGCCCCAGTAGTCTGCAAGTTCTCCCATTGGCGATGACGGCGTGATCGGGTAAATGGCGACCACTTCATTTGTTTTGAAGGCGGTATATGCCGCCGCCTCATTACCGTCAATCGTCACAATTTCACGAGCCATTGGTTTATTCTCCTGATTCTGATTACCAACTCACGAGATTGTGCCTTTCCGGAAACGGCACAATCTCTATGAATATTTATACTTCTCGTACATCTACGACGTGGTCGCCCAGAGCTTCGAGCGTTTCCACGAGTTGATCTTCGCTTACGCCTTGCACTTTCACGACCAAGCTGGCAGCGCCAGTCTCATCGACGCCAAAGGTGCCCACGCTCACAATGTTTCCATCTAACTTGGTAATGGCCGTAGCCAGTTTTGCCAAAGTACCTTTTCCGGGATCGACCTGCAATTCCAGTCGCAGTCCCGGCTCGTTGCCGCCCATCATCTCGACCAACGCCTTGAAGATGTCGGTCTCGGTGATGACGCCGATAACGTGATTTTCCCTGTCAACGACAGGCATGCCGCCCACACCACTCTCAATCATACGGGCGGCAGCTGCTTCGATGGCCATGTCCGACGTTACTGTAATGACTTTCTTGGTCATCAACTCAGAGACTTTAAGTTTCGAAAGCAGGTAGTTCATCTCCCAAACACTGAGAGACGTAGCTGGAGATGGTGAAGCATGCAATAGATCACGCTCGGATACGATACCGACCAGTCTGTTTTGACCGTCAACAATTGGAAGCCGTCGATAGCCGTTTTCCCGCATGATGTGAAGTGCATCCTGAAATTGCATATCCGGCGAAATGGTCGTCGCCGGTGACGTCATTCGCTTTCGGACGAACATGCTCTGTTCCTTTCTTGTGCCGTCGCTACTCGTCCAAAACCACGCCTAACCAACCAATGCAATAACTATGTAAGCCATACCATTTCGGTACGGTTATGATCATATGCAGTATAGTCGAATTTGCCACGCGATGCTTCGCGCCACAGACGAGAATTTCGACTAGCCTTCAGGCGAGTATTTCCCCTAGCCACTTGGCCAGTACTTGAATTTTTATGAGTTTGTCGGTTTATTGCGGGGTGAGTCTTCCCCGGGAAGCGTTTGGTTGGAGTGACTTTGCTTCCCGGGGATCATGGAACTTACTTCAAAGAGACCGTCCGGTCGTTCATTCTTGAACCGGCGGCTTTATCTGAATTTCCATCTGTTGCGGTTCGACAGTGACTGTCGGCGTGAGCGTTAACGTCGGCGTATCTATAGGACCAACCGTGGCCGTTGGAGTTGCTGTCGGCGGTACTAGCGTTGCTGTCGGCGGCACTTGCGTTGCAGTTGGCGGTACTTGCGTTGCAGTTGGTGGTGCTGGCGTTGCCGTCGGAAGTACTGGTGTTGCCGTCGGCGGTACTGGTGTGGCTGTTGGCGGAACCAGAGTCGCTGTTGGCGGTATGGCTGTTGCCGTCGGCGGAACAGTTGTTGCCGTCGGCGGAACAGTCGTTGCCGTCGGCGGAACAGTCGTTGCCGTCGGCGGGACCGGCGTCGCGGTTGCGACCTCAACCTGCGCCGGCGGTATTGACGGCGCTTGAACAGAAGGCGGCTCCGGTGTAGCTGTCGCCGTAGGCTCTACGACTATTACCTCGGTGGGAGTCGTAGTCAGTTCATCGGTAGGTTCCTCTGCACCTACGGTTGTAGGCTCCTCCGTCGGTTGCACGATATCCTCTTCCGTAGGTGACTCAGTTGCCGACTCCGTAGGTTCGCTTGCAGGTTCTTCCGTAGCCTCTACTGTTGGCTCGGTTGTTGGCTCTGCGGAAGGTTCATTTGTCACCTGTTCTGTTGGCGTCTCCGTCGACTCATCAGCCGGTTCTTCTGTCTGCTCGACAATAGGCGTGTCGGTCGGCACGGCCGTTACGCCCGGCGTTTCTTCCGGTATCTCAGTAGCATCAGGCGTCTGCTTCGACACTGGCGCCGTAGGCGATCCCTTCGGAATTTCCGTAGACGTTGCAGTAGGCGTCGCAGTAGCTGTCATGGTCGCAGCCAGCGTCGCCGTTGGCGATTCCGTCGGCGACGTGATAGGCAACAATGCGCTGCTAGCGCCGTCGCCGGCATGACGGAAGACGGTACTTGCTTGCACGGAGAAGCTGTCCGTAGCCACTACGATCATTACCGGACCTTGCTCGATTTTGTCGCCATTGGGCCAGGCGCCCGGCATGGAGAAACCAGCCGAGTATCGACCCTGTGCGTCTGTTTTGGTTGATGCGTATTGCTGTGCGCCGGATGCAGAGCTTCCGCTCTGATCAAAGGCTCCCAACATCACACTTAGTTGCGTATTGGGTGGGAACCCGGCGCCTGAAACTGTCACGCCTGTCCCTTGCCCGCCCGATGACGGATTGACTGAAGCGCTTGGATTAGGCGTCACCGTAGGCGTCGGCTGCACAGTCGTGGTCACAGTAGGTGTTGCCGTGTCAATCGGCGTGGCTGCAGGCGAGAACGCGATGGTTACACTGTTCTGCATGCTGAAGTCGGCCGTAGATACCGTGACAACTAGACGGTCCTGCGTGATTGGCGTCCCATCCGGCCACGCACTTGGCGCATTGAACGACATGCTAAACTCGCCCAGATTGTTGCTTGTGGTGCTGGCATAGACAGCTTCTGCACCAGAGCCGCCCTGCTGCCCATCGACAGTTCCCAGATAGAGATTCAGCGGCGTGTCAGATGGATACCCGCTGCCCGACGCCGTGATCGTCGTACCTGGTGCGGCGCTGGACGGTTGCACGGATACCTTTGGTTTCGGAACGTCCACGAAATAGTCGAATGCAGCGCTAGTCTGCTGCGTAAATCCGTCCGTGGCAATGTATACCATGATTTTGCCGCTAGCCACCTTAGACCCGTCAGGCCAGGTCGACGGCATAGGGAAGGACAACGCGTAATTGCCATTGCCGTCCGTCGTCGTGCTTGCATACGTGGATGGTGAGCTGGCGGCTGCAACGCCGGCAGCGCTAACCAAGCCTGCGAGATGCGCATTCACCACAGTATTGGGCGAGAAACCACCGCCAGTCACAGTGACCTGCGTACCTGCACCACCCGAATTCGGGGTGATGTCTGCATACGGATTTGGTGCGACTGTCGGTCGCGGAGCTCGATATTCGAAAATGGCGCTTGCTTCAGTAGAGTAGTTTGGCGCTGCCACTAAGATGATCAGCCGTCCCGATTCGATGGGGCTTCCATTCGGCCACGTGGACGGCATGGAGAAACTCGCAGTGAAGTTACCTGATCGATCCGAAACCGTTGTGGCGTATACTGTGCTATTTGCGGCACTAGCCTGCACATCCGATGCAATCCCGGCTAAGTATAGATTAAGCTGTGTATTGGCTGGAAAGCCGCCACCGCTAACTGTTACCGTAGTGCCAGCCGAACCTGACGATGGCGACGCATCTGCGAACGGTGCAGGCGTCCCAGTTGGAGTCGGCGTTGGCGTCACAGAAGTCGCTGTCGGTGTGGCTGTCGTATAGATTTTATCCCACCAAACATGAATCGCTGCGCCGCCCGTATTCTCGAAATAGTCAACACGTAGATCCGTATGGCCGGATACATAGATATCAGCCGTGTACGTGGTATCGAACGAATTGTCGTGCCACTGATTGATGATGCGGTTGCCGTCTACCCAGACGCGCACACCATCATCGGAACGGGCGTAGAACCGATATGTGCCGGAGGAGAACTTGTAGTTGCGCGTCCACCGCGCCGAGAAATGATTGTCCGGAATGCGATAGTCAGGTGATCCGTTGCCCCAGTTGAAGTCGATAGAGCCGTCATTGCGGACAACCGTCGGGCTGCCGGAGAGATCCTGGTTGCTCCAGTACTCGCCCTTCCAGTCTGGGAAGTAATCGGGTGTCGGTGAGCTGACGCGCTCCCACCAGAAGCGAGCGACTGCGTAGTCGCGTGCTTCGAAGTAATCGACACGCAGGTTGCGCACGCCTTCATGGATGTATACTTCAGTTGACGCTGTGCGAACACCGCCTTCTCTCCATTCGTCCAGCACCAATGTACCGTCAACAAAGACTCGCATTCCATCGTCAGTTTGAACGTTCAGTCGATAGACGCCCGCTTGGAAATACTGCGCACGCGTCCACTGTACAGAGAAGTCGTCAGCAGGAATACCGGGCGCCGGCGAGCCGGTCCCCCAGTCGAAGTCGATGCGGTTATCGTTGCGCACGACCGTGGGCGCGCCCGACAATGTCGGATTATTGAAATACGCGCCGCGCCAATCCGGGTAGGCGTCTTCCGCCGCCCACCATACGGAAATGCTGGCGAGCTGCGTGGCTTCATAGTATTCGACACGAATCGTGTGCGAGCCGCGAGAAAGCGACTTGGCAGCGGAATAGGTCAGCCCGGTCGCCGAATGCCACTGATCGATGATCAGGTCGCCATCTACCCAGACGCGCACGCCGTCGTCGCTGCGTGCAAAGAATCGATAGGTACCACCCTCGAAGAACAGGGTTCGCAGCCATCGCGCCGAGAAGAAATCGGACCGAATGTTTGGCGCTGGAGACGCCAGCCCCCAGTCGAAGTTGACGGCTACGTCATTTCGCACTAGCGCGGGCGCTCCGCTGACAGACATGTTGTTGAAATATTCACCCCGCCAATCCGTGAAGGCAGGCGGACGCGGAGTTGCGGTCGGTTGCGGCGGCGGCGGCGATGGCACGACAGGCGCCACACCTTCGAAGTCGGTGTAGGCGCGTGCGACCCAGCCTTGCGTTCCGTTGGGAATAATCACCAAGAGCCACGTGCCATGCTTGTTCTGCCCAAGCACGGTCAACTGGTCACCGTGTTTCACAGTCGTGATTACGGGAAAAACGGTTGACGGACCCGAGCGAACATTAAGGCCGCTGCTGACCACGATGGCAAGGTCAGCCGGTCGAGATGGCGTGGCCGTGGCTGTGGCGTTGGGCAGCGGTGTCGGGCTTGATGTCGGCGTCGGCGTTTCGACTGATTCTTCCACCAGGAAGATAGCAGCCGCCTCTCGATCAGAATCGACAGAACGGCCCACGACAGCCACTTCACCAGGCGCCGACCAGATTGGGTCCAGCGGATAGATGAAAGTAGACGTAAAGCGCCCGTCCGCGTCCGTCGTGGCGATAGCCACCGTGACCTGCACGGGTTCTTCGTCCGGCACAATGACAAGATTTACGTAGACGGTGTGGTCAGGTTCGTAGCCGGCGCCGGAGACAAACACCGACGTGCCGGGCGGGCCTGCGATTGGCGCGATAGCCAAGCTTGGCGCTGATCCTTCGCCTACAACGATTGGTTCCTGCGCGTCCACTGGCTGAATAACGCAGCCTGAGAGCACGATTGCCGCCATGATAAGCAGCAGCGGAACTAGGACTCGACCGGAAAAGGGTAACACGCTGACTCTACGCTCGCGTGTTCGTAGAAATTGCGCTGCAAATGAGGAAGATGACATTGAACAATTCTCCGATTAGTAGAAGAATAAACCGATATAGCGTTAAATAAGAGCTGCGAACCGAAGCTGAATCGGGCGCCTGGACAGGAGTGAAGGCTGTCCAATACATCAAGCTTCGCTCATGTTGCGAAGCCGGTTGTTTATGCCGCGCGAACAGTATCAGGCGCTGTTGCCGCCTAAATAGTATACGTTGAAAGGCGCATGTAGGGTACTCTCAGTTTGGCCCAGTTTGCTACTCGAGAGCCACCGAACATCATGCGAAATAGTTGCCTATCCCATTGGAATGATGGCGAAAATCGAGCGCGTTTAGCAGGCTCAGCAGGATGGAACCGATGAGGGCAGTAAGACAGCCGTGTCGCAGCCCGAAGCCTTTCACGAATGTCGCTGCGATGAGAAAAACGATTCCGTTGAGGACAAACGAAAACAAACCGAACGTTATGAACGTGATGGGGAATGCGAAGAAACCTAGTAACGGTCGCAACGTAGCATTGAGCAGACCAAGCACGAGACCGGTGACCAGAGATGGCCCGAAGCCTTGCGACTCGATGCCGGTCGGCAGCCTAGAAAGAACATAGAGACTAACAGATGTAACCAACCAGACTATGACGAAGTTGGACAGAATCCCCATTCTCTACTCCTATTCAAGTTCAGCGAGAGCGCCATTGTTGTTCATTTCTTGACGCTCAGCTATTCACGTTTCTTTGCACAGCCATCCAGATTGCTACGGCATACGTGCGCGCTTATGAGATACTGCGCACCATCAACATAACCCCGAAGATGATCAACGGGATGCCAACGATCGCGCCGATTATAGTCAAACAGAGTGTGATACCGAGGATCATTAAGAGAAAGCCGATGAAGGCTGCAGCCAACCTGCCAACGATGCCAATAATCCACAGGATCAGCTGGCCAAGCCATATGAACGGTGCAAAGAGACAGCACCCGCCAGAATTCGACTGCATGATGAAAACCTCCGCCTTGCTATTGCAACAATACCGACCAAGTAAACAGGAACTATCTAATCATCATTACGTGTACCAGGGAAAGAAGTTTCAACAAATAGCCGTCTTTTCCTCCTGCGTATGGCTGCCGGTTTAGTAATCAGGGATAAAACAATCGACCGACCGCCACGTATTAACTGAACACGAAGCACGGTCGGTCGTAAGGCTTGGTATCAATTCTGAAGTACTGATTAGGATCTATTCGAGAGTGCCACGCGTCTCCGAGATGAGCGGATCAAGCTGGAAAATCCTCTCGTACTCAGCGTCCCAGTAGTCCTGGCTGGCCATTTGGCGGATATGCTTGTCACTGTAGCCGAATTGTGGCCACAGCGATTCCTTCATCGCCTGCAACCGCTGATGCTCGCCTCCTGTATTCAGGTCGACAATCTCGCCCATGGATGCGCCAAGGAATGCGCCTTTTGCCCACAACTCGAGCTGATCATCGCTGGGTTTGCCGCCCATCCGGTCGTACAGCAGCTTACTGACAGACGGGTAGCGGTCATAGGAGTCGGTAGCGATTGTGACCACGTTATCTTCTGGCCCGAGACCCAGATATTTTGCGGTTTTGATGGCGCCGATGATGTTGCAGACGCCGCTGGGACCTAATCGATCCTTCAAGTCAGAAGCATCAGCTTCACTCACACCTAGACGTTCGACAAGCACCTGAGTGCCGGACTGCACAGCTTCCATGCCGCGAACAGTGTCCTCATCATGGATCAGCATAAGTAAGTCTGTGTTGAAGACATTGTGGATGAGCGTCACCATCTTGTCGCCGATGCCCTCAATGCGATGCTGCCCCTGCCCGCCATTGTATAGCGTGCTGCATTCGCGGGGCTCTAGGGCAACGATGCACGTGTCGGGCCAGCGTTTCTTCAGGTAGTCGCCGGCGCCCAATGTACCGGCGCTGCCCGGCGCGCTGACAAAGGCAGCCACTTTACCGTTTCCGATACCGCGCACGGACTGCACTAGTGCATCCCCTGTCACGTAGCGATGGAAACGATAGTTTGGCAGAAGCTCGAACTGGGCAAGCACAATGTATTCGGCTGGTTTGCTGACATATTCCGAATGGGTTCGTTCGAGTGTAAGGATGACGTCGGATTCGGTACCGGGAGTTAGGTCCAGTTCACCACCGTATTTCTGAATGCGCTCATAACGCTCGTCGCTCATGTTGTCGGGCATAACGACCAGCGCGCTGTACCGTTTGAGCTTGCTGATGTAGGCGGTGCCGATGCCAAAGTTGCCCGTGCTTGGCCCGATGACGGTCTTGTCGCCAGGACGCAAATTCTCGGTTGCTTCCGCCTCCGCAAGAGTCGTATAGGCAGGGCCGACCTTCATACTTCCACTGGGAAAGTTGCGACCGCTTAGCACGACAATGTTGGCATCCACACCGGTGAGCGCCTTGGGTACGACGAATTTGTCAACCGTGCCGCCGGTGAGTTTCCAGTTGATGTTGAAAAGATTGACTGGATCCATTTCATTGTCACGGGCCGCGTTGGCGCGCTTGCGAACGGACTCCGGTAGTAGAAGCGGGTCTCGCATCTCGGAATATGTTGGCCCCGGTATAACTTCTGGCATATTTCTCTATCCTTATTTGTTTCTGATGATCATAATAATGATAACCGTGGTACGTGCCACTGATTATGTGAAGTGATCGAAATTTGCTTTTCAAAACTAGCACTTATGCGGTGACGAACAGATTGATCAGTTTTAGCAGACAGCACGCACGAATAGGCGAATTTCAGTGCATAATAGACTAGCACTGTTCATTGCTGTGGCAAATCAAGACAAGGTCAATTAACCAGCGAGCCAATAATATTCACGGCTAACTATGAGCAAATGACGTGGATTCAGCGTTGCAACGACTCACGTACGGCCTCCATGGACGGTTCGATGCTTTCAACTGCGCCGGTTACCTCCATGACAGCCTGTACATCCTTCAGACCGCTGCCCGTGTTAATGATAACCGTGCAATCGTTTTTGTCGATGATGCCAAGCTGGACCGCAGACTCCAGCCCGGCAAGTGACGTTGCGCCAGCCGGCTCAGCAAAAACGGCGACGTCTTGGGCCAGTTTTGGAATAGCGGCCATTATCGCCGCATCGGATACGCGAATAAACTGACCGCCGGATTCTCTCACGGCGCGCAAGGCCTTCACGGCATCGCGCGGCGCATTGACACTGATGCTATCGGCTCTCGTTGAGGCGATCACCGGCTCCGGCACTTCTTTCCCGTGTCGCCACGCCTGGTAGAGGGCGTCGCTCTTTTCGGATTGTACGCCAAAGATGCGCGGTATATGGTCTATCCAGCCCAATTGCACTAGATCGTAGAAGCCTTTGTAGACGCCGCCGACGATGCAACCGTCGCCTACCGATACGAAGACATTTTCCGGTGATTGGAATCCAAAGTCTGTGCCACTGCTGAACATAGTATACAGTTGATGCGCGAATTCAAAGGATACGGTCTTCTTGCCCTCGCTCATATATGGATTGTAGCCAGTGTTGCGGTTGTACCAGCCATATTCTTCACACGCCTCTGTGCAAAGATCGAAAGCCTGGTCATAGCTGCCTCGAATGGGCAGAACCTGCGCGCCATACACGAGCAGCTGCGCCAGCTTAGCCGGCGGCGCACTCTCCGGGACGAATATCGTACAAGGTAGTCCCGCTGACGCACACATACCTGCCAACGCGGCAGCGGCATTCCCCGTGCTCGCGGTTGCCAGTCGCTCAGCGCCTTCCTCGAGAGCACGGGCAACGGCGATAGCTGATGCGCGGTCCTTAAGCGAGCCGGTTGGATTGCGACCGTCATCCTTGACATACAGTGTGCCTATGCCAAGACGGGATGCCAGTCGAGGTGCGGGAAGGAGTGGAGTACCACCGACTGGCATAGGCGGTAGTGAATCTGCACCGGCTATCGGCAGAAGCGGTACAAAATCACGTAGGTCATTGTACGGGCAATGCTCTGACTGGTCCTTCGCTAGGGCCCTTTGAATACCTGCGTAGTCGTATTCAACGTCCAGCACACCGATATCGCTGGCATGATTGCTTACACAGTCGCAGACATAGCGACCGGGTTTTTCGGCATAGCGGCGACCGCAGCGCAGACACACAAGTCCCTCTACAAACGACATTCTGTTCCTTCCGATCTTCCAGTTCTACAGAGGCTTGAGCATACTCTTCGCTAGAATCCGGCATACGTCAATTGTTGTGCGTCGCCAACTCATCAGCCTGCCCATTGTGGCAATTTTGGTACCAATTGTACATCGTTTGACAGGAAAACAACAGATAATTTGTACTATTTGAGGTGTAGACTGAGTCAAAGGCACAGCACGGCACAGGTAACGCCGGGGTGCGGATCGAAATCGCTTATCGTTGCTGCCGATCCGACTACATGCATACTTGTGATGCTTATCTTTGTCGCTTTCACAACATCAATCGTGAATATACACCGGCGGCAGGACCGTCAGAGTTACCTGACGAACAACGATAGTAGGGTATTGTTATGAAAAATGGCTGGCCAATCAACGGCCTTCGGAATTCTAGAAGATGGACTCAATCCAAGCGCACATCACCCGCTTTGTGCCTAGATAGGATTCCGGCATGACAAGTGCATCCACATTTCCGAGTTACTTAGGCTGCGTAGCGAAGGCCTTGCGTACGGCTCGTCGCCCGCTCACCATGGATGAGCTGGTTGTGGCAGTTGCGAAGGAGCGGCCTATTGGTAAGGGGGTAGAAAACGCGATTCTCCGGTCAGTTGAGAGCCTGTACCAAGCAGTGCCTGCAGGCAATAACCGATATGGATGGCTGACCTATTTGCTGGACGGTTCCAGTGTTTGTCATCCGCTGACTGGCGAGGAGATTGCAGGTGGATACCTATTACTGGACGAGCTAGAGCACACGGTCTTCTTCCCATGCTTTTTCGAGCAGTTCCAGTCCGATGGTCGAGTCGTCACAGTGTCACTGTTCGGTGGCCCCACTATCGAATCTACCGCGTCTGTTGAGCAGAATACATGGTCATTGCAATTAGGACCAGCATTTATTCAGTGGCTGGATGAACTTGGCGTTGAGAACCGCGACGATATCATCATCAATGTCATCGATGCTGACGAAGGCTGTTACGAGGTTCGTACACGATTGCGGGAAATGCGCCAAAGCCAAATTGTCGAGGAGCGAAATATCCGGTTGGCCATGGTGGCGGAGGAGATTGTGTCTGAATGCGCTAATTCCCATGCGATAGTTACGACTTGGGATCTGGCTGCACGACTCATTGGTCGAGAGTTTTTCAAGAACAGTACTCCTTCAGATGATCTTCAATATGTGCTCAGCGAGTACAGCATTCTCCAGTTTGTGGAAAACGAAGGGTATCATCTGCCCATCGCGCCACAGCACACCGGAACGAATCCGGTCTATTCAGTGGAAGAGGCACGTGATATTCTCAGCGACCTGCTGGCCGAATGGCAGGAGAGAGAATCTGCATTAAGAATGTTGCGTTCCTACCGGTTGGACGAAGAAATGCTAGCGTTGGATGGTAAAAAGTTGCGCAGAGCCTGCGACCTCGATATGGCTGCCAAAGATTGTCCTACATACCAGGAGTACATCGTCCGTCACAGTTACGATTCAAAGAATACATCTCCACTGGACCACGACCAGTTCCACCTACTGGAAGCGGAACTGAATGTTCTGTTTCAGCTCGAGCTAGAGTACGGTACTCTCTTGCCGGAGCAGCAGGAGCGTATCGATCGAATAACCAACCGATTGATGCTGAACTCTGGCTCGCACGAGAGTATTGACTGGGGCAGAACGGACGACCTCAGCACCGACGATTCAATGAACCGGCATCTGTAATTCGAAGAAAGAGTGTTGAGCGCAATGATCGTCTGAATCCCAGGCGGTCGTTATTTGTGTTGTTTGTATCAATCTGTACAGATGGGATTTGCACCGTTATGCTAAAATAGTTGACATGACTACACCTGTAGACTGCAAGTACTTTTATGGTGATTACTTCCGGGGACGAAATTTCGAAGAGTGCCGCCTGCTGAAAGCCAGCCCGGACAACGAACGCCCCTGGAAACGCAAGCTGTGTGATACCTGCCCCGTGCCAGGAATGTTGCGCGAAACGAACTGCACCAGTTTGGCACTGGAGGCGAAGGTTACTCGGCGTCTGCTTCGAGAACGTGTAGAGGTTACCTTTGCGGCATGTACCGATCATATACAAGAACTCGACAATCCGCTCTACTGTCCGACCTGTGCACAGGAGCAGGAAGAGTTGCGCTTTGAAAGCTGATTATCGGCGCCATTGATACAATATAAAGCCAAGTGGCAACTGTCGTAGGGCTACTCAACAGTCGCGTTTTGTCACTCTGAACGAAGTGAAGAGTCTTGGACGTACACGAGAAGCGAGATATTTCGCTTCGCTCAATATGACAGGTTTCCCTGACTTTTGAAAAGACCTGCAACTGTCGCGTAGCCTGCACATGATCTTGAACTAATATGATATACTAAAGACATAACTAAACGGGGAGCTTGCTTTGTCAGGCTGAGAGGGCGCAGCATTCAGCGCCGACCCGCATACCTGATCTGGATAATGCCAGCGTAGGGACAGAATGCAACGCCCACTGGACCTTATCCGAACGGATAAGGTTTTTGTTTTGAGAATAGAAATGGACATATCTCGCCTTCCCGGGAGGGGACAGCTAATTATGAGATGGTATAGCGTACTGTTATCGATGTTCATGCTTGTGCTGCTTACGGCCTGCCAGACGGTTGGGACTGAAGGTTCTGCAAAATCAAACGGTCCCAAAACAGTAACCCTGGCAACGCACGATTCCTTTAGCATCAGCGACGAGGTGATTTCTGCTTTCGAAACCCAGAACAACGCAACGTTGCAGGTACTAACGATGGGCGATGCCGGTGAAGCGTTGAACAAGATCATCCTGAGCAAGGATGCACCGCTGGCTGACGTGTTCTACGGTGTCGACAACACGTTTTTCAGCCGAGCTATCGATGCCGACATCTTCGTGCCGTACGAATCGCCGATGCTGTCAGATATACCGGACGAGTTGGAGTTGGATGCGGAGTCGCGGTTGGTACCCGTAGACTATGGCTTTGTGAACATCAACGCCGACAAACAATGGTTTATCGACACCGGGTTGCCAATACCCGAGACGTTGGAGCAGCTAGCTGAACCAGCCTACGCCAATCTGCTCGTCGTCGAAAATCCTGCGACATCATCGCCGGGCTTGGCGTTTCTGCTTACGACAATCACACATTTTGGCGAGGAGAATTACCTGGACTACTGGCAATCGCTGCAGGACAACGGCGTGCTGGTAACCAGCGGTTGGAGTGAAGCCTACTATGACCAATTTACCGTCGGCTCCGGCGGAAGTGGCGATCGACCGCTGGTGGTTAGCTACAGCACGAGTCCGCCTGCAGACGTCGTCTACGCGTCCGACGGCAGGACCGAGCCGGCTAGCGTCAATGTATCTCCAGAAAATGGTACGTTTCGGCAAATTGAGTTCGTCGGTTTGCTGCAAGGCGCAAAGGAGCCGGAGCTTGGCAAGAAGCTGATTGACTTTATGTTGAGTCAACAATTCCAGGAGGACATTCCACTCCAGATGTTCGTCTATCCAGCCAATCAGTCCGCACAGCTACCGCAGGTGTTCGTGGATTTCGGTCAAACACCAACGTCACCGGTCGAGATTTCGCCGGAGTTGATTGACCAGAATCGAGAACAATGGATCAATGCCTGGACTGACTTGATGTTGAGATAGGAATGCAAAGTGGATAGACGGTGTGAACCCGTTACATCGTCTATCCAATTCTAGTATGGCTGCCGGTCGTGGAAACTTCAGGAATAGTCGCAACAAAAGCGGCATATCAGTGCTGCTTGTGGCACTTGCGATCCTGCCGCTGTTGTTTCTGATCGTCTTTTACTTCTATCCGCTCATAAACATCCTGCGGGTTAGCTTTACCGGCCCACTGCGGAGTGGTGAACGCAGCGTGCTTGCCACGGTCCAACAGCCTTTCTTCTGGCGAGTCTTGTGGTTTACCTTTTGGCAGGCGACTGCATCAACGCTCCTGACACTGCTGCTCGGCATGCCACTGGCCTATGCGTTTTCGCACTATGACTTCCCTGGCAAGTCGATTATGCGGGCGCTGACAGCCATTCCGTTCGTCATGCCGACCATCGTAGTCGCAGTGGCGTTTTCGACACTCCTTGGTAGCAATGGACTGCTAAACCAGCAGCTGCAGTCAATATTGAACCTCAGCCAGCCGCCGATTCGCATCGAGCGTACGATATGGATCATCCTGCTGGCCCATGCCTTCTATAATGTTAGCGTCATAATCCGAACGGTAGGCGGTTTCTGGTCCAATCTGAGTCCGACCTTGCGCGAGGCTGCCACCATTCTCGGCGCCTCCAAGCGAAAGTCGTTCATGGAGATCACGCTGCCATTGCTTCTGCCGAGTATTACGGCGGGTTCGCTGCTGGTTTTTCTCTTCTGTTTCACCAGCTTTGGCGTGGTACTGATTTTAGGCGGTTTGCGATTCGCCACCATGGAAGTGGAGATCTACCGGCAAGCCGTGAGCCTCTTCAACCTGCGTGTGGCTGCGTTTCTCAGTGTGGTTCAACTTGCCATTACGTTTACAGTGATGTCGATCTACACGCGTTTGCAGGCGCGTACCGCCGTTCCACTGCAACTACAGCCGCAAAAGCAGACCGCCCGCAAGCCGAAAGGCTTGGTGCAGGGCACGATGATCGCAGCCTTGATGGCAATCACCATTGTACTGCTGGTGGCGCCGCTGTTGGCGCTGGTCATTCAAAGCTTTACGTTGGGCGGACAGGGTGTGACAGCCCAGTATTACCGTTCGCTCCTGGTCAACCAGCGCAATAGCGCCTTCTTTGTGAACCCAATGGTGGCTGTGCGGAATTCGCTCACGTTCGCCAGCATCGTAGTGGTGTGGAGTCTGTTACTCGGCATCATTAGTGCATATATGCTGGCTCGCCCCAACCGCAAGCTGGTGACCTTCCTCGATCCCATCTTCTTGTTGCCGCTGGGCACTTCTGCGGTCACATTAGGTTACGGCTACATCATCTCCATGGGCGCATTGCGGACTTCGTTTTGGATCGTCCCGGCTGCACACACGTTGATCGCTATCCCATTCGTCGTTCGCACCATGTTGCCCGTGCTGCGCGGCATGGACCCGCGTTTACGAGAAGCCGCGCTAACCTTGGGTGCGTCGCCGGTACAGTCGTGGAAGGAAGTTGACCTGCCTATCCTGTCGCGCACGATGGCTGTGGCGGCTGCCTTTGCCTTCACCATCAGCCTTGGTGAGTTCGGGGCGACATTGCTGGTTAGTCGACCAGACTTACCGACGATTCCAGTGGTCATCTATCGAGCGTTGGGACAGCCAGGTTTACTGAATTACGGGCAGGCGCTCGCGATGAGTACAATACTCATGTCCATCGCTGCAATAGGCTTGTTCGTGATTGAGCAGTTCAGATTCGGCGACATCGGCGAATTCTAGCCATACTGAGCATCCACAGCAGGAGCCGTCTCATGACCGCGCAATTGCACCCTATATTTGTTTATGGCACGCTTCTCACCGGTGAGAGCGCTCATCATTTACTTGCGCCTTATCTTGCCCGCATGGAGCTAGCGGCGGCGCCCCGCGCTGACCTCTACAGCCTTGGACCGTTTCCCATGTTGGTGAACGGCAACGGGCGAGTGTGAGGCGAACTGTGTTGGATCGAAGCCGATGCGTACGCCAGCACGTTGCAGCTTCTCGACCGCTACAAAGGCCCCGATTACTCGCGTGAATTGCGAATGGTCGAAGTAGACGGACATGAACTGGTGCAGGCGTGGGTCTACGTCGGTAATACTATACCCAGTTCTGCTACGCTTTTGACAGATGGCAACTGGCGTCAACGATAGTGAGTATCAACACGCATCGACAAACAAGCCGCGGAATGTCATGTTACAGCTGACAGCCATTACCAAACGATACGGTGACGACGTTCTAGCCTTGAAAGGCGTTGACCTCTCTGTTGCGTCCGGTGAAATTATCTGTTTACTCGGTCCAAGTGGCTGTGGCAAGACGACGCTGCTGCGTATCATCGCCGGGCTCGAACTAGCCGACTCTGGCACGATTGAATTGGCGAGTCAGGACCTCTCGCGCGTACCGGTCCACGAGCGGCATTTCGGCTATATGTTCCAAGATTTCGCACTGTTTCCGCACAAGTCCGTGGCTGAGAATATAGCGTTCGGCCTTCGAATGAAGAACATGGCTCGTGACCGTATCGACAATCGAGTGGACGAGATGCTGGCGCTTGTAGGGTTGAGCGGATACGGTGCACGTTCAGTTTTCGAGCTGAGCGGAGGCGAACGACAGCGCGTGGCGTTGGCGCGCAGCCTGGCGCCAAATCCGCGCCTGGTGATGCTAGACGAGCCATTAGGCAGCCTAGACCGCACCCTACGCGAGTCGTTGAGTCTCGAACTGCGTTCGATTCTGAAACAGGTCGACGTCACAGCCATCTACGTGACGCATGATCAGGAAGAAGCGTTCACTATAGCGGATCGCATCGCAGTAATGATGGCTGGCAAAATCGTCCAAATTGATACGCCACAGATGATTTATGCACAGCCGAGCAACGCGGCGGTAGCTCGCTTTCTGGGACTGAACGCACTGCTGCCCATTCGCCTGTCAGAATCTGATTCGAGTCGTGTCGAAACAGCGCTGGGTGCGTTTGACAGCGCGTTGCTGCCATCGCCAGTTCCGTCAGAGGGCGGACTGCTGCTCATTCGACCGGACAGCGCCCGCATCGTCGAATCTCCGATTTCCGCCGACGTAGCCTATCCGTACTTGCAACCTCAACAAGACCAACGCGGCGAGACATTGCGTCTCACTGCTTATCTTGAGGACGTATCGTTCAGGGGCAGCCAGAACCGACTTGTGGTACGCATGCCGACCGCGCCAGCACCGACGACGCTGGCCTTCGATGTGCCGGTATACCAGTCCAGCCTGCAGGATGGCGCGCTCAGGCGGGCGTCTCTGCCAGACATCGGCAAGCCCATCGTGCTTACAATTTTTCCGGACTTAACGACGGTATTGCCGGACTAATATTCGTTATTTATGTGAGTATTTCGTATTTAAAAGCGAGGTCGCCGTCGTTGATTTGGCAGGACAGCGAAACGGCACACGTATCGGAAGGTTTTATTCTGCCGGGATGAGCAAGGTTTGATCGCTGGTGTTGGCAGCCGCCCATGCGTCGGTACCGTCGTCCAAGCGTACTCGCCACCAGACGATGGTATCATTTGTACCCTCTGCGAATTGTGGACCGTCGATGACGACCGCAGTGTCGCTGTCCATCATATAGCCCAGTGGGATGCCCAAGTCAGCACCGGGCTCACTGCGTAACGTTAGGCGCAGGTCCGGTACGATTGCGACCCTAGTCCCGACGGAAATATCGGCACGGGCATTCTTGCTCGGCGGCAACGGGATGTCTAGTACATCCGTCGGCTGGACATCAGCGCCCGACCTTGAACCGGATACCACCATTTCCTGCATCGCAGCCAATGGTGACTCTTCATCGCTGGAAAGACCGGCCATAAATGCGCTGATAGAGCCGCCGCCGAGTGCAAAAAGCAATAGCGCTGCAATCGCGACAACCGCCACTACGCTGATGCCCGCTACAAGACGCATCGGCAAGGCGAAGCCGGAAGATGAGGACTCAGGCGCATCTTCGCTCAGACGTACATTGATCGCATCGCGCATTTGACTCGTCTCAATGATCTCCATGGGTACGGTCAATTCGCTGCTGTAGGTGCTTTGCAGCACTTGCTTTGCCTGGCGAATGGCGCCTTCTTGTATATGGCTGGGCAGACCGTCGTGCAGCTGAAGCTCAGAACGTACAGGCTGCTTATGCCCGTCCAACAGCACCAGCAGTCCAGCTACGGGCCAAGAGCCGGTATCGGTAATGTTGAAATAATCTGCGTCAATGGCTTTCGAGGCTAGCTCGTCACTCGCCAAAGCATGTCGACGGAAATCTTCTTGCGCGGTCACTACTACTCTCCAGCCAGGGTAGGCAGTTGCACAGACACAACCCCACCAACCTGAATCGCCTTATCGTCAAAATGTATCGTGCGTATGTTGTACTCTACGGGAACATCCGGACGCAAATTACCGCGCCAGTGGATGCTGTCGCCCATCTTCCGATATGGATAATCACCTTCTGAAATGCCTGTAATAATTGCCCCGCGATCATGTGACCCGCCGTAGCCGTAGGTAGTGCCAGGGATGGTGCTGCCAGTGCTGACTTGCGTAACGAACGGGAACGTCAGTTTATCACCGCGTATGCGTTCGCCGGTCATGACCGGATTGATACCAGGTATCGCCAGTTGATGCACGCCGGCAACGCGGACGCTCCCATCAGAGACACGGTAAATGCGCATGCGGCTGTTGTACGTGCTGCCGGGCAGCGAAGGCCATTCGCCGTCGTAGTCCACGGAATCGCCGACAACACGAACGCTGCGCATTCCGCTGATGTCGAATTCAGCTCCGCCCTCGGTCGTTTGCAACAGCGTGATATCAGTTCCGGGAATTTTGTCGCCAGCGTTGATCTTGTGCTGCACAGGACCGCGGTAGACGATGCCGCCGGGCAGGCTTTCCAGCAGAGGCAGCGAATCCAGCCCAGGCAGGTCTGCCAGGTCACTCAAGTCAGGCAGACCCAGTTCTTGCCAGTTGTCGATCACATCCTGAAAATCCACAGGCAGACCGTATGACTGCTCTTCTGTGCCGAATATGGACGATAAAACGCCTTGAATTGCGCTACATCCAGACAAAGTGCCGACTGTGCCGAATAACAGAATAGCTAGCAGTACATTCTTCATGAGGTTGAGCCCCTCTCAGTAAGTCACTATGCAGTCCCAAACCTGACTGTACTCTTGCTGCACCTTCTCGAAAATCCGACTGGCTAGTAAGCGCCGATTTCAACCAGTCGCTCATCCGAAATTCCGAAATGATGCGCAACCTCGTGCAGGACCGTACGACGCACCTGCTTTCGAACGGCGTCCTCGTCATCCGGCGGGCAGACCCGAAGTATGGGCCCGCGAAAGATCGTGACTCTATCCGGCGCGACCAGACCGTAGTGTGTTGTGCGTTCTGTGAGCGGGATGCCCTCGTACAAACCCAGCAAGATATGACCGGGTGCGACGCCGGCGCTTGCCATTTGATAGGGCGAAGGCCAGTCCATTACCTGAACACCTAGGTTGTCGACTACAGCCCAAAATTCATCGGGAATTGAGTCAAGCGCTTCCTCAACGAGTTGCTCGAACCGTTCACTAGAGATCATACGCAGATTTACGCCTATGTGTTTCAACGCTCGATAGTTTTCCTATGTGCAAAGAACTAGATACCACATTCTTGTATGTGCACGTGTGCACATACAAGAATGTGCAATGGGCTGTATTCTAGCACATTTTGTTGAGTGTCTCGAGCCGTATATGCCTACAACAGTTATCAAGACGACTTCGTAGCATAAACATCAATCAGCGCTACTTATGCCGCATCATACGATGCCTCTTTGGCTATTGCACTTTCGTGAAACATTGGTAAGCTTACGAACGTTAAGAGATTATCGGAATTTGTCGCAACGGAACACCGAAGCTATACGTTTGAAGGTATGGATGTAGGTATAGAAATATCCCGCTCTGTTGGTTATTTGGAATGAGACGCACGTGCTGAGATATCGAACGTACTTCCTTCTACTCCTGGTTTTTGCCTTACTCTTAGCGCCAGGCGCCGTCTCTGCGCGTGACGCGACGGCGCCCGCCGCTCAAGATGCACCTAGTCAGCCAGAGACGTTGCTGATCGGCGTGGAACAAGGACTCACGTTTGAGCAGGTTGCCGAGCAGATGGCCAACGCAGGTCTGCAGTTGGTCCACTACTGGGAGCGTTTTGCCGTCGCTGAAGTGGTTGCGCCGGTGCCGGCAGAGGCGACTGCCATGACCGCTGCCGTCCAGGAATCGACAGCGATTGTTGCCGCGGCCAATCCGCAGTTTCGGTATGTCGAGCCAAATCAGCTTGTTTACGCTGCTTCAGCCCCTGCTGCGTTTACCGATCCGCCTGCTGAGGAGCCAACACCGAATGATCCGCGTTTTGCCGAACAGTATGCACCCGTAAAAGTGCAGTCCGTCGAATCCTGGAACATATCAAAAGGCGACAGTAATGTCGTCATCGGCGTCATCGATAGCGGGTATCAGCCTGACCATCCCGACCTGCAAGACGCCAACATTTGGTCGAACGAAGCGGAAGTAAACGGCGTCGCCGGCGTGGACGATGACGGCAATGGCTACATCGACGATTTCCACGGCTGGGACTGGTTCTCAAGTGTCACAGGCGACAATGATCCCACCGATGAGCTATGCGGACACGGTACGCATACACTTGGTACAATCGCTGCTGTGACGAATAACAACGTAGGCGTAGCCAATGTTGGTGGAAGTATCTCAGTTGCGCCGCTTCGGATGCTCGGCAGCAGCCTGTGTTCTGGAAGCATGCCAGGTCTGCTCAGTGCGATCTTCTACGCCATTGATCAGGATATGGATATCGTAAGCCTGAGCTTAACCACGTACACCGAGAGTGCAAGTCTTCAGGATGCGGTGGAAGCGGCGCATGATGCGGGCGTAATTGTGGTTGCGGCGGCAGGAAACTACAACAGCAGCGTATTATGGCCTGCTGCGTATCCGGAGGTCGTTGCGGTAGCCGCGACAACCAGTTCGGATATTCGCTGGGTTGATGGCCCAAGCCAGGGAAGCAACTATGGGCCTGAAATCGACGTAGCGGCGCCGGGTCAGAGTGTTCTCAGCACTTGGATCGGCAGCAACTATCTCTATAAAACAGGCACGAGCATGGCTACCCCGCACGTGAGTGCGCTTTTCGGCCTGCTTCGAAGTCTTCGCCCCGACCTCAGCGGCGATGATCTGTTGGCAATCATGAAGGACACAGCGGACGACGTCAACGCAGACACGTATCCTGGCGACGACGATTATCTTGGCGCAGGCCGCATCAACTACTACAGCGCACTTATGGCTGCATCCAGCGACATAGCCATTTCAGTCGACGGTCCGTTCGAATCTCCCGTTGCTCCAGGGGAAAAAGTATCGTTTGATGTGAGTGCAAAGGCAGGCGGCAGTAGGCCAGTCCGTGGCGCTTCAGTTTATGTGCAGCTGCTGTCCGCCAGCCAATCTGCCGAAGCCGACTCCAGCAGCGCTGCCACGACGGTGCTGCGTTCGTTTACCGATGCTAGTGGCGTTGCCAGCTTTGAGCTATCCTTTCCGATTACTCCTGGGGAGTATGTCCTACGCACTCAACTAGGCGCCTCTGTAGTAGATCGCGCGATCAGTGTAAACCTGCCGCCCGAACTCACAGTCTTCACATCGACCTTAGACGTGGGCACTGATTCAACGCCGCTTGAAGTTCGCGTGGTAGACATTAACGGCGATACTGTGACTGGAGATACTCAGATCAATCTGGAGGCAACTATCGGCCATTTTGATGTTGACGCTTCAGAGGTTACGGCAGTTGCCGTTGACGGACTCTTCACATATACGCTCTACGCAGGAAAGTTGGCGGGTAAGGGAACGATAACAGTCACCGCACCGACAGGTTATGCAACACAGGACATCGTCGTGTTGCCGGGCGAGCCGGAAGTTGTGAGCCTAGAGCAGCAGACCGGTCTGTCGGCTGACGCGGGTTATATTTACGTGCCCTTCGAGTTAAGCGTGATGGATATGTTCGGTAACAGTGTGACGGACGGCACACAAGTGGCAGTTACGGACAACATTAGTTCGACGAATGAAATTGTGGCGACCTCCGGCGGTAAGGCAGAATTGGAGATTGCCGTGCCAACGGCAAATCGCGAGTCAGTTTATGTGACCGCCCTAATTGCAGGAACCAACATCAGTCATACGGTCGAGGCGGTCAACGTGCTGCCCCAGTTGTATTTTCCCTGGTTAGTTCAACCGGAGTAGTCACTAATCAAAAGCTTCATAGCTTACCTTCAAGCTAAACGCCCGCCTGACTAGCACATTCAAGCGGGCGTCAATATGTGTAAGAGACAATCAGGCGCACAAGCGTCTAGAACATCTGGCGCAGTACTGAGCTCAGGAAGATGAGCGCAAAGAACGCCACCATGATCGACACGTCGATGGTCCCGCCAATGGGCGGGATGAGGCGACGAATCGGCTCTAGAATCGGCTCCGTGACGGCGTGCAGCGGCGGCGCTATTTGCTGGTAGATGTTCTGCACAGTCTCATTCCCCGGAAACAGGGATGGCAGCCAGCTAATCAAAGCTCTTGCCAGCAATATATAGCTGTACAACTGTATGAAAATAAGCAATAGTTGAGCGACCTGCATTCAATACTCCCCGTTCTACGACTAAACGTTCGCTTATATCAGACTATACACGCCATGGAACGATATCACGAATCCCCAAGCTCTACACTGCGCCTATAGGCTGCCTGGATGGCACGCAACATAGTGGCGCGGATGGCGCCGGCCTCCAGTTCATACAGACCGGCAGCGGTTGTACCGGCGGGGCTGGTGACGCGGTTGCGCAATTCTGCCGGATGCAGTCCCGTTTCGCGCAGTAGTGCGAGACTGCCTTGCATGGTCTGTAGGACTAGTTTTTCGGCATCGGCGCGGCTGAAGCCGATATGAACACCGGCATCGATCATCGCTTCGGCGACGAGAAAGACAAACGCCGGGCCTGAACCGCTCAACCCCGTAGCCATGTCCAGGTAGCGCTCTTCGTGTACCTCAATCTTCTCGCCCAGCGCACCGAGGATGACCTCCACCTGAGCTTTTTGGGCATCCGAAACGGTTGGCGTTGCGGTCCAGACCGTAGCGCCCATGCCAATCTGTGCCGGCGTGTTGGGCATGCAGCGCACAATGCGTTCGCTGGCCAAATGGTTTTCTATCAGCGCGATGGGTACGCCAGCCATGATGCTCAGCACCAGGCTTTCGGCAGCAATTGCGCCATGTAATTCGCTCATCACATGGGCAGCAACCTGTGGTTTGACGCATAACATGACAATGTCTGCACCGGCAACGGCTGACTTGTTGTCGTTCGTAACCTGGACGCCATAGGTCTTTTCTACCTGTTGGCGACGTGCTTCAACGGGATCGCTGGCACTGATGGACGAAGCAGCCAGTGCGCCGTCCTCCAGCAGTCCTCGAATAATCGCTTCGCCCATGGCGCCGCTGCCAATGAAGGCAATTCGGTTCACGTCGAGCATCTTCTCCTCCGAATTCAACTCAAACGAACTGTTAGGCTTCAGCTAAATATGGTTTCTTTCACCGAAGATAGCCGAGCCAACGCGCACGATGGTAGCGCCTTCTTCCACAGCTACTTCGTAATCTTGCGTCATCCCCATGGACAGCTCAGACCAATCGACGGATGAATACTGATTCGCCAACTCGTCTCGTAAGGCGCGAAGCTGAGCAAAATAGGACCTCACCTTTTCAGGATCATCCACAATGGGGGCCATGGTCATGAGACCATGCACTCGGATGCCCGGCAGTGTGACAATTTCGGCAACCTCTTTGCGCAGTTCGGCAGGGCTGAATCCGTGCTTGGACTCCTCGCCGCTTACGTTCACTTCGAGCAGTACCTCTGTAATCGTCTCCGCCTCAAGCGCATCGCGGCTCATACGGATGACAATCTTCATTCGGTCCACAGAGTGCACCAGTTCAAACGGACCGACAGTTAACGAAGTTTTGCGACTCTGAATAGAGCCGATCATATGCCAGCGTATCTCGTCCAGGCCAAGTTCGCGTGCCGCTTCAACTTTCTGCCACAGTTCTTCCAGCCGGTTCTCGCCGAATGCGCGCTGTCCCGCCGCATAAGCCGCAACAATATCCTCCATGGGCTTGGTCTTGCTCACAGCCAGCAAAGTGACTTCAGACGCGTCACGCCCGGCGCGACTCGCTGCTTGGCTGATATGCGTACGCACTTCGAAGAGACGTGCTTGGATTGACACGAGGCCCTCACTGTCCAATTCGACAACTATCAGTACAAGATGAGCATTGAACCGACACGCACCTGTACCCGGATATCCCATTGTACCAGTGAATGGGCGACGATTCTAAATCGTGGGGCAACGTCAACCATAGGCGTGATGACGGCCGTGAGTACACTCCAACGCGAACTCTACTGAGGATCAGTTGTGAACCAGTTGACGAGATAACATTTATCGGCCAAACCCGCCGCCGGAATGAACGTCCGGAATTCCGCGATCGGCAGCAATGAACTTGTTGTAGGGGATGAAACAAAGCGAATGACCATCGGATCGCTCCAGACGCCTGGATAACGCTGATTTGGCGAGGCGCCGTCCGGCGGAGCGGGAGGCTGCTCAGCCCGAGCGCGAATGCGGAACTGGAACTCCGAATCAGACTTAAGCGTATGGAACTCCATACTGCTTTGGGCTTCCGGGACGGCGGTAGCCAGATCGATCCACTCCTCACAGCCCTTCTGGCGCACTTGAATATCGATCATGGTTTCGTAGGTGCCGCCAACCACGGCATCCGCATCGATGGAACTGTCACAGCTCCAGTTCAACTCGGCGCTTAGACGATCGACCACCTTGTGTTCGACGCTCTCGAACCAGGCTTTCGGCGCACGAATCAGGCTGATGGAGTCAATGAAACCGTGATTGCCGTGATGCTGATATGGAGCGTAGAGACGGGCATAGACTGTAATTTGACCAGCTTCAGCCTGTGCAGCCATACGTAAATTCACCCACCCGACGCGCTTGTTATCCCCGTCGACGAAATTACGCAGGTCCTCGGTCCACTGGATGGCATCACTTGAGGGATCATCGCCACCCGTGGGGTCGATGCCAAGCGCTTTGACGATATAGACATCGTCAGGACAATCGGACGGGACGGCGCTGCCACCACACAGGCTCAACATCCATCCGCTGACGCTGTAGTCCGCGCCTGGCATGGCGGCTGCTTTCTGGCTCAGAATGACATCAAATGGCTTGCCGGGAACGGGCGGCGTTTCCAAGTCCTGGGCGCGCACCAGGACGCTGTCACGCCCTTCGATGCGTTCTACATGTGCGTTGCTGGTGTAACAGCTACCACCCGAATCAGTGCGCTGCTCAAAGAAGATGCGTGCACTGCCGATGTAGGGTGACCCTTCTGCTCTGGCGATTGTCCAGCCATTCGGCGATAGAACTTCCTCGCCGGTGGGAATGGTTATCGGCGTGAAACCAACCTCGCATTCCATGTTCGGGTTATTGAGAACGGGTGCGAAAGGTGGAATGGTGCCGTAGTCTGTGGCTGCCTGCACCGCCGAAGTCGACCGCAACCATTGAAAGCATGCACATCGCCAGGATGGATGCGAATATAAGTGCGTATCTGAGATTGCTTGATATTAATTTCATATTTGCATCTTCGCGTGGAAGTAGCCGGAATGGATCGGCGGAATGATGTGAATTATGTAGGATGGATATGTTCGGTTACTAACTGAGCGGGTGCAGCCAGGCAACCATGGAGAACAGCCCGCACTGGCCCTTCTCTGCCGCGATGGCTGAAAAAGTCATGCGTGTTGGTAGCTGTATCAATGCCACTCACCTCAATCTGTTCCGCTGGTACCCCGTTCTGCACCAAGAGGCTGCGGTTGGCTTCCCACAGGTTGAAATGAGGTCTGCCGGCAAGACCTTCGAAGCAGGTATGCGAGTATCCTCGCGCCTTTTCGATATGTAATTAGCTCATCGACATTCGTAAAGAAGCCTGAAGCTGCCTCGACAACTTCCGGACCAACCTCGTAGCTGTCTGGTCCAATACTCGGCCCAATGCCAGCATGCACGTCAGCAGGATCGACGGCATATTCGTCAACCATCGCATGCAGTGTGGCCGCGGTAATACCCTGCACCGTGCCTCGCCAGCCCGAATGGCAGACGCCTAGGATGTGGCGCCTGGCATCGTACAGCACAACAGGCACGCAGTCGGCGAATACAAGGCTCAGCGGCAACGATCTGACTCGTTGTGACCAACCCGTCGGCGCCTCGTTGCATCTCGCCTGCATGATGCTTCATCCACTTTCACAACAGTACGACTATGAATTTGTTCGCAAGATACGATTTGATGAACGTCGACCTGCAAGGCGTCGGCAAGCCGCACTCGATTGGCATGGACGCGCTCACGGATATCGCCGCGCTTCACGCTGAAGTTGAGCGAATTCCAAGGCGCAGGACTGACGCCTCCGTGTCGCGTGCTAACGTGTACGCTTACCGGAAACGAATCAAAACTATCGAATGTATAGGTAATGACACCGTTAGGATGCTGGATCCTGTTCATGCAGCAAGTCTACTCGTCGATGATGCAGACCCACAAATCCATGTATCTGACGGCACATATACGTTGTGAGCCACATCAGACAAGATGCGACATGGCAGAAGAGCTAGTCGCCTATATGCTCCATCAACCGAATCCGGGTCCAGGGCTGCCAATCCTCGGCTTTCCAGGCGCCGCCCTTGGCTGCCGCTATGGGACGTTGGTCGTTGCTGCCGTATCGGAACGCCCATCCGAAATCGCAGGCTTGGCAGGTCATGCAGCCGGCGCTATCGGGCGGACAACTGTAACCGGTCAGGTTCTGCTCTGCCAGCCGCAGCTCATACTGGAAGTAGTTGGTGCTGACGCCGCTTTGGACGATATCCCAGGGTTGGGCGCTACCCGCTTCTCGCTCACCTATGTAGTCCCGCTTGTCCAGGCCGAGTTCTTCCATGGTTCGGAAGAAAGTCTTCACGTTGAGCTGCTCGTGCGACATGGCCAACAGCACCTCAGCAATACGGCGGTCGCCACGGCTGAGCACAGCCTGCACCTCAGCCCATTCCGGCGAGTCCGCCCTCGTTTCGACACCGTGTCGCGCCAGCGCGCGGTGAATGGTCTGTTGCCGTTTGCGCAGCGTCCTGGCGTCCTCCATACCTTGCCACTGGAACGGCGTGTGCGCCTTGGGCACAAACGGTGTGGCGTTGATGGCAATCTTGCGATTGAAACGCTGGCGCGCTTGCAGGGTGAAGTCGATGATAGCTTGAATATCGTCGTCGGTTTCGGTCGGATGACCCACCATAAAGTAAAGCTTGAGTTGCGGAAAATTGAACTCTTGCGCCAGTTCGATCGCTTGCATCATCTGGTCTTCGGTCTGCGTCTTGTTGATCACGTTGCGTAGACGCTGACTTCCGGCTTCCGGGGCGACCGTCAGGTTACGTGCGCCCGTTTCTGCCATGGCGCGTATGAGCGGTACGCTGATGGGATCCATGCGCATGGAACTGGCGGTGATGGAAGCGCCCATCTGCTGCAATTCAGTTGCAAGCTCATCGATTTGCGTATGGTCACTGACAGCGGCGCTCAGCAGCCCGATCTTTGAAATACCTGCTTCCATGGCCGTCTGAGCTGATAGAAGCAGACGGTCCAGCGGCTGCTCTCGTGCAGGACGGTAGACATAGCCGGCGAGGCAGAAACGACACCCGCGGCCACATCCGCGTGCAATCTCCATAATATGCATGTCGGAAAATTCTGTGTCCGGCGTATAGAGCGCGCTGCTGGTGTAGTATTCTTCGAGGTTGCGTACCCACAGACGCTCAACTGGTGCGAAATCTGAATGCTCTCGGTTGGATGGATGCAGCGTCGGAACGTACCAACCTGGCGTGCTATGTAGGCGGGTTAGTATGGCCTCATGATCATCGGCAATCGCTTCTCGGCAGAGGTCCACGAAAGCGGGAAGGGCTTCCTCCCCTTCGCCGATCAGAATCGCGTCAAAAAACGGAGCCATGGGCTCGGGGTTCATGGTTACACCTGGACCACCGGCAATAAGTAGTGGCCAAGGCGAACCGTCCCACTGGCGGCTATTCGCGCGCTCCTCTGCCAGGGAAGGAATTCCAGAGCGCTGTAGCATGTCCACCACGTTGAAGTAGTCCATCTCCCAGGAAATGGTGAACGCCCAAACGCTGAAATCCACAGCCGGACGATGACTCTCGAGGGAGCGCGGTGTGGTCTCCTCTCGGGATGTATTCTTATCCCAAAAGATACGTTCACAGACTACATCCGGCTCCGCGTTGAGCATGCGATAGATGAGTTGCAGCGCCAGGCTGCTCATGCCCACAAAGTAGGTGTTAGGCATGGTCAACGCAATGGGAATGCGCCCACCCCAGTCGACAACAACAGCGCCCTGCTCTTGCGGGGCGCTGGCACGGCTGCGATTCGGTTTATTTCGATTGGTACGTAGCTTATGTTTACTGCTACTCATTCAACACAACTCAATTAGCACTACTCATTAAGCACAGTAAGTTCCCGTGCAACACATCCTACTCAGTAAGAAACTTTACTCTCCTACGGCACGAGTTAATCACGAAAGACTATTCACTCTACCGGTCTAGGATTCCTTCTTGGCGCTCTTACCATTGGAGTTCTCGTCCTTGCTCGCCTCAGCTTCGGCTTCTTCTTCATCGCTGATGCGCTCGTGATTAGCCTGCATCGACTCGTCGATCACTTCTGAGATTCGCTTTTCAACATCAGTCCTGTCTTCACCAGTCGCCAAGGACATTTCTTGCACCAACATACCGTTTGCCTGAGTCAGTAGCTCGGAGTCTGCTTTGTTGAGCGGTTTCTCCTCACGCCTCCAGCTCAATTCTCGCAGCGCTTCAGCTACCTTCAGAGGTTTACCGGAATGAATCAGCTTCTCTACTTCGCGGCGGCGTTCCTTGAAATTACTCGGAAGCTGCCTTGGCGTTTCGCGCAGTACGCCATATACCTCTTTGCATTTTGAAGTGGCCATCACTCTGCGCAGGCCCAAGTCAGTAATACGCTTCTGTGGCACTCGCACAGTCAGTCGTTTATCCGTAAAACTCACCACATAGTACTGTTGGTAACCCTCTACCAACTCCTGTTCTTGGACACCGACAACGGTGCCCGCGCCATGTGCGGGATGAACGATGTGTTGTCCGACATTAAATTCCATTTGTGCCTCCTGGTACTATGCCCACATCAATAGATTAACAATAAATATAGCACATGTTCTAATAATTGTCATGTAGGGCAGATTTCACAGAGGTAGGAGGTTTTATACAGCGAATATGTGCTACAGCTTACATCCATCCCCGCAGCCGATAGACCATCGCGCCAAGGTACTCTTTCATAGCGCGGGTTGACTGGTCTACATACTGCGCCTCGGGAAAAAGTCGATAGAAGCGAGCGCCCAGCCCAGCGCTTGCACCTCCTGAATCACTTTCTGTTGTCAGAAAGTCCGTCGGCGCTGCGTGTACTGTGAAGCCCTGTTTTTCGAAGATGGCGACCGAGCGAGGCATGTGCATAGCGGATGTAACAAGGAGTATATTGTAAACGTTAAGTTCATCGGCCATGGCGCGCACATTGACCGCATTTTCGTAGGTGTTGCGCGCACCGGCATCAGCATAGATAACGTCGCCGGGGACGCCCATAAACTCCAGGAGTTCGCGCATTCCGTCGGCTTCAGGCGTCGATGAGCCCAACCAGTCTATGGCGCCGCCTGTAACGAGAATGATCGGCGCCGCGCCTGCGCGGTAGAGTCGAACAGCCTCTACTATGCGATCGCCTGCCTCGTTCATTTCGGTTGTCTGGCGCGGATAGACCGACGCTCGTGTTGCGCCGCCAAGCAACACGATGGCATCTGCCTTGGCGACAGATTCTTGGGGCAAGTATTGCCATTCGAGCGTCATTGCCAATCGTCCTGCCACGTCGCCATTGCCAAACACGAGCAAGACCGTGACCGACAGGAGGAGCAGCACCACAGAGACTCGCTGAAAACGTCGCAGGAATAGGGCTGCCGCGACCAGCACGATGGTCAATCCCACCGGATAGACGAATAGGGGCAGAAGCTTGGACAGATACAGAAACATTCGCTAAGCGCCGACGTTCCTATTTAGCTCAGACGCCGCGGCACGAATTGTCCACGCAGATCGCCCAGAAACTCAGTATCTTCTACGACCACCTCACCGCGTAGCATGACTGTTCGAGGCCAACCGTCCAGCGTCATGCCTTCGTACGGGGTCCAGTCCGCCGCTTCATGAAGCGTATCGACGCTGATACTCTTTTTCAGGCTGGGATCATATATGACGATGTCTGCATCACAACCAGGGGAGATGCGTCCTTTGTTCGTCAAGCCCATGAGATGAGCAGGCGCCGTGCAACAGGTATCCACCCAGCGCTCCTTGCTCAGTGCGCCATGCACCACGCCGAAGTGGAAGATGAGGGCAAGCTTGGCTTCAATGCTAGGTATGCCGCCCGGGACGGAAGCGAAGTTAGGCTGATGCTTCTGCGCTCTTGTCCAGGGACAGTGGTCGGTGCTGACGACGTTGATTGCGCCATCCTGCAACGCCTTCCACAACACGGCATGATCTGCTTCGCTGCGCAGAGGCGGCGCACAAATGTACAGCTCGCCATTGTCTGCGGTCAGATGTGTGTCAGCACTGAGCAGCAGATACTGGGGGCAGGTTTCTGCGTACACTTCGATGCCCTGATAGCGCGCCTGCCGTAGCATGTCCACGACTTCGCTCGCCCCTATGTGGAATACATACAGACGCACTCCGGCAAGCTCTGCTAGGGCGATGGCGCGATGCACGGCGCTTGCCTCGAGCTGAATGGGTCGCGTTCTTGCATGCCAGATGGCGCGTGTCTGCCCTTCACGCAGCCTGTCGCGCCGCAGGATTTCGATCACTGGACCGACTTCACTATGCAGCACGACGCCGCCGTTCGCCTCTGCGACCGCGCTCATGGCGCGCAATAGCATGACATCACTCAGCGCCATACCGTCATAGGCTTGATACATCTTGAAGGTCGCACAGCCCGCCTCAACCGCTTGCGGAATGTCAGCAAGACGGTATTCGTCGGAAGCATGCCATGTAGGAATGGTCATGTGCAGACCGTAATCTGCTGCGACGGAGCCATCTGCTTCCTTTCGCCGCTGCTTGAGTGCGGACAGAAGCGTCTGACCTGGCGCAGGTGTCACAAAATCAATAATGGTTGTGGTGCCGCCACACACAGCCGCAACGGTTCCGGTCTCGAAGGTGTCGGCTGTGACAATGCCGCCGAGCGGCATCTGCAGGTGCACATGCGGATCGACACTGCCTGGGATAACTAGACAGTCTGTAGCATCGATGACGCGCGCGCCTTCCATGTTCATACCGACGGCAGCGATGGACTGCCCGGTAATCGCCACATCTGTGTCCACGACGCCGCGATTGGTCACGACCGTACCATTCTTGATAACGATGTCGTACATCAGCCTAGCCAACCTTGTCTGGCGTGGTGACACGTAGCAGCACCGAGTCAGTTTCGGCATGAATTGCATAGTCGCCAAGCGCAGCCGGCAGCACCGTCCAATCGACGGCGTTTAGTTCAACGTCGCCTCCTTGGCTGCCGACCTCTGCCGAGCCTTCCAGGACGCCCCAGATTTCAAAAGTCTCTCCGTTGCAGTCGCCCCCATAATCGGAACCGGCGGGCATATAGATCCGCTCCGTACGGAAGTATGCGCACTCGCCGATGAGTTCTCGGCGGATGCCGTTCTCTGTAATGGGCTGGGGACGGTACGCTGTTGGTTCGATAATGCTGAAGTCCAGTACATCCAGCGCCTGTCGCACGTGGATCGGCCTCGGTCGTCCCCAGTCGTAGATACGATACGTTGTGTCGCTGTTCTGCTGGATCTCAGCAACGATGACGCCAGGCCCTAGAGCATGAACCGTTCCGGCTGGAACGAAGATGACGTCGCCTACTTCAACCGGCAGGTGGTAGAGCCAGTCGGCAACCGACCCGTCGTCGATGGCCTGCGCAAATAGGTCCTTTGAAACGCCAGGTTTGAATCCGTAGATAAGCTCGGCGCCGGGCGCTGCGCGCAGAACCACCCACATCTCGGTCTTGCCAAAGTCGGACTCATACTCCAGTGCGTATTCGTCCCCAGGATGCACTTGAACGGAAAGCCACGAATTGGCATCCAGCAGCTTGATCAACAGAGGGAACTTGCCGCTATCCAGCGCTTGTTGATTACGCGTGCCGACGAGGTCTACGCCCAGCTTATCCATAACGTCGGGCAGGGACATCCCTGCCAGCTCTCCATTCCGCACTGTGCTCGAGCCGTTAGAGTGCGCAGCTATGTCCCAGCTTTCAGCCACAACACCATCGGGAATGGAACGCCCCAGTGCAGATGTCAAGTTGCGCCCGCCCCAGGGATAGTCCTTGAAGACGGGATTGAACTGCAGCGGGTAAACGGACTCGTTACCTTGGGATGAAGCTTTCTGTTCTTGCATTGCCTATTCCATTCTTGGATCGCTGTGCGATACGATGCATTGGAATGCATCAGGTCATATTGCACCTGTTCGGTCTACAGTTTTTTCAAGCCGGAGAAGGAAGCGAGCAATCGTTTGACGCCGATGCCGGGAAAGGCGACCGTCACTTCCTCTTCGCCGTTCGCGACCTTGGATTCGATCACGGTTCCGACGCCAAACTTCGCATGTTGCACGCTATCGCGAACCTTGTATTGAGCTTGGACAGTGTCATCGGATTGGCTGGCTGTGTTTGCATCTGTGGTCCACGAGGGCGGTGATGAACTCGATGACCTGTGGCGTGTTGCGCGACTGGAACCAGCCGACGACGCACCTGCGCTTCGAGCCGAGGACGAGCGCCGGCTACCGTTGCCGGTATTGCTGTAGCTGTTGCGTATGCTGCGTCTTCCGCTGCCGGGTTCGCTGGGTTCATCGGATGTGTCGTCCCACCAGGTGCCGGAATCCCATGTGGTGGCGCGCTCGTAGGAGGCTTCACGCCGACTTTGCTGGTCCACCATTCCTTGCAGAAGATTGACGGGAATCTCGTTGAGGAACCGGCTCGGCATCTGCACCTCGCTGTTCCCCCATAGGGTACGTCGGAAGCAGTGCACGAGATAAAGATTGCGTTTGGCGCGAGTCATGCCCACATAACAGAGCCGCCGCTCTTCGTCCATCTCCTCAGCGTCTTCCGATTCGATGCTTCGACTGTGCGGCAAGATGCCGTCTTCCATGCCGACAATGAAGACCACGGGAAATTCAAGTCCCTTGGCTGTGTGAAGCGTCAGCAGTGTGACAGAACCGCTTTCGGACTCTAGATTATCGGTGTCGCTCACCAAGCTAATTTCCTCAAGAAAGCTTCCCAACGGCGTTTGCCCTTCTTCCAGTTCGATCATGCCGTGGACGTAATTAGCGGCGACTCCGCGCAGTTCCTGAATGTTGGCGAATCGATCTTCGGCCTCATCTGTGCCATCACGTAGATCGTCCACATAACCCGACTCGGCAAGGATGGCGTCCATAAGGTCCACAACCCCCACTTGCGATCCAGCGTTGTTCAGTGCTATCCAGCGTTCCAGCATAGCACTAAAATCAGACAGCACGCGTGCTGCGCGTGTAGCCAACGGTGGCGCCTCGTATGCTTCCAGACCCAGGAAAAGCTGCGGTTCCAGCTTGGTTAGCTCTACGGCGCCATGGTGAATTAGGCGAAGCGCATTGTATGGCGATACTCCTAACCGATCGGCCCAGGTCTTCAGACTCTCGTATGTCTTGGGTCCGATACCGCGCGTTGGCACATTGATGATGCGATCCATGGCAATCGTGTCATTTGGATTGTGCACCAACTTCATATAGGAGAGGACATCCTTAATCTCCTTGCGTTCGTAGAAACGAGTGGCGCCGACCAGCTTATAGGCCATGCCCCGCTGCACGAACGCTTCTTCCAGCGCTCGGCTCTGTGCATTCGTGCGATACATCACGGCAAAATCACCAGGGTTGCAGCGTTCGTCGATGATGAGCCGGCGCACTTCATCGCAGATATAGGATGCTTCTTCGGTTTCGTTGTACGCTTCGTAGACCGTCACCTTTTTACCGGAGCCGCGCTCAGTGCGCAACTGTTTGGGCGTTCGATTCCGGTTGTTGGAAATCAGCGAGTTAGCGGCGTCCAGGATGATCTGGGTGCTGCGATAGTTCTGCTCCAGCAGCACCACGATCGCCTCGGGATAGTCTTCGCGGAAGCGACGCACATTTCGATAGTCGGCGCCGCGGAAGCGGTATATGGACTGGTCCTCGTCGCCCACCACAAAAAGGTTGCGCTGACCTTCGCCTTCGCTGACAAGGTAACGCAGCAGCTCATACTGGACTGTATTCGTGTCCTGGAACTCATCGACGAGGACGAAGGGCCATTTCTCCTGATACTTGCGCCGGATCGTCTCATTATCGCGCAGCAACGTGGCGGTCTTGCCTAGCAGATCGTCGAAATCCATGGCGTTGTTCGTCTGCAACGCCTGCTGATAGCGTTCGTAGACGCGGCCGACAATTTCTTCCATATAGGAACCCGGTGCAAACTCCTGCGGTTGTATCATCTCGTTCTTCAACCGGCTGATGCCGGCTCGAACTGCCTGTGGGCTGTAGCGTTTCTCATCCAGGTTCATCTCGCGAAGAATGCTACGAATGAGCGCCAATTGATCCGCGGAATCATAGATGACCCAATTGCGCTGATAACCGATGGCCTCGGTTTCTACGCGCAATACACGAGCGCAGATGCTATGAAATGTGCCGATAGCCAGGCCTTTGAGCCGCGATTCGCCCGGAGCAGGAACGCCCAACTCGTCGACGAAGAGCATCTCGATGCGTTCCCGCATTTCGCTGGCGGCCTTATTGGTAAACGTCACTGCGAGAATATGCCACGGCTTAATATCCGAGTGGATTAAGTGTGCGATGCGACGCGTAAGGACGCGTGTTTTTCCGGATCCAGGTCCCGCCAATACTAATACAGGACCGTAAACGGTCTCCACGGCCCGTTTCTGTTCAGTATTCAAGCCCGAGACAAAATCGGACATTGCGTTTTGATTACTCAAGAGTACTTACTCGTTCTTCCTTTGATTGACGATCTTGTGTTGTTACGAACTATATTCGTCGGTCTCAGCCGCGCCTTCAGAATGCAATAGCCGCAGGTAGCTATCATAACGAATGCGAGAGATGTCGCCACGTTCCACTGCCGCGCGTACGGCGCACGCCGGTTCATGGTCGTGGGTGCAGTTCGGGTATCGGCAGTCATGGATATAGGGTACGAACTCAATGTAATAGAAGCCCAGGTCCTGCGGATCGATGTCATATAGGCCCAGTTCACGAATGCCCGGCGTATCCGCGACAAAAGTGTACTTGCCGAAGGGCAATGAATACATACGAGCGGCGCGAGTCGTGTGTTTACCCTTGTCCAGGGCCTCGCGCAGATCGCCCACATGAATGTTGAGCGCCGGCTGTATGGCGTTGAGCAAGCTGCTCTTGCCCACGCCGCTGGGTCCGCTCAAGACCGTGATCGAATCCGACAGCACTTCCTTCAGCTCACTGATCCCCTGTCTTTCTGGCACGCTTGTATAGACAACTTTGTAACCAATTTCTTCGTAGAGCCCGAAGATCTCTCTTGCCGCATCCAGGCCGTTTATGTCAATTTTATTGGCGCAGATAATAGCGGGAATTTCGTTGGCTTCGGCAATGACCAGAAAACGATCCACCATACGCAGATGGGGGTCCGGTTGTGCAGCGGCAAAGACCGCTAACACCTGATCTGGGTTGGCGAGGATGACGTCCTCGGCGGGAACACTGACGCCGGGATGCTGGCGACTGAGCACGCTGTCTCGGTCCCCGACGGATTCAATGCGACCATGCTTCTTTCCATCCTGCACAAAGCTCACACGATCGCCGACAGCGACCAGCGTGTCCCGACCGCGCTCCTGCAACATACGCCCGCGTACTTCACACACGTACACATTGCCTACTTCATTTGGCGAGACGTCGTCTGCGTCCACGACCTGAACATCGAAATGATGTCCGCGTGCGCGCACGACTACGCCGGGCAGCAAATTCTTGGACTGTCGCTTCGGTTTCGCTTTACTCGTACGCGGCGCCTCGTAATACTCGTCCAACTCATCGTACGCCTCGTACTCGTTGATCTCTTCATCATCTTCGCCGAAGAGATCTTTGTAATCTACATCGTCGGGCTCGTACTCTTCGAACCGCTCGTACTCCTCCGACTGATTTGCTGCACTCTCATCATTGTCGGCAGGATTTGAATTATGCCGCATCTTCGGCCTCAAGCTTATCCTGGAAATGTACTCCAAATTTTCATAACGTGACGCTACGCACGAAAGGCAAATTTGTACTCTCACCGCTATTCTGTCGAGTGTATCAACGCGCCAGGGTCGTGTCAATCCATCAGCAGCGTCGATCCTATCTGCTACCGAGTTGCTGCGAGGCACGCTGGCAACAGGCGAAGTCCGCCTGCGCCTCACAGAGTTCCATAATGGCGCACTCTGGTCGGATGCCGAATTCGGCAAGCAGTGTGCAAAGATCGATCAACGACAAGCCCATGACAGCCGTGATACAGCCGTCGATGCGCCGCACCGGCGTGAATTCCGGATGCTGGATAGCATAAGCGCCGGCTTTGTCCAGCGGATCGCCGCTTTCTACATAGTCGGCGATCTCCCCCTCTGTGTACTCTCGCATCTCCACCTTTGTTGTATTGAGCAAGCATTGTTGGCGACCGGAACCACTATCTACGCCACATACTGCACTGTGCACCTGATGCCAGCTTCCTCTCAGTTCCAGCAACATTCGCGCAGCGTCTGCTGAATCATCAGGTTTTCCGTAGATAACCGCATCCTTGCCCACGACGGTGTCGGCGCCGATCACGAGGGCGCGCCGTCCGCTTTTCGATAGGATGTCTGCCACTGCTTGCGCCTTCAGCTGGGCTAACCTCTGTGCCATTGCAGCCGGTGACTCGCCGGGAATCGGAGTTTCGTCCACGTCGGACGTACGAATCGAAAAGTTCAGTCCAAGACTTGAGAGAAGTTCTCTGCGGCGTGGACTGCCGGATGCCAATACGAGTTCGGTCAATTTTGTACCTCATTAGCGGTCGATCAGACAATCATTCTGACAAGCGGTGAGCTACGGTGAGCATATAAGCGAGTCAATCCGGTCAGACGCGCATCCAATACCAGGGAATATTCGCACGGTCTGGTCGAATCGACCAATGTACTGTAGCTTCCGCCACTAGATATTGCGGCATGGCATGCTGCCCACGCGCAAACGGCACTAAGGATCGGTTTGGGAGTTCGCCAGTGCCATAAATTCCGTATGGGCGAAATAGTAGCTGATTTCGAACGCTCCTGCTACAATACGTCTCGATAAATCGAATTGCCGTGGTTACGGTCGTATACGCCAAGGATGTCTATCCGACCGCTTAGTGATAGATGGCGGACAGTCTTAGCAGCCCATCCGGGAAAGACGGAACGACAAACGTATGGCCATTCGAATCGAAGTCAGCGGTCCTCATGGCGCTCGTTCACGAGCGGTCATCAGCGGGGCAAAGCAACTCGGTGTCGACAGTATCGCCGATTGCTCGATTGCCCGACTCTTCTTTTTATCCCGCGACTATACGGAATCCCAAGTCAACGCAATCTGCTCGACGCTGCTCGTCGATCCGGTCATGGAGCGTGCCGCATGGCGCATCCTAATCGATGGCGATCAGTGCTACGAAAACAGCTCTTCAACTGCAGATGGTAACGTCATCATCGAGGTCGCTGTCCGACCCGGCGTTACGGATATTACCGCTCGTGAGTTGGCCAAAGGCATCGTAGAGAGCGGGTTACCCGGCTGCGACGTGGTCACCGCGGCACGATACGAGATTACCGGACTGCAGAACTTGGCCGACCAGCACCTTCTCAGCGCGCAAGCTGCTCTGCAACGAGACCGTCGAACAGTATACTGTCGGCGAATTGCTTCCGCAGTTCGGTGTCACGGCTACAGCCAGCGACCGCGTGGAGACTATTCCGCTGAATGGCCTATCGGAAGACGAATTGGTGCGCCTCAGTCGGGAGCGGCTGCTCTATTTGGATGCAGCGGAAATGCGCGTCATACAGGAGTTTTTTGGCCAGATGCAACGCGATCCAACCGACGTCGAGCTGGAAACTCTAGCCCAGACCTGGTCCGAGCACTGTGTGCACAAGACCTTTCGCGCCGACATCGATTTCACTTGGCGCAACACCGATGGTTCCATCAAGGAACAGACATCCATATCAGGTTTGCTGCGACAGTACATTCGTGCTGCTACCGAAGCCGTCAAACCGCCTTGGTTACGCTCGGCTTTTGTGGATGACGCAGGCATCATCGAGTTCGACGACACCCACGATATTGCGTTCAAAGTAGAGACGCACAACCACCCTTCTGCACTGGAGCCGTTCGGCGGAGCCAACACGGGCACTGGCGGCGTTGTGCGCGATATCCTCGGCGTGTCCGCCCGTCCCATCGCCACCACGGACGTGCTCTGTTTCGGTCCGCAGGACTTCCCCAACGATGAGCTTCCCAATGGTCTGCTGCATCCAACACGGATCGCCAGCGGCGTCGTGGCGGGCATCGCAGACTACGGCAACAAGTTGGGACTTCCAACGTCGAACGGAGCTGTCTTTTATGACGAAGGCTACCTCGGCAATCCGCTCGTATTTTGCGGTTGTGCCGGCATTCTGCCCAAGGATAGCCACAGGACCGAAGCACAGGTCGGCGACCTGGTTGTCGTCGTAGGTGGTCGCACAGGGCGTGACGGATTGCATGGAGCCACGTTCTCTTCGGCAGAATTGACGCATGAGACGGCTGAAGAGGCAGGCAGCGCGGTCCAAATCGGTGACCCCATCATGGAAAAGGGACTGATTGAGCTGGTCGAAGCTGCGCGCGATAGTCAACTATACACTGCGATCACAGACTGCGGCGCCGGCGGGCTCTCGTCTGCTGTTGGCGAGATGGGCAGCGTGATCGGCGTGGATGTGGAACTGCAGGATGTGCTGCTAAAGTATCCCGGACTGGTGCCGTGGGAAATTTGGCTGTCCGAGGCGCAGGAGCGCATGGTGCTGGCGGTGGCACCGGAACGCCTGAAGGAGTTGCAGGATCTGGCTGATTTGTGGGATGTTCCGCTCTCCGTGTTGGGAACTTTCACGGGCGACGCGAAACTCGTCGTCCGCTACGGCGGCAAAGTCGTGGCAGACCTGACAATGTCCTTCCTGCACGACGGTATTCCGCGGCGCCATCTCATTGCTGAATACGCTGAGCCTGCAAACGTAACGCCTTCCTATACGGATGTGGATGCGACGGTAATGTTGCATCGCATGTTGGCGCATCCCAATATTTCGAGTAAAGAAGAGATCGTTCGTCGCTATGATCACGAAGTGCGCGGCGGCACTATTGTACGACCGTTAACGGGACCGCACATGGACGGTCCGAGCGATGCCGCTGTGCTCAAGCCGCTTGGCACGTGGCGACACAATAAAGCAATGTCCATCAGCGCAGGTGTCAATCCCATTCTGGGCCAGCATGATCCATACTCTATGGCTGTCAGCGCGGTAGACGAGGCCGTGCGCAATGCTGTGGCGGTCGGCGCAGACCCGGAACGGGTAGCGATTCTAGACAATTTCTGCTGGGGCAACCCGAGCATGCCGGACCGACTTGGAACGCTGGTGCGAGCGTGCCAGGGATGCTACGATGCTGCGGTAGCGTACGGTACACCTTTCATCTCTGGCAAGGATAGTCTGAATAACGAGTACAACGGCACAGCCATTCCCGGAACGTTGCTCATTTCAGCTATCGCCATCGTGCAGGACATCAACCGCTGCGTAACGTCGGATTTGAAAGCCGAAGGCAATGCGCTGTACGTTGTTGGCGATACCAAGGCAGAACTAGGCGGCTCCTTACTGCACAAACTGCTGGAGCTCGAGGGAGGGGTTGCACCGTCCATGCCCATAGCGCCCTTAGAACGATATCGAGCGCTCCACGCTGCCATGATGCTGGGACTGGTAGAATCTTGCCATGACTGCAGCGAAGGCGGGCTGGCGGTCGCACTGGCAGAGATGGCGATTGGTGGGCGTCTAGGCGTTTCAGTTACTTTGGAGAGTGCCACACTTTCCGATAGTGAGGCGCTTTTTTCCGAGAGCAACGGTCTGCTAGTTGTTGAAGTGAAACCTGAAAACGAATCCGAATTTATGACTATGATGGCGGATGTTCCATGCCAGCGTATTGGTACGGTGAGCGGGGATATGGACGTAACTATTGCGGTTAACGGACAAAGCGCCGTTTCTACCCAGGTCGCAGAGTTGGTCAGTTCCTGGAAAACGCCGCCTATGGGCAAGCCGGCGGACTAGCGGTTGTCGGATCTCGAGCATAAGGTACATGCGAAGCTTAAAGGGTTCATGAAACCATCGATTCTGATTCTGCATGCGTGGGGCGCCAACCGCGACGAAGAAACTGTGCGTGCCTGTGAGCTAGCCGGCGGGCACGCAGAAATCGTGCACATCAACCGGCTGCGTGCTAGCGAACGGCGAATGCGCGAATATGATATGTTGATTCTGCCGGGCGGCTTTTCCTACGGCGACGCGCTGGGTGCGGGTGTGCGATGGGCACTGGATTTGCACGTCTACTTGCAGGATCAGCTACTGGAGTTCGCCAACAGCGGCAAACCGGTTCTCGGCATCTGCAACGGGTTTCAGGCGCTGGTCAAAGCAGGCCTGTTACCCGGTAGACTGGTTTCAGACACGTCAAAGCGGAAGCTCGACGAATTGCCGATCAAGCGCAATGTCACACTAGGCGAAAACGCAAACGGCCAGTTCGAATGTCGATGGGTTACCCTGTTACCCAATTCAACTGCAGCAGCCCCCTTTGTGCGTGAGATTGCCGAGCCCATCTTCTGTCCCGTTGCCCACGGTGAAGGCAGGTTCCGGGTTTCGAACGAGACAACGTTGAAAGTGCTGGATGATAGCGGATGTATTGCGTTCCAATATGGCAGACCAGACTTTTCTCTGGCTGACGGCGAATATCCCTACAATCCTAACGGATCGGTGGCTGATATTGCAGGCATTTGCAACCCGGCCGGGAATGTGGTTGGCTTGATGCCCCACCCTGAAGACCACATCGTCGATATACAGAGCCCGATAGGCGCATCTGGAAACCTAGGCTTGCAGCTATTCACAGCCATGATAGGCAGCATATAGAGATGATTAGCAAAGAAGATATTCGCAACAGCCTGCCCTATGCATTGGATAGCGTCGAGCTCGATACAAAGCAGATTCAGGGGTTGCGGAAGGTCGCCAGTGGCAAAGTACGCGAGATATATCAATATCACGATGAACTGGTGCTGGTGACGACGGACCGATTATCCGCCTTTGACCGCATCCTAGGACTGGTGCCGGTAAAAGGTCAAGTGCTGACCCAGCTATCTGCGTTTTGGTTTGAGCAGAGCAGCGACATCGTCGCCAATCATCTGATCGATCTACCGGACGAGAACGTCAGCGTTGTGCGTAGGTGCGTCCCGTTGCCGGTGGAAGTAATCGTACGCGGGTACATAACCGGCGTCACGACCACGGCGCTCTGGTATCGCTACGAACAGGGCGAGCGAACCATCTACGGACTCGGCTTTCCCGACGGCTTGCAGAAGAACGACGCCTTGCCGGAGCCGGTCATCACGCCGACCACAAAGGCCTGCGATGGCGGGCATGACATGCGGCTCACCAGTGACGAGGTCGTTGCGAGCGGTCTGGTGGAGTCTGCGCTGTGGGATGAAGTCCGCAATGCCGCAATTGGATTGTTCACGCGCGGCGAGGAGATCGCACGGCGTGCTGGATTGATTTTGGTGGATACAAAGTATGAATTTGGACTGGATTCGAGTGGTAAGCTATGCCTGATCGATGAAGTGCACACACCAGATTCCAGCCGCTACTGGAAGCTGGATACTTATGAAGCGCGCAAGCTGGCAGGGGATGAGCCGGAGAACTTCGACAAGGAGTTCGTACGTCTCCACTACGCAGCCCAGGGATACCGCGGCGAAGGCGATCCGGCGCCGTTGCCGGATGATTTGTCGGTTGAAGCTTCACGCCGCTATATGACGATCTACGAAATGCTCACGCAGCGAGAATTTGTGCCGGGTGAATATCCGGCACAACCGCGCATCCAGCGCAATCTTGTCACGTGGGCGCAGAGCCAGCAATAGGATAAAGTAGCTATGTCGCAGACAGAATACGCACCTTTGGTGGGCGTCATCATGGGCAGCCGATCGGACTGGGAGACCATGAAGAACAGCGCGTTAACACTGGAAGAATTCGGTGTGCCATGTGAGATAAAGATCGTATCTGCCCATCGTACGCCAGACTGGATGATGGAATATGCGCATTCCGCTGCGGAACGAGGTCTCGAAGTCATCATTGCCGGAGCGGGCGGCGCAGCGCATTTGCCAGGCATGGTTGCGGGGAACACGCTATTGCCCGTCATCGGCGTACCCATCCAGAGCCGCGCACTGAACGGCATGGACTCGCTGCTGTCCATCGTACAGATGCCAGCCGGCGTGCCAGTAGCCACGATGGCCATCGGGCGAGCCGGCGCTGTGAATGCCGCCTTGTGCGCGGTCTCTATCTTAGGCAATAGCCGACCCGAGTATCGTACGAAGCTTGCTGGCTATCGCGCCACACGATCCGAAGAAGTGCTGAATGAAACTCTTTCGCTTGAAGACGAGTAACTGGAGATAGCGGATCGCACAAATTATGGGCGTCCCCATACTGCCAGGATCGACCATCGGAATATTCGGTAGCGGTCAGCTCGGTCGAATGATGACCATGGCGGCAAAACGCATGGGCTACCGTGTTCACACCTACTCTCCAGAAGCTGACAGCCCGACCGGGCAAGTCGCCGATTTAGAAATCGTCGGCGATTACGATGACGCTAACGCCGTCGCCTCATTTATCCGCAATACCGATGTCGTCACATTTGAATTCGAAAATATCGATGCCTCGGTTGCCGATATCGCAACTGAGCTGGGTATCCCGGTGCACCCTAGCGGGTACGTACTGTACACGGCACAGAACCGTATTCGTGAGAAGAGCACATTGCGGGATGCCGGCCTTCCTGTGACGCCATTTGTGGCAATTCGTGAAGCTGCAGATTTGACGAAAGCCGGTGCGGAACTTGGCTTTCCAATTGTGCTAAAGACCGCCTCTTCGGGGTATGATGGTAAGGGCCAATCGATCCTCCGTGACAGCCGCGAACTCAGCGCGCGTTGGGACGAGATGGAACGCGGACCTGCGGTTGCAGAGCAGTTTATCGACTACCTGAAAGAGGTATCCGTCGTCGCGACCAGGAGCAGCACCGGAGAGTATTCGGACTTCGGTGTCATGGAAAACAACCATCGAAATCACATCTTGGATCAGTCCATCGCACCGGCGCATATCTCGCACAATGCTTGCAATAAGGGAAGAGAATTGACGAGGACTGTGCTGGAGACGTTGGACGTGGTGGGTACGCTCTGCGTCGAGTACTTTCTCTCGGATGTGAGCGCGCTGTTGATAAACGAGATTGCGCCGCGACCGCACAATTCGGGTCATTTGACCATCGAAGCCGCGGTCACGAGTCAATTTGAGCAGCATGTGCGGGCAATTTGCGGGCTGCCGCTGGGGAGCACTGAACAGAATCAGCCGGCGGTCATGGTGAACGTGCTGGGCGACTTATGGGCAGATGGAGAACCAGATTGGGCCGCTGCACTAGGTCATAAAAATGTGAAGCTGCACCTTTACGGCAAGCGTGAAGCGCGACCGGGACGCAAGATGGGTCATTTCACAGTACTGGCTAAGGACCGGGAGACTGCGTTGAAGCAAGCGTTGGAAGCTCGAAATGCGCTGCGTTATTGACATACTGTTGGATGTGAACGGAGTTGCAGTATAGGACGTTGATCGGATTGACGCAGTAGTCTGTGTGCGATTTGAAACTGGTTCGCTTTAGGGAGCGAGTGATGTATCGACAAGACAAGCCAAAAGAGGAGTGCGGTGTATTCGGCATCTACGGGGAAGACAAGGATGCCGCTCGACGTACATTCTTTGCGCTATACGCACTGCAGCACCGAGGTCAAGAAGCAGCCGGAATCGTATCCTGTGACGGTCGCATGGCTCATGTACACAAGGGAATGGGACTCGTTTCGCAGGTATTCAACGAGGAGAATCTCTCATACCTGCACGGAAACATGGCCATCGGCCATACACGCTACTCCACCACCGGGTCCTCCAAGCTCCGTAACACCCAACCCTATGTCCTCGAAACCATCGACGGCCCGCTGGCAATCTCTCATAACGGCAACTTGATCAATGCTCCACAGCTCCGGCGAGAGTTGTTGGAGCGCGGCGTGGGTTTACAGACCTCCACCGACAGTGAGCTGATCATCCATTTGCTAGCCGGTTCAGGCGGACATGACTGGATGACGCGCATCAAGATCATGATGGCACGCGTGGAAGGAGCCTATACGCTGTCGATTCTGACACGCAACGGCATCTACGGCGTGCGCGATCCCTGGGGCTTGCGTCCGCTGGCTGTAGGCAAATTGCACGACGGCTATGCCATTGCATCCGAGAGCTGTGCGTTCGGCACGATCGGAGCGGAGATGATCCGTGAACTGGAGCCGGGAGAAGTGGTGCGCATCGACGAGAGCGGTCTTCATTTTGCGCAAGGCGCGCCAAACCAGAAGCGTGCATTCTGCACATTTGAGCAGATATATTTTGCCCGACCGGACAGTGTGCTCAACAATGAACTCGTCCATCGCATTCGCCAGAACCTGGGGCGCGAACTAGCCGCGGAATCGCCGGCGGAAGCCGACATCGTGATTCCGGTACCGGATTCGGGTACGCCGCACGCCATTGGCTACGCGCAAGCTAGCGGAATTCCCTACAGTGAAGGCCTCATCAAGAGCCGATACATCGGACGTACGTTTATCGAGCCCACCGATGATCTGCGCAAGATAGGCGTAGCCATGAAGTTCAATCCTCTTGTGCAAAATCTTCAGGGCAAGCGTGTCGTCATGGTGGACGATTCAATCGTACGCGGTAATACAGCTGGCCCGTTGGTAGCACTCCTTCGAGGCGCCGGCGCTTCGGAAGTCCATGTCCGTGTTGCGTGCCCCCCGATCAAATTCCCCTGTTTCATGGGCGTGGATATGGCAACACGGGAAGAGCTCATCGCGGCCAATCAGAGCGTCGATGAGATTCGCGAGCATATCGGCGCGGATTCATTGGCTTACATTTCTTTGTCCGCCATGATGCGGGCATTGAATGCAGAATATGGATACTGTAACGCCTGTTTTACAGGTGAATATCCATTCGTTACACAGTTGCCATTAATCGAGTTGCAGGTAAAAGAAAAATTCCCGCAGGTATGGGGAGATTAGCATGAAACATACCATTTTACGGTAAAAGACCCGAAACGCTGAGGTAAACCTCGGTATGCATCAATTCATTAATTCTAGGAGATAGTATGGCAGACTCACCAGTTCCCTATAGGCGTCACCCACTGGATTATATTTTTGCACCCCAGAATGTAGCCGTCATCGGCGCAAGCGAAACCGAAGGCAGCGTTGGGCGCACGCTGCTGTGGAACCTTATCAGCAATCCATTTGGCGGAACCGTTTATCCGGTAAACCCGCGACGGTCCAGCGTACTCGGTGTACACGCCTATCCCAGCGTTCTGGAACTACCCGAGCCGGTGGATCTGGCGGTCATCAGCACGCGTGCTGACTTCGTACCCGGTATTATCGACCAGTGTGTGGAAGCCGGCGTCAAAGGCGCCATCATTATCTCGGCAGGTTTCAAGGAAATTGGCGAAGAAGGCGCCAAACTCGAGCAGGAAATTCTTGACATCGCTCGCAGTGCACAAATGCGTATCATAGGGCCAAACTGCCTTGGCGTCATGAACCCATTGAGCGGTCTCAATGCAACCTTTGCCAAGGGCATGGCGCGACCCGGCAATGTAGGCTTCATCAGCCAGAGCGGTGCACTTTGTACTGCTGTACTAGACTGGAGCTTCCAGGAGAACGTAGGCTTCAGCGCCTTTGTCTCCATCGGCTCAATGTTGGACGTGGACTGGGGCGACCTCATTTACTATTTGGGTGATGATGATCGCACCCGCTCAATAATTCTATACATGGAAAGCGTAGGCAACGCCAATTCGTTTATGTCCGCGGCGCGCGAAGTTTCTCTGCACAAACCGATTATCGTGATAAAGGCCGGTCGGTCCGCAGCAGCAGCCAAGGCAGCCGCGTCGCATACCGGTTCCATGGCGGGTTCGGACGATGTGCTGGACGCAGCCTTCCGCCGCAGCGGCGTGCTCCGTGTCGACTATATCTCACATCTGTTTGCCATGGCCGAAGTACTCTCTAAGCAGCCGCGACCGAATGGCCCGCGGCTGACCATCGTGACAAACGCTGGCGGCCCTGGCGTACTCGCTGTCGATCATCTGATGGAAGGTGACGGTCGACTGGCTGAGTTATCGGAAGAGACCATTGAAGCCTTCAACGCAGTACTGCCGCCGCACTGGAGCCACAACAATCCGATCGACATCATCGGAGACGCAGGCGCTAGGCGCTATCAGGATGCCACAAAAATCGCGATTGAGAATCCGAACACGGACGGCGTACTTGTTATCCTCACGCCGCAGGACATGACCCGACCTACGCAGACAGCCGAGCAACTGGCCGAATTGGCAGGCACGACTCGAAAACCGATTTTAGCCAGTTGGATGGGCGGTTCGGACGTGGCGGCAGGCGTGAATGTGCTCAACCGTGCCGATATTCCCACCTTTGATTACCCGGACACGGCAGCCACTATCTTCAACTACATGTGGCGCTACGCATACAACCTGCGCGGCATCTTTGAGACGCCGTCGTTGCCGATTGCCACGAAGGAAGAAGCCACTGACAAGCAGCATGCGTCAGAGCTCATTGATGCGGTCCTAAAGAAAAATCGCACCATCCTAACTGAGTACGAATCCAAGCAGATTTTCTCGGCTTACGGCATTACTACGGTACCCACTTATCTGGCTACGACGCCGGATGAGGCTGTGGAAGAAGCGGAGAAACTGGGTTATCCGGTTGTTGTAAAGCTGAATTCTGAGACCATTACGCATAAGTCGGACGTTAACGGCGTACAACTCGGCCTGGAGAACGAAAAGGAAGTCAAGAAGGCGTTCAGCATCGTTAAGGATACTGTGACCGAGCGTGCTGGTGCAGAACACTTCCAGGGCGTAACCGTACAGCCCATGGAATCCTTGGATGGACAGGAACTGATTATTGGCAGTAGTCCTGATCCGCAATTCGGCCCCGTCATTCTTTTCGGCGCCGGCGGTACACTGGTGGAAATATTCCAGGACCGAGCGCTTGGTCTACCGCCACTGAACACGACGCTTGCTCGTCGCATGATGGAACAGACGAAAATCTTCAAGGCGCTACGCGGCGTGCGCGGCAAGGCGAGCGTGGATATTGATGCGCTGGAACGTTTGATGGTGCGGTTTAGCGACCTGGTTGTTGACCAACCTCGCATCAAGGAAATCGACATCAACCCGCTGCTGGCTTCATCGGAGCGACTGATTGCACTCGACGCTCGTGTCGTTCTGCATGATCCGGAGATTCCGGACGAAAAATTACCACATACGGCCATCCGACCCTATCCGTCTCAATATATGTCGACCTGGACCATGCCGGACGGCACTGATGTGGTGATTCGACCGGTTCGACCGGAAGATGAGCCGATGATGATCGACTTTACGCTCGCACTAAGCCCGCACAACATCTATCTACGACATTTCCATTCGGTATCCGTTAGTAGCCTTATCTCGCACGAAAAGCTCGCGCGCCTCTGCTTCGTGGACTACAACCATGAGATGGCGCTGGTCGCCGTGACCGAGGACCCGGTAACCGGTCGGCAGGAGATCATCGGACATGGACAGCTGACAAAGCTGCACGGTCGCGAAGAATCAGAGTTTGCCTTGCAGGTGCGTGATGAAGATCAAGGCGTAGGTCTTGGCACTGAGATGCTCGGCATCCTTCTACGGATCGCCCGCGATGAAGGGCAGGAACGTGTTGTGGCAGAAATTATGCCCGAGAACTCCGGCATGCGACGTGTCTGCACCAAACTCGGTTTCGACTTCGAGCGCATTCCCGAAAGCCCGAACTATAAGGCGGAAATCGAAATTTAGCATCGAAGCTTATTGGTTCGACCCACAAGTACAAGTATTAGCACGAAGCCGGCTCGTATAAGCCGGCTTCTGTTTTTTAGGTAATTCAGTTGTTGACATTGAATCACCAATAGGATGGCCTGAAGCGAGTTCGTCTATCAGGCCACTACAGCTACGCAATCGTGTCAACTGCGTGGAGCTAGTTTGTGGGAACGATGCCCCAATCCAACGCTTGTTCAGCCGCGTAGTTATATTCGATGGGTAAGTCAATACCCAATGGTCGCTGACCGCTGCCATCTGCGTTCATCACCCAGATTCGCCAGGGTCCTTCACTGTTATTCTCATCTCGGCTACTGAGGTAAACAATGTGATGACCGTCCGGGCTCCAGGCAGGCGCCACGTTACTCGGCAACTGGTCAACCAACGTCGTGACCGGTCTTGTCAACGGATACATCCCTGAACCGTCTTCGTTGACTACAAAAATTTCCCAATGGGTGCCTTCACGGCTCTGGAAGGCAATGAGGTTCGTGTTCGGCTGCCAGTCCGGATCCTGATAGTATGGCTCTTTCAGCACTGCCGTCGTGGTGGCGCCGGGCTCGTCCTGCGTGACCTCAATGCTCGTGTTGGACTGGTAAACGATACCGTTTGGGCCCCACGATGGCGCCTTAGCTGACATGAGAACCGGCAGGTCACGGAAGTCGCCGCCATTCACGTTGACTCGGCTCATCCCATGCTCCGGCTTGCGCACGAGCGGGAAACTGTCCATGAAGGGACCATCGGGTAGACAGATGCCGAAACCGACATCGCGGCACTTCCACTCGCCGGTATAGCGGCTGAATGCAACATAAGTGCCGTCCGGGCTGAATGTTGGCCACCCCAAGCCTTCACCGCCAGAGTAGATAAGGCGCTCGTTGGAGCCATCAATATCAATCAGATAGAGACCCTTGTCACCGCCGCTGCGGGTAAACGCTACGGTCGTTCCATCCGGGCTAATTGCTGGATCGAAGCCAGTAGTCAGCAGTCGTTTGGCTCCGGATGCAAGGTCAACGACATATATATCACCGCCCGAACGCGTCTGCACAATGAGATTGCCCTGCATACCAGTTGGCGTATTAATACTGTTGGCTGAACTGCCAGACGCGCTTGTGCTAGACGGCTGTACTATGACTGCTGCTGTCGAAAGTTCAGTGGAAACCGGGAGATTTGATTGGCTGCCACTGAGGTCAATATATTCGGATGCAGCCCAGCCGATCTTGTCGTCGAGTTGGCCACCAGCCAATTGAATCCATGTCCCGTCTGCGTTTGTACCGGTGGCGACAAAGACCTCGGAAGGTTGCGCCTTGGCTATAATAGCGTAGCTTGTGTCGGGACCCTTGCGGATGTTGAGCCGCGACTCAGACAAATTGACTACAGCGTCCATGAACTCAGTGACCTGTATATCAGCAGTCGTTTCGCTCTCGACTTCCTGTGCATTGACTGCAGCTTCGTTCTGCATCGAATCGGATTGGCTAGCGGCGCCGCCACTGTTTGCTTGCGCAAGTGCGTTGGGATCGACGATAGGCAGTTGGCCGGTGTTGAACGCAACGACATCGGAAGCCGCAACCCAACCGCGCATACCGCTCGGTGTCAGTGCAGCAAAGTAATCACCTTGCTCCGACCTGCCCGTGATGGTCAAGGCGGTTGCCGTCGGCAATTCCGCAGTCATTTCACCGCTCGGTGATGCAAGGAGCGCTGTGCCGGGTGAGCGGACTACCGCTACCTGTGAACTGACCGGGCTCACTGTGTTTGGGGCTCCGGACATGCCTGAGGTTGCAGACAGTTCGCTCGAGTCGATTGCCGGCATAACGGTCGGTATTGGAGTTGCAGTCGGCACTGGTGTGGGTGTCGGCGGCATCGTAGCCGTTGGCATAGAGGTGGCTGTTGCCTCAGGCGAAGCTGCGCCTGTCGACAGTTCGCCTGCACCAGCGAGTTCGTCATCTGCATTCAGGATCGGCGCATCATCAAAACCGATCATGCGAAGATCCTGTGCAAGGGTCCAGCCAGTACTGCCGTCGTTTGTCTCAATGGCAGCCCAATCGCCATCTGCACTACGGCCGATAACCGTCACCGGCGTGCCCAGCGACAGTTGATCCGTCGATTGGCCATCGGGTCTATCGTACAGCGTTGCCCCGTTGCCCCGCACAATTGCCACCCTACCCAACGACTGCGCACTAACTGCCGTCCCGAGTTGAAAACCGTGGACGCCGATCTGACTCGTGCCGCCGAGCACAGCAATTGCAGCAATGAATATGACAAGGTAGCCGCGCAGACGAGAATATCTCACGCTAAACCGCGCATCTTTGCTTGTCCTGGGTACTGATGCTTTTGACTCAATCCGAAACATAATTTGGGCTCCATATAATTTATGTAGAGCAAAGAATTCCTGCAGACTAAATGATAGCGCATACACATCAGACAAAATGACTTCGTGCCGAACGTTGCCTGACGCCAATCAGACACGTCCGCTATTGAATAATCCTAGTATGTAGCTAGACCACAATTCCATCACTCAAACCTTGACAAGGAACTTTTCTCACTCTATAATTCGTTACCCGACCGACCGTTCGGTCGGTTCTATTATCCTAGCACAACGGCGGAGTTGTCAAACTCCAACTTGAACGGAAAGAGCTATGAGTTCGGATACCACCATGGAGCAGTCGTCTCGCGATCGAGTCCTGCTCGCCGCACAAGAATTGATCATCGAACACGGCAATGTTGACTTCTCCATGCGAGAACTCGCTGAAATGAGCGGTCTCGCCAAAGCAACGCTCTATCACCACTTCCCCGATAAAGAGACCATCTGCCGTTCGGTAATCGAAATCGAGTTGGCTACGCTTAGCCGTCGCATTCACCAGGCTGCAGCGTCATCGGATGATCCGCTTAAGCAGATTACTGCCATTGTCGAAGTGTTGTTTGGCCCCGAGATCGAACGTAAGATTATGCTGCTGGTCAACACTCGAGAAGTTCCCGGTTTAGGCGTAGGGCTCAAAGATGTCGTGACAAAGTATCGCTTCGACCTGGCGCGGCCTATTCTCCAAGTGATCCAAAACGGTATCGACAAAGGCGTCTTTCGCCCGCTAGATCCTGAACTGACGGTCCTGAGCCTAATGGGTATGATGCAGAGCTTCGTTACGCATCGCCTGATAGCTGAACCTGACCAACATTTCCACAACGTTGTAGAACACACGCTCGACATGCTACTCAACGGTATTATCGATCGCCAATGAGTGCCTATTATACGTCGTCCGAGACGCGAAGCGCCAGATATGCCGTTGCGCGCCCGCAGCAGAATGTGCTGCGCCCGCCGAATGCAACTGTGATTTCAGTCCTGTCATATCAGACCGATAACTAACTGTTTGATGATCATGTTGAACAACCAAGGCAATAACAATTCTATGAGACGAACAGACCTATCCAAACGTAGTATTCAGTCGAGCCGAACGAATCGAGTAAGACGTTACACACTCATTACCTTCATTGTCGGTACAATGTTTCTGACGGCATCCTGTGCTTTGAGCCGCAATAGCGTTGATGCAACGCCACCGGCGCTGGAGAGCTATCAGGCGCCTAGTGATTCGACCGGTCAGAGCGAAATTCAGGTTGAGGATGAGATACTTGCCTCCCGGGAGAACTCAACCAGCCCGACCAATATGCAATCTTCCGCGTCGGCGGCGACGCCTCAAGGCAGTGGATATGTCGGCAGGTACACTGCAGAGATTCTACCCGTAGATCAGGTGCCGATTCTGCCCGAAGTCGCTGGACAAATCATCCAGTTCAATCTCGAGGTCGGCGACCGCGTTCAGAAGGACGAAGTAGTATTGCGTGTGGACAGCAACGTGCTGGAAGCGCAACGAGCACAGGCATTGGCAGGATTGCAGGCTGCGCAGGCGCAACTCGAGCTCCTCCAAGATGGCGCTGACGAAAGCGATATAGAAGCCGCACGGGCTGGCGTTACAGCTGCATCGCAAGGGTACCAACGTGCGCTGGATGGGCCGACCCAGGAAGATCTAACAATGGCTGAAGCGCAGCTGCGGCAATCTGAAGCCGCTGTGAAACAGGCGCAGGCAGCTTACGATCAAGTCTCATGGAATCCAAATATATCCGCCCTGCCGCAGAGCATGCAGCTCGAAGCCGCGACGCTGGCGCATGAAGCCGCACAGGCACAGTATGACAAAATCGCGAAGGGCGCGACCGATGATGTCATTGCCGGCGCCTACGCACAGCTCGCAGGCGCACGCGCTCAGCTGCAAGCGCTGGAAGAAGGCGCCAAACCAGCGCAGATTCAATCTGCGCAAGCGCAGGTGAATCAAGCGGAAACGGCGCTCTATCTCGCTCAACTGCAACTTGACAAGTCCGATGTGCGGGCGCCAATGGACGGCATCGTCGCTTCCGTCACTACGGCTGAAGGAGGCATGGCAGCGCCCGGTAATCCTGTCGCCGTGCTTCTATCGCCGGATGTCGAGATCGTGATTGCGGTCGAAGAATCTCGCCTGCCCCTATTGTATGTGGGACAGCCTGCGACGATTCGAGTAGATGCCTATCCTGATCAGCTTTTCGACGGAGAGGTTACGCTGCTGGCGCCTACGTTGGACCCGGCAACACGAACAATTCAGGTCACGATTCGTCCCACGGACGAAACCGGTGAGCTGCTGCCAGGCATGTTCGCTACGGTCGATCTCGGACAGTAGGGATATGTTGCGACGACAGAATGCTCCGTTCGATCAGATCCAGTTTCGAAGGAACCGCTTGATATGAAGATTTGGGATTTAGCGATACGCCAACCGATATTCATGACCATGATCCTGACAGCAGGCGTGGTGATGGGTATTTTCTCCTATTTTCGAATGCCGGTGAACCTATTTCCGGACATCGAACTGCCGGTAATTGTTGTCAACACAATCTATCCCGGCGCCAGTCCCAAAGAAGTTGAAGACCAGGTGACCACTGTGCTCGAAGACGAGCTTAAAGCGATAGCCGGCGTTGAGAATATTTACAGCTCCTCTTCTGAAGGCCTGAGCACGGTCATCATGGAATTCAACATGGATTCCGACGTCGACAAAGATTCTCAGCTTGTCAGCGAAGAGGTGGGTCTGCTTCGGCTACAATTGCCGGACGGCATCGAAGAGCCGCTTATTGGACGGTATAGCTTCACCGATTCGCCTATTGTCTATTTCGGAGTAGCGGACAAGACAGGCACAGCTACTCCTTCGGAATTGCGCACGCTTGTCGAGGATAACATACAGACGGACTTGCAACGCATCGATGGTGTTGGTCAGGTACTTGTCGAGGGCGGCAATGTGCGCGAAATCCAGGTGCTGCTGGACATGGATGCACTTCAGGCACGCCGGATTGCTCCGCAGCAAGTCATACAAGCGATTTCAACAGAAAATCTAAACATCCCCGGTGGTTCGTTGGTAGATGGCAATCTGGAACTCCTTGTTCGCACGCCCGGCAACTTTCAGAGTCTCGAGGACATCGAGAATGTGATCATCGCCGATCGAGAATCGCCCATTAGGCTGCGCGATGTCGCTAAGGTTGTGGATACATTCGAGGAGCGCGACACCATCACGCGCCTCAACGGTGAGGAATCGGTGGTCGTTAGCGTACGCAAGGAAAGCGGCACAAACACAACCGAGGTTGCTCAGAAAGTCAAGAAGGAGCTGGACACCCTCTCGGCCAATTTCCCCGAGTTGGCGATCGAAATCGCAGGTGATGAATCAGAGATGGTTCAGCGAGCTACGCGTGGAGCGCTAGAGGATATTCTCTGGGGCTCATTACTTGCCGCTGTGGTCATCTTTCTCTTCTTCCGCGACTTCAGAAACACCATCATCACAATCGCGGGCTTGCCGGTCATTATGATATCGTCGCTCTTCTTCATGGATATCATGGGCATTTCACTGAACCAGGTATCGTTGCTTGCCCTAGCGCTGGTTGTCGGCCTTGTCATCGACGACGGTATTGTCGTTCGAGAGAATATCCTGCGCTGGATCGAAATGGGCTACCGTCCGATTGTTGCTGCCAGCAGAGGTACGGCGGAAGTTATTCTGCCTGTCATGGCGACGACGGCAACGATCCTGGCCGTATTCGTGCCCGTTGCCTACGCCGAGGGTCTCATCGGAAAGATTTTCCGCGACTTTGGTTTGACTGTGGCGATTACCATTATCATTTCGGCGTTTGAAGCGCTGACCATGGCGCCAATGTTGAGTGCACAGTTCTTTCGGTCCAACGAAAATATCGAAATCGACGAGACGAAGGGCGAGGAGGAAGCCAAAGGTAGAGGACCGCTGGACAGATTCTACGCTACCATTCTTGGTTGGTCGATGCGGCACAAACTGATCACTGGGCTTTTGGCACTCATTGTGATTGCTGCCAGCGCCTTAAGTGCTAGAAATATTCCACGCAGTTTTATTCCGGACCTGGATCAGGGGCGGTTTGAAGTATCTATGGAGATGCCTGTCGGTACGCCGCTAGAAACTACGTACGACGAAGCGGTCAAAGTGGAGAAGATCATCCTCAGCCATCCAAGTGTAAAGAACGTGTTTACATCGGTTGGCGGCGTGGGAACACCCAACGCGGTTTCGTACACGGTTGTCGTGGACGACGCAAGCCGTGATCAGGAGCCGACTGCGAACGTTATGAACGACCTGCGCGAGCCGCTGGCGAACGTTCCAGGCGTTGCGTTCCAGGTGCAGAATTCATTCGTCAGTAACTCTGCACTGATTGGCAATCGTGACATCATGGTTGACATGAGCATGGACCCAAATGCAGGTTCTTATGACGACTTGGCTGAACAGGCGCAGATCTTTGCGGCAGAGTTAGCCCAAGTTCCTGGCACGACAGATATCGATATTAGCTATCGGAGCGGCACGCCTGAACTTCAACTGGATATCGACCGTGAACGGGCAACTGATTCAGGCCTCAGCACGGCTATGATCGGATCAACAGTGCGCACGCTGCTCAACGGCGATATCGCATCGATCTTTCGTGGCAACGGACAGGAAGCGAACATTCGTGTTCAGTTGGACGAATCGGACCGCACGAGTGCGGACGATATCCTCAACCTGGGTCTGCTCAGCACCACGGGTCAACTCGTCCCATTGCGAACAGTCGCCAAAGGCGAGATCGCGGCAGGCCCAAACGAAATCTCCCATTCAGAAGGTCGACCCACCATCAGCATTGGCGCTAATGTGGTGGGTCGCGATACTGCTGTCGCAACACAAGAAGTGGAACAGATTATAGAAGAGTATCAAATGCCGGCAGGCATGGACATCATCCGAAGCGGCGATGCCCAGGTACAGGCTGAATCCTTCCGCAACCTAACCTTAGCGTTGCTTCTAGCGGTTGTCTTCATTTACATGGTTTTGGCCAGCCAGTTCGCAAGCTTCATCCAGCCGCTCATTATCATGATCGCCATGCCTTTAGCAGTGATCGGCGCGCTCTTGGCGCTATACCTGACCGGTAACCCACTTGACCTGGTCGCCTTCATCGGTTTCATCATGCTTATGGGTTTGGTGACCAAAAACTCAATTCTGTTGGTGGACTTTGCCAACCGCGCCAGACTAGAAGGCAAGACAGCTGAAGAGGCCATGATGATCGCCGGGCCTGTCCGGCTGCGCCCGATTCTGATGACGGCCCTATCGCTGATTTTAGCCATGATTCCTGTAGCGCTCGGTCTGGGTTCCGGCGGTGAGTTTAGGGCTCCCATGGCCATCGCCATCATGGGCGGCATGATCACCAGCACATTCCTGACGCTGCTCATCGTACCCATGGCGTACAGCGTCATCGTCGGTGCGTTTGACCGGTTGACTGCCGGCTCGCGTGCACGTCACGCGCATGAGCTGGACTTGGTGGAGCGCCAACTTGCTCTGCTGGAAGGTCGCTCAATCGAAGATGAAGACGCCGCAATTAGCCGTCACAACGACGCGAAGCTTCCGAAAGAAAAAGAAAGTAGGAACCGCTCAATGCCAGCATCCGGTGCAACGCAGCCTGTCGGAGATTGACCTGCTGCCACGTTAGCGTCGCTCATGTGACGACTTTACCGCCGCCACAACCCGACCAACATAAACAACTGCTGCAGTGACTGCGGCAGTTGTTTGTCTTTCACTCCTGCATGAATTTTCCTGTTTGGGATGTTAGTGGCGCAACTACACCATTCGACAGCCGCAATGTTATAGTCTACGTATCTGATGTGACTGGGTACTCTATTCCGTGCGCATCAAGCTGGATCTGGACTGCCGCTACGCCACGAGTGTGACACATATTGAGTATGGTCGGCTGGAAACGCAAAGACTGGATCATTATCCTTCTTCTTGTGCTGCTTGCTTCGGCATTGCGCTTCTATGCGCTTGGCGAAATTCCGCCAGGCTTCCAGTTCGACGAGGCCTACAATGCCATTGATGCCGAACAGGTGCTGGACGGGAATCGCCCACTCTTCCTGCCGGCGAACGCTGGCCGCGAGGTGCTGTACACATACTGGCAGGCGTTGCTCGTGCACCTGTTCGGCCTGAGCGTTTACACGCTGCGGTTGGCGTCTGCTATTTTCGGAATCATCGCTGTGCCGATCACCTACGCTCTACTTCGCATCATACTGCGCAAAGACAGCTTTACCGTTGCGCTCTTCACGAGCGTTGTGTTAGCGATCAGTTTCTGGCACATTCATTTTAGCCACTACGCCATTCGCGTCATCATGATGCCGGTACTCTTCAGCATTACATTTGGCGCCTTCTGGTACGGCGCGCATGCTTCGCGCCCTCGCTGGCAGATGCTATCCTACGCCGTAAGCGGTCTCTTTCTGGGCTTTAGTGTGTGGACTCATCCGACCGGGCGCATCGCCCCGTTCGTACTCCTGGTCTACACGGTTTGGTTGTTGTGGCAGCACAGGGAATACCGCAGGTTTATGGTCGCGGGTCCGCTTTCAGGCCTGCTTATGACCGGCGGTGTGGCATGCATTGTCTTCCTGCCACTAGGAATCGAATTCCTGCGTCATCCTGAATTTTTCCTGGGTCATGCATCTGAGGTGTCCGTATTCGCGCCCAGAGTTGGCGGTGATTCGCCGGTCGGGTCCCTGTTTGCCAACTTGGCACGCGTAGTGGGGATGTTCGCCGTCACAGGCGACGAACTGTGGACACACAACTTCGCCGGTCGACCCGTTTTCGATGTTCCTATGGCAATCATGTTCGCCGTTGGTTTGGCCATTTGGGGTTGGCGCATATGGCTTAGCGCACGCCGCCACGAGATGAGTGAACCGGATGGCGATGCGCTTGTGTTGTTGGCCTCCTGGGCCCTTGTACTGTTGCTGCCGTCGGTATTCAGTGACATGGCGCCCAATTACTCGCGGACATTGCCTGCACTGCCTGCGCTCTTCGTGGCAGCCGGGCTTGGGCTAACTCGTACCGCTAAGGTAAATTGGCCGGTTCGCAGTGCTGGACTGGTATTGACAATCGCCATCATTGGGTACAGCGGCGCCCGCTCCGCATATGACTATTTCGTCGTTTTCCCACAGCAGGAAGATGTCTACTACCTGTATGACGCAGACAAACTGGACGCGCTCAGGTATCTTGGCGAGCTAACCGAGGACAACACCGTTTACCTTTCGCAGATATGGGGCGACTATCATGCGACGACGGCAATGATGCGCCATGAATATGGCATCAAGTCGTTGGATACCAGTGACACGGTTGTACTGCCGCCACCAGGTCGCGGCGCCGTCTACGCGTTTCCGCACGAGCAGGCCGAGCGAGCCAACCAGCTCGCCGCATTGTGGCCGACTGTTGACGTGACGGTAATTGATGATGACTTTGGACATCCTTTGTTGCATGTGGTGCACGTACCAGCGGCGTATGCTTCTGAGCTGCCCGACAAGTATGCAACCATGCAGCCGGCAAGAGCGCAGTTCGAGGATGCACCCGACCTAGTTGGGCTCTTCGCGGAGTCGCCTGACAAGCAGATCACGCTGATATGGAGCGCTGACGAGGAGATGAACGCCAGTCTGACATCGTATATCCATCTGATGGATGCAGACGGCAACAGGGCGGGTCAGGTGGATAAGTTGCCGGGCAATGGCAGTTATCAAACGACAGAATGGACGATCGGCGAAACTATTATCGACCGCTATTACCCGGAGTTGACCGATCCATGCGCGGCGGGCGAACCGCTCGACGCCGTTGTGGGATGGTACGATCTGAATGCGGGCGGCGCCACGCGGCCTCGCAGCGATGCCGACGGAGACAACGCCTTTGCCGGCTCGGTTACGCTACCTGTGCGGGCGTTCGAACCCGTGGACCTGAGGCTTGACTCCGTGTCGAATACTGAAATCACAGAGGGAATTTCATTGTTGGGATACGCGGTTGACTCTAGCGAGATGACGCCAGGTTCACCGTTTGTTGTTGACCTGTACTGGCACAATAGCCGAGAAAGCGGCGATCGTTCACAGGTTCCAGGCATGGACCTCTCCCTGATTTTCTCGGGCCAAGAAATGGATGAAACCATATGGAGCGGGCAAACACCATCTGACCTGGATTGGTATGGTGGAGAAACTTTCTGCACGCGTATTCGCACCGCACTACCCGAAAGAGCGGGCAACGGTGATTTGCCGCTGTCGTTGTACATCGGCCCGGGTTCTGATTCGGACAGCATTCGCGTGCCCATCGCAGCAGGTAGCACCAAACCTTCCGCCACGCCACCGGACTAACCAGTCCACCTTCGTGACGAGATGATGCTCCTGCAGAACCCGCAGCACGGCAGCTTCAACCTGGTGTAACTGGCATTGACGCATAAGTTGAATTGCTAGAATTGAGTCCGTTCAGCGATAGTAAACACATCAAGCGAGGGCTTTCATGCAAAGAAGGCACTATGGAAATTGATCTGCAGGATAGATATCTTGGCTGCTTGTTCGGCTTGGCCTGTGGAGATGCAGTCGGTACCACAACTGAATTCAAGGTGCGAGGTACATTTGCGCTAGTCGACGATATGGTTGGCGGCGGAACATTTGGTCTCGCGGCTGGGCAGTGGACGGACGATACTTCAATGGCGCTCTGTCTAGCAGCAAGTCTGACCGAGTGCAGATGTTTCGACGCACGCGATCAAATGCAGCGCTATGTACGCTGGATGCGTGACGGCTACTACAGCAGTACAGGCGCCTGTTTTGACATCGGCGGAACTGTGTCCACTGCGCTGTACGAATTTGAGCGGTCGGGAGAGCCCTTCAGTGGACCAACACACCCGCGCTCTGCAGGCAACGGCTCTATCATGCGCCTGGCGCCTGTCCCTATGTGGTATAACGACAACTTGAGTGACGTCCTCTACTACGCTGCTGAAAGCTCTCGCACCACCCATGGCACAACCGAATGCATAGACGCGTGTGTGCTGTTCGGCGGGTTGCTACATCAGGCGCTGTCGGGCTGTACTAAGCATCGTATACTCGCCGATCCATTCTACGGTCTGGGTTCTCCTCCCAGCCTAGTTCCCAAGATAGTCGATATCGCAAACGGAGCGTATATGGCGAAGGAAGAGTCGCAGATCCGGGGCAGCGGCTACGTTGTCGAAAGCCTGGAAGCGGCACTTTGGTGTTTCCACAGGACTGACAACTACCGCGCTGCGATTCTACTTGCCACAAATCTAGGCGACGATGCCGATACCACTGCGGCTGTCTGTGGACAGATTGCCGGTGCGCACTACGGCATCCAGGGCATTCCCCCGGAGTGGCGCGCTCGAGTCGCCATGTCGGACGAAATTCAACGTCTAGCGCTCGCATTGCTGGAGCGGAATTCGAATTGACAGTGATGACGCAGTGCGTTATTATTCCAGTATAACGCACTGCGTCATTGGCATTTGACGTCGTGAATGTGGCTGTGGGTGTTCAACACAAATGAGGAGCATAAAATGAGTGTAAATAAAAACATCTCCGAAGTGCAGAGGACGGCAGAGGAGAAGGCGAAAGCGGCGGAGCGGTATAGCAAGCGGGTGGAGCTGGCAACATTGGGCGCTGTTGGTCTGGTATATGACGCCGGCATGTATGTGCTCAAGAGCGCCGAGGGTTATTTTCACAAGGCTGAAGAACGCGGCCAGGAGCTTGAATCGGCTATCAGAGCACGCAGGGCAAAAGTACAGCAGCAGATGACAGACGAAGCGAAGGCAAAAAAGGCTCAAGCGGAGGAAGCGCTAAACAATCTTACTTCCGGCATCGGTGAAACGGGCAAGGCCATCGAGAACAAGTTCCAACAGAAGTTTTCTTCCCTGAAGACCGATGAAGAAGCCGTACTGGAGACAGAACCGATTCAGATTGAGGTAGAGGTCGAGATAAAGACCGATGAACCTTGGGTAGATTACGAATCGCTTAATGTGCAGGAAGTCATCGATGGCTTAACGGATATGGATCTTGCCGGCTTGCAGCAAGCCTATGAATACGAAGCGTCACATAAAAACCGCGTGACTGTGTTGCGAGAAATTGAACTGAAGCAAGCTGCATTGGAAGAAGAAGCGAGAGCTGCCATATCCGGAGAAGCTACGGCAGAATAGGTCCGTTGTCACGCAAGTACTGCGTACCCATAACTGATGAGTTGGAAGCCCGGATCGTATACGATCCGGGCTTCTAACTGGTAGACAATAACACTACTTTGAGGAAGAAACGATTGTCGCCTTGGTACGCATGAGGGTGAATGCTATACTGGCACGAGCGAACGGAGATATCATTCAGTTATCGTGAGGACAGACTATAATGGCAGGATCACCAGAGGGCGACGGTCCATCGTTCGACGAGCAGGATGATTTCTTCCAGGAAACCCTTTCCTTTCCGGGCGTTTCACCAGCTCAGGCGGAAGCATGCCTCCAACGCCTCGGTGGCGGTGTTGCGGAGAAACATCGGCGAATCGAAGGCGTCGGCTTTCAAGCTGCGATTATGCAGAATGATACCGGGGTGGATGTGACTTTTTACGCCCATGATGAAATATTGGATGACCTTATTCGCCGTTTCGAAGACATGATCGACAAAGAGTAGCAGGTCATTCATGCAGAAGATCACCGTGCGTGCCGGCAGCAACATAGCCTTCACAAAGTACTGGGGCGTGACGGACGCCTCCCTCAACATCCCTCTCAACAGCTCGGTCAGCATGACTTTGGCCGATGCGTACACAACAACCACGGTCGAATGGGATGATTCGCATAGCTTGCGCAAGGACGATGTTGCCATCAACGGTGCTCGACTGGAAGGTGACGCCGCTGCTCGAATCATACGCCATTTGGACCGTATTCGCGATATTGCGAGCGTGGATTGGCGTGCGCACGTAGTCAGCGAAAACAATTTTCCCATCGCTTCAGGCATCGCCAGTTCAGCCAGCGGATTTGCGGCGCTGACGGTGGCTGCCTGCCATGCAATAGGTCTTGAGTTAACCCTGTCGGATATGTCCAGACTGTCGAGATTGGCGAGCGGCTCCGCCAGTCGCAGTCTGTACGGCGGTTTTGTTCAGTGGGATAAGGGTCATGACCACGAGAGCAGCGTCGCCTATCAACTCTTCCCACCTGATCACTGGCGATTGGCAGATGTCGTTGCCGTTGTCAGCAGTGCGGAGAAACGTGTCAGCAGCGAAGGAGGTCATCGTATCGCCTCCACGAGTCCGCTTTGTTTGGCACGCGCACAGAACGCAGAACGCATTCGGGACGATGTCGTTAACGCCATTGCTAGGCGCGATCTGCCGCAGTTGGGCGTTCTTATCGAAGAGGATGCTGTGGCCATGCACAGCGTGATGATGACCGGCAATCCGCAGTTATTCTATTGGCTGCCGGGTACACTGGAGGTGATGCTGTCCGTGCGCGAGTGGCGGGAGCGAGAAGGGCTGATGAGCTATTTCACCATCGACGCCGGTCCGAATGTACACGTCATCTGTGAGCAGAAGGATGTGCAGGAAATCGGTGCGAGGCTCAGCAGGCTGGAATCAGTACAACGACTGATTCCCAGTAGCCCCGGACCGGAACCACAACAACTGGACCAGCATCTGTTCTGACCTGAACAGATAGTCATCAACAGATGGTCCTGCACTTATCGTCCGTCTCGACAACACTACATTCCAGTCGCTACCAGCCGTACTTCTGGGGCCCCCATTCCCGTTGCGTCAGTTCTTGTTTCACTGCCACGAGCTGACGGTCCGGCACGTCGTCATAGAGAACCACCCCTGCACCGACACAACTGTACACGCCTATGCGGCGACCCGGCATGATGATGGCGTTGACTCCTGTGCGGCAGTAGTCGCCGAAGTAGGCATAATTAGCTCCATGCGAGGGCTGTTCATAGCGTCCGTTGATGCGCCAGGTTGTCTGTCCGTCGTCGAAACGCAGATTGCCACAGACGGTTGCAGCGCCGAAGTCCACGGCATACCCGACAACACCTTCGATTTCACAGTAGTGATAGCAATGGACTTTGTCCAGAGCGACGCCGGTGAATTCCGAACCATGGCCATAGAGCCCGCGTGGCCCCAGAGCGCTATAAGGGCCGATGAGCGCATAGTCACGCACAAGCGTATCGGCGCCGATTATGGCTGCCCCTTTGAGGATCGCCCCGTTCTCGATTCGAGCGCCCGGCTCCATCCAGAGATCACCTTGCACAACCACACGGTTGCCGACGAAGCAGCCGTCTCCCATGACTATCTTGCCGTCAATCTCTGCTCCGTCATGGATCCGTGCGGAAGCAGGGATCACGTTTTCGGTCGTTTCCGCACGCAAAGCAGCCATGTAGGCATTATTCGCCTCGAGTATCTGCCACGGCTTGTCTAAATCCACATGATAATCTTCCGTGTGCACAGCCGCGACGGGTGCGCCATCATCGATCATCAACTGCAGCGACTGAGCAATGTCCGCCTCGACTGGCGGCATGCCGCCCACAGGAACGCTCTGTACATAACCGGGATTGTCCTGCAGGTAGGGGATTGCGTCCGATCGCAGGCCATAGACGCCAGCAAGACGATATTGCCCGCCACGACTATGACCTTCCACGCCCGACAGCTGATCGCTTTCCACATGCGCAACGATGTTGTCGCGCGGCGATTGATCGCCGAGTAGCTGAACCAGCACAGCCGCAAGTGGACGTTCCTGTTCGAAACGCTGTTTCACTGCGGCGAGATTCGCAGCCGCTGTGACGAGATCGCCATGGACAACAAGCGCGTCCTCGTCCAGATCCGCCAGAGCGTGCAGCGCGGCATCTGCAGTTCCGTCAGGTTGCGGCTGGCGTACGAATTGTACTGAGCCGGTGAATCCATGCATGGCGGCGCGGATACTGCGCTCGCCCTGGCCCACCACGACAACAATGCGCTCCATGCCTAAGGTGTGTAAAGCTTCAGCCAGGCGCCGCACCGTAGGTACGTTGGCGATGGGAAAGGCGCATTTTTGGCGCACCACATTGTACGGCCAAAACTTTGTACCGCTGCCTGCCGCTAGAATAACGGCCATACTGATTGGGCTACTATCCATTGCACACCCTTCGCGTACGTTCGTCCAGACACGGTTCGACCACCTATAGACGTTTAGCCGACCGTAACCTCGACGCGCGTACGCTGTTCGATTTTGGCCTCATCCAGGTCCACACCCAACCCGGGTACGTTCGGTACTTCAACCTGGCCATTTACCGGCTGGTAGAATATCTTCTGGAAGAACTGGCGCACTGGCTGCACGCGGACCAGGAACTCAACAAAGGGAACCACGGTCGATGGCGTCGCAGCGGCAATGTGCATGGGCGGGATGAGCGAATGACCATGCGCTACGACTGGACATTCGAATGCGGACGCCAGTGCGCATATCTTCATCTGTTCCGTGATACCGCCAGTCCAGTCAGGATCGTTCTGCAGCACGTCGACCGCCTCCTGTACCAGCAGTTCTTTCGTCTGCCAGCGCGTATAAACGTGCTCGCCCGAGGCAATGGGCACGCCGCCATCTTCGCGTATCTTGCGCAGGGAACCAAAGCGCTCCGGCGGAATCGGTTCCTCAAGCCAATACGGCTGCAATGGCGCCAGTTTCTTGGCCATACCCAACGCATACTTGGTACTCCAGCCCATGAATGCGTCGAACATGAGCGTGTAGTTGTCGCCTACTGCCTCCCGCACAGCATAGGCCATGGCCAAGTTCTTTGCCATGCCCTCGTCACCGTTGCCAGGACCGTAGCGGAAGAACCACTTTTGCGCGCTATAGCCCATATCACGATAGGCTAGCGAAGTCTCGGCCGCGTTATCGGGGTCCATTGAAAAGAAGAGCATGCTGGCGTAGGCGGGGATTCGCGTGCGTACAGGTCCGCCCAGAAGACGATGCACAGGTTGCCCCCAGGCCTTGCCTTTTAGGTCCCATAACGCCAGGTCTACAGCGCTGATCGCCGTCATGATCAACCCGGAACGACCATGGCGATCAAAGCGCGCCATCTGGTCGTAGCGCTTTTCGATCGCCAGCGGATCCATTCCAATCAGGAGAGGCTTCAATTCCTGTAGGATGATGTAAGCCTGTGCTTCTTCGATTGTTCCATACAATCCTGTGACGCCCTCATCCGTCTCGATTTCGAGGTAGTGCGTCGCGATAGGGTCGCCCGTGACATACTCTTTTGCTCGCGGTCTGTTGTTATATTCCGGATAGATGTCCAACTGCTGGGCCTGTCGGTCTCCAGGTGCGTATTGTGGCCCTTCGTATTTGCCTTCTATTCGATAGACAGCGACGTCTGTGATTCTCATTAATAATCCCTTTACATGTGGCCGATGCGTTTGGGTCCAGGATCCATAGCAAGCATGGATTGGTCGAAACTCTGTTGCATGAGGTCCAGCTTTCTCTCAATATATTTCGGGTCGTCCCACAAGTTGCTAAACTCGCCGGGATCGGCTTGCATATCGTACAGCTCGCCTAGGTTATGTCCATGGTAGACGATAAGTTTGTATCGCTCGTCACGAACCATGGTGGCGTAGGTGCTGTCCGGCGCTTGCAGCGCGTTGTAGTACTCGCACCGCACCCAGTCACGATGACTTGTTCCATCACTGGCGCCAGTGAGCATGGGCAGCAACGTGCGACCCTGCATGTTATTCGGTACATCAGCGCCAGCAAGCTCTAGCAAAGTTGGTGCGATATCTGTTAATTCTGTAAGGGCGCTCTGTTGTATACCGGACTGGAAGTGCCCGGGCCAAGACCAGATCATGGGCACTCGAACCAGCCCATCATAGAAGCGGCAGCCTTTCTGGATGAGCCCGTGGTCCCCCAGCATCTCGCCATGGTCGCTCATAAAGATGATCACGGTGTTCTCGCGCTGTCCCGTTTCGTCGAGTGCCTGCAGCATGCGCCCTACCTGATCGTCGATTAACTTTATCATGGCGTAATAGGCAGCCTGCAGCGTCTTTGCGTCGCGATGACCGGGCGTAGCGTGCGCTTCGGACTCGGCGCCCGGTGTCTGCGGAATGATGGGGTTCTTTATGTCGAGTTCATCCGGACTGCGTACTTCGGACTGGAAATCAACGTCCGCCAGCTTGCGTTGCTGCTCAATGTCGCTTTCACGAAAGAGAGGCCCCGGCATGTCGTCCGGATCGAACAACTCGCGATAGTCCGTGGGCGGATTGAACGGCGGATGCGGGTCATAGATATTGACGCTAGCCAACCATGGCGTTTGCGCGTGTTCACGAATAAATTCGATGGTCATCTCCGCGCACCATGTCGTCTGATGAAGCTCGGAGGGCACGCCTTCCAGGTCCATCGTCAGCTCTTTGAGGCTATAGCCTTTCGCCTTGACCCAGTCCGCATAGTCGTGACCTTCCGGCCAGTCGTCGCGCGGCGCATGGCTATACTGCCAGTAGCCGTAGCCGTCATCCACGCGTGATTCCATCCGCTGGAATGCGCTACTAAGATGGAGTTTGCCGATGAGGCCGCAATCGTAGCCAGCCTGTCGCAACAGTTTTGTGACCAGTGGCGGATCGTCCGGGAAGTACTCATTGCCATTGCCCATGACGTGCACGCGACTTGGATACATGCCGGTCAGGAAACTGCCACGGCTCGGTGTACATATGGGACTCTGGCAATAGGCACGCGTGAAGGCAACTCCGTCATGAACGAGACTATCGATGTTTGGTGTGGAAACGGATGCGTTGCCCAGCGCCCCGATTGTGTCGTAGCGCTGTTGGTCGGTACAGATCCAAAGTATATTGGGGCGTGCGTCGGTCATCAATGCCCTCCGTGGCTAAGCATTCCTACTGACTATAATCCGCGCATGAACTGATAGATCGTGTCCGCATGTCCGGGCAATGTCTCGTGTTTGAAATCGGGGTAGACGCGCAGATCCTTGGGTGCCGTAATCTTATTGTAGGCCGCGAACTGGCTCGACGGCGGGCAGATCTGGTCCATTAATCCGACCCCCATCAGCACTTCACCCTTAATGCGTTTGGCCAGATTCTGGACGTCGATGTAGCCCAGCTTTGTAAAAATATCCGCTTCCTTCTGGTGCATAGGATCAAAACGACGGAAGAATTCATCCAATTCCAGATAGGCATCCTTAGCCAGCTCAATCTGCCAGACACGCTGATAGTCGCTGAGGAATGGGAAGACCGGCGCGGCACGTTTGATACGCGGTTCCAGTGCTGCACAGGCAAGGGTTAAGCCGCCTCCCTGGCTGCCGCCGGTCGCACCGACCCGATCTGCATCCACCTCGGGCATATCCATCAGAATGCCGGCAAGCTGCGCGGTGTCCAGGAAAATCTGCCGATAGATCATGTTCTCCGGCTGGTCATCCAGCCCGCGCACGATGTGGCCGCGCAGCGTCCAGCCCAGCGGGCTGCCGCTGTCCTGTGAGAGACCACCCTGCCCGCGGCAATCCAACGCGGCGACGATGTGCCCCATGGCTGCGTATCCCAGCTTGTCCGACCAATCGCCTGCATTGCCTGAATAGCCGTGGAACATAAGAACAGCGGGTGACGGATCCTGGATTTTCTTGGGGCGGACGAATTTGGCATGAACGCGTGCGCCGCCGACGCCGGTAAAGTACAGATGGAAGCAGTCGGCAAAAGAGGTTTCGAACTCGGCGGGAACTAACTCCACCTGCGGATCGACTGCCTTCATCTCGGTCAACGACTTCTCCCAGAACTCGTCGAAGTCATCCGGTCTCGGATTGGTGCCTTGATATGTAAGTAGTTCATCAAATGGCATATCAAAAGACAACGGCATTTCTTGTCTCCTTTATAGCGTCGAGGATATGAAAGAGCGATGCATACTGATTAGGCTGACACTTGATTTGCTCGCGGCGGACCGCCAATCTGCATGAGCACCCAGAACAACAGTAAGAGTGAGATAAGCAATATCAGAACCATGTACATAAATGCATACGGACTCACTTTACCAAAAAGTTGCCCGGCTAGCCACGGAAACGTCATGCCGCCAAGGCTCGCGCCGACGAAGAACCAGCGTGAGGTGGAACCGCTCATGTCCATTCTGCGCTCGGCCCAGAGGAAGACTGTGGCGAATATAGTGGCGTTGAAAAAACCGAGACTAAACGCGCCAAACCAGACAGCCCAGCTTTGGTCATTGAAGATTAGGATGATCGCCACACTTGCGATGCTGCCGACGATGTCTATGGTGAGGATGCGGCTCGGTCGCCATACAGTTGCCAGAGGAATCCCTACCAGACGGCCAATCATCAATGCGCCCCAGAATGCAGACGTAAGGTAACCGGCAGTCATCTCGTTGGCCAACCCCAACGTTGCCGCGTATGTGTATATCCAGCCGCCGAAGCTGACCTCTGCGCCTACGTACGTAAACATAAACAGCGCCACGAGAATGAGTAGTATGAGACTGTTTGTGCTGCCGCCTGAGGCTTTATCTAGCGGCACGTGTCGCGGGCTCGGCAACAACAGCAACCATAGCCCAATCGGTATGACCAGCAGCGCCAGCACCCAATAGGGTCCGCGCAGCGTTCCTGTGCGTTCCAACAGTTGCACGACTATGATAGGCGAAAGAAATGCGCCGAGCCCAAAGAAGAAGTGTAGCGCGTTCATGTAGGGCCCGACGCCATCTCGATGCGTCCAGACCAGTAGCGTATTGCTACCCATGTCCACATGGCCTTCGCCAAGCCCAACCAATATCAGAATAACCGCCAACAGGACTAGAACTGTCATCAGAGGCACGATAAACATGAAGAGGGCAATAGCCAGTAGTGCAACACCAAGGACTCGGTTACCTGGCAGCCTATCAATCAGGTGACCTGCCAGAAGCGAACCGATCATATAACCGGTCGATCTCGCCAGGAAGATGTAGCTAAGTTGGCTGATCTCAGAACCAGTGTTTTCTGCCAGCCTGAGAACTGTCGGGCCAAGCGACGCCGATACCAGTCCAATTCCCATGATCGCCAGGAAGTAGCCCCACGTGCTGGCCATTGGTCTGAGTCCTCCTGCCGGCGCGTGTGATGTTACGGTAGTCTTTGAAGACATTTGCGAATGTCGATTCTGAGGCAACGAAGCGTTGTGTTGATGACCGTATGTGGAATGTATCTATCGGAAGGGCGCCAGGACCCGCTTGGACATTTTGCAGACCATGGTATAGGCCGGATCGTACATATTGCCCAGGTCGTATTCCACGGTTTGGCCCATGAGGATCTGCGCTCCAACGCTGTCCATGCCATACTCGTCGACGAGCCATGAGATCATCTCGGTTGTGGCATGTTGCACGGCCTGGTCCAATGGACGCGAATTGCCGCATGCGAAGATATAATTGTCATCTTCACCGCGCGGCCAACCGATGCCACTGTTCTTGATCACGCGCACGCTGAACTGCATATCCATGGATATCTCGATGCCGGTGCCGACCATTTCACCGTCGCCTTGCAGCGCGTGCCCGTCACCAATGTGGAACAGAGCTCCCTCCTCAAAGACAGGGAAATAGACTGTGACACCTTCAACAAAATGGCGATAGTCCATGTTGCCGCCGTGCTCCGCCGAGGTGGCGGTCGAGATGGCTTGACCGCCGTTGGGTGCGACGCCGAAACAGCCGACCATCGGCCGAACAGGAAGCGTGATCTGTCCCAGGACCGTGTCGGCAGGTTTCACGAGCGTTGCCGTACCCGCCGCCATGTCGACTTTCCACTCGGCGAACATATCTTCTATGTCGAAGACCGGCTGTTCACTGACAAACTCCGGCTCCAGCACATTAGGCGATATGATCTTGCGGCTCCAACCGTAAGGGCGGTTTGGCGTCAGCCTGTCCAGCGTCACCACCAGACAGTCACCAGGTTCGGCGCCGTGCACATAGAAAGGGCCGGTCATGGGGTTTCCGCCTGGGGTCGCCTGTTGCATGGACGCATCGACACCGTGCGCGTCGACAGTCGTGGTGACAACCGTGTCGCCGTCGTCGATTTCGAGCACTGGCTCATGCGGCCCCATGGTTGTGAAATAGTGGTCGGGTATAAAGTGATGGACTGTCATAGCGCCTGCCTGTTGTTTTGAGAGGGAACGGTTGCTGTAAGAGCGTTCGCGTGCTTTGTAGCGTCACAATAATGCCAGTAGTGCGTTATGGTAGCTTGGTGCGAACTTCAGCCAATGGTTGGTATCCTACGTCCAGCCATAGGCATTGTCAAAACTTATCGACTGCCAAACGGACTGCGCCATCGGCGATCGTTGGTGCTGGTATCCGTTGGAAGCGAAACCATCCGATGGTACACTATATGTGTCTCCATCTGTACAACCAACAGCCAGCGCCACACAGTGGGAGGATCGCATGTCAGACCCGATTATCACCAAGATTGAGGTGCACCAGTTTACGTACAAGTTGCCTGATATGGGCAAGGACTATAACGGCTTCAACCTCGTGTATGAGCCAGGCGGTTCCGTAACCGCGGGCGGGCATATCATCCGCATCTTCACCGACCAGGGGGTCACAGGAGAGTGGGTCGGCGGCAACGCAGCAGAGTACTCGACGCTGCCCGGCTTTGCACATTTCCTGTTGGGCAGCAGTGCGCTCGAGCGCGAGCGAATCTACACGGAAGTGCGTCGCTTCCTGCGCCAGGTGGCCCGCATCGGCTATGCGCCAGTGGACAATGCATTGTGGGATCTGGCGGGTAAGCTCTACGACGCGCCGCTCTACAAACTGCTGGGCGGATATAAGAAGTCGGTGCCCTGCTACGCCAGCACGTATCACGGCGACCACCAGCCGGATGGCTTGTCCACTCCGGAAGCGTATGCCGATTTCGCCGAGGAGTGCCTGGAGATAGGCTACCCAGCGTTCAAGATTCACGGTTGGGGACGTGCACCGGTTTCGCAGGAAGTGGCCAACGTCCTGGAGATGGGGAAACGGCTCGGTGGCAAGATGGACCTCATGCTGGACCCGGCGTGTGAGTTGACGACGTTTGCCGACGCGGTCAAAGTTGGTTGGGCCTGTGACGAGGCGAAGTTCATGTGGCTAGAAGACGCCTACCGCGACGGGGGTACATCACAGTTCGCCCACCGCAAGCTGCGACAAATTATCAACACGCCTATCTTACAGACTGAGCACGTTCGATCGCTGGAGCCGCACATTGATTTCGCTATCGCAGATGCAACCGACTATATGCGCGGCGATATTGGCTACGACGGCGTCACCGGCGTCATGAAGCTGGCGCACGCGTGCGAAGCACTGGGCATCGATATCGAGATGCACGGTCCGGGACCAGCCCAACGCCACCTCATGGCTGCAATCCGCAATACCAACTACTACGAAATGGGACTCATACATCCCAAGGCGCCGGCGAGCCACCCAGAGCATCTCTACTTGGATGACTATGAGGATAACCTCGAAGCGATCGATGACAAAGGTCATGTGCCTGTGCCGCAGAAACCGGGCATGGGAGTCGACATAAACTGGGATTGGGTCGAGAAGAATCGAACCGACCTTTTGGTGATTGAATAGCCGTATGTGTTGAATGAATTGATGAAGCAAGTGATCGCGTCACCAGACAACTTGGTGGCGCGGTCATGCGAAATTGAGTGAGTTCCCAAAAGCAGTTTTCAACAGGAGTACAGAATGTTTCTTACACGACACACGACATCTGCTGGCCCGCGCTGGGCTGTGAATAGCACATACCTGCCATTCGGTCTGCGACTGGAGTCCCTATTGACGCTGCCTCGGTCGGCAATGGTGGAGTTGCTTTCTTCGATGAAAGAGAGCAGTGAGGAAGCCAGCGATAGTCTGCGTGCGCCCATCGAGTCCAGCCTGGAAGTCTGGGGAGCGGGCGTCACATACCTGCGCAGCCGCGATGCTCGCAAGGCGGAAAGCGCTTCTGCCGATGTTTATCAGACTGTGTACGTGGCTGAGCGGCCTGAGATTTTCTTCAAGGCGCCCGGCTGGCGCGTTATGGGCGGCGGTGAACCCGTGCACATCCGTGACGATTCCAAGTGGAACGTGCCAGAGCCGGAGTTGACGCTGGTCATCAATGCACGCGGCGAAATCGTCGGCTACACGGTGGGAAACGATATGTCATCGCGCGATATCGAGGGCCAAAATCCGCTCTACTTGCCACAGGCCAAGACCTACAACGGCTCCTGCTCGCTAGGTCCGGGCATTGTCGTCGCATCAGCAGACGAGTTAGCGGGGTTGTCCATCCAAATGACCATAGAACGGAGCGGCTCTGCTGTCTTCGAGGGTGACACCTCAACGTCGCAGATGAAGCGTTCCTTTCAGGAGCTGACCGACTACCTTTATCGTGAGCTGGACTTTCCGCATGGCGCCTATTTGATGACAGGGACGGGTATTGTGCCGCCCGAGGACTTCACGCTGGCGAAAGGCGACGTCATCCGCATCACTATCGATGGCAATACGCTGGAAAACTCGGTGAGTTAAACTCTTCAACTAGGGCAAGGCTAAGAAAATGTCATACGAGGATGGTTGGGCGGCGCTCAATCTAGAGATGCCGCCCCGCATCCCGCGCACAGAGTATTCTGCGGAGATGCACTGGGATCTGATCAACGCCGTCACCGGGTTATCTGTCGGCGTAGAAAGCTCGGAGCAAGAACAGAAGTCAGCCGGTATCGAGTTCATGCGTGCATGGAATTATGACTTTTTCTGGCAGACGCTCGTCGAGCACAAGGTATTCGGCGACTATTACACGGACATGGGTCATGCCGACTACATGGCTGGCGCTGTCGACCGTCGTGAAATTGCAGAATCCCCGTTCAAGTCCACCGAGCAGGTGCTTTCGTTCGATGCATGGGAGGCGTTGGGCGCTGCCGATCACCAGCGTGCCGTCCGTGACTTCGAAGCGGACTATCGCACGAGTCTGGAGCGTCGCCCATTTGGCGTGAACATGACTGGCATTTATATCACGTTAATTTCGGGCTTCATTGACCTGTTTGGATGGGAGCTACTGCTGACTGCTGCAGGTGAGGATGCGGTCCGTTTCGGACAGTTAGCGAATCGATATGCGTCATGGATGCAGCAGTACTTCGATGCGCTGGCGGATTCTGATGTGCCGGTCGTCATGGTCCACGACGACATTGTCTGGTCATCCGGGCCAATATTCCGCCCCAGCTGGTATCGCGAGTATATCTTTCCCAACTACAAGCGGTACGTTGCCCCGCTGCTGGAAAGCGGCAAGATCGTTATGTTCTGTTCTGACGGCGATTTTACGCTGTTCATTGATGATATTGCGCAATCCGGGTTCAGCGGCTTTGTCTTCGAGCCCATGACCGACTTGCGTACCGTGGTGGAGCGCTATGGGCAGACGCATAGCATCATTGGCAATGTGGATACTCGAGAGCTGCTGTTGGGCAGCCGAGACGAGATTCGAGCGGAAGTGGAGCGGTGTATCGAGTTGGGACGCAACTGCCCTGGCTACTTCATGGCGGTAGGCAATCACATTCCACCCAATACACCGGTGGATAACGCACTCTACTACAATGAAGTCTACGAAAAACTGGCCAGGCGATAGTCTGAATTGCACGCTTTCTCCGGTTACAGGTAGTGAATCTGATGAGGAACTCTATTCGTCCAGCGCTGCAATCTTGCACTAGAACACGAAGCTAGATGACCGAAGTCCAAACGACCGTCTCCCCAGTGGCAAACGAACCCATACCGAATGTTCGCTGGAACTTTACGGTGAATGTGTGGGATATCACGTTCATTACGCTGGCGCTCAGTCTCGTGTCCAGAGACACGGTGATGCCGGTATTGGTCAGCACACTATCCGATTCGAAGCTTGCCATCGGCCTCATACCGGCTATATTTACACTCAGCTATTATTTACCCCAACTCTTGAGCGCCAACTTCTCGGAGCGCATGGTCTACAAGAAGCCGTTTGTAGGAACCATTGGGCTGTTCGGCGAACGATTTCCCTACTTAATCATCGCCATCTCTCTATATTTCTACGCAGTCAGGGCGCCCTCCCTCGCTCTAGTACTATTCTACATATTTTGGGGCGTGGCTGCGGCATCTGCCGGATTCACTACGCCAGCCTGGTTTGACATGATTGCTAAGGTCATTTCTGTGCGCCGGCGCGGCATCTGGGCTGGGCTGGGACATGGCATCGGCGCGATCCTCAGTGTTGTAGTGTTGACGTCTGTGGCGCTGCCGGTGCTGGCCAAAGTGAATTATCCGATGAACTATGTCATACTCTTTTTGCTTGCTTTCGTTACCTGTCTCATTTCGTACGTCGGCTTCATCCTCAATCGGGAACCGCCTAGTCCTATCGTGAAGGAGAGCGTTTCATCGGGCGCTTATTTTCGACAGTTGCCCAGCGTGCTGCGCCGCGATGCCAACTACACGCGTTTCCTCATCAGCCGCAGCGTGATTCAACTGGCGACGATGGCAGGTGCATTCTACATCATCTTTGGGACTGAACACTTCCATATAGAAGCCACAGGCATCGTGACGTATACTGTCATTACCGTCTCCAGTGTGGCTGTGATGAACCTGCTCTGGGGTGTCATCAGTGACCGTGTGGGCCATAAAGTAGTGTTGACGCTGGCGGCATTTTGCATAACACTGGCAGCGCTTGTCGCCTTGAGTGCGCCGAACCCCATTGTGCTGGGCGTGACGTTTGCGCTTATCGGCGCTTATAACGCGGCCGACGCAGTTTCAGGGTTGAATATAATCCTAGAGTTCTGTGCGCCGGAAGATCGCCCCACCTACATCGGTCTGACTAACACACTCCTTGCACCTGTAATCACGTTTGCGCCTCTTATCGGCGGCTTGTTGGCGGATGCAGTCGGTTTCCAACCGGTCTTCATACTTACCGTAGCGGTGTCGGCAGTCGGTGGTCTTATGCTACTTCTATGGGTCAAAGAACCACGGCGGCTGGAGAGTATCGAACAATCGTGACCTGAATGGAGGCATACTATATTGGAAGTCCACAGCCGAACGTCGATCTCGTGTCGTGGGCAGAAACGAGCACGGACCTGGCTCGGCCCAATTTCTAACAGTTTTTCGTCTACCGGTTCTATGATTCAGAACGGTAGTGAGTACAAAGACAGTGACATTGAATCTGAAGATGGATCCTGGTCATTGGAACGCGCATGAGCAGCAACCCATTTGCGGGTAAGGAAGATATGAGCCGCACTCATTGCACAAGTCGATAGATGCACAGGAGAAAGGAGAATAGGCATGGCAGAGGAGAAGCGGTTTTTGGGCATCACCGCAATGACACCGTACATGCAGTCGGAAGGCATTAGCACGGTGATTCGCAATGTGAAGGAGCGTGCCGGCGCAACGGCAATTGCGACAAACACGTCCGTCACAGCACAGGCAGGCGAAGGGGAGGGCGCGTTTCAGCCGCCCGACGATGCCGGCGCCAGTGTACGACTATTCGATAGACCCATTTTCGGAAGGCAAGCCCTCTGGTTACGCAGTGGACCGGGCCACAAGTCCGATCTGGCTTTCTATGCCGGCGCGCCCTATCAACCGCGACAACCGAATGAACTGACCGAGCGCTTTGGCGGAGTTGTGGGAGAGAGCATTCGTGCAGCCAAGGTGGCTGGGCTGCAGGTATACATTCAGACCAGCGCCACCGAACCGCCCGGATTGCGAGAGGAGGATATGCCGCGGCTGCCCAACGGCAAACTGCCCGCGCACCGCATGGCGAACACCGGCAGTCTCGCCAGCCCAGCCATTCGCCAGTACATACGAAACTGGTGCCAGGACATCTTCACTGCCTATCCTGACATTGATGGCATCCGACCGGATTGGCCGGAGTATCCCTGCTATACGATTGGCGAACTGTTCCAGGATTTCAGCGAGCACGCTGGCGTATGGGCCGTTGAACATGGTTTTGACTTCGCGCGTATTCGGGAGGAAGTCGGCGCGCTCTACGACAAATTGCACGGAGAACTTACCAATGATGATCTGCGCAGATTCGCCGAGCCGCAACGCGAAAAGAGCGCCATGACGATGTTGCTGAGAGACTGTGCCGGCGTGGAAGAATGGCTGCGCCTGAAAGCTGCCTTGTCAGCCGATCTGCTGCGCGAATGGCGTTTGGCCATCACAGATGCTAGCGGACCGGACAAAGAGCTAGCCGCAAACGCGTTTATGCCTCCGTACTCCGATTTCACAGGCCTAGACTTTGCCATGGTCAGTCCTTATTGCGAGTCTGTTGCGCCGAAACTATACACGATGCACTGGTCGCTCATGGTCAAATTCTGGAGCGATGAACTGTTGACCGCCAATTCCGGGTTGGATAAAGAACTAATGGCGAAGGCTCTCGTCAGCCTCATGGACATTGTAGATGAGTCTGAGTTCGTAGATGTTAAGCTGGAACGCTACGGCTATCCCGAACCGGACGAACCGCATCCCATTGCAGACGGACCGCAGATTCGTAAGCTTGAGCAGGTCATGCATGCTGTGAAAGGCAAAACAAAAGTATATGCGTTAGTGCACGGGTATGGTCCGCTGGATGACTTCAAGCGGCGTCTACAACTTGTCGCAGACAGTCCTGTTGACGGCGTTTGGATCAATCGTTACGGCTACTTGAGCGACGATAAACTGGATGCGATACGGTCTATCTGGCACTAATTGCAGGATATAATCGCTAACGCTCTACCACATACATGATCAGAGGAGACCGATTCATGAAAATTGCCAAGATTGAGCAATTCTTTCCGCTGCCCAGAGTGCGCTTAGTAAAGGTAACGACGGATGACGGGCTCGTTGGCTGGGGCGAGACGACGCTGGAAGGCAAGCCGAGGAGCACTATGGCTGCCGTAGATGAACTCGCCGAATACTTGGTCGGTCTGGACCCGCTAAAGATGGAGTTGCACTGGCAGCACATCTATCGCAGCGCCTTCTTCCGAGGCGGCAACGCCGTTATGTCCGCACTATCCGGTATCGATCAGGCACTGTGGGACATTACCGGCAAATACTACGGCGTACCGGTGCATGTGTTGCTTGGCGGCGCGGTGAGAGATCGCATCGGAGTCTATGCGCACTGGAATATCCTCAGCATGTCCGATGACGATCTGGAAGCGGCGCGCACCCGGCTAGACTGGCTCCTGAATACCGGCGGTTATAAGGCGTTCAAAGCGGGCTTGGGCGGCAAATGGCGCGGTCACGAACCGCCTGCGGTCATCGACGGCTTCATCGAACGAGCCTATCTCATGCGCGAATGGGTGGGCAACGAGGCAGAGATCGCCTTCGACTTCCATGGCAAACTGACGCCTGCCTTGGCTATCGAAATCTGCCACGAACTCCAGGGGATGCGCCCGCTTTTCGTTGAGGAGCCTGTGCCCCAGGAGAATATTGATGCGCTGAAGCTTGTCAACGATCAGACCACATTCCCCATTGCGACCGGAGAGCGATTTCTGACCCGCTGGGGTTTCCGAGAAACGTTCGAAAAGCATGCTTGCGCATATATTCAGCCTGACATTGCGCATACAGGCGGCATCACAGAGCTGAAGAAGATCGCCAACATGGCGGAAGTTTACTATATGCATGTACTCCCACACAGCGCCATTGGCCCGGTAGCCTTCTCCGCTTCGCTACAGGTGGATGCGGTTGTGCCGAACTTCCTCATGCAGGAACAGGTCGACAATGGGCTAGGCGCAGGATTACTTGTGCAGTCGTGGCAGGTGACTGACGGCTATATCGAGTTACCGGACAAGCCTGGGCTTGGGTTCGAAATTGATGAGGATGCTGCGCAACGGAACATCGAGTACACGGAAGAACTTGGCGGCGTCTTCCGCCATCCGATTGATGGCAGCGTTGTTGACTGGTAGTCAATCGCCGAGTACTCAGGTAACGAATGGCGAGGATATTCAGATTCTGCACCTGTCGTATGATACACTTATTGGAACCGAACATCTTCGCTGCGAGCCACCCAGACGGATTCACAGGAAGATGTCAATCCCAACCCATAACTGACTAGTTCCCGCGTTCTAGTCCTCTCAGTTGGAAGACTGACGAATCAGCGAAACGCTAGTGCTGGGCCAATGGCACGTAGTCGTCGTTCATACCATGTCTACCACGCGGATCTCTAGTCTTGCACCTCACAATCAAGGTTAATTGTCTTGAATAGTCGTCTCTGCATACCCATGCTTACCAAGATCAAACCATTTCTGGCGCCAGCGTTGCTGGCAATGACACTGTCGGGCTGTGCACTACTGCCCGCTGCGGACATGAATCGCAGCGCAAGCGGTTCTGCCACGCCGACGCCAATCCCTACAGCGATCGTACCGGTGAAGCCTACGTATACGGTGAAACGAGGCGAAATCGTAGACGAGCGGGAGTTCTCCGGCCGCGTCTCTCCGGTCGTTGAGGAAGATCTCTTTTTCCGCAATAGTGGTCGCGTGCGCGCCGTCTTCAATAAACGGAATGATGTGGTCGAGGAAGGCGATGTGCTCGCCGAGTTGGAGATAGACCCGCTGGAACGCGAGTTGGAGGCTGCGCAGCTGGAGCTTGAACGCGCTCAGGTACGGCTTGACCAGGCGATTGAGGAGAACCAGTATCAGCAGCAAGTCGCTCAGACGGACATCGACATCGCACAGATTCGACTTGATGCGCTGAGGAGCGAAGCATCACCCGACCGAACCGACATCGCGGTTCAGGAGAAGCAGATAGAGTTGGCGCAGATGTCGCTGGAACGGCTGGCTCAAGGCGCTGATCCACTCCTGTATTCGGATGTTCAGCGCGCTCAGTTCGACGTGCAAAAACTGAAGGCGGACATCGCTGATTCGCAGATCATCGCACCATTCGATGGCACATTGCTTTCCTTTGCGCTAACGCCGGGCGATTCGATTCAGGCATACGACATTGTGGCATCCATTGCCGACCTTGCAGAGTTGGAAATCAGCTCCGACTTAGTCACGACTCAGCTTAACGACTTGTCGGAAGGGATGAAAGCTAATATCTCTCTCACGAATCGTCCTGGTGTAGAGCTAGCTGGATTCATTCGACGTCTCCCCTACCCCTATGGAAGCGGTGGAAAAGGGACCACTATCGAAGAGTTGGATAAGACGACACGCATCACCGTCAACGAATCGCTTACAGACATGGGTCTCGAAGAGGGCGACCTGGTGCGAGTGAGTGTGGAGCTGGAACGCAAAGACGATGTGCTATGGGTGCCGCCCCAAGCCGTCCGCTTATTCGAAGGCAGACGCTTTGTTGTGCTGAAAGACGGCGATGTTCAGCGTCGTGTTGACGTAGAGACCGGAATCGAAACACAGGATCGTGTGGAAATTGAGAGCGGCCTTGAAGAAGATCAGGTGGTAATCGGTCAGTAGCCGGGTCATGGGCTTTCTCCAACGTTCTCTGTCTATATTTGCTGTCTCTGCACGCAGACTACTCTCACAGCGCGGCCTGGCGCTTGCCACAGCCCTTGGACTTGTGACCGCCGTCGCGATCGTCATGAGCGTACCGCTCTACACCGATGCGGTCTACTATCGCATTCTCCAAAAAGAGCTGACAGCAACCGACGACAATACGGTCTTTGTACGTCCGCCCTTTGCATTCATGTTCCGCTACGTGGGCTCCCTATATGGGAACATAGAATTGGAAGATTTGAACCAAGCCGATACCTTCCTGACCGAGAATGCGGTCAACATGATTGGTCTGCCCAACGAGTGGATCACGCGATACTTCCGAACCGACAACTTCCGTCTCTTCCCAACGGAGGACCTCCGCTATGCAGATGTAAGGGATCCCATGGAGTGGGTGAATTTTGCCACTGCCACGGACTTCTACGATCACATCACGCTGCTGGAAGGCGCACTGCCCGCCGTCGCCGATAGCAACGCCGATTCCATCGTGGAGGTGCTCATCACACAGCCCTTTGCGGAAGAGTTCGGCATTCAAGTCGGAGAGGAATTTGTTACCTATCGACGTTCGGATATCGAAGGGGCGAAACAGGTAGTGCAGATACCGGTACGCATCAGCGGCATCTGGCTGCCGAATGATCCGGAAGACCCCTACTGGTTCTATCGCACATCTGTCTTCGAGAAGCACTTTATGGTGCCCGAAGAGACCTTCATTCAGCGCATCGCTACAGCCCAACAAGATGAGATCTCACAGGCTCTTTGGTACCTGGTCATGGACGGCTCACAGGTCACGTCCAGTGACGTACGCTCGCTGCTGAATCGAATCTACATCATTCAGCAACAAGTCGGCACGCTTCTCAAGGATACGCGGCTTGAAGTATCGCCACTCAAAGCGCTCATTCGTTACCGTCAATCGTCCCAGGTGCTCAATATCCTTCTCTACGCCTTCAGCATTCCCATCATTGGTCTGCTGTTGGCTTTCATTGGACTTGTGGTCGGACTGTCTGTAGGCAGACAGCGCAATGAAATCGCCGTTATGCGAAGCAGGGGCGCAACCGCGATACAGGTCGTAGGGATTGCCGCTATCGAGGCGTTCATACTGGGCGCTATTGCATTGGCAGCCGGTATGCCGGTCAGCCAGCAGCTAGCACATATTATCGGCTCCACGAAAAGCTTCCTCAACTTTACAACCGACTCAGGTTTGCGCGTCAGTATGACGCTGTCGACGTTGCGTATCGGGATTGCAGCGGTCGCCATTACGATGGTGGCGCAGGTGCTGCCCTCATTGGGCGCTGTCCAGGTACACCATCGTGACCTATAAGCATGAGCAGTCGCGTACAATGCGCAGGCCGTGGTGGCAGCGTGCCTGGCTAGATGTGCTATTGCTCATTCCAGCCATTTATGGCACCTATTTGCTCAGCCAAGAAGGCGCCATTTCGTCAGTCAGCAGCCAGAGCACGGCTACTCCCTTTGAGAACCCGCTGCTCTTTCTCATCCCGTCCATCGGCGCGCTGGCTCTAGGCTTGCTTACCCTGCGTATTCTGCCGATTTTGATGTCCGGCATGGCGTGGGTAGCGGCGCGCACAAACAGCGTTGGCTTTCTGCTGGCGACACGCTACTTGGCCAGAGACCCGGCCTTCTACAGTGCGCCGTTGGTGCTGCTCATCTTGACACTGAGCTTGTCCACCTTCACAGCATCGTTGGCGCAAACGCTTGACGCACATCTATATGACAAGAACTACTATGACGTCGGAGCCGATGGCTTTCTCTCGGAACTGGGCGCCACCACCGAAATCGTGCTCGGGCCAGGAGAGGCGGATGCAGCAGCGAATGAGGCCGCTGCGAATATTGGTGGCGCCGGCGAGTCCGTATTGCGTGAAGAGAAGTGGGTTTTCGTACCGGTTTCCGAACATCTCAAGGTGGATGGAGTCGTCTCTGCGGCTCGCTACGGCGAATACGATGCGGCCATTCAGACACAGGGAAAATGGGAGGATGCACAGTTTGTCGGTATCGACCGCCTGGATTTCGAAGACACTAGCTACTGGCGATACGATTTTGCATCCGGCAGTCTGGGCGCACTGATGAACGCATTAGCCGTTACACCGGATTCCGTGCTATTGCCACGGCAATTCATGCAGGACAACGCGATCCGCGTGGGGCAGACAATCAACGCGCGTGTGATGACCTATGGTGTAGGCGCGGAGATGGTGTTTACGGTTGCCGGAGATTTCGAATACTTCCCGACATGGTATCCCATAGACGATGAAGGCGAGGATGCGCCGCCGCTCATTGTTGGCAATCTAGAGTATTTCTTCGAACAAGGCGGCGGTCAGGTGCCCTATGATGTGATGATCAAAACAGAACCAAACGCCGACGTTGGACAGATCGTCCAGGATCTGCGCGGCGTGGATATCACTGTGTTAGGCTATAAGGCGGCGATGGAACAGATCGAAACGGAGTCGGCACTGCCGGAACGCCAAGGATTGTTCGGCGTCCTCTCGGTGGGCTTTCTAGCCTCGGCGCTGCTAACCGTGATCGGGTTCTTTCTGTACGCCCTTTTCTCATTCCGACGCCGATACATTGAGTTGGGCACGTTGCGCGCCATTGGTCTGTCAGCTCTTCAGATGACTATCTTCCTGGCGTGGGAGTTGGCGTTCGTTATCGGGCTGGGCCTGTTGGCTGGAACGATTATCGGCTCGCTCATCAGCGCTGTCTACATTCCCTATCTGCAGGTTGGCGCGGACCCGCACGCTATGTTCCCGCCCTTCCTGGTGGAGATCGCATGGCCTGCCATTCAGCGCATATATCTGCTATTTGTGGTAATGTTCCTAGTAGCGTTGAGCGTTTTGGCGGTGCTGCTCATGCGCATGAAGATATTCCAGGCCATCAAGTTAGGCGAAACAATATAGTCTGCGATGGTTTGACCGTGATAGGCAAAGAACAAGCTCAGCAGTCACCCGCCGTGTAGTTTTGGTACAGAATGGACAGTGCGACCAATCGTGGTTGATTCAGTGAAGTACGACACAGATGAGATTGAACAGTCGGATACGGAAGCGATCAAAGTACAGTCGAGTGGGCCGTTCATTCTCTGTGAAGGCCTGGTCAAGATCTATCAGGTCGCCGAGCTTGAGATGGTCGCCTTGCAGGGGCTAAACTTTTCGGTGGACAGAGGCGAACTGGTCGGAGTTATCGGAGCCAGCGGCAGCGGCAAGTCCACGCTGATGAACATCCTGGGCGGTCTAGATCGGCCTAGCGCCGGCAAGGTTCTCGTAGGCGGCAACAACCTGCTGCGCATGCCGGACCGCCAACTCAATCGCTATCGTCGTGAAGAGGTCGGCTTTGTCTGGCAACAGAGCACGCGTAACCTGGTGCCCTACCTGAATGCGATACAGAACATCATGTTGCCCATGACACTGGCGGGCCAGACCGGCAAGCAAAAACAAGAGCGTGCGGAATCCTTGTTGGATGCCGTGGGCCTTTATGGACGGGCGCATCATCATTTGCCGGAGCTGTCTGGTGGTGAACAGCAGCGTGTTGCCATCGCCGTCGCGCTGGCCAACCAGCCCGAGCTGCTCCTAGCAGACGAGCCGACCGGCGAAGTCGATTCAGAAACGGCCAATACCATCTACCGTACCTTCCAGACGTTGACCCGCGAGTTCGGGATCACTACCCTCATCGTTAGCCATGATCCGAGCATCGCGCGCCACGTCGACCGCGTGGTAGCCATTCGTGATGGTATGCTCGCCAGCGAGACAATTCGTCAGGCGAAAGCCAGACCGACAAACGGTGCAACGGAATCCTCGGCCCTGGATGAGAGCGATCATGATGAGCATTATGCGGAATTAGTTGTGTTGGATAAGGCCGGTCGCGTACATCTACCGCAGGAATACCTGGAGCAATACGCCATCGTCGGTCGTGCGGAGCTCGAAATGACTGAAGAGGGCATCCTCATCCGACCGGCTCACAATACCCAGACTGAACAGGTTCAGATATCCGCTCCCAGCCGCAACGGTGACCAGCGTAATGGCAGCACGCGACCGGCATCGAACACCGACGGTGCGCAGAAAAAACAAAAACGTCGCGGGCTGTTCGGACGATTCTCCGGGAAGAAGTCATGACTGAGGCTGAGCAGAACCCAATCATTGCCACAGATGACCTCTGGCGGGTCTATCGCCTGGGCGATCAAGAGATCCCAGCTTTGCGCGGGGTGCAGTTATCGATCCACAGCGGTTCATATATAGCGCTCAAGGGACGGTCCGGCAGCGGAAAAACAACGTTGCTAAATTGTCTGGGCGGCCTGGACAAGCCGACAAAAGGTGAGGTGCGCATCTCCGGCGAGGAAATCGGCAAATGGAGCGAGCGGCGACTCACCAACTGGCGACGTCAACACGTCGGTTTCATATTCCAGTCGCTGGGACTGTTGCCTGCGCTATCAGCCTATGAAAATGTGGAACTCATGTTGCGCATGAACGGCGCCTCGCCTAAGGAACGCAAAGAACGTACCAACGCCTGCCTGGAATTGGTTGGACTTTCAAAATGGGCGGACCACCGCCCCTATGAGCTATCAGGTGGACAACAACAGCGCGTGGCGGTCGCGCGTGCTTTGGCCAATACGCCGACGCTGATTCTGGCGGACGAGCCCACGGGCGAATTGGATAGCAAGACAGGCAGAGAGATGCTGCAGCTCTTTGGCGAAATCGTGCACGAGCAGAATGTGACGATGCTAATGGCAACCCATGATAGCCTTGTGGACGATTACGTCGATCAGGTGCTGCATCTGCGCGACGGGCAAATTGTTACCGCTGAAGAGTATGAAGCAGAATTGTTGGCCCAGGCGGAGACTGACGTCTTGGAGTCTGAGCAACAGCCAGTTCCGTAGGTTGCCAACCTAACACGCTTCATCAATTGCGAACCTTGACGCGTGGTCATACGGTTCCGTAAAGGTTCTGTAGTTCGATTTCAGTACGAAGAGTTATTCTGAACCGGCCGATTCTAAGCCTCACGCACACTTAAACACCAGTAAATATCCTTGCGAGGTCATCATGACAAAAGTAGGCATTATTGGATGCGGTAATATCAGCGGCATTTATCTTCAATCAGAAGCAAAGTTTCAAATTTTGGATATCGTAGCATGCGCCGACCTAATTCCGGAACGAGCTAAAGCGGCTGCCCAAGAATACGGCATTGCGCCAATGTCGGTGGAGGAATTGCTCAACGACGATGACATCGAGATCGTCATCAACTTGACTATCCCTGCCGCACACAAGGATGTCAGCACAGCAATTCTACGTCATGGCAAGCATAGCTATTCGGAGAAGCCCATGGCACTGACGACCGCCGACGGCAAGGCCATACTGGACCTGTCGAAGGAGAAGGGGCTTCGTCACGGCGGTGCGCCGGATACCTTCCTGGGCGCTGGTATCCAGACATGTCGTAAGCTGATCGATGATGGCTGGATTGGCGAGCCTATTGCCGCCACAGCTTTCATGACAAACCACGGTCACGAGAGCTGGCATCCGGATCCCGAATTCTACTATCAGAAGGGCGGCGGCCCCATGCTGGACATGGGACCCTACTACCTGACCGCACTAATTGCGCTCATGGGTCCTGTGACACGAGTGACCGGGTCAGTCCGCGCCACATTCCCGCAGCGTACCATCACCAGCAAGAAAAAATATGGCAGTTTGATCGACGTGGAAGTGCCGACATACGTGCTGGGCGTGTTGGATTTCGCCAATGGCGCTATCGGCAGTGTGCTAACCACGTTCGACGTGTGGGCTGCTCACCTGCCGTTCATCGAGATCTATGGCTCGGAAGGAACATTGAGCGTTCCTGACCCCAACACGTTCGGCGGTCCCGTATCCATTCGACGCTACACTGACCCGGTATGGAACGAGATCCCGCTGACGCACCTCTATCACGAGAACAGCCGCGGCCTCGGCGTCGCCGATATGGCTGCAGCCGTCAAGAGCGGACGACCGCACCGCGCCAACGGCGAACTGACCTATCATGTGCTGGACATTATGGAGTCAATCCATGTTGCTTCAGAAGAAAACCGACACGTAATGGTGGCGAGCACGTGTGAGCGGCCGGTGGCCTTCCCGCTGGGTATGACGCCCGGCATTATCAATGACTAAGCTTCGAGGATAATGACGAAGAATGCTCAGCCATGCGAATAAAGAGTACCGTCATACGTGATCCAAGCGTACGATCGAAGAGGCGCCTAGACTCTCAAACCGGATGCTACTGATAATGCTATGATAGGACGCCATGACCTACACCATCGGGCTTGTTTCGGATACGCACTACCCTGAACGTTGCAGCGTGCTTCCATCGGCCATGTTCGATGTATTACAGGGCGCAGACCTTATTCTGCATGCCGGAGATGTGGGCGAACTGGTAGTTCTGGACCGGCTAAGCGAATGCGCGCCCGTGCTTGCCGTGCGCGGGAATGATGACACCGAAGCGGCCAAGCAGTCGCTTCCGTATAAGGCAGTAGTTGCGATTGCGAACACGCGTCTATTGCTCTGGCACAGCCACTATGAAGATAGGCGGCAGGAATTCGAATCCCGGCAAGGAGATGAGTTCCTGCCCAAGCTGCAGCGTTCCGCGGACCTGGCCAAGTCGGTCGGCGCATCAGTTGCCGTCTTTGGACACTGGCATATTCCACTGGTATACCCGCTTGACGATGTAATCCTCGTCAACCCCGGAGCGGTTGCCTCTGGGAATGTGGTAACCCGGCAGCTCGTCCAAACGGTCGCCCTGCTTTCCGTGGATGACGATGGTTCATGTTCGGTGCGCCATGTTGACTTGGCCCATCCAGACGAAGTGTATGAGCCTAACTTTCGTGTCGAGGAAGGGTTCGTATCCACGTTGCAGCGTTTCTCATCCTCCATCTTCTCGCCCGAACTCCTGGCGAAATTGCATGGCGGTTTAGGGAAGGTTAGCGCAGATGACCAGGAACTGCTGCGCCCATTCGTCTACACTCTGGCGCAGCGATGTTGGGCAGGTGAATTCGAATCCATTGATATGGCCCTCATGCGCGATGAATTTCTTCGGACTGAAACAATTTCCACTCAGGACAAGGAGCGCCTTCTACACGTCCTGAGCGGCTAGTATTCACTTATTATGCCATCCAACACGCTGCAAAGGAGTCATTTATGTCTAGTACTTCTAATTCAGACTGGTTTGTACACGATCGTTTCGGATTGTTCGTTCACTGGGGCATCTATTCAGTGGCAGCCCGCCATGAATGGATCAAGAATTATGAGTCCATCACAGACGAGGACTATCAGAAGTATTTCGACCATTTCGATCCGGACCTCTACAATCCAAGTACATGGGCGCAGATCGCCAAGGATGCTGGGATGAAGTATTTCGTCGTGACGAGCAAGCATCACGATGGTTTCTGTCTGTGGGACTCAGCCCTCACCGATTACAAGGCAACGAACACGCCTGCGAAACGCGATCTGCTCGGTCCCATGGTGCGGGCATTCCGTTCTGAGGGATTCAAGGTCGGTTTCTACCACTCGTTGCTGGATTGGCATCATCCGCAGTTTACGGTGGACGAGATGCACCCCATGCGCAACAACGTAGCCTACCGAGAAGCCGCCAAGAACCGCGACATGAGCGTCTACCGTGACTATCTGCACGGTCAGACGCGCGAGTTGCTGACGCAGTTCGGCAAGCTAGACCTCATGTGGTTTGACTTCTCCTACTCGGACCGCGAGTTCACCTGGTCAAAGGGCAAGGGCAAAGAGGACTGGGATTCGGAGCGTCTGCAGACAATGGTGCGCGAGATGCAGCCGGGCATCCTGCTGAACGACCGACTTGAGATCGGCGGCGATTTCGTGACGCCGGAGCAGTACCAGCCTGCCGCGGGAATGACGGTGGACGGTAAACCGGTGCTATGGGAAGCCTGTCAGACGCTGAACGGCAGTTGGGGTTATCACCGTGACAATCTCGACTGGAAGCCGTCCGAGATGCTCATCCAGATGCTGATCGACACGGTGTCCAAGGATGGCAACATGTTGCTCAATGTCGGCCCCAACGCTCGCGGCGAATTCGAACCAAAGGCAGTAGAGCGATTGAAAGATATCGGCGAGTGGATGAGGCTGCATGGGCGCGCCATATACGGCTGCGGCCCCAGCGAATTCACAGCACCAACGGATACGCGATTCACGCAGAACGGCAAGCATCTCTATTTGCATATCTTTTCATGGCCTTTCGGCTATGTGCATCTGCAAGGGCTGGGTGATCGTGTAGAATACGCGCAGCTGCTCAATGACGGCTCGGAGATCGGCATGAGCGTCATCAGCGCGCAGCAGTCCGCCCAGAACACGTCCATGGGCGCAGTCGGCGAGAATATCCTTACCCTAAAGCTGCCGGTGCAGAAACCGGACGTGGCAGTGCCGGTGATCGAGCTATTCCTAAAATAGGGCTCACGATTGACGAGTAGACAAGAAGCGAGATGGTCGGTGAGGTAACTGTCGCTGCCCATCTCGCTTCTCTTTGACTGAGCAAAACGTATTCGTATGGAAACCGTCAGGTAACTCGCTCACTCCTGTTGCCTTGTTCTGGTACACTGGTGGTACAATACGCTCTCGGGGCAGATTGTCGGGTCGGAGGGATTCCCCGTGGAGGACATTTTACGTCCCCGACAAGAGAGTATTTGTAGATAGTAATCGCGGAAAAGAGATACTGAGTAATAGGAGGTTTTAGAAATGGCATACAGTTACACCAATTCCAAGGGAAATTCTTATATCCTACATTCCAAGGAAACGACGCTGAAGAATGGCAAACAACAGCGCATATATTTCTTTGCAAAAGAAGAGAAGGAAGGCTCCTTGGACGCAGTACCTGAGGGCTATATTGTGTCCGAGAGCAAGAATGGTTTGCCGGTTTTGAAGAAGGGCTAGTTAGTCACTTTTCCCTAAGCACAGACTACTATCCTCAGTTAAGATAGTTACAGTTGAGATATTTACAACAAGAGATGAGGGAATCCACTCCTCCCGGATTCCCTCATTTGCTGTTCTATAATTCTCTGGTGTCGCTCTCGCATCAAACGCTAGCAGCGGACACTAGTGATGATGACCGGCATGGTTGTGGTTGTCGCCGACATCATCTTCCTCGTCGAAATGCACATGGTCATGCTCTAGCTCTTCCGCGGTTGCATCACGGACGTCTGCTACACGAACCCACATGCTGAGCGGCTCACCTGCCAACGGATGATTCATGTCGACGACAACACCATCGTCCGTTATCTCCACGACAATGGCTTCGAATTCAGCGCCACTTTCCTCATCGTACAACTCGACTTCAAGCCCCTCAGTAATCTCCATATTTTCGGGGAATGCGCTCGTCGGAATCAACTCCACGGCTTGCTCATCATACTCGCCATAGGTGTCGGCGGGGAGCATGGCTAATTCAAGCTCCTGGCCGACGCGCATTCCCTCGATCGCTCCTTCGAGTACAGTGAATACATGCTCGTGCCCTTGGATGAATAAAAGATTCCCGTCTTCTTTGCTATCGGCAATGACTTCGCCATCCTCGTAGCGCAGCACGTACTCTAGCGAGACAACCTTATCCTTCGATACGACTTCGTTCTCTTGAAACATGCTAACCTCCTGTATGCGCTGAATTCTATGTTCGCGCCTACGCTACACAACAGCCTACTGGTGCGCTATAGGCGATAGGCTTCCTTGGCTAGCCCGTATGCGGCTGCTGCAGCCATCTCAACGGCTTCCTCCATGCCAATGATGCTGCGAACAACCAGGTTCGCCAACCAGTTGCAATCCACGCGTCGAGCCAGGTCATGGCGCACGGGGATCGACGGGTATGCGCGCGTGTCGTCGTTAAAGCCCACTGTGTTGTAAAGACCGGCCGTCTCGCTGACATGGTGTCGGAAACGTGTCATTCCATTCCAACTATCGTAGAACCACCAGGGCGGCCCTATTCGAAGCGCCGGGTAGTGGCCTGCGAGCGGAGCAAGTTCACGAGAAAAGGTTGTCTCGTCCAGCGTGAAGACGATAAGCGTGAACCCGGGTTCGTTGCCGAAACGGTTCAGTACCTCATGCAGGTTTCTTGTGTACTCGGTCTGGACCGGGATATCACAACCTGCATCTGCGCCAAAGCGTTGCGTCACCGGTCCATTGTGATTGCGATAGGAGCCAGGATGCAGTTGCATGACCAGCCCATCGTCCACACTCATCCGCGCCATCTCCATCAGCATATGGGCTGTGAAATTGGATACGTCCTCTGCACTAGCTTGGCTGCGCATCGCCCTGTCGAAAATTGATTGCGCATCCGCCGTACTTAGGGATGCCATGCGCGGGCTGATGGTGCTGTGGTCGGTTGCGGTTGCGCCCAACCGTTTGAAGTATTCCCGTCGTTGCTCGAGCGCGTGAATGTAGCCAGTATAGTCGACAATGTCTATGCCTGACACGTCACTTAACGTGTGAATGTGGCTTCGCCAATCCGGTGTATCCAAGTTGATTACGTGGTCCGGTCGAAAGGTAGGCAAGATGCGACCGTTCCAGCCGGAATCTTTGATGGCCTGATGATCCGTCAGGGTGGCAGTCGCTGGGTCAGTCGTGGAGAGCGACTCAATATTGAAGCGTTTATACAGCGCTCTTGGACGGAAGTCCGGTTGTGCTAGTTTCGTCTCGATTGCGTTGTAGATTGCCTGAGCGCTGTCCGAGTCCAGCTTTTCGTCGATGCCAAAGACGAGTGCGAGCTCGTCCTTGATCCACATGCCTGTGGGCGTACCCCGAAAAAGGTAGAAGTTGTCGGCAAACAGCTGCCATATCTTGCGGTGATCCTTCTCGACTTCGCTGCCGTCGACGGATGGCACACCCAGGTCTTGCATGCGCACGCCACGCGAGTAGAGCATGGTGAAGACATAGTGATCGGGAATAATCAGCAAATCGGAAGGCGTGCCAAAGCTGTAGTTGGGGTCGGCAAACACCTTGGGATCCACATGGCCATGCGGGCAAATCAGCGGCAGGTCGACAACAGTATCATACAGTTCCAATGCGATGGATTTTTGGGCGGGATTGGGATCAAAATAGCGATCGAATGGGCGATTCTTGGATTCGTGCGGAATCATCAGCCTCTCCTCCTTTGGCGACAATCTGGTACTGCAACATTGCAGATTCGGTTTTTCGAAACAGTGGAGCGAAGCCAAACGGCGTTGTGCATGGCAAAAATAGAACGTATCAATCCAACACGCGCTGGTACAGACCCGCTTGCCGTTCGACAGCCGCAGAATATACCTGGTGGTGTTCCATGATTGGCATGAAGGTCTCACCAGTGGCTGGCGGCAGGTCAGAAGGCTTATCGATGACGCCGATCTGTTCCAAGGCTAGCAGCGCCAAACCGCGACTGGTCGCTTCCTGCTCATGCAACGTAGAGACAGGTGCGCCGAGTACATCGGCGAAGATCTGCAACCATGCCGGTGAACGTAACAGTCCACCACCGCTAGCAATGATATCGTGGTCCATGCCTGTGGGCAGATTCGGCAGGATTCGTGCGTAGATGATAGCAAAACGAAAGGCGATCCCCTCAAGGCAGGCTTGAACGATATCGTCCGGTCGGGTATGCAGCGTCAGCCCCTGTACACAGGCGCGTGCGTCCTCTCGCCAGCCTGGCGCCCGCTCGCCGGCAATGAAAGGAAGCACTGTCAGACCGTGTGCATCCGGTTCTTTCTGTAAGAGCAATTCTTCCAGCCGATTCGGTTCCGGCAAAATCAGCGTCTCACGCAGCCAACCAAACAGATTACCGCCTTCAGTGGTTGCGCCGCCGAGTAAGCCGCGCTTTGCATCGACGCGGTATAGCCAGAGTCCGTCCGGAACGCGATCAATGTCCGGGTCCATCACTACGCGCATCGCGCCAGTAGAACCGACTGTCAGTGCCACGCGTTCCGGCGAATCACAGCCGCTGCCCACATTAACCGCGGCGCCGTCGCCGATGGCAAGCAGCCATGGGATGTCTGACAGCGCAGGCCAGCGTTCACGCCAGGTCCCTTGCAACCCCTGCAAAGGCGTGTTGAGGTCGCCGAGCGGACTTAGTTGCTCATCCGAAACCGGCAACTTCTCCAGCCATTCTCGATCCCAGCACAGTTCGCGGCGATTGAGCAGCCCCGCCCACGATGCAACGCTATAGCTAACGCGCCATTGGCCGAACAACTTGTGGTAAGCGTATTCGCCGATGCTGACCCAGCGATGGGCTGATTTGAGTGCCTCGGGATGCGTCCGTTCCAGCCAGCGAAAACGAGCGGGCAGATAGGCGCCGTGGATGAGACATCCCACGCGATCATGAGACTCCGCCTGCCCTTCCGCGCCCAACTCGTCCCGAAGCTGCTGTGCGTCCGCTGCGTCGCGGGTGTCCGCATAGGTGAAGACGGGTGAAACCGCAGCGCCAGATTTGTCTACACCCAGCACATTACCGACGAGCGTGTCCATCGCCACCGCACAAATCGCATCGGCACACGGTCCTGCGCTGGCGATTACCTGGTCGACCACTTCCACGATGGTCGTGAACAGCTCGTCAGCATCGAATACCGCACCGCCGTCAGCGGAGGTCGTGGCTTGTGTTGTGCGCTGGCCAACACAAGCATCGACGATTTCACCTGTAGCATCATACAGTATCGCTCGAGTGGATGATGTGCCCACGTCGATTGTTAGGACATACGGGGAAGACGGCTGTTTCACACCTGCTCTCACTTCTTTCCGACCGTGTCCTCACACAGCCATACGTATCGTTCATTCTTATCGTTTGCGCAGATAGGTCATGCCATCGCCGATGGGAATCAGGATGAGGTCGAATCGTTCGTCATGATGCAGGTCGCTGTTCATCTTGCGCATGGCGGCGAGTGACGCACTCTGGTGATCCTCGTCATTGATGAAACCGTCGGCAAAGATATTATCGATGCAGATCACGCCGCCCGTTCGCATGAGCGGGTAGCAGATCTCGATATAATTGGGGTTATTGGTTTTATCAGCGTCCAAGTAGGCGAAATCGAATTGCCCGTGCAGGCTCTTGTCGGCTGCAAGCTGTTTCAGAGTGTCCATTGCCGGCCCCGATCGGAAGTCGATCTTGTCTGCGACACCGGCTTCCTCCCAGTAGCGCATGCCGATAGACGGGTTCTCGTCGCTTTGGTCACATGCGATGAGCTTCCCGTCGTCAGGCAGGGTGAGCGCCATTGTCAGCGTCGAATAGCCGGTATAGATACCGACTTCGATAATATTCTTGGCATTCAGCACCTTGCACATGAACGCCATGAGCTGGCTCTGTTCAGGCGCCGAAGAGAGTTCGCGGGAAGGTAGTGAATAAGTTTCTTCACGAAGGCGCTTCAATTCATCAGTCTCCCGCAGGGAAACGCCAATCATGTAATCATAAAGTTCATCATCAACAGGAAGCGTTTGAGTTGCCATACCAGTCACTTTCATATACGCCGGCCGATCCGGCGTTGCGTTGGTTGTGTTGTGTAGTTGAATCGTGTTTCGAGACGTCGCGTTCCAGCTAATTAAGATAACCGAGCTTTGTCGCCTGCGCCTCAGCGCGAAGCGCCAGTTCTGAGGCGTAGAAGCAGTGTTCCTGCGTCATGGCTGTCTCGGTCCGGTTGATGATGTCATAGATCAACCGGCGGCCATAGGGCAGTTCTACATTAGAGCAGTCGAAATACTTCACGTCCTCGCCGTCGACTAAGAAGAGATGATCGCTGCCTTGCCGGCCGGCGATGTCCAGGTATTTGCGCGCTTCGATGTAGCCCTTATCGCCGACGATGAAAAGTCGTCCGTCTCCCCAAGTCGGCAGCCCGTCCGGCGTAAACCAGTCTACGCGAATGTAGCCTGTGCAGTTGTCGCTGCGCAGCATGACGTCACCGAAATCTTCTAGCTCAGGTGTGTCCGGATGGTGATAGTTGGCTACTTGCGATGCAACGATCTGGACGTTCTTGTCACCACTGAAATGCAAGAACTGGTCGAACTGGTGGGAGCCGATGTCGCACAGGATGCCGCCGTAGCGCTCGCGCTGGTAGAACCACTCGGCGCGTGTCTGCGGACGATGCAAATGCGGTCCTGTACCGATGATGTTGACGACTTCACCGATGGCTCCGGCGTGCACTAACTCACTGGCTTTCTCCGTCGCTCGGTTTTCGAAACGCTCGCTGTAATCGACTGAATAGATGCAACCCGTCTCCGCCTGCACTTTGCGTGCTTGCTCAAGCTGTTCAAGCGTTGTGAAGCCTGGTTTATCCGACATAAAATCCTTACCATGCTTCATGGTTTGGATACCAAGCGGCGCACGATCGGCGGGGATGCCTGCCGTGATGATAAGGTCGACGCTGTCGTCCTCCAAGAGAGCTTGTTCGCTGGTGCCAAGTTCTGCTTGCGGATACTTGCTGCCGTATTCGGCGACAAGATCCGGTTCCTTGGCAAAATAATTTACCAACTCAGCACCGGCGTTCAACAGAGCATCGGTCATGCCATAGATATGGCCATGGTTCAGGTTGATCGCTGAAAACCGAATCCTCGGTTCTGTAGACATATGTTCCTTCCTCTCAAATATTCAATTGTTTTGAGATTAAAGCCGGTACGACAGTGATAGCGGTACATGCCTAGCAGAGCCGCTTGACCAGCTATGACACCACTTCGCCCACTACCTGGCTGCCCTCTCGTATTACCGAACCGCGCAATACAACCGCATCTTTTATCAGTACATCGTCGCCAATGACACAGTCTCGTTCAATATAGACTCTTGGACCAATAACGCATCCCGCGCCGATGGTAGTGCCTTCTTCAATGCGCAGCGGAGTGATCAGGTGTGTGTGCTGACCGACCGTGCGCGGCGCTAACTGCGGTGTATCACCGCCTTCGGTCAGATAGTGACGATTGAGCGCCAACAAATCGGATGCATTCGTGAGCTGCAGTCGTTGGTCTGTGAAGACGCCGGTGACGCGGTCTGTCTCCTGGATCAACATGCGTATGGCGTCCTGCAACTCATATTCACCGCGCGGCGATATCTGAACACGAGGCAGATAGTCGAGTATCTCATCGGAAAATACGTAGAGCGGCAAGCTAGATATGTTGGATGGCGCCTCTTCCGGCGACGGCTTCTCTATTATGCTTTTGACGCGATCGTCTTCCCATTCGACGATGCCGGTGCGACTAACAAGCGAACGGTCGATGCGCATGAGGCTCAACGTAGCAGACGCATCCACCTCCGAATGGCGCCTCAGCAGCTCCGCAACATGTTCGGGAGGTGTAAGGTTGTCGCAGGCGGACATGATAAAAGGGCCGTTGATATACTCTGCTGACAGGCTCAGCGCATTGGCCATACCAAGCCGGTCCGACTGCTCCACATACTGGATATCAACCTGCAGATGGTTATTGCTGGAGAAGTGTCTGCGCACGTCGCCATCCATGCGACTGACCACCATGACGACCTCATCCACACCATTGACGATTAACGTCTCCAGAACTCGCTCGACGATCGGTTTACCCAGAATGGGTATCATCGCCTTGCTGCGTTCTAACGTGAGCGGATGCAGCCTGGAGCCCTTACCCGCTGCGAGTATGACGCCTTGCATAGTGCTTATCAGTTCTCTTCCTGCAATGGGTTCAGCAAGCGAGCGCCACCGTCCGCCGCGCAGAAATGGATGCTATAGTTAGCAGCTTCGTCCGGATGCTGAACAGGATAGATCTCATGGACGGTCGCGGCGATGGACTCACGCTGATTTGGGTCAATTAACGCAACACAACTGCCGCGGAAACCGGCGCCGCTGAATCGTGTGCCGTAGACGCCGGGCGTATCTCGCAGAGTCTCATACAGCGTAATGAGCTGCGGACTTCCGCATTCATAATAGCGGATCGAACTCTCACCCGATTCTGAAACGAGTCTGCCGAACGCTTCAATATCGCCATTGGCCCATGCAACTTCACCGGCTGCCACACGTGACATTTCACCGAAATAGTGTGTCGCACGGCGCTGAAGCGGATCAGGCAAGCGCGACCCATACGCTTCGAATACGGAGGGCGGCACATGGCGCAAGCGCGCATTCTCTGGTGCAGCACAGCCTTCCGCCTGCAATAACAGCCGGGCGGCATTTCGACACTCAGCGACCCTGTTGTTGTAGTCAGTTCCAGTTAAGGCGTCGCTAACACCGGAATAGACGATGAGTATCTCGTACGGTTGTCTGTCGGCCGTTGCAGGCGCAGGCAATTGCGTCACCTCGACCGTCTCACAGTCGATACGGGTGAGGTGATCCTCCAGGCTGAACAGGATGACCGACTGGTCCAAGATGCCATTGTTCAACCCAATATAACCGTTTTCCGTTCGCCGGCACAGTTCCACATTTTCGGCGCCGGATAATGTCAGGCCGTTCACAGATTCGACAGCCAATAGGTAGGCTGTTGTCACTGCCGCCGACGAGCTTAACCCTCCGATGGGCATTGCGCCGCCAATGACACCTACGATGCCCTTCTGCAACGGATAGACGCCCTGCAGTGAAGATACTGCCCCGCGCACGTAATTGGCCCAATCACCTTGCACCTTAGGCGGAATGTCCGCCAATGCAAAGGAAGCGGCCCCGGCGAAGTTCATGCTCTCCACGTAGACGCTGCCGTCGTCCGTCGGCGCGAAAGCCAGCAGCACACTCTGGTCAATCGTCATGCCCGTGACAATGCCGAGTTGGTGATCGATGTGCGCACCGAGAGGACAAATCCGCAGCGGCGCTTTGGCGACCTGTATGCGATGACGGTCCACGCCCATAGCCAGCAGGCGGCGGACTAGAGAATCGATCTGCTCAACTTGCGGCGGACTGACCTTGATGGGGGGCGCTGTATTCTGCATGTGTGGACTTCGCTATGGTTGGATGCGTGTTGTCTCGCGGATACACTGACCGCGGTCGCTGATGGATTTGGCATATGCCACAAGTAGCCTCGGACGCCAAGGGTCTCAATTGACCTTGTTCTACTGGGGTGAACCTGTCGCACAATGGTATCATTCTACCAAGCGCTCCGGTGAGCGTGAAATATCCAAACGACTTCATCGAACAGTATGTGCTGACACAATTTCGGCAACAAATTACGCGCGTAGATATGAACTGGGAGCTAACAATGAAAACTGTTCTTTGCTATGGTGATTCGAATACGTGGGGCGCCGATCCTGCGACTGGTGGACGCTATGCGCGAGATGTGCGCTGGACAGGCGTTCTGCGTAATACACTGGGAGAAGAATATCTTATCATCGAAGAAGGTCTGAACGGGCGCACGACTGTCTGGGATGATCCGATCGAAGGATACAAGAACGGCATGAGCTATCTTATCCCATGCCTGGAGACGCACCGCCCTATCGATCTCGTTATTATTATGCTGGGCACCAATGACCTGAAGATGCGCTTCAGTGTCTCAGCGTACGACATCGGCCAGAGCATGGCTGTTCTCATCGACATTGTCAAGAAGAGTAAAGCCGGCATTGACGATAACGCACCGAAGTTACTCGTTATGGCGCCGCCACCCACTACCACGCTAAGCGACTATGCCGAGATGTTCGACGGCGCCTATGAAAAGTCAGTCAAGCTGGCGGATCGCTACCATGCCGTGACGCAGGAATACGGTTGTCACTTCCTTCGGACGAGCGATTACATTCGCTCCAGCGAACTGGACGGAATTCACCTAGACGCGAGTGAGCATGCGAAGTTGGGCGAGGCTGTGGCTCAGAAAGTCAAGAGTATTCTCGGGTAATTCGCCGACTGCGCTACTGCGCTGCTTCATCTCGCTGAAAGTGCAGCACACGCGGTCCCTGGAAATGCTGTTCATCGACTTGAGTGTAGTTGTTCGCAAGTTCTTTGATGATGAGATTATTCGGATCGGTGTACCACTCGTGCGCATAGAGCAGCCAGACGCTCGAATACGGTGCTATTGTTTCACGCAGATGTGCGATGTCGTCTATTTGCATGCGGGGTTCGAGTTCGCCCGATCCGAACAGTGTCACCGGCATACCTGCTAACTCGCCCTGAACGGGATCGGCAGCTTGCCCCGCAGCAGATCTGAGCGCGTAGTAGTCCAGCGGTATCTGCGACCACGATGCGTTGATCAACACGATATCTTCACTGCTCACATTTTGTACGATATAGGCTGTGAGACTGCGCCAATCCTCTTTATGGAACTGGTGGAAATAGGCGTTTATCGAAAACAGCGTGAGCCCAAAGACCAACAATAAGAATGATACACCGAGTGCCGGTCTAAGCCGTTTAAGTCGCGTGCGAATCTGTGTATTTTCGTTCCGTGTAACAAGGCCATCAAGCAGCCAGCCTATACCACAACCGATGAGCAGGAAGTAGGATAACGTCGTCCAGATCAACGCACGATCAGAAAGTATGGGTCGTTGTAGGCTAATCACTATCACGATGGAAGCCGGAATCAAAAACAACGATCCTAACATGATGGCGACGGCTGCTTTCTTACGCAGAGCGTACAGACCCAGAGCAGCCATCGACCAATAGATGATATCCCAGAGCAGCGCTACTGGATACCATCCTTCTGGAAAGGCCAGGTTGAAGTTGTGGAAGACGGACCAGATGCTATACGCCGTCATGGATTGGATCCAGAAATTGTGATAGACACCTATTGACTGGTGCACGAACGCCGGCAGCCAGGGAAGCCACAGCACGAATACGATGACCTGCGTGATCACCCAGTTCAATAGGAAACCGGGCTCACACATGGCCTGCAGTCCACAGGCGCCTCTCCTACGCTGAATGCCCCAGGCTAGAAACACGGCGGCATTCAATGCCACCGGCAGCGTGACAGCTATGTTATTGTGCGTGTACATCATTGTCGTTTCGAAGAAGACCAGGGCCGCTATGGCCGCGTAACGGCGCCGTGTCCTGGGCATGGAATCGCTGAACCAGACGGCGCGCGCATAGAGCAAGCCGGCTGCCAGGAATGCTGCCAGGGCGTACATACGCGCTTCCTGTGCGTAGCGTATGTGGAACGGCGAAAGCGCAAGCAGGAACACAGCGACCATCGCCGCGGTACGACCGACTAATTTCTTACCGGCAATATAGAACAGCGGAATTGTCGCGATGCTTAGCAGCGCCGAGAGCGAGCGCACGCTTCTTTCGCTGTCACCAAACAGGGCCATCCAGCCGTGCAATAGAAGATAGTAGAGTGGCGGATGCTGGTCAACGCTGCTGACGAACTGAACCAGACTGCCGATGCTATGCTGGGCAACCCATACGCTGAACGCTTCGTCGATCCACAGCGACTGTTTGCCCAGCGCCCACAGGCGTAACACTCCGCCGACTATTGAAATGAGCGCAACCAGTGTCCACTCTAGCCGATGATGCGTTGGCACTTGCGCACTTTCAGGGATTTTCAGAAACATAGTTATTTTGTGGCTCAATTGGTTTCTTCGATGTATTCAGACATTGAGAGTTTCCTGTGTCTCTGTTCGCTCTCTTTTGGAATCGAGACAATCGCTACACTATACTAATAAACACTCTACCGATCCGAAATCAACGAAATAGGGCCGTCACCATTCGAAGGCGCTCACCGCGCACCATGAACCTACACCATCACAACCTACAAGGAAACCTAAATGAGCTGGCATTTCGAAAAGTTGACAAACCTGGGCAGTATCACGGAAGGTCCAGCCTGGGATGGCACACAATTGCTCTTCTCCAACAATGCCGAAGACCGGATCATGAGCTATAGACCGGAGACGGGCGAGATTACCGTGTATCGCACTGGAACCAACAACAATAACGGGCTGATGTTCGACAAGGATGGCCAACTTTACGCGTGCGAAAGTGGTGCACGTCGTATCGTACGCTATGAATCAGATGGGTCCACAACCGTTATTTGCGACAATCTGGACGGCAAGCGCCTGAACAGCCCCAATGATTTGGCTATCGACGCCAAAGGTCGCATTTGGTTCACCGATCCGCGCTACGGCGACTATCGTGATGACATGGAACTGGACCACGAATCGGTGATTCGTCTTGAGCCGCAGAGCAACGGCTCTTGGACTGCACAGCGTATGACCTACGACACGACGTCGCCTAACGGCATCCTGATATCGCCGAACCAGAAGACCCTTTACGTCGCTCAAAGCCGGTATGGCGAAGGAGAGAAACGCGAACTCCGTGCCTATCCCATCCTGGAAGATGATACCTTGGGCGAGTATGAAGTGCTGCACAACTTCTATCCCCATCGCGGCATTGACGGCATGTGCCTGGACACCGAGGGTAACATCATTGCAGCTGCCGGATGGGAACTGAGCGGACCCGGCGGCATGATCTATGTCTTTGCACCAAATGGACGCGTGCTGGAGACGCATCCGGTCCCCGTGCAACGCCCCACCAATTGTACATTCGGCGGAGAAAGCCACACCGAGCTTTATGTCACGTCAATCTGCGGTTCATTGCTTCGTGCGAAGACAAATCGGCGCGGTCATTTGCTCTATCCCCCGCTGTGGTCGATCTAGTAGCTGTCCGTAGCAACCGCCCATAAAGTAGAGGAGCATGGCTATGAGCGCGTTCAATATTGGAATTTCCGCTGCCCTGCCGGATCAGGCTGGCGACTACTATCTCGCGGGGCGGGACGAGGCGCTGTCGCCATACCCATTCGTGCGGTATGAGTACTTTGATCATCCTGCAGACGGTGAGGTTGGTCAAGTCATCGAGCCTCAGGACATCGTGGAATTTGATGGCGTACTGGCTCTGAGCCCCATATTCAACGCGGAGTCGTTTAGCGGCGACGACCGCTTAGCCGTGATCGGTCGCTGGGGAGTCGGCTACGATCGTATTGACGTGGAGGCGTGTACTGAAGCAGGCGTGTTACTGGCAATAGCTACTGACGCGGTGCGTACCCCCGTCGCAGAAGCGGTGCTTACGCTCATGTTGGCGCTGGCCAAATGCTTGCCCGAAAAAGACCGCATCGTGCGCCAGGGGCGTTGGGACCTGCGCGGCGTTTCGCCCGCCGTCGACTTGCGAGGCAAGACGGTTGGCATGGTGGGAATGGGTAATATCGGTGCAGAGATATTCCGTTTACTGGAACCCTTCGGCCTGGGAAGGAAGATCGCCCATGATCCGTATCTGAAATCAGAAGTTGCCGAGGCCCTGGACGTCGAGCTAGTCGAAATCGAGAAAGTGTTCAGCGAATCAGACTTCGTCACGCTCAACACGCCGCTGAACAGGCAAACGCGTGGTCTCGTTGACAGGCGGCTGCTGGCAATGATGAAACCGACCGCCTACCTAATCAACACTGCTCGCGGTCCGGTAGTGGTCGAAGAAGACCTGATCGAGGCCCTGCAGGAAGGGCTGCTTGCCGGGGCCGGGCTGGATGTCTTTGCCGATGAGCCCATGCCGACGGACAATCCGCTAACCCGCATGGACAATGTCATCCTTGCACCGCATTCGCTGGCGTGGACCGACGGCCTCTATCGCGAGAATACTGTGCAAACGCTACAGAACATTCTCACAGTTTTCCAGGGACGGATACCTAAACATACTGTGAATCCACAGGTTGCCGGCAATTCTGTCTTTCAGAAAAAATTGGAGAATCTGGCTAAGCGCTGGCAGAAGGCTGTCAGCGTATAGTGAACAAGCAAGCATGACAGCTGTTGCTGTCTGTACACCCTGTCTCAAACATAGCGAAAGAGGAATACGAATAATGAAAACGAATCGGTTGAAAGAGAAGCTGGCATCCGGAGAAATGCCCATCGGTCACATGATTGTGGAATTTGGCACGCGTGGGATTGCGCAGATTGTGGCCAATGCCGGCGTTGACTTCGTAATCATAGACACAGAACACACGCCATATACATCCGCCGATCTGGCTGATCTCTATGCGTGGTTCAAGGCGACCGATGTGGCGCCGTTCGTACGCATCCCCGAGATCCAATATCATTTCATCGCCCGTACGTTGGATGCCGGCGCACTTGGCGTCATGGTTCCGGACGTGAAGGACGGTGACGAGGCTAAGGCAATCGTCGATGCCGCTAAGTATGCACCGCTAGGTCATCGCGGCATGATGATGAACGCCGCGCACACGGATTATCAGCCGGCGAACCCTGCTGAGTACACGGCGTACGCCAACGAGAACACGACGGTCATCTGCCAGATCGAGAGCGAGGAAGGTCTAAGCAACCTGGACGCCATTGCATCGACTCCTGGCGTGGATATCCTCTGGGTGGGTCACTTCGACCTGACTTCGTCCATGGGGATCCCGGGCGAATTCGAGCACCCGCGCTTCCTGGAAGCAGTTCAGCTTGTGATCGAGACTGCCAACAAGTACGGGCTTGTCGCCGCAGGACAGCCTGGCAATCTGACGCTCGCCAAACAGTGGATCGACATGGGCTTCGGCGTGATATCGTATTCGGTCGATCATGCTGTTTATGCCGCAGCGCTAAGCCAAGGCGTAGAAGCCGTACGCGAGCTAGCTTAGTAGCCCGTATCGCTGTAGAATCAATGCGTTTTCAGTGACCTTGGTAGAACGCATGTTGACCCGCAAATTGTGCAGTGAGACAGAAAGTACACATGACTAGAACGTATTCGTTTGATGAAATCGCCCGTTTGCCGATGCCGAATGACAACGTTGCCATCGCTGTGAATCGCATCGATGCGGGTTCGCATATCGTTATCGACGGTGAACCCGTTCTGATCCCTCACACGGTCATGGTGGGACACCGCTTTGCCGTACGACCCATCGCTGCAGGTGAGCAGCTGCTCTCGTGGGACCTGCCGTTCGGTATTGCGCTGGCAGACATCGCGCCGGGAGAGTACGTCTGTAATCAAGGCGTCTTCGACGCACTTAGCACACGGCAGTTGAGTTTCGAATTGCCCGACAGACCCAACTTCCGCGATTCGATTCAGCCATACGTGCTGGATGAGAGTTCGTTCACGCCCTCGGAACCGTTGACGCTATACGATACGGATGAGCACTTCATGGGCTTCTACCGTTCGCCGGAGCGGGGCGTGGGAACGCGTAACTATATAGTGATTCTGGGTACGACCTCGCTCACCGGCAGCTTTGCGCGTCAGCTCGAACAGCGCATGAAGGCACACGCAGCCGCCTACCGGAATATCGATGGCATTGTGGCTATAGCACACACTGAAGGGGCTGAGTTCCCGAACAACGCCGAGTACGTGCTGCGCACGCTGGCTGGGTTTATCGTGCATCCCAATGTCGGCGCAGTATTGGCAGTCGATTACGGCACAGAACCGATTAACAACGCTCTGCTCAAGTCGTACATGGAGCAGCACGATTACCCTCTACAACGTGTTCCACATGTCTTTCGGAGTATGCACGGCGGCTTTCTGGATGAACTCGACTCTGCTGAGGAGCTTGTTCGCAACTGGCTGCCCAGCGTCAATGAGACGAAGCGCACGCCACGTTCCGTGGCGCATCTGCGCATAGCCCTGCAGTGCGGCGGCTCGGATGCGTTCAGCGGCATTTCCGGCAATCCGCTGGCAGCATGGGTGGCGCGTGAGATCATCCGCTACGGTGGATCCGCTAACCTCGCCGAGACTGACGAGCTGATCGGCGCCGAGCCGTATATCCTGCAAAATGTACGTGACTTGGCGACTGCCAAGGCATTCCTGAAGCACATCGCCGACTTCAAAGAACGTGTGGGTTGGCACGGTCACACAGCCGAAGGAAATCCCACCGGCGGCAACAAATATCGCGGGTTGTACAACATCAACCTCAAGTCTATCGGTGCGGCGCGCAAGAAGAGTCCGGACGTGCGTCTGGACTATGCAATAGACTACTCGGAACGCATGTCGGCGCCCGGCTACTACTTCATGAACAGCCCGGGAAACGACATCGAGAGTATTGCCGGGCAGGTAGCTTCGGGCAGCAACATCATCACGTTTGTCACGGGCAATGGTTCGGTGACCAACTTCCCGTTTGTGCCGACGATTAAGGTCGTTACGACCACGCAACGGTACATGCTTCTCCAACACGATATGGACATCAACGCCGGTGCTTATTTGGATGGCGTCTCCATGGACGAATTAGGCGCCGATGCATTCCAGTTGACGCTGGACGTAGCATCCGGCGTGCGCTCCGTTGGCGAGAGGGCGGGGCATTCGCAGGTTCAGCTTTGGCGGAATTGGCGGCAAACCGATAGCAGCCATCTTGCCGAGCTACAATCGCAGCCCAAACCCGCTGGTCGGCCCTTGAAGACCATTCCTTCGTCGGATGCGGATCCTGTTGTCCCTTTTCATATGCTCAGCAGCGTTCGTGGACAAGCGCATGAGAAGGTTGGACTCATCATTCCGACCAGTCTCTGCTCATCTGAGGTGGGTAAGTTGGCTGCAAAGCGTTTGGAGGAGGCGGGCATCGCGGATGAGAGTGCGGTCTCGCGCTTCGTGTCGTTGGCCAATACGGAAGGCTGTGGAAATTCATCCGGCGAATCCGAACAGCTCTATGCGCGCACGCTGTTGGGCTATGCGCTGCATCCCATGGCCGAGTACACCCTCTTCCTCGAGCACGGCTGCGAAAAGACGCACAACGACTACATGCACGCAGCGCTGACTGACGCCGGGTACGATCCAGCCCAATTCGGCTGGGTTAGCATTCAATTGGACGGCGGCATCGAGGCGTCTCTGGAGAAGGTGGACGAGTGGTTCGCGGATTCGATCGGTTCGGCCAAGTCCATTAAGCGGACAGTCGGCAACTATGGAGACTTGAGATTGGCCATTGGCGGAATGGAGCCGGTAGAGGACGAACTGGCAACCTCACTGGCAGCCATCACACAGTGGATTGTAGACGCCGGCGGCACGGTCGTAGTAGCCCAGAATGCACCGTTGCTCTCCAACTCAGTATTCGTTGCGAGGGTCCTAGGCGAACAGCCGCAAACACCGACGATCGCCTACGGCGAAAGCACATCAGCACCTGGTTTTCACATCATGCAGACGCCGACTGCCCATTGGGTAGAGACGCTCACAGGGTTGGCAGCAACCGGAGTAGAACTCGTACTGGCTCCGGTTTCGAAGCGACAGCTGCAGACACATCCGTTGGTGCCGGTCCTGCAAATCGCGACAACGAACTCGAACGGCGATGCTGCGGTTGATGTGGACCTTACGCTCTCGGGCAGCTCCGAAACGTGGACAACGAGGCTGTTGGACAAGGTTGCGGCTGTGTATGACGGTTCCTATTCGCCTAAGCTGTTCGAGATGGGCAACATCGATTTCCAGATCACGCGCGGGTTGCTAGGCGTGACGATGTAGCCATAGGGCTAGATCATGCAACCGACGCCGTTGTAATGACATAGTTGACGACGCCGACTTTCTATAACGAATTTTGAGGATAGAGGAACCTATATGCCGGGCTCGCAACCGAATATCGTGTTCATCTGCACCGATCAGCAGCGGTTTGATTCGCTCGGTTGCTACGGCAACGAAATGGCGATAACGCCGCATATTGACCAGTTGGCAGAAGAGGGCGTGCTTTTCGAGCAATGCTACGTGCAGAGCCCGGTCTGTTCGCCGTCCCGAGCGAGCTTGCTCACAGGAAAGTATGTGCACAACCACGGGCTGTGGTCGAACGGTGTGGCGCTACCTAGCCATCATCCGCTCTTCACCAAGGCGCTTGCGGATGCAGGGTACGATTGCGGGTTGGTCGGAAAATGGCATTTGGCTGCCTGCTATGGCGGTCGCACAGAACCGCGTCTGGATGACGGATTCCGCGTGTTCGAGTGGGCGCACGATCCCACGCATGGCTCGCAGGAGAACGCCTATCATCGATGGTTGGAGGAGAATCATCATGAACTGTGGGAGCGCGCCGTCGCCAATGGGCCCGGGCGTCCCGCCCACGAGCCTGTGCTCTTCGATACGATGCCGACGGAGACCCACTATAGCCACTGGGTCGGCGAACGCTCCATCGAATTCCTGCGTGACGAGCGACATAACGAGGAACCGTTCTTCCTTTGGGTAAACTTCTTCGATCCGCATCACCCCTTTGTGGCACCACAGGAGTACATGGATCGCTTTGACCGGGACACGCTTCCGAGTCCGATAGGGTCAGCTGACGATCTGAGCAAAGAACCTGCCGTGCTGTGGGAAGCGCATCTCAAGAGCTATGCCGGTGCAGCTCGCGGTTTCGCCGAGTATTCGCCCGAGGAGATACGCGATGTGCTGGTCGCCAACTACGCCATGGTCTCACTGATCGACGACGAGGTAGGTCGCATCCTCTCTACTTTGGAAGAGCTAGGCATGACAGAGGATACGTTGGTCATCTTCACCAGCGATCACGGCGAGATGCAGGGCGACCACGGCATATTGCTCAAGGGGCCTATGATGTACGAAGGCGCCGTTCACACGCCGCTGGTGATGCGCTGGCCAGTTGCGCTGCCGAAAGCACGTCGCGTCGAGAGTCTTGTAGAGTGGATCGATCTCAACTCGACCCTTATGGAAGCCTCCGGTCTCCCGCCCATTCCCGGAGATCAGGGACAGTCCCTGCTGCCTCTGGCAAGAGGGGACGCAGACGCATCTAAACGTGGCTGGGCCATCTGCGAATATCGTGACAGCGGTCACCCTTATGAGCCACCCGTGCACACGACGATGCTGCGTGAAGGCGATTACAAGCTCATCGTTTTCCACGGTAATCCAGCCACCGACCGCGTCAGGGACGGTCAACTGTACGATTTGGCTATTGACCCGAATGAGATGAACAATTTGTGGCACGATGAGGCGTATTTATTGGTGCGTATGCGCATGCAGGAGCATCTGCTCGATATACTGGTTGCTACCGAGGACCGTTCGGCTCCGCGTGAAGCCTACTGGTAGATTCTAGACCTTTGACTATTGCACTATCCGGTATGAATTAGCTGATACCGGCTGAGCTTGGCTGCCAATCACTTACCGGCTATCAAACATCAAGCGGAAACCGCGCTACTGGTTGAGCGCATTGAGCGCTTGTTCAGCTTCCGGATAGTCGGGGCGTAAGGCTAAGGCGCTTCTAAACGCGGTTCGTGCGCCTTCGGTGTCGCCAAGCGCTGCCAACGCAACGCCTTGCCAGTAGTAGAGCTCCTCGACGTCTACCGTCGTAGCCAGCGTGCGTTCGGCCGTGTCGAGCAAGTCCTGATGGCGCAGGGTTTCGTGGTACGCCTTCAGCGGACCGAATTGGTACCACATCATGCGCCAGGGCAGACCAATTTCCTGCGCACGGTCATAGGCGTTGGCGGCTTCTTTAAACTGTTCCAGTCCAACGAGTGCGGTTCCCCGATTGAACCAGGCGAAGACGTCGTCAGGCTGCTGTGTGAGCTCAATCTCTGCGCGTGCCAGGGTCTGTCGCCACATGAAACCATCGTCTGTTGCGCCAGCCAGCGCCGCCTCGACCTGAGCGCTCGCGTCTGACGGGTAGAGGACGATATACGATCGGTTGAACACGCGCCACTGCTGCTCGAGCTGTTCGTACGGCACATATATGCCGCTGTATTCCCCATTTGGGTCCACCATGTTTTCAGCGACGTAGCTATCGTATGCGGTCCAGAGTTGAGAATCATCATCATAACCGGTCATCAGGCGGAAATGACCAAAACCGTTGTCTGGCTCCGGTTCGAGCCATACTTCGACGATGACGGGAAGACCGATGCTCACTAAGCGCTTGAGGAGCTGCGCATCGCCGTTTACCCTAGCCAGAGCGGACAGCCCTTGCAACTGCGCATATGTGACCAGTTCTTGCGGGTTGACGTTCTTGTCGTTGGCGTTCGTACGCAGCACCGAACCGATTTCGGCTTGGCTCAATTGATACCCATGAAAACTGAGCGCCATGGATAGGGTTGCAGGACCGCAGTTGTTCCAGGTTTGCCATTCGTGCGTAATGCCACTCAGGGTGACGCTATCCGGTAAGGCTATAACCGCTTCTGGCAGAAAGACACCAGATTGTTCTGGAATCTGTGTTGGATTCGGCGTCGGATCAATTGCGGTTGCGGCGACAGAATCAGCAGCCAGTAGGGTATCAGGTGTGACCGTGGGCAGGAGGACCTGTTGGGGGGTTGGTGTGGGTAATGGACTGTTCGGTGGTAGAACGAGAGGTTGATTCGGCCTAGGTTCCGATGATTGGGCTAACTGCTGTGTATGAGGCGTCGCTTCAACTGGTGTACTCATAACAGTCGAGCGTGTTAGAATGTGGGTCGTACCGAGCACAGTAATCGCAACTACGGCGACTGCCAGCAGAAAATACGCAGCCATAACGTTAGCGCCGCTGGAACTAGGGCGATTCGACTGTTGTATTGAACTGCGCATTAATCGATATTGCCTGTTGCTAGTCACTCTCTGTATTGTCGCTTTAGGTAACCGCTCGAAGTCCGAGAGCCGAATTAGGTAACTTAACGCTAAACGAGCATAGTCTGTTCCGACCATTGGCTCGCACATTGACTGCAATTATTAGAAGTCGTCTCATAAACACCGTCGTAGCAAAATTATGATGCAACCTAATTTTACGAATGCGAGGTAATTTTCCAGCTTATGTTCGTATCGGACAGTCAGACGGCGAAAATTGCTCAGCCAAGCAAAGAGACGTTCCACCTTCCATCTGCGACGATAGCGTCGCAGCTTTCGTCCATCCTGGCTCTTGGGTTTCTTGCGATTACGGCGATGGGGCGCAATCATCTCGATGCCGTGTTCAGCCAGCTGGGTATCCAAAGGGTCACTGTCATAGGCACGATCACCGATGAGTTTCTCCGGCAACTCGTCGACAAAACACTTGTCCAGCGTCTCCTGGACCAGGGTCACTTCATGCGGGCTAGCACTGGTGACGCAGATGGCGACAGGAAGACCAGTGCTGTCTGCCACTGCCATGACCTTCGAACCCCGGGTACCCTTTGGGTGCCGCTTGGTCTTTCCCACCCCAGCGCCCCCTTTTTTGCCGCCACGAAGGTGCCGTCAATGAAACATTCTGTGAGGTCTAGATCCCCTCGCTCCTTTAGGTCCTGTGCCAAGGCGAGTAGGATTCTGTCTATCACTCCTTCTTCTCGCCAGCGCTGGAAACGCCGGTGGCAGGTCTGGTACGGCGGGTATCGCTCCGGCATGTCTTTCCAGGGAGCGCCTGTACGCATAATCCACAAAATGCCATTCAGCACATCCCGAGATGGCTTCCATGGACGGCCCCGACCATCTGCACGTCTCTTCGGTTCAGGTATCAACGGTTCAAGTATTGCCCATTGTTCGTCTGTCAGATCCATCGCTCACCTCACTATATTTTGATGAGCGATATTATACATCAACTATTTATGAGATAGCTTCTAGTCATTTTCCATGGCAGAACAAACACGCCTCCAAAGCTATGGTATGATGATGTATAAGCGTTTCCGATCACAGGTTAGTCTGCAACATGATACATTGTCTCGTCTGACCCAACACTGCTACCAAGACTATTCAGTCATACGAAGCTAGTCACATCAATTGTAGATCTCACACCGTCAGGAGAGAGAGTATGAGCTCCGAGGGTCGTTTAATTGCTTACCTAATCTTCGCCATAGTAATCATTATCTGCCCCGTTTACTCTGTTGCACAAGCCAGCGTTTCCCTTCCGCCGACAATCACACTGGAGGACCTGCCAGATGGCTTTGTGGCAGACGAAGAAATAAACAACGCCAGTGAAGATTGGAATCCGGAAACCGAAATCGAATTCGGTTTCACGGACGTTGATAACGGGACTCTACTCTACGGAATGACGATTCAGGTTGAGCCTGAAGAGTTCCCGTATATTGTAGAACTCATTAAGGACCCGGATGCCTATCTGGACAGCTTCATGAATGACTCTGACTTCGTGTCAGATGTAATTCGGGGAACTGTGGTCAGACACAAAACAATCGGAGACAACTCAGTTATCGTGTCCGTCGACCACTACTATGAAGACTCGATGAACTATCTTGCCAACGAATTCGGAGATACCGAACGAGTCGACCAGGTACTGTTTACTTCCGGGGACATGGTTGCAATGGTTCTTCTCGGCTACCCAGTCACAAACCCGCCCAGTTTCTCCATCGAGTATATCGGTTCCCTTTGGGCGGAGCGCATTGTCGCCGCAGCCGAAAATGCAGCCGACTATACAGACACAGCCAAAGCCGACTCTCCAACAACGACTTTACCGCCTACGCCAACGACAATCGCAACGCCGGAAGCCACACTAGACTTGCCCCTGCTGGTATTGGATGATCTTCCCCAGGATTTTATCGTTGCGACCGACGAAGAGAGCGAAGAATTGATTGGCGAATTGGCGATGGACGAGGTGGCTGAACCACTTGGCGCATCAGCTTACGTCAGCGACTTCGAACAGGAAGCAATCATAAGCATCCTCTTCGACCTCCAGGATCCGATGATGCGACTTGCGTCCAGCATGATAACCGCGAACCCGTCTGCACTGCTCGAAATGATAGTAGCGTCCGTGGAATTCAAAGCGGACCCGATGGACATTGCAGTGGACTCAACCATTGACATAGGTGAGGCATCGGCTGCATTTAGTCTGCTAATTCCAACAAACTACCACGAATCCGACTTCCTTCTCGACATGCAGTACGAAATTCTATGGTTCGAAAAGGAACCATACGCCGGCATTCTGATGCTGTTCTATCCGTTTGACGAATCTCCCGAATATACGCTTAGTGAACTAGCCGGCATCTGGGAATCACAGATACAGAATGCGATGGATAGCAACAAAAACGTACTGGAAGCCATTCCGGCAGCAGACGACGAAGCGGACGCGACTATTTTGGCGACGGCGCTCAATGTACGCTCGGGACCCGGCATGATCTATGGCCGAACCGGTTCGCTAAAACGCGGTGACGACATAGCCATACTAGGACGTAACGGCGACTGTTCGTGGATCGAAGTAGAGACGCAGGACGCGTTAGTTGGTTGGGTCTCCACATCGCCGAACTATATCGAGCTGCATATAGACTGTGAAGATGCGCCGGTCGCTAGCATCCGTCCATCTACCGGATTAATGGTCGATAAGTATACAACTCTGGGCTGGGGAGAACTAACAATTGATAATGGTTCCGAGTTCGACCAGTTTGTGCTTCTCACCGACCTTAACAAGAATATCATCGCCGCCGCGTATATACGCTATGACGAGAATTATACTCTTGAGGACATTCCGGAAGGTGAGTACCTCGTCTTCTTCACTGGCGGCAGCGACTGGAACGACGGTGAGAACGGATTCGACAACGTGGCTTCCTATAGCATGTTCGAAGATTCGTTCGACTTCATTGTAAAAGGCGAAAAGATTTCGATGTGGTCGATCACGCTACATCCTGTCGTAGGCGGCAATGCTGAAACGTCACGAGTCGATCTAGAGGACTTCCCTATTATCGAGTAACGAAAGCTGCTTTCGCCGATCAGCTAGGCTAGACTGGACAGGTTCACTGCAGCAAAACAAAGACCTCACCGGATATCCGGTGAGGTCTTTTTCATGGTAGCGCATACGGGATTCGAACCCGTGTCTCTGCCTTGAGAGGGCAGTATCCTAGGCCCCTAGACGAATGCGCCTCTCACAACAATCAACGGCCTAGCGACTGCACATTTTATGCGGCTCTCCTCTACTTGTCAAATTCAGAGCACATTGTAGCGTCAGCAAACTCGTCCCACAGCCAGCCTATGTTATACTACTGACCCCTACGATTGCGGGTTCGAACCCCGCCCAGGCATCATGCGCCTGGTAGACTAGAAGGAAAAATCATTTGCTTTCCAATCCACAACAGATATCGCGCGTCCTGGACCGAGTGCTGCACAACGTCGAGATGCCGGCTCGCTACACAGGCGGCGAACACAATAGCGTGACCAAAGACTGGTCAGATCCTACGATTCGTACAAAGATAGCGTTTGCCTTTCCGGACATTTATGACCTTGGCGGAAGCAACCTGGGCTTGATGATCCTGTACGATCTCGTAAACAAGCGTCAGGAACTGCTGGCTGAGCGCGTGTACTGTCCTTGGCCAGATTTTGAGGCAGTGATGCGCGATGAAGGAATTCCACTCTTCAGCCTGGAGACGCGCCATCCTTTGTCTGATTTCGATATACTCGGCTTCAGTCTGCCGTATGAGCAGCTCTACACCAACGTGCTGACCATGTTGGATCTAGCGCAAATTCCACTGCGCGCAGCTGACCGTACAAAGGAACAACCGCTAATCCTAGCCGGTGGCTCAGGCTGCTACAATCCCGAGCCGATGAGCGCCTTCTTCGACGCTATGGTCATTGGCGAAGGCGAAGAAGTCATCTTTGATGTCATTAGCGCCTACGAAGAGTGGCGAGCTAGCTCAGGTGAAGATAGAAGCCGATCGGGTCTCTGGTATGCGCTGGCACAGCTTCAAGGCGTCTATGTACCGCAGCTTTACGAGTCGACCTACAACGACGACGGTACACTGGCGGCTACCGTTCCCGTGGACGATGACGCACCGGCTGGAGTCACGAAACGCGTTGTCGCCGTATTGCCCCCGCCTGTCACCGACTTCATCGTACCTTATGTCAATACGGTTCACAACCGTGCCGCTATCGAAATCATGCGAGGATGCACGCGCGGCTGTCGTTTCTGCCAGGCAGGCATGATCTTCCGTCCAGTCCGTGAGCGACCCGTGGAGGAAGTGCTGGAGGCTGTCGGCAAGATGATGGAAAGCTGCGGATTCGAGGAGGTCAGCTTCCTAAGCTTGAGCAGCAGTGACTATACCTTCGTGGAGGAACTGGTACGTCGAACGCTGGAAGAGAACGGTGAGAAACGGCTGAGTATCGGACTGCCCAGCCTGCGCATCGAAAGCTTCAGCGTGGACCTGATGGACATGCTGCAGAGCGGCAGGCGCCGTCCCGGCTTCACGTTCGCTCCCGAGGCTGCAACGGACCGCTTGCGCGATGTTATCAACAAGCCGATTCCCTCGGATGACCTACTCCAGACGGCGGAGGAGGTCTACAAGCGCGGGTGGACCAGCATAAAGATGTACTTCATGATTGGGCATCCTACACAGACCACGGAGGACATCTTGGCCATTGCTGACCTGGCGAAACGAGTTCTGGAAGTTGGCAATTCCATCATTGGCGGTCGGGCAAAGGTACGCATCGGCGTGAGCACGCTCGTGCCAAAACCGCATACGCCGTTCCAGTGGGTGCCCATGGCAGACGAAGCGCTTATTTGGGAGCAGATCGAACTGCTACAGCGTGAGGTGCGCGGAAAGGGGCTATCTCTTTCGTGGAACGACCCACAGGAGACCCTGGTGGAAGCCTTTCTCACACGCGGCGACCGTCGCATGAGTGATGTAATACAGCGAGCGTGGGAACTAGGCGCGAAGATGGAAGGCTGGGGCGAATGGTTCAACTTTGATGCTTGGCAACAAGCCTTCGACGAATGCGGACTGGATATGGCGTGGTACGCTAATCGTGAGCGGAGTGTGGACGAAATACTGCCTTGGGATCATATCTCTGCAGGGTTGAAGAAACAATTTCTTGCCGACGAATATCGCCACGCATATCAAGGCGCTGTGGTGGACGACTGCCGTGAACACTGTTTCAGTTGCGGCATTCTGGGCAACTTTCGAGAGGAACGTCGACAGGTTGCCGATGACGCATGGGCATGCCCTAGTTTTGGCCGCGGCAAGGAACGTCAGCCTGTAGATATTACGCCTATCCCGCTCTATTTCAACGATGAGATGTCACCGGAAAAGGTGGGCGCGTTTGACCACCGAGTGCCGCAACGGCGCATGGGCACGGTCACCAAGAGAGTTGTCGCTGTGGATGAATGTAGTCCCTTAGCGGAGGAGGCGTCGTGACCCACTACATGCAACCTGTGAGTCCCGACGAAATTGTCGATAGCGAAGAGCGCCAACGGCTTCGTATCAGATATGCCAGGGGAGATTCAATCAAGTTCATTTCGCACCAGGACGAGTTTCGTGCGTGGGAACGCGCCTTGCGTCGCGCGGATTTACCCATTCTGTACAAGCGCGGCTTCAACCCACAGCCGCATATCCAGTTTGCGTCGCCACTGGGCGTGGGCTTTTCGGGGCAGCAGGAGACGGTAGACATTACGCTATCGACGCCTATGGACTTATTTGAAGTAAAGCAGCAGCTGAACGCACATTTACCTCCGGGGTTGATTGTGCAATCCATCGCTGAAACAGATTTGAAGGGACCAGCGCTACAGACGCTGCTTATCGGAGCGGATTACGCAGTCAGCATTCTGGCTTCTTCGGATGATCTTCCGGAAGTCGAGTTGCGAGCGTCTATTGATTCGTGGCTGGCGTCGGCAGAACTGTGGCGAACTCGCGAGCGCAAGGGCAAGCAGTATCGCTACAACCTGCGACCGCTGATCTTGGAGCTTTCGCTAGTCGGCTATCACGCAGACAGTTCCGAATATGAGCTGTTCCTGCGGGTGCAGCAACGAGAAGGTGCAACTGGACGTCCCGACGAAGTGATCGACGTCCTGGGCCTCGACCGATACGCACGCAGGATGCAACGGACAAGACTCTACTTTGAGAATTTAAAATCAGATACTGCGCTCTTTGCGCAATATCCTGTTGTCACGAAGCAGGAGATCGCCGATCCAGATGCGCCCAAGAGCGGTCGAGGACGTCGTTCCGGCAAGAAAAATGCGCCGATGCGTGAGCCGAGAGGCAGCTCCATTAATCAGCGTGTATCCGATGAATTTACATAGCTTGTACCTACTTCGCTAACATCGAGAATGCTAGCAAGTAGGCTGTCGGGGCTTACCAATCATCAGGGAGACTTGTCATATTTAGCGAAGCGAAATATCTCGCTTCTCGTGTGCATCGAAGACTCCTCACTGCGTTCGGAGTGACAAAACAAGACTCTTAGGTGACCCTGGTAAGCTGGTTTACAGATTTGCAATTTGGGAACATTTAATCTAAAATGTATGTTTGTCGGCTGTCTACCGAGCAGGGTTGAAAGTAACTGAGCAGTGCTCCATCTCGATAGACGGTCTTTGGTCCATGATAAACTGCGGACTGTGTGCTGACTAGAGCAGTTGAACTGCGAATTGGCACAGCAAGCCGCATAGCCGCCCAAAAAGCGCCGGGAAGAATGACCCAGCCGCGGCTCCGAGAAAGGACAAACGTATGTACGCAGTGGTAAAGACCGGCGGAAAGCAATATCGTGTTGCTGCCGGCGACATCCTTGAGGTCGAGAAGCTCGAGGGCAACGTTGGAGATTCTATCGACCTCAGTGAAGTACTGTTGCTTTCCGATAGCGACGATGTGCAGATCGGTCAGCCCACAATCGAGGGCGCCTCTGTAACGGCCAAGATTACAGGTCAGCATCGGGGTAAAAAAGTTCAGGTATTCCGATATCGCCCCAAAAAGCGCATACGCGTGCACCGTGGTCATCGACAATATCTGACGCGTCTTGAGATTCAGTCGGTCAACAAATAGCAGACAGACCTGCCATCCGACCGTCCCGTATCTCATTGTAAGTTGCGGGATACCTAGTAGAGGGAGATAACCCATATGGCACATAAAAAAGGCGGCGGTTCTAGCCGAAATAACCGTGACAGCAATGCCCAAAGACTAGGCGTGAAAGCTTATGGCGGCGAATTCGTGTCTGCAGGCAGTATTATTGTCCGACAGCGCGGAACAAGAATTCACCCCGGCCTAAACGTCAATATTGGTAAGGACGATACGCTGTTTGCCACTTCTGACGGCTACGTTACATTTGAATGGAAACGTGGTCCACGAAAGCAGGTCAGCGTCTACCCGGAAAGGGTTAACGAATAATGAAAGAAGGAATCCATCCGACCTATTATCCGAACGCTCGTGTGATATGCTCCTGCGGAGCCACATGGACGACGGGCAGTACGGTGGAAGAGATCCGAACCGATGTTTGCAGCACATGCCACCCATTCTACACTGGTGAGCAGCGCATCGTGGACACGGCAGGACAGGTCGAGCGCTTTATGAAGCGCCTTGAGCGACGACAGACTGCAGCCGCACGACGCGACTTCCAGCAGCAGGTGCAAGAGGAAGCCGATGCAGCCGCCCGCAAGGCACGTGCACACGGCGACGATCCCGAAGCAGCCGCCGCGCAGATCATGGCCAAGTACGAGTCCGAAGAGACGGAAGCCGTCGCTGAGAAGGAAGAGTAGCTTCAATTTAGTCTGCGTACGACGCAGCCACTGTGGTAATCTAGGAGCAGAGACAGTTGTCTCTGCTCTTTTTCATGCCAACAACAGAGTCTAAAGTGTGCCTGCCGTGCCTCTTGTCATCAAGCGGCGGCATGATGTACGGTCACAGGAGATCAACAACAGCGCGTGCGCAAGGTTTGCGACACGACATTCGGAGGATGTTCGAATGCAGTACCAGAGAGTGGATGGCTGGATCGAGGTTATCTGCGGTTCCATGTTTAGCGGCAAAACTGAGGAACTGCTGCGACGTATCCGACGAGCAGAGATTGCTCGAAAGAAGCTCATCATTTTCAAACCCAAAATTGACACGCGCTACGGTAACGAACGTGTTGCACCGCACAGCAAAACAGGCAGCGCAGATGCGTTCCCGGTGGAGACAGCGAACGACATCTATCAGCTGTCTCAGGGAGATGCAGAGGTCATTGCGATTGACGAAGTTCAGTTCTTCGACGGTAATATCACAGCGGTCTGCTCCGCATTGGCGAATCAGGGCAAGCGAGTCATTGCTGCCGGTCTAGATCAGAACTTCCGCGGCGATCCGTTCGGTCCTATGCCCGAGTTAATGGCACTAGCCGAGCAAGTACTGAAGCTGCAGGCCATCTGTGTGAAATGCGGGCAAGCCGCCAGCCGCACCCAACGACTCATTGACGGTCGGCCCGCCCGGTACGATGATCCCATCATACTGGTCGGCGGCAGCGAAAGCTATGAAGCGCGATGCAGGTTGTGTCATGAAGTGCCTGGCAGACCAGAACCGAATAGATTCGACTAAGCACTACAATTTCGCTCCCATTCCTTATTGCTACATCGCACTATGATTCGGGAGATGTCTTTGAGTTGATAGAGAAACGGGACGGCGCAAGTTAAGCCGTCCCGCTATGTATTCTCATCGATCTGAAATTTTTGCGTTAAGGCGATCTTGCCGACAGCTATTCGACCGTCAGCTCTAGTACCTCGCCACTCTGAGCATCGACTACAACCGTCGCGATCTCGTCGCCAGCGGTAAGCTCCACAACCCATACGGACTGACCATCGCGTTCGTCTGGCGTCGCAACGCGTTCCTCAATGACGCCGCCTAACAGACCGCTTTCGCTCACGGCCTTGGTTGCAATGGCGATGGCGTCGCGTGCCGTGACCTCATCCGGTTCGACTGGAGCGGTCAATTCAGCTGTGAACTGGGGACGCTGTCCCAACGTCACATCGACGTTCATCGGCTCGCCGTCACGCAATACTGAGAGATTGACGACCTGCCCAGGCGCTGCCTTAGTAACCAGATAACTCACAAGGTCCTCAAAGCGTTGCACAGCCATTTCGTCGATGGCAGTAATGATGTCTCCGCCTCGTCGATAACTATTGCCGTCTGCGCTGTCGACGACGTCTCTACCACCCTGCAAGCCTGCATCAGATGATGGACCGCCCGGAATGACCTCAGCTACGTAGACGCCCAAAACGCCTTTCGGCAAGTCGAGCGCCGCAGAAAGGTCGGATGAAATGCTGGACCCGCTGAGACCTAGGTAGGCATACTCGTATTCGCCATCCTCGATGAGCGCAGGTACGACACGACGAATCACGGCAGCGGGGATGGCGAAGCCCACACCGGAGTTCCAACGCTCCTCCGACCGGATGGCGAAGTTCACGCCGACGACGCTGCCGTTCAAGTCGATGAGGGGTCCACCGGAGTTACCTGGATTGATCGCCGCATCGGTCTGGATGACGTCGGGCAGTGTATAGCGAGTAACCGTGCCGTCGCCGATGGGAATGCCTCGACCCAGCGCGCTGACGATGCCCGTTGTCATTGTGCCGGCGAGCCCGAACGGGTTACCGATGGCGACAACCGTATGGCCAACGCGGAGATTATCCGTGTCGTCAATGGGCAGAATGCGCCAGTCCAGGCCCGCAGGCGGCGTCACCTTGATGACAGCCAGATCCGCTTGAGGATCTACTGCAACGATCTCTGCGTCCGCCCACATGCCGTTGTTGAAATTGACCAAGACGGATTCGGCATCTTCGATGACGTGGTTGTTGGTTACGATATGGCCAAGATCATCGTAAATGAAGCCTGAACCTTGGCTCTCAATCAGCGGTGAGTCTTCACCGCCACTGTTAAAGCCCGGGAAGAGACTACTGTTAATGCGCGAAGTAACGCGGATGTTCACGATAGCCGGAGCCACGCTCGCGTAGAGGTCGGCAAGGGCCTCCGAGTCACCGACCAGTGAGCTGTCCTGCAACGTCTGTGGCGCCTGCGCAAGCGTTGACTCGATCGGCATAGCCGTTACCGTGTCCGAGCGCCAGATGCCTGGCGCATAGACGGCAACCAGCGCCAGTACGAGTGCAACAGCGAAGCCGCCAAGTAGAAACCTTCGCCGGCGATTTGCACGCTTCGTTTGCGATTTCAACGGCTGCGACTGAAATCGAGCTTCAGCGCCAGCCGATCTTTCTACAAGATCGAACCACTGTTTGTCCATGTTCGTGTCAACTCCTGTTGCCCACCCGTACCGCTACTTGTCACCTGTTGCTCGCATCAATCCAAACGAATCAGCAAGCCGAACGAGAATTATCCAGCAGAAACAACCTCGGTTCTACACTTGAATGCTGAAGATGGCAAACGCGCTTCGTAGCGAATGCCTTACGGCGCAGGCGTTGCAGCTGACGGTTCTGCTGTAGCGCCTATGTCCTGCCCGGTTTGCTCTGCACTACTAGCGCCCACCACGCTGGCGAGATTCTCTAGTGTGAGTCGCAGCGCTTCGATCTCGTCGCCATAGCCAGCCCAGTCGCCTTGTTGGATATAGGTCTGCGCACTCTCATATTGCTGATTCGCTTGATCAATAAGCTCTTGCAGCGAGGCTTCGGCGCCTGCGGCAGGACCACTGATCGACTCTCTGGCCTGTGCCAAAGCGCCTTCAATAGATACCTGCCCGCCGAATGTAGCCAGTGAGGCTAATTCGGTATCCTGCAGCAACTGATCGCCAAAAAGTTCAACCAATGCCAAGCCAAGATTGTCCGCCATGTACACAGAGTTTGGGTCAGCGACAATCACGCGCTTAAGCTCAGGAATCTTTCCTGTATCCGCCTGAAGATAGAGCGGTTCTACATAGACGAGCGTGCCAGCCACCGGGAACACAAGCAGATTGCCGCGGTTTACATTGCTGCCTTGCTGGTCCCACAGGCTCAACTGCGCACTAATCACTGGGTCCTGGTTGATGCGCGCTTCGATCTGTTGCGGACCGAAGAAGAGCGAATCCTTTCCGAACTCGAAGACGAGCTTCTCGCCATATTCCGCGGGATTGCTCTTAGCCGACATCCACGAGATCATGTTCTCGCGGTTCGCCGGCGTGAAAGGAAGAATCTGAACGAAGTCGAGACTCTCTTCGCCAGGCAGGCGCATCAGCACATAATATGGCTGCACCGGTACTAGTTTGTCCTCGTACAATTCTTGCGGCCAGGCCCAGAGGTCCTCGCGATTGTAAAATTCGTTGGCATCGGTCATGTGATACGTGCGGAAGACTAATGCTTGAATTGTAAACAGGTCAACCGGATAGCGGATGTGCGCCAACAGATCTTCGGGCATCTCATCAATGGGTTTGAACAGTGCCGGGAAAATCTGATTGTAGGCTGCAATGATCGGCTCTTCCGAATCGACCACGTAGAAGGTCATTGTACCGTCGTAGGCGTTGATCAGAACCTTCACCGAGTTTCGGATGTAGTTTACATTGTTCTGCGGTGCACTGTATGGATAACGGTTGCTCACGGTATACGCGTCAATCATCCACCATAGCGCTCCGCTATCATCCACTATGATATACGGATCACTGTCATATTGCAGGAACGGTGCTACTTCATGGGTGCGCTCAACAATATTCCGCCGCCACAGGAGCTGGCTATCACCGTGGATGTCACCGTTCAGGAGCAGGTTGATGTCCGCGAAACGAATGGCGAAAAGTAGACGGGCCAAGAGCGTAGTTTGGATGCCGGTGTTGGCAGAGAACCGGGTCGTCACGTTGCCGTCGCCGCTGGGATAATCGAATTCAGGTTCGTCGGTGTTGCCGATAATGTAGCTGTTTGTCAACTCTCCGAAGTAGAGCTGCGGCTTAGTGACGGTGATCACCCCCTGAGTTGGGATGTCTTTAAGGTAGAAATCGGGCAAGCCGTCACGAGTGACCTGGGAGACCGACGACGATGCTACTCCGAAGCCGTGCGTATAAACCAGCTTCTGGTTCACCCACGTCTGTGCATCGGTAGATAGCTGATCCGGTACGAGTTCGCGACCGGAGATCATGACTTGTCTCAGACCGCCGTCTTCCAACTGGTAGCGGTCAATGTCAATGTCGTTGAACTGATAGTACTGTCGCAAGGCTTGTATTTGGTTATATGTCTGCAAGAGCGGGCGATAATCCCACAGTCGCACATTACTCAGCGTCTCCGCCTCCTGTAGTATCTCTTCAGTCGTTACATTCTCATTGACCGCGTAGTCCTCCACGACAATCTCATTCAGGTCAAATGCCTGCCGTGTAAAACTAATATTGTCTTCGATGTAGGGCCGCTCCAACGCAAGCTCGTTTGGATTCACGCGGAATCGTTGCACGAAACCGGGAAAGATGTTACCAGCCAAGATTGCCACCGCGATCCAAACAATGAGAAGGCCGGCGATCGTTCGCCAGCCGCGACGACGGTAGACGACAACCATGAGTGCGACCGCCGTCACGAGCGTCACAATAGCCAGCAAATTGTAGGCCGGGAGCTGCGCTTTCTGGTCAGCGAAACCTGCACCGTAAACGACGCCTCTGGTGCTATAGACCAGTTGATAGGCGATAATTCGGTACTGCCACGCCATGAGGGTCAAGATCAGCGCACCAATTGCGCCAAGATGAACCATCGTACTTCTGCGAATGTTCAGCCCATGCCAGCCGATACCGCTTACCAACGCTGCGGAAATTAACGAGACGATGAACGTAAACATGAGCCATGAGCGTATCAGTTGCCAGATGGGTAATGTGAATACGAAAAAGCCCACGTCGCGATTGAAGAGGGGATCTGCAACGCCAAACGAAGACTGATTCAGGTAGAGCAGCACATTTTCCCAGGAGGCTGCCGTCGACAAACCGACAAAGAAAGCCAGCAAGCCGGCAACCGTCAACACAGTCGGAACGACGCGTAAACCAAATGCGGACAATGTTACCTCGACTGGCGTGCCTGACAGTCCATTGGGAGAGAAGCGCCGCGCTAAAATCACGTTTAGCGCAACAATCAACCAGAAACCCAAACCGCCAACCAGGAATAGACCTAGTTTTGCGACGATACGTGTAACCAGTACGGAACTGACATCTAGGCTTGAATACCAATACCAGTCCGAGATGAAGCCAATGATCTGGTTGAAGAATAGAAAAAAGAGTATCGGGATTAGAAACCAGAGCAGACGCCGCGGGTTTCGCTGCGGCTGTTCGTTCCGTTCTCCGTTGGCAGGCGGAATCCAATCATCGTCCTCTTGATTTAGATTCTGCTCCAACGAGCGAATCAGTTCGCTGAATGAGTCATCATTATTTTGCATTGTGCATTCGTTTCTATTGGAATCTTAGTTATCTAAAACCATTGTACCAAACATCCGTGTAATCAACGTGTGGGCCTTGTTCCGGTTATCAAAGTGACCGAATCGGCAGCAAACTGTAGTCAACGCTGCGTTTCAGCCAAGCTGCCTTGTGCTATAATCGTCGCATGGACAAGAATTGGCCTGATGAGCTTTCCAAACCAAGTCCGGACGAGGTCGAAGCCTTGCTCACTACCTTTTGGAACCGACTGCATGTGCTGCCGGCCCTGATTGCAGGTCACGAGCATCTATTGGCTGCCGAATGCGTTGCAGAGCTGCGAGGCTCCGTTTTGCAGATGATGCTGGCGCTAAATGGAATTACCAGGCCAGAGGGTACGACGCACCTGAATACCTATTTAAGTTCGAGTCAGCGCCAGGCACTCTATCGCATAATCGTAACGCCAAACATCAGTCAGAAAACTTGGATTGGTCAAGCCGTGGCCATGGTAGTCATCTACCGCTGGTATGCATACCAGTTAGTGGCCAAATACTATTGCCAGTACCCAGTTCGCGAGGAGCGAGAAACGCTCCAGCATCTTAGCGAATCTCTACCCAACTGGCCCAGGCAAATCAAAACAGATTGAACCCTCAGCCGATTTCTGAAGCCAACTAAAAGCTCAGTGAAAGTCATTCCTGCATGAAACGTGGAATGCGGATTGTCTTTGTCGCTCCGTTCGGCATTCGACACAAAACAACCGTGTGGGCTCGCATCGTGCCGCTGGCGCGTGAGTTGAACCGGCTCGGTCACACCACTCGTATTCTCGTCCCTCCATGGGACAGCCCCCAAGACGCCGGTACGCATATCATCAAAGACCACGTTCATCTGCAGCACGTACAGCTTGATAACGGAGTTGCGGCTACATCGCTCCGGTTGTTACAGCAAGTGCGGGACCTGCAGCCCGATATTGTCCATATCATCAAACCAAGAGCCTACGCAGGTATCGTTCAGTGGATGCTGTGGCAGATGAAGCGTGCGGGTCTGTGCCGATCCCAACTCCTCCTGGACGTGGACGACTGGGAGCGTCCATGGTCGCGGATCAATCACTATTCTCAGTATCAATCTCTCTTCCTAAATTGGCAGGAAGAGTGGGGGATTCGGCACGCAGACGGCGTGACCGCCGCCAGTCGCTGGCTAGAACGCAATGTGGCTGCTGCGTCGCCGCGCATGCCAATCCTCTATCTGCCGAACGGAGTTGATTCGGTCGACAATGAACCGCGGGACTATGCCCTGCATCATCCGCCGCGTGTGCTGTGGCTTACACGCTTTGTCGAAGTATCGCCTGAGTGGCTGGCGTCTTGTTGGCGGAGCGTACTGCAGGAGACGCCAAATGCAATACTCTATGTGGCTGGACGCGCACTCTACGATAACGGTGAAGCTGCCTACTTGAACAAGCTTGCGGTTGCGACCTACTCTGGTCAACCATCAAACGTGGTCTGGCTCGGGTATGTTCCACCCGCAGACCTGCCATTGCTCTTTGATGCCATCGACTGCGCCATCTTCCCTTCGGACAATGCGCCGCTACTGCAGGCCAAGTGCAGCGTACGATTTGCAACTGTCTTGCAGAATGGCGTTCCGTCGATTGCCAGCGCCGTCGGTGAACAGAGTCGCTACGGCGCAGACGGCGCTGCCTTTATGGTGCAACCAGATGCGACGCCGGAGCGCTTTGCAGCAGCCGTCACTGCGCTACTGCACGATGAAGAACGCCGAACCGCTATCGGCGCCGTTGCCAGGTCGCGGATGCGAACCGCATACTCTTGGGAAGTGATGGGCAAGCGGCTCGCCGAGTTCTACGAGTCCAACATTCGGACGCCTGAAGCGTTCCATGGCTAGCGACGCATGCAGCAGTCCCTTAGTCACCGAGAATCAATCCCGTCGCTCATACCGATGGTGGTTCGTCACGTGGGCTCCGTTTGTGCTATTTGCGGCGGTCATATTCGCATTTAGCAGCCGCCCAAGCTTCGGACAGAGCCATGCATTGCTCAACCTGGTGAACGGGCTTTTCGGTAACAGCGCATGGCTCGCCCACTACTACGGCATTTTCGTTCTCATTGACCCATACAGCGCGACCATAGCCCACTTTATGGAGTACGCCATACTCGCTGTGCTGGCTTTCTGGGCGCTGCGACGGCAGGTTCCGCACCAGGCGAAGCTTGCGGGCATTGCCTTTGTCATTGTCGCGCTCTATGCGCTGTCGGACGAGCTGCACCAGTACTTTGTGCCGGGCCGGCACTGCGACTGGCGCGATGTGCTGACAGACTGGATTGGAGCTGCAACTGTCTTGACACTACTAGCTATCACTATGCGAAATCGTTCGCGTTGAGTGAAGATCCATAGGATTAATCCGGTAGCGGCAGTTTGGGATATTTCTTGCCGCTGTCTGCGTTGCCGCTTTCCATTTGTCGCCGTCTCTCCTCTTCCTGCGCCTTGAGCCGACGGTCGGAGCGCAGCCGTGCGCGACGGCGCTGCTTGTCCTTTGCATGCCAGCGCGTCACATCGTCCAGGTGCGCCAGGCAGCGACCTGATATCAGAAAGCCTGAGTGTGCGATCATGGAGTCCTCTGGGCGCAACCTTTCCGGCACAGGCTTGTAGCCCCGCAGCAGCAACTCCTCTACGGCAATATCAACGAATCCGTAATTTTCTAGCCCCTCAACGGTCTTTACAACTTGGTTAGTCGTGGGCACGAGACCAGCAAAGAACGCGCCCCTTCTGAGCGAGTTCACTACAGTATCCAAGTGCTTCCATGGTTCACGCACATCCAGGAAGAATGCATCAACGCCTTGCTCGACAGCACTATCCTGCAGCCGTTGCTGGCGCATCTCCACAAAGGGCAGCATTCCCACGCGCTCTAGATTGCGCCGCGCCAGATCATAGGACTCGGGCCGAGCTTCATAGGAGATCACACGCCCTTTCGGCGCGACCGCCCACGCAAGCGCCGTCGTCATCGCGCCGCTGCCCGTGCCTGCTTCCACTACACGGCATCCAGAGCGCAAATTTAGCCGGTAAACGAGCCATGCAGCATCCTTGGGGTAGATGATCTGTGTGCCGCGCCGCAGATGTGACATTAGATCGATCAGCGAAGGTTCCAGCAGCAGCCCGGGATGACCCTTCTGGCTTTCGATGATATCGCCAATGCGCGCTTCCATCATGTCCGCATGCCGAAACACGCCTAAGTGCGTGTGCAACGTTCCACCGTGCTGCGTGCGCAACAGGTAGCGCTTCTGGTCTTGCGTAACGAGGATGATGGAGTCGGATTCCGCGATGTTCTCTTTGCCCGACCGAAACCACGGAGACTCTAGTGTCGTCAAAATGTACTCCAAAACTGTGCCAATAGACTGCTCAAGTTATGCATATCCAACCGGTAGACCGATTATAGCCTAAGCTTTTTACCTCAGCCTATCATAGCATCTCCTGTCGTAGAATCTATGCGACTAGATGCTACTCTTGGTTACCCTTTGAATCCATCTTTCGTGATAGCATCGAAGCATCCAGACAGACTTCGAGTTACTGGTCTTGAGTTTGACATGACCGCCAGCGAAGGTTAGAATTAGATGAGTATTCATCTATGTACGGCATCCTCAATGTTCGTTCAGCCTATTCGTAGCGAATAGGTACGACGTAAAGGAAGTCTGTAGGAGGCTAAAACGTAGCAGACCATAAGCGCCAAGTTAGGCGTATCTACTACGTACTCAACCTTGTTATGTTCTTATAGTCGCACTATGACAATGGATTAGGCTTCATCCTCAGGAGGTTTATCGTATGCCCAAGAAACTTTTCCCGGTATGGGTAATCGTATTGCTCATCGTAGCTCTGTTGGTGGCAGCTTGCGCACCGCGTGCCGGCGGTGGCGAGGTTCTTAAGCTGGACGACGCGGCTGACTTGACAGTGGATATGCCGGCGCTTGTAATCGACTTTGACAGTCAAGGCCAGCCAAGCATTGCCGACTTGCCATTGACAAAGCTCGTATCCAACGTTGCCCCGGGCGCGTTGGATAGTCTGGTTTTGCCGCCGAATGTAGTGCAGATGCTCAGCGAGAACGGCGTCCAACACCTTCAAATCTCAAACAGTCCGAAAGGTCTGCTGTTGCTAGTCAACGGCGAACCCATGCCGTCTCTCAAATGGGACGGGCAGAAGTTGGCAAATACCTCAAAGCTCATCGAGCTGGCAGGTGTAGACCTCGGCTCAGCCACCACAATTGTAGAGAAACTGCTGCCCCTGGTCAATCATCTGGGTATCGGGGTGATTGCTCGTTTCCCGGTGCAGGACGGCGTGGAGAAGATCGCGCTGACCTATGACGCCGGTGCAGGAACGGGCGCGAAGACGCAAGAAGCTCAAGCCGATTTCTTGGCTACCGTGCGCGACCAGCCCTCGATAACAGTGCCCATCTTCTACGATGCACAGGGAAGCTGGCGCGTAGGCGACCTTACAAGTGACGAGTGGATAAGTCTCACCGGTATGCCGGTGTTCGACAGCATCCGTCTACGACCGGAAGTGGTCCAGCGGCTCATTAAGCAAAACGTTAACGAGTTTGCACTATATACAGACACCGCGGGCATTCACATCAGCGTCAACGGTGAGGACCTGCCCTACATCGGTTGGGGAGATGGTGAGCTAACAAACGTCATTACCTTGGTCGAGCAGATGGGCCTAACCGATACGCTGTCCGCCGCCGGAATGAATGCGAACGACATCACAATGATGCTAGAGACGCTGTTGCCAGCAGTACAGGCAACGGAGATCACTGTGACCGCTCACTTCCCAGAGTCGATGGCGGTTGCTTCGAACTAGCGTAGCCTAGTGTGACCGGGTCAATTCACCCGAGTAAGTTGATGACGGTCCGGCGAAGATATTATCGCCGGACCGTTTTTTCCTTGTCTAGGGCACAGCCCTCTCTGTGGTCAAGTATTGCTACACCGTAACAAAGTACACATGCCAGAACAGTTTGAGACAATCCAACATGGCGTTCACAAACAACGCAACGCGCCTGCTCGATTCACGAAAGATATCCTACCAGGTTCACGAGTATGACTACGACAATGGCATCCATTCTGCAGTAGACGTTTCTCAGGCGATCCATCGGGCGCCAGAACAGGTATTCAAAACACTGGTTGCACTGCCGGACAAACCGAACGCAAAACCGATTCTTGCAGTGATTCCCGGACCAAACTCTTTGGACCTGAAGAAACTCGCCAAGGCGATTGGCGCAAAAAAGGCGCGCATGGCTACACATGCACAGGCAGAAGAGATGACCGGGTTGCAGACGGGTGGTATCAGTCCCATTGTACTGGTCAACAAGGGCTTTCAGGTGTACATCGATGCCAGCGCAGCAGAGCATGAGACTATCGTCGTGAGCGCCGGTCAACGCGGCGCGAATATAGAGATTCGACCGCAAGACCTCATCAACCTCACCCGTGCCAGGAAAGCCGCTCTCTGCGAATAGAACCTTCGCTATACTGGTCGATCAATTGGCGTTCGGCGCGCACACTGCACAAATCAAAAGACAAGGGTGAACTCTGACAGTGCAGCCTTAACATGAGGTGTGATCGAAGGGGCTGAATACAGATGCGGTCGATGGCCATAAATGGGATTGCCAGCGACGCCATACAGTTGCGCCGTGAGTAGCTAATAGCGAACAAGACTAAACCGACAGTATTGTGCGTGGCAGCGTTTCAGTGTTTACGTGATTAGCGTGTCTCAGTGACCTTACGAAGACCGCGCGGATGGTCCGGATCGTAGTCGCGCGCTTTGGCTAAGTGCATGGCGAAGAGTTGTCCCGGTATGATGGCAGTGAGCGGTGAGAGCCATTCCGGAAGCGGTGAGCGCAATTCCAGCGGTATTCGCGCTTGGGCAAGCGCCTGTGAATCATCGCTGATAATGATAGATTCCGCCTCACGCTCGTTCAACAACTGCACAAACTGCAGCATCTCCGGCAACATCTTGCCGCTGGGAGCGACAACGATCGCCGGAAATCCGTACTCAATAAGCGCCAGCGGGCCGTGCATAAAGTCGGCGCTGCTATAGGGCTCAGCGATGGTATAGGTCAACTCTTTCAACTTGAGCGCCAGCTCGAACGCGGTTGCATAGTTGAATCCGCGCCCAATGACTACACAGTCGCGCATGTAGCGATAGCGCTGCGCGATATCCGCTACATGGGGTTCTAGCTCTAGCGTCACGCCCACAGCGTCCGGCACTCGCTCAATTTCATCCAGTGCGTCGGCATCTTCGCTCAGGAACGCGGACAGGAGCGAGATGGTTAGCAACTCGCTGGTGTACGTTTTGGTGGCCGCAATAGAGCGCTCTTCGCCGGCGTGCAGCTGAATGACGTGCTCCGAAGCCATGGCTAGGTCAGAGTCGGCAAAGTTGGTGATTGCGGCAGTCACGGCACCCTGCTCTTTAGCATCGGCCAAGACGCTTACGATGTCTGGGCTTTTTCCGCTCTGGCTGATGCCGATGACCAAACTGTCATTGACGGCAGGCGTGCGACCGAAGACCGTGTACAGACTGGGTGCAGCCAGCGCAACAGGCATGGCGTTGACGGCGCCTAGGAGGTATTTGGCGTACCTTCCGGCATTGTCGCTCGTACCGCGTGCCGCGATAAGCACATGTCGAATGCCTCGCGAGCGCACTTCATCCGCCAATGCTGCAATAGCCGGCTTCTCGCAGGAGAGGAGCATCCGCAGTCCATCCGGCTGCTCGTGGATTTCCTTGTACAAATATGACTGGTAGGGCACGAGATCACTTCCAATCAAATCTGTTGCATGTATTCGAAGAACCGATAGACTTCTGGCTACAGAGATTTGGCAGGTTCAGTCTGAGGGCTTAACAGCTTTTAGATAGTACATACGCTGCGTAAACTCGATGCGGTCACCGCGCTTCTTGGCGCCGATCCCGGCAGCGTCCGTCTCCATTCCCGCCTCTATCATATCGATGACAGTTGCCGAAACCGTCTCCGATGTTCGAAATGCGTCCAGCCACTCGTGAATTTCACGTTCAATGCGAATCGTCGAGGTTCGCGTAATTTCCAACCCGGCTGACGTGATGAGTTTATCATACTGTTCAGCGCTGCGTGCCGCCACATGCGATGGATTCCTGCGTTCCTCTATGGCATTCTGAGTTGCCCGTTTAACAGGGTCATCAACACTTAACAGTTCGGCAATCACCAATGTACCACCCGGCTTCAGTACACGTACAAATTCTTGAATCACTTGGGCCGGCGCCTTGAAATGATTGAGCACAAGGCGACACGAGACGGCGTCAAAGCGCTCATCGCGGAACGGCAGCCTCTGCAATCTCGCCAGCCTGAAGCTGACTCGCCCGCTGGTATCAGTCGGATGGCTCAAACGCAGGTATTCCGCCTGCTCTAGCATACCGGGGCTAATGTCGACGCCAATGACCGATGAGGCGCCGGCTTCAGCGAACATCGTTGCTACAATACCGAGGCCGGTACCCACATCGAGTATCTCCACGTCATCAGGCAAGTCTGCGAAGTCAATAAATGTCTGAATACGCTCCCGATCATTGTCGGCTTTCTGCGCGATTTCATTGGAGGCAATGTGATTATAGATGGAAATGACCGCTGAGAGGTCCTGTTCAGCTTCTGGCAAGTCGTCTTCTTGCTCGATCTCGTCCACTGCCACAATTACCGGCTTTGGGATATGCTCTCGCCGATTCACATAGAGAACCTCCCAAGCAGGCTCGCGAACACACAACCCGCAGATACCGGTATGGCTAATGCGAATGCCTGTTTTATTCGCCTGCATCAAAGTGCGTAGAACTACGCGTATTGTATCACCATCCAGTACGAGCGCAATGGTATGGTTGGTATTCTTGGCCAGTATTTGGTCAATAGGCGGCAGTCCAGAACGGCGCTGATCTACCTCTTCTTGCGCATCTTCCTGATCAGAATCCTCAGCCGGTACGGGTTGAGTGAGTGCATCCGGTCTCAGTTCGCGCACGATATGCACAACGCATTTGTTCGACTGGCCGATTCGTTGAGCAGTGAGCCGGCTCTGCAGCAAAGGGCCACAGTAGAGCGAACCAAGTGTTTCATGACTGCTTAGCCACGTCGCCAACGCTTCAACCTGCTCCCAGCCAGTAGCTGTGAGTCCGCTGTTTGCGCTGCCTAAGTCCGCATAACGATGCTGCATACTCTCGCCATGACAGATCAGTAGCAGCTTGACGGGGCGATGCGAATCCCCCGCAGGCGTACTACTAGAACTCGTTTGACCTTCTGTATCGGTTGTTGTCACGGCAATTCGTCGCCCGGGAATACGCGTAAAGAGGGTGGTTCTTGAATAGAAAGTTTACATCAGATTGTCAAAGACTATACCAGATACGATCACCGGAACAAAATGAGCTTTTTGTGATAGCGATGCACCGTATTCTGTTCAGAGAAATATGCGCCCGCAGTATAGGAGAGAAAATAACTGATTTCAGAGTACAATTTCGTTGACATAGCCTGTGCTTTTTTGTAAAATCTTCTTTGGCCATATAACCTAAAGGTCATCAAGTTGCCAGCGGCCCTGCAGATTGCGTGGTACGGACATAGACAGCTGTCTATGTTTGTATTGCAACACTGCAGTTCCGGGTAGTCATTCGTGCCGTATATCGCTGTGACGCCATCTTTCTCCGCTCTCTTGCGAAGCAGGAATGCAGAACTGCGCTTAACCGGCGATCATTTCTGAACAGATACCGAGTAGCAGGAGGACAAATGGCGAAGTATCGTACAGACAAAATCCGTAATGTAGTCCTATCGGGCCACAGCGGTTCCGGAAAAACATCGTTCACAGAAGCACTCCTATTTAAGTCTGGCGCTATTTCGCGTCAAGGGCGCGTAGAGGATGGTACGACGGCCTCCGACTGGGACGAAGAAGAACAGCGACGCGGCATCTCCATCAATCTGTCTGTGGTACCGATCGACCACGACGGTTTCCGAGTCAATCTGCTGGATACGCCCGGCTATCTGGATTTCGTCAGCGAAGTCGTCAGCGGTCTGCATGCGTCGGAAGCTGCACTCATCTTGGTGGATGCAGTTGCAGGCGCCGAGGTCGGTACTGAATTGGCCTGGGACCGCGTTGTGGATACGCATAAGCCGCGCATGTTCTTCATCAACAAGATGGACCGCGAGAACGCCAGCTTCAGCAAGGCCATCGAATCCTTGCAGACTACATTGAGTGGTTCAACGGTACTGCCGCTGCACCTCCCAATCGGCGAAGCGGAAGACTTAAGAGGAATTGTCAGTCTGGTCGCTATGAAGGCCTATATGGGCGCCGATGGCAAGGAGACGGACATCCCTGCCGATATGGATGACCAGATTGAAGAGGCTCGGTTGGCTATGATCGAAGCCGCAGCCGAGTCTGACGATGACCTGATCATGAAATACTTGGAAGGCGAAGAACTGACCGAGGACGAAATCCGCTCCGGTCTACACCAGGGCATCCTATCCGGTACAATCGCGCCGGTATTCTGCGGTTCCGTCAGCGCGGGTATGGGCGTTGAGCGTTGCATAGGCGCACTCGAACGCTATGTCCCCAGTCCTGCCGAACGTTCGATTGAAGCCAAACAGGGCGACGAAGTCATTGAATTGTCAAACGATTCTAGCGGTCAAACCGCCGGTCAGGTATTTAAGACCATCATCGACCGCTACGTAGGTCGCATGAACTATGTACGCTGCTTTTCGGGCACAATCGCTCGGGATGATCGCCTGGTCAATCCTCGCACTGGCGAGAAGGAACGTATTGCCAACCTCTTCCATGTCACCGGTAAGGAACTTGAGGCGACTGACGAACTCGTTGCCGGCGACATAGGCGTCATCACGAAGTTGGAAGGTGTGGTTACGGGCGACACATTGAGCGATGCCGATAGCAATATCGTTATTCCTATGCCCGACTATCCTGAACCGCTCTATGCAGTGGCTGTGGCTCCGGCTACCAAGGCAGACAGCGCCAAGATGGGTCAGTCATTGGCAGCACTTTGCGAAGAGGACCCAACACTTTCTGTGGAGTATATCACTGCCACGAAGCAAAATGTACTGGATGGCATGGGCGAGTCGCATGTGGACGTGGCAATCCGTCGACTGGATTCTAAGTACGGGGTAACGGTTGAAACCTCTATTCCGAAAGTACCCTATCAGGAGACCGTTAGCCGAAGCGCATCCGCCCAGTATCGTCACAAGAAACAGACGGGCGGCGCTGGACAGTTCGCAGAAGTGCATATGCGCGTGGAGCCGCTCGAGACCGGGGAGGGATTCCAGTACGTCAGCGAGGTCTTCGGCGGCTCTATTAGCCAGGTCTTTCTGCCGTCTATCGAAAAGGGCGTGAACCAGGTTCTGGAACTTGGTGTGATTGCCGGCTATCCGGTCGTGGATGTGAAGGCAGTTGTCTTTGACGGGAAAGAGCATCCTGTTGATTCCAAGGATATTGCCTTCCAAACTGCCGGTCGCGAGGTGTTCAAACTGGCGATGCAGCAGGCGAATCCAGTGTTGCTCGAGCCCATCTATCAGCTCGAAGTAACCGTGCCGGAAGAGTACATGGGCGATATCATGAGCGACTTCAATACGCGTCGCGGTCGTGTACAGGGCATGGAACAGAAGGGAACGCGGACAGTCATTCGTGCGCTAGTGCCTCTTGCCGAGATTCTGCGCTACGGTACAGACCTACGCTCCATGACCCAGGGACGCGGCATCTATACACAGACCTTCGACCACTACGATCCGGTGCCGAAGATGATCGCCGACGATGTGATTGCCGAGAGCCAGCGTGAGAAGGAAGAAGAGTAGCACGATAGCTGAATTCAGGCTGAGCATGGTTTTGTGAAAAAAAATATCAAGGGGGATAGCGAATTCGCTATCCCCCTACTTTTTGCTTCACTAATTCTCTATCTGTCATAGCCGGCGGAAAGCCCATATGAACGTCTTCATCGGCTGCACAGCTAACGGCATCATGAAACGCAGCTACAACGCTGCGTATTCATCTCGCAGTATGATAAGCTCGGCCTTAGCCTGACGGTAGCCGGTGTGAATTCGTTGAACATAGGCTTCGAGGTCAAGATCCGTGTCATTTCCGCGCAGAAACTGCTCCACTTCCGCACAAGTAGCCGACAACTTCGTGGCGCCGACGGAGGCGCTACTGGATTTCAAGCTATGCACCGGGCGCAGCATTTCGTCCAACTGATTGCTCTCTAGTGCTGCGTCAACTAAATCCAGCAAATCGTCAGATTCTTCCATATACGTGTCCAGTATTTCAGCGACCATCTCCGGCATTTCTGGACCAATTATATCGACCAACGACGCAAAAGCTTCCGGATCGATTGCACCACCATTGTTATCCATCGTGAAGACTCTCCCTCTACCACCCATTATCTTAATTTTGTGCAGTCTAGGCTGCCTTGTATGAAGAGGAAGCCTTGAACGCAATGTCCAACTTACCTACGAAAGTGTTTAGTGCAGCAACGCTGAGTCGAATAGACTCTCTGATCACATTTAGATCTGCTGGAAATCTGGTGGATTTTGTACCACCTGACTGATGGCATACAATGCCCTCTGGGTTGTCTAGGCGCACACACAATCCTATGGTCCGCCATCTGTGCCAAACTGTAGCGTCATTAGCCATGCTGTTTCTTGCGTTCTAACAATGAGTATACAGAATGTACTTGCTAAATCTAGTCCTGAAAACGCTATATGTCTCATGTGTTGTAAGCTTAGCCTTATATGGCTTCCAAGCTCTTTGGCTTAGCTGGCACTATCTACGTCGAGGGATTTCCCATAACGAACATCGGGAGGCGCCTAACTCCTGGCCGATAGTCTCTATCCATTTGCCAATTTACAATGAGAGATATGTAGCCGAGCGGGTCATCACCGCATGTACCAGAATAGAATATCCTCGTGACAAACTGAGAATCCGGGTTCTAGACGATTCAGACGATGCGACACGCGCAATCGTCAATCGAGCCATTCAGAGTGCCTGCGACGCAGGGGTAGACGCGTCGGTTATAAGGAGGCCAAGCCGGAGGGGATATAAAGCTGGCGCACTTTCCTATGCAATGCATTCTGAAGACGCTGAATTCATTGCTATTTTCGATGCAGACTTTGTCCCTGCCCACGACTTTCTGCTAAATACTATGCCACGTTTCCTCAAACCGGGCAATGATCGAGTTGGTTTTATCCAGTCACGGTGGGGCCATCTAAACTTGGAAGATTCCCTGCTGACACGCTGCCAGGGAATTGCGCTGGATGGTCATTTCGTTGTAGAGCAGACAGGAAGACAAGCTGCCGGGTTCGCATTCGGGTTCAATGGCAGTGGTGGAATCTGGCGACGAAGCTGTATCGAAGACCCGAGTGTAGGTGGTTGGCAGGCGGATACGCTCTGCGAAGATCTGGATCTTAGCTATCGTGCACAATTGGTCGGCTGGCGTGGACTCTACATGGGCGATGTCGAATCGCCTGCCGAAATTCCACCCCAGTTGCTTGCATTCAAACGGCAGCAATCCCGATGGGCTCAGGGTAGCATTCAAACACTGCGCAAGCTGCTGCATTCGGTTTGGTCGAGCAACTGGAATTTTCAAAAGCGCTTCGCTGCTACATTACATCTGGGCTCATACCTGCTTCACCCTATGTTGTTGCTGCTTCTATTGCTGGCGCTACCTATGGCGTTGACGGGCAACTCGCCCGCACCTTCGCTGGCTGTTCTCAGCCTGCTGTCGGTGGGTCCGCCCCTGCTCTATGCTATTGCTCAGCACCACCTATATCGGGAACGATGGCTGCGAAATTTCGCCCTGTTACCATTACTCATGCTATTCGGTACCGGACTAAGCTTCAACAACAGTGTTGCGGTCACGAAGGGTCTGTTCGGCGGCAACTCAGAATTTCTGCGTACGCCGAAGTTCAATACAACGCAGTCTGCCCGCCAATGGCGTGAAAGCACCTACCGATTGCCGCTTAATTCAGTCCTGATCGTTGAACTGTTGCTAGCCTGCTACGCTAGTATCACGATTGCGTTCAGTCTTCGTCAAGACAACTACTTCACAGCCGGGTTCATGATGGTTTACTTAATGGCATTCGGGTTGGTGGCGGCAATCGGCGTCTGGCAAGAGTGGTCGGCGCGTGCGACGATGCGTCGTGAGCGTTCACGTACCTTACAGGAGCACAAGCCTAGCGGTGATCTGCGAACGGCTGGCATCAACCGGGACGGCTAGGTTTAAATTCGCTTAACTTGCGTGCGAACTTGACAGCTTGTCAAAGCAAAGCCGCCGCCGGTACAATATCTAGATGCTTGCGATACCTGCTCACACTGGTTGAGCATCGTGCGTTAGTGTATTTCAAGAAGGAATGGTTGAGGTTATGGCAAATAAAATGAGTACCACCACGTGGACAGAGGATCCAGCCGACGTCATCGTGCTGGTTAACCACACGAACCACAACTACATACTGGAACTGCCTACCGGGCGCTGCCGACTCGACGCAGGTCGCCGTATACGAACGATGGATTCGATTCTGAAGATCGAAGGCATTCGCGCCTTGGTGGACGAGGGCTCGCTCGTAGTGGAAAAGTACGATAAATAGGAATGCTGGCTGCTAGCACTTGCTGTCACGTTGGCGCATGATTACGTATACTTGAGAATGCTAGGCAAGCTAGAGCATACTGAATAGGTTTAGGTTTTATTTATGTCTACACTCTTGCTGGTTGATGGCCACTCTCAAGCGTATCGCGCCTATTTTGGCGTGAAGACGCCGCTTGCAACGCGCGAAGGAGAGCCGACCAGTGCCGTCTTTGGCTTTGTACGCAAGTTCCTATCCATCTTGCGCGAGTATCAGCCCGATTGTGTTGCCGTTGCCTTCGACGTTGGCGCCACGTGGCGACACGATGAATATGACGGCTACAAAGCGACCCGCGACTCCATGCCGGACGATATGCCCGGGCAGATTGACCGTATCCAGCAGTTTCTCAGCGCGTTGGGCGTGCCCGTCGTCACCCGAGAGAATTATGAGGCGGATGACGTGCTAGGTACCCTGGCAAACAAAGCCGCCGAAGCAGGTGATGATGTGCTCATTCTGACTGGCGACCGGGATATGTTTCAGCTTGTATCTGATAAGATCAGCATTTTGTACACAAGAGGCGGTCCGAATCCGCAGACGGCTGTCTTCGGACCGGAAGAGTTGAAAGAACGCTATGGACTGACACCGGCGCAATTCATCGACATGAAGGCACTGACAGGCGACAGCTCCGATAACATACCCGGTGTGCCGGGCGTGGGCGACAAGACAGCCGCCAAGTTCCTGAACGAATATGGAGGTCTGGACTCCCTATATGAACATATTGAAGAGGTCAGCGGCCCTAAAACGCGTCAGAACCTTATCGATAACAAGGAGCAAGTCTTCAAGAATCGGCGACTTGTGACCATCGTCAATAATTTAGACGTGGACTACGATGTCGATGCGTGCCGCCTGGATGACTACGACCAGGATGCCATGCTGGAGTTGTTTCACGAACTGGAATTCCGTTCGCTAGTTCGGGAACTGCCACACGAAGTTGACGCAGCCAATGCCTCGCTGCCAAACGACACAGACGATTCCGGACAGATTTCGCTGTTCGGCGAAACCGCTAGTATCAAGGACAGCGCCCCGCCCAAGAATCCGTATCGTGTGGTCCAAGATGTAGAGGCGCTTGCCGAAGTCGTTGAGGCGCTTAACAAAGCCAAGATGATCAGCTTCGACGTTGAGACGACGTCGACGGACAAGATGAATGCTAAGCTGGTCGGTTTGGGCGTTGCATGGGCGCCCGGAGAAGCTGCCTATATCCCCGCCGGTCACCAAGCGGGTAAGCAACTTGACTGGAACATCGTGCGTGATGCTATTCAGCCGGCGTTTGCCGACGAATCCATCCCCAAAGTCGCACACAATGCTAACTACGATTTGACCGTCTGTATCCGCTATGGATTGAATATCGAGGGACCAATCCACGACACAATGATCATGGCCTGGATCATGGATCCGTCGCGCCGTGATCTGGGCCTTAAAGCGCAAGCAGCCGGCGAATTGGGCTGGCAGATGACCGAGATATCTGAATTAATCGGCAGCGGGCGCAAACAAATAACTATGGCCCAGGTGGTTATTGATCAGGCTGCCCCCTATTGCGGCGCAGATGTAGATGCGACCATCCAGCTCTATGAGATTCTGGTTCCACGGCTGAAGGCTGCGCAACTGTGGAAACTTTATGAGCAGGTTGAACTGCCTTTGCTGCCAGTGCTGACTAGCATGGAAATGGAAGGCGTACAGCTGGATGTGGAGTTTCTTGCAACCATGTCCGATGAGTTCGCCGAACGCCTGGATGCACTGCAGAGTGAGCTGTTCGAGCTCGTCGGCACGGAGTTCAACTTACGCAGCACACAGCAACTCAGCGGCATTCTGTTTGACGACATGCAGTTTCCAACCAAAGGTCTACGCAAGACAAGTTCCGGCTTCTACAGCACAGCGGTATCAACTTTAGAGAAGCTGTCTGAGATGACCAGCGAGTTGACGGATATGCAGAGGCGTATCCTGGAGATCATTCTCGACCAACGACAGGTGGAAAAGCTGCGCGGTACTTACGTGGATGCGTTGCCGACACTGATCAACAAGGAAACCGGTCGTGTACACACGGACTATAACCAGACCGGTGCAGTAACAGGACGCATCAGCAGCAGCAATCCAAATCTGCAGAACATTCCTATCCGCACAGAAATGGGACGACAGATCCGCCGCGCTTTCGTAGCACGTGAGGGATGGTTACTGGCATCGGCTGACTACAGCCAGGTGGAACTGCGCGTATTGGCCCACGTCGTCGGCGAGGAGGCGCTGATTGCCGCCTTTCTAGATGACCTGGATATTCACGCAGCCACAGCGTCTAAGCTCTTCAACATCCCGATTGACGAGGTGGTATATGAGCAGCGCAATCTGGCTAAAACTATTAATTTCGCCACCATTTACGGCGTCAGCGAGTTTGGACTAAGCAACCGCACGGACATGTCACTGAATGAATCGCGACACTTCCTAGACCAGTACTTCGTGACCTACCCGCGCATCAAGGAATACATCGCCTACACCATCCAAAAAGCAAACGAGGATGGTTATGTGGAGACGCTATTGGGTCGCAAGCGATTCTTCCCCGAGCTGAGCAATAGTCGACTTCCATACAATCAGCGACAGGCGATAGAACGAGCCGCCATCAACGCGCCTATTCAGGGCACAGCAGCCGATATCATGAAGCTTGCTATGATCGATTTGCACGAGCAACTGGAGAGCGGCAATTATGACTCCAGGATGCTGCTGCAGGTGCACGATGAACTGGTCGTTGAGATTCCGGAAGGTGAAAAACATGAAGTATCCGAACTCATCCGCAGCGTTATGCAATCAGCGTATAAATTGGTTGTACCGCTTAAGGTGGATGTAGAAATCGGTCCCAATTGGTATGATATGCAACCGGTTTAGCGCCGGTCAATACGGAAAGAATTAGGCAACGCACACATGGTATCGGACTCGTTAAGGGACCTCCTGATTCAAGCCATTGAAGGCGCGCAGGAGGACGGCGCACTTCCCCAATTCACAATTCCAGACATTGAAGTCAACCACCCTAAGCAGGCGTCTTACGGTGATTACAGCGCCAACGTAGCACTAGTAGCAGCCTCGGCAATCCGCCAAGAGACAGGTGAGAAGGTCAATCCCAGACAACTCGCTCAGGCTATCGTGGATCATCTGCCCCCGAGCCAGATGGTCGGTACTGTGGAATTGGCTGGACCTGGATTCATCAATATTCATCTTTCCAATGGCTGGCTGCAGAACCAGGTCCTTGTGATTCGCGAGACCGGCGATTCTTACGGTAATGTTGATATCGGCCATGGTTCACGATGGCAGGTGGAATACGTGAGCGCCAATCCCACCGGACCGCTGCACTACGGCGGCGCTCGCAATGCAATCCTGGGCGACGTACTGGCAAATGTTCTGGAGGCTGCGGGATATGATGTGCAGCGAGAATTTTATGTCAATGACGCCGGAACACAGTTTGGACTCTTCACTGCCAGTCTTTTCGCACGCTATGCAGAACTGTTGGGACAAGTAGCTGAGTTACCGGAGAACGGTTATCGTGGCGAATATGTCGTCGAGTATGCGCAGCGGCTCGTGGATGAATTCGGCGACAAATTTCTGAAAGAAGAGCGTGATGCAGCGCTCGCCGAAGTGCGCCCCATCGGACGCGCTATTGTAATCGATGAGTATCAAGCGGTTTTGGCGCGACTCGGTGTGGAATTTGATAATTGGTTTAGCGAACAAAGCCTGTATGACAGCGGCCTCACACAGCAAGTGCTGGATGAACTAAAGGACAAGGGCGATATCGCTTTCCGTGACGGCGCCGAATGGTTCCTTGCAAGCAAGTACCCGAAGAACGAAAAGGATGAGGTCGTCATCCGCTCGAATGGCACGCCGACCTATTTCGCCAGTGACATTGCCTATCACTACGACAAGTTCGTGATTCGGGGCTTTGAAAAGGTGATCAACGTATGGGCTGTCGACCACCAGGGACATGTGCCGCGCATGAAGGCTATGATGCAAGCGCTCGGTCTGGATCCAGAGCGATTGATCATAGTCATGTACGATCTGGTCAAGCTAGTGCGTGACGGTCAGGAAGTCAAGCTAAGCAAGCGGTCGGGCGATCTGCTCACGATAAACGATGTGGTCAACGAGGTTGGCGCCGACGCGTTACGTTTTAATCTGCTGACGCGCAACCCTGAGAGCACCATTGATTTCGACCTCGATCTGGCGGTGCAGCAGAGCAATGAGAACCCGGTCTACTACGTTCAGTACAGCCATGCGCGCATCAGTTCGATACTGCAGAAAGCGTCCGACGAAGGTTTCTCGATGGATACTGATTCGGCTGCCAGCGCGGAATTGCTTGGCCTATTGACGCATCCTTCCGAACTGGACCTCTCACGCAAGATGATTGAGTTGGAAGAACAAGTGCTCGTTGCCGTGGAGAAACTTTCGCCCCACAATCTGACGCACTATGCCATTGACCTAGCCAAGGCGTTCAATGGGTTCTACCGCGATTGCCGTGTTGTAGATGAAGCGGAACCTGAGCTGTCACAGGCACGTCTGCTACTCGCACAAGCTGCGCAAATCATCCTGGCACGCGTCTTGTCCTTGATGGGCGTCAATGCACCCGATTCCATGTAGTTATCGAACGAAAACCGCCACGAACACGGTATGACTAGTGAATCCAGTGCGCCCTATCGAGTACTCGTTGCCGACCGCCTGCACGAAGCAGGGGTCGATTTGATTAATGCGGAGCATGGCTTTGTCGCAGACGAGCGCATAGACCTGTCGGCTCATGAGCTACTTCAGGTTATTCCTGAATACGATGCGCTACTGGTTCGCAGCAGTACACAGGTGACTGCCGATGTGATCAAGTCCGGCAAGAAACTTCGCGTTGTTGCTAGAGCCGGCGTTGGCGTGGATAACATCGATATCGACGCTGCAACTGAAGCAGGCGTGATCGTGGTCAATGCACCGACAGGTAATGTCGTTGCCGCGGCAGAGCATACTATTGCGCTCCTCTTCGCCACGGCGCGCAACGTCGTCCAATCCGATTCGCACGTCCGCAAGGGAGAATGGGAGCGCAAACGCTTTCTCGGTGTGGAATTACAGGACAAAGTGTTAGGCAGCATCGGAATGGGTCGTGTGGCGCAGGAAGTTGTCCGTCGAGCGCAAGGTCTCGGAATGCGCGTGGTAGCGCATGACCCATACGTCAGCGCGGAGTTTGCTGCCCAACGCAGTGTGCGTCTGGTGAGCCTGGATGAGTTGCTCGAACAGTCAGACTTCATCACTGTACATGTACCGCTAACTCAGCAAACACTCGGGCTGATCGGTGCGCAACAGTTTGCTCGCATGAAGCCTACGGCGCGCGTGCTCAATGTAGCCCGAGGCGGTGTTATTCAGGAAGACGCCCTGCTTAACGCAATCGAGTCCGGTAAAATAGCCGGCGCAGGCCTCGATGTTTTTTCCGAGGAACCGCTGCCGCTGGACAGCCCGCTTCGCAAGTCGGACCGCATTGTACTAACGCCGCACCTGGGCGGCAGTACAGTTGAAGCACAGGAGCATGTCGCAGAGGATGCAGCGCGACAGATCATCGACGTCCTGAACGACCGACCAGCCAGCTACGCCGTCAATGCTCCCATCATACTGCCGCAGGATCTGGAGTTTCTTACACCGTTTATCGCATTAGCCGAACGCATGGGTCGATTCTCGCTGCAACTTACAGGCAGCGAGGGAATTTCAAAGATTGAAGTCGGCGCGCATGGCAAGATAGCCGAGTATGACTTAGCCTACATTCAGGCGGCCGTCATCAAAGGGCTGCTCAGCGAAATCTTGGATATCCGCGTGAATCTGGTTAACGCTGTTCAGCTTGCCGAACGGCGTGGCATTGAACTCAGCGAACGACGCGTGCGTCAGTCCGAAACGCGACTGGAGAGCATGCTAGTGCTGCACATTATGGCAGGTGATGAGGATTTGACCGTACGCGGTTCGGTACAGCATGAGCAGCCGTACATAGTCGCGGTCAACGATCTGTGGGTGGACATCCCGGCGACAGGCAATATGCTCATTTCATTGCACGTGGACAGACCGGGCATCATCGGGCGTGTCGGCACGGAGTTAGGCAAGCACGATATCAACATAAGTTTCATGCATGTGGGTCGCAGAGGACCGCGCTTGGATTCTATCATGGTGCTTGGCACCGACGAACGACCTCCGCCCGAAGTCCTGGAGAAAATATCGGCGTTTGACCAGATCATCTGGCTGCGGGCAGTTACGCTATAATGGTTTGTGTGAACTCTACCCAACTAAGCAGAACGATTGCGAAGCACCGTCTCTACATCGGCTTGACTGCACGGTATACCTTATCTGAAGCGACGAACACGTGCAGTTGGTTTCAGAGCGTTAACCTGAAACGAGCTAGCTCATGAAGGATCAAATCATAGAATCCCTATCATCTATCTGGCGGCTTCGCTTGTTGCTGTTGCTGTTGCTGCTTATGTTGCTCCCGAGTTTGGCTTGCGGTAGCTTTGCACCGCGTCCGACACCCACGCCGACGCTCCCGCCCATCACGGAGATGTCGCCGACGGTTTCCGGTGGCGGAGAGCCTGAAGTGGAAGCACTGGCTACGCAGTTCGCGCCCACGTTGCCGGCAGAAGCGCCGACGCCTGCGCCAACAGCCACATTCACGCCAACCCCTATCCCAGGTACCGCATTGGCGGTTGGGCAGCAGGCTCGTGTTACTGCACCTGCCGGGCTCAACTTTCGTGATGTTCCGGCAACGAGCGGTCAGCTACTGGGCCAACTTGGCACCGGTCAACTGTTAGACCTTATAGACGGTCCAATCGAAGCGGACGGCTTCGTCTGGTGGAAGGTGGACGATGGCCAGGGCAATGTTGGTTGGGGCGCGGAAGGTGACAATGAGACTGAATGGTTGAGTCCAAAAATCGGCGAACCGCAACCAGTGAATCGTCCTCCTGCGGTCGGCGAGCGCGTGCGCGTAACCATGGACGCCAATGGCCAGTTGACGGTCCGATCGCTGCCGGGAACGGATGCGACGCTGCTTACGCGTGTGAATCCCAATGCTGAATTTACGGTGCTAGCTGGTCCCCAACAAGCCGATGGCTACACCTGGTATCAGATACGTTCTGACGATGGCACCGTCGAAGGCTGGGTGGCGGACGGGGACGGCGTTGACCGCTGGCTGAGCCCGCTAGAGTAGACGCCAGAATTCGCCGCACCAAATATCAACATTGATGGAGCGCGCGGTGGAAATGATCCGCCGGCGCTTCTCTTTGAGGTTGCGCTCCGCAAGTTAGACACGAACATGTGCAGCCGGTCTCGCACAAGTCCACGCTCAATAACGCCAGCCTCACCCACCGTGTGAGATGCTGCAGTATGCATTGGTCACTCCATCGTTGCAGTTTCCTTAAGCGGATTGATCTACGTAGATCCGTCGCTCTGTTCATTGCCATGCGATTGAATGACCAAGACCCAGATCCCTAGGTATTGCACGTTCAGGTCAGCAGCCAATTACTGATTCAGTAATGGCTGGACTACAACGCGAAGTCGTCGCCGAGATAAGCTCGGCGACGACTTCAGAGTACGCTTCGTTATCAGTGCAGTTCTGTATGCGACCGGTTGGTCTATGGTATACGCAACTGCTGACCGACGTAGACGAAGTCCATGTTCGTGATACCGTTTACCGTCGCCAGCGAATACGCATCGACTCCGTTATCCGCTGCAATCTGACCCAGTGACTGTCCAGGCTGCACGGTATAGATCTGCGTGCTTACCTCAGTCGGTCTGGCGACAACGGCTAACGCATCATCCGCTTTCGAGGCTACAGGCATAATAGATGCTCGAATCTCGGGCACTGGTCGACCCGCATCGGTGACTTTGTCCATCACTTCCAACGCATCTTGTTCGACACTGAGCGGGCGTACTGGCTGCATGTCTGGCATCATGTAGTTGCTCGGTCCAGCCTGATTGCCCATGCTGTTGCAGCCGGGGATCAGCAGCACCTGTCCAGGGTAGATGTAGTTCGGATTCGAGATGTCGTTGGCCTGAACGATATCGTTGATATCTGCACCATACTTGCTGGCAATGACGCCTAGTGATTCACCCGCACTAACCGTGTGCGTGCAAACTGCCACTTGGCCGCCGCCTGGGTTGTTGTTACCCGGTCCGGTGTTTGGTCCCGTGGACGGACCGCCGGTCGCGCCGTTTGGTGCGCCGCAACCTTCCAGACTGATATCATCGAGATTAAAGTCCAGTTCCACATCCGGGTAGGCCCACTTATTCCAGGCTCGGATGAAGATAACTATCTGGTTGGAAGGCGCACGGAAGGTCATCTCATAGTAGCCGAGACCACCGGGTACTGTACGCTCATAGATAGGACCTAGGTCCATCTCTTCCCATTCATCCACATGACGCCAGTTCGTGTCATTGCCTTCGTTGAAGCCCCACTGAGAGGAGAAGCGATACTTATCATTCTCGTCTCCTGTGCCACGCAGCAGGCCCTTCAACCGAATCGTATAGGGTGCACCTGGAGTCAGCCCGCCGATCTGCTGATAAATACCCGCATAGCGGTCTGCATCCGCCGGCCAGTGATTCTTGGTATTGATCTCGATTAGCTGGCCGTTACCGGCGCACTCTTCATCGTCGTCACAGTTGCATGGTTGCGGACCACCGCAGCCAAGATCAATGGCTTGTGACGAGACGCAGGGATTCGAAGGCGCACACTTCGACGTCGAGCGGCTGGACGATGAGATCACCGCTTCCCACTGCTCATCGTAGAAACCGTAGTTTGCTGCGCCGCCGTTGGTGAATGCACCCCAGCCACGGCCTACAGTGCCGTAACCAGACTGGATAAAGCCATTCTCGAAGTCGCCGTTGAAGACGAAGTCCTGCGAGACGCATGCCCCGCCCGTACCGCTGTGTGGCGGATTCGGGTTCACGACGACCGCTTGCCCAGATGGACCGTTGGATGGATGTTGCTGCGGGTTCTGTCCGACTGCCGGTCCTCGCAATCGAATATTATCGATATTTACATCCAGTTCCTGGTTCGCCGTACCCCACTTGCGCTCCACACGAATGAAAAGCGTGATAATTTCTGTATCTTCTGTATAGAGATACTTCGTGAAACCGGCCATGGTTATCGGTCTGTCCAGCTCGCCATACTCGTACCACCCGGTATCAGTCCAGTTGTCGACATCTTTCCAATTGCCATTGGGCTCTTCGACGAAACCGACCTCTACTGTGTACCGGTACGGGTCTTCTGCGTCCAACTCGGATGTGCGAATGGAGCCTTGCATGCTAAACGTGTACTTGGCATGCGGCTGAACTCGAATCGTCTGAGACAGACCGGCGAAACGCCCGTTGTCTGCTGCCGCCATTCCAACCGTGTTGATCTCGATCAACTGGCTATGGTCACCTTCTGCGACGACCAAATCCCACTGATCATCGTAGAAGCCGAAGTTTGACACGCCTCCGTTAGTGAAACAGTTCCACCCGGAGCCGACTGTACCGCATCCGTCTTGATAGATAAACGGCGCTTCAAAACTGCCGTTCTGAATCAAGTCAACTTCGGATGCGTTGGTCACAACCGGTATGACAACCGCTAGACCTAGCGACATGATCACAACGGCGGCAATCAAAAGACTGAGCACCCTACGGTCTTCGGGAATGTACTCCCGTACGGTGTCCAGCAACCCGTCGATACGCAATATACTGAGTGTTTTGGAAATATACCCTATCATACGGGTTTCCCTCCTTGCATTATTGAGGGAAGTGAATCATGCCGCCCAAGCATCTACACTCTCCCTCAGTACGTCAATCCTCATCGGCTTTCGTTGCCAAAAGCAGTACAACCAAATAAGAACAGAAATCTCGTCAGTCTCGTTGAGTGTAGGTTTTGTGTTCAGTGATGGAGGGGTTCTCCACGGGTGCTGTCATTTACCAGTTGCACCAACTCAACATCATGTTGCGGCGGGAGGAATGGGTCGAAATACGCGATTCCACCCGTGCTTCAACAAACATGACGAAGAAGCACTGGAAAAGTGACGTGAAATTGTGGAAATGTAGTCTACTGATCTTGCGAAACGTGCGGGAAGGAATAGATGGGGTTGTTTGCGGCGTAAAATGGTGATTTTCTAGTGGCAACGAAAGTCGCTGACAATCGCCTATTGCGGTAAAACCTTCCGTTATGACAGGGTAAGATCCTGCTGGCAAAGATCAATCAACGCCTGCTGCAGGACATCGATGGCTTGGCGATATTCTGCCAAAGAGAGGTGCTCGTTTGGCGTGTGATCCAGCGCGCTGTCACCTGGCCCGTAGGCGAGGATAGGACATAGCCATTTTGGGCCAACGACATTCATATCCGAAGTACCGGTCTTTACTACGAAGCTAGGACGCTCACCATGTTGACGGATGCTGTTGAGGAAAGCGCGCACCAGCGGTGTTGAACGGGAGCTGCGCCAAGCTGGCTCGTAACCGCGAAAGGTCAGCCTGAGGCTGGAAGGCTCGCCACGAAACACAAGCTCGTGATCCACGCCCGGCTGGAGTTCAACTTCATCGCGCTTCTCGCATTGCAACGCGGAAGTACAGTAGTGCTGCAAGTCATCGGCAAATGCATTGGCATCGAAATCAACCGGCACACGGATGCCGATCCGCGATTCGACAACGTCGTGCATGGCGTCATCAACGCTGGTATGGATTTCGCGCAGACTTGGCTGTAGCTGATCGAATATTTTGGGCCTGCTGCTATTAAACTCGGCGGCGACCCGCGCGACCCAATTCCACAGCTCTACCGAACGCACCGCGATACCTGCGTCCGGACCGGCTGTGTGCGCCATAGGTTGGCGAAACTCACTGTCCAGGAGCAGGCGGCCCTTGTATCCCAGCGTTATACGGTTCCAGCTGCTCGGCTCTCCGATTATACAGGCGACAGGTATTGCCTCTTTGATACCGTCAAAACGGTCGCGAATCCATCGGGCGCCGCGGCTGGTTGCTGCTTCCTCCTCCACTGCGCCCACCACGATGAGCCGTGTATCATGCTCTCGAAGGTATGCCGGGTCAACACGACTGGCAGCCACCACGAATGTGGCGAGCGGCCCTTTGGCGTCTACGCTGCCCCTGCCGAACAATGCTTCGTCACCGCCCAGCTTCTCAATGCGCACTGGAATGTCACCCGGCACGGTGTCGATGTGTCCGAGCAGAACAATCGTTTGCGCGGCATCCTGTTCACCCAATTCGCAGACCGCATTACCCGCCTCGTCTACATAGGCACGCGAGTAGTCGAGTTGCGCCATCTGGTCCACAAGCCAGGCGCTGGCTGTGTGCTCCTTATGTGAAAGCGATGGAATGGAAACGAGTCCTTGAAGCAGGTCCACTGGATCGACAAAACTACTCTGGCTCATCACGTAGGAATGGTCCCCTAGGCCGACAGTACGGAAACGATAGCGTCGACGCCGGCGTCAACCTCTTCCCGGCTGATAACCAGTGGCGGAAGCAGCCTCAGCACGTTCATGCCGGCTGGCAGCGCCAGCACGTGGTGCTCCATCATCAGCGTTTTTAGGTATGGGCCAACCCGCTGTCGCAGTTCGATACCCACCATGAGCCCAATGCCGCGAATCTCACGCACCAAGGCGACGTCTGCCAGCGATTCGACTAACCGCATGGCAAGATACTGACCCATCTCGGCTGACCGTTCAATGAGCGCTTCGTCCTTATATACACTCAGCGCAGCAATACCCGCCGCGCAAGCTAGCGGGTTGCCGCCGAATGTGGTGCCGTGCGCGCCCGGATAGAGGCTTTCACGCACTTCACCTGTGTACGCAATCGCGCCCATGGGGAACCCGCCGCCGATGCCTTTGGCCATACACATGATATCCGGTAGGATGCCGTGGTGCTCATGTCCAAACCAGCGCCCTGTGCGGCCAAAGCCGGTCTGGATCTCGTCAACAACGAGCATAGCGCCGCGCTCGCGGCAAATGGACTGCGCCGCCTGCATGAATTCTTCATCGCCGACATAGACGCCACCTTCGCCCTGCACCGGCTCGACGATGACCATGGCAGTGCTCTCATCCACCGCAGCCTCCAGACGCTCGACGTTGTTGTAGGGAACATGCGTAACGTCGAGCAACGGCTCAAACGGCTTGCGATACTTGGGCTCCCAGGTCATGGAAAGTGCGCCTACTGTACGCCCGTGGAAGCTGCGCATGGTGGCTACGATGCCGGAACGGCCAGTAGCCAAACGGCTGAATTTAAGCGCTGCCTCGATGGCTTCGGCTCCGCTGTTGGTCAGAAAGACGTTAGGCAGATGTTCCGGCAGCACGTCGGCTAGCCTGGTGACGAACTCCGCACGCATATCGTTGTAGAAGAAGTTCGGACACACAATGAGGCGAGATGCCTGGTCGGCAATGGCCTGGCTGAGCACCGGGTGCGAATGGCCTAGCATCGCGACGCCCTGTCCAGACGTAAGGTCGAGATACTTCGTGCCCTCAACGTCCCACATGGCGCAACCTTCGCCGCGTGCCATGACGATATCGCCACGTCGAGCCGTGGTACCGCCGGCATACATTTCTTCCTGTTGAGCTAATTCTGCCATCGACAAGTTGCTTGCTGTTTCCATCCAAGGTCCATCCTCTACGCTGCTTGACTGTTGCGTCTAGATTATCTGTGTCCCGCCGCCGGCTAACGCTTTTGAAATCGGTTGCTCAACGCGTCCATCGGCAAACACCACGCGCTGCACGCCCTCGCCAATGGCCTCTACGGCGCCCATGACCTTCTTTTTCATGCGACCCTCGGCATATTGCATGTAGTCGTTTGCCTTGCTCCTTGGAATCTCCGAGATAAGCGTGCTCTCGTCTGGGAAGTCGCGTAGGAGGCCAGGTATGTTGCTTAGAATAATCAGCGCCTCGGCGTTGTAGGCAGCCGCAACCATGGCTGCTGCGCGGTCGCCGTCTACGTTAATGGCCTCGCCCTTGTCAGAAGAAGCTGGCGGCGTCAGCACAGGAAAGTAGCCTGCGTCGAGCAACAATGTAAGTAAGTCAGTATTCACGCGCTCGACTGTACCGGTCCAGTCGTCGCGCAGGACCATGCGCCGACCGTTGATTCGTACGCGGAGTGTATCCTTGCGCACACCTTCGAAGACACGTCCGTCTAGCCCGCTCAGCCCGACAGCGTTGACGCCGTGGGTCTGCAGCTTCTCCACCCACATCTTGTTGAGTTGCCCGCAGTAGACCATCTCAAAAATCTCCAGCGTGCGCCGGTCGGTCCGACGGCTCACATAGCCGGATTCGCTAGTGACGAATTGCGGTGGATGTCCGAGCGCTTCGGCGACCTCGTTAGTCGTTTCGGCGCCGCCATGCACCAGGATCATCGGCTGCCCTGCCACGTTCAGCGCAACCAGGTCAGCCACGATGGCGTCGATATTCAGGTCCTGTCCGCCGCCGACTTTCACAACAATCATGGCTCTGCCTTTACAGATTTTATTTGGATGTAGAGCAGCTCTGCATCTATATACATTTCGAATGCAATCGAAAACGATTCGCTAGCAGATACACAACTATACCGGATGCAGGCCAGGAAACGTTAGGCCGGTTGTCTCATCCCATCCATGCATTAGGTTCATGCACTGCACAGCCGTGCCCGCAGCGCCTTTCATCAAGTTATCGATGGCCGCGATGGCGACCACGCGATTCGTGCTTTCTTCCACTTCAAAGCCCACATCTGCGTAGTTGCTGCCGGCGAGAATCTTGGGTTCCGGGTAACGATAGACGCCTGTACGCTCCTTTACGATGCGCACGAACGGCTCATTGCGGTATGCGCCACGATAGGCGCGAAAGAGATCACGCTCTTCGACACCTTCCTTCACGAACAGATGCGCCGTCGCGAGCACGCCACGTACATTGTCCACCGCAGTCGCGCTGAGGTAGATCGGTGAATCTCCGCCCGTCGCGCGAATCGCCTGCAGAATCTCTGCGGTATGACGATGCCCGGTGGGTGCAAAGCTGCGCATCACACGCGCCCGTTCAGGATGGTGCGTGGCGTCGGACGACTTATTACCGCCCTCACTGCTGCCCACCTTGACCTCGCAGATGACGCCGCTACCCCGTTCTATGAGACCCGACTTGAAAAGAGGCCAGACGGCCAAGTTAGTGGCGGTTGCGTTGCAACCGACGCCACTTACGTAATGAGAGCCTGCAATCGCCTCCCGGTTCAACTCTGGCAGTCCGTAGACAAACTTGTCGAGCCATGCCACGTTCGCGTGCGGGCTGCCATACCACCGTACATAGTCCTCCGGATTGCGCAGTCGGAAATCCGCACTGAGGTCGACTATGCGTTCGGCGAGACTGGCATAGTGCTCAATATTATTCATTGCCGAACTATGCGGCAGACACAGAAAAAGCAAGTCACACGGTTCTATTTCGTCCGAACTGACAAACTGCAACTTCGTATGTCCGCGCAAATTCGGATGAACAAAATGGACGAAACTGCCTGCATTGCGTTCACTGGTGACCTGCAGCACTTCTACATATGGATGGTCCAGAAGTAGCCGCAACAGCTCGCCGCCTGCGTAGCCGGAACCGCCGACGATGGATGCGCGGATTGTCTGTTCACTCATGCCTCAGTCCCCTAATCCTCGCCCGTTAGTGAAACCGGAGCATGCACAGCCGACCCGTTGTCCCAACCATTTGCCGCCGCCCAGCCGTCCTGCCCCACTCTGAGAATGAAAGCAGCCATGCGGTCAGGGATGTCGACGCCGGTGGGCGCGATGCTGTTGCGATATTCCATGGTGTAGTTGACTTCCAGCACCATGAGCCCCCGTTCCGGGTCTTCAACCACGTCCACGGCGACGATGCCACCGCCCACCGCGCGTGCAGCACGCACACAGATATCGTTGAGTTCTGGCGTCACCGGACAATTGCTGGATACACCGCCGCGCGCCGTGTTGGATATCCAGTGCGGCGAATTGCGGTAGATGGCGCAGATGGTCTCATCGCCGACCACAAAGGCGCGAATATCCCGCTGGGGTTTGTCGATGTATTCCTGGATGTAGTAAATGCTGTGATGGTAGGTACCGAGTACCTGCTTGTGCTCCAGGACAGCTTCAGCCGCCTCACGATCGTTGAGCTTGCTAAGCAGGCGTCCCCAGGAGCCCACAGCCGGCTTCAGTACAACCGGGTAGCCGATATCTTCGATTGCCTCCAACGCACTCTCCGTTGAATAGGCAATCAGCGTCCTAGGCGACGGCACGCCGGCTGCGGTCAAGGCGCTGGTAGTCTGTAACTTGTTGCCGCACGTATCCGCCACTTGGGCGGTGTTGACCGTGCTGACGCCGCGGTCATTGAGAATGCGAAGACTATAGAGCGCTCGACTATGGTTAATGCAGCGTTCGGCTACCACATCATATGCCTTATAATCGATACCTTCGTTGCCGCCCTGGGTAATCTCGAAGATCAACATACGGTCATCCAAAAGGTCGAAGGCAACACCGCGATTTGCAAACGCCTCAAAGAGCAGTTTTTCCTCGACGCGAACACGACTGTACAAAACACCGACCTTCATGCGTTATTCTCCCCAGTCCTCTTCTTCTTCGGGCGCGAGCTCAAGCGCCAGCGGCTCCAGGCTGACAACTTCAAGATCGGCGCCACATTCGGGGCACTGGGTAATCTCGTTTTGCATCACGTCTGTCAATTCGATCTCTGCGTAACACTCGGGGCATTCGGCTGTACCGGTAGCTGTTTGCAATGCCATGGTTATTCTCCTATTGGTTCAGTCACTAGCTATGTTGATACCAACGAATATGGATATTAGAGACGATTATGTTAAGTAATGGCCCCAGCGAGCTGACTCCCTGACCTCACGCACACACTACAAACGTTCGCATATCGCCTCGGTGACTTCTTCTGTGCGATTGCTGCCGCCTAGGTCAGGAGTCATAAGACCGTCCTCTATCGTCGCTGCAACGGCTGTCTCAATGCCCTCCGCTGCCTCGTCTTCGCCCAGATAACGTAGCAGCATGGCGCTGGAGAGCACGGCAGCAATCGGGTTTGCGATGCCCTTGCCGGCGATGTCGGGAGCGCTGCCGTGTACGGGTTCCACTAACATGAAGTGGTTGCCCATGTTGGCGCTAGGCGCGATACCCAAGCCGCCGACAAGCGCTGCAGCTGCATCACTGAGTATGTCGCCGTAAAGATTCGGCGCCACGATGACGTCGTATCGCTCCGGCTCGATGATCATGCGATAGGCAAGTGAATCGACTAGCTGTTCTTCGCACCGCACGCCCGGGTACTCTTGAGCAACCGCAAGGCAGCTTTCCCGAAAGAGGCCGTCGCTGATCGAAAGCACATTCGCCTTGTGTGCGATCGTGACCATGGGCCGTCTGTCCTGTGAAGCTGCACGCGCCTGCGCTTGCTCGAAGGCCAGCCTGGCTATGCGTGTGGATGCGCGGCGTGTGATGACCCGCTGCGCTATGGCTTCTTCGCCGTCTTCGGAAAGCGTTTCCCGTTTGATGTAGAGTCCTTCAGTGTTCTCTCTCACGATGAGCATGTCCACGCCCGGACGGCTGTTCTGGACGTGCGCCGAGACCACTGGCCTCAAGTTGCCATAGAGATCGAGCGCTTTACGCAGCGCGATGATTGGGCTTGAATATCCTTCCACTCGAGAGCTTGGTGAGCTCACTGCTCCGAAGATGGCGCCATCGCACGTGTGAACGGCTTCCAGTGTGGCGGCAGGTAATGCAGAACCAGTCTGTTCGAATGCGTCCCAACCGGCAGACAGCCACTCAAACTGGAAATCAATATCCAGCTGCTCGAGAACCAGCGCGGCAGCCTCGACAACCTCGCGACCGATGCCGTCGCCGGGAATCATGGCGATGCGATACTTGCTGCGAGCACGGCGCGTCATCAGCTTGCCAACCTCTGCTGAATGTACGGCACCAGACCGCCTGCCTCCACGATACGCATTACACTCTCGCTCATGGGCGGGAAGGAAATCCTCCTTTGCGCACAAGTGATGGTATGCGCCTGCAAGTCAATCTGCACCCGTTCGCCGTTCTGAATCATCTCAGCGGCTTGTGGCGAAACAATGGCGTAGAGTCCGTTGTTGAGCGCGTTGCGGTAGAAGATGCGACCAAAGCTGGCAGCAATAATCGCGCTCACGCCGTTGTATGCTAGACAAGTTGCCGCCTGCTCTCTGCTGGAACCGCAGCCCCAGTTGCGCCCTGCCACAATGATGTCGCCGGGTTGCCTGTTTACGATAAAGCTCGGGTCCAAATCCTCCAGTGCGTGGCTGGCGATCTCCTCGCGGCCGCTCGCCGTGTACGTATACTTGCCAGGGAAGATGACATCCGTGTTCACGTCGTTGCCATACTTCCATACCCGTCCCTCAAGCTGATTCATACAACCACCTCCCGCGGGTCGGCGATGTAGCCGGCAATAGCCGACGCAGCCACGACGGCAGGACTGGCGAGATAGATATCGGATTCTCGAGTGCCCATCCTGCCTCGGAAATTTCTATTTGCGCTGGAAATGGTCGTTTCACCCGGCGCAGGGATGCCCATGTGGTTGCCCATGCACGGCCCGCAACCGGGCACGCCGATGATGGCGCCTGCGTCCATCAAGGTCTGAATATACCCGAGTTGCATGGCTTCCTGCAAGATAACTGCAGAGGCAGGGATTACGAGGAACCGTGTGCCTTCGGCTACGTGGCGATCTTGGACGACCTCAGCGGCGGCAGCCAGATCTTCCAGTCGACCGTTGGTGCACGTACCGAGGAACGCCTGCTGGACACGAACGCCTGCTGTTTCAGAAAGTGGCACAACATTATCCACTGTATGCGGACAGGCTACATACGGTTCTAACGTACTTGCATCGTAATGGTGGACTGCAGCGTACTCAGCTCCTTCATCCGGGAAAAATGCGTTCGCCGCGATTTGATCAGTGGCCTCTTCAACTGTCTCATAGGCGCCTTGCCGTACCAGACTCTCGCCCAGGTATTTGTAGACCAAGCCATCCGGTGCGATGTAAGCGCTCTTGGCGCCGGCTTCGGCCATCATGTTAGGCAGCACCATGCGCGATTGCAGTGAAAGGGCATGAATTCCGCCGCCGCCGAACTCGATCATGGAATAGAGCCCGCCGTCTGCGCCAATATCGGAGATGAAGCGCAGGGCGAAGTCCTTTGCTGTGACGCCGACGGGCAGCTCGCCCTGCAGTTCGACACGTATCGTCTCCGGCACGCGCAACCACAGCTCGCCCGTAGCCCAAAGTGCGGCAACCTCGCTGCGTCCGACGCCTGCGCCGAAAGCGCCCATCCAACCATAATGCGGCGTGTGCGAATCCGCACCGAGGATGAGTTGCCCAGGCAGTACTGTCGCCTCCTCGCTGAGCACCTGATGACAGATGCCTCGGCCCACGTCCCAGAAATGCGCTACTCCCTGCTCGTGCACAAACTCGCGTATCTCAGCATGGTTCTGTGCGTGACGCGTCGTTGGCGCGGGTACGGCGTGGTCCAACGTAATGGCCATCTTTTGGGGGATAAGCACACGCTCCTGGCCAAACAGCAACCATATCTGCCGAATGGCGGCTGTATTATCGTGGCTGAGCACGACGTCCGGTTGCGCATCAATGACCTGGCCTACCTCGACCGTAGGCAGCCCAGCCGCGCGTGCCAGCGCCTTCTGTGCGAACGTCTGTGGTGTTTGAGTGGTCCCAGACATAGCGCTGCTAGTCTCCAGTGATAGATGATAGTTCATCTGTGCTGACATCATCTGTGCTGACATGGGTGCTGTGATAGGAACGCAGCAACACGTCTACATCGTCAAGGCTCAGTTGCTTTTGATCGGCCAGCGCTTTGATCTGCGCAGTGATGGCTTTGACCTGATCGTCGGTGAGATTGAGCTGCAACTGGTCGGCACGCTGCTTGATCGCGTTCCAACCGGTCAAGCGGTGCGCTACATGAATGTAACGCGTGAGACCGAAATCTTCCGGATTTAGGATCTCATATGTGGCTGGGTTGTTGAGAATGGCTTTGGCGTGGATGCCAGCTTTGTGGGTGAAGGCAGTGTAGCCCGTGATGTAGTTGTTGAACGGTACGTCGATGTCTACCATGCCCGCCACAAGGTTCTCCACCTCACGCAACATTGGCAGGTCGTATCGTTCGCGAATCATAGCGGGATTGTACGTGTACATCCGCGCGATGAGTCCGCCCAAGGGTGTGATGCCATTGCGCTCGCCGATACCGATCACGGATGTATCGATGTGCGTTGCGCCTGCGTCCAGCGCGCAATAGGCGTTGGCAACCGCACATCCAGTGTCATTGTGGCCGTGGAATTCGATGTCACAGTGGACAATGCCCCGCAGCGTCTTGACGAGTTCGTGCACCTGCAGCGGATTTGCCACGCCAACCGTATCGGCAATGCCCACGCGGTTCACACCGATGCGGTCGACGGTACGGTAGATGGTGAGCAGGTCCACCAGATCGCTGCGGAAGCTGTCCTCGCTGCTAAACCGGACTTCAAGGCCGCAGCTTTTTACAAACTCGATGACTTCTTGCGCCGAGTCGATGATGTATTGAATATCTTTGCCATGGGAAAACTCGCGCAGAAAGCTGCTGGTGCCGAAAACGACGTCGATACCGTCCACGCCCGTGTCCACAGCGAGCTTAGCGTCGTCCATGTGGCAGCGTACATGTGTTAGTATTTTAGCGTTCAAGCCCAGAGACGCGATGCGTTCGATGTCGGCTTTACTCTGGGGACTGGCGGCTGGTGAGGTCAGTTCGAGATACTCGACGCCAAACGCATCCAGCATGCGTGCTATCTCTACCTTTTGGTCGGTTGAGAAAAACGCGTTGGCGAATTGCTCTCCTTCACGCAGCGTCGATTCGATAATGGCAAAATTGTCAAGGCCCATGGCAACATTCTCCTTTGCGCCATAAAACAAAAAACCGGCTCATCCATCTGGATGACCGGTCGCTTGCACGTGCTGCTCTAGCGAACACAAAAATCCAGACTTTAGTCCGGCCAGGTCTTCTTGCTTCGCTTAGCTGCGGATTGCATCAATCTTGTGTCGTGCATGATGCGTTCGATTTTCCTGTACTTGAAACCTACCTCGTTGGTGCTGTATCAATCTAGGCGCGGATAGTACCAGCCATTTGAGCCCTTGTCAAATCCGCATTTTCATGAATTGGCGCATTGCCATACGAACTATTACCTGAAGCAACCTACGTCGTGGTGAAGCGACACTGACTCACGAAGGTCACGAATCCTCCGATACGGTTTCCTCGGCTGCCGGCTCGTCGTCCGACCTCGGATCCACAGTCTCCGCCGCTGCGTTGGTCGGTGACAGCGTCTCACGCAGAGCCGCATAGCTTCCTACCACTTCAAGATCATTTAGTGTCAGCAGCTTCGTAGATTCGGTAGGCCTCTCCGCCGGCTGGCTGGATGTGATGAGCGCACTATCCGACACGGGCGGTAACCGCTGCAGCCGAGCGTAGATCTCGCCGAGCGCTCCGCCTAGCTCGGCTTGTGACAATGTGCGGCGTATGGGCGTGTCGGACGATTCCCAGAGATCGCGCAACGCGGCGAAATCCCACTCCGCAGCAACAACGCCTTCGCTGCGCACACCGCCCATCTCCACCAGTACGCCATTGGACTTAGGCGTTAGCTCCTGTGGCGCAAAGATGGCCGACTTGCCCACGTACTGCTGATTGCGCTCTCTACTCATCATATTTGGACCGACAAGAAAGCTTGCGGCCGCAAAAAGCTGGTTATCCTGCATACGCGCCAGTACGCCGGAACGCACCTTGTTGTACATTGCGGGGTCGAGGCATATGGCCTGGCTCACAAGCACGTCCGCACCCTGATATGTGTGCAGCCGCCCAACCTCGGGATAGAGGACATCCCCACCAATGATGATGCCGAGCCGGCCTACCTCGGTTTGGACCACATCCCACGAACTACCGGGCTGAGCCAAGTCGCCGTCGTTGGGATGAAGAACGACTTTTGCCTGCGTACCTAGCACGGCGCCGTCGCTGCCAAAGACAACCGACAGATTGCGGATTACACCGTCCAACGGGTCCGGCAGATAGCAACTGGGTCCCACAATCGTCACGGCAAATTCCTGCGCCAATTCGGCGTAGACTTCTACATATCGATTCCATAGTTCCGCAGCCGACACGTCCAGCAAGCCTGCTATGCTTCGACGCAGATTGCTACGGATATATTTTGCGGCAGTGCCCGAGAACGCGCCTACCAACTGTTGCCAAGCATTCGCATCGCGGCGACTGCCTCGATCAGCGCGTTTCAGCAGATTTGTCCCCAAATCGTCGAGCATAGTCACCGCAATCATCAGCCCGCCCAACTCGGGGAAAACAACTAACTTGGCACGCTTTTTTTCAGTCACACGCAGGAACCGCTGCAGGCTTGCATAATACTCGTCCAGAGACGCCGGCAAGAACACTCTTTGTTGCACACATGCAACGGTCAATTGTTCTTTAGCGGTCGGCATTGGTTCCTCGTGTCGGGTTTCTAAGTCTGCAACAGGTCCGATTTGGATGCACACTCACGGAGGTGCAATTACACGCAGTCTACCACATGCCGAAAATGCATAATAACGTTTCTGCGCGTGATAATTTGACCACTGAGCCCTCTCCCTGCTATACTCGTCCGGCAGTAGACAGATGGATTCGCATGCCCCCATCGTCTAGAGGACTAGGACTCAGGCCTTTCAAGCCTGTGACAGGGGTTCGAATCCCCTTGGGGGCACCATCTGAATACGAGTAAGGCAGACGGGGAGGTCCTAGTGCTTCCCCGTTTTTTTGCATGGGCAAAGCCGGGCACTAATTCCAGCATATGTGGCGTATACAATACAGTGTTGCTGTATCTCTGCACTAATGACATGCTGGAAAGTGAACCTCATTTCCAGTAGAGCATAGATTCCACGTGAATGATCGAAGCCGAATTAGCAAAACGCACGTCATTGTCCTTCGCCGCCGAAATTTTGGAGAAGCGGATCGGATTCTGACGGTGTACACGCCGGATCGCGGCAAACAAGAAATCATTGCCCGCGGAATCCGCAAGACCACGAGCCGCAAAGCCGGTCACATGGAAGTGTTCGCTCATGCTTCCATTCTGACGGCAAAAGGTCGCACTTGGGATATCGTCACAGAAGCGTCCACGGTAGAATCATATCGTTATCTGCGGCAGGACTTGGACCAGATCAGTCGTGCCAACTACGTCTGTGAGTTATTGGACCGTTTCACAGAAATGGATGACGACAATCGCCCGCTGTGGGATCTCTTAACGGGTATGCTGCGTACGCTTGACAGTATCGCAGAAGGGTCCGATATAGACGCCAATCTGCTGTTGCGCTGGTTCGAGCTGCGCCTGCTGAACCTGACTGGTTTCCAACCGCAGCTCTTCAACTGCATTCAATGCGGCGCCGAGATACAACCGGAACGCAACTCGATTGATCTGCAGGCGGGCGGTGTGCTTTGCCCAACTTGCGGACCGCGGTTTCCTGCTGCCGAGGCGGTTACGATTGAGGTTTTGAAGGTTATGCGGCATCTGCAACGCAGCAATTGGGACGACGTAAGCCGTCTGAGACTCGACGAATATTTGTTGCGCTCGGTAGAAAGCTTGCTTCAACGGTATCTGGTCATCGTGTTAGAGCGGCGTCTGGTTTCTGTCGACTTCATCCATCGCCTGCGATCGCTATAATAACCATAGTCAGCCAAGTTCCGAAGCGGAGATTCCTACCTATGCATATTCGAGAATACCAGGACTGGTTGCTGAAATGGGACCAAGCAAGAGACTGGGACCGCGTGTTGCCCAGCCACACGCTACTTCACGCTATGGAAGAACTGGGCGAGGTCAGCCGTCTGGTTCAGGTATGGGAAGGGTACCGCGAGATCGGCTCGCAGACTCCCGAACAGACGCGCGATGATCTTGCGTTGGAGTTGAGCGACCTGCAGGTAATGCTCTTTAAGATCGCCTATACGTGTGGTATCGACATGGAAAGCGCCATGATACGCGGCCAGGCGAAAGCCGATTCACGGTTCCCGAACTCGTCAGAGGGCTATAAGGACCGCGCCGACTATTGGCAGCGCTTCCGTGACTACGTGGCTGCTCACGACCTCGATTCCGATTAGTCATTACTGGTCTATACTTGATATGGGCTGACCAATAGTCGTAAGAATATGGCGACATCTCCCTCTACTTCCTTCAGCCTGCACGGTAGCGAAGGTATCTGAGCCAGCGCCTGAAAGTGTTCGAATCCAGCTTACTAGAAGGCATTTCGGTATAATCGGCTGAGAACGCAGAACAAACGTGCGTTTTGTGTTGACACCGCACATATGTTCGTGTATACTAAACAAAAGTCGGCAAACAAACGTTCTATATTTGGGATATTTGGGATATCTTGGGATAACGACAGCCAACTTCGAAACGCGCCGGAATACCACGAAGGGTATCGTCATGAGCAACCTCTCTGAACGCCAGCAGAAAATTATCCAATTTATTATCGATTTCGTCGACAAGAATGAGTTTCCGCCAACGATTCGGGAAATCGGAGAAAAGGTTGGGATATCCTCCACTTCTGTCGTCAATTACAATTTGGCCAAACTGGAAGATATAGGCCTCATTAGCCGTCGCAGAGAAGTTAGTCGCGGATTGAGTTTGAACTGGGATCAGATCGACTCGTTCGAAGAGACGCTGCTCGTACATCGGAAATCAACTTCCACCTTTGCCTCTCGCGCGATGAACGCGCTTGCCTACGCTGAATCGTTGATTCGTATCCCGGTGCTTGGTTCCATCGCAGCCGGCGAGCCCATCCAGGTGAATCCCGATTCGCCCAACACAACCGACGACTGGGTCGAATTACCGCAAGGTGTATTCCAGAACGATGATGCGCTTTTCGCCTTGCGCGTAAAAGGTGATTCCATGATTGACGCCAGCGTGTTGGACGGTGACGTGGTCATCCTGCGCCATCAGGAATCTGCCGACAACGGTGACATGGTCGCAGCGTGGATCGAAGGCGACGAGGAAACGACATTAAAGTACCTCTATCGGGAAGGCGCCAATGTTCGCCTCCAGCCGGCAAACCCAAACCCGGTCTATCAGCCGATTGTCCGTCCTGCTGAAAAAGTACGCATCAACGGCAAAGTCGTCTCCGTATTGCGATTGCTCGACCAGTAAGGTTTGACGTTCAACACGATATCTGTTCTCGATATCATCGTAGCCTAGCCAGGATCTGCCGGGCTTTCTGCCATTCCTCTGGTGTGTTGATATTTGTCAATGACTGTAAGCTGGGGTCAAACGGTCGCATCTCCTCCTCTGTCACGTAGCGCACATTCAACGCCGGCAGAATATCCAGCAGTTTGTAGTTTTTCAACACCATTTGCCTGCGTAGTACTGGCAGCACCCTTAAGTGATAAAGCGAATGCAGCATCTGCGGATATCCGTGTACGAGCGGCGCTACAACGTCCCAACGCTGCGCCTGTCGACCGTCATCGTCATGCAGGTAACGCAGCATAAGCTGAAATAGAGCCGGGTTGACAAAAGGCATATCGCATGCGACGACAATTGCCCAATTGGTACAGAACGACAATCCGGTAGCCAATCCGCCTAACGAGCCAGTTCCAGGCCATAGGTCATGCACCGCCCGTATATCCACCTTTTGAGTCAGGTCGCGATCATTGAGGACAGCGGCGCTAACTGTGTCGTGGTTAGCGACCACAATTACGTTGCCGTGGTTCGATTCAGATTCTATGAGCGGTTGCAGTCGCTTGATGATATGGGCAATCAGTGGTCGTCCTGATGGCGGAACGGGCAACAACGCCTTGTGTACGCCGCCCATGCGTCTGCTATCGCCGCCGGCGATCACGACTAACTGAACCTTATCAGGAACTTTGCTCTCGCTCGGCTTCACATTCGTAACCTTGTGTGCCAATTAACGTCAATTAGGCGAGCACCGCATTGAGCGGACTCGCCTAATAAATGACAATCATTTTAGCTATCAGCCAATACGGCCAGTAGCCGTGTGTGTTTCTGCTTAGTTGGCGCCCAAGAACTTGACTGCGTCGCCCACTGTTTCGATCTGCTGCGCCTGTTCGTCGCTGATTTCGCCGCCGAACTCTTCTTCGAATGCCATAATGAGTTCGACGAGGTCAAGGCTATCCGCCTCAAGGTCGTCACGGAAGCTAGCCTGCATCGTTACCTCTTCCGGCTCCACACCCAGCTGCTCAACGATAATCGCCTGGACACGCTCAAAAGTATCTTGTTCTGCCATTTGAATTTGCTCTCCTAAATTGCTTATGTGAAGAATTGCTCTTCCTGATAATTAACACGCCAAAATAATACACGCGCGAGAGGATACGCGATAGACACATAATTTTCCATTCTCCGAAACCCATGCGCCATTGTATGCAGTGTCGTTCAGACTGTCAAAATCCGAGGATTACTCTGGGAAATTGGCTGTAGTATGAAGACACCAACTATGACAACACGACGCCCGCTTATAAGTTGCGGTTGAATTCACTTCTATCACACATGTTTATTATCAGCGAATTCGGGTCAGTAGACGGTTTCTGACATGATAGAGCCGTCCGCTTCCTGAATTTGCGCGATCATCGTATGCTTCACCTATGCGATGTTTCATTGCCTGCACAATACATCACTTCGCACTTCTGTTCATAGTTGCCATTGCGTTGATCGCGTGCGCACCGAGTGTCATGCCGGACAAACACGTACTCAGTGAAGACTCAACCTGTGCGAAATACCCATCCTTGGACGATTACTGGAATGGTACCGCGGATATTGTAATGACCGACGGTGATACCGGCTTGCCCATGGGTGAGTCGGACACGGTCCTACTGCCCGATGGCAAATTCCGCTCATACGTGCATGCCAGTTTCCAATCTGCGGGTGTGATGGATAGTTGCGGCGATCCTGTAGACTTCCCAGGTTGTGTGATCACTTTCGAGAGCAAAGATGGCGGACACACATTCACGGCGACTACGAATGAGGATACCGTGCCGACCTGCCTCATTCCCTGCAATTCCTGTCCGTGCGATTCGAAGCGGGATCATATTGACCAGCAGCAATATCCACGTGTATCGCGTGTCAACGATCGCGGCGAAAATGCGTGGCTCATGGTCTATGAATACCGGGGATCAACGTTTCTGCGTACATCGACAGACGGTCTCACATGGTCGGACGCGCAGCAACTGCCGAACACCGGCGTCTGGCAGACCTGGCTGATGCCCTGTTCTCCGGAAGAGCTCATCGGTGAGCATCCGTTTGCGCCACGGCAATATGACTGTTTGGTAGGAGCACCTCCCGGGCTGCTCATTACAACCGAAGCTTCGCACGATTACGCAACTGAGAATGGTCCGTACGATGTCTACATTTTTGTCGGTCAAGGGCAGAACCCGGGCAGCTTGGGTTGCTTCGTGGCGTCTCTCGGAAGCCAAGTTTCGCTCTTTCGCAAGTGCAACAGCAATCCGCTGTTCACCGGGGCGAAAGCGTACGGAGAATCGGCCGAACCGAGTGCACAGGCCAACGCGAATTTCGATTTCCGCACGATTAGCTCAGCCGATCTGGTACGCGTGGACGACCGTCTCTATCTGTTCTACGAGGGTGTACGCGGCCCTTCAGAAGGCGAAGATGGTGACACGCAGTTTGCATTAGGTCTGGCGCGTAGCTTGGATGACTCAGTCGATGGTCAGTGGGAAACTTTCCCGTACAATCCTATCCTTGTCGACCTGCCCGGTAATGTGGGTGTGGGCCATGCAGACGTCGTCATCGACCACGGACGCACGATCCTGTATACATCTGTGGATGGCGAAAAGAGAAGTCGATTCGAACTGGTATGGAAGTGATTCCCAATAGATGCAATCGTAATGAGTTGCATGCCCGGTAGCCGCCTAGTCAGCATCCTCCTTTTGTCTATAACGAAAATCGCAGTATGCAGCGCCTTCCATAATTGTCTGCGTTCGCGTCAATTCGATCTCACTGTTGAAACCTTTGATCAATGCATAGTCTCGATTGCAGGAGAGGACAGCCCCTAGTTCAGGGATTCCCAAGGCACGGTAGAGTTCCGCATAGCGGCATCTCGTCACGTCAAAGGAAAGTACCTTCTCATCAAATTCCTGCACATCGATCTCAAGTGCGCCGTCTTTGGTCCAATACTTCAACGAGTCACTGAATGCCGCTAGTGAGGCGTCGTCCATGGACTGCGCCATCTGACTTCCTTGTTCGCGAGCAATTGCAATAATCTGATGGCGCAGAATTTCGCGGACTCGCTCGCTACCGAATTCCGCCTCGAACGCGGTAACAATCGGCGCAAGAATACGCGCCTCGACCTCACGCCGTGTCAATACTCCAATCCGCTCGTTCAGCGTATCCGGTAACTGCTCTTGTTGCATATTCGCTTTCCTATCGTCCATTCCTGATTTCTCCTCTCCTATTACCTCCTGTGGCCGATCATTCAATCGATACTCAATATTCATAGTACTCTGGTTACTCGATGCTTGGGGTATCTTCTGAGGCACTGCATCGACACATGACTCGCGCAACCTTCTCTACAGAGCCTTCGTACTGTTTAATTGCATTGACCAGGTGCGGCTAAACGGTTCTGGATCATCCCATTGATTTCTTGGAACTTGTCCCCATGGTGTAACATTCTGTTAACTATTGTGATCTATCGTAGCTGAAGACGAGCACGCTGCATAGTCTACACCTTGCCGTAGATGCGGTACGAACAATGAGACGGTGTGTTCTGGTATAACGTCTCTCGTATTCAAAGTGCCGCCGCGAAACAGTCAAAGAGATCACAGAAATCGAGGATAGGCGATGAACTTCATCTTTCGCACCGTCGTTCGGCCCGTGGTCCTGTTTTTTTTCCGAATCATCAGCTATATACTGCTGGACATTCGGGTGGATGGCCATGAAAACGTTCAGCACAACTCCCAGCCGATGATTCTGATTGCGAACCATTTTAGTTGGTTCGATGCGCCTCTTCTGGCCATCTGCCTTCCTTTCGCGCCTGCATTCGTCGTCGCTACGGAGTCTCAACGGCACTGGTGGTTTAAGGCGTTCGTCGTTGTTTTCAATGGTATACCGATCTGGCGCGGTCAGGTTGACAGAGATGCGTTCAACAAGTCGATGGATGCGCTGAAACACGGATACGTGGTCGGCATCTTTCCTGAAGGCGGAATGGAGCCCGAGTACGCTGAACTGCGCGAGAGGGGCATCCAAGTCAGCAGTTATGTTCCGGGTCGTCGCCGGCCTATATTGGCTAAACCAAAGACTGGGCCTGCGTGGTTGGCGATCAAGGCGAACTCCGCCATTCTGCCCGTCGGCTTACTAGGCACAGAACGCGTATATCGCAATATGCTTCGTTTCCGACGAACGCCAGTCACCGTACGAATTGGTCAGCCGTTTGGACCGCTAATCATCGATCCCACGCTGCGCGGCAAAGCCCGGCGACAGCGTTTGGACGAATTAGCCGATCTCATGATGCAGCAGATTGCGGCGTTGTTTCCGCCTGAAAGCCGCGGCCCCTACAGCAACATGGAACTTGAAATGCTGTAGAATAGGCAGTCACATGGCGCACATAACTGCACTTAAAAAGGTTTGATCGCTCCCTAAACACAGCCTGCCCACAATGGGCGCCCCTGTAATTATCCGCATTCTGCTGCGCTACCACATGCAGCAACTAGAAAGACGTCTAGGAGTCAACAATGAAGATTACCGAAGTGCGAATCGTACTACTTGAAGGCCTGCTTGAGCACCCCGGAGAATTCTGGGAAGAACGTCTGATTCGCCCCGTAGATATCTACCCCGAGCATCGCGAAGAAGGCGCTCACTGGCTGAAGAAAGTGGAGCCGGGTAAATTCTGGACGCAATCGCACTTTATTGAGATCAAGACCGATGAAGGCATTAGCGGCATCGGCGGTCCGGTCAATGAACATGTCGCCTTCATCATCGCCAAGGAACTGACTCCTTTGCTGCTGGACAACGATCCTATTGCCATTGAACGGCTTTGGGACCGTATGTATCGCTTCCAGGTGCACGGTCGCAAGGGCAACGACATGATTGCCATTAGTGCGGTCGATAATGCGCTGTGGGACTTGAAAGGCAAATGGGCCAACGCACCGGTCTACTCACTCTTGGGCGGTCCCATCCGAACAGAGATTCCCACCTATGCCAGCATGCTGGGCTACTCGCTAGACCCGGAACTGGTACAAGAACGAGTCCAGGACATCGTCGAACAGGGCTATGGCGCCACCAAGTGGTTCTTCCGTGACGGCCCGACCGACGGCGTCAAAGGCATCGCACGCAACCTGCGACTGGTTCGCACTGTGCGCGAGTCAGCGGGTCCGGATGTGGACATCATGTTCGATGCGTGGATGAGTTGGGACGTACCGTACACACTCATGATGGCGCAACGTATGTTGGAATATAACCCGCGCTGGATAGAGGAACCGGTGCTGCCGGACAAGATCGACCAGTACGCGGAGATTCGTGCGAATTCCGTCGTGCCCATCAGCGGCGGTGAGCATGAGTATACGCGCTGGGGACTGAAGCAACTGCTAGTAGCGCGCGCCTGTGATGTCCTGCAACCAGATATCTACTGGGCGGGTGGCATCTCCGAAATGATGAAAATTTGCGCGCTGGCTTCCGCGTTCGACGTGCCGATCGTTCCGCACGGTCATTCACCCAACGCCACTGCACATCTCATTGCAGCCTGGCCACAGACTACCTGCCCGTTGTTGGAGTATCTGGTGAAATGGAATCGTATCCATCAGTTCTTCCTCAAGACGCCTCTGGTACCGTCGAATGGCGTGGTGACACTGCCCGAGACGCCGGGTCTTGGCATGGAGCTTGACTACGACAAAGCCGAGAAGATTACCGAGGTCTCTTTCTAGCCGTCTCCGCGATTCGCAATATTCATCAGCATTGAACAATGGGTCGGACTATATAAGTCCGGCCCATTTGATTGGCTCTAGGTCAGTCCAATACTAAGTTTTGGCATCAACCTTTTAGAATCAATTAATAGCTATTCGCAAGCGCGTAGATCGTGTTCAGCAAGACGTTGGCGCCAGCGATAAGGTCAATATCGGAGGTCATCTCTTCCGGACAATGGCTGCGACCGGCGACGGAAGGAACAAATATCATGCCAGCCGGAGTTACGGCAGCCAGCGAATGAGCGTCGTGCAGCGCGCCCGACGAAATGCGCATGTTTACATATCCCAACGCTTCGCAGCTTTTACGGATCATCGCCTGAATACGTTGGTTCATCTGGCACGGCTCAACTCGGTGTTGATTAGCAACTTGAACTGTACATTCCTCAATCACGTCTTTGTCACTCAGAGTTCGCTCAAGTTCTGCTTCGATCTTGTTCAACAATACCGACGCGTTGGCACGATATTCGACCAGCACCGCAGCCTCGTTCGGAACAACGTTGTCGGCGCCGGGCTTCACGCGAACGTCTCCGCACGTCAGCACAGTACCGAGACACTCGAAACGCACATAGTCGTGCATATGCGTTATGAAGCGCGACGCGGCAACCAGTGCATCCTGGCGTAAGTTCATTGGCGTCGTACCGGCATGGTCGCTGCGACCAATCAATGTCACAGTACGTGATGCGCGCCCAAATATTGCATCTACCACACCGATCTGTACACCTTCGTGTTCCAGTTGTGGTCCCTGCTCGATATGCAGCTCAACAAAGCCAGCCAGTTCTTCTACAGGACGACGTGCCTTGAGCACATTTTCGACTGTGAACGGACCGGGTAACAGGGAGGATATAGCGGCGACATCCTCGGGAAACCTCATGGCCGCGTCCACGAATCGCTGCGTCGCCTCACTGCTGTAGGCGCCGGCAAATAACTGGCTGCCGGTCAACCCGCAGTAGCGTCCCTCTTCATCCGTAAACGCAATACACTCCAGCGAAACCGGCAGCTGAGCACCACTCTCCATAAGTACACGAATCGCTTCCAACGCGGCGATCGTACCGAGTGCTCCGTCGTAGGGACCGCCGTTGGGCACAGTATCCATATGCGAACCGAAGAGGAGCGTGCGAGCGTGCGGTGCTGCTGCGTGGCGTGCGGACAGATTGCCGGCGGGATCAGTCCGCACGTCGAGCCTAGCTTCCTCCGCTAGACGGGTAAATAACGAACGCGCCTCTCGCTCCGCCTGCGAAAACGCTCGACGGTCACGCCCGCCGCCCTTTTGCGGTGGTAGCAGGCCGATATCCGCCAAAGCGTGCAAGTCACGTAGAAATCTTTGTTCGTTTATGGTAAGTATGGTCATGTTCGGCGCGTGTTCTCCAGTGCGTGCTGAGGTTGTACCCGCGAGTCTACATTATTCATGTGTTGGCGCCAACGCGATCGAAGGATTAATCCACGAAACGATCGCGTGCGGTTATCAAGTACCGCAAAAACCGCTGCTCCCCATCCTTTATCGGTTACCAGAAGACTCCAGATCACTCAAAGAGGTGCAAAGCACGATGTGAACGAACTTGGCAGTACGAGCGTTCCTGCCAGTAACGATTCACTGAAAGCAACTGTTTTCTCCCGATACGTTAAGGCATGTCCAGGGTTCCCATCCTAGAACGCTGAATTAACCTGTGAAGCGAACTGCAGTAGCGATAGGCACAACATCTGCGCCATATAGCCTACTGGTCCATAACCAAGGTGGATAGTAAAGGAGAGTAGTGACGGATCGCAAATGACTTATGTCAAAACTTCTGGCTCACTTATGGAAGAGATCGATGGTCTTCAGCAGCGCACCATAAGTAGTAACCTGCCAGACACTTTTCCACTTCGACGATGCCAGCAGGTCCTGCATTGACGCGCCCGCTAAACCAGCGCGCAAATCTCGCACGATACTCCGACCGTATACCTGTCCGAGCAGCACCTGCACAGGCACGCGCAACGAGTCCGCATGTATTTGAAGACTGTAATATGTCAACATACATATCCCTTGAAGTACATCTCGGTCGGCAAAATCGCTGAAAGTCGTCCCTTCGAGGTTGCCTTCGAGTTCTGTGAGCAACTCGATTGGACCTGCCGAGAAGCGCTGACCAATGGTTTGGTTGAGCTTATGCACAAGGAGCGACGGCGTCAGCTTCTGCGGATCCACAGACGCAAGTTGAGCGCGCACCTCATCAATCAGGTCATCGATCTCGCTACGAAGGAGTAACATTTCAGGCGCCACCGCGGCGGATTTCAGATTACCATAAGTAGCAGACGAATTGCCGTTGCCTGAAGCGGGTGCACCGTTATGAACGGTCCGTGCGCTAGACTCACGCTGCTGTGTGATTGACGCATGGCTACGAGGGCTTTCTGAAAAAGTAGAGACTAGTTGCATTTGGACCCGATGCTCCTGTATCATTATGTCAAGCGGTATTACGGGGCAGTCGAGGACTAGTTTGCGAAGGCGCACTGTCCTATCGTAACGAGTCTCATTCGGCTGCGCGACAGCGCGCTATACGGGTGAGAAGCGGCTTAACCTCGCAAGTTGCGGAAAACCCAATACTGTGTCAATTGGCGCGCCATCAGGTATGATCATCCTAATAATTAGCCATCGTGTCAAATTATCCATAGGCCCACGAAAGACTATACATAATTAAATCCAAGGGGTGATTACAGATGAAATCATTGCTAGAACGACTTCAATTAGGCGAGATCAATCCAGGTGTGTGTTCCGGGCCTGGTGAATGGATCTCTGATCCCGATGGGACTAAGCTCTGTTCCTATAGCCCGAACAATGGTGAGTTGATCGCAAAGGTTGTGCAGGCAGGTCCAGCCTCATACGACGCAGTCGTTGATCGAGCTCAACAGACGTTTAGTTCGTGGCGAATGACGCCTGCACCCAAGCGCGGTCTGGTTGTGCGCGACCTGGCAGACGCTCTGCGCGAGAACCAGGAACCGTTGGGAGAGCTAGTCGCCCTGGAAATGGGCAAGATTCGCGCCGAGGGAGTGGGCGAGGTGCAAGAGATGATTGATATCTGCGACTTTGCCGTGGGCCTCTCGCGCCAGCTCTACGGACTGACCATGCACTCGGAGCGACCCGGTCATCGTATGTATGAGCAGTGGCATCCGCTAGGGCCAATTGGCATCATTACGTCATTCAATTTTCCGGTCGCAGTATGGTCGTGGAACGCAGCTATCGCAGCGGTTTGCGGCGATACGATGATCTGGAAGCCATCGTCCACCACCCCGCTTACAGCCGTTGCCGTACAACATATCAGTAACCAAGTGATGGCTGACCACGGACTGCGCGGTGTATTTAATTTGGCCATTGGCTCTAGCCGCGTCATCGGGGATCGCATGCTGAATGATCACCGACTACCGCTTATCAGCTTCACCGGTTCGATACGCATTGGTAAGCTCGTGGCGCAGAAAGTGGCTTCTCGACTGGGTCGCTCAATCCTGGAACTGGGCGGCAACAACGGCATTATCGTTACTGAGGACGCCGACCTGGATATGGCCGTACGCGCGATTGTCTTTGGCGCTGTGGGCACTGCAGGACAACGGTGTACATCTACGCGACGTATCATCGCGCACAGTTCGATCGTGGAAGAACTGACAGATCGGTTGGTGCGTGCGTATGCACAAGTGCACATCGGCGATCCGCTAGACGAGTCAACCCTGATGGGACCGCTCGTCAATGAGGCGGCTGTTGCAGAAATGATGGCAGCGATTGAAACAGCGATGTCCCAGGGTGGTGAAGTCGTCGCTGGTGGCGATGCGCTGCCGGAGATTGGCGCGTGCTACGTGGAGCCGACGATCATGCGTATGCCGGAACAGGTTCCACTGGTCTGTGATGAGACATTCGCGCCCATTCTGTATGTCATGTCATACGAAACGATGGAAGAAGCCATTGCAATACATAATGAGGTGCCGCAGGGGTTATCCAGTGCCATCTTCACGACAAATCTGCTGAGCGCGGAGGAATTCCTATCCCATCAAGGTTCCGACTGTGGCATTGCCAACGTGAACATCGGCACCAGCGGAGCGGAAATCGGTGGTGCGTTCGGCGGCGAAAAAGAAACCGGCGGCGGTCGAGAGTCAGGATCGGACGCATGGAAGGCCTATATGCGCAGGCAGACGAATACAATCAACTGGTCGACGCAGTTGCCGCTTGCCCAAGGAATACAGTTCGGTTGATTTTATAACGCTGTCGAACGCTCGAGTTGATGTTGGTAATTGACTCTACAGACAATCTTGAGGTGTTACCTATACTGAGAGAAGAAGGTACTACACACTAAATAGGAACCAGCGCAGATCGCCTGCAACAAACGGAAGGAAAAAACAATGCCAGAACGAAAATCTCAAGCTGTATGGCACGGTACGCTTAAGGATGGCGAAGGCACAATGAAGCTAGGGAGCGGGTACTGTGAAGGTCCGTTCACGTATGCATCGCGCTTCGAAAGTGGAAAAGGGACGAATCCTGAGGAGCTGATCGGTGCAGCTCATGCAGGTTGTTTCTCTATGTTCCTCTCATCACTGCTGGGCAAGGCCGGTTACACTCCTGAAGATATTCAGACTGAAGCGACCGTACACCTAACGTCTGGTGTCATCAACAAGATTGACCTCAACACTGTGGCATCGGTTCCCGGTGTAAGTGAGAGCGAATTTCAAGAGTTGGCTAACGAGGCCAAAGAAAGGTGCCCAGTATCCAATGCGCTTGCTGCAGTTGAAGAGATTACGCTCAGTGCCAAGTTGAAGTAGCTGACAGTTGAGAGTGTTCAAGCAAAATTGGGATATCTTGTTTTGTGTGGATGTTCTAATTGAGAAAGGCGTGACGCATATGCGTCACGCCTTTTGCTATTGCTCAATAACTCACGTTGGCTTTTCTGTGGCCAAGAGTAGCACACTATACGATTAGTCGTCACCCACAAAGATTGTGATCCACTGCAGCCAGTTCGGTGAAGTGTTGTTTTCGGGTTGTTTGGTCACTTCGACCGTATCTGGCTGAGTCACAACCGGTTGCGGAGGTATATTAGCGTTGTCCATGACCATGAGAACTGTGTCGCCGGGTCTTGCCATATCCAGGTCATTGCGTGCAGCGGACTCAATATAGGCGTCGCTCTGCACGTAAGCCAGCTCTTGTAACAACTCAAGCTGCTGTTCCTCAGCTTCAGCAATCCGCTGGTCCCACTCCTGAATCTCCTGGTCAATCTGCGCCTTCTGAACGAGCCGATTGGTGTAGGAGGAGATGAAGATTAGACAAAACGCAATGAGCAGTAGAATGCCAAGTCGCGAGACGACCGGCTTCATACTTGGCTGGGGTTGCTCGGTTGCCCTATTCATTGCCATGTGCGCAGTATATCATAGCGTATGGATTGATGCTACAGAATTGCAAATGGAATTGCGATACGGTATTGATGACGAATGTAGCTGAAGAACGATATCCTCAATTAGCATCAGCGTCACAAAAGAAACACTAGAGCGAGCTCAAGCGGGAAATCAGGGCCGATGAAGAGCAAAGGAAAAGGACTCCATTCTGGAGTCCTCAGGTGCCGCAGGAGGGACTTGAACCCCCACGAGCCTATGCCCACTACGTCCTGAACGTAGCGCGTCTGCCGATTCCGCCACTGCGGCGCACCGATTGTATCGTTCAATCAAGATAGCATGCACCATGCCCTGCTGTCAAATATCTCCACAAAAACAGATGCTCACAATTGAACAGTTATGGCGGTCCGTTTGCCTGTCCAGGCGGGGTCGGAGGTATGGTTGCGGGGACTTGATTCACCGGAACACGACGTGTGAGCATGTACCAATCACTGAATGTGCGGAAGCGTTCGGATGGTTGGTTCAGCGAGTCTAGCTGCACGTTGTGCACTTCATCGCTGACGCCGTATGTATAGACCGGGTAGAACAGCACAAGCGCCGGCAACTCTTCGGCAAAGATATCCTGGAACTCGTGGTAGAGTTGAATCCGATCCTCTTCATGTACAAGACCACGCGCTTCCTCAATCAACTGATCCGCATCTTCGGATACCCAACCACTGTAATTCTGTCCGCCGCCAGTCGCCTGCGAACTGTGCCACAACGGATAGGGGTCCGGATCGCCGGTCAATTCCCAGCCAATCAGTGCAGCATCGAACCGGCGTGGGTTCAGAAAATCGCTGACTAAGCCGGCAAAGGTAACGATGGTAGGTTGGGCGTCAATGCCGATGGCCTGCCAGTCGGCAGCGATCTGCTCCACAATAAGCTTGCGTCGCGGGTCGTCGTTGGAGTAGAGGAGCAGGCTCATCTCTTTGCCGTCTTTGTCACGAATCCCGTCGCCATTGCTGTCGATCCAGCCCGCCTCGTCGAGCATCTGGCTGGCTTTGTTACGATCATATGCGTACTTCTTAACTTCGGGGTTGTACGCCCAGTTTTCGGGCAACATGGGACTGTGTGCGATGATGCCTTGCCCATTCATCACGTCTTCAATCAGACGCTCTCTATCAATCGCATAGTAGAGCGCCTGCCGCACTTCCTTCTCCTGCAGGAAAGGCACATCCGGGTTATTCATGTTCAGCGCCAGGCTGAGAAACTCCGACGTGGCAGATGAGAACAACTGCAGGTCATCCCGCTCCACGGCAGCGGGCAAGTCAGCTTCGTAGATTTGGCGTATGCCATCGATATCACCGTTGACGAAAGCCGGGAAAAGGCTGGCATGGTCAGGATAGAAGCGCAATTCCAGCGCAGAGAGGTAGGGATGACTCTCGCGGTAGTAGGGGCTTGGTTCGAGACGGATATGGTCGGCAGCCGTCTCTACAACACGCATTGGCCCGTTACCTATTGGCGTCACATTGAGCGGCATGGTCGTGAGTTCGGTGGCAGGTACGCCTTGCCAGATGTGTTCCGGCAGCAGACCGATGGACGTGTAATCGAGGAAAGGCGTAAACGGTTCAGACAGTGTGAAACGAACTGTAAGGTCGTCGATGAATTCCGCTTCAACGGAGCGCCAAAGACTGGTTAAGCCCGGCAAGCTGACAACATCCGGATCCTGCAGCACGCTGATGGTAAACACAACGTCCCTGGCGGTAACGGGTTCTCCGTCATGCCAATACTGGTCCGGCTTCATGTGAAACGTATAGGAGACCCCGTCATTAATCTCCCAACTCGAAGCCAGATCCGGCACGACGCGCCCATCTTTATCAATGCGTGTGAGACCGCGATAGAGCAGCCCGCACAGGTCCATGTCGACTTCAGTCGCGTCACAAAGCAGCGGGTTGAGATATTTGGGATTTCCGGCTACGCCTTCACGGAAGACGCCGCCGCGGTCTGGGACAAGTACTGTGGTAACGCTGTAGGTGGAATACCCGAGGACAAGTGCGAGCAGAGCGATACCGGCTAGTGCCAAAAGCACCTGCCAACGCATATTCTGCCCAATTGACTTAGCCGGAGAGACCGGTTGTGTTGGCTGCCTACTTGAGGATAGTGACATGAATAGCGTCTGCGGTCTATTAGCAAGAGTGCCAACAGAGACGCAGACCTCCCTGCGTCGTTGCCTACAAAACGCCGAATAGGCTATTCAAGGCCTACGGAGAGCAGAGCCAGCACGAAATAAATGCCAGCCAGGACAAATGTAGCGTTGTAAAGTGACTTTTCCATGCCCCGACGCGATCGATAGATATCGCTGCCGCCAAACATGCTGCCAAGCCCGGCACTTGTCTGACCCTGAATCAGTACAACCGCGATCAGTGCGAGCGCAACGATATTTGCTGCGATCATCAGGAAAGTGGTCAACCCCATATTCAAAGCTCCTGTCTGTGTACGCATTGAACGGACGCAGAATTTGCCCGCTGCGTCCCATACGTTGGCTTAGCCATTATTACAATAACCGTAACAGTATATCAGCCCGAGCCTCTCCTACAAAAACCGGATCAACCCAGTGATTATTGCACCGATACATGCTCACTGCGTAGCGGCGTACCGAGTAATGGCCGACCCGGTACAGCTACAGGCTTATTCGTGCGCATGCCAACAAGCAACAGCCCAGAAAAATTCTTTCGCTGGGCTGCAGGAAGTGTCTCCTGTATGGGGAAGGTCTACTCGAAAATCGTTAGGTTCTAGCAGTCGATGTAGCCGGCTTTGCCGTCAAACGCCGTAAATACAGTCGCGCTCCGTGTTCGATTCATCGACAGACGCGTGTACTGTAATGTGCCTACATTTGTTGAAACTTAGGCAGTTTTGGCGTGCTCAGTATCGCTGGCTGCAGGTTGTGCTTCTTCTGCGATTTCGGCCTTGTCCTCAGAGCTTGTCTTTTCCGTATCGGTTGAGGCGTTGGTGCGGAACTCACGAACACCCTTGCCGACTGCGCCAAATACCTCTGGCAACTTGCCGACGCCGAACAGCATCGCCACGATGACCAGGATGATGATTAACTCTAGTGGACCAAATTGTGGAATCACGAAGTTCCTCCTTGAACGGAATCTGCACCGCATGAAGAAGTATTCATTGCGGAAACATGTCTAACACTGCCCCATTATATCACGCTACAATTTCGGTGCAAAGAATTGTGCATACACTTCGACCAGAGAAGTTAGCATATGATAAAATTGTGCCATGCTAACGGAACTGATCATCAAAGACTTCGCGATCATAGACGATCTCCATGTGCCCTTTGGTTCCGGTCTGAACATCCTTACGGGTGAGACCGGCGCAGGCAAGTCGATAATTATCGACGCCATCGGTCTGCTTCTTGGCGATCGCGCATCCAATGAGTGGGTTCGTTACGGCAGCGAGACCGCTACTATTGAGGCGGGTTTCCAGCTGGATAATTCCCGCCCAATGGATCGATCGATCAGTTCGACTCTAGAGGAAAATGGCCTCGACGACCCGGACTCACCCGAGTGGCTATTGCTGAGCCGGGAGGTACGCTCAAATGGACGCAACATTTGTCGCATCAACGGTCGAGCTTCTAGCCTACAAATGCTTAGCGACATCACGTCCAAACTCATCGATATCCACGGACAGGGCGAGCACCTAAACCTGCTGCGACCGAGCACGCACCTGGGCTTACTAGACAGATATGCGGGTATTCAAGAAGACGCAGCTGAACTGGCCAGAGTTGTAGGTGAGCTTCGCGCGGTCCGAACGGAACTGGACGAATTGCGGCAGGATGCACGCAGCGTCATGCAGCGCGTCGACATGCTCACGTTTCAGGTGGAAGAGATACGTAGCGCCAATCTGCGTACAGGCGAAGACATCGGACTTGAAGGCGAGCGTATTCGCCTGGGAAACGTTGAGTCTCTGCTGGAGCTGGCGCAGGCGGCATATACCATTCTGGATGCCGGCGACCCAGAGACGCCCTCAGCCATCGACATGCTGGGCGAAGCCGTTGCGCGGGTCGCACGCTTGGCAACGATTGACAGCGGGATGAAAGAGCAGGCTGATGAGGTACAGACCGTTCTGGAGCAGCTTTCGGCATTGGCTGCCACACTTCAGGATTACGCAGACAATCTGGAGTTTAATCCCGGACGGCTGCAAGAAGTGGAAGAACGTATCGAACAGATTCATGGCCTGAAGCACAAATACGGAGATAGCATCGAGGAGATCAACCAGTTCGGCGCCGATGCCGAGAACGAACTGGACCGGCTGAATAATTGGGAAGCGCGTACGGATGAACTTGAGGCGCAGGAACAGCGGCAATTATCCACTGTGGGTAAACTGGCAGTCGCATTAAGCGAATTGCGTACGAAAGCTGCAAAGCAAATGTCGAAGGCTATTGAACACGAGCTTCAGGACCTGCGCATGGAGAAGACTCGCTTCGAGGTTCGTTTTGAGCGACGTCTGGACGAACACGGCGCCATCCTGCCGGATGGGTCCAGAGTGGCCTTTGATTCGACGGGTATCGACGAGGTCGAATTCCTGATGAGCGCCAATCCAGGTGAGCCACTGAAGCCACTGGCAAAGGTGGCGTCGGGCGGTGAAACGGCGCGTATTATGCTTGCCCTCAAGAGCGTCCTCGCTCAAGCTGATTCGACAGCAACCTTGGTGTTTGATGAGATTGACCAAGGTATAGGCGGCCGCGTCGGTGCGGTCGTGGGTAAGAAGCTATGGGCGCTCACAGGCCAAGCGAACGGTGCACAGGCAATACAGCATCAGGTGTTGTGCGTAACACATCTGCCTCAGTTGGCGGCATACGGTGACACTCACTTCATCGTGACCAAACGCATTGAGAGCGCAAACGGTGAGGAGCGCACGGCGACGGATATACGTTCATTGGACCGAGATTCACGCGTGGATGAACTGCTGTCGATGTTGGGTACTGATGGAGATTCGGGTCGGCAATCAGTGGAGAAGATCCTATCGTCTGCTGAAGCGGATAAAGCCGGCGCGGGCGCGTCGGCAGGAGAATAGCGCCCATGAGCATTCGTCAACCAAGGAAAACTGCGACGACGCGGCAGCCGCGCACGCGTACCCGCTGGATGCTGGCCGCACTCCTGTGCCTGTTGCTCAACGGCATCGCCGCGTTGCAATCATCTGCCCATACAGCCAGCACCGACGTTAGTCCCGTGGTCTACGTACTCAACTTCGAAGGGCCCATCACGCCCGTCCTCGAACAATACCTTGCTAAAGCAATTGAGACAGCCGCAGCGGTGGATGCGGAAGCCGTCGTACTGCAGTTGGACACACCTGGCGGCAGTATCGACGTTACAAAGTCCATCACGCAACTGATGTTGTCCTCACCAGTACCCATTGTGGTGTATGTGTCGCCGTCCGGTGCGCACGCCGGCAGCGCGGGCACCTTTATTACCCTTTCAGCGCACGTTGCCGCCATGGCACCCGGTTCCAGTATCGGCGCCGCCAGTCCCGTCGACATGAGTGGCAATGATATGAGCGAAACCATGCAGGCAAAGATCAAAAACATCCTCAGCGCGGATGTGGAGAATTTGGCCAGCCGGCGCGGCGATACAGCCACAGAATGGGCCATCGCTGCCGTGCGCGAAGCGACTGCCGCCACTGCAAGCGACGCGCTGCAGATGGGCGTCATCGACTTCATTGCCACCGATGTCGATGACCTGCTTGCGCAGATCAATGGCTTCGAGGTAACCGTAAACGGTGAGACCTATGCGTTGTCAACAGCAGATGCGACGCTGACGCCCATTGAATTGACGCCTATTCAGAAGCTCCTTAATTTTCTCAGCAATCCGACTATCGCAGCCCTTTTATTAAGCCTCGGCATGCTGGGCCTGTTCATTGAGATCAGAACACCGGGTTTTGGCTTACCGGGCATCGTCGGTGTCATCTCGTTGTTGCTGGCGCTCTTCGGACTAGGTCAGATGGATGCGAATTTAGTTGGGATGGCGCTAATCGCTGCAGCTCTGGCGTTGTTCGTTGCTGAGGCATTCACACCTACATTTGGTGTTCTGGCTATTGGTGGTGCGGTTGCCTTTGTCTTTGGTGCGGCACTGCTATTCAACACGCCAGGCATACAGACGCCGTGGACAGTCATCATCCTGCTGGCGACGACCATGGGCGCACTGGTCATCTTTATCGGCGTCAAGGCCTATGCAGCCCAACGTGATCGCCCTAAGACGGGCGCCGAAGGTTTGATCGGCAAGACCGCTATTGTGAAAGAAGCCTTCGATGCGAACAGTTCGGGTTCGGTCTTCATCCAAGGCGAGTGGTGGAATGCAACTACCAGTAGCGGAGCGTTTCAGTCCGGCGATCAAGTACGCGTGCTGAGTATGGACGGCTTTACGCTGCTGGTTGAAGCAATTGGCCGTTCGCCAAGTGATGCAGTAGGCTAGTCGCTGGTGCGATGAAGAAATACGATAACCGCTATTCATGAGTGAATGGCTGGCAACGGAGCTTGGATACCTGAATAGACAACTACTATGACAAATACCTACGACCGAAGCGACGTGTGGCGACGGTACCTGACAGACTATAATGAAGGATTGGGGCTGGTTTATGAACGCTTCGTGCTGAACGACTTCCTGCTGGACTTGGTCGATACTTATGGTATCGACACTGTGCTGGAAGCGCCTCTCTACGGAATGGCTGGGGTAAGCGGCATAAACAGTGTAGCGCTGGCGGAGCTCGGTGCGGATGTCACGATCGTTGACGATAACCGTGAACGTCTGGACGGGGTAGCACGCATATGGCGCGATGACCTTAAGCTGCCGGTTAATCAAATCCAAGTTGGACGCGAGGGTTGGCACCGATTACCCTTCCCGGACAACACCTTTGATCTAGCCTGGGAATGGGCGGCTCTTTGGCACATCATGAATCCCGTCGGCGTAATCCATGAACTCGCGCGCACCAGTCGCAACTTGGTCTTTATTGCCATGCCCAACAACATCCAGCTTGGCTACTGGATGCGAAAACTCGTTATAGAGCGGGAATTCTTCGAAACTCACGATGAATCTTGGACGAATCTGTCGCTGCTCAGCCGCATCGTCCAGGACGCAGGCCTGACCATCATCGACCGCGGTGTGCTGGATGTGCCGCCGTGGCCTGACACCGTGATGCCTGCCAGCGAGGTTTTGGAGCGACTTGGCATCCACTCGCAGCGACTGCAAGGCCAGTTCGAAGGAGAAAGCTGGGAGTGGAGCACCATGGCGTACTACACCGGTGATAGGCCAGATCTCCGCGAGCGCGTCATCAAATACGCGTGGTTGGACCACTCACCGGCGCCGTGGCAGTTGAAGACCGTCTGGGCGCATCACCGCTATATTCTGGCACAGAAGCAGTAGCAGCCGCCCCAGACTGGTATTGTTGCAGTAGGAGGAGCACATAATGGAACGCGAACGAGCTCTGCGACGACTCGAGGCGAATCGGGACGCGATTTCCGCACTGTATGCAAACGTGGCTGAAGAGCAAGTGCGCTGGAGACCATCGCCCAAGGACTGGTCGCTTCTGGAGGTGTTGGGCCATCTCTACGATGAGGAGCGGGAGGATTTCCGTAAGCGTCTGGATATCATCTTGAACCGTCCTATGGATGTCTGGCCGCCGATTGACCCGCATGGCTGGGTCACGGAGCGAGCCTATAATGAGCGCCCGCTCGACCTTTCCCTGTGGGACTTCTTACGTGAACGCAATCACTCTCTGTCCTGGCTGCATTCTCTGGAGAACCCCGATTGGTCTAGCGTTTCAACTAAGCCCTGGGGCGGCACGATGACTGGTGAACAGATGCTCAGTTGCTGGGTAGCCCATGATATGCTGCATCTGCGGCAGATGATCGAACTACACTATAGCTATATTGAGCAGCTTGTGGCGCCAGTCTCGATTGAATACGCCGGCGGTTGGTAGGGATCCGTAGACGGTCAGTGGCAGAAACATGGATGCTGAGACCAACCGCAGACAGAGCGCCGTCAGCTTTGCACGTCTCTACGAGTGCGGGCGCCCTAACGTTGAGCTTCGACGGTCGATCCAACCTTACGTTTGACGGTGAAGGTCGGTTGGTTGGCGCGTGGTATGAAAATGTCACCTATCGACGGTCGCTGGACAATCGCGTGCTAGCCAAATGGTCTGACGCCTCCTCAGGTCAACGACAACGCAGATATCTTGAATCAGCGGAAGTCGATGATCTACTCGAGCGAGCGCATGCTGACGCGCTTTATGTGTTGGCGACGACGGATACTGGGCTGGTAACGGTCGGCGCAAGCGATAGCGAGTTCGTTCAGCATGTAAAACGCTGGCTGGAGCAAACTGTTGTCTGGGATGCGACTGCCTATCAATACCAATCCGAGCGATTCAATCAGATCTACAAGCCGGTCTCCATACTCCCCCCGGACCAGTACCTCTCCGTTGTCCTGCAGGTCACGGAAGGCTGCTCCTACAACGAATGTACTTTCTGCACGTTCTATCGCGACCGGCGCTTCCGCATCAAGGGCGTACAAGAAGTCGAGCAGCATATTGCCGACGTTCGTACATTACTTGGACGCGGACTACTAATTCGACCCAGCCTCTTCTTAGCCGATGCCAACGCCATCGTGATTGCGCAGAAACGCCTGCTGCCGATCCTGGAAACAATCAACCGCCAATTCACCTTTGCTCAGCGCTCGAGCGAAACAGCGCCGGCAGTCTTGCGGCAGCCGAGCGACTGGACGCCAACCGGCATCAATGCCTTTGTCAGCGCACCGGATGCGCTGCGAAAGAGTGCTCTGGAGATGAGAGAGCTTGCCGCCTTGAATGTGCGACGGCTCTATGTCGGTTTGGAAACAGGACACAATCCGCTGCGTGTTTTTCTGCAAAAGCCGGGGTCCATACAAGATGTGCTTGATGCAGTCGAGACAATTAAAGCCGGCGGATTACAAGTTGGTCTTATCATCATGGTCGGTGTCGGTGGCGAGGAATATCAAGATGCCCACTTTGCAGACACCGTTTCCGCCATCGGCAGTATGCCGCTTGGCGCCGGTGATCTGGTCTACTTATCGCCTTTCGTTGCTACACCGAATTCGCCTTATTTGGATGAGATGGAACTGGCGGGTTATTCTTCACTGAGTGGCCAGGCTATTGCTGCGGAAGAAACGCGATTCAGGCAGACATTATTACCAATGCTCAAGCCGAGAGCCGTTCGCATCTCGCGCTATGACATTCGTGAGTTTATCTACTAGCGCCTCATCTTAATGACTCGTTACGAACGACTCGTTCTGGCAATCGTATAAGTCGATCTATGAATATCAAGGAACAGGCGGTGAAGACTGGTGATGGCACATAGAAAGTTGGGCGGACCCGACGATGTAGCAGAATATGCCAATTATTTAGACGAAGGATGGCCCGCACGTCAGCAGGTTATCGACCACCTATGCGGACAGTTGCAAGGCATGGCAACCAAGCCGCTCAAGGTTCTTGAATTATGCACTGGACCAGGTGCGCTAAGTCAGCAGATATTGGATCGTGTACCTGTAGCAAAGTATGTCGGTATCGACATTTCTCCTGCTTCGATGCAGTACGTTCAGGAACTGACGCAGGAGCTCAATATTGAGACGCATTGGCTTGCCGCCGACCTCAACGGCGATGAATGGATTGACCTGGTGGAGAACGACTACGATGCCGTCGTTGCTTTGCAGTCTGTGCATGATCTAGGCGGTGAGGCTGAAGTCAGGCGCATCTATCGCGTTGCACAAGATCTGCTGCAAGACGGCGGTCTCTTCATCAACGCCGACCTGTTACGAAACGAGAATGACCCGTTGGACAAGAACCCCGGTCGCTTCAGCATTCAGCGTCATGAGCAGATGCTCTTCGAGGCAGGATTTACCGAGTGTGAATGCACGCTGGAATTAGATGGTTTTGGCTGCCTGGAAGCCACAAAATAACCTAGGATTACCGTTGGAGCGCAACTTCGGATGACCCATCGAGCGCTAAGGAGCAACAATGTATACACTATACGATGCTGGAAGTAATGAACCTATCGGGACACTGACTGAGGCTGAACTGCAATTCCTTATCGATCATCTCGAAGAGGAATCGGCAACTGATCAGGACTACTATATCAACTCAGCTACGGTAGCGCTATTGGATGACCGAGGCGCCGATGCGAAGTTGATTGGCATGCTGCGCAAAGCCATGGGTGAACGCAACGAGATGGATATTCGATGGGAATCAACGGCAGAATAGCGAGAGAGAACACAGCCATGCAGGCGGATTCGCAGCAGTTGCAAGAGACCAGCGTAGCCGGTTTCGACGTAGCCGGCGTCTGCGGCAACATCAAGAAAAATGGCATGCTGGATGTGGCGCTGATTGCCAGCCGCATCCCGTGTCGTGCCGCAGCAACCTTCACCCAGAATGCCTTCCCTGCCGCGCCGGTCATCTACGACCGCAGGCTGCTAGAATTCAATCCGGGGGCCATTTCCGGCGTCATCATCAACAGTGGCGTTGCGAACGCGTGCACCGGTGTCCAGGGAGACGTCAATACTCGGCTCACTGCTGAAGCTGTGGAGAGCAGCATCGGCGCTACAGATTATTCTTTGTTTGTCATGAGCACGGGCGTCATCGGCGTTCAACTGCCCATGGAAAAACTGCTCGGCGCAGTGCCGACTGCCGTTGCAGCACTCCGTCCCGATGGCTGGATGGATGCCGCTCAAGCCATCATGACGACAGATACGCGACCAAAACTGTACACGACCACAGTACAGGTTAACGACGAAAAAGTGCGCCTCACCGGCATCGTCAAAGGCGCTGGCATGATCCACCCAAACATGGCCACCATGCTTAGCGTCATCGTGACGGATACGAACATCAGTCAACCGCTGTTGCAGCGTGCGCTTAGCGCATCGGTGCAGACCAGCTTCAACCGCATCAGCGTAGACGGAGACACCAGCACCAATGACACCGTGCTCCTGTTAGCCAACGGGTTAGCAAGCGCATCGACGATAGATGATGGGGCTAGCGACGAGTACGCCGCTTTCGCACAAGGACTTGCGACGATTTGTACGGAACTGGCGCAGGCTGTTGTGCGGGACGGTGAAGGTGCGTCCAAATTCGTGACGATACGCGTTGAAGGCGCTGCGTCGGATGAAGAAGCGCATCTTGCAGCCAACACCATTGCTACCAGCCCACTGGTGAAGACGGCGTTCTTTGGCAGCGACGCAAACTGGGGCCGATTGCTGGCCGCGTTGGGTCGTTCCGCCGCACAAGTTGAGCCGAAAACGTGTTCGCTCTTTGTTACCGGCGGTGCGAATATCGATACGCGCCACGAGTTATTACAGCTTGTGGACGCAGGTCAACCGACAGAGTATGCAGAGGATGATGCAGCGTTACGTTTTGCCGAATCCGAAATCGACGTGCTGATCACGCTCGGCTTGGGCGAAGGGTGCGCAACCGTGTGGACGACGGATCTCAGCCACGACTACGTTACCATCAACGGTGACTATCGAACGTAGAACGGGTTGGTTCCCACCAAATCGCCTAGCAGCGTTGAAGGCTTAACACGTTGTTACGGGTCTATTAACAAACCTCCGATATGATCTAAATGCTGTGAGTTGACTTGGGGAGCTGTACTCACAGACTATCGTCCACTCAATGCCTCTTATATTCCTCGGAAATTGAGTTCCTCTGCTCGTCGCATGGCCTGCGGCAGGCTTTCTCCTTCTATAGCTACAGTAGGCAAATTTGCACGTCAGGTTCAGTATCTTCTCACTACTTCGCCAGAGAACAGCTGACTGCCTGGCTATTGCATAGGGCGAGATTTCCGAAACTGTCAGGTTTCATTCGGAACACCGATTGCGTCATTTGTAGGATGAGTCATTCAACGCGATCGGGCATAGTAATAGCAGGTTGAAGCCAGCTGAACTCATTTCTGCCGCATCAACAAGGCCGAGCGAGGAGGTCCCGTCATGCTAGTCAACTCATTGCGCAAACGTTCAGTCGTCCCGATTTTCGCCACGGGCATCTCGACAATTGTTTTCTATTTGCTTACATTAATCTGGGCGACACCGGTCTCTGCATAGGTATTGTACAGGGCACTTTTGCCATTTCCAACAGAGCGTAGCGTTGAAGACTGAGCGGCAATGAACCGCTCAGTTCTTTTGTTGCATCCTCTCTACTTCGAACTGAACCAGACGTACAATTGCGTATGTATCGCTTCGCAACGCTTTCCTTCCCAGTGCGCCGGCTGACCCTGCGCCAGGGCGGGTGGGCGACGATTCAGATTCCGGGAAAATCGTGTATCTTTGGTTTGCGTACTGGTTCTTGACGATAGGGCGGTTCAGGCGCCGACCTGAAGTGGATCCGTCTTCCAAAAAGCTGCCGCACGAAGATCTATCATTGTCGGATTCAGCGTACTGGAAGATCTCCGAATGTCTACAACCTTTTGAAGGTTCAGAACCTTCAAAAGGCGAAATCGCGTTTTGGCGCACAAAGCCTGGATTCGTCATAGCGATTCAAGATCTCGACCTGAAGATCTCGCTATTGGCGTACGTTCGACAACTGGCAAAAGCCAGCATGCTCTCGATACCTTCACGATTTTCCCCGACTCAAACACCGCCCCGCTAGACAATCCATCGGCAGTCTGATGTATGATAGACGGTGCGTGGTGTTTCACCTCCGTACCACGCCTAAACCATCACCTTCAAAATCCCTAAATCATCAGCTCCTTAGGAGGCGCCAAATGAAAATATCGCAAGTTGACATCTATTACGTAACCTATCCAGGTGAAACTAGGAATTTTAATCCGGTGATCCTTCAGATCCAAACGGACGAAGGCGTCTCAGGCGTTGGCGAACTCGCGCTCGCATACGGCGTTGGCGGGAGTGCAGGCGTGGGCATGCTGCGCGAAATGGCGGAGACATTCCTCATCGGCGCTGACCCATTCCGCATCGAGTGGATCTGGGACCGCCTCTTTCGCAAGACATTCTGGGGACAGGGCGGCGGTCCGGTTGTCTATGGCGGAATTAGCGCCATTGATATCGCGTTATGGGACATCAAAGGAAAAGTCTTTGGTCTACCAGTGTACGAAATGCTCGGCGGACGTTGCCACGAAAAGTTATGGTGCTACTACAACGGCTGGTATGGAGGCTGCAAGACGCCAGAGGATTATGCAGAAGCGTCTCACGTAGTCACGGATGCCGGCTACAAGGCGCTGAAGTTCGATCCGTTTGCCATCAGACCGGACGGCGAATGGGATTATTCGCCGCGTTACTTGAACCGAGAGCGGGCCAACTTGGCGTTTATGCGAGTCGAGGCCGTACGCGACGCCGTTGGTCCTGATGTTGAGATCCTCGTTGAGGTGCACGGCAACCTGGGCACTTCATCCGCCATACAGATGGGCAAGCGATTGGAAGAACTGGACTGTTTCTTCTACGAGGAGCCAGTCGACGCCATGAACGTGGAGAGCATGAAACAGGTCGCACAGAATGTCGCTATTCCTATAGCGGCAGGCGAACGCATCTACACGCGCTACGGCTTCCGCCAGTACGTGGAAGAGCACGCACTCGCGATACTGCAGCCAGATATCGGTTTAGCCGGTGGCATCAGCGAACTCAAGAAAATCGCTACCTATGCTGAGACATACAATCTGCATTTCCAGCCGCATAACTATGCCAGTCCGGTCAATACGGCAGCGTCGATACAGGTTGACGCTTGCTGCCCTAACTTTATCATTCAGGAAATCTTCCCTACTGCCTCGATCGGCAAGTACGAGATGGTGAACCGGGCATTCGAACAGGAAGTCGTCGGCGGCTACGTTACGCCGCCAAGCGAACCCGGTCTAGGAATCGAACTGAATATGGACTTTATGAAAGGGCAAGAGTGTGTCAGCGTGTCGGAAGGCAAGACCTTTCACAGACCGTGATGATGCGTGAGCAGATATCACAATCAGGGAAACTTCGGCTTGCCGCCGGATGCTGCAACTCAAGGTACGCTTTGCTATACAGTGCAACCTATAGGACAATGGCAGGACTGTCCCCGAAATGCAACATTGCCCATGTAGTAACCTGCATTTCTCGATTCGTTTGTGAAGCTACTTACCCGCCCAGGACCATGCAATGACAAACAAACCCATCCCTATTGACTCGTCCGATCCTGCGCTGCTGGATGTTCAGTCGTCCGCGCCTGGACCGGCAGGTAGCCTGCCCTTCGATGATGAATTTTTGCGTACCGCACCAAGTGGCGACATCTTCGGACTCTCACAAAGCGCGGGGATGGGTTGGAATCCGGCACATCTACGCAGGCCGGACATTCTCATACTGGGCACCATGGGCGGTATCCGTGAGCCGGACGGCACACCGACAGCGTTGGGGTTCCACACTGGGCACTGGGAAGTCGGTCTGCTCATGCAGGCTGCGGCCAAGCGGCTGGCTGAAATCGAGATGGTGCCGTTCGCAGGTTACGTCAGCGACCCTTGCGACGGTCGGTCCCAGGGTACGGCGGGCATGATGGACAGCTTGCCCTACCGCAATGACGCTTCTATCGTGCTACGCCGGCTCACGCGTTCGTTGCCAACCTGTCAAGGCGTCATGGGCGTTGCGACATGCGATAAGGGTTTGCCGGCGATGATGATGGCGCTGGCTTCCGCTCATGACCTGCCGACTATCATTGTACCCGGTGGCGTAACGCTGCCGCCGACAGTAGGCGAGGATGCTGCGAAAATTCAGTCTATCGGCGCACGATTCTCACAAGGTGAGATCTCGCTGGAAGAAGCGGCAGAGTTAGGCTGCAAGACATGCGCAACCCCCGGCGGAGGCTGTCAGTTCCTGGGCACGGCTGCCACCAGCCAGGTGGTGGCTGAAGCGCTGGGCATGAGCTTGCTGCATTCGGCGCTCGCCCCTTCCGGCCAACCCATATGGATTGACATGGCTCGACGTTCGGCGGATGCGCTGGCGAGGATGGTGCAAAACGGCGTGCGGACGCCGGATATCCTGACTGAAGATGCGCTGCACAACGCCATGGTCGTCCATGCCGCGTTCGGCGGCAGCACAAACCTGCTGCTGCATATACCGGCAATCGCGTACGTAGCTGGACTGTCGAGGCCCAGCGTGGACGACTGGCATCGCATCAACCTGGCAGTGCCGCGACTCGTGGACGCTTTGCCAAATGGGCCGGTCGGCCATCCGACGATTCGTGTCTTCCTGGCAGGAGGCGTTCCAGAGGTGATGCTGCATCTGAGAGACTTGAGGCTGCTCAAGTTGAACACGTTGACACCTCACGGGCAGACGCTCGAAGAGGGTCTTGACCGTTGGGAGAAGAGCGAACGTCGCCGGCGGCTGCGAGAATTACTCTTCTCAAGAGATAGCATCGACCCGGACGATGTGATTATGCAACCGGCTCGTGCCAAGGAGAAGAGGTTGACCAGCACGGTCACATTCCCGCGCGGTAGCTTAGCCCCACACGGCTCAGTCGTGAAGAGCACTTCCATCGATCCGAGCGTCATCGATGAGGATGGCGTGTATCGGAAAACTGGACCTGCACGCGTTTTTACGACAGAATGGGAAGCGATCTCGGCCATCAAAGGCCAGTCTGACAACCCAATACAGCCCGGTGACATCATGGTGCTCATGGGCCGCGGACCGCTGGGCTCCGGAATGGAAGAGACCTACCAATTGACCGCTGCGTTACGCTACTTGCCGTGGGGCAAGCAGGTGGCGTTGATCACCGATGCACGCTTTAGCGGGGTCAGCACTGGCGCATGCATAGGCCACGTTGGCCCGGAAGGATTGGCGGGCGGGCCTATCGGTCGTATTCGCGAGGGAGACACGATTCAGATCATCGTCGACACAGTGAATCTGGAAGGCAGCATTGACCTAGTAGGAAGTAACGGCGAACGCTACACGCAAGAAGAGGCTGCCACGGTTCTCGCCCAGCGGACGCCCAACCCGGCAATGGCGCCTGATCCTCGATTGCCCGTGGAGACGCGTTTGTGGGCTGCCCTACAAAACGTCAGCGGCGGCATGTGGGGAGGTTGTGTTTATGACGTGGATAGAATCATTGAGACATTAAACGCCGGCCAACAAGCGTTGGCCGAATCAAATCTCAACATAGAAGGAATGTCAGATGCCTAACTTAAAGCAGGCAGAACTCACCGATTTCGTGACTAAGATTTTCATCGGCGCTGGTGCAACGCCTGAGAACGCCGAGATTGTGGCGCGTTCGCTGGTGCTCAGCAACATGGCCGGTCACGAGTCACACGGTACTATCCGCGTTCGTCAATATCTCGACCAGATCGAGCGTGGCGACATTGATCCCACTGCCGAACCGACCATAGTTTCCGACACCGGTGCGGTGATCAATGTGGACGCAAACAGCAGTTTCGGTCAGATTTCGGCTTCGTTCACCATCAAAGAAGCCATCAAGCGAGCCAAAGAGTACGGCATTTGCGCAGCCGGCCTATTTCACTCGGGTCATGTCGGCCGACTAGGCGAGTGGGTCGAGATGGCCGCCGAGGAAGAGATGATCGGACTGGCACTTTGTAATGGAGGCGGACCCGCACCCGGACGCGTGGCCCCCTTCGGCGCCATTGAGCCCATCCTCGGCACGAACCCTATTGCCGCCGGCATCCCCATCGGGGACAGCGAAGCAGTCCTGCTCGACTTCGCCACCAGCGCTGTAGCAGAGGGCAAGGTGCGCGTGGCGCGTAACCGAGGCAAGATGATTCCTGAAGGCTGGATTCTAGACAAAAACGGCCTTCCGTCCACAGACCCCAATGCGCTCTATGACAACGGCGTATTACTTTGCGCTGCCGGTCATAAAGGCTACGGCCTCTCATTGCTGGTGGAATTCCTAGGCGGCCTGCTGGTGGGCAACAGCGTTCCCGGCTTACCCGACTACATGCCGCGCAACGGTGTGCTCTTCATCGTGCTGAACATTGCCCCGTTTAAGGCCATGGCGGAATGGAATGAGAAGAGTCACGAATACGTTAACAACATTCGCAAGCTCAGGCCTGCGCCTGGCTTCGAAGAGGTGCTGCTGCCTGGTGACCCCGAACACCGCAACGTGAAGGCTCGTGAGGTGAGCGGCATTGATATCGATGAGACAACTTGGCAGAACCTGAAGGATGCCGCTGAGCAGTACGGCATAGCGGTTCCGTTGATTTAATCCACGTGAACTCGCTACAATGAACTTCGTGCGAAGACGATCTTATGCGTAATCGTCTTCGCACAATCTCACAGCACCAAAACATCACTTACTGACTACTGACTATACGGTACGTGCACTGCATCCAACGGTGCTCATGAGAGAGTCTTCTCCAGCCGAGTGAATTCTTCTTAGCCGGCGCCAAATGTAGATTGGTTCAACCCATGTTCACAAGCCAAATTGCATGGTGGCTAATTCCGGTTATCGCACTTTCTGCGATGTTGCATATTCAGGCTGAGTACGCCGATAAGCGCAGGCGCGTCTACTTCTTCAAGCCGTTCACTATGATGCTGATCATCCTGTTTGCCTTGATGGTGCGACCGCCTGTCGATGCGGTATATAAGGCGCTAATCCTAGCTGGGCTGTTGTTCTCATTAGGCGGCGATATCTTACTAATGCTGCCGAAAGACCGCTTTATCCTGGGGCTGATCAGTTTCCTGATCGGCCATCTCTTTTACATCTCTGCGTTCGTCAGCTTGGGCGGCTTTAACGTGCGGCTGATGTCACTGGTTGTATACGTGCTGATCGGTGCTGTCATGTTGGCCCTTCTCTGGCCTGGACTGGGCAAGTTGAAGGCGCCGGTTATCGTCTATCTCGTGGTCATTCTGATGATGGGTTGGCAGGCGATGGCACTCTGGCAAGTCGATCCTCGTGCGGGAACGTTTTTCGCGTCTGTTGGAGCTGCTCTCTTCGTTATTTCGGATGCGGTCCTGGCATTCGACCGCTTCCGGCTCAGCTTCCCCGCAGCCCGGCTAGTTGTGCTCAGCACCTACTTCTCAGCACAAACGCTGATCGCTCTCTCACTGGCTGTGTGAGTGATCGCAGGTCACGCTCGTCAACCTTACCCTCTACGCCGAGTTAGTTTGGATTCACGATCTGGCTATGGTGGTTGGCAGTAAGCATGAAGATGGCTGTAGTTGAGCGAAGGTTTTTCATGCGCCGCACATGAATGCGGCGTCCTTTGTCCAAGAAGACTTGCTCGTCGATGTGGATGTCTATCATCTCGCAGAAGCGTGCGAAGTCTGTAACGGTAAATGCCTGCCAGCGCGGCGTCTCATACCAGCGCTGCGGAAGGTCGGTCGCCTTGGGTATGCGACCGCGAAAGAGCAGGCTCAAACGACAGCGCCAGTAGCCCCAATTTGGCAGACTGACCACAGCGTGCTTCCCCACGCGCAACACTTCACGCAGAATCATGGCCGGGTCATCCAAAAAAGGCAATGTCTGGCTGAGGACGACATAATCAAACGAGCCCTCTGGGTAGTCTGCCAGGCCCTCCTGCAGGTTGCCTTGTCGCACGCTCAGCCCGCGCCGCACGCAGGCTAACACGCCCTCCTCGCTGATCTCCACACCGCGAGCTTTGATACCGCGACAGCTGGACAGAAAAGCCAACAGATCGCCGTCCCCGCAGCCCAAGTCCAGCACTGTGGTTGCGGACGGGATCATTTCGGCGATCACTTGCAGGTCCGGTCGAAGCGAAGCCGAAAGCTCTCTGCACTCATTCTGTATGAATTCCTCGCTCACGCAGGCATGCTTTCTAGCTCACTGGTTTCAGTTGGATTTGACCCGTGCTCATCTTGGACATTCGCCACCGGTTTCGGCGGCGCCTTAATCTGCTCCTCTTTCACGAGGCGATCGATGAAACTGTGCAGTAATTTCGTCATGGTTTCGACTTCCAGCAAGAAAGCGTCATGACCCCAGCTACTCTGGATATCGAGATAGGTGACGTCGGCGCCGGCAGCCGTCAATGCGCTGACCAGTCGTTTACTATGATAGCTGGGATAGAGCCAGTCGCTGGTAAAGCTGACGACGAGATAGCGCAGGTCAATAGATTCCGTGAATGCCGCCGCCAGATTGCCGGACGGCAGTGTCAGGTCGAAATAATCCATGGCCTTTGTGACATAGAGGTAGCTATTGGCGTCGAATCGCCTAGTAAAGCTGTTCCCATTGTATTTGAGATAGCTTTCCACCTCGAACTCTGTTTCGAACTCGAAACCGTACCTTTCGATGTTCTGCAGACGGCGACCAAACTTCTGCTGCATGGACTCTTCGCTTAGGTAGGTGATGTGGCCCACCATACGCGCAACTGCCAGTCCGGCATCCGGCTTATGCTCCTGCGTGTAATATTCACCCCTGTTCCAGTACGGGTCGGCGTAGATGGCCTGACGACCCACTTCGCTGAATGCGATCAGCATTGGGCTGTGCTGAGCCGTGGTTGCCAACGGTATCGCAGACTTGACCCGATCCGGATGGTTCGCAGCCCATTCCAGCACGTGCATACCGCCCATCGAGCCGCCAGCAATCGTAAGCAGCTTATCAATGCCCAAGTGGTCAATCAGTTTGACCTGCGCACGCACCATATCGCCGACAGTCACGACCGGGAAGGTCAATCCGAACGGCTCCCCAGTTGTGATGTCGATGCTGGATGGTCCGGTGCTGCCGTAGCAGCCGCCGATGACGTTGCTGCAGATCACGAAAAAGCGGTCTGTGTCGAAGGCTTTCCCGGGTCCAATACAAGTGTCCCACCACCCCGGCTTGCTGGCGGTTTCGCTGTGATACCCTGCGGCATGCGCACCGCCGCTCAAGGCATGCTCAATGAGAATTGCATTGGATCGGTCCTCATTCAACGTTCCGTACGTTTCGTAAGCAATGGTGACCGGACCCAGCGAAGCGCCGCTTTCCAGCGCCATGGGCTCGTCCTCGGCGAACGTGTAGTACTGCGCCTTCACCACGCCTAAGCCATGCTGTCTATCCACGATTTCACACTTTCTCCATACATCATCCAGTTGTCTTCTAGCTGACGCTGCCAGAGGAGCGATGCGCTCCTCTGGCAGTTCGTACAAGCCGTTAGCCCGCAGTGGAGGCTAGCGCCTGGTCTAGATCCCACAGAATGTCGTCCACATCTTCGATACCGACGCTCAGTCGGATGAAGTCTGCGCTTGCACCAGCAAGTTCAAGCTCCTCCTCACTGAGCTGACTGTGCGTAGTGCTGGCTGGATGAATGGCCAACGTCTTGGCGTCACCGACGTTCGCGACGTGGCTAGCCAGCTTCAGATTGTTGATGAAGGTACTGCCAGCCTTTTTGCCGCCCTTGATACCAAAGCCGAGAACGCCTCCCGCTCCATTGGGCAGATAACGCTTGGCAAGTTCATGATCGGCGTGACTGGTCAGCGCTGGGTACTTGACCCAATTCACCAGTGGATGCTCTTCCAAGTGTTTGGCGACGAGCGTCGCATTCTCCACGTGGCGATCCATACGCAAACTGAGCGTTTCGATTCCCTGCAACGTGATCCAACTGTTAAACGGCGCCTGACATGCGCCAATATCGCGCAGGACCTGCACCCTCGCCTTCAGGATAAATGCGGGAGGACCAAGCTCCGCATAAACCAACCCATGGTAGCTAGGATCCGGTTCCGTGAAATTGGAGAAACGTCCGCTCGTCCAGTCGAAATTGCCGCCATCGACGATGACGCCGCCAATGGTGGTGCCGTGTCCTCCCAGGTACTTCGTGGTGCTGTGTGTGATGATGTTGGCGCCCCATTCGAATGGGCGGCAGAGATACGGCGTGGCAAAGGTATTGTCGATCATCAAGGGGACATTGTGCGCCTTGGCAATGGCAGATACCTCATCGAAGCGGAAGATGGTGTTGTCGGGGTTGCCGATGGTCTCACCGTAGATAATCTTCGTATTAGGCTGAATAGCCGCTTCGAACTCTTCCGGCTTGGTCGGGTCCACAAACGTCACGTCAATGCCGATACGCGGGAAGGTGTAGTTGAACTGCGCAAACGTACCACCGTACAGTCGGCTGCTGCTGACGATGTGATCGCCGGCTTGACAGAGCGTCAGGAAAGTCATGGCTTGGGCGGCGTGACCGCTGCTGGCGCCGAGCGCTCCTACACCGCCTTCCAAATCCGCCAGACGCTGCTCAAGCACATCTGTCGTGGGATTCATGATGCGCGTGTAGATGTTGCCCATCTCGGCTAGCGCAAAAAGATTTGCCGCATGTTCCGTATCTTTAAATTTGTAGCTCGTCGTCTGGTAGATGGGCGTAGCAAGACTGCCCGTCGTCGGGTCAGCCTCTTGCCCGGCGTGCAACTGTCGCGTTGTAAATCCGAATTTTCGGTCTTCAGTCATTGAACTCTCTCCTAGAATGTTTCTCCGTTAATAACAACTCTTCGTACGCATGCACTATAGAAACTCTGCGAGCAGGCGTCCTCTCCTTGATTCGTATAAAACAAAACCTCTCACAGATTGAAGTGAGAGGCGCTTTTGGTCTTTAAGTCTGCCCTAACGTGCGTTCTTGTTGAAACAAGAAATCCCCTTGAAGGGGATGAGCAGAAAGAGCATTGCACTTTCTCTCATCTTCCAGAACTCGTCTGCCGGAATTGGCACCCGATCGCAAAGCAGCTCCATTGCTGCCCCTTGTCGGGTTGCCGAGGTTTCATCGGGCCGGTCCCTCCACCTCTCTGGATAAGAGTGCTCTATTCAGTTGGTGAGCGTATTTATACCATGAATCCTATCGTTGTCAAGCCCCCGAAAATGACTCGCGCTGTTAAAGGCGCTTAAACGTAGCAGATACTACTGGAGTCTTTATCGAAGCATGAGGCTGTGATTCAGGTTATCTCTAGATGATCCTGAGTCAGTCATAAAACACGATTCTATAACGAAGCTCCGCCGGCTGAATGCTACGGCAGTTGGATTTCCTGACCCAACTGAAGCAGCGTATCTTCACCTAAACTATTCATGAGCATGAGCATGGACAAGTCAACATCGTTCTTGACCGCAATGCCGATGAGCGTGTCACCAGGTTGTACTGTGTATCGCCGCTGAGTATCAGGAGTTTCACTGACCATACTTGCCGCAACGACTGCTACAGCGGCAGGGATTTCATTGGTTGCCGTATCTGGCACAATAGGCGATTCATCAGCCTCTGGCGCATCGCTCACTACTGGAGGACCGGTCAACTCCTTGGGCGCTTCTTCATCGTCGGTTTCAGCCGGCACTTGGATCACATCATCGATCTGAAGCAGCGAGTGCTCTCCAAGACCGTTGATGGCTGCAAGTTGACGCCATGTGTTGCCTGTCTTCATGGCGATGGAGACCAGCGTATCGCCCGGTGCAATCCGATAATCGACCGTCTCAATTTGTACCGGACCGCCAACGCCTAGCGAAACACTATCATTCTGTGCAACAGCATCCGGATCTCCAGGAATATGAAGAACCTGACCGATTTGCAGCAGCGACGATTCGGACAACCCGTTCACAGCGGCAACGACCTCGTAGTCTACGCCGTGACGCATTCCAATACCCAGTAACGTATCACCTGCCTGTACAGAATACTCCAGTCCGCCCGGCGGAACGTCTACTGATTGAACTTCTATCGGCGCCGGTCCAGCTGTGCTGGTTACATACGCTCCTTCAGCGTCACGCCCAGCCGAGAAAACCGTGACGAACACCATCTCACCACTATCCCAATTGACTGCGGCTCCGATACCAACTTCAACCCATCGCGGTGTCTGTATGTTGACTCTGTGTATATAGTCGTTCATCCACCAGCGCATTGCTGCATCTGGACTGCGTGAGGTTACCCAGTTCTCGCTGACCCACGGCGTGTCGGAGTAGCCAGTACGTGCGACACGGTTCTCCGGCAGCGTCCCGTCTGACCCCCAGTGTGAGTAGTTGTGATTATACAGGATATCGTCGGCGTGGGCCTGTGCAGCTTGGTCCAGAAGGGGTTGTTCAATAAGTGCGCTAAGACCGGCTGCAGAACGTTGGGCGTTCAACAGCGACAATAACTGTTGCCCTTCCGGGGATAAACCGCTTGATTGAGCCAGCGCATTGCTTGGGAAGCATACACCGGCAATCAGCAGAATCATTGCAGAAAGGCTAAGCACAGTCACCAGTCTGCGTGATGAGTTCAATGTTGACATGGGTAGCATGTTACCAAAGTTGAAGCGCTCAGCCAAAGTCGAACGCAATAGCGCACACCGAAAACTGTTGAAACGCTGTTGGCATACACGGTCCGCAATGGACAGGCAATAGGCGCCCGTCTATAATTGGCGTGCGGGCTCAGAGACGAAAAAACCACAACAACTTCTACTTTAACAATAGCAACTCAACGATCAGAAAGGCAGAGACAAATGTCCTACGCAGCTAAGCTACAGGAGATGGGTTACGAACTGAAGACGATCGAGTTGGATGCCGGCAGACTCATGCACGCCGTTCGCAGTGGCAATCTCATCTATACGTCCGGTCAGACCTCGTCCTGGGACGGCGAGAAGGTGATCGGTAAGGTCGGCCAAGATGTTTCCATTGAACAGGCTTATGAAGGCGCAAAGATGTCCGCCCTGAATTGTCTGCAGGCTGTACACACGCTGGCAAGCAGCATCGACAACGTAGTGCGTGTTGTGAAGGTGCTGGGCATGGTCAATGTTGCACCTGATTTCAACGACACGCCCAGTGTAATCCACGGCGCCAGCGACCTCTTTATCGAGGTATTCGGTGATGCCGGTCGTCATGCGCGTAGCGCAGTGGGTATGCAGATTCCGTTCGATTTTGCCGTGGAAGTCGAGGCGATTTTCGAAGTAAAATAGTCGATTGATCTACGAAAGGGGAGCGAACAGGTGACGATCTGTATTCGCTCCCCAATTGCGCGCCAAATTGTGCTTATAGATAGCCGGATTTACTGGCAATTGGCAAACGCGGTGAAAAATGCTGCGACCTCGCGCACGGTGATCTCCATCATTGACTTGCCGTCTTCGGACGTCGCTAACGATGGTGTATCCGTAAATCCTCGACTGGCTGCCCACGCTCCGTGCTTCTGAATTGTGCCGCCGGCAATCATCCCAGACACCGCATCTCCAGTCTCGACCATTTCCGCCGATTTTGCCAGCGCCTCATAGTCCACTAGGTCAGGTCGTATTGCCATGATCATGCTGGCTTCGAAACGACCGGCGTGACCAGGCACTAATTCTCTGGGCATGATGTCGGATTCGACTATCGTATCCTTAGCAATATCCCAGTAGTTTGCGTATGCAATCGTGACATCGTGGTCGGGGTGCTGGATAAAGTCAGCACAGACCACCGCATTAATGGCGCTGTTACCGCCATGCCCATTAAGCACGATAATCTTGCGAAAGCGGCTCAGAAACAATCCCTCCAGCACGTCGGTCAGCGCATGCATATATGCTTCTGAGGAGAGGGAAAGAACGCCGGCAAATGGTCGGTGATGGTGCGAATGCCCGTACGCGAAAACCGGCGCTACGAAGATCGATATGCTTTTGGACGCCTCGATGGCAGCCGCCTCTGCCACATGCCCGCACAGAAGAGTATCGGTAAGAATGGGGAGCGCGATTCCGTGTTGCTCTACAGAGGCAGTTGGCAACACCACGACGGATTCAGGCGCCATCGCTTTAATTTGTTCCCGTGTGTGCTCGGCTAGTAGGACTGACATGGTGGAATTCTCCCTTGTACGTAGCGGACGAGTAGGCCAGTTGTGCAGCACGCTCGCCGCGAATTAGCAATATGGACATGAATGCAGTATCTTCACAGCCATACACATATGCGATCGCTTTATTCATTATCTGTAGTCACTGTCAATAGAGCCAAATCCCAACGGTGCACTGTCCACATGAACAATGCTGCTTACCCTGATAAAGAACTAGACGAACTGAAACAAGCAGCCGCTGCGACGGCTGTCGAATACATTCGATCCGATATGATCATCGGCTTGGGGACTGGAACGACCTCTGCGCATTTTCTGTCTCTGCTGTCGGAACGGATTAAAATGGGAGCCGTCACGGGCTTGTTCGCCGTACCCACGTCCAAAGAAGCGGAGAAAATGGCCCATGAAGCCGGCATCCCGACCACGACTCTGGAGGAGCATCCCCGACTGGACATCACGATAGATGGTGCGGATGAAGTCGATCCTGTCTTGAACGTGATTAAGGGCGGCGGCGGTGCGCTGCTGCGGGAAAAGATCGTCGCGCAAGCCAGCGACCGCGTTGTGCTCATTGTGGACGAGACAAAAATCTCCGATCAATTGGGTACGCACTGGCCTGTACCAGTGGAGGTGATCCCGTTTGGTTGGAAAAATCAGCGGGCATTCATTGATGGTCTGGGCGCAAAGACAAGCGTGCGGAAGAAGGCGTCCGGCAATCCACTCACTACCGACCAGGGCAACATGATTCTGGACTGTGACTTTGGTCCCATCGATGACCTGCAACAGTTGGCAGCAGAGCTCAGCCAGCGCGCCGGGATTGTCGAACATGGTCTGTTCCTGAGCATGGCGGATGAGGTGATTGTAGGCAGTCGTAAAGGCGTATGCAAACTGAAACGCATAAGTCAGTAGCCAACCGCGGTCTTAATCCAGCGCAGCCTCATCCTGTTGGGCCAGTTCATCCGCCCGGCGAATTGCGTACTCTCCAAACCGTTGACGCAGAGAACGAACCGCCACTTGCAGCTGTTCAGAACGCTCGTCAGGAGCGTCCCACAAGGTCATCTGGCGAGCCTGCTTACCCAGACTACCGACGCCCACGCCCAATAGCCGAACCGGGTGCCCCGGTCGCCACAAGCGTTCGAACAGTTCCAGCACAGTTGCATATATTTCGTCTGCATCGTCAGTCGGTCGTTGCAACGTTGTCTGGCGCGTCGGCGTGGTGAAATCGCTCCAACGCAGCTTTAGGCGCACTGTGGTACCCGTCAGCCGTTTGCGTTGCAGTTGGTGTGCGACGCCGCTGGAGAGCCGTCTCAACGTAGCACGTAGCTCCTGTCCATTGCTGACGTCCCGTATGAAGGTGCGCTCCTGGCTGATGGATTTCTGTTCCCAGCGCGTGACAATTGGCCGGTTGTCGATGCCTCTGGCTCGTCGCGAGAGGTCGATACCGTGTTTGCCAAAACGCTCCTCCAGTTCATCATCCGGCACCGCCGCAATATCGCCAATGGTCATCATACCTAATTGCTCCAGCCGTTCAGCCGTTTTCGGACCGACTCCCCACAGTTCTTTGCAGGGCAACTGCGCCAGGAACTCCGCTTCCGTGCCCGGTTCGATGGCCAGTATAGCACGCGGCGGTTCGCCGTTCTTGCCGCTGCGCGCCTTGCCCATATTGTTGGCGATTTTGGCAACCAGTTTGTTGCTGGCGACCCCCAATGAGCTGGGCAATCCAAGTTCCTTGCGGATGCGCGCTTGCAACATCTGTGCGATTTCTAGCGGCGGACTGTCTACGTCGGACACATCCAAGAAGGCTTCGTCGATGGATATAGGCTCGACCAGCGGCGTAACGGAGCGGAGTATGCTCATCACGCGGCGCGACATGGCTTTGTAGCGACGGAAGTCGCCATGGACAATGAGCAAGCCGGGGCACAGGCTCATAGCCTGCCCCATGGGCATAGCCGAGTGCACGCCATAAACTCGGGCAGCATAGGAGCAAGAGGAGACGACGCCGCGGGTTTCGGGACGACCGCCGACGGCAAAGCTCTTGCCGCGCAGCGAAGCATCGTACTGTTCCTCCACGGCGCAGAAAAACGCATCCAAATCTAAGTGGATTATCGAACGCGCCACTGCCTGTGCTCCTGTAACAACATGATTCTGCTTGCGATTACTATAACACATATGTTCGACTTCGTGCCATGCGATTCGGTGAGATTCGGACAGGTTCTGTTTCGGCTTCCCGAGCCGATGTTCGGCTGGATAAATTTGTCTTGGTACTGTCGCAGAATCCATTTTGCTACGCTTACTTGCTACGTTTGTGAAATAACGAACAATTGTACGTGCGACCACTGAAATAGCGCGGCAGCATTGTCTACTCTGTACGAAAGCTTGACGCTATTTGGAGAACAGAAGATACGTGCCTGTTGCATGGCGCCTGGACGGCATATCCTTGCGTTTTCGCACGCATACCGGCGCTAATATTAACAGAGTAGATTTCGCTGCAGCCTACGGGCAATAAACGAGGACAGCGCTTCATTGGCGCTGATAATTGCATCGAAATATGTATTGACTGGGATTATCAAACTGGCGATTCACGACATTAGACATACATAATCTCCAGTAGTAAATTATCTAGTTGAGGACTGTGCGGTGTGGCTACTATTGAAAACCACCAAGGAGAGGCTGCATAATCCCAAGCGTAGAACTACTATATCCGCATTATCGTATAGGAATACACAGAAGAAAGAGGAGACACTACTTTCATGCGCTATGACAAATTACTTCCAATCATACTGGTGTTGAGCCTCATTCTGGCTGCATGCGCTGCACCGGGAACTGCTCCGGCGGCAGATGATCCTACTGCGCAAGAACCGACCGCACAGGATGAGCCAACTTCCGAACCTAACGACGAGCTTGCGACAGTTCGCGTGGGCTACATACCTATCACAATCTTTGCGCCGCTCTTCGTCGCCCAGGAAAAGGGCTATTTTGAAGAAGAAGGCATCAAATTGGAAATGACGCCCCAGGAAGGCGGACCGGAAAACGTCATCCAGGTGGCAGCCGGAAACTTCGACGTTGCCGGCAGCGGCATCGGCTCTGGTATGCTCAACGCTATCTCCCGCGGCATCGAATTCGAGATCGTCGCGCCAATGCACACCGAACGCCCGCCGTTGACGAGCCCGTTCGTTGTGAGCAAGACACGCTACGACAGCGGCGAGTTGACCACCATGGCGGATATGGAAGGCAAGAAGGTGTCCATTAACTCTAAGGGCGCCGCCACCGAATATTGGCTTTGGAATGCGCTACAGCAGGGCGGGCTGGACTTTCCCGATGTGGACGTCGTGGGCGTCGCCTACCGCGATGTCGCGCCTGCGCTGGAAAACGGCTCTCTGGACGGGGCGATTCTATCCGAGCCGCTAGCGACGCTCATGGAAGACAAGGAACTGGTTTCGCGCGTTTCGCAGGACTTCATCCAGGATTTCACGCCTACCTACATCTTCTACAATAAGGACTGGGCGACCGAGAACCCCGACCTTGCCAAGGCGTTTGTGAAGGCGTATACCCGCGGCGCACGTGACATCAACGGCGACGCCTGGTTCTCGGATGAGAATTTGGCCTATATTGAGAAATACACCGGCGTGCCGGCTGATGTGATCAAGCGCGCCAATCGCTCGTACCACGATCCAAACAGCGAGATTCCAATCGACGATATTGAAGCGCTGGAAGACTTCTTCCGCATGGAAGGCCAGCTATCCTACGACGAGGACCTGGACCTCTCTCCTTATGTCAACTCCAGCTACGCTGAAGCTGCGGTTGAGGAGTTGGGCGGTCCAGTGGAATGGCAGTAAGCTAACATAATGACAGTCATTGCAGCTTCGGGTCTCGCGAAGAACTTCCCAGGCCCGCAAGGCAACGAGATCGAGGCCTTGGGCCCAGTTGATCTTGAAATCCAAAGCGGTGAATTCATCACAATCGTCGGTCCCAGCGGCTGCGGAAAAAGTACCCTGCTACGCATCATCGCCGGGTTGGATGAACCGACGAGCGGAGAATTGCGAACGGCTGAATTGTCTGACTCGATCCGTCCGTTCAACAGAATGGTCTTCCAGGGGGACTCAACGTTCCCCTGGCTCACCGTGCGACGCAACGTGGAATACGGATTGCGCATTCGCGGCGTACCCATGCGTGAGCGAGAAGACACAGTCGACGACATGCTGGCGCTGGTCGGCCTATCGGGCTATGCTGAAGCATACCCGTATCAGCTGTCCGGCGGTATGCGACAGCGCGTAGCATTGGCGCGTTCGTTGGCCAACGACCCGCAAGTGCTTCTCATGGATGAGCCATTTGGTGCGCTTGACGCACAGAACCGCGCACTCTTGCAGCAGGAGCTGTTGCAAATCTGGGAAGCGCCCAGCAAGTCCGCTACAAGCAACGAGCTAGACAGTGCCGCAACGACGGTCATCTTCGTCACGCACTCCATCGACGAGGCGATCGTCTTGGGCGATCGCGTGCTCGTTATGACCGCCGCGCCAGGACGGATCAAGGCCGAAATCTCGGTTCCCTTTGAACGACCGCGCAATACGATGAACCTAAAGCGCGAAGCTGCCTATGGCGACGTGACCTATCAGATATGGGAATCACTGCGCGACGAGGTCGACGCTGCCCGTCTAGCAGAGGTCAGGAAGTAGCATGCGAGACCGGTTAATCAATCTGATTTCGCCCCTAATGTTCCTGGTAATTTGGGAATTGCTGGTCTTCTTTGGCGTGTTGGACCGGCGATTTTTCCCGCCGCCGACCGAAACATTGCAACGAATGGGTGAGCTGATCGCCAGCGGCGAACTGTTGACAGCCACTGCCATCACGCTCAAACGCATGGCCATCGGGTTTACCATAGCGACCGTACCCGCGATCGTTATTGGTTTGGCCATGGGCGTCAGTCGCACCACGCGACTTGCCCTTTCACCGCTGATCTCAGCCCTCTATCCCGTGCCGAAAATTGCTCTCGTACCCATGGTGGTCATTCTTTTTGGCCTGGGTGAGACCAGCAAATACGCTATTGTCGCCATCTCCGTCTTCTTTCTAGTGGCGATCAACACCATGGCGGGTGTCATGAATATCGAAGACAAGTACTTTGACATCGCACGCAACAACGGCGCCAAAGGTTGGGCGCTCATTTGGACGGTTGCCGTACCAGCATCCATGCCCAACATGCTCACCGGCATCAGCCTTGGGCTCGGCTTTGCGCTGACCGTCATCGTCGGTACCGAGCTGCTACTGCCCGACGGTGGAATTGGCGCCCTGATTTGGACAAGCTATTATCGGTATGATCTGCCCACAATCTTCGCAGGCTTGATCGTGGTTGCACTGCTTGGATGGGGGTTCACTGTGATCATGGCTGAGGTAGAACGTCAACTCTTGCCCTGGCGGGTTTCTGACACTCGTAAGAAGACACAGACTAAACTGGAGGATGAACCTAAAGTGCGCCGATTCATTCGCACGTGGTGGATGGCCTCGCGCCCCTTCTCACTGACTGCAGCCATTGTCCCGGTTGTCCTGGGTTCGACCTGGGCAGCCTACGAGGGCGTGTGGAGTTGGCTGCTGTTTGCCATCACCTTAATTGCTTCCATTTCCATTCAAATTGGTACTAATCTAATCAACGACTACTACGACACTAAGAAGGGTTCAGATACGCCGGAGACGCGTGGACCACATTCGGCCATGCGCGATGGCATGCTGACGCTGAATCAGGTCTTCTGGGGCGCCATCTTTTTCTTCGGTTTAGGCGCTGTGCTGGGCCTCTATCTCGTCTACGTCCGCGGATTGTTCATCCTGTGGATCGGTATTCTGAGTGTGCTAGCCGGCTGGTTCTATACGGCTGGTCCGTACTCCTTTGCCTATAACGCGCTGGGCGAAGTGGTCGTATTTATTTTCATGGGCCCAATAATGGTGCTCGGCAGCTACTACGTGCAGACGCAGACCCTTTCGTGGGATGTATTATTCCTATCGCTGCCGATTGCGCTGCTAGTGGCTGCCATTCTGTTCGCCAACAACATGCGTGATATCGAAAAGGATATCACAAACGGCAAACGCACGCTGGCCAATATTTCGGGTAGGAAGTTGAGTCGATGGGAGTATAATGGAATGGTTGGCGGTAGCTATGCGGTGCTGGTACTGCTCGTCGTACTGCGCATTGCGCCCTTGTTCACCTTGCTGGCATTCGTTACACTACCTTTCGCCATCGATATGATTCGTACATCGGCGCTGCACGACGAACCGGAAAGACTGAATAAAGTTGTGCGCGGTACAGCGCTATTGCATCAACGTTTTGGTTGGCTTATGGTTTTCGGCGTATTTGCTGCCATCGTGGCTAACCTTGTATAGGAACGCTGTTTGGTATTCCCTAATAGACTCAAGGACATTGTTATGTCAAACGACTCACAGTACAAAGTTCGGGCTGGTTATTGCGATTGGCAGTCGTCCGATGAAGAAGTATATGAAGCGCTTAAGCGTGTCACCGACCCGTTGACGGAAACGTGGGACCGTCTTGCCCGCGCCAAACGTATCGGCATCAAGTTCAATCAGGACAAACCGCCGGAATGGCAAGTTCGCCACGAGGGCATGCTGCAGCAGCTTGTCAGCAGCAAAGTTGCGCGTGCCGTCATCCGCCTTCTGCGCGAACGGACGGACGCAGAAATCATCGTGACGGACGTCAGCTTCTACGCCATGTACAATGGCAAGGATCCGGTAGAGAGTGCCACCGTACTGCCCATTCTGCAGGAATACGGCGTGAAGTATGTCATCGCAACCGAGCCGCCGTACACGATGGTGCAGACGCCAGGTGGCGGTCAAATGTTCAAGCAATACCTGCTGCCTAAGACATCTATCGACGTGGATGAGTTCATCTCCGTCGCTAAGCTAAAAAACCATGCTTTCATGGGCATCACACTCTGTCTGAAGAACCTATTTGGACTGATGCCGACAGAGCCGGAAGGGCATGCACGATGGTACTTCCATCATATCGTGCGCATGCCCTACATGCTGGCGGATATGGGCAACATCTATAATCCAGCGTTGAACATCATCGACGGGCTCATCGGGCAGGCGGGCCGCGAGTGGGGAAATGGGCTGGATGAAGGACCGGTGCAGATCGCCAATACACTGATCGCGGGCGACAACATTATCGCCACTGACGCATGCGGCGCCTACCTTATGGGCCACGATCCAGCCAGTGACTGGCTCACGCCGCCCTTCCACCGTGATCGCAATCCTTTACTTGTGGCGGCTGAAGGCGGACTTGGCACGGTAAATTTGGACGAAATCGATTTTCAATCCGAGGTGGAGGCGCCGGTGGGAGAGTTCTATGCGCACCTTACCGACTCACTGCAGATGAACATTAGCTGGCGCAAGACTACAGCGGAGCAAGCCATTTACTATCAGAAGCACCGACAGGAACTCATTGACCAGTATGCCGGTCAATACATTCTGCTACAGCAGGGAGAAGTACGACACCACAGCGATTCCAGTAACCTAGAAGTTAGCCGGCGCGTTCTTGCCGGTGAGCACAAGGAAGAGGCCATGTGGCTGAAGTACGTGGATCCGGACGAGGCCGAGGGCGAACACTATGAGGTTTACGACGACGCGCTGGAGAAGGCGAGTGCAGCGCAGGCCGAATATGGATTACCCGATCTCACTCCCGCAGATGACGTCGTGCAGACAGACTTAGCTGAGCTCGATTCAGCCGTCACGCAGTAAAACTTCGGCTGTACCAAGTGACGCCGTAACTCATTTCATTCGGTTGCGAACAAAACCGAACCTCTTGGGCTATCTTCGTCTGAGTTAAGAACAAGACACGGTGCTTGTACAAGCACCGTGTCTTGTTCTATGAGGTAACATTAGCGAATCTACAACCAGGCTAGAGATTTGGGACCGTAAACACGGATTTCGTTGATGCGAGCGTGGTCGAGTCCGTTCGTGGCTAGCACGTTGATGCGCAGCGCGTCGGCGCTGACGACATAGTCAAACATGTGCACACGATGTCGCTGGTAGTTGTCGGATACTGCGGCTATCGTTTGCCAGTTGCCGTCGACATCCGCTTCGATGAGATAATCGCGCACTGTCTCCGGCTGCGCATGCCCCCACTCCATCAGCTCCACGTACGCATCCGAATGGCTTAAGGTAAGGGGGCGATGCATGCCCGTATCGAAGACCAATTCAATGCTGGCAATATCGACAGGTGCATCCCAACGCAGTGTGATGGAAGCCGGAAAGCCCTGTGCAGGATCGCTCATCCAGCGATGCGCGCCAGGCATCGATCGGTCCTTTGGCGCGCCGAGCAGGCCATGGACAGACCTGGTTTGGCCGGATGTCACATTGGTTGCATCACCGCCAGGCTGTTCACTTAAACTGGTAACCTCGGCAGTGCGTGCCAGATCATCTGGATCATTGTTGGCAATCCCAATTAAGAAGGCATCGTCTCGCAATAGGCGCTGTTGAATTGCATGTAGCGCATCTGGCGACGAAGATAAACTTGCCGGTGCGACGCCATGCGCGACTGCATATGCGGCTGCCGTGCCCACGCCCTGCCCCACAACCGCGCAGGTCGCCATGACGCGTGTGGACGCAAATCCTAGGTGGGTGGCAGAGATGTTGCGACCGGCGAACATCAGATTTACCGGCTCATCGGTTACGCATGAACGTAGGGGAATGTCGTAAATATGTGCAGGCATGCGCTGATCGCATGGTTCTTCGTCCACCGCATCCACACCTGCCGGCGGGTGAACATCGATATGCCAGCCGCCAAAGGCAAACGCATCCTCGAACTGCCTGGATTCCAGTACGTCCTGTTCGTTCAGGACATATTGGCCCATAAAACGGCGGCTCTCCCTCTTGCCGGGCAGAAATCCGAACCATTCGAGCGCCCAGTTGTCGGCGCCATGATCGCCATCATTCTTGATGTGGTCCCAGATGCCCATGACGATTGCCAGCAGTTCGTCGCGGATGCTTTCGTTGTCCCGGATTGTATCTAGTTCGCCGCCCCATTCGGTCCACCAGTACCCGTATTCCAACCCGCGATCGATGCCAGCCTCGCCGTGCGGCCTCAGTCTCAAGTCATCTTCGGTGAAGGTGCGCGCCCATTCCGGAGCCGTGAACGGCATGGAACGATCATGCCGTCGCGCCTGGAACAGAATTGTGGAACCGAGGGTCTTGTTATCCTCAACATCCTGCGCTGCTGGCTCACCGTACTCATTGCGGGCTTCGCGCCCGACGCGATAGGGCGCTCCGGCTGCAACGCCCAATGCGCCGTCGCCCGTGCAGTCGATGAAGACATCGGCGTGGATGCGGAAGCGATCCTCAGTTAAGGGTCGCACCGCCATCGCATAGCTGATGCGATCGCCTTCCAGCGCCACATCGACCACGCGGGTATTCAACAGCAACGTGAGATTCGGTTCCACGCGACAGAGGTCGTACAAGATGAGGTCTAGCATGGAGGCAGAGCGTTGCCGATTTTGCACACAGGTCGCCAGACGAATCTCCTCGATAATACCGCCCTCGCGCGTCTCGGTTTCCAACGGAACGCCGCGACCGCCGCTGCAGTCCGCTCCCACGATATGCATACGCACTTCGCTGGAAGCGTTGCCTCCAAGGACGGAACGATCTTGGCAAAGGACTACGCTCGCGCCGCTACGAGCGGCAGCCAGTGCAGCGGGAACACCAGCGGGTCCGCCGCCTGCGACCAGTACGTCGCAGCTCAATTCGTGGTCCTGCATGATGTCCATACTGTTCCTTTACCTCCGTACACCGATGGTACTAGTAGTCATCGTCCGGACTACTAAGATTCGATTCCCACAGGCGCACGAATTCCTGAGTCTGTTCTGCATGGTGCAAATAGGCGAAACGAGCCACGGAGCGGCCCAAATTCAGAAGCCGCTCACGCAGCGCCGCGTCGATACACTGGCCGCTGGCATCGAACTGCTTGCTACTATTCGCGACCGAGACTTCTTCCGGCACAACCCAAGCGTGCAGCGAGCGTCCGATTGTGCGCAAGTGCGTCATCGTTACAGTTGCGCCAGTACCGCCGCCAGCTACGCCGAGCAAACCCCAGATAGCGCCTTCAAGCTCACGGAAACTCAGTAGATCGAGCGCGTTTTTAAGTACGCCGCTGTAACTGCCGTGGTAGACCGGCGTGCCGATAATCAATCCCTTCGCATCCGCTACATCCTGCTGTAAGCGCTCGACATCCGGAGGATATTCGTCCGATCCGTCGCAGAACGCCAGCTCATAGTCTCGCAGATCGATCATTTTGGTTGAGGCGCCAACCATACGCGCACCTTCCAGCGCAAGGTTGAGCGACATTCGAGTGTAGCTCTTTTCTCTAAGGCTGCCACAGATCGCGGCCACGTGAATCTCGCCGGTAACGCTCATTTTCTGTCCTTGGATGTGGTCACGCTGTCAGGACTACACCTGTCTTTTCCGCCACATAGGCATGGAAAAGCTCCGTGATATCTCGCGTGCATTCACCAACGCGGCCATTGCCGATGCTCTGTCCGTCGACTTTGACTACAGGGATAACGCCCTGTGTTGTGCTCGTATGAAAGACCTCATCTGCGCTCATCAGTTCGTCGTAGCCAACGGCGCGTTCCTCGACTTCGTATTTGCCGTCCACGGCTGCAAGCACGGCCATACGAGTGATACCAGGCAATACATCATCCCTGGGTGTGATCAGGCGCCCATCCTTGACAATGAACAGATTGGAGCGCGTACCCTCGGTGACCGTATCGTCGGCAGTGCGATACACTGCCTCAAATGCTCCTGTCTTGGCTGCCTCTCGTACAGCCAAGATCGCGGCCATATAGTTGAGACTCTTGACTGTGGGCATAAAGCGAGCCATCCTCGTGGTGACCGTCGATGCGCCCTCATCCGGCGATGAACCCGCAGGCTTTGCAATGGGATTAATCAGCACGGACAAGGTTGACTTTTCTTCCGGCATCATAAAACTGTGCGACTCTCCGCCGGAGACAATGATACGAATGCCGGCGTTGGTTAAGTCGTTGCGGTCGTTCGTTTCTTCAACGATGGATGAAATTTCGTCTAGCGACCAGGGCAGATACAGATCGATTTGTTGGGCGGAGCGTTGCAAGCGTTCGATATGCTCGCGCAGCATAAATGGAACATGTTCATAGGTGCGCAGAAAGTCAAAAACACCAAATCCTCGCACGATCGCTAGATCGCCGATGGGTAGCCTAGCCTCATCTTCCGGTACGAATTCACCGTCCACGTAGTAGATCAGCTTAGCCATAATGGATTCTCCTCAAACATACCCCGCATGGATGTAAGCCAGTGATGGGTCTCAAGCTCGCAATAACAAGTAGTCAACGGCACCAACGTATAGCCATATTGTAACAGCAAGCAAGTTGATGCGCAGATGCCACACGTACTCGAACAGAGGATCTGTGCATATTGCACAAACGGCAAGGACGCCGACTACAAAGCACCCGAATAGACAGTATTCAGCAGTTCACTGTACAATCACGAGTCATGACATTGCCGATCGTTTATCATCCTGATTTCGTCTCTCCACTGCCGTCCGGTCATCGATTTCCCATGCCCAAGTTCGGTCGCATTTATGAAATGCTAGTACGCGATCATATTGCATCATTCGACCAGTTTCACGTACCTGAAATCGTCACAATTGAACAGCTGCAACTTGTTCATAGCCCTGAATACGTGCATGCCTTCATCAACGGAGAACTAGATCCACTACAGTTGCGCCGGATCGGTTTACCGTGGAGCCCATCCTTGGTGAACCGGACGCGAGCTGCCGTCGGTGGAACGCTACTAACTGCTGAGCTAGCACTGGCATTCGGCGTGGCATGCAGCACTGCCGGCGGCACACACCACGCTCACGCCGGTTTCGGATCAGGATATTGTATATTCAATGATTTGGCGGTTGCTGCTCGCTACTATGTAGAAGGCGGTCAAGTGGACCGAGTACTGATCGTTGACCTGGATGTGCACCAGGGAGATGGCACAGCCACTATCTTTGCTGAGGATGCGTCCGTTTTCACCTTTTCCATGCATTGCGGTGCGAACTTCCCATTCCGCAAGAGTGCAAGTGACCTCGATATTAGTCTACCTGAGCTCGCAGACGAGGATCTGTACATGGAATGTTTGCGGACGGAACTGCCCAAACTGATAAACTCTTTCAAGCCGGGTCTCGTACTGTATGATGCGGGCGTCGATCCGCACAGGCTCGATCGCTTGGGCAAACTGGCGATGACCGACACTGGACTCTACAGCCGCGACTATTTCGTGATCAGTCAGTGTTTGAGTAAGGATACGCCAGTTGCGTGTGTCGTGGGCGGTGGATATGACACGGATGTGGATCGACTTAGCCGCAGGCATTGTCTGATGCACGCTGCGGCTAGCGAGGCTTATGAATTTTATGGTCTTGGGTAGCAGCAACCCTCCACGACGGCGTTCACAGCCTCGTTACTTGTAATGAGAATCGAATCGGAATTAGCGCGCCTTGAGCGCTAGCTGCTGCATCTCGAGCAACTCAGTAATGCCCATTTCCGCCAACAACAACATGGCATTGAGCGCCGCTCTACTGTACGGCTCACCCTCTGCGGTCCCCTGCACTTCGACAAATCGTCCGTCCGAAGTCATGACCACATTCATATCTACATCGGCGTTGAGGTCGAGTTCATAGTCTAGGTCAAGGGTGGCGCGCCCTTTAACGATACCTACACTGACAGCCGCCACTGCCTGTTTCAACACGCCTGGCTTCACCAGTTTCTTGCTCTCGAGGTCCTGTATAGCAAGGGCAAGCGCAACGTATCCACCTGTGATGGATGCGGTTCGTGTACCTCCGTCAGCCTGCAACACATCACAATCGACAATGATTTGCCGCTCACCCAGTTTATCTAGATCGACAACCGCGCGCAGGCTTCTGGCGATGAGGCGCTGTATTTCCTGCGTTCGTCCTTTTGGGCGCAGCGTCTCGCGCTGCGTACGCTCCGATGTGCTACGCGGCAACATCGCATACTCCGCCGTGACCCAACCGTGTTTCTGCTTGCCGTAGCGCAACCAAGGCGGCAAGCGATTATCCACAGATGCATTGCAAAGCACCTTGGTATTGCCAACCGAAATGAGTACGGATCCCTCTGGATACTTCACGTAGCCCAGTTCGAACCGGACAGGCCGCAGTTCATCGTTGTGGCGAGGCGTCGATGGTTCAGCAGTACTCATGTGGCTTTATCCTCAGATTGCGCTAGTAGCAGAAGTGTACTGAGCGGAGGTTGGTAGCTAATTCATTATGTCGCATAAACAATTATGTCGCATGAACACGGGTCAGACAACCGCAGCAACACCTTCGTAAGATTACTTGTTCCATCTTGCCGGCATGTGTCGTGAACCATGCAAACAAAAACCCTTCCGTTGGCGGAAGGGTCTTGTCAGTGGACCTAAAGGGATTCGAACCCTTGACCTCTACAATGCCATTGTAGCGCTCTCCCAGCTGAGCTATAGGCCCAAAATGGCTTGTGCGCTGCCGACTAACCCAACGCAGAGCGGCTTGGGAGTACGCCTGCGTTTGAGAGATGTCTACCTGACTGTAAGCTCTTAGGCAGCGCTCCACCAGTGTGGTGGAGCTGAGGGGACTTGAACCCCTGACCTCTACAGTGCGATTGTAGCGCTCTCCCAACTGAGCTACAGCCCCGCACGCAGAAGAAAGTATAGCAGAGCAGTTAAACAGCGTCAAATTTTCTCACAGAATTGCGACACCAAACTCCAACTCATTCTGCCTACGTCCGTTGCGTGCGAATAGATCCGCTAAGACAGCTGAATGCACTAGAGCGGGGGATGATCCCAGACGGTGACGGGCAATGGTCGATTCATGCCGATGCGCCGCGCGGTTTGATAGTCGATATCGACTACCCAGTGCCGCTGTAGCAACATGTCCACATGATGTCTGGCCGCGACGTCGATAACAAGGAACGGACCATCAACAGTCCCATCTTCCCACTCCAGCCATACTTTGCGATTCAGGTCCGATCGATCTAATAACGCAACATTGCCTACGCATTCTTCACAGTTGGAGACGTGACCCGATTGCAGCCTGAACGACAGTACGCGCTCCATGATGCCGGGATTGTAGTACATTGCTCGACCGATACGCGGGAAGCCCAAATACGCGGCCAAGCCTGCCGTCACTGGTTGCTGCATGCCTGGTGTCGCTTCGCACTTTGCCAGGGAAGCATCCCCGGTGTCACCTTCGGCTCCTGCTGACGGCATGATCGATTCGTCCACCGGTGCGATGATTTTTGTTTTTGGACTAAAGCGGTAGCTGCCGCGATAGAATGTGGGGTCCTCGATCTGCTGTGCTACAGCTTCGCACGTCGCCGTCGCCGCCTCATCCGAGTTCGTCACGCTTATATCAGGCGTCCCTGTGGCGTTGGGCGTGTCGTTTACTGCCCGTGACGCACTCTCCATTTCCGTTTCAGCAGCCGAAACGGTTGCGGCAATGTCTACAGCTTCGGGTTCTGAGGCGCCAGCCGGTGTTTCTCTCGGCTTCAGTTCTATAACGGTGGGAGTCGTTTGCGGCAGCAATGCAACTTTGCTAGCGGTTTTGATCAACACTTGTTGTGGCGGCGTAGGCGGCTCTGATGTTGCTGAAGCCGTTGCGCCAAAAGTTGGGATTGCCGTCTGCGTCGGGACAGGCGTCCCTGTTTGAGTGGGCGTTGGAGTAGCTGTGTCGACTGCAGGTATCGTTGGAGTAGGCGAGGGGATCGGCGTATCTATAGGTGTAGCGGGTGGAATTGAGGTATCCGTGCTGATTGTCGGTGTTGCCGTTGCGGGCATAGTTGGTGCTGTTGTCGGCGTATCACTTGCCGTTGCGCTTCTTGCCAATGCAACGTCTGGTGTCAGATCGTCAACTGAAGAAGATTTGGGTAAATCGGACTCCACAGATGTTGGCTGTTCCCTCGTGGAATTCGTCTGGTCCTGAGTTTTCGTATTCTCAAACGTGGAAGTAACGATATTGTAGCCAGCCTCGAACTCTAGTGAGGTTTCGCCTGTACTAGGAACCAAAGTATACACACGGGTGAAGTAAATCTTCGGCGCATTTTGTCCTGTAGTGGCACTCACAACTGCACGTGCCGCTGAACCCGTGAGTACATCGCTGGCTGCGATTTTTTTGGTCTGCGCTTCAGGTGCGACTGCTGCTGCACTGATCGGGGCAACATTACTATCCTGAGCTTCTTCGTCGAAGGCGTAAAGCGGCTCAGTGTACTTCAGGGGAACAACAAAGAGAATCGTAATAGACAATATAACGATGACAGCGACGCGCATCAGGCACCCCTACGGCGATGTATATGGCGGCCAAACCGAGTATTCATCCGCTCGATTCTGACGGCTGACGGGTATCCACCATTCCTGTCGTTGTCTGTTCATTAGTACAGAAAATGCTTTTACAATCTATGACCAGGCAATTTAGCCCAATATAGCCCATAGTAGTTATTGGATGCAGAGTCTGTACCATCTATAGTTAGCTGTTGGCTATTCTGCCACACCGGTTTTATTGATGCAACTCGACTAAATTCCGATACCTCTGCCATGGCGCAGGTACCTATTGCGTGTTGATCGTCACTAGTTCGGTCGACACTTGGAATGCATCAATCGATATAGTGCGATACTGGCTATGAGTAGCACTAGCTGGCGTTAAACCAGTTTGTTTAAGCTTCATTAGCACAACCCAGGCGACTTGCCTGTCTTGAGTGTAGGAACATGACATGTCTCGCCCGCATTTTGTAGTTTGCTACCTGGACAGCTTTGGCAGACTGCCAGGTCAGACGGCCTCGAGGAAGATGCGCGAACGATTGCTCAAATGGTCATGTGTTCAAGGAGTCTAGGCGCACAGTATGTCGCCTGTTGGATGGGAGCGCGCCTAACGGCAAGCTGGCGTATTTTCTCGTATGCTGAATGTGTTCCATAATTTACGCAATAAGCGTAGCTGGTATACAAGTACGCTAAGAAAACCCATATGATTATTCAGTATTAGGCTTCCATTGGCGAGACTGTTTCGCGCGACTTTGGTGTTTCTTGTTGTTGAGGCGTCTCTCTATAGAGGCTTTCGACGGTCGAGTCGGTATGCGAGTACGCGGCTTCTTTTCAGCCTTCTGCAATAGCGTTCGCAGCACCGAACGCGCCTGCTCACGGTTACGCGCCTGCTTGCGTGACCGCTTCGCTTCGATGACGATGACACCTTGGTCACTCGCTCGGCTACCAGCCAGCTTGATGAGCCGTTCGCGTACATCGTCCGGCAGCACCTTCGAATTCACCGCATCGAAGCGCAGCTGGACGCCCGTGGATACTTTGTTTACATTTTGGCCGCCTGGTCCGGCGGACCGAATAAACTGGAGCTGAATCTCGTCTTCCGGTATGGTAACTCTGGGTGAGATGCGCAAAGCTACAAATTCCTCATTCCGTCTCTACATTTGCTGTCGCCTCGAAACCCTATCGTCATGCACAATATTGTGCCATTTTAGTTTTGCATAGAACGTATAAAGTTGCCATATCTATAGGTGCTGTGTAGGATTGCTATGGAGCCGCAACGAATACACAGAATTTACCTGTCTTGTTCGTATTGGCTGCGGTGTCCAAACTTTCTGTCCCCATGTCACTCGTACAACAAAATAGTTGCTTATATGTAGATAGATTGATGCGACAAGACTCTTTTCCACAGATAAAAGGACTCTACTGATGCCATCATTATCCACGCTAACTCATCTGCAATGCGGCTACTGTGGTAAAGAATACGATGTTGATCAACTACTCAACTTATGTGTTGAGTGCGGCAAGCCATTGTTGGCGCGCTATGATCTCGCCAAAGCGGCAACGACACTAACGCCGGAAGCTTTGCAGAAACGTAGGCCGACCATGTGGCGTTACCGCGAGGTTCTGCCGGTTCAAGATGATTCTTTTGTCCTCACGTTAGGGGAAGGGTGGACGCCCCTTGCGCAGGCTCAGCGTCTGGGTCGGCATATCGGCTGCACTGATCTTTGGATCAAGGATGAGGGGCTAAATCCAACTGGCAGCTTCAAAGCGAGAGGCTTGAGCGCAGCAGTAAGTCGTGCCTACGAGTTGGGTGCATCAGAGCTAGCCATTCCTAGCGCAGGCAATGCTGCTGGTGCAATGAGCGCCTACGCAGCACTTGCCGGTATACCGGCTCACGTATTTATGCCCCAAGATGTACCCTCTACATTTCGCGTGGAATGTGCAGAACTCGGCGCCGAGGTAACTCTCGTCGAGGGGCTGATTACGGATTGCGGAGTCGAAGTTCGAAAGGGCGTGGAACTCCACGGTTGGTTCGATGTCAGTACCTTGAAAGAGCCATACCGCATCGAAGGCAAGAAGACTATGGGTTATGAAATAGCCGAACAAATGGATTGGCAGTTGCCTGACGTAATCATCTATCCTACGGGCGGCGGCACGGGACTAATCGGCATGTGGAAGGCCTTCGACGAACTGGAGGAGATGGGGTTGATCGATAGTCGCCGTCCACGAATGGTCACAGTCCAGAGCGCGGGATGCGCTCCTATGGTGCGAGCCTTTGACCAAGGCGACGAATTCGCCGAAACGTGGCAAGGCGCCAAGACGGTTGCGGACGGTCTGCGCGTACCGGCTGCCGTAGGCGATTTCCTCATCCTGCGCGCATTGCGAGAGAGCAATGGCACGGCTGTTGCGGTCACGGACGCCGAGATGCTCGAACAGGCAGGCGTCATGGGCGCCCATACAGGTATCTTTCCCGCTCCGGAAGGAGCCGCCTGTCTTGCCGCGCTGCAACGACTTCTTGATAGTAGGTGGGTGCAGCCTGATGAACGGGTCGTGCTGTTCAATACGGGAAGCGGCTTGAAGTACGCCCATCTGTGGGCTGAGTAGCCCGCGATACATCTCTTTTCGCATGATAAAACGGGGCTTCGCAGCAGTGCTGTAGTGAGCGTTTCCGCGTAGCTGATTGTAGCCAAGGTTCAAGTCATAGGACTATTCTGAACGAAGGTACTGGATCGCAGGATCGGACCGATATACAATGAAAGTGCACTATGCGTCATTTTGACGCTTCGGAATATTTCTGCTACTCTTACACGGCAATCAATTCTGACAATTGACCCATCTAGATGTCGCGTATTAGAATGGGTTTGGGCAGCAACGTCGGCGCCTAAGATACCGCTCTGTTCGTCTGAGGTTCGCCGACTCGGTTGGATTAACTGTGCGTGTATGATGTGTAATGGTATCTCTTTGCCCGCAACATGCTCTCCCCACCACAGTTTTCCATAGCGGCACTAAAGTATATCTTCTCAAACCAAATTCACGTACCGTCTCACCACCATTTCTACGCCAAGGAGGAAAATACCTATGGCACGCAGTAATTTATCTCGACGTAGCTTTCTAAAGGTCACAGGTGGCGCGATTGGATTGGCAGCATTAGCCGCCTGCGCAGCGCCTGCACAGCCGGGGACGTCAGGTGATAGCGGCTCGGCGCCTTCTGCTGAAACACCACAGCTCGTGTACTGGGCCCCGCAACACTTCATTGAGGCACAGAATGAGTACCACACCGAATCAGCCAAACTCGCTGCAGCCGAGAATGGTTTTGAAGTAGAGGTGCAACTGTTCCCATGGGGTGACTACAATCAGAAACAGTCTGCAGCTATTGAAGCTGGAACATTGCCGGATGCCATGCTTGGTATTAGAGTTTCGCAGCAGGCAGCCATGGGTATTCTGTCCGATGTATCTGATCTCTTCGAGGAGATCAGCGCTAGCGGCGGCGGATTCTACGAGCCGGACGTTCGTGAAGTCACCATTGGCGGCAAACAGGTCGGCATTCCCTTCCACAATGAGCCGCAGTTCTTCTACTACCGCCAGGACATCCTGGGTCCGGCAGGATATGAGGCGCCGCTGACCACGATTGACCAGATCGTCGAAGCCGCAATGGCAGTGACCGATCCGGCAAGTCGTATGTGGGGCTTTGGCAACACGTACGGCATGGTTCCCGATGGCAATAACTTCAATGCTATGCTGATTTTCGCCTTTGGCGGTTCGTTGCAGGATGCAGACGGAAACATCGTCGTAGATAGTCCAGAGGCTGTCCAAGCGCTTCAGTTCTCCAGCGATCTGCTCAACAAGTACGAAGTGATGCCGTCGGGTGTGACCGGTTGGGACGACACAGGCAACAATCAAGCGTTCCTCAGCGGACAACTTGCCATGTGCTATAACTCCGGCAGCATCCTGAACGCCATGCGCGAGGATGATCCAGGTTGGTTGGAATCGACAGTTGTCGGTGCAACGCCGGGTGTTGAAGGCGTTACGCCAAAGACGTACATGGGTGGTTCCGACGCTGGCGTCATGACTTCGTCAGAGTATCCAGACCAAGCCAAGGATATTCTTAAGGGCATCTTGAGCCCGGAACGTTATCCAGGCAATCTTGAAGCGGCAAGCGGAATGTTCTATCCCGTGCTTCAAAACTACGAGGATCTGCCTGTCTACACCGACGATAAATGGAATGCTATGGCCGTCGCTACATTGCCGTATGCATTCCAGGTATTCGAGCCCGGTGATCCGTCGTCATGGATCGACGAAGTGACTTCCAAGTTCCTCTTCGCGGAGCTTACCTCACGTATCGCTGTTGAGGGCTGGGATGCCCAAGAGGCGTTGGCCGATTTCGCCAAGCAGGCGGAAGAGATCAAAGCCAAGTACGAACAAGCGTAGCATCCACTATGAACAACGTTGGCCGGTCGGCTGTACAACATGTGGCGACCGGCCAACTGCTTTCCCATCGTCCAAGGAGCACCTATGACTGAGTCAAGCGGATCCAGCGCGGCTATGATCGCGACACGTAAGGTCACTGTCAAACAACGGTCTGAATGGCAGCGAAAATACTTAAATGAACAGGCGGTACTAGGCTACGCATTATTGGTGCCGGCTGTCGCGGTGTTGTTGCTGCTTATTGGATATCCCGCTATTTCTGGCGTTTACTACAGTTTTACCAATAAGATGATCGGCTTTAAGGAGCCGCACTTCATTGGGATCGACAACTACATTAACCTTGCATCAAATCCAGCCGTATGGAAGGCAGTGGGAAGAAGCTTTATTTTTGCGGTTAGTGCCGTGCTGGTGAAGCTTCCACTAGGCATGGGCGTGGCGCTATTGCTCAATCAAGTCTTTTTTGGACGCGGTCTAGTGCGCGGTGTCGTACTGCTCCCGTGGTCACTGCCTTTGGTTGTGGGCGTTCTGATTTGGACGTGGATGTATAGTGACTTGTTCGGCATCTTCAATTCGTTGCTGATGCGTGCACATCTCATCACGGCGCCAATTAACTTTCTTGGCGATCCAAAACTAGCGCTTCCCTCGATTATTGTAACCAACATATGGCGCGGTTTTCCCTTCTTTGCGATCAACATATTAGCAGGTTTACAGTCGATTCCCGGGGACCGGTATGAAGCCGGGCGCGTGGACGGGGCAAACCGCTGGCAGCTGTTCTGGAACATCACCGTCCCCGGTGTGAGTACAGTCATAATGATTGTTACATTACTTTCCTTTATTTGGACGATCAATGACTTCACCAGTCCATGGATTCTTACTAAGGGCGGTCCGGGAACAGCAACAGAAGTCTTTCCGATTATTACCTATAAGATCGCGTTCTTCGGCTTGGAGATCGGTAAAGCAGCCGCGCTGCCGGTCATGTTACTGCCTATCTTTGGCCTCCTCATCTATATCCTGACCAAGAACGTAGCAGCACGAGAGAATGAGTCATGATTGGTTTCCGTAAACAAAAACGCATAGCTGGCGCTTTCCAAGCATTGAGCCTGATAGTGGTTCTCATCATAGTGCTCTTCCCCATCTACTGGATGCTGTTGACCGGCATCAAGCCCAAGTCGGAACTCTATCTGCCAGACCCGAAACTGTATACGCTCAATCCAACTTTGGACAATGCCAGAAGTTTGTTCAGGCGTACGCCATTTCTGATCCAGATGAAGAACAGTCTGATGGTATCGACAGTGACGACTTCTGTATCCATTATCGTTGGGGCGTTGGCAGGATATAGCATCTCTCGCCTGCGTTACCCTGGGCGCAACTTCTTGGGCAGCGCTTTCTTCTTCGTCTACCTCATACCGGGCATGCTCACGCTGATACCGCTGTACGTGCTCATGAGCAAGTTAGGAATGCTAAACTCGCTCGGGGTGCTTATGTTGGCCTATCTTGGCGCGGGGGTGCCGTTCACCATCTGGGTGCTAAAGGGATACTTCACGACGATACCCTACGAGATGGAAGACGCCGCACTGGTGGACGGATGCAATCGGCTCACAGCGTTGTTCCGCGTCATCCTGCCATTGTCCGCGCCTGGACTTGTAGCCTGCGCAATCTTTGCGTTCACATTGTCCTGGAATGAATACCTGCTCGCGATGCTATTCAACAATACGAAAGACCTCTGGACGTTGCCCGTCGGTCTAGCCGGCCTAGTCTATGGCGATGTCTTCCTGTGGGGCGAGATCATGATTGGCGCTTTCCTCATGAGCATCCCTGTTCTTGTTCTGTATATTGCGGCGCAAAGATACGTTGTCACCGGGCTAACCGCAGGCGCAGTCAAGGGATAGTCGCTGTCTGATGCGCAGATTAGCCACGCTGCCGGGGTGAAGTCAAATACTTTCAGCCCGGCAGCATTTTGACACGGTAATAAGCATGACTTACATGGATCTAGCGATAGACACCATGGGTTGGGCAATATTTAAGCCAACATTCACATAGCAACGACGAAGCCATCATGGCATTGTCTTACGGACCATTCGGTCGATTATCCTGCTGAACAAGCGCAGAGGAGCGAGCCGTGCAATGGGGCGCATAACCCTTCGCTCCTCTGCGTTGTCCTGTTCTCCATTTCTGTAATTGCCATCGTCACTGCACCGCGATCGGTGCTCGACAAGGAGCAGTCGAATGAAAGTCGTTGACGCAGTAGCCCACATCCTCAAAGCGGAGGGCGTGGAATTCTTCTTCGCCTATCCTGTAAATCACCTTATTGAAGGCGCTGCGAAAGCCGGTATCCGAACGGTTATCGTTCGCCAAGAGCGCACCGGATTACACATGGCGGACGCTATAAGCCGGCTTAGTTCGGGCCGTAAGATAGGCGTATTCGGTATGCAACACGGACCGGGTACAGAGAACGCGTTCGGCGGAGTTGCCCAAGCTTATGGTGAATCGTCCCCCATTCTGGTTATGCCAATGGGGTATACCCGTCGTGAGAGCCAGGTAGCGCCCAATTTCGATCCCACACTGAACTTCCGTCATGTCACAAAATCGGTCGAGTCGCTCACCTTTCCGGATGCGGTGGCGCCTGTTATGCGGCGGGCATTCAATGCAGTGCGCACGGGCAGACCGCTGCCGGCTATGGTTGTCATGCCGACGGATATACTTTTTGAAGAGATGCCCGACTCTTTAGAGTACACGCCAACGCGATCGCTGCGTTTCGGGCCCGACCCGGACGATGTGAAGCGAGCCGTGGATCTATTGCTTGACGCTGAACATCCAGTCATTTACGCTGGACAGGGCATTCACTATGCAGAGGCGTGGGATGAACTCGTGCAACTTTCCGAAAAACTGCAGATCCCGGTGACCACAACGCTATCAGGCAAGAGCGCTTTTCCGGAAGATCACCCGCTGGCTCTCGGATGCGCAAACCGCAGTCAGCCCAAGGCGGTCATGACGTATCTGCGCGATTCCGACCTCATTTTCGGCATAGGATGCAGCTTTGGTTTCACACCGTTTGGCATTCGCATGCCGGAAGGCAAGCGAATTTTGCACGCTACGCTGGACCCAAAAGACGTCAATAAGGACGTAGCAGCCGACTATGCGCTCGTCGGCGACGCCAAACTCACGTTGCAAGCCATTCTGGCGGAGCTGGATGCACGCGGTGTGGATCAGACGCAGAAGGGGAGCCAACTGCAAGCCGACATCGCTGCTACCAAACAAGAGTGGCTCGCAGAATGGATGCCAAAGTTAACTTCCGACGAGACGCCCATCAATCCCTATCGTGTCATTTGGGATTTGTGGAATACGGTTGATCTCGACAATACGATCGTGACGCACGACGCCGGAGGTCCGCGTGATCAGGTCGCCCCCTTCTGGCAGTCAACCGTGCCACTGTCGTATATCGGCTGGGGCAAGACAACACAGCTTGGCTACGGCCTTGGATTGACGATGGGTGCGAAGCTGGCACATCCTGAGAAGCTCTGCATCAATATCTGGGGCGATGCCGCTATCGGCTTTACTGGCATGGATTTCGAAACGGCGGTCCGCGAGCGGATTCCGATTCTGTCTATTCAGCTGAACAATTTTTCCATGGCGTGCGAAATCGGTATTATGCAGGAGTCGACCGCAAAGTACGGAAGCACAAATATATCCGGCAACTATGCAGCCATGGCGGAAGCTTTCGGCGGCTATGGAGAACGTGTCACGACACCAGACCAAATCATCCCAGCCATCCAAAGAGGCATCGAACAGACCAAAACTGGAAAACCAGCGCTGCTTGAGTTCCTAACCTCCCAGGAGACGTCAACTTCCGTTTACTAGCAGTTATTCGGCAGTATATTATTGATAGAAACTGATCTATCATCCGACGGTAGATCGTCGCGCAGCTCGGACATGTTGTGCAATACTCTACTATCATGGGTAGAAAGACGACAACTTTATGTTAAGTCAGATGCTTCTGCAACGGGAAGCTGAGGGACGACCGATCCACGTAGGGATTATCGGAACGGGCAAATTTGGCGCAGGTCTTGTAGCACAGATCTCGCAAATGAAGGGCATGGTGACATCCGCCATTGCCGACACCAACCTAGACCATGCCAGGCATGCATGGGCTTCTTCAGGCATTGAAGAGGATCAGCTCCGTCAAACACACACTGCTGCTGAAATCGACGAAGCCATTCGCGCCGGTGTACCGGCGATCACCGAGGACGCTATGACGCTAATCCGCGCTGACCTGATCGACGTCATCGTGGAGTCGACCGGCATACCCGCCGTAGGTGCGCGGCACGCCTACGAGGCGATTGCAGCCAAGAAGCATGTGGTCATGGTCAACGTGGAGGCGGACGTCACAGTTGGCGCCATACTGCGTCGTCAAGCGGACACGGCTGGCGTAGTGTATACCATGGTAGACGGTGACCAGCCTGGGGCAACCATGAATATCGTAGACTGGTGTCGCACACTTGGTTTCGAGATTGTTGCTGCTGGTCGAGGCACAATCATGCTGGAGGACGACTTCGAAGGTACGCCGGACACCGTGCCCGAACGTTTTGGTTTTAGCCAAGAGGTATTGGAGCGGCGGACTATCAACTTAAGAATGTACAATACGTTCCGTGACGGCACCAAGGCGCAAGTCGAAATGACCGCACTAGCCAACGCCGCCGGTTTGACGCCGGATGTGCGCGGCATGCACGAGCCTTCCGCCAACTTGGAAGATATACCACGCCTGTTCAGCCTGCAGGAGGAAGGCGGTCTGCTCGGTCGCCACGGAGTCGTTGAACTAGCCAATAGCGTCGAGTTGGATGGCAGTACTCCACTCGGGAACCCGTTGAACATGGGTGTATTTGTTGTGGCGCGCACGGAGCATCCCTTCACGCAAGAGGACTTGGCTACCTATTACGTGCACCCCAGCAACAATGGCAAAAACTTTCTCTTCTATCGTCCCTATCATCTGGTCGCGGTGACTGCGCCTATCTCCATCGCCAAGGCTGCGCTTTATGGGCAGCCGACCGGTTCCGCCCTGCCCACGCCGACCGCAGATGTCATCACCGTTGCCAAGCGGGATTTGAAAACAGGCGAAGTGCTGGACGGCGGTGGCGGCTATACGGTCAACGGTATCTGCGAACGGGCTGACACTGCACATGTAGAAGGGCTCTTGCCCCTAGGTCTGTCGTACGGAGCAAAGCTGACAGCCGATGTGCGCAAAGGAACGGCTATATCCTATGATATGGTAGAAGACGTGCAGGACACGTTCGTGACTCGGCTGCGAAAGCTGCAGGACGCCATTGTCTGGAATGAGCGTGCCTAGCGCAGTATCTCACGTCAATGGACTATGGGCTTTCGGCTTCCTATAAAGCGTGTCTAGAACTCGACTGCTATTCGTTGCCGTGTTGCGGGTGAATATCTGGGCACATGATTAGATACTACACGACGCAGCAATACTGACTGGGGAGGAAATCCAAATGGAATATCGTCAAATGGGACGCAGCGGACTCAAGGTATCCGAGATCTGTCTGGGTACAATGACCTTTGGACACAGCACAGATGAAACTGAAGCCAATCGCATAGTTGACCTTGCCTTCGACGCCGGCATCAATTTCGTCGATACGGCTAACTCCTATGCTGGCAGTCAATCGGAGGCGATTACCGGGCGTACGCTAAAGGGTCGTCGCGACAAGGTCGTGTTGGCGACGAAATTCACCAACCCGATGGGACCAGGTCCCAACGACAGCGGTATGTCGCGCGTGCACATCATGCAGGCCATTGAAGGCAGTCTCCGCCGACTGCAGACCGATTATGTCGACCTGTACTATATCCATCACTTGGACACGAGGACGCCTTTAGAGGAAATGCTGCGCGCCATGGATGACCTGGTACACCAGGGCAAGGTGCGCTATATCGCTTGCAGCAACTATGAAGCGTGGCGGCTCATGGAAGCGCTCTGGATCAGTGATTGCAGGGGCTACTACCGTTTCGAGTGTTTTCAACCGCAATACAGCCTGGTTGTGCGCGATATCGAGGAAGAGCTCATCCCTGTCTGCCAACATAAGGGCCTTGGTGTGGTGGTCTGGAGCCCGCTGGGCGGCGGCTTCCTCACTGGCAAATACAAGCCGGGGCAGCGAACGCTTGAAGGCACGCGCAGCGAGGAAAATTGGGCCTATCCTGCTCGTTTCTTTGCGCCAAACGCAGATGAAACTCTGAAGGAGTTATTAGCCGTCAGCGAAGGTCTTGGTCGCAGCCCAGCACAGGTCGCCATACGCTGGGTCCTCGAGCAACCCGCTATCACAAGTGCAATCGTTGGCGCACGCACATTGGAACAGGCGCACGACAATTTCCTAGCCGGCGAATGGTCCATGCCCGAGGATGCACACAAGCGTCTGAACGAGGTTTCCCAGCAGCCGCATAAGTACCCCTACGCCATGGAATGGAATATGGATGAACGACGAGCAACTGCTATTGATATGCCGTCATTAAGCGAGTAGCACTGTTACCACTAAGGTAGCACTCTAGCGGAATATTTTGTTTTAGGACCCCTTCGTGTCCGAAGGGGTTCTTTTTGTATCATCCTCCAAAATGGCTGAGCCCTCACCACGAATTTAGAATCCGCATGGAACAATTGGTAACTGTCACTCGTACTAAGGCATAGCAGGCCTCAGTGCCTGCGTCATGTAAAATAACAGCCTGTACACAGGAGACAATTGAATGAAGAAAGTGATGCACATGATATTTCTGCGCCATATAGCCATACCGCTGTTTGCCCTGTTGCTGATCCTCTCGCCGATTGCGTCGGCGACGGCGTTAGCGGCACCGAGCCAGCAAAGCTCGACCGAAGGATTCATCACCGTCGTAGGAGAAGGAACAGTCAGCATTCAACCGGATGTAGCTGTGGCCAACATCGGCGTCGAAGTATCGGGTAAGTCAGTGCTGGAAGCCACCGCTCAGAATCGTGAGATATTGCAGGCGGTCCTTGACAGCCTTATGGAAGCCGGCGTGGCAGAAAAGGATATCCAAACTGCTGGTTTTAGCGTCTATTCGGAGCGCTACGGCCCATCCGGTCCCTTGTCGGACGACGAGATCAACTATCGCGTTTCCAACAACGTGCGTGTGAAGATTCGCGACCTGGAATCCGTGGGGCCTGTGCTCGATGCAGCAATCGAAGCCGGAGCCAACAATATCTTTGGCGTAGATTTCTTGCTGGAAGACAGCTCAGATGCGGAGTTACAGGCAAGGGAGAAAGCAATCCAGAATGCTCAAGAGCGGGCTCATTCAATCGCCGATTTATCTGGGCTTGAGCTTGGGTCGATTATCAGCGTGAGTGAAGTGATCGGCAGCAGCGGTTTATTCACTGGCATTTCCGTCAAAATGGCTGATGGAGTTGGCGGTAACGGTACCGTCATGCCTGGTGAACTCGATATTTCGTATCAGCTGCAAGTTACCTATGGTATTGCTGACTAAGTGTTGCTAACTGAATCTTGCTAAACGAAATAGTCTAGCCGACTCACCTAGTGCGGAAGTTGACAGTAACCATCCAGTCCCTGGCGACAGTTCGCCGGGGACTATTGTTTGTCCGCAGCAAGTTGGGGGATTACAAGGCGCCAGACAGAGCATCGGATCAAAACCTTCACGCTGGTCAGCACTTGTACGGCTGTCCCGATCATTTTCAGAATGCTCTCTCCACTGAGGCAGGACAATCCCGGACTACACGATTTAGCGCAGCAGTACTTGGTTATTAGGTCTGTTTCGAAGAATTCTATTCGGACACCAGCCATACCTGCAAGAGTGTAGGGGCGAGCCATGGCTCGCCCGCTGCGTGCAGTCGACCATCCGGTGGATTTTGCGCGACGGGCGGCATAGATGCCGCCCCTACGGACGAAAATTTATGGTTCGCGATTGCCCTGTCCACTGAGGCCCGCCCCATTGACAACCACCTGTGGTCGCTATAGTATGAAGGAGCGCACTTCCCAGACCTGCAACATACTCCCAGGAGAGATTTAATGAACGTTCCGGTATCCAGCTTTTTTACGCCCGTATCCCTGGATGGCGTCTACAACACTACACGTAACGCTCTCCCCGACGCACTGAAAACACCAGCCGCTATCGCCGCCACCTACGGCGCCACTCAATTTCGCGGTATTCCATTCGAACTTGGCGCGGAGAACGCAGATAATGTAATCCTGCTCAAAGACGACGCCATTACGGTTGAACTCGGCGGCGTCACGGCGACCTATTTCCTATTCCTCCACGTCGTTGAAGATATACCAACCAATTATCAAGAGGGATTTGCCGACGATCTAGTGGACGGAAACGAGCTAGGCTCAGTCGTGTCCAATTACTGCATTCTGTACGAGGACGGCAGCCATGAGCCGTTGCCCATCTTGCGCAGACTCGCGATTCAGCAAGGACGCATCAACTGGGGTGCAAGCGCCTTTGCATCTGTGCCAGCAACGGAGCCGCGCATTTTCTCGACTGCTTCAGAGGAGTGGGAACTCGGTCGCATGCCGTCGAATATGTACGGTCGTGGTGAACAGCGCACGTCTTCAGCCCGTGATTCGCAGCCGGACAATGTGTACCTGTACGCCATGCCCAACCCGCATCCGGACAAGATTGTTCAGCAGATTGAGCTGCAGCCCATTGAAGAGCGGTCTGCCGTCTATGCACTAACCTATACAGACTTAGTCGACCATCCGCTGCGACCTGGCACGCGGAAGAAACTGCGCCTCACCTTGCCGGCTGATGCCGAGCTGAATGCGCTGGGCGAGTTGGATACTATAGCCATCGATCTGGGTCACGTAATCTCAGCACGAGCGGTCCTGGAGTATGACGAGTCGGAGTGGCGAGCGGATACTCCGCAGGTTCAGCCAAACGTTTCAGCCCGCGAGGTCGTCGTGGAGTATGCAGCGCATCCGAGTGCCAAGCTGTATGTACAGACTGGCGACAGCAGTCTGATCTCCTACACGCTCTCCGATTTATCGACCAGTGATGTGGCAGAAGTGGCTGCTGCCGAACGCCCTGTTAAGATTCACATTGTGGAGAAAGGAAGTGGCAAACCGGCTGCTGTGCGCCTTCACATACACGGCGCAGCAGGCGAGTATTTGCCGCCGCGCGGGCACCACCGCAAGGTGAACGGCTACTGGTTTGAGGACTACTATGCGGAGTTCGTAAACCAACGGCAGCAGTACAGCTATGTCGACGGCAGTTGTATCGCCGATTTGCCACTGGGCAAGGTCTATTTCGAGATGACGCGGGGCTACGAAGTCTCGCCGATTCGGACCAGCGTGGAGATTACTCCGGAGACTGAAGAACTGACCTTCGAGTTGGACAAGGTGCTCCACTGGCGGGAGCGCGGCTGGGTTACAGCGGATACGCACGTGCACTTCCTCAGCCCGCAGACCGCACTGCTGGAGGGCAAAGCGGAAGGAGTCAACGTAGTCAATCTGCTTGCAAGCCAGTGGGGCGAGATGTACTCCAACGTGGGCGACTTCGATGGGCGGACAACCATCGGCGCCAAGGAATTCGGCGGCGACGGCGAATTCATGGTTCGGGTCGGCACAGAGAACCGCATGCAGGTGCTCGGTCACATCAGCCTGCTGGGCTACTCCGGCGAGATGATCCATCCTCTATGCACTGGCGGTCCCTCCGAATCTGCCGTCGGCGATGCGCAAGAGGTAACCATGGCGGAATGGGCGCAGCGGTGCATCGATCAAGCTGGGCTGGTCGTGCTGCCGCATGCCCCGAATCCACAGCTAGAGCGCGCCGCCGACATTGTGCTCGGCGTTGTAAACGCCATCGAAATGATGTCGTTCAACCCATTCAATGCAGTCAATCCCCAGGTCAGCGCCTATGGACTCGCCGACTGGTATCGCTATCTCAACCTTGGTTACCACGTCCCAGTGGTAGGCGGATCGGACAAGATGACCGCTGCATCTCTTTTAGGTGGAATACGCACATATGCGCATTTGGGCGAGCGGGAATTGTCCTATGAGAACTGGATGCATGCAGTACGCAAGGGCAATACGTTTGTGACTGTCGGACCGCTCGTGCAGATCACCGTGAACGGCGTTGTCCCAGGCGGCAAGATCAATTTGCCGTCCAGCGGAGGTCACGTTGACGTTGAGTGGCGGGTCGAGTCGGCTACAACGCCCGTCGAAGCAGTGGAAGTTGTGGTGGGCGGCTTTGCGGTCGACGAGAAGAAACTTGGCGGACAGCTGTCTGCAGAAGGCAGTGCTACCATGGATATTACCGACACGACGTGGATTGCACTGCGTGTACGCGGCGGTCTGCGCGGCGATGTCACTGAGGTCGCCGCACATTCCAGCGCCGTACAGGTACTTGTGGAGGGTAAGGAATTGTTCTCGGACCCGGATGCGATCGCTGTCTTGGAGCAGATAGAAGGTGCGATAGCCTATGTGGACACGCTGGCGCCTCGACCGGAGGCACGACGCTACAAACAGCTGCGAGCTACGTTGGAAACCGCCTACAATCGATTGCATCAGCGTATGCATCAGCAAGGTCTGTTCCATCGTCACACGCCAGTTAGTCTGCATAATCACGAACATCACCATGAGCACTAGTTGCACAGGAACATGACGCATCCACTACGAATTTGACAGTTGAACTGATGGCATGATATTGTCCACAACAGTGGTAGTTCGGAACTTCCCAACCAAGCATTTGCCCATTTGGAGATGTCGGCGTGAAAATGATGACAAGATTTGTAAAAACGTCCGCACGGCGGAGTCGTCTTTGGCGCTAGTATTCGACTACTGAAGTTAGGAAACTCAACGGCCACAGGCGTACGTCGCTTGTGGCCGTTTTCTATGCAAGAATCTTGCCAATATCACGATCCTATTGAAGCATCGAAAGTCTCGGTTTGTCCGGCAAGTTTTAACGTCCATCCGTTCCTCACTGCATAGAGACGTACTGCAAGCAACCTACGCCTGTTGGCCTGAATTGAAATGGCAGGCTATATATGTACTTGCAGATCGAACATATCAGTAAAACCTACGGTGAAAACCAGGTACTCAACAACGTGTCCTTGGCTGTAACTCCACGCCGCAATGTCGGTCTTGTCGGTGCGAACGGATGCGGAAAGTCGACGCTGCTCAAGATCATCACCGGCGAAGTGGAAGCGGACAGCGGAATAGTACGTATTGACGCGTCCACAGAAGTAGGTTATCTCCCGCAGACGCTCCAGCAGCTCAATGACATGAGCATTGCAGAGATGCTGGACAGCGCCATGGGTTCGCTCAATGAGTTGGAGCAGCACATGCGACAGCTCGAAGGTGCGATGGCAGCCGGTGAGGCGTCCGATGAGTTACTGACGCGATACGGTCACATTCAGGAGAACTACGAGCAAAAGGGCGGATATGATCGGCAGCATCGTATCGAGACGGTTCTGATCGGTCTCAACGTGGATTCACTGCCGCGACAAGCGCCGCTTTCTCAGCTGTCAGGCGGAGAACAGACCCGGGTAGCCATGTCCGCACTTCTGTTGACGGCGCCAGATCTGCTACTTCTGGACGAGCCCACAAATCACCTGGATTTCGATGCGATCGACTGGCTGGAGGAGTACCTTGTTCATTTCTCCGGCGCCATTCTCGTCGTGTCACATGACCGATCATTCCTCAATCGTATCGTACAAACTGTGGTGGAGATAGACGAACACAGTCATGAGGCACGCGTCTACAGCGGAGACTATGACTATTATGCTACCAAGAAAGCTGAAGAACGGGAGAGTTGGGAGCAGCGTTACGCTGAGCAGCAAGCAGAGATCCATGAGCTTCGGCGCACCATTAAAGGCGGCGCGCGCCAGGTTGCGCATAACCGACCGCCGACGGATAGCGATAAATTTTTGAAAGCCTTCAAAGCAGGAAGGGTTGAGGATAGCATCTCGCGCAACGTACGCTCTGCTGCAGAGCGGCTGCGGCGTATCGAAGAGGATCCTGTTCCCAGGCCGCCGCGACCGCTGAAGATCAATCCGGAGTTGAAGCCGGAAGAACTGACAAACCATTCTCCGTTGATCGCATCGAACATCAACAAAAGATATGGTGAACTGGTGCTGCTCGACAATATGCACTTGTCGGTGCATCTACAGACTCGAGCGGCAATTGTCGGCGCAAACGGTACTGGGAAGAGTACGCTTCTCAGAATACTAGCCGGGCTGGAAAAGGCAGACAGCGGCGATGTGTTCCTGTCCCGTTCAGCGCGGATCGGATATTTGGATCAGCAGCAGGAAACGCTCAACACGTTGCGTAGTGTCTTCGAGGCCTTTCGCGGTGACCGCTCAGGAGAGTACGAAGAATTCAAAGCGGAATTACTCGGCTACGGGCTATTCACCTATCCGGACCTCGAGAAGCGTGTCGGCGATCTCAGTATCGGCCAACAACGGAAGGTGCAGATCGCGCAACTCTGCACCAGCGGCGCCAATCTGTTTTTGTTGGATGAGCCGACTAATCATGTGAGCCTGGATGTGCTAGAGCAGTTCGAAATGGCGCTAGACCTTTACGCTGGTCCCATTTTAGCCGTGTCTCATGACCGTCGATTCCTGCACCGTTTTGCCGACGAGGTATGGGAGCTCGAGGCGGGCAGACTTACGGTCTACCTTGGAAGCTGGGATGAGTATGTGAACAAGAAGTTGGAAGAACGGCGCGAATCCGAAGGTCTGTGAGCTGAACTAGCGAATCGAATTAACATACCTGTTGCCTGTAGCAATAGAATCGGTTTGGGTAAAGTAAAGCGCTCCAAATGGAGCGCTTTGCACTGAATTTCTAAATGCCTGAGCTATCACTACTCCGCGATAGGCTCACCCTCTGCGTCAACGGTCGCATGTGTTTTCCCTCGCAAGAGGCTACCCAATTCGTCGTTCGGCAAGATCTCGCAGCTATCATATAGGTAGCACGAGGAAACCCGATCATCGTCGGTCTTGTATAGAGGAGGCGGCGCCTGCTTGCAGATGTCCATAACATGTGGACAACGACCGGCAAACTTGCAGCCCCTGATCGACATCATCGAGTCATCTTCTTCCATGGAGATGATCTCCTGCTGACCCCATGTTCGGGTAAGATCAGGCCAGGGAATCGAATCGATGAGCAACTGCGTATAGGGATGCTTGGGATCGAGAATGATGGTGTCTACGTTTCCGGCTTCCATAACAGAGCCGCGATAGAGTACGATAATGTAGTCGCTTACATGATACGCGGTCGTCAAGTCATGCGTAATATAGAGAATCGTTATGCCGAGATCCTCATTCAACGAGTTGATGCTCTCGAGAATGGTCGCTCGCAACGATGCATCGACCATAGAGACGGGCTCGTCCGCTACCAAGAGCTGCGGCTGCATAAGCAACGCTCGCGCCACAACCATGCGCTGGCGTTGACCCCCGCTCAACTGGTGCGGGAAACGGCCTAGGGTCTCCTCCGGTCGCAGCCCAACCGCTGTTAGCGCTTGCTCCATCATGTCCCTAGCCTCGGCTCGATTGCCGGCTAGGTTGTAATTCCTGATTGGCGTTTGCATGATGTGGTCGACTTTATAGAACGGATTATAGGCCGCGAATGGATCTTGGAATACCGCCTGAACCTCCTTGCGATACTCCTGCAGTTGCTTTCTGTTGAACTTATGCACATCAGCGCCTCGGAATAGAACCTTGCCCGTAGTTGGCATAAGGAAACCAAGAACGGCCATACCCATGGTTGTTTTGCCACTGCCGCTCTCGCCAGCGATGGAGACGATACTAGGGGCAGTTGAGTCAATCGAGTACGAGATGTTGTCCAAGGCGACGGTTCCGCCTTTGTACTGCTTGGTAACGTTCTGCAATTCCAGTAGATATTCGCTCATAGCGACACCGCCTCGGTTTCAGGCTGTTTCACTTGTTCGTATTTCTCATCGTATAGATGGCAGGCAGCACGATGACGTGGTCGATATTCGCTTAGGAAAGGGACGTCAACCGTGCATGGCTCGAAGGACTTCGGGCAGCGCGTGCTAAACACACAGCCCGGCGGTAAATCTCGCAATAGCGGTGTGATGCCTGGAATTCCCTTAAACACGCCCTTGTTTCCTAGCCGTGGCAAACTGTCGATGAGCATTTGCGTGTAGGGATGCAGCGGCTCTGAGAAAATATCTTGAACTGACCCTAGTTCAACAAGGCTACCGGCGTACATGACCGCCATTCTTGTTGTGAACTGGGCCATGAGTCCCATATCATGGCCGATCAGAATGACAGCACTTCCGAGGTCATCCTGTAGGCGACCGATTGTCTGCATCACCTGGCGTTGTGTAACAACATCCAGGGCGCTTGTCGGTTCGTCAGCGATGATCACTTGCGGATGCATGACGATGCTAGCAGCGATGCAGGCTCGCTGTTTCATACCGCCGGACAACTCATGTGGATACATTCTACCCACTGCACGATCTAAGTCGACAGCGTCCAGCGCCTCGTCAGCGCGCGCACGCAATTGTGCTTCCGATAGCCCCAAGTTGTGATCGACCATGCTGTCGATTAGCTGATCCCGGACCCGCATAATGGGATTCAAGGAGTTCATAGCGCCCTGCGGAATGTAACTGATTTCCTTAGAGCGCTGAAGACGCATCTGCTCTTCGGTGAGTTTGGTTAGGTCCGTATCACCTAGCAAAATCTCTCCGCCTGCTATCTTACCGGGCGGCCTAATCATTCGCATGAGCGCCAACGCCATCGTCGACTTGCCGGAACCGGATTCGCCAACGAGGCCCAGCCGCTCCTTCGGTCTGAGGTTGAACGTTACATTGTTATTGGCGTAGACTACGCCTGCATCTGTGTAATACTGTACATCCAGGTTTTTGACCTGTAGTGCGTAGTCCATTACCGGGCCTTCCTCACTCTCGGATTGGCTAGCTCGTCTAAGCCAATTGATATCATAAACAGCATGACGAAAATCAATGCGATAATGATCACGGGAACCGCAATCCACCACCACATATCGCGCACGAATGCGTTCTGGTTATATACCCAATAAATCGTAACGCCCAGCGTCGGCTCGCGCAGCGGTCCAAGACCGAGTGCAGCCAAGCCGATGGAGGCGAAGATAGCTGCAGTCACTGCGCCGACCAACGACGCGCCCAGATACGGCAACAGGTTCGGCATTAACTCGCGGAAGATAATGCCCATGCTGCTCATGCCGTTGAGCTGCGCCATCCGCACGTACTCGCGCTCTCGCATGGTGAGCACCTGTGCACGAATCACGCGCGCCGCCCATCGCCAGGAAATCAGTGCGATAATCATTGCCATCTGATTCACTGTCACGGTCTCGTTACCCAATGAAGATTGAATGACCACGAGGATCAGCAGAGCTGGAATCGTCAATAACACATCGACCATGATACGCACGATTCGATCGTAAAGTCCGCCATAATAGGCGGATGTGAAGCCAATGATGGAGCCGACAATAATGCCGAAGATACCAGCGAACAGACCAATACGCATCTCCATCCATGTGCCAGTTACCGCAACAGCGTATAGGTTACGCCCCTGTCCGTCCGTTCCGAACGGATATGCCTGGGGATCCGCACATTCGGGATCACTTAGCGGACAGTAGTGCAGCGTTGGTGCGACGCTGGCGGGCGCTGCTAGCGGATACGGATCGACCTTAGGGTCTATAATTAAATAGCCTGACAACGTGAAGATGATCAGGAAGAGCATTATTGTAAGCCCGATGCCCAAGGTCACGTTGCGCCTTATATATTGGAAAAAGCCTCTTACTGCATTCATCTTGATCTCTACCCTTTTCTACTTTTCTTCATAGGAGATGCGCGGATCCAGTAGCGGGTAGATGAGGTCCATCAAGAACATGGCAACTGCGATTGCAACAACCATGATGAGTACGATGCCGTAGATCATGAAGTAGTCGAGTTGCTTGATGGATGTATAGAGCCTGCCGCCTAGGCCTGGATACTGGAAGACAATTTCCACAAGCACGGAACCGGCAACCAGGAGGCTAAACGACAGCGCCAGACCGGTTACTTGTGGAAGTATGGCGTTGCGAACGCCATAGCGGTAGAACAAACGATTGTTGCGCAATCCTTTTGCCTCGCCAAACACCATATAATCCTCGCCCTGTACGGTAACCATCATGCCGCGCATACCGATTACCCATCCGCCCATTGATGTCACAATCAGCGCGATGGCAGGAAGTATCGAGTGGTACATCACATCCAGCATGAAGGAAAGGGAGAGACTGGGTTCTAGGCCAATTGAATAGCCGCGCGCAGTGGGGAACCAACCCAATTTATAAGCCAAAAAGTAAACGAGTATTAGCCCAATCAAGTATGCAGGTATAGCGCCCAGCACCAGGAAGGACGGCAGAATATAGCGAATAAATGCCGACGCCCTAGGCCAAGCCATTAACGCCCCCAGTAGAGTGCCAAAGAAAAACGCGATAATCGTTGTAGTGGCAAGCAGGCCGATTGTCCAGGGAAGCGATTGGCCAATAAGAGTCGACACCTTCTGGGGGAAATTGGCGATGGAATACCCCAAATCTCCACGAGCAACGTCAGCCATATAAGTGACATATTGCTTCCACAATGGTTGGTCGAGACCAAATCGCGCCTCATAGGAAGCGACCATCTCGTTGAAACCCTCTTCAATGAAACCGCTACGCGAAGTAGCTTCCATTAGCTTCTCACGAAGCGGATTGCGCGGTGTTAGCTTTGGAATAAAGAACACGAGGGTTGTGGCAACCCAGATAACTAATAGAATGAATCCCAGGCTCCTGGCGAGAAAAGCCCATGGTATGGACCTCATAGTGCGACTCCTACGAATACCCGCCTGATATCATTCGCAGACACTGATCGTTCATGAATCAAACGGGGTATACAGGTTCAAGACAGAGATTCCTGTCTTGACTATTGAGTGAGGATACAGCCTGCGACACTGTTTCGTATCGCAGGCTGTAGAAATCGAGACAACTGCTACCTTACTACTGGGTTGCTGTCATGTTATGGATCATCAGCGGGAACGTTAGGTGCCAGAAGGCGCCGTTCACGTACGGATTCTCTTCCGTCGGCCAATTGGACCAGTATGTGGTGTTCATCGGTACACGATGCAGCCACTGCTGGATCGGTGCGTCGATGAGATCGTCTAGATAGATCTCTATCGCGGCCAGGTATAGGTCCATGTATGCCGGATCATCAGCAGACATTACAGCCATCTGATCCAGAATCGCATCGTACTCAGGATTCTTGTAGCGAGAGTTCTGCGTGGTCGGCTCGCCAATCGGCGCCCAGTACTTGCTTGTGTAGTAGTCAAGCGTGGTGTACGGATCGGCAATTGTGCCGCCGTGGCCGTTCAGCCAGATATCGATGGTGCCGTCACTCATACGCGTGGCTAGGTCAGCTGGCGTGCTGAACTCTGCCTCGATGCCGATCTTGCGCAACTGCTCAGCGATAATCGGGCCAATGTCGGTGAAGACCTGCCATCCGCCGATATTCGCCTTAAGCGTCTCGCCGTCCTTGGCATAGAAGTCGCCATCCATTACGTAGCCTTGGCCCTCAATGAGCTGCTTGGCTTTTTCTGGATTGTATTCGTTGGTGTTGTACTTCTCTAGCAGAGGTTTAGTTGCCTCGAAGTACTTCTCCATTGGGGCGTACTCAGGGAAGGGCAACGGTGATATGATGCCTGAACCCTGGAGCGCGACATCGAGCAATTGCTGACGATCAATACCGTAGCTAACCGCCCAGCGCATATCCTTGTTGGTGTACTGACCTTGCTCGTGGTTGAACCACATAGAAGTCGGCCACCAGTCCATGTAGCCATAGGGTGGTTTGCGGCCGGTGTGGGTAATGATCTGCGGGTTCGCTTCGACTGTTGGTCCAATCGTATTGGCGCGAAGGTCGAGCGTAGAATCCACTGCATTGCCGGCGATCTGCTGAGACATGATGGTGTCACCGGCGTACGGAACGACGATGATTCGTTCCATCTCCGGCATCTTGTCCATGAAGCCGGTATCAACTGCCCACCACTCGTCACGGCGATCGACGATCTTCTGCGTCGGTGACCAGCTAACAATCTTGTACGGACCGGTTGCCAGCGGCCAACCTTTCTCAGTATCGTAATATTTAAAGGAAGCAACGTCTTCGATGCCATTAAAGACATGTTCCGGCACCCAATAGATTCCGGTGTCGAACTTAGACATTCCGTACGTGAACATGAAGCGCGGTCGCGGGCCATTGAATTTGATGAGCACAGTATAGTCATCAATAGCTTCTACACTATCCACTGCGGCGTCCACTGCAGCCGAGCGGGTCAGAGTAGGCGACTGTTCCTTGAGCATGTTGATCGTGAAGACTACGTCGTCGGCGTTGAAATCTTCGCCGTCACTCCACTTCACGCCTTCGCGCAAATTCACAGTCAGTTCAGTGAAATCATCATTGTATTCGTAGCTGGTGGCCAACCACGGAATCTCCTCGTCTGCGAATGCAGAGAAGAAATACAGTGGCTCCCACAGCGCAGCGCTTGCCATCTGATGGCTAGCAGATGTGGCGTACGGATTGCCCAATTCGACATCGGTGAACTGTGAACCGTCGCCGCCAAACATCACGATAAATGTTTTTTCGCGCGGAACTTCTGGTAAACCTGCAGTAGCCGGAACCGGTGCTGCAGCTTCGCCACCTGTACTAGCGGCTGGCGCTGCTGCACCAGAATCCGCTGCCGGCGCGGCGCCGCCACATGCTGCGACAACCATACCGGCTGTGGTAATGCCGGTTAGCCGAAGAAAATCTCGTCGGTTGAACTCGTTGTTTGTCATTTGTCCCCCTATGGAAACTGCTTTGGTAGCTTTGTGTAGCCACAAGGCGCCGAACCTGATGCACCGAGTACGCCACACCTGTGCACAACGTTGATACACATACGAAATGACTCTATCGACATCGGATATGACCAGACTGATACGCGTCGAAATTTATCGTATCAAAATAGTCTTTCCGAAAGTCTCGAATTGGGGTTGGAGTACCGCTCTCTACGCTAACATAGAATTCCACTTCCTAGTGAAATCCAAACACAAACGCTCTGGGTGGACCCCGAACACGCTACGTTTGCGATTTTTGTAATACAGGTGACTGTTAGCACAATAATGGCGGAGAAATCTGCCAGAAAAGCTCGCCAACTACGACAGTTACAAGATGTATGAAACCTCTGCCATTGCGATTTTCGACTATATACTATTGTCTGTTATATGTCAATACGGTTACCGCGAAGCGATTTGTTCCCAATACCCTGACGTACATTCTACAAGCAATGCTGCAACAATAAAAATCCAACATAGACTCGTAGTTAGCAGCTGAGGTCGATTTTATCTAAATCAGACACAAGTTAGCTTTGAAAATACATTCCACCCACGAAGAAGCTTGCATCGGGATCAGGCATCTCGGCAACTGCATGTTAAACTGTCAAAGTATCACAATCCCAGAACGTGACATCGTGAGTGACGGTTCCAGCATACTTCCATCAATGTCAAAGATATCAGCAACCGATCAAACTAACCAATCGTCGCGGCTTGCACGATTGCGTAGCCGTCTTGGCAACCGTATCCGAGCGGTCCTCGGCTTACTTGGGCTGTCCGTGCGCCGACTGTTGCACTATCGTGGACTGTCGGTGCTGGCGCTTGTTGGGATTGTGTTGGCTGTTGCACTGGTGACGAGCAATGCCTTTTTCGCGCAGGGCGTTGATCGTGTGATGATGCAGCGCGAGTTGACCGAGTACTTTCGTATCACAGGTCATCCTGCCTTTTCGTCGCGTATCTTCGCGTCCTCTTCGCGTACCGTACCGCTTTCGCTACAGCGGGCAGAGCAGCTGGGCGTCCACATCGCTGATACCATCTCCAGTGAGGTAGGACTGCCGGTCAAGAAACAGGGCTTGCTGGTGGACAGCGGCATGTTCGCGCTTGATGCGCCGGCGGACAGTCAGCTTTTCGGCGAAGATGACCAGAATCTGGAGCGCGTGCGCGTCTCCTATGTAGCTGATATTGTGGACCATATCACCATCTCTCAGGGGGATGCTTGGTCTGAAAAACCGACAGTTGACGGGCTGCCGGTGTGGATGAATGCAGTGATGGCAGAAGAGCTGGGCGTCAATGCGGGAGATAGCTTTAGCCTGAAGCGGGATGATGTAGAGGGCGTCATACCCATCACCATTGTAGGGCTTTGGAGCCCTGCTGATCCCGATTCTGAATTCTGGCCGCGTGACCCGGAAAAGACAATGGTGGACTCACTGCTCGCGCATCGAGATGACTACATCAATCTCTTGGAGCCGTTGCTGCCGGTCAAGGTGCGCACTGCCACCTGGCAAGTCACGTTGAATGAAGCTCGAGCTGTACCCGCGCAGGCGCGCCACTACAAGGAAGGCTTCGAAAAAGCGGCGACAATTCTGCCGCGCTATATTCCCGACGCCCGGTTGACCGCAGCGACTAATGCCTTTGAAAAATTTGTCGGACATCAGACGACGCTAACCACGTTGCTGATGGGCTTTAATATTCCGGCGCTTGGTTTTCTAATCTATTTCTTAGTTTTGACCTCGGCTGTCATTGCCTATTGGCAGCGACGGGAGACAGCGCAACTGCGCAGCCGCGGCGTTTCTCGCAGCACAGTACTCAATTTCACCGTAACGGAACAGGCGCTCCTTTTCTTCATCGGTGTGCCGCTGGGATGGATACTGGGCCTTGTACTGGCGCGGCTGATGGGCTATGCCGTCAGTTTTCTCTCGTTTGAGATGGGTTCGCCGCTGCCGGTTGCGATGAACGCGATGGGTCTCCGCCTCACTATCTTGACGCTGGGCGTAGTGCTCCTGGCAAAACTTTGGACAGTCGCCAGCTCCTCCAACCAAACAGTGGTCACTCAGGAGCGCGAACACGCCCGCCCGACAAAAGGCCCGTTTTGGTACCGCTACTACCTGGACTTGATCCTTATTCTGCCTACCTGGTATGCATATCGACAGCTCGTACACGCGGGCTGGTTGGGAGCTCTGGTCCAGGACAAGCCCGGTGACCTCTACCAGGACCCGCTACTGGTTATCTTGCCGAGCCTATTTATCATCACGGCCTCGCTTGTGTTGATGCGCCTGTTCCCCCTGTTGATGCGTTTGTTGGACAGTGTCGCCGGTTTGCTGCCCAACTTCGCGTCCTACCTCGCTCTGCGGCAGCTCAGCCGGCAAAGCACCAACTATATTAATCCGCTCCTGCTTGTGATTATCTCGCTGGCGCTAGGAGTTTACACGGTCTCAATGGCAGCCAGTATGGACCAGTGGCTCAAAGACCGCGTCTTCTATTCGGTCGGCGCGGACCTAGCGATTACGCCGTACACGGAGGCATTGGGTGTTGGCGGGGACTGGATTCCGCCGGTTGACGAATTCGAAGCGCTGCCGGGCGTCCACGCGGCGGCACGTGTAGGCGACTACACAACCGAGATCATACCGTCGGGTAGTCAGGGACCCTCCTATGACGGTCGCTTTATTGGCGTCGACCGAATCGACTTGCCCGACGCCGTCTGGTATCGAGACGACCTCTCGCGGGAATCGCTGGGCGCTCTGTTGAACAGGCTTGCCCAGTTGCCCGACGGCGTTCTCATCTCGCAACAGATGATGGACGATAACAACTTGCGCGTGGGCGACAAGATCCATCTCATCATCATTCCTGAGGCCGGCTCATCCATTCGCGATCAGTTCACCGTTGTAGGCGCCTACGAGAATTTCCCCACCGTCTATCCGGAAGAACCAGCCGTCATCGGCAATCTTGAGTATGTCTTCTCCTATTTCGGCCTTACATTGCTCCATGATATCTGGATGGACTTGGACGAGGGCGTCACCGGAGAGCAAGCCCTCGCTGAGATAGATACGCTGGGCATCGACGTCGTGAACCGCCGCTACGCCAGTCGAATATTGGCGGATGAACAGGCGGTCATGGAACGCGTTGGCGTGTTTGGCACGCTTTCTATCAGTTTCATTGCGGCGGCTGTCATGGCTGCTGTGGGTCTGTTGACCTACAGCTACGCATCACTGAACGAGCGGCTCTTCCAGTTCTCCGTGCTGCGGGCGGTCGGACTACGACGTTCGCAGATCATTGGACAGGTTGCGCTGGAATATGGAATTCTGACCACATTTGGCGCCATCATGGGCGTGCTGGCTGGCACGCTCGCGGCAGATGCTGTTTGTGCCGTTATTCCGCGTGTCCAGCGGGCCAAACGCTCCGCTACCGCCACTTATACCCATCATTGCGCAGAATCAGATCATCACGCTCGCAGTGCTGTTCTCCAGCCTGATGATCCTGCTGGAAATCATCGTCATATCTTCAGCATTCCGCGGCAATCTCTTCCGTACATTGCGCCTGGGCCACACAGCATAATGGCCACAGGTTGTTTGGGCGGTGCGTGCGAATTTGAACATAAACGAATGCATAACCATTAAGGCCGAATCCACACCCCAATCTGAAACCCGAACATGAGCCAGCAAGACAATGATTCACCTCACGCCGCATATACCTATCGCTACCCGCGACCGGCGGTCACCGTCGATTGCGTGCTCTTCGTCTTGCAACACGAAAGCCTGCATGTTCTGATGATCCAGCGAAAGCACGCCCCGTACCAAGGGATGTGGGCTTTCCCCGGCGGCTTCGTGAATATGGATGAGGATCTACAATCGGCAGCGATGCGCGAACTGCAGGAAGAAACAGGCGTGGCCGACAGCTCGCGACTGCACGTGGAACAGTTGCACACATTTGGCGCTGTGGACCGCGACCCTCGCCAGCGCACTATCTCCGTGGCGTACCTTGCGCTCGCTCCTTGGGACTTATTCGATGAACTGCGCGTTCGCGCCGCAGATGACGCAGCTGACGCGCGATGGTGGTCCGTATATGATATGCCGCAGCTCGCCTTCGATCACGCACAGATACTACAGACGGCGCGTCAGCAGTTGGCGACGCTCGCCGACATACGCGCATATGCATTTCACTTGCTACCCGAAGAGTTCACATTACTAGAGTTTCAGCGCGCATATGCAGCGCTGGTCAAAGAGTATCCTGACTCGCGTAGAATGGAGCAAATGCTGGTTTCCGGTTTATTGGTCGATTCTGCGCACACACGATCAGAGTCAAGTGGTGTTGTCAAGTTATATCGGCATGCACCGGCAGCGTACCCGTCCTAAGGTGTTGTCGAACAGCAATTCTGCATGACGCTTTGCCATTTCGCGTGTATTTCGGTATCATCCTCTCCAGGTGAATTGACAGATTTCCTGTCAGACAGCGCATGTCATTTCCGCCTACATCGAATTCGCACAGTATGTTCCCGTCGCATCCTGGACATGAAATACGTCATGCAAGACAGAGCCTGCTCGCGCCCGCTCTACCCGATTGACCAACACAGCCAGGAATTGTTCACTCGCTGAAAGAGGAATTCTGTTGAATAACCTGCGCACATTCAGGGCGAATCCATTGCGCAACCATGCTGAGAGCAGGGCGATTGTAGTCGACCCTGAAGATCAGTCGCAGACAATTTTGCCCGAATTGCTCCCCGATTTCATCTACGGCATGCACGAGCCAGGCGGCGAACGGCTGATGACAGAGGCCGGTCGCAAAGGATGGGTGCTGCATCTAGCAGCCATCGGTTTGGAAGGCACAAGCGGCAAGCCAGACTATACCAAGTGGATGAAGCAAGGATTCGGCGTTGTAGTGCGGCTGAATAATGGCTATGGCGATGTCGGAACACTGCCGGAACCGTCCAAATATCCGCAGTTTGCCAAGGCGGCGGCAACGTATGTGGAACGTTCACGCGGCTGCAACATGTGGATCGTGGGCAACGAGCCGAACCACGAGCAGGAACGGCCATACGGACAGCCCATCTATCCTGTTCAATATGCCAGCGCCTACCGACAAGTACGCAAGGCCATCCGCTCCGTGCCTGGGCACGAACGAGACGTCGTCTTGGTAGCGGGTTCCGCGCCGTGGAATGCCAGCACAACCTATGCTGGCAACGAACGCGGCGACTGGGTCCGATACTTTATCGATGTCATGCAGGCGTTGAACGGTGACAAAGTCGACGGTTTTTCCATCCACACCTACACACATGACCTAAATCCTCAACAGATATCTGGTGATTTCTTCCACGAACAACCTGGATACGAGCATTTACGCAACGAGTTTCGCACCTATATCGACTACATGAGTGCGATCCCGGATCGCTTTCGACATCTGCCCGTGATTATCACCGAGACCGATCCGACCACGCGCCATCAAGGCTGGAATCCAGGAGCGAATGTCGGCTGGGTACAAGCAGCCTATCAAGAGATTGCCGAGTGGAATGCGAACAGCCAGCACCAACCCATTCAGGGGCTGATTCTATACAGATGGCCGGTCGTCCCAGACCAGCCTGAATGGTCCATCTCGGACAGACCCGGCATCATCGAGGACTTCAGCATGGCGTTGCGCGCTAAGCCGGAAACGGCGTTCAAGGTGCGTGAGCCGAACCCTCTGGACAGCCTAACTGTCATCGCACCTGGCAACCTCCTGCCCGAAGATCAGCAGTGGCCGGGAACGGTTGCTGCTACGCTTGGCCTTTTGTTACGAACTGGGCCTAGTACCCAACATGAAGTGATCCAAGTATTGCCATATACCTCGCTGGTGACTGTTCTAGCGGAGGTTGGCGAATGGCTATTTGTAAACGCGCTCGACCACATTGGATATGTCAATCGTGAGTTTGTCTTACGCCAGGTTGAAAAAATCCTGAACCCTCCAGAGAGTGGATACCTACGTGAGCGTAGCGAGCTCATGCGCTCTACGCTGGCGCCGCCTGACGATGAACGGATATGGGTCGACCCCAACAACAGCACCTGGACGGACAAAGTTATCGCCGACACTTGGAATCAGTATGGCGCCTTGATTCGGAAGGTTTCTGAAATGCTGATGCTGAATCCAGCCATTGCCGTGGCGGTGATGTCCGTGGAGTCTGGCGGCAGAGCGTTCATGGATGACGGTCGTATGCGGATTCGCTTTGAGAATCACATATTCTTCCGTCAATATGGCCGTCTTGACCCGGAGAAATTCAGCAAGTATTTGAAATTCGACCTGGAACGGGAGTGGGAGGGTCACTTTTGGCGACCATCTGCGGATGCCGAGTGGCAGACGTTCCACGGAGACCACCAAGCGGAGTGGCACGTGTTTAACTTAGCTCGAACCAAGTTCGATCCGCACAACGCCAAGCTATCCATCAGCATGGGTCTACCCCAGATTATGGGCTTCAACTACCATTATGCCGGCTATGATTCAGTGGAGGAGATGTTTGTGAACTTTCGAGACAGCGCCAACGCTCAGATTTTGGGCTTTTTCGACTTTATACGATCGAAACCGGAGCAGCTTACCGCTTTACAAAATGGCGACTTTTTCGCCTTCGCGACCTCGTACAACGGTGGCGGCCAGGCGGATCTCTACGCCGATCTCATGGAGGATGGGGTGCTCGCCTATACCCGACTGCGATCTAACCCTGACGCAAGCCTATACAAATCATCCGGACCAACACCGCGACTGCCATACCCGCCGGATGGCTCGACGCTTATCTCGACAGACCCCGAACTGTACGCAGCCTGGCGCGACCATATCATCCAGGGCTTCTCCAACAACCAGGAGATGTTCGACCGTATACTGAAGTCGTTTATGGACCCATACAACTCCACCGTTCGGATGTATCGTATGATGTTCTACGTGGGTTTGGTATCTTTCGCCGCAGGCATCATTCTGAGTTTTATAACTCAGCAAGTCATGTTCGCTTTCGCATTTGGAGGCTTGACCGCGGCCTCATTTGTCACGTTCTTCTTGAGCCGACCGTTGCGCTCGCTGGAGGAGAACCTCAACTTTATCACCTGGCTCGGCGTGATATACAACAGCTATTGGGCGCGTCTTGTATACGCTTTGAATACGGAAACGATCCAATCGGATTTAAAGGAGATTACAGAGGATTTCGTGCAGCAGATTGAACGGCTGGTGGAGCGCAACAACACCATGCGCGAAGATTCCGGTTCCGAGAACCCGGGACGGCCCGACTGACACAGTTATCCCGTCAATCTTGATATCACGACGGGACGCCAGATGTGGCGTCCCGTCTTTGTTACCGTGGAAGAGATAAACGCACTACCGTACTGATATCCTCGCAGCGCGTAAGGCCTCTCGAATAGCATCTGGTTGTTCAGCCATATTCAGGTCCGTTCTCCTGCGCTGTTTCTCGCATCTAGCTCGGTCTGAAGCGCCTCTACCGCTATTTCACGGTGCAACTCTGGTCAACGTATGCTTCAATCTTGAAATCGTCTATGCTTAGCGGACGTTCGGTATCGAAGACAGAGACGATGTGAGATTGACCCGGTTCGATATCGAAGAAATTGTCACTGTATTTCGTAGTCTCGACGCCGTTCGCCAGCCGTACCACATAGGCGTACCGATCAGACGATAATGTGATGTCGAGCCGGTGTTCGTTCACCTGATCGGCCTCGACCTGAATGCTCACTTGGGGCAATGACAAATCCTTGATCGCCACGGTGAAACAGCGATTGCGCGGAATTCGTGCGCCGACGACTGAGAGATAGGAATCGCCGTCCACATCCACGTGCCCCTGCCAGACTGGCGAGCTGCTGTTCGGTGCTATGGCAACGGAGACAACCTTCTTCCAGTGCTCAGCGCCGTCCATGCTGACCAATCGTACTGTCAACTCGTCCTCTATGGTTTCTAGCGTGTCGTTGGTGACCCACAGGCTGTATTCGCTGTTCGATTCTTCTTTGAAGGAAGCCAAAATAGTCGAGTAGACTCGTTTGGCATAGTAGTAGCCGGCCTTGCCAAACCCATAGTAATCGATCACGCTCCAGCTCAATACAGGCCAGCAGTCGTTAAGCTGCCAAAAGAGTGTGCCCGAACAGTGCGGCTTGCGACGTCGGTAGTGTTCAATGCCATACTTGAGACCCTCTGCCTGCGCAACCATGCTGTAATCAATGTACTCTGCCAGCGTATCCGGCAGACCCGTTACGCCCTTCATCAAGCTGTCGCCCTTGTTCTTGGGCTCGTCCTTGTTATGATGGTCCATGGACGGGCTGTGATGGTAGAGCTGGTCCTCGGGGATATTACGCTGCAGAGTTTCCAACACGGGTGCAGCGTGCATGCCAAACTCGCTGCAGAAACGGGTCATATCTTCACCATATCGGCGATAAGAAACGCCTTCTGGGGTGTGATCCACCGTCGGCTCTTCGCCAAACTGGCGCGGTGAGTTACCATGCCAGGCGTTCCAATTGTGGCTGTCGCCGTCCAGTTCACTGTTATAGTCGTTGCCGCCGTACGGACTGCCAGGCCAGTAGGGTATCTGACCATCCCAGGTCGCAACCGCATCTGGCAACGTCGTTTTGTAGTAGAGTTCGCCCGGAACAATGGGATCCTTTTGCTGCCAATAGGAGCGTTCGTGCAGCCACTGATTCTCATTATTGCCGCACCAGAGCGCCATGCTGGGGTGACTGCGCAGCCGTCGCACCTGATATTCCGCTTCGGCAGCCACTTCGTCCACAAACCATTCCGGACCCTCCGGGTACATGGCGCAGGCGAACATAAAGTCCTGCCACACCGCAATGCCCAATTTGTCACAGAGGTCGTAGAACGCATCGTGCTCATACAAGCCACCGCCCCAAACGCGCAGCATGTTCATATTCGCCGCCTGCGCCATGGAGAGGAATTTGGCATATCGTTCGCGTTGGATGCCGCCGACAAAGGAGTGAGCAGGAATCCAGTTGGCGCCGCGGGCGAAGATAGGCACGCCGTTCAGCACGAAACGGAAGAAACGCGTCCCGGGCTCATCAGCGTCCGGTGACTGGTCAAGCTCGATGGTGCGGATGCCAACCTGCTGCGTACGCTCATCGACGATCTCATCGTCCGCAACAAGCTGGAGGATCAAATCGTAGAGATGCGGCTCTCCCAAATCGTGCGTCCACCATAATTTTGGATCGTGAACCACGAGATAGGCCGAGTCCTGCGGATGAAGCTCGTTTGCATCCAGCTCTACGGTCTTGCTAACAAGCTTTGTAGCGCCGTTGTACAATGTAGTGACCATGGCTAAGTTGGAGCAATCCACGAATCGGTCTGTCTCCACCTTCACGGCTACACTGGCTACTTTGTCGGTGATATGAAGCGTCTGGAAGTGGACGCCTGTGATCGATGCCTTGCGCTGGCGCAACAGGTGCACATTACGCCACACACCGACCGTCGGCAGGCGCGGTCCCCAGTCCCAGCCGTAACCAAACTGCGCCTTGCGCATGGCCACACGTGGCGCCTCACCCAACCACCAGTGCGTCACATCAAAACCCTCGATGTTGTCCAACGGTCGATGGAAGCAAATGGCCAACGTATTGTCTTCGCCGGTTCGCAATAGATCCGTCACATCATATTCAGCAGGCCTAAACATGTTGCAATGTTCGCCAATTTCTTCGCTGTTTATGTAAACGGTAGCGTACGTATCCAGACCATCAAAGCGAAGCAGCATGCGTTCGTCATCGGTTAGAGGCAGCTCGGGCCGCGGAAGCTTAGTGCGGTACCACCACTCCTTCTCTTCGATCCAGGCGCATTTGTCTTCGTTGCGGTCATAGAAGGGGTCCTCGATTTCGCCGGCTTCCACTAACGCCTGGTGCACTCCGCCAGGAACCGAGACCGATATCCAGGCGCTGTCATCGTAGGACTCCAATTGTGCCCCCGTCTGGATTCCTGTTCCGGGTTGAAAACCTGCCAATCGCCAACTAATCATTTGCAATTGCCTCGTTTCTTGCGCTAGAGCAATGATCTACTTGCTCATTCAGTGTATGATGCAGATGAACCAAAGGTAGGAAGACGTGTAGAAGATTTAGCTCAGTATACTGTTCCACCTGGAACGCGTACAATCTAGATGAGAAACCGCGTGCCTGCTGCATTACCTCAAGAACGGGATGAGCTAGCTCTCTGGTACGGTTGTCCTCCACCGAAAAACCGTCCATAAGAGAATCATGGCTACGCTGACAACGCCCAGGAGAAGTAGTACTTGTTGAGCGTTCAATTGCCAAATGTCCATGACATAGCCTGAAAAGAGAGTGGATAGCGACTGTGTGAACGTTAGCGCGGCAAATTCAAATGCAAATACTCGACCACGGAACTTGTTCTCGGACAATTGCATAAGAATCGCACTGGAAAAGACCCACAGTGCGCCGGTTCCGACACCGCGTACAAGTGTTGCACCGATGATCCATCCAAAGTTGCCCGCCAATCCAAGAATGGTGACGCCAATCGTCAACAGGACAAACCCAACTGTAATGGAGCGCAGCAACGCAGGTCGATTATCTCCAATGCGATGACGGATGAGCAGCGGTCCAAGTCCGGTGCCAATGCCTGTGGCTGCATAAATGATACCCAAAGTCATAGAACCGTTACCGATGGCGAATGTCTGCGAAAGTGGAATCTCCAATACATTGATTCCGCCCCACACCAGTGCACCAGCTGCCTTAACAAGACTGATACCGAGCAGAAATTTACGACCCCAAAGATATTGTAGGCCGATGATAAAATCGAACAAGCGAACTTCGCTGGCGCCTTCGAGTTCCGACGAAGGCTCGCTATTGATCTGCAGCACAAACAATGCGGAAATGATAAACGTAACTGCATCGATGATAAATGCTGCTGCAAGTCCCAACAGCGAGGCCGCCAATCCTCCAAATAGTGCGCCGAACGCCAGCATCGTACTCCAAGTGAATCCGTCCAGTGCGTTTGCCGTAACGAGATCATCGGACTCTACAATGTTGGAGAGCAGAGCCGAATGCGCCGGTGTATAGAGTGCGCTGAGTACAAACTGTACAACTGTGAGAAAATATAGTAGCCAAATTTGGCTCGGCGTTCGGATCAGCAGAAAGCAGAGTACAGTTGCTGCACGAATGATATCCGTGATGACCATGATCGTCCGTCGCTCATAGCGATCCGCCAAAACACCGGCAAACGGACTCATCAGGAACACAGGCAGGAAACGAGCCAGGAACAGATAGCTGATGGCGGTTCCCGAACCGGATAGCGATGTAATCAACGTGGCGGAAGCGAGAAGATTGAACCAGTCGCCAAAGTTGCTGACAACCCGTCCTAGCCAGAGATTTCGATAATTGGGATTTCGTTTGAGAAGATCAATATATACGTTCAACTACCGATCCGTTCAGTTGGTTTTAGTATGACATTAGACATGTCCGTACCAGTCCTTGTCAAACAATCATCCCAATTGAAGCGGATGCGTAGAGGGTCATTTAGTTAACGCCAGAGTGGCTACTCAAGTACGCAAATAGTTGCTATTCAATTTGGATCGCGAATGATACAATCGGTATCGAAATTACACTACACCTAGTCTCGCACTTCCATTGCCAGCGATTTAAGTCTGCGCTACTATGCGGTGAGAAATGGATTTCACGATTCAGTTCCATGGTTAGCGGTATCGACGGCTCAACAGAGGGTCCCAATTCTCCTATAGTGGGTCGAGATGGCGCACAGCAGCTGCTGTTGTTGCCAGCGTTTGCTGCGCCTTTCATTACCGGTATCAATATTCAAGTTGATTTACCTCAATGGGTAACCACGCTAGCCATGCTTGGTGTCGTCCTGCTCGCGGCGCGGATGACGAGCGGGTATCGACGACCAAGAAAAAAGTTCACCACGGACCTCTTCGATACTCTTCACGTTCCTGTACTCGTGACTGACGAAGACGATAGAATAGCCTACTTTAATGCGGCAGCTCAAGCCATCTTCACAATTGATCCCGGCTACCTCATCGGCGAATCGATACAGGAGCTACTGACCGATATCCATCAAGAACTTGAACTGTACGACGACGGTCGCTTTGAGGAAGCGAATGATGACAACGCAACCGATCTCGTCCAACAAAATTTAACACTGCCCGATGGGCAGATCCGCCAATATGAACTGAGTATAGCGCCAATCTTCGAGAAAGATTTCATCTCCGGTCACACGATCATACTGCACGATATCACATCGGCGAGCATACAACTGGAGGCGCTACACCAGACTGCCGACGCGGCAAAAGAAGCCAGCCGCATCAGCAGCGATTTTCTCGCCGTGGTCAGCCATGAGATACGCACACCTATGCAGGCTGTGATCGGCATGACTGGCCTTCTATTAGGCACTGATTTGGATGCGGAACAGCGTGACTACGTGGAGACGATCCACTCCTCCGGCGATGCCATGTTGTCCATCATCAATAATGTTCTGGATTTCAGTAAGATTGAAGCGGGCCAAATTGAGTTGGAGGCACAGTCGTTCGATCCGGTTGCCGCGGTGGAAGATACGCTCAGCATCTTTGCCGGACAGGCAGCCATGAAACAGATCGAGTTGGCGTACATTCTAGGCGATCATGTACCTGCCACCGTGATCGGCGACGTCATGCGATTTCGCCAGGTTCTCAGCAACCTTGTCGGTAACGCCGTGAAATTTACCGATGAGGGCGAAGTGGCGGTCTACATCAATAGCCAGGCGCTTGGTGACGAAGTTTTACTGCATATGCGCGTGCGAGACACGGGTATCGGCATTCCCCCGGAACGTATGGACAGACTATTCCGCAACTTCAGCCAGGTAGACGCGTCCACGGCTCGCGTCTACGGGGGCACAGGCCTCGGCTTAGCCATATGCAAGAGTCTTTGTGAGATTATGGGGGGTGATGTGTGGGTAGAAAGCCATACCGGTTCAGGATCCACATTCAACTTCACTCTCAAGGTTGAGAAGGATCCCAGTAGCATTGACGCTGTACACGAAGATAGCACACTAGCCGGACATTCAGTACTGATCGTCGACGACAACCCTGCCGGTCGTGAGATGTTCACTTCAATACTCAATACATGGGGTATGGAGACCGAAGCTGTGGACTCCGGCTGGTTGGCTATGGAAAGGCTGGAGGAATCCTCCGAAATTGACGTGGTGCTTATCGACCAGCATATGCCGGTGATGGACGGGGCGAACCTTGCACGCCGCATTCGCTCTATGCGCTATCGTCCAGAACCGAAGCTCGTAATGATGGTGTCGTTGACGGATAGTGGTACACGAACCAGAGCCACTGAACTGGGGCTAGCAACTGTGATCGTGAAACCGCCGAAGCGTGCGCAGTTGCGAACCGCATTGCGGAATCTGTTCTCCTACGGCATAAAAACGGAGAATAAACCCATATCAGTGCCGCCGCCGGATTTGTCGAAAGAAACTTACAATCTTTCCGTGCTTCTGGCGGACGACAACCGGGTAGGCCAGCGCGTGACGACGGCCCTACTGCGTCGCATCGGCTACCAGGCAGATGTGGTCGGTTCTGGCGCCGAAGTCCTCAGCGCTATGAATGAACAGACATATGACATCGTGTTGATGGATGTGTACATGCCGGAAATGGACGGGCTCACCGCCACGCGCCACATACGAACCGACTATCCCAACGAGAATCAGCCCTATGTCATCGCTCTGACCGCGAGCGCAGTTTCCAGTGACAAACAGGACTGCCTCAACGCAGGCATGAACGATTACCTAAGTAAGCCAATCGGCATCAAGGACCTTGAAGCGGCACTGGATAGGGCCAGTGAACGGGTAGCTAGCGGTAAGGAGTCCGTCTAGTCTTGATTGGTAGCACGGCGTCGTTTCATCAACTCAAGGGCTCGGGGAATTACTTGGTTGTACACCGAATAGAGTAGGGGATTCAAGACAAAGTCCCATGCTCCGACATGTTCCTGGAAGCATGCGCCGAAACCCTCTTTGAACTTCCAGACGCCTTGCATCGGGTCCGACGGATCAGACAGATCTGAAGGTGCGCCCCACCAATCGTAAAGTGCGCTGCCATTATCACGCGCCCATCGCATGGCCTCCCATTGCAACAGGTGATTGGGCATGTCACGGCGCCGTCGTTCGGTACTAGCACCATAGAAGTACCATGTTCGTTCGCCATACCGGAGCAGAAACAGCCCGGCAACAGGCTTCTCTTCGTCCGCATGTGTTGCCAATAGTAGTGCTCCGCCGGCTGGGTTAGCTTCTTGATCCTGGGCGCAGAGGAAGGTCTTCCAGGCTGCCTCGTAATACGCATAGGGGCGGACCAAGAATCCGTCTCGCTGACCGGTTTCCGAATACATTTCGTAAAATGCCGCCAGGTCATCAGCGGTTCCCTGCTGTATTTCAATGCCGCGTCGACTCGACAAACGAATATTATAGCGCCACTTGCTCTTCATGCTGGAGAGTAGTCTGTCATCATCCCACAACGGAGTGTACGCCGTATTCTTGAATTGAATCTGGTCATCGCTGTAGCGCCAGCCGCGCCGCCGCAACTTGGCAACCAGCACGACACCGTCAGCCCTGCCCGCGCGAACATCGGGGTCAATCTTGAGGAAAATGCACTTTCTCATGCGCGCGTGCTGCTCCAGCGCGTCCAGCACCATGTTCACCTGGTCCGTTTTGCTCCAGTCGATCACCGGTCCTTTGGGCACATAGGCAATTCGGAAAGGGAGCTTGTCACTGACTTCGCGCGAGAGGAACTGGCACGCGCCGATAACTTCATCTTCCTGCTTCACGACTAAGTGTTCGGCATGCCACCCGGTGTGGGATTTGACGGCACCCCATTCCCAGCTTTGCAGCACGTGAGGCGCAGGCAGTTGATTAAGTACTTCTTGCCATTCGAGCGCCTGACTCACTCGTATAATATCAACTGCCTGCAAATTTGCTCCATTGTTCGCACTTCGACGGCGCAGCAGCGATCGCTGCTCGCGCACCTTGATTCCGACGGCGTAGAGTTGTCGACCGTAGGGCTTCAATGCCATTTCCCATGCACCGATATCGCGTAGGATTGACCCGCCGAAACCCTGCTTGAAGCGGAATACGCCCCACAGGTCTTCTCTCGGCATAGCCTGCACATTGACGGGTAATACATCTGCAGGAAAGCACCCGTCATGATCGCTGCCACTCGCGATGGCCAACTGACCAAGCTCGTCAGGGATACCCCAAAGGTCGTACCACGTAGCGCCTCGCGACTTCGCCCATTGCATGCCCGCCCATTGCAGCGCGTGATTTGGCATCCGGTTCCGTTCGCGATCGGAGCTGGCGCCCCAGAGGTAGATGGCTGTGTCCCCCGTGATAGCCACGACGATGGCGCCGAGCGGCTCTCCTTCGTACTCGGCTATCAAGTATACGGCGCGATCCGGTAGCGAGCAGCCGATATGCCGCTGCATAATAGGCCGCTTCATGCACGGCGAAGCCATCGCGCTGGCCCGTCGTCGCCATTAGCTCGTTGAAGGCGTCCATGTCGCTCAGAGCCGCTTCCCGCACCACGATGTCCCGGCGCGCCGAAAGCCGAACATTGTAGCGCCATTTGCTCTTCATCCGCGCCAGTATTTCGTCCTCTGGCAAACTTATGTCAACCATTATTGTGCTGCGCGGCTGCACGTTGTGTGGGCTGCGAGTGAAGCCATAGCGCTGCATCAACAACTGATTTTCAGCCGAATCCGGTAAGCCCGGCTCCACGATGAGCAGGAATGCGCCTCTCTGTCGGCTTACTGTCGCTATGGCGTCTAGAAGAGCCATGGTGAGCGGTGGATCGGACCACTCTGTAAGTGGACCGCGTGGTACGTAAGCGAGCTTCATGCCGAGCACGGTCCGGAATAAGATGGAAGCGCCGGCAAGTATCACACCGTTCTCAGCAGTCAATGCGACGCGAGTCGACGTCCAGCCGAACTGTGATTTTAGCGCTGCCCATGCACTAGTCTGCAGCAGGTGCGCGTGCGGAGAACCGTCGACGAACGCATCCCATGCAGCGTCGTCGGGCGTGATCGTATACACCTGTGCCATTGATTCGCTTGGAATGGGGCTAGCGTGTTGAGACATGGGTCCTATGATACCATATACAGTTAGCAACACATGGCAAGGGTATACGCCACCGTCGTCTGCACATCGCTTTCACCCTAGCTGACTAGGGGCTGAAGCGCATCTCATCAACCCACTGAGGAACTGTCGAGCATGTATAACGCCACTCCCCAAATAATCGAAGCAGTGCCCAACTTTTCCGAAGGGCGCAGGCTCGAGGTCATCGAGGCGATTACGAGTGCGATTCAGGCGCCAGAAGTCCTGCTCCTCAACCGAACCTACGACCACGATCATAACCGAATGGTGCTCACCATTGCCGGTCCGCCAACTGCTGTGGTCGAAGGACTGTTCCAGGCAGTGCGCGTGGCTGCGGACCTAATCGATATAAACGAACATCGCGGTACGCACCCGCGCCTTGGCGCCACCGACGTCGTGCCACTGATTCCTATCCGCAGCATCACACTGGAGGAATGCGCGTTGCTGGCGACTCAGCTTGGCGAGCGCATCGGCCGCGAGCTAGACCTGCCAGTCTACCTGTACGAAGCAGCGGCAACACGTCCGGAACGGAAGAACTTAGCGGACGTTCGTCGCGGCGAGTACGAAGCCCTCGTTCAGCAAATGCTTGAGCCCCATCGCACCCCAGATTTTGGCCCAGCCGCTGTGGGAAACGCAGGCGCCGTCATCGTGGGTGCGCGCCCGTTCCTCATTGCGTACAATTTCTTCCTCACGACGTCCGATATTCTCATCGCCAGGCAGATCGCTCGCGAGATCCGCGAAAGCAACGGCGGACTGCCGGCAGTGAAGGCGCTGGGGATGCTGGTAAATGGTCAAGCGCAGGTCAGCGTGAACCTAGTCGACTACCGCATCACGCCGCTGCATGTGCTCATGGACACTGTTATGGAGATGGCAAAACAGATGGGCGTTGACGTGGAACGATCTGAACTGATCGGTCTCATGCCGGAGGAAGTTATGACGCAGGCAGCCGCGCACTATCTGCGCCTGTACGAGTTCCGCAGCGACAGCATCATCGAACACGCAATCCGTGCGGCAAGCGCACAGCACCTGAACCTAGAGCTACTGGACTAGGATACCCCTCATTAACTATAACAGGATTACGTTCAACAATAACCGGAGCAGCCTTGTGTAGCCGCCCCGGTCTTCGTAACCGCACAGACGCGTATTGACTCTAGTATTTACAATCGACCTGCCGCTTGGTGGCGGCTGATTCAACGATGGCGTCGGAAATGACGGCACAGCGATACCCGTCCTCGAAGTCCGCACCGTAGGGCGCCACATCCTTATCGTTCACGATACAATCCAGCAGATGCGTGATCTCGTGGATGAAGGTATGTTCCCAGCCAATCATGTGACCCTGCGGCCACCAGTTCTCGATCCACGGATGGAACGGTTCAGAGACCAACACCGTGTGGAACCCTTGGGTATCGCGAGGTTCATCGTCTTTCCAGAAGACCTGCAGCTCGCACGGTCGTTCTAAGTCAAACGCAATGCTGCCGTTCTCGCCGTTGATCTCAAACGAGAGCGCGTTCTTGCGCCCAGCGCTGAATCGCGAGGCCTCAATGGTGCCCATGGCGCCGTTCTCGAACTGCATGACCGCAGCTGCTGCATCATCCACAGTGACTCCGCCCATGCCGCTGCCGTCCAGCTTCGGGCGCTCTTTGATGAAGGTCTGTGTCATTGCAGTCACGCTGCTCACGTCGCCACATAGGAAACGGCCTACATCAATAATGTGCGACCCCAGGTCACCGAGCGCACCACTGCCGGCGTACTTCTTCTGCAGTCGCCAGATTAGCGGCGTATCGTAGTGCGGCATGACCCACTCCTGCAGATAGGTTGCCCGGAAGTGATAGATCTTGCCCAGCTTGCCTTGGTCAATCAGGTTGCGGACGAGACGAATCGCCGGAACAAAGCGATAGTTAAACGCGACCATGTGCTTGACACCGGCCTTCTGCACTGCGTCCAGCATCTCCTTGGCCTCTTCGGCTGTACGTCCGAGGGGTTTCTCACATAGGACATGCTTGCCCGCCTCCGCAGCGGCAATGCTCGGTTCGGCATGGACATTGTTCGGTCCGCCGTTGTCAAACAGCTGTACCTCGGCATCGGCGATCATGTCGTGCCAGTCCGTGTAATACTTTTCATAACCGAAACGTGCGGCTGCAGCGGCAACGGCTTCCTCATTGCGACCAGCCACCGCCACCATGCGTGGAATAGCCGGCGGCGGGAACATCATGTAGGGGATCGTCTTGAACGCATTGGCATGCGCTTTGCCCATGAACGCGTAGCCCAGCATGCCGATGCCGACTTCTGGAATGCTGCCATCGTATGCGGCGGCAGCTTGAGAAGTGAATCCACCACTCTCACTCATATTGTTACTCCCTCCTCATCATGTTTATGCAGGTTATCTGGCGCTGGTTAGTCATCCTGGAACGCCGCATCAAATACCACATCCGAAGGTGAAAAGTCAGCCTGGCGCGTGACAGCTAGCGCCTCTTTGGCGCCGAACTCACGGTCCATGCCGGAGTCTTCCCATTCGATGGAGAGCGGACCGTCATAGCCAATCCGGTTCAGTGCCCGTACGATGGGATCCAACTTCACATCACCATGCCCAGGAGAGACAAAGTCCCAACCACGGTTCGGATTTCCGAAGTCCAGGTGCGAAGACAGGATGCTATTGCGACCGGTCAAGTGCACCTTGGAATCCTTCACATGCACATGATAAATGCGATCCGGATAGGCGTTGATGAGCTCAACTGGGTCTATGAACTGGTGGATTAGGTGACTGGGGTCAAAATTTATGCCGAAGGCCGGATGGCCGTTGACCGCGTCCAGCGCACGTCCGAACGTGATGATGTCGTAGGCGATCTCGGTCGGATGTACCTCAAGAGCGTACTTTACGCCCGTGTCTTGGTAGGCATCTAGGATCGGCGTGAAACGGTCCGCAAAGTCAGTGTATCCAGCCTCAATGTCGGCTTGGCTCGTGGGCGGGAAGAAATAAAGCTTGCCCCATACGCTGCTGCCGGTAAAACCGGTGACGATGTCAACCCCCATGAGTTTGGCTGCTTTTGCCGTGTTGATCAGCTCTTGCGCTGCACGTTGCCGCACACCTTCGGGGTCGCCGTCGCCCCAAACATAAGACGGCAGAATAGCTTTGTGACGGTTATCAATCGGATCGCACACGCACTGACCCACAAGATGATTGCCAACCGCCCAGCAGTTTAGCCCGTGTGACTCAAGAAGGTCTCGCTTTTCACGCACATAGCTATCTTCGGATAGCGCCCTGTCGACCTCGAAATGATCGCCCCAACAGGCAAGTTCCAAACCGTCAAAGCCCCATTCGCTGACCATATCGACTAGCTTTTCCAACGGTAGATCAGCCCACTGTCCTGTAAATAATGTCACTGGTCTTGGCATGAATCTCCTCCTTTTGATCTGCTTGCTTAGCTCTTAGAAGAATCTACGTAAGGTATTCGTTGTGACGACAATTGCGGTGAGTGTACAAAGGTGCGCCGAATTATGATGCGCTGCCGACAACCACGCCGCTTTCAAACGACTGCACCACATCGAAGACGATGCCCAATGATCGAATATTGTCCTGACAGGGCGTGCCGACCGAAGCGCCATTTTCAGCGGCTTCATAGAACTCGTTCAGAAGATACGATTGTTCTGTCAGCGCCAGATCAACCTGCGGAACGACGACTGCCTCTTCGCCTGCCAACTTCTTACTGACCACATCATCGATCATGGTCACCATGCCGTCAGCACATTCGATGCGCCAGTTGGCATTCCAGCTCATTTCGTTGCCCCGCGAACACCACGAGCCGTCATAGGAGACCACAAGTTCGTTCTCAAACGTCAGCGTGACCGCAGCAGAAGCGTCGCCGCTATACCAGCTCCAGGGCGGGTTCCAACTCTTGCCGAAAACAGCGATGGGATCGCTTTCCAGCAGAAAGCGCATGAGGTCGAAATGATGAATTGACATGTCGATGATCAGCGGATAGGGCATCTCCTCCCGGAAGCCGCCGAAGTGAGGTCCGCGGTAGAACTGAATTGTTGCTGAGCCAATTTCACCCAGCGCTTCGTCCGCTAGCGCTTTCTTGAGGGTTTGGATCGGCGCACGATAACGATAGTTTTGCGCTACCATGTGCAAAACGCCCGTTTCGTTTGACTTATCCACAATTCGCTGCGCTGAAGCCAACGTGTCCGCCAACGGTTTTTCGGAGAGCACCGGTACGCCGGCTTCCAGTGCTGTCACAGAAACTTCCTCGTGAAAGCGCGGCGGGGTTACATTGATGACGCCGCCCGCTTCAGTGGCTTTCAATGCCTCGCCCAACGTCTTGTAGACCGGCGTTTCTCCCAGAGCCCAGCGGATTTTCTGCGCCTCAGCAATGGCATCATCCACCTCTACGAGTGCGACGTAATCAACGTCGGCGGACTGCTGAACAGCACGTAACCATGCGTTACCCATGCCGCCGATACCCACCTGTATTACTTTCATCGTATCACCGACTATTCGTTTGTTCGTTGGCTATTTATTCATATTCTACACGGAAGCAGCCGTAGCCAAAATGATTGCTGGGGCGCAAATGAGCTTTACCGGCAATGCTCCAGCTATTTTGCTTGCAGTTGTGTGTTTCGAGGAAAATAGGTTCGATAATCTGGCTGGTGAGACGCGCTGCTATACGCCGTTGAACGCCGAAAATCCGCCATCCACAGGCACTACCACGCCGGTTACAAACTTGGACGCACTACTGCATAACCACAGCAACGTGCCTACCAGTTCGTTTGGCTCACCAAAGCGCGCCATCGGTGTGCTGTCGATGATGGTCTGTCCACGCGGTGTGAGCGAACCATCTGGCTCAAGTAAAAACTGGCGGTTCTGCTCGCCGATAAAGAAGCCAGGAGCGATGGCATTCACGCGCAGACCTTCGCCGTACTTGTTCACAAGTTCAACTGCCAGCCAACGTGTGAAGTTGTCGATGGCCGCCTTTGCCGTTCCATAACCGAGCACCCGCGTCAACGGTCTCTCCGCACTCATGGAAGAGATGTTGACAATGGACCCGGAGCGCTTCTCTGCCATCAGCTCGCCGAACACCTGAGACGGCAGCAGCGTTCCAGTCAAGTTGAGCTGCAATACGTGGTCAAAGGCCTCCTGCGACATGTTGAAGAACGTCACATCGCCAGAGACGGTCGCGGCTGCGGTATTGCCTCCGGCCGCGTTCACCAGGATATCCAACGAACCCCACTCGTCGACTAGTTTCGCACGCGCCGTGTGTAATTGCTCAATGTCGAGCACGTCCGCTGGCAGCGGAATCGCGTCGCCGCCGGCTTCGCAAATCTCATTGGCTACGCTGGCAGCCCTCTCCTCACGCCGACCTAGGATGGCAACCTTCGCACCGGCTCGCGCTAAACCGTGTGCCATAGCCCCGCCCAAAACGCCGGTGCCGCCGGTGACAACTGCCGTCTTGCCCTGCAGAGAGAAGAGACTCAAATCGACATTGTCGGACATCGGTAAGGCTCCGCATTCTCGGATTGTGGTTATTGTGATAACACGCTAGCTGGCAATACGCTACATCAAAGAACATCCCAGCGGACGAGGAAATGGTTAGTACCTGTTGAGTTCAGTATTGCCTGTCATCCAACCGCAAGCAGACTAGCGTCTGCGCGCGGTCAAAGCGAATACGTGGCTAACCCGTCTACATTTCCGGCCATCAACTGACCGTCGGACCAGAGCAAAGTGAGCGCCGCATGACTATCCTCTATGGGCTCCCACGTCAGCCCGTCCCCAGACTGCCAGAGTGTTTCTTCGTCACTGAGTACCCAGCCAACGTCAGTCGTGGCGAGCGCGTTCACGCGTCTAGGCGAGGCCTCAACCGGTGTAAATGTGTGTCCCTTGTCCGTGGATCGGTACAGGCCGTCGGATTCGGTACCGGCGAGCACAACGCCATCACTGTGGAACAATGGCGAGACGCCAATCACTTGATACACAGCCTCGTCGCACTCAGCATGCTTCCAGCCTCGCCCGCCATTTGGCGAAAGGTAGACGCCTTCTTCTGTTGCCGCATACACATATCTCCATCGAGGCCAGATATCGTTCGGCGATATCGGCGCCCACGAAATCGATAGCACAGAAAATGTCTCCAGACCGAAGTTGCGTGTAAACCAATGCCCCCCCCGGTTGACCGTGCGAAGGATGCCGCCGCCGTCGGTGCCTGCCAAAATGACGCCTGTCTCTGCCACTTGTGGATCCGCAGCAAAAACCAACACCGGCGCCTCAACGTTGTCCACCCACCCAGCCTGCCAGTCATCGCCTTGCTGATTGATGCTATAGGCCACCACATGCGGGTAACCGCCAACAAATATTCGATCATGGATCGCGCAGCAGGAGTAGAGCTGCTCTTGCGGCTGCGGCGTTACAACGAGCTCATCATCCACTCGGAACAAACCTTCGGGACCAGCAGCCCAAGTTGCGCTGCTATTCTTGGACAATGAAAGTATCGTAGTCATATTAGTCTCTAAATACCGTGGGCTTGTTCTGGATTTTTGTGATAGACGATGGTGTCCGTCGTCAGTGCCATCAACGCACCGCTGGCAGCCGTTTGCAGCACCGTCTTCATGACGTCGGCAACATCGAGCACGCCGGATTGATGGGCGTCAACAATTGAGGACTTGAGGATATCGTAGGTGTGGCCGCTGCCGGCCTGTTTGATCTTTTCAAGAATGACGCTGGAGGAAGGCACATGCGCGTTTTCTAGCATTTGCCGACATGGTGCGCTCAGTGCACGTCGAATGACTTCTACGCCAAATGCCACGTCGCCTTCAACGTCCAGGTCGTTCAGCGCAGGAATGGCGTGGACAAATGCTGCTCCTGCTCCCGGCACAACGCCGCTACGCTGTGCACCGGACAGCACTTTGAAAGCACGGTCGGCATTTTGTGCCTGCACTTCTCGGTCCACCTTGCTGTCGGCGCCAATCTTGAGGACGCCCATGCCGCCGCTCATAGCTGCAAGCCGCTTGACCAGATCCGGTCGCTCGTCGTCATCCAGAGTCATGCGTGCAAGCCGCGCCCTCAACTCTGTGGCCTTCTCACGAACTTGTGTCGACACTTCCTTGGGTACGATGTGAATCATGTCCTTGGTAACTTCTGCCGCGCGTTACCTTTCCTAACTCGTTCGGTGTGATCATCTCTGGCGACACCGACCAATCCCGACCAGCAACCGTTGCACCTGTGAGCAGAGCTAGATCGTCGTACACTAACTTCCGCACGTCGCCCACATCCTTGAGAGTTGCTGCGGTGATGACCATCTTAGGACCTTCGGCAGCTTTTTCTTTACCGTTGCCCGTTTCAGGCTCAGGCTTTCGGCTGTTCTTGACCATGATACCGATGACCTCATCGCTCCAGTGGTTGGCGATGACAGTGAGCGACTTAGCGTTCATTTGCGAGGCAGCCTCTAGAATCGGGACGATATCGTCCGGGTCCTGCAGCCTGCCATCGACCAAGGCAATGACGCCGTCCGGTACAATGGACCGTTGTTGGATTTGATCGGTATAGAGGTACATACTAGCGATCTTGCCGCCGTAGTTGGCGCCGGGATGGTAGAACTGCTGCATGTAGGGCGCCACAAATTTCTCGATGGTAACGTGTGCATCCGGCCCCAGCAGATAGCTCATTTCGCCAACAACATTGGCCAAACCTGGTTCTCGGATCACCGTTGCCGCAACTTTGGCCAGGTCATCCTCGGAATGGACCAATTTTGCCTGTGCCTCAATCGCTGCCAATGCTGCTTCCACAGCCATATTGATGCCTTTGGCCATTTGCATGGCATTTGCGTCGGCAGCGATGATGCGCATAGCTTCTCTATAGATGGCGCGCATCAGAACTGCCGTTGTTGCACCACCGTCGCCGGTGCGCTGAACGACGCGCCATACGGTGCTGCGCATCAACATGGCGCCAACATCCATGCGAGGGTCACGCAGATTCAATATACGTCGTAGCGACGTGGCTGAGTCATCTAGGATCTCCGGTTTACGCGTTCCCGTTCGTTCATTCGCAACGACGCCGCCGATCGGACCCAGAGTGGGCGCGAGTAGATCGGCCATGGCGTCGATGCCCATGCTAAAGTGCTTCGTTGTCGTCGGCTGTCCGATTACTTGTGGTCTTGGCATCGTGTATCCTACAACAGCTTATCTGTAAATTGGTTTGAACTATCTCAAGTACATAGGTTCAGTATGAACCTGTCAGTCTATCGGGAGCATACGGGGACAGCAGGTCTCACCTTCATCGGGCATATGACGTGGCTGACAACATGCACCATCATTAATTTTATCACGCATCCCCGCTAATGGTATTAAAACCGAACGTGTCAATACGAAACTGCGTCAGAAGTGGATTATCCGCAGTCACCTATCCGTTTCTGTCTTCATCGTATGCTTGTAGACTTGCAGATTCTATCAGTAAGCCCGCTTCACGCCAAAACAGGCAGGTGGCTATCATCACCTATGAGTTCGGCTTTCCAGACGCCATGGTCATATTTGACGATGCTGATGCTGCAATTTCGAGGTATTTTGTTGTCCCGGGATGGAAGCCCCAACCCGGTTACGTAGTTGAGGAAGACACGAATCAGGCTGCCGTGACCGATGAGCACAATTTGATCGGTCCCCGGGTATTGAAGCGCATCGTAAACGGCGGGCATGATACGACGGTGCAACTGTGCCTTACTCTCACCGCAAGGCACGCAAAACTCGGGATCCTCGGTGATTCTAGACTGCTCAACAATTTCCGGGTAGTGTTCACGCACATACTCGTGTGTCTGCCCTTCGAACACGCCGAAGCTCTGCTCCCGAAACCGCGGGTCTACAATCACTGGCGCGTAAACGGACCGCGCAATGCGATCCGCTGTAAGCAGGCTGCGTCCCAGGTCGCTGGTGAACACTGCATCCACCGCTTCGTCCTGCAACCTTTTGGCGGCGGACGCAATCTGCAACCGTCCGTATGCAGCCACCGGGCTATCGAGATGGCCTTGATAGCGGCCTTCCTCATTCCATTGCGTTCTTGCATGCCGGACCAGGATCAGCGTCCGGCGCACGGAAGGCGGCGCGTCATCATAGCCGTTTGTTGCGTTCGTCGTGGTCATCACGATCTCGCTTTCCGCTCATATTTCATCGCTATCACATGCACAGCAGCTTAATCGTACCATGTTAATGAGGTATGAACGGAATGATTGTGCGCCGGCAACCGTTGGGTATTCAGGAGCTTGTCTATACATCATTCAGGTGCGTCAATCGTTGTGAGAGACAGCTGCAGCACTTCGAAACGGGCGTCTTCCTGCTCAAGCGGAGCGATGCAGACGCGGTCGGTGCTGCCGTTCTCGACGGTGAGTGAAACCTGCACCGTGCTGGACGTGCCCGTCTCGGAGGGCGGCAGTTGCGCGATGACAAGTCCATCAGCGGACAAGACGTCTGCAAGCACGTTGCCGGCATACTCAATGCTCAGAGTCCGATCTGCATTCAGATGATGAAATATCAGACACGCTTTCGGATGTGCAATGGCGCGTGCCATGCGATCATCAAGCGCCCCCGCCTCGGTCCACGCTCCCCAGCCGAGCGACGCGAGCTCGATATAAGCGGCAGGCGACTGCGGCGGAGCGACCGCGTACACGGTGATACGCTCATCCTCATAGACAGGCTCAACACCGTCGAAGACTAGCTTCGACACCGCTTCGGTATACGTTCGTTCCTCACCACCAGGCATCTTGTATCGGTCGAGCACGACAACCTGCACACCCAGGTCACTGAGCACCGTCTGTCCGACGGTCGCAAGGTCAGCATCGATGATGTCGGGTCCAAGATGGCGCAAGTGCTGGAGCAGTGGCACACGCTCGGTCAGAGTTCGCGGGTCATCGCGGCTAATGTAGGCGATGGTCAGCGGCTTTCCGTGTACAGTCTGATAGAGCAAATAGCCAGGACGATCATAGTTCATAGGAAGATTCAATACAGCCCCGTCATTGCTAGACTGGGCTAGTTCATAGTAGTACGCAGGCGTGTCCGGCGGACTCATGGGGTATGGCGCCACGCAGTATTCGATGAGGAGAATGCCTACGACAGTGCCGGTGAAAATCGCACCGGCTCCAGCGCGTACACGTTGCAACAGTGTCATCATGCCGACACTTGCCAGTATGGCCACGCCAAGCTGAACCATAAGCGCGTACCGGCTGACGCTGCGGCTAATGCTCATGAACGGCACGTAGCGGTTCAGCAGACCAAAGAGCGTCATGCCGCCACCGTATCCGACGCCGCCTACCGTATTAGGAATGTCACTAAAGGTGATCGAAGCCAGGTGCACCCTGGGCCCCAGAGAGAGCAGGAAGAAAAAGCCAATCGCGACCAACCAGAACCAGGCGCGGCGAATCCGGGCTACAGCCGCGATGAGGGCTAATATCAGCGCTGCATAGCCGATACTGATGGTGCGCTCGCTCAGCGGCGCAATCTGGTTGCCGGGCAACAAAGCGCCGCTATCGCGCCAAAGCGTATGCAAGCGACTCGGTATGACATAGTCGGCGACGGTTGCGCTGAGGATGTAGAGATCGCTGGCTGGACGAACCATGAAATCGTACTTCGTCGCCTCCTGCACCATTGGGATCAGCACTGGACTCAGCACCACGGCAAAGAGTAGCCCGGCTGCCGCCGGTGTCACACTCGTCACCAAGAGGGAGCGTAGAACGTCGCCAATAGATAGTCCGTTTTCTCGCCGCAGCCTTACAAGGGTCGTCAGCCAATTCACGACGATGGCGAGAACGGTGAAGACGAAGAGATAGAGGACAAAGTACCAGTCGCTGAGTCCGTTGAAGATGAGGAACACGCCTGCCAACAGACCGTACTTCAGCCGCGCCTGGTTCGATTGATCAGGTCCTATGCCGCGCAACAAAAATAGGATGTAGAACGGAATCCACTGCAGGCTCATGACCTGCATGTGGCCCAACAGATGCGCCATGTGGAACGGCGCAAACGTGTAAATCACGCCGGCTATGAAGGCGCTCAAGTAGAGCGGCGCTCGGCGAATATCCGCAGCAGCGACGGCGCCGCTGTCGGACATCCAAGCGGTCTGCAATACCCATAGGCTGAGCAGGAAGGCTCCGTAACCAGCCAGCGCCCAACTGAGCAGCACCACCGTGTTGTACGCCGCTAAAAGGCCGGTCGTGAGTTGCACAGGCAGCGTCATCAGCCCGTTTAGCGGATTCAACGTATGAAAGTAGAGGCCGACACCGGTCGGCGCATAGAGAATATCGGTCGTGAACGGGTTCGTGATGCGCTGAACCAGCGCGACCTTCATCCACCAGAGGTTCCAATAATTCTGCCAACCGTCAAAGCCATCGCCTGGAATGGCAACTGTGAATTGCGCCGCCATGGGCCACGTCATGATCACCGTCAGCGCGCCGTACGCAAGCAGAACGGCCAGGTGAATGATCCCTGGCCGTCTGGTACGAGTGCGAACGGTTTGCATCTGTGGCGCCTGCATAGTAGCGAGAGTCTAGCCGACGGCTTGCTTGGCTGCCTGCAACACGTTGCCCATCAGCATGGCGTTGGTCATCGGTCCTGTGCCGCCCGGCACCGGCGTAATCATTCCAGCAACCTCGCTGACGCCGACCTGGTCGCAGTCGCCCTTGAGCCCGTCGTCGGTGTATGTCGTGCCAAAGTCCACCACGACCGCGCCGGGCTTGACCCAACCCGCTTTGACCATCTCCGGTCGGCCAACTGCCAGACACAAAATATCCGCTGATCGGCACACACCCGGTAAGTCAACTGTGCGGCTGTGGACGATTGTGACCGTACAGTGGCGGTGCAGCAAGAGCATGGCCATGGGCTTGCCCACGATGTCGCTGCGGCCTACGATCACCGCATGCTTGCCGCGGAATTCGACACCGGCATCCTCCAGCAACTTCATGCCGCCGGCAGGTGTGGCGGGAACAAAATAGGGCGGACGCTGAGAAGACAGCCGGCCCGCATTGAGCGGGTGTACGCCGTCGACATCCTTCTCCGGATCCAACTGCATGACAAGCGCGTTTCCATCGATGTCGTCCGGCAGCGGTTCCAGGATCATGATGCCGTGGACAGCCGCATCGTCGTTTAACGAGGTCAGAGCGATTTCCACCTGCGCCTGCGTTGCATCGTTGCCCAGCGTCACTTCCTTAAAATCGACGCCGACGCTCTTACAGTTTTTGCCGATGGCGCGGGCGTATCCTGCGCTGGCTTCGTCATCCCCCACCCGCAACACCGATAAAGCAGGTGTAACGCCGGTCTCCTTCGCGAAGGCTGCAATCTTATCCTTGAGCTCAGCCTTCAACCGTTTCGATAACGCACTTCCGTCCAGTCTTTCAGCCGTCATAGCTCGATTCCCAACGCTTGTTCGCAGGCTTGCGTAGCACTCTGGCGAGCCGCCTCCATTTGCAAGACGAGTTCGTCACATTTTGCCGACCATTCCTGGTTGAACTCGTCATCGCGAATGAACTTAAGGTTGATCTTCACGTTTAGCAGCGCGCTCTTGAGCGCAGCATCGGTTAGGTAAATCGCGGCAGCGGCGTCGCTGACAACGTTGGTATTACCCATCTCAGCTACAGGTTTTACCAACAGCACAACTTCCATACTTCGCTGCGCCGTCTCATAGGGTGGCATGGCGGCTTCCTTTAGCGCGGCTTGAATTGCCTGCGTGCGCGCAGTCTTCTCGTCCTCGGTGCTGCGAGGCATGCCATAACAGGCGGATACAGCCTTGAAGGCGGCAACGTCTTTGTCGGCCAATTGCAGCAGGTCGTGGCGCAGCTTCTCGCTCTGCGTCAACAGCTCCTGCATTGTCTCTTGAACGCCGGCATATTTCTTGTTGCCGATGGTGAAATTGATCACCATGCTAACTAATGCTGCAGCTTGACTGCCTGTGATGGCTGCCGCCCCGCCGCCGCCTGGCGTGGATTGCTTCCCGGCTAGCGCATCCAAAAACGTGCTGACTGTCGCCTCGCCGGTGTACGTGATGTCATTCACAGCTTGTACTCCTTTGGTTCTTCTGGGTTGTGGCGCTGTTATGCTCTACCTGTCCAAATAACTCCATTGGGATTGGCGAAAATTGTACATCAGCTTGTGGACAGGAACGAAAGGAAAAGACGCATAGACAGGAAAGTGTGAACTCGTACACGCTGACCAGTGGCCAGTTTGGCTAGATTTTGTGTGTTCTATTTGCTTGTCTATGCACAGCACACGTGCTCTGCATAGGAACGATTATTACGAGCCGTCTTCTTCTACATCTTGTGATGCGCTATTGTTGCGGTGTAAGCCCCATGTTCCAAACTTTCGCAGCAGAAAGCGTACGCGATCGCAGCGCAGCTGTAATGCAGGATCGTCGATCTCTGTTTGACCGGTCAGTTGCTCAATGACCGTCGGCGACTCGCTATGGATATCCAAATTAGCTTCCGTGGACTTAATACCTAACCCTGTCAGGCGTTGCGTGACCGCCTCCAAAGCTGCAATGAGCGTGTCGTATTCCGCCTCATCCGCAGAAACCTGCTCTCCAAATCGCAACTGGGTATTTTCCGGTTGATCGCCGGGCCAGCGAATCGAATAGCTACCGAAACCTTGCTCCGGCCCTCCGCGTCTTCCGCTGTTGTAAACGATCTCCACCGGTCCGTCCAGGGAGGGTTCGGTCTCAACGTCGTCCTCTGAAGCGGCCGTTGGCTCGTCCATTTCTATAGCGCTTGAGCGGTCTTTAATCCCATCCTGAGGAGATGGTTCCTCGCCAGCATCCGCAAGAACAACGGCAGCGCCATCGTGAGAAGCATCAGCTGCTATAGCATGGTCCGTCGAGGAGAGATCCACTGCTGCGTTAGGTTGAGGAACGTCCTGGGCACTGAGCGCTGGAGCAACGCGCAGCCGATTTCGATCCGAAACATACTCGTCAGAAACCAGCAATCCGCTCACGCGCAGCCGGCGCATCAAGCGTCGACGCTGCGGAGGCGTCAGCGATCGTATAGCCTCTAGTATGCCCAACAGTTTGGCTTCGATTGGATCGGGCTGGTCCGTAGCCTTCATACGTACGCCTCGGTTCGAGACCGGTACTATCCGTTCATTCGGCTGTGTGTACCGCTGCGGCGTCGGCTAGCCTGCGGCTTCCATTTCGCGGCGGCGAGCCCGACGTCTCTCCTCGCGCGCACGCTCCCACAGGTATAGCAAGTTGGATTCGTGAAATTGCTGCACAGCGCCACCTAGTGGAATGCGACTGCGCCCAAAGTCTTCTACATCGGACCGCATGAGGTCGTGCTTGGTAGCGCCTTCTGCCATAAGCGTGTCCACGGTCTCTTGAATATCGTCGAGATATTCAGCACTGGCGTCAATGCTACTAGTGATCTCACCGCGCAACAGCACTTCGCCATGACCCTGGACAATGCACTCCAAGTTGTGTTCGTGCAGATGTGAAAGCGACTGCTTATAGGCGGGAATATCGCTGAATGGCCCTGAAATAAGCGGAACAGCCATTATCAGATCGCTGGCAAAGAGCACTTTCTCCTCGCGCACGTGGACACAGCAAACTTCGGGGGATGGGCCTGGCGTGTTGAATACGTGGATCGTCTTGCCGCCAAGCCGAATCAGCATTCCCTCATTGAAAACAATCTTTGGTAGACGAATCTTCACCTCACGAAGCTGAGGCGTATGTTCCTGGGCTTCCGCCAGTGCATCAAAGCCATATTCCTGCAGCATCTGTCGGCATTTCTCGTGTGCGATCAACTCGGCATCTGGAAAGAGATAGGAACCATACACATGGTCCGCATGTGCAACAGTGTTGATCACATAGCGGATGCCCTGAGGGCACACGCGCTTGGCAAACTCGATGATCTGGCGTGTCTCGGACGGGAATGGCAACGTGTCGATCAAGACGCCGCCTTCGGAGGTTACAACCAATCCAGCGTTGACTTCGAGAAAGAGTTCGGAGGTAAATACCCACGTATTATCTGCGATGCGCGTACGAATAATAGCCAAAATGTGTTCCCTTTATACCTCGCCTGGCGGCTAGCGACGCCAAACCATCTATGTCCCCGAAATACCGGCAAATAGGCAGCTACGCAGTTTATCATAGCCCACGGCAAAGAGTCAATTTACTAGACATAATTCGTGGAATGTGTTCCCACTAGACGCGACAACCGCCCGACAGTGTCGGACGGTAAAGACTCCGCAACATCGTGTGGACAGTGGGTACGAACCTGCTAGCGCAGGTGGGTGCAGACTGGATGTTTCAGTCTTGCCATTGACCCGAAGGCCTAGGCTATCACATCCGCATCGCGTTGCCTTGCTCCCGTTTGTAAAGTGTTGGCTCGCCCCGAGTTCTATCCGATCACATATGTCGCAGAGCCAACTACAATATAGCATAGTTCGTATTGGCGGGCAAGCAATTTTCAACCACTGGGAATAAGGCAGATTGTGTATGTAGAATGGTTCCCAGTGTGCTAGAGCTGACGGTTCAGCGTATGAGATGACTCAATTCGGCTAGTTCGGGATATTCGGCGGCATACTGCAATGCATCGGTAATTATAGCCAGCTTGTCTGCCGAACGCTCGTGCCGGACCGTATCCGCCAACAAGGTGCGCACATCCGCATTTTGTGAGGTAGCCATGACCGTCACCAGGTAACGGTATAGGTCGAGTTCCCGCTCTTCTCTCAGGCTGGCAACGATGAAGTCCCGGTGCCGAGGCGCATCATCACCTGTGAGAAGCAGGTCAAAAAGTCCCGCTTTGGCTGCAGGATCGTCCGCTTGACCATATTGTGAAACCAGCGTATTGACTACAGTCTCTGGCGCACCATCCAGACTGCGCAGACACTCCGAGATGACTTCTGGATGTGTGCCGCTGGTTTGCGATGCGTAGTAATAGAGTGGAATTATTTCACCCAGCGCGGCAAGCACACGCGCCGCCGTTAACGCAGGTTGACCGGACATCGCTTCGGTATAGCCGTCCGCCAGTAGACGAACAGCAAAGTACGTCGCCTGCTGCGTATCGAGCTCCGCGAGCAAGACAATGGCGGTGCTGCGCAGAAGGCTGGCTTCTTCACTGAATTCAGGCGGAAGAAACTCATAGGTGCAGACGGCATTAACGACCAACTCCGTGTCGTCCATACCCATTACCTGCCGTAAAGCCTTCAAAATCGCGCTGCGCGTATAGGCTGCGGGGTCGCGCGTGCCTCTATTCTCCGTATAATACCAGTAGAGATCGCGCAATTTATCGCGCGCCTCGGTCAGCGGATTCTTCTCCAATACGCCGACGGCGGTTCGCACGATTTCCAGACCATACTTCGGTACAAGCAGTTCTAGTGCGTATGCCGCCTGCGCTTCGCGTTGGCCGCTAAGATTCTTTAGTTGTTGCAGCAGTTCCTTCTGTTCCTGTTTGGTGATGCGAGGACTCATTTTTCTTTCCAAATAGTATTGGGCCGATATTGCGCCAGATGAAGTAATATCCGCCAACGAGGAGGATCATCTCCGAAATCAGAACCAGTATAAAATTGGGCAGGATGGGCATGCCGCCACCAAAGTGCAATGGGAAGACCGCGACTCCGAGGCTGATCATGACTGCTTGTACGGTGACGCCGACGAGCGGGATCTTGCGCAGTGCGAAACAGGTTAATGCCGCAACCGTGTCTACTACGGACATGACCACGAAGTCCCAGGCGCCAAACGGCGACAATAAGTTCGCCATGCCATTGCCGATGCCGAACGCAATCGCGAATACTGGACTGAATAGCGCGGCAGGCTTCAGCAGCTCGGAAACACGAAACTGTACCGGACCGTATGATATCGGCTGCAGAACCCACGTGAACACAGCGTAAGCCGCTGCCAATACTCCACCGTAGACAATTATTCGTGTTCGATCACTCATGTACGCAACTCAATTCGCCAACTACAAACCGCTTTCTACCCCATATATCCATCGACGATATCTATCTACGCAGGACCGGCAAACACTTCTCCAGTACTCTGCACTATCAAGGCGCCAGGCAGGTCTGGGCTACCTGTAGTGGCTCAGTATAGTCCAGTCCCCTAAACTGCCGGCATATTGTAACAGATAGCTCCGCCAGCGCTATTCACTCGACGCCGCGTCGCGACATTTGCAGATCATGATACAATTCGCCTATGAACAAAGAATGGCCTGAATCCGTACAACAGAAGCTGGAGCAGCTTCCCAACAGCCCCGGCTGCTATCAGATGCACAACGAAGCCGGCACGGTGATCTATGTCGGTAAGGCGATATCGCTGCGCAACCGAGTTCGCAGCTACTTCCACGCCAGCGCCAATCACAGTCCAAAGACGCTGGCACTGGTAGAGGAAATTCGCGATATCACCTGGTGGGTGACGCAGACCGAATTGGAAGCGCTTGTTCTTGAGAACGAGCTGATCAAGCGCTACCAGCCGCACTATAATATTCGGCTGAAGGACGATAAATCCTTCCCGTATATCAAGGTGAATTGGCAGGATGATTTTCCCAAGATTGAGGTGGTGCGCAAGCTGATGCGCGACGGTGCTCGCTATTTCGGACCCTACACCAGCGCCCGCGCTTGTTACACCACACTGGATGCGCTGCGCCGCGTCTTTCCGTACCTAGACTGTGAGCGCACCATCACAGGACAGGATGCACGTCCTTGTCTCTACTACCATATTAAAATGTGCGGCGGGCCGTGCATCGGCGCACAGACGCGCGAGGAGTATCGCGCAACCATCCAGCAATTGATGGACTTTCTCTGTGGCCATTCCGATGCCGTCATCGAACAGATTGAGCGACAGATGGATCGTGCCTCCGAAAATATGCAGTTCGAGCTAGCTGCCATCTATCGGGATCGACTCAAAGCTGCGCAGCTCATCGCCGAACAGCAAAAGATTGTCAGCACACAGGTGGAGGATGTGGACTACATCGGCGTGGCGCAGGACGAACGCACCGGTGATACGGCGGTGCAGATTCTATTCGTGCGCCGCGGGAGACTCACCGGTCGAGAGACGTTCATATTGGAAGGTGCAGAATCGCCACAGGCCGACGTGAATCAACTGGGTCTTCTTATAGCGGCGTTCATCCAACGCTATTACGACAGCGCCACCTTCGTACCCAAGCTTATACTCGTGCAGGCTATGCCCGATGAACGCGCAGTGCTGGAGAAGTGGCTGCACGACCTGCGCGGTTCCCACGTGGAGTTACGCGTACCCTTGCGGGGCGCTAAGCGCAAGCTGATGGAGATGGCCGAACAGAATGCCTGCGAGTATCTGCGCGTACAGATTGCGGAGCGCACTGCGGATACCAACCGGCAGACCGAGGCCATCACCGACTTACAAGAAGCGCTCAACCTAGTGCGTCCGCCAACGCGTATCGAATGCTTCGACATCAGCACGCTGCAGGGCACGAACACGGTAGGGTCCATGGTGGTTTTCGCCAAAGGCGTGCCGCAGAAGCGCTCGTATAAGCGTTTCAAAATTCGCGGAAAGGGCAGCCAAGGAGCGCCGGACGATTTTGCCAGCATGCGCGAGATGCTGCGCCGCCGCTTCCGTCGCATTGTGGAAGAGGTTAACACCGACAACCCGGGGCGTAAGAAGAACTCGGATGAGATGTGGCGCATCATACCTGATCTGGTCATCATCGACGGCGGCAAAGGCCAACTGGGCGTAGCGGTTGAAGTGCTTAAGGAGTTCGAGCTACTGGACCAAATACCCGTGGTTGGCCTGGCCAAACGGGAAGAGGAAATCTTCAAGCCGGGCATCCAGCAGGCGTTTTGGCTGAAGCGCGGCAGTCCTGCTCTGCACCTCGTTCAGCGTGTCCGAGATGAAGCTCACCGATTCGCCATTACCTATCATCGAAATCTACGTCGTAAAGGACAGACACGGTCGAAGTTGGATGACGTGCCTGGCATCGGGCCAACACGTCGCAAAGCGCTATTGACCTACTTCGGCGGCGACATTGAGCGTATCCGAGACGCGACGATGGATGAACTAACAGCCGTGCCGGGTATGAATCGCAAATCCGCTCAGGCGGTGAAGGAGAAACTGTAGTAAGCACCTACGCCAGCTCCGTCGTCCCTGCGCCACACGACGAGTTTGACGCGTTCAGCGACATCCTCGACATGATGATCGAGTGGGGCTTACCGCCCGGTGACGTTGAATACGTCCTGCAAGGCGCCATCAGCCTGCGAGAACTGCGTCCAAGAGAGACGCTGTTCAAACAGGGCGCGCCGGTCACACACATTTATCTACTGCGTGAAGGAACTATCTACCAGGACCGCACAACCGGTTCCGGTAAGAAGGCGCGCGTGTCGCTGCGTCGAGAGGTGCCCGCCGGTCAGTTCATCGGGCAATATGACCTACTCTACGGTCAGCAGTATAGTACACGCACCCGTGCACTGGACGCCTGCCAGTTGGTCGCTATCGAAGCAAATGCACTAAATCGGCTGCTCTACGCCTATCCGGACATTCGCGAGTCGCTGGCGCCGCTCACGCTCATCGGGCGGCTGCGCACACTACCTTTATTGGCTCGAGTCGACACGACATCGCTCTGCCTGCTGGCGGAAATGTGCGAAGAATGGGAATTCGAGGACGGGGATATTGTCTATGACGTCTATAATAACGCCGAGCGGATCTACATCATCGACGAGGGGCAGATTTGCCTGGAGTCGCCGCTGGGTGAGACATCCTGGTTGGGCAACGGCATGGAGTTCGGCGTTCTGGATAGGGCGCATGAAGATCCGACCATTGTCTCTCGTTTATCCTACGGACATCGTGCCTTGGCAGTCGGTACGGTCAAAGTAATAACATGGCCGCGAGAGATCTTCCTAGAGCTATCCGGTATCCACCCAGAACGGACAGCTGCTGCACTACAGGAATCCCGAAAGCAGGCAATCCACGCCATTGCCGTCTTCGCCGACTTTAGCGAAGAACAACGAGAGAAGCTTATTGGCTATATGAGCCACTATACCTTCCCCGTCAGCCACATCGTCATGCAGCAAGGCGAGGTCGGCGACAGCCTATGGGTACTCCTGCCGAATAGCCATGGTATTTTGCGTGCGCTGGACGGTTCGCAGGCCATGCAGCCGACCACGGTGTACGGTCCCAACTTCTTTAACGAGTTAGCACTGCACGTTCAGCATCCCATGGATTCTACCCTGCAGGCGGAGCCCGAAAGCCAGTGGCTACGACTTCACCGGGAGGACTTTGCTACTTTCCTCTCAGACACTGATGTAACACTTCAGGGCAGGCTGAAGATGAGTCCAGCGGCGGAACGCAACCTCGGTCAGATTAAGACGCGCAAGAAGTATCGCTGGCTGCAGCAGAATGAGCGTCTCATCACGTTCCAGCGTCGCCACATAGTGGTACTGACGCACAGGCTATCGGTTGTCGTCGTCATGCTAGCCGTCATCGTCGCCAGTGGCTATGGGTTCTATCAATTGGGATGGACTCAACGTTGGGCGCAAATTACGCTGGCGATTCCGCTGCTGATCGCAGCGTGGCTCGTCTTCTGGAATATCGCCAACTATCTCAACGACTACATCCTGGTGACCAATCAGCGCATCGTGCACCAGGAGAAAGTACTCTTCTTCACCGAATTTCAGAAAACAGCATCCTTAGAGCAAGTGCGGAATATCGATGTGGAAACGAGCTTCTTTGGGCGCTTGATGAGCTATGGGACGATCAACATTCAGACGGCTGCCACGGAAGGCGCGATCAAGTTCGATTACGTTCCCTATCCACATCAGTTGCGGCAGACTATGGCTGAGCAGCAGACCCAGCGCATGCAACACTATCAAGCATCCACCAAGTTGGTCATCCAGGACCTATTGCAGGAGCGCCTGGGTATGCAACTGCGGCTACCTGCACTGGTAACCGCCAATCGCAGCGACGGCAAAGTGTCAGCCTCGACCCGTATTAGTGAACGGTTCAGCGACATGCGAGAGCACAGACGGACGGACAAACTGAATCGGGAAGTAATTGTCTGGCATAAACACTGGTTTCGGCTGGTGGAGAAGATACTTCTACCCATCGTGATCGTTGCGTTGCTTGTTGTGCTGCTCGCAGCCCAGCAGTTCATTCCGGTAAATTTCCGAGATTTGATCGTTGCGGTGAACATCGGCGTCGGTGGTCTTGTCTTCCTCTGTCTGCTCTGGATAGTGTGGAGCTATGCCGATTGGCGCAACGACACCTACGAAGTCGACTACAAGCAGATTGCTGATGTCAGTAAGAAGCCGCTCTTCTTTTCAGAGCAACGTCGCACGGGCTTGCTCAGTGAAATTGAAAACATCGAAGTGTCCATCCCATCGCCTATCCACTACCTGTTCAATTTCGGTAACGTGCGTATTCAGACGGCGGCAACTGACGGCGATTTCACCTTTGACTGGATAGGCAATCCAAGAGGCGTTGGCGAAGAGATACGCAGACGCATCGAAGCCAGCCGCCAGCGTCAGGAAGACGCACGCGCCAAACAGCGTGCAGAAGAACTGCCCGACTGGTTTGAGATGTATGATCGTTTGGGAACGGACGCTCAACGTCGTCTTTCGACGATGAACTAGCAGAAGTCTAGCAGTACGCTGAGCGAGTGCGGACGCCTGCGCCCTACCAACCGAAGCTAAGGCGGTCGATCAAGCGGCGCGGCAGGCCCGCTTCCTGCATTTGCCCCTGCGTCAATTCAATCGGATAAGCGATCCGCTCGTACTGCCACGTCATCTCTTCTAAGTCGAGAATGGCATAGGCTGAGCGTGAGTCGTTATCGCGCGGTTGGCCAACGCTGCCAGGATTGATGATCAGCCGCTCGCTGTCCTCCTGCCGAATCGAAAGAGTAGAACCTGCCTTTGGCTGAAGGTAGTCGACTTTAGCCGGACGGACTGTGCGCGGCCCGTTCACAGCTTCGGCATAGGGCTGCCAGCGGAAGATAGCCGGCTTGTGCGTGTGTCCGACAAGACAAAGCTTCTCAGTGAACACGCCGAAATTCTCCATAGCCACGTTCGGCGTTAAGATGTACTCCCAGACCGGTTCTCGAGGGCTGGCGTGCGTGATGATCAGATCATCGTTATCGTCCGGATGGACGGGACGGTCCGGCAATTGGTTGAGGTAGGCCCGAGTTTCCTCGGTGATTTGTTCACGTGTCCACAACGCGGCTTCCCTTGCCTGCGGATTGAAATCCTCTATGTCAACGCCAGGCCTGCCGATGGCTGCCCAATCATGGTTGCCCATGACGCAGTAGGCTGCCTTCTCCTGTACGATTTGAACGCATTCGTTTGGTCGAGGACCGTAGCCAACGACGTCTCCGAGGCACCACATGACATCATATTCGCCGTCGGCAGCGTTGAGTACGGTTTCGAGTGCGACGAGATTTGCATGAATATCTGACAGAATAAGAACGCGCATGGCGAACATAATACCACATTCCCCCGAAATCATAAGAGTCAATCTCTCTATATTGTCTCGCATCAAACTAGGGGCTAAAGCTGAAAGTTAGCGTCGAATTGTTGGCGCGGCTCGGCACGGACCAATAGCGCGAGTTGACGATGTGGAGCATGAGCGACTTGACCAATCTATGACCTGTCTACTATTATCGCTAGGATAGCTACAGGATCAGGTGTGTGCGAACGGGTTGTCCGCCACTGCATACGAAAGCTTTTGAGCACCAAATATGGGAACAGACTCAACATCCTTCCTACGTGAGGGAGACGGCGTATCTGTGGAGGCTGTACATCCGCAGGAGAGATTCCGCTTCATCGGCATTATGCATCACCCCATGAAGCCGGAGTCCATGGAACTCGCCGACGTCATAGACTACTTCCTGCGCGAGAACGGTGTAGAGGAGATCTGGCACGAATCAGCATGGGAACAAGAAGCGCTCATGGAGCACCTGCCCAACGTTGACCTGTTGATTACGCTGGGCGGCGACGGTACTCTGCTGCGTGCGGCACGTCTGGGCGCAGCACACGGAGTGCCAATGCTTGGCGTAAAGATGGGTCGGCTGGGTTTTCTTGCCGAAGTGCAACCGGACAACTGGAAGGCGCCCTTGCTGCAGACGCTCGCCGGTGATTATTGGGTCGAAGAACGCTCTATGGTGCGTGCCTGTTTGAAAAGGCTGGATTCTGTTCAGGATTGTCTTGAAACAATGTGCGAGTATGATGCGTTAAATGATGTAGTACTCAGTCGAGGCAGTCTAGCCCGCGCGGTGCGCATCAGCTTGACGCTGGACGGGGGCTTCGTTACGACGTATACGTGCGACGGCATGATCGTCAGCACAGCAACCGGAAGTACGGGATATGCACTGGCGGCTCACGGACCAATCATGACGCCCGAGCTACGCAATATCCTGGTTATTCCAATCGCACCGCACTTGAGCATGGACCGTGCGGTGGTACTCTCTGAAGAGACCGAGGTACGTATGCGGGCGCAAACTGATCACGAAGCCATGCTAACGGTCGACGGTCAATTTGAGATCGAAGTGAAAGAAGGGGATGAAGTAGTGGTGACGAGCTCGCCCTACAAGGCGCGCTTCATTCGCCTTCGCAACAAGAACTATTTTTATAGTGTGTTGACAGACAAATTGCGCTGGCCGGAACTTGAGGAGTAGACGGCCTTAGCTGGAGAATAATAGTGTCAGATAACTTGTCAGAAAACGGTTCACAGAATACTACAAATGGCGCGAGCGGTGCGGAGAGTAGCACCTACGCCAGTGCAGCATCGAAGACGACAACCAGCGCGGCGGCACAAACGCCGGTTGTGGAAGAGGTCATGTACTGCTACAGGCACCCCGATGTAGAGACGCGCTTGCGTTGCAATCGTTGCGGCAAGCCCATCTGCCTCAAATGCGCAAAGCTCACTGACGTCGGCTATCGTTGTCCCGACTGCATTCGCAGTGTGCAGGACAAGTATTTTAACGCCAAGGGATCGGATAATCTCATCGCTCTTGGGGTAGCGACCCTGATTACTGCCATTGCGGCGCCGATTGCCGGTATTCTATTCCGCCTGTTCCCGTTCTTCTTCATCAACCTTATTATCGCAGTACTGGTTGGCGGTTCGGCAGGTGGTGTGCTCTCGCAAATAATTCGGCGTTCTGTGGGCAAGCGACGCAGCCGGCAGATGCGATTCTATGCGCTTGGCGGTATCATCATTGGAGGCTTGCTAGGCGCCTATCTAGCCTCCATGATTCTCGGTCTGCCCATTGCCCTATTCTTCAGCATCCCTATGCTTATTTTCGTTGTATTGGCAGCCAGTTCAACCTACCAGCTATTGCGCTAATATACTTGCAGGCGGTAGGTCACTGTGCTACTATACCTGTCAGACTGCAATAGTATATGACCAGAGGGGAATTCCGTGGGCGCCATATATCGCAGGTCCGCTATTCTATGTCTGCTTGCGCTGGTGCTGCTGATACCCGCATGCACCCGCGAACGGCCACTCCCGTCGGCAACTAATACACCCTCTGAAGAATTCAGCGCTGTACCCACCAGAATCCTAGTTTCGGATACTCCGCCTGCCGGCGACTCTGAGCTTCTCATCGACAGCGCCAGAACAACCAGTACGCCTGAATTCGACAATGAACGCGAAGACACGGCGCCACCAGAGACATTTCAGTACACCGTTCAGCCTGGCGATACGCTACTATCAATTGCCATCAAGTTCGAAACCTCTGTTGAAGAACTTAAGAAGCTGAATGTTCTGCGCAACGAGCTTCTCTCCGTTGGTCAACCACTCTATGTGCCTTATGTGGAGGGAATGACGGCTGCAGGTGCGCCGACGCCGACGCCCGGACCATACCCATATATCGTACAGCCCGGAGATACACTGGGCAGCATTGCGCTAAAGTTTGGCGCTGATCAGATCGAGCTCATCGAATACAATAACATTTTGACTCCTGACAACTTAACGGTCGGTTCGACCATCATGATTCCAAACTACTCTCCGCCCGTTGGCAGCGCATCCACGCCGTCCGGCGCGCAGACGAGTGATGACGCGACAGCAAGCGTAACCAGTGACGGTTCAGTGATTCACGTTGTGCAACCGGGTGAAGGCCTTTTCGGAATAGCTGAACTCTATGGAGTTAGCCCCGACGAGATCATGGTCGCCAACGGCATGAGTGACAGCAATATGCTGCGAGTTGGGCAGGAGCTGGTTATTCCTGGTGTGACGCCAGAGGAAGCCGCGGCAAGTAACGGCTCGATTCACATTGTGCAGGCGGGCGAGAGCATGCTCGGCATCGCTATCCGCTACGACGTCACAACCGAGGAAATTTTGGACGCAAATAACCTCGTCGACCCGGATTCGCTCTATGAGGGTCAGGAGCTGATCATACCGGGCCGATAGTGTGCTGGCCTTGCAGTTCTGCTCAAAACTGAACAGATTCTGCGTAGTATCATAGTAACCGGTCACTAATTGTGACTGGTTTTTTGTTGGTGTTTGGCTGCTACTCAGTCAGGTGTCACATAGGCGGCTGTGATGCCGCCGTCCACCATGAACTCTGTCCCCGTAACATAGGAACTCTCGTCTGAGGCTAAATATAGGGCCGCCTTCGCCATTTCGTGCGCCTCACCAAAGCGGCCCATGGGCACATGGACGAGCCTGCGCTGCTTCTTCTCCTCGGTGTCCAGGAACTTCATCAGCAACTCAGTGCGAAGTGGTCCGGGACAGAGCGCATTGACACGGATTCCATCGCGAGCGTGGACGACGGCGAGTTCCCGAGTCAGTGCCAGGGCACCGCCCTTGCTGGCTGTGTAGGCGAGTTGAGGAGTCGCCGCACCGAGTTTAGCTACAAACGACGCAGTATTGATGATGGAGCCTCCGCCCGACTGCAGCATCAGCGGGATGCCAGCCTTGCACCCCAGATACACGCCCTTGAGGTTGATGCGCATCGTGAGGTCCCAGACAGTCTCTTCCGTATGTACGGCGTCGCTGTCATCGCTGTGCATTATGCCGGCGTTGTTGAAGAGCACGTGCAGAGCGCCGTACGCGTCTTCTGTAGCCGAAACCATTCTGGTGCAATCCGTCGCAAGTGATACATCGGCATGCACAAATATTGAGTCGCCACCGGTTGCGTTGATCTGGTCGACAGTCTGCTTACCTAGATCATCGTTTATGTCTACCACAACGACTGACGCGCCTTCCCTCGCAAACAGCAGCGCCGATTCTCGACCGATGCCGCTGGCAGCTCCAGTAATCAATGCTACTTTGCCCTCTAGCCGATTCACGAACTGTCCCTTTCGCTTTGTCTTTCATCCATGTACCGCCGCACTTGCGACAACGCTTCGGTTAAACCGCCGGGCGCGTCCATATTGACCCAGGTAACTCCTGGGATCTTGCGCAGCCATGTGTACTGGTGCCGCAAGTATCTGTGCGTCTCCACCTTGATCTTCTCGACCGCGGCGTCGTATTCCAGTTCACCACGAAGATATGCAGCAATCTCTCGATAGCCCAGACTAGACATCGCCGGCAAACGTTCATGATAGCCGGATTCGAGCAGACGCCTTGTCTCTGCCACTAGGCCTTGGTCCATCATCCGATCGACGCGGCGATCGATGCGATCGTGCAAGATTTCCCGACTTCGGTCCAAGCCGATCTTTAGTATCGAGTACGGTGGCGGATCCGCACCTTCGAGTTCCACTTTGGAACGTCCAGTCGTGATGACGATTTCCAGCGCACGGATGAGGCGTCTCGGATTCTTGGCGTCGATCGCAGCGGCGGTTGCCGGGTCCTTCTCCACTAACATCTCAAAGAGTGCATCGCGTCCGCGCTCAGCTAGCATGGTCTCCAATTTATTTCGCAATTCGGGATTCGGCGGCACTTCTGGGATGCGCAGACCATCTATGACGGCACGCATATAGAGAACTGTGCCGCCGACAAGTATCGGGAGCGCATTTCTGGTATGGATAGCATCTATGGTTCGAAAGGCGAGGGCTTGGTATTCGCTGAGCGTCAAAGTCTCATCGGGATCTCGTATATCAAAGAGATGGTGCGGCGCGACGGCGAATTCCTCAGCGCTGGGTTTGGCGGTGCCGATGTCCATACCACGGTAGATTTGGCGGCTGTCCGCACCAATAATCTCTCCAGCATAGCGGCGGCATACCTCGAGGCTCAGCTCGGTCTTTCCCACGGCGGTAGCGCCAAGAAGAGCGACTAGCGGCGGATACCCAGAAACCTTGCGTTCGCTCATGGCACGCGTCCGCCGCTCATAAAGCGACTAGCCCGTAACCGCGTTGCGTAAATGGTCGACAGATACAAGTTTGCCACGACCGTCCATCTGAACGGCAACAACATCGATGCGCCACGGTCCGCGCCATCCGCTCTCCTGCACATAACAGGATGCAACTTCGCGCAACTTGGCTTGTTTGCGTGCGTTCACGGCTTCCTTAGCTGTACCGTGCGAGTAACCGCGCCGCGTTCGCACCTCTACAATTACTAGCCAAGCTGCCTCTTTACCGCCCTGGGAATAATCCGGGCTTCTTTCTTGCGCAATGATGTCGAGCTCGCCTCGAGAACAGCGCCAGTTTCTGTCGATGATCAGGAAGCCGTTGTTCACCAGCAGTTGTGCAGCCAAATTTTCGCCGGTCTTGCCGAGTCCGCGCCGTGCATCTGCATGGATAGTGTCGGATGTGTTCGTCATCTGCATAGCTCAACTCGTGGCGCCGATTGAGTCGAATAGGTCATTACGCTGTGCAATCGGCGCAAAGGTAAACCGATGTGCTGGGCACGGTCCGTAGCGTGTGATCGCTAAACGATGTTGGTCTGTGCCATATCCCTTATGCGCTGCGAACCCGTAGTCGGGGTATTGTGCATCAATCTCAACAAGAAGGCGATCACGGTGAACCTTTGCCAAAACGGACGCTGCGGCAACCGATACGCAGTAGCGGTCCGCTTTAGCCCAACACGTCTGCGCGATATTCAGCCTGGGCAAACGTACCCAGTCGATCAACAGATGTTCCGGCCGCGACGTCAGCCCGTCAACGGCTCGCATCATTGCAACTCGAGTTGCGGGAGCGATTCCGGTAGCATCAATTTCCTCGTTACTTGCCGATCCCACTGACCAGCTGGCGGACTCGTCTTTGATACGAGGTTCCAGTTCCTCACGGCGAATGGGAGTGAGCAGCTTACTGTCACGCACTTCGAGCCATACACCGCTCAACGCAACTGCACAGGGAACAACGACGGCTGCCGCCACGACCGGACCGGCAAGCGCCCCTCTACCGGCTTCATCGATGCCCGCAACGATTAGACAACCGTCATTCCACAATTGTTGTTCGTGATCAAAATTTGGATGTTGTTCCGAGGACATAGCTACACGCTAGCACAGACTACGAACATTACCAAGAGCAGCGGGTAGGCGTAAATGTGTCTGCCATAGAAAATCGCACCAGCCGTATGACTGGTGCGCATAGTTCGTTTCTTCAGCTCATAGTCGCCGGTTCGTACCCGCTTACTGAACCGGGCGCCATCACAGGCTCTGCGTGAAAAACTAGGAAAACCGCTTCTCTCGCAGCCGAGCAGCTTTGCCCTGTCGTTTACGCAGGAAGTACAGTTGCTTGCGACGCACTTTGGCGGACCGCATGACCTCTACCTTTTCCACGCTCTTGCTGTGAATGGGGAAGGTACGCTCGACGCCAACGCCATGAGCGCCTGTTCGACGTACGGTGTAGCTTGCGCCAGCGGATTTGCCGCCATGCTTGGCTATGACGACGCCTTGGAAAATCTGAATACGCTCGTTGCGTCCTTCTGTAATGCGTTGATGGACGCGCACAGTATCTCCAGTTCGGATTTCCGGCATGTCTGCGCTCAGTTCCGGCTGCAGAGATGCCATGAGTGCATTCGTCATGTCGTTACCATCCTTTGCCTATACAAACTGCCTCTCAGCAGGATTTGTTTCAATCGCTAATATACAACCTTGAAAGGATATCATAGCCGACTAAGATGTCAAAATGTGTCAAGCGGCAACGCACGACGGCTTGCAAGATTCGCGACCAACCAAAGCCGCCATTCTGAATCCCTCGAGCGTAGTTTCCAGTATCCAGTGTGCGTCAGATAGTCATTTAAAGACGCATAGTTGATTTTGTCCAAGGCATCAGTACCGCTATAATCGACTATATCAAATTCGGAATTTGCGGCGCCAACGGAACTCCGAGAGATCATTTTTTATTTATCTGATGCCTCATTCTATACCTCTTTAGGCGCCTCCAAACTCCGCAGATACTGCAGATCATCTTCTGTCAGTTTCGCTGTCTTGAGCAAGTCAGGTCTTCGCTGCCATGTTCGCAGCAATGCCTGTTCACGTCGCCACTTGTCAACGTTGCCGTGGTGACCGCTCAACAAAATATCAGGGACGCTTTCACCGCGAAATTCGGGTGGCCGAGTGTACTGTGGCCCTTCCAGCAACCTGTCCAGCCCCGGAGAATGGCTGTCACGGTGCGCACCATATTCGTCGCCAAGCGCCCCAGGGATCGTGCGTGTCAAGGCATCTACGATGACCATCGCCGCCAGCTCGCCGCCGCTCAATACGAAGTCGCCTATGCTGATTTCGTGGGTGACTAGCTGCGTGCGGACACGTTCGTCGACGCCTTCGTATCGCCCGCAAACAAGCGCGATGCGCGAGTAGCTGGCGAGTTCGCCGACGAGCGTCTGTTGGAACGGCGTACCTTGCGGCGTCAGCAGTACGACTGCCGTGTTATCCGATGGGCGTGCAGCCGCATCCTGATCCCAAGCAGGTAGGGCATCGTATCGTAAATGTTCGGGTAGAGCCCAGCCAGGTGCATGCGCAAGCACCGTTTCGACTGAACGGACGATCGGCTCTGGTTTCATAATCATGCCGCCGCCGCCGCCGTAAGGTGTATCGTCGCAGGTATGGTGCTTGTCAACCGTATAGTCGCGGATGTTGTGCAACGTTAACGACATAAGACCGCTTTCCTGTGCGCGACGCAAGATGCTCTCCGACATCGGTCCGTCGAACATGGTCGGGAATAGCGTAAAGATATCGAAGTGTATGACCGATAGGGTGGGATTCGTGCGGAGACTGTTCGAGTTCATTCAGATTTCTCGCTTTAGGTCGCTTCGGAAGACCGCGGGTGCAGAACGCACTCAGCGGCCATCCATTCTATCACGGGACTGGTACGCGCAGAAGCGTGATGCTATCTCAGACCATATCAGTATTTTCCGAAATCGCGGATTGAAAATGGGAGCCCGGTTGGGTTCGATCGGGGCGGTCGCCATCGTGTTGTCGTTTCTTTGGCCATCGTCCCTACTTGAGAACCAACCGCAAAATGAGCGCAATCTTGCGGTTCTATCTGCGCCGGTAATACAATCTCGGAACAACGCCGCACTCCCGTTGGAACAGTTCGTCAGCGACGAAACAGAACAGGGACAGTCCACCGACACATTTGGCGAGATCGTCATTGTAACGCCAACGCCCGAACCTGATCAACCCTCTTCTGCTCCTGTAGAGGTAGCAGATGCGCAATCAAGTCAGCTTGCTGCGCCGACACAAGAATCCGGGATGGCGCAAGTTGGACAGCCGTTACCCGGTCGTGATTTAGTGCCGGAAGCGACTATGGATCAAGCGGTCATCGATGAACTGATTGCGCCGCTTCTCCAGAGTCAAGTGCAGCCCACGCCTCTTGTCATTGAGTTGCAAGTACCGACCAGCGGCAGCGGGAATCGAAGCGATGGGCAGGACGGCGCACTGATGTTGCCGGGACGCTCCAGCGCCTTTCCGCATGTCATGCTGATTCCGTCTCCTACGCCGGTAACGCCTGAATACAGCGAAGCTGCGGCTATCAACAACCTTCCTCAGGTCGAAATTGTGCCGGCAGTAGGCGTCCGAAAGACTCCCACGCCGACGCCCATGCCTACGGCGACACCGTTACCCATCCCGACAGCTCTATGGTCAAGTAGCGGACCGGAAATCGGTCGCATTTGGTCTTCGTTCCAACCACTGGCTCCAGAGCAAAGTGACCACTTCTGGCTGGATAACCCGTTTGGAACAGGATACGCCAACGATATGGCTAGCCCAAGTTACCAATTTGGCTCCACGGCGGGGGGTCGTTATCGTCCGCACCACGGCATCGACATATCCAACCCTTTAGGCACGGCTGTCCGAGCTGGGGTGACAGGTGAGGTTGTCTTTGCAGGGCCCGACGATCCAGAACCAATGGGTCCGTATCCCGACTTCTATGGTAACGCCATCGTTATCCGTCTGGACCGCAAATTGCCAGTTGCCGGCGGGCGTCTTGACGTGTACGTCTTGTACGGACACCTCAGCGAGGTTCTAGTGGAAAAGAGACAACGTGTCGCAACCGACGACCTCATAGGTCGCGTGGGCATGGAAGGTATCGCGATCGGCCCGCATCTGCACGTAGAAATTCGGCTGGGCGCCAACACATACTCGCATAACGTCAATCCCTACTTGTGGCTTGCGCCAAAAGGGGGCAATGGCGCTGTTGCCGTGCGTTTGGTGACGCCTGACGGTAATACTTGGGCGGGAGCCAAAGTCAGTCTTGCCCAGTTTGTTGGTGGGAGAGCGGTTTGGGCGCGTCAGATCGAAACATATCTGGATGTAGAGAATATTGGCCCTGATCCTGCGTGGGGCGAAAACGGCGCTATGGGTGATGTCCCGGCGGGCTACTATTACCTGATAGCCAATGTCAACGGCGAGAGCATTCGCAAAGAATTCGAAGTCCATCCTGGCCAAACAACCTTCGTGGAATTGCGCACGCAATAGTCTACCCGATTCAGATTAACCGATTCAGACTAAAGGGGTATCTCTTTCGGCCAACTGGGAGGCAATGAGGCCTGGCAAAACAGTGGGTCCGAAACGTCGAACGAAACGACCATGGCGAATGCCCAGCATGCCGCTGCGTATGTCGGGCCAGCTCCAATCTCCTTTGTAGCGTACAAATCCGGCAACCTCCCAGATGAAAAGCGACAGCACTGCCAGCAGCATCGGCAGTTGATAGCCCATGTAGACGAATGCGGTATAGTGGCGCGCCGGGTTGTAGTCATCCAGAAATTCCGCCCGGAAACCGCTGTCGCCGAATTGTTCTGGCGGGGCGCCTGCCATCTGCCGCAGAAAGCGAATCGGCGAGCTAATGTCCTGCAGTCTAATGTAGGCATAGCGCTCGCTGATTTCTGCGACAAAACGGGACGTAGCTTGACCCGCTAAATAGTTGGCCCAGGCGCATGCGCTCACACCACGGATAAACGCATCCACTCCTGTACATTCCCCATCACTACTACCGGTCATTATGCCCTGTCTCGCATCAGGTTATTCGATGGTGCAGAGTCACCAGGCGCCTCATTGCGCCAAAACCTGATGGCTCTTTCGATCATGTAACGCTACACAATAGTTTCGCCAGTATACAGTATCTCCCGGTAACCGGACAGAGAGACGGGCTGTATTGATATACAATATGACCCATAAGAACAGGGATATCTCACGCGAACTGGGTGCAGCGAACGCTGCACCCAGTTCTTCGATTAGCTTCATGAACTCTACGCCAAGAGCGATGGTAGCGATTAGTGGCGGAAGTGACGCGTGCCTGTGTATGCCATCACCAAGCCCAGTTTGTTGACTGCGTCGATTACGACATCATCGCGCACGGAGCCACCCGGTTGCACGACTGCCACAATACCATGTTTCGCCGCTTCCTCGATCCCGTCCGGGAAGGGGAAGAACGCATCCGATGCCATGACAGCGCCCTTGGCCCGTTCACCCGCTTTATGCCCTGCAATCATCACGGAATCGACTCGGCTCATTTGCCCAGCTCCGACACCGATGGTGGCGCGATCTTTGACGAAGATAATGGCGTTGCTCTTGACGTGGCGCGTCAACCGCCAGGCAAATGCAAGATCCGCAATCTGTTCTTCAGTCGGCTGCGCCTCGCTGACCCACTTCCAGTTCGCCGGGTCCATATCAGCCTGGCTTCGGTCCAATTCCTGTACGAGCACGCCGCCATAAATGGAACGGATGCTGATGGGATGCTCCACCAGGCCCGTTGGCTGCACGACGCGCAGATTCTTCTTCTTCATGAGTTGGTCGAGTGCGTCATCATCATAATCTGGGGCGGCAATCACCTCGACAAAAAGATCCGACATACGGCGCACAGTCTCTGCGTCCAACGTACGATTCACAGAAACGATGCTCCCAAATGCGCTGACCGGATCACTGGCGAGAGCTTTCTCATACGCATCCGCCAGATTGTCCGCGCTGGCCAACCCACAGGGATTGCCGTGCTTGATAATGGCGACAGTCGGTTCCTCGAAATCCTGTGCCGACAGCCAACTGCCATCAAGGTCGAGCCAGTTGTTGTAGCTCATCTCCTTGCCGTGAAGGACAACAAATGGCGCGGTTTCGCCTGCATAAGCGTATAATCCGCCCTGCTGATGGGGATTTTCGCCGTAGCGATTTAGCTGCACGAGATCCAGGTCCATGCGTAGATGCTCCGGCAGAAGACCGGCTTCATCGTCTTCGATCTGCTGCGCAAGATATGCGGCGATGGCCACATCATAGTCAGCGGTATGACGGAAGGCCTTCAGAGCCAGCTGCTTGCGCTGCATGGGCGTCGTCCCGCTGTCTGCAAAGGCATCGCTAACCATGGCATAGTCTTCCGGATCGCAGACAACGGTCACAGACTCATTGTTCTTGGCAGCGGCACGCAACAGTGCCACACCACCGATGTCAATCTGCTCAATAGCTGTCGGTAACGTTACATCCGGCTGAGCTATCGTTTCCTTGAATGGATAGAGGTTCACCACCACGAGATCAATCGGTGCAATATCATGCTCTTTCAGCTCGTCCAGATGCAGAGCCGTGCGACGACTGAGAATGCCGCCGTGAATTGCCGGGTGCAGCGTCTTTACGCGGCCGCCAAGGATCTCGGGAAATCCTGTCACTTCCTCGACAGACAACACGGGAATGCCCGCATCGGCGATCTTTTTCGCCGTACCACCGCTTGCAACCAACTCACCGCCGGCGTCGCTAAGCTGCTTTGCAAACTCCTCCAGGCCTGTCTTGTCGGATACTGAGAGCAAGACTCGAAACTTCGACATCGTTCCTACCTTTCCACTTTGATGAGTTGAAACAAATAGAATCCCGACGTAACGATAGAGTAGCTCTATGAACGTTACACTGGTTCTGCGTTCAATACCCAGACCGGCGCAACACTCCAAACAAAAAAGCAGCCGAACGCTCCATCTAGTTCGACTGCTCAGCCCAGGCGAACGGCTGTCAGAACACAGTTTTCGTCCACTTCCTCGTGGTTAATTCCACGCTCGGCGTTCCAAAGAGCACCGACGCCAGTTGAGGACGAGAGGTCTTACATTGTCAACTACCTCAGTATAGGTAAGGGGTGAAGATCTGTCAAAAGAATGGTAATCGACTGACCAATTTGTAACAACGTGACATAGGACACCCGCTATGGGCTTAGCATCTCGTCGAGAAGTGGCAAGGATTCGATACTTGCATCCGAATCCTGTAGCCACTCGATTTCCCGCTTCAACATGGTATAGAAATGGGGGAAAGTCTGTCGCAGAATCCGCGAGTTCTGATACGATGCCCACAGTGTCTTCACCGTCGATGCGTACAGCCTATTCGGCTCGATAGCGCCTAAGCTGCGAACGAAACCCGCGTCATCAGCGCCAAACTGCACATGGCTCTTGGCCCACAGCGCTTCGGTCTCGGATACTAGTTGTTCAGCCAAGGACTCATCCAGCGACTTGTTTGATAGTTCCAGTAGTGGCGCCGAGGATTCAATGTCAATCACTGTTTCGTTTTCGGTTACGCTATAGTTCAGCGTTGCGCCATACGTGAAAAAGGCGCGTCGCGCATTGACCCGATCCACCAGTTCGATCAGGCCAGGACAGATTTGGGCTGGTAGTATCAGATTGAGGTCACGATGAATGGTTGTGCGTTGCGGGTACCCTGAAGGCCCGCAGATCTGCAAGTGTACATATTCCGGATCATAGTGTTCTTCAGTTGGTTCGTCGCGAATGGCAATGAGCAGGCGCTGATAACCGGGACTGCGCCGATGCGGAGGTATTGAGACGATGTAGCCCCAGTTTTTTAGTTGGCGTAGGAGTTCGACGACTTCAAGATCATTCATTGGATTCAATGTTGCTAACTGGCTACATCTATGAATGTGAATGGTTGAGATGTATAACTAGACTAACAAACGTGTCGAGGCATAGCAAAAATACGGTCACTTATACGGTCAAGTATACTATACTAGGTCCGCTGAACGCAGTCAGGAGGCTGACAAATTCAGGACTTCTCGATGGAGGCTATTGGATCAGGCGCCGTATTCACAGTATGAACAAGTAGAGGGCAAATGCTGCATATGAGGTGAGTATACGATACACTATTGGAAGCAGCGTTTCTTCAGCTGCGCAGCAGATTGTTTTAGCGGTTCATCAATTACCCGTCGCTGCCTAAACTCGTAGCACTAAGCACCTGACTGGAAACCCTGAGTACCGTATAGTCCAACAAGCAGAATGCAAAATCTTTGGAGACAATTATGAACCTTGAGCACGTCGCCATCAACGTCAACGAACCCGCCGAACTTGGTCAGTGGCTATGTGATAACATGGGCTTGCGAATCGTAATGCAGTCCGAGGTGCCGCCGTATGCAACCTTCGTTGCCGATGATGCCGGTAGCATGATCGAACTCTATTGCAATAAGGCCGTTGAGCTTCCCGACTACAACGAGATCGATCCCTTCAATCTGCACTTCGCCTTTACGGCAGATGATATCGAAGCAGACAGTCAGCGGCTGGTCAACGCTGGCGCTGAAATGGTTGGCGAGATCACAACGAACGGAGTTGGCGATAAGCTGGTCTTCCTGCGCTCGCCTTGGAATGAACCTCTGCAACTCATCCAACGAACGAAGCCGCTCATCTAGCCTATCCGAAGCACACCGACCATTCATGATTTAATGCGCTGTGAGACGGTCCAACCGGTACGACTGCTAATTCATCACCGGATAGCGTTGGCTAAACTAGCGCACAATCGAAATAACGCTGAGACATGTCATTTACCATGGCTTGTCACGTGGAAATGATGCGTATGTGTGTAGTCCGTTGATCATTCAGCGGGCTACATTTCGGTTCAGTTCCTTTCAGGATTTGCCCATTCCCCGAACATGTCGCAGCCTGTATAATGTGGTGTCTGAATGGTAGATTCCCAAATCAGCATGTTTGGGCGCCGCACAACTAGGAGCTGACCATGAGTAAACGAAAAGTACTGTTGACTGGCGCATCCGGCTACATCGCCAGTTTGCTGCTGCCCGTCTTCCGCGAACGATACGACCTCACGCTAGTCGACGTACGCAGGATCGGTCGCAATGGTAATGAGGTGGAAGGCGTACAGATTGCGGACATGGCCAATGTGGATAGAGAATCCTATCGTTCATTGTTCGCTGGCCAGGACGCCATCGTCCATTGCGGTTTTCTACGCGCCGAAGACGCAAGTGATCCGGACCAGCGTTTTACATCCGAGTTCGGAAACGTGCAGATGGCTTACAATGTCTACCAGACGGCGTATGAAGTCGGTGTTCCCAGAGTTGTCGTAGCCAGCTCAAACCATGCTGCCGATTACTACGAACCGCTCATTCTGGACCACAAGATGGACATTGTCACACCGGAGACGCGCGCTTTTTCTGACAATTATTATGGATGGGCCAAGGAAACATACGAGCACTTAGGCTTCATCTTCGCTGTGGGAAAGCTAAGCGATGCGTCAGCCTACAACAAGAACACCCTCAGCGCTGCCGATTCCGCGGACGATATAGAAGATACAAGACAGATGGGAGTCGTCCAGATTCGTATCGGCGGACCGCGTGAGACCGACATTGAGAGATGCACACTCGGCGACATGGTTCGAGTGCGTCGAGCTTTAGGCGCTTATATCAGCCAGCGAGACCTCTGTCAGCTGTTCGTTAAGAGCGTCGAGACAGACGATATCCGAGACGAGAACGGTATTCCGTTCCAGGTTTTCTACGGGATATCCGGCAATTCACATGCGTTCTGGTCAATCACAAACGCTCGCCGTGTCATCGGCTACGAACCGCAAGACAACAGTGAAATTCGATTCCGTAAGAAGTTGGCTGAGCATTTAGAAGCCGCGGCATCGGCCAAGGAGTCCGCATCAGGATGAGCGTCAACACTCGAACCAACATGATTGGCGCCTATGGGCAATGGGCCGCTGACCTTGTGCCGGACGGACCGGCTACGTATTCCTTTCGGAACATCAATCAGACCGATCTTGAAACCTGGCGATCCAGTGCTCGAGCACAGTTGCTCTCGCGGCTGGCTCAGCCGAACACGGGAGGCGTGCCCACTACGTCAACCGTCGACACCTGGGAATACGACGGACTTGTCATCGAAAAGCTCCAGTGGCAATTACCCTACGGTCCGCCCACGGGGGCTTTGCTGCTAAAATCAGCTAGCGCAACCGGTAGACTTCCGGGTGTACTGGCGCTTCACGATCACGGCGGCAACAAGTACCTTGGCAAACGGAAAATCACACATACAGCCGATGACCAGCTTGTCATAGCGGTCGACCATCAGCGACAGTATTATGCTGGGATGGCCTGGGCAAATGAGTTGGCCAAACGCGGTTATGTCGTCCTTGTGCCGGACGCGTTCGCCTTTGCCAGTCGCCGCGTCCGACTGGACGACGTGCCCAACCTGATCCGCAATGGTCTCAGCGACGATGATCCTGAAAACCCTGTCAACATCGTTACCTATAACCAGTGGGCGGCTGAGCACGAAGCCATCATGGTGAAGTCGTTGCTCAGCGCAGGAACGACATGGCCGGGTGTCTTCACTGCAGAAGACCAGCGAGCGTTGGATGTGTTGTGCGCTCGTGAGGACGTGGATGAATCGCGTATTGGATGCGGCGGTCTCTCCGGCGGCGGATTGCGCACAGTCTTCCTGGCGGGTCTAGACGATCGGGTGCGCTGTGCCGTCTGTGCGGGCATGATGACCACCTGGCGCGACTTCCTGCTGAACCGCAGCTACACACATACTTTCATGTGCTATGTCCCGCTGCTACCGCCTGAGCTTAACTATCCTGAGATCCTTGGCCTGCGTGCGCCACTGCCCACTCTGGTGCTGAACAACATAGATGACCCGCTATTTACACTGTATGAGATGAAACAGGCCGATGACATGTTGTCCGAGGTCTATTACAAAGCAGAAGGCAGCGAGAATTACCGTTGCAATTTCTATTTGGGCCTACACAAATTTGACCGTAACATGCAAGCCGACGCGTTCGAATGGTTCGATCGCTTCTTGGCCTAGATACGTTCACGCCGAGCGGTCGATAAAGCGAAACAGAATTGCAGGATAGGTTGGGGTGCAACGAGAATTTCGTCAGGTCTATGGATAAGTATGAAGAACGGCTATATGACAATCGAATTACTAGAATACGAAGTGAACCGCTTTAATGGGATTGAGATACAAGCTGACCTGCTGCCGCAGGAAGTTGAGCAATTTACGCTTCAGCTCACGAACTCGCTTGAGCACTGGAAACTGAACGGGAATCAGCTTGTCTGGTTGGAAGTACCGATTGAGAAGTCGAGCTTCATTGCACCGGCGACGGCAGCTGGTTTCGTCTTTCACCACAGCACAGAACGAAGCCTGACTATGCTGTTCACCCTTCGCAGCGGAACCGCTGTGCCGACTTACGCTACCCACTATATCGGCGTCGGTGGCGTGGTATTCAACGAACGAGGCGAGTTGCTTGTTGTCAGCGAATGGTATCGCCGCGATCGCAGCAAGCCGTATTACAAGCTGCCGGGGGGCGCGCTTCTGCCAGGCGAGCACCTAATTCATGGCGTGAAGCGAGAAGTGCTGGAGGAAACGGGTATACATGCTGACTTCGATGCACTGGTGGCGTTCCGTCACTGGCACGGATATCGGTGGAACAAGTCGGACATCTATTTTATCTGCCGACTTTCAGCTCTGAGCGAAGCCATTACTGCCCAGGAGTCGGAGATCGAAGAGGCGAAATGGATGGATGTGAACGACTATTTTTCCAACGAGAACGTCAGTACTTTCAATAAACGGTCAGTTTGCGCCGCTCTAGAAAGCCCCGGAATTGCCCCGGAGCAGATTGAGGGATATGCTGATCCCGATCTGTTCGAATTCTTCATGCCGCACTAGACTAACACCACATTCGGTTTTTCTGTTCACTGACGGCGCACAGTTCGTGCGTCAGCCATCATGAATCGGAGCGAGCTATATGCCAGTAACCATTAAGGATATCAAAGTCATCACGACGATGCCGGCGGGTTCCCGCTTGGTCATTGTCAAAGTGATCACCTCCGAGCCCGGTCTATACGGCCTCGGGTGCGCAACGTTCACACAGCGTTGGAACGCAGTTGTCTCTGCCATCGAGAAGCATCTCAAGCCCTTCCTCATCGGCCGCGACGTCAGTCGCATCGAAGAGATCTATCGCATGGCCACCGTGCACAGCTACTGGCGCAACGGTCCCGTATTGAACAACGCCATTTCCGGTGTGGACCAAGCGCTGTGGGATATTAAGGGCAAGATGGCCAATATGCCCGTCTATGACCTGCTGGGCGGCAAGTGTCGAGAGGCCGCAGCCGTCTATGCGCATGCAAACGGTGCCGACCCGAGCGAAGTTATTGACAGCGTCAAAGCCTACCAGGAAGAGGGCTACCGTTTCATCCGCGTACAAATGGGCGGCTACGGCGGCAAGACGGAAGATTTCGTAAAGCCGGACAACTCACCGGAGGGTCACTACTACGACCCCCGCGCCTATATGCGAAACATGCTGGATATGATCGGCAAGGTGCGCGAGGAAGTTAGTCCCGAGCTTGAGTTGCTGCATGACATCCACGAGCGGCTGCAACCCATCGATGCCGTCCAGTTCGCCAAGGATGTGGAGCAATACAATCTCTTCTTCCTAGAAGACGCCCTCGCTCCCGAAGACATCGTCTGGTTCGAACGCATCCGCGAGCAGTGCGCCACCCCCATCGCTATGGGTGAGCTCTTCAATAACCCGCGCGAATGGCAGCCGCTGATTTCCCGGCGCCTCATCGATTTCATTCGCATGCACGTGAGCCAGATGGGTGGCATCACTCCGGCGCGCGCTGTCGCGATGCATGCCAATATGTACGGCGTTCGCACGGCGTGGCACGGTCCGGGAGACACTTCGCCGGTAGGTCATGCCGCCAACCTGCACATGGACCTGTGGGCGCCGAACTTCGGCATTCAGGAATGGTGCCGCTTCCCGGAACACGTCTATGAGATGTTCCCGGGTTTGCCGGAAGTACGCAATGGCTACATGTACCCCAATGACAAACCGGGTTTGGGCATTGACATCGATGAGAAACTTGCTGCGAAGTATCCCGCCGAAGACACTATCGAAATGTGGACGCAGACGCGTTGGCCCGATGGGTCACCGGCACGACCGTAATCGTTCGACACAACAAGAATTTGTAATATGACGGGGTTTGTATCTAAAAAGAAGCGGCTGACGATCGTCAGCCGCTTCTTATTCTATGGTACGGAATTGCCCTATGCTGTGAGCTTCTTCTTGGGTTTCATAGCCAGCATACGTAGACCGTTAGCCACAACGATAAGCGTGCTACCCTCATGCCCGACGACGCCCAACGGCAGCGGCATCACAAAGCCCCTTAAAAAGATAGGAACGACAACCGTGAGCGTGATCAGCGTGATGATAACGCCGACCGAGAAGACCACATTCTGCCGCACGATTCGTTCGGCTTTGCGGCCCAACTGCATCATGAAAGGCAGCATTGCCAGATCCGATGACATCAGTACGATATCGGCTGTCTCTAGTGCAACATCCGTGCCGCCGGCGCCCATGGCGATACCCACACTTGCCTTAGCGAGTGCGGGCGCATCGTTGACGCCGTCACCAACCATGCCCACGGTCCACTGGTTAGTGAGTTCCTCGATGACGTCCACCTTGTGTTCTGGTAACAGCTCAGCGTGGATCTCGTCGATACCAACGCTCTCGGCAATTGCGTCGGCGACCGCTTGATTGTCGCCGGTCAGCATGACAATACGCTCGACGCCGACTGCATGGAGTGCTGCAATAGCGTCTTTGGCTTCCTCTCGCATTGTGTCGGCGACGGCTATGTAGCCCACTGCTTCCCAGTCGCGCTCATCGCCTAGCGTATCCTCGACGGTGCTCTTGCGTACGACCAACATAGCCGTTTTACCCTGGTCCTGCAGCGCTTTGCCAATGAGTCCGATCGCTGGCGAGAAAGGCATCTCCGCATCCATAAAGAGCTTCTCATTGCCGATGTAGATCGTCTCACAACGATCTTCTCTGCAGAACGTCGCCTGGATGCCGTGACCGGCAATAGCACGGAACTCAGTCGGCTCTTCCAGTTGAATTCCCTGCTTAATCGCCTCTTCGGTTACGGCGCGGGCAATCGAGTGCTCGCTGCGCATTTCTGCACTGCCTGCGATGCGCAACAAGTCTTCCTTGCTATATCCGCTCAGTGGATGCACATTCGTCACAACCGGGCGACCATAGGTCAACGTGCCAGTCTTGTCGAAGGCCATGGCTCGAATCTTGGCGACGATTTCCAGATATGCGCCACCCTTAAAGAGTACGCCGTTTCGAGCACCGGCTGCAATGGCGCTAAGAATACTTGCCGGCGTACTGATAATCAGTGCACAAGGGCTAGCAACGACCAGCAATGTCATCGCTCGATACAACGTCAAGTCAATCGGCTCATCGAGAAAGACTATTGGAATGATGATAGCCAGTAGGGTTCCGCCGATGACTGCATAGGTGTATGGCTGACTGAAACGATCGATGAACCGCTGCGTTGGTGCTGCATCTTCTTGCGCTTCACTGACCAGGTCGATGATCTTGCTAAGTGTCGAGTCAGACGCAAGCTTACCTACTTCAATCTCAAGCAGCCCATCTCCGTTGATGGTGCCAGCGAAGACTGTATCACCTTTTTCCTTGTGGACTGGAACGCTTTCTCCCGTAATGGGACTCTGATCGACAGAGCTGGCTCCCTTTACAACTGTGCCGTCTACTGCAAGCCGCTCACCCGGGTAGGTTAGCACGATTTCGCCCACGTTAAGGTCTTCAACGGGCACGGAGAGCTCATCTCCGTCACGCCGCACGAGCGCTACTGCAGGTCTCAAATCGGATAGCGCCTGGATAGCCTTGCGCGTTCGGTCCATAGCGAATTCTTCCAGTGCGCCGCTCAGCGTGAACAGGAAGAGCAAGAGTGCGCCCTCTTCCCATTGGCCAATTAGCGCCGCGCCGACCGCCGCCGTGATCATGAGGAAGTCGATATCGAATCGACCCTCCTTCGCCTCTGCAAGCGCCCCCTTAGCGCCTGTATAGCCGCCGGCTGCGAATGCAGTGACCGCAAAGACGATGACGAGCCACTGTGGCATAGCGCCTGTCAAGCCTCCGCCAATCCAACCGATAACCAGCGCAATCAGGGTGATGCCTGCCAGCACCATTTCATGATTGTTCTGCCACAAACGGAAGAGCGCTGTCTGCTTAACCCAAGACTCTTGTTCTGGTTTTGACGCCGCTAGCGTCGCTGACTCAACTGACACTGGCTTCCTCCTCATTGTTCACGTCTGACAGATTACTATGTTTGCCGTTGCTTGTGAGCGCTTTTCTCGTAAGCTCGTCCTGGATTTCCAGTCGCTTGGCTTCGCGACAGTCCTCGCAAAAGCCAAATACATCCAGTTTGAAAGCGACTGGTTCAAATCCACCTTCCCGCCAGGCGTCGCTGTTGAAGTTCACTGCCTGGTCAATGGGAATGTCGGTTATAGAATGACAGCGCAGGCAGACGAGGTTGATATGCGGTTCTGTGTTTGTGTCAAAATGGGTATGTCCACCGCCAAAGTTGATGCCGACAATGACGCCTAGTTCCTGCAACATATTTAGCGTGTTGTACACCGTTGCGAGGCTGATATCGGGATTCGCCTGAGAGATGGCGTCGAACACCTGTGTTGGCGTCGGATGTGTGTGCGTATCAGCCAGATACTCGCAAATGACGCGACGCTGTGCAGTCACGCGGCCGCCAGTCATCCGGATTGAATTGAGCAATTCTTCTGTATTAGCCATAATTTCTAACTACTATCTTGCAAGGTTCCGACATTAGAAAACGCGATAAACACACGCGTAGTTTGGAATCATTCTAAACAGGTTCATTATACCAGTTAGTGTTTTAATTCGTCAATTTGGCAGTCATTCGGAAATTTACAACTCTTCGCGGAGAATATCGTCTACTTCCTAGGTGGAAGGATGGCTACTGCAGAAAACCGTTTGACATGGGACCATGGGGTTGCTACAATCGTCGCCGTTCACGCACTGATCCGGGTACGTTTTACAGTATCGAAGGAATCGGAGATACATTTTGGAACGCATACTGCGTACGATGGTTACGCTCATCATAGTTGTCGGATCCTTCGCATGGATCGTTTTCAGCTATATTCCGGATAGATTGATCGAAATTCCCAAATATCACTTTGCCACGGACAACGTTAGCCCGGTATCCCTGGTATTGTTCGGCATTTCCCTTGTCGTGATCCTCGGACTGCAACTATGGATCACGGTGAACACCGGGCGATCAGTACTGGAATATAATAAGAGCGACGAACGGCAAGAGCACGGGTTTCGGCTCCGAACCGGCTTGGAGACGACGTTGACCGCGCTGCCCATCGGCTTCACGCTTCTTCTGGGCGCGGCGGCTATTGTTTGGTGGCAGGGTTTCATCCGTTTCCCATAGCGGAAGCCGCAATAATTGCACCAAACCGTTCCGGCATCAGTTGCACAGTCGAGTGAAAGCCAAGAATGAAGTGTAGAATAGAGATCTATACCAATGCAGATGAACAGTAACAGTGTTGATGCGACTAGACTAACGAAAAATAAGGCACAAGAACACCAATCTGAATCGGCGTCTGGAACGCCACTACTGGTTAATGTCGGTGACTATTTCTCACTGACCAAGCCGCGCATTATCTCGCTACTGCTCATTATCACGTTTGTGCCCATGTTCCTGGCTGCCCACAACCCGCCCGGTGGAATGCTGATCGTCTGGACGCTGTTAGGCGGTTTTCTGGCTGCTGGCGGCGCCAACACCATCAACCAGTTTGTTGACCGTGACATCGACCACGTCATGACGCGTACTCGCAAACGACCGTTGCCGTCCGGCAGGATGACGCCGGTTCAAGTGCTCGTCTTTGGCATCGCACTGAGCGCCTTGAGCTTCGTTCAACTCTGGCTTACTGTCAATTTGTTGACTGCAGCGCTAGCCTTGTCCGGCATTCTGTTCTACGTATTCATTTACACATGGCTGCTAAAACGCAACAGCACGCAAAACATCGTTATCGGTGGCGCCGCCGGAGCAATTCCACCTCTAGTGGGTTGGGCGGCGGTAGCCAATGATCTGACCCTGCTGCCGATCATTTTGTTCCTCATCGTCTTCTTCTGGACGCCGCCGCACTTCTGGGCGCTGGCTCTCATGCGCAAGAAGGAATATGCAGCGGCTCGCGTGCCCATGCTGCCGGTCATCGCCGGCGACCGCGAAACCCACCGCCAGATCGTTCAATATAGTGTCATTATGGCCTTGGTGAGCCTGCTGCCGGTCATGCTGCAGTTGCTCGGTCCCGTCTATCTGGCAATCGCTATGACGCTCAATGGCTTCTTCATTGTCAACGCTATTGCTATTTACCGGCGACCGACCAACAAAAATGTTTGGCGACTGTACAAGTACAGCCTCATGTACTTGGCGCTGCTCTTCATCGGTATGGGCATCGATCGGCTCTTCCATATCGCGCCGCCGTTGTAGAGCAACGGGGCGAGGCGCTCAACCCCATCATGATAGGCAACTTCACGCGCAACTAGACTGCCGTAAAGCCACCGTTTGCAGCGAATGCAAATAGCTTGGGGCGTATGAATCCAAATGGGCAACACTCACGTCGGCGCCGTCCAGACCGAGCGCTGAAGCAAATCCGAAATAGTCAGTCAGCGTCATTTCGCCCGCACTCATTGACTGGTAAAGGGATACGGTAAACAACTTAGCTTCATCGATTGTTCGATTCTCGTATGCTGGTTTGACTTTAGGCGATGACAGCCAGCGCGTCTTTGCCATCCCAGACACGCTGTAGATTCTCGAAGATGAATGCGCCCCGTCGCGCCCACGTATCATGGGTCACGCCTGCCGCATGGGGTGTAACTATCACATTGTTCAAGCCGAGTAACGGGTTATCCGCTGCTGGGGGCTCCGACGTAAGAACGTCCAGTCCTGCATAGGCGATCTCGCCGTGCCGGAGCGCATCGGTCAACGCGACTTCATCCACAACCGGACCGCGGCAGGTGTTGACGAGTACTGCACTTGATTTCATTCGCTTCAGTTCGCGTTGGCTGATGAGACCGTACGTTGCTTCGTTCAGCGGCACATGCAGGCTGACCACGTCGGCGCGCGTTAGCAGCTCGTCAAATGCTACGCAGGTCACATGAAGTTGCTCTTCTACCTCAGACGTCGCTGGATACGCATCTGCGTAGAGGATAGTCACACCGAACGGCTGTAGCAACTGCGCAACGCGCCTGCCGATGTTGCCAAAGCCGATCAAACCGACAGTTTTGCCGTTCAGCGTATACGTGCTTAGGCCGGAGTCGATAGCCCGCCACTGACCTTGACGCACGTTCGTATCCATTTCCACAAGTCGACGGTAGCTGGCAAGCATGAGCATCACGGCATGCTCTGCGACGTCGATGGCGTTGGCGCCGCCGTTGTTGGATACGGGAATCCCCATATCTGCGCACAATGCCACATCAATTTTGTCGAAGCCCGCGCTGACCAACTGGATGAGTCGCAGCTTCTCTGCTGCACGAATCACGTCGTTGGAGAGCTCGGACGGAAAGAGAATGACAAAATCCGCATCCGCAATTAGCCGGGCTTTCTCAGTGTCCGGCAGGTCCGTCGGCAGAACTGCTACATCAAATTCAGCCGGAGCCGGAGAGAGCAGCTCATGCACAATCCCTTCAGCCAGCGTGGTGAAAAAGAGTACCTTTGGCAAGTCTTACTCCTTGCTCCAGTAGTCGAAGACGAACACACTCTCTGAATGAGGTCGAAGCACGGCGCCGAATGCTTTATGGGCGGGATGCGGCAAGTAGGCATCGCGATCCTCTTCGCGGAGAAACGTGAGGAAGAAGCAATGCGTGTAGCCTTGCGCCTTTCCTTCCACGCTGACATCGGTGCCCCATTCAAAGTCGTGAATCAGGTCAATCTGTGACGGCAAGGCACGAAATGCATCTTCAACTTTGTGAATCTCTTCCTCGGTCGCATCCGCCTTAAATTTGAAGAAGACAACGTGTCTCAAAACACTTTGTGTCATCAGGCTGTTCGCTGCGGGCATCCTGTGTCCCTATCCTTTCTCGATGAAGTTGGTTAAACGTTCCATAGCCGGTTCCAGTACAGACATGTCTGAGGCGAAACAGAGCCGGATCGACCCTTCTCCGCCCGCGCCAAATGCAGAACCGGGTGAAACGGATACTTTCGTTGCGTTCAATAGATCGACAGCATAGGAGAATGAATCCTCGACGCCATCAATGCGGGGGAAGAGATAGAATGCGCCGCTTGGCTTTGGCAGCGAAACGCGAGCAACTGAATTCAGCGCATCGTAACAGTAGCTCATTTGCTCTTGATAAAGCTCGACCATCGCATTGATGTCATCCTCACCGCGTTCCAACGCAACAAGTCCAGCCCGTTGAATCATTGCGGGCGCACACGATATGATGAACTCGTTGAGTTGCTTAGCCTTGTTTGCCAGATCGCTGCGGGATGTAAGCCAGCCTAAACGCCAACCGGTCATGCAGTAGGTTTTGGAGAAAGACTGGGTCACGATAACGGCATCGTCGCGCTCACACAGGCGCAGGATGGAGGGCGCAACCGGCCCTTCGTAGTAGAGGCGCTCATAGACTTCATCCGCCAGCAGCCACAGGTCATGCCGCCTGCAGAAATCCAGCAGTGCCTGCTGTTCTTCTACTGTGGCGACCCAGCCTGTAGGGTTGTTGGGCGAGGAGTAGACAAGCAGTTGGGTGCGTTCCGACACGGCGTTTTCGATTGACTGAATGTTGACGCGATACTTGGAGCCATCGAACACGAGCGGGACTTCCTTTGGCGTAGCGTTGTAGAGGCGCGCCACCTCGGATCCGTTTGGCCAGTTGGGGGTTAGGACAATGACCTCCGAACCCGGATCCACTGCACAGCGCATGCTAACATTCACGGCCTGCGTGCCGGATGCCGTAACGACGATCTCACGTTCCGGATCGATCTGTACATCATGCAGTTCGAATGTCTTTTCCGCAATACGCTGCCGGAGGTCCGGGAGGCCGCCGTTCTCCGTATAGTAGGTATAGCCTTCCTCTACGGCTCGTGCCAGGGCGCGTTTGATATAGTCTGCAGTCGGCATATTAGATTCACCAAAATGCAGCTTCAGTACGCCATCCATGCCAAAGGCATAGTCCGCGAGTTCACGTATCTTCGACGGCGTCACGTTATCTAGGCTTCGTGCGACAGTTATGTTTGACATTGACGAATCTTTCCGGTCCGGACGACGAGAGTCTACGGTGCGACCGTTGATTGATGTTGCGAGCCGTACACGCACATAAGGATTCACAAGCGCAATACTTGGTAATCTATCACGGATGCGCACTAGCTCAAAGAGATCAGCTCTCTTTTCCAGAGGTAGAGACGGTTGGGCTGTATTGCCTTGCAACTGGAAACATGCTATTGTTGGTGCACAGGCAAGCAGACATTATCGCGCGTACTCTAGACAATGTAACAACAACATATCAGTGCCAGAAACCTGTGTGTGCGCACTATCAGAGTTCAATACTCCTTGCACCGAACGAAAACTCTGACGCGCCCACAAATACAGCACAACAGTCCGTTTGAACGTCAACCTGAACGGCTAACTCGAACAGGTGTTGAACCGCTCGGGTTTCCGGACAACAATCCGTTCTTACTAGACAGATAATGACTTTGAACTCTGACGATTCTTCTCCATTGATATCTGTTCTGATCGTTGAAGACACCCAGAGCCTACTCAAGTTGTATAGTCACATTCTTGAGCAGGCAGGTTATCGTGTTACCCGCGCCGACAACGGAAGCCGAGCGCTTGAATGCATTGCGGCTGAAACGCCAGATATCGTATTACTCGACCGTGTGCTACCGGATATGGACGGCAGCCAAATCTGCTCGTATATCAAAACGTCAGACAATCTCAACTCAATCTATGTAATCATGTTGTCCGCTTTGCGCATCACGGAAGACGACCGCGTGAGCGGTCTCGAAGCCGGTGCGGATGACTACATCATCAAGCCTATCGGCCGCAGAGAGCTGTTGGCTCGAGTCAACGTTGCCACACGTCTCAGGCGTACCCAGAAGGCGCTGCAAGAGAGCGAGGCGATGTTCCGCACTTTGGCAGAGAATTCACCTGACATCATCGAACGCATCAGCAGAGATCACAAATTAAGCTATGTCAATAACACGATTGAACGTTTTACAGGACGTCCCGCAAGTGAGTTCCTAGACACTAGACTAGAAGATATCGAGAGCGGTAACCCGAGTATTTCTCGATGGGCCTCGGCCGTACGCGACGTATTTGAAACAGGCCATGCCCAAAGCATCGAATATCATCTGTCGAGCATCTGCGGTGAACGAGTCATGGACGCACGATTGGTGCCGGAAGCAGACCAAAACGGCGTCATCAACTCCATCCTAAGCGTAGCCCGCGACTTTACCGAACATGCACAAGCTGAACAGCAGGTGGCTCGTCTTGCCACTGTTGTCGAACAAGCAATTGAGTCCGTCGTCATCACGGACCGCGAGGGTGATATTGTCTTTGCAAACGCCGCGCTCGAAGAAATGATTGGTATTGCCTCCGATGAAATTGTAGGAAAATCGTTGCAGGAAATGACGGCTATCTTTTCCGGCGATTACTGCCATAAGATCCAGCAAGCGATAAAGGGCGAAGTTCCCTGGTCCGGTTCGGGATACTGCACGCGAAACGATGGCCAGAAGTGCGAGATCGAAGGATCTGTTTCACCCATCTACAATCGTAGCGGTCAGATTATTGACTTTGCTGTCATCCAACGTGATGTAACGGAGCGTAAACGAACCGAGCGCCAGCGGGAGGCATTGCTAAGGATAGCTACAGCCCTACGCAGCGCCAACCAGCGCTCGGAAATGCTGCCCATCGTGCTGGAGCAGCTTATGTCAGTCCTATCGATCTCCAGCGCCCTCATCGTTGCACCCAACTATGAGAATGGCATGAGCGTCGTTGAAGACGCCCGCGGCGTCGCCGAAGACGTCGTGGGTCAGCATTTCCCATCGCACGAGGTCTATGTGCCGGAACGTTCGCCGTCCGATTCTGTTTATATCAGTAACCACATTAACGGTAGCAGCAACCATCCGATTATTTCGGCCATGGGAAACCCGCTCGCCGCTGCCGCTGTGCCGCTTATGGCCGAACCACTCCAGGTGGGCACGATGTGGGTCGGCAGCGATGTTCCTATCGATGCCGAGACGATCAGTTTCCTACTTGCCGTTGCCGATATGGCTGCCACCGCCATGCACAGCGCCGATCTATACGAGGAGATACAACGCTATGCTGTAGGGCTGGAGCAGATGGTGGCGGAGCGTACCCAGGAGCTAGCCTCGGCCAACAAACAGCTACTGGAGTTGGATCGGCTGAAGTCGAAATTCGTCTCTAACGTTTCGCACGAACTTCGCACGCCTATCAGCAATCTCAAGCTGTACGTGGCGCTTCTGCAAAGAGGCAAGCCGGAGCGTCGCGCCCAGTACGAGACAATGCTGCGTGTGAGCGTGGAGCGCCTGGGGCAGCTCGTCGAGGATATTCTCAACCTTTCTCGCATTGAGATCGCACACCAAAAGAAACATGTCCTGGAGCCGACTGATCTGAACGGAGTGGCATCGCAGGTGGTCTCTCTGCACCAGCCGCAGGCCGAGGCCGCCGGAATCCGCCTCGTCTACGAACCTGATCCTACCCTACCCTTGATGGCAGGCGACTTCAATCAACTTTCCCAACTGGTCACTAACCTTGTCGCCAATGCGCTAAACTATACGCGAGACGGCCAAATCCTGGTTAGCACATCGTACGTGCAGGATGATAACACGATCCGTCTGGTTATCGAGGACACAGGTATCGGTATCATGGCGGAAGACTTGCCACATCTATTTGATCGATTCTATCGGGGGAATCATCGTCAGAAAAATGATATTCCCGGCACCGGTCTAGGGCTGGCGATTGTGAGAGAAATCGTAGATATACACGAAGGCTCAATTACCGTTAGTAGTGAGATAGACAAAGGCACAAAGATTGATGTTCGTTTCCACGTTGAAGAGATGAAGGACGAGCTGACTATCTCTTGGCTGCGCTAGAATGAGCAAGCAACCACCTACGGAGCATCGAGGCCATGGAACAATACGACGCAAGCAACCAAGAAGTCGAAGCAAAGTATTCGATCGATGATGCCGATATATTCTCCAGTCTGTCGTCACAAGCCGATATCGTACCTGGTTTTCGTGCCAGGCCCAGCATCGTAGAGACAGACCTTGATACCTATTATGACACGAAGGAGCACAACCTGCTCGTTGCGCTACTGGCACTACGGGTCCGTACTACTGTCTCCAGCAGCCTTGTAACGCTGAAATCCATTCAAAGTGTGGATCATGAGGGCGGTGCAAATTCGGTTGTGCAGCGTCTGGAGCTGGAATGCCCCGTGGATCCGACCAAGGGTGCGCCGCCGTACATGAAACAGCTGTTGCCCGAAATGAGAAAGCTAATTGCGGAATCCGTCGCCGACGAGGCCGCCTTGATGCCCGTATTGTCGCTCTATCAGGAACGAGTGAAACGCATTATTTTTGTGAAACATGAGTTATCTGACCTCGATACAGATACAGAACTCGCAGAAATGAGCCTGGACAATGTATGGGTACTGAACAGGCCGGAAGTGGATTCCGTCACTGCAGTGGAAAAAGAGGCATCCGCGCATCATTTCATTGCACTCGAAATCGAGTTACTTGCTGACGAACATCGCGCAGACTTCGATCGGCTCATCAAGGCGATCGCATCGTGGGAGCACGTCATACCGGAGACTGAGAGCAAATTTCAAGTCGGCCTGCGCGTACTTGGGATCTAGCGCGGACGTCTGCTAACACATGGTTATCTTTCTTTTACCGGTAAAGTCTCACCCACGCTGGTAAGCAGTACTAGGCAACGACGATACATATTCGGCTAATGCACGAGCCCTACAGAATTCTGTAGGGCTCTTTCTCCAGGGCGTATTAGGAGAGTCTGAAGTAGACTGTACTGAACTTCACCGCTATCGTACGCTTGCTAGATTAAGATTTCCATCGCGGAATGTACGCTTTTTGTTTACGTTTCAAACACCGTAGATATCAGCACGGTCTACGCGACAGAGTGCACACGTTGTTGCCGGTGATTCGTGGTTGCGCAACCGATTCATGAGTACTGATCAACGAGTACATGGTGTAGAATCGAGACAGATATGCGCAATCCATGCATGCAAAGGAGAGTGCAATGCCCGCACTGGTCCCGCACGGCACGCTAGATTACGGTGAAATCGAAAAATGGGGATACCGTCCGCAAGACCTGATCATTTTCTCTTCAAACATCAACCCATACGGACCCCCTCCTGCCGTAGTACAGACAGTTGCGGATCATATCAGCGCTTCCACGTTGGCTCTTTACCCGGATCGGCTGAGCCGAGAGCTTCGGCGCGTCATTGCGCGACAGGATAATGTACCCGAAGAAGCGGTAATTGTGGGCAACGGCACTGCAGACATCATGTGGCTTCTCGCAATTGTCTATCTGCGTAACAGGAATGTGACAGTCTGCTCGCCTACATTCGGCGAGTATGCTAATGCAGCCAATGTCGTGGGAACGGACGTCCGAGTGGTGGCAATACCGGGTTGGGCGCAAAGTGAGGACGGCAGCTTCACGCCTTCCGACCACTCTGCCGAAGATGTAGCAGCCGAAATACGATCAACGGACGCTGATGTCGTCTTCATCTGCAATCCGAACAGCCCGACCGGCGAGCAGTTCACCGCGACAAAGATCGGGACGCTCATGGACGCTGCGCCGGACGCGCTATGGATTATCGACGAAGCCTATTTCGCATTTACGCCCGAGCCATGGACGGCAGCGACCTGGACACAGACTCAGAATCTGATTGTGCTGCGGTCGATGACCAAGGACTTTGCGCTGGGAGGTCTGCGACTGGGCTATGCGATTGCCCATCCTGACAAGATTGCCGAGATGAACAACTACCAGCCGCCGTGGAATGTGAATGCGCTGGCGCAGATCGCCGGTGTCGCCTGCTTTGACGAGCTTGACTGGCGCAACGATACGATGGCTACCCTACGACAACAGACATCAAAGCTGCGAGCCGGGATGGAAAAACTAGGCTACGCGCCGCGACCTACGACAACAAACTATTTCATTACGCCAATAACAAATCCTGCAGGCTTCAGACAGCACCTCCTGAGCTACAGGATCGTCATTCGAGACTGCACTTCGTTTGGGCTGCCAGACTACGTCCGCATCGCTACACAGTCTCCCGAACACAACCAAGTACTGTTGGAAACGCTACAACAAATGCAAGGGTATACTCTCTAGTTCACAGCGCTGAAATCTGTCGTGCGCGCATCGAACTCCAGATAATCACCCGTAATAGTGTAAATGATGCGTTCACAGATATTGGTGACGCGGTCACTAAAACGCTCCAGGTTATGGGCTGCCCAAGTAATATAGTTCAACTGGTCGCTACGATCAGGATGAGCCATCATGCGCGTGATGATTTCCCGGTTGACCTCATTGTACAATGCGTCTATGGCGTCATCTTCGAGCGGAATATGCTTTGCAGCGTCGAGATCCTGGTTTACGAACGCATCTAGCGCTCTACGCAGCATATCTACGCCCATCGTCGCCATCTGCGCAATTTGCGGCGGAATCATCAACGTACATTCAGCCCCCAGCATCACCGTGATGCGGCTGATGCCCTTGGCGTAATCACCCATTCGTTCTAGTTCGATATTGACCTCCATGACGGCGGCAATGAGCCGTAGGTCTCGAGCAGTCGGTTGCTGGGTCGCAAGAAGGGTCAAGCATCGATCCTCGATGCCGAATCGCCGTTCGTTCAGTGAACGGTCGTAACTGATAATTTTATCCGCACGGATGACATCACGCTCACGCAGCGCTTTCACCGAGTCCATCAGCGCTTCCGACACCATGCTACCAAAAATGACCAAATCGTCCTGGAGCTTTTGCAACTCCTGATCGAAGTATGTGCGAATTTTCATGTCACGATTCCTCTACTAGACAAATGGATTGCCGTCGCGGGACAAATGGGGTGCAATCAATCCCCTGGAATTTCGTCAGTTTATTGTGTTGCGCGTACTAGTATATCAGGTCCGCCTTTATGGCGTCTGTAATTCCGACAATTCATTCATGCGTTGAAGTGAGCTGAATCGACAGTCTAGCCAAAGCGTCCAGTAATATAGTCTTCTGTTTGTTTATTTTTCGGTCGGGTAAACAACTGTTTCGTATTGGAATATTCGGCCAAACTACCCGTGCGATTGTCATCGACCATGAAGAAGGCGGTATATTCGGAAACGCGCGCAGCCTGCTGCATATTGTGCGTTACAATGATGATGGTGTAGTCCTTGACCAACTCTCGCATCAGGTCTTCGATTAGAAGCGTGGCGATGGGGTCGAGTGCAGAGCAGGGCTCGTCCATCAGCAGAATTAAGGGGCGAACTGCTATGGCGCGTGCAATGCATAATCGCTGCTGCTGACCGCCGGAAAGTCCCAAGGCATTCTGACTTAGCTTATCCTTCACTTCACCCCACAGTGCGGCACCTTTGAGCGATTCCTCGACGAGATCGTCCATGTTGCCCTTATATCCGTTGATCTTCGCGCCCCATGAAATGTTATCATAGATACTCTTGGGAAACGGATTGGGCTTCTGAAAGACCATTCCAACGCGGCGGCGTAGTTGTACAGGATCCACGTCCGGTGCGTACATGTTCTTACCGTGAAAGAGCACTTCACCTTCGACGCGAGCCGTCGGAATGAGATCGTTCATGCGATTGAAACAGCGAAGAACAGTGCTCTTGCCACAGCCGGAAGGCCCGATCATAGCCGTGATCTTGTTTCGTTCGATGTTCATGGTCACATCGCGTACGGCATGAAAATCGCCGTAGTAGACGTTCAGGTCTTTGGTCGCGATCGCGATCCCTTTACTTTCACTAGTTTTTGGGTTCTCGATCAGTGTCTCCGGTACCGCAGTCCTGATCTGTTCTGAAGTGACATCAGTCATTGTAGAGTATCCTCTATCAAACACTTCGGTGACTGTACTTGTTTCTCATGTATACTGCGACCGCATTTAGCATGATCAGTAGTGTAAGCAATACGATACTCGCTGCTGCGGCGATGTTCTGGAATGCTGGCTGCGGGCGTGCAGTCCACTGATAGATCTGTGTTGGCAACGTCGTGAACTTCGCAAAGGGGCTAGCTGGGTTCGTGTTGATAAACGTTGATGCGCCTACTACGACGAGCGGCGCAGTCTCGCCGATGGCGCGGGAAATGGCAAGAATGGATCCCGTCAACATGCCCGTAATGGCATTAGGCAACACATGCACCCACGTAGTTTGCCAGCGTGTAGCGCCCATACCGTAGGAAGCTTCGCGAATTGAACTCGGCACCGCTCGAATCGCCTCACGCGCATTGATGATAACCAGCGGCAGAATCAGCAGACCCAACGTCAATCCAGCAGAGACAATAGTCCGCCCATTGGCGGTTGTATTGTCGACCACGCCAAACATCTGTCCACTTGTGAATGGCTCCAGGAAACGCACGAATACGGCAAGACCAAGCAGACCATAGATAATGGACGGAACGCCCGCTAAGTTATTGATGTTCGTATCTACGATATTCGCGAACCAGCTATTCTTATCCGCATATTCCTCCAGCCAGATGGCGGCGCCAATGCCGAGTGGAATGGCAAAGACAATTGCAATGCCTACTACCCAGAGCGAACCAAGAATGGCCGTTGCCACGCCTGCATTAGCCGGATCCGATGACTGCGGTGACGTGATAAAATCCCAGGACACCCAATTCTTCCATACCATATTTGCATCGGGGATGGTGGCGACTTCCAACTCAATGGACTTTGTATGGAAGATAGAGCGATACAGAGAATAGGTCGCCACATAATCCGGTTCAACCACTTCCACTTCGACCAACTCGAGCAGTTCAGCGTGAGACCGACCATCCAAAGGTTCATAATAGTTAAGAGCCTTGATGCGTCCCGCCGATAGGTAGTTCTCCAAGATAGCTATCAACTGAGTATTGCTTAAGTCACTCAATTGTACGTCACCGTAAACCTCGCTAACGAAGAAATCTAGTGTGCCACTGTCCGCACCGGGTATATACCGGGTAATGGATTCACTGGAAAGGGTCGGATCGACGTCCGACCAAGTCTTGGCAGTGGTGAAAAGCGTTTGCATCTGTTCGAAACTTAGGTCCGTGACGTTGTTCTCAGGATTTGTCACGACAGCAATGGCGTCCGTACCGATGTGGAATTCAATCGGATCGCGCTTGCACGCATCGAGCTCTTGTCGAACCATAGCGCGGCTTACATTGACGACATCCGCGTCCTTGGCCACGCAATACTGCTGGATGCCGGCCTTCGAACCGATGACGTCAGTCTGAACGCCGCCGGTGTAGCCGGTATCAGCCAGAAACTCTTTTGCAACGCGCATCGTCACAGGCGCTACCGTGGAGCTGCCCGCTGTGACGATTCCTTGGCCCAGCCAATCTTCTTTCGCAACTGCATCGGTGGATACTCCTGCCTCTGTAAGCTTGTCGTATCCGGCCTGTATTTCCTCATCGGTAACCGGGAAATATCCAATTTCATCCACGATTGCCTTCGCATGACGCAGGTAGTAGTCCACAAACGCAGCGACTTCCGGCTTGCTCTCGATGGTCTGCGCGTCCGTGTAAATGTAGAGCGGTCGCGACAGCGGATAGTCATGATTTTCGACAGTCTCCGCATTGGGACTCACACCGTCAACTGAGAGTGCGGTTAATTTCTCCTGCTGATCCAGGTAGTAGGCAAAACCGAAGAATCCGACCGCATTGGGATCTGATTCAACGCCTTGCACCAACACGGTGTCGTCCTCACTGGATACCGTATTCTCTGCATTCAGCATATCGTTTTCAAACACCCACGTGACGAGCTGCTCTGGATCGTATTGGTTGACCACTGCGGTGTAGCCAAAGCTGTCGTTGATAATGGACAGCAGAAGGACCAACAGAACGACGACACCGACTAGAGTGGATAGCGCAAAGACTACCGCCCAAATTTGGTTTCGACGCGATCGTCGGGTATCGAGTCTCTCCAACTCCTCTTCCGAGAGATAGCCTAGTTCCCAGTCTGGAAGATGATCCTGATATGCCATTATTCGTATACCTCACGGTATCTGCGGACAACCCATCTAGCGATTATGTTCAGTGTCAACGTTATGATGAAGAGCACCAAGCCGATAGCAAAGATGCTTTCATAGTCAACTGAGTTGTAACTCAGGTCACCGCCGCTGATTCGCACCATATGTCCGGTCATCGTCTCGCCAGCCTTGAACGGATTGAACAACGCCAGGTCCGTCAATGCGTCTCGCCAGCTCGGGAAGTTTCTAGGACCGGCGCCGGCGGCTAGGGCAACGATCATAGTCTCGCCGACCGCACGCGAAATGGAGACAATGAATGCCGCCACCAAGCCGGACGTGGCAGCAGGCAGTACAATGCTGGTCGACGTCTCTAGCTTTCGTGCACCAAGACCGTAGGCTGCCTCCCTCAATGACCTGGGTACTGCGTGCAGCGCATCTTCGGACATGGAAGTCACGAGGGGCAGGATGAGTATACCGACGACCAGACCCGCCGAAAGAATATTGTAAACCTCGACTGTATCTGTTCCGAAGACGCCGCGAATCATGGGCGTAACAAATGAAAGGGCAAAGTAGCCGTAGACGACCGTCGGAATGCCAGCTAGAATTTCAAGCACTGGTTTCAACGTGCTGCGCACGCGCTGCGACGCGTATTCACTCAGGTAGATGGCGATCATGACGCCGATGGGGATCGCAACAACTACCGAAATAACGCCGATGAGCAGCGTCATCGTTAACAGAGGCCAGATGCCGAAATCGCCAATGCGAGGCTGCCACGAGATGCCGGTCACAAACTCTAGAATTCGCACGTCCGGCCGCGTGAAGAAATCCAACGCCGTGGACAGTAGCACGATCACGATGCCGACGGTTGTGAGGATCGATACAATACCACAGAAAACTAGCGCCGCCTCAATAATGGTTTCACCGATACGCCGCTGTTTATGCAGATCGATCTCATCAATCGTTTTAGCGTTTATCCTCGAGGTCGTCACGATGTCACTCTGCATTTCCTAATTTCCTTAACAGGAGGGAACCCATGCGCTGAAAGAGACCAATTCCAGTTACTTTGCTGTTTGTTTCTATTCTTCTTCGCCGTATAAATGGCTGAAATCTTCAGAATCGTTTTATTCAAAGTCGAGTTCGGAATTGCGATTGCTAAAATATATTCATAAATTATTTCGAACGAAACGAGCAGTGGAGAGCTAGGTGTTCGCTATCTCCCCACTGCTCTATCTTTGCACTAACTCTAGTTACTTGCTCGATACTCTCTTAGACCTTCAACAGTTCTGCTTACTGGGCGAGTACTTCAGCAAGCTTGGTTCGCGCTTGGTTCAGTGCGTCTTCGTGTGCTGGGAAGTAGCCAACTCGCTGAACTTCCTCGTTGACATGCGTCAGATAGAAGTTCAGGAAGGCGCCAACCTGCGGTTTGCTCTGGATAATGCCTGCATCTGAGTACAAGAACAACGGGCGCGCCAGCGGGTACTCGTTGCTGTCGACAGTCTCGTCGGAAGCGACGACGCCGTCGAGAGAGAGTATGTCCAGTGTATCCTGGTTCTCGACGTAGTAGGCGTAACCGAAGAAGCCAACGCCGTCCTTACTACCGGCAATCCCTTGAACCAGGACGTTGTCGTCCTCACTGAGCTGTAGGTTCTGAGCGCCCAGGAACTTATCCTCAGCCTCGTCACCGTAGACTGGTGTCATGACTGCTTCGATGAAATAGTCGAAGGTACCGCTGTCTGTGCCGGGGGCGAAACGCTGGATGGGCTCATCCGGCCATTCAGGATTCACGTCAGACCAGTTGGTGTAGTCTGAAGAGAAGATGTAGGCCAATTCTTCCATTGTCACGCCATCATTCAGCCAATCATTTTCAGGATTGACGGTGACTGCGATTGCGTCGGTGCCGACACGGAACTCGATCGGATCGCGACCGATGGCGGAACACTGCTCAACTTCTGAATCCTTGATCGCGCGGCTGGCGTTGGAAATGTCAGATTCACCTTCGCCGCAGAAACGGGCGAAGCCGGCGCCGCTGCCAATGCTGTCAACGGTAATTTGTCCCGAGTAACCTTCGTCGATAAATCGCTCAGCCATAGCTTCGCTCAGCGGGAAAACCGTGGAACTGCCGGCTGTGACGATGTCGCCGGAGACTTCAAGAGGGTTGACTTCTGGCAGCTCGCCTGCGGCTTGCGCCGGTGCGGCTTCTTCTGCCGGTGTAGCCTCTTCTGCCGGTGTAGCCTCTTCTGCTGGTGTAGCTTCTTCAGCTGGGGCGGTTGTCGAACGCGAGCGTCCACAGGCTGAGACTGTGAGCGCAATAACAATGATTACTGCAATAATCCACCAAGTACGACGCATCTGATTTGCTCCTTGTTAAGCAATTTGTCTAGCTTATCGACTACAGTCGGTGTCAAACAGCGAAACCACTAAATAGCACCGCATTTCAGTCACCTATTACGCTATTTAGTGTAAATGTGCGTCATTAACAAATGAACGCGCGCGAATTCAACGTATTGTTAACGTTGAGTAAACAATTGTTAACAAACGCGAGTGCGAACATCAAAATGTTGATATTTGGGTAAACTATGATGTGAGACTAGCTTGAATCCGTACCTGGACGTGACGCCTTGGAAGATACGCCTGCCGCAGTTTCGGTACTGGAGGCGTCATTCTGTGGTCGAACAACCGGAGTCGATTTGCTGTCCGAAGGACTGCTAGCAGATGAATCTGGGGTTGGCTGCGAAGATGTAGCAGTGGATTGTGCTGATAAGTCTGCTGAAGAGATGGCTGGCGTAGATGCAGTTGCTGCGATACGCAGGCTGAACCCGAACTCGCTCCACTCGCCCTCCACACTCTCCACCCAAATCTCGCCGCCGTGCGCTTGCACGAGATGGTTGGAGATTGATAAGCCCAACCCGGTGCCGCCGATCGAGCGTGAGCGGTCAGCTTTGTAGAAACGTTCGAATACGCGTTCCAGGTCTTCCGCTGCAATTCCGATGCCGTTGTCGCGTACGGTGATATGAACTACGTCTGCATGCTGCACGGCGCGAATATCCACATGACCGCCTTCAGAAGAGAACTTGATTGCATTGTGCACGAGATTGGTGACGACCTGGCCTGCTCGGTGCATATCCGCCAGCACCATTGGCAAGTTCTTGGCAATGTCAATGCGGAGCTCAATCCCGGCTCGCTCCGCTTGCGTCCGCAAGCGCTCCACCGCATTTAGCAGCAATTCCTGTACGCGCACTGGTCGCATCTCCAGCGGCACCTGACCGGATTCGATGCGCGATAACTCCATAAGTTCCGAGACCATTTGCGTCAGCGCATCGACCTCGACTTCCATCCTACCTAGAAATCGCTTGGCTGCAGGAGGGTCCTCTATTGCGCCGTCTCGTAACGTCTCGACCAAGGCTCGCAAGGACGCAAGCGGCGTGCGTAACTCGTGCGACACGTTGCTGACAAAATCTTGACGTATAGTTTGCAGGTGACGCAGCTGTGTCAGATCCTGGATCATTACCAGGTAGCCGCGCGCGCGCCGTTTGAGGAATGGTGTGATGACAATGTGAATTGAACTGTCGTGCAACAAATCAATTGTAGCAGACTGTTCTTTGCCTGTTTCTTGGCATCTTTGCCATACGGCAGCAATGCGGAAGTCCTTGGCGACCTGTACAAATGATTTCTTGTTTGCGCTGCGGATGGTCACGTTGAGAATGCGTGCCGCTGCGGGATTCATGGACCGCACTTCGCCGCGCCGATTGAGTATGACAATGCCGTCGTTCATCGTCCGTAGCACTGTGTTCAGTCGGTCGCGCTCCTTGCGCCGCTTGGTCGTCTGTGACTGCAGTCGATCGGCCATTCGATTCAGCGACTGAGCCAACTGCCCTACCTGCCCACGCCCCAGGACAATGACACGTGCGTCCAGGTCACCGGACGCGATGCGCCTGACCATGCTGTTCAGCCGTCCCAGGCCATATGTCAACCTATAGGTGATAGCGAGAACGAGGCCTAGCAATACAAGAGTCGTGAAGAGATAGGCGCCAAGGAGCCACGTATGGATAGAGTCAATATGCGCTTCAACGGTACTTGAAATATCGGTCAGATGTAGAATTCCGGCTAATTGATCACCGGCAAATATAGGTGCAGCAGCATAATACACTGTCGCACCGTTCTGTGCTGTTCGCTCATCAACTCCGACCCGTCCATTGCTGGCGGCACGCATTTCTGGACCCTGTGTGTCGAACGCATCAGAGGGAGAGGACGAAACACTGGCTATCTGACCGCCATCGATGTCATACAGAGTGACGGTGGCGCCGCTGCCGCTCTCGATAGCGTCTAGAAAATGTGCCAGCTCCTTTGAATCGCCCGGAAGCCCATCCGCGAATAATTCGTTCTGGCTGTAGCCCAAAGCACGTTCGCCAAGTTCGGCTTCATATTGGTCGCGCAATACTGAACTGACCTGGAACCAAAGAAAAAGAGTGGACAAGGTCATGACCGCCACTACGATAGCCATAGGCAGCAGTGCCGAGCGCCAGAAACCACTCGATCCTAATATTATTCTACTTTGTTGAAGGCTTACCTTGTGCATTTCCGGTCCTCTAGCCGTCGAAGCGATACCCTACGCCGCGCACGGTAATAATGCGCTGTGGGTTCGATGGATCACTCTCTATCTTTTCGCGCAGCCAACGCACATGCACATCCACTGTTCGGCTTCCGCCATCATAATCCCAGCCCCACACGCGTTCAAGGATGAGATCGCGACTTAACACCATGCCGCGGTTGCGTGCCAGGAACTCCAGCAGATCGAACTCTTTCGGCTTAAGATGCACGAGCTCGCCATGGCTTGACGTTTCACGGCGATCTAGGTCGATAACCAGGTCCTCGTAGCAAAGTTTGCCCCGTCCGAGGTCCTGCTGCAAGGGGTCATCAGCTGCCGCAGCGGTTGTTTCCTCGCGGATCAGCCGCACTCTGCGCAGCAGCGCCTTCACTCGCGCCATTAATTCGCGCATGCTGAACGGCTTGGTCAGGTAATCATCTGCACCGACTTCGAGTCCAACCACCTTGTCCACTTCTTCTGCACGCGCCGTCAGCATTAATATCGGCACGTTCGATTCTTGCCGCAGAATGCGACAAACTTCAAAACCATCCAGCAGCGGCAGCATGACATCGAGTATGACTAAATCTGGTTGCTCGCTACGCGCTGTCGCCAATGCCTCAGCGCCATCCATTGCGGTAACAACCTCATAGCCCTGGCGTAGTAGGTTATATTCAAGCGTATCTACAAGTGCAGGTTCATCCTCAACGATCAGTATTCTGTAACTCATTTCGGCCTTCGCATTGATTTAGCTGCAAGTGATGGATAGATCTACAGTAAATAATACAGAATATGCGTCATCGATTACGTCATTGTGCACTTTATGATTGACCGAGATATGCCTTCCTGTATGCGCTACTTCTGTTCTGCGATTTCTTGGACTCCATCCGATCCTTCTGCGCGAACACAAGCGTACGAACTCAATCCATGCGTCTGAAATACTACAACGCAAACAGGCGCATCCTCGATTACAGGAACGCGAGCGTGCATTGCTACTGAGTATGTCTGGTTTTGAAGGTGATTGCAAACCCGAAGCTGGTTACAATGTGAAACTATTCACAAATTGCGCAGTATTTTGAGGCATGAGGACGGAGCGTGCGGCTACTTTGTGGCGTGTTTTAGTCACAGTCATTCGTACCGCATAAAGATGCGCCTACTCGAAGCTGCCGCGTGCCACAAGCAATATGCCGGCGCATATGACTAAGATTCCTGCCCAACGCAGCGGAGGGATTTCCTCGCCGAGGAAAAATCGGGAGACGAGCGCAATGAGCACAAAATTCAGTGCAAGGAATGGATAGGCAATGCTCAGATCTACGCGCGACAACACAGCGATCCACGCTAACGCACCAACGCCATAGAGCGCTAGCCCGAGCAATACCAGAGGGGATGTCAGAATCATACGGATAAGCGTGACCACGCCGCCTGCTGCATCGGACGCGCCAGGTTGGCTGACCCCAAGCTTGATGGCAGTCTGACCTGCGACGCCAGTCGTGACAGAAAGCAGTATCAACCACCAGTATTCCATAAGCTGACTTTTCGCTGTTTGCGGAACCATATATGCTCCGACTGAGCAGACAACGTTCGCCTGCCCATAATGTGTTGGATTTTGCATTCACACTGTACGCATCGTACAAAAATCAGTGCAGATGCTAGATACGGAGAGAGTCGCCAAAACGTAAGTTCATAGCGACTCCCAGATGAGCCCCCTGGGACTCGAACCCAGAACCCGCGGCTTAAAAGGCCGCTGCTCTGCCAATTGAGCTAGGGACCCGCATCTCTGACCGAGACACTATAGCATAGCCGCATCAGTTGAGCCAAACAGAGAACCGAATTTACGCGCCGTATCTTCTTCAGGTAAGACAACAAATTCGCATTGGACAATGGTGTCGATCATGGCGATGTTGGTGCTTCAACCGGCGGCACAACTAGAAATGCGACAGGCGGCGACTGGGCAATCACTGTTCCGTCGGCGCCAAGCGCTTCCACCATAGCAATGTAGCTGCCGACGACCAGATTGTCGTCCGGCTCCAAGCGCCACTCCTCACGCGAATTCACAACTGCATCGGCAACGGCTTCTTCATTGAGACGCAGCCTCACTTGCATACCAGGAATTCCGTTGCCATGAAAGACAGTCGGACCAGAACGCAACTTCGCCGCCGGAACAGGGAAGCGAATATACGGTGTCGCCAGAGACGGCGGCCCCTGCTCGCCCGCCCCAAGCACAAATACGACAATGGCGGGTGTTGCGTCCAATAGCTTTCCGCTCCCGTCTAACTCGCGCAGCGTGATAATATGCTGACCGGGAGTTAGCTGCTCGTCCAGCGGTATGTACCAGAGTCCGCGAGTATCCACATCTGCCACGCCTAGATAGGCTTCGTCGCCGGTGGGAACAGGCGCTTGGCTCAGATCCGCCCGCATGACAGGCTGATTGTAGACTTCGATGCGACTGAACGCCTGCCCCGTGCCTGAGAGAACGGTGATGCCGTTCGATGCGACGATGGCATTGGTGCCGAAAGTGGATAGCGTCAGAGGCAAATTCGCCACGCCATGTGGGCTAGGTGGCATGGTAAGTTGCTCTGCTCCGGACGCCGTGGTTGCTTCAACTTCACCGCCGCTAAATTGAGTGGCGCTTGCTGAGTCCTGCTCGCCACCGGTAGACTGTTGCAGATCGCTCGGTTGCCGGAGTGCGGCATCCGACCATACTACATTGGAGAGGTCTTCACCGACTGGCGTAGCATTGGTGATGTTGAAGTCAGCGCCAAAGAGTGTTCCCAACAGTAGTACGAGAAAGAGTAGAACAATCGTCAGCAGCTTCCACCGGTCAAATGACCAATCGAAATAAGGCGCGTTCTGAAACGGCTCGCGAGTCATGAAGGGTCGCCTACGCCTCGTGCCTGCTGTTAGCTAGTTCGACAGCTGCTTGGATCCATCGCCCTAAGTCGAAGTCCTTCGCCTCGTCAGTGGGGAAGAGATCGCTCATTTCGTCCAAGGTAAGGCATGCGAGTTGGCCGTAGGTACAAATTCCTGCGTGATAGAGCGTCTCCTGGTCAGCCGGTGTCAGCAGTGGAATCTGCGCCAGATCGTCTGGCGTGGGACCCGAATAGGTGGCTTCCTGCCTGTCATTTTCATCAGCAAGCAGCCGAGCAAACTCAGGCCAGTCATCCACCTTGGCGGCTGCAAACGCGCCCGTAATGGTACGCAATTTGTCCGCGTCAGTCTCTGCTACTTGCCGCCAGGTATAGATGTCCGCATTGTACAGACGATACGTGTAGACGTTGCCGACGCCACGAATCCGAGAAAGATCATCAGGATAGTCGTCGGAGCGAGGTATGTACGGCACTTCCGGCGCATCACTCTGTGAGGTTTGGCCTGGTGCGGGTTCGCGTTGGAGTTCCGCAGCCAGTCTGCCGACGACAGCCTTTTCGGATTCTCGATCGCCCGCCGGCTCGCGTGCGGCAGCAGCGGCAGCGACCAGCAGATCCGTGTCGCTCGCATGGGAAACAGAAGCGGCAGCGGGCAGTACGCCACCAAAACCGTTATCCAACTCTGACTTCTCGCTGTCCAGAAATACGCCAGGGCTAGAGTACGAAACCGGGGACGCTTTACTTTGCGCTGCAGCGTCGAAAGCATCAACCGATGCCGCACCCACTGTCGACTCTGTTCCGTTGAGCATCATTCGCAACTGGGTGTTGACGGCCTTCTCCTCGGCAATCTGAGCTTCCATCTCGTCGAAACGCATTGCTTCCAGAATAAGCCTATGACGACGGTAGTGCAGCCATTCCCATAGTGTCGATGCAGTGAATCCTAGCAAAAAGCCAGCCAGCACAAACCAGATCAATCTCAATGTCATCGGGACCGCCCTCCGGAATGCGCTCAACTTGTGTGGATTCTTCATGCCTTCACATCAGAGAAATATTCTACGTCATCATACAACGTGGGCGATTAACGTGTCAACGCGAGGATGGTGTTCGGGAAGCAGAGATTGTGAGGCGTTGGCGTGCCGCTTCAAAGAGGAGAATCGTGCCCGCCATGGCTGCATTGAGCGATTCTGTGGACCCTTGCATGGGAATCGACAACCCCGTGGCTTTGTGACGCACATCCACAGATGGACCGTTTGCTTCGTTGCCGATGATGACTGCGGCTGGTTGTCGCCAGTCGACGTCGAAATAGGTTAATGGCTGGTTCGCATCGGCCATATACAGTGCGAGTTGATCGCCAAGCAGCGACCATACTGTCTCCCAGGATGTCAGCTGACGCAGGGGCAAACGGAAGTGCGCACCCATTCCGGCACGAACAACCTTGTCGTTGAACGCGTCCACAGCCTGCGGGCCGAAGATGACCAGCTCCGCACCGGCGGCTTCAGCGCTGCGCATGAGCGTGCCGGCGTTGCCAGGATCAGCCACGCCATCTAGAATCAGTACAAGCGTCAGATGCTCGGGCAACGGTAGCGCGGGCATCTGAATCACGGCGACGACGCCTTGAGGCGAAACTGTATCGCACAGTGACTGCAACACCCGGCTACTAACCTCTGTGCTGCTGATATCTGAAGCCTGTGCGTGCTGTAGGAGTTCAGTGGCTTGCTCACGTTCCTGCATCAGCTCGGTTACGTAGTAAAGCTCTTCGAAACGGATGCCGCTGTTCAAAGCGTCCTGAACCAGGCGCACTCCTTCGATGAGAAATAGGCTAGTTCGCTGACGCTGCTGCCGGTCTTGCAGCTTTCGCGCTGCTTTGATGCGTGGATTTGTGGTGCTGGTGATCATAGTTGTCATTGTATGCTGTAGGGCAAGCTGTGAACGAATCGGAAAGGCAACATGGCACAGTACTACCGGGCTACCTGTTGACAGCACAAAAAACCGGCAGGAACCTTGAGGCTCCTGCCGATTGAGTCTGTTCAGTTGTATCCGTCACATGGACCTGGCTACTTATGCCTGCTCCAAGTTTTCCTTGGCTAAGTCAACCAACCTGCCGAAGGTTGCCGGATCGTGCACTGCGATGTCCGCAAGCACTTTTCGGTCAACCTGGACATTGGCGCTCTTTAGCCCGTGAATGAAACGGCTGTAGCTGAGCCCTTCAATGCGGGACGCAGCGTTGATGCGCGTGATCCACAATCGGCGGAAGTCACGCTTCCGGTTGCGTCGGTCACGATACGCATAGAACAGGGATTTCAACATGGCCTCATTGGCTCGACGGAACAGCTTCGAGCGCGTACCATATTGGCCCTTTGTGAATTTCAGTACTTTCTTATGTCGCGCGTGGGCGACCACACCATTTCTTACTTTAGGCATTTGATTGTCCTTCCGTGATGGCGGGACTGACTTGAATCAATCCACTTTGGAGCCGGTCACGTACTAGAATACAAATTCTGAATAAAATACAACTTACAAACTATGTTACAAACCACTAACGAATACATCCGGTAACGAACTCGCGTCCCACACGAGCAGGTGCGAACGCCCGCGCTAGCGAGGCTATTTTACAGCCTTGCCTGCGACCGCCTTCACCTGCTTGATGTTTGCTTTGTTCGTTGTCGGCACGGCGTGACGGAAGTCACTGTTCGTGCTGGAATTCTTCTTGCGGCGCAAGTGGCTGCCACCGGCCTTCATGCGCATCATCTTGCCTCGCTTGGTGATGCGAAACCGCTTCGCAGCGCCTTTATGCGTCTTCATCTTAGGCATAAACCACACTCCTCTGCTACTTATATTACGGCAATCCTATGCCGAACGAATTCGGTACTATTGCCATTCCTACGTTAACTACCCTCAACAACTATAACAGACTTTACAACTAGAAACGGACTTTATAACGTAAAACAGACGTAAACTGTTCTAGATTGACCAAACAATCAAAGACGGGCTAACGCCCGTCGACAGATCCTATCAATTCCCATTACTGGGAGGCTCTATGTCGGAGCCAATACCATCACCATGCTACGTCCGTCCAAAGTCGGTCGCGCCTCAACGACGGTGATATCAGACACGTCATCGGAAATCCGTTGCATGATCTGCTGCGCGACTTCGGGATGATAGATCTCACGGCCGCGAAATCTGATTCGAACACGAGTCTTCGCGCCTTCCTTTGCAAATTTCCGAATCTTCGACAACACGACCTGAATGTCGTGTTCATCGGTCTTCGGGCGGAGGCGCACTTCTTTTATCTCAATCTGCTTCTGAGATTTACGCGACTCGCGTTCTCTTTTCTGTTTTTCGTAGAGGTACTTGCCATAGTCCATCAGCCGGCATACCGGCGGTTTGGCGTTCGGCGCTACCTCAACTAAGTCTAGATCCTTTTCCTCGGCAATCGTCAACGCTGCGGGAACAGTCATGATACCAAGCTGCTCACCGTCGGCGCCAATCACACGTATCTCCCTGGCACGTATGCCTTCGTTTACACGCGTGTTGTCCTGCTTAGGCGGGATATAACTAGTTCTGCGTATGAGAATTTTCTCCTTACCAGATTCTCTCTGGGTTTGCGGTCGATCTCAACCGACCCAATAGAAACTATTGCGGCGTATACGAAACCGCCCATAAACTGTTAACAGTTCACGACGTCGTACTTTCTGAAGACCCAATTTGCACTAATATGAGCCCAATTCTGCCGCTTACAACCTGCAAAGTATAACATCAACACTCTGGTTGGTCAAGTGATTGACGCGCATAAATGCCCAAACAGTCGACGGAATCTCTCGTGGCTTAAGCATATCAAGCCGTGCTGGCTGTACAACCTTCGATTCTGATCCATCCAACCGTCACGGAATCCATCAGCGCTACACATTTTGCACGATCAGCTGGTCATACCACAACACCCAACTTGACCCGCACACGGTGCCAATGAAAGGCGCCACGTGTTTCCTGTAGAAACAAACACGAAGCAAAGCCGAGCAAGACGGGATGATTCAACGCACACACAGCAACAATCGAGTGCAACCCGCAGGACGAAGACTGAGCGTCCTGCGGGTTGCACTCGAAGTATGAATATCGGTTGCGGCAGACGTCTTTTCTAGAGTTCTGAAGAACGTTCCTCGATTCGAGAAACGACCAGATGTGCGAACTCGCCTACCGGCATGTCATTCTGCCGCTCGCCGCTGCGTTTGCGCAAGGAAACAGTCTCATTTTCAACTTCTTGATCGCCTACAATGAGCATGTACGGCACTTTATGCAGTTGTGCGTTGCGAATCTTGGCGTTCATCCTGTCCGAACTGAAATCCGCACTGGCCCGCACACCCTGCTCTTCCAGCATGCGCACGATGCGCACCGCATACTCGTTGTGCGAATCCGTGATAGGGATGACGGCGACCTGTTGCGGCGACAACCACACCGGGAAGTTGCCGGCATAGTGCTCAATGAGAAAGCCGATCATGCGCTCGTGCGTGCTCAAGGGCGCGCGATGAATGCACAGCGGCGTCTCTTCTTCGCCCTCGCTGTTGATATAGACCAAATCAAAGCGTTCCGGCTGTGCGAAGTCCACCTGGTTAGTTGCCAGCGTGAACTCGCGGCCGATGGCGCTCCAGATCTGCACGTCGATCTTCGGTCCATAGAAGGCCGCTTCATCCGGCACCTCCACGAAATTCACATCGCCGTTCTGCATAGCGCTCCGGACCATGTCCTCCGTCTTGAGCCACAGCCGTTGGTTATCAACATACTTCTTTCCCAAACCTTTGGTATCGTGCTTACTGAAACGCATGACATAGCGGTCGATGCCGAACAACTTGAAGTACTTTTCATAGAGCGCGATGACGCCCATGAATTCATCCTCAAACTGCGCTTCGCTGCAATAGATGTGCGCATCATTCATCTGCATAGAGCGTACACGCATGAGTCCAAACAGCTCGCCGCTCTTCTCATAACGATAGCACGTGCCGTATTCACCGAAGCGAATGGGTAAATCGCGATAGCTGCGAGGTCGAGCAGCGAAGAGCTTGTGGTGCATGGGACAGTTCATGGGTTTGACGTAGTAGCGCACACCTTCGAGATCCATGGGCGGGTACATTGTATCGGCATAGTAGGGCAGATGACCGCTGCGCAGAAAGAGCTCTTCCTTGGATACGTGCGGCGTTCGCACCTGCTGATAGCCAGCCTCTTTCTCTGTATCCTTAGCCAGTCTTTCCAGTTCTTCAATTATGATGGCGCCGTTGGGCAGCCATAGCGGAAGTCCCGGTCCGACCTCGTCGTCGAATACAAAGATGTCCAGTTCACGACCCAGTTTGCGATGGTCGCGTTTCTTGGCCTCTTCCAAGAGATTGAGATACTCGTTTAGCTCCTTCTTGTTCTGCCAAGCCGTTCCATAGATACGCTGCAGCATGGGATTGGCTTCGTCGCCGCGCCAGTATGCGCCGGCAACGGAGAGCAGCTTGAACGAGTCCGCCGGTATCTGCCCTGTGTTCTCCAAGTGCGGCCCGCGACAGAGGTCTTCGAACGTATCCTGCTTGTACGTACTAATGATCGTGCCACTGCCCACCTCATTGCCGTTCTCGTCCGTCGTACCTGAGGCTAGCCCTTCAATCAGCTCGAGCTTATACGGCTGATCGGCGAACAGCTCACGTGCTTCATCGGCGCTGACTTCACGGCGCAAAAACTCATACTTGCCGGCGATGATCTGCCGCATCCGTTTCTGAATCGCCTCCAAGTCTTCCGGCGTAAACGTGATGGGCTTGCCTTCATCATCTTTGCCCAAATCAAAATCATAGTAAAAACCGGTATCGATGGGCGGTCCGATGGCGATTTTGGCTTCGGGATATAGTTCCAACACTGCTTCCGCCATGACATGTGCCGCGCTGTGTCGAATGCGATACAGCTTGTCGGCTTGTGCTTGTTCTTCACTACTCATGACATCCTCCTTCACAGGGATATCTATTCAGTTTGGTCCAGAATTACAAGAGCCGGCAGGTCGGACCCGGGCTCTGTTGTTGTTCGTCTCAGCGCGCGGAGTGGCGACTGACGCTCCGGCGGTGCGATTACTCCACTTCGCCAGCCAGCCAAGCAGCCGCCCACCAGGTCAACAGGACGAGGTGGCGCAACCCTCGCCCCAATGGCTCCTTTGCTATCCACTCTTCCAGTCGATGCGCGCCTGCTCCTTCTGTGACGCCGACGCACACCGCCGGTATGCCGCGGCTGAGCGGGATATTGGCGTCTGTGCTGCTGATACGCAGCTCAACTGGCGCCTCGTGCCCCGTATCAACCAGCGCCTCAACGGCAGCCTGCGTAAGGGGGTGATCTTCCGCAATACCGCCGGAGGGACGGTCGCCGATGAGTTCGGTATCCACGGCAACGCCCCGCCTCTGCCAGATCGGCGTCTGATAGTTGGAGACCATCTCCATCACATCTGCGACGGCCTTTTCCAGGGCAGCCGTCTCCTCACTGCGCAGATCCAACTCCAGCCAAGCATCCTGCGCGATAGTGTTAATCGAGCGCCCGCCCTGAATGCGACCGATGTTGAACGTCGTGCGCGGTTCCGCGGGTACCTGCAACCGAGCGATGTCCGCCGCAAGGGAGACGAGCACATGGATTGCACTGGCTGTGCCGAAGTCGCCCCAACTGTGACCGCCTGGCGCCTTTACGGTGATCCGGTATCGTCGCGAACCCAGCGCAGTGTGTACGACGCGACCAAGTCCCATACCCTCAATCGCAATGACAGCGCCTGTCTTTTCCTGCAGCTTGTCAATCGCTGCGCGCATGCCACGCAAATCGCCTAGGCCTTCTTCACCGACGTTTGCCAAGACCCAGATATCAACCGGTGGCGCTGAAAGCTTCTGCAACGTTTCGATGAGGCCCAAGAGTGCAGCCACACCGGTAGAGTTGTCGCCAATGCCTGGACCGTAGACGCGTCCCTCATCATCATCGACAGTAATGGCCAAGTCCGTATTGGCAGGAAAGACGGTGTCTGTGTGTGCGCTGACAATCAGCGCCGGACCCGAAGTTCTTCCAGGGATGCGACCGTAGACATTGTAAATACTGTCCTGAGAGACATCCTTCAGTTTCAGATCGCGAAACCGCTGTTCGACCCAAATTGGCGCGTACCGCCTCTGCGCCGGTCGGTGCGGGAATTTGCTGAACGGAAATTGCGAGTTCCGCTATGTCATCGTTTCTCGCCAGCCAGTTACTAGCGGCTTCGAGTACGTCTGGATATGCTGCAAGATCTGAAATCATGGACAATTATCCTGTCTTGGCTTTCTGGTTCTTCTCGGATGTAAGGATAAATTAGACTTCCTGTAAGGCTGGATTGTCGCCAGCCGTTCTCGAAAATAAAAAAACCTCGCCCCCATTTGGGACGAAGTCACACTTCGCGGTTCCACCCAATTTATCGGCTCCTACTGAGCCGACCACTCTTGGAGCTTATAACGCAGCCAACCGGAGCGGCATACTGGACGTGGCCTGCAGTTAATCCGCGTCGTTCAGCCGTCTGCTACCAGGCGGTTCGCTTAGCATGTCCTGCGGCGACTTCCAGCCAATGGCCTCCGCTCTCTGTAAGAACACGTCCTCTACAGCTTGTCCTGGTCAACGCAATGCCCTGACACTTTGAAGGCGTCTGAGCAATTCTGTTTAGGTGGGAGATACTGGACTTGAACCAGTGACCTCTACGATGTCAACGTAGCGCTCTAGCCAGCTGAGCTAATCCCCCGAGCCAAAATAGAATACCATATCCCGTATGCGGAATCAAATGTCGCGTGATGGATATACCATGCAACAGGCTCAATTCGGGAACATGTATCCCGTCGAACCGTATCCCATTTGTTCAATGTCCTTCTGCGTATCCATCATATGTCCCAGAATCTGTGTCTCAACCGACAGCAGGTACTGTTGGCGCAAAAGAAGATCGGGCACGCTGGCGATCTCCAACAATCGCTGTTTTTCCTCGTTATTAACCTGCAGCGCAATTGCCACCATGACCACAAGCATCTTCGGGTTGTCCGGTAGCTGATCCAGCCGAAGCTTGGTATTGCTCGCGCTGCTGAGCAGTTCGATATAGCGAACGACCAAAGGACGCACCTTATGCGCCATTTCTACGGCAGCTTGCGTACTGGCATTTGTAAAGGGAAAAGGCGTAGTCTTCGCAGTCATATACCGCTTGGTTGAATCGAACTCGCGTATGCGAAACCTGTTTGTACCCACGATTGTAATGTCCATGTGGCCATTCTCATATCGCTCTACTCGAGCGATGCGAGCAGCCGTGCCGATCTCGTAGGGTGTCGCCAGCGAACCGCCGACCTCCTTACCCTCTTTGATGAGCACGACTCCGAAACGACTGCTCTCGTCCAGACAGGTGTTGACCATTTCAACGTAGCGCGGCTCGAAAATATGAAGAGGCATGACCATGCCGGGGAACAGTACTGTATCCAGGGGAAATAAGGGCATTTCCTCGCTCATACGTCCTCGATCACGCCATTGCATGCTCTGTAACATTGCGCTGCCGACCCACCTTTCGATCCTTGGATACCCGCTGCCGGTGTACCCTCTGTAGCAACAAAATCATGAATCGTTTTCGTCCAGTTCGGTAGCAGACAGCGCATCGTCTGTCTTCATCAGCTCGCGCAACACAGTCGTTGCATAGGCGCCTTTGGGCAAAAAGAACGAAAGACGAATGCCTTCATCGACTGATGCAATCTGAAGATCGTCAATGAGCAGCCGCCCGAGCCGACGGCTCCCGGAAACTCCCTGGCGCTTGAACTCGTCCACTGTCAAGCCTGAACGCGCCAGAATCTCATTTTCCAGCTCAGCACTTTGTTCTTGAGCGTCACGCATTTTCGGCCCAAACAATGGTGCAGTAAAACTAATCTCACGCGCTTCATAGCGAGACTGCTCAACTTCGGCGTCCTCCACAACAAATATACCGCCAGTCTCGTATTTCTTGGCGACGTCGCCATCCAAAATAGTATCGAACAGCCCCCGTTCCAGCCGCTCCGCCAGATATAGATTGCACAGATAGCTCTGGACGCTGCCTACCAAGAATTTGCGCATCCACTTATCGCGCTTGTGAACGGTCCCCTTTAATATGTCCGTGCCCTGCTGCACGTTACCGCCCTGATAACCAAAGCGCTGCGGTCCGAAAAAGTTGGGAATGCCGCGTGTTCGAATCAGTTCAACCATACGTTCACATCGAGCTAGACATTCGTCGCTTTCACATGTAACGTCGCTGACAACAATCGAAAACTCATTGCCCAGCAAGTGGCCGGTCTTGAGCTTATTGCGATGGAAGGCTGCCCAGTTTACCTGCACGTCCAGGCTATCCTCTACCCGCTGGATCGCCTCCTCTGCGTACTCCTCCGGCTGTAATCCGACATGTACGCTAAAGGTCTGTGTCGTCTGCGCTTGTTTGTCCTTTAGTCCGGCAAAACCCACATCCCTGCGATCTATGTGAAACAGCTTAGCCAAAGATGCCTGCACATCCTTGGTCGTCTGGTTCACCTTTGTTACGTTTATGTACAGATGTTCGCCTTCGCCGACTGGATCGTAGAGCGGCGCCTCGCGTACCACAAAGTGTTCTGGCTTGGCACGAAGACGCCCTCCGATTCCCGGAACGTCGCTAGTAATATAGGGCAAAGAAAGGTCAATGATTTCGGCTTGCATATCTGTGTACAGTCTAGCATTACCGATGGGTATAGGAAGGAAGATGGGTTCCAGTTTACCAGACGTAAGCTGGCGAATTGAAAGAGCGGGGGTTCAATTCTAGAATAGATGGTAGTTCCGTACGCTCTACAATATGGGTCAGTGTGCGGGGCACTGATCAGTAGAAGTACAATGGCTGCGGACGCGAACAATTGACTGCGACAGCAATCCAGTCAGCTAATCGTTCATAATTGAACGCGATGCCGCAGGGGTGACACTATCGGTGCGACTTTGGAATCGCCCAAGCGGATTCGACGGACGGTGACGTCACAGTAGCCGCACTGCTGTCGTTGAAATAGATCAGGCTGTAGCAGAAGGAGTTGCCATTCTTGCCGCCATAGCGGAAACCGGCCTCTTCCATATACTGCTTGACGAAGCGATCGGGCAGGTAGGCAGGATCCAGTAGCTCCTCGCTAACGATGATGCGCGCGCCTATCTTCAATACGCGGCCGATCTCGCTCAACGCCAGGAGCGGGCTTGGTATCTCCCCCAGCGTCGCGATCAGAACCGCGATATCGACTGAATCATCATCCAGCGGTAGGTGATACAACCCGCCGTGGTGCAGTTCGACGCGTTCCGCCAAACCTGCTTGCTCTAGCCGTTGACCTGCTGCGACCAGACACGGATATTGCACATCGACTGCGTGTACAGCCCCTTGAGCTCCGACCATGCGCGCCATAGCCGTGGTGAAGAGTCCTATGCCGCAGCCTGCGTCCAGTACCGTCATACCCGGTTGCACGCCATATAGACCGATGGTCTCATCGGGATCACGATACTTGCGCCTTAGCGGGTTGTCCAACCATGAAGCGAACTGGTGCGGCATAGGGTGCGGGTCCATTCGCCACCCCGTGCGCACCATGGACTCGGTCGCAGCTGCAAAGCCGAGCCCCATTGTTGCGGCATAACCGGCGGTGTTTAGTAACTTGCGCATATCGAAACCTGCCTGCTGACTGCGTGCATTGCTAGTAGGTTAGCTGCAGAACTGTTGTAATTGGGTTGATGGGCGCTAATCTTCGACTGCCGCTTCCAAAGGTGGCGGGAATCGAACGTTAAGAACACCGTCCGAAAACACCGCATTGCTTGCTTCCCGGTGGGCCAACACTGTTGGCAACAGCAGTTCCCGCTTGAAGTTGCCAATGCGAATGAAGAGTTCGTCCCCTCGCTTGGTCAAGTTTACCTTATTCAACTCGACATGTGGTAACGGCAGTTTGAGTACGAAATCGTCACCATCCTCCACAATCTCCTGCGCCTGACCAACGAAGAAAATATCCGCCGGATTTCGCTCGCCGAATAGCTCATGAGCCAAGGAATTTAGTTGTTCCATACCGACCATTTCCGCACCATGCCAGGATGAGCGGAAGATTGGCAGCGGGTAGAAATCGCGTTGAATTTCTGCCAAATACCCTGCCTGCAGCTCCTGCAATCCACGAAGGTAGCCATCACTGCTTGGCGCCGATACGGTAACCGAATCATCACCGTTGCTTTCTAGCCCGGGCAAGATGCGGTTCACCATGACTGCGTCGATGGGGTAGCCGAATAGCGAGAGATAGGTAACTGCCCTCGCTCCCTCTTTGATGACCATCTTCTCAGGATTCAGCACAACTCGATAACTAGTGACTGACGGATCAGTCAATACGCCCTGCAGTTCCTGGACGCCGTCGACAAGATTATCCAGCCCGGCAAATGCATCTCGACTGGGCACTAGACGTTTCAGTACCATACCAGCCAGACGCAATGTTGTGTCTCCCAGTCCAGTCACGCGGTCCATGTACCACTGAAAGGACTCCGGTACAGTCAACAACCGAATTGTTTCACCAGTGGGCGCCGCGTCCACGACCACAGTATCAAATTCGCCAAGTCGCGCCTGCCGGTAGATGTGCAGCAGACTGACCACCTCCTCCATGCCTGGGATAATAGCCATTTCTTCCGCCACGGCTTTGCCCATGCCCTGTTTACGCAGCGCATCACCCACGTATTCCTGCAACAACCCCCACTGGTCGCGAATCTCATCTAGCACGTTTATCTCTTGTGCATATAGGTTGGGCGCTATCTCCGTCGGCTCGCCGGAGAGCGGAATGTCCAGACTGTCCGCCAGACTATGTGCGATATCTGTGCTCACGACAAGCGTTCGCTGCCCAAGCTGACTGCACCGCAGCGCAGATGCCGCAGCCACGGTTGTCTTGCCGACTCCGCCTTTTCCTAAATAAAGAATGATGCGCAATGTCTAGTTCCTCTTCAACAATAAACTCAATTACTCACTAAGTCGCGTGTTTTGTAAATACTTCGGATCTGGTCGCTCTGATAACAGTCTCGACCGAGATGAGTGACGGCTGCCGTATCGATGTCCAACAGCACCTCTACCACGGAAGCACCATGAATAGGTCGGGCTTTATCTATGTCAACCGCTTGCGTCGACTGCGTAGCTTCAGGAACAGACCTGCCAGTGCAAGTACAAGCCCGCCAAGCAGATACGCCTTGGCACGGCTAAGACCGTACCAGCCGCGGATTGACCACCAGAACAAGGGCGTGCGCAGCCAATAGAACCAGCTTAGCGGCCACTGGTGACCAACTTGTAGCACGTAACGTCCCATCTTGTTCTGAGGGCTCCACACTACGATAAAGCATTGACCGCTAACCAATGTGCGCGTATCAATGACCGGGCCGGGATAATACTGTACACCTGTCAGTCTGTCCTGAATAGGCGTCACTAGCTCCGTCGGTGGATGTGCTACGACAGCGCTGAAACCTGCCGGCAGTGCAAGCGGCAACTTATGGATATCCGCACTGTAGGGCAGGCTCTGCGCCACCACCGCAAATGCGGCGCGCACACCGTCGCCCGCCGATAATACTGGCACCTGCGACTGTACTCGTATTCGACCGCCGGCGTGGCAATCTGCGCTGTAGACATGCACCGCGCCGGGATGGTTGAGACGACCGAACAATAGTCGTTTCAAGCGCAGATTTTCCAGCTCATACCCATTGACCAACTCGTCGCCGACGCCATGCGGGAAAGTTGGCAAGCTGCCCGCCCAATCACGTTCTATATGTGAACGCTCATCGTTGCTAGAAACTGTCACTATAGATGAACCCCATACCTTCTGGTTTGGTGGACACAGGTCCGCACTAAGGTCGAGTAGCCGAACGTCCCATCTCCTGGACTGTACTCCACTGCAGCGATTTGCTGCACGAATATGCACGATTGTCGAAGCATAGCACCCGAGTATGCCATCGTCAATTCGACGGTAAATTCTATACTGTGGTTCCCCGAAGCAACACCAACACCCATAAGCGCTCTACGAATTAGCGGGCGAAATGTTTCACTCACGTAGCGGGGCGTTCCACTCCTTGACCCCCTAAACGAGTTCGGATACGATAGCTGCACACACGGCTTTCATCCCGCACAGAGAATAGATTCATGCCAGAGAACGACAGTCGCAGGCCCGCATTCTCAATCGTGGTACCTATCTGGAATGAACAGGACGTCATTCCAGAAATGTACCGTCGAGTCTCCAGCATTATGGACACAACGAGCGAACACTGGGAATTGCTCTGCGTCAATGACGGCAGCACGGACAACTCGCTATCAATGCTGCTGCAATTGCGTGAGGAGGACCCGCGTGTGCGTGTGATTGATTTTAGCCGCAACTTTGGACATCAAGTTGCCATCACTGCCGGCAGCGATTTCGCCGACGGCGATGCGGTGGTCATCATGGATGCTGATCTGCAGGACCCGCCAGAGACCATTCTCAAGCTCATCGAAAAGTGGCGTGAGGGCTATGAGGTGGTCTACGCCGTTCGCACGGAACGTCAGGGAGAATCCCGGTTCAAGTTGTGGACGGCAAGCGTCTTTTATCGACTGTTACAGAGCATCACGGATGTGCACATCCCGCTAGACACCGGCGATTTTCGCCTCATGGATAGGCGCGTCGTCGCGGCGATGCGACGCTTGCGCGAGAAGCACCGTTTCATGCGCGGCCTGAGTAGCTGGGTTGGCTTCAAACAGATCGGCGTGGAATACGAGCGCTCCGAACGCTACGCCGGCGAAACGAAGTACCCGCTGAGAAAGATGTTGCGGTTGGCCATGAACGCGATCACAAGCTTCAGCTACATTCCACTGCAAATGGCCACTTATGTCGGCTTCACGCTAGCCGGGTTAAGCCTCATCGCCATCATCGCGACCATCATTCTGCGACTTTCCGGCAGCAACTTCTTCCTGGGTCAAGCTACAACGCTGGTGAGCGTACTCTTCCTGGGCGGCGTACAGCTTATCTTCCTCGGCATCCTCGGCGAGTACCTGGGACGCATCTATGACGAGGTTAAGGACCGACCACTGTACATTGTCTCACATGCCTACGGCTTTGTTGACACCGTGGGCTCGACAGAACACGCTGACAGCGTACCTTCCGAACCAGACGTCTACGACGAGCGCGACGCTTAGTACCAAACACCTCTGCCATAGATTGATAAGCCTCCTCTCGCCTGACGTGCAGCCTGCAGTTTCGCGGCCATTATTCAGACATCGAAAAACTTGGAGATGCAACCTGAGAATGCTAAAGTTTTGGTATGCCAGAACTGACCAAAATCACGATCTACCACCTACAGATGACCGATCCTGAACAGTTCAAACCTGCACAGCGTTCGGTTGCGGATTTTGCGGTCCGGCGAGCCGAAATCACGCTTCCGGCGCTCAACCGTTTTCTATACGCTTCAGTTGGAGCGAAGTGGCTCTGGTATGAACGACTGAGCTGGTCATACGAGCAGTGGGTAACGTATCTGGATCGGCCTGAACATGAGACCTGGATCGGTTATGTGCGCGGCACACCGGCTGGCTACTTTGAGCTAGAGCATCAGGCGAACGGGAGTGTGGAAATCGTCTATTTCGGCCTGCTGCCTGAGTTCATCGGGCAAGGGATTGGCGGACAACTACTGTCGGCTGCGATTCAACGAGGTTGGACCAGCGGTGCACAGCGTGTCTGGGTACACACCTGCACGCTAGACCATGAGCACGCGATCAACAATTACAAATCGCGTGGTTTCAGCGTCTTCAAGATCGAGGAGAAAGAGGTGAAACTGCCGAACCGCCCAGAGATGGGAGTCTTCGATCCGGCAGCGCCACTTGCAAGACCTGTGGCTTGAGCGGACAAAATGCGTGGTACTTGCGTGCAATACCTAAAGCTTAGCCGCCGGTGAGCTTCCACGAACGAACGATATAACTCATGAGTTACCAAATTAGCAACAAAATCCATGACCGAATAGTCCAGCATAATTAACGTTTAGCGTTTCAAATCGCCCATCATTCCACGATACTGCACTCGCGTGACTGGCGCTGCCAGTGAATTAGTTGAAAATTCTCGATTGCAGCTTGTAAAAAGAGATCGGCTAGAGACAAGGAAAGAATCATTAAGACAGCCTCAGGATTAGAATACACGGAACACGAAGTCGGCCATGGCAAGCGTCCGCAACCAGGTGATGTCGTCTCCGTGCACTACCGCGGCATGCTGCCCAATGGCGCCGAATTTGATAATTCACACAAACGCGGGGAGCCTATTCGCTTTCCGCTAGGCGTTGGCTCAGTAATCGCCGGCTGGGACGAGGGCATCGCACTGATGGCCGAAGGCGGCAAGGCAACGCTGACCATACCACCGGAACTGGGTTACGGCGCGGCAGGAGCAAGCGGTGTCATTCCACCCAACGCCACACTCATCTTCGAGGTTGAGCTGGTTGAAGTGCTTGAAGGCTCACCGGCGGCTCCGAAAGTGGTATCTGAGGATGCCTATCAGAACGCGGCGGAGGGACTGAAATACTACGACTATGTGGTCGGCGAAGGTCCAACACCAAAGACCGGTCAAACCGTCGTCGTTCACTACACCGGATGGCTGGAAAACGGAACCAAATTCGACAGTTCGGTGGATCGCGCAGAGCCATTCAGCTTCGCCGTCGGTGTCGGACAGGTGATTCGTGGATGGGACATCGGCGTTTCAACCATGCAGGTAGGCGGTAAACGCCAACTCGTGATTCCGTCCGAAATGGGCTATGGCGCTCGTGGCGCCGGCGGCGTCATACCGCCCAATGCAACACTCATCTTTGAGGTGAAATTGCTGGACATTCAGTAGGTATATACTCAGGAAAGCAACGTTTCTTCCAGCAAGACCAAGGGTCCTTAGGTGAAGTGCATGCATGGCTCGTTGCTTTCCGCTACTATTCACATTTCAAGCACTCCGTACTCGCGTGATCAATTTCTATTACGAATTTGCGATAGTGAATTAGCTGCCTGTGCACTGTCAATAATTGTTTTAGTCAGCAGCGATAGTCGGTAATAAGTCTACCACGAGCAACCTACCACAGCCTGTCTTGAGGGTTTATCCGCCTAGTTGCACAAGGCAGCAGAGCTAGAAATTGAGTCCCATCAATGGCTTTCAGGAGTATCCAGATGTTGCATCACCGGCGTAATCAATGGATTTTCGTCATCGCAGCCTTGCTCGTACTCGGCGCCGCTTCACTCTCTTCGTCATTCGCGGCACCTGCTATTGCTCAGGAAGCCATCGACGTTCCGACGGCAGACAACAGTGAATACGAATGGTATCGGCTGGACGAGAACGGGGAACCAATAGTCACGCTCTGGTTCTTTTGGTCGAAGTCCTGCCCCCACTGTCAGCACGCGCACCCGTTCATCATGGATCTACCAAACCAGTTGCCCTGGCTGGAACTGAAGGATCTTGAGCTGAATACGGCCCCGGAAAACACGCAACTCTATGTTGACATGGCTGCTTCCGTGGACGAACAGGCCATGTACGTGCCCGCGTTCATCTATTGCGGCCATATGGAAGCCGGGTACGACGACCACGATACGACGGGAGCCGCGCTCAAAGAGGACCTCATCGCCTGCTATGAGCGCACCAAGGTTGAACTTGCACAGACTTCAACGTCCTCAGGTGACATAACAGGTGACACAGCGGCAGCTGGCGCCGAGTCCGAATCGGTCGGCGCGGAAGCCGCTGTACAAGGCGAGCTTGAACCTGCTGACTTGATGGTTGCCGGGGCGGCAGTGGAGCGCCAGTCCACCATCAACATACCGCTCATGGGATCGGTCAATGCGAGTGCCCTTTCGCTGCCGGCGTTGACGCTGCTTATCGCCGCCGTGGACTCCGTCAACCCGTGTGCAATCTTCGTGCTCATGTTCTTGCTCAGCCTGATGGTTCATGCGCAGAGCCGTACGCGCATGCTTATCATCGGCATGGTGTTCGTCTTCTTTTCGGGCCTGATTTACTTCGTGTTTATGGCGGCTTGGCTCAACGTCTTCATGTGGATCGGCGAAATCCAACTCATTACGACAATAGCCGGCCTCGTCGCCATGGGCATCGCCATCATCAACATCAAAGATTTCTTCTTCTACAAACAGGGCGTCTCCCTTTCGATTCCGGACAGTGCCAAACCGGGCCTCTATGCGCGCACGCGCCACCTGGTTCAAGCTGGGTCCCTGGGCGCGATGGTGTTCAGCACAGCGCTGCTGGCCATTGCGGCAAACTCCTACGAACTACTCTGCACCGCCGGCTTCCCCATGGTCTACACGCGCATCCTCACCATGTCGGACCTGTCCACCGCAGCCTACTATGCCTATCTCGTCGCCTACAACGTCATCTACGTGATCCCGCTGTTTGCCATTGTGGTTGCCTTCTCGTTCTTCCTTGGCTCGCGCAAACTTGGAGAGGCAGAGGGCAGAGCGCTCAAGCTGGTATCCGGCATGATGATGTTGATGCTGGGCTTTGTACTTGTCTTTGCGCCGCAGTCGCTAAACAACATGACCGTGAGCGTTAGCATTGTGTTCACTGCTCTAGCTCTTTCGGCCATCATCATCTTCGTGGACCATCGCTGGTTCCAGAAGAAGCCGGCGCCAGGCAAAGTAAGGCCGAGAAAGGCGACTCGCTAACGTCGAATCGCCTAGTGATGCCGCACAATAATAAGGCCCAGCCGTTTGGCTGGGCCCTACTGTCTATTCGAATCAATCACGACCTAAGACTCGGCTTACCTATTCCGGCGCCCAGGGCTGTCCCACACGGAAGGGTTGACGATGTTGACGGGCTGTTTTCCGCTGAAATAATCCAGCACATTTGCGACCGCCATCTCCTCGATACGGACACGACCATCCACCGTGAGCGTGGCGCCGTGCGGCGTGGCGATGATGAGCGGGTGATTTCGCAGCGGCGAATCAACTGGCGGCGGTTCGGGTTCGAAAACGTCAATTCCAGCTCCTGCGATCGTACCGGAATCCACCGCCTCCAACAACGCGTCCGGGTCCACCAGGGGGCCGCGTGCCAGGTTTAACAGATACGCGCTTGGCTTCATCATTGCAATCCGTTCCCGGTTCATCAGATGGATCGTTTCCGGCGTCACCGGCGCATGCACGCTGACGTAATCCGACTGCCGTATGACCGTATCCAGGTCAGCCATTGTTACGCCGATAGCCCGTGCCGACTCCTCCGTCACGAACGGATCGTATGCCAGTACGTCCATTCCGAAACCGTTGATGCAGATATCGGCTACACGCTTGCCGATACGCCCCAACCCGATCAGACCGATCGTCTTGCCCTTGACTTCAGCGCCGATGAGCGTGCCACTGCGCGGCCCAAATTTTCCCTGGGCGAGGTTCGCATTGCCTTGTTTGACGCGCTTAGCCAAGTTAAGCATCAGAGCTATGGTGTGCTCAGCCGTAGATTCAGTAGGCCCGTCCGGTGTATTACATACAACAACGCCCGCAGCCGTTGCGTCCGCCAGGTCAACGTTGTCCACGCCAATTCCCGTTCGCTGGACAATCTCTACATTCGGCATCGCGCTAAAGAAGTCAGCGTTGTAGCGCACCAAGGATGATGCAAAGATGGCCTGTGCAGGCAGTGCATTCTCATACGACGGCGCCGAAGCGTCGGCTGGTGCGAGCAAGGCAACATCGCTCGGTAATCTGTCGAGTTCATCCGAGTAGAACGGAGCCTCAACCCATACGTGGGTCAGCTTTGCAGGACACATTGATCACCTCCATCGAGTTTTGCATAAATTTTGGAGAAGTTTCTCACGGAACGGCTACACAAGACCGCTGGTGAATGGTCGACCGCCGAACTCATTGAGTTTGTCCGCGTGATGCGCTCGTCCGGTCTCGCGCAGGCGACGCAAATAAGCCGACCATGCTGTGCTACGTTCATTGGCGTGCAGAGGCCCGCCCTCGGCAATGACGCCCCAGAATGGATCGCCGCGCTGTGAGTGTCCCATCTGCTCACCCATCCATTCGTCCAGTTTCTGCAAACCAACGCCGACCAGATCCGGTCTTTTACCCGCCAAGTTCCTGGTCTCATGCGGGTCAGAGCCAATGTCGAACAACATGTAGGCAGGGAACTCCTTCAGGCCTGTATGATATGTGCGGATCAGTAGCCAATTCTCGCAACGAACGCTGCGCTGGCAACTCCAGGAGCCTTGGCTCAACACCAGATATTCGCGGCCCTCATCCTGCCCAGTACGCAGAGCGTCCGTGAAGCTCTCGCCATTCCACGTGTTTGGAGTACGCTCGCCAATGAGGTCAACCAATGTGGGCGGCATGTCGATATGATAGTGGAAGCCGTCCAGCGTTCCACCGGCATGCGCGTAGGTAACACCCGGCCATTTCAAAATCAATGGAATCCGGTTCGTGCACTGATCAGCAGTCTGATGATCGCCCCAAATGTTTAGCTCACCTAGGTTTTCGCCGTGGTCGGATGTGATGATGATGGCGGTGTCATCGTATACGCCCAGGTCCTTCAATTGATCCAGAAGCTTACCCACATACTTGTCCGAATAGGCCACACCGGTGTCATATCCGTCCAGGTGCGCTTTAGCGTCCTGGAGGTTTCGGATGCGACCCGCACCCATACGCCAACCATCCGGTAGTTGATCTGTGTCGCCTGCCACCTCACGAGCGCTATGCGGTCCGAAGCTGGCATTTTGCTTATCGATGATCTCCTGCGTAACCCAGTCCTCGATTGGCTCGTCCTCGAAAGGATTGCCGAAGCTTTCCGGGTGGTCATAGGGCGTGTGCGGGTCCCAGAAATTCACATGTAGGAGCCAGTTGTCCGCAGCGCCGTTGGCGTCTAGCCAGCGCTTGGCACATGGATAAACCTCGTCCGCGTTATCTGTGCCGTAGTGTCCGGTATCGTACATCTCGCTGAAACCGTACCAAATTTGATAGGCAGTATGACGGCTGGGAAATGGGCTAATGCTTGCCGTATGGTAGCCGGCTGACCGAAACGCATTGGCAAAGGAGTTCATGGCAAAATCAGATCGGAAGCCGCGCGACACCCCTTCATTGGCAGGATCGGCGAACTCGCCGCCATGATTCACGACGCCTGTACGGATGCCGAATTGCCCGCTAAACAGCGCCGTCCGACTCGGCAGACAAGGTGTATCCGTCGCATAGTAGTTGGTCAGCCGCACGCCCTCCTCTGCAACGCTGTCAATGTTGGGCGATGTCTTGCGGTGGTAGCCGTAGCAGGAGAGATGATCAGGTCGCAGCGAATCGATATCGATGAATAAAATGCGCATGTTGCTCCCTTCGTGGGACGTGTTTGACGCTTGAAACTGGTGGGCGCTCACGCTGCAGCGGCGTCCGCTTGGGATATCATCTATGTTGTATCAACGAAGGAGAATGTGCAAAAAGTACGCGGTCAAGAGTGTAGAGGTCACAGCCGATCGCGTGCTAGGACCACAGCTTCGCCAAATTGCGCTACTTCCACGTGAAGCTGCGCAGATCACTAGGCGGGCTGGCAGCTTCCAAGGCATACTGATTGTTTTGACCAGGTTGAACACGTACAACCGAGACCTGCCACGCGTACTCGGCTGTTTCGCCGGCTGCTGGCGCCAGTTCCTGCTCTAGCCGATAGCTGGTCGATTTTGTCCAGATGCTTGGTATACTCGTCGCTGACCCGCCGACAGGGTAGACCAGCAGCACGTACCATTCATTGCCATCCAACACATCGACGCTGATCCAACGCAGTAAAACTGCATCCTCCCTGCTGAGAATTGCTCCATCTGCAGGTCCAATCAGGCGCGGAGTGATGTAGACTGTATCCTCTGGCGCCGGCGTAAAGGATAGGTCCTGGTCATCCGGATTCGGTTCTGGCGTCACATCCTGAGTCGAAGAGAGCACTTCGGAAGGAACCTGTTGCACCGGTACGGACAGCACATCTCCAGGGCGAATAAGTGTGCTGTCACTCAGGTTGTTCGCCTGTTGGATGCCTTGAACCGTGCTGCCAAAGCGCGCCGCAATGGATACGATTGTGTCGCCAGGCTGCACACGGTATTCAAATTCTGATGAAACCTGAGCTTGCTGTCCCTCCGCAGTTTCCTGCGTAATGGGGATGATGAGCTGATCGCCGGCGCGAATCAAAACGTCAGTCAGACCGTTGGCTGCCTGTATATCGTCCACGGTGACACCATAGCTGCTGGCGATACCCAACAAGGTCTCGCCGCTGCGTACGGTATGCTTCAGGGAGCCATCTGCGCGTGGCACGACAACAGCGGTAGCGGTCGGAAGCACAAGCGCATCCTGCGTAGCTGTTGCTATGGGCGTCGCGGTCATGAGCGGAATGCTGGTGGGCATTAGAAACGCGGATGCCTCTTCCGAGCCGGTCTCTTTTTGCGGCTGGCTGGCTATCCGCCACCAGAAGGCGACTACGCCGATGACTGCAACGACAAGCAGAACGTCGACCCACGAAATTCGACGCCGACGACCTTCCGGCGCACTCAAGTCGTGGCCGCACATGAAACAACTCTCTGCGTCTCGGGCAACACGCGTACCACAATTGGGGCATCGTCGCTCAGACGTTGATGGAGACATCTGTTCTTGTGCCATCATCGAAATTATATCATTACCCAAGATGGCCTGCGAATCATCCAGTCCGAATATCGTAGGTTATACGTATTAACAAAAAAGACCGGCTTGCGGTTCCAATCCGCTAACCGGTCCTGGAGATACTTGAAAAACGCTACACTTCGCAAATATCTACTCGTGTTGCGTCAACAGGAACGACATGATGCTGGCGATGTCCTCATCGCTAAGGATATCGCTGTAGTTCTGGGGCATGATGCCGGTGGGGTATCCATCCACGACGAACAGATTGGGGTCTGTAATGCTGTGATAAATATAGAGTGCCGGACTGTCATCGGTCCGACTCATGGCATGGTCGGCGACATAGTGCCAAGTAGGACCGGTCATCGCTGCCTCGGGGTCCAACGAGTGGCACGCGAAGCAGCCGGTGCTGGTCGCCAATTCTTCGCCATGCGCTGGATCCGCATTCACGACTAGCGATACGAAATTCTCGTCCAAGCCGGCAAATACTTCTTCTTGTGTTAGGTCGGCGAATTTTGGCGGAACCGGGGTTGGTAACGTTATCACGACCGACTCTGCTTCGGCTGTTTGCAATTGCGGTCCTAGCCCCGGTGAAAGAGCCAGATCCGATGCATTGGGGCTGCAGGCTGTAAAGGAAAATAGCCCTATAACCAGTATCGTTAGCGGCAGCAGCGAATGAACAAACGACGGCTTCATCGAATCCTCCGAAAAGTCGGCTGGAATGTGGCACTTCTTGTCAAAGCGATAGTGTAGCACAGCGCTCAGACAGGGGCAAAGGATCACTGCTCTTGCAGGCTATCACACAGTGAGCGCAAGGTTTCGCCCATTAGCGCTGTTATAGACCTGCACACTGCCGCCTTGGTTACGAATATGCACTGTCTGACCGTACACCAGCGGAACATTCAGTTCAGCCGTTGCTGTTACGGCGCCATACGCTGTTTCTATGCGCACGAAGGTCTTTTTCCTGGCAAAATCGGGTTCGGTGACGAGCACGTGTCCTAGCACAGACTGCTTGGCGTCGTCTCCGGCACTCATCGGTTGCACGACCAGATCGTCGGCTGACACGCCAACGGTGACCTCTGCGCCAATGCGGTTTCGCAGCGACAATCCCTGTGGCGCCTTCAACTGCATGCCGCCCACATACATCGTGTTCGTATCGACCACCTTTGCCGGCAGCAGGTTCAGCGGATGAATGCCCAGAAAGCCGGCTACGAAAGTGTTGACAGGTGCAGTCCGAATATGGTTGTATGAGCCCACCTGAATAACACGACCATCGCGCATAACTGCGATGGTGTCAGCCAGAGACAACGCCTCCACTTGGTCATGCGTAACATAGACCGTGGTAATGTTGAATTGCCTCAGCAGCCTCTTCATCTCCACACGCGTCTGCACGCGCAGCTTTGCGTCCAAATTCGACAGGGGCTCGTCCAGCAGAAGCACATCAGGCGCACGAACTAACGCTCGTGCCAACGCCAGCCGTTGCTGCTCACCGCCCGATAGATGGCCCGGCTTGCGTCCCAACAACTGCCGAAAGCCGTAGCCCATCATGTCAGACGTGATGCGGATCCGCTCCACCGCTTCCGCATCCGGCCTCTTGCGCATCAGGAAGGTGAACCGCAGATTGTTGTAGCCGTGAAAGTGCGGGTAGAGCGCATAGCTTTGAAAGACCATGCCCATGTAACGCTGCCGCGGCGGGACGTCGCGCATGTTGCGTCCGTCGTAGTAGACCTCGCCGTCGTACTCCAGGTCGAGGCCTGCAATCACGCGCAGCAGTGTGCTCTTGCCGCAGCCGGAGGGTCCCACGATAGCCATCGTTCGACCGTTGGGAATCGTCAGCGAAAGATTGTCCAGCGCCAGAACGCCTGATTCTGCAGGCGCCTCCTCGATCTCCGGCGCATTGTCGTCTTCGGCTGAGGCCGTCCGGCTCGGTCGGTGACCGTACCTTCGTGTAACTTCCTCAAGTTGAATCGTTGCCATAATAAGAAAGAGTATCACATGCGAGAGCGTCAATACTGTACGCGGCCATCGTGTCATGCGGTAACAAATGAACGTTCCGCCGACGCGCGTTGCACCAGTTCGAGCGACTTTACATGCGTACGGTACGCCTCGTTGAAAACCTGTACTCGTCCTAGGTCAATGATATACTTGAGAGGACCATTTCGCCAGATATAGGTCCTGGCGACAACCTTACACCCGCCAAAGCAAATTGAAGGTGAACCATATGCTCTTTACGGATTCATCGCCGCTCGCCGACGGTAGCCTTCCTATCGAAATCAACGCACATGACAGGCACATTCTGCATAGCCTTGCTGGACGGGTTGCGGAGCTCGCCGCCACGCCCGAACAGCAGCAGAAACGCGATCGCTGGAAACGCCATAACGATCTGCAAGCCGAGCGTCCCCTGGTATTCTGTGATCCGGAGAACGCGTGGCACGAAATTATTCCCGACGCCAGCTTACATTGTGACGGTGTGCTGGCGCGCATGTGGGAGTTTCGTCTGCGCAAGGAGATATTCTGGGGCGAAGAGATGCTGGACGATCGTGCCGTCGAACCCTATTTCGATGCCGAGCATGTCTATCATTGCACGGGTTGGGGCGTACATGTGAAGCAAATCGGCGGCGAGAACGGAGGCGCCTATAGTTGGGACGCACCGATTCGCACTCCAGACGATGTCGACCGCCTGCACGCGCCTGAAATCATCATCCAGAAAGATGCGACTGAACAGGTCCTCGCCTTGGCGCATGAAGTCATGGACGGCACATTGACCGTTCGCCTGCGCACCCAATGGTGGTGGTCGCTGGGCTTGACGTGGAACCTGGCCCTGTGGCGCGGATTGCAGCAGCTCATGTTCGACATGGTGGACCAGCCGCAGGTTGTGCAGCGGATGATGACCGTCCTGCGCGACGGCACGCTGTCCACATTGGATTCGCTGGAAGAACGTGGCTTGCTCACCTCCAACAACGGAGGCTCGTATGTGGGCTCTGGCGGCTTCGGCTACACGTCCGACCTGCCCGGCAGCGACGGCGTGTCGCCTGTCACTACGCAGGACATGTGGGGTTTTTGCGAGAGTCAGGAGACGGTTGGCGTTTCGCCGGACATGTTCGAAGAATTCATCTATCCCTACCAGGCGGAACTCATGGAGCGCTTTGGTCTCAACTGCTACGGCTGCTGCGAGCCTCTGGATGCGCGCTGGCGTGTGGTGAAGAAGCTGCCGAGGCTGCGGCGTATTTCGGTATCTCCGTGGGCCAACCGAGCAACCATGGCTGAAATGCTGAGTGACCGCTACGTCTACTCTATGAAGCCGAATCCGGCGGATCTGGCCATGCCGGAGTTCGACGAGGAGAGCATCCGCAAGTCACTGCGTGAGGATTTGCAGGCGTCAAAGGGTTGTCATGTGGAGATGATCATGAAGGACACGCACACCATCCGCAGCGACCCGAGCCGAGTGACGCGCTGGGTGCGCATCGCGCTGGAGGAGGCGGAGGGAGTGGAATAATTAGGTGGGCGAGGAGGGACTCGAACCCCCGACCTCACGGATGTGAACCGTGCGCTCTAACCAGCTGAGCTACTCACCCATTGTTTGCCATCGGCAAGTGTCCAGTATATCATAACACTCGACTGAAGCAAATCAGATGCCGTATCGGACGGTACATTTCTTCCGCTCATTGCGCTGCCATTTTCGACGCAAATCGGAACGCTCAGCAGGACCAAACTCGTGACCAATAGCCGCCTCGTAACCAGAATTTCGCTCCTCCTCGTCCTGCTCATGGGCCTATTCGGCGGCTGGTACGCATCCACAAACTGGCAACTCGAAGTGCAGTCCATCGATGTGAACGCCATCACTCAGGAGACCGACTGGGTAGACGTCATCGCCGGCATCGGTGAGGGCGCCGTACAACTGGTCCTTGGTCTGACCACCGAATAGCCAAGAGCTGACGCAGCAGTCCAAATAGAGAATACAAAAAAGGCGACCGGTAATTTCACAGGCCGCCCGTTGTCATTCGGTAATTGCAACTCAGGTTCGATCGAAACGCTTAATTCGGATCGTACTTGCAGCGCTGTCCTTCAAGCCCGTTGAAGTAGATGCACAACTCCACATACGCGTTGCGGAACTTCAGCTCGTCGATCTGGCTCGGCTCCAGAATCGCCCACCAGTACTGCTCCTCATCCTGCGGATTGCCGTCTGCCAGCCAGTCGATGTTTGGCATGGTCAGCAGGCTCATAAGGCCGATCCACGGCTGCCAGTTCGCCGCCGCCCACTCGTACGCGCCTTTCAGATAGGCTGCCTGCACAGCCGCGTCAATACCGGCGTCCGCACCGTGCCACTTATAGCTGGCATTCACCGGATCAAAGGTCCAGCCGAACTCTAGCAGTACGATCTTCTTGTCGGAATCGCCATACTTCACCATGATATTGCGGATGTCTTCTACATGTCGGAACGCGAAGAAGCGGTACCCGCCGTAGCGCTGCTCAGAAGCTGCTGTAGCCGGATCGAGCTCAGGCGGGGCTGCGAAACCAGCACCGTGCACGCCAAGCATGTCGAAGTAGCCGTCGCTGTTGCCGCCCATAGCCTGATACATGCCATCGTAAAAGATGTCGTCCGGCATGGCTACATCATTGTTGTCGCCCGTGGGAGCCATGCCTGCACTGATGACGATCGCATTGGGGTTGCCGCGCTTAATGGCGGCGTACGCCTTGCTCAGGAACTCCGCGTACTGTGCCGGGTTCGGGCGATTGCCGCCCCATTCACGGGCCAGATTCGGTTCGTTCCACACCTGGAAAGCCTGGATACAGCCAACTGCCTGTGGCGTACAGTTGTAGCGAGAAGCCAGTGCATAGGCATACTCGGCAAAAGCATCTGCATTGCCTGGCGGTTGTCCTGCCCAGAAATTGTTGAGGTCCGGATCGCTGCTCAACCGAGCCAATAGCTTCAGGTCAGCGTCTGCTGCCTGCTGCACGACACGATCCGCAATCGACCAGTCATACTGGTTCCTGCCCGCGCCCTCTATTGTCTCCCATGCGAACGCCTGCTTAACCCAATTGAAGCCAGCCTCGTCCATCAAACGCAAGTCACGCTGGGCGATCTCTTCTCGCCACCAGAGGAAAGCCTGCGCGCCGTAGTCCGGGCTGGACATGGTCGCAGGCAGATAGTTGCCGCCGGTTTGCGCCGGTGCAGAGGTTGGTTGTGCGGCTACAGGCTCGGATGGTTGTACGGGTTCGGCGTTAGTATCAGCCATCTGCTCTTCGGACAGGATCACGAAATCCGCAGCCACCCAGCCCAGCGCACCGTCATTGCCTGAAAGCTGGACCCACTGTCCGTCATCGCTTTGGCTGAGCACATCATATCGGGCGCCCTGTTCCACCGTTGTTACAATGGCGCCCGCCTCGCTCGGCTCACTGCGGACATTCAGTAAGCTCGCGTCGATCTGCGCGACGGTCTTAACTGAGGGAGCTGTGGGTTCCGGCTCTGTCGCTTGCGATTGGCCACCCCCACCCATCGGTTGCTGCGCACCGGACTGAGACGGCTGGTTCGATACGTCGCCGGTAGCCGGCACTGGCGTCTCCGTAGGCTGTGCCACGGCAGCGCCGTCTGGAATCGGTGTTTTGGTAGGCGTGGGCGTCGGTTCGTCCTTTGCCCGCCCACATCCAGCCAGTAGCAAAACGATCAACAGCAGCATGCCAGCCAATATTCTTCTACGATGACCACGATTGTTCATGCAAGCAACTCCGTCTTTATTTTTCATGCCCTATTGTAGAGCGACAACTCATTTGAACGTTATTTCGGCATCGCCTTCAGTGCATCGTATACGGGCAGCGGGCTATAGTCGTTGCGTACGATGCCCCATTGCGCCTTCTCAGTGCCATCTGCCACCACACGGAAGTTCAGATTCCATAGGAACGCTGGCCCGACCCATCCCCAGCTTTTCATCGCCTGATATGCTTGCACCGTCCACGCGGCCTGTTCATCATATGAGTTGTCCTCGGCATACATATAATTGGGGTTCATGGCGCCGCCGGCAGCCCAACCGAACTCCGTGGGCCAAATCTGCTTGCCGGAATCCCCATATACATTCATGATATTGCGATAACCCTCCATGGTGCTCAAAAACGACCAGGAATGGTGCGGCGTATCACAGGCGCCGTTGAAAATATTGCCGGTCTGCTGAATGGTCGTGCATGCGCTTTCCCATCGCACATCCGCTGGCACGTTATATCCGCTTGGGTGCGCGCCGACGCCGTCGCAATAGGAAGCGAGTCCGTTCTTGTACATTTCTTCCATATAGGCAAAGTCGTCTCTTGCCAGCGTACCCGCATCGGCTGCCGGCGTCAATGCGCCGCTGATGACCAGCATCTGCGGGCAGGCGGCCTTGATGCTGGCGTAGGCTGGACGCAACAGGTTCATGTAGTCGGCGGCGTTGAGCGACTTATTGCCCCACTCGTAGTGCAGATTCTGCTCATTCCAAATTTCGATGGCCTTAAGCGATGTGCCACAGAATTGGCCCGCCATCGCGCCAACGAAATTGGCATAGCTCTGCGGGTCAGCCGGAGGTCCGCCGACACTGCTGTCGAAGCCGTCTTCACGCGCCCATGCCGGTGCATTGACAACACTGAAGAGAACGTTGATGTTCCGGTTGCCCGCCTCGCTGACAATGCCCGCGAGTTCGCCAAAACCGCGTGCCCCTGGCGAGCTCTCGTAGCGGCTCCACTCAACCTGCTGCTTGACCCAGTTGAAACCCAGATCGCTGACCGAATTCATCGCGGCGCCGGCTTCGCCCGCCAACAGGTGCGCCTGTACGCCGTATCCAAAGCTACCGCCTGTTGTCGGCGACGGAGCTCCTGCGACAGACGCGGCAACCGCCGACGGTTCAGTAGATTGTGTAGGCGGTTCGGGCAACTCATCCTCCGTCAGTGTGGGCGCGTCATCCAGCGATCCAACCACCTCGACCAATTCGGCGTAGAGCCAGACCGGCGTATCTTCACCCGGCGCCAACACCTGCAGCCAGGTGTGCCCAGGGCTGCGCCCGATGATCTCGAATTCGCTGCCGGCGCTTGCCGCCATTGCGACACCGTAATTCGTACCGGGGCCTGTGCGCACATTCATACTTTGCGGCTGAGTGATGGCGTACGGCCTGCCGGGGGGAATTTTCGAACCCGCGCCTTCAGCCTCCGGTTCAGCCGCGTCCTGTTCTGCGGTTCCCAATTCGACCGCCTCAGATTCATCTGATTCATTGGCGATGACGGTTGGCGTCGGTTTGATATTCGTTGACTTCTCGACCGGTGCATTTTCCGTTGCAGCACCTGTCTGCGCTTCTTGCTCGTCACCGGGTATGTTGACCGCAGTGGGTGTTGGCAGACCCAATGCGCGGGCATAGGTGCGCGGAAAAAGTTGTCCCAGGCTCGACGGCGGTTCGGCGTTGCCGGACTCCGCTTGTATAGTGGGCGTGACCAACACCTGTGTTGGAACCGCTGTAGCTATTGACTGGACAGTTGGCTTGACGACTGTCAGAACCGTCGTCGGCGTCATCGATGGTTCCGCGCCTAAATCCAAGATCGGCGCCTCGGAATCCGGCGTTTCAGATGCGTTCGCAAACGCATGGTCCGACTCTACTGTCGGTATCGCGGTCGCCGCGGGTACCGATACGACCGTCACCTTCACGATCGGGGTGGCTGTCGGAATCAACAATTCCTGGGCAGAGGGCAGATCGGTGGCGTCGGCAAGCGGTGAAATACTGTCGAGTGGTCCGTCCAGCGCCACGAATTCGGCTGAAACCCAACCAACCACATCGCCATCTTCAGGCTGCACTTGTAGCCAGAGACCATCAGCCGAAGCATCCAACACGGCGATAACCGTTCCCGGCTCCAGCTTCTGCACCAGATCGTAGTCCACGCCTGGGCCAAAACGCATATTCAACCGATCACCGTCGGTTTCGACCGTGCCGGTTACATTATCGTCTGTCTGCGCCAGTACAAGGGAGCCAGATGTTGTCAACAGCAAGACAAGTCCGGTGAAAAGAATGACAGTAAAAAGGAAGGTTCTCGTTCGCATAATTTCTATTCCAAGAGCTCGGCTCTGGCATTTCTAGTCTATTCGACCGAGGCTAGGCTAGGTTGTGTCGCATGAAATTTGGTGATTGGAAGAAAACAGGGCGACTAGCCTGTCGCCCTGTGCTCAATACTCGTGCGCGTGCCGTGATGCATCCCTCGACCCGCTGAGTGGCTGAGTGTACTACCTGGCGGCAATACGCATCCGCCTCGTCAGCCTATTTCGGCATAGCCGCCAACGCGCTGTAAGCGGGTAGCGGACCCCAGCCGTTATCCACAATACCCCACTGTGCTTTCTCTGTGCCATCTGAGACAACGCGGAAGTTTAGGTTCCACAGGAATGCCGGTCCAACCCAGCCCCAGTTCCTCATCATCTGATAGGCCTCAACTGTCCACTCGGCCTGCTCTTCGAAGGAATTGTCGTTTGCATACTGGTAGGCGGGGTTAAATGCGCCGCCAGCAGCCCACCCAAACTCGGTAGGCCAGACCTTCTTATCGGACGCGCCGTACACATTCATAATATTGCGGTAGCCTTCCATTGTGCTGCGAAAGCTCCAGGAATGGTGGGGCGAGTCACAGGCGCCGTTAAAGCTGTTGCCTGTGACCTGAATGGTGGCGCACGCTTCCTCGAACGTTACGTTAGGCGGCACATTATACCCGCTTGGATGGGCGCCAACGCCGTCGATGTAATTATTCAAGCCAGCCTGGAACATGGCTTCCAAGTACTGGAAGTCATCCACTGCTTTGCCAGGATTGCTGCCTGCTGGAGTTGGCGCCCCGCTGATTACGTACATCGAAGGACATGCGCCCTTGATAGACGCATAGGCGGGCGCGATTAAAGCCACATACTCGCCCGCATTCAGTGGTTTGTTGCCCCACTCATAGTGCAGGTTCTGCTCATTCCACACCTCGATAGCCTTCAGCGAACTGCCACAGTATTTGCCAGCTAGTGCACCGACAAAGTTGGCATAGGTCTGCGGGTTTGCAGGCGGTCCGCCGACGCTGCTATCGAAGCCGGGTTCGCGAGCCCAACCCGGTGCATTCACAACACTGAAGAGCACGCTGATACCTGCCGCGCCTGCCGCATTGATGATACCGTCCAGTGCACCAAAATCGCGTGCGCCTTCACTACCCTCGAACACCTTCCATTCGACTTGCTGCTTGACCCAATTGAAGCCCATGCCCTGAACTGAGCCCATTACCTGACCAGCTTGTTCGTTGTGGACCATATGGGCTTGTACGCCGTATCCGAATGAACCACCACCCGTTGGGGCAGGTGCAGAAACGGCCGCGACCGGTGAACCACCGCCAGAAGGTGCCGCCTGAGCTACCGGCGGCTCCGGAAGGTCCGTAATGACTGCGACATCATTGGCTTCGCCGCTAGCATTGACCAACTGCCCAATGACCCACGCCTGTTGACCGTCAAAGTCGATCTGCCACCAATCATTCGCTTCATTCTTGCCAACAACATTATAGGTTTGACCAGGTGATATCTGTCCTAGCACCGTATATGCTGTGCTCGGTCCCTCGCGCACGTTGATAATCTGACCGCTGTTCAGCGTCGCACCGGAGAGTGCAGTGCTGGCAGCAGCAATGGCCATGTCGCTCGGCGTCTCTCCTTCAGCGCTCACAACGACGTCAGCTTCTGCTGCGCTCGCCTCCACAGGCGGCGCGATTGCGTCCAGCACCAGTTTGGCTGCAGGGGCTACGGCCAGCGCTTGACCGCTGCTGTTCAGGATCTGCGTCTCGACGCGCACTTCACTTGTTGCAGGCGGCTGCATGACAACATCTGGGCTATCAATGGGGCGCACTTCTTGGCTAATGACGTTGTTGTCTTTGTCGTAGACCGTGTAGGCAACGGATAATTGGCTGAGGATGCCGCCTAGGTCGCCGCCCTGCTGGAACTGCAGCAGTACATTCCATACGTTAGGGTCGACACTGTTGATGTCCAGGGTATCCAGCGTGACGTCGCGAACGTTATATTGGCTCAAGGTCTGGAGCTTACGTCCGATGCTGCCGGCAGTTTCCAGATAGACAGTACGTTCGAAGCCCTGATCATCTGTATACGTATAGGTATACATGCCGATATTGTCGTCCCAGACGATAGATGCGAGCACGCGTGGATTGTCCAGCGACAACGAAATATTCTGATTTGCGTCCTCACTATTGGCTACCTGTGATAGCAACGGTTTGAGCGCATCCTGATAACTAACCGGGAGCAGATATGTGCCCGCCCGCTCAACTGAATACGCTGGTAAGTCGATTTGGATCTTGCGACGTTCAACTTCATCCGTAGCGTACTCCAGCAGCGTTTCCATCTTACCGCCTGGCGCATACGCTGCGGGGTCGACAGGAGCTGGAATGATCAATTTGTCAACCACTTCGCCGAGACCGGACCAGTCGAAGCCCAACGTGTCCCATTTTTCGGCAGAGACCTGCGTCGGTGCTTCAACTCGGACACCAAGTGTCTTGCCGCGATCGTGAAGTCGCTCTGCCATTCGAGACACGAGGAACACATAGTCGGCTCTGGCGCTTGGAATTGCGTCAATGCCGCGATAGTCCAAGATCACGCCAGGATAGCCGTTGGCGTCCAGCGTCTGTTCGATGGCGACTAGTTGATTCTCCTGCAGACCGGGATCGATCAGCAGGTTATTGATCAAATCAGTGCGCACAACATCTTGATCCCAGTTGCGAACAACCGGAACCGTGTTGCCATTGTTAACGGGCGCTTCACCTTCCAGCGCGCCATCGCCGCGCAGCATCAGCCCGGAAATGGCTTCTGTCGCGACATAGGCGTTCTCCGGAAGCGCCTCGCCAGCTTCCAACTCAGCAGTTACGGCTGGAACCGCCGGTACGGTCTGCATCACCATAAATGACGACGGAGCGAAATCGAGTTGCGATTCAATTATCTCATCTTGAATGAGTACTTTACTAGGCAAATGCACCCATTCGCTGTTGTTCCAAGAGTAGAGTCCCAACGTTTCGTAGGGCAAACTATCATTGGGAATAGGTACTGATAGAACGACTTGTGTGGGATCCGATCCCGATACACCCAGTTCATAATATGGACTCTTAGGAATGAGGTAGTCGGGAAGATTACTGGCTGCTTCGTAGGCGTCTTTCCCTGCTTGACCTTCGATGAATTCCGGTCGAGGTGCGCTTGTTAGTGAGGCTCGCAGGCTGGATTCTAGCCCTTCAGGCGGGAAGTTGACGATTGTGCCGTCCGCTTCTGTAATCGCGCCGCCGCCTGCGCTGATACGCATGTTGCTGACGCTGTTGAGTCTGTCCAGTAAACGAACGGGCGGCAGCAGAAGCGCCAACACGACCAGAATGGGCAAAATAATGAATGTGACGATCCAGGCGCCTGGTCCTTCAACAAACTTGGCAATACCTCTCGATGAAGAATTACCGGTGGGCTGCGTTCCATATCGCGTCGTTTGCATAGAACATCATCTCCTTAAAGCGCGTCAAAACGGCGCGCTCACCGTTTTCGCGACGCCGCCCAGACAGTCACATGTCTTGACGGCTCAGTTTATGATAGCATATCGATATGTCGCCGCAAAATATAGAGCGAAATATCTTGGAAGCATACGCGAGTTCCGGTGTATAACGAGGGTAGTCTGCACCGAGTTCCTGCTACAAATACATACGCAGCCAAATTCGGTTCGGTTACGCCTCTACGCGCTGCCGTGCACCAATAATTCCTATTCACCTTCGACTGCGTGCTATACTCTGGCACATGGAAATCGACTTGTCTGAAAGCGTATCCCAACGACGACCTCGCACATGGATTGAGGTGACACTATTGGCTGGTTTCATCTTCAGCCTAGTCGTCGGCGTCGGAGCGCTCATTCTGCTGATTCTATCCAGGTCGGCAGGCAGTGCCGAAGGTTCCTCGTCGGTCTTCGATGCGGTCGAACCTGACATCATTATACAACAACTTGCGCTTTCACAACTTGCAGGCGATCCGGGACTAGCCCTGGCCTATCAGGCAGCCAATGCCGGTGAACTAGACACCGCATCAGCCATTGCTCTGACTGAAACGGATCTGTCCGCTGCGGATAGACTATTGCTACTGATGCATTTGGCCAGTGACTATCAGGACACAGAAGATACAGGGCATACTCTCTTCCTCCTGAAGCTAGCACAGTCGGTCGCCATTATCGATCCGTCCATCGAGCCAATAATGCGGATCAACTCGTTGACACAGATCGCTCAAGCCTATATGGACGCAGAGGAACTAGCGTACGCGTCTGAAGTCGTTGGTCAGGCTGCCTTGGTCGCCAAGCAGACGCCAAACCTGCTGCCGACTCATCGGAGTCAAGCATACGAGGAACTGCGCAAGCTGGCTGTGGCGATCGACGACAGACCGCTATCGCAGAAGCTATCAGAGCTTGCACGCAATCCTTATCAAGAAGCGAATGGTTATTTGATCGAACCGAAGCTGGCAAATATTCAACCGCTCATGACATACAGCGATGAAGTCGTTGCGGCTATTCAACGACGACAGGGCGCCGCTCGACAGCTGGCGGAGCGCATCGAACTCACCGGTGGTCAGGATATCGAACCGGAGATTCAGGAGCTACGGCAGGCGCTTATCGCAGAAGCCCAACTGCGTAACGGCTATTATCGAGACCGGCTCAGCCAAGGGCTGACGTTGGCAGATCAGTATGCACTGCTGCTGGATCGGCGCAACTGGTCCGCGTTGAAATTGCGCGTTGCTGCACAAGGCTTTGGCCTATCGCTGGTTCCGGACTGGGAGTCAGGTCGCGGCTTGATTGAGGATGAACTTGCCGCAGATACAGCGAACTTGAATCTGGTGTCTGAAGCAATATCGGCAGAATCGGCTGACCCCGTAGCGCAACAGGCGCTAAAAACTGAATCACTATTGTGGCTCGCACTACAGTCCGAGCTCGGTTTCTATCCAAATTCTCCGACAGCCGACCTAAATATGCGTGTGCAAGATGCACAGACGGAATTGGCCAGGTTAGGACACCCATTAGCGCTGCCCGTAGCGTACGATGAGACGAGTCAACCCGCGGGCTATCGCATCATGGCAACCCCGTAACAACACCGTCCTCTCGAGGGAAATTTGGGCCGTCTCACTTGCCGTTAACTGTGGCCCTATCGTACTAGTGCATTTATAGAATTTGTTTGACAACCACGTGCCAACACACTATACTGTTGTTAACGCTGAATTAACACATTACCGTAGATTTCGGATCATTCTGTTAATACGGCACGACGACCTAATCGTTAGTACAAACTGGATCAACAGAATGGCACTCTGAAGCATTAGTTGAGGCAACTATTGGTGATTCAGAAACTCCCTGACGAACCGAAAAACCTATTCATTTTCCACTCAGGTATGCGCTTGCGCCTGAGTGTTTTCTTTTGTGACCGGTTATTGAGCACTATACAGAACGAGTAGTTCATCACTGCTAGAACCGTCGCATCTTCGATAACATCGTAGAATTTCGTCATCGAACAGACAGACGATCAGTACCAACTAGTATTCCGCCTTTCGGTCATATATGGCGTCTCACCGACGCACAGTAGAAAGGACTTACTCATGGACTCAGTGGCAAGCCGAATTATCAAGAGTCGACAGTACGCACAGGAGCGAGATGAGCGTATTCGAGTGCACACGTTTGAGATTGAATTGCACGGCGAACATGCCAACCACGTCGTTCACTATGACCATGGTTCATGGACTTGTGACTGCGAAGAATACCAGCTTCGCGGTGTATGTGCGCACATCATGGCGATGGAAGAGATCCTTGGTGATTCCGTAGAGCCTGCCCCGCTGCAAAGCCCGCAGACGGCGTAGAGCACGCTTGCGCTGGTAGAATCGCGTAGTGTAGCTGAGGGGACGGCGATCTGTCGTCCTCTTGTTTTATCCAAATTGCTAATGGCCGACAATATCGGCTCATACTGCTCCTTGAACGCCACACAGACCGGCGGATCGGGCAAATTGAACAGCGCATAAGGCGATCGCTCTTCGTCCATCGCTCCTGCCTGTGATATTCTTGTGCCCACGAATTCGTTTAGTACACTTGGGAGCACTTGGTCCGCTTGAGGCGCTACATCACTCTGCTGATAGGCATCGCCGTCAGCGCCTTCTTTATTTATATCGCCCTACCGGGTCTACATCTGAGCGAGGTAGCCGACGCTATGCGTACGGCTAATTATTGGTGGTTGGCTCCGGGAATTGCCGTTTATTTCGGCGGCTTGTGGGTCCGTTCGTGGCGATGGCATTTCACGCTGCGTGAGATCAAGAACGTTCCAACCGTTCGACTTTTTCCACTCACCTGCATCGGCTACTTTGGCAATAATGTCTATCCATTTCGCGCCGGCGAAGTGCTGCGGTCGGTCGTCCTGAAAGGGACCGAACAAATTGCCATCAGCTCCAGCTTGGCTACCGTACTCATAGAGCGCATCTTTGACGGACTGGTGATGCTTTTGTTCGTCTTTATCGCACTGCCGTTCGCGCCTATGCCGGCTGAATATCGTCGTCTGGTCATTATGCTCACAGTGCTAATGTTGGCAGCAACCGGCGTCTTCATCTGGCTGGCTGTGCGTCCGAAGCGCATCATTGCCGTCTACAGTTGGTTTGCCACCAGACTATTACCCACTGGCATACGCGAAAAGACGGACATACTGGTTGAGCGTTTTCTGGAAGGTCTGAGCAGTCTGGCAAATCCATCAGACGTCGTCATGATCTTTCTGACCAGTGTCGTAATCTGGCTGCTGGAAACGGTCAAGTATTGGTTCGTTATGCACGCATTTCCCTTCGAAGTCAGTTTCATTGTCCTTATGTTGATGAATGGTCTCGTTAACCTGGCAACAACGCTGCCGTCTGCTCCGGGCTACATCGGTACGTTCGACACGCCTGGCATCGAGACGCTGACAGCGTTCGGCATAAACCGCGACTTGGCTGCCAGTTATACGTTTACATTACATGCGGCACTTTGGTTGCCGGTTACAATGGTGGGAGCGTATTATTTCTGGCGCAAACAACTGAGTTGGTCGGATTTCGGCGCAGCGCAGAAAGCCGCGCTCTCCGAGCAAGCTGAACCATCGGAAGAAGAGTTGATATTATTGTACCAGGCGGAGCGGAACAATTCCGGCAACATTTCAGATGCTGGTACTACTATAGGGTCTACCAAAACGCCAGTAAAATAGAACTGTTTACCGAGGCGCATCAAAACGATTACTATTATAGAACCATTAAGCCGTTCAAATGGACGATCGGCACAAAGAATGCGGGCAGAGTACAGCAGCAAAGTTGGGTAAGTAGTAGCTACAAGAGAGAATTTGGCACAAGGCACTTACTCCACAGAACTGAAAAGTAAGGAGACTCAAGAATGAAGAACATCGCTGTAGCCGGTACTGGTTACGTCGGGCTGACCACAGGCACCTGTTTTGCCGATCTTGGCAATGATGTGACGTGCATAGACATCAGCCAGGAGAAAATCGATTCATTATTAGCGGGTCAAGTGCCCATATACGAACCCGGTCTGGCTGAAATAGTTGTGCGCAACGTGCAGGCAGGTCGTCTGCACTTCACCACCGACTACGAAGAAGCCCTTGCGAATGCTGAATTTGTCTTCATTTGCGTCGGAACGCCGAGCGGCGTTGACGGCGAAGCAGACCTGCGCTACGTACGTATGGCAGCTGAGTCCATCGCTAACCTGATGGATCATCCGCTCATTGTTGTGAACAAGAGTACGGTGCCCGTAGGCACAGGCGACTGGGTAGCCGACATCATCAATCGCAGCCAACCATCGCCTATTGAGTTTGATGTGGTGAGTTGCCCGGAGTTCATGCGTGAAGGCTCTGCAATTTACGACTTTATGAATCCGGACCGCGTCGTGCTGGGCAGCAACAACCCGGAGGCTGCCGAAAAGGTCGCCCAGTTGCATTTACCCCTGCGTACCCGCATTGTCCTCACGGACCTGCGCACAGCAGAGATGATCAAGTACGCGAGCAACGCCTTTCTTGCGACGCGTATCAGCTTCATCAACGAGATCGCTGCCATCTGTGAACGCCTGGGTGCAGACATCCAAGAAGTGGCGGTCGGTATGAGCTACGATAAGCGTATTGGACCGCATTTCCTCAACGCTGGCCTTGGCTACGGTGGAAGCTGCTTCCCCAAGGATGTGAAAGCTCTCGAGCATATGGCACTAGTTGAAGGATCGCATCCTGCACTCTTGCGCGCCGTCATGGATATTAACCGGGATGCGCATCGCTGGCCCATATTCACATTGCGCACGTTGCTTGACCACAAGTTCGACGGCGCCACGGTTGGCCTGCTGGGTCTGGCATTTAAGCCGAACACGGACGACCTTCGCGAAGCACCTGCGCTGGAGATTGCGCGCATGTTGCAATACGAAGGGGTTACGGTCAAGGCATATGATCCCGTTGCTATGGAAGGTGCAGTGCGAGAGAATCCGACTATCCAGTTAGCCGAAAATCCCTATGAACTGGCTACCGGTGTCGATGCGTTGATCGTATGTACCGAATGGAATGAATTCAAGCACCTTGACCTGCAACGGATTCATGATTCTATGAAACGACCCATCGTTGTGGATGGTCGCAACATCTACGAGCCCGAGGAAATGAACGCTATTGGATTTAAGTATCGCGCTGTGGGTCGCGGCTCCACATTTGAGGAACTGCTGTAACGTGCTACGTCGTAAGCTCGCGAATGGATTACGGGTCGTCTTGCAGGAGACAAAAGTGGCGCCGGTAGCCAGCTTCTGGATCTTCTACCGCGTCGGCAGTAGGAACGAACTACCGGGAACGACAGGTCTCAGCCACTGGGTAGAGCACATGCTCTTCAAGGGCACAGAAGCCTATCCTCGCGGCGAGTTTGACAAGGCCATCTCACGAGCTGGCGGCATATCCAATGGCTTGACCACGCCAGACTGGACCACGTTCTTCGAGACGCTGCCGTCCGAGCGCATCGACCTGGCAATTGATTTTGAGAGCGATCGAATGTCCAACGCGGTGTTTGACGACGCAGAGACCGAGTTGGAACGGACGGTCATCCTAAGCGAACGCGAGGGCTCGGAGAACAGTTACTTCTATATGCTCAATGAGGAAGTACAGTCGGCTGCCTACCACCAGCACAGCTATCGCTATCCGACTATCGGATGGAAGAGCGACTTGCAGACCATTACGCGCGATGATCTCTACGATCACTATCGCCGCTGGTACTCGCCGCGCAATGCGGTTGCAGTTGCCGTCGGCAGTTTCGATACGGATGCGATGCTGGCGAAACTTGAGCAGAACTTCGGCGCCATCACCATAAACGACAAAGAGCCCGTCCAGCCGGTCCCAGAACCAGAGCAACGTGCGGAGCGACGAATCGTACTGCGCGGGACGGAACCCACTGGCTACTATCTGCAAGCATTCCATGTGCCAGCCGCGATGAATGCCGACTTTTTCCCGTTGATCATACTGGACGCAGTTCTCAGCGGCGCCAAGGGCATGGGGTTGTTCGGCGGCAGCGCAAACAGCCGCAGCAATCGACTCTACCGTGCGCTGGTGGACAGCGATTTATCCGTGGGCGCCGACAGCAGCTACCATCCCACCATCGATCCAACATTGTTCATGTTCTTCGTCACTCTTGCACCGGAGGTGGAGCATCAGGTCATCGAGGATGCTATCTGGCGAGAAATCGGTGAGATCCAGCGAAACGGCATTCGATCACGCGAACTGGATAAGGCCATCAAACAGACGAAAGCGCAGTTCGCCTACAGCTGCGAGAGTGTCACGCATCAAGCCTACTGGCTTGGGTTCAGCGAAGTGGTCGCCACTACTCAATGGCTGGATGAGTGGCTGCCGAGCTTGGAGGCGGTGACCATTGAGGACGTGCAAAGAGTGGCGATCGAGTATCTGCAGCCGCAAAAGCAGACTGTCGGCTGGTATGTGCCGGAAGGAGCAAGCGCTTGATGAGCACGGACGCGGCAGAGCGACCGGCATATCCAGGACCGCACGACATCACGCGGATCACGCTGAAAAACGGCCTGACAGTACTGGTGCGGGAGAATCATCTAGCGCCAGTGACGGTGATGGAAGGTTCTCTGCGCTCTGGTTCAGTCTATGTTGCCGCAGAGCAGGCTGGCTTGGCATCGTTGACCGCCAGCATGCTCATGCGCGGCAGCGAGAACTGCAATTACGACAGCTTCAACGAACGGATTGAGGATGTCGGCGCCAACTTCTCCATCAGCTCTTCCGACCACAGCACCGACTTCGGTTATACATGCCTGTCCGAGGACTTCGGCAGTATGCTCTCTTTACTGTCCGAAACACTACAACGACCACTCTTTCCAGACGAGCATCTCCGACGGCTTCGTCGCCAGCGCCTGGTCAGCATCCAAGAACGCGATCAAGACACCTCGCAAGTGGCCAATCTGCGTTTTCTCGAAGCTATGTACGGAGACCATCCCTATGGGCGGTCCAATATCGGCTATGAGGAGACCGTTCAGCGCATCACCAGACAGGGCATGCTGGACTTCTATTCAGATACATTCGGACCTAGTAGCGCTGTCATAGCCGTATCAGGCGATGTGGAGACGGAGCGAGTCATCGAGCAGATTGAGCGCCAACTCGGCGCCTGGACAGGACCTGAGTCACTTCCAGATATTCCTGCTCCTGATACGCGTGCCGTACAACGCCAGCTGACATTCGAACTGCTCGACAAAGTTCAGGCAGATATCGTGATGGGATGTCCGGCTGTCGCTCGTGATCATCCCGATTTTCACCCAATTCGTCTTGCGAATACCATTCTTGGCCGTTTCGGCATGATGGGCAGGCTCGGTGAACGCATACGCGGGGAGAAAGGGCTTGCGTATTATGCATACAGCACCTATGACGCCTCTCCGCTGGCAGGCGCGTGGTTTGCCAATGCCGGTGTAAACCCGTACAATGCCGCCATTACAATTGAGAGCATCATGGCTGAGTTCGAACGGCTAGGTGCACAGATGGTTAGTAGCGAAGAACTCGCCGACAGCCAGGCTTATATGACTGGAATCGTGCCACTGGCCCTAGAGACAAACGAAGGCATTGCCAATACGCTGCTGCAGATGGAATGGTATGGACTCGGATTGGACTATCTGCAGCGGTACAACGATATCATCTACAGCATCACCGCCGAGGACGTTCAGCGAGTAGCAGCGACCTATCTACAGCCGGACAGATGTCTGACTGTGCTTGCCGGTCCGGAGATCAAAACTTCGGATGCGGGAAATGAAGAGTAACAAACATGATTAGAACAGGTGTCGATTTGGTTGAAATCAGTCGAGTAGAGGCGTCTACTAACCGCTACGGTGATCGCTTTCTTTCCAAGATATTCACGCCGACTGAGCAATCTATCTGCGCGGGACGACCGGAGTCACTGGCGGCGAGGTTTGCCGCCAAGGAAGCTGTGGCAAAAGCGTTGGGCACCGGCGTGTGGCGCGGCGGTATCGACTGGACCGACATCGAGATTCTACGTGACGAAGAGACGCGGGAACCGAAGCTGATGTTACACGGCGCTGCCGCGCACCGCTCAAATGCGCTAGGTGCAGTCCACTGGTCTGTGAGCCTTACGCATTCCCGCGACACCGCCGTCGCGTTTACGGTCGCGTCCGACTGAGTTAGCTATCGGGCAACTGTTCGCTTCTACCAGTACGATCTTTGTCAGACAATACCTCCAGCACCTGGCAAGCTAGCTCATATCGACCAAAACTTGGCATGAGATAGACACCCTGCACATGAGGCAGTTCCTTCAGTTGCAACAGCAATTCCTGCGCCATCCGCATTCCCTCATTGCGCCCATTCTTGCCTGCCAAACGCATACGCTCCAGTGCATCCTCGCATAGTGTGATACCGGGTACTTCGTTGTGTAGGAAACTGGCATGCTTATGACTCTGCAACGGAAGCACGCCGATCAGCACCGGTACAGGAAACTCACCGTACCTCTCCTCGTATAGCGCTAAGAAATTCAGCCACAACTGCGGGTCATAGATGGGTTGAGTCATGGAGAAGTGTGCGCCGCCACTCACCTTTCTATGGAAACGGTCGACCTCTTCTGCCAGGTCGTTGCGCGTCGGATCACAGGCAACTGCAATGGTGAAACCGGCCCGACGCCCCATCTCGCGGTTCGACAAGTCATAGCCTTGGTTGAAGGTGTCGATGATGCGTACCAGGCCAATGCTGTCCACGTCATAGACTGCCGAACTCTGCTGCGTATCACCCAGACCGGGCGGATCACCTGTCAGCGCCAGAATATTGCGCACGCCCAGCGCATGCGCTCCGATAAGGTCGGCCTGCAGCCCCATCAGCGAGCGGTCGCGTGTTGTGAAATGGAGCACAGTTTCGATATCAATCTGTTGCTGAATCTGCGCACAAAGGGACAGTGCTCCCATGCGGACCCGCGCCATGGGGCTATCCGCCACGTTCACCGCATCCGCGCCTACCGCTTTGGCATGGCGAGCGCCTTCAAGCTGTTTCTCAGCCGTGAACGCACGCGGCGGGTCCACCTCCACGCTGATGACGAACCGTCCTGCCTGCAGCTTTTGCAGGATACCGGTCGCCTCCACGCCGCTTGCAGCGTCCACGTCAGCCGCCATGCTGATCCGAGGACCGGCTAGCGCCTCTGCCGCTTCGTCGTCCATTGCAGCGACGGCAAGTGAAGGACCGGACAGACGCCGGTCTAGCGCATCGCGCATGGAGCGGATATGCATTGGCGTTGTACCGCAGCAGCCGCCAACAATGTTGGCGCCGCCATCTATAAGCGGATCCACATGTTCGCCAAAGTACTCCGGACTGGACGGGTAGATCAACCGACCCTCTACACGAGTAGGATAGCCGGCGTTGGGCATGGCGCTGATGAGCGTGTCCAGGTCTTTGCTAGACATCTGAGCCACACTGTCCAGCATTTGCGCTGGCCCGACAGAACAATTGACGCCCACGATGTCTGCGCCGCTGGCTCTTAGGATTGCAGCTACATCACCTGGACGATGACCGCTGGCTGTCGTGCCGTCTTCGGCATACGTCATTGAGGCTAAAATGGGCAGATCGCAGATTCTGCGTGCCGTCTCAACGCCGATTACGAGCTCTTCTAGCTCGATATAGGTTTCAAAAATAAGCAGGTCTGCACCAGCCTCCCACAGTATCTCAATTTGTTCCGTGAAGATATCAGCAATGTCGTCCCATTTACTGGAATGCTGCGGAGAGTTATAGATGCCCAGAGGGCCGATGTCACCGCCGATGAATAGCCCGCGCCCGGAGACCTCACGCACGTCGCGCACGAGCCGAACCGCCGCAAAGTTGAAATCACGCACCTTTTCTTCAAGTCCGTGCTTGGCCAGTCGATAGCGGTTTGCGCCAAAAGTGTGCGTCGTGAGAATGTCCGCGCCGGCAGCAGCGTAGGCTTGGTGCACAGCGGTCACCCAGTCAGGATGCGTTTCCACGAGCTGCTCCAAACATTGGGCGCTGCTAGCCCCGCGCGCATAAAGCATGGTACCCATGGCGCCGTCGCTCAACAGCGGGTGCGTCTGAAGCTTTTCCAGCAACGGATTCATCTTGCGTCTCTCTAGCTTCTGCCGGCGAGCTCCAGACACGGACCACCCGGCGTTCCTATTTCTTGGTGCAGAAGCCACAACTGTGCGTACGGTCGTGGCTGGCTGTTTATACATTATTGCATAGAATGCGGTAAAATCCTCCCTTATGTCGATGGCGAGCCATTCGGTTGGTGAATGAGTGCGCTACCATGCTAGCCATGGGGGATCCTTTGATGACCGTCGGGTCACAACATGACTTCTGTCCGCACATCGCAGCCGGTCGACAGGTGGAAACGGAACGCTTATGTCGCAGTATCAACGTTTGCTGCAAACTGATGAACCAAATACTAGCATCGACGCGGGCACGCTTATCTCCGAAGCGGGTAGAATTGTCAGCCCCGAACTGCAGATTGATGCGGTTGAAAGACCGCGCAACGAGAAAAGAGACGGCGTGGTCGTACTGCGCGGTCGGCTCATTGTCCACAACGATATGTTTTTCGACCGCTGGCTGCATGACTTTCGTCGCCTCGGCTATACGCCGCTGCTGCGTCGAGACGAAGAAGAGCACGATCGAGTTGCCGTGCATGTGTTGGCGGGGATACCAAGGCAGTCCAGCCAGCGCTTGTGGATCAATATCGCTCTCTTCATTGTCACGTTCATCAGCACCCTTTTCGTTGGCGCCTTGTATGGTGCAACGAATATCGAATCTCTCAGCGATCTCTACCATCCCGGCTTTTTACTACAAGGCTTGCCTTTCGCGCTGACATTATTAGGCATTCTTGGTGCACACGAGTTCGGACACTACTTCGCTGCTCGATATCACAAGGTGTCCGTCACGCTGCCATACTTCATACCCATGCCGCTGGGATTCGGGACTCTGGGCGCGGTGATACAGATGAAAGAGCCAGTGCCAGATCGCCGTAAACTGTTCGACATCGGTGTCGCAGGTCCGCTGGCAGGATCGGCGCTGGCGGTGCCATTGCTGCTTGCCGGCCTTGCTACGAGCCCGGTCAGCGTCATCCATGCAACGCCCGGCGCCATGCTAGAGGGCAATAGTATCCTCTACTATTTCGCCAAGTTCGCCGTCTTCGGCCAACCTCTTCCAAATCCGCAGACGGGTATTGATGTGATGATGAATCAGGTAACCTTTGCAGCCTGGATTGGCTTGCTGGTGACAGCCATCAATTTACTGCCAGTTGGCCAGCTCGATGGCGGACACGCTGTCTATGCGCTGTTCGGCAAGAACGCGAAGTACATCAACATTAGCATGCTGGTTATTATGGGCCTGCTGGCTATCGCGGGCATCGGACAGCTGCAGCGCCTGTTCCCTCCACTGGTTTCTGTTGGCTATCTCGGCTGGTTCGTCTGGCTAGGACTAATCGCGTTCTTGATCGGACCGTTCCATCCGCCGGCGCTGGATGATGTAAACGAGTTGGATCCCTATCGTCGCGTAGTGGGCTACTTCGTCATCTTCCTAATTATTGTACTCTTTGTCCCCGTGCCGTTTCGTCCGCTACTATAGACCCAGTCACGCCGAGCACTCCCAAGAGAGATATATTACTTGACGCAAATATGCACAAAGCTTCTCATGAACATCTGCAAGAGGTTGAACACATGAACGACGCATTCACAATGCAGGACACCATCCTACGTCTCCACCAGTATTGGGCTGCACAGGGATGCCTGATTTGGCAGCCGTACAGCGAAAAGGTCGGTGCCGGCACTATGAATCCAGCAACTGTATTGCGCGTGCTGGGTCCGGAGCCGTGGAATGTAGCCTACGTGGAGCCCTCCTTCCGCGCCGACGACGGACGCTATGCCGAGAATCCTAACCGCATGCAGATGCATAACCAGTACCAGGTGATCCTGAAACCGGACCCGGGTAACCCGCAGGAGCTCTATTTGGCTAGCCTGGAGGCAGTCGGACTGGACCGCGGCAAGCACGATATTCGCTTCGTGGAGGACAATTGGGAGTCCCCTGCGCTGGGCGCCTGGGGCTTAGGCTGGGAAGTCTGGCTAGATGGTCAGGAAATTACACAGTTTACCTACTTCCAGCAGTCAGGCAGCCTCACACTGGACCCGGTTAGTGTGGAGATCACCTACGGTCTTGACCGCATTATTATGTATCTGCAGGGCAAGTCGGATGTTTGGTCCATCGACGTGGACGGCGTGCATTCATTTGCCGACGTTTACCGGGAGCCGGAAATTGAAAACTGTGTGTACAACTTTGAGTTGGCGCACGTCGATCGTCTCAAGGCTATGTATGATATCTACGAAGCAGAAGCGGCCGCTTGCATCGAGCGCGGATTAGTCATCCCAGCCCACGACTACATCTTGCGCCAGAGCCAGACATTCAACCTGCTGGACACGCGTGGCGCGATTGGCGTAACGGAGCGGGCTAAGTTCTTCGCGGCCATGCGCAATCAGTCGCGTGCAGTCGCCGAGCTTTATGTCAAGCAGCGTGAGCAGCTCGAGTATCCATGGTTGGATGAGAATGAACCCCGGTCGGCGGCGCAGACGCCTTCCGACGTCACCGTATCTGCTGCTGCGATCACCCATGCCGAGGATCTTGTGCTGGAGCTGGGTTCGGAAGAGCTGCCTCCCGCCGATGTGGTTGACGGTATCACGCAGATGGGAGAAGCGCTGCCTAAGCTGCTGGACGAAGCACGGCTGTCCTACGACGATATCTACGTAACCGGCACAACACGCCGGCTAGTCGCGATTGTCTCCGGACTTGCCCCTGTTCAGGAAGATGTGACCAATGAGCGTCGCGGTCCATCCGTTGAGCGTGCGTACGACGACGATGGCAATCCGACCAAAGCTGCCCAGGGCTTTGCGCGCGGCCAGGGAGTCGACGTTGGCGCGCTGGAGAAACGAGACGGGTACGTCTACGCCGTTGTGAAGGAAGAGGGACAACCGACTCTGAGCGTGCTGCCGGATCTCATTACGACGCTGCTAAACGGACTGCGCTGGCGCAAGACGATGCGTTGGAACGGCGAGGTCGGCTACCCGCGACCGTTGCGCTGGATCACAGCCCTGTATGGTGACAGGGTCGTGCCGTTTACGTGGGCCCAGGCGACGAGCGGTCGCGTGAGCCGTGGACCTCGCTTTGCCGATGCCCTCGCCGACCTGCAACCTGGCGAATACACGCATTTCGAAATTGCAAACGCCTCTGCGTACCTGGATGCCGTCCGTGCGCAGGACATCGTCCTGGATCGCGACCAACGACGCTCGCTCATCTGGCAGCAGGTCACAGAGCTCGCAGCCTCGGTCGGTGGAATCGTACCCGAAGACGCGGCGCTGCTTGACGAAGTGACGGACCTGCTGGAAACACCCCAAGCGCTCCTGGGCAGCTTTGAAGAGAAGTACTTGGACCTTCCCATGCCTGTGCTAATCGGCGTCATGAAGAAGCATCAGCGCTACTTTAACGTCATGCGCAACGGTCAGTTACTGCCCCATTTCGTCACTGTCGCAAACGCGAAAGCGCTTAAAGATCCAGATACAGTGATTGCCGGCAACGAGGGTGTGATTCGCGCTCGCTACGCTGACGCTGCCTACTTCTACCGGCAGGACAACAGTCGCAAGTTGGAATCATACACAGAGCGCCTAGGCACGCTCACCTTCCACGCAGAGCTGGGCTCCATGTTGGATAAGGTGCATCGGTTGGAGAAGCTCGCCCCGGAGATTGCCGCGATGCTTTCAGCCAGCGCTGAGCAGTTGCAAACCGTGCAACGCGCGGCGGCACTGTGTAAATCGGATCTGGTCACATCCATGGTCGTGGAGATGACTAGCCTGCAGGGCATCATGGGCGAGATCTACGCCAATAATAGCGGTGAAAGCGACGCAGTGGCAATGGCGATCCGCGAGCACTACCTGCCTCGCTTTGCCGGTGACGCAACGCCGGAGTCGCTGCCCGGACTGGCGCTCAGCCTGGCGGACAAGCTGGACAGCATCGTCGGGTTGTTCGCTGCGGGTGCAATGCCCACCGGCAGCGCCGACCCGTTCGGTCTACGCAGAGCAGCTCTCGGCGTTGTCAACAATCTGATGGCTGCCGGCGTGGACTTCGATCTGGATGCAGCCATAATCGCTTCAGCGCAGCACCAACCGATTGCGGTCAACCAGCGCACGATGGACGACGTACGCGATTTCCTAGCCCGTCGCCTGCAGGGTGTGCTGCTTGACGAGGGCTACGCACACGACATCGTGGAAGCCGTACTGGCGTCGCGCGGCAACAACCCAACTGCGGCCAAACGAGCATGCATAGCACTCACCCAGGCGCTCGCAGCAGAGACGTGGGCGGAAGCGTTTACCGCTTACGCACGCTGCGCACGCATCACGAGGAGTTTGGAAGAACGCCTGGCGTTGAATCCAGACGCCTACGAGGAAGAGGTGGAAACGCAGCTGCATAATGCGTATATGGCGGCAGGTGCCACTGTGTCAGATGCGGATGAACCGGCTTTCGTCATTGGCGCCGTCCTCGCCGGACTGACTAATGCTATCAATGCGTACTTCGATACAGTATTGGTCAATGCGGAAGAGGAAGAGCTTCGGAATGCGCGCCTGGCGCTTGTGCAGCATATCGCGGCGCTGCCTGAGCCGGTAGCGGACTTGAGCAAACTGCAGGGTTTCTAGTACCTCGGTTCTGAGTACGGCCAAAAACCATATTGATGAAACGAACAACCGGTCGCTTAGCGGTTCTAGTGCCAAGCGACCGGTTCAGTTTGTTGATTGGTAGCATATTCATCTTATCTACGGCAACGATGTATCCGCCCAACCGCAATCGCCCATACAATACCGATCGCATTTCTGGTAGAGTATGCAACGTAAGCTGAAGAGTTTCATAAACGGCTGTCTTGCGCTGGTGTCGATGACAGACTTTATGTATGCACTAGCGAGTCAAATCGGAAAGAGCCAAAACATCAAAGGACAGGGCGCCCACAATGTGAGCGCCCCCCAAGAAGTACTTAAAATATGCGAACGGCAATTGCAATTACCTACTTGCCGCAGTACTTCTTTTCCCAGGTGACGGATACCTGCGCTTCTCCCGCTTCCTGGAAATAATCTACTCGCACCCAGTGTACGCCGTTGGAAAGTGATACTGTCTTCTTGGTCTCGGTAGCCGGCTGGATGTTCCAGTCATCGATGATGAGATTCTCGTCAATGAAGACGCGGACTCCATCGTCGGATAGCGAACGGAATTCGTATTCACCGCCCTCAAAGTAGATGGATCGTTCCCAGCGCACGCTGTAACGCTGATTCGGCATACCTTCAAATGGCGGATTTGTGCCCCAGTTGAAGCGTACTTCCGCATCCTTGCGTTCCTTCACCAGATCCTCGAAGTACTTATCCGAGAAGTAGCTGCCAAGCCAGTAGTCCATTTCCTGGTCCTGCCCGCATCCAGGATTGCTGGGCGGCGTCGGCTGGCACTGAGACGGCGGATGGCTAGGCTGGCTTGGGTAGCTAGGCTGGCTTGGGTAGCTAGGCTGGCTTGGCTGTGTCGTGCAGGGCGGTGGTCCTGGTGGCTGTGAAGGATAGGATGGCTGTGACGGGTATGTTGGCTGCGACGGATGCGATGGCTGTGTCGGGTATGTTGGCTGCGTCGGATGCGATGGCTGTGTCGGATACGTTGGCTGCGTCGGATATGTCGGATACGTTGGCTGTGTCGGATACGTTGGTTGCGTCGGGTAGGTTGGTTGCGTCGGGTAGGTTGGCTGAGTAGGCCAACCCGGGTTGTTAGATCCACCGGATGACGTGGGTATGCAGAGCACTTGTCCGACATAGACAAAGTTCGGATTTGAAATGTTGTTTGCTTGCATCAACGTATACTGGTCCACACCGAACCGAAGTGCAATACTGGATAGAGTGTCACCTGGCTGCACTGTATATTGATATGCACAGTTGCCGCCGCCTGATCCGCCACCTGATGTGACTGGAATGATTAATACTTGACCAACATAGATGTGATTCGGGTTGGTTAAGCCGTTGGCGCGCATGATTGCGTCTACTGTGGTACCATAACGCAAGGCAATGGATGATAGCGTGTCGCCCGGCTGAACGGTATAAACCTGATTTCCGTATCCCTGCTGAACCGCCTGTGAATAAACCGGACCTCCATTGGAAGCCATGGCAGTGCCTGGAACGATGACGCTGAGAGCAATTGCCAGCACTATGACAAAGGTCAGGACCGGGCGTCCCATAAACGGCACATTGTGACGAGTGGATTTCATCGTCTAGTACTCCTTTCAAATGCGTGTTAACACGTCGTGCGTAGGATCACCCATCCCGGCGCCACAGCGCACGGTGCGAATACAAATGTTCTTGCTATAGTTATACGACGATGTTACGTGTAAAAAGGTATGCTAGTGTTGAACAAATTGGCAGAAATCGCTAGGCAAACGCGATTCACCCTCGGCAGTGAGTGTGTAACTACGCTTGCGCGTTAAGCCGTCCACAGACCAAGACGTAAGCAGCGACCGATTGGTTCTGCGGAATTATAAACACGCTTCCGCCGGCGGCTGGTGCGCAGGCTGAAGTACCTACGCATTCTCCATGCAATTGAATATGCTACATTACCTCAAGTGCTACAGGTCAAACTTCTGACCGCGAACAGGCGTACTGACGTGGCGGTATCCTTGTTTGCGCATGATGTCCGCCAGCGTTTCCATTGGCTCACGCTCACCGTGTACTAGAATCACCTCTTTCAGTCGCTTGCGGTCAAAACCAGCCGCCCAATTCAGAAGGCCTTGCTGATCGGCGTGCGCACTGTAGCCGTCGATGGTCTCGACATCTGCACGCACATCGTATTCTTCTCCGTAGATGCGCACATGCTTCTCGCCGTCTTTAAGCCGGCGCCCCAGCGTATTCTGCGCCATGAAACTGACCAGCAAGATGGTGTTTTCCCGGATTCTCCACGCCATGCCGCAGGTGGTGCAGGATGCGCCCATTCTCAGCCATGCCGCTGGCGCTGATCACAACAGCCGGACCAGGCATGTGGTTGAGTTGCTTGCTGCGACGCACACTACGCACGTACTCGACGTTGTCATAGTCAAATGGGCTCTTGCGCCGGTCTTCGGTAAGGAATTGCTTCACTTCATCGTTCCATTCCTCCGGGTGCATGCGGAAGACGTCCGTAGCATTCACGGCTAGCGGGCTATCGACGAAGACGGGGATTTCAGGGATGTCGCCGTCGGCGTCCAATAGATTGAGCCCGTACACGATCTCCTGCGTACGACCGACAGCGAAGGCTGGGATGATGACCTTGCCGCGTTGCATAGAGGTGCGATTCACCACATCGCGCAATTTCGTCTTGGCATCGTTGTAATCGCCATGCAATCGATCACCATAGGTACTCTCCATGATGAGTACGTCAGCCTGCTCAATTTCCTCCGGTGAATCCAGTATGGGACTCTCGACGCGACCGACGTCTCCGCTGAAAGCTAGCCGCAGCTTACGATCAGTACTGTGCTCGTGCAGGTCCAGGACCACAAACGCCGCGCCGAGGATGTGACCTGCATTGTAGAAGGTCAGTTCCACGCCGTCCGCAATGGGAATCGGGCGATGTAACCCGATGCCCACAAACTGACCAAGCGATTGTTGCGCGTCGTCTCGGGTATAGATAGGTTCGATGGGCGGTTCGCCTTGCCGGCTCTTTTTACGGTTCAGATACTTTGCATCCATCTCCTGGATATAGCCTGCGTCCATCAGCATATAGGTGCATAGGTTGCGCGTGGCGGCGGTGCACCAGATACTGCCCCGAAATCCTCGTTTGACGAGATTGGGTAGATTGCCGGAGTGATCGATATGTGCATGGCTCAACACCACAGTATCGATGCTAGCCGGATCGAACGGGAAATTGAGATTCCGCTGATACGTATCGGCGCGATGGCCTTGATACAGCCCGCATTCCAGCAGCACTCGCTTACCGTTGATCTCCAGCAAGTGCATTGAGCCTGTGACTTCCTGCGCTGCTCCATGGATGGTCAGTTCCATAGTGATTCCCTCCTGGCTGTGTCAGTATTCCCGTATTATCAAGTGGAAGCAGATAGGCTCCCAGGGCAATTCTTTGTTGGTATGATACGTGTACTATAGCATCATCTTAGCACATGACAGTAAGCCCAAACTGCGGTACACTATTCTGAATATGGACTCTCAATCCGGCGACGAATCACACTCGTCGTCTACCGGCATTTCGAACCGACCAAGCTGACATGATAGGCAATAAGATCCGTACCTCGGCAGCCTTCAGCGGCGTCACGCTTCTGATCGCCGGACTGTATACGACACTCTTCGCGTCAACGGGGATGCACGTGACCGCAGAAGTTGCGACACGAGTGACCTGGCTGAACGCAAATGGGCGCGTCTGGCCTGTCAGTATTTGGCTATGGATGCTGGCGCTCTTTGCGTGGATGGTCTTGCTAACTTCGCTGGCGTGGAGCTATCTGCCTGGATTCCGCGTGGCAAGCATGCTGCAGTCCGGCCTCATGGTCATCGCCGCCGTATTGATTATCGTTGGACTTGCCAGTTGGATGGCAGTTCTACCTCATGTGGCAGCGCTAGACGAAGTGAATGATTTGCTGTCGGTCGTAGATACTTTCGTCATGGGTATGCTCGGCGCAGGACTATTTATGGCCGGCGCGGTTACGGCTTGGGTTTGCTATGACCTGGTGCAGGAGGAATCACTGAGTTATGTGTGGACAGGCCCAGGAATTGCAGCCGGTCTACTAGCCGTACCCACGCCTTTTGTGCTGCCGTACTACTGGCTGCTCGTAGCTGCGGCCATTCTGTGGATCGGATGGTGTGGATTCCTGTACCTGCGCAGCGACATGCCCAGCGCCTTTGCGGAGATGAAGTGAACCGCTCCCGCTGCTTTCCACCATTGAAGGAACTCGTCTGATGGCAATGGATAAGTTGCTGGCGGTTGCGCGCGGTGACAAGCCAGCCGATCTTGTACTGGAAAACGCGCACATTGTCAATGTGTTTAGCGGAGAAATTGAACAATCGAGCATCGCCATAGCAGGTGACCGCATCGCCGGCATTGGAAGTGCATATGACGGCCTAGAGGTCCAAGACCTCGACGGCGCCTACGTGACGCCAGGATTAATTGATGCACATGTACACATCGAGAGCAGCCTTTGCGTCCCTGCGCAATTCGCAACGGCGCTTGTGCCTCGCGGCGTGACAACCGCCGTGGTAGACCCGCATGAATTGGCCAACGTGGCAGGCGTTGCGGGCGTACGGTACATGATCGAAAGCTGTCTCAATTTGCCAATCGATGCGATCTTTATGGCCTCCTCTTGTGTGCCCGCGACGCCTATTCAAGACAGCGGCGAGGCGCTAACTGCAGACGATTTGGCTGCACTACTGCTGGACGGCGCCGTCCATGGTCTTGCTGAGGTCATGAATTATCATGGCGTAGTTGTGGGCGACGGCGAACTGGCGCGTAAAATTCTCGCTTTCAATGGGCGACCGATAGATGGGCACGCGCCTGGACTGACTGGGAAAGCGCTGAATACCTATGTTGCTGCCGGTGTGGGCAGCGATCATGAGTGTACAACGGTTGAAGAGGCGTCCGAGAAGCTTTCACGCGGGCTCTACCTGCTCATCCGAGAGGCGACCAATGCAAGAAATCTGCACAGGCTTCTGCCCGTGATCACGCCCCAGAACTCGCGCCGAATCTGCTTCTGCACCGATGACCGCATCCCGAACGATCTGCTCGGTCAAGGCTCCATCGACTACATGGTGCGCGAGGCCATCGACTATGGCCTCGACCCCGTCGACGTCATCCGCATGGTGACACTGAACGCTGCCGAGTGGTTCCAGCTTGCGGATCGCGGCGCCATCGCGCCCGGTCGATTAGCGGATTTGGCCATTGTCGACGTCCTAGATGACTTCCGACCCAAAGCCGTGTACAAGAACGGCGTGCGCATGGCAGAATCAGGCGTTATGCTGCGTCCAACGGAGCCCCTTTTGCCTCAAATGCCGAGAGGAGTGCGCAGCAGTATGAACGTGGCATGGGATGCGCTGGAGTTTCGCATTCCGGCACGAGGCAGTCGCATTCGCGCCATCGGGTCAGTTGCCGATCAGTTGTATACCAACGAGAATATCGTCGACGCTGAAATCGTCGACGGCTTCGCCGTTGCGTCCCCCGCACGAGATCTGCTCAAAATGGCCGTCATCGAACGCCACCAGGCATCTGGATACACTGGCCTTGGCTTCATTCAGGGAATTGGACTACAGGCTGGAGCTATCGCGGGCACTGTGGCGCACGATCATCACAACCTCGTTGTGATCGGAGCCGACGATGGTTCCATGATGACCGCCGCCAAAGCCGTCGGCGAGATGGATGGCGGATTGGTTGTTGTCAACGGTGACGATATACTGGCTGCATTACCTCTACCAGTAGGCGGATTGATGAGTGACCGCCCCATTCAAGAGGTATGTACGAATTACCAAGAACTGTTGGACGCGGCAGTGTCGCTGGGTTCGCAGTTGCATGACCCGTTCATGGCGATGAGTTTTATGGCGCTGGAAGTCATTCCAACGCTGAAACTGTCATATCGTGGTCTTGTCAACGTTGACCAGATGGAAATTGTGGACCTATTTGTGGACTGAGACCGGCGGAGGCGCTCTCCGCCGAAGGCTATTTCAGCCATCCCAGACCGCTAGCCAGAGGCTGGCGATATCCTTGAAGGAGTAAGCCGAATGTTTGAGACACTCACCCCTGCCCCGCCGGACGCGATTCTTGGCCTCACTACTGCCTATAACCTCGACCCAAATCCGAAGAAGATCAACTTGGGGGTCGGCGTCTTCAAGGACGCTAACGGAACGACGCCTATCTTGGAGACTGTGCGTACTGCGGAAGAACGTTTATTAGCCTCAGAGACATCGAAATCGTATCTGCCAATCGACGGGGGTCCAGCCTATCAGCAGGCAACGCAGAAGCTGCTCTTCGGTGAACGGAACCCTGTCCTGCGCGGCGGCCTAGCGGTAACGACGCAAACCCCCGGCGGCACCGGCGCATTGCGCGTTGCGGCGGACTTCATTGCCAAGACCCAAGAAGGCGCCACTGTCTGGGTAAGTGATCCCACTTGGCCGAACCATCCCGGCGTCTTCAAATCCGCAGGCCTCAATGTAAAGGTCTACCCCTACTTCAACTCCGAAACGAACGCACTGAATTTCAACAAGCTTGCCGCGGCAATCGCACGCATCCCTGCCGGCGACGTGATCGTGCTGCACGGTTGCTGCCACAACCCAACCGGCGTCGACCTCAGCGCGAAAGAATGGGACATCATCGGTCAGCTGCTGAAGGACCTCGATATTCTGCCATTGGTGGATTTCGCCTATCAAGGTTTCGCCAGCGGCATTCAAGCCGACGCGGACGGCTGGCAGCGACTGCTGCATCCTGGCAAAGAGGTGATGATCGCCAGTTCCTATTCAAAGAATTTCGGCCTGTACAACGAGCGTGTCGGCGCCATGACCCTGGTCGCATCGTCGCCGCAGGTGGCTGAAGCAGCCCGCAGCCACATCAAGACCGTGGTGCGCACCAACTACTCCAACCCGCCATCACACGGTGCGGCTATCGTCAGCACCGTCCTAAACGACGAAGAGCTGAAGGCCAAATGGGAGCGCGAAGTCACCGACATGCGCAACCGCATCAACAGCATGCGCAATTTGTTCGTAGAAACGTTGAATGAAAAGGGCGTTGAAAAAGACTTTAGCTTCATTTCCCGCCAGCGCGGCATGTTCTCCTACTCCGGCTTGACGCCGACGCAAGTGCAAGCGCTGCGAGACAAATTCTCCATCTATATCGTTGGTTCGGGTCGACTCAACGTCGCCGGCATGACTGAAGACAACATGGATTACCTCTGTGAAGCCATCGCGAGCGTCATGCAATAGGCAGATGACGACTCAACATTCGAATCACCTACTTATTTTAAATCTATCAACACTATACGCTTCCATCAACAGCAAGAGATACACATGAAAAACCTATCGCAACTCGTATCCAGCGTACCGGCGTCCGTCACCGCTCTGATGATGCAGAAAGGGCGCGAGCTCGCGGCTGAAGGCAAGGACATTGTTAACCTAGCCGGCGGTGAACCGGACTTCGACACACCAGCCCACATCAGCGAAGCAGGCATCAAGGCCATCTGCGATGGCGACACGCACTATCCGCCATCCTTTGGCACACCGGCTCTGCTGGAAGCCATTGTGGCTAAGTTGGAGCGAGAAAATGGTATTCGCCATTTCAAACGCACCGATATTCTCGTGACGCCCGGCGGCAAGTTTGCGCTTTACGCCGCCTTGTCCGCCATCGTCGATCCTGGCGACGAGGTGCTGATCCTGGATCCGTCCTGGGTGACATACGGGCCTATGGTGCAGCTTACGAAAGCTGTTCCCGTGCGCATTCAGCTCCCATCGGAAGATAACTTCCGCATCAGCGAGGAGATACTGCGTCACGCCGTCACGGACAAAACAAAAGTGCTGATGGTCAACAGCCCCAACAATCCCACCGGTCGCGTGCTGACGCGCGCCGAGATAGACGCCATCGTGAAGTTTGCGGTCGAATTCGACCTATATGTGTTGTCGGATGAGATCTACGAGCACATCGTATATGACGGTGCCAAACATATGAGCCTGGCAGCGGAACCAGGTATGGCTGATCGCACGGTGGTTATCAATGGATTCAGCAAGGCCTATGCCATGACCGGATGGCGACTCGGCTGGCTGGCGGCGCCATCACCAGTCGCCAAGCTAGCGCGCACATTCCAAACGCAGAGTGTGACCAGTGCAGCCAGTTTCACGATGGCTGCCGGCGTCGCAGCGCTCACCGGTCCACAGGAATGCGTCGGCGAGATGACTGCCGCGTACGCGCACCGGCGCAAGTTCCTGCTGGAAGCCATGGACGAGATACCCGGCGTCGAGTGCCCGCCGGTCGAAGGTGCATTCTACATCTTCCCCAATTTCCCCAACTCCACACTCACCAGCTTGGAGATGTCCCAAAAACTACTTGAGGACGGCCTCATCGCGTCAACACCGGGCAGCGCATTTGGACAATCCGGTGAGGGTCACGTACGCTTCAGCTTCGCGGCCTCTATGGATGACCTGGAACGCATGGTCGAACGGCTTGCCAAAATAGCGCCGGAGATGTAAGCCCATCCGCCGCAACAACTCAATAAACAACCACGCACAACGGATGAATCATGGATCAATCGTGGACTGTATATCTGTTTGCCATTCTTGGCGGCATCCTAGCGGGCATCATTAATACCCTAGCCGGCAGCGGCTCCGCAGTTACCCTACCCATTTTGGTGATGCTCGGCCTTCCCGCAAACATCGCTAACGCCACAAATCGCGTCGGCGTGACCATTCAGAACATCGTCGGTATCACCACCTTCAAACAAAAAGGCCAGCTGCAACTGGAGGGCGGGTTATGGTTTGTCATTCCCGCATTGCCCGGTGCAGTGGTCGGCGCCATATTCGCTTCTGTACTCGGCGAGCAATCGATGAACTATGCCATCGGCACAGTAATGGTCATCCTGCTCGTCATGATTCTATTCCGACCCCAACAGTGGCTCAAGGAAACGTCGCAGGTCAAGGAGGGTCGCCCTTCTATCGCCATGATGGCCCTCTTCTTTGCCATTGGTATCTACGGCGGCTTTATCCAAGCCGGAGTCGGCGTCTTTTTGCTCACAGCGCTCGTCGTAGGCGTTGGTTACAATTTAACCCACGCCAATGCCATCAAGCTGATGATTGTGCTGTCCATCACCGTCGTCGCGCTTGCGGTTTTCGTATACCAGGACCTGGTCGACTGGCCCATCGGCCTGCTTATGGCAGTCGGTCAGAGCATCGGCGCATGGGCAGCCGCCACTTACGCCGTCACGGCCAAGAATGCGAACCTGTGGGTGCGTCGGCTGCTAATCGTGGTGATTATCTTCTCCATATTCAAGTTCTTCGGAATTCTGGACCTGCTGATTGGCCTCTTCTAGGTCTTATCATTACCTACTTGGTCGCAAGCCACACATGAATGAACAAGGGAGACCGTACGGTCTCCCTCATTGTTGTCTTTCTACTCAACATACACTGGTAGGCGGTAAAGCTAATCAGTCGGCTAGCCTTAGGCCGACTCGTCACCGGCTTCGTCACCAGCTTCCACTGTAGATACTGGAAGACGTTTCTGCCGTCGCTTCACGAGCCAGCGGACCAACAACACCAGAATAATCAGAGGGATGAGCAAGACTAATAGTATCGGAAGTAAGTAGACAAGAATCCAGATGGCGGCATTGCCAAAGAACTGGAACGTATTGACCAGTTGACGCGTAGCGCTGCGCACGGCATTGCCCGGCTCCCACCGATCTTCAACCACCGGACGATTGGCCTCATCCGGTATCAGCGTCACGTCAAGGGTGGATAGGGCGATGAGGTCGTCCATCATGTTTTTGCGGCCTTGAAGCTGCTCAATCTGGCCTCGAATATTGGTCAGATCGCGATGCACAGCCAGGATGTCTTCGGAACTGGCGTTGGGGCGGTTGCGAACCTCCGCCAATAGTTCTCGCAGCTCAACCTCTGTTGCTTCCAAGTTGCGGAGCTGCGCTTCGATATCACTGTACTGGTCGGTGACATCTTGGCGATCAACACTCTTGGACTGCACCTCAAGCGCCAGCGCCTCCAACTGAGCCATGATCGGCTCAAGCTGATCCGCCGGCACGCGCAGTGACAGTGAGCCGCGCAGCAGATTCCTTCCGCCGAAAGAATCGCGATACAGGTTCGCCGAAGAAACATAACCGCCGACGGCTTCAACCGCACTAGTGATCTCATCGACAGCTGTTTGAGTATCCTCTACAACCAAATTCTCGCTGGCATTGGCAATCACTTTTCGGGCGGTCTCCGGTAGCTCGGCTGAGAAGGCGCCATCCGTGTCAGGGGCGGCTGCGCCATTGGCGCTTTCGACTGGGCGGCTGTCCTGCATCGCGGCTGGGCTGGTCGCCGATTCTGACGCACGCGGGCTGGCGCCGCATCCCGTCACGATCGCAAGCAGCATGGATACCATTGCTATCAGTGCGACTCGAAATACGCCATGTCTATGCTCGTAGTACCTGTTCATTCCTAGTCTCCCAGAGAGTGCCCCAACATGAAATCGGCATGAGGTGAATGATAATTCGTGTGGAACCGCGCATGGCTAGTGGACGCATTACTCGATGTCAATGTTCCGTCAAACGCTGTTCTCTAAAGAGGACGATCGACAGTTCATCCGGCGGCACATTTGCCTATTCTGTTTCCATGCCAGTAGATAATTTGCGACAACTACTGATGAACTATCCAGATGCGGTCGAAGAGACCTCATTTGGATCCGAAACTCACGTGTACAAGGTGCACGGCAAGATGTTGACCTGGTCGCACGGCAGGCATCGCCACCTAGCATAACGCTGAAGAATGACCCTGTGGACGCCGAAGCGCTGCGCGTGCAGTGCGCGTCTGTGACTGCTGGATTCCCTAGGAACAAACATCCATAGAATTCAATTATTGTCGACGGATCAATGTCGGACGATTTGCTGGCACGCCTAATCCGTGCGTCGGTGGTGTTTGTGGTGAAGGGGCTTCCATAGTGCATATGATGCCACAAATGAACGCCCGCTCCGCTCCATACGCTGACGTCAGAAGCCTGAAATTGGCGCCAATGGTTACGCCTGCACCCAAATCGGGCTGGACCAGGCGCGCTGACCGTTTCGTTGCTCCACCCGTACGCGATAGTGCGTCTCACCAGACAGCGGCTCGTCGTCCACAAAGGAAAGTGCAGCTGTATAGGCTGCTTCGGGCATGGCGCGGTGCACCTTGATCTTGTTGGCAAAGTGGTAATAGGCGTCGGTAGCTTCAGCCTGCTCCCGCGTCACGCCTGCAACCTGAAGCAGAAGATCTTCGCAGCTCTCCTTGTCCCACAGCACACGGCTGCATTGGGAAACGCCTTGCACTGTATCCCGTAGGTCAAGCCCGTTTGCCTGCAGATGCAACGCCGCATCTGTATCCGCCTCGAACTCGAAGACGATTGCATTGCGCTCATCGCGGTCCGCCGCGTTCTGACCGTGCACAATCTCGAACGTCGCCGTGTCGTGCTCCAGACGGGGAACGGGCTGTCCGAGCGTTACCCAGCACGGCTGCCAGTCCAGCATGCGCCCGCCGGCAATAGTTAGCGCGCCCTGCCAACGTGTGTCCGGCGCGGGCAGCTCGCTACTACGCGGCCCCCAGCCGATCTCCACGCGCAATTTCCATCGCGTACGTGCGTTTGCTTCCGGCATAGACCAGGCGCCCTGATGCGTATACGTGGCGATGACGCGGCCGTTGCGCAGCAATTCGATGCGATCGATGGCGTCTGCTCCGCGTACCGACACCTCCAGCCGGCGTTCGGGTGCAGCGGGAAGGATGCTGCCCATAACCGCATCGTTGCATGTGAAATCCAGCGCGATGCGGTCTCCGGTGACACCGTAGACGCGGCGTTTGCGAAACGCGTCCCATAGGCTGTCTCGCGTCAATTCCTTAGCCAGGCACGCCATCAGCCCTTGTCCCCAATGTCCGGGTGTCTGCGTCCAGTTGTCGGTGGAACAGATTGCACCCAGGTGCAACCCTTCATCTAGGGCAGCCTGATATGTGCTGCCGCCTGCACCCGGTCCCATGTGCGGGTTGCGACGCAAGCCGATCCACTCCTCGTCCGTTTCGGAGCAGCCGTGTACGGAGAAAATCTCGGCGTAGGGGCTTAATATCTCATATAAATTTGCCCAGTTCGGCGCACGCTGACCGGTAAGGTACGCCGTGTGATGGGGAATGGCGAGCGCGCCTACCTTGAGTTCGCGCAGGTAGGCGTAGAGTTCCGGCAAGGTCTCCGCGTCACATAAATTAAAACCCTCACTTCGGTAGATGACGTTGTGGTCGCCCCAGCGACCGTTGCCCTGCCACTCGTAGCCGGGGAAGGTAACAAATGCGCCGGGCTGGTTGGCTAGCGCGGTCGCTTGCTGCATATCGGCCCACTGTCGGATCAGAACGCTTTCCGACTTCGAGCCTTCCAGGTGCACGCCGCGGTAGACGGGCGCATCCCCTACCGGCTCGTCGTGCAGATGACCGTATACAGTCCGCCTGGCGATGGACGGCGCGGCAAGCACCGGCGCAAAGGTGAATTCCTTCATGTAGTAGGCGCCGCAGTAGAAGTCCAAATAGCGGCTGGTCTGCGCCAATACCTCGTCCAGCGTCGGGTCCTGGACAGGAATGTAGGACTGGTGGTGGCTATCGCCCCAGAAAATACGGTAGTGGTTATTCATGGTGGGCTAGCCCTTGAGCGCACCGAGCGTCATGCCCTTGATGATGTGGCGCTGGGCGAGGATGACCAGAACCAGGGCGGGAAGCGCAGCGAAGAATGCGGCGGCTGTCATCTCCCCATAGCGCACGTTGTACTCCTGTACGAAACCCGCGATGCCAACCGGTATGGTCGAGCCGCGCGGCGTACTGGTTAATGTCAGGGCAAAAAGGAAGTCCTTCCAACTAAAAATGAATACCAGCAGAGCAGTGGCTGCAATGCCGGGCCGCGCCAGTGGCAGAATGATACGCAGAAACGTACCAATTCGGTCGCTGCCGTCCATCTCCGCGGCTTCCTCCAGCTCCCGCGGTATATCGGCAAAAAAGCTTTGAAGCATCCATATAGCCAACGGCAAATTGAGCACAACATGAGCCATGGTCACTGCCAGCACCGTATCATAAATGCCAGTGCGCCGTGAGATGAGGTAGAACGGGCCGATGAAGATGATTGGCGGCAGCATGTGGACGAAGATTAGCCATGTCAGCATGAGACTGCTGATGGCACGACTCCAGCGCAGCCGCGTCAGGCTGTAGGCGCCGAGGGATGCGATGATGAGCACGATGACCGCGGTTAGGGCGCCGATCACCAGGCTGTTCAGGGTTAAGCGCGAGAAGTTGCTGCGCGTGTTGGTGAAAAGCTGCTCATAGTTGGACAACGTCACCTGAAAAGGGAACGCTCCGGTCACGATGTCGCGGAAACTCTTCAGCGAAGTCAGAAACGTGTACAACATGGGCAGCAGAATCGTCAGTGAAATCAGCAACAAGAACGTATGCAGAAGGATCGTCCCCAGTTTGGTACGGGTCAACGTATTACCTCCTCATCCAGTTTCGAATTGATGATGCGGTAGGCAGTAACAAACACCGAAATGACGATAGCCAGGACGAGTGCCAGAAAAGCGCCGTAGCCCATGCGAAATTGGCCGAAAAAGACCTGGTAGATATACAGACTGATGACCTGTGTGGTCGTGCCCGGACCGCCATTTGTGAGCAGGTATATCTGGTCGAATACCTTGAAGGCGAAGATCGTACGCAGCATCATCGCCACGATGATCGTCGCGCGCATCAACGGCAGCATGATGTAGCGGTAAATCTGAAACTCGGACGCACCGTCTACGCGACCCGCCTCGAAGAGGTCTTGCGGCAGCGACTCCACGCCCGCCAACATGATCAGGAAAATGAAGCTGGTCCAGTGCCAGAAGTCAACCACCCAGATCGCGGGGAATGCCAGATGCGGGTTGGCTAACCACGTAGGTCCCGCAATTCCGACTTGGTTCAGTATACGGTTGATGACGCCGAAGTTGTAGTCGTACATCATGCGCCAGATGGTGCCAATGGCGATTGGCGGGATCAGCAGCGGAATAAGTAATACGGCCCGGTAAAACGCAGCCATGCGATGTGCGCGGCTGACTGCGAAGGCAAGGACGAGACCCAGTATGGACTCGACCACGACTACCACGAACACAAAGAGAAACGTGTTGCGGAAGGCAACCGGCACGACGGGGTCATTCAGCGCAGTCTGCATCCACTTGAGGCCGACGAAAGTCCACTGCAGCTTCGACTCCACAAACTGTATGTCCGATACGCTCATGCGCAGAAGCTGGAAGACCGGGTACAGCGTAAAGACGACCAGGATCACCAGCGTAGGCAGGATGGCCCAATATCTAAACGTGCGGTCAAAGTAGCGGCGAACGGCCGAAGGTTCGTTCACCTGTGGGCGAGCCGTCGGTTTGTCTAGAGCGAGTGGTTCAGCCAAGTAGAACCTCCAGCGTAATCATAATCACCTTCCGGAAAGCGAATGGCTTTCCGGAAGGTCAATCGCTTATCCCTGCGCAGGTCGAGCTAGCGTCAGTTCGCATCTGCGCAAGGGTTGCGCATCCATTACTCCAGCGGCTTCACCTTATGGCCTCCCGCCACCAGGATATCGTAGATTTCCTGAGACGCGGCCGCCAGGGCATCCTCAACCGTCATCTCGTCAATGGTGATCATGCCCAGGTAGCGATCGAGGACTGCTATCACCTCAGGCGACTCCTTGAATCGAGGCGAGGCCACAATATAGGGTGTGCTATCGGCCATGGCCTGCGTCCACCAGCCATACTGCGGATCCGCACTCAGTTCTTCATACACGTCCTGGCGGACTGGGATTGCGCCTGCTTTGGCATAGTACATCTGGGCGTCCTTGCTCAGCGCCCACTCCAGGAACGCCAGCGCAGCCTGCTTGTTCTCGTCGGGCAGGTTCGTGGGAATACCCATGACCCAGATACCCGACATGGTGAAATGTTCACCAGGGTTGACGCCAGGAACCACGACCGCAGCGACTTTGTCCACCACTGCGGAGGAATCGGGGTTCTGGAAGTTAGGCGCAGCCGCGCCCACCATATGCACCTGCGCCAACTGTCCGGCAGACATCAGTGCCAGGTTATCGGCCTGACCCATATTAGCAAAGTTAGCAGGACCATAGGTTTTACCCAGGTGCAGCCATTCGTTGGCGGCGTCAACCGCTTCGGGCGTAGCCAGCCCAACCTCCCACTCGCCCGTGTCCGGGTCAAATTTAACCAGGTTGGTTCCGTAGCTAGCCAGATAGGCCTGGAACTCCCAGTCAGCCGGCGCAGTGCGAATGGAGAAACCGTACATGTTCGGCGGATCGTTAAATACTTTCGCTGCCTCCTCAACTTCTGCCCAAGTCGTCGGCGGATCAATTCCAGCTTCTTCGAATAGATCCGTGCGGTAGAAGAAAAGCTGAATGTTACCGTTGATGGGCAGCCCGTAGATCTCACCGTTGGGGCCGGAATAGCCGATCTCCGGGTCCCAGCGCGTGGCAGAGTCATACTCGATCACATTGGGATCCAGCTCGAAATTCGGGTCAATCTCCTTGATAGGTGTGACTAGACCGCCCTCGTAGAACTGCACGTACCACTGTTCGTTCAGATTCATGATGTCGAACTCGCTCTGTTCAGCTTGCACTGCGTTGCGCGACTTCTCCAGCATGCCGTTGAACGGTGTAACATTGAGAACGACCTCGTTGCCCGTGTCTTCCATATATTTGTTGACCAGCGCCTCGAAGCCCGCGAACCACGGCGATTCGTTGATGAGGATGGTGATGGGCACGAGCTGCTCGCCAGCGGGCGCTTCGCCATCCGAAGTCGCTGGCGCGGCAGCGGGTGTGGCGCATGCTGTGGCTGCAAGCGCCATCATCAAAATGACCGTTACGAGAATCCAGCGGTATTTCGCTTTCATTGTTGCCCTCCTCTTTGTGGGCTGTATGGTTGATTGATTGGAAACCGGGAGTATGTCGCAAGTAGCTTTGAACGAGAAACCGGAACCGAACACTTCGCAAACGCTTCGTATTTTACTGCATGATCTTGCACGCGAGGATGGATTCTGCGATTCGATGATCTAAAATACGCGATTCGATAGGGAATTAAGAACGAATTGTGCTTATTCAGTGTTTGCGAATCTTAATTTCATTCTAGAGGTCCACCAAAATCTTGTCAAACCATTCGCAAATCTGACTCTCAGATATTGTTCAATAGCACAGAGCTTGAGTGCATCATTAGGTGTACGTGGCGGACACGCCGTTTATTCTCGTGATGCTTTTAGTTCTTGTTACCATGCTAGTTGAGTTCAGACAATGATCGTTTGGGCGGCGCTGTCGTAGCGACCTGTGGCATTGTATCGAATGTATTTTCTTCGCAGTGATGCACTAGAGCTGCCCCAAAGCGTCTCGGCTCTTGGGCACTCCACACCAACCGTCTTGTCGGAGTGTATGAAGAGCTTCTGTAGTAGCTGGGCTTACTCTGTCTTGGCCTTTAGCTATAGCTCCCCCTTTGGGAATAGGTTATAATCCTGCTGCCTTTGCCTAACATGGATTTCTCTGCCGGCGGAAGAGGATTGACCGGCTGCGCCACCTCTGCTGTCTGCCGCTCACGAAAGGAGTGCACGGTGACAACAGGCGAAGATCGATATACGATTGGTGTAATGAAGCTGCCTGTCCAGGGTGAAAAGCTGGCCGAATTTGACGATATCGTCGATGGAGCTGTGGCAGCCCTTGAGCAGACGCTGACGGATTTTCTACACCTGCGAGTCGTGCTTTTCCAGTTCGCCGGACCTCATCTCTTGCCCGAGGAAGGAGGGTATTCGGCCCTCGATTTCCTGCAGCTGGGCTTGGCCGAGAAGCTGGAGCGCCGTCTGGATTTTTTACTGATGGTTACAGAGGTTGAACTACGGCCTACAGGCCGATCCTACGTGCTGGCACTGCCAAGCCAACTGACAAACGTAGGTATTCTTTCCACGAAGCGGCTTTCTCCCCGCTTCTGGGGGGAACCACTCGACGACGATGTGGCACAGAAACAGAGTGTCCAGCGGCTTCACCAGGCAATGCTCCACACATTAGGCCATATTCTGAATCTGCCCCACAGCGACGAGCCGTCAAATCCAATGTACGACATTGAAAAGGTAGAGGATCTGGATTCCATGACCGGCTTCACCCAGGAGCAGGTCAGGCAGATGCAGCGCAATCTGCCCGCCGAAGCACGAGAAAAAGTAGTACGGCGTCACCGGTTCCGCTTCGCCTTGCGCCAGCTCGTCACAGATTGGCCTGCCATTTGGCGCGGTGTGCAACAAGCAAACCCGTTCACGCTCGCGCTGCGGCTGCCGACGATGTTGGCGACTGCCTTGTCAGTCATCATTGTGATCTTCTTCAGCGCCGAGACGTGGGACGTAGCTGGTACAGTCGAATTCTACCAACTCGTCATCTTTTCGTTGATCGCAATCGTGGTAGCCACAGCCATGCTATACCGGGCCTTTGGGTTTGGCAGGATCTTCAGTCGCGACCGCATGATCGCCGAATCGACCGTCATCACCGAAGCCACCACGATCCTTAGCCTGTTGCTGACGATAATTCTCATCTACATTTTCTTTTTTGGCCTTGGCTATTTTGCCACCATAACAATCTTTCCCCAACGATTGATGACGACTTGGCCTACAGTGGATCCGGCGATCAAGGTGAGCGACCACGTGAAGCTCAACATGTTTCTGTCGGCGATGGGGGTGCTGGCTGGATCGCTGGGCGGGCGCGCCGACAGCCGCCAAATCGTGCGCCACGTCCTCTTCCTGGACGAGGAGACGTAGGGGCCGATGCGATTGTATCCGAGACATAGCGTGCCGATGGTGCACGGGATGCTACTGGGTAAACAGAATGGTGGGGTTGTACCAGTTAGTGAGAAAAACGTTCGGCTTAAGGAAAGACGACTACCCAGTTTCAAAGCAACGTCACTTGTAAAGGCATGCGTGAGCGGTATTGCTAAAGTGAAGCCACTATCGGAAACCTGAGGGTATTTCGAAGGCTGGATGACACCGCCCGGTACTGGCTTGCCACAATACCAACAGTCATCTTGCAATTCGCGCATTTCCAGTTCCGAGATCACGTCCCGACCAAGCTCAACCAATCACTATACCCTTGAAGGCTCTTCAGAGGACGGTTGCGAGTTGCTCTGGTAGCACATTTGTACTATTCTTCTTGTATGACACTAGATGATTTGCGACAACTACTGTTGAATCATCCGGATGCCGTCGAAGAGACGCCGTTCGGACCTGAAGCGCTCGTGTATAAGGTGCACGACAAGATGTTCGGCCTGGTCGCATGGCAGGCAACGCCGCTGAGCGTGACGCTGAAGTGTGATCCTGTGGACGCCGAAGCGCTGCGCGTACAGTTCGCCGCGGTAACCGCTGGCTACCACATGAACAAACGCCACTGGAATACGATTGTACTCGACGGATCAATGCCGGACGATCTGCTGGCACGTCTAATCCGTGAGTCGTATATACTTGTGGTGAAGGGGCTTCCGAAAGCGCAACGAGCCATCCTGCTCGACCGTATCGAGTAGACCGCTACTCTTGCCGGTCAATCACCGCACAGACTCATCCCAACGAATAAGCCTGTCGATATTCTGTGCCAGCACAACTATGGTATCCCAGTCCCATGCAACGATATCCTGCGTATGCGCCAGGTTGTTGCGCAGTCGTTCAAGCATCTTTGTCGCCAGGTCAGCACGCTTACGCGAAACATAACCTACCTGGTTGCGCAGCCCTTCGTCGCGTGCAATGATCTGCGCCTTATCGCCGAACTGCAGGCAATCCAGCAGAGAGGGATTCTGCCCGCGGCGACGCCGCTCTTCCAGTAATTCTTCCGCCTTTGCAAACCGCGCCGGCGAGAGATATTGCCTCCATTCGTCAGCGGTCATATTGCGCTCTATGAGGCGCAAATAATACAACTCAATCAGCGTCACCATACCAAAAAGCCACATGCGCACCGGGGGATCCTGCATGTCCTCCCGCGTCACAATGGCGGCGACTTCGCCAAATGCGCGCACGAAAGCAAAGGGCGTGTCGGCTAGGTGGAGCACCATCTCCACCAGCGGCGTGTTATCCTGAAGAACTTGCTCCTCGTCAAAAGGATGAGCATATTCACCGCAAGCTCCTGCACCTAACTCGTTCAGAATGATATAGCCTGTGACCCAACCATTTTCACGTACTCCAGCATACTCCGCCCTTTGCGATTCCAGAATCGCTCGAACCTTCTCGGCATCCGACCAGGAGTCGAACGAGAGTAGTGGCTCCGCAATGTCGCGTACGGTGGTGCCGCGCAAGAAGATGCGTTGCAAGTCGTAGTAGGAAGAGTTGCCGTGGCCAGTTTGTTCCATTCGATTCCTTGAAATCCTAGCCGATACGATTAAACAACGAATTCGGTCATCGATTCAGCATACGTTTCGATAGGTTCACACGTGCAAACGAGATGGCGGTCACCATATACATTGTCGACTCGGCTGACAGGAGGCCAATACTTTGAGACGGTCAGCCAAGGCGCCGGGTAAGCCGCTTTCTCTCTTGTATAAGCTCGGCCCCATTCATCGCGGGTAACCGTTATCGCCGTGTGTGGTGAACCTCGCAGCACGCTCTCTTCCGCCGTGACCTGGCCGTCTTCGATGGCCTGTATCTCCTGGCGGATGCTGATCATGGCAGCACAGAAACGGTCCAACTCTTCCTTGGACTCGCTCTCGGTCGGTTCAATCATGAGCGTACCCGCCACCGGGAACGACATGGTCGGCGCGTGGAAGCCATAGTCCATCAGGCGCTTGGCGATGTCGTCCACTTCAACGCCGAACTTCTTGAACTGTCTGGCATCGGTAATACATTCGTGCGCCACAAAACCGTTCTCACCTCGAAATAGCACCGGATAATACGGCTGTAGGCGGCTGGCAATATAGTTCGCATTCAGAATCGCAATATCTGTAGCCATGCGCAATCCAGCTGGCCCCATCATACGAATGTATGCATAGGAGATGGACAGAATGGAGGCACTGCCCCATGGAGCCGAGGCAATGGCGCCAACTGACTTACCGCCGCCCACGCTTGACACCACCGGGCTGTTGGGCAAATAGTCGACCAGGTGCATTGCCACGCCGATGGGACCAACACCCGGACCGCCGCCGCCATGCGGAATGGCGAATGTTTTGTGCAGATTTAGATGGCACACGTCGGCGCCAATGTCGCCGGGTCGCCCCAGCCCCACCAACGCGTTCATGTTGGCGCCGTCCATGTAGACGAGACCGCCGTTAGCGTGCACGATATCGCAGACTTCTACGATGCCTTCTTCGAACACGCCGTGCGTCGATGGGTAGGTGACCATCAACGCGGCTAACTTGTCACGATGCGCCTCTGCTTTTTTGCGTAAGTCCGCCGTGTCGATATCACCGCGCTCATCGCAAGCCACCACCACAACGCGCATCCCCGCCATGACCGCACTGGCAGGATTTGTCCCGTGCGCGGAAGATGGAATGAGACAGATGTCACGATGCGAATCACCTCGATCGCGATGATAGGCGGCAATAGTTAGCAACCCCGTATACTCGCCTTGCGAACCCACGTTGGGCTGTAAGGATACGGCAGCGAAGCCCGTAATTTCCGCCAATTCGGCCGAAAGACGGTCAATCAGCTCTGCGTACCCCTGCGTCTGCTCCAACGGCGCGAACGGATGCATATTGGCAAATTCAGGCCAAGAGAGGGGCAACATGCTGGTCGTTGAATTGAGCTTCATGGTGCACGAACCCAGCGGAATCATCGACTGGGCCAGCGACAGATCCTTCTGCTGCAGCTGAAAGATGTAGCGCAGCATCTCCGTTTCCGACCGGTAGCTATTGAATACGGGATGAGTCATGTAATCAGATGTGCGACTGCAGTATGTAGGGTAATCAGGTTCCCACGTTACCTGCTCTTCCGGGAGAGCTGCATTACCGTTTATGCCGAATACGCTCAACAGCGTCGCGACCTCATCCCATGTGGTTGCTTCGTCGAGTGAAACACCCACTGCACCGTCCGCAAAGGTACGAAGGTTGATGCGCTCCCGTTGCGCGCGCTTGATCAGTTCTGATTGTGAGAAGGGACCCGACGCGATTTTCAACGTGTCAAAGACCGGCGACGTGTTGATCGTGTAGCCCATCTGCTGCAATTTTTCAGCCAGTGTTGCCGTCTTGGCTGCGACCCGAACGGCGATGCGCTTGAGACCCTTCGGTCCATGATAGACCGCATACATAGAGGCCATGATGGCCAACAGCACCTGAGCCGTACAGATATTGCTCGTCGCCTTATCGCGGCGGATATGCTGCTCACGAGTCTGCAGCGCCAGTCGCAATGCCGGGTTGCCGTCCGCATCCACAGATACGCCCACCAGCCGTCCAGGCAAATTGCGCTGATACTCCGTCTTGGTTGCCATGAATGCGGCGTGCGGCCCGCCGTAGGCCATGGGCAACCCGAAACGCTGACTACTGCCGACCGCGATATCGGCGCCGAACTCGCCAGGTGGCGTCAGCAGCGTCAATGCCAGTAAGTCGGTCGCGATAATAAACATGCCGCCGACATCATGGATTCGCTGCGCAAGGTCGGCGTAGTCATGTATGCTGCCTTCCGTGTCTGGGTATTGGGCCAAGGCGCCGAAATACGTCTCGTCAAATACGACCTCGCTATGGTCCCCGACGACGAGTTCAATGCCAAGCGCACCGGCGCGCGTCTGGACGACTGCTATTGTCTGTGGGTGGCACTTGTCCGAAACGAAGAACCTGTTCCCGTTGCTGTGAACGGCGCGCTTGCTCATGGTCATTGCTTCAGCAGCCGCCGTACCTTCATCCAGCATGGACGCATTGGCAATCTCTAGCCCCGTCAGGTCAGCCACCATGGTTTGAAAGTTGAGCAGCGCCTCCAGTCGGCCCTGGGCAATCTCCGGCTGGTAGGGGGTATAGTGCGTGTACCAAGCCGGGTTCTCCAGTACGTTGCGTTGTATAACCGAGGGCGTAACGCAACCATAGTATCCCATGCCGATGTAAGAGCGGTAGACTTCATTTTTCGCCGCCATTGAGCGCAAGTCATCAAGAATGGCCTGCTCGGACATGGCTGCGTCCAGCTGCAAAGGCCTTTTCATGCGAATTGCATTCGGGGCGCTCAGCGATACGAGTTCTTCCAAACTATCAAGACCAAGCTCTTCCAGCATCAGTTCAATGTCCGACTGCCTGGGCCCGATGTGGCGGTTGACAAAGGCATCTGAGTTGTCTAGTACAGAGTTCGCTTTCACCATCGTTCTACTCTCCTCGTGCACTGCCGCACGTTCGGTATCACGCACAATAGATGCGGTCTTTGGATCAAAGCCTGTGCAATCTCTATGCCGCCGCAATCTGCGTGCAACAAAAAACGGGCACGCATCGTCGCCGCCCGTCCGCCCTGTCTGTAACCTGAGAGATTTGCTCTGCACCTATCCAGCCAGCACAGAATCTGCCCCGTCGGCGCCCATGATGCCCATCATGGGTCTTTCCAGAGTTGCATCCACTCAGCGATCCCTTTGCCTGAGAGTGTCATCCGCGCGTCCAGGCGACTGCTACGGACTTGCACCTTCGGCGTTCCGACAGGTAAAGCGCCAACCGGAACCTCTCTCGCTGAATCTCATCTGCTTTGATTCTAATGTCGACAAATAATACCATGCGAAGTGCGATAGTGGAAGATCAATTCCCGACCACGATAGGGCAATCGCGAACCATAAATTTTCGTCCGTAGGGGCGGCATACATACCGCCCATCGCGCAAAATCCACCGGATGGTGGACTGCACGCAGCGGGCGAGCCATGGCTCGCCCCTACATTCTCGCAGGCATGGCTGGTGTTCGAGTAGAACTCTTCGAAACAGACCTAATAACAGAATACTGCTACGGTAAATCATGAAGTTCGCGATTGCCCTGCCGACCACGATGCCGCGCGATTTCGTCACAAAACTACCCGCTGAATTACCGAAACTGAATGCAGTCAGCCAGTGCGCACAGCGACGCATGGCCCATACCTAGCCACGTGACCAGGTGAAATCCCAACCACAGGTACAGGCGAAAGTCTCGCCAACTGCATGAGCCATTGTGATGGATTTCACGATACAGTATCTGTGAGAACTAAACCGAGTCGATACTTTCGCGTATTCGCAGGATACATTGTTACAAAATACTAAAGCATAGAATCCCGGAACAAGCGTTGTTTGTTCCGAATTTCCATATTCATTCTCTGACCATATCCCTCTATTGAAAGGAGTGCTATGTCACCGCAGAAAACCGCTGTGAAAAGCGGTAAGAATGATCAGGCAGACGATCCGCGCTTTAAGCAGATCGATCGTACGTTAAAGCGATTCCAATATCAGCAGGATGCACTCATCGAGGTGCTGCATACGGCGCAAGAGTCAATGGGCTACTTGGACGAGGACGTGTTGACCTATGTCTCGCACCAGCTCAAGCTGCCCCTTAGCTGGGTATATGGTGTGGCGACGTTCTACCACTTCTTCTCGCTGAAGCCGCAAGGTGACCATATCTGCAGCGTTTGTATGGGTACCGCCTGTTATGTCAAAGGCTCGGAGGTCATTGCGGCCGCGCTCCGAGCTGAATATGGCATCAAGCCCGGTGAAACCACCGAGGATGGTAAGGTCAGTCTAGCTGAAGCCCGATGTGTAGGCAGTTGCGGTTTGGCTCCGGTAGTAATCATCGACGGTCAAGTCGTGGGCAAGGCGACGCCTGAACAAATTCTCCAACGCGTACGTGAGAAAGCCGCGATGCCGGTGCAGAAACCCGTCGCTGCCTAAACAAAGATACACTAAGAGGCAAATTTCTTATGAACCGAATTGAATTGATGGAGATGGCGCAAACCGAGCGCGAACGGCAAGGGTCGTTCAAATGCCGTCTACTCTGCTGTGCCAGTACACCCTGTCTCTCATCTGGAGCCGGCGCAGTCATCGACAGGCTGAAGGATGCGGTCAAAGAACAAAATCTCCGAGCAGACATTGACGTCGTATCCACCGGCTGTATGGGACCGTGCAGCCGCGGCCCACTTGTCACAGTTAAAATAGACGGACAAAATGATGTCATCTATGAAAACGTGACGCCGGATGTCGTCAGCGATATTCTAGAGAAGCACACGTTGAAGAGCGAACTGGTCGAGGAGAACATGCTCCCGGCGGATATGCCATTCTTCCAAAAACAAGAAAAGGTCGTGCTGAAAAATAGCGGACTCATCGATCCCAACCGCTTGGAAGATTACATCGCCCACGGCGGTTACACGGCGCTGGCCGAGTGTTTGCGCGAGATGACGCCTGAAGAGGTCTGTCGGCAGATTACCGATAGCGGACTGCGCGGCCGAGGCGGCGCCGGCTTCCCGACGGGCATCAAGTGGGACATGGTCCGGCGAGCACAAGCCGATCGCAAGTACGTCGTGGCCAACGGCGACGAAGGCGATCCCGGTGCATACATGGACCGCACACTCATGGAATCTGACCCGCATCGAGTGTTGGAAGGCATGGCAATTGCCGGCTATGCGACGGGTGCGGACCAAGGCTACATCTACGTGCGCGGCGAATATCCCATCGCTGCCGAACGACTGCAACACGCCATACGCGCGGCCGAACGTCGCGGGCTTTTAGGCAGCCGCATCTTGGAGAGCGGATTCAACTTCCGCATCGACGTTCGCATCGGCGCCGGCGCATTTGTCTGTGGCGAAGAAACGGCGCTCATGGCGTCCATTATGGGCCGTCGCGGCCAGCCGATTCCCCGCCCGCCCTACCCCGCCCAGAGCGGCCTGTGGAACAAGCCGACGTTAATTAACAATGTGGAAACCTTCGGCAACATTGCCGCCATTATCGATAACGGCGCGGAATGGTTCGCCAGCTTCGGCACCGAAAAGAGCCATGGCACCAAGGTCTTCGCTTTAGCCGGCAATGTAGAGAACACGGGCTTGATCGAAGTGCCTCTGGGCATTACCTTGCGCGAGATCGTCTTCGACATCGGCGGCGGCATTCCCAACGGCGGCGAGTTCAAAGCGGCACAAACAGGCGGCCCGAGCGGCGGTTGCATTCCTGCTGAGTATCTAGATACGCCGGTCGACTACGACAGCCTGCGGGCTCTCGGCTCCATTATGGGCTCTGGCGGTCTCATCGTCATGGACAACACAAGCTGTATGCCGGACGTAGCCAAGTTCTTCATGCAGTTCTGCATGGATGAAAGCTGCGGTAAATGTGCGCCGTGTCGTATTGGCACTGTTCAGATGCATCGCATCCTGGAACGAATCACCAACGGAAGCGCTGTCCCCAGTGACCTGGATCTGCTAGAAGATTTGTGTGTCATGGTGCGAGAGACAAGCTTATGCGGTCTTGGACAGTCCGCTCCGAACCCGATTCTGAGCACTTTGCGCTTCTTCCGTGACGAATACGAAGCCCACATCAATGACCGGTACTGCCCGGCTCGCAGTTGTTCATTGGACGATCTGCCCGTGCGGAGTTTCCAAACCAACCGCCAGCTGCAGTCGGTGAACGGCAAAGTCGAAGCCGAAGTCGCCTAGCCTCGAGGAGTCAATACTATGGCTGTTGTTAATATTACTGTAAACGGTGAACTACTAAACGCAGAAGAAGGCGTCACGCTGCTCTCTGTCCTAGAGGAGCACAACATCGATATCCCCACGCTCTGCCATCTTGACGGCCTCAGCGAGCGCGGCGGATGCCGGCTCTGTATGGTGGAGATGGAAGGCAGCCCGAAGCTGTTCGCCGCCTGTGTCACGCCGGTCTCTGAGGGCATGAAGGTGTTCACTCACTCAGAGCGGCTGGTCAAATATCGCAAGATGATCCTGGAGTTGCTCTTCTCGGAGCGCAATCACATCTGCGCAGTCTGTGTGGTGAATGGACACTGTGAGTTGCAAAGCCAAGCCGCGCGCAATGGCATGGATCATGTCCGCTACGACTATCTTTGCCCGGATTTGCCCGTCGATGCCAGCCACGAGCGCTATGTGATGGACCAGAACCGGTGCATCCTGTGCGCCCGCTGCGTGCGCGTATGCGACGAAATCGAAGGCGCACATGTATGGGACATGATGGGACGCGGCGTGCAAACACGTGTCATCGCAGAATTGGCGCAACCCTGGGGCGAAAGCCAGAGTTGCACCAAATGCGGTAAGTGCGTCCAGGTCTGCCCGACAGGCGCTCTCACCGACCGCGGCTCAACTGTGGGCGAGATGGAGAAACGAATCGACTTCCTTACGTGGATTCGCGCTGGACGTGAGCAGAACATCTGGGATCGCGTGTAGTAATTAATAGGCAATCAATTCAATCCGATGACTGATATATAAAAATTACGCTACCTGTAAAGAAGGCGAATCTATACATGGCATCATCAAGTGCAGAGACGCAAGTTGCGTCCAAACCGACCTCGAAGAAAAAACTCCGTCTTGCCACGGCATGGCTAGGCGGGTGCTCCGGTTGCCACATGAGCTTTCTGGACCTGGATGAGTTGCTGCTCGAACTGTTCGCAGTAGCTGACCTGGTTTACAGTCCCATTGCCGACGTGAAGGAGTTTCCCGAAGACGTAGACATCACGTTGGTCGAAGGCGCTGTGGCCAATGTGGATCATGTGAAGTTGGCCCAGGAAATCCGTGAACGGAGCAAAGTTATTGTGAGCTTCGGCGACTGCGCAGTGACCGGCAACGTCACAAGTCTGCGCAATAAGCTGAACGTGGATGACCTGCTCACCAAGGTATATCACGAAGGCCCTGGCAGAGCGCCGCAAGGCGATAACAAAGACGTCATGCCGGAGTTATTGCCGCGTGTGATCCCCTTGCACCAACTCGTCAAAGTCGATGCGTTCATCACTGGCTGCCCGCCGGATACAGAACGCATTTGGGCTGCAGTCGGACCGCTGTTGCAAGGCGAAATGCCGGAACTCGACGCCGAAATGCAACTGTTCGGCTAGCCCCGAACGTGGGGCAGTCGAAACCGTCGACTCGCCAATTGACATTCACTTATGGAGGCGACAATGTCGCAGACGATTACAATTGATCCCGTAACCCGAATTGAAGGGCATGCGGAAAATCACCGTCCTATTGGACGATAATGGACAGGTGGAAGACGCCCGCTTCCACGTCACCGAGTTCCGCGGCTTCGAGAAGTTCTGCGAAGGCCGTAGCTTTTGGGAGATGCCCGGCATCACCGCTCGTATCTGCGGTATCTGTCCGGTCAGTCATCTGTTAGCATCTGCCAAAACCGGCGATGCTATCTTAGGCGTCAATATACCACCCACAGCGGCGAAGCTACGCCGGCTATTGAACTGGTCACAGCTGGTCCAGAGCCATGCTCTTAGCTTTTTCCATCTCAGCAGCCCAGACCTGCTGCTAGGCTTTGACAGCGAACCTGCCCAACGTAACGTGACAGGGCTGATTCAGAAATACCCGGACATCGCACGCAGCGGTATCCGGCTGCGAAAGTTTGGCCAGGATGCCATTCGCATCTTGGGCGGTCGCAGCGTCCATCCGGCGTGGACCGTCGCCGGCGGCGTGCGTGAGCCGCTGGACGAGGACCGACGCGACCAGATTCGCGCCGCCCTGCCAGAAGCGTTTGACATCGTGGAGAATGCGCTAGAGCTATTACACGCCACCAGTGAGAATCTGAAGGATGAGATCGAGCACTACGGCAACTTCCCTAGCCTATATATCGGTTTGGTGACGCCGGATGGCGGTCTCGAACATTACGACGGTGTATTACGCGTCGTTGACAGTGGGGGCAAGGTACTGGAACAAGGTCTGGACCCGGCAAAATATCGCAACATAATCGGCGAAGCGGTGGAGGACTGGACCTATCTGAAGTTCCCCTACTACAAACCCTACGCCGTTAGCGGTTCTAGTTACTACCGCATGGGAATGTACCGGGTTGGTCCTCTGTCACGCATCAACATCTGCGACTACGCCGGCACACCGAAGGCTGACGAAGAACTGCGAGCCTTCCGCCAGTTGGCGCCGCAGGGTAAACCGGTGAACACTGCCTTCCACTATCACTATGCGCGCCTTATCGAGATCCTCTTCTCACTGGAGAAGATCGCCGAGACGCTCGAAGACCCCGACATTCTGGACGATTACGTGCGCAGCCGAGCCGACGTGAACAACCTTAAGGGCGTCGGCGTAAGTGAAGCGCCTCGCGGCACGCTATTCCATGAGTATGATGTGGACCGTAACGGCATCATCCAGAAAGTCAATCTGATAATCGCAACCGGACAGAACAACCTCGCCATGAATCGCACCGTCCAACAGATCGCCAAGCATCACATAAACGGCGCCAAGCTGACTGAAGGCGTGCTTAACCGCATGGAGCACGGCATACGACTGTACGACCCGTGCCTGAGTTGTTCCACACACGCAATCGGAATGATGCCGATGCATGTGCAGCTCGTTTCGAAGCAAGGCGAAATCATTGACGAAATCGTTCGGAACTAGCCGGATGTCTTGCGGTTCGTCTCGAACTGTACTAGTGATCGGATATGGAAACAGCCTGCGCCGTGATGACGGCGCAGGCTTGTTCTTGGCGCAGCAGCTTGTTTCTGTTTGGCTGAAAGACTCCTTACCCGCGTCATTGATCTCCGCGCATCAACTAGACCCGGAACTTGCCGACGACATCGACAGCCTTGAGGCTGAAATTGTACTCTTCATCGACGCAGCCGTACCCTCCATGGATGGCGAACCTTCCATAGAATTGCATCCCCTCAACTTACAGCCCGATGCGCCAAGTATCGGCCATCATCTGACGCCTACCGCCGTTATGCTGTATGCCACGCAACTCTACAACTTCGACGGGGTTGCCTGGTTACTCGGCGTGCCCGGTTTCGACTTCGACCACGGCGAAGGGTTAAGTGTAAAGTGCGTTGCCCTCGTCCGCGATTGCGTGCAAAACGCGGATGCAATTTGGAACACACTACAAAGTGCAGACCAGTTGTCTCACTAGCCCAGTTTTCCAGCCGCCTTCCTCCCATCTCTCATCGACTCTACACCAATAGTGCCGTTTACTTCGCTGCGTTCCGACGCGCCCTCAAGATATGGTGTAGGCGGTTATCGTAATCTCCATCGGTAGATAGAAACTGACAGTTACGCCAGTCAATTTTGAGGTCCCGCCAGTGATAGAACGCTCTATCACTGCCACTGTTTCCCAGTTACGAGTAAAAATGCCAGTTGCAAGCGCTTCTGTTGTAATGTACACTGTTGCCCGCTAAAAACCGTGGCAGATTACGTTGAATGAGAGCTTGAGTGGGCACTGCGGCGCCAGTAACTAAATCATCCTGGGGAGGCAATGGAAGATTGCCTTCGCCCTACTGGTTGGGATTGCTTCTGATTCCGATCATAGGTGCGTTTGCGTTTGCCATTTTCCAGCCAATACAGGTTCTGCCTCGCATTACTTTGGCTCCGGGCTATTCGTTCACCGATCAAAACGGTGATCGACTAACCAGCGAAGACATGCGCGGCAAGCTAACGTTCTATACTTTCATGCATACGGCGTGCGAGGAACCCTGCATCAATCCGGTGGAGGGCCTGAAAACGATTGAAAAGGTTGCCGAACGCGTCGACACCGGCGCGCTCCCGGTGGAGCTCGTGGCTATCTCGTTTGATCCTGAACACGATACGCCAGAGCGGCTAGCGCAATTCGCAGAAGATTACGGGGCAACGTCTGACCGTTGGCATTTCGTCACCGGCGACGAACGACAACTAAAAACGGTCATAGGCAACGGTTTTAGTGTGTACTATGAATCAATGGAGGACGGCAGCTATAAATTTGATCCGCGCATCGTCCTGGTTGATGGATGGGGCATTCGCCGCGCCGCATATTGGACCGGTATGCCCGACCCTGGAATCATTGAACGCGATCTGGGACTAATCATGGCAGAATACGAGAACAGCGAAGGGGCGACACGACTCGCCTACGAGGCCGCACATCTCTTCTTGTGCTATCCCGATTAGGCTATCCGGACTAGACTATCCAGAAGTGAAACCTGAAAACAATGACTTGCTGGCAGTGACAACGCATAGCCGCTGCATAGAAATGGAACTCTGATGAATACAGAGGCTGGCTCACTGAGCAAAGACAATGGGACGACTCAGGCCGATTCAGATCAGAACGCTGCACAGCCATTTGATAACGATTCAAAGTCAGGCAGCTTGCCCTGGTATGCGTGGGCAGCCATTGGTGTACTGCTACTCGTCCTTGTCGGCGGATTAGCCGTGTGGCGCTTACGTCCGCCTGAATTTCACGGCGTGCTCATCCAGTCACCGGACAAAGCACCGGACTTTACACTGATGTCGACTACGGGTGAACCGGTCAGCTTATCAGACTTTCGTGGCAAAGAAGTTATGCTGTACTTCGGCTATACCTTCTGCCCCGATGTATGCCCAACGACTCTGAACGACCTCAAGGTTATGATGCAGGAATTAGGCCCGAAAAAGGCTGAAAACGTGCAGGTCATCATGGTATCAGTCGACCCAGAACGTGACACGGTCGAGCAGTTGTCGACGTATCTTCCTTACTTCCATCCGGATTTCTTGGGCATGACCGGCGACATCGCCGATATATCCGACATTGCCAGCCAGTTCGGCATCTTCTTCCAGCGTGAAGAAGGCGATACCGCAGCCGGTTACTTGGTGGATCATACCGCAGTTGTCACCCTAGTGGACGACAAAGGCTATATCAAGATGATCTTTCCCTACGGCACTACTGGTCAGGAAATGGCTGCCGACGTTGCGTATTTCATGAGATAGCCAAGAATCACTGACTGCTTACAGTTCTAGGTAAAGAGATGAACTATATTGTTCGCTGTATTACGCGCAGAGGTGTTACAAGAAGATGTTTTGCAGAGCCATTCGACGCAAACGCCAGGATGGTTTGCACAAAATACAGCTTGAAATATTGACCTGGAACGATAGAAATTACTTTGAATCTACCGCCTGACCTACACACCGGAGAATACAAGGAGACCCACCTCGTGAAAAGGGAGCCGCATGTACCGCAAGGCACAATTGCATTGCTATCCATCTATATACTGATCGTGATTTTTCTGTGGAGCGTCGTCTTCTTCACAATGCGCGAACGCGGTCGAAATACGCCAGTGAGTTCACTTACTGCGCCCTCATCCATCAGCCTAGTCGTGCAGTCGGACGTTGACTACACATCGTTGAAGGGATATGCCATATGAGCGATGAATGGGCAAGCAACGTACAGCCAGACGATGAGCTCAACAATGATGCGTTGCAGGATGATGGAGTGCAGCACAGCGAAGACGAATCCGATGTAGCGGGCGAACAAGATGCACAGGAGGCCTACGGCGCTGACAAGCCTGCCTCGACGGACCCCATGGCCACAGGCGATATGATTCATGTCGATCGCTACGAAGGCACATGGATGCGTATTACTGTGGCCGTCATAGCCGTGTTCTTTATAGCCGTACTCATTTCCGCCTTTGCGGTCGGGTTCCAGTTGCCAGGCGTCTATGAGCGTATCGATCCGGAAACGCTGTATGATCCGGGTAATCCCTTCTCGGACCCGGGTCTGCGCGAGCTTGCACCTGGCAAGTACGAGTTGTATATTCGCGCTCAGATTTGGAGCTTCACACCAAACGAGGTGCACGTACCGGTCGGATCGCAGGTTACCGTCTATGCGACAAGCGCAGATTTGCTGCACGGATACAAGCTGCAGAATACGAATTTGAATATGATGCTCATCCCGGGCCAGGTGTCCACGCTAACGACTACCTTTACCAAACCGGGGACGTACAACTTCATTTGCCATGAGTACTGTGGCATACAGCACCAAAATATGTTCGGTAAAATTATTGTCGACCCACTGGATGAGGTGGCGGATACAACCACCGACGTATCAAGCGCGAGCAGCGAGGCGACGCCGACACAAGTAGATAACACAGATACGCAGGAGAATATCGCCGCCAGTGAAGGAGAAACCGACTAGATGGCTGTCCAGACATTGACCAACACAAAGATCATAGCTACTCCGCAGCCCGTCCTGCTGACAGATGCGGACGAGAAGACTGTTCGTCGGCTCACCGCTCTCAACATCGGTGTGGGCATGGCGGCGCTCTCTATCGGCGCTACACTGGGATTCATGCAGGGAATGGACCACGCCGGCATTAATCTGTATGGCGCCCTGTCTCCAGTAATTAAGACCTATTATCAGGGTCTGACCTTGCATGGCGTACTGAACGCGCTCATCTGGACGACCTTCTTCATTGTAGGGTTCTTTCAGTTCGTGGTTGTGCATAGCCTCAAACGTCCGTTGAAATACCCCTGGATAAGTTGGCTGGCCTTTGGCATTATGCTATCTGGCCTCCTGCTGGTTGCATATCCGTTGATAAACAATCTGGCATCGGTACTCTATACGTTCTACCCGCCTATGCTTGCACACTGGACATTTTACGCCGGTTTGGTGCTGGTTGTCGTTGGGTCGTGGACCGTTGGCTACAGTCTGTATTTCACAACGTACGCCTGGAAAAAAGAACATCCCGGTGAACCAACGCCGTTCCTGACGCAAGCCTCGCTGATTACGATGGTTATGTGGCAGATTGCCACACTCGGTGTCGCCGCCGAGATTTTGTTGCTACTCCTGCCCGGTGCGTTAGGGTGGACCACAGGCACCGATCCGTTGCTGGGTCGAACGCTTTTCTGGTTCTTTGGCCACCCGCTGGTCTACTTCTGGTTGTTGCCAGCCTACGTTTCATGGTATGGCATGATGCCCGCACAAACCGGCGGCAAGATGTTCAGCGAGAACCTGGCGCGATTAGTCTTCTGGCTCTTCTTGCTGCTGTCCACGCCGGTTGGTTTCCACCATCAGTTCACCGATCCGGGTATCCCGCAAGTCTGGAAAGTACTGCACACGACTATCACGATGGGACTGGTGTTCCCATCGTTCATGACGGCGTTCACGGTTGTTGCATCCGTCGAAATCGGTGCACGACTGCGTGGCGGCAAGGGCTATCTGCGTTGGATCTCAAAGCTTAACTGGGGTGATCCTTCCTACGCCGCCCAGAACTTCGCCATGATCCTGTTTGCCTTTGGCGGCATCAGCGGCATCACCAATGCCTCCTACAACATGAATACCGTCGTCCATAACACGACATGGATCCCAGGCCACTTCCACTTGACAGTGGGTTCGGCGACAACGCTGACCTTCTTTGGCATCGCCTATTGGCTGGTCCCGAAGATGACGAACAAGAAACTTGCATGGCGGAAGTTGGCGCTCTTCCAGGCGTGGGCCTGGTTCATCGGCATGCTCATGTTTGGCAACGGCTATCATCTTCTCGGCCTGCACTTCGGTGTGCCGCGCCGCACTATGCTAGGCGAAGCCGCCTATCGTTCGTCGGAGTGGATGCCCTTCCTGCTTGAAACAGGCATCGGCGTCACATTATTGACCATCAGCGCCATCACCTTCTTTGCAGTGATGATCTTCACAGTGCTATCTCCCAAGCGCCGTCGTCTTGAAGAGCCCATCGAGATGCCGGTTGCGGAACCTTACCATCCGAGCCCGACGCCGAAATGGCTTGATAGCTGGACACCTTGGCTGGCAGGATCCATTGCGCTGATCATTCTTGGCTATGGCCCCATGATCTATCAGTTGATTCGCGATTTTCAGCCCATCAACTTCAAGTCAGGCATCTGGTAGCGCGTCTGCTGTGTTATAGTTCAATATCATCGCTTCTTATTTTCCTGCATAGACAACCGAGTGTGGTAAAATTCCGTATTGGACCTAATCAGTTGATTAGGTCCAATACCGTACTGTTGACATGTGTATTACTCGCTTGACGCGTGGCGCGATGGAATTCTTGTTCTTTTACGCTTGTCAGCGGGAAAAACTCGTCTTAGTCGGGACCGCGATGCGTCCTTGTTTATGTGGATGCGATCGCGGTCTTCCAATATTAAGTGCCTCAAGTGCCAAGGAGTAAAACAAATGGCGAACGCCGAAGCAGACAAGAAATGGGTATATTTATTTAAGGAGCTCGACCAGGCAGAAGCGTATGTCAAACCGGAATCTTGGGACGACATGAAAGCCTTGTTGGGCGGTAAGGGCGCTAATCTAGCCGAGATGACTCGACTGGGCGTGCCGGTTCCTCCCGGCTTCACCGTTACCACAGAAGCATGCAACGCGTATTTGAAGCATGATCGGAATTTTCCTCCCGGCCAGTGGGAGCAAGAAGTTGCTGCAATGGGCGCCACCGAAAAGGCCACCAGCAAGGGCTTCGGCGATCCGAAGAACCCGCTGTTTGTCTCCTGCCGCTCTGGCGCTAAGTTCTCTATGCCCGGCATGATGGACACTGTCCTGAACATTGGTCTGAATGATGAGACTGCCAAAGGCTTGATAGAGCTTACTGGCGATCCTCGGTTTGTCTACGACTCCTACCGTCGATTGGTCCAGATGTTCGGTTCCGTCGTTCTTGGCATCGACGACGAACCTTTCGAAAAGATTATTACCGAGAAGAAACAGAACCGCGGCATTAAGCTGGACACCGAACTGACTGCGGAGGAATGGGCGGAAATTACCGAAGAGTTCAAGGCACTAACCCTAAAGGAAACCGGTATGGATTTCCCTCAGGATCCGTACAAGCAGCTTGAGCTTGCCACACGCGCCGTCTTCGATAGCTGGTTTGGTCGCCGAGCGGTAGATTACCGCAACGCAACAGGCATTAGCCACGACCTTGGCACCGCCGTCAATATTCAGACGGTCGTATTTGGCAACATGGAAAATAGCGGCACAGGCGTTGCCTTCACGCGCAATCCGGTCGATGGCGAAAAGATACTATACGGTGACTACCTGATCAACGCACAGGGCGAAGACGTCGTAGCCGGTATCCGCAACACCGAGCCCATCGCCAAGCTTAAGGAAGAGATGCCTAAGGTCTACGAGCAATTCGTGGCTATTTGCGATAAGCTTGAGAATCACTACCGTGAGATGCAGGACGTCGAATTCACCATTGAGCAGGGCAAATTGTGGATGCTCCAGACGCGTGACGGTAAGCGCACCGCGCGTGCCGCCATTAAGATTGCTGTGGACCAGGTAGATGAGGATCTCATCTCCAAAGAAGAGGCTGTCATGCGCGTCAGCCCTGCACAAGTCGACATGCTTCTGCACCCGCAATTCGGTGGCGAGACCAAAGCCAAAGCTGCCGCCAAAGGCGATCGAATAGTCGAGAAGGCAGTCAACGCCAGCCCGGGCGCCGCTGTCGGTATAGCAGCATTCGACGCTGACATTGCCGAGGAGTGGGGTAATGCGGGCAAGCCGGTCATCATGGTTCGCCCAGAGACCAAACCGGACGATGTCCATGGCATGATTGCCGCCAAGGGAATTCTGACCAGCCGCGGTGGCGCAACCAGCCACGCAGCAGTGGTCGCACGACAATTCGGTACGCCAGCCGTTTGTGGCGCCGACGTCATGAACATTAATGTTGAGCAGCGCCTGTTCACCGTTGAAGTCGGCGAAGGTAACTTCGTCGAGGTCAAAGAAGGCGACTGGTTGAGCATCGACGGTGGCACCGGCGAGGTGTTCCTCGGCCAGCTCGACACGGAAGAGCCGGATTTCGAGAGCGAACACGAACTCGTCACCCTCCTGTCTTGGGCAGATAAGATTCGCCGCCTTGGCGTGTGGGCGAACGCCGACTATCCGCAGGATGCAGAGCGAGCTCGCCGCTACGGCGCCGAGGGAATCGGCCTCTGCCGCACTGAGCACATGTTCTTCGAAGAATCACGCTTGCCCGTTGTTCAAGGCATGATTATGGCCGAGAGCAAAGCACGCCGAGTTAGTGCGCTTGAGTCGCTTTTGCCCATGCAGCGCGGTGACTTTGCTGGTCTGTTCCGCGCTATGGACGGCAACCCGGTCATCATCCGCCTGCTGGATCCGCCGCTGCATGAGTTCTTGCCGGCATACGAGGATCTGATTCAGGAATTGGCAGACCTCAAGGTGCGCATGCAGCACATGCATACCCTGAGCGAGATCGACAGTGCCCTGGCTCAGATACGGACCAAGGAAGATGTTCTGGAGCGCGTCGAGTTCTTGAAGGAAGCGAACCCCATGCTGGGTCTGCGCGGCGATCGCCTGGGCGTAGTTATGCCCGAGATCACTGAGATGCAGATTCGCGCCATCCTCGAGGCTGCTCTTGAGGTCAAGGCCGAAGGCGTGGACGTGCATCCCGAGATCATGATTCCGCTGGCTGGACATGTGAACGAGTTGTCCTTCATGAAAGACATCGTGGACCGCGTGTCCGCCGAGGTATTCGAAGAAGTCGGCAGAACCGTCGACTTCAAGTTCGGTACGATGATCGAAGTTCCGCGAGCCGCTTTAACAGCTAACCAAATGGCTGAGCAGGCTGAGTTCTTCAGCTTCGGCACCAACGATTTAACCCAGACGACCTTCGGTATCAGCCGTGACGACGCCGAGTCCAAGTTCCTCATTCAGTACGTCGAGGAAGGCATTCTGCCGCAGAATCCGTTCCAGCAGTTGGACCGGGAAGGTGTCGGCAGGCTCATCGAATGGGCTGTCAAGGAAGGTCGAGAGACTCGACCCGAGCTTGAGGTCGGTATTTGTGGTGAGCACGGTGGCGATCCGAGCAGCATCGAGTTCTGTCACATGGCTGGCCTGAACTACGTCAGCTGCAGCCCGTTCCGCGTGCCCGTTGCACGACTTTCAGCCGCCCAGGCAGCCATCACGCATGGCAAGTAAGTAGATGGATCAATAAAGGGTAGCCAACAGCCGCCCTGAGTGATTCCAAAGTTCATTATGACTATCGCCCCAGACGTACATGTACGTCTGGGGCGATTTCGTCTCCAGGGTACACAAGATACGCGGGAACAGGTGGAGGGAAAGCAGCGCTCAGATTTGACTGTGAGACGCTGTTATGTTACTATATTTATATTGGCGACGCGGGGTGGAGCAGAGGTAGCTCGTCGGGCTCATAACCCGAAGGTCGTAGGTTCGAATCCTACCCCCGCTACCTAAACAGAGCCGCTGGTCATTTATGACCGGCGGTTTTTCTGGCGACGTAGCTCAGGCGGTTAGAGCGAGGGCTTCATAATCCCTAGGTCGTTGGTTCGAGTCCAACCGTCGCCACCTTCCCACAACATCTAATAGTTGCTTCATCTGGGCCACACCATATATTGTGTATCCGCTCTCTACACGAAAGGGACGGATCTCATGACCCAACGAGAGACTCATCTATTTTCACTCGCTGACGCGCTCGATATGTTCCTCCTCGATTGCGTCAGCGCGTCGCCTTAGTAAGGTAAGGGTACGCTTGAATATTACAAGTCGATGTTCGGCGTCAGACCCTCTGAGATAGATCAAGGGTAGGAAATATGGTAGGTTTTCCGTGCTCGCAGGCCAGCGATCAGCGCACGACGGTATGTGTCGTCGGCCAGATAGAGTCGAATCCCCTCTGTCGCGACTCACCGAAGTTATGATCGCTTCTTCGCTGATCGAGCCCATGTTGGCTTCAGGGTCTTCATGGTTTGGGTGATAGGTAGCTACCGCACCGCACGTATCGAACAGAGCAGTGCGCGTTTCATCGGCGATTTCTTCCAGTCTCCTCCCCAACCGGTAGTCACCAACGATGGAGCGAATAGCAACACCAGTACTTGCAACAACTGGTCGCATTTGTCCCAAACCAGGATCCCGGACGTCGGATCCCGCAAGTGTGTGCCGTAGTCATATTTGAGTCTCTACAGAATGAGACGGAACGCTACTTTGTGGAGTTCAACGCATTAATCGGGGCAGACGTCTCAGTCGACCGCGCCAAGTGCTCTCAGCGCCACACGTTGCACGTCGGTGAGGCCCGTGGCGCCGGTTATATTCATGCCTTCATAGGGGCCAGGAATCTGCAGCGTCTGTATATGTTCACCCGTATCGATTTGCCAAAGACGAATCCTCTGGTCACCGCTACTGCACGCCAAGATTCGAGCCTGCGAGTTGACGGCGATATCGGTCACCCATGGAGCATGACCCCCAATCCTCGTTCGGAGCGTAGCCTTGACAGATGGTCCGTCCATTACAGCATCTGTGTCCGGCCTGCTAGTGATTTCCCACAAAGCTACTGTCCGATCGTGGCTACCACTAACCAAGACCTTGCCGTCATCCGTTATCGACACTTTCCAGACCCATCCGTCGTGTGCTGCCAAAGTCTGAATCGTTCGCCCACTGTTTGCTTCCCATAGCCTCACTGTGCCATCAGCACCGGCCGTTACCAGTAGCGTACCGTCAGGGCTGTAGAGCACATCATTGACCCATCCGACATGTCCCGCATATGTGTGGAGCAGCTTGCCGCTGCGTACGTCCCACAGGCAGACCACTTCATCGGCCCCTGCGCTTGCCAACTCTCGTCCATCAGGGCTGAATGCCAGTGCATTTATCCAGCCGGTGTGTCCGGCGAAGGTGTGGATCAACTGCCCGCTCTCGACGTCCCAGAGTCGTATGGTCTCGTCGGTACCTCCGCTGGCAAGGACGCTCCCTTCCGGTCCGAACGAGATAGACTTGACCATTCCGTCGTGACCGGGCAACGTACGCCGAACCTGCCCATCGCTGATATCTACCAGATGGATCGCACCATGAGCGTTTCCGCTACTGAGTAGCTTTCCGTCCGGGCTGATGTCCACAACGACAACATGTCCAATGAATACGGAGTTGCCTTCTGGAATATAACGTGGCACCTTCGTTTTGTCGGCCTCGACAAGTCTCCAGAACCGGATCGTGTTGTCACGATTGCCACTTACCAGAATGTCTCCTTCCCGGCTGAATGCGATTGACTCCACTGAGAGCAAGTGACCTGACAAGCGGTGGCGGGGCTGGCGGGTGCGGGCATCCCACAAGTACAGGTTTCGATCTTCATCGCCACTTGCCAATAGCCCTCCATCCGGGCCGAACGCCACCGTATTCACACGATTACTATGTCCGAGCAGCGTATACCGGAGCGTCCCCGCGTCGGCATCCCAAAGACGCACAGTACAATCGTCGCCTCCGGTGGCCAGAGTTTTCCCGTCGGGGCTGAAGACGACCGACTCGACCCAGCCAATGTGACCGTCTAGGATGTGTCGGATCTGTCCAGAGCCTACATTCCACAGGATGACCTTCCCATCATAGCCACAGCTAGCCAGTTCACGTCCGTCTGGGCTGAACGCCACCGACATCACCCAACCGTCATGCCCTTCCAAGGTGCGCTCGATCTGGCCTGTATCATGTGCCCACAAGACGATTGTGTGGTCGTCGCTGGCGCTAGCCAGGGTATCGCTCACCGGGCTGAAAGCGATGCTCCGAACCGAGTGGTCATGTGCTCCTTGCAATATGCGACGAAGTCTCCCGTTCTGCAGATCCCACAGACGCACCGTTCGATCATCGCCACCGCTAGCCAGTATGGCACCGTCTGCACTAAACGAGACACATCGAACTGTCTTTGTATGACCCTCGAATTTTGTGTAAAGCTTGGCGTTCTTCACATTCCACAAACGAATCACATAGTCTGTACCACCAGCCGCAAGGACTGCCCCATCAGGGCTAAACGCTACTGACCAGATCGGCGCGGCGTCGTCATTGAGGATGGCGATCAGCTGCGTGTCAGCTGTCCTCCATAGGGAGACCTCTCCCGAGGCAGTTCCTGCAGCTACGACAGTCGCATCCGGGCTGAACACAAGCGAGCGAATGTCACCAAATCTGTCGGCAATGGCTAACTGATCAAAACGGGCTCTGGTGAAATTCACATTCGAGAGCATCGCATTCCGGAGATAGGCCTGCCGGATGTCAAGTCGGGAGAAATTGAAGCCGGTCACATCAATTTGGAGGTAGAGCAGCATATTGAGTATGTTACCACCAGCGTAGCTGGGCATCGCAGGCCGTTCTTCGCGCAAATCATCCAGGAATTTCTGACTCCACTCCGCCAACCCCTCCTTGCCGTATCTGGCCAGTATCCGGTCCGCCACTGGCGTTAGTATCAAGCGGACCTGACTCTGGCGCACCACTTCCTTGGCCAGAGCCTTTTGCAGCGTGATGCGGTGTACCAGATTGGGCTCGCCGTTTGCCAATTCACGGCTGACGGATTCGATCAATCGATCGCTCAAATATTCGATGATCACGTTCTGCAGCAAGAATCCGGTGGCATTGCGCTCGATCAGGGAACGCCGCTGCAGTACGCGCAGCGCTTCCACTAGCACTCGCTGTGAAACTGGGATGAAGAAGTTGAGGCGCAAATCTGAAACAGACACTGCCTCGCGTTCCACTGCCAGCCAGAAAAGGATTTCCTGTTCGAGTACTGAAAGTCGCTCAAACTGTTGGTCTAGGACCGCTCTCACATCGTCGAAGACTAGAGATTGCTCGCTCAGAAACTCAGCGATGTCTCCGCCAAAAACAGTATCAACTGTGTCGGCCGCCAGTTTCAGCGCCAATGGGTTACCTGAGTAGCGTCGCACCAGTTCCATAGCGTCACGATCAGTTTCAGGCACATGAAGCGCCTGGATACCCTTGTGCGCCAACAGTGCACGTCCCGCAGCCTCGTCCAGACCATTAAGGCGTAGTGAACGCACGCGCGGAAGGTCGCCTTCCAGCCTAGCATAGCCTACTGGGCGCACCCGACTCGTGAACAAGAGCATGCTGTTGTGGGAGTGCGTCGCTATCCATTCAATCAACTGACGATAAGGCTCATACCCCTGGCGAAAGTGGCCGGCCTCTTCTTCCTCGAGAATACTCTCCAAATTATCTAGCACCAGCAGCACCCGGCGCTCACGTATGAAACCAAGCAGCATCCCTAATTGCGCGCCGATGGTCGACGGCATATCAGCGAGACGCTGTCCGGACAGTATCTGCAGGATGGGCGGCAGCAATTCGCCGAGCGGGGGAGCGTTCAACAGCGATCGCCACAGCACCAGATCGAACTCGCTGCCTCCATTTTCAACCATGATGGACCGCAAGCACTGCGTCGCCAGGGCCGTTTTGCCCACCCCTCCCATCCCCAAGATAGCAATCACGCAACACTCACCGTCCCGCCCATCATTTTTGAGCCACTGCGATATCTTCAACTGCTCCTGGTTGCATCCGAAGAAAGGTCCGGCAAGAGGAACCTCGCGCAGCAATTCATCGGCGTTTCTGGCGAGCGGGGATCGTTCCGGCATTGGAACTGGCGAACCTGCTGGCACGATGCTAATACTTTGCTGGGCGCCACGTTGATCGGTACGAGTCTGGAAGTCCCCACGTCGAATCCGTTCGACGAGCGCTATCATCTCGGGATCGGGCTCGACATCCAGTTCATCACGCAACAGTTTGCGACAGACACCAAACTGGGCTAGCGCCTGTTCGGGTAGCCCCTGGCGAGCGAGAATACGCATTACGAGCCGGTAGGATTGTTCCCGATAGGGATCCAGGTTCACCAGGCGCGTGGCCCAATACTTCGCTTCACGCAAGTCCCCGTGGTCCTCGTTGGCGAGCGCCAGCGCCGTAAGCGTGCGAATGGCCTGCAAATGCACCATCTCTCGTTTGAGCAGCAGCCACTCCTCAAAACTCGGTGCAGTGGATACACTCATGCCCGCCAGAAATTCGCCACTATAGAGCTGAGCAGCTCCAGCCATACGCGACAGGCACGTTCCACAGCCGTCAAGCGCGTCATGCTGATGTTCATCGCAGGCCGCGATCTGCTCTTGAAACTCGAGAACGTCGACCGCGCCAGCAGGTGCCCAGAACTGAAGGCTGTGTCGCGTGCTTTTCAGTACTCCCTCGCTGTCTCCGCTAGCACCCTGGTCCAGTGTGTGACGCAGCCGGAAAAGAGTTTGGCGCAGATTTGCCAGCGCATTTGACTCGCGGATATCCGGCCATAGTAATCCTGTGAGGATGTGCCGGTTGATTGGCTGGCTGCCTTCCAGAGCGAGGTAGGCGAGCAGCGCGCGTTCCTTGTCGGTGCGGAAACCGTCGACTGGCTGTCCACCGAAAGATACAGCAAACGTTCCCAGGAAATGAAAACCGAAGCCATTTGACGACTGTTCCAGGTGCTGAGATCCCATGGCATTCCATGCCTTTGTCTGTGTCCAAGCCATTCGTGGCAACCTTGGTAACGATATTAACTCTGTTTGGAAACGCTATTTGTCCAATCTGTTAACAGTTGTGTCACGGCCCTCGGCTAAGATAGCACTCGTACAATGCAATACGGGCTTCAACGAGAAACCTGGCGATGGCGCGCAAAACCTCCAATGACGCCTTGAATATCATCTATGCCCTGATCTGCATCGATGCTTGCGTGGGGAATCAACCATAAGGGCAGAGCCTATGGACGCTGACGGCAATGATAGAACGGAAAGACCGTTTTATCAAGCCTACCTAATTCGACTGTGGCGCGAGAGTAGGAAGGGAACGTGGCGCGCCTCCGCGCAGTCTGTCACGGATGGACACGTTACACGTTTTGGCACATTGCAGGCGCTATATGCCTTCCTAGAACGAGAGACGTGGGAAGCCACCAGTGAACAGCTTGAATCCAAGGAGCAGGACCGCGGAGAGCAATAAAGCTAGTATCGCACGACCATTTACGAGAAAGGATTCGGCAAATATGAACGTCAATAGGGCTTTCCCCACGTACCGACTGTTTTGCGTTGTCATGATGCTAGCAGTGTTGTTTCTGAGTCTGATGTTGTCAACGGCGCCAGCGTTGGCAGCTGACCCTGATTTCACCACCGACGATCCGCTGGAAGGAAACTGGGAGCTTTCACGCGTCACTGATCTGATGATGTACCAGACCCACGGCTTCGACAGCAATACCAAGTCGAACATCCACAACTACTTTCTCGATACAGAGGATGAAAAGATAACCTCCCAGTCCAACAGGATCCTCCTCACCTCTCCCTGCTGGCTATCCGAACAGCGCCAGCCGCAGGTTACACGCGCCGGCCGCTTCTTTGCGATGGGCAACGACGTCGCCATCACCATGGCGACGTCGGTCAATGCGGGCAACCCCAACTGTTCATCCACTAACGGCGACGCAAACATGGGGCTCTATATTGTCGATCCCAAGACGAATGCCGCACCGCTTTGGGTGCATTTCTCCGCCTCCGCCAAAGAGTCGGCTATGGCCATGGCCGATTTCAACCAGGATGGGTTTGAAGATCTGTTCATCCTCAACGAAACGGAAGCGTTCGCCGCGACGGCAACGGATATCCACGACCTGAGCGGAGGCATGACATTTGGGGTTCGAACTCACTTGGGTTCAACGGCTCTAGCCCCGAAATGGGATCCGGTCACAGCAGACTTTAACGATGATGGCTTAATCGACGTCGCCTGGATCGGCCAGAACTCCACCCTCTATTTCGCCACCGTCTGTCCCGGATCGGTGACCGGCACGGTCTGCTCGGGTAAGGCCGCCCTAGACGTCATCCTCAACCCGCTGAACTCAAGAAAAAACGTGCATACACCACCGAATGCAGATTGCTGGTATACGAGCGATGAGGGCGACGGGCGCAGCCAGGCCCTCGCAGCCGGCAACTTCTTCACGGAATCTTCTGGCAGCACAGAGAAATTTGGCAGATTGGTTGCACTTGGTTGCGCCACACCGGAGTCCGGCAAAAAGATGCGGGCCTATTCATACAAGTTCGACAGCACGATGACTGTGACACAACAGCAATTCATCGACATAGCAACATGCCAGGATGCGTGTGGCTCCGTCTACGCTGAGGGGGCACGACTGCAGTGGAACGCCACGTCGGAGCAGGTTGTCTTTACCTATTCAAATGTGGAATCAGTACAAGACCAACTCTATCCCAGGCAGCAATATCTCGTTGGCGTCGTTCACTTTCAAGGCGCCAATATGTCGGCTCCGTTCAACATTTACAAGAGTATCAATCCCTGGACTGACCCGCCGGAGGCTGGGAATCTTGGGCTGGCGACAGGTCATTTCTCTTCCATTCCGGACAGTAACACCAGTCCGGAGGCGTACAATCTGCAGATCGCGGTCGCGCTCAACCTTTCCCCACCAGAAGTCTATATCTTCACGGTAAACGTTCCCCACAGCTATTCACCTTCCCTGGCAGCGCACACAACGCTTGAGTCTTCACTGGGCATCCCTGTGCAGAATACAGCATTCAACAAGTTGTTGGCCGCTGACCTTCAGGGGCGCGCGGACCGGCTCGGACCGCCGACCAAGATCAAGGTTGAGTCCCACCTGCAGCCGTCCGTCGTGCTGGCTTCGCCGCCCATGCATGCCGACTATGTGTTGCCCAATCAGCAGACCGCCAGCGAAGCATCCATCCTGAACATCACGGCGGCGCCCGCCGGTTTCTACACAGCATATACACAGGGCGGCTCTGCGAAATCGGAGTCTTCGCGCACCGACACCACAAGCTACACCTACAGCTACGCCGAATCGACATCCGAGAAGTTCAGCTTTAATGTGCCCCTCATCAGCGGCGTGAGCGGCTCGTTTCAGCAATCCTGGAAGCAGCAATACAACAAGACGTCTACCAACTATTCGTACAGCAAAGTCGAGAACGACTACTCGCTGGCGCAGGGCTCGGGGCTGAATGACACCGTCTGGTACCAGTCCAACGATTTCTACGTCTACTTCTATCCCGTGCTCGGCCAGACCGTCTGTCCAGAGGACATGCCGAACTGCGACGCCAGCCAGATGCAGCCGCTCTACATATCATTCTCCGGCCCTGTGAATTCCACCATTTCGCCGCTGGATGGCGGGACGACAGAATGGTACCAGCCGGTGCACGAGGAAGGGCAGCTTTTCTCCTATGTGTGGGACATCTCGCAGCTCAAGGCGCGCTTCCCCGAAAGCGGCGTCATGTCCACTAACGAGGTGATCCTCACCACCGATCCGGCGGCGCCCTTTCAGAGCAAGGTGGAATGGATTTCCGATACCAGCGACAAGACCTCGACACAGAACACCTACACCCATTCGTTCGCGACCGACAACAGCATCACGGCAGGCGGAATCGACAAGGATGAAGGCGGCGCAGAGTTCTCGGGGAGCTTTGACTATAGCAACAGCAAGGCGGTGTCGACGCTCAATACCTCCAGCACCGATCTGGGCGCCTATACCCAGATCGACCTGTACCGGCCCGCCTTCCAGGGCGTGGGATCCGATAGCTACAAGTATTCATTCCAGCCGCTGGTCATCAACCAGGGTGCGCCGACCGGCACGGTTCAGGTCATCGACGCAGCGCCAACGGTCTACGCCACGACCGGTACGATTGCCACGGAATACGTGATGAAACCCCCCACGGACGCTACGCAGGGATGGGGTGATCGGTGGAAAAGCGCCGATACCTGGTACACGCAGAACATCGACGTCGCGCTCAACCATCCTGATCGCTGGTTTGACGGCATGAAGGTGTGTGAGGCTACGGAACAATATTCGGGGCAATGTCTCCAACCCTATCTCCCCCAGCTCAAGACCTTTGGCGCGGCCAACGACGAGCCCTACATGAGCCAGTGGCATCACATGCGCGGCTTGCTCGTAACGGTCGGTGCGCCGGGCGGACCGCAGCGCATTTCCGCACAGGTGGGTGACGCCATTTACCTGCAGGCGCGTGTCTACAATTACTCGCTCAAGGCCATGGACTCGAACGACCAGATCAAGGTCCAGTTCTACCGTCAGGGTTACGAGGACTCCGCATTGATCGGTGACGCCACGCTCATTGAAGAATCGACCGTCGGACCGCTGGCGGCTTACGGGAACAGCGCGCTCACACCCAACTGGACGACGGCGACAGCTAATTTCACGGCAACCGAAGAGATTAGTGGCACGTATCAGGTCTTTTGGGTCGTCACCTGGGCAGAAGATGCCGGGGGCAACATGGTACAGGAGGTGAACGGCCACGGCCTCAACAGCAAGCCCGGTACACTGACATCGATTGTGCAAGTACCCATCCAAGCCGGCCCGGTAGTCCCGACTACAACGGGCAGCGGCACAACCTCCTTCACCAATAACGTCGGACTCTATCATCAGCCGTTCTGTATTGGCGTGTGTGGAAACTCATTGGCTGCGTCGCCGGAGTCGCCCACTCTGACGATCAGAAACTTGGTTGCTGCGATTTCTGAGCACCAAAGATTCACACAGTATCTGATTGAAGCCGAGTTGCACGCTGAAAACGGTACGGCCGAGGCTGTGCAGATTTCGCTAATCGAAGAGCACGGAGGTCAGCGAACCATCCTGGATACGGATATTCTGCCCATCGTGGCTGAAGGTCACCAAGTGGTGCGGATTCCGTACGCGCCGCGCGAATGCGGTGACCAGACGTTGCTGCTAGAGGTACGCTCCTCGAACGCTGGAAGTAGCGTACAGCCTCTCAAAGTGGAGGCTCAATGTCCGCCGATCTATTTGCCTGTCGTCGCGGAAGGTTCCCATGAGTAGCGGGTTGTAAATCTGAATTAGGCAGGTGAAACCGTTGGTTGGAGCATTGGCGCGATATGAAAAATCGAGAAGGTGGACAAGCGGTACGGTCGACACGGGCAGAATCTGTGAACAACACTGGCATGCAGAAGCAGCTGCCCAATATCAAAACGGATACGATACGGAGCCAGCCGAAATGGAATGCACGAGACATAGCACAGTTGGGCCAAATATCGCCCACAATAGGAGAAAGCAATGACTCACACCAGGTTTAACATATCTCGATTTGTGAATACCCGTATGATGCTGGGTTTCCTTGTGCTGTTGCTCATAGCCGTGTGGTTTGGCGCCATGCCCGGGCGAGTTTATGCACAGGACCCCGACTTCAACTCTATCAACGACCCGCTAAACGGCGACTACGAGCTTTTTAACGTCGACGATCTGCTCGTCATGCGAACAAAACCGCTGAGCAGTTCAACACAGTCTCAGGTCAACAACTACATCCTGGAAACCGCCAACGACAACATAAGCAGTCAGGCCAAACGCACGGTCAGCACACGCGACTGCTACATGAATGGCTATCGTCAGCCCCAGGTCACACGCGTGGGGCGCTTCTTCGATCTCCCGTATGACCTTATGGTCACGCTCGAACCTACCGCCCACGCGCAAGGAGCAGACTGCACGGCGCCGGGTGGTCAGCCAAACATGGGGTTTCATGTCGATAGTCTCTCCTCCGGCACGACACTCTTCGGCGAAGAGTTCGTCATGTCTGCCGAAAACACCGCAATGGCGATGGACGACTTCAATCAGGACGGGTTCGACGACCTGCTGATCTTCAGCGGTTCGGGAGTGTTCGCAGCCAGCGCCAATGTTGTGACCGACACGAGCCAGGGCATGACGCTGTTCGCGACCACTGCATTCACGGCGGCGGGAATGGCGCCCAGGACCGACCCCACTACCGGTGACTTCAACGGAGACGGACTCGTCGACACAGCATGGGCGGCGTACGACAAAACGGTTCACTTCGCAACAGTTTGCCCCGACGATATTGCAGACACGGTCTGTGAAGGAGCAGCTGCCTTCACCGTGATCCTGGATCCGCTGCAGTCCAGAGAGAAGACCATCAACATGCCTGTCGAACTCACTGGATGCACATATGGTAATGGACCTTGGGGTGTCGGCATTGCTGGCGGCGATTACGCGTCCGACGGCAGCGACGGTCTAGTAACAACCAGCATAGCGAAGGGCACCGGTGACTGCTCACTGTACGCCTACTGGTGGGAATTCAATGCCGATTTCAGTCTTGTCGATGGCAAGGCGATCTCCAGCGTGACGCTGAACACCAATGCGCCGTTGGACGTGTACGCCACGTCTGCGAGTCTGGACTGGTTTGGCAGAGGCGACCAGGCGGTGATAGGCGTGGGTCACTACGTTTTGGACAACGACTGCCAGTCCGGTCATGTCTTGATAAAGGTACTGGCAGTCGTATTAACCTTCAGCGGCGGCACAATGACCAACCATCACCAGGAATTGGGCGCCTATGATTCATGCGTGGGTTGGAATAGCAGCGTGCAGATACCGGTCTTGAATGGCATGGCAGTGGGACACTTTGCCGCTGTGCCAGACAAACCGAACCCCGATACCGACTATACCCAGCGAATCGCACTATTGAACAACTATTATGGCGTCATCTTTAACCTTGGCGTGGACCCGTCCAACAACTACAAGTTCACGCTCATCAACACGCCGGTAGTGGACTCCAGTCTAGGACTGAATTACAGATCTTCTCCGGCAGGAACTAATCAGACCAACTGGCTGGTTGCCGGCGACCTTCAGGGACGCGGCATGCGCCTGGGCGCTCCCAACATTGTTCGGATCACGAATCACTCAGAACCTACCATCATCCTGGGTCATCCGCCTATGCACGCGGACTACATTCTGCCCAATCAGACGACGTCGACGATTTCGGATGTTGTGAACTTCAGCGTAGTGCCCGATTCATTCTATTCACTTTACGACACAAAGTTAACTAACACTGAGCAGTCCTCGAACATGCACACCACCAGCAATTCGTACGGATTCAAGGAGTCGGCTAGCGAGAAGTTCAAGCTAAACGTGCCCTTGGTTTCCATGATTCAGGGCAACCTCACCCAGTCGTGGCAGCAGAAGTTCACCAGTACCACGACCAACAACGATTACTCATACAGCAGCCAGGAATTTGACTCTTCCACTCGAACAGGTTTCGGAGATCAGATCTGGATTAACGAATATGATTTCAGCATCTATTACTATCCGGTGATAGGCCAAACGGTCTGTCCCAACGACAAGCCCGGCTGCAGCGCAAGCGAGGAAGAGCCGCTCTACGTGCAGTTCTCCGGTCCGAGCAACACGCAGTCCAGCTCAGTCAGCGGGCCGCGGTTGGAATGGTATCAGCCTCTCCATGAGCCGGGGCAAATCTTCTCCTATCCAGCGTCCTACGCTTTACTGGAGAAACGTTACTCGGGTTTGATTCCGCTGTCCGGCACTTCACCCACCGGCTTCTACACCGATGATTCGCCCAACACGGAATCGGCTAACTGGAGCGGTCAAAGCGGCAGCTCCGTCTCGACTGGAACGTCACGCACTCATTCGTTTGAGAGCGACAATTCGATCACGGTCGGGCCTCCCAAGTTGCTGGATGTAAAGGGACCGGGGCTGCAGGTTTCAGGATCATTCGACTATAACAACAGCAATGCAACCTCCACATTGAATACATCCTCTACTTCTGTTGGAAGTTCCACCGGCATTGGTATAGCCAAACCGGGCACCTTCCCAACACCGGGTCTATACGAATACAGAATCCAGCCATTCATCTTTGGCGCACACAACCCGGTAGGTACGGTGCAGACGATTCCAGTGACAGGAACCGTGGGTACAACGGGCCCGATTCGGGCAGCTTTCGCTGCTAACCCGCTGGCGCAGGCATCAGGTACCTGGTGGCAAACCAGCCCCTATGCTGAATACATCGATGTGGCGCTCAACCATCCGCAGCGATGGGCGAAGACATCGCAATCCAGCGATTCCGGGCTGAACTGCATCGATGCCAATAACTGCGTCAGCTTCAATGAGCCGCAACCGGATGATTTGTGGAACAGCGAGTTCTACATGATGCGCGGACTTCTCGTGACCGTGGATGGTGCAACTGGTCCGCAACGGGCAACTGCATCAGTTGGAGACGATGTCTACTTGCAGGCGCGGGTCTACAACTATAGCCTGCAAGATATGCCGGACGGCAGTCAGGTGCATGTGCGCTTCTACCGCCAGCAGATCGTAAATACGAAGCCAACTAGCGATAGTGAGTTAATCGCTGAGACTACGCTAGACCCGCTAACTGGTTTTGCCAGCGCGGTTTCGCAAAATGTGGAGAACTGGGCAGTCGCCGTAGCTCCTTTCACCTTGACCGACGACATGGCGGACAAGTACTACCTCTTTTGGGTCGTGGTGTGGGCGGAAGACAGCAACAACCAGCTGATCCAGGATTTGCCGGAGCACGGTCTAACTGAGATCCCGCAAACGCTTACCGCCATCGGTGATGTCCCCTTGGAACCGTACAGCAACAACGCCGGCTATTTGCATATGCCGTTCTATGTGCAACCTACACCGACTACTGTGCAGGCAGACGCTGCTACCTCAACCTCAGCTGGCGCGCTCGGCATTGAGAACTTCCTGGTTACACGCACGGAACCGCTGGAGAGTCATATAGCGCTTGGCGAGCGATTACTTCTCGCCGCGGACGTGACATCCGCTGGAGGCGCAACCGATGGAGCAGTAGTCTACTTCAGTGTGTCCGACGGCCAAAACGTATCCGTCTATGACGTAGAGATCATCCCCCATATCCGCAACGGTGACGGTTTCCGCGTCAGTATTCCGTTCCGTGCGGAAAATTGCGGTAACCAGGAAATTGGGATTGAAGTGAACGGTGCAAATGGGGTTCGCACCGAAGAAACGATTGATATCGAGGTGGCGTGTCCGCCGATCTATATGCCGGTTATCAACAAACAATAGGTAGCGTCAGCACTGGTATACAGCAATGTTAATCGTACAGTTTTTGCGTCGGCAATCCGGTCCTCTACAAGACGCAGCGTTGCGGGTTGCCGACGATTACGGCACAGCAGCCGGAAATGCAAGAAGAACACGCATGATTCACACTAGATTCGCCATGCAATTCCAAGTTGCGCGCTTGGCACTGGGTATCGCTATCGTGTTGCTTATCGCGATTCACGGTACGCGTCAGTGGAGCGCGGGGATTAGTGGTGAAGAATCCTTACAGTTCGATGGCCAATGTCCGGCGACCTATCTGCCATACGTTAGCCAGCAGCAATAGTCGCAAGAGAGAACGGCAGAATCAGGAGGCGTCAGCATGACGAAACAGCGCCTCAGCAGCAGAGATCCCTGTGTATTTCCGTTGGGTTTTGGTTGCGACCCACGGTGCAACCTGCGAATGCGAACGTACTACTGAGAACGAATCAAGAGGAGAACACTGAGAAATGAACAAGATACAACTCGCGAAGTTGGGCCGGTCTGGACGGCGCCATGTTCCCGCCCGAGTGGGTAGGACACTGCTGATTGTGTTCATGAGCTTGGCGCTCGTCAGCAGTTCGGTGACCAGTTCCCTGGCGCAGGGAGGGAGCGCGCCAGCTCAGATTGTTGACGACGGCGACACAACAATACGGCTGCCGTACGTTTCGGTTCCGGAGGAACTTGGGTCTCCGCAACCGGAGCAGCCCAAGGAAGCGTCGTCATTCACAAAGGCGGCCAACGCAGAAGTCTACAACACGTTGCCCTTCAGCGACACATCAGATTACGACGACGTAGCCCATGGCTTTATTGCCCCCTTGCCCACGACGCCACTCACCAACGCACAGGGCGGCGTGATCTGGGATACGACGAAGTACGACTTCGTCATGGATGGCTCGGTTGCGCCCGATTCGGTGAACCCCAGCCTGTGGCGCCAGTCACAACTCGTCAACGCCGGCGGACTATACAAAGTGACGGACCGCATCTATCAGGTACGCAACTACGACCTGTCCAATATGACCATTATCGAAGGGGACACCGGCGTTATCGTGGTGGATCCTTTGGTCTCCGTGGAGACGGCCGCAGCATCACTGGCTCTGTACCGCGCCAATCGACCGCTGCAGGACGTGGTCGCCGTAATCTATACGCATAGTCACGTGGATCACTGGGGCGGCGTGCTGGGTGTGATCTCGGCGCAAGATGTGGCGAATGGGGTCGACATCTACGCGCCGTCCGGTTTTATGGAGGCTGCCAGCAAGGAGAATGTTTACGCCGGTAACGTGATGGGACGTCGCGCCAACTACATGTACGGGACATTGATCCCGCCTGGTCCGAAGCAAGGGGTAGGCGCGGGACTTGGCATGACCATCTCTGAGGGCACCCAGAGCCTGCTGCCACCGACGGTCACAATCGAGGATGACACCGCTCCGACAGACATCGACGGTCTTACCTTCGACTGGTTGTTGGTTCCCAACACAGAAGCACCCGCGGAAATGATGTGGTACATTCCGGAACTGAAAGCCCTGAACGGGGCAGAAGATGCCACACACACAATGCACAACGTCTATTCCCTGCGCGGTGCCAAGGTGCGAGACCCGCTGGCGTGGTCCAAATATCTGAATCAGGCACTTGATCAATGGGGAGACGATGTGGAGGTGCTGTACGGTATGCATCACTGGCCCGTCTGGGGCAACGCAGAGGTCGTCAGTCATCTCAAACTCCAGCGTGATCTCTACCGTTTCATCAATGACCAGACACTCAACCTTGCGAACAAGGGATACGTGCCGGATGAAATCGCCGAGATGATCCAACTGCCAAAGGTCCAACAGCAGACCTGGTCCAGCCGCGGCTATTACGGCACGCTCAGCCATAATGTGAAGGCTGCCTACGATCTGTATCTTGGCTGGTTTGACGGAAATCCAGCCAACCTAAATCCGCTGCCGCCTGTTGAAGCAAGCAAGAAATATGTGCAGTTGATGGGGGGCGCCGACAAGGTGATGGCCGCAGCCCAAGTGGCGTATGACAATGGTGAATACCGCTGGGTAGCGCAGCTTGTCAACCACGTCGTCTTCGCCGAGCCAAACAACCGTGCGGCGCAACTGCTGCAGGCGGATGCGCTCGAGCAACTGGGTTACCAGGCAGAATCGGGACCGTGGCGTGATTTCTATCTATCCGGTGCGGAGGAACTGCGCAATGGCGTGAATCCCAACGCCGGTACGAGCAGCAGGGGCGGGCTTGAGGTACTCAAGGTGATCAAATTGGATGCGCTGTTCGACTTCATGGGCATCCACCTCAATGCGAAAAGGGCCGAAGACCGCTTCATCATTCTCAACTGGGTCTTCACCGATAAGCCCAGCGAGAACGATCAGAACAAGTTCGTCACTACACTAGAAAATTCCGTCGTGAATCACACGGCCGGCGAACAATCGAATGCCGCATCTGCAACAATCACAATATCATCCGAGACGCTCGGCGAAATTCTGTTGGGCGACACTACGGCAGAGATCGCCATCGACAACGGCAAGATCACGATCGACGGCAGCGTAGCGACCGTCATTCTCTTTCTTTCTCTAATGGAAGTCTTCCCCTCGAACTTCAACATTGTGACGCCGTAATCGTGGTCGCATTGAACCGGCGCGATACGGTCATCGCATTGCGGAGATCACCTGTAATTGGAGGCAAACCATGTCCAACCTGCATTTTGAAGCGCATCCCTATCCTGTCTGCGGGTATAGGGTTACTGCTGTCGGCCTGCAATCAGATAGCATCAGAAGCACCTGTGCCTGAAGCAGCGTCGGGCGGTTAAGTCGCCAACCTCGCCTCGCAGAACTGCACCGAACAGGGCGGCACGCTGTCGATCGAAACCCGAGGTGATGGCGGACAGTACGGAGTATGCACCTTTGAGGACAACCTGCAATGCGAAGAATGGGCGATGTCCGTGGTGAATGCCCGGTAGGCGGCATTCGGATTACCGGCTATGCAACGGACGCTGCCCGCTATTGCGCAATCACGAAAGGCGAGTACAAGGCTGATGAATCAGCCACGACCGACGATGATCAGGATCAAGGAACGTGCACGTTCCCCGACGGGCAAAGCTGCGACGTGTGGGATTACTACAACGGCGCCTGTATGCCGGCAGATGAGACCGCAAACGCCAATGTCACGCCGACTGCCGAGCCTGTCCAGGCGGATAGCATCGATCCCTTCGCTTACTGCGCTTCAGTTGGTACCGAAGATTCGCCCGCGGCCGAGACTGTGGACGGCAAGCTGCCGGAAGCCATCGTTCAAGCCATGATCGACCAGAACATCGTCTCAGCGGATGCGCCGGCTTCCATGCAGCAGTCAGCGTACTGGCGCTGCATGGATGGCAACGTATGGTTCTGTGTTGTGGGCGCGAATCTTCCTTGCAGCGAAAAAGCTGATATTTCAGAGACGCCGACGTCTACTATGGATGAGTACTGTCAGGCCAATCCGGAGACTAATAGTATCCCTGCAGTTGTCACCGGTCGCGCAACGGTCTACTCTTGGAATTGCGACGGAACGACGGTTACCATAGCAGAAAGCTGTTTAGCCCGGATGCGCAAGGATATCTTTCGGAATTTTGGATGGAACTGTCGCCTCAGCAATAAATAGCGGCGACAATTCCGTGCACGATTGTCTGGCAGCGACTGTATCCGTCTGTGCCTGGACGGATCGGCTGCCAAGAGGCAAGCTGCTTCAAGCGAACGGATCGTCAGCATGAAGGTCGACTGGCAGCTGCAAAACAACTGCGAAAAGCCACGCCTGTGGAGCACCGACGATGGCAAGGTCCATGAGTACACGATTGACAACACCTGCGCTGGTGTCCGGGAACATCAGTTCCCATAGCCGTGCTGAGACCACCGTGGGAAACGCCCAGGGAATGAACATCACAGCTCGCATAAGACCGCGGCCTGCAAAGGCAGAATTCAAGGTCATGGCGATAAAGAGCACGAGCGATTCCGTCTATTGCTCCGGGCGGAAGACCCGGAGATCATAGTCTGCGAAGACGTAGTGCACGACATGTTCGCTGCGCTATCGGTGGCGGTTGCCAGTGCCATGCTAATGATTCAGCCCGAAATAACGGTAATAGGCGGTCTTCTGGGTGTCATGAGCAGCAAACGTTTCGCAGAGCTGGAGGCGCAGCTCCGTTCATGCCTACCGAGGGTAGTGGCCAACAGCAGTTTCATCCGGCTCGGTCGGCACACAACACAGAACGCGTTTGCTCCTATAGCAAACCTTCACTTACTTCAATCCTACCTGAGAGAATCCTCATCCTCGCTTCTGCTGACTGCAGGCCGAGGTTCATCGTAGGCAAACCGTCTACCAATAGACTACTTCGTGGGCTGTTCACTGCCTTACAAACTACCCCGCACCATTCCATATTCCCCGAAAGAAACCTTCACCCGCCAAAGTGATGATCTTTCTCTTTGCAGGATTGAACGTACTCGCGACGATTGATCAAGCTCCGCCTCTATGACTAGACTACTATTGTTTCCTGGTATCCACCTCATGGGGTCAAATCCACATTCATACTCAATTGGGCACAAGCATATAAAATTGAGGTGTTGGCGAGATGCCGGAAGTCGGCTAGTATCAAGTGGTTGAGTTCAACCGTTATTGAGAGGAAATGATATGATCGATACACGACGCGTTCGGACGCTGGATTCACGCCAAAGCACACAGGAAACTGATCAAAGTTGTGTTTCTCTGCTCTCCTTTGGCACCGCCTTGCCGCCGCACAGCGCAAGCCAAGACCAAATCAGTGAGTGGATGTCCAGTGCTTTCGTAGATCAGCCGGCAGTGAGACGCGCCGTCCGCAGCTTACACACCCATTCCGGCATCGAACGCCGCCATTCATGTTGTCCCGAGTATCTTAAGCCCGTCGAGCACTCCCGTTTCACGCCTGGTGACGCATGTCACTCGCCTAGTACTGCCGAACGCATGCGTATCTATGCGTCCGAGGCGCCCCGGCTTGGCACGCAAGCTGCGCGCAAGGCGCTCGAGCGTTACGCGGCAGGGTCAAATACTCCCATACAGACCGTAACGGAGTCGATATCCCACCTGATTGTCGTAAGCTGTACCGGATTTTTCGCTCCCGGGCTCGATTTCGTCATCGCGCGAGAGTTAGGGCTGTCTCCCACTGTAGGCCGACTCGTGATCGGGTTCATGGGGTGTTCCGCTGCCTTCAACGGAATGCGCACAGCGCACGAAATTGTGCGCGGCCAGCCTGACGCACGCGTACTCGTGGTCTGCGTGGAGCTTTGCTCGCTCCACATTCAGCAGAGTACTCTTCCCGCTCATCTCATTGCGATGTCGCTCTTCGCCGATGGCGCTGCAGCCTGTCTTGTAGGAGAGGCGACAGCGGGGGATGCGGGCGTTTTTCGTCTGGACGCGTTTCGCACAGAAACTCACCCGGATACCGAAGCTGAGATGGTTTGGGAGATCGGCGATCATGGTTTCGTACTGCACCTCTCTCCTCAGATTCCGGAGCATGTGGCCGCGGCAGCGCCTACCGCGTTGCACCACCTGTTCGGAGACCAATCTCCAGCTTTCTGGGCCATCCATCCCGGCGGACGCGCCATCGTAGATCGCTTGCAGAATGTCTTTGACCTGACACCTGAGCAGGTTACGGCGAGCCGAACAATTCTGCGCCGAGTTGGCAATCTCTCGTCTGCAACCATCCTGTTCGTTCTGGAAGAGCTTCGTCAATCACTCACGCAGGAGTTTGTGGGAAGGACACATGTACCGAGCCTCAATGGCGGCGTCACTCCCAATGGTTCAACGCCTCAAAGCGTGCCGGGGGATCTATTCTCGTCGGGTGTTGCTATGGCTTTCGGTCCCGGTTTAGTGATCGAAATGGCGCGCCTTACCTTCCTGCCTGTAGTAAGCGAAGGCTAGTCGCGATGGACAGTATAGTTTTTGATGCGGCAGTTGTAGGTGCGGGACCAGCCGGAAGCACGGCGGCAATCGCCCTTGCTCAGCGGGGTTGGAACATCCTACTGCTTGAACAGGATCTCCTGCCGCGACACAAGGTCTGCGGTGAGTTCCTCTCACCCGAAGCGCAGAACAGCCTGAGCGTACTAGGTCTGCGCGAGACCGTATCAGAACTAAGGCCGGTTGCACTGCATCACGCTGAGCTCACATCACCTAGAGGGCAACGCATTCGAACCGGTCTGCCAGGCGCCGCCTTAGGTATCAGCCGGTACGCTCTGGACGCTGCGCTCGCCGAGGCGGCACAAGCAAGGGGTGTGACGCTGTGGACAGGCGTCACCGTAATGGACGTCGCACAGCAGGAAGAAGGCTATCTGCTCGAGCTTCGCACAAAAAGTAATGCGCCCAGCCCTCAACGGCCTGAATCTGTACGCGCACGCGCAGTGATCCTTGCGTGTGGACGTCACAATAAGCTGACGATACAGGAGCCCGAATCGTCGGCGAGAGCACCGAACCACTCGCATAGTCCACAGCATCACGTGGGCGTGAAATGTCACTTTGAGAACCTAGCTATACATCAACAGGTTGAGCTCTATTTCTTTCAAGGCGGCTACGGCGGCGTCAATCCTGTCGAAGGAAAGCGATCAAACTTCTGTATGCTGGTCACGTATGAAGCCTTTCGGAGCGCAGGAAAGTCACCGCAGGCGATGCTGAATGCCGCACGCATAAGCCAGCCGGCGCTGGATGATCGGCTTGCGGACGCCTGTCCCGTTTCTTCCACGGTGAAGACTGTGGCTGCAGTAGATACCTCGCGCCCAGCCGCACCCTGGCAGGGAGCGCCTTGTATTGGAGATGCCGCGGCGATGATCACACCGCTGTGCGGAGACGGCATGGCCATGGCGATGCGCGGATCAGAGATATGTGTACCGCTTGTAGATGCGTTTTTACGCGGGGATATCTCGAAGATAGAGTGGGCCGATATGCACCGCCGAATTTGGCACGCTGAGTTTGACAGACGCATTGGTCTCGGGCGCTTGCTTCAGGATTCATTGTCGAAGCCGTTACTAGCTGATCTATTGATCGGTGCGGGAAGGTTCGTACCCCCTCTTGTATCTTACCTCGTTCATGCCACACGCGGTTCGCAGCGAGCGCACGCAGCCTGACAGCACCTTGTACGGCGCAATTCGGCCCCAGTCTCCGCTTCTTCACCATCCACTGTAGGAATCACACCAGAACTGCACAATACGGTGGATCAAGCGGTGGACCTACCGGCTCGGATTCCGCTTAGCACCATCTCACGCACCGACTACGAACGCACCGGATACAGGATAGCGTAGGTCACCCCGACTGGCGATAAGGGGCTGGACACGCGGCCCACTTCCCACCGATACTGGTCACCGCCAGAGGGTAGCCGAATCCCGGCGATCATTTCGTGCAGTTCTGCCGTCGAGTAGGTTCGTAAGCATGAAACAATACCATCAAAACAGAGCACGAACGGAATCAACGGTATTACCCATGTCCAGAACAGGCGATCTACGCGAAATGGACGCACGAAAGGGGCCGAGAGAAGAGCTATCCAGGGCAGAACCAGCATTTCGATCAGTGCGAGCGGTGTCCGCGCCGTCTGCTCAAATATCCCAATGCCCTGACCGCTATCTACGGCATCTTGCAATATGTTGCGTGCATCCTGTGGCCTAAAGTGATGGAATGCAGTGAAGAGCGTTCGAAAGCCAGTCAGGTCTTTCGGAACCTGTGTGGCATCAACAGGTTCAGACAGGAACTCCAGGTTAGGTCCTGCATAGATTGGGGCATCCCCGGCTGTATGACTGGGATAGAGGTCTGTCAGCAGGATAGGAATCGGCGCAGGCAGTGTGGAGTTCAGCGGGCGCTGCAACTGTTTCCAGGGGCCGCCGCCTCCGGAGCAGAGATCGACAATGCGTTCGCTGCGTGACGCTACAAGCGCCCGACGCAACAGGGGAACGACATGATAGTACTGACGGGCGACTCCGGCGATGAAGCGGAGGTAGTCGGTTGATCCATTGCGTATAGTAGGCGGGCACCATCGCTGTTCGTGGATCTCGAATAGGTGACGTCGCTTCCGCATGAGTAGCATATTATTCTCGCGCTCCTCGTAGACCTGCACCCCTCAGCCCCATGCACAGTAGCACCAGGCTTAGTCGCTGCCGATAGACAATCTCAGAACCGACACATCAGGGTCACAGGATACCTGCCTCTGTGCTCTTTAGTGAAATCATATTCAAATGTCGAGTGCTCTCAAGAATTGTATACGCGACACCTCATCAGACACCACCTAGATGGCAAGAATACTATCTTTTCTCCGTGTCCCCGTTATCGGTTGGTATTCCGTATAGACTATCGCAACAAGAGCAGAGCGACAACGCTGATTCTCGTTGCCGCTCTGTTCACTCTCTGTTCTACGATTGTCCTTCTGTACCTAGTTCATCCCATCCGCCATACGACTCTGGCGAGGTACGGGATTTCCGGGTAGCCGAGCCGATTCAACTTACTGACCGTCCGTGACCCACCACTCGTTGATATTGCGCAGTAGACCATTGGTGGTAATGATATGGCTGGCATTCTCGACGCGGTTGTTAATCGCAGCCAAGCGCAGAGGCCAGTAAAGCGGAACAATGGGCATCTCGTCCAGGAAGACGGTTTGGAACTCATCGTAGATCGCTTTGCGCGCCTCGGGATCAGCAGTCTGAGCGCCGCGTTCCAACAGGTCATCTATCTCGGCGATGCTCATCTGACCGAAGTTATACTGCCCGCCGGTCTGGTACTGTGAGCGAACGTCCGGATCAAGCGTACCACCCCAACCAACCAATCCCAGGTCAAAGTCACCAGCCTGGAAGCGAGAAATCAGTGTTGGGAAGTCCATCTTCTCGATGCTGACATCCAGACCGATTTCTGCGAGATTCGCTTGAATGATGTCGGCGGATAGCTCGCGCACGGTGTTACCGATAGGAACTAGCAGCTTCACTTCCCGGTTGAAATCCCAACCGGCCTCGTTTAGTAGTTCCTTCGCCTTTTCCGGGTCATAGGGATATTGACCTTCGATCTCCGGATTGTAGTAGTAGGTGACCGGCACGATGGAACCATTGGCCACTACGCCTTGGCCCTTGAGCAGCGAGTCGACAATCAATTGGCGGTTAACGCCGTAGGCCAATGCCTGGCGGATGCGCTTATCCGCCCATGGCAGCTCAGGATCGCCATTGATGATCATGTACTGGTAGCCATTGTCCTGGTAACTCGTAGCCGTCACATTCGGCAGTGCCTGCACGCGCTCCCAGTCATCCAGAGGAATGTCGCCGATTCCGCCAGCCGACGAGATATCCACCTCGCCCTTTTCAAGTTGAGCGACCATAGTAGCAGGTGTGACGATAGAAATGATGACCCTATCCAGATGCGGCGCACCGTCATAATAGTCCTCATTGCGTGCAAGCTCGATGAACTGGTCGGTCTCATAACGCACAAACTTGAATGCTCCAGATCCAACAGTAGGATCCAGCCAGAAATCTAGTGTATCGAAATCAGCCGGCGCCACATCCTCAAGAATGTGCTTCGGGATGATCCAAACCTGATTACCGATCTGCTCCAGAAGCGCCAGCGGATCAACAGGATTGTCAGTAGTCAACTTGATGGTGTGGTCGTCGATCACCTCAACGCCTTCCACCGTGTCCACGCCTTCGGGGCGCTTACTGCCGTCCAGACCCTTGAGGAATGAGATATTCGCACCGCGGTTCGTGGGAATCTCCGGGTCGCTAATGGCCCAGATTGTATATTCCACGTCGGCAGCCGTTAGCGGCGTACCATCATGCCAGGTGGCATCAGGGTTCAGGTGGAACGTAAACTCTGTGCTGTCTTCATTGATATCCCAGCTATCCGCCAATCGCGGAGCAAATTCCACGTCGTCGTTGAATTTGGTTAGGGAATCGAATAGGATATCAATCACAAACTGACCATAGCTGGAATCCGAGTTGAGCGGATTGAAGCTGTTCGGCGGGCTCCACATGGCGATATTAACTTGACCACCTTCAACGACATCGCCTGCAGTGGAGGCTTCTGTGCTTGCCTCTGGCGTAGTTAGTTGAGGAGCAACCAGTTCTGTGGCTCGCGTGGCTGTGGGCATTGCAGCTGTATCAGCAGGCACAGCCCCGCCGCATGCCGCGAGCAGTGCTGTCAACATGACGAGAGCAATGACCATGTTGACTATCTTGATTGAGGACCTTAGGTTCATGTCTGTCTCCTTTAGGGATTGGGATTTGGTAGTACTGAACGATATACCAGATAGAGATGCATGTTGGCGATCTATTCCCGTAGTTGCGGGTCGAGAGCATCCCGCAAGCCATCACCAATAAAGTTAATACTCAACACCGAAATTAAGATCAAGATGCCAGGCGGCATCCATACCCATGGTTTTGATTCAAGAATGGTTAAAGACTGGGCGTCATTGAGCATTTGGCCCCAGCTTGATGCCGGCGGTTGCACACCTAATCCGAGAAAGCTGAGCGCTGATTCAGCTAATATCGCCGTTGCCACGCCAAACGTGGCGGCGACCAGCAGCGGTCCCATTGCGTTTGGAATGATGTGGCTGACGATAATACGCCGATCCGGAGCGCCAACCGTGCGCGCGGCCAGCACGAAATCATTGGATCGCAGCCGAAGAAACTCGCCTCGCAAAATACGTGCAACCTGAGGCCAGCCCAACAAGCCCAATGCCAACATGATATTGCCCAAACCAGGCCCTAGCAAACTTACTAGTACCAAGATGAGCATGAGATATGGGAACGATAAAACAATATCGATCAAACGCGAAATGAATCCATCAATCCAGCCGCCGTAAAAACCAGCGACCGAACCGAGAATCATGCCGATAACCATATAAATCGAAACCGCCACAAAACCGACCGATAGCGATATGCGTCCACCATAGATAAGCCGGCTTAGCACATCTCGCCCCACCCGGTCAGTTCCCAGCGGATGCTGTAGTGAAGGTGGCTGGTCGAACGCTGTTGGATCAATGTAACTCGGGTCGTGGGGCGCCAAAATCGGTGCGAACACTGCGCTCAGCACCAAAATCGCCAGCACAACAGTCGAGTAAACCGCTAGGCGGTGGTGCAGAAACTGCCGCCAGATCAACGTACGCAGTTTGACGGGTTTATGGGCAAATACCGAACTATCGACAGCGGCAGCCGGCCCAGGTTCCGCTAACACGGTATGCATTTCGTCAGTGGTCATGGCCTATCCTCCTTGCTGACGGATGCGCGGATCAGCCACACCGTACAGCACATCGGCTATTAGGTTTCCAGCCACAACCATCAGCGCGATCATCAGATTTAGCCCCATGATGGTGGGGTAGTCTCGTTGATTGATCGCCTCGACAGTTAGACGTCCCATGCCAGGCCAATTGAATATTTGCTCAGTAATGATAGCACCGCCTAGCAAAATCGGTATTTGTAGGCCTACGAGCGTGATCACTGGAATCAGGGCATTTCGCAATCCATGACGCACCAGGACTGCTTGTCTTTGTAGTCCCTTGCCCCGCGCCGTTCGCACATAATCTTGGCGTACAACATCCAACATGCTAGAACGAGTGTAGCGCATTACGATGCCCGTATTCTGGAGGCTCAGCACCAACATCGGCAAGATCAGGTGCGATAGCCGATCGGAAAAAGAGAACTCCTGTCCAACCGACTGCATACCGCCAGTAGGAAGCAGATCTAGTTTCAGCGAGAAGAAATAGATCATGAGCAGTCCGAAGAAGAAAGATGGAATCGACACGCCCAAGAACGAAAATATGGTAGCTGAATAATCCATTACTGAGTATTGACGAACCGCCGAGAGCACTCCGATGGGAACTGCGATGATGTACGACAGTAGCAAGGCCGACATTGCAAGCGTAAAGGTGGGACCAAAGCGGTCGAAAATTCGTTCCGTTACTGGCTGGCGATTGGTAAATGAATAGCCCAGATTTCCGTGTAGCATTTCTTGCAGCCAGCGAACATACTGAACGAACACCGGTTGGTCCAGCCCCAATGTCTGTCTCTTCAGAGCAATATCCTCTGGACTCAACCCGGGGCTGATCAGCATATCGACCGCATCGCCCGGAGCCAGCGTCATGATAAAAAAGGCCACGACGGTGACGCCGAAGATGACTGGTACTGCGATTAGGAGACGCTGAAGAATGTATTTACCCATGAGCACTCACGCAGCAAGATTGAGTATAAAGCTTGCGTACGACTTCTCCGCCAGTTTCATGCCTTCGAGGGTGGCATATTCATCCGGGCTGTGCGGACGACCGCCGTGCCCCAAGCCGCCAAGCACGACGGGGATATTGAGCACGTCGGTGAACAGGTAGAAAGGTGCAGACCCGCCTAGGTGAGGCCAAATTTCAGGTTCAAAACCCAACTGACGATAGGTCTTAGCCATCGCTTGCGCCGCCGGATTGTCCTTGAAGCCGGTCTTCGAGGGTACATAGCCGTCCCGTTGTACAACTTCGATCTTGTCGCCGAAGCCATGCCGCTCCAGATGATCCTTAACCAACTGGAGCATCCGCTCTGGGCGCATGTTCTTCACCATCCGGATATCTATCTGGGCACGCGCTTCGTGTGGAATCAGCGCCTTGCTGCCCTCGCCTGTATACCCGGTGATCATGCCATCGATGTTGAGCGCCGGCTGGTAGAGGTACTTGCGCACCAGATCAACGCCAGTCAGGTCGTACTTAAAGCGGCGCACATCGTTTTCCGCAAGCTCTGTTTCGGGCGTAAACGTCTCGACCAGCTTAGCCAGCAACTCCTCATCTTCGGCGCTGGACGGCGCAACGTCATCGTAGAACCCATCGATCAGCACATGCTTCTGGTCGGGCGTAAACATGCTCGCCAGCGCGTGCACCAGCGTCCACGCGGGGTTGTGAAACCAGACAGAATTGGAGCCATGGATGCCTCGTGAAACCGGTCCGCCCCAGTCGCCGCCGCGGGCGATGAGGTCGATAAACAGCGGTCCCTTGAAGCCGAGGTGCATCTGCACCTTGCCGCTGCTGTCCTGCCCATAGAAGGGAAAGAGTGCATAATCCGCCTGCAGCCGTTCCTGATTCTGTTGCACGAATCCGAGCATATTCGGGCTGCCGAGTTCTTCCTCGCCCTCAATCATGAACTTAATGTTCATGGGGTAGGGTTCGCCGATCGCCCGGAAGCTCTCCAGCGCGTTGAAGAAATGTACGAGCGGGCCTTTGCTATTAAATACGCCGCGGTTTATCAAACACGGACCGAGTCCCGGCACGTCCTTGATTTCTCCGCCCCACGGATCGTCGACTGACCAATTCTCACCTTCGACTGGTTGAACGTCATACATACCGTACACGAGGAGCGTCTTAGGGGCGCCGACCTGAATCTCACCGTAGACAATCGGATATCCCGGTGTGGCGACAAGTTCAGCCTCACCGCCCGCCTCGTGAATCATCTCGACGAGCAGCGCGGCCATGTCCGCCATACCCGTGCCGTCTGCGCTGATGGAGGGCTGGCGCACCGCTCGCCGCACTTGATCGAGATGAGCGTCAAAGTGTTCATCAATATGCTGGTGTATCCGTTCGACAATCATTCGATGTTCTTTCTAGATTTTGTACGTTCAATGCGATAGACACTGCAAAAATTAGGCGTCCGACATAGCCTTAGTAAACCAGTCCGCTTTGCAGCACTGCGCATACGACTGAACTGGCTCGCACAGAATCTCTGTGTGCAGAAGGATCGGCTAGAGCGCCTGCCTTGCCCGGCGCACGGCTTCAGTGGCTTCATAGAAAGCCCAGGCTACACGGTTTATGCCCCGACGAATATGAGTCGCCACGATACGACGTTCATGGCCCTCCGCATTCGGCAGGAGCATTGCTGGTTCCAGGTCTGGCAGTGGCGGAATAGGCAGCGCTGGTTCGGTACGGAATCGACCGTGACGGGTAAAGTGAATCGGCACGAGCGTGCGTCCCAACTTCAGTATAGCATCATTGACGGCACGTACAGCTGGATCCGTCACCTCTCGGCCCTGCAACGGGCCAAGGGCGGCATAGAAGGCTGCTAACTCAGCCTGCAGCTCCGCCAGCGCTCGATTTGCATCCTCGAAATCCACCACTCCGTTGGCCGCGCCACCGTATTTCGCCAGTGTTTCGGCAAACTCAGCCGCTAACGGACGGAAGTCGAAAGGATGAACGGGACGGTTGATTAGGCGCAGCAGGCTGAGCACGTAGACGCGGAGATCGCGCAGTAGGTTGTCTTTGTCTGCTATCTCCAACTGGTCATTTTCCGTGTGCCAGGCGATATTGCCGCCGCAGCCGCCGGTGGGATAGTACCCCTTCTCTGCAATCAGTTCTTCTGGCATTGAAGAAAGAAGCATAAAGAAGCCTGTTAGACCGATATTATTGAAGCTGTAGTCACCGGCTTGGTGCGGACGCTCTCCACTTGCGGTCTTGCCGGTCGCATCGAAAATCGTCTCTACGCAAAAGTCTTCGGTTTCAGTCATCCATGAGATGTCATAGTACTCGGTTGCCCATCGACATCCAGGCGAATCGATGTCCACCTGCGCGATGCAGTTGCGGGCTAAGTCTAGGCCGAAGTTGTCCGCATACCAGGTGGAGCCGCCATAACGACCCGTTGAATGCCCAGGCCACCACGCCACCTTAAGCCCGCGTGCCAACTGCCCACGATTCTTATGGAAGACGTGCGCCAGCTCTAATAAGGTAGCGTCGCCCACCGCATTATCGCCAATACCCACATCCCACGAATCGTAGTGACCGTGAACAAGCACATAGCGATCAGGTTCAAGTTGGCCCGGGATATCGGCAACTACAATCGGACAAGGAAACCATCCTTCGCGCAACTCGGCGTGAAGAGTGACTTCTAGTGCCCCTTGCTTGAGGCGTTCGATCAATGCCTCACCGTCAGGCCGATTAATGGAGACCACCGTCGTCTTTGGTTGGCTAGCCGCATTGTCCAGATCGGGGGCGCCCCAGATGGTCGTGCAGATTCCCCAGTGTATATCGACGCCGGGATTGATGTGAACCTGACCGATTGCGCCTGCCGTCTCGAATCGGGTAACCGCAGCCGGTAGTCCCAGCCCCTCCGTCACGACAATCTTGCCTGTCACATCGACCTCAATATCACCGCCCGAATCGAACAGATTGCTGGCGTTGCTGGGGCGCGTACTAGGAACGTATACTGCCTCGCCCGTCAGTCCCTGCGGTCCGGGCGGGTGGGAAAATGCCGGCGGCTTTGCGCGAACCGTTTTACCTTCATAGACCAGAGATGCCGAGATAGGCACGCTCAGGTAGATATCCGGGTCATAGACCTCATACGACACACCTAACTCATCAAGCTGTTCGGCAATATACCAGGCAGCTTCACGCTCTTCCTCGCTTCCGGACTCGCGTACCAGTGAAGAAAAACGCTCGATCAGGCGCCACGGAACGTCTAGTGCAATATCTTGCAGGAACTGATCCTCCACCGCGCTAATTGACGGGCGCTGTTCAACCATAATTTCTCTCTTTCAAATTGGGCAGGTTTCGCACCTACCGGTATTGCGAGCTACTCAAAACAACCGGTCATGTAGTGTTGGCAAAACATACAACAGCCCTAGTTTGTGGTCAGACTTAGTACCGGCTTCAGTGCAGGAAGCGCAACCGCAGCACCGCGATTTCTAAGTTCACTCGTAGTGCGATCGACAGGCTGCGTCGCGTTGAGATGACGGATCCTATCGCCATCCTGCGCGCCGGTGTGGATAATTGTACACGTCTGCTCAGTGATCCAGTTGAGGATCAATCAGGTGTCCAGTCGCAGATGGGACAAAAGGTATAAATGTAGATGAAAGGGAGGATACGCACACCGTTTACACCGACCATACTATGCGAAACCAATTGATACCGTTGCAGGCGGTGGACAATCTGATAGTGCCTTACCTTGCTGTGACCTTACGCCTGCGTCTTGAATGCCAGCCTCATCGGCCTATATGAATCCAGGAGCACTTCAAGTACAGGCGACGTTTCGTCGGAAAGGTTGATATTCGGAAGTGATCATAACGCCTGCCGACCCGCCCCCGGGCTTGTTGCGAAGATCGTTTATCAGTGTCAGGCTGCCATAAATCATGAACGTGAATCGGCTTAGCGACTACGTATGTGGCCATTCATCAAACTCGCCATATCGTAGCAAAGGCAGGGCGTAATGGCAAAACAATTCGCGCTGCTTCTCGATTGACGGCCGCTACCGTTACTCAAGATAATACTCAGGATGTACGCTTCATTCTCGGCGAATACCAAATGGACACGACATCGTTTTTTTGCTAATACACTGTAAGATCATATTGTAAGAGTCGCATTTCCAACAGCTGAGTCGTGGCAAACCAAGGAGCACAGATGCTATCCACGCAAGAACTCCGGCTAAAGTCGATAGAATATCGGGAAACTATTTTGCGTATCATCAAACAGGCCAACGCAGGACACACCGGCGGCAGCCTATCCTGCATCGACATCCTGAACGTTCTTTACAACCGAGTCCTGAATGTATCTCCTGAAACAGCAAACGATCCTGGCAGGGATCGTTATATCCAAAGCAAGGGACATTCGGTTGAAGCGCTCTATACTGTTTTGGCAGACAAGGGCTTCTTTCCCAAGAGCGAGCTGGATACCCTCGGGCAGTATAACTCTCATTTCATCGGACATCCGACGCGCAAAGTGCCTGGCATCGAGCAGAACACGGGGGCGCTAGGCCATGGTCTGCCCATCGCGGTCGGCGTTGCCATCGCCGGTAAGCTGGACAACCTGGACTATCGAGTTTTCACACTGTTGGGCGACGGCGAACTACACGAAGGGTCCAACTGGGAAGCGTCCATGGTCGCATCACACTACAAGCTGGACAACCTGGTCGTCATCGTGGACCGTAACGGGCTGATGATTACGGGACCCACTGAGAAGGTCAATCACCTGGAGCCGCTTAAAGATAAGTTCGTTGCCTTCGGCTACGCAGTGCGCGAAGTGAACGGCAATGATGTGGAGGCGCTGGAGGCCTGCTTTGCTGAGTTGCCCTTCTGCACAGGCAAGCCGAGTCTGGTTCTGGCGACGACCACCAAAGGCTGCGGCGTCAGCTTTATTGAGAACTCCGTGAATTGGCACCACCATGTAACAAGCGAAGAAGAGTTCGATATCGCACTAGCCGAACTAGAAGCGGAGCGCGAAGCGCTGAAGGAGAATGCGTCATGGAATTAGGTAGAGCCAACCTGGAGGAATTCGGCGCCACGCTGCTTGAGATGGGAACGCACGACAAGGATGTGCTGATTGTCACCAGCGACTCGCGCAGCTCGGGCAAGCTTGTCCCGTTCGCAAACGCCTTGCCCGAACAGGTGATCGAAGTGGGCATCGCCGAGCAGACACTTGTCGGCGTAGCTGCCGGGCTCGCGTCTGCGGGCAAGAAGGTCTTTGCCGTGTCGCCAGCCTGCTTCTTGACCGCGCGTGCTCTGGAACAGATCAAGAATGACGTAGCCTACTCGGACAACCCGGTCAACTTGATCGGGATCAGTGCCGGGGTCAGCTATGGCGCGCTGGGCACGACACACCATTCGCTGCACGATATCGCAGCGTTGCGCGCCATCCACAACGTGAGCATCGTCGCCCCAGCGGACAATTTCGAAACCAGACAAGCCATCCAAGCCGCAGCCGTATCTGACCACCCGGTCTATATCCGATTCGGAAAGCGACAGGTGCCGCATCTCCACGAACCAGATGCGCAATTTGAGCTTGGGCGCGCGATACCATTATCGACCGGGTCAGACATCACATTCATCGCGACTGGTGAAACGGTCATTCACGCAGTTGAAGCGAAAGAGCTGCTGGCGGAACAGGGCATTTCCTGCGGAGTCGTGAGCATGCACACGATCAAGCCGCTGGATACGGATACGCTGCTGACGGTGGCTCGCACCAGCCGGGCAATCATCACGGTGGAAGAGCACAGTATATACGGTGGATTAGGCGGCGCCTGTGCAGAGGTCCTCATGCAGTCGAGCGAGCGAGTTGCGTTCCAGATTGTCGGCATACCGGACGAATATACAGTGACCGGCAGCCAAACCGAAATCTTCGCGCACTATAGTATCACGGCACAGGGACTTGCGCAGCGGGCTACTGACCTACTTGGCATGCAGGATGCCCAGGCGAATTCCTACGCGTGGAGGCGAGCATGAGCAGCCAAACCATCCTTGCCATTGATCAGGGAACGACCAACACCAAAGCTATACTTGTCAACGATCAGCGCGAGGTTGTAAAGCGTGCCTCTCGTGCGCAAGCAGTCAGCTATCCCCGACCGGCATGGGTGGAACAGGATCCGCTGCTCATCTGGCAAAACGTCCAAGCAGTGGTTGCCGAGTGCGCAAAGTCGGATGCGGACATCGCAGCAATCGGCATTTCAAATCAACGGGAATCAGTTGTCGCCTGGGAGCGATCGAGTGGACAGCCGCTCGGTCCATGCGTTGTGTGGCAATGCCAGCGCGGCGCCGAGATCTGCCAATCATGGAAGGAAGCCGGCTTAGGCGAACTGGTTCGTCGACGCACGGGCCTGAAGCTGGACCCCATGTTTTCAGCCTCAAAACTACGTTGGCTGCTAGACCAGGTTCCTTCTGGCAAAGAACGTGCTTTGAGCGGTGAGCTTTGCCTTGGCACAATCGATAGTTGGGTGCTCCACAATGTGACGAATGGACGCGTCTTCGCCTGCGACACAACGAACGCCTCGCGCACGCTGTTGATGAACATCCATACGCTGGCATGGGACCCAGAATTATGTGATGCGTTTGGCATCCCCGCCCAGGCGCTGCCGGTAATCCAACCATCCAGTTCACTATTCGGACAGACATCGCATGTGCAAGGCCTGCCCGACGGCACACCAATCTCCGCCCTCATCGGCGATTCGCATGCTGCGTTGTACGGGCACGCCGGCTTCGCTGCCGGCTCGATCAAGGCAACCTACGGCACCGGCTCATCGCTGATGACGCCCGTGGAGGCGCCTATCGAATCCCAGTTGGGGCTATCAACAACTGTAGCCTGGTCGACTGAATTGGCGACGACCTATGCGCTAGAAGGCAATATCTACATTTCTGGCGCTGTCATGCCGTGGCTCGCTCATCTCATCCATGGGGATGGTTCTAGCAAGGATGGGGTGACATTGGTCAATTCGCTGGCGGCATCGATAGATTCTAACGGCGGCGTCTATCTTGTTCCCGCACTAGTGGGTCTGGGCGCTCCTCACTGGAACGAGACGGCGCGCGGTATCATCACCGGCTTGACGCAGGGCTCCTCAAGCGCACATCTAGCTCGGGCGGCGCTGGAATCCATCGCCTACCAGATTCGCGATGTCTTTGACGCCATGCAGGCGGAAGCCGGTTCCCGCTTAACAACGCTGCTGGCGGACGGCGGCGCCAGCCAAAATGACCTACTCATGCAATTTCAGGCGGACATCCTTGGCTGCCCTGTCTTGCGCAGCACATCGGCTGAAGTATCGGCCTTAGGCGCCGCTTCCCTTGCGGGACTCGCCGCCGGCGTCTGGTCATCGGAAGAGGAGATCGCACAATTGCCGCGCCAGCAGAAAACGTTCGTTCCGGCTATGGTCGAAGAACAACGCGCTGCATTGTATGCCGGATGGAAGACGGCTGTGGCGCAGGCAGTGCTTTAGACAAGCGCCAGATACGTATCAGTTAGCAAGCCATCGACTGCGCATTGCGCCTCACTATCAGGAGAGAGCAACATGGACGATTACACTATTTTTGACGTACCTTTTCCACGTGAAGCCAAACGGCGAGTGATCGTCAATACTGACGCCAAAAACGAGGCGGATGACCAGTATGCCATCGTACATGCGCTATTGACACCGTCATTCGAGCTTCACGGAATCATCCCTGCGCATTTTGGCGCTGGCAAGTCAGCCACAAGCTTGCAGGACAGCCATGACGAGACCATGCTGCTTCTGCATCTCATGGGACTCGAAGACGACGTGCGTGTCGAAGACGGCGCCACACATGCGATGCCGGACAAAGAGACGCCGGTGGACTCGGCAGGCGCTCGATTCATCATCGATGAGGCCCTGAAGGAGGACGAGCGTCCGTTGCATATCGCCTTCTATGGCCCGCTGACGGACATGGCATCGGCGCTATTGCTAGAGCCCAGCATCGTCGAGCGTAACATCCGTGTAATCTGGATCGGCGGCGGGCCCTGGCCGTCCGGCGGACGTGAGTACAATCTGTCCAACGATATTCATGCAGCTAATCTAGTCATGAAATCACGGCTTGAACTGTGGCAGGTGCCCAAGAGCGCGTATCGCACCATGAGCGTATCCACTGCGGAGTTGATCGAAAAGGTCTATCCGCAGGGTGAGATCGGCAAATACCTGGTTGAGCAACTGATAAAGCACAACGCAGCCACGATTCCTGGTATGGAGTTCCGTTCGCTGGGTGATTCGCCTTGTATCGGCATCATAATGGATCCGGAATCCGGTACGTATTCGTGGCGCCCGGCGCCGACATTCGATGAGCAGATGCACTACATTCACACAGGACAGTACCGCCCAATTCGCGTCTATGAGAACGTAAACACGCGCTTCATTCACGAGGACCTCTTTGCGAAGCTGGCGCAGTTCATTCGTGGAGGTTTGCGCAATTTCGAGCGCTAGAGTAGCGGATAGTCATCGGGCGGTCCCAAGAGAAAAAGTGCGGTTGACTCTGCGATCGCGCATTCTTTTTCTCGTTCGATCAAGAACGAAGTCATATCAGACAATCATACGAGGGCGGCACAGGACATGTTTCCGGCTGCCCTCGCTGTTTATCTATTATAAATAGTGCTACGTAGAATTCTCACGCAAGCCAATTCAAGGGTCGAGTCCGCCTATCAACGTGTGGCGCCTGTCAGCGAAGCCAGGCGTTCATATTCGACATTCCACAGCAATTTCAATGCCTAGCAGCGAGCTGCACAAGAAACGGTGAGATTTAAGACGAAAAAAACGCGAATGAAATACAAGACACACCATGCAGCGCAGCGATGAAATTCGCTCATCTGTTGACATAGCGCTGACAAAAGCCGTAATCTACTATTGCTCTAGGTTTCGCTGTGGAAGGTGAGTGCTCGCGTTGCGTCTCGGTGAATTGCGACACAGAAACGAGGAATAAAACATGCCAAATTCAAAAGGGGAAACTGATCAAACGGTAGGCGACCAACCAACTAGCGTACCTCACGAAGAAGACTCTACGCATACGGGAATCCATAACAAGGACGATGGCAAGTCGGGCAGCCATTCGGAAGAGATGCAGCATGACCACCACGGCGACCAGACTGACACAGCTGACGATGGTCAAGAATCTCATGGGGACCACGGTAGTCACACTGACCATAGCGGTCATGAGCAAATGTTCCGACGCCGCTTCTGGGTCTCTCTGATTCTGTCGATTCCTGTGTTGCTGTACAGCCCCATGCTGCAGCAGTGGTTCGGCTATTCTCTGCCGTCGTTTACGGGCAGCCAGTGGATCGGCCCCCTCTTTGCCGTCGCCGTCTTCGCCTATGGCGGTGTGCCTTTCTTGCGCATGGCTGTGCCTGAGATTCGAAATCGGCAACCGGGCATGATGACGCTCATTTCGCTTGCCATCACAGTGGCGCTGGTCTATAGCCTGGCTGCGCTGATCATCGATCCCAATGGCGGTTTCTTCTGGGAGCTTGTGTTGCTGATCGACGTGATGCTGCTTGGCCACTGGATTGAGATGCGCAGCGTACGACAGGCATCCAGCGCCTTGGACGAACTGGCGAAGCTCATGCCGGACACGGCGGAACGGGTACAGGATGATGACAGCGTGAAAGAGGTAAGTGTTGACGAGCTGAATCCGGACGATGTCGTGCTTGTGCGACCTGGCGCTAGCGTGCCCACCGACGGCGTAATTGTTGACGGTGAGTCATCGGTCAACGAGGCAATGGTGACCGGCGAGTCGAAGCCGGTGGGCAAGGAAGAAGGCGATAAGGTCATCGCCGGAACGGTCAATGGTGATGGAAGTCTGCGCGTCCGCGTGACAGCAACCGGCGATGACACGGCGCTCGCCGGCATCATGAGGCTTGTCGAACAAGCCCAGAAGAGCAAGTCCAAGACACAGCTATTGGCTGACCGTGCGGCAGGCTGGCTATTCTACATTGCGATAGCCGTGGCACTCGTCACAGCCATCGCCTGGATCGTTGCGACCGGATTTAGTGTGGACGTGGTCGCTCGCGTGGCCACTGTTTTAGTCATTGCATGCCCGCATGCATTGGGTCTCGCCGTACCGCTGGTCGTTGCTATCAGCACCTCATTGGCGGCGAGCAACGGCATCCTCATTCGCGATCGGCTGGCGCTGGAAGAAGCGCGTCAACTCGACACGGTCATCTTTGACAAGACCGGTACGTTGACCAAGGGTGAGTTTGGCGTCGCTGAACAGATCACCGGCTACGACTGGAGCGAAGAGGATGCACTAGCCCTGAGCGCCGCCATCGAGAGCGACTCCGAGCATACCATCGCAAAAGGCATCCGCAACGCAGCGGAGGAGCGTGCACTATCTCTGCCCGATGTGTCGCAGTTTGAGGCCATTAAAGGGCGCGGCGTTCGGGCCCAGTACCGTGGTGGAAACGTCTACGTGGGAGGGCCGCGGCTGCTGGAGAAACTGGAGCTTGATGCGCCGGAATCCTTCACCGACTTCGTTGACCAAGCAAATAGTAAAGGACAAAGTGTTGTCTTTCTGGCGGCAGAAGATCGTGTTGTCGCAGCCTATGCGCTTGCCGATGTCATTCGGCCTGAAAGCAAACAGGTCGTACAGCAGCTGCATGATATGGACATTGAGGTTGCTATGTTGACCGGCGACAGCGAATCCGTGGCCAAGGCTGTGGCGGATGAACTGGGCATCGATACCTACTTTGCCGAGGTGCTGCCGGAGAACAAAGACGAGAAGGTGCAGGAGCTGCAGGAGCAGGGAAAGAAAGTGGCCATGGTCGGCGACGGCGTGAACGATGCGCCGGCACTGACTCGAGCGGATGTCGGCATTGCCATCGGAAGCGGTACAGATGTTGCGGTTGAGTCGGCAGGTATTATTCTCGTTCAGAGCGATCCCCTGGGTGTTGTGAAAACCATCGAACTCAGTCAGGCTTCGCGCCACAAAATGGTGCAGAATCTGTGGTGGGCGTCTGGCTACAACATCGTGGCGCTGCCTCTGGCTGCGGGGGTATTAGCGCCCGTCGGCATCATTCTCTCACCGGCGGTTGGCGCGTTGCTCATGTCCATCAGCACGATTGTTGTGGCGCTGAACGCACAGACGCTGCGCCGGGTTAACCTGGACACGGACTAGACGAACTACATCATATTGCACAGAGCAGGCTCCCAAACTGTGTGATTTCGGGAGGATGTTCTTTTTCTGTTGGACCGTTGAACGGGAAACAATTTTAGCTGGTGCGCAATTTATATCAAGTATCAGAAATGGACGCCGCCATCTAAAAATAGCCTTTGCAGGCTGTCCTGTTATGGCCTAACATACGCAACTCGAACAGTCTTTGCGTCGAATAACTGAGTTGTGCGGGACTAAATACGTGAATTGGAGTCCATCCTACTCGACTCAAGGGTCTGATTGTGTATCGTGGTGGCAGTGAACTGGCAGCCCTGATGGAAAAGAGTATCTCCTCTTGCCGAATACATTATTGGCAACGAAGCTATTTAAACCTCCCATACGCTCAGCCGTGGTTGCCAGGACGCGACTTTTTGAAAGGCTCGATAGCGGCGCCCAGCGAAAATTAATCCTCATTTCGGCGCCGGCAGGGTATGGCAAAACGACGCTAGCCAGCGCATGGATTGACACGCTGAAGCAGCGGGAAAACTGGAGTGCCGCATGGCTGTCGCTAGATAAGGAGGATGGGAACCCAGTTCGCTTTCTTAGCTACGTGATAGCTGCCCTGCAGACTATCTCGCCGCAGCTTGGCGCGGGGGCGCTTGAGGCTCTGGACTCACCGCAACCGCCGTCCACCAATTCAGTAACTACATCCCTGCTAAATGAGATTGCTGCGCTTCCGCACGAGTATACTCTGGTACTGGACGACTATCATACGCTCGAATCTGGCGAAGTTGACCACATACTCCTCTTTCTGCTGGAACACCTGCCTCCGCAACTCCATCTACTCGTAACCACTCGTGAAGACCCTGCACTTCCTCTTGCGCGTATGCGAGCCCGAGGCCAACTGACGGAGATGCGTGCAACTGAACTGCGCTTTACGTTCGACGAAGTCACAGACTTTCTCAGTCACGTGATGCAGGTCGAGATCGCACCGGACGAGATTGCGCTCTTAGAAACGCGGACCGAGGGCTGGATTGCAGGTCTGCAATTGGCGGCTGTATCCATGCAAGGACGCAATGATGTGCATGAGTTTGTCCGTGCCTTTGCCGGCGACAATCGATACATCATGGACTACCTCATAGAGGAGGTGCTAGAGCAGCAGCCTGCCTATGTGTGTGATTTTCTTCTGCAGACGTCGATCCTTGAGGGCCTCAACGGACCCTTGTGCGATGCCGTCTGGGTGCCCTCTATTGAGTCGTGCGTCGCCGATGCCGACAGCTCGAATAGTCTGGTAAGAAGTAGCCAGTCCATACTAGAAGAATTGGAGAAAGCAAACCTATTCGTGGATCCGCTGGATGACCACCGCAGCTGGTTCCGGTATCACCATCTATTTGCCACTGTTCTGCAGGCACACCAACAATTCGAACGACCGGGAATGACAGCCGGTCTACATCGTCGTGCCAGCCACTGGTATGAACAGAATGGCCAACGAGCCAGCGCTATACGTCATGCGTTGGCTGCGAACGATTACAATGCGGCAGCTACTCTACTGGAACTCGTGTGGCCAGAGATGGACGGCACGTTCCAGACCTCCGTCTGGTTAGTTTGGGCGAGCAGCCTGCCAGAGGAATTTGTGCAGCAGCGACCATTACTCAGCGCCGGCTTTGCCTGGGCGAATCTCTCAGCCGGCAGGCTAGAAGACGGCGAAGAATGGTTGAGCCGGACAGAACGGATGCTTGCCCGTACAACCATAGCGACCGATATCGCGAATGGTAAGAGTGACCTGCTATTCGCCGACAGCGATCTCATGCGTACCTTGCCGGCCTCGCTCGCAACAGCACGAGCATATCTCGCGCAGGCACGGTGGGATGCAGCGGATACCATTCGAAATGGACGGCATGCACTTGACTTGCTTTCGCCGGATGACCATGTCCTCCGCGGCCCACCCGCGGCACTGATTTCTATGGCCTACTGGGCTCAGGGTGAGTTGGAATCTGCCGCCAGGGCGCTATCAGATGCGATGAATGAGTTCGAGATGGCAGGTCACGTTGCATTTGCGATCAGTGGTGCGTTTCCATTGGCCGATATGCGATTGGCCCAAGGCCGTATGCACGACGCAATTCAGGTATACGAACGATCTCTGCAGCTGGTTGCAGACGGCGTTCGTACACGCGGCACGTCCTACCTGTATGTTGGTTTGAGCGGAATCGAGATTGAGCTTAACAATCTGGTGGAGGCAAGACGACTGCTATCCCTTGGCGAAGAGAGTCGTGATGATCCGCCGCTGACCAACTGGCTGCATCGATTCCACCTCACGGAGGCGTTGCTGCGAGAAAGCGAAGACGATATCGATGGCGCCTTGACGGAACTGCACGCAGCAGAACGTGCCTTTGTGCCCACACCGGTGCCCGATGTCCGCCCCATCGGCGCACAAATCGCTCGCTTGTGGATCAAGCTGGGGCGTTTGCAAGCTGTGCGGGAATGGGCAGACACAAACGAGCTGAGACCCGATGACACCTTGTCCTATTCGCACGAATTCGAGTACATGGTTCTGGCGCGACTGCTGCTGGAAGAACATCGTCAGCTACAGGATGAGGTTCGGTTACAAGATGCACAGCAGTTGCTGACAAGATTGTATGCCGATGCGGAGTCCGGCGGACGATCGGGCAGCGTGATCGAGATATTGCTGGTGCAGGCGTTGGCTCATGTTGCGGATCGAAAACGTGAGAGTGCGTTGGAGTCCGTGGCGCATGCACTCAGGCTAGCAGAACCGCAGGGCTACGTGCGTGTATTCTTGAATGAGGGAATGGCTATCAGAGAGTTGATCTCCCTGGCAAATCAAAATGGAATCGCGCCGGAATATACCTGTCACCTACTGGCGAAATTCCAAGTTGGTGTCCAGGAGACTCTTGCGTCATCTGGCGATTCTGGTGCATCGGCTACAAAGCGTACGCAACCACTTGTCGAACCGCTAAGCCCACGCGAATTGGAAATCCTCGAGCTGGTTGCACAAGGTCTTTCGAACCGACAGATCAGCGAGCGCCTCTACATATCGGTCAGTACGGTCAAAGGCCACAACCGCAACATTTTCAGCAAGCTGCAAGTGAAGAGACGGACAGGTGCGGTGGCGCGTGCCCGCGAGCTAAACATTCTGTAACACACCACCCCTTCGTACGATACAGCTTCAGTCGCGAGACGTAAGCGATCCAATTATTATGTCTAGCGTTCGATAGGCATGCTAGCCTGTTGGTAAAGCGCCGCATAGTAGTGCTCCTTGCCGATCTTGCCTCAACAATACCCATCGCAGTACCAATAACAGTACTAACAACAGTACCCCTACCAGTACTTTAGTGTCTTCACGCAGTCAGCATACGCCGATATGCTTGTCTTGTGAACGAGACGATTCCGAGCGCAGTGGTTCTTAGCGCAATAGGTTGGTGACGAATGGTTGGAGAGAGCGGAAGGCAAAACTCAGCAGCCGGTGAATCCAAAAGATATCAGATTCGCATCAAGGGCGAGCTCCGCTCCGAATGGGAAGAGTGGTTTTGGGGCTTCACGATCACGACAATGGAAAACGGATATACCGTGTTGACCGGAGAAGTGCAGGACCAGGCCGAGTTGTTCGGATTGCTACACAGAATACGCGACTTGGGTCTGCCACTTCTATCCCTCAGGCAGCTTGTAGACGAGTAAGCCGCAAGCCTCGCGAATTACCGCAGGCGTTACACCTCGATACCCTGAGTACAGTATGTAGAGAAGGAGAAACCATATGAGTGCAAGTAGGTTGAGTATACACAGTAGCGGATTGGAAGGAGTGGAGCTTAGCAAAGGCGTTCGCTCGATCACCATGCGACAGCTGGCTCGAATTGGCGGCATCTTGTATTTAGTGATCTTTCTGTGCGGCATTTTCGCCGAGTTCTTCGTCCGATCGGGCCTAATTATTCGGGGCGATGCGCTGATCACCGCCAATAATATCCTGGCATCACAGGGTTTGTTCCGGGCCAACATCGCGGCAGACCTTACAATGATTCTAGCCGACGTGGCAATTGCGCTGGTCTTTCTGGTGTTGCTGCGACCAGTGAGCGGCGCACTGTCGATGCTTGCTGCGTTCTTCCGGCTGACGCAGGCTGCCATACTCGGCGCGAACCTGCTGAATCTGGTCTTCGCGCTCCAGTTGGTGACATTGCCTAGTGCGGACGGAACCGCGTCACAAGCGCTAGCTATGATGTTCCTGGACGGGCATGCCACTGGCTATCGCATTGCGCTTGCATTCTTCGCCATCAGCATTCTCACGCTCGGTTATCTGATCGTGAAGGCTCATTATTTCCCATCCATTCTGGGTATCCTGCTCGCAATTGCTGCAGTCGCCTATCTGGGAGACACGTTCGCCAATCTTTTGCTGACCAACTATGCGACGTATCAGCCTATATTCGACATGGTGGTCGGACCTGTGGCCTTTCTTGGCGAACTTGCGCTGTGCCTCTGGTTGTTGGTCTTTGGCGTGCGAGGGCCTGTCGGTGACCAGCGTGTGAACACGCTTGCGAACGAAGGCGCTTTGTCTGCCTAGTTTCTAGCGAGACGGCATGAGATGGTTTTTTCGGGAATTTATCAAGGAAAATACGGTTAACTAAGTCAATAGGGGCGACCTTCAACCCACACAGAAGCCGCCCCACCCAGTCACAAGGAGAAACAGTATGAAACAGTTCAAAGCGGTGATACTCATGATGGCAGCGATGCTGGTAATGAGTGCCTGTATGCCCGTTCAACCGGAAACTGACGTAAGCATGTCCGCACAAGAAGCTTCGTCGCAAGCTACCTATGCGGCGAAAGGTCACTTCGATGTTGGATATCAGGCAGTCACGATAAGCGATAATGAGGGTCGAGATATCGGCACTGGTCTATGGTATCCGGCGCTCAATGAGGACGGCCTAGACGAGACCATAACATATCAGATTGAACCTAAGGTGCCTGAAATGTTCGGTGATGGACCGGCAGTTGTATACGGGCAGGCACTGGAAAATGCAGCGATTAACTCATCTTCCGGACCATATCCGCTAGTCGTCTTCTCGCATGGCTTCGGGTTGAACGCAGCCGCGTATCACACGATTCCCGAGCACTTGGCTTCGTACGGCTTTATCGTATTGGCGCCGGAACACATCGAAGGCGACTGGTTTGAAAGCATGGCAGCCGTCATAGACCGGCCTCGGGACATCGTGCGCACTCTGGATTACGCAGAAGCGTTGAACACGGACGATACGGATTTTGCCAACCAAATTGACATGGACAATGTGGCTGTGATGGGGCATTCCTACGGCGGATACACAACCCTTGCCATGGCCGGTGCGCAGATTGATTTGAATGCATTCAATGAGCGATGCGCAGCGTTGCCGGAGGATTCACCTGAGCAGTTCCTCTGTGCGCCGATCGCCGGAAGAGACGCTGAAATGGCCCAATATGCCGGGCTAGCCGATGTGCCGGATGGTCTGTGGCCCTCCTACGGTGATGAGCGTGTGGACGCGATTATGCCCATCGCAGGCGATGCCTTCCTGTTCGATACGAAGGGCTTAGCCAGCATCACCATTCCCATGCTGGCCATTGGCGGCACCGCCGATACGGGGACGCCGTACGAGTGGGGCAGCAAGATGTCGTATGACTTCACGTCTAGCGCCGAAAAGTCTCTTGTTGGCTTGGTAGGCGCCGAACATATGGTTGCGGGCAGTTCGTGTGATGACATGCCATGGACCGACAACAGCCCGTACGCACCGTTCATCTGTGACGACCCAGTGTGGGACAAGGATGCAGCGCATGACGTGATTCACCATTACGTTACCGCGTTCCTGCTGGCCACGTTGAAGGAAGACGCTGATGCACGCACACAATTGCTGCCCGATACAGCTCAGTTTGAGGGCATTGAGTACACGACGACATTCGAGTAGTGCGAAAGGCGGAGTCATCGTTTCATAGGAGAGTACCCAATAGAACTATGTCACAGTAGCTGCCTGGATGCTGAAAGGCGTTCAGGCAGCTACTGCTCTCGTCTGCAAACGTTTTTCAAATAAACCACTCGGTTTGGGTGATTCGCTGCGAACTCAACCGTAAGAGGACAAGTGAGCAGGAACGGTTATGGTACATTTTGGTCGGTCTACCCACACATCAATCTTGAAGAAGATATTTGATGAAGAAACGTCGACTCGGAAATCTTGGCCTGTCGGTATTAGGAGTTGGGTTCAGTTGTTGGCAGATCTACCGTGGTTGAAGCGAACCCTGGTTTGATGCCATCGCACAGGATATTCTCATAGCTGCATACGATACCGGCGTGCGCTTCTTCGACACTACGGACGCCTACGTCGATATGGAGAGTGAGAAGTCGCTAGGCTGTTTCCGCCATAACCATGACGATATCGTAATCGCAACCAAGCTAGGAAGATCGGGCAACCTGTACCCAGATAGTTACTCTGCGGAGGGCTTGAGAGCTACAACGTTAGGTTCGATGGACTGCCTTGGCGTTGACCGCATCTGCTTGACACAGTTGCACTATCTTCCCAAGCGACGTGCTCCGGGAAGGCAGCGAGATGAGGGGCTGATTGCGGCTTTAATGCCAGCGTTGAAGCGGTTGAAGAGGGCAGGATCTGTCTGGAGGAGGAAGGGCTCACATCGCTGCAGATTATCTTTAACATCTTCCGACAGAATCCGGACAAATCCCTCTGGCCTGTCACCTCTGACAGGATAAATGGGAACGCAGCTTTCAGTGGTACGTTTTACTACCAGTTACGATTCTGTTATTCTGACAAAACTTACCTAAAGAAAAAATGCTATCATTTATCTGACGCAGAGGGATACCATGAGCCACTTCGATTCGAGTTCCGACGATCTGGATATTGCAGGAATTGGTCGCTTTGCAAGTAAGAGGATCGGTCATGCTGTGGCAAGGTATTTACATATAAACAGGTTCGATAGCAGTGAACATCGTCGCCACGATATGCGAAAGTTGCTCGCAGCTGTCTGCGCAACACTTCTGTTCAGTCTGATCGTTGGCGCCGGTACTGTATACGCAGCCGAGATTGAAGTTGACGCTGCCGTGGGTGGTACAGGCTGCGATCTCGTCGACGCTATCAGTTCGGCAAATAGCGACACTGCCGTTAGCGGATGTACAGCAGGCAGTGGCGATGACGTTATTTTCCTGAATGGAATCGACCAGACATTCACCGATTGGAACAACAATGTCTTGTCATTCGGACCAACCGCGACACCCATAATCACAAGCAAGATCATCATCGAAGGTAGCGGCGCTGTCATATCTAGAGGGCCTGTCATTTTATCATTCCGTTTGCTTGGTGTGGAATCCGCTGGTGATCTGACTCTCCGCAACGTAACCATTAGTAATGGCAAATTGGTAGGTGGTGGCTCAGAATCACCGGGATGGGGCGCGGGAGTCTACAACAAGGGCTCGCTAGCGGTAGAAGACAGCACAATCAGCAGCAACGAGGCGCAATCCGGCGGCGGCATCTATAGTAGTGGCCAATTGGACGTACTACGAAGCATCGTGAGTGACAACGTTGCAGATTATGAAGGCGGCGGTATCGCCAATAGCGGTACAGCAAGCGTTCGCGATAGTGTGATCGAAGAAAATTATAATGGCGGCGTTCCAGCGAGCAGTGCAGAGATAACAGCAAGCAGTGAGCCTTCAAGAGAGGATGGCGGCGGCATCTGGAATGCTGGAAACCTCACAATTGCGCACAGCACACTTGCAGGGAATAACGCGTCCGATGAAGGAGGCGCTATTCATAACGACATAGACTCAGGAGGGACTGTCACACTGACCCAGAGCCTCGTGACTGGCAATTCAGCAGACGTGGGCGGCGGAGTGTATGGCGGCGCCACTTCGAGTACTGCGATAGAACAAAGCACAATCTCTGGCAATCACGCCACATTCTCAGGAGGCGGAATATCCAGTTACGGCGATTTATCCGTCGTAGAAAGCACCATCAACTACGATACCGCGCAAAACGGAGCCGGCGTTTATCTGAAGGATGGTACAGCGCATATCTCCAACAGCACGATATCCGGCAATACAGCTTCCGTATCGGGTGGCGGTATTGGGACGGACTTGGACGCTATCCTATATCTGCATAACAGCACAGTAACAGGTAACACGGCGCCAAGCGGCGGAGGCTTGTATAACAACACCGATGAATACGCCTATGTGGGCAGTTCCGTGATAGGCAGCAATAGCGCCACGACAGTCGCAAATTCCGACGTCTACGGCTCGGTTGTCTCCGACGGGTACAATCTGGTCAGCATCGATTCTGGCGCCGGATTCGCGCAGCCTGGCGACATCGCCGGTTCGGTTGGCAGTCCAGTAAGCGCTGATTTGGAACCGCTTGCCGATAATGGAGGTCCGACGTGGACGCACGCGCCAATGCCCGGTAGCCCCGTACTTGATGCAGGCTCGTGTACTATTAGCGGAACAATCACGACAGACCAACGCGGTCGGCCGCGCCCGTTTGATGATCCTTCCGCCAGCAATGTCGACGATGGCTGCGACATCGGCGCCTACGAGAGCCAGCTCGTGAATATTGTGAAATCGGTCGACGCCATCACGGCTGAGGTCGGTCAAACTCTTGACTATACAGTAACTATTCAGAACCGAGCTTCGAGTGCGATAAACTTGAGCAGCGTAACAGATAACTTGCTGCTCAGCCCGTTTGCGTTTGTAGACAAGAACGGCGCCCCTGTCACGGTATCGGGCTATTCGCTTCAGTCCGGCGCTTCGATCACGGCAACGGCCAACCATGAAGTCACCAACAGCGACATTGCCAGCGCGCAGCAGCATACCGGCTATCTCATCAATACGGCTACAATCAACGCCAGCCTTACATCGCCAGCAAAGTCATTAACGGACAGTGACTCGGCGGCAACACTCGTGCTACAACCGAATCTCTCGATTCAAAAATACGTGACGCCAGAGGTCACGATTGCGGGCAACGTGATCACGTATACGGTGCGCTATCGTAATACTGGTCCGGGCGCAGCATCGCAAGTCCAGATCCAGGACACGCTCCCCTTATCGACGACACTGGGCGGTCTGGTTAGCGCCGATCCCGCACTGCCCCCGTACAGCTATCAACCGGGTCCGCCCGCCACTGTGACTTGGAACTTGCCTTCGCTGGCTCCAACTCTAGATACCGCGTACGGACAGATCGTCTACAAAGTGACAGTCGGCATAGATGCAGCCAGTTCAATTGCTAACGAGGTTGAAATCACCAGCGCAACTCCGTTCACGCCTACTTACTCAACATCGGCTAGAGCTTCTCTTACGGTTGCCTCAGGTCCATCGGTGTGGCTCAGCGTCTTGGATTCCAATAAACTGGAGGGCAATGCCGGTGCGACTGCGTTCACGTTCAAAGTAGAACGCAATTTCACCGATTACGATGTCACTGTTGGATACGCCGTGACAGCTATTGGCGCGCATCCTGTCAATGCCCAGGATTTCGTTGGCGGTGCACTTCCTATCGGAACGGTCGCCCAGACGGGAAACGCCAAGGAAACTACGCTGACAATCCTAGTGCAGGGTGACAACGATATCGAAGCCAATGAGACATTTAGGCTGACACTTACCAGCGCATCTGGCGGCACGTATATCATTGGTTCACCTGCGAACGGAACCATTGGAAATGACGATAGCGCTGCGGTGGAGATAGCAAAACTCACGGGTACGGACATCGCCTATCCCGGCCAACAGGTTTCCTATACCTACTACGTTACGAACACGGCGAATGCGCCATTGACAATCGTTGCCGCTGTTGATGACAGGCTGGGCGCGATTAGTCTGCATCCCAACACGCTGAATGCGGGGCAAATTGCCGTCGCCAATTTGAGCTACACCGTGCAGGAGAGCGACTTGCCGGGTCCGATTGTCAACACAGTGGTCGTGACGGCAACCAGCGGCGACGTAGTGGTCAGTGACGTAGCCACTGCAATGCTATATCTCACATCTGGACCGGTTGACACGGGTTCCGTTGTCGGCCGGGTGACCAATAGCAGTGGCGAGGCCATCGTCGGGGCAACGGTGACAATAACGTCTGTTTCGGATCAAGTTGCCGGATCAACGATACGGCAAACTACAACGGACGCTGACGGCCAATACCTGTTCGATGGCATAGCCGTGGGCAACTACACAGTTACGGCATCGGCAATGGGCTTCAGCACAGCAGTTCCGGTTGCCGTAACGGTCGCCAAAAACCAGGCTTCACTAGTACAAACCATCGTACTTGCACCCATAGAGTATACGTTCGAGATACTGTTGCCAAGGGTCAACAAATAGAATAATCACTCACTGCCAGCAAGACCGACATCGTGAGCTGTGGCCGACAACCAGGCGCAAGAATGCGCGATGCGAATCGCGTTGCATCCCATTTAGTCGACTCTAGCGCCATTTAGCAATCTTAGTTGTCGGCGCTCTCGGTCTGGCGAATGAGCATGCTGCCCACCGCCGTGCAACCCAACACGCGCCGCCCGAGAGTTCAGCATCCAGGCTGCAGCCTGGATTTGGCGGATAACCATTACCCAGCTAACGGCCTCACTATCCATGGGTTCCTTGAAACTCGGAATGGTAGTTCGTGACGATTTGGCAGCTCAAACAGATATTGTTCCTCGTTGCGACAACTCCCCTGTTCTATAGCCGCGGGATCGGCTACGGAGATCTACTCGCATGTGTCTAGATGCAACCGGCACTGTTATGGCGTGCTATTCCACGGTGTATCCATCCTAGAGGCAATGTATGAATGAAAGAATGTGCAATTTTATCGGCGTTGCTTTGCGTGCGAGACCTTCGCACTCAGACACGTCGCGCAGGTAATACTCGAAGGTTTGCAGGTTGGATTCTGGGCGGAATCCACATTCAATAGAACCTCAAATGGCGTGATGATCGCGCAGCGGTTTCCTGCGTTCAAACCAATGAAGTTATGGCAAGAGTATCGGTAATTTTGCCCCAATTTCCTCTTTGTACACAAACGATTTCGGACTAGAGAATTTAGCGAAGCTTGACATGAAGGTTCGTTCGGCTAGAATCACTTTCATCTGTTCGCGTGACAGCGTGTTGACAGCAAAATCGGTGATATGACAACTAAACCTATGCTATACTTGCAGCATAATTACAGGCATTTATAAGGGAATTCGCTGGCTGGCTTACGCGGTAATAGTCCCTACATAAGTTCCGCCCTGTACGGCAGCCTTTTACACAGAAAGGGATAGTGGCCCATGATGAGAGGGAAGATAGTAGGATTAACGTTGGTGGTGGCGCTTGTCGCCTCCGGCTTCTTGGGCGCGTTTGCGCCCACGTCAGTGCAGGCAGCGACCTTGCATGAAGAGGGCGATACAACGTCGGGTCTCTTTATTCCTTTGTTGCAGGCGCAGAACGCCGAGACCGGAGACATCAGCGCTGCATCAATAAGCGTCACCAGTATTCAGATTATCACCCCACCGGAAGATGCTCGATGGGGATATGACTCAAACAGTGATGCAGTTTGGGTGGAGGTAACGTCAAATTCAAGTTCGTCCCGATATGATAATTGGGTGGCTTCGCGTTATCGATGGGTAAATCCAGGCAATAGCAATGATCACGCTGATTGGTTTTGTGCCGAACATGAAGACAATGAAGGTAGTGGTTCTCATACTGTGGAATTCGCCGTCGAACTGCCCTCAAATCCCGCATGGACAACGCTGGAGGTGCAACCGGCTGAAAGCGTAAGTGGCGGTACCAACACCACTCCCAACTACACATGCAGTGACACAGGCACCAGCGGATATCTGCCAAACGCAACCGGCTTGAGCACATTGAACCGGGTTCCAGATTCCAACGATGATCTGCCTCCGCTGTGCGGTATGAACGTCCTGATTATCCTTGACGAGAGTAACTCGATTTACAACGCAAGTGCGATTCAGTACGTTCGAGACGGCGTAGAGTCGTTCCTTGATTCACTAAAAGGTACTGGCTCTATCGTTGCAGTTACCGAGTTTAATGATGATGGTAGATTACTTGTGCCATGGACGACGGTAACCGATGCAAACATTACCGGAACGTTCATGCCGGCCGTCAACAACAACTACTTCACAGGTAACAATAGCCAAGGTGATCAAGGCGGGACGAATTGGCAAGCGGGTTTACAATTCGCACATGATTACATGTCGGGCACAAGGGTTCCCGAGCTTGTCCTGTTCTTCACAGATGGCAATCCCACGTGGTTTGTGACTCCAGACGATGCTACCGAAGGACCAGGTGGAGCATTTGTCCTTCACGGCCTCAACCAGGCGGCGGCAGTGGCACGAGAGATCAAGCAAGACCTGGTCGTGACTGGAAGCAATCCGGCACGCGGTCCGCACATGTTTGGCATCGGTGTCGGCGATCTCAATGGAAATGAGTCCAGTTTTGTCCCGGTTACCGGTCCAGATGCCTTCGACCAGAACGGCAACGTTCCGCTCAGCGGTGAAGACGACTACACCGTAGTGGAGAGATGGCCTGACCTTGCTGATGGTTTCCGCACTTTAGCGCTAGCGTTCTGCCAGAGTTCCATCACGCTAAGCAAATATGTGGATAACGACAATGACGGCGTAGAGGAACCGGTGGAAGCGGGCGCCGGCTGGACATTCCAAACTACCGTAGACGTTCCTAGCTCCGGTGGAACTGATTACACATGGAAACAACCAGTGAGCGGTCGTCCGGGGGCTCCCGATAATCTCGGCAAGACTCAGTCTGCTACAACGGACGCGTCGAGTGCGGTTACCTTCCAGTGGCTAACCGATAATACGGGCGTACTGTCCAAGGTTGCATTCACCGAGACTGCTCAGTCGGAATATCTATTCAAGCAGGCTAATTGTGTGACCAAAGACCTCAACGGAAATGAGCAGAATCTAGCGGTCACGGACCAAGAAGGCTGGCTCACGACGGTGTTCGCAGATACGCTGATAGCAACGTGTGACATACTCAACGTACGTATGCCGAAGCTTGAAGCACAGTGTGTCGCTGACAGCTTCGACCAATCGCATCCGGATGCCGATGATCCGTTCATGGTGGGTGTTGCCGACAATATCGACAGTCTCGCCCAGGCCAACGACTGGACCATGACAATCGAACTGCCCACTGGAGCAAACTTCGAGTTTGAAACAGCTCGAGTATATACAAAGGTTGGACCGATCAATGCAAATCCAACGAATACATTCCTCTCGGGCTTATCCAATGCGGGTACATGTGGTTCAATTTCAACGACGAGCGTCCAGTGTAATCTTCCCGTACTGCCTGCAAACAATAGCTGGTACGTGCAAATCTTTGTCGACCAGACAACCACTGGCGCGCAGTACTTCGCACCGACAGTTGTGCTGACGAATGCGGACGGCGAGCCAATTCAGGGCGGTTCGATTACCAACACCGCTTGTAGTGTTACGACGCCGGTGACTTTGAGCTACTTCAAATCATCCGGCTCCGGCGGCAACGTGGACTTCGAATGGTCCACCGCGACCGAGACGAACAATGTTGGCTTCTACCTGTACACAGAGACCGCAGACGGTCGGGTACAAGTAAACGAGGACATGGTTCTGTCACAGGTTGGCGACAGTGTCGTGCCGCAGCATTATTCCTACAGCGCCTCCGGTGTGGCAGGTACGGTCTTCTATATCGAAGACGTGGATGCCTTCATGAACCGCACCATGCATGGTCCATACGCCTTGGGCGAGACCATTGGTGACGTGCCGGTAGCCGATCCTGTCGACTGGCCCGCAATTCAGGCGGAATCCAGCGCCAAGGCGACGCAGCGCACTGCAATCGAAGCTGGCGCCATGAACGAACAGCTGGCGGCGGTTGAGCGCCCAGAAGTGAGTGAGAGCGTGGATCTGCCGTTCATGACATTGTTGCCGATGGCGACCGGTCAGTTTGCCGAGACGAACGATGACATGAATGTCTATGCATCCGATGAGTCGTCGGTAAGCGGGCTTGGCGAGGTCGTCAACCTTATTGTTGACCAGACCGGCATGTATAAGCTGACCTTCGAAGAAGTCGCGGCGCTCATGCCTGCAGTCCAAGGCATCGCCGTGCAAAGCCTATCCATGGCGAACCGTGGCGAGGCGGTCAGCATCAAGGTTGAGAGCGGTGATGCGGTATTCAACGCTGGCGACGCTATCTACTTCTACGGTGAAGCCGAAGATAGCCTCTACACAAACAGCAATGTTTACACGCTGCGTGTCGACAAACGATTGCGCAGTTCCATCGGCGAGGATACTGCCGGTGTACCTGACGCAGCGGCAGCATCTTACTACATGGAAACCGCTTCGTTCGAGCGCAACCAGAATTATCAGTTCCTAACACCCAACGGTGATCCATGGGTTGATACAAGAATGCAGTCCTACAAGCGACCCGCAGCCTTCAACTATCCGGTTACGGTCGACAATGTGGCGACAGGTGTTGGGGCAACCACAGTTGCCGTGAGTATGTGGGGCGCGAGTGAATGGCCCGGCATTGCTGACAACCACCATATCGTTGTAAGCCTGAACGGCACCGAAATTGGCAATGAGGTATTCGGCGGAGTAATTGAGCATGATGTCAATTATCCGCTGCCTGCGGAGGTCGCGCTGGCTGCTGGCGATGGCGCAAACACGCTTTCGCTCAGAATGCCCAATGATATGGGTGCAACCTGGGATATTATCAATCTGGATAAGTACAGCCTTACGTATCCACGAGCGTTCGTAGCCCGTGACGGCGCACTCTCCTTCACGGCACAGGCGGATAAGTACCAGGTCACTGGTCTGACCTCAGCTAATGTGGATGTCTACAAACTAGTCGACGGCACAGTTAAGCAGCTCAGCAACGTCCAGGTCCAATCGGATGGCGCTGGCGGTTATGCAGCATCCTTCAACGGACGCAACCGTGAGGCTACCTTCTGGGTCGTATCCGACAACGCGTATCTGAGCGCAAACATCGCGACCATGCCGGCGAACTCAGACATCACGACTGGCAAGTATGACTATCTGGTCATTGCGCATCAGGACTTCGTCGACGATGCATCTCTGGCACAGTTGGTTGACTATCACAGCGCCAATGGTCTCTCTGTCAACGTAGTTGATGTACGCCAAGTCTACCAGCAGTTCAGCGGCCATGTCGTGGACGCTCAGGCGATTCAAGACTACATCAGCTACGCCGTGCAGTCACAAGGCGTCAAGGCGGTCTTGCTCGTCGGTGGCGACACGTACGATTACAAGAACTACTTGGGCGGCGACAGCATCAGCTTCATCCCATCGCTCTACACGTCAACCGGCAGCACCCAAAGCTTCGCACCAGTCGATCCGCTGTACGGCGACGTAAATGGCGACATGATTCCGGATGTGGCAATCGGACGTTTCCCCGTCCGCTCCTCAGGCGAGTTGACTTCGATAGTCAACAAGACACTCGCCTACGCCGGCATAAGCTACCCGCGAACCGCCGTGTTCGCTTCCGGCACCAACTTCTCCAGCGACAGCCAGGCACTCTGGTCTGCTCTGCCCGAGGGTTGGCAGGTGACGGCAGCCGACATGGACGTGAGCGGACTAACCGCCGCCAAGACAGCGTTCGTAAACAGTGTGAACAATGGCGTCGCCTGGGCGAACTATGTTGGACATTCAGGCCCGACGGTTTGGAACTACGACGGCGGCTACCTGTTCTTATCGGCTGATGCAGCCGCCTTGGCCAACCACGATAAACCGACGGTTCTGGCGCAGTGGGGATGTTGGAACACCTACTACATCGACCCGGCCTACAACACGCTGTCGCACAAGCTCCTCTTCAACACTGAGGACAAGACAGCCGTCGATAACCGTGGCGCTGCAGCCGTTCTTGGCGCAACAGGCGTCACCAATGCCGACCATGAGCAGGTTCTGGGTGAGGTTCTGGTATCCAAGATGTTCGAGAGCGACGGCGTCAGCATCGGCGACGCACTTACGGCAGCCAAGCAGGATATCGCAGCCAACCACTATGGATATGACGACGTCATCCTGGGTTGGACACTGCTGGGCGATCCGATGTTGATCGTGCAGCAGTAAGCGTACAATCAGCTATACTATGTAGTGTGATCTCAAAGTTAATGGACGGGCGCATGCGCCCGTCCATTGTCCATCCGCAGACAACCACACGTTCAAACGCGCGAAGTCATGAGTGGAATTATCGCTGTATTCAATCTAGATGGCGCACCTGCCGATGGAGAGATACTGGCAGCGATGTGCTATGCAGTACCCGAACATGCCTATCATGGTCAACAGATTCGTCTATTTGGGCAGGTTGGGCTGGCACACCAGCATCTTTGGGTTACGCCGGAGGAAATTGGTGAAGAACAGCCGCTGTACGACGCGGATTCTGGTCTAGCCATCACGGCAGATGCTCGTATCGACAATCGAGATGTACTATTCGACAAGCTTCGAATTGAGCGAAAGCAAGGCCAGGAACTCAGTGATGCAACATTAATATTGAAAGCGTATCAACGCTGGGGTGAAACTTGCACAGATCAGCTAGGGGGAGACTTCGCGTTTGTTATCTGGGATGCGAACCAGCAAAGACTGTTCGCTGCCAGGGATGGCATGGGCAATCGAGGCTTGGTATATTGGGAGTCCAAGCAGTTCGTTTTGCTGGCTACGGACATATCACATCTTCTGGCCCACCCTGCCGTCCCTGCCATCCTGAATGAAGCCAAGATCGCCGATCTGCTGTTTAGCCGCTACACGAATAATACATCCACATACTATGTTGGCATACAACATATTCCTCCTGCTCATCGGCTCGTGGCAGATTCAAAAAACACTAGAGTGGCGCGATACTGGGATTTTGATCCAGCCGTTGGAATACGATACAAGACCGATGAGGAGTATGCAGAGCATTTCCGCCAGTTGCTGACCGAGGCGGTGCGAAGTAGGCTTCGTGCTACAGGTCCAGCGGCGCTGTCGCTCAGTGGTGGTCTGGACTCGACTTCGCTGGCAGCGATACTTGCGGGTTTACCGCTGCCTGAGTCAAATCACGGCAGGCTTTGGAGCTACTCCAATGTGTTCGACGAGTTTTCGGAGTGCGACGAAAGGCAGTACATCGATCAGACAGTTGACCGATTCGACCTAAACGCCACCTACATTAACGGTGATGCAGAATGGACCTTTCGTGATATAGAAACGTGGCCGTCGACGCGGGATTTCATATCAACCGATCCATATCCACGGCTACCGAAAGGGATTGCGGCTAGTGCTGGCAAAGATAACGTGCGAGTCCTATTTTCCGGTGTATTCGGTGATTCGCTCTTTGAAGGAAGCAGATTTTGGTTGGCGGATATGATTCGCTCATGGAGGTTGAGCCAAGCTGCCAGCACAAGCATTCGATATATGAATGCGATAAATTGGAATAAAGTGATACTAAACGAAGGCATTTACCGCGTTGTTCCGAAGTACCTGCGTCGTTCCTTGCGGCGGCTTTCGGTATCACAGCAGTATACGCCCGCCTATATCAATAGTGATTTTGCCCATAAGCATGCTGAAAGCACTAGTAGCTATCAGTCACGCGATTACTTTCCGACGAATAATGAGTTTTTCAATGCTCGCCGCCGCGGACTTCAGATGTCAATATTTGCTGAAGGCCTTTCCATAGCCAGACGATTCCAAGCAAAATATGGCATAGAGTTCCAATGCCCGTATCGGGACCGACGGATCGCAGAATATGTTATATCAGTGCCTGCCGACAAGTTGGGATTTCCGAAGCACAATCGTTACCTAATGCGGCAGGCAATGCAGAATCGGATTCCAGAAGATATTTATGCGCGCAATGGACGTACGATATTCGTAGCACTAATGGACAAAGGGTTGCTACACGTAGAGCGCAGAACAGCCGATCGTATTCTAGACTCACCACAAACTGTGGAGATGGGCTACATATGCGATGAGTGGTTAAGCTCACAGAAAATGCCAGCAACATTCCGAGTTGCAGGGTCTGTAATAATTTGGAAGTGCATTTGCCTGGAATTATGGCTTCAAGAATTTTGGTAATACGAAATATCTTCAGATAGTGTATAATAGCGACATACAGAATGGGACGAACTGGACCAATAGGAGTTTATCGTATGAATAGTAGAATAAACTTAGATCAATATCCCGCATCTGATATTCAGAGTAATCGCCGCTCTGGATGTATTAACATAACACTTACTAATATCTACCAGCAACCAAGATTAGTGAGGCTTGGGGATATCCGTGATTTCACATTAGCACCTTCACCTGGTAATTTTGAGTCTGGTTTTCCTAGCGGTTTCGGCGGAGAACAGCCATAGATCGTGTTGAAACTTATTCTCGGGTTCTAAATTTGTACGAACGTTATTGGATCGTTGTCTTATCATAAGAATTTATACAGGATTATGCCAACAAGTCTGCCAGTATAGAATCGCTGGCAGACTTCTGTTTACGGATACGTTACTTCAGTCACTATCTGCCTTTCGGCTGTACCCAGCTTCGACTCATAACCTATCGCTTCCGAACCAGATTGTTGCCGACTTCGTGCCAGTACCGTGGCTATCGGAACGGTTCTGGATTTCCAACGCATGGCGCAAAGTGGGCATCCTCCTCTCCGGGAACAACTACCTTATCATTGTAGAGGACGTCGGACGATTTGCCGTTGACAGCACTGGCGACCACATATCCCTTGTCGAAGCGAATTCAGACGCTGACGAGCAACTACTCCATGAAGTCGCTATCGGTCCTGTTTTGCTACTGGCATTGGCGATTCAAGATACCTGGGCATTTCACGCATCAGCTGTATGCATCGACGACGCTGCGATATTATTTCTTGGCGACTCCGGCGCAGGAAAGTCAACAGTCGCCCGGTATTTAGCCGAAAAGGTCGATAACGCTCAACTCGTTGCCGACGACATCCTGCCCTTCAATGTACACGATGATTGTCTTTGCGCACTGCCCCAGTATCCTCAACTGAAACTGTCCTCGCATGAGCAGCCCGGTGCAGTCCTGTCAGCCGCTATCCCTGTCCGTGCTGTTATCTCTTTGTCAAAGGCTAGTATGACGGAAGTGTGTTGCGTAGACCGACCACTGACGATGATCGAGCGAGCGCAAATCCTGATTCACCACTCCGTTGCCACTCGTTTATACGACAGACTCCTTATGAAGCGTCACTTAGCAGCGATGGCGAAGGCCGCGACTCTGGCCCCAATTCTATGGGTGAAATATCCACATTCTGATGACAGCCTTGTACAGCTAACAGAGATTGTACTGGGCCTCTAGTCTCCGTCACCCTTCAGAGGCCCTACGTCAATCCGCTATACTTCCCCACAAGATAACGACAATTGTCTTAGTCCCACAACGCGCCTCCGGACGGAATCGGCATAGCATGTTTGTCGTAGTCCCGCCCCAAAATTACATACACAATCTGTAGACATATCATGACACCTGTACGATGTATTGTGCGCGATGATTCTCTATGCTTTGCCCTAGCGAGAGCGCCGCCGAATCGCCGGCGAATGCTCCATTCGATAAGTACATCTCATCTGTACTCGGAGGGCATATGCAACAGGCAAGACTGCGATGGCAGTTTGTCACCATCATGGTGGCGATGGCCCTATTCTTGAGTACACTTCCTGCCCAGAGTGCTAGCGCAACGACAACGACGCCTCCGCCGCTCGTTGAATATGACCTAACAAGAATCATTATCCGATACCGTTCACTACACGATCTGGCGGTATCCAACCTAAACAGAAATCCCACATTCACTCATGTGGAAACGCTTCCACAGATTCAGACACAATTCATCGAAGGCGATCCAGCCTATGTCTCCGAGGTATATATTGCCCTCAGAAATGACCCCACAATCGAATCTGTCTCCTATGATGTCGTAACAGAAATCACTTCGTCTCCAGACGATCCATATTTTATCAATGGAACGCAATGGGCTCCGCAGAAGATTGCGGCAGAATCCGCATGGAATAGTGCGGACGGCGACGGGATTGTCATTGCGATCTTAGACTCGGGAGTGGATCCGAATCATCCGGATTTGGTTGACCGGTTGATCACGGGTTATGACACGTACTACAAGACCTCAGATACCAGTGACTACTGTGGGCATGGAACACACTTGGCCGGCATTGCAGCAGCAACTGCGAACAACGGAGAGGGAATCGCTGGAATCGCACATGATGCGCAGATCATGCCAGTGAAAGTCATCAGTAACTATTGTAGTGGTAACTACACAAGACTGATTACCGGTATCCTCTGGGCAGTCGACCATGGAGCTGATATTATCTCGATATCGTCCGGTGCATCTTCCGAGAACAGTGATCTTCAGAATGCCATTGCATATGCGAGAGCCAATAATGTACTCGTCGTTGCGGCGGCTGGCAATACAGGTGATGACAGTCCTTTCTATCCCGCAAGCTATGCAGATGCGGTCAGTGTTTCTGGTACGGATTCTAATGATACACGATATAGCCGCTCCAACTATGGCAGCTCAATCGATATCGCCGCACCAGCGTCAAGCATCTACAGCACGTTCTACAGTTCGTCTTCCGGCTCAACGTACATCAGCATGGGCGGCACATCTATGGCTGCTCCGCATGTAGCCGGTGTAGCAGCCTTGATTTGGTCGGCTGAACCAGGACTTACTGTGCAGCAGGTCGAAGATAGACTAATGAGTACGGCCGATGATTTAGGCGACGAGGGTTGGGACGAGTATTTTGGATATGGTCGAGTGAACGCTGCACGTGCAGTTGACCCGACAGGATACGACCCACCGACGCCGACGTTTACAGTTACATCGACGCCAACCGATACGCCAGTGCCGCCGACCGCAACGCCGACATTTACAGCTACATCGACGCCAACCGATACGCCGATGCCGCCGACTGCGACGCCGACGTCTACCGCGACAGCAACACCGACGGATACGCCGATGCCGCCGACTGCGACGCCGACGTCTACCGCGACAGCAACACCGACGGATACGCCGATGCCGCCGACTGCGACGCCGACGTCTACCGCGACAGCGACACCGACCGATACGCCGGTGCCGCCGACCGCGACGCCAACAGCAACTGCTACATCGACGCCAACTGACACGCCGGTGCCACCAACCGGTACGCCGACATCCACCGCTACGTCAACGCCGACGGATACGCCGCTGCCGCCTACCGCGACGCCAACAGCAACTGCTACATCGACGCCAACTAACACGCCTGTGCCACCAACCGGTACGCCGACGTCCACCGCTACATCAACGCCGACGGATACGCCGCTGCCGCCTACCGCAACGCCGACAGCAACTGCTACATCGACGCCAACTAACACGCCGGTGCCGCCAACCGCGACTCCGACGGCTACTGCGACAGCGACGCCGACCGATACGCCGGTGCCGCCCACCGCGACACCGACATTTACCGCGACATCAACGCCTACGGATACGCTGGTACCGCCCACCGCCACGCCTACGGCTACCGCTACATCGACACCAACCGATACGCCGGTACCACCGACCGCGACGCCAACGAATACCGCTACATCGACACCAACCGATACGCCGGTACCGCCCACCGCAACGCCGACATCAACGCCAACCGACACATCGGTGCCACCGACCGCGACGCCAACAGAAACATTAACAGTGTCTCCGACAGAGGTTGCGCTACTGCCAACCGTGACGCCCACGAACACGGTAGAACAGGCAACTGCGACACCGACAGAGCTTCCTCTATTGCCAACTGTGACACCGACCTACACACAGCAACCAGCTACTGCCACGCCGACAGATGTTCCACCATTGCCCACGGTAACACCTACCCCCGTACCGGTGATACCGACAGCCATGCCATCACCGCCAGCAACTCTTGCGCCGCCGACGGCGACAGCAACTCCTGTTCCGCCCACTGCGACATTGCCCGCGCCGACCGCCACACAAACAGCAACCGCAGAGCCAGTTCTGCCGACCGCGACACCTACGCTGAAAAACCACATCAATGAAGTTGAGGTCAAGCCAATTCATGTGCAGGATCTGAGCATCGAATATATAGGCACATGGCAGAGCTGGCAGGCAGCGGCTACGATACAGATCGTTGATTCGGATGGCGCCGTGGCTGAAGGGGCGACGGTAGGGGCAACTTGGACGGACACTGGTGTCAGTGCCGCCAGCCTGACCTGTGTCACGGATGCGAACGGCGTTTGCGTTATCGTGTCGCAACCGATTTACAGCGGTCAATCTGCGCTAAGTCTATCCATTGACAGCATCGGGCACCCAGCTGCACCGTACGATGCCCGCCAAAACACGGCTGAGACCGCTGTCAACGGCTTACAGCCGCACACCTCCGGCGCCTCTGCTTCGGTCACGTCCACCATCGAGGAGGGAATCGTACATTTGTTATGGCAGCTCGCCAACGCCGAGTCGGTTACTAGGCTCGCATTGTATCGATCGATAGACGGGATGGTCGATTCGGCGGTGCGGTTGCATGAATGGACGCTTGGTGAGATGACCGATGATGCATCTGGTATGATTGATTATCACGATGCACCACCAGACCAACCAGTCGTACTTACCTACTGGTTAGTCCGATCCGAGAATGGTGAGGATATCGAAATACTCGGTACGACTTCCGTCATGATCGAAGCTGGTAGCTTGGAGCAACCGTTGATACTCGTGCCGTACGTCAGCAAGTCCAAATAGCTATATTGCGACAGAAAGTAATAGAACAACACCGGCGGACTCGCGGTCAATCGGCATGCGAGCCCGCCGGTGTTGTTGCTTAAAGCCAGTTCGCCTACTCGCCGTCGTTGATCTCCGTCTTCATCCTGAAGTCGATGTGATTCGGCACAGGATGGGCCTGTCGAAGTGCGCTCTTCTCTTGATCGGTCAGTGGAGCGCCCTTCTGCTCGGCGGCTTCGTCCTCGAACGACGCAATCCACAGGTCGCTGAGAAGCGTCTCGCCTTCGCGATTTGTGGCGAATTCCCCGTAAAGGATCTCTCGCACTAGATCATAACGGCCTTGGAGCAATGCAACCTGCGCTAGTGCAAGACGAATCCGTTCGTGCTTGCGCAGCACATCCGGCAGAGCTGACACGAATTCGGTCAGTTCAGTCAGTATCGTATGTCGCTGTAAGAACTGGCACATCTCCACCGCCAGATTTACGTTGTCATTGGCCGTCTTCCAGGCGAGCATGTATTCTCGCCATGCTTCATCCAAATTATCGCGCTGCTCGTGGATCAGCGCGAGATGGCGATGGGCTAGGTAATTGTTCTTGAGCTCTGCCGAGCGCATAAAACGCTCATAAGCATTGTCAACATCCTCCTGATCCAGCTCGATGACGCCGCTGAACAGTTCATGTAACCACGTGGTGCCGCGCGCTTCCATCGAACCCTCTAGATGCGCCTTCCACCGTTTGGAAACCGCCCACGACGCCGGCGGTCGGTTGAGTGTATTGGAAGAGAAATGACCATGAGCTAACAAGTCGGCCCAGCAATACTCATCCCCCACTTCTGCCGCAAAATCGAGTCCGGGTGAGATCGTCTTCCCGGTCAGCCGCTCGTGCAGCATCCCCCAGGCGCGGCCGCGCTGCAGCACCGTGTCCACCGGCGACACAGCTGTCTCAGAAAGCCATTCATCCATTTCCTGAAGCCCATCAGCCGGTGCAATGGTATTGCCGATTTCGGCCATGGCTGCACAGGCGGCATGGAAATCGCTATCGTGTCCGACTTCCGGCTCGATGGAAACCGGCGCGATGCATTCAGTCCAAGACAGGACTTCGCCGGCGCCTAGAACAAATTCCTGGTTCTGGGTTGGCGCAACACCCGCCTGCAACTCGATGTACTCGCCGTGACCTTCGCACGAGAGATACTGCTGCCAGCGTTGCCCGCCGGCGTTGGATCCCCACGTAAACAGCTTGCGACCGTTAAGGTTATCGGTAGCGGCATGATATATGCCACGCCCATCCTCCCCGAAGGAAGCGATCCAGGGTTTTTGCAGCTCATGGCGTCGGAAGAATACGGAAGCAGAATCGCGATAGTTGACTGGATAGCTGCCATCGTAACCATGTCCCAACGGGAAATCAAATGGCGCCAAGTGATTGTCCGGCAGTACATGCTCAATACTGCAATCGGCGGGGCTGAGGACACGAGTGTGTTCGTTCAGAGGCGCTGCCATGTTAGTCCACCAGTAACAATCGACGGCATATGGATTGGGATTCGTCAACGTGACATGAATCCATATTCGGCACTCATCCTCGGGCAGGAATAGGTCGACCTGCCATGCAGCCTCACGGATGCGATCGAACTCGTACAAGCGCACGATAGGGCCGCGCTCCGTGGTGACTTTGGCCACGAATACCGGGCTGCATGTGAACGGCGTGTGGCCCGGAATCAGCCCATTCCACTCGATACCGCCCGAGAACCACGCGTTAAGCGCGGCCAAGTTTGCCGGCTGGAAAACTGGGTTATCGAAAAGCAACTCGCGTTCCTCGTCCTTGTACCAGATGGACGCCAAGCGCCCGCCCAGCGTGGGATAAAGGCGCAGCTTCATACGCGTATTTTCGATGAAGATGGCATCCAGAGCACCCTCTTCCTGAGCACGGTCATATGAATCCTGTACTTGATACGGCAGAATCGACGCCTCTCCCCACAAGAATGCCCCGCGCACTTCCTCCTCAGACAGATCGGGTGAGGGCGGCGCCGGCTGGAATTTGGTCGGTTGTTGCCATCGAAAGATGGGCAATGGATTTGGCTCGCCGAGATGAGAAACACGCAGATGGTGTTTGCCTTGGGAGATGGTTGTCATGATAGCAGCCTCATTATTTATGTCTAGTATCGTTCGCCTGCTAGTAAGGGAGAATCGCCGAGTATGCTGGTTATGATACTGCAAGAACCTCAGAAGCGCGCATCTCGTAATCTTCCGCCGAACTTGTCTATTAGCATGAGTTGCATGCGAAGCTCGTGCTAGCCTCACTGAATAATCGTTAGGCCGCTTTTCGTGCGGTATCTATAAGCTATTACTTATGGGCTCGGTGTTGCATTCCATGAAAGAATCGATTACTGTGTATTTTATATCATTATTCTAGATATTACTTGCAAAGATAGCTTATGTATACGTACGTCACTTTGGTAACGAATGAAGACTATGCACTGGCTGCCAAAGCCTTGGCTCGCTCGCTCCGCATGACGAACGCACGCTATCCTCTGACCGTCTTGGCAACGCGCGAGGTCAATAGTCTGGCTGAACTTGCCACATTAGGTTGCACCATTCAGTACGTCGAACCGCTACCGCTCTCCGACAGTTTCAGGCAACGGCACTCGCGGAAGGCACAACATAGCGCCGCACCGTTTACCAAGGGCAACAAACCACAATTCCACGATCCGCTGGACAACTTCGCTAAGCTGTCTCTCTGGTCCATGGAGAAATTCAAGAAGGTCGTCTTTCTCGACGCCGATATGCTGGTCATCAAGAACATCGACCATCTATTCGGCTATCCCGAGTTCGTGGCGGCGCCAAATGTTTATGAATCGTTGACCGACTTTCAGCGCATGAACAGCGGCGTCTTCGTTGCGCAACCAAGCATGGACACGTATGTGGATATGCTTAGGACGTTGGACCAACCGGATGTTTTTTGGCGACGCACTGACCAGACTTTCCTGCAATCATACTTTCCCCGCTGGCACGGTCTCCCGTACATCTACAACACGTTGCAATATATCTGGTTCAATCTGCCACAACTATGGGACTGGGACAGTATTCACGTGGTGCACTATCAGTATGAGAAACCGTGGGAAGTGAACCATCCCAAACGCGAACAACTGCAGCCGCTTATCGACTTGTGGCATCACATATTGGAGCACGGCACGATGCCCGACGACCTCGCGACGCCTGAAGGAGGCTACGTTGGCAGTTGATGCTGGCACAGGCGTTCGCCGCGTGCTCATCTTTGATTTCGATGGCGTGGTTGTGCATACGGAGGAGACCCACTTCGCGAGCTGGCGTGCTGCCATCCGTGACTTTTTCGACGTGGACGTGGAAGGCGACTACCGGCAGGTGATTGGACTGTCGATGGCAGACCTGATGACGATGTGGATTGAACGAGGTGTGCTGCCGGCAACCGTGAGGGAAGAATCCGTACTGGAAGAGCTTCTCCAACAGAAGACCAACTATTTTTTCGAACTTGGGCAGCACTCACTGCGACCGTTGGAAGGTATTGCAGAACTTGTCCGTTCGGCGCAGCAGCAGGGCTGGTACTGCGCGATCGCGTCGCGAGGACGGCGCATGCGTATGCTGCGCACCCTGGAATTGGCGCGCATTCCTGCCGTCTTTGAACTGGTACTTTCGGCAGACGATATCGTTGACCCGCGTACGGATCGGAAGAATCATGCCATCGCAGCGCACGCGCTCGGCGCACATCCCGCTGATTGTGTGGTGATAGAGGACAGCGTCGACGGCCTACTGGATGCCTGCAGTTCGGGCATCGGTCGGGTCGTGGGCATCACGACATCCATTGCAGAGCAGGCTTTGCTGGACTCCGGTGCACATGAGGTCATCCATCAGCTTGCCGAATTCACGTTGAAGGCGCCTACACGGGGAATCGTATGACGACAACGCCAACCGTGGCAGTAACAGGCGCGACCGGCTATATCGGCCAATACGTCGTGCGAGAATTGCTAGCCAATCAGGTGCGGATTAAGGCGCTAGTGCGACCCGGCTCTATCCGTACCGCGCACGTAAGCAATCAGCCCGGTAGCTCGATCGAACAGATACACGGCGATCTGCAATCGGTGGACGCCCTGCGAGAGTTGGTTGCAGATACGCAGGTTGTTGTGCATTTGGCCTATGAGCATGTGCCGGGCAGGTATCGCGCCGGAGAAGGCAACGATCTGGACAACTGGCTGCAGGTTAATCTCATGGGTACGCTGCAGTTGCTTATTGCGGCACAGCAGGCTGGGGTTCAACGCTTTATCTTCTTGTCCAGCCGGGCGGTTTACTCGCAGACCGACACAGGACGCCTGCTGGATGAGACCCATCCAGTCCATCCCGATAGCCACTATGGTGCGTACAAGGCCGCGGTTGAGCAGTTTCTGCGCAGTTTTCGGGCACAGTACGGCATGCAGACGTTCAGCATTCGCGCGACCGGTGTGTACGGGCTCGTCGAGCCGATTGAACGGTCGAAGTGGTACGACGTCGTGTGCGGCGTACTGGATGAGACAGATGCCTCGTTGGCAGGCGGCGGTACAGAGGTTTATGCAGGCGATGTTGCGCACGTTGCGTGGCAGCTATGCACTCTAGAACATCCTGTTCACGATGTGTTTCATCTCAGCGATCAGTATGTCGCACGCTCTGATGTTGCGCGTATTGCGAGCGCTTACCTTGGCAAGAATCGGGTATACGAGCCAATCTCTTTTGTACCCGCCGCTCCGCTGGAGTGCACGTATCTGGATGAGCTGGGCGTTCGCCTCGGCGGACGAAACCAACTAGTGAAAACGGTCCACGATCTGGTGGACGCGATTCGGCAGTATCGGCTGCACCGATAGGCATCGGCGCGAAGGCGATGCACGCCCTGGTGTAGCCGTTTCAATTGATAACGGATGGGCATGCTACTTTGGGCATCCCAGTTACGCAAAGATCGTTCACAGGAGGAATCTATGCGCACTATGATAATCGGTGGTGACGGGTACTGTGGGTTCGCCACCGCGATGTACCTCTCGAAAAAGGGCCACGATGTCGCCATTCTCGACAGCCTGGTCCGCAGGCATTGGGACAATGAACTGGGTATTGAGTCGCTCACGCCGATCGTTTCGCCGCAAAAGCGCCTCGACCGGTGGTATGAGCTGACTGGCAAACAGATTCCCCTCTACCTTGGAACGGTCACCGACTATCCATTCCTGCTGAACGCCTTTCAAGAATTCGGTCCGGATGCCATTGTGCATTTCGGTGAGCAGCGTTCTGCACCGTTCTCGATGATCGACCGCGCCCACGCTGTCAACACACAGGTAGAAAATATCTCGGGAACGCTCAACATCTTGCACGCCATGCGGGATGAGCTGCCCGACGCCCATCTCGTGAAGTTGGGCACCATGGGCGAGTATGGCACGCCAAATATTGATATCGAAGAAGGCTATTTTGAGGTGGAATACAAAGGGCGCAAAGACACACTGCCCTTCCCCAAACAGCCCGGTTCTTTCTACCATCTCTCCAAGGTCCATGACAGCAACAATATCATGTTCGCCACGAAAATCTGGGGCCTGCGTGCAACGGACCTGAACCAAGGCGTGGTCTACGGCGTACACACAGACGAGACGCTGGAGATGGAAGATGAGACGCTTATCAATCGGTTGGACTATGACGAGGTTTTCGGGACTGTCTTGAACCGATTCGTCATTCAGGCTGCGGTCGGCCATCCGTTGACCGTGTATGGCAAGGGCGGACAGACGCGTGGCTTCATCGACATCCGTGACACCGTGCGCTGCATTGAGTTGGCCTGTGAGAATCCTGCCCCGAAAGGCAAGATGAAGGTCTACAACCAGATTACGGAGCTTTTCAGCGTGGTAGAGTTGGCCGACAAGGTAGCCGCCGCCGGTTCAAAATTAGGCATCGACGTGGATATCAAGCACTATGCCAATCCACGCATCGAAGCCGAGGAGCACTACTACAACCCGACGCATACTTCCCTGCCGGCACTTGGCCTGGAGCCGCACAACCTGAGCGATTCGCTGCTGGATAGTCTGCTCAACGTAGCACTGTACTACAAGGAGCGTGCGGACCCTCAGCACATCGCGCCTGTCACAAAATGGGCGGTGGGACGTATCGCCGGCTAGGAAATTGCTACAGCTAATAAATAGAGCCGCTGGTCAGACTCGCCGGCGGCTCAAGGGCATACCTGCCTCTACCAGTGCAGCGTCTATCTACTCTACGTTCACCACAGCGTCCCAATCTTGATCCAGTACGCCGAACGTGATGCGAGACGCCTCCTCCACCACCCAGCCGCAATTGTCACTACGACTGCGGATCGGATCACAGATGGATGTACCAAAGTGCTCAATAAATCGTCTGCGAATTTCTGCTGCCGCCGCAATGCTTGCCTTGTCCATTTGCGCGGCTGTTACACGACCATACTTGGCTCCGATAACCATAATTCCCGCGCTAAGTGCTCCACAGAGTTCGTCGTGTGAACTGGCAACACCGCCACAAAACGCATTCGACATCATCACTGCCTGATCGCTCAGTTCCCCATACTCATGCTCGCCGACCGCGAGCAGTACGGCCTCTGATCAATGGTAGCCTTCACGCAAGAGGATTGCGGCTCGCTTTGCAGCGGCTTCCTGGGTACTCATGACTTCATCGCTCATCATTGCCTCAGTTTCGTTGGTGGGTACGATGCAGAATCTGGAGTTGTTGTTTATCGGTAGAAGTGGAAATCGACGGTTTAATGCTACCGCACTCGTTCAGGATTTCCAAGAACTAGCCACTGATGACTCTATTCTACAACGAGACGATTCTTCTACAGATTCGCCCGATGCGGGCAATATCATCATCCCTCACACGGTAATGTGTGGGCAACGTCAAGAGCGTCTCTGCGACGCGTTCGGCGCCGGGATAGTGACCATGCAATTGCGAGAAGTAGCCCGTTAGCGGCTTTCGATACATACGCCCTGCGCCAATGCCGGCTCGGTTCAGTTCGTCGACGGCTTGCTCCCTCTGCAAACTGGTTGTAAGAAGAATCGGATAGCGCAGATAGATCGGTAGCGTATGCGGATCCACCTGCAACTGCGTATTGACAGGAAGTTCGTCTAGCATACGCATTGCACGAACGCGACGGTCATGGTTTATGGAGTCGAGCTTAGGTAGAAGAGAAAGTCCCAGCGCCGCCTGTGACGGCGTGTAGGCGCGCATCTTGTAGCCCCAACTGGCCTCGCTCTCCCCCATGCGGTTGGCTCCGGCTCGATACGCGAGCCACCACGATGCGGGATGAAAGGCAGCGTTGAACAGGCCTGTTCGTGCAACAGCCATCCAGGATTGCGCGTTGCCTGCGGGAACCAGTTTATTGGCAGCCTGTTCTAGACGTGCGCCAATTTGCTTATCGTTGGTCACGGCGATGCCACCGCCTCCCGTTGACATGGGCTTTCCCGGTCCCAGGCTTAGGAGACCGATATCGCCAATTGTGCCAATCGAGCGACCGTCCAGTTTGGCGCCCATGGACTGCGCTGCATCCTCGATAACAGCAACGCCCTGCTGCCGGGCAAGCTGCTGAATTGGCGCCAGTGGGAGCGGTATTCCAAACGGATGCACGACTATAACAGCCAGTGTGCGCTCGCTGATCGTGCTGGCGAGTTCATCCAGGTCGTATGCGAATGTTTCTTGCTGGACGTCCACCAGACGCAACTGAAGACCGGCGTCGAGGACAACCTTCGCCACTGACGGACAGGTATAGGCTGGAACAATCACCTCTTTGCGCTCGGAATCGGCATCCGCCGTCAGCGCCTGCAACGACAGATAGAGAGCTGCGCGTCCTGAAGCTGCCAGCGAACAGTGCGCAATCCCAAGATAGTGGCGCAACCGTTCCTTGAACTCCTCAACGGCGTCTGGCTTGGCGGTCACGGACGCCAGCAACGTCTGCAAGTCCAAGGGCGTCGCAGTCGGCGGTAGATGACGAAGGAAACTCATGGCTTAGTCCAGCCGGGAGACAATGGGCATGGCCAATCGCAAACCCACTGCATAGATAAGCGAGATGGAGGCGCCTATCAGCAGAGCAACGGGCAATCCGGTATAGGTTGCCATGGAACCGACCATCACGTTGGCCATGGTATCAGAGCCGGCATGCACCTGGCTATAGATGGTCATGACACGCCCGCGCACATTGTTCTCGGTCCGCACCTGTACAAGCGTGATTGCCAGGCTCTGTAGCACGAGCAACGCAAGCCCAACGATCACTAATAGGATGCAGGCTACCCACAGATTATGGGTGAATGCGAAGGAGAACACAGCCAGCGGTAAAGCTATGCTGGCGATGGTTAGCGTTCGTCCGCGTCGTCTGGCGCCGAGTTTTGCAACGACAAACGTGCCTAGGACGGAGCCTAATGCACCGGCAGCTAGCAGGATGCCAAGTCCGATGGAGCCGGCGTCTACCACGTCCTCTGCGAAAGCTGGCATCATCCCCAAGACAGGATAGGCTAGCCCGCCTATGATAGCCATGAGGCTCATGACGCCGAGTACATCAGGTTGCCGTAGCAGCGCCATGAGACCCTCCAGTATGGTCAAGAGGAAGGAGGGTCGCGTTCCGTCGTCGCTGGACCGGATGTCAGCCGCGATGTCCGGTACGCGGATGAGCGTCAGCGCGATGATCGGCGCGATGTATGTGGCCGAATTGAAAATCATGGTGGCGCCGACGCCTACCGCTGCGATAAGTACGCCCGCCAGTGCATAGCCGATTAGGCTCGACATATTGAAGATTGTTGCGTTGAGCGCAACTGCATTGGCCAAGTCGTCCTCGTCAACGAGTTCGACCAGGAACGCACGTCGCGCAGGATGATCGATGGCAAGAAGCGAGCCGAATAGGAAGTAAAGCACAATCACTTGCCACAGACGAATATCGCCCAGCAGGACAAGCAACCCAAAGAGCGCAGCCTGAGCCATAAGGCCAATCTGTGTCATCAGAATAAGCTTGCGGCGCGGGAAGCGGTCGATGAGGACGCCGCCCACCATGGAGATGGGAAGCACGGGAATCAGAGCCAGCAGACCGACCATGCCCAGCCAGAATGTAGATTCAGTCAGTTGATAAACAAGCCAGCCTTCTGCCACGACCTGGATAGAGGTACCAATTACCGACACAAGCTGCCCGAGCCAGAAAAGCCGGAAATTTCGTGATCGAAGCGCCGGCGCGAAGGAATTCAGTAGCACATCGAAGCGGCTGCCAATGGGTTCAGGCGGCTTGCTTAGAGTGTCTAGCTGTCCTCCCAATTCAGGTTCCACGGTCGACTAGCGGACACGGAGCTTCTGGTAGGCAAAGACAGCCAGCGTCGCCAGGAGTCCGCTAACGATCACGCCTAGGCCAGCAAGACCGCCGAACAGCAGTAAGCCGGCATTGCTGGCATCGGTAGCAATGGTAGAACTCGCTAGATTCACAGCTGAGGCCGTCGTCGAAGTCATAGTCTTTCTAGGAGACGCGGCAGCTGTCGGTACGATCATCGCCTGTGCGTTTCGATTCGGCGCCGCAGGATTCGGAGAGCCCTGTGAGCTAGGTGTTGGCGTCGGCATGGGTACATGGGCCGTATCCTGGCGCAGGTCGGCTACCAATGACATGGCAATGTCGGTGGATTCCGGACTCGTCAGGACCGAGACTGCGTCGAGACTATCACCCATGGACAGTATGAGGTCTGCAATCTCCTGCGGGTCGCCTTCCGTTCGCACTTGCATACTGATCTGGATATCCGGATTGACCGCTCGGAATTGCTTGACAAGCGGCAACACGAAATCGCGCACGGTTTCCGGTTCTGTCTGAACGCGCTGCACCTGCAGCACGAAGATATCCACATACGGGGCCATCTCCACGCCATTTTCGACTGCGAACGTGTGATCCGGTCCGAGGGCGAGCAGGAGCCCGTATTCGTCCGCCAGCTCGCGCATGCGGCGTACGCTGCCGACGGGATCATCGCGATCATCCCGATTGGCCGGGCCATGTTCCAGGTTATAGCCGATGACGTCCATTTTATCGTGCAGACGTGGCAGCAATTCCTCTGCATCTGCGACATTGCGGAAGATAACCAGCCGGCGTCCCACTTCAATCTGGTCTAGCATGTCGATGCGGCTGACATGGTCGGCGCGGGCGATATCCACAGGATAGGCAGTGCGGTTGAACCAGTCGATGAGCTCTGCGCCCATGCTCATGTCGATCCAGAGCGCCGGCGCATCTCGTTCATCCCCAGGCACGCCATTCGCGGGCGGGTCTTCAACCACCGGCGTCTTTGAGTCATCCGGCGCCGCACCGGCGTCGGGTGTCTCCGCAACGGGAGTAGCAGCATTTATTGGCGACTGAACATCTCCGCGATGAACGCTGCCTATTTGACTTTGCACCTCACTTCGGTCTGCGCGCAATGCTTCTGAACGATCACTTGAAGCAGTGATGGCGCTGAGCCGGTATTCCTTTGCGGGAGCGGGCGCGCTATTGTCGGCGATAGACGCTGCTTGCTGACCCGAACCACCGAACATTCCGTCGACGGCCTGTTGTGCTGAGGGAAGGTAGATGCCCTCCGGCGCAGGCGTTGGTGCGCAACCCGCCGCCAGAATTAAGACTACCATGAGTACTGCGATTGTACGTGCCATATGCCCAAATCCTCAATAATCTCTAGTCTGATCGAGTGCCGCCTATCGTGCGATGACCACTCAGCGAGGCGGGCCGATCCCGTGTTGGCAATTCGCCGTTTGCTGTGGTAACCCCAGGGCGCAATTCAGTGGCATTGTCGAAGGTGTCTCGAGCGTTCTTGGCGTTGCCCTGCTCTTGGTAGAGGTCGCCCAGCGCCAACATAGCCGACAATAGTCCAGGCTCTTTTTCCAGCGCCAATTCTAGATCCATTTGCGCTTCTTCGTTCCGATTCAGTTTGCGATAGACGACAGCTCGCCGGACAAGTGTATCGGTGCTCGGTGATTTATCTATTGCGCTATCCAGCGTCGCCAGTGATTCTTGCACATCGCCTTGATTTGCCCAGAAATCAGCGTACGCTACCAGCAGGCGGCCATTATTGGGCAGAATGACCAGCGCATCATTGTAGACGCTCTTCGCATCATCCCACCGTGCCTGCTCACTGTACAGGTTGCCAAGCGCCAGATAGCCGTCCGGCTCTGCAGGTTCCAGCCGAATCGCACGCTGGTAGACGGCGGCGGCATCGTCGAAGCGTTCAGCAGCTTCAAAACCCGTACCGACCCCTACCAGTAAACTAGCATTGCCCGGTTCGAGTTCCATGGCGATCTCATACTGTTCGATGGCATCGTCTATCCGCTCGTAGCGCATATAGTGATCCGCCAACGCGCGATGGATGACGGCGACATCCGGATATCTTGTCAGATAGTCAGTAAACCATGTTTCGGCGTTCTGTTGCGCGTTGCCGCTAGGTTGCACATCGGCATCCAAATAGGCGCCCATGGCAACCACGAGCGCCGGATCCTCACCCAATGTATCGATCCCTTCTTCCAGCACAGCTTTGACTTGGCTGTTGTCGCCCTGCTGCAGGTACATATCCGCCAGCGCAACGGTTAACAGCGCAGGATGCTCGGCTCGCTCTATCCCGCCTCGTAGCAGATGCTCGACCTGAGTGAAGTCGCCTTGATTGCTGAAGAGTTCTGCAGTGCGCAGATAGTATTCCGTCTCCGACGGACCAGCTTTGACAGCCTGTCGATAGGCAGAGAGCGCAGCATCCGGTCTGCCTTGTTGGACGTAGTACTCTCCGAGTTCGGCAGACAGGCGCGCATCCGACAGATTCAACTGCGCGGCGTTGAGCAATGTAGTCAGCGCTAAACCCGATTGGCCCGATAGACGCTGCAGTTGAGCCTGGCGAACGAGCAGCTCTACATTCTGCGGGTTGGATGCGAGACCGTCCTGGACATAGGTAAGCGCCATGTCGAAATAGGCATACCGCTGCAGCAAGTCGATCATAACCAGCGCCACCGTATCGTTTTCAGGTTGAAGGGCTCCTGCCTTCCTAAACCAGTCGACCGCGTCGAGCCGATTCCCAAGCCGCTGCTCCAATACAGCATACTGGATGTAGGCATTGACGTTCTCGCCGTCCAACTCTAGCGCTTTATCCAGAAGAGGTTGTGCTTCTTCATAGCGCGCCTGGGTCAATAGGAGTGCGGCTAAATCCACATAGGCCTCGGCATTGCCTGGATTCAGTTTCAGTGTCTGTCGATAGCTGGCTTCAGCCTCGGTCCACTGGTGGTTGGCTTCCTGCGCACGCGCCAGTGCCGTCGTGGCGCGTGCGTTGCCGGGATGCGATTCCGCAATGTCGGCATAGATGGCATCAGCTTCGCGGTTCATCGCACGCTCGGCTAGTGCATCTGCCAGCGCAATCTGCGCCTCAACATAGCCAGGTGCAATTTGCACGGCGCTTCGTAGCTGAGCCAGTGCCTCTTCATTCTGTCCGACCTCTTCCAACGCACGCGCCAAGCCCATGCGGGCCTGTGGCCACCAGTTGTCCAGCGTACTCGCCGTTCGGTAGGCTTCCGCTGCCAGAATAGGCTGTTCCTGAAGCAGATAGAGATCGGCTAAGCCCTTGTAATATCGCGCCAGGTCAACGGGATAGAACCCGGCTTGTTCACCCGCGTCGATTGCCTTCTGATAGAGCAATGCGATATCCGAATGGTTGTTCTCAGGCTTTGCCAGTTGGGTCAGCATACTGAGAAGCGATGCGCCTTCATTGCTTTCGAAGACCATGTCGCTTGATTGCAACAACTCCGCGATGATCCGCTCGGCAATTGCTTCGTTTGCAGTCGGGCTAATGCTGTTATCGACCGCATCAGAATCAAACGAGAGCTCGTTCGAATCGCTGGCTGGCGTTACTTTTCCAAGACCGGCAAATCCCTTGGACTTAAGCACCGCGTTCGTGTTGTCGAGCGTCACATTAAGTGCCTGGTCCAGCAATATCGCCGCTGTCGCAGCATCGCCTTGCGCCTCATATAGGTCGGCGAGGCGTATATAGGCGTTGGCGTAGTCGGGATCGTTGTCTATTGACTGCTCATAGGCGGCGACCGCGCCCTGGTTATCACCGCGACGGCGCAACGCATCCGCATAGGCTGCGTAGGTCCACGGTGCATCCGGTGCGGCTGCTACGGCTGCACTATAGTAGTTCATAGCCGGCTCCAGCAGACCGCGGTCTTCGCTGACGGAGGCCATGCGTACGAATGCGAAGGCGCGTCCGGTGTTCTTGGAGCGTGAGCTGGCGCTGGCGGGAGACAGGTTACGCTCAAATTTATCCAGCGCAGACTGATAGGCTTCGATGGCGGCTTCTGTCTCACCGCTCTGCTCAAGGTGATCACCAAGAGCCAGTGTCAGTGCAGCCTCGTCCGGATTGGCTCGAATAGCAGTCTGAAGCAGTTCCAGCACATCGTCCTGGCGGCCGCCCTGCTGCCGGAACTGGTTGGTCAAGGCGAGATAGAGCTGAACCTGCGTCGGGTCCAAACGGAACGCGTGCATGTAAGCGTCGGTAGCTTCTTCCGCCATCCCCAGCTGCCCGTAGATATCGCCAAGCAAGCCGTAAGCGGTCGCACTACTGGGATGTAATTTCTGTACAATCTGCACTTGCTCCAGCGCGTCATCATACCGATTCGCCGTGGTCAGCGTCTGCGCCAGGAGCAGCCGCATTTCCGACGATTCCTGCCCAGTGAATTCCTGGATAGTAATCGCCCGCTCCAGGTGACGCACAGCCTCGCCGTACTGACCCTGCGCAGATTTGACATCCGCCGACATGCGCAGCACTTCCGTAGAAAGCGGGCGCTGTAAACGCATGAGGTTGAGCAGCGCTTCTGCCTCGTCGAATCGTTTGACTTCCTGATAGGCGCTGACCAACATGAGCTGATTGGCTTCACTGGACTGAAGATCGACCGCCTGCTCATAGTAGTCGATGGCGTGGTCGACGCGGCCGCGCTGTCGCCACATATCAGCCTGTGCCACTAGTCGCGCTGCCTCGTCCGGCAGGTTCTGGTTAACTACTGCCGCCAAATACTGTTCTTCGGCGCAGTTGTCGCGCCCGGCGCTGAGGCAGACATCGCCCATGGCTGTGTGAAGGCGGGCGATCTGCGGTGCAGTTTGCTGTGCGGAGTAATATTCGGCCATGGCGCGATCTAGTTGTCCCAGATCGCGGTAGATATTGCCAAGGCGGTAGCTGACCACCGGCAGATTCTCGCGCAATAGGATCTTCTCGTAGTAGTCGATCGCCGTTGCGAATTTGCCCTGGCTCTGTGCAATTTCGGCCAGCCCGGCATAGGCTAGCAAGTTATTTGGGTTCGCTTTCAACGCACGGTTATAGAGCAGGGACGCATCATCCCAGCGACGTTCGGCTAATGCAGAATTGGCCGCGATCGAGTCCGGCTTGGTAGGCGGCTGCACAACCTGATAGAGCGAATAGGACTGGTCGTCGATAATCCACTTGAACCATTCCGGCGCCAAGCGCAGCTGGATATCCAAGTCGCTGGCGCTGGAGGCAATAATGTAACCTACGTCATACTTGTTCAGGATGTCGACGGCGCTGTCGGTCAGGTAGCGAGACCGGAAAAAGGTATCCTGGTCGATGAGCCGCTGCAGCGCGATCTGCTGCTGGTCGGCAGGAAAGATCTCGCTTGTGGTTGGCACACGGTGAGCTACGATGTTGGCGTTGGCCGCGTAAGCTGGAATGACAACGCTCAAGTCCTGATCGGCCAACACTGTGGCACTACCTATGGTTGTGGTCATCTCGTCGAGCTTGCCCAGTAGATCAGCCGGTGTCGGGTAGTAGTATGGATAACCGGCGCGCTCTTCGAGCGCAGACAAATTCTGCATCATGCTCGGCGATACGAATAGCGTGACCATTGCAAGCACAGCTAGTGCGCCATACTGAAGCGACTGAACAGCCGGTTTCGAGCGGTTGCGCGGCTTCCAGATAAGCATCCTGCGATAGGTCTGAACCAGCAATAAAAGCAACTTGTCAACGCCCATAGCGATGAGCAACGCATAGGGAATGAGCCAGACGAAGCGCCACAGTATCCAAGGCATGACTAAAGACCCGATGAAGGGCGTCAGCCACGGGTTGAACATGACAAAGAGCACAGCCAATGTGGTACTGACGGCGAACTGAGCACCGATATTGCGCCTGATACCAAAGAACAAGAACGGTACAATCAGCAACGCCAGCAAATAGGCTGGCTCCAGAATGATATTCGGGTCTGAAATGTAGTTGTTCAGGCTGAATACGATGAGGCGTCGCCGGTTCATATTAACCGAGTAGCGCCAGATCAACAGCGGGTTGGCATCGGTGTCCGCTTCAATCGCCTGCACCTGCGAAAGGTCCGGCAACGGACCGTACGTATCCAACGTAGGCACGTTGATGAACGGCAGCGCCGGCACGTACTTGTAGCTAATTGGCCAGCCATTGAAGGTGTTGGGGTAGGATTCCGCCAGAGGTGCATCGCCACGCGACATGACCAACTGAATCATTGGCAGCACCATGGCAAGGACTACCAGCACGGCGACGAATCCGACGCGCAGCCATGTGCGGCGATCACGCAATTTGAACAACAGGTGGAATCCGCCGAACGCGGTAAGCGCCAATGCCAGCATGGCGGCGATGAGCGGATGGATGGCGGAAACTGCCAGTGTAGATATCGCAGCTATCCACCAAAAGCGGAGCGAACCGCTGCGCACATAGCGGATGGTAAAGGCAAAGACGATGGGCAGCATCACCACCGGCACCATAAACTTATCGGCTGTTGTGCGCTCAAAGAAGAACCAGCTCACGCTATCGCCGCGTAGGAACGGGTTCGCCAAGTAGATGGCCAGTTGGATGCCGGCTGTCAACAGCCCGAGACGGCGACCGCGATGCTCATTGCCGTGTAGCATGCCTGCCGCTTTGCCCAGTGTATACGATGCCAGCACGGCCCACAATGCGACCATGATTCGGGAGGCCTGCGCCGCCAGCACTAGTGCATCGATGCCAGACAGGTATGACCAGAGATATGAGAGCGGGAGCGACTGGTTGAAGTCCATGCGCACGCCCGGGCCTAAGTCGGTGCCGAATAACGGTTCAGACCCGTTCAGCGGTAAACCGGCTAGAGCGTCGGCAGCAAATGAACCGACAGCATAGGCATCACCGTCCAGTTTGTACAGGGTCAACGCCGGCGTACCGATCAAGAACAGTGCGGCAACAAAGAGTAAAGTCAGCAGCTCTGGCACTGACCACTTATCATTCTTGACACCAGTAACGTTCTTTCGCAGATCCCACAGCATGCAGCCGATCCAAATGGCGATTAAGGCAGCAGAGACGGCCGTCCACCCCAGCGCCAGGTCGTTAATCGTGCCGTGGCGCAGGAGCGTAACCATTCCGGGTATGCCCAGGACCGCGACACCGAGCGGAAACGCGATGGCCAGCCGTTCGACATAATCGAGCCGGACATGGCGCATGAATAGATCGCCGAGAAGATAGCCGGGTGTAATTACAAGCGCCAAGAAGGTCAGCCAACTGGACGCCTGTATGGGCAGCATTTGCGGAACGCCAGCCAGGACAGCCGACCATACGCCGATCAGTACGGCTCCGATCGCGATACGAAGCCAAGGCGGTATAGTATAGCCGCGCATCTGGTCCGCCTTAGCGGCCTTATAAACAGAGGTCGCCTGAGCGGATGAACCCGGCGCTCGCTGACCTGTTAACGGATTCTGGTATTGTGATTGCACTAATACGCTCCTCGTTAGTGCGCTATGCGAACGGCACGTGTCGCCTAATCATCGGCCCCAATCGGTTCGCTACCGGATACGGCAGCTTCGGCCAAACCTTACGCACCAGCTGGAATCGGCTGTCTTCCTGCGCCTGCGTTGCCGCGCTGGCTGTCTCTTTACGACCCTGTATGGCAATCGTTTGTTGATAGACGGGTACCGAGACGCCGTTCCACTGTCCTTTATACTTAGACGCACTAGAGTCCAAAGGAGCACGCCCCATATCCAGATAGTGAAAACCTCGCTCAACCGTGTCCGCCAAAATCGTCCAGTATGCCAGGTAGACAGGCCGCAGATCGAAGTGCTCTCGCAGTGCTGCGCCCCATTCGCCGTAGACCGTGTCGCCTAGTTCAAGCTGGAAATACCCGGCAATTGGCTGGTCCTCCAGATAGATAACCACGATATTAAATCCATCTGGAAAGCAACGAATGACGTTCTGTAAGAAGTCGATGCCGAACACCGGTGTGCCTGCATCATGCGAGAACTGCGCGAAGACGCTGTAGTAGTCATCAAGCAACTGGCCCTCGCGGTCGATGCGCGCCTCCAGTTTGTTCTTGCGCGCCATCCGTATCTGACGGCGGATGTTACGATGCAAACCGGACCAGACCGCGTCCTCACCCTCTTGCACATCCACAACCCATGCTTCGTGACCGCAGACCGTTTCCAGATTGCCAGGCCATTCGACTCGAGAGTCATGGACCACGAGTTGGTTCGCTCCTTCGTTCTCTGCGAACGCTTTGGCGTGTGCGATCAGCGCAGCAGCGGCTTCGTCGCTATCAGCCAGAAAGCCACCGGGCAACGTGTTCACGTTGCGACCGACCAGCATACTCTTGATCACGTAGAGCGGCATGAGGCCAACGATTTGTGGATCGGCTGCGCTACGGGCGTTGTCTTCCGCCACGAGATAGTGCGTGTCATACCCATAGGTGTCGTGCATGACCTTTCGCCAGTCGAACTGATGTTGAGGCAACGCGACATGTGACGACTTGACATAGTCATCCCAGCGTTGCTTGTCAGAATCCTGAACGATACGCACATTCATAGGCTCTGCACCGTCATTTCTGCCGGTTTGTTGAGCGACATATTAATCGCTCGTAGGGAACGTGCGGCGCCGTTTGATGTTTGCGCACGGGTTGGCAACAGGACCGTCGGCACGCTGATATCCGTGATCAACTCAGCAATCGGACCAAAGCGAAAGTCGGTCAATAACCGCTCCAATTTTCGCTCAATAGATCGGCGTCCGTAATAGTGCGTGATGCGCTCTCGCGCCGTCACGTGGGGATAGTCTTGCCCAGTGTCCAGTTCCCACGGATGGACATAGATGATGGCAGGATGCCGCTGGGCATTCAGCGTTCGCAGCGCCTGTTTCACCAGCATATAGGGCAGTACGCGCATGTAGAAGCCGCCGGACATCGGCAGTGGCACGTTGCCAACTTCGATGGTTGAGCCCGGAAACTCTAGCAGGCCCGTTCTGGCTTCACGAAACGGATAGCGTGGCGCGTCAGGCCACCCGTAGAGCATATTGCGCGTCGGAAATACACTGGCATCGTAGCGGATGCCTGCAGCCGCCAGATAGTCATAGACCCACGACGTCTCAGCGGTAACCGAGAAATAGGGCGCTCGAAAGCCAGTCGGATAGACGCCTGATGCGCGCAAGATGGCTTCGCTGGACATGGCAATATCGCGCAGGAACTCGTCCGGTGAGAGCTTGTACACGAAGCGATGATAGTACCCGTGCGATGCGATCTCGTGGCCTTCATCATGGATCTCTGCAATGAGGTCAGGTTGCCGGTCGGCGACATAGCCCAGCACAAAAAAGGTCGCCTGCACGTTGTATGCGTGCAGAAGTCGCAGGAGTTTTCGAGTGGCTGGCACAACCCGGCTTTCAAAGGTTGGCCATTGGTCCACACGCGGGTTCGTACTCGTGAGGCCCTGAAACCAGTCCTCTAGATCCACTGTGAACGCGTTTAGCACGTTTGTAGCAGTGACGCTCATTAGCCTACATATCCTAGACTTCGAAGTCGCTCCGCCAGCGCCTTTCGATCGGCGTCACTCATGGCAGCGCCGCCGTTGACTGCACCAGAGTCGCGACTCTGATTCCACTGTTGCTTTGCGATTTCCCGGTCACCTTCGACGATGGCTTCCGTCAGCACCCGACCATCCATATGCTCCGGTACGCTCTCTCCCATGAGGTGCATGATGGTGGGCGCGAGGTCGACCAAATTCGCATCTTTCACCTCGGTTCCGCCACGAATTGCGGCGCCATAGGCCATGAAAATACCGTTCATACGATGCGTGCCGGAGATGCCCCGCTTCATGGGCTCAATGATTTGATGGCTGCCAAATTCGTACTCTCCGAAGCCGAAGTACTCCAGGTTCCTAGGCAGGAAGACGATGTCGGGCGCATTCTCCAGGTAGTCACCTGAATAAATATCTTCCCGCTTGTAGATGGTCTCCACGACCAGGGCGCCGTTAGCCGGATCGCGCAACTCACGCAGCCGGGCGATGATCTCATCACGAAGCTGGTCATACTCCTCGCCGGGACGCACGCAGCCGAACGGTTCGCGTCCGACCACGTTCAAATAGATCTGGCCCACATTGCCCAGCGAATAGGCTCGTGTGCGGCGCCAGTCGATATCGTCGAAGGAGAGGAAGAGCGTCTTCATGAGATCTTGGCCCATCCCCTGCCCGCGCACGACTTCCTTTTTCATGGCGCCAAGGCCAAAACGCATCATGTTGTCGTAGACGTTCATCGGCGAGAAGCCGGCGTTGAACATGCGCCGCTTCATCTGCGACTTGGCCCCAGACTTGGTCTGCATGTAGCCCTGCTGCATAAGCCAGTTGTTTACATGGATGAACTTGTGGAAGGGACCGAAGCCGTGGTCAGACATGACGACCAAAGTCGTATCCTCATCAAGCTGGTCGACCATGCGCGCCATCTTGGTGTCTACATACTGGTAATAGTCGCGGATGGCGTTCCCATATTTGTCCGCCTTCCTCGGGTCATAGAGCGGATGTGTCTCGTCCATGAACTTCCACATGGCGTGGCTGACCGTGTCAGTGCCGTTGAAGACGACCATGGTGAAGTCCCAGTCTTCTCGGCTGCGCAGATAATCGAGCGTCTGCACGCGCACGTCCGTTGTTACATAAAGCCTCTGCAGGAACGAATCGACGCCCGAATCCGAGTACGCCTGGCCTGGATCGGGATAGAGCAGATACTCGCCGACTGCCGCATTGATCTCGTCCAGGAGGTTGTCCGGATAGGTGATGGGCACTTTTGTGCTGGGCGCCGGCAAGCCGGAAACCTGCACGCCGTTGACCGGCATAGGCGGGTAGGTCATGGGCACGTTGAGAACGCAGACACGACGGTTCATCTCCCCTAGGAGGGAATAGAGGGTCGGCGCCCGGCAGTCTGCCGCGGTCATGGGCAGGAAGCGATAGGCGCCGTCTTCACGCGCAATCCAGTCATAGAGGCGATGCTTGCCTGGGTTCACTCCCGTGGCAAAGGAGGTCCACGCCGGACCGGTCATAGGCGGAATGGTACTTTCCAGAGAACCATGTGCGCCTTCGTTCAGCAGCTTTGTCAATGTAGGCAGGTAGCCCTGTTCCGACCACGGCTTGATTAGGTCAAACGTGGCGCCGTCCAGGCCGATGACCAAGACGCGACTGCGCTTGCTGTGCGAACGGGTTGTCCCGTTGCGAGTGGACAGACTCGAGCTATGGCTGGCGCCGTTGGATACGCCCTCTACCGCGCCGATTCTTTCATGTGTCATTTCTAGATTCGCTGCTTCTCCTGGGACCGGAACAGTGCCGGTCTTCTTCACTTGCTCCACTGAATCTGACCGGTCGGGCTGCATGAATGCACCGGCTGCAATGTCGTGGCTAGATAAGCCTTCTACAGCGTTGTCCAGCTCACGTTCGACCTGTCGCAGCCGTTGGTCCAGCAAGCCATAGTTCTGCGCTAGGTCACGAATGCGATCGGCCTGGGACGAGATGGCCACGCTTTGAGACAGGATGACGACGATGGCGAATAGCAGACCGAAGACGAGTATGAGCGTTGGCGGATAGGAGACGCCGAACGCCGCCGCCATGCTGGCAACCAGTCCGTGAAAAACGACCAGCAGGAAAATTGTGGCTGCCGCGCCGAGCCAGAGCAACGCATACTCTTCGCGCAGCTTGCGTTTGCGGACCAAATGTATGGTAACCAGCAATAGAGCTATACTGAAAAGTATTGCCAGTATCTGTTGAGTAATTGGTATACGCGCCAAAACAACCCTCCAGAGAATGCTCGAACGCTAGTCGCTGCCAGTGGACTGGGCTACGTCCACGCTTGTTGTGATCGGATACGGCTCCTGAACAGTCTGAGTTACCCTATACGGCTCAATATCCTTCATGGCCGAAGTCACCATGCCCACCGAGACTTTGAAGGCGTAATAAATGGACTTCCACGAGTCGATAGAGCTAATGCCAGCGGTTCTAGCCTGCATATTCACAGGCAGCTCCATCTGTCGTAGGCCCGCCTTATGCACGATGACGCGACCTTCGACGTCCGGATAGTCCTGTGGCAGATAGGCAGACAGTACGTGAATGGCAGCCTTGTTGATGCCCAAGAATCCGGATGTTGTGTCGGTAGCCCGCTCATGGATGAGCAGCGAAACGCCCCAGCGGAAAAACGAAATGCCCACGCGACGGGCCCATGGAATGTGCCAGTCAACGTCGCTATCAATGAAGCGCGAGCCGACGACCATGTCGGCTTTTCCATCGCGCAGTACGTCCAAGAACAAATTGATCTCTTCGGCGCTATGCTGACCGTCGCCGTCTAGGCGAATGACATAGTCGTAGTGGTTAAACTCGGCGTACTTCAGCCCCGTTTGTACCGCGCCGCCAATGCCCAAATTAAACGGATGTTCGACAACTAGTGCGCCGGCGTTTTCGGCAACAACCCGGGTGTTATCCGTCGAACCGTCGTTGATGACGAGTATATCGGCTACAGGCACTGAACGTTTCGTTTGTTCAACTACGCTGCGAATTGCCCCCTGTTCATTCAGTGCTGGAATAATTACGAGGACCTTCTCATCACGGCTGGCTGTCACTGTCAACAATCCTCTCGCTGCTCATTCGAATTGCCGCCGCACTTTTCAGATTCTCGTATAGGCGCAATCCGCCCCATGTGTCGTTGCCTATGGCAACCACATTTCATGACGTGATGGAGCAGAAATAGGTACGCCCTGACCGCGTACTATGGGTACGGTTGAAGTGGTATGAATGTTCCGACGAATTTAGCGCAGGAGCATTCATCGTGGGATCCGTATCGGGTGCTCGAAATAGCGACCAGTGGTTTTGCCGCCTCACTCGCGATTCTTCTATACTGCTCTGTGCAGTACACTGGGGACTGGAAAGACGATTTGAGCCATTGATGCACCGGAGCCGCGCGTTGACGAAGACAACCGATTCGTTCAAAAGCACATACAAAGACTATACGACCAGAGCCCGGCAGAAGCTGTCGGAGCTGGCTTCGAAAGCAGACGCCAGCAAGCCTAAGGACAGTGCACCAGGCAAAGCCAGTGTGAGTGCGCTCACGTCTCGTTTCTGGGAAGTGGATACGCTGCGCGGCGTCGCTATTGTGATGATGGTCATCTACCATCTGCTCTGGGACCTCTGGGCATTCGGAGTGACACCGGAAATTGTCCTTTACGCCGGCTTCTGGAAGTATTTCCAGCGCACATGTGCTGGGCTGTTCCTGATTCTAGTGGGCGTTTCGCTAACGCTGAGCTATAACCGAGCAGTGGAAAAACGCGGCTCGCAAGGGCTCTACAAGAAATTCCTGATCCGCGGCGCCTTCGTATTCAGCCTGGGTATGATCCTCACGCTGGTGTTGATGGCTGTCAGCGCACTGACCGGCTTCGGGTTGCATGTAGAATTTGGCATACTACACCTCATTGGTTTTTCGATCGCCGCAGCGTATCCCTTCCTGCGGCTGAAGTGGCCGAACTTGATCCTGTGGGCAGTGTTCTTTATAGCTGGATACTTCGTGCAGGACATGCGCGTCGACACGACCTGGCTCGTCTGGCTTGGACTGACGCCAGCCGGCTATGACCCGGTCGACTTCTTCCCCGTTATTCCCTATTTCGGCGTCGTGCTGCTAGGCGTATTCTTGGGCAATACCCTTTATCCCGGCGGCTACCGCGCGTTCGTAATGCCCGACTGGTCGAGCATCTATCCTGTTCGCATACTCGAGTTCCTGGGCCAGCACTCGCTGTTGATCTATATGATTCATCAGCCGATTATGCTGGTAATTCTCGCACTCTTCGGAGTCATTCGGTTCTAGGACCCGAAGCGGTGCGACAGCGACTGGCTCCGTCGCCATGGCAAAACAAAGGGCCTGAGATGCCTTATTCGGCGCCTCAGACCTATTGTCTATTTTGAACCCGACTTCGTCAGCGCGCTACTCTGCGGACGACGCGATGGCCTGCTCCATCAGCAGTTGAATGCGGTCGACCATATCAACCGGGTGTTCTACGATACCGTCCAGCATGAGCGCATTGTCGAGCAGCTGCTCGATCGTCGCGTTGATGATAGGCGCATCCGGATGCCGTTGCAAGGCGTGCGCCAGGTTCACGATAATCGGATGTCGGCGATTCAGTTCCATCAACTTCGCCGGTGTCTCGTATTCCTCTTCGGTCAACCGTCGCAGCCGCTCCAGGTCACGCTCAAAGCTATCCTCCGGCGACACGAGACGACACGGGCTGTTCACAAGTTGCTTGGACTCGCGTACATCCTTTACGCGCTCGCCAAGTACATCCTTAAAGCGAACTAGCAGCCGGCCAAAGGCATCGCTGTCTAGCTGCTCAGTCTCTTTTTCAGATTCTTCCTCCTCCGGAAGTTCCAGGTCCGCGTCGTCTACGTTTTGAAGCTGCTTGCCTTCGATTTCGCTAAGCATGGCCGTCATATAGCCGTCGATTGGGTCAACAAAGTAGACCACTTCGATGTCGTGCGCCCGGAAGTAGTCCAGGTGCGGACTGCGTTGCACGGAGGCGATACTCCCGCCCAGCACGTAGTAAATTGACTCCTGATCCTCCGGCATGCGCTCCGCATATTCTTTCACCGAGACCAGGCTGTCACCACTCTTTGAGGTTTGGAAGCGTAACAGCTGCAGCAGCGAGTCGCGTTCGGCCATATCGGTGGCGATGCCCTGCTTGATGAACGCGCCGAATTCGCGCCAGAATGTGGCGTAGTCCTCGGCGCGTTCGGCTGCCATGGATTTTAACTCGCGGTTAACGCGCCCGGTCAGCGCCCGTCGCATTTGGCGAAGTACCGGATTGCTCTGCACCATCTCGCGAGAGACGTTGAGCGGCAGGTCCTCCGAATCCACCACGCCCTCCACAAACTGGAAGTATTCGGGCAGCAAATCCTTGTTGTACTCCTGGATCAGGATCTTGCGCGAATAGAGGCGTAACCCGTGATCGGGTCGGAGCTGCAGCAGACCCTTGTCCAGGCGTGACGGGATGAAGAGGATCGAACGCAAATTGACCGGCGCGTCCGCCACAACATGGATATGCGACAGCGGATTCTCCGTATCGTAGGAAAGCTGTTTGTAGAAGTCGTCGTATTCGTCGCCATCCACCTCGCTTGGGGACTGCCGCCACAAAGCTGTCTGACGATTGACCACACGATCCTCGTCACCATCTTTGAGATGGATGGGAAAGGAGACATAATCGGAATGCTTCTTGACGATCTGCTCTATGCGCCAGGCATTGGCGAACTCGGTGGCGTCATCCTTGAGCGTAATTACGATGGTCGTGCCGCGATCATCTTTCTGCGCCGGCTGCAACGTAAACTGGCTGTCTCCGGTCGAGCGCCATTCCCATGCAGTATCTTCAGGACGATAGGAGCGGGAAATAACCGATACTTCGGCGGCAACCATGAAAACCGAGTAGAAGCCCACGCCGAACTGGCCAATGATTTCCTCCAGCGAACGCTTGCCTTCTTTCGCACTATCGATGAAGGCGCGTGCGCCGGAATGGGCGATTGTCCCCAGGTTTTCGATGAGCTCATCTCGATTCATACCGATGCCGCTGTCGGATACGGTCAATGTGCCGGCTTCGGCATCGGGCGTCAACGTGATCGCGAGCTCCTGGTCAGCGCCGTACACTTCTTCATTGGTCAGCATCTCAAACTGCAGGCGATTGAGCGAGTCTGACGCATTGGATATTAACTCGCGCAAAAAGATATCTCGATCCGTATACAAAGAATGCGCCAATATGTCGAGCAGCTGCTTGACTTCAGTCCGATATTCCATAGATTGTACGTTGTCTTTTGGTTCGCTCATTTTATAACCTCCACATACTCTGTTTGAATCCGTTGCTTCAAATTCTGGCCCAGGTGTCCCTTTTGAATCAGCCTGTTTTTTGACAGCTTGCATCCTTCTGACTATACTATATTTCTAGCTACGTCTGCGCCCACGTGGTGGAATTGGCATACACAGCAGGTTGAGGGCCTGTGCGCAATAGCGCGTGGGGGTTCAAGTCCCTCCGTGGGCACACAGCAAGCGGGAACTGGCAATCCAGTTCCCGCTTTGTTTTGTCGCTTACACCATCCCGCTACACACCTCGCAGCGAAGCATAGCTCGGTAAATGAGTCACTTATCGCAGATGCGGGAATGCCTTCAACCCGGCGTAGACCGCTGAATCTCCCAGTTGTTCCTCGATGCGCAGCAGTTGATTGTACTTGGCCACGCGGTCGCTGCGTGCCGGCGCGCCAGTCTTGATCTGACCCGTGTTGAACGCCACAACGAGGTCCGCAATCGTCACATCTTCGGTCTCGCCAGAGCGATGGCTCACCACAGCCGACCAGCCGGCTCGGTGGCTCATTTCGATGGCGGCGATACTCTCGGTCAATGTACCGATCTGGTTCACCTTACAAAGTAGGGAGTTGCAGGCTTCTTCGTCAATAGCCCGCTCAATGCGTTCCACATTGGTCACAAGCAGATCATCGCCAACCATCTGCACTCTATCGCCGACCTTGTCATACATAAGCTTCCAGCCATCCCAGTCATCTTCGGCCATGCCATCTTCGATGCTGATGATGGGGAATCGCTCAACCCAGTCTACCCACAGGTCAGCCAATTCCTCGCTGGAAAGGTCTTTGCCTTCGATTTCCAGCTTGTAGAGACCTGACTCTTCGTCGTAGAGTTCGCTGGTAGCGGGATCCAGCGCTATCCAGATGTCTTCACCAGGCTTATAGCCGGCTTTCTCGATGGCTGTCAGAATGACTTCCACGGCCTTGACGTTGCCGCCTAGGCTCGGCGCGAAACCGCCCTCATCGCCGACGTTGGTGCTGTAGCCGGCGTCGCCAAGCACTTTTTTCAGGCTATGATATACCTCAGCGCCCCAGCGCAAACCCTCTGCAAAAGTAGGTGCGCCAGCCGGCATCACCATGAACTCCTGAAAGTCGGTGCTGTTGGCTGCATGCTTGCCGCCGTTAAGAATATTCATCATGGGCACAGGCAGGGTTCGACCACTAACTCCGCCCAGATAACGATACAGAGGAACGCCAAGCTCGGATGCGGCGGCTTTGGCAACGGCAAGACTTACGCCCAGGATTGCGTTGGCGCCCAGATTACCCTTGTTGGGCGTTCCGTCCATCTCAATCATTATGCTGTCTATGGCAACCTGCTCAGTGGCTTCGTAGCCGATGAGTTCGTCGGCCAACTTGGTATTCACGTTCTCGACTGCCTGCAAAACGCCTTTGCCGCCGTATCGACCCTTGTCGCCGTCGCGCAGCTCAACAGCCTCGTGGACGCCGGTGCTGGCGCCGCTCGGTACGATGGCGCGACCGTAACCGTCCTCCAGCAACACTTCGACCTCAACCGTAGGATTGCCGCGGCTATCGAGGACCTCTCGGCCCGTTATATCAAGAATTTCTGACATGTCTTGCCTCCGCTGATTTTATATGGCGTTTCACGATTCTCATGAGTAATTCGACGCGCAGGGCCCATATCAGGTCGTTTGCACGTCCAACCTTTTTTGTATCATGACTGGTGAAAAAAGGCGAATCTTGCTCACCAAGGTTAGGCAGAACAGCCTACTCAGGTACGCATAGCGATGTGTATCCGGGGCGCGGACTTGCTGTATCATGAGCATGCAATAACCGGACCTGAAGATCCGGTTACAAGATCCGGTTACAAGATCCGGTTACGAGACAGCTAGGTTACCCGCACAATTAAAGCGCTGGAGACTGTCTAGGCGCTATCCTTGGTCGCTTCTTCGACTGGCGACTCATGGCCGTTTACGGATTCCTGCGCAGGCTCAACTGGGCCAGCTTCCGGGTCGGTGGGCCAGACCTGGTAGACCCAGCGCTGCGCCTTCCGCAACATACTGCGCATGGCGGCTGCCTGATAGTTCGCCTGCCAGCGGCGATTTTGCCACCAGCCTCGCTCCGGTGCATCGGTCGGAACGCCCCAGGTAACGAGACAGGCGCCCCAAGACAAACCGCTGCCAAAGCCGACAAAGATGATGTTGTCGCCGGGGCGCACTTTTTTCTCTTCGATGGCTTCACACAGTGCAATGGGGATACTGGCGGTGCTCGTGTTGCCGTAGCGCTCCAGGTTGATGAAGACCTTGTTGCTGGGAATGTTGAGCTGACGCAGAACGCTGTTCTGGATTATGCGGTAGTTCGCCTGATGCGGAATGACAAGGTCGATGTCGTCCACGGTCATGCCGGCTCGATCCATTACCTTCTTGGTGGCTTCTGCCATCACGTGCACGGCGAACCGAAACACAGCCTTGCCGTCCATTTTTATGAAGTGGCTGCCATTGCTCACCGTCTCTAGACTGGTGGGCATGGCGCTGCCGCCCGCCGGCAACGTTAGCACATCTGCGCCCGAGCCGTCGCTGCCCAGTTCGACCGCCGAGATGCCGCCGGGAACGTCGCTGGCTGCCACAAGCACCGCACCGGCGCCGTCGCCGAATAGAATGCACGTATTGCGATCGGTCCAGTCCGTGATGCGGCTCAACGTCTCCGCGCCGATAACGAGCACGTATTCAGCGTCGCCCGCTAGAATATGACCGCGCGCCATAGACAGTGCGTAGACGAAACCTGAGCACGCGGCGCTGAGGTCAAAAGCGCCGGCTTTCGTGGCGCCGATGGCGTCCTGCACGATGCTTGCTGTGGCAGGAAAGATGTGCTCCGGCGAGCTCGTGGAACAGATGACAAGGTCAATTCGGCTGGGATGAACGTCCGCCACCTCGAGCGCCTTGCGCGCAGCAGCGACGGCCAATGTTGCCGTCGTCTCCGAAGGTTGTGCAGCGACGTGTCGCTCTGCGATGCCGGTCCTGGAGCGTATCCATTCGTCGCTCGTGTCGACAATCTGCTCTAGGTCATGATTCGTGATGATCTTCTCAGGAACGTGATAGCCCCAGCCGATAATCTGCGCATAGCGAGTGTTGCTGCGACCCACGAGCGTTTCGAGCATTTCTTCCGGCGTCCGCTCGGAAGCGACGCTGTTTGTTCCATTCGTGCTGAAATTCTCTGGTTCGTCTCGGTCATGCACGTCATCCATCAGCAACCCCCACCTATCTATGCTGGCAACCTACGCGACATATTTGCGCAGGATAATGCTCGCATTATGTCCACCAAACCCAAAACTATTGCTCATTGCCACCAGTGGTTCGAGAGCCACAGCGCTGCCCGGTAAATAGTCCAGATCGCATTCAGGATCGCGGTCAACAAGATTCACCGTTGCTGGCGCTTGACCTGTGTCCAGAATGAGCGACGTGACAACGGCTTCCAATGCGCCGGCGGCGCCAAGCAGATGGCCCGTCATGCCTTTCAGGCCGCTGATCTTTAGGCTGTAGGCATGCTCGCCGAACGTCTTCTTGATCGCCATGGACTCCGTTGCGTCATTCAAATGCGTACCGGTCCCGTGCGCGTTGATGTAGTCGATCTCTTCGGGATTGACACCGTAGGCTGCAGCCGTCTTCAAAGCCATGTCCATGGCGATGATCGCACCAACGGCGTCAGCTTGCGGTGCTGCCATGTTATCGGCGTCGGCTGCGCTGCCATACCCGATTACTTCTGCATAAATCTTTGCACCGCGCGCCTGTGCGCGCTCTTCGGTTTCGAGCACGCAAACAGCAGCGCCCTCGCTCATGACAAACCCGTCTCGATTGAGGTCGAACGGCTTACAGGCGTGTTGTGGGTCCTCGTTATTGCGGCTCAGCGCGCCCATATTGTCGAAGCCTGCAACAATCAGCGGGTTTATGGCTGCCTCGGCGCCTCCTGCGAGTACGGCGTCCGCCTGTCCGCGACGCAAGAGCTCGAACGCTTCGCCCACAGCAGCCGTGCCCGACGCACAGGCGCTGACGACTGCGTGGTTGGGTCCTCGCAAACCAAGCTCGATGGCGACCTTTCCGGCTGCACTGTCCGGCAAAATGTTGGTGATCAGGAAAGGGCTGACTCGACGATACCCTTTTTCCTCGGCGATCTCGCGATTTTCCAACAAGGTGCCAACGCCGCCAACGCCGGTTGTCACGAACACGCCGATGCGGTCATGATCCAAGCCGGAAGTCGCAAGTCCGGCGTCTTCATACGCCTCTTTGGCGGCGGCTACCGCAAATTGAATATACCGATCAAGCCGTCGGGCCTCTTTGTAGTCCATATAGTCCGCCGGCTCAAATTCCTTTACCTCACCGGCTATTTGGACACGAAGCTCAGAAGGGTCAAAGCGTGAGATTCGGTCAATTCCGAGCTTTCCGTTTAGAAGCCCCTGCCATGTCTCTTTGACACCGATACCAACTGGAGAGACCACACCCAGACCTGTAACGACGATTCGCTTTTGATTTTGATTACCCACACGGTTTGCCTAATCGCTGTATGTTCGCACTGCCTATGGGCTACCCGTAGGCGAAGTGCGACAAGGATATTCTGTATCTGTAACACCCTGCCATTCAATAAGTTTCGCAAACTCGCTGCGAAGACCAGAAGCATTGGCAAGCTAGCATGCACAAAGGTGGAGTATAGCGCAGCACAGCTCTGCGATTCAAATCCTAGTCAACAAACGCGGCGACGCATTTGTACACGCGCTGATTGCTACTTGACCCTGTCTCTACTCGACAGCGTCGGCTTCTTGGACGGGTGTTGCTGATGGCGGCGTCGGCGCGAGGACGTAGCCGATGGCTTCGCGCAAGGTCTGAGCCGGAAGTATTTCCAAGTTGGGAATGGCAAGCCGCGTATCGGACTGTTGTATGGCAGAACGAGGAACCAATGCGCGACGAAAGCCTAGTTCTTCCGCTTCCCGCAGGCGACGCTCTAGCTGACCGACACTGCGCAGTTCGCCGCTCAGCCCGACTTCACCGATGGCTACGATGTCGGCATGCACGGGACGATTTCGATAGCTGCTGGCAATGGCCGCGGCAATGGCCAAGTCACCCGCCGGTTCGCCGACCTGCAAGCCTCCGATGACGTTGATGAAGATGTCCTGGTCGCTCAGATTCACGCCGACACGCTTGGTTAGGACGGCAGTCAGCAGCAGCATTCGGTTGAAATCGACGCCATTGGCCGTGCGTCGCGGTTGGCTGAAGGGAGTGTGGCTGCTCAGGGCCTGGACTTCGACCAGAAGCGGCCTTGTCCCTTCCATGGTGACTGCGATGGCACTGCCCGCAGCATTGGGCAAGCGCTCCGCCAAGAAGAGCTGAGAAGGGTTGCGCACTTCGGTCATGCCGCGTTCGCCCATGGAAAAGATGCCGACTTCGTTGGTGCTCCCGTAGCGGTTCTTGACGGAATGCAGCAGCCGATAGGCATGGAAGCGTTCGCCGTCTAGCTGCAGCACCACGTCCACCATATGTTCAAGTACGCGCGGGCCGGCAATAGCCCCGTCCTTGGTAACATGGCCGACCAGGAAAAGCGGGATGTTGTTCTCCTTAGCCACGCGCAAGAGCAATGCAGCCGAATCGCGAACCTGGCTGACAGACCCCGCCGCGCTCGCGTTCATTTCTGTGTGAACGGCCTGAATCGAATCGATAACGACAAGCGAAGGACGCATCTGTTCTATCTGCTCGATGATCTGCTCGACCACAATGTCGGATAGCACAAACAAATTGTCTATGGGCAACTCTAGGCGCTTGGCGCGTTGGCCGATCTGCTGCACGCTCTCTTCAGCACTGACATACAGCACGCGACCGCCATGCGCGGTAAGGTCCGCCGCCATTTGCAGCAGCAACGTGCTTTTACCGATCCCCGGATCGCCGCCAATGAGTACAGCCGAGCCAGGCACGATGCCGCCGCCCAATACACGGTTCAGCTCTATGTTGCTGAGTTGCAGGCGCTGACCGCCGTCCTGCTCGACATCGCTGAGAGCTTGTATGGTCTTAGGCATGGTCGACGACAGGCGCGATGAACTAGCCCCTTTCGCTGGTGCGGCAATTCGCACCTCCTGCAGCGTGTTCCATTCGCCGCAGTCGGGACATCGTCCCATCCATTTCATCTGTGCGCTGCCGCACTCGGTGCAGACAAACTGTGTTTTCGGTTTCGCCACCACGCTCTCCTATTCGTTTCAGAACACCTGAGCTATTATATCCGTACCACCTTGTTATTGCTAGTCAGCGTGAACGCCGAATCTGAGCCTAGAAGATGCCCTACAGTTACTGGTTGTTTGTCGCAATAACCCTCGTCGTCACGGCAGTCCTCTGCTATGCGACCTATCGTACTAGCCAGCTTCTGGCACATTGGAAGCCGGACCGAAATCTACTGCTGCTACCCAGCGAAAACCTCGTGCGAGTCGGACTAATCCTGCTTTGTATCATTCTCGGTTTGCTGAGCGGGCTGTCCTATGAGCAGCTCGGTTGGACGCTAAACAACTGGCCTCACGCGCTGCTTGAGGGGGCTGCATGGGGACTCGCGCTGACGGTGGCTATCTACTTTTCGACCCGAGTCGTCATCCGATTCGGCGGCGAACAATACTACTCCAGCACGCGTCGTGGAAGCCATGTTACCGCGTTCTCGTGCAGAACTGGTTTGGACGGTACCGGTATTGGTCGGCGTGGTGGTTGCAGAGGAGATGCTGTTTCGAAGTCTGCTGCTGGGCGGCTTCGAGCCAATTGCGTCGCAGGTTATCTTGCTTATTCTCACAAGCCTAATTTTCGGCTTCCTGCACCTGCCGCAGGGCATTTGGGGCGTCATCGGTGCATCGGTCGCCGGCGGTGTCATGGGCTGGCTGTTTATACGGACAGGCAGTATCCTGGCGCCGATAACAGCACACTACATCACGAATCTGCTTCAGATATTAGCCGCACAGTGGCAACGGAGAAATGAGACCGTACTAGACAGCTGAGGCTTCAATCGGTGTCGGAGGCTGGTCGTATAATCCTGCCCTGCCGTTACGCCGGATGTTGATGAGGTCGATGAGCATGTTGATGGTATCGCGCGCCGGCTGAATGCGACTGTCGTCGCCATAGTACCAGTCGACTGGCACTTCATCGATGCGAATGCCTTGGCGCTGCGCGATAAATAACAGTTCGGCGTCAAAGCCCCAGCCGTCGATCCGCTGTAGTGGAAAAACGGCCTGCGCGGCTTCACGGCTGAAGCATTTGAACCCACACTGTGTGTCATGAATATCGGGCACGGCAATCCACCTCACCAGCAGATTGAACACGCGTCCCATCAGGTGACGGTAAGCCGGTTCGCCGTGGCGCACGGCGCCAGGGATCTCACGGCTGGCTACTGCGATGCCATAGCCAGCCGGCTCCAGTTCTGGCGGCAGCAGCCGCGTCACCTCGTGGATCGGCACAGCCAGGTCAGTATCGCTGAAGAGGAGGAACCGTCCGCGGCCATTCATAGCGCCGAGACGAACAGCATTGCCTTTGCCTTTATCGCTGTGCAGTAGCTTAATGACGAAGTTATCCGTCTCCTGATGATTGGCAGCAATAAACTGTTCTACAGCCTCGCTCGTCCTGTCGGTGGACCCATTTTCCACGACCAGCACCTCAGCCGAGTACGGTTGCTCGCGCAGGAACACGGCTATCCGCTCCAGAGACGGCGGTAGACGTTTCTCTTCGTTATAGGCAGGAAGCACAATCGTCAGATAGGGATTGCGCTGGATGCTTTCCAACAGACCACTCCTGTCGATACTTCAGCCCGAAAATCGGGCTAATACATTAGGCTCAATAGAGCCATCAACGAAAACAACTGGACAATTCCAGTGCCGCCCCAGAGAACGAGGGCGCCGAATCGATCATTGCGCCACATCATCCATAGTCCCCAGCCACCATTCACGATCCAAGCAAATAGGCCGATGATGGGCAGGAGGAAGAGGGCTTCTTTACTGCGCACCAAGTCCGGCTGACCGCCCACATTGTAGTGAAAGGCCAGAGCGTCCGGCAAATTTTGATAGCCAAGCATCAGCAGGCCAAACAACAACAGTGCACCTCCCAGCCCTGCGCCGAACAACAGCGTACCCAGCATATCCGCTCCGAATGTGCGATTCCATGCACTTTTACGAACGGCCTCCGGCTTCACAACTGCCGTTGGACCCAGCTCGTGGTGCACCTGAACGGCGGCAACGAAGCTGTCGACGTCTGCAGGCGTCAGGGCGTAATACAGGTCATCTGTCTCCAGGATGACACTATCCGCCATGGAGCACGTACCGAGCATCAACACATTGAGCAAGCCGAGCGCCCTGCCCGTCGAGCCGATGTAGGGCGCTGGCCAGAATAGCACACCAGGGGCATCTAGCTCTGCGACACCTCCCTCGATGATACGCTTTACATGGGCCAAGGGTATGACCTGATGCGAAGAGGCCCAACGCACGGTGATAGCATTCCTGTCGATCCAGTAGACCAATGTAAAGGCCGACCAAACACGGTAGGCGAGATGCAAAACAACCGGGATACTGGCTATCACGATTACGATGAGCGCAAACTTGATCCAGTCGATAGGCCGTCGCAACATCCAAATCAGCATCAGCATATCGAACAGAATAAGCCAGCCGGTGATCACAACGCCTTCCCAGCGAGTTCTGTCGCGAACCGGTCGGAATACCATATTGGATGCTGACGCGCGCGGCGACCAATTCATCATCAAGCCCGGGTTGATCAAGATGCCTATTGTATTCTCCGATCTCGCCCAGCCTAGAGTTCCGGCTGCTTAAGGGTCGACCATTCCGCCAACACATCCATAAATGCGTGATTCGTCATATCTAGTGAAACGGGCGTAATGCTGATGCAGCCGTTCAGGACCGCCGCTGTGTCGGACCCATTGTTGGCGTCGTCGACCGCTTTGGCGCCGCCAAGCCAGTAGTAGGGCTGATCCCACGGATCTCGCCGCACTAGGAGTTCGTCGGTCGGGTAGTGACGGTTGCCGGTTCTCGTGATGTGTATCTCCGCACCAGCGGCGATAGACAGCGGCGGCACGTTGATATTTAGAAGCGTCTTCGGCGGCAAGCCCTTCTCCATCACTTCCACCGCGAGCTCCGCTGCGGTTTCCGCTGCCAGAGCAATGCCGTTCTCTTCTGGATCCTCTTCCGCCGCGTAGAAGCCCGTGCTCACGGCGATGCCGGGTATTCCCTTGATGGTCGCCTCCATGGCGCAGGCAACGGTTCCGCTGTAGGTGATATCCACACCAAGATTGTAGCCGCTGTTGATGCCGCTGACCACGAGGTCCGGCACGGGGCCGATAGCGCCTCCCGCTGCCAAGGCCACACAGTCCGTCGGGCTGCCGCTACTGCTATACGCCTGGATGCCGTCCGGCAGCGTAACTGACGCAACACGCAAGGGCATGAACATGGTCTTCGCGTGGCTGGATGCGCTTCTATTGCCCTCCGGAGCCAGGATTATCACATCACCGACATCCATAAGCCGCTTCGCCAATGCAAGCAGTCCTACACTGCGTACGCCGTCATCGTTTGTCACCAATATTGTCGGCATTTTGCCACTACTTACCTTCATTGAAGTCATCAATGGTTGATGGCAACATCGCTACTCATCTTTCGGCGGACGCTTGCGCACCCATACGCGCACCTCGTCGCTTTCCGTTTCGTTCCCTGCTCTATCCTTGGCAATCACTTTGATCAGATGACCCTCAAAGTAGACGCCGTTGCTCGTTTGGGCTGCGACGAAGCCATCCTCAAACGGTCTTGCGCGGCCCGGCTGCACGTCGGGATCATCGCTTTCGAACGCGAGCCAGTTCTCCGTAGCCGCCGATTCAATCTGCGCAATATCGCGCATCACAATCGGCCATCGTTCATTGTACGGTGATACTGTGCGAGTAGCGAAACTCGTCTCATCGATTATGTACTCGACGCTATCGAACGCCCAGCGGTCATTGACCAAGGCGTTGATGTTGATCTGCTCGTCGTCTTCCATCACGTAGAGCTGGTCCGTTTCAGGCTCGCTAATGATAACGGTCGGCGGCGTATTGTCGATAGTGGCAGGCGTGATCCACACGCGCTGCCCGTCGCCGCGGTTCACCGTCAGTCGCAACGTAATTGGACCTTCCTCCAGGCCAGTTGTGTCGAAGACTTCAAGCCGTCCATTCTGCACATCGCCGCCGTGTTCGCCGCCAATGCCGAACCACTCCTGCGGATCAGTTCCGTAGCCGTATTCCAGGCGATAGGAGCCGCCGCGTGCGTTGCCGATAAGCTCGTAGACGCCGCCAAGGTAACCGTGCAGTGGCGGCTGCGTAATGGCTGCTTCCTGGTCGTAGTCTGCGAACCCGGTCACAGATTCCTCTTCCGGCGGCTGCTCGATACCGTTGTCGCGCACCCAGTCAGTCGCCTCCTGGGGCAGAATCATATAGATTCTTCTTTCGACACGGTCGGAAGGCGTATCCGGCGTTGCTAGCTTACCGTTTTCCGTATCGATTTCGAAGGGCTGCCAAATACTGTCCTCGATGGTCGGTTCAGTGCCGGCAACAAAGATCTCGCTGCGTTGATCTGATGCCGGGCAGTCGGCTGACGGCAACAGACCGCTAGGTGTACAGACCGCAGCGGAGACAATGCCGGGCGGTTGATCGTACCAACCAGCGGGTAGGTTCTCATGATACTTGCGCATGACCTGATTCCAGATAGGCGCTGCGCCCGAAAGACCGGTCACATTCTCCATGGACTCATTATCGGTGTTGCCGACCCACACGCCTACGGTTAACTGTGGCGTGAATCCCATGGTCCAGTTATCCTTCCAACCGTTGGTCGTGCCAGTCTTGGCGGCCACTCTACGATCCGGCAGCGTTAACGCGGTATTGGCGCCGAACGAGGGTGCGCGAGCCACATCGTCGCTCATGATGTCCGCCATGAGATAAGCGACATCCGCGCTGACGATGCGTTCAGCTCCCGGCTGCTCATACTCCTTCAGAATGTTACCGTCGCTGTCACGAACCTGAAGCACCGTCACAGGGTCTAGATTGCGGAAACCGTCACGCGCCTCGTCGGCACTGACGGGCTCGCCCACCATGACACCGCCATTGCCCAGCACACTGTAGGCGTAGGTATGGTCCAGAAGCGAGACTTCACCGCCGCCTAATACCAGACTCAATCCATAGAAATTGAGACCGCGGTCCAGCCCGTTGATGCCCATGCGATGGGCTGTCCGCAGCGCGTTTGCTACGCCAACCTGGTCCATCACTTTGATGGCTGGTATGTTATAGGAGCGTGCCAGCGCATTGCGTATGGAAACTGGGCCATGATACTGGCGATCGTAATTCTCGGGTCGGTAGTATGTGCCGTCAGCCTCCGGGAAGGCGGTCGGTACGTCTAGAATCATTGTCGCCGGTGTCATATCTTGCTGTAGCGCGGTCAAATAGACATAGGGCTTAAAGCTGGACCCAGGCTGGCGTTGCGCCGTAGCGACATTTACCTGCCCGTCGATCTCGTCGTTGTTATAGTCCAGAGAACCAACCATAGCCAGCACTTCGCCGGTGTCGTTGCGAATGGCTACTACCGCTGCGTTACTCGCATTCTTACCCGTCTCCATAAGTTGACCGACTTGTTCGCGCGCCACCTGCTCTGCATACTGCTGCAGTTCTACATCCAACGTGGTATAAACCGAAAGACCGTGCTTCCAGATATAGTAGGGATCGTCTGTCGTGTTGTATTCGTTCTTGATTTGGTCCAGGACGTAGAGCGCAAAGTGAGGCGCCGTTAAAATATCAAAACGCTCAGCCACAGAGGTGCGCAAGCTGAGCTGCTCGTTGAAAGCGGCGTCTGCTTGCTCTTCTGTGATGTAACCCGCATCCACCATTGCCTGCAGCGTGATCCCCTGCCGGCGTTTTGCATCTTCTGGCGAATCGATCGGATTGAGCGCCGGATACTGCGGCACTGCCGTTAGCATGGCAGCTTCGGCTAAGGTTAGTTCGCTACTACTCTTGCCAAAATAGACCTGGCTAGCCGCCTCGACGCCATAGGCCAGGTTCCCGTAAAAGTTGTTGTTCAGATACCAGCTCAGCACGCGCTCTTTGGGATATTTGCGTGTGACTTCCAGCGCCAGGATCACTTCCTTAATCTTACGCGCATAGCTTTGCTGCGCCCGCTCTTCGGGAGAAATCACAACGTTCTTTATGAGCTGCTGTGTAATGGATGAACCGCCTTGCACACTGCCGCCCTGCATGTTGGACATGAAAGCACGCAGCAGACCGCGCACATTGATGCCTGGATGCTCCCAGAAGTCGCGGTCCTCGTTGGCGACAGCCGCCATAGGCAGCCACGGCGACATCTCACCCAACGACACAAACGTACGGTCGCCTCGGAACGGACGCGGGTCCACGCTCTCGTAGAGCAAATACTCGCCCGTGCGGTCATAGATGCGCACGGTCTCAAATTCTTCTTGCTGCGTTTCGATGGCGCTCACATCGGGCAACTGCGAGGCGTACGTCTGATAGACGCCGACACCGATGGCCACGCCAGCTCCGGTTAGGATGAGCCCGGTCACGAAGACAATCAGGAAAATGGCTAGAAAACTCTGGCTGATCCATAGCAGCGGGCGCGGTCGATTGGTGCGAGCACACGCTCGTTTACGACGTGCGATCATGATATGATCGTGTCGTTCTAGTTTACCCATACGTAGCTACCTCAAATTAGCGAAAGGTGCAGAAGACAAAATCGAACCGTCTTCAAGCAACCTTCTCCACAACAAGTAAGTGACTGATGCCGAAGCCGGTCAGGCCGATGCGTTCCATAGCATAGGTTGCGAATCGAAGCATCTTGCTCAGAGCAGGACGCCGATATGCCAGGTTGTCATATCCCGGCATGACGCGGCTGTGATGCACAACTCGCACAGGCAATCCTAGGAATAAGGCGAGAAGCCCTTTTGCCGTATAGGCTCGGACGTGCGGCGCCAGCTTGTTGCGCACGGTGTCAGGCAAATAGTTGATCAGCGGCGTATTGCCGAAGTGATACTCGCCGCGCCAGTAGTGGCCATGCGTCTCGAACGGATACCAACGGTTCGGCGCGAAGACCACCGCCCGTCCCCCTACTTTCAACACACGCACCAACTCATCAACCGCAAGCTTATCGTTGCCCACGTGCTCAAGCACTTCATGGCTAAAAACCAGATCGAAGGCGTCGTCCGGATAGGGCAAATACTCGCACATCGCGAGCTGCAAAGCTGCATTGGGTACGTTTTCCTGCGCCAGCTTCAGGTGCTCCGGCTCGATATCCATACCCCACACATCATGAGCATAAGGTTGCAAGGCACGCACATACATGCCGACACCGCAACCATCCACCAGAATGCGCTCGACCGGCAGCGTATATTTGGCAAGCCCATGCTCCACGACCATGGCCAAGCGCCGATCCTGACCGGCGCGCCATACAAAGCTGGGATTGCCGCGCAGTGCGGCGCGTTCTCCGTGTAAATCCAGAGCGCTGGTGTCTGCCGTTGTCGTCATTGTACTGGCTCGCTCTCGCTATTTCGTTCCCACATGTATCGCAACGGCATTGAACATGAGCGACCTATAGATAACGTTTCGCAATCCGGCTTGTTCCATGACCCGAACCAACGCCTGCGGCGTCGGGAAGTCCTCCGTGCTTGCTGGCAGATAAGAATAGGCTTCGCGATCGTTGGCAATGAGTCCGCCTACGATGGGAACTATCGTGAAGAAATAGAGGCGAAACAGCGGTCCTAAAGCGCTCAGACGCGGCGGCGAGGTCTCCAAGCAGACAACCCGACCGCCGGGCTTGACCACGCGCATTTGTTCGGCAAAAGCGGCCCGCCTGTCAACAACATTGCGCATCATAAAGCTACTGATGGCAGCGTCAAACTTGTTGTCTTCGAATGGCAGTACATACGCATCGCCAAGCGTGTATTCAATTGGCGGCGCCGTGTGATGGTTGCTTCCGACCTGCACCATCTCCCAAGTAAAGTCTGCGGCAACGATTTCTGCCGCCGGGTACGCCTTCCGACCCTCACGTGCCACCGCACCGGTGCCAGTTCCAACGTCCAGAAGCTTACCCTTGGCTGGCACATTGCAGAGTTCAATAGCTTCTCGGATCCAACGCCGGTCCTGACCCAGCGACATCAGCGTATTCAGCAGATCGTAGTTGCCTGCAATACGTCCGAACATTCTGTTGACGTACTCAGGCTTGTTCTCTGCATCCGGTAATACTTTGGTAGCTTTACTGCCAGGCATTCGCTTCCTCTATTTCCACAACCGTCTTGAGTTCGATATTTTACAGGTTGTTCATTTCGCAACGCAGTGTTACACAGCCAACAATTGTGTAGTGAGGCACGCCACTACTGCCATTGCCGCCGACTATCTACTCGCCATGGGCCAGTAATCATATTCGATGTGATGGGCGGTCGCTGCAGCCGCTTCAGCGCCATACAGCCTGCTGAGCACGTACAGTGCCATGTCAATGCCGGCGCTGACTCCAGCGCTCGTAACGATAGGCCACTGGTCGACCCAACGAACGGACTCATGGACGTCGATGGAAGGATAGGTCTCGCGCATACGCTCTATGCTGGCCCAGTGTGTCGTCGCTGATTTACCGTTTAGCAGGCCGGTCTGTGCCAACAGAAAACTGCCGGTGCATACGCTGGCTGTGACTTCGACATGCGAGCTGCGCTCTGCAAGCCAATCCAGTAACTCCTGTCGTTCCACCGCCGAACGCGTGCCCATACCGCCTGGAACCACGAGTATGTCCATAGGCGGACAATCCGCTAGCGCGTAATCCGGAAGAATGGTAACCGGATTATTGCAGCGTATTGGCTCTGCTTTCTCGGCTACAGTGAAGACAGTCAAGTAGCGCACGCTGCTATCAGACGCTGGCCGCGCCGCGCTGAATACCTCAAATGGGCCGGCGAAGTCCAGCAGTTCGACACCGGGAAAAAGCAGTACGCCTACCGACCGTTGTTTGGATTTATCGCTCGCCATTGCCATCCTATCAATGCCTCCCGTGACGCTCTAGCGCCTCAATCGTCGCTCGGGGTGAGTTCGTAAGGAGTGCGTCAACGCCCAGCAACAGATAGTACCACATTCTCTTCTCGGGAGTTGTGTCCAGCGGTGCGACGATCGAACCCAACCTGTGCGCGTGCGCTACATAGAACGGATTCACGAAGAGAAGGGGCCATGCCGGGCCAAATAGCGCTGTACCGGAGCGGGGTAATGGTTGCTTGAATGTAATCAATCCCGTTGGCAGCTCCGCGCAGACGTTCGACATCGTGTACACGCGCTGCATATCAAACGACACGATAGCCGATCGCTGCATAACACCATAGGCTGTCAGCACGTCCACCAGCCGTTGTGCGTAATGGCTAGCGGTGAACTTGTGATCCTTCAATTCTAGCAGCAGCGGCGCTTTGCCCTGTGTCATGGTCAACAGCTCGACAAGCGTCGGAATTTCTTCCTCAGTCACCTCGCCTGCTGATGTGACGTTGTGATATTGGCGCAACTGTTCCAAAGAATGGCGCTGTACGCAGCCTGTGCCGTTGGTGGTTCGGTCTACCGTTTCGTCGTGTATAAGGACAAACTCGCCATCTTTCGTAATGCGAATATCCGTTTCCAGCACGTCAGCGCCTTGCTCTAGCGCCCTCCGGAACGATGCCAGCGTATTTTCGGGCTGTTCCAGCGGTGCGCCACGATGGCCAATCACCAGGGGCCGGCGTCGCCTACCTTTGCTCGAACGGAAATCAGCCCATGTAGGCGCGCCCCTCGTTTCGAGTTCGCTATCTGGTTTTGATTCCGTGTCAGTCAAGGTTCAGGATCCTATAGCAAGAAAACTGGTTTCACTTCTAAGAACATCGTCAGAAGATGTCATGCTGAATGCAATGAAGCATCTACCAGTACGAATGAGGAGATCCTTCGCTGCGCTCAGGATGACCGATGTCCTTGCTGTTTTTACGTTGCTAGTCGTATCAACACTCAGGGTGAATTCTACCGCAGGTTGAAAATGCGACACAGCCCGCACAGTGATTGTGGCAACTGCACGATCCTATTGTGATGAATACTATTGCGTTGAAGCAGGCTCGGCGTAGTTTAGGTTCGGGGATCACTTTTCCGACGAGGAATTACTGAGATCGTGTGTGAGTGGCCTTCCTGAGCAAATATCAGCTAAATCGGTAATAAGAAAGGGCCGCTGAGCGACCCTTTCCTAGTGATTCTTGCAAAACATGTGTCCAGTGCTGTTCTGCTATGTGCAGATGTGTTTCTCACAACGACGTTAAGACATGATTATTGCGTTTCGTCTGGTGCTGACAGAAACACCCAGTAATGCTTGTAGGTACTGTTCGGATCGTAGTAATGGCCGATGGCGACTTGATGTTGGCTGGCATAGAACGAATCGGTAGCCAGTACATGAATGCGATGATACTTGGAATTCATCCAGGCGTTGAAGACTGCCTGCGGCGTCTCATAACCTGCGCCGATCGACTCGATGTTGTTGGCGGTACCGGAATTGGGATACCAATCCGGCAACAGATAACCGGCGTTCCACACGAGCGCATTGGGACCGTTGCCGTCCGGGTCCGTGTGGGCTACGTAATTCCTGGTCGCCATGTCAGCGGCTTTTGCACGAGCGACCTGTGCCAGAATCGAATGGCAATCGATTACCGGTCTGCCTTGTTCGGGATGCGCTTTAGCGAGTTCTAGGACTGCGTTTTCTTCGGCGCTCAACTCACATGCTGGACGAACGATCTTCGTATTGTCCACACTGTCTACATGTGAGGTCAGACCATTGCTGGCCATTGGGATATAGATCGGTGAGTTAAGCTGCGGGGCGTCCGACGCCGCTTGGACAGCGGATGGGCGGCTAAGACCTAAAATACTTAGCGTCAGAACGAGCGCCAGTAACGAAATTTCTATCCAGCCCAGAGATCGACTTCTGCGTGGCAATGCGATGCTTACTTTGAAACCAGTTAGCGGTGAGATCATGAATAGCGCTCCGTGCCTTGGTATCGGTGATGAAGCCGAAATCCGCGGAAGAATCTGATGGTCAGAGGCGAAATTTCGGCAATTGTTGGTTTCGTTCTCCAAATCTCAAGGCTATAGTAGCCTGTATTGCTTCGCCTTATCTCCCCATTGCCAAACCATTTCCTGCCGATCACCCTACCGTTGCGGAATGACCGCCTAGCCGCTGCTCAATGCAGCGCAATCACATGTTGACCCGTATGCAAACTGTCGGACAAGCGTTGTTAACTCAGTTGATCGGTCGTTCTATAGAGAGTCAGAACGGACATCAGGTGTCTTTAGGATAGTGTGATGGAGGGTCTTACGTGACGGAGATATGTCGCGTTGCTAGCTGTGATTCTTTAGGGAGGCACTCGTCCTTCGCGCATGCGGACAAGATGGAGGGGGGTACGTCACTTATCCGAAACACAAATGACCAGCCTAAGCCGGTCATTTGTCGCAGTTATCTATTTACTTTGTGGTAGGTTGGTGGAAGGTCTAGTTGTCGCTAGCTATTAGCGAGGCGGTAGTGCCGGCAGCGCACGACTGGGAGGCGGCTCCATCACAGGACGCTCGACGGGATTCTCCTCGAGCAAACGCAGCACTTCCTGAATGGATCGCTCGAGTTGCGGGTCGCGACCGGCAGCATAATCCTGTGGTTTTATGTCGACTTCAATGTCGGGATCAGTTCCATAATTCTCCACATTCCAGCCCACGTCCTCAAACCAGAAGCTGTATTCTGGTTGCGTAGTAACGGTGCCGTCGACCAATGTATGGCGCGGGTAGATACCGATGACACCGCCCCAGGTACGTTTGCCTACAAGTGGTCCCAGCTTCATCAGTTTAAAGCTGTGGCAGAAGATGTCGCCATCGCTGCCCGCGTGTTCATTTGTCAGCGCCACCAGTGGACCCGCTACCGATTCGATGGGATATGGAATCAGACCGCCCCAGCGTGACAGATCATAACCCAGCCGACGTCTGGCAAGCTTCTCTAGGATGAGCTGGCTCACATGTCCGCCGCCATTGTAGCGCACATCGACAATCAGCGCGTCGCGATCGATCTCTGTGAGGTAGCCGCGATGGAACTCTGCATAGCCAGTCGGCCCCATGTCGGGAATATGCACATAGCCCACGCGCCCATCTGTCGCCGCATGCACAGCCGCCCGGTTGTCTTCCACCCACCGACGATAGCGTGCCGGTGCTTCGGATATAATGGACTTCACCACAACTGATCGCGTATTGCGCTCTGCCAATGTCGGTTCGGTACCCTCATCCTCTCCATCCGTTGACTTGTCCTGCTGTTCGGCTTTCGGATCCTGCGACCCTTGTTGGTCAAGGTCCGAGTCGGAAGGCTCATCGCGAGCCGCCAATGTTAGCAGTACCTCGTTGCCGGCTTGATTGACAAGCAACATAGGCGGGCTGGTCTGCTGATCCAAGCGTTGACCGTTGAGCGCGAGCATCACATCACCGTCACGCACGTCCACGCCCGGTGCGGCTAACGGCGAGTTGGTTCTTTCGTCCCATGCGTCGCCATGCAGAACGTTGTTAATCACGTAACCGTCTGCCGATTCATCCCAACTAAACTCGGCGCCGAGGAATCCCTGTCCATAATAAGGTCGCGGCAAGTAATCGCCGCCAAATTCATAGGCATGGCTGGTGCCCAGCTCTCCCTGCATCTCCCACATGAGGTCGCTGAACTCGCCGCGGGTGCTCACCCGTTCAATCAATGCGAAGTAGCGATGGTAGACCGTCTGCCAGTCAACCTGTGACATATTCTCCGACCAGAACTGATCCCGCTGCAACCGCCAGGCCTCGCGGTACATCTGCTCCCATTCACTCTGAGGATCCACGGAAACCTTGATGCGTTGCATGTCGATCCAGCCATTCTTGCGCCGGTTCGGACCGGAAGGCGGTTTCTCGCCGGCGTTGATGACGCGCAGCCGGTTGCCGGTGCGATAGGCGAGTTTCTTGCCGTTTGCAGAAACGGAAAAATCGCTGATTCGTTCGAAGAGCGTCTCGACTTTGTACTCCTTGAAATCGTACATGCGCAACTCGCCGTCGTCCTGCGAATCTTCCTCGAAGATATCCTGGTCCAGCGTGCCCTCCAGAGAGAAGACAGTGAAGAGAGCTTTGCCAGGAATGCCGATGATCTGACCGTATCGGGCATCCTGGACCGGGAAAGGCAATATGCGTTCCTCGATTCCGTCCAAATCAATCTGGATACGCGGTGGCTTGTCATCCTTCTTGTCAGATTTTTTCGGTGCGGCTGAGCCATTCTTTTCGCCAACGGAGAGCAGATCCGGCGGTTGAACGGCGTCGACTGCGTCGGCGTTCAATGTGTGCTCCGTAGTATCATCGACGGACTCATCCGCATCATCGTCGTCGTCAATGTCATCCGCGTCCATGTCGCCGTCTTCACCGTCGAACTCGTCGTCGTCCAATTCATCGTCAGTGTCTGCGCCGTCATCCTCATCCGAATCCGGTGTTTCGTCATCAAAGTCCGGCCTGGGAATGAACGGATTGGGTAAGTCAGACTGCAGTGTGATCAGATACGGACGCATGCCCCACGGAAAGCCGAGGTCGAAATGTAGCCCGTCGTAGACCGGATTGAACTCGCGGTGGCTGAGGAAGTATAGATAGCGTCCGTCCGGGTCGAAGGAGGGCAGCACATCGTGCAGAACTGGTCGCGTGATCGTGAAGCGACGCTGTCGTGGACTGGCATCCTCCTCATGCTCACTGACGTCCACAGCAGCTTGGGTGTCTTCTCGCGTCTTATCACCGGCATCGGAATCCGCCTCGGAAGTAGCCTCATCATCCAGCACATGATAAAGTCGAATCTCTGATGTGTTCATGCGCCGGCTGAAACTGTAAGCCAGCCATGCGCCGTCGGGAGACCAGTCAAAGCCGCCGATGCGCGAGTAACCGCCTTGATCGATGATGGTAATCTCGCTACTTTCGATATTGACAACCAGAAGCTCGTTGCGATGATTGGACAGTGCGACCATGTCTTCTGTAGGCGAGGTTCTAAGCTCGACGATACGCCCCAGGTCTAGCCCTTCCAGCAGCCTGGGCTCAGCCGTAGGATCCGGACCGAACACCACAAGCGTCTCCTCGCCGGGCTCGTCTGTGATCAGTGCCAGCCTATGCCCATCGGACAGCCATGTAGCATGGCGGTACCGAACGCCGTCCCGCTTGCCATACTGCAAAACCGGGCCTTCTTGGTTGTAGAACGCGAACGGTTTGCCCCGCGTGGTGAGGGCCAGCGCCTTCCCGGACGGATGTAGGTTATAGCTATCAAGGTAGCGGCTGCTGTCTACGAAGCGGCGATTGCGGCGAACGCGCGGGCTGCGATAGGCTACTTCCACGCAAACCGAACTATCAGCGACAGGATCGTATACATAGATGTCCGCGCCCGCGTGATAGACGATTCGCTGTCCGTCTGTACTTGGATTGCGAGCATAGTAGTCGGCGTGATCGCTGTGCCGGCGGATGTCGTTCCCATCTGGTAGACAACTATATAGATTCCCGATGCCTTCGTGGTCGCTGACGAAGTAGATGCGTGAATCGCCATTGGCGTGCAGCCACATGGGCGAACCGATGTTACCAGACAGCGCCTCGAGCAAACGAACGAACTCACCATCGCCATTTCTATCGATCCACAGATGGCCGGCTGTGCCGCCGCGATAGCGCTTCCAACGGGCTGAGTCGCCGGTGTTGCGTCCTATGACAATCGCGCCGTCCGGGCCGTATGCGATGGCGCCTGCCGGTCCATAGGGCAGCGGCGTTATCTCGCCATTCTCGGCGTCTGCGCGGATGGAGAAGAGCGCCATCTCTCTACGATTAACCTGACCGTACGAAGTAGTGAACAGAATCTCTTTACCGTCTTGTGACCAACCGACGATATGGCTATTGCTATTGAGGTAGGTGAGACGGCGTTCTTGCCCGCCGTCGCTTGGCATGACATAGACCTCCGGACCGCCTTCCTCTCGGCCCACGAAGGCAAGGAGAGATCCATCCGGTGAGAGTCTAGGCGTCGTCACTTCGCCAAGATTGCTGGTCAAGCGGCGTGCGATACCGCCGTCTACTGATACGGTCCACAGGTCGTCTTCTGAAATAAATACAATTGTATCGTCATGTATGGTTGGGTGGCGATAGTAGCCTGCTGCCATGCGTTCTATCCTCTGTCGCTATTCAGTATTCTGTTGAAACGATCGGTGATCATTTCAGCTACATAAAACGTGCGGCTCTGCCAGAAGTTGTCACACTATATCGGCGCGGCCAGTTCAAGACTTCCTTGTGCGGAAGCTTCATTCTTATTCATTCGAGCTAAATGGTTCATTAACCGACAAGATTCTGTAGTATATCCTCTTTCCCGCGCACGACCAATCAGAGTTGTCCATTTCTTTTCAGCAATACGGGGATAGGTATAAATTAGCGACGGCATTAAAGGCTGATCGGTTCCGCCACTGGGAAACTAAAGGAGCTCCGTCACGTGGGTATGGAACCTTCACGCATCTTCCTGGAAGCCGCCTGAGCTTCCGCTCAGCCGAAGCTATCCAGGAAGTGAATGTACACGACGGTCGAAACGTGTCTCACCCCTACCGGTGGGACAATGGAGTTACTTGGCTTTGCGCAGATCAACCTCAGACAGGCTGATTGAACGCCATTGCTGCCAATATGTGTCGAGTGTCGAACCGTATCGATTGGCCATTCAGCTAATTTTGACAGAAACAGTTGGTGTAAACGTATTATCTTGCCTTACATAGTTGGCCGCCGCATAGAAGCCCGCTGCATTGGATTTCAACTTACAGCATGCTATAATCCGCGGCGGTTCCCCTCAAGCCCATGCTGCATAGTAAGGACCGGCAATCACTAGCCGTCGCCCTGTCAATCAACACAATATAGAAAGTATTTCTCATGACATCAAAGCCCACTGCGAGCTTTACACCAAAGCAACAAGTGGCGTTAGTTCGCCTGTTGAATGGCCTCATCGATCAAGCGGGAGCCAGGGTTATTGTGGAGCCGAACGCGGCCAAAACAGGCTTCTGGTTCGGCGGCGGCAATGCAATTCAGGATGACGGCGGCGTTATCTGGCTGAGCGGTCGATACCGCAACTTCGGCGATTCTCGAACCGGGCTTGCTGCCGGCGAGCGCGGTCTGGAGATCGCCATCTTTCGCTCCGATGATCATGGACAGTCATTCCAAAAAGTACGTTCTTGGTCCAAGGCAGATCTCTCGCAATACGGAGATCGTGTAGTCTCCTTCGAGGGCACTTCGCTTCATCGCCTGCACGACGGCTCCTGGGAATTGTTCATCTCATCAGAGAAGGATGTCTCCTATCCAGAGCCGCTGGAAAACATGCAGAAAACGGGCACCGGCGTCTGGTCGATCGACGTCATCACCGGTCCATCGCCGGATGCGCTGGATGGAAGCACACTGAAACCGGTGCTCGTAAACAGAGATGTCGCGCCTTATCTGCATGTGAAAGACCCGGTTGTCTACGACGCGGCGGATGGCTCGACGCATCTCATTTTCTGCTCCCACCCTTTCTCCTGGTCATCAAGCAACACCGGGCTGGCGGTACGCCCTGTCGGCGCTGAAGATTTTCATGTGCAGGCGTGGGAGATTATTTCACGCGGGGCCACGTGGGATGTAGCTGCGACGCGAATTACCAGCCGGATCAAAATTCCGACAATTGGACTGTTCGCCGATGCACCGGCTACGACCGTCTTTTTCTATGACGGGGCTGAATGTCTCCGCTCGCACGAAGAGAACCTGCAGGCTGTGAGCCGTCCGCGCGGCTACAGCTGCGAGGAGATCGGTGGAGCACTGGTTGGCATCGAGGACGAGTATGACTCGTTGGAACGCTTGTCGCTGCTCTTTCCACTCTTCGTATCGCCCTATGGCACAGGCTCCAGCCGCTATGTGGAAGTGCTGCAGATGGACGATGGATGGCTGGCTATGTGGGAACAGGGCCAGAGCAACGGCTCTCAGCCGCTTGTGGCCAATTTCCTTCCCATGTCTGAAATCGAATCGATCCTAAAAGAAGAATGATCCGATGCTGCTTCCTAGCGACCGCCGTAAATCCTACGTGCGCTGGTTCATGGTGTTGGTGCTGGCGACGGTGTTCCTGGGAAGCTGTACGCCATCCCCGGAAGCAAATGTAGTCACCTATCTACTATCGCAACGGCTGGGAACGTTTACACTAGAACCCAACCGCGGCATGCCTGGTACGTTGACCGGACTCGTGCATCACGGTGACAAACCTATTGAGGGCGCTAGCGTCATCGTTTCCGAGCGCTACGGCGTGACCCACACAGGCGTCACCGACGTGGACGGGCGCTATACTATCGAAGGAATACCGCCTGGGCAATATGTACCGGCAGCCGTCGCCCCGCACTATGATCCCGCCGTAGCCGAAGATGTGCTCGGTGTCCCTTTCTTGTCGACGATCGCATCCAATGCCACGACCGAGGCAGCGCCCATCGAGCTGGACCCGCATGTCATTCCACCCCTGCCAGAACCGCTGGCGGAGGCGGTTGATCTCACCTACACCGGATCATATACGGCTACTTCACACTATCCGCCCGACAGCGTGGCGCAGGTAGACAGCTATTCGTTTGAACAGGACGGCATCGTGAATGAATGGTTGCGAGTCTACGTGCCGGCGGGAACGAACGAAGACGATAAGCTGCCCATGTTGTTTGCCATGTATCCAGGGCCGACTGACAGTTGGGAGGAAATCAGTGTTGCCTTGGCGCAGGGCAGCTACGCGGTCGTAGCGCTCGGCCCCATGATGGAACGCGGCGTCGACATTGAATCGCATGCGCGGGATGCGCGCATCGCGCTGAACTTGGCCTTACAGGGCGATTTAGGACCGAATATCGCCGGCGACAAAGCGGTTGCGCTGGGCGGCAGCTTTAGCAGCCCCATTCTGCGGCGTATGATCCTGGATGAACCGGACACGATTGCTGCATGGATTGTTCTCGGAGGCATCAGCGACGGCTACGGATTGGCCAACGACTTCTACGAAGGCCGTTTGGAGTTGCCGGAAATCCACAATTTAGCGATTCCGGCTTTCGGCATGCCCAACCTCTATCCCCTGCCGTTCCTTCGTTACTCGTCCATCTATTCGGCGGCAGAGCTTCCACCGACTATGATCAACCATACGGTCAACGATCCGACCACGCATATTGAGCAGGCGTATAAGCTGGAAGATGCGTTGAAAGCTGCTGGCGTACCGGTTGAATCGTTCTACTATGAGGACGCGAGCCACTACCTGCAGCTAGGCGAATACACTCCTGAATCCAGTAAAGAGATGTACCGGCGCGTCATGGATTATATTGCCGCGCATGTCAACGCGGACTAGTCTCGCCGGATGTCGATAGGAAGCGAGCATACGGCCTTTCGCCACGAACTCCCCGATACTGAAGTTTAGCTGTACTGACACTCACGGGAGAGGCGGGGACGGTGAAATTATGGACACAACAATCATGGATAGCGCGAAAAGAGAGTATAAGGCCTTACATGAAGGTGCGACTATTCGGCGTCTGATCGGCGCAGCGCCTTTGCGCGTACTTGGCGAGGATCGTGTCGTCTTCCTGCAGCGGCTGACCACAAACGACGTGAAGTCGTTGCTACCCGGGCAATCGGTTGTGACTATCCTCACGTCGCCGACGGCTCACATTCTCAATGTGTTTACCGTTATTTTTCAGCCCGAGAGTTTGCTGTTATTGCCGGCGTCTGGGCGTAGCGACGATCTTCTGCAGCACCTGCGCGGCCAGATCTTCTTCATGGACAAAGTGCAGGTTCAGCCGCTAGAAGAGGTGCGAATTCGGGTTATGGGTCCTCTGGCTGGAGAGAAGCTGGCAGCGTTAGATCTAGTCGCTGTTCCTACTGAAGATAATTCAGTCCGAGACGACGGCGAATTCCTGATCGTGAAACAAGATACGTACGACGTGCCAGGCTACGAAATTGTCGGTGCAGAGGATGCCGTCGCACAGCTTGTCGAGCAACTGGTCGATGATGGTGCGGTCGTGCTGCACAACGACGACGCCTATGAGGTTGCGCGCATCGAACAGGGTCGTCCAGCGCCGGGCTCAGAGCTCACGGAGAGGTACAATCCGCTGGAAATTGGCATGGGGTGGGCCTACTCTCAGACGAAGGGTTGCTTCACAGGCCAGGAGATTCTGGCGCGGCAGACTAACTATGACAAGGTTACGAAGCGCCTGATCGGGTTGACGAGTCAGTCGCCGATCGCAGTCGGCGATGGTGTAGCTGCGGACGGCAAAACCGTCGGAGAAGTCACAAGCACCGCCTACAGCGATAGGCTTAATGCACACATTACCCTATCTGTGGTACGCCATGCACAGTTCGAGCCGGGCACGGTAGTTCAGGTCGGAACAATTGATGCAACAGTTGTCGAACTGCCTTTCGTGTCCACAGCAGTCAACTAGTCCCTTCGTTCCGCAGCTTACATAGCAAGGCACAGTAGCATGGATTTCCCAGCATCTGAATGGCGCCTACTCATCGAGGACAAAGCTCGCTCCGGCGCAGCCAATATGGCACTGGACCAGGCCATTGCCGAAGCATGCGCAACCGGTGACAGCCTACCAACGCTGCGCTTCTACCGTTGGGAGCCGCCAGCCGTTAGCCTGGGCAGACACCAACCCTATGCCGATGTGAACGTTGAAGCCGCTGCGGAACTAGGTTACGATATCGTGCGCCGACCCACTGGCGGTCGTGCGATTTTACACACGGACGAGCTAACCTACTCCGTGTCCGCACCGGGCGACGAGCCTCGTGTCCAGGGCAGCGTCATGGATGCGTATCTACGACTGAGCAACGCACTGTTGGTTGGCTTGCACGGCATAGGTTTGCAAGCGGACAAGGCGCCGGGCAATGTACGCGCCGGCTCCGATGTTTCGGCCGCCTGTTTCGAAGTGCCCAGCGCCTACGAGATTACGATCGACGGCAAGAAATTACTGGGCAGCGCGCAAAGTCGACGCGCAGGCTACGTTTTGCAACACGGCAGCCTGCCGCTGGTGGGCGACATCGGTCGCCTCGTGGATGTGCTGGCGTTGCAGAATGACGAACGAAGCGCCTTGCGCGCTGATCTTGTAAGCCGCGCCATCACCGTCGCAAACGCTTTGGGCGTGGCGGACGATAACGACGCTGTGCAGTTCGGAAATGTTGTGCACGCCCTTGTGAACGGTTTTGCTGCGACGTTAAACGTGACGCTGAAACAGGGTCAACTTACGTCTGCGGAAATCCAGCATGCAGCCCTCTTGATTCGAACGCAGTATGCAAACCCGGAGTGGACGGAACGCCACTAGACAACGACCATGGCCGTCGGACTGCTTACGCTCGAGTTGCACTTGCCCATGAACGACAGCCTCAAGGGGAAGCGCGGCATCATCAAGCCGGTCATTGCACGCTTGCACCGGGAGTACAACGTCTCGGTCTGCGAGGCGGATATGCAGGACCGCCGCAACTACGCCGTGCTTGAGGTGGCCTGCGTCAGCACGAATCAGACACAGGCGCACCGTCTTCTACAACGCATTGCCAATAATGTGGAGCGATGGCGGCTGGACGCGCAGCTCATCGACTACTCTATCGACATGTTGGACTGAGCGGATTTATAGCTCCGGCTTTGTGCTAATTTTCGTCTTGCCAAATTGAATCTCCCAATACGGCGCCGGTGCATCCTGCCAAAACGGCATAGAGAGACCGCTCGGGTCGAAGACGATCTTGCCGGCGCGCACGGTGAACTGGCATTCGAGCTTATGACTGCCCGCCATCTTCGCGTTGCCGCAATCGACGAATGCGAAATCACCCTCGAGTACTTTGAATACAGCCACATCCGCCTCTGCACCGATGGTCAAATGACCTAACTCAGGATGGCCAATCTCTTTAGCCGGCTGGATGGTAGATCGCATGATCACTTCGGGCAGCGGCATGCCGATGTTGAGCATCTTGCTCATGGTCGTCTGCATGTCCACTACGGCGCCGTGGATATTACTGATGTGCAAGTCGGTGCTGATCGAGTCCGGCGAGAAGCCGTTCTGCATCGCCGGCACGGCGTTCCGGAACCAGAAGCTGCCCGCCCCATGACCCAGGTCGAAGATAACGCCATTTTCCCGCGCTGTGAAGAGGAAATCGTTGGGCTTGCCGTTGTCGTCCAGGATGGGAAATTGCTGCGCAAAAACATGCGTGTGAATATCGCCCGGTCGAGCCTTTTCTAGGATGAGATCCTGATAGCTGCGCTCGGGTGGACGCGGCCAAAAGTCGTACATGACCGGCTTGCCGCAGATTTCCGCCGCAGCGACAGAGTTGTCAACCGCAGCCCAAGGTAGATGCACATCATCATAGGGTTCACGCGTCCAGTAATGCGCTGTCTTCACGCCGACGCAGACCTCCGGGTAGGCCATGACCACGGATGCACACAGCTCGGGGTCCATGTGACCAGGGTCTTGCTCGAAAGGACCGAGCATGCCCAAGTCGACGATGTTGATGAAGGCCAGCACGCGTGTTTCGACCAGGTCGATCACCGTGCGTTTGAAATGCAGGAAGTTGAGCGCGCCGGCCGTACCGGTGTCGACCATTGTGGTGACGCCGGAGCGGAAGCTGTGCGAATCGGCCATAACGCTGAGCCCTTCCGGCTCGCGTGTGTGGTACACATGTACGTGAATATCCAGGATGCCGGGCGTGACATAGAGGCCTTGCATGTCGGCAACTTTATCTGCCAGCGCCGGATTGATGTCCGCCTCCACAGCGGCGATCTTGTTGTCTTTGATGGCTACGTCCATCTTGCCGTCGATGTTATTGAGCGGGTCGATGACGCGCCCGCCTTTCAGCAACAGGTCATAGTTTGTTGAGACGCTCATGGTATTTCCAGTCTAGAATTGAATCTGATTCTAATTGGCAAAGAGTTCGATGAAAGTCCTAGCCGCTTGCTCTACTTCTGCAGGCTGCGCTGATAGAGCGCCACGCCGTAGAACTCGTAGGAGGCAGCTTTGTCGGGCACGTCGACTACATGCACAGTGAATCTGGCGGGCACGCCGTTGTCCGGGCATTTCTCCTTAAAGAAACTCCTGTATGCCTTTGCATACTCCCCGCGCAGACGCTCCTGCTCAGCCGCATAGCCTGCCGGGTCTACCAACGGATTGGGCGCTTTGGGTTGGCACCCGAAGGCGTGAATCTCAATAAAATCCACATCGGAGATAGACTGGCAGATGCCCGCGTCCACGATCCACTTCTCCCAGCATTCGAATACTAGCGGGATCTCCTTGGCTGGGTCCATAAAGGTTACCGTGTCCAGCCCGAGCACATTCGTGGCTGAATAGCCGCCCGTCAGCCCTGAGAAGTGCAGCCGCAGGTCGCCGTCCGGCTGTTCTTCTACGACTAGAGTGGAAAGTACCGGATCATCGCCCTCGTAGTAATAGGTCAACTTGCCGCGTTGCTTTACATTGAATGCCATGTCTATGCTCCTTTGCGCTAAACGAATCTTCGTATCAACAGTTGCGTGAATATTGCGGTTTACTCCGATCCTTCACTCTATAGTCCGTCGAACGTGACATTGCCACCGGCGTAATGAGCAATTGCATCCAGGTCCAGTTCGATGCCCAGACCCGGGCCGGACGGGATATCCAACATGCCTTCACTGTCTAGCTGCCACTTGGTCGCCACCAGATTGTCTAGATAGGGCGAACCGGTGATGTACTCGACCAGATTTGTACCGGGGAAAGCAGATGAAAGTTGCAGGTCGGAAGCCAACCCGATAGCGGTGTTCCAGCCGTGCGGAATGAAGCGAATGCCGTTCTCCTGCGCCATCCAGCCAATTCGACGCTCTTCGCTGATGCCGCCGACCTTGGTCACGTCCGGCTGCACGATGTCGAAGGCGCCTGCCTGTAGCCATGGTTGGAACGATTGACGCCTGGTCAGGACCTCACCGCCCGCTATGGGTACCGGCGCGGCTCGGCGCAGTTGCACATAATCCTCCAGCGCATCCGGTTGCAGCGGCTCCTCAAACCAGTACACATCATAATGCGCCAGCATCTCAGCCGTACGCATCGCCCACTTGTATCCGTTGGGCCAGAATGCGTCGCTAGCGCCGGCATCTACCATGAGAAGACAATCGTCACCGATGGTCTCTCGCGCCGTGCGTACGATGGCCTCGTCAAGATGATTACTCACACGCCCGAACGGCCCCCAACCCATCTTGAAAGCGCGGAAGCCTTGCTGCTTGATCGTCTCCAGGTAGGCGCGCAGCGGTTCCGGCTCATCCATGAGGAGAGATGCGTACGGTTGCACGCGTTCGCGGTAGCGCCCGCCAAGAAGCCGTCCGATAGGCTGCCCCGTCACTTTGCCCAGAATGTCCCACAGGGCGATGTCGATGCCGCTGATGGTGTGCGTTATGGCGCCGCCACGCCCCATCCAGAAGGTAGCCTGATGCATTTTTTCGCTGACACGCTCCGGTTCCAGCGCATTCTCGCCCATAAACATAGGTTTCAGCACATGCAGCGCACCCGCAACCAGCTTGTCATTGGTATAGCAGCTTCCCCAGCCGTGGACGCCTTCATCGGTCTGTACCAGCAACAACGTGTGCAGACAATCTTCCGGCTCGCTCTCGTCAGTCCAGCCGCTTTCCGGCGTGAAACCGCTGAGCCCGTAGGCTTGAATTCCGGTAATTTTCATCCCTGTTCGCTCCTTGCAGTGGCGCCGCGGTGATAAATGCGGGCAGTGGGTTCGTAGTCGAAATCAGTATCTAGCGGGTAAATAGGCCGCGGACAGACGGTGTGACCCAGGCTCAGCAGGTCTGCACTGGTCGAGCCTGGCGCGTCGACATTGATTGTCAGCTCCGCCCACTCATCAAACATGTAGCGTTGACAGTACGGCGACTTGACCACCACGGCGTCAAAGCGCTTGGGATCCTGACCGTGTGCGTACATCAGCGAACGGTCGAAGAGATGAACCGGGTGGGTCATGGCGATGATAGTGTAGTTATCCACCAGTAGCACAGCCGTCATGCCGGATATCCAGATCTCACCGTTGGACTCGCTGATAAAGCGTCCCTCGGAGATCAGGTGTACCCGTGCTTCCACTGGAATTGACGCGAACCGTGCCGGGTCCAACTTACCTCCCACAGTCGTTTGCATGCGATTACCCACACCGGCACGGATCGCATCCTGGACGGCTTCAGCATCCACCACCGGGGCCAATACGCTGCCCGTGTAACCGCCTTCCATGAGCGCTCGCACGATCTCCACGCTGTCGCCGGATGCGCCGGAACTGGTAGCGTCTGCCGCGTCAGCCAGAATGACGGTGCCGGCGGCGTGCTTCGTCAGCTCAACCATCTCATCCAGCGATGTCAGCGGCAGTTGCAATCGCTCACGAACCGGCCAAAATCGGTCTGCCAGCTTCAGCGCATATTCGGCAGCCAGCGCCTCGTCACCATCGGTGATCACAAAGCTGTACGACTGCAGCTCAGGTACGTCTGTAAAGGGATTGCCGATGAACATGCCCGCCGCCAGAACTGACGGTTCTGTCTCATAGGTCTGCGCCTGGCGAATCATTTCGCCAAACAGCCCCGTCTCGGTCACAAGTTCATTCCCGCGAACGAGAGCCGGAATGGTCACGAACGAAATAACGGGATGCACTTCACCGTCCAGGATGCGCAGCAACAAATGGGCTGCACGGTCTCCCGTGTCCACAAAATCATTGTGCGGATAGGTGTGATAGGCGACGAGGCCATTCACGTTGCGGATCATTTTCTCAGTCGGGATGCCGTGCAGGTCCATGGAGATGACAATCGGCACCTCTTCGCCCACCAATTCACGGGTGATCTCAATGAGTCTGCCTTCGGGATCAAGCTCCTCCGTAGCCTGCATAGCGCCGTGCAGCGCCAGGTAGACTGCATCCACCGGCAGCGCAGCTTCCATTGCCGAACGGAATCCCTCGGCGATCTGGTCGAAGCTATCCTGGCGCAGCGGACCGGCTGACGTCATGGAGAGCGCGCTGTAGGCAGGCACTATCTCGATATCATCACGCAGAGCAAAGACGTTCAGCGCCCCGCGCATGGTGGTATTCAGCCCCTCATGGTAGGCGAGAATATCGTCGCCCACAGTGATCACGAAGTCATCGATGCTGCTGAGGACGGGATTGAAAGACGAGACCTCTTGTTGGCATTCGCCAACCAATACTCTTGGCATTGTTCGCTCTCCTGCATTCGCCGAAAATGTTCGTGGTAGTGGGAAATGTTCAGCCGTAGCATTTCTACTATGGACAGCATAGTACGCAGCGCCAAAAGTGACAATCCTGCCTGCGTCTCATTAGCTCGGTCCTCGGCGGTCGTGTTCGCTTCGGCGGAACTGAAAGCAGGTCTACAAACGGGGCAAGCAGATTATGGTATGCTTACGTAAGAACAATCAAGTACAAACATAACATTTAGGGAGAAAATAATGGCTTTTACACTTGATATTGGCGATAAGGCAATTGATTTCACGTTGCCGGCTACCGACGGCAAGACCTATTCACTTTCCGACTTTGATGATGCAGAGACGCTGGTTATCTTCTTCACGTGCAATCACTGCCCGTATGTTCTCGGTTCTGATGAGATCACCCGTGCGACGGCAGAAAAATACGCGCCAAAGGGCGTCAAGTTCGTCGCCATCAATTCAAACAGCGCGAACACCTATCCGGACGACGATTTCGAACATATGGTCAGCCGTATGCAGGAACAGAAATTCCCGTGGGTCTATCTCTACGATGAATCACAGGAAGTCGCCCTTGCTTATGGCGCACTGCGCACGCCGCACTTCTATGTGTTCAACAAGGACCGCGAACTTGTCTATACGGGCCGCGGCGTAGACAGCCCGCGCGACGCCACCAAGGTCACCGTCAACGACCTAGACCGTGCACTGGACGAAGTAACCTCCGGTAAGGAAGTCTCCGTGCCGTTGACGAATCCCATCGGCTGCAACGTGAAGTGGGAAGGCAAGGACGAACACTGGATGCCTGTTGAGGCATGTGACTTGGTCTTCAATTAGACGTCAGCGCGGTTCGATAGCCGGCGCAAGTAGATTGTCCGCTATCGTATTCAGATATTGAAATTCCAGGCGGAAGTTTGACTCGTTCAAGCTTCCGCTTCTTTCATTCCTGTGGCATCCTTATATATAGTGTTCCACCTGTACCCAAATAACTGCAGCGACAATCCGTATTCAGGAACCTCCCAAGATAGAGAAGGTGCCATGGGCATATACGAGGAGTTAGGCATTAAGCCGGTGATGAACGCAAGCGCAACCCTCACGCGTTTGGGCGGCTCTGTTATGCCACAGGAAGTGCTGGACGCCATGGCAGAGGCGTCCAAGAATTTCGTCGACTTGGATGAGTTGCAGCAACGTATCGGCGAGCGCTTGGCTGCGATGACGCACAACGAAGCAGCTTATGTCAGCACAGGTGCAGCCGCCGGTTTGACATTGGCTACGGCGGCATGCATCGCTGGCAAGGATCCCGCAGCTATCGCCCAGCTGCCCGATCTCACGGGGCTGAAGAATGAAGTGATCGTCCATCGCGTGCACCGCAACGGCTATGACCATGCGGTGCGCCAGGTGGGCGTGAAGCTCGTCGAGATCGGCGTGAACGGTCATACGTTTGAGTGGGAATTGGAGAACGCGTTCAACGAAAACACGGCAGCCATGTTCTGGTTCCAGGGCGCCATGACCGGCTATGGCGAGATTCCCCTGCCCAGAGTGTGCGAGATAGCGAACGCACACGATGTACCGGTGATCGTCGACGCTGCAGCGCAGTTGCCGCCCACGGACAACCTGTGGCGCTTCACTGAGATGGGCGCCGCACTAGCCATTTTTAGCGGCGGCAAAGACCTGCGCGGTCCGCAGGCGTCCGGCCTCATCGTGGGTCGCAAAGACCTAATTGACGCGATCCGCTTGAACGGCAGCCCCAATCACAGCATCGGTCGTCCTATGAAGGTCGGCAAGGAAGAGATGGTAGGGCTGCTCAAAGCCGTTGAGCTGTATCTCGCAATTGACCAGGAAGCGCGTGCTTCACAGGACGAAGAGACGGTCATCGGCTGGAACACTCGTCTGAACGCCGTAGAGGGCGTTTCTGCCAGCCGATCGTTTCCCAATGAAGCGGGTCAGCCGTTACCGCGCACTGCCGTGCATATCGATGCAAGCAAAGTAGGCAAGAGCCGCGACGACGTGGTGCGCGAGCTCATGGATGGCGACCCATCGATCGCTGTCGCCACGTTTGGCGACGACGGCATCTACTTAAATCCTATGACGCTGGCTGACGGTGAAGAGGAAACGCTGGTCGAACGGCTTCTCGAGGTGCTTTCGTAAGCCTTCAGCGCACGCGATGGCACGTCTTAAAATAATTCCTAATAAGCACTAAACATAATCGCAGTAGCAACGAATCTAGGTGAACGATGAAGATCACGGAAATCAAGACGTATCTAGTTGACGCCAATGTACCGAATTCAGGCGGCTGGCGATCTCGCAACTGGTTGTTTGTAAAAGTCTTCACTGACGAAGGCATCTATGGTGTCGGCGAGGGCAGCGGTTGGCCGCGGGTTGTCGAGATGGCAGTCAAGGACTTGACGCCGATTCTGATCGGTGAGAATCCGTTTGAGATCGAGAAGCTGTGGCAGAAGATGTTCATCGCCATGATGGGTCACGGCATGACGGGCATTGTTGGCGGGGGTGCGCTGACAGCTATCGACATGGCACTCTGGGACATCAAAGGGAAGGCGTTGGGCGTGCCCGTTTACGAGTTGCTGGGCGGCAAGATGCGCGATAGTATTCGCCTCTATGCACACGGCAAAACTGCCGAGCGTGCTCGCGAGTTGGTTGACCGCGGCTTCACAGGCGTGAAGACCGGTGGGGTTGAATCCGCCCTGGCTAGTGTACGCGAAATTCGCAAGGAAGTCGGACCTGAAATCGACATTATGGTCGACATCCACGGGCCGCCATGGTTGACCACCAAAGATGCCATCGCTATGGGCAGGGAGCTGGAGGAGTATGACCTGCTCTTCTACGAAGATCCTACTGCACCGGAAAACATCGAATCCATCGCACGGGTTGCGGATGCGGTGAATTTGCCCATCGCAGCCGGCGAACGCCATGCGCACATTTGGGGCGTGCGCGAGCTTATCGAGCGGGAAATCATCGACGTGGTGCAGCCAGATACAGGTCGCGCCGGTGGTCTACTGCAAATGAAGAAGCAAGCCGCCATGGCAGAGGCGCACTACATTTCTTTCGCACCGCACGACGGTTCCCTTGGACCGATAGCCGAGATGGCTGCTGTGCATCTATGCAGCACACTGCCCAACTTTCTTATCTTGGAGCATCTCGAAGATGATGTGCCGCAGCGTTACGAGGTTATGCAGCCGCAGCCGACCATCGTCAAAGGCTACATGCAGGTGCCGGATGCGCCGGGTCTGGGCATCGACATCGTCGAGGATGCTATTGCTCACTATCCGTCGTCGGGCAATATCAGCGCGCCGCCGCTGGAGGAGTTCACCTACTTCCGCGCACGACCACAACGTGCAAGCTGGCTTGAGTCTGATGTCGATGTGGTTGACAATATGTTAAATTTTAGAAGCGACAAGTAGTTGCATTCATTTGCTGGACGCTATCGTACATGAGAAATAACCGACACATTACGACAATATGCAGAGCAATTCCAGGCGACGCTGCGTTCAGCGAACTTCGGTTCTTCACGTGCTAGTTCGAAATTCGAGGAGAAGATCTCTCCGGCGTTTGAGGCCTATCTCGCGGACAGCAAGTACAAGAGTAAACAGGAAGCTGTCGTCCTGTATCGCTCACCGACTGTCGAGAAGCCGCCTACGCGCAGCAGCCGTGTACGCTCCACCCGACGCGAGTTCCAAGCTTTTATGCAGGCGGAACTGCACCGGGAGATTGAGACGCGCATTGCCCGTAAATACGTGGATCGTGTTGGCGACGATGTCTCCATACGCTCTATTGGCGCTAGTTCGATTCCTGCCATTACAGTCGAAATATCGCCTGGTACATTAGAGGAGTTAGCCAAGCAAGACGACGTACTGGCAATTCTGCCGAATCAATCCATCAGCCTCATCAGGCCCACAGCCGTTGAATATAGAGCCATGGACAAGATAGAAGCCATGGAGAAGCAAACGTGGGGTCTCGAGGAACTGCAAGTTCAAGAAATATGGCATAAGTCCCAAGGTGCCGGCGTCAATGTCGGCGTCTTGGATACCGGCGTCTACGGCGAACATCCGCTGCTTGAAGGCCGGATAGCAAAGTTCATCATGATCGATCCGCTGGGCAGGCGTATCAACACAACGCCCACGTTCGATGCCAATGGGCACGGTACGCACGTGTGCGGGATAATCGCTGGCGGCACGACGCCGGATGGCATCGCGCTGGGCATGGCGCCCGAAGCACAGATTCATATGGCGGCTGTGCTGGTAGGTGACGCCACCGTTCGTACACTCCTGGAGGGTCTTGACTGGTGCGTACAGCAAAGCTCGGACGTTGTCAACATGTCGTTAGGCTTCAACTACTACGAGCCGCTGTTCGAACAGGTCTTTGACGTGCTCATTAACGAATATGAAATTCTGCCAGTTGTCGCCATTGGCAACGAAAACCAGGGCAATAGCAGCTCGCCTGGTAACGTACGCAACGCGCTGAGTGTAGGCGCAGTGGAGCAGGCGCCTGGCAGCAAGACCGAAGTCGCCCATTTCAGCAGCGGAGCCAGCCTAGTCTTTCCGGAGAATGGTCGCGATAACGTTGTGACGAAGCCTGATGTGGTGGCGCCCGGTGTCAGGATCTACTCAGCCATCCCGCCTGTTCTGCGCACTGACGGCGCATACTTGTTCGCCTACATGGACGGTACATCCATGGCCACTCCTCATGTGTCCGGCTTGGTAGCCTTGCTCATGTCTGCATACCCGAATGCCCCCGTCAGCGAGATCGCCCAAGTCATCAAGGAAACGGCGCTGCACCCGACAGGTGATGAGATGCGCCCGGACAATCGCTGGGGTTATGGACTCATTCAGCCGGAAGCCGCCATGTTGGCCATGGCGTAACTGCGCTCTAGCGAAACAATATTCACATGTGAGCCTAATCTATGACCGCGAATTCGAACAGCAACAATAGAATCAGCGCACAGTTTCGGCAGCGGCTGGAACAAATGAAGCCCGAAGAGCAGGTGCGCGCCATTGTCATGCCCGTCTACTCGTCGTCCGACGAAGACCGTTCTTTCATGACGCGCACTGAACGGAGAGACGCAGCAGCCTCTGCACTGGTTGTTGCTCTGGGCGAGTTGCAGGCGAAACTGGACGTGTTTTTGGCGTCCGCCGGCGGTCGGCGATTGACAGGATCTGCAAATCGACTGGGCCATGCCGTCATTGAAGCGCCGGCGAGCACCCTGCTCCTACTCGCAGAGCAACCTTGGGTTTCCGCCATCCTGGAAGACCAAGACATCGGCCTTCTGAACAGCCCGGTTGAGCAGTAAGCAGTCTCCAAACACAACGCTCTGTTCGAAGCATGGCGACAGTTTGCTGCGCAGCTTTGTACCCTCACTTATTGTTATTCGCACCTATCAGTAGACTTCACAAGAAGAGCCTGACCATGACTACACATCCGAACATCCTCTTCATCATGCCGGACCAACTTCGTTCTGATTTCCTGAGCTGTTACGGCGCCGATTTCCTAGAAACAGTGCATATCGACAGTATCGCCGCCGAAGGCGTTCGCTACGAACGCACGTACAGCGCCTCTCCCGTGTGCGTACCGGCGCGCGCCTCACTGATGACAGGACTGAACGCGATTCGCACCGGCGTGCTAGACAACGGACTTTGGCTGCGTCCGGATAGAAGGGAATGCGGTATTCTCACGTGGCCGGAACGACTAAACGAGCAGGGTTACTACACAGCCGGCGTTGGCAAGATGCACTTCTATCCGTGGGATATCACTGAAGGGTTGCAATATCGCGTCATAGCCGAAGACAAACGCTGGCTGTATATCACGAGACGATTACTTTCACTTCCTGCGACAACACGGCCATCGAAAGTACCACGGCAATGAACATGATGGCTACTTCGAAAATAAGGGAGCCATCATCAGCCGTCTTCCGTGGGAACTGTCGGTGGACCATTTCGTCGGCATGGAGGCGTGCAAGTTCATTAACACCTACGCCGGCGACGGTCCCTTCGCCATGATGGTGGGATTTCCAGGCCCTCATTGCCCGTACGATCCGTGTCCGGAGTTTCTGGAGATGGTAGATATGGACAAGCTGCCTGCATCCATTCCCGAAGTTCCCGGGGATACGCCAATCTTACGGCAGCGAACTATCGAAGGCAATTTGCGCCCGTGGAATGGCGTCGACTACAGTGAATTCACCGAGGAGCAGAAGCGCAAGATACGCCATTACTATGCAGCGTCTGTTCTGCAGATCGACTATGAGGTGGGACAGATCCTCCAGTCCCTGCGTGACAACGAACTCATGGACAACACAGTGGTCATCTTTGCCAGCGATCACGGCGATTATCTCGGCGATCACAATCTCATCGGCAAGTCCACCTTCTACGAAAGCTCCACTCGAGTTCCGCTCATTGTCCGACCTGCCGGCGGCGGCACGAAAGAGGTGCATCGCGAGGTCGTTGGGTTGGGGGACGTAACCGCCACGATGCTTGCCTATGGCGGTTGCACACTGCCACAATGGCTCGATTCGATCCCACTGCCGACGCTAGGCTTAGCCGGAGATGGAGTGCGGGAGGTCTTCTTTGGGATGGTTGGCGAAGGGTGGATGGCCCTTGATGGGCGATGGAAGCTGTGCAAATACGACACCGGTGAGCATCTTCTGTTCGACCTTGCGTCAGATCCTACGGAACAGAATAATCTGATCGCCAGCCCACTGGCTCAGGAGGTTCGGCAGCGGCTCGATGAGGCGCTGTCTACTGAGATTATGCGATCAATCACACTGGCGAATGCGGACAGACGCGTCTATAAAATGGACCGTTCTGGTGACGTAGTTTTCGGACGTGAAGGATGGCGGCGCGCCTATCCGCAATCGCTTGATTGATGAATCATGGCTGAAACGCATGAGTGGTTCTCGACTACGGGCTGACCGGCGCTGTCCTAATTCGCCGCCTTTTCTGCCTTTCATTTGTTGAATGCGTCGATTTCCCGGGTTACAGTATGGCCTGGCAACAAATCACCTCTGTTACGCAATGTGACAAGCGCACCAAACTGCCGATGACTCAAAGATATAAAAAACGCCTCCGATCCTAGACCGGAGGCATCATACACTAACAGGTTGGTTTAGTGGCCTTCAAGCGCCTTTCGCATGTCGTCGCCATTCTGTTTCCACCACTGGAAGAGGATGACCAGGTCCGTGTTCATGCAGAAATCGCGCACGCCCATGTCCAGATAGTAGCGCGCCTGATCCGGCGTACCAATCTCTATGCGAGGTCGGACGCCCATTTCCAGGCAGGTTTTGATTACTTTTGTCTCGGCTTCCTTGATCGCAGGATCGCCTTTGACCTTGCCGACGCTGACGCTATAGTCTGACGGGCCCCACTGGGTCATATCGACACCGGGGAGCGCCAGGATCTCTTCTAGATTCTCGACCGCGCCCTTCTTCTCGATCATCAGCACGACGACGATGTCACGGATAGCCTGCACGTATTCAGGCGTTCCGCCGTAGCCCATGTAGGAGCTGCGTCGCATGCCAACGCCGAAGTTGCCGCCGTCTTCCGGTGTATCCGGTCGCACGGAAAGGATGCACTCCTTTGCCTCTTCCACATTGTGCGCGTCGGCGAAAAGCACGCTGCCGAAGCCGGAGCCGAATGCACGCTGGGCAAAGAGCTGGTTTGCCGTGTAGTCGAGTTTGATCATCATGCCCAGGTCATACAGCTCAGCGGCTCGACAGAGGTTATCCAGGTCCCTCATGTCATACGGCACATACTCGGCAACGAACTCGACATAGTCGTAGATGCCGGTGTGACCCACAGCTTCGATGATGGACGGCCAAGTAGAATGGACATGCGTGCCCAGGGTGGGTTTGCCCTCGTTCAACAACTCACGAATTTTGTTTTTGCGCATTTTCAGTTTCCTCGTCTGATTAGGGTAGAGTGGAAATGAACAGCTGTCGTTCTTGCACGAAGCACAATCGAAGCTGGTATGATTCGTTCGTTCCAATGGAACGTCAGGAATAGTAATTGCTGGGAGTCGGCTGTCATTCGCGACGAATGCACCAAATTTCGACTCTCTTAGTCTAGCACCATTGATAAGGTCGGCAAATTTTAGCGAGGGTAGGTAATCGCGAGCAGAGCTCATCGTGGGCTCTATCAAGCACTCAGAGGTAGTGATGGACCAACCAGAGATTTCGATTGGATTACGCGGCAGCACAAGCGAACGCGTGGATGCGGACATGCTGGCGAGTGCACTTGGCAGCGGGGATGTGGATGTGTACGGCACTCCGGCGATGATCGCCCTAATGGAGAAAGCAGCCCTTGACGCACTGTCCGACGTACTGACATCCGAGTACACATCTGTCGGTATTGCCCTGGACGTAAGACATATAGCTGCCACGCCGCTAGGGATGACGGTCACGGCTTCTGCGATAGTGACGTCTGTCGAAGGGCGTGTAATTACTTTCGAGGTGCATGCCGAGGATGAAGCGGAGCAGATCGGCGCCGGCAGGCATCAGCGCGCCATCGTGAAGAAGGAATCCTTCCAAGCGCGCGCTGATGCGAAGAGAGTCATGCGTTAACTTGTGCTACAACAAACCGCTCCAACTCCACAAACGGATGCGATCCACAGTTGTGGCTAAGCGCCTACTGTGAACACATGAGAACCGGCGCTTCCAGCGCCTTGGCATGCAACTGTGCGAATTCCGAAGTTCCGTCGTCGTCAATGAGCGTTGTGCTCACTCCGCGCTCAAATACAGGCTGATTGCCGTTGGCGAAGTAAGCCCACATCGATGATGTATTGTGCGAATCATCGGCAAAGTAAACGTCGACTCCACATGGCCTACTGTATCGGATCAGCCGCGGCGGCATCGTGAAGTCTGCCACGTCTACACGATACTTCTCTAGCGCGTGTTCGTCCAACTCGACGCCGATGCCCGGTGCATCCGGCGCCTTAGCATAGCCTCCCACCACATCTATACGCTTGTTCAGCAACGGGTGCTCGTACAGCTCGTGACAGGTGATTGCAGGCCATTGGGCATGCGACAAGGCTGCTCCGAGATGCAGCGCCATGGCGGTCGTTAAGCCGGTGCCCACCATCTGTAGGAAGAAGGGCATGTTGGCTACGGCGGATGCATGACCGCCTTGCATGATCTTGGAGACGCCGCCAGCCATGACGAAGCCGTCACAGTACCCTTCTTGGATGGCGGAGCGAGGCGGGATAGTCCCGTAGTGATGGGCGATTGGCGTGCGGATTTTCTTTCTAAGCAGTCGGTTGCCCGGCAGGTCATCGGCCCTGATCGGCCCTTCGAAGATGCTTATCTTGGGGAAATCGGTCTCCAACTCTCGCAGCACTGGCACAGCATTCGAGACATTGATGAGAAAGTCGTTCCAGTCGGAGTCGATGTGGAAATACTCTGGCGTCACTTCGCTAATGCGCTTCACTGTGTCATAGACGTCGTGCCAGGGACGAGCTTTGATCTTAATCGATGTGTAGCCTAGATCAACTGCGATCCTGGCTTCGGCTTCATACAACTCGGCGGACATATCATGGTCCCAGAAGGAGATAGGACACCATTCCCGAGCTTGAGGACCAAGAAGATGGTGCACGGGAACACCCGCCAGTTTACCGGCAGCGTCAAACAACGCCATCTGCAGACCGGCTCCCAGGCTATCATCCCACATGCACTCAAACGGCGACCGACCGATAACATGATCTGTGTCCTCGACGCGTCCCCATGTGTAGTTCTGAATCGTCTCACCATACCCCACTACGCCATTATCAAGCGTCACGCGGATGACTTCTACTTCCGACCACTTATGGATACGAGCACGCTCCATGTCCCGCTGAATGCGCTGATGAAACGGGATGACCAGCAGTATGCGCTCGACTTCGACAATCTTTGCTGATGGCAGATTCGTCACAATCAATACTCCTCTATCCGTGAATTCTACAATTCGTACTCTTCAACTATTTCGGCGATGCGCGCCACACGCTCGATGCTATTGATTGGTAACACCATATCCACGACGTTGAGTATAGCAGGGCGTCCGTCCAACGTATCCAGCAAGTATCGAACGTAGTTCTCGAACTCCTCCTGGGGTGTTGTCTCCTCCAAATAAATACAAGGAATACCGCCCCAAAAAATTGGATGCCCTTGCCATACTTCCAACGTCTCTTCTACGCTAACTTGTGTCAGCGGCGCAGGCGAGTAGGACTCAATGACATCCAGACCGCAGTCGCGTAATTGCGGCAGAATCGGCTTTAGCTCGCCGTCCATGTGACTGCCGATTTGCTTGCCTTGCGCGTGCGCCATGTCGCTGAGCGTACGGTACATCTCCATGCTGTAGCGCTCGAAAAGACGCGGGTTGGTCATCATGCCATCCACGTTGTCGCCGATCTCGACATATGGCGTGTCTGAGGCCTTCCATGAGGCGCATGGCTTCGATAACCTGTTCGCCAAGTATATCCAGGAGCCGTTGTATCTGTTTGGGATTGTCGTGCATCACAAAGAAGAAATCAGATGTGTCGATAAAGTCGATGAGCAGCTGCTGAAATGGCACTCGCTCCAACGACGCCACGACCCAGCCATCCTTGCCGAACTCGCGCTGTTGGTCAGTGACCACGTCGAAAGCTGGGATGAGCTCCGTGTTTTCAATGATATGCTCGACGATGGGATAGTCATCGGGGCTCGTGATGGGGTGCTTGGTCATATAGGCGCGTGCGCCAGTCGCGAGCATAGACTCCAACGCCCGGTACTCCACCGTCAACGTACCTATCTGAGTGCGAAACTCCACCAGCGTATCGCCGATGCCGTCCGGAATCTCCGAGCGCACATCCGGCATTCGATAGAGCAGTGGATCTGTCTCGTGCTGCACTTCCTCGCCGTTGAAGGTGACGACCATCTCCACGCCATGATACTTTTTCACATAGGCATCCTGCATGCGATGACGACCGTATCCGATGTCCCGGTGAATATCGGTTAGATCCATGTGGGCGTATTTGTCCGGCATGGAATGCGTGTATCGCAAACCAGCCTGCCAGAGTTCCAAACGCCCAATGAATGGGTAGCGGTCCGGCTTTCGCCCCTCCAATATGGCAAGCATGCGATCGTACTGGCTCATTGGCGTTTCGTTCTTGGTCATACGAGCATCTCCTCAAGTCCTAGTAAAAGACCTGTTGAACGCTGACGTTTCCCACACATAAATGAGTTCACTCCTTCCATGCAAAGACGTTCCATCGAGCAGATGTAAGATAACATCGCAATTGGTCTAGGGTTGTTGCGAACCGAGCGCCTCGACAAAGACCGCATACACAGATTGACCGGCGGTCATGAACAGCCGGTTCTTGCGCAGACCGCCGAAACAGAGATTAGAGCACGGCTCGGGCAGATGCACCTTGCCGATGAGCATGCCGTCCGGTGCGTAGCAGTGCGCACCGTCAAAACCGTCGCCCACCCAGCCGGCAGCCGCCCATAGATTGCCGTCCGTGTCTGTGCGAATACCATCGGCGCCGCCGGGCTTCATGTCCACAAAGACACGACCGTTAGCCAGCGTCTTCCCATCGACAACATCATAAACGCGAATACTGGGCGGGCCGTCTGGCTCATCCGACGAGCCGGTATCGGACACATAGAGCAGGCTCTCATCCGGTGAGAAACAGATGCCATTGGGGCGCTGCATTTCGCCGGCAACCACCGTGACCTCGCCAGTTTCTGCGTCAATTCGATAGACGTTCGTCGGCAATTGGAATTCGTCACGTTCGCCTTCGTAATTGACGAGGAGACCGTAACCCGGGTCGGTAAACCATACGGAACCGTCAGAGTGCACGGTCACATCGTTAGGTGCATTGAGCCACTTTCCTTCGTAGCTGTCTAGAAGCACCGTGATGTGTCCGTTGTGCTCGGTGCGCGTGACGCGGCGGGATAGATGCTCACAGGTGATGAGCCGCCCCATTCGGTCACGCGTATTGCCGTTGCTGTTATGGGACGGCTTGCGGAAGACGCTCACTGCGCCGGTCTCCTCATCCCAGCGCATCATGCGGTTGTTTGGAATGTCGCTCCAAATCAGGCAGCGCAAGTCGCCGAACCAGACAGGCCCTTCCGCCCAACGAAAGCCGGTGCACAGTCGTTCTACGGCAGCGTTGCCCAGCTTGTATTTCTGAAAGCGCGGGTCAAGGACTTCCACTGCCGGGTCTGGATAGCGTACGACGCCGTTGACCCAATCTCTATTTTCTAAGTTTGTCACAGTGCAATTTCTCCTAATTCGAATTTATGAATACGGATAGCCTATGCCAGCAGCGGACGCACTTCTGTTTGAAGCGGCAGCGTTGTCACTTCCACACGGCCATCATGCATGAAGCAGTTGATTTCGCTGCGAATGCCCAGCCCCTTCGGCGTATCACTGCCGTCGAAATTGAAACTCGGCAGGTAGATACCCGGCTCGATCGTAAACATGAGCCCAGGCAGCAACGCACGACGGTCCATGGTCTCCAGATTATCGATGTTCACGCCTAGATAATGTTCCACTGGACCGAGGGAATGGCCAGTGCGATGGATGAAATATTCGCCGTAGCCGGCCTCACTGATTACCGACCGACAGGCGTCGTCGACCTCATAGCCGCACAACACCTGCCCAGTCTCTAGTCTCTCCTGAATGAAACTGACCGCCTTGTCGCGTGCTAACGCAACTAGGTTGAATATCTCCGTTACAAGCGGCGGGGTTTCGACGCCGCAATAGGCTGTCCAAGTGATATCACCAAGACACAGGTCGCCGCCAAGTTTGGATCGCGTCCAAAGGTCGATCAGCACGACGTCACCTGACCGGATTTGACTGTAGGTACGCGTGTTGGGAAAGTAATGCGGATCGGCTGCATTGGCATTCACCGCCACGATGGCAGCGTTGGGTTCCATGCCCCGTTCGTCGAAGTAAGTTGCGATATGTTGCTGCACTTCGTATTCGTTGACGGCTTTGCCGTTGCGCAGACGATCGGCGATGAGGTCGAAGCCGGCGTCCTTGGCAGCGAGACAAACCGCAGCAGCTTCTCGGTGACTGGCAAGCTGTTCCGGCGACAGGACAGCAAGTTGCAACTGTGCAATGTCGGCGCTGGTATGCACCTCAATGCCAGCGGCTTCGACGACTTCCTTGATGCCGGCGTCGATGCGGCTGATATAGGGGATGGCGTTGTTGGGACTATATTCCATGAGTGCACGGACCGGCGCAGCGGGGCTGCTTCCGACCAGTTCACGCAGACGATCGGCCATCTCCTGCCAACTGACATAGGAGAGCGCGACACCGCGAAGTTGCACGTCGGCGCTGGCTACCAACTGGCCTTCGATAGCATGCACGAGCCAGCGCGGCCGCCCACTGGCTGGAATCCAGAGGAACCAACGTCGCGTCCCCGACCATGGCATACCGGCGATGGATACGGCGATGGGGTTGAGGTCGCGGAAATTGTACAGCAGCCAACCGTCCATCTGCTGCTGTTGTAAAAATGCTTGAATCGAGTCTAGGTTCATACGTCCTCAGCACTGATACGGCCTGTGTAGGCGAACGGTTCACCTGGAGAACAGCGACCGAACGAATTCACAGGCGATGATTGTTATCTTGTCTCACTCTATACACCGGCGCGAGTAGGCTATCCGTCCAGTTGGGACAGATCGATCTTGTCCTCGCCCAGCAGTTTTCTAAACAACTGTACGGTAGTATCCGCCGCATCCGCCAGCGGTGTGTACGGTATATCGCCCAGGATGCTCTGCAGACCACTGTCGTCCAGGTCTGCAGGGAAAGGCAACGGCGCACCGGTTACATGCGTGATTTGAGCGCTATCGTGTGTTGCATTCTGCATGTCGACGAAATCAGCGACGTCGACCACGTCGTTGCGCAGGTTGCACGCTGCCGCGCCTTCGTATCCGCTACGAGCGCACTGGATGAACATGCGCGCCACGTCTTCGGTATACTGCAGCGCCACAGGGCCGTCAAAGCGCACCTGATACGGTCGTTCCGCCGCGATGGCCAACAATGCCTTGGCGATATCGGACGTCATCCCTTGGTCGCGACCGACGCCGTACACGATATAGGGGCGCAGACCAATGCTCGGTATCTGCCAGTCCTGCCAATAGACTTTGGCTGTGCCCTCGTTGGCCTGTTTGTACACGCCGTAAAGCGTCTGCGGATAGAGCGGAGCCGTGTCCTTCACCGGCTTGTCGGGATATAGGTGTCCCGGACCCAGAACGGCAAGCGAGCTGGCATAGGCGATGCCTTTGACCTGTCCCCAATTCGCACGAGCGGCCTCGAAGACGTTCACGGTACCGACAACGTTGACTCGTGCGCCCAAGGATGGATTGGCCTTGCAGAATGGTACTTGCAATCCTGCCAAATGGACGATGTGAGTGACGCTCATCTCGCTTACAACGGTCTTGACCTTCTCAATATCGGTTACATCCAACTTCACGAAGGCGATGCTGCTGAGTTCCTCGTCGCTCATAAGCAACTTTGGACGTACCGCTTCCGTATTGATGTCGGCGGCAACAACATTGACGCCCTCGGATATAAGCACCTTCATGACCCACGAACCGATACAGCCCGTAGAGCCTGTAATCATGAATGTTTCGGCGCTCACGATGCACCATCCTCCACGCATGGGTTGGTTAGTTGCCCAAGCCCTTCCACCACCACAGTCACAATGTCGCCGTCCTTCAAGTAGACAGGCGGTTCACGGAAGGCGCCGACACCATTTGGCGTGCCGGTTGTTACGATATCGCCCGGTAGCAACGTGAAGCCGCGTGTCAGGTATTCCATCAGATACGGGATGTCGAAGACCAGCTCAGCAGTGTTCGAATCCTGCAACGCCTCGCCGTTGACAAGACAGCGAATGGACAGATTATGCGGATCAGCAATTTCGTCTTTGGTGACAAGATAGGGACCGAGCGGACAGAACGTGTCCAGCGACTTGCCCATGACCCACTGATCGCCGATTTCCAACTGGAGATCGCGTGCGCTTACATCATGGCAATTCATATAACCCGCGATATAGTCGAAAGCGTTGGTGGATGACACGTTGCGTGCCTTCTTGCCCACGACAAACGCCAGTTCTGCTTCGAAATCCACTTTGCCGGTCAAGTCGGGGTCCCATGTGATGGCATCGCCAGGGCCGATAATGGAGCTAGGGTACTTCGTAAACATGGTGGCAATCGTTGGCGGTTTACCGCCGGACTCACGCACATGGTCCATGTAGTTCAGGCCGATAGCCACAATTTTGGACGGGTTGAGAATAGGCGCCAACAGTTTCACAGCGTCGAGCGCTGCGCCATAGGCTGCAGCGTTTTCGGTGGTGGCGAGTTCCGCCGCTAGTTCCAGTGCATCGTCGCCCATCTCCAGGAACGAGCGCATGTCATTGGGCAGTTCGTTGCCACTGGCAACAGCGAGTGGAAGCACCTGATCGTCAACGATTACACCAAGCTGCGGACCCGCGCCAGCAGGTCGATAGGTAATAAGTTTCATGTTGGCTCCTTTTCTGCCGTGTTCTGTGTGAGCGAATATAGAATACAGTGTAACGCGCGCAGCACCTTCGGTAACCTTTATGGGTTCCGTACTACTTACCTATTTGCTGGATATTGATTGCACATGACCTGTTAACCTGCTAGGCGCAGGCTGGATTTGCGTAACTGATTGATGAGGGACGGTCGTCACAGGCTTCTGTTGCTCAATTCGGGCGACAGAGAGTATTCTAGCACGTGGCAGAATCGCGTACCAATGTCCGGTACGGATCCAACGTAGGTAACGTGACAACCGAACGCGTAGGAGGTAGGCTTTGACAAAGCTGCTATCCCGTCATACGATCAGGTCTCGTGAAACGAATGAGGAATATCTTCCGATGGGGAGTTGGCTGTGGCAGTAATGAGAATCGTCACTGTCGGTGATCGAGACAGTGATATCTTGCACAAAACCGGTATGCGCGTGCGCAATTTCGGACCTGAATTACACAAAGTGCTGGACGACATGCTGGAGACCATGCGCGACGCGCCGGGAGTTGGACTCGCGGCGCCGCAGGTTGGCTTGGGAATCCGGGCGGTTGTCATCGAGTATCCAGAAGACGAGGACGATCCCGACGAGACTGCGCGGGTCTACGAGTTGATCAACCCAGAAATCATCAAGAGTAAAGGCACGGTTTCGGGTCAGGAAGGCTGCTTGAGCATTCCTGGGACGGTAGCTGACGTAGACCGAGCGACACAGGTCGTTGTGCGTGCGCAGGACCGCAATGGTAAGGAGTTCCGTCTCAAAGCGTATGACTGGCTGGCGCGAATTGTGCAGCACGAGATCGACCATGTACACGGCGTGCTAATGACGGACAACGCCACGCAAGTCTATCGCCTAGAGGAAAACGAAGAGGGCGAGATCGAAGCTGTGCCGATCAGTGAAGAGGGATTGATGGCAGAGGGCTAGCTTTTTATTTCGTCAAAACCGCCGGCTTGCAGTTCTTTTATTTGTCACACATGCAGGGCGTACAAAGCAATGACGAGCCAGGCGTTTCGACCCGACTCGTCTTCTGATTGCTTATTGGTTTTCTAGTTCTGGATGACGACGCTCACCTGACAAGGCGGTGGGAAATTGCCGGTTTGGTCGACGGTGATAACACGGATGGTGTATGGTCCATTTGCCAACGAGCCGGTATCCAAGACGCCTAATTGACCGCCTGAAACCTGCGAGCTCTGTCCGTCAAAATAGACGAATCCGCCCGCTGCGTTCTGTCCCGGTGCAAACTCAAGCTTGTAATAATCGAACGTTTCATGCACTGCGGATCCCAGTATCGGCACCACGCCCGACACTACCTGTCCTTCGCCTGGTGATGTGATCACCGAGCGCTGGTCGGCGCATGCTGGCGCGCTGACAATCGGAGCGGGTACGGGCGTGTCCGTTGGCAGTTCAGGTTCAGGCGTCGGCGCCTGGAAGGTGTTTGTGGGCTGCAACGTTGCCGTTGGCAGAACCGGCTCCGGCGTATCAGTTGGCGGCGGCGGAGTCGAAGTTGGCGCTTCTTGGGTCGGCGCAGTTGTGGGCGGCGCCAATGTGACCGGTTCTGGCGTCGGTGTTTCAGTAGCCATGAGACCGAGCAACGCTGCAGAAGGCACTTCACTACTGCCGCCTCCGCTGCCCTCACTGTTTAGCGGACCATCACCATTACCGGACCCATCACCGGTTCCCTCGCCCGAAACGATGTCGGATGCTGCGTCTGCATTTTGCGAGTTCACGATGCCGATAAGTTGCGGCGTTGCTGTCGGCACGTCGCGGCTTGCGATGCGCTCGAAACGGCTCTGGACACCAGAGACGGCGCGTCCCATCGGTTCCTGAATTCGACTGCCAACCCACCACACAAGTAGTACGGCTAGTACTACACCCAGTATCGCTAATATGGGCGTTAAGCGTATATCGCCACGCGGCACGCCGTCGCCATCATCCTTCAGCTCAACTTCTTTCGGACGGTAATCGACCTGGCGTTCGGGCGGTAGTTGTGACCCAGAACTCGTGGAAGCCAAGGCTGCCGCTAGACCGGGATCTGTCACCGCGCGGCGGCGATCCACTACTTCGTGCGATTCGAGCCCCAAATAATCGGAATAGTTGCGCAGGAAACCGCGACCAACCACCTCACCCGGGAGTAAGTGCCAATCGTCGGCTTCAATCGCAGCCAAGTACTTCTGCCGAATGCGCGTAGCAACTTCCACCTCTGCAAGCGTGACGCCCATAGCCTCACGCCGCTGACGCAACAGCGAACCGAGCGTCTGCGCCGGTGGTACGCGATTCTGTTTTGTAGCCCCGTTGTCGGAAGAATCGAAACCGGAGGTTCCTGCTGAAACTGCATCAACCATTCGTATTCACTCTACAACCGAAACACCAGTATGTGCCAACTTACGAAACCCGAACCATCGGTACCTTTGTAGCGAATAACTCTTATGGTTGCCAGTAAAAGACACGACCAGCCAGATAATTAGGCTGCACCTAAACCTATCCTTGTCAGTCTATATGGCGGTCTACACTTTGTCAATTCAGTCCACCTTACCTGAACAACCACGTATCCTTCAACCATGCTCTGCGTCATGCTTACCGAATGGCTGCACCCATACTGTGCAGCATCTTTCCTGTCGCGTCAGAAAAACCATCGGTTCGGATATGTTTGATACGCTACTACAAGGTTTTCAACGTCTATTTACCCTTTTCGGTTTCATTGCGCTTGTCTTGTTGCTCTATCTGTTTGCCAACTTCCTCGGTATCGTTGGAGATTCTTACGCCAGCGCGCGGCATAAAAACACCGGCTGCAGAGGAGAATTCGCCAATCGCTGTAGCAACATCGGAAGCGGAGCCGAGTCCTGAACGCGCCACCATCGCCATCATTAGCGGACACGCCGGCAACGACTCCGGCGCAACCTGCGAAAACAATGACGGCGACATCACGTTGACCGAGGCGGACACGGTAGCTCGCATCGCAGCGCTGGCGGTCGATGAGCTACGTCAGCGCGGGTACAACGTGCAACTCCTGCAAGAGTTCGACGAGCGCTTGGACGGGCTGCAGGTCGATGCTCTCGTGAGCCTACATGCAGATTCGTGTCTGGACAATTCCGGTTTTAAAGCGACGTACTATGAGAAGAGCACAAAGCCGGAAGTGGACGGGCGGCTGCTTGAATGTGTTACCACCAATTACACGCTTAAGACAGGTCTGCTCTACGATGCCAATACCATTACCGAGGATATGACCGACTACCATGCTTTCCGCAAGATCGATGAACGCACGCCGGCTGTGATCCTTGAGCTAGGATATCTTGGAGGCGATCGTGCCCTGTTGACCCGAACGCCGTCAATTCCCGCTGACGCAATCGCGAAAAGCATCCAGTGTTTTGTTGGCGCAGCAAAAGAGTAGTAGGGTAATCATCTGAAAGTGCAGTTATTTCGACGAACGTTCAGAGCAAGGTCCCTGCGTAATGTTGCAGCCTGTCGATCCATTGAACCCAGAGCACTGGCGCACCATAGCCGCAATATACTTGAGTGCTAACGGCGCCAGCCTGACAGTGTCTCCATCCTTTATTCAATACAATCTGCAATCCTTGCCCGGTCTGGTCCAGGAAGGTCGCATCCTTTTCGATGAGAATGATGCAGCGACCGGTACCGTCATCGCTAGTATGCTGACCACGGATGAGCGCACGTCACCGCGCACGCACGGCTGGATCGACTGTATTGCCGTGCAGGCTGAGTATCAGGGGCGGGGATACGGCAGCGAGTTGCTAGACTGGGCCGAGAGCTGGTTGCGCGAGCAAGGTTGCACGATGGTGACACTTGGCGCCGGCATACGTACATTCGTACCAGGCTTGCCGCGTGAAGCGTCCACAGAATCATTTTTTAGGCATCGTGGTTACGTCAACAGCTCCCAAAATGACGCGGGCCTGGTTTGGGATGTTGCAAACGACCTGGGGAAGTACGAGGGTTCTCCCTCCGTAATCGACATTGAAGGTGAGGTCCGACCCGGTAAGCCGGGAGACGAACAGCATCTGCTTCGGCTCTTGGCGCGCGAGTTTCCCGGACGGTGGCGCTTTGAAACGGAGGACTATTTGCGCATCGGCGGTCGCATCTCAGACAGTATGTTGCTCTGGACCGAGCGAGGCGTGGATGGATTCTGCTGGTTGACTTTCGAGGATTCTGTTCGTCCCATGCAGCGTTATTATCCCTATTCGCTGCCGCGACCGTGGGGTCAGTTAGGCCCCATCGGCGTGAGTGCGGACGCACGCAGTAAAGGCTACGGCGCTGCCGTGCTCGACAGTGGGTTACGACGGCTGCGTGATACTGGCGTGCGCGGTTGTGTTATCGACTGGACGAGCCTGGTGGATTTCTATGGCAAGTTCGGTTTCGAGCAGTACCGCGCCTACATTCCCATGGCCAAACCACTTAGTTAGCAGTTTGATGGTCCCGTATAAGATGAACGATTTCGATCAGATTACGAACCTATGCGAGTCTGCGCTTAACACTGTCGCACCTTCCATCGTCTGTCGGATTGAATATCAGAAAGAACTGGTCTACAGCCGAGCCTTTGGCTGGATCGATCCTGAAGACAGGAATGTGCAGACGGGTGTAGACACACGCTTCGACCTGGCGTCCGTCACGAAACTTTTCACCACGACTGCCTGCCTGCGTCTAGTCGAGCTTGGCCATTTATCGCTGGATAAGCCGGTCATTACCTACGTGCCAGAATTCCGCGGACGGCGCCCTGTGGGTCCAACGGAAGATCCTATTACGAAAGAACCTGCGCCGACGTTGGAAGTGTGGCAAGATGCAGATCCGGTAGATGCAGATGCCATCACTGTGCGGCAGTTGCTAACACACAGCAGCGGACTACCGGCATGGCGGAATGTACACGATGCCTGCGGACCTGTTCCAGCGCCTGGGTATGAGCTTTCTGATGACGAGATCAATGAACGACAACGGCGCGGTATTGCCGCCATCTGTTCGTATGATTTCGCCTACCCGACCGGATTGAGCTACATGTACAGTGATCTGGGTCTCATATTGTTGGGCGAGGTCGTTCGCCGCGCGGGCGGCTACGACCGGCTGGATCATGCTATTGCTCGGTTGCTGCCCTCTACGTTGAACGATGTTATGTATAACCCGTTAGGAACCGGTGGTCGGCAGCGACCTGTCACAGCCAACAAGATTGCACCGACAGAGTTGTGCTCCTGGCGTAAGCGACGGCTGCACGGTGAGGTGCATGATGAAAATGCAGCAGGTCTGGGTGGAATCGCTGGGCACGCTGGACTCTTCGGCACGGCGGAAAACCTGTGCCGTCTGGTCGACATCTACGCGATTCGTGTTACGGGCAAGCAAGCCGACAGCCTACTGTCCAGTCGATTAATCGAAGAAGCAATACATTGTCAGATTGCCGCCAATACACCAGGCGAGCCGCTGCTGAATCACGACGATCCGTGTTTGACTGAAAATCCGGATACGCAACGCGGGCTCGGCTGGATGCTGAAGACAGAGGGCTCGTCCTGTGGGCCGTTATGGAGTGAGAATTCCTATGGCCACACGGGCTACACCGGCACATCAATTTGGCATGATCCGGACGCCGAACTAACCGTGGCGCTGCTCACGAATCGTGTCTACAATGGCAGATTTCCGAAGCCAATCCAGCAGCTGCGCATAGCGCTTCACACAGAAGCCGCGCGCATCATCGGCGCTGTATAGTACCAGTCACGCCAGGCTGTACATGAGACAAACCTCTTGCGGTATTCGACAGCGATCAATTGTTCTTGGTCTGGACGGCGGTGGGACCAAGACCGTCTGTGTAGCCTATGACGCCGGCGCGCGCATTGACGACACGACCGCTGTGGAGAGCCTTGAGCCGCTTGCCCGGGTAGTGGTCGGTTCGACCAACTGGAACAGCGTAGGTGCGGACAAAGTCAAGGCAAACCTCAACGAAGCATTCACGACTGCCGTGCGTGACGCGGGAGCTGTATCCGAAGATATCGCATTCGTCTGTCTCGGTATGAGCGGCGTGGACAGACCGGAAGACAAAGCACGCATCAATGTCTGGCTAGAGGAATTGCTGCCAGGAGTCCCTGCCATTGCGCAGAACGACGCCGTTATTGCGTTAGCTAGCGGCACGCGCGGCCGTTTATTCGGTATCGTGCTGATTAGCGGCACCGGGATGATAGCCATGGGATTCGACGAAGCGGGAAAGCGCTGTCGCGCCGGCGGCTGGGGCGCGCTGCTCGGTGACGGCGGCAGCGGTTACGCCATTGGTGCGGCGGCACTACGCGCTGTCACATGGGCGGCTGATGGGCGCGGGCCGGATACGCTTCTGACCGAACTAATACTGGATCGATTACACCTGGAGGGAGAAGAGCAACTGGTTCGATGGGCGTACGATGACATTTCCTGGCATCGTTTTGCCGAGCTGGCGCCCCTTGTTTCACAAGCCGCAGAGCGCCAGGATGCCGTAGCGGACGAGATCATCTGGCAGGCAATGAACGACTTAGCCGTTGCTGTGCAAAGTGTGGCCCGGCGGCTAGATCTACAGTCAAGTAACTTTCCGCTGGTCTTTGTCGGCGGTGGTTTGGGACGGGGATTGCTGCAGCAGCGATTACGGGCTTGGTTCCACAAGACGCTGCCCAATGCAGACATCATTCTGCCAAGTGTTGAGCCAGCCGTAGGAGCAGCACTGTTAGCCTTGCGTTCGCTTGAACGCTAAGGCAAGTTACACAGTCACGCATTCCTCCTCCACGAAAAAGCGCTATGGCGATCAGTCGCCATAGCGCTCTGTAAACACTTAACCGTGGTCCACAACAACTTGGCAAGGACCACGCCTTCACAACTACATGTTGACGTCGATTTCCTCGGTGTCGTCATCGCCGTCCATCGATTCGATGTCAAAACCGGCTTCTTCTTCGTCATCCTCGTTGTCTTCGGTCGGCACGGTCATGGGCTCCATACCGAGTTCCTTGATATCAGACAAGTCACTGAGATCCATATCCAGATCGAGATCGTCGAATTCCAGTTCGTCCGAGTCCCCATCAAGTCCTATGAAGTCACTGTCGAAGTCGTCATCGAACATGTATTCCTCTTCCTTAGCCTCCTCAAGCACAGCTTTTTCTGCGCGAGCATGGAAGCCGGTACCCACAGGAATGAGCTTGCCGATGATGACATTCTCCTTTAGACCGCGTAATTCATCGCGCTGGCCTTTGATGGCAGCCTCGGTGAGTACGCGTGTGGTCTCCTGGAAGCTAGCAGCAGCAAGGAAGCTCTCGGTGTTGAGTGCGGCCTTGGTCAGACCCAGCACGACCGGCTCGCCGCGTGCGGGTTTTCCGCCGCGGGCGATGACCGTGCCGTTGATATCTTCAAACTCGAAGCGGTCGATGAGTTCACCCGGCAGCAATTCAGTGTCGCCCGTGGCGCGCACAAGAATGCGGCGGAGCAACTGGCGCAGAATCACTTCGATATGCTTATCGTGGATACTCACACCCTGACTGCGGTATACCTTCTGGACTTCCTCCAGCAGATAGATCTGACAGGCTTCACGACCCTGAATCCGTAGAATCTCCTTCGGATTCTTGGCGCCTTCGGTCAGCTGTTCGCCAGCTCGGACCTGATCGCCCTGATCGACGCGTAGGCGTGCATTAGCGGGTATGTCGGTTTCCCAGTTTAGGGTATCCTCTCGACGAATCGTTGCGAAGATCTGATCGTTCTGATCCTCAAGATAGATTTCACCGTCCATGCCCGCAACAATACCCACCGCCTCACCGACAATCTTATCCTGCGCATCCTCTGACACATTTTCCGGCGGCAGGGCGATGACAGTGTCCTCCTGCACGCGATCCCCGTCAGAAACGAGCAGATTATAAACCGCTGGAATTTCGAGTTGCCGCGACTTGAGGTCGGTTCGGCTGACTTTCAGGTTACGAATCTCACCCTCCCAGAAGATGTCCACAGTACCGTCTATTTCGGCGATAACCGCTTCACCTTTGGGGTTGCGAGCCTCGAAGAGCTCCTCGACACGAGGAAGACCCTGCGTAATGTCATCACTGCCTGCCACGCCGCCCGTGTGGAAGGTGCGCAGTGTAAGCTGCGTGCCCGGCTCACCGATGGACTGGGCCGCGATGATACCGACGGCTTCGCCCAGCTTGATGTGCCCGCCGCGAGCTAAGTCTTCGCCATAGCATTTCTCGCAGATGCCGAAGCGCGCCTCACAGGTGAGTGGGCTGCGCACGTACGCCCGCTTGATTCCGCGTCGGGCAACCATTGTCTGCGCCGACTCTGTGAGCAAAGCGCCGCTTGGCAAGACCAACTCGCCCGTCTCCGGGTCGCTGAGATCAGCAGCCAGGTAACGGCCTGCGATACGTTCGATGAACGTTTCGCCAAGGGACTGCGAATCCCTGTCATCGATCCAGATGCCTGCAGCTGTGTGGCAATCATCTTCTGTGATGATCACGTCCTGCGCAACGTCGACAAGACGTCGAGTGAGGTAGCCTGCGTCTGCTGTACGCAGCGCGGTGTCGGCTAAACCTTTACGACCGCCGTGCGTGCTCAAGAAGTACTCGAGGGCGGTTAGGCCTTCACGGAAGTTCGAGCGAATGGGCAACGGAATAATACGGCCATTCGGATCAGCCATAAGACCGCGCATCCCAGCCAGCTGGCGAATCGGGTTGATACCACCCTTTGTGGCGCCGGACTGCGCCATAGCGCCGAGTCCGTCCACTGGACTGAGCCGACTCTTCACCGCATCCGTTACATCATCGGTTGCCTTGGTCCAAAGCTCGACGATACGGTTGTATTGCTCTTCGCTTGTGATCAAGCCGCGTCGATACTGCTGTTCCGACAACTCAACCTCAGCGGTTGTACGTTCCAGAATTTCCGCTTTCTCATCAGGCACCTGAATATCACTTACTGCGATGGTGATACCGGAGCGTGTTGCGTACTTGAAGCCCAGGTCCTTGATATTATCGACAATTTCTGCCGTAACCTCACGACCGAGATGCTTGTAGCACAGTGCCACAACAGCATCGACGCCCTTGCGGTCCAATACTCTGTTGACAAACCAGAGCTCATCGCGCAGCGAACGGTTGAAGATGATGCGTCCCACTGTGGTGGTTATCAGCCGGTCCTCCGGCCACGAAGCACCCAACAGACCCATCAATCGCAGCGCGTCGCGGGTATCGTCCATGGCTGCGGCGCCAAAACCGGCGATATCTTTGATCATCCTGGACTCGCCCTGCGTATACATGTCCATGAGCTGACCAATAGACTCGATACCATGGTCGGTCAGCGTATCCATGACCCGTTCGTTCAGGCCCACTTCTTCGCCGTGCTTCAACATCATTTCGGAACCGACAGCTAGTTCGCTAATCGGAACTGTGTCATACCGGCTCGTGAACCAGATCTGAATTGGCTCTCGCAGCTTGATCATGCCCATGTCATAGGCGTACTCAGCCTCTTCCATGGTTGCATAGGCCGGCAGTAGTCGGTCACGATTGCCGTTGACCAACTCAGCGCCGTCACCGTTCCCGTTGCCGTCAACGTAGATTTTACGCTCGTGACGCAGGCGTTCGTCCATGACGGTCAGGTAGTAGACGCCCATGACCATGTCCTTGGACGGGCCGACGATCGGTTCACCGCTGCTTGGCTTCAGCAAGTTCTGAGTCGCCAACATCAGCTCGCGAGCCTCTTTCACTGCCTGCTCGCTCAGCGGCACATGAACAGCCATCTGGTCGCCGTCGAAGTCGGCGTTGAAAGCGCTACAAGCCAACGGATGAAGTTGAATAGCGCTGCCTTCGACCAGCGTCACCTCGAACGCCTGAATACCCAGACGATGCAAGGTCGGTGCACGGTTCAGCAGCACCGGTCGCTCGTGGCAGATCTCTTCCAGCACATCCCATACCTCTGGGCTGGAGCGGTCTACCGTGCGCTTGGCGCTCTTAATATTATGCGCATAGTTGTATTCGACCAGGCGGCGCATGACGAAGGGCTTGAACAGCTCAAGCGCCATCTTCTTGGGAATACCGCACTGGTGCAGTTTCAATGTCGGGCCGATAACGATTACGGAACGACCCGAGTAGTCGACGCGCTTGCCCAGCAGGTTGCGGCGGAAGCGGCCCTGCTTACCCTTGAGCATGTCGCTAAGGCTCTTGAGTTTGCGCTTGCCGCTGCGGCTCACAGCACGGCCTCGGCGGCCGTTATCGATGAGGCTGTCCACAGCTTCCTGCAACATGCGTTTCTCGTTGCGCACGATGACGTCCGGCGCGCCCAATTCCATCAGGCGGCGCAGACGGTTGTTGCGGTTAATCACACGCCGGTACAGATCGTTCAGATCTGATGTGGCGAAACGACCGCCGTCCAACTGGACCATAGGCCGGAGGTCGGGCGGGATCACCGGCAGCGCTGTCAGGATCATCCACTCCGGACGATTCTCGCTCTTGCGGAAATTCTCTACCACGCGCAGACGCTTGGCAGCCTTCTTGCGGCGCTGCTTGCTGCGTGTGTTGCGAATTTCGTAGCGCAATTCCTTGGCCATCTTGTCGAGGTCGATCTTCGTGACGATATCGCGTATCGCCTCGGCGCCCATGCCGGCGGTAAAGACGTTGCCCCAGCTCTCCGCCAGCTCGCGATAGCGAGTTTCGGTGAGCAGAGTCTTCTCTTCCAGCGCCTTCAAGTCTTCCAAGTCGCGTTCCATTGCATCGCGCAACGCCTGTTTGCGGTCTTCGATACTGGCTCGCAATTCATCCAACTTGGCGCCCAAGTCGCCGCGCACGAACTCACGCTTGGCGTCGATTAGCTCGCTGATATCGGATTTCTCGCTGTCGGACTGGTTCTGTAATTGGTCGAGCTTCTTCTGCACCAGATCGTTGATCGTGGCTTCATGGTCGGCAGAGACGGTCTCTTTGGCCGTGATGACAGGATCATCGGACCATGAGAGCAACAGGTCTTCCTTGGCCTTTTTGCCTACATTGCCATTGACCCACGTCTGCAAGGTCTGCGCTTCCTGGATTGCCCGCGACGATGTCTCGTTGATGCGGTCATCCAGCTCCTGCAGCGCATTCTTTTCTTCCTCGTCCATCTCGTTTAAAGCTGATTCGAGCTCTGACTCGAGCGCGTCGACCTGGTCGGAGATTTCGTCGTCGATTCGGCCGAGACGCAGCTCTAGCTCACGCTCATGTCGCTGGATGGCACGGCTGCGTGCATCCTCGTTCACATTGGTGATGATGAACTGTGCAAAGTAAAGCACACGTTCCAGATGTCGCGGGCTAATGTTGAGCAGCAGCCCCAGACGGCTGGGAACGCCCTTTACGTACCAGATATGGCTCACCGGCGAGGCAAGCTCTATGTGACCCATGCGCTCTCGGCGCACGCGACTCGGCGCGACTTCGACGCCGCACTTATCGCACACGATGCCTTTATAGCGCACACGCTTATATTTGCCGCAGGAGCACTCCCAGTCCTTAGTAGGGCCAAAGATGCGCTCACAGAATAAGCCGTCGCGCTCGGGGCGCAGTGTACGATAGTTAATCGTTTCCGGCTTGGTTACTTCACCATAACTCCAGTCCCGGATCTCTTCCGGTGAAGCCAGTGAAATCTGCATCGCGTCAAAGTTTTTTACTTCCATTGTGGTCTATCTCCATCCCAGCCGTTGCCGGGTACTTTGTGGCCGGCGTGCCCGTTGGCCACGGAAACTCTCGACGCCGTCATACTCAGGTCAATCTGTCTGCAAGATGTCGCCGCAGCGAGATTATTCCTTGTTTCGACTCATTGGGCTTGGTACGTTCAGACTGAAGCCAAGTCTCGGCAGGTGTTCTTCCGTCTCTTCCTTGCCGAACTGAATCTCCTCATTCTTCTCGTTAATGACCTTCACCGACAGTGCGAGACTTTGGAGTTCCTTAACTAGTACTCGGAAACTCTCCGGAACGCCTGGGCTATGAATTGGTTCGCCCTTGACGATTGATTCGTATGTCTTGACACGGCCACTTACATCGTCCGACTTAACGGTAAGCATCTCCTGCAAGGTGTAGGCGGCGCCATATGCTTCCAGCGCCCACACTTCCATCTCGCCAAAGCGCTGACCGCCGAACTGAGCCTTACCGCCCAGCGGCTGCTGGGTGACCAAGCTGTACGGGCCTGTGCTCCGGGCGTGAACCTTGTCCTCGACCAGGTGATGTAACTTCAGCATCTGCACGACGCCGATCGTAACTGCCGAATCATACGACTCGCCCGACTTGCCGTCATAGAGACGCTGTTTGCCCGTGTTCGGCAATGGCCAGCCGATCTCTTCGCTGTAGGCATGGGCTGCGTCGACTAGCTCGTCGCCGCTCAGATTGCCCGGGTCGCCATCTCGGAAGCGCATCCATTCTCTCAGGGCCGCTTCGAGAGCAGCCTTGTTTGACTCTTCGCTAGTGCGTCGCTGGTCATAGCTCTGCGGCATGATGATTTCAGGCTCATAGCCCTTATCTCGCAGCCATTCACGCATGCAAGCGTGTCGTGCATAGGATGTATTCTGCTGCAGCCGGTCTATATCATAGCCAAGACCGCCCAGCCATGCTTCCAAATAGAGCATGCGCACATTGTCGTCATCACGCAGCTCTTCGGTGGGATACTCCTCTTCCTGCACGAGCGTCCACGCATCACTGACCACGTCGCTCCATGCTCTGTCAACCAACCATGCTCGGGCCAACTCGGCCTCTATTTCCTCTTCCTTGGCGCCGTCGAAAACCGGCGTCTCAGCCTTAAACTCCAGTCGGCTGGCTGCCCAACCTAAGTGAGCTTCCAGGATTTGACCAATATTCATACGGCCTGGTACGCCCAACGGATTGAGGATGATGTCGACCGGCGTACCGTCTTCCAAGAACGGCATGTCTTCCACAGGCACAACTTGCGAAATCACGCCCTTGTTACCGTGGCGACCGGCCATCTTGTCGCCCTCAGTCAGACGGCGACGCTGTGCAACGCTGACACGGACAATTTTCTCCACACCGGCTGCCAAGTCACGATGCTCGTCTCGGTCGAACACGCTAATGGATACGACCTTGCCGCGCTCGCCATGGGGCAAACGAAGCGAGCTGTCTTTCACCTCGCGTGCTTTCTCGCCGAAGATAGCCCGCAACAGTTTCTCTTCCGGCGTCAGCTCTGTTTCGCCCTTCGGCGTAATCTTGCCCACAAGGATGTCGCCAGGATTTACCTCGGCTCCGATTCGGATGATACCTTCCTCATCCAGATCCTTGAGCGCATCTTCACCGACGTTCGGGATGTCGCGTGTTATTTCTTCCGAGCCCAGTTTTGTCTCACGGGCTTCGATCTCATGCTTCTCCACATGGAAGGACGTGTACTTGTCCTGCTGTACGAGTCGCTCGCTGACCAGGATAGCGTCCTCGAAGTTGCCGCCCTCCCAGCTCATATACGCAACCACCACGTTCTGGCCCAAAGCCAGTTCGCCGTCCTCCGTGCTGGAGCTGTCCGCCAGCACCTTGCCCTTTACAACCTGGTCGCCCTTGAAGACTACGGGGCGCTGGTCGATGCAGGTGCTTTGGTTGCTGCGGTTATACTTGCGCAGATGGTAGCTGCGGCGGTTGCCGTCTTCCTCCTGCACCACAATTTCCGATCCGGTGACGCTGACAACCTCACCGGTCTTGCGAGCCACGATGACCTGCCCGGAGTCGATTGCTGCCTGATATTCCATGCCGGTACCGACGATTGGCGCATCCGGCACCACCAACGGCACAGCCTGTCGCTGCATATTGGAGCCCATGAGCGCTCGGTTGGCGTCATCGTGCTCCAAGAACGGAATCAGAGCGGCGGACACGCCTACAATCTGTTTCGGCGAAACGTCCATGAAGCTGATGTGCTCCGGTCGCTCGAACATGAATGTCTCTGCGCGTCTTGCCGACGGCCGCGGGTTCTGGAATTCGCCAACTGCGTTCAGCGCCGAAGAAGCCTGCGCAATGGAGGATTCTTCGTCCTCGTCTGCCGTCAGGTATTCGACTTCGCGGCTGGCGTACGGTTTCACAGGAATTGGACCAGCCATATCGCTGCTATTCGTGCTCTTATCGCTATCCGGATAGGCATCTGATATCTTCTTGGCTAGTGCCTCATCCACAATTACGCCCTGCTTGGCAATGACCTTATCCGTCTTCGGATCAACAATATCGGCGGCAAGTGTGCGGCCAATAAGTGCATCGGGCGTTGCTTTTGCGGACGTATATACACGCCGGTACGGAGTTTCGATGAAACCGAACTCATTGACTCGGCCGTAGCTCGCCAGCGAACCGATCAGACCGATGTTCGGCCCTTCCGGCGTCTCGATGGGGCAGATACGGCCGTAGTGGCTGAAGTGCACATCGCGCACATCAAAGCCGGCGCGCTCACGTCGCAGACCGCCGGGACCTAACGCGCTCAGTCGACGCTTATGCGTCAGTTCGGCAAGCGGGTTCGTTTGATCCATGAACTGGCTGAGCTGGCTGCCGCCAAAGAACTCACGTGTTGCGGCGACGACTGGACGGATATTGATCAAGCCCAGCGGCGTGACCTGCTCTGGATCACGAATCGACATCCGCTCGCGCACGACGCGTTCCATGCGCAGCAGGCCGATGCGCAGCTGATTCTGAATCAGTTCGCCGACGGTCTTCACACGTCGGTTGCCCAGGTGGTCAATGTCGTCACGTCGGGCGCGTCCGTTGTTGATGTCGACGATCCGTCGAATCACGGCGACCAGGTCTTCGCGGCTGAGCGTACGAGTATCCAGATCCGAGGTCAGGTTCAATCGTCGATTCAGCTTATATCGGCCTACGCGGCCCAAGTCATAGCGTCGTGCGGTGAAGAATAGATTCTGTACAAAGCTCTTGGCATTGTCCAACGTCGGCGGGTCGCCGGGACGCAGCTTCTTATAGAACTCAAGTAACGCGTCCTCCACGCCCTGTTCAGAATTATCCGTCGGGTTGCTTGTCGCGTCGCGTTCTAGCGTCGACTGGATAAAAGGATGGTCATCCGAGTCATCGATATCGGCGAACAAGTCACGGATTTCGTCATCAGTTCCAAACCCGATCGCGCGCAGAAGGATAGTGACCGGCAGTTTGCGCTTACGGTCAACCTTCACGCTGATAATATCTCGCTTGCTTGTTTCAAACTCCAGCCAAGCGCCGCGGCTGGGGATCAGTTTGGCATTTGCCAGGTCACGACCGGTCGCCCGGTCTTCCTCGACATCAAAATAGACGCCAGGCGACCGGATGAGCTGGCTAACAACTACGCGTTCGCTTCCGTTAATGATGAACGTGGCTGCGTCGGTCATGAGCGGGAAATCGCCCATGAAAACTTCCTGCTCACTAATCTCGCCGGTGTCGCGATTTACCAGTCGAACTTTTACCCATAAGGGTGCTGCAAATGTAATGTCACGTTCGCGGCATTCCTCCTCAGGATATTTCGGTTCGCCGAATTCGAAGTCACCGAAATGAAGTTCCAAGTTCTTATTGAAACTGACAATCGGTGAAATCTCAGCGAACAACTCTTGCAGTCCATCGCCTTTGAACCACTCAAAGCTCTGTAGCTGCACTTCGGTCAGACGCGGTAGTTCTCGAATTGTAGGGGTTCGAGCGTATGTCTTGCGTTCTACTCGCATCTTCTGTGCTGCCGGATTGGCGCCATTTGAGGAGATACTCATATAGATCTCAGCTCCTTGCATCAACAGTTTTTACACAACCGTCGTGAATATCGAACACGCTACTGCCATACATTACTAGCACATTCTCTCTGTTCGGTGATTCACTGCCCATTAGTTCACTATCTGATGTTTCACTAACTACTCTTAAGCGACTGTTTTACAACCAAATCCCACCCCGTGCGATCGGCAACTTAAGACCCGCTACTTTGCATATTTGGTCAATATACCAGTGTATATAGTCAGGCCAGATAAGTTGCCCCGATAACTATCGCAAAACCGATATTGTCACGATCACAGATTCTTATTTATAATGTAGACCTATTTGCTTCCAGCGGAGCGATCGGCCCTTCTGCAATAACCAACCATAGGACAGGATAGATTCTGAAAATAGCAATAGAACACCTGCAGGTAGCCCTGGCGTATCACTCGCCCGTGTTACCACCTACCGTAGGTGTCCTTATACCGGCAACGTCTATACCTAATAGAAGATAATCAATCGCCCTATTGTTAGCCGCCTCGACTATACTCGTCAGAGATAGCCCTGTTTGCTTAGCGCCGCCAACCCGAACCGCGGATATGCGGAAAAGACCAACTTGCCATACGAAAACCAAAATCCGAATACCGCTAAGCTAGTACGAGATCCATTGATGTTCCTGTTTCATACGCAATCACAAATACTACCACGGACATCGCAGGTTGTCAACTATCAGATGCAGGAAATTTCGTAGAAAATAGTACAGTCCTTACCGTACCAATTGACGCGGACCCGTCTGCCCTCACCGCATCCTAACTGGACTGGTAGGTAATACTCGTGCACGACCGGATGCGCCAACAGCGTATGCTTCTACCGCACGTCAAACTGTAGGCCCAATCACAACTTGCGCGAACGCTCATGTACTGCTCATAATTCAGCATGATTCGGGTTCAGGGCAATCAATGTAGACTGGCTTGCCACAAAACAGGCTTTGCGTATTAGCAGACGGAGATCTAATGGATTGTCCGTAGTGCAGCAGCACTCATCGGCGAATCGTATGCAAGCCCACTCCCTGACGTCACATCACAAGCCACACTTGCCACCACAAAACGTCGTGCCTCATCACAAAATCCAACCTTAAAATTTCGCGCTAACGATGAGACAATCTAGCCTTGTGATTGCTGCCGAATGACGGCGGTTTTCTCTCGATTGACTCCTAAAATTTACCACTTCACCACTCAAATTACAGCGTCTTTAGTCGCCCCTGGAATGCCCAAATTCATCGTCGGAAGTCGATATCAAGGGTTGTCATTGCCCCGCGGTTGAACTATACTATGGGAGACTATGGGGCAATATGGGGTGTTCTTTTCAGGTTTCTTCCTTATCGTACCCACTAACCGGCGAATATTATTATCCGTTAGTGCCAACGCCTAGCCCACCTAACAGCGCATCGATCTCAGGTTTACCTGAGAGCAATTATTTATTCATCATTCAATAGTGCACTCATTTACTGGATCAATACGTGTTTCTTGGTGAGTTTAGCCACACACTCGACAACAAAGGTCGCCTGACGGTGCCTGCCAAGTACCGGGATCAGCTCGCGCCCGGGCTTGTGGTCACGCGCAGCCCGGTGGAGCGCTGTCTGCTCGCGCTGCCGTTGGACAAGTGGGGCGAGGTAGCAGAGAAGATTAACGCGCTGCCACTCATGGATCCCAGTTCAGCAGCATTCCGTCGCGCATTCTTTAGCGCGGCAGAAGATCTGCGCCCCGACAAGAGCGGACGCATCCTCATCAGCCAACGCCTGCGAGACTACGCCGGTATAAACGATGAAGCGGTCATTGCAGGTCTTCACAGCTTCATTGAGATCTGGCAACCCCAGAAGTGGAACGAGCAGGTGCTGGCTTCCATGGACAGCGACGTGACCGATACGGACCTTTTTGCGGCGCTGGAGATATAGTCGTGACAACGGGTGAGGTTCCATCAGGCGCGCCAGGTCACGTGCCTGTTCTGCTACATGAGGTTTTGCACGGTCTGCAGATTGAGCCGGGAGCGCTGTGCATTGACGGCACGGTAGGCGGCGGCGGCCATACTGCGGAGATGTTACGACTCAGTGCACCAGATGGATGCATTCTGGGCATGGACGCCGATGCGGACGCCATTGAACGGGTGAGCGTCCGCTTTCGAGTTGATGTGGAAAGTGGCCGGCTGACATTGGTAAACGGTAATTTCACGCACATGGAACAGGTTGCCCGGCTGCGCGGCTTTACGGACGTCGATGCAGTACTACTCGACCTCGGCGTCAGCAGCTATCAGTTGGACCAGAAAGAGCGCGGCTTCTCTTTTCAGCAGGACGGGCCACTAGACATGCGCATGGATATGAGCCAGCCACTGTCCGCATTCGTGGTGGTCAACGAGTGGCCCGAGAGTGAGTTGGCAGACGCGATCTATAGATACGGTGACGAACGAAAGAGCCGCAGAATCGCCCGGGCCATCGTAGCCAAGCGCCCCATTACGACAACCGCTGAATTGGCTGAGGTCGTCAGTCAAGCAGTCGGCGGCAGAAGGGGCATGCGAATTCATCCTGCCACACGAACCTTTCAGGGAATTCGTATTGCAGTGAATGAGGAACTAACCATGTTGGGGAATGTTCTGCCGCAGTGTCTGCGATTGTTGAAAGCTGGCGGTCGGCTGGCGGTCATCTCATTTCACAGTCTTGAGGACCGCATAGTGAAGCAGTGGATGAAGCATGAAGCAGCGGACTACGTTCCGGATCCGTCCCATCCAAAGGGTGGCGTGTCAAAGCAGGCGACCGTCAAAATCGTGACTAAAAGACCCATTGGACCGTCAGAAGAGGAAGAGAGCGCAAACCCGCGGAGCCGTTCCGCCAAGTTGCGTATTGTGGAGAAGCTTGAACTTGCTCCGGAAGGCCAAGGAAGAGCCGAATGAATGGAAGAATAGTCAATCTGGGCGCCGGACAACAGGGCCGAACGTTCGCTATCTCCAGTTCGAGAGCCGGACAAGCGGATGGTTTGCGACAGCCCCTGGCAGAGACCGAACAGCCTGAAAAGTCAAAAACCGATGCAACCTCACATCAACCTGATCTGCTGACGCGGTCGTTCAAGGCGCTCGACCGTTCTCTCCCACTTCCTGATAATGGGCGCTCCTACACCTACTTTCTATTGGCAATATTAGTTGTAACCGCCGGTATGATGGTGCAGCTCATGCTCTCCGCCAGCACACTGCAATCGGAAGTCGAACTCTATGAAAAGCAGAATCGGCATACGGGTATCGAACGGGACAATGGCGAGATCCTCTGGCGCATTGGGCGCGAGACAAACTTACGCAACGTCGAGGCAAGGGCGTTGCAGGCAGGTTACAAACCTATTGAAGAACGCGAATACGTAGATGCCAACGGCAAGGTGGTGGACGCGTCGTCCGCGCCGAGCAGCCTGCGCAGCATGCTGCAGGAGAGAGCATCTGCAGAAGCCGACTCTGAGGCAGAGTCGAATGACGGCGACGCGCCAACGGAACCGATTGGCAACGAGTACGAAACCATGAAGGCGGAGACTGCGGCAAACCAGAGTGACAGCGTACCGCTTCTGCTTGCCACTATGTTTGTCGAGCAACTGGAGGAATGGGCAGGCTCGGTGGGTAGCGAGATCGATCGAGCAACGCATATTGTGACTGAGTCAGTTACGCAGTCAGCGAACGGTTCTGCCGAGCTGAACGAGCTTTCACGCAATGCCTCCGAATGGCAATCAGAGCGTCTCCGTAAACCAATACAGGGTGCGGTAGAGTGGGCTGCGGACTGGTTTGAGCGAACAGTCGGGCGTTAATTTGGTGAATACAGAGGTCTGCTTGTGAACAGGGAACGAGTCACATGGCGATATGGCGTTCTGGCAGTGATCCTGCTGGGGTTCGGCTTTGTCATTCTGCTGCGCACGTTGCATCACCAGGTCATCAATCTGGATAAACTAAATAACGGTTACGTGCTTGAGACCGATCCTGCGGAGCGAGGCATTGTAGTAGACCGTAACGGCGTACCCCTCATCGTCAATCGCCACTACTATCAGATTGCCGCCACGCCGGACCAAATCACAAAGGACGAGGCTAGGCGAGAAGTCGCTCAGCAGCTACAGAACCTCCTCGGTATTCCCTACGAGGAGACCTATGCCATCCTCACCGAGCTCAAGGGTAAGAAGTTCGCCATCCTTGCCGATGCGGTGACACAGGACCAGGCTAATTTGCTGCAAGAGTACACAAACCACCTTGTGAACGAACGCAAAGGACTTGTCCCGCTAGAGAGCGTATACGCCAAACCAATGGCACGCCGCTCCTATCCTCAAGCAGAACTGATGTCGCACGTCACCGGCTTTGTCATGGCCTACAACGGAGGCGTCACTGGCATCGAAAGTTACTATGACAAGTTCCTGCCCCAAGACGGCATCGGTTTGATCGATACCGACACTGCCAGTTTGGATACGCTGCCCGATGAGGTGCGTCGATTCCTACCCTCGCCGGCAGGCAAAGATCTGGTGTTGACCGTTGATCGCACGGTCCAGTGGATCATTCGGGAAGAACTCGCCAAGGGTCTAGACGAATTTGGTGCGGAGAGCGGATCGATCATCGTGATGGAACCCAGTACAGGCGCCATTCTCGGTCTCGTCAACTTGCCGGACTTTGACCCCAATCGCTTTGAAGAAGAACCGCTCAAACGGTTCCCGGACCCCGCCATTAGCGCCCAGTACGAACCCGGATCAATTTTCAAGATAATCACCATAGGCGCTGCACTGGATAAGAACATTGTAGAGCCTACCACCATCTTCACAGACACCGGTTCCATCACAGTTGGCGATCGGGTAATCTTCAACAGCAACCGTATGGCCTACGGCGCTGTGTCGGTCACCGAAGCGCTGGCGCGTTCCTTGAACGTTGTGACGGCACAGATCTCACTCAAACTCGGGTCTGACGCTTTCTACCAATATCTGCGTCTGTTCGGCTTCGGACAAGCCACTAACGTGGACCTGAGCGGAGAAATCGCCGGCGCCGTGAAGTCGCCAGGCGGCGAAGACTGGAGCCCGTCGGATTTGGGCACGAACAGTTTTGGTCAAGGCTTGGCTGTGACACCGTTACAGATGATCACGGCGGCGTCTGCCATAGCCAATCACGGGCGCATGATGCAACCCCACGTTGTAGCCGCTCGAGTGGTGGACGGCAAAGTTCAGTATACGAAGCCGACAGCCATACAGCAGGTCCTGCGACCGGAGACTGCCCATACGCTGAGCGACATGCTGGTCGAAGTCGTGGACACAGGCAATATAAAAGCTTCAATCCCCGGGTATCGGATAGCGGGCAAGAGCGGTACGGCTCAGATTCCTGGCAAGTACGGCTATGAAGAGGACGCTACCATCGTAAGTTTCGTCGGTTTCGCACCGGCAGAAGATGCGCAATTTGTTGTGCTGGTAAAGATGGACCGACCTGACTTCCGAATCAATCAATGGGCCAGCAATACAGCGGCGCCAGTGTTTAGTCGTGTCACGAGACGACTGTTGGACTACTATGGGATTCCGCCCATGGATCTGGAGGGACCTGAAGACAAGAGTGCATCGGCACCAAACAACGGGCTGGAACAAGTCATTGAGGCGAGTACGGTAGAGAGTCCGGTTGTGGAACCCGACAGGCTGGCGCTTGAGGCTGGAGAGACCGGTGAAACAACCAATCCATAGCAAAATAACGCTGCACACTCTCTGGCATGCGGTAACCGGTCTTCTTCCACCACTGGCATTGCCGGCAGATTCCATACCGTCGGCGACTTTGGATAGCCGAGAAGTGGCAGGCGACGGCCTGTTTATTGCGTTTAGTGGGCTGGAAACCGACGGTCATCTGTTCGTAGGCAGCGCCATCAAGAGCGGTGCTCAAGCGGTTATCTGCGAAGAGCGAGGACGCATACAGGTGGTTGAACAAGGCGCCATACTGGTTGATTGTCGCAGCGTTGGCGCCGACCCCCGATTTTCACCGTTGATGTATCGTGATTTACCCGCCAATGCGCTTGCCCACAAATCAATGGCCTTCATTGTCGACGACGCAACAGGAGCACTACAAGCAGTTGGCGGTTTCCAGCGTGCACACCACGCCACAAAGGATCTCCGTGTATTCGGCATCACCGGCAGCGTGGGCAAGACCAGCACCAAAGAACTGACGGCATCGGTGCTGTCTCAGCGCTGGAATACGCTACACAACAAGGGCAATCTGAACAGTGATCAGGGTTTGCCGCTGACACTGCTGGAGCTGGACGACACGTATGAAGTCGCAGTGCTGGAAATGGCCATGTACGACATCGGCGAGATTGCCACGCTCTGCACACTGGCGCGCCCGGACGTGGGAGTGATCACCAATGTAGGCCCGATCCACCTGAGCCGGCTTGGCACCATCGAACGCATTGCGCATGCCAAGTCGGAGCTAATACGCGCGCTGCCCGGCGCTGACGACGGCGGCGTCGCCATTCTAAACTGGGACGACGAACTTGTGCGTCAGATGGCTGACCTGACCGACGCACGGATATTCAAATACGGGTTAAGCGAGAAAGCAGATCTTTGGGCGGATGAAATTCAGGGCATGGGGATGGAAGGCGTGCGCTTCCGCTTCCACTATCGATCGTCCGAGACAGCTCGAGTCGATTCTCTCTATGTGAAGGTCCCGCTGTTGGGCAGACATAGTGTCCATACTGCACTGCGCGCGGCGGCTGTCGGTCTCGTGGAGGGGTTGAGTTGGGAAGAAATTATCGAGGGTATGCAGAGCCTGCCTGGGCAGTTGCGACTCGTTGTTATTCCTGGCATCAACGACAGCACCGTCATCGATGACACCTATAACGCCGGACCGGATAGTACGATAGCCGCTCTGAACCTTCTTCACGATCTGCAGCCGGAGCAAAATGGACGGCGTGTGGCTGTGCTCGGTCCCATGCTGGAATTAGGCGACTACACAGAAGAAGGTCATAAAATGGTAGGCCGGCGCGTGGCGGATGTGGCAGAAGTCCTTGTGACGGTCGGCGAGCTTGGCGGCTCCATTGCGCAGGAAGCGCTCAATGTGGGCTTCGATCCCGACAATCTTTACATCATGGACGACGACGAGCAGACAATCGATATGCTACTGGACGTAATATGGCCGTACGATTTGGTCCTGGTAAAAGGCAGCCGAGCGGTGGGTATGGATCGCATTGTTGCCGCCATCAATGTAACGGATGACTCCGGCGCCGAGCAAAATAGCCCATCGAAAGGCCAATGAATGGCTTTTGCGTTAACGTTGGGAACTGTCAGTTTTCTGCTGGCTGTCTTCTGGGGAAGACCACTCATCGCACTGCTCAAGCGATGGGGAATGGGCAAGCAGATACGCGTGGAAGAACCTGACGTGCATCAAGTGAAGGTCGGGACGCCGACCATGGGCGGCATATTATTTGTGGTGCCTGTCCTGCTGATCACAGGCGGATTGAACATTATCAACCTTTGGGGTTTGGATTATATCGGTATGAGTACGCTGATCCTGTTCTTCTGCATCGGTTCGTACTCCATTTTAGGACTGATTGATGACTACCAAGGCGTTCGAGGGGTACGCGTGCATGGCGAGGGGCTGACGCCGCGCATGAAGAGTTCGTTTCAGCTCATTTTTGCGACGGTGATTGCGCTGGTACTTTATTTTGGCCCGCCGCATTGGGACTACGTTGGTATACCAGGTTTTCCGGACTTTTTTCGCATCGGACCGCTGATTATACCCGTGACGATTTTTCTCATCATGGGGACGAGCAACGCCGTTAACCTGACCGACGGACTGGACAGCTTAGCGGGCAGCATCGCCAGTATAGCGTTCGCCTGTTATGGGTTGATTGCGTTTCTACAGGACCAGATATACCTCATGGCATTCTGTTTTACGGTGGTGGGCGCCTTGTTGGCATTTCTATGGTACAACGCCCATCCAGCTCAATTGTTCATGGGGGACACGGGAAGCCTGGCGTTAGGTGCAACACTCGGTCTCGTTTCTGTCATGACCGGACAGTGGCTGCTATTGCCTGTGGTGGCTTTCGTCTTCTTAGCAGAGGCGCTCAGCGTCATGATTCAGGTGGGCTATTTCAAGTATACGAAACGTATGAATGGAGAAGGTCGTCGCGTGTTCAAGATGTCGCCACTGCACTATCACTTCGAACTGCTTGGCTGGAGTGAGATGCAGGTGAAGGAACGTTTCTGGTTGATAGCGGTGTTATCGGGCATGTTGGGCGTGGCGTTGGCGTTGATATAGTGTGCACCAGTCTGGTGGTAGAGCACTACGGGGCAGTATCCATCAAGGCGCAGTGTAAAGACATAAAATGAAGAGCAATCTAGTAGAGAGTTCTGTGATCGATAGAGACGGCGCCCTGGAAGGGCTCAATGTAGTCGTGTTGGGGCTTGCACGCCAGGGGCTTTCTCTGGCGCGCTACTTATGCAGTCAAGGTGCGTTAGTGACTCTCAGCGATAATGCGGATGCGGCGCAGCTGCAGGTAGAAATTAAAGAACTAGGCGACTTGCCCGTCACTCTGGCCCTTGGCGGTCATCCGGAATCTCTGCTTGACAAGTGCGATCTTCTCCTTCTGAGTGGCGGCGTACCGCCACAGATACCGTTTGTGCAGAAAGCAATGGAGCGCGGAATACCGCTCAGCAATGACAGCATTTTAACTTTGGAGATGATTGGCACAGCCGAACTCGGTCCTGTAGCAACAGTGACCGGTAGCAGCGGCAAAACAACCACGACAATGCTTGTGGGCGAGATGCTGACACAAAGCGGTCTGGTAGCCCATGTAGGCGGCAACATTGGACGTCCGCTGGTGGATCAGCTCGAAACTTTCAGGCCGGGCGAGCCGATCGTACTGGAGATGAGCAGCTTTCAACTGGAGCTGCTGGATGCCAACTATATACATCATTCTGTAGATGGCATCGGACCGTCGATCGCCTGCATCACGAATATTACACCGAATCATCTTGATCGCCATGCGTCTATGGCCGACTATGTAGATGCGAAACTGAACCTGCTCCGTACGCTACCGGATAAAGCCGTCGTTGTATTGAATGCCGACAATCCAGTGACAGCTAGTCTGATTTCTAGCGAGCTGGCGGCAAAGCACGCACAGCAAATTGCGAAACGGAAACTTGCAGGAAACCTAACTGACATTCGCAGTGGGCTTGAGCAGCGGCAGGCTGTGATATTGCCGTTCTCGACCAAGGAACGCCTGGCTCATGGCGCCTGGTTGGAAGCTGCCACGCTGTACCTAAACGGAGAACCGTTCTGCAAACGTGCAGACGTGCTGCTGCGCGGCGAGCACAATATCAGCAATATCTTGGCGGCGGCGCTTGTATCGCATGCTGCCAGTGCGAGTGTGGACGCTATTCGGGAAACGGCAACGAGCTTCGCTGGCGTGCCCCACCGGCTGGAAATCGTGGCGCAGCACAACGGTGTCACATGGATCAACGACAGCATTGCAACGGCGCCGGAACGAGCGCTTGCGGCGCTGCGAAGTTTTGATGAGAGCGACGGATCGATTGTTCTGCTAGCCGGCGGTAAGGACAAGAACCTTCCTTGGGATGATTTCGCCGCAGAGGTGATACGTCGCGTACACTACCTCATCGGCTTCGGCGATAGCGCACAGATGATTGTGGATACCGTGCAAGAACGGGCGCGCTTCTCTCAGAAGCAAGCGCCGGAATGTGCGACGGTGAAGCGGCTCGATGAGGCGGTTGATTTGGCAGTGCGCACAGCGCAACCAAACAGCATCGTGTTACTCTCACCGGGCGGCACTAGCTACGACGCCTATCGTGATTTCGAAGAACGCGGGCGCCATTTCCGCGAGCTCGTGTCGGCTGCTATCTCGACAGACGGAGCGCCAGGCAGGATTGGGTAAGCGGGATATGGGGTATTGGAGCGAAATGAAAAATGACTACACCTAATCGGTCTGTGCTACAGACGCGGTCCTATGACTGGGGGCTCATCTCCATCGTTACGGCATTGCTCCTGCTGGGAGCTGTTATGGTTTTCTCCGCCAGCTTTGCCCAGGGCATCTACGGCTTCGGTGACCCGTACTACTTCATCACTAAGCAGTTAATCTGGGCCGTCGTCGGTGTCGCAGCCATGATCATCGCCGCCTGGATTCCATACCCATTCTGGCAGCGATGGAGCGTCCCCATTATGGGCATCACGCTGCTAGCGCTGATCGCAGTGATCTTCCTAGGCGACGATACGTTCGGTTCCACGCGCACCTTCTTTGGCGGTCGAGTGCAGCCCAGTGAGCCGGCAAAAATTGCTATCATCATCTACATCAGTACCTGGCTAGCCAGCAAAGGCAGCAGCATTCGTAACGTGAAAGTGGGGCTGGCACCTTTTGCTGTATTACTTGGCATAATCACATTGTTACTCATCTCACAGCCGGACATCAGCACGGCCATAATCATCGTAACGACTGCCTTTCTTATGTTCTTTATTGCTGGTGCAGAGATTCGACAGCTTATAATAGTGGGCTCAGGCGGCACCATCACATTCTGGCTCATCATTCAGTACAGTTCCTACGCACGCGATCGCGTGGACCTCTTCCTGGAGTCATTTCGCAATCCCATTTTGAGCACGGAATGGCAGGTGGAGCAGGCGATTCGTGCTTTCGTGCGCGGCGGCGTATTCGGCGTCGGTCTCGGCAACGCGCAGGCAAAGCTGCCGGGTCATCTGCCGGTAAGCTGGAGCGACAACATTTTTGCCGTGATCGGCGAGGAACTCGGTCTTGTCGGTGCAATATTCGTTATGATTCTTTTCGGACTGCTCGCCTATCGCGGCTTGCGCACCGCACTGATCGGCGCCGGACAACTTCGGCGCATTGCTGGCGACCGGCATCACTGTCTTGCTTATTTTGCAGGCGCTGCTCAATATGGCTGTCGCCGTGGCGATCTCACCGCCCACAGGTGTTACATTGCCATTCATCAGTTACGGTGGCAGCTCGCTTGTCACTGTAATGGCTGGCGTCGGCATATTAATCAGTATTGGTCGCGCGCATCAGAAGTTTGGCGCCGAAGAGCTGTTACGAGGGAAACCGACAAATGCGCATATTGATTTCGGGCGGCGGAACCGGGGGCCACGTGTACCCGGCTCTGGCAGTGGCGAATCAGTTCCTGTCCCAGAGCCCGCCAGCCGAACAAGTTAATCAGGCGCAACCAAGCTCTTCAGACACCGACGCACATTCAGTCGTGTGGGTGGGAAGCGTTGGCGGTATGGAGCAGGGTCTGGTCGAACGGGAGGGCATCCCGTATTACGGCATTAGCACAGGCCAATTGCGCGGCAAGAACCCGCTGACAGCAGCCAAGAATGCGGGCAAGATGCTCACGGGAGTGAACCAGAGTCGCCGACTGCTGAGTGAGCTGCGACCTCATGCTTGTCTGGTGACGGGCGGCTATGTGTGCGCTCCGATGGTGGCGGCGTGTCGGCAGCAAGGCGTTCCGGTACTGATCTACCTGCCGGATATGTCACCTGGGTCCGCTATCCGCTGGCTGAGCCGTTTGGCGAACAGTGTTGCCGTTAGCTTTCCGGATGCAGCGTCGTATTTCGGCGGGCTGCAGTCCGAAGGCGGTAAGGCAGTGGTGACCGGCTATCCGGTACGCAAGGAACTGGTGAAGGCGTCACGTGATCGGACGTCTTCACGCTCTCAGTTGGCGGAAATGGTACAGCGACCGTCACTGGTCGATGGCGAGATAGGATCCGAAGAACAACTGCCTTTACTGCTAGTTTGGGGCGGCAGCCAGGGGTCTCGCAGCATAAATATGGCGACCTGGAATGCTTTATCGCAACTATTATTGAGATCTCACGTCGTACATATTGTAGGCGAGCGGGATCGGGAGATGGGCCAGGAGATTATCAATGAGAAAGTGTCTGCAGCGAAGTGGGATGGGAGTTGGACGGAGCGATATCATCCTGTGGACTATTTACACGAAGCCATGCCGTATGCGTTAGCGGCTGCGGACTTGACCGTCGCCCGGGCAGGCGCCAGCATTCTCGGCGAGTTTCCAGTAGCCGGGCTGCCATCGATCCTTGTCCCTCTGCCCATCGCCGGCGTAAAACAGTTGCTCAATGCAAATGAACTGGAGAGCCACGACGCCGCACTGGTGATACAAGACGATCGGCTGGAAACCATGCTGGCTCCGACTGTGGTAGCGCTGTTTGACGATCGAGATCGGTTGGCGAAGATGGAAGCGGCAGTACGCGCTTTGGCCATGCCGGATGCAGCAGATCGGATTGTGCAGGAGCTAGAGCAGTTGAGTGTTACGAAATGAGTGGTTATCTCGGACAAGGCAACTATTTGCGTAGCGCAGAGTATCGGTGACGAATTGATAGCATCAAATTTGGTGGACAGATAAGTCAATGGATGGTCAATTCGCAGGGCTAATGTCCTTCTTTATCTACCTGTTCTTTTTCGGGTGGCTTGGGTTGCGACGCGGTGTGACGCGTGAAGTTATTGTTTTTCTTACAGCACTGATCGGTTGGGTGATCACGTCGCAACGCGGCTACATCGTCGTCAACGTGGCTAATATCTCAGCCGCCAGCCTAGAGTTCGCCAAAGCCGGCGGGTTTAGCGGAAGTTCGGAAGAGGCCTTTGCAGCGCTGACCAACGCCCCATTGCTGGTGACCGTGGAAACGCAGTCGTCGTTCCTGTATCTTGTCTGGGTGGGCGGGGTCATCTTCATGTACTTCTTTACGCACATGGTCATTCCGGACAGCAGGAGCAAGTCCAACGGCTGGTCTCTGCTCATTGGCATGATGAACGGCCTGTTTTTTGCGCTCATCTTTTTGCCGGGGCTGTCCACGTTGTTCACGGGCGGCGGCTCAGAAATGCAGGCGCAGGACTCCATGGACTTGATGAGTATGGTGCAGGCAGGCGGTCAATTGCTGTTTGATGCCGCTTCGGGTATTTGGCAGGCGATTTATCCGTTTGGTCCAAATAGTATGTTGATCATCGTGACCGGCGTGCTGGTGTTGTTCGCCCTCTCCATCTCCGGTGGATCTAGGGCAAAGAAATCTGACCGCTAGTCGGTTCAATTTGCTCAGTCTGTTGAGGACAGAACGAGCGTACCAGCCGTCCACAAGCAGTGGAAAGTAACATGGGACCGATTGAAGTTGTTTACATTATGATAGCGGCGATCATCGTACTGATCGGTCTCGCACGCGGATATGTCAAGGATCTTGGCGCGACGCTTATCATCATGGTCGCAATCTTCATCCTTTCGTTCTTTCAGGATGTGTTTTCTGGCGTAACGGCAACCGGTGTCGTCTCTGTGCTGGGCGAACAGAGTGACGGTGAAATGAATTTATTTCTCTGCACAGCCTTTACGGTTGCGTTCACGATGATGGTCTTTACGGGTTATGTGGGACGAACATTAGCGTTTCCCGGCAACATGGCGCCGCAACCCGGTGCATTTCTCATGAGCCTGTTCCTTGGGCTCATAAACGGTTATCTGATTGCAGGAACGCTTTGGTATTATCAAGACTTATATGGTTATCCGTGGTTCAACCCATTCGTGAGCGAGTTTAGTGAGACGGCACAGAAGATGATCGAACTGCTGCCGCCAGCCATTTTCGAAAATCCAGTATTCTGGGTTGTACCCGTTGCAGTGTTATTGTTGGTTCGAGTCAGGGGGTAACATGACTCGAGGGGTCCACTCGTCAAAGAGCAGTTATGATGGCCAGTCACAGTGGCGAAACGCAACTGAATACGCGCGCGATGGAATGATCGCCTAGCAACGGCAGATTCAACTCTACGCGTTCATCTTGTAGGGATCGGTGGAACCGGTCTCAGTGCCATCGCGCACACACTACTCGACATGGGCATGTCGGTGAGCGGGTCCGACGCGCGCTGGAACGATGCGACAGATGAGCTGCGTACGCGAGGCGCGACAGTCTATGCCACGCAGGTTGCAGACAACCTCACAAAGCTGCAGAGCAATCAACTACCCGATGTTGTGCTGATCAGCAGTGCCGTGCCGGCAGCCAACGAGGAGCGACGTGCTGCTGATCAGTTAGGTCTGCCCGTGGTCAAGCGCAACGATTTCCTGCCCGCTCTGTTACAAAACCGCACGGTGATCGCGGTCGCGGGAACGCACGGCAAGAGCACGACCACGGCCATGATCATCACCCTGCTGCGACAAGCCGGTATGGACCCAGGGTTTATCGTTGGCGCAACGCTTCCCGGATTGGGCAATGCTGCTGCGGGTACGGATGATGCGTTTGTCATCGAAGCGGACGAATATGACCGCATGTTCCACGGACTGCATCCGGCTATTGCTGTCATCACCAATGTCGAATGGGATCACCCCGACTGTTACCCTACACCGTCGAGCTTTCATAAAGCGTTCATGCAGTTCGTCGACCAGGTGGATCGTTCCGGGTTAATTGTTTCGTGCATGGACGATGCGGGTGCAGAGCAATTGCATGCCCACTGTTCCAGCCGCGGACCCAAGTGGATCACCTACGGGCTAGCGCCGGGAGCCGATCTGCGAGCTGTGCCGGCTATGGCTGATGACGGCGCCGTTCAGGCCGAACTAACCTGGTGGCATGCACCTACCGGAGTACTGCGTCTGGCAACGCCAGGCGTTCACAACATTCAGAACGCCATGGCAGCCTTGGTCGTGGGGAGTTGGTGCGGCGTACCGATCTCACAGGGTGCTGAGCTAATCACCGCCTACACGGGTGTTGAGCGGCGATTCGAGCACGTTGGCGATGCGAATGGCGTGCATGTGTATGACGACTACGCTCATCATCCTACCGAGATTGCCGCCACGTTGAGCGCCGCACGCGAGAGATATCCATCGAATCGCATTTGGGCGGTCTTCCAGCCGCATACATTCAGCCGCACACAAAAGATGCTCTATCGCATGGGCGAAAGTTTCGGCGATGCTGACGAAGTCATCGTGACCGACATCTATGCGGCGCGAGAAAGTGACGACAACACCGTATCGGCGAAGGAGCTTGTTGTATGCAGCCCGCATAGTTCAATCCGCCATATTGCTGCGCTATCAGACGTCGTTGACTATTTGCAGGCGAATGTGAACGAGGGCGACGTTGTTATTACATTAGGTGCAGGCGATGTGGATACGGTTGGGCAGCAGTTGCTGGCGATCGCGAAGGGCGAAGGCGCATCGTGATCGCAATTGATATGGCTGCCCAATGTCTGACCGATACCGGCGTCTTGCTCGAACGCGATGTGGCTCTGGCACCCTATACATCCATCAGGATAGGCGGTCCGGCGGACTGGCTTGCAGCTATCAGCGACGTTGACGAATTGCGCAACCTAGTGCAGTGGGCGCAAAGGATTGGGATACCTTATTTTGTGCTAGGCGGCGGGAGCAACATATTGGTCAGTGACAAGGGCGTGCGCGGACTGGTCATCCTGAATCGTTGCAAGCGTCTCGTGTTTGAAGAGCAAGCCGATTCAGACAAGATGATGCTCCTTACAGAGAGCGGCGCATTGATGGCTGGCGTAGCGCGACAGACTGTGCAGCGCAAACTATTTGGACTGGAATGGGCGGTCAGCTTGCCGGGGACTGTGGGCGGAGCCGTAATCGGCAACGCCGGCGCTTACGGGTCGGAAGTCAAGGACAATCTCGTGGATGCGCGGATTGTGTTGTCGTCCGGCAAGGTTGTGCAAGTGGACAAACAGCAGATGGACTACGCCTACCGTGACAGTGCGTTGAAACGCAGCAGCACGCTGCATGCAGGCTTCGATGACGTGGTTCTGGATGCCAGGTTCCAGCTTGAACCAGATACCGCCGGCGACGTGGAGACAAAGGCCACCGAATACTTGGCTCACCGACGCAGATCGCAACCTACCGAGCCCAGCATTGGCAGTACCTTTAAGAATCCGCCAGGCGATTATGCGGGACGGTTGATTGAAGCGGCGGGATTGAAAGGTGCGCAGGTCGGCGGCGTCCAAGTGAGCAACTTGCACGCCAATTTCATGGTGAATCGCGGCGGCGTTGGCAAAGCGACCGCAGCAGACGTCATGGGCCTAGTAGAGCTGGTCCAGGCTGCCGTATACAATAAATTTCATATCGAACTTGAGCCGGAGATACAGCTTACCGGTGAGTGGGACTAGATACTTTACTGCCCGACAGAGTCGGGCATAGCAATGAATCGAACTGGACGGTGAACTCCGTGAATAAGGAATACGCTCGAATTGGCGTGATCTTTGGCGGCAGAAGCAGTGAACACGAAGTGTCGCTGCAAAGCGCCGCTACGGTAATGAGCGCGCTCGATGAAGCAGGCTACGATGTGGCGCCCATTGGCATTGACATCGAAGGCCGCTGGATCACGTCGGATCCTGTACTGCTGCTGAACGAGGCCAAGCAGTCGCGCACAAACGGTACTGAGTCGACTACTTTGCAACAGACCGACTCTTGGGACCATTTGCCAACCGGAACGGTCAGCGAGCGACTGCCGTCTGTGGATGTAGTTTTTCCTGTGTTGCACGGCCCATATGGCGAAGATGGAACTATTCAGGGCATGCTGGAGATGGCTAGGATTCCCTACGTGGGATGCGGCGTGCTAAGTAGTGCGGCTGCCATGGATAAGATCGTAGCCAAGAAGCTCTTCAGCATGGCAGGACTGAATCAGACGCGGTCGCTGCTGGTTTGGCGTCGCGTCTGGCGGCAGAACCCGAACGACGTGATTGACGATATTGAAGCCCAGGTAGAGTATCCGCTATTCGTGAAGCCGGCCAATATGGGCAGTAGCGTTGGCATTTCGCGAGCAAAGGATCGCCAGCAGTTGAGTAGCGCACTGGATGAGGCGTGTCGTTACGATACCAAGATTGTCATAGAGGCGGCAGTGCCTAACGCCAGGGAAATCGAGGTAAGCGTCTTGGGCAACGACGAGCCTATCGTCAGCATGCCGGGCGAAGTCATCCCTCACAGCGATTTCTACGACTATAACGCAAAATATGTCGACGACAAGTGTGAGTATCTCATTCCCGCGCCCATCTCAAGGCATCAGACGTCGGAGATTCGGAATATGGCCGTGCGGGCATTTCAGGCCGTCGACGGTTCAGGCCTTGCGCGTGTAGATTTCCTGCTAGACGACGATAGCGGAGTGATCTACTTGAACGAGTTGAACACGATGCCAGGCTTCACGCGCTATAGCATGTATCCTAAGCTCTGGGAGGCTAGCGGCATCCCCTATTCGGAGCTTGTAAGCCGGCTAGTTGACTTGGCAATCGAACGCTTCGACGATCGCAAGCAGAACAGTACTGGGCGCTAGTCATTGAAGCGGGACTATCACGATCAGGCGACTTAGGAATCGATTAAGAATTGGGTAAAGATTGGGCCAATCGCCATGGCGACAAGTCAGAACCTTCGAAACATTGAGCTAGCGTCGCAGGACATTCAGGATCGTCCTGTGCAGTCGGTAAGTATCTCGCGACGCAGCGCCAGACGGACGGACCGCGTCTCTCATGGCGGCAAGCGTACCGTTGCGCGTAGTCGACGGCGATTTGCCGCCATCCTGGAGAGCATGTTCACGTTCCCCCGTCTGCGCGGCTTGGGGCTTGCTTCTGTTCGCCCGAAGGGTACGCCGTGGACGAGAGCGAAGATCGCAGGCATTATGGTCATCTCTGTAGCGGTTGGCTTACTGGCGCTGATCTATAGCAGCGATTCCTGGTATGTTTATGCTGAAGATGTGCATTTTCGCAACCTGTCCTATCTTCAGGAATCCGACGTCTATCGCAGTAGCGGCATTGAGGGATGGCACGTGTTCTGGCTGACACCGGACCAAGTCAGCAAGATGGTGGAGCAGAGTCCTTATATTGAACAGGCCAAAGTCGCCATCAACCTGCCGTTGCGCGTTTCGGTCGATGTGAAGGAACTGCAGCCTATCGCGTTGTGGGTCACCAAGGATGCGACATACTGGCTAACCGAGGACGGCAAGGCGCTGCCGGCTATCGCGGCGACGGATAAAAGCATGCCGCAGATCATCGATGTGCTAGGAGAAGCGAAAGCCATCGGCGCTGAAGGTGATAAGTTGGCCGTAAATCCAAAAGTAATGGAAAGTGCGCTGTCGCTCATGCAAGAAATGCCTGAGTTGGAGAACAAAATACGCTACAATCGGAACTTTGGGTTGAATTTCCCACTAACTGACGAGGAAGTATGGGTCTATTGGGGTGACGGACAGAACACTGCTGCCAAGATGAAGAATCTCTTGGCAGCCAAGAGCTTACTGCCGGATAGAGAAGAGCCGGCTTCGTTGATCGATGTGCGATTTATTCAGAGACCCTATATCCGGTAGCTTGGACAGTAGGCATTATTAGTACTCTATTCTGGGTAGCCTGACCGGGGCGAGGTATATCAGTGCAAGAAACAATTTCAGCAATCGACATCGGCACGACAAAAGTCTGTGCGCTCACGGCAGCGGTAACTCCGGACAGCCTGGGCAATCCTGCGTTACAGATAGTGGGGCAGGGACAGGCGTCGAGTATTGGCATCCGTCGCGGCATGATCATCAATGTCAGCGATGCCGTCGCGTGCGTGGGAGAGGCGATTGAGAAGTGTGAACAGGATTCTGGTCATCACATACTCAGCGCCTATGTCGGCATCGCGGGCAGCCACATCAATACCCTGAATAGCAAGGGTGTCAGTCCAGTCGATGCGCGCAATGGCGTCACCGGCGCAGACATGTCGCGTGCTTTGGAAGGTGCGCGTGCCGTTGCGCTGCCGCAAAACCAAGAGATCATTCACACCATTGCGCGTAATTGGGTGGTGGATGGTCAGAGCGAGGTGCAGCACCCCATGGGCATGAGCGCCTATCGTTTGGAAGTCGACGCCCATATCGTCACCGGCAGTACAACAGCGCTCAACAACATGGCCCAGTGCGTGTTGGCCCACAACATCGATATCGACGAGCTGGTTCTAGAGCCATTGGCAGCCAATGAGGCTGTATTGAGACCGGAAGAGCGCAAGATGGGCGTGGCAGTCATCGATATGGGCGGCGGCACCACCGACATTGCCGTCTTTGTTGACAACGGACTGAGCCACACGGTGATCCTGGATGTTGGCGGAAACCACCTGACGAACGATGTGGCGTACGGCTTGCACGCACCGTTCGAAACAGCTGAAGAACTGAAAGTGCGATATGGCACGGTATTGCCGGAGCGGGTCGCAGAAGACGAAAAAGTGTGGGCGTCTGTCTTCGGCGAAAAGGCTGAACAGAGTTTCAGCCGACACTTCATTGCGAGCATCTTGGAAGCCCGCGCGACCGAGATATTTGAGCTAATTCGTGATCGGCTGGAGGAGAGCGGCTACAGCACTAAGCTCCCTGCCGGTGTAGTGCTAACCGGCGGTGCCAATCTTTTGCCGGGTATGACGGACCTCGCTCGCAGCATTCTAGGCATGCCGGCACGAATCGGTACGCCGTCGCATCGCCTGCCGATTACAGGACTAAGTCGCAACTTGCAAACGCCGATTTACGCAACGACAGTGGGATTATTGCTCTGGGGACTACACGAAGACTCCAGAGCCGTACACCAGCGATTCGTCGCCAACCAACAAAAGAACAGCCAGGATATGGTTCGTAACGTGGTAGATCGGCTACAAAACCTGTTACCTGGGTAGACAAATCGCAAGGTATTGTGATACATTTATGCAACGTAAGTTTCAAAGAGTGGAGTAATGGTTAGCTATACGAAACGGTCCGACAGCCTCAGGTCCCAAGTTCGCAACCATTCGTATTCACCAATTTCTTCGTGAACAAACTGTTCTCGTCGTTCCAATCTGTTGGAACTATCTTTTGTTCCGGGCATACCGGTAACAGCGCGTCAGTAGGTACGAACTTATAACTTATAGTATTGCACTCGTCAGATGTATCCCCGTTCCGGGAAGGAGCAGACTATGGCGCACAATGCCCAGCAGCCGCCGTTTGTGGACAATTTCGCCAGCATCAAGGTGATTGGCGTCGGTGGCGGAGGCCAAAACGCAGTCAATCGGATGATTCAAGAAGGAATTCAAGGTGTCGAATTTATCTCTGTCAACACGGATGCTCAAGCACTGATGCTTTCAGATTCGCCGCAACGTGTGCGCATCGGGGACAAGTTGACGAGAGGTCTTGGTTCTGGCGGCAATCCCGAGATCGGCCAGCGCGCCGCGGAAGAAAGCCGTGAGGAAATCAAAGAAATACTTGATGGTGCGGACATGATCTTCGTTACTGCCGGCATGGGCGGCGGTACGGGATCCGGTGCAGCGCCTGTCATCGCATCTGTCGGCCGTGAAGTCGGTGCATTGACCATCGGTGTTGTCACCAGGCCATTTACATTTGAAGGCAGTCAGCGCCGTCGCACAGCCGAAAGCTCCCTGGAAAGCCTTGCTGAGAATGTGGATACGCTCATCGCTATACCTAACGATCGACTATTGCAGATCGTTGATAAAAAGTTGAGCATCAAAGAAGCCTTCAGCATGGCCGATGACGTGCTGCGACAGGGCATTCAGGGTATTAGTGAGCTCATCACCGTTCCAGGCCTTATCAATCTTGACTTCGCCGATGTTCGCGCCGTCATGATTAACGGCGGCGCCGCACTGATGGCCATCGGTACGGGCACAGGCGAAGCAAGGGCTGAAGAAGCAGCTAAGCAGGCTATCCACAGCGCTCTGCTCGATGTTTCTATCGACGGCGCTCGTTCCATCCTATTCAACATTAAGGGCGGCGACGACCTCAGCCTGCACGAGATCAATGAGGCTGCTGAACTTATCCGCGCGAATGCGCATCCCGAGTCAAATATTATCTTCGGCGCTGTGATCGATAGCGAGCTGAAGGATGAGGTACACCTGACTGTCATCGCAACTGGATTCGAGCAGCAGGGTTTGCCGGTAGACGCCCGTAAGTATGGACAGGAGAATTACACTCGATCCTCAGGTCAGCTTTCGGGTGCACCACGACCTCAGCAGAGTGGTCAGCGAGAACAGCAACGCCCACCTGCACCGGTAGAGCAGAAACCGCCTGCTGGCAGCGATGTGCGGATTTTCAACCGCGACGACCTGGACATTCCATCGTTCCTGCGCCGCACACGAACCAACGGTCGCTAAGACCGAACAGCTTCAGTAACAACGGGATGCTGGGCTTGCATCCTGCGTCAACTTTACGAGTACTGTCGAGTTAGCCGTGAGGGCATCATGAGCCTATGCTCTCACGGCTAGTCTCTTTTGATTTGCAGATGAGCATTCTTGTTGATAATCTAGACAGACAGCAGGTTGTGCCTGGCCATCGGTTGTATTAGTACGCAGTCTGCCAGCACGCTCAGCAGCGCAGCCAATAAATAGGTACAACCTTAAAATTTTTCTGAAGTTATCATTTCCTCTGCGTCCGTACGCAGAATCCACTGTACGGGCACGAAAATCCAATTTGCAGCGCCTCTATCAAAATGCTATACTGCGTGACCGTATCCAACTACATGTTGTATATAGTCATCTTAGCAACACTATATATAGACATAATACAGACTGCCGTCGTCGGTACATGAAACGGATGCTGGATACGATTAGGACCAGATAGTTACCGTAAGTTAGCTAGAGAACAAGATAGAAAAACCATGCATTGTCCCTATTGCGGCTATGATTCGCACAGAGTGATCGATACCCGAGTCACCGGAGACGGCATTCGACGGCGGCGGCGCTGCGATCGCTGCGACCAGCGTTTCACCACATATGAACACATCGCCGCCAATCGATCGGTCGCGAAGTCGGATGGTCGTCGTGAACCGTTCGATCGACAGAAGTTGATCTCCGGCATCCAAATTGCCTCAGTGAAGCGCCCTGTCAGCAGCGAAACCATCGACGGAATTGCGAGCCAGATCGAAGAGTCTTTGCTTGCGCTGGGGCGTGCAGAGGTGCCAAGCAAGCAGATAGGTAATCTGGTGCTGGACCAGCTTGCTAAGACCGATCAAGTAGCCTATATACGTTTTGCCAGCGTTTACCTGGCAATGTCGGACCTAAACGAAATTCGGTCGGAAATCGACAGACTGATGGGCAGGTAAGCAATGCTATCGCACGAATGCGGTTACCAATCGTGCAACACGCGTAGCGGCAAAACGGATAAAATCAGAGGAAAACGCAGGCGCTGTCACGCACGTTTTCGCTAGTGGCATCAGGTATATCGTTTTATGTCGCGCTGGTTCACTGCGCTTTTGAACTAGTTTCAAGGAGTTGTTCGTCAGGTTATCTTTTTATCACAAGTGTCTAGATGCAACCCTGTTTAGACACAATGGTCAAAGTGAATGGATGGAAGCAGCCCTGAGACGGGCGATGCGTCCCGCTAAAGGAGGATGAACTATGGCCACGCAGACCGAAATGGCTCTAGACGTCAACAAAGCCCACACAGTCATCGAGAACGTGCGAGATGAACGTGAATACATTCAGCCGCCGGAATACGTCGATGATGACACTATCGACCTGAGCGAGAACAGTCGTCGTGTATTGGAACGCCGCTATTTGCGCAAGGACACGGATGGCTCTTTGCTGGAGACGCCGGCTGGAATGTTTTACCGCGTTGCCCTGCATATTGCACGCGTCGAAGATAAGCACGCAGGCGAAACGGAAGCAACCGCCAAAGTCTTCTACGACCTGCTGTCGCAATATCGGTTCTTCCCCAACAGCCCAACTTTTACAGGCGCCGGTACGCCACTGGGGCAATTGGCAGCCTGCTTCGTCTTGCCCATTGCTGACGATATGGGCAAGAGCTTTGATGGTATCTTTAGCACGCTACGTGTGGCCGCGCTGATACAGCAGACTGGCGGCGGAAACGGTTTCTCATTCAGTCGCTTGCGTCCAAAGAGCGATATCGTGCACACGTCCGCCGGTCGCGCCACAGGACCGGTTGGATTTCTGCGAGTATACGACCAGGCGTTTGGCGAAATCGCACAGGGCGGTACACGGCGCGGCGCGAACATGGGCGTGCTGCGCGTGGACCATCCGGACATTGAAGACTTTATCGAGTGCAAGGTCACTGAAGGCGCCATCACGAACTTCAACATCTCGGTGGCAATCACGGATAAGTTCATGGAAGCCGTTCGTGACGATACTGATTTCGACTTACTGAATCCCAGGGACGGCTCGGTCTGGAAGACGGTACGCGCGAGAGAACTCTTCAAGAAGATAATTCAGTTCGCGCACCACAACGGCGAGCCTGGCGCACTCTTTATTGACGCGGCAAACCGCTCCAACCCCGTGCCCCATCTTTACGCTCTAGAGGCGACCAATCCATGCGGCGAACAGTGGCTTGGGCCTTATGAGAACTGCTGTTTGGGTTCGATCAACCTAGCTGTGCATGTGGACGAAGCGCAGGATGAGCCAGTTGTAGACTGGGAGCTCCTACGGAAGACGGTGCGTGAAGCTACCCACTTCCTGGATAACGTCGTCAGCGCTAACGCATACGTTCCATCTATACCTGAAGTCGCTGAGTCGGCCTATCGCGCACGCCGTATTGGTCTGGGAATCATGGGCCTCGGCGACATGATGTATAAGTTGGGCATCCGATATGGAAGCGAGGAAGGCCAAGAGTTTGCCGCTCAAATCATGGAGTTCGTACGCTACCACTGCATGCAGCGCAGCGTGGAACTTGCCGAAGCGCGCGGGTCCTTCCTAGCGTTCAAGGGCAGCATCTATGACGCGAGCGCTGAGAATGGCATGGCGTGGCAGCCACCCCAGCCGGTAAAGCCGTTTGTGCGTGACTGGGAGCGCCCGCAACTGGATTGGCAGACGATCGTGGACGGAATTACCGAGCACGGGATTCGCAATGCAGCCCAGACCACTGTTGCACCGACAGGCACGATTGCCACTGTGTGCGGCTGTGAGGGTTATGGCTGCGAACCGGTCTTCGCCCTTGGCTACGTTCGCCACTTCCGTGATGGCGACAATGACGTTGAGTTGGCCTACACCAGCCCCCTTTTCGATAAGGCACTGGCCCAAATTGGGCTGAGCGATCGTCGTCAAGAAGAAATACGCCAACATGTAGCGGCATACGGCAGCTGTCAAAACGTACCCGACCTACCGAAAGAGTTGGTAGACTCCTTTGTGGTCAGCGGTGATATTACGGCGGAGGAACACGTACGCATGCAGGCAGCCATACAGGCGTTCGTCGATAATAGCATCAGCAAGACGTGCAACTTTTCAGAGACGGCTAGCGAGGACGACGTTGCAGAGGCCTATATGCTCGCGTGGGAGCTAGGCTGCAAGGGACTCACCGTTTATGTCACCGGCAGCCGAGAACAGGTTGTGCTGGAAACCAAGGCGACTAAGCAGAAGAAGGCGGGCGACAATGGCGCCGTGAGCGCGTATGAGGCGCCCTTCGTTGAGAGCTTTGCAGTATCGAAGGATGTGGAAGGCGAAACCGCCGAAAATCGTACGAACGGCGATTCGGACCTAATGCTAACCAAGCGCCCGCGACCGACGGTGTTGACCGGCACGACTTATCGCAAGGATACGCCCTTGGGCACGGCATACATCACCGTCAACAACGACGAATGGAACGAGCCGTTCGAGGTTTTCCTCAACGTCGGCAAGGCAGGCAGCGAGGTCGCCGCGGTTAGTGAGGCAATGGGTCGGTTGGTCAGTTTGATATTACGTCTGCCAACCACGCTGTCGCCCAACGAGCGTTTGCGCTGGATCCTGGATGAGATGGCCGGTATTGGCGGCGGCCGTCCGCTTGGATTCGGTGCAAACCGTGTTCTCAGCCTGCCGGACGGCATTGCGCAGGTGCTGGCGGAACATCTTAGCGGTGTGCCGTTGGCGCACGTCGGAACACCGCCCGAGCAACTTGCATTGCCGATTGACCGTTCGCCGGTCGGTGATATTTGCCCTGAATGTGGCGAGGCAGCCTTTCTGAACATCGAGGGCTGCCGAAAGTGCTATGTCTGTGGTTATAGTGAGTGCTAGTGCGTCACAGGAAAGCTAGTGATTGTATAACACAACGGTCCCTCATAACGGGGACCGTTGTTGTTAGAAGAATGTTTTGCAGCGAGCATCCTTCTATTTATGGTAAGTATCAGCTGTCATTATGTTGAGCTGTCGTGGACCCACATGACTTGATAGGGTTCTAGCTCAACATCCGCCACACTTATGTCGACCTCAATGTCAGCCACTAGGTCGTAGGGACGTTTGCCCATACCTTGTAACCGAAACTCGTTTGTCGAGACAAGCTGGGGGCGCTCCGTAAAGTTTACCAGGACAAGGATGCGGTTTGGTGTTTGCCGATCGGCGCCATCACTTTGTCTTATGGACGCTCGCACGTAGGCGAATACGTGGTCATTGCGCACGTCGAGTACCTGCATGTTGTTGCCGGCAAAAGCGGGCGCAGATTTCCTTAACCGTATGAGCCGCTGTAGGCTGCGATAGACGCGGGCTTCGATTGTGCCCTCTTCAAACCGCTGGGTCATGGCGTCCCAGTTCATAACTGGTCGGTGCACCCATCGGCTGTCATCATATTCGTCTGCACTCTGCAGATAACTGTAGTCATTGAGTGTACCGACCTCGTCGCCGAGGTAGAGTAGCGGGATGCCGCCGATGCTGAGGATGACAGAATGAAGCAGACAAATGCGGCGAATGGCTAGATCGATCGCCTTGTCATCACCCAGATCCAGTGCGCGCTCGAGGCCCGCAAGTGAGGCCAAGCTGCCCGAGATGCGCGCGTCGCCCGTGCGCGGGTTTTCCTGGAAAGGTAATCCTTTGGCAAAACTCCCGTTGAAACGACCGGTAAAGAATGCATTTAGGAACTGCCGGTGATCAAAACCGTTGATGCCCAGCTCTTCTGCCTCACGATCGTCAAAGGTCCAGCCAATGTCATCATGACAGCGCACATAGTTGACCCAAGCGCACGACCTGTCGATGTCGAACCGGCGACTCATGGAGTGACGCAAGAGGCGCACTTCGCGTGTAGCCAGACTTTCCCATAGCAGCGCCATGAGCGTCGGATTGTACGACAGCTGGCACTCGCCGGTGCTTATGTAGCTAGCCACTTCGTCGGGATGAACAATGGCTTCTGACTTGAAGAGCATGGACGGCGCTGCGATGCGCACCAGTGCGTTGAAAGCCTGCACCAGTTGATGCGCCTGCGGCAAGCTTTCGCAGTCAGTGCCCATTTGTTTCCAGATGAATGCAAGCGCATCCAGCCGCAGCACTTCTGCACCTACATTAGCTAAGAAGAGCATCTCTGCCGCCATGTCGCGGAAGACTGCTGGATTCGCGTAATTCAAGTCCCACTGAAACTCGTTGAATGTGGTCCAGACCCACGCTCCAGCATCCTCATGATATGTAAAGCTGCTAGCGTGCTGTTCAGGAAAGATCTCGCGCAGTGTCCTGTCGTAGGCATCAGGAATAGTTCGATCGGGGAAAAGAAAGTAGTAATCGCGATAGTCTGGATCACCCCGTTTGGCTGCCATCGCCCATCGGTGTTCATCGGACGTATGGTTGAAGACAAAATCGAGTACCAGACTGATTCCGTTGGAGCGCAGTGCATCAGCTAGCTCTCGCAATTCTTCCATCGTTCCGAGTTTCGAATTCACCTTGCGGTAGTCGCTGACAGCGTAACCGCCGTCGCTATCGCCCTCCGGCGCTTCGAAAAGCGGCATGAGGTGCAGATAGGTGAGGCCAAGTTCCTGGAAATAGGGCAGCTTCTCCTTAAGATCAGCGATGGTACCTGCATAGCGATCCACATAGCAGACGCCACCCAACATACTCTGAGACTGGTACCAGGTCGGATTTGCTTCCCTGCTAGCATCCAACTCCTTCAACTCCTTGGAGCGATCTATCCAACTCTGCGCCGCCATAATCAGCAACTGCTCTAGGTGGTAAAAGAAGTCATACTGTCCGCCGTACAGGCCAAGGAGCAAACGAAACAGGTCCGGGAAATGTGTGTCCAGTCGCGTCATAAAGGCTGCTTGATCGGCGTGCCTATCTTGATTTTCGAAAAGAACCTCCACACTGCTGCGCAACCTCCGCAGAGAACGATCTGTCATAGTCTGCAGTTGATCAGTAGAAATTGAGGTATAGTCGTTCATGATTCAACTTTCGTTCAGTGGTCAAATGTCAACTATCGGCTGAGCCTTGACTGTTTGCTGGCGAGCAGGAGCAGGCGTCCGCTGTCGGCTTGATACGGGCTGGCGTCGAAGTCGCCCCAGACCGTTTCAACGACGAAGCCGGCTTTCTCAAGCATCAACTCTGCCTCGTTTCTCCATAGAAACCGCAACGTAAAGGGGCAGACAGTCTTGCGATTTTGACCGTCTATGGCGATCTCCTCGTAGATGAAGAGAGTGTCCTGTAGTTGATAAGCAAAATCGACCGTACGCGTGCTCCACTTAAGCACGCGACTACCGCTTTCGGCGTCTTGCCATTCATCCGCCAGTTCTGTGAGTCCGTTCACCGTGACCAAACGTACTACATCGGGATTAAATAGGTCGAGCAGCAACACGCCGTCGTGCCTCAGGTGTTGATATGTATTCTTCAACGCGGCGAGCTGAGCCGCAGGCGTAGCTAGATGCATCAGCGTATTACTTGTGCAGAAGGAAAAGCCGAAATCGCGTTGAGTAAGGGAATAGCTGGTCAGGTCGCCTTCCACCAACTCGTACTGTCCGTTGCGATCATCCTGGGCAAGCTTCTTTCTCGCGACTTCGAGCAGAGCCGGGCTGATGTCCACGCCGACAACGTCGAGTCCTGCCTTTAGCAGGGGAACCAGTGCACGTCCCGTACCGCATCCCATCTCAAGCACAGGTCCGCCGCATTCCTCAGCCAGGGCAACGATCATTTCCAGATCGTCGTCGTAGTCACGGTAGTCTGCATCGAAGTATGGAGCGAATGCATCAAAAGTGGCTGCTGCATCGTCTGTCATTGTGGGATGGTCCATTCTGGATCTGGCTAATGGATAGATCGACCGCCAATACCTGCCGACATGCGAAGAATTCAATCGTCGCGAGACTTATATGATCTCTATGAATCTCGACTGATTTTGCTCCTGTGATAGTTTACGCTATACTTACTGGGTTGGAAAATGGATCGACCTCAACAACCTGTCGTGACAGGAGTATTGAAACGATAGTTTGTTGATGGTCGTTTGTTTGTTTGGTGAAACATAGGCCCGAAACCGCCTCCAAACTGGCGGTCTTTTTCATGAACTCGGTGCGACAGTCAGCCGACTTCCGATTTGTCTCTGGTGAATCGGAGAGAACCGAATTCGTTATGCTTAGCTAACAAGACTACAAAGAAAACAGTTTTGCGATGCGGGTTACAGGTCTGTCCACGGCGGAACAGCCTGATGGAGAATAGTAAGGAAGAATTGCATATGGCGAAAAATGAACCGGTGTATCTGACTGAAGACGGACTCGAAAAGCTCAAGGAAGAGCTCGCTTATCTCACCGGTACACGTCGGAGAGAGGTCGCCCAGATGATTGCCGAAGCCAAGGCTGAAGGCGACATTAGCGAGAATGCCGGATATGACGAGGCAAAGACGGCACAGGGATTCCTGGAAGGACGTATCCGCGACCTGGAGATGATCATCAACAATGCCAAGTTGATCGAAAGCAAGAATAACAACGGCAACAGTCTGTCTATCGGACAGACAGTCGTTGTCCAGGAGGATGGCGCCTCGTTGGAAGAGAAGTATACGATCGTTGGTTCCGCAGAAGCAGATCCTGCCAACGGACGGATTAGCAACGAAAGTCCCATGGGCAGCGCCTTCCTTGGCAAAAAAGTCGGCGACAAGGTGTCGGTAAAATCTCCCGGCGGCGAAACAGTATTCAAAATCTGTGACATTTCCTAGCCTGTCCCAAGGCGTGTCCCAGCCCAAAGGATAGTGTATCTTGGCTGAACAAACGCATCCCATGTTCGATCCGCGAGGCATGACGGACCAAGAAGCGTCCCGGTTGAACAACCTGCACAGGTTGCAGGAGCTCAACATCGAGACCTTCCCAGCACGCGTGGAGCGCACGCACGAAATCGCCGATGTACGCAACCTATTCGTTGCGCAAGGCGATGACGGGCAACTGGTAGCGCCCGACGCGCACGTCATTATCGTAGGACGACTCAAGCGGATTCGCATCATGGGCAAGATGAGCTTTGCCGATGTCGAAGATGGTTCCGGACAGATACAGATTATCGTACGACGGGACGATCTGCCGGACGGTTGGTATAACGAGGTGTGGAAACGCCTCGTCGACCTGGGCGATTTTGTGGAGGTTGGCGGCAAGTTAGCCGTGACCAAGACGGGTGAACCCAGTGTACAGGCCGATTCGATCATATTCCTGAGCAAGGCGTTGAAGCCCATGCCGGATAAATGGCACGGCGTGCGCGATCAGGAGACCCGTTATCGTCGTCGCTATGTTGACCTATTGTCGAATCCGGAAATTCGTGAGCTTTTCCGAACGAGGGCTACCATCATCCGCGCCATTCGCGAATATCTGGACGGAGAAGGCTTTCTTGAGGTCGAGACGCCAATTCTGCAACCGGTCTATGGCGGCGCGGCTGCACGGCCGTTCGTAACGCACCACAACCAGCTTCACCAGGACCTGTACCTGCGCATTAGCTTCGAACTCTATCTGAAACGACTAATCGTAGGCGGCTTTGAGCGCGTATACGAGATCGGGCGCGATTTCCGCAACGAAGGTGTTAGCTTCAAACATAACCCGGAATTCACCCAGGTCGAGTTCTATGAGGCCTACGCCGACTACAACGATGTGATGCGCCGGACCGAGGAGATGCTTGCAGACGTCGCGATGGCTGTGACAGGCGGCATGGTCGTGACGTGGCAAGGCCACGATATTGACTTGACGCCGCCATGGACGCGCATCAGTCTGCGAGATGCCGTCAAGGACGCATGCGGCATCGACTTTGAAGCTTACCCGGACGCCGAGTCGTTGGCTCACGCCATGCGCGACATCGGCCATGAGCCTGACCCAAAGAGCAACTGGGGCAAGCTGGTAGACAGCCTTATGTCGCGACATGTTGAACCGAACCTCATCCAACCAACGTTCCTAATCGACTACCCGCGAGACGTAAGCCCGCTCGCCAAAGGGTCGCCTGAGGATCCACGGCAAGTTGAGCGTTTTGAGGGCTTCATGGGCGGCATGGAAATCTGCAACGCGTTCAGCGAGATCAACGATCCGATTGACCAGTTTCAGCGTTTCGTGGATGAGAACTACCGAGCTCGTCATGGAGATGAAGAGGCGCATCCGGTTGATGAGGACTACATCGAAGCGCTGAGTTACGGCATGCCGCCGACCGGTGGTTTTGGCATGGGCGTCGACCGCTTGGTTATGCTCTTCACCAACACCGACACGATTCGTGAGGTGATCCTCTTCCCGCATCTGCGCACTATCAAGGAGAGCGAAGGTACAGAAGTAGCTGTGAACGCGGAGTCGCCCGAAGAATAGTCTAATCTATCCATAACTTTTCGTGTGGGATGGTTGCCATGACCAACAGCAAAGCCCCGATGATGGCGCTGACGCTGTTGGTCTTTTTGCATCTACTAGTAGCAGGGGCTTTCAGCATTTGGAATCCGCTGGCAGAAGCGCCGGATGAGGCTGACCACTTTGCCTATGTGCGCTTGTTGGCGGCAAAACGCGGACTAGCAATCGGTCCGCAGTTGACGCAGGGCAAACACCCGCCTCTCTACCATATTGTAGCTACGCTGGCGGCGAGCCTCGGCGATCCGCTCGATTATCGTTGGCTGCGCGCGAATCCGGACCTGAGTATCCAACCCACGGCGAATTGGTCACCCAATTTCTTTATCCATACAACGCTGGAAGAGTGGCCTTGGAGCGCCGGACCGCTTGCGTTTCACCTTGCAAGGTTCGTCTCAGTACTATTGAGCACGCTCACTGTTCTCGCCACGTATTGGCTTGTTCGGCTCGGATTTCCAGAGCAGCAGTGGTTGGCCATTGCATCCGCTGCGCTTCTTGCCGTGATTCCGGAATTTGCATTCATCGGCGGTGCGGTCAACAACGACAACGGCGCTGCCCTCATGGGTACACTGACACTGGCAGGCGCCCTATTGCTGCTGCGTCAACCTGCGAACCGGCGCGCCATCTGGTGGCTACCCATCGTGATGGGAATGGGCTTGCTGACAAAGGTTAGCCTGCTGGCGTTGTGGCCTGTGGTACTGGTCGGCGCTATTGCAGGTGCAAGTTTGGACTCGACCATGGACAGCCCCGATGCTACCTCTTGGCTACAAGGGTTCGGTCGCCATTGGCGCCGCGCCGTCATAACTTGTGCGGTCATTTTGCTCACGGCAGCGCTCTTTGCTGCACCTTGGTTCCTGCGCAACTGGCGTCTCTACGGCGATCCTCTAGGCTACTCACTCATGCAACAGACCGTCGACGTTCGCTCAGCGCCCTGGTCGGCTAGCGACACGTACTGGCTGGTGAAAGGCTGGTTCGTATCCTTCTGGGGTAAGTTTGGTGCGGTTGGTCACCTGCCCTATCCCGGGTGGGTCTACTGGTTGCTTGGCGTCTTTAGCGTCGCGTCCTTGTTTGGGTTGCTGAAATCCTGGTGGCTGTCAAACACAATGCAGCGCCTGGTGCTCTTCATGTTCGCGCTAGCGGTGGTCGGCGTGGCAGTGGCTATTTGGCGATATTCGCTAGTCGCTTTGGGCACGGACCAGGGACGCTTGCTTTACCCCGCTGTCGGCGCCATCGTAACACTGTTCGTGGTCGGATTGTCGGAACTGACGCTAGTCCGTTTCCGACCGGGATTCGGCGTTGTTGGAAGCGGCTTGATGGCGTTCCTTGCGATATACGGTCTGATCGGAGTTATATTGCCTGCCTATGCGCCTCCTAAACCGATCACGTCTTCTATAGCAACAGAGAGAGCCAGCAAGCCATCTGTGACGTTTGGGCCGCTTGCTCTTGTGGACTGGACGCTGGAATCCGAGCCGGTGCTCTTGTGGCGTATGACGGAAGCAACGGCGGAAGACTATCGCATCACGTTGCGCGTCATTGCGGAGGATGGGACGCTTGTCTGGGAGTGGAACCGATCGCCCGGCTACGGTCGATGGAGTACAGACCATTGGGAAGCCGGTGAGACCTACCTGGACGAGTACGAGGTTGTATGGCCTGAATGGGCGGGATCAGGACAGTATCTATTGGAGGTAGGTGTGCGACCGTACGATGGCGAGTATGTGACCGCTAGCGCAGATGGCAAAAACATAAATACTAGTGAGAGCCCGTATGTGCCACTGGGCTGGTTTCAACGGTAGCAAATTCAACCAGCCACCACTAAAGACGCCCGCGTCGGCCTCATCGTCCCGAACGATGCATAAAAAAGAAGACCTCTTCCTTGCACGTGAAAGAGGTCCTCCTATGCAGGTCGGGGCGAGAGGGGCTGATAATCATCAGCTTTGAACCTCACTCCGACGCCCGCGTCGGCCTCATCGTCCCGAACGATGCATAAAAAAGAAGACCTCTTCCTTGCACGTGAAAGAGGTCCTCCTGTGCAGGTCGGGGCGAGAGGGGCTGATAATCATCAGCTTTGAACCTCACTCCGACGCCCGCGTCGGCCTCATCGTCCCGAACGATGCGCAAAAAAGAAGACCTCTTCCTTGCACGTGAAAGAGGTCCTCCTATGCAGGTCGGGCCGAGAGGGGCTGATCATCATCAGCTTTGAACCTCACTCCGACGCCCGCGTCGGCCTCATCGTCCCGAACGATGCGCAAAAAAGAAGACCTCTTCCTTGCACGTGAAAGAGGTCCTCCTATGCAGGTCGGGGCGAGAGGATTTGAACCTCCGACCTCATCGTCCCGAACGATGCGCGCTACCGAGCTGCGCTACGCCCCGATTTGCATTCCAAAGTATACTAACTTCGGTGGAATTCACAAAATCTTGGGGGGCGCTTTCAGCGTCATCATTTGCAAGAGAAGCACCGGTGAGTTGCCTAGAAACTCGCCAAATCTCCAATAAATCGTTGCTTTGCCAATAGAGCTATGCTATAATCCAACCGTTCTTGGCGATGTACGCAAGCACCGTTTTCGATTATCATAGTGATAGTTCAATACGGAATGCGCTTGTGAAACGAAGCCAATTGAGTGCGTCGTAGGAGAGACTATCGTATGATCGAAGTGACCATTGACAGCATACGCGTCAGCCTGATGTCCCAGCATCGCATCGTGGTGCTAAAAGAAGAAGATGGTGAACGCTTTCTGCCCATCTGGATCGGCCCCTTCGAAGCAGACGCCATTACATTGCAGCTACAGGGCGTGGACGCTCCTCGCCCCCTAACTCACGATCTGCTCAAGACCGTAATCGAGACGCTGGGCGGGCAAGTCGAACAAGTCATTATCAGCGGGCTGGAGAAGAACACCTATTACGCCAAAATTGTGTTGGACGTCGATGGCGATAGAGTGGAAATCGATAGCCGGCCGAGCGATGCAATCGCACTGAGCGTGCGGGTTAGCGCTCCTGTCTACATCGAAGATGAAGTGATGGATCAGGCAGGCTTACTGCCCGACGAAGAACTGAATCTGACCGATGACAGCATGGGTGATTTCGAATCCTCTGACGAGGAAGACGAGGTCGAAAAGCGGGGTGACCTGGGCGTCTTTACAGACTTCGTCGAAGGCCTAGACTTGGATGATCTGCTGGGCAACTAGATGGATGTAGGTGCGTACCGACATCGGGCGGCGAGGTTGCTACGAGCAGCTTCGCCGCTTTTGTCATCATGCGCCCTTTTCCCCAGCCCATCAACACGATTTCCACATCTTGTGCCCATGACTTCCGCTCGTGATTAGCGACTCCGCGACACGCCGCAACGAGTGAAACAAAATGCCCGATTCGAAGGACAACCACATGGAACCCGACACGGAAGATAACCAAGCGCCTAGCGACGGATCTCACCTGGAACTGGAGCTGCAGAACGACTCTAGTCCGGACGCCGAAACGCAGGATAAATCCACTGCAACCGAGGACTCGAAGAACGGTTCGGAGCCTGAGCGGTTGGACAGTGCAACAAATGAACCAAAGTCCCCCAATGGGGCCGATCACGATTCCGAGCCGCTTTACATGCCGGAGGCGGACGAGTTTCAGGAGCCGCCGTTTGGCAACGACTACGGTGACGGTTTCGGAGATGGGTTTGGCGACGATTTTGGCGGACCCGTCGATCTTCCGCAGCGGATGATCCCGTCCAATTTGGCAGCTGAACGAGCAGTGCTAGGCGCATTGCTTATCGACCCCGATGCCATGATGAAGATCGCAAGCTACATCAAAGCCGACGACTTCTACCGCCACAGCCACGGTCAAATCTATCAGGCGATCTACTCGCTCAATGAGCGGCGCGAGGCCATTGACTACGTCACGTTGGTCGACGAGCTTGAGCGGCGTAACACCTTGGCTGAAATCGGCGGCCCTGCCTACATCACCGAATTGATCGCAACCACGCCAACATCACTGTATATCGACCACTATGCACGCATCGTGGAACGGACAGCGATCCTGCGCCGGCTCATCTCCGCAGCAGGCAGCATAGCCGAGCTTGCCTACGACGACAGCGACGACGTTCATAGCATTATTGATCGTGCTGAACAGGTCATCTTCAGCGTCAGCGAGAGCAGCATTCATCGTGACTTGACTCCTGTCGGCGCGATCATGCCCGATGTGGTCGGTCGTATTGATGACCTCACCAAAGGCGGCGGGCAGCTCATGGGCGTGCCCACGGGTTTCACGCAGCTAGACAAGCTTCTGGGCGGGCTGCAGCAGAGCGACCTAATCATTGCTGCCGGCCGTCCCGGCATGGGTAAATCTTCGTTTGGCCTAACAATGGCAGAGTATGCTGCCAAGTATCATGGTCAGCGGGTAGCTATCTTCAGCCTGGAGATGAGCAAAGAACAGGTTGTCCAGCGGCTGTTATCCATGGAGACCGGCATCGACAGCTATCGGCTGCGCCTTGGCGATATCCACGAAGCGGAGGATGAATGGAACATCCTCATGGAAGCCGCCAATAGGCTGTCCGCCCATGCGATCTACATCGATGACACGCCTGCTGCCACAATCAATGATATCCGTACCAAGGCGCGTCGACTTGCCATGGAGAACGGCATCGATCTGATCATGGTCGATTACATGCAGTTGATGAGCGGCGTATCATCGTCCCGGTCGGAGAATCGACAGCAGGAAATTAGCTACATCAGCCGGCAGTTAAAGGCGTTGGCGCGCGAGCTAAACGTGCCGATTCTCGCGTTGGCGCAACTCAGCCGCGCGGTGGAGAGTCGTGCCGACAAGATTCCTATGTTGTCGGACTTGCGCGAGTCGGGCAGTATCGAACAGGATGCCGATGTAGTTATGTTCATCTACCGCGAAGACTATTACGTGGAGGAGACAGACCGGCAGAATATTGCCGACATCATTGTGGCGAAGCATCGTCACGGTGAAACAGGCACCGTGAGTCTGTTCTTCCAGAAGGAGCTTACACTGTTCCATGACCTGGCGCTACAGCGATCGGAACTTGATTATTAGACGACATATGGGAGGATTAGCGCCGTGACACAGTTGTACAAGACATTCGTCGGCTTCACAGACGTATCAATGAAACCGGTCATCGTGCCGGACCTGTTCTTCACTGAACTGCTGCCGCAGATCGACGATTTCGCAGAGCTCAAGCTAACGCTGCATTGCTTTTGGCTATTGAACGAACAAAGCGGTGAGCTGAGGTACCTGCGCGGCAAAGACCTGCGCGAGGATGAGCTTTTACTCAACAGCCTGGCTTCAGAAGAGGACTTGCGTCCAATAGACATCGTTCTGGAGGAAGCTATCAATAGCTGCGTCACGCGTAAAACGCTGCAGCGGTTGGAGATCGTAACGGACGTTGTCGACGAAGCTGGCAAGAGCGCAGAGAAAGTGGAGGACTGGTATTTTCTCAACACGGTCAAAGGACGGCAGGCGCTGGCTATGGTGCGGGACGGGCGACTGGGTGAACTGAAGTCGGCAATTCCCGACGAAGCCAGGTTGCGGGTGCAACGGCCGAACATCTTCGTACTCTACGAACAGAATATAGGCGTCATGACGCCGCTCATCGCCGACCAGCTCCGCGACATGGAGAAGACCTATCCGCCGGAGTGGATACAGGACGCGATCGAAATTGCAGTGAGCAGCAACAAACGACATCTGCGCTATATCCAGGCCATTCTGCGGCGCTGGGAGACTGACGGAAGGGATGAGGGTCAACGTGAAGGATATGGAAGAGCTGCTTCGTCAGACAAAGGAAAGTATGACATCCCAGACGACCTCTCCGAGATCATCATCGGCTAGACAGGTTAGGGGCGGCATGCGAGCGAACGACTCCGAGCCGACCTGTCCCATCTGCGGCGGTACGGGTTATGTTACAGCGGATGTGCCCATCGGCCATCCCAACTTCGGCAAGGCAATCCCCTGTGAGTGCCAGACGAACAATCATGTACAGCGACGAATCGAACGGCTTCGCACCATGAGCCATTTGGGTGATCTTACCTATCTGACGTTTGATACATTTCTCGCTGAACCAACGCATTTGGCTCAGGACAAAGCCTACAACCTGCGACGAGCCTTTGAAACCTGTAGCTATTACGCCGAGCAGCCGGATGGCTGGCTGCTGCTTACGGGCACGTATGGCTGTGGCAAGACCCATCTGGCGGCTGCCATCGCCAATGCGCGGCTAAAGGCTGGAAAACCGGCTGTCTTTATGGTGGTACCCGACCTGCTGGACCATCTGCGCTCAACCTACACCCCGCGCAGCAATACGAACTACGACGACCTGTTTGAACAGATCCGCACCACACCACTGCTCATTTTGGATGATATGGGTACACAGAGCAGCACGGAATGGGCGCAGGAGAAGCTCTTCCAGTTGCTCAACCACCGTTACAATGCGAAACTCGCCACAGTGATTACGACCAACCAGCGGATCGACGAGATCGACCCACGTGTGCGCAGTCGCCTGCAGGACCCGAACCTGGTCAATCATTACGCCATCATCGCGCCGGACTTTCGTGCCGGGCAGAATGCCGCGCCAAGTGACTTGAGCACACTGGCGCTTTATCGAGACAAGAGGTTCGAGACGTTCAACGAGAACCGATCGGACCTGGATGCGAAAGAGCGTCTCAATCTGCAACAGGTGTACGCTGAAGCGGAACGGTACGCTCAGGAGCCGCACGGCTGGCTGGTTATCTCAGGCGATACAGGTGTGGGCAAAACGCATCTTGCCGCCTCTATTGCGAACCACCTGATCAATGTAGCGTTTGGCGAAGTCATGTTCATCGTCGCGCCGGATCTTCTGGATCACCTGCGCTCCGCGTTCAGCCCGAATTCCTCCACACCCTATGACCGACGCTTTAACGAGATCAAGAATGCGCCCTGTCTGGTCTTGGATGATTTAGGTACGGAGAGCGCTACGCCGTGGGCGCGTGAGAAGCTTTTCCAGTTACTAAACTATCGATATAACGCACTACTCCCCACAGTTATCACGACTATGAAGACAGCCAACGACATTGAACCGTGGTTGCGAACGCGCATGTTGGATGTCGAACGCTGCACCTGGTGCATGATCAAAGCTCCCGGATATCGCGGGCGACGAAACAAACCAACTTAGGCTCTCAACAGAGGAACTACCCGCAACGTTTCGGCGTCGTATTGGCAATATGCTATACTCGATTACGGTCGAGCAGTCTAGTCAAGGATTTCAAATAATCTGTCGGATGTATGTGTTGATGTACGCCCAGAACCAACGGAGCGCTTTCCCATGCTATTAAATCTCCGATCAGTATCCACGATCATGCTGATTGGCATTGTTGTGGTGCTATTGGCCAGTTGTCGCGGCGAGAAAGCCGCACCGGTGCCAACGCGTATGCCTGCACCAACGTTTACGCCGACTGTTGTATCTGAGCAGGCGCAAGTAGATGCGGATGCCATCGCCACAGCAAATGCACTTGCAGCCGCTGCCGAACAACAAGAGCAAAGTGCGCCAGGCCCGCAAGAGCAGGAAGTTGTTCAGCCCCAGGAAGAACCGACGCCAACCAATACAGCCGTGCCCCCGACACCAATTCCGCAAGCTGAACTGCTCGTGAACACGAGTATGAATGTTCGAAGCGGGCCAGGCACCGACTACAGCATCATCGGTTCAGCAAATTCCGGCGAACAGTTCACTGTACAGGGCAAAAACGACGCCGGTACTTGGTGGCAGATCGATTTCCAAGGGCAACCTGGTTGGGTTTTTGGCGACCTTGTGACTGCTCAGAATACGGGTGCTGTTGCGATCGCACAGAACATACCGGCTCCGCCGCCAACGCAACCGCCAGTGCCCACGGCTGTACCTGTTCCGGCACAGCCTGCAGAGCCAGCACAACCCGCAGAGCCCGCGCCGGCGCCTGCACCGAGCTACCAGTTCAACAAGGCTATTGTGCAACGCTGCGACCCGAATCAAGGTGTTACTTATGCAGAAGGCACGACCTATCGCAACGGCTCGCCTGTCAATGGACTTAACGTCGTATTCAGCTACGCACCCGATGCGGAACCCGTCGCCACGGTTTTGTCCGGACCGCACCAGGGCTACCCAGGTTGGCGAACCGGTTTCTATTCACACATCATTGGGGCAAGTGGCGCACGCGAGGGCGACTGGTACTTCTGGATCGCCGACGATACTGGTCAACGTATCTCAGCTATCGCACACGTACACACAGACGGTGAAGCCGGCGACGGCAAGTGCCAACAAGCAGTCATCGACTTCGATTCGTAGTTCCAAACCATAAGCTGCCATGCGCCGCGCCATCCGTGATTTAGCCATTCTGTGGATCAGCCTGCTCATATTGGGCGGGCTGTCCCTTTTTGTACTGCATACATCGGCAGCGCATGAATGGCTGTGGCAGCACACGGGTGAAGAAGAGTTCGCCGCGCAAGTTAAGGGCCTTACTGACCTACTGTCCGACCAGCTCCGCCCGCAGCTTCACCTGCAACCGGATGCCGTGCAGAGCGATGCGGACGAAAATCCCTTTGGCGTGAATGTCTTTTTGGAACAGGAGGCTGATCCAGCCAAACGTGAGCTAGCTGTGCAGATGGCGGCGGACGCCGGCTACCACTGGCTGCGGCAGGAATTCCCCTGGGAAGACATTGAAATACACGGTCGCGGCGACTTCGAAGATCGCCGTCACGAGCCCTATCGTTCCGCTTGGGAGAAATACGACAACATCGTCGACCTGGCAGAACAGTACGATATGGAACTCATCGTGCGCATCAGCAATCCGCCAGCATGGAGCCGTGCACGCGGAAACGAAGTCGGCGAATATGCACCACCGGACAACTACGAGGACTATGGCAATTTCGTACACGCTGTAGTCGAGCGCTACAAAGGGCGTGTCCGCTACTATCAAATCTGGAACGAGCCCAACATATACCCGGAATGGGGCAGCTACGCCATCAGCCCGGATGAGTATGTTGAGTTGCTGAAGGTGGGCGCTACAGCCGCTCGCAATGCCGACCCGGACGCCGTTATCATCGCTGGCACGCTTGCCGCGACCATCAACATGGCGCCGGATGCAGCACCGCCATCCAATAGCTTGAGCGACCTGCTCTTCATGCAGCGCATGTACAACGCCGGAGCCGCCGACTATTTCGACATTGCTTCTGTTCAGGGTTACGGGCTTTGGAGCGGACCAACGGACAGACGCATGCACCCGCGAGTTCTGAACATTAGTCATCACCTATTTCTGCGCGACCTAATGGTGGCCAACGGCGACGCAGAAAAACCGATCTGGATATCGGAGATGAACTGGAACGCGGCGCCCGACGATGTGGACGCACGCTACGGGCGTGTTTCGCTGGAACAGCAAGCGCTCTATCTCCCAACGGCCTATGAGCGTGTGCGCAGCGAATGGCCTTGGATCGGCGTAGCCAATACTTGGTACTTGAAACGTGCGACGGACGCATGGGAACAGCAAGGGATGCCGGAAGCCTATTTTCGCTTACTGGCGCCGGACTTCACACCACAGCCGGTCTATGAATCTATACGCGATTACATAGGCTCGCTCTCTGCGCAATGATGGTCGCTAACGGATCGCGCAGCCGCCGCCGCTCCGATCGCTCCTGGATGGCGGCTAGTGATCGGCGGCTGAACGCATTGCTGCTCGTTGGCATTCTCCTCATCGCGGCTATTGTTCGCTTCTACGCTCTGGACGCATCCAGCCTATGGAACGACGAAGGCACGACCTGGGCTCTCATTGCCAAGCCATTCGGCGACATTGCCCGTGCCGCAGCCTTAGACATCCACCCGCCGGGTTACTACTGGCTGTTGAAGATCTGGACTTCGTTGTTAGGAGACAGCGTCTGGGCCATGCGCAGCCTATCCGCCTTGTTGGGCATTGCGGTGGTCTTTGTCGTCTACCAAATCGGCGTCTATGTTCGGCCGCGGGAGCCTGTGCACAGCGTCGCACTGTTGGCGGCATTGGTTGCTTCGCTAAACCCATTCCAGGTCTACTACAGCCAAGAAGCACGCATGTACATGCTGCTCACCCTACTGGCGGCAGGTCTATTCTGGTCGTTATTTTCGTTGGTTAATCGGGAAGAGCAAGGCCGGGGGACAGTTATCCCGCTCATTTGTTATGCGCTGATCGGCGCTGCGGGCTTATGGGTGCACTACAGCTTTCCCATTGTTATTGCAGCTGCCGTAACCGCCTATTTGGTTCACGTCGGCATGCCACAGAATGCACCCGAGATTCCGAGCAGGCGCAAGTCAGTCTTGCGCTTTCTGGCGGCAAATGTAGTTATCCTTCTGCTCTATCTGCCTTGGTTGGGAACGGCCATCGAGCGCGTGTTGAACTGGCCCAAAGGCGGCGAGTATGCAGGCTTGTTGGACGGGCTGGCGACAATCATGCAGACATTTGTCATGGGTCCAATCCGCACGGCGCCGCAACTGACATGGCCGTGGCTACTTCTGGCGCTTGTGCTGCCTGTTGTCGGCGTCATAGCGCTGCGACGTCAGTTCGCAGGCGGGGCAGTGACGTTGTGGTGGCTGGCGCCAGTCGTGGTCATGCTGGCGCTTGGGATCGTGTCAGATGCGTTTCTCAAGTTCCTGCTCATTGCCTCCCCAGCGTGGTGCCTGCTTATGGCTGCGGCGCCAAATATCTATCCCAAAACGAGAAGCATCTTCCAGATTATTGTGGGCGCCGTCGCCGTCTTGCTGGCGATACTCGTATTGCCGGGATACTACGGGGACGCCAATGCACGCGACAACTATGCTGGCGTGGCCTCACAGCTCGCTGCAAGTGCCGATCCTGCAACAGATATCGTGATCATCAATGCGCCTGGTCAGCAGGATGTCTGGCAATATTACGATCCCGGATTGACCGTGCTTCCGCTGCCGGCACATCGCCCCCCGGACATGGAAGCCACCGTTCGTGTATTGGAAGAGGCTACCGCGGGAGTCCGCCACGTCTACGGATTGTTCTGGGCTACAGACGAATCGGACCCGGCACGCATAGTGGAGACCTGGCTGGACGATCATGCGTTCAAGAGCGGCGACGAGTGGATGGGCAACCTGCGCCTCGTTACCTATACCTTTGCATCAGCTCTGGAATGCAATAGCGAAGAGCCTGTGTTATTTGGCCAGCATATCCATCTCGAACAGGTTTGCTTGCCACAGAAAGTACAGAGCGTTTATACCGGCGATTCTGCCATTGTCTCATTGCACTGGACGAGCGATGCACCTCTCGATAGGTCGTACAAAGTGAGTGTGCAGCTATTAGGCGATAGCGATGTGGTACTCGCTCAGCACGACGAGATACCGGGCGGCGGCACTAGTCCGACCACGGATTGGCAGATGGGCGAGATCGTCGTGGACAATCATGGAATCGAGATTCCCGACGATGCACCGCCGGGCGTTTATCGTATGATCGTGGCGGTGTATGACCCAGAGAGCGGCGAGCGTTTGGCCGTGAACGGAACCGATTACTTGCTGATTGGGGAAGTTGAAGTCAAGGAACCTTAGCAGATCGATGCGACGTTTGCTTGACACAGGCAGATCAGTGGGCTAGCATGTCGTCTGGGCTATTCGCATCTCGGCGGTCAACTCAAGCCGAACCTGAAATGAAGAAAACACCATGATCATCATCGGCTTGACCGTTGGATTGCTGCAAGAAAACTGCTATATACTCAGCTGCGAGACAACGCGAAAGGCGGTTATCGTTGACCCCGGCGACAGCGCCGATGCAATTCTGGAAGTCGTAGAAGAGCAGGATTTGACGGTCGATAAGATCATCAACACGCATGCTCATCTCGACCACGTCATGGCTGTGGACGAGATACGAGAAGCCACCGGCGCTCCCTTCTACCTGCACAAGTTGGATCTGCCGACGCTGCATGCAGTGCCACAGATGGCGCGTTTGTGGCTGGACTCGTTCGTAGAACCCATCAACGACCCGGATGAGTATCTGGAACACGGTCAGATAATCAGCGTAGGCGACGAGCAGCTTGAGGTTCTATTCACGCCAGGGCATGCGCCGGGGCACGTTGTATTCGTACACCATGCAGGGCGACAAGTCATCGCCGGCGATACACTGTTCTACGAGAGCATCGGGCGCTATGACTTGCCTGGCTCCGACGGACCGACTCTTCTGAAGAGCATTCGAGAACAGCTTTTCACGCTGCCGGATGACTACGAAGTTTTCCCAGGACATTTTCAAAGCACGACTATCGGCCATGAGAAAGCGCACAATCCCTTTGTTGGGAGCGGCGCAACGCTCTTTTAGCCCTCGCATACGAACGGATGCCCGCAGAGACCGGCATCGGAGGCAGCATCATGAGTCCTGAACACAAGCACGACGAAGTGGAACCGGTGGAAGTCTGGGAAGCGCCAAACCGTCTCGAAGCAGAAATTGTAAAGGGACGCCTGGAGAGCGAGGGCATTCCCGCCATCATAGCCGGCGAGTCTGCGGCAAATGTCTTCGGGTTTGCCACCGGCGAACTTGCCAGAGCATCCGTGCTCGTGCCCGCCCCGCTGGTAGAAAAAGCGCTTGCCATCCTGCAAATTGACGTCGATCTCGTGGACGAAGAAGATGTGGAAGACGAGATCATCGAAGCCGCTGACGCCGGTGACGAGGAGGATGCGCAGGATGCATCGGACCTCGACCCGACTGATTTGCCCCGATAGCTATACGTTCCATGCCGATTGAAGCCACAACGCCACTCATCCAGCTAGAAAACGTGCATAAACGCTTCGGTCGCAAGCGTGTTCTGCGCGGCGCCAGCCTGTCCGTGTGCGAAGGCCAAGTGGTCGCGCTGCTGGGATCCAATGGCGCTGGCAAGACAACGCTGATGAATATGGTTTGCGGCCTATCAAAGCCGGACAGCGGCGATATTACGCTTGGCGGCGTTTCCCTGCAGAAAGCCGGGCAGCAGTTGCGCCGCTATATCGGCCTCGTAACACACTCGCCGCTGCTGTACGGCAACCTGTCGGCTGAGGAAAACCTGCGCTTCTTTGCCAAAATGTACGGCGTTCCGCAGCCGGAAGAGCGCATCCATAACGTGCTGGAATCCGTCAATCTGTGGACGCGGCGGCGAGATGTAGTGCGCACCTATAGTCGCGGCATGGTACAACGGTTGGCAATAGCTCGGGCTGTATTGCACAATCCGCCTGTACTGCTGCTGGATGAGCCAGACACTGGGCTTGACCAAGAAAGCGCGCAGATGCTTCATTCGCTACTACGCCAACTTGGCGCAACCAATCGCGCTATCCTGCTGACTACGCACAACCTAGTGCGGGCGCTGGAATGGGCGGACGCGGTTACCGTCTTGGCTGACGGGAAGCTTTCGGGCGCAGTTGCAACGGAGTCGCTGACGGTTGATTCGCTGCGAATATTGTACAACTCAGACCAGGCGCTGTCGTGAGTGATATGGCAGAGAATCTCGCCCAAACCACGTCGGATCAAGCCGATCCTGCGGCAGCTGTGAGCAATGCAGGCGGGATGTCGGCTTATATGGCTGCTATCGGCGCAATCATTGTGAAAGACCTGCGCACCGAAGCGCGCACCAAGGAAACACTCGGCACAATGATCGCGTTTGCCGTGCTCGCCGTCATCGTATTCGGTCTCGCATTCGATCTGCGCGTGCCCGACGCTGCGTCAGTAGCGCCCGGCGTTCTATGGGTTGTACTCCTGTTCACGGGCATCATCGGTCTCAACCGCGTATTCGGTGCTGAGCTGCTGGGGGGCGGACTGGAGGCGCTGCTCATGGCGCCAGTGGACCGCAGCGCCATCTACATTGGCAAATTGATCGCGCAACTAGTCTTCATGCTAATCATGGAAGCGGTCATCTTGCCGCTCATGCTAATCATCTTCGACGTCAACCTGTTTCACTCCGCAATACTGGTTGCATTGTTGCTGGGCGCGCTCGGTTATCTGTCCGTCGGTGTGCTCTTCGCCGCGCTCACCGTTAACACGCGCGCCAGGGAGTCCATGTTGCCGATCCTGTTGCTTCCAGTTATGATTCCCGTCTTTGTAGCCGGCGTCGGTTTGACCTCAAATGTGTTGGATGGCAGGCAACTTTCCGACTATGTTCGTTGGCTACTCATCTTGGGCGTATATGACCTGGTTTTCATCGTCATTGCCTACATTGTATTTGATATCATTTGGGAAGGTGTCTAGGGATGGCATCGAAATCAGTTCAGATGCGGGAAAATTCAATCGGACAGTGGCTGGTTTTGGCGTTGAATATTGCCACGCTGGCAGCTATGGCCTTATTGGTTTGGGCTTCACTGTTCTATGCAAAACCGGCCCTAAATTTGGCCGGAGACGAGCAACTGGCACAACGCATATTCTATACGCACATGGGCTGCAACTTCGGTGCATTGGCGGCCTTCGTCGTATCGCTGGGCGGCGCCATCGCCTATTTGGTGACGCGCAATCTGGTATGGGATCGGATTACGCAGGCAGCGGTGGAAGTCGGCGTCATCATTGGAACGGGCACCATCATCACGGGCACATTCTGGGCCAAACCCACATGGAACACCTACTGGACCTGGGATCCACGCTTAACGACGGCGACGATCACCGTGCTGCTCTACGTGGCCTACTTGCTCTTCCGCAACGGCATAGACAATCGCGAGACCAAAGCTCGCTTCGGCAGCATCTATGCGTTGTTTGCGTTTCTCAGCTTGCCGCTCACCTACTACAGCGCCCGCTGGTTTCGCTCCATCCATCCGGTCGTCTTTTCCGGCGACAACCCTGATGCGCAAGGCGGATTCGTACTCGGCACGACTATGTCGCAGACGTTGCTGCTGGCTGCCATTGCGTTCTTGTTACTGTTTACGGTGTTGATCATTCAACGCTATCGCATCCTGTCTATGGACGATACGCTGGCGGAGTTGCGAGAGGAGCTTCAATAATGGTCTATTTAGCAGTTGCGCTTACTGCAGTATGGGCGCTGGTAGCCGTATATGTATTTTATATGAGCCGACGCCAACGTTCGCTTGAACTCGAACTGCAAGTGGTCGAGGAGATGGTTGACGATGTAACCTCTCGGGCCGATTGACCAACCAACGAGTAGATAGTTGATGTGAGATGAGAGAAAAAAGCTGCCAGCACACTCGCCGGGGAAAATTCGCAACATGACTGAGATAGCACCGCAGACGACTGGGAATCCTTCGGTATCGACAACCGTTAGCGGAGGTGCGCTCGCCTCGCAACGGCTGCAGGTATTTCTACATGCAGTGGCGTTTGTATTGGGCTTCGGTCTTATTTTCACGTTACTTGGGTCTGCTGCCGGCTTATTGGGGCACAGTCTGACGATCTATATGCCGGTCATCCAGCGCTTTGGCGCGATCATGCTCTTCATCTTCGGTCTGGCTACACTGGGCGTCTTCCGCTGGTCGACGGACAAGATCAAGCAGCGAGTGGATCTGAAAACCAATCCGGCTGCCGCGGCGCTTGTAAGTTTGTTCGTGTTCTTCGACACGCTGCTCTATACCGAGCGCCGCGTCACAGGCATGCATCGGGTCAATTTGCGCTGGGGATTGCTGAGCAGCGCTCTGCTAGGCATAAGTTTTGCAGCCGGATGGGTCCCGTGTATCGGGCCGATTCTAGCCAGCATTCTCTTCTTAGCCAACGACACGTCGACTGCCCTACAAGGGGCCATTCTACTGGCAGTCTATAGCCTTGGGCTCGGGATTCCGTTTCTGATCACAGGGGCGGCATTCAGCACTGCCACCAGGACGCTGCGCCGGCTCAATCGACACATGCGCATCGTCAGTATCATTAGCGGCATTTTCTTGCTCTACGTAGCTTTTCTGCTTTGGAGCGATAGGCTGGGTACCCTGACCACTCAATTCTACTTCCTCAATGAGTGGGTGTTTTCGCTGGAGGAAGCGCTGGTCGGCGCTTCTGCGTCGAGCTCCAGTATTTTGAACGCCAGCACGGTTGCGGCGCTACCGCTAGCTCTCTTTGCCGGGATCATCAGCTTTCTGAGCCCTTGTGTGCTGCCGCTCGTTCCCGCCTACATCGGCTATCTGGGCGGAACAGCAGTTGCCGGTGGTGATTCGTAGTGGCAGCAAACCCCGGTGCACGGGTCGCAGTGCGCCTGTACACGAAACCCGGCTGCCATTTATGCGTAGAGCTAGTTGAAATGATCACGAGCCTGCCCGGTGCAGACCGTATCGATATTGAACAAGTCGACATCGAACAAGATGATATGCTATTCGAGAAGTATCGCTATACGATTCCGGTACTGGAACTGCCTGACGGCGTACTGCTATACCCGCCGCATTCAGTGGACTATGTCGAGCAAAGCATTCTATCGGTGCTTTGACGAGGCGCAATCCAATGAGTGATACGACGATATCCAGTCAATCCGAAACGGAGCAGCGACCGCCCGAAGCATTTGAGACGCGTCTTGCAGCCGTGGTCAACGGTATCGTCATGGGCATTGCGCGCCACTGGCTTGCGCTGTTCAATATTGCCTGGGGCACGTATATATTCCTGCCGCTGCTGGCGCCAGTCCTCATGCACATGGGCTTCTACTTGCCAGCGCGCATGATATACGGCATCTATTCGGTGCTGTGTCACCAGCTTCCGGACCATAGCTACTTCTTGTTTGGCAATACGTTTATACCCCAGGATCCTGCCCTGGTACAGGCGGGCATGGTAGGCGGCAGCGATTTACTGGCACAACGTCGTTTCATCGGCAACGAGCTCATCGGCTATAAGGTTGCCCTCTGCCAACGCGATATGGCCATTTATGGCTCAGTTCTTGTGGCTGGCATTCTGTTCTCGTTCGTGCGAGGACGGATCAAACCGCCAAGCCTGAAACTGTACGCGCTACTGGTGCTACCAATGGCCATCGATGGAATTACCCAGATGATTGGCTGGCACATGAGCAATTGGTGGCTGCGCGGCATCACCGGTGCGCTCTTTGGTGTCAGCTCGGTGTGGCTAGCCTATCCTTATGTGGACGACGCTATGCAAGACGTCATCGAGAGCGAAGAGATTCATATCGCACGCGAAACGCAAGCCCGTGCGGAGACGCAGCCCGGCTCCTGAATCCATAACTTTCTGGCGAGTAGATAGATAGTGCACGCGTTGAGCAAAGAAAACGTTCGTGGGCGAATTCGACAGCAAGCAACGAATACGATATACTAAATGGCTGTGACTACATTCGGCGCGGCAACGCGCTCGCTTGCTCAAATGGGCATTTATTAACGAAATAGTACGCTACAACAATTGAACGTAGCCGTAACGATAGGCTGGGAGCACAAGCAGTATGGCAAATATGAAATCGGCGGAAAAGCGAAATCGGCAGCGAATCGGACGCGAGGCACGTAATCGAGTCATGCGCGGTCGCGCTCGCACGGCAGTGAAGAATGCGCGCACGGCTATAGACAAGGGCGAGGCCAACGCGGCTGAGCTGGTATTGATTGCCGAAAAAGAACTGGATAAAGCGGCAAGCAACGGCGTCATCCATCAGAATAACGCTAGCCGCCGCAAGAGCCGCCTCTATCAGGCGCTTCATCGCGAACAAGCTGCCTAAGCGTATTGCCGTAGCGCAGCACCAATAGTCGCAAGCAACTTTAGGGTCCACAGTTTTCGCTGTGGACCCTTTGCGCGCCATAGAGCCAAATCATAATCCTGGTCTACGCTACTCCTCCCTGTCGCTCCAGTCCCCTTTCTTACGATAGTAGTCGCACAGGTCCTGCAGGACGCATTCGTCACATTTCGGTTTGCGCGCATGACAGATCTGGCGACCGTGTTTGATCTGCGCCACATGCAGAGCGAAGTAGGTTTCAGGCGGCAGCAACGACTCCCAGGTGCGCTTCACGACTTCCGGCGAAGCCTTCTTTTTCACAATTCCCACTCGCTGGGCGATACGCTGCAGGTGCGTGTCCACAGGTAGAGTCGCCATGCCATAGCGAAATAGTAGAACAATGCTTGCCGTCTTATGGCCCACGCCGGGTAAGCTCGTCAAGTAGTCCATAGCCTCGTCCACGTCCATATCTTTCAGACAGCTCAGACTATATTCTCCCTGGTCGGCGTAGACCTGCTCCAGCGTATGAACGATGTTCGGCGCCTTTTGGTTGTACATGCCGGCGACACGTATCGCGTCCTTGATGTCATCCAGAGGCGCGTGTCGAACTGCATCCCAGTTGCCGCCATAGCGCTCCTTCAACTCCCGGAACGCGCGGCCACTGTTCACATCGTTCGTATTCGCAGAAAGAATGGTGTTGATTAGCATGTCCAGCGGCTCACCGCCGAAGCGACGCTCGCGCTTGCCATACTCTTCGATGAGACGATCGTAGACGGCCTCGGCTAGTTCTTTCTGTTCGGCGGCATTCTCGGCAGGCTCAGTCATGCGTCGCCCACCAACACTCTAGGCACGCGTGCGAGGATTCTGCTGACCACATCGTAGTTGATAGTCTCAATGCGACGTGCTGCCTCCTCAGCGCTGATTTCCGCGTCCCCCTGCCTACCGATGAGCACTACTTCGTCGCCTCTGCGCACGTCCGTGCCAGATTCGATGAGTTCGGTCACATTTAGAACCGTCTGATCCATGCATACTCGCCCGACGATAGGCGCCGCCTGTCCATGCAGCAGAACTGTGCCCCAGTTCTTGGGTCGGCGCGGAAACCCGTCGGCATAACCCACCGGTATGGTAGCGACTACCGTCTGTCGATCCGCAATGAACTCAAGCCCGTAGCTGACGCCTTCGCCCGGTTGGATCTGCTTCACATGCGCCACTTCGGTTTTCCAACTCAACACTGGCATGAACGCGTCCGGGATGGGCGTCTCGTCTTCATCCGGAGCCAAGCCGTATAGCGTGATGCCACAGCGCACCATATCCAGGTGCGTTTCCGGCAGGCGCAACATTGCTGCGGAGTTGGCTGCGTGGCAGACATCAGGTCGCAGATCCTCGGCTTCCAATGCTGCCATCAGCTTGGAGAACCGTTCAAATTGTACGCGAGCGAAGTCCAAGTCAGTGTCGGATGTGGCAAAGTGCGTAAATAGTCCTTCGACGTGCAAAGACGGAAGCGCCTGCAGCTCATGCAGGAACGCAACGGCTTCTTCCGGGCGCACGCCCAACCGGTTCATGCCGGTATTAACCTTTACATGGACAAGAGCACTCTTTCGCAGATCCACCGCAGCATCAGAAAAGGCGCGTGCGTTGTCCATGTCATAAACGGTAACGGCTACATCAGTAGCGACAGCGACTGTGGCATGACGGTCCGGTGTATACCCGAGAACCAGCACTGGCGCTACGATACCTGCTTCACGTAACTCGATAGCTTCCCCTAACGTGGCGACCGCGAACTGATCGACGCCGAGCGCGACGAGTTCTCGCGTCACGCCGACAGCGCCGTGCCCATAGGCGTTCGCCTTGACTACGGCGCACAACCGGCAAGTATCGCCGATGCGAAAGCGTATTTGCTCTACGTTATTTCTCAATTCGCGGCGGTCAATTTCGATCCAACAGGGTCTTTCTGGTTGGGGAATATCTATAAAGGTCATGCGATTACCGACTTCATAGTTGGAGTATAGATTCGATTATCCGGATATCTTTGCGTATTCAGCACAAGCGTGACGCTGACCCGAGCCATTCTCTACGCGGTAGACGCCCTAACCAGTAATCTTAACAAATAGTCACGCATCCGCCTATCGCAAGCAGAAATCAAGCGACGTTGGCCTGCGTACAGTCGTTCAGCAGCGCGACATTTCGTGCGATTCAGACTGCGCGATGAACTATCAATTGCGCTTCGCCATGATATACTGTAGCCGGATTTGACTGGATACGTAGTTCTTGGGGGAAGAACATGAGCAAGTTCATATTTGTGACTGGTGGCGTGCTGTCGGGCCTGGGCAAAGGCGTTACGGTTGCCTCAATCGGTCGTATTTTGAAGGCGCGGGGCATTAAGGTCGCAACCATGAAACTCGACCCGTACCTGAACGTGGACCCGGGAACCATGTCGCCCTATCAACACGGCGAGGTATTCGTCACCGAGGACGGTGCAGAAACCGACCTCGATTTGGGCCATTACGAGCGCTTTGTCGACGAGAACCTCAGCAAGCTCAGCAACGTCACCAGCGGTCAGATTTATAACTACGTGTTGGAACAGGAGCGGCGCGGCGACTATCTTGGCGGCACCATTCAGGTCATTCCCCACGTGACCAACGAGATCAAGCGACGTATCGGCAGCGTTGCCCGCGCCACAGGAGCTGATGTCGTTCTGGTGGAAATTGGCGGCACCGTAGGCGATATTGAAGGCCTCCCTTTTCTTGAAGCCATCCGCCAAATGCGCAAGGACGTCGGCCCAGAAAACACGCTCTTCGTTCACGTTACCTGGCTGCCTTACCTGAGTGCAAGCAAGGAGCTGAAGACCAAGCCCACACAGCACAGTGTCGGCGAACTGCGCGGTATCGGCATTCAACCGGACGCGATCGCTTTACGCAGTGATTATCCTGTGGACGATGATGTTATCGCCAAGACCGCGCTCTTCTGCGACGTGGATCAGAAGGCGGTTATCCCCCTAGAGACAGCAGAGACAATTTATCAAGTGCCGCTGAGCCTGGAAGATACCGGAATCGGTGATTGGGTGGTTGAACGGCTGAAGCTGCCTGTGACGCGTGATCCGGTTGAGGGCCTGGCCTCTTGGCGGTCATTTGTGGATGAGATACGCAGCGATCGCCCTGTATTGACCATCGGCTTGGTGGGAAAATACGTGGAGCTGGAAGACGCCTACTTTAGCGTCAAAGAAGCGTTGCTTCACGCCGGTTTGGCTGCTGGTCGCCACGTGGAGATCGAATGGATTAGCTCCGAGGATCTGGAGCGTGGTCGGACGTTGGAGCGGCTGGAGAAGGTAGACGGAATCGTAGTGCCCGGCGGTTTTGGCTATCGAGGCATCGAGGGAAAGATTGTTGCGGCTACCTATGCTCGCGAAAATAACATCCCGTACCTGGGTCTCTGTCTTGGCATGCAAGTCATGTGCATCGAACTTGCTCGCTACGTACTTGGCAGCGACGAGCCCAATAGCACGGAGTTCGACATCAGTACAGAGTATCCGATCATTGACTTGATGCCGGACCAGCGCGACATTGCCGATATGGGCGGCACGATGCGTCTTGGCCTCTATCCGTGCAATTTGAAGGAAGGGAGCCTGGCGCAGCGCGTCTACCAGGAGTTGGGCTACGGCAGTACGGTACAGGAACGCCATCGCCATCGCTTCGAGTTTAACAATCACTATCGCACGCTGATGGAAGAGAACGGAATGGTCTTTAGCGGCATCTCACCTGACGGTCGATTGGTGGAAATATCCGAGCTTTCGACCCATCCATACATGCTCGGCAGCCAGTTTCATCCCGAGTTCAAGAGCCGTCCCAACAAACCGCATCCACTTTTTCTGGGATTGATCCAGGCGGCAAAGCGGCACAATGAAGCCAGGATGAGCGCCGGTGAGTTAGTGGCGAGCGCCGGGGATTCGGGGGCGCATTCCGCCGACTAATGGCCCGCCACACTGGTTTTGATTGCCGCGAACGCCACCATGTGCCATAATAGCTGTAGAAGCCGACAGCATACCAAGGTACAGCCTTGTACGGATACCAACTGCCGTGTCATGGGACGGGCAGATAAAATGATAGACGAAGGAGAGACCCATGTCCGGTCATTCTAAATGGTCAACAATCAAACGTAAGAAGGGCGCAAACGATGCAGCCCGCGGCAAGGTCTTTACGAAACTTGCCAGAGAGATACAAATTGCGGCTCGTAGTGGACCCGATCCAGAAATGAACTTCGCTCTGCGACTGGCTGTAGACCGCGCCCGTGCAGAGAATATGCCAAAAGACAACATTGAAAAAGCGATTTCACGCGGTGCCGGTCTTGATAAAGACGCTGCTGAAATTGAAGACATCATGTATGAGGGCTACGGTCCGCACGGCGTGGCCATCCTCGTTCAGTGCCTCACCGATAATCGCAACCGCACCATCGCCGATATCCGCCGCGTTTTTACACGCAGCAATGGCAGTCTGGGTGAGCCGAATTCTGTGGCATGGCAGTTCACCGAGACGGGCTATCTCCTGTTCAGTCTTTTCGACGACGACAACCAGCCGCGCGATATCGACAGCGACGAATTAGTCATGGCTGCCATCGAGGCGGACGCCACGGATGTGATCGAGAGTGACGACGCGGTCGAAGTTTATACCGAACGAGCGAACTTCGCACAGGTATTGCAAGAGCTTGCCGACGCCGGGTACAAACCGGATGAATCCAGCTTAATTATGCAGCCGAATACGCCCATGACACTTGGTGCGGATGAAGCGACGAGTGTGCTCAATCTCATCGAGTCGCTAGAGGAACTGGATGATGTCAGCAACGTCTTCCATAACCTGGAACTAACCGACGAGCTGGTTGCGCAATTTGCGTAGTCCAGTTACACACTATGCGCCAAGCGCGATGCATGAGTGCTGCCCTAAGAAAGTATGATGCGTGAGTATAGCACGACGCTCGGCATAGACCCGGGTACAGCCATCACTGGTTACGGCGTAGTGAAACAGAATGCCGCAGGCGAGTACGAGCTCCTTGCCTGCGGTGTTATTCGTACGCGCTCAGTCGATCCCATGCACGAACGCCTACGCGAAGTTTTCCAAGATATACAAAGGCTGATACAAGAATTCGAGCCGGATTCTATGGCTGTTGAGAAACTATTCTTCGGCAAGAATGTGACCAACGCCATTTCTGTTGGTCAGGCGCGTGGCGTTGCGATCCTGGCCGCGGCGCTCAGCGATCTGCATGTAGCCGAATACACACCGGCTGAGGTGAAGCAGTCTATCGCCGGCTACGGCAATGCGGACAAGCAACAAGTGCAGCAGATGGTTCAGCGCCTTCTCGACCTGGACAATCCACCACAGCCCGACGATGCTGCAGACGGTGTCGCCATCGCCCTCTGCCACCTGCAGACGGAGCAATACCAGCGCCTAGTCTATGAGGCTGACCAGCGATGATACGTGTGATACACGGAACCGTCATCGCACGCGGCAACGATCACGTGGTTGTGGACGTAGGCGGCGCTGGCGGCGGTATAGGCGTCCGGGTATTTCTTCCCGAGCCCATAGCGGCCGAATTGCAGCTAAACCGAACAATTGCTCTTCATACGCATCTCGTGGTTCGTGAAAACGAACTTAGCTTGTACGGCTTCAACACAGAAGACGAGCTCAACATCTTCGAGTTGTTGCTCGGCGTCAATCGGGTTGGGCCCAAGGTGGCTTTGGCAGCACTGAGTACCTTGACACCGAATACGATTCGCATGGCCTTGGCCAACGACGAAGCAGCGGTCATTGCACGCGTACCTGGAATTGGCAGACAGACGGCGCAGAAGATTGTCATCGAGCTGCGCAACAAGGTAGAACCCGCGAGCGGACTAGAGTCGTTGGCGGCAACGTTGGACCTGGACACGGAGGTCATTGAAGCGCTGACCACATTGGGATACAGCGTGGTGGAAGCGCAGCGTGCTGTCCAGCAAATTCCCGCCGATGTGGACAACGTGGAAGACCGGCTGCGAATTGCACTCGGCAAGTTCGATTCGGCATAATTCGCTGTCTAGCTTCACTATCCTATGGGCGTCTTTTCTTTGACATGAGAGGGCATCCTGCATATAATGTTCGAGTTAACGCGCACGCTGGGTGCGCGCCCAAACACGAATTAGGCAGGCGATAATGGCAGAAGTCCAGGCACTACGCAGAGGCAACATCTACGAAGAAGATGGCAACCTATGGCGCGTACTGGAGCACCAGCACATAAAGATCGCACGCGGTGGAGCAACCATTCGCCTAAAACTGCGTAACGTCCGCACGGGTGCAACAGTTGAGCGCACATACAACAACGGCACGCGCGTACAGGACGTTCGTTTGGACAGTGATGAGGTTGAATACCTCTACAATGACGGCAATCTGTACTACTTCATGAACACGGAAACGTTCGAGCAGATTGCGCTGGGCCCAGAAGTGCTTGAAGGCGTTGTTGATTACCTCGTTGACAACCAGACTGTGATCCTGGAGACGTATGAGGGCGAGCCCATCAGTGTGACGTTACCGACTACGATTGACCTAGAAGTTGTGTGGGCTGAAGCAGCCATCGCCGGTGATACTGCCAACTCACCCACCAAGCAGGTTGAATTGCAGACGGGTCTACGTCTGACTGTTCCCATGTTCGTCAATCAAGGCGATACGATTCGCGTGGACACGCGAGACGGCAGCTACGTAACTCGAGTACAGAAATAGCCGATTGCCAGGAAGTATACTCATCGTTCGCAATTTGATTTCTTGCACGACACGGTGAGTTGGTTACTCTTTCGGATACAATGCCGTTGTAGCTCAGTCGGTAGAGCGGCGCCCTCGTAATGCGCAGGTCATCGGTTCGAATCCGATCAACGGCTCCACAACACGAATGCCTACCGTTGCGGTAGGCATTCTTCGTTCTCGTCAGTGTCTACAAGCTGACCAGGAGTTTCCCACAGGACGTCCGGCGCCGATTCAACCGCCAGCGCAAACGATTTGATATCGATGTTGGCGCCGCATACTGTTATGCCGACCCGTTTGCCGCGCAGCCGCTCACGCAGGGGGCCCATCAGCGCAGCGGTGGCAGCTGCCCCCGCAGGTTCAACCGCAAGCTTCATAGAATGAAACAGTAGCCCCATTCCTCCACGCATGTCGTCGTCATTCACAAGAACGATTTCGTCCACAAACTCGCGGCAAAGTCCATAGCTGTACGGTTGCGCATACGGCGCGCCCAAACTGTCTGCAAAGGTGCGGACCTTGTCAATGGACTGAGGTTCGCCTGCCTGAAAGCTGCGATACATAGTGTCTGCGCCGTATGGTTCGACGCCATACACTGCGCAATTGGGCTGGAGTTGCTTCACAGCGGATGACATGCCGGCAGCCAGCCCGCCGCCGCCGATGGGTATGATGACTGCATCCAGATCTGACACTTGCCGACAGAACTCTAGCCCAACCGTCGCAGTACCCAGTGCGGTCAGGGGCCCTTCGAACGGATGCACGAAGGTTCGCCCTTCCTCATTCATGATGCGATCGACTTCACTGAAGGCGAGCCCAACATCGTCCACCAGCACGACCTCTGCCCCTTGCGCTTGGCTACGGGCGACACGGATTGGACTGGCGGTTTTGGGCATGACGACCTTGGCGCTTGTGCCTAGGATTTTAGCGGCGTAGGCTACCGCGATTGCGTGATTGCCGGCACTGACGGCTGTGACGCCTTTGGCGAGCGCTGCGTCGTCAAGGTCCAGCATGACGGATAGCGCGCCCCTCGGCTTAAATGTTCCCGTCCGCTGGAACAGCTCAAGCTTGAGAAAGACTTCGGTGTCGGATCCAAAGCTAGCCGACGCATCGCCATTGTCCCACTTCCAGACTGGCGTTTCGACCACGTAAGGGTCAATCCGATGCCGAACAGTTTGTATTTGGCTAATTGTCGGAGCAACGCTCAAGATAGTATCCGTTCAATTTGTGGAAGAAATGTGTAGCATTTCGATTCCAGACGCTACCAAAAGGGGAACATGTCGGTCTGGTATATTTTGTAGATACCGTATACTAAGTAGACGACGATGATGACCACCAGTACGCGAAGGATTTTATTGCGCTGCTCCCATGACTGTTTCACTTCGCCCCAGACGCCCTTGGGCTTAAGCAATACAACCAGCAGCAATAGTGCGAGAACAACAAACAGTTTTCTCAATGTCCTACTGACTCCAGGCAAGCTTTGCCGGTGAACTGCTGCATGTGGCTGTACTCCCGGGCTCTGCTACAATCTGTATGTTGTACTGAGGATTGCGTTCAGACGGAATCTTACAGACTGAATCGTCCATCGTTCTGACAGGGTCTGCCAACTATGACTGAGTGGGTCATCGCTAATCTCAATTTGCATTCACCGCTGCTGTGGATCCTGCTGAGTTTTATAGCTACAATCGCAACATCCATTTTTGCCTGGCGCCAGAAACCTGGCTGGATAATCTGGCTGTGGATTGGGCAATGGCTGCTCATTCCGTACCTGGGCCTCATCCTGGGCGGGTTGTCGCCACGGCTGATGGGTCTTTCCGTGATCGACTGGCAGGCAACGCTGGGGACAGGCGTGGGTCTGTTGTTTGCAATCCTGGCGCTACTCGTCCTGGTACGAATCTTCAGCGTTTCGTCCGGCATCACGCCTGCAGAAGAACTTAACGCTTCGATTAGCTCAGACCAAGCGTATCCTCCTACAGCACAATCTACATTTCAGCGAACCACGTCGGCAATCGTACTCAGCGGCGCAGAACAGTTTCACTGGGTATTTCTGCGTGGGGCATTGTGGGAGCTGCTCGTCTACGCGCCGCTATCCGTTGGATCGCCCTCCTATTGGGCGGTCTGGATAGCTGGCCTCATCGTTCTGGTCGAGAGCATACTCTATCGACTGTCGGCGCAGGAATGGCTGGTACAGATCGTAGCTCTGGTTGCAACGAGCATCATCTTTCTGTATACGCGCAACTTCTGGTTGTGCTGGTTGCTGCATGCGACCATCACACTGATTCTTGCGCCAAAAGACCATGCCGTTGGCTTATTTGCCCAGGCTAGATGAAAAAGCCGACCCCCAGCATGACCACAAAGAGTACAATGGAAATAACGGTCAAGTGGCGCAGGTCCTTACGAACGTAGCCATATTCCTCTGCGAAGGACGAAGCGTCGTCGATGTCAGGCGTGGCAGCCGCCTGGGTCACGGGTGGTCGTTTGGGCACTACAGCTTTTTCGCTTCGCTTCTTCTTGCTTTTCGCCATGGTGGCACTTATCCAGTAGTTTATTCGTCGGGTCAAGCCCGCACGGTTTAGCTTACGTTATAATCGTATCACCGGTGCAAAACCACCGATGTGCGTTCCACATTATACATTTACAGCAGTAGCCGAACAAACAATTGAGCCATCGCCACTAGATATTTATGCGTCCTATTAATTACGCTGTTATAGCTGCTGTAAACGCTAGCGGCGCAAGCTGACCCTCTGCATGAAATAGTCCGTGACCAAACGCATCTCGCGCACATGCAGCGCTTGAAGAATCAGCACATAGACCAGCAAACCTGAGCCTCCGCCAAGAATCAGGGATATCAACATGGTTCCTGTGGATGGAAGAAACCACCCGTGGAGAGCATACTCGACAGCGGTAACGACTGCCGCCATGCCGATGGCGCCGAGACCTATCTGCCAGAGGGTCCTGCCGAGATGTGCGTCCAATCGACCCACGCGCCAGACCAGTAGCGTCGATATGATCAGCGCATGAGCGCCTTGCTTTGCCGTATCCGCCCACACAAGCCCTAGGTAACCCAGACGCTCCAGCAACAGAAGCGCCACAACTATGTAGACGCCGACGCTTGCCACCCCTACCAGAGCCGGCAGCAGAGTATTCTGTCGTGCGTAGAAGGCGTAGTTTAGCGGAAAGTCAATTGCGGCAAAGACCATGCCGATTAAGTAAATATTGAGCGCACTTGTCACCTGTACGGTGTCCTCAATCGTAAACATATTGCGCTGAAACAACACAGTCACTACCTGCTCGCCTAGCAGCCAGAGCAGAATCGCGGCAGGCACAATGAGCAGAAGGACCATTCGCAATCCGTCACCAAGCGTCTTGCGGTAGGCAGCCTCGTCGTGCGCCGCGAAGTATTGGCTGAGACGCGGAAGCGAAGCCAGTGCGATGGCTACGCTGATGAGGCCAAGCGGCATCTGTTGCAGTGTGGTTGCATTGCTCATCCAGGCAATGCTTTGCTCTCCCGTGCCGCTAGCCAAGCGCCGGTCTAGTGAGATCTGAAAGATGCTGACCAGTAATCCTAGCGCGATCGGGGCATACAACACGAGAATTCGTTTGATAGCAGGATGGCGCCAGTCCAGGTTGAGGCGCATGTGCAGGCTACAGCGGCTCAGGTCATAGGCCATGAGCCCAAGCTGAACCAGAGCACCGGCAAGCACGCCAATTGCCAGACTAAAGATGCCAATTCGGGGAGCCAGCAAGGGCGCGGCGATGACAATGCCAAGGTTATAGACGGCTGTGGCGATTGCCGGGTAGCTGAACCGCTCCATTGAATAGAGGACGGCGGTGAGCAAACCGGCTCCGCTTAGCAGCCACACAGCCGGAGCGATAATGCGTATCAGCTGCACGGTCAGGGTGAACAACTCCGGATTCGTATCCAGGAAACCGGCGGCGAGAATCCAGGCGATCTGCTCGGCAAAGAGTTCTAGCAGCACGACGATCATCGTCAGGATGAACATAAAGAGGCCGAAGAGCGCCCCAATGAGCCGCTCATACTCTTCGCGCGGACGATTGTGCAAGTATTGACTGAGGACGGGGACTAGTGCTGCGCTGAGCATGCCCCCGATGAGGAAGTCATAGAGCAGCACCGGCACCTGAGCGGCTACGCGATAGGCGCTGACCATGCCTGTTGCACCAAAGAGTGAGGCGATGACAATTTCGCGTACGAGTCCTAGGACCCTACTCGCTGCTCCCCCCAATGATAGAATACCAGCGCTACGCGCCAATCCACGACTGGCTGCGGCGGGACTCGGCGCCTCTTCATCAGGAGCGGTAGAAGGAGTTGAGGGCAACGGCATGGCGGAATTGTATCACAGGAAAGCTGCGGACCAATGAAAAAAGGCGCAGCACGAATGCCGCGCCCGTGTTGCAGACTGCGTGTAATGCTAGACAGCAATCATCCTCGGTTGCACGAACTCGCGGGGATCCGCGAATCCCGGATAGCCAAAGTCTTCCATCTCGGTCATGTACTTCTCGGTTTGTTGAGCTGCCGCGCATCCCTGACCGACGCTTGTGGCAACCTGTTTATAGACTTTGTCGGCGATCTCACCGGCAGCGAAGATGCCCGGAACATTGGTTCGCGTGCGATTGTCGATAATCAGATGGCCGTCTTCGTCCAAGTCCAACTTGTTGGTGAAGAGTTCATTGTTCGGCAGATGCCCGATAAATATGAACACGCCATCGGTCTGCAGTTGGCTCCGCTCACCTGTCTTTGTATTCGCGATGTTGACTCCGGTTACTTTGCCTTCCTCATCGCCCACAATTTCTGTGACAACCGAATCCCACACGAATTCGATCTTCTCGTTAGCGAAGGCGCGCCTCTGCACAATCTTGCTGGCTCGCAGTTCGTCGCGACGATGGACTATGCGCACTCGCGTGGCGAACTTGGTCAGGAATATGGCCTCTTCGACGGCGCTGTCACCGCCGCCCACGACCACGACGTCTTTACCTGTGAAGAAGAAGCCGTCGCACGTGGCACAGTAGCTAACACCGCGGCCTGTGTATTTCTTCTCGCCAGGTACGTTAAGATAGCGCGGTCGCGCGCCTGTCGCCAGGATGATAGCCTTAGCCTTATACACTGCCTCGTTGGCAGTGCGGATAACGAACGGATGCTCGTCCATTATGATCTCTTCAACATGATCATACTCGATGCGAGCACCAAATTTCTCGGCCTGTTCCTTCATTTTACCCACCAGCTCGGGACCACTGATCCCCTCCGGAAATCCGGGATAGTTTTCGACCTCGTATGTGATGCTCACTTGTCCGCCGAAGTCATTGCCGGTAATCAGCAGCGGATCAAGATGTGCGCGTGCGGTATACAGCGCCGCTGTAAAGCCGGCAGGCCCGCTGCCGACGATGATGACGTTCTCTACATCATTCGACTCTTCATCGCCGCCGTTGGTACGAACTATCGTATCAGTCATTTGGTTGCTCCAGGAGAATTTTCTATTTCTATTTTGAACGAATGCATTAGCAGTCCTAGCAATATTATATACTAGGGGGTAGTATAAGGGCTAACGCAAAATTATGCTGTAGGCGCACATACATGCCCAAATACGCAGCCTGCAGACACAGTATTATCCCATCTCGCCCAGGGTTAGCATGAGCGCGGTGATACTAACAATCGCAGCGGTTTCAGCTCGAAGGATACGCGGTCCAAGAGTCACCGTACGCCAGCCAAATTCCTGCGCCGACGCGACTTCTTCGGCGCTAATTCCGCCTTCTGGACCGATGAGTAGACTGACGTTGCGGACAGCTTGCCCTATGCCAAAACTGTCTTTGACGATCGCCGTAAATGAAGCTGTGTTCGCAGCCTCTTCCCAGGGAACCAGCCGCACCGATTCGTTTGCCTGTTGAACGGCTTGCTGCCAGCTTAATGGCGGCAACAGCAAAGGTAACTTGCCGCGACCGCACTGCTCCGCCGCCTCGCGCACAATCGAGTGCCAGCGTTCGTACTTGCGCTCTATGGCTGAGGCGGGTCGCACAACTGTGCGTTCACTGATCACAGGAACGAAGGCAGAAACGCCAAGCTCAGTACCCTTCTGCAGCACCCATTCCATGCGATCGCCTTTGAGTGCACATTGGAAGAGCGTGAGCGCAATTGACGGCTCTCCCGCACACGCCGTCTGTTCCAAAATTCGTCCTGTTGCAGCCGATGTCTCCAGTCGCTCGATGGTAGTGCGATATTCAAATCCCTGGTTGTCGAGTAGAATGATCTCGTCGCCGACGCGCAAACGCAGCACCCGTAGCAGCTGGTGAGACAGGGTGCTTATGTCAACAACCAGGTCCGTCTGGCAAGAGGTGTCTTCGACAAAGAACCGATGCATCGTACGCTGTCTCTCTACATCGCAACATAGCCGCGCAGCACAGGCAGCTTCTCGAAAATCAGCGCTACCCAATCTCCCTCTTGACGCTTTTCAATGAGTGATAGCTCGTGCCTATCTGCCGCCTCAATAACCATAGACGCTCGTTCATTAATGATGCCCGCCATGATGATGCGACCTCCGACCTTCAGCGGTTCGGCCAAAGGGACGTTGCCGTAATCGGAGTCGAGCAGCTTCACGAGTATTTCAGCCAGTATGTTGGCCACAACGATATCATACTCGCCTGCCTGGTTTTCGGGTACGCTCCCCTGCACGACGTTGATAACGGAATCCGAGGCAGACACTGAATAGCCGTTCAGTCTCAAGTTCTGCACTGCCACGTCGACGGCAACCGGATCGATATCTGTCGCAGTGATGCAGGTAGCGCCCATCTCCGCTGCGACAATGGAGAGCACCCCGCTTCCGACGCCTACATCCAGAACGGTGTCGCCAGGCGTTACGATTTGCTCTAGCGCTATGACGCTGAGCCGTGTGCTGGGATGAAGACCCGTACCAAATGCCATGCCTGGATCCAGCTCAATAACAATATCATCCGATTTTGCGTCGTACTCTTCCCACGTTGGTTTGAGGACGATATGCTTGCCGATTCGAAGCGGCTTGTACTGTTTCTTCCACGCATGCGCCCAGTCTTGTTCACGCATCGTGCGAAATCGCGGTTCAGGAATGGGATATATTTGGCGAAGATGCCAAAGCCCCTCTTCAATTCGCTTGCGGATTCTTTCTCCGGATTCGCCGGGCTTAATGTAGGTCTTAACGACAACCTTGTACTTACCCTCAACAGGCCGACCGAAGTCATCCAGTCCAGTGATTTCCACGACTGCACCGCCGCAGGTCGTTTCACCGGACTCATTGTCCGCCAGGTAACCGCCGCCATTGTAGCGGTTAAAAAGCTCACTGACAGCTTCTGCTGCCTCGGAGTCGCATTCAACTATGATTTCCAGAATCTCATTGCTGTTCATGCGATTCTCTCCTACAGAACGTGAAAACCACAACTGGCAACTACAAATCGCTGGATCGCTGGCGAACAAGAAACCGAAGACCATGTTGACCTTCAGCTCGAAAAAGAATGTGTATTATTTAACATACCCGAATAGCGGCGCCTAATCTCATCAACGCGCTAAGATACATTTGGACCCACGGCGCTCCTAGACTGACCGCGAAGCACCCCCGAAAATCCGATCGAAGAATCCCTTATGCTCTTGAATGGTCTCATCATCAAATGTCTCGGCGAGCTGACGGAACAGGTCTTTCTGCTCTTGGTTTAGTGTCGACGGCGTCTTCACCTTAACCGTTACGATCATGTCGCCGCGTCCGCTACGCTGCAGTCTGGGAATGCCTTTGCCGCGTATGCGGAAGACTTCACCACTCTGTGTTCCAGCCGGTATCTCGAGCATCTCTTCCTGACCATCGATCATGGGGACGCGTACGGTTGCACCTAATGCAACCTGCGAGAAATTCATCGGGTATTGAAGATGAACATCATACTGATCGCGCACAAATATGGGGTGCGGTTCAACGGAAACCACCACGAATAGGTTGCCTGGAGGACCGCCCATCTGACCGGCTTCGCCTTCACCTGCTAGACGAATGCGCGTACCGTCATCTACACCTGCCGGTACCTTAACATTGATCTTGCGGGAGACGCGTACACGCTTGCCGCCGTTGCATTTGGTGCAGGGCGATGGAATCACCTCACCGCTTCCGCCGCAAGCAGGACAGGTGCTGGAGGTAATAACAGCGCCAAAAAGTGCGCTTTGTTGTCGGCGGCGTACTTCACCGGTACCGCCGCAGGTTGAGCATGCGACAGGCTCGGTCGGAGGCTCAGCGCCAGTACCGTGGCAATGGTCGCATGTCTCCAAGCGCGGCACTTCGAGTTCTTTCTCCGTGCCGAATACCGCTTCCTCGAACGTAAGTGTTATGTCAACACGCAAATCTGCGCCGCTTCTCGGCTGCTTGCGAGAGCGATTGCCGCCCCCCATTCCGAATCCGCCGAAGAACTCTTCGAAGATGCTGCCCAAGTCGCCGAATCCGCCATCAAAATTGTCAAAGCCCATGTTGTGCAAGCCGTCATGACCAAAGCGGTCATAGGCAGCGCGACGTTGGTCGTCGCTGAGCACTTGATAGGCTTCGTTAATCTCTTTGAACTGCACTTCCGCTTCCGGAGCTTTGTTCACATCTGGATGATACTGCTGCGCCAGTTTACGAAAAGCTTTCTTGAGTTGACTCTTATCGGCGCCTCTAGCTACACCCAATACTTCGTAATAGTCACGCTTACTCATATTCCGCGTTTACTTCCTCTAACCTGATTCCATAGCCCATGCTAAATTTGTGACGTTACTCCCAACTAATGATCCACGCACACAAGCCCGCAAGTAGAACTGTCGCGCCAACCAAAGCAGCCCATTGCTGTGGCAGGAAGCCGATATTGCGCGCACTGAAATAGAGGATGATGACCATGCCAAGAGCAAGAACAATCCAGTTCGTCAACACTGGGTGCGTATTCCAGAATCGCTTCATTGTGTCCATGCCAACAGCCTCTTCAAAACAGTCGTTGCGTTCACGGCGACTTCCCGTTATCCATTCGCTGCAGATTGCTACTCCGAATGACGTTACGAGGCTTTGCCAAGTTGTACTGAATGCCGCCGCAGCATGTCATTCCAAAGCCGGTCCAACTGGACATGCAGTTCCTCGATCGTACCATTGTTGTGAATCACAATATCAGCCTGGTTCATCTTGGCGGCTTGCGGCGATTGCATCTGAATGCGTCGCTGCGTCTCTCGTTCGGGCATGCCGCGATGGACCTTTGCACGACGCACCTGCTCCTCTGGGTCCGCCACCACAACCCATATCTCATCACAGAGCGCACCGGTTGAACCCGCTTCTAGCAGTTTTATCGCTTCCAGGATAACCACCGGCGGCTTATTCTGCTCAATCTCATTATAGATCGATTGAAAGACGGCAGGATGTACGATTTGTTCCAGCCGTCCCAGCTTCTCGGCGTCTTGAAAGACACTTGCTCCCAGTTTTCCGCGGTCGATATTCCCATTGGCGTCCAAAATCTTGTCGCCGAACTCGCGTACAATCTGCCGATACGCTGTTTCGCCGGGTTCCATCACCTGGTGCGATACTTTGTCTGCGTCGATTGCGTAGGCGCCCTTTCGCTTCAGGTATTCGGATACAGTTGATTTTCCAGTTGCGATGTTTCCTGTTAGACCGATAATAAGCGAATCTGCCATCCGACTAGCCACCAGGACCCCCGGGCGTCGTTCACATAGAAAAAAGCGCGCGGGTCAGCCCGTCGCGGCAGATATTGATCGGCTTACCACTGATAGGGTTTTCCACCGGCAAACTAAGACTCTGTAGAGTCGTTAGTTCAAAACCATCCGTATATTGGTGCAATCGCCCGAGATTCTGTTTGCGATTGCCGTAGACGAAGAGCCCCTATCGCGGCACGTAGTATATCATATTCATCGCATTCTATGAAACAAATGAATGATTCTCTCCGGTTTCGGCATGCCTTTGGCAGGCGAATACGAACCATGATCCAGCAAATAGGATGCTTGTGGCGCCGCCTATTCAGGCTAAACTCGGATTTGTGAAAATGCGATTTGTTCATATTGTCTGAAGAAGGTATATTGTTCCAACTATAGGATAGTTATTGGATTCAAACCTACATTGGGTCTTAGTCGGCGATGTGTCCCCGTAAAATATGAGGGATCCACCCCTGGCGCCGTAGCCTACCGGGAATAATTGGTAAAAATCACTTTGAGTTAACGTACATCATCCGTAGTTGCGCGGCCAAGATCAGAGAAAACGCACCTTCGGTGAGATAATCTTGAGTCAAACATAGCGCTTGCCAACTCTTCGGCAAGAGCTGTGTTCGTCTATAAATACCATCGGCAATCTCATAATCACGGGAGGATAGATCGTGAGAAGATTCCACCTAAGTTTAGTAATACTCGTTGTAATTGCCATGGCCTTCGCTGGATGTGCAGCTCCTGTAGCAGCGCCGTCGGGCGGATCCGCGGACAGCGGAGCTGCCGGCAGCGACGCTGCGCTCGAGTGCACAGACGCCATTGGCTGTGTAGAAATCGGCCCTGACGAACCGCTACGAATCGGTTATATGTTAACCATTTCTGGAGCCACAGCATTCCTGGGCGAAGACTCCTTGGGCGCCATTGAAATCGCTGTTGATGAACAGGGACAGCTTCTCGGCCACGAAATCGAGCTGGTCGGCGAAGATTCACTCTGTAACTCAGAAGGCGGACAGGTCGCCGCTACCAAGATCACAGCGGACGACAGCGTTCTGGGAATCATCGGTACAACCTGTTCAGGTTCCGCATCTGCAGCTCTGCCGATCGTCAGTGATGCCGGTATGTTCATGATTTCTGCATCGAACACCGATCCTCGCCTGACCAATGACGACACGGCCGCCGGTGGTCTTTGGATGCCTGGCTACTATCGCACAGCACATAATGATATTTTCCAGGGTCGCATTGCCGCCGAGTTCCTCTACAACGAACTAGGTATTCGCAAGCTAGCGACTATTCATGACGGCAGCACCTATGCGGACAGCCTGCAACAGGTCGCAGCCGACGTGTTCCAAGAGTTGGGAGGCGAGGTTGTCTTCCAGGGAGCAGTCAATGTTGGCGACACCGACATGCGACCGATTCTGACTGAAGTTGCATCAGCCGCTCCGGAAGCCATCTACTTCCCGATCTTCGAGCCTGAAGGCGACCTGATCGCAGCGCAGTCCACCGAAATTTCCGGTCTTGAAGATGTGGTCCTCATGGGCGCCGACGGCCTCTATGTCGACAGCTTCCCGGAGAACACTGGTGAAGCGTCGGTAGGCATGTATCTGACGGCAACGCGAGTCAGCGGTGATCGCTACGATGCGTTCCTGCAGAAGTGGGAAGACAAGTACGGCGGACCTCCGCCAAGCGCATATCATGCCATGGCATATGACGCTACCAACATTGTCTTGAACGCAATCAAGGATGCAGCACAGGTTGGCGATGACGGTACAATTCTTGTAGGACGGCAAGCCCTGCGCGATGCGATGTCCGCCACATCAGGGTTTGACGGGTTGACCGGAACACTGTCTTGCGGTCCCACAGGCGACTGTGCTACCGGTGAAGCCTTAGGCGTTTATCAACTGAGTGAGGCCGAACTCAACGGCAACTGGCCTCCTCAGGTCGTCTGGCCGTAAGCGCAAATTCAACGTAAAGAGCAGTTGCGTCCTTCGACGTGATTGCTGATCCGAACGAGCTGGGGGTACAATTGCCCCCGGCTCGTTGCGAGGAATTCCTCCGCAACAAGAACAGCGCTGTGCTTGCATCATCTGTTGGCATACTTGGTTTCCGGCTCTGAATTGAATTATCCGTTTCATAATAGGCAGGGACCAATCACGCTGTTGTCAGCTTGTTTTATCCAGCCATCATAGAGAGTCCACGTATGGTTCGACGATATATCGAGCGGGTGTATTGGGTCGACCTTATCCTTGACGCCCTTAGATTCATCATCATAGGTCTGGCCATTTGGGGCACGGTAGCCACACTCATGTCTGGCAAGTATACAGCCAGTCAGTGGCTAAGCCTGGCCGTTTCTGGTCTAGCTCAGGGCAGCATTTATGCGCTGATCGCCCTTGGCTACACACTGGTGTACGGTATTTTGCTCATGATCAACTTCGCTCATGGTGAAGTGTACATGGCAGGCGCATTCACCGCGTTTTTTGTCGCTGACTATACAGCCAAGCAGGGTTGGTTAGCAACGAATCCAATCCTGTCCATACTACTGTGGTTCGTGGTCGCTGCTGTAACCTCGATGTTTGTCGCCATCATTCTAGAACGAGTCGCGTATCGCCCCCTGCGCGGCGCCCCTAGACTCGTACCCTTGATTACGGCAATCGGTGCATCGTTTTTTCTACAATATACATTCAGAGGTCTGTATGGCTCCGGTTTCCGTTCGTATCCGCAGGTTCCCGGCTTGCAAGGCACAGTTCACGTTGGCGATGCGAACATACCTATCGTTCAGTTAGTCGTCTTTTTTCTGGCCCTCATCCTTATGTTAGGGTTACATTGGCTGGTCGGCTATTCGAAGATGGGTAAAGCGATGCGCGCCGTTTCGGAGGACAAAGAGGTGTCGGCGCTAATGGGTATCGACATCGATAAGGTGATTGTCTTTACCTTTGCTATCGGCGGCGTTCTTGCCGGCGCGGCAGGCGTTATTAACGGTCTATACAGACCGCAGGGCGTCTGGTTTTACATGGGCTTCTATCCTGGCATCAAAGCCTTTACCGCGGCGGTACTTGGCGGTATCGGCAGCGTACCCGGCGCAATGCTGGGCGGTCTCTTCCTCGGCGTATTCGAGTCAATCGGACCGAACCTGATCCTTGATGGCTTGGGTATACCCGGCGCCAACCAATTGAAAGACGTTTTCGCATTTGTCATGCTCGTTCTGGTCTTGATCTTCCGTCCGCAGGGCATTATCGGCGAACGTCTCAGTGAGAAGAAGGCATAGTACAGATGGCAAACTTTTTCATAGACTGGCGTAAGCTAATTCGCGCCGGCTTCTTTGCCGGTTTGTTCACCCTGTACGTGTCTCTCGTTGGCATGGTAGAGACATTCTCCGAGCGCGAGATCATTTTCGGCATTCTTACGTTAGGCGAGTTGCTTATTTTTGCGCCGCCTTTCGTAGCCGGCTACTTTGTTGCACACCAGAGTCACGAGCAGGCAGGCGCCTTCGGACGAATATTGTTTAGCCTATTAACTGGCCTCTTCTCAAGCGTGCTCGTGCTGATGATCATCGCGGTTGGCACGCTCTTCCCCGATGTGCGCAATATGTTCGTGAACGTCACGCCAGAGCTCATTTCCTTGCTGACATTCGGCATCGAGCCGGTATTGACTGGTACGCTCCTGCTTATAGCGTCTTACATCGCACTAGGATTGCTAGGCGCGGTGGTCGACTTCCTGCCATCACGCATCCAGAAATCACTGCTTGCCGGTACTGTCTGGGTGTTATCGGTTGGGCTCCTTGGAGAATTGCTTTCGACCCAAGTGATTCGTCCGTTGTTGGGTCGTCCTACGGCAAATATGATCTTTACAAAAGGCGCCCTGAAGCCGATATCAGCAATCATTCTCTTTGTCGTTACCAGTGTACTCAGCTATGCGCTAACTGGCAGCCGCGGAAAATTCCAGCTGCATTACGAAGGCCTGCCCAGTGATCGGCAACGCACCTACAGACGTATCGGCTCAACTGCGCTAGGTGTCTTTCTACTCCTATTGCCTTGGATTGCCGGCGTCTACTTCAGCGACGTACTGGCTTTCGTGGGCATGTATATCCTCATGGCGCTAGGCCTCAACATTGCTGTCGGCCTCGCAGGCTTGTTGGACCTAGGATATGTGACCAATTTCGCGGTCGGCGCCTATGTAATGGCCGTCCTGACCTCTACCGGTCCTCTTGGCGTGGGTCATCTTAATTTCTGGATCGTTTTGCCAATTTGCGTGTTGGCTGCCATGGCTACCGGTTTTGTTCTGGCCCTGCCAGTGCTGCGCATGCGCGGCGATTACTTAGCCATTGCTACGCTGGGTTTCGGCGAGATCATCCGTTTGCTCGCGCTGTCGGACTGGCTAAAACCGTATATTGGCGGTGCGCAAGGCGTACTGTTTATCCCGAAGCCTTCTATTCCGGGGCTTCCGATGATAAGCTTTTCGGACCCGCGAATGGTCTACTACATCTTCTTGGCTGCGTGTCTACTCATGCTCTTCATCTCGCTGCGCCTGAACAACTCGCGAACGGGTCGCCAGTGGATGGCCATGCGCGAAGACGAAGATGCAGCAGGCGCCATGGGTATCGACACCATGAAAACCAAGATGCTGGCATTCACATTAAGCGCTGCAAGCGGTGGTCTGGCTGGCGCTATCTTCGCCGCCAAGATCGGAACCATATTCCCGCACAGCTTCCAGTTGCTAATATCGGTAAACGCATTGTCCATCATCATTGTGGGCGGCATGGGCAGTATTCCTGGCATCATCGTCGGTGCATTGGCCCTCATCGGTCTACCCGAGCTGCTTCGCGAATTCGCAGAGTATCGTCTACTTCTCTACGGCGCCCTGCTCATTGTGATGATGCTTGTTCGCCCAGAGGGTCTGTGGCCTTCGGCGGCACGTCGTCGCGAGTTGCGCATTGAAGAAAAAGTCATCCCGACGACATCAGGAGACTAAAATGACTGACAACATTCTTGAATGCAAGGGCGTCGTCAAACGATTCGGTGGTTTGGTCGCGGTCGATCACGTGGACTTCGCCATTCCTCGCAATGGCATCGTAAGTATGATCGGCCCCAACGGAGCCGGCAAGACCACGTTTTTCAATTGCATCACTGGATTCTACGCTACGGATGAAGGCGAAATACGGTTCAACGGCGAGCGCATCAACGGACGCACAACCGACCAAATTGCACGTCTTGGCGTTTCGCGCACGTTCCAGAATATTCGCCTTTTCAACAACATGACAGCCATTGAAAATGTGATGGTAGGCCAAGAGCCGCACCTGAACACCAACTGGATCGATGCCATTATCGGAAAGAAGTCCACTCGCGAAGAAGAACAGGCGGCAGAGGACGAAGGCTTCCGACTGCTGAACTACACCGGTCTCTCCGGTATGGGCGATCTACTGGCTCGCAATCTGCCATACGGTGATCAGCGCCGTCTCGAGCTAGCTCGGTCACTGGCTAGCAAGCCAACGCTGATGTTGTTGGACGAGCCCACAGCCGGCATGAACCCGCGAGAAACAGCCGAAACTACCCGCTTCATTCGTCGTTTGCGCGATGAACTGGGCATCACGATATTTCTGATCGAACATGACATGCGCGTGGTTATGGACATATCTGAGCACATCACGGTATTGGACTACGGGCATAAGATTGCCGAGGGATCGCCCGAAGAGATCCAGCAGAACCCACGCGTCATCGAAGCGTACCTTGGACGCGGTGCGGCGGAAGCGATCGCCGAAGGTTAGTTGTCCGAAACCCGCCTCAGGACAGAGGCGCAAGCTAATTCAACGCACAGAAGCACGGGCACAGGTACATGGCACTACTAGAACTATCCGATATTCATGCCTACTACGGGAAGATCCATGCGCTTAAGGGTATCTCGTTGACGGTAGAGGAGGGCGAGATCGTCTCTCTGATCGGCGGCAACGGCGCTGGTAAAACGACCACGTTGCGCACCATCAGCGGGCTGTTGCGCCCGTCCAATGGCGACATCACCTTGAACGGTGAGGACATCAACCAGTTTCCTGCACATGAGCTGACGCGCATGGGCGTTGCCATGGTACCGGAAGGCCGCGGCGTCTTTACAAAGCTGACGGTCACAGAGAATCTGGAGATGGGCGCCTATCACCGGTCCGACAATGACAAAATCAAAGAGGATCTTCAGAAACAGTTTGAGCTCTTTCCTCGTTTGGGCGAGCGACGCAAGCAGGTCGCAGGCACCATGAGCGGAGGTGAGCAGCAAATGTTGGTCATGGCGCGTGCGCTCATGTCGCAGCCAAGCCTGCTGCTGCTGGACGAGCCCTCAATGGGATTGGCGCCTGTGCTGGTGGACACGATCTTCGACACCATTGAGCAGATCAACAAGGAAGGTACAACCATTTTATTGGTCGAGCAGAACGCGCACGTGGCGCTGCAGGTAGCCAGCCGAGGATATGTGCTGCAGACTGGCGAAATCGTACTCAGTGATTCCGCAGAAGCGCTCCGCAATGACCCCTTGGTTAAGCAAGCCTATCTGGGTATAGATTAGGTTGGTGCAACCGGCAATTTTCGGATTAAGTCTGTCATCCGAAGCAAACACGATCTGCAACTAAGAAACGGTCTCAGACAGTGCTGAGGCCGTTTTTCATTTGATTCAGTTGCTAACCAGCAGAAATATTCGCCTACCAGAGACTGACGATGCGTTCTTCTCCGTTCTTTAGCTTTTCCCGGTTGGTGCGCAGCGTGTAGATCATAGGCACGAAAATGATGATACCGTAGACCAGTTCAGGCCAATTGAATACCCAGTCCTGCACGGTAAACATGAGGAATACGGCAAAGGTAGTGATGCCGACGCTGATGGTGGCGATCGAGGCAATGCGGCTCCACCAGAAGAGGAAGGCGCCAACGATCCATACAATACCGCCCACGACTGGATTGAGCGCCATCGTAGTTGCCGCACCTGTGATCCCGCCTGCGCCGCCTTTGAAGCCGAGGAAGACCGACCAAATATGACCGATCACTGCGAAGCCGCCGGCAAGTGAGCGGCTAAGCTGCAGCGCTGTCGTGCGGTTAATAGCTTCGTTGACCGACATAGTGGTTGGTTCTTTGAAGAGCGCGTTAAATATGTAGGTGACGAGTATGATGGCAACAGCGCCTTTTATGGCGTCACCGATCACCGTGGGGATAGCGGCCTTGAGGCCGGCTGCGCGCCACGCGTTGGTTGTACCCGTGCGCCCACTGCCTACGGATTGGATATCCACACCCCAGACTCCGCAGGCCAAAACACCAACGGGGATTGAACCGAGTAAGTAACCGATAACAAGACTGACTGGCGCCATGATCCAATACATGTGCAGCTACACTTCTATTGCTCTTGACCGAACGATGCAACATGCAACGTTTATAGGGTCAGACGGGGTTAACTAGCGGTCGATTCTGAGGGTTTGATGACCGGAATAGGCGGGTTTGATCGTTCAACAACAGGCGCTGGCGGTTCTGCTGCAGGCGCACCTTGAATATTGACTTCTGCTCTTAGCGCAACACCTTCGTCCATGAAGAAACTGTTGACATTCAGTGCACCGTGCACCTGACTTCCTTGCAGCAACTCGACACGGTCTGCATTGATGGAGCCCCAGTATGCGCCGCGAATGCTGACTGTTTTAGCCACAATGTCGCACTGCACACGAGCAGATTCCGTGAGGATAACATTTGCCGGCGTTTCGATCCGCCCGCCTTCCACAGCGCCATCTATCCGAATGCTGGTGTCGCTGTTGAGATTACCGCGGAAAGATGCGCGCGGACCCACAATGACTTCTATCGCATCAGGTTCTGGCTTTCGAATTCGACTAAACATACAATGCCCCCTAATGGCGTTCCAAACCTGTCAGTATCATGCCATGCCACTCAGCGTTAGCACAACTGTCACAGCACATTGAAACTGGCAAAGTAGCCATACTCTACTACATCGCGCGAATCTTGTTACCTTAAGATAAGCTGTTCAGAAATGCTCGTACCTTTGTAGATGCGCCAGATTACATCAGCCAGCATAGGTGCAATGGACAGCACCTCTATCTTAGAATGACGTTTGGCAGGGGGAACCGGTATGGTGTTTGTCACAACCAACTTTTCAATACGATCCTCGGACGTCAGTCGTTCCATAGCGGTCGGCAACAGGACGGGATGCGTAATGGCGAAGTAGGCGCCGCCCTCAGCGCCGCGCTCATAGAGTGCGTCCACCTGTTTCAGCACGCTACCGCCCGCCATAATATCGTCAATAATGATCGGTCGCCGACCTTCAATGTCACCGACGACGTGCGTCGTGTCGGTCTCGCTGAAGCTGGTACGCCGTTTGTGCATAACGACCAGCGGTAAGTTCAGAAGCTCAGCGTAGCGACCGGCAAGGCTGGCACGCCCAACATCCGGGCTGACGATGGCTGAGTTGGCGAATTTCTCGTGCCGAAAGTAATCTGCCAACAGCGGCAGCGCGCTCATGGGATCTACTGGTATATTGAAGAATCCCTGAATGGCGAGGCTGTGGATATCCACATACATCACGCGACGAGCGCCGTTTGCCTCTAACAAGTTGGCGACAACGCGAGCGCTAATAGCTTCCCGCCCCTTAGACATGCGTTCCTGACGGGCGTACGGAAAGTATGGAATCACTACGCTAACGCTGTGAGCGCTGGCGCGACGGAACGCATCCAAATACAGGATTAACTCGATAAGATTATCGTTGACCGGTTCCGAACAGGGTTGAACGATGAAGATATCTTGATCGCGTACTACTTCGTCCACCATGACATGGATTTCGCTATCGGGGAGACGGCGTGTTGTGGATTTACCTAGCGGCACGTCCAGCAGCGTCGTGATCTCTTGCGCAAGGCTGGGATGGGCAGAACCGGTAAATATCCTCAGCGGATGATACGAGTCAACCATGGCTCCCTTTCATTAAACCGGGTAACGTTACAAGACATGAATAGCGATACCGGCTTGACTAAGTGAGTTCTTAGGCGGTATCGCTTATTGACGCCTCATAGCGACAGGTTTAATCGACATTCCATCATGTGACACGCATATGGTAGCATACTATTGAACTTGCAAGAAAGTAGAAGACGGAGCGTAATGCAGACTTTGTTGATTGCGACACAAAACGCCGGCAAAATTGCCGAATACCGACTGCTTCTAGATGACCTGCCTCTGGAGATTGTTTCTCTGAAAGAAGTGGGAATTACACACCAAACGCCGGAGACCGGCGTTACATTTGCCCAGAATGCTCGCCAAAAAGCCCAGACCTTTGCCGCTGAAACCGGCTGTTGGACCTGGGCGGACGATAGTGGCTTGGAGGTTGATGCGCTGGACGGCCGACCAGGCGTCTATTCAGCTCGCTACGGAGGCGCAGGTATTTCCGACGCAGATAGATTTCGCCATCTATTGGCAGAAATGAAAGGTATCCCGGATGCTGAGCGGACTGCGCGCTTCCGCTGCGCCGTCTGCATCGCTCAGCCAGAGGGGCAGACTACTATCGTGGAAGACAGTGTCGAAGGTTTGATACTCGATCAGCCTCGCGGAAACAACGGATTCGGCTACGATCCGGTATTTTATCTGCCGCAAGTGGAACTAACCATGGCGGAAATCCCGTCAGATGTGAAGAATCGCCTTTCGCACAGAGGCAAAGCCTCGCGAAAAGCGAAACAGCTATTGAGAGAGATGCTCGGCTTTGAATTACCAGGGCAATGATGTTGTTTATCCTGAGAAATCCGTCTAGAATTGCATTGCACTGGGCCGGAAGATGAAGAAGCCGACCTGATTAGGCGAAATGATGGAGGTGTCTACGCCTTGAGCAACGCTATTTTCACTGCTCCAATGCAGAAGATGATAAATGATCCTGCGCAAGTCGCACGTGAAAGTCTGCAGGGTTTTGAGTTAACATACCCCAACTTAGTCAACGTACACTACGATCCCAATTATGTACTCCGAAAAGATGCGCCGGTTAAGGGTAAAGTTGCCATTATTAGTGGCAGCGGTAGCGGTCATGAGCCGCTGAATATCGGTTATGTAGGCAAGGGACTGTTGGACGCAGCTTGCCCGGGCGCTGTCTTTACAAGCCCCACTCCTGACCAGATCCTAGCGGCAACCAAGGCCGCCTATGGCGGCGAGGGTGCACTCTTTGTGGTGAAGAATTATACCGGCGGCGTACTGAACTGCGAGATGGCAACCGAGCTGGTAGAGGCAGAGGGCTATACAGTACGAACCGTATTTATCCACGACGATGTAGCCATACCGGACCCAAGCAAACGACGAGGGATGGGCGCTGCGATTCCGGTGCAGAAGATTGCCGGGGCGGCTGCCGAAGAAGGTCGCAACCTGGAGGAGATTACCGCCCTGGCGGAACGTACGAGCGAAAACGCGCGCAGTATGGGCGTTGCGCTCAGCAGTTGCACATCACCTAGCGTCGGTCACCCGACGTTCAAGTTGCCCTTCGACGAGATGGAGGTTGGCGTCGGCATCCACGGTGAAGCAGGGGTGCGACGACAGTCGCTGATCAGCGCGTCGAGCATTGCCCATACCGTGCTAAACCCGATCATCGATGATATGGAATTGGGCTCCGGCGACCGAGTACTGGTGATCGTCAGTGGACTGGGCGCAAGTCCGCTACAGGAACTCAATATTGTATTCCGCCATATACACGAGTTGCTTTCGCAACGCTCCGTCGTTGTCGAACGCCAGCTCGTTGGCAACTACATCACCAGTTTGGACATGGCCGGTTGCACAGTAACGGTGTTACGACTGGACGACGAGATGCTGAGCCTGTGGGATGCGCCGGTCTTCACACCGACGTTGCGCTGGTAAGCAATAGCCTGCGCAGATGTTGCTTTCACAATTCAGAGCATAGGCGCGAACAGGCCTAGCTGCGGTCGTACCGACAAAATACCGCAGGCTGTATTCATAGTAAAGTCGCCATCTATTCTGAATTCGGCAATCAACCTAGGTTTAGGTTCATTCGTTAATTTGACGTCCGCTTAGCATTCATCTTTATAGGGGAATGGACATGAGCCAGGAGATTACACTGGCGCAATTCGAAATATGGATGCTCACGTTCGCCCAGCTTGTCACCGAGCATGAAGAGTATTTGACCGAGTTGGATGCGTCCATTGGCGACGCTGACCACGGAGTCAATATGGTACGCGGTCTGCAAAAGGTCCGAGAGCGCTTGGAGGACCCGACTAACAAGGCCCAAGATGTTGCTAGCTTATTTCGTTCCGTTGCAATGACGCTTATTAGCTCGGTCGGCGGCGCTGCCGGACCGCTGTATGGTGCGTTTTTCCTGCGAGCTGTGAAGTCCATCGACGGCAACAGCGCTGTCACGACGGACGAGCTAGTGATGATGTTTCATGACGGTCTGGAAGGCGTGCAACAGCGCGGCAAAGCACAACTCAACGATAAGACAATGCTAGACTCACTGCAGCCAGCCGTCGAGGCGCTGGAGTCGAGTATCGCCAATGGTGATGACCTGAATTCCGCACTGATCAAGGCTGTAGACGCGGCCGAGGAGGGCATGCTGCACACTGCGGACCTGCAAGCCAGCAAGGGACGCGCAAGTTATCTGGGCGCACGCTCCATCGGACACCGAGACCCAGGCGCAACCAGCAGCTATTACATGATGGAAGCGGCGGCGAAGTCGCTGGCTTCCACAACAAGTTAGGCAGCAGGCTTTCCCAAGGAGCCTGCCAAGCCATAGACAAGCGGTAAGTGGAAATGCACAGGCAGTTTACACATTGGCGATACGCCAATGTGTAAACTTGACAAAGTATAAGCAATCCGAACCTTACACGTGAAGGGCATCAGTACCGTATGGCTGACTTCATTGGCGCAATTGACTCCGGCACAACCAGTACGCGCTTCATGCTATTTAATCGCGCTGGCAACGTAATTGCCTATAACCAGCTCGAGCACAGGCAGATCTTTCCACGCAGCGGCTGGGTAGAGCACGATCCGCTGGAGATATGGTCGTGCACATGTCAAGTCATCGAGAGCACATTAGCCATGGCAGGCGTAACTGCGGAGAGCATTGAGACGCTCGGCGTCACCAACCAGCGTGAAACCGCAGTGCTCTGGGACAAGCGCACCGGGGAACCTGTCCACAACGCTATCGTGTGGCAGGACACGCGCACGGACAGAATCTGTCGGCAATTGGCGGATGCGGGGCATGAGAAGCTCATCTACCGTAAGGCAGGTCTACCGCTCGCCACCTATTTCGCTGGCCCGAAGGTCCGTTGGATGCTAGATACCTATCCCGAATTGGAGCAAATGGCAGAGGCAGGTCATCTGCTGTTCGGTACCGTCGATTCGTGGCTGATTTGGAAGCTCACCGGCGGCGAGCATGTCACAGATGTCACCAATGCCAGCCGCACGATGCTCATGGATTTAGCCAGCCTGCAATGGGATGATGAGTTGCTGGATGCGGTAGGCGTGCCTCGCGCCATCCTGCCCGAGATCCGACCTAGCAGTGAACCGGCGTTTTACGGTATGACCTTGCGCGATGGACCCTTCAGTGGAGCGATTCCAGTCTGCGGCGATCTCGGCGATCAACAGGCGGCAACGGTCGGTCAGACCTGCTTCAACGTAGGAGAGGCGAAGAATACCTACGGTACGGGCTGTTTCATGCTGCTCAACACGGGCTCCGAGTTGGTACACAGCCAGCACGGCCTGATTACCACTGTTGCCTACAAAATGGGCGCCGAGGCGCCGGTCTATGCGCTGGAAGGCTCAATTGCCATGGCTGGCGCTACCATCCAATGGCTGCGCGACGAATTACATATGATCGACCATGTGGCTGAGACAGAGTCATTGGCTGAAAGCGTTCCAGACGCCGGCGGTTGCTATCTGGTGCCTGCCTTTAGCGGGCTCTTTGCACCCTACTGGCGAAGCGACGCCCGCGGCGTTATCGTCGGGCTAACTCGATACGTCAACCGAGCGCATATCGTGCGTGCGGCGCTGGAGTCCATCTGCTACCAGACTCGCGAAGTGCTGGACGCCATGGAACTGGACAGCGGGCATAAGCTACGCGGTTTGAAGGTGGACGGCGGTGCAACTGCCAATCAGTTCCTCATGCAGTATCAAGCGGACATACTGGGCACAGAAGTTATCCGACCGCAGGTAGCGGAGACGACTAGCCTCGGCGCGGCCTATGCCGCTGGACTGGCAGTCGGCTTCTGGGAGAGCGTGGAAAGCCTGCGTGCAAACTGGCAGGTTGCGGATGTGTGGTCGCCGCAGATGGATGAGGCAACACGGGCTTCCGTCTATGCGGACTGGAAGCGCGCCGTACAACGCACCTTTGATTGGGTACAGGATGAATAGACCACTGTGATCTCTATAGTTATTGTCTCACATTGCCGGCAGATCGCTCAGGGTGTGCAAGAATTGGCCCAGGAGATGACTCAAGCGCCGGTTCCCATCATACCAGTAGGCGGCATCATTGAAGACGGCGATTACCGAATTGGCACCGACGCTATGCGCATTGTTGAAGCTATCCAGGAGCACTGGACGCCGGATGGCGTGCTGATCCTCGTCGACCTGGGCAGCGCGGTGCTCAGCGCCGAAACAGCAATCGAGTTCTTGCCGGAGGAAATGCAAGAATCCTGCCTCATCAGTAATGCACCGCTCGTGGAAGGCGCCGTTATCGCCGCATTGGAAGCCAGTTTATCGCACAGACTGGAAGATGTGAACCGAGCGGCAGAATCCGTGAGTAGTTTGGAGAAGGTCAGCCGGTGACAGACAACGCACAGGCAGCGCCGTCGCAAGCCACGATTACGGTGACCATCGTGAACCCGCAAGGGATACATCTGCGCGTCGGCAAAGACCTTGCGTACGTGGCAAATAGTTTTGATGCCTCAACAACTGCACGGAATATCACGCTCTCATCGCCGTCGGTCGACCTCAAAAGCATACTGCAGATCATGCGTTTACAAGCGCGCACAGGCCATGTCATTGAGTTGCGCGCCAATGGACCGGATGCAGAAGAAGCCATCTCCGCGTTGGCCCGAGTTTTCGAATACCCACGGCAGGATAGTCACAAATGAAATCATTTACCGGTCTCGCAGCAGCACCCGGCATTGGAATTGGGTCCATTTCGATTCATCGGACAAATGATAAATTGCCGGTGGCGCCAGGCGCATCCTACGTGCACAATCCTGACGCAGAATGGAACGCATTCCTGAAAGCTCAAGCCCAGGTCGATGCGGAACTCGCCGAACTATGTGAAAGCGCATCTTCGGTTGTGGCAGAGATCTTCTCGGCGCACCGGGTCATGTTGCATGATGATACTCTGCTAAAGTCTATCCGCGAGGGCATTCAGCAAGGCAAAAGCGCCGCCATCGCTACCCACGACGTAATCGAGGGGTTGGGCGATCTTTTTCGCAGCTTTGACGATGAATACTTTGCCGGACGTGCGGCGGATATCATTGATCTTGGGCAGCGGCTACTGTCGCATCTTGGGGCAGCCGAACCACAACCGAGCCTCGTAGAGCTGCCAAAGGACACTGTTCTCATCGCAGAGGACCTGCGACCGAGTGACTTGGCGCAGTTGGATGCCAACTTGGTAGTAGGCATCGCCCTATCTGATAGCACGCCGACAGCCCACTCGGCAATTTTGGCTCGCAGCCTCGGCATTCCGTTAGTTTGCACAATGGGCGATGAAATATTGCGGCTATCGCCGGGGCAATTGGCGGTCGTAGACGGCAATCTCGGCGAGCTTCAAGTTGGCGTTTCTGAAGAAGGGCTGCTGCAGATAGCCAAACGCCGCGATGCCTATCTCTTTTCTCAGGCGACTGCTGAGGATTTGGCGCAGCAAGCAGCCATCACGTTGGATGGCTTTACCATTCCCGTACGCGGTAACGCCAATAGCCAGGAGGAGATCTCACGCGTACCGGCATCCGGCGCCGACGGCATTGGCCTATTGCGGACTGAGTATCTTTTCCGCGGACGCGCCAAGCCGCCCTCCGTCGCAGAACAAGCAGATGCCTATGCGCACTACATCTCGCTCACGGAAGGGCATCTGACGGTCCGAGCTTTGGACGCCGGTGGTGATAAGCCGGTTCGCTATATTGAACACCGTCACGAGACCAATCCGTTCTTGGGTCTTCGCGGTGTACGGCTACTCATCGAGCAACCTCGTTTGCTCTCGTCGCAATATCGTGCGTTGAGCGAAGCGACTGCTCGCAGTGAAGGCGATGTTCATGTGCGCTTTATGCTGCCCATGATCAGCACCGCAGAAGAGATAACCGCTGTGAAGCGCATTCTAGCCCAGGCGGGTGACCGGCTGCCACCGCTTGACTTGGGTATCATGGTTGAGGTTCCCTCAGCCGCGCTCATAGCAGACAAGCTTGCGCCGCTCATCGACTTCCTCAGCATCGGCACGAACGACCTCGCCCAGTATGTGTTAGCCAGCGATCGCACTAATAGCACTGTGGCACGCATGGCCGATCCGCTGCACCCTGCTGTGTTACGGTTGATCAAGATGACATGTGAAGCAGGCGCGAAGTTTGACCGACCGGTTTCGCTCTGCGGTGAAGTAGCCGGCGACGCAAAGGCTGTTCCTCTGTTATTGGGTCTCGGCGTCGACGAACTGAGTGCGCCGTTGCCGGCTGTGCCGTTGGTAAAGCAGACGATTCGTACGATCCGTCTGGACGAGTGCCGAAGAGTGGCTGACGCGGCGCTTCAGTGCAGCACTGCACAGGAAGTCCACACTCTTCTTGAGCGCCAACAACTGGCTACGTGATGGCCTGCCCTCAGCAGCGCATAATTCAATTGCTCAACATCCCGGAATCACAACAAAGCTAATGCGTGGCGTATAATATAGTTGAAATTTGTCAACAACTGGAGAGAAATGGCACGCCATCATGCGTTCCGATACACAGCCCGCAAATACGAATCAACAAGGCCATCCGTCTAGGCACATACACACCGAGATTCTCGTCATTGGCGGGGGCTCCACCGGCGCCGGCGTTGCGTGGGACGCCGCGCTGCGCGGGTTCAATGTTGTGCTATTGGAGAAGCGTGACCTGACGCATGGCACCACGGGACGCTATCACGGCTTACTACACAGCGGTGGTCGCTATGTGGTAAAGGATCCTATCAGCGCACAGGAGTGCATCCGCGAGAACAGCATTCTTCGCAAGACGCATACCCACTGCATCGAAGACACAGGCGGTTTTTTCGTGGTGACGCCTGAGGACGAAGGCGACTACCCAGACCAGTTCAAGGCGGCATGCTCTGCTTTAGGGTTGGACTGCCAGGAAATCTCCATTCCTGCGGCATTGCGCAAAGAACCGTTATTGAATCCGCGTACGAGCCGAGTTTTCGAAGTACCGGACGGCACGGCGGACAGCTTCCTCGCAACACACAGCACGGTACAGGCTGCCACAGAAGCCGGCGCCACAGTGCTTACCTATCATGAGGTTGTTGACCTGCTTGTGGAGGAAGAAGGCGACAGTCGCCGCGTCAGTGGCGCCAAAGCACACGATGTAATGCACGACGAGGACGTCTTCGTTCATGCCGACATGGTCATCAACGCCGCCGGCGCGTGGTCCGCGCAAATTGCGGCTTTAGCCGACATTCCCATCACGGTCATCCCGGGCAAAGGCGTCATGGTCGCCATGAATCACCGCGTTGTGAACACGGTGCTTAACCGGTGCAAGATGCCGGCGGACGGCGACATCATCGTGCCTGTACATCTCGTGTCAGTCATCGGCACAACCGATACGCAGGTCGCGGATCCGGAGCATCTAGCCATAGAGGCGTGGGAAGTCAAGAAGATGCTGGACGAAGGCGACAAACTTGTGCCGGGAATCAGCAGCGCGCGCGTGGTGCGTGCATGGGCTGGTGTGCGCCCGCTCTACCAGGAAGATTTCACGGGCGACAGCCGGGACGCTACGCGTGCGCTTGCTCTGCTGGACCACGAGCAGCGCCATGGTGTCAAGGGCTTTCTTACGATTACAGGCGGCAAGTGGACTACATTCAGGCTTATGGCCGAGTTGACTGTCGACAAGGCGTGCGAAAAGCTAGGCGTGGAACGTGTGTGCAAAACAGCAGAGACCCCTGTGCCAGGTATTGAGCACGGCTACTACTGGTTAGGGCATCGCCTGTACGACGTGGAGAAAGACCGGCTGCAAGGCGATCTCGTGTGCGAATGCGAACTAGTGACGCGCCGGATGCTGGAGAATGCCGCTGCGCAGAATCCGACTTTCACACTGGACGATCTCCGTCGAGATGTGCGCCTGGGCATGGGGCCATGCCAGGGCGGCTTCTGCACCTATCGTGCCGTGGGCATTCTGTGCGAGAATGCCGCTGGCAAGGGTTCGCAGCCATCTGAAGATAGTCAACAAGACCAAGGCTCAACCTGGAACGTCGCCAATCTGCAGTCTCCCGGGCATGCGGCTGGAGAAGCAGCAATTCCCGCCAAGATGCCAGCAATCGAGCCGAACTTGCTCTTGCGCGACTTTCTGCAGGAACGCTGGAAGGGCGTGACGCCAATTCTGTGGGGCAGCCAGTTGCGGCAGGAGCGGCTGGACGAGCTCATCTACTTGAGCGTCATGAACGCCGACCATCTGCCTGGCAGAGGTGAACGCAGTCCTATGACGGATTTCTACCGCTTCAACCCTATCGGCGAGAGCGACACAGCAGAGTAGGCAACTCGTATTTCAGGCCAAGGTGGAACGTTGGTAAGATCCAAAGATAGCATACGGGTGCATTGGCGCTTTAGTATAGTCAAAACGATAGAAGAGGGAACGGACCACCATGCTTGACCTCTTGGTCATTGGTGCGGGGCTTGCGGGCTTGACCGCTGCCTTGACAGCAGCACAGAGCGGGCTCAGTGTTCGCATCATTAGCAAAGGCATGGGCGCCTTGCACTGGGCCGCCGGCACCATCGACGTCATGGGCTACACATCGGACGGTCAACCTGTTAGGGAGCCATTGGACTACATCGGAAAACTGCCTGCCACGCATCCCTATTCGCTTATCGGGGCCGATGCAGTCCGTGACTCTTTGTCGTGGTTTCAAAACATAGTAAATGAGCGCGGGCTCGAATATGTGGCAGATGAACGGGGCTACAATACGTGGTTGCCTTCGCCGGCTGGCGCGCAGCGACCTGCGTACCTGGCGCCGAGGACACAGCGTGGCGGTGCACTGGCGGACAACAAACCGCTGGTCATCGTTGGGTTCGACGGGATGCGCGATTTCTACCCGGACCTCATTGCCAATAACCTGATGAAGCAGGACGTGCAAGCTCGCGCTGTGCATTTGCCAATCTCGATTATTACCGAGCGATCCGACTACAATAACGTGACCCTTGCCCAGTCCGTAGACCGGGAAGAAGTGTGCGCCAAACTAGGGCACCAGCTCGCGACCCTTGCGCAGCCGGGCGAGCGGATGGGCTTGCCTGCCATTCTTGGGTACGATAATAATAGCAAGGTAATGAAGGAGCTGGCGGACGCTGCCGGAGTCGATCTTTTCGAGATGCCTACATTGCCGCCCAGCGTCCCCGGTATTCGGCTGCATCGTGCACTGGCGAAACAACTGGAAGCGCTCGGTGTCCGAGTGGAAATTGGCATGGAGGTTATCAATAGCCGCGTCGAAGACAGTCGCGTGCAATGGGTAGAGACTGAGACGAGTGCTCGCCCCTTGCGACATCGCGCAACGAATTTCCTCATTGCGACAGGCGGCGTGCTTGGTGGCGGATTCGTCGGCGCCGTGGAAGGACAGCTTACCGAGGTACTCTTTGGCCTGCCGCTTTCTGCGCCGCAAAATCGCAACGAATGGTTCCGACCTGAGTTCTTGGATCCACGAGGTCAGCCGGTCTTCCAAGCCGGTGTGCGAGTAGACAGCGCATTTCGACCGCTCGATAGCAGCGGAAATCCGGTGTACGAAAACTTGTGGTGCGCCGGAAACTTGCTGACGAATAGCGATCCAATTCAAGAACGCAGTCTGGAAGGCATTAGTATTGCGACGGGGCGCGCATCGGTACAGTCCTTGGTAGCAAACGGCATCGAGTAGAACTAGAAAACTAGTTTGTGGTGAATTTTATGCAAGCATCTTCTTGGCAATCTGTAGACCATACACTGGACGCCTGTATCAAGTGCAATATTTGTACGAGCTATTGCCCGGTCTCCTCTGTAACGGATCTCTTTGCCGGTCCAAAATATTCGGGACCTCAGGCGCAACGTTTCCGAGAGGCGGATCAGGTGAAGACGCCCGACCATTCGGTGGATTATTGCTCGGGCTGCCGCGTCTGCAATGAAGTCTGCCCCACTGGGGTTCGAATTGCAGAAATCAATGCCCGCGCAAGGGCGCAGATAGTCGAATCGAAGGGCATGCCGCTGCGCAACCGTCTTCTCGGTCGCAACGATGTCATGGGGCGTGTGGGCAGCTATGTTCCAGCGCTGGCTAACTTTGGCTTGCACAACCCTGTCAGTCGCTTAGCGGCTGAATGGGTCATGGGGATTGCCAAGGAGGCGCCGCTGCCGCACTGGTCCACAGACGGGACATTTGGCGCATGGTTTAAGAAAACGGCTGACCAGCGGCTAAAATCCGAAAAGAAGGTTGTCTATTATCACGGCTGCGCGACCATGTACTACGAGCCGTTCATCGGAAAAGCGGCTGTAGCCGTCCTGGAACATCTTGGGTACGAGGTCGTCGTCCCTGATCAAGGTTGTTGCGGGCTGCCCTTGTTGAGCAACGGCGAGTTTCCGGCCGCGGCAAAATATCACCAGCGCAATGTGAACTGGCTCGGCGGATATGCGCAGTCGGGTATCCCCATTGTTGGGACGAGCACCAGCTGCACGCTTACTTTGCAGGAGGAGGCTCCAGAGCTGCTGGATGTGCATGGCGATGCGGTACAGGCACTAAAGATGGGTGTCTGGGACATTTTTGAATGGCTGCGCGAGCGGCACGAAGTAGAAGGGCTGCCAACAGATATGCAGCCTGTGGAACTCACGTTGCCCTATCACTGCCCCTGCCAGATGCGTGCGCACCGAATCGGCAAGCCGGCGCTGGAGATACTCTCTCTCATACCCGGTTTGGACTTCCATGAAAGCCATGCGGCTTGTTGCGGTATCGCTGGCACCTATGGCTACAAGAAAGAGAAGTACGACATCGCCATGCAAGTGGGGGCTGAGTTATTCGACTTTGTTAACGCCTATAAGCCGGATGTTCAGTACAGCGCCTGCGATTCAGAGACCTGTCGGTGGCAGATGGAACATGGAACAGGCATCCCAAGTCGTCATCCCATTGAAATCCTTGCCATGGCATACGGCCTGTACGATATAGAAAGCCGGCAATTGATCTAGGCTGTCTGGTAATTGTAGTAGTAGTCTAGCCGCGGCATGTAAGTTCGAATTTCAGGACAACGTTCTGTCGTCAATATCCCCTTCGCGCAAGACCACACTCGATTGAGAACCGTCGAAGGAGACATCTTGAACATCCTCATCATTGGAGCCGGCGCCATTGGCTGCCTTGTCGGGGCCAAACTTGCCATGGCTGGTTACCAAGTGACGCTGGTCGGACGACAGCGCACGCAGACAGCCTTGGAAGAGCATGGGCTGCGGTTACGTGACGAGCGAGGCAACCATGAGGTTGGCGACGTCCGAGTCATCACATCGGTGGCAGATGCGCTCGATGGTGCATACTACGACTATGTGATGCTGACGGTTAAAAGCTACGACACAGGTTCAGCAGTCAACGAGATCGCAGAGGTTACGAACAGCTCTAGTTGGCCGACCGTGTTAAGCCTGCAAAACGGAGTAGGCAACGAGGAGACAATTGCATCCGCTCTTTGTGCGTCCAGCGTGATTGCCGGGACGATTACGACGCCAGTATCGGTCTCAGGTCCCGGATATGTCACCGTGGAAAAGCCTGACTATACGCTGGGTATCAGCCAATGGCACCCTGCCGTTTCCAACTTGGCTTTCGATGCTGCACGCAAAAGTCTCGCACAAGCGGGCTTTGCGGTACAAAACTACCCGAATGCCCAGGGCATGAAATGGACGAAGTTATTGCTCAACATGGTGGGCAATGCGAGCTGTGCCATCTTGGATGCGTCTCCGCAATGGGTCTTTGAGAACGAACAAACTGCCAACCTGGAAATTGGCGCCTGGCGAGAAACACTTGCTGTGATGCACGCCGCCGGAATTCCTCCAGCCAACATCGGCAGCTATCCCTTTACAGTTCTCGCACCGCTAGTTCGGAGAACGCCGCGCGCGCTGCTACGGCTAATACTTAAGCGGACAGTCGGCGAGGCGAGAGGAGGTAAGATGCCCAGCTTGCACATTGACTTGGAGAGCGGCCGACCGAAGAGCGAAGTGGGCTGGCTGAATGGCGCAACTGTGAAACGCGGTAGCGAAGTCGGTGTAGAGACGCCTGTCAATCGAACTCTAACAGAGGTACTGAGTCGGCTCGTCGAGAATCCTAGTGAACGCGATGCATGGCGGCATAACGCTAAGCGGCTTGTTGATGCTGTCGATACTCGTCGTCAAAGCTAGGTGAATGCTAACTGAATCCAAAGCCAGGTCCCACCCATGCGATGAGGAAGAGTGCCAGCAACGCGAAGACACCAAACTCGACCAGTACCCGCCAGGTGAGACGTCCTTGAAGGCCCTGCTGAGTGATGCCGATCAGGAGATAAAACGTAAGCAATAGGAGTAGTCCGCCGGTCAGGTTCGGCAGTCGCCAGTAGTTCAACGCCCACGTCGCTTCACCCAGGATGAGACCGATGATGCCGCCATAGACAAGCGCAGTCAAGGGTCGCTCGATGGAAGTCCGCAATACCTCCAGCGCCAGGAGCGTAGCAATGAGTGCGATGAGTGAACCAGACAAGAGACTGCGGGTGCGCGTCTGGTACACAAATAAGAAAAGCAACAGCGCACTTCCGTATGCTAGAAAGTCCAGCATCAACCGTGCCTGTTTTCCTTCTGCCGTCTCCAGATCTACCGTCATGTATAGACCGTAGTAGGAGATCGATATCACGATAGCGCTGACAACCAGCTCAGCAATCTGAATGACTCGTCCAGGCGCCGCGGGCAGCATGACAACGGCAATGCTCGTAAGCGCCATGGGAAGCGCCCAGTATGCCCAGGTCGAAATCCGCTGGCGACTTCTGGTTTCCATGAAGACGGGGTGTATGCTCACCACGCTCTGGGCGCCAGCTGCTGCCATGATGGCCAAAAAGAGCACAAAGGTGATATTGCCCGTGAACGGGATGGAGATGGGTGAGCCGAACGCCCAGCTCGAGAGTACAATACTGGGAAGTTCAACGAGCACACTTAGGCCAAGACCGAATACGACAAGCCAAGTAGCTACGCTGATGCGGTCGCGATAGTCAACTCCTATGCCGTTCGCGCTTCTGAACCAGCGAGCATGCTGGCGAGAGAGCGATACCTGCAATCGGCTGAGCGCATTCTGCAACTGATCGGTACTACTGTCGGGTACGGTTTCCACCGGCAGGTTTGTAGTCGGGTTGTCGATGGTCTGTTGATTCATATTCTGACCAGCCTATGCATCCTCGATCGCAAACTCTATCGACCGAAGCTTGAACTAGATCGCAGAAGCTAAGAACGAACCTAGCAGTTGCGTCATTCTTTCTTGACCGAGTCGCGCGCTCGTGCTATTGTAGCGAAGGTCATTCTAAGAGCCACTGGAACCCTCTGTCAAACATGGTAACCTGCAGCTTCCAAAATTTCGATATTGTCATACGAGGCGGGGCACTGCCCTACTCGCTGTCGGTTGAATACAATCGGCAGACGGCGGAAGGCGTTTTCGCTGCGGATGTCTTTCAGGAGAAGTGGCAGAGCTATCTTCGTAAGCTGGAACAGACCATTTTCAGGCCCAACCAGGACGTGCTAATCGCAGCCGGCAGCGAACTGTTCGGCCAGCTGATTCATGATGATATCCGCGATCTCTGGATTGAGGCGCGGTCCGATCTGGATCAGCATCGCCTCTACGGACTGCGCATGCGCTTGGTGCTTCATCCGCCAGCTGTGGCCGCGCTGCCCTGGGAAGTGCTCTACGATCCAGACCGCAATCAGGCGTTTGCTGCCAACGGTCGTACACCTGTCGTACGCGTGGAGAATCTTCACCGTTTCCTGGGTCCTCCTCGGCCGCTACAGGTATCTTGGCCGTTACGCGTACTGCTGGCAGTGCCCGACGATCCCATGGAAGAAATTGACTCACAAGCGGAGATCGAGGGGATCACGCAGGCGCTGGAACGCTTCGGCTCTGACCGCGTGCAGGTGAAGGTGCTTACTGGACAGATCTCTGTTATTGACATGCGGCGCGAAATTGAAAAGCACCAGACAGATTTGCTGCACATCATATCCCACGGTGATCCGCAGGGGATTGCAATGTGGCACAACGGGCAACCTGTACTGGTGACCTCAGCGTCGTTGCGCGCCACACTGGAACGTACGACAACCGTCAAGCTAGTGGTGCTGAATGCATGCCTAGCCGGTGTGAGTTCTGACACGCGCCGCTTCCGCAATGTAGCCGCACAGCTGCTGCAGGCGGGGCTTCCGGCCGTCATCGCCATGCAATATGAGATTCGCGACGATGCTGCGATCGAGTTCGCACAATTCCTCTACGAAGAGCTAGTATCCGGAAGCTGTCCCGGTTCCATCGACGCGGCCGTTGCCTTGGCGAGAACAAGCCTATATGCGCTGAATCCTGGCGACTTTAGCTACGGCACGCCGGTACTCTGGCTGAATGCAGACAGTGGCATCGTCTTCGCGTCGACCATGGCACAATCCACGATAATCCACCAGTCACATGCGTTGGAAATGGCCCTAGGGCAGTCGATGCAGGAGCCAGTTTCGCAGCCGATTGACATCAATAGAGAGCAGACCTGGCTTGTGTCCGCAGAGTCGGGGACCGACTTGTCTCACCTGCCAACCGAGTTTCGTTTCGTGGCGCGCGACTGGGAGAAGAACGTGCGCGAGACACATGCGCTACTGCACCAACTGCGCAGTCTCTATGCACGCGGCGACGCCTTGGCCTACTCTCGCAAGGTCTCTGAATACGAAACACAGAAGTCCATCCTCTCGCGTTTGCAACATCAGATCAACGACTTGACGATATCCAGACGATAGATCGCCTTCCTCAGCAGTACCGATCAATTCGAACAGCGCTTGCGATCATACGTTTGGGCTTGCTTCTTGTTGCCTTCATGGCCATCCTCCATGGAGCGGTATTGCTCCACCAGGCCAACAAAGAACATGGCGCCGGTACCAAGCGTACCCACGCCTTGAGTGCTGAACCAACTGATCTGCCCTTCCTTGGCGTCACCGTCAACCTGGAACAGTACAGTTCATCCGAGGAGCAGCAAGGCCGGCTGGAAAAACTTCGCAGCTCGGGTTTTGGTTGGGTGCGGCAGCGAATTGACTGGGCGGATATTGAAGCGGAGCCAGGTGTCTTCGACTGGTCAGTCAGCGATTCCATCATTGATAGCATCAACCAAGCAGGACTGATCCCGCTCATTGTGCTGGACGGGTCGCCGTCTTGGTCTCGCGCTGGCGGTCTGAACGCACATAATCCATTGGCGCCGCCAGATGATTATGAGGACTACGCTCGTTTCGTAAGTGAATTCGCGCGGCGCTATCAATCCCAGGTCCACTACTACCAAATCTGGGATGAGCCGAATATCGCCCCGCACTGGGGAAGCGGCTGGATTCAGCCTGTCGAGTATGCGCAGATGCTGCGGCTCGCCAGCGAATCTATTCGCGCAGCCGATAGTAATGCGGTGATTGTACTTGGTGCGCTGGCTCCGACGTGGGACCGTGGGCATCAAGCGATTGATGAAGCATACTTTCTCCAGCGTTTGCTTGCCGCAGGTGCGGCAGATGATTTTGATCTTGTGGCCATTCAGCCCTTCGGATTCGGTGATACACCGGATGACTTGTCGCAGCACTATGGCGTACTCAACTTCCAGCGCGCACAATCAATACGCCGGATACTCGTTGCTGCCGGTCAAGCTGATAAACCGCTGATCGCGGTACGGTACGGTTGGAATCGTGTCCTCAATTCCCCCTGGCGTACGGTATCTGATTCTGACCAGGCTGATTTCACAGTTCGCGCCTTGGATATAGGATACAAGTACTGGCCGTGGCTAAGCGCGATGGCCTACGCAATTGACCAGCCCGACGCTCCGCTGACTGATACTGTCTGGGGCTTCAGTTTGAATGAGTCACTTGAAGACGAGTTTAGCGACTGGAGCAACGGCATAGGTCCGCGAGAAATCGAGAACGAAGCACGATTTCTTCACATGGCCTTGGCTGCTACTTGCGCTCGTCATTGCTGTCGCAGCGCAACGGTCCTACGCTGCACTCGTTTTGTTGCCGCTGACCGCCTGGCGAGATCGGTATCTGGTATTACCGGTGCAGGTTCGGATCGCCGTATGGGCGGCGCTGCTGCTTGTCTACTACTTCTCCAATAGGCCGCCCCTCATTTTCGCCTGTTGGGCGTGCTTGGTCGCTCTGATTCTGATCCGACCGGTGGACGGCGTCTGGTTGGCGTCGGCAGTGCTCCCATTCTATTTCCAGCACAAAGTCGTCGCGTTCGGAGACGCACTGCAGTTCTCTGCGGCACCGGCTGTTGTGGTGAGCCTATGTATGGCGCCGGCGCTATTGATGGATCTGCACCACACAAGGCGACGATCGGACCGTTGGGACTGGTTGGCGGTATCCTGGTTGATGATCGCAATACTGTCTGCAGCGCACGTATGGTACTGGCCCGCCTACTGGACAGGGTTGCTGGAACTGGTTGTCTGTCCGCTCATCCTGTTCTGGTCGGTGCGCGCATTCGTCAGTACGCGAGCGGAGTGCTGCACACGATGGTTGTCCTCTCGCTTGGGGGGCGTGGCTTTCGCCGCAATCGGATTATACGGCTGGATTCAGGGAAACGGAGTAGACGTCGACTCCGTTCGACGTCTGACCGGCACGTTCTACTCGCCCAACCATGCTGCCCTCTACCTAGAACGCGTAACATTTATACTGATAGCACTCGCAGTCGCATTGCACGGCAAACGCCGGATCGCCGCAGTAGTCGCCAGTGGCTTTGTCGCAACTGCGCTTTTCCTGACCGCCAGCCGTGGCGCGCTTTTTCTGGCGCTACCAGCAGGCATGATGATCATAGCACTCTACGCATTTCGTTCTCAGAATCGAACGCAGGGGCGTGTGCGAAGCAGGCTCGTCTGGATAGGCGGTTCCGTTGCAGTCACGGTTGCAATCGCATTGTTAGTAACTTCTGGGCAAAGGCTGACTAATTTGAATTCAATCGTGGAGCGTCTAGAACTGTGGCGACAATCGCTGCAATTGGCGAGGGACTATTGGCTGACGGGCGTGGGGCAAAATGGTTTCTTCTGGCGTTTCCCCGCCTACATATCGGTCAAGTCGAGCCTGGACCCGAACCTACTGCATCCACATAATATCTGGTTTGAATATACGACTATAGGAGGTGTATGGGCGCTTATGTGGCTGCTGGCGGCGCTGGCGCTGGTGGCGCTAGCTGTTATCCGGCAGTATCGGCGACACCCGAAGAGGGTCGACTGGCTGCCTGTTGGACTGATCGCCGCACTAGTCGCTGGGTTGGCTCATGCACAGGTCGATGCGTTCGGCGCCTTGCCGGACCTTGCCATGTTCAACTGGCTGCTGCTCGGTCTACTCATCGTCCAAACTGACCTCACAGTTCCAACCGAGCCGGCATCGTAACGCTCAACTCTTGGACGGCACTGACGGCGTTGCCTCATGTACAACCGACTCGTCTACGTGAGCTGTTAGCATAGTTGCCAAGAGAAAAGCAATATTCCTCAATCACAAAAACCACCCCGGTCATTGTACCGAGGCGGCTCTTGCATTCTTACCTGATTCTACTCGAGTTCCTACTGGATCTCAAGTGAGACGTCGACTTGCGAAGCTGGTACGATTGGCAGAATCTGCTCGTCGATAAACTTACGCAGCGCCGGATCACTCAGTGGTGAATCGTTGCCTAGGAACGGTGTGGCGATCTCAAGCGCAGCCTTGAGCGAATCCAGGTCATAGTTGACCGTCAACGCTGGCGAACCGTCCACCATGAGATTCATCTTGTTATCATCTGTGCTGACGCCAATTTCCGAGATGTTCGCCGTCTGAATCGTGTTGATCAGGTCCGGCGGCAAAGTCGGCAGCGTCACGCCGAGGAAGTCCAGCATATCGGCTGATAGACCAGCCAGCTCGGTAAACCCGCCATTACCATACTTGGCGGAAAGTTGCAGCACAGGCCGATTGATGTCGCCGAGTTCTGCCGGCTTCATAGTCGTATCGACGTTAGCCGGAATATCTACGGGCTCGGCGCCTTCAGCCGCTGGCAGCGTGATGGTCACATCAGCGCCAAGGTTCTTCACGACGCCCAGTCCTTCGGTGATGACAGCGGGATCGATACCAGCTATGGGTCCGACCAATTTGGCCAGGTTATTAATCGAGTCATCGGCGAGTGAGAGAGTCGGTAGTACACGGCCATTGGACGTGATAGCCAGGGAATCGTCTGTGAAGTTGACGCCGAGCTGCTGCACATTTGCACTCTGTAGCTTGTCCATCAGGTCAGCCGGCAGTGTGGCTGAAGGAATCTCTACGCCGCTCATGGAGAGCGTGCCATCGTCCGCTGCCACTATCTTGATCTCGCCAAGGTCCGTTTGTGCGACCGGTTCACCGGTGAAGGAGACGACCGCAGTGAGGTCTATGCCGGGCAGCATCGGAATAAGCTGATTGAGTTGCGCCACAAGCGCCTCATCCGTCACAAAGGCATCTACAAAAGCCAACGTGCGCTGTAGATATTGGGTGTCGTAGGCGAGACCTGGCAGCGGCTCTTCATTCATCATGATGTCGATGCCGTTCGGCTGCGTGGATATGCGGATGCTATCCGCACCAATTTCCTGTAACAACGCCACCGTATTAGCGTCCAGGCTAAGCGGAATCGATGTACCGAGCATGTTTTCTAGCTCAGAGACTGGCACTCCCTCTATATACGCCTGTCCATTCTCATCGAAGACAAGGCTGGCTATGACGATAGGCCCAACCGTCGTCTCGGCAGTCTCTGTCGTGATGGCTGTCTCGCCCTTCCACTTCGGAATCTGTAGGGCAGTTGCACCGCTGGCTAAGGGAATATCCAGTCGGACACCGAGGCCGATTTTGCGTAACCAGGGCAGGTACTTAGCGATCTGCTGCGGATTTTGTCCACCCACCATCGATGGGGGCAACGCGGCGACAACAGCCTGTAGGTTTTCCATTTGTACTGCATCCCAGTCGATATACGGCATATCCTCGCCATTCAGATAGACGTGTATGCCATTGTAGCCGGACCGAGCCTCAACTCGTTGCACATTCGCTGACTGCAATTGCGTGATCATCGACGGCTGCAAAATAACCGAATTCAGGTTTATGCCGTACAGGTTCGCCGTGCCATTCTCGCGCATAACGAGTTTGACGGAAGGGAGGTTGAACCAGGTTGAACCAGTGGTACCACCACCGCAGGCGCTTAACACCAGACTGACGATGAGTACGATTACAAGTAGTCTGCCAATCTTTGGCTTCGCCTGCATGTCGTGTCTCCTTAGAATCAATAGCGACGTAATTGTTTATGTGAGAGTACTGCTTTTGGTAAGAGTACTAGATGTGAATGCTTTGCCTGCAGCCAATTTCAGAGATATGCAGCATTGCTACAAAATTGGCTGGAACATAGCAGTGGATTCAGCGCAATAATACAATAGTTCAGGAGAACACACAAGCATTATGGCCTCTGTGAACAGCGTAATTCACTGCTCCTACTCGACTGCCGACTGCCATGCTTTCAGCGCGTTTTCCATAGTATTCTGATCACTCCAGGGGAATTCGGACGTGCCGAAACACATGGAACGCTCATGACCTTTTCCAAAAGCTACGACGACGTCACCCGCCTTTGCGATACGCACAGCGTGGACGATGGCGTCAGTTCTGTCTGGCACGATGGAATATCGGTCTGAAGTGACGTGCTCAAGTAGACCCGATTCGATCTCACGATTTATGGTGCCAAGGTCTTCCGTACGGGGGTCCTCAGCGGTAACGACCGTGTAATCCGCTAGTCGACCACTGACTTCGCCCATTAATTTGCGCTTCTGTCGATCGCGCAGTCCCGCGCATCCAAAGACGGCAATGAGATGCCCTGGATGCCCATCCTCACGACTGGATACGAGAGGGCGCAGGGTCTGCAATGCTCGTTCGAGGCTGCCCGGTGAGTGTGCGAAATCTACGATAGCGAGGAAGGGTTGTCCGCAATCGATACGCTCCATACGGCCGATGACGCCTGGTAAACGCTGAATGCCTTGCCGGACAAAAACGGGTTTGATGCCAAGTCCGAGTGTGACAGATGCAGCGCACAGAATATTCTGAACGTTAAACTGACCAATGAGGCTCGTCTCGATAGAGATGCGCCGATTCGTCCATCGAATGTCAAACGTCGTCTTTGTAGGACTGCAGGCAATATCATAGGGTATTACATCCGCGATTTCTTGACACCACTGCTCAGCACTGTAAGTCAAAGTGGAGACATCTCGCGGATACCGCTCAGCTTCCTCTTGCAGTATCTGTTGCAGCGCACCATAGCTACCGTCGTCGTCCCGATTCAATACCGCGAATCGAGGTTGACCATCAATTGTTGGCCGTTGATAGAGAGATCTGAACAGCAAGGCTTTCGCCTGCACATAGGCTTCGCGTGTGCCATGGTAGTCCAGATGCTCATGTGTGATATTCGTCACAGCCGCAACATCATATTCGACGGCGGCGACCCGTCGTTGCGCGAGCCCATGGCTGGTGCTCTCGACGACGGCGTACAGGCAACCCGCATCGCGCATCTGAGCCAGATAACGCTGCACGTCCGGTGCATCCGGTGTGGTCACATGAAAGCCAGTTTCCAGCTCTTCGCCTAGGATTCGTGCTCCCACCGTAGTGATCACGCCGACGCGACCATTAGGGTACGCATCGCTTCGGGTGGATTCAACTAGTATAGACTCGATTAAACTGCAGGTTGTGGTTTTACCGTCCGTTCCCGTTACGCCTATTACGGTCATTTCTCGGCTTGGATTGCCATAGAACGCGGCTGCCGCCTGAGCCAAGGCTAGACGGGCGTCCTCAACCACGACATACGGAACATCTTCCGGTAGTGCAATTCCCGCATCTGACATCTCGGTTGGCAGTAGTGTACCGACAACAGCCACTGCGCCGGCGTTCACTGCGTGGGGGACGTACGCATGTCCGTCGACTGCATCCCCCTTCACAGCCACGAAGAGTGTGCCTTCCTGCACCTGTCGGCTGTCGGACGTCACGCCGGTGATGCGGATAGCCTGTGTTTCAGTTGTGTTCGCACGTCGCTTCGGGGAGATAGCTTGAACGAGTTCGGACAACGGTACTGAGGTTGTGTCGTCCATGGAATGGTACCAGTAATTAGATATCGCGCGGGCCGCGTACCACCGAGATACCGGCTACGACGACTATACCGAGTAACAACAAAGTGGCGCCCAGAAAAACCGGCGGCAGACTTGACTGTAGATATTTCGTAACATCAATGGGTTCGCGCGTCTTCCGCGGCGCCGGCGTAACGGTAGGTTTAGGCTGCGACTCAACGCTCGTTTGCCCGACGGCAGAACTGTTCGAATCAGTGGCTAACGGGCTATTCGCCTGGTCGACCGACTCGACAGCCGGCTCCATTGTTTCAGTCGGCTGCGCAACAGTTGGCTCGGGCAATGCCTGACTGGGCTCCGTTGGTTCAGGCAAGCTAACCGCTGCTTCCGTCGGTTGTGGTGTAGGCAAGACCACTTCCACCGAAGCACCAGCTTCACCCGATATCGATGGCGTTGGCACGTCCAGCTGGACGGTAGCCTCCGTCGTTTCATTAACTTGTGTGGCTTCCACCGCTGGGACTGCAACGCCAATGCTGATTGGCTGTGAACTTGTTATCGTCGAATTCGTCGGCACGATAGTCACCGCCACGATAGGCGTATCGGTCGGCAAAGGTGTAGCCGTGGGTGTTACGGAGGGAGTTGGCGTTTCGGTGTCAGTCGGCGTTTCCGTTGGCAGCGGCGTATCTGTTGCCGTTGGCGTGGCGGTTGGAACCGGCGTATCGGTTGGCGTTGGGGATGGCGTAGCCGTATCAGTTGGCGTCGGCGTGTTTGTGGGTGTTGGCGTTGGCGTGGCGAGGGCTGCAGCAACATCCAGTACAGGCATATTCAGTGGCGTGTAGAACGTTCGACCTTCATCATCGCTGCGCAGGATCCAGTTATCTGCTGTACCAACATAAATCGTGCGCGGCGCTGCCGTCGTATTGGAGACGGCGTAGGCCACACTTCCAAATAGTACGCCATCCACAAGCGGCTGCTGCCATTGTTCGCCGGAGCCGTACCAGATGCCATCTTCGGTCGCAGCGACAATCGTATTACCCGTATCGACTAGATCGTAGACAATGGTTGACGGGAAGCCGCTGACCGGTGAGAACGCTTGACCGTCAGGGCTGAAATAGAGGCCTTGCCCGGTGCCAGCGTAAATACCTTCGTCCGTGGAGACGAGGCTAAACACGATCAGTGACTCAGGAACGCTGGGGACGAGTTGCCATGTTGAGACATCCGACGGCATGCGGTACAGACCTGCATGTGTGCCGGCGTACATCGTGTCGTTATGCAGCACAACCTCGCGCACTCGTCTTGCTTCACCGTCGAGTCCGCTGTCCAGTTTCTGCCAAATATCACCCTGATTCGGCGTGCGAAACACACCGTCATAGCGAGTAGCCGCGTAAAAGATCGTATTACCGTTTTGAACGGTCGCATAGACTTCGCCGACTGCTGCATCCTCACTCAGGATGGACTTGAAGCCCGCTAATTCTACCCACGTACGCCCGCCGTCTGTGCTGCGATACATGAACCCGAAACCGCCGTCACCGGCAAGTACAACGTTGGGGTTCTGCGGGTCAACCGCGATTCCTGCTATGCTGACGTTTGGCTGCATACCGTCGTTTGACGGCGCCCAGCTGACACCGCCATCAGAAGACCGGTATAGATTGACCGGATCCGGTGCGTTGAGCGTACCTGCCAGGACGTTTTCCGGTGCGCCTGGAATTGCCGCTACGCTAATAGCTACATTGCGAGTCGGTATTGCGCTTTGGGCAACTGTCGGCTGCGAAGAATACGCGAGGAATGAACCCGTTGCCAAGAACAACAGTAGTGCGAGAAGAATAGTGTGGCGGGTTCGCCAGGGCAGACGAAAAGTATGAGCCATTTCGACAGGTGTATTATATCCTAATAAAGGCGTTTCAATACCCTTGATTATACGGGCGTCAGGGCTGTTGTGCGAATCCATCTCGAGTAGAAGTGGAAGCCATTCGATGAACGCATCCCGCCCAATAAAGCAAACGCCAGAGGTGTAAAGTAGTTCCATCCTCTGGCGATCAGTCTATTCCTTTTTAGCGCTAGAGGGCTGCAGCACAAATATTTTTGCGCAGTCATCTGCCGTGAACTAACTTGCTACATCATGGCGATCAACTGTTGCGAAGCACTCGTAGCCCAGTCGATGAAATTCGGCGGCAGTATGCCGATCCAGATGGTCGCAACGACACAGACTATGAGTACGAAAAAGATAGGTCTGGGAGCGGCAAAGCTCATTGACATGACGTTGTTGTCGGGTACGCCTTCGTAACCCGCGACATCGTCGATGGTAGCGAAGAACATTTGGCGCACGATACGCATATAGTAGAAAGCGCCGATACCGACGTTCAGTACCGCAATGCCAGCTAACCAGAAATACTGGTGCTGAATCGTGGCGCCGAACACATAGAACTTGCCTACAAAGCCGCCCGTCAGCGGAATACCGATTAGGCTCAGCAGGAAAACCAACATAGGCCACGCCAGCGCCGGCGCCCGATGTACCAGGTCGGTGTAGGCGCCAATGTGCGTGCTACCCGTTTTGTCCTCAACGGCTAGCACGACCATGAACGCACCAACGTTGGTAAAGAGATAGGCGAACAGATAGATGAGCAACCCATTCAGCCCGTTCATGGACAGTGAGTTGATATCGACGGTTCGGCTAGAGACAATCGCGACAAGCCCGAGCAGGATGTAGCCTGCCTGCGCAACGGAACTGTAGGCCAACATGCGTTTCACGCTGCTTTGGCGCAACGCCACGATGTTGCCGGCTGTCATGGTCAGGATGGAGAGACCGCCCAGTATCGGCACCCAGTTCACCTGATAGGCGCCGAGTGCGACGATAAGTACGCGTGCCATAACCGCAAAGCCGACCGCCTTGGAAGCGGTGGACAGATATGCGGTAACTGGCGTCGGCGCTCCGTCATACGTATCCGGCGCCCACTGGTAAAACGGCGCAAGACTAGCCTTGAACCCAAGCCCGACCAGCGTCAACAGAGTCGCCAGCGGAATGACCGTGTGCAGCGCCGGGTTGCCAGAGAATGCAATGCCGATGTCGGTTAGGCTAAGCGAACCACTGGCGCCGTACAACAGACTCATACCGTAAAGCATGAGCGCTGACGCCACGCTGCCGTAGACGAAGTACTTCAAGCCAGCTTCAGCGCTGCGTGTGTTCTCACGGAAGAACCCCGCCAGAATATAACTGGAAATGGATAGCGCCTCGATCGACAGGAAGAGTAGGAGCAGATTGTTAGCGCTAACAGCCAAACTCATGGAGAGCGTAACCAGCAGCAACAGCGTCCAGAATTCACCATGGTTCTTGGTATGTCGGTTCATGAAGTCGCCGCCGCCAACCGCAACCATAATCATGCCCAGGAAAATGAGCATCTTCAGAAAAGTGCTGAAGGCGTCGATGGCGACCATGTTGAAGACGAGTTCTGGCTGCATGCCGATCTGCAAAACGACGCCAAGCATTCCCACAGCCATAAACAGGACAGCGATGCCCATGTACACGCGACCGTAGTTGGGCGCCTCTTCCTTGCCCGACTGAATCGTATCGATCAGCAGGATCAGTAGTCCACCAATGAGCAGTATGATTTCTGGCAGCAAGCTGCCTAGTGAGCCTACAACGATATTGCCCACAAATTGCCCCCTCGTTTACGAAAGCCCTCTGACGAACTCAATCAACGACATTGCAAACTGGTTGAAATAGTTCAGTACTATTGTCGGATAGACGCCGATGATGAACATGAGCGCTATCAAGGGCCATAGTGTGATTTTCTCAAAAGTTGCCATGTCGGTCGGGCCGTCGGCATGCGAGCCATCGACCGCCGTCCAATGGTCAAGCTTGGTCTCATCGTACTCGCCCAGGAAGACATTCTGCATGATGCGCCACAGGATATAGACAGCCGTGATGACGATGCCTATGGTGCCGAAGATAGCCCACAGCGGTACCAGTGCAAAGGCGCCGCGGAAGGTGAAGAACTCTGCCCAGAAACCTGCCAGACCCGGCATGCCTAAACTGGCAAGAGCCGCAACCAGCATGATGCCATAGAAGTATGGAGTGATGCTGGAAAGCCCGCCGAATTTTGAGAGTTCACGCGTGTGCGCTCGCTCATAGATGACGCCGACCAAAAGGAAGAGTGCGCCGGTAATAATGCCGTGATTGAACATCTGCAATGTTGCGCCGTTGATCGCCATGGCTGCGCTGTCGGCGACCGCCTCTGGCGACAGATTGAATGTCTCGGCAGCATTCTGTGCGCCTTCCGCAGTCATGACCGATGCCGCTGCGCCGATACCGAGCATGACGTAGCCCATGTGGCTAACGGAACTGTAGGCGATCAATCGCTTCAAGTCGGTCTGCGCCACACAGACATAGGCGCCGTATACAATGGCGATGGCGCCCAATGCGACAATCGCCATGCTCCAATGCTGTGCTGCTGTCGGATAAACCGGCAACATGATACGCAGGAAGCCGTAACCGCCTAGCTTCAACAGCACGCCAGCTAGAATGACGCTACCAGCCGTTGGCGCTTCGGTATGTGCGTCCGGAAGCCAGGTGTGGAACGGGAAGCTCGGAACCTTGAATGCGAAACCAAGAAAGAAGCCCCAAAAGGCGAGACTCGAGAAGAGTAGCGCCTTGTCAGACGGAAAGTCCATGAATGGCTGCAACTGAGCCGATAGAATAATGTCGAACGTACCCGTAGCGAAGTAGGTGCCAAGAATCGCCAGCAACATAGCCACGGAGCCCACCAATGTATAGACAAAGAACTTGATAGATGCATAGCTGCGATTGGCTCCACCCCAGATACCAATGAGCAGGTACATGGGAACCAGGCCGATCTCCCAGAAGACGTAGAAGAGTACGTAGTCTAGCGACAGGAAGACGCCAAGCATACTCAGCTCCAGTATATGGAACATGGCGAAGTATTCTTTTTCGCGCTTCCGGATCACACCGGCGCTGTAGTACAGACTAAGCGTAGTCAGCAGCGTTGTGAGGAACACCAGCGGCAGGCTTAAGCCGTCGACGCCGAGATGGATGCTCGTACCAAGTGATTCAACCCACGGAAAATTGACTTCATACGCCATTCCACCGGCGGTATAATCGTAGTTCCAGAGCATGAATACACTCAAAGCAAGCGGAAGTAGGCTCGCAACTATTGATCCTCTCACAATCCAGCTTCTCTTGTTAGAAGGTGTTATCACCACCAACAAAGTGCTAAGCAATGGCCAAAGGATGAGAATCAATAGTGACCATTTGTTCAGGAATTCCATCGATGTTTCCTCCGCATACCACGTAATCGGAATTCAATTTAGGGTAGCCGGTATTAACAGATATTCGGCGAACCCATTCGTTCGATGCAGGCATAAATGCCCGCAGGGTACAATTCTCTTTAGTTTGTTTATACCAGTGTCAACAAAATTGGCAGCGCTTCCAGCAGCAGCCATATTGTCAAAACCACAACAGCAACCAGCAGGTATACCTGTACATGCCCGTCTTGAATATTTCGCAACGCTCTTCCGGATCGGTCGGCTACCCAACCAGCGCCATTCACGGCCCCGTCAATGATCCAGTGATCGAAGGAGGCTAATACGCCAGACCACCACACATTGAGTCTGCCGATTCCATTGACAATAGGATCGATCACCCAGAGATCGTCCACCCAGTACAGGAATTTTGCTAAGTTCTTCGTGAAGGCAATCACCGTTGCGCCGTAGAACTCATCGACGTAGTACTTGTTATAGAGTACGTTCCAGAGCGGACCCAACAGCCGTCGCATCGGATCCACCTGTTCCTGCTTAAAACCACGATAGACAATGTATCCGAGCAGAAGGCCGCCTAGCGCGACGATTAGCGAAACTGACAGTGGGATGTAGCTAAACTCCGGATGCGCTACGTGCAGCTCCATCATCTCAATGTACGGCGCGAGATACTCTTCGATCCAGTAGGGTAAGAATCCGCCAATCACCGGGAAGTCACGGGGTATGCCGATCCAGCCAAGGCCAATGGCAAACGGCGTCAGCAGCACCAGCGGCCATACCATGGATCTCGTGCTTTCCGGCGCGTGTTCTGCACCTTCACTGCGTGGATTGCCTAAGAACGTCAGCGTGATAAGGCGCATGCTGTAAAATGCGGTCAACGCTGCAGCCGCCGCTAACATCCAGAATACCCACATCCTATTGGTATAGTAGAGATGCGCCAGGATTTCGTCCTTGGACCAGAAACCTGTCGTGATAAATGGGAAACCCGCCAGTGCAAAACTACCCACTATCATGGTGATGCCGGTCCACGTCATCCGACCACGTTTAACCAAGCCACCCATGTTACGCATATCCTGCGGGTCATTCAGGTCCAGCACACCGTCGGGCCGTTCGACTAGCGAAGTTCCCGGCACTTCATGGTGTTCACCATGTTCGTGTGCATGATGCATCCCGTGTTCCATGCCGTGAATAACGCTGCCGGAATCCAGGAAGAGCAAGCCCTTGAAGAATGCATGGGCGATGAGATGGAAAAGGGCTGCCAAGTATCCGCCGACCGCAATAGCGGCGACCATGAATCCTAGCTGACTGATTGTCGAGTAGGCCAGGACGCGTTTGATATCCCACTGCGTCAATGCGATGGTCGATGCCATGAGGGCTGTGAATGCGCCTATAAAGGCCATGAAGACGCTGAGTCCCGGTGATACTTCGCCAGCGACAAAGAACAGCGGGAACATACGCACCAGCAGGAAGACGCCAGCGGAGACCATTGCCGCCGCATGAATCATGGCACTGACCGGTGTAGGTCCTTCCATCGCGTCCGGCAGCCAGACGTGCAACGGGAACTGCGCACTCTTACCGACTGTGCCGAAGAAGAGCAGGAAGCCAATAATCGTAATCCACGGTATGGATGTCTGAAGTATAAATAGATTGGCGTTGATCTCGGACAGATGTTGCAGGTTCTCCATGCTTAGTATGGAGCTAAATGTAAGCGTGCTCGGCTCGCTATGGACATAGAGGAACAGCATACCCATGAGCATGATCACATCGCCGATGCGAGTCGTGATGAACGCCTTGAGTGCAGCGGCTTGAGCCGAGGGTTTTTCGTACCAAAAGCCGATGAGCAGATAGCTGCACAGGCCCATGATTTCCCAGAAGATGAAGAATGTAACAAGCGAATCTGAAACCAGCAGTCCGAGCATGCCTGTGGCGAACAGGCTGATGTACGCCATAAAGCGGCTGAAACGCGGGTCCTTGTTCTGTGCGAACGCCAGCGGATAGTTCTCCGGTTTCAGATGGCCCGGGAATGTCATGTACCCGCTGGAATAGATGAAGATCATAAGCATGACGAAAGTCGCCATGAAGATCATCAACGCGTTTGCTGGGTCTACTTGCCAGCCGATGGAAAGTTCAGTGCTCCCTGTTGGGATGGAGAATAGAACGCCATGCGGCGGATTCTCGGCATAGTGCCTACTAAAAAAGACAGTGAATGCTATGGGCCAGCCGAGCACTAGACTGAACGCAGATCCACCAATCGCCGTGAGCGCACTGGCTGTCTTATTACGATTGAGAAATAAGATGATCGTAACAAATGCCAGAAATGGTGGAACGGGCAAGAGCCAGGCTAGATTTACAAAACCTTCCATACGTGTGTCCTCGCGCTACAGAACGTCTCGTGCGTTAAGAGCTCTGATTAACTGATATTTCCTTGTACTGCTCGAAATTGCCACTACTGTGGCGCTGAATCTGAATTGTTCTTCGACAGGCGTCGATAGTTTAAATACGCTCCGACGAAGTAGCCCATCAGTGTGCCAACTAGGGCGAATGCCAGCAGATACAAATCGTTGCGCAATTGCAGCATTGAACCGATCGCCACCATAACTGCTCCGCCAATAATGGAGCTGACAACCAAGAAGCGTTGTTCAGATTTGCGCTGCTGTGCGATGGCAAGCAACTCATTTGTGTCCCGAAACTCCGGTGCATACTTTATAATCTCTTTAAAAGCGTGTACCGCTCCGGTATAGTTGCCTTGCCCCAACTTCTGCACACCTAAGTCGTACAGAAAATCACATTGTTCATCCAGTGAGCCGCTAAGCATTTGCTTAGGCATAGCTGGGAGCAATTATCCTCTCAACAGATCGATCTCATCCAGCGCAACGGTATCGCGTCTGCGATAGATGGAGATAATCAACGCAAGACCGACAGAGACCTCCGCTGCAGCCACAGCAATCACAAAGATGGCAAACACTTGTCCCTCGAGCCTGGCTACCTGTTCGCCATATCTCCAAAATGCAAGCAGGTTAATGTTCACGGCATTCAGCATTAGCTCGATGCCCATCAGTGCTGCAATCGCGTTCTTTCTGCCCAAAGCGGCGTACAAACCGCTGCAGAAAAGAAATGCCGCCAGCACAAGATACCAATTTAGAGGAACCATACTCGATTTCCTTTGCGCCCTACGGTAACTCAATCACCCGCAAAATTATCGACAACTAGCCTCATCAAGGTTTGTAAATCTAGTACAACCTAAACGAAGTGAACTTAACGATCGCGGGCCAACATTATGGCTCCGGCCAACGCGATCAGCAGCAAAACCGCCATCAACTCAAATGGCACGACATAGGTCGTCACAAATATCTGACCGAGGTCCGCGATTAGGCTCTCGGACACGACCAATTCCTGGCCAACGTTCGGCCACGCAATGTTCAGCAAGAAAGCGATCATCACCAGGAACAACAGCACGGCTATGATAGCCGTCGGCAATATCTGGCGGTTCGTCGACGGTCTATCCTGCTTCATGATGCCGCGTGTAAGCATGATGGCAAACGTGATGAGCGTCGAAATAGCGCCGACATATACGAGGACTTGACTCACAGCCAGAAATTCAGCGTTCAGGAATACATAGATGGCTGACACTCCGAAGAACGTCGCAACCAGCCCCATGGCATTGTGGAATAGATTTGGCGCCAACACGGTCACCAGTGCGCCAGCCACCGTGAAGAGCGCGACGCCCAAGAAAACCACTTGTTGAAATGTCGGCAGTTGTGCTGCTAGATTTTGCATTTCTATACCCATTGCCTATTTCTACACACTCACCGAACGCCGAACACAATCGATAGTCTAGAAAATCGAATAACAAGCCGGCACTCAAAGTTCCGTTAGTTACCGGACTGTGAAAGCGGTTCCATGGTGCCGATAAGCGTCTTCGGCTCGAACTGGCGTTTGGTCGTGATCTGCTGATTCTCGAAATACTTACCCACGGTATACATGATGATCAAAAGCACGCCGATATTACCCGCCAAGATTAGAATATATTGGAGCCAAATGGCCACCGGAATCTTCAAGACGACCATCTGCCAAAGAATCAGCACGAGGATGGAGGGAACCAACACCTTCCACGCGAAGGACATCATCTGATCGATACGGATACGAGGGAACGTGCCCTTCAGCCATGTCACCAGCAGATAGAAGAGCATGGTCTTGCTGAAGAAGTAGATGAAGCCAAGGATCGGCAGCTGGTCTACAAAGGGTCCCTGCCATCCTCCCAAGAATAACATCACGGCTACGCCGCCAAGGAAGAAAGTGCTAACGAACTGCGTAAGATAGAACATGGCGAACTTCATGCCGGAGTACTCGATGTTGAATCCAGCGATAAGCTCCGACTCCGCTTCCAACAGATCAAATGGAGGCTGTTCGCTTTCCGCCAACGCAGCAATAAAGAAGATGAGAAAGACCGCCGGCATGATGAAGATGTTCCATCCGATACCTAGATTGAATCCGCCGATGTAGAACGACTGCCCTTCCGTAATGGCTACCAGACGCATGCTCTGCACCAACATCACCGGTGCAAGCATGGCCAAGACCATGGGAATCTCATAGCTGAGCAGTTGCGCAACCACTCGAAAGCCGGCCAATTCCGCATACTTGTTACTGCTGCTCCAGCCGGCCAAAAGGATCGACATGATACCGACGGAACCGAGCGCGACAATATAGAGAACGCCGATATTCAGGTCGACGCCGATGAAGCCTGGCGCCCATGCAACGACGGCTACCGTCATCATGGCGCCAAAAACAGCGAGAATCGGCGCCACTGTCCATAGAAGCCAATCAACATTCGTGGGTACGACATCTTCTTTGGTGAACAGTTTTACCACGTCGGCAACCGGTTGGAATATTCCCCACGGGCCTAGTCTATTAGGGCCAAGGCGATCCTGGATTCGGCCGATTACTTTTCGCAGCAGCCAGACCAGAAACACGATCACAGTCAATGAACCGAATACCAGCACAGCCGCACCGACTGCCATAGATATCGTTAGGGCCAACCAGACCGGCAACCCCAGATTCACCAACCAACTTGTAGTCGCTTCACTCCAAAATTCCATCGCGTCCTCCGCAAGTTCCGCGGGCTATTCCCACTCAAGCGCGCCTTTACGCCATTCGACGACGAGACCGAGCAGCAAGATGAGTACAAAGGTGACGGCGGCCAACACACTGGCCATCGATAGCCGGCTGTAGGCGAGTGCTATGGGAAACAGGAAGATAACTTCCACATCAAAAATGAGGAAGATCAAACCAATCAGGTAGTACTGTGCGCGAAACTGAATCCACGTTTCTCCGATGGTTTCTAGTCCACTTTCGTACGTAGCATCTTTGATTGGATCGCGCTTTCGAGGAGCCAGCCAGTGTCCGGCGATTAAGGCGACGACCGGCACCATGAGTGTCACAACACTCAGTATCAATATGAAGTAGTAGTCTACCAGCATAATCGTCTCCCAATCGGATCAGCACAGCGCAACCCGACTCGCCCAAGGTTCAGTCTAGTAACTAATGATCGGTTTCGATGACAAAATTCAATGAATTGACTCGCTGAACAGCTATTCCTGGCTAAGTCGTGAATTTATCCGCACCGGATCGACTCATGCGACGGTTGTGGCGTTAAGTTACAAGGTTGCACTGCTGATTCTGCTGGCATACGCTGCGCTGAAGCGGTCAACAGGGGACTCTAATTAGCTGCAGTGTATGCTTCGATCGTTTGTCGACCTGTAAAAACATGGGACAAAGCGATTCAGCGGCGTTATAATTCCGGTTAGTCGGCTGTCCCTTGCGCAAACGTCGGCTATGTTAGCACACCACCTCCGAATGCCGCAATTCCGATCTGATAGCTTTTCGGTCGCTGGCGTTCTAGGCAGGAATTGTAGCACACGCCGCGAGTTCCGCCCAAGAACTATACCAGATTATTGCCTATGAGATTCATACACGTCTCAACCGATGGCGCCAAGCATCAGTCTGACCTGTTATTGCCGTGTACCCATAAGTTTGGCTGGCACTACTGTGACGGCCCTTGCACTTGGTACGCTCCCATGCTGAGCCGTGATATCTGATCATGGATATTCGAGTCAGAACTAACGTCACCTGAAACGCCGCCTAACCGAGTGTTGTTTGTTCGGGCATCGCTGAACCCAAGTAACGTTCTGTGCGCCGTCCTAAAAGGGCGCTAAATTGGCCTTTTGACACCCAATTTCGCTGGTGATAAAATGTACAAACGTCGAAATTGTATTCTGAATTGTTAGGAATTGCTATTTCGTAAATATTAAGAATACTCGACTCAACACTGTGGTGTTGGGTTTGTTTTTGCCGAACTGACCTTTCTATCGTCTACTGCGTATACCATTGAGTCGGTTGTGCACCACGAGCTGATTATGCCGTTTTGCGAGAGTATGAGTCGATAAACCAGTGTTAGTGTAAGTCTGTGAACAGAATTCAAAGGATCTGATTCTCGTGGCTATAGAGTATCTACCGTTGTTGATTTTGGTGACCATTGCGACCGGTTTTGCGATCATTGCTTTGGCAGTGCCGGCTTTTCTCGGTCCAAAGAAGAAGAATAAGCAGAAACTGCAAGCCTATGAATCGGGCATGATTCCCTTTGCCGATGCTCGCAGACCTTTTCCTGTGCGATATTACCTGGTCGCCATGCTCTTCATACTATTTGATATTGAGGTCATATTCCTCTATCCTTGGGCGGGTGTACTACTCGAACTGCGTGACATCTCGGTTCTGCTGGCGCTGCTGCCGATAGGTTTCTTCCTCATGATCCTGATCATCGGTTTGGTTTACGAGTGGAGAAAAGGCGCACTAGACTGGCGCTAGGCATCCGTTGTTGTCGGCTAGACTCAGTACTGTACCGATTATTTCGTTCCGTTATATAGATGCTATATAGATATAGTTGTCCTGGAGAGTTGAATGGGACTTGAAGACAATCTTCCTGAAGGATTTCTGACTACAAGGCTTGAGAGCCTTGTGAACTGGAGCCGCCAGAACAGTAATTGGCCGCTCCTGTTTGGATTGGCCTGTTGCGCTATCGAAATGATTGCCGCGGGCACTGCGCGACACGACATCGCCCGTTATGGTTCGGAACTCTTCCGCGCCAGTCCGCGACAAGCTGATCTCATGATCGTCTCCGGTCGCGTCAGCAATAAAATGGCGCCGGTCATTAAGCGGCTCTATGACCAGATGTTGGAGCCCAAGTGGGTCATTGCCATGGGCATTTGCGCAAGCGCCGGCGGACCGTTCAACAACTACGCGATTATTCAAGGTGTAGACAAAATCATGCCGGTTGATGTCTATGTTCCGGGTTGTCCGCCGCGGCCGGAAGCACTATTGTATTCCCTCGATAAACTACGAGAGAAGCAAGGCCGGGAGACATTCGCCATGCGCAGGCGCGATGAACTGTCCACGGCAATGATTGCGCCAGAGGATATCCAAGCACTGAAGGTGCGTCAAAACTAGCGAGTTGAATTCGCTTGCAGTTGCTGCCGGAACTGCAAGACTACTGGAGACTTGATGCAAAACGTAGCACCGCGAAATAAACCTTATGAAACGCTGCCGGGTATCTTAGATCCGGAGATTCCAGCCCTTGCGCCACAACCAGAAGGCGAAACGCCAGATATACAGCGCGTATTGGAACGGTTTCCCAAAGCAATCATTTCCGCAGGTACGCACCTTGACCAACAGATAATCACGGTTAGGCCGTCACAGCTTGTTCAGGTGGTCGAGTTCCTCAAGACCGATCCGGACTTGGCTTACGAAGCGCTCATCGATGTCAGCTCGATTGACCAATCTGAACTACCGATTGCGGAATCAGACAGTCGATTTGTTACGACCTATCAGTTGCGCTCCTACCGTAACAAAAAGCACATGATGCTGCTCTGCCCACTGGCGGATGCAGAGTACCCTGTAGCGCCAAGTCTGACGACGATTTTCGAAGGCGCTAATTGGCCGGAACGCGAAACCTATGACCTCATGGGCATTCAGTTCTCCGGACACCCGGACCTGCGCCGCATACTCATGCCGGAGCACTGGCCCTACTACCCTTTACGCAAGGACATTCCCGAGGGCGGTGAGCCGGTACCATTCTCCCTCACATGGGGGGATGCTGAATTTGAAACGCTGGGCAAGCAAATATTACCCGCCGAAAGCATTGCGCCAAAAGTACCGCCGGGAATGAAGCGGGAGCATATGATCATCAATATGGGCCCGCATCACCCCAGCACACATGGCGTGCTGCGTCTTGTTGTGGAGCTGGAAGGCGAAGAAGTCATCGACGTCGATCCAGACATTGGCTACCTGCATAGTGGATTTGAAAAGACGGGCGAGAATAAGCGCTACAAGGATTTCGTGTACTACACGGACCGCATGGATTATCTGTCGTCCATGACGAACAATTTGGGCTACGTATTAGCCGTAGAAAAGCTGCTTGACATCGAGATTCCGGAACGGGCGCAGGTGATTCGTGTCATCATGAACGAGTTGCAGCGCATCGCCTCGCATTTGATGTGGTTGGGTACGCACGTGCTTGACGTTTCCGGTACGGGTATGAGTTTGCTCATGTATGCGACTCGTGAACGTGAACGCATCCTCGACCTTTTCGAAATGGTATGCGGTGGGCGCCTGACGCTTAGCTACATACGCATTGGCGGCGTCTGGAAGGATCTTCCGTCTGCGTTTATCCCGCATTTGCAGGCGCTGGTAGACATGCTACCTGAGATGTTCGACGACTACGAGGACATGTTGACCAGCGGTCCATTGTGGGAGGAGCGCCTGGAAGGCGTCGGCTACCTGAGTCGAGACGATGCGATCAACATGGGACTCACCGGCCCAATGTTGCGCGGCAGTGGCGTAGACTGGGACTTACGCCGAGACCAGCCGTACAGCGGGTATGAGAACTATGAGTTTGAAGTTCCTGTCAGCCAACGTGGCGATTGCTACGGTCGCTATATTATCCGCATGCAGGAGATGCGCCAGAGTGTGCGCATTATCCAGCAAGCGATTGAGCGGTTGCCCGATGGCGACTATCGCACTGACAACCGTAAGGTTAGCCTGCCGCCTCGCGCTGAACTTGATGTAAGCATGGAAGCGCTCATTCACCATTTCAAACTCATGACTGAAGGGATGCACCCGCCACCTGGCATGGTCTACTACGGCATTGAAGGCAGCAAGGGTGAACTGGGTTACTTTGTCTATTGTGACGGAACAGCCATACCCTATAGACTGCATGTGCGTGGAGCTAGCTTCAACAATCTCTACGCCATTCGAAAGATGAGCCGCGGGGCGATGTTATCTGATGTCGTGACCAATATCGGCTCTATTGACATCGTTCTGGGAGAAGTGGACCGCTAGTCCATTCGTGGCGCAAACAAGACAATACGCCGTTATATGGTTAAGGAACTATCGTACTTTATGCTGATCAACGAATCAATGCGCGCAGAGATCCAGAGCTGGATAGACCTGTACCCGCAAGGCCGGCAACGTTCAGCCGTCCTACCTGCGCTCTATATCATTCAGCGCGAATACGGCTATTGTCGTGTGGACGCTCAGGTAGAGTTGGCCGAGATCCTCGGAATGAAGCCGGCAGAAATCGGCGGCATTGTGACGTTCTACAATATGTTCAACGATGAGCCTAAGGCGAAATATCATATCGAAGTCTGCACTAACGTACCTTGCATGTTGCGCGGCGCCAAAGATTGTATGCTCAACTTCGAAAAGACTTTGGAAATCGGTCAGGGCGAAAAGACAGACGACGAACTGTTCGCCGTGGACCACATGGAATGCCTTGGCTCCTGTGGCACTGGCCCCATGGCCATGATCACCGAGCAGGGCACAGGCAAGATCCGCTATTTCGAAGAACTACATACCGAGACTGACGTAAGGCAGATGCTCGACTTACTGCGCAGCGGCAAAGCGTTTGACGTCCTCGAGCGATGGACGCCAGACGGTGATCCCGAGAATACCGGCGCGAGCGCTGGTCCGTATCGCCACGGCGGCATGGAGACGACCTATCTTATTGGCTCGGGTCGACACCGAGGGCAGCCACAAGATCGATACATACATCGCAGACGGCGGTTACGAGACGGCCAAACGTGTACTGACCGAAATGCAGCCGCAGGAAGTGGTGGACCAAGTAAAAGCAAGCGGTCTGCGCGGCCGGGGCGGCGCTGGCTTCCCAACCGGTGTGAAATGGGGATTCTTGGCGCCTACCTTCCCGCGCTATCTCGTGGTCAATGCGGACGAGTCCGAACCTGGAACGTTCAAAGACCGCATGATCATGGAATACGATCCGCATCAGTTGCTGGAAGGCATCATTCTTAGTTCATTTGCCATTCAAGCGGAGAAGGCGTTCATCTATATTCGCGGCGAATATTACTTTGCGTTTACACGCTTGGTGGAGGCCGTGAAGGAGGCGAAAGCCAAGGGCTTCCTGGGCGACAACATCTTTGGCACGGATAAGAAGCTAGATGTGGTAATACATCGCGGCGCCGGCGCGTATGAGTGTGGCGAAGAGACAGCATTGCTAACGAGCTTGGAAGGCCACCGCGGCCACCCGCGCATGAAGCCGCCGTTCCCAGCCGTCGAGGGGTTGTACAGCTTACCCACAATTGTGAATAATGTAGAATCCATCGCGAATGTGACACATATCATGCGGCACGGTGTCGAATGGTATCGCAGTTTCGGCACGGAAAAAAGCCCAGGCATGCGCATCTTCTGTCTGAGCGGCAACGTCAAGTATCCCGGTCTCTACGAACTACCGCACGGCGTGCCCTTACGCGACATTATCTTCGAGTATGGCGGCGGACTGCAGAAGAACGATGCAACGGTCAAGGCGGTTGTGCCCGGCGGCATCTCCATGAAACTGCTGACAGCTGACCAAATTGATACACACATGGATTTTGAAAGTGTAGCCGAGGCAGGGTCGTCCTTGGGTTCTGCCGGCGTGATCGTTATTGATGAGAGCTGGTCTATGGTGGAGATTGCACGACGAACGCTCTCATTTTATCGAGAAGAGAGCTGTGGTAAATGCACACCCTGCCGAGAAGGCACTACGTGGCTCGAGAATATCCTCCTACGTATCGAACACGGAGGTGGACGCGAGAAAGATATTGCACTGATGGACTACATCGCTAAATTTGTGACCGGCAAGAGTTTCTGTCCATTCGGTGATGCAGCCGTTTGGGGATTGCAGAGCAATCTTCAGAAATTCACCGGAGAATTCATCGGCTATATAGAAGCGACCAACCCGAGTGATATGGGACCGGTCTTGCCGATCCGTCCGATTTATCGACCTGATGAAGGATTGGCGAGCAAACTGCACAGCAGCACGCTTGAGCCGACCGGCGAAACGCCGCTAAATCGCGATACGGTTGTCGGGGACGACTAGCGAGCGCAAAACAGAGATGACAGCGGCAGCGTTCTGGAAGTCCTAGTAGTCTGCCGCATTCAAGTTACCCGAACAAAGCGAAGTAACCCGAACAAGTAGAACGATTAAGTTGATGACTGGTACGTATGACCGAAACGAAACCTGAACTCGTAACCCTGACAATCGACGAACAAGAGGTGACCGTTCCTGCAGGCACTCTGATTTTGGATGCGGCAGCGGCACTGAATATTGAGATACCCATTTTCTGTAGCCATCCGAAGCTGGATCCTGTTGCGTGCTGTCGCATGTGCTTCGTCGAAGTTACCGGTCCGCGCGGCCCACAACTCATGACGGCTTGCTCGGTTCCTGTCAGCCAGGACATGGTGGTGAACACACAGACGGAGCAGGTGAAGGCGACACAAGAAGCAAATCTTGCCTTCATACTCATGAACCACCCGCTGGATTGCCCCATTTGTGACAAAGGCGGCGAGTGTCCGCTGCAGGACCAGACCATGCGTTTTGGTCCGGGAATCAGCCTACTCGTGGAGCCGAAGCGTCACAAGAAGAAGCACTACGACATATCCAACACGATTGTGCTGGACCAGGAGCGCTGTATCATCTGCTGGCGATGCATCCGCTATCTGCAGGAGTGGGAAGACAAACCACAACTCGGCTTGTTCGAGCGGGGCGGAGAGACGCGCATCGACATTCAGCAGGGACGGCCGGTGGATGCGAAGACCAGCGGCAATATTATCGATATTTGCCCGGTGGGTGCGCTGACCGACGAGGTAGCCCGCTTTGCATATCGGCCATGGCAGATCGAACGGACACCGAGTGTCTGCAACCACTGTTCAGTAGGCTGCAACATACGACTTGATACGCGCACCCATCGTCTGCGACGTATTGTCGGTCGTGAGAATCCTCAGGTCAACGACCAGTGGATCTGCGATAAAGGCCGCTTTGCCCACACTTGGGTTAACGACGCCGAACGTCTGACAATGCCGCTTCTGCGTAAAGATGGCGAATTGACGCCGGTCTCCTGGTCAGATGCGATTGATTACGTTGTCGAGAAACTGCAATCTATCACGTCACAATATGGACCGGATGCGGTCGGTGGCATCGGCAGTGCAAAGCTATCGAACGAGGCCAATTACCTGCTACAGCGTTTTATGCGGCAGATCATCGGCACGAACAACGTGGACCATCGGGACGGTGCGGCGGTTGCCGCCCTGCCCACAGGTCTACCAAACTTAGCCGGGCTCATGAAACCGCAATATGGTCCGGATCCACAGTACGATTGCGTGATGTTGTTCGACGTCGATCCCAGCGAAGAGTTGCCAATTCTGGATTTACATCTGAAGCGGTCGGTTCGGCGTGGCGGCATGAAACTTGTCATCGCACATCCCCGCATACTAGAGTTGACACGCTATGATGGTGCGTACTTGAGCCATCAGCCAGGCGCCGAGGTTGAGCTACTGAAACGGTTGAGTTCTGTGATTGCCGGTTCCAATGCAGGTACCTCGAAAGAGGCTACAGACGACGTGGATGATGCAGAGCTGGAGGAAGCCGGAGAGATACTGAAGAACGCCAAAAACCCGCTCATTATTTATGGGCCAATGGCAGCTCGTGGAGCCAACGGACAGCGTGTCCTGACTGCGTTGCAGGAGTTAGCTTCATCTATCGCCGCCGCTGGTGGACCTGACGCAGCTCTGGCCTATGTTGGCCTGGAAGCGAATAGCCAGGGATGTCGTGATATGGGCCTGTTGCCAAACGTGTTGCCTGGTTATGCAGCACTTGAGGACGAAACAGCGCTTGCGCGCTTGGCTTCTTTGTGGGGCGCAAAGCCACCGACCGGTGTTGGCCGCGGATACGACTCGATGCTAAACAGCGCCGGCGACGACGTGAAAGCGTTGCTCATCATGGGCGCCAACCCAGCCAGCGAGCGTTCTGCATGGGTTGAAAAGCTTTCGAAACTGGATCTGCTTGTGGTCAACGAGCTCTATCTAACCGAGACAGCACAGTTGGCCGATGTGGTGTTGCCGGCAGTGAGCTGGGCAGAGAGTGACGGCACCTTTACGAACCTGGAACGTCGCGTTCAGCGGGCGCCGAAAACACTGGAAAACCAGCATACGAAAGCTGCTCCTGATTGGCTGATCCTGGATCATATCGCATCACGCATGGGCGTCAACTGGCCGTTTGCCGACGTGCAAGGCATCACAGAGGAGATCACCAAAGCCATTCCGATCTATGGCGAAATGGAATGGGATGCGCTTGGCGACCAAGGACTGCAGTGGGATGCAAGCATGGCGCCAACGGCTACTGCCATAGAGGCACCGAGTCCGAAGGAGGCGCCGAGTCTGACAGAGTCGCCGACAACTACGCGTGCGTTCGCTCTCATTGGCGGAACCGTAGTGTATGACGGCGGTACTATGTTTTACCGGACCGAGCAGATGCGCGACCGTGTGTACTACGGCGTTTATTTGAATCCTGGTGATGCAGAGAATCTCGGCATCGAAGACGGGCACATGGTGCAAATCATCAGTGATGCGGCGACGATCACGCTGCCTGCGCACCCGAATGAGCAGGTGCTACCCGGTAGAGTTTGGATACCTGAGAGTCAACTCGGTGTCCGCATGCGAGACTTATACGGCAATTCGACAACAGCGTCCGTGGACATTCGCTTGTTGCAAACGACAGAGCAGCAGCCATCGGTTGCTAGCACAGAAACGGCTTAATCGGGAAGACGGAATGGACTGGCAAAACCTACTTCTGCTGCCCATATTACGATCGATAGTTCTTATCATCGTACTCTTGACAGGATTTGCATACCTTACGTGGTATGAACGAAAACTCCTGGCACGATTCCAGGTGCGATACGGACCGAACCGCGCCGGTCCTAAGGGCTTACTGCAGCCGATCGCCGACGCCGTAAAGGCAGTCTTCAAGGAAGAGATTATCCCTGACAGTGTGGACAAGCCGGTCTATCTGCTGGCGCCGATTCTCGCACTGATTCCTGCCCTAATCATTTGGGCCGTTATCCCGGTCGCCCAGGGCGTTCCTGCAGTTGCGGATGTGAGCATCGGCTTCCTGTGGATTTTGGCTGTGGCAGGCATCGAGAGTTACGGCGTCATCTTGGCTGGATGGAGCAGCAATAATAACTATTCGCTGTTAGGCGCACTGAGATCATCTGCGCAAATGATCTCATACGAACTACCATTAGGCATCTTCCTAGCGAGTATCCTGATACTGGCGGGTGGTTTCAGCCTGGTAGCATTGGTAGAAGCACAGCGAATGGCCTGGGAGTGGATCTGGCTCTGGCTCATGTTCCCGCTCTTCTTTATTTGTATTCTTGCGGAGACGAACCGCAGCCCGTTCGACTTGCCTGAGACGGAGAATGAACTGGTCGCTGGCTTTCAGACAGAGTACGGCGGCATCAAGTTCGCACTCTTCTTCATGGCCGAGTACATCAACATGATCACCACCAGCGCGATCATGGCTACCCTATTCTTCGGCGGTTACCGTTTGCCGTTCGGCATCCTGAGCGATGTACTGTGGTTGGGGCCTTTCGTGTTGGGCGCAAAAGTAATTGTGCTGCTCTTCCTATTCATTTGGGTGCGCGCCAGTATGGGTCGACCGCGCTATGATCAGCTCATGCAGTTCACGTGGAAGGTTTTGCTGCCGGTGTCGGTTGGCTACATGATGATCACTGCCATATTGGCGGTACTGCTGAAGTAGGCATACGGTGCACTACGGACTGTGAGCAAGCGCAGACTCACTTCCGGACGCAGTGCTCAACCGATTATGCTGTACCGATACATTGATTGAGACTAGAAAGTGGAGATTGACGATTCTGTCTGTAAGGACTGATGAATAAATGGGACTTCAAGATTTAGCACACGGTGCAGTCGGCATCGCCAAGGCAATGAGTGTGACGCTCAGCTACCTGTGGACCAAACCGGTCACGGTCGAGTATCCAAAAGAACCTGTACCGATCTACCCGCGTTTTCGTGGGCGCCACGAATTGCGTCTTTACGAGAATGGCATGGAACGCTGCATTGGCTGTATGTTATGTGAAGCTGCATGCCCGACCGGCGCCATTTATGTCGAGGCTGAAGAGAACGATCCTGATAATCCGGTATCGCCGGGAGAACGCTATGCATCGGTGTACGAGGTCAATCTGCTGCGTTGTGTCTTTTGCGCCGATTGCGAGGAAGCCTGCCCGACTGAGGCAATCGTGCTCGGCCACAATTTTGCCAATGCACAATATCAGCGGGTCGATCTGATCCTGGACAAAGAAGCACTACTGAATCCGCCAGAGCCTGACGTCATCATTCGTCCGGAGTAAGTGTAGATGAATCTTTCGGTGCTTTTTTTTCTATCGGTTGCCGTAGTCAGTTTGGCTGGCGCGGTTGGCGTTGTCGTTAGCCGGCAGCCCGTGCACAGCGCCCTGTTTCTGTTGGTCCATTTCGTCACATTGGCAGTCTTCTATGTGACGCTTGGCGCACAGTTCCTGGCAGCGGCACAGGTCATCGTCTACGCAGGCGGCATCGTCATTCTTATCCTATTTGTGCTCATGCTCATCGGAAGTGAGCCGTTGGGGCGTCGACAGGGGTATCGTTACTGGACGCCGTGGATCGGTCTCATTGCAGGCGGGTTGCTGCTGGCGGGCATGGTTTACGCATCACTGGCTGGGACATATTTTGCACCGGCTGGTCTCGAACAAATTGGCGCTCCGAAAGCTATCGGCCTGGCGATGTTTACCAAGTACATTCTGCCCTTTGAAATGGTAGCCATTCTTCTGCTCGTGGCACTGGTCGGCGCACTTGTGTTGGCACGTCCGCCGCGGACTGAAGAGAACCCTGTTGAATCAACCAGCGCCTCATCTGGCTAACTCTGGTTACTGGATCATTCTGCACTGCCAGTACCATAAAATCAGTCAGATTAACGTGGGAAGTAGAAGCGAACCATGGTACCAACCAGCTATTATCTGATCACAAGCGGCGCTATCTTCGCCATCGGCGCAGTCGGCGTATTGGCCAGACGCAATGCCCTCATCGTCTTCATGTGTATCGAGATGATGTTGAATAGCGTTAATCTCACTTTGATCGCTATGAGTCGCCAATGGGGCAACCTGAATGGCCAGGTCTTTGTCTTCATGGTCATGGCTACCGCAGCCGCAGAAGTGGCAGTCGGCCTCGCCATTTTGATTTCACATATGCACAACACAAATTCAGCCAACATCGACGAATATCGAATGCTCAAATGGTAGGACGCGCTATGGTGCAACTGAACGCCCGTCACTATGTAATCGCAGCTGATAGGAACAACGCTCATGTTTGAGTTCGCGTGGATCATTCTGGCGCTTCCCATCGTCGCGATTCTCATCAATTTGTTCTTCGGCTCGCGGCTCAGCGACATCGTCGTGGCGTGGATTGCTACAGCCGCCATCGGTCTGGCATTTTTGGCTACGGGATGGTTCTATTACGTCGAGACTACCGTCCCGGTTGAAAGTCGTGAAATGACTCAGCTCCTGTGGCATTGGATCACGATTGGAGATTTTGAAGTCAATGCGGCCATGCTGATCGACCCGTTGAGCCTGACCATCGGTTTGATGGTCACCGGCGTAGCCGCTCTGATCCACTACTATTCCATCGAGTATATGCGCGGCGACGATCTGTTCAAGCGCTTCTTCCTCTATTTGAACTTCTTCGTTCTTGCAATGTTGATTCTGGTCTTCAGCAACAATTTTGTCATGATGTTCGTAGGTTGGGAAGGTGTCGGTCTTGCTTCGTTTCTGCTGATCGGCTTCTGGTTCGACCGCCGTGATGACAAGTACGGCTACTATGCCGATGCTGGTAAGAAGGCTTTTTTGGTCAACCGAGTTGGTGACTTTGGCTTTATAGTTGCTATGTTGATGATCTGGACCACGCTGGGAACGCTGAATTTCCTTGAAGTCAACCTTCTTGCTGAGCACGGAGCGCTGACCTTGCTGGCGGCAAATACTATTTGCCTTATGCTACTGATCGCGGCGGCAGGTAAGAGCGCTCAAATTCCCCTCTTTGTGTGGTTGCCAGACGCCATGGCAGGTCCGACGCCGGTTTCTGCACTCATCCATGCAGCGACAATGGTGACAGCCGGTATTTACATGGTTGCACGCACGCACGGACTGTGGCACGTGGCAGTCAGCACCTCTATGCTTGCCATGTGGATCGGCGGATTGACTGCATTTTTCGCGGCGACGCTGGCGATTGTTCAGACCGACTTAAAGAAGATTTTGGCTTACTCGACCATTTCACAGCTCGGCTTCATGATGATGGGCGCTGGCGCTGGCGCGTACGGCGCGGCCATCTTTCTACTGATTGCACATGCCTTTTATAAGGGGTTGCTGTTCCTGGCAGCAGGTAGTGTCATGCACGCCACGCACGGCGAGCTGGATATTCGCAAGATGGGCGGCTTGCGGCACAAGATGCCGTGGACGTGGATCACCTTCCTCATCGGCGTCACAGCCCTAGCCGGCATCCCGCCGTTATCTGGCTTTTTCGCTAAAGACTCCGTTTTCCTTGGCGTGATGCAGAGAAATCTGTTTGTCTACGTGCTTGCGCTTGTTGCCGCGGTCATGACAGCAATCTACAGCTACCGAGCGCTGTTCATGACCTTCCACGGAACGCCACGGGACGAAGAACTACATGAGCATGCACACGAGAGTTCACACGTCATGCTCATTCCGCTGGTCATTTTGGCGTTATTCGCAGTCTTCGGCGGTCTGATGAACCTTCCATCTGTACTGACACTCGAGCGCTGGTTGGAACCTTCTATCGGAATTCACGAAGAGGCGAAGCTCATAATTGAGCTAATTGCCATTACACTGAGCATTCTAGCGGCTGCCGTCGGCTTCATCATCGCGTACGGCAAGTACATACGCAAGGAGCGCTGGACCCAAGAACTGGCGGACAGTTTCGAGAATTTCCAGCCAGCGCTTGCACACAATTGGTACGTGGATGAGTTCTACAATGCGTACATCGTGTTGCCGTTGAAAGATGCATCCAGTTGGCTGGCCAATGTAATAGACAACAAGGTCATCGATGGCGCAGTCAACGGTGTCGCAACCGTCGTGGACAGGACAGGATCACAGATACGTCGCGTCGAGAACGGCGCTATTCCGACCTACGCTCTTGCGATCTTGATCGGCGCTGTAGCTGTAATTGCGTTTTTCATGTTCAACGCCTAGAAGAAAACGCGCTTGCGCAAACAAGCAGTAACAAAATATTCAATGGCGATTAAGCCTATTACGCGAAAGAATTAAATGTTGTTGAAGATCAAAACGGCGCAACCAGATGCAAGTTGAAATACCGCTGTTACTATCCATAATCACTTTTCTGCCGCTTTTCGGCGCGGTCATTGTTGCCGTCGTAGGCAAAGATAGCCTGCAAAAGACGATAGCCCTAGCCTTCTCTGTCCTGACCTTCCTGGTCAGCCTGTTACTGCTGTTAGGTTGGCAGGATGGCGTGGCGGAGATGCAGTTCGTGGAAAACGCGAACTGGATGCCGGTGCTAAACATACACTACACCATGGGTGTGGACGGCATCAGCCTCTACCTCGTGTTGCTTACGACACTGCTTCTGCCTATTTCTATCTACTTCAGCAACATGTATGTCAAAGAGCAGGTCGGGCTCTATCTTGTACTTATGCTGCTGTTGGAAACGTCGTTGATCGGCGTCTTCATGGCGTTGGACCTGGTGCTGTTCTTTGTCTTCTTCGAGTTCAGCCTCATTCCCATGTATGTTCTGATCGGTAAGTGGGGTCATGGGCGTCGAGTTTACGCAGCCATGAAGTTCTTCCTGTACACATTTGCCGGTTCAGCAGTCATGTTGGTCGCCATTTTGGTCGTGTACTGGCAGACGGGAACCTTTAATGTACTAGAACTAAGCGGGGCAGCAATCGATCCGCGCATTCAGACATTCGCGTTTCTCGCATTCGCCCTCGCATTCGGCATCAAGGTGCCGCTCTTCCCATTTCACACATGGTTGCCGGACGCTCACGTGCAAGCGCCGACTGCTGGTTCGATCATTCTAGCCGGCGTTTTGCTGAAGATGGGCACCTACGGCTACCTTCGCTTCGCCATTCCCATCTTTCCGGATGCGGCGGCACGGTTTGGTCCCTGGATCGCCGGGCTGGCTGTCATCGGGATTCTGTATGGCGCGCTCGTTGCGCTGGTTCAAAAAGACGTAAAGTCACTGGTCGCCTACAGTTCTGTCGCCCATCTAGGCTTTGTCATGCTCGGCATTGTTGCGTTTACGTATCAGTCGGTGAGCGGCAGTGTCTTGCAGATGCTCAATCATGGGATTAGCACAGGCGCGCTCTTCCTGCTCGTCGGCCTGCTCTATGAGCGTCGGCACACACGTGAACTATCAGAGTTTGGCGGTCTTTGGAAGAGCGTACCGATCTTTAGCGGCTTGTTTCTTGTGGTCGCCATGAGCAGTGCCGGATTGCCCGGCCTCAATGGGTTTATCGGTGAATTTACCATCCTGTTGGGTTCGTTTAGCGTATGGCCGATCCTGACAGTATTGGCGGCTGTCGGCGTCATTCTGGCTGCCTGGTACTTGCTGACAGCTTTCCGACAGATCGTGCAGGGGCCGCTAACTAAGCCGGAAAACGACGCAGAGCACCTGCCGGACCTTCGGCGCGGCGAGTTTATGATGCTTCTCCCCTTGGTGCTGCTGTTCTTCATCATCGGACTATTTCCAAACTTATTCTTGGACAAGATCAATCCTTCAGTGGAAGCTCTTATCGAGAGGCCGGCTGTGGTTATGAAAGTCGAGCGTTAGGTTATGGCAGAGCTAGCAACACTCGGAATAAACATAGGCGCTGTTCTGCCGTCGCTCGTGCTGGTCATTGCGGCACTCACCGTGATGGCCGTGGATATGTTTTCGCCCATGGACGAGGACGAAACCCGTAGTCTCGTACCTTGGATCACACTATCAGGCATCTTCCTGGCTGGTATAGCTGCGGCATGGCTGTGGCAGCAGCCCGTCTACAGTTTCCAAGGGATGGCAACGTCGGATCACTTTGCTCTGACGGTGAGTTTTATCATCCTTTCGGCTGCGGGTATGGGTGTCCTGCTCAGCGCGAACATTATCCCGCTAGAGACTACCCAGGTAGGCGAATACTACATACTACTCTTGCTGGCTACCAGCGGCATGTTGATGATGGGCGCCAGCACAGATCTGATTACCGTATTTGTGGCTTTGGAGATCTTCTCGCTCGCCCTCTACATCCTCAGCGGCATTCACCGCCGCAGCCTGCGCAGCACGGAAGCCAGCATTAAGTATTTCATGCTTGGCGCCTTCTCAAGTGCGTTCTTCGTCTATGGCGCGGCACTGGTCTACGGTGCGGCAGGCGCCACACAGTACGACCTCATTGTGCAATCGCTGGCGACGGGTCAAGGCAGCATTTATCTGCTCTTCTTCGGCATTGCGTTAATGGTCGTAGGTTTCGGATTTAAGATTAGTCTCGCGCCTTTCCATATGTGGACGCCGGATGTCTATCAAGGTGCGCCTACGCCGGTGGCGGCGTTCATGAGCGCGGCTACCAAGACAGCCGGATTCGCAGCGTTAATTCGCATCCTTCTCGTCGCATTACCCGATTACCACTCCACATGGAGTTGGGCGCTGGCCATTCTTGCAGTAATAACCATGACGTGGGGCAATTTGGCCGCGTTAAAACAGCTCAGTCTCAAGCGTATGCTTGCCTATTCCAGCGTTGCACATGCCGGCTACGTGCTCGTCGCGTTGACTTCAGGCACGGCAGAGGGTGCAAATGCGGCACTCTTCTACCTCTTCACGTATGCTTTCATGAACATGGGTGCATTTGCCATTGTGCTTGCGCTCGAGGAAGTCGGCGCGGACGATGCGCTTCAGAATCGTGCGGCTGGCATCAGCGACAAATGGCCGCTGCTCGCATTCGCAATGGCGATATTTATGTTCAGCCTTGCCGGTGTACCGCCGCTTGCCGGCTTCTTCGGCAAATTCCTGGTCTTCAAATCTGCCGTCGACGGCGGCTGGACATGGTTGGCTGTGATAGGCATGTTGAACAGCGCAATCGCCGCCTACTACTATCTGAGAGTGGTAGTAGCCATGTACTTCGAGACCTCGTCGGAAAATACCGCTGAGGCGCGACGCACGTGGTCAGCATTGCGAATCGGATTAGCCGTCGCCGCAGCGTTCACTATCCTAATCGGTATCTTTCCCTCGATTTGGACCAACCTATTCACAGTCAATTTCGGCGGCTAAGCGCGCCAGGCTGTTAGTACGCTACACATCAGAATAGACACAGAAAAGACCGCTACCATAGCGGTCTGTTTTTTCAACTGATGGACAATAGCCGAAGCTTGGTGTTTGCGTCACGCGAGATAGAAAGCAACACATGAACTCGGCACGTATCATACAAACGCGGACGTCTGCCTAGTTCTGATATTCCATTTTGCGATGACGTATGTAAACACTCTGCGCCAAGCCGATGGCAATTAACATGGACACAAGGCTACTGCCGCCATAGCTGATAAACGGCAAAGTCAGGCCTGTGACCGGCACCAAACTCAGATTCATGCCCACATTCACGACAACCTGAAAGAAGACCAGGGCGCCTACGCCGACCGCAAGCAGTTGGCCAAACTTGTCCGACGCCAAGTCGGCTATGCGCAATAACCGCCAGACTACGAACAATAGCAGCAGCAATACGATTACACCGCCCACCCAGCCTAGCTCCTCCGAAATAACACTGTAGATAAAGTCTGTGTGACGAACACGCAAAAAGTGTAGCTGATTCTGGCTGCCATGCGCCCAACCGCGCCCCAACCATCCGCCAGCGCCTATGGCGATCAGCGCTTGGTTGATGTTAAAGGCTGCATCGGGGTCCTGCTCTGGGCTCAAAAAGACGCTAATGCGAAGCAGCATGTAGTCCTGCATGGTACTGGCGAGAAACGGCACTGCAGCCGCCAGCGAGCCCACAACGAGGAACAATTGCCAGTAGCGTATGCCGCTAACCATGATCAGCACTCCGCCGATGAACGCATACACGATCGTCATGCCGAGGTCGGGCTGCAGATAGATCAGCGCTAGAGGACCAACCAGGAGCACAAGCGCGCCCAGCAGATACGGCAGCTTCTGCATTTTGTCCTGGAACCAACTAAGGTACCATGCCATGAAGACGATGAGGAGAAATTTGCCTGGCTCTGTCGGCTGCACCAAGGTTCCGCCCAGGCTGATCCAGCGTTGTGAGCCGGTTCCCTGTGTCGTTCCCCACAAGTTAACGGCAATCAACATGATCACGAAGAGCAAGAATGACGGCAACGCCAGTAGCTCTAGATGCCGATAGTCAAAAAGGGCCATGATGACCAGGGCAACAAGGCCGACACCGACGAATGCGGACTGTCGGATCCAGTAGTCACCGAGATCCACGGTAGTGTAGGTAGCACTATAGACCATGGCAATGCCGATGCCGACCAATACCAAAACGGCCAGCATCAGAAGCCAATCAAAGCCGTGCCAGAAACGTTGAACTTGCATGAGGAATCAGTCTACACCGTCAGCTGCGTAGACCCCAACTGTGGCATTTGCCTTTAGCGGCCAAACAACCTGGCGATGGCGTTGAAGAAGCCAGGCTTTCGAAAGTCCATGAGGGGAACGTTATCGCCCATAATGCGCTTGGCAATGTTGTGATAGGCTTGAGAAACGTAGTGCCGTTGATTCAGAGCCAGCGGTACGCCGCGGTCCGTTGCCAGCATAATGCCGCTGTCCTCCGGCACGACGCCCAACAGGTCTATAGAGAGAATATCGAGTATATCATCGATATCGCGCAACTGACCATCGCGAGACAGCTGTGCATTGTATCGATTCACCACAAGGCCCGGTTGGTGCTTCCAGTCGCGCTCGAGTAGGTAGATGACTTTGTCAGCGTCGCGAAGAGCGCTTACGTCCGGTGTGGTCACAATGAGTACTCGATCAGACGGAGCGATGGCGCTTTGAAATCCGTGTTCAATACCGGCTGGAGAGTCGATGACCACATAGTCAGCGGATTGCCGCAAGGTTTGGCAGACGGATACCATCTGCTGTATCCCAACATCGGACTTGTCACGCGTTTGAGCTGCCGCCAGCAAGTAGAGCGAGTCCACCCGATTGTCGCGCACAAGCGCCTGCTGTAGATCACAGCGACCTTCGACGACATCGACCAAATCATACAGGATACGATTTTCCAGGCCCATCACTAGGTCGAGGTTGCGCAATCCAATATCTGCGTCGACGGTGATGACACGCTGACCCGCCATTGCTAAAGCGATAGCCACGTTCGACGTGGTTGTGGTTTTGCCAACGCCCCCCTTACCAGATGTAACCGTAATCACCGTACCAGGCATCGTCAGTTCCTCGACTCAGGTGCTGAAGTATTCACTTTATCTGCGCCCGAACTTGGGACGTCCCGGTTTGGTATCATCCCATGGCTCTACTACGATACGACCGTCAGCGACATGAGCCACTTCTGGACGTCGTTCCTCATCCTTTTTCCAGAATTGGAACCGGAAACGCTGTGTCTGCGGTTCCGGCGCCACAGCCATAAGGTCTCCGATACGTAACTGTGTTGGCGAGAATTCGATGGCGGCAACAAGTGCTTCCGGATTTCCTCCCTCGCCTGCGTAGGCGATACCTCGCAGCCGTCCCCAAATCATTACGTCCCCGTTGCTAATTACCTTTGCCCCAGGATTTACATCGCCTACCACAACGACGCTCTCCGTCTTGCGCAATGTCTGTCCAGAACGCAGCGTACCATTGTGCACGAAGTAAGGAGATGTAGGCTGTGTGATGGAGATGACGGGAGGATGCGGTTTGTCCGCGAGTTTTTCGGGCGGCGTTTCATTGCTAGACGAAAGCCCAATCGTCAACGCTGCTTCGATGGTGTCTTCCGCAGTCGATCTCACCACCGCTAAGGTCATATGATGACGCGCCAACAAGTCACTTGCGCGACGCAATTCGGATACAGTGATGCCACGGGGTCCCACCTCCAGCACCGTTCGCCCGCCGCTAAAGAACCCTTCGACGGTCGTCAGGCGCTCTTCCAACATGGCGAGAATGGTTGTCCAGTCGCCGCCTTCATCTATTTCGATCAGCACGCCGCCTTGGCGACCGCGCATGCGAACAGTGCTAGGCGAGAGCGGTTCTTCGTCCTCTCTTGAACCACCGGTGACAATTACTTCGCCCGGCTGGCGCACTTGTGCCGACGGCTCTGAGCTTTGCAGCTTCTCATTTGAAGAGGCTGACGTATCGACCGCACTATTCACTTCTGCGTCAGTATTTACGGCTGATGGCTTTGCCTCAACGAAACTGTCTGTCTCACCGTTACCATCATCATTCATCTCCCCGATGGAGTCGACATCCACCACAGGCGGGGATTCTAACTCGTCCTGGACCGAGTCATCCAACGGTTGCTCGTCCGACTGCGACCGATCCAAATTGGCGGAATTGGCTGAACTCCGCTGGAATTTCGGCTCCGTGGCGACTTCCGTGGCATTGTCTAGCAACTCGGAAATTCGATTGTGCACGATCTCCGCGTTCCTCGATGTGGTCGCTTGCTGCGGAACAGGCGGCTGTTGTTCGTTTGTTTCCGATGGCATAGCGCTTTTCCGGGAAATGTACTGCTGAACGATAGGCAAAGCTTACCATAAATACTGATAAAACACGAGAAGGGCCAATATTCAGTGATTCACGGCATTTAGCAGGTGCAGATGACTATCGCGGATTGATCTCGTGGAAATACTTATCGAGGATGTTCTTAGCGACTGGCGCCGCCGTTGCGGAACCTTCGCCACCGTCATAGACGAACACCGTAATCGCGATTTCCGGATTCTCATACGGCGCATATGCGGTGAACCACGCGTGTGTGGGCAGGTTGTCATCTTTGTCACGACGGCAATCGTTAATGTCCGGAATGTATTCACAGAACTCAGCTGTACCAGTCTTTCCCGCGACAACAACATCATCGAGCTTGCCAGCATAAGCTGTGCCGCCAGGTGCGTTCACTGCGGTCCACATCCCCTTCTGTACGAGTGCGATGTCCTCCGGATCCACCGGCAACTTGCGAATGACTTCCGGTTCAAAATCCTTCTGAAGACCACCATTGGCGTCAAGGACCTGACGCACCAAGCGGGGTCGATAGAGTGTGCCGCCATTTGCAACAGCGATAGTGCTTTCCAATACCTGGAGTGGAGTGGACAGCATATAGCCCTGGCCAATGGACATGTTGTAGCTGTCACCCGTTGTCCAGCTTTCGGCGTAAAGCTGTCGCTTCCACTGGTCGTCCGGTACGATGACGCCGACTTCGCCAGGCAAGTCGATGCCGGTCGGCTCACCATAGCCGAAGAGTTCTGTCCATTTGGCTAGTCTCTTTTGCCCAAGACCGACGAAATTTGATTTTGGATAGCCGCCGCCAAGGTAATAGAAGAAAATATCATTAGACAATGCGATGGCGTCGACAACATTCATCGCGCCGTGAACAATACCATTTTTGTGGTTCCAGCTAACAAACTTTTGGGCTAATTCGAGATTATCCGGTGCATAGCGGTTCGGCAGATAGATAGGACCCGCATCCACGATTTTCGTGTTCTCGTCGATGACTCCTTCGCTTAAAGCCGCAGTGGACGTGACGAGTTTGAAGGTCGAGCCAGGTGGATAGAGACCACCAATAGCGTAATTGATCAGGGGACGGCGTTCATCCGCCTCCAGTGCTAGATACTCCTCGTTGATGCGTTCGGCGAAGATATTGTTGTCGAAGGAAGGCAGACTGACCATACCCAGCACGGCGCCGGTCTGCGGATCCATGGCAATAGCGGCGCCCCAGGGCGCTTCACTACTGTCCATAGCCGCCTGCAGCTCATCCTTCATGACTTGCTGCAGCCGGATATCCAGGTTTAGAATGAGATTCAGACCCGGCACAGGGTCTGCAACGTCGCCAACTGTACGCATCTCACGGCCCAGGATATCAACTTCCACATTCTTGTAACCGGGCAAACCGCGTAACTCGCGCTGGTAAGAGTACTCAAGTCCGTTCAGACCCACCTTTTCGTTGGGATCAGAGTACCCTTCTGCGCGATAGTCTTCATCCAGTGCAGCAGGAATCGGTCCCATGAAGCCCAGAACGTGGCTCAGCAATTCACCATAGACATACTCGCGAATTGGCACCTCGGTGACGCGCACACTGGGTAGTCGATAGCTCTCTTCCGCAATATCAAAAGCCTTGTCGCGGTCTAGCAAGTCCAGGATAGGTACGGCGCGTGATGCACTTCCCTGCCCACCGATTTCGACGGCGCGCCGCACGAGCGCCACCATACCGGGCAACGGCAGCGGCTGCGAGATATCCGGTGCAAGCACCGGCTGCGCCTGCTCAAACGGTTCGCCGCCATCCTCAGGAAATACCATCTGCACAGGGCCAGGAATGGAGATGAAGTTCAGTTGAATGCCAGTGTCTGCGACGGTTTCGGCGTAATCAAGGCGTCCAAGGCGTTGAAACATCAATTCAGCCAAACGCAGTGCTACTTCTTCATCGTCGTCCGCCCCGATGATGCGCAGTATGTTGGCGATTTCCAGCGCTTCCTCATCCTCTTCTGTGTCTGGGTCGTCATCCGGCAAATCCTCCGGGACAATTCCGACCTCAAAGCTGGGTCGATTTCTCGTCAAGATCTTGCCGGTGCGATCATATATGACGCCGCGTGGGGGGGCTACCTCTACAAGGTCGAAGCGGTTGTCGTCGGCACGGGCGCGGTACGCAGACCCCTGTAGTATCTGCAACTGATACAGGCGACCGGACATGAAGAGAAAGACCAGCACAACGCCCACTCGAAAGAGAACCATCGAGAGAGTTGACGTATCGCGTTTTTTGTCTTCTGCAAAACTTGCCATGTTCAGTATTGACTGTAGGTTACTGTGCCGCTTATGTCAAACACAGAGCTAAATATCTTGACTTTCCGGCAGACGATTCATAAACGGAATAATTATCAACATCAGGATCGTATTGTATAGCGCGGCCGGTATGACGACATACTGAAGTGTCGGCAGCAAAACAGTCACGCGGTTGGCGACAGATAACTGATCTAATATCGTCAGTGTAGCTAAGTAGACCACGCCGTAAACGATAGTTCCGACCAGTGCGGTTCCTAAAGGCACGAATACATTGTAGCGGGAGAGCGTGCGATGCCCCAGCCCGGCTACCAGTGCAGCAGCCATGAGTGCGAGACTCGATGCACCCATCGGTCCGCCGGAAAAGACATCCAGCGCAATGCCGCCAATGAATGCCCAGATTAGGCCGTAGCGAGTGCCGTAGAGGATGGTGCCGACGAGAAGGACGAGTAGGACTAGGTCCGGCTTGACGCCGCGCACCTCTAGGCGAGCGGCTGCCGATGACTGCAGGAGTCCCATGATGAGTATCAACGGGATCATGCTATAGAACAGGATGCCGCGATTCACGGCGTGCCTACAGCCCCTTCAGCACCCTGAGTCTGATCGCTTGGCGCCGTTGATTCGCTACCCGTCTCATCTGTCGTTGCCTGCTCTGCTTCGATAGCCGGCTCAAGCAGCGTTGGCACCTCTTCGAGCGGATCGAAGTTAGTGACCACCATCACCAGTTCCAGACGTGGGAAATTGACTGTGGGCCGAACCACTGCCGATTGAAACACATCGATATCACGTTGGCGAATTTCGACCACCTGGCCTATGGGAACTCCACGCGGCATACGGCCACCTAGTCCCGACGTGAGCACAACCTCACCTTCACTGAACTCTTCGCCTTGGGGAATGTAGTCCATGACCAAATCTCCGCTGGGCGTGCCGCGCACAACGCCGTTCAGCCGGCTGCTCTGCAGAATCGCATTCACGGCACTGCTGGAATCGGTGATGAGCAGCACCTTTGAAGTTGTATCCGTTACTTCGCTGATGCGACCGACAAGACCCTGGTCCGTCACCACGGACATACCGACCTGTACGCCGTGCTCTTTGCCCAGGTCTAGCATGATGTATTCGAGGAAGTTGTTGCTTTCTCTTCCAATGACGCGTGCAACAATCTGAGAACCACGCAGTTCCAAACCCGGGCGCGTACTCGCGTAGTCCATCTGCTCGCGCAGCCACTGGTTCTCGCGCTCGACTTCACGCAGCTCGAAATTGTTCACCAACAGCGCGGAGTTGATCTGCTCTAGCTCTGCATTCCGTTGTCGCAACTGTCGCAGCTCAACCAGGAAGTCGATACCGTCCATGACACTCTCGGTCAGTCCCGCCGTGCCCACCTGTGCCGGTGATGTCAATTGTGTCACGAAGCTCTGTACCGGCGTCAGGTGGCCTGTCACCTGCAGCGCCATCAACACCAATGCCGCCAGGCTGAGGATAACCAAGCGCACGCCAATATCGCCTAATGTCCAGGCTCTTCGTTCTGTATCACGCATAATAGTTGGAGACGTACTTCCATTCAGCCCGATGCCGTAGGCAACGCATCAGACGGCACATCTAGCGGATTGTGCTCTTTCTCTGCATATTCGTCAGCGTCTCCTGGTAGAACTCCGGTTTCTCCAGAATCATGCCCGTTCCCATCACAACAGCCGTCAGCGGGTTATCAGCTACATAGACATGCATGCGCGTTTCGTCCTGCAGACGCTGGGCGAGCCCATGTAGCAGCGCGCCGCCGCCAGCCAGCACAATACCGTATTCCATCAAATCTGCGACAAGTTCTGGCGGCGTCTCATCCAGCGTCGCTTTGACTGCATCAACAATCACCTGCACGGAACTGGCTAACGCTTCACGAATCTCCACCGAACTGACCTCAACGGCTTCGGGCAATCCGGTCACTAGATTGCGCCCGCGCAGGATCATCGTTCGCTCACGCTCCATGGGATAGGCGGAGCCGATCTCGATCTTGGTGCGTTCAGCCATGCGCAGCCCAATCAGCAGGTTATACTTCTGGCGAGCGTAGTTAACGATGTCCTCGTTCATCTCGTCGCCGGCGACGCGAATAGAGCGGCTGACCACAATACCACCCAGCGAAATGACCGCAACTTCGGTCGTACCGCCGCCGATATCGACGATCATCGAACCGACAGATTCGGTCACGGGCAGGCCTGCACCGATGGCGGCTGCCATGGGCTCTTCCACCAAGCCGGCTTCACGCGCACCCGCGCTTATGGCCGCATCTCGCACGGCTCGTTTTTCGACCTCGGTTACGCCGGATGGGATGCCGATGACAACGCGCGGTCTTGCCGTACCAAATGCACGATTACCATGCACCTTACCGATGAAATGATGGATCATCTGCTCGGTAACGTCAAAGTCGGAGATCACCCCGTCCTGTAGCGGACGAATGGCTACGATGTGAGCTGGCGTGCGGCCGACCATTTCCTTAGCGTCGTTGCCGATGGCTTTGACCCGGTTGCGTCTCCGCGACGACATGTCGATAGCCACAACCGACGGCTCATTGATCACGATGCCGCGATTCTTCACATGAACCAGGGTATTGGCGGTACCAAGGTCAATGCCGATATCTAGTGAGAACAGCCCAAGCAGCCAGTCAAACGGGTTGATCACTCGATGCGATGTCCTTTTACGTACTTGCGTTCTGTTGTCATTACTGTTCCTGTTCTATTTGCCCGCGACTGGCGATTCGGTATGCTCATAAGCGTCTTCATCAAGTTTCTTACATCACGCCGCACTATGCACAGGAACTTTAACGACAGTTGATTGCAGCATTCCAGGACATACGAACACGGGAGAGACGTCGTCCGCCTTCCCATCGTTCCTTTCCTGCCGTGATTGCACTTTCCACCTTGTCTGGCAATCTTGTAGGAAAAATGACGACATCTCTCGCACGCGAATTGCAGACTGATTGACGAGATTATACCATATGCAAAATGGGGTCGGAAAAGACTTTGCCTCCTAAGAATATGCTATAATTCAAGGATGAGCCTAGCATCTGAATTACTACAATCCGTACCTGTGTTTGCCAGAGAGATCGTTGAATCTATCATCGAAGCACAGATGCGTCACAGCTTGTTTCCTCTTTCTACGGCCGGCGAATCGTGCATCGTCGTCGTTGGGTTGAGCGGCGGTCCGGATAGTGTTTGCCTGCTGCATGCGTTGCACACACTGGCGCCGATCTGGCAACTGTCGCTGCATGCAGCACACGTTGACCACGGTCTGCGCCAGGGTTCTGGTGAGGACGCAGCCTTTGCGTGCGAGTTGGCGAACGACCTGGATCTCCCGTTCCTTTCGAACACTCTGGACGCGGGCGAATTGCGTACCAGTTCGCTTGGCGTCGAGGCGGCGGCGCGCGACGCCCGCTATGCATTTCTGCAACAGTGTTCGGTGCGGCTTCTGCAAGAATCACCTAACGCACACTCGGCATGCGTGGCGGTCGCGCACCATATGGACGATCAGGCGGAAACAGTACTGATGAACCTAATCCGTGGCAGCGGATTGCGCGGCCTAGGCGGTATGCCGTGGAGCCGTGAATTTCCACAGCCGGAACAGCTGAACGACCCACATATCACGCTGGTACGCCCATTGCTCGGTACTACCAAGGCGGCCATTCATCGGTACCTAGATGCCTACCAGCTTCTATTTCGTGAGGACGAATCCAACGCCGACATAGACTACCTGCGCAACCGTATCCGACACGAAACACTACCCCAACTGGCGTCGATCAATCCGCAAATCAACCAGACGCTGTCGCGCACGGCAGACCTATGCCGGGGAGAGGCGGCGCGTGCTGAGTTACTGGATGAACGCATGCTGCTTGGGCTGACATTTCAGGAGCGGGATGGCGTGAGCCTCTCTATTCGGCTAGACACGCTACTGGATATGCCAGTGGCGCCGCAACGAGGGATTCTGAAGATAGCGTGCCAACAACTGGATATCGACTCACGGGAGTTGGGCTTTGACGCCATCGAGAACCTGCTCCTGGCTATCCAGAGCGACAGGACCGCTTCGGGACCGCATTCGCTGGTAGACGATGTGGCGTGGACACTGCTTGCGCCGTCACCGTTTTACCCGGCTTTGCTTGCATTGCACAGAACCAGTGCGCTGCCCTTTGAGCCCGAGTTCCCGTTCCTATCGAGAGCATCGGTATCCGATGGACCTGAATGGACACTTGAGTGTCCGGGTTCGCTGATGACGGAACAGTGGATGCTGGAATGCCAACGCACAGGCGCGGCTGATCTTCCGTACAATTGGCGCAATGGCAGAGACCCTTGGCTTGCCTACATGGACGCCGCCGCCGTGCAGCAGCTGCGCTTGACGACGCCCAAACCGGGCATGAGCATGGCGCCGCTGGGTATGGAAGGACAGCATAAAAGCCTGGGTGATATTTTCACCGACAAGAAGATCGCCCAGGTATTCCGCGAGCAATGGCCTGTGCTAGTGGATGCGGCATCCGAAGATGTAATTTGGCTATGCGGGTTGTGCCTATCCCATAGCGTGAAAGTCACAGATAGTACAGAACAAGTGTTGGGCATCCGGTGGCGCAGACGCTAGCCCGAACTTGCCGAAGCAAATAAGCGGTACTATGCTAGAGCGCTGACTTGTGCCGAATAGTAGACAAGGAACATGATGCCAGTCAATTTAAAGCCGCTCACCTACTGGGTGATACACGAGAACTACAGTGTGCGATTCAAGTCGCGCACGCCAGAAAAAGTTCAGGGTGTTGTCAGCAACGCAGAGGGCGATGAGGTCGAATTCGACTACTATCCAGACTCGATGCAGATCGAACTGCCCGACCGCATCATCACTGTCAATGAAGGCGGTTGGGTACAAAACACCGAAATGAAATCGACCGATGCAACAAACGACTTGATGGAACCTTATGAGTAGCCGTTCCGCAGCAGTGAGCCTAAAACCTGGGCGGGATAAACCTGTACGCCAACGACACCCCTGGATTTTCAGCGGCGCCATCAAGAGTATTCCTCAAACTTTCGCAGACGGAGACATCGTCCCGGTACATGATTCGAACGGGCAATTCTTGGCCTACGGATTCCTAAACCGCCACAGTCAGATTCAAGTGCGGATACTCACCTGGGAAGAGGATGAAGTATTCGACGATGAGTTCTGGCGTGGACGCCTGCAGGCGGCTGCAGACCTACGCAGGAAGCTAAATATTGAGCAACGAACCAACGCCTATCGGCTCGTCAACGCGGAGAGCGACTATTTGCCGGGGTTGGTGGTCGACCACTATGCCGGTCATCTTGTGCTCCAAATTGGTTCGCTCGGCGTAGACTTGCGCAAACGCATGCTGGCTGAGCTGCTCCAGGAAGTGACAGGCTGCCAAACGATCACGGAACGCAGTGACAGCGCAGCGCGCAATCAGGAAGGGCTCGCGGTCGCCGACGGCGCCCTCAGCGACGCCGAGACGCCATCGCTTGTGGAAGTGCACGAAAACGGCGCTCGATATCTGGTCGACATTGTGAATGGACAGAAGACGGGCTTCTATTCGGATCAACGCGATAATCGACAACGGGTTGCTGACTATTGCCGTAATGCACGCGTGCTCAACGCGTTCAGCTACACAGGCGGCTTCGCTGTGGCTGCACTGCAGGCTGACGCCGAACACGTGATGAACATCGACACGAGCTATGAGGCGCTGGAACTGGGCGAGGAGAACCTGCGTCTGAATCAGTTCGATCCCGATGTGCAGAGTGAGAGCATCGTGGGTGATGTTTTCGAGGTGCTACGAGACGCCAAAGCCCTGGACCCGAGTGAAGCCGGCTTCGACGTGGCTATACTCGATCCGCCGAAGTTCGTGCACAACCGCGGCAACATGGAGCGAGGCCTGCGCGGGTACAAGGACATCAACCTATCGGCTTTGCGCTTGCTCAAACCGGATAGCATATTAGCTACGTTCAGCTGTAGCGGTCTTGTGGACGCCGATCTATTCCAGAAGGTCATCTTCGGTGCAGCGTTGGACGCAGGACGTGATCTCCGCATTTTAGAGCGGTTGTCGCAGGGTGCCGACCATCCAATTGCTATCACATTTCCGGAGGGATCCTACTTGACAGGGCTCATTTGTCATGTACTGTAATGAGATAGCTGGCGCGGCTCGAGCGCTCAGCCTTGATGTAGATTTGATTGGTTAGTTCGCCCGATTAGACCGTTGACTAGGTTCGCTGGGCGAGAGTCAGTACGGAAGTCGGATATGCAGGATTGAATGAAACGAACGCAAAAGGAGCTCCAGCAACAGATCGCCAGGGATCTAGCATCCAAACTACCTGGGCAAGATGCACAGTATGAAATGGCGCCGAAACCAAGACCAGGTTCTGAGCAGGGAGATGCGACGCCGCCGGACGCGAGCATGAATGGCGTGCTCATTTTGCTCTACCCGCACAGAGGAGAGTATTACCTCCCCCTCATTCGACGCCAAGTTTATCCGGGTGTACACAGCGGACAGATCAGCTTGCCCGGCGGTGGGATGGAGCCGTGCGACACAGACGTGGCGGATACGGCGTTGCGCGAGGCGCAGGAGGAGGTCGGCGCCGATCCGGATGCGGTGACTGTACTGGGTCAGCTTTCCCCGCTGTATATCGGAGCCAGCAATAATGTTGTCTACCCGACTGTGGGCATCACGGACCGGCGTCCGGATTTTGTTCTGGATCCGCGCGAGGTTGCAGAGCTGATCGAAACGCCAATATCGGTGCTACAGGACCACGCCAACCTGCGACACGAATTGTGGCACCTTCGCGGCCATGATGTGGATGTACCATTCTTCCGCGTTGGCGACAATACGGTCTGGGGCGCCACTGCCATGATCCTCAACGAGTTTCTGGCTCTACCAGCACTCACAGAATACGCAACCAGTTTCGTTTCATAATGTTTCGCTCGAATCCAGCATTGCCGCCAAATAAGCGCCTGACTCTACTGATTTCTTTGCAGACGAATCGCGGCCACAGACACATGAACCGGCGTTTCCTTCTGGCCGCGCTGATCATTCTACCCTTGTTGTTGCTCTCTTCTCCCCCAGCGTCCGGTCGTCAGCCTATGGCGCCATCCGCCTACAGCGTCGCCGATCCTTTGGTGCTGGCGTTCTACTATCCCTGGTTCGATGAGAGCGCCTGGACCTATGACCGATTGAGCGACTTGCCTGCGGAACCGTATGTAAGCAGCGACCGTGTTGTCATGGGCCGTCAGATCGACCAGGCCAAAGCAGCCGGAATCGATGCATTTGTCGTCGCGTGGTATGGACCCGGTGGCGGCAATCAGACTGAAACCAACTTAACCGCGCTACTGGAGGAAGCGGCAGCTCGAGATTTCCGCATCGCCGTCCTCTTTGAAACTACGTCACCGTTCTTCGCCGGCTTGGGAGACGTGGCATCCGCCATGCAACATCTGAGCAGCGTGCACATGAACCAGCCAGCCTACTTGCGCGTAGACGGGCGCCCGGTGGTTTTCTTCTGGAGGCCGACACTGTACGCCATCGACAGTTGGCGTTCCATCCGAGACCAAGTGGATGCCGGTTACAACCAGGTTTGGATCTCGGAAGGCGTGGATACCAGCTATCTGCAGCTCTTTGACGGCCATCATTTGTACAGCAACACATGGAATCCGCCAGCGGATCTGAATGCCGTCAATGCAAAATATAGCCAACTTGTGCGTGATGGATCGAGCAGCTACGGCAGCCCAAAATTGTGGGTCGCCACGGTCATGCCCGGCTACAACGACACGCGTATCAGGGGCGGAGGGTTTGCGCAGGACCGTGGCGGTGGCGCCTACTTCGATCAATCATGGCAGGCGGCTATCAACAGCCAACCGCAATGGATTCTTATCAATAGCTTCAATGAATGGCCGGAAGGCAGTTATATTGAACCCAGCGCCGCCTACGGCGATCTGTACATTCGCAAGTCCGCAGAATGGAGCGCAGCTTTCAAGGGGGGCGCTACGCCGGCGGTGAGCGCTGCATCCTTCCAACCCTCACCGCCGGCGACACAACCGACGCCGCGCCCGGAGGTGACCAGACCAACTGCGTTCGTAACGGCTTCTTTGCTGAACTTGCGTTCGGGTCCCGACACAGAATATGACGTGGTTGGCATGGTATCCGTCGGGCAGGCACTACCGATCATTGGCAGGGCTGCTGACGTGACAGAGTGGATTCAAGTGGAGTATGATTCTGAACGTGTGTGGCTGCATACGGACTTTGTGGACATAGTTGGACCGTTGGATCAGATTCCGTTCCTCGATAGTGAGGTCTCTACAACGGTCGATGGCTCGAACACGAGCTTGCCGGCGCATGCCCTCTCGTTTGGCAAGGTACGGCCGTATACTGTCTACCGAACACGCTAAGACTCGTTAGCTGCACTATGATTGAAACAACTCCACTTATAGCAACGTTTTAGGGGATGAGATATGACACAAGAACCGACCCATACTGCAAATCCATCATCCTTGGACGACGATATCGAGCGGGTGCTCATCGATGAGTCAGCCCTGCAGGCGCGCATCCGAGAGCTCGGCGCTATCCTGGAAGAAGAGTACCGGGGCAAGGATCTGCTGCTCATCTCCGTATTGAAGGGCAGCATACTCTTTATGGCGGATCTCATCCGCTACGTGCGCATCCCACATGAAATCGACTTCATGGCGACCAGCAGCTATGGTGCACAAGTGCAGAGCAGCGGTGTCGTCCGGATTTTGAAAGACCTAAACAAGCCGATTGAGGGCCGCAATGTGGTGCTCGTAGAGGACATCATCGACAGCGGTAACACGCTTAATTACCTGCTGCGAATTTTGAACGAGCGCCAGCCGGCGAGCCTGCGCATCCTGACCTTGCTGGATAAGCCCGAGCGTCGCGAGGTGGATATCAGCGTTGATTGGACTGGGTTCTCCATACCCAATGAATTCGTCGTCGGCTACGGCCTGGACTATGACGAGGTCTATCGCAACCTGCCATATATCGGCATATTGAAGCCTTCTGTCTACACCACACCGCCCGCCATTTAGGTTGATCCGATGCAAGCAACTCGCGTGCCGACTTTGACAAAACCGAATCAAATACAGCATCGCTCGCGTACACTCAGCCTACTGCGGACCTTTGCGGTGATGCTTGCATCCGCACTGGCTTTGTTCTTCGTCCTGCACATGCCTGCCCTAGCGCAGACAGACGCACCGGCATCCGGGCCTGAATCAACACTCTATGAGGTTGTCTCCGGTGATACGCTCTTCGAGATCGCGGCGCGCTACGGATTGACTATGGATGAGTTGGGTGCCGCCAATGGAATCGTCAATGTTGATCTCATTGCGCCGGGACAGGTCCTGGTAATTCCAAATACGGGCGCACAATTAACGAGCGGGCAGCCTGCGCGGGCAAATGTCAGCACGGAAACGGTTGCCGCCCTCCCTGGGGATACTCTTGCGCTCATTGCCAATCGTGTGGGGCAGGATCCAACAGTTCTGGCGACCTTGAACCAAATAACGGTGACGCAGCGACTATTCCCCGGTCAACCGTTAACCGTGCTGGACTCCTATAGCGCACCGTCTACAGACACATTTGGCGCTGTTCGCAACGTGGATCTGACCAATTCGCTGATACAGGGCAAAGCGGGCTATATCGCAGTCACTTCGAGGAAGCCGGTTGAGCTGCGCGGCGACTGGAACGGACTGCCGCTGATCTTTACGCCAAGTGGAGAGAATTTGCTGCGACAGGTCGCACTTCTCCCTGTGCCTGCGTTGCTAGCGCCGGCGCCCTACACGCTGACCATCGCGTATACGGCGTACAACAATGTTGAGCTCTCGAAGAGTTGGTTTGTTAACGTCGTGGAAGGCGACTACGGCCGCGTCGAGATAGTGACAGACGATGAGCGCGCTGGGTTATTGGCGCCGGATATCGTGCAGTCGGAACTGGAACTGCTGTCCGCAGTGTGGGGTCAGACGAGTCCAGAACCCTATTGGACGGATGTATTTACACGCCCCATTTCAACCGAGTACGAAACCAGCGATCCCTACGGCACGCGTCGCAGCTACAACGGCGGGCCGTACAACGGCTATCATTCCGGAAATGATTTCGGAGCGCCGGTCGGCGTCACTGTAACCGCACCGGCGGATGCCATTGTCGCGCTTTCCGCGCCGCTGCAGGTGCGTGGAAACGTAGTAGTCTTGGACCACGGTCGCGGCGTCTTTTCCGGATACTGGCACTTGTCAGAATCTTTTGTGGAAGAAGGACAAGCTGTGAAGCAGGGCGAGCCCATCGCGCTTGTGGGGAATACCGGCCTGAGCACGGGTTCACATTTGCATTGGGAACTGCGCGTGAACTCCATTGCCGTCGATCCTATCTGGTTCCTGGACCATCCTCTGCTGCCGTAGCCTGCCGAGAAATTCACAGAAATCACAACAGGGATAATCAATTCGTAGTATAAAATAGCGCCGGTCCTTGCAAGGACCGGCGCATTGTATTCTCTGATTGTTGTAACGGAGTGTGGACAGACAGATTCGAAATAGACGAAGCGACCTTGCTTATTCTTCCTCGTCTTCCAGTTCCTCTTCCGCGGACTCTTCGCCAACGAGTTCGGGTTCCAAGATCTCTTCTTCGACTTCCTCTTCTTCCAGTTCCTCTTCCACTCGTGTGGTGATGACCGTGAAGATGGCTTCGTCGGGTTCGCCCACGTAGGACACGCCTTCAATCTCTGGCATGTCAGCGATCGTGATGGAGTTTTCCATTGTCAGGGCAGAAATGTCGACTTCAATACTGGCTGGAATGTTGGACGGCAGCGCATGAATGACGACTGTGTCCATCGCCTGATACATCATGAAGCCAACTTCCAACTGCTCGATTTCTCCAGTGGGGTGAACGGCGATACTGACTTCCTGTTCCTGCGTCATATCGACGGCATAGAAGTCTGCATGGATAAAACGATGTGAGACGGGATCACGTTGAATCTCGCGTACGAGCACGTTGTGTACATCGCCGCCTTCAACGTTCACCTTCAAGAGCTGTGAGTTGGCGCCCTGCTGGAGTGCGGTATCGAGCGCTCGACTAGATACCTGAAGATTCGTCGGCTCCGTAGATGGCCCGTAAACAACTACCGGAACCTGCCCCTCACGACGCAGTTGGCGCGCCTTGCGTCGGGTAATCGTGCGGGGTTTTGCTGCAATCACTAATTCAGACATGGTACACTTCCTCCAAGCAGACTCCTGCTTTGTTCAATCTTCCTGCTAACTCATTTATTTTTATACTAAATCTATATATTAAGTATGCCAATGAAATCCTACAAGAACGATGTCTACTCTCGGTTGCGCAGACGCTTGATGGGTCGTACCAACAGCCAAGTGAACAGGCTGCTAAATGCTACGAGTCCTAGTGCCAGACCCGCACCGGCAGCCAAGGCCGTTAGCGGTGTAAAGACAGTCTCTACATCACCGTCAACTTTACCGGCTACGAGCAACGCCGTACGAACATCACTCGCTTTGACGTTTCGCGAAACCACGACCCCGCTGGAGGATTCGTTGAGCATGACACTGGACGAAAACGCTATACCGATGGCGCCTTCATTTACGTCAACCGAACCGGAATGGACAACGATTGATGCAGAATCTTCCATGTGTAAAGCGCTGGCTGTGACACTCTTCGCCATCGAGTCGGACATGTGTACTTGACCGCCCTCGATATGGCGCTTCGAAGCTTGGTCCACATCCACGCTGGTGCCAGTTAAGCCTTCACTCATCGCGGCAGCCGCGTCTTCTAGCGGATTCTCTTCTGGATTGATCTGATCATTCATCATCACCACCCCTTGCGACATATGTGCCCATTAGGAACTCCGGAAAAAGGCACAAAATTCATTATACCCGTTTGCCGCTCCCTGGGCAAAATCAGGATACATTCCTGTGTGGGCACTTGCACTCAGTCAACAGCGTATCTTTGGCCAGTTTTCCAGGCTCATCCAATTGCAGCGCCTGTTGGCAGATGATACCATGCGCCTATGTGTAGCGAAACATCGCAACCGAGCATCGACTCTAGTACACCCGACCAACAGCGAACCGATTGGCTGCGATTCGCACTTGCGGGACTGTTGTTGCTCTGCGGGGGACTTTGGCTCGCTTACGCATCTTCGCAGCAGAGTCCGCGAACGCCGATCACTTCTCCCACCCCGGTAAAGGTTGTGGACAGCGGCACAGTCGCTTCCATGGATAGCCCTGCCATTGCATATAGTCGAGGATGGCAGGTCACAGCAGAGGGCGCTAGTCCTCCGGAGCCCGATGAGCCCTGGATTGAACCGTCGGGCATTATCACCATTCCTTACAGCGGAAACGAGCTTGCGCTGAACCTGGGCGTAGGCGACTACTGGGGATACCTGTACGTGAAAGTAGACGGAGAACCCGCAAACCGTCTGCCATATATACGCGGCAACAATGACAGCACTGGCAGCCCTGCCGGCTACCGTACTTTCTACGCGCCAGAGTATGAGGGCAACGGCTTGCCCGGCTCACAATGGGTGGTTGTTCACACATCGGATGAAGCCGACAGAGAACATGTCGCTGTGGTGGAGGTCTGGCGCTCGTGGGGTCAACAACCGATTCGCGGGATCGCAATAGACGGTCTCACACCGCGCTCCCCGGCTATGTGGACCGGCATGCTGTTGCTGGTCATTGGATTGGCGCTGATTGCCGGTCCTGCCCTGCGCTTAGCTGCACAGGTACGATCGACGCGAGCGGCGACGTCTATGCGTCGCGTATTCCAGCCGCTGTTGCTCCCACACATGCCCAACCGTGTGCGCCTGCTAATGGCGTTCGGTTTCACCGTCCTGACGGCGGTTGGCATAGCTCTCGCGTATTGGATTCCGGCGGTAGTCGGACTAGCAGGCCTTGGCGTCCTTTCGCTCGGCAGACCGGCGCTCTGGGCTGCTGTACTGCTCTATGCACTGCCGTTTTATTATCGGTATCACGTGCCAATCATACCAAACCGATCGGTAGGCCTAATCGATCTGCTGGCTTTGGGAGGCTTCGTCATCGCTGTTGCGCACTGGTTTCTGGCCGATCAAGTGAAGCGTCCAGTTCGGTTGGAGAGGGACAAAAGCAAAATAGTAATAATCTTGCTCATTGTCATCGTCGGATGGGCGCTGGTTTCGGTTTTTGCCGCCAGCCGCATGGGCGTCGCGCTGTATGAATGGCGTACCGTGTTCTTGAGTGCAGCTTTGTTTGCCGTGCTCCTTTACGCATCGCTGCGCTGGTCCGATAATCCAGTGTCTGACCTCTGGCTGATCATCGGTGGATGGCTCGCGGGCGGTGTGACGGTTGCCGTCATCGGTTTGGCGCAATTTGCACTGGGTACGGATTTGATTGCGGCGGAGGGCGTACAGCGCGTACGGGGGTTGTACGGATCACCCAACAATCTCGCGCTCTACCTGGAGCGAACACTGCTTGTGACGATTGCGCTTGCCGCGTTCCTGCGCAATCAAAGATGGCAAGTTGTTCTCATTCTCGCAGCCGGCGTTCAGCTCGTCGCCCTTGTTCTAACCTTCAGCAAAGGAAGCATCCTCGTCGCCATGCCCACCGGACTGCTCATTCTGTGGCTAGGCGGGTTGGCCATTCTTGCCAGGCAGGAGCGATCGCAGAAACCGCTCTATTGGCTAGCCGTTGTTGGCATTGTCGGCGTCCTGCTGCTGCTGCCGTTCTTGGGCGCCGAGCGCTTCAAAGGACTGTTCGACCTATCACAGGGCACAGCCTACCTGCGTCTGCAGCTTTGGCGCTCCTCTTTACAGATGGCAAAGGATCATTTACTGTTGGGCGTTGGACCGGACAACTTCCTCTATTCCTATCGCAGTACGTATCTACTACCACACGCGTGGCAGGAGCCAAACCTGAATCATCCTCACAACTGGGTGTTGGACTGGTGGACGCGTATCGGTCTACCCGGCCTAGTGTTGGCTGTGACGATGTTCTCACTTGGGCTGTATTGGCTGTGGAATCGGACGTTGGATTTCGCCCGTCCCGTCGGCGCCATCGCTGCGCTGGGACTGGGTCTGTTGGCGGCTGGGCTGGCGGCACTCATGCACGGGCTCATAGATGCAAGCTTCGCCCTGCCGGACCTCATGCTTGTGTGGGTTCTATTGCTGCTGGCTGTTGCGTTGTTGCCGGATGCGGATGCGATTACCGATTGAGAGATATTGCGTATCGGCTGGTACGGATTGTCTCACACGTCGCTCACGGCCAAATCTTGGAGATGCCTTCTTCCAGCGTCACTGTGTTCATCTCACCCGACCAAAGATGACGTATAACGCCGTCTGCGTCCACAAAGTAGGTCGTGGGCAGACCCATCACATTGTAGGCGTCGGCTGCAGTCAACTCGATATCCATAGGTATCGGATAGGTGAGGCCAAATTCATCCACGAACGACTGGACATCCTGCGCCGTCTCACCTTGATCGACGCCGACAAAGCGTACCTGGCCATCATAACGCCTAGCAGCCGATTGCAGTGCGGGCAATTCATTTCGGCATGGCCCGCACCAGGTCGCCCAGAAGTTGAGCACCATCGGCGTTCCATTTTGCTGCGACAGTGTAAAGGATTCGCCATCCAGCGTTTGCAGCGTGAAGTCGGGCGCCAGGTAGCCAACGGCAGGTTGACTGTGAAGCTGATCGGACTGCGCTTCTGCGGTGGGCCGACTCAACCAGAGCCAGCCGCCGCCAAGAAACAGCACAATGAAGAACAGTCCAATCCATTTGCTTTGCGATCTATTCACGAGTCACCAGCCCCTACGACTCCCAATCCGTGTGAAATACACCAGGCTTGTCAACGCGCTCGTATGTGTGAGCGCCAAAGAAATCACGCTGGGCCTGTGTCAAGTTAGCCGGCAGTCGTTCGCTGCGATAGCTGTCATAGTAGGCCAGGCTGGCGCTAAACGCAGGTGCCGGGATGCCCATGCCGATGGCAGTCTGTACCACATGTCGCCAAGCCGGCAGCCGTTCGCTGACCGCATTCTGGAACTCACTGTCCAACAATAGGTTGGGCAGGTCGGGATCGCGTTCAAATGCTTCTGTGATTCGGTTAAGGAAGCGGGCACGGATAATGCAGCCTGCGCGCCAGATAGAAGCTATCTCCCCAAGATCGAGCCCGTACTCATACTCTGCGCTGGCCATACGCAACATAGTCATACCCTGGGCGTAGGCGCTGATCTTGCTGGCATAAAGGGCTTGCCCTACCATATCGATGAGTTCCGACCTGGCACCTTCGTACGCCTTCTTCTCTGGGCCTGGCAGCACTTTGGAGGCTGTGACACGCTCCTGCTTTAAACTGGAGATAATGCGCGCGACAACGGCGCTATTGATGGTCGGAATCGGTGCGCCAATATCGAAGGCGTCCTGGCTAGTCCATTTGCCAGTACCCTTCTGTGCCGCTGTATCCAATACCAGATCCACAAGATGTTCGCCGGTCTCCTCGTCGATCTTGGCAAAATTCTTGGCCGTGATTTCGATAAGATAACTATCCAGCACGCCCTTGTTCCACTCAGTAAAAACATCGGCGAGCTCTCCGGCAGTGAGGCCAAGCACTCCGCTGAGAATGGCATAGGCTTCTGCGATAAGCTGCATATCGCCATACTCAATGCCGTTGTGCACCATTTTTACATAATGACCGGCTCCCCGCGGGCCAAGATAGGTGACACAAGGCTTTCCGTCCTCCGGCGCTTTCGCCGAGATTGCCTTGAGCAAATCTTCGACTTGCTCCCAGCTCTCAGCCGGGCCGCCAGGCATGATACTCGGTCCCCACAGCGCGCCTTCTTCGCCGCCGCTGACGCCGACGCCCATATAGTGAATGCCGGTAGGATTGATCTCAGCGCTGCGACGCTCAGTATCCTTGTAATAGGAATTGCCGCCATCCATGACAAGGTCGCCTTCATCCAGTAGTGGCAGCAGTCCTGACAAGACGGCATCGACACCGCGGCCGGCTTTCACCATGATCATGATGCGTCGCGGGCGCTCTAGGTTTTCGACGAACTCCTCCATCGTCACACTCGAGACAAGGTTCTTGTCCGGATGTTCGGCAACGAAATCGACCATTTTGGATGTGGTCCTGTTGTAAACAGCAACTTTGTAGCCGTTGCGTTCCATATTCAGGACCAAGTTCTGCCCCATTACAGCCAGTCCGATGAGACCGACGTTGGCTTTTGTCATTGCTTTATTCCTTTTCGGTTCTGCGTCTGATTCTGGATTCTGCTAGCTCTTGACTCCATCGCGTCATCGCCTCAGCGGAAGCGGTCCGGATACGAAGAGTATTCATTCGAAACGCGATATTCTCCTCTGCAGCCTCTGTCAACATATCAAGCGGGTAAGCACGTTCCGCAAACAAATTACCGTCCGGCGTACGCGTCTGCACAACCGGAGCGCCCCACCATAAACTACTCTCACGCAAGTGCGCTCGTGCTAGCGCTGCCGCCTTGTCGACCGGCGTCAGCGCCGCGACCTCGGCATAGAATCTCGCCATGAATTCAATACGTTCCTTAAGTGGCAACTGCGTCGGCGTAGAGAGAACAGCACTGATGCCACGTCGAATTAGCTGCTCCGAAACGTCGATGAAACCGTTTTCGAGCAGGTTTTCTTGGCTTATGTCTGCTCCCGAAAGCAGCACCAATCGCATAGCATAGTGGTCTCGAAGTAGATGACCAAGATGCGAACCGGCAACCGTTCGAGCATGACCCATTTCATCCTCAAAAAGTAGCTGGCCTTCTCCTGTGGCGGGATCGACAGTCCCGTGACACATGATGTGCAGGATGTGATATTCGTTGTTGCGCAACTGCTTTTGCAGGTCGAACAGTGTCGGCTTCTGCAGCCATTCGATAGTGAGAAGACCCTCCTGCGCCAGGTGATCGACCCTGTCTAGCAAGGAAATCCAACGGCGCTGCACATCGATCTCCGGATGGCCTTCCGGGCTAGGAATGACGACAAGTGCACGCAGAGCACCATCACGTTCTGGCGGCAGAACTCGCTGCATCATTCCGCTATAACGAGTAAAAACCGTGCCGGCTGCTATCGATACAAATTCCTGGCGGAACGAGTCGTACATATATTCCCACGGCAAAGTGGCCAATTCTGGCATCTCGGTCAAATCAAGCTGCACGCGGAAATCATGCCCGGCTTCATCAGCTAGTTTCTTGCTCTCACGGTAGCAAGTCAATACTTCGTCATTGAATACAGCATCGAAAAGGCGGTGTCCCCAGGTTTTCAGTTCATCCAGCAGGTGACCTCGCCCATCCTCATTATTGCGCACCGCCGCGTGCAGGCTAGTTAGCAAAGAGTGCAGTTCACGACGCGTGATGCTGAAATTAAACGGTGCGCTTGCTGGGCCGAATGGTGAGTACCGTACACGGCTTACGTACCCGTAGTCGGTGGGCTCAATGATCAGATCAATACGGTAGTCTTGCTGTTTGGTCACGCGTCCATTGTACCCGTGCCCCTATAGAGCGTCAAACGAATCGGGTATTCCGCGCTATTTACCGCTAGCACAGCCCCAGAGGTTCTCTGACCTGACGACCAACAGACGCCGTTGCGCCGGCAGAGACCATGACTGGTATAATGGTCGAAACTTCTGCAATTACACTGCAAGATAGGCGGTCCATATGCATATACTGATCACAGGAGGCGCCGGTTTCATCGGCAGTCATCTCACACGAGCCTTGCTCCAGCGCGGCGACGATGTGTCGATACTCGACAATCTGAGTACGGGCAGCTTTAGCAATATCAAGCCTTTCCTGCAGGATCCCCACTTCTCCTTCGCTATCGACGACCTGAGCAACGCGTTGGTCGTTGACCGGCTCGCAAGTGAGGCGGATGCCATTGTACATCTGGCTGCGGCTGTAGGTGTGCAGCTTGTGGTGGAACACCCAACGGCGACCATAGAAACGAATGTGCTGGGCACGCATTCCATTCTGGACGCGGCCAGACGATATAAATGCAGAACGTTGATAGCCAGCACTAGCGAAGTCTACGGCAAAGGGGTGCGCATACCGTTTCGCGAAACAGACGATCTGCTGCTTGGGCCTTCCAGCCACAGCCGCTGGTCGTACGCAGCCAGCAAATTGCTGGACGAATTCCTGGGTCTGGCAGCCTATCGCGAGTATGACCTGCCCGTTACCATCGTACGCTTCTTCAATACCGTGGGACCGGGGCAAACGGGGCGCTACGGTATGGTTGTCCCTCGATTTGTTCGCCAGTCGCTACAAGGCGTGCCTATCAGCGTGTATGGCGACGGTGAACAGTCGCGTTGCTTCTGCCATGTGTATGACACTGTGCGAGCGCTCGTTGCACTTCTCGACCGACCGAATGAGACCGCGGGCAAAATCTACAACGTCGGCAGCAGCCAAGAGACGAGCATCAACGAACTGGCAACGCAGATCCGCGGCAGCACGAAATCGTCGTCCGACATTATTCACATCCCCTACAACGAAGCCTACGCACCGGGCTTCGAGGACATGCGCCGCCGAGTGCCCGATACATCGAAGATTCGCGATGCGGTTGGCTGGCAACCCGAACATGAGCTGGACACGATCCTGCAGGACGTCATAGCATACGAACGCGAGGAAATGAGTTTGCGTTGCGCGAGCGCAAGATGAAATTCTAAAGCAGTAAAATATACAGGAAGGAGCGGCTGGTCAGCCGCTCCTCTATGCTTGCGTCATGCAGTTGATGGCAGAAGCCAAGATTACTTCGCCCGCGGCATGGGAATCACCAAGTCGTAAGGATAGTCGGTTAACAGAATCATATCTCCGTTGGAATCGAATGCAACTGAATCTTCAATGCGAATGCCGAAGCCGCGTGCATGATAATAGACGCCTGGCTCCACACTGAAGACATGTCCCGGTTGGATTAGCGTATCGTTGCCGGCAGCGTGGCTGAGCGACGGTCCTTCGTGAATGTTCAACCCAATTCCATGTCCCAAGCTATGCATGTACCCATCGTGCGTGCCTGGATGCGAACGCTGCGTCGGATGCCCTTTGGATTCCAAATAGTCCAGTGTCATGAGTTGATAGTCACGGCATGGTCTTCCGACCTCTAGATCGGCCATCACAATATTGAAGATCTCCTTGCACTCATCCCACGCAACCTGTACCTCGTCAGTGGCATAACCCAGCGACCACGTACGCGTAATGTCGGAGAAGTATCCAGTGTGCGTCTTTGGAAAAACGTCGAAGACGATGCTCTTGCCGAGCCGCAGCGGCTCTTCCGGGTTACCTGTGTTGTGCGGGACTGCGGCATCCGCTCCCTGGCTGAAGATGGTATCGTGGTCCTCGATCAGACCATGCACCATGAACCGAGAGCGCATGAACGCCTTCACATCGCCTATGGTCAGCGGCTCCCCGTTGTCCTGAACGACGACCTCATCGTGTACATCGTGGCCTTGGATAAACTCTTGTACCTCGCCGATGACTTGACACGTGAGTCGACCCGCTTCAATGAGTTCGCTAATCTCCCATTCGTCTTTGGTTTCGCGAGCAATCGTGAACAGTGAATCTCCATACTCTCCCACCAGATCAATCAGAGGATTTTCTGCTTGCAGATTCTGCAACAGGGCATAGGCAGCGCCGGCATCCATGCGGCCATAGACGCCGATACGTCCTGTCATACGTTCGTCCGCCATGACGGTCGAGTAGAACTCTACAGCTGCAGCCAAGTGGTCACCTTCGTGCTTCTGCAGCATCTCATAGCGATTGTAGGTGCTGTCCCTGTCAATGAGGCGCAGCCCGCTATTCGCAACTGAGTCACGTTCCATGGAACCGTGGATGAGCGTGATAGGCGCACCCCGGCGTTTCAGGACAAGGGCGCCTTCTACGTCCGCGCCGCCGGTCAAATAATTCATGACAGGATTGCCGTCCGAATCGCCGATGACGATAAATCCGTCCAAGTTGCGCTCAGCCATGAGCCGGTCTAGATCTGACTTCATATCGGTCTCCTAATGATACTCTGGCAGCCAATCGCCATGCGCTTCGATGAGATCATCCACCAGGTTCCATATCTGGTCAAGATCCAGTTCAGCCGCCGTGTGCGGATCGAGCATGGCTGCGTAGTAGATGTATTTGCGCTCACGGGTCAGGGCGGCTTGCACCGTCATCTCCTGTACGTTTAGGTTGGTCTGCATGAGCGCAGCCAGGTGCGGCGGCAGTTCGCCAATAGCAGTCGGCTGCACTCCGTTCTTGTCCACCAAGCAGGGAACCTCCACGCACGCATCCATGGGCAGATTGGAGATCAGCCCGTTATTGGGTACGTTCCCATTGATGACACGCAGTTCGCCTGTTTCCATGCTGTGGATGATGCCGGAGCCGTATTCCTTGCTTCGTTTCACGTCGATGGTAGTCTCCGGCGACTCCATCTCATCACGCAACTTCTCCCAGCCGGCAATTTGGTTTTCACACCGTGTGATGTACTCATCCAGCGGCACGTTGAACTCCTCAATGAGGTCGGGTCGGTCGCGTTTGATAAACCACGGCACATACTCTGAGAAGTGCTCGCTGGACTCGGTGACGAAGTAGCCAAGGCGCTTCAGCATTTCATAGCGCACGCGGTTCCAGTCTGGTACGCGCCCGTCCTGAACCACTTGGTGGATCAGCGGATACAGGTCCTCCACACGACCGTTGACTCTTCGTTCGAACGTGAGGTAGAAGGCCATGTGATTGATACCGGCGCACACAAAATTGATTTCCTCAATCGGAACACCAATATCCTTTGCAATTTGTTCAGCAGTACCCTGCACGCTGTGACACAGACCGACCGTCTTAATGTTGGTCGCGCGGTCGATGGCCATGCAGTTCATGACCATGGGATTCACATATTGCAGGAAGGTGACATCCGGGCAGAGCTCTTCCATGTCGTAGCACATATCCAGCAGTACGGGGATCGTGCGCAGCCCGCGCATGATGCCGCCGATGCCCAGCGTGTCGGCGATGGTTTGGCGCAGTCCATACTTCTTGGGAATTTCGAAGTCAATCACCGTACCGGGTTTATAGCCGGCAACCTGAATCATGGAGATAGCGTAGTCCGCGCCATCCAGCGACTCACGCCGGTCTAAAGTCGCTTCAATGGTCGGATGTGCGCCGGTTGCCTCAGCAACCTTTTGCGCGACGATCTCCGACGTGTGCAACCGTTCTTCGTCAATGTCGTGCAGGCTTAGCGTCGAATCAGCAAGCTCCGGATAACTGAGAATATCGCCCATGAGATTCTTGGCGAAGACGGTACTTCCTGCTCCTAGAAATGAAATCTTTGGCATGATCAAATGCCTTTCTCAAGTACAGTTGGCTTGTTTCTGCCGATTTGCATATATCCCAGCATTTCCTACCGACTATGCGACCCAGATTCGCGGCATGTTGAGCGGCTGTGCGCCTAGCTCGGCATGAATAAGTTTGAGCAGCAGATGGCTCTTCAGTTCGGTACAGGCATCATTGTCCCATAAGTTGTCGACTTCACCCGGGTCTTCTTGCAGGTCAAACAGCTCGCCGTATTCCTGGTTGTAATACGCCGTTATTTTGTAGCGCTCATCCACATAGGTATTGGCGAAGATGGTAGTTGGCTGGTGCCGGTTTTCTACCAGCACGTGGTCTCGAATGGTACTTCGACGCCCATACCAAACATCCGACTGGTCGATACCAGACATGGTCAGCGGTACTGGTTGCCCTGTGGCGCCAAGAAACGACGGCGTGTAGTCCACCAGAGACTGCAGCGAATCACTCTCCATACCTGCGTTGACAGAGCCGGGCTGACGAACGATCATGGGAACCTTGATCAGGTCCTCGTAGTGGAAAGCGCCCTTGGCGATCATGCCGTGCTGCCCGTAAAGGTGTCCGTGGTCCGACGTGAAGACGACCAGCGTGTCCTCCGCCATGCCCAGCGCGTCCAGCTTATCGAGGATGGCGCCGATGTACTTGTCCATGAGCGACACCATGCCGTAGTAGATGGCGATGTCCTTGCGCAGTTCATTCTCGTCTTGCAAGTGTGAATGAAAGCCGTGCATGGCATTGCCATATTCTTCTTCCCAGGTGGAGTAATCCGGGTTCTTGGTCTGCGTCAGTTGGAAGTGAGGCGGGTTCTTTTCATGCTCACCGGGTGTGACCTGCGGCAGCGTGATGGCATTCGGTTCGTACATCGTGTCCCACGGTTCGGGTACAAGATAGTCCGGATGCGGGTCAAAGAAGCTAGCCCACAAGAAGAAGCTATCGCCGTTCTCGGCGTACTCCTCCAACAGAGCATTTGTGCGCTCTGCAATCCAGGTATCATAGTGATACTCTTCCGGAATCAGCCATTTACGGCGCTGCGTTGCGTTATTGCCCGTGGGCGGGCGGAAATAGTCGCGCCAGTTCTCGCAGCCTTTCTCCTCCAACCACAGTGCATAATGCTGCCCCACATGCGCTTCATCCGTATGATTGCGTGCCAGTTCCACATGTTGAAAGCCGTAGAACGGGCCGTCGAACTTGCGCCAGAAATCCAGGTCCTGCAGGATGGGGTACGATTCTAGCGAAGGGTACTCCTCAGTGCCTGCTAAGGGCTGAAAGTGGGCTTTACCAACCAGCGCAGTGCGGAAACCGGCCTCTTGCAGTAGTTCGCCCACAGTCTGCTCGCTCTCCTGCAGCTTGGTGCCCAGCGAGTAGCAGCCGTGTTGGCTGGGGTATTTGCCGGTGATCATAGATGACCGTGTCGGCGAGCAGGTTGGGTTCGGACAGTAAGCGCGCCGAAAGAGCGTTCCTTCTGCAGCTAACCTGTCCAGGTTCGGCGTCTGTATCTCTGGATTGTGCACGCCTAAGGTATTCCAGTGCTGCTGATCGCTCGTGATGAGTAGAATGTTCGGCGCCATAAATGCTTGTCCTATGGTAGTGATCGCATAGCGGGTAGTGATCGCATAGCGGATAGTGAGCGCATTGCGGGTAGCGAGAGCGTATTGGATGCCGCACTAGCGCAGCAGAACGGCATCCCCGACGAACTCGTCTACGCTTCGAAGTGTTTGAACGTAGGCAAGTAGTCTTTGTTCGCAGCAAACATCTCGTTGACCATTGACCGTATCTCCTGCAGCGAGAGTACGCTTGCTGTCAGCGGATCATGCGCTATGGCCTGATAGATGAGTCGGGGATTGCCGGTGAGCGTACCTTCGACCGCCATCTCCTCTGTCTGTGAGGTGAGACCAGTCAGGATAGCGCATTGAGGCGGTAAAGAACCGACCGATACCGGCTCGAGCCCCTTGCGGCTGGCCCACACCGGCACCTCAACGCATGCGTTCTGCGGCAGGTTCGTGATATATCCTCGATTCTGCGTGTTCCCGTTGTACTCGAACGGTTCGCCGCCCTCCAGCGCATTCATGATAGAGGCCGCGTATTCGTGGCCGCGCTCTAGCTCAATAGGCGTCTCATCGGCCAACCAATTCTGGGTCTCTTCTCGCCAGGAAGCGATGCGCTTTTCCCGTTCGCTGATGATGTACCCATATACGCCAGGGTTCCATCCGGTACCGTGCGTGCAGTACTGCTCTATCAAGTCGGGTCGCTTGCGGAACCACCAGTTGTATTCAGAGTTATGACCGCTGCTCTCGGTAACGTAGTAGTCCAGCGCCAAGTACATCTCGTTGCGCACGATCTCTTCGTTGTAGACTTCTTCACGTGTGGTGATGGCCTCATGGATCAGCGGATACGCATCTTTTTCATTCCACTTATAGTCCAGATACCAGGCCATGTGGTTGATGCCGGCGCACGTGTAGGTGATCTCCTCCATTGGCGCGCCGATCCAGCCGGCTAACATCTCTGCCGTTCCCTGCACACTGTGGCAGAGCCCGGTCAGTTTGATATCGGTTTCGGCCTGCATGGCACGCACAAGCAGCGCCATGGGATTGGTGTAGTTGAGCATGGTAGCATCTGGACAGAGCCGCTCCATGTCATGGGCGATCTCCAGCATAACTGGGATGGTGCGCATCCCGCGGAAGATGCCTGACGGCCCACGCGTGTCGCCAATGTTTATGTCAACACCGTACTTCTTAGGAATCTCGATGTCGTTGCGCCAGACCTCGATGCCTCCCGCTAAGATCGTCACGATGACATAGTCTGCCCCTCGCAGCGCCTCCTCGCGATCGAGAGTGGCTTCGACCGTTGCCGGGTAGCCGCCCAGCGAAACAATCTTCTCGCACGCCCGCTTGGAGAACTCCAGCCGTTCAGGGTCAATGTCCATCAACGTAATGGTTGCCGATTCCAGCAGTGGAAACGTCAACATGATCGCGTACGAGTTTGCGTGTGAATCCGAAACTGCCTGCTCCGATAAAGGCTATCTTTGGCATTATGCTGTCCTGTCTTGTTGGCCGCTTCGAGAGTTTCTATTCAGCGTATACCGCTTCACGCAGCCCCTTGAGGTAGCCGATGGCGAAGAGACGCCCCACCGACGAGTACCCTGGGCGAGCGTTATCATCGCCTTCCATTGTCGGCACGTGATCAGGGCGCAACACGCCTTCAAAACCGACATCGCGATAGGCTTTCATGCACGCCAATAGATCGGTCTTGCCTTCATCATGGAAGGTCTCAACGAACTTCTCGGCTGTGCCGCGCACGTCGCGCATGTGCACAAAGAAGATCTTGTTCTGCTCGCCGAACTGTCGAATGGCTGCAGGCAGATCGTCGGTCATCATAGTAAAGTTGCCCTGGCACAGGCAGATGCCGTTGACATCGCTCGGCACCAGATCGACCAGGCGCTGATAGTTGTCGATACTGCGCATGATGCGCCCCAGGCCGCGGATGGGCGACAGCGGCGGATCGTCCGGGTGCATGGCTAGTTTCACGTTGGCCTTCTCGGCAACCGGCACGATGATCTTTAGGAACTCTTCCAGGTTTTCCCACAGCGTCTCTTCCGAGACCGGAGCGTACTCCGAATCTGGAGCGTTCTTCATCAGCTCGTTATCGAAGCCGGTTGCCAGTGCGCCGCCGCGAGCAGGCGCCGTGGTGGTCGTGCGCATCCAGTTGTAGATAGGCATCCATTCGTAGCACCAGACCGGAATGCCCAGGGCGCCCATGTTGTTGATGAGGTCGATTACCCACTCGATCTCCTCGTCCTTGCCCGGCAAGCCCAACTTGATCTTGTTCATTGGCGGGCGGCTCTCGATGACATCCAGTGAAAAACCGTAGTCCTCGTACGCGCTCTTGATGCGCGCCAAGTTCATAAAACTCCACGGCATATCATCTTTCGTCGTGGCTGATAGTAGCAGCTCCAGCTTCATACCGCCGACGGCGCGATTCACGCCGCATTGCTTGACCATCGTCCAAAGCGAAGAGGGATAAGGCGGAAGCATTTCTGCAATTTTGATCATTGGTAATATTCCCGTGGGTAAGTGGTTGTGATTATTTGCTACTGCTAATGTGCAATTCGCACCCGCGATAATCTCACTATATTCGGTGTTGGCTGACCTATTCCAAGCATGGGATGCGTCCTGCGTGCTTCTCTAGATTCTACTACTTGATTCGGCTAGCGCCGAAAACTCAGCCACTTCCCGACGAAACAAAAATAGGAATTCAACAAGAGACAACATCCAGGGTATCCACGGGCATACGAATTTGCTCTCATAGGCACAGCGCAGAACCTAATTGTCGAGCTGGATTCGGTAACACGCCTAAGGAGAATCTAGCGAGCTTGAATCTTAAGCGCGACCACTCCTCTACGGTTGAGAATGAGTGCCATTTGTGGCATGATGTAGCCGTTAGCTCAAACCTCCACCCAACCAACTCAGTATCGTTGCAGCGCTTGTACGATATGGACATTTGCGCACTCTCAGTCGAGTAGCGTGCAATTCTTCGAGGAAACATGAAATGAAAGCATTGATTTACCAAGGCCCTATGACCATGACCCTGGAACAGGTTCCCGATCCGACTCCGCAGGAGGACGAAATCCTCATCAAAGTGCAGAACGTCGGCATCTGCGGTTCCGATGTACACGGTTACATCGGCAAGACCGGCCGTCGCAAACCGCCCATGACGATGGGACACGAGTTCAGCGGTGTCGTGGTAGAGGTCGGTTCGAAAGTAGCTGGCTTCGGCGCTGAAGACGAAGTCATTGTTTCGCCCATTCAAGCTTGCGGCGAATGCCCAAACTGCAAGGTCGGGCTCACCAACATTTGCACCACTCGGCACGTACTCGGCGTCGACATTGCCGGCGCATTTGCGGACTATCTCGTGGTCAAGGAATCCATGGTCTACGAAAAGCCGGCGAACATCACATGGCAACAAGCCGCCATGGTAGAACCGCTTTCGGTTGGCTTGCACGCCGTCGAGATCACGCCCATGAAGCTGATGAGCAGCGTTGCCATCGTCGGCGTCGGCACCATCGGACTTGTGACATTGCTGGCTGCGCGGTTGAAAGGCGCTGGCAAGATCATCGTCACGGACATGAGCGAGCATCGTCTGGAACTGGCTCGCAAACTTGGCGCGGATGTCGCAATCAATGTCTCGGAGACGGATCCAGTTGAGGCCGTCAAGGCGGAAACGCATGGCCTTGGTGCAGATGTGACGTTCGAGGCGGTCGGCTATGCGCCTACCGTGCAACAGGCTATCGCCATCACCCGCACCGGCGGGAATACCACTTGGATCGGCAACAGTGCGCAGATGATCGAGCTGAACATGCAGGAGATCGTCACGCGCGAGCTGACCGTGCGCGGTACGTACGGCTTCAATACCGAATTCCCGCGGGCAATCGAAGCAATTGCATCCGGAGCCATCAACGTCACACCGCTGATCGAGTTGGTAGCGCCGTTGGAAGAGGGTCCGGAATTGATCGACAAGCTCGCTAAGCACGAACTCGACCTTGCGAAGGTGATTCTCCAACCCTAACTTGTTACGTAAACCACAGTTGGTCGACCGTCCTATGCGTGTGCGATTAACTGGCAAGCCATCGCATGGGTCACGCATATACAAAACCATCGTCGCCAATCCGAGGGAGCCATAGCATGAAAATTTCAGCATTCCCCAAATGTTATCTCGACGATATTTCGGTGCAGCAGACCATGTCAGTCTTCGACTGGATTGAGATGGCCAAGTCTCTAGGCGCAGAGGGACTCGAGATGTACGTGGGCTTCTTCACCAGTCTGGAGCCGGGCTACATTGCTTCCATCGCGGACGCCATCAGTGATGCCGGTTTCGAGATGCCCATGAACTGCTGCTCGCCGGACTTCACCAACAGAGATCCAGACTATCGGAAGCGTGAAATCGAAAAAGAGGCGCACATGATCGAGGTCACGCGGCGGCTTGGCGGACCAGACGCGGTATGTCGCATTCTTTCCGGTCAGCGCTATCCCGATGTGAGCATAGAAGAAGGAACGGAGTGGGTCGTCGATGCCATCAACCAGCTGATACCCGTAGCAAAGGAGAACGGCATCATCCTGGGCATAGAAAACCACTACAAAGACGGCTACTGGACCTACGTCGAGTTCGCCCAGAAACAGGACATTTTTCTACCGCTGATCAATGCCATAGACGAGCGCGAGTACTTCGGCGTGCAGTACGATCCGTCCAACGCTATAGTGGCTGGCGATGATCCGATCGAGCTGTTGCGCATCGTGGCAGACCGGGTTGTGTCCATGCACGCCAGCGACCGATACCTGGCACAGGGCGCCACGCTGGATAATCTGCGCCAGGACGACGGCACGATCGGCTATTCGCCCGACTTACAGCATGGTGTCACAGGCGAGGGCCTGAACGACTATGATACTATCTTCCAGATCCTGACCGATGTGGGCTACGATGGCTGGGTTAGCATAGAAGACGGCATGAATGGTCTGGATGAAATGCGACGTTCCATCGACTTCCTCAAGGAGATGCGGGACAAGTATTTCTAGGAGGTGAGTACGTCCAGTAGACGAAGCGTATCTCACGAATCATGTACGTCGGGTGCAGTGATATGGGTCAATCTGGAACCAACCCAACAGCTTTCTCGTACTAGTCTTGCTAAAATCACTATATTGAGTAGTGACGTGTCTGCACAAATCGGCTGTCCATTCGCTGGTTTGGCCAACGCTGTTGAACCCGCTTGTGGTACAATATTGTTTCTCTTATCGACCATGCCAGATCACCTGATACAGCGGTGCCGCAAGGTGGCTAAAACGAAATGAATTCATTGGACACAACTCTGCATCATGCAGAGTGTGAAGAACAGGGCAATTATGTCGAATGATATGATGGATTTCGAACTTGAGGACTGGGACGAATCTGACGAGGATCAGGTTCTTTATGAGTCCGAAGAATTCGCAGAACGATATAACTTTGAACCGGAAAAAACTGAGGAGATTACTACCGACGATTTGCCCGTGCTGCCGTTGCGCGGCGTTGTCGTCTATCCGATGATGTGGCTGCCGCTTCCCATTGGGCAGCGGCGCAGTGTGCGGCTGGTGGAGGACAACCTGCCAGAGAACCGCATCATCGCTCTAGCTACCAGCAAGAGCGAAGACCTTGAAAACCCGAATCCGGATCAGATCCACGAAATTGGTACGGCTGCCCAGGTGCACCGTGTTCTGCGTACGCCGGACGGCACGATTCGTCTGTTGGTGCAGGGGCTAGAGCGTATTCGTATACTTGATTATGTGCAGGAGAAACCATACCTGCGCGCACGCGTCGAAATCATCCCAGAAATCCTCGAAGACAATTTGGAAACCGAGGCCATCATGCGAGCCGTCCAGGAGCTCTTCCGTAAAACGGTTGAGCTGGAGCCGCAGATGCCGGATGAACTGTCTGTTATGGCCATGAACGCCGAGGATGCGCGCCAGCTCGCCTATCTGGTCGCCAGCAGTATGCGCCTTGACGTGGAAGAATCTCAGAGGCTTTTGGAGCAAGACAGCACGTATGAGAAGCTGCTGAGACTAACAGCGCTGCTGAACAAAGAAGTGGAAGTACTGGAGCTGGGTCGCAAAATCCAGTCCGAGGCGCAAGGGGAGATGGAGCGCATGCAGCGTGACTTCTTCTTGCGCGAGCAGTTGAAGGCCATTCAAAAGGAGCTTGGCGAAGAGGACGAGCAGGCAGCAGACATTCGCGATCTCGAGGAACGCATTGAAGCGGCAGGCATGTCGGAAGAGGCGGAGAAGGAAGCTCGCCACGAACTAGATCGCATGCGACGCATGCCCATTCAGGCAGCCGAGTATAGCGTCATCAAGACCTACTTGGATTTGATGGTTAGCCTGCCCTGGCAAGAGCAGACGGAAGACAACCTGGATATCGAGCACGCTCGAACGGTTCTCAACGAGGACCACTATGGCCTGGACGAGATCAAAGAACGCATCCTGGAATTCCTAGCCGTCCGCAAGTTGCGTGCGGAGCGTAAACAAGATACCGCAGAAGAAGAGGATGTGCGCGACCTAATTCGCCGTGAACGAGAAGGCGTGGTGCTGTGCTTTGTTGGCCCGCCCGGCGTTGGCAAGACGAGTCTGGGTATCAGCATCGCACGCGCCATGAACCGCAAATTTGTCCGCCTCGCACTAGGCGGCATCCGAGACGAAGCTGAGATCCGTGGCTTCCGGCGCACCTATATTGGCTCCATGCCCGGTCGAATCATCCAGAGCCTGCGCCGGATCGAAAGTAGGAATCCCGTCTTCATGCTGGACGAGGTGGACAAGCTCGGTCGCGATTTCCGCGGCGACCCGAGCAGCGCCCTGCTGGAGGTACTGGATCCTGAACAAAATCGCGAGTTCCGCGACCATTACTTGGATGTTCCTTTCGACCTGAGCCAGGTGATGTTCATCACGACCGCCAATGTTCTGGATACCGTTCCCAGTCCAATGCAAGACCGCATGGAGATCATTCAGCTCAGCAGCTATACGGAAAATGAGAAAGTCGCCATTGCGCAGGGCTATCTCATCCCGCGCCAGATCAAGGAAAATGGTCTGAAACCGGATGAGGTGGACATCTCCGAAGATGCACTACACGAAGTCATTCAAGGCTATACCCGAGAGGCTGGTGTGCGTGGCATGGAACGCCAGATCGGCAAGATCTGCCGTAAAATAGCCGCACGGGTTGCCGCCGATACGGCGCCGGAGACCACCCGCGTCACCGCCAGCAACGTGACTGACTTTTTAGGCCGACGCAAGATTCACAGCGACGAAATTACCGAACGCACAGAGATGCCCGGCGTAGCCATCGGACTGGCATGGACGACAACGGGCGGCGACATTATGTTCTTTGAGGCGACCCGTGTTCCCGGCAGCAAGGGCTTCACCGTTACCGGCCAGCTTGGCGACGTCATGAAGGAGAGCGCACAGGCGGCGCTTAGCTACGTGCGGAACCGCGCCGAATCGCTGGGTATCGACCCGGATTTCTTTGCAACGTCAGACATTCATCTGCACATTCCCGCCGGCGCCATACCCAAGGATGGACCTAGTGCAGGCATTACCATGGCGACCGCGCTCGCAAGCCTGTTGACTCAACGTCCCGTGCAACCCTATACGGGCATGACGGGTGAGATTACGTTGCGAGGGAAAGTGTTGCCCATCGGAGGTCTCAAGGAGAAGGTATTGGCAGCGGCTCGTTTCGGATTGAAGCGTGTGATTATTCCGCGACGGAACGAGAGCGACTTGGACGATGTGCCTGAAGCGGTTCGCGAGCAGATAGAGTTTATCCCGGTCGACACAGTGGACGAGGTATTGGATGCTGCGCTATTGCCAGTGGGCAGCGATGAGCCGGCGACTGAAGCCGCTGATGTAGCAGCGAAAGAAGCAGTGAGCAAATCAACCAAGAAAGCGGCTAAACAACGAGAAAAGGAAGGGGAAAAGCAGGCGCAAATAAGCGGCAACGGAAACGCAGAGGTAGAAGAGCCAATTGCAGATACAATCTCTTCCGAGTAGACGTGCATTGTTACGCAACAATCAGGGAAACTTGTCGTATTGAGAGAAGCGAAATATCTCGCTTCTCGTTTATATCTAAGACTCTTCACTTTGTTCAGAATGACAAAATGCAAGTTTTGAGTAACCCTGGTAGGACATGGAAGTAAACTTGCGTTTGCTTATGACAAGTAGTACAATTTAAGCGTACATAAAGCTGCCGCCAAGCGAGAGCTGCGTTGGTTTGCGGGTTTTTCCAGCCAAGTGTACAAGTTGGTCGTAAATGAATGAGTTTGTTGTAGATGAGGTAAATTAGTATTGGATTTTTTCAACAGCGGCGCACGGTTTTTTAGGTGCGCCGAAATGAAAGGAGCAAAGTTGAGTATCAGTGACTAGAAGAAGAAAACCGAATAGCAGTCGGCAGTCGTCCCAGAACGGAAATGATTCCTCGAACAGCCAGGGACAGCGCAAGTGGTACAAAGCAGACCTGCATCTGCACTCGCCAGCATCGAGCGATTACGAAGACCCACACGCAAGTTACTTGGATTGGATGCGCAGAGTCGCAGAGCAAGATCTCGACATTGTAGCCGTCGCCGACCACAATACAGTGGCAGGCGTTGCGGCAATACGACACGAGATTGAATGGCTGACGAGTTTGGAACAGTCTGGACGACTGAATGACGAGGAGACGAAGCGGCTCGCGGAGTGGCGTGAGTTGGCAAACCAAGTGCTTGTGTTGCCCGGTTTTGAATTTACGGCGACATTTGGCTTTCATATTTTGGGTTTGTTTGCGCCAGAGACCTCAGTGCGCCACCTAGAGCATGTCCTTCTCTCCCTTAATGTACCGGCAGACAAACTGGATAGCGGCTCTACCGAGACTGGCGCCAGTACCGACGTTCTGACTGCTTACCAGATCATACATGATGCAGGCGGGTTGGTCATCGCAGCACACGCGAACAGCACGCATGGCGTTGCTATGCGTAATTTCCCCTTTGGGGGACAGACCAAGATCGCCTATACCCAGGACCCGAATCTCGACGCCCTGGAAGTAACGGACCACGATAGACGCGGACGCTCTACTGCGCGCTTCTTTAACGGCAGTAAAGCGGAATACCCGCGGCGTATGCACTGCATTCAAGGCAGCGACGCACACCGGCTGAAGGATGACCCGAACAATCCCAAGCGCTTGGGTATCGGTTCACGTGCGACGGAATTTCTGCTGGACGAGCCTTCGTTCGATGCGATTGTCACTGTGTTACGCAGCACACAGTTCGACCGCACACGACCGGCGCGACCCAAAGATAAGCCGTTCGATTCATTGGCAGCCGCGCGTGAAGAAGGCCCGACCATCGTTCAGAGTTTCCATGAGTCAGCCAGCCAGCGCGGCGGGCGGTTGACGGCGATCCTCAGCGATGTTTGCGCATTTGCAAACACAGCCGGCGGCACCATCTACGTAGGCGCTAGCCAACGAAGTACCAAGCCGCGGGGGCTACCGCAACCGGCAGAGGTCAAGAAGGAGATACTGGAGACGCTGGACGAGCGACTTACGCCGCCACTAGATATCACGTGCGAGACCATTCGAAGCGACTCAGCCAATGTTTTGCGTATCCGAGTGCCCAAGGGTGCAGACCGCCCCTACTGCTTGGATGAGTACAAATACTACCTTCGCGACGGTTCTGAAACGTCCATGGCAGTGCGTGATGAACTCATCTCTCTGATCGGTGAAGTACTGGAAGAGCAACCGGGTTCCGAAAGCCGTTCGCGCAGCAGCCGATCCCGCTCGTCACAACGTAGCCGATCATCGCAGAGCAATACGAAGCAGCAGAGTAACAGTTCTCCTCAATCCAACGATAAGGATGATGCGTTTTATCTGCCACAGATAGGCGTGGAAATCGTGGAGACAGAGGAACGCAATGGTCATAACTACCATAGCATCCGAGACCTGCGCAATGGTCGCGTCATCAAGAACGTGACACGCAAAGGCGCCAGGAAACTGTGGAGTTATGCCATCGAGCAGTATGAAGACCATCCGGTAGACGGTAAGCAGCTCAAATGGACAGGCGATACAGCGCTTGTACATTCCGAGAAACGAGCCGGCAAGCTACGCTATGACCTTGCCATGCGCGAGAACGGTGATGTACGTGTTTTCTACGGCGTTACCGAGGACGGAATGGAAGGGCGATGGTCCGCCTATGTCGATGACGAAGAGTAGGATACGCGTAAGCGAGTAAGCGTATGGTTAGCATGGACTGTGCGAAGTGAGGTACTCGCAGGCTATCAACCAAACATACTGACTAGATACGCTGCAATGTACATATATGGGCTACGCTGGAATTTCTGGCGTAGCTCATTTTTCTTACAGTATCGATAGAGGTGCTGCGCTAGACCGGCAGATAGATGAGCAGCACAACCGTCAATGCCCACAAGGCTGAATTGACCAACAGGGGATGGTCTTCCAGAAGTAATTCGTCCGGGGCGCCGCCCCTATGCTCTACATGGATCAGATAAAGATAGCGGGCCAGGAAATAAAATACGAATGGGACTGTCAATAACATCCTACCGTCGCTGGCGAGCGCAGTTGGCGCTTCGAAGGTGTACAGCGTGTATGCGATGAAGATGCTGGTGGTGACCATGACGATAAGTTGATCGATGAGCGTCAGGTTGTACTGCCCAAGCGACGCACGATGGTTGCGAGCATCGCCCTCCAGCAGCACCAACTCCTGTCGCCGCTTTCCCAACGCCAAGAAGAGCGCCAGTAGTGTCACGCAGACGTAGAGCCAAGGGCTAAAGTTTGCCACGTTGACCACGATGACGCCTGCCACAACGCGCAGCAGGAATCCCAGAGAGAGCACCATCACGTCGATGATGACAATATTCTTCAGCCAGAAGCTATAGGCCACATTCTGCGCCAGATAGATGCCCAGCACTAGACCAGCCCATGAATTCACCCACAGCCCGACCGTAATGCTCAACAAAGCAAATACGACCGCAGCTGCTAATGCAAATCCGGTATTCAGTTCACCCTTCGGAAGGGGTCGGTTCATCTTCTTAGGATGCTGTCGATCCTTTTCGATATCGGCAAGGTCATTTAGGATATATACACTGCTGGAAAGCAGACAGAAGCACGCAGCGATTACCGTGGTCTGGAGAAAGAGCTCCGGAATGAACAACTTACCATCGAAGACCAAGGCGGCATAGACAACGGCGTTCTTAGTCCATTGCTTGGGCCGCATTGTCTGAACAAGGCTGCGCAGATTCGTTTGGAAATTCGGCTTAGCTGCCAACTCCGGCGCTTTCATCAGTTCACTGTTTCGTTGCACAAAAGCATTAATCGTTCCATTCGGTCGCCCTTCCGCATGTTACTGTATGGGCTGAGGCACGTCAAAACGTACAGACACGCGCGCTTGCAAACGCCATCTCGGGTACAACCGAAAAACCGCAGCTATGTCATCAGAGCAACCTCGTAAACCGAAAAAGAAACGCCTAGATCTGCTAGTGGTCGAGCGCGGTCTGGCGGATTCGCGGGAAAAGGCAAAACGCTACATCATGGCTGGAGAAGTTCGGGTCGACGGGCAGGTCGTTGATAAGGCCGGTCATACCGTTCCGGAAGACGCTGCTATTGAGCTGTCGGCGCAAATGCCCTTCGTCAGTCGTGGGGGTATGAAGCTCGCTGCGGCGCTAGATGAGTTTCCACTAGTCATACGGAATCGGACCGCGGTTGACGTGGGTGCAAGCACGGGCGGCTTCACCGATTGCCTTCTACAGCACGGCGCGGCACACGTATATGCTATTGATGTAGGCTATGGTCAACTGGCATGGAAGCTGCGCAACGATCCTCGTGTGACCGTGCTGGAGCGGACGAATATTCGCTATCTTGAAGAATTGCCGGATAGCGCGATAGCCGACCTCGCCGTGATCGACGCCAGCTTTATCAGCCTAGAACTTGTGCTGCCGGCAACACTGCGTCTGCTGACCTCCAATGCTGATGTTGTTGCGCTGATCAAGCCGCAATTTGAGGCCGGCAGAGATCAGGTCGGCAAGGGCGGCGTGATTCGCGACGAACGTATACACCGCCAAGTCATAGAAAAGACGTGGGCGTACGGCCAGTCGCTTGGTCTGTATATCGGTGGGCTATGCGTATCGCCCCTGCTAGGGCCTGCCGGAAACACAGAATTCCTTATTTGGTTGCAGCACAGCGCTACTTCTTCAGTCGACTACGAGCAGACAATTACCAAAGTGTTGACGGATGCCCGACTGCTTCGGAAGCGTAAACACTAGCAACCAACCGGTAGACGTCTATCAATAACGATGGGCTAGGTCAATTTGCTGACGAAGCTCGCGCTTGGCGATCTGCAAGTCCTCACGGACGCGAAAATAGACCGCTTCTGAGAAGCCCAACTCTTCGGACTGATGGAGATCCTCCAACGCTTCCACGATACGTAGAACTTTGCCTTCCAGCAGTTCAGTCGTCGTGCCATAAATACGCTCGGGTATGAAGAACGTAATCACCAGCACCGTCATGAGCAGTCCGTAGGTGATAAACCCTCCTACAGCCTCGCCCACGTAACCGCGGAGTGCTACAATAAGTATCATACTGGCTAGCAACATGAGAATCATTACCTGCCAACGCGCAATGGGTCGGGCTGGCTTCAGCGTAGCCAGGGTTTGTTGCAAACGGTCATAGGATTTGATAGTAGGCAGCCAGGCGTTGAAACGATAGCACTGCTTGAGGTTGACGCGGCTCTGATCGTAGGTCGCCAGTTCCTGAGCGTATTCCCGAAGGTAGGCGGCTAGCTCGTAGAATTCCTTGCGCGTAAGCCGATGGGTCGCTGTGACGGAGGCTAAGCCGAGCCACGACTTCACTCGCTGCAGTAACGTGTTTACGGATGACACAGGATCAGGAAACCTATCACTAGATACAATGCAATGTGATCTCTGGCGCCGTACCGCAGGACGGGAACACTAGTGCAAGAAGACTCGCCTAGAAAGTCATATCGATAACAAGGGCGAAACAGAATAGCAGTCCAGCCAGTGCGCTTGAATACAACGAGGAAGAATAGAGCACGATGCAATCATTGATCGTCAGATCATCACGTTGCAGCGGGGCAAGTGCGTTGAGCGCAACTGGCAGTGCAATAAGGGCTGACAGCGCTAGCAGCGGAATATTCGTAAGGGTCACCGCCGCCAGTAACGCTAGATAGACGCCAATCGTGAACAGCGCGCTGATGTCAGTGACTCGTTCCATACCGAGATTCACAGCCAAAGTTGGCTTACCGATGAGCCAGTCACGTCGAATGTTGATTGCATCATAATTATACTGAAGAAGACCAAACATCAACGCGACCATGGCAGCCGACCACAGTGCGGATGCGCTCAACTCCGCAGCCTGTCCGTAATAGCCGGACAGCAGCGGAAGCACGCCAAGCACAAGCATGATGCCCAGCTGGTCGATACCCCAGCTTCGATAGCCGCGAATGAAAGGGAGAAGCAGTACCGCCGCTGCCACAATGAATCCCAGGATGGAGAAAAATAGAATAGGCCAGCCGACCAGTAGTGTCAGCCACAGAATACAGACCGCAAAGACGGCTATCAGTAATAAGGAAAGATCGCGCACCATAGAGCCGGGGACTAGGTTGCGGCGGATCAAGCCGAATCCTGTGAAGAGAGGTTCCTGAACAGATTGCGCTTCGGCGGTACGGTTATATCGATCGGTGAAGTATGCGCTCAGGCCATGAAAGGCCCATCCGGCGCTGATCACGCCCAGCACGCCGAAACCCAACGCCAATGCGCTGACGCGACCCGTCTCCCACCAGGCGAGAATGGCCCCCATGGCATACGAAAGCGCCAATAGCGGTGTCGTCTCGGCTCGTACGAGGAGATTGAATGTACGCAGGCGCGTACGGGGCGCCTCGTAAAAAAGCTGCCCGATGCGCGTTTCGCGCACTGGATGCTCTGGATCCAGTGTTCTGCGTTTTCGGATTTCGCGGTCAGAAAGCTGCAACCAATTAACTCCTCTACCAATCAATTTGTTACATGCAAGAGCTCTCACGGTATCAAGCGTTCAAGCCCTTTGGGAGAGATCTTACCTCATGATGTCGCGTACCGGCAACACAATTTGAGCCGAGAGAGTAGCCTGCAACGATTGTAGCACCCCCTGATTGGCGCGTCAATTGATCATCGCACCTCTGGCGGACAATCGCGTAGGGACTGATAGCACGCTAACTCCTACCAATTTATTCGATGCGGATAGGTACCGCTAAGCAGAGACTAGCAGTAACTTGCGCAAATTACCCGGTTTGAACTTGATCAACACAAACATCAGCTCCGCGACTGCCCTGGACATTCTTGCAGGGTAGTTTCACACAAATAAATGAACTCCGATTACTCGCCACGTACCCGCCATACCTCGAACAACGGTTGCCCATTCCGTTGGTTGAACTCCTCAACTTTCTCTGCAGTCAATCCGAGCTCTGCCGCTGATTCAATTAACGTATCACGACGCCCTTGGAAGACCGTATAGTCCGGTGCGTGCAACAGATAAACATTGTCCGGGTTCTGGATAAACTGCGCCAGCCGTGCTCGGAATGCGTTATCCGTTGAATCCAGGTTGTCATAGCCAAATATCTCGATGGGGCGCACGACGCCTCGGCTCAAGTAGCGCACTGGCGCGTCCATGCCCCAGTCCAGTGCAATCGGTGCACCGAGACCGTTGTAGCGTAGATAGTAGCTGAGATGATAGGAAGCGTCAGAATGGTCAGCTAAGCCGCCGCTCTCGCCCAGAGCGCGATGATAGCGGACAGATGTATACAGATTGCCGGAGATCCACACAGTCAGAATCACAGCGAGTGACCAGCGCAGCAACACTGATACGCGTTCCCTATCGTTGCCGCGTTGCCACAGGGATTCAACTGCAATAGCAATTGTTGTGATCATGAATGGATAGAGCAGCGCATAATGCGTAATGAAAAGGTCACTGATTGTCGCGATGCTGGCAAGAACAGCAGCGGACACCAGCAGTAACGGTGGTGCCGCACAGCGAACGCAGGCCCACAAGCCCGCCAGCACAAGAGCCATCGCGAACCATGGAGCTGGCGAGAAGTTGTACACTGCGCCCAGGTACCAAAATTGACCGCCTTCCAGTGTTTCGGCAACTTGCCCCAGCCGAATGCCAAGATTGACCCCAATGTCGCTATTATCGACGCCGTAGTAGCTGCTGCCCATGTTGCCCAGAAAATGGATTATGGTGCCGCCAGTCTGCAGGTTAAATACAAGAAGCGGCACTAGAGGAAGCAGAAACACAACCAGCGCCACGGCAATCAACCGAGGCGATAAAGCCGGTACGCGGTAGCTTCGGTGCGTGCGACCGTTCACCCACCAGATAAGGACCATTAATGTGAACGGAGCCACAATCCACACGGTGAGTAGCTTGGCATAGAGCGCCAGCCCACCGGCGAGCGCCGCCCATAGCAATGCGCGATCTCGCCCAGTATGCATCCAACGTACGCCTTGCCAAACGCACAGCAGGCAGAGCGGTTGCATCAAGTTCGTCACAAATATGCCCTGCCGGCTCCAGAAGATGAACGACGGTGAAACGGCAAGCAGCCAGGCTCCGATGAGGCCAGCCAGTGAGATAGGCGTCGTTCGTTGCCCGCCGTAGACGGACCCACTGCTGCGGCTACAGGCGACCATCCATTCTGATGTCGCGCGCTCCGTCAGAAAAAGTGCGGCTAACCCAATCAGTACTGCCGTCATGCGCAGGTTGGGCACGCCGATTCCGGATAGTGCCAGGAACGGCAACGCCAGGTAGACATTCAGGGCGCCGATGTAATCCTGCACCATGAGCGGCAAACGCATGCCAAAGACGTTCACCGTCGAATCACGGAAGGCAGTGACAGGCGCATCGGTTAGCAATTCCATGGCGTTGACGCCGGCTTCCTTGGCCTCGTCATAGTGTAGGCCTGGAAGACCAAGCTGATAGGACGCAAGCAACAGGTAGAGTGCAACAGCGCCAAACAGCAGCCATAACCTGCGATGGGTTACGAGCCTATTTGCGCGCTCGTTCATTGTTCCGTCAACGACTCCCGCATGATCGGTTGCGTGTTACTTGCGTGATCGTGCTACCAGATCATCGCGCAATCTGCTCAGATGTGCATATGTGGACAGTTCGAGCATGGGTTGTCTAGTTGGTAAGTGGAAAGCACAAAAGTGAATGCTGTTATTCCACAAGGAGATAGACTTCACTCACCATGCTTTGGTAGTTCCAGCCACTGGCATAGATGCGGACGCTGTTGATGCGCGCAGGTCGCGTCTCCTTCAGCATTTCCATTAGGTTCGGAGACTGATACGTGTGCCAGACATAAGGCGGGATCTTGTCGCCATTGATGATGCGCCAGTTTTCGTTTTCGGGATCACGATAGTAAAAGCCATGGCCCCAGGTTAGTTCCTTGCCGTAGATATCGGTATAGGAAATTTCGACACGTAGCGGGAACTCCGAGCTCAAGTAACCGGCGCCAGACAAGCTTTGATAGAGCAGCTTCACATCCAGAATCAGCGAGAGCGAATCATACACGTTGACGTCTTGTTCGATGGATTGCGTGATGCCGACCTCTGTGGGCACCTCTTCTTCGCCCTGACGAATAAAATGAGCTACGCGGCGGCCTTCGCGCTCGATGATGCGCACACTGCCTGGCTCAACATTTTCCGCTACAACGTAACTTTGCCATGTGTCGCCCATTGGCTGCGTAAAGTCGCCGTTCCGAAGTAAATTCTGCCCTACCGGAACAGCCTCAGTTGCCAGCGATTCCTCTGTCATCCAGGCGCGTAGGCCGCTATCCACAGCCAGTTCGCCGTCGCCGTCGCGCAACATGAGCGCATGCCCAGAACGAACAGTTAAGTCTGTGCTGTCCGCAGCTACCGAAACCTGATAGCTGCCCGCATCCAAGTCGATCGTTCCGTGCGGCGTATCCAACGTTACCTCCAGCGAACGTTCATCACCGCTATTGGTGAAGATGCGCGTCTGTCCGCTGAGCAGTTTCAAGCGTACGCGGTAGGGTTCACTGCTACGGCTGAAGAAAGGTCTGCGAATCTTAACGATATCCAACATCGCGTTCGGGTAGAGTACAACGCTGCCCAGCGTCTCACCTCCCCCGTCAGCGCCTACAAGACCGAGCGTTCCCTGCGAAGACTCATCAGCAACCACGATGCGGTTGCCTTCTTGAATATCATCTCGCGTCACCGTAACTGCCATAGGTTCTGCGTTGCTGGTCTCGTAGAGCAGCAACGTACCGAGTGTCGGCTCCAGTACCGCTGGCTGGCTGACATTGGCGTAGCGTATAACGTATGCGATTGAGATGGGAATCGCGGCAGCAAGAAAAACGAACATCGCGAAGCTGGCGACAATCACCGCCCAGGTTACGCGTTGCGGATTTTCACGCCAGTTTGACCTCGGCGGCGAGGCCCATGAATCCGACTCCGCACCAAGCGGATCGGGCTTCGGATAACCACTGACACCACTAGCCATATCTAGGCTTGCCCGCCTGTTGAAGTGCTTGTACCGGCATCGTCACTGCTTTCGTCCTGCGTGCCAGCGCCGGAATTACCGGTCTTGGAAATACGCTTTAGCCACGCATGCGCATCTCTGTCCTCTGGATTTACTTCTGTGGCCCGCTGGAACATGGCCATTGCCCGCATGAGGTCACCCTGCTCGTTGTAAATCAAACCCAGATGGTAATGGACATTCGACGCATACGGGTCAACGCGAAGCGCCTTCTGATAGGCGTCGATTGCTCGACGCTGCTGCTGCGGTCCGGCAGTCTCTAGTCTGCCGAGTTCTGCGGCGCCCAGATTGGACCAGAGCATGGCGTTGTTGGGATTATGCTTGATTGACTTCCTTAGCACGCTGATGGCTTTATCCCACCTGCGCTGCAGAATGTATGCGCCGCTCAAATTGACGGCCAAATTTTCATTTTCAGGATGCTGTTTGAACAGCGTTTCGAGTTTTTCAGCCGCCTCGCCAGGACGATTCTGGCTGAGAAGTTTGGCGCTCTCATTCAGCGCACTGGTAAGTTTATCATTTGGTTCCATCTGAGACATAAGAATAATTCTATATCAAGTAAGTGAGTCAAACGTTAACGGACGATAAGTCCAGGAAAATGACCTATGTGCTCGATTCGCATGGGACATACTGTGTGTGAATCACGGGATAGGGGCGTCAGACTCCACGACGCCGTCAACACCGCCATCCGCAACGTACTCCTGGCCATCGTCATCATCGTATTCGCTGCTGCCTTCGTTTCCATCGTCCACTTCATCCAGCAGACCTACATTGTGAAAGACTTCATACTGCTCCAGATCCGGCGTAAAGAATTCCACAACATACTCGTGCGGCACACCCATCGGTTGGCTCAACTCGTCTAGCAACGCATAGACAAACTGACTGCGAACCTCGCTGTCCATTTCACGGATGCCGTCATCCCAGACGAGCAGCGTGCCATAGACGCCCTCGGCAGTATAGTGTACGTCCATCTTGCCGATGGTGCTCAATGCGTTGCTGGAAGGTTCTTCTTCGTCCAGGTTGAACAACGCATATTGTTCCGAAGTCGTCGTCCGTACGAGTCGTTTCAGCCTCAAGTTCAGCATGTTGCTGTCATTCCGCGGCTAGCGCGGCCAATAGGGTGATTTGTCTGCGTTGAGCTCTAGCCGTAGGAGCCTAATTCGTCATCATCGCGATGAGACCAGCGATCCCAAGGCTCGCTGCCGCCGGTCACGTCGTCCCAGTCATCCTGGTCGACCGATTCATCGTGTAGCGAGATTTCATCATGTGTCTGAAAGAAGAGCATCTCCTCTAGAGCATCCTCGGCGGCGGCGGCTTCTTCTTCATGTTCACTGCCAGCAACTTCCCGTAGTGCATCGCGCGCATCTTTACCGCCCAAGCGTCCAAGCGCATAGATAGCAGCGAACCGCACTGATTGTTCCTCGTCATTCAACAGATCGATCATTTCATCGACGGAGGCGCGTGCTTCCAATTCACCGCAGGCTATGGCAGCACTCACGCGCATTTCACTGGATGGATTCTCGAGTTCAGCACGAACCAAGCCTCGCCAACGGATGTCGGCGCTGCGGCCCATCGCATTCAGCGCGGCCAAACGCATCTCCTCATAGGGCGAGTAGTATGCATCCTCAATCAGTTCTCGGATGCCGATCTCGCCAGAATAGGCAATACTCTCCAGTGCACGGCATTGAACCTGGATCGGCTCTTCCTCGTTGCGCAATACTTCCAGCAGCGCCTCTTCGACGCGCATGGCCAGTGTTCCATCTACTTCCTCCAACTCGCCAGCCAGGACAAACGAACCGAGCGCTCCTGCCGCCGCAGCGCGCACTTCTTCAGCTTCATCGGCGCGCAGGATATGTGTAAGCGAACCCACTAGATCGCTTCCATTGTCCTCCCAAAGGCCCATAATGGCTGATCGACGAATGGATGGCAGTTCATCGCGCAACGCTATACGAAGCACACGCCCAACGTGCATGCGCACATTTTCAGCCGCCAATTGCACGAGCTCATCTACTAGTTGACTGCGCACCGCATCTGGAATCAAAGACCATTGCCGGTTAACCAGCTCCATGCCTTCAATCGTCAAGTCTGAAAGTGCCAGCAGATCGGCAGGATCAGGCAGTTCCTGAGAAGCCATGAGCAATTCAATCAACTCATCCAGCGCCATAGAAGGCGTCAGAGGCTCATCCGTGGGCAGATCCGCCTCCCAGAGACCCCAATCGCCGTTATCCTCGATTTGGTATCCCTCGAAATCCATCTCTGGAAGATCGTCCATCTGATTATTCTTGGACATACTAAGCTTTACACCCTACTCTACACACGACAAATTCATTCCTATTCATGCCCGCACCGCGCCGTAACAAACATCGGGATTACCCGAACTACAACGTCGATGGGTCGAAAATGTTCCCAACCTAATTCCAGGTAAAGCTCCAGGTTTCGCTGGGTGGACTGACAGGACGCGTCCTACCGTCGACGTTTTCTACTACTTCCACATACCATTTCCATTCACGGCCAAATTCCTGGGGCGCCAAGGCGCAAAGCGTGGCATCCATATCCCAGGATGTAGCACTTTCCGGTCGTGGCTGCTCCAATACCCAGACAATCATATCACGACCGTCTTCCATTCTGCCGCTTACGAAGCCAAGATGCAAGACAAACTGATCGTCATCTCGCATAAAGGGTACCGGCAGCCACACCAAGCTGTCTGAAGTTGAGCAGCTCATGGGCGTGCCAAGTTCAGGGCTGCGCAGAATCGGTGCGTCGACCCGGTAGGCGGGGGCTGTTGGCGTTGGCAACGGCGTATTGGTCGGCGGTATGACCGGCGTTTCGGTGATGGTTGGCGTCGGTGTTGCAGTTGGATCGGCGGCGCCCAGTGAACCCTCCACAGGTATCGTCAGCTTCTCACCTGGTTGCAACGCAAATGCGTCTAGTGCGCCAATATCGTTAACGCGCATTAGGTCGTCCACAGAGACATCATAGCGTTGCGCAATGACTACTAGCGTATCACCTCGCTGAATGGTGTGCTCGGGCATGGGCACAAACGTTGCCGTAGGAAGCGGTGTTTGCGTCGGTGTTTCAGTCGGCGTTGGCGAAAACAGGGGCGTCGGTGTAGCCTCCCGGGTAGGGGTTGCTGTCGGCAATATAGCTGCACTAGATGCTTTTACAGAATTAGCGTTAGCAGCACTAGCGACCACCGCTAGCAACGGTTCATCGCCTTCAGAACCATTTTCTTGCGACTTGTCATCTATTGTGTCGCTGCCGGCATCCTGTTCACCGTCTGTGACAGTGCCACTGGTCGCGTCGGCGGTAGGCGCAGCCGTCTCCGATTCTTGGCTGGACTGAGCACTAGTTGTATCCGCAATAGCTTCGTCACTATTCGCAGTTTCAACAAGGGGACTCGTCACAGAAGCTGCCGGCGTAGTGCCCGCATCTCCGGCAGCAGAATCGGCCGTGACCTCCGCCTCAGCGCTAGGTTCCGTGTTGACCGGTTCGGCTGAAGCATCCTCAGAGCCTGCTACATTACTTGCTTGCTCGGTTGCTGGCTGCTCAGAAACAGTCTCAATCTCTGCTGCAGCCGCGCTAGCTAGACCAGCCTCAGCACTATCAGCGCCTGCTTGTGCCGCAGTTAGCTGGTCGCTGGTCACATCGACAGCCAATGCGCTGGTCACTGGCGTAGCCTCTTCGATAAAAGCACCGTCTTGCGCTTCGCCAGCGTCGATTGGCGTCATAACGAGGACGATGCCCCGTTCAGGCTCGCCCTGTCGGAAACCCTCGATGGTGAGCCTGTCCTGCGCCCATGCGAGCGGATTGTGACGGTTCGCCTGTTGAACAAGCAGCATCAAAAACAGGACAGCCAGCACTGATGGAATGCCAATCGTCAACCAGCGAGGCGGTGCGGAGGCAAGCTCTCGGCCACAGTTGGGACAGATAGTCAGCTCGGATGATGAGCGTTCACCACAGTATCGACAGCGAATATGTTCGCTTCGCCCTTGGAGGCTCTCTCCACAGACGGGGCATACGCTAGTATGCGCAGATACGGCGCTGCCACATTTGGGGCAGGCGCGCGTACCGGCAGATCGGCCATGTGAAGTCGTCGCCATGCCGCCGGTCTGGCTTCCGTATACTTCCGTTTGACCGGAAGGTGCGCCATGCGAGCGATCTACTGCTCCCTGAGGCTTCTCCGAACCTACCGTCATATTGTTGTCCGCGATCGTGCCATATGCTCGAAATCGAACAGGAACATACTATTGCCCAAGAATAGACATCCAGTCGATACCCTGTTGCGGCGTCATGATATCACGCACCGTAATAAACAGGAGCAGCGCAATCATGACCATGAAGCCGACCATGTGAACCATACCTTCGCGTTCCGGATTGATTCTACGCCCTCGCAGCGCCTCGATCAAGATAAAGAGCAGTCGACCGCCGTCCAGCGCCGGAATCGGCAGCATGTTCGTAATTGCAAGTGCAGCACTCAACACCGCCGTCAAGCGCAAGATGGGGAACCAAAGGCCTGTGTCTATTGTAGCGTTGACGGCGCCGCCCACAAAGCGCGCTATGCCTACAGGTCCGGAAATCTGTGCTTCTTCAGGTGAAAGCTGCCCCTGCATGAGCATAACGGGCAGTTGGAACAGTAAGGTTGCGTAGCGCAACGTTTCACGTGCACCTTCTCGCAACGACTGCAGCGGCGGCATAGTTGCCAATGTGTTCACGAAGCCGATCTGTACGCCTAAAGAGCCTTCTCCTGGCGGCGGATCAACCCTCGGTGTTGCCTGTACCTGCGTCCATTCTCCGTTGCGAAGGATATCCATCGTGATTTCAGAGCCGGCATAACGACGTATAACATCGCTGAGCGGCTCATCTAACGAGATGGTCGTACCGTTCACCGCATAGACAAGGTCACCGGGCAGCACGCCGGCGACGTGCGCTGGCGAGTCCTCCGCCACCATTGTGATCTGTGTCGACAACACCGGCGCAAAGTCAACTCCCCTTAGCAGCTCTGTACTGGTCGTACCATCGGGCACGGGCAGTGACATCTCGTCGCCATTGCGGCTGACAAGCAGGCTCTCGGTGTCTGCTGCGCGTACCACATCTTCGGATAGTACCTTGTATTCGACGTCAGGCGAAACACTTACTTGAACCGGCTGCGAGTTCAACGCCAGCAGTATGTCCCCTTGCTGCACGCCCACTTGCGCGGCTAAGGATGCAGGAGCCACAGTCGTCGCCAATGGCCTTCCTGCAGGGGCGGGAAAACCTGCCATGAAACTGGCTGCAAAGAGAATCACGGCAATCAGCGCATTCATGGCAGGGCCCGCCAATAGCGTTAGCGCACGTCCCGTGCGGCTGGCTGAGTTAAATGAACCAGGCGACATATCGCCTGCGTCCTCGCCTTTCATTTTCGCAAAGCCACCGAATGGGATCGCGTTGATCGTAAACTCCGTACCATCATAGGTGAAGAGCTTGACAAGGCGCGGCGGGTAGCCCATGCCGAATTCCTCGACGACGATGCCGTGTCGACGGGCGACCCAGTAGTGACCAAGCTCGTGCAGAAACACCAGCAGGCCAAGAACGATGATGAAAGAAACTACCGTGAGTATCATAACAGCTCCTCAGAAACCGGCTATACTCAGAACAGGAGAGCCGCAGCAGCGCTGCAGTATAGTCAATCCTGCTCAAATTATACTAGCTTGCGAGAACAGCCCGCAAACATAACGGTTTAGCTATGTATGCGCGTTCCTCCAGCTAACGGAACGCCAACCAAACGTTTATATAACGCATCCTCAACCAAACCACTGCAGACAACAACCTCCAAACCAGGAATAGCAGATACCATTCCTATCGCCTGATCGATCTTCGCCTGCATTCCTCCCGTTACATCGACTCCGTAACTGCCGCCTAGGTTCCTTTGGATCGCTGCGTAATTGCCCGGTTGCACTTCGGATATGAGTTGTGCTCCAGGATCATCATGCGGATCGGATGTATACAGTCCGTCTACCTCACCGGCTAGTATCAGTAGGGTTGGATTCAGATTTGGCAGCAGCCAGTTGAAAATCTCCTCGGTGCTGGCGATGGTACCGCCGCGCACATTATCCAGTGCCACGTCGCCGTGTACCACCGGCACCAGTCCTCGCTCAAGCGCTTCGGCAACGGCGCCCTCTGGTCCGGCGACGATCCGGCCGTCGGTACAGCGCAAAGTGGCACTTGGCTGTATGCTCCATGCAGGAATACCCGCATTCACTAGTGCTGTCACGACTATCCGCGTGAGCCGTGACGCAGCATCCGCAGTGAGTGCGAAACCGAACCATTCCTCTGCCGTTGACACGCCCTGGCGCGTGCCATGTCGCTGCCCGTGAATATGGCCAAAGCTGCCCGAGCCGTGGCCGATAACAAGCTGCATGTCCGGCCTGGTACGACGCGCTTCAGCAATCTCCTGCGCAAGACGTTCCAGCACGTCCAACCGTGGAGTTTCTTCCGAGCGTTTGTCCGTGATGAGTGAGCCGCCTAGCTTTAAAAAGACAGTGTCCACGATAGTCGCCTATTCTATCCCGGCTAATTGGGATAGCGCACGACCGACCGCCTGTATCAGCACGTCGTCCTGCTCGGGCAGCACGGTGCGCGGGTCGAGCAGAAGCTGATCGTGTTGAATACGTCCGACGATAGGCGTGGCGCAGTTACGCAGCTTCGCTGACAGTTCATTAACGTTGGCAGATTCGATAGCCAACAAACGACTGGGCAGCGTCTCACCGGGCAGACTACCGCCCCCGACTGCGCTTTCACCCTCTACGACGCTCACCAAACTGTTAGCGATACCAGATGTGTTTGTCAGTGCAGACTTCCAACGATCGGCGCGTACTTCCATCTCGCCTTTCGTTGCGCTAATCATCTGCCACACGGGTATTTGTTCCAGTGCACGTCCCTGCTGATAGATGCGCAATGTTGCGTCCAGCGCGGCCAGAGTCATTTTGTCAACCCGCAGCGCGCGCGCCATGGGATGCCGCCGCAGGCGCTCGATCAAACTAGCCCTGCCAAGAATGAGGCCAGCTTGCGGACCGCCAAGCAACTTGTCACCGCTAAATGTGACAATGTCAGCGCCGGCAGCCAAACTCGACTGGATCATTGGCTCAGGCGCCAGTCCGAACTCAGCTGTATCCAGTAGTGTGCCGCTGCCCAGATCATCAATGAGCAGTGCCGGCTCGTCGCCGCGGGCGCTCGAACTGTGTGCAATGTTGGCCATTTCCTCCAGTGACGGTTCGGTTACAAAGCCGATCTTGCTGAAATTGCTGCTATGAATTCGCATGAGCGCGGCTGTCTGCTCATGAATGGCGTCAGCATAGTCGCGTGGATGTGTGCGATTAGTCGTACCCACTTCTACCAGTGTCGCACCGCTCTGGCGCAGCACGTCGGGAATGCGGAAGCCGCCGCCAATTTCCACAAGCTGGCCGCGGCTCACCACAACTTCATAGCCCTGGCACAGGCCCGCCAGTGTCAGATAGACCGCGCCGGCGTTGTTGTTGACAACAAGCGCGTCTTCCGCGCCAGTGAGTTGACAGAGCCGCTCGCGCGCGTGATCGTGTCGGCTGCCCCGTTGGCCGTTCTCAAGCCGGTATTCTAAATTGCTGTAGGCAAGCGATGTCGCCTGCACAGCTTCCCTGGCAGCAGCGCTCAGCGGTGCACGACCAAGGTTGGTATGCACAATGACACCGGTCGCGTTGATCACCGGCAGCAGGGATGGCCGTGCCATCTGTTCGAGCCGCTCCTGGACAAGCTGTGGCCAAAGTTCCTCGTCCGGAGCATGGGCGCCGCGTGCAATGGCGGTGCGCTGTTCATCGAGCAGGGCTCGCAAAGCATCTGTGACGTTCGCGCGACCGTATTCGGCGTCCAGGAGTTGTATTGCCGGCGCCTGCAACAGTGCGTCCAGCGCTGGAAGCTTGCGAAATTCAGTTTGCAGTCTATGCTGCGACCTAACTCGCTCTTCTTTCATGTCTCGCACATGTTCCGTAAACGATCGATGCTGCCTGAACTAGATGCATCAACTGATATCCCAAAGAAAACGGCTGACCTCAGGGTCAGCCGCGGTGTAAGATTACCAGTGGGCGAAAAGGGACTCGAACCCCTGACCTCCTCGGTGTAAGCGAGGCGCTCTAACCAACTGAGCTATCCGCCCGTGGAACCTTACCAATATACCGTGCTGCCTGGTCTTTGTCAAAATGATACCGTGTTTTTGCCCCCTTTAGGCTGTCCGCTGACTGTCGAAACTATGCGGACTTCTCCCATTCCCGTGCTGCCCCAGAACACATAGTTGCCTTGCCACTCGATGCCTAGTAGTTGCCCTCTTTTCGCCATACATCGAGCATCAATTCGTAGCGTGACAATCGCATGCCAGTGTAGATGCAGTTACTCGTGGAAAAGATGTACCCTCCGCCAGGCATACCGTGTTTGAGCGCATAGCGGGCCGACTCCACGACTTCTACATCAGTTCCCGTGTCCAGAAGGCCGCAGTTCACATTGCCAATGAGGCACACTTGATCACCGTAATCGCGCTTCATGACGGCCATGTCTATGTCGCCCTGGGGGTCCAACGAATGCAGCGCATGCGGTCGTGCATTCAATAGCTGGTCTACAATTGGCAGTATGTTGCCGTCGGTATGCTTGATGACGTAGAAGCCAAGCTCGCGATAGGCTGCCACGAGTTGCTTCAAATACGGAGCAACGAATTCTGCGAACTGCTCCGGTCGTAGGAATGGCCCCGTATTGAAGCAGTAATCCGAGCAGAGTGCAAAACCGTCGAGTTCGCCGTGCTTAGCTAGAAGCTCCGCACGCGCCACTGCCTTGTCCACCGATTCCTGCGCTTCCCGTTTCAGCCCCTCCGTATCGTCGTACAGTCGATAGCAGAATTCGGCCATGTCTGTTCCATTGGGAATCGAGTACGTGGCATCGCCATGACGCATGATGAAGTACTTGTCACCACTCTTCTCCCGTATAAGGTCGACAAGGTACATGTCCTCTTCGACGGTTTCCGGATTGGTATGGATAAAGATAGCATCGTGCTCGTATCGCTCGGCTGTCTGGATATAAATATCCGCCATTTCACTGCGATGCAGTGCACGCTCCTTTTCTTCCATCTGTACCCACTGAGCGTAGTTGCGATGGCTCGGATGTACCTTGCCGAACGCTTCCATCGTGAGGAAGAACACAAGTTCAAAGTGTGGCACGCGTCCAGTAAGTGGGCGGTGTTCCAGTGCTGCAATGAATCGGTCGCGTGGCTGCATAGTTTGTGATTCCTCTGGTGTGTTGGCGGTGTGTGCGACATGGCTTGAATACCATACCACACAGACCGGCTAACGCTACGCCTTCACTTCGTAGCCGGCTAGGTTTTCCAACGCTTTGATCAGCGCGTGATTACCCTCTTCCTGCAGACCCGCAGCCTCTAGCGTACGATACAGGTTGAAGACGATATTGGCGCCGAAGAGTGGAACGCCGATTTCATCCGCCGCTTGTAGCACAAGACGCACATCCTTCTGCTGCAGGGCGACGGTGAAACCGGGACGGAAATCCCGTTCCATGACCTGCGGCGCACGATTTGTGAAGAACCAGCTACCGCCCGCCCCCTGGCTAACGGCATCGAATACCTTGTGCAGGTCCAGATCACCAGCCTGAGCGAACATCAACGCCTCACTCATAGCCAAAGCGTTGCCCACGACCAATACCTGGTTGACAAGCTTGGTCGACTGACCAGCGCCGTTCGGACCCACATGCGTTATGGTCTTGCCCATGACCTCCAGTACGGGCAGTGCACGCTGGAACTGTTCTTCTTCGCCGCCGACCATGATGCTCAACGTGCCTTTGGCCGCTCCTTCACTGCCGCCGCTGATCGGCGCATCCAGCATGTGCACGCCACGTTCTGCCAGTTTGGCAGCAATCTGCTTGGTAACGGAAGGGCTGATCGTACTGTGGTCGATAACGAGGCTACCTTCCTTAGCGCCCTGAATCACACCCTCGTCGCCCAGGACAACCGCCTCGACATCAGGCGTATCGCTGACGCAGACAATGATGATGTCGCTCTTGACTGCGACGTCGGCTGGGCTATCGCCGGCTTTGGCTCCGGCTTCCACAAAAGGCTCCATGCGGCTTGCCGTTCGATTCCACACGGTAAGCGAATAACCGGCCTCCAGCAGATTGTTCGCCATTCCCCTGCCCATAATGCCTAAACCGATGAAGCCAATTTTCTCACCCATGGTCACAAATTTCTCCCTCTTCGGATACTAGGCTTGATAGCTGTCGCTATGTGATTGAGCATTGAATTTGTTTACAAGAGCTGCAACTATAACAAGGTCTGTTCTGAAGCGCTAAGCATCTCTGTTTTGAAAAGAATACGGGCCTGCGCATATGCGTAGACCCGTTGTGAACTATCCGTAGGTTGCGGAACAACCCTAAGTTACTGCAGCATCGCCTCGACAGCCTCGGCAGTCTCGGATTCGCCCTCGTCCACATCGCTGTGATCTACGACAGATATGACAAAATCCTCGGCTTCGGTACCGCTCTCCAATACCGTTTCACGGAAATCGACCTCGATTGTGTCGCCTGGCACAAACTCATTAGCCAGCAGTGACTCGCTGAGCGTGTCCTGGATACGATTCTGAATCACTCTTCGCAGCGGGCGGGCGCCATATTCGGGGTCGAAACCGGCCTTAGCAATCTCCAAACGAGCGGCTTCGGTTAGCTGCATCTGAATCTCGTGCTCCGCCAACTGGATCCGCAGCGGCTTCAACTCCAACTCAACGATCATGGCAATCTCTTCACGAGACAGACTGCGGAACACCATGACGCCGTCCATACGATTCAGGAACTCGGGTCGGAAGGTCTTCTTCAGCGCGTCCATTACTTTCGCCTTCATGGACTCGTATTCCTGCTCGCGACTTTCTTCATCCTCACGCGTGATGGCGAATCCCAGCCTGTTGGCGCCCTGAATCAGCTTAGCGCCGATGTTGCTGGTCATCAGAATCAGCGTGTTGCGGAAGTCGACGCGTCGTCCCTTGGCGTCGGACAGGTAGCCGTCCTCCATGATTTGCAGCAGCATGTTAAAGGCTTCCGGATGGGCCTTTTCCACCTCATCCAGCAACACCACACTATACGGTCGGCGCCGTACGGCCTCGGTTAGCTGACCACCCTCTTCATAACCGACGTAACCTGGAGGAGCGCCGACCAAACGACTTACGTTGTGACGTTCCATGAATTCGCTCATGTCCAACTTGATGAGCGCCTCTTCGCTGCCAAACAAGAATTCCGCCAGCGTCTTGGCCAACAGCGTCTTACCGACTCCGGTGGGGCCAAGGAAGATAAAACTGCCGATGGGACGTCGAGGGTCCTTCAGGCCTGCACGTGCCCTACGCACGGCTTTGGAAATCGCCTTGATAGGCTCTTCCTGGCCGATCACACGTTGGCGCATGACCTTCTCCATCTCAAGCAGACGCACCCGTTCTTCACCGGCTATGCGGCTAACCGGTACGCCTGTCCACATGGAGACAACCTCTGCGATGTCCTCTGCCGATACTTTAGGCAGATTCTCAGCTTCGTTCCAGTCTTCCCGCAACTCATTCAGCTTCGCTTCCAGTTCCACTTCCTGGTAGCGCAGATCGATGGCATCGTCGAAACGCTGTGTTTCGAGCGCCTCTTCCTTCTCCTTCTGCAACTTCTTCAGGTTCATGAAGGTCTCGCGAAGGTTGGCGGCGTGCGGCGCCTTGTACATACGCACGCGGCTGCCAGCCTCATCGATCAGGTCGATGGCTTTGTCGGGCATAAAGCGATCCGGCACATAACGAGCGGCTAACTGTGCCGCAGCCGTCAGCGCCTCATCCTCTATGGACAATTTGTGATGATCTTCATATCGCCCCTTGACACCGCGAAGTATCTGAATGGTCTCCTCTACTGACGGCTCTTCCACCAGAATCGGCTGGAACCGCCGTTCGAGGGCTGCATCATTCTCAATGTGTTTGCGGTACTCGTCCAATGTCGTTGCACCGATCACCTGCAGCTCGCCTCGGCTAAGCGACGGCTTCAGGATATTGGCTGCGTCGACACTGCTGCCTGCTGCACCCGCACCCACAAGCATGTGTACTTCGTCGATGAAAAGCAAAGAGCCAGACTCGATGATTTCCTCGATGACCTTCTTCAAGCGTTCTTCGAACTGGCCGCGATACATGGTGCCTGCGACCAGACCGCCCACATCCAACATGACCAGCCGCCGATTCAACAGCGGCTCGGGTACGTTGCCTTCAATGATGCGCTGTGCAAGCCCTTCCACGATAGCCGTCTTGCCGACGCCAGGTTCGCCGATGAGGGCAGGGTTGTTCTTTGTGCGCCGGCTCAGAATCTGAATCATGCGCTCAATCTCGTTCTGCCTACCGATGACCGGGTCGAGTTTTCCTTCTTCGGCTGCGACAGTCAGATCATAGCCTAGCTGGTCCACGAGCGGCGTCTTGGACTCTTTCTTCTGCTTCTCTTTGGTTTGCGCCTGGGTTTGCAGGATGTTGCGGGCAGTCTGCGTACGCACACGGTCTAGGTTCACGCCAAGACCGCGCAGTACGTTGACCGCAATCCCTTCGCCCTCGCGCACGAGCCCTAGTAGAAGATGCTCGGTGCCGATATAGTGGTGGCCCATCAGGCGGGCTTCATCCACGGCTAGCTCAATGACTCGCTTGGTACGCGGTGCAAGCGTTGGTTTGCCGAACGGCGCTCGTTCGCCGCGGCCGACCGTGCGCTCCACAGCGCGAATCACTTGCCCAGGTTCCACGCCAAGTTCGCGCAACACCTTAACGGCAACGCCGTTCTCCTCGCGTACAAGCCCCAGAAGCAGATGCTCTGTGCCGATGTAGTTATGATTCAGACGGAGCGCTTCTTCCTGTGCCAGCGTGAGAACCCGTCGTGCACGTTTCGTAAATCGGTCTAATTTATCAGACATACCAATCATCCCCGAACTCTATATAGAACGAATGCGTCAGGCCTTCGTTACGGTACTGCTGCCACTTCCAATTGTCCCTTCAGTACACGGGAACAATCTATCGTGATTGTGGCAATTATCCTCATCGTATAGCTGCCATTTTAGAGCACAACGACAGCAATTGCCGTAACGGTAATTCCTCTTTTGTTAACTGGTTAATCAGGACTGGGCGTACGACTTGATCCAATGCCAGCCAAATGACGCTTGAAGTACGGTTCGCGAACTATCGCAATCCTCTTTCCATGCTCCATTGTAACGACTGCCGGAAGCGTTTGTCAACCACCTCGGTAAATCAGATAGCTGTCAATTGCGTCCACTGGAGTCTAACAGCAGGCGATTTTGTTGTACCACTCGAGGGATTTTACCAAGCCGTTTTAGACTATACGTCGCAGATGGAGTCTGCGTTGCGAACAAATGCGACGGTCTTTCTGTACTTGTATGACTCAACTTTGCAAACTATGAGACGCAGAGGTCAACAAATGACATATCATCAATGCGAAGCTACAAGTTGAGCCGCGTAAATTCAGCCAACAATTAACGAGAAAACGAGGACGCCAACTATGACGTCCTCGTACAGTTCACTACTATGCAGTGCTCTACCATGCAGTTCTGTAGTGCGCTACAGCGAACCAACAACTACTGTGGTCAACAAGTCAGTACGGCAGTCATCGCTGCATGCACAGCCCAGTCACTGGGCTACTACTAGACGCTCACCTCTGCGGACTCAGTCTCTTCCATGGACTCACTGCCATCGTCAGTCATTTCATCGCTCGGCGCAATCTGCCAATCGAGTTCTGGTTCCTCGCTGATTGGTAGCGCCTGCTTCAGGCTCAAGCCCATGCGACGTCGTTCCACGTCGATGCGAATCACCCGCAGGTCGTACTCTTCGCCTTCGGCTACGATCTCTTTGGGGTGTGTTACTCTCTGCTCGGAGAGCTCGCTCACATGGATAAGGCCCTCAATGCCGTCCTTCTCCAGCCGTGCGAATGCGCCGAAATTCACTAGCTTTGTGATCTGACCGCGCACGATCTGACCGACCTCGTAATGTTCTTCGACGAGATCCCATGGATGCGGTTGCAGGCGTCGCAGACTCAAACCGATGCGACGACGCTCGTTGTCAACGCTCAGGATCTGAACCTTGACTTCCTCACCAACCTTGACTACCTCGCTGGGATGATTCACGCGATTCCAGCTCAGCTCGCTCAAGTGGATGAGACCGTCTGCTCCGCCCAGGTCGACAAATGCGCCGAAGTCAGCGATGCTGCTGATGATGCCGTCATACTGGTCGCCTTCAGACAGGCTATCCAGCAGTTGGTCTTTCATCTTGCGGCGCCACTCTCGCATAGCCAGGCGTTCAGAAAGGATAAGTCGATTGCGACGGCGGTCTATGTCGATTACCTTGAGCATTAACTGATTGCCGACCAGCGGTGACCAACGATCTTCCGAATTCTCCGCATCATCGGCACTCATGCGTTGGCTCTCGGAACTTAACTGGCTCGCAGGCACGAAACCGCGCACCTGGCCGATCTTCACAATAACACCGCCGCGATTGTTTGCAGCCACTTCGCCTTCAAAGACAGCCTGCGACTGCATGTACTCTTCAGCCGTCTCCCAATCCTTTTCCGCTTGGGCCCGGCTGATGCTAAGCATCAGATTGCCTTCGCGATCCTCGCGCAATACGTAAACAGGCACCTCGTCGCCAACGGCGATCGACTCCAGCATTTCCTGAATCCGATCGAGCTCACGGCCGCCGACTATTCCCTCTGACTTGTAGCCGATATCGACTAACAACTCATGTGGGCGTTTCTCCACAATGATGCCGCTGCGAATTTGTCCCTGCTGCGGGACGATCAGAGATTGATCCATCTCCTCCAGCAAGAGAGCCATTGGATGGATTTCATTGCTATCTCCATCCTCAATACCCGTAAGTACTGGATCCAGTGTTACATCAAACTTGGCGTGACCGGTATTCATACTATGGAAACTTCCTCCAGAAAAATAAATTGCCGTTATCAATTTGGCAACGAGACGCTATACTAACGTTCTAACGCTACTGACTATCTAATGTTTTATCGAACCGTCCTGCGTCGCCGGCAGAATACCGGCGTGAGCGATCTTCTACTCAACTAACGCAATCGCTTCGATTTCAACCAAACCACCCAGTGGGAGTGCGCTTACCTCAACGGTACTTCGAGCCGGCGGCGTATCATTGAACGCTGCGCCGTATATAGCGTTAACCATGCCAAAATTACCCATATCGGTAACAAAAATGGTCGTCTTGACCACATTGTCCAGGCTCGTACCCGCTTCTGTAAGCACAGCTCTTAAATTATCCACTGCCTGCTGCGTTTGCTTATCGATCCCGTCCCGCAGTGTCCCTGTTTCCGGGTCCAGCCCAAGTTGGCCCGAACAAAATAGAAGACCATCTGTCAGAATGGCTTGGGAGTATGGGCCAACAGCAGCGGGCGCCTGCTGCGTCGAAACAGGTACGCGTTTCAATCGACACCTCGGTTCAAACTTGGATATTTAATTTGTGCATTGCGGCGAGCATTCGTTTTCGAACAGACCATGGTAGGCAGAGGCTAATCCACAAGGACGCAACCGATTTGCGCCCAATAATTGTAGTCTATCTAACAAAGAGTGGCAAAAAAGAGAGGTCATGATCTTCAATCATGGTAATTGTGTCTCTACCTTGCACTAGTAACCAGTGTAAACCAGGTTGAAGGAGTCGCCTAATTCGGAACAAGTGGCAGGCTGCGACGCATAATTTCGTAGTTCTCCAAGGCGCGTCCTGCACCCAGCGCTACGCACGCAATAGGATTCTCTGCCACGTAACAGGGGACGCCTGTCTCCTGTGTCAATAGCTGGGCGATATTGCGCAATTGCGCGCCGCCGCCCGTGAGCACCATACCGCGGTCGATAATGTCGGCAGCCAGTTCGGGCGGCGTCTTTTCCAGTGTAGCACGCACGGTGCTGACGACTGCCTGCAGCGGTTCGGCCATGGCTTCGGTGACTTCGCTGCTGGCAACCTGCATAATCTTCGGCAAGCCGTTGACTTGATCGCGGCCGCGTACTTCCATAGTACGCTCCTCTTCCACAGGCAAAGCACTGCCAATGCCGATCTTGATCTCCTCAGCTGTCTGCTCACCGATGAGCAGGTTGTACTTCTTGCGCACGTAGTTGACAATGGATTCGTCGAAACGATTCCCGCCTACTCGCACGCTGCTCCAAACCACGATGTCATACATAGAGACCACTGCAGCCTCGGTGGTGCCGCCGCCCATGTCCACTACCATGTTGCCCGTCGGCGTGCCGATAGGAAGGCCCGCGCCGTAGGCTGCACCGAGCGGCTCGGGAATCAGATAGGCTGCACCGGCGCCTGCCTGCATGGCTGCATCATGCACCGCCCTCTCCTCGACACTCGTGACCCCTTTGGGCGTGCTGATCATTACCTTGGGACGAAAGAGCGGTCCGAAGAGCGGATTCAGATTGCCCACGATGGATTGGATGAAATATCGCAGCATCGCTTCCGTGACAACGAAATCGGCGATAACACCATCTCGCATGGGGCGCGCAACTTCGATGCTTTCAGGTGTCCGACCTAACATGTCATAGGCTTCGTGACCGACGGCGACCATTTTGTTGTCGCGCAAACGAATAGCCACCACGGAAGGCTCATGCATCACGATGCCGCGGCCTTTCACGTGCACAAGCACATTGACTGTCCCTAGGTCAATCCCGATGTGTTTCTCGAACATTGTCTGCTTCTACGCTCCACTGCTTCCCAATTCCATCCACGAAAAACGCTTAGTTTGTGACAGGCATATTCTCCACCGACAGGCATTATAACAGTGGTCGCCACATACCGACTAAGCTACCGCACCCTTTTCAATCGCCGAACGGTGCATCCGCTGCTTTCAGTGTTGTGTCATGTAAAGAACACGAATCACAAAACTGAGAAAATGCTATGCACCGACAGTTTCAACGAAGCAGAACGGGCCCGTCACCGGACCCGTTACCGAGTTTGAATCTTTCGTTTGGGGGTGATTCACGCACATCGTCTTAATCAGGCGCCTCACGCTGAATTGTGGAGGACGCTCCCGGTGCGTTGCGAAGGTAACGCTGTGCAACTCGAATTCGCCACGTACTTTTCTTCAGTGCAGCTATCATAACTGGATGGCGATCCGTTGGCGGCGTGGTCGCTAACATCTGACGCGCACGGTCTCGGGCTGCCTGGGCGCGCTCAATATCAATCTCATGAGCCTCCTCAGCCGTATCTGCCAACACAGTAACCTTGTCCGGTCGCACCTGCACTACGCCACCGCTTACGGCGATGTACTGTTTCTCGCCGTTGTGATGCAGGACAATTTCCCCGATGTCCAGCGTAGACAGTAGCGGCGCATGCCCTTCCAGCACACCTAGTCGACCCGATGTACCCGGTAACACAACCATATCAGCCTGCTCCGTGAGCAAGGCGCGTTCTCGAGTTACAATCTCAACTAATAGGGACATGTCTACCCCTCGGCACGAATTCGTTCCGCAGCTTCGACCGCTTCTTCAATAGGCCCAACCATGTAAAAGGCAGCCTCCGGCAGATCATCGTGTTTGCCGTCTAAAATCTCTTTGAAACCGCGAACGTTATCTTCGATGCTGACGAAGCGACCCTCGCGTCCAGTAAACTGCTCAGCCACGAACATAGGCTGCGTCAGGAAGCGCTGCATCTTGCGTGCGCGAGCAACGGTCATCTTATCGTCTTCGCTCAACTCTTCCACACCTAAAATCGCGATGATGTCCTGCAAGTCACGGTAGCGTTGGATGGTCGCCTGCACACGTCGTGCAACATCATAATGCTCCTCGCCCACAATCAGCGGATCCAGGATGCGGCTGGTGGAACCCAGTGGATCCACTGCCGGATACAGACCCTGGTCAGCCAGAGAGCGCTGCAACGTTGTTGTAGCATCCAAATGTGCGAACGTCGTTGCCGGCGCCGGATCCGTATAGTCGTCGGCTGGTACATAGACAGCCTGCATGGAGGTGATGGCGCCTTTGTGCGTGGATGTGATGCGTTCTTGCAGATCGCCCATATCCGTGCCCAAGGTCGGCGCATACCCTACGGCGCTCGGTAGGCGACCGAGCAGCGACGACACTTCCGAACCCGCCTGAACAAAGCGGAAGATATTGTCGATAAAAAGCAGTACGTCGCGACCTTCGTCGCGGAAGTACTCTGCCATGGTAACGCCTGTCAAACCGATGCGAAGTCGGGCTCCGGGCGGCTCGTTCATCTGCCCAAAGACCATGACCGTTGAGTCGATAACGCCAGAGTCAATCATCTCACGCATGAGGTCATTGCCCTCACGGCTGCGCTCGCCCACGCCGGCAAAGACCGAGTAGCCGCTGTGAAACTCTGCCACATTGTGGATGAGTTCCTGGATGATGACGGTCTTACCTACGCCTGCTCCGCCGAAGATGCCCGTCTTTCCGCCGCGCGTAAAGGGAGCAATCAGATCGATGACCTTCACGCCTGTCTCGAAAATCTCCGCCTGCGTGCTCTGCTCATCGAATGACGGCGGTCGGCGGTGAATTGGCGCCCGTTGGTCCGTTTCGACTGGACCCTTATTGTCGATGGTGTCGCCGGTGACGTTAAAGAGACGTCCTAGTGTGGCGGGGCCAACAGGTACCTGAATTGGTATGCCGTCGGAGACAGCCTTCATGCCGCGTCGGATGCCGTCCGTGCTGCCCATGGAGACCGAACGCACAACGTTGTTACCAAGCTGCTGCTCAATCTCGAATGTCTGCACTCTTCCATCGTCCATGGTAATCGTAACGGCGTCATAGATCTCCGGAAGTTCCCCTTCAGGAAATACGAAGTCAACCACCGGTCCGATCACACTTTGGACTGTGCCAACAAGCTCCTCAGGCAATTCGGGCCTCCTCACAATTCTCTCTTAGCATTTCGATTCTATGAATCTCCACAAACTGTGTATGTTTATTCTACGTTTCGACTAGAAATATTATCATCAGCGTTACTTCAATTCATCGCACTTCCCACGCGTAGTCACTAAATTGGCCCATATTAAGCTGCCTCGGCAGCCGCGCTACCGCCGATGATGTCCATGAGCTCGTTGGTAATCCCTTCCTGACGCGCTTTGTTATAGGTCAGCGTCAAGTCGTCAATTAGTTCATTTGCAGCGTCCGTGGCGTTGTGCATGGCCAACATGCGCGCCGAATGTTCGCTGGCAATGGACTCGTAAATAGCCTGCATGACTTGAACCTCTATGAATCCATAGAGCACCTGATTCAGAACCTCATCCGGTGACGGTTCGAAATAGTAGGAAGGCGCCATGGTTACAGAGGGTTCCGCCGGCTTAATGGGCAGCAACTGCTCAACTTCAGGTTCCTGCCGCACAGTTGACACATATTTTGTATAGACCATGAGCACCTCGTCGAACTGTTCATCAGTATAGTCTTCGACCAGGATACGCGTCACAGGATTCACATCATACGATGTGGGATTGTCAGGCATGTTGTTGAATTCGGCACGTACAATCGGATCGTAGCGTAGCAGCCAGTTACGACCTTTGCTACCCACTGTGACAGCTTCGACTTCAATGCCCTGTGCCCGCCTTTCACGCATCAAAGCCGAGGCACGACGAATCACATTGCCGTTAAAGCCGCCAGCCAAGCCTCTATCCGCCGTAATTAGCAGGATCAGGCTCCGTCTCACTGGTCGCTCTTGAATGAGCGAATTCAAGTCGGATTCCAGATTCGGGAGACGTGCGATATAGGAGAGCACCTCCTGCGCCTGTTCAGCATAGGGACGAGTGCTCAGCGCTTGATTTTGCGCCTTGCGCATTTTCGCAGCAGAGACCGCCTCCATCGCCTTGGTTACTTGGGCGATGTTCGTGACGGAACGTATTCTTCTGCGAATCTCTCTAGTGCTAGGCAAGTCCAATACCTCATTTCAACATTGGTCAATATGTTACGGTTACCACGTCATATGCTACAGACAGTTACGACGGCGCCACCCATGTACTGTTGAATTCAGCTAGTGCTATACCCAATAGTTCCTCAGTTTCCTTGGTTAAGTCAGACGTGCGCAAGATGGACTGTCCGATCTCTGGGTTGTTGGCAGCGAGATACGCATGCGCGTCTGCTTCCCAACTCTTTACAGCAGGTACCGGCACTTGATCGAGATAACCGTGGCTGACTGCCCACAGGCTAACCACCATCTGATCCAGGTCGAGCGGCTGATACTGCGGCTGCTTCAGGATCTCCTGCATGCGTCTTCCTCGCTCGAGCTGGCGCTTTGTAGCCGCATCCAGATCACTGCCAAACTGAGCAAATGCTGCCAACTCTCGGAATTGAGAAAGCTCCAGCTTAAGCTGTCCAGCCACCTTCTTCATCGCCCGTGTCTGCGCAGCGCCACCCACGCGGCTGACCGACGTACCAATGTTGAGGGCAGGTCGGATACCGGCATAGAAAAGGTCGGCTTCCAGGAATGCTTGCCCATCGGTAATGGAAATCACGTTCGTCGGAATATAGGCGGAAAGGTCGCCTGCCTGAGTTTCAATAATCGGCAGCGCAGTGAGGCTGCCGCCTCCCAGATCATCCGATAGTCGTGCGGCTCGCTCTAGCAAGCGGCTATGCAGATAAAAGACGTCACCAGGATAGGCTTCACGACCAGGCGGACGCCGCAGCAACAGCGACACCTGACGGTAGGCTTGAGCGTGTTTGGACAAATCGTCGTAGACGATAAGCGCATCTCGCCCCTGTTCCATGAACTCCTCGCCAATGGCGCATCCCGCAAACGGCGCCAGGTACTGCAGGGCTGCCGGGTCTGCAGCAGGCGCAGAGACCACTATCGTATGATCCATGGCGCCATACTTCTCCAGCGTCGCCACGACCTGAACAATGCTGGATTGTTTCTGCCCGATGCCCACGTAAATGCAGATTAGGTCTTTACCTGTCTGGTTGATGATCGTATCGATGGCAATAGCCGTCTTGCCCGTTTGGCGGTCACCGATGATCAATTCACGTTGCCCGCGACCGATGGGGATGAGCGCATCCACTGCGGTGATGCCGGTTTGTACCGGTGAATCCACCGGTTGACGCATGATTACGCCGGGCGCGATACGTTCAACATTGCGATAGTGGTCCGATTCGATGGGTCCTTTGCCGTCGATGGGTTGACCAACCGCATTGACAACACGCCCAATTAGACCGTCGCCAACCGGAACTGACGCAATGCGCCCTGTGCTCTGTACCAGGTCACCTTCTTCGATGCTCTGGTAATCGCCCATGATCATAATACCGACGCTGTCGGGATTCAGGTTTAGAGCAATACCTAAGACGCCATTCTTGGTGAATTCAAGCAGTTCGCCTGACATTGCGCCATATAGACCAGAGACCAGTGCAATGCCGTCACCGATTTCTACGACCTCACCAATTGCCACTTGGCTAGCCGATGGTTTGAAATTTAGAATCTGTTCTTTTAATAGAGTAGTGAGATCATCCGTCTGCACAGTCACTCCGCAATACCTCCTAATCAGTGAGGGCGATTCGCACTATTGCGCTGGAATCGCACAACCTGAAAGTTCTTCCTATTTCTCCAAAAAAGCAGCTAGCGAACCGCATTCTTTACGGTTTCCCGCAACGCTGCCAGTCTGCTTGAGACAGATGTGTCGATCAGCTTATCGCCAATGCGCACACGCAGGCCGCCCATCAGCGATGGGTCCACATCAAACGTGAAAATCAATTCGGAACCATACTGCTTCGTCAGCGATTGACGCATTTCTTCCTTTTGTTCGTCCGTCAATTCGAAGGCGCTGACGACGCCCACTCGCGTTGGTTGTTTTGCGCTCGACGATACCTGTGTCAGGGCGCCTGACATCTCTCGTAAGATATCCAAATCTTCGTTCTGCATCATCAGCTTCAACAAGTTCACAAATTCCGGCGGTGCATCGTTGGGCAGCGCATCTACAAGCGCCGACTCTCGCTCATCAAATGGTAAACTGCTGTCCATGAGATAGGAGTAGGTCTGCTTGTCGTTGTCCAGTCGATCGAACACCTGACTGAAGAGCGCCTGCCACCTTTCGATTAGCGCCTGAAGAGCGGCGTTAGCGTATTGTTCAGCTTTATCGCCCTTCTTGCTCATGACGCTTCGCCCTCATATTGCTCCAGGAACTCTTTCACAAATCGTTCCTGTTCGTTTCGATTGGCTAGTTCCCGACCGAGTACTTTCTCGGTAGCCAGGATTGCCAGTTCCGCAATATCCTTGTTCGCATCCGCCAGCGCTGTGTCGACTGCCTTTTCCGCGTCAGCCTGCGCTTTCATGCGAATTTCCATCGCATCCTCTTCGGCACGCGTTCGGATCTCTTGTGCGATCTTTTCCGCGTCGCGAGTTGATTGCGCTCGGACAGCTTGCGCCTCTCGTCTCGCTTCCTCGATAATCTTATCTTTGTCTGCCTCTGCTTCAGTAGCAGCCTGCGTCACCCGTTCGGCATCTTTCATGCTCTGCGCAATTCGGTCTTTGCGTTGGTCCAGCATCTTCATTACAGGTGCATAGAGCACCAGCCGAAGAATCAGCATCAGGATTAGAAAGTTGGCGATCTGAGAAAGCAGAAGGCTTCCGGTTATGCCAAGTTCATTCAACTTTAGCCTCTCTTTCGAAGTTGCCCACTGACCTCTTAACGGCTGAGCTCTCGCGCCATTTCGGTCAACAGGCGGTCAGACTCCTGAACTAGATGAACAGGACCAATAGCGCAATAACCAGCGCAAAGATACCCATGGATTCAGCAAAAGCAATTGCCAGAATCATGTTGGTCTGAATCGTACTGGTCACCTCTGGGTTGCGACCCATCGCCTGCATGGCGCCCGAACCAATCAGGCCAATACCGATGCCAGGTCCGATCGTTCCTAAGCCGATCGCTAGTGCGGCGCCAATTTTGACAGCGGATTCTAGATCCATTCGATACTCTCCTTATATGTCTTTAGTAACTCTCGTTCGTTATGGTCGATTCCCATTGACAATTTGAAACCCGGCAATGTCAATCGAACGAATGAATATTAGTGCTCGTGTTCGTGACTCATCGTTGCCATCGTAAAGAATACAAGCGCGAGCATCATGAAGACGAGCGCCTGCACAAAGCCAACGAATACTTCCAGGATATAGAAAGGAACTGGCAATAAAAAGGCGATAAGGTACGCCATCGTCGCCAGGACGATCTCACCCGCAAATATATTGCCGAACAGACGAAAGCCAAATGCGATTAGACGGGAGAATTCGCTTAAGAGTTCTAGAATTCCCACAAAGGAAGAAATAAGCTTCATCCCTAAATTGGGTCCATTGAACTGGAAGTACTTCTTGAAGTATCCAAACTTAAGAGACCGAATTCCCCATACTTGCACCATTATCATGGTGATCAAAGCAATGGCGAACGTTGTATTCAGGTCGGCAGTTGGCGCACGAAACAGCGGCACCTCCTTGCCATGCAACTCTTCCGCCGCTGCAGCGGAAAGCAGTACCAGTTTGCCGTCAGACATGGCGAGTTGCCGGTTGAGCAACTGCACATGCTCTTCGATTGCTGGCTCCTGGTGCACGATAATGCTGCCGACTCCTGGAATCAAGCCGATCCAGTTGCTGATGATAACGAACAAGAAGATCGTTGCCACCCACGGAAAGAACGTGCGCGTCTGTCTGCCGGCTACACTCTCACTGAGGCCGTAAAGGCTCTCCAAGATCATTTCCATAAAGCTCTGCCATCGATTCGGCACGACCTTCATTCCGATCGTAGCGGTCAGTGCTAATGCGATGAGGATGACGTCGACAACCAGTGTCGTCAATAACGAGTTCGTCAGCCAACCGCCTGCCTTAATAGGCTCGCCGGATAAGGCAACGTGCGGAGGCGGTACGCGCAACCAAGGAAGTAAACTTAGCAGAAGGAGAATAATCGCTCCTCCGGCAATGCTAGATATCCGCGGGTTGCGCTTGATCCATTTTGGCACAGCTACGAACAGGGAGTCTCTCTCCTCTTTCGTAGCATAGAATTCCTCTGATCTTGCCAATGCGCTTTGCGGCGCGGCTTGATCGGACTGTTGCTTACTATCTTCCTGCATGGGTTCCATGCTCGCTTACCCTTTCGGTAAGTGTGTGTTCCACCCGGTTAGCATCTATGTGTTGCAACGGATGGTTCCGCAAATTGCGGGAGGCTCCATCCATTCAGTGTTCGGACGAGCAGTTCACTATAGGCTACTGAAGTGGACTTATAATTCTGTAACGCCAGTTGCATTTCCGCCGCCGATTGACGTTGATTCCTTCATATCCTTCGTTTCTAACGTTTCAGGCGCCAACTCATCGATGACCTTTTGCAGTTCTTGCATCGTCGAGCGAACCATCACAATGCCTGCTATCGGGAATGCAAAACTTGCTACTACCAGAGTCAAAAGCGGCCATAGGCCGACGATCATATCAACGATGATTGCGAGGCTAACTGGCAAAATTAGCGCGATCAACATGTTCCGCCCTAGCCGCCAAACATTGATACGCGGCGCGCGTTTATTCGCCGGCATCTGTTGACTTTTCATACATTTCGGTGCACAGCTATCTTCTAAAACAGTCTTTCTTTGACCGCGCTTATTTTGGTAAATCAGGTAGGGCGATTATAGCAGCGCGCATTCTCATTCTGCAAGTTATCCTATTATACCCGACTTACTTTGTTTATACGCTTCTTCGCTGCGACATTAATCCCCGTTACAAAACACAAACGAGATCTGCGTTGCCTACGCCGGTCTCGTCTGTCGTAAAACCGCTACACTGTACACTAGCTGGTGATTGGACGCAAAGCTTAAAATTTATCTCAGCTTCCGGCGTCACCTTACCCAACATCGCCGCCGACAGTCTAGAGAATCCGAAGGGTGCATTCAATAGCCACATAAGTCGGATTGTCTTTCGCGAAAATAGGTAGCGCTCCATTTCTGTATGGTCAGCAAATGTACTATCGTTTTCGCAAAAGGTTAGGTACACTGTTTATTCGTCAAGCTGAACATGGTTACAGTCAGACAAGCCATTCAGTTCGACGCAAGGAAAGAATCTTCTGTTTGCGAAGGAGTACTATCATTAGCAGTCACAGCACAGCAGTTGCACATGAACATCACGTGCCGGCACGGTCGGATTCAACCGGAAATTACTGGTATGAGTTGTGGCGTGGTTCAACGGTTATATTCCGTAAACATATGTATAAGTTCAGCCGCAACTCCATGGAAATCGGTGGCACGCTCGGCTTTCCACTTCTGTTTATTGGCTTCTTTGCCGTAGGTATGGAGAATCTTGTCGACACGAGTCAGCTACAAGGTGCGGATTACCTAGCCTTCATCACGCCTGGTATCATCGCCCTGACCGCGCTTACCGGCGCCGTGAACAGCGGAATGACTCTGCTAGAAGAGAAGATCCGCGGCATTCTCAAGGAGTATTTTGTTGCACCCATTCCGCGCATGAGCATTTTACTGGCTTCGTCCATGAGCGGCATGGCCAAGACGCTTGTGCAATCGGCCATTATCCTTTTGGTGGCTATGCTTTTTGGAGCGCATCTGAATACCAGTGCAATAGGCATCGTCCTCGCGCTCGTATTCCTGCTGCTCTACGTGGTCGGCTTTGTGGGGTTCAGCAATGGCGTCGCCATACGCAGCAAGTCCATCGGCGGCTATCACACACTGGTCTTCCTACTCAACCTGCCATTGCTCTTCCTGAGTAACGCGCTTTATCCCATGGAGTCCATGCCCCGCTGGATGCGATTCTTGGCGTATTTGAACCCCACGACATATGTAGTGGATGGCATGCGCACGTCGCTGTATGGACTAAGCTCCATTCCGTACTGGATCAGCTTCCTCGTACTCAGTGCATTCGCCATCGTCTGCACGTGGTACGGTCTTCGCTCGTTTCGCCATGAAACAGCGCGATAGCAACACGATCAAACAGGTTGCACCGTTGTAACGAACTTGTCGTTAACTAATCCTAATCATCAACACTTCACTGGATAGGAATACCCTATGACCGATACTGTGTGGACATCAGACGTGCTGGTCCACTATCCTTTGATCAGTTCAGTAGCCGTCTCACCGGACGGCGCAAAGATCGCATACACCGTGCGAATCGCACATATGACGGACGATGCCAGCGAGTACCGCCATCAGCTGTGGCTCGTGGAGAACAAACCCAATAGCAAGCCGTCTCTGCTGGCTTTCGGCGAATCCGCAGAGCAGCCGCAATGGAGCCCTGATGGACAGACCATTGCCTTTATTCGCAAAGGTGACAGCGGGAAGAAAGGCGTCTGGTTGCTGCCCGTAACCGGCGGAGAACCATGGTGCATTACAGCAGATGAACCGGTATATGGAGATGTCGCCGCGTTGCGGTGGAGTCCGGATGGTGAACAGATAGCCTTGCTGGCGCCGCCCGTTGACGAGGAGCGCGAAAAGCGTACGCGTGCGCGGGACGATGTGCAGCACTGGCGTGTGGACTTTCCGTTCGCACAACTGTTTGTCCAACCGGTAACCGCTGCCGCGCAGCCCGCTAAATCACCAGTTCAGCTCACTACGGTTGGCAGACATGTTAATAAGCTCATGTGGAGTCCGGACGGCTCCACCATTGCATTCACGCACCAGGCGAATACCCTGGACGATAGCTGGACCACGCTGCGACTCGCGACAGTTGCCAGCGACGGTTCCAGTGACGAACTGCGCGATTTCGGCGCCGTCACCAATCGAGAAGGCAGCCCGCACTTTTCACCTGACGGTCAGTGGATAGCGTGTGAAGCAGGCGTCGAGAACAATCACTGGCCCTACGCCGGCGGGATCCATCTATTCTCTGTGACGAACGGTTCCGCCCGAGCGCTGGCGACGGTACCCGACGAACAGCCAGTTCTAGTGGGTTGGGAACCGGATGGGAGCGGCGTCTACGCAATCAATCAGCATTCTTTGGCAACTGAACTGTTCTTCCTGCCCGCCGACGGTTCCGCCGCAAGCATTGTGTGTGCACCGAAGAAGCTCATGACGGTGCGCAACCTGAACGACAATGGCGATTTTGCGGTTGTGCTAGAGGACTTTCACACAAGGCAAGCGATCTACGCGACCCAGGTAAGCGACGCCGATACCAAGGAACTCAGCCTGGTAATCGCGCCGCTTGCAGAGTATCCGGATGGTCCTCTGCCGCAAGTTAAAACGTTGACCTGGCAGAGCGTCGACGGCTTCGAAATCGAAGGCATCCTCTATTTGCCAGCCGACTACTCGCCGGAACGTGACGGAAAGTTACCCTTGTTGCTGCACATCCACGGCGGTCCCATGGCTCTCTTCCAGCGCCAATTCGCTGCGACTCCGTACTATTACACTCCGGCTGCCATGTGTGAACAAGGCATTGCCATGCTTCGCTGCAACCCGCGTGGCAGCGGCGGCTATGGCAAAGAATTCCGCTTCGCCAACATGAAAGACTGGGGCGGCGGCGACTATCAGGACATCCAAAAGGGCGTGGACAAGGTCATTGAGATGGGCGTCGCAGATCCGGAACGGCTAGGTATTGCCGGCTGGAGCTATGGTGGTTTTATGACTAGCTGGACCATCACTCAGACCGACCGCTTCAAGGCAGCCTCCATCGGCGCTGCGGTAACAAACCCCATGACCTTCTGCGGAACGGCTGACCTTCCCAGCTTCATTCCGGATTATTTCGGCGGAGAATTCTGGGAGATTCCCGAGTTCTACCAGGCGCACTCGCCTATCTATCACTTGGCTTCGGTCAACACGCCGTCCATCATTCAGCATGGCGGTGCGGATGCACGTGTGCCGCTGGAGCAGGGTCTGCAGTATTATATTGCTCTACAGCGCAGAGGCGTGCCCGTGGATATGTACATCTACCCGAGACAGGGGCACGCCATCGACGAACCGCGGCTGGTCATGGACGCAATCCAGCGTAACCTGGACTGGTTCACGGAGATGCTCGTCGACGAATAGGAGTGGACCGCACGACTGCCATGAATCGCCAACGCCTCCATGTCGTAGCACTGCACCTGGTGGCGTTGGCGTTGCTGGCTCTGTACGCGTATGTTCGCACGCTGCCCGCAACCGCCGATGCAATTCCGACGGCGGATGAGGCGGAAGCGCTCTGGTGGGGTCTCTGGCCCATCACCTATTTACCGTCGTGGGCATTCATTCTGGGTTCGCTGGTGATCATTGTCCTCATCGCCGGCATCTGGTGGATGGACCTTGGCGCTCCGCAAGCACGTTTTCCTCAAGTGAGCGCAAAGCAACGTTGGCATGCGCTGATTGTTTTCTCGGCACTATTACTTATCGCCTTCTATGCGTTCCCTATTGTCCACACGCGCTGGGGAGACGCATACATCATCTCGCGTTCTCTAGTCTGGCCTACGGAAGCGCTGCGCCTCACGCATACCTGGCAGGCGCCGCTGGACGTGTTCCTGCACAGCCAAGTGTGGCGAGCGCTCTCGCACTTCCGCAGCTTCAACGATGCTACGCCCATCTACCGGCTGTTGAGCCCCACTGCCGGCGCCATCTTTCTTGGCGCGCTGCTCTTGCTCAGCCGCAATCATCGATTAGCACCGGACTGGCTGACCTATGGCCTCATCGTTACATTGGGCCTGATACAGCTCTTCTTCGGCTATGTCGAAAATTATAGCTTTGCGGCTGCTCTGGTGCTGGTCTATCTGTGGTGGGCAGTCCGTTGCGCCCAAGGCGACGGCTCCTTGTGGGCGGCTGTGACGGCTGTGTCCTTAGCCAACGTCTTCCACCCCAGCACGATCGTCCTGTTGCCGAGTCTTGGGCTGTTGATCCTAGTCGAGTCGCCGCTGATAAAGGCCAAAGATAACCTATCCCGTGGAAACAATCCGTGGCGCTCCATCGTTCTACAGACTGTTGTGCCGATGACGATCATCTATGGCATGACTTGGCTGATGATGGAGGCGGGGCATCATGGCATCGCAACGCTCTTTACCGTGGACAGACCTGGCGGCGGTGATGGCAGGTGGTTGGTACCGTTGCGCGCGGCGACTACCGACTGGGAGCACTACACCATGTTCTCTTGGCCGCACCTTCGCGACTTTCTCAACGAGCAGCTTCTGGTTGGGCCGGTGGTGCTGCCGAGCCTGCTGATTTCGGTTGTGGCGGGCTTGGTCCGCCGCCCAGGCAGCGTCAGAGAACGGACAGCGCGATATAGTTCAGCTGATAAGAGCGGCGATCGGCGTATTCTAGTGGTATTGTTGGCAGCTACATTCTTCTATCTGCTGCTTGCCTGGATGTGGAATCCGGACTATGGCGGTCAACGTGACTGGGACCTGTTCAGCCTGAGTCTGTTGCCGACGACGGCGCTGCTGGTCTACCTGTTAGCGCGCACACTGGATTCGCGCAGCTACGTGATTATGGGCGCCATCCCGCTTATTGCTGTGCAGGCGCTGCATACCGTAGCCTGGTTATACCAGAATACGCTGCCGTGGTCATGGCCGTAGAGGCGCGTGCACTGCGTTTGTGAAGGTTGTCTGAACGAATCTGTGCGGCGTGGAAACGAACTCTTGTTATGGATCATTTTGAACTACAAAGCAATGCCGCTGCACCACAAAAAAAACGCAATCGTTTTGTCGCAGGCGCAGTCAGTGGTGCGCTGACCTTCGTCGTTCTACTGGCGCTGATGGTTGGTGTAGGCATTCTCGGCTACGGTGTTGTGGCAGCCAGCCTGCCATCGGCAGCCGAGCTCTCTGGTCGCGCCAGTCAGTTTCAAACCACCCGCATTCTGGACCGTGAAGGCAATCTACTGTACGAGACTATCGATCCCAATGCAGGACGGCGCACCGTCGTCTCACTGGATGAAATCTCGCCCGAATTTGTTCAGGCGACCATTGCAACCGAAGACGCCAACTTTTTTAAGCATGGCGGCGTGGATCCGTTCGCCTTTGTGCGCGCCGTCTACTATGTGCTGCGCGAGGGAGATATAGTTTCCGGTTTTTCGACCATCCCGCAGCAGCTGGTTAAGCGGGTCTACCTTACATCGGAGCGTACGGCTTCGCGCAAAATCAAAGAAGTGGTCCTGGCTACCGAAGTCAGCCGCCGCTATGACAAAGAGACCATCCTGGAGCTTTACCTGAACGAGGTCTACTATGGGAATCTAGCGTATGGCGCCAGCGCAGCCGCCCAGACCTACTTCAACAAGAAGGCAAAGGAGTTGACGCTCGCCGAGGCCGCGCTGCTGGCTGGGTTGCCTCAGCTTCCCGCCTATTATGACCCGTACACGCACCCAGATCGCGCCAAGGAAAGACAGAGAGTCGTTCTTGGTTTGATGGTGGAAGATGGCCTCATTACGTCGGACGAGGCTGATACGGCCTGGCTGGAGTCGCTAAGCTACGCGCCGCTGGCCTTCAACCTGGAATCGCCTCATTTCACGCTGTTCGTGCGACAGCAGCTAGAAACCCTGTACGGTCCTGACTCCCTGTACAAGACCGGGCTCAATGTGACCACTACACTTGACCCCAGGCTGCAACAGATAGCCGAGAAAGCCGTTGCTGAGCATGTAGCCACACTTGCATCGCATGATGCGTCCAACGGAGCGTTGGTAGCCATGCGACCAGATACCGGCGAGTTGCTTGCCCTGGTGGGCAGCGCCGATTTTGATAATCCCGAGATCGACGGTCAAGTCAATATGGCCCTTGCACCGAGACAGCCAGGCAGTTCGATCAAGCCGTTCGTCTACCTGGCCTCCTTCGAGCAACCGGATAAGCCGCTCGACCAGCGATGGACGCCGGGGACGCTCCTTGCCGACATCCAACAGCCCTTCCCGGACGGAGCCAACCCGCCGTACGTGCCAACCAACTACGACAATCGCGAACGCGGCATGGTGACTGTGCGCACCGCGCTGGCGAACAGCTACAACATTCCTGCCGTCCGCACCATGCAAGAGGTAGGGCTAGCCAGATTCCTGGGGCTGATGCAGAGACTCGGCGTCACTACGTTGACCCGACCGGATTATGGCCTAAGCTTGGCGTTAGGTGCTGGAGAAATGCCACTGCTGGAGTTGACGTCTGCCTATGCGGTCCTGGCAAACCAGGGCCAACAGGTGCATCCGCTGACGATTCTGCGTATCAGCGACGCGGACGAAAACGTCATCTGCGAAATGGGGACGGATAATCCCTGTCAGCCAGATGAGATGACATCAGAGCAACTGGTCGATCCGGTGGATGCGTTTCTTATCACAGACATTCTCAGCGATAACGAGGCGCGTACAGCCGCCTTCGGTCCAAACTCTGTTCTGCAATTGGACCGTCCAGCCGCTGTGAAGACGGGCACCACCAACGATATCCGCGACAATCTGACGATGGGATACACGCCTCAGTTGGTGACCGGCGTCTGGATCGGCAATGCTGATAACTCGGAAATGAGCAACCTGTCAGGAGTCACTGGCGCCGGACCGATTTGGCATCGTTTCATGACTGAAGCTCTGAGCGATTCGCCGGTGCTGCAATTTGAGCCGCCGCAAGGCGTACAGCGTTACGAGGTCTGCGCCGATACGGGCGCGACCTTTGGCCCTGCTTGTCCTGCTGCCAGCCGCGCGTTTTTTCGCCATCGACCGACCGCCCGTGCCTATCGAGAAGGATCTCTATCAGATTGTGCGCCTTGACAAGGAAAGCGGCCGATTAGCCACTGAATTTACACCTGCAGGCGCTATCGAAGAAAAGATATTCAAGGTCTACCCGTCGCGAGTATCGGGAGTGGGCGGAGCAACATGGCATCCCGCAGCCGCCCATCGACGAGAGCGACACCTACCAGTTTGGGCCAGAGCTGACCATACGCCAACCCGTGGAGGGTGAGGTGGTCAGCGGTGTGGTACAGATCTACGGGACGGCGAATGCGCCTGCCTTTGCCAGCTACGAGCTGCAATATGGCGAGAGTCACAGCCCGGGAGCGTATAGCCTGCCCTTTAGCGGCCCGAACCCTACGCCGGTTCTGGATGGGAAACTCGGCGAGTGGAACACAGCGGGCCTGTCGCCCGGACCGCATACGCTGCGCTTGGTTGTGCGTGACACGTTCGGCAGTGAATATGAAACTCGCGTGCGGCTCTTCGTTGCCGAGCCGACAGCGACGCCGATGCCCACTGCCACGTGGACCGCGCTGCCGCCCACGCCAACTTTCACACTAGCACCGACCATGCCGCCCACAGCGACGTCTACCTGGGAGCCTACACAAACTTCCACGCCTACGTCAACGTTGGTACCGCCGACTCAGACGCCGGTACTCACTTCCACTCCGACCGTCGAAGCGACACCAACGCCAGAAGCAACCAGCACGTGGACGCCGGCAGCCACAGATACACAGGCGCCTGCTCCCACTGACACGCCGATAGCCACTGCTACCCAGTTGCAGACGGACACGCCCGCGCCACCTGCCGCTACAGAAGTCGTGGAGACGGCGACGCCGACCAGTACTACGAGTATAGACGAAAGCACTACGTCCACGCTCGAACCTCCGACGCCGGGAAATCTGCCGGAAGCGCCTCCTGGACCGCCATCGTCAGGTAACTGAGCAAACGGGGCTGCTTGGTTAATGCTCCAAAGTACCGCGTGTTGTGCGGCTGCATGATTATGCGAGGGGCGTTCTATTTCACAAGCTAGCTTGCCCTGAGCAATACGGCGGTGTGATGACCCCTTTATCGTCCCACAAGTCTTCCCAGCTCTGTGCGTCCTTCCACAAGAAGACCTGCCCTTTGATGAGCCGGCAGTTGCGATCGATAGCGGCGATCTCGTCCATCTCCTCCTGTGTGAAGTCCGGCATGACGGCTGCGCGCAAGTTGCTGAGGTAGTGTGACCGTTTGGTGGAAAACGGGATCGGCGTCTGACCGCGCTGCACTGCCCATTTGATGCAAATGGAGACCGGATGCACCTCGTACTTTTCGGCCAAGCGCATAATTACCGAATCCTCTGTATCGACCGTGTCCTCCGGCGTGCGATCACGTTCTGGACGTCCCGGTGATCCGATAGGACTGTAGCCGACAGGTTGAATCCCGTTGCGTACCACGAAATCGAACAGCTCCTGCTGCTGAAAATGCGGATGCAGCTCCATCTCATTTACAGCGGGCGGAATACGCGCATCGCGCAGAAGCAACTCGAGCTTAGGAACTGTCATGTTGGACGTGCCAATGTGCCGCACCAAGCCCTCGTCTACCAGCGATCTCGAGCTTGCGCCAGATCTTCATGTAATCCGTGTGGATGTACGGCTTGGCGTTCGGCGCACGCGAACCCACATCAGCATGCGGCGGATGATGGTTGGGAAAAGGCCAGTGGATTAGGTACAGATCCAGATAGTCCAGCTTTAAATCGGCAAGCGAGCGCTTGAAGGCAGGGATTACGTCGTCCTCAGCATGCATGTCATTCCACAGTTTGGACGTAATCCATAACTCTTCGCGGGGAAGCCCGGCAGCCAGCGCGTCACTGAATACTTGCCCGATGTGGGCTTCATTGCCATAGACGGCGGCGCAATCGATGTGACGGTAGCCAATTTTCAGCGCGCCGCGCACCGCCTCGGCGACTTCCTGATAACTCACCTGGTCGGAGCCAAACGTGCCCAGCCCGATTGCGGGCATGTGTGCGCCTGTGTGCAACGTGCGCTGCGGTACATCTACTGGTGAAACGCCTTCAGCGTCCGGTGGAAAAGCCCGTTGATCGCCCATGCCAATATCCTTCACAACTTGTCAGTCAATTCGAAGATCTTTATGCCGTCGCTGCCACTGGACAGAGCTAGCTCGCACTAGTCATGATCACATCACGCTGCGCCTCGCTAGCCGTTGAGGATGGCCTTGATCATGCCAACATAGCCATCGGCGCAGGCGAACAGGTCGCTGAGCAGCAGGCGCTCGTTGATCATATGCGCATCGCTCTCTTTTGCCGGGCCAAAGCCCACTGTGGGAATGCCGGCAATTTCCTGCGCTGTAAGCTGCGTTGGTGCAGAACTGATACGCTATTGTGTTGGGCGAGAGACCGGCAGCCTGTAGCCCGCCCTGGCAGGCGCGCACGAGCCAGTGGTCGGAATCCATGCGCCAGGCGGGCAAGAACTTTTCCAATCGCATTGTGGCGCCCGTATATGTTTGATATTCGCCTATTCCAATCGTCGCCTTTAGCTGCACCGACTGCGCAGCAGGCGTGGATGTTATTTCGCCAAGCACGTCTTCTGCGGTCTCGCCTGGCAGTAGACGCCGATCGTATGTGGCTCTGCAGATGCTGGGAATCACCGAGTGCCCTGGATACGGGACGGAGATGATATCGCACAGGCCCAACACTGCCGATCCCATAAACTCGTCCTGGGGCATGGGCAGCTCCTCGGCAGCCTGAATAACCTTGAGCATGTCGAGTATGGCATTGCGCCCCAAGTGTGGCGACGAAGAATGGGTCGAGACGCCGATGGTTTCCAAGTGAATCTCCGCACGTCCTCGCCCACCGATGGCTAGGTTCAGTTCCGTGGACTCACCGATGATGACACAGTCTGGCGACTCACGCTCCATGACGGCTTGCAGCGCCACTCCTTCAAGCACCTCTTCCATGGTGGACGCACTGACCACAATGCGACCTCGCAGATCGGCCTTGTCTACGGCTGCAGCCGCGTAAATGAACGAACCAACCGCGCCTTTCATATCCGCACTGCCGCGCCCGTGAATGGCTTCATCGTCCACGTCGCCACTGAACGGAACCCTGTCCCAGGGTGTGCCAGAGGTGACGCCAACGGTGTCCGTGTGACCATCAAATAGGAGTGTTTTGCCCTCGTGTGCGCCTTCTATGACGCCGACAACTGAACCGTACTCGTCGACTTCGATGCGGTCGTAACCTAGCGCGTGCATCTCCTGTTGCACACGCTCGGCGACCAACTTTTCATCGCCGCTCATACTGGGAATGCGTACTATGTCCTGCACGAAAGAGACCAGCTTGTCACGATTCACGTTCACCGTCCCTCCAGTTCATCTAGGGTAGCCAGTTGTAGGTGGGATTCGTATTGCATTGTGAAGGATTTGCTCTCTACCGTCCTTAGTGTACCTTGTGATTTCTGTGCTGTACACTCCGGCGCCCACGAAAAAAACATAGTGATCTGCGGGACTCTGAACCGCCATGATGGATTGTGATGCGTTGCGGCAGGATGCAACTGCGGCAAACATGACAGAACCGTCACGACGCCGTATAATGTGCGGCAACAAATTCAGTCGCTGCGCTTTCAATAGCAGTTCGACAACCGATAGTCCACAGCTTCCCTTAGGAGAGACATCATGGCGATGAAGGCCGACTATATCTGGATGAATGGCGAGATAATACCCTGGGATCAAGCCAAGGTACATGTCTTCACACATGCGCTGCACTATGGCAGCAGCGTATTTGAAGGTCTGCGCGCCTATAGTCTCGAAAGTGGACCGGCAATTTTCCGTGGACGCGAACACTTTGAGCGCTTGCTGTACAGTTGCAAGGTTGCGCGCATACCGTGCCCGCTGGATATCGATGAATGGATGCAGGTGACAGCCGATGTACTACGGGCCAATCAGCAGAACAACGCCTACATCCGTCCACTCGTCTTCCGCGGCTATGATACGCTCGGCGTAGATGGTCGCGGCTGCCCGGTGGAGGCGATACTGGCTACCGTGCCATGGGGCGCCTATCTCGGAGCAGAAGCGCTCGAGTTGGGAGTCGATGTGCAGGTAAGTAGTTGGCGACGCATGGCGCCGGACACGCTGAATGCGCTGGCTAAAATCGGCGGTCAATATGTGAACAGCCAGAATGTGGTGATGGAGGCTAAGGACAACGGCTTCAACGAAGGCATTGCGCTGGATGTGAACGGCTACGTCAGCGAAGGAAGCGGCGAAAACATCTTTCTGGTGATGAAGAACAAGCTCTACACGCCACCGTTGGGAAACAGTATCCTGGGCGGCATCACGCGCGATTGTGCATTCACCATCGCGACGGAACTCGGTTACGAAGTCAAGGAGACAGTTATCCCGCGTGAGATGCTTTACATGGCGGAAGAGATCTTTTTCACCGGTACGGCGGCGGAGATCACGCCGGTTCGCTCCGTGGATCGCATGCCCGTCGGCGCCGGCAAGCGCGGCCCGGTAACCGAGGAGATTCAGTCGAGATTCTTCGGCATCATCTCCGGTGAGTTGTCGGATGCGTGGGGATGGCTCACGCCCGTTGCACTTGACTAAAAACTCAAGGCGCACATTCGCTTATCTGTGCTATACTTACTTAATCATCATGAGCGTGGCTAGAATGAGTATTCGTCGTATAGGTTCGGACATACCGGCTCGGTCTGCCATTCAGGCAGGATATGCAGTCGGTGGAATGGTCGCGCTTACATAGCCCGATCGCCTTCTGGCGCGGGCCAAATCATGACGTGAAGTGCTGGGCAACACCGGGGTAGAAGGTGTTGTCGGGCAGTTCGCGTTTTTTATGCGCAGCATCGGTGAGACCGTTTCACGCGTACGATCATGATAGTTTAGGACCCTCACCAAGAACCGACGCCTACTTTGGTATGACGACAAGATTCCGATATCGAATGGAACATTCGAAGGGATACCGAAATGATTGATAGATACGAACCCCGAGAGATCGAACCGAAATGGCAGAAAACCTGGGAAGAGCAAGGGTTATACGATACGGTCGAAGATCCGGATCGCACCAAATGGTATGCGCTGACCATGCTACCATATCCGTCGGGTGACCTGCATACTGGCCACTGGTATGCGTTCACACCCAGCGACGCCGGTGCACGTTTCCGCCGCATGCTCGGGTACAACGTGTTCTTCCCTATCGGATTCGACGCGTTCGGCTTGCCGGCGGAGAACGCCGCCATCAAGCATGGCATTCATCCAAAGGACTGGACATACGCCAACATCGACCGCATGCGCGGCCAGCTGAAGCAGATGGGCGCTATGTGGGCCTGGGACCGAGAAGCCATTTCGTGCGACCCTGAATTCTACAAATGGACTCAGTGGTTCTTTTTGAAGTTCTATGACGCAGGATTGGCCTATCGAGACTTTGCACCGGTAGACTGGTGTCCAAGCTGCAACACGACACTGGCCCGGGAGCAAGTTTGGGGTGAGGACCGCCATTGTGAGCGGTGCGGTACGCCGGTCATCAAGAAGGACCTGTTCCAGTGGAAGCTGCGCATCACCAATTACGCCGACGAGCTGTTGAAAGGTCTGGATGAGATTGATTGGCCCGAGCGGGTCAAGATCATGCAGACCAACTGGATCGGTCGCAGCGAAGGCGCAGAAGTCACATTCCGCACCCAAGCAGGGGATCCGATTGAGATCTTTACAACGAGGCCGGATACGTTGTGGGGCGCCACGTTCATGGTGCTGGCGCCGGAGCATCCGTTGGTGGACGAGGTCACGACGGACGAATACCGTGCCGACATGGAGGCGTACAAAGAGCAGGCAGCGCGTTTGGACGAGATCGCGCGCACGTCAGCCGACAAAGAAAAATCGGGCGTCTTTACCGGCGGCTATGCCATCAATCCAGTCAACGACGAGCGCATTCCCATCTGGATTGCCGACTACGTCATGATGGGGTACGGCACTGGCGCCATCATGGCGGTTCCTGCGCATGACGAGCGGGACTTCGAGTTCGCCACCAAATTCGGGTTGGAAATTCGTCGAGTCATTACAGGCCCGGATGGCGCACGAGGCCCAATGGAAGAGGCCTATGCGTCCAAGACAGAAGGCGAGTTGATAAATAGTGGCCCGTTCAACGGGACGCCCGTTAATGGCGCAGCTAAGAAGGTAACCAAGTGGCTAGAGCAGAGCGGTCGCGGCAAGTTCGCGGTAAACTATCGTCTGCACGATTGGCTGTTCGGTCGGCAGCGCATGTGGGGCGCACCGATTCCCATGATTCACTGTGAGAATTGCGGAACGGTGCCGGTCCCCTACGAGGATCTGCCGGTCCGCTTGCCGGATGACGCAGAGTTCACGCCCACCGGCGAGAGTCCGCTGAAGTATCATGAGGGCTTCTTACATGTGAAGTGCCCGCAATGCGGCGGTGACGCCGTGCGCGAGACGGACACCATGGATACGTTCATGTGCTCCAACTGGTACTACTACGCGTATATCTCGCCCTACTGGAAGACGGGAGAGACCATCCACGCCGATGATATGCCGTGGGATAAAACGAAGGCCGATTACTGGCTGCCAGTGGACATTTATACCGGCGGGATCGAGCATGCAACCATGCATCTGCTCTACGCTCGATTCTTTACCAAAGCGGCTCGAGATATCGGCGTCTTCGACTTCGATGAGCCCATGAAGAAGCTATTCAACCAGGGCATCATCCTGGGGCCGGACGGCGAGAAGATGTCCAAGAGCCGCGGCAATGTAATCAATCCGGACGACTATGTAGGCAAGCACGGCGCCGACACCGTGCGCGGCTATCTCATGTTCATCGGTCCGTGGGATCTGGGAGGACCGTGGGATCCCAGCGCCATCGAAGGCGTTAGCCGCTTCCTGCATCGCGTCTGGGTCGGGCGTCCTGGAGGAGCCACAGTCGGGTAAATCCGGTAATGCGGAGTTGACGATGGAGGTTGAGCGAAAGCTGCACCAGACCATTCTCAAGGTCACTGACGACTACTATGCCTACAGGCTCAACACAGCGATTGCTGCCATGATGGAGTTCAATAACGTGCTCATGCGAGCCAAGGAAAACGGCGTCCACGGTTCGCCCATTTGGGACGAAGCCGTGCGCTCACTTGTGTTGATGATGGCGCCTATCTTCCCGCACATCAGCGAGGAACTCTGGCATCGCCTTGGCAATGAGTCAAGCGTGCATGTGGCGAAGTGGCCAACAGGCGATGAGGAGAAGGCCCGAGAAGACGAGCTGACCATCGTCGTGCAAGTCAACGGCAAGGTGCGTGATAAGCTGGTGAAGGCGCCGGGTGTGGCCAAGGATGTGCTGGAAAATGAGGCGCTGGCCTTGCCCAACATCATGCGATGGACGGAGGACAAGACAGTCCGCAAGGTTATCGTGGTTCCGGACAAGCTGGTGAACATCGTCGTCGGTTAGTGACAGACAACCGAATATTCTAAAGGGGCACGCTCTGCGTGCCCCTTTGTGATCCTTATGGCAACTTGCCAAGCTCAATCCAGTGTTCAGCTGGCTTCAATTGGCATGCCGTCAACGTGTGGTGAAGATAGGTACGGATAATATCGTAGTGAGGAGGGCTATGGGGGCGAGAAGATGCGCCTGAACAAATTCGGATAATCAATTACCAGGGAGTGACAATCAAGCGGAAATTCAGTTACAAAATGAGTGCTTAGTCCCTCATACCGATAGTGGCTCTGAGTGCCTAGTGAAAGTGCCGTATAGCGTTGCGGTACAGCTTCCACACTCAGTTCCGGACAATGAATATACGCAGTTAAAATCTGTGCCGAATGACCGACATCCAAGGCGAGACGTCCGATCGCTAGCGTATTTGTGAAAGGTGTTACCGAGATGTCAATCTCATAACATCCCTGTAGATAGGGTAGTGTACTTCCATCTCCGTTTTGCCAATTGCCGTCGCCGTCTGTAAGTAGGGTGAGCTGGCAGTCATAGTCGGTTCCGACGGTCATGTCTACCCTGCGAAAATGCCAGTTACGATCGGTGAGTATACGGTAGCTGGCGTGAAATCCGGAAGAGTCTGAAACCCGAACAAGGGTGCTCTCAACAACAACGCCTTCATCTGTATAGCAGATCCGCACATGTTCTAGCCCAGCCTGATGCCAAGGTTCCCAGAATGCATGTACGGTATTTACTGTCACACCAAAATCCTTCCAACAACAACTTCATCGCCTTACGGACAGCAACGAATTCGGCGCTTCTGCTACAATCGCTTCGTTTTCATTCGTCTTCATCACCTTCGATCAACCGAATTAGCGCCTGCACCAAAAGCTTATGCTCATTCTGGTGCATGCGGTTTTCCAACATGTCCAGCGTATCGCTCTTGTAAATTGGCACGTCTTTTGTGGCGATGACAGGCCCCGCATCCACCTTCTCGTCGGGTACCAGGTGGACCATGATACCCGTGTGGTCAATCTTACCCGCTTGATAGGCGTCATAAGCTTCTTGGATAGCGTGTGCGCCGGGAAATCGACCGGGCAGCGCGGGGTGCAAGTTTACGACTGCGTAGGGATAGTACTGTAGGAAAGCGTTGCTGAGGATGTGCATCCAACCCGCCAGGATGATCCAATCCGGGTCGTATTCGGCGACAATGTCAGCTAGATCCGCGTCGTACTCCTCGCGTGTCTGCCCCTCGTCAAGGTATGGCTTCAGTGCATGATAACGGATGGGTACGCCGGCCTTCTTCGCGCGCTCCAAACCATAGGCATCCTTGCGATTGGAGACAACAACCACGACCTCCGCGTCCAGCACATGCATGCGAATGGCGTCGAGAATTGCCTGCAAGTTGGAACCGTTGCCGGATATGAGAACAGCCAACTGAGCAGGCATATGGAAGGGTCCCTATGAGTGTACTAGCTGTACGGCGTTTGACTTCGCACCACGCTCCGTGAGTTCGCCTATGCGAACCGCATCAGGCACTATGTTGTTCACTCGCGGCGCCTGGTCCGCAGGCACGACGAGCACCATACCCACGCCCATATTGAAGACGCGATAGGCCTCGTCCCCTTGCATTCCGGCCCATTCAACCAGCATTTCAAACAACTCTGGCGTTTCCCATGCGTCAAGCTGAATCTGAGCTGCCAAGTGCTCGGGTAGGATGCGCGGTACGTTGTCCAGCAATCCACCGCCGGTAATGTGCGCCAAGCCCAGCAGATCCACACCTGCCGCTTGAAGCGCATCCACGTCGGCTACATAGCAGCGATGGGGCTCGAGCAACGCACTGCCTAACGTCTGTCCGTTGGTCAACTCTGCATCCAAGTCCTTGTCGGCAACCACCGAGCGGATGAGCGAATAGCCGTTCGTATGCGGTCCGCTGCTGGGCAAGCCGAACAGGACATCGCCTGCCTGCATGGCATCTTGCAACGGCAAAATTCGCTCACGATTGACCAGCCCCACGATGGCGCCTGCCACATCAAATGCTCCTTCGGCGTATACGCCCGGCATTTCGGCTGTCTCACCGGCTAGCAGCGCACAATTGACCGCCCTGCAGGCTTCTGCAATGCCGATGACCACATCGGCAACCTGCTGCGGATGCAGTTTGCTGGTAGCAATATAGTCCATGAAAAAAAGCGGCCTCGCATTCTGCACCAGAATGTCATTGGTGCAGTGGTTGACAATGTCGTAGCCGATGCCCTGCCACTGATTAAGCTGCGCCGCCAGTTTGACTTTGGTGCCAACGCCGTCGATGGAGGCGACCAGCACCGGATTTTGCGCGTTGCTGTCTATGGCGAACAGGCCGCCAAAGCTGCCTGTCCCCGATAACACAGCATCCGTGTGCGTGGAATGAATCGCGGGCGTCATGCGATTGACCGCGTCCGCCGCAGCGTCGATATCAACTCCGGCGGATCTGTACTTAGAATCAGTCATTGCCGCCCCCAAATTGCGCCTTGGCTGAGGCCAACCAAACGCCTGCTGGAGCAGGATGTTCGTGCCCCGGTCGCGTTTCCGGCACCAGTAGCATGAGAAACGGCAGCCGCGCCGAAACCAGCCGCGGCGATGGCGAAGGTCGCAGCGCCAAGACTCATGACATCGGCTATGCGACCGACGACCAATGGCGCGCTGGTCCGCCCCGTGTCACCGATGAGGCGCCACATGCCGATGAATTCGCCCATGGCGTCCTTGGGTGCAAGGTCCGAGCCCAGCGTCAACATAGTACCGGATCCGATTCCGTTGCCGAAACCGACGACCAGCGTCGCTAACATGAGCGTCACAAAGCTGTGGGTGAAAGGCACCAACGCCATCCCAAGCGCCTGTATGGCGAAGCTTGGCACCGACGCGAACTTGCGACCGAAGCGGTCCATAATAACACCGGCAGGGTAGAACATGCTCATATCAATTGCGGCGGATATCGTTACAATGAGGCCGATCTGGCCCACGTCCAAGCCAATGACATCGGCGGCAAAGAGCGGGATAACAACTTGACGTCCGGAACGTATCATGGAACCGAGGAAGGTAGCGAAGCCGGCAGACGCCAACACACGATAATGTCCGCGGAAGACGGTGACCAGTTCTCCAACATACCCGGTGAGTCCCTTCACTTCTTGTGCATAAGGTGTTTCTTCTTCTACTGCGTAGAGCGCGATGACGACCCACGCGACAAGTGTTAGCACGCCGTTTAGCAGAATGGGAAAGCGCATGCCCCACAGTGTCGCGACGAGACCGCCGACTGCCGGTGCAGCAAAGACGCCGATGCGGTTGATGCCGCCAAATGTGGCGGTAGCGCGACCTCGCAGATGCAGTGGAATCGTGGTTGTCATATACGCATGGCGCGAGATATTCCATAGAGCCATGCCAACACCGCCGATTAGGCCATAGATAATGAGTTCCGGCACCGTGTTGGCCACGCCCATTGCGATCGTACTGATTGCCAGGACGCCTAGCCCGATCAGCATGGACCATCTCTGTCCGAGCTTCCTCATCAGCATGCCGGACGGGACATCGGCAAGCAGGTTTCCTATGCCTTGCGCAGCCAGCACCAAGCCAACCACGCCATAGGAAACGCCAAACGAGCGTGCATAGAGCGGCAGCACGGGAATAAGCATACCCGCAGCAAACGCCAATCAGTGCACTAGGCAGATAGAGGGAATAGATGAGCGTCCGACGAAGTGATTGATCCACAGAACGGTATTCTACAACGAAGCATCCAGGAACAGTGATTTAGGAATGTCGGAATTGGCCAAAAACGATCATACTCGATCGGGGCTATTCACAACAAGTTTTGAGCGCGTAAACTGCAAGCACAAGATATTCCATTCCCGGTTCACCATTGGAGGCGAAATTTGCTTTGCAAGCATTAAGAATCTGACCACAGCTCACACAGTTGATATCTGCTCCCATGATGTCGATCAGCCTGGACAATAACTTCGCACCCGCACGCAAGTTGCCTCTGGCAAAGCTCTCGGAACATTGTGAGACCGATCGAATCGTCTTCCTATCGCGATTCTTGTCCAAATCGTGCTGAAGGTCCGACACTGCTCTGGATAAGGTGGTAGACGCGTCGCTGCCGACGCCGCGATAGAGTTGGATGAAGTCGGCTTCGTCACCGATCATCCGCGCTAAATCCAACGCAATTTCCATGCGAGCGGCTTCATTGTGAATCACATTGAACAGGGATAGTATCTGCGACGTAGCTGCCGTGTATTGGAATCTGCCAAGCGCAGATGCATAGGACATCTTAAGATTCTTGTCTGTCTCGGCAGCCAGCCGTTCCAGCAGCTCCGGCGCCATTTCAATGTCGTCGAGTGAGCCGAGTGCGCGTGCGCTGGCAGCGCGGATGGAACGATAATCCGAGTCCAACGTGTCTCGCAGTGACTCCACTGCGAGCGGATCGTGCATGCGCCCAAGCGCCCATGCCGCCACTGCCGACAAAGCGAGTTCACTGCCCTTCAATATTTCTTCCAAGCGTGTAATCATACGCGGATCCGGCGCCATGCGCGCAATGGAGATGACAGCCTCCATACGCACGTTGAAACGCGGATCGTCCAGCGCAGCCAGCAGTTCCTCTTCGGTCAGAGGGCTCTTTGATTGACCCAGTTGCTCTGTCACGCGAATGGTGGATTCCTCATCGCGCGACATGTAGTAGCGGACTAGCGAACTCATCGCTAAGAAGGGATTGCCACGCAGGAAGATGCCCGTAAAGCGTCCCATGCCGATAGTCTGTTCGGTTGTGATTCTGCGCAGAAGCAAGAAACTCAGAATCGGCCCAATAATCCCCAGCACAAAGAGTGGCAAATAAGGGTCGATGCGGAAGATTCCAATGTTACCCGATAGACCCGTAGTCAATTCTAGAACGCGGCCTGACACGAGTTGGCTGATACCGGCGGTGACGCCGATCCAAGCGTAGTAGACGGCCATATAGTCTCTGCGCTTCTGGGTGGGCACGATGTTGACATACAGCAACCGAGCCGAGCCAATTCCCCAACCCATGTCGGCGACGCCTTGTAGAAACGCGATGCCCAACGAAATGTAAAGACTGGCGGTGGGGTTAGCTGGCAGCATCATCCACATGAACGGCAACAGGGAGCGCAACATGAGGCCGTATTGCGCCACAGGCAGGCTGCCATACCGGTCCGCCGCCCAGCCCCAGAGATAACTGGAGAGCAGTGTGCCCATCAAGGCGCCGGTTTGGAGCCACACAACGCGACTCTCGGATAGACCGACCTGCTCGTTCATGAAGAGCGGAATGAAAGAGTTCAGCGGCGTAATAGAAAGCGTGATCAATCCGGCACTGAGCAAGAAGAGCAACATATTCCGATCGCGTACAGCTGTCCACAGATCACGCTTGGCGCCCGGATCGTTCTTGTCGACCTTCTGTGGCGCTCCGCCCGGTATCTTGAACCCCAGAGCAATCGATCCATAGCCGAAGACAATGCCTACCCCGATCAACATCACGAAGCCGGTAAGTTGCCCTGGTTCTGTGTTAACGCGCGCAAGCACAATACCGCCAATGGCAACTGCGATGAAGCCGGCGATCGTCGTGATCATGTTGTTCATTGCCGTGTATTTCCCGCGGACGGAGTTGGGCACGTATTCCTGTACCCACGGGAACATGGCGGTGATGCCAATTGAACGCAACATGGAGAAGACGGCGATGACACCGGCTACGTAAGTCAGCGCGGCGCCGGGCCCAAAGCGGCTGATGACCCAGGGAGTTAACAACAGGCCGATGGCCACTGTATCGCGCATGCCCCAGAAGAGTAGCCATGTCCGTTTGTAGCCGAAACGCTCCGCCGCCGGAGCAACAAACAGCGAGATCAAGCCGAAGAACGGAATGAGCGAGAGCACGAAGCCCATCTGGCTTTTGGACAGACCGAGCGCGCTGAGAAAGAGAAACGAAAATGGAGCCGAAGAAAGTATATTGCACAAATACGGTGTTAGACGCATTTGATGCAATGCTCCACTTCAAGCCGCGCAGCTTTTCCGCTGTCGTCGGTTCTTGCGAAATGACCGGTATCGGTATCTCCCGCGTCTCTTCTTCTATGGTTTCCTGTGTAGACATCAAAAACTCGTTCCGTTGCCCGATGCATCGGGACTAACGCTATTGCGCCCTACGTATTCATTCGGCGCACACTCCATAGGCTCAACCCGGTGTTGAGCGCCGATTTAGGGTTCTTCTTCACTGAGCCGTTGCAGTTCATACAAACGATTGAGCGCATCCAGCGGCGTGAGCGTGTTCACATCCAGCGTGCGAAGCGCTTCGACAGCCGGATGCGAATCGGCGAAGAGAGAAACTTGGACCGCTGAGGCCTCAGCATATTCCGGTCCTTCCTCATAAATACGGCGCGGTCCAGCGGCGCCGGTGCGCTCCAAATCGCCGAGTATCTCTTCGGCGCGGTTCACGACCTGCGTCGGCAGGCCAGCCATACGCGCGACATGGACACCGTACGATCGGTCTGCCTTACCCGGAATAATGCGGCGCAGGAATACAACGTCGCGACCGTTGCCGCTGTCATCCACAGCCACGTTGTAGTTCACGACGTGCGGCAGTCGTTCCGCCAGCTCGGTCAATTCATGGTAATGCGTGGCGAAGAGCGTTTTGGCACGCAGTTCCGGATGGTTATGGATAAACTCGACCACCGACCATGCGATTGCCACGCCATCATAGGTGCTGGTGCCGCGCCCGATTTCATCCAGCACCAGCAGGCTGCGGCGAGTCGCGTGATTCAGGATATTAGCCGTCTCCACCATCTCCACCATGAACGTCGACTGGCCGCGATGAATTTCATCGCTGGCGCCAATACGCGTAAAGATGCGATCCACCACGCCGATATGAGCGAATTCCGCCGGAACGTAGCTGCCGATCTGCGCCATCAGTGTAATCAGCGCCGTTTGGCGAAGAAAGGTGCTTTTACCGGACATGTTGGGCCCGGTCAACAGATGGATGCAGGCATCGGGTAGCAACTGCGTGTCGTTAGGCACAAATGGTTCATCGTTGGAAGACAGCTCCACGACTGGGTGCCGGCCCGCTTGTATGATGATAGCCGGACCGTCATCTACTTCCGGACGCACGTATCGTCGCATGAGCGCCGCGTCCGCTAAAGTACTGAACACGTCCATCCGTGCAATGCCCGATGCCAACGATAACAATTGCTCGGACCGTGCGGCGATTTGCACGCAGACTTCGCGGAACAGATTCCGCTCAATTTCCAGCCGGCGCTCATCTGCGTTCAGGATGAGCGATTCGTATTCCTTCAATTCGGAGGTAATGTAGCGCTCCGAATTTGTCAGCGTCTGCTTGCGGATGTAATCGTCAGGTACCTTGTCTCGATGCGTATCTGTGATTTCTATGTAGTAGCCGAATACCTTGTTATAGCCTACCTTCAGACTTTTAATGTCCAGACGCTGTCGCTCGCTGACCTGCAGTCCGGCGATCCAGATCCTTGGCGTCGCGACTCCTACCGGTTAGTTCGTCTAGTTCGCTGCTGTATCCGTCGCGGATAATGCCGGCATTGGCGAGCGTGGCGGACGGCTCATCGGCGATAGCGCTCTCTAAGAGACTGAGGACATCATCGCAACTTGGCAACCGCGGCATAGCGACGGTACTCTGCCCAGCGCTATGGTCCCTGACAATCCTTGCGATACTCTCCTGTAACGCTTGCACCTTGGTCACCACGTCACGCATACCCACCAGATCACGCGGCAGGGCAATGCCCTGGCTGACACGGTTTGTCCACCGCTCCAGGTCGCCGATCTGTTTAAGTTGCTCGCGAACCGTCGTGCGCAGCTCCGTGTCCTGCACAAAGTGTTCGACGGCGTCCAGGCGCTGATTGATAGCATCCACGTCCAGCAAGGGCTGACTGAGCCAACGACGCAGCAAGCGCCCTCCCATGGGCGTACGCGTGCTGTCCAGGACATCGAGCAGGCTGCCTTTGCTACCGCCGGAGCGAATGGTCTCCGTGAGTTCCAGGTTGCGTCGCGTCGACTCATCCAGCGTCATATATTCGCCAACGGTATAGGAGTGCAGGTTGCGCAGTTGCACGACCGCAGCGGGCTGCATTTCGCGCAGATAGGCTAGGATGCCTGCTGCGGCTCTAATAGCCTGCACCTGGTTCTGAACGCCGAAACCATCCAGCGTCGCCACCTGAAAATGGCGTTCCAGTAGCTCACGTGCTGTATCCGCATCGACTTGCCAGGCTTCCACCGTGGAGAGCAGCATTCCCAGCGAATTCACCAGGCCATGTAGAGCGCTTTCTGCCGGATCCCAGTCGATATGGATCAACTCGCTAGGCCGAAGACGACTCAGCTCCTCGCCCAGACGAGACTCCACAACTGCCGGCTCTCTTGCATTGATGCTGGTGACCGCGAATTCGCCGGTGGAGATGTCGCAATAAGCGAGGCCGGCTTTGTCGCCTTTACTGTTTATACTGACTGCCGCCAAGTAGTTGTTGCGCTTCTCGTCCAGCATGCCGGGTTCGACGACAGTGCCCTGGGTGACAACTCGGTGCACCTCGCGCTCAACAAGACCGCGTCCTGGCTCGCTAACCTGTTCGGCGATGGCGACCCGATAGCCTGCGCGGATGAGCTTTTCGATGTACCCGTCTACGCTGTGGTAGGGAACTCCTGCCAGCGGCACACGTTTGTCGCCGCCGACAGGTCGACTGGTGAGCACTACATCGCAGACGCGCGCGACGGTCTTCGCATCTTCGTCGAAGGTCTCGTAAAAATCACCTAACCTGAAGAGTAGAATGCAGTCCTCGTGCTGGCGTTTTAGAGACAGATACTGCTGCCGCATTGGCGTAGACACTGTGCTCAACTCCACCGTTTTGGCGACAAACGGTCATTCAGCCGGTGAGCCGCATATGGGACCGCATGGGCGAGAAAATGCATAATGTAGCTTATTATGAAACGCCCTTCATCAGATGGCAAACATACGTAACTATGGAGGCAAGCGCATCTTGCATCTGACTGTGTTGCTGAAGCGTGCGTTCGCGACGTCCATCAATAGCGGATACATCGCTTGGAAGTGGGTACCGGAGTGCATCTTATTTCTAGTAGACTAGCGATTTCATTTGCACGGTAACCGAATGGAACGACCACCTCATCAACGTACTTCGTATGCTGGGAATATAGCCGTCTATTTTGACACGCCTATTCAATTGACCTACAATCTCCAGACTGAGGACTACTTATTTAGCTGACTGTCGTGTGGATAAAATTGAGCTGGTCAGAGTAGGTCGCTAGTCCCGCGTTGTCTTCTATCAGCAAAGGTTGTCAAGAGCGATAAGTGCAGGTTCGAATGAATGAACTAACTACCAACGAAATCCGCCAGTGCTATCTAGACTATTTTGCCGAACGGGGTCATGAGGTCGTGGCAAGCGGCAACTTGGCGCCTGCCAATGATCCGACCTTGCTGTTAGTCAACGCCGGCATGGTGCAGTTCAAGGACGTCTTTCTTGGGGCCGAAAAACGCTCCTACACCCGAGCGACCACAAGCCAAAAATGTATGCGCGTCAGCGGCAAACATAATGACCTGGACGCCGTCGGCCCCAGTCCTCGCCACCACACCTTCTTCGAGATGCTGGGCAATTTCTCCTTCGGCGACTACTTCAAGCGCGAGGCCATTCAGTTCGCATGGGACTGGCTGGTGAACGTATTGGACCTGCCTTTGGATCGGCTTTGGTTCAGCGTCTACGAAGAGGATGACGAGTCCGAAAAGCTGTGGATTGAGGTAGGCGCTGACCCGGAACGGGTGCTGCGTTTCGGCAAGAAGGACAACTGGTGGTCCATGGGCGACACAGGCCCTTGCGGACCCAATAGCGAGATTCACTACTACTGGGGTGACCTGGACAGTCAGGATGCTTCCGGTGTGAACCACGACGACGAATACCTGGAGATCTGGAACCTGGTCTTCATGCAGTACGACCAGAAGGCAGACGGCTCAATGACACTGCTGCCGGCTCCCGGCGTGGATACGGGCGCGGGGTTGGAACGACTGGCCAGCATTTTACAGGGCAAGGACAACAACTATGACACGGATGCGTTCATGCCCATCATGGACCGCATCCAGGAGCTGGCCGGCCACAGCGACGCCGAGCGCGCCGAGAATCTGTTCCGCTATCGCGCCATCGCTGACCACGCAAGAGCCATCACATTTCTAATTAGCGACGGTGTGTTGCCAGGCAACGAGGGTCGCAGCTATGTGCTGCGCATGATCCTGCGCCGCGCCGCCCGCTTCGGCAAGTTACTCGGCTTCGATGAGCCGTTCCTGTCCAAGGTGTCGGAGTCCGTCATCGAGCAGATGGGCGGTCACTATACGGAGCTGGTGAGCAACCAGGACTACATCGCCAGGACCATAACCGAAGAAGAAGAACGCTTCCATCGTACGCTCAGCACCGGACTGAGCATGCTGGATGACCTGATGATGAGGTTGGAGTCGGAAGGAAAAGGCGAGATTCCAGGTCAGGATGCGTTCTATCTCTGGGATACATTCGGCTTTCCGCTGGATCTGACACGCGATATTGCAATGGAGACCGGTTTCACGATCGACGAAGCGGGCTTCGATGCCGCTCTGGCAGAACAGAAGGATCGCAGTCGCGCCACTGCCCAAGAAAAACATGCCCTGAATGTCACCGTCTATGGCAAATTGTTGCGAGAGCTGCAGGAAGAAGGCAAGCTGCCCAAAGATGGCGTCGATCATCTCATTTACAAGGACCTTGCCGAGATTGACACTGAGGTAATCGCGCTGCTGGTGGATGGTGAACCGACTGATGAGGCGGATGTTGGTTCGGAGGTAGAAATTGTGCTGCCGGAGACTCCCTTCTACGTGGAGAGCGGCGGACAGATTAGCGATACGGGTGAAATCTATTATTTCCCGGAAGAGATGGAGATGCCGGCATGGACGGTTGAAGTTACCAACATGCGACGACCTATACCCGGCATGATTGTCCATGTTGGCAAAGTTACATCCGGTAGCGTCCGTGTGGGTGATCCCGCGCACGCGGAGATTGATACTGAGCGACGGTGGGACGTTATGCGCAATCATACAGCCACGCACGTGCTGCATTCTGCGCTACGCGAACGCCTTGGCAATCACGTGCACCAAGCGGGTTCGCTGGTTGAACCCAACCGGCTGCGATTCGACTTTACTCATTCGAAGCCAGTCAGTGCGGAGGAACTTGCCGATATTGAGCGTCGTTCCAACGAAGTAGTGCTGGACAACTACGACGTCAACACTCGTTGGACCTCGTACGACAGGGCTGTAGCCGAGGGGGCGATGGCGCTGTTCGGCGAGAAATATGGCGACGAAGTCCGCGTGGTCAGTTTTGGCGACGATGAAGTTGTTAGCATGGAGTTGTGCGGTGGAACGCATGTGACCTCAACCGCCGAGATCGGCAGCTTCCGCATCGTACATGAGGGGAGTGTCGCAGCTGGTGTCCGGCGCATGGAAGTGGTGACCGGTCGCTACGCCGAAGAGCTGATTGAGGACAAGTTCAAGACGGTCTCGCAACTAGCTACGGTGTTACACAGCCGTCCGGAAGAGTTGCCAACGGCGGTCAAACAGCTGCAAGATCAGAACCAGTTGCTGCAGAAGGAGATCGATGCGCTGCATCGTCAGATGGCGAAGCAGACGAGTCAGGACATTCTAGACCAGGCTGTGACCGTAAAGGGTGTCCCTGTGTTAGCGGCGGAGATTGAGGCTGCGGATTCGGACACCATGCGCGTGATGACCGACTGGCTGCGCGACAAGTTAGGAAGCAGTGTGGTCGTAGTCGGGGCGGTCATGGACGGTCGGCCGCAGCTGGTGGCTGCCGTGACCAAGGACGTTGCAGACCGCGGCGTGAACGCCGGCGCCCTCGTGCGCACCATCGGCAAGACGATCGGCGGCGGCGGCGGCGGAAGTCCGGTTATGGCACAGGCCGGCGGCAAAGAAGCGGATAAACTGCCCGCAGCCTTGAAGCAGGTGGCCGACTGGGTCGCCGATAACCTGAACTAGTTCGTTTGGAACTGAATTCTCGACCGCTGCGGAGTACTATGTTGAGTTCGTTTCTCAACTGAGTGCAGAAGACAATGCCTACGATTTTGCCGATAACGCCGGACGCGAATACTGAAGCCGTCCGGCGACAATTTGCCCAGTGCCAAAACAGTCACGTAGTTCTGGATCTTTCACTGCTGGATGTGCATGCATTAAGCGAAACAGAGCTGCTGGCACGGTTTCGCATGCTACAGAGGCATGCACAAGTGCAAGGTTGTCAGCTCGGCGTCATCACGCACAACGATAGCATCGCCGGTGCTGCGAAGAAGACCGGACTGCCGGTCTTTGCCAGTGAGCGGGATGTAATCAGTGATCGCTGGCGCATGCATCCTATTTATCCGATTGTGAACCCGCACAAAGTCGAAGAAGGTTTGCCGGAAGCGCCACGGTGGCGAGATAGCGACATAGTGGCGAGAGCGGCGCAGCCCAAGGCGCATCGGAAACGACAGTCGCGAATACACGACGGTGTAAAATATCTTCAGCCCATGGCATGGTGGTTGAGACTCGCCGCCTATGCCGTGATGGGGCTTTTCATGGTGGCCATGTTGGGCGCGTTCGCGGTGGCGATACTGCCAGCAGCGACCATCACGGTAACGCCGGGTCGCGAACCGATTGAGGTGGCAGTGCCCATGGTGGCAGATCCCGACGTCGAGGTTAGCGACGTGGAAGCGGGAATTGTGCCCGGTCGTCTGGTAGAGATCAACCTGGAAAGCACCGGTTCAGCCGTTACCTCGGGTACACAGCAGAAGCCGGTCGACAAAGCGGTCGGAACGGTCGTTTTCAGCAATCTGGGCAACACAGAAGTGCGCATTCCTGAGGGGACTGTCGTCAGCACGAGTACAGGTACGCCGATAACCTTCCGCACAACTCAAGAAGCCACAGTTGAGAGCGGTGTACGCGCTCGGGTGAGCGTGCCCATCGAAGCGGAAGAGCCCGGTATCTCTGGCAATATTCTGGCCAACACGATCAATACCGTCAGCGGTGCGTTACGTTTCCGTGTCAGTGTTAGTAATCCGGATGCCACCGGGGGGGGCGGTTCACAACTTGTGTCCGTTGTGACGCAGCAGGACAAAGATGCGCTGCTTGCGCAGGTGCAGAGCGAAGCCGAGACGCAAGCGTACGACTCTCTGATGCAAGAACTGGAACCGAACGAGTGGATGCCTCGTGAGTCTGTGGTTGTTTATACGATTGCCCAGGAGTTCGACAAGTTCAACGACGATGAAGGCGAGACAGTCCAACTCAAGCTACGTTCGCTGGTTCAGGGCACTGCTCTTCAGCAAACGGATGCCCAGCAGGTCTTGATGGCTGATCTGCGCAAAAGCGTGCCGCAGCATGCCATGCTCGTTGCCGACAGCATCAGCTTCCAGGATGTCGGCGAAGTAAACTCGGTCGGACGCCAGGTCGAATTCACCATGACTGGTAAAGCGGAATATGTCGTGCCCATCGATCCGGTTGAATTGAAGAATGCCGTGACCGGTAAATCGATTGACAATGCCGTTACGGAAATCTCACAACGATGGCCGCTCGAAAGCGTGCCGGATGTATATCAGGATCCGGAGTGGCTTCCCACGCTACCGCGCTTCCCAAACCGTATACAGGTGCGTATCGATTATGGCAGCGCCGGAGAGCCGCAATGAGCGCCAATACGAAACTCCTTCCAAAGCAAGGGAAATTATTAGGAATAGATGTCGGTCGTGCGCGAATTGGTTTAGCCGTATGTGATCCGCTCCAGTTGGTAGCGCGTCCGTTGTCAACGCTTGAGCGGACAAGCAGGCGTGCCGATTTCGCTTCACTTTCGGATTTGGTTCAGCGTGAGGAAGTTGTCGCCATCGTGTGCGGACTACCCCTGAACATAGATGGCAGTGAGGGAGACCAGGCCAAGAGCATTCGCAAGTGGGCCAAACGCTTGGCCTATGCACTCTTTGCTATTCGCGGCACATGCCCGCCAATCCTCTTCTGGGATGAATCGCTGTCCACCATTGAGGCGCATGAGCTGACGCCGGAGAGCGCGGGGCGCGCTGGCGACGATGCGGAAGCTGCCGCTGTGATCCTGCAACGGTATCTGGATCGGTCATCGGAAACAGATACCGGTTATGGCTTTGTCCAGATGCCAAGCCAGAGTGACCGTACCAAAGGACAGAGCGAATCTGCGCCATGAACGCGAAATCAGAGCGAGTAGCACACTATGGGACGCACAGGTCCCATAGCATTCAAACTAAGAATCGCCGACCATGGTGGCGGCCTGAAAACTTGCTGACCAACCTGGTCAGGATCTGGTTTCTTGGCGCTGGTCGTTGGCGTACTGATTGGCGCATGGATTGTGGTAGAAGCACATTTGACCGAGCAGTTTCGTGGCGCACCGAAGACTGCGTCAGGTTTGATCGACCCCAACGCCGGTGAACGGGCGCTAACGCCTGACAACATTGAGAAGCAGGTTCTGACCTATAGCTTGCGCATGAGAGAGGCGGAACTGGACGTTCCAGCCGGGGATAACCCGCGACCGCGTCAGTTCGTCATTGTACCTGGTGAACCTGCGCTCTACATTGCATCCAGGCTTCAAGCCGCGGGTTTTATTAACGATGCGGACTTGTTTAACCTCTACCTTAGGGTAACCGGGCTGGACAGGCGTATCGAAGCCGGCAATTTCATGCTTGCGGAGACCATGACAACGCCGCAGATAGCCGAAGCGCTGCAGAACGCATTGTTTGAAGAGGCGCTAGTTACCATCCCGGAAGGCTTCCGTGCCGAGGAAATAGCGGAGCGATTGTCTGAAAACAATGTGATGGAACCGGACCGTTTCCTGGCTGCCGTGCGCCAGCCACGCAACCTGTCCATTTTCGATGACTATGACTTCCTCCAGGAACTTCCTGCCAATGCTAGCCTGGAAGGATATCTATTCCCGGACACCTATCGATTGCCTGTATTCGCAAGTGAGCCGGAAATCGTGCTCGCGGCGTTCCTGGACAACTTTGAAAACAAGGTTGGCAAGTCCGGGTTAGTGGGCGGAAACAGCGGACTCAGCGGACAGAATCTCATCACGCTAGCCAGCATCGTGGAGCGCGAGGCAGTTCAAGCAGATGAGCGGCCGTTGATCGCCGGAGTATATGTCAATCGCCTCAACGGTACATGCGAAGCGGAAGTGGGCGGTCGCTATCTGCAGGCAGACCCAACCGTGCAGTATGCCCGCGGTACCGTTGGAAATTGGTGGTGGAAGCCTCAGAACATCGCCGAATATGCGCAGGTCAGAAGTCCATACAATACGTACATCAATCCAGGACTACCGCCAGGACCAGTCGCAAGCCCTGGCCTAGACGCCATCGAAGCGACTCGCAATCCCGATTCCAGCAGCTACTGTTTCTTCGTGGCAACGGGTGATGACGGTCGTCACGTGTTTGCGAATACGCTGGCAGAACATGAGCAGAACCTTCGAGCCTACGGCTACTAGAAACCAGCATGGATAGCTCGAATCGAAGCACATTAGGGACTGTAGCCGCGAAGACTTTGCTCATTCTTGCACTCGTCGGCCTTGTCTTCAGCAGTACATCGTGCACTTCGATTCAACCAATTCAGAAAATTGGCTTAGTTGCACCCTTCGAAGGTCTCTACCGCGAATCCGGCTACGATGCACTGGATGCCGTGCGCTCAGCCATCACCGACTGCGCTCCGGAAGGCCGTTCGATCGTTGCCCTGGCACTGGACAACTCTGCTCAGACGTCGTATACACCTAGGACCATGCAAAAGCTGCTCCAGGATCCTGCCTTGATTGGCGTGGTGGGTCCGTTGGAGTACGCTACCACCGTTGCTGCGGCGCCCTCCATGACGGACGCTATGGTACCCTGGGTTGCGCCGCTGGCTATCGACGCCGGTGGAGAATTCGTTGATCCTCGGCTGTCCGATGCTTACATTGATGCAGCCGTCGTACAAATGGCTCGAAACGCCGTAAGAGAAGGGGCCGATCGAGTGTACGTTCTAGGCGCTCCTGAGAAATGGATACCTGGTGAAGACGTCGGCGCAAATTCCAACAGTCGACTCGACCTTAGTTTTGCGACGGTTCAGCTGGATGCAATGACGCCTGCGAACTGGGATTCGGTTCTTGGTTCGATTGGCGCAAGCGATGCGGTCCTGTGGCTTGGTCAGGCTCACACCGGTGCAGAGGCGGCGTCGCGGCTGCATGAAGAGCGACCGGATATTAGCTTCTGGCTTAGTCCAGCTAGCTCAATAGGGATCTTCGTGCGCCATTACCGCGCGAATGGCAGTATTTATTGGGTAAGTTGGAGTCTGCCGGAGTATAATGACCAATTGCAGAATCCAGCTTCCGATATCGCTAAATCACAACTAAGTTACCTGGCTGCGTGTAAGATATTGTCGGACTTTGACACTGTCAACACGGTGGAGCCGCTACGACTTTCACTCAGGTCATATCGACTCATGATTGATGGCGAAACAGCGATATTTGAGCCACTGGATACCGCGACTAAATAGTCGCGACAAACCATGTAAACGGATCGGTACGGGGCTGCCGTAACAGCAACCTCGTGAATATAATCTGTGGGATGGACAATGAGAGTACTTGAGCTTAGTTGGGAATATCCACCGTATCTCGTTGGCGGAATGGGACAGCATATTGCGGGTCTTGCGCCGGCGCTGGGCGGCCTGAATACTACGTTCGGTCCTATTGAGGTGGACGTCATAACAACGCGATTCGCCGGCGGTGAATCGGTTGAGCGCCCGAATCAGTATGTGACGATTCATCGCGTGGACCTGCCGCCGCTGGATCCGAATGACACATACAATCATGTCCTTGCCGATAATGCCATACTAGCCAGCTATGCTTCTGAACTGGCCGAACAAGAGCAGTACCAGATCATCCACATCCACGATTGGTTAACCGGCGCCGCTGGCATCGAACTAAAGAACCAGTTCAAGATTCCGCTGGTGTCGACGATTCATGCCACAGAACGCGGTCGCCAACAGGGCTTCATCCAAAGCGAGATGAGCCGTCAAATCGAATCACTCGAGCGCAGTGTCTGCCATGAGTCGTGGAAGATCATCGCCTGCAGTGACTACATGGTTGAAGAACTGCATCAGATTTTCGGCACCCCGTTTGATAAGGTCGTTGTCATCCCTAACGGTATCAACCTGAGCAAACACGAGTTGACCAGCGACGCTGATAAAGAGGAGCTCCGGAACAGGTACGCGCCTAATGGAGAGCATCTGCTGCTCTACGTGGGTCGAATAACACATGAGAAAGGCGTTCATGTACTGGTTGACGCCATGCCGGCTATTCTAGCGGAGTTCCCGGATACGAAATTGCTGGTCGCTGGCAAGAACGGTCGCAGATTACAGCCGCAAGCTGAATTCCTTGGCGTCGCCGATTCCGTTCAGATACTCGGTTTCATCTCCAACGAGCACCGTGATCATCTCTATCAGATTGTGGACGCGGCCGTATTTCCCAGCCTCTATGAACCGTTTGGCATCGTTGCGCTGGAAGCCATGGGGCTTGGTTGCAATGTGATTGCCAGCCACGTTGGCGGACTTAGCGAGGTCGTGCAGCACCGCGAGGATGGGTTAACTATCTACCCGGATGATCCGGGCAGCATCGCGTGGGCTGTGCGTGAGCTGTTCCGAGATCCTGAGAGCGCCGCAGTACGTCGGAAACGGGCAAAGCGCAAGGTAATCGAACGCTACAGCTGGCAAGGCGTCGCCGAACGCACTGCACGTATGTTTGAGTCAGTTGCACTGGAACGCGTCGTCACCAACTGGTAGTACTTTCAGCCGCCTATCCTGCATACGGCTCCGCAATACAATCCTCAGAAGAGATGCGTTCATAGACGATTGGAAGTTTCTCAACAGCCGTATCGCCAATGCTGAATGCTGCTAAGACGCGTTGCGCGCACGCTTCGCCAGCATCCTCGCTGCGGGCGTAGATAGTAGCCAGTTTCTCGCCGCGTTCAACTGAATCACCCACTTTCTTAGACAACACGACACCGACACCATGGTCAATACTGTCATGCTTGGCATGCCTTCCTCCACCAATGTCAACCACTGCCAGTCCGATTTCACGTGAATGTAGCTCTTGAATAGTACCTGATTCCATGGCATGAACATCCATACGAACTGGCGCAAGTTGCAACCGGTCAGGGTTGTCTATCTGCTCCGCATCACCGCCCTGCGCAATCACAAACGATTCAAACTTTTTCAACGCTGCACCGGTTTCCACAGCCGTCGTAACCATGGTTCGCGCATCCAACTGTGTAATACTGCGGTTTTCCGAGCCGATTAGCAGCATTTCCGTCGCCACTGTGGTGACGAGTTCGGCAAAATCTGTCGGTCCATTACCCTGCAGCGTTTGAATGGCTTCCTTCACCTCTACGCTGTTGCCCACGGCATACCCTAGCGGTTGCTGCATCTGTGTGATGAGCGCCGTTACGCGACAACCGGCGCGCTTGCCGATTGTCACCATCAGTTGTGCCAGGTGACGGGCCTCTTCAATCGTTTGCATGAACGCACCTTCACCACACGTAACATCCAAAACGATGGCGTCTGCGCCAGCGGCTAGTTTTTTGCTCATGATGCTGCTTGCGATTAGCGGCAAGCTCGGTACAGTGCCCGTGACGTCGCGCAGCGCATAGAGCGCCTTGTCCGCGGGCGCAAGTCCAGCGGTCTGCTCAGCAAGGACCAGACCAACGCTGCGCAGCTGGTTGCAGAATGCGCGGGCGTCGAGATCGGCGTGCCAGCCACTGATGCTCTCCAACTTGTCTATCGTGCCGCCCGTGTAGCTGAGCCCTCTGCCACTCATCTTACCCACCGGCACTCCGCATGCGGCTACGATAGGCCCGACCGCCAGCGTCGTTTTATCGCCGACACCGCCGCTGGAGTGTTTGTCCACGATGGTCACGTCGTCGCCTAAGCACGCATGCTGGTCTAGTTGGTCGCCGCTTTCTGCCATAGCCATTGTGAGGTTAGCCGTCTCGGCATCAGTCATACCCTGGAAGTAGACCGCCATAGCCCACGCAGCCGCCTGGTAATCCGCTACTGCGCCGGTGACCAGGCCATCCACAAAAAAGCGAATCTCGCCGTTGGTTAGTTCGTGTCCATCTCGCTTTCTGACAATGATGTCGACAATGTTCATCCCATACGCTCCACTTGCTGATCAGGTCATAGAATGGTTTATTGGCTGCGTCACTCGAGCAAGGACTGTGTTGCTCAGACAGCCTACAGTATAACATGATCCGATACTGGAGTTCCCGCGGCTTGCCATGGCGAATCCCCTACAGTACAATCGGCAATTCGTAACGAAGTGCATTCTTATGACCCGAATGTGACGAGAGAAGGCGAATTGATATGGGGCGGGCAATCACCATCATTGGCGGAGGACTGGCGGGAACAGAAGCTGCCTGGCAGATCGCGGAGCGCGGTTTCCCGGTGGAACTCTATGAGATGCGCCCGAAAAAGTCGACACCGGCACATACATCAGACCGGTTGGCAGAGTTGGTCTGTAGCAATTCCCTTGGCAGTACCCTACCGGACCGGGCACTAGGCATTCTCAAGAACGAAATGCGACAGCTGGGCAGCATGATCATTGAAACTGCCCAGCGCAATGCACTGCCGGCTGGCAGCGCACTCGCGGTCAGCCGTGACGATTTTTCGAGTGACGTTACACAGCGTATCAAAAACCATCCGAACATCACGCTGATCCGCGAGAGCGTCAATGCGATTCCGGATGGCCCCACGATCATCGCATCTGGACCACTGACCAGCGCACAACTTACTGAGGACATTCAGAGGCTTTTTGGGCAGAAGCATCTATACTTCTACGATGCTATGGCGCCTATCGTACAAGCCGAGAGCATTGATATGTCAATTGCGTTTCGGCAGAGCCGCTATGATCGCAGCAGTGAGCTTGGTAGCGAGGAAGGTGACTACATCAATTGCCCCATGAATCGTGAGGAGTATGAAGCGTTCGTCACAGCACTGCTCACGGCGCCGCGCCTTCCTATCGAAGGCGCAGATGAGGAACTCGAGCGCTATTTCGACGGCTGTATGCCCATCGAAGCATTGGCGGATCGGGAACCAAAGTCACTTGCGTTCGGGCCTATGCGCCCTATCGGCTTGCAGGATCCGCGAACAGGCCAACGCCCATTCGCCGTCGTGCAGTTGCGCCAGGATAACGTAGCAGGCACGCTGTATAATCTGGTTGGTTTTCAAACAAACATCCGTTGGGGTGCACAGGAAGAACTGCTGCGTATGATTCCCGGCCTGGCGGAGGCGGAGTTCGTTCGCCTGGGTCAGATGCACCGTAACACGTTCATCAACAGCCCAACAGTACTGCGCCCTACATTGCAGACACGAATGCGCGAAGAGCTGTTCTTCGCCGGACAGATTACGGGTACCGAGGGATATGTCGGCAGTGCGATGAGCGGGATGGTAGCCGGAATCAATATGGCACGATTGATCAGTGGAGAGGCGCTTCTAGAGCTTCCGGAAACAAGCATGAGCGGCGCCTTACTGCGCTACATAACCCACGCGGACCCGGACAACTTCCAGCCAATGAAATCCAACATGGGAATCCTTCCGCCATTCGAAAAGAAGATTCGTTCAAAGCGTGACCGGTACAACGCCTATGCCACGCGTGCGTTGTCCGATCTGACATCCTATTTGGAGGGGATGACCTTCGCGCCTATTGTGAATGACGTAAGGGTTGCTGACTAAACTAGCCGCATTGGCAATAGCAGAGAGCACTGCCTCATATTCAAGTACAGTGGAATATTGTTGCCGGCAGCGATATCGTTAACCGATAACACACCTCATAGAAAGAGCCGCCCAGTAGCTGGGCGGCTCTTTGATTCGTACCTACTGTCAGTTCATATACTACGAATCGAACTGACCTTCGTACTCATTTTCGTTACCTTACGGAGCCAACGTGCAGTCGGCGAGATAAGCGGCGGAATTCGAAGAATCAACGAATGCGATCTGGACATTGTCGAAGTAAATGTTAGAGTTGAAGGAGCCTGGTGAAGAACCCTGCAACAGAACCATGATATCGCTCTGACCGTTGATCGGAACGAGTTGCTCCATCTGTGCCCACTCGCCACGGACGTAACCGTTGACATAGGTAGCCTTTTCGCAAGCTGCGCAAGTCTTGACGCCCATGGAAGCCCAGTCGTAGTCCATGCCATTCTGATCATGATCCCAGATCAGGTAGTTGACTGCGACATAAACCTGTCCGTCTGCGTAGCCATCGGGAACCGGAATTGTCGGGCTACCGAAGCCTGCTGCATATGGCTGGTTGCTGGCGATCTTAGCGGAATGCTCGTTGTCACCAAAGTTGTTGCCCGGACCTACGACACGTTCGCGAGAGAACGTTACGTTCTTGGCCTGGTAGTTGCCGTCGTCAATGGCGAACGGCGCCCAACCAGCATACCAATCTGTCCAGATATCGGTGGCTGCGGTTGTGGACGGCCATTGATCTTCCATGTTGAAGTTATTGCAAGCCAGGGGCACGTCATAGAGCAGGATACCAAAACCATACTCTGTTGCCGTTTGCCTTATGCCGCGACCAGGTTTCTCTTGTTCCCGTCCACCGTCCGCTGCATCAGCTTCAAGGGACTGAACCGGCAGGTTGGCCACGAGATTCTCGTTGAAGACCGTGTACGGATCGATGACGTCTGTATGCGAGATCGCTGGCGGGCTCAGGCGTGGTCCAACGATCGCAATTGGCGGTGGTGCTGCTGGACCGGTTGATCCTCCACAATCTCCTGCACACTCAGACTGAGCATAAGCTACTGTTGCTGGGATCAGCAGTACAGCGGCTACTAGCAGAGCGATCAGGATTCGACTACTGCGTTTTCGAGTCATAGTAATTGCTCCTTATGTGACCCATAATTGATGATACAATGTGATGCTTAAGAACTTCGCCGATGACTTATCTATGGTTGCCGGACGACTTGTCAGGGCACTTTGTCCGGATACACCACTCTACTGAATAATACTCAAGTACTATAAAACAATCCTGCTAGCGTTCCAAAGGACGATATTGTCCATATCATCCCTACGGGGATTCCGATTGGTTAATCATCTATGAATGCAAGCTCTGCATTGGTATCCACAAGGTGCTGTTCAAGGACCTCATAGTCGCCAAAATAGGCTCGTTCATATTTTTGGCCGTCATACTCGCCGGTAAATAGCCAGCGCTTCGTATAGGAAACGGACACAAGTTCACCGGTTTTCACGTCGTGGCAAGTCTCTCCGACGTACCGGGTGGTCCACCCATTATTCTCTTCTAGATCCAACTCATGCGGACCGCTGCAGTATACGGCAACCTTGCGTCCATCATCCATGGTGAATGTATTCGTAGCCGGACCAGGTTGAATGCCAAGCCAGTAGTTATATAGGAAATTATCGGAAAACTCGCCGCTGCGTTCTTTGGCGCTAAAGCGATCAACTTCAAACACCCACGAATCCTCATCAAAGCAGTTATCGTCCCACGTAACAGTGTGCTCAACCTGTAGCCATTGATTCGTTGAAGGCGTGTCGGAAGTCGCCGCCACGGTTGCCCCGCACTCTTTGACTTCGCATCGATCTGAACCGCACGTCCAGTCAACTTTCCAGGTGGATTCTACTGTATCCGTAAACACAGCATCAGTGACTGGTACGGCTCCGGCATTGCCGTCAAGGTCCACCACCGATGCGCTGATCCATGCAGGGATCTTAGTCTCACCGCTAGGATCTTCCGGATCGGTAATGCAACAAACTTCTAGCCACTTACCGTCGTCGCTCTCGCCCACGACCGTGAAAGAATCACCAGGCAGAGCCTTTGCAATAATCTTAGAGTCTAGAGCCGGACCCGAACGCACGTTGGCGCGCGACCCGACCGTATTGACCACTGCGGTCACATCCGGAACGATCACAGGTTCCGGCGTCGGTAAATCGTATTTCGTAATCGGTGATAGTCGCGCATTGTTCGCTGAAAACTCCAACCCCTCTTCAACTGGCGCTGGAGCGACCGCCGCGCAGGCTGATAACGCCAGTACAGCAATTGAGATAACGAACAGGCTACTGTATGAACGAAACAGCTTTCGGAGTTCACAAATTCCTGCGTCATCGTCTAGCTGGTGGTTTTGCGTCGCTTGTGAATATCGGATAAATCCCATGAACAGGTCTACCAAAGTTGTTGTATGGTTGCGTTCCTATAGCACACCCGCGCGATAACTAAGCTTTGGCTAAAGATGCTATTTTGCGCTGTCTGACTCTTTGCGCCCTTGTATTACATGGCGCTATGGCTTGGGTACTATACGAAACTTAGTTTGATTTGGCACTGTTGTCTTGAAGGAAATGGAAACATTAGAAGTGGCTAAGGCGCTTGCTGTTCTTCACTACCGGTGCCCGTAACATTCCTGTTGGCAGTTGACTATCCTGCCTGATAGCCAACAACGTCTTCGTGTTAACCAGTCCTTCAAATTCTACCTTCGAATCTATTTGCATGCTGCATTTTTCAGATTCGTTGAGCACAAGTATAACCCAAACCAACCCGCTTATCAAGTCGACTAAGTCGACATTTCGCCAACGCTAGGAGCATTGAATCACTATGCGAATCGTCTGCGAAATGACGCGTCCCAATACTTTCAACTAAATTGAGGAGTTGGAATTAGGCGTTGATAACCAATTCATCAAACACACCGGCTGCTTCCACACCATCCCACGCATAGGAACGCACCAAATGATTCGGATCGTCCAGAAGCGGATAGAGAACCTGAGCAGCTTCCTTTGTCGCAATCTTCTGCAACGAGTAGGCAGCACGTGCACGTGCTCCGTCATGCAACGAATCGATGATCTCTGCTAGCGCCTCGACGGCGTCATTTCCACACATAGAAAGCGCGTTGGCCGCCGCCTGCCGCACAAGCCCGTCATCGTCCGTCAACAGTTGGGCAAGCTTCTGCATGGACGGCTTCACCGCCTCCGGATACCGTTGATACAGATTTCCCACTGCCAGAGCACAGGCCGCACGAAGGGCCGAATCGTCACACGTTAGATTATCCGTCACCGTCGGAAGGCAATCGGCTGAGCCAACGAGGGCTAGCGAACGAATGGACCACCACTTGAAGTCGTTGTGACCGGACACGGTCATGGTGATCAATGCTTCTTCATCCGCTGACGTTAGCCGCTGTACGAGTTTCTCCGCCAATTCGTCATCCTGCATGAGTATAGCGTCTTGTAATCGTTGGACTGTCTTGGTCGGTTCCATGTTCGCTCACTTCAATTTGTAGCAGTAATCTGCAGCGGATTTTATAGCCACTATGCAGCACAGTCCTAAATGCTGCAAGTACTACGCTGCCACACATTCACTATGACGATTGTGTAGCAGCGAATGTACGCTATTTAGTTTACAGGTTTGAGGTCAATCGGTCAACAGATCAAACAGTTGCACCCAATCGAAGGAGATTTCTGCTACTCCGTTCTCGAACGAACCGCCCGCAAGTCCGGTTTCTCCGTCGGGAAGACGAGTTGGACCTTCAAAGAGTAGCATATTGTTGCCGTAGAACCGCTGCCCACTTCCGTCATCCTCTACAGTCAACGTGTTGGTACTTCCTGCTTGATTCAGTACGTCAGAGGCAGTCCAGTCCTGCAGCGATGTCAATACGCCGTCCTGCTGCATCTGAACCGTATAGCGCCCGCGACCATCTACCATAAAGAGATAGAAGTTACCGTCGTCACTGTATCGGTTGACCAGGCCCGCAAATCCCCACGGCGTATGCGTCGCAACAGAGACGCTAGCCTGCGTTCGGTACCGACTTGCCTGAGAATAATCCAGTAGACTCCAGACCACGTGGTTGGGCCAAACTTCCATGAGATAGCTGGCTGCGGTGGGTGCATGAGCCACGCGCCATTCTCCCGCGCTCATGCCTTCTGCAAACAGGGTGGTCGCGCCGGAAAAGTCGTCCTTCATGGCAAGTTGATAGCTCGAATATGTATTGCCTTCGCCGAGCGGGACTGAAACCGCACGAAGCGTCTCCGCGACTACTGCAGGACCACGCCACCAGCCGGGGAACCAGCCACCTATATTCGCGGCTACGAGAAGCATTGTGGCAGCCAAGATCATGCCCAGAAAAACGGGCAATAAGGCTGCGCTCGGATTCATTGATGATGCGTTTGGGGGGCGCTGCGGAGCTTGTTTGGCAGTCGGTCGACGCGGCGCCAGCCCAACCTCCATCCGTTTTCGGACGCTGTCATCCTCTTCGGATCTGCCTTCAGGCAAGTCGTTCAGAGGCTCTGTTGTCCGTTGCGTTCCAGTGCGCCAAGCTGAAGTCGCCATCTTGCGCCTCCTGATCAAGATATAAGCCTACGAGATAACATAAGTATAGCACCTTACAGGAGTCAGCACAAGACGTATCGACAAATCGCACACGTATATGCAACGTATATTGTCAATCGATGTTGTCAAGAGCGGCTTCAATCTAAATTGAGATGGTTAACGCGTGTCCAACACGAGTCTACGACACAAGTGTCGGCTGACGGCAAGACTGCCCTATCATTCAGGGCTGCCCTTCCAAGCGGCAAGCGCGAGAAGCAGCCATCCCACGATGAACGAAACGCCGCCAAGTGGCGTAATCGCGCCCAGCCAGGTTTGACCGGTAAAAACAAGCACATAAAGACTTCCAGAAAAGAGGAGTATGCCGGCGACGAATAGCCAGCCCGCAATGGTTGGATAGCGCGATGTGGGATACTTGGCGCCAGCAAGGACGACGGCAATCAGCGCCAACGTGTGATAGAACTGATAGCGCGTCGCCGTCTCGAACGTCTGCAACAGATCGGGAGAGATGCGTCCCTCCAATGAATGCGCACCGAAAGCACCCAGCGCTACGGCGAATGCCCCGGATATACCAAGTATCATCATGAAGTTTCGCTGCATAATTCCGTTATCCTTGTACTTAGGTCCTGCGTTTTGTATCGGTTACGCCGCTAATTGCCGCTCTATTTGAGCGCACCACAATTTCCTACCCGTCCGCTTCATGTTCAATGGCGATGATTTCGCCGCGTTCATGGTCGGCGATAAGCAACGTGTTGTGATCCCAAACCAGTAGACTTATCGGACGACGCATACCACTGACGAAGATGTTCATTGTAGGATCCGCGACGCTGCCGTCGGGTTGAATCGGAACGCGAATGATCTCGCCAGTCCCGCTCAGCGCAATGAGTAGCGTAGCCTCCTCCCATGGTGACAGTACCATACTGCTCGGTGCAGAATAGGACTCCAACAAAGCTAACGGCGCGGCTGTTCCGCGGCAGTAGGCATCATCGCCACCGTAATTGTAAGCAGGCTGGCGATTACCGTAACACTTTGGCCAGCCGTAATCAGGCGCGGGTACCCCCTCTTGTACACGCAGAAAGTTGAGTTTATCTGGCGGCGTTTGTCCGTTCACCAGGTCCCGTTCGATGTCCACGAACCAAAGCCCGTCCTCTCCATAGTAGGTATGTGCGTAGGCATTTCGTAATCCGGTAGCCAAGGCGACTGGCTTCGCCGGCTGCATAGGATCGAGCTGCCACAAAGTCGCTGAACCATCAACAGGCGTGCCTCCGAAGCGTGCTCCGCTCGTCTCATACAGCAGATTGCGTCCCGGTGTCACAGTGAGCGTGCCGTTGGAGCGCCCATCGTAGGGCAGGTCACGCATAATATGCTCTAGGGTGCCAAAGGTGCGGTTCTCGGTTATGACCGCACGCCACAGATCGCGCTCCGTCGCGATCCAGAGAGAATTGTCTAGAATTGCGAGTCCGGTTGGTTTCTTCAGTCCTTCGACGAGCGTTTGCCGGTCGCCGGTGCGCAAGTTGACCGCTATAATTTGACCCGTATCTTCGTATTCCGCACCGGCGTATTGCGCGAGCCACAATTGATTATCCGGTCCCTTGATCATCTGCGTGGGGCCGACCAGTCCATCCACAAGTACGTGCGCACGATATCCATCTGATAGATGCAGGAGTTCGTGCGTGCGCGTCTCAATCGTGATCGGCGGCGAGTCGATCGCTGCAATACCAACTTGGCCCTGCGGCGCTGTGCAACCGGTGATTCCGACCAGGGCGAGAATCAACAGCATGAAGTCGACGCCGTTACGAAAACAGTTCTGAAAACAGTTGCGGTAACTGTTTGGGCAACAGTCGTGAATTCTAAATCTGAATCTGGCTCGCATTGGCTTGTTTGCCACCTGAAGAACGCTATGGCTGTGGTGAATTTCTAAGGATTTGGACCCGTCGCGATCGGTCGCTGACTATCCGCGATCCACTGGCTCCAGGAGCCGACAAACAACCTTGGACCTGTGATGCCGAGGTGTGCCATTGCAAGCAGGCTATGATTGGAGGTCACGCCGGACCCGCAATAGAATACTACGTCGTCAGGCGAAACGCCCTCGAACAGCTCATCGTATCTCTCACGAAGTGCATCCACAGACAGGAACTTACCGTCCGCGCCCATATTATCAGCATATGGCGCTGAGATGGCGCCGGGGACGTGACCCGCTACGGGGTCGATATTCTCGATTTCGCCACGATAGCGTTCCGGCGCACGCACGTCGAAGACGCGCAGCTTGCCTGAATCGACATTGGCGACTATCTCGTCCAGGGAAGCAGTTGCGCCGTCGCGCCAATGGCCGGTAAATTGACGATATACGCCTTGCTCTTCGCCTGCCAGTGTCGGATAGCCCGCCTCTTCCCATGCTGTCCATGCGCCGTCCAGCACAGCCACGTCCTCATGCCCATACTGCCGTAGCATCCACCACAAACGTGCAGCAATAGCGCCGCCCATATTGTCGTATGCGGCGACTTGGACACCGTCTGCAACGCCCCAATTGCTCAGAGTCTTCACAAACTCTTCTTCAGTCGGCAAGGGATGCCTGCCGCTTTCGCCGGGCACAATCTGACCGGACAGATCTTCGTCGAGATGGGCATACACCGCACCTGGAATATGCGACTCCAGATAGAGTCGACGCCCAAGTCCCGTGTCTGTCAATGAAAAGCGGCAATCCACAACGACCCAGTTGTCATTCTGATAGTGTCTTTGCAGCTCATCTGCAGTCAGTAGCGTCGTATAGCCCATGCAAACCTGCTCCGTTCTGGATGTTGTACACAATCGTGGCAAGACCAGCACAATGTATCATCATGTGCTATTCGTTGCCAGTTACGCGGAATGCATATGGGGCGAGGAGCGAGTATTACCGCACATGCAGGGCTACTACTATAATGACATGCAGGAGTGCACCGAGCAACGAAGACTGGAACTTATGTTAGTCGCTGATTCACCTTTGTTGACGCCCCTGGTCGTCACTGGTGACAGACCGATTTAACCGGACGTTGACATTGCTCTAGCATAGGTTCAATAAACGGGTGTATAAAACGCCGAGGAGATTTCTATGACCATCCCGATGGTAACACAGTTTCGCTTCACACGTTCCGAACTTGTTCGCTGCGTGGAAGGCGTATCGCCCGAAGAAGCTATTATGCGATTTGAGCCGATGAATTGCATCAGTTGGATCGTCGGGCACCTTGCCAGCCAGGAACAGTATATGTGGGTCTATTTGTCAGAAGGCAAAATTATTGCGCCAAATTTGCACAAACTAGTTGGCTACGGAAGTCCTGCCTCAACACCGCCACTGGATGAAATGCTGGCCCTCTGGAAAGAAATCACAGCGACTGCCGACGAATTCCTGGACAATATGACACCGGCAATGCTGAACCAGTGTCCTACTTCTGTGCAGAGGCCGAATCCGGAAGACTATGGCACGATGTTGCTGAGAAACATTTACCATTACTGGTTTCACATCGGCGAGGCCTATGCCATTCGGCAAATGCTCGGGCATGCGAACCTGCCTGAGTTCGTCGGTGACATGGATAGCGTTGTCTGTATATAAATTGGACCTACCAAACGCCAACCGCTTAGCATCCGTTATCATTTACCGCGCACAGTAGCCGACGCACAATAACAACTATCATATCATTACCGCAGAATAGACGGTATCAAAAATCAGAAAGACAAACGCTAAAGGAGGACCGGAATCCAAATGAAGCTCTTTATCATTCGGCATGCAGAATCGGCCAATAATCGGCTAGCGTCACAGGACGGCTTCGACGCATACATCACCACTCGCGTACAGGACCCGCCCATTACCGAACTAGGCGAACGGCAGGCCCAAAAGTTGGCTGAGCATGTTGCAGCCGACGCGCATCCCGAATCACGACAGGAGCAGAATCCTACCCAACCCTATTCCGGCTACGGTTTCACGCATCTATATTGCAGTGCCATGTTACGCGCAATGCAGACTGCGTTGCCTGTGTCACAAGCGCTGGATCTGACTCCGGAAGTTTGGCCGGAACTGCACGAGCACGGCGGCATCTTTTTGGGCAATCCGCGCACAGGCGAGGGCGTGCGCACCTTCCCCGGCATGACCTCTTCACAGATTGCCGAACAGTTTCCCGGCTATCTTATCCCGGAAGAGATAACTGAGGAGGGCTGGTTCTTCAATACCACCTATGAGGACATGCCGTCCTGTTTTGCGCGCGCCACTCGTGTTGCCAGGAAGTTACGACGACGGGCGAAAGAGGGCTACGAGTCCGAGAACGAGGAAGCGATTGCCATCATCGCGCACGGCACCTTTATCGACAGCCTGCTGAAAGCGTTCTTCAACCTGATCCCAGACCCCAAGATGTTCTTCCAGCACTACAACACCGCCATCACGCGCATCGATTTCATGGAAGACGAGACGCTGCTACTGCGATACACCAACCGGACAATGCATCTGCCGCCCGAGATGTTCTCTGTCTAGGGTAGTGCAGCCTGACACCGGATGTCGCCGAGCGCGCCGCTAATCAAAGTCCGTCGGCAGCTCGGAATTTCGGTAATGCTCGTAAATGCGGTGGATTTGCTTGACCGTAACTCTGCCGGTTGACAGCGGAGGCAGCTCATTTTCTGCAAAGAAACCGACACCATCCGTTTCCATACTCGATGCAGCTTCGCCACCGATCAGCTCTAGCCGGAAGACGATCTTGTAGATTGCGAAAGCGTGCGGAGGATGATTGTGTTGTTTGCGATCCCAGATGGCGAGGGCTTTTGTCGCCTTACCGTGAAAGCCGGACTCTTCCCACAGTTCACGTTCAGCCGCTTCCGCCGGCGAGTCGGTAACATCTGCCCAGCCGCCTGGCAGGGTCCAGCATCCATCGGACCGCTCGCGCACAAGCAGTATCTTGCCATCCCGAAACGCTGCACAGCGCACGTCGATCTTTGGCGTGGCATAGCCAGCTTGCCGTTCGAGCAGCGATCGCACCACCTCGACCTCTACATCTGCTGCTCCCGCCAGCATCTGCGCGGCGATTTCCTGCACCGCAGCGTAGCGTTCCTTATCGAATGGGTCCTTGGCGTATTAGAGGCCGTTCTGAGCGTGCGCCAGGAGCGCCTGCGCCCATTCAAGATGCTGTTCTGTCATTCGATACTCCGTACCCTGGGCGGTTGGGCGATCGCCAGACCGGATGCTTAACTGTCAACAGCGACAGTCCCAGGCTTCCCGACTGCTGTCAATGACCTGGTGTACGACTCGACCGCGACTCACGTGGCAGGTTGCGACGGAATAGAACGTATCCGTTATTCGTCGAGCGTGTTCCGCTCGGTATCTGCCCAAACACTTGTCAGGCGAACAGGAATGACGGTTAGCGCTCCCCAGGCGGCGCGAACGGCTGCAAAATCGCGTTGCAGCTTTGTGGTCGGGATTGAACCAAGCAGCCAGGCGGCTGTAGCTTCACTGCACCGCAACTCCACGCTAAACTGCTCAACTGTGCGACCGGCGCTTTGTACGCGCTGCTGCAGGTCGGCGAGGCCTTGCAGCGCCGCATGGGTCTCAGCCTCCGTGGCATCCATGTCCACTGCTTCGCCAACCTGCTCATCCGCACGTCCGTCCTGCAAGCGCATGACGCGATATCGCCACCAGATACGCTCACTGTCGCTGGTATCCGCCACGGGACGGGCCCAAACGTTGACGGCGAATGCACTCTCCACATTCATTTTCTGCTGATAGAACCGATAGACGTCTCCAAACTCACGCGTCAGCGGCGCAGGCGGCAGGTCGCCTCGAGCCCGTCTACCATACGCTTTGCTGCTCAGCCGTTCGTCCAAAATGGCTACGACGCCCCAGTCGCTGGCCCGGCGGATCAAGCGGCCAAAGCCCTGCTTCATGCTCAATGTCATCAGCGGCACGCTGTATTCGGCAAAACTGTTGCCGCCGGCTTCTTCGACAGCTTCCATGCGTGCACTGTGCAGCGGGTCACTCGGCGTCGGGAAGGGAAGCTTGTCCAGGACGACGAGGCTCAGGTCTTCACCTGGGATGTCAACACCCTCCCAGAAGGAACGTGTTGCCAGCAGAACACTGTGATCCGTCTCCATGAACCATTCCAACAACGCATTTCGGGGCGCATCCCCCTGCGCGCGCATTGGCCAGACCACAGGCTTCTCTAGGCTCTTCAGCCGATCGCTCACATGCTGTAAGCCGCTCCAGCTTGTAAAAAGGCAAAGGGCGCGTCCACGGCTGACCTCCAGCAAACGCTCGATTTCCTCCGCCACGGCAGCGTAGTAGGTATCTGCGGAGCGATAATTGTACGCGGGCAATGGCGGCTGATAAAGCAATGCTTGCGATGGATAGTCGAATACGGCGGGCAGCACATGTTCTTCCACCGCCTCGTCAATGCCACAACGCTGCTTGAAATGCTCAAAATGACCGTCTGTGGCCAAGGTGGCACTAGTGCACACTACCGTGCGGGCGACAGGACCATCCTCATCTTCAGGTTTGAAGAGCACGCTCGTCAGCATGCTACCCGGCTGTATCGGCGCCGCATGGAGTTCCATGGTCACGTGGCGACGGTCGAAGAGGCGCACCAAATAGCGGATGTAGCTGTCATCGTGCGCATTAGTCGCAACGGTTCTTAGTTTATCCGCAGTGCTGTTGAGTGCGCTGATGGCTAGCTCAAATTCGCTGCGCGCCTCACTGGCTGCCTGGGCGTCCTCTCGATTTAGAGCTGATAAGTCGTTGTTTGCATTGGCGTAGGGATTGATGCGCTGCAGGTCACTTGATAGCTTCCGCACGTTGGAAGCCAAATCCGAGAGACGTTCCAAGTCATCGTTGATGCGGAAACTATTGTCTCGGTTCAGGAAGGCGGTTTCTTGGAATGCGAGCGTGTTCAACATCTCCGCTTCATCGATTGATTCCGTCTCCAGATGCTCACGATATACATTTCTGCGCAATAATTGCGGTACTGTGAAATCAGTTACCGTTGTCTCGAAAACCGATGTTGCCGTCTGCTCCAGTTGGTGCGCCTCGTCGACGATGTAGATCGTTGCAGGCGGAAGCATTCGTTCTCCTTCGCGGCCAAGCATAAGCGCATTCAGTAACAGATGGTGGTTCGTGATCAGCACTTGCGTATTAGCCGCTGCGTCGCGCATCTGGTTGATCCAACAGTCGTCACCGGCGAAGCGGCAATCGCTATGCAGACAGTCGTCCGGATAGCTTACGATGCGCGGGCGCAAGTCAGATGAAAGCATGAAGGGCAGATCGTCGACGTCTCCGCTCTCCGTCGTGCCCAGCCATTCGCGAATATATGCCGCCTGCTCGTCCTCGCGATCATAGGCTAGGAACTTCTGTTGCTCCAGTTGCTCGCGTTCCCACTTAAGTGTACAGACGTAGTTGCTGCGCCCTTTTACAACGACGGCTGGAATAGGCAGCGACAACACTTCTCGCAGAAACGGAATATCCTTGCTGTACAGCTGATGCTGAAGTGACTTGTTAGCGGTGGAAACAACGACCGTCTTACCGCTCAGAACAGCAGGGATGAGATAGGCGATGGACTTGCCAGTGCCGGTTGGCGCTTCGATGAGCGCGTTGCCCTGCGCCAAAATCGCCTGCTTCACCGCCTCCGCCATGGCAGACTGGCTCGGACGCATCTCGTAGCTGACCAGCTCCTGCGCAACAGGACCGTCGGGCCCAAAAAGCAGCCGGAGGTCGGACCCCTGAAGCTCGGCAGCGTGTTTGTCTTCCGAATCTAGAAGGTCTGAGCGGGAATTATGGCTGACAGTATTCACGAGTTTTGTCTCTGGGCTCGTTTCGGGACGCAAACTTCTGTGCGATTTTACCTTTTGTCCGTGTATAGACACTGAACCAGTCTAGCACAGATGTGCGAATCCAAATACATCCCTTGCAGAGTTGGATGAGAGCCTCAGAATTCAGAGTGCCAAACGAGATACGAAAGAAAATGGCAGGCTAAACACCCCGGATAGAAAAAGGGACCGGACTTCGTTGTCCGATCCCTGAACTGATTCGTGTTTACCGACTCATTTCCGTCGGCGCATCACGAAATCTCAACCACTAATTGCTGTTCGGCGGCAGAATCACTGCATCGATGGCATGCACTACACCATTGGTCGCAGCCATATCATCAAGCACGATGTTGGCGCCATTTACTTTGATGCCGTTGTCGGTAACTTCGAATCCAACCGACTTGCCCTGCTGCGTCACTTCTCGTTCGCCGTCAACGATGTCAGATGAAGTTACCTCACCGTCGATGACATGGAAGAGTAGGATCTCAGTCAGATAGCCGGTAGGATCGTTCAGCAGCGAATTCATTGCGCCAGCCGGAAGTTCGTCGAATGCCGCATCGGTTGGAGCGAAGATGGTGAACGGACCTGCGCTTTCCAGCGCATCCGCCAGACCAGCCTCTTGCAGCGCGTTCACTAGTGTTGTGAAGTTACCAGCCGCCTCAAGCTGCTGCATGATGTTACTGTCTGCAGCCGTTGCATCGCTTGTTGACCCTGTGTCCGCCATCGTAGAAGTGGACTCGGTGTCTGTCATCGCGTCCGTAGCTGTCATGTCGGCAGTGTCGGTAGTCGTGGCGGTATCCGTCACTGCTTCCGTTGCGTCCACAGCAGGCGCTTCTTCGGCGGTGGTGTCGGTAACTGCCGTAGCAGCGGTGTCAGTCGTCTCGTCGGCTGCTGTCGCGGTTGACGTTGTTGAAGCCGGTGCTGTAGCAGTGGTGCCCAACTCGTCCAGTGCAGGTAATTGCAGTACATCGCCAACTTCAATTGTATCACAGTTGTCGAGCTGGTTATAGTCGCAGATGTCTTGCCAGTAGCTTAGTTTGCCGTATATGTCGTTGGCAATTAGGCTCAGCGTATCACCCGATTGCACTGTATACGTACCACCCGGTTCTCCTTCACGACCAGGAGTTGTAGCCTCGGTTGAGGAGTCAGTTGTATCGGCAGTAGTTTCATCTGCTGCGCCTTCTTCGACGGCGATTGCTGATTCCGTCATCTCCTCGTCAGCAGCCATTGTTGTTGTCTGACCACTGTCATCGATCAATAGACCGCCATCCACGCTGAGCGTATAGTTGTCGGGGACGGTGGAGTTGTTGAACACAACGACGGTGTACGGACCAACGCCGGACGCTGTGAAGCTAGCTGAACGCTCGTTGGGCTGAAGCTCGGGTCGATCATCGCTGCCTGCGGCGATAGCAAGTTCGCTCAGATTGGCGCCGTTACTTGGATCAAGATAAGTATTGAAATCTTCCTGTTCGAGTACCCAGAAGCCCGATCGCGTGGCTAGTTCACTGGAATCCTGCGGGCTGAACGCATATAGCAGCGTGATTTTGCCGTCCTTGACGCTCGGTACGAGGCCGAAATAATGCTGGTCATACTGTTCCGGGAGTTCACCGGACAGCTCTTGCGCCTCGATGATCTGAGGTGTTATGTTCGCAGCAGGCGCCGGTGTAGCGGTTTCTGTCGCTTCCGCATCTGCTGCAGGCGCTGTAGCCTCTGTAGTCGCTTCGCTAGTCGGCGTGGCTTCGGCGTCGGCGGTAGCTTCCTCAGTTGCTTCGGCGGTCGGTTCCGCTGTTGTGGTACCCTCCTCGTCAGCCATATCCTCGGCTGCGGCTTCATCGGTCATTTCTTCTTCTGCGCCGACTACCGAAACATTTCCGGAGTCATCTGTGATCAGTGCGTTGGTGGCCGTTAACTTGAAGTCCGCATCATTCGCCGAGTCATTGAAGACGATCAATGTGTATGAATCACTTGTGGCGCGGAATTCTGCACCGATCACGTTAGACGGGAAATCGGTACCGAGAGCGGTGCCAGCAGCGAGATTATTCTGCGCCGGATTGCTGCCCGCAAGTACACTGGCCATCTGCTCGGTGGTTAATACGTAAAAGCCGAGTCCGTTGCTGGCTGGGTCGTTACGATTCCATTCGCTAAGCAGTACGATGTTATTACCCTGGATATCAGTCTGCAGCCCCAGCCAAATTTCGGCGAATTCGCCGCCGGCGATCGTACCCTGCACCTCTGTGGCAGAAACCTCCTGCGCCATGGGGGCGGCAGTAGCGACGCCGATGAGTGTGGTCAGTAGAAGCACGGCGGCCATCAAACTCGTGATGATGCGCTTTCGTGTTTTTGTTGCCATATTAAAATCTCCTCCAGTAGACGTGTCAGTCTCTCTTACTCTACGCGTGCGGTCAATTGTGTTGTGTACACGACGGTACAATCCGAAGCGTTTCACAAAATTCTTCTACTCTACATCCTCATCCTCATTCCGATTCCTCGTCTCTACGGGTATCTTGACTCGCCACTGGTACAAAGCGACGACTCAATCTACTTCATTTTGACCGCAACACGTATGGCGCCGTTGCAAATCCAACGATTATTATACCTATGCCAAAACCTCTTACCAAATTGACCTGAGGATTACAGTGTTTCCGCCATAAAAACGTGCTGTATGGCTCTCCTGGGACGTTTCACTCAATGATTCACTGCTATTCTCTTGTTATTTTGTTAGCTCATGCTGCCTGTCTATTCTAGCCAGGATTCACTTGCAGGTCTCGAACCATGTAATCGGTGTAGTTGTAGTCAGATCGTACAACTCTCAACCGCAAATCGTATTGCCCGGGATTCAACTGACCTAGATCAAGCCTCGCTATGGTCTCTCCATTTACTGGTTCGTTACCTCCCACGAGAAAGGACCAGTTATCACGCCCGCTCGGCGACCATGATAACTCCCATCGCAATAGTTCGGACGCAGGTACTGAGCCTACGATATCGACTACGCCACTTACAGTGCTTCCGCTGCGTGGAGATGATATCCCCACCGGAATCTCGAAGTTTACCTTCGGGGCGCCGGCGTTGGCAAAGACCAAGCCGCGCAGGAAGAACTCGTCGTAGTTTCCATCCTCATATACGTTGCGCAATCTTAGATCGTAACGCCCATCCGGAAACTTGGTTGTGTCCAGCGTGTAGATTGTATCCTGCCACACCTGACGCGGCTCTCCGTGAAGCCAAGTCCATTGTTCCTGTCCGTATGGAGAGATGTCCAGCTCAAACCTTTTGAAGCGCTGATTCCGCTTTCCATTCACAGTCGCCTTAATCTCAACAGTGTCATGCAAGACAGCACTATTGTCCGGCGCATAAAAACCTTGCCCGCCGGGAATGCGACTGAGAATTTCCGGAGTTGGCGTTGGCAACGGTGAAATTGGCGTCGGCGTGCCCGGTGCAGGAGTTAAAGTTGGCGGATTCCAGTTGCGAATCTCCACACCGCGCACGAATGACTCTGTGAATTCGCCGTTACGGTCAATAGCCCGCACGCGGATGTCGTAGTATCCGTCAGGGTAATCAAAAGTGTTCAGTTGGTATAGCGTGCCATCATGAACCACGCGAAAATCCGTTGTCAGCCACTGCCAGTTGTCCATACCAGCCTCGGAGATGTGTACGTCGTAGCGCTGGAAGGCGTCGATGAGCGCAGTACCGACTATGTTCGTCACGCCGAATATCGCATCCGACGAAAGCGGCTCGGTAATCTCGTTGACCGTACGTTTCAAAGGCGTCGGCGTGGGAGTAAAAAGCGGCGACTCCTGCGCAAGCAGAAGATGCGGTGAAAGGCGGGAAGATTGTGCGAGAAGCGCGACAATAAGAAGTACACCCAGTATGACTAAGCCTAAAGACTTATTTGGACCACTGCCATTCTTGCGCAAGCCCGTTCTCTCCTGAAAATCCATTCCCAAACCTGCTTATGACCTACTTCCCATGAGCGCTTGCCACATGATACCACGCAACACTTTATCCGCCCTGTAGTCTAATCATATGGCACGACGTATTGCTGGCATCGTCCTTTCGATGCGGGATGATGATAGGCGCACTGATCTGATTGCCGCCATCATCCATCACCGTTAATACGTAGTCGAGGGAGCCGTCTGCCCAGATAGGAAAGTCGAATTGTCCATAATCCGCCTGTCCGTCCTTACTGTGCGTCTCGGCTTCGTTTCCCCAGGGGTCGCGCATTAGCAAACGCACGCCGCTAATCGGCGCCCCCTGCGAATCTACTATCTGTCCCATGATATATTGACCCGGACAATCGTTATTGTTCACGATTGATTCCGCCAGTCGATACGTTCTTGGACCCGTCCAGCCATCGTCGCCTGTACTAGCAGCGATGCTGGCAAGTTCCACCGTACCCTCCATGGTTAGAGGAGCATCCGCTGGTCGTTCGGCGTTGGTGACATCAACAGCCATACGCATGCCGTCTAGAAGACCTTCGGCGACAGGTGCTGTGGCGGATACATGGGCGCCTAGATACTCGCAGGGGCCAAAATCAACCGTTGATCCATGTTGTACGGCCCAGAGTAGCGCCTGGACCTGTTCGGCAGTCCACGATTCGGGTTGCGTTTCTTTCTGCTCGCCGTCATTGAGAACCTCGATGGCTGCTTTCATCAGCGTGTTTAGCGCCACGGCTTCCTCATCATCACGTCCGCGAACACTTTGCGGCATGCGCATCATCAACCGCTCAGAGGCTCCTTCCAGTTCACAGTAACCAACCTGTACGACCTGATCGCCCTTCTGTACCAGAACCGGAGCGCCGTCGGTCTTCACAACCGCATCGAAAAACGGGTTGCTGTCAACCGCACTCTCCACCCAACTTGTGCGGAAGTACTCGCCGTTGTCGGAGCAATTCAAGCCTGTCGGACATTCAGCACTGTGTGCGACGTCTTTGGCTTTGGGAAACACCCAACCAGCCGCTGTACCCTCTCCATTTAGTGTTTCGATCGCGGATGCATCCGCTAAGACGCTCTCCATGAACGTGTGCCAGATAGGTGCAGCGCCCGTCACACCACTTGCGTTCTGCATGGGATGTCCGTCGCTATTGCCCGCCCACACGCCTGCGACCATCTTATTTATATAGCCAACCGTCCAGTTATCACGGTAGTCGGTTGTGGTGCCAGTTTTGGCTGCGGCAGGCACGCTCAGGCGAAGAGAAGAACTTGGCCCAAACGCAGGCGTACGCGCTTGATTGTCCGCCAAAATATCGGTCACGATATAGGTTGTGTCAGGCGACAATACCTGGATGGGTTCCTCGACTGGGAACTCTTCAATCAGGCGCCCTTGGCTGTCACTGATGGCCAGGACGGCTCGCGGTTTCAGATAGCCGCCGCCGTTGGCCAGCGTATGGTAGGCCGTCGTCAGGTCCAGCAGTGTGACTTCTCCACCGCCGAGGGTCAGGCTCAGCCCATACCAGTCGCTATCCTTCTGAAGGCTGGAGATGCCCATGTCACGTGCGTAGTTGAGCATGGTGTCCACGCCAAGGTCTTCCAACAACTTGACTGTTGGCACGTTGTAGCTATTCGCCAGTGATGCTCTTGCTGTAACCGGCCCATGATATTCACCGTCATAGTTATGCGGCTGATAGACAAGCCCGTCACCCGATATCGTCTGTAGACCGGCGGCATTTTGCGGCAGGCCCACTGTATAGGTCACTGGCACGTCCCACAGGACGGACGCAGGGCTGATGAGATTCTCTTCTATAGCGGCTGCATACAGCACCGGCTTAATGGCGCTGCCCGGTTGTCGCGGGCTAATCGCCACATTCACCTGCCCGGCGATTTCGTCGTTCGTGAAGTCGGCGCTGCCAACCATGGCCAGGATATCGCCGGTGCCCGTCTGCAGCGCCACCAGGGCGCCGTTGCTCAGGTCATACTGGGGCTGAAGCACAGCAACCGAATCGTGAACGGCCGTCTGAGCCAGCTCCTGGATGTGCAAGTCGAGCGACGTCGTTATCTGAAAACCGGCTCGCTGCGTATACCCCTCGCCAAGCTGTTCGTCCATCTCGTTGATGACGTATTGCACGAAGTGCGGCGCTAAGTTGGGAGCCAAACCCTTGTCGCCCGCCAGCTCGATTTCCTCATCGTACACGTCATCGGATTCAGCCTGTGTCAGATATTCGTGACGCACCATCATATCCAACACAACACGCTGGCGGCGCTTGGCGGCATCCATATCGATGTACGGGTTCATGTTTGCCGGCTGCTGCGGAATTCCCGCCAGCATCGTTGCCTCAGCGAGTGTGAGATCTGAAGCCGGCTTGCCGAAGTAGACGTTTGAGGCTGCTTCCGGTCCGTAAGCCAGTTGACCGTAGTTGAGCAAATTCAGATACATCTCCAGAAGCTCGTCTTTTGAATACAGGTCGTTGAGCTCCTGTGCAAGACCAGCCTCAAGGACTTTGCGGTCCACGGATTGATCATAGCGCTGATCTGAGCCCATGAACAGGTTGCGGGCGAGTTGCATAGTGATAGTACTTGCACCGGACACGATCTCGCCTTCCTGCAAATTTTGAATCGCGGCGCCGGCGATGCGTACGGCATCCACGCCGGTATTGGAATAGAAGGTAGAGTCTTCCACAGCAATGGTGGCGTCAATGAGATGCTGGGAAACCTTATCAATGCCGATCCACGTTCGCCGTCCTTCCCCAAAAGTTTCGGCGAGTAGAGTTCCGTTTCGATCATAGATGCGGGTTGTCTGAAACAAACGAGGCAGTTGACCCGGCTGATACTGGCGCAAGTACGCTTCGGTAGCCGCCATCGGGTCTTCCGCGCGCTCCTTACCCAATAACTCAGTTTTACCGCCCACATTGAGGATGTCCAACCCACCACAGCCGCTCAATAAACTCACGACAAGCATCAACAACAGTACGGCCATGATGCGCACGTTCGTGCTTAGCAGACGCTTTATATGGTTGGTTTTTATTGTTGTATGCATTTGATACCCGCTGTTATTCGATGACTCTATTGGGCTGCAGTCAGACTCTCTTCGTTACCCAGAAAACGTGCTGACCCCGCGTTTTGTTTCACACAATCTCGTGCGACACGGATACTTTGGCAGTACGCCATCGATAAAAAGTAGCTGAATACTCTTGTGAAATACGCTTGCACCTGCAAAATGATACGCCGACCACAAGACTCTGCGACCGGCGTGCCAACATATCGATTGATATTGTGATAGTTCGCGATGAGCCCCATTTTCGTGGGGATTGTGTGTGTTAATTTTGTAGACTTTACGTCTAGTTTCCCTGCCAGATCACATAGTGGCAACCGCGATCAGACGCCCCGCCTTGCAGATGCGGAACAGATGCACGCGGGCTGATTGCCGCGCCTGAGGCATCGGTCAACATAATAGTCACAGTGTCCGGATTGCCGCCGAGGGCAAACCGGAACGATCCAAAACCTTGGTTCTGCATACCGGTCACGGTCGTCAGTACATTGCCGGCAGAGTCTTGGAAGCGTACGCCGATCCCGCCGACGGGTTGACCAGCAGCATTGGACACCTGCCCCATGACCGCGTTGCCACCGCAGTTGCCATCATGCGCTATGCCCAACAGTCCATAGGAGCTTGACGCTGAGGCGATTAATTGCGGAGCGCTGCCTTCCATAACCATGGGGACCTGACCATTCACCAGTTGAGGGTCTTCTTGCGGGTTCTGCTGAAACTCTTCTTCCTCATTACTGAGCGATGCGACGCTGTCAGTGTAGCCGCCAACCGATGTACTGACGAGTCGGTCGCCGAACAGCCGGCGCGCGATTTGATCAGCATCATCACAAGGTCCCAAGTAGAGCGAGTGCTGATTCCGGACACTCCAACTCACGGCCTCACTGCGTTCTGCGTTCACGCGCTTGGCAAACTCGCTATCGTTGCTAATCCGCTCTCTGTTGCCCTCCTGATACCAGGGGACATAATCGCCAAGGCCATTTGGCGCTCGTAATAGCGATATAGACTGTCCATCTCCATCGCTGCAGGCGCCTATGGGGCGTGAGCCTTGTCCAAAGTTGGCATATACAGTACTCATTGTGGCGCCGACGACAGAATCTGCCAGCGGATTGTTCTTGTCGAACTGTGCGATCCAGTCATCACTGAAGAGTTCTGTGCCGGTGCAGCGAATGCCTGCTGGGCAGAAGACCCTTAGCTCCTGCACAGTATCCGGTCGCTCAAACTCCCACGCGGCGGCGTCTACGGGCCATTGCAGACTTTGCATCAATGCTTCATCCGCCAGCACCGACTCCATGAACGTATGCCAGATCGGCGCTGCACCGGTTATGCCACTGGCATTTCGCATCGGTTTGCCATCACTATTGCCAGCCCAAACACCGGTAACTAATTGACGCGTAAAACCCATGGTCCAGTTGTCACGAATGTCATTGGTGGTGCCGGTTTTGGCTGCCGCCGGCTTGCTGAGGTGTAGCGGGCTGTTCTCGCCGAATTCAATGGCGCGCGTCTCGTTGTCGCTAAGTATATTGGTTACGAGATAGGCGGTCGATTCTTTCAGTACTCGCGTACCAGGTAAATTAGACTGATTCTGATACCCCTCCGGCAGGTCGCCGACAACATGCAGGATGAACTGTGGTTCTACCTGAACGCCGCCGTTGGCGATCGTGTGGTAAGCCTCGGTCAAATCGAGGAGAGTTACTTCACCACCGCCCAGCGTGAGGCTCAGCCCATACCAAGATGCATCAGCCGACAGGCTGTCAATGCCCATCTCACGCGCTTTTTCCAACATACGTTCGACACCGACCGCATCGAGCAGTTTCACAGCGGGTATGTTGTAGCTATTCGCCAGCGCCATTCGGACAGTCACCGGCCCATGAAACTGCTTATCGTAGTTGATCGGTCTGTAGTTATCGGTATCGGACAGCTTGTACTGGGCGGGTACGTCCCAAATGACGGTTCCAGGGCTGATGAGATTATCGTCAATGGCGGTGGCATACAGGATCGGTTTGATAGCGCTTCCAGGTTGCCGAGGGCGTATGGCCACATTTACCTGTCCGTCTATGTCCAGGTTGTTGAAATCGGCACTACCGACCATGGCCAAAATTTCGGCTGTACCCGGTTTCAGGGCAACAAGCGAAGCATTGCTCAAGTCAAATACAGGCTGCAGTTGCTCTACCTGCGACTTGATGGCATCTTCAGCGTATTTCTGCAGATTCACATCCAAGGTAGTGTACACGCGCAACCCGGCACGTTTGATATCCTCGCCAACCAGCCGCTTGTTCATCTCCTGCTCTACATAGTTAACGAAGTGAGGCGCGATCACTTGGCGTTCAAGCGCTGCATAATTAAGCGCTGGCTCCTGGGCAAAGACGGCGTCTGCTTCGTCCTCGGTGAGATACCCGTGGCGCACCATGAGATCCAGGACGACTCGCTGCCTGCCCTTTACATCCTCCAGATTTCCCAACAGGTCATAGCCGCCGGGCATCTGTGGCGTGCCGGCGAGCAAGGTTGCTTCCGGCAGGGTCAGGTCGGCAGCCGACTTGGCAAAGAATGTATGAGACGCCGCTTCAATGCCGTAGGCTAACCTGCCAAAGTGAACCATGTTCAGGTAGATCTCCAGCAACTCATCCTTGGTATAGAGTTCGGATAGTTCCTGCGCCAGGAGGGCTTCATGTACCTTGCGCTCCATAGTCTGCTCGAAACGTTCGTCCGGCTCAAAGAATAGCTGACGAGCGATCTGCATGGTAATCGTGCTCGCACCGGATACAACGTCGCCAGCTTCTGCATTTTGAATGAATGCACCGACAACGCGCCGGGCATCCACACCTTGATTCGTATAAAACGAGGAATCCTCAGTGGCGATGATCGCATCGATGAGGTATGGCGAAATCTTGTCTAGGCTTACCCATGTACGCTGCCCTTCACCGAAGACTTCGGCAAGGCGAACGCCGTTGCGATCATAGATGATAGTCGATTGAAAGACTCGCGGCAGCGGGCCCGGCTGATACTCTTGCAGATAGGCTTCGGCGATTTTCAGAGGCGTATCACCGCGACGCGGTTTTACTTTATATTTCGCGGTGTAGGAGGCAAGATACGTATCCAGATTATCAGTTAGCTCTGTGACTTGATCGCTAGCCATGGTTCGCTCAATTTTAGCAGCGATGTCGACAGCTTCTCGTGGAATAGTGACGCCAGCCGTCGTGCAACCAAATGCCGCAACAGCAACCGATGCGAGGATCATCACCCGCAAGAATTTACGCATCAATGCACCTGCTTCTCTCGTCAATTGCGCCGCGAAATGGGTCTGCCGGGACAAGTCACCACAAAAAACAGGAATCCTGTCTGCCGCTAGTCGTTTATGAACACCGATACTCAGGTCAGGTACTGTAGTCCCGTCGACCAACACATGAGACGGCAATTCCTGCGCCTGTCAAGGATTCGACACATCAAGTCGACTCCTTCGGCTAAGGTGTACCTGCTACTTCTAGTCTTGTCTATTCTGTTGCCACTATCTGCGTCTGTCGTCTGCGGCAAATACACAACGCTACCAGTATTCGCTCAATAAACATCGTAACAATATAACCTGTCGAAGTCTGTAAACGTTCCAACAATTTCGACAAACTTGTGGATTGAAGATAGTTACGCCCGACGTACTTTCCACCTTGCGTTTATTCTGACAAAAGACAACGCCGACCGTGATCATACAGGTCGGCGTTGAAAGGTGTCATGTTAAGGAGGCGACGGCCGGAATCGAACCGGCGATAAGGGTTTTGCAGACCCCTGCCTTACCACTTGGCTACGTCGCCGAAATCGGCGGCAGGCATGATGGTATCAGCCCGGTATTGAAATGTCAAATTAAAGCTCCAAATTAAGTTACGGCAATCCATATGCGAAAATAGCGACAGGTATTGTCGTCAACCGTACTAGAATTTGGTACAATTCCTTGGCGCAACTCCTGCTCGACGGATCTCGGAATGGCAGTATCTGTCGCGGCGCCATGTAGTTTAGTCCAGAGGAACCGCAGTATCAGTTCGAAGACCTAGAGTCTCACCGCCTGAGTGTTGAAGTACGTGCAATGTGGAACAGTGATAGCCGCCTTAGGCCGATAAACGATGGTTATGGCGAAACACAGAAACGCTGATCAAATTCTATACTGTGAACGGTGCGGCATTTCTTTTTTGTGGTCCACGGAAGAACAAGCGGCGCACGATGAAGCAAGTCAGCTCGCTGCCGGCAAGAAACCGACGCATTGTCCCGGCTGTCGAGAATTGCTGCCGGCGCAGAACCGCGAACGCGGGATCGTCGCCTGGTTTAACTATCGCAAGCACTTTGGTTTCATCACGCGCAAAGATGGCGATGACTTATTTGTGCACCGGTCCGAAATCCCGCGCAAAACGCGCCTCAAAACGGGCGACCTTGTCGAATTTACGCGGCAGCGTGGCCCGCGCGGCGCTTATGCCAGCGACGTCAAGTTGCTTATTCCCCCGGAACAAGCAGTTGATGCTAGCGGGCAAGAGTTGGTATAGCGGTTTACGCTTCATTATTTGCTCATAGCAGTGTATGCTGATAAAATATTGGTTGGTCACAAGCGGGGGACAGCACCCACGTCCCTCGTTCTTTCTGTTCACGGGGTGGTCTCGTGGGCATCTCCAGAGAAAGCGCGATTGTCGCGAAGGAGTGAATAAGTAGTATGGCTGATCAAGAGCTACAACAGTACGAGTTGGTCTATATCCTTCAGCCCGAAATGTCTGAAGACGAGGTATTGAGTGTAAACGACCGCATTACTCAAATCGTGAGTAACCACGAAGGCGAAACGCTCAGTACGGAAATGTGGGGTCGGCGCACGCTGGCATACCCAATCCGGAAGCAATTCGAGGGTCACTACATTCTCAACCGCATAAACATGATGCCCGACGGCACATCGGATGTTGAGCGCTACCTGCGTTTTAACGAAGATGTCCTTCGCTTCCTGAACATGCGAGTGGATGAGTAACCAAGAATGAATGTTGCTGTATGGAACGCGGTGTTCCGTACGCACATCGATGCCGTAGGCGTGCCAGAACCATTTTCAATGAATAAGACAGGTCAAGGAAATATGACTGACGAAAAGAATCCCACATTCGAGGAAATCGAAGAAACAAACGTTACTAACAATACCGCTGAAGAGGCGGCTGAAGAATCCGTTGCTGATGCAGTCGCCGAAGCGATTACGGAAGAAGTCGCAGAAGAAGAGATGGAAGAAGCCGTCGATGAGGCAGTGGCTGAAGCGGTGATCGAAGAAGCCGTCGAAGAGGCAGTTGCCGAAGCGGTCGCTGAAGCCATAGCAGAAGAGATCATCGGAGAAGCAGTTGCAGAGGCAGTAGCTGAAGAAGCCGTCGAAAAGGCTGTCACGAGAGCCGTCAGCAGTGTCATCGATCGCGATGAAAATGCTGACTACGACGATGAAGATTATGACGATGATTACGATGACGACGATGAGAACGATGTTCAATACGTCGACGGACCGCAGGAATATGGCCCGCGTGAGCGACGTGGTCGTGGACGCCGGGTCGGCGGGGACATTAGTCCGGAAGATATCAACTACAAAAATGTCGCTCTGTTGACTCGTTTCTTGGATCGCCGCGGTCGCATATTGTCGCGCCGCAAGACTCGAGTATCCGCTAAGGTTCAGCGTCAGGTCGTACGGGAGATCAAGCGCGCTCGTCACTTGGCGCTTCTGCCCTACACAGCTGATCAGACCAGGATCGTGCGAAAGCGCAGGTAGTAGATGGCCAGCAAGAAGAAAAAAAAGGCCAACGAACAACCAAGAGAACAGACGCGGAAGGAAAAGCACCTTAGCGCCAAGGACCGCGAGCGCAATCGACGAGTCCTTATCGGTACCGGGTCGGCTATCGCGCTTGCGTTGCTGTTCGTCGTAATGGGCGTCGTCTATGAATATGCTTATAAACCAAGCAGCGCACTGGCGACAGTCGGAGAAGATAAGATCGCAACACGCGACTTCTGGACGCGGGCCAGGTTGACGCAGAACCAGCTCGAAAACCAGTTGAATCAACTGGTAAACCTAGAGCAACAGTTCGGCGGGCAGGGCTACTTCACAACGCAGATCAATCAGATCCAGAACATACTGCAGAGCCCGGCTTCATTGGGTCAGCAGACTCTGGATGAGATGATTAACGACGAGATCGTCATGCAGGAAGCCGCTAACCGCGGCATTACCGTTAGCGACGAGGAAGTGGATGAAGCGCTGCGCCAGCAAGTCGCCGCCAGCCTGCAATCCGTTACCGAATCGCAAGCCACGGCTACTGCAGACGCGGCTGTCAACGTGACAGCCACAGCCGCCGAATGGACGCCGACACCGGCGCCGACGATTGACGTCAACAGTCCTATTACGGAGACGATAGAATCTCCCACTGCCGAAGCCGCGCCGACGATGCCGATCCTGACCGACGAATCGTATTCGGAAGGTCTCGCCGAGCTGAAAACAAATATAAACAATATCAGCGGCATGTCCTTGAGCGACTATAAGCAGATCATTCGGGCAGGCCTATTGCGGGAGAAGTTGCAGGAATCAATGGCGTCTGAGCTGGTTCAACCGTACCAGGAAGAAGTTCATGCAAGGCATATCTTACTGGAGGTGCGCGATCCCGCGGTCGCCCTCGGATCCATGGACTTGAATACCATTGAAGGCGACAACGCATTGTCAGACTCTTCGTCACTAACTACAGCAAATGATACGCGCACGGATGAAGAGACGCTAGCCCTGGCTGAAGAACTGCGCCAACGCATTGCCGACGGCGAAGATTTTGCCCAACTAGCGCGTGAATATAGCGACGATACTGGCAGTGCAGAGAACGGCGGCGACCTCGGTTGGTTTGGCCGCGGCGCCATGGTGCCGGCGTTCGAAGAGGCAGCGTTTGCCCTCGCGCCTGGCGAGGTAAGTCAGCCGGTCAAGTCGGACTTCGGGTATCATATTATCGAAGTGCTGGAGCGCGATGATCAACGGCCAAAGGATGAAGCGACCATCGCATCGGAAAGCCAACAAGCATTCCAGAATTGGCTCTTGGAACAGTCGAACCGAGAGGATATTCAACGGCCGACGGATATCGAAACTAAGTTGCCGAGTGATCTGACTGCTGAACCATTGCCAGTGACAACTCAGTAGCAGCAACAAGGGGTCGCCTGAACCCACTACTGGCACAACTGAATAGAGCAGCATAACGAAGATTACGCCCAACAGCCGCTGCCGAGCTGTTGGGCGTAGTGTCTTTTGTGTTACTTGTGGTATCTAGCGATACGCTTCTGAACATCTGGCGGCAAGCTTACTGCCTATCGCACTGGCGTATGCTATGGTATGAGACGTCGGCTGCTGCGCAGGAGGCGATTCTTGTATTGGCACATACGGTATCATCGTATACAATACTAATCACATACAGAACAGTTGTTCTGAGGCCTGCGACTGGCTTGCGCTGACACAGAAAATGAAGAGAGAATTGGTAACGAAAGTAGAAACCAATGGCGCTAGATAAATTGATCGTCCGTGGTGCACGCGAGCACAATCTCAAGGATGTCGACCTAGAGATTCCGCGCGACAAGTTAGTCGTCATCACTGGCTTAAGCGGCAGCGGCAAGAGTAGCTTGGCCTTCGATACTATCTATGCCGAGGGCCAGCGAAGGTATGTGGAATCGCTCTCTGCCTATGCGCGCCAGTTCCTCGGCCTTATGGAGAAGCCGAACGTCGATCAGATCGAAGGCTTGAGCCCGGCAATCTCCATCGACCAAAAAGGCGCAGGACGCAATCCGCGCTCGACGGTCGGGACCGTAACAGAGATATACGACTACCTGCGCTTGCTCTATGCCCGCATCGGACAGCCCCACTGCCCGAACTGCGGAGAGCCGATCACGCAGCAAACCGCCACGCAGATTGTGGACAATATCATGGAGATGGACGAGGGGAGCCGGTTGCTCGTCCTCGCCCCGGTTATCACCGATCGTAAAGGCCAGCACAAGGGTATATTCGAGAATTTACAGAAGCAGGGCTATCTTCGGGTGCGAGTGAATGACGAGATATTCGAGATCGACGACGTACCGGAGCTGGACCGTTACAAGATGCACACAGTCGAAGCCGTCATTGATCGATTGGTAGTACGACGAGAAACCGATGACGACATGGGCACAGATGTCACACGGCTGAGCGATTCGGTCGAGACGGCGCTACGTCTCGGTGAAGGCGTGCTGATTATTTCGGATGTCACGGATGGAGACAATCCGGTTGAAAGGACCTACAGCGAGCACTTTGCCTGTGCGAATTGTGGCACCAGCCTGCCGGAAATTGAGCCGCGTACCTTCTCGTTCAATAGCCCGCATGGCGCCTGCCCTACATGCGCCGGCTTGGGCACGCTGAGCGAATTCGATCCGGATTTGATTCTGGACGAATCACGCAGCTTGGCGGACGAGGCAATTATTCCCTGGCGGCGGAGCTCGAATAGTAACGGCGACGGATACTATAATCAATTGCTGCAAGCGGTCTGCAAGCAGTTTGCCATACCGTTTAAGGCTCCAGTCCAAGAGTTGAGCCGGAAACAACGGGACATCATCCTGTATGGACCGCCGAAGAAGAGTGAGAAGATTCGCGTTCAGTATCGGAACAGTGCAGGTGACCTGCGCCACTATGAAACGACCTACAGCGGTGTGATTCCGAATCTGCAACGCCGCATGCAGGAGACGACCAGCGATTACATCCGCAGCAAGCTAGAAGACTATATGAGCTTGCGCCCTTGCCCAACCTGCCAGGGCAAGCGCCTGCGGCCGGAAGCGCTGGCGGTCACTATCGACGGATTGAATATCTACGAATGCACGCATATGCCCGTTGACGATACGCTGGCGTGGATCCAGTGGCTGCAAGGTGACGAAGAGACACAGTCCAGGGATGCTGTGAAGCCCGGCATGATCAGTGTGAACGGAAACTCCAAGAATGGCGGTCCGCCGGCAGTTTCGAAGAAGGAAGAGCCGCTAACCAATCGCGAGATGATTATCGCGCGCCAGGTACTTAAAGAGATTGCTGCCCGTCTCCTGTTTATGGTCAATGTGGGGCTGGATTATTTGACGCTGGAACGAACAGCCGCAACGCTCTCCGGCGGTGAAGCGCAACGCATTCGGTTGGCAACTCAGATCGGCAGCCAGCTCATGGGCGTACTCTACATTCTGGATGAGCCGAGCATCGGGCTTCATCAGCGCGACAACGCCCGACTCATTGAAACGCTGCAAGGTATGCGTGACCTCGGCAACACAGTGCTCGTCGTGGAGCATGACGAGGACACGATGCGCTCTGCAGATTGGATCGTGGACATGGGTCCTGGTGCAGGTGAGCACGGCGGCAAAGTTGTCTGCTCCGCAGCCACGGAAGAGTTCCTAAAGAGCCCGGACAGTCTGACAGCGCAGTACCTGCGTGGTGAACGTCGGATTGAGTACACGCCAATTCGGCGTGAGGGCAATGGAAACAATCTGATGATTCGCGGCGCGGTCGAGAACAACCTTAAGAACGTGGATGTGCGAATCCCGCTGGGCAAGCTGATCACGGTCACCGGCGTCAGCGGAAGCGGCAAGTCGACATTGGTAGTGGAGGTGCTGTACAAGAAGCTGGCCCAACTAATGTACCGTGCTAAGGCGCGACCGGGCAAGCATGAAGCCATCGAAGGCATCGAGTTCCTGGACAAGGTAATCGACATCGACCAGAGCCCCATCGGTCGCACGCCGCGCAGCAATCCTGCCACGTATATCGGCGTATTTACCTACATTCGCGAGTTATACGCCAGCCTTCCCGAGGCCAAAGCACGCGGCTACAAGCCCGGACGTTTCAGCTTTAACGTCAAGGGCGGTCGCTGCGAAGCTTGCAAAGGTGATGGCATCATTCGTATTGAGATGCAGTTCTTGCCTGACGTCTATGTCCCCTGTGACGAATGCAAGGGACGACGCTATAACCGTGAGACGCTGGAGATCAAGTTCCGCGGCAAGTCGATCGCCGATGCCCTGGAGATGACCGTGGAAGAGGCGCTTGATTTCTTCCAGAACATCCCGCGCATCCGCAACAAATTGGCGACACTGAACGCCGTTGGCCTGGGCTACATTCGACTGGGTCAACCAGCGACCACACTGTCGGGCGGTGAGGCGCAACGCATCAAGCTGAGCAAAGAACTCAGCCGCCGTGACACTGGCAATACGCTGTACATTCTCGACGAGCCCACTACGGGTCTACACTTTGAGGACGTGGCGAAGCTGCTGGCTGTGCTGCATGAGTTGGTGGACAAAGGCAACACGGTCCTGGTTATCGAGCACAATCTCGACGTCATCAAGAGCTGTGATTGGATCATTGATATGGGTCCGGAAGGCGGCAACAAGGGCGGACATGTCTTGGTGGAAGGAACGCCGGAGCATGTCGCCCTTCACCGGAAGAGCTACACAGGGCAGTTCCTGCGACCCATGCTGGCGCGCCTGCAGCCTGAGTTTGAATAGTGCCATGATCGCCCACATCGCCATGCGATTCATTCGCAGATGTGGGCGATCTGCTGTTACCATCAAGACAACAACGCAACCTATCAAAGATTAGAAAGGCTAGTCCAGATGAAAGTCCTCTTTATTGGCGGCACTGGCAAGATCAGCTCCGCATGTACGCCACTGGCTGTGGAACGCGGCATTGACCTTTATCTTCTCAATCGCGGCAAGACGGCAGAGAACGTACCCGAAGGCGTGACGGTATTGAATGGCGACATTCGCGACGCAGCCGGCGTGGAAGCTGTCCTCGCCGGTCATGAGTGGGACGCCGTTGTGGACTGGATTGCGTTTACGACAGATCACATCGAGACTGATCTGAAGCTATTCAGAGGGCGCACGCAACAATACATCTTTATTAGCTCAGCCTCGGCCTATCAAAAGCCGCTCAGCGACTTGCCCATTACCGAATCAACGCTGGTTGCCAATCCCTATCGGCAGTACTCGCGGGACAAAATTGCGTGCGAGGAAATGCTTGTGCATGCCTATCGCGAGGATGGCTTTCCTTTCACGATCGTGCGTCCTTCCCACACCTACAACAAGACCATGTTGCCTTTTCAAGGCGGATATACAGTGATAGACCGTATGCGTAAAGGCAAGTCGGTCATTGTGCATGGCGACGGCAGTTCGCTGTGGGTGCTGACTAACCATCGTGATTTTGCCAAGGCTTTCGTGCCGCTGTTGGGCAATAGCCACGCTGTCGGCGAAACCTATCATATCACGTCGGATGAATTGCTGACCTGGGACCAGATTTTCACCATTCTGGGTCGAGCGGCTGGCGTGGAACCCAAGCTGGTGCACGTACCCTCCGAACTCATCAACGCTTTCGACCCAAACTGGGGAGCTGGTTTACTGGGAGACAAAGCGCGCAGCGTGATCTTCGACAATAGCAAAGTTAAGCGCATCGCGCCAGATTACAGCGCCACTATTCCATTCTCGAAAGGCGCTGAGGAGATCATCGCTTGGTATGATGAAGATCCTGCCCGTCAGGTTGTCGACGAAGAGCATAACAAGTTGATCGAGACCATCCTGGAGAAGTACGCCAGCGCCTGGCCGGATGGTAAGATCTCTGGCTAACTTCAGTTGCATCGCGAAACCTGAACGCTTGTCCTTCGTACTGATTAGTGAGTGGATATGTGGCATTTATGGGCCCCTTGATTTAGAAAAATCAGAAAACCAACGGCGAGTAGACGGCGAATCACGAGGAGTGAAGAAAAATGGCGTCTGACAATTCAAAAAAACTACGCCGGCAGAACGGCATCATCGGCGGCGTTTGCGGCGGTCTTGGCGAGTTCTTCGGTATCAACGCCATATGGTTCCGTATTCTATTCATTCTGCTGCTGCTGCCGGGCGGTCTGCCGGGTCTGCTACCTTATGTGATTATGTGGATTGTTATCCCGAAGAAGCGATGACGTCATAGTTAGGGCAATCGTGCAGTCATAGTGGAAGCAACGTGCGCTTGGCTGATACCTATTGCGCCCATGCATACAAATGTTGAAACAACATCCTGGAGGAACAACTTCTTTCAGGATGTTCGTTATCGCGAGGAATTAGCAGGTATGGAATGGGCGATGGGTTACGAACGTGATTCTGCGTGTCCATAACCGCCTTGACCATGCCAGATCTTTGCAGTGCCGGATATTGACACTAGCGCCTGTTCATTGCAAGATGTCACGGTTGTTGACAGGATTGTTCTACTTCGCACAAGTCTGCAGTAACAGGCCCTATTGCCTTCTGCTTGTCCGCAACAGGCAGTTCGTCGAAACCAAACTCGTCAGAACGTGAAACGAGGCCGTTGATATGAGAAATCGATTTATCGCAGCAGCCATTCTCGTCACTGCCATCCTGGTAGTCGGCTGCACGCAAACGGTGGATGAGGAGCTTTTACCGACACTCGTGCCACAGATAGACATGCAGTCGATAGCGCAAGCCGTGGAGGCTGCCAAGCCGACACCGAGACCGACGCCAACCAACACGCCCGTTCCTACTGCGACAGCTGAAGATGCGGCTGATTCGGACCCTGGTTCAGACGATGCCGGTTCGATAGTCATCACCTACGGCGATGTCGTGGTAGCAGGCGCCAAAGCAGCGGCAATTGAGACTCCTGTTACAGAGGCTGTCGGAAGCGAATCTGACACCGACTCGACGCAGCCGGTGTTAGAACCAGCAACCGAGACGCCGGCGCCGACTACTGGCAACCCAAGCGATGCTCCTGCAGAATCCTCTGTTGAATCGTCAAGTGCTGCGGTTTCAATTTCGGATGCCGTGGCTGACAATCTCGCGTCTGAGACTGTGACTGATACGGTTCAAACGGATACAACTCAAACGCAGACTATCGGGAGCGAGGGCGTATTGACTACCACAGACACAGCCCTCGTACCAGGCGCGGAGACTAACGCTAGTGCGGTCATCACTGCGACCGAGGAAGCGAGCGAAACTGTCACGAACACGACTGAGGCGGAATCAGTGGATGGCGCCGTGGTCACAGACACGGTTGTGGCGAATGAGGCCCCACTGCCGCCCGACGCCTATACCCTTCCAGAGTCGATGCGAGCCGCCATCGACAATGCTGACATGATGCGCGGCGAGCAATTGATCCTTTCGACAGGCTGCACCGGTTGCCATTCATTGGACCGAGGCGTGGTTTTTGTTGGGCCGTCCTGGTATGATCTGGCGACAACAGCCGCAAACCGAGTTGAAGGCTTAAGCGCCGAGGTTTATATGTTTCGCAGCATTCTGCATCCTAACGAATACGTCGTAAACGGGTTCGAGAACACCGCCATGCTACCGAACTATGAAGAGACGCTGAGCGACCAGGACATCGCTGACCTCATCGGCTTCATGATGACCTTACGGGCAAGGTAGACGGGCAAGGTAGACGGGTAAGGTAGACGGGCAAGGTAGACCGGTAGGCATCCAGCCGGTGCTCTGCCAGATGTCCACTGATGGATTGTCTTGCAGCCGACACGCCGCTTTGTTACAATGGGCTACGTTCTGGCGAGTACGTCGGGGCGACTTCATGGTCACGATACCGACATCATCCGTTGTAATGCGCATCAAAATGAGGCTTGAAGAATGAACGGGAAACTCTATCGTAAGGATAAAAAGGACGCCGTCGCCATCCTGGACAACGTCCAGCTCGTCGTCATGAACGACAACCACGAGAATTTTCCCGAGCGCATTTTCTATCGAACCAAGCGCTTAAGCGAAGGCAAGAAAATGGTCGAGTTATTCCGCGACGAGCCCATGCGTCTCGAGCTAGAGGACGGGCGCTCGTGCCATATAGTTATTCAGGATTCCAGCCTATCTGCAGATGGTCAGTTTGTTGGTGTGTTGCGGGTACTGGATATTCTGGTGAAGCCAGCAAACAGTGCGGAACTGGAACAGGAAGAAGCACAAGAGTAGTCTTGTAGACAAATCGTGCTAATCGAGACGCCAAGCCGCCAGTATTGCGTGGCTGGCGTCTTGTTGATCCCTGAGGCAGAAACATGAGCGTTGGTTTTCAAACAATCGAAGAAGGTCCACGCAACAGGCGACGTGAGAGCCGGTCGATGTTCATACCTGGTTTTATTGTCGGTTTCTTGCTCGTTGCGGCATTGACCCTTGCCATTGGGCTCGTTGCGATCGGCGTCGACTCGAACAGCATTGCGCAGCTGCGCGGCAATCAGTCTGACAAGTGGAATCCACCACCTATCCCCACCACCGATTCATCTGCAGAATCCACTCGCGATCAAGATAGCGCCGAGTTGGGTAACACAGGGTCGGTACAGGAAGTACGTCGAAACATCACATCCAGCCTCGTCAATATTCGTTCGACACCCGGGTATCTGGGCAAGTCGAGTAGTGACGTCGTTGGTCAGATCGCGCCTGGTGAAGAAGTTAAGATTCTCGATGGTCCGCAGGAAGCCGACGGCCTTACGTGGTGGTATGTGCGCGCCGGCGATGGTGCGCGATCGCTGGTAGGTTGGATCGCCGAAGCAACCGGTAGTGGAGTGCAAATTCTTGGGGAGTAAGCATTGGTTTCCGTACTGAAACTTCGTGAGGCGCAGCAACGCATTCTGGAGTACTCTGGCGGCTACATGGGCGTCAGTGCAGTACCCGGCAGCGGTAAAACGTTTACGCTTAGCTTGCTAGCTGCCAAGCTCGTTGGCGAGCTGAGCGCTGGCTCAGTCTTTGACGAGAATGAAGTACTTATCGTCACGTTTACCAACAGTGCTGTCGAGAATTTCCGCAGTAGAATCGCGACATTTCTGCGGGAACAGCAGGGGCTCATCGCCGGCGTCGGCTACCGCGTACGCACGTTGCATGGCTTAGCCCACGATATCGTACGCGACCGCCCTGCCCTAGCCGGCCTGAGCGAGGACTTCAGCATCGCTGATGCGCGAACAACTGGCGATATAATGGCCGAGGTGACGCAGTCGTATCTCCGCAATAATCCCGATGCGCTAACGCCGTTCTTCGACCCGACGTACATCCGCAATAATCGTATACAGGAGCGTCGACTACAGACCGATGCACTGTCGATCGCCACGGCGGTGTCCCGTGAAATCAAGGATAGGCAGCTCGATGTACAGGACCTTCGTCTACGACTGCAACAGCAGAGCGGGCGCTGGCCACTTCTGGATCTCGGACTGCAGGTGTACGAGGAGTACCAGCACAGCCTGACTTTGCGTGGAGCCTTGGACTTCGACGACCTCATCAGCATGGCACTGCGAGTGCTGGAGTCCGACGAAGAGTATCTGCATCGTGTACAGGACCGTTGGCGCTACGTACTGGAGGACGAAGCTCAGGACAGCGGGGCTCTGCAGGAGCGCTTATTGCGCCTTATCACACGACGACATGGTAATTGGGTTCGGGTCGGCGATCCTAACCAAGCCATCAACACAACCTTCACCAGTGCTAGCACCAGCTACCTTCGCCGCTTCATCTCCGAACAACCCGAGAAATCTCGTGAGCTGCCCGTGTCAGGTCGGTGTGCATTGCCTATTCTGGAGCTTGCCAACGAGCTCATCGACTGGTCACGTGAGGAACATTCACTATTACCCACCGAAGAAGCATTGGCGCTACCCCATATGCGACCGACGTTGCAGGGTGATCCGCAGCAAAATCCGCCCATCGGCGACGACGGTATTCAGCTATTCGACCGCCAGCTTTCACCCGATCAGGAGGTGGGTATACTGGTGCAAAGCCTGGCACGTTGGCTACCGCAGCATCCGAATCAGACTGTTGCCGTGCTTGCACTGACCATGAGGCATGTCACGCGCATTGCCGATGCGTTGCGATCAGCGGGTTTGCCGGTGGACGACAGTCTCATGCGTTCCAGCAGTGAAACCCGCGATGTAGTTTCCGCCCTGTCGACGCTGCTCAAGTTCCTCTCTCATCCCGACACAGCGAACAACCTCAACCATGTATGGGTGCAGACTTGGTGGCGATACAAGGGAGTGCGCATAGCGCGTGGATTCAAGGATGTGGACGGCTCAGCGGCAAATACTGTAGTCGACGGATATTATGATGAAACAGAGCAGCCGGAACCGGTTCTGATCTTTGGTAAGGCGCTAGCCCAGCTTCGGCAACCCGAAGATTTCCTCTTTCCGGCTGAAGTCGACTGGACCGAGATCCTACAGTGGATGAATGATATGGACGGCTTTGCTCAAATCGTAGATCGCTTTCGTGACGATCTGCAACGCTGGACCCAAGCGTCTGTGCTGCCCATTGAAGAGATGCTGCTGACCATCGGCGCTGATCTGTTCGAAAAACCGGCGCATCTCGCTCTGACGCATCATCTTGCCGTGCGTCTTGCTTCCATCATGCGGGATGATACGCGCCTGCGCCTGTCCGACATGGCCGATGAACTAGACTACATCGCACGCAATCGGCGTCAAATGCCAGACTTTGACACGGACGAAATCGGATACGAAGCCAAACCTGGTGTCATCACGCTGGCTAATATGCACAAGTCCAAAGGACTTGAATGGGATCGTGTCTATCTTACCTCGGTCAACACTTTCGACTACCCAAGCGGCTCCCAGGATGAGGAGTATATGGGTCAGGTCTACTATGCGCGCAACAGGCTGAATTTTGAAGCGGAGGCGTTGAGCCAGATCAGTCAGCTTGCTATGGGAACGCTGGATGATTATGCCGAAGAAGTTGCCACCAGGCAGGCACGCGTTGATACGGCTGCAGAACGACTTCGCCTCCTGTACGTGGGTGTCACGCGCGCACGTCGTGAACTGATTGTCACGTACAATACAGGTCGTGGTTTCGAAAAGAGACCGCTGCATCCGGCAGTGGCATTTCAAGCACTCATCGAACGGACAAGCAAGTAGAAACCATTGCACATTAGCCTCCTCGCATTCTCCTCCAAACGCATGTACAATCGATATGAAGTAGCTGGGCAAACACTGCCCCAGTTCAGATATATAGTTCGACAGGAGCGCCGCTGATTAAGAGCAGAATCGCAAGTTGGATAGACGTTGAGGGTGAACGCAGCCCAAGCTGGATTCCCGGCAGAATTCGGCGCGCCTTTCGGTCCGCGGTGGGCGGCGACGACTGGACAGCTAGCGTTGTGCGCGGCCTCTTCTGGAAGTTCCGCTATTTTGTCATTGGCAGCATCGGATTCAATTTAGCTTCAGCCGTTTTCGAGGGCAGCACCATGGCTGTGCTCATGATCGCGCTGCAGACGGTTGAGTCTGGTTCCTATAGCCAGTCCACGCAGCTGCCTGGTTTCATAGACGGATTGTTTGTGACGGTGCAGAGTGCAGCCGGCGCACAGGGTACCTTTGTACTGCTAGTTGTATTGGCTGTCCTGTTGCAACTTCTGCGCAGCGGTTTCGAATACCTGGGTAGAGTATCGTCCATCTATTTGCGTTCGTGGATAGAAGGTGACCTGCGTCGGCGTCTATTCGATCAGCTCGTCTCTATCGGCTACCCGCAAATTAGCCGCTTTAAAATCGGCGGACTAGCAAGCTACAACGACCAGGTGAACCATGCGGGTCTGCTCATTTTGTTCAGCAACACATCCATCAGTGACCTTACTGTAATCCTCGCCTATACCACAGTCCTCATGTGGATTTCGTGGCAGATGACTCTCGTGGCCATTATCGCTCTTGGGTTAGTGACGATTAGCTTGCGTAGAGTGCGCACGTCCATTCGTCAGATTTCGACCGGCTTCATGGGTGCAAGCGTATCGCTGAACGAGCGATTCGTAGAGTACCTGCACAATATCCGCCTTCTGCACGTATTCTCGCGCGAGAAATACGCTACCGAACAAGTAGACGACATCATCAACCAAAGCATCCGCATGCGTCGCCGCGGCCTCATGCGCAGCGCAGTGATACCGCTGTTCATGCAGTCGACGACAATCCTCGGTGCTGCCCTCTTCCTTATCCTTGGCTACCTGATCATCGACCGCTACGATCGTGGGTCCTATGCCGGGTTGGCTACATTCGTATTTATTCTCTACCGATTGATGCCCAGATTGTCCAGCTTGAACAGCTCCATTGGTCAGGTAAGCAACGAATGGCCGTTTATGAAGCGCATAGCAGAACTGCTGCGCACCGATGACAAGGAGTATGAAACGTCGGGTACGCTTTCGTTTGAAGGGTTGCACAATGCCGTTCGGCTTGACGACGTCACTCTACGGTATGTCGACTCGGACCAGGATGCACTCAAGCATGTAAGCCTGATGCTACCTGCTGGTCAGATGACCGCGTTTGTTGGCCCGTCGGGTTCGGGCAAGTCAAGTATTGTGAACCTGCTTCTGCGACTTTACAACCCGAGTAAGGGTGAGATCACGGCTGACGATGTCGCCATTTCACAGTATAATTTGGCTTCCTGGCGCGGTCGCATCGGCGTTGTGGATCAGGAGACATATTTGTTTAACATGAGCGCACTGGACAATATCCGATTCGGGCTGTTAAATGCCACTGATGACGAGGTTCACAACGCTGCTCGCATTGCCAATGCGGATGCGTTTATCGAACAACTGCCCGAAGGCTATGACACCGAAATCGGCGACCGAGGACTGCGACTCTCGGGCGGTCAACGACAGCGCATCGCCATTGCACGCGCAGTGCTCCGCAACCCGGACATTCTCGTCTTCGATGAGGCGACCAGCTCTCTGGACAGCCATTCTGAGCGTCTCATACACGAATCGCTTGAGCAGTTGCGCAAGGATCGCACTGTCATCGTCATTGCGCATCGCCTGTCCACTACAGCCAATGCGGACCAGATTGTCGTCTTGGATGACGGTCAGATATCAGAAACAGGTCGTCATGAAGAGTTGCTGCGGAACCAGGGACTCTACGCGCGGCTATGGCAATTGCAGTCAGCCATCGACGAGCGTAAAGCTGGACAGGCAACCGAACCTAGTACCGACAGCGTGATCTGATGGGAACCAAGAACGAGGCTGAATATCGTCCGCTGGTCTGCATCCAGAAGTCCTGGGAGGAGACCGATCTTCTACGGCAGACGCCGAACCACAGCGGCATCTGGAGCGGTATCGAGTACACTGAAGAACCGGTCGACGAGTGCGATTACCTCATCATCATAAACCAGCCTAGTCGCCCACTGCAGATCACCTGCCCGCCGGAGCATGTGTGGGCATTGATGCAAGAGCCGCCCAACGAGGTCTTTCGCCGGCTACACCGCAAGCGCAGTGACTACGCCCGCGTTTACACGACTGACCCGAATCGTAGCGGCAACGGCTACCTTCACAGCCAACCGGCTATCCCCTGGCATGTTAAGCGTTCGTATGACTGGCTATCGAGAATTGAGCCTCCGGAGAAATCGCAGCCTCTGTCTTGGATCACCTCCAGCAGGAGGAGTTTCCGCGGTCACAAAGAGCGCATGGCCTTCCTCAACCGGCTGCAGGCAACCCTCGATTTTGATCTCTACGGCAGGGGATTCGCTGAAATCGACGACAAGTGGGATGCCTTGGCCTCATACAGATACTCGCTTGCCATCGAGAATTACGTCAACGAATTCTACTGGACTGAGAAGATCGCCGACTGTTTTCTAGCCTGGACCATGCCCATTTATTATGGCTGTACCGAGATCAACCAGTACTTTCCTAGTGAGTCCTTTCTTCCCATTGATATTCATGATCCCGATGTTGCGGATCATATAGCAGAAATCATCCAAAGCGATGCGTGGATTGTCAATCGAGCAGCCATCGCCGAGGCGAGACAACTGGTGCTGGAAAAATATCAATTCTTTCCCATGTTTTCTGGACTGATTCAGGCATTGGAATCGCAATACAGGACTGTTGGGCAAAGACCGGAACCTCGGCGCATCTCCATTCCTATACAACCGCCTTGGATACGAGTTGAAAGTCGGCTGTTGAACAACGTGTATCGAGTACGTAAGCTAGTGAATCCGGACCTGTAGCCATGCGACAATTGGATACGCCAGTAGTCCTGATCATTTTCAATCGTCCTGAGCCGACGAGACAGGTAGTGGAGGTGCTGCGTCAGGTCACACCGCGTACGCTGCTTGTCATTGCGGATGGACCGCGCGCCGACATGCCGTCGGATGCAACCCTGTGCGCGGAAACCCGCACTGTAATCGGCTCGGTGGACTGGGACTGCGACGTTGTTAAGCAGTATTCTGACGTCAATCTGGGCTGCGGTCGCCGCGTCTCCAGCGGGCTTGACTGGGTATTCGACCAGCATAAATCCTCCATCATTTTGGAAGATGATTGTGTACCAGATCCATCTTTCTTCCCATTTTGTGCGGAATTGCTCGATCGCTACCAGGACGATGAGCGTATCATGCAAGTCTGCGGACATAACCCACTTCGGGACGGCAATCACGCCGGAGATTCTTACTTCTATTCGCTCGTCGGATCGAATTGGGGCTGGGCGACATGGCGACGAGCCTGGCACTATTTCGACTTTACGATGCAGCAATGGCCCGAGCCGTACGCCCAGAAGGCTGTCCGAAACTATCTTGCAGACGATGACCTATACCGACGCAGGGCCAAGATCAACTGGGCTACATATACAGGCAAGGTCGATACTTGGGATTTCCAATGGTCGTTTGCACGCATGATGCAGTCAGGTTTAAGCATTATGCCGTTCACAAATCTCGTGCGAAACGTTGGCTTTGGCGAAGATTCCACACATTATGTGAACAGTGAAAGCCCACTCGCCCACAGCGGAGTTCAGCCAATGGCGTTTCCGCTGCAGCATCCCATCGCCGTCGTGCCGGATCGGGCGTTCGACAAGCGTATAGATAAGCTAAAACACGCGCTCTCGCCTAGAGATTACGTGCGTATCGCAAAATACAAACTGCGTCAGCTTGTCAAGAATTGAGTTTTTAAAATACGGTACGCAATAAAGTTGCCCGAAAACCAGGAGTGTACCAAAGCAAATGAGAGTACTACACCTGTCCACAACGGACACACGAGGCGGCGCAGCACGAGGCGCTTATTATCAGCACCGTGCACTGCTGGAACAGGGCGTGGATTCACAGATGCTGGTCGCCGCCAAGTACAGCAACGATCCAACAGTGCTTGGGCCGACCGCGAGTATGAAGCGCACTTTTGTTCAGGCCTTACGCGCCAAGATAGATGACCTGCCGCTTGTAATCTATCGGCGCCCGAAGGTACATGCGCTATATTCATGTTCGTGGCTGCCCAGTTGGGTTGGGTCGGTTGTCGAAAAGGTGCAGCCAGACATAGTAAATCTGCATTGGATCAACGACGGGTTCTTGCGTCCCGAGACATTGCGGCTTTTCAACCGGCCCATCGTGTGGACCTTGCGCGATATGTGGTCGTTCACGGGCGGCTGCCACAATACGTTTGGCTGTGATCGATTCGAATCGAAGTGCGGCGCCTGTCCTTCTCTCTCGTCGACCGCTGCAAACGATTACAGCCGGCTGCTTTGGCATCGTAAAAAGCGTGCTTGGTCTGATGTGAACCTGACCGTAGTCGGTCTCAGCTCTTGGGTAGCCGACAACGCCGCCCGCAGCAGTCTCTTTCGCCACCGTCACATCGAAGTCATCGGCAATACGATTGATTTCAACGCGTACAAGCCCATAGAACAACGAGTCGCGCGCCATATCCTGAACATCGATCCGGACGCAACTGTGATCACCTTCGGCGCCATGAATGCGCTAAGCGATTCTGTTAAGGGATTCGACTACTTAAGCGATGCAACCCGCCAACTCCGCCACGAACTAGGCGAGCGAAAACTCCAGTTGCTCCTATTTGGCGCCTCTGAGCCGGAAACACCGCCGGATATAGGCATTCCGGTCAAGTACCTAGGCGTGCTGCACGATGACTCTGCTATTGCGCTTGCCTACGCAGCCGGGGATTTGACGGTGGTACCGTCTCGGCAGGAAACATTTCCCAAGACCGCACTAGAGAGTATGGGGTGCGCTAGGGCCGTTGTCGCATTCGATAACAGCGGCGTGCGTGATGTCATCGTGCACAAAGAATGCGGTTACCTGGCAGCAGCCTTTGATCCCAATGATTTTGCTGCCGGTATGCACTGGTTGCTTGAAGATAAGATACGGCTTGCTCAGCAGTCTTGTAATGCGCGACAGATAGCCGTTTCAAACTACACGCCGGACAAAATCGCACAAAAATACGTGAAGTTGTACGAGAGCCTGCTATAGGTAAACGCCAGTTAGTTTATTTATATCCACTGGACAGGTGTACGCAGTTCGCATAGGATTGAGCTTATGAAAAAGCAAATAGATGTCGACGCCATACAGTCGCAATTCCAAGAGCGACTTAACGAGCTTCAGTTTGAGCAGGCGGATGAGGCAGCACGCATTCTGGTCGTGAACGTGCCCGATCTCGACTACGGACCGCTTATCAGCCACCTAATGCTTGGGATGCAGCTCGGCTACATACTGCATCGAAGCGTCGTCTTCCGTCCTGATGACGACTGTAAATCCCTTTCGTTGTTCGCGCCGCTAAGCCGCATGTCCTACATGGACGTAGACGAACAAACACTTGTTAGCGCCAGCTTCGACGTAGAGCAGTTCGAATCCACAGTACTGTTTGACTACGCTGAGTTCTGGGAAAACCATCGACTGCGAAAGTACTTCTTTCCTTGGGCGCCGCCGGAATTCCAGGGGGTACGATGCGCGCGTCTTCTTTTCGACGGAGAGTTCCACCGACGCATGCAGCTAGACGATGAACTGGAACGGTGGTTGATTGACGCCAGCGCCGCCTATCTTACCGATGAACCCGTGCTGGGTCTCTATAGACGCACGTCGGAGAACGAAGCGATTATGGAAACGGCTTCGGATGAACAACTGCTGACGCGCGTGTTGACAATCGCCGAAAATCAAAGCGTCGATAGAGTCTATGTAGCAGGATTCGATGAAGACGCAGACCCGCTCGACGGACTGAACGTGATGCCTATCGAAATGCCTGACGCCATTCCAGCGTTTTTGGAGCATATTCAACCTAGCGTCCTGCAGGAAGTTCTGGACCTGCATGTACTGAGCGCATGCGGTTGGATCATTGGCCGACCGAGCGCCGACATTGCGCGCCATGCGGCAGCACGTATTGGCGCGCGTACACAACGATGCGACCGCCACAGCCTCGTGCAGCCGGAAACTACGAACGGCAATTTCTCCCGCCTACTTAGCCGAAGAACCAGCGTCAGCGAGTAGCTAGATGACCCAGCCGTACTTGGATCCACCGTCCATCGAGCAATATGCTGAAAGGTCAGCACGTGCGAACCGCCGGTCAGGACGAAAGCGTTGTGACATCGGTCACACGCGCACGTCGAGACCGGGTATGCCACTGGTCAGTATCGTAACGCCTGTGCGCAACGGCGCTGCGACAGTTGCGCATGCGCTTTCCAGCATCATCGATCAAACCTATCCGAACATCGAGATCATCGTAATTGATGGTGCTTCGACTGACGGAACGCTGGACGTGCTTCAGAGCTTTAGCAAAGGAATCGACTGCTGGATCAGTGAACCGGACCAAGGCATCAGTGATGCGTTCAATAAGGGCATCGCATTATGCACTGGCGATATCATAGGCATACTCAATGCGGACGATTGGTATGAATCCAACGCGATGATGGAAGTCGTGGCGCATTTTGCACAGGAGCAATGCGACATCGTAAGCGGCGCACAGCAGTACTGGGTGGGCGGTGAGCGAGGTCAGGTATTTTACTCCAATCCCGAGAATTTACCCCTTGAGTCTACTGTCAACCATGCAGCTACCTTTGTGAAGCGGGAAGTATATCGGAAGCACGGCTTGTTTAAGCTAAAATATCGCTACGCCATGGATTACGATCTGCTTCTGCGCTTCTATCTCGCAGGCGTGCGATTCTGCGTTCTGGCGGATGTGTTAGCCAATATGCGGCTTGGCGGACGCTCCGACAGCAGCATCTATCCCGTTTCGAAAGAACTGTATGAGATCAAAACGTCGCTACTCGGTCATCACGTGAAGCATTTCGTCTACAGTGCGTACCATTACGCACGCACCGCTGCGAGCAAACAATTGCGCGATCTCGGCGCAGAAGACCTGCTGTCAGGATATCGCGAGCACTATTCGGTCGTGAAGAAAAGCCAGCCCAAATGAAGTTTCTGCGTCGTCCAGCCGACATAGTCATGGCGCGCTACATCATGTGCGGTCGCGACAAGACCTTCGTCATCCTTGGGTCGCAGGGTTAGGCATGCAACGATGCATAGTCGGCGATGGGTGGCGGCGAGACGCTATATGACGTGGGAACGGATCTTGTTTTTGGTAAATAGACTCTAGAAGCACTCTGTGTGATGCGAAACATATCTTTTGCGGTTCGGGCTAATCAGACAATATACGGTCGCTGACATCACGTATGACTACCTATACACTTGACATCCGAACTGACACGGCCCATTTTCCTGGGATCGGCCGCTATGTACGTAACCTGGCTCTGCAAATGGCGCCGCTCCTCCACGAAGATGAGACCTTAGTGCTCCTGAGCAACAGCGACAATCCGCCGCTGCTATCAGAACTCAAGAGCGTCTCGCGTCGCGTTAAAGCGTGCAGGGTATCTGCGTCACCGTTTTCGATCCGACAACAACGACAAATACCGACAAAATTACGCGCCATTGCAAGGGACAATCACGACGTCCCTGTCTATCACAGCTCCTATGTGCTGATGCCCTATCGCACACCCTGCCCAACAATTCTAACCATCTACGATCTCATCGCGCTCAAATATCCGCATTCGGTATCCTTGCAGGCGCGCATAACCCTGCCGCTGGCAAACTGGCTAGCACTTCGGGCAAGTCAGCGAGTCATTGCGATTTCCGATGCGACTTGCAATGACTTGCTGTCGCACTATCGTGTCGATTCGGACAAGGTAGTGACAATCCCACTCGCGGCGGATGATCGGTACTGGCCGCGTAACGAGTCGGAGCAGTGGGAAGTTCGTGCTACATATAAGCTTGAAGGCCCATTCTTTCTCTATGTAGGCATTAATAAGCCACACAAGAACCTTACCCGCCTTATTGCTGCGTATGCCCGGCTACATGGCCTTGTCGACGATCCTACAGAGCTTCCCAAGTTGGTCATCGCCGGCGCATGGGATGAGCGGTACAACAGCATCAAAGCCATTGCCAACCATCATAGCTTAGATGAGTCTCTTCGTTTTCTAGGGCGAATCGAAGAAGAAAAACTGCCAGCGCTCTACAGTGCGGCTACGGCGTTCGTCTATCCCAGCCTATACGAAGGATTCGGTCTGCCCATTCTGGAGGCTATGGCCTGTGGCGCACCGGTGGCGTGCGCCCACAATTCGAGCCTGCCAGAAGTGGCGGGGGATGCCGCCTACTACTTCGACGCCGAAGATACCGAGTTGATCACGATGGCATTGCACGCGCTTGCATCCAGTGCTGGTTTGCGGAACAGCTTATCTGAGAATGGCCGACGACAGGTTCAGCGTTTTTCCTGGACACGAACGGCTTCTCAAACGCTTGAACTGTATCGTGCCCTGCTGGCTGAGTCATAGAAGGTGCTTTGCATGTGCGCGAGTGCGTCGACATACCATAGCGATCAGATTGACAAGTATGCTTGATCGGTTCGTTCATCCTCGATCTTGCTCACAAGCTGGTATAATCCAACCATTCGCTCGAGTTCGGGCAGAGACAAATACGCTAATCGGCAGTGAGTTGCCCATGACTGACCTGAGTGTTCTACATATCTATAAAGATTATGCACCGGTCGTCGGCGGCATCGAAAACCACATCGGCGTACTTACCAAGGGGCTGCGGAGTTGCGGGATTGATGCACGAGTCCTGGTGACGAACCGCAACTCCGAGACTATCGTAGAGCGTATTGGCGGTGTGCCTGTGCTCAAGACCGGTCGGCAGTTAAACATATCCTCTGCTCCGGTTAGCCTCGACATGTTCCCTGCCATCTGGCACAACGAAAAAGAGTTCGACATCGCCCATCTGCATCTGCCCTATCCGCCCGGCGAACTGGGTCATCTGCTGTTCGGGCGCAGCAAGCGCACGGTGCTGACCTATCACAGCGATATTGTGCGTCAGCGAGTGCTCGGTACGCTGTATAGCCCGTTTCTGCGGTTAACGTTGCGCAAAGCAGACTTGATAGCTGTTTCAAATCCCGCGTACATTCGTACGTCTCCTTTCTTACGCGGGGTCATGAGCAAGTGCCGTGTAATTCCTTACGGAATCGATCTGGGCGAATTCGACGCTTCTACTCAAATGAAGCAGACTGCTGACGCTATTCGAGCCCGATACGGAACGCCGCTGCTTCTCTTTGTCGGCAAACTTCGCCACTACAAGGGTGTCGATGTGCTTCTGCATGCCATGCAACAGTTGAACGCGCATCTGCTTATCATCGGTGACGGCGCGATGGAAGCTGAGTGGCGCTCGCTCTCATCCAAATTGGGCTTAGCCAACAACGTCACATTTGCCGGAGAATTGCCGGACGATGAACGGGACGCCGCGTATCGGGCAGCGGATATCTTTGTGCTGCCGTCCACCAACCGTGCCGAGGCGTTTGGCATCGTCCAAATCGAGGCTATGGCTGCCGGTTTGCCCATCGTGAGCACGGAATTGGGAACCGGGACGTCGTTTGTCAACGTGGATCGCGAGACTGGTCTGGTAGTGCAACCGGGTCAACCACAGGAGTTGGCAGAAGCGCTACGACAGTTGATCAACGACGACGGTTTGCGAGCGCGAATGGGCCGCAACGCCAGACGAAGGGCACAAGAAGAATTCGCCAGCAAGACAATGATCACACGCATCATTCGCTTCTATCAGGAAGCGCTCAGCTTAGAGCGGTAAGGACAGATACATGGCGGTTCGGTTCGGTATCATCGGTTGCGGACGTGTAGCGCCGCGCCATGCACAATCCATTAATCAACTGCTATCGACTCGGCTAGTCTCGGTCGCCGACATTCGACAGTCGCGCGCCGATAGTTTTGCGGCAGAATATGGCGGTGAACCCACCACCGAATACCATGCGCTGCTGGACCGGAAAGACATCGACGCAGTGAGTATCTGTGTACCAAGTGGTTTGCATGCTCTGATCGCCATCGATGCCATGCGCGCGGGCAAGCACGTTTTGGTGGAAAAGCCAATCGCGATCGACCTGGCTGACGCCGATGAAATGATAAAGGTAGCCAAGGACGAAGGCGTGACGCTGGCAGTGGTGTTGCAGAACCGATACAACCATCCGATGCAACAACTTCGCAAGCTAATCGATCAGGGCTCTCTGGGACAGCTGTATCTGGGCAATGCAACGGTTCGCTGGTTCCGTCCGCAATCCTATTACGAAGACGACTGGCACGGCACGTGGGCCATGGACGGCGGTGCGCTGATGAACCAGAGCATTCATCATATTGACGCGCTGCAGTGGTTTATGGGGCCGGTGGCTTCAGTTAGCGCGTACACATCTACACTGGCACACGACATGGAAACCGAAGATGTTGGCGTGGCTTCGTTACGATTCTCCAACGGCGGCCTGGGCGTCATCGAAGGGTCCACGCTGGCCTGGCCTCAAAACCTGGAGGGGTCAGTTGCCATTTTCGGCGAGAAGGGATCGGTCAAGATCGGCGGAACCGCGCTCAACCGAATTACGCTATGGAAGGTGGAAGGACAGTTGGAGCAGGAGTCGGAGATCCTCACCAGTCAAATGGTGGATCCGCCGTCCGTATATGGGTACAGCCACCGCGAGGTAATTCGGAACTTTGTCGAAAGCATCGTGCAGCAGATTGAGCCGGATACGTCTGGCCTGGAAGCGCGCCGCTCACTGGAGCTCGTACTGGCTATCTACGAGTCCGCGCGCACAGGACGTGGAGTGCAACTGAGCGAGAATAGTGTGGCAGGCTGACAAAAAGCGTTTGTCCGTGAATAGGCGCATACGGTAGGATGATTTAGTTAGAGCGGCAAACGGTTCCGGCCTATTTTTACTGCTTCACATTCTGAAGTCGCCGGATACTGCTGTTGAGAACTGGTTTGTGAATGAAAGATTCAGTCGCTAGAAAATGAATGAGTGACCCATTGGGAATGAGGCGTTGCGTACCCGCTTATGTCCTTTAAGAGTAAATTGGATGCATGGCTAAGCGCCACTATTGAAGCCGGCTGGCTAGCAGCACTCGTGCTGGCGCCGCTCTTCTTTAACGTATTCTCCAGCCGAGTCTTTGAGCCTGACAAGATTAGCCTCATTCGGACTATCGCCATCGTCATGGGCGTGGCGTGGCTTGTGAAATTCGCCAACAGCAGCAAACTGTGGCTGCCGGCTTATGTGACGCCGGACAGTGAAACGCGGGTGGATGCGGATGAGTATCGGTCATGGTGGTCAAAGTTTGTCCACACGCCGTTCCTCTTGCCGATAGTGCTGCTCATTGTTGTGTATGCGATCAGCACAATTACCAGTGTGGCGCCGCACGTAAGCTGGTGGGGCTCCTACCAACGCCTACAGGGCACATACACGTTCCTGTCCTATATGGTCATCGCGCTTATCACCATGGGCCACCTACGCGAACCCGTTCAAATACGCCGCTTGCAACACGCTGTCATTATTACCAGCCTGCCTATCGCCATCTACGGCGTCATTCAGCACTACGGTATCGATCCGCTACCGTGGGGCGGCGACACAACCACGCGCATCGCCGCCAACGCAGGCAACGCCATCTTTCTTGCCGCCTACCTCATCATGGCGTTTTTCTTTACGCTGGAGCGAGTCTATAGCAGTTTCGCGCATTTACTCGGCTACAAGCCGAATGATATGGTCGACCAACAGGACTTGCCGACGGCGCTGGCTGGCGGCGCATACCTTTTCGTGCTCATGGTGCAGGCGCTGGCCATCTTCTGGACGCAAAGTCGTGGACCTTGGTTAGGCTGGATGCTTGGCGTCTACTTGTTTGTCCTGCTGCTGTTCACAGCGCTGCGTCCAAGACGCCATCGCCTGTGGACGACGCTATGGATTTCGCTCGGGATTCTCGGCGCAGTTTTCCTGATTGCAGCCAATACGCTTCCCGCCTTCGAAGGCCTGAAGTCAGTGCCCCATTTGGGTCGCCTTACCAGTCTGCTCGAATCAGAAGGTGGCACAGGACGTGTTCGCGTGCTCATTTGGCAAGGCGCTGAGAAGATGGTGCGCCCCCACGAACCGCTGATTTATCCGGATGGCAGCACGGACAGAATCAACAGCATTCGTCCGCTGGTGGGCTACGGACCGGAAGCCATGTGGATTGCCTATAATCCGTTCTATCCGCCCGACCTTGCTCATTATGAGGCGCGTAACGCCAGCCCGGACCGGGCGCACAATGAAACGTGGGACTCGCTGGTTATCACTGGCATACTCGGTTTCATTGCCTACTTGAGCATCTTCGTCTCCATCTTCTACTGGGCATTGCGCTGGCTCGGGCTCCTGATCAACCGGCGCGATTCGCTGCTCTACGGTGGATTGCTGCTGTTTTTCAGCGTGTTATTTGTGTTGCTCTTCCGATGGTACGACAATAGCTGGCGCTTCTTCGGCGTTGCGCTTCCGGCGGGCATGATGCTCGGTCTTGGCGTCTATGTAACACTCGCCGCGTTTTTGCATACCGACCTGCGCATCGATCGGTCTGACCAAGCTCGCCAACTGCTGATTGTCACACTCGTAGCCACGATCGCGGCGCATTTTGTCGAGATAAACTTTGGTATTGCGATAGCCGCATCGAGAACCTACTTTTGGATCTATACGGCGCTGCTTCTTGTACTGGGCATGAAGTGGGCGCTGCCCGAGCAGTTTGCAGTTGCCCAGTCGGTGGCAGATGCACCTGAGGTCGCACCAGAACCAAACAGCAATACTCAGAAAAGTGGCAAACGCAAGGGCCAACGACGCAACACCAGCCTGCCTGGTCCGACATTGTCACTACCTTGGCTGTCGACCACGATCATGACTGACATCCTGGTCTTCCTAACCTTTGTGTTCATTTACACGACAAACATTCGGCACCTGTCACAGACATTGGACATCCTATTCGGTTCAGTAGCGAGGCGCGTGGTAGGCGACGAATTTGTTCGTAGTCCCGCTATTTTGTTTTTGATGGTGTTCACTTGGTTCGTTGCCGCCACAATCGGCCTAGCCGCCGAATCCCTTCAGCAACGGCGATCACCGGGTGCTGCATGGTGGGCGCGCGGTTATGCTTTGCACGCGCTAATCATCTGGGGGCTATGGTTCCTTTATGGCCTTTACGAAGCTTCTCGAATGCGGCCCGAGGCTGCCGGTACCGATCTGCAAGGGCAGCTACAGCAGGTGGCGGGTCACTTTGCCGTCTACACGTGGATCCTCATCATCTGGTTGCTTGTTGCCGGCGTCGTTTACGCCTGGCCTTGGCTGAAGAACCGGCACATCGCCGTCGCGCAACACTGGCTCGTGGCTTCGGCGACCGCTGTCGTCCTGGCAGTTGTGGCGGTGCTGATTGTCAACAGTGTGAACATCGGCTTGGTGAAAGCGGATATCATCTACAAGCAGGGCCAGCAGTTCGACTCACAGCGCAACTGGCTCAGCAGCGTGGAACTCTACCGTAGGGCGTTGAATGCACGACCGGCGGAGGACCACTATATGCTGTTCTTGGGACGCGCGTTGCTGGAACAGGCAAAACAGTCCAGTGAAGAAGGCTCATACCATCTGCCAGATGATGCCACGCTGGACACCGTGCTCCAGCTGCAGCCCGAACAGGTGAACCAGATGAATCGCCTCGATCTGTTGCGGTCGGCTGAATTGGTGCTGCAGGATGCGCAGGACGCCAACCCGCTGAACACTGATCACACAGCCAACCTGGCTCGACTGTACCGCACCTGGTCAGACATCACGGGTACAGAAGAGGAGCGGGCGGCGATGCGCGACAAGAGCATTGCCACCTACGACGTTGCCGTGGAACTTAGCCCCAATGCCGCCCATCTTTGGAATGAACGAGGCAGCGCCTTGCTGGCACGCGGCGATGATGAAGAGGCGGTACAGTCGTATTTGCAAAGCCTATCAATTGATCAGCAGTATGATCAGACCTACATGCTTCTATATGATTTCTACGAGCGTCGCGGCGACTTCGGACGCGCGGCAGCAATCATGGAGCAAGGCGTTGAAAATCTGCCTAAGGTCGCACAGTTGTACAGCTCGCTCGGCGTCGCTTATGCCAGGCTGAATCGACTGCAGGACTCCGCCAATGCCTTTCTGCAAGTTATCGAGCGTCAACCGAATAACACAGGCGCCATGCGCAACCTCGCCCTTCTCTATCGGGATATGGACGACCTGGACTCGGCCATTTTGTGGGCGGAAAGGAGTCTGGCATCTGTCGATCCGGCGAATGTAGAAGATGTAAAACTAGCTAACCAACTGTTGGCTTCGCTATACCAGAGTGCCGGCGAAGAAGAGAAAGCCATCCAAGCGTACGAGAGAATTCGTGCACTTGATCCGCAAGACATCGAGACATTGACTGTCCTTACCAATCTGTACCTTGCTCAGCAGGACCTACCCAACACGGTTAACACGCTGCGGCAGTTGGAGGAGCTCGAGCCGACGAATTACGAACATCCGTATGCGATTGCACAAATTCTGCAACAGACCGGGCAGATATCTGATGCGGTCACCTATGCACAGAAAGCGCTGGAACTGGCGCCCGATGACCAGAAGGCGGCGATTCAGCAGCTTATCGACACGGCAAACGGAAAATAGGCGATTCATGGCGACACTCGGTACTCGAGATGAAGAGTCTCAATTTGACTTTGACCGCTCAGGGTTGAGAACCTTATGACACCCTACCTGCTCATCGCAATGAGCGCGCTTCTGGTGGCTATCGGTGCAACGCCGCTCATTCGCCGGGTCGCGCTGCGTTATGGTTATACTGACCAGCCCAACCAGCGCAAGGTGCACACGCATCCGGTTCCCCTATTGGGGGGTGCGGCGATTTACCTGGCCTTTGTATTGGTCCTGCTCTTCTACGGCGACCGTCAATATGTCAACCAGGTGGTTGGCATCTTCGTCGGCGCAACATTAATGAGTTTGATGGGTATTGTGGATGATCGGTGGGAGCTCGGTAGTTATGTCAAACTTATCGGGCAACTCCTGGCGACTGGAATTCTGATCTACAGCGGCGTCCAAGTACAGATCTTCGGCAATTGGTTGGACATAGCGGTCACCTTTCTCTGGGTCATCGGCATCACAAACGCGTTCAATCTACTGGACAATATGGATGGCCTCGCTGGCGGAATTGCCATGATAGCCGCCGTCTATTTCACGCTGCTCGCTTCCATGAGCGGGCAATACCTGGTCGGTGCACTGGCTGCGGCGTTAGCCGGCGCATGCGCCGGCTTCCTTATCTATAATTGGAATCCGGCTCATATCTTCATGGGGGACACGGGTTCGCTCTTTATCGGATTCTTGTTGGCCGCGGTGGGCATCAAATTGCGTTTCCCCACCAACAGCTTCATGATCACCTGGATGATTCCGCTGTTCGTGTTAGGCGTGCCCATATTCGATACAACGCTCGTCTTCGTGAGTCGCCTGCGCAGGCGAAAGAATCCATTGACAACGCCAGGTAAGGACCATCTGAGCCATCGTTTGTCCTTTCTGCTGGGCAGCCGCAGAGAAGCCGTTCTTGTCTGCTATCTCATTGGCGGCTCGTTAGGATTGGGCGCTATCTTTCTGACTCAGGCAACGTGGATTGAAGCATCGGTTATCGCAACCATTACAGCTGGACTCGCCTTGCTCTCGCTCTGGTGGCTCGAGTTCCGGCATGGAGGTGTGCGCGAGGTCAATTCGGGGGGAGCCTTACAAGCAGAAGCTACGGCATCTACGCCCGTCTTAAAGGAACATGTTAACCAGTAACAACTAACCACCAGAGCATGCCAATCCCATGGCAGATACCCTACACCAAAGGAGATTCTCTTGAACCATTCACGAGTAACACAACAGAGGAAACGTCGAGTTACCGCTTGGCAACTACTAGCCGTGATCGCTGTCTTAGTTATCGGCATCGTGCTTGTCGCGTGCCAGCCGGTGAGCACGCCTGCCGCCGGTGAGCCTGATGCACAAGCCGCCTCAGCAGCCCCAACTGAGACTGTATCCGCACCTGACACGTCCGACCAAAGTGTCGCGCAAGCAGATAGCGGTGCAGCTGCCCAGCTAGAGCCGGCTGAGCGGGAGGGCATGTACGATGCCCCGCCGGAAATGACTATTGACCCCGACAAGTACTACTATGCCACCATCCGCACTGAGAAAGGTGACATAAAGGTTCAGTTGTTTGCCGATCGAGCGCCGGAGACTGTAAACAACTTTGTCTTCCTTGCTCGCGAGGGATACTACAATGACACTACCTTCCATCGGGTCATCGAGGACTTCATGGCCCAGGCAGGTGATCCTGCAGCCACGGGCGCCGGCGGTCCGGGCTATACGTTCGAAGACGAGTTCTATCCGGGTCTGGAGTTTACCGAAGCCGGCTTGCTTGCTATGGCTAATCGCGGTCCCGGCACCAACGGCAGCCAGTTCTTCATTACCTTGGGTCCTACCGAATGGCTAAATGGCTTGCACACCATCTTCGGCAAGGTCATCGAAGGTCAGGATGTTCTTGACGAGATCACGCGTATCGATCCTGAAACTGACGCCGGCATGGTAGGCGATACGATCTACGGCATTGATATCGAAGAGTCTGACGAGAGTATCTTGCCGACACCAACGCCTGCTCCGCCAACACCTACGCCGCTGCCGACACCGACGCCGTTTGCACCAACGGATATGGACGCCGAAGGACGGCCAATGGCCGAGATGGAACCTGCTGAGCGCTCCAATTTCTTCAATACAGCACCGACAATGGTTATTGATGAAGCAGCCACCTACACTGCCACCATTAGCACAACACAAGGAGATCTCGTTGCTGCACTATACGCCGACAAAGCGCCGGTTGCGGTGAATAACTTCGTTGTACTGGCAAACCTGGGTTTCTTCGACGGTACGCCTATCAACATCGTGCGACCCGACGACTCATTGGTATTCGGGTCGCCGGACAACTTGGAAACAAGCGATGCTGGCTATGATATCCCTTCGGAAATGAATGATGAAATTCCTATGCAATTAGGCATCATGACGAATCTTCCGTCTGGCGAGCCGGTCGATGGCGCAATTCCGAGCAGCAGTAGTCAGGTTCTAGTCGCACTTATCGAGCCGCCCGCAGAATTCGCTGGCATGCTCGGGTTCTTCGGAACCATCGCCGAAGGACAAGACGTGATGACACAACTGACGGCAGAAGACACGATAGAATCCATCACAATCACGTCATCTGAGTAGTCGATTATTGTTGTATCGTTGGAACACAAAGCAGCATCCTAATAGCATCGTACACCGATCAGGAGGAGATCTTGAGCGGTGTACGATGCCAGGTGGCGTAGAAGAACCAGCTTGCTACGGATAAGACAACTCGTCTGCAATACCGCATGAACGGTCCCGGTTTCCAGCCATTGGGAACGGCAGTTATGACGATGCTACAGTTGAACGTAGTGCACCAATGGTGCAACTTCTGTCAATGGCGGCTGTCGTATTGGTCATCATGGTCGTCAGCATCGATGCGGTGGTGAATCGGCAAAGGGTGCTTCGGCTAGGTCATAGGGAACCTTAGGCGCATTCCTCATCAGCTTCATCTCCAGCGCTACGGTCATTCTACCCGCACCCGGCATCGGTTCAACTTCGAGCGTATCCACTCCTTTTCTTCGCATCCTAATCGCTGCAGGCAGAACAACGCAGGGAATAACATTCTTTGACTGCAAATTGGTCGGAACAATTGTTGTTGCGCTTCCGTCAGTGTGACTAGAATTGATGTGCGAAAACAGAATGTACACAGCGTAGCCGACAACCTGAACAGGCGTCGCAGAACCACTGCTTTGTTGCGACAAGGAGAGAACCATGCACAACCCGCTATCAACTGCCGTACGGTCAAAACGCCATATGCCGTTCATTGCCCTATTTCTCATTATCAGTATGGTGATTCCGCCACTGCTCCCAGCGATGAGCGTGAAAGCTAGTGAACCAGTGATCGACGAATCCTTCTTTATGGACACTGCAGTGGGTAAACAGGCGAGTTCAACGTCCGACAACGGGCTGCAACTCCTCCTAAGCGATGGTCAGCAACAAGCACAGTCGGTGGAAGAGAACCCTGTCGCCGTTTCGACACCATTAAGTGCGGAAGAGACGCAAGTCATCCTGGATCGGCTACCAGCACTCCCCTCAAATGAACAAGTACAGACTGACTTTCGGCTACCACCGCAATCGCCGCCCCCGCCTAAGACTGGCGCCGTCATTGAAGAGCCATTCCCGCCCACCGAGGATGGGGGCGCTCCCGTAATGGTAGAGAGCGGTCCACTGGAGGTGTTGCGATACTCGCCGGAAGGGGAGATTCCCATCGCACCGTTCTTGAACGTGACATTCAATCAACCTATGGTTCCGTTGGCGACCATCGAAGATTTGAGCGCACAAGATGTGCCTGTGAAGCTGACGCCTGAACTGCCTGGAACCTGGCGGTGGATCGGGACGCAGACGCTTTCGTTTGAGTTTTCCGACGAGAATGGCGAGCGTTTCCCGATGGCGACTGAGTACGTAGCCGAAGTGCCCGCCGGCACCGAATCTGCGCTTGGAAATGCACTGGCGGAGACCGTCCGCTGGACGTTCACAACCCCGCCGCCCACAGTCGTCCGCGCTTATCCCAGCAACGGTCCGCAACAACGAGACCCGATCCTGTTCGTAGCCTTCAATCAGACCGTTGACCCGAATGCCGTACTCGAAAGAGTGTCTGTTACCGCCGGCGGAAATTCTTATCCCGTGCGTGCGGCTACCGATGAGGAAATAAGCGGTGACAAGACCATTGCACGCCTTGTCGAAGATGCCGGTGAAGAACGTTGGATAGCATTTCGTGCGGTAGAGCTGTTTCCGTCAAACACGACCGTGGTCGTGAACATCGGTCCCAATACGCCGTCAGCCGAAGGCCCATTGGTGACGAAGGAAGTCCAGTCGTTTGGCTTCCAAACTTATCCGCCCTTGCGAATTGACAACCATCGTTGCGGCTACAATCCTGATGCGACTCAGTGTACACCGTTGTCTCCACTGGAGATAACCTTCAACAATCCGCTGGATGAAGAAGCCTTTAGCGAAGAGATGATCTCAGTTACGCCCGATATCGCCGGGCAGATCATCGAAGTCTTTGACCGTACCATCCGCATACGCGGCCAGACTGCGGGCCGGACAACCTACACGGTAACCATCGACGGGAGCATTTCCGATACTTTCGGACAGACTCTTGGCGAAAAACGCGGAACTGATTTTCAAGACAGGTTCTGCCCGATCTGTTCTGGTAGGACCAACCAACAAACTGATCACCGCTGATCCGTCGCTCAAAACGCCGACCTACACGTTCTACACCATCAACTACGATCGATTGCGCGTGCGAGTGTTCTCCGTAACGCCCGACGATTGGGATGACTACTTGAGCGATGTGCAAGAGTATCGCTGGAATGAAGCCCGCTTCGATCCGCCTGGACAGGAGGTAATCTCCAAGATACTCTCCATTGACTCCGACCCTGACGTGATAACAGAGACCGCCATCGACCTGTCTCCGGCACTGGACGGCGTCTATGGGCATCTGATTGTGGTGGTAGATCAGCCAAAGATCATCTCGCTGCGTCGCGACCGCATCAACGGCGAGTTTCTGCACGCATGGGTGCAGGTCACACAGATCGGCCTGGACGCATTCGTCGACCATAGCGAAATGACCGCCTGGGCGACGTCGCTGACAACAGGTGAGCCGCTCCGCGATGTCCAACTAACACTAGGCTGCGCTGACACGTCAACAACCGACAAAAACGGGCTGGCAAAGCTCAAGTTGAGCGATAGCCCCTCGGCGTCGCTGGTTGCAAAACTGGGCAACGATAGCGCGCTATTGCCAGAATCTAACCAGACGTGGTCAAGCCGTGGTTGGGAACACCTCCTTACTCAGGATAGTGTTCGTTGGCACGTCTTTGATGACCGATCCATGTACAAGCCAGGGGAAGAAGTGCATCTGAAAGGCTGGATGCGCCAAATCGGCTCTACACAGGACGCTGATGTAAGTCTGTTGCCAGGTGCATTTACCGTACAGTATCAAGTATACGGCTCGCGCGGCAACGAGCTTGCCAACGGCGTGAGCGATGTGAATGATCTCGGCGGTTTCGACTTGAGCTTCACGCTGCCCGCAAATGCCAACCTCGGCTATGCGCAGGTCTACCTGTCCGTCGTCACGAGCGCCAACGTAGTAAACCGCGACTACTATCACAGTTTCCAGATACAAGAATTCCGACGACCTGAATTCCAAGTGAGCGCCGCAACGGAAGGCGAAGGCCCGTACTTCATCGGCGAAGACGCGACAGTATCCGTCGAGGCTAACTACTATGCAGGAGGACCGCTGCCCAACGCCGAAACGAACTGGACGGTAACCGCCAGCCCCAGCTCATACACTCCGCCTAATTGGCAGGACTTCACCTTCGGTGTTTGGACGCCGTGGTGGGGCTACTATGACTATGCCTATGGCTATCGCTCAGATGCGAGCTATGCAAGCTACAGCGGGCGTACAGACGCCGCTGGAATGCACTATCTAGATATCGAGTTCCCGTCGGCAGCAGAGGCACGACCATACAGTGTGATTGCGGACGTTTCCGTCATGGATGTCAACCGGCAGGCGTGGGCGTCAACTACGAGTCTGCTCGTCCATCCTGCGGCGCTCTACGTAGGATTGCGCAGCGACCGAACATTTGTTGATGCGGGAGAGCCGCTCGTCATCGAAGCGATCGTCACGGATATCGACGGCGCTCCTGTGGAAGACCGTCCAATCACCATGACTGCCGAACGCATGCAATGGAAATATGAGAAAGGCGAATGGGTCGAACAGGCAGTAGACCCGCAGACGTGCACGGCCGGTTCGCAGATGGAGCCCGTGGAGTGTAAGTTTGACACAGAACTGGGCGGCGAATATCGCATCAGCGCTACCATTACTGATATGCAAGGACGCGAGAATTTCAGCCAGTTCACACGCTGGGTCAGCGGTGGTCAACGACCGCCATCCCGCAACGTCGAACAGGAAGAGGCTGTGCTGATCCCTGATAAGGAATCGTATCAGCCTGGTGACGTTGCCGAGATTCTCGTGCAATCGCCGTTCACGCCAGCGCAAGCGCTGATCACGCTGCAACGGAACGGCGTCGTTTCTACTGAAACTGTCACGATGCAGGAGTCGACATACACACTGCAAGTACCTATCCTAGACGAATACATACCCAACATTCTGGTGCAAGTAGACCTGGTTGGCGCTGCGCCTCGCTACGACGACGAAGGCAATATTCTCGAGGATCTGCCCAAGCGCCCAGCATACGCGTCAGGCTCGCTCAATCTCAGCATTCCTCCGCTATCGCGGGAACTAACCGTTGACGTAGAGCCGGCTGAACCAAAACTGGAGCCAGGTGCAACAACCACACTGGACGTGACCGTCACAGGCGCGGACGGTAAGCCGGTTGCTGATGCTGAACTCGCCGTTGTCGTTGTGGATGAGGCGATACTCGCGCTGACCAATTATATGCAGCAGAACCCGCTCGATACCTTCTATCAACAGATGGGTGGAGGCGTGCGCAGCTACTACGGACGCCAGAGCATCGTCCTGGCAAACCCGGAAGAACTTGCTCTAGATGTAGCCAAGACAGCCGAGCAAGCTGTGGATGTCGCCATGATGAACACGATGCGAGCGCCAATTGCGGCGGCGGCAACTGCAGCAGAAGCGCCCATGGAAGAATCCTTTGCCATGGATATGGCGCTGGCGGATGAAGGCCCATCGCCGGCGCCTGCAGCGGGAGATGATGGACAGGCAGCCATTGCCGTGCGAACCAACTTCAATCCGCTGGCAGTCTTTGCGCCAGCCGTTCGCACGGACGAGAATGGCGTCGCCACTGTCGAAGTCAAGTTGCCGGATAACCTGACACGGTATCGGGTCATGGTGAGCGCTGTAGCAGATGGGAAATACTTCGGCGCCGGCGAATCTGCCATCACAGCTAGACTACCGCTCATGGTGCGTCCTTCGGCGCCACGATTCTTGAACTTCGGAGATCGCTTTGAGCTGCCCGTCGTCCTACAAAACCAGACGGACGAAGAAATGACTGTCGATGTGGCTCTGCGAGCCAGTAACCTAAGCCTGGGTGAAGGACTCGGTCAGCGAGTGACGATTCCAGCCAATGACCGGCTCGAAGTACGCTTCCCCGCCAATGCAGATTTAGCGGGCGATGCAGTCGTGCAAATTGCGGCTGTCTCCGGAGATAGTGAAGACGCAGCAGTCGTGAGTTTGCCTGTCTACACGCCGGCAACTACGGAAGCCTTTGCCACGTACGGCGTGATCGACGACGGCGCCATCTCGCAACCCGTGCTTGCACCGACGGGCGTCTTCACACAGTTTGGCGGGCTAGAGTTGAATACGTCGTCCACCGCGCTCCAAGCGTTGACAGACGCCGTGCTCTATCTGGTCCAATACCCGTTCGAGTGCACGGAGCAGATCGCATCGCGCATTCTGGGCATCGCCTCGCTACGCGACGTGTTGACTGCCTTCAACACAGCATCCATGCCGTCGCCGGAAGAGCTCAACAACACAGTCGAACGTGATATTCTGAGGCTGCAGCAGCTGCAGAATGTTGACGGCGGCTTCCCGATCTGGGACAAAGGCCAACCATCGGTGCCGTTCTACAGCATTCATGTGACGCATGCCCTGCAACGGGCGGTTGACAAGGGCTATGAAGTCCCTGATGACATGCTCAATAGAGCGCTGGAACACCTACGCGATATCGAGTACTACTACCCCGACTGGTATAGCAAGAAGACGCGGCATGCGCTGAGCGCCTATGCAGTCTACGTGCGCAGCCTCATGGGCGATGTGGACACCATGAAAGCGCGCTCATTACTCAACGAGATGCCGCTGGACGACCAGTCGCTGGAAGCCGTCGCCTGGTTGTGGCAGGTGCTATCAGGCGATCCCGCATCCGTGGAAGAGGTGGATGCCATACGTCGCCACATCAACAATCGCGCCGTCGAAACCGCCGGCGCCGCAAACTTCATCTCCGGTTACGGCGACGAGGATTACATCATGCTGCACAGCGACCGGCGCACCGATGCGATCGTGCTGGATGCGCTCATCAACGATCAGCCGGACAGCGACCTGATCCCCAAGGTGGTAAACGGTCTGCTAGCCCACCGCTCCGCGGGTAGATGGAGCAACACGCAGGAGAACGTCTTCGTGCTCATTGCGCTGGACCGCTACTTCAACACCTACGAATCGCAGACGCCCGATTTTGTGGCTCGCATGTGGCTGGGCGACACCTTCGTAGCCGAGCACGAGTTCGAGGGCTACAACACTGACACGCGCACGACTGACGTGCCCATGGCCTATGTCGCCGAAGCGCCTTCTCAAGATGGGCTTATCGACCTTACTCTACAGAAGGAGGGCGATGGTCGGCTCTACTATCGACTAGGCATGACGTATGCGCCGGATGATCTGCAGCTGGATCCCCTGGACATGGGGTTCACGGTGCAGCGCCGTTACGAAGCTGTGGATGACCCGGACGATGTGACGCAGGACGAAGCCGGTGTCTGGCATATTCGTGCTGGTGCACGCGTGCGCGTGCGGATCGACATGGTCACCAACACGCGCCGCTATCACGTAGCACTCGTAGACCCGCTGCCCGCGGGTCTAGAAAGCATCAACCCTGCATTAGCGGTGTCGGAACGCGTTCCCGGCGACAATTCGAGTCACGTTCAACCATACGCCCGCTGGTGGTGGGGACCCTGGTACGAGCATCAAAACTTGCGTGATGAACGCGCCGAGGCCTTCACATCATTGCTGTGGGAGGGTGTCTACCAGTACAGCTATGTAACCAGAGCGACCACGCCGGGTGAGTTTGTCGTGCCGCCCGCCAAAGCCGAGGAGATGTATTCACCGGAGGTGTTTGGCCGCAGCGGTTCGGACAAAGTGGTCATCGAGTAATGTGGGGACAGAAGTAGCTAGCCGGTGCAATATAAAAATAGCGGGGCGTGTCGCGTTGACACGCCCCGCTCTACTACTACTGAGTAAGCTGCAAGGGTTCAGTCGCCGGCGAACAAAGGCGTCATGCTCTGTCGCTCTGCAAGCTCCTGCATTTCCTCGTCGCTCGGCTGCTGCTCATAGCGATCGGCCGCATTCAGCACCATAGGCAACAGGTGTATGTCGCCGGCAGTATTCAGGAACAAATTCGGCATACCCAGAATGAAATGCACTGCTAGATCGATATCTGCCTGGTCTTCTAGCGGCTGATACCATACGGAACGATCGCGATCATGGGTGGCCCACGGACCGCGCGTAATCGACTTGATCGTTTGAATGGCAACGCCACGCTCTCTGCACATATTTATCAACGCCTCGGCATCGGCTTTATAACGTTCATTCTGCAGCATGGGATAGTTCACCGGGAATAGGACGCTGTCAAACTCGAAATGCTTGAGGCTGCGCATGTGCATCGCAGGCGCCACCAGGCCGTGACCTGTCACACCGAGGAACCGAACAATCCCCTGCTCGCGCGCCTCGACTAGCGCTTCCAGCGCACCGCCAGGTCCCATAGCCACATCCCAGTCATCCGGATGGGTCAGGTTGTGCATTTGAATCAGATCTACCTGGTCCGTCTGAAGTCGCTCCAAGGATCGATGGATGGAAGCCTTGGCGGTCTGATAGGTGCGATCACCTGTCTTGGTCGCCAGGAAAAAGTCCTTGCGATACTCCTTCATCCACGGCCCGATCCGGAGCTCCGAATCACCGTAACTCGCTGCGGTATCAATGTGGTTGACGCCATACTTTTGCAACACTTCTAGCGTCTGGTCAGCCTCAGCCTGCGTGACTTTACCGAGTGCTGCGGCGCCAAATAGTGTCACCGTACTCATATGTCCAGTACTGCCGAACGGTTGCTTCCTAATCATTTGTTCACACCGAACCTTTCTTCATCTGCTTCTTGTGTATATGCTCAAGCTGTCTGTCAATTCATAGCGCCCTGTCACTCATGACGGTTCACATACTGCTGATGTGCGATTGCCAGTGCGGCTTCTATCACGTCGCGCACCGGTATACCCCTGTCGTCCGCCAGTGCGGCGCAGTCATCGTACTCAGGCTTTACACCGATTACTTTGCCGTCAACCACCTTGAGTTTCACAGGAATCGACCCATAATCCGTTTCCACAGTCTCAAATCTGCGTTCCGCTTCATGCCGATGCACCTCATGCAGACGCACGCCTAGCGTACTCGTTTCACGAATGATCGTGTCGGCGACAGCCTGCTCGATCTCGGCTGGCGCCAGCACGCTCAGAACCGTGCCCGGTCGCCCCTTCTTCATCTGCACCTGCGTAGTCCAAACATCGGTAGCGCCGGCATGCTCTAGCGCATGTCGCGCCGCATCGAATAACTCGGGATTCATGTCGTCGATGTTCGTCTCTGCCACGACATACCGTCGCTGCTGCTCTTCCGCAGCGCCTAGCCAGATGCGCGGAATGTTAGGCCACTCGAACTCCTTCTTGCCGGCGCCCAGGCCGATGCGCGAAAGTCGCATGGCGGGCTGGCCAAACGTCGCCAACTCGCACACCAGCGCAGCGCCGGTCGGCGTTACCAGCTCACCCGAGCCGGGAGCGGGCACAGTCGGCGCTTCTGCCGCTGCCAACAGCTCCAGCGTGGCTGGCGCCGGCAGCGGAATGCGGCCATGTGCGCTGTTGACCCACCCCGGGCCAAGCGGCAGCGCAGAGGCATATAGATCGTCGATTCCCAGCGCGTCCAACCCTGCACATACGCCGACAATATCTACGATGGCATCCAGCGCGCCAACTTCATGAAAGTGCACCGACTCGACGTCCGAACCGTGTACCTTGGCTTCTGCCTGGGCCAAACGGCGAAAGACCGCGATTGCTTTGGACTGCACGTCAGCAGGCAAGTCAGATGCGTTGATAAGCTCGACGATGTGGTGCAGGTGCCGGTGTTCGTCACCGACCGCAGCGTCAACCACAACGCTAGTCGCACGCAACGCCCCGCGCATCACTTCTTCGGCGCCAATGGTTATCACATCATCCGGCAGATTCAATCGTTTTGGAATCTGCTGTAATTCCTCGATAGGCCAACCAAGATCGACAAGGCAGCCGAGAAAGATGTCGCCCGAGATACCGGAGGGTAGGTCGAGGTACGCCTTCATGCCACACCTATCTCTTCTAGTGATATGATCGTGGAATTGGTACTGCTCCCATTGAGCGAGCCGCTGCGGAATCCTGCTAGGTCCAGCGTCGCGTACTTATAGCCTGCGGCTTTCACGCCATCCACGATGATGTTGCGTTGTTCGAGTGCCTGCAGGAACAACTCCTCGGGCAGCTCTATGCGGGCGATTTCTCCGTGATGGCGCACACGAAACTGCTCGAAGCCCAGGTCGACCAGCACATCCTCCGCCGCTTCGATCTGACGTAAAAGCTCCGGCGTGATGGGCGTGCCGTGCGGCACTCGCGAGGAGAGACAAGCCATAGAGGGCTTATCCCAAACCTGCAGCCCAAGATACTTGGCAATCTGTCGCACTTCCGCCTTGGTGATGCCTGCTTCGACCAGTGGCGAATGCGCTCCGCGCTCCTTAGCCGCTTCTGCGCCAGGGCGATAGTCGCCGAAATCGCTGGCGTTGTTGCCGTCGGCGACAGCTTCCCAGCCTTCGTTCTGAACGATCTCATCCAGTTGATCGTGCAACTCCGCTTTGCAGAAATAACAGCGATTGACCGGATTGGCAGCGTACTCAGGGTCCAAATGCTCTTGCGTGTCCACCAGTCGATAGGGGATGCCCATCTCCTCAGCCACTTTGACAGCATCGCGCATTTCGCGTGTCGGATAGCTGGGTGAAACGCCAATACAAGCCAGTGAACGGTCGCCAAGCTCCTGATGGGCGACAACCATTACAAGCGCACTGTCTACACCGCCGGAATACGCCACGAGCAATGAACCGTAACTGCGTATGATGGCGCGTAAAGCCGACAATTTCTCTGCGGTCTCCGCCGGCAATGTCTCCACAGAATCGGCGGCCAACACCTTACCATTCGTTTGCATCAATCATCCTTCTGTTCCAATGAGGCATGGACGATGCGTTCGTTGATCAGTGCCGCTATATGCCCTGCCCCGTATCCATTGTCGATATTCACTACTGCCACGCCTGTGGCGCAACTATTAAGCATTGCCAGCAGCGCAGCCAGTCCTCCAAAGCTGGCGCCGTATCCCACTGAGGTCGGGACGGCGATGACGGGCGCCTGCGTTAGCCCGCCGACGACGCTCGCCAGCGCACCTTCCATTCCGGCGATAACCACCACGACGTTAGCCTGCTGCAAAGTGGCAATATGCGGTGTGAGCCTGTGTAAGCCGGCTACCCCGACGTCGATGATTTTGCGCGGTCGATGCCCCATGAGTTCCAGCGTTAGTGCTGCCTCTTCATACACGGGCATGTCGCTGGTACCCGCCGCTATAACCACGACACCATCGTGCCGCGGCTTATCAGGTTCGCGGTCGAGCCAGATGCATTTTGCTAGCTCGTGATACTGCAATTCAGGCACGCGAGCCACAGCGGCTTGATAGTGCGCCATGGATGCTCGCGTGCCCAGTACTCTCTCACTGTTTGCTGCGATGAGTTCTGCAATGCCGGCGACCTGCTGCGGCGTCTTCGATTCGCAGTAGATAACTTCCGGAAAGCCCCAGCGCAGGCTGCGATGATGGTCCACGGTGGCAAAACCGATATCCTCGTAAGGAAGCATGCGCAGCTTGTTCATGGCTGCGTCCACATCTTGCCGACCCTCAGCAACTGCCTCCAATAGATCCCGAATTGCCTCTGAATTCATCGACTCTGCCTGCTCATCAAGATTGCTGTACAGATCCGCGCGTACATCGCGACACATCTGTATTGGGCAGCATAGCGCAATCGCTCGCGAGTCAGCAGGCGATGGCGACGGCGGTTATGCTGCCGAATTCGTCATCTACCAGCGAAACTGGTGCGGTCCAAAGTCTGCCTCGTAGAACGGCGAAACCATACGACCAGGCGGCACTAAACTATCGACCAGTTTACGGTCTTCTTCCGTGATCTCAACATCCAGTGCGCCGAGATTATCAACCAGCTGCTCCATGGTGCGCGGGCCAATGATGGGACTGGTGACGCCGGGCTGGTGCATGACCCACGCCAGCGCGAATTGCGCCATAGTGATGCCCTTGTCGTCAGCCACCGGTGTCAGTTCCTCCACCACATCGTAAATCTGGTCGGTCATGCGATCCTGCCAGCGGGGGTTGTCGGCAACGTCTTCATAGCGCGAGCCTTCAGGATGCGGATTCTCTCGCGTATACTTGCCAGTCAGCAAACCGCCAGCCAGCGGACTCCATGGAATGATCCCTATACCGTAGGTCTGCGCCATGGGAATGAGCTCCCGTTCGATGCGCCGGTCCAGGATATGGTAAGGTGGCTGCTCGCAGATAAAACGATTGAGTCCAAGTTCCTTGGCTACCCACATCGCTTCCATAACCTGCCAGGCGGCGAAGGTGCTTGTCCCGATATAGCGTACCTTGCCCGAGCGGATCAGGTCATCCAGCGCGCGCAAAGTCTCATCGATTGGCGTATCGGAGCGCGGTCGGTGAATCTGGTACAGATCAATGTAATCAGTCTGAAGACGACGTAGGCTTGCTTCCGCTTGCTGAATAATATGACGGCGTGATGAGCCAGCCATATTGGGATCATCGTCGTCCATAGTGCCGTGCACCTTGGTCGCCAGAACGATCTGTGCGCGCTTGCCGTTACGCTTTAGCGCTTCGCCCGTGACTTCTTCGCTGCGGCCGCGACTGTACACATTCGCCGTGTCCAGAAAATTGATGCCGTGATCGATTGCCTTGTCGATGATGTCGTATGAGTCCTGCGGTGTCGTCTTGCCGCCGAACATCATGCAGCCCAGGCACAGCGGGCTGACTTTCGTTGCGGTTCGTCCTAGTGATCGATACTCCATACGAATCCCTCCTGTTCGTCTTGCGTCGAAAAGGTTTGATTAGAACAATGGCCAGTTGTGTGTTGGACTCCGTCTTTCTGGGGCTTCAAGTTTCGCACTGATCAACGGTCACTTCAAGTATACCATATACAATAGATCTGCTGAGTAGGTTGGTTTCCCATTTCGTCTAGCGGTTCAGCACCAACTGGGGCAGTACAGCCTCGCCTAACAACCTCAGCCCCTCATCCTCGGATAGTCCGTGCGGCGTACCCAGTTCGACGCGACTTGCACCGGCATCGAACACACGGTTCACATGTTCTGCCACTTCATTCGGTGTGCCGGAGAAGGCGAATCGGCCCAGTAACTCGTCCGATATCAACGAGCCCGCGGCGTCGAATTCATACCGTTCCGCCGCTAGGCTAATCCTTCTGAGCAGTTCCGGATCGATCTGTAGCGTCGCATCCAGACGTGCCACAATGGGCAGATAGAGCGCCACCTCGCGCTTGGCTCGTCGTCTGGCGGCTTCGCCATTTTGGTCCACAACGGTCACCGCGCCGATGACGATGCCAACAGTGGCTCCTCCATTGCACTCATCCAGCAGCGCACGATACTCCGGCACGATATCCGGATTGGCCGAACCGCCTATTTTCAGCTCTTGCACATAGGATGCACAGACGGTGATGGTCTTGGCGCCCCATGTGCCGAGCAGAAACGGGATCTCTGACCGTAGCAGCGGCCAGCGAAACGTGTCTCCGCCGGCAACTGGAAAATGCACGGCTTCCAACGAATCACGGCTGCCTCCAAGGAAATGGGCAATCGCTTCATAAGCTTCCCGCAAAGCAGACACAGCGTGATCGAGATGCAGCCCCACGAAATCCAGCCAGCCGCCCCGCGCCAATCCTAAGTAAGCGCGGCCGTCAGATGCTTCGTCGATCTGCGCAATCATGGCAGCAATGGTCATGGGATGGCACGTGAATGGATTGACCGCCGCCGGTCCGATGCGCACGCGGCTGGTGGCATGTGCGATCTCCAAAAGTGGCAGCCACGCCGGCTGGTAGAGCATGTCGTTGTAAACGCTGACGCCGTCAAAGCCAGCCTCTTCGACTCTGCGAGCCATTGGCCCGTAGGCCGATAGCGGCTTGTCGGTTTGGAACGCTATGCTAACTTGTCTTAGATTATCCAATTAGTCTCTGCGATTCTATATTGGACGCTGCGCCAGCCAGTGATGTGAATCAAGTACGAACTGACGCAGTACTTTTGAGCGCAGGTTACCCGAGCTATACTCAACGAGCACACGTATCAAATCACCATCAGCGCCAAGGTAATCGAGTGATCATGCCGAAAGAACAGCATCTACCCAACGATGAGTTTGAGCTATACGATCTGCGCATCGTCGTTGAGACCATTGACGGCAACTGCACCTGCAACATGACGGTGGGTGACAGTTTCTTCCTGCGCGGTGGCAAGATATCTATGCCGGACGGCGCCGACTTCTGCATCTATGCGCTCAATTCCGTGCTGCCATTTCTGCCTGCCAAGCAGCGCACGAATCACCCAGCCGACTGGATGGAGACTGACAACCGTATTATCTGCCCCGACCCGGCCTGCGGCCTTGTGATGCGTATTAAGCGTACGCAACTGCACAGCTTTGCCCACGACGACGTAAGCCCTATTCCTTGGGATGAGATCGCGTCCGACTGATCATAACCATAACTCTGCTCGCACGGCTCAATCGCCGAAGTAGCGCACTACTTCACCCAGCAGCCGAATTGCCTCGCCCAGATCCGGCCCCAGCGGCGGGCCGAAGCTCAGATGTTGTGCGCCGTCTGCTACGATGGGTTCTAGTCGTTCGATAACCGTCGAGGCATCGCCCACAACGCCAATTCGCAGCATTCTGTCGTCCACCAAGCTGATGGCAAGCGGCTCGTCTCTTTCTACCATGATGGCTCGATCGATGGGTTCAAAGTCTTTCTGGGTCAGACCCAGTTGTTCAAGAATCATGGGGCTCATGGAATGACCGTAGTAGGCGACTTTCTGGGCCAGCGCCCAGCGAGCCGCTACCTCATCCTCCGAGAGCGATACCCATATACAGACTGCCGCATCCAGTTCAGGAAGCGTATCCGAGCGCTTGTCGATGCCCGCCTGCAGGAAGGGCTGAACCGCAAAATAGTGTTCGGGCGGAAAGAGCAACGGCAGTGCTCCATCTGCGATTGTGCCGGCGAGCGTCAACATACGCGGGCCCGTGGCGCCGATATAGATAGGCGTGAGTCGAGGTGAATCAAAGCGCAAATACGCTTCGTTACTCCAATCCAAGACCGAGCCACGAATAGTGGCCCGTTCACCCGACTGAAGTAGACGAATAGCTTCTACCGACTCTGCGTATCATCGCAAGCGGCTTCTGCTGCTCGACGCCGACCCAGTTGAGAAAGTCACGTGCGCCGGCTGCCAAGCCGAGGTTAAAGCGATTGCCGGTCAACTCGTCCATTGTTGACGCATACATGGCAATCTCAGCCGGGTTGATCGTATACGGGTTCAGGATTCCCGTGCCGACCTCAATGCGTTTCGTGGAGAGAGCCATAGCCGCCAGGATCGGTAGATTGCTGCGATAGAAGAGGTCATTGCTGACCCAGATCTGATCAAATCCCTGCTCTTCAGCAAGCTGCGCCAGTCCGATGTAGTCAGAGACCGACAGATCGTTGTTGAGCCGAAGACTAAATCGCATGGCCCGCTCCGACTATCGCTTCCACCTCGATCTCGACCAAATATTCTTCCCCTACGAGCTTCGCCTGCACAAGCGTGTTCACCGGTCGAATGGAGCCGAACCGTTCGCCGTGCGCCTTTGCTACCGCTTCCCAGTTTTGCATGTCGCTGACGTAGACACGTGTGCGGACGACATCCTCCAGGCTACCGCCAAGCTGCTCGATGGCGGCGGCAATCTTGCCCACGATAAAATGGACCTGTGCAGACGGATCGCCAGGCCCGACGACGCCCGATTCGTCCGCCGCGGTCGTGCCTGATACCAAAATGCGATCGCCAACGCGCACCGCCCTGCTATAGCCGGCAATATCTTCCCATACGGTTCCCGTGCTGACAGTACGTTTTGCGGCCATTTCTACTCCATCTCGTTCGAATTGTGGTTTTGCGGACAATAACACGCGGCACATGTTACCACGACAATGTATAATGGCACTGCAACCGAGTTGCGTGGAACAATCATTGTAACGAATGGTATATGCGTCAGCATCATCGGATTGCACAATATTCGAGCCGACCACCTCCAACGGGATTTCCGTGATGTGGCTTAGGTGCGGAATTCTATGTAGAATATACCAAGTGGGGTGAACAGGGCGAAACGTTTCATATGGGATTCGCAGTAACCAACTAGAGATGACGTGCAGGCGGAGATTCGGACAGTAGGGCATTGGTAAGCAGCCAACTGGTAGGTAACTCACAAGAGGACAAGCGGGACAATACGAATACGACTGTGGTCGTCGCCATGAGCGGCGGCGTGGATAGTTCGGTAGCCGCCGCGCTCCTTGTCGAGCAGGGCTACAACTGTATAGGCGTGATGATGCGCCTTTGGACTGAACTGCGTCCTGGAGTCGAATCCACCAACAAATGTTGCAGCGTGGAAAGCGTGGATGACGCACGCTGGATCGCAGAAAAACTTGGCATTCCGTTCTACCTGATCAACGTTGAGAAGCCGTTTAAAGAGTTGGTCGTCGATCCTTTTATCCGGCAGTATTCGGAAGGCCTGACGCCAAACCCCTGCATCGCGTGCAATCGTCACATCCGGTTTGATTACCTGCTCAACTATGCGCGACGACTCGGCGCCGATTATCTCGCAACCGGTCACTATGCCCGGTTGAGGCGCGCTGAGGTCGGTACTGTGCACCTGCTGAAAGGTATAGATGAATCCAAGGATCAGAGCTATGTTCTCAGTGTCATGGGCCAGGATGAGCTGCGTCATGTGCTCTTCCCAGTGGGTGAGTACCAGAAGAACGAGGTGCGGCGTATAGCGGCTGCACGCGGATTGCCCACTGCAAGTAAGCATGATTCTATGGACCTTTGTTTTGTCGCGGATGACGACTACCGTCGCTTTCTGAGCGATTGGGCGGCTGACGCGATGCAGCCCGGTCCAATCGTTGATCGACGGGGTCACGAGTATGGCACACATAGCGGGTTGCCTTCGTACACTATCGGTCAACGCCGAGGGCTGGGCCTAAGCGGTGCGTCGGAACCGCTGTATGTTTTAGATTTGGACGCAGAGAACAATGCCTTGATTGTGGGGATCAAGGACGAACTGGGACAGTCGTCATTGCTTGTGCGTGGCGTGAACTGGACGCTGGACAGTCCGCTTGAAGCAGGTAGTACGGTAGAGTGCAAGATTCGCTATCGAGCGACGGCTGCAGCCTGCAGGCTTGCATCCGTAAATCGTGGAAGCGTTGAAGTTGTATTCGACGAGCCCCAGCTTGGCATCGCGCCAGGCCAAGGAGCTGTTTTCTACGACGGTGACCATTGCTTAGGAGGCGGGATTATTGCGTAATGATTTCCTATCTGCCGCCCGCCGTTTTGCTTGGACTGCTCTTGAGCGTACTTTATGCCGGCATCTTTTACGTTTGGGGAGGGCGAACCTTGCGTGATCTGCTCATCTATCTCATTGCGGCAGTCATTGGATTCGCACTCGGTCAGGGAATTGGAATGCTAATCAGACTGCCGCTGCCCCACATCGGCCAAGTGTATATCGTCGAAGCGACGGTATTGTCTTGGCTCGCAATGATTGGCGTGCGTGAACTTGGCGTTGGCCAACCTGGCCGCGAAATCGATCGGTATTAGTGCAGAATCCACATCACAAAGATAATAAGGCTGGTTCTACGATTTGAACTGGTCTGCTAAATTATAGTCAGTTGCAGAGAGGGTTGTCCATGCTGAGCGCCACAATACGAGACCTTGCCATCATCATTGTTGCACTGCAGACCATCGTCATCGGTGTATTGATTGCGATATTGGTCTGGCAGATATGGCGCCTAATCAGCATGATTCAGACGGAGATCAAGCCGCTGATCGACGATACACAGGCAACTGTCAACTCTGTGCGCGGTACCACGACCTTCCTATCGGATCATATGGCCAAGCCGGTAATCCATGCATCCGGTGAGGTCAGCCGATGGCGACGCACGGCTAAAGCGCTGATGCGTGACCTCAAGCCGCCTCCCGCGCCATAGTTTATTTCGTGGCCCATGCTGTCTGACTGCCGGCACGAGCTAACTCTCTAGGATTGCTCAGCTACTCATCTCTGGCGCCAGCGAAATCGTGCCATTTTGCACAACCAAACAAGCAGCAGCATTGCGAAAGTCCAGTCCGAAGTCGTTCCAGTCAGTCGTGGTAATGATCGCCTGTTCCACGCTATCTAGGGTTTGCAACAGCATCCCTCGACGACGGGCGTCCAGTTCACTCATCACATCATCCAGCAGTAACAGCGGTGCGTCGCCGGTGGTTTCGGTCATCGCCTGCACTTCAGCAAGCTTCAGCGAAAGCGCTGCGGTGCGCTGCTGACCGCGACTGCCGAACGTACGTAGGTCTCGGCCGTCAGCCAAGAAGCGCAGATCGTCCCGGTGCGGACCATACAGTGTCGCGCCAGCGCTGATTTCTCGCGCACGTCGGCTTTGGAGCTTAGCATGATATCGCTGCATGATGACGTCCCGCCCGCATCGGACAAGAATTGCATCTGTTTCGCTCGCCGCGTCGCCTTCTTTCCAGCGCTGGAATTCGGCCTCGTCCATCGTGCTAACATTGAAGCTTGGCAGGTACTCCATCAACAGCGATTCACGCCCCTCAGTCAACTCTGCATGCCGGCGCCGCGCCATAACACTGAGCATCGAAGTGTAGTCAATGCGCTTCACCAGTACGTCGACGCCGTAGCCGACAAGTTGTTCATCCCAAAAAATCAGCTGTGCTTCCACGCTATCCGAGGTCGCTTCAGTGTCTTGGTTTCGAAGTGATTTGAGCAGGCTGTTCCGTTGCGTCACCACTTTCTGAAATGACGATAGCGTACGGCAATAGACCGGGTCGATCTGGCACAGCGCCACGTCCAGATAGCGTCTGCGTTCGGAAGGAGAACCGTCGACTAGCTTAATGTCCTCCGGAAGGAAAAGCACGCTGCGCATACGGCCCACTAGATCCATGCTACGCTTACCGACGCCGTTAATCTTGACCTGTTTGGTGAAATTAATACCGTCGGCTCTTGGCGTGTAGATGATCTCCAGTTCGACATTGCGGGATTGGCCGGCATGATCGTTTTGTACAATAGCTGCAACTCGACAATAGGGGATGGGCTCATCACTCGCCTCCCAGCCAACTACTTCCCGTTCCACGGTCGCGTGGACCGGTTTACTGGTGGCAAGCAGAAAAATGGCTTCGAGCAGATTCGTCTTGCCTTGGGCATTGTTGCCGCAGAGGAGCGTGAGTCGTGAAGGAAAGTCCAGTACGAGATGATTGTAGTTGCGGTAGTAGTCGAGCGATAGACGCACCAGCGAGGTCATCAGCGATGTCCCTGCGGCTGCCGGATGGTCAGTTCGGCGATGAGCACCTCGATCTCCGTGTCGGGGTCAGCGCCGGTTTTCATCGCAAAGTCCGCCTCAAGCATACGCTCAACGATAGCTTCCAGTCGCTCCATGCTATAGGCGCGAGACTGTTTCATTGCCTGCTTGACCGGATAGGGTTTCTCGCCCACGACCTTTGCGATGTCATGCTCGTTAGCCAAGCCCATAGTCGACATCGCATCCTTCACCTTGAGCACAATGCGATACTGGCGAGCGATCATGGTAAGCAGATAAAACGCATTAGCGTCTGCTCGGCGCAACGCATGCAGAGTCACCATTGCTTTGCGGCTGTTGCGTTGGCTGAGTGCATCGGTGAGATCCCAAATCATCGCTTCACTGGCATCTCTGACAAGTAGATTCACGTCAGCCTCTGTGATCGAGCGACCCGCGGCATACGTGCCGAGCTTCTGCAATTCGTTATCCAGTTGTCGCAGGTTGGGACCCACAAAATTGGCCAGGAGTTGAACAGCTTGCCCATCAATGTGTGCGCCAATGTCACGCGCGCGGTGATTGATCCAGCCAGGTAGCGCCCTGGCGTCCGGCGTGCTTATTTCCTCTGCAGTAGCGACGCATTGCTTGCTCAGATCGCTCAACCCGGGGATGCTCTCTTCACTACCGTCCTTCGCCGCACGCTTGAATCCACGCCAAAGCTGACCTGTACGCCGGTAATCGGTGTCGATGAATACTAAATCACTCTCCGGCGGCACATCGTCCAGATGCAGCAGGAGGTCGGCTGCCTCGTCATGTGCAGCGCTGTCGTCGCCCTGGCTCTGTGACATGCGTCGCTGCAGGTAGGAGAGATAGCCGACCACGACAATGAGCCGGCGCGGTGCCAGAAAAGGCATCATGGACGCCTGTCCCAATATGTCGCGTGACGAACTTTTGTACCCCTCGATAGTCACCGCATTTAAGTCAGCCGTCTCGGGATCGCCCAGGGCTCGCCGCAATTCTGCGATGCGCTGCGCGGTCAGATATTCGTCAGTATTGAGGAACAGGTAGACCATTGGCTTCAATTCCACGCATATAGATTCTTCAGAGATCCTCGGCGCAAGGTAAGAAAAAAGCCGGGAAGCAATATACTACCTCCCGGCTTGACGGTCTACAACATTGCAGAGGCTGTTTCTCGACTATTCGAAGTTAACCCGTAGCAGGCGCGACGTGCCAAGCTGTACCAGGCTGATGTCATTGATGGTGCGATCCTCTACATCGGCTAGCGTTGTGTATTCCTGTACACGAAAGCCCAACGGCTTCGAAACGATTACGGCCAGCAACGTCAACACGATGGTGGATGCAAGACGCTCCAGCCAGCCTTTGCGGATGATCATTCTGGCGATCATCCCCGCGAAAGCGGCGGAGAGCGCTGTGGTCAATAGGTTGGTACCGCAGTTATTGTGGATGGCGAGTTCGCGTTCACCGCCCTGCAGCCTCACCATGGCGTCGCCTACCGCCGTTCGCAAATCATCTGCATTAATTTCGCCATAGATACTGAAGCCAAACGGATCGCTCAACCCCGTATACGAACGGTCCGGATGACGCTTGGATAAGACATGGATCGTGGCATGCTCGATGGCATGGTGCTGTCGAACACGCCGGATTGCTACTTGGAATAGTCTTTGCACAGGTCGCGAACCAGCCTAGGATAGTAGTGCTTTTGCTTTGGCGATTACGTTAGCCGATGTGATGCCGAGAGCCTCATAAACTTGCTTGTATGGTGCGCTCATGCCGAAGCGGTCGATGCCAATGATGGCGCCTTTTGATTTGTCATTGCCAACCCAGCGCTCCCAGCCGAATGGTACGCCCGCTTCTATGGAGAGCTTCGCCGTATCCGCGGGCAGAACCTTTGACTGGTATTCGGCTCCTTGGGCTTCGAACAGCTCCCAGCACGGAAGACTGACAACTCGCACGCCAATCCCCTCGGATGCAAGTTCCTTGGCCGCATTATACGCGATTTCAACCTCGCTACCGGTACTGATGAGCACAATATCCAGACCGTTATCAGCACTTTCCCAGAAGACATAGCCGCCCTTTGCCAGCTCCTCGGCGGGTGCAATGCCTTCGGCTTCACGATCGTAGACGGGTAGGTTTTGTCGAGTCAGTGTCAGCACCGTCGGTCCGCCTGTGTTCTCCAGAGCTGCTTTCCATGCAGCAGAAGTCTCGTTAGCGTCTGCGGGGCGAATGACTGTCATGTTTGGCATGGCGCGCAGAGAAGCCAGATGCTCAATGGGCTGATGCGTCGGGCCATCCTCGCCCAGGCCGATGCTGTCGTGCGTCAGCACATAGATGACGCGGGCGCCGATTAGCGCAGACAGGCGCATTCCGCCGCGCATATAGTCGCTGAAGACCAGGAACGTGCCGCCGTACGGGATGACGCCGCCGTGCAACGCCATACCGTTTAGAATTCCCGCCATGGCGTGCTCGCGGATGCCAAAGTGCATGTTGCGACCGCTGTAGGAGTCCTTCTCGAAAGAACCTGCACCGCTGACCGCAGTCTTGGTGCTGGGCGAAAGATCAGCACTGCCGCCAAGCAAATTCTCGATGACATCGATTAGTGCATTGATAACTGTACCACTTGCATTGCGCGTCGCCATTGGCTTGCCGGCTGGGAATTTCGGCAGTGCGTCTTCCCATCCCTCAGGCAAGTCACCGCTTAGGAAAGCGTCCAACTCGGCTGCCTCCGCAGGATAGGCTGCATTGTACGCAGCCATCTTTTGCGTATAGGCAGCTTCCAAGGCCTGGCCGCGTTCAACCGCCTGCAGATAAAAGGCAGCAACATCGTCAGGCACATAGAATGACGGCTCCAGAGGCCAATCCAGGTTCTTCTTTGTAGCGATCAACTCGTCCTTGCCCAGGGGTTCGCCATGTGCGCTTGCCTTGCCAGCCTTGTCGGGACTGCCATAGCCGATGACTGTCTTGCAGCCGATGATGCTCGGGCGCGGTTCCGATTTCGCCCTCTCAATAGCCGATGCGATTGCCTCTGTGTCAAGCCCATCAACAGACTGTACGTGCCAGCCATAGGCTTCGAAGCGTTTGTACACATCTTCTGAAAAGGCTAAGTCCGTGGAGCCTTCAATCGTAATGTTGTTATCATCATAGAGATAGATGAGATTATCAAGACGAAGGTGACCGGCCAAACTGGCGGCTTCGCTTGAGATGCCTTCCATCAGGTCGCCGTCACTGACTATACCGAAAATTGTGTGATTGATGATGTCGTGGTTCGGTTTGTTGAAGCGAGCCCCCAGCCACTTCTCGGCGATAGCCATCCCTACGCCGTTGGCGAAGCCTTGGCCCAGCGGACCGGTTGTCGTTTCGATGCCGGGCGCCGCATCATATTCGGGATGGCCCGGAGTCTTGCTGTCGAACTGGCGGAAGCGCTTCAGTTCTTCCAGCGGCATGTCATAACCGGTAAGGTGCAACATGGTATACAGCAGCATGGACCCATGGCCCGCACTAAGTACGAAACGGTCTCGATTGATCCATTCCGGATTGGCAGGGTTGTAGCGCATGACCTGCGTCCAAAGCACGTAGGCGGCCGGCGCCATTCCCATGGGCAAACCAGGGTGGCCGGAGTTTGCCGCTTGAACACCTTCCGCCGCCAGTATTCTTATGGCATTGATGGCCTTTTTCTCTAGGGCTGGACTTGCTTTCGTCCCTTCCAATACTTTGTCTGAGCTCATTTTGATTACCTCGTTTGCAACAATTATTGGATAGAATTCATCTCTCGTGTGTCTGAATATTCAAAATTGCAGCGCGTACAAACGGTTGCAACTAACTGCCAAAACACGTCGTTATAGACTGGGCTGCGCACAGTTGGCTCGTATGCATGGCAATCTCTATTGTCGCTTGGAAAGTGTGCATTGTCAATTGCGCCGGTTCAACTTTGGTCGTTCAAGTTCACGCTGCCAGACGCTTATTGCAAGAACGAAACGATGTGCGTTGCTGTGCCAACCAAATGACGGGTTAACAGATTAATCCGGCTGTAAAAAATCGCTATTTTGGCTTCGCATGCGCATGCGGTACGATCAGATGTTGGTTAGCCGTGCGTACTTGCTCGGTGGTCAGCAAGAATGGCAATGGATCGCTTACTGGTATGTGCAGTCCCCGTATGGGATAGATCGGTAAGTTGTATAAGAGATGGAGTAGACGTATACATGGAGTCAGTTAGTCAAAACGGGACAAACAATTCAAACCACAATGGAGCCGGGTGGCAATTGTTCAGAACCGCTGCCCTCATGGCTGGCGTGGGCACGTCGCTGTTCGCCTATTCGTTTTTGCGCGAACCACTCCACATTCAGATGGAACGACTCACCTTTCGTTTGCCCAACTCTAAAGGACGTATTCCCACCGGCGGTATCCGCATACTACATCTCTCGGACACGCATTTCCGCGGCGCCGACTGGCGAGAGCAGCCCAAAATTGACCAAATCCGCAAGAAGTGTGCAGGCATCGAATATGACTTCCTCGTGCACACCGGTGATTTCCTACACACGGACGACGGGCTGTTCAATGCGTTGGCGTTGCTAGATGCCTTGCCCAAGCCGCGGTTAGCCTCATATTCCGTCTTCGGCAACCACGACTACATGACCTACAGCGCCAAGGAGATGTTCGGTCGTAGTTGGGCTACGTTCCTGGAAACCGAACAGCTTGCCTATCCCGACGGACGCGGCCGTGGCCCAGTCTCGCAAACCAAACGGATGCTCGAGTTCTGGACGCACTTTGCCAATACGCCACTGGACCTTCGTAGAACGGGGCGCAACGATACAAATCTTCTGGCGCATGAGCTACAAGAACGCGATATACAAGTGCTGCACAACCGGCATCTGCACATCGATTACCGCGCCAATGGCAGTGAACCCGTTGACATCTACATAGCCGGAGTCGATGATCTCACCGAAGGGGAGCCCAGCTTGAGCAGCGCGCTCGACGGCATTCCGAGGAGTGCGCCGACCCTGCTGCTGAGCCACAATCCCGACATCATCGGCCTGGCAGGAATTGAACAGGCTGATTTGATCCTCTCCGGCCACACCCATGGCGGACAGATTGTACTGCCGCTTATCGGCGCGTTGCATACTCACACGGAGTATCTATCCAGAAGTGAAGCCGCAGGGGTGATTCGGCGCGGCGGTACGCAAGTGTACATCTCCCGAGGCGTTGGCGAAGGGATACCGTTGCGCTTCGCTGCCGCCCCGCAGATCGCATTGATTACGGTACTACCCAACAAATAGCGCATTTAGCCTACAGGTAGCCAGAACGTACCCTTCTGCCGCGTGTACAATAGCGATTTTCGAGGATGGCTGTAACTGTAGCCGGCTTTTTGCATCCGATTGATAGAGGATGCGCGGTGAAACGAGGCAACTCGACAAGTTTGTAAACAAGTTTACTGCATTACAGTGGGAATGAGCGTATGGTTGAATTTGGCAAGGAGAAACAACCGTCGGAAAAACTGGTTCGAAAGACACATCCAAACAATCAGACATAGTACAAAGAGGAGGAACCAAATGGCTTTTACACTTCCAAAACTACCGTATCCGTATGATGCTCTAGAACCGCATATTGACGCTCGGACGATGGAGATCCACCATGACAAGCATCATGCTGGATACACCAATAATCTGAATAATGCCATTGCCGGAACTGAATGGGACAATAAAGATATTGTCGAGATTCTGACGAATATCAACTCTGTTCCTGCCGACATTAAGACGGCTGTGCAAAATAACGGTGGCGGTTTTGCCAATCACAGCCTTTTCTGGGAAATTATGGGGCCGAACGGCGGTGGCGAACCGTCCGGTGACTTGGCAAATGCGATTGACAAGGCCTTTGGCAGCTTCAGCGCATTCAAAGATAAATTCGCAAGTTTAGCCGGCGGCCGGTTTGGCAGTGGCTGGGCATGGCTGGTTGTGAAGAAGGACGGCAGCCTGGATGTGTACAGCACTGCCAACCAGGACAGCCCCTATATGTCAGGCGATACACCCATTTTGGGTCTTGATGTTTGGGAACATGCCTATTATCTGAACTATCAGAACCGCCGACCCGATTATATCTCGGCATGGTGGAACGTTGTTGATTGGAACACGGTTGCTAAAAAGTACGCGGCCGCAAAGTAGCCGCGACTTAGCCTCATCAGGGCACAGATGGAGCCCGTTGCCGATATGGCAGCGGGCTTTGTTATTGCTCTTTTAGTTTCTTACAATTCTGTTGAGTCGGTGGGGTTGAGCGTTTAGGACCGCGCACGCGGATCCAGTGCATCTCGCAAACCATCGCCGATGAAGTTGATACTGAGCACTGTCAACGAGATGAATAGACCCGGCCAGAGTACAACCCACGGTGTAAAGGTCATGAAGTCTTTTCCATCGTAAAGCAGTCGACCCCAGGTGGCTACATCAGGCGGAAAACCAAGACCAAGAAACGACAACGTAGATTCCGTGATGATTGCCGCCGCGATGGCTAGCGTGGCAGAGACGATGATGGGACTGAGTACGTTCGGCAAGATGTGACGACTCAGAATGCGTGACTGGCCATCGCCGATGTTGACCGCAGCCTCGACAAACTCCTTCTCTTTGACCGATAACACTGTACTGCGCACAATGCGTGCTGTCGCCATCCATCCGAGAATGCCGATAACGCCGACGATCAAGAGGAAAATACCGACCTCTGGACCAAAGATGCTGCGCAATGTATCTCGGAAAAGAAGGATAATTACCAACAACAATGGTAGTACAGGAAGCGCCAGCATCATGTCTGTGAAGCGCATGAGCACGCTATCCAACTGGTTAAAGTAGCCGGAGATGGCGCCGATGAATGTGCCCAACGTTATCGCGATAAGCATCGCTGACAGACCGACTGCCAAGGAGATGCGACCGCCGTACAGGTTACGCGCTAGCTGGTCGCGTCCTATGTCGTCGGTGCCGAACGGATGCTGAAAAGAAGGTGGTAGACTCATCTGTGTCAGGTCCGCGTATTCCGGATCCACCCGGTAGAAGAATGGCCCCAGCATCACAAACACCACGATCACAACCAGAACCGCAAGGCCTATCATGGCGAGTCTATGTCTACGGAACTGAAGCCAGGTATCGCCCCAGAGTGTACGTTGCTTACGCCTGAGGATATCGTCGGATGAAATTTCTGCGGTGGCAACACTCATAATAAACCCTTAGGAGGTCAAGGCTGGTATAACAACCTGTTCTGATGGTTCAAGTGACATAGCAGCTGTTTGCTAATTATAGCGAATACGGGGATCAAGCAACCCATAGATAATATCGGCGACTAAGTTGAACCCGATGATAAGGATCGCAAAGATCAGGGTCAGCGACATGACGAGTGGTACATCGCTGCCTTGAATGGCTACGATCAACAATGCACCGAGACCGTTAATCCGAAAGATTTGTTCAGTAATTATTGCGCCGGCGAAGATCTGAGGTATACCCAATGCGACCAGCGTGACCACTGGAATTAGGCTGTTTCTCAACACATGTCGCGTCACAACCACGCGCTCTTGGAATCCCTTGGAGCGGGCAGTGCGAACATAGTCTTGCTTCAGATTATCCAACACAGACGAACGCGTAAAGCGGCTCAGCTGTGCGATCTGGAAGAAGGTTAAGACAGCCACCGGCAGGAACATCTGCTTTATCTGCTGCACGAAGGAAGACCAGTCAGTCACACGCAATGTCGTGTTATAACTTGACGGGAACCAGCGCAGTTTAACGCTGAATATAATGATAACGAGAAGTCCTGTAAAGAACGTCGGTACGGAAAAGCCGATGACAGACATGACGGTGCCGACTTGATCGAATAGCGAGTACTGTCTCGTGGCGGAAATCACGCCGATCGGGATCGCGATCAGTACAGCAAGAATGTACGAAAGCCCAACTACCTTCAGCGTCTGTGGTGTGCGCTGGATGACCAGATCAATGACCGGTGCGCGCGTGGCCCAAGAGCGAAGACGTAGACGAGATTCCGAATCGCCGATCTCAAGACCCGTCATCTGCTCAACTATGTTCAGCGGTTCCCAATAAAAGAACTGGCGCATGAACTTGCCGTACTTCATGAAAAATGGATCGTTGACACCGAGGCTTTCTCGAATTTGCTCACGTACTTCTTGGGGGATGGTCATGGGGAGTTGTGCTGTGGGATCGCCGGGCGCTAGGTCTAAAATGGCGAAGATAACGAAACTAATCAGGATGATCGTTGGGATCATCGTTAGTAGACGCCGAATTAAATACTGTCCCATAGATTACTGCCTATCGTGTGGTTTGTGATCAGGTCTGCACTTAGCGCCCATTCCTGATCGAGTTCCACGAAATATGATGTTGAACGATGATGTGGGATAAAACTGACTGCTGCGAAATATTTCGCAGCAGTCAGTAATTTGTACGCTAGAGGCTGTCTACTCTTTCCGATACCAATCAGCGATGTTCCACGGCTCGGCGTCCCACGTATTCATGCGTACGCCACCGAGTGAGTCGGCTACTGCCGAAACGTCGCCACGCCAGATCAACGGGATCATTGCGTAGTCCTGCACGATCATGTCGTTCATCTGCTTAGCAAGTTCGCCGCGAGCTTCGGTGCCGACTGTCTTGGACATCTCATCGACCAACGCAGCATAGGCGTCTGCATATTCTGGGTTGCACCAGCGCGGAATGTTGTTGCCCAGCCACTGGTTCTCTTTGCGCGCGATCTCGTCGCAAGTCCAGTTGGCCATGTAGGTTTCCGGATCGGTACCATCGAAGGTGTTGGTGAGCATTTCGATGTCGGCATAGAACTTGCCGTAGGTGTCCGGGCTAGCCGGATCGCCGCCGAAGAAGACGTCTGCACTGATGTTGCGCAATTCGGTCTCTACACCGATCTCTTCCCACCACTGCTTGATCAGAGCCTGTGTCTTCTGGCGCACAGAATTGGTTGAGGTCTGGTAGAGGACGCTCAGACGGACGCCATCCTTCTCTCGGATGCCGTCAGCACCAGGCACCCAGCCGGCTTCGTCCAGAAGCGCTTTGGCGCCTTCGATGTCCTGTACGAGGCAGTCATTGTTTGCAGTTGAGGCTTGATACTCCGGCGCAGGTAATATGTTGCAGCCGGGTTGCCCCATGGCACCGTAACCGACCTCATTCAGTGCGTTTCGATCAATAGCCATCGACAATGCCTTGCGAACATTGTAGTCGGTCAGGAACGGATGCGGATTGGGATCCTCAGGAGTCCACTCGGATCGTTTATCGCCCAGTGCCGGGTCCGGATTGGTGAAGTTCACGATCAGACGTTCGACGCCAGGGCCGAAGGAGGTTTCCACATGGCCGATGCCAGCAGCTGCCATCTGGTCCAGAATCTGCGGCTCAACCTGTGTGTTCCATGCATAGTCGGCCTCGCCTGTTTCCAGGACGGCTCGTGCGGCGGCAGCGGCGTCGCCGCCACCCTTGATGACGACCTCAGAGAAGTACGGCTTGTCAGGATCGCGGTAGTTCTCGTTTAGCTCGTACACAACGGTATCGTTGGCGCGGAATTCTTTGACCTTGAATGCGCCTGTGCCGATGGGATTGAAGTTCTCCTCGGAACATTCCTGCGCCTTCAGGCCAGTGCAGTCCTGGAACTGAGCTTTCTGGATGATGGGGCCATTCTGGCTGCCGACGAACGGGCCATAGGGGAACGGCTTTGGCTTGGTGAAGGTAACCTTTATTGTGAGATCGTCTAGCGCTTCAACGCTCTCGATGTCTGCATAACCGCTGGCTGCATTACAACCCATGTCTTCGTTCATGCAGTACTCAGCCGAGAAGACCACGTCCTCAGAGGTCAGCGGCGTGCCGTCAGACCATAGGACGCCTTCCTTGAGTTTCCAGGTGATGCTGGTCAGATCCTCGGAAACGCCGCCGTTCTCAACGGTCGGAATCTCTTCTGCCAGCCACGGCAACAGTGTGCCGTCCATGTCGTAGTGAGCCAGCGGCTCTAGCACGACCGAGGAAGCCTCTATGTCCTTAGTACCGCCGGAAAGATACGGGTTCAGAATAGATGGCGCCTGCCAGTAAATCAAGTTCAGCGTACCGCCTGTACCGCGACTGCCTGCCGCCGGACCTGCGTCTGCAGCCGGGGTTGCTGCTTCTGCAGGTGCAGCGGTTTCGGCTGGTGCGGTTTCTCCTGCAGGAGCAGCTGCCGGTGCGCCGCCACATGCTGCTACGACCATCGCCACTATAACGAGTAGGACGAATGCTCGTATGCTCCAAAACTTCTTGGCTACTGTCATGAATTCACTCCTTCTTGATTGAGCTTGGACTATTGGCAATTTCGAACAAAGATGAACCCGACATAAATAAAGGTGCTGTCGTTCACGGTTTGCAGGTGACGATCACTAGCTACATCTAGGTGAATTTCATCAAAAGAATACTCCGTAACGACCTGTATACGGAGGTTGCTGCACACTACTTCGTCGCATTATCAAATGGGTGAAAAGCTAATTTCCGGCTGGCTTTGTTGCTTGGCGATAATGTCATTCTATTTTGTAAGCCAGCCGCTATGATCAATCTATTGAAGTGGCCCACTGCACGGTGACCCAGGTTCACGCCCGGTAAAATCCAGACTTGAGGCTGGCAAATAGTACAATGCAACGCTTTGTTCTGTCAACTCACATAAAAAGACGCGGCAAACTTGTTTACTTTGCACAACGAAGTTTGTTCACTCTGCCACGCGCCATTTCATGACGGCAACGAGACAGGTTTCAGTGATGCCTACCCCGGCTGGAACTGCTCCAGCTTCTCCGAGACGTGGGGCGGTACGATACTGCCTTGGTCCGCTAGAAACTTCAGGACGCGCTGCGGCGTTATACCCTCGGAGTTAGCGCGATTTAGGCTGCGCTGACGAATCTGATAGGTGTAGTCTGGCTGGCTACTCTCGAAATCGGCAAAGCGTTCCACATTGAAACGGTCGCGTAAAGGCGTGCCAAGCGGTACCGTTATGGTGAAGTCTGTGCCGACCATGATTGGCAACCGCGACTGTTCTGCCGGCTGTGAAGCATCATCGAAGAGCATGAAGCTGCCCAATTGCGAAAGGGAGAAGAGCCGCTCGCCTTCCACCTCTGCTAGGTCCACACTGTGCAGCCAATGCAGCGGACCATGTATGAGGAAACGCAGCAGTTGACCTTCCACTTCATTCCAACGCGCGAAACCGGAAAGGAATTCCTGCGTACTAGTCTTATGAATATACCAAGAGTCGTATTCGCCGGTGGGGCGTTGGAAGTCGGGTTCGATACCCTTAACAGCATAAAGGAAGGAGCTTTCCTTATACCAGACGCCCGGTTCCAGTTTCGCGATGAGGTTCAGGATAGTCGTTCGTGTTTGCAAAGGATCATTCTGCCATTTGGATCGATTGACGCATTCCAGCTCCGGTGTCTGACAAAGGTCGTTCCAGTCCGGAGAGTTGCGCCAACCGTTCCACAGCATCCGTCGCTGCTCGGCACGGGGCGCGTCGAGGAACGCTCGCACGCGGTTTTTCGTCAACGTGATGCTATCGTCCTCACCCAGCTTCAACCATCCAAGTCTTTTGGCGATGTGAAGCAACAGATTGGTGCGGATCTGACGTTCTCTTATACGGATTTCTGGCCGTTCAGTATCCTTATCGACAGATTGAGCGTCACTATATATGGTAGGTGCAGAATCCGAATTGTACGGCTCAAGCAACCGCTCCGTAAACCGGTCCAGATCATCAGGATGCGGAGCGCCATCAGCAAGTCGAATTGTATGGTTGTGCAGATAACCAAGGAGCGTACCAGCATCTTCCAGAAACGCATCGTCGGCAACGCGACGCTCGGATTCTGGAGGAGAATCCACCGCTTGGACAGCGAATCCCTCGATGGACTCGGCGCGCGATGGCTGGGGCAGCCAGGGAATGACATCGCTTGGGATATAAACAATGGATTGCGGCTGTTTCGAGGTTTCTGCAGCCGAAAACCCGAGACCAATAAGACCAAGGTAAAAAAGCCGTTCGCAAGTGCTTTCCGGGGCAAGCCACGGCTGTTCTCGCAGTTGCTTGGCAGCGCCCATTCGACGCACGCCGCCGAATTCGCGCGTGAACTGGGCAGCGGACATTTGTCCGCCATGTTGTAGGAGTAACTCAAGCGCCTGGCTGCAGTGTGGTTCAGCCACGGACAACTCTTCAACAATGGACTGAATGGATTCAGGATCGGAGATTTGTGCAGCCAATAGTTCCACTACAGATTCGGACTCATCGCCTTCAAGCAGGAACGCGCCGCGCAATTCTGCGATGGCTTCAATGACCGGTTCGGAATAGTCCGCGTGGCTTAGCATCTGTTTGGTAGTAGGCATTGCAAGAATAGACCAGGTTTGGCACCGTAGGGTTGAGGGAAACGTTGTAATGGTAGGTAAGGTACGCTTGTTGTCAGTCGCTTGGCAGTTCGTTCATGGCTGAACAGCCCGCGTTCCAGCGTTTCGCTAGCCTTAATATGCCATTTAACTCGTCTGAAATCAAACTGACGGCAACAACCAATCATTGTTGTCAGAATGACAGAAAATGCAACCCGGATGGCAGTAAAAACAGTTGTCAGGAAGTCGGGAATTCGATATACTGAAGTTTATTCTCGTGTTCGGTAAGGAGTCAATGTATGCGTAATAATTCATCTTTTAAGGCCAATGCTCCGGCCTTTAGTTTGTCAGGAATCCTGAGAGATCTCACGGTTTCCTGGAAGCTACTTCTGGATCCGTCTGTGCCCGGATTATTGAAGCTTCTGCTGCCAATTGGCGCCATCATTTACTGGATATCTCCTCTGGACATCATCCCCGGAATGCCACTGGACGATATCGTGATTCTACTGATAGCAGCACGATTCTTCGTCTCTCTCGCACCACGCGATAGCGTGAATCGCGCATACGAAAGCGGGCGCCGCGCCAGCCCGCCCCCGAATGCGCCCAGTGACGATGAGAGCGATGTAGTCGACACAACCTGGCGCGTCGTAGATGAGTAAGCCTGCCCGGTGTATAACATGGCTGATGGCGAAACACAGCAGTCCAGCCCGCATGAGATGGCCTACTCCCTCGATGAGGTAGCAGTCCATCTCAATGTGACGAGCGACGCTCTTTGCGGGTTGAATCAGCGATTCGCCCACGTCTTGAGCAACGGCGCAGATGGCAAGGCGCCGACGTACACAAATGCGGACATTGCAGCTCTGATTGCTGTGCAGCAGCTGCTTGCCCAAGGCTATACAGACGAACAGATTGAAAATTACTTGACGCCCATTCCAGATCCGAACGAGGAATATGACTCGCACGAAGATGAACCTGCGCTAACCTCTTCTTCATCCAACGAAGAAGCACGCGACGGCTATACGCCCGCGGCTGAAGAGATCCTCAATACCATCATCAGCAATCAACAACTGATTCTGAATAGCCAGACCACCTTGCGAGATGTGGTCAACGTGGTGATTCAGGATAACTTCAGCCTGAAAGACGAGAACAAAAAACTACGCGAACGCATGTTGGAGTTGGAACGCGTGATGGCGGAGTATCAGCGCCGCGAAGAGACGCGCAAAGAGCGCATCGAGCATCGTCTGCGTGCACTGGAAGGCACAGTGGGTGCGCTACAACAACAGCTGGCACAGCTGGTGCAAATCTACCGCAACCAGAACAAACGTGGCGGCGGCTGGTTCGGTTAGGACTTCACGAAAGTGCTACTGCAACGCAATTGCGGCTGACGATTTGACGGTCTTGTCGATCAGCACTTCTCCGATCAGATCGTACTCCATAGCGCCATTGATATAGACCTCCAGCATCGATCCTATCGGTACACCTGATATACCCGGTATTAAAACCAGGCCGTCAACCTCCGGTGCATCGCGATAGCTGCGAGCAACTAGAAGCGGTTCGCCAGACCCCTCAACCTCACCCTCAGCGTCAACCAATACCTGCAGTTTCTTGCCGACCTGCGCCTGATTTTTGCGCAGGCTGATGGGCTGCTGCCTCTCCATAAGTCGCGCATAGCGCTCCGCCTTCACTTCATCCGGCACTTGGTTAGGCAGCGACGCAGACGGTGTTCCAGGTTCCGGACTGAACTCGAATGCGCCAACCTTATCGAATTCGATGGCTTCAACAAAGTCAAGTAAAGCCTGAAACTCTTCTTCGGTCTCACCCGGATAGCCGACGATAAACGTGGTTCGCAACGCGATATCGGGCATGGCGGCGCGCAGCTTCTCCACGTGTTCGTACACTGTATTCACCCGGCTGGGTCTTCGCATGCGGCGCAGCGTGTCCGTATGCCCGTGTTGCAACGGGATATCCAGATAAGGTGCGATCTTGGCCTGACTAGCCATCACCTCGATCAGTTCATCGCTAACATGACCGGGGTATGCGTACATAAGACGCACCCAGTGAAGGTCATCACTGGTTCGATTACAAATAGAGGACAAGAGCTGCGGCAGGCTATTTGGCTTACCCTGGTCGCGACCGTAGTCAGTCGTGTCCTGAGCAACAATGACCAGTTCCTTGGCTCCGGAAGCCACTAGTGCTTGCGCCTCGTCGACAAGCGCCGCCTGTGGACGGCTGCTCAACTTGCCTTTAAAGCTGGGAATGGTGCAGAAGGCGCACGGAGCATTGCATCCGTCGGATATCTTCAGATAGGCGCTGCCGCCGCGCACCGGCGGTCGCGGCATGGGCTGTGTGTAGCTATGCAAGGGATCATCCAACAAAGCGGGAATCTGCGAATCGCCCAACAGGTCGTACTGCGCGGTGGTTCGCCGATTACCATCGCCGCGAATTTTCTTTAGCAGCTCCAGTACATCCATCCAGCGACGTGTACCCAGCAAGCCATCCACTTGTGGAACAGCGCGCATAATCTCGTTGCCATTACGCTGCACCAAGCATCCTGCCGCGATGAGCAACTGTTCGGGCTGTTTCGCAGTGCCCAGCTCCTGTAGCATAGCGATTGACTCATCCTTGGCCGCCTCCAGGAAGCCACACGTATTGACGATCAGCACATCGGCTTCTTCAGGTGATGAGACGGAACGGTGATCTGCTCCTTGCAGAAGCATCTCAATGCCGTCGCTATCGACTTCATTCTTCGGGCATCCCATGGTTACAAGATAGTATTTTTGAGTCATATTCGCATTAAATCTTTCGCCGAGCGATCGGCAACTATGCTACTTCAGAAGAAATGGACAAGGGCTGTTCGATGCCAGGCGCCAGGTCCAGGATCTGATACGGGTATACGTTGATCACCTCGGTCTGGTCATACATTGTGCGTGTTACCGTATCGCGACGATACAGGTGCACGTGACCGTGCAGGAAATAGCGGGGTTTGTACCAACGCATGAAGGTTAGGAAACTACGAAATCCGGTATGGGCGCGATCAGGCAGGTCATGTATGCCGTACGGCGGCGAATGGGCAACGAGGACGTCGAGATAGCGTCCGTAGCGAATGCGGTTACGCATCAGCTTTGGCGCCATGCCCATGACCTTGATCATCATCTCATTGTCTGAGTACTGGTATCTCGGCGCCGTATTATAGCGGATTGAGCCTTCCAAGCCCGCCATGAGCAGTTCGCCCTCTATAGCAGTCTGTTCATGCAGGTTCACTGCACCGAGCGGCTTTGACTTCGCCTGCCAGCGTTGGCCCTGGTATTCAACGGCGCGCCCATGGTTGCCATACACAAAATAGGCTGGCCTGTTTACCATGCTGATAATGAATTCGACATAGTAGTAGGGCAGATCACCACAACTGATGATCAGGTCGACATCACCAACACGTTTGTTGATGGCGCCGCTGTATAGAACGGGCTCGACGTCATCGGATATGGCAAGAACACGCATATGCGAGATTCTAGCACCTAGATGAAGCCCGGTCAAAGAACACTCACCGTCAAGCAAAATCGACCTTCAGAGTCGGTGGCTATCCACTTCATCGCGCTGTCACGCACACGACTTCTGAAATTCAGTAGAAATTCGCTTGTTTATCGGCCAACTATCTGCAACTTTTCGTATACCATCACGTACTGTTGTTCAGAATAATCACTTAGGCAGCGACTAAAATGCGAAACGCTTCCTACATATAGTGAATCAGGGCGTAGTGTATGATTAGGGAGTCCGTGAATGGGCACAGAATTTGAGAATCAAGACAACACGCAAGACACCGGTCAGGATCCTGTTGAGCCGAAACAGGAACAGCCGACGAGTGACAATGCAACTGCCGCAGAACGCGTTGTAAGCACGGCCAAGGAACAGGCCTCGGAAGCGGCTGAAGCGCTCCGGAAGGGCGAGTTTATGCGCGATCCTTATGTGGATGAGAATGCGTCCAGCGACGACCGGCTCATCGCCATGCTTTCTTATGCGTCGCAGATCTTCCTTCCGCTCGTGATGCCGATTATCGTGCTCGTCAGCGAAAGCAGCAAGCGCCGTCCGTTCCAGCGCTACCATGCTGTACAGAGCCTGGCGTTGGTGATCCTGATGATGACGGTGGGTTTGGGTTCATTTGTTGGGCTCGCCATACTGTCTGCTGTCCCAATTATCGGCGCCGTTTTTAGTCTGTTCTGGTTGTTGCTCTGTTGTCTGACGCCGCTGATGTTCATCTTGGCGGTAGTGACGCTAGGTTTCTACGGCTATCAGTCATACCAAGGCAAGCGTTTCTCGATTCCGGGCCTTACATCGTTCCTCATGGACCAGGGCTGGATAGAATAGAGCGTCATAGCGTTGACAGTCGAATACGAGCTAAAACGGCCGATCTGATCAGATCGGCCGTTTCTTATGTATCTATCACACTAAGAACCTCACTGACAGCTTTCTTAACTATCTATACGAGTTTTTGCATATTTCGCATATTGTATATTGACTTTTCTTAATTCCAGTAGTATATTATTCAATATTAGCGTAGATATTGTAGATTTCTGGTTTGGCGCCGAATCAGAACTCTGTGATCAATTGATTAGCATTCGTTGGAGGAAACCTGAATGAAACAACTTCCCGCATCAAGTCCGTTCGACGATGGCGAGATCATCGTGACTCGCTACTATTGCCCCGGCAGCGACATTACAGTCGAAGGCCGGTTCGCCGTCTCCGCACCCTTTGCACAGCTTACAGGCGAACAACTACAGTTCGTAGAGACGTTCGTCAAATGCGAAGGCAAACTCAGCCGGATGGAGGGAGAACTAGGTATATCGTATCCCACCATCCGCAATCGGTTACATGAAGTCATCCGAGCCCTAGGCTTCGAGCCAGGCAAGGAAACCAGTGAACCCGTGAACGAGGTCGACCGTACAGAAATTCTAGCCGCACTCGACAACGGCGAGATTACTTTTGAGGAGGCCATGAGTCGGCTTCAAGGAGAGGAACAGTGATGACAGAAAAGCGCATCCCAATCGAAGATGAAAGCCATGTCTTTCTCCATACGTTTCACGGAGACTTCACACTGACCACATGGGACGAGAAAGACGTGCTCGTAGAATCACCTGGATCCATTAACGCACTGTCGCAGGATGGCACACTGTTTATTTCCTGTGCGCGGCAATGCAACTTAACGCTTCCGGTCGGCCATGAGTTTGCCTTTGACGTAATTTACGGTGACGCCAAGATTATCGACTACACCTCTAGTCTTACGGGTAAACGAGTGGAAGGCGACCTTCACCTGCAGGAGACGGGCGCGGTGAAGGTTGAAGCGGTGAAAGGCAACGTGAAGGCATCCAGTGTTGTAGGAAACCTCCAGATCGGCGGCATCGGCGGTAACGCCAAATTGGACTCTTACAACGGACATTTTGTTGCTGCTGTTGGCGGTGATTTGACGACAGAGTCCGTGATTGGGTCCGTTGCCGCCTCGGTAGGAGGAGATGCAAAGCTGCGTTATCAGGCTGTGTCAGAGGGACAGCATGCAATTCAAGCAGGCGGTGATATCGCAGTTCTAGCTCCTGAAAACGCAGGCATTACGTTCAATCTGCAATATGGCGGCTCTCTAACGGCAGATCTGCCCTACATACAGCAGAATGCGGGATCGAATATGTCCCGAGTGGTCCTGGGTAATGGCGCCCAGACGTTCAACCTTATTGCCGGGGGCGACATCACGCTAGCAACCAGCGAGTCAAGATCTCAATCCGCGCATCAGCCTGCCGACGAGACGGTCAACCAGGATATACCTTCCAGTGATTCCATCAATCGCGTGCTGGATTCGCTGGCAAAGCAGATTACGGTCGCGGTCGGTAGTATCGCAGCCAACGAAGAGCTTTCCACCAAGATTCACGACAAAGTGGAGAAGGTTGTGGCTCGCATGGAGAATGGCTTAAATTCGGCCATCTCGTCCATGGAAAAGGCTTCTTCCGAATCGAAGCGAGCACGCCCGGCTGCCAGTACACACAACGAACCGGTGGGCGATGAAGAACGTGCAGCGGTCCTGCGCATGATGGAGCAGGGGAAGATCTCACCCGAACAGGCTGAACAGCTGCTATCGGCCATGGAATCCTAGCGCACAACCTGCAGGCAATTACCGTATAGTAGACATATACGTAAGGAAGAAGAGATGAGTGCTAAGGAAGAACGATTAACGATATTGCGTATGGTTGAGGAAGGCAAAATCTCACCAGAGCAGGGAGCAAAACTGCTGGCGGCGATCGGCGAAAAAGAGGCCAAACAAGAACAGGCGCCGGCGGACACGTTCGATACGTCCGCAACGATGCGAATTCGCGTGACAGATAGCGAGACTGGTCAAACCAAAGTCAACGTGAATCTACCCATCGGGTTGGTACGCTTCGGGCTTCGCTTTGTGCCGGCTTCAGCCAAGGTCGATACGGATGCAATCATGGCGGCCTTGAATTCCGGATACAAAGGCCAGATTGTGGACGTGGTAGCGGAAGACGACAAAAAGCACGTCCAAATATTTATCGACTAGCCGCTGAGTTATCGCCAGATGATAGGAGGGCGAGATCAATCGTGCCCTCCTATCATTTTTGTCGTTTCCTATCGTAGAGACGGCGAACCTGGTATGCTTCAGGTGACCAGTTGCAGTCCGAGTTGGCTTGCCAGCGCATACGCTGCCGACGATTCCACGTCGGTGACCGCGCCAGCAAGTTCGTTTCGGGCGTCTGTGGGTGCGATGTACTGATCTAGCAGACTAACACGCAAGCCTGGCCGTTCTGCCATCCATCGCAGCACAGGCTTAGTGCAACAATCCAGATGTCCGGGCATGAGCAGATGGCGCACCACCACATCATGGCCCTCTTGATAAACAGAATCAATCTGTTCCGTGACGACCGACCAATAATTCGGCATCCCACCAACAATATCCCCGCACTCGCCGGGACCGAATTTCAGATCGGGCAAGTAGATGTCCACCACGTTATCCAATAGCGCTTGTGCGGCTGTCGTCATGTAAAAATTACTGTTGAGCACCAACGGCGTCCGTTTGCGATCACCCAGTGCTTCCACGGTCTCCAAGATAAACGGGATGTGCGGAACGGGTTCTCCGCCGATGAAGCAGATGGAACGAGAGCCCTGCTCCTGCCGCAGGACAATCCGTTCTGCCAACTGCTCCGGACGCACAGAGATGCCGTATTTAGCATCGAATGCGAATTTGTTTGCCACACAGAACGAACAGCGTGCTGTGCATCCACTGAGGAAGATTGCGTGAGCCGGTCGAAGAAACATCTCCTCGCCCATGTGCAGCATCTCACTGGCAATGTAGTTCACATCGTCCACACCGCATAGGCCGTGTCCGGCGGGGCGCAGCACGCCACAAGCATGGGGACAGAGTGTACAGTCTTGTAGATGACGTTTCGCCTCTACGATATTGCTTGCGAGCCTCGCGCTATTCATTGACGCGGTGGATGCGTTCACGCACCGATTCGAGCAAGCCGATGCGCCGGACGATGACCACATTATCAGCTCCGCCCGTCAGATCCACGACAACCACAGCGCCGCCCATAAGCCGGTTACGACCATCGTAAATGATATAGCGCTGGTTTCCGCCACGCACCCAATTGTAGTGACGCGCCATGGATGCCACCTCAAGGTCGGCAGAACAAGCCTCGGCTTTCAGGTCCACAGGAACACTGCTGCCGGATGCCATGGATTCGCACGTAGCGCACAAACCGGCTGCGCTCACACAGTTGCTACAGTAGGTCTGCCCACAGTGGCGGCAGACAGCCGAATGAGTCTCGCAATAGGGCATTTCACAGATGCCGCAACTGTCGCTGCAGACCGCGCAAATGGGCTCGCCTCCGCCGGCGCAAACGACCATATGCTCCTCGCAGACCGCGTGTCCGCACTGCTCGAACCGCTCGCAGTGTCCTTCGCAGCAGTGCGCATCACAGACATCGCACTTCAATCCGCACACATCACAATACTCGACACCGCAGCGTTCGCACCGATACGTTTCGTGGGTCAACCTGCCGCAAGTAGGACACTCGACCATACAACTGTTGCAGAAAACGCGACCATCTTCCAGCTCGTGGTAGAAACCAGGGCCGATCTGTTTGCCGCACTGGCTGCACGTCATCAGGCAGTTTTGACAGAATTGCTGTCCGCTGGCAGCACAGACGCCCATGTGAGCGCTGTATTGCTGGCATCCGCGACAGCGGACTGCACACGCTTCGCAGATGAGCTCATATTCGCCCTCATCATTGACCACCGCATCGGCGACCAGATGGCTGCGACACTGGCGCACACCGCAGTGGCTACAGACTTCTTGACACGAGAGACAGACGCGGTCCCCGCAGACCGGGCACGATTCAATATGGTCCGGACAGGCGCGCTCGCCGCATGCCCAACACATCTCGCCGCAATCGGCGCAGTTCTCCTTACCGCATACCGGACACGGCTCCACACCGCAATCCGCACAGACAATTTCTCCGCACGTCGCGCACTGGCGGATGCAACTGTCGCATGTGATATGGCCGTTCTTGTCCAGGACGAGATCGATGACTTGCTCGCCGCATGCTTGGCAGTGCGGTCGATGAATGGCGCCGGAGTAGCGATCCAGTTCCACTTCGATTTGCGCTTCATTGTGACCATCGGCAACGGTCATCTTGGACAATGCGACCGGCGTTTGAATGACAGCATAGCTGATAAGCTCTACCCGAACATGCAGCCGATGATTCTCCACCTCTTCAGCGATCTTGCGTTGCAAGTCCTCTTCCAGTACGCGTCGCTTTTCGCCGGTACGGTCGTGCGTGTCATAGACTTCTTCGATCTGCTGCCCATAGTATGTGGTAATCCTGTTTAGCGTTCGATAGAGCCTGGGCAGAATCTCAGACTCCTGACTGGCGCACAGGAGATCGGCGTGGTAGACGGCGTATTTACGAGCAACCTCCGCCATGGAAACGAGATGCGTCATCGGCGGCATTTTCGCATCTAGTTGACTATTCGCCACTTTCTGACTTATTGGTAGATGCTCATGACTGTCCTGCCCATTGGTATCCAGGTCTTCGCCGTCATAGGAAACGATCGCATATTCGCCATCGTTGAAGAGGCTCTCGAGCGAATACGCTTCAGCGCTCATGTCTGATGGCTGATCGAACGTGACGCGTCGCCCATCGTGATCAAGAGCCACGGTGAAGATCTCTTCATACACTTCGTCAGAGCGGAAAGTTAGCCGCCAGTTCAAGACATACATATTGCGCCGTGCCTCACCCATCTGCAGATCAATGATACTGGCGTTGCGTGGGCGAATGGCCTGCATCAACTCTTCGCTGCTGTTGTGCCTTCGTGGCAGCACCAGCAGTGTAGATGCGCCGCGATTCTCCAGGTATTCCATCATGCGATCGAACATGAGGCTGCCATAGGCTACCAGCTCACACCCTTCATCCCGTTCGCTATGTTCGAAACAAAGGCGCAACGAATTTGTCTCAAAGTACTCCTGCAGGGAACCGGGTAAATCGACTTGAAGCAAGCCGTTCTTGCGCCGATCCAGCTTCTGAACGGAAGCGTCGAAGAACGAGAAGAAGTCAAGCGTAAACTGTCTCAGGTTTGGCGCAGGAGGTGCGGAGTACCTGTTCACTTTGTCGGTCTGCAAGGTCGCATTCATAGGCCCACAATTATAACATATCGTGGTCGATGCGTTTTGGTTCACTTTTCGTTTTATGCAAAGTCATGGTACAATCGACGAGTATCTCAACAGCAGTGCCCCAAGGAGGCCAAAACGATGAGACGGCAGGTAGCGCAGTTCCTCAACTATATGGTGCGCGAGAAGAACTGCTCTGCAAATACGACAGCTGCATATCAAAACGATCTCTCGCAATTCGTCGGCTTTCTGGAAGAATACTCCACGCCCACGAAGGAGAAAATTGCGGATTGGTCCGACGTAGACGACCATGTGGTACAGAACTATCTGCTCTTCCTGAAAGAACGCAATTACGCCTCCTCTACCATTGCCCGCAAAGTAGCTTCGGTAAAGAGCTTTCTCCACTTCCTCGTGTTGCGAGGTTACTTGGAATCTGACCCATCCGACAATCTGGACTCGCCGAAGGTGAAGAAGAATCTTCCGCATTCCATCCGACCGGATGAGATCAAAAAGCTGTTGGCAGCTCCACCGGATGATCGGGCGCCGAAGTCGCTGCGAGACAAGGCGCTGCTGCAGATGTTGTATGCCACCGGCATGCGCGTCACAGAACTGGTAAGCCTGGACATGGATGACGTGAATCTACGAGCCGGTAATGTGGTCTGTGGGCAAGGCGGAAAGCGTGAGCGGACAGTGCCCATGTACGCCGACGCGGTAGACGCGGTTGATCTATACATCAGCGACGGACGCCAGCAGTTGCTCGTGGATTCGAACGAAGCAGCACTTTTCCTCAATCATCGCGGACAGCGACTCACGCGGCAAGGGCTCTGGCTTATCATCAAGCACTATGTGGATGAAGTAGGCATTGAAACGCCTGTCACGCCGCATACATTGCGACATAGCTTTGCCACCCACCTGCTGGACTCGGGCGCCGAACTACGGGAAGTACAGCAGCGGTTGGGGCACGCTAGTTCCAGCACAACGCAGGTGTACCGACAGGTTTCTGACTCTTCATCCAGCGGTCTTATTATTGACGGCGACGAAATATAGGCGGCGCTCGATACCGTAGCTAACATTTAACGCTTTTCTGCACTAACTTACCTCTAGCACCAACACATCAAGAATTCAATAGGGGGAAAAATTCGCTATGTCGAACGTCTATTCGCTTGCCGACTATGATCTAGCGGCGGAGACCATTCGCCAACGAATGACTGTGCAACCGACTATCGCCTTGACCTTGGGCAGCGGCTTGAGCGGCTTGGCAAACGAGGTAGAAGACGCAGTGGTGATTCCATATGCAGAGATACCAGGCTGGGCCATCAGCACGGTCGCCGGTCACGCCGGACAGTTGGTCGTGGGTATGCTGCGAGATGTTCCCGTCTGTGTAATGCAGGGTCGCATTCACTTCTACGAAGGCTATAGCTTACAGCAGGTTACCTTTCCAGTGCGCGTGATGAAGCGCCTGGGGATTCATACGCTCGTGCTGACCAATGCAGCTGGTGGTGTGAATCCAAACTATGCAGTCGGCGATCTCATGCTCGTGGAAGACCAGATAAATTTGGTGGGGATGGCTGGACACAGCCCTCTCATGGGACCTAATATCGACGAATTTGGGCCCCGATTTCCGGGCGCCAACCGCATCTACACGAAGTCATTGCGCGACATCACACTGTGTGTCGCTGAAGCGCTGGGCATTCCCCTCCAGCGCGGGGTCTACATATGGCTGGCAGGCCCTAACTTCGAATCGCCGGCAGAAATCCGCATGTTGCGCATTCTAGGAGCAGACACAGTGGGCATGAGCACGGTGCCGGAAGCGCAAGTAGCGCATCACGCTGGAATGGATGTGCTGGCGATTAGCACAGTGACGAACTTGTGCATCGACCATATGGACGCCGAAAGCGAACCCACACACGAGGAAGTGCAGAGAGCAGGCAGGGTGATCGTGCCGAAACTGAGCAAGCTGCTCTTGGAATTAATTCCTCAAATTGCTGAGCAGGAATTGCCACAGCAAGGCTACTCGTAGGAGAGAGTATCCCGCACGGTAAGTCTAGTGGCGCTGCGAGCAGGCCAAAGACTGGCCAATGAAGATACGATCAGCACGATGACCATCCAGTAGAGCGGTGACAGGAACGCGAACGTATAGTCCAACGGACTGGCGGCAAAAGTCATTCCAACCGTGCGGCTCATCAGACGGCTCATAGGTTGGCACAGTATGAGGGCGCCAACCCACGATATGGCGCCGATCATCATCCCTTCCACAACGAATATGAGCAGAACGGCATGGGTTGATGCGCCAATGGCTCGCATAACGCCGATTTCGCGCCTGCGCTCGAGAACATTGATTGTCATGGTGCCCATGAGGCCGATGGCGCCAACGATGGCCATGAGCGTAGCCATGGACAATAGAATCACGGTGATGATATTGAATCGCTCCGTCAGGACTCTACGGTCCTCTGTCGCAGTGCGCGTTGAGGTGACATCAAAATTAGCTTGTTCCAGCCGTTGATTGATAGTGCTTGCCACTTCCGCATGGGTCGTGGCGTCATGCTTGTCTGTGAGGATGCGCATATTGTTGGCTTTGCCGGTATTCCCCATCAGTCGCCAGTACTGAGGAATATTGGCATAGAGCACGCTAGGGGCTATGGGCGGCTGGAATATTTCGTTGACACCAACAATGGTCCACGTAGTTTCGACGTCATTAATCATGAGCGTCAACTCCTCGCCAAGACCATATTCGGGCTCTCTATCTAGGAATGCAAGCGGCACAACTATGGCGTTGGTGTCATCCGTCGTCAGCCAGCGACCATCCACCATGTCTGGCGCCATAACCTGTGTGTCTGCCGGAAGTGCAGACAGAATGACGCTGTCTGCTTCGCTGCCGTCGGCACGAAGAGGTATGCCTTCCGACTGAAACCAGCCCTCCACACGTGTGACATGTGGGACCTGATAGGCTTCAAATTCGAGCCGTGAAACGCGCTGCGGATTGGTCAGCCGGTACTGGATGTCATATCCCTGGCTGATCAGCATATTCTGCAGTGTCGTAAAGAGCGATGCGCGCACAGTCAATACAGTCATAAAGATCGCGCCGCCCAACATGAGCGGAATCAGCGTGCGCACCAGCCGTCCTTTGCGCCGGAACGTATTGCGAATCGACAACCGCATGGGGCGCGAAATAGGCAACCTCTCCAGTCGCGACTGCAATATATCATCCACGTGCATGCGATCGCTGCCGGAGAGTTCCAATCCCTGGTCCTGGATGGCCTCACGCACAGTCGTGTTGATGGCAGAACGAATGGGAAACATGGCAGCCAGAATCGGTATCAGCAGTCCCAGCGTCATCTCGATCGCGATTGCGCTGGGAATGATGCGATCACCGGTGATGTCGAAGTTCAGCTGTCCGGATATGAAATTGGCAAATCGGGTGCTGGCTATGGTACCGAGCGGAATGGCAAATACGATTGCGGTTAACCCGAAGATGACTACAAGACGAAAGTAGAGCCCGCCGATCATCCATGGCGCCGCACCGATGGATTTCATGATGCCTATCTGCCGCATCTGCTGAGTCACAAGGGCCGTAATGACATTGATAACCAGGAAGCTGCTCAGGATCAGGGCCAGCACGCCAAGCGACGTGAGGATGAAGAGGATGGTTGGCATAAATTGTTGGGCGAAGTGCGTTCCGGGTTCCGGAACTTCAGTCCAGTAAACAGTCAACCCGTCATTCGTAAACTTGTCGGCAGCCTGTTCCGCAACCCCCGTAATGTAATTGATGTCGTACTGGTTCTCGAGAACCAGCATGTGCAATTCGTTGTAGCCCCTGGGCAGGCCAAGCCATTTCAGCGTGTCCTGGGACACATATCCGTAGGGAACGCCGGTTATCTGCGCCGGCGGCTGATTCATGTCATGCGTAAGGCCGCCGATCTTCAGCGTGCGCCGATCGTTGTTGCTCGTTTCGATTGTCAGGTCGCCATACAGTTCAGCGCCGGTCTGTTCCAGAGAATTGCGCTCAATGAGGATTTCTCGCTCCGGCGGCGGCCAATCACCCACAAACGGAAGCACCATATCGACGGTATTGTGCGCATAATCGTCCAGCGAATAGAGCTCCATATCATGCCATTCGCCATCCGGATCTTGGTAGCGAACGGTAACCTTCAGCCTGCCTTCTGCTACTGCGATCTCAGACATTCGGTCGACGGAATCTACCATGTCATCGTCGAAGAGCGATGAATGCAATATAGCGCTGGCGGGATTGATCGCCTCGTAGTGGATGGGCAGCTCGCGACGCAACGTGCTCGCTCCACCGTAAATGAGCGCAAACGCAAACACGCCAATGGCGATTGAGAGTATGACTAATAAAGTACGGGTTTTGTTCAGCCAGAGTTGGCGCCATGCATAACGCCATCGAAGGCTGGTCATGGAGTCCTCATCACGAATATCGTACGAACGCTGTCATCGGAAGGCCGACAAAAATTGTTGTCTGCTACTGCATGCAGCTGCAACCGACTCGAGCCGCATCGATTCTGGTTATTGTACAACAGATGCTGGCGTAACCGTGGTGCACGTCGCAACATCGCGACAATAGCAGCCTACCAGCTACTGTTCAACACTTCGTTCCAGTACGCCAGGATATTCTCCAGCGGATCATCCGGTGTGATGGTGTTGCTGGTCTTGAAGACCAACCCGCAGTGGTCCCGGCAGAGGTCCATGGTTCGGCGCACGTCTCTCCGAACGTCCTCGGGTGCACCGTGCGGCAAGGTGTCGGTCACGGACATAGCGCCAAAAATGAGCAGCGGATCGCCGTCGCGCGTATGCAGATCGCGAATCCAGTCCAACTGCATGCCACACTCACGCTGAAAGCCTTGCAACCCGGAAATACCGCTGGCAAGTACGTCATCCAGCAACGGACGATAATTGCCATCGCAGTGCCACACGATCTTTGCGCCGACCTCATAAAGCGGCTCTAAAGCATATTCCAGAAGTTCCCAGTACTCCTGGCGAAGGTAATCGGGTGACACGAGAGGCCCCTGTTGTGAGCATAAATCCTCACCGGTCAGGATAGCGGTGGGATGGACGCCTTCCCGGATCATTCGTGCGCGCACGGTAGCCCGCTGCCGACCTCTTTCCGCGCTATAGTGAAGGAGCTTACGATACTTCTCCGGATAGAGCGCCAACGTCATGAGTGCGGTTTCATAGCCGAATTCGTGATACCACAAAGCCTTCGGAATCATGAACCAGTCGGCCGGACACCAGACAATATCGCCTGTCCGTTCCTGAATTTCCTGATGCTCGGCCATGAATTCAGCATAGAGCGCATCCTCGTCAAACGAATCACGCAATTCATCAGCACTGGGCATGCTCTCGATTTCGTCCAGCGCCCGACCGACATCATAGGCTGCCCGTTCATCTAGCACCTGCTGGTCCACGCAGCGATACTCTCCGCGGGATACCGGTACAAATATATCGATCATCCCATCGCTGTCCAGCTTCTTCTCCGCCTGGATACTCCAATATTCGGGCTGCTCCCAGTATTCGTTTTCGGAGCAGCCAGTAAGCGATTGTATATGAGTTGGAGCCGCCAACCAGCCACCGAGTATTGGTGGTCGATCAGGATAGTCAAGCGCGAATGCCGTCTGCAATCGAGTCCGCTTATCCAACACAGTCTCCTCTTCAGTCAACGGTTGTGGGGTATGATGTCGTTAATCGCAGCAGAGCAATGACTAGCTCAGCCCTGAGGATACGTATAGTGACTAGACGCGGCAACGCTTCGTTGCCGTCATCCTACAACAGAAAACGGTCTAGTTCTAGTACTTGGCGAGATATCGATTCAGTTCCCACATGGTAACGTAGGAGCGGTAGTCGTTCCATTCAAGGCGTTTCGCCTCGATGTAGCGCTCATACACATGCGGACCCAATGCATCCTGTATGACCTCGTCTTCGGAAAGCGCGTCAATTGCACTGCCCAGATCGCCGGGCAATAGGTCCATGCCGGCGCGCCCTCCGTCTACATGATAGAGATCCTCTTCGGTGGGATTCGGCGGCTCCATGCGGTGTTCGATGCCGTCCAATCCCGCAGCCAACATGGTTGCCAGCGCCAAATAGGGATTCGCACTCGGGTCAGGACAACGTAGTTCACAGCGCGCACTCATGGGTCGTTCGCTGCCAATGCGCGGAATACGGATGAGCGCGCTGCGGTTCGTTGTGCCCCACGAAAGATAGACCGGCGCTTCATAACCGGGAACCAGTCGCTTATAACTGTTTACCAGCGGCGCAATGATGGGCGTGATGGCAGGCGCATGGATCAGTTGTCCTGCAATGAATGAGAGCGCAATTTCGCTTAGCCCATATTCATTCTCCTCATCATACATGGCTGTCTCTCCGCTATCCGTGTGCCAAAGGCTCTGATGAATGTGCATGCCTGAGCCATTGATGCCGGTGATGGGCTTCGGCATGAACGTACAGTAGAGATTGTTCTTCTGGGCAATAGCTTTCAACGTTATCCGCACTGTGACGGTACTGTCTGCCGTCTGCAATGCCGGACCATACGAGAAGTCGATTTCGCTTTGCCCGCTCGCGACTTCATGGTGCGACGCTTCTACGTCAATGCCCATGGACTGTAGCGCATCCACCATCTGCCGCCGGACGCTGTGCGCCATATCAGTACTCACATCGAAATAGCTTGCATTGTCGTGCGGTCGCAGGGGAAGCAATTGGCCATCCGTATTGCGGTTGAATAGAAAGAACTCCAACTCCGGACCGACGCGGTACTCCAGGCCATGCTCGGCTGCGCGCGCGATTTGCCGCCGGAGCACATGTCGCGGGTCACCGGCAAAAGGTTCGCCATCAGGCGTATGGACGTCGCAGATGACGCGCGCCGTGGAAAGGTCCATCTCCCACGGAATGGCGACGAATGTTGACAAGTCGGGGACCAGGTACATATCGCTTTCGGCGACGCGTGCAAAGCCCTCGACCGAACTTCCGTCAAACCAGACGCCTTGTGACACGGAATTGTCCCAATGGGCAACAGGAATCGTCACATGCTTGGCGATGCCCACGATATCCGAAAATTGCAGGCGGATGAATCGAATATCGTTGCGCCGGATGATTTCGTCCACACGCTTAAGGTCTTCAGGATCGTATTCAATCGTCATCGGCCAGAATTCCCCTCTGTGACAGTGTATTTAAACCTTCCGGAGTGCACGAATTACGCAATTCGCTGGAGTATGACTATTGTATCACTTGCGAGCAACTGAACAAACAGTCTGGGGATCGTTGAGTGGTTTGTTTTGGTAAACAAACCATGCGCTTAGTTGACCGAACATGCGTAGTAGCACATGGACATGTGCACGATCTACCCGGCAGCTACATGAACGATAAAACGACCTGCCTCACAGGAGGACAGGTCGTTTTTCGTTCAGGTTACCTTACGTCTAGATATACAGTACTGCGGTTTGCATTAACGTGCCTAGACGCCGTAGTACATTACATACTCGTGCGGATGCGGTCGCAGGCGAACGGCATCGACATCGTTGATGCGCTTATAGGCTACATAAGCGTCAATCAGGTCCTTTGTGAAGACATTGCCTTCCAGCAGATACGCGTGATCCGCCACCAGCTCATCCAACACCTCACCCAGCGAGCCCTTGACCGTGGTCACAGTCTCAAGGGTATCCTCGTCGAAGAGGTCCATCTCAGCCGGGCTGCCCGGATCGATCTTGTTCTTGATACCGTCGAGACCTGCCATGACCATGGCGGCGAAGGCGAGATACGGATTAGCTGCCGGGTCCGGGCAGCGGAACTCTATACGCTTGGCCTTGGGCGACTGCGAATAGGTCGGAATACGAACGGCGGCAGAGCGGTTTCGTGCGGAATACGCAACGACGACCGGTGCTTCGTAGCCAGGAACCAGGCGGCGGTACGAGTTCGTGATCGGCGCACCGAAGGCTAACAGTGAGTTGATGTGCTTCAGGATGCCGCCGGTATACCATAGGGCCAATTCACTCAGTCCTGCATATCCATCGCCGGCGAAGAGCGGCTCGCCGTCTTTCCACAGGCTCTGATGCGTGTGCATACCGGAACCATTGTCCTGGAAGATAGGCTTAGGCATGAAGGTCACGGATTTGCCATAATCCTTAGCCACGTTCTTGATGATGTACTTGTAAGCCTGTACGTTATCGGCCAACTTGACCAGCGGACCGAAGCGCATGTCAATCTCAGCCTGTCCTGCCGTACCTACCTCGTGGTGGTGAATCTCGATATCGATACCGGCGTCGATCAGGGTGCGCACCATAATGGAACGCAGATCCTGTGCTGTATCAAACGGTGCAACGGGGAAGTAACCGCCCTTGAGACCGATCTTGTGACCAAGTCCGGGATCGGCAGATGTCCATGGCGCTTCTTCAGAAGTTACGCTGTAACCGGCTTCATTCTGACCGGAGAAGTAGGAAACTTCATCAAAGATAAAAAATTCAGCTTCAGGACCGACCAGCACCTCGTCGGCGATGCCAGTTGACTTCACATAATCGACCGCCTTCTGAGCTACATAGCGCGGATCGCGGTCATAGGACTCGCCGGTGATGGAGTCGACTACGTTACATACTAGGCTGAGCGTCGGCATTGCGCAGACCGGATCAATGATCGCTGTCGTAGGATCTGCGATCAGATTCATGTCACTGGCTTCAATGGTTTTAAAACCGCGAATGGATGAACCGTCGAAGCCCATGCCCTCTTCAAATACAGTATGCTCGTCAAACTCCTCGACTGGCATTGAGAAGTGCTGCCACTGTCCAAACAGATCGGTAAATTTCACATCGACAATAAGAACATCATTTTCTTTAATTGCTGCTGAGACATCTTGAGGAGTATTACATCCCAAATGCATCTTTTTCTCCCTTACATCGACGTGCAACAACGTCATGCGTTGCTGCTGGGTTAGTCTAGCTTTGAGGCTTATTCGGAGAACCAATCGATAACAGGTTTCCTATAGCACGCTATAATAGAACGATCTGAACCAAAAGAAAAACTCTGGCTACATCTCTCGAGAGGGTTTCGAGCTACGCTTCTTCCCCTCACCGACCGATGTAACCAGAACCTGAATCCCTACAAAGGTATACGATTCAATAGCTAGCAGACTTCTGAACTGTATTCTAGTCTCCAGCTAAGAGTTATTCTGACTTCTTCACCAGGAACTTCGGTGCGACAACCCACATCGTGAACAGTGTTACAAATCCACCCAGAGCTAGAAGCAGTTCCATATTTACTCTCTCCCTTGTATCACACTTGCTTGCCAGTTGCTTATTCCTGCTCCGCCGAACAATCATCGGCGTTTCATTTCCTACTTGTCGCAAGTATAGGCAGATGAGCGGTTGAATACCATCGCAATATCGTACAAACTTTACCATCGAATGTTTGTGCAATATGCACAATACGCCAAGATACTCTTCAATATGTAGTGAAAAACGTGGCATATTCGCTCCTTACAACCGCATAAGAGGGTTATTCAGCTTTGTCAATATCACAAAAAGCCCATACGGCTGTAAGCGATTGCCTTCGTTTGATGCGAACAAACGCCATCTGCTACACTGCGGTGAAGTCGTTCTCAACTGTGGCAGTGTGTACTGCATCCCCTTCAACGTGAGTGTGCGTAATCTATTTTAAGGAAACATCAAACTATGAGCGCCAGCCAAATCGCTTCCTATCAAAATGATCCGGATATCGATATTGTTACAGGAGCGTGCCCGCACGACTGCCCGGATACGTGCTCCTGGCAGGTAGCCGTCAGCCGATCCACAGGCGCGGCAATCGATATCTGGGGTCATCCGGAGCATCCTGTGACGGCAGGCGTGCTGTGCACCAAAGTCGACAACTATCTGGAGCGCACATATCACGATGGACGGCTGACCACGCCGCTCAGAAGAGTCGGTGCAAAGGGCAGCGGTGAATTTGAAGCGGTCAGTTGGGATGAGGCCATTCGCGAAATTACGGACCGGCTGAAGCAAGTGATTGCTGAGTATGGTGCAGAGGCTGTGCTGCCCTATTCGTATGCAGGCAACATGGGTTTGCTCCAGCGTGAAGGCATGGCACAGCGTTTCTTCAACCGTATGGGAGCCAGCCGGCTGGACCGGACGATCTGCTCATCCACCGGCGGTGCGGGCTACAGGTACACCATCGGCGGCTCTGTTGGCATGACACCGGAAGCCTTTGCACACGCCAAACTTATCCTCATTTGGGGCAGCAATACGCTGACGAGCAACGTGCACCTATGGCCATTTATCAAGCGCGCCCAAAAAGCCGGCGCACGTATCGTCGTTATCGACCCGGTGCGCACGCGCACCGCGGCGCAGCCGACCAGTGGATCGGCCTTAAGCCGGGTACCGACAGCGCTCTGGCACTGGCGTTGATGCACGAGATCATCGTAACTGACCTCGTAGATTCCGATTATGTCAATAACTATACGATTGGGTATGCGCAGCTGACAGAACGGGTATCTGCCTGGACGCCTGAACGAGCAGCCGAGATCACAGGAGTGCCAGCCGAAACAATTCGAGAATTAGCTCATGCCTACGCGACTGTGCAACCTGCGGCTATCCGGCTAAATTATGGGTTAGCGCGCCACCAAGGCGGCGGAATGGCTGTTCGCACGATTACCTGTCTGCCCGCGTTGATCGGCGCGTGGCGGGAGTACGGCGGCGGCGCCATGATGAGCACTAGCGGCTTCTTTGGCAGCATCGACACCAGCGGACTCTACCGACCCGAGCTACTTGGTGATCGCAACCTGCGTACCATCAATATGATTCGTCTGGGTGATGCGCTTAGCCTGGATCCGGAACGCATCGCACGGGCGCACGCACATCCACGCCCGGTCGACGGCCTGCCCGATGAAGCAAATTCAGGCCCGCCCGTCAAAGCCATGATCGTGTACAACTGCAACCCCGCCGTAGTCAGCCCGGACCAGGGCGCGGTGTTGGACGGGTTGAAGCGAGATGATCTGTTCACGGTTGTGCTGGAGCATTTTCAAACCGACACGGCGGATTACGCAGACTATGTGCTGCCTGCAACGACGCAATTGGAACACTGGGATATCCTCATGGCTTATGGTCATCTGCATCTGTCGCTGAACCGCCCGGCCATCGAACCGGTCGGCGAAAGCCTTGCCAACAGTGAGATCTTCCGTCGCCTGGCACAGGGCATGGGCTATGATGAGGAGTGCTTCAAGCAAGATGACGTGGAGATATTGCAGGAGTTCGTTGCCGGTCAGACGGATCCTGCAATGGGCGAAATTACCTGGGAAGGCTTGCTGGAACAAGGTTTCCAGCGCTTGAATGTGCCAGAGAAATTGGTCCCCTTCGCTGCAGGTAATTTTCCCACACCTAGCGGCACGTGCGAGTTCTACAGCCAGCGCATGGCCGACGACGGCTATGATGCGCTGCCTGCTTATACCGAACCGGGCTGGGCGCGCATGAATTTGCCGTCGGAGCAACTAGTCTGCATTTCACCGCCTGCCCATTCATTTCTAAATAGTACTTTTGCCAATGTAGACCGCTTCATCAATCGGGAGAAGGCGCCCGCGCTGCTCATCCATCCGGATGACGCCGCAAAACGCGGAATCCACGACGGCGCAATGGTGGCAGTCCGAAACCATGAAGGCGAGGTCGTCCTCGCAGCAAAACTGGACGACGGTCTAGCGCCCGGAACCGTGATGGCGCCGGGTATCTGGTGGTCAAAGTTCAGCCCAGACGGACGCAGTGTGAATCAGCTTACGCCTCAGACGGAGGCCGACATGGGCGGCGGCGCAACGTTCTACGATGTATTGGCGACAGTCGAACTGGCCGATGGTCCAGCGTAATGAACATGTTTTTGTTGACAGAGTATTGAGTGGATGAGGGATGAAAGATGAATATACAGGGACTTGAGGCATTTGACGATGTTAATCGCCTTATTGTCGTCACCGCACATCCGGATGACCTGGAATGCGCGTGCGGCGGGATCATCTTGCAACTACTAGATCGCGGCGTGGAAGTGCACTTGGTAGTCTGTACGCTTGGCGATATCGGCACTCAGGACCGAACCATTTCCAGATCACAACTGGCTACGACGCGCCTAACCGAAATGCAGAACGCAGCCGATCAGCTTGGACTGACGTCAGTGCAGAACCTGGGTCACCACGACGGTGAGCTAGTGCCTAACCTGGAACTACGCGCACAGATCGCGCTGCTCTATCGTACGACACAGGCCGACACGATGTTCACATTCGACCCGCATTGGAATGGCCAAGTGCACCCGGACCATCGAGCTGCGGGCAGAGCAGCCATCGACGCCTATCTCCCCTCCAAGATGCCGCTGTATCGGCCTGAACAGCTTGGCATTTCGGGCGCACAGCTAGGCTGCCTGGAGCGTGTGTTCGTGTTTGCCACCGACGGAAACGCAGACATTATTGTAGATACTGCAGCCGTTCATGATCGCAAGGTTGCCGCTTGCGCGATGCATGCGTGTCAGTTCCCAGGTGGCGTGGAATCGCTGAGTTGGCTCAAGGAGATGGACGGTAGCGTCGGCAGCCGCATCGGCTCATCCAGCGCCGAAGCCATGCGCACCGTTCGGGTCTGGTAGGACAGCGGAATCGGCAGGCCGAATGGTTGATCTGTCAATGACGCCGTCGACGCCGGTCAGGCGGAACACTCTGCGCATATGTCGAGCGGGATTAAGGCTGCGATAGAGTCGGTTCCATAAGGGCTTGAAATAGACTTCTTCGCCTAATCCACGCTTCTGTATCGCTTGTTCCGCCATTTCCAAGATGTGGTGCAGAAAGTCCGGCGCCGGCTCCCAAGCTAGCAGGCCGCGACGAACCGTACGGTAGCGATAGTCGAGCATGATATCCCAGTGCGTGTCACCCAACACGTCGCGCACGTAGGTCTCTATCTCTTCTGCGCCTTCCACCAGGCCTAGACCCAGGGCGCACGCAGCCATGTGGCTTTCCCACGGCTGCTGGCATGCCGGTCGAATCTCCACCGTCCCGTAGGCGACCCGTGTGCGAGCGCTGTTCCAGATGTAGTGCTCGTGGTAGAGGAACAAGTCCATATCGGCGCCGTTCTGCAGCAACGCGTCTGCAAAGGTGTGTGAACTCGGAATAACCTCGCCGTCACTCTGCAAAATGAGGTGCTGAATATCAGCCGCTCGCCAGACGTAGTCCTCGAAGCTCGTAAAGGGCGACGCCGGCATCCCGTGGCGATGCTCGTTAGCATGGATAAGCTCCATCTCACCTTCACGACCGCTGTTGAACTCACTCCGCTTTCGACCGTAGACGGGCGAATTGGCGCACAGAGCAATGATCACAGGCGACATCAAATTGCCGAAATTGAGTATGCGCAGTGCTTCATCGCGCGTAATATCAATCTGCACCTGATCCGCTGCGGTCACGGTGTACCACAGCCATTCCTGACCCATGGCCCGATACAGGCTTTGATAACGTTGTTTGGGCGACATAATGCGCAACGACGGATTCGTGACCGGTTGAATGCCGTAGCCAAGCAAGCGCCAGCCGAAGCTAGCCGCCGCACGCACGAGCATCCCGACAGCTTGCTGCATAATTCGTTCAATGCAATGTAAATCGGGGCAGGGCCGCGTGTTCACTTCGATGGTGCCCAGACCCACCTCCAACGCATAGCTGAAGTCTTCGCCTTGCAGGGCAACGATCAAATTCGGGTTGGCGGGATCGGTCTTCTCCACGAAATCGCCCTGGCGAATGAGCGAATCCCATAAGCGGCGCACGTCCGCAGCGGAACCGCTGGCATCGACAACGGGAAATTCAGCTTCACGTCCCACAATGCGCGGGCGCACGATCTCTTCAGGAAAACGACACTCGTAGTTGACGGCGATTTCCCGGACGATCGCGGCGAGTCGCGATTGGCTATCACCTTCGTGAGCCTGCGGATTGGTTGAGGGTATCATGTGCAGGTTCCCCTGCGTAGCACACGAATGCTGTTCACGTGATTAAGAGAACTATCGAACATTCTTTGCACGGATCAATCCCGAACCTGCTATTGGAGACGACGGACGATAGGCGGTAAATCACGCAGATCATTGCATACGACATCCGCCCGCGTATGGTCGGAACCGCGGTCGACAATACCGGTGAATAGGACTGTTCGCATGCCAATGGATAGAGGACCGTCGATGTCATTACTCTCTCGATCGCCAACGTGGGCGATGAGATTCGGAGGCAACTCCAGTCCAAGAGCCGCCTGGTAGAAAACAGCAGTCGACGGCTTGGAAGCGCCCACCTCATCCGAAAAAACAAAGTAGTCGAAGTATTGAAGGAGACCCTTTTGTTGCAAGAGATGGCGTAAACCGCGACCATTTGTATGAATGGTATCGGAGATGACGCCCAACCTGTACTCTTCTGATAGGAGTTGCAATGTGTTATTGACGCCAGGCGCAAAGTCCGGTGGGATGCGAATCTCCATGGCTTCAATGGCGCGCACCAGCTCATCGACCTCGCGAACCATCCGCGCATACTCGCCCGGGGGCGGCGAAAGGCCGAGATTCTCATAGGCGTAGTACATACGCACAGGAACAGCCGGCGTGTAGTGACCCTCGTGCCAATTTTCGCTAAAGCGCTTGTTGGAGCGGCGATAGGCCTCTTCCGCCTGTTCTCGGCTCACAGCCGGGTAGCGTTCCACAACGAAATCGGTGAACATTTGCAGGCGTGCGTCCGCCTTGCTTGGCAAGCCGAGCGCCGCCCGTTTCGGTTCATCGGAATCGTCGGCCGCGAGCGTATCCCAAAAGTCAAATGTGATTGCCATCACCATAGTAGCCGCATGATAGCACAGCGCAGAGCATTGAATAAGCGCTGCTGCACTAGACTTTGCATGTTCATCGGCTAACAAGGGTACGGCTGAAAGCGAGTTTTCAGCTCAAACAGCGCTGTATGCACGTGCGATATACGCTAGAGCTTTCTTGCCGTGTGGCGCTCCATTGCCTAGAATGCACCGAAGCGGGATCGCGCGTAGAAACGCAACAGACAAAGCGATGGGCGTATGTGCCTGGAAAACAAAGCTTCTGAGCGGATGACAAGCGCTGATGTACAAGCCTATATCGACGCGCAAGGACTTGACGCAACACTGGTGCACGATATCGGACATACGCCGACCGTTTCGGATGCAGCCAGAGCACTAGGCGTGCACACGGACCAGATTGTGAAGACGCTGCTGTTTTTGCTCAAACTCGACACCGACGACGGGAGCGAACTTACGCCGCTTTTAGTAATCAGCAACGGAACGAACCGCGTCGACAAGAAGGCCATTGCGCAGAAATACAACATTGGTAAGAAGCGAGTGCGTCTTGCATCGCCGGACATTGTCCTCAACGTGCTCGGCTATCCTGCCGGCGGTGTGCCGCCCTTTGCGCACAAGAACGATGTCGCCGTGGTTCTCGACCAGTCCGTGATCGACGTGCGTGAGCGCTTCGACGGCGTCATTTACGCCGGCGGCGGCGATGACGCCACGATGATGAAGCTAACGGTTGACGAACTGATATCGGTCACGAAGGCGGAAATTGTACCGGTCAGTGCAGCTGACTAGTGCAACCGTGCCGACCAGATCGACGATGAAGCGTAATTGATGAGACAACTTAGCCGCGATTCGCTGTAGATTCTGCACGCGACCAGACGAGCACTATCAGTGGAGGAACGAACGTATGCCGAAACAAACAATCGCCGTTATCGGCGGCACAGGCGCCGAGGGATCCGGGTTGGCGGTTCGTTGGGCAGCCGCCGGACATGACGTTGTTATTGGCAGCCGGAACAAGGAAAAGGCCGAGAAAGTCTGCCAAGAGTTAGCCGAGCTGCTGCCTGCTGGAAGCGGCGTCCTCAGCGGCGAGACTAATGCCGGTGCAGCCGCGGCAGCCGATATCGTGGTCATCAGCGTACCATACGATTCACAAGCCGGAATTATCGATCAAGTGGCTGAAGGATGCCATGGCAAGTCTGTCGTGACAGTCGGCGTCCCACTGAAACCGCCTAAGGTAAGCACAGTCTGGCGCCCGGATAGCGGCTCGGCAGCTCAAGAAGCCCAGGCGCAGCTCGGCGACGACGTCAATGTGGTTGCTGCATTTCAAAACATTTCGGCAGGTCACCTAAAGGACCTGGCGTGGCAAGCCGACTCTGACGTACTTGTTACAGGTGACGATAAGGCGGCTAAGCAGGATGTTATGGAACTCGTACGCGAGTCTGGCTTCTACGCCATCGATGCCGGCCCATTAGCCAATTCGTCCGTCGTCGAGGGCTTGACGGCTGTGCTAGTTGGCATTAACATCCGCCACAAGGTCAAAGGCGCGGGCATCCGGATCACAGGGATAAACCGCGACGAATAACCGCTGCACCACTACATCACAATCACATAGTAACTGGAGGAAAGATGCGACCTGAGACGTTGGCTGTGCATGCCGGTCGACGCATAGACCCTGGCACAAAGGCAGTTATGCCCCCCATCGTGCTGTCCACTACATTTGAAAGAGACGCAGACGGCAGCTACGAACATGGGTACGTCTATTCGCGCTCAGACAATCCCAACCGCCATTCCCTGGAACAGTGCATGGCAGAACTCGAAGGCGGCGTGGCTGCGGCGGCGTTTGCATCCGGGCAGGCGGCGTCCATGAGCGTATTGCAGTCGCTGCGTGCGGGAGACCACGTACTGCTGCCGGATGACGTCTATTTTGGTACCAGAAATCTGGCGCAGGACACGCTTGGCCAGTGGGGTCTGCAATCAACCATCGTTGACATGACAAACTTAGAAAGCTTGAAGGCGGCAATCCAAGAGAACACGCGTCTCATCTGGGTGGAGACGCCGTCCAATCCATTGCTGAAAATAACGGATATCGCCAAGGTCGCCGACATTGCACATGAAGCCGGCGCGATGTGCCTAGTGGATAATACGTGGATGTCGCCCATTGGCCAACGCCCGATCGATCTAGGTGCAGACCTCGTAATGCACGCAACAACCAAGTATTTGGGCGGTCACAGCGACGTGCTGGGCGGCATCGTCGTCGCCAAGCAGGAGACTGACTTCTTTGCACGGATGCGCTCGGTACAGAAGAATGGCGGCGCCGTGCAAGCTCCGTTCGACTGTTGGTTGCTCTTGCGCAGCATCAGCAGTCTGCCCTATCGTGTGCGCGCCCACACGGAAAATGCGCGCCAGATTGCCGAGTTTCTATCGCGCAATCCGCGCCTGGTCGCCGTCCACTATCCTGGGCTGGAACAGCACCCCGGCTACGAAATCGCGGCCAAGCAAATGTTACTTAGCGGCGGCATGATGTCAATCCAAGTTGCAGGTGGCGCAGATGAAGCAATGGAAGTTGCATCGCGTGTGAAACTCTTCACCCGAGCAACAAGTCTCGGCGGCGTCGAGAGCCTAATCGAGCACCGGGCGTCCATCGAAGGACCGGATACGCTGACTCCGCCGAACCTGCTGCGACTCTCCATCGGCCTAGAACATGTGGACGACCTGATTGCTGACCTCGAACAGGCTCTAGCATAGGATCCCGTAGCACGTTATGCGGCTTTGCGACGCACTTCGACTGGACCAGGCGCCGACGCCTCATGTGATTGCACTCACCGGCGGCGGCGGCAAGACCAGCACGCTCTACCGGCTGGCTGCCGAGTTGACCGCGCAGGGTAAGCGTGTGATCTGCACAGCGTCGACTCGCCTTGCCGCATACGAGGTCGAGTCGACGCCTGGCATTGTGGAAGCCGCGCCGGGCGTTTCACTGCCTGAGTTGCTGAACAGTATTCGAACTGCGCTGGATCGACACAATCTGTGTCTGCTGGTGACGCCCGAAATTGTGGATGCCGGCGTCAAGAAGTACCCCGGCGTATCCACTGACATCGTAGATGCTCTGGCGGCACGTGCGGACGAGATAGGCGTCGATGCCGTCATAGTAGAGGCGGACGGCGCGAAGATGCTGCCGTTGAAAGCGCCGGCGGAACACGAACCACAAATACCTGCCTCCACGACGATACTACTCAGTTTCGTTGGCATGGACGCAGTTGGTCTCTCCATTGCCAAAGGCACAGTTCATCGTCCAGATATCGTGCGCAACGTACTTGGATTGCCCGAGAGCGCCGCACCGGCAGTCACGCCACGACATTTCGCTACCCTCCTGGCTTCAGCCAACGGCGGGCGCAAGCACTGCCCAACCGGCGCTCGATACTTCGCAGTGCTCAACAAAGCCGACACAGACATTCAACGGGCGTGCGCTAGGATCAGCGCTCGACTGTTGCGTGACCATGGCATTCAATCACTCATCACATCCACAGGCAACGAAGATATGGAAGCGGTCCACGAGCGATGGGCGCCGATTTCTGTGATTGTCTTGGCAGGCGGTGAAGCCAGTCGCTACGGCGCGCCGAAACAGCTTGCCGTCGTTGACGGTGAACCGCTGATCGTGCGCGCGGTGCGCAACGCACGACAGAGCGGCGCAGACGAGGTCATTGTAGTCACCGGCGCCTATGCAGACCAGACCCGCGAATGTCTCGCCCAGCACATGGATCTTCGCCAACCGTGGCTGCGCGTTGTTCACAACGCACGCTGGAATGAGGGGCAGGCTACAAGTATGCATGCCGGTTTGAATGGACTGGCGCAGGGCACTCAGGCGGTTATCTTCATGCCAGTTGACCAGCCATTTCTGCCCCTGAAACTTCTCAGGCGCCTCAACCGCGCGTGGCAGTTGGGCGCGGATTTGGTGACGCCGAATGTGGACGGACAGATGCGCGGTTCGCCTGCGCTCTTCGATTGTCAATTCTGGGCTGAGCTGCTCGCCGTGAAGGGCGATGTGGGCGGACGCGACATCCTAGCGCAGCATGCTGATCAAATTGTCAGCATCCCTGCTTCTGCCACTGAGCTGCAGGATATCGACTACCCACATCCAAGTGAATAATGGCCCTAACTCAAGACTCGGTACGGGGTCGGAATATCTTGCGGCACTCAGAGACGCCGTCACGCACGGGTACTAGACCACGTAACTGTGCTGGATTGCACCCAATACGGCGCCGCTGATGGGACCGCCTGCGGTCATATCGATGTCGCGCAGCGAATCGTCGCCTGATGGACGAATCCTGATGTGAAGTCGGTCTGCAGGCAACGCCGACTCAATCCGCTCGGCCCATTCGATCACCACGACAGCGCCCTGTTCAGGGTCGGTCAACATCTCCGGATCGAGTATCTCTTCCAGCCCGAACGTCGTCGATTGCAACAGGACCTCGTCGGGCAGGTCGCCCAGGCGGTACGTATCTACATGGATTAGCCTTGTGGCGGCAGCCCGTCCATACTCGTTGACCAGTGTAAAAGTAGGACTTGTGACTCGATCATCAATGCCCATTGCTTCAGCAAGTCCCTGGGTAAAGGTAGTTTTCCCGGCGCCTAAATCTCCTTGAAGAGCGATGATTAAGCCCGGTTTGGCCGCTTCGCCAACCGCCATGCCTAATTCATGTGTATGAACGGATGATAAATGGAACATGCGTATTGACTCATCCGGAGATACCACGCCTTAAGCCTCTTCCATAATCATCCGGCGTACGTCTTCCGTGCAGGTAAGGACCAGTTCCTTTGCACGTTCCTCGCTGTGGGCTTCAGCGGTCACATTGCAGACGGGCATCTCCGGGTCTGGTTTGAAATGCAGCCATTCGCCGTTCTCCAACCATATTTTGACGCCGTCGGTCTTGTCCATGTGGACGTCCGTGAACCTTTCATTGAACTTGCGCATGACCATGCCTTTGTCATTGGTCGGGCAATCCACACTTTGTTCGTAGATATGATACTCTGGTAACTCTCCGACTACGGCGCTGATAGGCTGGTCGCGTCTTGCGAGATACTCCAACAGTTTCATCGAAGCCATCATGCCGTCGACGAATGGCAGAAAGTCTGCCATGATATAGCCTCCGTGTCCATCCACGATTAAGGCTGGGTGACGATCCTCGATTACCTGGAGTACATCGGACAGGTTTAGCACCGTGCGAATTAGCTCGCTACCGTGGCGATGGGCGATCTCCTCGAAGGCATTGGGCATTGTCACTGGCACGGCCACTGGTCGACCTGGTTCCAAAGTCAGCGCCAGTTCCACCATTAAGGCAGCGGCAGTAACATCATTGAGGCTGTTACCGTGCTCGTCGATGATAAAGATACGCTCACCGCCAACGTCGAACTGGATGCCCAAGTCCGCGCCGAGGACGTCGACAATGGCTGCCGTGCGTCGCCGGTTGTTCTCGAACAATTCATGCAACATAGCGAGCTTAGTCTCGTCCATGCGTGCGTTCAGCGGTACCACATCTACCGCGAGACGGTTGAGCACCTGTGTCAGCGTATCAGCCGTCAGCCCGTGTGAATAGTCGATGACCATGCGGAAGTCAGATTGCTGGATAGCGTTGATGTCCAGGTGATTCAGAAAATCGCTCACATAACGATCGATGGGCTCACCTGCGTAGCGAATAATGCCGATCTCGTCAAGATAGGCGCGGCGGAAATCCTCTCGAAAATAGGCGCGCTCGATTTCCCGTTGTTCATTCGTGGTCAGATCGGTGCCGTGTCCGTTGATGAGCCTAATGTCGACCACGCGTTGGTCATACGGGCTGATGCGGACGTGGATGCCGGCAGTGACATTCTCGTTGCTGCGCACATAGTGTCGTAGAACGGGAATTGGCGCAGTACCAAGGTCCAACACATTGACGCCGGTGCCAGGCAAGCCGCTGATAAGCGCCCTTTTCAGCATACGCGACGAACGGTGCGAATCGCGGTTGATGGCAACGTCAGTGCCCGCTTTCAGGGTGGCGCCGAGCGCTGCACCTAGCTTGGCTGCCACTTCCGATGTCAAATCCACGTTGACGACGCCGGTTACGCCGTAGCGCCCAAAGAGCCGATGACGTCCTTGATTACCCCAGATAATGCTATCCTGCACCGTCGCACCGGCCTCAACCTGCTTCAGAGGCCACAGCTTTACATCAGAATGGATCACCGAGCCTTCGCCCAAAATACAGTTGTCGCCGATGACCACGCCTTCGAACAGCACGACGCCCGATTTCAGACTGCATTGTCGCGAGATGATAGCGCCGCGTAGCTCGCAATTCTCGCCCACATAGTTGTTTCGCCACAGGACACTGCGTTCGATGCGAGTATAGGCGTCAATGACGGAATAGTCGCGAATTACCGTCGGTCCGTAGATGGTCACATCACCTTTGATCTTGACGCCGTCGCCCAGGTAGATGGGGCCGAAAAGTTGGGCGCTGGGTGCGATGTCTACTTCCTTTCCCACGTAGATGCCGCCACCGATATGATCGCCGATAGGCTCGCCACTCTTCACCCGACCATAAAGCAAGTCCGCATTGGCGCGGCGGTACTCTTCAACATCGCCGATATCACACCAGTATCCCTCCGCAGTGTAGCCATAGGCTGGCAACCGATCGGACAACATGCGTGGGAACAGATCTCGAGAGAAATCATAGGGTACGTCTGCCGGGATCAGGTCCAGGACCTCCGGCTCCAGTACATAGATACCGGTGTTCACCGTGTCGGAGATAACTTCTCCCCAGCTGGGTTTCTCTTGAAATTGGGTGATGCGTCCTTCTTCGTTTGTGACTATGACACCAAATTCCAACGGATTCGGTACGCGCGTCAGTGTCAAGGAGGCCAACGCCTGACGATTGTGATGCGCCTGAATAATCTCACTCAGATTGAAATCGGTAAATGCATCGCCGCTGATCACTAAGAAGGTGTCGTCCAGCAGGCGCGCCGCATTGCGTACACTACCGGCTGTGCCGAGCGGGTTTTCTTCGACAACATAGGAAATACTAACACCGAAATTGCTGCCATCCTCAAAGTAGTCTTGGATGACGCCTGCCATGTAGCGCAGTGTGACAACAATTTCCGTGATGCCATGTTGCTTCAGAAGATCCACAATATGGCTCATCACAGATTTGTTGACGATTGGCACGGTCGGCTTTGGCCGCATAACGGTCAGCGGTCGTAACCGTGAACCCTCTCCACCTGCCATCAGAACGGCTTTCACATCTGCTCCTTTAGCTGGTTACCGAACCTGTGAGTGTGTCACCATTGGCTGGCCAAGAATAGTGTGTGAGCTAAGAAGTAGGAAAAGGCGACGACTGATCTGCCGGCTAGGTACTGTCTCTCGCGTTGTGCATCCGGCCATTTCTAGATTGGCGGCCATGGGAAGTTGCGACGTGTCTCATCCGGTTGTGGATATAACCGCGAGTCCAGTAGCAAACGAAGTCTCTGTTGAAGTGCAGCACGCTCTTCACCGGTCAGAAGTGGCCGCAGGTGCGCTGACAGTTCGCTTTCCGGCTGTGCTAACTGGGCGTCCACTGCCTGCATGTCGTCGAGCAGCTCATCCGCGATCCGTTGGCCGCTGAACTCCCAAATCACCGTTCGTAGCTTGTATTCTGCGTGAAAAGCGACGCCGTGGTCAATTGCCCATAATCTGTGTTCGACGTCTACTAGACAGTGCCCACTCTTTCTATCTGCATTATTAATGAGAGAGTCAAAAAGAGCCAGCCTCCGTAAATCCATTTCATAGCGAGCACTGGCGGTAATTGAGAAGTAGTGGTCAGCCTCATCGTTGTGTATATACAGCTGAACCATGCCGATGCCATGCGGCCCTTCGCGTAGGACCGTCGGCGGCACCATATGCCAATTCAATTGACGACTCAGCTCGAAGGCCGCAACCTCTCGCAGACATAGCGTGCCCCACGGAAAGTCCCAAAGCGGATTCTCGCCAAGCTGCGGCTTGTACACTCCTACTAGCTGGTTAGCCTCGGTGGCCAATCCAGAAGCAGTTCCGTGATTTGTTTCGTGGGAACTGGATGCATCGCTTACGTCAGATTGATCTATTGTGATGAGAAAACTATAGTTTGAACTGTAGGGCAGTAGCCCCTGTTCTTGGATAGCCCCGCTCGCTAGTATGCGCAGCGCCTCACTCTCGGTCAACGGAATTGAATTGGACGCAAGTTCGCGATCGTGTTCTAAGCCAATACTCAAGGAAGGTTATCCTGCATGAATACGCTCAACTAGCCAGTATGTCCGGCGTGAGGGTTCCCTAGAATAAAATGGGCATTGCCTGTCCATCAGAGCGTGGACAGAAATGACCGTCGGCCTCAATCGGTTGTCCGCATAAGGGGCACGTGGGACGTCCTTGCGCGACCACATCCAGGGCATGTTCGCTCAGCGCACGCATTTGCTCGCGTGTTGCAACATAGCGTACAGACGGCACGTCCTCTTCGTCTGGGTCCATGATGGCGCCTGATTCGGACACCACGAGCGCCTTGGCAACGATCCACACTTGGTCGTCGTCCTCGTCATATCCGACGATCAGCTGACCCACGCGGAAGACAGCCTCAAAAGGTACTTCCGGCACAAGCGGGCCGCCTTTCCATTTGCGCTGCGGCAACTCGGGATATTTCTTCTCCAGCTCTTCCAGCAGTTGCAGAACGCTAATTGCTAAATTGGCGACTTCCTGCTTTTCCAGGACGACGCTAACCACTTCTGATCCTGAGGAGCCCTGTATGAAAAAGGTGCGTTCACCAGGCGCGCCTATAGCGTCGGCAAGGATCTGTTGTACGGGATTGAGATCATAGGCGTAATTACTCATCGTTAAGTCCTCAATGGCCACAAAAGCTTAGGTCAAGCAATTTGGCTCGAGTCTATGCACCATTCTGGTTATGCGGTTCGTGGCCGTTTTCATTTTCTTCCTTTGGTATCTCCAACTTCGGCAGGGCGGCAACATAGTTAGTGAATAGCACCCTCGGCACCGTCCCATGAAAGACAACCGCCGAAATCGAACCGGTGCCGATCAATACCCGTTGAAACATGTCGAATGGCACGCCGATATAGTGCGCAATGACAGTACGTATCACGTCCCCATGACTGAAGACTGCGACCACTTCATTGGGATGATGTTGTCGAATGACGTCGATAGCAGCAATGGCGCGCGCTTGCACTTCGTACAGCGTCTCACCGCCAGGAAAGCGAAAGCTGCTAGGCGCATGTTGAACTAGCTGCCAGTCAGGCCTTTCGGACAGCTCTTTGAGACTGCCGCCCTGCCATTCGCCGTAGTCCACTTCAATGACACCCGGCATTTCCTGTACATCAAGGCCAAAATGATCCGCAGTGACTGCCGCTGTCTCCAGACAGCGCTCCATAGGACTGGAATATACGGCGTGCACTTCCTGTTGCGCCAGCGAAGAGGCGACTTCTTCCGCCTGCTTTATTCCGCGTTCATTGAGATGTACATCAGGTGTTCTGCCTGCTAGTTTATTCTCTCCAACCCAATCGTTCTCGCCGTGCCGAACGAGTAAAATGTAAGTAATCTGTGGTGTATTTGATTCACTCATGCAGTACGTTTATCATTTCCAATTGACGTTTTGTCGTCTCGCTCTTCTGAATGGCTCTGTGCTATAATACCTGAAAGTACAAGGACAACGACACACAAAATTGACAATACTACTCTTCACACCGATTGATGGTAACAATATCCGTATTCAGGTTGAATTTATAGGCAATACCACCGCTATACTGCAGAGTATCATCGGTTGACCGGCAAAGAAGTGGACAAACTTACTATTTCTGGACCCAATGCCGGTTGAACTCGTGTGAGACCATCTTGGGAAACGACTGTTGCAGCCGAGGGTTGTTTGCTAAGAGTGTAGCACAGTTTCGTAGGTTCTAATTAACTTCTCTTTTGGACAGAGCATTTCCTCATGAATGACGCTCTCACAGACAAAGCGCCAAATAAAACCGGTACGATTCGCCACATTATCCTGCTCGTCACGATCGCCTCCGCGCTGCTGACAGTCGTGCTTGTTACCAGCGGCTGCGGTCGCCGGCGCCAGGTGGAAGTTGATGTGATGGAACCCTATCGCGCCGCCATGAAGGAGGTCTTCTACGGTGACCTCGATCTGGTGCGCGACCAGCCTCGCTATGTAATCAATGTCTCCGTCGACCCTAGTTACGAGATGCTGACTGGCACCGCCAAGATCAACATCACCAACACGAGCTCCGATCCGTGGACTCACCTGGTCTTTCGCCTCTATCCCATGCTCCAGCAATATGGCGGCGAAATGAAAGTACTCAGCGCGCTGGCAGCCGGCGAGGCGACACAATTTGTCTACCAGGCTGACAATACGGCTGTGCGCGTCAACCTTCAGGAGCCGCTACCGCCCAATGACCAGGTTTCCGTCGAACTTTCGTGGAAGCTTACCATTCCCGACTGGGGGAATGCACGCACTACCTATGCGTTATTCGGCAACAGTCAAGGCATTACAAGTTTGCCGCTTTTCTATCCGTCACTAGCTGTGTATGAACCTGGACCGGCAATCGGTACAGGACACTGGTGGCTGGACCAAGGCTCGGTACGCGGTGATGCCGCTTTCAATGTGACTTCGTTATTCTCAGTGACAGCGATACTGCCCATGAATGCCGTCCCAGTCACCAGCGGGTCGCTTGTTGCTACGGATACAGTGGGCGAAGATCGCATTGAGTATCAGTGGATTACAGGCCCTGTGCGCGAGTTTCTGCTGCACATGAGCCCTAACTTCTCTTCCATGAGCATGGATGCGTATGGCACCACTGTCACCAGCTATTATCTGCCGGGGAAAGAAGATGCAGCCCGCCAGGTGCTGGAGGATTCCGTCGGCGCCCTGCGATATTACAGCGATTATTTTGGCGGCTATCCCTTCCGGGAGTTGAACATCGCACCGGCGGCGCTTTCCTATCGCGGCATGGAGTATCCGCTGGTAAGTTTGCTGGGCATCTCCTTATACGATGACTATCGCGACGACCTCGAGACGCTGACGGCGCACGAGATCGCGCACCAGTGGTGGTATCAGATTGTACACAATGATCCGGTGCGATCGCCCTGGCTGGACGAAGCGCTGGCGGAATATTCTATGGGCGCCTATTTCGAGGCGCTGCACGGCAAACACGAGTCGGAAATGGTCGAATACATGCGCTGGCAAATACCATTGGACTTGCTGCGCGAGAACGAGGGCGATTCCGCCATGGACTTGGCTGTGGAGGATTACGAAAATGGTTCACAGTACGAGACGATCATCTATGCCAAAGGTGCACTCTTCTATGAGGAACTGTACGACATACTAGGGGATCGAGAGTTTCGAGAGTTCCTCCGCAACTACCTGAAAACCTATCGATATCAGATTGTGGATACAGATGATTGGCTGGCTATGCTGGAGGAATTAGGAAACCCATCGGTTGAACCACTTTTTGGCCAGTGGATTACCGCGAGCGAGCCCGTTGTTACCAATTCCATCACCGAGTCCCTAACAGCCTCCAACACGGTAAGCATTGGTGAACCGCAGGTAGTCCAGCCCTAGAACAAAATCGCTGACCTTATAGAATTTTGCGCAGGAACGTCTTCGTACGTTCGTGTTGCGGATTCGTGAAGAAGTGTTCCGGCTCCCCAGTCTCCACGATTTCTCCGCCGTCCATAAAGATGAACCGGTCCGCCACTTCGCGTGCGAACCCCATCTCATGCGTTACCACGAGCATCGTCATACCCGACAACGCCAGCTCCTTCATCACATCCAGCACTTCCTTGATCATCTCTGGATCCAGCGCCGAAGTCGGCTCGTCGAAGAGCATGATCTTGGGCTGCATGGCCAAGGCGCGTGCAATAGCAACTCGCTGCTGCTGACCGCCGGATAACTGACCGGGATATTTTTCCGCTTGCTCGGGAATCCCAACACGCTCAAGCAGCTGCATCGCCAGGTCCTCGGCATCGTGGCGCTTTCGTTTGCGCACTTTGGTGGGCGCCAGCGTGATGTTGTCCTTCACAGTCAGGTGTGGAAAGAGGTTGAATTGCTGAAAGACCATGCCGGTCTCCATACGGATGGCGTCGATGTTGCGCGTGTTGTGGTCCAGCGGGATGCCATCCACTATGATCTCGCCCTGTTGATGCTCTTCCAGGCGGTTGATCGTGCGAATCAACGTTGACTTACCGGAACCCGAAGGTCCGATGATGACAACAACCTCCCGAGTTTTTACGCTAAAGGTAACATCGTGAAGGGCTTGGAAATCACCAAACCACTTGTTTACGTGATTGCAAATGATAATGTCATCGGAACCGGCTTGATGAGTCAAAACGTATATCCTGTCTTGTTATAGCGAAGTGGTTGCTCGGAGGGATCACCGTCAGAGCGCAAGAATGCGCACCCAAGATTTACCATGCTTAAGAGAACCTGTCAATGCTGACTGCTGAAACGAAGCGCTGTGAAAGGCGTCCTTTTGGTTGTTCGCCGTGTCGTACGCTATAATCCGCAAGCAACCGGGTGTGAATCACCCAGGTATGGAGCTGAAGTATGTCACCGGAACTGATCAATTCTATCGCAACCGTAGTAGGCGTCATTGCAGCCGTTGTCGGCGCGTTTATTTTCGCCTTCTGGGCCGCACTCGGCATCTGGACGTTCAACGATATCCGTTCCAGGTCGCGCGACTGGCTGGCTATCTTGCTCTCTGTGCTGCTTGTCCTTGTCTTCCCCATCATCGGCTGGATTCTTTACCTGATGATTCGCCCCAAGCAGACACTAGCAGAGCAGTTTGATCGTGCGCTGGAAGAAGAAGCGCTGTTGCGAGAGATCGAAGAGTCAGAGGTCTGCGGCACGTGCGGAGTTCCCGTCAAAGAAGAATGGGTATATTGCCCCAATTGCCACAGTCAACTTCAACATAGCTGCCCGAACTGCGGTCAACTTGTGCGCAACGAATGGCAGATATGCGTCCACTGCGGCGTGAATCAACAGGCGGCAGTCGGTAAACGTTACGAAGAGCCGATGATGCGCATCTCACCGCCGGGCATCGAGCAGACGCCAACACCGACATCAGCTCCTTCTGGACCATATGCCTCGACACCGTCTCCGACAGCCACATCTTCGTCCATATCCGACGACGACGAGACGATGCCCTATCGACCGGTGCAAGTTACCGAATAGCCGAAACATCCATAGCCGAGAAAATCCCTTTTCGTAGCGCATCGGCAATACGCCACCCCAGGCTAAACCTGGGGCTTTTTCTTCTTACTTGCTGCACCGTGGTGCTATTTGCAAATTCAGTATATCGGACCGCTTAGCCGGACTGCCGCTGCAACTGCGTTGGCTAGAACATCTTCCAGTATCGTTCCCAAGTTTCGGCTGCGACGCGACGGCTGCGCTCTGTGACCTCGGCCTCGTCCATGGTCAACAGTTCACGGTTGCGCATGAGCGTCTTGCCGTGTGCGATGGTGCTGTGCACGTGTGCGCCGCTGACGCCGAACAGGATGTGCCAGGGCAGGTTGTCCGCTGTCAACGGCGTCGTCGGGTAGTAGTCGAGCAGGATCATGTCTGCGTACGCGCCTGGTTCGATCACACCGACAGGTCGGTCGAAGAAGTGCGCGGCCAGTTGTCGGTTGTTGCGCACCGCCATGTTGACCACCTTGTCTGCGCCTAGGTAGCGCGGGTCGCCGTGCGCCGCCTTCTGCAACAGGTCTGCCACCTTCATCTCCGTGAACATGTCGTTGCTGAACCCATCGTTGCCTAGGCAAACAGGAATCCCGCCGCGCAACATGGCATCCACCTCAGCTGCGCCGACTGCATTGTTCATATTCGAGCGCGGTTGGTGCGTTACCCACGTGCCTGTCTCCCTCAACAGCGCAGTCTCCCATGCATCCACGTGAACACAATGCGCCATGATACTGTCACTTCCGGTGATGCCGAATGTATGCAACCGCTCAACAACCCGTTTTCCTGAACGATTCACGCTATCATATTCGTCGACGGGATGCTCCGCTACATGAACGTGAAATGCGTCGGCGTCGGCTGCGCAGCGTTCCAAGGTGGCGTCGGACAGCGTCAGGCTGGCGTGGAGGCCAAATATAGCCGCAATGCGTCCATCGGCTGCGGCGGCGCCGTTGCGCACTCTCCCAGCAAAGCGTACATTCTCACGAATGCCAGCCAACGAAGCCGCTTCGCCGTCACGGTCGGTCACTTCGTAGCAGAGCACCGCTCGTAGACCGCTATTGTCAACGACGTCGGCGATGGTATCTAGGCTGCCGTCAATGGCATTCTGACTGGCGTGGTGGTCGAAGAGAGTTGTCGTCCCATTGCGGATGGCATCCACTAGGCAAACTTCCGCCGAACTGCGCACACCTTTCGCGTCGAGTGCCTTGTCCAGACGCCACCACAGCTTCTCGAGTATCTCAGGAAAGTCCTTGGCAGGCGGACCGGGAATGTACATACCGCGGGCAAACGCGCCGTAGAAATGCGTGTGCGCGCAGATCTGCCCCGGCATAAGCATTAGGCCGCCAGCGTCCCATTGCTCGTCATGGGCATACTGCTCCTGTAAGTGCGAAGAAGGGCCGACAGCATCAATGACGGCGTCATCGTAGTGCACGGCTCCGTCCGTTAAAATGCGATTTTCTTCGTCAAACGTGATGATGGTCGCATTGAATAGTAGCATTGCATATTCCTGGAGTTGGAAACTGGCATGAGTGTTTGCGTATTGTAACGCCGCCGTTTAGAATTCTCCAACGGCTTAACCACTCCAGGAGGGATTGAATGAACACACTTGTCACAGGCGGCGCAGGTTTCATTGGTAGTCACATTGCAGATACTCTTCTCTCGGCAGGTCACCACGTAGTAATTGTAGATAACCTCTACACAGGTCACCGGCACAATATTCCAGCAGAAGCAGTATTCTACCAGGCTGACATCACCGATTACGAGAAAATGGAAGAGATCTTCGCCGGCGAAGGCATTGATGCAGTTTCGCACCAGGCAGCGATGGCGAATGTGCGCGAGAGTATGAAGGACCCGCTGCAATATGCGAAAGTAAATGTCCTCGGTTCGCTCACGTTGCTAGAAATGGCGCGCAAATACGACGTAAAGAAGTTCGTCTTTGCTAGCACAGGAGGCGCTACCTATGGCGAGGGATACAGTGAGAGTGGAGATAAGTTGCCCTTTGCAGAAGAGAGCTGGCCGCAGCCAAAAGACAACTACGGCGCAAATAAGCTCAGCGTAGAGCATCATCTGGACCTGTACTATCACGCGTATGGCCTGAAGTACACAACACTGCGCTATCCAAATGTCTATGGTCCGCGACAGGACAGCAAGGGAGAAGCGGGTGTGATCGCGATCTTTGCCGGCGCCATGCTGGAGAATGAACCTACCATCATCACTGGAGACGGAGAGCAGACACGCGATTTTGCCTACGTCGGAGATATTGCCCGGGCCAATCTAATGGCGCTTACGAGCGATGCCATCGGCCTGTTCAACGTGGGCACAGGCGTTCCCACCGACATCAATACCGTTCACAGTATCCTAAGTGATATCACCGATTATACCCAGAAGCCAACACATGTTGAGCGTCCAGTCGGCGAAGTGCTGGCAACCTATCTGGACAGCTCCAAAGCCGCAACAGTATTGGGCTGGCATCCGACGGTCGCATTGAAAGATGGTTTGCAGGCGGTAGTGGAATGGATGCGCGAAAATCAGTAACATCCGTCAGAAGCACGAATATGGCAGCTCAAACAAGCAGACCAATTTGCGCATGGCAACACGACTGTAGTTGAGAAGTGGATATTGCGGTCAATGGCTGGTTCATGGGTCAAGAGACGGCGGGTAGCGGGCAGTATATTCACCATCTGCTTTCCAACCTGCCGCGCCAACACGACCATGTTAGCCTGTCCGTTTTCATCCCAGCCAACTATAACCATCACCAGTGGGATCAGCGTTGGCCAAACGTTGCCTTCGTACCCGTGCAGTTACCCCGCTTGCCCAACAGCCTGACGAAATTGTGGTGGGAGCAAATCGCATTTCCCCAGGCAGTCAGAGTTGACTCAGCTGACATTGCGTGGGTGCCCTACTGGGCAGCGCCTTATTGGCAGCCAATCCCCACCGTCGTCACCGTTCACGATGTCATCCCATTGCTCCTACCGGAATACCGGGGCGGATTACAGCACAGAGCCTATAGCTGGCTAATGGCGCGCACGGCCCAGAGTTGTCAATCCGTCATCACGGTCAGCCATGCCAGTGCTGACGACATAGCCCGGCAGCTTCATATCCCGCACGAGCGCATCCACGTCATCTACCACGGCCCGAACTATCAGACGAGGCGAGGGCCGCGAGCCAACGATAATGGTGACGTCCGCAGCAGATACAATCTACCTGAACGCTTCTTCCTCTACTTGGGTGGCTTCGACGTACGCAAGAATGTGAAAAGCATTGTCTACGCCTACCGGCAATATATGCAGACTGGTGGCGATCCGGACATAAAGCTGGTGATAGCAGGTTCATTGCCCATGGTCGAAACGCAGTTCATTTCCGATCCCAGGAAGACGGTAGCAGAGTGCGGCCTCGAGACGCAAGTTCTTTTTCCTGGCTGGATTCGTGACAAAGACAAGCCAGCGCTCTATGCGCTGGCTACTGCCTTCCTATTTCCAAGTCTGTATGAGGGCTTCGGCATGATGGTGCTGGAAGCCATGGCAGCCGGCACGCCTGTCATCACCAGCAACCACTAAGCATTCTAGCATGCAGCTCACAAGGCACCTGAGCTATCCGTCAGCTGTCGGTATGAAGCAGACCTGCGATGCCGCTAGAGCCGGATGATTGTAGCCGAAGTGGTCTGTGATCTGCCACAGCAGGGGATTCTCCACTAGCAGTGGCTCGACTGTAGTACACGCGCTCAGGGCGCTGCCAGATGTGGCAAAGTCCGTCAGCCATGATTGCGCCATCAAGGCAAAGTCAGAATCAGGCATCTCAGCGGTCAGTGAATCGACGGTGGCTTGTGCGGCTTCGGCGTCGCCAGAAAGAGCCTGAGCTTGCACCAGTCGGAAGCTAGCCAGGCCGCGTAAGAGTGTCAGTTCGTCGTCTGGTCGGAGGCCGAAAATGCTGCATGCTTCTCGGAATGGGTCGAGTGCGTCGACGTAAAGCTGGATAGGCGGATCAAAGCCCAACACGTCTGATGCCTGAAGTGCTACGTCCGCTTCGACCATGCGCAGTCCCATACAATTACTACCGACCGTATCCGACTCATACTGCCAACTGACTCGACGATAGGGACTCCCGTCAATGCTCTGCCAAGATTCCGTATGCTCAACTGTCAAGCCGCCTTCAGGTGTATTGCTGACGCCACCCGTAACGATAAGCTTCTTACCGCTACCCAGATCACCTTCGGTAACGGGTTCGAAAGATGCACTGCCTTTGGCAATGGCGGATCCAGGTTCAATAAACGATGAGTACTGAGCGCCATCCCAGGTTAGTATCTGGTTATCTAGCACACAGAAAGTGCTGCAGCCTTCGATGGTCCACGCAATGTCGAGTTGACCGTCTTCGTTTAGGTCCTCCACCGCCAACAGTGACGGCTGGCCGAACGTATCCGGGTTAGCCGCGATCTCGTAGCTACCAAATGGTGTGCTATGCAGGACATAGACTGCGCCTTGCGCACCGTCCGGACCAAGACCGACATCGCTAACAATGGTCGGCATAACCACAACATCGTCCACCTCGTCGCCGTTGATATCTGCCGGATAGACAACGCCTCGCTCATCGGTGAGCGCGCCGCACGTAGTCAACCAGCCCTCGAACTGGGTTGTGTCGCCTCCAAAACCAGTAAGCACATCTGCGATCACATCGCCATAGCCAGCCAGTGAGTCGGGACAATCAGGCATGTTCTCATCCATAGCGATCTCATCGGTTGGGACCGCCGCATCATTATCTTGGTTGGCCGAGCCCTCCGCTGCGTTGTCCCCTGGATCGGAGCGGGGCGACGCTGCCGTCGCCCCGTTTTCTGCATTCGCCTCGGCGTCATCGCCGGGAGGCCCCGACGATGGACAGAGGTCGCTTGGATCGAAGGATGGATTGGTATAGCCGTAGTCGGACAGGAACTCCCATGCGCCGGGGTTTGCCTCGGCATAGGATGTGACGTCTGTGCACGCCTCGACGAAGGTTGCACCGGACTCGACGGCTGTCAGCCAGGTGTCCGCCGCGCCCACAAGCGCGCTGTCCGGATACGCGTCGACCAATTCACTTATACGTGCATTGGCAGCGTCCATATCGCCTTTGTAGGCTTCGATAGCAGCAAGTCGGAACAGACTGAAAGCTCGAAGCTCATCTAGTTCATTGGGTCTGACCCAGCACTTGATCAACGTATCGTCGGTGACGGCCTTCTCGTAGAGCGCCTTGGCGGTCTCCAGGTAGCCTTCCGCTTCTACATCTGCCAACGCGCGATTGGCATCCAAAACAGTGTGGTAAAGACATTCGCTGTCACTGTAGGTCTTCTCAACCAGCGTAAACGGTGCGCCGTCGACACTGGACCAGAGCTCAGTTCGGCTGCGTTGCGGGCCTGCGCCTACACTGCCGTAGATGCCGCCAGTAAGCTGGATCTCCTGACCGCCGTCCTCTGCATCCACCAGTTCGATGTCCGCATAAGCCATGGTGATGGTACCGTTGGTCCAGTCCGACCAGACGCTGCCGTCCCAGCTTCGCACGTTAACTGTGTCAAAACAGGTGCTGGCTCCGCATGTCGTATCTATCCAAGCCACGTCCATCATGCCGTCCTGGTTGATGTCGTCAATACCAACCAAGCGGACCTCCCCTGCAGCACGCGCACGATAGTCAATCTCGTATGCCCCATCCACCTGACTCAGGATGACCAGGTCGCTCTCGACGAACGTGGATTCTTGGCTAGGATTCTGATAGACGACAACAAGTTCGTCCAAACCGTCATCATTCACGTCAGCGGCTGTGACACTGTCCTCAAGAGTGGAGCCACACCCATCCAAGAACGCTGTCAGTGTGTCCGGTGTAGCGTCTGCGGTATTCATGAACGTTATAATCGTGTCCGGATAATCAACCAGCGCCGCTGGGCACTCCACAGGCCCTTCGGCGATGGGTTCATCAGTCGCCGGTTCTTCGGTAGCCGGTTCTTCGTCGGTGACGCTGCTATCCATGCCTTCTTCGGTTGTTGCATCCGCCATGTCGGCGTCAGCTCCGTCACTGGTATCCGTTGTCGACTCCTCAGCACCAGTATCTTCAGCGCTGCTCGAGTCAGTCTCATCTGGCATCGCTGCATTTTCGGTGGCAGACTGATCGGCATCTGCAGTAGTCGTGATTGCCTCACTGGAACTCACCTCATCAGCGGCAGTTTCGTCAGCAGCAGACTCATCGGTTGCGGCTTCGTCAGCCATAGCAGGTTCTTCCGCCGATTGCTCGTCGGTCGCATCGACTGATTCGGTATCGGCTGCCATGTCTGCTTCGGAAGCGCTTGCGTCGGCGCCAGCGTCCATAGTGTCTGACTCTTCGCTCGCTTGATCCTGCACTGCGTCCTTTTCACTATTCGCATCAGAAGCGTTTTCGTCCGTTTCATCTTGCATAAACGGTGTTTCGAGCAGCAAGTCTTCCACATCGGAGAGTATGATCGCCTCTCCTTCGGGAGGCGCCGGCGGAATCGTCAGTGTCTCACCGACGTAGAGCACCATACCTTGGCGCACAGAACTCTGATTAGCGGCCTTCAGGAGTTCAGTCGTAACCCCATATTTGTCCGCAATCACGCTCCAAGAATCGCCCTTGTCGACGGTATATGTTTGGCTCTCGCCCCGGCTGGCAAAAGGAATCGTTAGTTGCTCGTCCAGGATCAGCCAGCCATTCTCGCGCACAGAATCTGGATTAGCCTCTTTGAGGTGTTTGACTGATACGCCAGTCTTGGCCGATACAATATCCCACGTGTCGCCCGGTTCGACGGTATACGAATAGGTGCTGTCGTCCTGGGCGCTGGCCGGGGCGCCGACCACGATAAACAGACTCAGCGCCAAACAGAACGCCAAAGCGACGTTTAGTAGACGAGTTGCTGCTGATAGATTTGTACGAACCGGCATTGCGTTCATAGCGGACTCCTTGTACGTGTGAGCTGAGCACGTCTCGTGCAAAAACAATGGTAAAAGGATGCGATACTGCCGCCGATGGGTTACCTTGCGTGGCAACATCGGCATGACCTGATCATTAGTTCTATCAAATTGAGTATCTAGTAACTGATCTCCGTTAAGTCACGAACGACCTGCACCCAGGTTTGGCCTGGCTTCAATGGGATGACAACCTCGCCCGGACCGATCCAACGCGGCGGGTTTTCCGGGTCGGCGCGCCAAGTGCCTTCGTATTCCTCACCATCTCGAAAGACGCGTAAGTCGCCGAAACCATAGAGGGCGATATCAACGCCTTTGGTGCCTAAGCTGTCCTCGACGATATCCGTAAGCGTATGTTCCGCAGCCATAACGATGACATTCTCTGCCATGATCGGTTCGCCGTTCGACGGATCAAATTGTTGCTCGCCGCCTTGGAAGCGAAGATAGCCGCCTGCTGCACTGTCGTACTGCCAGGTTACGTTGTTTCCTCCGGGATATGCGATCTGGATGCTCGATGATTGCCCGGCAGCATTAGCAGGCGCTTCCTCGCTAAATTCAAAACCGCGTCGTGACCAGTCCTTTGTCAAACCTTGGTCTGCCAACCACTGTCGTACGCCTGCTGTGCTTGTTTGCATGCGTGTACGATAATCCGTGCCGAGGCTTTGGAAATATCGGTTCTGATTTGGATCGTCAATATCGGCGTCCAAGTACGGAAAGCCAACTTCGTTTTTCAGCAGATAGCGCACTTCATCGCTGCCGCCCGAGCATGCGAGTACGCCGTCGTACATATAGGTCATCCATACATTTGGCATACGAGCGGAGCGCACTGGACCGATACGGTCAATATCGTTGCTCTGGTATATGGCGGTTAAGCGTGTTAGCGTAAAACCGTCGACAATATACTCGTAGACAACATCGGCCATGCTCAATCCATAGTGGGCCGCTCTGCCTGCTGCATCGTTATTGACGCACACAAATATTGGCCTGTGCTTGAGATTCTCTGGGTGCGCGGCAGGCAATCCAGTGTATGGCGCTATGCCTTCGGGTAGAGCTTCTAGAGTTGCCGTGGGCAATTGAGCCGGCGTAGGACTTGGCTCCAGCGCCACCGGCGGTGGAACCGGTGTATCGGTGGCGAAGACTTCAGCCTGGACGGCAGGAAGTGGCGTTTTGGTTGGCGTTGGAGTGGGTTCAGCCTTGCTGCCGCCACAAGATGTCAACAGAACCATGGCGACGGTTGCGACGCCGATAACGAACACGCGATAGATTCGAGCTTTCAACATTGTATAGAATAATCCTGCCTTCATGTACAATGGCATTGTTTTTTCAATGAAAGTTGATAATCTTCAATCGGCAGTATACCACATCGACCATGCACGCCATATTGGATAATGCTGATAGCAGGCATACCTGTGGCGCCGGATTTGAAGCCGGAAAAACGTCGGCAGATGCAGTGGAAACACTCGGACGCTGTCACACTCGCACGTAGGCTATGTGGTAGAATAGCCAGATAGATTTTACAGCGCACACGCCTACAGAACCGAGTATATCGAGCATCCATAGTAGCATGACGTGGGGTCAAAGCAGTAAGTACGAGTTGTTAAGAGATGCTAACAATCGGCTCGGATGTGTATGGCGAAGAGAGCTATCCGTTTTCGTCCTCAACAAGCGACAAGCATTGACGGCGTGAGACGATTCGGACAGGTAACGGAGTATTAGCGTCGGTAATTGAACCGGACTTCTGTCAAAGTACACGATGCACAAACCCATAGTGGATAGGTGGCTCAAAAAGAACACTGATCCGACACTTGAGCGAGCAGCTGCGAAGTACGCGGCACAAGTTGGAGAGAAGGCTTTGGTCGCACCTGCCCTGCTCTACCTGACTGCACATCGACCACTCGCCTTTATAGCAAGCCAGTTCCTACAGGCTGCGGATCCGCTAATTGGTCTCTTCGATCTGCCGCTTGTCGCGGAGATCACACAGATATTGAATGCACCTGATGGCATTGATTGTCTCGAGCAGGCACTTTTACTGCACAGTGATACGACTCGCTCAGATGGCAGTAATGATAGCCGCACCGTCGCGCAGAACCATGACGGCGCGGTTGCTGAGGTCAAAGCCCCCAAAAAAGCGGTGATGACGATGGGCACGAACAAACCGGAAAGCGATACGGCGCCATGAACAGAGTCCACACACCTGAATTTATCGCAGGAAACTGGCTGGACGACGTAGAACGAGCTCTAGAGTTTGGCGATTCTCCCGTACTCGAACTGGGCGCCGGCAACTCAGTGTTCGAGTCCACAGCTACATTGCTGGCTATGCAGGACATCCGCCTCTTGCAGATTCGGTATTCGCCGTTCAATATGCCAGCAGGCGGACTAGGTTATGCATGGTTAGCGGCGCTCCTTCAGCAGCCGAAGGCGGGCGCAAGCTATTGGCGGCAGGAAATAAGCTACAGCGGCGCGAATCTGGCGGAGTACATGACATCTGTCTCGCTCATGCAGGCTCGCTTGAATCCGGTTGATTTGCAGGCTGGCAGCCGCACAGTGATTCCAGCCTCCCATTTCTATACGCAGGCGCACCCGGGGAAGGCGCTGCTTTGGGATTCCTTTCCATTTGAGCAGATTTCCACTGCATTGCCCGGCGAGGAATACGCGTCTCCTGCGTCGTCGGACACTCAAGGCGTCCTTGAACTTGATCCAATCGCAGACTGGATGGCTTGGATTTCGTTGCTGCTTGCGCTCTGCTTAATCGTGCTTGCCATCATTCTCTGAGCAAATTCGTGGACAATAAACCGACTCTGCAAACGAATCTAGTCGCACTGGTAATCATGGTCGTGACTGCGGCGTTGATCATCGTCGTTCGTTCCGGACTATGGCCCGCTGTAGCCGCAACGACGAATGTACTCTACCGTTGGGCTATCATCCTGAGCGCGGCGGCTGTTGTTCTGGGCGTCTGCAGCGTTGCCTGGCTGCACGTCCGTCAGATCATCGTCGGCGGTATCCACTGGCCGTACAGTACTGCGCTGATAGCCGCCATGTTGGCGGTGCTAGCAACCGGTCTAGTCGACCCGAGCGGGATACAGAGCCCGTTTGTGGAGTGGGTATTCAATTCGGTCATTTCGCCCGGTCAAGCCACGTTGATGGCCTTGCTTGTTTTCTTCATGGCTGGTGCGGCATATCTCTACTTGCGCGTGGATCGTAAAGGCGGAGGCTGGATGCTTTTCGGCGCCCTTTTGATGCTTACAGCACAAACTCCCGTTGCACGAGTATGGATGACACCTCGCGTGGGCAATTTGGCTGCGTGGTCACTCGATATCCCGGGTATGGCTGCCATGCGAGGCGTGCTTATCGGCGCCGCGGCTGCTGCCATTCTCGTAGGCGCGCGCTTTCTGTTTCGCTACAAGTAAAACAATGAGTGATCTCCTATTACCTACACACTGATTGACGATTCGTGCGTTTTGTTCCGCTGTAGGGCTTCGATAGCACAGGATAGCCGGTGTGTCTTCCGGTTGATAGAGTAACTTGATGGCAATCATTCGTTGTCCCCATTGCGGGACCGCCAACCGAGAAGGGTCGAACTTCTGCAACAGGTGCGGCGCTGCGTTGCCCGAGCCTGAAGACGCGCGCAACGAACAGGATGACACTGCTGCGACAACGGGCGACCCGGATGAGCTGGAAGCGACGACTGATAATGTCGAGGCTGATCAATCGCTATCGGAAGGTGATGACGAACAACCGAATGAGCCATCGGAATCGGATGAAAACGATGCGCCAAGGGTAGAAGTTGACTTCGGCTCGGAGGAGGATGCACCGCCCTTTGACGACGATCCCGCTGTGGTGGCAGCGAAATCCGCCACTCGCCTGAGCGCGATGCCGGGCTTATTGTCGCCGGTCCGCATCGAAGTCAGCGGTGATGAACTCGGCGCACAAGTAGCTGCCACCGCTACTGCAGGCGCAAACGATGTGGAATTATGGCGTCGGATTCGCACACGGATGTCTACGCCGCCCCTGTTGGCAGGCTTCAGTCGCGTAGGCGCCGGCAGACGTTTCGAGAACCTCAAAATTCGCTGGTTATTCTTTACCCTGTTCTTGGCCGTTACGTTGCCCGTGATACTCGACTTTACCTGGCCTCCAGGTTCGGTCATCATGCTGCCCGGTGTTGCCGAAAGCTATCAGACCGTCGAATCTCTACCCATCAATGCCCATGTCCTAGTTTATTGGGCTTACGACCAGTCCACGGCAGGAGAAATGGATCTGGTTGCTCTGCCAGTTGCGACACACCTTTTTCAGCATCAGGCTTCGATCTCTGCCATCGCACAGTTACCCGGTGCGCCTGCTACGGCGCAACGTGTCTTGGAACAGGCGCGTCTACAGTGGCAGCAAAATGAGAATCTGACCGTTGCCGCCCGGGGACGCGTCATGCCATCAATTGCCTATGTGCCCGGTGGCGCATCCATTCTGGCTTATGTAGCCCAGGATCTACCACAGGTTGGGAACTTTGCCATTGATTTCCAAAACACGTCTACATGGCAAGGGAACCAACCCGATCTTATGGTTGTCTATGCTGCCCACGCCGACGATGTACAAAACTGGCTGGAGCAGGTTCAGCCTGCTTTGCGGACGCCTGTCGTTGCAGTTGTCGCTGCCGGCGCGGATCCAGTTTTGCGACCGTACTACGACAGCGGACAACTGGTCGGGCTTGTCAGCGGCTATGACGGCGGATTCAACTATCAGCGGCTGATGGACGAAGACGCACAACGTTATAGCGACGGTCGCTATGATTTCTACCTCGTATTACAAGATTGGGGCGCGCTTGTCTTCTTCTTGGCCATTGTGCTGGGCAACTTCTCAGCCATCCTGCGTCGCAGAGAAGGCGAGCGCTGATATGGACTCGTTGATATACAACGCAGGTCTAGTGCTCAATACCGCAGGCGCGTGGGTAGCCTTCGTCTTCACGTTGATGATCTTTAGTGCCCTGGTCGGCGACAATTTGCTGTCGCGTTTGGCACAGCATATCCTGATCGGAGCAGGAGTTGGCTATGCTGGTGTGCTGGCTATACGGCATTTGCTGGTGCCACAGCTCATCCTCCCTATCCAGGACGGTTCGGCCGATTTGGCTAGCGTGTGGATGCCGATGGCTTTGGTTGTTGTGCTCCTGTTCGCCGGGCTCGATCGCATTCTGCTGCAAGGGCGAACATCCACAGGTAGACTTGCTTTGTGGCATCGTGTAGTGCAATCATCCGGGCGACTGGTAGTGGCGCTGCTGTTGGGCGTGGGGTTGGGCGCAGGTATCATGGGCGCAATTCAAGGTACGCTGATACCACAGTACATGCGTGCGGCTGAGATGGGAGTCACCGATGCTGGCAGCTCCAATGGTCCCCTCATCGGAATACTGACGTTGCTCATCACCGCAGCAACAATCATGCAACTGTTTATCAGCCCCCAGCGTCATCTACGGGATCAGCCGGGCTACGCTCGCGGCTTCATGATGGGTTGGCTTTGGATCGGACAACGGGCGATCTGGTTTGCGTCCGGTCTCATTTTTGCACGTCTGATCTCTTCCCGGATGACGTTGCTCATTGCACGCGTGCAGTTCCTGGCCCAATTCATTGACCAACTGCGCTAGGACACACTGAAGGAATTTGCCAACGTATGCCGCTAAACGATAGCTTTCCCGCTGGTGCAACAAGAATAGCAGGAGATAAGGTCGTAAGTCTCAGCGACGTGCTCCCCACCTCATCCACGGGCAACGCACAGACGGGTACAGTGCTGGCAATGGGTATTGATCTGCAACGCATCATTACCTGCATATTGGAGCCCGTCAACAATCTCTATCGACTGGTAGCCTGGCAAGAGGAAGACCTTTCAATCGGACGTCTACTAACGGATCAATGCGCCGACCAGTTGCGGCAGGTTGGCAGCACGTTGCATCGCCGCCTTTGGGATAGCGAGAGGCATACACCTCTAACCACCAGCATCGACGTGATTGGCAGACCGCCGATTGAGCATACTGCCATCACGGCCAGTCTGCGAGAGCCCGTTCGCGTCTGGCTGGCTGGCATCTCACAACGACACAGCGTTGCGGCCGCCACAAGCGCCATCGAGTCCACACATGCCACAATTGCTGGCGAAACGACGCTGGCATCTCAACCGACAGCCGACCAGCTGGCAGAGGATATCGAAGTGAATCAGCCGGAACTGTTGATTCTGGTTGGCGGTTACGAGGTAACGGGTTCTATGCAACCGTCGCTATTCGAACTGACCGCACTGCTTGTTAATGCGTTCCGTACCATTCCTGAGCAGCAGCCCGAGATAGTGTACGCAGGGAACAGCTACGCTTACGATGCGATAGCTAGAATGCTCGCAGCCCAAGGAATACGTATCACGCAACGTATCGACAACGTATTACCGCAGCCGGGCGCCACACAGGCACAACCACTGATGCGTGCCATCGAAGCCGCCTATCTACATAAATGCCGTCTCGAAGAAGGTTTCGAACAGATCGAAGAGTGGAACACATATGATGGTGATCTGCTGAGCGTTGAGTCTAGCTTTGCCCGGCTTGTCCAGCTTTGGGTAGACGTCAATCAGTTGCCCGAACTCTACGGCATCTACACTGGAATGGAACGTTGGATGCACGTGTGGGCGGATGCACAAGCCAATCGTGTGCTTGTCGCCTATACGTCGCCGACTGAGCCGTCGACCATCAGAACATGGCGTCCTACAGTACGCCTGGTGAGCGGTCCGTGGCGCTCCGATGAAACAATGCCGAACAGCGTCGTCTGGTGGGATGAACGCGGCTATGCACCGATTATCGCTGCGGCGGCGCTGGCATCGCCGAAGGCAGCCAATGACGTATTGCGTTCCGACATCTTCACCGAAAAAACGTAACCAGACATGTGATCGTATGAGTACAATCTTAAAGCACATCCGGCGCCGGAGCCACGCCGACCCATTTCTTATCCTCTTAGGGTTACTCTCTTTGTTAGCCATCGCTCCCCTGTTTGCGCCGGGTTATTTCTACTCGGCTCACGACGGCAGGCACAGCGTCTTCTTCCTCACCATGTTCGATGCAAGCATTCGTGACGGTGCGTTGTTCCCGCGCTGGGCCATGCATCACATTCAGGGCTACGGCTATCCTACGTTCATCATTCAAGCGCCGCTCGGCTTCTACTTTGGCGAGTTCTTCGTGCTCCTTGGCGCCGGCTACACATTGGCTGCGAAACTGACCTGGGCGACCGGCTTTCTGCTGAGCGCATGGGGAATGTATCGACTGACCTACTACTGGCTCACGCGATACGCTCGAGGCAAAGGCACGGAGTCGCATGATACGATCTATCGTCTGGCAGCGCTCATCGCGGGGCTAGTCTATGTCTTCGTCCCCTACCATTTGCTGGATATTTACGTGCGGGCAGCGTTGAACGACGCCCTCTTACTGGCTTGGTTCCCGTGGGTGTTTCTGGCATTCGACCGGCTTATCGACGGAGGCATGCAGCAGGGATGGCAGACGCGGCTGGCATTGGCAGTGCTGGCGCTGGGCGGCATACTGTTGACGCACACGTTTGCGTTGCTCTCCTTCACGCCGCTGCTCATTTCATTTGTCCTCTTTCGCCTGTGGCAGCGCTTTCGCATGGATTCGTCGCAGGAGAATGCCGGACACCTCACCGTATCGCGCACAACACTCGTACTGGTTGCCGGCGTGCTCGGCTTGCTACTCACATCTGCATTTCTTATTCCGCTGCTAGCTGAAGGCCCGCACTTGGACAACCAGGTATACGTGGCTGATACCTACAACTATCGCAACCACTTCGTCTACTTTGGTCAATTCTTTTCACCCAAGTGGGGGTTCGGCTATTCCGATGATCCGACCGGCGCCAATGATGGCATGAGTTTTCAACTAGGTCTGATGACTGTGCTCTTTACCATCGCAGGGGTGTATATTTCGATTCGTCGACCGGATGTACCTCCTCACTGGCTAGGTTTATTGGCTTACCTGATTCTGGCAACCTTCGTACTGATGAGGCTTATGTCGCCGGCATCTGCGCGCATCTGGGATGCGATTCCTCCCCTCGGCTTGATCCAGTTTCCATGGCGCTTGCTTGCGTTGACCGCATTCACGACTTCCGCAGCAGCCGGTATCGTTTCCGCTGTGCTATTGCGTTTCGACTTCCAGAATAAATTCGTTGAGACACTACAGCCGTCCGCATCGGCGTTTGTCGTGGTCGTGCTCGTGGTACTAGGCAGCTATGACTATGTCCAAGCAAACTTGCTGCCAGTGGAGCCATGGCGCGAGGATGGACGGGCCGTCTTCCGCTTTGAAGAAGAACACCCGGATATGATCGCCTACACGGAATGGGTTACCGAATCGTTCAGCGAGTCCCCGATGAGCGATGACTATCGCTCGGATGATTACGTGGAAGACTATTCGGAGGATGGGTTGCTCACGCGCTTGGCCATTGTCGATGGGACGGGAACCATCCTGAGTCAATATAGCCGGGGATCCAGCGGCGGCGGTGTTGTAGATATGCAAACTCCTGGGCGGGTTCGCATCCACGAATTCTACTTCCCCGGCTGGCGAGCCACTATTGACGGGGCGTCTGTGCCCATTCACATATCGCAACCGTACGGACTGCTTGAGGTGGACGTTCCGGCTGGCGTGCATCATCTCGACGCTCGTATGGGTGCAACACCAGCGCGCACAGTTGGCGCTATTCTTTCGTGGGGTGTGCTGTTGCTGATTGCGGGTCTCTTGGTTTGGCCGCGTTTGCGCCGGCATGCGCATAACTAGCTGCTCATTAAGTCCGTAGAGTATGCGTTGACAGCGGCGTATATACGGCGCCCGAAGGTTCCAACTCGCTTCGCATATGGACGATTCGTTCAGCTGTGAACTCTATCGGTCCGCAACCGGGTATGCTACCCTCTACGATCTCCTGTAGCAGCTTACCAACTGCGCGGACCTCGCGCCGGCTGCAGCGCCGTGAAGTGCGTGCAATAGTCAAGTGGGGCGAAAATGCCCGGTTATCTGGCTCGAAGTCCGCAGCCTGTGCCAGCCGTTCCACCTCACTCTGCAGGTCGCGCAGCGTGTCCATGTCACCCTCGACGCCCAACCAGACCACATTGGGATGACCGACATCTGGGAAGCCGCCCAACCCGTTTACCTGCAAATGAAACTGTGGCCATTGCTCCGCCAGCAATGCAAGATCGTGGGCAAGCAATGCCTGTTGCTGTAAGCCTGTCTCGCCGAGAAAGCGCAGCGTCAGATGAATACTCTCGGCAGCGGGCCATCGCAGACAAGCTGGCGCTCCGTCACTTTCCAACTGTACTTGCAACGCATGTTGGCAGTCGGCGATTTGGCGCTTGGTCTGTTCGTCCAGCGAGATTTCTACAAATGTTCTCATCGACAGTGTACGCGAGTGAGTGTAGCTTATGAATATTGCTTATTGTCTAGTAGCGGCTCTGGTTCTGCGAACGATAGTATAGGACTGCGATGAGCAGCCCCAGCGAACCCAAGCCCGTTGCACTTAAGAAGATCAGGCATAGCATCATGACAACCATGTTTTGAGTCGAGGGGCTAAGAAAACTCATCAGTCCCAGCTCAGGCGTCGGCGTAACCGTGGGTAACGGCGTTAAGGTCGGTGTTGGCGTATCGAGAACAGGCGTCGACGTAGCCGTCTGCACGACATACATAGCCGTGGCTGCGTCCATAGCGAGGGCTTGAGCGGTTTCGGTCAGTGCGATCTCGCCAGGACCGGTAGGCGAGGGCGTCGCTGTCATGGTTTCGGTCATCATCGGCTCGAAGGTAAATGTGGGCGATGGTGTTTCCAGGGGTGAAATCTGCGACTGATCCGACATCGCAGCTGCATTAGCCGTTGCGTTCGCATCCTCTACAGAGAGCGGAGACAACTGTTGTGTCGAAGTCGGTGTCGGGCTAGCAAAACCGGCTTCTTGCGCCAGCATTGTGGCAGTGGCTGCGGCTGCAGCGTCCAGCGGTGAGTCGAACTGTGATAGCGTGATAGTTGGTGAACCTGTCCACGTTGGTGATGGAGTGGCGCCCATATCCCCCGCGGTGTCGCTCGGAAAATCGAGCGGGCTCTGTGGCGGTGGCGTGATCAATGTTGGCGGCGGCAAGCCGCCGGGATCTTGTGTCAGAATAATCGGCGTCAATGTACCAGCAAAAGCGGCTGCGGTTGGGTCCAGCTTAGGCGTCGGCGTTACGCCAGGCCCAAAACCACAGATGTCATGCTGTTCACCTGGTATGCCGTCCGATGTGACCTCTTCCAACCGAAAGCAGTACTGCTCTCCATAGGCCATATCCTGGGTTACACCGAATTCATAGCTGGCTGCGACGTCCTGGCCGCCTTTCGCAATTTTCGTACCGACCACTTGATACGCGCTGTCCGACTGCCCCAGCTTCTTCAGGAGTATCTTATAGCCATCAACGTTGACTTCACTGAGGGTGCCCCACATCAGGTTCACCGCGTTATCGGTGGATGCTGCACTGAAATAAGAAAGCAATATAGCCGCACGCGCCGGCCAATAGACTATGGCGACCAGCGCAACGGCGATCAGTATCAGTACGATACCCTTCACTCGTTCGTGATAGATTGATGACAAGATGCGAACTATGCGCTCTGGTTTTGTCGAGTGGTCTTTGCGCACAACTGATTACTTTCCCAGGGAAATCGTAGCCTGAAATGCTGCCGATATGGGCGTCATAATAACATGTAGTACAGTGGGCCAAAAGCGCCAGGGCTTCTTCTTTAGTGTCATTTTCAGAACAAACAGACACCGTCTACTGTATACGACGTCTACAGCGCAATCAGATACGTATCAGTTTCATATTTTTACGCACTGACGATGCGCGTCATCACCAACTAGTCCACCCGCTATGGCTTGTGATCCTTGCCGTGCCGCCACAAGTACTGCTCAGCTGCCGGTAGTTTTTCGTTCTCCGAGATGCCATGCTGGGCGCCAAACCGGTGACTCATCAAGGTATGTTACGGCGCTGTAGGCGGCCAAATTTCTCAAACGAATCTTCGTTGACGGAAGCTCACTTTCATGCTATTGTTGCGCAACAATTGACGGCTGCAATGATGCACCGTCTGACAGAATTTCCAGCGTCAGACCGCATCACAGCCACATAGCTGCGGATACGACGCTTGTTGTTACCGGTGTAGACGTATGATGGACAGACACTGTCTCACATACGCCAACGGAAGGAGAAGCAGAGTAATGAGCAGCTATCCAGCAGTTGACGTCGCCATCTCCGACGACGTTGAACTACAATCTTGGACATCACAAGTCGATCCGCGTATTCGCCTTGCCAGCGAGGATGAGGAGATCTACGACATCATCGAACAGGAACGCAAACGACAGCACGACGGTATCGAGCTGATTGCTAGTGAGAACTACGTGTCACAGGCGGTATTGGCAGCCATGGGCAGCGTCCTCACCAATAAGTACGCAGAGGGTTATCCCGGCAAGCGCTATTACGGCGGCTGCGAAGTGGTGGACAAGGCCGAACGGATCGCCATCGACCGCGCAAAACAGGTCTTCGGCACCGAGCACGCTAATGTGCAGCCGCATTCCGGTGCACAGGCTAATGAAGCCGCCTATATCGCTGTGCTGGAGCAGGGCGACACGGTTTTAGCCATGAAGCTGAACCACGGCGGACATCTCACGCATGGTTCGTCCAAGAATTTCTCCGGTCGACAATATAATTTCGTCCACTATGGCGTCGATCGTGCGACCGAAATGATTGACTATGACAACGTAGCCGAGCTGGCAAAGAAGCATCAACCTAAGCTTCTCGTCGCAGGCGCTAGTTCATACCCTCGCTGGTTCGAATTCCCACGTCTGCGTGAGATTGCAGATTCAGTGCATGCTCGTCTGATGATGGATTCGGCGCATGTGGCGGGTTTGATTGCCGCTGGTGTGCATCCGGATCCAGTACCCTATTGCGATATCGTCACATCAACAACACACAAGACATTGCGCGGTCCGCGCGGAGGCATGATCCTTTCACGTGAAGAGCTCGCCGGGGATATTGATTCAGCCGTTTTTCCCGGTCTACAGGGCGGCCCACTCATGCACGTCATTGCCGCCAAGGCTGTCAGCCTGGGTGAGGCGCTCCGACCCGAGTTCATGACGTATCAGCAGCAGGTGTTGGACAACGCACAGGCGCTGGCCTATTCGCTTCAGAATGAGGGCCTGCGGCTCGTCAGCGGCGGAACCGACAATCACTTAGTGTTGATCGACCTGGATGCGCTCCACAATGATGACATCACTGGCATCGTCGTGCAGCGTGCGCTGGAGGAAGCAGCACTGCACACCAACCGTAATGTGATCCCTTTCGACCCGCGCTCAGTAGTTGTCACCAGCGGTTTGCGCTTGGGCACGCCAGCCGGTACCACAAGAGGGCTGGGCACGGCGGAATTCACGCAGATCGGCAAGTGGGTTGCCACTGTCGCCAAAGATCCGCACAACAGCCAGTTGAAGCGGCGGGTGCGCGCCGAAGTTGTTGACATGATTACTCAGTTCCCAGTACCCGCCTAAACAATTGTAAGCAGTAAAACCAGAATACCCTAAATCAAATCGTCCGACGGACACGAGATCCGTCGGACGATTCTCTATTTGATGTTCGCACATTCGACTACACGCCTGTGCAGAAAGCTAATACCATATTCGCCCTGTTTGACACTCTAGTACAGCCACGATAATCTCAGCCAAGTTCTTCGCTCGCTAATCGCGGGTCTTGCAGGTTTGTCTACTGAACTGATCAACTCCCAGCCTACGACGCTCCCTTTGGAGACTGTGCATGCCGAAAGAAACGCAAGAGACTGAATCTGATTTGCCAAGTGCGCCATCGCAACAGGCATTGCCGTACAGCCGTCGTGAACAAATCGGCTGGTACTTCTATGACTGGGGCGCCTCTGCATTCTCGACAACGGTCATTACCGTATTCCTCGGCCCCTATCTGACTACGATCACCGGGAATGCTGCTGACGTCTCCGGCTTTGTCTATCCCTTCGGAATACCGATCTTAGCAGGCTCGTTTTTTCCCTACATGGTTGCCCTTTCTGTCTTGTTGCAAGTGTTCTTTCTGCCAGTGCTCGGAGCAGTTGCGGATTATTCGTACAGAAAGCGGCAATTCTTGGCGGTCTTTGCCTATATAGGCGCGTTCGCCACAATGGCTATGTACTTTCTGAAGGGGGACAACTATCTGATGGGCGGGTTTCTGCTGCTCGTCGCCAACTTGTCCTTCGGCGCGGCTATCGTTTTCTACAACGCCTTTCTACCCGATATTGCCAGCGCCGACGATCGAGACAAGGTCTCCTCCCAGGGCTGGGCGCTAGGCTACCTGGGCGGTGGCTTGCTGCTCCTGTTGAACATGCTTTTTCTCATGTTCTTGGCGGAACCGATGGGCGTGTCCACAGGCGATGCGGTGCGGATTTCGCTGGCGTCCGCCGGCGTTTGGTGGGCTATCTTCACAATCATCCCGTTGCTCACCCTAAGGCGAAGACGGGCGATCAAAGCATTGCCTCCCGGTGAACGCTACGCGACTATTGGCTTCAAGCAACTGGGAAACACATTGCGCCAACTGCCCAGCTACCCACAGACATTGCTCTTTCTGCTCGCCTACCTGCTGTACAACGACGGGATCCAGACCGTTATTTCCATGTCAGCCGTGTTCGGCTCGGCGGAACTTGGCCTTAGCGAGTCGACCTTAGCGGGTCTGATTCTCATGGTGCAATTCGTCGCCTTTCTCGGCGCGCTTGGCTTCGGCTACGTGGCGCGATGGACTGGAGCCAAGCGGGCTATACTCTACAGCCTCATCATCTGGTTGAGTGTTACGCTCTACACCTATGCCTTCCTGCAGACGACGGTACAGTTCTTCATACTAGGCTTCGTTATCGCCATCGTGTTGGGCGGCAGCCAAGCACTAAGCCGTTCGCTCTTTTCGCATATGATTCCCAGGGGACGCGAAGCAGAGTATTTCAGTCTCTACGAAGTCAGCGAGCGCGGCACGAGCTGGCTTGGTCCACTGCTCTTTGGGATCACATTGCAGCAAACTGGCAGCTATCGCTATAGCATTCTGTCCATCGCGCTCTTCTTTGCCCTTGGACTAGCCATTCTGTCCTTCGTGAACGTCCGCCAGGCGGTGATCGAAGCGGGCAATGTGGTGCCGGAATCCATGTAGTCTAGTAGCATATCTTTGCTTACCAAAAAGACGGCCCACTCTTGCGGAGAAGACCGTCTTGTGTTTAGTTTCATACCGGCAACAGTGCCGGCTATTCGTTTGAATTGTGCTAGTTTGCCGCTTCAGCCACGCCGACCGGCAGTTCACCTGCTTCGCGACGCGCACGTAGCTGTTGGAATTCCTCTTCCGACAAGCCGAGAGGTCGGTCACTGAGGCCAAGTGCACGGTGTAGCCCGAGTCGCAACCCCTTCATAGAACGCTGGAACAAGGCATCGCTGTATGCTTCGGCAAAAGTAGAAACTGCCTCCTCTGCACTCAGCGGCGCCAGATCGTACTCCTCACTCAAGTCTTCACGGTGATGTGCAATCCATAAGTAGAGGTCCGCCTCTGTGCGATCCGGAAACTCGCTCATCATGTCGCGTTTGCGGATTTCCTCCACGACCGGTGAATAGACGTTCTTGCACCAGCTTGCTACGGCGTCCGGCCACTCCAGCCAGTCCTCTCCGCCATCCTTCTCGATCTCCAGATTACGAAGATACCAGTGGACGTGGATATGTCGCAGCAAAACAGTATAGCGACCTGGTTCAGTGAACTCGATCTGGTTTTCAGGACACAGTTCTTCAATGCCTGTTTCGTTGTTGAAATCCTGGTGCTCGACCTTGATGAGCCACTTGTTCCTCGAATCGAAGTCATCGACCGTGAGCGGCACATCAGTTTCAACAACTGTGACATGCGCTTCTATGGCATCCAGGCCATTGGCGCGGGCAACGCTTAAGCGGTGGTTTCCGTCCCGTACAAAATAGACATCGCCGATTTTGAACAGATCTACCGGTGGGAAGCCCTGAAGCGAGTTCATCGCTGCGTCGACTCTTGTCCAGCGTTCCTCGTTAACTGCCTGTCGCGGCAGGAAAGTTCTTGTAAAGTCCTTGTAACGGCCTACGCTGCCGACAATTTTATCTAGAGGCACCATCTCTGTGCCCATTTCCACTTGTTGACGCGCCTTCAGGCGATTCGCCACTTCGTGATAGTTGTATAGGTTTGTGTCGGAACCGGTTACTAGTCCGAGTAAATCAACCACCATTGCTCGATTTAGGTTCCTACGAAATCGATCGTGCGCCGATATGTCCGGCTTTAACTCTTCCATCTTACCTTCTCCTCACGCCGCCCAATACGTTCGAAACCATACAAAGGTTCCATCGCGGCGACTACTGGCAAACCTATTTAGTGTAGCACAAACAAACGTTGTTTACTGCAACGCAAGCTACATATTTCTAAATGTGATACGTCAGCATCAGCATAGCATGCGTACACAACATTCGTTCGTCATAGCACGAGTGCCATCTAGATTAAAACATAATCTTGTTAACAAATTGTAAATTATGGCCGCAATACTCGAGTATAGTGTGTCGTGCTTGCTGGAGACGATTGTATTTGAAGGACAGATTACGATACGTTATCGGTTTGAAGACAACTTGCTCGCTGTAGTAAGTTATCGATCATTGCTCTGGGATGCTCTGGGCAATTTGCAGGACGTCTGAAGCGTATTCCTGCACTTCTTGCGGCAGATCAGTCCAGTCGCCGCCGTTGTTCAAAACGTTGAGTACCTTGTCTGGACCCCAGTTATAGGCTGCCAACATCCACTCTGTCTGTGGATATCCGACCTGACCGAGCGTCACGCGCAGGTAGTCCAAATAGACGGCAGCCACTAGCACATTGCTATACGTGTCAAAGGGGTCTTCCACGTCAACAAACGGCGCCCATTCGTCCCACGTGTCGGGATGCACCTGCATGAGGCCCATGGAACCCTTCGGACCAACAGCGGTCGAATCGAAGCTGCTTTCCACATAACCTTGCGCTGCCAGCAGTCGCCAGCTCAAGTCGTAGCGATTGGCCACCTCGTGAAACATCTGCCCGTATGTCATACTGTTGCCAGCGGCAGGCGCCACGGCGACAGCGGTAGGCTGGCTTACCACAATAATGGGATTTTCCGCAGGTGCGCCGGCAGACGCTGGTGATTCAGCGGACGAGGCTGGCACAGGCGCTCCGGGGGCGCTAACCTGGTCCGGCTGCACCATGGGCAGGTCACCATCGCTTGTCTGCGATGGCGCACTTTGGGCTGCAGGTGAAGCGATTTCGTCGACTGCGAAGGCCGGCTGTTCGCTAGATGGACTGGTGGGTACGGGTTCATTCATACTCAAGACCAGCGCGATCATAGGAGCCGGCGCCTGTGTCGGCGCCACGACTGCTGCCGGTGAAGTCGGTCGCAGTGCAAGCAGCATCGTAGCGCTGGTCATGACCGCCACCAGCAGAAGAATCGCCAACGCCGCCGCGATACCGGCAATATGCCACGGTCCGATGAGCGGTCTGGAAACGATCACTCCGTCCAGGTTTTGCCTTGTCACACTTTCGTCCACCTTGGATTTGGCGGCGCCGATCGGCTCGACGCCGATCTTGTATGGCAGTTCGTTTGCCGTCAATCCGAGCGTGGATCGTTCTCTGCTCAGAATTGTGACCCCTACCAGCCGCTTCTCCAACGGTGCAATCGAGAGGATAGCCTGACCGATTTGCGGCAGATCTGCCGGGCCTGTGTCGAATTCGAATAGACAAGAGCGGTAAGCATCTGCACCTATGACGGAAAACTGGGCCGTATGATTGCCCAGATTCATCACGGTTAGCTCTGTTCTTGCTGTCGGCGACCACCAGGAAACGGTTGAGCGACTCGGGGTGAGGTCGCCCACGTGGAATGCATTCATGGATTCGGCACGCAAGACGCAACTGATGCGTGCGACATGACCGGGCAGAGTCGGTGCAGTTAAAACGAACTGGAAGGCGTGATCGCCTTCATGCAGCATTGTGTCCTGCTTCTGTACTGCACTCAGGCCAAGCGTCTGTTTGCCGCCGGGCAAGAGGTTGACGCGCATTGGCAGGTCCGGCAGAACGACGCCGGACGGCATTCCTTCTGCATCCAAGCGTACTGTCAATGATTCCCGGCTGTTATTCTGAACCACAACATGGAATACGGCGCAGTCATCCCTGGCAAGCGAACAGCGCCGAGTAGTTGTCGTTAGGATCAGGACGTCGTCGTACGTTTCCAGCCCGTCGCGCGGTGACGATTCCTCGTCAGTGACAGCGGGTTCAGGTGCAGAATCGTCCGCAACATGGCCTTCGCCGTCCACAACCTGCCAATTACGCAACTCTTCCGGCAGGCCACTCTCCTCGCCGCAAGCGTCGCCGGCATCGTTATCGGCTCCGCTTATGGCGGACGCAGGATTTTCGTTTTCCGGTTTTTCGTCGTCCGGATCTTCATACTGCTGGTCAGCATTCATGCTCTGGCACACTATCCCTTAAACTGAACCAAAACCAACGGAAAAGTCAGGTAGAGTGTGTGACTTTTCTTGCTTATCGCAGACTCAAATCCATGATATATTGCCACGGCATAAATTCGCATCAAATCTGGAACAGCATCATCGTTCATGACGTTGGTTCGCGCAAGGTAACGCTGGCTATCCATTCGTCCGTTCATTATGACGCTAACGCTAAACGATCGAAATACGAAGTCCAAACCAAATACGAAACGCACACGGCTCTCAATATTGGCTGCCATGGGTTTGATGGTTTGCGGAGCGGCGCTATTGCCGTTTGCCTGGCAAGCTTGGATCGACTGGCGTTACCAAAGTCGCATCTATACGCCGGATACAGTGCCGCATCGCCGTGTGGCAATCGTATTCGGTGCCCGCGTCTATGGCAACGAACGGCTCAGCGCCATGCTTCGGGACCGCGTAGACACGGCTATCGAGCTCTACCACGCAGGTGTGATAGACAAGCTCCTCGTCACCGGTGACAACAGTACCCAAACCTACAACGAACCCGGCGCTATGATGGCATACGCCATCAGCAAAGGTGTGAAACCCGAAGACATTCAGCCCGATTATGGCGGTCGACGCACCTATGATTCCTGCTACCGTGCCAAGCATGTCTTTCAGGTTGACGAAGCCGTGTTGGTGACGCAGGAGTTTCACTTGCCGAGAGCGCTGTTTCTCTGCTCCACTATGGGGCTGGACAGTGTCGGCGCCATCGCTGACCGACGCTCGTACGATCCACGTTCCATTGCGTGGTCAGAGATGCGTGAAATCCCAGCATCGCTGGTAGCCCTCACCGACGCTATCCGACGCCTGCCACCACCTGTACTCGGCGAGCCGATCCCCATCGACTAGCAATAGGCTATCGACTATTTTTCTGATGCCTTTATTGTAGTGGTGCGGCAACGAGTTCGCCGCGGTCCAGCTCCACGACGGCGGTCAGATTTCGAGGGCTATCCGGATCCAAACCCTTGCTGATAGAACGGTGGTAAGCCATAAGCTGTAGCACAGGCAGGTTCAGTGCAGGCATCGCCCACCAGGGAAGCCCCGCCGGTAGCGCGATGCGCTCACGCGCCGTTGGGTGCAAATCCCCTGCAATTTGTGCGAGCGTATAGCCGCCCATATCGCCACACTCGGTCAGTACCGCTTCCTCGTAGGCATGGATGCGGCTATTGAACAGGCCTATGAGTAGCGCATGCTCGTCCACCATGGACTTGGGCCCGTGCCGGAATTCCATAAAGTGGAAGGCTTCGCTGTAGCTGATGGACATCTCCTTCATTTTCAGCATGGCTTCACACGCGATGCCGTATAGCGGCCCAGAACCGAGAAAGAAGAACTTCTGCAGATCCTGGCTGCCGCCTAGTCGTTCCGCCATGGCGCCATACTTCTCCAGCAACTCAGCGACGGCAGACGGCAATTGTTTGAGGGGTGCAAGCTCCTCGCCGCCGGCAACGGCCGCGATCGCCTGCGTCATGAGCAACATGGAACTGAACGAGCGCGTCTGCGCAACACTCTCCTCCTGTGCAGCCTCCGTCATGAGCACAAAGTCGGTTTCGTCCGCCACCGACGTGTCGGGATAGCAGGTAACGCCCCAAATTGTCTTGCCGCCCTTTTCACGGAAGCGCGCCATAGCAGCGCCCGTTTCCGTCGTCGTACCCGATCGGGACACAGCGATGAGCAGCGTTTCTTGCGGCTGGGCGATTGTCGTGTTTGGAAAGAAGACAATTTCGGAGGCAGGCACGCCTCGGCATGGCAGCCCTGTGCTTTGCTGCAACATGGCGGCAGCGCTGAGTGAAAGGTAATAGGTAGAGCCGCAGCCCGTGAAAAGTACTTGCTTAGGATTGACATCTCGCAATGCGGCGGCGATACGCTCCTGATGGGCGAAGACAATCTGCAAGACATCCGACCAAACTTGCGGCTGGCTCAGTATCTCAGCGTAAGTATGCTGTCCTCTCGTCATAACGCGTCTCCTCTTTTGATGGTCTGAGATCCTGTAGGTCGATATTCTAGTCGAGTTCGGTTGGCGATTTCCACAAAAGGCCGTTGTTCGATCTACTTACGCATTATGTGACTGCCTTAAGCATCTGTCAACGGTACGTCGTCTTGAAGCCAACCGTCCTTTGACACCCTACGTACCACTCAGTAGAATCGATATACTCGCTAGAACGCATATCTAATCCAGTCCGGAGCACATTACTGAAGCATGAACGCCAATGAAGAACAAATATGATGTGCTCGTCCTGGGCGAAATCAACGCTGATCTGGTAATGGGACCCGATGCGGCGCCAATCTTTGGCCAGACGGAGAAACTAGTGGACGATGCCACGCTGACCATGGGCAGTTCGGGTGTGATCTTTGCGTGCGGCGCTGCCAGACTCGGCTTGCGGGTAGGCTACTGCGGTGTCGTCGGCGATGACATGTTCGGGCGTTTCATGCTGCAGGCTATGACTGAACGAGGAGTCGATACAGCAGGCGTCATCGTTGACCGCGATGTAAAGACTGGCCTCAGCGTAATCCTGAATATCGAAAATGATCGTGCGATCTTAACGCACATGGGCGCCATCAGTGCGCTCAGCGCTGAGCAAATCGACACGGACCTGCTAAGCGCAACCAGACATGTGCACTTGACCAGTTACTTTCTGCAGACGGCGCTCCAACCCGGCTTGCCGAAGCTGCTACGACTCGCCATGAGCCAGCATGCGACTGTCTCCCTGGACACAAACTGGGATCCTGCAGAAGATTGGGACAACGGTCTAGAGAATGTACTGCCGTTGTTGGATATCCTGCTGCCGAATGCACAGGAGGCATGTGCCATCGCGCGCCAGCCGAACCTGGATACAGCAATCGAATCGCTGGCTATCACAGTGCCGACTGTTGCCGTGAAACTCGGCGCAAAGGGAGCTATCTGCGCGCAGGAAGGGTTGATTACTCGCGATCCTGGGTTCCCTGTGGAGGTCGTGGATACCACCGGAGCTGGCGACAGTTTCGATGCAGGCTTCATATACGGTTTCATCTGCGGACTTCCCGTCGCAGAGTCGCTTGCATTAGGATGCGCCTGCGGCTCGCTCTCGACCCGTTCTGCAGGCGGAACACAAGCGCAACCGACACTCTTCGAAGCGGAGAAACTCATCGGCAAACGCCGTCCTTTACTGGACCGCTGCTAGCCACTATGGTGCGTCGCAACGTTCCATCACACGACTGAAAGGTACAGACGTGCGTCCTCTCAACGAACTTATCCATGAAGTGATTCACCTGCGCCAACAAGGCGTACAACTGACATTGTTGGCGGCCTGCCCCAACTCCGATGCGGTGCTGGAAGCGGCGGTGGTAGTGGCCAAGCGCAATAATATGCCCATGCTCTTTGCTGCCACGCTAAACCAGGTGGACCGGGACGGCGGCTACACGGGTTGGACGGCCGAAACGTTCGTGCAAAAGATGCATGCCTATGCTGATAAACACAACTGTAACACGCCGCTATATCCCTGCCTTGATCATGGCGGCCCGTGGTTGAAAGACAAGCACACGACTGATGGACTTTCGTTTGACGAGACCATGAACGCAGTCAAGGAGAGTCTGACTGCCTGTCTCGCTGCGGGATACGCGCTCCTGCACATCGATCCCACGGTGGATCGCACAGCGCCAAAGGATGCGCCTGTACCGATCAATATAGTGGTCGATCGTACACTGGACATGATCGAATACGCAGAGGCAGAACGCGAGCGGATGGGTTTGCCGCCCATTGCATACGAGGTCGGCACGGAAGAAGTTCACGGCGGTCTGGTGGATATGGACAACTTCCGGACATTTATCCAGTCGCTGCACGCGGGGCTTGCAGCGCGCGACCTATTGAGTGCTTGGCCTTGCTTCATTGTGGGCAAGGTGGGCACCGACCTGCATACCACCGATTTCGATCCTACCGTCGCGAAAGAGCTCTTCGACATTGTGATGCCCTACGGCAGCCTTATCAAAGGCCATTACACAGACTGGGTCGCAAACGCCGAGGACTACCCGAGGGCCGGTATGGGCGGCGCCAATGTCGGACCAGAATTCACGGCTGCAGAATACGAAGCGCTCGTGGACTTGGCTGCCAAAGAAAGTGCGCTGCTGCAAAGCCGTCCCGAGATGACACCTTCTGGGATGCTTGAGCAACTTGAACACGCTGTACTGGAGTCCAACCGGTGGCAGAAGTGGTTGCAGCCGGACGAAACAAATCTCGACTTCTACCAGCTGTCAGCTGAAAGACGAGCCTGGCTCGTCCGCACTGGCGCTCGCTACATTTGGACCGTTCCGGATGTACTGACGGCGCGCGCCAGACTCTATGATAATGTTAGCGTCGTTTTACCTGAGCCAAATCAGTATGTGGTGGAGCGCATCGTGCAATCGCTGGACCACTACGTGAACAACTTCAATCTGTTTGATTCAACTCGTCTGCTACGAGCGGACGAGTAGTTGGGATAGGTACGCATGTCTACCGAAACAAATGCCGCACCGACAACACGTATCATTTTCATGGGCACGCCGGATTTCGCGGCATCCTCGCTGAAGGCGCTGTTAGCGAACGCACAGGCGCAGAATTGGGAGATCGCAGCCGTCGTGACACAGCCGGACCGGCGGGCTGGTCGCGGCAAGAAGATGGTAGCGAGCCCTGTGAAGCAACTGGTAAAGGTGTACGACATTCCAGTGTTGCAGCCTGCAGGCTATCGCAAGCATCCCGATGCGGTTACGGCGATACGAGAACAGGCGCCGGACCTCATCGTCGTTGCTGCGTATGGTGTCATTCTGCCGAAGTCCGTGCTAGAGATCCCCACCTATGGCTGCGTCAATGTACATGCCAGCATTCTACCTGCTTATCGCGGCGCCTCGCCCATCACAGCAGCCCTCCTGGACGGTGTAGACGAAACAGGCGTTACCATCATGCTCATGGACGAAGGCATGGACACCGGGCCGTCATTGAGCCAGGTGTGTGAACCGATCGCAGACGATGACACGACTGAGACGCTATCGCAGAAGCTTGCCCGGGTAGGCGCAGATGAGCTAGTTCGCGTGTTGCCAGAGTGGCTGGCCGGCGAGATCGCCCCGGTTCAGCAAGATTCGCTCACAGGCCAGGTATCGTACTGCGGCATTATCAAGAAGAGGGGCGGCCTCATCGACTGGACACAGTCGGCGGACGTCATCGAACGCATGACGCGAGCCTACTCGCCGTGGCCCAGCGCCTACACGACGTGGCGCGGGCAGCCGCTGAAAATATGGCAGGCTTCAGTCGACCACGGTTCATCGCAACCTGGCATGGTGGTAGAAACCGAATTGGGTCCCGCCGTGGGTACAGGCGAAGGTCTCTTATTGCTGGAGGAAATTCAACCCGCAGGAAAGAAGCGAATGGATGCACGCAGTTTCCTGAATGGAGCGCCCGAATTCATCGGTTCAATTCTCGGTGAAGCGTCAGATGACGCTGAGCCAGTGGACGCAGGTTAAGACTGGTCCTGCGTTTCTTGAGCAGAAGCGGGAGGCAAAACAGCATCAGCTGGCGCCTCACTGCCAAACGCTCCTTGATACTCGCTACGCACAGAAGGTACCGGTCGGAAGCGCTGCTTACTTGTACCGGTTGACCGTTCGCTGCTGACACTAGCCTGGTCATCGCGCGTGATGCCATGAATGATCATGCCTAATGGCGCGCAAACTATGTATCCGGCAATGAATCCCCAAAGAACAAGTGCCAGAACGCCAATCAACTGTGCCTGTAACTGACCTGGAAAATCGCGTTGGAACGCTGACGCGGTAAACAAACCGGAAACACCCTGACCGCTGACGCCCATGAAGCTGTCCGCACCAGTCACGTTCCAACCGCGACCAACAGAGCCATCCGCCAGAAAACCCACCAGTAGCAAGCCAACGATGGCTGGAAGTCCGCTCACGATAATGCTGCCGGTACCATCGTCCAACGGGAGTACGGTATCCAGCAGATAAGTTACGAATGGTACTGTCGCACCGGCAAGCAGACCGATGAAAACAGCCGCCCACGGCTCTACGAATGGACCGGCTGCCAGTCCTGCTACTGCGCCGGCTGCAATACCGCGAGCCGTCAACACCGGATCGCTGCTGCCGGTTACAAACCACGTGTACAGGAGCGGCGTTAGTGAACCCGCAGCGGCGTATAGCAGCACGTTTGCTGTGCCGCGCAACAGACCCAGGTTGCCGATGAGTTCCGTCTGCAGCGGGTTAGCCCACTGCCAGCCGAGAATGCCGGCAGGAATCAGCAAACTGCCAAGGACAGCCAGTAGCGGTAATTGGGCTGGCGCCAGTTCAGCTGCTGTAGCGGGTTTCGCCTCCGGACGCGGTATCCAAACGACCAGCGCGGCCAGTGATATGCCGGCTGCGACCAAATGCACGCTCCCGGCGCCGGCAAAGTCAACGAAGCCGTGGCCCAGGTTGAGGTTCTTGCCCAATGCTGCCAGCCAGCCGCCCCCCTGTACCCAGTTGCCTGCCAAAGGGTAGATGACGCCGCCGATCAGGACCGCAAGTATCAGCGTGGCGACCGTAGGCGCACGACCGCGCAATGCAATGAGCGGGATGATTGCAGTCATGATGGCCCAAGGAAGATGCGAAACGAAGAGCGCATACGCGAGGGCAGTCATGCCGTTGCCGGAGAGAAACCATCCGGATAGACCTGCCGCACCCCACCCGCTGCCCCACTGCGTATTTAACGGGCTCCATTCCCACACGAGGTTCGTCAGTTCCGGTTTTGGATAGGCGAGACCGATGCCACCGAACTGGAGTGCGAATCCAAAAGCCCAGTAGGCGAGTGCGCCCAGCCCGATTGCGGACAGACCCGCCAGTGCCGCTCGCCAGGCTCGTTCGCGTGGCAAACCTGCTACGCCTACCAGCACGAATCCAGCCGGAACCAATAAAGATAGTGCGACTGTTAGGATAGTCCAGTATGTCGGCGTTTGTGCGGCTCCGCTAATGGTTTCCACCTGCTCTTCTAGTTTGAAGCGGCGTTCTCTTCCCTGCCGCCCACATCGGGCGCTCACGCTGTGAGCGCTGACACGTACACTGGCAAACCGCATCATCCTATACGGATGCAGCGTCTTCCTTCAAGAAGAAGTCTATCCGCTGTACGACACTGTGCGATTATTGTCGAGTATGATACCAAATAAGAATCCTATGCCCAAGAGATGGTACACTTGCGAGGCAGGAGGTAGCGCAACCAGTTCATTTGTCGAGCAGGGTTGTGGCTCCTGTCGGTAAGCCAATCAACGCAATCGTCCTGACCAACGCCTCGATGCACACATGAACGAAGCAGCACAATCACGCCGAATACTCACACTGGATGATCGCCGGCTAGAACTGATCGTCGGCGTTCTGATTTGGATCGGCGTCTTCATTCTCTACGCAACGACAGCCGGCCCTGGCATCGTCGAACTATTCGACGACTCGCTGGAGTTCCAGCTGGTGGGGCCAACCTTGGGCATCGCACATCCCACCGGCTATCCGCTGTATACGCTGTTGGGCGGGCTATGGAGTCGCGTCGTCTTCCCGTTCGGCAGCTGGGCCTGGCGCATGAACCTGTTAAGTGCGCTCGCGGGTGCATCGGCAGTGACGCTCGTCTACTTCAGCGCAAATCAAATGATTCCAGACGAGGAGTCGACTCCATTATGGGCGGGTCTGGCGGCAGCTGGGGCGTTTGCGTTTGGGCCTGTTTGGTGGAGCCAGGCAACCATAGCAGAGGTCTACACGCTACACGGTCTGCTCATGGCGGCGATCTTGTTGACCGCGCTCACTGTACCGAAACTGTGCGCTAGCGGATGCGAACCTAATCGTGGAACCGCGGCGTTTCGACGCATCCTGCTACTTTCGCTGTTGGTCGGGTTGTCGTTGACACACCATAGGATGAGCGTCCTATTGTTGCCGGGCTTGTTCGTCTATTCGCTGTTGCTGATACCGCAGATGTGGCGACCGCGCCGTGAATGGTTATTTTGGCTTGCTGGTCTATTTTTGCCGATGCTGCTCTACCTGTACATTCCTTTGCGAGCGGCTATGGGTGTACGAGATTTGAATGGAAGTTATGTCAATACAATTAGCGGCTTCTTCAACCATATCCTGGCGCGTCAGTACACCGCTTTCTTCAATGCCAATGATGTGGGCCAGGTTGTCGCATGGCAGGCGCTATTTAATACTCATTGGAAACAGATGGGCGTCATCGCACTAGTTCTAGCCGCCATTGCCTTGATCGGCATGCCGCTGCTGGGCAAAGTGGCCAGGGCTAACTGGGCTCTGATCGTTGTATCGTTGCTGGCTAGTCTGTTCTTTGTCCGCTTCTACCAGGTGGCAGACTGGGAGGTCTTTCTGATACCGAGCTTCATGCTGGCAGCGCTCTTCACCGGCGCCGGTGTTGCCATGTTCAAATCGCGGTTGCGCCGCATTCCCTATGCTTCGGCTGCCGTGTCGGCAATGCTAACGGTGCTGGTGCTATTCGGCGTATGGGGTCGTGGCGCCGCAGTCGACCGCAGCGATAACTGGGCGGCTCACCAGTACGCCTATCTGCTAGCGGACAGCGGATATCCTTCCGGTAGCCGCGTCATCGGCATCGAAGGCGAGATGACTGCCATAAGGTATATGCAGGCTTCGGAGGGACTAGCCGCCGCTGTCACCACGCAAACTGCCGACGACCCTGCAGTGCGCGCAAAGGCGGTAAGTTCCAGTATCGCGCAGGGGACGCCGACTTTTATCACACGTGAATTGTCGGAAATTTCTACCCAGTACACGTTTAGCAGTCTAGGAGAAGCAGTGCAGGTATGGCCTCGTGGGCAGGCGCAGGTTCAGCCCGTAGCGAACACGCTGAAAATGGACGTCATCCCGGACGCTCTGCGATTACATGGATATGAACTTGTCGTGCGTGACGTTCCAGGCGGACAGGTAATTGAAGTGACACTTGGCTGGTTGCCGACGAAGCGCATAGACGAGGTGGTCAAGGTATCGCTTCGACTGATACACGATGACGGAAGTCCCGTGCTTGACGCGGACGGCATACCAGTAGTGGTTGATGAGTTCCCGGTCCGTCAGGCCGCGCTGAGCACGGATTGGGCGCAAGACCAGTTGATTCGAGATACGCACACGATGACAATGCCGTCCGCAGACGATCCGTTATCGCTGCTGGTCATTCTCTACGATGCGGAGACTGCGCAGGAATTAGCGCGCTTCGAAGCGCCTGTCGAGGGATAGCAGACAATTTTGCGCACGATCCTGCGTGGGTTTGGGCGCAGACGTCGAATCATGCCATAATGTGCACGTTTTGGTTCGCTACGTTTGTTGCTATGTAACTGGACATTGTATTGTAAGCCGTGTTCGAACTGGGTCAGTCGCAAGTAGATGATAAACTTGTTGCCAATTTTTGAATCATCATTCAACTGCACATGGTTTAGAACTTTTTGACCGTAGTGTACGTCATACCTAATGGTGGATCCGACAGATCAATCCAGCGAAAACACAGAAACTCCAAAGTTCACAAGAGATATCCGAGACGATTGAGAGTGAGAATATGAAAATACCTACGCTTTTCCGAGCTAATCGAGCTAGCACGTCCGTGTTAGCCATCGTTGCCATTTTGGTCTTAGCAGCCTGCCAGCCCATTGTGGACCCATCGCTCCTGCCGCAGGACGAGGGTTCTACCGGCGCTGCCACAGAACAGACCGTTTTCGATGTAGAGCCAGCCCAGGCAACCATCAACACGCGTTCTGTCCGCGTTCGCCAAGGTCCCGCCGAGGCGTATGATCTGGTTGGCGGCGTGGAGGAAGGCGCCAAGTATCCCGTCCTTGCTATGACATCGGACGGCGCGTGGCTGCAGCTAGAGATCGCAGATACGCCGGATAGCCAAGGCTGGGTATCCACCGAGTTTGTGACACTGGAAGGCGACATCACAAACATTCCTACGGTGCAGGCAGAGGAAGAAACCGCCGCCACAGCGGAAGATGCGGCGGCGGCAACAGCCGAGCCGCCGGCGGACGCCATAGGCACCGCGACCATTGATTCGCCGGACCTGCCGCTGCGTGTGCGGGCAGAACCGACCTCAGATGTGGAAAATAAGATCGGCAATGTATTGGACGGCGAGAGCTATCCTGTCTTGGAAGTCTCACCCGACGGCGCATGGCTAAAGCTGTTCGTTCCTGATCTTTCCGAGAACGGTGGATGGATCGCCGCTGAATTTGCCTCTGTTCGAGGCGATGCCGCCGACCTAATTGCAGCGGCAGCGTCGACTGCCGAAGCGACTCCCATGGCGGAGGAAGAGACGCCGACTGTTGAGGCGACGCCTGTAGCTGTGGAAACGCCGGCTGCCGAAGAGACTCCCGTGGCAGAGGAAACTCCGGCAGAGGAAGACACCCCGACTGTTGAGGCTACACCTTTAGTAGAAGATACGCCTGTAGCTGAGGAAACTCCAGTGGCTGAAGTGACTGCAATGGCAGACGAGACGCCAGTAGCCGAAGAGACTCCTGTCGCAGTAGCTACCGAAACTGCGACGGTAGAAGCGACTGTCGAGCCCACCATGGAGCCAACAGCAGAAGTCCAGCCGGAAGCCACCACAGTTGAGCCGTCCGAATCGTCTGTGAGCGACGAAGTCATCGCACCGCCTGCGACCGAAATCATGGCAGGCGACCGCGTCAAGATTTACACGGAGCTTCCACTGCGAGTTCGCAGCGCGCCGACTACTGCCGAAGACAACAAGATTGGCAACGTCTACAACTGGGACGAATTCACTGTGTTGGAAGTTTCAGAGGACGGTCTGTGGATTAAGATCGATGCAACGGACCTGTCCGCAACGGACCTGTCCGAAGACGGTGGTTGGATTGCGGCTGAGTACGCCGAAGTCATTCAGTAAACGGTAAGCTGATTCGTCTGGGGAGCAATCCCTGCGAAAACATAGCTCCAGGAGTGCAGTGTGTAGGAAGGCGCCTTTCTCCACACTGCACTTTTTCATACCTGATTTCAGCCGCGTATTGGACCTGACACGCAGTCTGTTCAAAGCTGAATATCGCAAGCAAGACTGGAGAGAAAAGCATGGAAGAAAATTTGGAACCGACAATCAAATTGGACCAGTTCCTCAAATTGGCCGATATCGTACAGAGCGGGGGCGAAGCCAAGCACCTCATTCGTTCTGGAGGGGTAACGGTGAACGGTGAACCTGAAATACGCCGCGGGCGTAAGCTGCGCGCCGGCGACGTGGTGATGGTAGATGACATTGAACTTATAGTAGAAATAGCGCCTGGTGACAGTGATGACGCGTAGCGAGCAGCCTATATATGGCTGGGAAGCCGCAAAGGAAGCGCAGCGTCAGTCTGCTGCGGCGGCTGGCTGTTCCCGCAGCGTAGTTTCCGGTCTGCTGATAACAGACGTCACCACATGAATACCGTCCGCGGCCAATACCGGCTCGAGCGCGGCAATGGCGCATTCCACCATGCCGTCTTCCGGCGGTCTTGTCGTCAGCTTCTGGAGCTGCAATCCAGGCCAGATGATCACGCGCATAAAAGATTTATCCATGTGACCGGCGCTGAAGCGCAAAATCTCATAGGAGACGCTGGCGACGACGGGTACGAGCAGCAGTCTCGAGATAAAGCGCAGGATCATAGAGAACCACGCCGGTTCCACACTGTGGAACGTCAATGGCGCGAAAAGGAAGATGCTGATCACGATGACATAGAGTAGGAAGCTTGTGCCACAACGCACATGCTGAACGCTGTACTTCTGCACATTCTCCACTGTCAGGTCGACGCCGTCTTCATATGCATTGATCGTCTTGTGTTCGGCCCCATGGTATCCAAACACACGCTTGATATCAGGAATCTGACCGATCACCCACAGGTAGCCGAGAAACAGAACCAGGCGGATAAAGCCCTCGAAAAAGGCGTCTACATAGCGATTGTCGTTGATGGTGGAGGCGATCCAGCGGCTGGTCAGTGTTGGCAGCAGGAAGAATAGTGCAACTGCAAAGAGTAAGCTGCCTGCGATCGCGGTCCACGCAACCGGACCCGAAAACTCGACCTCTTCCTCACCCTCTTCCTGGACAGAGACGTCGGCGCTCCACATGAGGGCGCGCATCCCTAGCCCGAGGGCATCCCACAACATGCCCAAACCGCGCACGAACGGCCATTGCCCCCACGAGCTCGTGTAAATGCGCGCCGTGAGCGGTTCCTCGTGAAGCACGATTTCATCTTGCGGGTTTCTTACTGCCACCGCCATCGTTTTGCGCCCCCGCATCATGACGCCTTCGATGACTGCTTGACCGCCATAATAATGTTTTGCCATGGCCTGAATTGTAACATTCCAGTCAAGGCCCGCCAAGACCGCGGCGCGAGGATCGACGTCAGAGTAAATTGGCGACGTCTGACAAAGGTGGGTCTTCCTATTCTTTATCGAGCTGTTAGCCCTATATCAAATGGTCGGTGATGTTTGTCTATCAAATGTGGCAGTGCTATTCTTGCGAAGGCGCGACGGAAGACCATACCGAATCCTGCCGCCAATTTGGCAGCGAATGAAACCGACGCACCATCGCATTCGATAGCAGTGACCCAAGTGGAGCATCTCATGCACGCGACGCTTCAGGCGTATACGCAGCAGAATCCTGCCCTCAGTCCAGAAATGTTACGCGATGTCAGCGACATCGCGCAGCTATGGAGTTGTTGCGGCGCTTTCCCGGATCAGCTCATTGAGTACGCCGGTCGAGTCTGCTACCGTTCTACGCATCGTGCGGGTGATTCACCATCCTTCATCTCTGCGCGTGTGAAGGAAGGCCACGAGGACATCATAGAGCACGTGGTTGTGTCCATCCGCTTTCAGGGCAGCGATGAACCAGCGCGCTGGCGTCTGGTCAATAGGCATTGTGAGGTTGCTCAACTGGGGGAAAGAGACTGGCTGGTCACAGGTAACACGCGTGTCTGGCTGCATCTATTTCGTGAAGATGTCGCACTTGAGGCGCTGCCCATCCTGCATTGCATTTCCCCCGCCGTGTTTCATCAGTTCGATGACAAAGTGTCGACGGATTACACCCTCGACGAATCGCTGTCCGAAGGCGTCATCAACAAGTTGAGCGACCTGTCTCCGGCTGAGGACGGCCCCATGCGCGTCACCATGTTGGGCTACACGCAGCCTGTCATGGATGATCCTGTGCTTCTGCTCGATCACGGCGCTGCGACATTCCTGCTGGAGGGTATTAGCCGCACCTGCACGCATCAACTTGTGCGCCATCGCCTCGCCAGCTACAGCCAAGAATCCCAGCGCTATGTGGACCTGCAGAAAGGTGGATGGAATGCCATTGTGCCGGATGCAGTGCGAGCGAATCCAGAAGCGTTGGCTGAGATGAACGCCTTTTGGGAAGAGGCCGAAGCAAAGTACCGGCGGCTGCGCGACCTTGGCATCCGCAAGGAAGACGCACGTTTCCTGCTGCCGAACGCGGCTGAAACTCGCATTGTGGTCACGATGAACTACGCTGCGTGGAGCCATTTCCTCTGGCTGCGAGCACTGGATAAGGCCGCGCAGTGGGAGATTCGGCGCATGGGTCAGCACATTCTGGTCATGCTCCATGCGATCGCACCGGACGTATTTGCCGAGCACTGGCAGGTTTATCAGGAACGATTTCGTACGTAACAGATAGTGGTTAGATTGATAACTCTAGCTTCCATATATGGTAGCTGTCTACAGTCTACGTGATAACAGACGAACTCTGTCGCGTATCGAATTAGAATGGACGAAGGAACACGAAGTACAATAGACTCTTTGCGAAGGGATTGGACGAACTATTGCGCCTATCGGATGCAAAGGATATTCAACTAGTGCTTTATCTTGGCCAAAGGTGGATGATGCGTATCGATAACTGCCGCCGATCGACCGGTACCTAGCGCCGGACAACCGCAGTTCGATGGCGCACACGGTTGAATACGCACGACTTTGCAGCAAGGAACTGTTGCACGACGACCATATGAATATAGCAGGTGCGGTTGAGTACACGACGGCGCCAAAGAAGAAATAAGTACTGTACTAAGGGCAACGAACGAAAGCTTGAGTGATTAAACAATGACAGACTCGACCTCTGAACTACAACCTATCCCCGTGACAGAATCACAGCAGTCAGTTCACCCGCATTACCGCCGGTCGCACCTGCTGCAACTGGAAGCCGAAGCTGTCTATGTCATGCGGGAAGTGGCCGCGCAATTTGAGCGCCCGGTGCTGCTTTTCTCCGGCGGCAAGGATTCCATCACCATGGCGTATCTGGCACGGACGCGCCTTTTGGCCCGGTAAGATACCGTTCCCATTTATGCACGTTGACACTGGACACAACTTCCCAGAGACACTACAATTCCGCGATCGTTTGATGGACGAGTTGGATGCTCAACTGATCGTCCGTTATGTGCAGGACTCCATCGACCAGGGGCGCGTGGCGGAAGAAACGGGGCCGAACGCCAGTCGAAACGCGCTGCAGACGACCACGCTGCTGGACGCCATAGCCGAATTCAAATTCGAGGCGGCCATCGGCGGCGCACGTAGAGATGAAGAGAAGGCGCGCGCAAAAGAACGCCTTTTCTCGCATCGCGATCGATTCGGCCAATGGGACCCGAAGAATCAGCGCCCCGAATTGTGGTCACTCTATAACGGCATGAAGCTTCAGCAGGAACATTTCCGCGTCTTCCCGCTTAGCAACTGGACGGAGATGGACGTGTGGCAATACATTGCCCTGCGCGACATCGAGTTGCCTTCGCTCTACTATTCTCATGAGCGCGACGTCATCATCCGGGACGGTGTGCTGCTTGCCGCTTCCGACCATATTAGGCTGAACGCAGACGACACGATAGAGCGCCGCACCGTCCGTTTCCGCACCATCGGCGACATGACCTGCACCGGCGCAGTAGAGTCCAACGCATCGACCCTCACAGAGATCATCACGGAAGTTGCGGCAGCCCGGGAAACAGAGCGAGGCACACGAGCGGATGACAAGCGCTCCGAAGCGGCCATGGAAGACCGCAAGCGTCTCGGTTATTTCTAGCATCAAACACACACCATTTGTGTCCTGGTGCAGCGGAGAGGCGGCAAGATGACAGTATCACCGAACAGAGAATGTACTGAATCGATATGACAGAACAACAGGCAATTCACCCAGAAAACGTAGACCTAGAACAGTATATGGCTATGGACCTGCTTCGTTTCACGACAGCAGGCAGCGTCGACGACGGCAAGAGCACGCTGATCGGTCGCATGCTTATGGACAGCAAGGCCATTTTCGAAGACCAACTGGAAGCTGTCGAGCGCGCCAGCCGCCAACGCGGCGATGCATACGTCGACTTGGCGCTGTTGACTGATGGCCTTCGAGCGGAACGCGAGCAGGGGATCACCATCGACGTGGCCTATCGCTATTTTGCGACCCCGAGACGCAAATTCATCATCGCCGACACGCCCGGTCACATCCAATACACGCGCAACATGGTGACCGGCGCATCCACTGCCGAGCTGGCGGTCATTCTCATTGACGCTCGCAAAGGTGTCGTGACCCAATCCAAGCGTCATGGCTTTTTGGCCTCGCTGCTGGAGATACCGCACATACTAGTCACCGTCAACAAGATGGACTTAGTTGACTACGACAAGGCCGTCTATGAGAGAATCGTGGCGGACTACACCGAGTTCGCGACGAAGCTTTCGGTCCAGGCCATGACATTCATCCCGATCTCCGCGCTTCTCGGCGACAACGTCGTGCACAAGAGCGCCAACATGCCATGGTACGACGGACCAAGTTTGTTGCACCACCTGGAAAACGTGAACATCGGCGCCACGCGCAACCTAGTCGATTTCCGTTTCCCTGTGCAAATGGTGTCCCGCCCGCACCAGGACCTGCGCGGATTCGCCGGGCAGATCGCCTCCGGTACGCTGTCACCGGGAGAAGAAATTGTGGTGCTGCCGTCCGGCTTGCAAAGTCGTGTCAAGTCTATCCTCACCTATGACGGTGAGATTGACGAGGCTGCTGCCGGAGATTCGGTGATGTTGACGCTGGAGGACGAAATCGACGTCAGCCGTGGAGACATGATCGTGCGCAAACAGAATCTGCCGCACGTCGCTAATCAGTTGGAGTGCGTCGTCTGCTGGATGAATGAGCAGCCGCTGGACACTAACCTGACCTACATCATTCAGCACACAACGAAGCGCACGCGCGCCCATATTTCAGAGCTCAATTATCGCATTGACGTTGACACGCTGCACCGCGAAAAAACCGATACGCTGCAACTCAACGAAATCGGTCGCATGAAGATCACGACGACTCAACCGCTCTTCTTCGATCCCTATCGCCTGAACAGAAACACAGGCGGCTTCATTCTCATTGACCCAAATACAAATGTTACCGTCGCCGCCGGCATGATACGCCGCCGAGCCCGCACACTGGACGAAATCGTCTCAGCCGAACCTCGACGCAAGCGCTCGTCCAACGTGGTGTGGGAAGAGGCGGAGATTACGCGGGAGAAGCGGGAGCAGCGGAACGGTCACAAGGCGGCGGTGCTGTGGTTCACCGGACTCTCAGGCTCTGGTAAGTCCACTATCGTGCGTCGACTGGAGCAGCGACTCTTCGACATGGGTTGCCAGACCGCCTTCCTGGACGGCGACAACGTGCGCCACGGCCTCAACGGTGACCTGGGCTTCGCTCCGGAGGATCGCAAGGAGAACATCCGCCGCGTAGCGGAAGTCGCCAAACTCTATTTCGATACAGGTCAGATCACGCTCTGCACTTTCATTTCACCATACCGCTCCGAGCGAGAGTTTGCACGGCACTTACTACCTCAGGGGCGCTTCCTGGAGATCTTCGTAAAATGTGACGTGGAAGTCTGTATTCGTCGCGACCCTAAGGGACTCTACGCTAAGGCAATCGCCGGCGAGATACCCGAGTTTACAGGCATCTCTGCGCCGTACGAAGAGCCGCAACATCCCGAAATTCTTGTGGAGTCGGACGTACAAAGCGTTGATGACATCGTTGAGCAGATCCTCGATGAGTTGGTGAAGCGCAACTTGATCGGCGGCTGATGGTCTCAACCGGTAAGCATTTCTGAAAGAAGGAACAGGAGGCAGGCAGTGTAGATTCGCCTGCTTCTCCTATTGGTACAATACTGAAATAGATAATCATCGATATACCGCCATGCTACCGGAGACCAAAGAGGCCATGAGCCAGGAACAGACTCTCATCGACAAATTCAATAGCCGGAATGCCGTAGATCGGCGTCATCGGGCTAGGGTACGTTGGTTTGCCGTTAGCGGCTACTTTTGCCAAAGCCGGATACACAGTCGTCGGCATCGATGTCGACGGCGCAAAGGCTGAATCCATTAATGAAGGCAAGTCCTATATCGGTGATGTTGAATCCGCCACGATGGCTGAACTTGTGCAGAGCGGCAAGCTGCGGGCGACGACCGACTATTCGGCCCTCTCAAACTGTGATGGAGTCTCCATTTGCGTGCCAACGCCGCTGCGCAAGACGGGCGATCCGGATATGTCGTTCATCATGAATGCGACTGAGCAGGTTGCTAAGTATCTACATCCTGGCTTGGTCATCGTGCTCGAATCCACCACATTCCCAGGTACGACGATGGAGGTGCTATTGCCGGCACTGCTAAGTAGCACCGCCGCAGCAGACGGCAAGTTACAGGTCGGCCAGGACTTCTTCCTGGCGTTCTCTCCTGAACGTGTTGATCCCGGTCGCACCGATTGGACAACGGAAAACACCCCCAAAGTGCTGGGGGGCGTCACATCGGCCTGCCTGAACGTAGCCAGCGCCTACTACGGCCAGGCGATTAACACGATTGTGCCAGTCACGTCGCCGAATGCGGCTGAAATGGTCAAGTTGTTTGAAAATACATTCCGCGCTGTAAACATTGCACTGGCTAACGAACTACTGCTCATGTGCGACAAGCTAGGACTGGATGCATGGGAGGTAGTCGAAGCCGCGGCAAGCAAACCATTCGGCTTCATGAAGTTCACTCCAGGCCCGGGTCTAGGCGGCCATTGTATCCCCATTGACCCGCAATATCTGTCCTGGAAACTACGCACTTTGGAATACAACGCACGCTTTATCGAGTTGGCTACAGAGATCAATGCGGACATGCCGCGCTACTGGACGCAGCGCGTCCAGGATGCGCTGAACGAAGAGGGCAAAGCCGTCAAGGAGTCGCACGTTCTGGTGCTAGGCGTCGCCTACAAGCCAGACGTTAGTGACTTGCGAGAATCGCCGGCTCTGGATATTATCCATTTACTACGTAGCAAAGGCGCACTAGTCAGCTATCATGACCCATTTGTTCCCAGCATGGTAATCGATGGCGTCGAGTTTAGTTCGGTCTCGAATCTGGACGAATCGCTCGCTGTCGCGGACTGTGTTGTGGTAGTCACCAACCATTCATCCTACGATTGGTCGCTGGTGCAGGACTTGGCCGAAACTGTTGTGGATACACGCAACGCGATACGATAAACAGAGCTTATACCGCTAATAGCGCCCAAGTGCGCACAGCAGAGAACAGCTAGACTGAAGAACATTTTATGCAGAATCGAGGCAGCAACGCCTTTCTAAAACAGGCGCGATCCAACAACTGGCAGCGGTACATAGAGTCGTTGCCCAGCGCGCCGGATGGAGAGACGCAAGCGAAGCGGTCGACCACATCGCGCGCATGGGACATCTGCATCCTCACCGCAAGTGATGAGAGCCAGGCTGCCATGATGCGACGTCAGCTCCAATGGCGTAATGAGCAGGACCTTTTGCCCGAAGCGACGTCATTTCATGTCATCGCCGACCCGCACGGACGGCGAATCGGTTCCGGCGGAGCAACGCTGCGTATTTTAGCCGCGCTGCAACCGCCAGCGTCCGACACGAAGGCGCCGAACCTTCCCGATGACTTGGCTGAACTGGCGAAAATAGCTGACCCATCGCAACGCGTGTTGGTCATTCACTCCGGCGGTGATTCTCGACGCCTGCCCCACTGCTCTGCCATCGGTAAGCTCTTCGCACGCATCCCGCACACATTGCCAGATGGACGCGCCTCGACTATTTTTGACGAGATGTTGATCAACCTCAGCGGGCTCGCCGGCGCAGCCCCGCCAGGCGTTCTTGTACTTTCGGGAGATGTGCTGCTGGTATTCGATCACCTGCAGCTCTCGTTCCAGCGTCACGGCGTCATTGGCGTCTCTGTGGCGGCGCCAGCGTACTTGGGACTGCGCCACGGCGTGTACGTATCGGCAAACGACCACAACACGGTGCATTCGTTCTTGCACAAAGCGTCGGCGAAGGAGCTTAAGCGCCTCAATGCCGTCAGCGAAGACGATACTGTGCAGATTGATACAGGTTTGGTCTGGTTTGACGCTGCGACGGTGGCAGCACTGTCTGGTCTGACTGTAGAGCCGAGAGTTGCCCCGCTGCTGGACCCTTCAGCCAACGCAGCAGCCATCAATCTCTACGGCGACCTGCTTCTGCCGCTGGCGGAGACAACCGATTACCAGGCGTACTTGGCCGACGAAAGCGACGGGATCGCCACAGATGAGATTCGCAAGGCACGCGAGGTCATTTGGTCGACTATGCGTGGGAGGCAGTTCACAGTCGCCAGCTTGCAGCCGGCTGTGTTCGTCCATTTCGGCACATCGGTAGAATACTGGCGTATGGTCACTTCGGATGAGCAGTTGGCCGAGTTGTGCGGATGGACACGCCATGCAGCGTCAGCTCCTGTGGCAGCCGACACGAAGAGTGATGGCTTGGTCCTGATCAATTCTGACATTAGTTCTTTGGAGGATGCTGGGGCTAAGTCCGAAGCAGCCGACCTCATCGCGTTGGTTACTGACAGCAAGGCGCCAAGTCTCTCCTGGCAGGGGCGTGCTATCGTCGCAGGCGTTCACACGGACCAGCCACTTTCAGTTGAATCTGACATAATCGTCCACCAGTTGCCAGTCGACGACGGTTATGTTACCCGCGTCTTAGGTATGAGGGACGATCCGAAACAGCTTATGGACTCGCCAGAGGGCACCTATCTGAATCGTCCATGGACCGAATGGCTGTCTGAGGCGGAAATCGGACCGGAAGTACTATGGGCTCACGTACAGAATGAACAGTGGAATCTGTGGAATGCTCGTCTATTCCCATGTGTCAAGCACCGGGAACAGAGTCTGTCTCTAGCTCTGCCTTTGCAGGATCCGGCGCACGCGCCGGCTGGTTGGCTGCAGCAGTGGCTGGCATCGCCACGACTGAGTTTGGCTGAGGGATTTGCACAGGCGGACGGTCAGCGCATTCTGAATGACATCGCCGCCACTGAAGACTTTGTTGCCGTACGCGTGGCAGAAGCTGCCATAGTCGACCAGAAACCGGCACATGAGATCGCCGCCGGCTTAGGCAAACGTGGTTCGAGCACAGTGGAGCGCCGTTATGCGCTGCTGAACGCGCGCTTGCCGGCGCAGGAGGACATCGCGCCGTTGGCGCAGCCTGAGCGTACTGACGGAAGCAACCGGCGACAGCAAGTTCGAAGACGCTGCCTTTGCAGGATTGGCATCGGTCATTGAGGAGGATGTCGCCACCAGGCTTTGACGCGGTGCGGTCTAGAGCCGTATCGGCAAATGACGATTTGCGACCTGGCGTTTCCGTTCGTGTGGACGCGGCAGCGCGCATCGACTTCGGCGGCGGCTGGACAGATACGCCGCCATACAGCTTGGAAGAGGACAGCTACGTACTCAACGCTGCCATCTCGCTTCGCGGCGGCTTACCGATCACAGTCGTTGCGCAGTGGTTGAACGAACCGATCATCCTGTTGGAGAGCCGCGATATCGGCGAGCAATATTCACCGCTGCGTGCTGGCGATGTACTCAACCATCGCAATCCAGCCGATCCATTTGCGCTGGTTAAGGCAGCCCTTGTGCTCAAAGGTGTGCTTCCTGCGGACGTCTCGCCAAATTTGTCGGTTGGGTCTATAATGCGAAACTTGCCCGGCGGCATTCGCTTGACGACGCAGACATCGATTCCGCGCGGTTCAGGACTGGGTACGAGCTCCATCATGGCAGGCGCGGTTCTTGCGTGTCTTGGTGCACTGGTGGGCGAGCCGCCAAACGACGCAGACCTCTTCGACCAGGTACTGTGCGTTGAGCAAATGATGACCACAGGCGGCGGATGGCAGGACCAGGTGGGCGGACTGGTCGGCGGTGTGAAGCTCGTTTCTAGCCGTCCCGGTTTGCCACAGAAACTGATTGTGGAGCCACTGTCTGCGGACACTGTCGAACAATTGCGCAGCCGACTTTTCCTGCTTTACACAGGCCAGCAGCGACTGGCAAAGAACCTGTTACGCGCGATTATGGCCAGATGGGTCGCGCGAGAGCCGAATACCGTTGGCATCCTGCGAGGTATCGGGGAACTCGCAATTCAAATGGATGCCGCACTGAAGGCGGGCGACATCGATTCGTTCGGATATATGATGGGCGAGCATTGGATCCACAACAAGAACATGGATCCGGGCTGTACGAACCCGTTTATCGACGATCTCTTTACGACGATCAGTCCGCATATTGTTGGCGGAAAGCTTGCCGGCGCCGGCGGCGGCGGATTTGCTATTCTAGTTGCCAAGGAAGGCGTTACACGAAGCGACCTAGAAAGTGTGCTTAGAAGCAGTTACGGTGATACACCTGTTTCAATCTGGCCTTCAGATATTGCCGAAGATGGACTGGTATACTCATAAGCGCGTTCAGTGACAGCGGACACTAGAAACACGATTCCTCGTCTCCATAACCAGCGTATACATATAGACGATCAAACGATACAGCCCACAGAGAGCATTGATGCAATTTAGGCAAGTGAGTTTCAGTAGACAGTTCAATACAATGAGAAATGGTATCGTTGCAGCCACGCTCGTCATCCTGGCATTCATAACTTTCGGCGCTCATCCAGTTTCAGGCCAAGAAATCGTACAGGCAGAAGAATACAAATTGCCTCTGAACGTCGACGGTGAGCCAACGCTCGCTGAGGATGAACTCGCATCGAATCTGCCTCCGCTTCAGATCAAGAACACCGAAGGCGACTTTACGGTGACTCAGTTGGATGACAAGAGCGGTTTGCGCATCCTGCCGGACAAGAACACTGCCACACCCGGTGAATCCATTGAGTTGTCGTGGTCGATACCCGTCTCATCCACCGTTCCAAAGTTGGAACCTGGCTCAACGCTGCTCTTGACGGTTTTAGCTCGCACGCACTCGCCTCCGAACGGTGTAGACCTGTTTATCAAAGAAGGCAGTGGTGAAGAAACAGGCAGCAGCACCGTCGCCATGACAGAGGTCGAGTGGACTCCGTACACGGTATCGCGCAGGCTTGCCGAAGACGCAACCGACGTCAGTGTGGGCATCGAGTGGGTACTCAGCGACAGCAACGCTTGGATAGAGTTCAAAGACCTCACGCTCGCGTTCCTAGACCCGAGTAACTTCTCTGTGGAGATATCGCCGACTGATGTGCCAAGGGCGCCGACTGCAGAAGCGGAAGTTGCCCTCCCCACACCTACCCATCAAAACGGACCTTTGATCGTGGTGACATCTACGCCGACACCGCCAAACGTCTTTGCAGCCGCCACTCAGGTAGCTGCCGGCCAGACCTCGCAGGCGACCGATGGTACGTCGACACCAACACCGGCGAACATGGTCACAGCCACGCCAACGCATGAGCCTATTGTGGTGACCAACACGCCATCGCCGGTTAACGAGGCGACTGCAACGTATCAAGCCGCCGAAGCAACCGCTATCGCAGCTACTACTGGCACTGCTACTCCGCTGCCCGACGGCGCCTCTGTCTACACGGCTACGCCGACACCGGACAAAGAGGCCATCGCCGCAGCCCAGCCGAAGTCGACGAAGGCGCCAACCGCCAAGCCGGCCGCTAAACCGACAAATACGCCGCGTCCAACCAAGACGCCGACACCGGTTTTCGTACCGGTGGACCAGCTAATCTTCCCAACTGTAACGCCAACCGACACGTTCCCAGAGGTGCTAAAGGGCAAGATCCTGTTCTTATCCCCTTATCTTGCTCGCAATATACGCACTCCACAGGCATTTGCCATCAACCCGGATGGAACGGGCCTGGCATTGTTATCCAGCCGCGAGTTTTACGATCGTGCCAAAGAGTTGGATGCGTATTCAGCCGACAAACGCTTCTACTTCTACAACCAACGCGAACCGTTGGGTGATAATGCTGCACTCATACAAATCTATTACAACGACAGCGAGTATGGCAGCGCCAGCCACCAGCTGACTTATTTCGGTGCAGGAGTGGCATGGAGCCCAGCCGTCTCGCCCGTGGATTCGCGTGTGGTTGCACTCACTTCCAGCGAGTCGGAGAACGACGAAATCTGGATTGCCAAACGAGATGAATGGCCAGCTATCCAGATCACACATAACGACTGGGAATGGGACCGTAGCCCGAGTTTCTCTCCAGATGGACGGCAGATTGCGTTCGAATCCAACCGCGTAGGCGGTACACGGCAGGTATGGGTAATGGATGCAGACGGCGCCAACGCCTACCAGGTAACCAACTTTCCATTCGAGGCTTGGGAACCCGTCTGGGTCAAATACACCGATTAGGTCGACTAAGTTGTGCGATATGCATCGTCAGTAGACTATGGAATAGTTGCTATTTTGCAGTGACATGGGACAAGGAGGTCGTTGATCTATCTGGCGGCGAAGGGGACATGTTACGAATCAGTCGCAGACTATGATAAGATTGATTAGTTGATGACTCGACTGGAAAGAGCAGGAGCGGAAAGCGGCAATGTTTAAGCGGTTCAGCACAAACTTCATGGTTCTGTTGTTTCTGATTGACGTTGTCGTCATACAAGTGGCGCTTGCGCTGGCTATGTATTTTCGCTTTGTTCTACCCTTTGGGCAACCGCTTTCACCAGACTGGATACCCACGCTCGTCTATTCGCCGACATTGACACTGCGCATCGCAGCCGCCGCTGTTTGGGCCGTGAGCCTGTTGCTGGGTTCCGTATACACGCCGCGCAAGGTGATCTTCTGGATCGAAGAGTTCCAGCATGTAACACTCAGCCACACAGTCGCCGCCCTGTCCATGGCGGGTCTCCTCTATCTGGCCAAAAAGGAACTGCCGAGACTCACGTTTCTGTATCTGTTCATCATTGCGCTGGTCATGTTGCTCGGGTATCGTTCGCTGATACGCATCTGGTATCGCTACAAACGCACAGCCAAGACCGATATGACGCGTATACTCGTGGTAGGCGCCGGTCGTGTGGGCCAAGGCCTGGTAACGCAGTTGGACAGTGACCGCTGGTCGACGCTTGATGTCGTCGGCTATGTGGACGACGACCCGGAGAAGGCGAAACAGATGATATTCGGGTTGCCGGTGTTGGGCAAGGTCGATGATGTGCGCAGCGTCGTCCTCGACAACGACATTGACGAGGTAATTATCGCGTTGCCTTTGCATGCGCATCTGCGCATGGCAAACCTAGTGTCGTGGCTGAATGAGTTGCCTATTCGGTTGCACGTTGTGCCGGACTATTTCGACCTGGCATTCCATGGCGCCACCATCGAGAGCATTGCGGGTCTGCCGCTCATCGGTCTGCGCGATCCCGCTATCGACGGTTTTCAGCGCTTTGGCAAACGGCTCATGGACATCGCCGTCTCATCGCTTGCGTTGATTTTCCTGTCGCCGATCATGGTCGCGGTAGCAATTGCCATCAAGTTAGAGGATGGCGGACCAATATTCTATCGAGCAGAGCGGGTTGGGGAGAATGGACGGCTCTTTCGCATGTTCAAGTTCCGTTCTATGGTCGTCGACGCCGATAAGCTGCGGCATCTCGTCAGCCATGTGGAGGATGATGGGACGTTCATTTTCAAGACCGCGAACGATCCACGCATAACTAAAGTCGGACATTATATCCGCAAGACGAGCATCGACGAATTGCCACAACTCATCAATGTGCTGCTGGCGGACATGAGTCTTGTCGGGCCGCGACCCGAACTGCCCTGGTTGGTGGAGGAATACGAGCCGTGGCAGCGAAAGCGGTTCGCCGTACCGCAGGGTATTACCGGTTGGTGGCAGATCAACGGGCGCAGCGACAACCCCATGCACATGCACACCGAACAGGATCTGTACTATATCCAACACTATTCTTGGTGGTTGGATATGGTGATTCTGTGGCGAACTATTTCCGTTGTCTTGCGAGGCCGCGGCGCCTATTGAGTATCGTCCTGACGTGGATTCTATTACCGGGGATGATAAATGCTCTGTGTGCACAGCGCAGAATGATCACCAGAAGCAACAGTCGCAGACGCAATTAGAACGCACAATATCAAACTATCCCCCAGCCGGTGGATCGCCGGCGAGTCTCACGTTTGAGACTTTTCAGAAAAACCGAGGCTAGCGCATGTCTATTCGTTTTGGTACCGACGGCTGGCGAGCAGTCATCAGTGATGAATTCACCTTCGATAACGTGCGTATTGTCGCACAGGCCATTGCCGAAGAAACTCTTTCCCAGCATCAGAGGCAGGTCACAGCCAACGGCTCTAGGCCGACGGTAGTCGTTGGTTTCGACACGCGCTTCCTCAGCGACCGCTACGCCATATCCGTTGCGGAAGTGTTGGCAGCCAACGAAGTTCACGCGCTCTTGGCACAAGCGGACGCACCAACACCCATGGTAAGTTACGCCATTGTGCATTTCGGCGCCAACGGCGGCGTGATGATCACAGCAAGCCACAATCCCCCGCGCTACAATGGAATCAAGCTCAAATCGGCGCAAGGCGGTTCCGCATCTGCACAGGCTGTCGCCGACGTCGAAGCCCGTGTGCAACGGATCGTGTCGGAGGAAAGACAGCCGAAACGGATCGAATACAGCGACGCGCTAGCCGCAGGACTCATTGAACGCTTCGATCCGTTGCCAGCATATGACGAACATATACGTTCCATTGTTGACTTCGACCGCATCCGCCAGGCGAATTTGCGCGTCGCAGTCGATCCCATGTACGGTGCGGGTCGCGTCTACATTCGCGAGTTATTGACCGAGGCCGGTTGCCGCGTGACGGAGCTGCGCAGCGAAATGAATCCCGGCTTCAATGGTATTCACCCCGAGCCCATAGCCCGTCATCTTGGTCCACTGATCGAAGAGATCCAGCGTGACTCGTATCACATCGGTGTGGCGACGGATGGCGATGCCGATCGAATCGGCGCTGTCGATCCATCCGGCGCGTTCATCGATCCCCACTGCATAATGGCGCTGCTGGTGGAGTACCTCGTTCAGAAGAAGGGAATGCGCGGCAGCATCGTCAAAACCGTCAGTACCACGCAGATGCTAAACCGGCTTGCACTGCGCTACGATCTGCCCATCCACGAAACGCCGGTAGGTTTCAACTACATCAGCGAACTGATGCTGCAGGAAGCGGTGCTGCTGGGCGGCGAAGAGAGCGGCGGTATCAGCATGCTTGGACACATACCCGAAGGCGACGGCGTGCTCATGGCTCTGTTGCTCGTGGAGATGGTAGCCGTCAACGGCAAAACATTGACGCAGCAGCTTGACGAGTTAATGGATGCCGAGGATGTGGGCCGTTTCTGCTATGGTCGCCTGGATCAGCCGGTGAGGCCCTTCAGCAAATCCGAACTCGTGGACCGTCTTGCATCGACCGCACCCGCTGATATTTGCGGTAATCCGCTGGCGGAGGTCAACTGCCGGGACGGCATCAAGTACGTCCTGGCGGACGACAGCTGGCTGCTGGTTCGCCCTAGCGGCACAGAGCCCGTTCTGCGTATATACGCCGAGGCGCGAACTGATGAAGCCGTGCAAGCCATGTTGCAGGCAGGCGCCGATATGGCCAAAGAACAGATCGGCGCGGCTATCAGCAAGGAAACAGCCGATTAGCGCGCTAAGAAACCTAGAACAGAGCGCTTACGACTGACGCAACGGCGATAGTCGTCACGAGAATGGCGAGCAACGCAATAGTGATGCCGGGCAGGATCACGCTGAGTACGGACATGCCAGTGCTTAATCCGGACACCGAGCGTAACGCCACCGTATAGATAGCCGCCGCCCACACCAGAGCCGCCAGCACGAGAATGGAGCCGAGGCAAGGGATCGGTGCGAACGCCGTTAGAATCAGCGGTAGATACGCGAAGCTGGTTACCGTGTAGAACTGCTGCAAGGTTGTGCCAGCGCCCAGTGCCTTAGCGACAAGCAATACCAGAAGCCCATACACGAGCCAGCCACTTAACCATGACAGTGGCGTGTTGAGCCACAAGCCGAACGAACTCACAAAAGAAGCGAGCCAACCGGGAAAGACCGCGGGCGACAGGCCTGCGATAGTCTGCAACGCGGCGGCAATGGGATTGTTCGGGTCCATGACCTGTGAGCTAAACATGGAACTTGTCGCATCACCCATGCTAGCCAAAGGTACAACCGTGCCATAGCGAGCTGAAGTGAACCAGTTCCACAGGAAGGGAACCAGACCGGCGACGAGACCGGCGAGCAGGACCATGCCCATGCCCTGGCGCATACTGGCGAAGTACACGCTGTCCGGCGTGATAACAGGAGCGGCTTCCGCGTCCTCTGCGACAGCGAAATCCTCCAGCGAGTCGAAACGTAAACGCAGCGCATTCTCCATCTGTCTCCACGATGGCAGCCATTCGCCGCCAAACGACTGATCGCCAACCGGCAAATCGTTTGGCGTCTGGTCCAGTGTTGTCTGCTCGACGGTGGATGACTCGACAGGCGCCTGTTCGGTCGTAGGTTCTTGTTGTTCAGTCATGCTGCACCTCCCACTGCGGCCGCAATGACGGCGACGATGATGGAGACAAACATTGTCAATAGGATGATGACAGCCGGACCGGCAAGTGCCACGCCAGCAGCCTTTCGCCAAGACAAGCCATGCGCTACTTCAACGGCTCGATAGACGATAAGCGTGCTCCACACCAGAAGCAGTATCCTGCTGACGCTGGCAAACGGTACAAAGGTAAAGAGTACAAAGATCTGCGGTGCAGCGATCAAGGCTACAGCCCCCAACGTCTGCGTCAATCTACCTTCTCCACCCAAGCCCTTGGCAAGACCATGTGTGACCAGGCCAAAGATCAGCCATTGCACCACTAGCAAAAACGGTGACAGAATCAACCAGCCGAAATCCTGCCAAGTCCATGTGACTCCGAGGACGCGCGTACCCAGTGGCACGAACTGCTGTACCCACGCCGAGAGCTGTGCGCCTGTGCTCGCATCCAGCTTCAAGGTGCTGACGAGTGAATCGCTCAGTTGGATCAGCGCCGTCAACAGCGCATCCGGGTTAGGCATGATGGCTGTCGTCAACAGGATGCGGAAAATGTGCGCCAATCCGACTAACAAGCCCATCAGAACAACCATGAACAAACCCTCCACCCATGGATTGTCATCGTCAACCATGGTCGTAAAGGGTTCCGCCTCGAAAACAAGCGCTTTTCCCAATAGTTCAGGGTAATGTTTTGGCTGTAGCATATGAGATTCCTACCATCGATTGAGTTCTCAGATAAACGCTGCGAAAATCTTCATGAACGCTTCGTGCTGCAGTCAACGGTCTCGTCCATATTGCGTATCATAGCACAGGGAAATGGTCGTGCCTACCGGCTATGTTATGACCCGCCGTGATGGATTGCACTCCAGACACGTTCCGGCGTATAGGGTAATTCGTCTATCCATACACCGGTCGCATCGTGAATTGCCGCACCGATAGCGGCAGCCGTGGGTACAAATGGCATTTCAGCCATGCCGCGTGCACCAAGCGGACCTTGCGGATCCGGAATCTCCAGGATGACCGGCTCCACGACGTCGGCAACGTCCAAAATAGTCGGCATGAGATAGGTGCTCAGATGCGTCGTCAGCGCATGACCATCGCGCTGTACGAAGTTCTCCAGCAGTGTCCAGCCCACCGACTGTGCGACTGCGCCTTCAACCTGCCCTTCAACCTGTTGCGGATTCACGGCCTTGCCCACATCGTTGACGCTGACAAGCCGGCGTACTCGTACGCGACCTGTCTCGGTATCAACCTGCACGTCTGCGATTTGAGCACAATATCCGTAAGAAATGTTCGGATCGCTCTCGCCCGTAATTGGTGCATAGGCTGTCGTGGCACGCGGTACAAACTCGTAGTCAACGTGCACTGGACGTTCTTCATCACGCCACAGTTCTGTGGCTTTCTGTGCGGCGCCGAGGATAGCGTTTCCCGCCATGAATGTCATCCGGCTGGCAGATGCGCTTCCGCTGGTACCAACGCTTTCAGTGTCTTCCATGCGCAAGTCCACTCGGTCCACTGGCAGACCGAGCGCATCTGCAGCAATTTGGATGAAAGCCGAATGCGCGCCTTGCCCGACGTCAGCGCCGACACAAGCAACGGTCGCACGCTCGATGTGGCTGCCGCCCTCCAACGTGATGCTTGCATGACAGGATTCCGGCGCACCCAGGCTGAATCCCACATTTTTGAAGCACATAGCCATGCCCTGTCCGATGGCATCTGTTCGCTTGCCGGCATCCATGGAATTCGCAAACGCATGTTCATTGTCAGAGGAAGGAATCGCAGTGTGGTTGCTGGCTGTCTCCAGCACATCGGCGGCAGTGCAGCCGGCAGGTACCACACTACGGGTAGCGATGATGGACCCTTCGCGCCATACATTTCTTCGGCGCAGTTCAATCGGATCCATATGAAGCACTTCAGCCAGCTTGTTGACCTGCATCTCGGCGGCGAAGTGGCCTTGTGGCCCGCCAAAGCCGCGGAATGCACCGCTGGGACAGTTGTTCGTATAGACGGTTCGGCCGCGCACACGCACATTCGGTATCTCGTACGGGCCAAGACTAGCCAGCACCGCATTGCCCAGCACCTTGGTACTCGTATAGGCATAAGCGCCGGCATCGCTGACCAGGTCCATATCGGCGGCTAAAATCTTGCCGTCTGCGGATGCGGCCCATTTTGCTTTGATAGTGTAAGGATGTCGCTTATGATGGCCGACGATACTCTCCTCACGCGACCAGACAGTCTTTACGGGGCGTCCGGTCTTCCACGCAGCCAGTGCCAGCGCTATCTGAATGGATATATCCTCGCGACCACCGAAAGCGCCGCCGATAGCCGGATATCTCACCACAATCTGCTCGTCGTCCATGCCCAGCGCGTGGGCGATCTGCTCCCGCTCTTCATGCATCCACTGACCGCCGCAAATGACTTCGATGCGCCTATCCTCACGCACATGTGCGAGGCCGGCTTCGGGCTGTAGATACCCGTGCTCCTGGGCGTGCGTGTGGTAAACACTTTCCACGATCACATCTGCTTCGGTAAATGCTCGCTCAACATCGCCATTGGCAATGCGCAACGTATGCAGCACGTTGGACGTCCGGTCCCGCTCGCCGTATGGATATGAGCTGAATAGGTTTGGATGCAGAATCGGCGCGTCGTCGCTCAGTGCCTGTTCCGGGCTTGTCACCACTTCCAGCGGCTCGAAGTCGACTTCGATGAGCTTTGCCGCGGCTTCAGCCTGGGACTTTGTCTCGGCAACGACAAACGCGATATGATCCGCTTCCCAGCGCACAACTTCGGCTTGCGGCGTGCTGCCTACACCGCACAAGACCGGCTGGTCGGGCATGATCAACCCGTACTCGTTCACCGGTACGTCTTCCGCTGTAAACACAGCAATCGTTCCGGGTGCAAACTGAGCGGCAGTGATATCCATCTTGCGAATGCGGGCGTGCGGCTCGCCGGCAAAGACTATCTTGAGCCATGCCTGACCCGGCAGGTCAATGTCGCCTGGATAGAGCGCCTTACCTGTGACTTTGTCCGCTGCATCTAAACGGGGAATACTGCTGCCTACCGCCCTCATAGTACCTCGCTCCATACGTTTGCCCTGAAAGAATCCGACTCAACAATGTATCTCATCTTTATCGCTATCAAATCGACGTTGCTCTCGGGTTAAAATCAACCGATCAAGTGTCGCGCACTACTGTGCGTGCGGAAGCATGAATCCCAGACGGCGTCCGCCGACGAGATGCATGTGGAGATGAAACACGTCCTGGCCTCCGTCGCGGTTGCAGTTGACGATGAGCCGATAGCCGCTCTCGGCAATGCCTTGCTCCTTCGCAATCTTCGCCGCCACGGTGAACATGCGACCCAGCGCCACTTCATCGTCGGGCTGCACGTCATTCACCGTTGCTATCGAGCGGTTCGGTACGATGATAATGTGAACCGGCGCACGCGGTCTAGTATCCCAGAAAGCGGTGACCAATTCGTCCTGATAGACGATGTCGGCAGGCGCTTCCCCGCTGATGATCTTTGCGAATATTGTCTCTTCCGCCAAGCCTGCGCTCCCATCTCATTGCAAGCGTGCCCGTTCTCTCTAGATAGTGGACTACATTATCATCGTTCTGCGGCGAATCCAACAACATGTGCAAACTACATTTGTGAACGTCGAAATGGCATAACGCAGAGTCCACGCATAAACGGCGGATTGTTTGCAGCGACATATCGGCGGTATACTTACCACTCGTAATCACGGAAATCATTTCTGATCCAAAGGCATGCAAACATGGCTGATCCAAGAATCGAACGTACAGCCGACCTGCTGGTTCACTATTGTACGGAGGTCCAAGCGGGTGACTGGGTGTTAGTGCGCGGACACATCGCGGCGATGCCGCTGGTGGAACAGACCGTTGCAAAAGTACTGCAGGCTGGCGGCAATCCTACGGTGCAGATCGACGCCGACGAAATTACGGAAGCGATCATGCGCCATGCGAGTGAGGACCAATTGGCTTTCGTTGCGCCTTTCGAAGAGCAGATAGCCGAGGAAGTGGACGTGCGAATCGCGATACGAGCCGCGACGAATACGCGTTCGCTGACCAACATCGCACCTGAGCGACAGCAAATCTATCAGAATGCGCGACGTCCGCAGATGCTGACCTACATGAAGCGAACTGCTGAAGGTGATCACCGCTGGACGCTGACCAATTACCCTTGTCCCGCCTATGCCCAAGAAGCGGATATGAGCCTGAGCGAGTACGAAGACTTCGTATACGCCGCCACCTTTGCTGACCAGGATGACCCCGTCGCGCGATGGCGGGCGGTACATGACCGGCAGCAGGAGTTAGTGGACTGGTTGAAGGGCAAGCGCGATATGCGCGTGCAAGGGCCGAACATCGACCTCACGCTTTCCATCGCTGATCGCACCTTCATCAACAGTGACGGCAAACGCAACATGCCCAGCGGCGAGATATTCACCGGCCCGGTGGAGGATTCGGTCAATGGCTGGGTGCGCTTCACCTATCCGGCTATTCGCGGCGGACGTGAAGTAGACGGCGTTTCGTTCACCTTCAAGGACGGCAAAGTGGTCGAAGCTTCCGCCGAAAAGAACGAACAATACCTCATCAGTCAGCTCGACAGTGACGAAGCCGCCAGGTATTTGGGAGAATTTGCCGTGGGCACCAACTACCAGATTCAGCGCTTCACCAAGAGCATTCTGTTCGACGAGAAGATCGGCGGCACGCTGCATATGGCTGTGGGCGCCGGCTACCCGGAAACCGGTAGCCAGAATCGTTCTAGCGTACACTGGGATTTCATCTGCGATATGCGCAACGACAGCGAGATCCTCATCGACGGTGAATGCTTCTACCGAAACGGCGAGTTTCAGGTTTAGCGTAGGCTCGTGGGTTACCTTGCATGTCATTGATTGATGCGCCTACTTCATTCATAGACAGCTGTTGCGCACCGACGCACCACATAGATAGAATATACATAAACCAGGAATCGCACATCGCGCCTTTGCGAAAGACACATAGAGGAGAGTTTACCGATGAACGTCAGCGAAATTATGAGCAGCCCACCCATCACCGTCAGCAGCGAAACCCGGATAGCTGAAGTGGCACGCGTGATGCGAGAGAATAATATCAGCGGCATGCCGGTCGTCGACGAACGAAACTACCTACTGGGCGTCATCACCGAACACGATCTGATTCAGCGACATGCGCCGGTCCATCAGCCGCGCTATATCACTGTGCTATCGGCGTACATTCCTGTCAATCCGCGCGAAGTACGCGAATATCAGGAGCAGATGCGACAGGCGCTAGCCATAAATGCTTCACAGCTTATGACCATCGACGCAAAGACCGTCACGCCCGACGACGAGGTGGAAGACGCGATTGCGCTCATGCTCGACCCGGAGGTGACCCTACTGCCCGTGCTCAACGGCCGCGAGGTATTGGGCGTGGTCACGCGCACTGATTTGGTTCGACTGATTGAAGAGTTGGAGAGTCAGAACGGCAGTACAGAAGACGCTGAGGCTGGCTAGGCGAACAGCACGTCTCCATCTTCTTCCCGGTTGAGATCATCGTCCGCCGGTAGAGCGCCGTCCCGATCGCGGTCGTGTCCCATTTCAAAATATCGTTGCCACACGGACGGCGCGTCAAAGCTCTCGCCGCCGTGGCTGGTGATGCGTTGACGAACACGCAACATGACAGGCGTGTTTACGCTGGCGCCACTCACGATGACCTGTCCTTTGCTGAGGCTGGGCAACTCGTGCAAGAGGTCCCGACCCACGCTTTCGATACTCTCGGCGATGCGTGCTTGGTCGACAGGGTTGGTGATGCGCATGATGCACTGGGTCATGCACTGGCTGAGTACGTCACTGTCCAGCTTGCCCGGTCGCTGGCTGATGAGGCCTACGCTGACGCCGAACTTGCGCCCTTCGCTGAGGATGCGCTTCAACACATCCGTACTTACCGCATCCGCACTAGCCGGTGCGAAATTATGCGCTTCTTCCAATAGACAAAAGACGGGGAAACCAATGTGGCGCTTATGTCCGCGGCCGACCTTCTGCTTAACCGTGTCCACACGCGCCTGATAGACACGACGCAGCAGCGTAGCCGCAATGACCTGTTGCTCACGCTGGTCCACTTCGTTGAGTTGTATGACCGTACACTGACCCGGTGCAAAGAGTTGATCGAGTTCTAGGTTCTCATAATTGTTGAAAATGCCGCTGCCGCCCAACGCGCTATTCAGTCGCCAAATGAGTGCCCCAGTGGTCGGGTCCTCCTCGTCAAACTGATCGCCTTCTTGCTTGCCTTCTGCGGTTTCGCGAACCGAGACCATAAACTGATCCAGCGTATATTGCGGTTCGCCGCCGGGGCCGCGGTACGAACGTTGTGCATGGCTGAAGGCCCGCCCGAGCTGGTAGTGCTGCTTCTCGGACATCTGCGGAAGTAGATAGCGCAGGTCACCCAGGTTTAGGCTGTCTATACGCACGCGGATCATCTCCGGACTGAAGATGCGCACTTCAGGACGGTAGTTGCCATCGCGAAATTCTGGACGATTCTGCATCTCCATGACCGTGTCATACTCGCCATGCGGGTCGAAGATGAGTGTAGCAGCACGGTTGTGGGGCATCATCAGCTCTTCAAGCAGCACGCCAGCCAAGTAGCTCTTGCCGCTGCCCGTGCTGGCGATGATGGCCAAATGCGTGCTGGTGAAACCGCGCACGTCCAACGCTATTGGAACGGCGTCTGCTGGGCGGCTCAGTAGGCTGCCGAGATAGGCGCTGCCGACAGTGCCCGGATGTCGCTCGCTCAAAACATCCGTTAACATCTCGTTGCTGGCAATATAGACTGGTGACCCGCCAGCCGGCGGCACACGTGGATTGATGAATTCGCTCAGCATGCTGCTGTAATAGCCAAGCACGGTAACCGTGATTTGAAATAGTTCATTGGCGTTGCTCCGATAGCCGATCAAGGCAGCAACTTCCCGCGGCGGCACATTCGGATCCGCCATGAAGCTATCCGGCAGGAGCCGCACGGACTGGCGCCCCGTCACGCGGCCTAGGATGGGGCGCTCTTCACCGTCGACGTCTGTCGTGTAGTAGAGGAACTCACCATGCTTAAGCTGTCGGTCGAGATCCGGTGCGATTACTGTATACTCGTTTGGTGTTTCTCCCGGCCCCTTCACGGTGCCAATGCACTGTTCACTCATTCCGTGTACCTTCTGAGTCGAATGATCATTACCATCCAAAGAAAGTATTGATAGGTTTTTCACTCGAACCATTATGACAACGTGGTGCGCAGCGAACGGGTCAGCCTGTGGGCAGCACCATGCTCTTCCAGGCAAGGTTGTTGCGCATGAGGTTGAGCATATCTTGCTGTGCGGGGAAGATGCTGGTTAACTGGTCAACGATATTGATGGCCAACGGCGCCGCCAGTGGACTGTTCTGGTTCATCAGGAGAGGCATATAGGCCAAGCTGACTTTGCCGTCAACTGCATGAAAATCATACAGAGCGGACTCTTCCAGTGTCGCCGCCTGGTCGTTGACGCTCGCCGCCAGCGAAGGCACTCCCTGGTGCGCGTTGCCAGCCCCATCGAACCAGCCGAGTGCAATCACGCCGACCAGCGTTGCCGTCTCTTCGAGATAGTCCGGGCTGAAGATCTCCAGGTCCTGTCGCGGGCTGAGTCGCGGGCCAAGACTGCCAAAATCCGGGTTCATCAGCAGCGTATTGTAGATGACGCCGACCAGCTGACCGAACATACCTTCACTCAGCCGAATCGAAACAAACGCGCCAAAGCCGTAGTCCGATGGTTCCGGGCACGGTTCCACTTCACCTGGATTGTAGACCTGGCAGACGTAGTCTATATGCGTGTTCGATTTCACGATCTTGCCGATTGCTGTAGTCATCGCTTTACATTATGTGTGTTGTGTAGTGGTTAGAGTGTTAATCGATACTGACGAATACAGGCTTGTACCGATCATCTGCAATTGGCGGGGTGACAGCGTATTCGACTGCCACCCCGTATCAAAATCAGGAACTAATTCTGAATGGTGACCGGCACGGAACACTGGGGCGGGAAGTTGCCCGTTGCGTCCACTACCGTCAGGCGTAGAACATATTCGCCGTTATTTAGATCGGTCGTGTCTAATACTGCTAGCAAGCCGTCCACAACCTTCTCATCGTTATCGACGATGAATGCAAACGCATCGCTTTCGCTATCCACAGCCTGGTACTCCAGCTTGTAGTAACTAAACAGTTCATGCGTTGCGGTACCATATACTTCCATGGTTCCAGAAACCACTTCGCCAGCTTCAGGCGAATAGATGATGGAGCGAGTATCGGTGCAGTTGACGTCGACCTGTTCGGCCATTTCTTCATTGGCCGCTTCTTCCTTGGCCATGTCGCCTTCAGCAGTTTCCTCGTCTGCAACTGTGCCGCCTGCTGTGTCGCCTTCAGACACCGTCGTGGTAACCGCCTCGCCGACAGCTACCTCCTCTGCGACTGGCTCTTCTGCTACGGCATCGGTGCTGTCAGCGGGCTGCGCCTTTGCTTCAGGAGTCGCCTCGACGACGGCCTCGGCAGCCTGGTCATCAGCAGCCGCTTCCTCTTCGGCAGCCTCCTCCGTTGGATTGTCGACCGCTTCTTCTTCAGCAGCCTCTTCTGCCGCCGGTTCTTCCATTGTCTCCGTCAATGCTTCCGTCTCTGTAACTGCAGTTGTGACTTCGACGGTAGCGCTCATCGCGTTGGACAAATCAATCCTGAGGTTGATGGTCAGCACGACTGGCACATCTACCATCATGACACCATCTGTCATAGGCACACTAACTGTAAGCGTGACTGGCACGGTTTGCGAGACTTCGGCGGTAGCCGGTTGAATGCTCGGCGCTTCGGCGGTCATTTCACCGGCATCCTGCGCACTAGCGACTGCTGTTCCCAGCACCAACATCAACGCGGCAATGAGCATACTTACAAATAACTTGCGATACATCCTACCCTCCTGTTTGTTGCGTAATCAAATGCTTGATTGTACAAAGTCAGAACGTATTGTCGACTGCCGAACTACTTTGTTCGCAGGGTCGCCAGGACAAGCGACGAACACTGCTGCCCGGGAATTGCGCACGAAAATCGCTTACCGTCCGCCCAGGCCCGAAAGCGTGATTCCCTGGACGAACCACTTCTGTCCAATGATATAGATTACCAGCACAGGCAGCAGCGCCACAACTGAACCGGCCATTAACAAATGCCATTCTGTGCTGTACTGTCCCTGAAACGAACTCAAACCAATGGGAATTGTGCGCATGCTTTCCGTGTTGGTAATAACTAGCGGCCAAAGGAATTCGTTCCACGTAGCCTGGAAATTGAAGATGGCTAGAGTTGCCAACACTGGGCCAGCCAGCGGCAAGATGATCTGCGCCCAGATGCGGAAACTGCTGGCGCCGTCAATGCGCGCCGCTTCATCCATGTCCATAGGGATGCCCAGGAAGTACTGGCGCAACAGAAAGGTGCTGAACACGCTAAAGGCGCCGGGTAAAATGAGCGCTTGGTACGAATTGTACCACTTGAGCCAACGGATAATCAGAAAGTTAGGGATCATGGTCACCTGGAACGGTATCATCAACGTCGCCAAGTAGATCAGGAACAACGTTTCACGTCCCCTGAACCGGAGTCGCGCAAAGGCAAACGCTGCCAGCGACGCCACAAGAATTTGAATCACAGTAGTCCCCGTGGAGACAATCAGGCTGTTCAAATAGAATCGGCCGAATGGCACCATCTGAAACGTCTCGAAGTAATTCTCGATTGTGAGATCGGAAATTGTAAATGAACGCTGCAGGATTGCCGTCTTGGGCAGCAACGAGCCAAGCAGCATGACGAGGAAGGGCAACAGTACGACGATGCTGCCTAGGATCAGTACGAAGTGCAGCAATAGATTCATGACTTTGAACCGAGGCGGTTTATGTTGGATCGTGCCGATGTTAACCGTGGTCATCATCCTGCCTCATAGTGTACCCAACGCCGCTGCATACGCGTCTGGAACATGGTAAAGATGAAGATGAAAAGGAAGAGGAACCAAGCTACGGCAGACGCCTTACCCATGCGTCCAAACTGGAATGCATTCTGATAGATATAATAGACGACAGAGAGTGTCGACTGTGCCGGACCGCCTCTAGTCAGTGCATAGGGTTCAGTAAACAATTGAAGTGCACCGATCATTTGTATGATTAGCAAGAAGAACGTTGTAGGGCTGACCAGCGGCAGCGTGACCTTGCGAACACGTTGCCAGGCGCTCGCACCGTCCACCATAGCTGCGTCGTACAGCTCCTGTGGGACGCCTTGTAGCGCAGCCAGGTAGATGACCATGGTGAAGCCTGTGTTCTTCCAAAGCGTGAGCATTACGACGGCCGGCTTCGACCAAAACGTACTGTTCAGAAAATCCGGCGGCTGAACCGGCAGTCCGGTAACTTCGGCGAATTTCCATATCATGTTGCTGATGAGGCCGAAATCACGGTTGAGCATAAACTGGAAGACGATCGCGCCGGCGATAATCGTAGTGACCACGGGCATAAAGTAGATAACACGGTATACAAGGACGCCGCGAATGGCCTGGTTCAAGGCCAATGCCAACATGAGTCCCAGTGCAAGTTGCAGCGGTACAGTTGTGACCACATAGAAGAGCGTATTGCGCAACACCTTCCAGAAGACCGGATCGCGTGTCAGCAGCTGGACGTAGTTGGCAATACCCACCCATTGCGGTTGGTCGAGCAGACTCCACTTTACAAAGCTGAGGTAGAGCGAGTAGAGAACGGGGAACGCCACAAAAATGAGGAAGCCGGCGAAACTTGGCAACAAAAACAAGTAACCCTCCCATTGCTGGTCGGGTCCTCTGCGAAACAGACTATTCTTTGTCTGTTGGGTTGTGACGCTATCCGAAGATACAGACGGCGCTGGCGATGTCATAGCTGGATTATACCAGATTTCCGAATATGAGGTAGCAGCCTAGTCCAATCATATGGCAACAGCTTCGCTTGCCGGCTACTCACCTGTCGCCACGGTCGACGTCGGCAAGGCGGCTGGAAGCGCTGAGTCTGCAGGCGAATTGCTGTTGCCATCAGTAGTGCCTTCCACTGCGGAATCCACAGACGAGGTAATCTCGTCGGTTCTAGGTAATGGCGTTGGCGTAGCGGGTACAACTGCGCCTGGACCGTACAGATAGACAGCTCGCCACGGTTCATATTTGCTCGTCATGGTTTCTGTGCGCGTTTCGCCATTTTCCACGATAGTACGTGTGACCTTGGCAGTCAGCCCTTCCTGCTGCCAGTCCACCTGTTCTTTTTCACCGTAGCCCAGCGATTCGTCGTAGCGATAGACAGGCGGTCCCGGCTCAATAATGTCCGAGATCACCGGTTCGCTAATGCTTACCGTGCGATCCGGTTTCGTACCATAGAGATTGAACGTGATCACGCCGTTGATACTGTCCACAACCGGCTCCAGCAGCAGGTAGGCGCCAGTATCATTGCGGAATTTGAAGTCCACACTAGGTGTGTAAATGGTCGCATCCTGCCCGGGATCGCCGTACCAGCCAACCACATAGCCATGGTTGTACCTTTCCGTGATTGGCAGCCCCGCCCCGTATGCGGCACGGAAAACCGTTGTGCTGACCTGACATACGCCGCCGCCCACACCTACAGCCGTCTGATCGCCCCAGATGATCAACGAATCCTCAAAACCATTGGCTGCGGTGACATCTTCCACGTTGTCGTTGAAGCTGAATGTACCATTGGGCGGCACTACCACGCCGTCGAATTTCTCCGCAGCGACCTCAATATTGTGAATGCGCGCCAAGCTGCTGCCTGCAAAGTAGGTGGTGCCGCTGGCAACCAGCTCGCGAATGCCCATCTGATCCACATAGCGGCTATCCACTGCTGGCAATCGGTCCCGTATGACGAGTTCGCCCTCCATGCTGCCGTCTGCGACCGCCTGGACGACCGAATCCAGCGTGCTATCAATATCTAATTCGCGGCCGATCTGGCTTTCCTGGATGACCTCGACAGTTGATGTTTCGGAATCAAAACTCAGGCGCGCATCCAGCGGAGCAATGTCAATGCGATCCGTCCATTGTGCGAGAATGGCGCGCACGCGCTCCTCGTCCAGTCGCAGCGGCTGGCGCGAGAAGATAAGCGCATTCATGGTCGCAGGGTCGATAGCCAGTTCGTAGCCAAAACGTGAATCGCGCAGAATCAGCGGGGTCGTGATGCGACCTTCAGCGTCTGTATTCTCGGAAATGCTTACAGACTCGGGCTCAGCCGGCGGCGGCAAGGCGATGGTAACAAGGGGCACTTTGACCGGGCCCGACGCAGCCGACTCAGACTCCAGTGCGGCAACTAGTTGATTCATTGTCGCATCGATATCGACGTCCAATCCGGGTTGCGCTGGCAATTCGATTTCATCGATGACAATGCCCGCACGTGCAGGGATGCGCACGTCGGATGCGATGCGGCTGATTGCATATCGCAGTTCGCTGCTGTCGGTCTGAACTAGCGCTGGAATATCGCTTCCGTTGCGTAGGGTCTCTATCTGCGCTGTGAACCGTTGTATCAGGCTGCCGCGTCGTCCTGTCATGTACGCCTGGTGAACGGCATCGAATGTGTCGACGCTTGCTGCCGTATCACCAACGGCAACTGGCCAGACTTGGTCTCCGTATGAGACCGCTATAGGCGGTAGCGGCTGTTTTTCCAGTGTTTCTTGAAGCTGTAGAATGGCTGCCGCACGCGTTAGTCCGCCTACGGAGACGCCGTCGACCGTAACGCCAGGGTAGATGCGGTCTGCATACCAGTATTGCATGCCCAGTACCAGCAACACTGCCACGACAGCAACGGCCAATATCAGAGCGCCGAGTAGGTCAAAGATATTGCGATGAATCACAATTGAATTTCTTTGTTCGTTTGTCTCTGGCTTCATGGGCTATCCTCAACCACTACAATCCCATACAAAACGGGCAATCTACCGTCCAAGCTGGGGCAAGATGTAGAGCTTCGGTATCAGCAAGTTCAGTCCAAACAGCAAGATAAACGGAAATGCCCATAGTGTCACGCGTAGCCAACGGTTGACGCGCAGGACGCCCGGACGCAATAGCTGTTTCTGAACGCCTTCCGGCAGACGCTTAACGCTGCGTTCGGATGCAACGAGCAGCAGGATCGGCTGCGCAAAGAGAATCATGGCAAACAGACCGGTTGTGAGTATGGTCCACTTGCTCATGGTGCCCGTTGCATAGCCCACCATGGCGAATCCGGCAGTCACAAACAGCGCAAGCACGGCTGAGATGATGCCTTGTAGCGGCTGCATTACCTCTCGCCAGCCTAGCGCAACGATTGTGCTTAAGGGCAGCAATCCCCAGAAGAAATAGCGGCCCTGATGCTGCACAAATTCGATATTGTACCAGCCGTAGGCAACGGCAACTGCCATGATCACAATACCGAACAACCCAAGCACGGACACTTGATACACATCCATATCGGCGTCGGGACGACCCGAGATCATACGCACAACGGCCCACAAGACACCGAGAAATATAACGCCGGTGAACAGTAGAAACGCGGTATAGACGCGTTGGTCCATCATCACGCTCATCCATCCAAAGACGCCCCAGAAACTCTGAAATGTGAAGCTCAGAAAACGTTCATAGTACGCCAGCCAACCATGAGCCAGTATCCAGTCCTCGGTTCGCGGCTGACCGAACACGACGAGGCTGTGTTGTTGAAGTCCCAGAATATCGGTCCCGCCGTAGACCAAGTGATTTCGCGCAAACCAAAGTGACGCAATGATGGCGGCGGGGAGTGCAGTCCATAAAGCCTTGCGCACACCATGCCGAAAAGATTCACGTGTCTGCTGAGATGGCTTGCTATTCGTGTCCGCCATATGGAAGCGAGGTTCTATCCAGATGAGTAGCACGATTGCCGCCAGTGCGATAGGCGTGAGTATGTATGCGTAGATCTTGGTCAGCATGCCCAGCCCCAGTAATAGGCCAAGCAGCAACAATTGTTGACGATCTTGCCGACGGAACACAGGTATATTGTCTACACTATCGATCGAATTGCTAGCCGCGTAGAAACGCTCTCGAATCCAGTGTAGCAGAACCAACATGCTTGCCATGATCAGCAACTCGGCCATCCCATCGTTGTTCACCGAGGAGAGGATAGAAACGTGCATAGGCAATAGAGCTGCAAAAGCCGTTGCACCCACCACGATCAGCGTCTTCCTGGGAAAAACAAGCTCAAGGCATAGATAGAGTAGTGTTAGGGTACATAATCCGATGAAGACGCCAAACAAACGAAGTGCGAACAGATTGCCGCCCGAAACCCAGTAAACCGGCGAGGCTAGCAGGTAATAGAGCGGAGGCTGATGTGACTCATAGCGCAGGGTGGTCGCTAGTGCGGGGTTCGTGAACCGAGTAGCGACCAAGTTGCTAAGGATAGCTTGGTTGTAATCGCCCAGTTGCAGCACTGGCAACGAACCAGTCTCCGCTATCGTGGCGATGTAGTTGTAGTGTGCGGGCTCATCAGGCGACTGCCAGTCCGGCGTGAAGTGCGCGTACGAAAGAGCCGCGATGACATACGCCGCGAGTACCATCCCCAGCCATACGCGGGGTCTGACAATGTAGAGATTGTCGAATGTGTGGGCAGGCAGACCAGTCAGCAGCACTTGACGATGCATGCTGCGTCTCTTTTTCGATGCATAATTCAGGCTGTCGCTCGGACTGCGCGAGCGAGATGCCGCATCGAGTTCAATGTACCTTTCCATCGCATCTACCTGACATCATGCCCAGCACACACGCCAAAACAGTATGAACGCCTAATCACTAGCCACGGGCTAGTGGACGGCCTCCAGTTTTTCAGCCATCTCATCCTCGTCCAGCTTATGGTAAAGCGCTTCGGGTTGACGCAATGCTTGCCCGGCTGGCAGTTCGCTCAAGGCCCACACACCCTGGGCGCCAGTATGATCGTACTGAAGTGTGAGATGGTCGCCGCGAGCATCTTCAACCCGTTCCGTGTACATACGGCCGAAAAGACTACCGTCGTAGCCCAACATGCTGTGCACTTGGTCACTGCTGTGCGGCAGAATTGGGGCCCAGATAAGCTTGAGCCAGTCAATGGCCTGCAACGCTACGTATACTGACGTGGCAGCGGCTTCCGGGTCGACCTTGATGAGTTGCCATGGCGCCTTTTCATTTAAGTACTGGTTGACGCGTTGGCTCAACTTGCGCGCCTCGGTCAGCGCAGCCTTCAGCTTTACGCTTTGATAGAGTTCGCCCACAGTTTCGAATCCGGAACGAATCTCGTCGAGCAGTGCCTTGTCCAGCTCGTCCAGCTCAGTCGGTTGAGGGATCTGCCCGTCGTAGCGCTTGTAGGCGAAACCGAGGACGCGGTTCACCAGGTTCCCCCAGTTGGCGACCAGCTCATTATTAACCCGGTCCATGAAGTCCTGCCATGTGAACTCGACGTCCGACGTCTCTGGCGCCAGAGCCGTGAGTACATAGCGCCACGCGTCTGCGTCGAAATCCTTAAGTACCGAGTTAAAGCCGATGACGCGTCCGCGGCTGGTGCTAAACTGCTCACCGCCTAAATTCAAATACTCGTTGGCAGGTACATCGTAGGGCAGGTTGAGCTCGCTCTCGCCAGCGTTGTAACCGATGAGCATCCCAGGCCAAATGATGGTATGAAAGACAATGTTGTCCTTGCCGATAAAGTTATAGATGAGTGCATCCGGATTCACATCGGCATCCCACCAAGTGCGCCATGCCTCATCATCACCATGCACAGCAGCCCACTCTACAGCGGCGCTAAGATAGCCGATAACGGCGTCGTACCACACATAAATGCGCTTGCCCTCATACCCTTCCACGGGGATAGTGATTCCCCAATCGATGTCACGTGTGATGGGCCTGCCGCGCAGTTCGTGCAGTTCTAGCTGACCGCGGGTGAAGTTGAGCACATTCGGACGCCAATGCTCTTTGCCCTCCTGAATCCACGCTAGAAGCGGGTCGTTCATCTTGCCCATGTCCAGGAAGAAGTGCTCTGTCTCGCGCACTTCCAAATTCGTGTTGCCTGTCAGCTTTGAGCGCGGGTTGCCGAGCTCCAACGCATCATAGATGCGTCCGCAGTTGTCACATTGATCGCCGCGAGCGTCCGGATAGCCGCAGTGCGGGCATGTGCCCTCCACATACCGGTCGGCTAGGAAGCGACCGGCTTCGGGATCGTACAGTTGTTTCTGCGTGTCTTTGTAAATGTATCCGGTCTCCAGGTGGGTCAGGAACATATCCTGCGTCACGTCCCAATGGTTCTGGGTATCGGTATGCGAGTACAAATCGAAGGCGATCCCCATGACCAGACAGCCGTCGATAAACATTTCGTGATACTTGCTTGCAACGGCAAGGGGCGATGTACCTTCCGCCTCTGCTTTGAGCGTCACCGGGGTGCCATGCATATCGGAGCCGCTGACCATCAGCACGTCGTTACCGATCATTCGCTGATAGCGGGCAAAGATATCCGGAGGCAGATAAGCGCCGGCAATTTGACCGATATGTTTCTCACCATTAGCATATGGCCAGGCAACGCCAACAAGGATCTTCTTCGTTTGTGTCGTCATAATGTGTTCCTGTATTCCGCGGCAACATCGCTCAACGGACCTTGTCTGATGTATCTAGCCCGGTGTACATTGCTCGATGTTCATTGCTCGATGTTCATTGCTCAGTTTTCGATGTTAGATGAATAAGCCGCGCTTGACGTCCTAAGCTCCTATTGCAGAAGGTGGACAATGCTTGCCAAACGAGGTTCAATATCGTGAAATTATAGCGGGACAGGAAAGCATCGGCAAAGAACTTGGGACTAGACGCTACTGCCCGCTTCCACTACAACTGATTGCAGGGATGATTCGTTCCTAGATGTTGCTGAGAATGGTGCAGGGGCATGATCACGTCGAATGTTCTTTTCTCCGCAATTGTACTGCGCGTGTGACAATACACGATGGATCAGGTTGCCCGAATTGGCAGGTCGAACGGAAAAATTGAAGAAACGATGTCGATAATAGACAATATTGATAGCAAGGTACAGGTATGAAGGCATTTACGATGATGGGGCGGACGATCAAAGCCGTCTACGATGATCTCTTTCTTTGCGTCTATCTCAGCCTACTTTGGTGGATAGGCACGATACTCATCATTCCCGCTGCACCTGTAACGTTGGGTGTTCAGCATGTGGCCAATCGCATTGCAAATTACAAGCGCGTTGACTCAACCTTCTTTTTTCAGGCGGCTCGTTCGTATTTCGGTATAGGGTGGCTGGTCTACATCATCCGCGTCGGCGTCCCTGTGACCATAGCCGTCAACATTTGGTTCTATATGAACATGGAGGACGTAACCTGGATCTGGTTGGTCGCAATCTTTTTTATGTGGCTGTTGGTCGTTTCACTCATGGTGGGCATCTATCTGTTTCCGCTCTTTTGGCAACAGGATCAACCGAGTGTCAAGATGATCCTGCGGAACGCATTCATCTTGACCCTGCAACGGCCCCTTTACACGTTCCTGATGCTGCTTTTCATCGGTGTTCTGGTCGGCTTAAGCTTGATCCCCATCGTTGCGCTCTTCCTGACGCCAATGGCAGTCGCCATCGCCATGAACTTCGCACTAAACGGCATTCTGCAGGATATAGGCCTTGCGCCACAGCCGCCGGTTGTCGACTCGCGGCGTTAGTGCGGCGTTGCCCATGCGGAACAACATACCGCATGACGCCTAAATTGTAGAGCTTTAGGGTATCGGCGACGCTTGTCACTGTGTATCCGGGACAGGAAGTATTATGAAGGTAACCGAATTTCAGAAATACCAGGAAGAATCACGCAAGACTTGGAGCCTGATCCACACAGACCACGCCATTGTCTATCCCACGCTGGGCCTGACAAATGAAGCCGGTGAGGTTGCCGGCAAGGTCAAGAAGATTTTCCGTGACAAAGGCGGCATCATCAGCGAAGAGGATCGCCAGGCGCTCAAGGGCGAACTTGGCGATGTGCTCTGGTACCTGACACAAATTTGCACTGATCTAGGGCTCAGCCTGGAAGAGGTGGCGGAAGCAAACATCGAGAAGCTGTTTTCGCGGATGGAGCGCGGCCAAATACAGGGGGACGGCGATAACCGCTAGGCTAACGGTTATCCGGATGGCAGAAGCAGTCCAGCGTGTGATCATTGACCATGCCCACCGCCTGCATGAATGCATAGCAGATGGTTGGCCCGACAAACGTAAAGCCGCGCTTTTTCAACGCCTTGCTCATTTGGGCGGATTCCTCCGTCTGTGCCGGAACTTCGCTTATTGTACGGCGATGGTTGACTATGGGTTCTCCACCAACAAATTGCCAGATATAGGCGTCGAAATTACGGTGCTCCTCTTGTACGGCGAGAAATGCAATTGCGTTCTTGACCACGCCGCGCACTTTCAACCTGTTGCGCACAATACCGGGATCCTGTAGCAGTTCAGCGATTTTCTGCTCGTCATATTGCGCGATGGTGTCCGCGTCGAAATTGTCGAACGCGGCACGGTAATTCTCGCGCTTTTTGAGTATGGTGCTCCAACTTAAGCCTGCCTGTGCGCCTTCCAAATTGAGCATCTCGAACAACATACGATCATCGTGCACGGGTACTCCCCATTCGTCATCATGGTAGGCGACGTACAGCGCGTCGTCTCCGACCCAATCACATCGAACCACGCCATCTGCTGCTGACATATTAAGCGCTGCCTCTCGACTCAACCTTTGTCAAGCAATATCATCATATACGAATTCAACCCGATTTCGACTGGCGTTGCAAGTTGGTGCGCATTTCGTCGTATGGCCTCAGCCTTGCTACACTACGGTATGAACGCTCAGCACATCGGTATCGCCTGTCGATGTTGATACGGCACGGCAATTATGCACCAGGCGTTCATCAACTCAATCGCAATAATCTGAAAAACGGGAATATTCTATGACATTTGAAGATCGTGTAGCGTTGGTCACAGGCGCAGGATCCGGCATCGGAAAGGCATCCGCACTAATGCTGGCGGAACGGGGAGCGAAAGTTGCCTGTCTTGGACGGACGCAAGCTCAACTGGAAGAAGCTGTGGCAGAGATTGAGGCGGAAGGCGGCTCTGCGATGGCAGTCATTGCCGACGTGTCACAGGCGGATCAGATGCAGGCAGCCTTCGAGCAGGTCGGAAAGCAGTGGGGGCGAATCGATATTGTGGTCGCTAATGCAGGCATCAACGGCGTCTGGGCGTCCTTGGAAGACCTGACACCGGAAGAGTGGGACCAAACACTGGACATCAATCTCAAGGGCACCTTCCTAACTGTGAAATACGCCTTACCCTATATGAAACTGCACGGCGGGTCGATCATCGTTGTCTCTTCGGTCAACGGCACGCGCATGTTTAGTAATACAGGTGCGACTGCATACTCGTGTTCCAAGGCGGGTCAGTTGGCCTTCACCAAAATGGTGGCGCTTGAGCTTGCGCCCCAAAAAATTCGCGTCAATTGCGTCTGCCCTGGTTGGATCACGACAGAGATTCGCGACAATACCTATCGCCGCAACCTGGAAAATGTCCGGTATCCGATTGAGTATCCGGCTGGCTTTATCCCGCTCACCGGCGGAAAGCCTGGCACAAGCGAACAGGTAGCCGAAGTCATTTCGTTCTTGGCTTCAGATGCAGCCAACCACATCACCGGCACTGAAATGTGGATCGACGGCGGTGAGTCGCTCATCCAGGCGTAGCTTGTGAGTTAGCGCTCGGAGGTTGCTCATAGGTGGTTGCAAATTCGCAAGGTTACATATGGCAAGCAGTCCCATGGTACGATTGTCGGCCCTTGACGCAGGCAGCTGTGCCGCCAGTGTATGAGGGACTTGCAACTTAATGATTGGATCCAGTAGATCAAACAAAATTAATAGATAGTGAAAAGGGATGGCGGCAATGGCTAACAAAGTAGCACTGGTTACAGGAGCCGGTTCGGGCATCGGCAGGGCGACGGCGGAGTTGCTGGCTGAACAGGGCGTTGCTGTTGCATGCCTCAGCCGCACAGAAAGTCAGCTGCAGCAAGTGGTGAACGGTATCGAACAGACAGGTGGTGAAGCCATGTTCATCACAACCGACATCTCGCAACCTGAGCAGATGAAAGCAGCTGTCGAGCACGTGATCGAACGCTGGGGGCGTCTGGATATCGTTGTCGCCAATGCCAGCATCAACGGCGTATTCGCACCGTTGGAGGACCTGACGCCAGATGAGTGGGATCAGACGCTGGATATCAACCTAAAGGGCACGTTTCTGACGGTGAAGTATGCCACGCCGCACCTGAAAAAACAGGGCGGTGCGGTCGTGGTCGTATCGTCCGTAAACGGTACGCGTAAATTCAGCAACACCGGCGGCACAGCCTATGCCTGCTCCAAGGCGGGTCAGCTTACATTTACAAAGATGGTAGCGCTGGAGCTTGCGCCACACAAGGTGCGCGTCAACTGCATCTGCCCAGGCGCCACAGATACTGAAATCGGTGACAATACGGAACTCCGCAACAGGGAGTCCATCGTATGGCCCGTCGTCTATCCCAAAGGCGTGGTGCCGCTCACCGGCGGTAGAGCCGCCAGCAGTCGCCAGGTTGCCCAGTTGATCGCGTTCCTGGTTTCCGATGCAGCCGACCACATCACCGGCACCGAAATGTGGATTGACGGCGGTCAAACGCTTGTTCAGGGTTAGCTGGTGAGGTCAGTATCGTTACAGGTATCCGCATCAAAGTCATTCTTTGATGCGGATACCAGCCATGGAGCCAGTAAAGACTCAGCGTGAAGTATCTGTCAAGTCTCAGCCGATGAATAACTGTGCCATGCACTATGACCGGCTCGTGCGCCGACGGGTTAGGCTAAGTTCCGATGTCTATTCAGCGGATAACTGAGCGTGTTTGGGCAGGAAGAAGACAGCGGGCACTGCAAACAGTCCTACGATAGCGGCAACCGTAAAGGCAAAGGTAAGCCCATTGCTGTCCGCCAGCCGACCGACCACAAAGATGGCAGCAGCCCGTAGCAGGAAGTTCATGGCCATCCAGATGCCATTGGCCATGGCTCGGTGGTCAGGAAACTGGTCCTGGACGATGGCCATGATCACGGGTGTCACCGAGATAGCGGTGAGTCCTAAACCGACCAGCAAGATGACAGGCGTCCAACTTGGTCCGTACAGCAGCAACAGCAGCAGGATCGGCGACACGGACAGCACGAACAACAAAATGCGCTCTCTGCCCAATTTGTCGCTGAGCGTGCCCGTCAACAGTGCGCCAGCCACACCAGCCGCCTCAAGAATTGTCAAGGAAGCTGCAGCCAGCCAGACGCTAACCTGCAGTTCATCGGCCATAAATATGGGGAGATAAGTGGTGATTGCGACAGCCACCAACGCTTTGGTTCCCATGATCCAGGCCAGTACAGGATATACTTTCTTGGCAACCGGCCACATAGTGGCGACGGACAGCGTCTTCTTGTTGGCCGGTCGAGCCGCAACCGAGTGCAGACTCCAAAACATGATCGCTGAGGTTGCCCAACCGACGAAGGCCAATCGCCAAATCCCTTGCAACCCCCATAGACCGACAAACGAAATCACAACCACCGGCCCCAATGCACGACCAGACTCGCCTGCAGCCATGAAGATGCTCATGCCAGTGCCTACGCGATTGCCTGCCAACCGAGCCACCATCGCCGGCGCCGGTGCGTGAAAGGCTGAAATGCTAACCCCCACCATGAGCAGGATAAAGACAAGCGATATGTAGCTCGGCGCAAATCCGATCATGCACATCAGCGTTGCTGTAACCGCCGGGGCAAGAATCACAAAATAGCGCACGCTAATGCGGTCGGCGAGATACCCGATGAAAGGGTTGAGCAGACTGGCCAACTGCGTAAAGATGACAAGGCTGCCGGCTGCAGCGTAGTTGATGCCAAGCGTATCGCGAATCAGCGGAAGAAGCGGCGCCAGAAATGCTGTGTACGTATCGTGAATGAAGTGACCGCCGGCAATGGTGGCGACTTGACCTTTGTGAAACTCAGTAGAGGCTGCACGCACAGCTTCGGCGTCACCTACCGCTTTGGTCACGCCTAAGTCTTGAGTAGTCATAGGTTATCATTCAAATCTAACATAAGTGAGGAGCCGGGGTATCGCATTTCGAAACAGTTAACCCTAGTGATCGGCATTCGTCAAATTTGGTTGAGTTGGCGGCGCCAATACACCGCGTGGTTGGTCAACGGTGCGATTGTGTAATCGATGGTGAGTTTTCGTGTAGACTTTGGACACGCTGTCTTTTTCGCTATGCTACGCGTAATGTATAGTTGGCGGTAACAACCATGAACAACATCGCCCTCATTTACCAACATGACTGAATCTGAATTGAACTACATAGACGCCGATTCGCAGCGCAGAACAGTGTTGGTAGCCGTCTTGAACAACGCCGGCGACCTGCATAGGGCCGCATCGGACGGCTGGTATCGTATTCCGCAGCGTCGTGCGCCCAGACGTGTCGGTGCTGACTACATTGCCTTTTACCAGACTGGCTCATTTAAGGGTGAACCGGAAGCGCAGACCATCACGTATTTCGCGCCGACGAGACGCTACCGGCTGATGACGCGTGCGGAGATGTTGCCAGATGAAGCCGACCATCCGCGGGCCGAAGACTACTATTTCCGAATCGACGTCGGTCCGTTGCAGCGGCTCGAGCGTCCTATTCCATCGGCGACCATGCGGCGTATCACCTTCATTCACACAACTATGTATAAGCTGCTAAGCGCCGACGATGTGCGGGACCTGTTCTATCGTGAGGATCCTTTCGAACGGCTGTGGCAGACACTCCAGGCGAATCGTCTACGACCCAAGGCAAATCGCATCGTCGAGGATTGGCCCGTGGATATTACGCTACAGGCGCGTGGAGGCTATTTGGGTATTCGCTGTTCCAACGATCCGTCAATTCGCAACCAGACGCGTGAGATGCAGGCTGTTCCTGCGCCGGAACGTTGGGATATCCTGTGGCTGCCGCCCAATCGATTGGAAGAAGATATGGATGAATGTCTCCGCACGATCGGCGCAGCACTGATCCATCTTGGCGGTTCAGTTCTAAACGTGGACTAGGTCACAAATTTGGTTGAACGACTTCTCTGGAGACCGACAGATACAGACCGCACTATTCTTGAATAGTCGTAACACGGAAGCCATCAACAGCCTCAAAAAACAATGGTTAGCTGCTGCGTTCGTCGCTGCTGTTACGCTGCTAGGTGTGGCCTTTGCTGTACAGCGGTTAGCCATTGCACCCAACATGACGGGTTGGCTGCTGATGAGTGGCGCTGTTGCCGGCGGTGTTGTCGTGCTGCTGAGGATGCTACTGCGCAGCAATCACGCCCCAGGATCAACCGAACTCTACTCCAGTCTCGGTGTCGCCACTTGGTTGACGCTTGTTGGCGGCCTATTGACCGCCATGATGGCAGGCTTTCTGTTCATTCCGCAATTTAGTGGCTGGCTGGCGTGGGCGCCGGCTGTTCTCTATCTGTCCTCCCGCGTCATCGACCTATTTGATGGCGCACTCGCACGGCTGACTAACCATGTGAGCGTGAGCGGTGCGGCGCTGGATATCGAACTGGACGGACTGGGCTTGCTTTTTGCGGTGCTGCTGTCCATGCAGTATGGTCGGCTGCCAAATTGGTACCTTCTACTGGCTCTACTCCGACTGCTCTTTGTGTTCGGAATATGGTTACGAAAGCGCATGGGCAAGCGCGTGGCTGAGATGCCGCCGAGCCTCATGCGGCGCGTCATTGCCGGCTGCCAGAGCGGTTTTATAGCCGTCGTGCTCTGGCCTATTGTAGACCCGAGTATGTCCCATCTCACGGCCATTTTCTTTACCTTTCCGCTTATCGCCAGCTTTGGCCGCGACTGGCTAGTCGTAAGTTGTGTCTGGCACGTCCATTCGAGATTCTATGCACAGTTGCGAGCAATGCTAGTTCGTACTGTGGTCGAATGGCTTCCGTTCGTTTCGCGCCTGTTCGTCATGGTTGCAATGCTTGGCCTGCTGTGGAACGCCTCTACATACGATGGCGCTCCACTTGCCGAAAAACTGTACGCGCCGGTCATTGCAGCGGCAATGGCCCTGTTCGTGCTCGGCGTTGCTGCAAGGACGATGTCCGTAGGCTTATTGCTGGTGCTGCTGGTCTATCCGCCGGCAGTGGAAGCAGAATGGCTGGACATAGTATTGCTAGCGGCAGCGACGGTGGTATTGCATTTGGGCAGCGGCGCATTCAGTCTATGGCGACCGGAGGATCGGCTGTTGTACGGCTAGTTCGGCGGACTATGCGAACCATCACAAATAGGCGCTTTGAAGGATATCGGTCAAATGACGTAGCCACAATCATGATACCGAAGCACAAGGGTATCTCGTCGATCGTGTAGAGTGATTGGCATCGACTTCAGTCAAGACGGCACATGTATATGCGTTCACACCTACCTAACTTAGCGCCTAGAACCGAATCAGTACGACTTGCCGCTGTCTGCGCAGCGTTCATCACCATCTTTGTGCTCGCGTTTGTCAACGCAGATGCCTCAGCTGCGCCGTTGAACGGCACAATATTTTCTAATCCGGAGACGGGACTGTACGACCTGTACCTGCCGCAGGCTATTGACGAGGACGGCGGAGATAGTGTCGATGACAATCTGGACGGCACGTCAAGCTGTCCCACAACGTCGACGGCGCAATTCGCCAAGCTCAGTGTGATCGGCTTGTCGACTGATCGACCACCGGAAGTTCACGCCGATCTGAACTTAGGCCTCCGCAGCTATGTAACGGTCACTGCGGCGCTGGACCTGGTAAATATCAATGGCGACACCGACTGGGACGCGCCTCAACTCTCCAGTGTTGTCGGCGAGGGCAGACGGCCATTTGTGGCTGCCTACCAGGTCAACGACTGGAACTGGGCGTGTACGGGCGATGCGGACGAGCTGTGGTATGGGCATGGTTGTCGCGCAGAGCCGATACCGTATCCGTATGTCACGCTGATCGCGCTGGAAACAACAGAAAGCGAAGCGATTCGCGTGCCCTATCGACAGCAGGTGATCGACTACAGTGGTCACAATGCGCTGGTCTTATATGCGGAGGAACAACGCATCACGCTGGCGTTCACGCGGGAAGATACAGCCGCCATCGGCTATGTGCTGCATATTGAGGACATATGCGTGGATCCGTCACTGCTTGCTCTTTATCGAGAGTTGGATGACGCGGGCCGGCGCTACTTGCCGGCGCTGAGCAGCTATGAGCAGCTCGGCACCGGCTACGTTTCGTCTGCCAAGTTGGCGATTCGCGATTCCGGCTCGTTTATGGACCCTCGCTCGCGCAAGGATTGGTGGCGAGACCACTAGAGTTCCATGCTGATGGGGTATCACTTGGATCCCAACCCCTTCCAGCACCGCTCGCCTTACACCGCCAGTCGATACAAGTCTGCTGATAGAGTAAGGATTCGGATCAGTTACTCGCCCGCGACGCCCAGCGCCTCAGCCTGACCCTGCATGGCTGTCAGCACTCGGTCAATATGGTCGTCCAGCTCAACGCCGAGGTCTTCGATATAACCGAGTGTTTCTTCTCGATCGATTGCCTCGGTGAATTTGCGGTTCTTCCACTTCTTCTTAACAGATCTTACCTTCACATTGCGCAGGTCGCGTTCCGGGCGCACATACGCGCACGCCAAAATGAGACCGGTGATTTCGTCACAGGCAAGGAGCGCGTAGTCCAACTGGCTTTCGCGCGGAACGCCAAGAAACGGAGCGTGCGCCTGCACTGCATGAATCATCTCCGGCGGATAATCCAACTCCTGGAACAAGCGGATGCTCGTACGCGGATGACCGTTTTCCTGGTCATCCATGTCAGGATGCTTCTCATAGTCCAGGTCGTGCAATAGCCCGGTGATGCCCCACAACTCTTCATCGGCATCGTAATAATTTGCGTAGCCGCGCATGGCTGCTTCAACTGCCAGACAATGACGCCGCAGGCTTTCTGATTCGACCCATTCATAGAGGAGCGCTAGGGCTTCATCACGACTTGGCAATGCCATCATAGATTCCTTTCACTATCTGCTATATACCAATGATACTGCCAGCCATCCGCAGGATCGGTTTCTCGTGCAAATCGATCAACAAACAAAGGGGCGACGGAATCCGTCGCCCCCTAGTATACAACTATCCAGACTGCTTCCCATCACGGGAAGGTCGAATTTACATGCCCATTCCCATGCCCGGGTCCATTTGCGGAGACGCCGGAGTCGGTTCAGGAATGTCGGTGATCAGTGCAGAGGTAGTCAGGATCATCGCTGCGATAGAAGCGGCGTTCTCGACTGCGCTGCGGGTAACCTTAGCAGGGTCGATGATGCCGGCGTCGAGCATGTCAACGTAGTCGTTGGCAAGCACGTCGTAGCCGGTGTTGAAGTCGCCATTCGCATGCAGAGCGCGAACTCGCTCGATGACCACAGGGCCATCCAGGCCAGCATTGCTGGCGATCATGCGCATGGGCTCTTCCAACGCACGGCGCAGAATTTTCACGCCTGTGAGTGCATCGCCCTCGAGCTTGACATTGTCCAAGGACGGGATTGCATTAATCAGCGCAACGCCGCCGCCAGGAACGATGCCTTCTTCGACTGCTGCTCGTGTGGCGCTCAGTGCGTCCTCAACCCGGTGCTTCTTTTCCTTCAGTTCGGTTTCGGTGGCTGCGCCGACGCGTATGATTGCCACGCCGCCGGCCAACTTGGCCAAACGTTCCTGCAGCTTCTCACGATCGTAGTCGCTGGTGCTGGCCTCAGTCTCGGCACGGATCTGATCGATGCGGCCCTTGATGTCCTCAGTAGAGCCAGCGCCGTCCACGACTGTCGTGGTATCCTTTGTGCTGACGATCTTAGCGGCTCGACCCAGGTCCTCAAGTACGACGGATTCCAGATTGCGACCGAGTTCTTCGGTGATGACCTGTCCGCCTGTGAGCACGGCGATATCACGCAGCATTGCCTTGCGGCGGTCGCCGAAACCAGGAGCCTTGATTGCCAGAGCGTTAACCATACCGCGCAGCTTATTCAATACAAGCGTAGCCAGTGCTTCGCCGTCCACGTCCTCTGCGATGACAACAAAGTCGCGCTTGCCGATCTGGATCAGCTTTTCGAGCACCGGGACGATGTCGCTGGCGCTGCTGATCTTCTTGTCGGTGATCAGGATGTACGGATCCTCGATGACAGCTTCCATGGTCTCGGAGCTGGAAACGAAGTATGGGCTCAGGTAACCGCGGTCAAGCTGCATACCTTCGACATACTCCTGCTCGAACTCAAGGCCCTTACTCTCCTCGACGGTGATGACGCCGTCTTTGCCGACCTTATCCATGACTTCGGCGATGAGGTTACCGATCTGGGTATCAGCAGCTGAAATGCTGGCGACCTGGGCGATGCTTTCCTTGCTGCTGACGGTTGTGGCCATCTTCTTGATGGCTTCGACGATCTCGTCGCGACCAGCCTCGATGCCGCGCTTCAGCAGCATGGGGTTGGCGCCTGCGGTGACATTCTTCAGACCTTCATTCACAATGGCCTGCGCCAGAACGGTGGCTGTGGTGGTGCCGTCGCCGGCGACGTCGTTGGTCTTGGTTGCGGCTTCTTTCAGAAGCTGAGCGCCCATATTGGCAAACGGATCTTCCAGTTCAATCTCTTTGGCAACGGTGACGCCGTCATGGGTCACGGTGGGGCTGCCCCACTTCTTATCTAGTGCCACATTGCGGCCTTTGGGACCGAGGGTTGTCTTTACTGCTTGAGCCAACGCATCTACGCCTTCTTTTAAGTGTCTGCGCGCTTCGTCTTCAAATACGATCTGCTTCGCCATTCTTTAATCTCCTAGGGTATTCAAACTGTTCTACTAACAGTTATCGCTTACACCGGCGCCATAAGCGGCTTGCCGGTTACAACTGTTTCTAATCGATACGCTCTCTGTACTCTCGATTCTGCATCGTACTAGATCTGTGTCGTTCACACTGCCTTGTATCGACATTGAATCGACACCGATTGACTACTTCTCAACGATTGCCAGAATATCGGACTCTTTGAGGATGAGATATTCTTTTCCGTCGAGCTTGATGTTGGTGCCGGCGTAGCGGGCGTACAATACTGTGTCATCGACCTTGACTTCCATCTCGGTCCGTTCACCGGATTCCTTACGTCCACCTGGACCGGCGGCAATAACCTTGCCTTGCTGCGGCTTTTCTTTTGCGGTTTCGGGCAGGAAAAGGCCGGTTGTGGTCACTTCATCCTGCTCCACGGGGGTCACTACTACTCGGTCTCCCAGAGGTTTCAAATTCACGGGTATTCCTCCTTGATAACAAAGATTTGAAACTGACTCTTACTACGTTGAACCTTCAAGAATAAGTGTCTAGATTGCTAGATCGGCCCGTACCGTGAAACGACTTTCTCAATTAGGAAGCGTTTTTGTTCGTAGCCGACTAGCCTCTTCTCACAGACTCGTTAGCACTCTCAACCTCCGAGTGCTAACGAGCATCTTACAGTATTGGTCCTGCGTCTGCAAATTGAGACGGCTCTAGTATACAGCGATATCAGGTGTACGAGCGCTAGAATCGCGTATACGAAGTGTTAGAGAAGTATATGAGGTGACGCACATTTCTCGTGCAATGAACGCTGCTGGACGCGCAAACAAAACGCAGTAATGAGGTGCAGAGGAGTTGATACCTATTTGGGGACTGCCTGCGGCTCAACGGAAGCGATATAATCCAACATCTCCTCTTCCTCGCGCATGTAGTCCAGTAACTGGAACGCGGCATAGAGGTCGCGGCTCTGCGAAAAGTATTCATAAGCCAGGGAGTAGTTGCCCTGCTCCAAGCCCACATGACCCATATTGTGAAGAGTAGCAGCCATGTCCGTCCAGGCGCCGCGTTGCTCCGACATCTGCTGGTCCTGCTCGTACCAGCGCATCGCAGTATCGTAGTCTCCCTGGGCAAATGCGACAGAACCTAGGTTGTTATAGCAGGTGCTGATACCGGTCACGTCATCCAAACGGCGGAAGCTCATGAGCGCGTTGGTGTACGCCTGTTGCGCCTGGTCAAGCTGGTCCATGCCTTCCATAGCCAGCCCCATGCTGTTGTAGGCGCTGCCTATCTGTTGCATGTTCGCACTGCGCAATGCGATGCGCAACGCCTTTTGATACTCGAGAAGCGCTTCATCATAGTCCTGGAGCCCATAATAGGCGCTGCCCAAATTCATATGCGCCGTGCCGACCCCCCAGAGATCGCCTAACTGTGCTTCACATTCAAAAGCCGCACGGAAATACTGCAGCGCCTCGCGCGACTGGTCCAATATGCGATAGGATGTGCCCAGATCAGTATACGCGTAGCCCAGTTCATCAAGCTGGTCCTGGCGATCCAAGATGGCTGCGCCCCGCTTCAGCCACTCGATCGCTTCGTCCACACGATTGATGAAGAAGAGATGCCGGCCCACGTTCACCAGCAGCCATGCGTAGTTGCGCATATCGCCGAGCGCAATAGCAGCCGCCGCGCCCGTGGAAAGCCAGCGCAGCGTTCCGGGTGGATGTCGCCAGAACGCGTAATGGGAGAGCGCCAGCGCATAATTTCGCGCCACTCGCAGGTCATCCCGATACTCGCGAGCCTCGTCAGTCATTTCGAGACCGATATCGTCGATCTCGGGCAGGGCTACGATTTCCAGTGCAGACCCATCTAGTAGACGGTCGACTCGCGAAGCGCACCAATCGGCGCCGCGATACATGTTGCCCCATTCCGGGTCCACTTCCGGCCAGCGCTCCACTGGCAGATACTGGTATTTCTCCACCAGATGTACATAGTATTTCGCGTGACGGCGGTCCCAGATCCTCGCCCAGATAGAATCGCATTCTGCTCTACATATGACCGCACGAAAGGATGCATGACGACGCGTTGGTGAAAGCCATCGTGATCGATCAAGGCACGATTTTCCAGAGCAATGAGCGTCTCGCCAAGCTCCCGCTGCGTGCCCAGACCACTCCAGAAGAGCTCGCGCATCGCTTGTAACGATGCGCCGCCCGTGGCGCTCACCAACCGATTGAGCAACGGACCCGCTTCCGGATGAATGGATGCGAAGTTCTCCACGGCAAACGCAGCTAGATCGGCGGCTGCCACTGCGCCGTCGGCGCCGGCGATGCTCGTCAGCAGCATTTCGAGCTCATCCCATGTATAATCCATCATGAGACCCAGCACCAGTCGCATGACATAAGGTCTACCGCCTGTCAACGCATGCAAAGCGTCAACACGTTCGAGCGCTTCGTCGCGGATGTCCGCCGGCGCGCGCCTGTCGATAAACTGGCGCAACTCATCCGTCGGCAACCCTTGCAGCCGAAGGTGCTGAAACCGGACCAACGATTCAATGGCTGGATGAAAATCTCTGCTCAGCAAGAGAATGCGCGAACTGCCGCCTGCTTCATCCAGGTGCGCCATGATATTGACAACAACCTGAATCTGACCCTCGTCGGCGTCCGACAGTTCGTCTAGAATGAGAAGGCGCTTTCGCTTGTAGAGCTGTTCGAGAATGCTGATGCCCCAGCGGTCCTCACTAATCCGTGTTAGCGTAGTGCCGAACACGGTATCAAGGGTGCGCACGATGTCATACAGACGGAACGGCATCTGTCCTGCTGCGCCGACGCGTACGATACCGTCGCTGAAATGGTGGAAATTGTTCCACGCAGCCGCAGTCGCCAACGTACTCTTCCCGTCACCCTGCAGTCCACTGATCGCGATCCCGGGCAAGTCATTGTCGCCCGTCATCCACTCGTGAAGCTGGAGTAGTTGCTCGCGCCGACCCGAGAACCCTTCTAGTCGATAGAGTCCCAGATTGTGCGGCGTTGCTGCTTGGTTTGGCGAAGGTGACGCAGTTGACATCATAGCTGTGACCTGTTCGCGTTCGCTCGCGAACGTTTCCTCCGTTTGATGGCAGTGATCCAAAATTACCCGCCTGGGCACTTATTGTACGTCTTACCCTGCTCTACCATGAATCGTATTGAATCGTTGACGCTGCTAATCCAGCGAAGCGTACTCCTCGCCGAGACGGGCTAGATGATTATGCATGGATACTCGCTGGCCGCCGCTATTTCATAGGTCAATGCTTGTGACAGAGCCGAGCCGCCCGCTCTACCGCGGTAGCTGCTGGCAGACGAATCTAGGAGGATCAGGTCCGGTCGAATGCGACGCGCCAACGAATCGACGTTTACTGGCGTGACTGTTTCGACATAATTCACCTGCTTGATGACACCGTCGCGAACGGCTTTGGGGTCAGGCGATTCGGCAGATACAGTGAGATCGATCTGCGAACTCTTTTTCAGTTGTTTGATCACCTCAGTACCTGTGCTGGAGGCGCCGATGAGCCATACACGCATAGTCTATTCTCCCTTTCACGCCGGTTGCTATCGCGGCGAATGGACGTAAGCTTTATGCGAACCGCACTAGAATAGGTCCTAATACCGAAATTAAATAGAAGAATAAATACAACACCAACACCGCGGGGGCGCCAATGATAAGCCCCGTTCGAATCATAGTGCTGTGGTCGATTGCGCCAGTTACGGCCACCATTGACATACGCGCCGATCCACTGGGCAGCATAAACGCCATCTCAACAGCCATAATAGTCGGGATCACCAGGCTTGCAGCCGGAACGCCAATTGCCATAGCGAGTGTTATGAGAACGGGCGCCAATATTGCGCCGAGGGTTACATTATTCATAAACTGTGTCAGCACAAATCCCATAAGCATGAGTATGGCTAGAATGATCGGATAGGGGAGGCCGTTCAGCGTCGGTGCCAGCATATCCGCAAACCACTGACTGGCGCCTGTCTTGCCCAGTGCGTCGCCCATCGTAAGGCCTGCACCAATCACAAAGAACACGCCCCAGTCAACACCGCGCAGGTCATTCCAGTCGACGATTTCCTCAACAGAAAGGAACGCGACTGCGCCGATAGCGACGACCGCGCTGCTGAGCAAGGTTGCTGGTAGATTGAGTGTTTTCTCCAGCGCGCTGCCGCTTAGCCAAAGCACAACTGATACGAGTAGTACGCCGATGATTTCCTTTTCGGGGCCGAGCATGCCGCCTAAACGGGACAACTCCTCCGAGATAGGCGCTGTGTCAATAAAAACGTTTCCGATAGGAAGTGCACGCGTGAGTAAGAACCAACTGAGCGGTAGGAGCATGAAAACAGCCGGCACGCCGTACATCATCCAAGAAAGAAATCCGAAGTCGCTTATTTGACCAAGTAGACTGCCTGAAATCGCGGCTGCGCCGCTACCCATGATTGTGCCCATACCGCCGATACTTGCGCTGATCGCTATACAAAGGATAAGCAATTGCAGCGCACGATGCGCCTTCTCCTGCGGTTGTACGCGCTGCGCAATGGTGATTGCCACCGGAATGAGCAACGCTGCTGTCGCTGTGTTCAGAACCCACATGCTTAGCAAGCCCGTCACGAGCATCAGCCCGAACAGTAATTTGTTCAGGCTGCCGCCGCTGGCTACGATGGTATAGAGTGCCAAACGACGGGTGAGCCCGTGCTTGCGCAAGGCTTCGGCTAGAAATAGGCTGCCGAGAATGAGGAACAGCACGGGTGATCCGAACGGTGCAAACGCGCCCGCTGCTGTGTCAATACCTAACGCAATTTGGCATATGGGTACCATAAGAGCGGCTATCGGCAGCGGTGCGGGCTCTAGGGCCAAGATGCTGCCGGTAAAGACAAAAAGTGCAATCGCGCGCTGCCCGTAGATAGACAATCCAGCCGGGGTGGGCAGTATTAATACAACGCCGGTTAGTGCAAGAACGATAATGAAGCGTCGAAGGTCAAAGACCTTGCGCATACCCGCCTGAATAGGCTCTTGCAGCACAACAAGCGGCGTGACTCGACGCTGCAATCGGCGATGGCTGGTGGTGGTGCGCTGGGCAGTGTCTGCGGATGTAGCCGATGCTTGAACAACTTCCGATTCGGAACCAGACTCCGACCTTTTCGAATCGGACGGTCTCTTCTCACCAGTTGAGGAAGCGTTAGGTTCCTCCCGTACAGGACCAAGTTTGGCTGTTGTTGGCAACTCGGATTTTAAGCGAGATCGTCGAAATGTCATCAGCTACTGTCCAATACGTGTGAGCAAGCGGATGGCCGCACGAGCTGCCGTCGACTTGGGATGACTTCGCATTACTGATTGCAAAGACCAAGCCCCTCAAGTGCTGGTCCGCTTTCCGGGTCCAGTTCTAGCGCTTTTTGCAGCCACTCCAATGCCTTGCTGCATTCAGGCGGGTCCTTGTAGATATAGGCCAAACCCAACGTGTAGAGCTGCTCGACGCGTGCGTTTTCGCCAATCATACGCAGGCCCTTCTCCAAATGCACAGCTGCATCCTCGTAGTTGCGCCGCGCATAGAGCGCCATGCCCAAATGGACTTGTGCCGGACCATATTGCGGATCCATCTCTACCGCATCCTGTAGTACAAGCACTGCTTGCGGATGATCGCCTGAATTGTACAGCCCGTCGCCCAGTGCATCCAACGTGGCAGCCGTGCGATAGACCTCTACGGCTTTGCGATAGTTCTCATTCGCCAGATCATAGTCTAGCAAACCAACCCGATATTGTCGCCCCTTCTCGATGTAGAGGTCGAACCGATGCGGCGCCGCTGCGATGGCCTTGTCATACAGTTCAATGGCGCCGTCATAGTCGCCGCGCCGTTCAGCAAGATAGGCCATGTTGCGCAGTACGGTGACGTTGTCCGGCTCGATCTCCGCCGCCTGGCTTAGGTAATCCTCAGCTACATCCCAGTTGCCATAGTCCGTATAAATCTCGCCGAGGATGGCCAACGTTGTGGCGTTGTCCGGTTCGTGATCCAGCGCATCGAACGCATTGCTTAGCGCTGAGTCGTAGTCGCCGGTCCAGTCCTGCGCCCGGGCCAACGCGTTCAGCGCTCTTGCGTCGTTGGAGTCCACGTCGACCGCGCGCTCGGCCATCTCCAGCGCCCTCTCGAGGTCGGTATGGATGAGGTAGATGGACGAAAGCTCGGCGAGCGGTCGCGGATTGTCCGGTTCGAGGCGGATCATCTGCTGAAATGCTGCAATGGCGTTCGCGTAGTCCCCTGTTTGAAGGGCCGTATTGGCGTCTGCCAGGAAGGAGACGGCGCTTTTCGTCGGTATGGGCGTAGGCGCCATCGGTTTGGAAACGAGCCATTCCGGCTGCTGCTCATAGAGCACGATGGCTACGATGGCAATGAGTACCAGCGGCCAAAATCGGGCGAGACCGCGCCGCCGCCTTTTAGGTTTGTAGGAGCGGTCCAATTGCATGCTGCAATTATAGCACTGCCCCTAAGCCAGCCCAATTGGATTTGCTTTTCGTGTTTGCTCTATGCTATATATAGCTGTTGTGCGGTGAATGACGAAAGTACGCCCCCGTAGCTCAGGGGATAGAGCACCGGCCTCCGGAGCCGGGAGCGCTGGTTCGAATCCAGCCGGGGGTACTTAGTTCGAGCCAGCACTTTCAAAGTATGTGTCGATCATATCAGCTGGTCGGTGGATTACTCCCAATTGAGCGCGATAACATGAAACCAGCGACGGTAAAGCGTGTCGCTGGAATTCCCTCTATTCGGTTTGATAAGTAATCGACTCGCAACTATTTGCCGTAGCTACTAAAGACAGACTGCTGATTGTCTTCCGTAAAGGCAATGACATCGTATGGCTGGTCAACCGCACCTTCAACCTGCATGCCGGGAGATCCAACCGGCATCCCAGGCACGGCTAGTCCGGCGACATCGGGTCGCTCAGCCAACAGGCGTTCAATGTCGGCAGCCGGTACATGTCCCTCAATAGTGTAGCCATCCACGATGGCTGTATGGCAACCTTGGAGTTCCGTCGGCACATGATACTTGGTCTTAATTGAAACCATATTATCGACTTCAACGGTCTCAACTTTGTATCCATTATCAGTCATGTACTGAACCCAGTCGCCACAACAACCTCAGGACGGCGGCTTGTATACGGTTATCTGTGGTGCATTACTATCTTGTACGACTGGCGTAGGCGTCACTTTCGCGCCACAGCCGAATAAAACAGTTATCGCAGCCAATGTTAATAACATCAGCCCGACGTATTTTAGCTTCCTCATGAAGACTATCCTTTGAAATATGGACGCGGGTATACGCTAAACACACATAGCCTGCTTGAGCGACTTGCGCGTCGACCGATCCGATAGAGCGCTTAGGATAGATTATCCATTGCGCAACTGCAACCAGAGCAACGGTAATAGCATGCCGACAAAAACCACAATTGCGGAACCCCAGATGCGAAGACTTGCCTGCAGCCGATCGGCGCCGGGCAACCACCCGAACGCATAGAGGATGTACGCCAGCAGCCCAAAGTTCATAGCCCACAAGATACTGTGCACAAGTGTTTTGCGAGAAATCACGTGAACCTGCACGATCACCAGCATACTTGTCATAGCCACAATGGTCAGCAATGCAATGAACAAAGAAGCAAGGCTGATCGGATCCGGAATCGTGATGGCCAGAGCAGGATTCTGTGTCACCGCTTCAGGAGCTGATTCGGCGCTTTCTGGCAACATGGCGACTGCATCGGATTCTACCGCCGGCGCCGTGGGAACAGGCGCCACGCTGTTGGCATCCCCGCCCTCGACTTCTGCAGTCGTAACTGCACCGGCGATGTTTATGCGGCGCACCTCACCCGAAGTAGCCCCGCCGGTGCGAGCCAGTACTTCCATGATGCCGGGGCGTTCCGGAACGATCTCGATTCCGGCTACACCGTCACGAGTCTGCGCGCTCTCAACTCGTTGGGTAGTGGAATCGTCTTCATACGTGAGCACGAACTCTACTGGCGTGCCGTCCACAACCGGATTGCCGTTGCGGTCGATGACAGCTTCCGTGTGCATCTGTAGCAATGCATCATTCTGGACAACGGGCAACTGTTCATCCGCTCCGGAACCTGCAGGCGATTCCAACGCACCGTCGATTGTCGATAGTCCTAGGTTGATATGTTGGGCAGGGTCCGGCGCCAGCCACTCAGAAAGGTTGCTAAAACGTGTACCCGCCACGCTAACCGGCGGCGCAGCGTCCGGCTGGATTGTGCGGAACAGCGCTCGCACCGCATCTTCCAAGAAGGATTGCGTCTTTCCATAGATGCCGTAATACGCATTCAGTTTGCTTATCTCAGTCGCATCCAGAAAAAGCGGCGCATTGAGCGCAAAGACCACAATAGTTTTAGATGCCAGCTCATCACTGTGCAAGCGGAGAAATTGGTTGAGCGCACCGCTCTCTGGGTAGTTCTCTTCATCCACGTCCAACATGGCAAAGAGTATCCAGTCGGCGTCCTCAATATACTTAGCTGTTTTCTCATTCTTGTCCAGAGTCTCAGCCATAACTTGAGAATCGATAGGCAGGGGCGGCATTGGCGCCAGTCGATTCGATTCGGTTGTCGTTCGCTCTGACGTAATGGGCATGGTCGGCGAAGGAGTCACTGTCGGGATAGCCTGAGGCGGGGGCGTGGGATAAGCTTCGGAATCGAGCAGCTCTTGCAGATCCGAGTACGTCAGACTGGTGATTTCATCGCCTGCCAATTGATCCGTGCCATTGGGGCCATACATTCGATAGATGATGCTGGCGAGCATGTCCGGCGCCACAGCCGCTTCCACAACGCAATCTGCGCATTCTTGTTGTAGGCGGCTATCGGTGAAGATGAGGATATTCTCGCCTTTTTGCGGAATTTGCGACAACACTTCGCTCGATTCGCGCGGATCGGGGTAAAGAATACCGGCGGACTCTCGGGAGACTTGCGACATTGTAGCCAGCGAGTCTCCGCTATTCTCCTGCAATTCTGCCAGACGCGCACCGTCCTTCAGCACAGTGGACAGTGGAATAGGCGTATATGGTGCGTCGTCGCCAGCCGTGTCATCGACGGCGCCGTGACCGCTGTAGAGCCGCAGCTTTAGTCTCAAAATGCGTCGAACTCGTTCATCGACTTGTTTGGCGAAGTCCGGATCTTCCACATAGCGTTCCTGAAAGAACCCGATAGTCTCCTTGATATTAAGCCGTTGGGTCTCCAATTGCTCATCACTGGAAAAGCGACCGAGATAGAGTAAGTCATGTCCTGCCGTGAACGCGTCGAGAGCAATGCGTCGATAGGGAAATTCGGTAGGCGACAGGGTATAGAGCCGTCGGATTGCCGGCGCACCTAGCTCCGAACTCACCAAAATGCCGCCTTCATCGCGCCAGTCTGTGAAACCCTCCTGCTGCAGCGCCATCTCCAGCTCCGGCGCCAGTCCGATAGGCGTATTCCTGCCTAGGCTGCTGCCTTGGAATGCGCTGTATCGCGCCAGCGACGACATCAAGCCGTCCGTTGTGCTATTCATGCTTTCCGTATCAGCCGGTGGCGTTGTCTGACCTGTAACGGCCCTGAACGGCGGCAATGCAACCTGCTGCAACTCTTCTAACGGACGTTGCACAGTAGATACTTCTTCGTCAGGCAGTCGGTCGATATCGCCTGCACCGGGAAAATGGGAAACGACGGTTGCGACTGTACCACCGCTCCCAGCGTGCACGCCGGCGATGTACGCCTGGCCCATGCGCCCCACCCAGTATGGATTACCGCCGTACATTTGCTGACCCAAACTTGCAATTGAACCGGTCTTGGGCTTATCCAGCACATCAAGGATTGGACCCAGCAGCATGTTCACGCCGACGGTGCTCATCTCTCTGCCCACGACCTCGCCGACGCCGGTTGCCAAGTCCGGTCGCCAGGTGGCGCCGATGGACATTTGGCTGGGCAACGGCGTAAACCCGCGACGCAGATCCGTATCGGGCAAATTATCGCCTAACTGTTTGACGGCGATGAAGAGCGGCAGATTGACCGGCGCAACTTCGGTCATCTCTTCGAGCAAAAGATTCTTGTCACTTTGCCAGCCGTCCGGCAGTTCAACTAACGCCTTATCGTCTGGCAGCAACACGCCATAGGCTAAACCTTGAAGCTGGTTAGCCAGCCGTGCAACGTCTGACGGTGTGGACTCTCCTGTCCCGTTGTTGAAGTTGCCATTTTCCGGGCTCAACACGACGCCGCCCACGCGATACCCGTAGACCAGTTCGGCGATGTCACTGTCAAATCCAACATCGTTTCCATTGAATGTAATCAGAAACAGCTGTCCGACCCTGTCCGCAACAGACATGGTTGACATAGTCTCTTCAACCAACGCATACAATTCGGCGTCGCCGGAGTCCACTGCAGCATTCGGCGTCTGCGCCATGACGAGGATGGGCTGCAGCCAAACGGCTATGCTGATTACGATGCACAAAAGGGAGAAAGCCGCGAATGCGTGCGTCCGCACGGATTCGAACTTCTTTCTCGATTGCATACGGCTGTGGTTATATCGAATCATGAACAACGTTCAAACGCGTGGAACGGACAAGTATGGCGGCGAAACGGACAAATTGTGATGGATTAATGTCCGAAATGAATGTCGACAGTATATATACGGGCCATTCCGACGTCAACTTACATAGTGCTTCCATGCACCTGATGTCGAATAAAGCGCGATCCACGAGCGGACGCTACAGCCCCATGTAGCGATTGTGTATTCGTCCATTCGGCTCGGTATTGGTTTGTGCCAGCAGCGGACGGGTATGAGTTCGTCGGATCCGACTGTGTAACAATAGACAGTGAACTGCAAGCTTCGGTGTGCCGTTTGTACTGCATAATATATCTTGCACCTCGAAATGTATGGGCGGCAAGATAAGGTGCAGGCAGTAGTGAATCAGCGGCATCCGAAAGCAGCAGTAGCAGCACCTGCTACATGTGGCGCATTTAGTGACTTGGGGTTGCCGTTCTGGTAAACTAGAAACCCAGGCGCGTGCGTTCATTTCATGTGGAGTAATTGACACAATGGATAGTCGAGATCCGTTTTCTGAATACAGATCTAGGGTAGATGACACAGTATATCAGGAACAACAGAAGTCGCAATCGTCCATCTATCGTTGGAGGAGACTCGTCCAGGATACCGCGCAAATTGTGCTGCCTGCGCTTGCGTTGGCACTAGTCGTGCATCTATTCCTGGCACAGGCGACTATTGTGTTCGGTCGAAGTATGGAGCCGAACCTGCTTGAACGCCAGCGGCTGATCATTGACAAGATCAGCTATCGCATCCATCCGCCGCAACGCAATGATATTGTGGTGTTGAGCTTGCCCGAGATGGATGAGATGCTGGTTAAGCGAATTGTTGCATTGCCAGGTGAAACGATTGAGATCTATCAGGGCATCGTATACATCAACAATGAAGCGCTGCCTGAACCATACCCGCACGATATCGGCATCTATAGCATGCCGCCGGTTACATTAGGGCCATTGAGCTACTTTGTATTGGGCGACAACCGTGACAACAGTAACGACAGTCGTTCATTCGGCCCTGTGAAGCGGGAATACATATTAGGGCGAGTTTGGATTCGATATTGGCCCTTTAGTCAGGTAACGCAGTTCTAAGGAAGCATAAGATACCGCCACATGGGTTCCAGAAGATGGGGAAACGTCACCAAAATTATCGTTATCGTAGCACTGGTGATCATCACCCTCGTCTTGTTGGTGACGTTCCGGGCGATGTTTTCGCCCACGATCGTTGCTTTTCTGTTAGCCTTCCTTCTTAGTTATCCCGTCAACTGGATTCAACGTAGCACCGGATGGGCGCGCGGTGGCGCCATCCTCATCGTCTACATCGTGTTGGCGTGTCTTGCCGCGCTGGTGCCGGTAGTGACTATCCCGCGCTCTGCCGGGCTTGTCGTATCGCTTGAGGAATCGCTGAACGTCCTCCTCGTAAACCTGCAGAACGCATCGACGGGACCATTGGTCAGTCTGGGTCCGCTGCAACTCTCGTTTGACCAGCTCTTCGCACAGGCTGGCGACGCCATCTCCAACATACTGACGGTGTCCACACGCAACCCAGTCACCATCGTAACCGGCGTGACAACGGGCATCCTTACCATTGTCTACGTGATGGTGCTCACGTTCTGGATCCTCAAGGATCTCTATAAGCTGCAACGGTTGGTCCTGGAAGCGATCCCGCCGGACTACCAGCAGGATGCGAGACGGCTAGCAAGAGAGCTTGGCGTCACATGGCAGGCGTTCCTGCGCGGGCAATTGTTGTTGGCGCTTACAGTCGGTATCATGACGTGGGTTGCACTGGGCATCGTCGGCATGCCCAACGCAGGTGGGCTGGCGATCCTGGCGGGTATCATGGAATTCTTGCCAAGCATCGGCCCAGGCATCAGCGGCGCCATCGGCGTCACTATCAGCTTAATCCAGGGCTCCACATGGATGCCGGTCGGCAATTTCACCTTTGCAATTATAGTGCTGATTATCTACGCCATCATCGCCCAAATCGAGACAACCTATCTGATTCCACGTCTGGTCGGCGGACAGGTTCGGCTGCATCCGGCGGTTTCGTTTGTGGGCATCATTACCGGTGCAATTGTGTTTGGCTTACTCGGCGTCCTGTTAGCCACGCCGCTTATTGCCAGCACGCGCATTCTGCTGTCGTACGTTTTCCGCAAACTCATGGATCAGGATCCCTTCGAAGAAATGGATCTGCCGGATTCGACTGTACGGCTGCCGGGCATCATTGCCGGGCGCAAGATCAACGGCGTCATCTTTGATCTTGATGGTACGCTCGCGCAGATCGACTGGTTCTTTCCTGAGTGGGCTGCCTCCCACTTTGCTTGGGCCGACCGAGTCGTTGGACCGGAAGAAAGAGCCCATGTCGCACGGCGCATCATGATATCCAGCGAGGGCTTCAACAACTTCCTCATCAACCAGGCGCGCCGACTGCATGTGAACAAGAACATCGAGCGATATCTGCCGTTTCTCAACCGGCTGCGCGGTTTTCCACCGCCCAGCCAGTTGATGCCTCACGCAGGCATAGGTGACACGCTTGCCACTCTATCCATGCAATACAGTCTAGCGCTTGTCTCAACACGCAACCGCCGTGAAATTTCCACTTTCCTGACCAAGTCGCACTTCCCACGCGAGGCGCTCACTGTCGTGCTAGGCCGCGAGGATGTGCGCAACCTCTTGCCAAATAGCGAAGCTTATCTTTCGGCAGCCGACCAGCTGGGTATACCACCCAATCAAATCCTGGTGGTCAGCGATAGCAAGATGAATCTGCGTTCAGCGGGCGCAGCACAGATGGCTACCGGTGGTGTTCTGTGCGGTCTTGCCGAAGAGCAGGATCTGCTGGAAGCCGACCTAGTTGTAGAAGACACAAACACCCTTATGGAGTGGATCTAGTCGTCAGAAGGCAATGAACCTGAACCGACGACTGTTTTGGCGCGCTTTGTAATACGTGTAACCGAGTTTGTCACGTTTCGCGAATAAACTGGTGAATAGAGAGTATCGACTGCGTTCTGCGGACCGTCATCACCTATAGAACAATGCTAGAACAGCCGCACTTATTCCGCAGTCGTAAACAATAGCAAGTATAGAGGGAATCATGCTCAAAGTCGTTATTAGCTATGACATGGAAGAAGGCCATGAAGAAGATTGCCAAGAATACCTGGTCAACAAACTTGCGCCGGGTCTAGCCACTATGGGCTTTCAGATGTCAGATGTGTGGTACACCGTATGGGGCCGCTCTCCCCAGATCACGAGCGGCGGTGAGATTGATACGCTTGACCAGGCGCGCGGCATCTTCCTTTCCAACGATTGGCAAGAATTGGCCGAGGGCATGGAGGATATCACAAGCAATTTCAAAGTTAAGTTCGTCCGTTCTGACAATTAGTCTCGCCTTCCATGCGCATTGACCTGCCAGTCATCCATAGCGACGGCGAAACCCCGCAGAGACAATCGCACAAACCTATCGCCTTGGTGGTTCTGCTGGAGAATGTAGGCCATATTGCCGGTCTGCATCTGCCACAGTCTGTCATGTCGATCATCGACTTCACCACGGAGGAGTACGCGAAGGCCCTTCTGCGTCTCTACGGCGCCTATCAGCAGTACAAACAAGTCGTCATTTTGGAGGATGAACTGGCTACGGGTCAGCAGCTTTCCGATGCTATCCTGCGGCTCAGTCCAACATATACAGTGGACCTGTTACTACTTGTGCACGGACACGATGGCCAGTTAGTTGGCTATCGTGGACAGGAAATGATTGGAAAAGAAGTGTTCGACCGGCTGTTCGTCGAGCGACTGCACAATCCGCAGGCGGTGGATATCCGCATGGTGTTCGGACTCAACTGCTATGGCATGTCGCTGGTGAATAGCTGGCGCAGATTGGGCTGCACGGTAGCCAACGGTACGCCAGGCGTAAACTGGCTGCCGGAACCGAGTCTGTCGGTCTTCCTGCGCAATTGGCTAGCGGGGGCGCCTTACGCCGTCGCAGTAGTGCGCAGCAACCGATATGCACGCATCTGGGGTCGGCGACTGTTACGAAACACACGGGCTCAGCATGAGCATCCCATGATTGCCAGCAGCCGTCAGATCATCTACGGCGACAAAGATTTATCCATCCACGACGCAGTCTAGACCGTCTGTGCACGGTGTAGGTTCAATCGCTTAACCGTCTGCTCAATTACATCGAAGCTTCAGAGCCACTCAATCGCATGGCTGTGCGACCAGAGCTTAGCTACGCAGCAACAGCACAAGCCAAGCGCAGGCGTATCGTGCGTCACGGAAGGCGTGCGTCCCAGAAGGCGCCGCTGATTAACCGGCTGCAAATCAGCCGATCCGCTCGAGCGTCCCTTCAAAGTAGCCTCTCATCAATGTCGCACATAAAACGGCGGTCGAGAATGACACTCGACCGCCTCATAATATCATATTACTTAGCTTGGTCTGGACTAATCGACCAACCACAGGGTGGGCTATTTCACGGCTTTCTGGAAGGTGATATAGAACGCCGTATGTATCCCATAGTTGGGCAGGTTCAAGTCGCCCATACCGGCGCCCCGCAAGATGTCGCTGGGCAATCCCTCGACCTTTACGTCATAGGCGTTGCCTGCAGCGTACATCTGATAGTTGAAGCCAAAGTCAGGCGGATTCTTGTCTTCTGTCGGAGCGGTGAAATTACCGTCGCCCCAGAATACGGTTACCGGCTGCCCGACCAATCGCTTACCATTTTGGTCCAGAACTTCGACATAGATGTGGTGTCGTCCCGCAGCTTGCTTTTCATCTTCCCAGCGTGCTTCCACGATGCGCCAGTATTCCTGACCTGGTGCGGCTGGGGCGTCGTCCACTCGCACGCCCAATTGCGTCAACCGTCCATCCCAGGCTCGCGGTGCAACCGAAGCAACCTGTACTTCCGGCTCCTCTATGGGTTCTGGCGGCACATAGGCGACTGCAACTGGCGCAAAAGTCGCCGTCGGCGGAATCGGAGTCGCAGTTGGTAACGGCGTGGCGGTGGGCAGTGGCGTAGCCGATGGGATGGGCGTCACCGTTGGCGGCGGCGTCGACGTCGCGGTGGGCGGCACCTGCTGGTCAGCCATGGCCAACACCTGGGCTAGATCAGCATCTTTTTCGCGCAATTGATAGCTGCCAACTGCGTAGACCTCATTCACAGCGTTGAACAGGCTGGAGCTAGCCATATCAGCGCCACTGGCGACTGATGCACTCCCTTGCAGTAACGTGGCAATGGCCCACGGCGCGGCAATACCGAACAGCCAAATGAGAAGCAACACAAGAAACGCAATGCGCAACTTGCCAAATGTACTGAGATTGACGAACCACTCAACTGGGCCGACGCGTCCTGGCTTTGGACCCGCACCGCCTTCGCGTCCGCCGGCTGCTTCCGGCTCATAGCTCAAGCCGACTGCGGATCGTCGAGAGGGTAAATTTGATTGTTGCGTCTGCATGGACGGCTGTCCAGCCGTCTGTCCGGACACGGGAGCCGGCGCATATGCCATCGCGCCTTCTCTTGACGGATCGTAGTAGGATGCGTACGTCCCGTTGGACTGTCCCATCTCCATTTGGGATATGCGCTCCGTGAGGATGCGGCTCATGCTCAGCGCCAGGCCCGGATAAAGACCGAGCAGCATGTCAAAGTCGTTCTTGGACAGCGTCCAGACATCCACGTCTGTCTCGGCAAAGGCTGTAGCATTGTGTGGCTGGTTCGTCAGCAGCGCTCGTTCGCCAAACTCTTCGCCAGGACCGACGATCCAACTACCGCCGTTCAGTGCCTGAATGCGCACCTGTCCCTCCTCCAGGAGGAAGAGACGGTCGGCGGGGCCGGTGGAACGGTAGATCTGCTCGCCGGCGCGATATCGCATTGGCTCAAGATAGCCTGCGACCTGACTGAGTTCTTTCTTGCTCAGCGATGCTAGCAGAGCGAACATGCGCAGCCGCTCAGTTTCCAAATCGCCTGAATCTGATGCCAGCTTGGTTGCGACACCCTGGCTAAGCGCCTTTCCGAGCTCCGGATAGGAACCCGTAAGGTCATCCAGCGCTGAGCGCTTTAGCACCCACAAATTGCTGTGGCGGACTGCTGTAGCATTGTCGGTTCGCATCTGCCCGGTGAGAAGCGCCATTTCGCCGAAGTAGCCGCCGCCGCTTATGCGGGCGGTCTCTTCCACGATTCCGCTGGCATTCTGTGCGCTGAGTTCGATTTCGCCAGCTTCGATCAAATAGAGCGCATCGCCGACATCGCCCATCATGTAAACCCGCTCGCCAGCAGGAATGTAGCGTAGCTGCATATTTCTTGCGACGGCGCGTAGTGTCTCCGGAGAGATTTCGCGGAACATCGGCATTTGTGCCAGCCATTGCACCGCCTGCGACTGGTCCTGGCTATTTAGTGGAGAAGCTACCGCGTGTGCAAGCGCGCGTCGTAGACCTGGTTGCCGGGTACATATAGCCTCAAAAGAACTCGCGACGAGTATCCATGCGGTAGATTCGCTGTTAGCCGTAGCCGTACTGCGTGAAGGCTTGCCGGTCAACAGGCTCGCGACACCAAACAGATCGCCAGGATGGACACCCCGGCTACCATCGAGTTCAACCTGTTCGTCGGAGCGAAGCTCGATAGAACCACTTTCCAGTATATAAATGCCGCTAGGCATTTCGCCGGCGTAATAAACCACGTCGCCGGTGTCAAAGCCGACCGGCTCAAGCTGCGACGCTATCGACTGAATGGTGTGTGGCGGCAGCATCGACAGTTCTTGAATCTCGGACAATCTTTGCGCCAGATAATCTTCCATCTGCACAACGAGGTTGCCGAAGTTCTGGCTCAATTGCAGGCCGATGACCGGGTTTCGCAATATCACCTGGCGAAGCGAACTATCAGTTAACTTCCAATAGCGCAGGTCTGCCAGTGCAGTAGCGGTGACATCCATGGGTTCCGCGCCCAACAGGCTCGCTTCACCCAGGATACTGCCTGGACCTAGCGTTGCTAGTTTCTGTCCACGAAGCGTGGACAGGCTGACGAACCCTTGGCCGATGAGATAGATCGCTTCAGCCTGAGATCCAGCTTCGAGCACAGCCGAACCAGCCGCAGACTGACCTTCCACGAAAGCGGAATCCAGTGTGGCTCGTTCCTCGTCAGTTAGCCCCGCAAAAAGCGGCGCATATTGTATCAACTCACTCTTCAAACATTCCCTCCCTGCCACCAAAATGGCGAGAGATAAGAATACCTCAATGATTGCATAGGCTCACAATAGTGAAACAGCTTGAAACCAACCATCGGCATTATAACTGCTAATAGTTGCGTTGGAACGTTACCGTCCAGCTATAGTGACCATAACAGCCGGGCGCATCCACAAAGGTCTTGCAATCGGCATCATTGGTGCAAAATTGACCGCCAATCAAGTCCTCGTACGATATACCGGCTGGCTTGGTTACCATACCACGCGCGACTTCTGAGGACACATCTGAGCCGTCGACGTCACGAATCACGCGCACATCCTGCCCTTCACCCAGAATGAACTCAACGACACCGTCGCCCTTGCCCTGCGATCCGGTAACGAATATCTCCTTAGCACCAAATTCTGCCTGGACTGCGACGCCGTTTAGCCGTTGCCCGTTGGCGTCTATCACATTCACCACCAGCTGGCGCTTTTCGCCGCAGGTCACGCTGGGCCCGTTCAGTGTACCGCCGTTCTCATAGACATTCCATAAGCGACGCTCAACGACTTTGTAAACCGGACCGGACGGCGCGGGCGCTGCTTCCGTCTCGGGAGCTTCCGCCTCTGGAGCTTCTGGTTCCGGCGCATCAGCAGGCTGCTCAATCACAGGCGCTGGTGTTGACGTCGGCGGCGGTTCGGGTATGTTTGCCGTAAGAGCCACGCTATCAAGGTTACCGTTGGCGCTGACCAACTGTCCATAGACCCAGCCTAACTGATTGCCTGGAAGTTGCACCTGCCACCAATCGGCAGAGTCATTCTTGCCAATAATGTCGGCTTCCTGCCCAGATTCCATGGCCTGAACGATCGGATAGTTCGTGCCCGGTCCGCCGCGCACGTTCATAGATATTGACGCAACGATTCGGGGAATAGGTATGGCGGTCGCCGTGGGCATATCAAGGGTTTGCGCTGTGGCGGTCGGCAGATCTAGCGCTGTAGGCTCCATCAGGATCACCTCTACGGTTGGAGCAGGCGCAGGTGTGTCAATCGCATCCTGTACAGGTTCGACAGCCGCTGCAACGGCGTTGGCGCCGGTCGTATTTGTATTCTCGGAAGCTACCGCTTCGCTAATCGCTGCCGACGGCAGTAGTCCCACCTGTGCGGCATAGGCAACGATCGCCGGCGACTGCGTGCCGAGCTCCAGCGCTAGCTGCGCCAATGCGCGTGTCTGTTCGGAATCCGGCTCAGTATCGATAGCGCCTTCCGCCTGCATGACCAGCCATTGCATGCTATTGGCTACATCCAGTTCGTCCAGCTGGCTGCGTGCCGCGTCAAGATTGCCATCCTGCATAAACGATTCGGCTATGCTGACTGTCTGCGACTCCGGTTCATTATTTTTCGACTTGCGGCGTTCCGGTCCACAGGCAGACACAGCTAACAGTACGAACAGGAGTAAGATTCCATACCACAGCCAACTGTGGCTGCGCTGAACATGCCGATCTCTGCTACTCAAATTATCTCTCATATGGCTTCGATTATCGGATTACCAGCGGCGTGTACAACTATGATTCATTTGCCGCGACGAAATACCGGCTGGCTCTTCCATTTATTTGTAGGCTGCTTACCCTGTCAAACCACTCGCGACAAATTGTAAGTCCTAAAGACAACCGCGTATTTTACCGGAGCACCCGTATGATTACCAAACGTTCACGACGCAACGGCGTAGTAACGACACCGCAAGAGTAGCGCTATGCTGACATTGCTTACTGCTCACATTATCGCACGATAGTATGATTGTTCCATCCCGCTAATGCTACTATACCACATGCAAACCGCTCCATGTGCGCACTATTGCCCTTGTCGGGCAACAGTATCATTCTAGCACTGTCGGCAGCAGTTAACCTGACTACCAACTGACAACTACTCGATGATTTGCGGCATTTGTTCGCACATCGCTTGATTTCATGGATTCTCGACGCATCATACTCGCTGTTGAATGGATTTCTTGACGTCGCTGTTCAAGTTCAGTGCATAAACTCCAAACGCACGGTGATTCGTTCCCGCGTCTTGGACAACTACGTTCGCCCACGCTAGCGACAAGCCAGAAATTATCACAATCAACGAGGCTTCAACTGTCGCAACTTGCATGCTATGCCGTGCTAGCTGGGGTGCGCAACTTGTTCGTTCAGTTGTGCGCGGCAGGTGAACGATGCACTTAGGTTCACTCAGTATGGCGCATCATAACAACTTGCTCGGATGTGAGCGCAGTTCAGATGAACGCGTGACTGTAGGCAGAGAAAGCGATTTCGGATATAATGGGAACATCGTTTGGCGCAACGACAGGTAAAGCTTAGAAAGCAGTACACGGCACGTCGCAGAGGCCGTATTCGACAGTAACAGCGCACAGAATGGCGGAACTCCCAGCGGAAACATGTCGGACCACAATTCGCATTGAGCAATACAATAGCGGACTGTTGAATGGCGTTCGGAGTATGAAGTCAAGAAGGTGCTGCTTCTATAAGAGGAGTGGTGCCGAAGGTGGGAGTCGAACCCACACGGGTTACCCCACACGAGTTTGAGTCGTGCGCGTCTGCCTATTCCGCCACTTCGGCAACTCACTAAGCCAGTATACAGACAGCATACAGTATCGTCAAATAGTAAGGGTATATTTAGAGCACTACATTGGACTCCCCAGCCGCAGGACAGCAAGATGAATACGCAGGTCAAGACGACATTGCTTATGTGGACCGTGCGCTCGACGGAGACCTGGACGCGTTCAACGTATTAGTGCGCAAGTACGAACGCCTTGCGTACAGCGTCGCATACCGCATGCTGCAGGACCAGGACTCGGCTGCCGATGCCGCGCAGGACGGCTTTATCAAAGCATATCGAGCGCTGGATACGTTCCGCGGCGGTTCATTCAAAAGCTGGCTCATGCGCATTGTGGTTAATACATGCTACGACGTTCTGCGTGCACGCAAACGCGCACGCACTGACAGCATCGACAGCGATGAAGCCTCTGAAAGCGAGCATGCCGACTATCTAGTCGACGGCGCCGAAAGTCCCCACGAACTTGCCGAACGCAGTGAACTCAACTCGCACATCGAGCGCGGGATCGCATCCCTTCCCGAGGACCAACGTCTGGTCATAACCCTTTGTGATGTGCAGGGATACGCCTATGAGGAGATCAGCGAAATCACCGGTGTGCCCATGGGTACGGTGAAATCACGTATCAGTCGTGCCCGAACTCGCCTGCGCGACTATTTATTAGAACAGCCGGAACTATTGCCCCCTACCTTGCGTCCTAAGCATGAATAAGAATGCCTCTGTCCTGTGGCAGCGGCGCACGTAGTGAATGTCATGACGAAATCAACCGAGTACAACCGCATAACAGACGATTTGTTGTCCGCCTATATTGATGATGCGGTCACCGAACAAGAACGATCCTTGGTCGAAACGGCGATTGCAGCCGACACGGAAGTGGCATGGCGGCTGGACACTTTGCAGCAGACAGTACTATTGCTCCGCTCGTTACCGGAACTCGCGCTTCCCCGTTCGTTCACTATCACAGCAGCCGATGTAGCACCTTCATCTTTCACTGCGCCCGCTGGTCAACCAACCGAACAGCCTTCTTTTTTCGGACAGCTTACCGGCTCATTGCATACTTTTTTAGGCCAAGGCAGCAGCATATATCGCAACCTAGCCGGAGCGTCTCTCGCATTGCTGCTCGTCGTCTTGGGTGCGAGCGGCTTTTTCAGCATCACAGATGTCGGCCTGACAGGCGGCGCTTCAGATAGTGTTGCACCGGAGTTTGAGATGGCGCAGTCGGTTGAAGAACCGGCTGCGGCGCCAGTGGCTGCTGTCGATGCAGGAGCGGTTCCGCAAGAAGCGGCGGGAGAAGAATCCAACGAAGCATCTGCCGCAGAAGTGACCATGCCCACTGGTAGCCCATCCGCAGACGGTGGAGCCGTGGCGGCTTACGGCGCTCAAGCAGAGAGTGCAGAAGGAAACGCAGGTGAAATGGACGCCGCAGCAGTATCCAGTGGCGAAGATAGGACGACTGCAGAAGGGCTAGCCGTCATCGCCTCCATTCCGGATGCGCCGGCACCAGAAAGTGATGAAACGCTCGCGTCTGAAAGCGCTCAAGCTGCACCAGCGCCTATGGCCATGCTCCAGGCAGCGCCACCTACACAGACGGAGGCCTTAGCCGGTACCCTCTCATCCGCCACGCAGCCAGCTGAAGAACCGGCTTCAATAGCCAGGAGTGGACCAGAGGCAAGTTCGTTTGCCGCTGTTGAAAGCGCGCCAGCTTCGGGCGAGGTACAGACTGACGCCCAGCGAGCTGGGATATCGGCTGAGAGTAACGCCACCGGCGAAGAAGCAGCCCAAGAAGAGATAGCCAAAGCAGAGGCCATCGTTGCGGCAGCCGATGATGAATCCGCTGTGATATCTGCCACTGTACCGATGGTTGATTCCGCATCAGTGGCGCAAGTTCAATCCAAGAGTGATGTGCAGTCCAACATTACGAGTGCTGACGCGGCACCTGATCAAACGTCCAGCAACGATGTCAAAGCGGAAGTAGATGCGCAAATAGTAGAAGAAGCGCAAGCGGAAGAACCTCTGCCGGACGCCGTTGCGGCGCTACCTGCGCCAACAGATGCAGCGTCGGCTGCACTGGCGCCAGCCAGTCCGCTTGATTACCCGTATCCGCCTGCTCCAGAGCCTACACCCTTCCTACGATTGCAGGACTTTAGAACGCTCAATATCGTTGCACTAGGTTTATTGGCGCTAACCATTGTCTTTAGCGGCTTGTGGTGGCGAACCCGCAAAGAGAATGTCTCGTCGGCGCAGATTGACGACGAAGGCGACGAGCGCTAGACTCGCCACATGCCTGAACTCCCAGAAGTTGAAACCTACGTACGAGACCTTGAGCCGGTTTTGCGCGGCCGTCGCATCACCGTCGCATCGGTAACGTGGCCGCGGACAATCGCCACGCCTACCGCGGAGCAGTTCGAGGAGACCATTCCCGGCGCGGCCTTCGACTCATTCCAGAGGCGCGGCAAGTACATGCTCTTTGGTCTGGACGATGGACGCACGCTCGTCGTTCATCTCCGCATGACAGGCAGATTGACCATCGTGCAGGGCGATGAAGAAGCGGGTAAACACGTGCATGTGGTCTTGCACCTCGACAACGGGCAGAAAATCCACTTCCAAGATACGCGTAAGTTCGGTCGCATTTGGCTGACCGACGACCTTCCGAGCGTGATTGGAGACTTGGGACCGGAACCGCTAAGCGATGCATTTACCGCGCAATATCTTGCAGAAAAACTAGAGAATCGCAAGGCAAGTATCAAGTCGTTGATTTTGGACCAATCGATCATCGCCGGCATTGGCAACATCTACGCCGACGAATCACTCTTTGAGGCGCGCATCCACCCTGTGCGGCCTGGCGGAACGCTGAGTATGGCGGAAATCGAGCGGCTGCATGCGGCTATTGTGCAACTGCTTGCGCAGGCTATTGAGTTGCAAGGCAGCACCTTGGGCACGAGCACTCTGCAGAATTACTCGCGACCCGGCGGACAGTCCGGCTCTTTCCAGGAGTCATTTCGGGTGTTTCGTCGAACAGGTGAGCCGTGTCCTTTGTGCGGCACGCCTATCGAGCGAATCGTCGTTGGGCAACGCGGCACCCATTTCTGTCCCCGCTGTCAGCCGCTATCACCAGGCTCATAAAAAGAACCTGCGGAAAAATCCACAGGTTAACGTTTCCAAATATTCATCGTTACTTTATTGATTACTGCCAGGTATTTCCGTCGTGTCTGGCGTAACCCTTTCTTGCCGCGGCGGTAAAGGCCACTAGGGTAATGTACTGGATGCCGGCGCATCTCCCGCAGTACCCAATTCTGGAGGGATCGGCGTTGGTTTAGGCGGGTTCAATCGCGCCTGTTTGAGTTCGTTACGCAGCTCCAGTTCACGTTCTTGACCAGCTATCTTGCCTTCAGCCAGCGCCCAATCGAGCCGCGACTGGTACCTTTCATCGAAGGTGGTATCTCGAGCCGGCGCAAACAAGTATAAATAGACAGCGCTGGTGGCGATACCTGCAACTGCTCCTACAATTAGGCTGGACCACCTGTTCATAATTCCCTCCAGAGCGTCGGTTTGATGGGTTGATTATAGGCGTGATGCGGGCAGTTGACAAGCGAAGCCGAGATCAATCGATTGCTGACAGTGCCGGTTTGGTTACAAAAAGCTAAGGAGGATCGAACTTGTCGATCCTCCCAAAGCTAAGTAATATCAGCGACTTCTACATCATAGTCTGCGATCTGCAGCACAGTGTGATGCTTTATAGGCTTAACTCCCCCACTAGCCGGCGGTCGCGTCAATGATGGTCACATCCTGCGCCTCTTCATCATGTGCGGCTAATTCTGACTGCGATTCTGCCGGCAGGAAGAGTCCGGCCAACACGTAGACCAGTACGCCAAAGCCGATGCTGCCGATGCTGAACGCTGCCCACACAAGACGAACGAAATTCGAATCGATGCCCAGCTTCTGTCCTATGCCGCCACAAACACCCATGAACATCTTGTCCGTGTTGCTGCGCTTCAGCGGGAAGTTCGCTCGGAACTTCGCGAAGCCGCTTTTCATATCATCAGACGATGGCATGCGATCACCTACCTCGGACTTCACGCGTTCGGTCGTTTCCTGTGCGTTCCACTTCACGTCCTTACCGAGGTATCGCAACACCAGATAACCAACGCCGATCAACAGGGCAGGCCAGAACATGGCTCTGAAGAGACCGCCGAAGAGATTCCACAGAAAGGGAATGACGCCGATGTTGGTCAGCAGCCACAAGGCGCCAAGGCCAATCAGTACAAAGGCGATGCGCGTCAGGTTCTTTTCCGAAAGTGGCAACGTTGCCGCCCGTTCCATGCCGCCTTCGGCTGTGCCAACCGGCAGCAGGATCCACAGTGCGATGTAGGCCAAAATGCCGCCGCCGCCCGTGAACAGTGTCAGCACAATCCACAACATGCGCACCACTGATGTGTTCCAACCAAGGAACTCGGCTAAGCCGCCGCATACCCCGCCGAGCAGTTTGTCGGACGGGCTGCGATACAGCATTCTCTTGGACGCATCGTGGGCTATGATTTCGTTCTTGGAGACCGTATCGCTCTGTCCAGTCGCTGCATCGCCCGTTGGTTGCGATTGCTGGCTCGGGGCGGACTGAGAATCGGTCTGCGCTTCATCCACCACAGTCCAGTTAGTGGTTGATTCGCTGTTGTTCATATTCGTCGTATCCATTGTATACATGCCTCCTAGACATGAATGCCTGCCACCTGACGTTGTGGTGGTGCATGCTCATCGAAACTGAGCGATCTTGCTAAATTGCAGTCGCTCAACTCCATTAACACTCAATAGTACGAAGTCGATTGCAGAAAGTTTCAAAGAATGTTGCGTGAGTTCATTTGCCATTCGGTACAGTTGGTGGTTGCTCCTCGTGAACGCCATGGGAGACTGACGCTTAGCATCGAGCATGAGCGCTTTGAGGAATCGGATGCGAAGAAGAGATTGGACTGAACCGTACAGAAACGGGTACCATGCATTAAGTATATCCAGCGTGCACGAACGAATTGTAGATACATGAGCAAACTATATCGTCTGGGCATCGCCACAAAGCTGCTTGGCACGCAGCTACGGTCGCATGACAGCCGCCGCTGGCAGAATCGTCCACATCTGAGCGTCAGCCTGGCCTACCTGCGTGATACGCTTGAGTATCTGCACAGCCGCGACATCCATTTCTATCGGCTGTCCTCGCAACTTGCACCGTACGCCACGCATCCTGATATGCCGCAATTTCACGACCAGATCGACGAATGCAGCACCGAACTGGCTGATATCGGAGATCTGGCCCGCCTCTATAATATCCGGCTGAGTATGCACCCGTTGCAATATGTGCGCCTGAACAGCCCGGACGAGGAGCGCGTGCAGCGTAGCCGAGAGGAATTAGTCCACCAGGCGAAGCTGCTGGAAGCCATGGGCGCTGACAAGAACGCTGTCATCGTATTGCACGCGGGCGGCGCATACAACGACGCAGCGGCATCTTCCGAACGCTTCGTACGCGCTGTGGACCGCCTGCCGAATATCGTGCGCGAGCGCCTCGTGTTGGAAAACGACGACCGTTCATTCGATCTGCTGGATTGCTACTGGATTCATCAACGCACAGGGCTGCCTCTGGTGCTGGACGTGTTGCACCATCGCTGTCTGAACCGGAGAGACATTCCCATAGCGGAGGCCCTTGCCCTGGCGCTTCATACATGGCCGCCGCATCAGAAACCCAAGCTGCATTTCAGCAGTTCTAGGACAGAGTTACGCAGGTTGCGAAGGAACGGCGAATGGCATCTTCAAATGCCGCTCATCAATCAACACAGTGACTTCATCGAGCCCTTCTCGTTCATCGACTTCTTGCGGCTAGCAAATCGGCGAGAGAGCCGAATATTCGATATCATGCTGGAGGCAAAAGCCAGGGATTTGGCTTTGACACGAATACGACAACAGGTGGAGCGACACGCACCAGACTTGTCAGAGCTTCTCGGCTAATCTTCTTTACTGGATGAAGGCCAGGCATCTTCGACAATCTCCGGCTGTACCACAAGCCTCTTGTCTTGATACGCCAACCGACCGGTAACCACATGCGCATCGTGTTCAAACACAATCAGCGCGTTCTTGTCCAGCGACTCCTCGCGCAGCCGGCGCTTCGTCTCCAGGCTGACCATGGGCAGAATATCAAATGCAGGTATCCATGCCAGCCGCTCCAGATGTACAGCCCAACTCGCTGCATCGCCCACATAGAGCAGGGCTTCGTCAGCGGATTCAACCCAGACTGTCTGGAACGCTCCTGTGTGTCCCGCTGCAATGTCAGTTCGAACCGAGCTAGTCAATCTAACGGGGCCATCCACAACCTCCAGCAAGCCGCGATCGAGCAATGGCAGCCAGTTCTCAGGAAGATACGTCGCCGAAGTTCGCTCGTTCGGGTTCGACGCGTCTTCCAGATCAATACGCTGCACAATATGGCGTGCGTTCACGAAGACAGGCTCCGCTTCGTTGGGCAACCCCGCAGCCCAGCGCGTGCAACCGCCTGCGTGGTCGTTGTGCAAGTGCGTCAACAACACCGTCGTGACATCATCGGGCTTGAAGCCAACTTGCCCAATCTCTGCCAGAAGTCGTTCAGAAGCGCCACCTATGCCGAAAATATCGCGCATTTTGGGAGACAGCTTATCGCCGAAGCCTGTGTCCACTAAGATCAGCTCGTCGCCCGACTCGATGAGCAGGCAGCGCGTCTCGACCTGAATCTGATTGTCTTCATTCGGCGTGATAATGCGTTGCCACAAGGTACGCGGGACAAGTCCGAAGAATCCGCCACCGTCCATGAGATGGCGTCCGTCGCTCACGATGTGACATCGCACGCCGCCAACGGTTAACGTATAGGCCATTGATGTGAAGAAACCCTCCTATGACTAACTTGTCGGCACGATACAGCCTGAACAGGCAGATAGCTGTCTATCTTGTATTCGATGCCACAGTGGATATCGGCACAAGATAGGACGAATCATTGCGTGCGCATCATCAGTAGCAGTCGCATGTATACTGTATAGTACCATGATTCTGTCACGTGGCGTCCTGCCAGGTTCATCGCATCGCTACTATATACTGCAGCCTTGATGCCAAACTGGTTGTGCCATACAATGCGTTTCGTACTTGCACGTTGAGCAGGTTAGCCGGACAATATCGGCCTATCGCACAAAAATCATCGTATCCCATGGCGAACACAATGAGGAACGCGCATTGTATAGGAAACAACACGAGTGGTGAATTCAACAACGCCTCAAGAACAGAATCCCATGCAACATGGTTTTTACCCGGAGCTTGCCGCGTACGGTCGGCTGCCGTCTGTACGCCTGGTGCACGGCATCGTGTTTGGCAGCCTAGCCGCGCTGGCACAACGAACACGACCGGCTGAGGTGACGGCGCAGGAGGGAGCGCAGCGCGCAGTCGCCTGCTTGCGCGAGTTCGGTTATGCGCTGCAGGACGATATCTGGCGCAGTGTTATCGACGCATTCGAATTTGCCGAACAGAAGTCCGCCGAGGAAAAGGAAGAACATCTCGCCGACGATGTGTTGCGGTTCTTGCTTCAGTTTCAAAATCTAGGCACTCTTGACCAGTCCGCGATCAAACGAGCAGTCGATGAATATTATCTGCCTGAGATAAAAGCGTGGCAGATGATTCCGGAAGCGCACTCGGTGCTGGCAACGCTTAGGGAGGCTGGATATCGAATCGGCATTGTCGAAAACCACGCCTGTGATCGAGCCTTCCAGCAGACCGTAGACCGCCTTGGCTTGCGTCAACTGCTCGACCTGAGCATCACAAGTGCTGCTGTAGAATATCGCAAACCGGATCGGCACATCTACGAGGTGGCTCTGAAGGCATGGGATATCCTGCCGTACGAGCTCGTTGTCGCCGGCGTGCATCCCATTAACGATATTGCGCCTGCCATCGAGCTAGGCGCACTATCTATCTTCATTCGCCAGGCAGCGAACGCGCAGTCCGCCGGCGGTCTCTATTCGCGCAATGATATACGCTTCGACGCCGACGTGAACGAACTCGGCGAAATACCCGACCTGATGATGAAGTGGGCACAATCATGACGCAAGTCCAAACACAGCCAGTAACCGCATCGCGACGCTACCCTTCCGCGCCTATGGTTGGTGTGGCGGCCGCGGTCATCCGTGATGACGGAGAAATGCTGCTCGTCAAACGAGGCCATCCGCCGCGAGCCGGCACATGGGGATTGCCGGGCGGCCTTCTGGACTTGGGCGAGAAGCTGGTTGACGGTGCGAGGCGAGAGGTGCTGGAAGAGACCGGCGTTCAGTGTGATGTTCGGGACGTGGTAGGGACCTTTGAGCCGCTGGAGCTGGATGATGAAGGCCGAATTGAATATCACTACGTTGTCATCGACTTCTGGGCGCGCTATGTCGGCGGAGTACCGGATGCCAAGGACGACGCCGCTGACGTTGCCTGGGTCGGCGTCGACAAATTAGGCGATTACGAGATTGCTGGCGAGACGCTCTCCGTGCTGTTGGCCGCGTACGACGCTTGGAAGGACGACAATCTCCGCGATTAGCCTGAGTGAGACAGGCTAACCACTCACTTTCTTTTGAATGTTCTTGCGCACGATCCATTCCACATGCATACTTATGGTCCAAAACCAGATAATTTTGCAGAACAACTATGTCGGTCCTTATTGCTCCTATACATAAGAGTCATTCTAGGAGAATCCGCATCCAATGAACGATCTTTCACCGCACGCCAACAATCGCTCAGATACCGTCGACGGTATTGAAAAGCCCACCGATCTTCTGCTGCAACTCAATCAGCGGCTGCTTCGCCTGTCAGAACAGGTCGATAACCTGCAACAGGATATCGACGCCATGTCGGCAGTCGTTGATGACAGCGGTACCCAGGTCACCGCATTGGTCGGTGAACTGACTGAAACCCAGAGCGCAGCGCAGCTCCAGAAACGCTTGGCGGAGCTCACAGAGCAGATGAACGCTGAGCATGAGCAACTCAACTATCTGGGTCTGAAGATGACTGAAACGGCAACGCGAGAGCAAATGGTGCGCCTGGCGGGAACGGTGGCGACAGAGAATCAAGTGAACAGCGTCCTGGAACTCGTGCAGCAGATGGCGCGCTCGCTGGAGCTTTCCAACCGGTATACGGAGACGCGGGAAGAGCATATCGAGGCATTGACCAGTACCCTGCGCGAGATCGTGACAAAGCGTCAGGCGAAACATGATCAGAGCGCGTTTCGCGGCCCGTATGTAGAGACAATTCAGTCATCCGCCAAAGCAGAGCTGCTTACCGGGCTGCTTCCCCTGGTGGATGGGCTGGATGTTGCGCGTAAGCAAGCTGAAGCTATAGTGGCGAAGGAGCAGGCAACCGCCGAAGAGGTTCGACGACAGGCGCTTGCCGCAGAGGAACAGGCATCCGGCGGACTGTTGAACAAATTCCGTGGACGGAACTCAACTGAATCGACAAATGGTCGTGCGGCGAATCGGGCAACTGAAGGCCCTGCCTCATCAGCCGAGCGCCTGCTGCAACAGATCGTAACACTGCAGGAGCGAATAGAAACCGTGCTGTCACTGGAAGGCGTCATATGCATCGACACTACCGATGCTACCTATGACCCCCGCATACACATAGCGGTGGAGACCGAGTTTACAAATGACGCAGAAGTCGGGGCCATCCTGTGTGAGTTGCGACCTGGTTATGCACAAGGCGATCGCGTGCTTCGTTATGCCGAGGTTGTCGTCGCTGCAGCGCCGAATGACGTTCTAAGCTAGGAGTTGGAACCAGACTCGGACGCACCCAACTTTGTTTTGGTTCAGAATATTATTCCACGACTGGACCTGCGCGCCGTCGAACTATCCACTTCTTCAACTCAAAACCTATGAAGGGGAGCGTGCTCAGCACCAGAGCGATGATGAGGTGTTGGGGATCCAGCGGATCTGTCTGGAAGAAGCCCTGCAAGAAGGGCAGGTAGATCACCAACAGCTGCAGCACGATCGTCAATCCTATAGCGCCAAGCATTGAGGGATTGGAGAAGATGCCGATCTTGAACACGCTCTCTCGTTCCGAGCGGACCGCCAGTGCGAAGGCCATTTGCGAAAGCACAAGTGCCGTGAAGACCATCGTCTGCCATGCCGGATCGCCTTCATGCCAGTAGTACAGGCCCATGAGCAGCGGCGCCAGGCCCATCATCAAACCCATCCAAATAATATCGATACCCATTCCTCGGGCAAATATACCTTCTGATGGCGGATACGGCTTCCTTTTCATGATGTTCGGCTCTGCCGGCTCAACGCCGAGCGCCAATGCCGGCAATCCATCTGTCACCAAGTTCATCCATAGAATTTGTAGCGGCAGTAAAGGCAACGGCATGCCAAAGAGCGGCGCCATCAACATAACCCAAATCTCGCCGGAGTTGCACGTGAGCAGGAAGCGGATGAACTTACGAATATTATCATAGATGGTGCGACCTTCTTCGATGGCCGCGACAATTGTGGCGAAGTTATCGTCCTGTAGCACCATTTCTGCTGCTTCTTTGGACACGTCAGTTCCCGTGATACCCATGGCCACGCCGATATCGGCGCGTTTCAGTGCCGGAGCGTCGTTCACGCCGTCTCCGGTCATGGAGACGATCTCGCCCTGACGCTGCAAGGATTGTACTATCTCAAGCTTGTGCTCGGGAGAAACGCGCGCGTAAACCGAAATCCTGCCGACCACTTCGTCCAACTCGGATTCGGACAGTTTGTCCAGTTCCTGACCGGTCATGATTCCGGCTTCAGAGGAAATACCTAAGTCAGAAGCGATGTGCTTCGCCGTCAGCGGATGGTCACCTGTGATCATCATGGGGCGGATGCCGGCTGATTTACTGGTAGCTACCGCCGACTTGGCTTCCGGCCGCGGCGGATCGATCATGGCAATAAGGCCGACGAAGGTAAGTTCCTCTTCGACCGTCTCAGCGTCTTCCGGTAACTCTGCTAGTAGTCGATAGGCGACGGCAAGCACGCGCATTCCTTCACTTGCCAGATCGTCGTTCGCCTGGGCAATCCGCTGCGAATAGTGTTCTGTCATGGGCTCGACGGTCCCGTTGACCAGTACCTTGGTCGCGATCCCTAGCAGGCTATCGCTTGCGCCTTTAGTGAATACAATCAAATCAGAGTCAAGGTTCGTCTGTAGCGCCGGAGCGAGGAAGTCGACTTCGTGCTGTGATTCACCGGCGCCGTCACTGATTCTGTGGATGGTTGTCATCCGTTTCCGCACGGAATCAAATGGCACCTCTTGCACTCGTGGCAACTGCGACTCAAGCTCGCTTTTCCGTAGACCGGCGCGTGCCGCGGCAACGGCTAGTGCTCCTTCGGTTGGATCGCCAACGATTTCGTAGTTGAACGGTTCGTCATCGACCTCGTTGATAATCGCGTCGTTGCACAAGGCGCTCCCAGCCAGCATGAGCGCCGCCGTCTGATAGCTCGGATCGGATGCTGAGTCCACATCATCTACGTTTTCCGCTCGTAGTGCACCTGTGCGGGGGATATCGAGCCGATGGCCCGCCACATCCAGCACGTTGACTGTCATCTGGTTCTCAGTTAGCGTACCGGTCTTGTCCGAGCAGATAACCGTGACCGAACCAAGCGCCTCCACTGCGGGCAGTTTGCGTATAAGTGCGTGGCGGGCAAGCATTCGCTGCGCTCCGATGGAAAGTGCAATAGTCACAACTGCCGGCAAGCCTTCTGGCACCGCCGCCACAGCCAGACTGACAGCGGTTAAAACCATGAGGCGGAACGGTTGCCCCTGGAGAAAGTAGCCTATCGAGAAGACCACCATTACGAGCGCTAAAGCAACGACTGCAAGCACCTTGCCCAGACGGTCCAGCTTCTTCTGCAGGGGCGTCTGCTCGTGTTCGACAGTCTGGAGTAACTCTGCGATGCGGCCGAGCTCCGTGTTCATGCCCGTCTGCGTCACAACACCCTCGCCACGGCCATAGGTGATGGTCGTACCCATGTAGGCCATGTTGAGCCGGTCTCCCACAGCCTGGCCGCTATCATAGACGGCTTCAGCGTTCTTTTCGGATGGCACGCTTTCGCCGGTGAGTGCAGCTTCCTCAGCACGCAGATTGACCGATGTAAGCAAGCGCAGGTCAGCAGGTACGAGATTGCCCGCTTCCAGGAGCACAACATCACCGGGTACGAGCTCCTTGGCTGATATCTCACTGACGCGGCCGCCTCGGCGCACGCGTACCATGGGCACCGCCAGTTCCTTGAGCGCAGCCATGGACTTCTCAGCATTGTATTCCTGGTGGAATCCAAGCGCTGCATTGAGGACGACAATGAGCATGATAACGACTGCGTCTTCATAGTCCCGCAGCAGCAGCGAAAGAAGAGCAGCCACGATGAGAACGATGACGAGCACGGATGTAAATTGCTGGAAGAAGATGACCCACGGTCCTCTGCCGCCATGCTCGATTAATTCGTTAGGCCCGAACTCAGCCTGCCGCTGCTCAATCGTTGGCGAGCTAAGCCCATTCTGGGAGTTGGTACCCAGTTCTTCTAGCGCCTCGGTTGCTGTGCGTTCGTACCAGTCACTCATAGCCCTTGCTCTTCATCTCTTCGTTCTTTGGCGATGCAGTGTTGTCTGCATCTCGCGGACGGTAATTGGGATTTGCGCAACACCAAAAAAATTTCCGGTGCGAAATCTTAGCCATCCTGTCGATCAACCTTGGGTAAGCATTATAGGATAGGCGTGATCCGTTGACCAATGATTGTCTGTGCTATACTTCCTTTCCGACTGCGAACACAGTAGAACACGGAAATGGGCCAGTGCAAGTTAAGTGCAGGACGTGTGCTGCGACCGTACAGGTAAAGTAGGCGAATGACCTCTGTAGAAGATACCCAGCCGAATAATCCAACACCGATGAGCTCCTGGTCGAATCCGACTTTCTTGACACAAATGCTCTCCTCATTTCCGGTCGCAATTGTTATGGTGGACGAATCGGGTACGATTCAGTATACAAATCCGAAACTGCTCGAGATGTTCGGTTATCTGCCCAACGAGCTAAACGGCCGATCCATCGAAGTGCTGATCCCGGAACGTTTCGCGGCCAGCCACGTGCACGAGCGCGGCAAATATGTGGCAAGTCCGCATGTGCGACCCATGGGCATCGGCCTAGACCTTGTCGGCCTGCATAAGAACGGTGAGGAGTTTCCGCTTGAAGCCGGCCTTAGCTACCTGTCGACTGACGATGGGTTACTCGTCATCGGCTCTATCAACGACATTACACGCAGACGACAGACCGAGGAGATACTCGAGCGCCGAGTAGAAGAGCGCACTCGCGAGCTGGAACGACGCCGGGAGGTATCCGAAGGTCTGCGCGATATCCTCGCCGTGCTCAACTCCAACAAGCCCATGGACCAGGTTCTGCACCATGTTACCCGGCAGGCATGTAGTGTGCTGCGTGCCGATGCCAGCGCCGTTTTCAATTCGCCGGACGAAAAAGGGTCCGCCGAAATGCTGGCAAGTTTTGGCCTTGCATCGGAGGTTTCCTCAGCTGAGTCTGCAACTAGTGTGGGGGAGTTCGAACGCGACGGCGATGGTCTGCAGAGCACTCATCCGCCCAATTCGCCACGCGTCGTGCATACGGACAACTCGCTGAGCATCGTATCGTCCAGTCCATCCCATGATCATGATTCAGATATTGCCGCGACTGCCAAGCGACCCTTCCAGTCTGTCTTCTCTGTGCCCATACAAATGAAGGACGCGGCGTATGGGAGCCTTACGCTATACTATCGGGAGCCTAGACAATTTTCGATCGAAGAAGTCGAGTTGGCGACAACCTTTGGTGATCAGACGGCGCTAGTCATCGAGAACGCGCTGCTGAGGACGCAGGTAGAGCGTACAGCAGTAGCCGAAGAGCGCAGCCGCATCGCACGCGATTTGCACGATTCCGTGACGCAGACATTATTCTCTGCATCCTTAATTGCGGAAGTACTGCCGCGCATTTGGGATAGCGACCGTGAGGAGAGTGAAAAACGCCTGGCAGAACTGCGGCAACTGACGCGCGGCGCTCTAGCCGAGATGCGTACTCTGCTGCTGGAACTCCGCCCTGCCACATTGATCGAAGTCCAGCTGCGCGAATTGTTACGGCAGCTTACTGAGGCGACAACAGGTCGCACGCGCGTGCCCATTGACCTACAGTTGCGCGGGGAGGGACCCTTGCCGCCGGATGTCAAGGTGGCGTTCTATCATATTGCCCAGGAAGCGCTGAACAATGTGGCAAAGCACGCCCGAGCCACTAAAGCTACGGTCATCTTCGAGCGCACAGCAACGATGGGTCAGCTAACCGTACACGACAATGGTCGCGGATTTATTATTGACGAAGTCACGGCGGAGCATCTAGGGCTGACGATTATGAACGAACGAGCAGACGCGATCGGTGCACGTCTGGAGATCGAGAGTCGCCTAGGCGAAGGTACAACCGTGACGGTTTCCTGGACGGGTCGCGCTGGTTAAGGCGCGACACATGAGCTAATAGAAGCACCCAGGGTTATAGCGATGCTAGAGTTTATGCTGATCAAATGCAAACAGACTGATTTTATGCCGGTCTTGGCTAGTTTTTATCCAGAGTAGAACGCGCCGACCGGATTCGCAGCCAATTCCAGCCGAATTGCTTAGCGTCAGTGTACGAACAATACATACGCAGTCTACCTCTAGAAGCGCCTCGACTTCCTTTTTGTTTATGACCAACCCTGTCTATAATGGGAGTGGGCACAGCGATCCAAAGGTAGAGGATCTCTCAAGGTGAAGCAGTACGCTTGGGATATTGAACCAGTTGGCATAAGCATCCCAGTACTGGGATTATGAGATAACGGACGCTTGAGTCGCAGCGCAGGTAACACTAAGATGGTTGAGCAAATAGGCTTCCTTATTTGGTCAGTCGCCAGAGGCTGAGCGTAGGTTGGGTAGCAATTACGTGACAGAAGAAGAACGCATTCGAGTGATGCTGGTTGATGACCATGCGGTTGTTCGCAGCGGTCTGTCGGCATTTCTTATGACCTACAACGATCTGTTGCTCGTCGGAGAAGCATCTGACGGGGATGAAGCGCTCGCGGTCTGTGAGCGTGCCAGGCCGGACGTCATCCTCATGGACCTGGTCATGCCGCATATGGACGGCGCCACGGCCATCCGTGCAATCCTCGAAAAACATCCGAGTATTCAAGTGATCGCCCTAACCAGTTTTAAAGAGCACGATCTGGTCGAACGTGCGTTGGCTGCCGGCGCCATCGGATATCTGCTCAAAGATGTATCAGCGGATGAGTTGGCGAACGCGATACGCGCTGCGCATGCTGGAAAACCCACATTAGCGCCAGAAGCACAGCAAGTCCTCATCAACACCACGCGTACCTCAAAAGGGTCGAGTTTAGGCGATGACCTGACCGAGCGCGAGAGAGAGGTGCTTGTGCTAATGGTCGAAGGGCTGAACAACACAGAGATTTCGGAGCGTTTGATCGTTAGCCGTTCCACTGTGAAGTTCCACGTGAGCAACATTCTCTCCAAGTTGCACGTTTCCAGTCGCACAGAAGCTGTGGCGCTGGCTTTGCAACAGGACCTCGTCTACTAATCTTCTACCCTTCCTCATGCCGTTGTGCACCTAGTCATCTGACCAGGCGAAAAACTCGCCGCGAGTCGGGGTGGTCGGCTGACCAACTGCATGGCGCATTCAGATTGCAGACTGTCTACACTAATAGATAGCGTGGAAAAGCATGGACCGCAAATTAACATGCTGCTGGTTGCGACTTCGAATAGCTAGCCTACGAAGTGGCCACCATTGAGCTATGTCGGTGCGGACCACGATAAGCAGATTGGCTGACAGGATGCGAGTACTATTGGCGGATGATCAAGCGTGGCTGCGCTCCGCCTTACGATTACTGCTCGAACAAGAGCACGATATTGAAGTTGTCGGCGAGGCAGCTGAGGCTACTGTGCTGATATCCATCACAGAAACGGTGCGGCCCGATGTGTTGCTACTGGACTGGGAACTGCCGGGATCATCGAGCTCGTGCGGTGAAATCATCCTGCGACGGTTACGAACGCGCTGCCCACATGTGGTGACGATTGTGATGAGCAGCCGACCGGAATCGGGTCCTATCGCACTAAGAGCGGGCGCAGACCGTTTCGTGAGCAAGGCGGATCCGCCAGAGGCGCTCCTCTCTGCAATCCGGGATATACAACAGAACATACCGGCAATCAAGCCTGAATAATAGTTCCTCCGTCTAGTTGTCTGCTTTAGGTGGATCTCGACTCACCATTCCATCCATGTTAAGGTATCCACCCCCAATCATCAATAAGCGGCACCATCGGAATCGTGCAGCCTGAAGAATGTGCCCTGGCGTTTCGACAGGATTGCGCCGGTGAGAAACTTGATACGCTGGTTGTGAAAACGCTTGCCATACTGCCGGAGGTATCCGGACATGGGCTTGGTTCACTGCTCTCCTCTGAGGTGTACGCCCGAGCGAAAGCGTTAGGAATGCACCGATACTACATCCACGCGATGATGCATGAAGCCAACCTCGCTCGCCGCATCAGCGCGCGCTATGCTATGCCTATGCGACGTTACTCCATGTTCGTCAAGGAGTTGTAACATATTAAGATATCTATTGCGGAATAGAACAGGCTCCCGAAATCGGAAGCCTGTGAATGGTCAAGTCTAGTTGCGCCGCTTTGACGGCTGGGCCGGGAGAATGATTCTACCAAGCAGCGTCGTCCATCACCGGTAGCGCCTCGACTTTGGCCAACAATTCTGCCTCAGCGGCATCTGACAACTTGACCAACGGAGGACGCACGGTCTTCCACGCAGGGTCATTGTGATATTTCGCAAGGATAGCCTTGATGGCGGGAATCGCCTGCAAACCGGCGTAGGCTGGGCGCAAAGAGCTAATTTTCGCTTGCAGTTCCTCGGCATCCGCCGCGTTAATGTCCTCGAAGAGGCGCTTCTCAATCGGCGCAATCACGTTCGCTACGGCATTGATCGTGCCTGCACCGCCGCCCCGCATCACGTCCAGGAAGAGCAGTTCCGAACCTGTGAAAGTGCCGAAACCTGGGAAGCGAGTAAGCAAGCTGTTGAGGCTGTTCCAGTCTCCCGAGCTGTCTTTGATACCCACGACTATTCCTTCGAAGTCTGTGATGAGACGTTCGATCAGGTCGAGACTCCAGCCGATCACTGCCTGGGGAGGAATATGGTACAGATAGATGCGCAGACGGTCGTCGCCTACTCGCTGGATGGTTTCTGCGACACTGTTGTACAGGCCCTGGTCTGGGACGCCTTTGTAGTAGAAAGGTGGCAGGAATAATACGCCGCCGCACCCCTGCTCAACAGCGTGGGCGGTCAGTTCCACGGAATCGGTCAATGCAGAACAACCCGTGCCGGGCATCAGTCGTGCGGGATCCACGCCGCCCTCGATCATAGCTTCCAAAGCTTCTTTGCGCTCTGTGACCGAAAAAGAGTTGGCTTCGCTGGTGGTGCCGAACGGGCACAGCCCATGGCAGCCATTGTCGAGCAAATGCAGGTTCAACTCAATCATGCGGGGGATATCGATGGCAAGGTTCTCGTCAACCGGCGTCAGTGTTGGGGCGAATACGCCTCGCAACGTTTCAACAGACATCTGTCACCTCGGTTCTGTGAATAAATAATGGGAATGTGGATCGTATGGACTCAATAGAGCTTTCACTTTACACAGTAGGTAGAACGCTTCAGGTAGATCCACCGTTTCTGCAGCAACACAAGGTCAAGTCCGACGATTGCGCGAAAACAGGTGCGAACTTTGCCTCGTATTGGCTGCCATCCTATAAAAATGGTCGAAATTAGTGGAAATCCTTAACCTGCGCCAATAAATTCTAGTGTAGGGCCAGTGGGATGTCAATCTTGATGGGTTGTCATTTTGTGGTTAGCCAGCAAGACCCTCAGCCGTTGGCAATGGTTCGGTTGCATAGTCGCTCGGGATGCAAGGCGAAAGCTCTACCAGCGATCCCCACTTTGCGTCCAGTCTGCTACATTTGTCCTAGTTTGCAGTGAAGCGACAGGTCCGGAACTTACTCTAGGCATCTGGCAACCATCACAACCGGTTTGGTGCGATATCTTCTTTCCTGTTTTATCTATTAGGATAGCCAGCAATAGAAGCCGCAGTCTGGAAGCATCCTCGTTGACTGCTGGCGACGAAACGTTTGCCTGTTCGCATAACGGCGCCAGCCCACTCTGTGCACGGTGTAGCGGGGTCATGGCCACGTATCATCCTGCGATGCCGTAACGTCCAATAGGATGGAACTATGTCATGTATAGATAGGCAAGTAAGTCATTTGACGTATGAACACATGCCATGAATTGCAATGACATCTCACCATAGTAAAGCTATACTGAATCAAGTATCAATCGGCCTGTAGAATAGGACCAATATAAGGTTCATTAAAATCGGGCCAATCCAACTGTTATCGGCTCGACCAAGTATTCATACCCGGGTCGTCTGTTATGAATGAGTGTTGATCGCCCAAATTCATGCTAAAACATTACAGCGGATTCTTCAGCCCTCCGGTCTTCAGTGACAAGGAAAAGACGCGTACAGCCCGCTGGCTGAATCTCGTTCTGTGGCTGTTTATCGTTACGCTCATACTACTCACAGTTCCACTCCCGTTTAGTAGTATGGAGCCTGGAGCAAAGCTGCTCTTCCTCTTTATCCAGCCCTTGGCAGGAGTAATGTGCGTCGGCGCCTTGGTACTTTTGCAGAAAGGGTATCTGAGACCTGTCTCCTATTTCTTCCTGATATTGGTATATTTCTCAACGATTTATTCGCATGTGTTCGTCTTTCAAACCATTCACGATCCTAGCGTCATCGGCTATTTTGTACTCGTTCCGCTGGCGGGTCTACTTTTCGGTCAGCGCACCATGATGCTGTCGGTGTTTGTATCGGCTGCGACACTGATCGCGGTTTACAACCTTGAGCGTTCCGGCATCCTAGTACCTCGTATGGGCACAGTTGCGACGCTGGATGATCTAATCTTTATCCTACTTGGGCTTGCTCTGAACACGTCCTTAATGATAGCCATTTTGGCGAATTCACAAGAGAGCGCGAACAGGGCAAGGCGCTCGGCAGTTGCGTTGGCGGAATCCAATCGAAAGCTGAAGTCAAATCAGCGACTGCTACGCCAGGCAAGAAGCCAACTTGAGATCCGCGTCGAACGTCGTACAAAGGAATTGGCTAAGACCAATCAAGAGTTGGAGACTCAGGTTGCCAAGCGAAAACGCAGTGAATCTCGCTTCCGCAGCCTGGCAGAGAACTCGCCTGACTTCATCTACATTTGGAACGCCAAGGACAACGCATGGGCGTATAGCAATCGTCCGTCGTTCTTGGAGCACCCCGTTAGCTCCCTTACAGGACCAAACAACTTGGCCGCCTACATTCATCCCAACGACCGGCCCCGCATTTGCGCCCACTGGGATAATTTAGCCGCGGCTGTGGAGTATGAACGCACGCAGGAATACCGTCTATGTGATGCTGCAGGTCAGTGGGAGTGGATTCAGAGCCGGGAAGCTGTCCTCAGCGTTGACAGCGAGGGGATGCCGAGTCAGGTTCTCTTTACGCTCACGGTCATCACCGAACGCAAGCGCTATGAACACAATCTGCGTATTGCCAAGGAACAAGCTGAAGCCGCAACCAAAGCCAAGAGCGAATTCCTGGCTAATATGAGCCACGAGATTCGTACGCCTATGAATGGCGTAGTCGGCATGACCAGTCTCTTGCTCAACACGGATCTAGAGCCTGAGCAGCGTGTCTTTGCCGAGACTATTCGGCAGAGTAGCGATGCCCTGCTCACAATCCTGAACGACATCCTGGATCTATCCAAAGCTGAGTTTGGCAAGCTAGACCTGGAAAGCATCCCCATCAATCTGCGGACTACCATCGAAGATACACTCGACTTACTGATCCCCAAAGCATCCGAGAAGCGGCTGGAGATACTCTATTTCATAGATGAGAGTGTACCGGTAGGCATCTATGGCGACGCGACTCGCCTACGACAAATTATCTTGAACCTACTGGCCAACGCCATCAAGTTCACCAGTGAAGGCGAAGTCTACCTGCGGGTGCAGGCTCAAAGCTTGCCGCAAGAAGAAGTTCAGCTGCTCTTCTCAATTAGCGATACCGGTATCGGCATTTCCGCCAGCGAGCTAGAGCGTCTCTTCCAGCCGTTCAGTCAGGTCGATACGACGAGCACGCGCAAATACGGCGGTACGGGACTCGGCCTTGCGATTAGCAAACGCCTCAGTGAGCTCATGGGCGGCGAGATCTGGGTCGAGAGCGAAAAGGGTGTCGGCTCAACCTTCCACTTTACCATCGTAGCTAAGCAGGCCAACGATGTGCTTATCGTCAATCCGCAGGATGAGAATGTACTGCGTGATGCAAGTGTCCTCCTAATTGATGACAATACAACGGCGCGCTCGATCCTCAGAACGCATCTTGAAGGCTGGGGAATACGGGTACATACGGCAGGTTCAATGGACCAGGCACTGGACATTATCCGATCGATAGGACGCGAGATCGACGTTGCATTGCTGGATTCGGAACTGACCTATCTTGGCGACAAAAACCCACTCGCAAGTCTGCAATCAGCCGTCTTCGAAAAGCCCATTCTGTTGATGGGACCATTTGGCCAAACGACATTGCAGATGCGTGAAACGAACCGGCAGATTCTGGGCGTGCTGTACAAACCGGTCAAGCCTCATTTGCTCAAGCTTGAACTCCTGAAGTTGTGCGGGAGCATGCACGAACCGGACGAACTGAAAAAATCTGCCGCTGTAGCTGAACGTGGACCCGCGCATGCGAACTCAGGAATGCGAGCCGATCAGATACGCGTACTGCTTGCCGAGGATAATCTTGTGAATCAGAAAGTTGCGCTCCGTATGCTGGAGCGGTTGGGCTACAACGCTGATGTGGCGTCCAACGGAGTCAAAGCGTTGGATGCGGTACAGAAACAGGCGTACGACGTAATACTGATGGATATACAGATGCCCGAGATGGATGGCCTGGAAGCAACACGCCAGATACGGGCCGATGCAACGCTTGATAAGCAGCCGTACATAATCGCCATGACAGCCGCGGCTATGCAGCTTGACCGTGAGAAATGTCTGGAAGCCGGCATGAATGATTTTGTTGCCAAGCCGACCCGGCTTGAGGAGTTGTCGGCTGCATTTGAGCGTATCCCCGCAGAAAATCTAGTCGAGTCGTTCCGTGAACTAGAACCAGTGGAGGTTCGTCGATGGCATTAAACCTCTGTGCAAGAGGCATGCGCCGAACACTTGGCTGATAAACGAACGGGACGCCGATCCGAATTGTCGGCGTCCCGTTATGTATTCACGATAGAAATGAGTCTACAACGGAGTGGCTCTATCTACCTTGCCGTTTCTTCACGATCTCCCCAACAGCGCTGAGGTCGCATACGATGTACTCGCCAAGTGAATGCGTATCGTACGAGCGGTCGACTAGATATGCCGTCATGCCCGCGTCACGCGCCCCTTTCACGCATGGCGCCTCATCATCGAAGAAAAGACATTCGCAAGGTTCCACGCCAAGTGCTTGCGCGGCGATCTCATACGCTCTGCGGTCGGGCTTGGATGCCCCTATGACTGTAGCCGCACACGCAACGTCCACCAACGGGCGCAGGCCGGTCGCTTCGAGCGACGGCCCAAGGCTTGCCAATGCGAAGTTCGATAGCACGCCGACCTTGCATTCCATATTGCGCACGGAAACCAGCGCTGGTATCACCTCTGAATAGGCGACCATGTGGTCCGCATATTTGTATTGATGCAGCCGATGGCGCATCTTATCATCCAGTGCGAACTCATCCGCCAACATATCCCAATAGTGACGAAAGTATTCGTTTTCCTCGTCAATACTCGAAGGATATCCAAGTTTTTGCCCGAGAGTTTCCCACCTCACCCACATCTCTTCCAACGAAATAGGCAGCAGCTCTCGGAAATGGAGAGCTGCCGCCATCATGTCATAATCCGTTAGCACGCCGTCACGATCGAAGATAACGGCGCTAATCGGCGATTTCCCGTTGATCAAACTGGCTCCATCTGCATGACGTGCGGTGCAGGCGTCGGTGTGGGATACCAGAAAGGACCCAGGCGCATTCCCATGCCCAGCACCGGCGGTTCTTCCCAGGCATCCGCATATTGCACAACCTTCTCGGCGCGTCCGCTCTTATCGTCTACGGTCTGGCGTCGCACATAGGCATAGTCATACAGGATCGCCCGCAACGTACGTTCATCCAGGTCATAGCCCAGGTGTTGCCGCCAATAACATTCCAGCTTGCCGATGAGCAGAGGCGGTACAACCGATTCCACCACCTGCGGCTTGCCTGAGCCGATGTAGAGCGTTGCTTGGGGAATGTATTCGCCATAGATCAACTGGATCAATTCACGCCGTGATGTGACGCCGTGCTCCTGCGCAGTGCGCAGCATCAGCTCCCAGTGAGCTTCTACTCGAGACACGACAGAGAACCAGACCGTTGGTTCACCGTTGGCAGCGGTCGCTTCGCGCAAGTACTCAGCCAAGTCTACTAGCTCAGGCCAGCTTTCAGTGCCGATCAATCGTACGCGCCATCCACGTTCGGCGAATACCTTAAGAATCTCTTCATCGGCGAAAGCCCAGCGCGTCCATTCCATTAGCTTGTCGCTATAGCCAGGCGTATTCTCATTCTCATGGCTGTGCACAAGCAGCGGTGATAAGATGTGCCGCACGCCGTGATTGAAAACCAGGTCCAGCGTCTTCATGGCGGACATCCGTGTTAGGCGTACATAGTCGTCGCTGTTTGGCGACACATCCGCCAGCACTGCTCGCCTTCGAGTACCGCCGGCTCCCAGAATCACAGTCTCCGGCGCTACCAGGCGAACTTCTTCTATGGGTGCTGCCAAGAATTCTTCTAGGAATGGCTGAGTCATCATCAAGGTCCTTCTTTCCCTTGTCCTGCGGTGGACGAAGGTGCATATAACTAGAACTAATTCGAAATACTAGGTATGAACAGCTTCTCTCCAGTGCCACTCATGGATGCGGAATTAGGCACGACGATTTGGTTGAACTGGGTGCTTCCGAGGCCAGATGCGCTAACCGCACTCATAGGAGGAAAACATTCGCGTTGATTTCTGCCGGAGACAGAAAAGGTCGATAGGTAGTCTTGTTGCATACGATAACTGTAGAGGTCGGATGGAATTGAGGCATTCGGTGAAATGTTTGCCTGCAAACTGGCCATCTCGAAGTAGATTTGAGCGATTAATCCGGCAGCCTCATAGGGATCGATGAGGTCGTCGTATAGTGTCTCATCGATGATTTCGCTAATCTCGTCATCGCTGACTTTCATGGTGAGCGCTTCAGGATAGGGACTGAAGAAGCCGATAACAGATTCGCCACGAACTAGTCCAGGCTCCTTATTGCCTCGCTCCACAGGAATTTGCAGTAAAATATCCTCTTCGGGACCGCCATACGCTCCTGGATTCAAGGCGTACATCAGCGCTGAAGGATCCGGCACCGGCACCGGCAGCCATTCGATAATGTTGGCCTCGCCTGTGGAATAGTCTGCGCTTTGGATGCCAGTGAACCAACAGAGGGCGGAGCCGACAGTATCTGCCAACCCGGCCCACTTATCAGACGGACTATAGGGATAGCTGCGCAGCATTGTATCCACGTCGTCAACGGACAGCGTGAATGAATCGAAGAGCTCACGGGGAATGACTGTTATGTCGAGTCCAGAGTTGAAGACTTTGTCCGCGGCTTCCGGGTCTTGCCAGAAATTGTACTCTGCCGACGGAGTCATATTGCCCGTACCGCGGGCGCCGCCAAGAATCACATAGCGGAACTGGGCCATCTGATTAGGGCATTTGTCCAGCGCAGTTGCGATATTGGTAAGCGGCCCTAGCGCTACCACCGTTACCGGTCCGTGTTTTTCCACAACATGGTCACAGTAGAGATCATTGGCTGCGGGAGCTTTGCTATCAATTCTTGGCAAATAACCGTCGACCCAGGGTGTATATGGGTCTAGCTTTGCGTAGTTGCGCACGAATCCTAACCCGTCTACCCCGTGCAACAGTTTGCCGGTGCTGCTCAAATCTCGCTTTAGCGGTCCCTCTGCGCCTCGGTAGACAGGAGGCCAGTAGCGAAACTTAATCGGCGTTTGCGCAAGAAGCAGTAGAACGTTTTCAGTGGCGTCATCCACCGACGCGTTGCCGGCAACGGTCGATATGCCGATGATCTCACTTGGTCGCGTGCCCGCCTGACGGAACAGCCACGCTAATGCGGTGGCATCATCGACGCCAGTGTCCGTGTCCACGATGACGTTCGGCATAGTCCAGAACCAACCCGAAGCCGAAATCTCATCACCGTCTGCACCGGATTGCAGAGGTGTGATGGCTGGGAACCGGAAAGAGCCTAAGCCCTCTACCGCTTCTTCATTTTGATCTGACTGCGCGCTCATTGTCGGAGCAATCGCCATAATCAGTATGAGTGCAAAGATAAGTGCTCGTCCTAGCAACTGACTCCGACTGTGCGTACCTCTGTGCATACGCCCTAGCAGTATGCGTGTAAATTTCGACTGCATGATTCATCTCCCTTGACTTCAATTGTGTGTGCTGTGGTAATGACCGTTCATGTGGTGACCGAATGATTGCTCACGGTCCAGGTTTGGAGTTACTTGCCTCTCGTACGCGAAATCTTACACGCCTCTAGCCAACATGGCATGAGACAATTGGATGGGTGGAAATGCTACAGATTGTCGACAAATTGATGGGTTTTGTCAGTCTAGTGTAGGAAGGAGTGAAGATTGATCGCACAGACTGGTGCACCGTTGTTCGGTACGGTGATGAAACGGACTTTTCAGCCGGCGATCAATCATCTATATATGCTGTGTTAACAGCAATGAAACGCCTGACAATATTGACGTCCACTAACTATGGAATTGGGCAAGCAAACGTACATGGGGTTGGTCCGCTCGCCTAAAGATGCATTCTGGGGAACCGATCTAGTGGCGAATGGTTACATGTGCGTTTACAGAGACCAGAGCCGGTTTCAGATGATAGCGCTTAACCGGCTCTGACGGCGATACAGAGGATACGCCATTGTCGTCAGCTTGACCGAACCACAGCCGTTCGATCAGTTGCGTGGCAAATTCTGCCAGCGATTCCGCACGAATCTTCATAATCTGTGCCAATTCATCCGCCGGAATCTCGAATGATTCACCGTTGTAGCCGCGTGTTACCGCAGAAACCGGATCACGAAGCAGTAGGCGTCTGAAGGAATTGCTGACCACTGCGGCGCTGAGCATGCGATTGAGCTCCGGGCTCAGTGTTGGCTTCTCTTCCTGTGGTTCTAGTTGCCAGTTAACGCTGGCGCTGCCCCGATCGTCATCGGAGATTACATATTGATGAAACGTGTTCACATCCCGATCCTATCTGTCAATGATATGGCGCAAGTTTGCTGGTGAAAGCTCCTGTACTGGCGCCGATACTGTCTGAATGCATATCGACTAGTACAAACTGCGCCTCCGCTTGTTACAAATTCTCTCTCTCAATCTTCTGTGTGGCCGACGGAGCTACCGCCGCATTGCCACAAGAGCCAGATCACGCCGATTGCCATGACAACATCGCCAATGCTATAGGCTACTGGTATCGGGCTCCAGTCTGGCAAGATAAACCGATCTGCTAACAGTTCCAACCTCGTCTCAGCGACCGGCAGAACGATGTCTTTAGTGTAGCCTAGTTGATGCCCCTTCTCTACGGCATTCAGTTGATCCGTAGGGTACAATTGGCTTATTGTTTCCGGACTTATCGGCATCAAGCCGCCGTTCAGACCGATAGCCGCCAAGTTCAGCAGCAAACCCAATCCCATTACATAGAACGCCGTCACCGCTCGATTCTGCCAAGTAAAAATGAGCAACAGTAGGAGCGAACCGACCAACACCACGGACGCAACAGTTTGGCTGTACCTCCCCTCCAGCGGAGAGAAGTAGAACACCAAAAACTGTGGTATAAAAGCAGCGATGGCCCAACCGATTCCGCGTATTGCTGGGGCAGTAAAGGCATTCCCCCTCAGTAACGCTCTGGCTAGACCTGCTGCTGCGCCGACCGCTACGGCAAGTAACAGTATCACGACGCCGGCTCAAATTTTCTACTAAATGTACAACTATGTGTACAACGAAATCGTCAGTCAGTGTGCCGCTGCTATCCGGCTTCCACCGGCATACAGCCACATTCCCATTTCAGTGCACCATGATATTCAAATGCACTCGGCCTGCTAGCTATCGCTGCATTCTACGATCTTGCTTTACTTCTTAGTCACTGGTGCAAGACGTAAAGCGATTAATTAGTGGCTTCCAGCTCGCGGAGCGCCAGCGCTTAGAACGAATAGAGACAGGGTGCCAAGGGCGACCAGAACACGGAATACGCGGGGATTGTGTCGGATATTGTTGATGGCTTTCATGATGATCTCCTTCGCGATAACCTGTCGGTATCGCTATATTGGGCGCATATGCTCCCGTTGATTCGGGTGAATAGTCCTCACCACGTAGGAATTGTCGTGTGTCGAATGATTCCAACACGCTGTTGATGGTTTAAGAATGCCATGTGTTTGGCATCAATGAGGGCATCAAAACAGGCTCATTTGTCGCCATTTCAGATGAAAACTAGAAATCCGATCCAAATTGGACCGGATTTCGTAACAATTTCAGTTGTCGTTGTCGAAAACTATCAATATTGAAGAGCCAGCCAACCGTATCCGGGAGATTTCGGTCTATGCCCGGCTCCAAACACGGCGCTGCTACTCCATTAACGAGACGAACAACTCCTCGGTCTGCGCAGAAGGCGGCGCATCAATCTCTTCTTCAAGATACTGCTGGCACAGTTCGTACTGGCGGACAACGCCGGCTCGATTCCCTGCCGCAGCATGGATCTGCATGATGAGCCGGTGCACATCTTCCAAGCAGGGATCGTCATCCAGCAATCGCTGACAACAGGTCAAGGATAAGTCGTGGTCGTTGCGCTGGAAGTAAAGCGTTGCCAGTTCAACTGCCGCATCCACATAGCGCCGATAGAGACGTTGTCGCTCTAGCATCGCCCAGTTGGCGTCCACCTCGGGTAGGTAGGGACCGCTATACAGCGCGACTGCACGCTCTAGGTTGACAATTCGTGTGGCTGGGTCACTATAGCGGTGGGCTTCCTCCACCCATTTCTCGAACGTCTCAACGTCATACTCGTAATCATACGAAAAGTCGAAGTGATAGACGCCGTCACGGTATTTCAAGAGATCCGCGCCGAGTGCATTGCGCAATCGATAGATTGCATTTTTGAAGCGCGTACGGATCTGTTCAGTTGTCGCATCCGGCCAGAAGAGCACACCAACCTCTTCCTTGGTCAGTCCGTCCGGATGGGCTATGAAGCAGAGGAATAGATCGCGCGCCGACTTGGTCTTCCAATCACGGTTGGTCACCACGCGATTCTGAACCGCGACCTCCACACGTCCAAGTGTGCGAACGATCAGGCTGGGTCCTTCAAGATACATCGACGGCAGGATGGCGCTGGCTTTCTGCCGTATTTGCCGGCGCAATTGCGGCGTTAATTCGATATGCCGATTGGCGTCGTTCACCAGCTTCTTGAGGCGGTGACTCTGCTTGCCATCGTGGCTGACAGTGGATAGTTCGTCAGCCAGACGGCTGGCTGCCACAATGATGGGATGTGTCAGCTCGACGTCATCCATCGCCTGAAGCGCCTGGTCGAGACTGCCTTCCGCATCCGATGTTGCGCCGATCCGCAGTAACGCAGTCGCCCGATAGAGTTCTGCCTTGGCGGCATCCGGGAATTGCCCGCCGCTAAGGAAGCAGGTAGCCGCATCGTCCAAAGGCTCAAGCGCCGATCGCGGCTCGCCCCGTGCAATATAGAAGCGTCCCATGGCCAGACGGTAGAGTCCCCACTCATAGGACGAGTTATGGTCCAGCACCATTCTTCCGGCAGCGTCCAAACAACTGTATGCAATATCCCAGTAGCCGGATGTCCATGCCAGTTCCGCACGCACGATCTCCAGGTAAAGCTGCAGGAAGCGTTCATCAATACGTTGTGCGATGCGATAGGCTTGGCTATAGACTTCGTGCGCAGCCTGCATCATATTCAGATCCACAAACACATCGCCCAAACCGGCGGAAGCAAAGGCTTCTATGCGCGTGTAACCGCTGCGACGTGCGCAGTCCAGGGCTACAGCTAGGGCGTCAACCGCTCGTTCATAGTCGCCTTGTTCGTGATAGTGTACACCGATGTTGTTCAGGACGAGCGCCTGGCCAACCAAATTGTGCGACATACGCCAGGCATCATGCGCCTGTTGCAGCAGAGTGAGCGCCTCATCATTCTGCCCGCTGCTCGCATACTGGTTGGCAATATCCATGGAGACAGTGGCTACGTTTAGCGTATCGCTCTGCTGCTCATAAGATTCCAGCGCCAACTGAAGCCACTCGATACCAATTTCCAGTGAGCCCATGCTGCACAGCGCCAGTCCTTTGGACTTCTGTGCCAGCGCGATGAGATCGCAATGGTCCTCTTCCTCTATGTCATCGCTGGAAAGCAAGTTCAGCGCAATATCGGCGTCCCTATCCACTTTTCGGTACTCGCCCAGAAAACGGTAGGCGGTAGAACGGAAAATGAGCGCCTGTGCATATTCAATGCCGGCTTCGCTAATGCCGGCCAATTGATCACACGCCTGTTCCAACAGTCGCCGACCCGCCTCAACCTTGCCTAACAGAACAAGGTTGTATCCTTTGAGCGAAATCAGCTCCGGATGCTCCGACAGGACCATGGGCGACATTTCGTTCAACCACTTCTGCAACAGTAGTATACGCCCCATCTGCACTAGTTTGAGCCCTGATTGCTCAATCACCCATGCGATGAGCTGAGGATCGTCCAGTCGTTTGGCTGTGACGTAAGCCTGCTCCCACTGTTCTTGAGAAATGTACACAGACGTCAGATTTCGCAATATCGCCCGTTCTTCGGAAGGACGTTCTGTCGCCAGTGTCTGCTGTAGAAACTCCTGGAACAGATGATGATACCGTGCGCCGCCCCCTTCGTCGCCGACAGGCAGTACGAACAGATTGCTCAGAACCAGCATATCGATGAGCGACTGCCAAGTCATCCCTTTGGGAAGCCATTTGGGATCAAATGCTGCATTGCAGAGTCCTGCATTGATCTCTTCCATGAGCGATGTGCGCAAAAGGAACTCGCGCACATGCGCCGGCTGCTGATCCAGCACCTGGTCGGCCAAATAGCTGTACAGCGACACACCCGATGCGCGGACTGGGTGCAACTGGCTGGCTTTCTGCCAACGTTGTGCATACCCGGAAAGCAGCAGCCCCGTAATCCAACCCTCTGTTGCAGCGACCATCTCTTCCGCCGTAGATTGCGGCAGCTCTACGCCGTAATTGCGTAAAGCCAATGCCTGCAGTTCTTCTGGCTGAAAGGCGAGCAACTCGAAGTCGAAACCTGTGACTTGTCCGCGAGCCACCATAAGCGCCATATCGGGAAGGTCTAGTAGTGACCGCGACGCGACAATAAGATGGCATCGCTCATCCGACTGCTGAATAAATTGACTGAGGAAGAGACTCACATCTGCGCTATCACCAGCCAGATGAAAATCGTCGATTATAAAGAGAAAGTCGTCTACAACAATACTATGTAACTCATTGGTAAGCGTGATGACGACTTGATCCAGCGAGGCGCTGCCGGACGTATAGCCCTGCAAGACAGAACGTGTCTCGTTGCCTAACCCGCTAAACTGACGTTCCAGGGCTGCGACGAAATATTCGATGAATCGATGTGGTTCATAATCGGTGGGGCCAACCGAATACCAGCACACAGGCGCATCGACGTGGTGGACGAGATCGATCAGCGAGAGTGTTTTGCCATATCCGGCAGGCGCGATCACAAGAACCAGCCTGGAATTCAGCAGGTCGCGATAGGAGTCCAACACACGGACGCGGGATATGATATCCGGGCGGAGACGAGGGGGTTGGATCCTTGTCTTTGTGATGATTTCGGTCATCAAGATGGCTGTCCGATGCATATCTGCCGGAGTATAGTTGACGGCAGAGAGCAGTTATAACAACCCGACGTGCGACAAAACACAAACTGACTAGATCGGGCAATCGCACTATTGATCGCCAATCTAATCGCTCTCTGCAAAAAAGAATTTCATCAACCGTATTTCAAAGCCTCTGTGTCGCCAGACTCTTATGCTGAAGCCATTAATTTATGAAGCAGCTGGAACACGTCGGACCGGGCGCACACACTTGGCTAACCTGCCGAGGGATTCCAAGTGTGGAGTCACAACACCGATGGTATTTATGCAACTATATCACAAATTAATCACAACTGAGTAACAGCGACCGTATGGTACTGTCCACACTAGCCGCTATCCTAGCGCGCGCGAATACCGAGAAATAACTATTCGCTCAGATTAAACTAAGTTATAGATCGATTCTTCAGATTTCGCAAGCAGCCATCATGGCCATCTTCAACTGCGCTACTTTGGTTTCATTAGCTTTCAGAGTGAATTGCCATAAGAAACCTATGCAAATCATTGTGACGAAAGAACCTGGTGGATACCGTACCCCATATTGTTCTTCCATGGTACAATCCTTAAGCTTTTGGCGACATTGTAGTGGCCACAATATTCACAGATAACAGCCGAAACTAGAGATGGGAGAGCTATGGCAGACAAACCGCGGTTCGTACCGCTGAAAGGCTATATTGAATTTCCTGAAGACGAAATGATAGCGCGTGCAGCCGATTTCTATCAAGAAATGAAACGCCGCCGCACCGTACGAGAGTTCACCGACCGACCGGTACCGCTACGCGTTATCCAGGACTGCCTGCGTACTGCAGGTGCGGCGCCAAGCGGAGCCAACAAGCAACCATGGCGATTTGTGGCGGTGTCGGATCCGGAACTCAAACGGCAAATTCGAGTTGCAGCCGAAGAGGAGGAGAGAGCTTTCTACACGCGCCGTGCAGCGGATGAATGGCTACAGGCGCTGGAACCGCTGGGCACTGACGCAGAGAAACCCTTCCTGGAAACTGCACCCTATCTCATTGTGGTGTTCGCTGAAACGTATACAGTGGCACCTGACGGTCAACGAATCAAGAATTACTATGTTCAGGAATCGGTGGGGATCTCGACCGGCTTTCTCATTGCAGCCCTCCACCATGCCGGTCTCGCTACACTTACGCATACGCCGAGTCCTATGGGATTCCTGTCATCTGTGCTTGATCGGCCCGATAACGAACGGCCCTTCCTGATTATCGTAACTGGCTACCCGACCTCCAAGGCAGAGGTGCCGGTGATTCAAAAGAAATCGCTGGACGAAATCGCCGTATTCTACTAAGTTCAGATTGGCGTCAGACGTATGGAAGATTGCTGTCAGACATCTGTTTATCGCATTGGTTATAATATGAGAAACAATACGTGATGCGGCACGTAGTGTACCCTGTTGGATGGGGCAAGAGAGAGGGTGCTTCGCATGGAACATATCTATATAATCCTCTCTTTACCTGCCTAGGTATACGATTTGTCTGGCGGAGGAAAGCACTCTCGGCACATTCGCTATCTCAATGGATGGGAACCTAGGCGAATTTTTGTTAATCGATACTACGGTGGAGACCGTAACAAACAGATCTGCCAAGGCTGATGACGGATGAAAGCAGCGACGTGAGATTCTACCTTGGTACATTGGACGAATTCGCGAATCAACTGGTAAGATCACTCATTGATATGGGCAGTTGATTCGGTTGACACATAAACACACGGCACATAAATACGCAATCAAGTAGCCACTATTCGAAACCATTATTAAGGCAGCTTGAGAATCATCGTTGAGGATATATCAGTAGATAGCTCATTCGAAGAAAGTAACAGGCATCATTGCGCCAGTGGCACCATATTTACTGTACTGGCACACAAGCGACAACAAGGCGCGAACTATCATGCGAAAGTATTTTCGAACACTTATTGTTCCAGTAATCATACTCATTCTTGTTTTCCTTGGCGGATGCTCGGGCGACAATGCACCAGGTTTCTTGGGAGGCGGAAACGCAGAACCGACTGCAACGCCGATCCCAGTGGTGAAAGCTAGCCCAGTCGTCATTGTTGACGGCGTCGTCGTCCCGGTGAAGTATGCGGAACTGAGCTTCAAGTCGTCCGGCAATGTGCAAGAAATTCTAGTCGACGAAGGCGAGACGGTCGAAAAAGGCCAAGTAATCGCGCGACTCGACAATGAGCAGCAGGTGATTGGCATCGCTCAGACGGAAGCCAGCGTTCGAGCCTCGCAGGCGAGAATTGATGAGTTGCGAGCCGGATCGCGAGAAGAAGAAATCGCACAAGCGCAGGCAGCCACGGACGTCGCCCGAGCCAACCTGCAGCGTCTGTTGGAAGGTTCTCGCCCCGAAGACGTCGCCGCCGCTGAAGCGGGACTGTCCGCAGCTCAGGCGAATCTGCAACAGGTTCTGGATGGTGCAGACGATGCAACGATGATTCAAGCGCTTGTGGATATTCAGAATGCTGAAGCTGCGCTGCGTCGTGCGCAGGCAGCCTATGATGCAGTGAAGTGGGATCCAAACCTTGCCGCACTGCCGCAAGCAGCCGAGCTCGAACAGGCAACGAACAACTATGAAGCCGCCAAGGCTCGCTATGATGACGTTGCGGCTGGCGCCAACGACAGCGAGATTGCTGCTGCTCGCGCTCAGGTGGAGCAGCAACGCGCGGCACTGGACAAAGCGCTCGCGCCAGCCACAGACGCTGAGATCGCCGCATCCGAAGGCGAAGTCCGCCGTGCAGAAGCGCAACTTGCACTCATACAGGCTGGCTCGCGCGCGGAGACTATTCAAGCTGCAGAAGCCGACCTCACACAAGCCCAAACCGCGCTAATGCAGAGCCATCTGGAGCTGGAGAATACGGCGCTGATAGCACCGTTCTCCGGCACAATTGCGTCGCTGGACCTGGACGTCGGAGAGCTAGTAAGCGCCGGCGCACCCGTTGTGCGACTTGCGGATCAATCTGAATGGCTCGTGGAGACAGACGATCTCACAGAGATTAACGTCGTTTATGTTAATGAAGGGGACCGTGCACAGATCAGCATCGATGCCTTGCCCGATCTGGATTTGCAGGGCACCGTCGTACGCATCAAACCATTAGGCGAAAACAAACAGGGCGACATCACCTATACAGCCACCATCATTCCCGACACCTACGTAGACCAACTGCGCTGGAACATGTCTGCTTCTGTCACAATTGATACGGGCGGATAGGCCGTTCACAGATGCGCCGGATGTAGACATGTAACTGTCCCTTTTGTAATTCGAATGGACGTTGAACAGGAAGGTCTGAGGTGGTATTAGCTCCTCGGTGGCGGAAGGTCGTGCGCGACCTCTGGTCAAACAAAACACGCACCATACTTGTGCTACTCTCGATTGCAGTTGGCGTCAGCGCCATCGGCATGGTCATGGGTGCGCAGAATATCGTCGACCGCAGTTTGCCGGAAGCCTACGCGGCTGTGAATCCAGCAGACGCGACACTCTTTACGCTGAACACCTTTGATGACAATATGGTCGAAGGCATCCGCGCCATGCCGGAAGTGGCAGACGCTGAAGCGCGCCGCAGCGTAACCGTTCGTTTCCATGATGAAGAGGACAAGAACTACTCGCTTACGCTCTACGCCATCCCGGATTACGAGGACATGGAGATCAACAAACTCACCTCCGAATCCGGCGCCTATCCGCCTCCGGAGAAGGAGTTCTTGTTGGAGCGCGGCTCGACCATACCGTCGCTGGGGCTTGGCGATATTCAGATTGGCGATTCGCTGGAGGTGGAGTCGCCTTCGGGTAAGAAACGCACCATCACAATGGCTGGCAAAGTCCACGACATGTCTCAGCTTCCCGCCTACCTTAACGGCGGCGGATACGCCTATGTCACCTTTGATACCCTCGCGTGGATGGACGAACCGCGAGACTACAACGAGCTCGTTTTCACTGTGGCCGAAAACGGCGATGACCTGGATCATATCAAAGATGTAGGCAAGCTCATCCAGAAGCGCATGGAGAGCGCCGGTGTCCAGGTACTTTTCACCTTAGCGAATGAACCGGGTAAACATCCTGCCCAGAGCGTGCTGGACGCGCTATCCCTGGTGCTTGGCGGTGTCGGCATATTGGCTCTGCTGCTTAGCGGCTTCCTGATTATCAACACGCTGTCGGCCATTCTTGCCCAGCACATCCGCCAGATTGGCATCATGAAGTCCGTCGGCGCACGCACCAACCAAGTGACCGTCATGTACTACGTGATGGTGCTTCTGTTTGGTGTTTTGGCTTTGGCGCTTGCGATTCCATTAGGCGCTTTGGGCGCGATCGGATTGAGCAATCTGTTTGCTGGGCTGCTCAACTTTGATGTGGAAGGGTTTAGACTGGAGCCGCAGATCATCCTCGTGCAGACTCTGATTTCACTCCTGGCGCCTTTGTTAGCCGCAACAATACCCATCTTACGCGGTGTTCATGTCACAGTGCGCGAAGCTGTCAGCGATGTGGGCCTGGGCAAAGGTCAGTTCGGCACTGGCCTCATCGACCGAATCATCGTCGGCATACGGCGCATCGTACCAATGGGTCGACCCTTGCAGATTTCGCTGCGCAATACATTCCGCCGCAAGGCGCGTCTGTCCCTGACGCTGATCACGCTGTCCATCGCCAGCGCAATTTTCGTCTCTATCTTTTGCATACGCGCCTCGTTGGAAGAAACCATGAATGAAATCATGGATTATTTCGACTACGATGTACAGGTTGTTTTCGATCGACCTTACCGCATCGACAGGATCACAGGACAGATCGAAAACATACCAGGCATCGATAGCATTGAAACCATGGGTTTTGGTTCTGCGCGGCTGATCTATGACAACGGGGATGAGAGCGACAACATCATCCTGTACGCGCCGCCTGCGAACACGGATATGATGCATCCTATCCTAATTGAAGGACGGTGGTTGCAGCCCGGAGACGCCAATGCAGTTGTCGTAAACTCAGGCGTAGTTGAGGATATGAATGACACTGGGATCGGCAGTACGATCACGCTTAAGTTCAATGATAAAGAGATTGATTGGGTCATTGTCGGCATCGCGAGAAACGCCATGATGGGCAATATGGCCTTCGTGAATTTCGACTACTTCAATCAGGTCAATGATGAAGTTGACCGAGCCATTGTTTCCCAGGTTCGCCTTGATGATCGTTCCATGTCGAATCAACTTACGTATGGAAAGCTGCTGGAGGATACCTATCGCGACAGTGGCTTTCGAGTGCAACAGATGCAGACAATTGGACAGATCCGTTCGACTGTGAGCACTCTGTTCAATGGATTGGTTGCTTTTCTGCTTGCCATGGCAATGTTACTCGGCATTGTCGGCGGTTTGGGCCTAATGGGGACCATGAGCATCAATGTCATGGAACGCACACGCGAAATCGGGGTGATGCGCGCCATCGGAGCGTCGAACGCTGCTGTATTGCGTATAATCCTTACTGAAGGCTTGATTATTGGCCTAATTAGTTGGATCATAGGCGGTATTATCGCCATTCCGGCAAGCCGGGTGCTGACAGACAGAGTCGGCACAGCCCTGCTAGATTCGTCGCCGACCTATGTCTTTTCGACTTCAGGTGCACTGGTATGGCTCGTTGTTGTCCTGATTCTAGCGCTCTTTGCCAGTTTATTGCCGGCGCGTCGTGCGTCCAGATTGACAGTACGCGAGGTACTTAGCTATGAGTAGGTTTCGTCTCTTCGGCTCCAACGACAAGAAAAAGTCCAAGGACAACGGCGTCTACGAAATGGTCGACGACAAGAAGGCGAATGAGCTGATCACCCCCAGTGATGCAAGGGGCGAGGCTGTTACGCACAATGGACGATTGATCGAGCTGGATAATGTTCGCAAGGCTTATCAGACACCCGTTGGCGAATTTATTGCGTTGGAGAACGTCAACCTGAACATCGGCACCGGCGAGTTCGTCGGCGTGGTCGGCAAGTCCGGCAGCGGCAAGTCGACCCTGATCAACATGATCACCGGCATCGACCGCCCGACCAGCGGCGAAATTTACGTAGACGGGACACCGATTCATAAGCTGGCTGAAGGCCCTATGGCGGAATGGCGCGGGCGCAACATCGGCGTCATCTTCCAGTTCTTCCAACTGTTGCCAATGCTCTCCTGCATCGAGAACGTTATGCTGCCTATGGACTTCTGCAATATGTACAAGCCCAGCGAGAGAGAAGACCGAGCGATAGAACTGTTGCGGCTTGTGGACATGGAATCAGAAGCAAACAAGCTGCCCAATGAAGTTTCCGGCGGTCAGCAGCAACGTGTCGCCATCGCACGTGCACTAGCCAACGATCCGCCGCTACTTGTCGCCGACGAGCCGACGGGTAATTTGGACTCGCATACGGCGGACTCGGTCTTTCAACTCTTCGAGGAGATGGTGGGCGTCGGCAAGACCATCCTCATGGTGACCCATGATAACGAGCTTGCCAGCCGCGTGACGCGCAAGATCACGCTCGCCGATGGTGAGATCATCGGCGAAGAAAACCTCGTCAAAGAGCGGGCGGAAGCCGCGTCGGCTGCCTAAAAAAACATAGGTGACAATTCATCGTTTTCACTAGGCCATCGGAAGAGTCCGGTGGCCCTCTTATTGCTGTATACAACACGATAGTACTCTTTACAGAATCATTTTTAGTTGACACTAAATTTGTTTTATGGTATAAATAACCATAATTGAGTATTAGATTTTATAGCATGAACTAATGGATGAACTGATGAAATCTCGTAGAGAGCAATATCGAACATGACGATGTCACAACCGCTGATTGCACTTCTCATATTCGCCGCCCTCGTCGCTGTAGGCGCCTTAGTTTTTTGGCCGGATTGGGGTCTCTGGCATCGATGGAAGAGATCACGTAAGTTGGACGAACGCGTGCTCATCGAGGATGCGTTGAAGCATCTGTACAAATCACAGGCCTACGACCGGAAGGCAACAATACAGAGTTGTGCCGGTTCCATCGGTATTTCGGCGAACCAGGCTGCTGATCTGCTGGAACGCCTGGCAGAGATGGAGTTAGTCGAGTTGAAGGAGGATGGCTACTCGCTGACACCGGAAGGTGAAACCTACGCCCTGAACATCATCCGTGCCCATCGACTCTGGGAGCGCTATCTGGCAGACGAAACCGGCTATGCTGAAACCGAATGGCATGAGCAAGCTGACCTGATGGAACACTCACTAACGGAAGAGCAAATGGGTGCGTTGTCGGCAGGATTAGGCTATCCGGCCTATGACCCGCACGGCGATCCAATTCCGACCGCAACAGGCAAGCTAAAAAGTCACGGCGGTCATCCACTGACGATCATGCCCCCTGGTTCACTGTTACAGGTTGTCCACATTGAGGACGAGCCGAATGCAGTCTACGCGCAGTTGATGGCGGAAGGCGTCTATCCGGGTATGCAGCTTCACCTGCTAGAAGCGTCGCCGACGCGTATACGCTACTGGGCAAGGGGACGCGAATCCGTGCTGGCGCCTGTGACTGCAGCCAACGTCTCGGTCCGCCAACTCAAAGCCGTGGAGTCGGCAGAAGTAGACGAGACTGCACATCTGAATGATTTGAAGCTCGGACAATCGGCTCGCGTCACAAAGCTGTCCAAACGATTGCGCGGTATGGAACGCCGGCGCCTGTTGGACATGGGTCTCATTCCCGGTACGGTTGTGACCGTGGAACTGTCCAGCCCCAGCGGTGACCCGAACGCCTATCGCGTGCGCGGCGCTTTGATAGCGCTCCGACACGACCAGACTAAATATATCGAGGTTGAGCCGGTGGACAATGAAACGCAGTCGAATTCCGATGACAGTGCGACAACGCAAGGTCCGGAATCCGGTTTACGATACGAAACACAGACAGAGGATGAAGTAGAGGAGACACGAGTATCAGTATGACGACGAATGAGACGAAACCAATCGTTCCATCCGCATGTATGAATTGCCCGGCGCACAACGCGGCCAATTTGATGCGTTTGGGCGTAGACATGCAGGACTGGGACTATGTAATTGCACTAGCTGGCAACCCCAACACGGGTAAGAGCACGGTCTTCAACGCGCTCACCGGCTTGCATCAGCATACCGGCAATTGGCCCGGCAAGACCGTGGCGCGAGCCGAAGGCGGTTTCGATTATGACGAACACCGCTACAAATTAGTCGATTTACCTGGCACCTATTCGTTATTGGCAACAAGCTTGGACGAGGAAATCGCTCGGGACTTTATCTTGTTTGGACAACCCGATGTGACCATCGTTGTGGTCGACGCTACGCAACTAGAGCGAAACCTCAACCTGGTATTGCAGATTCTAGATATTACCGACCGTGTGGTCGTCTGTCTTAATCTCATGGACGAAGCAAGGCGCAAGAAACTCAACGTCGATCACCGATTGCTGGCCAAGAAACTGGGCGTCCCAGTCGTACCCTGTGCGGCGCGGCAACGGGAGGGGTTGCCGGAGTTGATAAACACAATCGCAGACATGGCTAGTGGTGAGATCGTGGGTCGACCGAAGCGCGTCTACCACGAAACGCCGGAATTGGACCACGCAATTCGTGAGCTGGAAAGCGACATTCTGCGCATCTATCCTGATTTGCCCAACGCCAAGTGGGTTGCCATGCGTCTGCTAGACGGTGACGAACGAATCGCAGAAGCATTGCAGTCCGGTGAGCTAGGCAACCTGACTGTCAACGAACCCGCGTCGTTTGTCGAATCTGAAGTGATGATATTGGAGCCTGCCTAATGAGTGTTGCAGTATCCACCTCCCCGCCCCCAGGGAGAAGACCAGAGAAAATTACCCCGGAAGGCATTCTAGCCGAAGCGCAAGCGTTGCGCTGGCAGCTCGGCGATGAGTTCCATGACAGAATCGTAGAAGCAACCTATTCGGAAGCTGCCGCCATTGCGGACACAGTAGTCACACCGGATGGGCAAAAGCCGCGTTTCGATATCGACCGCACGATCGACAAGATCGTGACGAGCCGCATCTGGGGCTTCCCGCTCATGATCGTGCTCTTCGCAATTGTATTTTGGATCACGATCGTTGGCGCCAACTATCCGTCGCAATTCCTGAACAGCATCCTCATCGGACGCATTTATCCGTTCCTTCACACTGCTGCCGACGCGATTGGCGCGCCCGCCTGGCTGAGCGGTCTAGTGTTGGACGGCATGTACTTAACGACAGCCTGGGTTGTCGCTGTAATGCTGCCGCCGATGGCTATCTTCTTCCCGCTCTTCACGCTGCTGGAGGATGCCGGCTATCTGCCTCGCGTCGCCTTCAACTTGGACAACGCCTTTCGCAAGTCCGGCGCACATGGCAAGCAATCACTGAGCATGATGATGGGCTTCGGCTGCAATGCGGCAGGCATAATCTCCACGCGCATCATCGACAGCCCTCGAGAACGGGTGGTCGCAATGATCACCAACAACTTCGCGCTCTGTAACGGTCGCTGGCCCACGCAAATTCTGATTGCGACCGTCTTCCTGGGTGCACTGGTGCCAGCTGCAGTCGCGGGGCTCATTTCCGCTATCGCCGTTGTCAGCATCGCCGTGCTCGGGGTCATACTCTCGTTCGTAGTCTCATGGGCGCTGACGCGTACCGTGCTCAAGGGCGAAGCCAGCGTCTATAGCCTGGAATTACCGCCCTATCGCCCGCCGCGCGTCTGGCAAACGATCTACACGTCCATCATTGACCGCACACTGTTCGTGCTTTGGCGAGCTGTGATGTTCGCTCTGCCCGCCGGGGCTATCATTTGGCTCATCGCGAATATCACTATCGGCGGAACAAGCATCGCGGAATACTTAGTCAACTTCCTGAATCCTTTCGGCATATTGCTAGGACTGAACGGCATCATCTTGGTCGCCTATATCGTTGCGATTCCCGCTAATGAAATCGTGATGCCAACGGTCTTTATGCTGACTGCGCTCATGTTCGGCCTGAACGCCACCGGTACAGGCGTCATTTTCCAGGCGGAAACAACTAGCGATACATATACTATCCTGACAGCAGGTGGCTGGACACTGCTAACAGCGGTCAACCTAATGCTATTCAGCTTGATCCATAACCCTTGTAGTACAACCATCTACACCATCTACAAGGAATCAGGCAGCAAGAAATGGACCACTGTTGCCGCACTCTTGCCGCTCTTCATGGGTTTCGCAGTGACATTCCTCGTGGCGCAAGTCTGGCGTCTTGTTGCTGGTATGTAATCGAAACTACGGCTGCTAGCGCCAAGTATCCCTGCCGTAACTTGACCCCATTGCCGTTGGTCAGCGACAATGGGGTTTATATTTGAATTCAGCCGGCACGGGCTGGCGTCCTGCCAACATCAAGTCGATGTGGCAAGCTAGAACACCGCATATTTATGGCACAAATCGTAGGCGATGCCGAGCTTACCCCGACTCGTCAGAGCCGTCTGATTAACAAGACACCCTTCTTCTACGGCTGGGTTATCCTCATCGCTGGCACCGTAAGCAGCGTCATGATGGGACCGAGCCAGACCTTCACGGTTGGCCTCTTCACAGACACATTTGTAACCGAACTGGGCCTGTCCCGGTCATCGATCTCGCTGCTGTATGGCATTGCTACGCTGGCCGCGTCCCTGATGCTGCCCATCACGGGACGTTTGGTCGACCGGTACGGCCCGCGCAAGATGATGGTAATCGTATCGCTGCTTTTCGTGCTCAGTTGCGCCTCTATGTCGCTGGTCATGGGCTTCGCAAGCTTGTTGATCGCGCTGCTCATCCTGCGCTTCCTCGGATATGGTTCAACTCTGCTGGTCAGCAGCAATGTGATTGCGCAATGGTTCGTCCGGCGCAGGGGTCTTGTCATGGGTTTGGCCGGTCAAGCCCTGGCCATCAGCCTACTATTTTGGCCTGCGCTCGCGGAAAAACTCATCCAAGCCCTGGGCTGGAGAATGGCATGGATCGGCATCAGTATCATTGTTTTAGCCATAGCTGTACCGGTAGCCGTACTGTTCTACCGGGATCGGCCTGAGCTCTATGGTCAGCAACCTGACGGGGACGGCGAGCTGAGCTCCATCTATTCAGTGCCGGTAAATGAGGAAAACTGGACGCTCAGCGAGGCGATTCACACCGGTATATTCTGGGTCTTTCTGTGTGCGTTCCTCATCATTTCCACGGTTTTCGCCGGCATGATCTTCCACCAGTCATCCATTTTCGCCGCGCAGGGTTTGAGCCGAGAAACCGCTGTCTCCGCCTTCCAAGTCATGGCCATCGTCTCCATCGTCGGCAACCTTGCGATGGGCAGGCTGCTGGATATCGTATCGGCGCGTTTACTTCTAGTGTCCCTTCTGATCACCATGACCGTATCAGTCTGGTTCATTCATTCCATGAACACGCCGTTCGAAGGATTCATCTACGCCTCCATGATGGGTCTGACCATGGGCGGCTACCGGGTCATGGACTCCACTGTATGGGCGAAATATTACGGCAGACGACATCTCGGCTCCATCCGCGGTGTTACCATGGTCGGCACACTAGGCGGAACAGCCCTCGGCGCGCTGCCGTTGGGCCTAAGCTATGACCTCACCGGCAGTTACGCGACGGCTATGAACGTCTTTATGACTTTGCCTTTCGCAATCTATATCGCCATGTTATTCGTCAAGCGCCCAACTCGACCCTCGATTACAGATTCCGCGGCATAACAATTTCTGAATAAATTCAGTACAAAATTAGCCGTACGTACGATGTAGATCGTTGATCGTCGGCTAATGGTCCGAAAAACGTCACAGAATGGCCGAAACGTACGCGTACACTCTCTACGTATATCTAGTGCAGTGCAACGAAACGACTAAGCTGGATGGTCAACAGCGTCACCGCCGTTCAGCAAAATGCTACAAAGTCAGAGATTGCGATGAGAGGCGGTACAATGCAATTGTTACTCATATTGTCATCAACGGGCGCTCTGTCCGGGCTGCTCAGCGGCGCTTACATTTCGGGCATGGAAGGTATGTTTCTGGGCGCGAGTAGCGGTCTGGTAGCAGGAGTGGTAATCTGGGCATTGGCCGGTATCGGCATGCGCACCCTGCGGGAGTACCGGCTGAACCAGTATTTTGAACCGACGAATCCGGACCTGAATAATCAGACCGATGATCATCTAAACAAATAGCCGGATGCGGCATCGGTGTCGCATTCCGCTAAGGAATGGAGCGACACCATGTCAGAACTTGCGACGAGTTCTCCTGCACTCCCCACGTATCGAGACGTCCTGCACGCGCAAACTGTACTGAAAGACTATCTTGCGCCGACGCCGCTCTACAACTACCCCGGCCTAGATGAATTAGTCGGCACGACCACCTACATAAAGCACGAAAACTATCAGCCTATCGGCGCGTTCAAAGTGCGCGGTGGTCTCTATTTTATGTCTCAGCTTCCCCACGCAGAGCGTGCTATGGGCGTCGTTACAGCGTCCACCGGCAACCACGGTCAATCCATCGCATACGCAGCCAAGATATTCGGCGTTCAAGCCGTTATCGTCGCCCCGGAGGGCGCGAACCCGGTGAAAGTGGATGCCATGCTCAGCCTTGGCGCCGAGGTGGTGCTGCACGGCGCGGACTTCGAAGAGAGCAAGCGTCATTGCCTCTATCTGGAACAGGAGCGCGGCCTACGTTTTGTCTCGTCGGGCGACGAACCTACGTTAATCGCCGGCGTGGGTACGCATACGCTGGAGATCCTGCACACACGACCTGATATCGACGTGATATTCGTGCCCATTGGCGGCGGCAGCGGCGCTTCCGGCGCGTGTATTGTTGCCAAGGCAATCAATCCGAACATACGCGTGATCGGCGTGGGCGCGGAAGCTGCGCCTGCCGCATATGAAACGTGGAAAGCGCATGAGGCTCGCACAGCACCCATCAAAACATTCGCCGGCGGACTGGCAACGGGCGAACCGTATATGCTGCCGCAGCGCATCCTGTGGGATCATCTGGATGATTTCGTTCTTGTGGAGGACGACGACATGCGCGGCGCCATCCGACTACTGCTTGAAAAAGCCAAAACGCTAGCCGAACCTGCCGGCGCGGCGCCGCTAGCGGCGGCACTGGGCATGCGACGCGAGCTGGAAGGCAAGAACGTGGCGCTCATTCTCAGCGGCGGTAACATCTCCACTGACGAGTTGCGCCAATGCATTGTATAGCACCGTCGAGCCGCTACTTAAGAAGTCGACAACAATGACGCAGAACCAGAATACGCCGCTCACCTTGCGCGTCTATCCGCATCAGCTGGCTATTTGCCGCCTGCCAGCCGACAGTCGCCTACCGGAGTTCGCCTCCACGGAAAGCTTCTTTTCCATCACAAGGACGCCGGACGAACTCTCCCTCGTCTGCGAGATGGAATACGTGCCAGCCGTCACGGACTACGTGGGACCGTGGGCGTGCCTTAGTGTGGAAGGCGTGCTGGACTTTTCGCTTACAGGCATTCTTGCTTCACTAGCCGAACCGCTGGCAGCGAATGGCATCAGCATCTTCGCCATCTCCACATTTAACACAGATTATATACTGGTGCGCGAAGGCGACCTCACGATTGCGATCGAAGTGTTGCGTGAGGCTGGACATCGCATCGTGCCGGTGCAATAAACCGACGATTTCATTGGTCTCAGCATCGACAATTTGCTATACTTCTGGGCGAAATCTCTATTAAACAAGCGGCCATCCCTGCCAAGGTGAACTCCATGTCCAAGCCAAAGATATGCGTTGTTGGGGCCTCCAATATCGATCTAATCAGCTACGCGCCGCGTTACCCGAAACTGGGTGAAACCATCACCGGTACTAACTTTCACATGGGATTTGGCGGCAAGGGCGCCAACCAGGCAGTGATGGCTGCCAAGCTAGGCGGCGACGTCTCCATTGTCACCAAAGTCGGCGAGGATATCTTCGGCGACGACACACGCAAGAACTTTGAATCCTTCGGCATGGACACGCGCACCGTCTACACGACTGATCAGTCGTATACGGGCGTCGCGCCAATTTGGGTCGAAGAAGCAAGCGGCAACAACGCCATCATCGTGGCGCTTGGCGCCAATGATCTGCTGGATGCGAACGATATTGAACAGGCCAAAGACGAGATCGAATCGGCTGATATTTTGGTTTGTCAGTGGGAATTGCTGCTGGAAACGGTACTGGTCGCGCTAAAGATCGGCCACAATGCCGGCGTTACGACCGTCTTCAATCCGGCGCCTGCCCGCAGCAAATTGCCGGACGAGGTGTTTCACAATACCGATATTTTCTGCCCCAACGAGACCGAGACCGAACTGTTGACTGGTATGCCCGTTGGAACGCTGGCATTGGCCGAGAAAGCGGGCAAAACCTTTCTGGCCCGCGGCGCAGGACAGGCTATTATCACACTCGGCGAACGCGGCAGCCTGCTCATTGCACCGGATCGCACGGTGCACGTCCCCACGGAAAAGGTGCAAGCTGTAGACACCACCGGCGCCGGCGACTCCTTTGTTGGCAGTCTGGCCTTCTTTCTCGCCGGCGGCGCTGACATCGTCGATGCCATGCGCCGCGCTAGTCGCATTGCCGCCATCAGCGTGCAAGCGTCCGGTACACAGACCAGCTTTCCGTCCGCAGACGAGTTGCCGTCGGATCTGCTGGACGGCTTCAGCAGCTAGCCCCAGCCTCCGCTACTCACCAGGCCTCCACAGCGGCTCTTCGACACCGGGTCCGTAGTTCTCGTAGCGAGCCATAATAAAAAGTGCATCGGACAATCGATTCAGATAGACCAATGCGTATTCGCTGACGCCTTCTTCTCGGGCCAGTGCTGTGGCGTCACGTTCTGCTCGACGGCAGATGCTGCGCGCCACGTGCAGTTGCGCTGCCGATAGTGAGCCGCCAGGGAGGATGAAATTCTCAAGCGGTCCGAGGATGGCGTTTAGTTCGTCCATAAGCGCTTCGAGCTCGGTGATATGGCGCTCTTCGATCTGCGGCAGCGGAATCGTCTTCTTGTCTGACTCCAGAAAAACCAAGTCCGTACCCAGATCGAAGAGTATATTCTGAACGCGGGTGATGGTCGCATGCGACGGTTCGCGCAGCCCAACTGCCAATGCTACGCCCAACTGTGAGTTCAGTTCGTCGACTGAGCCGATGGCTTGCATGCGCAGCGAGTCTTTGGGCACGCGCTGCCCGCCGCCTAACGATGTCGTTCCTTCATCTCCCGTTCTCGTATAAATCCTAGTGAGTCTAGGCATTTCGATTTCCTTTTCTAGCTTGATAGCGCCGGCAATGTGACTTCCGCAGCCGATGCGGCTGCCAGCACATCGTCGACCGTCAGCCAGCCGCTCTGCGGAAACAGCTTCGCAATCTGAGGCGCAAAGAGCGGCGATGAACCCAACACAGTAGCCGGATCGCCTTCTGCGATCACTTCGCCTTGGCTCAGCAGCACGACGCGGTCGGCTAATTGAGCCGCTAGTTCCACATCGTGCGTCACTACAACAATCGCCATCCCTTTCTGCCGCCACTGGTCTAGCAGGCGCACGAGCGTTCGCTTTGATCCATAGTCAAGACCGCGCGTCGGTTCATCCAAGAGCAGCACATCCGGGTCAGTGATGGTGATGGCAGCCAAAGCCACTCGCTGCCGTTCGCCGACGCTGAGATCGCGCGGGTAGTGATGCGCGTAGGATGCTATCTCTAGCCGATCTAGCAGTTCCCGAATGTCGCCATTGCGCGGCTTCATCCCATGGTTGCGCAGCGTGATCTTTAGCTCTTCGTCCACAGTATCCGCAAAAAGCAGCGTATTCGGGTCCTGTGCCAGATAAGCTACATCACGGCAGATGTCCGCGGTATCCCGCCCGCGAATTGACTGGCCATTCACCTGGATGTTTCCCTTGCGCAGAGCCACCAACCCCACGAGTGTCTTGAGCAGCGTTGTCTTGCCGGATCCGTTACGACCCATGACCACGACGATCTCGCCCTTATGTGCCTGAAGAGTGGCGCCTCGCAATACATCTGTGCCGTTGTAGCCCGCTGTGACTTCACGCGCATCGACTAGCATGTCAACCGAATCGCCGTCCGCATCCGTTGTTGTTGCCACATCGTCAGACATGTGTGCAAGACCGACGTCAGATGGGCCGCCATTTGTCTGCTTCCGGCTAAATCGCAGACCTTCTTTGATAGTTAACGGCAAGGGACTCCAGTCGAAAGCTTTCGCAAGCGTAACAAGCGGCGGCGTCAAGTCAATATCCGCTAGGATGTCGCGCGGTTCACCTAAACATGGCTGCGCACCGGCTGTCGGCAGATACAGTATTTGATCCACGTAGGGGAGGACTCGCTCCAGTCGATGTTCGGCTAGCAGAATTGTCAAGCCGAGATCGTGATTCAGACGCACCAGTGCGTTCAGTACATCCTCGGCAGACTTTGGATCGAGCTGTGAAGTCGGTTCATCCAGGACCAGCACGGAAGGTCGCAGCGCCAGCACAGATGCGATGGCAACGCGTTGCTTTTCACCGCCGGAAAGTGTGATCAACGTCCGATCGCGCAGCGGCGTGAGGTCCAGCAGATCCAGCGTTTCCTCCACACGCACGCGCATCTCGGCTGGCGGCAGACCAGCGTTCTCCAACGCAAAGGCAATCTCGTCTTCTACGCGGTCCATGACAAATTGCGACTCTGGATCCTGAAAGACAAAGCCCACGTAACGGCTCATTCCCTGCGGCGCAACCTGCAGTGGATCCATACCACGGACGCGAATTTGGCCACTCAACGTACCGCCGCTGAAATGGGGAACGAGCCCGTTGATACAGCGCAGGAAGGTGGACTTCCCCGCTCCGGACGGCCCCATGACGAGGATCAATTCACCGTCGGGGAGCTGTACGGAGACGTCGGACAGCGCCGCCGCGCCACCGGTTGGATAGGTAAAAGAGACGTGCTCAAAGTTGATCATTGTTCGCTGCCTACTCACTAACTCATCACGTATACTTTTTATGTTTGACTACGTTCCTGCTGGGGGTCTTCGCCGACAATCTGCAGTCGGTCCGCCATCATGATCATAGCTGGCACGAGCAAGCCCCACGTGCCTACGCCTATCCAGAGTGAAAAACCTGGCAAGGCCAAGCTTGGATACGGGTAATAGTAGATTGAGCTCCGATCCATGCCAGGCCATGCGTACAAAAACGCTGCCATGGTTAGCAGCGCGCCTGCCGTCACAATCCAGTCTTGCAGGCGCCACGGCGAAGGACGATAGACCGTCTGAGAGTGACTGCGTCCTGCCAACCACACTGCGCCGACTAGCACGATCGCGCCAACGGCTAGCAACGCCATCCCGACGCCATCCTGCTGCCAAGCCAGTCGCAACAGCAGTCCCGCCGTAAAGATGACCAGTCCGGCAACCATGCCGACTCGCATCCACACACTCGTGCGGCTTTCATCCACACTGGCGTATCCACGCGCGGTCATCGACTCGGCGAGCTGCAATGCACGCTCCATGCCGCCGGTTAGCAGCGGGATCAGCAGCGGCAGCCACGTACGTACACCCTTCAGCCGGTGTCCTCGCACTGTCTGCGCCTCGCGAATCAGCTTGTACTGACGCAAGGTTGCGGGCACGTAGGTCGCCGCAATAGAGACCACAATGGCGACCGAGTGATAGGCACGCGGTACCAGGCGCACAATGTCACGTGTCGACAGCACGCGGTTGACCAAGATAAACGCCGCATAGAGCCCGGTGAGAACCAGTCCATTCAAGGCTCCGAAGACAAGCGCTTCCAGCGTAAATGCGCCGCCGATCAACAACCAGCCACCGGGCAAGCGAAACAACACATGCTCGCCGACTGGGATCATCAGCGCGTTGAAGACGGCCGATACCGGCACGACAAACAGACCGAAACGCAGCGGCGACAGCGGTATCGCCTGGTCCGGATTCATGATGTGCGCAACCGACTTAGCTGTCCACCACACAACGGTAATCCATCCCAGTATCAGTCCGATGTAGATCGGGTTTCTGGTTACGGCTAGCGCAGCCACGATAGCCGCCAGCCACATGGCCCATGCTCCGGCATGCAGCGGTTTATACTCGCTCATGTTTGGACGACCACCGGCTGTGCGCGCCTATTGGCCTCAACAGTCTGTATGGCTGGTTCGGATGCACTATTCTCTGCGACGTGATATATGAATGTGAACCGACTGCGGAAGCGGTTCAGCACCTTCAATACGGCTGTTCCGAAGAGTAGAATCAGCGTGAAATTACCTGCCGCCCGCAGCAGATCCCACACCAGCGACGTGAGCGTATAGAAAAACGCGTAGCTGCGCACAATAGCCCCAACTGTCATATCTGGCGACCAATAGTAGTCGGCGCCGCCTACCATAAACGGCCAAAACCAGAGATTCATCACAACGCCGTATATGAGGCCGCACACGGCGCCATATACAGCCAATATGATGATCTCGCCCAGCCTGCCTTCAACACGTATCGAGCGTACAATCGGCCTACACAAGGGTGCTGCCATCCCTGTCCAGCCCGCGACGAACATTTGATAGGGCATCCAGGGGCCTATGGCGCCGGTGAATAGCCCCGATACGAAGATTGTTAGCGTCCCCAACAGGAACCCGAAGCGAGCGCCGTACACATAACCGCCCAGAATGATCAGCAGAAAGATAGGGCTGAACCCTCCTGGACCTGGAATGGCGACCTCTGCAAAGCGCAGCACCGAATTCATGGCGACTAGCACACCCAGCAACGCAAGCACCTTTGCGCTCATGCCATTGCTCTGTACCTCCAACAACAAAACAGCAAAGCAAAGCCCCACAAGCAAGGTCATCATCAAAGGCGCATCGCTAGAATGGGCCAATCCCATGCCATTTCCTTGCGCCAAAGACGGCAGCCAGAACGGATAGAGAAATGCAATGACGCCCAACGCCGTGGTCAGCCCGTAGATGAATACGGTGAGTAACCGATTGACATCAAAACGCGCATTTTCGCAACTCATATCAGAACAACCCCAGTAACAGGATTGTGGACGCAGAATTCGCACCGATCAGATTCTCTGTTTCACTGCACAGCCTGTTGCGATTCATCGCTACGTGCGCCTCATAATGTACCAGACTAGTAACCAGATGCCGGCGAATAGAAGTGGCGCTCCAATTACAAACAGAATACCGCTCGCGGCGAATGCACGTTCTGTGTCACTGACTGGCGCACTCGCCGCCTCCAAATTCTCACCTGGAACGATAAGCGTGACCGGCGGCGCTGTGGCCTGATCGGCTGGCTCAGATGCGACTGTGGCAGTGACCACCACAGTGGCAGGCGTAGCAGATTCAGCTTCAGCGCTCTGTTCCTCCGGAACGCTGGCGAGCGCAGCTGTCTCTGGCAACTCAAGTGGCGACTGCACAGGCGCCTCGCTCGTTGCCGTTTCCGTGGGCATGGGCGTCCACGTCGGCGTCGACGTTTCCGTAGGCATGGACGTCAATGTCCAGATAGGTGTTTCTGTAGCGGTCGGCGCTTCGACGACAGGCGGCGCAGCAGCTTCTGGAGGTGCAGTCGGCGCGCTAAACTGCGCTTCGACTTCCACAAGCACGGTCTGCTCCGCTTCGCCCACGCTGCTGGCTGCAAAAATCGTGTACGCGGTGGAGACTTCCGGCGTCACCTGCCGGCTGTCCTGCGCGGCAACCATTTCTTCGCCGCCAGGATATCGCAACAGGACACTATTCGCGTTCACCACATCCCACAGGATCGTAGCGGTCTCACCGTACGGAATGGGCGATCGATCAACGCCGAAAACGCGAATCGTCGGCGGCAGGATAGGCGTCTCCGTTGGAGTGGGCGTAGGACCGGGTGTCGGTTCTAGCGTGGCTGTGACGGGAGTCGGCGTACTGGTGGATGAGCGAACCGTAGGCGTCTCCGTCCATGTGGGCGACCATGTAGCGGTAGGTTGGTTCGTTCCGTCAGAAGTAGCGGTCACAGTTGGCGATATCGTCTCCGTCCCCGATAAAATCTCAGCGCTGCATATCTGGTCAAATGTTAACAGCGGCGGTTGGCGGGATGCGGATGTGTTTAGCGCGCCTTCCGACCAGGACCAGCCCTGCACATCGCCGTCACGCACCGTGATGGCTGAGCTGCCAAGCGTCGAGTAGGTCCATGCGCCGTTCTCCTGCAGCCAGTAGGACCAGTACATACACTCATTGCCGGTGCATTCGCAGAAACAGGAATCCTGCGAGACCGTACAGCCCGTCTGCTGGATGCCGCATATGGCACTGCCTAGCCCGCTATACTCTGCTGACACCGTTAGGTCTGTAAGGTCCAGTAGCTGGTAACCGGTAATCTGGTCGCTAGTGAAAGGCACACAGCGATACTCGTCAACGCCATCCGCGAAAGAGACGACTATGCCAGCGTGGTATTCCGTTTGGGCATAAGACATCGTAGGCAGTAGAACGACGAGCAACAGCAATCCCCACAGGATGAGCAAGATCCTGAGAAGATTGATGCTGTTCATAAAGCTGACGCCGTTACTCTGTTTCATTCAACCCATATTGAGATCGCGCTGTTCTGTTTCGAAACGCTCAATCACTCACTCCGGACTCTATGGTATCCGGCAGGTAATATGTCCAACGATAGTCCAGCGTGCATTCTTCCAGCTGCCTTGGCATCGTCACCATCGGAGTCACCAGTAATGCAGGCACTGCCTGTTGCGTCGCCATAGAGCTGGCGACAGAGCCTGGCAGCCATCCAAACGAGCCGTCATCAAGCTGCACCGAGGCAAGAAAGTCGAAACCATTCGCACCGTTCTTGGTCCAGGCACCGCTGGCGGGATCCTGTCCCGCGGCCAGGATGGCTTGAATGGCGTAGGCAGTAGAGTTCGTATCACTGTCTGTGGTTACGGTCGAGGCAGGATCATAGGTGAAACCGCCGTCATCATTCTGCGCAGTCTTGAGAAATGCCCATCCGCTCATAACTTCGGTGCTCGTAACAGACTCACCGGCTGCGATCAGGGCCTGAATGGCCAGCGACGTCGTGTTGGTATCGCGGTTGAACGCTGCAGAAATTCCCCAGCCGCCTTCCGGATCGGCTAGACTTTTGAGCTTGGTTACGCTGTTTCCGGGCAGCGTCTCGGAAAGCGCTACGGTGCCCATGATGGCCCACGACAATTCACCGGAAACCGCGCCCATTGCATCGAGTGATGGCGAAAAGTAGTCAGACGGTTTCTTGGCGTCTGGGGGCCAGCAGCCCTGGGCGGACACAGTTGAAATGGCCAGTTTACCAGCCTGCGCCGCACCTTGACCTGCGTAGACAGGGCCAACCTTAGCCACATAATCCATCAATGACGGTGCCCACTGATCGCGCTTCCAGTCGGCGGCAGGAATATGATTGGCTCCGATGGCCAACATGGCGTCTGTCGCGGATGCGAACGACCCGTCGCTGCCGTCAACTGCCGACTGCCGTTCCGCCAGCCAACTGAGCGCATCCTCTGCGGACTGCGCCTGCGGCAGGGCTATGGGCTGGTCGCCTGTGCCAAAACGCCATCCATCCGCCGAACCGGTTTGCGTGATTTCCGTCGTATTGGCTGCCGCCAAGTATCCAACCCATGCGTCGTCCTGCCAGTAATTGCTGCCCCACCACCTACCGTCTTTGCAGAAACAATCGTCAAGGCAGCCGACGCCTTCAATCGAACACACGGCCTTGCCCCAACCATACTCTTTGGTTACGTAGCTGATCCCAGCCAGATCCAGCAGTTCGAGACTGGATATTGTGCCTGTAAACTCGACAGAACGCACAATTGCATCAGAATCGCCAAATTGCACAACTACTTCAGCTGTTTTGGTCTCTTCGTCAGTGTCTGCCGCCAATGCAGGAATGGCATCGAACGTCATGACGGACGTCATTGAAAGCAGAACTGCGAATATCGCAGCGAGTAGCGCATAGCGTACACCGCTATTGCTATTATTCATCAACAAACCCTCCTCGGTCTTGTGAACGAAATTCCAGTGCATCAGACGGCCTGCGATGCGCGCCTTCTTCCGGCGCCAACTTTGAATGCGTCCGCTGGCGATTTCGTCCAATGGCTGCCACAAATAAAAAGCCCGCTGGTTAGGCGGGCGAAACGTCGTTACTTATACGCCTGGCCCCCTTTCTCCACGAAGGTGGTTTCAAGCAAACTTACAAACGGGTCTTCGGACTTAGCCGTCTTGCACCAAAAATGTGTGGGTGAACAGCCTTACCGTTGCGGGACAGTGCCGGACTGGTCCATCAGGACTTCACCGGTCTTCCCCCTTGTTGCGCTGGTTATCATTTATCGCAGCGTATCAGCTGCTTATCCAGCGCACTTGTAAGTGCGAGATATTCGATTGTGGCTAGAGTATACCAGGCATCTGATCGTTCGGCCAATACTTCGCACTTGGTCACATACGCAGGGAAGACTACATGGCGTGCCGGCGGATGAAAGTGACGCCAACTGTGGCCCCTGCAACACCATTCGAATGCCCGATGTAATAGCCCAACTTAACGTAATAACCTAGCAGTTTGCACAAAGGGTTCGGCTACACGCGATGAGTGGCTTGCGCACACACCGATTTCCGTGGATAATTCTCCGGACTCTCTTAAGCATAGAACTACATGGAGGATATCTTATGAAGGTACGTACTTTTGGCTTCGTTGCGTTACTGGCTGTACTTGTTTTGGTCGTGTCCGCATGCGCGCCAGTCACCGCACCGGGTGATCAAGCCGCTCAGTGCAATGAGATTGACGTCACAGAAGTTGACGGCAGCTACGATTTAGGTGGTTGCGCATTGCGCGTCGCGGTTGAGAATGCATACCAACCGTTCAACTTCATCGACACGGATACAGGAGAAGCTGTCGGCTATGATTACGACATCTTCAATGAGATCTGCAGCCGCATCAATTGCGAGACGGAATATGTGGAAACAAGTTGGGACGCCATGGTCGCAGTGATGGGCGGCGAGGGCAGCTTCGACACCTTCGACGTCGGCGCAGATGGCATTACCATTACGCCGGAACGTGCACAGCATGTGGACTTTTCCGTTCCATATATCGCTTCGCAGCAGGTATTGATGGTTCAGATCGACGAGGACCGCTTCACGACTGCAGATGAATTTGTGGCCGATGAGAACCTCGTCATCGGAACGCAGCTCGGCACGACCAACTACTATGTCGCCGAGGAACTGGTTGGCCCAGATCGCATTACGGCCTATGACCAGTTCGGCACAGCCGTGCAGGCGCTGATTAACGGCGATGTTGATGCCGTTATGATCGACAACGTTGCCGGCATCGGCTATGTTGGCGTGAATGCAGACAAGGTCAAGCTGACGGGTGAACCGGTCGCCAGTGAAGAACTTGGCTTTATCTTCGGCCAAGGCAGCCAGTTGACGCCCGCCGTCGACAGCGCCATTCTGTCCATGCAGGAGGATGGTACGCTGGAAACCTTGTTCGACAAATGGTTCGCCACCGAATAACTTTAAATTATGCAAGAAGCCACGCATAGTTGCGTTGCTTCATAGTTGCAGTACGATTTGGCTGTACCCACGGACCCCAAGGGCGAACAGCCGGCCATTGGGGTCTTTCTCTTCAATAGCATTTCGCGCGTAGACCCAACAAGTGAATAACTCTCGCATCGATGCGGGAGCAAACCAGTTTTCTGATGCAGTAAAACGCAGTCTTCAATGCGGGATACTGGCGCATCCCCCTGTATTTTATAGAGTACTGGATTTACCAGTATTGTGAACCATGTTGTTCGCGTACCACTTTAGCAACAGGAATCATACCATAATGCAGAACGAAGAACCCATCGATGTAATCGATGAAATACCATCGTCCGGTCAATCCAAGCTAATCGGTCCGCTGGATAATCTCGTGGATTTGCCGTGGTGGCTGCTGCTCGCCATCGCTGTAGCGCTGTACATCATTTATCTCATCGTGACCGACGAACAGATGCGTTCGACATTCTGGTTCATCTCGGGCCAGAAACCTGGATCGCTGGCTGCCGGCAGGTTCCTGTTCAAGGGTATTACCGTCACGCTTACGGTGACCGTGGCTGCGTATTCGCTTTCTTTGGTAATAGGGCTAGTTCTTGGCCTGATGCGCTCATCCTCAAACGTGTTCGCCTACAACATTTCCTCCCTCTACGTTGAAATCGTACGCGGCATCCCTATGCTGGTGCTCCTACTCTACATTGCGTTTGCGCTGACGCCGCTATTCGTCAATATGCTCAATTCCATCGGCGTGCCAATATCTACACGCGACATACCAAATGTTGTTCGCGCAATCATTGCGCTAGCCATCGGCTACGGAGCCTTCACGGCAGAGATATTTCGAGCCGGTATTCAGTCCATCGAAAAGGGGCAGTTTGAAGCGTCCAGCGCGCTGGGCATGAGTTACTTTCAGACCATGCGCTTGGTCATTCTTCCACAGGCCATTCGTCGCATCTTGCCAGCCCTGGGCAACGATTTCATCGCGATGGTCAAGGATTCTTCGTTGGTAGCCATTCTTGGCGTGCAAGACCTGACACAGTTGACGCGTCTCTACTACAGCGGCAACTTCCTCTACATGCAGTCGCTCACCATGCTAGCATTCATGTATCTGCTGCTTGTGGTTTCGCTGACGCGGCTTGTGCGCGCCATGGAAGTCCGATTGCAGAAGGCGTACGCCCGCTAATTTGATGAGCGGGCGATACCGGGGAGTCAACTGCTATGGAGCTAATTTTGGCGCCTGTTTCCGAGGATAACAGGCAGCTACTCGTAGCTCAATACTTCACGCACGGTCAGTCGTGAGGCGTTCCACGCCGGCAGGAAACTGGCTATGCCAGCCAGCGCTGCCACGATTGCAAACCACGTTGCCACGCCTGTGAACGAGAATAGATAGGGAAGATCGGTAGAGAAGAGTACATTGCCTACTGCTGTACTCAATGCCAGGCCGACAGGATAGGCTAGCGATGCGCCTATCACCCAACTGATCAGCCCAATAATCACACCCTCCACAACCACAATGCGCAGCACTGCACCGTCCGATGCACCGATTGCACGCATAATGCCTATTTCACGCGTACGTTCCAGCACGTTGGTGCTCATGGCGCTCATCAAACCTAGCGCCCCTACCGAAGCAATCAACACGCCCATTGCCAATAGCAGATAGACGATGATGTCAAAGAATCCGCCCGTCAACCGCCGCAGCGTATCGATCGTGAAAACATTGCGAACGTCGATTCCGGACAGCTCCAGTCGTTCCTGAATGCGGGAAGCCATTTCGTCCTGTGAAATGCCTGCGTCCGGCGTCATCTTGATCTGCACACTCGTCGCCCGGCCTACCCGATCGGTAGATCGCGAGAAGTAATCGTACTCCACATAGGCAGGGATGACATTCGGCGGGCCTCCGAGTACTTGGGCGACTCCAACAATTACCCACGGCGTCTCCTTGCCATCGATTTTGAGCGTCATCGTATCGCCTACCCCCAGGTCGGGCTGGTTGGCAACGACATTCTGCGTGATGACAATGGCGTTCTGATCCTCCTTCAGCAGCCAACGACCGGTATCCATTGTCGGATCGACCATAACGCTGTTTGCGTCCAGTGCCGTAAGCGTGATCGGGTCGCCTTCTGTACCGTCAGACAGGATAGGTATCGCACGGGTGCCGCCCCATGTTTCCACCACGCTGACACCGTCCACTTGGCTTGCAACCTGCTGCACCTTGCTAACGCGCTCCGGATCCTCGAATTCGATCTGGATATCGAACTGATAATAGGCCAGACCCTTGTTGATAAGATTTTCCAGTGAGGCACGCACGCTGCCTACGGTCATGAATATCATGCCGCCCATGACCAGCGTGATCAGTGTGATAACCAAGCGTGTACGTTTGCGGAATGTATTGCGCAGGGACAGCTGCAGCGGTCGCGAGAAAATCCTCAGTCGCGCCAGAAAATGGGCAAGTCGCGCATTATTATTCACTGCGCCGCCGCCGGAATCGGAGACCGCCTCGCGCACTGTGATGCCGGTTCCCTTGATGACCGGATACAACGCCGCCAGTAGCGGAACGAGAATGCCAACGACCAGTTCCAGCAGCAGCACATTTAGTGGTAGCGCAAAGGGAGGGAACGTTATGTCAATGAACTTGCCCAGAAAGGTGGTGAGCCCGCCAGAAACCAATATGGTAAGCGGAATAGCGATGGCCAACGAGATGGCACTGTAGACAAGAACCGCGCCTAGATAGAGAATGATGATCTGAGGCCGACGGGCGCCGATGGCCTTCATTACGCCAATCTGACGCACCTGCTGCGCCATAAAAGCCGAGATGGTATTGATGACCAGAAACGCGCTCAGAAACAGTGCTAGAACACCCAGAGGTGTCAGCAGTAAGCCGAGCGAGTCGAACAGGCTTTGCAGCGGCAATTCGCCCACGTCGGGGACTTCGACGCGCGCCACGTCGATTCCGGTGGATTCAATCTTGTCATTCACCTTGTTGGCAATGGACGTGATGTAATCTTTGTCGGCGAGCTGTTCCGGCGTGCCATTCACTCGAATGAGTACCTGTGTGTAGAGCTCTGGTCCGCCCAGACGCAGCATAGTCTCAGGCGTAACGTATCCCGACGCTGCACCGATAAACGCCGACGGCAAGCCGTTCGGATCGTACACAAAGCCGGAAATATCGACCTCGCGATCCTTGCCCGTCGGAGACTGCAACTTTATGCTATCGCCGACAGCTACTGCGCTCGGCAACAGATCACTGCTGCCCACTGAACCGCGCTCGATGATTATCTGGTCCTTCTCCGGCCATTGCGTCAGCTTCGCTTGCGCTTCAGGATGATCGTCAATCGAGTAAACGGGCGTGATCTTGTTTACTTGGATATCTTCAAAGTCCTTCACGGAAACTGCGTTGAAAGTCTGCCATTGACCGTCGTCAAGCTGAACCTGCAACGAGACAGAGCTTCGCCCCTCTGCCCCGGAAATCTCGCTCATTTTGGCGATCGTGTCAATCATGTCATCGTCGACGCCGGCAGTGAACAGCGTCGCTTGAGCTGCCGCGCTCTGCTCGTACAGTTGGCGCATCTCACCCAGGATGACCGTTTGCAACTGTTGAACCGTACCCACGGCAAAGATACCGATAGCGATTGTCGCTACGATCAATACAGAGCGCGTTTTATTGATCCAAAGATCGCGCAGAACTTTTCGCCACCGAGTATTGATCATTTACGCCGTCCCTAAGGCGAGCCTGCCTGGATTCTGTCCGGCAGGAGTTTTGGATAAATTCGGGGAAGCAGTGCGAGATAGTTGCTTCTCGTTTTCGGATCCCGTACGCGTTTTTTCGGCGCCACTTATCACCGAAGCCGGTCGTAGAAGCCTATCCGATTCTATACGACCATCTGCAATGGTGACGGCGCGGCTGACTCGGCTCGCCAAATCGTCATCATGCGTGACCATAAGAATGGTCTTGCCTTCGCCCACCAGTTTCTCGAACAGGCTGAAGATGGACTCTGCGGTCTTGGAGTCGAGATTGCCAGTCGGTTCATCGGCGACGATAATTGGCGGATCGTTGGCCAATGATCGGGCAATTGCTACGCGTTGCTGCTGGCCGCCTGAGATTTCATTTGGCAATTTGTCTGCCTGACTCTCCATTTCAACCTCTGCTAAGAGCGCCAGTGCACGTTCGCGACGCTCCTTCTTAGTATATAGGCCGAGGAAGTCCATGGGCAACATCACATTTTCCGCCAGTGTCAGCGTTGGCAACAGCTGAAAGAACTGGAACACAACGCCAACGTTCTCGCCGCGCCAGACTGCGGTTCGTCCCTCGTTAAGGCGCATTAAGTCTGTGCCAGCAACAGAGACTGTGCCCGATGTCGGTCGGTCAATGCCGGTGATCATATTGGTCAGCGTAGACTTTCCGCTGCCCGACTTGCCGATGACGGCTACGAATTCCCCGGCGTCAACCTGCAGGTCAATGCCATCAAGCGCACGAAAGCTGCCGACCGGAGTCTTGAATTCCTTGACCACATTCTGCATATCGATGAGATGCAGTGTCTCGTTAGTGCCAGAATCTTGATTGTTTCTAAGTTGTGCAAAATAGTTTCGTAACATAGACAATATATGTGCATCCTCCTTGCAAGCAGTATAGTCTTGGACGCACAAGCGCTATGTAGGCTCGCATACATTGTGTCCGAGTTGGGTAGGAAGGTTACATCGCTTACGGCGCTAAAGCGTCCGCACCGGCAACGCGTCAAGTTTACGAGGTGTACGATACGTTTTGTCTGCGAAAAAACACAAGGAGAAACAGGTCCAACGGATACGCCTAGCTGCACAGCGCACCCGTTGGATCTATACCAGTATCCGATTGTTCCCTGCTTGATCACTGCATATGGACAGCAGGACGCCACTCCATCAGCGCCTACTTGAGCGCATCAACAATCTGCGTCATATCGTAGCGCATGAGGTCGATATAGGTGGACGCCGGTCCATCTGCATCGCTGAGAGAGCCCGTGTAAACTTTGACCACGGGAATGCCTAAATCATTGGCTAGTTGCGTAGCTGTCTGCACATTTACGCTGGTGCTGACGAATAACGCTTTGACCGACTGATCCGACATTGCCTTCTGTAGGCTCGCCAATTCCTGTGCAGAAGACGCCGCCAGTGTGCTGATGGACGGCAGTATTGAACCGACCGTACTGAAGCCAAAGTCACGAGCTAGATACCCCAGTTCGATGTGGTCGGTCACGATCTTGCGGTTCTCTTCTGGAATTGTCTCTACCTGTGCAGCAAGCTCCTGCTGCAACTCGTCCAGCTGGGTTAGATATGCCTCGGCGTTCATCTGGTAAACCTCCGCATTGGCAGGGTCCAGCGCGCTAAGCGTTTTCTGTATATTCTCAACCCACACTTTTACGTTTGCCACGCTGAACCAGGCATGAGGGTCGACACCGTCATGTGCATGGCCATCATCGGCGGTGTTATCGGCGGACGGTGTAGTAGCATTGCTTGCACTGTCTTGGAGACCCTCATCACTCAACATGAGCGGATCGATGCCGTCGCTCACGCTGACCATAGGCACAGGTTTGTCCGGGTTTTGCAACACGGGCATCAGCGACTCTTCCAGATTTAGACCGTTGATGAAAATCACGTTGGCGTCGTTCAAGGAACGCAAGTCCTGCGGAGTCGCGGTGAAGCTGTGCGGATCCGATCCCGGCGGCATAAGTCCGGTGAGGTCGATGTGGTCCCCGCCCACGTTGGAGACTACGTCAGCGACGATGCTGGTCGTAGCCACAACCTTCAGCTTTTCGCCAGGCTGAAGGTTGGCAGGACCTATATCGCCAACCGCGACTTCATTGTTGTTGCTCGGAACGGGGGTAACCGACGATGCGGATCCGTTTTGACAACTTGTAATGAGAAGCGTAGCGATCAAGAGAAACAAGCTCAAACCATAGGTCTTGCGCGACATGAGTTACTAATATCCTTACTAGTTCCTAGGTGTTGCAGAACTGTTCAGCACTTCCACCGTACCAAAGCGTAAATAGAGTAAAAGGTCGTTCTTGAGACGGTTGGTCGGATTTCACGTACTAAAAACATAGTTCATCTTTCCATCAGTGTCCGGTCGATAGGCGCCGTAGACAAGCCGCTCATTGTTCATAATACGCGGCAACAGCTCATACAGATCATCGACCAATGGCAACTGGTAGAGTTCATGTTCGGCGACCCACTCTGGCGCACCCTCTTCCGTCGCGATGACGCTCCGGTTGGACGTTGTGGCATGGAATACGAAGACCATGACGCCGGGACGCCGATCCTCGTGCGCGAGTGCTTGTCTGTCATCTGCGTCGATGCTGATGACTGCGCGCAATGTCAGTTCGTCGATTGCCAGCCCCGCTTCTTCCATCACTTCACGACGCGCAGCGCGATGGACGTCCTCGCCCGGCTCAACGTGACCGCCAAGTCCATTGTAACGATTTGGCCACAAGCGCTTGTCCGCAGCACCGCGCAGCAGCAATAGTTCATGACTGTCTGTTGTCGGATTGTTACTCGTCACGAAAACAAGAGTGCGCGGAATGACGGTATACGGTTGATAATCCGGGTTTTCGACGCCCTGGTCCGAAGCCTTCATATCCTATTCCTGAGTTCACAGTAACCATTCTGCCGACGACAAAACAACACTGCTTTCCTGATCCGATTAGACCCCAGAAAGCTTGCGTTCTTGTATCCAAAGTTCACTGATCATCATTCAAATCGATTTAGTATCCTTCTGTGCGTACGTCTATCCTAGCGGCGAAGCTCCCAGCGTTCGATGGTCACCTCGTCTAGATACGCTTCGTCCACCTCGGCGCCGCAGCCCGGTGCGTCTAGCACGGTTAGCGTGCTATCGTCGTTCAGCGTGAACGGATTGGTTACGATGTCCCGTTTGAAGTAGCGGTCATTAGCGCTGATGTCGCCTGGCAGCGAGAAATTCTCCATACTCGCCAGCGCAACATTGCCAGCGCGGCCGATGCCCGTCTCCAGCATGCCGCCGTGCCAGACCGGCATGCCGTTCGCCTGCGCCAGGTCGTGGATTTTGATGGCGTCTGCAAAGCCGCCGATGCGACTTGGCTTAATGTTGATAATATCGCACGCATCGAGCTCTACGGCCCAGCGCGCATGTTCCGGCGATACGATGCTCTCGTCCAGACAGAGCGGTGACTCGATCTGTTTCTTCAGCTTTGCGTGGTCGAGGATGTCATCATGCGCCAGCGGCTGTTCGACCAGCAACAGATTGAACTGATCGAGTTCGGCTAAATGGGCTGCGTCAGAGAGATGGTAAATGCTGTTGGCATCCACCTGCAGTTTGAGGTCAGGCCATGCTTCACGCACGGCACGTGTCGGTTCAATATCCCAGCCTGGCTTAATCTTTAGTTTGATACGTGCATACCCCTGGTCGAGAAAGCCTTCCACGGTCTTGAGCAACGTATCAATGTCCGGCTGAATGCCAATGCTGACTCCGACCTGCACTTGGTCACGCGTGCCGCCGAACATCTCCTTCAGGCTGCGGTTCTGGATTTTGCCGAAGAGGTCCCAGACTGCGAATTCCAATCCCGCCTTTGCCATCCGGTTGCCGCGCACACGGGCAAATGCTGGCGTCACATCCCGGGGTCCCTCCAGCTCGGCGTCCATGAGCATCGGTCCGAGGTAGTCCTGTTCCATGGCCCAGACGGTTTTCGTGTTCTCTTCGTTGTAGAACGGACTCTCCCCCACAGGAGATTCGCCCCATCCCGTGAAGTCGCCAGCATCGACGCGCACGATGACGGCGTGGCTGCCGGTTTCTCGCCAGCCGCTCGTCTCAAAGATAGTGGGATATGGCAACAGGATTTTCCGCAGTTCTATTCGGTCAATACGCATCAGTCGCTCCAGTGAATTGGTTTGGAAATCGGATTATTCACAATTTGTCCCCTACTTGTGTCACGCAAGCACGATCGTTATCGTAGTGTCAGAATATAGCGCCAGCCATGCTCGCTAAGATGCACGCAGTCGACGATTTTGTAGCCTGCGCTGAATGCCTGCTCCAGCGCCTGGCGCATGGTCAGCCGCCACTCCATTGACAAGCCCGGATCCTGCTGGCGCACATCGCTCATCCTATCCGGCAACGGCAACGCCAGCGGACGACCGTCCAGCACAAGTTCGTCCTTCGGCGGAAGCGGTAGCCCCGCTGCGTTACTCTCCACGACGGGAATATTCAGCCTGATCACGTCCCAGTCGATAGTCGGTCGCGGTGCGTCGACAGAACGTAAGATACTGGGGTCGTTTAGGCGCCAGTCCACCGTCACACGATCGCTGGGCCATCCCGCATTGAGCGCATCCGGCAGATCGCCGTAGATGTCGCGGTCGAACTTGCAACTCGTCGCACCAAGACGGCGGATGTTGAACACGGCGTTACCACGATAGAGCGGGTCATATGTCCACGTGATCCAGTCTGTCAGCCCCTGATCGCGCACCGCCTGCGCCTGTGCTAGCTTCAACATGGCGCCCACGCCACGGCTCTGGTATTGCGGCAGGACACCAGCCATATGACTGCAGGCTTTCACCTTCAAAGGGCTGCCGGGCGGGTCTTCTGGGTCATAACCGGCGCCTAGCCACCAGAACGCAAACCCGATCATCCCGTTCAGCGCGGGCGGCCCATCGTCGGCAAACGCACACACGAGTCCGCCGCCGCTCATGGTCACCGCCACCGGCACATGTGTTGGGATGATATCGTCCGGTTCGCTGCGCCAGACGCGACGCTGCACTTCCTGAATATGGATGATGTTCTCAAGGTCGGTGATCTGGCGGACCGTAATGCTCATCTGCGGTTGCTTTCCATCTCTGTCTCTTGTGCCGAGCTTATCGTTTTCGCCGAGTTGAGGCCAAAACGAGTTCTGTTAGCGCCATAGCTTCGTAATCTCGTCGGCGGGAAATACGGGCAATTCAAAGCGCTCGTCGTTGCGCATGGCGATCAGAATAGGACTCTTTGTAAGTTGCCCAATGACGTTGCCATGCCAGCCGATGGATCGCCACTGTCGCAGCGTCTCCATGACGTTGGCCGGATCGGCGGTTGCCAGCAGTGCACCGGATGCGATGACACCGAGCGGATCCAAACTGAAATGAGCGCACAGGCGAGCCGACAGGCCCGGAACCCTGATGGCGTCCAAGTCCACTTCAACGCCTGTGCCGGATGCAGCGGCGATTTCCGCGATCCCAGTTAGGATTCCACCCTCCGTCGGATCATGCATAGCCGTCACCAAGCCCAATGTCGCAGCAAGCCGTGCCGGTTCCAGCACGCTGAGGCCTGGCTCATACAAAAAGTTGGCAGCGCGGGCGATGTCCCCGTCCGTCCATCCCGCGGATAGCAGTTCATCACGGCGTTCTCGCGCAATGATGCTCGTACCTTCCACGGGTGCGACGCCAGCCATGAGCATCATGTCGCCGGGTTTGCCGCCGCTGCTGGTCACGTATCCGTTACGCGGTGCATCGCCGAGCATGGAGCCGGCTACAATAGGCTGCACAACCGCATGCGTGATCTCGCTGTGACCGCCGGCAACCGCGATACCGAGCGTCCTGCACGCATCGCCAATCTGCTTGAATATCCGCTGTGCTGTTTCGATATCTGCTGCACCACTGGGTAATAGCACCGTTGGCAGATAAAACCGAGGCGTAGCGCCAGTCACAGCCAGATCATTGGCACAGACATTTACTGCATAATAGCCTAGCTCGTCGGTTGCAAATGTTACGGGATCACTCTTGGCGACCAAAACGCGGTCACTTTTCGGGTCGAAATCGATGACCGCAGCATCTTCTCCAACTGACGGCCCGACGAGCAGCCCGGGGTCCTCGACCGGCAAATATCGAATAAATTGGCTCAGCAAATCCGGCGGGATCTTTCCTGCGAGGAGTTGTTTTGGCGAAGAATCATTCATGTGGGCAGCAATCTGTGCACTTGTTGCTTGCGAAACTGCGGGCGAACCTATATCCAACGTTAGGGGACAATATATACCGGCATACCCAGATACGCCAGATCATATAGAGTAGAAGCTGCGCTGTCGTCCAGCATGGCGCACCCGAACGTAGCCGGCATTCCCACCAGTCCTTCCCAGATTCTCTGGCCTGTCGACCATTTGATGGGCAACCCGTGTATGCCATTCTCGTATGAGCCGACGTCGTAGATGCCCAGCCAGTAGGGCATGTCCAGCTCATAGGCGTTGCTGCCTGCCATCTCCTGCATGGTCTGGACGGAGAAGCTGCCCGTGCGTGTGATCCATTGGCCATAGCCCGTGCTGCATGTCCACTGGTATAGCACCTCGTCGCCGTCCAGCACCCAGCACTGTTGACGACTCAGGCTAACCAGAAAGCGCGTGCCCGCGAGTGGTGTGGGCGGCGTCTCCACCGGCAGCGGCGGCGGACCGTACGGGATGCGCAACGGTAGCCCGTTGAAGACCGTCTCGGTGTCGGGCAGGCTGTTATATTCCATGATGGCCAACTGTGTGGAATCGAACTCACGCGCCAGCTCAGAAAGCGTATCGCCCCGTTTCACCGTGTAGTAGTAGAAGCCTGTGCGCGGCCGCCCGATCTCGTCTACTGTCACCAGCTCTGTCTGCGGCTCAACTTCTTTCTCGGGGATCAGAATCTTCTGCCCAATATAAATACTATCAGGCGATGTGATGTAATTCGCATCCATCAACTCTGCAAGGGTGTAGCCATACTGTTCAGCGATGCGGCTAAGGCTATCTCCCTTCTGTACCTCATGCTCCAGGCGCTTGTTGACCGGCTGCGCCGCCTCTACTTGGAGTTCCTGCGCCGTCGCCGGCAGTACCAGCGGCTGCCCGATCTCAACGACCGTCCTATCCGCCGCCAAGTTGTTTAGCGCACGGAAAGACTGTTCATCCACGCCAAACCGGATCGCGATGCGCGAGATGTCATCGCCTTCCGCAAAGCTGTAGACTCGGTTGAGCGACGTAGTTAGGTTGCTCCGCTCGATATCGGGCTCCTGCACTGCGGCAGCCGGTGTCACTTCGGCTTCCAACGCCTCCCCAGTGTCCATAGCGTGGGTCAGCCGTAGCCGCTGCCCGACTATCACGTGATTCGGGTCCACTATGCCGTTGAGCGCCATGAGTTCGTCCAGTTCCAACCTATACTGTTGCGCGATCTCACTCAGGCTTTCCCCCGCCGACACGACATGTTCGGACTCGGATGCGGAGGACACGTACTGCTCATCGACTTGCACCTGCGGCGGTTCATCAACTGTGACGGACTGGCTGTCCACTGGCAGAAGCAGCGTCTGCCCAATGACAATTGAATCAGCATCCTGGATGTCGTTCATAGCCATGAGTTCCTCAACACTTACCCTAGCCTCATCGGCAATGCTCCCGAGGCTGTCACCTGGCTGAACGACATAGGTTCTGGGCTGTAAGTATGGCGCGGCTATCGAGCGCTGTGCATTGAGCAATGGCAGCGACGCCATCATGACCAAGATGGTAAAATAGACGGCAAAAATGGCGAGTACTCGGTAAGCTGGTCGGGTCATGAATCAGTCGATGGTTGCGAATAGGCGCCGGATTGAGTCACTCGTGCTACGCTATGAAGTCATGAACATTATGCGCGAGGATTGCGCCAAGGCAAAGTAAGCTTGACTTCAGATGGGAGTTTGGGCTTGCCGGTTTTGTTCAAGACTGAATGGGACTGTACAATGTTGGGCCGGAACATCCTTTTGCAACTGATGATTGGTGAGTCATGCCCGTCCTAGCGACCAATAATTTAGGCCAGTCTTTCGGCGACTTCGACGTCTTTGCCGGTGTCACGGTTAGCATCCCTAATGACGGTAAAGTCGGCATGGTCGGGCCCAACGGCATCGGCAAGACGACAATGCTGCGCATCTTGGCGGGACTGGAAGTGCCGTCCAGCGGATCCGTATCCACGGCTCGCGATACGCGTATAGGCTATCAGCGCCAGGAAGCCATGGATGCGTTCGGCGGACGCAACAATACCGTGCACGGCGAAATGTTGCGTGTCTTTGCTGACCTGCTGAAGCGCGAGCAAGAGTTGCGCAAGATGGAAGAGCAGATGGCGCACGGCGGCAATGATGCGCTGCTATCCGCGTACAGCCAGGCGCAGCATACGTTTGAAAACCTAGGCGGCTACGAATACGAAATACGTATCCAGCAGGTGCTGCAGGGGTTGGGTTTCGCGCAGGAGGACTGGGAGCTGCCGCTATCGCACCTCAGCGGCGGTCAGAAAACGCGAGCGTTGCTGGCGCGCCTGTTGCTGGAGCAACCCGACCTGCTCATCCTGGACGAGCCCACAAATCACCTGGATGTGGAAGCTATCGAGTGGCTTGAATCCACGCTGCAAGCGTGGAAAGGCGCTCTGCTCATCGTCAGCCATGACCGCTATTTCCTGGACCGGGTCGTGAATCGTATCTGGGAGCTGAGCCGCGTCGGTATCGAAGAATATCGCGGCAATTATTCCGCCTATGTGCTTCAGCGCCAGGAACGCTGGCAGCGGCGCGAAGCTGAGTTCGATACGATCAAGGAGAAGTTTCTGAAAGAACTCGACTACGTAAAGCGGAATATCGCCCGCGATAGTACGACCAACATGGCGAAAGGGCGCCTAAAGCGACTGATTCGCGAGGTCAAGGTGGTGCAGGCGGGCGGCTTGCAGACACTGATCGAAAAGCAGTGGTCGCGGGTCATGGACGAGGTGGATATCTCTTCGACAAAATGGGGCGTGGCTGATGTTGAGAGCGCCATCAAGTCGCTGCAAAGTCCCATCACGCGGCCTCCGGAGTTGAATCTCAATTTGCGTACGGCATTGCGTTCCGGTAACTTGGTGCTGCGCAGCACCGAGCTGGAAATCGGCTATCCCGGCGCACCGCTTTTTACAGCCGATCCGCTCTATCTCGAGCGGCAGGAATGCGCGGCGCTCATCGGCGGCAACGGTACTGGGAAGACAACCTTCCTGCGCACATTGATGGGCCAGCTCAAGCCATTGTCCGGCGATTTGCGCTTCGGCGCCAGTCTGGATATCGGCTACTTTGCCCAGGCGCACGACGATCTCAACCCCGAGAATAAGATCATCGACGAACTGCTAAACCATAAGCACATGGCGCTTGGGCAGGCGCGCAGCTATTTGGCGCAGTACCTGTTCCGCGGCGAAGATGTGTTCAAGCCCATAAAGCAGCTCAGCGGCGGTGAGCGCGGACGACTAGCGCTGGCGCTACTAGCCCTGGACCACGCCAATTTCTTGCTGTTGGATGAGCCGACGAATCACCTGGATATTCCTTCTCAGGAAGTCCTGCAGCAAGTGTTGGAGCAGTTCGACGGCACCATCCTGTTGGTTTCGCACGATCGATATCTGGTGGATCGTCTCGCCACGCAGGTGTGGGAGCTACGAGACGGTCGGCTGCACGTTACCGATGGCACATACAAGCAGTATCTTGAGCAGCGGGCGGCAGAGGTCGAAGAGCAGAAAGCCGAAGCAGTGAAGGTCCGCACGGACACGCGCCAATCCGGCAAAGTCGACCGCGCAAAACAGAATGCAGAGCGACGGCGCCTTCGTGAACTGGAAGAAGTGGAAGAGATGATCCACGGCCTAGAGAATAAGCTGGAAAAGATTGAACAGGCTTTGGCAACCGCCAGCCGGGACCAAGCACTGGATGATATACAGACACTGAGTAACCGCTATGCGCTCGTTCAGAGCCAGCTAGACGAGAGTATGACTGCATGGGAGAAACTGTCTGAGCCGGTCGCATAGCCTCGTCTCCAACACGATTCCCTATGCTTGTAAGAAACGGCAATCCGGTTCTACAATCGGGTTGTCGTTCCATTTCAAGCTGAAGATAGCGGGGCGAAGAGAGAGTGCGTCATGAGACGACTGACGGCATCAGTGTTCGGTCATGTACAGGGCGTGGCGTTCCGATACAATACGCAGCGCCAAGCCAGTCAGCTCGGTCTCAGCGGCTGGGTGAAAAACCACTGGGACGGATCTGTGCAGCTTGTGGCGGAAGGGCCGGACGAAGCGCTGCAGCAGTTGGCTGCATGGTTGGAGCACGGTCCACGCGCAGCCCGTGTCGAGCGGGTCGATAAGCGATTGTCCACAGCAACTGGTGAGTTTCGCGCCTTCTCCATACGACATTGAACCAACTTCCACTATTCTTCTGTACACAAACAACATCTAGACTCGAAACAGGAAAGTATGCAATTTTCAAAGTTCGGTGAAAAATTCGTAGGCGAATCCGGCATTTTGCGATTGATGGATGACTTGGGCGGCGCGGCCAAGGGCGATACGGCCATCATGCTTGGCGGCGGCAACCCGAGCCATATTCCCGAGGTGGAAGAGACCATTCGCGTGCACCTTGAGCGGTTGCTGGACAGCGAGAACAGCTTTGAAAAGTTAGTAGGCGAGTACGCCGGTCCGGCAGGACACCAAGCGTTTATCGACGCACTCGTGGACCTGTTTCGAGACGAATATGGCTGGGATATCAGCTCCCGTAACATTGCGCTTACCAACGGTAGCCAGAACGCTTTCTTCTTCCTGTTCAACCTGTTAGCCGGCGAGTTCGCGGACGGCAGCCGCAAGCGCATCCTGCTGCCACTGGCGCCCGAGTATATCGGCTATGCAGATGCAGGCATATCGGAAGGTATGTTCACGTCTCGTCGCCCGAAGATCGAATTTCTCTACGACCACCTTTTCAAATATCATGTCGACTTTGGCGCTCTGGAGATCACAGATAATATCGGCGCGATCTGTGTTTCGCGGCCTACGAATCCTACAGGCAATGTACTGACGCAGGACGAGATCACCCATCTGAGCGAACTGGCTAAAGCCAACAACATCCCGCTCATCGTGGACAAGGCGTATGGCGAGCCGTTCCCGTCCATCCTTTTCACGGAGGCTACACCACGTTGGGAGCCGCACAAGATCCTGTGCATGAGTCTATCTAAGCTGGGGCTTGCCGGCGCTCGCACGGGCATCGTGCTGGCCAATGAAGATATCATCCGCGCCGTGACTGCCATGAATGCTGTGGTAGGACTGGCCCCCAATGGATTCGGCAGCGCGCTGGCTGTGGACGCAGTACGCACGCGAAGTATTCTTGTGTTAAGCGAGCAGGTGATTCGGCCCCATTATTGGCGCAAAGCACAGTTGGCGCTCAACTGGCTGCGCGATTCGCTGGAGGGGGTCGACTTCTACGTTCATAAGCCGGAAGGGGCGTTCTTCCTCTGGGTTTGGTTCCGCGATATTCCCATTTCCAGCCAGGAACTGTACCAGCGCCTAAAGGCGCGGCGGAGTAGTTGTGGTGCCAGGCGATTACTTCTTCCCCGGGTTGGAAGAGGAATGGCGGCACAAGCAGGAGTGCATTCGTGTTAGCTATGCTGGCGACGATAAGTTGGTGCATCGCGGCGTGGAGATCATCGGCGAGGTTGTGAAGCAAGCCTACGAAGAGGGCTGATCGAGCTTGCAGGAAGCTATTTTTCCTGCGACTATAATGTAACCGACTCAGCTTCCAGGAAGATATTTTTCTGGAATATGTTGTTGCCCATTCAGCTTCCAGGAAGCTATTTTCCCTGGACTATGATGGTGCCAATTCAGCTTGCAGGAAGCTATTTTTCCTGGACCATGATGGTGCCAATTCAGCTTTCTGGAAGCCATTTTTCCTGCGACTATAATGTAACCCACTCAGCTTCCAGGAAGATATTTTCTCTGGATTGTGTTGTTGCCCATTCAGCTTCCTGGAAGCTATTTTTCCTGGACCATGATGGTGCCAATTCAGCTTTCTGGAAGCCATTTTTCCTGCGACTATAATGTAACCCACTCAGCTTCCAGGAAGATATTTTCTCTGGATTGTGTTGTTGCCCATTCAGCTTCCTGGAAGCTATTTTCTCTGGATTGTGTTGTTGCCCATTCAGCTTCCTGGAAGCTATTTTTCCTGGACTATGATGGTGCCAATTCGGCTTCCTGGAAGCTATTTTTCCTGCGACTATAATGTAACCCACTCAGCTTCCAGGAAGCACTAGTCGCTACTCCCTGCGCAGCTTGCGATAGGTGATGCGATGCGGCCGATCCGCATCCGACCCCAGTCGCCGCCGCCGATCTTCCTCATACTCACTGTAGTTGCCCGGATACCAGTAGACCTGACTGTCGCCCTCGAACGCGAGGATATGCGTTGCGACGCGGTCCAGGAACCAGCGGTCATGCGAGATGACCAGCGCTGAACCAGCGAAACTCTCCAGCGCATCCTCCAGCGCCCGCAGTGTATTGACATCCAAATCGTTGCTCGGTTCATCCAGCAACAGCACATTTGCGCCGGACTTCAGCAGCTTGGCCAGATGCACTCGATTGCGCTCGCCGCCCGACAAGGAACCGACTTTCTTCTGCTGGTCCGATCCCTGGAAGCTGAACCGCGCCACATAAGCTCGCGAGTTCATTCGGCGCTGCCCTAAGTCGATCTCATCCTGCCCACCTGAAATCTCTTCCCAGACAGTCTTGGCGGGATCAAGGTCAGCCCGGCTCTGGTCCACATAAGCCAAGTCCACGGTGCTTCCCACCGCCATCTGACCTGCATCCAGCTGCTCCTGCCCAACGATGATCCGGAATAGAGTAGTCTTGCCCGCGCCGTTGGGTCCGATGATGCCGATAATCGCACCGGGCGGAATATCGAAGCTCAGGTCATCATAGAGCAGGATATCGCCGTAGGCTTTGCGCAAGTTCACCGCGTCAATAACGACATCGCCTAGTCGCTGACCGGGTGCGATATAGATCTCGCGCTCCTCACGACTGCGCTCCATCTCCTGCGACAACAGTTCATTATAGGCGTTAATGCGTGACTTGCGCTTTGTCTGCTTGGCCTTGGGCGTCATATGCAGCCATTCGAGCTCTCGTTCCAGCGTCTTCTGGCGAGCGCTCGCCGACTTCTCTTCTTGCGCCAGCCGCTGCTGTTTCTGCTCCAGCCACGACGAGTAGTTGCCCTTCCAGGGTATTCCATAGCCGCGGTCCAGTTCCAGAATCCAGCCGGCTACATTGTCCAGGAAATAGCGGTCATGCGTTACCGCGATCACAGTGCCTGCGTACTCCTGTAGATGGCGCTCCAGCCAGGCGACCGACTCAGCATCCAAGTGATTGGTCGGTTCGTCCAGCAGCAGGATGTCAGGCTCCTGCAGTAGCAGCCGGCACAGCGCCACACGACGCCGTTCACCTCCTGATAATACCGAAACCGGCGTGTCTCCGGGTGGGCAGCGCAGCGCATCCATGGCCATATCGAGCCGGCTGTCCATATCCCATGCATTGAGCGCGTCCAAACGGTCTTGGACCTTCGCCTGGCGCGCCATGAGATCGTTCATTTCGTCATCGCTGAGGTTTTCCGCGAAACGCATGTTGATCTCATCGAATTCGGCCAGCGCATCCACGGTCTCCTGCACTCCCTCTTCGACAATCTGGCGCACGGTCTTGCCGTCGTCTAGTTGCGGCTCCTGTTCGAGATATCCCACAGTGTAGCCGTCGGCTAGGAAAGTCTGCCCGTTGAATTCCTGTTCAGCGCCTGCCATGATGCGCAGCAAGGTGCTTTTACCAGACCCGTTCAGCCCGATGACCCCGATCTTGGCGCCGTAGAAATACGATAGGCTGATGTCGCGCAGAACCTGGTTGGCAGGCGGATAGCTCTTGCCCACACGCACCATAGAATAGATAATCTTGTTGTCCGTCATAACCGTTGCTCCACGTTTGTCACATGCAGGTAGATGGACACGATTCTACACTAGCCGCCGGGCAACGGGAACCTGCGACTATGCGCATATGCTCGGTGATGGGACATTGGCCCCATGTTGACTGGACTCATTTTCGATATCTAGGCGACACAATAGTACACTGTTTGCGAAATGAATTTCTGGTGTATGAGCAACCACTTAAATAATCGGTCCTTAGATGTACGTCCGTACGGCAATTCAGCCGCACTGTTTCAGCCATGCGAGGCAGCGCGATGCTGAGACGCCGGACGAAGGTAGCCATCTGGATTGTGATTGTCGCCATCCTGCTGTTGGGTATGCGCCAAGTGCTGGCCAACCCGCAGCATAGCGATACAAATCCAAATAAACCTGTTGTCATCTCCGAGTTCATGGCTAGCAATGGCGGCGGACTTGCAGACGAGGATGGTGACTACTTGGATTGGATCGAATTACATAACCGCGGCCGCATGCCTGTCGACCTCGACGGCTGGTCGCTAACGGACGATCCTACGCAGCCGGACAAATGGGTCTTCCCGTCCTACACATTGCACGCCGGCGAGCGCATAATTGTCTTCGCGTCCGGCAAGGACAGGCGAGAAGTAGCGCCGGAAGCGGGCGCAATGTACTTTCACACGAGCTTCCGACTGGATGCCGACGGTGGTTTCCTTGCCCTGTACAGCCCCACAACGCGCAGATACCTGGATGCCACGGAGTACGAATATCCGGTTCAAGAACTAGGCGTCTCGTATGGCGTCCTACCCGGTCAAGCCATCCAGCCGGACAACATGCGCTATTTCGACATTCCGACACCGGGTGCAGCCAACGACACCGCCTCGGCCTGGGTTGGCAGGCTGGAACCGGTCGTCGTCTCACAGCCGCATGGGATCTATACGGATACGGTGAGAGTCGAGCTTTCGCATCCGAACCATGCCGCAAGCATCTATTACACAACGAATGGCAGCGTACCTACTATGGAGAGCAGCATAGCCTATACAGAGCCGCTGCAAATATCGTCCACAACGCCGCTGCGAGCAGCCGCATTCATTTCCGATACGCACAGTTCGCCGGTGACCACGCGAACGTATATATTCGTCGATGACGTGCTGGCGCAAACTGCTGCGCCTGTCGGCTTTCCTGCCGAGTGGGGCACGCATCTTGTCGACATCGGCGGCTACGAAGAAGGCTCGCCTGTGGAGGCAGACTACGCCATGGATCCCGTAATCGTCGCCGAAGCCGGCGATGCAGTTATGCAGGATGCGCTGCTTACCCTGCCCACGCTTTCACTGGTGATGGACATGGACGACTTCGAGACGCTCTATGCCAACCCGCGGGAACGCGGCGAAGAGTGGGAGAAGCCGGTTTCAGTAGAGCTGCTGCCCAGTAACGACGACCGAGCTGGGTTTCAGGCGGACGCTGGCGTGCGTATCCAGGGCGGTGCAGGACGCTGGGAGTTTATGCCCAAGCATTCGTTCCGACTGTTCTTCAAGCAACAATTTGGCGCTCCCAAGCTAGAATACAAGTTCTTCGACGATTCACCCCTACAGGCGTTCGATACGCTGGTGCTGCGGGGCGGAGTAGACCGCTCCTTCGCGGGCCATCCGTCCACGCCAGAACTGCCGGTCGACCATCGGCAAGCCACCTATTTGCGCGATGAGTGGCTGCGTCAGTCGCAGATTACGCTTTCGCATGTAGGCTCGCACGGCGATTTCGTGCAGCTTTACATCAACGGCTTGTACTGGGGCATTTATAACGTTATAGAACGGCCCGACGCCAGTTTCGCAGCCGCCTATCTCGGCGACGACAAGGATGACTGGTTCAGCGCCAATCACGGCGGGGCTGTAAGCGGTCTGCCCGACCGTTTCAACGTCATGTTGGATCTGGCGACGCAGGGCGGGCTCGACGACCCCGACAAGTACGCAACCATGCTAGAGTTTGTGGATCCCGTGCAGTTCAGCGATTACATGATCGTCAACTGGTATGCGGGCAACTACGACTGGCCTGCTAACAACTGGTATGTCGACGTCGCCTATCCGGCTGGACGTAATTTGTTCTTCGTGTGGGATGCGGAAGGCACATGGGAGCACGGCGCTGAAATTCTTTTAGGGCCTGACCATGTCGACGGCGCGCCTTACCCAAACGTAGCCAAGCTTGTATTTGAAGCGCTGATGGAGAATGCGAATTTCCGGCTCGTGTTCGCCGATAGGCTCTATCAGCATGTGAGCGCGGGTGGAGCGCTTTCTGACGAAGCGTCCATGCAGCGCTGGAGCAAGTTAGCCGACGCTGTGGAGCCGGCCATCGTCGCCGAATCCGCGCGCTGGGGCGATGTACGCTACGACGATCCGATTACAGTCGACGATTGGCGCCGAGCCAGCGATAACGTGCTGGCGCAGATGGCGGGCAACGGGCTTAAGCTGCTTCGTCTAGCCCGTGACGCCGGGTACTATCCCGCGGTTGACCCGCCGCTCTTCGAACAAAGCGACGTCGAAGACGATTCGCAGAGTACGCTAGCGATGAGCCAAACAGAGCACGACGTCGACAAAGCCGCCATCTATTACACACTGGATGGCACGGACCCACGCGATCCTGTAAGCGGCGAACCCACGGGGGAGCACTACTCTGCACCAATTCGCATCACCGCGCCTGCTACAGTGAAAGCGCGTACGCTGGTTGAGGGCGAATGGAGCGCGTTGAACCAGCACGAATACGAACTGCCTGGCCAGGCCAGCAATGTGCGCATCACCGAAATCATGTACCATCCCAGCGAGGATCCTGATGCCGAGTTCCTGGAACTGACGAATGTCGGTGAGTTGGACGCCGACCTTGGCGGGGCGTACCTAGAAGGCGTTGAGTACCGATTTCCCAAGAATACTTCCTTGGCGGCAGGTGAATCAATCGTGCTCATCCGCGACTTCAAGCGATTCCGACGACGTTACCCCGATGCGGAGGTCTTCGGCATCTACGAAGGCGCACTTTCGAACCGAGGTGAGCGCATCTTGCTCCGCGCACGTGATGGCGCCGAGATCGATTCCGTACGGTATGACGACGAGAACGGTTGGCCGCTGAGCGCGGACGGCGCAGGCGATTCCCTCGTATTGCACATGCTGAACGCCGACTCGTCATCACCGACAAGCTGGCGTGCTAGTCTGGAACAAAACGGAACACCCGGTGTTTGGAGCGTCGGGCAATGAGGGTTAAGAGCGAACTGCGCTACGAGCTCAAGTATCTCATCTACCGCGAGCAGATGAACATGCTGCTGCCGGACCTACTGAATTACCTGACATATGATCCGCATTCGGGCGAGGATGGCGGCTATCCCATTACGAGCCTCTATTACGACTCTCCCGACTACAAGGCTTACTGGGATAAGCTGGAGGGCCATCGCAGCCGGCGCAAGGTGCGCGTGCGAGTTTACGGCGATGACGAGGTTCTGCCGGACACTCCCGCCTTTGTGGAAGTTAAGGAACGCGTCAACGTGCGCATCCGCAAACGGCGTATCCAACTGCCCTATGAACAGGCGGTCGATTTCGACGCCTTCGATGAGCTGCCTGGGCTAGCCCTTGAAGAATCCCTTGTCGCCCAGGAGGTATACTACCTATATCGAACGCTGCTGATGCAGCCAGCCTGCGTCGTACAGTATGACCGGGTAGCGCTGGAGGGACATGACCATTTTGCAGATCTGCGTGTGACCTTTGACACGAACCTGCGCGGACGAGTGCACGATCTGTCCTTGTTGTCCACGGGCCATACGCATAACCAGTTGCTTCTGTCACCGGACTATGTCATTCTAGAAGTGAAGGCGAACCAGACGGTTCCGCTTTGGATGGCCAATCTGATATCACGCCACCAGTGCACGCATCGGCGCATCAGTAAATACTGCACCGTGCTGGAGCACGCCCAAGTCACCCGATCCAGACAACGCATCATCATGTCGTCAAGAGCGCCGTTTCTGGATGTAAAGTAGACAACGATAACCGTAGGAATGGACATGAATTTCAACAGCTTCGTCGATGCCCTGCAAATCTCGTCTGACGCCTTCACGACTATCGATGTGGTGCTGACCATCGTCTTGAGTTTCGTACTTTCCATGGTTATCGGCTGGGTCTACAGAGAAACGCATATGGGCGTCGCCTACTCGCAGTCCTACGTGCAGACGCTGGTACTGCTCTCCATGGTCGTCGGCATCATCATGCTCATCATCGGCTCCAACATTGCGCGTGCGTTTACGCTGGTGGGTGCGTTGTCCATCGTACGCTTCCGTAACGCCGTGAAAGAGACCCGTGATGTCGGCTTCATCTTCTTCGCCATGGCAATCGGCATGGCGTGCGGTACGCGTTTCTACGCGCTGGCAGTCGTCTCCACACTGGTGATCAGCACGCTGATCTGGATCATGGTACGCTATGACTTTTTCGCCAAGGACGTCGGCGCTCAGTTGCTGAAGGTGCGCATCCCGCGTGACATGGACCCGAATTCGCTGTTCGACAATCTGTTCGCTCAGTACGCCAATCGCTGGGAACTAGTCGCCATGGAGACTGTACAGGCTGGCACGTTGACGGAGCTGGTCTATAGCCTGCAACTAAAGCCCAAGGCTGATACCCAGAAGTTTTTGGCAGAGATCGGTGCGCTGAACCAGAACAACAAAGTGGTCCTTGTCACCGGTCAACAGGAAGCTGATCTTTAGTGCAGAAGACATGCGTGCGCCCGCCTGAGGCACGATACAGAACGAACGGTCACAGTCATATAAAAGTCAGGAAAAGGGTCATGTTGAGCAAAGCGAAACATCTCGCGTCTCGTGTAGCGTTCAGACTCTTCACTTCGTTTCTAAGAACATCGTCAGAAAATGTCATGCTGAATTCAATGAAGCGTCTACTAGTATGAATGAGGAGATCCTTCGCTGCGCTCAGGATGACCGATGTCCTCGCTATTTTTGCATTACTAGACATGTCAACACTCAGGGTGACAACCCACGACTTTTCAGCAGCCCTGATGAACCGTCGAGCGGCATTCTAGTTGCCACAGCCACATCATTTGATTCGATTGCACAATATGGAAAGGAGCTGCGAATTCATGGAATTAACCACTGTACGCATCCAGAAACCTGACGCTATCAACTTCATTTTAGGCCAGAGCCATTTCATCAAGACCGTGGAAGACATCCACGAAGCACTAGTGACGGCTGTACCCAGCATCCAGTTCGGCCTGGCGTTCTGCGAGGCATCCGGTCCGGCGCTGATTCGCTGGAGCGGCACCAACGCAGACATGATCGGACTTGCGAAGCAGAATGCGCAGGCTTTGGCTGCCGGACACTCGTTCATTATCTTCCTAGGCGACGGCTTCTTCCCCGTGAACATCTTGAACACGGTGAAGGCTGTGCCGGAGGTATGCCGCATCTTCTGCGCCACTGCCAATCCCACCGAAGTCATCATGGCGGAGACCGACGCTGGGCGCGGTATTCTGGGCGTCATCGACGGCATGAAGCCGCAGGGCGTTGAAGACGAGGAGGACATCGCAGCAAGGAAGCAGTTACTGCGCACGTTCGGTTACAAATTCTAGCCATTGAAGGCAAACAGCCGGTCCTCACTTTGATATATGGATCAAAACAGCCTTGATGGATCCGTAATCCGGACTGCCATCAAGGCTGTTCTCATAATTTCCCATAAGTTGACAGTGCGACGCAAGAGTCTGCTAGTCTTCGACTCGCGGTCCTGCTGCTTCAACGGCGTCCGGAACCTGTCCGGAGAACTGCTCGAAGTTCGCAGCGAACATGCCTGCTAGTCTCTTCGCCTGCGCATCATACCTGTCCGGATCCTTCCACGTGTTCTTCGGCGCCAGCACCTCGCTGGGAACGCCTGGACAGCTCGTGGGCACTTCTACGCCGAATACAGGATCGGTTGTGTATTCCACGTTGTTCAGCTGACCGTTCAGTGCCGCCGTGACCATGGCGCGCGTGTAAGCGATCTTCATGCGACTGCCTTCGCCGTAAGGACCGCCGGTCCAGCCAGTGTTAATGAGCCAACAACTCGCATCGTGTTCTTGAATGCGTCGACCCAGCAGCTCAGAATAGACGTTTGGATGTTGCGCCATGAACGGGGCGCCGAAACAGGCGCTGAACGTTGCTTGCGGCTCCGTTATGCCGCGCTCGGTACCCGCTACTTTGGCCGTGTAGCCGGAAAGGAAGTGGTATTGACTCTGCTCCATGGACAGCCGGCTGATGGGCGGCAACACACCGAACGCGTCTGCGGTCAAAAAGATGATATTGCTCGGATGCCCCGTCACACCGGTGCGGCTGGCATTCGGAATGCTGCTGATCGGATAGGCAGCCCGTGTGTTCTGCGTGAGCGAATTATCGGCCAAGTCCAGACGGCGCGACTCCACGTCGATACCGACATTTTCCAGGATCGTACCGAATCGGCGCGTCGTTTGGTAGATCTCAGGCTCCGCTTCGCTGGAAAGGTTGATGACTTTTGCGTAGCAGCCGCCTTCAAAGTTGAAGATGCCGTGATCACTCCATCCGTGCTCGTCGTCGCCGATGAGCGTTCGGTTTGGTTCGGCGGAAAGCGTTGTCTTGCCCGTGCCGCTCAATCCGAAGAAGACAGCCACATCACCTTCTGGGCCGACATTGGCTGAGCAGTGCATGGGCAGTACGTCTTCGAAGGGCAGAATGAAATTCATTGCCGTGAAGATGGATTTCTTGATCTCGCCGCCGTATTCAGTACCGCCGATAAGCACCATCCCTTTGGAAAAATCGACTAGAATGAATACGTCTGAATTGGTACCGTCCACATCTGGGAAAGCATGAAAGCCTGGGCAATCTATGACGACGAATTTTGGCTCGTGCACGGCTAGTTCGTCCGGCGTGGCCTGAATGAACATATTGCGCGCGAACAGGTTGTGCCACGCATACTGTGTGATGATGCGTACCGGCACACGATACTGCGGATCGCTGCCACAGAAGCAGTCCTGCACATAGACGTCCTTGCCCTGAAGGTACGATGACATTCGGCGGTGAAGTTCTTCGAAGCGCTCTCGCTCGTATGGTACGTTCACATCACCCCACCAAATACTATCGTGAGTCGACGGTTCGTCTACGATGAATTTGTCGTTGGGCGAACGGCCGGTGAACTGACCAGTACGTACGACTAGCGGGCCAAGATGAGCGATGATTCCTTCGCCGTTCCTTGTCGCTTCTTCATATAGTGCACCCGTAGACAAATTCCAGAAGGCCGATTTTAGATTCCTCAGACCGTGCATTTCCAAACCGACTGGGCTGTAGGGGTGTGAACTATATACTTCCATTGGCTTATTCCTCCGTAGGCTGATGCTTTTGTACGCTAGACTCTCGGTACCCGCCACCGTATCGCGAACGCTCTTAATTTTTGTTTGTGTTACTGCTGATTACGTACTGTAGTACCCATCGAATGGTCGCGGTAGTTATAGAGGGCTAACACGTCTTTCGGTTCCTGATGGCGATGATGAATAGCGCCGTCGCACAAAACATAATTGAGCAAACGGCGCCACTGCCTACAGGATAGATTTCCGCAAGCTTACAAGAGAATCTACTATCGCACAAGCTCCCAAGCCAGGTGCTGGATTTCGGGTAGTATCAGTTTCTCCATAGCCAGCCGCACAGCGTTGGATGAGCCGGGCGTGCTGATTATAACGCTCTCGCGATAGACGCCTGCAGTGGCGCGACTCAGCATTGCCGCTGCGCCGATCTCCTCATAGCTCAACATGCGAAATAGCTCGCCGAAACCGGGCAACACCTTTTCCAGCCGCTGGCTGATCACGTCATAGGTTCGGTCACGTTTGCTAATGCCAGTGCCGCCGTTGAAAATGATGAGCTGCGCAGGACCGGAAGCGAAATCGTCCATGGCCTTACCGACCTCGTCAGGCTCGTCCTTCACGATTCGGTAGTCCACGATGCGGTGACCGGCGGCTTCAGACAACGCTCGGATCGTCTGCCCGCTCGTGTCCGTCTCCTCGGTTCTCGTATCCGAAACGGTTACGATGGCGATAGCCACGCTTCCCTGTGACTCTGCCTGCTGTCGATGGTCATCTGCGCCCATTAATACAAATCCCCCTGACTCAAAAGTATTGAACTGAATGAGGTGGGGAGAGCACCTCGCAAGCTGTCGCCAAAAAACATTGGATAGCAGGCGATCTGATTGTAAAAACGGCCGTCAATGCTTTGCACCCTAGTGGTCTCCGCCGAGTCGACCTCGTCGATATCCGTCAGGCGGGCAAAGTTCAACCCGACGCTGCCATTTTTGTAAAGCACAATCTGAAAACTGACCCGCCGATCGCCAGTATAGCCGTATCGTACGTTGCTGTACTCGATGACGAAGCGATCCTCGCCCGCTTGGAACGCAGAGACCTGTGCTCCCGCTACATTCGGCTGCAGCTTTGGATGGAACACGTAGGCAGCTAGTCCGTTACTGCCGGTACTGGGCAAGCAAGAGTTCAGGGACACGATTGGCCTTGATGCGGCTGGAATCAAAACACTTCCTGCACCTTCAATGCGCGCATCAGTGTATAGCTTGCTGCCGATCGTGATCGTGAAGGGCAGCGTGATGCCGACGCTGCTTGACTGCGACAACTGGTACACGTTGCGCTCTGGCGTAACCGTGGCGGGCACTTCCCAATGATAGTCAACGTACGGCCAAACTGGTTCCTCATGCTGAGGTAGAATCCAGGGCAGATAGGCTGCAGGCGGCGTATACTTTCGGACATGCAAATTCGCAACAACGGGCAATTCCTGAACCGCGCCGTCTGCGGTCTTGCCGTCAACAAAGAAGATGCTGCGATAGGAACCACTGGTCAGATGTGTAGCCGATACGACAAGATGCGCCTGCACCGGATCATAGTAGCTAACTAACCCGGACACGACATCAGTCCTGGTAATCCAATTCACCGACTGTGTACCGGTAATCTCCCACGTCATGGGCTCCAGACTTACATTTGTGATGTCCAGCGAAACAGTGAAGCTGGGGGCGCCGGTCAATAGGTCCAGGTCCAGCATCTGCGGTTCAACGGCAAGCTGGCTTGGCAGAGCATAGCGTACTCCTCTATTCGCGTCAACCAATGGCCAGCGGTTGTTTTCAGACAGGGTAGCGTTGCGAATTGCCGTGTCGCGTAGAATGGACCGAATCTCGTCGGCTGTCAAGCTCGGTTTCGTCGACCAGATCTGCGCGGCGACGCCGCTGACCACGGCGGCAGCCATACTCGTGCCGTAGGCGCCGCAATAGTACGCTCCCTGATAGGAGATGAGACGGGTGGTGCATTTGCTTGTCGCCGCGCTGGACCAAGTGCTCAGCATGGGGATGATACTATCACCACCTGGTCCGGCTACTTCCATGTTGGAATCGTCCAGCGGATAGCCGGATTTCTCGGGATTATAGCTCGTGATGTAGTTGTAATAGTCTCTCGCCGCGACGCCAACGACTTTCTTGTACCGTGCCGGGAACCAGACTGCACAGTTGTCCGTGCAGTTGCCCGCCGCAGCGATCATTAGGCTGCCGCGTGCGTATGCGTAGTCCACAGCAGCACTCAGCGTCTGTGAGTCGTACGGGAGTTCGAGGCTAAGATTGATGATCTCATACCTATTAAGTGCTGCATACTCAATGGCTTGCGCAATGTCACTGATCTTGCCGCCGCAGGTAGGTACGGCAACGTCGTCGTACCAGCGCAGCGTCTTGAACGGAACTAGACTGACACGGTCGGAAGTGCCGGCGATGCCAATTCCGTTGTTGACTTCTGCGCCGATCAAACCTGCTACATGAGTACCGTGTCCACAATCGTCCAAGGGTGGTTGACCAGGATTTACATAATTGCGCCTATCAAACGATATTACATCGTCCAGATCCGGGTGATACAGGTCAATGCCGCTATCCACAACTGCTACACGTATGATCTTCGTCGCCAAAGCGTCTGCACCGACAATTTCGCTGTTGCGCCAACCCCGGCTGGCAAAGATGCGCTGCAGATACCACTGTTGATCGCGATAGAGCGGGTCATTGACGTAGATGGGACCATCATCATCCACAGTGATTTCGTCGCTGCCCGCCGCTTTCACAAACCAGTTTGGCTCGGCATAGAGGACGCCGGGCTTTGTCTGCAACTCTTCGATGGCAGCTTCCTCTTGGCCTACAGGAGTCGACACGAGGAACGCTTCGAATGCAGGCTGAACCATCGCAGCGTTCACGTCCGCCACGCCGAATTCGCCAATGGAAGTCGCGTCGTCTAGCCACAAGGAAGCCGCGCCAACGGCATCTAGACGTACGCCGACAATCACCTGTCCGGGCACGTACAGGTTTTCGGCAAGCTCTGCAGCCGCGGTTTCGACTGTTCAGTTGCGGCAGGTAAAGGCTCGGCTCATCCTCGCTCTGTGCGGATGCCGTGCCGTAGGTGAAAGCGATGATCACCAACAGCAAGGCGATAACACGAATCAATCGGCTACTCGAGAGTAGACGAAGATTCAGACAGGCGTGTTGGTTAGGTGAGTTAGCGTTCACCGAGTACCTCTGCTTCTAGGACGGAGAAATACTCTTGCATAAAAGCATGGCGTCCTTCTCCGATGCGACGGGCGCTGGGCGTGTACAAGCTGTCCACAATACGTGTCAACTTGTACACAAACTCATGTACAGGTGTGTAGTTTGCACCGCTCGGTTGCGATTGAATGGGCGGAATTTCCTCCAGAGTCTCTGTCCACAGTCGATGCCCATGCGAGCCAGCGTAGGCGCATGCGCGCGCAATGCCGATGGCACCTATACTGTCCAGTTTGTCCGCGTCATAGAGACACTTCGCCTCGAGCGTTTGCGGTTGAATTGTTTGATCTCGAAACCGGTGCGCTTCAATACAGTGAACGACACTGGCAACTTGGTCGGTTCCCATGCCGCGCGCGGCCAACAACTGTCCTGCATAGGCCGCCGCGGTGAGATGGTGCGCCTGGCGTCCGACTAACGCAGTCTCAGCGTCATCCCGAACGGGAACATCGTGCAGAAGAGCGGCATATCGCACCACAACTTCGTCCGCGCCTTCAGCATCCGCCAGCCGTTCCGCTAGTCCAAGCACGCGCAATACGTGATCGAAATCATGCGCAGAATCCCCTTGCACATAGAGTTGGCGCACTTCATCGATCGACAGCAGTAGTTCAGCGGTCATAACTCACTCTTTCAGCATTCAACCGTAATACGTATGGTTATCTTACCAGATACGCAGATTGCCTAACATGCTAGCGCGTTGATCCGGTCCCTTAGAAAGAAAAAGAGCAGGTGGCTTCACCTGCCCTGCATCTCACGTTAGTTTGAGAAGCGATGCCTATTTGGCAACTTGATATTCGGGTGTTTCGGGTATAGCGTCACGACGCCCGCGAATCCACATATAGGCGCCGGGTATGCTGACGATATACCCAATGAATTGTTGCAGTAGACCGACTGCAAATCCCAAATCACCGCCGGCGCCCATTAACAAGAATGTAGCGGCAAACGCACCCTGACGCACGCCCAGCCCGCCTGGTGATAGGGGAATCATGAGCCCCACGAAGACAATGATGGGATTGATGACCAGGACTTCCAGAAAGGTGATGGCGCCAGGTTCGATGGCTCGGGCTATAAGCCAGATATTGACGCTTGTCAGGATGACGATTCCCGCACTACCTAGCGCAGCCAACATGAGCGCCCGATACTTCTCGCGGTAGACGTTGAACGCTTCGCCCATCTTGTTCCACATGGGCGTTGTATGGCTTGCGAACGGCAATACGCGCAGCAATCGCTCCACCACTACCTTCAGACGCCTACTGAGTAAGGCCATGATGGTCACAAACAGCGCAGCGGTCAGAACAGCGCTGCCATAGGCGGCGATGCGCAGCAGCACGATCTGGTCCGGAAGAAGAGGCGTGCCATCTGGACGACCGAAGGCTAGAATAGACCAAGAGCCAACCACGGCGGCGGACATAAAGACCAGCAAGCCAATGATACGGTCGATGAGCACGCTGGCTGCAGCATCTGCTGTTCGGTGCGTGTCCACAGCCAGCTCATAGCCGCGCATGACGTCGCCGCCCACTTGCGCCGGCAGGAAATTATTGAAGAACTCCGCAATCCACTGGTACCGTAACAGCCGCTTAACTGTGACCTCAATGCCGGCTGCTTTGAGAAGGACACCCCATTTGAGGCCGCTCAAGGCTACAGCAGACGCATAGCAGAGGCCGCCCAGCACAAGCAGCGACACGTTGGCATTGATGATTTGCTGCCACAGCGCCTGTGGATCATCCAGCATCAAAAAAAGCAGCACGAGCAGGCCCACGCCTACCGCCAGCTTAAGAATATTGAACAGTGTCTGCTTGTTCATCGGGTGATTGCTTGACGGTGCACAGGACATCCGTCACAGCGGCGCGCACTCATCTCGTCGATTGCCCAGCATCATACGCGTTATGGTCCGCAGACGATGCATCGCCGTTTCTGGATGCCGACGTAGCTGAAGAAATGGCGTAGGAGGTCGTGGAGGCGCCATTGCCCGAGTCAGAGCCATGCGCGCTCTGTCGCACATGATGGACATCCTGCTTCTGCGTCCAGGCCATATCCCAGACCACGTGGCGGTCTCGCTTGATGGCGTAGTCGTACCATCCCAACAAGCGGCTGAACCCTTCGATGAGGGCCAGCAGGAAGAAGACCCATAGCAACCTGAACACGCCGACGACTTCTTTCAACGCCACACGAACGACACGCTGGTTTTGGATGCTGCTGACGGCATAGCCGTACTTGTGCTTCAGATATAAATGGCCGGCATGATTGCGCCTGCGCTGACGAATGAGGTCGGGTATGGTAGATGGACCAGTGTTGTAGACGATTGCGTCCGGCGCATAGCGGACCTGCATGCCGCGCTGCACAACAAACGCCTCGACAAAGGCTTCATCCATGGCTATATCGGCTGGAATTTGATCAATAATCTTGCGGAATGCGATCATCTCGCCCAGACGCGGAATCTCCAAACAAAGCTCATGCTCCATCCGAAGTCGGACATGACTGAGCAAGCCCACGATATGGTCGGGTGTATCCACAGCGGTCTTCTGTGCGCCGACCATACCCACAGTCGGATCCGTGAACATGCGCACAAGGTGCTCCACCGCATATTCGTGCGGCAGCGTGTCACCACTTTCCAGCACGCAAATGTCGGCGGTTGCGTTAGCCAGGAAGAGATTGACCGCGCTCGTCTTGCCTTCTCGCCGTTCCTGCTCGATGAGGAGGATACGACTGTCCTTGGTCATCATATCCTGCACAATCGATATGGTCCGGTCTGTGCAGGCGCTGGCAACGACGATAATCTCTGCCATCTCGACCTCGTGCAAATGCTGGTCGAGCAACGCCTCCAGCAAGTGCCGGATATTCTTCTCTTCATTGTATACGGTGACGCCGACACTGCAGACGAGCATCTCGTCCGATGATTTCGGTCCGCCGCCAGCTTTGTTGAGATTCTTTGCCTTGTTATCCATTGTCAACCAACTTCACGACAGTCACGCCGTCTCCGCCTTCGCCTTGCTCACCAGCCCGTTGCTCACTTACCACAGGGTTGTTTCGAAGCGCATCACGCACCGCATCACGCAGAGCGCCGGTGCCTTTCCCATGGATGATCCGCACAAACGGCAGTCGCGCCATATACGCGGACTGCAGATAGCGTTCCAGTTTATCCAGCCCTTCTTCCACTCGCTCGCCGCGCATATCCAGCTCCATGCCAGGGCTCGCATGCGATTCCCGCGAGATGTAGGAGACGGATACCGGCTGTTCTTCTCGCACAGTCTTCTGGCGCAGTTCCAGCCGCTGCATGGGCAACTTCAAGCGGAAATTGCCGATCTGCACATCAGCCTCTTCGCCGTTGTCGCCGATGGACATGACCTCGCCGCTCGCCTGCAGGTTTGCCACCCACACACGGTCGCCGATCTCAATAGGCCCGCTGAGCCGTTCTTCCGCCGGGCCAGGCGTGATCACGTTCAGGTCGACATCCTTTGTATCCCGTTGACGCTTAGCCAGTTCTTTGTCCGCTTTGGCCAGAAATTCGACGTGTGAACCGGCGCCGCCGCTGAACTGGGTAGCCTGCGCCATCTGACGACGCGTCTTGTCGATATCTTCGCGCGCCTCTTCCAGCTCCTGTATCATCATCTGGCGCGTCTCGGAGATGACTTCGCGACGCGCCTCTTCGATGCTGGCAAGTTGATAACGCAGATCCGACTCCAGAAGTTGCGCACGCTGTTCGCGCTTGCGCGCCACTTCAATTGCGTGACGCGCTTCCTGCCGCGCCTGTTTGATGTCGTCCAGCAGCGCATCAGCCTGCAATGAATCCGGTCGCACAATGGACTCAGCCTTTTCCACAATAACTGGATTGAGGCCAAGGCGACTGGCGATAACCAGTGCATTGGAGCGCCCCGGCAAGCCGATACTCAGCTCGAAGGTAGGGCTGAGCGTCTCCACGTCGAACTCCATAGAGGCGTTGCGTACGCCGGGCATATTGTGTGCGTACAGCTTCAAATCGCTATAGTGGGTTGTGGCGAAAGTCGTAATACCGCGGTCGCGCAGATTCTCCAACAGTGCCATCGCCAGAGCGGATCCTTCGTCGGGATCGGTGCCGGCGCCAAGCTCGTCCAAGAGCACCAGAGTGTGCGGGTCGCTCTCGGTCAAAATCTCGATGATGTTCTTCATATGGCTGCTGAAGGTACTGAGATTTTGCTCAATGCTCTGCTCATCGCCAATATCAGCATAGATGCCGTCAAAAACCGATAACTTACTGTCGATATCTACCGGTATCATCAACCCCGCCTGGGCCATCATCGTGAGCAGACCGACCGTCTTCAGCGAGACCGTCTTGCCGCCGGTGTTGGGTCCGGTAATGACAATGATAAAGGTCTCTTCGTCCAAGTAGACATCCACCGGCACGACCTTCTTCTGGTCTAGCAGCGGATGGCGGGCGCGACGCAAGTCCATGACGGAGCCGGGATGTACCGATTCAGTGACATCTTCCTGTTCCTCAACGTTGTCATCACCGTCAGACTCGCGCTTCAACGCTGTGGATGTGATTGTGCGCGGCTTATCGAACGGAACCATCTCAGGCGCAGTTGCATCGATGGCGTACGCGTATTTGGCCTTTGAGAAGATGAAGTCCAGCTCAGATAAAATATGGTGGTTGCGGCTGATGTAAACGGCTTCCTCGCCCACCAACTGGCTCAGTTCCGTCAAAATTCGGCGCACTTCTCGTTCTTCACGCAGTTCCAGCTCGCGTACGGCATTGTTGTTCTGCACGACAGAGAGCGGCTCAACGAAAAGCGTCGCGCCGCTGGCCGACTGGTCGTGGACAATGCCGTCTACATTGCCTTTGTATTCGGAACGCACCGGAATCACGTAACGGCCTTGGCGTTGTGTGATCAAGTCGTCCTGCAAATAGGGCTTAATATCGGAATTGTGCAGCAGCCGGTCGAGCGTGCTCAGCAGCCGCTCCTGCGCTACCCGCAAGTCCTGGCGGGCGCTAGCCAACTCGGAACTTGCACTGTCCACAACCTCGCCCCGGTCATTCACACAGCGACCGATTTCATCGATCACATGCCCGCACGGTTCGATGTTGAAGGCGACTTCCGCCAAGTGCGGGAACGAATCTTCCAGTCGTGTAAACAGATTGCGCAGGCTGCGAGCGCGTAACAGCGTGTTGCGAATCTCTAGCATGTCCGCCGCAAGCAGCACAGCTCCGCGCTCAGCCCGATCCAAGTACGCCCGCACATCGCGCACGCCACCAAAGTTGATGTCGGACTTCTGCTCCAGAAGTGTGAACGCTTCGGATGTTTCAGCCAGCCGAGCTTGTACAGAGTGCAGATCATCACTGGGAAGTAATGCGCGCGCAACTTCCTCGCCGCCGCTGAACGCACAGTAGCCGGCTAACCTTTCCAGGATCTTATCGAATTCAAGAACCTTCAGCGTCCGCTGATTCATAACATTCCAGAGTGATGCGTTCGCCGCATCGCAAGCACTACAATCTTCCGTTCAGACCAGCACTCCTGATCCTATCACAGCACGGGAACAGAACCAAAGGTGCAGCGGTATTTTCACGTATGCGTTCTTGCAGAGATGCACCGCAAGCTAGCTGGTAGCGTATCCCAGGCGCCGCAGCAGCGGTTCCCGTCGTCGCCACTTTTCATAGACCTTGACCCACAATTCCAGATAGACGCGGGTACCGACGAGGTTCTCGATTTCCGGTCGTGCTGACTTGCCGATCTTCTTGATCATGGAACCGTGCTGCCCCAGCACAATGCCCTTTTGGCTCTTACGTTCCACATACAGAATGGCGGAAATATAGGTCATATCCTCGCTGCGCGGCGTGAACTCATCTACCACCACCGCTAGACTATGCGGCACTTCCTGCTGCAGGTGCATGAGGGCCTTCTCACGGATAAGCTCGGCGACGATGAAACGCGTCTGTATATCAGTAACCTGGTCGGCGGGATAGTAGCGCGGGCCAAGAGGCAACGCTTCCCGCACGGCATTCTGCAGCGCCGGGCCGCCTTCACCGCTGAGCGCGCTGAAAGGTATGGCGGTCAGCGACTTGCTCGTTTCACCCAGCCAGTGCACCAATTGGCGATAGTGGGCGATCCGCTCTTCAAGTTGCTCATCGCCGCCATTGTACTGGTCCAATTTGTTCAAGCCGAGTATGACCTTCCCGGTCAATTGCTTTTGCCCATACAGGCCGCGCAATACGTCGGCAATACGACTATCTTCCTTGGTCGGTGGCGTGTTTATATCAACTAGCCACAGCACCACATCGGCGTCTGTCAGCGTCTCCTTGACGACCGTCATCATATACTCGCCCAGTTTGTGCTCCGGTTGATGCATGCCCGGCGTGTCCATGAAGAGAAATTGAGCGTCGGGCAGCGTTAGAATGCCCAGCAGCTGGTCGCGCGTCGTCTGAGGTTTCGGGCTGGTAATGGCAATTTTCTGGCCCAGCAGCCGATTCAGTAGCGTGGATTTTCCCACATTCGGTCGCCCGATGACGGCTACTACGCCGCTACGGTGATCCTCGGGCAGCTCTTCCAGTTCAAATGCCGGCGCCGCACTGGCATCATAGCCTTCAACTTCGAAGTCGCTGGCGTCGAACACCTGCGGCCCATCATCCTCTTGTGCGCCAAGATTATTGCCGGACATTGGTTTCCCCATTTCGCTATCGACCATGCTACCGATATGTCGAGGGCGGCTTCGGCATGGTCATCTGAATCGTACCTGTCGCTTCAGTGTCCGCTTCAACACGCCAACCAAATGTTGCGCTCAAATACCGCATGTACGGATCCGGGTTCAGCACCTGTTCTATCATATACGTAGATCCGGTGAGCAGAATGATATCGCCTTCCCTGCGAAGATTCTTGGCCACATCCAGCGCCTGCGAAGGATCGTAAATCACCATAATCGGCGTTTCACCAGCCATGGAGGAGATTTCATCACGCACCTTGGACGGGTCTTGGCCTTTGTACGAGGCGCCTGTGATGATGATGGCCTTGGCTTCCGAAGCCAGTGCGCCTAGGATATCGGCTGGAACGCGCTTGCCGGACAAACCTAACACGAGAATTCTTTCTTTGGTCGGGAATCGCTCATCCAGTTCTTCGACTAGAACGTGCATCTTCTCCACGTTATGCGCGATGTCGGCATATACGCCCTCTTCAACCTGCCAAAAACGACCGGGCAGTTGCGCCTTGGACATAGCCCGCAGGAGGTCCTCTGTGTCAACATCTGGCAACAGGTGTTGAATGACATGGATGGCGAGTGTAGCATTCCAGCGCTGGTGGCGCGCCCGGATCAAAGACTCCTCGCCGTCGGAAAGGAATTCAGCTGCGTCGAGCTGACGCTCCATTTCGTGCACATCATCCTCGTTTATTTCGAAGAGCGGCGTTCCGGTGTCGGCACAAACGGAACGGATGACCTCCAGGTTCAGCGGATCTACGTCACTTGTGAAAAAGGGAACTCCATTTCGTGCAATACCAGCCTTGTCCAGCGCGCGTTGCCACTGCTCACGACCAAGCATGTGTGCGTGGTCGCTGCCTACATTCGTCAGCGCCGTAGCCATCACGTCCAGCGCCCGCGTCTGGTCATAGCGCCCGCCGACGCCGGTTTCAATGGCAGCCCATTCCACCGCATGCTGTTCGTAGAGGCAGAGCGCAATCAGGATGGAAACTTCCATAAACGTGTGGGTACGATTGGGGCCTTCCAGATGACGCTGAATGCAGAGCGGGCTGACCCGTGTCGTCCACGCATCCTGCACGTCCTTGCGGCTAACAAACTCGGCGTCAATACTGAACCGTTCACGGTAGTCGAAAAGATGCGGGCTCATAAAGGAGCCAGCTTTGCCCACACAGCCGAAGCCTACCTCAAGAAAGCGGCACGTAGACCCCTTGCCTCCGGTGCCGGCAACGTGGATCAACTTGGTAGGATGTCCGTTGGGCCACAACATATGGATCGATTCACGCAACAACTCCAACCGAGCCAGCTTGGAAGTTGACCATTCTGCGTGATAAATTTGATCGACCGCGTTGTAGTACGAGAAGTCGACCGTTTCCATAGCCATCTACAGCGCTTCTTCGACAACTGTAGCAAGAATTCGTACAGTTTCTGCATCGATAACAGACTGAAGCTGCTCCACGATGTTGTCGAGCGGTAATTCGCCGGTGTCTCCGTTGCGGCGCACTTTCAGCTCAGCAATGCCGTTCTTCAGCCCTCTAGCGCCGATAGTGATGCGCAGTGGGATACCGAGTAGATCGGCATCGTTAAACTTGACGCCGGCTCGCTCGTCGCGGTCGTCGTACAGGACCTCCATACCGGCGGCTGTCAGAGTCGCATAGACTTCGTCCGCAGCTTCTACAACCTCCGGATTCTTGACGGACGGCAAGCTGACCAGCATCACCGTGTATGGTGCAATGGTAATGGGCCAGATAATGCCGTTCTCGTCGTTGTGGCGCTCGATTGCGCTGGCAATCAGGCGACCGGAGCCAATGCCGTAGGAGCCCATGACGATAGGTTGCGAATTTCCCTCCTCGTCGAGATAGGTGGCGCCCATAGCCTCGCTGTACTTGGTACCCAGCTTGAAGATGTTGCCAACTTCAATGCCGCGCACAGCCCGCAACGGCGCGCCGCAGCGCGGACAGGCATGACCTTCCGCCGCAGCGACGATGTCGGTTACAATGTCGGCTTCGTAATCACGGCCATAGTTGACGTTGAGATAGTGCTTGTCTTTGCGATTGGCTCCTGCCACAAGGTTAACGCTGTTGGGAATCAGATCATCAACAATGAGCAGAACCTTCTCACGATCCACACCGATGGGTGAGCCATAGCCCGCTTCTGCGCCAATGGCCTCGATTTCCGGCACAGTTGCCGGTCGCAGCCGACGCGCCTTGATGGCGTTGGTCAGCTTCGTCTCATTCAGTTCCATGTCGCCGCGCACAACGGCGAAGACGAACTGCTCAGCATTCTCCTTCTGACCGGCGTCGCCCTGCCGTTCGACTTCTGCAACGAGGAAAACAGCCTTTGCAGTCTGTGCTTCGGGTATGTTCAGGAACTCTGCCAGTGATGCGATGGTATCCACACCTGGCGTATCTACTTCCTCTAGCTCAAGAAGCTCTCCACTGACCGACTCTGGCTTCTGGAAGTTAGCAATCTGGCGATTGGCGCTGTAGCCGCAGTCATCGCAGATGAGTAGCGTGTCTTCGCCAACTGGGCTAAGCGCCATAAACTCGTGCGCCATAGTACCGCCCATCATGCCCGTGTCGCTCTCGACCGCGATGACATTGTCCAGCCCGCAGCGCCGAAAGATATTGAAGTAGGCCTGATAAATGGTGGGATAAAACATATCTAGACCAGCGTAGTCACGATCAAACGAATAGGCGTCCTTCATGGTGAACTCGCGCACGCGTATCATGCCGGCGCGGGGACGTGGCTCGTCTCGGAACTTCGTCTGTATTTGGTAGAGGGCAAAGGGTAGTTGGCGATAACTGTTTACGGTAGCGGCGGCCATTTCAGCCATAATTTCCTCATGAGTCATGGCCAGACAATAATCGCGACCGCTTCGGTCCTGAAGACGAGCCATGTCGTCGCCGATCTCATACCAGCGACCGCTCTGCTGCCACAGCTCGGCTGGATGCACGACGGGCAAGGAGACTTCCTGGCACCCGATCATTTCCATTTCCTCGCGCATGATGGCTTCGATCTTGTTTTTCACACGCGTGCCCAGTGGCATATAGTCAAAGATTCCGGCAGCAATGGGATGCACAAGGCTGGCGCGTAACATGAGCTGGTGGCTCACGATCTCCGCACTGGCAGGCGCCTCGCGCAGTGTCTGGAAGAACAGCTTCGACATTCTCATTCAGCTCTATCCGCCTTCTTTATGTTACTGTTCATCTTGTTATTTCATGGAACAGGTTTGGTGATCAACCTGAAACAGCATGTGCTCGAGATTATCAAGTCAAATATCGCCTACAGAAGCGCTTGAACGCGCTGCCGTAGTTTGTCATAGTCGATTAAGCCAACTTGTCTATCGACTTCCAGGCCATCTTTGAAGAAGATGACGGTGGGCAGTCCCTGAATGCCGTACTTTGCCGGCGTTTCGGCATTCTCCTCCACATCCATGGCGGCAACAACAATCTGATCGCCCATTTCATCCAGTAAGAAGCCCATATGTACTGACATGATGGTGCAGGGCTGGCACCAATCGGCCCAAAAATCGACAACAACGGGTCGCGCCTCCTGGAGAACCTTCGCTCCGAAATCCGCATCAACGACATCTACCGGGAAAGGCTTCGCTGGTTCCGTAGCGCTTGGCTGAGTCTCCTGTTGCGGTGACGCTGCGGGAACGGACGAATCGTCATTTCGGCTAAATAGGCTGCGCAGCTGTTTCAGCATGCAGGCCTCCTACTATACAAATGTCAGCCCATGCCGGATGTTGGCGCAACCCAACAACTACTGAAAAGTACCGGCGGCTGACGGATTTCTCGTTCCGCCTGAACGATGTATCGAGGGATTTCTTTTCGCGCCAGGACTGCCGCTGAGTATATGCCGCGCAGGGCAAGATGTCAAAGCTACACCGGTATGTCGTCTCTACTGTCTGAGCCAAATTCACCGAACGGAATTGTTGTTGTGTCGTGGCATTTAGCGTCACGCTAAGCCACTCCCTGCATTGAACTAGTTCGGTTATTAATCTTGAAGGAGCACGCGTCTGTACGAACAAACGCAACCAATTGGCTGCAAGCGTGTTTAGATTGCTAGGGAAATAAGGAGCGAAAATGGCAGCTGCATCATTCAATCAATTCTCTACGTAATTACCGTACAGGTTACGCAGGCGACCGAGCAACTGTCCTAGTGTACGCAGTGTCGAAAAATGAACGCTCATCTGGGAGCAAGATTGCCGCGGGAGTTGGTTTGCACTGTGTTGTGGAGCGCTAAAGATGAATATTTCACGGCGGTTTTTCTGTGTTATAATTGCGCTCGCAACCTCGAGATGCGGACAAATTGACATTGCCTGAGTTATGCGGTCATGGACTTCGAGAACGTCAGCCCATAACTTTCGTTTCCTTATCGCTAGAATATTGATACTGGTGGTGTTATGAGCGTGTGGTCCTATCGAAGCGCGCTCGTGAATGGTTGTTTGACATAAAGTGGATTGTATCGAAGCGCCTATATCGGGCAATATGCGGACACATCTGGAGGCATGATGGATCAGAAAATGCGATGGCTCGATCATTATGAGGAGGGTGTGCCGGCTGAACTTGAGGCGCCCGATATTCCGCTGCAAATGATTATGTCTAATGCAGCGACTGAAGTACCTCGTAATGTCGCTATGCGAATGGTGCTGAAATATCTGCCGATGGGGTTGAAGATTCAGTCCACGTTTACCTATAAAGAGCTTGACGAAGCCAGCAGTCGCTTTGCCGCAGCCATGGCAGACCTTGGTGTGAGCAAAGGCGACAGGATTGCAATCATGCTCCCGAACATCCCGCAGCAGGTGATAGCGTACTTTGGGATTTTAAAAGCCGGCGCCATCGTCGTCAACACGAATCCGACCTATACGCCAAGGGAACTCGGCCATCAGCTTGGAGACTCTGAGGCCAAGGTCATCGTTATGCTAAGCAGCTCTTATAGCAAGCTGCAAGGCATTCGCGACCAGATCGCCATCGAGCATGTCGTCATCGCGGACGTTCAGGACACATTGCAATGGCCATTTAAAGGGCTTGTAGAGAAACAGCTGCGGGACAAAGGGACGTCAGTTGATGTACCGACGGATCCAAATGTTTATCAATTCAGCGATCTGATAAAGCGTTACCCAGCGCAGGCGCCCGATATCCATTTTGAGATGGAAGATATCGCGTTATTCCAATACTCCGGAGGCACGACCGGCACTCCAAAAGCCGCCATGCTCACCCATCGCAATTTGGTTAGCAACGCCTACCAGATGCAGGACTGGTTTTCAGCCAGACTGGACCACGGAAAGGAGCGGGTCCTGGGCGCGTTGCCCTTCTTCCACGTCTACGGCATGACGGTTGGTATGCTACTTGCATTCGTGTCTGCATCTGAGCTGGTTATGCTCCCCGATCCGCGCGATATAATGTTGATTATGGAGATCATTCACAACGAGAAGATATCCATCTATCCAGGCGTCCCGACGATGTACAACGCACTGATCAACCACCCCAAAGTTGGCAACTACGATCTGGAATCAGTAAAAGCGTGCTTGAGCGGAGGTGCGCCGCTGCCGGTAGAAGTCGCCACCAAATTTGAAGAAATCACCAAAGGCCGTCTTGTGGAAGGATACGGACTGAGCGAGAGTTCTCCGGTTGCGTGCGCAAATCCCATCTTCGGTTATCGCAAAAAAGGTTCCATCGGCACGCCCATTACCGGTACTCGGATGGCGGTCGTGTCCCTCGTTCCCAACGACGATGGGCTCTTTGAGAACCTGGACATCGGCGAAGAAGGTGAGATCGTCATTTACGGCCCACAGGTCATGAAGGGTTATTGGAATCGTGACGACGAAACCGCTTTGACGATAGACCGCAATGGCGCACTTCACACCGGTGATATTGGTAAAATGGATGAAGAAGGCTACTTCTACATCGTCGATCGCAAGAAAGACCTCATCATAGCGAGCGGCTATAATATCGTGCCGCGTGAGGTTGAAGAGGTACTTTTCATGAATCCCAAAGTCATGGAAGCGGCTGTCGCCGGTATTCCAGACTCGAAGCGGGGAGAGACGGTTAAGGCCTATGTGGTCTTGCAGCCGGGAGAGACGGCGACCCGCGAAGAGATCCGTGGCTTCTGCAAAGAAAACCTGGCGCCTTACAAGGTTCCGACGATGGTGGAGTTCCGCAGCGAGTTGCCGAAGTCGCAGGTGGGTAAGGTACTCAAGCGAATTCTGGTCGATGAAGAGATCGCGAAGATGAAGGAAGGTGAGAGCACGAGGGACGCGCCTGTTTAACTGCGGTCGTGGATGCTAGTCCGCCTGATGTGACGCAGCAGCATCCTCTATAGAGCGATAATTTTTATGTATATTTGCAGTATGTTACCATAATATATACTGCGTAATCGGCAATATTTATGTCAATGTAGAGGTCGTGGCATGAATTCTACGACCAAGACGCTCCAGGCGACATACGCTTCTCAGAAATTCCACTTCAAGAGTCAAAGCCATAGCCGGTAAGACCCCGCTGGACCCGAGTGCCGCAACTACTGTGAGCCCTTGAACGTATGTTGATGGAGCAGGAAATAGCTAGGCCGCTGCACCGAAAGTTTACGCGTAGGCAGACCACTGACAGCTATTCCACTGTTTGTTGAGATCGAGATGAACTATGGCGTCTGACGCGCCATATTGTTATGTCACTTTAGCGCCTGAAATGGCTGATGGAGCACTGAATGCAGAACGATTATGAATGGGTAAAGTATTACGACAATAACGTTCCCGCCAACATCGACATTCCGGAGATACCATTGTGGCAGCTTCTTCGAGATGCCGCAGCGGAAGCGCCTAATCGTATCGCATTGCGAATGGTGTTGCGCTACCTGCCTTTTGATATCGCCATCCAGGCTAAGTATACCTATCGCGAGGTTGACCAGCTTTCGGATCGGTTTGCAGCCGAGCTGAGCGAGTTAGGCACCACAAAAGGTGATCGCGTGGCGCTCATGCTGCCCAACATTCCACAATACGTAATCGCATTTTTCGGTATACTCAAGATCGGCGCGATTGTGGTCAACACGAATCCAACGTATACGGCACATGAGATGCGTCACCAGCTTGTCGATTCCGGCGCCAAAGCCATCGTACTGATGAGCGGCGCGTACGAACGATTAGCCGGCATCCGCGACGAGATCGCCGTGGAATCCGTCATAGTCGCCGACATCGAAGACTCGCTAGGCTGGCCGCTTAGGAGCTTGGTCGAGAAACAGGCTCGCGCCAAGGGTACAACGTCGGATCTGCCCCAAGCGGACGACATCTACCGCTTTAAGGCGCTTACTGATCGCGTAGATGCGGCGCTACCTGCCGTTGAATTCTCACCCGACGATATTGCACTTTTCCAATATTCGGGCGGCACAACCGGCACGCCTAAAGCCGCCATGCTATCGCACCGCAATCTCGTCAGCAACGCGCACCAGATGGTGACCTGGTTCACGCCCATGGAGCACGGCAAAGACCGCTTCATGGCTGCCCTGCCGTTTTTTCACGTCTATGGCATGTCCGTGGGCATCCTTGCTGCCATGCTCGCCGCGTCGGAAATCGTCATGACGCCCGACCCACGCGACCCGAAACTGAACATGCAGATCATGCAGAACGAACGAATCACAGTATTCCCCGGCGTTCCAGCCATGTACAGCTCCATCAGCAACCATCCGGATGTGGAGGATTTCAGTTTCGCCAGCGTGAAGGCTTGCCTCAGCGCCGGCGCACCGCTGCCGGTGGAAGTCGGCAACAAGTTCGAGGCGATCACTGGTAGCATTTTGGCGGAAGGATACGGCTTAACCGAAGCGTCTCCGCTTGTGTGCGCCAACCCGATTCAGCAAGGCAGGCGGTTTGGCTCCATCGGCGTGCCCATCCCGAATACTCGACTGTCCATCGTCGCGCTGGAGCCGGAAGATGACGGTACCTACCGTGAACTCGGTCCAGGCGAAGAAGGCGAAATTGTCGTGTACGGACCGCAGGTGATGGCAGGTTACTGGAATGCCGATGAGGAGACCGAAACGGCCATTGATAACACAGGCGGGTTGCATACCGGCGATATCGGCGTGATGGATGAGGAGTATCACTTCACGGTTGTCGATCGCAAGAAGGACCTAATCATCGCCAGCGGTTACAACGTAGTCCCGCGCGAAATCGAGGAAGTGCTGTTTGCGTTTCCAAAGGTGGTCGAAGCGGCTGTCGCAGGCATCCCGCACCCCAGACGGGGAGAGACGGTCAAAGCGTTCATCGTGCTGCAGCCAAAGATGACCGCTACCAAGGAAGAGATTCAGGCGTTCTGTAGGGAGCGGCTGGCTCCCTACAAAGTGCCGACAGACGTCGAGTTTCGTTTGGAGCTGCCAAAGTCGCAGGTCGGCAAAGTGTTACGCCGGATCCTGGTGGAAGAAGAGCTCGCGAAGATGTCTGGCATATCGCCGGCGCCTGCAACCTCGTAAGAACCACCCGTTCCCTTCGCTGATTCACGAATCAATTGTTAACAAAACAAGTCAGGCAACGAGACGAGAAACGGGGGACAGAATTCTGTCCCCCGTGCTGATTCTGATTCTATTTGCTTCTGTCGATTGCGAGCCGCAGTCGATATTCTTCTGCTTGCAGCTTGTCTAGTTCGTCCTGCAGGTTGCTGATGCGTCTCGAACTTGCATTCTCACCCTTGGACTGCTCCTGCGACAGCTCTCGCTGCAAGCGGTTGATGCGTGCGATGACCTCATTCTTACGGGCGATGAGTTCGAAGCGACTGCTCATTTCCCTAACAGTTCCTGCGTTGCAGAAGTCCCCGTGGCGAAAGCCATTCGGACCTGTGCACTAGCTGTCCTTCCGAGGAGAGGCGTCTTCGTCTTCATCTTCGGCGTAGGCTTCTCCCGTGTCCGCAGGCGTACGTTCTTCTTCAGAGACGTCATCCATAGACTCATCCGTTGTCACATCTGAAGTCTCATCCGAATCAGTCTCGACCAAAGCTGTCACGTCCTCGGTGACTTCGTCCAAGGCAACCGGTTCTTCCGCAACCAACTCACCAGGCTCCTCAGTAGACGCTTCATCAACCTCTTCATCTACGCTGAACTCGTCGGCAACCGGAGCGTTGTCCTCTGCTTCGCCTTCCGCCGAGGGCACAGGTTCGTTCTCGGAAATTGCATCTACCAGCGTACTCGGAACCTCAGCGGTCCCAGCCGCATCATCCGTAGCCTCGGGTATCGCTTCCGACTCTGCTTCCGACTCGCTACCGTCTCTTCATCCGACGGCTCAACATCCGTAGCAGCTTCTTCGCCGACCCCGATTGAGGTGGTTTCGACCGACGCTGTCGCTGGTTCCTCCGCGCTGGCGTCAGAGGGTTCTACCGGCGACTTCTTTGCCGATCCGCCCTTCGGCGGTCCACCCTTGGGCGGATTGTCATCAGGCGGCGAGTCATCGTCCGAATCGTCATCGCGATACTCATCCGGAATGAAGCCCTCGCTGAAGTCACGCGGCTCTCGCGGTCGATAGAGCATATAGGCGACACCGACACTGAAGAAGAAAAGAACGATCAGCGGCGCCATGACGATTGTCATGTTTACCGGGTCAACCGTCGGTGTAATAAAGGCTGCCGCTATCGCGATGATCACAACAGCTTGACGCCATAAGCGTAACAAATTCCAACCACTTACAAGACCGATTCGCGCCAGGAAACCAACAACCAGCGGCGCCTGAAACGCGACGCCAATCCAGAAAGTTATGCGGGTTATGAAGCCAATATACAGCGACGCGGTCCACTCGGTACGGATATTGTTGCCGCCGAACCCCTGCAAGAAACGAACTGCTGGGGGAATCATGACAAAGAATGCGAAGACGACGCCAGTGATGAACAGGAGCATGGCGCCCGGAAGAATCAGCAACAGCGCGCGCCGTTCATGCGGGTATAGACCAGGCGTGATGAACGCAATAACCTGATACATGATAATCGGCATGGCAACGGCGGCGCCAGTAGACAACGCCACTTTGAAGAAAACGACGAGGTTATCAGTGGGACCAATGGCCTGCGGAATATAGCCACCTAATGGCTGATTCAGAATCTCGACAATATCCCACGCGAAAATCATCGCAACCAGTGTTGCGATGATAACAGCGCCGCCTATCCACATGAGTCGTGTCCGGAGCTCAATTAAGTGCTCCATCAACGTCATGTTGCTCTCTTCTACTGGGTCGAGTTGGTCAGCTGCACCGGCTTGCTGACTCATCCTTCATCCTCGGTTGTTTTGGCCGCTCCATTCACGCTTGTCTTGGCTGAACTAGCCTTGGTCTTTGTGTCGGTTGCGACTGGATCAGATTGTGCATTCGATGATGCTATATCGACGGGTTGGTCACCGTCACTTCTGGCGACCGTGGCAGGCGGCGCCATAATTGAGCGCTCCAACTCTGCCAGAGGACGCTCATTGGATTCGGTTTCCTTCGAAGCGTTCGTGGCGGGTTTTGACTCAATGTCCCCGTTCTTGGCGAGTTGATCACCAGCAGCAACGCCTGCGGCTGCAGCGCCAGCAATCGCTGACTCTTCTGCCACAGATTCACCGTTCTTTACTGGTTCCACGTCCGTCTCTGGCTTGCTCGTCGTGCTGGCATCGTTTTTCGTGTTATCTGCGCTTGACGCCGATGTAGCCGGTTTCGCGTTGCTTGTCTTCGTCGTACTTGTTTTCGCCGAACTCGACTTAACGGCAGCGGGCTTTGTGGTGCTTGACTTGGAAGAACTGTATTTGGAGGAAGCGGGCTTCTTGGTCTTCTTTATGCCAGCCGCTTCCTGCGTACGCTCCATCTCGTCATCCAGTTCCTTGGCAAAGCCCTCGATCATCTTCTGCGGATTCAAGTCTTCTAAATCCTTGAATTCCTCGCCAAGCTGTGAGGTCAATTCCCCGGATAGATTACGGAAATAGCGCCAATATTTCATCACCTCGCGGATTGTTCCAGGCAGCCGCTGCGGCCCCAATACAATGAGCGCAATAAACACGATAAGGAACAATTCCATTGGACCGAGGCCGAAAAAGCTATTCATGTTCAACTCAAAATACTCTATCGCCGACTTCGTTTAGTGCGGCGCCGATTACTCCATTGATGAATCGCGGGCTGCTATCGCTGCCAAAAAGCTTGGCCAATTCAATCGCCTCGTTGATAACCGCTTTCGTCGGTGCATCCGACTCCCGGCTGCCAATCTCAAACAGTGACATGCGCAGGATGTTCCGGTCAATAATCGCGATCTGGTCGATAGGCCATTCAGGTGCGTACTTACAGATCAGCGCGTCTAGCCGCTCTTTATGCTTCACGGCGCCAACGACCAGCCATCGGAAAAAATCTGCGCCTTGAGCGCCAAGCGGAACCATTTCCAGCCGTCGATCAATGACATAGCCCGGCGCGTGGTTCACACTGTCGATCTCAAACAGCGCCTGAAGCGCCAGCCTTCTCGCTTGCCGCCGTTCAAATATACGCTGATTATGCTCGTCGCCGTGTGTGATGCTTTCGGTCGACCCGTTCGTAAGATGTTCTATATTCAAAGGATTTGACATCGCGGAGGATCTGGCTAAGTAGGCTTTTCGTTGGGGCCCATCGTGTGGGCATCCTACATCATAACCAATCCACCGTCAATAGTTAGGACTTGTCCGGTGATAAAACTTGAACGATCATCCGCCAAGAATGCGACGGCCCATGCAACTTCTTCCGGCGTCCCCATGCGACCAAGCGGAGTCGCCTCAATGATGCGCTTGTGCTGGTCTTCGCTGAGCGTATCCGTCAGAGACGTTGGGATGAAACCAGGCGCCACAGCGTTCACCGTAATGTTGCGGCTGGCAACTTCCCGTGCAAGGCTCTTTGTAAAGCCGATGATGCCAGCCTTGCTTGCTGCGTAATTTGCTTGACCTGCCTGTCCTGTTAAGCCTACCACGCTCGTGACATTGATTATGCGGCCCGCACGCTTACGAATCATACCGCGAATGGCCGCTTTTGACACGGCGTAAACACTGCGCAAATTTGTATCTATGACTGTGTCCCAGGCTTCTTCAGACATGGACATGAGCAGCGTGTCGCGCGTGGTACCGGCATTGTTGACCAGAATATCCAGTCCGCCGAGTTCGCTTTGCACCTGCTTGACCAGCTCAGCCGCCTGGTTGGCATCGGCCACGTCAGCTTGATAGAGTGCGCCTTCGCCACCGGCATCTCGTATCGCTTCAAGAACGGCTTTGCCGCCGTCTGCGTTCCCGCGATAGTGCACAGCGACCTTTGCACCGCTCGACGCTAGTTCCCGGGCGATCGCCGCGCCGATGCCGCTGCTGCTACCGGTTACCAACGCTACCTTATCTGCCAGATCCATGACCTTTCCCTTTACACTAGATGCCGGACATTATAATGGCATCCGTTGCAGAGTACGAATGAAGCGTGCGATCATATCCCCTTCTAAGTGCGATTCAATTGCCGATAATAGGCTCGACGAGGAGCATTTGCAACCTCCTACAGTATAACTAGTCGCGCGAACCGCAGCTACTGACCTGCCGATAACCACGCGGCATATGCCTTCACGCCAGCAACGTCGCCGACTGAATGACGACCGGCCTTCCGATCAACGCGTCGCGCAAGTCCAACCAGCACCTGACCGGCGCCGATCTCGACGAAATCTGTTACGCCTTGATTCAACATGAATTGCATTGTCTCTGTCCAGCGCACCGGACCAGTTAGCTGCGAGACGAGCTCACTTCGGATTGCACCTAAATCGCTTAACGTTGAAGCGGTTGTGTTTCCGATTACTGGGACAGACGGCGTGTTCATGGCAGCTTCTGCAACGGCACGGCTCAAGCCGGGTATTGCAGAGTCCATCAAAGGGCTATGTGAAGCGATGCTGACTGCCAGCTGAACAACCTTACGCGCGCCAGCCTCTACAAGAGCCGTCATCGCGCAGGTCATACCGGCTTCGTCACCGGAAATAACAATCTGGCCGGGGCAGTTGTCATTGGCAATCTGGACCAAATCGCCTTGGCTACGACAGTCGGCACAGACGCCGGCTACCTGTTCCTGTTCCAAACCAAGAATTGCAGCCATCATACCCGGTCGCCGCTCACCCGCTTCCTTCATGAGCTGTCCACGCACTCGCACCAGTTTCAACCCATCTTCGTAGCTCAGAACGCCTGCCGCGACCAGCGCCGAATACTCGCCCATGCTGTGACCCGCCACAAACACAGAACTGGCATGGGCCGTACTGTCTACGGCGCCGCCCAGCTCAGCTTCCAAGGCGCGCATGGCGGCTATGCTCGTGGCAAGAAGCGCAGGTTGCGCATTGATCGTATCCGTGAGTTCACTATCCGGGCCGTTGAAGCAGAGATCGCTCACCGGAAAGCCCAGTATCTCATCGGCCTCTTCAAATGCATCTTGCGCTGACGGATACGCAGCGGCTAAGTCCTGGCCCATACCAACAAACTGGCTTCCCTGTCCCGGAAACAGATAGGCAACGGACGGCTTGGCAGTGATGAATGCATAGCCTGACATACTTACCCCCTCACCCAATGAAATGCTGCGAGGAAACTATGCGGCTCAAGTCCCCTGATCGGACTGCCGCCGCATATGCAAAACGGGATGAGGCTATATCTGCCAAATCCCGTTGAATGCAAATCCTTTTCAGCGCGATGAACGACGTTTTAGCGTCCCGGTTCAAAATCGCACTCCGAGTTCCGATATCGTGTCGAAAGCGAATTGCAGACGACTACTCTTCCTTAATCTTTACGATCTGGCGACCCTTGTATTGTCCACAATGTGGGCAGGCGCGATGGGGCAAGATCTTCGCGTGACAATTGCTGCACACGATTAGATTTGGTGTGCCGAGCGAATCATGCGCTCTACGTCGGTTGCGACGGCCTTTGCTAATTTTTCTCTTTGGAAGTGGTCCCATTTCAATCCCTCACAGTTCTGCTGGCCATTTCCCCGTCCAGGTCGCTTCCTACATTAACCTGCGACCAGAATATGTGCCAGATACGTTCGTATATTCTCTAACTCAATTGCGATTCGTGATAATACGTTCTACTACAGCAATCTAGGTTCGCACTCATCAAGCTCGCGCAAGTTTATTCCGATCCTTCCATTCGCCGCCGCAACTCGAGCAGCGCTGCCCATCTCGGATCAACAGATTCGGACTCTTGGTCCTCAGCTTCCATCTCTTCCGAAACAGTCACGTCCAGGTCTTCCTGCTCTTCTCGAATACTCGCCAGATAAGCCGTCAGATTTGGACACTCGCCTTCGCCCTCCCAGTTACAGCCTGGATACATAGGCATGACAAGCCAAATGCGCTGGCGAACAACCTCGGAAATATCGAGGATGTGTTGCTCATCGATCAGCAACGCCTCGTCTTCCAACTCATCCGACTCGCCCTCAAACTCGTCCGGCGTGATGTAACGCCCGGTACTTACTTCGGTCAGCGGACGAAAACATTCCTCGAACTCCAGCCGCACAGGCGATGCAATAGGCTCTAAGCAGCGGTTACATGTAACGCGAATCGCTGTGCTCAGGTTGCCTTTGACCATGACGCCCGAATGCGTGCGTAGTAGCTGCATATCACCGACCAACGGCCCCAGGACATCGAGTTCCTCGTCCAAGTCGCCGATATCCTCAACCAGTTCGAACTTGCGAACTGAGCCAATTGGTTCCTTCAATAATTGGGCAACGTTGAACTGCATACCACACCGTCCTTGCCAAGCAAAGACTCTTCAATCCCCACACTGTCAATGGTTACGTTTGCACTCATGAGCCTTGCACAAGCCCGGACACAACCACATTGTCCACTCTCAATAGCCCGCAATCATAGGCGCACAACACGCGAACACGCCCGCCTACCGACTGGCAGACAGACGTGTAGTATAGCTGTGAAATGCACCAATGTCAAAAGAGCCGCGCGATAATCCTGCCGGCAACTATCCGTCGAATAGCACCTTTTTCTACGCTGGTTTCTACATCGGACGCTGGCTCGTCATCCTCGGTCTGGCTCGGTTCCGGGCTTGGCGTCTTCGGAGCCGGCTTAGGTTCGACATGTTGAGACAGGACCCGGATGTCGTTGTCGACATGCTCGGTGACAGATTGGATATGCTTGCGCAGCTCCTGCAGCTTATCCACCGCGTATTGATTGGCCTCGTTGATACGTCGGTTAGCCTCGTTTCGACCATGTGCTAGGATGTTTTCCTGCTCCTTGTTTGCTAGCGCCAACATGCCGCGCTCACTCAACAGTTCGCGCTGGCGTCGCTTGGCCTCTGCAACGATTCCCTCGGCTTCCGCTTTGGCTTCCGCAAGAATGCGGTCTCGTTCGGCAAGGGTTTTTTCGCCTTCGCGGATGGAACTTGGCACATTGATACGAATTCGATCGATGAGCTGATCCATGTCCACGCCACGCACAGCTCGATAAGGCGTAAACGGAATCGACCAACCGCTCTTGACCAAGTCAGCCAATTGATCGACAAGTTGTAAGATAGCGATGGCTTCCTCCTTCGCAACCCATAACGTTCAGGATAAGCGAGCATACGCGCCGTTAGTGCGTAAACCTGTGCCCATCCTGATACGCTGCAGATGTACTATTCGTGATGAGCGAGCTTACCTCTGCTCTTGGTCACGACCGACACACCGTCCTTGACGCCCGCCTCCGGGTACTTCTCGCGCAGCGCTTCCAACACATGGACCGGCGCCCATCTATCCACATCACCGCCAAGACTGGCAATCTCTTTCAAAATCGTAGCGCTGAGGTATGCGTAACTATCGTTGCAGAAGAGGCACATCAGTTCAACATTAGGTGCTATCTGATTGTTCGCCCAGCCGATCTGCAGTTCGAATTCAAAGTCGGCTACATTACGTAGCCCGCGCACCATCACCTCGGCGCCGATATTCCTGGCACACTCCACAGTCAGACCGCGGTAACTCGTGATGCTGATGTTGGGAATATGAGTAAAAGCCTTGGTTGCCAGTTCTAGCCGCTCATCTGTGTTGAAGAGAAGCTTTTTGGGTGGTGCGTCATAAATTGCGATAACTAATTCATCGAATAGATGGCTTGCCCGAGTTGCGATGTCAATGTGACCATTGTGAATTGGATCGAATGTGCCTGGATACATGGCCCGTGTCATGGCCGCAGTCCCTTCATCCCTTGTTCATTGGCGCACTGAACGCAAGCCGACCGGACCGCTTCCAGCAACTCGGTCCTGCTATCGCTACACGTCATCGTGACACGTCTGGCAGTTCAATCCGCACTTGATATGAAAGCCAACGATACCTGGTTGGCGAGCATCAATCCGCGATGCGTCAACCGTATCGCGTCGTCATCGACAGTCAGTAGGCCATCCGTTTCAAGCCGTGTAAGTTCGTCCGGATATGCGTCAACAGGACGTACGCCATGCAGTCGCTCGAAAAGGTCGTGGCGAACGCCTTCACACAGCAGGCGGAGTGACAGCATCATGGTCTCACCCATCGATTCGCGCTGTGTCAGCTCTTCCCGAAAATCTTCGACCGACTGACCAGTCTCGATCCGCTCTACGTAGTCGAGCACCGGCTTTACGCTACTCCAACGCCGCGACACAACCGTTTCTACTTTTTCCTTCGTCCGAGTACTTGATCCACCGCCGCGCTGGACGTCACCCAAATTCTCGTTCTCAGTCTCGATGCGAAGATGGCTGTGTGCGCCGGGACCGATTCCGACATACTCGCCGTTACGCCAGTAGAGCAGGTTGTGTCTGCACGCTAGATGTGGAGAGCCAGTAATTGCGTCCTCGTCCTTCGGCTTTGCCCAGTTAGACACCTCGTAGTGGCGATAACCGGATTTCTGCAGCTCGGCGATGGCATATTCATACAAGTCGCCAGCCGCATCGTCGTCAGGAACCGTCACCCTGCCCGAGGCGACCCAGTTATGTAAAGGCGTGTTTGGCTCGACAATCAGGCTGTACAAACTCAGGTGTTCCGGCGTCAACTCTACGGCCCTGGTGAGTGTGTCAGCCCAATTATCCCGTGTTTGATTGGCTACGCCAAAAATGAAGTCAAGGCTGATATTTTCAAAGCCCACGTCCCGAGCCAGTTGAAAGGCGTGAGTAGCTTCGTCGGCGCTGTGCACGCGGCCCAGAAACGACAGTTCGTCCGGCTGCAGGCTCTGCACGCCCATACTCAGACGGTTGACTCCCAGCGAGCGCAAATTGGCGAATTTAGCCTGATCGACGGTGCCAGGATTCGCTTCCACGGTGATTTCGCAATCACTAGATAGGTTGAAACTAGACTGTAACTGCGCAAATAGCTGTGAAAGCTGCGGATTCGACAGCGCTGTCGGCGTACCGCCGCCCACAAATACGGACGTGACCGGACGGTTTTGCAGCCGCTCGCCCCACCGGTCAAGATCCACGCACAGCGCATCAACCGTCCGCTGATACAGCGGTTCGAGTCCGGCATAGGTATTAAAATCACAGTAGGGACAGCGACGCACACAAAAGGGGATGTGTACGTATAGGCCAAATGCACCGAGTTCAGCCGACATGGCTACCGAATCCAGAATGGCGGATTCCACCAACATATCCTGCCGAAATACACAAGGCAAGCAGGTTTTGTTGAAGAATAGTCTGTATATCCATTCCGACTATAGGTTGTCCAAACGGAACCCGTGACCGCGCACCGTGACGATATACTGATGCTCTGCATCGCTTTCGGATAGGCGCTCGCGCAAGCGGCGTACTAGGGCGTCGATAGCTTGCTCGCTAACACCTTCGCCGCTGGCTTCCGGCCATACAGACTCGATGACCTCTTCCCTGGATATTACGCTGCCTCCCGCCATCCAAAGCGCATCTAGCAGGCGGAACTGATGCAGGCTAAGCGGCGGTTCAATCTGTGCGCCGCCGACCCATACCTGGCGCGTCTCTTTGTCCAAGCGCAGACCGTGTTCTGTGCCCTCCAAGGAAAGAGGAGCCGTTGCTCCAGCATCCACAAAGGCCAGCTTGAAACGCAGAGCGATCTGTATTTCGTCGCCATCCTGCAGACCGAGGGGGTCTGAGCAATCTTGCCCATTGACATGCGTACCGTTCTTGCTATCCAGGTCCCGCACTTCATAGGCCCCGTCAACCCACTCTATCTGTGCATGCTGACGGCTGACCTGTCTGTCGGGCAGCACGATGTCGCAATCGTCGTTGCGCCCGATGGTAATTGTATGTTCTTTGCTCAAGGGCCATACTCGACCGGAATCAGATCCGCGCTTTAGCACGAGCATGGCGCTCTCACCTGCATGAGACTCCATCTTCTCGGTTACTGGCTCGCGTTCTTCTTGTTCTACGGAATCAGTCATAACTATGTAAGCAATACCATCTACTTATTTACAATCAAGTGTTGGCAATCAAGTGTTGGCAATCTGAATAGCCAATATGGATCGAAAAGGTATAATGAATGCGACTGGTCGCCGTCGCAATTGGCGGTATCGTCGCCTTCGTCAGTCAGAAATATGCCGCCATTATACCAGATATCGACAGCGGCAGAAATGAAACGGTGCGGGACAAATTTATCGTAAGCTGTACAATTGCTCGGAACGAGCGGAGATAGTGCTGTGCAACAGCTATTGCAACCGGGAACGACATTACGGGGTCGCTACGAAATAATGGAGCTCGTGGGCCAGGGCGGCATGGGCGCCGTCTACCGTGCCAGCGATCGCCGGCTGGAAGGGCGCGTCTGCGCAGTCAAGGAGGTGCTGCCTAACCTGACTGGCAACGCCGCTACCGAGGCGGAGCTGGAGCAAATGTCCGAACAGTTTCGCATCGAAGCCAGCATCCTCTCCCGATTGGATCACCCCAATCTGCCCAAGGTCTCCGACTACTTTTCAACCAGGGGCGCGAGTACCTGGTCATGGACTTTGTGGAGGGCCGCACGCTGCAGGAGATTCTGCGTGAGCAACAGCAAAGGGACGATTATCTGCGCGAACACCAGGTGCTGGGCTGGGTGAACCAGCTCATGGATGCGCTGGAATACATGCATGGACAGACGCCGCCTGTGCTGCACCGGGACATCAAGCCTGCCAACATCAAGGTCACGCCGCACGGCGTTGTGAAGCTGGTAGATTTCGGGCTCGTGAAGGTGATGCAACCCGACGACACGCGAACTGTGACGGTTGTACAGGGGCGCGGCACGGTTGCATACACGCCGCTGGAACAGTACGGCGGCGATGCTGGCTACACGGATGTGCGGAGCGACATCTACAGTCTCAGCGCAACGGTATACCATCTGCTTTCTGGTTCCACGCCTACCAACGCCAAGGAACGCTTCCTGCACCCCGGCAGCCTAGTTTCCTTACGCCAGTTTAATCCCTCCGTCACACCGAGGGTGGAACGAGCTCTCTTTCAGGCGCTGGCTATGCACCCCAATGAACGCCCCCCCGATATCCGCTCTTTTCGCGAACTACTGCTGGGGACTGCGCCCAACACGTCAGGACTGCGACTACCGTACACCCAGTCGCCAGAGGTGAGCTGGCGCGAGATAATTGCGCAGAACCGCTACCTTTTGGCAAGTGCTGCAATTCTCCTCGCCATAGCCGTCTATATCAGCATGTAATTGTGCCAAGGCAAAAGAACGAGAATCTATATTGCTAAGCATTTGTTGAGTACCTAGGCGCGCAACAAAAAAGCATCCCAGAAGTCCGGGATGCCCTTGATTTGCAGTTCTTCCTCAGTTGTCGGTATGCAATAAATGCTAGGCAACACGCTCCAAGAAACGCACGTCGTTATCGTAGAAGTAGCGGATGTCGTCAATACTGCGCTTCAGGATAGCCTGTCGTTCGATACCCATGCCGAACGCAAACCCGCTGTACACGGCGGGATCGTAGCCGCCGTTCTTCAGCACAGTCGGATTCACCATACCCGCACCCAGGATCTCGAGCCAGCCTGAGTATTTGCACATGCGACAGCCCTTGGCGCCGCACAGGACGCAGTCCACGTCCACCTCAACGCTTGGCTCCGTGAAGGGGAAGTAGGCCTTTCGGAAACGAATCTTGCGACCGCTGCCATACATTTGGTTGGCAAAGTTCAGCAGCACGCCCTTCAAATCGCTGAAGGTGATATGCTTGCCCACCGCCAGCCCTTCCACTTGGTAGAACATCATCTCTGAACGAGCTGTCACATCCTCGTTGCGATAGCACTTGCCGGGAATTATGAGCCGAATCTCTTCGGGATAGTAGTCCCACATGGAGCGAATCTGCCCAGGGCTGGTATGCGTGCGCAGAATGACCTCGGGGTTGGTGGTGAAGAACGTATCCTGCATTTCACGCGCGGGGTGTCCCGGCGGGAAATTGAGTAATGTAAAGTTCACTTCGTCAGTCTCGACCTCAGGCGAGTCATATACCTGAAAGCCCATGCGTTGCAGGATGTCCACAATCTCGCGCAAGCGCGACGGTCGTGGGATGGTAGGCGCCTACGATGGGTTTGCGCCCGGGCAATGTCACATCGACCTGCTCCGAGCTGAGCTGACTCATCATCTCTTCGTGAGCGATGGCTGCCTGCCGCTCTTCCAGCGCCGCTTCGAGCACGAGCTTGATCTCGTTGGCGGTCTTGCCGACGATGGGACGTTCTTCGCGAGGCAACTGTCCCATACCGCTTAGCAAGCCGGTCAAAGCGCCCTTACGCCCCAAGTATTGGCTGTGCCAAGCCCGTGTCGACTCGGTCGACTGGCTGGCTGCCAATGCTTCTAGCGCCTCTTCACGAAGATCAGAAAGTTGTTCCACTAGACTGCTCATGTGCGTCTCACGCTTTCACTTACGACAAGCATGCATAATAAATTGATAATATCAAACTAATTGCTACTCAGTTTGAGAAGCTGCCATTTGCGGCTCAGCGTCTCCTACTACCGTACCGAAAAAGACTTCCCCTTGCAATTCTGAAAGGTGCACGGACGTGATTTTGTTAGCCAACTCCATGCCCAGCGGCGTCTCGGCTACGACCCGCAAATAGTTGTCCGTGAGCCCACTCCACAACAGCCGATTACAGTCCTCCAATGGCTGACCTACGCCCTCCCACAACACTGGTCTGACCGTGTCGACAAAGCGAGAGCGTTCTTCGTTGCCCGTCTGCGCCACGACGGCGTGCATAGCGAAGCTGCGTTCCTTCTTGACCGAATTGGGCAGCGCACCGGCAAACGTCGAAGCTGCAGTACCCGGGCGTGCGCTGAATGGGAAGATGTGCGCATGCGCAAAACGCGTCTCCCGCACGAACTCGAGCCCCTGGTTGAAATCGTCCTCCGTCTCACCGGGGAAGCCGACGATCATATCGGTTGTGAGCACGAGGTCGCGAATAGACGCACGTGCATCCTCGACTAGCTTGCGGTAGCTGTCTACTGTGCAACGGCGAGCCATGGCGCGCAACTGCTTGTCGCTGCCGGCCTGAAGCGGCAGGTGTAAATGGGGACACAGCCGGTTGGGCCATCGCTGCCAGAGGTCAAAGAAACCCTCCGCCAACTCCCACGGTTCCAGGCTGCTAAGGCGCAGTCTTGTAATATCGGTGTCTGTCAGCACCGCTGACACGAGCTGCTTAAGGTCTGTGCGAGCATTCTCGTCGTAGTCCCGGCCATAGCTGCCCAGATGAACGCCGGTCAGCACCGCTTCTTGTACGCCGGATTCTGCATGGCTCTGAATCTCAGCCACAATCTCGTTCAGACTACGGCTGCGACTATGACCGCGTGCTAACGTGACGACGCAGAAGGTACAACGGTTATTGCACCCGTCCTGCACCTTGATGAAGGCGCGAGTGCGACTGCGTCGCTCATCAGAGGCATCCGACAGTGTCTGGAATTCGTCTTCGAATGGCGTGCCGTCTGGCTGCATCCTCGCCAGGTCCTGTGGATCCTCGAATTGGGCGCTCCATGGTTCCAACAGCGAGGGCAACAGGTCCTTCTGCTCGTTGTCAGCCACCAGTCGTACGCCCGGCAGCTTAGCAGCCTTCTTCGGCGCCAATGTCGACCAGCAGCCGGTCAGCGCGATATAGGCATGCGGGTTCTGCCGATGCAACTGACGCACGCGCCGCCGGCTCTTCCTACCGGCTTCCGTCGTGACAGCACATGTGTTGAAGACCACTACGTGTGCGTTCTGAGCGTCCGACACCACTTGATGTCCGTTGCGACGAAGCTGCTGAGCCAGCGTCTCCATTTCACTGTAGTTTAGCCGGCAGCCGATTTGATCTAGATAGACTCGCATAACACGCACCCAACCCTCAAAATCCGCAAGAGCCGTATGATAGCATAGCTCCAGCCTCCTCCATAGCGTCTATGGGCGTGGTTGCTTCAACCGTTCGCCCGTATGTTACACTGACGCCGACTGCTGCAATTCTAGGTCTACCCGACACGGTCACCTGAACCGACCGCTCGTACAACGATCAAATATGCTAAATGGACAGACAACGTTCTCGGCTTCGAATCCACCTGATTGTACTGGGCGTATATACGCTGCTTGCGCTGGTGCTAACGTGGCCGCTGCTACCCAACATAGCCAGGGCAGTGCCCGGTGTGCCACAGTGGGCCTTCGACGAGTCGACCTTTCTCTGGAATACGTGGTATCTCAAGTATGCGCTGGTCGATCTCCTGAGCAACCCGCTACACACGGACCTCATCTGGTATCCGCTGGGCATCGACCTGATTCTCTATACATACAATTTCTTCCATGCACTGGTAGCGCAGCCTCTCATGCTGGCTGTGAACCTGCCCTTCGCCAGCAACGTTGCGCTTCTTTCCAGCACAGCGCTTAGCGGCTACGGAGTGTTTCTGCTCGCTACCTATCTGTTGGGCGCTCGCACACGATGTCCAAACATCGCGCTCGAACCAGCCGACGAACGCTCCGTGGCATTGGCCGCATTTGGCGCCGGCCTCATCTATGCGTTCGCCAGTAACCGTGCCATCTACGCCATGCTCGGCCACTACGACATGGTCACCACACAATGGATTCCCTTCTACGCTTTGGCCTTATTGCGCAGCCTGGATTTCCGTCTCAGCCGCCAGGCACGGCTGAAGACCGCTGCGTTGGCCGGATTATTCCTGGCACTAAATGGCCTGGCAGAGATGATCACGGCCCTGTTCTTGGCCATCTTCACGCTGATTGTAGTCCTGGTCTTGCTGATTGATAGCCTACGCCACAGGGATGAGCGTCTGCTCGGATTCGGCAAGACACTTCTGGAGATTGTGCTGGCTGGCGCCGTCATTAGCGGTGTAGCATTCGTTGTCTGGTCGCCGGTTCTTGTTCCCATTCTCGTGCAGTTTCTCACCAACGATTTCTCGCTCCAAGGCTGGGGTGAGGCTATCCCGTTGAGCACAGACCTGCTGGGCTGGTTCACGCCTACTGTGCTACATCCGGTATTCGGCGGCAACGTGGTAGACGAGCTGCGTCGCGTGCAGTTGCGCGCGCTGGAACTGGGCGTGGACGGATTCCGCGATGTCAATACGGTTTTCCTGGGCTGGGTCACGTTGGCGCTGGCTATTGCTGGCGTTATCGTCTACCGCAGCAAAGTGCGTATTTGGACCTGGACGGCACTCATCTTCGGCCTGTTTACGCTGGGACCCTTCCTGCAAATAAACGGGCGCTATCGGTTCGATCTGGACGGCGTGGAGGCAACTTTCCCGCTGCCGTTCATCCTGCTGCACTTTCTACCCATTATCAAGGCGAACCGAGCACCGAACCGCAACAGCGTAATTCTGATGCTCGCGTTGGCTGTGTTAGCCGCATACGGTCTCTATTGGCTGCAAAAATGGTTGCGTCGTAGAACACGATCAGCCGTGCTACAGTTTGCCGTGCCGAGTCTGCTCATCGTGCTAGTTCTGTTCGAGCATCTGGCCATACCGCTGCCTCTATCCGATGCACGAATCCCGGCGTTGTACGACATTATTGCGCAAGACGAACGCAATGTCTCAGTCATGCACATGCCGCTGGGATGGCGCAACAGCTTTGGCGTCTTCGGCTCCGAACGCACTCAGTTGCAGTACTATCAGACGGCGTATGAAAAGCCTATGCTCGGCGGCAACATCAGCCGGGCGCCCGAGTTCAAGATGGAGTACTTTCAGCGCATTCCGTATTTCCAGGCGCTGACCGACATCGAGTTCGGGTATGACGTGCCGGAAGAGGTGCTCACGGCTGCAAAGGCGCAGGCTAAAGAGCTGATGTATTTGTACAACACAGCCTATCTCGTACTCATGCCGCCTATTCCGCAGCGCTTGCCCTACGCTGACCATTGGCAGGAGGCGTGGGCGTTCGCCAAGGAGACCCTGCCGCTGGAGGATCAGCCGTTCTTTTCACAGGACGGTATCGAGGCTTATCGATTGATACTGCCTGAAGGAACAGACGACTTCACCGTTGACCTAGGTGCAGCTGGCACATATCCCTATCGCGGCGAAGGCTGGGATGCCGCAGAGACGGATGCACCCTACGACGTCTCGTCGATCTGGGCCACAGCCGACGAAAGTGTGCTCTTTGTGCCGCTGCGCAACGTCGATCCAGATGCGACCTATTCAGTTTCGCTGCGCGCTCGCCCATACGTCTACCCGGGCAGCCAGGCGCAGACGGTCTCTCTGCAGATTAACGACTTAACAGTGGCGTCGCAGCCCCTGACCGATGGCTGGCAGACGGTTACCTGGCAGGCGCCGGGGGATGCGCTTGTCGACGGGCTAAATCGCATCACGTTAGCCTGGGATCACACGGCCGCGCCGAGAGATGTCACACCGGGTGACCGCACGATCGGAAACACAGGCGTTACACTGCCAGTGGATGCCGACCTGAAAGCGTTCGAAGACGGAGGCTTCATCGCCTTGTTTGACGAAGAGGGCGAACAGCATGACGCATCAGCCGGCAGGCAAGGAGTCAACATAACGGTGTTGGATGCCAAGACCGGCGAGGTTGTAGAAATGCGTGGATTCGACACCACAGCAAACGAGTATGAGAGCGCTAAATTGGCGGCATTCGTCGACGAACTGCCGGATGGGCTGCCGGTTTTAGTCGTGAGCCAGGGCGACGCAAGCGCACATCTGACCGACGCCGTTGTAGAGGCGCTGCAGAGTCTGGGAGCAGACGTGTCCTTGGACACGTTGCGTGACCGGTATTTTGCGATTGTTGGTGTGAGCGGTGCTGAACCGGACAGCGCAATGTCCGCCGTCGACGACAAGGAAGCGTTTCTGCGTGTCAGTTTGAACAGGGATCAGCGACCATTGGCGGCTGCCGTAGATTGGCTGGAGATTGCACCGTCAGAGTAGACGGTTATAGCGAAGGACTCGGCTTACGGCGCCTCGGCGTTATCACCTCGGCGGTTATGTGCATAACCGACCATGCGGTCCCACGGTAGCGCACCGGTGCGCAGCCGCACCATGGTGTAAAAGGCCTTCACAATTTCGAACTTGCTGATTTTGCTGTCGCCTTCGGTGCGATTCACGAAGGTGATGGGCACTTCCGTAATTTTGAAGCCGGCGCGTTGACAGACGAAGGTCATTTCGATGAGAAAGCTGTAGCCCGTACTGAAGATGGCGTCAATATCGATGGTTTCCAGCAGACGACGTCGATAGCAACGGAAACCGGCGGTGCAGTCATGTGTGGTGACGCCGAGAAACGTATGCGCAAGTTGGTTCGCGACTGCGCTGAGCAATACGCGAAATCGAGGCCATCCTACGAGTTTGCCGCCGGGTACATAGCGACTGCCGACCACGAAATCGGCGCCTTCATCCGCAGCCTGAATTAAGGTGGGAACGCTGTGCGGGTCGTGGCTGAAGTCGGCGTCCATGGTGCAGAGATACTGGTAGTCTCGGGATAGGCCATAGGCGAAACCGGATTTGTAAGCGGTACCCAAACCGAGCTTGCCTGCGCGATGAATCACGTGAACGCCATCATCACCTGCTGCAATCGCATCGGCAATGGCGCCTGTGCCGTCCGGTGAGTTGTCGTCGACTACAAGCACGTGCACATCTCCCGGCAAGGCTCGCAGCTCGCCCACCAGGCGCGGAATGTTTTCCTTTTCATTATACGTGGGCACAATGACCAGCGCTTGACCAGCCCAGTTCGGCTCTGTATTGTCAGCGATAGTACTATCTGCGATTGTGTTGCCTGCGATTGACTTCGACATGTCATCCTGTGTCATCATACTACCCGTAAGGCGCTACGAATAACTTGATGATTATCGAGGAATCCAACACCACGGTCAAATATAGTCGTCCCACCCGTATAGACTGGATAGTCGCCGTAGGGCTTTTCATTGCCAGTCTCATTCTCTATGGTCTGACGACTGCACCGGACGTTCTCCCCGGTGATCCGGGAGAGTTTCAATTCGCAGCATGGCGACTCGGCTTGCCGCACCCAACGGGATATCCGTTCTATATGCTGTTGGGTTCAGCGTGGCAGCATGCGTTGGCAATTGTCGGCGTAAGTCCTGCCTTGGCACTGAATCTGATGAGCAGTTTGTTTGCGTCTTTGGCCGTCGCGGCGATGTACGTCTTCATGCTGCAAGCGCCCTCACGCGGCAAGAACACCAGGCGCATGGTTGCTGTGTTCTCAGCCTTGTTGCTCGCGTCCAACAGTGTGCTCTGGAGCCAAGCCGTACTCGCCGAAGTCTATGCGCTGCAAGCGCTCTTTATCCTGACGCTGCTTATTCTGCTCCAGCGGATATCGTTTATGTGCGCTGGTAGTGCTCTTTCAACCCGGTGTAAACGTACGTTGATCGCCTCCGTGTTCCTCTTCGGACTCGGCCTGACACATCACGCCACGACCCTTCTTCTGCTACCTGCAATCGTCGTCTACTTATGGCGCATCCAGTTTCCCTGGCGACAGTTCACCTGGCGCGGCTGGACGATCGCCATTATCACGCTGCTCTTGCCCCTAACGCTTTATGCCTATATCCCCCTACGCAGCAATGCCTCCGCATCGCCTTGGCTGCACCAGCCTTTTGGCGGCGGTGCGCTGTCGCTCTATCAGAACGACGTTTCGCATTTCATCAGCTACATCACCGGACGTTCCATTTCGGTAGGATTCAATGACACGGCGGCGGCGCTGCAACGTCTACCCGAAGCGTTGCGCCTGTGGCATAACAGTTTTGGCGTGGTCGGTTTGCTGCTTATGGCGCTGGGCGTCTACGTGCTTGTGCTGCGCAATCGACCGCTGCTGTGGCTCACAGTCGTTACCTTAGTAGCCCAGCAGCTGTTTAACCTCTTTTACGCCATCGGCGACATCGCCGCATACTACATTCCGCTCTTCATTATCGGCGCTATCTGGGCGGGTTATGGCGCCGCGGGACTGGCGGACGGCGTCTACATGCGTTGGTTGAGCGGCAACGCTCGGGTTCGGTCCACCACTTCAATGGGAACGCGCGTTGTCCTGCTGCTCTGCCTGCTGCCCATATGGCAGATCTGGGCCGAGTACAGTAGCCTCGACCAATCTGGCAACGAGTCCGCTCGCGCCATGTGGGAGGAAATTCTGGCTGCAACGCCGGACGGACAGTCCATCCTCATCAGCAACGATCGGGATGAGATTCCACCGCTTATGTACATGCAATATGTGGAAGGTCGTGCGCTATCCGCCACTGCGATGCATCCGCTCATGGCGCCAGATGCGCGCTTCAGCGATATTGGCGCAACGGTCGACACGGCGTTGCGTGATGGCGGTGGCGCCCCCGTATTCCTTATCAAGCATATGCCCGGTTTGGAGGTCAAATATATACTGGATGAGTCTGCACCTCCGCTGGTCGGCGTGCAGCCGCGACGTTCTTCTGTTCCCATGGTTGCAGTCGAACAGCCAATCGGTGGGTTGACTCTAGTTGGCTATGACTGGATTGCCCAGCCAGACGATGCACATAGCGTGCTTGTGCGGTTCTACTGGCGAGTCGATGAGCGCCTGGACGCAGATTACACAACATCCGTGCAAATATTTTCCGACAATGACCAGAAGTTGGCCCAAAATGACGCGCAACCTGGCGGCGTCTACTACCCGACCTCCTTGTGGAAACCCGGCGAAACACTAGTGGATGAACACGTGTTGTCGCTGCCTGAAGATGGTTTATCGGACGAGCTGACGGACGCTGCCATCCTACAGATCGGCGCCTACACAGGCCCTGATTTCCGCCAACTGGGTGAGCCGTTGCGTCTTCATCTGGATGATGCAGAGAACTGATTAACCAGCCGCACAACGCTTCGTTCCGTTCTTTCTATCGCTACGTATGCTAATGAGGTACATCCGAGCATATGAAGGCGGTTTGAACTCGCTCGTGATTTCGCCTACAATTGAGTAAATATGGATAGTGGTCCATAGCCGCCCTGGCTACACTTATCGCGGGTACCACGTCAGCGTCAACGTGTGCAATGAATCGGAACTGAATACGAGTGATATGCGGACTACAGAAAACGTTTTCTGACACCAGCTGCCCAATTACCAGCACAGGAGAATTCTATGAATATGAATCGTATACTAAGTTTATTGATCGCCGTTGCTTTACTGTTATCAATGAGTACTGCTGCCTTCGCCCAAGAGGCGGACATTGTCGATACTGCAGCTTCTAGAGATGACCTTTCATCGTTGGTCTTAAGCCTACAAACGGCAGATCTTGTCGACGTATTGAAGCAGGATGGGCCGTTCACGGTCTTTGCGCCGAATAATGCAGCGTTCGATGTACTTGCAAACGACGGCACGCTCGACGCATTGCTGGCTGACCCCTCCGGCGAATTGACTGACATCTTGCTCTATCACGTTACAACAGGGAAGGTACTGTCGTCTGACCTGATTGACGGTATGGAAGTAGAAACAGCGAACGGAGCGAAGTTGACCATCTCTGTGGCTGATGACGGCGTCATGGTCAACAATGCTCACGTTGTAGAAGCGGATATTGAAGCGTCCAATGGCGTCATTCATATAATCGATGCCGTACTCAACCCTTCTGATATGACCACGATGGATAATCAAGGCATAGACGCCGACGCCAGAGCCGATGCCATAGTGACAGAATCTAAGGACGCCGCCACTGATATGGAAGACGTCGCTGCAGGCGAAGAAGCCGACTCAGGAATGGACACAGCCGCCGACGCAGACGCCATGATGACCGAAACTGAAGATGACTCTACGGATGCGGCTACCATGGAAGAAAGTGAAACCGCCGACTCTGAAATGGACACAGCCGCCGACGCAGACGCCATGATGACTGAAACTGAAGATGACTCTACGGATGCGGCTACCATGGATGAAAGTGAAACCGCTGACGCAGGAATGGATACAGCCGCCGACGCCGACGCCATGATGACCGAGACGGAAGATCAATCCATGGAGACGACCGCTGTGGATGCAGGCGCTATGATGACCGAAACTGTAGATCAGTCGCTAGACACGTCCGCCGTGGATGCAGGCGCTATGATGACCGAGACCGTAGATCAATCCATGGATACCGCCGCTGTGGATGCAGGCGCTATGATGACCGAAACCGTAGATCAATCCATGGATACTACCGCCGTGGATGCAGGCGCTATGATGACTGAAACCGTAGATCAATCCATGGATACTACCGCCGTGGATGCAGGCGCCATGATGACCGAAACCGTAGATCAATCCATGGATACTACCGCCGTGGATGCAGGCGCCATGATGACTGAAACCGTAGGTCAATCCATGGATACTACCGCCGTGGATGCAGGCGCTATGACTGATTCTGGAACTACTGTGAATTCAGAAACCGGAACCCTGATCCCGGTTGAAATGCCAGTTACTGGCACGGCGCCAATTTCAGTGCCGATGGTACTGCTTGTCGTATCCGGATTTATGGCCGTACTAGCGTCAGCAGCAGTGGTTTCTCGTCGAAAGTAGCCCCATCTAGACCATCCGTTTGTGCATCTTGCCTAAGGTGCTTGAACATATTGCATAAGTTCTGTTCGTGCGGCGTTTGCCATTTGCAGGCGCCGCACGATGCGTATAGACTACAATCTAGTTTCGTATTGTCGATGTCGGACAAACAACCGTAGCATCACTCCACAAAACCAAGTAGGGGAAGAAATAGCTTCTTTCCAAACCCCCTCCAGCGTTGCAGGTCTAGTGACCTTCTCACTTAACAACTTCTTGAACGGAGGAAACATGCGTAAACCCAAACTGTACTCGGTCCTTGTTCTCACAATGGTGTTGGCGCTGGTATTATCGGCTTGCGCAGCACCTGTTGCCCCAGCCCCTGCACCAGCTGGCGACAATGCGGCGGCTGAAACGGCAGAAGTAGCAGCTCCAGACACAGGTGCGTTGCAGATTCCCGAACCTGATCCGGATAAGTTCAATGTCGCTTGGGTCTATGTCGGCCCCATCGGTGACGGTGGCTGGACCTATGCCCATAACGAAGGCCGCGAGTTTGTTGAGGCTGAAATGGGCGACACGGTGCACACCGCCTATCTTGAAAGCGTTCCCGAAGGCGCAGATGCCGAGCGCGTGATCCGCAGCCTAGCCCGCAACGGATTCGACGGCATTATCACTACGTCCTTCGGTTTCATGGACCCGACAGAAACAGTCGCACTGGAATTTCCTGACACAGATTTCGTGCATGTGTCCGGCTACAAGAAACACGATCCCAACTTCGCCAACCTCTTCGGCGGTATGGAAAGCTTAAAATATCTTGTGGGTATGATCGCCGGCGCTCGAGCAGCCGAAGACGGCGCCACCAAGATTGGCTATGTCGCTCCCTTCCCGATTCCCGAAGTCATTCGCCACCTCAATGCGGCGGCTCTAGGCATGGAACAGACCTGCCCAGAGTGTGAACTAGATATCCGCTGGATCTTCACGTGGTTTGATCCAGACATCGAACGCCAGGCTGCCGAGTCTCTGATGGAATCAGGCGCAGCCGTGGTCATCACCGGCGCGGACACTACCGGTCCTGTGCAAGTTGCCGGTGAAATGGGCAAGTACGGCGTTGGTTATGACAGCCGAAACGCTTGTGAAGTCGATCCCGAAGCTTGTCTGACCGTTCCTTACTGGAATTGGGGTCCGTTCTATGTCGACATGATTCAGAGCATGATAGACGGATCGTTCAAAGCCGAAGACATCTACTTCGATGTTGACAGCGGCGCGCTGGGTCTGCTTGGCTTCATGGAAGGACAAACACCTGCACCAGGCGTTCCCGAGTCTGTCATCCCACAGGTACAGGATCTGCTGGGACAGATGCTGGCTGGCGAATTTGATCGCTTCGATGTCTACACAGGCCCGATTAATAACAATAAGGGTGAGCTTGTCGTGCCCGAAGGCGAATCCCTTACCCAGTCTGACCTGGAAGGAATCGACGATGCACTCGGCGAGCAACTTGGCCGACCCGGCTGCACCTACTGCATGAACTGGCTTGCGGAAGGTGTTTCACCGGACGCTGAGTTGCCCCAATAGGCGTCTGAACAGTATCGATGATGGCAGTGGGCGGGGTTGCGCACGATACGTGACCCCGCCTTTTCTTTTCCATTTCGGATATGGCGCTGTGCGTTGCGACTTCTGGCTGCGAATCCATCGCCACAGATCTGTTTTGAACTTGCGTTTACCGTCGCAATCTGGCATGCTCTCTGCGGATAGCCTCAGAGCCTCGAGGGGTCAGCCGCTCATCACCACGCCTGGATCGAAAAATCAATGACTGACGAAGTCCTCGCCCTTGAAATGCGCAACATCACCAAAACATTTCCCGGCGTCGTCGCCAACGACAACGTAACCTTTACTGTGCGCAAGGGCGAAGTGCATGCGCTGCTCGGTGAGAATGGCGCCGGCAAATCCACGCTGATGAACGTCCTATGCGGTCTCTATCATCCGGAACTCGGCAGCATGGCCATCCACAATCAGCCTGTCGTCTTTCATTCGCCGAGAGACGCCATTGAAGCCGGCGTCGGCATGGTGCATCAGCACTTCATGCTGGTGGACTCCATGACTGTCGCAGAGAATATTATCCTGGGTCTGCGTAATGTGAGCCTTGTGCTCAAGACCAGCGAGATCGAAAAGGAGATCCGGCGCATAGGCGAGCAGTATGGGTTGCCGGTGCATCCTGGGCTGAAGGTGTGGCAACTCTCTGTCGGTGAGCAGCAGCGGGTTGAGATCATCAAACAGCTCTACCGCGGCGTAGATATTCTTATTTTGGACGAGCCGACGGCTGTCCTGACGCCGCAGGAGACCGAAACGCTGTTTGAAACACTGCGGCAGATGACCGCAGCCGGCAAGACTATCATCTTCATCAGCCATAAACTGGACGAAGTACTCTCCATCGCCAACCGAGTGACGGTTTTGCGAGGCGGAAAATGGATAGCCACTGTCGATGCCGAGGGTATGACAAAGCCTGAACTAGCCAGCCTCATGGTAGGCAGAGAAGTGCTTTTCCAAATCAAGAAAGCGCCAGCCGCTATCCGTGAAGAGCGACTGGTCATCAGCGACCTGGAAGCGCTCAACGACAAAGGCTTGCTGGCGCTTAACAAGTTATCGCTGTCGGTGCGTTCCGGCGAGATCGTCGGTATCGCCGGCGTCGCCGGTAACGGTCAGAAGGAACTTGCCGAGACCATTTGCGGGTTGCGAACCATTGAACGCGGAAGTATCATGGTAGCCGATAATTCGGTAGCAGGCGCCCCTCCCATTCTAGTCATAGAAGCGGGTGTTGCCTATATACCGGAAGACCGCAGCGCGACGGGCAGCGCGCCACATTTGTCTGTAGCCGAAAACCTGGCGCTCAAATCGTATCGTCGACCCGGTATCGGCCGTGGCGCATTTATAAACCGTAAAAAAATGCGCGAGGAGGCCGTGCGCCTCATTCGCGAGTTCGACATTTCGACGCCAGACGCGGATACGCAGGCAAGATTATTGAGCGGCGGTAATCTTCAAAAGCTCATCCTTGCACGCGAGATATCTCAGCAACCGCAGGTCACCATTGCCGCGTCGCCCACGCGCGGGCTGGATGTGGGCGCCACAGAGAACGTGCGCAATATCCTGCTCCAGGAACGTACGCAAGGCGCGGCCATTTTGCTCATCTCAGAGGACCTGGATGAAGTCATGGCGCTCTCCGATCGCATTGCTGTCATCTACGAGGGAGAGATCGTAGGTCTGATACCCGGCGAGCAGGCAGACCGTGAAGAGATCGGTTTGATGATGGCAGGCGAAAGCGTAGAACGCCATGCAACGCAAGAGACAGATGCTGCATGACCACCCAAGCCGCCTCCGGTCGACAAGCACGCACGCATCTCCGCATTGAACGTGTGTTGGTTCAGCCGCGTTGGCTGTCCATTGCGTCGCCCATCATTTTGATCATTCTTTCACTACTAGTAGGTGCGCTACTGTTGTGGTTGATCGGCGCCAATCCATGGTTTGTCTACCGACGCATGGGCGAACTCGCCTTCGGATCGGCCTATGGCTGGTCGGACACAACCATTAAGGCCACGCCGCTGATCCTGGCGGCGCTGGGCGTTTCCATCGCCTTCCGCATGCGACTCTGGAATATCGGCGCCGAAGGTCAACTCATGATCGGCGCGTTCTTCGCCACGGGTACGGCGCTCTACGTAATGCCTTCCAGCACACCGGCCTTTTTCATGCTCACAGCCATGGCCATCGCCGGCTTCATCGGAGGCGCCATCTGGGGGTTCATTCCCGGCGTTCTCAAGGCAAAGCTCAACGTCAACGAGATCATCACGACATTGATGCTGAACTACGTAGCCATCCTGTGGAACAATTACTTTGTATACGGCCCCTGGGGCGAACGAGGGTTCGGCTTGACGCCAACCTTCCCGCGTTCTGCCTGGCTGCCTCGCCTAACGGACTATAGCGACACGATTTCACAGCTACGAGGATTGACCGCCCACTTCGGTATCTTCATGGCGCTGGGCCTCGCTATCATCCTATCGATCGTTTGGCGAAGGACGAAGTGGGGTTTCGAAGTCAGCGTCATCGGCGACAACCCACAGGCGGCACGCTATTCTGGTATCCGATTGGCGCGCAACATCATGCTCGTCATGGCGCTCAGCGGCGGATTCGCCGGACTCGCCGGCATGAGCGAAGTCTCCGGCGTTGTGCATCGCCTCCAGGAGCGCTTCTCTCCCGGCTACGGATTCACGGCCATCATCATTGCATGGCTCGCCAAACTGAATCCCCTGGGCATCGTGCTGGTCTCCTATCTGTTCGGCGGCTTGTTGGTGGGTGGTGACGCTATCCAGCCAGCCGGTATCGCGCAGTTGTTACAGGGCGTCGTGCTCTTCGTCGTCGTGGGCGGCGAGATGATGCTGCGCTATCGCATTCGAGTGGTTCGACCAGCCTAGCAGGACTAGAATTATCCGACGGTACTTTACGCTAACAACCGAACGAGGTTGCTCAAGCAAAGCGGTCAAGGAAACGCTATCGGCATGGAATTAGCAATGATGGTAAACCTTTTGGCTGCAGGAATACGTTCAGGAACGCCCATTCTCTTTGCCAGCATCGGAGAGATCTTCGCTGAGCGCTCCGGTGTGTTGAATCTCGGCGTCGAAGGCATGATGCTCATGGGCGCAATGTCCGCCTACGGCGTCGCCTATGGCACTGGTAGTGCTTGGGCTGGACTAGCCGTGGCGATGGCTGCCGGAGGATTAATGGCGCTGCTTCATGCTTTCGTCACCATCACATTGCGCGCGGATCAGGTCGTGAGCGGTTTGGCGCTAACCTTTGTGGGCATGGGTTTGAGCGCCGTGATTGGCGCACCCTTTGTGGAGATTAAGCAGGCGCCGCGCCTGCCCGCCTTCGACATTCCGCTGTTGTCCAACATTCCTGTCATCGGTCCGATCTTTTTCCAGCAGAATATCATCGTCTACATTGGCTTTCTTGTAGCGCCGTTGGCGTGGTTCTATATCTATCGCACACGACTGGGCTTGGAGCTACGTGCCATTGGCGAATATCCGGCAGCGGCAGATGCGCAGGGCATCAATGTCATTCGTCAACGCTACCTCTACGTGATCTTGGGGGGCGTACTGGCGGGGGCGGGCGGCGCTTCGCTGAGCCTGGCAATCACACCGCTGTGGTTGGAGAACATGACCGCCGGTATCGGCTGGATTGCCGTCGGCCTCGTCATCTTCGCAGGCTGGAATCCGCTAAATGCCGCGCTTGGCTCCTACCTATTTGGCGCAATACGGCGCTTGCCGCTTGACCTGCAGGCCCTGTCGCTCTTCCTACGCCATCCAACTTGGGGTTACTTCACCAATATGCTGCCCTATTTATTTACTATTGTCGTGCTGATCATCGGCTCGCGCGAAGCCATGCGAAAGCGCACCGGCGCTCCAGCCGCTCTCGGACAACCCTATGTCCGTGAAGAGCGCGGCGGCTAGTTCTGCTCTATACTTACATTATGCTGCCTCCATCGCACATCGCCTATACTTTTCTAGCGCTGAACCTGGCCCAGGATCGGCTGGGTGTGGCCAAGGACGCCGATTATCGACTGGTGGCGTTGGCAGCGGTTGGTCCGGACCTCATCGACAAACCGCTTGCTTGGGCGTATTTCTACAAGCGTTATCGCTCGGCCGTGCTCTATGCGCACACGCTCATTGCCACTCTGCTGGTCATACTGGTTACGCTGTTGCGCTTGCCACAGCTCGTAGTCTACGCAATCGCTTTCATTGGTCATCTGCTACTCGACCGCATCTGGAAGTACCCCGACACATTCTACTGGCCATTTCGCGGCTGGCGCTTCCATGTTTGGGGCAAGCGGGGTTCGGAGCAGGAGAAGATCGGCCTGGCCTACTGGTTTGCCTTCACGCGACGCTCAGAGCTTTGGGGCTGGGAGTTAGGCGGCATGATTGCACTGGCTATATTCGTCTATCGCAACCAACTGTATCAGCCAGGTCCGCTACTTGATTTCATCTTCACCGGCAGACTGCAGCGTTTCTAGGTTGCGGCTGCCGAACCACCTTGACTATGCCATCTGACGAACCCAAAGCATCAAACGTAACTCACGGTGAGGTGAGCGGTTCGTTGCTGCGTCGCGTCCTCGTCAACACAGGCGCGCTTTCCGGCTCCAGCTTGTGGCGCATCGGCATCAGTTTCCTGCTGCAACTGCTCATCGCCCGCATACTAGGCATACAAGCGCTCGGCATCTACACGGTTGCGTTGGCCTTTCTGAACGTTGGGCAGGTGGTCAGCGAGCTGGGCCTGCCGTCGTTGCTGACGCGTGACCTGGCGGCAAAACCAGGGCAGCGTCGCACGTACTTCATGGTTTCTCTGCGCGTGCAAACCGTTGCAGCTCTGTTCGTCTGGGCGGGCATCATCATCCTGGCGTTTGCACTCCCGTATGAAGCAAGCGTGCGTATCGCGCTCATCCTGATCGGCTCATCACTTCCCTTCTACGCCGTTACGTCTGCCAGCGAAACGCTCTTTCGTGCTGCCGAACGCATGGAACTAGTGCTGGCGGTGGAAGCGTCCGTCAATCTGCTGATCATGATCATCAGCGTGGTCATACTGCTGACCTATCCGTCCGTACAACTGCTCATCGGCGTACTCGTGGTCACGCAGGTGATGTCAGCTATGATCTGCCTCTTAATCCTCGTCCGCACGCGCTTGGTGCGTGGCGAGCAGGAGTCCGTACACATCAGCCTGCTACCGCTTTGGCATCAATCGCGGACCTTCTTTGCGTTGGCCATCGCCGAAGTGCTGCAGCAACGTCTCGACATCCTGCTGCTGAGCGTGGTTGCTGGTCCGATCGTCACCGGCATCTATTCCGCAGCCTACAACCTGGTGCGGGTTGCTGTGAAACTCGTGCAGAGCTATTGGCAGGCGCTCTATCCCACGCTCAGTCGCCTGTACTCCGAGCAGGTCAGACGGCACACATTGCTGTCCGAAACCAGCTTTCGATACGGGCTGATGCTCATGTTGTTGGCAGCTTCTTTGGTGACGATCTCGGCTCCTGAGCTAATCCGTCTCATATACACAGCGGAATATGCCGAGTCTGCACAAGTGCTGAAATGGCTCATATGGACCAGCCCTGCGCTATTCGTGGAGAGCTATGCTGTCATTCAGTTTATGGTCCAGAACCGCCAGCGTCTTGGGCTTGCCGTCATCGCAGTCAACTTACTCATCGTCATTGTATTACTGCCCGTACTTTCCACTCAATACGGGGCTACCGGCGCTAGTTTGGCATCCTTGACGGCTGTTGCCATCGGTGCCATCACGGGCCTTGCACTTCTGCACGGCCGCGGGCAAATCGTCAACATCATTCAGACCACGATGCTCTGGGCGATTGCGGTTGGAATAACGCTGCTGTCTACGGCGATTCCTGTCCACTGGCTGTTCAAGTGTGCGCTGGCATTAATTCTCATCCCGGAGCTCTATCTGGGCATCCGTGCCATCCGCATCCGAGAACTGCTCCGCCTACAGACTGCATTTCGCTCGTAGCCGTCACAAGTTTGTACAGACTGCCACCGTCCATTACAATGCGCTACCGAGACCCGCTAGTATTTAGCGGTGTTTTTTGGTGCGGTGCGCATGTGTACTGCTAGATCTCGGCGAGAATTGTCGCATGGACGCAATAGGACGTCGAAAGGCGTTATCAGACAGACGGTTTTGAATTCGATGGGCGACAATCGTTCGAAGCGAGAATTAGCATATGTAGAGGAACGCCCCCAGGCGGAGAGACCATATCGCGTGCTCATGATCGCACCGACCAGCTTCTTTGCAGACTATGGCTGTCATGTACGCATCTTGGAAGAGGCGCGCGTCCTGCAAAGCTTGGGCCACCAGGTGACTGTTGCCACCTATCACAATGGCCGCGACTTATCGGATATTCACATCGAGCGTACACTACCCATTCCCTGGCGCAGACAGTACGAAGTTGGCTCCAGCCGCCACAAGATTGCCTTTGACGCGCTGCTAGGATGGAAGACGCTGAGTCTGCTGATCCGCAATCGCTACGATGTGATACACGCACATCTACACGAAGGCGCGCTGATCGGTCATGTGCTGGGCAAGCTGACACGCACACCTGTCGTCTTTGATTTCCAGGGCAGCCTCACGGAAGAAATGCTGGACCACGGATTTATACAGCGGGATAGTTCGGTATTTGGTCCGCTGCGCAAGTTGGAAACCTGGATTGATCGCACCTCTCGCGTCATTTTCACGAGCTCAACACACGCCGAAGGCATTCTCATCAACCAGTTCGGCTGTATGCCAAGCCAGATCCGAGCGCTGCCGGACTGCGTGAATACGGATGTGTTTGTACCCGCCGCGCAACAGGATCAGCAGGCGATTGCCGAACTTCGCACAGCGGTTGGATTGGCTAGCGATGCAAAGGTTATTGTTTACCTGGGATTGTTGGCTAAATACCAGGGAACGGACCTGCTACTGGAGGCGTTTGAACGTATCCTGGCTGAGCACCATAACGTATATCTGTTGCTGATGGGATTTCCTGGCGTCCAGTATTATCAGATGAAGGCTGACTCACTAGGCATACGCGATCATGTACTGTTCACCGGGCGAGTCCCCTATGAGGTTGCGCCGCTCCACCTTGCGCTGGGCGACGTAGCGGTTGCGCCAAAAATGAGCTTGACGGAAAGCTCTGGTAAGCTGCTCAACTACATGGCGGCGGCACTGCCGACGGTGGCGTTTGACACGCCGGTGGCACGTGAGTACCTGGGCGAAGACGGACTGTATGCACTTCACGGAGATGCGGCAAGCTTGGCTGAAAAGCTCTGTCAGGTGCTCTATCCGTCCCAAGATGATGGTAGCATGCGCAATCGGGCAAACCGGTTGCGTTTGCGCGCGGAGGAGATGTTCGACTGGCGGTCAACAGTCGACGTTATTGTGGATGCCTACAGTGATGTAACTGCCAGGGCGGCTAAGCAGACGCCAAGGGGTAAGGATCAGCCAGTTTGCGCAGATGCAGACAACGAAATGGATCATCGGTCCGAAAGGACAATGTCGACAGGAAAAGTAGTATGAACCAACCACACAATTGGTGTTCGTCTCAGATATCTGACGCTCACGTGGTCGGCGGAAAGGCCAGTGGCGTGGTAGGCGCCCGGTCAGGCATACGCCATTCTTGGCGCTCACTTGTTCTGATCGCAACTCTTTTTGTTGGCGTTCTTCTTGCGCTATCATCGACGGTCGTCCGAGCCGATTCGATACAGGCCGAGTCGCAGCGCACGGGCTTCCGTATCGACTATCCTTCGTCATTGGCGCCGAAGTACGTTGCTTGGGAAGAACCTGGCAAGGCGTGGTTTACATCACCTGAACTGGACCTCATCGGCCTTGTGACGCGCAATTCCGACGCCTACGGCAAAATAGTCTCATTCAACATACAATACCTTGCGCTGGACTCCGGTACAGTACCCTATGACATTGTCTATGCTGACGATACAGTCTGGTATACCGCCTTTGGCACAGGCAAACTGGGACGCATTGATGTTAGTGGGAGCGAACCTGTTACGGAACCGACGGCTGAATATGCCTTGCCCACAACAAACACACAGCCAACTAGCTTGGCCGTTTCACCGGACGGCACTATCTGGATCGTGTCGGCCAATGTGGCTGAACTCATCCATTTTGATCCCGTTACAGAACAGTTCGAGACGTTTGATTACAGTGCTCAACTCGGCAGCAGTCAATCCATATCAACCGAGACCACGTATCCCGATATTGCAATTGGCAGCAGCATACGCATTTGGTTTACAGTGCCTGGCGCCAGTTTCGTCAGTGTTTATGAAGTGGAGCGTGCGGTTTTTTCCAAGGTTGGTTTCAATTCGTCGCCAGCTGGATTCACAGTCACAGAGCCCACGGCCATTGTTGTCGATGCCTCAAGCGGTGGCTCTATTCCCGGCGGCAATCCATGGGTTGTCACTATGGGCCAGAACCTGATTGGCCGCTATTCGCCTGATACGTTAGGCGCGTGGTACTGGCTTCCGATACCTACCGAAAATGCGGCGCCGCGTGATTTGGCCTTCTACGACAATGGTGGGACATGGGATTTTTGGTTCACAGAAAACAGTGTTGGCCAACTTGGACGGTTGAATATCACAAGTGACCTGCAATCGTATAAGTTCAGTGAGATTCAGCAGGTCGAAGGTAGCAAGCCATGGGGAATCACTGTGGGCGGTGACGAACATGTTTGGTATGCGCAATCGGGAAATCGTCTAGTATCGGAACTGGTACCGCCCTACACCGAATTTATATACATGCCCAGCATTTTCGTGAGTGAATAGATGAGGGATTTTTACATAAAGAAGATAATACGACGTAGCAGTCAACATCGGATAATCGCATCTGCCATACTTTTGTCTGCGGCATTCTTATTGGTCTCGCAAGTCGCGCTGCCCACGAAAGTACGAGCCGAATTGAATTCGCCCATTCAGTCCGAGGGCGATTCGGTCAACACCAACTCGACCAATTCGATGGTGTTTGTCCCGTCATTGGGCAAGACGGTTTGTTGGGCGACGCAGGAACCGCATCTATACGGCGTACAGATGTACGGTAAGACCGGAGAGGACAGCGAATTTTACGATGAAATGCTGGATCTCGACCTAGACTGGATACGCGTTCCCGTAAAGTGGTCACAAGCCGAAACGAAAGAACATAATCCGCCTGTGTACGACTGGTCATACGCGGATGCTGCCGTGCAGGCAGCCCTGGAGGATCAAGGCTGCAAACGCATTATACTGACATATCAATCTGCACCGGACTGGGCTGTGACTTTCTTTGCAGAGTCTGCCCTAAAAGCCGAGAAGCTAACCTCATTTGCATACTTTTTAACAGCGCTAGCCGAACGATATGACGGTGACGGTATTGACGATGCTGCGGGTTCACCGGTAGTTAACTACTTCGAACTGTACAATGAACCGGACAGTTCGGTCCTGAACTATGGCCATAGCGGTTGGGGTGATCCATTCGGCGACACTTTGAATCATCAGGAATACGTCGACATGTTGAGTGTTGCCTATCCGGCGATCAAAGCCGCCAACCCCAAAGCGCAAGTCTTGCTCGGAGGCGTCGCGCATGATTGGTTTGCGGCCAATGTGGAACATCCTGATCGGGACGGCATGTTCGTCGAGGACTTCTTGTTCGACGTGCTGGAATTAGGCGCTGGTAAATATTTCGACATCTTCAATGTGCACGTATATCCCAGCTTTGGGGAAACGTGGATTCCTCAGGTTGACCCGGAATGTACGTTGACCAACAGCTGTACAGGGCCTGGTCTACTGGAGAAAGTTGCGGTCATGCGCAACCTGCTCGCTGCACATAACCTAGAAGATAAGCCGATCTTCATCACGGAGTCGGGCTGGTACAGCGACGCAGACTCGGCAATCCAAAGCAATGAAACGATACACGCCCGCTATGTCGTCGAATTGGCAGTACAGGCAAAAGCGTCCGATGTAGACGTGATGATTCTCTTTTCGTTGGTTGATCCGGACCTCACCTTGCACAAGTACGGACTAATCGCAAGCAACGGTCGGAAGAAATTAGGCTACGGCGCTTATGCGGAAGTTGTGCAGCGCATGAGCGAAGCAACATTCATACGGAAGCTCTCTGATGGTGAGACCACCGATCCGTTCATGGAAGCGTACGTTTTTGTGGACCATTCTACGGAACAAACCTTCTTGGTTGCATGGCGAGACCCGGCCAACATGGGCGAAGACCTGAACAGCGATAGTCTACCGGACACTAACTTTGTGACGAAGCCGCTGACCCTGACGGGGAATGAGGCGCAGGTATATGATATGTACGGTGAACCAACCACCTACCTGGTCGGTTCGCAAGGCGTTCTGTCCATCGACGTCGGCCCCGATCCGGTGTACATTGTCTTGACAAAATAGTGGTATATATTTGGAGAGAGATAAGTTGGAACTTAGAAAATATACAGCTACGATTGCGATACTCGGCGCTCTGATATTGTTGGCATTCACTGCTACTACGACGTTTGCACAACAGGAAGGCAGTGAGCCCTCAGCAGCGGTAAGTACTGTACAAAACCAAGTCTACCTTCCCAATACGGGCACGCCAACCGAACCTTTATGCCGTTTCGGCGTCAACAATGACGTAACTGGCTACTACATCGATCCGTTGCGTGCTGGCTGGTTTATCAACTACAGCGCGACGAAGAACCCGGGGCACATTCAGGACAACGTGACCTATTTCCCCACCATCCGGCTCACACAAGGCGCACTGGGCACTGCGCAGTATACGTATTCAATATGGGCTAATTGGAAAGAGACGAGCGAGGCAGAACTTCGGGAGACCATTGCAGAGCGACCAGGTTCTCACTGGCTCATCGGCAACGAACCGGACCGCGTCAATCGAACGCGAGGAGGCCAGGACGACATTGAGCCGCTGGCCTATGCAACCGCTTTCCACGACCTCTATGACATCATCAAAGAGGTTGACCCGACTGCCCAGGTCATCGCCGGTAACATTGTACAGGCGACAGAATTGCGCATGAAGTGGCTCAGTGCTGTTGTTGAAGCCTACCAACAGAAGTACGGCGTGAAAATGCCAGCGGATGCGTGGGCGATCCATGCCTTCAACTTAAATGAGATCAACTGCCAATCGATTACGGATCCTGATCTATACTGGACGTGTTGGGGCGCTGAGACTGTGCCGGGCATCCCTGACACCAGCGGACAGGTCATAGACATTGATCTCAGCGACAGCATGGCCTTGTTCACTGGCAACATTGTGCGCATGCGAGAATGGATGACCGCCCACGGGTACCAGGGTTATCCGCTGTACGTCACCGAATACGGCATCCTACCGGGTCCGCAGCAGGGGCACATTCAGTTTGATTACGCAAGAGTATCCGCGTTCATGGATAATACATTCAACTACATGCTAACCGAGACGGATGATACGCACGGGGACCCTTCCGATGGCCATCGTCTCGTACAGCGTTTCTCCTGGTACAGCGTGTACGACAGAGACTTCAACGGAAGCCTTTTTAACAGCAATGGATTCTTGACCGACTACGGCAATCATTATGCCGCTACCACGCAGGCCATATCAGAAGCCACCGACTTCTATCCGGTGACCTTCACAGCCGCGCCGAACAGTTCAGGTGTGGAACTGCGAGCGCGCATTGCAAACAGCGGTAATACGGAACCGAAGCATGGTGTCCTCGTCCGCTTCTTCAACGGCAACCCGAACGATTCGGGAGTCCAAATAGGACCGGATTATGTTGAATACTTGCAAGGCTGCGGTGATGACATCGAAGTCATATATCAGTGGTCTATGGCAGCAGCCGGTGAGTACTTGCTGTTCGTACAGGTGATCCCGCTGGACGGTTATTTCGAGACCGATACGACGAACAACACGAAGTATGCGATTGTCACGGTCGGCGCGGCGCAATCTGCGGATGCGGAGCCAGTTTCACAGCCATGACAGTCAGAAGCACGTTGGTGCAGTAGCGAATCGTGAATACCGAGTTCCCTTCTACTCAGGCGGCGCCTAGCCATAAGGACAAGACGCCGATCATCTTCCGGCAACTGCAGGAGATTGTTCGCTATCGGGGGCTCATCCGCAATCTCGTCGTCAGCGATCTCAAGATCCGTTACAAGAATAGTGCATTGGGTTTCGTCTGGAGTTTGCTGAACCCACTGGGTATGATGGTGGTCTTCACCGTCATATTCGGCGTGCTGTGGCCCAACAAGTCTATCGAAAAGTACCCGCTCTTTCTTCTATGCGGTCTGCTGCCGTGGAATTACTTCGCCGCCAGCATGAACGGCAGCACCATCAGCATCGTCGGTAATGCCAACCTGATCAAGAAGGTCTACTTTCCGCGAGCGGTGCTGCCCATAGCAACAGTGTTGGCACAACTCGCAAACTTCCTGCTCGCCTTCATTGTTCTGTTTGCAGCGCTTATCGTATTCCAATCGCATTTGTCGCCCTGGCTACCATTGTTGCCCGCTGTTATCCTGATTCAGACGGTCTTCACAATCGGCGTGGCCTTCTTGTTGAGCACGCTTAACGTCTTCTACCGGGATACAGCCCTAATTCTGGAAGTCGTTCTCATGGCGTGGTTCTTTCTCACGCCTATTTTCTACTCCGTGGAGATGCTGCCGGTCAACTATGATTTCATGGGTATGACGCTGGACGTGCGCCGCATCTACTACATCGTCAACCCCATGGCGTCCATCATCAATATGTACCGCGACATGCTGTATTTTGGCTATCGCACCGACCCGGACTTCTTCATACGCACCACAATCACAGCGGTCATGGTATTTACGTTCGGCTTCTGGTTCTTCATGCGTTTCAGCGGTCGATTCGGAGAAGAACTGTGACGGTTACACGCCAGCCAGAGGTGCAACCCGGGCAGCCGCTTATCGAGTTGCACAACGTCTCGCGCATGTTCAATATTCGCCGCGACCGTCAGCGATCGTTGCAGGAATTATTCATTGGGCTATTTGGCCGCTCGCGACAGGAAAAGGACGCCTTCTGGCCCATTCGCGATATTTCGCTGCGCATCGACCACGGCGAATGCGTCGGCGTCATTGGTCCCAACGGTTCCGGCAAGAGCACGCTACTCAAGCTCATCACAGGCATTCTGGAGCCAACCAGCGGCGACATGATCGTACGGGGCATGCTCTCATCCTTACTGGAGCTTGGTGCAGGTTTCCAGGGCGACCTGACCGGACGCGAGAATGTCTATCTGAACGGGTCTATCTATGGTCTGAGCCGCGCGCGCATCTCCGAACTGATGGACGACATCATCGAATACGCCGAACTGGGCGATTTCATCGACACGCCAGTCAAACACTACTCGTCTGGCATGTACGTACGGTTGGGCTTCTCGGTAGCTATCCACACCAGTCCGGACCTGCTGCTCGTGGACGAGGTGCTTGCAGTTGGTGACCTTTCATTCCAACGCAAGTGCCTGGACAGCATCTATCAGTTTCGCAACCATGGCGGTACTATCTTGCTGGTATCGCACGACATGGGCACAATCCAGTCCATTTGCAATCGAGCGGTCTGGTTGGAAGACGGACTGGTTCGAAACGATGGCGACCCGCGTGAAGTCGTTTCTCGCTATCAGCGCCACGTGGCTGAAAAGGAACAGGCAAAGCTCGACAGCCGCAGCAGCAGCGGTACAGATTCCGATCGCGTTGACGGCGCAGGAGGACCTGATCACCAGCATGCAGCATCGCGGGACGGTTCGGATGGGCCTGCTCGCTGGGGGACGCGTGAGCTCGAAATCACCCATGTGGTAACCAGCGACGAAACAGACACGCCCAAGAGCGTCTTCATCGGCGGTGAAACGATGAAGATACGACTGTTCTTCACCGCCAGGCAACGCATAGCAAACCCTGTGTTCGGACTGATGATTCACAGCCAGGAAGGTGTGAACATTTTTGGACCGAATACGAAATTCAGCGGGCTCGAGATCGGTTATGCCGATGGTGAAGGCGCTGTCGAATACATCATGCCAAAGCTACAGCTTCAGGATGGCAGCTACACAATTTCCGTGGCTGCGGTCAACTCAGAGGATACGGTCACATACGACTATCACGACCGCGCCTACACGTTCCAGGTATATCCAGGCGAACAACTGCGCGGCTATGGCATGATCGCGCTGGACGGCGCGTGGTCTATCGCAGAGAAAATGCCGACATCCGAACCAGTTTCATAGAAGCCACGCAACGATGACAGCGAACGACAACGCAGCCGCCGCAGGCGAACTGAATGGACTGGATTACGACTTCCTGCACTATATGGGCGGCAATCCGGAATCACAGCGTCGCATTCAGGAATTCTACTGGCCTCACTTCGCGGAATGTCAGCACGTTCTGGATTTGGGTTGCGGCGACGGCGATTTCGTGAAGATGCTCATGGAGCACGATGTCGATGTAACCGGCGTCGACTCCGATGATAAGTCCTACCAGGCATCAATGGATCAGGGCTTGCCAGTTATCAAAGACGACGTCTTTCACTACCTGCACAATATCCCTGCAGACAGCTATGACGGCATCTTCTGCGCCCACTTAGTCGAGCATCTGCCGTATCAGAAAGTGGTCGAGCTGATTGACCTAAGCTACCAGGCGCTTTCGGACGGCGGCGTTATTGTGCTCGCTACGCCGGATGTGCGCTCGCTATTTTCGCATCTGCAGATGTTCTATCTGCATTTCGGCCACATAAGCTTCTACCATCCGCTGCTGCTTAGCTTCTTCTTGGAACACAGCGGCTTCGTGGGACCAACCATCGGCAACAACCCAAATATGCCCTCTTCGCTGCTGACAGGCTTAGATGACTTGCCCAAGGTCGGCGAGAGCCATGCGCAAGTTCGTTACAACAAGCCGCAGCCACCGCCGATAAACGGCCTACTGGACCGGCTTGGCTATGGGCTGCGGTTGCGGCTGACGAAATGGCTTATCGAGCCGCTTCTGGATTCCATGGTTGATTATACGAACTATGAGATCGATCGATTACGGCAGCAGACTGCGCTAGATCTGCAGACTATCATCGACGAGCTCAAGTCCATCAACGGTCCTTTCGAGTGCTATGTGGTGGCGCACAAGCCAAAATCGCAGACGACCGAGGCCTCCGCCACGCCATGAGCCTATCTCGCCGCCTTTGGCTGGATCGCATCGCACCACCGCTCAGTATTCGACGCCAGTTTCTTATCCTCATCGACGAGACGCCGCATACCGTTCGTGAGGAAGGCCTCTCCTCGGCCATTGCACGATGGCGTAAGGCGGTTACAAATTACCGTACGCGCGGAGCGCTCATCGCGCCCGACGATGCCGTGGTTACACCCGTTGTTCGCCCGGTGGACGATACGCCGCTGACCTATGCGGACTGGATCGCGCTTAACGAACCATCAGCGGCAGAACTCGCCGAGCAGCGTCAACTGGCGTCAAAGAGCGTCGGGATGCTCATCAGCCTCATCATTCCAGTTTATAATCCGCCGACCCACGTGCTACAGGACGTCGTCGCCTCCATCCAGGCGCAGACGTACCCGCACTGGCAGCTGTGCATCTCCAACGGCTCCGGCGACAATGCCGGCGTTCGTACGGTTCTCGACCAATCCGCGCAATCCGATGATCGCATCATCGTCCGCCACCTGAACGCGAACCTTGGCATCTCCGGCAACTCCAATGCGGCGCTCGCGCTGGCAGAGGGCGAGTACGTTGCGTTGGTAGACCATGACGATATGCTCGCGCCCAACATGCTGTACGAAGTGGCCGATTCTCTGAGCCTCCAACCGACAATTGACATCGTCTATTTCGACGAGGACAAACTCAGCGAAGACGGGCAGCGGCGAGTGGATCCATGGTTCAAACCCGACTTCTCACCGGACATGATGCTGTCCACGAACCTGCTTATGCATGGTGTATATCGGCGCACACTGATTGAGAAAGCCGGCGGTTTCGATGACGCCACGAACGGTGCGCAGGACTGGGACCTGGCACTCCGTTGTTCTCGCCTCACCGACCGCATTCACCACATTCCTAAGGTGCTCTATCATTGGCGACAGATCGCTGGCTCAGCGTCTGTGGATGCTGGAGCCAAACCCTATGCCTTTAAAGCGCAACAGGTAGCGTTAGTGCGACATATCGAGGCGCTGGATGGTATGCGACCCACTGTGGAATTTCCCAGCATCGGTCGCGCACGGGTCATCTGGCCAACTCGAGGACACAAAGTATCCATCATCATCCCGACCAAAGATAACGTGAAGCTGCTGCGTGCATGCATACAGTCAATCCTTGCCAAGACCGACTATCCGGAGTATGAAATTGTTCTGGTAGATACGGGCAGCCGACAAGCGGAGACGCAGCGATATTACACAGAGTTGCAACGGGAACATGATCATGTCACCGTAGTGGAGTACCATGGCCGATTCAACTACTCGCATGCCAACAATGTCGGCGCCAAGGCGGCGACAGGTGATCTACTGCTCTTCTTGAACAACGATACGGAAGTGCTGCATGCCGACTGGCTGCGGGAACTTGCCGGCTGGGCAGGTCGCGACGGCGTTGGCGTGGTCGGCGCCAAGTTGCTGCGCCCTACCGGCCTCATCCAGCACGCCGGCATTGTGATGGGACTGACAGGCCACGGCAGCCATATCTTTGAAGACATGCCGGAGGACACATACACTATCTTCGGCTCCACGGAGTGGGTGCGCAACTATCATGCACTGACAGGAGCATGCATGATGGTGTCATCGCAGCTTTTCGATGGGCTCGGCGGTTTCGACGAGATCTACCAGATCGGCTACAGCGACATTGAGTTTTGCTTGCGAGCTGAGAAGGCTGGCTATCGCAATGTGTTCACGCCCTTTGCGCGATTGCTTCATCACGAAGGAGGCAGCCGCGGTTTCTATCTGCCGCCAAGTGACGTATTGCGTGCGTCCTGCCAGTTTCTGCCGCTGATTCGCCAGGGCGACCGCTATTTCAATCCGAATTTGTCCGTGGACAGCCGCCAACCCGCCTTCGCTCGGCCCGGCGAAAAAGCCACGGCGGACGTCGTCGAGATCATGCGCGGGCACCGGCTCTTGCCGCCCTTCGTGCCCGGCATTTCTCAGCCCATGCATGATGTGGAGCTGACGCAGCCAAAGGAATGGCCGATTACGCCGTCCACAAGCCCCAACAAGCGCATGCATGAGCTGTCGCTGCTGCTGGTCACGCACGACCTGAGCTTGAGCGGAGCGCCGTTGTTGCTGGCCGCGCTGGCCAGACAGCTCATGCAATGCGGCGTACAGTGCAAACTGGTATCGCCCATGGACGGCCCGACTCGCAGTCACTTTGAAGCGGATGGCGTACCGGTCGACATCATCCCTTCCATGCAGGATTTCCACGGGACAACGCTGCTCACGCGCCCTGCCATCGGTCCATTGACTGCGGCGGTGGCGGATTGCGATCTAGTTTTCGCCAATAGCGTGGTCTCGTCCCTGGCTATCCACACTGCCACAGCCTTCAACGTACCGAGCATCTATTGGCTGCATGAGTCCCAGTTTGGGCTGAAGACAGTGCGTAAAGAACCGAGCGTTCAAGCGGCGTTGCAGGATGCGACGACCATAATTCTGCCCACACAGCATCTTGCCGATCTCTACGCCGACTACCTGCCGCACACGAATACTGTTGTTATGCCCTATGGCTTGGAACAGGCAACGCTTGTTCCACCGGTGGATGGCGTGCAGTTGCCGCCTGAAAAGATCACTGTGGTGAATATCGGCAGCCTGGAGCCGCGCAAAGGCCAGGAATTTCTGCTGACCGCCATCCAGCGTTTGCCGGACCACGTACGCCAGTCCATGGAATTCTACTTCCTGGGACGGACAATCGACCCTGCCTATGCCGATGAGTTGTTCGCACAAACTGCCAACATTGCGAACGTGCACTTTACCGGAAACCTTGCCCACGCGGAGATAATGTCGTATCTTGACGCAGCGGATATCTTCGTGCTCAGTTCACGGGATGAAGTACTGCCTGTCTCTATGCTGGAAGCGATGTACCATCGAAAGGCAATTATTGCCACCAGGGCTGGCGGCGTAGCGGAAGCGATTGTGGACGGCGAATCCGGCTTGCTAGTAGATTTTGGCGCCACGCAACGCATGAGCGACGCGCTGCTGCGTCTTGCCGGCGACAATGTGCTGCATCAACAGTTGGGAGAGCGCGCCGGTCACGTATTTGCAGAGCGGTATACTATGGAGATATTCATGCAGCGCATAACAGAAATCATTGAGAAGACTGTGAATGAAGCGTCTACCCGCTAGTGTGAATAATGCAGGCGTCAACCAAATTGCCAAGCCCGTTCGTGAGCCGCGTCAATGAGTGAACGCACGTATCAGTACAGCGCGCTGCTCATTAGCCACGACATCATCGCCGAGTCTATGGCAGGGCCCGGCATTCGCTACTTTCATCTGGCGCGGGTTCTTGGCATGCATATGCCCACAGCGCTCGCAGTACCCGAAGATTCGTCCGACAGTATTCCGCACGATAATTTCGACCTGCTGCACTATACCGGTGGTCAGTGGGCGACGCTAGAGCCGCACGTGGCAAAGTCGCGTACCTGCATCTTTCCCAGCGCCATCGCCGACGGCTACCCCCGATTGGCGTCATCGGGCGCCTGCCTCGTCGTAGACGGCTATGATCCGCTGCTAGCTGAATGGCTGGAGTTGCCGCCGATGCACCACCCTGGGCGCTTCACGTCTGAATGGCAAAAGCTCATGATCCACCTGGGCAGCCAATACAGCATTGGCGATTTCTACATCTGCGCCAGCGAGCGGCAACGAGACTGGTGGCTAGGTCTGCTGGAAGCCAATGGCCGCATCAATCCGGCGACGCATGCCGCCGATCCTTCTCTGCGCAACCTTATCGACGTCGTTGCCTATGGCATGCCCGAGGAAGAGCCGGTCCACAAGCGGCCTGTGGTCAAGGGCGTTTGGGACGGCATCGGTGAGCAGGACAAGGTGCTCGTATGGGGCGGCGGGTTATGGCCATGGCTGGATCCTGTCACTGCCATCAAGGCGGTCGGTAAAGTCGCCGCTACCCGCGACGATGTGCACCTTATCTTCCCCGGCACCAAGCATCCCAATCCAATCCTTAGCGATATGCCGACGCGCTTGGCGGATGCTCGGCGCATGTCGGAAGCCCTTGGCCTCACAGACAAACACGTCTTCTTTGGCGACTGGACTCCGTACGACCTTTGGTCTAGCCTGCTGTTGGAAAGCGACATCGCGCTGATCCTGCATCTAGACACGCTGGAAACACGGCTTGCCTTTCGCAGCCGTGTCCTCGAGTATATGTGGTGCAACCTGCCCATCATCTCCTCCACCGGCGATGCCATGTCCGAGATGGTCGCCCAGCGCGATCTGGGCTATGTGGTGGACTACGAGGATGCAGAGGCGGTCGCGGACGCTATACTGCACATTCTCGACGAGCCTGCCGACCTGCGACACGAGCAGTTCGCCGAAGTGCGCCAGGAACTGACATGGGAGAAACTGGCAGCGCCGCTTATCAACTACTGTCTACATCCCAGGAAAGCAGCCGACAAAAGCGGCGCTGCGTCCGGTGAAAACGAGTACGCCAATCCATGGGGACAGTTGCAGCGGGAGCGTAAGAAGTATCAGGAAATCATAGACGGCTATGAACGGGGCAAGGTGATGCGTGCAATGAACTGGGCGCGCACGCAACTCGGCTACCTGCGTGCTCCGGGTTCCCGTCCGGCGCAATTGAGCCATGAGCGACTGTCCATGGGCGGTCAACGCGTTTCGCACCTGCAGAAGAGCGGCGGATATTATGCCCAATTGGCATGTTACCGATTTGCAGCCGACTATTGTCAAAACCAACGCGTGCTGGACGTGGGCAGCGGCGACGGCAGCGGATCGCAATTACCTGGCCAGTAACGGCGCCAAGGAAGTCATAGGCATCGATTACAATGTGTCGGCATCATCCGCTATAGCAAGCGCTTCTTCAAGCGACCTAACCTGACCTACAAGGTGCACGACGGACAGCGAATCAACGAACTGGACGTCGAGGGCGTGGATGTGATCACGGTGATCAATACGCTAGAGCAGCTCTATCAAGTAGACGCGTTTCTGGACAGTTGCCACGAGCTGCTCACGCCAAACGGAACGCTCATCGCCGCAGTCAGAACCGCGCCGGAAATGTCCATAACCCAACCGCCCTACGATGGCGCAGACTTCACCACGTGGACGGCTGTGGAGTGGCAGCGGCGGTTCCAAAGCAGATTCGCACGAGTGGATGTTTACGCGCAGACGCTCAGGGTGCCTGCCATTGACGATCCTGGCGAGTTGGCTGTGTTCCTGAAGACCGTGCAGGAAAACAACGAAGTCGACGAGACGAATTTTGGCTTTGAAGCCATCTGCGCCCAAGAATATCAAGGCGGGCTGCTGTCAGTGGTTTACGTCTGCTCCAACAGCGTGAAAATGTGAGTCGATGGAGTCCCATCCAATGCCGTGAGCGAAGAGACCGCCGAATGACGCAGCACAAGGTTCTCTTGATCAGCCACGACATCGTCGGCCCTTCCATGGCTGGTCCCGGCATTCGCAACTACCATCTTGCCCGCGTTCTGTCTGACCACGCAAATGTAACGCTGGCCATCCCCAGCACATCCAAAGGCATCCTGGAAGGCACGCCCTTCCGCATTGAGCGCTATGACCTGGCGCGCTGGGACTCGCTGTTACCGTTCGCTACAGCGGCGGACATCCTGGTCTTCCCCAGCGATGTGGCGTTCCTCTTCCCGCAGCTAGAAGAGGTAGACGCATATAAAGTGATCGACGGCTATGACCCGCTGTTGGCTGAGTGGCTGGCGCTCAACAGCACTCGTGAACCCGACAAGCTCTCGACCGAATGGCGTGATCGTTTGGTGCAGTTGCTGCGCCAGTATTCGTTGGGCGACTTCTACATCTGCGCCTCGGAACGGCAACGGGACTGGTGGCTGGGCCTGCTGGAGAGCAACGGCAGGTTGAATCCCTCCACGTTTCAGGACGATCCGTCGCTGCGCAAGCTCATCGATGTCGTCGCCTATGGCCTGCCAGACAACCCACCCGTGCATTCACGCGATGTCATCAAGGGCGTTTGGAAGGGTATCGGCAGAGAGGATAAACTGCTGCTTTGGGGCGGCGGGTTATGGTCGTGGCTGGATCCGTTAACGGCCATTGAGGCTACGTCGCGCGTCTACGAACGTCGGCAGGATGTCCGCCTTATCTTCCCCGGCACCAAACATCCCAATCCTGCATTGGGCGCGATCCCGTCCCATAACCGACGGGCGAAGGCGATGGCCAAGGAGTACGGCCTGCTCAACAAGGCGGTCTTCTTCGGCGATTGGGTACCTTACGCAGACTGGCAGAATCTTCTGCTGGAAAGTGATATCGCCCTCACTCTCCATTTCGACACGGTGGAGACGCGCTTAGCGTTCCGGAGCCGCGTTCTGGAATACATTTGGGCTGGGCTGCCAACCATTGCCACGAGCGGCGACGCAACCGCCGAGATTCTGCAGCGTTACGAGCTTGGCGCCGTAGTGGGCTACAATGATGTGGACGGCGTGGTGGAGGCGATACTGGCGTATCTAGAGCGCCAGCCCGAACGAGATTCGCTCGCACTGAAACAGGCGATCGATGAATTGAGCTGGCGTCACGTCGCCCAACCACTGATACGCTATTGCCAGAACCCCTGGCACTCAGCCGATCGCGGCGGCATTTACAACCCTAATATGTGGGAACAGATGCAGCAGGACCGCGAGTATTATGAGAAGTTGGTCAAGGGCTACGAAAGCGGCTACTATATTCGTACAATGAAATGGTTGGACCAACGGAAGACGCGTATCCTGAATCGACTTTTCCCACCTGACTAGTACAAGCGCGGCCACTTTGACAACGACGGCTGGAACCTTGCTATGAACCTACCGTACAGAAACCAGATCGCTGTGATCATTCCCACATGGAATGGCATGCGCGACCTGCCATCCTGCCTATCGGCGCTGGACCGGCAACAGGGCGTTGCCTTTGACATCATCGCCGTGGACAATGCGTCAACCGACGGTACGCCTGACTACATCGCGCAGTACTGGCCTGACGTTCACCTCATTCGCAACGAGAAAAACCTGGGATTCGCCCGAGCCTGCAACATGGGTCTGCGGGCGGCGCACGGCCACTCCATTTTCGTCCTCCTCAACCAAGACACAGAAGTCTTTCCGGACTGGTTAGCAAAGCTTGTCGCGCCGCTGCAGGAGTATCCGTCCATCGGCGTAGTTGGCAGCAAGGCCATATTCCCCAACGGAAAGATTCAGCATGCAGGCGGGATCATCAATGCGCAAGGCCTTGGCACGCACATCGGTCGCGGCGAACGTGATCGCGGCCAATACGGCGTGATGCGGCAGGTGGATTTCGTCACCGGCGCAGCACTCGCCATCACACGCGACGCGTATGACGCGGCGGGCGGGCTGGATGAGAATTTCTCGCCGGCTTATTTTGAAGACGTGGACTGGTGCTATCGTGTTCGCAATGCCGGGTATCACATCGTATATGTGCCGGACTCCATGCTCGTTCACAAAGAGGGTCCAACTTTAAGCGCCGGCGGTCACGATGCGGAGTTCCTGCTGCACAGAAATCGGCTGCGCTTTGTCCTCAAACATTGGCCGCTAGAAAAGCTGCGCAACGAGTTTATGCCGACGGAAGAAGTCTGGTTGGACAGTCTTGGACATCGAGGCGAGACCCTAGTGGGCGCCATGCACCACGCCTATCTGCATCAGTTCATTCGGCTGGAGGAAATCATCGAGGCGCGCAGCGAGATGTTTGCGGATGATGAGGACGAATTGGAAGGACTAGCCTCCATACTGCTTGGTTTGCGAGCCGTCTATCCACTAAGCCCTGCGAAACTGAATAACCAGGACATCCGCCGCGTGCGGTCCCCGGGAAGCGTGCCGAAAAATGGATTGTTCGCACGTATACAGCGGCGTTTCCCCCGCATTTCGCATGCACTGCTCTCCACGCCACTCACCAGACCGCTGGTGCGGTTGAGCAACCAGCAGAAACTCGCCGAAGTACTGGTCGAGTATATTCGGGAAAACAATCGTGAGATCAACGAACTAGCCCAGGAAATTGAAATCCTGAAAACTCAGGTTCGGGACCAAAAGTCGACGACGAATTGATACCAGTTCGTGAAGAGATAAATATTCGAAAAAACAGCGGCACCAGAATAGTTCGCCCCCTTACTATCAGGTTGAGTTCCAAATGACAATCCAGAACGAAGACGCCCCGCTCGCCATTGGCATTGACGTCGGCGCCACCAAAATTAGCGCCGCACTTGTCGACAAAGACGGCGCCGTGCTCATCGAACGTCGCACTATGACGTTGGTCAACGACGGTGCTGACGCCGTCGTCGGGCGCATGGCCCGGTTAGCCCGCGAATTGCAGCAGACCGCTCCCGAGCGAATCGCCGGTATTGGGGTCGGCACACCTGGCTATGTAGACCCCAGCCGTGGCGTGGTTGCCTATGCGGTGAACATGAACTGGCGTGACGTTTCCTTAGTAGAAATGCTAGAGCGTCAGTTACAGAGTGACATCCCTGTGCATGTCGACAACGATGCCAATGTGCTGGCGCTAGGCGAATACTACTATGGCGCGGCTAAGAACTGCGGAGATCTGGTCTACGTCAGCATTGGTTCCGGTCTGGGTAGCGGATTTCTGGTGGATCACCGACTGGTACACGGCGTGGAATTTCGCGCCGCAGAGCTCGGACATTTGCCCCTGGATCTCGAGGGGCGAGCCTGTCCGTGCGGACTGCGCGGTTGTGCCGAAACCGTCGTCTCAGGTCCGGGCATTTTGGCAACGGCACGCGAGTTGCTGCGCGAACGCAAATCATCTCTGCGAAGGGTCTCCCAGCTTACGCCGGAGGATGTGCTGTCTGCTGCGCAGGAGGGCGACACGATGGCTATAGACGCATTTGCATTCACGGGACAGTGGCTGGGACATGCGCTTGCCATATGCGCAACGCTGCTGAATCCATCGCGTATCATTATCGGTGGCGGCATGGGCCTGGCAGCCTTTGATTACCTAGTCCCCGGAGCGCTGCAAGAAATGCGTCGCCGCTGCATTGCGGGCAGCATAACGAGCCTGGAGATAGTACGCTCGCAGGTGCATTCCAGTGCGGTCGGTGCTTCGTCACTCGTGTGGCATTCAGCAAACTAGCATGACCGGCATACAGGACAATCGGACGCTGGACGAGCGAACCTACGACGAGATCGTCCTGGAACTTGCGCGGAAAGAACAACATTTCGCAGCGATTCTGGAAGCGCATGGACCGCCGCCGTTCTGGCATCGCGAGCCAGGCTTTCCCGCGCTCATCCACATCATTCTAGAACAGCAAGTATCGCTGGCCTCTGCGCTGGCTGCGTTCGAGCGCGTCCAGGAATTGACCAATCCGTTGACGCCGGAGAATTTCCTCGCCCTGACCGACGAGCAACTGCGCTCGGCCTACTTCAGCCGGCAGAAAATTGCCTACGGTCGAGCGCTGTCTGAGGCGCTGGTCCAAGGCGACCTGGACCTTAACGCACTGGACAAACTAGACGATGACGCAGTGCGCAAGGAGCTGACTCGCGTGAAGGGCGTCGGTCCCTGGACTGCCGATATTTATCTGCTCATAGCCTTGCGCCGAGCGGACGTGTGGCCTATCGGAGACCTGGGATTGGTGACAGCCATTCACGAAGTGCTAGAATTGACGGAACGTCCGGATGCCGATGAACTAGAGACGCTTAGCCGGTCGTGGCGGCCGTGGCGATCCGTGGCAACGCGCTTCTTCTGGCATCACTATCTCAGCACAAAACGCAGACGGTAAATCTGACGAGGATGACGGACTTGCTGCATAGGAATGTGCAGCGAATAGTCGCAGCGATTCGCATAAATATGCAGTATGGCGCCGCAAGATATATAGAAACCACTAGCGTAGGAGATATAGAATGGCAAAAATCGTGGTGACGGGCGCGGCAGGCTTTGTCGGCTCCCATCTCAGTGAAGAACTGATCCGTCGCGGACATGACGTGGTAGGTGTTGACGGTTTCATTCCCTACTACCCTCGCGAGCTAAAGGAACAGAACCTCACCGACCTGCTGAACAGTCCCCAGTTCGACTTCCACGAGCTTGATCTGCGCTACGCTGAGCTATCGTCTTTGCTCGACGGCGTTGATGCCGTGTTCCATTTGGCAGCCATGGCGGGGCTTCTGCGCAGCTGGCAGGAATTCGACAGCTATATGACCTGCAACATTCAGGCGACGCAACGGCTGCTAGATTCCGCTCGGCAGCCGAACACGCCACACTTCCTGCAGATCTCTACGTCATCTGTGTATGGCCGGTTTGCCACCGGCGACGAGTCATCGCCGCTCACGCCGATCTCGCCCTACGGCATCACCAAACTAGCAGCCGAAAACCTCTGTCGCGCCTACGCAGACAGCTTTGACCTGCCCGTCACGATCCTGCGCCTCTATTCCGTCTATGGTCCGCGTCAGCGTCCTGATATGGGATACAACATTTTCATCCGCTCCATCCTGCAGAATGAACTCATTACCATTGACGGTGACGGCACGGACAGCCGCAGCAACACTTATGTGAAGGACTGCGTTCAGGGGCTCGTGTTGGCCTATGAGCAACCGGAGCAAAGCGTTGGCGAGGCGTTCAATATCGGCGGCGGTGAGGAAGTTACTGTGCATCAAGTCCTAAACGTTCTCGAAGAGGTCATAGGGCAGCCGGTCAAGAAGACCTACGGTCCTCGACGTCCCGGCGACCAGCGTCGTACGGTGGCCGACGTATCCAAGGCGCAACGGTTGCTTGGCTACAATCCATCGACAAGCGTCGCCGACGGGCTGTCAGCACAGGTTGCATGGCAACGCCAGCAGTTAGGGCTATAGCCTGCCCTGTGACTATGCACCCGATGCAACTGCGCATCATTCACTGGAAGCACAGGCGGCACACGACGGATTAGGTGTACGCGGAGAGCTTCTTCTTTAATACGTGCGGATGGGGCTCGGTCAAGAAGGTGCCGTCTGGGAAGACGATGGTGGGCACGCTTTGGAAACCTTTATTGATCTGCATGACGGTTTCTGCGGCATCTGCATCTTTGCTTATGTCAATTTCGTTGTAATCAACCTTCATGGATTTCATCACATGTTTGGCTTGCCAACAGGTAGGGCACCATTTGGTCGTGTACATCGTGATGCCGCTGTTTGACTGATTGTCTGATGCAGTTGGATTCATGCCGTTCTCACTCATGCCGTTCTCAATCATGCCGTTCTCAATCATACCGTTCTCAATTATACCGTTCTCACTCATAAGGTCTGGCATCCTGTATGACGTAAGGCCAAATGCCAGTAGGTTCTTTGCTAGGCGCCCGCCCAGTGTACTATATAGCTGGTGATATCTACATCTTGAACACCCGCTTACATCAAGAATCATATTCTTATACAAGGATCGGCTCTGTAACTAGCATGACAGTGCAACGTAGTATGCCAACAGGGGTAGAATATGCTTACAATGTTGCATCACGTTCTTAGTTACAACAGTGAAAATTTGCGTTTCAACCTGCATTGGGTAGAGTTGATCAGTAGTACTTAGCTTGTTTACCTCCTCGAAAGGGGTTCCATATATGACCACAAAACTTGCACCTCCGAATAGCTTCCTTTCTGAAAGAGACATGAAAGCCGTCACCGAGGAAAGTCGCGATCTGGCCAATGAATTGTCCAGTGTCGTGCGCGGGGATGTCCGCTTCGACGGTACCTCGCGGATGCTCTACAGCACCGACGCCAGCTTGTACCAGATTCAGCCCGTCGGTGTCGTCATCCCGCGCACAGCGGACGATGTGCAAGCGGTCGTGGAGATTGCTGCAAAACGCCGCGTCCCCGTACTGGCGCGTGGTGGTGGAAGCTCGCTGGCAGGACAAACGGTGGGTGCAGCCATTGTGCTGGATTTCAGCAAATATATGGACCGCATCTTGGCCCTAGATGTGGACGCAATGACGGTCAAGACCGAGCCAGGCATCACTGTCACAACCCTCAACGCAGCACTGGCGCCGCATGGCCTCATGCTAGGCCCGGACCCTGCCAGCGCCGACCGTGCGACAATGGGCGGCAGTGCAGCCAACAACGCAACGGGCAGCCACAGCATCCTATACGGCATGCTCGCCGACAACATCACAGAGACAGGCGTTGTCCTTTCGGACGGCTCACTGGCTCGGTTTGGCCCGGTGGAGTCCGATGCGCTTAAAGCCATGGCGAAACGAGACGGTCTGGAGGGGGCGCTCTATGCCACGATTCCAAATCTGGTTATCGGTTCCATCAACGACATCCTCATTAGCTTTCCCAAACACTGGCGTCGCACATCCGGTTATATGCTGGACCGATTGGCAGCCGGTCTGATTCCAGCGGAGCAACGGTCTCTGCTCAGCTTTGATTCGCGCTTCCGCCCGGAAATAAGCGACCCGCGTAACATCAACTATTTCAATTTGGCGCAGCTGATGACCGGCAGTGAGGGCACGCTGGCTGTCATGACCGACCTGACCGTGAAGCTTGTCAAACGCCCGACGCGCACGGCAATCGCAGTCCTCCACTTCGACCACGTGGTCGCCGCTTGTGCCGCTGTGCCCGATATCCTGGAGACTGCCCCCAGCGCCTGTGAGCTGCTGGACAAACAGCTCATGGACCTGGCGCGTGCGCAACGAGAATGGGCCAAACGGCTCAACTTTGTGATAGGCGACCCTGCTGCTGTACTCCTGACGGAATATTACGGCGAGACTGAGGCAGAGCTTGAAGGCAAGATTGACCATCTGCAACAACATCTGAAGAATCACGGCTACAATGGCGCCTTCTTACGCGTCATGGACCCCATAGAGCAGAAAATTGTCTGGACCGTGCGCAAAGCCGGCCTAAACCTGCTTATGGGCCAGCGCGGCGACTTCAAACCGGTACCCGGTATCGAAGATGTCAGCGTGCCGCAGGAGCACCTCGCCGCGTATATCGACAACATTCTGAGTTATGCTCGCAGCAAAGGTGACATTCCCGGCGTGGCTGTCTACGCACATGCTTCAGCGGGTTGTCTGCATGTGCGCCCGTTGCTGAACACGAAGACGGCTCGGGGCGTGGAGCTGTTGCAGGATTTGGGTTCATATGCCTGTGATCTGGCACTCTCCTACGGCGGCACAATGAGCGGTGAACACGGCGACGGCCTGGCACGTAGTCCATACAATGAGAAGCTCTTCGGTCCTGCGCTCTACAAGACCATGCAAGAGGTCAAGCGCACCTTCGATCCCAACAACATCATGAATCCCGGCAAGATTGTGGACGCAGCGCCGCTCACCAACAATCTGCGCTTCGGCCCTGATTATCGGACCATCGAGTTGGACACAGTCTTTGATTGGGAAAAGGACGGCGGTTTCGCCAAGGCTGTGGAAATGTGCAACGGAGCAGGCGTATGTCGGAAGATCGATATCGACAACATGTGCCCCACCTTTATGGCCACACGGGAAGAATCTTCCTCCACTCGCGGTCGAGCCAACACGCTGCGTAACGCGCTGGCAGGTCGTATTCCACACGAGGAACTCTTCTCTGACGATGCTTTCGCAATCATACACCAGTGCATGGGATGCAAGGCGTGCAAGACCGAATGCCCGTCAGCCGTTGACATGGCGAAGATTAAGTTCGAGTACCTAATACAGTATTACAGGCGTCATGGCGTTCCTATCTTTAATCGCCTCATGGGGATGCTGCCTGTGCTGGACGAGCTGCTCTTCAAACTCGGCAGACCGTTCATCCCGCTAGTCAATTGGGGAATGGGAACTGCGCTTGGCAAAGAGATTTTCTCACTCATAGGCGTGGACAAACGACGTTCCATGCCCACGTACGCCGATGAAACCTTCGAGGACTGGTTCCGGCGTCGTTCACAGAATCGTTCCAAAGTACCGCCTGTGACGTATTATCCTAATGGCCCTGTCATGATCTTCAACGACACATGGGTGCAGTACAACGAAACGCAGATAGGCAAAGCCATGGTGCGCCTGCTGGAAGCCGCAGGTTACGAGGTATTCATCTCAGCCGGTCGCAAGTGCTGCGGGCGCACGCTGATCACTGGCGGTCAAGGCGACAAGGCTGTGCCATGGATAGACCATAATGTTGCGTTGTTGACCCCGTACGTTATGCGGGGTATTCCGATTATCGGCGTAGAACCGAGCTGCATACTCACGCTGCGAGACGACTATCTCGACCTGGCTTCTGATAAAGATAGAGCTAAGATATTGGCGAGCGGATGCTTTACTTTCGAGGAGTTCATCGAACGAGAGCTGCATGCCGGCAGATTCAATCCTATGTGGAAGAGAGATTCTGTGAAAGCGTTGCTGCACGGGCACTGTCATCAAAAAGCACTGGTCGGCAATGCGCCGACGGTGGCGGTAATGAAAGCTGCCGGGTATGATGTAGCCGTAATCGACAGCGGCTGCTGTGGCATGGCAGGCAACTTCGGTTATGCCAAGGAAACGTTCGACCTAAGTCAGAAAGTGGGGGAAGATCGGCTTTTTAAGGTCGTGCGAGCCGCGCCGGACGACATGATCATCGTCGCCAGCGGCACAAGCTGTCGACATCAGATGAAGGACGCGACAGGTCGAGTGCCGTTGCACCTGGCGGAAGCCCTGGACCGACGACTCGCACTGTAACCGTAGAGGTCCAGTCAGTCGTATAGACTTAATAGAATCGCCAACGGGAACGAGTTCGGTTTTGTACAGGCTTGCCAACTAAGTGGAGACTAGTGCGTCATGTCAGAACTGAATCCCTATCCAGCGTCGCCTCGCAGCGGCGGCAGCACCGTTCAGCGCTACACCGTGCTGGCGGTTATCGTGCTTTGTACGGTTATTTGTTTGCTGCTAGCCTTGTCGCTGCTCAGTGCATGGGGTGTTCCCGAGAGCGAAGCTGTCCCCAGTGGCTGGCGCTGGCTGCTCGGCACGGACGTGCAGACGTTCCGCTCAGAGACCATTGCTCTGCTGCTGGGCACGGTGCTGCTGGGATTCGCTGTTGGAGGAATCTGGTTCTTGCTGGCGGCTGGCTGGCGGTGGTTTCGGCGTCTGTTCTAGCGCAATCTGGATCAGCTATCGCTGGAGGATGTCGAGTATCTCCTTGCCGTATGTCTCCGCTTTCCAGGTACCAATATCATCTAGCTTCTGCAACTCGCTAATCGATTCGGGACGTTGCTTGGCGATCTCTAGCAGCGTCGCGTTGGCCATGACAATATCTGGATCCACTCCGCGTGCCTCGGCAGTCTTTGTACGCCAATGACGCAAGCTGTCGTACAGCGATTGCACTTTCCGGTCATTCACATAATCAGGACGTGGATTTGATTCCGGCAGCGGTGGAATGCGCCTTTGCTTGCCGATGAGGATAGCCTCGAGCAATTGCTTGCCATAACGCTGCACGCTCGTCTTGCCCACGCCGGGTGTCTGGCGGATATCGTCGAGCGTATGGGGCTGTTCCACAGCCAGTTCTGCCAGGGCTTGGTTGCGCATCACTTTGAACGGCGGCACATCGCGACGTTGCGCTTCTTCCTCACGCCACTCCCACAGCGCCTCTAGTACACCGTGGTCTTCTCGCGGCACATCGCGGGTCTCTTTCATCTGCCACATAGTGCGCGGCGTTGTCTCATGCATGCTATAGTCGGTTTGAGACAGATTCCGAAACGCCTCTTTTGCCTCCTGCCAGCGTCCAGTCCGTTCCAGTTCGTCGCGCAGGATGGAACGCAGTGGCAGCAGATAGTGCGTGTCCTTCTGTGCGTAGGTAGTCTGCTCGTGGGTTAAGGGTCGTTTCCCCCAGTCAGTCCGTTGCATGCGCTTGTTCGACTGAACACCGAACTCGTCACTGAGGATCGATGCCAGCCCGACCTTCTCCCTGCCAAGGATGCGCGCCGCAAGCTGCGTATCGAAAAGCTTCTGCACCTCGATGCCGAACTCGCGCTGCAAGAGCAGCAGGTCGTTCTCTGCTGCGTGCATAATCACTTCGGTTTCGGGATTCGATAGCAACTCTCCCAGCGGCAACAAATCCTTAATCGCCAGCGGATCAATGAGGTAGTCGGAGACTTCGCTTTCGTTGCCCTCTGTGTACACAGAAAGCTGTATCAGGCAGACCTTGGGATAGTAGCTGTAGAGGCTATCGCTTTCAGTATCGATGGCGAACAAATGGATGTGGCCAAGTTCCTTCATCACCTGATGAAGCTGGTCGGCCGTCTGCACCACTTTCGGCGTCACTAACGGGGCTATAGACATAAGCTGATTGCGGTCCTACCCGGTGTATAATGGATACAATATGAAATACATAGTACAGTCCACGCCGAACAGGTGTCAAGAGTACGACCAGGCCAAACCAGAGTAGGTCCATGATCCGAGTCCTCTACCGTCATCGCAGCGGCACTATTATTAACGATTGCCCAATCGATCAGATACCAGCTGTGCTCAAGGATTCCCGTTCTAGAATCTGGGTGGACGTCTTGGACGAGCCTGAGGAATCCGCAGCCACACTGCTCCACGACACATTCCAATTTGAACCGCTTCCTCAAATCGATACAGAGGGAATCCGACGTCATACATCCATTGACGACACGGGTGAATCCGTGCATATCACTATCGTGCGTGTGGATCAGGATGGTGAAACGGGATTGGGCCACGTGGCAGACGACTATTTCCTCGGAGTCAATTATCTCGTCACGAAGTGCTATGAAACGAACGAAGTCATAGATAACCTCTGGGATGCGCAGGAGCGACGAGAGGAGCTAATCGGCAAGGGGTGCGGCGCACTGTTGGCAGAACTCTTGCAGCCAATAGCGCAAGCCGTCGAACCAGAGCTTTCCAAGCACCAAGCACGCATCGAAGAGTTGAGCGACCAACTTTACTCTTCAGAAGAAGTCGAGCAGCGCAAACTTCTGTTGGAGCTGCAACAAACGAAGATGGGCCTCCGAACGCTGTCACGTGAACTGGAAGGGCTCAGCACGGTGCTGCAACACTTGATCGAACCATCAATGCGCTCCGTGGGCGACGACGCACGGGCGCGACTAAAAGGTGACTATCAGCGGCTGCAAATATTGTCAACCAATGTCCGCGAGTTGACCGAGCAGTTGGATACTTTGATTACGGTTACAGCAACGTTGTCCTTCACAGCACCCGAACAGGAATACGAACGAATAAAATCACTGGTGACGTTGCTCAGCCTTCCACTGATTTTAATAGCGCTACTGATCGTATCCACATTACTCATTGCAACTCCTGCCGTGCGGCCGTGGATCTATGCCGTCGGTTGGCTCCTGTTTTTACTCTTTCTGGGCGGCATGCTATTCTACAGCCGACGACGCGGCTGGTTGTAAGCAGCCCATACCTTTCAGTAGATGTGTAGCACAGTTGGCCTGCCTATACAGTAAGCCGGCGAATTGAGTGAGCCTCTATTGCAGACAACATAGGCGCCATTGTGACGCAACGTGAATTACCCGAATCCGAATCGCAGACAAGTGCAAAACGAAAAAAGCATCATACTCGCGAGGACCACTCATCTGGCGGGGTTGCCTATCGGCTGGATGCAAGCAGCGAAGAGTATCAAATAGCACTCATTGCCACTCGTGGATGGAAGCGCTGGCAGTTGCCAAAGGGGTCGGTTGAAGCCAACGAAACCAGCGAAGAAACCGCCATTCGTGAAGTGGAAGAGGAAGTCGGCCTACGCACACAACCGGAACAGTTCCTGCGCAGCGTAGACTACTGGTACTGGGATACCTATCGCCGAGACGTGCCCGAATTGGTGCACAAGACTGTCGATTTCTACCTGTTGCAGGTTGTCAGCGGCACGCTGAGCGATTCATCGCACGAGGTAGATGGTGTTGGATGGTTTACCTTTGAGCAAGCGTTGGACAAAATGACATTTAGGGGCGAAGCTGATGTCGTACGCGCCGCGTGGAAAACGCTGGACGAAATGCCAGCGAACCACGACTAGACACGGGTATTCCTCATTCTTTTTGTTATTCTCATTCACACAATTCAAGGAGCTGTATGGTGGAAGTTCTCGGCATTGATATAGGCGGCAGCGGAATAAAAGGCGCCCCAGTTGATATCGAAAAAGGGGAGATGACCGCAGATCGGCTTCGTATCCCTACACCGGACCCGTCGACGCCGGAAGCGGTTGCGGAGGTCGTGGGTCAAATCGCCGGTCACTTCGACTGGCACGGTCCAATCGGAATCACGTTTCCAGCCGTCGTTCAGCATGGCGTCGTCTACACGGCAGCCAATGTTGACGAATCTTGGATCGCGACGGATGCGAAGACGCTATTTGAAAAAGCAACGGGCTGTCCCGTCCGGGTGCTGAACGATGCGGACGCAGCCGGCATTGCCGAAATGGCATTTGGCGCCGGCAAGGATCGCAGTGGCGTTGTGATTTTGATCACGCTGGGCACAGGCATCGGCTCCGCCATCTTCACGGACGGGCATTTACTGCCCAACACCGAGGTCGGTCACATGGAGATTCGCGGCAAGGACGCAGAGCACCGGGCAGCGGCGAGAGTGCGTAAAGAGAAGGATCTCTCGTGGAAAAAGTGGGGGCGTCATGTCAATGAATTTTTACAGCGCCTAGAATTCTACTTCTCGCCGGACCTGTTTATCATCGGCGGCGGCGTTAGTAAGAAGAAGGAGAAGTACTTCTCTTATCTGGACACTCGTGCCGAGATCGTCGCCGCACAATTGCTCAACGAGGCGGGCATCATCGGCGCAGCCATGGCAGCTAGCCAAATGGACAGTGACGAATAGTTGAAGGCATGCCGTTCGCTCTAGTTCACCCGACAGAGTAGCGTTTCTCGATTTCCACCAACGGCTCCGAGCGATTGCGGAGCCGTTTGACTATAAGTTGTAATTATTGTCAGGCAACACTACTCCACGACAATCGAGTCCAGCCCTTCCTCCGCAGGAGGATACTGCATGTTCAACGACTCGAGCGTATCGATCACCGACCAGGAAATGACCAGATTGCGGTACCATTTATGATCCGAAGGAACGATATACCAGGGCGCATAGTCAGTACTGGTCTTGCTCAGCATCTCCTCGTAGGCTGCAATATAATCCGGCCAAAGCTCGCGTTCGGCTAGATCGCCTCTACTGAATTTCCAGTTCTTGTCGGGTTCGTTCAGCCGGTCCTGCAGGCGTTCCTTCTGTTCATCCTTGCTGATATGCAGGAAAAACTTCAAAATCGTTGTTCCCTCATCGGCAAGCATACGCTCGAACTCGATGATATGGCGGTAGCGCTTACTCCAGACCGACTCCGGCACTAGATTGTGTACGCGCACCACGAGTACGTCCTCATAGTGGCTGCGATTGAAGATGCTAATCTCACCGTTGCCCGGAGTATGCGGATGAACGCGCCACAAATAGTCATGGGCCAGTTCGATTGATGTAGGCGCCTTGAAGCTAGCCACTTTCACGCCTTGGGGGTTGACGCCTTCGAATACGTGGCGAATAGTCCCGTCCTTACCCGATGTATCCATGCCCTGCAGAACGATGAGAAGCTTGTGTTTGCCCTCCGCATAGAGCAATTCCTGCAACGTTTCAAGCCGGCTGTTAAGTTTCAGCAGTTCAGCATGTGCCTGCTTCTTCTTGCCATCAAATTCACTGTGGTCCGAAGCATCCCATTCGGATAGGTCCACCTTCTTGCCTGGTTTGACTCGATACTTCTTCATTCTAGGCCTCTCCATTGTGCCGGTTGGTCGACGACGGTTTAGCGTCAACATGTTTCTCGGTGAGAATCAGCTCGTCACACAGTCTAGTGCTATAATTGGCTGGTCTTGCTTGCCGACAGTGCATAGTATACCTATGTACCACGTGTCGAAGCTAACCATCATAATGCGGCAGCGTACGCCGTTCTATCCAACGTTCATCCACTAGAGCCGTTTCTCCTCAATGCAACTTGCTACTGTATTTATCAATGTTCTTGCACCTGTCTTTATTGTCGTCTTTATCGGCTACTATGCAGGCCCGCGCCTCGGCGTAGACGGTCGCCCTCTGTCCAAAATTGCATACTACATCATGGCGCCGGCGTTTATCTTCACGATCTTCAGCACCGCCAGAATTGAGCTGGGTCTGGCGGTGCGCATGGCCGTATTCATCTTCCTGGTGACGACTGGCGGTGTCATCTACGCAGCAATTGTGGCGCGCCTTCTAGGCCATCGCGGCGCTATGGTATCCGCATTCGTTTTGGTGGCGGCTTTCGGCAACATCGGCAACTTCGGATTGCCCATCATCTCGTTTGCGCTAGGTGAGGAGGCGCTGGTCGCAGCTTCCGTCTACTTCCTGGTGCTGAGTGCATACGGGTTTCTGGTCGGTGTGACCGCCGCTGCCTGGGACAGAGGCGGTCTCGGCGGCGCCATCCGCTCCACGTTGACGACTCCTGCGATTCTTGCTGCCGTCCCTGCGCTGCTGGCCAACTACTCGGAGATCGAACTGCCTCTTTTTGTGAGTCGACCTATCGAGATTCTGGCTGCTGGTATGATTCCTGTGATGATGCTGGCGTTGGGCACGCAGTTGGGTTCCATGGGACGTCCAAAGCTCAACCTAGACGTTGTAGCTGCGACAAGCGCTCGCCTCATTGTTGGCCCACTGCTAGCCTTTGCGCTGGCAGGTGTTTTTCATTTGACCGGTCTGGAACGAGGCGCCGGCATTCTTCAAGCCTCTATGCCGTCGGCTGTCTTTGCAGTCATGATTGCGCTGGAATACGACCTATTGCCCGACTTCGTGACGACAACTGTGCTCTTCTCCACCCTCGCCAGTGCGGTGACCTTGACTGCTGTGCTAGCATTCTTGTAGAACTGTATGCAAAGGTTGGTCGTGCACTGAGTCTACTGAGAAAGTCACATGGCCAAGATACGAATCATCCAAGCCGATATCACAACTCTAGCCGTTGATGCCGTGGTTAACGCTGCGAATGAGTCGCTGCTAGGCGGCGGTGGCGTCGACGGTGCCATTCACGCTGCTGCCGGTCCACGGTTATTAGCCGAATGCCGAACGCTCAATGGATGCGAAACGGGCAGCGCCAAGATCACACGCGGCTACAACCTACCCGCCGAACATGTCATCCACACTGTGGGTCCCGTCTGGCGCGGCGGCAACGATCACGAAGATGAACTGCTGGCTTCGTGCTACCGCACCTCTTTACAACTTGCAGAAGAGTACGGCCTGCGGAGTGTTGCGTTCCCAGCCATCAGCACAGGAGTCTACGGTTTTCCGCTGCGCTCTGCCACGCGCATCGCACTGAGCGAAATGCATGCGTTTCTATCCGATAGTCGGTCAGTGCAGGAAATATACGCTGTTTGCTACTCGCGCGGCGACTATGATGTCTATGTCGACGTCGCCAACGAACTGAACATTCCAGTCTCACAGACGCTGGACTAGACCAGTTTAGACATCAGTCTGAATACTGTGATGTCGGAATAAGGGAGGCCTGCACCATGTGCGCAAAGAATCGGAATCTCGTCTACTCAACGGATCCGGATAACGAATCCGAACCGAACGAGCCTGCACTGCCGACCAATCCGGCAGCAGCGCTGCCGACTCTTCAGCACAACAGTCCCGTCCGTGTACATTTGGATCGCAAGGGACGCGGCGGCAAGTCGGTTTCGGTTATTACAGGCGTTAAGAGCCCGATCAAGGGCCAGAAGGCGCTGCTGAAGCACTTGAAGACCAAGCTTGGCACCGGCGGCGCCATCAAAGGCGACAATCTCGAAATTCAGGGCGACCGGCGCGATGATATCGTGGTTTTGCTGAATGAGCTAGGCTATAAGGCCAAGAAAGCCGGCGGCTAAGCGCGTCTGCCTGCTCGACTTGGTACGCTAGCGGCGAAGAAAACTATCACCACACAGAACTATCAGATATAAGTGCAGTACGACGAGGATGCGAGACACGCATACTCTTTCGAATTTCGCTACACATACGGGACGACACGTTAAGAGCCAGCCCGAGCCCTAGCCGTTGACACGCCAACACTCTTAACGCATGTTGGCGCCGAAGCTTGTGCCGCTGGCCAATTTCTTGCGGCGTCCATAGGCATCCGCGCCTGTGTACGCGTGTATAACCACATTGCGTCCCACGACAAGATTCGGCGGCACGACGCTGCCCTTGCCCACCAGTGTCAGTCCGGTATTGATCTGCTCCGGAACATCCTTGTTTGGCGTGTTATCGTCCCCGTAGCCGACTTTGGCGCCTTCGCCAATCAGCACCTGCTTGTCGATAACACAACGATCTATCTCGGCGCCCGACTCGATAACCGAATCGTTCAGGATAACACTGTCGCGCACGATAGCGCCCTCCGCTATAAAGACGCCAGGGGAGAGCACACTACGCTCCACGATACCGTTGACGCGACAACCATTGGATAGCAAATTGCCGTCCACCTTGGCATTAGCGCCAATCTTGCTCGGCGCCCGTTCCTCGCTGCGCGTGTGTACAACCCAGTCCAGGTTATACAGGTCCAGAGCAGGCTCCTCAGCCAGCAGGCTCACATTCGCCTCCCAATAGGCTTGCACTGTGCCCACGTCAGCCCAGTAGCCGGGGAACTGATAGGCATTGAGCGTATGATGGCTGCTGAGCATGGCAGGCACTACATCCTCGCCAAAGTCGATGAAATCGGTTTCGGTCAAAATGTCCACCAAAACATCCTTGCGGAAGATGTAGATGCCCATGGAGGCCAAAGTCCCTCTGGACCTCTTTGGCTTCTCCTGGAAAGCTTCGATGCGGTTTTCGGGGCCAACCGACACGATTCCGTAGCGATGCACTTCATAGGGATTCACACGTCGAACTGCCACCGTGAGGTCCACATCGTTGTCTACATGCTGACGCAGCATAGGCCGATAGTCCATCAGATAAATGTGGTCGCCTGCCAGGACCAGCACATGCTCCTCATCCTGCAACAGCACATAATCCAAATTGCGCCGCACAGCGTCCGCCGTACCTTGCTGCCAGTCACCGTACGGACCGCCGCGATAGGGCTGCAGCAGCCGTACACCACCGGTAGCCCGGTCCAGATCCCACGGCTTGCCGATTCCGATATGGTCGTTAAGACTGCGCGGACGGTATTGCGTTAGGACAGCTACATTGTAGATGCCGCTGTTGACGCAGTTGCTGAGCGGGAAATCGATCAAACGAAATTTACCGCCGAACGGCGTCGCCGGTTCCGAACGGACTTCCGTCAATACGCTTAACGCCTCGCTGGAGCCGCCAGCCATGATCATGGCAAATGCTCTTGTCATCGCACTCGTCCCCTCGGTGATTTCCTAGTAATTTGCTGCTAGATAGTTTGACCGTCGCCCACGACGCCGTCCGCGGGGAAGAATGACTCGTCCCGCTGGCTGTTGATGAGCACGTTGCGACCGACTCGGGCTCCTTCGGGGATGATGGCGCCTTTCCCGATGACCGTGATCCCCGACGAAAGCTTGTCGGGCATGTCAACGTTAGCGACAGACTCATCGCCGGCGCCCACCACCGAGCCCGGGCCGATCATCACATCCTTGTCGATGACGGCTTTGTCCACCAGCGCGCCAGGCCCAATCCATGTATCGTTCATAATGATGCTATCCTTGACGACAGCGCCCGGGCTGACATAGACGCCGGGGCTCAGCACGCTATTGCTGACCGTTCCACGCACGACGCAGCCGTTGGAAACAAGGCTTGTCAGCACTTTCGACTGCGGCCCCATCTTCACAGCCGGTCGCTCTTCGTCTTTCGTATGGATCGGCCAGTTGTCGGTATACAGATCCAGTTCCGGATTTGGAGAAACCAGGGCTAAGTTTGTCGCCCAGTAGGAATCAACCGTGCCGACGTCCACCCAGTAGCCCTCATAGCGGTAGGCGAATATCTTGTCGCCGCCGGCGAGCATGGTTGGTATGACATGATTGCCAAAATCAGTTCGTGGACTCTCTTTATCTCCGCCGGACAGTCGCTCTTCCAGTACACGGGCATTGAACACGTAGATGCCCATGGACGCAAGGTTGCCTTTATCCTGATCCTTGGGCTTCTCATGGAATTCAACAATGCGCTGATTCTCGTCCACGGTCATGATGCCGTAGCGATACGCTTCTTCGATAGGCACCGGCATGACCGCAATAGTCAAATCGGCGCCGACGCGCTCGTGGAAGGCCAGCATGGGCGAGTAGTCCATCTTATAGATGTGGTCGCCGGACAGGATGAGCACGGTATCGGCTCGATGCTCAGCAACATAGTCGATGTTCTGATAGATCGCGTCGGCTGTTCCGCTGTACCAGTCCTTGCCGCGCCGCCGCTGATAGGGTTGCAGCAAACGTACGCCACCGCGACTGCGGTCCAAGTCCCACGGCTTGCCGATGCCGATATGCTCGTTTAGGCTGTGCGGTCGATATTGTGTGAGGACGCCGGCTGTATAGATGCCGCTGTTCACGCAGTTGCTGAGCGTGAAATCGATAATACGAAATTTACCGGCAAATGGTACAGCCGGTTTGGCTCGCGCCTCTGAAAGCACGGTAAGTCGCGTTCCTTCGCCGCCTGCCAATATCATTGCGATAGTATTCATAGACTGTTCTCTGGTCGTCGCCGTTATCGTGCGAGGTAGGTTGCTTGTTTCTATGGTAACGCAGATTGGCTACTTCATCAACAGGAATAAGCCAGCGCCGATCGGCCGCCGCTACACTGTACCTGTTCATGTTGAAATGCCCTCGCACACACCTGCGCGGCTGCTGACACCAATCACGCACACTCCTGATTGATCGAATCAAACGTGTGAAACAGATAACGTAACCTTGATTTTAGAAATATCGCTACCACTGGTATAATTGGCGTTTGCAGTCTAAGTCTTGTTATGTTCATTGATAGAAACCTTTCTGGGCTGCCGTAACGGCGATATCATACCAAGGAATAGGAGGAAAGCGTGCTGCAGCGTCAAACCCAAACAGCAGCTTTCTGGCGGGATCAGTTTGAGGTCACGTCAACGGATCTCGACTTCATATACAAGATGCTCTTGGAGTCGCAGACGTCCAAGTCAGGCGATGAATTAGCAAAAATGCTGATTGACGAGTATATCCGACGCGAAGATGCGCGAATAGAATCTGAATTGGCGAAAGGCGCAGTCTACACGCCGAAGGGCCATTATGACGAGGGACAAACACTTGTCTTTCCTGCCCTGGATTTCGCCGCCGGAGAAGTAGTCCACGTACGCAAAGGACAGAACCCGGAACACGGCGAGTTTCAAGTCATGGAAGTGAGTTTTGCCGGCCAAAACGGCACCACGCGTGAATTCGCCATGAACCTCACCACACCGCATCGTCTTAGCGAAACGGACAGCGAAAGCTTGCTCAACAGCGATTCGCTGCTGTCGGCGGATGAGATTTTCTCCCTATACCAGGACGAAATCGAAGACAGCCTCTTCTACGCACTCGAAGAGGGCGAACGTAGCGACGAGTTCGTGGAGGTAGACGGCCGATGGCTGCTGTCCGACATGCTGGCGGAGGTGCATATCGGCCATTTGAACATTGCCGAAGCGCTCATCGAAATGCAGGCAGAGCCGGTCGCAACGACCAAGTTGCTGGAAGAAGTCGAGCTGGATGGAAACGTTGCACCTGTCATGCAGCGCATCAGCTTGGACCACGCCATGTCCTCCGACAAGCGTTTTGATAAGGTCGAGCTGAACGGCGAAAGCCGCTGGTTCCTAAAACGTATGGAACCCGCCCAAGTGCTGTCCACACCTGCTGCTTTGCGCCCGGTTATCACAGACTACAATCGTTCCATCCTCAGCGTGGAATTGCTGCAGGTGGAATGGGAACTTGATGACGAATGGGGCGAGAGCACCTTGAGCAATGAGCTGCCCAGCGTCGTGCCAAGCACCACGTTCAATCTGATTTATCCGCATCGACTCGTTGGCTCGATCCCACTAAATGGACGAACGCGCAGCTTCTTTCCGACCACCGCCAATGCCAAGTCAGTCGTCACATTTATAGACGGTCGATGGGGCAAACGGTATACCGGCTGGGTCGTGCCCAGTGGCAAATACGTTGCCGGTCTCGGCGAGTGGATGGAAGAACACGCTGTGCCGGTGGGCGCATATATCACGCTGGAACGCACGAAAACGGCGGGTGAAATACTGGTCGACTTCCGCACACGACGACCGAAGCGCGAATGGGCGCGCATTGCCTCACCTGACCTGGCACACAATCAGCTCAATTTCGAGATGAATAAGATCCAGATTGCTTGCGAATACGATGAGACCATGATTGTTGCCACAGAGGATGCGGCTGGCGTCGAAGAACTGCGGGCCAAGTTGAGCGAAACTGGCGTCACACTGCAGGAGATCGTCAACCAAATCGTGCCAGAGCTGACAAAACTCAATCCCAACGGCACAGCCCACGCGAAGAGTGTCTATAGCGCCGTCAACATCGTACGTCGGTGCCCGCCAGGACCCATCTTCCATGCGCTGCTCAGCAATCCGAAGTTCCGTGACACGGGCAGTGGAATGTTTGCGCTCAGTTAAGCGCATAGGCGCCATGGTTTGGACCGGACAAGTAAGGGAGAATGACGAAGCGGCATGAGCGAACGTAAGATTAGCCTAAGTGGCGTGCGACGATTTCGCATCACACAAGACACAAAATTTCATATCGATACCGGCTGGTGGGAAAACAGCGGTCGCGATTTTCGACTCTATCTGCGTGACCAACTGTGCGAAGAGTGCCGGGAACGGTTCTCCGACCACCAGAACACGGAGAATGTAGACTGGGTCGACCCGGACACCGGCGAGGTGCATCAGACAGACGCGTTGCGTGAATGTCTGCGTACCCGTTGTGCCAATGACCCGGACTACATAAATGAGCGGCTGCCGTTGGCGTCCGCCTGTTTCCGCGTTTTCCTGGCCAACAATAACACGCCGCTCTCGCCGGAGGAACTTAATCAGCTACTGCCCTGGCTCTCGTCTGAGCGCATCAAGAACACCCTGGGCGGTAACCAGGTCTATCTTGGTCTGCGACCGGTCGAGGTGTAGGCGCTAGGCCCGTAATTTGGGCACGTGGTACTGCAATCAAATACTAGCGTTGTGAAGCGCATGTCTCGGGGATTAGGGCGCAGGCTTGATCCGGTGTAGGCGGCGCTTCAAGGTTTATACGCCCTACAACGACCTCTTGACCAAGCGCTTCTCCATCATCTGCGTATGCATCCGATCGCTGCCCCGTTTCAGGGTTATACATGCCGACCACCAGGGTCAGTTCTTGAACGTCACTGCCAACGTCATCGGCCGCGGGAATGGTAAGTTGTCGCCAGTCAGCGGCCATACCATACTGCGCCAGCGCAGCGTTCGCGTCGAACAGGATGTAGAAGCGAGGCGCACCGTCACTCTGCGTGATAGTCGTATCGCCTGCTCGCAGATGCACAAAGACAGATTGTCCTTCGGGCCAACCCGTTTCACCCGCCCAGTCTAGCCATAGGTCGACTACGCCGCCAGGCCAGTAAGCCCCATCTTGTATACTCGTTTGCAGCGCGATCTCCGCTCCATCCGGAGTGCGAAATACAAAGTCGTTTGTGCTCAATGATTCGCCGGCTTGGGAGGCGAACCAGTTCTCCCACGCAGGTTCCATCAGCAAGTCTATCGGCATCTGTGCGAGCTGATCACCCTCGCCACGCGTATAGACGCCGACCAGCGCTTGACGGTCAAGCGCCGATGTCAGCACAGCGTCGGGTATCGCGAGCCACGGAGCGGTATCGACGGCGACTGCCCAATCCGCAGGCAGCGCAAGCGGTAGCGTACTGATCGATATCTCGTCGCCGGCTTGCCACAGTTCCGGCGGGTACCAAACCAAGCCGGGCGGATACGCATCGGCGAATCGATAAAGCGTATCGCCGGCGGGTGACAGCACGGCAATCTGTGGCATCATTGTAGCCGCATCAAAATCCTCGCCCACATCCCAGCGCGTTTCGATTGCAGTGGTTCGCCAGCGCGGCCAATCGAACGCAGTAACATCAACAAACGTGAGCGGTGATGGTCTGGTTGTCGAGTTTGATGTACGCACAAATGTATAGAACTCTTCGGGTATCTCCTTCTGCTCGGCGCCCCGCCGAAGCAACAGAAAACCGTCCGCCGCATCCACAACACCCCAATCATCCTGCAGCATCTGCTCGACTGTCTGCCGCACATCACCGGGCGCCATATCCGTGTTGGTGGTCACATCCAGCAATGCCCAGTCGCGCTGGCACTGGCGTCTCCAGCCCCAGCGGAAACTGATAGACATAACGCCGATGGCTGACATGCGGGTGGACGGCAGCCGTTGCCGTCACCGCTGCGTCGGCTGGAATCTGCTCGACGAAGCGGCTGAGCATGCGATGATGCTCAGTCACCGTCGTAGGATCATAGCGATCGCCGCCAGGCCCGCGACCATACGCTACGTAAGCGCCGACCGACCAGCCGATAACCCATAGCGCAAGCAATCCCGTAAACACCGGTCGCAAAGCCGAGCGCGAATTGCGTAGAGCAGCCGCGGCTGTCATGGTCGTCACGCTGGCAGCCGGCATATGCTGGAAGCTGCCGGACATGCGCCCGCTACGGCGGCTTACCCAACGCCACAGACGCGCCGCACCGTAGGCCGATGCAACGGCAAAGTACGCAGCCGCCGGTGCGCTGTAGTGGAACTCACCGTAATACTGAGCGGGATAGGCGCTTAGAAGATTGGCTAGCAACACGGGCAGCGAAAGCAGGATGACGTCTGGCGCCAACAGAGCTAAGAAGCCGTACGGCATCGCCAGGTCGCGCAGATAGGCTAAGCGTGCCGGTTCTGTTGCGATCTGCCAGACGGTCTGCGGCTGAGTCACCAGGCTTTTTAGGATATCCGCCGGAGAATCTCCTAGCGCGCCGTAGCGCTGGAAGTAGTTGCTCTCTGCCGTACCGTAGACATCTGCAGCATAGGCTGGCACAATAACAAACGTTGTCACCGCAAACCAAATAGCCGAACCTATCAGTACCGCGGCTGCAAGGGCGAACGGGATGACGGGAAACGGTGGTTTACTGGGATCCTTCCACTGCACAAGCAAGTGCTCCCAAACAATTCGCCACATTGCCCAGGCGCCTAGCCCAGCCGCCAGCAGCGCCGCCTCCTCCTTTACCAGGGCAATTAGTGCCGCTGCGATCACAAACTGAATCCAGCGTTCGCGGTCCACAGCCACAAAAGCCCAAATGATCAGCGGGGTCGCCAGCGGTATTGCATGAAACTCGGTCAACAATGCCGACTGCAGTTGCGGCGTCAACAAATAGGCGATTGCCAATGACAGTGCTACCAGACTGGCGAGGTTGCGAACCGGCTCAGACAACCAGACCTTCCTTCGTTCATCATCGGTCAGTAGCCGCATGCAGAGGTTTTTCGTCAGACCAAAAAGCAGCCACGCACCGGCAGCAACGCATACGACCTGCAGAAGCAGTAGCGCACGGACGTCGTTCCAGATCCACAGAATTGGGCTGATCAAGGCGAGGATGGGCTCGACGTGGTCGATGAGGCGCGTAGAGATAGTTCCGTTGTCGGTCATCTCCTCAAAACGTCCCCGGCTGCTGTTCCATACGGCTTGGTCGATCTGACCCAAGTCCGCCTTGTGCGTCCGCATGCCCATATGCTGTTGAATGGCGAGCGAGGCGAAGAGCCAAATGTAGAGGATGATGAGGACGAAGAGAATCTCTCGGTACGGGTCGATGTGGCGAATGCGCGACAATCGTCCCTGCTTCACCGAGGGAGCCGGAGTGACGGACATGCTGCTGAACGCCCTTCTATGCGTCCGCCGGCGGAGCGGAGTCTGTCAATATTTCGTTCAAGGCAGCCACAACATAGTCAACGTGCTCCTCAGTCAAACCGGGGAACATAGGCAGCGACAGTATTCGCGTTGCGCATTTTTCGGTAACCGGGAGGCGAGTGGCACTATAACCTGAATTCTTGTATGCTTTCTGCATATGAATTGGCACAGGGTAGTGAATGCCTGTGCCTACATGTCTGCGAGACAATGCAGCACGCACGGCGTCACGCTCATCCACCTGCACCACGTATAGGTGATAGACATGTTCGCAGCCAACCCGCTCCACAGGACGTACCACTACCGCCGGCAGCTTCTGCGCATACCACTCGGCGATACGCCGTCGTGACGCCGTCCATTCATCTAGATGACGCAATTTCGCACGCAAGATTGCTGCCTGTAGCTCATCCAGGCGGCTGTTCATGCCTAGCACCTGCGACACATATCGTTGCGCAGGCGTCCAGCCGTATTCACGCAGAAGCCGCACTCGTTGAAGCAGCTCGGGATGACGGCTGACGACGGCGCCGCCATCACCCATGGCGCCGAGGTTCTTGGTCGGATAGAAACTGAGGCAGCCCAGGTCGCCAATGGAGCCAACAACCTCACCGCGGTACGTGGCGCCATGCGCCTGGGCACAGTCCTCCACGACGCGCAAACCGTGCCTCTCTGCCACATCGAGAATGGGACCAAGGTCGGCTGGATGGCCGTAGATGTGTACCGGTATGATGGCCTTGGTTCGAGGCGTGATGGCTGCCTCAAGCGCTGACGGATCCAGCGTATAAGTATCTGGTTCAATATCGACGAAGACAGGCGTCGCGCCAAGCAGTGACACGGCGGCGGCGGTTGCGACAGCCGTATGCGCAACTGTGATGACCTCGTCGCCGGGACCGATGTCACACGCCATAAGCGCCAATTGCAGCGCATCCGTGCCAGAGGCGACGCCGACACATTCCACTGGAGTGCCGCCGCGGCTATGCAGGAAAGCAGCGAACTCCTCCTCGAATCCGGCGACTTCCGTGCCCAGAATATACCAGCCACTGTCGAGCGTTCGCTGCACAGCCTGGTCTATCTCTATTCGGATGGAAAGGTATTCGCCTCGCAAGTCGACTGCGGGAACGCCCATCAGTTGTTCAGCCATGCTGTCCAGTCTGTTTGTTAGCCGATGCCTGTAGCCTATATGTACATCTGTAGGTTGGCCCGATAGTACTCAATGGTGTGCTGCAACCCGTTTTCCATCGATGTAGAAGGTGACCAACCCAGGGCATGCTCGATGTGCGCATAGCTTGAGTAGACGTCGCCGATATCGATGCGTTTCCGTTCTTCGGGCCATGGAACGAGTTCGACGCGACCGCACCCGGTGATGCGCACCAGGGTCTCCGCTATTTCCAGCAGCGAGACCGGTCGCGTACCGCCCAGATTGTAGACCTCGCCGTCTGCCTCGCTTGATGCACCGACACGCAAGAACGCATCGACGGCGTCGTCCACATAGCAGAGGTCGCGCAGCTGGCTGCCGTCCCCGTAAAGCTGAATGGTCTCGCCTTGCACAGCCAAGCGAATGAACCATCCGATAAAGCCCTGTCGATTGTGCTTCAGCAACTGTCGCGGCCCGTATGTATTGGTCAGCCGAAGTGATGACGTACGCAGATCGTACGCGTTGTGGTAGACGATGTGATACCATTCGCCGGCCAGTTTGTTTACGCCGTTAACGTCGGTCGGTCGCTGCAGATGTTGCTCATCCAGCGGCAGATACTGCGGCTTGCCATACTGCTGACGGGTTCCGGCATAAACGATCTTTGCGGTAGGATTCTGATAGCGACAGGCTTCCAGGATGGTGAGCTGGCTGCGCGCATTAATTTCGAGATCCGTATAGGGGTCGTGCATTGAATCGAGGTGACTTACTTGGCCCGCCAAATTGAAAACAACATCCTGGCCTTGCACCAGCGCCTGCATGGAATAGGGATCGCGCACATCTGCGATGTTGATGCGCAGTCGGTCCTCGTAGCCGGCCACATTGAACAGATTGCCGCCGTACTCCGGAATCAGCGAGTCGACCAAAGTCACATGCGAGCCTAGGTCCACCAGGCGGCGCGCCAGGTTGGAGCCGATAAAACCCAGCCCGCCGGTAATGAGGGCGGATCGGTTGTTGTAGTAGGCTAGATATGCTTCATTCATGTAGTGCCGCTCTGCTTGGCCAACCGTCGGAAATGTTGAATATACCGATGCGCTAGATGCGGCCAACCGAGTTCGTTCTCAATGCGTTCTCGACCGGCGCATCCCATGCTCTCACGTGCTTCGGGCGAGTCGATGAGCAGCGCGATGGCCTGCGCTAGCGTGCTCGCGTCCTGCTCTGGCACGATGATGCCTGTCTTTCCGTCTACAATCGCCAGAGGATTGCCGGCTACGTTCGTACCGATGACCGGTTTGCCGCAGCTCATGGCGTCCAGCACGCACACATTCAAGCCGTCAGCCGGTTTGCTCACCGACGGCATGATCAGCACGTCCGCCATGTTATAGTACACGGAAATGTGATCCTTTGGTACGTTGCCGACCCAGTGAACCTTCGATGCAACGCCCAACTCGGCAACCAACGCCTGCCATTCCGCTTTATCATCGCCCTCGCCTACCATGACAGCAGCAATATTGCGCCCATTCAACACGGGCGAGGCCAACGCGCTGATCAGGTAGTCAAATCCCTTCTTCGGCACCATGCGACCGACACACAACACAATTGTGGACGAGTCGGCAATACCCAGCGACGCTCGCAATTCTACAGTTCCGGCAGTGGACGGCGTCTGCTCGTCGGGATCGGTGCCATAGATGATCATGTCGAACTTGTGGGGATCGGCGCCTAGAGCGACAACGGTGTCTCGCAGCGCGGCGCTGTTTGCTGTCAGCAGATCGGCTTGCGCGAAGGTGAATCTCGCCATGCTGCGGAAGAGCGCATTCTTGCCGGCGACCTGCGCATCGGAACCGGGCACAGAGACAACCAGTGGTATGCCCAGCTTCCGGCTGACGACCGCGGCAATGAAGCCGTTGGGCAGCAGCCAGTGTGCATGCAGCACATCCGGTCGCAGGCGACACGCATCGCGCAGAACAGTGCGTATGCCTGCGGCGAACATAGCTGGACTCAGCAGGTATGCTTCCAACCGCAGAGCCAGGTCCGACTGCATGGTACGCATGTAGCCCAGGCGTTGCAACCGATCAGGCCATGCATAGCGATAGAGCCGCATGTTGACGGCGCCAGGTCCAGTTGCACGCGCCTGCACATAAGCCGGGTCATAGGCTGCGTCGTACGGCGCCCACACCGTGACTTCCTGGTGCTGCAACGACATCTCCCTGCAGAGCGCTTCTACGAACGTGCCGCTGAAGTCGCCCCGAAAACGCGGATAGTTATGGGTCAGGACACCGATATGTAGCGGAAGGTTACTCATTGTTCGATTGTAAACGATGGAACGATCAACCGTGAAACAGATAGGTGCAAGACAGTTCCAGGATGGCAGGTTCCAGGTTGGCAGGTTTCAGGTTCCAATTTCAACGCAATAAGTACTTGAGAGGTTAAACCGAACATGTTTGCAGATGGAAAGGAAATGGGGCGGCGCTTTTTCAAACGTCGCCCCATCTCGCTGAGGATATAGGGTGGTAGTGCAGAACTGGTTAGGCTATTGCTTATGCTACCCGCCTAACCAGTCCTTGTCCGGAGTAACTTACGGAATACAGAGTGTCTGACCAACGTAAATCGTGTAGTTCGGTCCCATAACGTTCGGGTTCGCATAGACCATCGCCTGGGCGGATACGCCGAAGCTGGCGCCGATGTCGAACAGACCCTGACCCGGCTTCACAGTGTAAGTCTGGGAGCAGCTCTTGGGGGCGCTGCCGTTGTTTCCACCATGTCCGTTATGATCCATGGCTTCACTCTCGGAATGACCAACCTGCTGGTTGATGAAGTCCAGAGCCTGGACACACTCGGCAGATGGGTGCGACGGAAGAGTCACGATCTGGCAGGTCGGCGTATGCGGCAACCAACCGTCCACATCATCGTCTTCGCAAATCTCAAACGAGGCGCCAGGAACTCGGTAGTCATTATCCGGGAACTCGAACTTATAGTAGCCCAGACCATCCGTGAACTGGTTGCTTGGGTCATAACCGCCCTCGTCGACCGGGTCGATCTTGATTTCCCAACCTGGCAGACCATAGAGACCATTGGCGTCGAGTTTGTAGCCCTCGATGCAGTAGCCGCTATCGTCTTGCTGATTTAGTACCGGAACCTGCAGACAAGCTAGACCCGTGTCAATCATCTGATCAGCCTGGCTCATGATGTCCACGTTGAGCTTCGTGTAGGTCACGTTATCCCAGCCTGGTCGTTCTTCTTCAACGATGGTGTACGGACCTAGCGGCAGATCCTCGAATGTAATGTAGCCTTCTGCGTCGGTGACGCCTTGGCGGGCAACTGAACCATCTTTGCGGACCAGTTTGAAACCCCAACCGGCTGCACCGTATCCAGACGTGCCATCATTAAGCTGCGTATCTTGGCAGAAGCTCGGATCGGTTTCTTCGCCTGTGCAGAGACCAAACTTGCGGATCGTCACACAACCATTGTCGATCAGGTCGTTCTTGAAGACCAGTATGTATGGAGGATCTCCGTTGGTAATCGGCTGGACGTCGACTTCCATCTCGCCGGTTTTCGGGACGATAGGCTGGAACGGATCAGGATGCTCACCCTCATCCGGTTCCGGCTGGCGTTCACGGAAAATCCAGACGCCAGGGGTCAGCGTGAACTGAACCATGCCCATGGCAAAACCTTTATCTACGTCACCAGTGTCCTCATCCTGCGCCTCGGCGAATAGGTTGCCCTTGCCGGGGATGGCGTCGATGGTCCAATCATTAAGAAGATTGTGATCAGCGTCAATCTTGTAGACAGTTACGAGAACCTGCTGCTTAAGCTTGAAGCGAATGCGAACGCAATCGTCTTCTTGGTCACCAATACTGAAGCTGAAGGTTGTAGCTGTAACGCCGACCCAGTCCGGGCCTGGCAATGTGACAGTAGCGGTGTAGATACCTGGGACTGCCGGATCTGCTAGTTCATCAAGATCCTTGAACTCGAATTCACCTTCATCGAGATCATCATTGTCATCCGTAGCAGACGTAGTAGTGGTGAAAGCCGTGCCGCCACTAAGAACAGGATATTCCAGTTCAACTGCAACATCCGCCAGGGGTTCTTCTTCCCAATCAATCACAATACCTTCTACACAGAAATCTCCAGATGCCTGCTGCGCGTTAGCAGCAGTCGAAAAACCAAATAGCGCGGTGACTACCAGAAGCAATGCTACGCTCGGTAGAAGCCATACGCGATGATTCGCAATATACATAAGCTTCTCCTTTCCTATGCCCTTGCGAAATGAGAAATCACTGAACAATTGTTGATACATGTTATTGAAACTTTCGCCTTGTTAGACAGATACTTCACTAGTTGCTACTCTGTATTGCTACTCTGTACTGTTACTCTGAACATACTGCTTGGTACTCACTCTGTTACTACACTACTTGTTACCTGAACTAGATCTATTAATGCGTTCACCCTATTCATTCCGTATGCTATATCGTTCCTTTCTTTTCACATTTCACCTACCCCCTATTCCGCTAGGTGCAGTGCGGCACTGCCATGTTTTGCCGTTTCGGCTCAGTTCGAATGGTTTGGGCCGTAGGGGGCTTCTACCGGTTCGATGTTTGGGCCATCTGCACGAAGGAGTTCCTTGGGCCTGCTGTTGTTCTCTGCGCACCGGGAAGCTTGTATATGTTTCTACGCTCCCCCCATTGTCGGGTGCAGCGACCCGTTCATGCTTACCATGACGTGCCGTTGCTTGATTAGTTACGCCGAAATCGGTTAGATCGTTTACCATGTTTCTGTAGCGATGACGGTCTGCAATTTCATCAGAATTCTATCGGTGTTTTCAACATAAATGTTGCGCTTTTGCTCGAGGTGAGCCACCGATCTACGGGCCTATTCCCTATGACGAGATCGAACCAAAATGAGTACGATTTTCGCACTCATTTACCGTTTCACAAAGTAACCTGATCAACGCATAATGATGTGCAAGATGCATTGCACGATTGGACCACAACCATGAGCCCAGATCCCCAAATAAGCGATCACGACCTTTCTAGTGACAAGCGCTCAATTCGCATGCGCAAGGCCGATCACATCCGTATCAACCTCAACGAGAATGTGGCCTTCCCCAACACGACAACAGGCCTGGAGCACTACCGCTTTACGCACTGCGCATTGCCGGAGCTGAACCTGGCCGACGTAGACATGAGCCTGGAGCTGTTCGGCAAGCGACTCACGGCGCCGATCCTGGTCAGCTCAATGACCGGTGGCACTGGGGAAGCCAGCGCAATCAACCGCACCCTGGCTCAGGCTGCCCAGGAATACGGTCTCGCCATGGGCTTGGGCTCGCAGCGAGCTGGCATCGAACAGCCGGAGACTGCCGCCACGTTCCGGGTACGCGACGTCGCGCCAGATATTCTGCTTTTCGCCGATCTCGGGGCAATTCAGCTGAACTACGGCTTTGGTGTTGCCGAATGCAGACAGGCTGTGGACATGGTTAAAGCCGATGCGCTGATCCTGCACCTGAATCCGCTGCAGGAGGCGGTGCAACAAGGCGGCGACCTAGAGTGGGCGGGACTTGCCGACAGGATGGCAGAGGTCTGCGCTGCGTTGCATGTGCCTGTGATCGTCAAGGAAGTCGGCTGGGGCATCAGCTATGACGTTGCGAAGTTGTTGATTGAAGCCGGCGTGAGCGTCGTCGACGTGGCAGGCGCCGGAGGCACTTCGTGGAGCCAAGTGGAGATGCATCGTGCGCCGACGGAGCGGATGCAACGTCTGGCGGCTTCATTTGCGGACTGGGGACTGCCGACGACCGATAGCATACTAGCCGTAGCTCAGGCTCGCGGCGAACTCAAGCGCGAGGATGTACACATCTTCGCCAGTGGCGGCATCCGCTCAGGACAGGACATTGCAAAGTGTGTGGCACTAGGGGCAGATCTTGTGGGTTTGGCCTCGCCATTTCTGAGGAAGGCCGTCGAATCGGCACAGGAGGTTGTGGAGGAAATGGACCTGCTCGCCACCGAAATGCGCATCGCGATGTTTAGTAGTGGCGCTGGGGATATTCAATCATTGCGCCGTAAAGGCGTTCTCACACGCATATAGGGGAAATACCAAATGGCAAATCAAACGGCGAACGGCGAGCTGAGCGCATTCATGGGCCACTGGCTTCCGCAAATCGAAATCGAAATGCGCAGTGTACTGAATGCTGGCGACGCGTATGTTACTGAACACTACTCCATGATGCGCTACCATCTTGGCTGGGCAGACCGGGAGTTCCAGCCAGTGACCCTGCCTTCCGGCAAGCGTCTGCGTCCCATCCTGTGTTTGCTGGCGTGCAGCGAAATCGGAGGCGACACGCGGCAGGTGTTGCCGGCTGCCGCGGGAATCGAGTTACTGCACAACTTCTCGTTGGTCCACGACGATATTGAAGACGGTGATGAGGTTCGGCGTCACAGACCCACCGTCTGGTCGCTGTGGGGGATGCCGCAGGCTATCAACGTGGGCGACGGCATGTTCACGCTCTCCTTCCTGGCGCTGCACCGCCTAACATCATCCGGGGTGGAAGCCGATGTGGCGCTGTCTGCGTTGCAGACATTTTCCGAGACAAGCCTGGCGCTGACCGAAGGTCAATATTTGGATATGTCGTTTGAGACGCGCGACGACGTGAGCGTGGACGAGTATATGCGTATGATCCGGGGAAAGACTGCTGCGCTGGTCGGTGCGTGCCTATCCATCGGCTCGCTGGTCGGCGGCGCTGATGCGGTGCAGCGTGATGCACTGACCCGGTTCGGCATTTCAACTGGCTTGGCGTTCCAGATTCAGGATGACATTTTGGGCATTTGGGGCGATCCGGAGGTGACAGGCAAAGCCGCAGGCAACGACATTCTTCGCCGCAAGAAGAGCCTGCCTATTCTGCACGCACTGAATCACGCAGAAGTAGGGGAGCAAGTTCGCGCACAATTCGATGGCGAGGTTGAGCCGGACCAACTGCCCCGCATCCTTGCGCTGATTGAGACAGCCGGCACGCGTGAATACGCGGAAACGCTTATGCGACGGCAACATGACGCCGCTGTCGAAGCGTTGGAAGAGGCGCTTGGGGAACGAGCCGGCGCTTCACCGCTGATGGCCCTGGCAGACAGCCTGCTGGGCCGCACATCCTGAGCGTTCCGTTCTGTGAAAACAAAACTTCCTGGAGCCCATCTGACACTTGGTCAGGCAGCGGACTCCAGGAAGTTGAATGAGCTATATGGTATTAGCAGCGAGACGCTATCTACTGCCACTCCTCCAGCGCCTGCTTCACGGCGGCGCAATACGAATCCGCCGTCGCACCATCCAACACGCGATGATCATAGCTGAAGCCGAGCGTACTCATGGGCAGGAAGGCGAGAGCATCGCCTATGTTCGCTTCCAGAGGATGGCCATTGCTCACTACGACCGCTCGCTTCTCAACCACGCCAACGCCGAGAATACCCGCTTGGCCCTGCGCGATGATTGGCGTCTGAAACCTACTGCCGGACGTGCCATAGTTGGTTAGCGTGAAGGTGGAGCCCTGCAGATCGTCCGTTACTAGCTGACTCTTCCTTGCGCACGCGCAGCGATGTCATTGACGGCTCGCGCCATACCCAACAGGTTCAGGTCGCCGGCATTCTTGATGACCGGCACGATAAGGCCACCCAAACCGTGTTCGTCGGCGGGCAGCGCAACTGCCATGCCCAGGTTGATGGTGCGGCGCATAAGCACGCCTTCATCGGTGTATTTGGCGTTGGCCGCGGGCACAGCTTTCAACCCAGCCACAGCTGCCATCGCCAGGTAGGCGGTCAGGGTCAGGTTCACTCCTTGCGCCTCGAACTCGGCCTTGTGCGCCTTGCGATGCGCCAGAATAGCCGACATATTTACATCCCACATGGTCGTTACGTGCGGCGCGGTGAATGCGCTCTCCACCATGTTCTTGGCGATGAGCTGCCGCATGCGCGTGTGCGGCACCAACTCCTCATCCTCGCCGGCTTGTACGGGGGCAGCTTTGCTCGCCTTTGGAGCCGAAGCTGCCTTGCCAGACTCGTCCTTTTGCGTGCCGGAGGAAGTCAACGACCAGCCATCAGGTATAGCGTAGGTCGGCTCCACCGTGACCGGCTCGCCTTCTTTACGACTTTCGACCGCGCTCATGACATCGTATCGAGTCAAGCTGCTAAGCGGTCGCCCCTCGGCAATCTCTTCCAAATCGATGTTGTTCTGAGCGGCTAACCGCTTCACCGGCAACGTCGCATTGTCGGCCAAGTCTCCGGGAAGTACATAGCCTTCCTCTTTGCCGACGCTGGACGATGGCGCTTGTTTGGCAGCCAGCACATCTTCTTTGGTGATGCGCCCTCCCATACCGGTTCCGGTCACCGAGTCCAGCGAAATGCCCTTATCCGCAGCAACTCGCTTGGCCACCGGTGATGCGTTACCATTGGGTGACTGTGCGCTGGTTGCCGACTCCTTCTCAGCTTCTGGGGCTTGTTGCGGCTGCGGTTCAGCGGATTCGGCTTCTGACTCTTCGGCAGGGGCGCCGCCCTGATCGGATTCCGCAGGGACTTCCTCGCCCGCTTCGCCGATGTAGCCCAATAGCGCTCCGGAGGGGACCAGCTCGCCCTCACTAACAGTCGTCTTCAACAACACACCGCTCGCAGGAGCAGGCATCTCGGTATCGACTTTGTCGGTGGCAATCTCGACCAGCGGATCGCCTTCCTCGATCGAATCGCCCTCTTGGATTAGCCAGCGGCTTACGGTTGCGTCTTCTATTCCCTCTCCCAGGTCTGGCAATCTTACATCTGTCGCCATCGGTTTCCTCACTCTATCTCTCTAGACGGATTCAGCAGTCGAGACTAAGCTGCAACCGGCTGCAGGATCTCCAACACCGCCGCTTTGATATTATTCTTCCAGGGCAAGACTTCCTCTTCCAACGGCTGGGAAACGGGCAGTGATACAGGCGCCATACCCAGTCTGCGCGCAGGAGCCTTCAGCAAATGGGGCGCCTCTTCATTGATGCGAGCGACAAGTTCGCTGCCGATGCCGCAGTTAGCCTGCGATTCGTGCACGGCTAGCAATTTGCCCGTCTTGGCTACGGAACTGTAAACCGTCTCCGTGTCCAACGGCGTGATGCTGCGCAAGTCAACAATCTCAATGTCGATACCGAATTCATCCTGCAGCTCTTCGGCGGCTTCCAGTGCCTGCAACAGGGTGTAGCTGAACGTCGCCAGCGTGAGATCTTTACCCTCGCGCTTAATGTCCGCCTTACCGATGGGCACCGTGTATTCCTCGCCTACATCCGGTAATTCGCCCCTGGTGAAATAGAGCATCTTGTGCTCGATGAAGGCGACCGGATTCTCGTCGCGGATGGCCGACAACAGCAATCCTTTGGCGTCGTAAGGCGTCGATGGTGCAACCACTTTGATGCCGGGAAACTGGGCAAATATACTGTCGACAGCCTGGCTGTGTTGGGAGCCGTATCTCTTGCCGCCGCCATGTTGACCGCGAATTACAAGCGGTACGTTGACCAGACCGCCGGACATGTAGTGCATCTTGGCAGCCTGGTTAAATATCTGGTCTGCCGCCACCAGGACAAAGTCCATGTACATGAGTTCCACGACCGGTCGCATGCCTACCATCGCTGCGCCCGTCGCCATGCCGATAAATCCCTGCTCGCTGATCGGTGTGTCAATCACACGATCCTCGCCGAACTCGTCAAACAGGTTGCGGGTCACGCGGAACAGACCGCCATAGCGTCCTACGTCCTCGCCAATGAGAAAGACACGCTCATCGCGTCGCATCTCCTCTTTCAGCGCCTCATTAATTGCCTGGATATACGTCGTGGTTCGCATGGCTAATCCTCTGGTTCCAGTTCGACAATTGGTTTGGCAGGATCGGTGGCGAACACGTCGGTGTACGCTTCCGATTCATCTGGGAACGGGCTGTTCTGTGCGTACTCGACAGCCTCTTTCACCTCCGCTTCAACCTCTGTGCGGATTTTCGCCAGCGTCTCGTCGTCCACGCCTCGTTCTTGCAGCTTATGCGTCAACACGACCATGGGTTCGTGTGCTCGCTGCGCCTCGATCTCCTCAGGCGTGCGGTAGGTTTCCAGGTCGCCTGCCATGTGGCCCGCCAGACGATAGGTGATGCCCTCGATGAAGGTAGGACCGTCACCGGCGCGTGCACGTTTGGCAGCGTCGCTAACGGCCTGGTAGACGACCTCCACATCGTTTCCGTCAATCTGAACACTGTTCATGCCGTAGGCGCGGGCAAACATATAGATATCGCGTGCAGAAGATGTGCGGCTGATGGGCGTCATTTCGGAGTAACGGTTGTTTTCACAGTAGAAAATGATGGGCAGGTTCCATCGGGAAGACATGTTGAAGGTCTCGTGCATGACGCCCTGATAGAGCGCGCCGTCGCCAAAGTATGTGATAGCGATTCGGCTTTCGCCGCGCAGCTTGGCGGCGAGCGCCATTCCGGCAGCGTGCGGCACCTGCGCGCCAACGATGCCGTTTGCGCCCATCAAACCCAGCGGCGGATCGATGAAGTGCATAGAGCCGCCTTTTCCCTTGGCAAAACCGTCTGCCTTGCCAAGCACTTCAGCAATTGCCCTCTTCGGGTCCATTCCTCGAGCCAGTGAATGGTGGTGCCCACGGTAGGTACAGGTCAAGTAGTCGCTGTTGTTGAGCGCACGGGACGAACCCACAGCGCTCGCTTCATGACCGATCGCCGTGTGCATGGCGCCGCCAATCTTGCCCGACTCTGCCAGCTCCAGCAATGATTCTTCAACACGGCGAATCAGGTACATGTCGCGGTACATCCCGATGAGAGTCTCATTCGAGAGAATCGCAGCCTGTATGACGAAGTCCGCCCGTGAGGAGAGTATGTCGGTGTCAACAGAAATTGGCATCTATCCTCGTCCTTCCCGGTTCTTTGTTTTGGCGACGAAACCCATATGGGCGTTCAGCGCCGCCTATGTTGATTGTTCCTGTATTTCTTCTGAAGCCGGCACGCGACCATATACAGTACTGCGTTGATCACAACATCGCGCCGGCTTCACTTACCTTTTCAGTTCCAGTTTTCCCTCTGACGAGGGTGCGGACCTCCGCTGTACGCAGAGGCACGTGGGCGGATTATAGCACGTGTACTCAATTTGTTATAGTGGTATTCATCCTATTCACTCTCTACGACGGGGGCTCACCGTTCGTTCCGCTCAGTTGTACTCACCTTGGCGCGTGGGTAGTGCCAACCTGCATTGTGCAGGCCAACGCAAGATGCTATGCTTCGGCGACCTACTTGCCATTCTGAGCGCATACCCCGGTCGTTCATCGAGTAATCTTCTGTAATTGTGCACGAAAGGGAGTTCGCTAGTATGCCGCTGAATTCGAAACCGATCAACTACTGTGATGTAGAGTCGCCGGAAGACGAAGTTTCTAGTGGCAGCCCGCCACTGCGCAGCACGAATGCCGTGCACACGGGCGAACGAGAATCACGTTCTCACAAGTCGCTCACTATACCGGTCGTGAACAGCAGCGTGTACACATTCGAAGATGTAGCTGACCTACTGGCGTATGTAGAGGAGAGTCAAGGCGCATCCACACCATCGCGTGAGAAGTACGGACGCTATGGGAATCCCACTGTTCGGGCTGCGGAACGCAAAATTGCACAACTGGAAGGCGCCGACGAAGCACTGTTGGTGAGCAGCGGCATGGCTGCCATCACCAACACCTTACTTGTGCTCCTTTGTGCCGGCGACCATATGATTCTCACCGACGAGAGCTATCACAGTACTCTCGTCTTTTGCACCGAATTTCTAGACCGTATGGGCATTGACTGCACGGTTGTGCCCTACGGTGATTACGATGCAATGGAGTCTGCAATTCGACCAAACACCCGCTTGATCCTGTCAGAATCGCCCACCAACCCATTTATGCATTGTCTGGACATTGAGATTTTCGTAGGAATCGCCAAGCGGCACGAACTGCTGACGGTGGTGGATACCACATTCGCCACGCCTGTTAACTATCGCGCACTGGCGCATGGCGTGGACATCGTCCTCCACAGCGTGACGAAGTACTTGGGCGGTCACAATGACCTGATGGCGGGCGCTATCGTCGGTTCTAGACCAATAATAGAGGAACTACGCTATACACAGGGAATGTTGGGGAGCATCATTTCGCCGCAGACAGCTTACCTGATCCTGCGTGGCATGAAAACGTTGGTGCTTCGTGTGCATCAGCAGAACCGGAATGGAATGGCTGCGGCACAGTTTCTATCGGAGCACCCGTCCGTAAAACGCGTTTGGTACCTGGGACTGGACAGCCACCCACACCACAAGCTCTCAAGCGCATTCAGCGGATACGGCGGCGTTGTCACGTTCGAGATAGACGGTACCGCTAAGGACGCCTATCGCTTCTTGGATGCGCTGCAGATTCCTACCATCGGCCCTAGCCTTGGCGGCGTCGAATCGCTGGTGAGTCCCCTGGCGCTCATGGGCTATGCAGAGATCAGCGCTAAGGAGCGTGCCTCGCTGGGCATCACGGACGAGTTAGTGCGCCTCTGTTTGGGTATCGAGGATACGCAGGATCTGTTGGATGATTTGGCGCAGGCGCTTAGCGCAATCTAGCCTGTCCTGATTCAAGATAAGATGACGGGCAGACAGCGCACTGTCTACCCGCTATTCAGCGATTCATAAGCGTCACAATCGGCTAAGAAGCATCCGCCTTCTTGGTAGCAGGCTTCTTCCGCGTCGACTTAGTTGTGGTTCGCTTACCGCTCTTTGTCGTCTTGTTGGTCGTCTTCTTGCGACTGGATGATTTCTTAGGCGTCTTCTTTGCAGCCGCTTTCGTAGCAATCAGATCCAGCGCCATTTCCAGCGTGACACTGGTGGGTTCTACATCCTTTGGAATGGTGGCGTTGATCTTCTGATACTTTACATAGGGTCCGTAACGCCCATCCAATACTTGAACGGGACCGCCGTCCGGATGCTCGCCCAGTTCCTTGAGCACGTTGGCAGAGCTGCGCCCCCGTGCAGGCGCTTCGGCAATGAGTTGTAAAGCGCGCTTCAAGTCAATCGTAAGTACATCGTCTGGATCTTTAATGCTCACAAAACGCCCGTCATGTCGCACATATGGACCGTAACGACCGATACTGGCTTCGACGGGTTTGCCCGTGTCGGGATGCTCGCCTAGCTCGCGCGGCAGGCTCAGCAGCTGATTAGCTAGATCGTACGTAACGGAGTTTGGCTCCATGCCCTTCGGCAAGCTTACGCGCCTGGGTTTGCCTTCCTGCTCGTCGTCGCCAAGCTGCACATAGGGTCCAAACGGTCCTTCCTTCAACAGGATATCCATGCCCGTTTCAGGGTCTTCGCCCAGTTCACGCGGCCCGTCAGTCTTCTTACTCAGTAGATCCGCGACCAGTTCATCGTTAAGATCCGCCGGCGGCAAATCGGATGGAATCCCAACCGTAATTCGCTCGCCATCTTCTTCCGTCGCAACGTACGGGCCATATTGGCCAATACGCACCTCGGACGATAACCCAGACAGCCGCACTACACCGGCTTCGCGCGGGTCTATGATGCCTTCCTTCTCCTGCACCTGCCGATCCAGTCCGCTATCGCCAAGGTAGAATGTACGCAGATAGTTGAGCCAGTCGGCGTCTCCCTCGGCGATCTCGTCCAGCTCCTGTTCCATCTCAGCGGTGAACTGTACATCCACAAGTTCGTTGAAATGGTCCTCAAGCAACTGCGTAACCGCAAAGGCGGTATAGGTTGGCACAAGCTCGCGTCGTTGCCGGCGGAAGACATAGCCGCGATTTTGGATCGTGTCGATGATTGCTGCATAGGTGCTGGGCCGTCCGATGCCATCGCGTTCCAACGCCTTCACGAGCGAAGCTTCCGTGTACCGTGCCGGCGGCTTGGTTTCGTGTCCGACCGCCTCTAGATCGCGGCAGTCGACTTCTTCGCCTATGGTCAGTTCGGGTAGCGGCGACTCCTGGTCATCCAGAGCAGCATCCGGGTCATCGGAGCCTTCTACATACGCGCGGAAGTAGCCAGGAAAAAGGACTTTGCGTCCAGATGCCTTGAAAACTGCATTGTCGACCTCGATGGTGACCGTTGTCGTCAGCAAACGGGCATTCTGCATCTGCGTGGCGACGGTTCGTGTCCAGATCAACTCGTAAAGCCGGGCTTCGCGACCCTCAAGGCGTATGTCCTTGTGTCCCAGCGGCAACATGCGATCGCCAGCCGGGCGAATGGCCTCATGGGCTTCCTGCGCGCTCTTGGACGACGTCTTGTAGCGGCGCGGCTTATCGGTCAGATAGTCGCTGCCGTACAGTTCGGAAACTCGGCGACGAGCTGCGTTGACTGCTTCATCGCTCAGGTTCACAGAGTCCGTTCGCATATACGTGATGTAACCCTGCTCGTACAGCCGCTGCGCAACCCGCATCGTATCGCGTGCGCTCAGCCCCAACTTGCGATTCGCTTCCTGTTGCAGTGTGCTGGTCGTAAAGGGCGGCGCCGGCGAACGCTGAGAACTGCGCTCGTCCACCTGGCCAACGACCCATTGACCGCCCAGGAGCCGTTCCGCCAGTGCGGCTGCTTCTTTGGAATTCAGCAACAGTACATTCTTGCCCTCGCCAATTTGGCCAGTGGACTCATCGAAGTCTCTGCCTGTGGCTACGCGCACGCCGCCTACAGAGTGCAATTGTGCGTCGAAACGGTGCTCAGCCTGGTCCGGTCGCTTGTTCAATAGCGCCTTCAAATCCCAGTACGAACCTGTTCGGAACGCACGCCGTTCGCGCTCGCGTTCGACTAGCAGGCGAACCGCAACGCTCTGCACGCGACCGGCGGACAGCTTTGGAGCCACTTTTTTCCACAGCAGCGGCGAAACCGTATAGCCCACCAGTCGATCCAGGATGCGGCGCGTTTCCTGTGCCCGTACCAAGTCTTCGTCAATATCGCGCGTTTGTTGCAGAGCCTGTAGAATCGCCTCTTTCGTAATCTCGTGGAAGACCATACGCTGTACAGGCACTTTCGGTTTCAGCACCTCGGTGAGATGCCAGCCGATGCTTTCCCCCTCGCGGTCTTCGTCGGTTGCCAGGATTAGTTCGTCCGCGTTCTTGAGCTCCTTTTTCAGCTTCGTCACAACCTTCTTCTTATCCGAAGGGACGACATAGAGCGGGTCGAAATCATTTTCCACATTAACGCCCAGGCGAGACCACGACTCCTTCTTCTGCGCTGCTGGGATTTCTGCAGCGGAAGCGGGCAGGTCACGAATATGACCCATACTAGCTTCCACATGATAACCGTCCGGCAGGAAGCCGCGAATGGTTCGAGCTTTGGTTGGGGATTCTACAATTACCAGTTTCGGCATATTACTTCTTTCATCTATCAAACGCGATGTGTCGATGACCAGTACGGCTTGCTAACGAGCACGTTACGCTTTCAGGCGAAAACGTTGCATAGAACAAACAGGGTCCAACGTTCTGCCAGCCCACAATAACCGGACAGAAGTCGCGCCATTTCACCAAGTGCCACCGTGCGCTGCTACCAATAGTAAGGTCACGCATTCGGAGGAAGAGCGACAACAGTATAGGCAAGCATCCCAGGAATTACAACTTGGCACATCCGCCCGAATAGACGCAGGCCAAGGCAAAACGATACTATGCGTGCATTTTTGGCCGCAGGTCAGAGACAAATTGAGTGGTGCTTGTACGGCTCCTGAACAAAAAGACTACCGCATGATTGACGTCGCTCACCATTTGGAATCGTCACACGTCTCTGAACGCAACGAGAAATGGAAACTGTATACGGAGATTGTCGTAAGGGCAAATGCGAGTCGCTGAATGAGCGAACGATTGCGCAGAAACTATCCCTCTAGAGGTCGGCACTTGTGATAATTTGCTCTGCCTGCTTGCTAGGCGAGTAGGCAGATGCTATGATTTGATGTATGGCCAACGCAAGTCTACGTCACGAGGCGCATAGACACGCCACCGATATCCTGCATCAATGTGCGACGAAGTACGGCTTTCGGGCTTCCGCGCTGGCTGCCGGCTATCCGCAGATCTGGTCACGCGACTCAATTATTACATTCCTAGGGGCTGTCGCCAGCGGAGACCCAAATCTGATCGCCGCCGGTCGAGCTTCTCTGGAAACCATGAGCCGCTTTCAGTCGCGACTCGGGCTCATTCAGCTCAATGTGAACCCGGACACCGGCTATGTGAGCACGGAAAACGCTGGCGCCGTCGATGGCAATCTCTGGTATATTCTGGGCCAGTATCTCTACTTCCAGCACAGCCGGGATACTGAATTTCTGGCGCATCAGTGGCCCAACATCGACAAAGCGCTACTTTGGCTCGACTACCAAGATATGAACGAGTGCGGGCTTCTAGAAATCCCGGAGGCGGGTAACTGGATGGACCTGATCGCCATCCACTACAACGTGCTCTACGACAACGTACTCTTCTACGCAGCCAAGCTCGCCCACGAGCAGTTGGCGCAACACTTGTCCGAAGACACAGCCGTGTATGAGCCGTCCATCTCCGCAGAAGACGTACATGAGCGCATCAACTTGCTCATGTGGATCGACCGCTGCTGGGTTGCCGAACATTTTGCGGAGCACCTGGAGCGGCTGAAGGCAATCCGCTTGGAATGGTTTATGCTCTATCACAACATCGGCGCCATATCCAGCAGACCATTTTATCTGCCCTGGGTTGCGTTTCGCGAGTACGGCGACTGGTGTGATACCTTGGGCAACCTCTTGGCAGTGCTCAGCGGCGTCGCCGACGGACATCGGCGCGAGCATATCCTACGCTACATGCACCAGGTCGGCATTGCGGAACCGTATCCCAGCAAGGCGATCCACCCGCCGATCTATCCGGGTGAACGTGACTGGCGCGAGTATTATCGCAGCCGAAACTTAAACCTGCCGCACCAATATCACAACGGCGGCATCTGGCCCGTGATCGGCGGTTTTCATGTGGCGGCGCTGGTCCGCCATGGATGGGAGCGACAGGCTGAAGAGATGCTAGACTCGCTGGCGCGAGGCAATCAACAGGGCGTGGGCGACGAGTGGGAGTTCAACGAATGGCTGCACGGAGAACACGGCCATCCCATGGGCTTCGGCTACCAAGCATGGTCGGCGGCTATGTACTTGTACGCCGAGAACGCTGTCGAAACTGGACAATTGCCGCTGTTCGATGAACTATTGGCGGCAAAGCCGATCGCTGCAATTGCAGCGGAGAACAACGAATTCCAAGTCAGCGCAGGCGGCGGACCCAGCTAAGGGTCCAAGCTGGCATTCATAGTGATATACTCTACCAGTTGTTTATGCGTTATATGATCAGCAGGTTATAACGAAGTATCGTATTGCAACATCAGACAGGCTAGTGCATCGATTGGCCTAGCCGACAACATCAAACAAGGAGCTAACACATGAGAACAAGTCGAATAGTGATCCTATTTGCGATTCTTGTGCTTGCACTGGCACTCAGTGCATGCGCAGTACCGGCGACACCGGCTGCACCGGCAGAAAGCGGCGGCGACACCGGCAGTGCAGGAGAGACGGGTCCTGTAACGCTTACATGGGCAATGTGGGGCAGCCCAGCCGAGGTAGAGACGCACCAGAAGGTCGCAGACGCCTTCATGGAGAGCCATCCGGACATCAAGATCGAGATCGTGTCCGAGCCGTGGAATGATTACTTCACCAAGATGCAGACGTTGTGGGCAAGCGGCGATCCTTCCGCGATCCCCGATGTGCTTTTCCTATGGCCAACACCCCGCTATGCTGCTGAAGGCGTCCTGGAGAACCTGGACCCCTACATTCAAGAAGCAGGCTATAACCTGGACGATTATTGGCCCGCCCTGCTGGAATCTGCCATGTACGATGGCAGTATCTACGGTTTCCCGCGTGACATCAGCGTGGATGTCCTGTACTACAACAAGGACCTCTTCGATGCTGCGGGTGTCGATTATCCCGATGAAACATGGACATGGGACACGTTCCTACAGGCAGCCGACGCGCTGACTATCGTCGAAGACAGCGGCCGCGTCGCCCAATATGCATTGGGTATGGAAGGCGGCAAATGGCAGCTATGGGTTGGCCAGAACGGCGGCAGCATCCTGGACGATATGCGCAATCCGTCCAAATGCACGCTGGATGAGCCGGCAGCCATCGAGGGCCTGCAGTTCTTCGCCGACATGATGAACAACAACTATGCCATGCGCTCCGCCAACTTGAACCAGGCGGGCGGCGATGCAGCAGTCTTCCTGAATGGCCAAGTCGCTATGATCATCCAGAATTCAAGTCGTATCTCTGCTTTCAACGAAGCGGGCATGAACTACGACGTAGCAGTCGTCCCGATTCCGGACGGCGGACAGCGTTCCGCAAGCGCCGGTGGCGCTGCGTGGGTGATGAGCGCAGACAGCGACAACAAAGATGCGGCATGGACCTTCCTGAGCTGGCTCCAGAGCTCTGAAGGCGGCGAGTATCTCTACACGCAGTCGGGTGAAATCTTCCCGGCGCTGGAATCCACTGCCAAGTCAGATGCATTCCTGAACTCCGACCAGCCGCCAGCAAATCGCCAGGCGTTCCTGACCGAAGCTGAGAATGCGAAGGTCGGCAACTTTGGCTACTTCCCCGAGTGGGACGAGCTGAACGGATCCATTATCGACCCAGCATTGGAAGCGATTTGGGCGGGCGAATCGACACCGGAAGAGGTCGTACCAGGTTTGTGCGAACAGGTCAACGCATTCCTGGCGGATAACGGCTACCCCAAATAAGTCGTTGGCATCAACTAGACATCAGCATCCCGGAGGCTCGTGCTTCCGGGATGTTTCTTTGTAGTGCGGGTTAGTTTATGGAGTTACTTTCTTCTGCGCAGATACCAGGCGATGATCGCCCAACCAATGAGGACCAGTACGCCGATTGCCGCTAGGCCTAATCCAATGCGCCATGTGCGTGGTCGAAATTGCAGTACGACCGTCGAATCTCCAGCCGGGACAGGCACTGCACGTAAGCCGCCGTTGGCCGATAGGACACTTGCCGGCTGACCATTTATCGTAGCGCGCCAGCCCGGATACCAAAACTCACTAAGTATCAGCAATCCATCGCCTTCTGACTCGACGGAGTAGGTCATTTTACTGGACGCGTAGTCGACAAGCTTAATGGTACCGGCTGCATTGGCTGTCAAAGCGGGCATAGCATCGGCCATAATCACCGCCTCGCGACTCGGATCGAAACCCGACTCCTGAATCATCGCTTGTGCCTGCTCATCATTGGCAGCAAGAGTCGCCTGATAGACCATCCATGCCCGCGGCATTGCATTCAAATTGCGATAGACGGAGAGCGCTCCCTGCGCATCCAGTGCGAGCTCGAACTTGCCCTCAGGCAGCGGAGTGCCATCCTGCACTATCACATACTCTGCGTTCAGCATGTCATACAGTTGGGAATCACGTCCACCCGTTGCATCCAGCAGTTCATGATATACGCTAAGAGACAGCGGGTTGGCGACGCCGCCGAGATCCTGTAATCCGTAGAGCGCGGCTATGTCCGGCTGCCATAGACTCTCTATGCCGGTCAAGGAGTCGATGCGGAAGAGGTCAGGTTGCGCCTGCAGGTAGGCAATGATCTCTTCCTGCTGGAAGCCGATAGTGGGGTCTTGTTCGCTGATATCCGTGTACGCGCCTGTTGCTGACAGGTCCAAGAAGAGCAGCGCAACCATCAACAGAACGAACGTATTGGACGCAAACCAGCCGGATTCGCGTGCCGAGACGAGCGCCCAGGTCGCCAACCAGAACGCAGCTGCCAGTGTCAACGATAGAGCAGCCAACGATGCGCGCAAATACGCAGTCTCGCTATCTTGTGTTAGGAAGAGGGCAAAATATGTCAGAGGCAAAGCTACGCCGGCGAGGATCAATGCGCCTGCCCGAAGCAAGCCACGAAAGGCGTCTGGTCGCGATGTGCTGTCAAGCACAGCCAACCCGCGTCGCGCGATGATATCTACGCCGAGCGCGCCAGCAATTGAGACGGCAAACGTCCATAGGACGAGAGCGCGAGCCGGCGCACGAAACTGAGCGAATGTGGGCAACAACGCGGTCAGCCAGCCGTGCAGAATCGCGTAGATGCCAAACGCAGTCAGCAAACCGAATGCGCCCAAGCCGAACCAAGGCCATAGCCGCCGACGTACATGCGCAGACGCCAACAGCAGCGCGCCAATGGCCATTAGCAACGTTGCAACGCCTGCATAGGGCAGTTCCACTCGCTGCCACAAGCTCCAATGTAAGGCGGGTCCGCGACCGAAGAAGCCTGGCGTGATCAAGCCTAGCGCCTGTGTCGGCGCCAGCGAATAGTCAACTGTTTCCTGATAGCTGAAGTCGACTCGTTCTGTGTGGCCTGTGAGCTGCATGGCCGGCAGAAGAATGGGTGCGGAGAGCACAATGGCCGCGGCCACAGTCACCATCAACGGGACAGCATAGTTGCGCAACGCCAGTTTTACGTATTCCCAGGCGGCTGCACCAACTCCCGCCCTTTCTTTGGCCGCGCCGCTATCCAGCAACGCCTCCAACAGCGTGAACACAACCAGCGCCAGCCCGATGTAAAGCGTGCTCTGGGCGTGACCGGCATAAGTGCTGACGGCGAAGAGCAGTCCCGCCAGTGCAGCCAGCCACAGCTTTCGGCCTTCTAGCGCTGCCGCGTATGCGGCAAAGATCCACGGCATCCAACTAAGGACTGCGATCAGGTTGAGATTGCCAAAGTGGATGAGCAAGGGATCGCTGAACTGGAACGCAATGGCGCCAAAGAGAGCAGCGCCGCGCATGAGCGGCGCGTCCGCAATCCGTAGCGTACGCAGTAACACATAGACGCCGAGGCCTGTCCAGTAGATGTGAAGAATAGGCATCCACTGCAACGTAACGTATGGGAAGTCCGGATTGATCAAGAAGAGGAAGAGGTTGACCGGGTAGAGAAAGCCCGCCTGGATATCCGAGATAAAAGGTGCGCCGCCATAGAGCGTTGGATTCCAGAGCGGCAGAGTTCCATTGGCAAGCTGGGCTGCTGCGAAGCGATAGGTCGGGTATAGAAAGCTAACCAGATCACCGCCATCAGCCGGCTGAAAAACATCACCGCTGACGGTGCGCCAGAAGAAACCGATTGTCAGAGCAAAGAGCGAACCCGCGGCGAGTATGTCCCAGTCGTAGCGATGCGCCACGTCGTTGGCGTGGTAGCGCCAGCGGGCGATCACATAGAGCGCTATCCATATAATTGCGATTATGATAAGCGTTGTGCCGTTCACAATGAGCTGACCTGCTATACTAAACGAGAGTGCTTGGCGTTCGGCTCACGCAACCAGTATACACTGCAGGTGAGCGCGGCGAAGAGCGACGCCAGGTCGACTGCAGCAATAACCGATGCCGCACAGGACGCGCAGTATCTAATCTGCTTTGCATATCATTGCATGCGTATGCATCTTCTATAAAAGATGACGATGGACAGGCGCTATCGGTATGTTGGCAAGACGATGCCCGCCCCGTGGCTCTCAATACCCTAGAAAATGCGCAGTTGACGGAATCGGTATTAGTTTGAGGTTGCGAAACGGATTGGGAATCAGGATGACCTTAAGCGCAATTACCGTCAAAGGTCGATTCCCGTTAAAATAGAGCGGTTGTTATTCTTCGGTGCACTGCGGAGAAGGCAATACCTGAACACGAGACAGACGGAATGGACGTAAGCAGACTACTGCTGGATAGTTTACAGAATAACAAATGATAAATATAGCACTAGATGTGATGGGCGGCGATCATGGACCAGGCGTTGTAATCGAAGGCGCCATCTCCGCCGCACGAGAATTCGGCGTTAGAATAACGCTCATAGGACAACAGGACGCCATCGAAGAGTTTCTGAAACAGCATGACACGAAGGGCCTTGACCTGCCCATCGTGCATGCGCCAGACGTCATCGAGATGACAGATAAACCGACGTCGTCCATCAAGGCAAAACCCGACAGTTCCATGGTGGTAGCCAGCCGCATGGTTCGCAACGGCGAAGCGCAAGCATTTGTAACGCCGGGCAACACTGGCGCTGCGCTTGCATGCGGCATATTGAATATAGGGCGCATCAAAGGCGTGAGACGACCGGCGCTACTAACCCCTTTCCCTACCCGCTTCGGTGCATGCGTCGTTTTGGATGTGGGCGCCAACGCGGATGTGCGACCGGAACACCTGCAGCAATTTGCTGTGATGGGCTCCCAATACTCGCGACACTTGATGAACGTCGAGAATCCCCGCGTTTGCCTGCTCAGTAACGGTGGCGAAGCGGGCAAGGGCAATCAGTTGGTGATCGCTTCGTATGACCTTCTGGAGAACACACCAGGCATCAACTTCCAGGGCAATGCGGAAAGCCAGGACGTGGTCGACGGCAAGGTCGATGTACTTGTGTCAGATGGGTTCAGCGGCAATATCTTCTTGAAGACAGCAGAGGCTGCCGGCGCCGGTTTGCAGGAGATCATGCGCGAGGAACTGGCGGGTACCCTGCTGAGCTCCATTGGCATGCTACTGTCCAAGAAGGCGCTGCGTCGGATCCGCAGCCGCATTGATGACAGCGAATATGGCGGCGCGGCGCTGTTGGGACTTTCCGGCGTCGAAATCGTAGCACACGGTAAAAGCAAGTCCACCGCCATCAACAGTGCATTGCGCTTCGCCAAGCTCGGCATCGAAAGCCAACTGGTCGAGCAGATTAGGAATGGTATAGAACAGTTGGGTACACCGGCTGATGCTCCCATTCCGGATGCTGTCGGCTCGCAAACAATCCAATAATCGCAGCCCACAAGGCAAAACGGGAAAATACATGAGAGTATATCGGAATCTTGGTGCGATAAAGAAAAAAGAGCAGCGCGGTCGCCGGCTGAGCATGGCCGGTCTGGCCATCCTGATTGTTGGTCTTCTTGCCAGCTTTGTGCCGACCTGGCTGCCGCCCGATGAACCCGCAACCTCTTCCGTTGCATTGTTTCTGCAACAGTACTGGATGTGGATCAGCTTTATCGCATTGCCCACAGGCTTCATCTTCGCCAGTTCGGGCAGCTATTACATCAACCGTTTTGCGCGACGACGCTGGAAGGGCTCGAAGTTTTTCGACCGACCGGATGAGTTATTGGAACGCAATCTAAAAGGCTTCGACAACAAGTACGCGTACTTTGCCTGGAGTCTGCCCGCCAACTATGTTATCGTCGGCCCGTGCGGCGTAATCATCGTAGCCACTCGCAGCGATAAGGGGCGAATCAGCATCAACGGCGACAACTGGCGTGAGCCGTTCAGTATCAGCCGCATCTTTACCATTTTCGCTCGTGAAGGACTGGGCAACCCGGCCAAAGAGGTCAATGAACAGGCCAGCAAACTCACGGAGATCCTCGCTCAGTGCACGCTTAATGGCGACACGAATACACAAGATGAAAATGGCGACCAGCCTGAACAGAAGCCGGATGTGCCAATTTCAGGTGCAGCCGTCTTCCTGAATCCGGAGGCCCAACTTACTCTGGAAAATCCAAATATGCCTGTTCTTCGTGCGGATCAAGTCAAAGAGTTCATCCGCAAGCAGGCGCGTGAGGTGAAGATGCAGACATCAACGGTGCGCGCTGTGACTGCCTGCATGGAGAGCGCGGCGAACTACACAGAGGAAGAATAGCCTACACCTGTAATGCCGATTAGAAGCCGAGTTTCCGCTCCTTCAGGCTCACAAAATCGTTGCGGCTGATGATGATGTGGTCGAGCACGTCGATGTCGAGCAGCTTGCCTGCCTCCACGAGCATTTCGGTTACACGTACGTCCTCCGGGCTCGGAGTGGGGTCGCCGCTAGGATGATTGTGCACGATAATGATTGATGCACAGTTGGCTCGGATCGCCGGGCGGAAGACCTCGCCGATGCGCACCATTGCCGAGTTGAGACTGCCCTCGTAAATCGTGACAACACGCTGCACATGATTCTTCGTATCAAGCAGCAGTACGCGCAGGTGTTCCTGTTCCAGCAGCGCCATGTCCAGCATCAGCATATGCGCCACATCCGCCGGACAAGTAATCTTGGGCAATTCATGCGGCAGCGAAGCCACCAGCCGGCGACCCAGTTCCAACGCTGCCTTGATCTGTGTCGCCTTTGCCTCACCTATGCCGCGCTGTTGACACAGTTCGTCCAGATTCGCTTTTGCCAAACCAGCTACGCCATCGAAATCAGCCAGAATTCTCTCCGCCATGTGGATAGCGTTCTCGCCGCGCCCGCCGACGCGCAGAATGATCGCCAGCAACTCCGCTGGACTCAACGATTCAGCGCCGTAGTATAGCAGCCGTTCACGCGGACGCAGATCCAACGGCAGATCTCGAATCATGGGACGATAGCTATCGGTCTGGGATTTAGTGTAGGCAGTGCTAGAATTCGGCGCACTGTCGGGTGCACTACGTGCGGCTCTTTCTGCGGCTTTAAGAGCGCTGGTGGCTGGTGAATCATTTTGGGCCATGCAGAACACTCCTGACGATGAATGGCTCGATGGCGGGTGCACGTCTGTGCATTGACGGTTGTCAGGTTCGTTTTGGCGAGTGGTATACTGAGGAAGATCGAAGACCTATCATCGGTCATCCCGAACAGCGTTTAGCTACCATTATATCGGTATTTGAGAGTATGAACTATTTGCGCACACTTCATCTTACCTCGTACCTCAATCAGCCGCGTCGGATGACCGCGAATCCGGCAACAATTCTCCTGGAAGGCTGTTCCTGTGCATGAAAACTCAGTTCTATGATCGTACTTCCTATAGCCTATCGACTGAAGCCGTACCGGAATGCTTCCTGAACTTGGATGACTATTTTGACAGCATCACGAATGAACGCGATGAGTATGTCACCAACCCGTTCGTCATCCTAGCCGAAACCGTCTGCGCTCGCATGGCCGATGTGGAGATGTATGCCTTCCTACTACGGGACATACGTAAGCGCGAGCATCTTGACCGACGTGAAGATGACCGTGCCGCCATTTCTCACGCGCTCGTTTGCGTTCGGCTATATCGAAGCATGCCGCGCACTGTTAGACAGCGGCGTCATCGCCATTGCGACGCTCTACAGCCTGCCACTGGATGCAACAGACCTGAGTGTTGCAAGCAGCGACTTCTGGCACCAGTTGGTGCTGTACAAGCCTGCGATCCACCGACGCTACCATCCGCTGCGGCTCTTCTTCAACGAGATTGTACGCTGGCAAAAGGAGGCTATCTTCCGCATACCGCCTCTGCTTGTTTTGCACTCGCACTACGGACCCATGCCAAGCCGCGATATACAGTTCCGTATAATTGAAGATGTGCATCATAACTTAGAAACAGTGGCGCATGAACCCTACAGCGTAGACTGGATCGATCCATTGGACCTACATGTGAAGTGGAAGCCAAGATTGCTGGCTTATTGCGAAAAGCTCTGCGTGGACATCGAACGATGTTCCAAAGCACGAATGGCTCCGCCAGCCGAATAGCGGCTCAGTAGGATGATACAGGGCGACACTTTGACAGATTTGTGGCCAAAAGCTACTATTTAATCATGACTAAACTGGAGTTGTTGGGCCACAATAAGACGCTCACATCGGCCCATGAAGACTATTTGAAGGCCGTCTATCTGTTAAGCAGTGCAGGGGAAACGGTCACAAATTCAGCCTTAGCCAACCATCTCTCGGTGTCGCCGGCCTCGGCTACCAACATGGTCAAAAAGTTGGCAGACCTTGACCTGGTTGACTATGAACCGTATCAGAGCGTCTCGCTTACGCCGGCCGGCGAACGGATCGCACTAGAAGTGCTGCGTCATCATCGGCTGCTAGAGCTCTATTTGCACCAGGAGTTGAGTCTTCCCTGGGATCTCGTGCACGCCGACGCAGAGCGCCTCGAGCATGTGATCAGTGAGGCGCTGGAAGACGCTATCTCGATAGCGCTGGGCGATCCGGTAATCGATCCACACGGTGACCCGATTCCGAGCAAAATGGGTGTAGTCGAGGACATAGCCGGACTGCCACTGAGTAACGGCGAAATCGATGTGGACTACCGCCTTGCACGCGTGCTGATGCAAGACGACGACCGCTTGCGCTACTTAGGTTCACTCGGCATCTATCCCAGTGTAAAACTGCGCATACTGGAAAAATCACCTTTCAACGGTCCGCTGCTTGTGGACATAAGCGGCGCCCATCACGCGCTGGCGTTCGACATGGCGGCTTCGCTGCTCGTGCTCGAGTGGGATGATGCGTACCTGGAGAACACCGCCAACAGTGACGAAACTGGCTCCGAAACAAAAGTCCGCAACGGAGAAACATAATTGATGGGCTTTCTAAGCAGGCTATTTGGAAAAAGTGAGACCTCCGCACCTCCTGAAACAACACCCGTGATAGTGGTCTCGGGCCTGCCGCGCTCCGGTACGTCCATGATGATGAAGATGCTAGAAGCCGGTGGACTGGATGTCTATGTGGACGATATGCGCTCGCCCGACGATGACAACCCAGAAGGCTACTACGAATTTGAGCGTGTCAAGCAGCTTGATAAGGGCGATACAGACTGGGTACAGGATGCGCGCGGCCAGGTTGTGAAGGTAATCAGTGCGCTGCTTGCCTATCTACCGCCGAAGTGTGAGTACAAAGTGATCTTCATGCACCGTAACATCCAGGAGGTACTGGCATCTCAACAGAAAATGCTCGATCGTCGTGAAGAAGCGGGCGGATCGCTGAGCGATGAAGAAATGGCAGAGCTGTATAGAAAGCACCTGGCACAGGTGGATGACTGGCTGAAACAGCAGCCAAATTTCTCTGTACTTGAGGTCGACTACAATCAGCTTCTAGCTGACCCGGCGCCGCAGACGGATTTAGTGAACCGCTTCCTGGGCGGCACGCTGAACAGTGAAGGCATGATGGCAGTTGTGAATCCAACGCTCTACCGCAACCGGGCCTGATTGGCTGCGTACTGTTGGGAAACTGTTGGTCCATGAACGAGTATAGATTGCCCGAGGAAGATTGGTGTGCTAATATAACGATTCAAGTGACCAAACATACCGGTCCAGACAGAACGCAAAATGCGCAAGAGGAGTCACCATGAAACGATTATTTAAATTAATGGTATTGGCTGGCATAATCGGCGGCATCGTATATATCGTGAGAAAAGTAACGTCACCGCCGGATTTCAGCATGACTTCCAGCGGCGGAGGCACGCTTCCGTCGGAACCCATCACGTCATTGGATGAGGCGCCGCTAGGTGGCGAGGTTAGCGATGAGCTGCTGAAGATTCTAGTTTGCCCAGAGGATAAGGGATCGCTTGAACTGGTCGACGACGGCAAGTTCTTGCTCAATCCGCGCAATGGCTACAAATACCCCATTCGCAACGGCATCCCGGTCATGCTCATCGAGGAAGGCAAGAAGTATCAGGACAAGAGCCTCGTGCGCAGCGACAGTGATGAAGAAAACACAGAAGAAGGCGAAGCTGCGTAGATTGTCGCAACTGGCACTGCAATAATAAACCCAGGGCATATGCCCTGGGTTTAGTTGTTTTCTGTATCTGCCTACTATCGGCAGCGCACGGATAAAGCTAGGCGCCGAAACGGCTCAATCGGCCTGCCAGCGCCATGGCCATGGGCATGAGATTTGTAGCGTGGAATATGCCGAGATGACCGCTGGCACAGACACGCTCACCGTAGGACTGAACCTGATCCGGCATAGCTTTCGGGCTCCACAGAATGGTCGGTACAGGATGCCAGCTGTGACTGCGCAGCTTAGCCGGCGTGCTATGGTCGCCTGTGACGATGACCGCACCAGGTTTCAACGCAAGCAGTCGCGGAATGATTGCGTCGACGGCTTCAATCTCATGCGCCTTGGCATCGAAATTGCCATCTTCGCCATAGCTGTCGGTCTTCTTGATATGCACGAAGAAGAAGTCATAATCATCCCAAACTCGTTCCAACGCATCGATCTCGTTCTCCGGACGTTCACCCTCAAACTCGATGACATCCATGCCGACGAGGCTGGCGACGCCCCTGTACATGGGATAGACCGCGATAGCCGCTGCTCGTACACCATAGATATCGGGGAACTGGGGCAGTCCGGGATCTTTGGCCAAACCGCGTAAATTCAGACTGTTGGCCCGCTCTTCACCGGCAAGTGCAGCACGAGCCGTCTCGACCCATTTGTTCACGAGTGCAGCCGTATGTGCACCCTCTTCGGTGCCGCTTTCGTCCTCCACAGGGAACGGTTTCTTGCCCGTGACCAGCGGATCGGTTTCGGTTAGTTGACCGCCCAGTCCTTCGCCGCGAAGGACTAACACGAAACGGTGCTCCTTGACCGGCTCAACGAATACCTGGTAGCCCGGAAGCACATCTCCCGTCGCCTCCTGTAACTTCTCGCACAGTCGAATACATTCATCGGTGCTTATACGGCCGGCGCGGCGGTCTGTGATAGTGCCGTCGGGATCTGCAGTGGCAAAGTTGCCTCGCGCTGCAAGATCGTTCGGTCGCAGGTTAAAGCCGATACCGAGCGCCTCTAATACGCCGCGGCCGATCTCATACTTGATTGGATCGTAACTAAACAGACTCAAGTGCGCAGGACCGCTGCCAGGTTCGATGCCCATACGAATAGGCGTGGAAAGCCCGGTGCTCCCTTCTGTCGCCATCTTGTCTAAATTGGGCGTGTTCGCCGCTTCCAGCTCTGTCTTGCCGCCGGCTTCCATGGGCAGGCCGCCTAGCCCATCCATCACCAGTAGAACGACTTTGTCGCCGGAACGATGCAGATCTTCCACCACATCAAATTCGGTAAATACTGTCATTTTGTTTTCCCCATTTCGGTTAATTCAGCCTTCCTGCTTGCTCTCCTAGGTGATAACGAGCTTCATGCTGCAGCAACAATCATCGGCCGTATTATCATTCCCATTGATAAAATTGTACGCGTTGGGCCGGAAAACGGAAAAACTGCCGGTCCAGCATATGTTGGACCGGCAGTCGCTTGTACCCAACTGATTTTGCGGTACTACGTAGGCTCAGGCCTCTGCCCTAGCCGGCTAACGACATCTCAGTCTTCGGATCGAAGATGTGCGCGTTCGACATGTTGACGGCCATTTCCAGGCTGTCGCCAGGCTGCACCGAAACACGAGGATCGACACGGGCGATAAAGGACTTCTTATCTCCGGTCAGCAGGTAGAGGAAGATCTCGTTACCCATGAGCTCGGTGACGTCCACGTCGGCAGTCATATCGGACTCGAGAATGCCGGGCGCCACGTAGGGCTTGGCATGGATATCCTCAGGTCGAATGCCGAACACGACTTCCTGACCCACGAACGGTCGCCACTCATCAGCCTTATCGCCCGGAACATCAAGGCGGAAGCCGCCTGCGTTAACTTCCAGTTTGCCGTCGCCCTCGACGAGCGTGGCATCGAAGAAGTTCATGCTCGGGCTGCCGATGAAGCCGGCGACGAACACATTCTGCGGATGGTCGTAGAGTTGCTGCGGGGTGTCAATCTGCTGCAGAATGCCATCCTTCATGACGGCGATACGGCTAGCCATGGTCATGGCCTCGACCTGGTCATGCGTCACATAGATGAACGTGGTAGCCAGGCGCTGGTGCAAACGAGTAAGCTGCGAACGAGTCTGGACACGCAGTTTTGCATCAAGGTTGGAAAGTGGCTCGTCGAAGAGGAACACGGCGGGCTCACGAACGATAGCGCGACCTACTGCCACGCGCTGTCGCTGACCACCGGATAGCTGTTTCGGCTTGCGGTCGAGCAGGTGTTCGATGTCCAACACGCTAGCTGCTTCCGTCACACGGCGTTGGATGTCTGCCTTGGGCGTCTTGCGTAGCTTCAGACCGAACGCCATGTTGTCATATACGCTCATGTGCGGATAGAGAGCGTAGCTCTGGAACACCATGGCAATATCTCTGTCCTTCGGCGGTACGTCGTTCACGACACGGTCGCCAATGAGGATATTGCCTTCAGAAATCTCTTCCAGGCCTGCCAGAAGGCGAAGGCTGGTCGTCTTGCCACACCCGGACGGGCCGACGAAGACTAAGAATTCCTTGTCCTCAACTTCGATAGTTAGATCGTTTACAGCGACAACATCACCAAATCGCTTGTAAACATGGTCAAAGGTTACACTGGCCATTTAGTTTTTGCTCCTTTGGGCGAACAACACAGGTTGCACATATAGAATTTTTGTATGTTTGGCTTAGCCATACTTGGGGTGTAACTTACCCTGAGTATAGCATAGCGGTATGGTGCTTGCAACTCGTTTCGGTAACATTATCATTTGATTTGACACACTACTCAAATGAATGCCAGAACGCGTAACTCACGGGAAAGAGTGCGGCCTTCAGTAGTAATCGCGACCGATCTGGCAGGGTCGCCTTTAGGGAACCGCTGTGTCGAGCATGAGCCGAATGCATAACTGCATGCGCACACCACCGAGCTACGCGAAGAATTTCCTACTGCGCCACGCCGCATCCATGTCCACCGTACTAGCAAACTCAGCCTTGGCCTGCGCCATGAGTTCGGGATTGGCAAGCAGGTCCACGGCGGTCATTGCCATGGCCTTGGCTGCTCGCAACAAGGCCGCATCGCCTCGCTCACTGACAGCCGCTTCAGCGAATTCCGGTGAATGACCGGCTGTACCCGGGTCGGTAATGACTACGTAGGGATGGATGCCCGGGATGTGATGCGTGATGTTGCCCATATCGCTAGAACCCATCCGTTCATTCGGCAGCGGATCCACAACGTCCTCGCCCAGGGGAATGATGTTTTCAGCGAACAAGCGCGCCATGGTGGGGTTCGGCACACGATTCGCATAATGCATGGAATGCTCGACCTTGACGGTCGCACCAGCAGCCATAGCGCCCGCTTCTGCGCAACGTATGACCTTCTCCACAACCTCGAATGATGCGTCGGATTCCTTGGCGCGCACGCTAAATATTGCCTCCACATATGCCGGCACCACATTCACAGCGTCACCGCCATGTGTGATTATACCGTGGATGCGCACGTCCGGCGTCAGGTGCTGGCGCAGGGCATTGATATTGTTGAAAGTTTGGATGCAGGCGTCCAGGGCATTGATGCCCATATCCGGTGCGCCGGCAGCATGGGCGGGCTTGCCGAAGAATTCGAACCGCAAAGCGTTGGAGGCAATGGAGCCGCGTGCAACCATGGCTTTCGTGCCTGGGTGGACCATCATGGCCGCGTCCACGCCGTCAAAGGCACCGCGTTCGAGCATGATGACCTTACCGCCACCCTTTTCCTCTGCAGGTGAGCCGATGAGCTTTAGGTCTCCGGATAGGCTGTCCGCAACGCTCTTGGCTGCCAGCGCCGCACCGAGACCCGCGGTAGCGATAATGTTGTGTCCACAAGCATGCCCGAGACCCGGTAGCGCGTCGTATTCGGAAAGGAAGGCCACCGTCGCGCCAGGTTCGCCGCACGACGTGGTCGCAATGAACGACGTGTCGAGCCCAGCCACACCCCGCTCCACCACAAAGCCTTCTGCTTCCGCCGTGTCTGCCAACAGCTTCATAGACTCGTATTCTTCGAATGCCAGCTCTGGGTTGGCATGGATAGTGTGGCTGATTTCCAGTAGGCGATCAGCGTTGTCATCGATATATTTGGCGACGCGTGCTTTCAGCTCGCCGGTGATATCATTCGACACAATCATCCTCAGTTCAGTTTGCGCGGGTCCAGCGCATCGCGCAGGCCTTCGCCGATATAGTTTACGGAGATAACAGTCAAGAAGATCATCATGCCGGGGAAGACAGCCATCCACCAGTGACCATTCAGCATCTCACTCTGTGCGGAATTGAGCATATTGCCCCACGTCGGCGTGGGTACGATAACGCCGAAACCGAGGAAGCTCAAACCGGACTCGGCGATAATCGTGGCGCCGACCAGCAGCGTCGCCGCAACAATGACTGGTGTGGCGGTGTTGGGCAGCACATGACGGAATACTATGCGCATGTTGCCGACTCCCAGCGTTCTGGCGGCCTCCACAAATTCCTTCTGCTTCAGACCCAGGAATTGGCCGCGCACGATGCGGGCGACGCTGGTCCAGGACAAAATGCCCAAGATGATGATGATGCCGCCGGCGTTGCCAAATGCACTGAAAAGCGGTGCATCAACCTCGCGGATCAACAGTGACATGATAATGAGCATGAAGATACGCGGCAATGCGATGAACATGTCGGTAAAGCGCATCAACAGATTGTCCGCCCAACCGCCATAGTAGCCTGCGATTGCGCCGATCAGCGTGCCGATGAGGATGCCTAGTACTGTCGCCAACAGGCCAATTGTGAGCGAGAAACGACCGCCGTAGAACAAACGGGTAAGAATATCGCGGCCAAGCGGGTCCGTGCCCATGAAATGGGCAGAACTTGGGGGCTGATCCTTCTCCTTCATCAGCTCACGCTGTTCTCTGAAGGACTCACCGAGCACGGCAGGGTGCGGGCTCAACATTGGTATAAAGATGGCGCCAAGTACTAGACCGATCAGTACAAATAACCCAGCGACCGCCATTTTGTGGCGCCGAAACTGGTTCCAGTACATGCTCCGCATGGAGCGTTCTTTTGTTGTCGAAGGGGACTGCAGGATTAGTTCGTTGGCCATGCTATCGTCTAGTTGTGAGCAGAACAGCACAATCTGAGTAGAGGTTTACTCGTACTGAACGCGTGGATCAAGAAATGCATATGCAATGTCGGCGATCAAGTTGAACGCAATGATGAGCACCGCATTGATCATAACGATGCCCATGAGCACAGGATAGTCAACTCTTTGCGCATGGTAGTAAAACAACCTGCCCATGCCGGGCCACGAGAAGATCGTCTCGGTGAAGAGTGCACCGCCGAACAGAATCGGCAACTGCAGAGCGATCACGGTGATGACGGGCGTAATCGCGTTCTTGATGGCGTGCCCGCGAACGACGACGCCCTCGCGCAGGCCCTTGGCTCGAGCGGTGCGAATGTAGTCCAGGTGAATCACTTCCAGCATCTGGCCGCGCATGTAACGCGTGTAGGTGCCTGCGCCAAAAAGCGCCAGTGTGATTACCGGCAAAATCATGTGTCTGGCTCGGTCCCACATTGTTGGATCCGAAATATCATAAGGTGTTCGACCGCCGCCGGGGAGCAACGGCGCACAATCACGGCAGTTCGTCCAGTTTGCCCACGCAAAACCCTCCGCCGGACTGAATGGCCATTTGAGCATCATGTTGAACACGATGATAAGCAGCAATCCGAACCAAAAAACGGGAATAGATTGCCCTACAAATGCAAAAAATGTTGCGACGTGATCAAATAAAGAATACTGCTTCAGTGCCGATAGGATGCCTATCGGTATGGCTATCAAGAGTGTCACCAGAAATGAGACCAACATCAACTGTAGCGTTGCCGGTAACCGTTCTAGAATCATTTGCATTACCGGTCGATAGGTGACCTGGCTATAGCCCCAGTCGCCTACAGCTACACGCTTGATCCAATTCCAGTACTTGACATGGACGGGTTGGTTCGCTCCGAGAAGTTCGGATAAACGGGCCATATCTTCAGGTGTAATGTTTGGGTTTTCTTCAAAAGCCGCCATTGGACCGCCAGGCGCCTGGTCGATCATAAAGAAGACCACCATACTAATGAGCAGTAATAGTGGTATTGCGTAGAGCAGCCTTCGTATGATGTACTGTGTAATGATGCGCCTCCGACTACCGTGTTCTAGTGCTGTGCTACCTAACCTTAGTGGCCTTTAGAGGATATCCCCGTGGAAAATGCCAACTAGTGAGCTTAGGCATGGAGAAGGGTATACCGCAGTGTGCGGTATACCCTGGGAGCTACCAACTACAACTTAATCTTGCTCAAGATACCAGTCTTCTGCGTTCCAACTGCGAACATTGAACCAGCTATTGATCTGGTAATTCTTGAAGTTGCTGCGGGTCAAGTCGATATCAGCTCGATCGTATAGATAGATGTGCGGCAGTTCAGCATCGATCTGCTCACATGCGATCTGGTACTGGTCAGCTCGATCGGACAGCACCGGGGTTGTAGCAGCAGCTTCGATTGCCGCATCTGCGGTCTCGTTGATCCAACGCGAGTAGTTATAACCTGTACCGCCGTTTGCTTCGGTCGGGATGCTATTGCTGTGGAAGTAACCGTACATCTGGTCGTGCGGATCCAGCAGGTCGGTGGTCGTGTACATGACGATGTCAAACTGACCGTGCTTGCGGAATGCGCCGCTCTCCCAACTTCCGAACAGTTCAGAGCTCGGAACATTCTCGATGTACATATCTATGCCGATATCGGACATCATGGATATGATCAGCTGCTCAGTCTCTTCACGAAGCTGGTTGCCCGTGGTGGTCTGCAGCTTCAGTCGCAACGGAGTTCCTTCTTCCGCATATAGACAATCCTGGCAGACACGCACGCCGTCAGGACCTTCTACCCATCCAGCTTCTTCGAGCAAGGCTATCGCCGCATCAGGATTATATTCAGACTGGGCGATGTCACACTTTGCCCAACCAAGACTCAGCTCGCTGGTGCTAACGGTTGTCTTGCCGAAGAGCAGCTCGTCAACCAGGTACTGCTTGTCGATGCCGTACTGAATAGCCTCGCGTACACGCAGATCGCCAAGAATTGGGTGTGGGTGGTTCAGCGGATCGTCGGTAGCGTCGATTGTCGGATCAGCCAGATTGACGACCAAACGCTCACTGCCGGCGCTCGGCTGCGCATGGATGGTGATATCCGGGTTGTCTTGGAAGTCGGGAATATCAGCTTCAGAGAGGTCCCAGAGGCCCTGGATCTCACCAGAGGTGATCAGCGCCTTGCCAACTTCTCGGCTCTCAATGAAGCGCAAGATGATTTTGTCGGTCATCGGCTTCTCAGGATAATCTCGGTAGTTCTCGTTGGCGACGAGAACCATGCGATCACCAGGAACCCATTCTTGCATCACGAACGGACCTGTGCCGATCGGCGCCCAGTTGTAGTCCCACTCGGTCATGTTTACCGGATCGCCTGTGGCGTGCTCAGGCAGGATGGACATGAAGTTGGAAAGGAAGGGTGCAAAGAACTCGCTGTACTGAACGACGGCCGTGTAGTCGTCTTCGCAGGTGACAGAGTCGATCAGAGAATAGTTGGCTGAGTTGACAGCGCCGCTATCGGGATTGGTTACCGCATTGTAGGTAAACAGAACGTCGTCACAATTGAAAGGCTCGCCATCCGACCAAACGATATCGTCTCGCAGATGGTAGGTAATTGTCATACCGTCTGCGGACACACCGCCATTTTCGGTGCTCGGCACTTCTGTGACCAAAATAGCTTCGTACTCGCCGTCCGGTGTGGGATGAATCAGCCCCTCATCCCAGTAACGTGCCGCTTCACTGGCAACCGTCTGTGTGCGGAGGAAGTAGTTAAGAATCTCAGGTTCCTGGTAGAGACCATAGATAATAACCGATTCCTCTCCTGTTGCGGCTGGAGCAGCCTCTTCTGCAGGGGCGGCTTCTTCTGCCGGAGCGGCTTCCTGTGCCGGTGCAGACGCGGGTGCGCTACAACCTGCCACGAGGAGGAGTGCCACTACTGCAAGCGAAGCTACCAACCAAAGTTGCATGCGTTTGCTCATTCGGAAATTCTCCTTCACATGTTTTGTACTGCGATTGATATGGGACCCGCGACTGAACACTCAGCCGCTGGAAACGCGCTTTGACCGGATACTCATTGGTCGCAACGTAATACGTAACTTGCGGAACCAGCGCCACTGCTAGGTTTCGCTCGACTAGGTTTGATAAACTAAGCACGTTCAGTACTACTGGGGACAGACTACTGACGTTGTACTTGGACGTTGTATTGGGACATTGTGAAGCTTGGACGTTGGTCGAAAGTATAATGTATTACCGATACCGTGTCAATCGAACGCGCGAATAGGAAATATAGCTTATTTCTTGCTTACTTAGCCGTTTTGCCTTACGAACGACGCCCATCGACAGCTGGCTCACAAGGCACAACTGCTGATAGCGCCTTCGTTCGTAAGGACCCATTTTCAATTGCTGAGCTAGATATCCAGATTGGCCTGGTTGGCATGCGTCTGGATGAAGCGCCGCCGCGGGGGGACGCTGCTGCCCATGAGCATGTCAAAGGTACGGTCCGCTTCGGCTGCATCCTCGATGCTCACCTGCAGAACCGTCCGATTCTCCGGATTCATCGTCGTATCCCAGAGCTGAATATTGTTCATTTCGCCCAGGCCTTTGTAGCGCTGGTCGATCCGCACATTTTCAGACCCGAGTTCTTCGCGTATCTTGTCTAGTGTTTTGTCATCGTAGACATACTCACTGGACCGCTTGCGCTTGCCATCCTCGCTGCGTGTCACTGTGACACGATAGAGCGGAGGCTGTGCAATATACAGATGTCCGCCGTCTACCAGTTCCTCCATATAGCGGAAGAAGAATGTAAGCAGCAAGGTCCGGATATGCGAACCGTCCACATCTGCGTCGGTCATCAGGATAATGCGATGGTAACGCAATCCAGCCAAGTCAAAGTTTTCGCCGATGTTGGTGCCCAAGGCTGTGATCAACGCCTGGATCTCTTTGTTGGTCAGCGCTTTGTCCAGGCTGGTTTTCTCAATGTTGAGTATCTTGCCGCGCAAGGGCAGTATCGCCTGGAAGCGGCGGTCGCGGCCTTGTTTGGCGGTGCCGCCAGCGCTGTCGCCCTCCACGATGTAGATTTCGCACTCCCGCGGATCGCGGCTGGAGCAGTCGGCTAACTTTCCGGGCAGCGTCAAGCTCTCCAGAGCACTCTTGCGGATGACTAGATCGCGTGCTTTTCGAGCCGCTTCTCGGGCGCGGAAGGAAGTGCGCGCCTTCTCGATAATCTGGCGAGCGTCGCGTGGATTCTCCTCCAACCACTGGCCCATCACATCCGCCACGGCCTGTTCCACGTGATAGCGCACTTCATTGTTGAGCAGCTTTAGTTTGTTCTGCCCTTCAAACTGTGGCTCCAGCACCTTCACGCTGACGATGGCGGTCATACCCTGCCGAGTATCGTCACCGCTGAAATTGGGGTCATTCTCCTTGAGATAGCCCTGCTTGCGGGCATAGTCGTTGAGGGTGCGTGTCACCGCGCCGCGCAAGCCAGTGAGATGGCTGCCGCCGTCGGGCGTATTAATCGTATTGGCGAAGGCAAAAACTGACTCCGTGAAACCGTCTGTGTACTGGATCGCCGCTTCGACCTGCGTCGTCTCCACTTCCTTGTCGACATAGATCGGCTCGTGCAATGTGCTGCGCGTGCGGTTTAGGTAGCGCACGAAGGACTTCACGCCGCCGTCGAAGTAGAAGCTAATCTCGCGCGGCTTATCCGTTCGTTCGTCGATCAGCGTGATATCGATTCCTCGTGTGAGGAAGGCCATCTCGCGCAGGCGTGTTGCCAGCGTGTTCCAGGTGTATGTGAGTACTTCAAAGATCGTATCATCGCGCAGAAACCGCTGTGACGTGCCGGTGTCGTCTCGCTTACATTTGCCGACGACTTCCACCTCCGAGACAGGGACGCCGCGCTCGAAACGTTGGCGGTAGACTTTGCCATCGCGCTTAACTGTGGTCTCCATCCATTCGCTGAGCGCGTTGACGGCGCTTACGCCAACTCCATGCAGACCGCCGGATACCTTGTAGCCTTCTCCGCCGAACTTGCCGCCGGCATGCAGTTTGGTCATGACCACGGTGACGGCAGGCAAGCCGGTCTGCTTCTGGGTATCTACCGGGATACCGGCTCCGTTGTCTGTGACGGAGATGCTCTCATCTTTGTGGATCCTGATGAGGATCTTATCGCAGCGACCCTGCATAGCCTCGTCGATGGCGTTGTCCACCACTTCGAAAACCATATGGTGCAAGGCTCTCGCATCGGTTCCGCCAATATACATGCCCGGTCGTCGGCGTACCGCTTCCAGACCCTCCAACACTTGAATCTGGTCAGCGCCGTACACGAAGTCTTTTTCGTTTTTTGCCACTACAATCTCCCTAACTCTTCAGTACCCAAGTCTATTCTCGACAGCCGTACACCGTTTGTTAGAGTACAGTCGCTACTCAGACTTACGCCCTTTACCGGTCATGGCGACTTCACTTTGCAGAGACGCAAAGCGCAGAAGCTGTGTGCGATAATAGACAAATAGGGCAAGGACAATACCGGTGCCAATGTATGCGTTGACCGGGATCGCCACCAGTAAGCCGTATTCAGATACCTGCATAATCTGACGCAGGATTAGCATCATGCCGTTCGCAATGACCACTGTCAGCATGATGAAGATCAGCGTTCCTATGAAGTTTGAGCGTACCACGATTACGCTCTGTAGAATTGCACGATGCACTGGCAAGTCATCCAGCACAATTGCAGCCGTAGCAAAGTACAGATAAAAGAGGACTACCAAGACTGCCCCGATATAGACCGCCACCAAAACGGAGCTAAGCGCCGGATTGATAAACGAAAGCAGCACCGAGCCCAAAATAACCGGTATCATACCGGCAAATAAGAAGGCGGTCAGCACGATAATGAATAGGATCATCTTCAGCCACTGGCGTATGACCAGCCGCAACAAATCGCCAGCCGACAACGGCTTGCTCGCCTCGCCCAAGGGCAAACGTTGAGCCAATAGGTTCATGTACAGCACACCGATCCACAGCCCAAGTAAGCTCAACCCGGCAAACAGTCCAAATGCGGCCCACGGGCTCGATATCATGATCGCCTCTCGGAAGGAGACTGGAATCATCGAAGCAAATAAGCTCGGCACGTGAGCTACAGAACCGCTCACCAGCGAGTCCATGAGATTGGACGCCTGCCCGTAATCCAGCAGAATCTGTGGCGACATCTCAGCCGGCATGGTAGGCATGTCCTGCATGCCCACTGTCTGCTCATAATAGCGAACAAAATCCTGGATAAGCGGTTGGATACTCAGTCGCGGACCCAGCCACAACCACAGATCAAGAAGAACTGGAATGAGGATCAGCGATACCCGCCGGCCTAGGAAACGATATCCCGCCGACAGACTATCAATGACCGAACCCCAACTTGCTGAAATGCCCAAAGAACGCCCCTAACAACGCATATTACGATAGTGTGGCACAACTCAACCAACACGACTTCTGAACTGTACTGCTTATGCAGAAATGCTCTCTGCACCACCGGAGCATTATACCACAAACTGCTGTTTTCTCGGAATTCTCGCACGTCATTTCCGAACGTTTGTTCCCGTTCTGCATGACAAACTGAAAGCGCGGCTCACTTGTTACTGTTTGGCAATGGCCGTACGAATCGGCTAGAATCCATAAGCGTAAGATGTCGATGCGAACAGTGCCTCAGTACCCAGCAATTGTCCGTCTTGGCGGCCTATGAGCGCTCTCTATCGACTGTGCTCAACTCAAGGTGCAGCACAGCCTTAAGATTCATCTGCAGGCTATCAGCCGGTTTCGTCAGACCGGTTCATCTCGATTGTCGTACTTGAGTCCGGAGGGTCCACAATGACAATCTTTACCATCGAAGGCGGTCACCGTATCGAAGGTGACATTCGGCCGACCGGGAACAAGAATGCAGCATTGCCGTTGATTGCTGCCTGTTTGCTCACAGATGAACCGGTTGTTCTGCACAACTTGCCGGATATCGGCGACGTGCGCACGATGCTGCAGATACTGTCTGAACTGGGCGTCGCCGTACAACGAGAAGGCACAACAGTCACATTGGACGCCAGCGGCGTGCACAGCAGTTCACCGGACGCCGTCCTCTTTAGCCAGATTCGCGGCTCCTTGACGCTCATGGGCCCATTGCTGGCGCGGCATGGTCACTTCTCCGTCGAAACAACTGCAGGAGGCGACGACATCGGTCGCCGGCGTATCGACACTCATTTGCAAGTCTTTGAAGCATTAGGCTGTACCCTCGTCCGAAACGGCAAATTTGAATTAAGCGCCAACGGCCGTCTGCACGGCTGTGACATACTGCTGGACGAGGCTTCAGTAACCGCCACAGAAAACGGACTGATGGCAGCCTCGCTCGCCGACGGCGTTACCGTGTTGCGTAACGCAGCCAGCGAACCCCATGTGCAAGATGTCTGTAATCTGCTCATCTCCATGGGCTGCCCCATCGAGGGCATTGGCAGCAATGTATTGACCATTCATGGTCAGAAATCACTGGGCGGCGGTGAAATTTACATTAGTCCGGACTTTATTGAGGTCGGCAGCTACATCGGCCTGGGTGCAGTCACACCCGGCGAGTTGCGCATCAAAGGCATTGTGCCGGACCATTTACGCATGGTCGACATGATCTTTGGCGAACGGTTGGGCGTGAGTATGCGCCAAGTTGTGGATGACGACGAGCCCGCCGGCTGTAAGTACAGCCTTGTGGTGCCCGGCGAACAGTCGCTGTGCATCAAATCGGATTTTGGCGGCGCTGTGCCACAGATCGACGACGCTCCTTGGCCTGCGTTTCCGCCAGACCTCATGAGCATCGCACTGTTGGTGGCGACCCAAGCTGAAGGCACAGTCATCATCCACGAGAAAATGTACGAAAGTCGTCTCTATTTCGTGGACAAGCTCATCACCATGGGCGCGCAGATCATCCTATGTGATCCACATCGAGCCGTGGTCGTCGGACCACGTCGCTTGGTCGGTCAGCAGGTGACCAGCCCGGACATTCGCGCCGGCATGGCGTTGGTGCTGGCTGCGCTGGCAGCCGACGGCGTAACAACCATCGGTAACGTGCAACAGATCGATCGTGGCTATCACAAGATCGATGATAAACTGCGTAAGCTTGGCGCAAAAATTGAGCGGTCGGAATAGAGTCAGCGTCATTGGCAGCTCGCCAGGAAATGGATTAAGGGTTTCGTCAGTTGCGAGAGTTCCCAGACGCGAGGTCAAGCGCCTAGAATACATTCCGCAAGCATCTTAATGGTTACGCACCGAATAGACAGGCGTCAACCATTCTGCAATCACAGTACAGGTAAGGATATTGGTATGGCTGAGTTTGATATCGCACAAGTGCGGGCTGAAGTTGCTGCACAACGTGCGGATATACTTGCATTTCTGAAGGAACTGGTTGCGATTCCGTCCATGGACTCGCAGATTGGCCTAGTGGGCGAGCGAGCACAGCAGGAGATGCTGAAGCTGGGTTTTCGCGATGTGCGATTCGACAGTATGGGCAACACGTTGGGTTGCATGGGAGAGGGGCCGCGCATCCTGCTCTACGACAGCCATATTGACACCGTCGGCATCGGCAACCAGGACGAATGGGAATGGGATCCCTTCACCGGCAAGGTCGAGGAGGGTCGATTCTATGCCCGTGGCGCTTGCGACGAAAAGGGCAGCACGCCCGGCATGATCTACGGCATCGCACTGGCCCACAAGCTCGGACTCTTGGACGGATGGACAGTGTACTACTTCGGTAACATGGAAGAATGGTGTGATGGCATATCCGGCCATGCGCTGGTCGAGCACGAAGGCCTGCGGCCAGACTACGTCGTCATAGGCGAGCCCACAAAGATGCAGGTCTACCGCGGTCACAAGGGCCGCATCGAGATGCAGATCATCGCCAAGGGGCGCAGCGCACACGCGGCTAGCAACCAGCTCGGCGACAACGCTATCTACAAAGTGAATCCCATCATCGATGCCATCAGTAGATTGGAGCCAGAGCTGGGTGACGACCCGTTCTTGGGCCATGGCAAGATTACGGTGACAGACATGGTCGTGGAAACGCCCAGCATCAATGCAGTACCCAACCAGGCGACTGTCTTTATCGATCGCCGGCTGACGTTTGGCGAGTCCGCCGAATCGGCGATGCAGCAGGTTCGCGATCTAGCGTCGCCAGAGCAACTGGCTCGCGGCGAAATACGAGTCGAGATGCTGCACTATGACGAACCCAGCTACACCGGCTTCGTCTTTCCGGTGGATAAGTATTTCCCGGCATGGGCGCTGGACGAGGACCATCCGTTTGTGCAGGCAGGTTTAGAAACGGCCAAAGCCATTGGCTTGCCAGAGCACCCTGCCGGCAAGTGGAATTTCAGCACCAACGGGATCTATTGGGCGGGCAAGGCGGGCATCCCTTCCATCGGCTTCGGCCCTGGTGAGGAGGAGACGGCGCACACGGTGCACGACAATGTGCTGCTGGAAGACGTGGTGAAAGCCACCGAGTTCTATACCATTTTGCCGGCGCTGATCCCATAGGCGAGCGCCATTGATTGCATTCGGCATTATGCGCCAATGTGGCGCACCTAGAATAAGTGACCATGCCTGATCATTCGCCCATTGCCGTTATCGCCATTGGCGGTAACTCGCTCATCAAAGATGCTAAGCGTCCAGAGGTCGAACACCAGTGGGACGCTGTGCGTGAGACAGCCAGACTCATTGCCAACTTGATCGAATCCGGCTGGCGAGCGGTGGTTACGCATGGCAATGGTCCGCAGGTTGGCTATATACTGCGACGCAACGAGCTCGCTATCCCCCATGTACACACGACGCCGATGGACCTAATTGTTGCGGATACGCAAGGCAGTATCGGATATATGCTGCAGCAGGCGCTTAGCAACGAGTTCTTCCAACGCAAGCTGTCATTGCGCTGCGTGACGTGTGTGACGCAGACGCTGGTAGATCGCAGCGATCCGGCTTTTGGCAAGCCGACGAAACCCATCGGTGGTTTCCTCGACAAAGCCAGCGCTCAGCACTTCGAGCAGAGCGGCTGGACGGTCATCGACGATGCGGGGCGTGGTAGGCGACGCGTTGTCGCCTCGCCGCAGCCGATAGCCATTCTGGAAGAAGAGGCCATCCGCGATGGGGTCAACGCAGGCTGGGTGATTATCGCTGTAGGCGGCGGCGGCATTCCCGTCGCTCGCAACGAGAGCGGAGAACTGCGCGGTGTGACCGCTGTAATCGACAAAGACTTGGCTAGTGGATTGCTGGCGACGCGATTGAACGCCGATCTATTTCTAATCAGCACCGGCATCGATAGAATCGCTCTGAATTATCGCAAGAGAAACCAAACATTCTTGGACGAGGTCACGGTGAGCCAGTTGAAACAGTTTACAGCAGAAGGGCACTTTGCGCCTGGCAGCATGCTACCCAAGATCGAAGCCTGTATCCGCTTTATGGAGCAAACTAAAAATCCGAATGCACACTGTGTTATTACCTCACCGGAGAACCTCGAAAGTGCCGCCAATGGCAACGCCGGCACGCGCATAACACAAGGCGAAACTGACAGTCAGCCATTTGGCGCCGGTAGTCTGTTAAAGAGATCATAACATCTATTTGTTATACTATGTGTTGCAGCTATAACGTTTTCAACCGATTCTGGCTCTGTGTGCGGCTGCCAGGATGTTCACAAATCTGAATGCAGTAGCCAACAGAATCCTCCGACAGCGTCGTAGGGCGACGTGAAAAAAACTGAACAATATTGTAGAATTGTGTTGTAGGCTTCAAAGCACGTTCTGGTTTCGGGCGCAATCGACTATATATGTGCACAAAGGTTAGCAAGCTTACGTGGAAACTGCCATAAACAAAAGCGAATTGGGTGCAACGCAACGATCCGCTACCGGCATTTTCGCCGGGCGAAAAGGGCGGCAAAGAAAAGAGGCGTTGCTCGCCTATCTATTCCTTGCTCCGTCCATACTTATCGTCGGCCTTTTTGGCATTTTCCCTCTCATCTTCGCTACATATCAGAGTTCATTACGCGGCCTGAACAAGATCAATGGTCGTTACGATAGCCTGTTCAACTACGTCAAAGCCATGAACAATCTGGCGTATGTGCTGTTTTTTTGGCTAGCCGTCCTTCTGGTATTCATGTCGATCCGATCGCTTCTCAAAGGCAGACGCGAGGCGATAGAAGAGCAGCATCCATTCTGGATCTGGGCGCCTGCGGGAGTGGCTATCGGCGTCAGTATGCTGCTCTTTATCTTTTTCATCTTCAAAGCGTTGCCGCAACTCCTGGAAGTGCCGGCGCAGATGCGCGGTATGGGATCGAATCCCACCCTTTTCCGGCAACTGGCGGTTGAGGCGCTCATGCAGCCACAGATTCTAGTGTGGCTGTGGTTGGCGATAGGCGTGCTCACTGTAGGCATCCTATTGCGCGCCTATGTGGCCCGTCATGTGACCTTCCGCGATGTCGAGCACAGCAGCATGGGCACATTCGTCATGGCTACGGTCATGATACTCGGCGCCATCGGACTGACTTATGTGACGTTGACCGATATACACAATGCCTACGCGATTGCGTTGGAAGCTGGTGAAGAGCTGGATATCTGGTCACAGATCATTATCATCAGTGCTGGATTCCTCTTGTTGCTCATCGCCTGGCGGCTGTGGGATAGCGCGAGCTACAGGGATTCCAACATCAGCGTTGTCTTGCGTCTCGGCGGCGCCGCCATGTTGCTCGTGGGGGCATGGTTCCTCATCGGGGAGTTGCCACGCGTCCTATCCGCCGGCGACAGCACCTGGTGGTACGGTATTTTAAATACGTTCTATTACTCGCTTGGCACCATTCCGCTGCAGTTGGGCATTGCACTATTATTAGCAACGCTTCTGTTCCAGGATGTGTGGGGCAAAGCAGGTTTTCGCATTATCTATTTTCTGCCCTATATCGCGCCGATCGTCGGTACGGCAGCCGTCTTCCGCATCATATTCTCCCGCCGACCCAACGCGCCGGTCAACTCAATCATGACGGCGCTGGGCATGAATCCCCTGGACTGGTTGGATGATCCGACCGGCATCTTCCAAATGTTTTTGGGCAATAGCGTTTCTCTGCCACAGTGGGCGGCGGGCCCGAGTTTGGCGCTGGTTGTGATTATCCTCTACGGCACGTGGACGTTCATCGGATTCAATACGGTAATATTCATGGCAGGCCTGGGCAGCATCCCCAGGGAATTGTATGAAGCAGCCGCTATCGACGGTGCAGGACGTTGGCCGCAATTCCGCAATATCACATTACCGCTTCTGTCGCCCACTATCTACTTCCTGACGCTGTATTCGGTCATCGGCACGTTCAAGGCGTTTAATCACATCTACGTCCTGCGAACAGGTGCAGCACTGGGCACAACGGATACAGCCAGTATCGTCATTTTCCAAATATTCAAGCGCGACACGCGCTTTGGGTATGCGTCCGCCCTAGCCATTCTACTGCTCTTGATCATTCTCGCTTTGACGGCGGTCAACAATCGGCTAGCAAGTAAGCGGGTGTTCTATGGTTAGCCAAGTGACTCCGACTCCAGCCACAGCGGCGAAACCGGTAGCTGAACCGGTTGTGAAGAATGCGACTAAGCCGCCGCGTAAGCCGTTCAATTTGGGCGACATCTTTGCCTATTCGTTTCTTATTCTTGGCGCTGCAATTGCCATTGTTCCGTTCTTGTATACGGTCAGCGTTTCGCTAATGAACCTAACGGAGGCGACAGGCGGCGCGTGGTTGCCCAGTACACCTCAATGGAGCAACTATGCGCGGGCATGGAACGACGCCAATTTCTCATTGTATTTTTGGAATAGCGTTAAGATCACGTTCATCACCGTGGGCGGCACGCTTGTTTTTTGTACGTTAGCCGCCTATGCATTCGCTTGGATGGAATTTCCCGGCAAGAGTTTGCTGTTCGCCTTGCTACTGTCGACCCTAATGTTGCCGGAAGCCGTGGTCTGGGTGCCGAATTTCATCACGGTTTCCTGGCTGGGTAAGTTCACGCCCATTCCGTGGTTAAACAATTGGCCGGCACTGACGATTCCGTTTATGGCAGGTGCTTTCGGTATTTTCTTGTTGCGCCAGTTCTTTCAACAGATTCCACGTGAGTTGTGGGATTCAGCCCAGATCGACGGTGCGGGTCATCTACGATACCTGTTCCGCGTCATCGTACCGTTGTCCATGGCGCCCATCATGACCCTGGCGTTGTTCGGTTTCATCGGTTCGTGGAATGCGTTGGCGTGGCCTATCCTTGTGACGTCTACGCCGGACTGGCGACCTATTTCGTATGGCATGCTGGCATTCCTGGACGAAGCGGGTGCCCAGTTTCACCTGCAAATGGCGGGCGCCGTTATTACGATGGTGCCCATCCTGATCATCTATTTCTTCACACAGCGACTCTTTATCGAAGGCATTGCAACATCGGGGCTGAAGGGGTAATTTACAGCAATGCGCAACCGAAGCTACTGTGCGGCTGGAGACAGAGCATACTCTTGGGCAGAGCACCGTTATCTGTTATAGGCTTGCGGATTCATTGAAAGGCGCCTTATTCAGGCGATCTCGTAGTATTCCGGAAGTGTATATATTGTGAGGTAGATTTATTATCATGTCACTGACATGCAACTGTAGTTCCAGTGGCATACAAGTTCAAGTCAGTAGTCCAAAGGTTCAAATTCCTATGAATCAACAAGGAGACCAATACCAATGAAAAACAGAAATATCTGGCTGATTGCATTGCTTGCTGCGGTTCTGATGATTGCAGCAGCTTGCGCCGCACCAGCACCTGCCACAACCGAAGCACCGGCTGCAGACAACAGCGCAGCAACACCAGCAGAGACAACTGCTTCTGCAGACGCGAGCGGAGTGGAGCTGGCGACTGAAGGCCCACTAGCCGGCGTCGATCCGAGTGGTCAGACAATTGTATGGTGGCACAACCACACCGGCACCCGCGATGAGCAACTGTCGGAACTCATTGCCCAGTTCAATGCCGAGAACGCGTATGGCATTACGCTTGATTCTCAAAGCCAGGGCGGCTACGATGAGATCCGCGACAAGATGAACGCCAGCGTCGCAGCCGGTGAAGCGCCGGCAGCGCTACTAGCCGGCTATCAGAATGACGAGGCTTTCTATCAGCTCAACGGCGCGCTGACTGACATGAATACCTATGTCTACGATCCGTTCTGGGGCCTGACTGAAGAAGAGCTCGCTGATTTCTTCCCGGGATTCCTTGAGCAGAGTGTGCACCCGGCCTTCGACAACATGCGACTTGGCTTCCCGCCAAACCGCTCCGTCGAGGTGCTCTACTACAACCAGACTTGGCTGGAAGAACTCGGTTTCGACGGCCCGCCAACCACGCCTGAAGAGTTCAAGCAAATGGCCTGCGCAGCAGCGGAAGCCAACGGCGACGGCACTGGTGGTTATATCCTGCGTGACGACGCCTCCGCTACAGCTTCCTGGACCATGGCCTTCGGCGGCAGCATTCTGACCGAAGACGGCAAGTCGTACGCCTACAACACGCCGGCTACAGTGGATGCGCTCACGCTTCTGAAGGAAATGAACGACGAGGGTTGCGCATACTTCTTCACCGAGGGCTACCCGAATACTGAGTTCGCCGGTCGACGCGCCATTTTCACTCAGGGCTCAACCTCCGGAATGCCATTCTATCAGAACGACATCGACACGGTTGCGGCAGAGGAAGGCCGTGACCCGGACGTTTGGGGCGTCGCCGCAATTCCGTATACCACCGACGAGCCAGTCCTGAACGTCTATGGCGGCGACATCATCATGACCAAGACCACGCCGGAGCAGGAATTGGCTGCGTGGACCTTCGTTAAATGGTTCACTCAGCCCGAAATACAGGCTGAGTGGGATCGCATCAGCGGTTACTTCCCGACCCGTGCCGGTACTGAGCAGTATCTGGGCGACATCATTGCCGAAATGCCGCAGTATGGTCAGGCGCTGGCGCTGCTTCCCTATGGCACCTATGAGCCGCAGTTGATCTCGTACCAGGGTGTGCGCGATGCCGCACAGCAGGCCTACAACGAGGTCATGCAGGGCGCCGACGTGCAGGCTACCATGGATGCGCTGACGGCTGAAGCGAATGACCTGCAGCAAGAGCTGATGGCTGAGATTCAATAGCCCTCTCGCTCATTAGTACGGATAGAAAGAGCGCCAGCACATGCCGGCGCTCTTTTCATTTCATTCTTTTCCTTCTTTATTCCGTGGTTGGCCATATCCACTTGTCCTGCTCGCCGAACAAGTCAAAGGAACCAAGTATTACCGCACACATCACCCAAACTTCAGCCTGCGGAAACGCTCCACATGACGGACTGAGCCGTCTTCCTGTTTCTCGCCCCAGCGTTCCTTCCAGCGCTCCTGCGCCTTCTCGGGCTCGGCAATCTGGCTTTCGTGGCAGAGAATCGCGTCGATCTTCTGCTCCACAACATCGGAAATGTCCACTTCAACGGTGGCGCCTTCGTGCCCCACGATGTAGAGTTGCTTAATCTTGTGCGGTGCGTAGCCCTCGTCCATTAGTTCAGGAAAGAACATCATGTTGTCGGTGGCTGGGAAAATAGCTTCCAGCGCCACTACTCCCGCATTGCGATGGTCGGGGTGGTTGATATAGCCTTCGCCTCCAAAATATCGTTCGGGATTTTGGCAGATAATCAACTCGGGACGAATCCGACGGATTTCACGCGTGACGCGCATGCGCAGTTCGGGCGTGGACTCGAGAAATCCGTCCTCCTCACCCATGAACAGAACGTCTTTTACACCGCACTTTGCTGCGGACTTCTTCTGCTCAACCTTCCGCATGGCGATCAACTGGTTGCGCGTAATCGTGGGATTATGGTTCCCCTTATCGCCGTTGGTCAGAATCATATACGTGACTTCAATCCCCGCCTGTGCCATCTTGATGACAGTACCTGAACAGGAAAAATCGGGATCATCTGGATGTGCCATGATGAGCATGACCCGCTTGACGTCAGTCCAGTCCGGTTCTTGATAACTAGTCTCCTCGGCCATTTACAACCCCTGTCTATTGACCTCTTGAATGAATGGTTCCCATAGCCGTTTAGGGTACACCAACCACATGAAAACAAAAAAACCTCCGCCGAAGCGGAGGCTCGTAACACTCTGGAATTTCGATCAACCCATATCGTTTGCAGCGTAGCCCGGTCCTTCGGTGAAGAACAGAGCATTGAGCTCAGTAGTGTACGCATATTCTTCGGGCAGATCCTCTTCCGGAAGAATCGCTTCCACCGGGCATTCTGGTACACATGCGCCGCAGTCGATGCAGGTTTCGGGATCGATATAGTACCACGGCCATTCGTCTTCCGGTTGACCTGGTACAATGCACTCAACTGGGCATACTTCCACGCATGCGCCATCGCGAATGCAGAGATCGAAAATCACATGAGTCATTTAGAGATCCTCCTAGGCTAGCAATAGCCACTAGTACGGTTGTGTCTCGTCATACCTATAGACAACGTGCAATGATGTACAGAGTCTCTTCCAGTTTGGGCGATGACACAAGTTAATGGACGGTGTTTTATAAATAGCTCTGAGGTATACAACTTTGCACTCTGGTACTCATGTCGAATACCATTCGATCGGACAAATAACGAATAACCTACACTAGGTTATGAACACAAAGCGATTGTACTTGCCATCGGGGCAAATGTCAAAATATTTCCTCTTGCCATTCCAGCAATTCACCGACCCAGTTACCGTATGCATATACGCCGCAACACAGATGGTTAGTTACGCCTACTATTCGTCCCGCTAAGATCTCTATTCGAAATGGATATGAGTTCGGATTCGCGGTGATAGCCAGGTTAACTCTCAGCGATTTCGCTCAGGGCCTCCATGTTTAGAACTGTGATGCGCTTGCGACCGATCTCGATGAGGCCTTGCCCCTTCATGTCGTTGAGTACCTGTGTTGCGGTCTCACGATAAGTGCCCACGCTCTCAGCTAAATCCTGATGCGTCAATCCGGTGATGGTCTCGCTCTGCTGCTCCTCGGAAAGGCGAATCAACAGACTGGCTAGGCGAGCCGGAATGCCCTTGAACGCCATGTTTTCCAAGCGCTCTTCCGCCTCGCGCAATCGCTTTCCGGTAATTTCCAAGATACGCAACGCAACACGCGGCTTGCTCAGAATCATACGTTCCAAATCCGTCCGGCTCATCACACAGATAAGGCAATCGTCCACAGCCTCAGCGAAGGTATTGTGCATGCGCGTACCCAGCAGCGCCATCTCACCAAACAGCGTGTGCGGGCCAAGCGTCGTTATGACCAGTTTCTTACCCTCAGGGCTAATGCGATAAAGCTGTACACTGCCTTCTTTCAGGATAAACAGCACCTCACCTGGTTCCTCCGGTCGGTAGAAAACCCGTCCGCGCGATACCGTACTCATGGTTGTAATGCGGTTGAGCTCTTCCATCTCGCGCGGCGACAGGTCTTGAAAAACGGCCATCTCCGACAGGTAACGCATCTTCTCGTCAGGTTGTGAAATCTCGTTCGTTTGTTCGGCGCTTGTCGCCACGGTTGCTCACTCCTGCTCTTGATTACCTCGGATGATAGGTAGATGTTGCGCAATACAGCTTGCCGACTCAGTCATCGGATATGCCAGTAGTTCGCCCGCTAAATTCGTCTTCAATCATCTGGTCAGACGGATTCCCAAGTGACCATACTCGCCCGTTCAACAGGTAGGTTGGCGTGGCAAACACTTCCTCCGGACGTTGCTCCGGCATCGCACCTAGATCGATGACTTCAACTTTGACCAACGGATACCGAGTACGAATACGTTCTGCCACATCATAGGAAAAACTACAAGACGGACAGTGTTCTGTCACGAAAATCCGCAGATGGGCTGCATTCGCACCGTGACGGCTCTTGCCATGTAATTCTGCGTCACTCGCTCGCCGTTCATGACAGTCCGCCATTACAACCCTCCAATCGCATCCCGTAATCACAATTCTTGCACAGTCGTTGTCCAGAGTATTCTGGTTGCCTTGTCAACAAATCCCTCTGCTGGCATGGTATAGAAAAGTGCGGCTGGCTACTGTGATACGGCTTACGTCGGAGTCGCTATTTGTACTTACGACGCAATAATGCGATTTCAACCCATTATAGACCCAGATACTGTGAGTGCAAGAGTACAAATTGAAATAGGCACGAGATGATTAATATGTTCCTCGCTAGCATCATTGTGCACATACGATCATAGATTGTTTGAGTGAAGGGTTATTTCTTGCTACAATGCGAATATGTCCCAGGCGCCGCGCAGTCAACCGCCACCGCCTCGCCCCACGCCGGACGATCCGTACAAGTTGCAACCTATTCAACCGGCGCCCGAGCGGAACGTAACAGCCGAAATCATCACGATCAGTGTGATCGCTGCCGGTGTTGTGTTGCTTGCTATCGCGGCCATGCTCTGGTACCGCGACAATATTGCTAGACGTCCGGAATCCATGCCCACTGTGGCTGTGGCTACACTTACGCCCGGCGATGATGGGACGCAGAATGACGCTACAGCCGTTCCTGCGGCGATAATATCGCCTACGATCATTGCAACTCAGGCATCGTCTCAGCCTGAAATTCACATTCCTTCTGTTTCATCCGACCAACATATACCGCTGAATACTGCCAGTGGCACGCCTCCCGGCACGCCGCTGTTGCCGTCGTCTGGCAGCACATCCGTACCGGCGAATGAGCAGCAGATAACATTAACGCCTACAGAAACCGCGATACCCGGTCCGCAAATTATATCGCTGCCCTATTTATCTTTTCAGGAGCCGGAGCCCACTGCGACACCGACCGAAACGCTCGCTCCTACAGCTACACCTCCTGACATCACGGCGGCAGCACCCTCCGAGACCCCAATTGCGACGTTCACACCGGCCGGTACGCCCATCGTCACGCCAGGTCCGCCGGCAGCTGCTGCAACTCCCACGCCGGCGTCAACCGGTATTCCCTTCGTGGATGACGATATGAAGGCGTTCATGGCAGTCCAGGCCGATTTCCGACTTGGTCCGTCTACTATCTTCACGGCTACCGACACGCTAGGCGCTAACGAGGAAATCAGCTTGCGTGGGCGAGACAATCCGGGAGAGTGGGTATATGTCTGTTGTGTGGACGATGACGATGATAATCAAGAGAGAGATAACCTAGCATGGGTGCGACAGGTATCCGTGCGAATCCAGGGCAATGAACTCGGGGGCGTGGAAGAGGGAGATGAAGGGTATTTCGACCGCAACCAAGCTAGATGGCTGCCGGTAGTTGCGCCTCGATTCGACTTGCGCCCGCTTCCCACTGTGACAGCTCCACCGGTTAATGTCTTTCCGCTGCACAGATACACGCCTGACAATCGGGGCCAGCTCACGTCACTGCCCGATCTGTCCAGTGCACAGAAACTTTGGTCTGTGGAACCGGAAACCGGCGGTTCGCTCTTGTCGCCTTTGGTGGTGTCGGGCAGTTATGTCTATGCAGGCAGCAGCGACAGCCATATTTACGCGTGGGATAGAGTCAACGGCAGTCAAGCAGCTAGACACCAACTGCCAGCCAACGTCTCCGTCGCTCCAGCGTACGATGACGGATTGGTTTACGTGGCAGCAGAAAACGGCTATATTTACGCGCTGCAAGACCCGATCAACGAGCAGCCCATCTGGAGCTATCAGATGGGAAGTCCCCCCCTCACAGGCATCAACGTATTCAGCCGCACGCTGTTCGTGGGAATCAGCGGTCAATTGCTCGCCGTCGACGGCGAGGATGGTTCTCTTGTCGGCAGCCTGCCGAACTCAGCTGATCCGCTCTACCCGACGATTGGCGGTCAGTTGCTGTTCGTCTACAACGGAAATCTGATTGCCTATGACATCATGACCCTCCTCGAAGAGGACGCCGAGAATATCGTATGGCAGTTACCCATCGGCTCTGCACAAGTGATCCCGGTCTATTCTTCGCCGGGCATCGAAAGCCAGGCGGAGCTGTTCGTAGCCGGCACGAACAATCACATCTTCAACATCGACGCCAATACGGGCGTGATCAACTGGGATGAAGACAACGAAGAGGCGATCACGAGCTTCGCCGTCAATGACAATACGCTGTTCATCGCAGGCGACGGATATATTAAGGCGCGTACTCGCGCTGCCGCTGAAGACGTCGATTCAAACCCGGTGCTGTGGCGGACAGCAATTGCTGGGCGAGTTCTGGATGGTCTTTTGGTGAACAACAATCGGATCATCGCTTTCTCGCAGAGTGGGAACGTTCTTTACCTCGATGCCACCAACGGCTACGTCTTAAATACGCTCGTTACCTATCCAGCCCAACCGACCGCAGCCGGTGCGGTTAGCGGCAACTATGTGTACGTGCCCGGACAAAACGGCAAACTGTACGGCTATCAGCAGACGCCATGACCGGCAACCCCACTGGCGCTCCCTCCAGTTCACGCACGTTATCACGGCCAGGTTGGGATGCACTGCTACTGGCCATTCTCGTTTTTGCTTTGCTTCAGATTACCGGTTTGGCGGAAGCCGGTGTGCTGCCTAATCGTGTCGCCGACGTGTTGCAGCATCCGCTGTTGGGCAATATTCTGCCGACATCCGGTGAGCAAGCCTTCGGTGACACCGGACCGCGTCCAGGCGATCCCATCGGCCTGACACTCATCGCCATCACGCTAGGACTGCTGCTGCTCTACTTCGTCATCGACCTCAGTCTGCAGGAGAAGCGTCAGTCGCAAGTTAAGTGGATCCTGATGGTCGGTATCCTGCTCAGCATGGTATTCCTGCCCACGACCAAGCTGATTCTGTTGCGTCAACAGAGCGGACCGGCAAGCTACACGCACGACGGCGGCGTCATTCAGACGGAGGCGGCTATTAACTTCTTCGTCCACGGACAGAACCCGTACACGCTCGATTATACCGACACACCTATGGCTGAATGGGGGTTCAATCGCTATCGAACTGCGCTCTACCATTACCCATACCTTCCGTGGACATTTGTCTTCAGCAGTCCCTTTTACCTCATGGGGCAAGCCACGGGAAGTTACGACCAGCGCTGGATTTATATGTTATTGTTGGCAATCGCACTGGCCTTGGCGCCGCGTTTGGCCGGTACAACGAAGGCGAAACTGGCTCTCGTCGCCGTCCTTGGCCTCAATCCTATCATGGCGTTGGACGTCATTTTCGGTCAAAACGATTCCTTCGTCCTCAGTTGGCTTGTCATATCATTAGTAGCCTATTCCATTTGGCGGCAAGGAAACGCAAACGGAGCGCGGCCGGTTTGGGCATTGCGGCTATCGACAATAAGCTTTGGATTGGCCTGTGCCAGCAAACCGACAGCATGGTTTATGGCGCCATTCTATTTGCTGCTCCTGGTCTACGATGAATTAGCGCAACGACCAGTCACCTGGACCAGTTTGGTGCAGATAATACCGGCAATGATACGCAGGGGTTGGCTTGCTGCAGCAGCTTTCTTGATTCTCATACTCCCCTATGTACTGTGGGACTTCGGCTCGCTCTACGACGATGTGTGGCGCTGGAGCAGTGGCAAGGGGGATACTGGCTATCAGATTTGGGGTTGGGGCGCCAGCAATTTCATACTAGCCTTCGGCTGGGTAGAAGACCGCTTCAGTTCGTGGCCATTCTGGATGATAGAAATAGCAGTAGCGTTTCCGCTACTGCTTTGGTTCATCCGTCGCCAACAACGCAGCTGCACAATCGCAAACGCGTGCTGGCACTACGGGATCCTTTTGTTGGGTTTCTTCTACGGAAGCCGCTTCCTAAACGAGAATTATCTGGGCTACATCCTCGCTTTTCTGGCCATCGGTATCTTCAGCGAGGTACATGGGTTGCGCGATGAAGATTATGCGCCTTCCATCTCCATTTCAAGCTCAACCTCAGGCTGAGTTAGAAACTCGTAGATAACCTCAAATTCCTGTTGGAACGCAGCAGCCGTGGTATCGCTATCGCGCACCGCTACTTGAATTAATGCTGACATCGCGGCCACAATTGCAACGATACTTGGCAATGGCCCGGCAACATCGGTTGGCGCAAATACGACTTGGTCTGACATACGGTTTACCGGGCTCGCCAACGATCCGACAATGCCCAGCGTGGGACAACCTTTGTTGCGCGCATAGGAGAGTGCATCTGCGACCGCGTCACCGTATTGTGTTGCACTGATGCCGACTACGAGCGTATCCGGTCTTAGGCTGATCAGTGTGCCCGACATACGAACTGCATCGTCGCCGGCAGCTTCCGCCGAAATACCGCGATGGCGCAACTGCTCTGATGCCAACTGTGCGGCGGCGCTGGCGTAGCCCTCAGCGAAAATGATTACGTGAGCTGCGTCATCAAACATTGCAGCCACGCGGCGGATATGGTCTGGTGGGTTGTGAATCAGCATTTCGTGCAGATTGTGTTGTTCCTGCTCAGCGCGGTCGGTGAACGCGCCAGCCGGATCTGAAGGTTTCAGTTCTTTGGGTTCATAGGCGGCGTAGATTTCAGACTTAACCTGCTCTCGGATGTCATTTAGCAGTTCGGGATACCCGTTGTAGCCAAGACGTTGCGAGAACCGCACGACGGTTGTCGTATCCACACCCACAGAAAATGCCAACTGGGCAGCCGTCATGAACGACACTTCATAATAGTTGCTCATGATGTAGTCGGCTACCTTACGATAGCTTCGACTCAAGTGATCATAATACTCTCGGATTTTTTCTCGATACATCTTGTACCTGTCCCGTCTTTTTCTGCATGGCCGAACATCTGACGCCGGTGAACAGTGTGTAACTGCTACCATTTTTGATGACGTGCAACCAGAAAAAACAGTACGGTCTCTTGTGGAAACCAGAAAAAATACAATAGATGTTGCTACGAAACTGGAAGAAAGTTGAGTCGCTGTATGAGTGAAACATCAAGTGTGCCGATGCCGGGGTGCGTGCAGGAATCTAGCAATAGGAGGCCCGATATAGACTGCCAATTTAATCAACATTTACCCACGAAAGCCTACCATTTTGTGTCCGCAGAATATTGTGCGGACTGACAAATTTAATGGTGAATCGCCGTTTGTACGCCTGCAGATTCGACAGTTTCATTCGCCATAATGCATGGGCGTTTCGGTGCCACTGGTTCACTTGGTTTCAGCTCTACACTGTGTACAAATCCATACAGCACGGAGCCGTATGCCTGCGGTATGCTATTGTTGATTCTATTCCGGTTAAGTACCAGGTCTAGACGAAATCAGCCGGAACACAGGGATGCCAGACTACGTTAAAAGTAGGGTAGAAATTGCCATTGAAGCTTGTTGCCAGCGCCGAACGCCAAGTGATAACATAGCGAAATGATGTCTGCTGGGTTGATGGAAATTCTTCGCCGCCAGATTCAGAAATGGCGGCGTTACTTATGGATAGCGCTAGCTGCCCTGTTGGTTGGTACGACAGTGAGCTTTGGCGCGCACAGCATCTATGCAACGACTAAACAGCAGGAATCGATAACGACGCAAAATAGTCCCACCGTCACGCCTATCGTGACAGCCACGGCTACCTCGACGCCTACAATCACACTTGTCGCGCAGCGAAATCGCAGCAGGTTACCCTTGCTTCCGCGTCCGCGTATCCAGTCACCATTGCTGGGCAGCGGCGGCGATCCCGGCGAAAACACAGGAGTCTTTCGATTGCCAGCCGGCGATCGCTTCGAGTCACCATTGATGTCGCCCACAGTACCCGTCGCCGCCACAATCACTTCGACCCGCGCGGTCAGCGCTACCGACGAGATCACAATGTCGAAGGCAGCTGACATTTCGAATACGACGTCCGTGACCGCCATAACCGGTATAACAAGCACAGGTGAGCTTACCGTTGCGGCAGTTGAGTCCGAGTCAATCGCTGCGTCTTACACCATGTCGGACACGTCACCGTTGACCGCGACCTATACGGTTTCGATTACCGGCTTGGTCACAACCGAGTCGCTCACTGACGGCGTTGCCGTTTCCAGTGAACCAACGCATGCTGAAGAGAACGCCGTCGCCGACACAGAAGAGATCTCGTCCACAGCAGCCATCACCGAGTTGCTAGAACAGTCCATCACCGGAGGAAATGGGGATCAAGTAGCGGTTACGAACGAAGAAGCGCCGAACCCGCTGGCGTTGCTGGTGCCCACGCCAACTCCTGTGCCACTGGAGCCGACGCCGTTGGGATTGCCCACGCCGGATGGTGTTGAGCGCACGCTGCAGGTGCCCATTCTTATGTACCACTATATCAGCACGCCTCCGCCGGATGCGGACGTCTATCGGCAGGACCTGTCTGTTTCGCCTGAACTATTTGCTGCGCACCTCGATGCGATTGTCGACAATGGCTATAATGCCATCACGCTGTACGAACTCGCAGACTACTTTGCGGACGGTACGCCACTACCGCCGAACCCGGTCATCATTACATTTGATGACGGCTACGTTGACAATTATTCCAATGCGCTGCCCCTGCTGCGTGAACGTAGTATACCGGCTACCTTCTTCGTGCTGACCGACTTTATGGACGAACAGCGCCCGGGATATTTGACCTGGGACATGGCTCGTGAGATGCGAGATGTGGGGATGAAAATCGAGTCCCATGGCAGAAACCATGTCTCATTGAAGAACAAGGACCACGACTATCTAGTTTGGCAGGCGCTTGGCTCGCTAGAAACGATCGAGTACGAACTGGGTGTGCGTCCGAGGTTCGTCTCCTATCCTGCCGGCGAATATGACCAGAACACCATCGACCTGTTCAAGAGCGCAGGCTATTGGGCTGGCGTTACCACCGTTCAGGGCGCCACACAGAGCAGTGAGTCTAAATTCGAGCTTCACCGCATACGCGTGCGCGGCACAACAACCGCCCAAGACCTGCTCAACTTGCTGGCGCTGGACTGGTAGGGCGCCCGGAATCCGCACTACTCGGACAGGTTAACTTTGGGTAGTCGAGACGTGTCGAATTCCGCTAAACCGGAACGGCCCAGAGCCTCCACTTCCAGGTAGATGTCCATAGCAGCTCGGTAAAATTCTCCCAATTGCACGCCCTGGCAGACATTGGGCAAACCGCGCAATTTGGGTAGACCACGGCGGAACAACTTGACGGCGCCCGCCCAGTTATCGCGTTCTATGTGGAAGAACGCCACGCCGACCTGTAGAATTCCCTGATACATCTCGCGTACTGCACGCGGTTCCTGCAGCCACGCTTCCTCCAGCAACTCATGCTGCTCAAAATAGTCGCCTTTGTTGAATTCTACGATTCCGGCTTGGGCCGACGCACTGAGCTCATCATCCCATCCGTCAACATACCTTATCGGCTGATTCACATGCTGGTGAACAACCGTCTCCAACTCGCGCATCATACGGCTGCGCGGCCACGCGAAATCCGCCCCGGATTGCTGCGCACTCTTCAGAGAATCTGCGTCCACATGGCTGCCATACGCGTAGATAGGTATTTGTGTCGAGTTAGGCCGTAGCTTGCAACGCGCGATAATTTCGCCCGTATCGCACGGGGTGGATAGATCGATGAGAATGAGCACTGGCATCTGGCTATCGATCACATCGAGTGCGGTGTTCGTCGTCGGGCAGGCGTCGATTGTAAATGCTCTGCCGCCGGCCTGGCGAATAATGTCCTCAATGCGGATGCTCTGCATCATGTCCGCGCTCAACAGAACCACAGCCGGCGCGATCTGAACCACTGGCACTTCACTGAATTTGTCCGTCTGTCCCGCATTTTGCTCAGTCATAGTTCCTGCTTTTCCTAACGATTCAGGTGCGCAGACACGCATAAGCGTAGCCTGACAATAAGTCTGGTATACTACGTCGACAGGCGGGGTTCAGATACGGAATATACGCTGACGAATCCGATGAATCCCCTAAACGTAACCTGCCCATGAAGCGTAGCGGTAGTCTACTAGGATGAAAGGTTCGGCGCAATGAGCGATGAACTGGTGCAAAAGCCAGGAGCCGAAGAGGCAAGTTCAGAACTGAGCTATGAACTGACATATGAAGAGGCGTACCAGGAACTCGAACAGATCCTTTCAAAGCTGGAATCTGGCGACCTGCCCCTGGAGGAATCCCTTGAACTCTATGAGAAGGGCGCTACGTTGGCGGCAGTGTGCTCCCGGATCTTGGACGATGCAGAGCTGCGAGTACAGCAATGGCAGCCCGGCGGTGAACTTACGCCGATGGACGACTGGCAGACCACAGATTCCACGCCGTAAGTACGCCGAGGGAAGACTCTGGACGAGTCCAAATCAATTATTATCAAGAATTTTACATTTATTCTTGGCAAAGCAAAACGTGTATGGTATTCTGTAGTCCGTCTCATACGCTAGACATGAAATAACCAATTGAGTGAATCATAAGTGGTGTAAATTTGTTGGTCATGACGCGATAGTGATCTCTGGCTGCGCCAGGGAATACCATCGTTGACCGCATTTTTGGCTTGGCAGCGGAGGAATTATGCGACGTGTTGTGTTGATCAAACCTAGACGAGATGGACGGATTTTCGGCAAGGCGCCCGGCGCGCCCTACACGCTGATGCGGCTTGCGTCACTCGTGCCCGATGAGATACCCGTCGAAATCTGGGATGAAGACCTCAAAGACATCCCGATTGACACACTAGGGGACGGCGACCTGGTCGGCATCACGGCTATGACCACCGATATTGATCGGGGTGAGGTCATCGCCAAACAAGCTCGAAAGCAGGGCGCCGGCGTTGTGGTCGGCGGCGTGCACGCGACGCTGCTGCCGGAGCACGTTCAGCAGTTTGCACACAGCACCATGGTCGGCGAGGGCTACTTTACGTGGCAGAAGCTCATCCAGGACTATGCCGATGAGGGTATCAAAGGCATGAAGCCAGTCTACCTGGACGAGGACTGGGCAGAGCTTGCAGGCGTTGCCACGATCAAAGACCGTGTCATACAGATGGTGGACGAGAACAACGATTACTGGACACCATATTTAGAGATCACGCGCGGGTGCCCTCGCAACTGTTCATTCTGCACCGCCATTCGCGTCAGTGGACGGCGCATGCGACTGCGTCCTGTGGATGAAGTCGTGGATGAAATTGAGCGACGCGGCATCAAACGTTTCTTCCTCACGGACGACAATTTCGGTCTGAATTTCACCACTGACCCGGACTATATTTCCAATCTTTTTGACGCCCTCAGCAAGCTCGATTTGCATGGCTGGACCTGTCAGTCGGAGATGAGCGTTGCCAAGTATCCGGACCTGTTGGCGCATGGACTGGCAGCCCATTTGGATAAGCACTTTATCGGCTTCGAGAGCGTGAATCCGGATAATCGCAGCGAGCTTGGCGGCAAGTCCAAAGGGATCGCCGCTAATGCTCAACAAGCCATTCGCGCGGTCCGCGAGACAGGGGTGGGCGTTGTAGGTCTGTTCGTCATGGGTTTCGACGAGGACACACCGGAAACGTTCCAGGCCATGTGGGACTTCGTTCGCACCAGCGAGTTGGACAGCATTAGCATAACCATGCTCACACCTTTCCCGGGTACTCCGTTCCGAGCCCAGCTTGAAGCAGAGAACCGACTGCTGGATTCACCTTGGAGCAAATATGACACAGCCCATGTGACCTTCCAACCTAAGAACTTTACGGTGGAAGAGTTGCGAGAAGCGTATGATTGGATTTGCCGCAGAACCTACAGCCCGTATCAAATCGGCCGTCGTGGACTGCGCTCCCTATGGCGTTATCCCTTGAGCCAGGCAGGCAAGAAGCTGTTCGGAAGCTTTAGCACCGATTACGGTTATCGACGCACATACGCCTATCGCAACGTATAACGCTTACCGATTGTCGTCAACGTCGGTAAATCAGGAATTTGTACAAGAATCAGGAAGGGATCGTCACGGGACGGTCCCTTTTGCTGTCAATTCTCCACATTCGACATAGGTGCGAGGGCAAGGGAGCGACCCTTTGAATGCGATACGAAACTCCGTCAAGGCCATCATCGTACGTGACAAGCATCTGTTGGTTACGAAAAACTGCATTATAGACCAGGAATGGTATCTGTTGCCGGGCGGAGGCCAACATCACGGCGAGAGCCTCAGCGATGCGCTGAAACGGGAGTGCATGGAAGAGGTTGGCGCCACGATAACCATGGGACCCTTGCTCTATGTGCGCGACTACATCGGCGCCAACCACGAATTTGCAGACGCCGACGGTCACATGCACCAGGTTGAATTTATGTTTCTCTGCGACATCGTTGGGGAGTATGCACCGGTCAGCGGGACCGAGCCTGATCAGTACCAGACCGGCGTCTACTGGCTGCCGCTGTCAGAACTGCCTCGACTGCCGCTCTATCCGCTCGGGTTGCGGGAGCAGTTGGTTACATGCGACAAGTACCTGCCCAGCCAGGGCGGTGCTGTCTATCTGGGCGACATGAACTGACGATTTGTGAGGTATCGCCTGATCAGTGGGGAACAAACGGCTTCCTGACCAGCACATGATCGACTGGCAGTTTAATTACTGGTGATCGCCAACGTGGATGTCGAGTGTGGTCTCTCCTTGATGCACAGAGATTTCAGTGGGCAAGTTTATCTCTCGGAACAGCCGAATAGCCGCTTTATTCGTCGACTCAAACTCAGCAAGCATCTTCTCTACGTTCATCTGCTTGGCCAGAAGTACAAGGCGAAATACTAGCTCCGTACCCACGCCTCGATTCTGAAAATTATCCTGAACCACCACCGCCGATTCAGCCGTACCCGAATCCACAGACCATTCCGGACGCGCCAATCTTGCAACACCTACAATGACATCCCGACCGTCGTCCGTTCGATCGATGGCCAATACGGCGCCGCCGCTTGTGCGATTGTCGACGCTGGCGAGCTGAAGCGCCAGCTCGTGTTTCACATCTTCACTCAGGTGATCAGCATCCGTGTGGAAGCGACGGCGGCGCGTTTTAGAGGAGAGCCGCTCGAAGAACGCCAGTAATTCGTCGGCGTCCGCAGGGCGAATCGTGCGCGAGTAGAGAGTATGCCCGTCGCGCGTCGAAAAACTGGCTGATACCGTCTCCAGCGTTAAGCTATATCGCTCGGGGTCTTGGCGAATCAGCGACACGTTCAGGTAGCTCCTTGCCAGAGCGCCAAACATTCATCCCATTCGAGGTCTTCCAGAGTGGGCTTACGTAGGCAAAGTCGCGCTGGGAATTCATCGCACAACTGATCCAATTTACGGCTATTCAGTGTGCTGCCGACAGCGATGCTGTTCATTCCGGCGCGCATGGCCGCTCCGATCCCGTGCAGGCTGTCTTCGATGACAATGCATTCCCCTGGATTCGCATTGACGGCGGCAGCGGAATTGAGAAAGATGGTCGGATCCGGTTTGCTTCTAGGCAACGCAGCGCCGGAGACCATAACGTCGAAATAGTCGCCGATGTCCATGAGCTCCACTGCGGTGACGATATTCGCCATGCGACCCGATGAGCTGACCACTTGCAGCACGCCTTCGTTTCTGAAGCGCTCCAGCCAGCTCATTACACCAGGAAGAGGTTGCATGCCGTGGTGTCGTGCCAACTGCCGAAACAGGCTCTCTTTTTCCCGTGCCACGTCCAGCACTTTCTGACTGTCGTAGTCAACCTGAAGCAGTTCCGGCAGCAGGTCTCCGTTGCTGCGCCCAAAGTCGGTGATGAAACTGTCATAGGTATAGGCGACGCCGTACTGCTCTAGCGTTAATTCCCACGCCGAAAAATGCACGTCACCTGAATCTGATAGCGTCCCGTCCAAATCCCAAAGAATTGTGCGCATCCCTCGCTAGAAACTCCGTCTGTGCTTGCTGAACCTATCCCGCCGCCTTCGAGTCGTGACCGCGAGAGTATACCACACGACATGACGCACTGCGACATACAGCATCAACGGCGGTTCAGACGAATATAGTATTGGCTTTGTCCGCCGGATACAGTGAAACTAGCAGCCGCTAACGCGCACTTCGAGAGCTTTGGATGTTCATATGAAAAGTCGGCCTCGTGCTAGTCCGGCTTTCTGATTACAAGACGTAAGCTGCCATTCGCTCTACATCTTTGCGTTAGCCATACAGGGGGCCAAAGTTGGCGCAAGCTCGGAAATCGGCGCCCATTGGCTCGTTGGCGCCAAACGCCGCCCAAGCACTTGGTCGGAAGATCTGCTCCTCGGGTACGTTGTGCATGTACACAGGAATCCGCAACATAGCAGCCAGCGAAATGAGGTCCGCGCCATAATGTCCATAGCCGATGGCGCCATGGTTGGAGCCCCAGTTGTACATCACCGTATATGCATCCCGGAACGGACCGCTTCCCGTCACGTCGTGGCGCAAACCACGTTGTCGGCCATGTCGGGTTCGTGCGCTCGTCCAATAGATGATGGACCTCATCCGGTAGCTCGACCGTCCAGCCCTCGGCGATCTGCAGCGCCGGCCCCAGGCCTTCGATCACGTTGATGCGCGCCATGGTCACAGGCATATCGCCGCGTGTGGTGAATTTCGAGGACCAGCCGCCGCCGCGGAAATAGCCCAAGTCGCCGGCATGCCACGTTGTCGCATCCAGACAGGCAGCCGCTTCCTCTGCGCTGATGTCCCAGAACGGTTTCATGGCAGGCTTTCCGTCGATGGACTGCTGCCCGGTACCGTCGAGCGCCGCCGGGCCGGAGTTGATCAGATGTAGAATACCGTGCTCCGCCTTGCCGGTGAGTCCGTACCCGGTCACGCGCTGCACGGATTCCTTGCTCCAGAAGGTGCGCACGTCCGCAAAAATCTGTGCTGCATCGGTCAGCAGATGCCCGAACAGCATGGTTATGCCATTGAGCGAATCGTTCTCGGTCGCCACGACATAGGGCGCACGAATTCCGTTCCAGTCGAAGGAGGAGTTCAGGATCGCCTCCAGGAAGTCGCCGTTGGGCAGGTGATCGGTCCACTGCCGTTGACCTTGGAAGCCGGAGGCGATGGCGTTGTGTCCGTGTGCTTCTTCGCCGTAGCCCATCTCGGCCAGTTTCGGGTTGCCCACCATCAGATCGCGAGCGATGAGCGCCATCTTTACCGAAGTCTCCCAGGCGGCGTCCTTCTCTTCGCGCGTCTGCTGAACCTCTTCGGCATTGTAGTCCTTGCCCTCGGTGCAATTTTCCTTTGTCCAGGCTAGCGCCTTCTCGTATTCCTCTGCGTCATAAATTTCGCGCTCCATCCGACGCACGAACTCAACCATGTCGATGACTTCGGAGCGCATACCCAAATAGTGCTGCAGGAACGGCTGATCCAGAATGGAGCCGCCGATGCCCATTGACATGCCGCCCATGGACAGATAGGAATTGCCGCGCATGCTGGCAACAGCCAAGCCCGCCTTTGTAAACCGCAGCAATTTCTCCTGGACGTCTTGAGGGATCGACGTGTCGTCGGAATCCTGAACATCGTGACCATAAATGTTGAAAATCGGCAGCCCCTTTTGATTGTGGGCGGCTGATACTGCGGCTAGATAGACTGCACCGGGTCGTTCGGTTCCGTTGAAACCCCAGACTGCTTTGGGAATCAGCGGGTCCATATCCATTGTCTCGGATCCGTAGCACCAACAGGGAGTGACGGTCAGTGAGACGCCCACGCCTTCACGTTGAAACTTCTGCGCTGTCTGCGCGGCCTCTGCAACGCCGCCAATGGTCGTATCGGCGATGACACATTCCACGGACAATCCGTTATAGTGACGCAGGTTCTCGCTCAGGAAAGCAGCCACGGACTTGGCCATGTTCATTGTCTGCTCTTCCAGCGATTCGCGAACACCGCCAAGACGTCCGTCAATCGTTGGGCGGATGCCGATCTTGGGCATCTCACCGATCAACCGGTTGACCGGCTCATTCATCTTCAGGCTCTCAAGATTAGCCATCGTTGCCTACTCCTAAGTCTAGTTGTGGAAGATTTGTGGTTTTGTTCTTGGACGGTGCAAGCGATATAACTCACGAATCGATGAGCCGATGTCTAGCCGGCTTCCTCTGCCTCACCTGCGGCTATCATGTCATGGATGTGGGCTGCCAGTTCAGATGCCGCATCGGCTGCCAGCACGCCAGCCTCCATTTCGCAGACAAACGTGTCGCCTCCCTCCAGCACCTTAATGTTGCCCTTCGCTTTCTCGGCTGTGTAACCTTCCGGTTCGGCGGTTGCTGGCAAGCAAATACCCAGCGCATCCTGGTCTGGCGTGCGACAGATCCAGCGAACGCCCGTGTCTAACTGCGACGGCCTGTGCCGGATGAAGTCGGCGGCTCCGTCCGGATGTACCTGCATGCTATGCGCCCAACCAGCATCGTCTGCCAGATAGTCGATGGAGAAGACAACCTCCGGGTCGAATGTCAGTTCGGGACGAAGTACATGGTGTCGTTCGGGATGCTTGCCCAGCGCTTCAAGATACTCCACATAACCTGGTCCCGGGCGCACATGCGAAGGAATGCTCTTGCGCACGCGCACATGTTCCGGTGTGCAGATCGCGCTGTATACCAACTGACCGTTATCCACAGGTCGGAAATTGATGTGCGCCAAATACATGAACTCCATAGGCGTTTTCTTCAGGTTTTCAACTTCCAGTTTGACATGGCAGAAACTCTCTCCGGCGTATAGTTTCACCAATGGACGAGCAACGTAGTTGGTGCTGAAGGCCACCGTGTATTTGTACTCGCCGCCTACGCCAATATACTCACCGTCATCGTCTTTGCCAACGACAACATATGCTGAATCGTATGGCGTGTTTGGCAACTCTCCATGCACAGGATGGCTATCACCTTCGCCAGGTACGCCCATGGCGGTTGCGCCGCAGTGGAGCAGGAAGCCGCCGTACGTCTGCAAATAGTTCTGGGTCGGGTTCGGCTCGTCGAACATAGACTTCATGGTCAAGTTACGACCGCCGAATTCTGCCGACCATATCTGCTGTCCTTGGAAGGGAAGGATGACCAGGCTTCCCTCTTCATTGCTCAGACGGATAGCATGCACACCGGTTGAATACGTGAACGTGGACGCTGCGAGCCCGCCGCTTTCCACCAGCGGACGTTCGCACGGTTCGAAGAATGCATGTTGGAGCGTGATTGTCGTTTCTTTTGCGCACATGCCGTGACCCTCGTTTCTTCTTTCTGGCGATTGAGGTTATAGAGTCAAATCCTTGAGTCGCAACTAGAACGAACTTACAGCCCCTGAATCTCCGCGAGGAGTGCTAGTGCGTCCGCGCTGAGCGGACCGCGTTCGGTAAATGTGACCGCCTGTGCGAGCTGTTCATAGCTGGAGATGCCGACCAGCGCCGTGGTCACATCATCAGCGTATACCACATAGCGTATGGCTGCCTCGATCAAGCTCTCTACGTGACCATCGTCGACTAGCCGCATAAAGCGCAGGGCGTAGGCTGCGTCCTCCTCATAGGCAGCATTTGTCGCAATGGGATCGATTTGGTCCGCCGCGTTGGGATGACGCGACACTGTGCCGCTCACTGCTCCGCCAGCCAGTACGCGTATAGCGATAACCTTTGTCCCCTGTTCGTCCGCCACATGCGCGAGTCGCTCATAGTCCTGGAACGCGTATCCTGCAGGCGCCTGAACAACCGCACTGGGATTGAGCATGTTGATGCAGCACTGAATTGTGTCGGGTTTGCCGTCCGCAAGAGCATTGTGGATGGCTTTGGTTTCGCCCAAGCCATTGATGCCCCACAGCCGCGCCTTGCCCTGTTGCACAAGCTCTTGCATTGCCTCCGCAACAAGTAGTGCGTCATCCACCGAGATCCAGCCACGCTGAATGTTACGCTGTTTCGCCAAAGGATTGTGTAGCTGAATCAAGTCGACATTATCCATCCGCAACCGCTGAAGACTTGCCTCAATGGACTTGCGTACTGCGGCTGGTATGTCGTCCAGGTCTTCTGCGGTCAAGCGAACCTTGGTGCCGACAACCACGTCCGGCTTCAGCTCCTCTAGAACCCGACCCAGGTTCGTCTCCGACACTCCATTGCCATAGATAGCAGCCGTATCAAAATAGGTGATGCCGGACTGGACTGCGTATTCGACGGTACGCACCATCTCCTTGTAGTCTCCGCGCACCAGCAACCCACCCACGGCGCCGCAGCCAAAGCCAAGCACCGATACCTGTAACTCACTGTTGCCAAACGGTCTTTGTTTCATTGATTATAATCCCAATCCCAGAACCAGTAGGCTAGACCTTGCCATTCGCCCCACTCCTCAAACGCACTATGGATTTCCTTTTCGCTGACCGGCTCGCCCTCATACCACTCGTGCGAAACCAGCGTACGCGCCCAAGAATCCACCGGTATATAGTCATAGCGAGCCAGCAGCATCAGCAGATTGGCCGCCGCATACGGGCCGATTCCTTTGATTGCGAGCAAGCTCTTTCGCACCTCGTCCGTGGACACGCTGTCGTCCGACGCCTGCTGCTGAATCTCTTCCAACAACGTGTCACCGTCCGCGATCCGCTGCGCCAATTCAAGCACATAGGGCGCCCGATAACCCAACCCTGCATCCGAACGAAGTTGCTCTTCGGTAGTAAGCGCCAGCGCCGCGGGATGCGGAAAGGCCTGCTCTCCCGTGTCAGAAGCCGCGCCGTACAGCTCAACCAGCGCACTCGTCATGCGCTTCGTTCCGCCCCAGGATGTGTTCGTAGTCAGCATCGTCTTCACCACGTCTTCGAAGAATGTCGGTGATCGCAGGATACGACCCTTAGCCTGCGGCTCCACATGAGCCAGCTTCGGCTCATCACGACATCGTTCATAGAACGGGCTCAGATCCTCATCCAGGCTGCACATCCACGTTACCGCTGCCAAGACTTCTGCTACCTCAGCCTCGTCTAGATCCAGCGCACTCTCAATCCGAACGCCGTGATCCCATTCGCTGACAGTGACCGGAATAGCACGGCCATTATTGAGCAGCAGAGCCGTTCCAAAGCCGGACTCGGTTCGTCGAAATGGCGCAAGTCCGATCCACCCGTGCGACAGTATCACGGCGTGTAAGTCAAAGGGCTGCTTGGCATGGATATTTACGTCCAACATTGCGCTGTCTATGTCAAGGGTAAACTTGTACGACAATGGGCAGTTCGCCGCTAATCTCTTCGGCGAATCGGATTTCGCGTTGACCAGACGTCCATCGATACCGGTACCAAGTGTTGTCCTCCTTGCGGAAGACGAACAGACTTTCATCCGATACATCCTGAAAGACTTCACTTTCAAATTTCTCGCCCAGCATTTCGACGGTGTCAAAGGTCTTGATGACCTTTTTCTTTTGACGCATAAACTGATTGCCTGTGGGCTCCTGTAACGACTGTGTGGTGAGGCGTTTGCATACGCACGAACCTCTGTGCACGCATGGGAGTATGGTCCGCATGATAGCAGCAATCACGACGGCTTGTCAACGAAAACGCCCTCAGCGCAAAAGGTTAGCAGTCCGGCGCGAACGCGATCTGCTCAACAAGCCGCTCAATGGTTGCTCGGCTGCCGACGCTCGTACCCGCGCCCAGCGCAGCAGCCGTACCGGCTGCCACGCCCCATGCAGCCGTCTCACCTAGACTAAAGCCGTGGACTGTAGCGTAGACAAGTCCTGCCACCAGCGCGTCGCCTACGCCGACCACTGTCTGCACGTCCATCTGCGGCGGACGCGCCTGTACAGCAACTTCGCCATCCGCCAGCAAGAGCCCATCTGCGCCCATACTTAGCGCCACACGCTGCGCACCTAAATTCAGAAATCTTGCAGCGATTGAAGGTGCATCCGCTATCGTAAGCGACGGCTGACCGAGCATCTCCTTGGCTTCTTCGAAGTTCGGCTTCACAAGATACGGTTTGGACGTAAGCCCTTGCCGAAGCGCTTCACCGCTCGCGTCCAGAAACGCCAACCCTCCACCATCCTCGATGATTCCGACCATTCTAGCATATATATCAGTGGGAGCGCCCGGCGGGAGGCTGCCGGATAGCACCCAGACGCTGTCCGGGTCTGCCCTGTGCCGAACGATTTCCAGCAGTTCCTCGACAGCCTGCTGTCCCACAGTGGGACCCGCCTCGTTTACTTTCAAATAGCGTTCGCTGCCTGCCTCCTGCACCACCGTATTGGTGCGCGTCTCGCCCTCTATCCAAACAAAGTCAGTCTCAATATCAAGCGAACACAGTCCGTGATCCAACATCTTGCCGATAGCGCCGCCGACAAATCCCATGGCGATGCTGGAACTGCCTAACGCCTGCAGCGCACGTGAGACGTTGAACCCCTTGCCGCCCCAGTCTAGCCGGGATTCCGTAGCTCGTAGAACACCGTTGAACTCGATGCTGGGCACAGTTAACGTGCGGTCCAGTCCGGGATTCAGTGTGACTGTATAGATCGACCGGCTCATACAATCAGCTCCAGGCATGCAGTTGATGGAAGAGTTCTGCGTTTTGACGGTAGGCCATCTGGAACAAGCCAAATAGCGCCTCGTATTGCGCATGCCGCCCATGATCGGGCAGCACAGGTTCGCCGTAGTGCGCCCATTTCTGCGCCGTCTCAACCAAGTCGAAGACACCGATGCCGGCTCCAGCCAACAGCACGGCGCCGACGGCAGACTGTTCCGAGTTGAGCAGCGGCTTGACCGGCAGTCCAAACACGTCTGCGATAATCTGCCGCCACACCGGGCTCTTGCCGCCGCCGCCCGCCAAGATGATGCTGTTCGGCTGGGAGCCCATTTCGGCCAACACCTGAAATCCATCGTAGCAAGCCATCGCGACGCCTTCCATAACTGCCCGAACCAGATCGCCGCGCAGATGACCTGCCGTCAGCCCAATGAACGCGCCTCTTGCCAATGGGTCCAGGTGAGGCGTGCGTTCTCCTGTGAGATAGGGCAGGAAAAGTAGACCGTGCGCGCCTGCCGTTGAATCGGCAGCCCAATTCGACAACTGCTCGTAGGCGTCTTCGCTCTTCATGTCGAGAACCTGGTCGCGCAGCCATCGTAGGGCCAGCCCAGCAGCCAACATTGCGCCCATCTGATACCAGCCCGGTCCGGTAGCCGGTTCCATAGCGCTGCAAAATGTATGGATGCGACCCTTGTCATCCGTCTGCACGTGGCCAATCGGCGCCACAAGCTGTCCACCACTGCTCAGTGTCAGCAACATCCCGCCTGGCGCCGTCGCACCAGCGCCCAATGCGCTGCATGCGGTATCCGCAGCGCCGACCACCACCGGGATGCCGGTCGCAAGCCCAAGTGCCCTTGCGGCATCATCAGTCAGCTTCCCCGCCACCGTCGTCGAGGGCAGAACCGGCGGTAATTGCGACTCGACAAGACTCGCCGCAGCCAATAGTGTCGGCGACCAGTTGCGCATGCGCACGTCCAGCAACAGTGCGCCGGATCCGTCACTTGGATCAGTGGCGAACCCGCCCGTTAGTCGGAAGCGGACGTAGTCCTTGGGCAGCAGCACCTTGTCGACGCGCTGCCACAACTCAGGCTCGTGCTGTTTCATCCAGCGCACGGTTGCTGCCTGAAAGCCAGTTGCAACGGGACTACCAGCGATCGCGGTCAGCCTCTCCAAGCTAAGCTCGGTTGTAATTGCGGTCACTTCGCTCGCACTACGTTGGTCGGGCCAGATGACCGCCGGCGCAATGGGCTTGCCCGCCGTATCGACCATCACCGCGCCATGCATCTGTCCCGAAAGCCCGATGGCGGCAATGTCGACTGAGCCAACCTTGGATAGCATGCCGCCCACGGCATCGCATATCGCACGCCACCAGTCATATGGACTCTGCTCTGCGTAGCCCGGTTTCGGTCGCAGAATAGGATATTCTTTTGTCTCGTTGGCAAGTATCGTCCCCGTCAGGTCGACGACAATTGTTTTCACCGATGATGTACCCAGATCGATGCCCAGAAGAACATGCGCCGTGCTCATTCAGTCATCCTTCTCTTCGGCGGTCCTGCTCGTGCGCTCACGAAAGTCGAATATCGCATGGTTCAAAGGTTGAAGCGACGGGTACATTTGCTGATAAACTTCGCGGAAGAGTGATTCGTAGATAGCGTGGTCACCCACCGTCGGCTCCACCGGCGTGCGAGTCAACTGGATGCTGGACATGGCATCGGAAACATCGCGGTAGACGCCTGCGGCTACACCGCCAAGCATAGCCGCGCCCAATGCGGCAGACTCCTCCATGTCCATTATCTGTATCGTCTCATCAAAGACGGACGCTTTGATCTCCATGAGCAGCCTATTTCGCGTACCGCCTCCGATGGCGTAGATTTCCTTCGCAGCCGTATCCACGTAGGGCAGCAGCGTCTGATACGCGTCATAGATCTCGAATGCGACTCCTTCTAGCACCGAGCGGAACAGGATCTTGCGGTCCACATCTGTCGTCAAGCCGATAAAGGCGCCCATTGCTCGCTCGTCAAAGTGCGGCGTGGCTGCGGAGCGCAGATGCGGCAGAAAACAGACGCCGAGACTCCCCGCTTGTACCGTTCGAGCTTCGCCGATCAACTCGTCATAGCTCATCTGGTTCGCCAGCAGAGCCCGGTACCAGTCGACGCAGGCGCCCGAAGTTCGAATGGAGCCCCAGACATAGTAGTGTTCGCCGTCCACATGCGCGCCGACTTCATAGCCCTGCCGTCCCAGCGTGGGATCCGACAGCGGCTCCTGCAGTGGCAGAAAGATGACTTCGGATGTACCGATGGAGTTGAGCGCTGTACCCGGCTGCACCACGCCAGCAGCTAATGCGCCGCAGACGTGATCATGACCGCCCACCGCCACCCGTGTATGCGCCGGCAAGCCTGTAGCGGCGGCCATTTCTGGCAGGATTGCACCCAGGTCAGTGCCGCTTGGTCGCAGCGGTGCAAACAAGTCCGACGAGACGCCAACTTCTGTCAGCAGTTCATCCGCCCAGACCAATCGGCGCATGTCCATGCTGAGCATGCGAGACGCCAGCGAATAGTCCGTCGCCGCGTGTCCGCTCATGCGATAGGCGAGATAGTCCGCCACGTTCAGCCACTTGACTGTGTGAGCGTATTCGTCCGGCGCCTCCTGCTTAAACCAGAGTACTTTGCACAATCCGAAGGTCTCAGATAGAGAGAGACCGGTCAGTGAGAAGAGCGTGTCACGTCCCACGACCTCATCCAGCATCGCTGCCTGGGGTTTAGCCCGCGGATCGAACCAGGCGATTGCATGGTGGGTGGGCTTGCCGTCGGCGTCTAGCGGAACAGCCGTCTCGCCGAAACTGCTGAATGCAATGCTGGCGATTTGCTGCGGCGCTTCGAGCTGCGACGTCACCTGGCGAAGCACGTCCACTGTGCTCTGCCACATTTCATCCGGTTCATAATAGGCGCGACCGGGGCTGGGTATGTGCGTGGGCGTCGGCGTAGTCGCTCGTGCGAGGACCGCGCCATGCGTATCGAAGACAATGGCCTTGATGTTCGTCGTGCCAAAATCGACGCCTACCAGGTACGCACCATAATTGCTAGACATCAATAGTCTCCCGATGCAAATGTCGTTCGAATTGCCTCAAAAATAGTATCCGCAAGCCCAACGGTTGACCGTTTGGCCTGCGGATTCATATCGTTAAGCCAAACGAATCGGCTCGATTGTGCACGTGAGTCAGGTAGATTTAGCATCGTTTCAGTACATTGGAACTAAATAGTCGAGAAACTGTAAGATACAAGTTTGCTTGTCGCTACATGATCCTCGGCAAATCCTCATTTCGCCGAAGCGTCAAATACTATACAAACCGCAGACATCACGCATTCCCTACAGCGAGATCGTGCGGTCAGAGTCGACCGATTCGTACGCGCCCAGGATAATCCGCAGCGTGTCAACCGCCTCATCTACCGAATGTATTGGTTCATACCCGTACTCGACCGCATCCACGAAATGCTCGATCTCGGCGGCGAACGTGCGAGCATAATCCCAGCCGGCGTACTCGGTAACAGCCGGCTGCTCCATGCCAATGGGCTTGTAGAACAGCCTATCTGATTCGCCCCAGATTTGTCCGCCTTCGCCTGCAACACTGAAGAGAATCGGTCGACTGCCAGGCGAATTGATAGCCCAACTGGTCAGCACGTTGCCCATGACGCCGTCTGCGAACTTGACCATCACGTTGGCGGTGTCCTCTTCATTCAAGCCTAAACGATAGCTTCCCATCATGGCGCTCACCTGCGTCGGCATCTGCCCCGCCAGGAAGAGCAGCCGATAAGTTGGATGGTATCCGGTGTCGATATACTCGCCGCCGCCCATTTTGGCTGGATCACTGCGCCAGCCCCAGTTCGCGGTCACATCCACAGGCTTGCCCCAGGTGGTCTTATCTAGCGCAAGCGGAGTCTGCCGCTCGGAGCAGTCAAACGAATGGATCATATAGACCTTGCCCAGTGCGCCGTCCAGCAGCATCTGCTTCGCTTTCAGCATAGAGGGGAAGAATAGCTGATTGTGACCAGCCATCATCACTATGCCGGACTTCTTGAGGGCGTCACGGATGTCGTTGGCCTCGTCCATGGTGAGGCACAGTGGCTTCTCCGTCATAAGATGCTTTCCCGCCTCCGCTGCGGCGACGATAGCGTCGCGATGCAGATAGTGCGGCAAGGCAATGTCTACGGCGTCAATCTCCGGGTTGGCGAGCAGCTGCATGAAATCGCTATACTTTTCGACTTCAGTGCCCAGTTGGGCCTGACGTACGGCGATGGCCTCCGGCGAAACGTCCGCCATAGCCACGACCTGCGCACGATCGGTTACCTTCTTCCAGCCGTCTACATGCGGTCGCATAATGCCGCCGCATCCAATCATACCGATCTTTAGTGTCATTTCGTTTTCCGTTCTGTAATGAGTGAGATTGTGATTGTGCTGATTATTGTGATGTGTTTACTAAGCTAGCAGCAAGGTCAACCCGGCATGGATCTTGAGTCCATGTCGAAGGGCGTGACATCGCTGGTGCGGATCATCCAGTCTAATAACTGTATTTGCAGTTCAGCGCGAATGGACGCGTACAGTGGAACGTCATAGCAGTTGTACAATTCGCGTGGGTCCTCACGCACATCGTAGAGCTCACACTGACCTTCGGGACGATAGACCATGTGATAGTTCTGCGTGCGCATCGCCACCACCCGGTAGACGGTCTGCGGCTCCTCCTGCTGTTGGAGTCCCTTGGGGAAATAGATGTGCGTACTGTCTCGGGCGAACTGATCGCGGCTGGCGCGCCCTTCGAAGCAATGCGGTTCATGCGGATCGTAGCCGCCTTCCGTATAGGCAATGCGCTCCGGATCTCCGAAAAGACCGCTGAGTTTCGCCACGTAGCTGCGTGCAAAATGCGTGTGTTGCGGCTCGATGCCAGCCTGCTCCAGCGTCGTCGCCATGATGTCGAAAAGCTCCATGGGCTCCTCGACCACATGTCCTTGCGCACCGCCTGGCGTCCGCACAATAAGCGGCACACGCGTAATGATATCCTCGCATGCGCTAGGCCACTTTTCGACGAGACCGAAGTCACCGGCGAAGTCCCCGTGGTCGGAGAAGAAGGTCACGGTCGTGCTGTCGGACAGACCTGTCTCGTCCAGTGTATCCAGTACGTGGCCCAGCAGATGATCGATGTAGCCGGTCATGCCGAGGTAGACGGCGTGAATCTTGCGCAGTAGTTGTTCCTGCTCATCTGGCGCTAGCTCTGCAAGATGCCGATAGCGACGAATCAGCTCGTGATACTCAGGCCGATCCGGCAGATCGGATGGACGGAGAGGCGGCAGGTCGTCGGGATCGATCATATCGTGCCACGGTTGCGGCGCAGAATAGGGGCAGTGCGGGAAGGTCAGCGGCAGGTAGAGAATGAACGGTTCCTTAGGTTTGGAGCGCAGGAAGTCGAGGCCTGCTTGCACATTGGCATAGTCGCCGTGCTCTTCCAGCGGACCGTCATATGGCTCATACAGGAAGCTCCCAAAGCGCGGATCATCCCGAGCGAACGCGTTTTTGCCGAACATGCCGCTGCCGCGTTGTTCTGCAACGGTGACACTGTCTGCGAAGGAGTCCTGGGCCAGCAGGTCGTTTTTGCCATACCAGTAGACTTGATAGCCCGCCTGTTTCAGGTAGCGCAGCAGGTTCGGTTCGTCCGGTCGCAGCATGTGCCACAATGTGCGATGGCCGCGCACGTGGGGATACCAGCCAGTCATGAGGCTGCAGCGGGAGGGCGTGCAGACGGAATGCTGCACATGGCACTGTTCAAAGCGCGTGCCTTGGCTCGCCAGGCGGTCGATGTTCGGCGTTGGTGCGAGCTGGTTCCCGTAGCTGCCTACGCTCTCCGCACGCAACTCATCCGGCATAAAGAAGACGAAATTCACTGGTCGTTCTCCTGTATATTGCAAACCTGTTTACCCTTCGCAAGGTTGCGAGCGTAGCTCGCCGGACCGCAGGTCCGAACCTTCCGAAGAGTGTAGACCTACGCTCAGTCCTCCTGCTGCACGACGCCCTTGTTGGCTGCCGACGCCATCTTTCGATGCAATTCCTTGTCCTCCGCCATCTCCTCGACAGTCTTCACATGCAAGCGTGCCGCGCCCTCATACTCGACCGTCTTGACGCGGGTGCCGTCTTCAACAGCTTTCGCCAACCGCGTCGCAGCTCTCGGAATCTCATCCGCATACTGCGGCAGCCACTCAGCCTGTGCCACTAGCATCTCATCCGTCATCTGCCACACCTCAATGGGATTGCAGACGGCGCCCACCAGCGGATCGTGCAGCATAGCCTGCTTCAGCAACTGCACATCGCCGGCGACGGCAGCCTCCATGCCCATCTGCTGCACGCGCACGCTCGCCGAGTCCGTCGCCGCACACGCCATGGGCAACTCGCCCACCACTGGCATGTTCATGCCGTTCTTGTCCACATAACCCGGTATTTCGATGCAACAGCCGTTGGGCAGGTTCGTGATATGGCCCTGGTTGATGATGTTGAAATGACCTCTATAGACTCGTCCGGTCTCCAATCCTTCGATGATGTATGATCCGTGCTCCTCGCTGCGATTCTCCTGGCTGATGACCGGCGGATCCTCGGTCAACCAGTTGGGGTAGTCGGTCTCGAACCAGTTGCGGCCTTCGGTGCAGACGCGCAAATAGCCGCCCGTCTCGCCGTTAATCCAGCGCGATAGGTCAATCCATTGCATGATCTCGTCCGGTCGTTTGCGGTACCAAGGCACGTATTCGCTGACATGGCCATTGGATTCGGTGGTGTAGTAGCCGAAGCGTTTGATCATATCGATGCGCACCTTCTCCTGAACGCTCAGCTCCGGATGCGCTTCGAACATCTCCAGCATTTTTGGCGTCATGTCCATGCCGCGCCATTGCACTTTGATGTACCATGTCTGATGGTTGATGCCGGCACAGACGATGTCCACATCCTGCCGCGTGACCGTTTCTTCTTGGCCGATGAGCCCTTGCGTACGCGCCCACAGTTCGATGGCCTTAGCGATCTCGTGGTGCCCGTTCTGCACGCCATGACAGAGCCCGACCGTCTTCACTTCGCCATATTTGTTGCACGCCCATACGTTCATCGCCATGGGATTTGAGTAGTTCAGGAAAAGCGCATCCGGCTTGGCGACTTCACGGATGTCCTTGCACATGCTCAGTAGCGCAGGAATCGTGCGCTGCGCATACATGATGCCCCCGGCGCTCAGCGTATCGCCCACGCACTGGTCCACACCGTATTTGAGCGGAATGTCGATGTCCGTCTGGAAGGCGCGCAGACCGCCCTGTCGTATAACAGAGATTACATAATCTGCATCGGTGATAGCGTCGCGCTGATCGGTTGTGGTGGTAATGGCGGCAGGCAGGTCGTTGGCCTTGATGTCGCGCTCCGCCAGAGTGGCGATCATACCCAGGTTGTCCGCGTTGATATCCATGAGCGCAAACTGTGTGTCGCGCAGTTCGGGTACGGCTAGGACATCGTGCATCAGTTTGCGCGTGAAGCCAATAGAACCTGCACCGATCATGGCGATTTTGATAGTCATGAGAGTCTCCTACCGTATAGGTATATGCTATGAAATCTTGTGGCGTATTAGCGAACTATCGCCAGTGCTCGTTCGCGCAAATAGACGCTTCTGCTCGGGCGCTCGTCATCGCCAACCTATTCTTGATGCAGAGCATCTCCCGGACCCCACGGCGCCAACGATACGGTGCCATAGGGATTGAAGATGATGTCCTGCTGATCCGCAGCGAAACGCCACATGCGCTGAACCATGTCATGTTTCACGGACGCGTACCGGGGATCGTCGGCTACGTTCACCATCTCATGCGGATCATTGCGCAGGTCGTACAGCTCGTCGAAATCGAAACCGTTGTAGACGTACTTGTAGTCTCTCGTGGTGGCAACCCGTTGAGAATAGTAAAGCTCGACACCGTTCATCTGGTTATGCAGCGTATCGGGCCAGTCCTGTGGCGCTTCATCGGCCATGAACGGGACCAGACTGCGACCGGTCATATCCTGCACCGGCTCAACCTCTGCCAGGTCGAGAAATGTCGGCGCAAAGTCCGCCAGCGTGACAAACTGCTCCACGACGCGACCGGGATTGCGAATACCCTTGGGCCAGCGCATGATGCACGGCACATGATACGCCTCACGAAAGGCCGCCACACCTTTCAGATAGAGACCGTGCGCACCACAATACTCTCCGTGGTCGGACATGAAAATGACCAGCGTATTGTCCACCTGACCCGTGTCGTCCAACGCATCCAGCACCTCGCCCAGCATTGCGTCCTGCATGGTGCAGAAGGCCCAATAGTGGGCGATTGACTCCCGAACCTCGTCTTCGGATAGCTGGTCCCATAGTTGGCGACGTTGTCTTTGCAATACCCGCGGCTTGTCCTCTAGCGTATCGTGATAGCTAGCCGGAAGCTCAATCTCCTGCGGATCGTAAATGTCCACGTACTTCTGGGGCACGTTGAACGGATCGTGCGGCCCCACGGGACCCACGAACAAGCACCACGGCTCATCCTGTTCCACGAGATGCGCCAGTTCGTCCTTCGCCGCTTCGATGACCTCGTAATCGTGCAGTGTCTCATACCCCATGGGACCGCCGTCGGGCAGGGTACGGTAGACTTCAAAGTCGCCCCATCCTGGGCGTTGTATGCAGCCGCGCGGACGGATCTTGCCATCCGGCGTTAACGGCCCTTGCCGCCACTTCTCAATCGTTACGCCGTGATGCGTATCACCCGTGGCGGTGAGCTCGCGCTCCTTCCACCCGCGATCGGACGGCCATTCCTCTGCCGATACGTGCCATTTGCCGCAAAGGGTCAGGTTGTAGCCGGAATCGCGCAATTGTTCGGAAAATGTGACCACGCCTTCATTCAAGCCACGATGCAGCGCCGCGCTGTTGCAGACATTATTGTAGACGCCGTGGCGGCTGGGATAGAGCCCCGTCATAAACGTTGCGCGGGAAGGGCAGCAGTGCGCGGTAGGCGTATGCGTCTCGCTGAAGCGCAGACCTTGCGCCGCCAGCCGGTCCGCGTTGGGCGTCTTGCAGGGATGACCCGGTTCGACGACCTGTCCCTGTTCTTGGTCGGTCATGAAGATGAGTATGTTGGGACGCATGGATTTCATAGCCTATCCATTGTTTCGATGGAGCGTTGACGGGTGAAGTCTGCCGCGTTCGTGCACAGCGGTTGAAACGCCGACAGCAGTCAATACGGATCGATGAGCATATTGTTGTTATGTCTAATTAATGCCGGTTTATGTCGAGCCATTATGCCTTTATGTCGAGCTGATCCCGGATGAGAAAATTCCCGAGGCAAGAATACGAACGTTTGGCAGTACCGGCCAAGCATCGCCACCGACCGGTACTGCCCAACAAATATACTGCCCGTCGCTATAGTCCTCGTTCAGCCAGGTCGGCAAGCGTCCAGTCGTATACCTCGTAATGCTCGCCTTCCGCTTCGTCCGGGTCCACGTACTTGAGGAACATGGCCTGGTCGCGTTTGTCGCCGGCTAGCTGACGTCGGCTGCGACTCAGCATGCTGCGCTCACTGTGCCATTTCACCTCGCCTTCCTGCAGCAGGATAAACTGGCCCGCATACTTGTCCACGAAGTCCTGCATGTGGTCGCGATAGTAGAGCGCCTGCTCACAGGTGGTCCGTCGCCAGGAAATTACACGTTCCTCCGGATCGGTCTTGGCCGCGAAGAACGTGCCCTCCGGCATTGGCTCCACTTCGGACGCCCAGTCAATCTCGTCGAGATTCACCGTTCCGAAGCCGCCTTCTGCTGCAACCAGCAGGGCATTGCGGTCGCGGTGGAATGGCTCAGTCAGCCAGTCTGCCGTGGGATCATGGCCCATGAGATGCGTCGCCACAGCGTCCGTGCTGACCGGATGATCGCCCGCCATGAGCATGTCCATGACCACCGGCTTTTCTTGCCCGGTCTGGCTCCATTCGCCTCCAGCTTGCCCCAACAACCCATCCAGAATGCAAAGCGCCGGATCGAACAGCCGATTGATGTCGGCAAGCATATAGGGCATGCGCACCAGATGGTGGTAATAGTGGCGTGCACGTCCTTCAGGCTCATGCATGGGCACGAGTCCAAAGAGGTTCTTCAGCGTCAGTGTCACGCCCATGAACGCGTGATTCTTCACCCGCTGCACATCCACCAGTGCATCTGCCTGCATCACGCTCTCCGGCATGACATACTGTTTGAACATCTGCCCGCCGCCTGGCACCTCATATACGCCGAACGGTGGTACATCTGCATTCACGTAGGGGACGCCAAGCCGCGTCATCAACGGCATGAGCTGTGTTCGATCCGTGGCGCCCAGATTGCCTTCGATTGGATATGCTGAAATATCGACGAAGTACAGCTCGGCGTCGGTCTTCTCGCGCAGCAGCCGAATCACAGCGTTAGCCACCACATCACTGACTAGTTGTAGACGCCGTCCCTCGTAACAGGGCACCTGATCCGGCAAAAAGTCCTGATTGAATTTGATCGCAATGCGCTTGGCCCTGCTAAGCTTTTCCCAGGAACGGGTCAGCGGCTCGGTAGTGCGCTTGAGTGTTTCGTATACTTCTTCAAAGGTTGCATTGTGGTCACAATGCGTGGCACGAACAGTGTACTCGGAATTCTGCTTGTCCATTGATAAACCTTGCTAATAGAGTAGATCGGCCATGGACGCAAACGCTCTGGATTGCGAACACAGCCGATCCGATGCTGCACATAGACTACCTACACAATGCAGGCAATCGGCCAGACATACTGCAATGACGAATTAACCCAGCAGCGTTTCCTCGTCGTCGCCTGCGCCGTCTTCTTCCTGCTTCGACCAGTCAATTTCGCCGGAGTCGAAGCCCTTCTCCTTGCGCCACTGCTCGAAGTCCTCTTCGATGGCGTCAGTCCACTTGGTGTCCATCTGGCTGGAGTTGTAGGTGCCTTCGCGCAGGCGTTGATGGCTGAACAGCTCACGCATGTGGGTTCGTTCGGAGTGCTCGACGACCTCTTCAGCCAGGTGCGGCGGAATGAAGAGGATGCCGGTCAAGGTGCCCAAAACGACGTCGCCGGGCATGCAGATAGCGGGGCCGATGCGACACGGTACATTCATGCCGGTCAACGTAACGTCGCGAATGGGTGTCGGGTCCATGCCGCGGCAGAATGTGTCCAGGTTGGGGATGTCGACGATCTGCTCTGCATCGCGGATGCCGCCCCAGATGACCTGGCCGCGCTTGGTGCGGGAGGCGATAGCCGTAGACAGATTGGCGCCCGAATAGGTGCCTTTCCAGACCTTGTCGAAGAGGTCGATAACGATGACATCATCCTCGACCAGCGTCTCGATAACCCACGAATTCATGGCGCCGATGCGACCTTCTTTGTTGTTGCCCAGGTCCATGAGCGTCTCATGCAGGTCGGGACGGACCGGTACGAATACACCGGTCACGGCACGGCCAACCAGTCGCTTGGTCGCCGGCAAGCGCGTCCATCCGCCGACAAACTGGTTCTCATAGCCCTCGCGCCACAGAACAGACCACGCCTCTTCGGTGATCACATTTTCCATCCGTTTAAGGATGTCGTCCGAAACATGCGGTCGCCCGTCCTCTGAACGCTCTCCCTTCCATAAGGGGGTAAGTTGGATGATGTCTTCCCGGTCGTTATATTTCACGTTACTCTCCGAAGCTTGATGGTAGTGAGATGACACCGTATGAGCCAGACTGGCTGCCATCTCAAAATGGATGTGGATAACTCAACAGTGATAATTATACTGCATATTAGGTGTTGCGCTGATTTTACCAGACTCCCTTTGTCACTATCGTGCACGATATGGATAACTTTCAGAGCCGCCATGGCACTAATGCAGGTATCGCACGGGCCAAGGACGCCACAGGAGTAGCCGACTTCTGTGCCATCCGGTCTGCCATTGCTAGGACTCCGGAACATGATATTTGTCCTGAATTCTACGGGTCAATTGTCCCTAGTCAGCTACCGGATAGTGTCATAAAATACTTTCAACATTGCGAATGAGTTCAGACGCACACGACGCAGAATACATCACTGAATTCATCAACGACCATAGACTTGAACTCTCGCAATTATTGAAGAGATCTTTATCTACCCTCTAAGTAACATCATGATGGGTGATTAACGGTTCCTCTCCTTGTGTTTCTCCTTTCTGTGTGGCAAGCAAGGCCCCGCTTAAGCGGGGCCTTGCTTGTTCCTGCGTTTGTTTCTGCGCGTTTGTGTTTGAAACCTAAAGCTCGTTGGTCGCCACTTAGATAGGCCGCCGTATTCAGAACGCTGCACGATGCAGCACAGCAATAATACTGCAAGAGCCCGTGCTAATTTGTTTGCTATCTGAGCATATTATTCGAGGTTTGTATGTCGGGCGCGTAGGTCGCCATCTGATTGACCCGTTTTGGCCTTGAGCTCGGGTACCATGGCGTCGAATAGGATCCACATCGCCTGCTCAAATGCCGAACCCATCGCCTGACCAGTGCTGTCGCTCTCGTCCTCAGCCATGGTCTGTGCTGGAATGACAAGCAACAGATCAGCATGCTGTGGCAACAGGGCATCCGGTTGCGCCGTGATCATGGCAACGCTTGCCCCTGCCCTCTTGGCGACTCCAACAAGCGCCTCAACCGTGGACAGATAGCCCGGACCGCAGCTCACGAGAAATAGATCGCCCGGACCGACCGGCGGCGTTGTCATGTCGCCGACCACGGCAACGGGCAGTCCCAGATGCATGAGGCGCATAGCAAAACTAAGTATGCAAAGCCCTTCACGACCTAGCCCGTAAACAACTATCTGGTTGGCTGCGAGAAGCGCTTCAACAAGCGCTGCTGCTTGCCGCTCATCGATGCGCTGCAGCACTTGTTCCAGCTCAGTCAGTATCTGTTTGCTACGCTGTAGTATTATCATTCTGACGCCCCAGATTTCAATAGCGAATCCGATTTGCATCGATCCCGAGCGTGCTTGCGGAGCCTATACACAGGAACACTCAGTTGGCCCGTACGTGAACTTTGAGCGTCTTGCCGGCTGCGAACGCATGAAACGCCCCTTCAAAGCCGTCGAAGTCTACCCTGTGACTGACGAGCTTGGAGACATCCACGACACCGTTATCAATCCAAGCGATGGAAGGCAGGAAAGTATGGCAGGCGGCGAACGACCCGATCAGCGTCCAGTCCTTGCTGAAGATGTCATATGGACTAACCCGCACGGTTGCATCGCTGGGCGCTACGCCGAATTGCAAGTAGGTACCGCGCCGACGCAAATAGTCGAAAGCGCCCTCGATAACCGACGGGACGCCCGTAGCATCGACCACAATGGGAAAGCCGTCCGGTGCGATAGCCTCAAGCGCACTAGACGAACCAGCGCCGCCCATGACCGTGACGCTGGCACCAAGTTCTTGGGCGAGCGCCAGTCGTTCCGGCTTCATATCGACCATGACGACGCGCGCCGCGCCGCTATGTGCGAATGCCTGCAACAGCTGCAAGCCCATCGGTCCCGCACCGAAGAGTAGCACATCGTCGCCGGGCCATACGCGCACTCGTTGCAGCGCATAGACCACGCATGCAAGCGGCTCAACAAACGCGGCCTGCTCAGCGCTCATGGAGTCCGGCAACTTGTAGCAAGCCTTGGCAGGCGCCGCACAGTATTCCGCAAAGCCGCCGTTGACCGTCACGCCGATACCCTGCCAATTCGAACAGTGATTGGCCTCTTCTCGGCGACAGAAATCGCAATGCCCGCAATCCAAATTCGGGTCCACCGCAACACGATCGCCCACTTGGATGTAATCGACCTCGCCGCCGACCTCAACGACCTCGCCGCTGAACTCGTGACCAGGAATCAATGGGAACTGGGACATATACTCGTTGCGGTAGATGTGTACATCGGTGCCACAGATGCCGCATGTCGCCACACGAACAACGACGCCGTCCGGTGCACAGACAGGGTCTGCAACAGTCTCGACTGAGATGGTTTCAGGTTGTGGGAAGACGACTGCACGCATAAGACAGATCACTTTCTAGGCGTAGGTATCGCACTATACTGTACTGTACTGTTGGTTGGTGTTTCTAACCAACGAACGACAGGAATGTAGTGAACTAGCTGTCATACTCATCTTCGAGGATGGAATAGAAAGACGTGTCCCGCCACCCATCATCCAGCCGTGTCAGGTGGCGCAGCGTGCCGTCATACTGCATACCCGCCTTCTCCATGACGCGACCTGAGGCCGGGTTATCCGTGTAGTGACGAGCATAGATGCGGTGCAGCTCCAGTGACTCGAATCCGTAGACAATGACAGCCATAGCGGCTTCGGTGCCATACCCCTGATTCCAATAAGGCTTACCCATCCAGTATCCCATTTCGCAGGCTTCGCTGTCGCGGTCCAGTTTTAGGCTAATGGCGCCGATGAGCCGCTCATCTTCCTGCAACTCGACAGCCCAGGTGATGGAGACGCCGGCAGCCAGTGCAGCTGCATGGGTGGAGATCCACTCCTCAGCCATTCCGTCTTCGTAGGGATGGGGGATGCTGGAGGTCATTCGAGCTACGTCAATGTCGCCCGCATATCGTTGCACATCTGCTGCATCTTCCAATGTGAAGGGCCGCAACAGCAGCCGGTCGGTCTCTAGTGCGGGAATATCCCGCGGGAAATCGATCATGTCAACTCCGCTGCATAGGGTTCGGCAACTACCAAACGCAATAACCGCCGTCTATCACGATATCATGCCCTGTGACAAAATCCGAAGCAGGAGCTGCCAAATAGACGACAGCGCCTTGCAGATCCGACACCTCTGCCATCCGCTCCATAGGCGTCATCCGCTTCCATTCCGGCCACATTGCCTGGCCTTCCGGCGTCTCAAGCAAATCGCTAACCAGCTTGGTGCGCGTATAGCCCGGGCTGATGCTGTTCACGCAGATGCGCTTCGGCGCCCATTCCGCGGCCAAGCTGCGCGTCAGGTGGATGACGCCCGCCTTGGACGCATTGTAGGCCGACTGGCATTGGGGCGTATTCACAATATGTCCCGACATGGATGCCGTATTGATAATCTTGCCATATCCGCCCGGCAACATGACTCGCGCCTCAGCTTGGGCGCACAGGTAAACGCCTGTCAAGTTCACGTCGATCACGGAACGCCATTTGGCTGCCGGCGTCTCTTCAGCCTGGCTCCATAACGCGATACCTGCGTTGTTGACGCCGATGGTAAGGCTGCCCCACTTGTCTACGATAGTCGCAACCATCTTCGCAACGTCGTTTTCGTCGGTGACGTTGGCCTTGACGGCTATGGACTCGATATTTTTGCCAGTCAACTCATGCGCCACTTCCTCCGCCCGCTCCAGGACCAAGTCGACAATGGCTACCTTTGCGCCGGCTTCGCCCAGCGCGTGCGCATAGCCGCGCCCGATACCCTGCCCCGCTCCCGTCACAAGCGCCGTCTTGCCGTCCAGTCGAAACCGTTCGAGAATCGGCGCTGCGTTCAATACGCTGTCACTCATATGCTCCCCCAGCCCTGCCACAGAGTCCTTGTGAAATTCCGAAAGCCTTCAGAAATATCCGAACTTGCGGTTCGGCGAGCTTCACTCGCAACAATCCGAAGGCGCTACAATCTCAGTCCTCGAAGGTGATGACAACCTTGCCGCTCTGCCCCTTGTCGGCTACATCGTACGCCTGGGCTGCCTGGCCCAAACTGAAGCGATGAGATACGATACGGTCTGGGCGCATGTTCCATTCCACCAGCTTTTCGACGAGCGCTTCCATGTGACCCAGGCTCGTGACCCACGAACCATAGATTGTGATCTGGTTGTGGATGATGGTTTGGCTGACGTCAAATTCCACGGTATTGCCCTCGCCGACCATGGCGGCACGTCCCCAGCGACGAGTTCCCTGCAGCGCCAGTAATCGACCAGCCGGTGAACCCGAACAGTCAATGGATACTTCGCAGCCTTCGCCGTTGGTCAGTTCTTTGATTTGCTCCAGTGCGCCAAGCCCGGAAACGACAGCGTGGTCAATGGTCTCTTTTTCCAAAGCGAAATCAAGGCGAGCTTGAGAGATGTCCGCGCCGATAACCTTGGTCGCGCCCATACCTTTGGCGATCATGCCCGCCGCCATGCCCACTGGACCGATTCCTGTGATAAGTACGCGGTCCTGCCCGGATACGCCCATCCGATTCAATGCCTCGTAGACCGTACCGAAGCCGCAGGCAATCAGCGCGCCGTCTTCGTAGCTTAAAGGTTCAGGCAATGCCACGCACGTATTCTCTTCCGCCAGACAGTAGTCCGCATGTCCGCCGTCTCGCTGCCACCCGTAGGCGGCGCGCAAGGGTGATGTGCACGAGATCATGTAGCCCCTGCGGCAATCGTTGCAGACGCCGCATCCGCTGATGTGATACAGAATGACCCGGTCACCCTCCTTGAATCGTTTGCAGCCGGGTCCCACTTTGACTATCTGACCACACGGTTCATGCCCAGCGATGACGCCCTGATACGCTTCCGGCCCGTGGCCCAGATGCTCGCGGTAGATGGCCCGGATATCGCTGCCACAAATGGAGGACGCCTTCATCTTGAGCAGCACCTGGCCTTGACCCGGTTCGGGAACGGGATACTCTCGAAGCTCCACGGTGCTGTTACCGGGTAGAACGACGCCCCGCATGGTCTCCGGTATCTCAAAGGACATAGCGCTTGCTCCCTATGCATTGAGCACGGCTTTGCTATCGCTCCGTGCCTATTTGGACGTCCTGTAAATTGCTGCTCGGTACTGACCTAGCACCCTGAAGCTGTATCCTATTCGTCGGCAACGACAATCTGCGCCTTCACGGACGTTGGAGGCATATGAACGGCGAAATCGAACGCTTCCACACTTTGGTCGAACTTAAATGTATCGGTGATCAGCGGCTTCACATCAATTTTGCCGCTGCCCATGAGCGCCAGAGCTCGTGGATATACGTTTGCGTAACGGAACACATGCTCAACACGGGCTTCCTTGACCTGCGCCGCCACCGTATCGTACGAAATCGGCTGCAACGGCATGCCCACGAACACGACACAACCGCCGGGTCGCAACGGGCCAAAGACGCCGGCAGCCGCTTTCTCATTGCCGCTGCACTCGAAGACGATATCCGCGCCCCAACCGTCGGTCATATCCATCACAACTTCCGTCACATCCTGTTCCGACACGTTAACTGGCGTGATCGGCCCCAACGTCGCGGCAAGATCCAGCTTGGGTTGCATGACGTCGGTCATGACGACTCGCCCGCAACCGCCGGCTAGCGCAGCCAGTGCTGTGACCATGCCGATAGGTCCGGCGCCGACGACAACGGCTAAGTCACCGGGCACTATCTTCGCCTTCACAGACGCCTGCATGCCAACCGCAAGCGGCTCCACCATGGCGCCCTCGGCAAAACTCACATTCTCCGGCAGCTTGAAAGTGAACGCAGCGGGATGCACAACGGACGGACGAAGCACGCCGTGAATTGGCGGCGTCGCCCAAAAAGTCACGGCTGGATCCAGGTTATACATACCCATGAGCGACGCCCTGCTCATGGGGTCCGGAATACCCGGTTCCATGCAGACTCGATCGCCGACCTTGAGGTTCTTTACATGGGCGCCGACCTCGGTCACGGTGCCGGCTGCTTCGTGGCCCAGCACCATGGGATCGCGCACCACAAACTGGCCAATGGCGCCGTGTGTGTAATAGTGCACGTCACTGCCGCATATACCGACCGTGTTGATATCAATACGCACATCATCCAGCCCCATCTCTTCATGAATATCAATATCGCGTAGACTTAGGACGTCCTTCTTTTCCAATACCAGCGCCTTCATTTTGTTCTCCTTACTCGTGTGCAACGTGTCTTCCTAAAGTATAAGCCTTCCAGACAGCATGAGACCAAAAGTCACTGCGAATGACATGGTACAAGGCTTCCTGGAAGGCGCTAATTTGAGTACAAATCTAGTGGCTGCCGATATACTCGGCGTGAACGGCCCGTGATGACCGCTATCCTCGGCGAACAATGAAATATCCGATGATGACACAGATCACCGATGCTATCCAAAGCGGCGGTCCCATGGGTTCGATGAAGCGCATGTACAACAGGTTGATGGCAACGTACAGGATAACGCTGATGAAGTAACGGTCGAAGGTGTTCGTTTCAATGGGCAAAAAGCCTTTACGACCTTCATGTTCGACCGGCGCCTCAATGATCGGCTCTTGAGTCATACTGTTATTCCTTTACGGCGCCGAAGGTAAGACCCATGACGATGTAACGCTGTACGAAGATCAGGAAGACCAACGCCGGCAGCATAGATATCATAGCTACAGCCGCCATTTCGCCCCAGTTTGTGCCCGTAACGGTCACGAATTCCGCAAGACCGGTCGTAATGGTACGCGCATGTACGCTAGTCAGCTGTGCGGCAAACAGGTACTCATTCCAAGCAAAGACCCAGGCCAGGATGACGGTTACCGCAATGCCAGGCGCCGCCAGCGGAACAATCACGCGTGTCAGTACCGTCCACTGGCTTGCACCGTCGACGAACGCCGCCTCGTCCAGTTCGATAGGGATGCCGTCCATGATGCCCTTCATTAACCAAATGGCGAACGGCAGATTGAACACACAGTAAAGAAGGATCAATCCGATTCTCGTATCGAACATGGTAGTGTCGCCTATCCTGAACCATTTTGTATAAAGTAGGAAAAGTGGCAGCAGGAAGGCCGCGGGCGGCGCCATGCGGTTTGTGATCGTCCAAAAGAAAATGTTGTCCGAACCTGGCAGTTTCCAGCGCGATAACGCATAGGTCGCCAACACCGCCAGTACGGCAACCAGTAAGGCGTTCGAAGTCGCTATGATCAACGAATTGGTCAGGTACCGTTGAAAAGCTGGGTTGGTCAATGGCTCAATGTAGTTCTGGATATAGAACGAATTAATGATGAAGCTTGGTCTGCTAAAGAGTTGGATACGGCTGCGCGCCGATACAGCGAACATCCAATAGATAGGCAACAGGGTAATGAGCGTCATGACAATCCACAACGCATACAGGCCTATCCAGCCCAGAGTCGACCGTGATCGGTTAGTGATCATATAGATGTCATCCTATCCCTGCCGTTTGCCGACTTGCGTCAGTGCGATGAAAAGCAGCCAACAGAGCACGATTGTCATGTATAGCACCAGCAACGACATGGCGCTGCCATAACCGTAATCCGTTCGCGGCAGCACGACGCGCCAAATGTGAATGCCCACATAACGGGTTGACGTTCCGGGTCCCCCGCCGGTCAGCAAGAAGACCTCATCGACAATACGCAAGGCATCCATGATGCGGATAAAGAGCGTTGTGACAATGACCGGCATCATCATGGGAATCGTCAGGAAGCGTAATACCTGGAAGCGATTGGCGCCGTCTACCAGCGCCTGTTCCATGGGCTCGCGGGGATCGACGACAACCCTGCCAACATGGTGAGTGTGACAAACGGCGTCCAGTGCCACACGTCCATTAGTACGGTAGTGGCAAACGCGTGCGTGACGCTACTGCCTATACTGTACTCAAAGCCGAACCAGCGGTCGAGATAATAGGGCGCGAGCCCGAAACCTGGAATGGTCAACAGTCGCCATGTTGCGCCCACCGCAATTGGGGCGACGAGCAGCGGCAACGCATGGATGGTGCGAAAGACCGCTTTGCCTGGAAAATCTCTGACCAATGTGGAGGCGAGCAAGAAACCGAGAATTAGTTCCGTACCCACAGCCAAGAAGGTAAAGACCAGCGTTCGTCTGACCGAATTCAGAAATTCTTCGTCGAACACAAGCCTGCGGTAATTATTCGCTCCCGCCCAAATTGGCTCGCCTGTAGCCGAAAATACGTTCCAGTCAAAGAAGCCGACTACAATGACATAGAAAAACGGCAACATGCCGAAGATAAATAGTATGATAAAGGTGGGGGTCAGAAACCCCCACCCTGTTTTCTGAGAACGCATCTAGAGTCCTACTCGCCGTAGCCGAGTTGCATCATGGTCTCTTCGGCAGTAGCACATGCACTATCAAGGGCCTCTTCCGCCGTAATCTCACCAGCGATTGCCCTCCAGATGTACGGATCGATTGCGCCGCGTAAAGCATTGTGGAACGGGAATGGCGGAGCGCCGCGATACAACGGACCGTACTCTTTCATCTTGGAATAGTAGTTGTCGACCTTGGTGTTCATCTCCATGATCAACGGATCTTCGAACGTGGAATTCATAACGATGCGCGAACCAGCTGCCGCCCATTCGGGCTGGACAGACTCTTGGCCAATGAACTCCAACCAAAGCAGCGAAGCTTCCTTGTTCTTGGAGGAATGCGGAACGCCGAATGCGCCGCCGTCATAGTAGCCGATATAGCCCGCACCGGATTTGGCGTCTTCCAATACGCCTGGTTCCACAGGCGGGTTGGCTACGCCGACATTGCCCACAACAGCAGATCGATCAGGATCGGTAGCGATCCAGGCCGCATTTTCACCATAGACCCAGCCCTGTGCAGCGCGGCCGGCTGCGAACGTCGCTGCAACCTCGTCCCAGGTGCTGCTGGTGGCTTCTGGCGGTGCGTAGTCGAGCATGTCAAGCCAGAAATTCAGCGCTTCCTTGGACTTGTCACTGTTCATCTGGCCGCCATTCTCAACACACGCTTTCCACGAATTCAGATCGACACCCCAGTTGTAGACACCGTACGTGGGCGCAATCGTCTCGAAGAACTCGTATGTGGAGGAGGCATGACCGGAGTGACCCTGAACTGTGGTACCCCAGAGATCCATGTCGTTGTCCTCACCGTACTTGGTGAAGAACTCTGCGATATCCCGGTACTGCTGGTGGTCAGTTGCAGGGGCTAGGTCATAGCCGTACTGCTCCTTGAACGCCGCCTGAATATCCGGATCGTTGAACAGATCTGTGCGATAGAGGTAGACCTTGATGAAGGCTTCCATGGGCACACCGTACACATCGCCAGTGTCAGGATCCTTGAAGTTATCGATGAAAGAGGTGAACTTGGTGATGTCGAAGTCCGGCGAATTCAGCTCTGGGTGGTCATTCATCAAACCTGTCAGGTCGGTGAGGAAATCCTGAGCCAAGTATGTGTAAATGATGTCCTGTTCGATGTACACAAAGTCATAGATGCCGGTGTTGGCTTCCATGTCCTTGATGGCCTTGTTATACATCTCGTCCCAGGACGTAACTTCGAACTCGACATTGATGCCGGTCAAGTCCGTGAACTGCGGGGCGAGGACTTCCTGTACGTAGCGGGAGGGCGGCGTACTTTCAGATACGCCGCGAATCGTTTCACCAGCGTATGGTGCACCGGCCTCTTGCCAGAACCCGCCGGCAGCAGGTGCAGCGGCTTCCCCTCCACTTTCGGCTGGCGTAGCCGGTTCAGTTGGTGCTGCAACCGGTGCAGCACAGGCGGAGAATACCATGCTTACAATGAGCAGTAGACCAAGAATCGTAATCACTCGTTTACTCATGTGGGTTTCTGCCTTTCTCTTCATGAGAATTTGAACCTCATTGTTCGAAATACTCTTGCTTGCGTTCAGTGCAGACCACTGACTATTCTCTTGTGTGCGTTCTCATCATCCTTTCAGTTAGCACTGAACTTTGACTGTTATATTGCACTGCCACTAGAAAGAAACGAGGTAGACCCCTGCTTCTGCCATTGACACAGTGCGCTAATAATTGGATGCACGGTGCGTGCGTTCCAACTAATGCCGTGTAGCGGCCAATCTACGACGAGACAAAGTATTATGTGCGGTGGTCAGAACTCTTGCGCTACCATCAAAACAAAGATTGGCCAATCAAGTTCAACGGATCAACGTTGAATGGCGCTCACCATCTGCACATTTACACATGAAAAACGTCAGACATATATTGATTCTCAAAATCGGTCATAGCAGATAAGAAGAATCGATAACATATCGAAAAGCTGGAGACTAATAGCGGTCAGCAACGATACCTAACGATACTTAACGATAACGACGAACAAAGCTGTTTCAATCGTACGTCTCTGGTACTTGCGTCTGTTGTATGGATTGGCATTGGAGATACCTGCCGGTACACTATTATTCTAGTAGTATTTACCATGATTGTCAAACGTTGTAGAAACTATTCATAGGTGAAACTATCACGAATATATGTTCCAACATGGTCGGACGGGTGACGTACTTCATACGAAATTCGTACGAACAGTTTAGAGAACCCATTCTCCGCTTTGTTTGCTACAATAGTTTCATAGGAATCGCGTGCAACAGAATTCAAACTGAGATACACCCGGTCGACACAGCCAGTTTCTACGGCGTTCGTCGCTTCGCAGCGTCACAAGATTTCGTCACCAAAGACCCCTTCCTGCACCGAAAGGACATAGGACGTGTTGCGCATTGCCACGCTGAGTGACCGCTTCATCACTGCACAATTGCTGGAGCAACTCCTGCAGCAGCACCTCTCCCCGCTGGTCGACGAGTTCGACATACGCGATTTGCCGCTAGGTTGGCCAGAAGACACACCGATTAGTAATGAGGAAATACAGGAATACGTTGGCGATCCAGCGCAGGTAGCCGAGTTTGTCGGCGACGCCAACGTCATCGTGTCGCAGGTGGCTCCGGTGGATCGCTTGCTCATCCAGAATGCGCCGAACCTTCAGATTATCGCACCGACACGAGGCGGTCCAGTCAGCGTCAACATGGAGGCGGCTACTGAAAAAGGCATTCCTGTGCTCTACGCGCCGGGCGCAAACGCACGCGCCGTTGCGGAATATACGCTCGGCCTCATGCTAGCCGAGTGTAAAGGCATTGCCCGCGCCCACTGTGAGATGATGGCAGGTCGCTGGACGCCGACCATCTACCATTACGAGGAAAGTGCTCACGAACTCTATCAACAGACAGTCGGCCTTATTGGCTTTGGTCATATCGGACGGCTGCTGGCGCCAATGCTGCTCGCGTTCGATATGCGCATCCTGGTCTACGACCCGTATGTGAGCAGTGAAGAATGCGTATCCTTTGGTGCGCAAAAGACGGATCTGGCGACTTTGCTGGCGGAGTCTGACATCGTCAGCATCCATGCGCGAGTGACGCCAGAAACGCGCGGCATAATGGGCGCTGCGCAGTTTGCAGCCATGAAGCAAGGCGCGTATTTCATCAATACGGCGCGAGGTCCGCTCGTGGACTACGAAGCGCTCTACCAAGCCCTAGCAAGTCGCCACCTTGGCGGTGCGGCCCTGGACTGTCACGGAATCGAGCCGCCGCCCGCCGGCTGGCCGTTTTTCCAACTGGACAATGTGACCCTAACGCCGCACGTTGCCGGCGCCTCGCGTGAAACAGCGCGTCGCAAAGCGGAAACGGTGATCATAGACGTGGCCAACTTCTACGCCGGTAGGCCCCTCAACTATTGCGCCAATCCACTGGTACTGAACAGATAGGCAGCATGGTCAAGGAACTGCTCATCGGCATCGATGTCGGAACAACGAGCACCAAATCCGTGCTTGTGGATTCTCGCGGCGCCGTGCTGGCACAAGCGGCAAAGGAATACCCCACCCTGTATCCTAGTCCCGGCTGGGCAGAACAAAACCCGGACGAATGGTGGCGAGCTATACGTGAGACCGTACAGGCGCTATTCCACAGTACTCGCTACTCGCCTCAAGATGTAGCCGCCGTGGGTGTCAGTTCGCAGGCGCCGACGCTCGTGCCGCTGGATAAACACGGTATTCCGTTGCACGCGGCCATCATCTGGATGGACCGTCGCTCGGAACCACAGTGTGCGTGGCTTCGCAAGCAAACCGGCGTCAGCCGTTTCACCGAGATCAACGGCGGGCGTATTGACCCCTTCTTCCTGCTGCCCAAGCTACTCTGGTATCAGCGCGAGCGACCGGAGCTGCACGCGCAGACCGACGTCGTGTTGCAAGCCAACGGGTATATCATCCACAGGCTTACCCACGCACGGTCGATGGACCGCTCTCACGGAGCGCTTACGCTCCTGTTCGATAGCGAAAATGAGTCCTGGTCGGACGAGTTATTTGCAATTTCGCAGGCGGACCGTAGCGTATTGCCACCGGTCGTTTCATGCACGGAAATTGTGGGTGAAGTCACACGTACGGCTGCTGCGGCTACAGGCTTAGCCGCGGGAACGCCTGTCATTGCCGGCATGGTGGACGGCACAGCCGCTAGCCTTGAGGCGAGTGTGATCCAGCCTGGTGATGCGGTAGAGATGACGGGGCAGACAACCGTCCTGCTCATATGCAGCGACCACGCCTATCTTGGTGATGCGCTGTTTCCATTGGGACATGCGATCCCGTCCAAGCACCTGCTCGTCGGCGCACAAGTAGCCACGGGAGGCAGTCTTCGCTGGTTTCGTGATCAGCTCGGCGTTGAGGAAGTCGCCGAGGCTGCGATGTTGGGCATCGATCCGTTTGAGCTTCTAAGCGCTATTGCCGCCACGAGCCCTCCCGGCGCAAATAGGCTCGTTTTCCTACCCTATATGTATGGCGAGCGCTCGCCTATCTGGGACTCGAACGCACGAGGTGTTGCCTTCGGGCTTTCGCTTGCCACGACCAAGGCTGACATCGTGCGCGCCATTCTGGAAGGCGCTGCAATGGGTCTTCGTCACAACATGGACGCCGCCGCTGAAGCCGGCATTCCTGTCAAGCAGGTGAGGTGTGTCGGCGGCGGGTCCAAAAGTGATGTATGGAATCAGATCAAAGCCGACGTTCTCAACCTATCTGTTCACGTACCACAGGCTGCCACCGGCGCTCCGTTGGGTGGTGCAATCGCTGCGGCAGCGGCTGTGGGCCTATACCCGAACGTGGAGGCGGCGGTCCTCTCGATGACTGTTGCTGGCAAAGAATTCCTTCCAGACCCGAAACATGTCGCTCTCTACGACGAACTATACGATGTCTACTTGGGCCTGTACCCTGCACTGCGGGATTCCTTTACAGCCTTAGCGGCTATTCGGACTACCGAGGATTCGGACAAAAGTGATGACAGAGAACACAGTCTTGAACACCAACGCTGAACGCCGACAAGCTAAACTAGCTGCTAAAGTCGCTGGCGGGCATCTTGTTTCTCGGCGCCATTCTCTTTCTGTCCGCAGGTACGATTCACAGGCTGCTCGGTTGGCAGGTCCTTAGCACCACAGTACTTGCCGACATTAGCACTTAGCTGTATCTGGACGATCACCACGGCAAGAACAGCCGCTAATCGGCAACGGACAAACGCTCGGCTGTAGACGCTTCCCAGCCCAGTATAGCGAGCTTGCGCGTCGAGCCCCAACGGTAATTGTCGATGACGCCGCTGCTGCGGATCACCCGGTGGCACGGTATTAGGTAGCCGATCGCATTGTTGCCCACCGCGTTGCCGACGGCACGACTGGAACTTGGTGATCTAATCGCCTGCGCAACATCGCCATATGTGACCACGCTGCCTAACGGAATAGTCAGCAGCGCCTTCCACACCTTCAACTGAAAGTTTGTCCCCTTCAGAAAGATAGGTAGCGGCGCTTTGTACTGGTTCACATTGTCAAAAATGCGCTTGACAAACGGCTTTGTCGCACGATTATCTTGAGCCATCGTTGCCTGTGGCCAATTCATCCGCAGTTCGCTGAACGCATCATCGGTAGCGTAATCCATAAAATACAGCCCGCAGACACCCCGTTTCGTTACCGCGATAAGGCAATCGCCGAATGGCGTGGCGTGCGTGCCGTAATGGATGACTATGCCATCGCCCTGCTTTTTGTACTCGCCAGGCGTCACGCCATCCACAGTGATAAACAGATCATGCAAGCGACTAGGACTCGATAGTCCAATCTCGTATGCGGCATCCATGACCGACTGCGACTCGTCCAGCAGCTGTTTAGCATGCTCTAGAGTGAGGTACTGTAGAAAGCGCTTGGGGCTGACGCCCGCCCAGCGTGTGAATACACGTTGCATATAGGATGGGCTGACATCCAGATGTTGGGCGATATCGTCCAGCGAGGGCTGTTGCAGCCGGTGCTCTGTGATATACTCGATTGCACCCGCCACAAGCGTATAGTCAAGTACTTCTTTCGATAAAGTCGGCATAGATTCCTCCTGCACCACTATCCAAGTAGACCGAACCGTCGTCCGGCTTCAATAACTAACTTGAGCCATTCATCACTTTCCAGTATAGGTGTTATCGAACACACAATCCACCCGATTCATGCTCCAATTCACGGAGAATCACCTTCCGCGTGAATCTTGACGAATGGAACATGTTCATGTAATCTAGAACAGCATTCTGGCAGTTGCGAGTCGAGGAAAACAGCAACAGATGTTGGCAAGTAGACTCACAGGACATTTTCGTAGGCGTATGAGAGGAAGCGGACACTGTACGTAGTGTTCGTTGGCTTCTGACGCCCATTACCGCCGCCGTGCGGGATGCCAGAACATTTGCGCCGCTTCCATTTCGCCACACCGAACTTCGGGTGGCGTTTTTTGTTGGGCTGCGCAAGTCACGGTACGGTACGGCGCCTACTGATTGCGTAGCTTCGTTAACAATGGTCTCGAATTTCGTCGTAACTCTAAGCCTAATCAATCGTACGTCCTGACAGGAGAATTTGATGGACAATCCCAAACCGACCGTGAACAAATGTGTCCTCGCCTACTCCGGCGGGCTAGACACCAGCATCATTGTGCCTTGGCTGCGCAACAACTACGGCTGTGAGGTCATCTGCTTTTGCGCCAACCTAGGTCAAACCGATGAGTTGGACGGGCTGGAAGAGAAGGCTCTTGCGTCCGGCGCATCCAAAGTGTATGTAGAAGATCTGCGCGCCGAGTTCCTCACCGACTTCGTATTCCCTACAATGCAGGCAGGCGCCGTCTATGAGCGCGAATATCTGCTGGGCACGTCCATGGCTCGCCCGCTCATCTCCAAGCGCATGGTGGAGATCGCCGAACTGGAAGGCGCGGATGCAGTAGCTCATGGCGCAACCGGCAAAGGCAATGACCAGGTACGCTTCGAACTGACCGTCATGGCGCTGAACCCGCGGCTGACCATCATCGCGCCCTGGCGCGAGTGGAACATCCGCGGCCGCAAGGATGCCATCGAGTATGCCGCCGAGTACGGCGTGCCGGTCAAGGCAACTGAGGACCGTATCTATAGCCAAGACCGCAACTTGTGGCACCTGAGCAATGAGGGCGGTCCGCTGGAGGATCCGTGGAATGAACCGCCGGACGATATGTTTGAATGGACCACGTCGCCGCAAGCCGCGCCGAATGAACCGGAGTATGTGACCCTCTACTTCCGCAAAGGCGTGCCGCAACGCGTCAACGGCGAAGCAAAAGGACCCGTTGGCATATTGAACCTATTGAACGAATTGGGCGCCAAGCACGGCATAGGCCGCGTGGACATCGTAGAGAACCGACTGGTAGGCATGAAGAGCCGCGGCGTCTATGAAACGCCGGGCGGAACAATCCTATACAAAGCGCATGCTGCATTAGAGCAGCTATGCCTGGACAAAGAGACGCTCCACTACAAAGAGCAGGTCGGCCTTCGCTACGCAGAATTGGTGTACAATGGTCAGTGGTATTCGCCGTTGCGCAGCGCACTCGACGCCTTCGTTCAGAGCACCGAGCAGACAATCACTGGTAACGTGCGGCTGAAGCTCTACAAAGGCAATGTCATTCTCGCCGGTCGTCAGAGCGCCAACAGCCTCTACCGTGAGGATTATGTGACATTCGATGCTGATGACGTCTACAATCAGGCGGATGCAGAGGGCTTTATCCGGCTGTTCGGCCTGCCCATGAAGGTCTCAGCCATGTTGCAGATCGAAGGCAAAGGCGTATCCGACTACGACACACTGGACTTCGACGACTTCAAGCGCGACTAGACGAGACGTCTTACATACTGGCTAGCCGCTGTAGGATGCGGAAAGGAACTGTCTTTCAGAGTGAAAGTAGAGAACCCCGTTCCGCAATCATTTGAAGAGACAACGATACGAATCGAGCCGCTGACGCCACAGCATGCTGCGGATGCGGCTCGATTGCATATTGAAGGCCAACCGGGCACGTTTCTCACTCGCCTGGGACCGGACGTGCTGACGGTGGTCTATCAGGCATTGCCGAATACGGACGGCGGCTTTGGCTTTGTCGCCGTTGTCGAGGAAAGGATAGTCGGCTTTGTCAGCGCGACCACTAGTGTTGGCAAGCTTTTCGCTCAGACCAGCCTTGGTAAAGCAGGCGTTCTGCTGCCTGCGCTGACCAAACAGATGCTGAAGCAGCCCAGCCTGCTGCCGTTGAGCGTCAAAACAGTATTTTATCCATTTCTGGCTAGGCATGGAGATGCAGATGGCGACAGTGTTGGCTACAGTCTTACTGCTGAGCTGCTCTCCATCATGGTCGCTGACGCTTACCGCAGCCACGGAATCGGCACGCGCCTTGTCGATGCGCTGGTCGAAGAATGTAGTCATAGGAGTATCGGCGTACTGGATGTGACGGTAGACGCCGCTAATCCAGGTGCGTGTCAATTCTACGAGCAGCATGAGTTCGCCGAACAGAAACGATTTACTATGTACGGCCGCGAAATGTGTCAGTATCAGCGCCACATTGATACCTGATATAGGCCATTCTACTACCGGTAGCGCATGACCATAGTGCAGGCCACTCAATCCGCAGATGAATGAGAAGCAGCCGCAAAACCAACAGCAGCTCGAACGGAGCCTCCCGCTATCGGTGGCTGGCTTCAACAAACGCAGGCTGCTATGGATCGCCGTTCTGGCGGTTGCTACGATCGGCGTTCTCCTAGTGCTGGGCGACCTGCCTACAACGCTGGGCACAATCAAGCGAGCCGACTGGCAACTGGTGGGGTTGGCCATGCTGGTCCACTACAGCGGCTTCGGTGTGCGTGGCCATCGCTGGCAACTGCTCCTGCGCGCCGCCGGCTACAGACTCAGCTATCGGCGCGTGATCAGCGTATTACTGGGCGGATGGTTCGTTAGCGCACTACTGCCGGCGCGGCTGGGCGAGGTATTCCGTATGGCTGCGTTGCGGCTGCCACAGCGTAAGGACGACATCGCAGTCCCTGTTGCGGACAGTCTGAGTACCATCATACTAGAACGTGCGCTGGATATGATTGCGCTGCTAAGTTTGGGCGCATTGTTCGGCTATCTGGCGCTTGGCGCTGCGTTGCCCAGGTGGATAACCACTAGCTATCTCATTACCATTGGCATCCTTGCCGCGCTCGCTATCGGCGTGCTGGTGGCGCCTGGCGCGCTCTCCTGGATTGCGTCTCTGAGCGCCAATCGCCTCTGGGCTACTTTAGTTGCATTTGCCCAAGAGATCGTCGTTAGCCTGCGATCTTTGCCCGCGCACCCTCGCATCGCCCTGGTCACCGTGTTGGAAAGCGGCTACATCTGGCTATGTGATGCGCTTGTTCTTTGGCTGGTACTCATAGCAGTGGGCGTACACCTCAGCTTTGGAAGTGCCAGCTTTGTTGCGCTCACCGTGGATATTACGGCCGCGGTACCGCTCACGCCGGGCGGAATGGGCCAGATAGAAGCCGCATACTCAGCATTGTTAGCGCTAATCGCGGTGGCTCCGGCGGGCATCGCAGCGGCGGTGCTGCTCACACGTATCATCACCTACTGGAGCTTCTTACTCTTCAGCGGCGCGGTCATGGGTATAGCCGGCCTCGGCGGCATCCTAAACAAACAGTCGCAGGAAGATATAGAGTCGGTCAACGCCAGGATAGAGGCCGAATTATGAGTGCGCGACTGCGGACCTTTTATCAGCAGCACCAGGCATTCATTGTGCTCTTGCTGCTATTCCTCAGCTTCCGTGTGCTGGCCATACTGCTCTTCCGACCTGGCGGTTTCATCACTGACTTCTCCGACTACGATTTTTACTACACATGGGGACAGCTTGTTCCCATGGGCTATCACGTTTATGACAATTTATGGACTGCCTATCCGCCGCTCTTCCCAGCCATCATGCTCAGCGTGTTTGAGGCGTCCAGCCGCATTCCTCCCTGGATAGAACCGCGGCTGGCCTTTCATACGCTCTTCGGCTTGACGCTGTTACTATTCGAGAGCGGCAATCTGTTGCTCATCTACCGCCTGGGCAACCGCTTGGGCGCAGACAGCGGTACGCCAAAGGGTCAATACGGCACGACCCCAATCTATCCGGGTCTTGTTTCCGCCGGCATCTATGCGTTGTTCTTCGTACCCGTCTATACGCTCATAGGATGGTTCGAGCCCCTACCGCTCTTTTTCATGTTGCTGGGGCTGGACCTGCTGCTGTTGAACAACGCCTGGGGCTGGTCGGGCAGCGCAGTTGCGGCTGGACTCGGCTTCCTGACCAAGCTGACGCCGATCTTGCTTTTGCCGATTGCCGTGCGGTGGCTGGGTGCAAAGCTGAGCTGGCGCGCAGCGCGAACAGAGTGGTTCAAACGAAGTTCGCCGGGCAATTTGTTGCGCGCCGCGCTCTACGTGCTCATTTTCGCCCTGGTCGTCATCGGAATCGGCTACCCATTTGTGCGCGCCAATCCATCGTTAGCCTTCAGCAGCTTCCGTATACAAGGCATTCGCCCGCCTTGGCAAAGTATCTGGGCCGTCGCCGATGGTTTCTATGGGTATGGTCTTGTGCCACTGGACATGCGCAACCTGGTCGGTTTCAACAGCCAGCTCTGGGAAAGCCGACTGCCGTGGACGTTGATCGGCGTACTGTTTATTGCGCTCTATCTTTGGCTGTATACGCGACGCTACGACTGGAGCCGCGTACGTACGCCCATCGCCTTCTCGGGAGCCAGTGTGCTCATGCTTTTCCTGTACAGCAAGGGTTGGAGCCCGCAGTTCTTGCTCTGGGTGCTGGTCTACATTGCGCTACTCATGCCGAATCTGCGCGGCGTCTGTATCGCCATCCTGTTGAGCCTGGTCAATTTCGTCGAAGCCGACGTGTTCCTGATCCTGTTGCCCAGCGAACACTGGATCATGGTTGGCACGGTCCTCATCCGAACATTGCTGCTCGTCCTACTGGGCATAGAGTTTGTCGGGCAGATCTGGCCGGCCCAGGACCGTGCACATAGCGTGCGCAGGTGGGCGGCACTAGCATCCTGGGCCGTCATGGTCTTGGCCATCGTTACGGCCGTAGTCGGCACGCCGAAAGCAGCTCAGGCATATGAGCAGCGCCGTCTCGCCGAGCACTTCTGCACTGACCTGGTCGCCTACCTCGATGCCCAAAGCGATTGGCCCACCGATACTATCATCACTCAGCAAAGTGAAGTATGGCGCGACCTCTACCCCTGGTTGCGTCCCGAATATGATATCCATGTGCTGGACGGATACAGCCCCGTGGATCAGCCCGCCGATGAGGTTGTGTTGGAGAAGCTGGATGACCTATTAAAAGAGCTGGGTGCCAGCGAATTCTTTTGGATAGAGCGATCGGATGCACCTGTATCCGGCTCTAGCCCGCTGACAGCGCGAGACCAGTTCTTTGACCGAACCAACGTCAATGTGATCACCGAGGACGAATACGGCGCTTGCGCGCTCTATCGCGTCAGTCTGGCATCGAACCCTGTCGCCACGGCTAGCATGGCAGACGGAACTATCGAGCTGCTCAGTGTAATCACCGGTGTTGCTGTCGCCGGTCGCGAGCTACCCGTGGAGTTGCTATGGCGCAGCCAAGACGCGATCCCGGAAGACTACACGGTCTTTACTCAGTTGCTGAATGCCGACGGCGTTCTCGTGTCTCAGCAGGATAATATGCCTGTTAACGGCACAGCGCCAACATCCACGTGGCAGCCGGGAACTGTTGTGCGCGACACCTACCGCTTGCCCTTGGATGCCGACCTCGAACCCGGAGCGTACCAACTGCTGGTCGGTCTCTATGATGACGCAGGTAAACGGGCAACGTTCACGCTTCCAGATGGAACCCAGCGAGATCACGTTGCGTTTGATATACTTGTGGCCGCGCGCTGATCTACCGGTGAACTATTACTTAGCGAAACCAAGGTGAAACGGCTGATAGCACGCTACTCAGAAGAATATCGAAGCGCAAATATCTGCGTCGTAAATCGTCTTACAAACTGAGCTTGAGAGCGCTATTAACCTGCACGTGATTCAGAATCCTAGATATCCTGTACAGAATATCACGCAGTCGGATCGCAACATCGCGTTTCTACTTTTTGCGCTGCTGTTGATTCTCTATCTGATCACCTTCACGGGCGTGATTCAGAGCAGCGACGGACTTGCCATGTTCTCGACCACTGAAAGCATGGTCCGTCGCGGCGCTATCGACAGCAACCAGCTCATCTGGATGGGCAATCAGCAGGGAAACTCCGCTGCAGACGGCAATCTATACAGCCGCAAGGGTCTAGGGATGACCTTGCTGGGCCTGCCGCTCGTCTGGCTTGCTCGCTGGGCGCAAGGTATCGGTCTAGTACATAGCGCGCTGCTATTGAATCCACTGCTTACGGCCTTCACCGGCGCGCTGATCTTCGGTGCAGGACGCCGGCTGAGTTGGATGCGCTCGACATCAGTTGCCGTTGCGCTCATCTACGGGCTGGCGACCATGGCTTGGCCCTATACGCAGACCTACTTCAGCGATCCAGTCTGCGCATTTGGCTTATTCGGCGCCTTCTACGGCATTCTCAGCTACGGGCAGACGGGTAGAAAGTATTTCCTGTTGCTGGCTGGCTTAGCCTGGAGCATCGCCTACTTAACCCGCGTTGCTAATTTGATCACGCTGCCGCTCTATCTCATCGCAGTATACGTTGTGGTGGTGCATCGGATCGGCTATGCCAGGCTTCAGCGCAGAGGTTTGGCCGTACGCGTCAACCTCATCGTGCGCCGGTACTGGCGACCGTTTGTGAGTTTCTTGGCGCCCGTGGTCATCGCCGGTCTCATGTCGCTGTGGTGGAATTGGGTCCGCTACGGCAACGTCTTGCAGAGCGGCTATGTAGAGACCGAGCGCTTCAATGCCGTATGGTGGTTCGGCGTCAGCGGTCTGCTGGTTGGACCGGCGCGCGGCCTCTTCTGGTATAGCCCAATTCTGCTGCTTGCCATCCCCGGCGCTGTCTGGTTTTGGCGACATGCCCGCATGACGCTCTATTTTGTTCTGGCATTCTTCGTCATCTACGTGCTGTTCTACGGAAAATGGTATATGTGGCACGGCGGATACAGCTGGGGACCACGATTCATCGTGCCAACTCTGCCGTTCCTGGCGCTGTTAGCCGGTCCAGCCATCGAAAAGTGGCTGGTGCGCGGGGATGCTAGCTGGCTTGCGCGATTGGCCGTTGGCGCGCTCATTACCGTCTCAGTGGTGGTGCAGTGGCTTGGGATGCTAGTTCCCTTTGCCCTAGTTCAGGACTGGCTGGATGCGGCAGTACAACCACTCTTCGCTCCGGAAACCTTTACTCGTTTGCAGTATTCGCCGCTCGTCCTGCAGTGGCAGTTCATCACGAGCGACAACGTTCAGCTAGCCTGGTGGCGTGCAACCCAAAATGACAGAAACAGCGGATGGTCGTTGCTGATTCTACTGCTGTTGGCTGCCGGTTTGCTCGTCTATGCACTGGGTAGACAACTGTCCAGTGCGTCCGCTGATGAAGGTCACAATCGACAGTGGATCGTAGCCACCGGCTTGGTTCTCGTAATCGTGATCATGCTAACGGTTCTCAATAGGACCATCACGGATCCCGACCTGCGCGAGGCAGCAAGCCGTATTCGCGAAGACGAAGCGCCGTCTCATGCCGTTCTCATCACCAAACCGGAGTCGAGCCAGCCATTCGCGAACGTCTATCACGGAAGATTACCTGCCTACGGTGTTAGGCAACAGAGCGACGTGGACGAATTCACAGAGTACTGGACCCAGCGAATACGTGCAGAGGACAGCCACATATGGCTGCTGCCGGATGAAACGTTACCAGAAAGCTCAACTTGGGAGCGGACGCTACGTCTCGACGACTTTCTCCTTTCTGATGAACGCATGTCGCCCTCACACGGACAACGGCTGGCGTTCTATGCGATCAACGACCCCGACCAGCTCGTGCAAGTGGGTCTAGGCACAGTCTTCGGTGACCCGATGTTGATAGAATCGGGCATAGACGATACAAATGGATGGATTCGTTTGCGCGGGTATGCCATGTTGCCGGAGACGCATCCGGGCGGCGATCTGTTGCTACAACTCGACTGGGAGAGCCTTCAGGCAGTGAATGACAACTACCATGTCTTTGTTCATCTATTGAACGCAGATGGCGACAAACTTGCCCAACGGGACGGTCAGCCTGTACAGTGGATGCGACCGACCAGCACATGGCAACCCGGCGAGATCATTGAAGATCGGTACGGCATGCATCTTCCCCAAAACATGCCTGAAGGTGATTACGTCTTTTCCGTAGGTCTTTACAATCCGGTAACCGGACAACGATTGCCTGTGAGTGCAGGACCGAGCGATTATGCTATCGAGTTAGGTCCGATACATGTCTCTTCGGCGGACTAATCGGAAAACAATGCCACGCCAACGTTGTGGCCGAATACGAGGAAAAGCTAATGAGTCAAACTGACAACTACCCGGGCAAGTCCGCCAACAAAACAGGACTCGGTGCGTCGGTATCGCGAGCGTTCAAGTTGGGGCTCTTGCTTTTGTTGCTTTTAAGCCTGGCTGCATGTGGCAAGGACAACGCTGAGCCCACTGCAACTGTGGAGCCGACTGCCACCCTAGAAAGTACGGCTACCGCCGCTTCCACCGCTGGTGAAGCGCAACCTACGCAGCCGGAATCTCCGCTCGCACAGAGCCAGGGCGCAGAGCAGGCAGGTGCAGAACAAGCCGCTTCTCCCACAAGTACTCCGGTCAACGTGACCGTCGAATCCAACGGCACGACGGCTGTCTTCACTCCGCTCGAAGTCGACGAAGGCAGCAAGTGCGACATCGAACCGCATATCGACCTTGCTGGCTATCCAAACCTGGAAGAGACCCTGGGCTGCCCCATAGCTGAAGCCAGCACGAATCCAGTTGCGATTGACGAGTTCGGTGAAGGTCCGGAATACGACCGCTTCATGCTCTGGTTCAGCGACCTTGATCCAAGCGAACAGATTACCGTGCTGTACCCGGATAACACGTGGGCCAGCTTTGCGGACACGTGGCAGGAAGGTGACCCGACCTTTACCTGCAATCCTACAGACAGTGAAGCCGATTCGCCGCCACTGCCACGGCGCGGCTTCGGCAAAGTTTGGTGTGAAAACCCGGAACTACAGGAGATTCTCGGACTCGTGCCCAAGGAAGAACGGCTCTGTCAGCATTCGGTGGTGCAACCATTTGCGACCGGACGGCTGCTCGCCTGCTTTGAAGAAGCAACCATCCGCTTCTTCAACATCAATGATGACAACACCTGGCAGATACTCGTGCAGTAGCTGCCGACTCGGTTATTCATGCGCGTCATAGCTGGTTCCGCAAAAGGACATAGGCTGCAATCGGTGCCGGGCGACTCAACCCGGCCTATCACTGACCGCGCCAAGGAAGCGCTATTCAGCATCCTGGGTGATTGGCTGGTGCAGAAGCGCGTGCTGGACATGTTCGCGGGTACGGGCGCAGTCGGTATCGAAGCGCTGAGCAGAGGCAGCGATTCTGCACTATTCATCGACCTCAATCGCAATGCGATCCGCACCATACTCGCCAACCTCAAGCACTGTAATCTGCTCGATCGCGGCGTGGTCAAACAGGCGGATACCTTTCGTCTACTGAAGGACTATGCCGGAGAACCGTTCGATCTGGTTTTCATTGCGCCACCGCAGTATAAAGGAACGTGGGTCCAAGCGCTGCAATTTGTCGACAGCGCACCGCACTTGCTAGCGCCGTTTGCCACCGTTATCATTCAGATCCACCCGCGAGGATGAGCCGGTCGAACTAGATATATTAGAGGAGTATGATCGCCGGCAATATGGCAGCGTACTGCTGCTCTTCTATGCCGCCAGCGAAGACTTGAATTCTGAGAAACTGTAGGCAGGTTCGTAAGAGGAGCATCCTCTACCGTTTTTCGCCAAGTTCATCTGGTGCTGACATAAGTTTGGAATGACAGCACAGCACACCTCGTCTGCATGCAAAAGGACTGCCGTTTGGCAGTCCTTTTTCTTCCCTATTACCTTGGAGTACGCAAATACCCCCTACCCTACTGGAAGCGGGGTAGCCTTACTGTCCTGCTCCCTTGGCGGAATCCATTACCTCGGATACGTTGTTCAATGCGTCGTCCAGCGCCACGAGGAACGAGGCGAACTGCCCGTTGGCATTTTCAAGACTATCGACCGTGGTCTGCATGGTACCAAGATCGGCTGTGTTAGAGTCGATAGCCTCCTGCAGCGTAGCCTGAGCCGTCGCGATCTCAGTCTGCAGTTGTGCAGCCTGTTGCGCCACAACTTCAACGTTATAGGCGACAGCGCCCACATTCTCATCGATTCGCGTCATGGTTTGGCTCATGACAGCCAATCGTTCACCGCCGGTGAAGCTTAATGTTCCACCGTTAATAATGGCCAAAACCAGCAGAGTCAATAGCATTCCCAACACTGCCCCGCCGATTGCAGCGCCAAACATTGAAAGAGAATCGTGCCGATAGGCCGAATACTCTAGCTCTGGCGCATCGTGTGCCGATTCAACTTTTTTATTCATATCCAATGATTCCTGGTGGACGCTCATAACGCTCCTTCCTCAACCCGATACTTCGACATGATGGATGTTAAACCTACTGCGTATCTGGAGTGTCCGTCTTTTGCCCTGGAGGTTTCAAACTTACGAGAAACTCCGTACGCGACCAACTGGACAGAATGGGCATCGCCACAGCCATTTCGGCAACCTTCGGGACCGGCGAGTCCAAATCTATTATCGCTGTTGCATGCAACAAGCAGATTATACTCTCTTGATAATACGTCATTGTATATCCTATAGTCTACTTTTGAAGCCATGCTTCGTCAAGGTCTGGAATCGGACTATTACCCAACGAACCTTGTGCTGTGATGAGGATTATTGTTGCAGCCGCCCGCTTGCAGGCCTATGCCTACGCTCTCTATAATCAGGCATGCTGCAGACCGACACCCAGCAAACAACCCGGTAAGTAGGGAAAGCGCATCATGGTTGACAACGAGGAATATTCATCTGAACTAGTCGCCTTCATACGGTCTGATGAAGCGGCTGAGGTACTGCGCAGCCTCTCTGCCGAGGATTTGGCAGAAGCCAACACACTATCAACCGTAAATAGCCTACGTGAGCGTTTTCAACTGCCCGAAGCCAGCCTGCTACTGCGGACAGCGCGGCTACGGCAAAAGGCTGCCGCCAAATTTCCGTGGTCGGGAATCGCCTTCTTCACACAGGAATCAATGGAACAGGCGACAGCATGGACTGTCGCACTCTACCATGCGGAACAGATCCACACTGCCGCGCCGCCTGGACCGGTGCTCGACCTGGGATGCGGCATTGGTGGCGACACGTTGGCGTTGGCACAATTCCGAGACGTGATTGCCTATGAACGCAACCCTGTTCGCATGGCTTTTGCGCAAGCCAACGCACGGGCGCTAGGCCTGGAGGATCGTATCCAGTTCCGACTGGCGGATTGGACGCAGACGCTAGCGCATGGCGAGCTCGAGCGGGCAGCCGCCGCCTTCGTCGACCCTTCGCGCCGGATCGACGGCAGACGCATCTTTCATCTGGACCAGATGCAGCCACCTATTGACAGTGTTCTCAAGTTACGAGAAATTGCTGACATTGTCGCAGCAAAAGTCATGCCCAGTGTGGGCGACGAAGAACTTCCCGAAGATTGCGACGTCGAGTTCATCAGCCACCAGGGTATTTGCAAAGAGGCTGTGCTCTGGTTTGGCGACGTTGAACGAGATAGGCGTGCTGCCAGCGTGCACCATAACGAACGCTGGCATTCACTGGCATCCAAAGGAGTGCCTCCGCCAGTCGGACCGTTCAGCGACCATGGGTATTCTATACGAACCAGACCCAGCCGTTATTCGAGCGGGTGCATTCGCGGAACTTTGTGCCTTGCTCGACGCGCATCTCATCGATCCGCGCATAGCGTACCTGGTTGCCGAACACACCACCGCAACACCGTTGGCCGCCGCCTTCCAGGTGCTTGAGATACATCCGTTTCAGCTCAAGCTGCTGAACCAGCGGCTCCAAGCGCTCCATATGAGCCACGTGGAATTGAAGAAGCGCGGCGCACCGTTTGAACCGGAGTCGCTCCGTCCTAAACTTAAACTTACATCAGAAGGCCGGTCCGGCGTCGTGTTCTTTACGCGCATCGGTGATGCACCCATAATGATCCTTGCACAACGTCCGCACGATGCGACCGCAAATCACCTCGAATAATTCTCTTGTACAGTCCCTTCACGTATACTGAGCGACATGAATGAACCTAGTTACAGTGAAGTTATTGAACTTGCGGCGCATGTTGGGGATGCTTTAGCGGAAGCGGGACTGACCTTGGCAACGGCTGAGAGTTGCACCGGCGGGCTTATCGGCCATGTAATTACAGAAACGCCAGGCTGCTCCAGCTATTTTATGGGCAGCGCAGTGGTCTATAGTTATGACGCCAAAGCAACGCTATTAGGAGTTGACCGAGAACTCATCGTCTCCGATGGCGCAGTCAGCGAACATGTGGCGCAACAGATGGCGCATGGCGCGTTGCAAGTGTATAACGTCGATGTCGCCGTAGCCGTCACCGGCATCGCCGGGCCGGACGGCGGCACACCGGACAAGCCTGTGGGCACGGTGCATATCCACCTCAGCGCGACTGACGGGATAGAGGTCAGCCGGCGTTACGTATGGGATGCAGACCGAAGCGGCAAACAAACTGCTTAGCGTACAAGCCGGTCTCACAATTGTACTAGATTACCTTGCGAAGAGACGGGAGACAGCATGACTCGTGAAGTAATCGTCGACGAACAAGTGGACGTTATAGTACGTGTACTCTCCGATGCTAGCGTCCAGCCCACCTCTTTTCTGTGGCGCAACCGCACACGCTACGTGAGCGATATCGGACGTGAATGGTCGGAGCGCGTCGATGGCTCTACAGTTCGCGTCTATCTGGTCAAGACAGTGGACAACAGCACCTACGAGCTTCGTTATGACCCGGCAGAGGACGTATGGACGATCCACCGAGCTTGGCTGGCAGATGCGATCGCCTGACCGATACCGGCGCCTTAGCACGTGCCAACACAGCTGGCAGGCGAATTAAATGTTCTCGCTGGGCATGATGTAGCTTTCTCAGTTTGTCGGTACGAAAGATACGCTGACGAGGTAGACACAATCCAAGGCCATACTGTAGTACGTAGAGCGAGCATCAACCTGCACCATTCTCTGCCCTTGTACACCCGTTGTTGTGCAGCCTCATCAGGACAGGCTACCTCTGTGGTAGACTGGAGTGTGCTTCCATGATCGACTATCTGCTAATTGGGCATGTCAGTACAGACATCACACCTTACGGTCCAAAACCAGGCGGCGCAGTCACATTCGCCTGCCGAGTCGCCCATGTAATGGGTTATAGAACCGCAGTCCTCACCTGCGCAGCGGCCGATTATGATTTGAGTCAGGCGTTTATGGACGGCATTGAGGTTGTCTGCCTGCCATCCGAACATACGACGACCTTCGAGAACGTGTACGATGCAGACGGCGGACGGCGACAGACGATCCATCACATTGGCAGGACCATTTATGCGAAAGACGTGCCGGATGAATGGCGCACGGCTAAAATGGTGCATCTTGCGCCGATCGCCGAAGAGGTTGATCCCGGTATTGTCGAAGTGTTCCCCGAGAGCGCAATCGGCATGACGCCGCAAGGTTGGCTGCGCGGTTGGGACGACAAAGGCAATGTCTTTGCCGAAGCCGCCCCGCATATGGCTCCTATGCTGCCGCGCACATCTGCCATCGTGGTCAGCGACGAAGACCTCATCAGCCAGAATCAGGTGGAGCTAGCACGCGGCATCACGCCCATCGTCGCGGTCACACACGGTCGCAGGGGTTGTCATGTCTATGCGAGGAACGAAGAACGCGCGTTTGAAGCGCCGCAGGTGATCGCAGTGGATGCCACAGGCGCGGGTGACACCTTTGCCACCGCGTTCTTTATTCGGCTACATCAAACGGGCGGCGACGTTTGGGGAGCGGCGCAATTCGCCAGCCACGTCGCGGCGCGCTCCGTGACGCAGCCGGACGTAGCCAGCAAAATGATAGAGATTCAGCGAGCCGTGGCGGAGTATGGGCTTTGACCACGATCACCCACTTGAGAATTGCTAATCTAGCTGGTGATATTCGACCGATTGTCTAGGTGTGCGGAAGACATTCATATTCGGATGATAACCGGCTGATATGGAGGATACACAGCCTTCTGAAGGATCCGATCCTTCAGAAGGCTAAAGAACAGTATTGAACAGAGGACGACCGGCTCAGGATGTCTGATGACGCACTGATTTCCCGACTCGGGATGTGCTGCTGGTCGGAAGAACGGGTACCCTCAAAGCTTCGATCCAAGACGACCGTTTGCTTCTTACGGAAACTTGTTGCCTTACAGCAGTTCACTGTAGTACGCTTCCACCATCTCCACGTCAACCGTCTCATCCATCTCCTTGCCCAGCTTCTTGTACAGCTCGCGTCGGCCGCGCATATCCGCCAGCAAAATAGCCACCGCATGCCTCGCGACTTCTTCAGCTACCTCCAATGGCACAACCACCACGCCGTCGTCGTCACATCCAACAATGTCGCCGGGCTGCACTTGAACACCGCCACAACCAACGGGCACGTCGATCTCCTTCAGCATAATACGACCGGGTATGATCGTGCGGCCCCTGGCGCGACAACAGACCGGCGTCTCCTGCAGTGTGACCTCAGCCGTGTCGCGGCAGTACCCATCGGTTACGATACCGACCGCGCCGGCAACCATCATGTTCATGCTGTTGTTGGAGCCCCAGAAGCCCACCTCGCCGGAGCCGCCTGTGTCGGTGACGATGACGTGTCCTGGTCGCACTTGCTCCTCCACACTGGGATGGTCCACTTCATTGAACCAGATGCCGTGCGCATTAACGATGTCTTCCGTGCTGTCCAGCTTCCACATGGGTCTGTTGGACGGAACACAACGCATGGTTAGCGCAGGCCCCCAGAACTTCATGCCCAACCAGAGCGGTCGCACCTCCGGTTGCATGAGCCCGATGTTGAAGTAGCCTATTCCGTCCATGGCGTCGACTACGTCTACCACGCGCAGATACTTGTACAGTTTGCTGACTTCGAATGCATCAGGGTGGCTGGTCATCGCATGACTCCTGTTTTAAATGAGAGATTGTAGTTCCTAGGGTACGACTTAGTAAGTTGTCTCAAGGGATAATATTGTCACATCGACTTGCCAGTACAATCTATACTGAAGAGTTCGGTGCATTGGCAAAATTGGCTGGGTAATAACAAAGGAAGGTAAAAAAGGCGCCCCCTCCAGGACTCGAACCTGGGCGCATGGTTTAGGAAACCACTGCTCTATCCACTGAGCTAAGGGGGCTCAAAATGCGCACGCGCAGGGTCCTACAGGATCCCGAAATGAGCCGCACTGCGGATGCACATTATAGCCCAATCTCACCGCCCACTCCAAGCCATTCCCCTTGTTCGTCCGCCTTCATAGCCGTGTTCGCTGCGCGCAAATGCTAGCGTGGCTCCCGTTGATCAGGTAAAATGATGGTTGTCGCCTCAATATACAGCGGCGTCAATCGCCGCATGCACCATACCCACCGCTTGGAGGACAGTTTGGCCGTCGAAGACATCCAACGATTCGCTGCAACCGTCGCCGCAAACATTGAGAAAGTTATCGTAGGCAAGAGCGAAGTTGTGGAGACACTCGTTATTGCCCTGCTCAGCGAAGGACACGTTTTGCTGGAAGACGTGCCGGGCGTGGGCAAGACCATGCTGGCACGCGCTCTGGCGCTGAGCCTGGATGCGGAGTTCCGTCGCCTGCAGTGTACACCGGACCTGCTGCCAAGCGATATCACCGGCGTCAGCGTTTTCAATCAGGAAACACGCCAGTTCCAGTTCATGCCGGGTCCAGCCTTCACTCATATCCTGCTGGCGGACGAAATCAATCGCGCCACGCCGCGTGCCCAGGCTGCGCTCCTGGAGTGCATGGGCGAGCGCCAAGTCACGGTGGACGGCGAAACACGTCCGCTGCCGCGCCCGTTCCTGGTGCTGGCGACGCAGAATCCCATCGAATACGAAGGCACATTCCCTCTACCCGAAGCGCAGCTGGACCGCTTCCTATTCAAGATCAGCCTGGGCTACCTGAGCACGGAGCAAGAAGGCAGAATGTTGCAGAACCTGGGCATGCAGCATCCCATCGAGATGCTGGGCAGTGTAGCAGAGGGCAGCGATATTCCAACGCTTGCGGAAGAAGTCTGGCAAGTTCACATCGACGACAGCGTGCGTGACTATATCGTGGCGCTCGTTCAAGCTACGCGTTTGCATGGTGACCTGGCGCTCGGTTCCAGTCCGCGCGGCGGACTGGCACTCTATCGCGGCTCGCAAGCCAGGGCAGCCGTTCGAGGGCGCGACTTCGTACTGCCTGACGACGTGCAGGCATTGGTTGGTTTGGCGCTGCCCCATCGGTGCATCGTCAAGCCGGAGAGTGCGTTGCGCGGCCGAACCGCTAACGGCATCATCGACGAAATAGTGGAGCGCACACCGCTAAACCTGGGTAACGTGGAGGGATCCAGTTGACCGTGTCTTCGCCAATCAAAATGAGCCGCGTTCCTGACGCAACACACGTCGTTCCTGTACAGAAGCGCTCATAGCTTATGCACAACCTCTTTTGGGCGCTCATCATCCTCTTCACCATCGCCACGGTACTCCGGCTGGACTGGGTTTACTATCTAGTCTATCTGGTTGGCGGCGTGTGGATTTTCAGCCACTGGTGGATTCGCCGCAGCTTTCGTAGTTTGAGCGTCAGCCGCCGTATGATGCACTCCGCATTTGTGGGCGAAACGCTGGATGTACAGTTGCACATTGAAAACCACAGTTGGCTGCCATTCCCGTGGCTGTTGGTAGAGGAGCGGGTGCCGTTGGAGTTGAAAGATGCGCTTGAATACCGTCATGTGCTCTCTGTTGGCAGCCGCGCCACAGTGGACCACGATTACACGCTTGCCTGCAAGCGCCGCGGCTACTATGCCGTCGGCCCGCTAAGCATGGCAACCGGTGACTTCTTCGGATTTGCCAACGCTGAATGGACTGAAGACCAGCCGGCACACGTTACCGTGTACCCGCGAGTGGTGGCGCTGCACGAACTTGGATTGCCAAGCCGATCGCCATTCGGCGTACTGCCGTCGCGACAGCGCCTGTTTGAGGACCCGAACCGAATGTCTGGCGTGCGTGACTATATGTCGGGCGACAGCTTGCGCCGCGTCCACTGGAAAGCCAGCGCGCACGAGAACACGCTGCTCGTCAAGAAGTTCCAGCCCGCTATTTCGTTGAACGTCTCCATCGTGCTGGATATGAACAGCCTTAACTATCCCATCAGTAGCGCCGTGGGCAGCAGCGAATGGAGCATCACCGTTGCCGCCTCGTTGGCCAGCTACATCACCGGGCAGCGTCAGCCGGTCGGCCTGCTGACCAACGGCATGGACGCACCGACCGAGATGACAACCATGCCCATTCCTCAACGGCAGGGACAGGGCCATCTCACCACCATCTTGACGTCACTTGCGCGAGTGCAACTGAACGAGGTCGAAGAGACGCTTGCTCAATGGCTGCCTGGGCGCATCTCTGAACTGGAGTGGGGAACGACGCTCATTGTCATCACACCGCACCTGACGCTTGACGAAATCTGGGTATTGCATGGCGCCACGCGACGCGGCTCAAAAGTTATCGCTATAGTGACGGCGGTTCAGCCAGACATCGATGCAGTGCGTGCACAAGCGGGGCGGCTTAGCGTGGCAGTTTATCAGACGATCTGGGAAAGGGATCTGCACCAGTTGCCCACGGAAAATCGCATCCAGGGTAGGGAGCAAGTGCGTGGCTGACGACAGAATTGACACCTCCGCCACTAACTTGGGCGAAGAAACCAGCGAAACAGAGACCACTGGATCGCTTACAGACGGCGACACCTCAGAGCCTGTGTACCGCGACCCCAACGAGCACAACGAACTGGAAGATACGCCTTGGCTGACTTCATTGTGGCGTCCGGCACTCATCACCATCGCTGCCGGCTGTCTCGTGATCGCCTATCTTACGTTCGTTCATCGCCTCGTACCGGTGCTACCGCCAGCGTTCACAAGGGCAGCCATGCTGCTAGCGCTAATTGGCGCTGTGTTGGGCTGCACAACCACGACCTATCTAGCGCAACCTTCCCGGCGCAGCGATCGGCGGACGGGCTATCGTGCCGCCGAGCTCATCTTCCTCATCGTTCTCACGCGCATCGTCATCTGGTCGATCATGGGCAATTGGCCCGGCTTGGACCTGCTGTACCACCCTTTTATGTCATTGTTTGACATCTATTTCATTGTGGCGCTCATCGGCGTATTCATGGCTTGGATCATGGCCACAACGATGACGGACGACATGATCCATATGGGGCTGCGACCTGATGATATCTACATGGCGCGCACCTTCAACGATAAATGGCAGGACACTGCACGCCCTGTCTATACCGACCGCCCTGCAATTCTGCGCAGCTTCACCGGTCGCTGGGTGATCGGCGGGTTGCTGATCGTTGTATTCGCCGCCGGTTCGCGAGTCGATATGCCGGAGCCGGGGTTCTATCTGCCGGTCATACACCAAGGCGTCGACCCTGCAGTCATCATTTCGGCCATCATCTATTTCCTGGTCGGTCTGGCGCTCATCAGCCAAGGTCAGCTGGCGCTATTGCGAGCTCGCTGGGCTGTGCAAAAGACGCCGGCATCACCGAGCATATTACGGCGATGGCCAGTCTACGCATTCGGACTCATCCTCATCGTCGGGTTTATTTCGGCCATGCTGCCGCTCGGCGGCACGTTCCACTTGGCCATGATCATCAACGCAGTCATCAACGGCGCGTTTTGGCTCGTGATGCAGATATTCGGTTTCATCGTCGGTCTATTCGGCCTGATCTTCATGCTCTTCCAGGGCGACGAGAAACCGCCGCCGCCCACGCCCACGCCCGAACCGCTGGTCCAGGTGACCATTCAACCTACACCGGCGCAGCCGCCTATGGAGATACCGCCTTGGGCAGGCGGCACAGTCTTTTGGATCATAGCGGCGCTCGTCATCGGCTACTCAGCCTATATCTACTTTGGCGGGCGCGGGGTTTCGTTTGGCTGGCTTCGTCAGCTCTGGACCATGCTGCACCTGCGCTGGGGCCAAATGGTCGACTCGCTCAATGAATGGCAGGCGACGCGCACAAAGGATTCCTCTCCAGAGTCAGGAGCGGACAGCCGCCAACGCAGCCGGTTACTCTCTTGGCTCGGCTTTCGCGGCTTGACGCCGGATGCGCAAGTGCGCTACTACTACCTCTCCATGCTGGAGCAGGCGGAAGAGGCGGGCAGCCCTCGCCGTCCGTTCGAAACACCGTATCAATACGCTCAGCGCCTGGATGCAGCACTGGCGAGACAGGCAGCGGAGTCTGCTGGTGCAGAAGAGGCGGGTGTAGACGAAGCCGAATCGCCTGCTGAGCGTGACGATGTAGCAGTAGACGTCGAAAGGATGGCTGACGACTCTCAACAATCCGATTCCGTGCGCTCCTTGACGGAAGCCTTTGTAGGCGTTCGCTATGCGCAACGGCATGTCGATGCGGATGAGGCAGGCGTATTGCGCCGAATATGGGAACAAACCAAACGGTTGTTCACGAGAAAACAGAGCTAGAATCCCCAAAATAGTTGCCATTGACATAGAACAATTGTTCTGGTATGCTTGCCAAAGGTGCAACAGCTCAGTGTTCCATTCAATGCTAACATCATGTTCAACAACCAAGTGTAGGCACCTAGAAGATGTACTGATAAGATGTGCTTCGTAGAGGAACCTATTGGAGGAACAACATGAAGAACACGATCAATTGGTTTGAGATTCCAGTTGCGGACATGGACCGTGCACTGGCGTTCTACAGCAGTCTATTCGACACAAAGCTCGAACTAATGCAGGGCATGCCGGACGTAACCATGGCCATGCTGCCGGCAGATGAAGAAGGTGTTGGCGGCGCCATCGTGAAGCATGCTCAAATGAAGCCGAGCGCAGATGGTACGCATGTTTATATCAATGGCGGCGACGATCTGGCGCCAATGCTCGGCCGCGTGGAGCCTGCCGGCGGCAAAGTGATTATGCCGAAAACGAGCATCGGCGAGAACGGTTACATGGCCCTAATCACCGACACGGAAGGCAATACCGTCGGCCTACACTCTATGGGATAGGAACGCTCTCATTTGGATTTTCCAGGTTCCAAGCGTGCAAGCCAACCGTCGCCGCAATCAGGATTGCTTGATAGCGAGACGTCATTTCTGACAAGTGTCAAATTGATGCGTGCGATCGTTTGGTGGCGCGCGTACTTGGAACCTGGAATCTAGCACCTTTAGCTCATTCAAATTCTTCGAGATAGGCGCTCAGTGCGTGCATGAGTCCCGTAGGCCGGCCGTCACGTGTGAAGAGATCACCTGTGGGATAGAGGTCATAGCCGGTGCTGAACCAGAGCCAGCGCTGAACAAGACGGTCGCCGTCTGCCGCCATGCCCAGGCTAGGTTCGCGCAGATTGGCGAACAGATCGTTGCTCGCTAGCAGGAATGAACGCACGCGCTCCTCGTCGAACCCATAGCTGGCAGGCATGAGAATCCCGTACTCGGTGATCCACAATGGTTTGTCTACTTGGCCGTGCGCTGCCATCCATGCGCGCATGCGCCGCACCTGTTCCTCCACCAGCGTCAGGTCGTCGTGGTCTTCTATTGTCCACAATTCGCCTTCTTCCACATTGTCGAAACCGGGCGGCATATCGACGCCCCAGTCATTGCGCTTCTCCCGCAGCACAAATGCGTGCATGTTCCAGACGTCGACAGGCATCTCTCGATTATAGAGTTCCTGGTAGTTTTTCCAGGCATGGTCCAGCCAGCGCAGGCGCAATGGCGTGATCTGACTCAAGCCTCCAATGGCAACCTTTGCAGTCGGGTCTGCCTCTTTGATGGCATGATAAGCTTCATGATATGCCTCTGCGTACTCCTCCGGAGTGCTATTGTCCTGCCAGCGTACATCCGGTTCATTGCCGATGAGCCAGGTCATTCCAGGTCGCTGGCGTGCTGTCTCAGCGATCCGCTTGGCTGGCGGCTGTAAATCGCCATCCCGCACATGCACCATCGGCGCAAACTCCATGCCCGCACTGCTATCGTCCGGCACGTGAAACTGTACAGACGCCGTCACCGTATCCGTTAACGGCATTGTTTCTGTATAGCCGACCGTCCAGTTGAGGTACCAACCCGGTCTGGGCGATGTCCAGTCGTAAATGAGCGGGCTCTGTCCATCCGGAACGCCGGCGCCAACGCGCCAACGCAGGGTGTACGGCGTTGGTAACGGTGGAGGAGGCGCAATCGGTTCGCGTGTGGCTATCGCAGCATGAGTTGGCGCAGTGGATGTGACTTGCGGTGTCGCGCCTGCGCTGTCCGAGAACGGCGTGGGGATAAGAGGCTCGAGCGGACTCACAGGTGTCGGCGCCTGTACTGTCCACGTGCAGCCGACCAGAAGTAGTACGGTTGTCAAGAGTACCGAATAAGGTATGAGAATACTATGCAATCTATGCATTCGGGCTATCGCGTCCTTGTCGTTTCGGCGTCCGGTGACCGGCATGTGCAAACCCGCTTGCTCTTTGCACCGTCATCACACAATATCATTGTCCAGTCCTACGACCATTCGCGGCTGTTGAAGTTGAATTGCGCCAAGGTAGCGTAGCTATGGCCTACTTCCATAGTAGCCGGTTTTCTACTTTCCCCTTTGATGCCATCCACTGGCACTATATATGAAAATGGCGATACGGTGAACTAAACGGATCGGCGCTCTTCTGATAGAATAATCTTTGCGTTTCGTTCGGAACGCAATGCAATAATGGTTTGTGAAGTAGTTTGAGCATGATTTGCGTTCCATTGTCGATATCATTGTACGTGGCATAGCTGATAGTTCAATGCGGTTCGAACAGCATCCTCTTGACGGCTCGACCGGACATATCGACAGTCCGCACGACACGCGCAACGTCACAGAACATGTCAATCAATAGAAATTCTAACGTTGGGCGCTGATGACGCCAGCCATTTACGGAAAGATTGCACTGTGCGCCAACTAGAATTACTCTGCCTTATACACTAATCATCGGTCAAGGTTTTGGAATATGACACAAGGTAAAGCAGTAGCAACAGAGTCCGATTCGTTCTTCTCCACTCTTTCGGACCAAATTGTCCGTGTACTGCATCGCTATGAACCGCCTGCGGACGGCGTTCTCATCGGCACAGCGCTCGTCGTCGGTCTGTTAACGGGCGTTGGGGCAGTGATTTTTCGCTACCTAATTACCGCGTTTGCCTGGATAGGATATGTGTGGGTGCCAGAGGTGACGAGTTCCCTGGGCAAGTCATACGTGCTGTTTGTGCCCGCAATCGGCGGTCTCATGGTTGGTCTTCTGGTCTTCTACTTTGCTCGGGAGGCGAAGGGGCATGGCGTTCCCGAAGTGATGGAGGCGGTGGCGATCAAAGGAGGGCGAATTCGCCCGCAAGTGGCTGTGGTCAAATCATTGGCCTCGTCCATCTGTATCGGCTCCGGCGGTTCGGTCGGCCGCGAAGGCCCTATTGTACAGATCGGTTCTGCACTCGGCTCGTCCATTGGTCAATTGCTGCGACTATCTGACGATCGAATCAGCAATCTGGTGGCGTGCGGAGCGGCAGGCGGTATTGCCGCCACGTTCAATGCACCCATTGCGGCGGTTATCTTCGCGCTGGAAGTCATCATGGGAGGACGCTTCACTGTTCGCTACTTCAGCTCAGTCGTTGTGTCGGCAGTTGCTGCAGCCGTGGTTGGTCGTGTGACCTTCGGCGATGCGCCGGCGTTCAAGGTTCCGTTCGAGTACGGCATCAAGAGTCTTTGGGAATATCCCCTTTATGCAGTACTCGGCGTGCTGGCTGCGCTGGTCGGTGTCGCCTTCGTCATAGCGCTCTACTGGACAGAAGACCGCTTTGACAACTGGAACGGCGTTCGCGAATGGGTCAAACCCGGCATCGGCGGCGTCATGATCGGCATCCTCGCCCTGCTCTACCCGCTCGGCATGGGCACACTGCGCTATGTGCAAACGCCGCAGATTTATAACGTGGGCTACGACATCATTGAAGCAGCGCTTGCCAACAACTACGTATTCGCAGTTGCTGCTGCCTTACTGGTCCTGAAACTGCTAGCCACCAGCATTACCCTAGGCTCCGGCGGTTCCGGAGGTGTATTCGCTCCAGCGCTATTCATGGGCGCCATGTTAGGTGCGGCATTCCAAACAGCGGCTATCCACCTGTTCCCGAGCATCGTAGCGCCGGCAGGCGCCTATGCGCTCGTGGGCATGGCAGCCGCTTTCGCCGCCAGTGCGCACGCCCCCATGACCGCCGTACTTATACTCTTCGAACTAACGGGCGACTATCGAATCATATTGCCGTTGATGTTAGCAGTCGGTATTGCTACATTGATCTCGCAGAAAATGCTCAAGGGCGAGTCCATCTATACGCTCAAGCTGACACGCCGCGGTGTCCGACTACATCGTGGTCGAGACGAGGACGTCATGGAAAGCGTCACTGTGGGCGAGATTATGTCACGCAACTTTAGCAGCGTCACCGATACCACGACACTGGAGGAGCTTTCCAAGCGTTTCAGCGACACGCATCGGCACGGTTTTCCAGTCCTGAATGCCGACGGCGAACTGGCAGGCATCGTCTCCATCGGCGACCTGGATGCGGCCATGCAAAACAATATGCCACCGGATACGCCGGTCTTGCAGATAGGCACGCCACGAAGCGAATTGCTCGTTGTCCGTCCAGCAGAAAATATGGGAACGGCGCTTGCTCGCATGGGTACGCGAGGCATGGGCCGATTGCCCGTGGTCGACCCTGCCGACCCGAACCGGCTCTTAGGCGTCGTGCGCCGAGACGATATTACGCGAGCCTATAACATCGCAATCTCCCGCCGCGCCGATCTGCAGTATCGGGCGCAGCGTAGCGCCATGCGAAATATCGACGGAACAGTCTTTTCAGAGGTGTCGTTGAATCGCAACAGTCCGGCTGTGGGACAGCGGATTTCCGAGTTATCGCCCAACTTCCCTAAGAAATGCATTTTGGTTTCAATCCGGAGAGACGGTCAGCTACTTATTCCACACGGTGATACGGTCTTTCAGAATGAAGATCTGGTTACCGTCTTTGTGAACGCCAATGATGTGGCTGAAATCCAGAAGTGTCTGGTGGGCGACCAGAGAGAGCCTGCGCTAGAGGCAGCTTGAGTGGAAGTTCTGTGACGATCCGAGCTGAAGAGGATTCGTATGGAGAAACACGATAAACCGAACTCGGTGGCAACACCGTCAGAGATTTACTACATGGATGATGATGCAACGCTGCTGGCGCAGGCAACCGATGTAGAGCGTCGGCTGCTGACCCGTCGTAACCGCGAGGACGACCTGGAAAGCGCCATCAGCGTCTTTCTGGAGTTCTTGCGCGGTTACGAATCCATGGAACTCGAGGGCCCTTGCGTAACCGTTTTCGGTTCGGCGCGCTTCAAAGAGGATCATCGCTACTACAAGATGGCGCGCGAACTGGGGTATGCGCTGGCAAAAGATGGTTACACGGTTATGACCGGCGGCGGACCCGGCGTTATGGAAGCTGCCAACCGCGGGGCAAAGGAAGCCGGCGGACTTAGTGTCGGCTGCAGTATTAATTTGCCCTATGAAAAGAAGTACAACGACTACATTGATCACGTTGTCCAGTTCGACCACTTCTTCGTGCGCAAGGTGATGATGGTCAAATACTCGTGCGGCTTTGTCGTTATGCCGGGCGGCTATGGCACGCTGGACGAAGTGTTTGAGACACTGACGTTAATTCAGACGGGCAAAATTGAGGACTTTCCTGTTGTGCTCATGGGTGTCGACTTTTGGCAAAGGCTGCAACAGTACTTCGAAGACACGCTGGTGCAGGAAGGTACGGTCGTGCCGGAAGAGCTGGCTCTCTACACGTTGACAGACTCCATTGAGGAAACACTGGAAATCATCAGAAAACAGGGCGCCTGCGCTTGATTTTTTGTTGTGGTATATATTTGGTAGGCCGCTGTTTGACAAGACCAGTTTGGTTTGAGTGTCTGTAAATATTTATCCACGACACCGCGTTCCGGTTACGACGCAACATTCGATTCATACACCAATACATTACACACGCAATAACTGAGGAGATTTCCCATGAGTGAAGCAAAACGCGCATTCGAACAAGGTGGCGGCGTGCTGCGACTCACGCCGACGTGGGTGCCCCGTGCATTTTGCATCCCGGGTCGGCGCATCAAACTGCACCCCAACGACTACTATGCCTACGGCGCACTACGCGGCGGTATCGACGAACGCTGGTTCTCGTCTACCACCAAGGCCGACAACGGCCCGTTGACTACCCCTGACGAAGGGCTCAGCTATGTCGCGTATGACGGACAGGGGCAGGATGTCAAGAAGGTACTCTTTGCTGATATGGTTTCAGACTTGGGCGCAGAGCTGCTCGGCGACGATCTGTGGGATGAGCACGGCGCATGGCCTATGTACTCCAAGTTCTTCGATAACCGAGGCGCGCTGCCCCATCACTTGCATCAAATGGATGAACACGCAGCAGCCGTAGGCCAGAAATCAAAGCCAGAGGCCTATTACTTTTCACCCCAGATGAACAATTACGGCGCCGATTTTCCATATACCTTCTTTGGCATTGAACCCGGAACGACCAAAGCACAAGTGCGCGCATGTCTTGAACGGTGGGACGAAGGGGATAACGGGATTCGATTCCTCTCTAAGGCGTATCGTTTGGAACTCGGTGCAGGTTGGTTTGTACCGGCAGGGCTATTGCATGCGCCCGGCAGTCTCTGCACCTATGAGCCGCAGTGGGCGAGTGATGTCTTTTCCATGTTCCAGTCCTTAGTCAATGATGTTCCTACGCCATGGGAAAACCTCGTCAAGGATGTGCCCGAGGACAAGAAACATGATCTGGACTATATCATCTCGCTCCTGGACTGGGACGCCAATGTCACACCGGATATCAAGAAGGAGTACTTCCGACCGCCCGTGTACGTTCGCCCCCTGGATGAGATGAAGGCCGAAGGCTATGTGGAGAAGTGGATCACGTACGGGAACAAGTACATCGCCGCCAAAGAACTAACCGTGCTGCCCGGCGCCTCCGTGACCATCGCAGATGCGCGACCGTATGGCTTCATTACCGTGCAAGGCCACGGAACGGTCAATGACTGGGCTATCGAAACGCCGACGATCATCCGCTTTGGCCAGTTGACCAACGACGAGTTCTTTGTCTCCTACCCGGCTGCGCAGGAAGGCGTGACCATCACCAATCCCAGTACGTCCGATCCGATCGTCATCTTGAAACACTTCGTCGCCAACGCAGAGTCCATGGGCGTAGGCGCCTAGTTATCCTGTTACAGATTGAACACAATGTGTAAGTATGGATCTCTCGAGGAGCAGTATACGCTTCTATTCGTGTGGAGCTAACACCAAGCCTTCTAGAAGATGAGTGGATGAAAGGGCGATGGGGCGAGCTGCCTCGTCGTCCTTTGCTAATTGACGCCTAAACTGAAGAATGGAGTAACCAATGGCTCTCAATATCGGTATTGTTGGCCTGCCAAACGTAGGCAAGAGCACCGTTTTCAACGCCTTGAGCCAAGCGCAGAACGCGGAAATGGCCAACTATCCGTTCTGCACAATCCAGCCCAACCGCGCGATCGTACCCGTCCCGGATAGTCGCTTGAACGGTTTGGCGGAGATGGTAGCCCACGAATCACTGACCTACGCAACGCTGGAGTTCGTCGATATTGCGGGACTGGTCGAAGGCGCTTCGCGCGGTGAAGGACTGGGGAATAAATTTCTGGCGCAGATTCGCGAGGCCGACGCCATTCTGCATGTGGTGCGCTGTTTCGATGACCCGAACGTCGTGCACATCAACGCCAACCCACAACCGCGTTCCGACATCGAGATCATCAACCTGGAATTGATTCTCGCTGACCTGCAGACGCTGGACAACAAGATGGAGAAGCTCGTACGCCAGGCAAAGGGCGATAAGAAACTGGCTGCTCAATTGGCGGTGGCAGAACAACTCAAGGAGATGCTGGAGGCGGGGCGTCCCGTCTCGGAATACGAAGAGAAGGAGAGTCCGGCGTTCCTTACGCTGAATCAAGAACTTAATTTCCTATCAGCTAAGCCGATTATCTTTGTCGCCAACGTGGACGAGGACTCGCTCGCCGAGGACAATGCCTATGTGCAAGAGGTGCGTGCTGTGGCGGCGGAACAGGGCGCCGAAGTGGTCAAGCTATGCGCTCGCCTGGAGGTGGAGCTCGCTGAAATCGAGGCGGAGGAGCGGTCTGAGTATCTCGAACTGGCAGGCGTCTTCGAAAGCGGTCTGGAGCAGGTCATCCGTCTGGGCTACGGCACGCTGGGTTTGATCAGCTATTTCACGACGGACTCGGGCATGCTGCGCGCCTGGACGATACACGAGGGCTGGACGGCGCCACGGGCCGCAGGTGTCATTCATACCGATTTCGAAAAGGGGTTTATTCGCGCCGAAGTAGTGCATTACGACGAATTTACTAAATTTGGCAGCGAAGCCGAAGCTCGACAGGTAGGCGCCTTACGGACAGAGGGGCGTGACTACGTGGTGCAGGATGGAGACGTCGTACATTTCCGGTTCAACGTGTAGAAAGTACGCTTCATGACGACAGTGATCCATGTTCGGTATTGAGCGTTAATATGTGTTTCTTCAGCGGCTTAACCTTCGTTTCGCGTGTATCATAGACCATCTCCAGTAGCGAACTGCCTAGAAAGCTCGCCGAAAGCCATAAAATTGACGCGAATATGCTAGTCTCCTCAGTGGTTTGGAGTTTGTCGCTAGCGTGTACTGAGCCAAGCAACGGCCAGGAATGCAACGAGACCAGTCACGAGTAATGCCGCGAGCAGGATGTACATCCTACGCTGCATCTGCGCCTCGCGCGGGGTTTTCGGCCGTAGTTCGTCCTCATGTTGCTTCTCTAGCGCTGTGCCAATAGCGATGCCAATAGGTAACCCCATGGCTGGTCCCAAGCCAATGTTGCCAATCGCTACGCCGATGGGTATGCCAAGTATCATTCCCAAACCAATGCCCATACTAAGGTAGTGACCCTTGGGGTGCTTTCCTGTGCGCGCGTATTCCTCACGGTTGGTCTTCACCACAGGGATCATTGCAAGTACCAGGATGGCTAATACAATTCCGATCATTACCAAAATCCACTGCACGCCTCACTCCTTTGTATGGCTCATGATATTCAATGCGGTTGCGTCATGTTCAATGGTATTCATGCTCGACGAGGGATGCTGTCCAGTATTAAAGACTAATCTTTGACATGCGCTACAGAATTGAAGTGTTACGACTAACCTGTCTAGCTCATTTGAAACGGTAAATGACCCAATCTGTACTGAAGCGCTTTATGGATTGAAGCGGAGACATCGGATATGAACGCACAGAATGCGCTGAATATTGAACTACCTTCACGTCGAACGCGCAAGATGCAGTATACTAGAAAGGGAGAAACCCTTGCGAATTCTACATATCGAAAAGGAATATGAAGGACTGGTAAGTGCACGATCAACTGAGGATACTGCTGAAGTTTGTACCTATTACATACAACAACGGCGATCCCACCCCGCGGACATCGCAGCGAGATGATTATCGACAAAGCGCGGCAATAGTACAGCCACAGGCACTCCTTGGCCGCTTATTAGGCACGTACGTATTCGCGAATTGGTAACGTGGTAAGCGCGATCCATCGCTGCCTACATTCCAGAAGTAGTTAATTTTGGTTAATTCAATTTCATAACTGATAGTTGACAGTGAGCGGGCGATGTGAAGAAGAACGAGACTAACGTGGTACACGAACTCTTTGATTTCATCACGCGACAATAGACGATCTATTGTTGCCTCTGAACGTGGACTACTGCTAGGTTATTTCTTACACGTGCTGGTCGACTAATATTGTGTTTCCGTCTGGGTCTTCGATAATAAAATAGGCAGGGCCTGATTGTTCGTCATCCGCCTCTAGGGTCGATGGAATCCCTTTTTCCTCAAGCCGGTTTTGTAACTCGCGCACATCAGTGAATTCACCCAGCGGCTGTGCGTTCGAATCCCAGCCAGGGGTGAACGTCATAATGTTATCATCAAACATACCCTGAAAGAGCCCTATTGTGGCGCTATCATTCTTCATGATCAGCCATTTCTCCGATTCTTCACCGCCAATCTTGGTGAAACCAAGTTTTTCATAGAAATCTCTGGATTCCTGCAGGTCAGTCACTGCTAGGCTGACGGAGAACGCGCCCAGTTTCATATCTGCCTCCCATTTTCTCTGCTGATACCATTGGTTTGGGCGCTGAATATAGCAAAAGGAGGGAGACTAAGCAAACGCCTTTCGCAATGACAGTCTGAGAGCGGTACCCAACCATGACGGTCAGTGCGCAAGATACTTAATTTGATCAAGATGACCGTGTCGCACCGTGCAGGTCGGCAATGCACCTGACGATATTAGCCGCCATTTGCCTCGGTCAATACCAGCCCGCTTGGCAGCGAATCGCCGAACATCCATTCTTGTTCTTCGGGACGCAACGCAGCATGCGGGTCCTCTAGCAGGTTCAGCCAGCGCTCGGCATTCGGCCACTCGCCAAGCAGATGCGCAACAGCCTTCTGTTGAGCGGATGGCAGGTCGCGTGTACGATCACCAGTGCGCCGCGCCAGGAGCGCCAGCGCCTGTGCCGTCGCTTCGCTCTGTGTCAACTCGCCGGCAAGCACCTGGTCGAGCCAAAGCGCCGCCTTTTGCCCCGGAACGACACGGTCAACGGGACCATAGACAGGTATCCTGGCGCCAAGTCGGCCCAACGACCAAAGCTGCCGTGGCAACAGAGGCGCATCGCCAATGCTGTCGAGAAGCGCATCGCCAATAATGATTTTTTCGTCCGCAGGCAGCCGTTCCAAATTCGCCAATAGCATCCAGATCTCCAGCATTTCTCCCTCGCTGACATGCTTTGGCAAGCCATAGCGCACTTTCTTGCGTTGTTTTGCCGGCTGCATATAAGGACGCACCAGTTGATAGAGTTCGTTCTGTTGCCCGGCATTCAAACCTCCGCCGATACGTCGCCAGAATATCCACCATTCGACTCGCGCCTGCGCTTGTCTCGGATAGGTGGGGCCGTCGAAAAAGAGCTTCCATGCCTGTTTCATGCGCCATTCGTCGACGGGATGACCGAAGCCAGGACGCATGCAAAAACCGAGTGTATTTAGCCAGCGAGCTTCATATTCCGCGGACTTTTTACGTCCATATGCGGTCTCCAGGAGCGAATCGGCCAAGGCGCGAATGAGCGGCGTGGGCCAGTACTCTTTGGCGTGCACGAGCGTTTCTTCCAGGTTATGCCGCAGCGCAGAAGCAGGTAGATCCGCACCCTTGCCGAAGGTCCGGCGAATGATCTCCTGGGCAGCGTCGATGGCGTCCTGGTCTAGCGTCTCCGCCACGGTCTGTTCGGCTTCACCGGCTGCAGCGGTCTGTCGCACGTCGAACTGAAGCTGCCAGCGATGTTCTGTCTGTCGCGAGTTGCAGTAGAGCGCTAACGTGCCGACTTCGGTCAGATGGACGCCCAACGTGACTGGCAAGGCTGTCGCTTCACCCTTACGACCATAGCGCAGAACTGTGCGAATCGGTGGAAGCGGCGTGCTTTCTCCAGACGAAAGCTCGACGATCTGGCCAAGTTCGTCGCCTGTGCGCGTACTGGATGCGTAAAGCTGAAATTCTACCGGCTGATTGGCTCTGGCTTCGAAGTCCAGGCCCGCTAACTCGGTATAGAAGCCCTCTTCTGTGCCACGCGGCACAATACAAACCGCCGTCTGGCTGTCGACGTCGACGGTGTCTGATGCGACGCCTGCATAGTAGCTGCGCGGGCTACCGCTGCCAACGCGCACACCGATTCCCTGCCGCACCAACCCATAGTATGCAGCGCCTCGTGCGACAGCCAATTCGGGGTGCGGGTTCTGTAGTTCTTCCGGACGCCACTCCTCCCCCGCTTCATCACGAAACCAGAGAGCCGCCTGCTCCATAAGCCGCTCGCGAATGTCTAGAGGTGTCAAGGCGCCGCCGTTGAACAGGATGTAGTCCGGGAATACGCGCTGGCGACCGGTCTCCTTCTGAAGGAGTGCTTCGAAGCGCTTCCAAAACACCGCCATATGGCGCGTTATGGCGGGCTCCTGCTCATACGGCAATCCCAACTCGGTCAATCCGCCGCGTCGCTCTTCGGCTGCCGAGTCCGTCAGGTCGACCTTGGGGAAGAAGCCCTCCAATATCAACTGGTGTACTTCATTCTTCGTCAACGTGCCGCTGCGAGTACCGCCAATGAGCGAGCTGCCAGCGCCGGTGATAGTCACCTCTACCGCCTCTGGCGCCTGATCATCCAGCAATCGTTCCTTGGCGTTGCGACACTGATAGACCAGTTGGTGCCAACGTTGTGTATCGAGTGAACCCGGACGATCGAATAGGCGCGCCTCCATGGTGCGACCGAGCGCGTGGTCCATGTTGTCGCCGCCCAGCATGAGATGGTCGCCGACCGCAAGACGGTCAAAGCGCAGGCCCGAAGCGCCTTCGCGGATGCCAACCAACGTGAAATCGGTGGTGCCGCCACCTACGTCACAAACAAGAATGATCTGTCCGTCTCGCATACGCTGCTGCCAGTCCATTTCGTGGCGAGCCAGCCAGGCATAAAAGGCAGCCAGCGGCTCTTCCAGCAATACGGCATTGGGCAGACCGGCATCCGATGCAGCCTGCAACGTGAGTTCTCTGGCAACTTCATCAAAAGAAGCCGGCACCGTGAGAACGATCTGCTGCTGGTCAAATCGAAGGCGTTCTGCTTTATCATCAGCCGCATCCGCCGGGACCATACGGTAGTCCCACGCTTCACGGATGTGCTGCAGATAGCGGCTGGCAGCTTCCACGGGCGAGACCTTGTCGACAGTATCGCCGGCGCCCCACGGAAGTATCGGTGCGGTGCGGTCTACCCGGTTGTGACTGAGCCATGACTTAGCCGACGCCGCCAGCCGATCCGGCACACGAGCGCCCTGTTCGCGTGCGAACTCGCCCACGATGTAGCCTCGTTCGGCGTCCCATGGCAGTGCAGTGGCTCCTTGCGGTAATTCGTATTCGCCGGGCAGATATAGGAAGGAAGGCAGTACAGAGCGCGGCGCCGTTTCACCGGGCGCAACCAACTGAACCACATTTAGTAGCCGAATGGACCGTCGCTCTGCGTCTTCCTGTTCATCCAGGTCGACATACGCGACCGCAGAATTCGTGGTGCCCAGGTCTATGCCGATGACGAAGCGCGGTCCGTCAATTGATCGGCGGTCTTTTTCGAGTCCGTCTGTGTCAGTCATCATACAATGCAGTCTTCATCAATCATAGGTACTATCATACACTGGCGCGGTCTTGACGCCTGTGCGCTACAGTACAGACGGCCATAATCGGCGACCGAGTTCCCGTCTCCATTACAAATATACTCCGGACAAACGGCATACCCGATGAGTATGCCACAGATGGTTCGCCGTATTGGCATGGTCGATCTCCGTCTGTGACTCGATGAGTGGCAGCAGACTCACCTTAACAAACGAGGAAGACCCTGCCCATATGGGCAAGGTCTCCAAGAAGAACTCTGACGAGTAGCCTTTAGCCGTCACGCCGTTGGACTTCATTCATTTGTGGGGGGCGCTAAGGCCTCCCGGCCCGCGGAAATGACTGGGCTAGGCATAATAAAAGCGCTTGCCTGGATGAGTTCGCGCTGAGCGATATTTTAGCACACTTACTTCCATATGACGAAGTACGTTTACCACGCGAATAGCACGATTCCTGACCAAGCAGCGTGCGCCCGTCCAGTCCTAAAAGAAGCCCTGCCGCAGCTCGAGCAACGCCTGTTCCGCCTGTTGTTGCAGATCCTCTGGCAAGCCAAGCTCGATGGCTCGCTCCAGGTCGGCGATGGCTTCGCCGTGGCGTTGCAACACACGGTTGGCCGCGCCGCGCATGAAGAGCATTTCTGCCGAGTCAGGATTAAAACGTAGCACCATGTCAATATCAGTCAGTGCATCTTCCGCGTTACCTATGGAAAAGTTGGCGGCTGCACGATCGGCATAGAATTCCGGCTCAGTCGGAGCCAGCTCAATCGCAGCGCTGATCTCATCGACTGCTTCTTGGTACTCGTCTAGGCGCATGTGCATAAGACCGGCAATGTGGTGCGCAAATGCCTGGTCCGGATCGAGCTCCAGTACGCGATTCATGTCCGCCAGCGCATCGCTCCAGTCGCCGTCCCAGCGATGGATGAGTCCGCGATAGAAGTATGCGAGTTCGTAATCCGGGTCCAGTGCAATGGCCTGAGTATACTCGTTCAGCGCGCTGTCGAATTGGCGCAGTATGTGGTGACGCCGGCCGCGCAGAAGATGTTGCGTGGCTTCAGGTTCAACATCAGATTCGAGCTTGGCGTGCAGCGCCGGCGCATCGTCCGCCTGTAATTCTGCTAGCACGTCGGGCGTGATCGGATTCTCGCCGGAACGCAACGTTTCGATCCACTTTGAGCGCTGGTCGTGGATGGCTTGGATTTCCGGATTGTCACTGTTCTGCCATTCGTCGACCGCTGCCTGGAAATCCTCAATCGCGCCTTCCAAATTGCCCGTCAAAGCATACACGAGCCCGCGACTGTCCAGATAGGAGGGGGAGGGATCCGCTTCCACTGCCTGTTCGCAATAGGGTAGCGCCTCCTCCGCCTGACCGTCCAGCGCCTGGAACCAGCAGATGTTGTTGCGAGCGCCGGCTGCATCGCTGGATTCCAAGCCTAGAGCCAGGGATTCGCGATAATCCTCAATGGCGGTTTGCCACTCGCCCTGCTGCATGTTGGCTTCGGCGCGCATGAAGAGCAGGCCCGCTTTCAAGTCCTGGGCGATGTCACAACTGCGCACGATATCGATCAGCTCGATCACGGCTGCATAATCGTCGGCGCGTATGAAGTCGTTGGTGGTGGACAGCAGCAGCTCGCATTCGGCGGCTGAGAAATCGGGTGTCAACGGCATGCCCTCGCTGTCGAGCTGCGCCACTGCCGTGGGTGCGGCTTCCGTTTCGGCAGGTGGTGTGATCGGCTGGCAAGCGCCCAGTACAACCAGCGCTAGAATGGCAACGATTGTCAGGTAAAGCTTAGGTATTCGGCTCATCGTCATAATTATCTCCTTGTTCTGCCCGAATAATACTTCGAAGCGCGTATAGGTGCAATCATATGAAAGCGCCTTCCGCGTCGTTTGGCAATCAATTATGATAACTATTGGCGCATGCGCATATACAACTGCAGGTTCGTCTGCAACTACATTGCGAGCGGGCGCTGATAAAGAGTACAATCGTACTAGATGCGAGCGACGCGCATTAGTCAACTTGGTTGTGCGAGAGTGTGCTGAATCGAGGTCGTACCCGGCGCCATCAGAGAGTGAGTTTGAAATAACAGGCCTGTACCAGCACACCAGTAACTAAATAGTAGAACTAAAGAGTCCAACAGAGTTTGGCATCATAGAGTGTCACAGAATCCAAGGAGAAGCTTCATGCGTAAATATGCACTGCCAATTATCCTCATCATCGCTGGGAGCTTGCTGCTATCGGCGTGCAATGCTCTCGAACCGAAGCCGACGCCCAGCGCCGCAGAGCAGGCGGAACAGGTCGTAGAGCGCGTGGAGCTCATGGGTACGTTATGGGAAGCGCAATCGTTTGGCGAGGTGGATGCCGGTATTGATGTGTTACCCGACACAAAGCTTACGCTTAACCTGGCCGGGGAGCGTTATGCGGGCTATGACGGCTGCAACTGGTTCTCAGGCGTCTATGAATCCAAAGCGCCGCAGCTGACTTTCTACATGCCTGCTCAGACTTCCTTCATGTGTGACGACGCCGACGTATCGGCCCAGTCGGCAACCTACTTCTCGTCCTTGATTAACACGACCGCCTACGAGATAGAAGGCGAGAACCTGGTGACCTATACAGAGGGCAATCAGCGGATGGCCACATTTGTGCCGGCCACGGCCATCGACATGGAAGGTACGCCTTGGACCGTGAAGTTTGTCAACGACGGCACGCAAATGACACCGGCTTCGGAGTACGAATTTGACGTCACCGCTCTGTTCAAGGACGGTTCGCTCACTGGCATGATTGGCTGCAACGACTATAGCGCCGAGTATGTGGTCGACGGCGACAGCATTACCTTCAGTAACATCCTGAGCGAGAACACAGATTGTGAAGAGTATACCGGCGCACCCGACGTCGCCACGTGGTATTTGGACTCGCTGGAGCAGACAACCAACTTTACGCCTTTGAGCGCTACCATGATTTTCACCGACGTAGACGGACAGGACACAGTGTTCTTCGGCACGCCGTAGAATGTGCTGAGGCGACGCACGAACCCGGTTAGGAACGTTGCGCCTAGATGATGTGCAACCCATAACGCTTCGCCCGTCGCTCCGAGCGCTGCAGCAGATCGCGGGAGAGCACGGTGAAGACAACAGCGAACACACCCAGGATGATCCACTCTAGCCAGACCGGTGCAAGCGTCTCCCAGTCTCCGCCAAAACTATAGTAACGGATCAAGTCGTAGCCCCATGTATAGGGAATAAGGAACGCCAGCCACTGCAGCGGCTGGGGAAAACTGGATACAGGCAGATAGGCGCCGCCTAAGAACTCGAAGAGCATACCCAGTACGTTGGCGATGGACGTCACTTGGCGCCAGAGGAGCGCTAGCAATGCAATCATTACGCCCATGGCAGTCAGCACCACCAGTGTGACACAGCAGACCAGCAGAATCATGAACATGTTGAAGGGACCGGTTCTGGAGGTAAATACGAGGAAGATATAGAAAGGGATAAAGACCACCATGCTGATGACCACTTCGGACAGCACCGTTCCTATATAGTAGGCATAGCGCGAACCCGGATTGCTGTAGAGATACTCCAACGTGCCATTGTAGAGGTCGGCGGTGACTGCTTGGATGGGTCCCCAGAGCGTAGGCCCGTTAAAAACAAGCAACAGCAGTGCGCCTTGGAAGAAGAGAAACAGGTCGCGACCAGTGATGGTCCCTTCCTGGCTATTGCTAAAGGTGGCAGCGTTTGCAATGAGGAGGAAGAAGACGATGCGGACCGCCAACCCTACGAAGCTGCCGATGAGATTCGGCACGTAGCGCCGAGCCACATGCAGCCCTTTGATGACCGTGGCATAGGTGATGTATAGGGGCGAAATCGGCTCGGACAGACTGCGAACGCTGCCCGCTTCGATCATCTTCTCAACTGGTTTGGGTTCGGCTGCCACTTCGATGGATCCGTTCATTTTGTCAGCGTCTAGACAAGGCGTTAGCGGTCGAACCGCTCAGATATTTCGCCGATGTAGTGCATGAATGCATCTTCGAGCGTTGTCGTGTGTTGCCGGAAGCCGGCTACGACGTCATGTTTGCGCAAGACCGCGATGATGGCCTCAGCACCGTTCAATGGGTCGTCCACTGCGAACGACACCCAGTTCGGATCGCGGTCTAGCTCGAACAGAACCGGTGGCAGCTCCACGATTTCCTGACGCACTTCCTCGGGCAAGTGTGCTGCTTCCACTTCGATAAAGTTGGCTGCGCCCACCGCGTTCTTCAAATGCTGAGCCGAGTCCACCGTAGCAATGTCGCCGCGATGAATCAGCGCAACACGGTCCGCCAGCTCGTCCACCTCCGACAGCACATGGGACGTCAACAAGAGGGAGATGCTGTTTTCGGTGACGAGTTGTCGCAGGAACGTACGAATGCGACGCGCCACAATAGGGTCGAGTCCCTTGGTGGGCTCGTCCAGAAAGACAAGCGGCGGCTCATGAAGCAGCGCACGCATGATCACTGCCGTCTGCTTCTGTCCGCCGGACAGTGTCACGAACTGCTTGTCGAGATTCTCCGTGAACTGGAACTGATCAGCCAGCTTCTCCATCTGCGCGACAAGCTGTGCATCCGACAGACCGCGCAGTCGCCCAAAAAAGGTGAGGTTCTCGCGCACGGTGAGTCGGGCGTAGGCTGAACGTTCTGTGTCTTGGCCCACATAGCCGACTACGTGACGAATCGATTCGGGCGCCTGGTCGATGTCGTATCCCAAGATATTGACGCTGCCGCTGTCCTTCATCAGCAGAGTTGCCAGAATCTTGATGAAAGTTGTCTTCCCGGCTCCATTAGGACCGAGCAGCGCCAGGATCTCGCCCTGGCGCACGTCCAGGTTGGCGCCATCCAAGGCGGTAAAGCTGCCGTAGGTTTTGCGGATGTCCTTTGCCTGCAGGAAGAGTGTCATACGCGAACAGCTTCGATGAGATATTTGCGAATCAGGAAAATAAGGGGCTCGCCACGGTCAAGACGACGTTGCAGACGGATGAGCGAGCTAGCGTGTGTGTCTACGGAGAAGCCAGCCACCATCCATGGGACTGCTCTCAAATAATATACAATTGCGCCGACATCGGTAAACTGTAGCCGACCGCTCCAGTCCGCTACGTTGGAGACGCGCAATCCAGCGTCCGTTAATCGTTCTGTAACCGCTTCAGCAGTTGAATTCGGCCATTGCGGCGCCACGCCGAATGCTGCCAACAGGTCCGCCGCCCATAAACCGTGTACCTGTTGGGTCAGAAATGCGCCGCCTTTGCGTAGTACGCGGGCAACCTCCGCTGCATTCAACGCGGAGTGGCGGTTGATCACGACATCAAATGCGTGATCAGCAAAGGGCAAAGTATATGGTTCTCCCAACGGCGCCACGACAACCGAAGCACCCGGTCGCAGGCGTGCGCCGGACAAGAATACATTAGGCGGGTAGTCTTCCGTGGCAACCATCGTGCGCGGCCAATCCGGTTGCATTCGCAGCAAGCGTTCGCCGCCGCCCGTGCCCATGTCCAGCGCGCTCTGTGAGGCTTTGCAGCAGTACACGTACTTGTTGCTCATAATCCCAAGGCGGCTCTTCTTCGAGCATGCGGCCTTGAAGATATGAGAAATCCCAGCCTATAAAGGGTTTTCGCTCTTCTGCATACCATTCAGCAAGGATTTTGGAATCGATTTCTGCTTGAACGTTTGTGCGATTCAGGGGCATGTGATGAATTCACAAGTCTATACGAGGACTGAATGAACATGTTTCAATGATGCCATTTGATCCGTCGAACGGAAAAACGAGCGCCTCTAGCAACAGAGGCGCTCGTTCCTTCCGGTAAACTGGAAGTGATTCACATAACAGCCGACGCGCTAGTTTTTGTTCAACATCGGCAGATACACGCCGTCCGACTTATCCCCTTCGCTCGAATCCAGGTAGGCGGGTATGCCATTGTTGTTGTCGTCAGACACCTGCTCCTGGTTGTCGGGTATCCCATCCCCATCCGAGTCATCGGTATCGCTGGATACTGTGATGGTCGCTGTCGAAAAGTCTAGCACGTCCACATTGCTTGGCAGCAGTGGCGTCCACGCCGCCCACATTGCATTGTTGATCTCTGAGTTGACGAATGTATGCGATTTGGTCACGGTGTATGAGCTGCCCGGGTTGAACGACATTGTCATGGCGCTATTGACATCGTCGGCGCCTAGTCCGGTTAGCAGGTGCTCTGTGAGAACCAGATTGCCAGTGTTCTTCACGATGTACGATATGGACACTGTCGCGCCGCGCGGCACTTGCAGTGCGCCGCTCGTTGTATAGGTAGATGGGAAGCCCTGCACGGCCAAACCTTGTGTGAGTTGGATGGATGCACAGCCAAGTTCTTTGGCGTCCATGTAGGCAGGGATGTTATTTTCGTTGTTGTCGCAGATCCCTTCAACGCTGTCGATAATTCCGTCACCGTCAGAGTCAGCCGAATTGCTCAGCACAGTAATCGTAACACTGGCTGAGCGGCTCACCGACAGCTCCTTGTTCGGCGGGTTGGTTGGCGCGCCGGTCGGCGTAGTGATGGGCGTGCCACCGTCCCATATTGCACTGGAAATTAGGTCGCTCGTGACAGTGGCGGTCACAAGATAGGTGCGCGTCTCGTTTGGCTGCCATTCCGTTTGATTGTGGTCGATGAGCTTGCCCCACAGACTATCAGATAACGAATTCCACGCGATAGGCACCGTTCCATTGTTGGTCGCACGGTAGCAGATGTTCACTTTGGCGCCGACTGGCAGGCCTATCTCTGCACTGGATGTGCTACATGGTTCATCCCGTCCCACTAGGCCAACAGACACGGCGTAATCAATGCTCACGGCGCACGCACCCACATCTGCCCCGTGGTACGCATAGGCTTTGCCAAAGATCGCCCATGCGCCTGCCATGACATCATCATAACCGTCTTGGTTGATATCGCCTGCCGAACTGACTGATCGTCCAAAACGATTGTTGTTGCCCGTGGTGGACAGCATTGGCGTTGGTGCGGAACCGCCGATGCAACCGCTGTAAAGATAGAACTTTCCATTATCCGCCGTGGCGTTGCCGGGATCGATATCGTACCGATGGGCGCCGACAATGACGTCATCGAAGCCGTCGTTGTTCACGTCGCCCGCAGCATCCACGGCAAAACCGTACTCGTCACCGGCGCGTTCCGCCGTGCCGATGATCACGCCAGGTGCGACTAGGCCGGACGGGCTGCCCAAATAGACATAGGCTTTGCCGGCATTGTAGCCAACATCCTCATTGTGATAGGCGCCGACCACGATGTCGTCATAGCCGTCGCCATTGACATCACCGGCAAGGTCCAAAGCGGCGCCGAATTCGTCGTTTGCGGCTGAACCAGTCAGTGTGAGCGATGGTGTTGACGGCAATCCAGATGCACTACCGTAGAAGAGATAGAGCTTGCCCGCGTATTCACCGGCGTCGCTGTTTTTCGGGGCGCCGACGATCACATCAGCAAACCCGTCTCCGTTGACATCGCCTGCGCCGGCTACAGCATAGCCGAGGTTATCCCGTGCGTTCTCGCCTACGAACGTCCAAGCCGCCGTGGAAACGATGCCGGAACCAGCGCCATAGTAGAGATACGCTTTGCCAGCCTCCTGGTCAACGCTTGTCTTGTCGTAGTAGTGTGCGCCGACCACGAAATCATCTAGGCCGTCTCCGTTGACATCGCCTGCGCCGCTAACAGCGATCCCGAACCGATCATTGGCCGCCTCTCCAACGAGCACCGACACTTGCTGAGGAGCGGCGCCACTCTGTCCCAGATAAACATAGACCTTGCCCGTGTCCGTTACCGCGCTGGAGCTATCGGCCAGCGGCGCAGAGACGATAAAGTCAGCGATGTCGTCGCCGTTCAGGTCGCCGCCGTCGCTCACCGCATATCCAAACCAGTCAACGGCATTCTCGCCGCTAAACTGGTAGGCAGGCAAGGATTGCAGCCCTCCATTGCCGCCTTTGAATATATAGACCCTGCCTATATTACTGTCCTCAGGCTGATAGGACATTGCGGTACGGTTCATTTGGTAGCTGCCGATTATGACGTCATCGTAGCCGTCGGCATCAACATCGCCGACATTGTCCAGGCTGTAACCGAATCCGCTCAAGTACATTTCGCCTTGCTGCTCCCAGTCAGCCGTCACGTCGTCGCCGGCATCGATGCCCGCCAACGCAGTGCCGCTGAATGCCATAGTCAGGAGCACGACCAGTAGTATCACACCGATCGTCGGTGCAATTCTGATGTTGCGGTAGAACTTAGCAGTATTGACAGTGCAGTTGTTCATATTGATACCTCACCCGTTCATGCGCCGTCTTGCAGCGCACGCTAGACTTATGGAGTTGGCTGGCCTTTTGACTATGATTATCCGATCCGTAACAGACACTGATACCGGTTTGCGTTCATTCCATCTGCCGCGCCTCTTGCTGCGCATCGTGAACTTGACATGAACCAACGTAACGCCGTTTCCGCAATATTATCCCCATCGACCTAGTCGGCACTGCTGAGCATGGGCAGGAAGACGCTCTCAACCGTGCCCTCCAGTTGCCCGGTCGTGATGGGACCTGCGTTGCCGTCGGTGTCGACCATCTGCACCGACCAATACAGGTCAGGAGACGCTTCTACGTTTGTTGGCGTGTACGACGTGTTCGGGGTCGAAACGGCAGTCGCAGTATCGACAGAGTTCACGTCCGTGGCGACGCGCACTTTGTAGTAGGCGGCTCCGTCGATGGGCTCCCACTGTATGTTGGGATGCAGCGCTGAACTGGAGCCCTGATCGGGACCGATCAACTTTGGCAACAGATACTCCTTGTGGAACGTCTCTGTCTCGCTAAAAGCGCCCAGATTGCCGTCCGCATCGATGACCGCCACTCGCCAATACCACTGTCCGTCGTGAAACTTGTTACTGCTGATGCGGTAGTCCTTGCTGACCGTGAACGATGTCGACTCGGTTGTGATGTTGTCGGGCTTGCTCATATTCGGGTCATCGTCAATCTGTAGCCGATACTTGGGTGCGGCCACGCGCACATCGGTCGAATCCACATAGAACAGGCTCCCATTTGAATGTGGGTAGGCTGTTGATGACCACACTATCGATAGGGCGAAACCAGCACCGGCGTCATCGATCGTTTCGTGAAGGTCATCGTCGAGGTCCACTGATTGACAATCGTGTCCGAACGTCGCGTGGCAACACGCCAGAAGTAGCTGCCATCCGGTAACGGCGCCAGCGGCGTATAGGATATCGTGTCCAATTTCACGGAGATGATGGGATCGCTAAAATTGCTGTCGTTGTCCAACTGCAGCGCATAGCCACTGGCGCCTTCAACTCGGTCCCAGCTAAATGTGGGCGTGATGCGGGCATCGCCTCCCGTGGACGCATGCGGGTTGCCGACGATGTCACTTGACAGCTTGAACCGCATCGGTATTGAGTAGGGGCCGTAGTCGAAATCACTGGCGTAGGTCGTAAAGCGTTCATGTCGAATGCGAACTCGCCAGTAGTAGCTCTCGTTGTCCTCGTACGCTTTCAGCGGATGGAAGCCTGCCGGCATCAGCGAATAGAACGGCCCCGTACTGGATTCGTAGGTCTCCCAGTTCTCCACTATATCCGTGAACTCTGGATCGCGTGCGATCTCCACGTAATAACCATCTACCGAATCGTAGTATGGTTGGCGCCATCGGACCGTAGGCAACTCCGTAAAGATGATGGGGTTCTTCGGGTCCGCCAGCGGCGTGTTGAACGGGTAGAGCGGCATCAGCATATCCGTCACATAAGCCGGCCGATCGATCTTGTCCGCCTGCTGCGGTACAGCGTCAAGCATGCCTGTGGACTGATCGAACTTCGTGCTGAACACGGTTACTGCCAAGCTTCCGGTGGCTTTCGACCCGCCTCCGATGGCGGAGAGCGGCACGAACAACTCCACGCTTGAAGCATCGGTGCTGAACCAAAGATGGCCGCCTATGTTGGCCAATTCGCGTACAGACCAGGATGTGCCGGTCCACGTCGCGATGCGAGCGTCGGCAGCGCTCAGTGTTTGGCTGTCACGCATGATGAGGATCACATATTCTGGTCGATTTACACTCGACGTCTCAACCGGCTTGGACTCGTTGAACGGATCGTAGCTTCCACCGGAATCAGGCAGGTGGTCTTCGTCTATATAGACTTCGTAGGCGACCATTTCAGACACCGTGGCGCTGGCTTGGAAGCTGAACACCCAGTTGTAGCTGGTCGTGTAGTAGTGATCCAGCAGCAAATGCAGATCACCGACTTCAAAGTCATTGCCCGGACCGCTCAGGCTGTCCGCAATGTGCGTGAGCTCGGCGCGATAGCCGTCGCAATCCTCCTGCAGAGATGTCGCGTCTCTGGACTGCGCTTCAATGTAGTCGTATGGCGTATAGTCGTACCGGTTGCCGTTGAGCAGATCGCGAGAGACGTTGAAGGTACGTGTCTGGCTCCACCCGCCGATAGGCGATCCGGAGGCGTTCTCCGCTCGCACTCGCCAATAGTAGGCGCCGTAGGGGATGTCAGTATGCCGTCTCTGCCAGGGCGTATAGTTTACAAATTGGGCAACCGCTTCGTCGTCGATGGCGGTGAAATCACTGGACTTGCTGACCTGCACGCGATACTGGACCGCATCCGCGACCGGCAGCCAGCCCAGCATGGGGGCCGTGTCCACGCCCTCGAAACCGTCTTGCGGGTAGATCGGCTGTATCGTATCGACCACTTCGAGCTGCGGCGCCCCGCGATGGATGCGCGTGATCCATACCGTGTAGTTACCGAATTGCGAATCACCCTTCATGGCCCGAACCCGCCAGTAATAGAAGACGCCGTCCTGGATAGCGTTGAACGGGTTATCGGCCGTTGGCGCCGCCGAAAGACCTGCCGTCTCTACAGTGAAGTCAATGGAGGTGAAGGACTGATCGTCGTCTACCTCCAACACGTAATAGTCTGGCCGTTCGAAGGAAGTAACATCGCCCGGGGTGTAGCCGAACGACGTATCCCAAACAAAGGCTGGATACGCAATGGTCTTGTCGGAAAACACGGGCGTGTTGACCGTGTCCGGCGAGTAATAGTGCTGCGGGTACACATGCGTTGGCGAGTTCACAAGAGCAATTCGGAATGAACGCACTTCGCTCCACGGCGTGTAGTTGTCCTGCGCGTCCATGCCTCGCACTCGCCAGTAGTAGTCTGTGTCGAAATTGTACGTCATTCCATTTGGCCTGCGTATAGGACGTCGCATTGTAGATTTTTATGTCTGCCAAGGGACTGCTAAAGCCGCTGCTGCTGTCGAGTTGGAATTGATAGCGTTCGATGCCCGGCACCGGCGCCCAGCTGAAATAGATATAGCCGCGGCCGATGCTGTTGTTCAGCGGCGTGAGCAGCTGCGGCTGGAAGTCCCATTTGACCTGGAAACTGCGTGACTCGCTATATGGACTGCTGGAACCCTCTGCATCGACGGCTTTAACGCGCCAGAAGTATTCCTGGTCATTGGAGAGCGCTTTTAGCGGCGTATAGTCGGTATGGTCTGTCTTGTAGGTCGCCAGTGTGACCGATTCCGCCTCGATCTGCCCCTCATATTGGGAGAAGGGCTGCGTAGAAACCTCTAGCTGATAGTGATCGGCGGCTTCAACGGCCGTCCAGGAGAACGTGGGCAGGAATTTTACGACGAGATCATCTGCCGGCGCGATGGGGGAGGGCGCCACGTTCCAGTCGAAATGGAACGACCACGTTGGGCTGGTCTCACCGTAATGGCCTTCGCTGTCGATGGGCCAGACGCGCCAATAGTACTGGTTGTTCTCTAGCCTTTTCGTCGGTGTATTCTGCGGCTTGATCGTGATGTCGTCGTAGATAATGGTGCTGAAGTCGTCATTCGTTGCGACCTCGATCTTGTAGCTGGCAGCGCCGATGATCGGCTGCCACTGGAAGAAGTCGTTTTCAAAAGAGCCGAAAGACGCACCGTCTTCAGGATAGGTCAATTCAGGGAAGATGCTTCCGTTGTCGCACCAGTCCTTTACGAAAGTGCGTACTGAACTCGGCGGCCCCATCGCACTTCTATATTTATCAACAGCCGTGATGCGCCAGTAGTATGTGCCGTCGGCAAAGGTATCTTTTGGCGTATAGGAGGTGGCAACCGTGTATGTGTCGACGACCTTGTCGCCGAATCCCTGCGAACTGCTGACTTCCACATGGTAGGTGGAGGCGTCGGGGATCGCCTGCCATTTCAGCGTGGGCACGCCTGTGGGCGGTGCGCTGTCAGCGCTAAAGGTTTGCGCCTCTGCTGGCGAAATGAGTGACGGGCTTGTGATCGCGGCTGCATCAATCTGCTCCTGCGCTGGAGGGGTGTGCAGCGGCGCAGCTATCGCGAAGGCGTTCATTCCTAGGAACCACCATACGAGCAGAATGAGCGTAGATGTCGTCAGCGCTAGGAGGTTGTGTGCTGAAAATCGATTTGTCATGGCGTTCATACCCATCCTTGACTGCGTAACAGATTCGGTCTCTCGTACCGTTTGAGCATCCTTGGTATCTGAGATGTCAATTGTCGGCGTCATTTGTCTGACTATCACGGGTAATATTGCCGGCATACCGTCGCCGGTTGGACAGAATGACATCTGAAGCCAGTCTAGCATCGCGACTGACAGAATTCTGACAGCTAAAAGTCTTATTTGCTTCGGCAATTCGACTTACAGAGTCTGTGTACGGGGTGGTTGGGTGCGTTTGAAGGGGTAATTTTGCGGACTAGACGCTTGAATCGAGCGGCACAGCGCAACCCAGTCCGGTTCCGGTGCACTCTATATACGTATGTAGGGATGTAAGGCTTCGGCGGTAGCACAACTATAGCCTTTCCCTTCCTGGACAGCTTCGCTTGACCGCCAGGTCAGGCGGCTTCCAGGAAGGTGCGCGAAGTCTAGTTCAAGTGGTCAAATGTTCAAGGGTTCAAAGCGCACAGGATGTCCATGGAACGGCTGGACTACACGCCTATGGTCGCACAGCTATAGCCTTTTGAAGGTTCGGAACCTTCAAAAGGCTGAATGAGCGCAGCGCTTCAATGAGGCGCCGGACAGCAACCAGGGCAATCGCGGGCTATACGAGTACCCGTAGCAATATTCTGTATTAGGTCTGTTTCGACGAATTCTACTCGAACACCGGCGCATACCTGCGAGAATGTAGGGGCGAGCCATGGCTCGCCCGCTGCGTGCAGTCGACCATCCGGTGGATTTTGCGCGACGGGCGGCATGTATGCCGCCCCTACGGACGAAAATTTATGGTTCACGATTTCCCTGGGTCAGCAGCCACACCGCACACTACGACCTTCACAGCATGGGCGTGTGGGCGACACGCGCCCGTCTCTCGAGCACACTCGAGTGAAAACGCCGCGCCATTGCCGCCTCAACAGGGGTGCGTCGCCAAAATGACGTAGGGCGCAGGACAAGCGTCGCGCGGCCGCGTCATTTGTGGCATACAGCAAATCGCCCGCTTCAAGTCCTCTGGGACTACCGAAAAGATCAGCTCGAGTTCATACATTTTCGGCATGTGGAGCACCGGGCAGCGTGTGATAATCAGGCCAAGTTAAACGATGAACGATTTCGTACCGACAGGCATCAGTGCCCCTGACTGAAAGTTAAGTAAGCGAGTCTAACGCCCAACATAAGTTGAGGCCGGATTGGGGGTGAGGAGCAGCGTGGGTAAGAGACGCAGACTAAAGAAAATCTTCAAAAGCGAGCTTGGTCAGTCCATCCTAGAGTTTGCGTTCACGATTCCAATTGTGTTGTTGCTCTTCTTCGCACTGATGGACTTTGGTCGAGCGGCCTACACGGCGGCAGTGGTCCAATGGGCGGCGCAAGAAGGCGCCCGGGCAGGTACAGTAAACGTGACGTAAGTGGAGGCGGCGGCAAGAGGCAGGATGGTGGGGCTTGCATGCGGATGAGGCGGTGATCACAACGACCTTCCCGGAAGCCAAACGTTTGAGGTGCAAGTGACGTACCCGTTTGTGTTTGCGACCCCCATGATCGCGCAGATTGCCGGGAATGAGATTCAGATGCAGGGTTTGGCTAGCATGATCATACAGCCGGCCTATGGTCGGTGGTCGAGAATATATGAGGGTTGTGCAGGTCTAGTTGTCGGTCCGTTATCAAGTGTGCGTTGGTGAGTGTGGCAGTAGCGAAGCCATTATCAAGCTTCATTGTAGATAGAGTCGTACGTGTCTAATTCAAACAAGTGTCTAGTGTCTATCGTTTCGAACGAAACAAGAAAGGGAATTCCTACTATGTTGACCTATTTGTATTGTTACATTTCATCCTACTTCCAGAGTGAAGAAGGACAGGGCATGGCGGAGTACGGTTTGATTCTGGCGTTGGTGGCTGTTGTTCCTGGTCGCTGAGCATTCACTTTACTCAGTGGCAATATCGACACTCTTCTGAGAAGGCTATTGATTTCACTACGCCTTTCGTAAAGCATGTGTTCTGAGATATGTGGTACTCGGTATCATGAAGCTCTCAGTAATGTAAAGGGGCAGGGGCCGATGTCCTCTGTCCCTCTTATTTATGTTTAGCAGACAGGTCTGGTAACTATCTCAGTTCGGCAACGCAAGGAGCGCAATTATCGTGAAGCCATCTACGACTCGTCTACATCGCTCTGAAAAAGGGCAGGGCATGGTAGAACTGGCCCTGATGTTGCCGGTGATGCTCCTGCTGATCCTCGGTGTCATCGACCTTGGCATGGGCTTTCGCACCTACATCGGTCTCAACAACGCAGCACGTGAAGGAGCCCGCTGGGTATCGCAATCTACCCGTACTGACCCCAACGGCGCACTGAACCGCATCGCAGCCGAAGCCGACACAGTAGGTTGGCCTGACCGACTCGGCGACATCGCAGTCAACTTCACGCCCGACCGGCCAGTACACAGAAGGCCAGGAAGTAACGTGTCGAAGTTGCCCATGAGTTCCCCCTGCTGTTTGGCATGGTCACCGGCCTTCCCGATGTCCCGTTTCGTACGCAAGCCACCATGGTCGTTCTGTATTCGGAATAGTTCATTTGTTTTACGGCAGGCTGTGTTCGGCGGCCGTAGCCAGCCGCATCGGCGCAGTGGCAAGACGCACACGGTCTGTTACCCGTTTCGTTGATTGGTTCAGCTCGTCATATCAGTTCAGCAGTTGTACTGCCAGTCACGCACAAAGAGGAAGCTTGCTCGTTATAGAAGGACCGAACGGTGACTAGAGGAGCAGTCAGCCAACGATGCAGCGCAGTCGCGAGAACATGAATCGCAATAGGTAGCCGGCGAACACATTTTGCGAAATTACGTCGGTCTGAACGCATTGGTCACATAGACACACGCACCGGCTTCGAACCCGGCGCATAGAGAAGATGGTGGACGAAACATGAAGAAACGCATTAGAACTTATCTCAGCGGTCGATGCCCTCCGCTTCTGAAACGCTTAGTCCGAGAAGAGCAGGGCGCCAACATGGTCATCTTTGCCCTGGGGCTTATGGTGCTCATGGGCTTTAGCGGCATCGCCATCGACGGCGGCAATGTCTATTACCAACAGCAGCGAATGCAGATCGCCGCCGATGCAGCCGCATTGGGCGGCGCTCGCGCGCTGGCAAACGGCCAAAGCGACACCAGAAGTGGGCGCAGAGATCGAGAACCCTGGCGCAGGCCAACGGCGCTGACACGGTCGCATGGGAGTTCATCAACAACGATCGCGGCGTACACGTCGCGTGTCAAGCACATATTTGACTCCTACTTCGCCAGGCTATACGGCTACGAGACCTTCACCGTCAGCGCGGTAAGGCCGACGCACAATACGAGCCGGTGACCGCCACGGACAACCTTTTCCCCATGACGTTCTCGTGCAACTGCGTGGACGGCGGCGAGAGCTCCTATCCCACGGAGGATCCAGGCGATACGGGGGACGATGGCGGCGATGGCGGCGATGGCGATACGGGCGGCGGAGGATGCAATCTGTATCCCATCGCGCTGAGCGCGGCTACCATAGCCGGCGTAGCCCAAAATACCGAAATACACGATATCTTCAACGGTGAACAACCGGGCAATTTCGGCTGGCTAAGCTGGGTGGGCGATACAAATGCTCCCTCACTGGCGGCGAGTCTCTCCCCGCCTAGCGATAAAGACAGCCTCCACTATATCGACCCGGATACAGGCGTGCAGGAACCGTTCACCTTAGGCGCCGATGGGACGCGCAAAGTGATGGGCCTTACCGGCGTAACAAATTCGAGTGATACGCGGGCGGCTCTGGATGCGATACTTGGTGACTATATACTGATTCCAGTTTGGACAAGTACGACCGGAACAGGCTCCAATGCATACTATGTCATTGAGAGTTTCGCTGTGGTCCGACTGCTGGATTATAGTCTGCCACACGAATGGATCTCGGCAGAGTTCATCGCCGAAGTCGACTCGTGCGAGGACTATGAACCGGACCAAGGCACGGTTTCATTGGGCGATCCAACCACGGCTCGCTACGATATCAAACTGGTTAGCAAATCGGATGATCCAGTGAGCGGCGGTAAAATCTGGACCTATAGAGTCAACAAATTGTGGGGCGACGATATGGTGAAGTGGGGCCTCGAGTTGATGCCCGGCTGCACCAACGACAGCTTCGTCAGTCTTGTCGACGACGATATGGGCTCTGCATATTTCGAGGACAACTACGTTGTCTGGGACCTTCCGCCGGGTTTCATGAACGGTGAATTCAGTCTATCGCTTCAAAATAATTTCGTTTCTGCTCCGGTCAATGTCATGGCGGACGACGGCGACAGTGATCGATACGGCACGTTAGCCGGCCCGGACTGTGGCTACGTCGCGAACGGTTCCACGTTGGTGTCCATCACCCCGCCAGACGGCGATGGAGGCCCCGGTCTCGGCGCCTGTCTAGCTCCGCTAGACTTCGAATCCGATGATTCCGGCGGCTCGTTGGGCCGCGGCGACATCATCGATAACGAATGGTCGGCTTGGGGCGTTCATGTCACAAGCAATGATCCGGCCAGTCATCCAGTGATGATCTTCGACAGTTCGAATCCCACTGGCGGCGATTCCGATCTTGGAACGCCGAATCAGGACTTCGGCGGTCCTGGCGTTGGCGCTGGCGGCAAGAGCGGCAGACCGGGACAAAACTCCCAGTCACTGGGGAATCTCCTGATCATTTCGGAAGACGGCGACACAAATGATCCCGATGATAATGGCGCCGGCGGGACGATGATCTTTACATTTGACATGCCGGTGCGCATGGATGATGTGTACGTCGTGGACACGGACGACTACGAAGCCGGCGGCGAAGTGCGCGCCTACAGCGACCTTGCAGGGACGGAGCTTCTCGCCTCCAATAAGGGTCTGGGTCTGGGCGACAACAGTGTTCAGGCAATCCCCATCAATGCGATTGGCGTACGTCGCCTGGAAATCGAATTACCAGGCTCCGGAGGCGTTCCCGCTGTTGTTTCGTGTCGTAATCAGGGAAGCAACCTATACAGCATCGGCAACAAGGTATGGAGCGATGCAAACGGAAATGGTCTGCAGGATAGCGATGAAACTGGTATACAAGATGTTGTAATGGAACTGCGGGTCGACGGCATGTCGCAGGTTGTCTTTGAGACAACGACCGATTCCACAGGAGACTATCGATTCACGAATCTGCCGGCAGGCGTCTACAAGGTGACAATCGCAGACGAAAACTGGAGCGGGGGCGGAGCGCTTGAGGCGGCTGTCTTCACGAGCAGGAACGCAGGCGATGATACGCTCGATAGCGACTTCGATAGCAGCAACAAATCCATTGTAACCAGCGTGCCAAAGAACGGCGGCGACAATCTTGACGTGGACGCAGGTTTTCTTGTCACCGAAGATGAACCCGAATGTGAATTACCCGACTGTAGCGATATCGAGGCGCCCGAAACCGCTGAGATCGCGTTCAAGGATGGGAACAAGAAGACCGAGTATGAGATCCAGTGGATGGAAACTGTGGGAAATACCTGGCGATATCGGGTTCGCTATAGAAAGGGACGGGACCTGAATTTCTGGAGTCTAGGCATCGACAACTGTCTGGAACACGTCGACGGATACAGCCCAGGCGGTGCGCAGAAAGGCCTGGACAGTGAAACTGGATTTAATGGTCTCAAGTGGGGAGTGAGTGAGGGCTTCGATGAGGCAGAATTCTCATTCACGCTCGATGGAGAATACCGCTTCAGAGCTGTTTACGCGCTGGCTCATGGCGGAGGCTCCCACGGTTCAACCCAGATCATCGGTCCAGACTGTAGCGTCCCGCTTAATGAACCTGAGCCCGAACCCGATCCTGAGCCCGATCCAGACGGTTCGCCACAGGTAGAGGAAGAGGAAGAAGATCTGGTCTGTGACTTCCGCTGGCTGGACTGGGATGGCGGAACCACATCGAACCTTGAGCTGCAGGAGTACATGAACGACACCGAGCTCAGCGGGAAGTGGCGTCTCGGCGATGTTGCGAGCGGCGGTCCGACAGTAAGCGACAGTGCGCTCATCGCCACGAGCCTGGCCCAACGCGCCGGCGACGAAGTAGTGATTCCGTTGACCGAGTGGAACGGCGAGGGGTATGTGGTGTGCGGCTTCGCAGAGGTGAAGTTGATTGACCATAACCTCGGCGCTAGCCCCATTCGCATGAGCATTCAGATGCTCCAGGGGTTGCGGCGATCGGCCGATACGGACCCAAACGCCAACGATTACGGCGCACGCGACATTGTCATACTGGATTAGCTGTGCAGGAGTAGATCACTTGAATAACTGACTGCATGCTGTATGGTGGCATTAGCCAGTCAAGCCGATGGACGAGCGACGGTCAGCAGACCGTCGTTCGTCGCGCAATCGGGCGCCTCCAGCCTACCCACAGGCCATCGGCTATCTACATTAATCGTCACAGCGGCGTCAAGTCGTATGCGTCGGTCAATTGTTGTAGTTCCAAACGACGGTAGGCGTCCTTGTTATGGCTAGGGCAACCGATCTATTGACAGATGATTGAGCGGATGGCTGATGCTATTCTTCACAACAGAGCGATGCAGCATCAACTATTTATCAGACAGGCAGGTATTCCATGAGCAAAAACGGACTTCTCTGGTGGATTGGCGCATTTGTACTGGCGGCCGTAGCCGGTTTCCTGACATACGGTCTCTTGACGACTGCCGTGCCGGCTGCTGCAGGTTCCGACGGCGCGGCGACACCGGTCGTGGTCGCCGCCATCGACATTCCATTCCGGCGCTCCATCAGTGAATCGGACCTGGTGATCCGGAGTGTCCCATCGGATTCCGTGCCGCAGGGTGCTGCGCTGACCATCGATCAGGTGGTCGGGAAGATGTCGACGGTCGACCTCTTCGCCAACGAGCCCATCCTCACGCAACAGTTGGCGACGCCGGATGTGGTGACGCAGCAGGTGGCGCTTTCGGTGCCGGACGGGAAGATCGTTGTAGCCGTGCCCACGCAGTCGAAGCTGATCAGCAACCGGCTGATCCGGCCAGGCGACCATATCGACTTAATGGCAACCTTTGAGGTGGAAGTCAAGCGAGGAGACAACAGCTCTCCCATGCCTGAAAGCGTTTCTTTGCTGCAGGACCTGGAAATCCACGCCATCATCTTGCCGGCGGCTATGCTGGAGGAAGGCACGGATGCGGTGGCTGGTAGCAGACAGGAGGGCGGCGTCTTCCGCACAGCCGATGCGGAAGGTCAGTCGATTCTCCTCGCTATCGATCCGCAGGATGGTTTAGCCATTCAGCACATCATGGATGTCGACGGCAGCATCGACGTGGCGTTGCGACCGACGGACGACATCTCGGTTGTTTCCACTGAGGCAGTAGACCAGTTCTATCTCGCCGATCGCTACAATATTGATCTGGATCGCCGTTAGGGCGTAGCGGCAGGTCCTTGTGGTACCGGATGCGGCCTGGCGCTGAGCTAGAAACGGCAGCGCTCGCAGACGACCGGTGAATGGCGCATGAGCCTGCCCAGCGCATGATTTGTAAGCCGATTCATCTCTTATCGAACCGCACAGTGAATGGTCTGAAAGCAAGCAACGGTCTGTGTTTCGCAAACCGTATGGAGAAGTCGATATGGATCAAGTACTCCACATAGCAATCATTACCAACGACCATATTCGGGCAGAAGCGCTCGCTCGCTTAACGCAGGACCTGCAATGGCAGCTCATCCCGTGCGTAGGCCAGTCGAATCCGCTGGACTGGTTGCGTCGTCGGCAGGTAGACGTTGTACTCCTCGATTTGGAGTCGCCCAACGCACTTGCCAACATCGGCACAATCGCCAACGTATTGCAGCACGTGCCGCTGCTGGTGTTGGTTACGCCACAGCATCTGACCGATCTGCAAGAGGCGCTTGTCAACGGCGCCGCCGGGTTCGTGGCGTTTCCAGCCGAGCGGGAACAGTTCATGAGCGTCGTGATGCGCGCCGTGCAAAGCAACGAGGGCAAGTCGAACAGGTCCCGACGCGGTCGGATCGTCAGTTTGGCCGGCCTGAAAGGCGGTGTCGGACGTTCGACGCTGGCAGCCGATCTCTCCGTTGCCTTGCGTCAGGCGATCAACGGCGATGTGATTGTGGTCGAAGCGCACAGCGGACTCAGCGATCTGTCACTGATGCTCAATCTGTTGCCGCACCATACAATCAGCAGCCTGCTGGATGAGGACTCCATCGACCAGGATATCGTACGCGGTCTGCTCTACGAGCACAGTAGCGGCGTACGAGTACTTGCCGCGCCGTCGGAGGCCAATGACCTTGTGGAGCTCTCGTTGGAGACTTGGCGGCAAACGCTTGAAATACTGAGCGGACTGGCGCCATACGTCTTTATCGACACTGCAGCAGTCGCCGATGGTCTGCTGTCGGAGGTACTGACCATGAGCGACGACGTGCTGGTCATCACCGGACCCGACGTGGCGAGTCTACGTAGCGCGGTCGTTCTGCTGAACTCCCTCGATACCGAGCCGAATGTGCATGCACGTTCGCATGTTGTGCTCAATCGAGCCGGTGTTCGCGGCGGCGTATCGGAGAAGGCCAGTCGTGAACAATTAGGTCAGGAGATCGCCTCAATATTACCGGACGATCCATCGCTGGCGACCTTTGCACTGAATCGTGGCGTACCTTTTGTCCTGAGCCATCCAAGGTCCATTCTGACTCGCGAGGTACTGAAGCTTACGGAACAGCTCTTCAATGTGGACGCTCAGGGGCGAATGAAAGAGTCGAACGGAGGAAGGCAAGGACTTCGGCTCCCCTTTGTTGGGGCGAAACAAGCCGCCTAGGCTGTGATATGACCGCCGACGATCTATTGAGCCGTTACGCGGCACCTAAGAGAACCAGTACCTGTCCAAGTTAGCTCGAGACAAACACAGTCCATTCAGGAAGCGGAGAAACAACAACGTGCACCTAACACTCACGATTGCATTGAGCATAATCGGCGGGTTCCTCGTGAACCTGACCGTCGATACCCTGCCTAATCGTGTATCAGTGCAACAGGCGTACGGCGCCCAGTGGCGGGCACTCCGCTGTGCACTTCAACGGTCCGCTGCCGAGTCGTGCGAAGGCGTATTTTCCCGCCGGACTGTGGTGACGTATTTGGCTGCAATTCTGTTCGGTCTGCTGGCGTATATTCGCTATGGCTTCACGATCGAGACGGGCATCGTCGCAGTCTATGCATTGTATTTGCTGGCCATTGCCATTGTCGACCTAGAGCATCGAAAGGTGCTGAATCGAATGCTGGTGTGGGCCATGCCCGTGGTGGCTGCAGTGATCCTTATCGTTGGAATGCCGCCTATCTCCTCTGCAGTCATGGGAGCAGCCATCGGCTTGGGCGTCTTCATCCTCGCGGCCATCGTTAAGCCGGGCGGCATGGGCATGGGCGATGTGAAGCTAGCGGCGCTGATCGGTTTAGCCACAGGCGTCAGCGGCGTCGCCATCGCATTGACGGTTGGCGTCATTAGCGGTGGCCTTGTCGGCTTCGTTCTGCTCGTGCACACGAAGAATCGCAAGACAACCATGGCGTATGCGCCCTACTTGGCATTTGGCGCCTGGATTGCACTCTACTTCGGCGCCGAGATCATCAATTTATACGTGGCCTAGAACCGATGTTACCAAGTGATGTTTTGTCATGCGACTCAAACCAGAAGTGCCAATCGATAGTAGCGGTGAGGAGAGATAGATGAGCTCCATATACGTGATCACATTGTTAGTCATTGCTGTGATTATCGCAGTCATGGGCGGCGTGTACCGTTGGTTAGCGTGGACGCGCGAAGTGGAAGAGCGGCTGGCGAGGTCACTGAACCCGGTTGCTTCAGAGGTGCGTCACGGTCATTCGGGCCTAAAAGAAAACATGAATGGGCGCATCCGCTCCATGTCCTTCGGCTCAAAACTGGAACATAGACTCACCACGGCTGACAGCAAGATGTCGGTCAGCGAATTCGTCATGCTGCGCGTAGGACTGACGCTGCTGGGCTTCAGCATAGGCTGGCTGCTCACTGGTACGCCCATTCCAGGTATCCCGCTGGCCTTCTTAGGATGGATTGGGCCAAGTATGTATCTTTCCCTCCGAATCAGTCGGCGTGCGAAGCAGTTTGGCAACCAATTACCAGACATGTTGACGATGCTGGTCGGCTCGCTGCGCGCGGGCTATGGACTCTTGCACGCCATAACCGTTGTGGAAAGTGAAATGCCATCGCCCATCGGCCCAGAGTTTGGACGCGTCGTGAAGGAGACCGCGCTTGGCTATACCATTGGCGATGCGCTGGACCATCTTGTGTTACGGATCGAGAACAGCGATCTGGAAATGATTGTTACCGCCATTCACGTGCAGAACGAAGTCGGCGGCAGCTTGGCAGAGGTGCTGGAATCGATTACAAGAACGATACGTGACCGCATCCATCTGAAGGGTGAGATTCAGGCCATGACTGCGCAGCAGCGCATCACCGGCACCATACTTACAGCCTTGCCTTTCCTTGTTGGAACGATTCTTATGCTAATGAATCCGGATTACATGCTGGCGTTGTTTGAACCAGGCTGGATTCTGGCTCTACCGGCAACAGCGGTCGTGATGGTGGTCATCGGTAACATCGTCATGCGGTCAATGACGAAGATCGAATACTAACGCAGCCAGTCAGGTCCTCATAGATTCAAATGATTGATTGGTTCGAATGATTGCGAAGCTACGCACAGCTACTGCACAAGCGGAAACTAGATCACGAGGAGTGTGGAGAAAGTGAATTCATCAGTCTTGCTTATCTCAACGGTCGTGTCAATGAGCCTCTTTGCCACGCTCTTAGCCGTACGCACTTGGAACGCACGCAACAAACCTTCGACCTTGTCTGCTGCGTTCGGGGGCGGACCAACGGCCGATATGAGACAGCTAGAGATGTCGCGGCCCGCGACCGAGCGTATCCTTCGACCCTTTCTGCGCAGATTTTACGTTCTAGGTCGCCGCTTTACGCCGTCCGGTTCCATAGAACAGCTACAGCATTCGCTAATCGTAGCAGGCATTCCAGGCGGCATGACGGTCACTGATTTCTTGGGACTTCGCTTCATTGTCGGCGCTTTGACGGCACTGGTTGTATTCATTCTGTTCTTCAGACAGCAGCCCACAAGCATGGTGCTACTCTATGCCTTTGTCGGCTTTGTCATCGGCATGTATATCCCAAATTACTGGCTGAAAAGCAAAGTGAAGGCTCGCCAAAAGGCGGTGCAACACGCTCTGCCAGATGCGTTGGATATGATGTCCATCTGTGTGGACGCAGGCTTGGGTTTCGAGGCGGCTATCCAGAAAGTTGCATTTCAATCGAAGGACGAACTAGCGATCGAATTTCGCAGGATTATCAGCGAGATTCGAGTCGGCGTGCCTAGGACGGATGCGCTGCGCCATTTAGCGGAGAGAGTAGATGTCGCCGATGTGTCCAGTTTTGTAGGCGTTCTGATTCAGGCGGACCAGCTTGGTATTGCAATTCGCGATGTACTGGCTACGCAAAGCGACCAAATGCGTGTCAACCGTCGACAGCGGGCACAGGAAGCAGCCGCCAAAGCGCCAATCAAGATGATGATACCCATGGTTATCTTTATCTTCCCAGCGTTGTTCATCGTAATTTTGGGACCGGCTGTCCCCGGCATCATGGGCATGTTCGGCTAAGCGGTCAACCATGGTTCAGACAAGACTGGCTCATTTCATGTGGTACGAAGTGCGAAACGAGTGTGGCTTATGAAAGATTATCCCGAATCCAATTATCAAAATGAACCTCGCTTATCCACCGTCGATGCGCCAGACGACGATAGCGAACATGGTGGCGAATATGCCGGATGGAACGACGACATGCATGAGCCGCTCTACCAAAGCCAAAGCGACGACGAGCAAATACTCGAAGAGGAGTTGAGCTTGTGGATGGATCTGCACGAAGAGGGGGAGCCCCAAGACCCCGGGGACGATAGCCTTGGCGCGTCGCTCTATCATACAACCCTCGCAGGTGCGACGAATGCCGTGCAGAGCCTTCCGGAGCCGCCGTCTACTGGCGGACTCGAGGACGATCCTCGCTATCAGAAGATGCTGTTGTTGATGCAATATGGACGTTGGCCGGATGTGGTCGAATCGATCTTCGAGCTCAAGTACAGCTATCCGGATGAAGCGTTCCTAGATTCATTGATGAACGAAGCGCAGTTGAAGAGTGACATCGTTGTCACATGGGGCACATCAATCAAGGGTCGCAAAATGAGCGTGCGCCAGGAGTATTACCTTCGCCGCAGCATACCGTTCATCCTGCTGTTGTGTGTCATGTTCATCGCCCTGGGCTTCTACGAAACCATGGTGGCGCCGAGCCGTGAGGTCGTGGCCATGAGCAAGCAGAACCAACAAATTGTTGCCGAGGCGCAAACGTTCACACAGAACGGCCAATATACGGAAGCGCTACATCAGTATGAAATCGTCCTGGCACGCGAACCACAGAATGCCGCTGCCCAACAAGGCATTCAAGAGACACGCGACTTGATGGCGCTAGTGGCGCAATTTGAATTAGCCATGGGTCTTGCCGATGAGGGAAACATCGACCGAGCGCTGACCTTCCTCGATGGCATTCAGTCGAAAAAGCCCGGTTTCCGAAATGTGGATGTGGAGATCAAACGGCTCCAGTCACTTGGCGAGGTGCAGAACCTCTACATGACTGCCGAGTCAGCCTATCTTCTTCAACAATGGTTGACGGCGATTCCGCTCTATGAACAGGTTCGCGAACTGGCACGGGATTTTGAGCCGCAGAATGTGGCGGATCATCTTTCTAAAGCCTACTACAACGGTGGTCTTCAACTAACCACCCAACTGCCATCTCCCTCAGCGGGTCCGGAAGAGGCACAACAATACCTGCGAAACGGTAAGTCTGTGGACCCGGATCAGGCGGAGATGCACCTGAAGCGGTTGGACTATTACTTCCGCGGGCTCAACGCGCTGGATGATGGCACGCTCGAGGAGGCCATCAACTTGTGGCAAGGGTTGTACGATGCCGATCCTAACTACCTAGGAGGCTATCTTCCGCGGCGACTCTATGCTGCCTATCTCTCTCTTGGCGCACTGGAAGAGCAGCAACATAACTACCTCAATGCGCAGAATCTCTATGTGACGGCTGCGGGGCTTGCGGTTGAAGATACCTCAAGCGCCCAGAATAGGCTCACGGCGCTGGCAAGCAGTATTACACCGACGCCTGTCAGTATTCAGCAACAATCCCAACCGGTTTATGTGCCACCGGTTGTGCCGGCGAACCCGCCCACTGCAACACCGGAACCCGCACCAGCTGGCTGGATCGCCTTCCGCACCAATCGCAACGGACCGGAAGAGGTCTATCTCATGTCTGCCGATGGCGCCGAACAAAAGCCTGCCCCGGCATCCGTCGCCATGCGCTATGAAGCGCTGGTCAAAGCGGACACTCTGTCTCCGGACGGTGCACGCGAGCTACGTGTCCTGACGACGGAAGGACGCGGCGATGCCAGCATCTATGCAGTGGACTTGACCAGCGGTGCACAGACCTTGCTAACTGATTTCACCGGCGACGAGTACGACCCGGTGTTCTCTTCGCAAGGAGATCGCATCGCATTTGCAGCCAATCATACGGGCAATGATGAGATATGGACGGCAAACGCAGACGGTTCCGACGCTCGTCAGTTAACGTGGAACGAATGGGAATGGGATAAGCGTCCCAGCTTCTCGCCCGACGGCAGCCAAATCGTCTTCTACTCGAATCGATCGGGCTGGCGGCAGATCTGGGTGATGGACCGGAATGGCGGCACGCAATATAACCTGAGCTACAACGCTTATGATGATTGGGATCCTGTGTGGATTAAGTAGCGATAGTTCGGCTCCGTTCATCTCGACATGATTCATAATCAAGTAGGGTTTCGCATGTGTACCGATGTCAAAAGTACTCTCATGACGGGCTTTGCCCGTACGAGCAGAAATAACTAGGAGAGATCAACATGGCGTTATTCAAAACTCGTCAGCCCGCACCGACGCCTACAAACGGGCAGCATCGGCAAGCGGCTGCAACATCAACGCCTGACCATAAGCAGACGCCGCCACAAGCGCCGCCCGGTACGCCCGTAGCACGCAAAGCGCGCAAGACTACCAGCGGTCAGAGCGTGTCGCCTGCTTTCCGCAAGGTTCGGGAGGAAGTTCAGCAATACCTCGTCAACGAGGTAAAGTCACTGGATTCCACCGATGCAGCGGAAGTGCGACGCATCGCTGAGCCCGTCTTCAACGAAGCCATTGCCACGGAACAGCTCGTGGTCAGTCGCGTGGAGCGGGAACACTTGCTCAACACAATTATGGCGGAGATCCTTGGCTACGGTCCCATTCAGCCGCTTCTGGATCGGGACGATATCACCGAAGTGATGGTCAATGGACCCAAACAGGTTTATATCGAACTCAAGGGCAAGCTGACCCTGTCCGATGTCGAGTTCATCGACGACGATCACGTTCTGCGTGTCATCGAACGCATCGTAACGCCGCTGGGACGGCGCATCGATGAGTCATCACCTATGGTGGACGCACGTCTACCGGATGGTTCTCGTGTGAACGCCATCATCCCGCCGCTGGCGCTGACCGGCCCTACAATCACCATTCGTAAGTTTAACGCCGACCCGCTGAAGGTGGATGACCTCATCCGTTTCGGTTCCATGACACCGGAGTTTGCCCAGTTTCTGAAGGCGACCGTCCTCGCCGGCGTGAACATTATCATCAGCGGCGGTACTGGCTCCGGCAAGACCACGCTTCTCAATGTCTGTTCTAGTTTCATTCCGGAAAATGAACGCATTCTGACAATCGAGGACGCAGCCGAACTCCAGTTGCAGCAGCCCCACGTGGTGCGGCTGGAGGCGAGACCCGCCAATTCCGAAGGCAAAGGCGCAGTGCCGATTCGTGAACTGGTCATCAACGCCCTGCGTATGCGTCCGGATCGCATTGTCGTCGGTGAGTGTCGCGGCGGTGAAGCGCTGGACATGTTACAGGCGATGAACACAGGGCACGACGGTTCCCTGACGACGGTCCACTCCAACAGTACACGCGATACGCTCAACCGTCTGGAGACGCTCGTGCTCATGGCTGGCATGGAGTTGCCGCTGCGGGCTATTCGCCAGCAGGTAACTTCAGCAATCGATCTTATCGTGCATCAAGAGCGCTTGCGTGACGGTAGTAGAAGGATTGTGCAGTGTTCGGAAGTCGTCGGCATGGAAGGTGATACGATCGTCATGCAGGACATCTTCCGCTTCGAGCAGACCGGCATCGATGAAGACGGCAAAGTGCTTGGAGAGCTGCTGCCCACTGGTTTGCGTCCGCGCATAAACGACCGCATCATCGACGCCGGCATTCAATTGCCGCCAAGTGTGTTCGGTCTGGACGAAGGGACATCGTGGTACTAGCGGGTCATGCCAATCCAAGTTATGAAGGTTTGTTCCCGTTTACGGTGCGGACCTGCCCGTGAAAGCGGAGGCGCACAACATACAACATAGTTGACAAGGCGGCGGTAGCACAGGGTGCTGGATATGAACGTCCAAAGCCGACCAACGGCCCCGGTCGGCAAGGATATTGCATATCGAACTCTTTGAGCATCCGCCGCCTTCTCATACAGCGGAACGTGAATGAGCGACGAAATCTCATTGCTTTTTGTTCACACCCCTACTTTCATCCGGCAGGCGCACTGCATGATGCCATTCATTTTGCGTGTGCCGGATACTACATATGTAGGTTCTACATCGGGCACTTATTCTGCATACTATTCTCGTACAGACGCTGAAGTCGCCCGCCACCATCACTTGCAGTGGCAGCATTAAGGCGTGGTCGGGCAGTCTAGCTACAGAAGCATAATCCGTGTTAGTGCAACGCACCTAGAATAGGCTACATAGTGGGAGAATAAGCCGTATGTTGACAGTCGAGAACAGAACGCAGGGACAACTACTTGTGGACAAAGGGCGCAAAGCGGATAATTTCTTCACCCGATTGCGCGGGCTCATTGGAGTAAAAGAGTTGCCTGAAGGCGACGGACTGTACATCGTGCCGGCGAATCAGGTGCACACCAATTTCATGTCCATACCCATCGACATACTTTACTTGGATGACGACAACCGCGTCATGGATTACGATGAAAGCATGAAGCCCTACCGGTTTGGTCGCATGCGACGCGGCGCCCATGCCGTGCTGGAGTTGCCTGCCGGCGCCGTTCAGTCCTACGGCGTGAATAAAGGCGACCAACTCACGGTCGCCCTGCAATAGATCGCCCGTGTATAGAAATATATCGTGAACACGGACTTCCTGACGCGTAACAACTGTCAGGAAGTTTTGTGTTGGTCAGTTCACAAACTTATTGACAAAGGCGGGGCGAAAAACTAAGATGCTCTGCAGAGAAATCAGTGGAAGAATTGAGTGCTGATAACGGACGGTGAAGCCCGCTCAGTCGAAACGAATGCAGCCGTATACGTAGAAAGTATAGCCATGAAACTGTTGAAGGAATTATGTGAGACGCCGGGAATCCCAGGACGAGAAGAGCGTATACGCGCTATCGTACGGCGAGAACTGACCGACATAGTGGACGAGATGCACGTAGACGCCTTGGGCAATCTTATCTGCGTGAAGAAGAAGTCTGGAGCACCGACGTTGATGATTGCCGCGCATATGGACGAGATCGGCTATGTTGTCTCGTACATTGATGATAAGCGGGGATGGCTGCGATTGGTGGGCTTGGGCGGACATGACCCGCGCAACATGGTGGCACAGCGCGTCACGGTGAGCACCGCATCTGGCGACATTGCCGGCGTGCTCTATCCAGGCATCAAGCCTCCTCATATTCAGACCGCAGACGACAGCAAGCAGAATCCAACAGTAAAGGATTTCATCGTCGACCTGGGGCGATCGGCGGAAGAGGTTCAGGAGTTAGTCAGCATCGGCGACATGGTAACCATGCGCCGTGATTTTGAGGAAATCGGCAACTGTTACTCTTCCAAAGCACTGGACAACCGCATCGCGCTCTACGTCATGATAGAAGCGATGAGGAAGGTGAGCGGGTTCGGCTTCGAAGTCTACGCAGTGGCTACCTCACAGGAAGAGGTGGGCCTGCGCGGCGCATCGCCGAGTGCGTTCAGCATTAATCCGGACGTAGGCATTGCCGTCGACACGACCCTCGCCGTGGACATTCCGGGCACGTCTGAACACGAACGTGTGACGCAACTTGGCAAGGGCGTGGGCATCAAAATTCTGGATTCTTCCGCCATCGCCAATCCCAAGCTGGTGTCCTATCTGCGCACATTGGCAGATCGCCGTGACATCCCTTGGCAGAATGAAATTCTACCTCGAGGCGGCACAGATGCCGGCGGAATGCAGCGGGTGCAGGCTGGCATTGCCGTCGGCACGCTTTCAGTTCCCACGCGCTACATCCATAGCCCGGTGGAAATGGTCCACAAGACCGACGTGGAGGCGTGCGTCGCGCTGCTGGCTGCCTTTATGGAAGAAGGCGCATCGGCTGACCTGGCATTGGATTAGCTGGAGATCAACGGCGTAGCTGATGGCAAGGCGTGTAACTCTAACACTATACCTGTTGGCGCTGGTGGGATTCCCGCTCTTCCTCTTCGGCTTTCCGCATGTCGGTGGTGATGGCGGCATGCCGGTGGTATTTGCAGACGGACGGACCGATGCGGGCGCCACAGCTGTCTACAGCGAATCCACGCCTCAAGCCTCCGAAAGTACGCAAGCCGCGGTTGAGTTGATCCTTTCTGCCGAAGGGCAACCGGGAAATTGCTCAAACGACCTGGCTGAAACTCTCGGCGACGGCGGTGTATTCTATCTCTGCGTAACCATTCTGAATAGCGGCGATGTGACGCTCTCTCAGCATACGCTCACGACCCCGCAACAGGAAGAATCCGTATTTCTGGAGTCGCAGCTTGCGCCGGGCGACGTGATGACGGTGACCAGCGGGCTATTGGATAGCATGGGGCAAGCGACGATTCTGGGACCGTTCACTTTTCCCACCAACCAAGGTGAGTCGGCGGAGCGTTCTGTCAACTATGAAGGCGTTGGGCTCGCCCTCGGCGACGGTGAGACAACGCCGCTGACTGCCACTGCGTCCGAGTCCGTAACTGTGTCTTCCGACGAGCGACTGGCACAGAATCTGCTGCCGACGATCACGCCGACTCCGCCAGTAGCGTCCACGTTGCCGTCGGACGTGACGCCGACATCCACGCCTGCCAGCCAATCGCCGCTGGCGACGCCAACCATGACGGCAATCAGCGTGTCCCCGCTCGCCACGCCGCCGCCGCCATCTGCTCAGACGCCGTTTGATGGAGATGCCGCGATGGCAGCGAGTCTCACGGCAACCGCCGAAGCTGCTGCTACCATTGGGGTCCTGGACGCCACCGCAACAGCCATTGGCAACTCGCCGCTCGATGCGCCGACGGCAACAACTACCGAAACGCCCACGCAAATCCCGATACAGACGCCAACTGCTATACTGGAACCAACGGCCACGCCAGATGATGCGGTGGCAGTGGTCGCACCCCCAGCAGCCGGCCCGCAACGACCGTTCAATACGCCGACTCCCGCGCCCACGCCTGACTACCTGCTCATGGCCGCGCAGACGTTCGATAGGACGCTTCTGGCAGCCACATGGATTTGGTTTATGGCCGGCTCTTTGGTCTTTTTCGCTATCGCAGGCGTGTTAGCCGGGTTCTCATTCTGGCGCAACGAGCGGGATCGGTACGCGTTTGAGGTCCGCTACCCCACCGGCGCCGAGCTTGTGGCCGACGACCCATTCCCCACGCCTCCTCCTCCCGCCCGCAATGAGTTGGAGGACGACCTGAAAGACTGGCCTGAATCGTTGCCATGAGCTCCCGCACGCGCATACTGTTTCTGACGCTCGTTCTGGGCGCATACGGTTGGCGCGTGCAAGGGCTGGCAAACCAGAGCCTATGGCGTGACGAGGTCGACGCCATCCTCTTTGCCACCCGCGATCTGCCGTACACGCTGGATATGTTCATCCACCCTGGACAGAATGGCGCGCTCTTTTTCCTGGCGTTGCGTCCATGGTTCAGCTTGGCGGGCACGAGCGAATTTGCTCTACGTTATGTTTCGGCCATGGCAGGAACGCTTGCCGTTGCGCTCCTGTGGCAGGTGACAGCGCGACTGACGCCGGTCCGTCACCGTGCAGCGCGAATAGACGTGAGTTCCATTCCGGATCAGTCTGTACAGCAGTCTGATCCTCTCCCACAAATACGTGATATAGGCCAACTATCCGAGCGCACAAAGAGATGGTACCCCACGATGCCATTGATCGCGGCGCTCTTGCTTGCCGTGAACCCCTACCAGCTCTGGTACAGCCAGGAAGGCAAGATGTACACGCTAGCCCTGGCGCTCGTGCTGGCGGCAGTTCTCTTCTTCTGGCAGGCAATCACCATCGGCGGATGGCGTCCATGGCTCGGATTTTTCACAATCGTTACTGTGGCCATCTACACGCATCTGCTGCTCATCATGCTTTATCCGCTCTTCTTCTTGTGGTTCCTCATTGCTTGGCCACAGAGCAAGAGGCACTGGCGCGGCTATAGCTTAGCCATGGCTGGACTGATCCTGCCCTATCTACCCATGGTTGTGTGGCAGTGGGACATGCTAATGGCAGGCAGCAAGGTGACCGGCTTCACATTCACGCCACTCCAGGAGATGCTGCGCGTGCTCATCCTGAACCATAGCCGCGGCTTCTTGACCGATCCCGACCTGCTCTGGCTCACGCCGGTATTCTTCCTGTTCCTGGCGGGCATGATCTTTGGAGCGGGCGAGCTGGCGGAGCGACGCAACGAATCGCTGGACGGGGAAGTAGATCGGCTCAGCGCGGTGGCGTCGGTATATCATGCTGCTCGTGTGGCTGCTGACGCCCATCGGTATGATCTACGCCATGAGCTTACGCCAGCCCATCTTCACTGACCGCTACCTCTTCTGGATTGCCGCACCTGCGATGATTTTTCTGGCATTGGGCGCAGCCGTTGTCTGGCGAAACAGCGGCGCCATATTGCGCTTTGCCGCTGTGATCTTGGTGGTCTATGTAGTCGGCTTCTGGCTCTATGCAGGGTGGCAGCAGAAGATGCTGCCCATGAAATATGACCTGCGCTCCGGCGTTACATATGTGAACGAGCACCGCGGCGATAACTCACTGCTCATCCTGCAGATACCGCACCTGCATTTCGCCATGCGATACTACAGCAGCGACTTTGGACCGCGTCCATTTACCGATTCCGAAGCGCGGCTGGGCAATTGGGCCGAAGGGCTTTGGACCAACAATGGCTGGTCGGATGACGATGCGCGCGCCTTGGCAAATGAGCAGATGCAGGATATGGTCGGTGATGCGACGGATGTGTGGGTCGTATACAGCGAAGTTGAAATGTGGGATCAGCGCCATCTCATGCGCGAATGGCTGGAATCACACGGCACGATGGTGTATGCACAGGATTTCCATGGCGTTCAGGTACGCGAATACCATTTGGAAACACAGTAGCGAATTGGGGTAGAAGATGACGACGAAAAGGCTTTTGGAGGCACTGGTTTTTGCAGCGGAACGACATAAGGACCAACGGCGCAAGGGCAATGAACATGCACCCTATATCAACCATCCTATCCAGGTTGCAGCAGTCCTGTCGGTAGAAGCAGGCATTGATGACGAGGACACACTCGTCGCCGCCATCCTACACGACACGGTTGAGGACACGCCGACCACATTCAAAGAGATAGCGGATCGATTCGGCGAAGACGTCGCTGGCTTGGTCAAGGAAATGACCGACGACAAGAGACTGCCTAGCCCCACGCGCAAACAACTCCAGATTCAGCATGCGCCTTCGTTGTCCGCCAAGGCGAAACTGCTGAAGTTCGCCGACAAGACATCCAACGTGCGCGATCTAGCGTCCAACCCGCCGGAGGACTGGTCAGTGGATCGGCAGATTGCCTATCTGGACTGGACTGAGGCGGTGATCGCCGGCTGTCGCGGCGTCAATGAAGACCTGGAGCGCATCTATGACCAAGCGCTGCAGGAAGCGCGCGAAATCCTTGTGCCCGAATAACATCCTCTGAAGAATTATCTTAGGGTGTATTTTGCCCTCTGCGAGCAGAACCTGTATGCCAAAGCGCCAATTCAAGCTTCCCTATATTCGAGTTGCCAGCGGACTAAAGGACACGCTTGCACAAGGTCATCCGTGGGTCTACCGTGACGCCGTGGAACGGGCGCCAGAGGACCTATCAGACGGGCAGTGGGTGCACGTGCAGTGCGGCAATCTGCAGCTCTACGGCTTGTGGGATGGCAGCGGCTCCATCGCGGTACGCTTATTCAATAGCCAGCGATCGCCCAACCGCGCGTGGGTGATGGAACGCATTCGTCAAGCGTGGTTGCTGCGTGCGCCGCTGAGAGCAGCCGGCGAAGAGACCAGCGCGTATCGCTGGCTTTTCGGTGAGAGTGACGGCTTGCCGGGTATCATTGTCGACCTCTACGGAGATGTCGACGGTGGCAAATTATGGACGGTCGTTCGCACCTACTGCCGGTGCGTGGAGAGTCTTCTGCCTTGGATTGTGGATGGATTGCAGGCTGTTGTGGATTTGGCGGGCATCGTTTGGCGCAAAGATGTAGAGACGGACCTGCTGGCGGGTGATATGCCCCCGCAGACTCTCATCATGCTAGAACATGGACTGCGCTACGAGGTCGACCTGCTGCATGGGCAAAAGACAGGCTTCTTCCTAGACCAACGTGACAACCGGCGAACCATTGGCCAACGGAGTCGCGGCAAGCAGGTGCTCAACCTGTTTTCCTACACGGGTGGTTTCAGCGTAGCCGCAGCGACGGGCGGCGCCTCGCACGTCGTTTCAGTGGACAGCGCTGAACCAGCTATTGAGGCAGCGGTGCGCAATTTCGCGCTCAATGGCTTGGACCCCGCGCAGCATGAGTTTGTCGTCAGCGACTGCTTTGACTTGCTGGAACGCTACTATGGCGAGGGGAGGCGTTTTGACCTCATCGTGGTGGACCCGCCCAGCTTTGCGCGCTCCAGGTCACAGCTCGACAAGGCGCTGCACGCCTATCGACGACTGAACTCCCTGGCCATTCAGTGCCTGGTGCCGGATGGGCTGTTGGCTAGCAGTAGTTGCACTAGCCAGGTCAGCGTTGACGCATTCCACCAAATGCTCTCTCTGGCGGCTATGGATGCCAAACGCCGGCTGCTCATCTTGCACGAAGCCGGACAGCCACTCGACCATCCAGTTCCGGTGCACTTTCCAGAGGCGCGCTACTTGAAGTTTGTCCTCACTAGCGCAAGCCCAGCCGCCAGCTAGCCGTTATAAAAATCAAGTTGCAGGCCTGGAGCGTTGTCTATCTATGCACATGTGTCTGGTTAGCTTCTAGCAAGGAAGACTAATCCGATGCCGCCAATAAAGATGATGTATATCAGCGGATAGAACCAAAGTACGTATGTGTCCAGGCGGTGAGCTAATTCGCCTTTTCCGGCTACTTCTAGTCGACGTAGAAAGACGTTAAGCACCAATACAAGTCCCGTCACGACGAACGTTGTGATGAGCACGATATCCATCAATGTGAGGTAGCCTAGCTTAGGCAAATTGCCTGAGATGGTGAAATTGAACGCAACCAGCAGCAAGAGATTGGCCGCTGCAGCGTCGACGCGTTTCTCGTAGTTGCGCAGGAAGAAGATGGCCCACGAGACGGCAATGATAATCAGCAGCGGCAGGAATATGCGATAGAGATAATAGTCTATGTGTCGTTGTGCGTAGAAGGTAAAATTGAAGCGCGAACGATTGTCCGATGTGTCGACGGAGGTATCCCACTTCGTGATCACCCATTCTTCTTCGCCAAGTTGATCGCCAAGACCGCTGTAGTTGGGCAAGTCAGTGAAGATGAAGAATTCTTCCGGAAAGACGGAACGTGCACGGATATGGAAGACTTGTTTGTCGAAGGGAAAGAGACGAAAATCAAAGTCGGGCGCTTGGAAAGTAGCCGTAAAGCGCAACACAGCGATTGCATGGCCGTCCGGTGTGAGCACAATGGTGTTGCCCTGTTCGTCGCGTCGACCCTGCTGATTGAATAAGGTAGTAACCGGCCAGGCTTCGACGCCGGCGTCCGTCATGTAGCTGTCGAATTCCGCTGGCGTAAATGTCTGGAAGGCGCATTGGCATTCATCTGGGTCGAAAGCCAGCTTTGGATCCGTCCATTCCAGGCGCAGCTCGACGACTGCAGTGTAGTTCTCCGAAACTTGGTCGACGTTGGCAATCTGGTCCATGTGTACGCCGATTTCGACCTGTTTGGGGTTAACAACCGCGGCTCTCTGGGTAGGTTGCGCCGACCCATCCAATACGTTCTCGTCGTTAATGCCCACCAGCAGCCGGTATTGAGATGCGCTGATGTCGCTAGCACCCGCCGTAGCATCCTCAGTAGCAGCACCATCGGCAACTTGTGGTTCAGCCTGGGTTCCGTCAGCCGCAGCAGCAGCAGCCGTCTGCGTCACAACCTCATGCGCACCGATGCTAATTTTGAGGGTATCGGTATTTTCGTTCACGGTGAACTGGAGCGATGCAGTCGGCGATGCGCCGTCAAAGTTGTCGATCAGCAGAGGCTTTTCACGGTAGTTCAGCAGCTCTAGAACAGGACGCACAGTCCCGGTTATCGTTTCAACATAGGCGTAGACAGTATCGCCGGCGGACAGGTCTCGCAGCTGATAGACTGAGTCGCGCACACCTTCGCGGTAGACGGCCTCAATTTCGTCTACGCTGACGATGGTAGCGGGTATTTTGCTTTCAAGCTGAACCAGTTCCTGGGACGATGTTGTGGAACCATCTGCAGCGTCTTCGACCGGCTCGAGACTGATGACCATGCGATAGTTGCCAAACGTCTCATTGCTTATGCCGCTAAGTACCAGCAGGTGGTAGTCGCCGTCCGTTGGGACACGATAGGTCAATGACGCGGAGGATTCATCTCCGTTGCGGTCGTCATTCCAGGCTGTGAAGAGCGAGTCCGCAACAGCAGAAGCAGCCGCAACGGGATCAGATCCCGTTGCCACTTGGCTCGCGTATTTCGTCTGTATAGAATGCAGCAGCGATTCGCCGTTGATGTCCGAATCCAGAATACCGACAACTGGATCCAGGTTACCCGATGTGGTGTTCACCTCTACAGTGAGCAGCTGACCTTGCGTTAAGTTGGGTACTAGATAGTAATCGCCGCTGCGGGTTTCCAGGCTGCCATTGACAATCTGTGTATTAGCCTGCTGTTGTGCCAGCGCTGCGTGCGCGATGCAGAGCACTAGGCCAACTGCGAGAAAGATTGATACATACCAGATAGCAGACAACGGACGGTATTGCTTCATGTGCAACGGATTCACCTCAGGTGCTTCCTATGATGGCTGTACAAGTAGATCGTTGTGACGCGTACCCGCAGAGGCAGGGATCAGGTACGTACTATCCGTAATAGTGTGGCATACGCACCGAATTCCCGCAAGTGATTTTACATAGGCGCAGGCGTAGAAATTGCTATTTTGGTGCTTAATTCATAGTAAGCTGAAGTCAGATAAAGTTGAAGCGTAGAAATGTGTGGTATGAGCCTTAATCATCTAACCAGGCGGGATCAGCCCCTGCGCGACCCAGTTCGCGCGACAACTGCAGTCTGAGAATTTCTAAATGCGGGACAGGCAATTTTAGGTTGTGTACCAGTATGTGGTCGTTAAGCTTATCGCACTTCGTTTGCCAGCGTTTCACTTGTGCCTTCCACCAGCTTTTCACCTTTTGATGTTCACCAACGGTTGTCGCATCTGCTGACACCGCACGCATGTCGAGAACGTCCTGTCGCAAATCATGACGCAATGTTTCAATCTCACGCAGGATGTCGTTGCGATCGCTGATCCACTCCGGTGCGAGGCCGTTGTTGTGTAGCAGGTTGACCGCCATTTGCTGCTCTTCCGGCAAGAAAGGATTGCGATTCACGTTGACCGGTTTGCCGCGGTTGCTGAGATTGTCGAAGAGCCCTTGGCGCATCGCGTCTTCAATGCGCTGGCTGACGATGTCACTCCATTCTTCCGTACTGTGCGCCTGTTCGTCCTCATCCGACTGGGTGCGGTCAAGATCGGACTCTTCGTAACTGTCAGCCCGTTCCCGAGCCTGTTGGAGTCGACGACCAGTCTCGCTGCCGTTATTGCGTTTCTGCCCTTCACTGTCCGCCTGTTGCATGTTTCTACCCACTTATCTTATGCAATCGTCGCGACTGCACATAACTTTCGACTGCCATACTCCAAACTGTACATTCTGCGGCAGATACCGTCGTGCGACCTAACTATACCAGTCGAGACGACTCTACATCGTAGGGGCATGGCGGTCAAGCGCGTCTATTGCCACTGTTCGTCAAACCAAGTTACAATACATAACATTCAGGCTATAGGCGTCTGACCCCAGCAACCAACACTATCAGCAGGTATTTTACTGAATGCAAGCAGTGTGGATGCAAATTCAGAGAAGTGTATGGAACAGTGAAGAACGCCGTCTACGCGCATTCTTTCGGCTTTTTATACACTGGACGATATGGGTAATACTGACCTTAACTTTGCGCATGCTTGGTACGCCCATCGTCTCATGGATCTCCGCGCAGAACGTGGCTCCGAGCAGAATCGGCGCGCAAAGCATGGTGTTTCTACTGCAATTGATCGCCTTGCTGGTCAGTACATGGTTAGCGGTCCGCTTTCTGGACCAGCGTGCATTTCGAGAACTGGGTTTGAACCTGGACCGAGCCTGGTGGATGGACCTAGTATTCGGTTTGGCGCTAGGCGCTGTACTGATGACAATCATCTTCTCCATCGAGACGGCGCTGCAATGGGTGACCGTCAGCGATACCATGTCCGTTGGTGCAGATGAAATCGCCCCATTCTGGTTGGCTATCATGGGACCCGCGTTCGTCTTTATCGCAGTCGGCGTCATGGAAGAGATCCTGACGCGCGGCTACCAAATGCGAAACATGGCAGAGGGCTTTAATCTAGGACAGCGACATGCACGGGTTGCCTTATTGGCTTCCTGGTTTGTCTCATCCTTCATTTTCGGCCTGCTGCATGTGTTTAATCCCAATTCGACCTGGATTAGCACTCTCTATCTGATGTTGGCAGGCCTATTCCTGGGCCTGGGTCTGGTGCTGACAGGACGGCTGGGGCTGCCAATTGGGCTGCACATATCGTGGAACTTCTTCCAAGGTACAGTTTACGGTTTTCCCGTGAGCGGCAACGAGCTCTCCTCCACATCGTTCGTGGTCATCGAACAAGCGGGGCCACTGCGATGGACCGGCGGCGCATTTGGCCCGGAAGCTGGCTTAATCGGTATCTTCGCCATCGTTCTGGGCTGCATCATGATTTTGGCGTGGGTGCGACTGCGCTATGGCAAACTGGCGCTCTACCGACCGTATACGATATACAAGCCGCGCAGCGGTCGCGAGCTAGCGTAGGCGTCATAGACGCGGACCCAGCCGCTTGTGTATGCCGAAACATGCAATAGAACATGGATGGTCAGGCGCGGTCGCACATGCAGACAAGGTTTGTGAATCGGCATCACTAGACAAGTCACTAACGACACACAGATATAAAGAGAGTTCAGTAGATGAGCGGCAAATTGTGGGGCGGGCGATTCACCGGAGAGACAGATTCGCTGATGGAGGCGTTCAACGCTTCCATCAGCGTTGACCGGCGACTGTGGCAGGTGGACATCACCGGCAGTGAAGCCTATGCGCGAGCATTGGCGCGGGCGGGCCTTCTCAGCGAGGGAGAAGCATCTGAAATCGTGTCAGGTTTGTCCAGCGTAGCCGAGGAGTGGGCTGCAGGCACATTCGAACTCGCGCCTGGAGATGAAGACATTCATACCGCAAACGAGCGGCGATTGACGGAATTGGTCGGACCGGTTGCCGGCAAGCTGCACACGGGGCGCAGTCGCAATGATCAAATTGCAACCGATATTCGATTGTGGCTACGAGACGAAATCGCCATCTGCCGCGGACACTTACTTGAACTGATCACCGTCACCGTTGATAGAGCCGAAAATGAAGCGGACCTGCTCATGCCTGGCTATACGCATCTGCAGCCGGCGCAGCCCATACGCTGGAGCCAGTGGCTGCTAAGCTACTCCAGTATGTGGCGGCGAGACGCGCAACGCCTGGCTGACCTAGTCGATCGTGTCAATCAGATGCCGTTGGGCAACGGTGCATTGGCGGGCAATCCGTTTGATATTGACCGTAAGACGCTGGCTGCCGATCTTGGTTTCGCCGGCTGCACGCCGAACAGTCTGGATGGAGTCAGCGACCGCGACTTCATCGCCGAGTTTCTCTTCTGGGCAACACTGACTATGGTGCATCTCAGCCGCCTGGCAGAAGATTTGATCTTGTTTAGCACACGCGAATTTGGCTATGTCACGTTGGCAGACGCCTACAGCACGGGCAGCAGCTTGATGCCGCAGAAGAAAAACCCGGACAGTATGGAACTGATTCGCGGCAAGACCGGCCGCGTCGCAGGCGATCTGACAGGGCTTCTGATGACGTTAAAGGGATTGCCCAGCACCTATAACAAGGATCTGCAAGAAGACAAAGAACCGCTTTTCGATGCGGCGGACACGGTCACCGGCGCCTTGCAGATTGCCGCAGGCGTCCTTTCTACGCTGACCGTGAACGCCCATCGCATGCAGGGTGGGCTCGTGCCCGAGATGTTGGCTACCGACCTTGCCGAATACCTTGTTCGTAAGGGCGTTCCCTTTCGAGAGACCCATCACATTGCAGGCGAGGCTGTTCGCATGGCGGAAGAACGCGGTTGCTCGCTCACGGACCTGACACCGGATGATCTGCGCACGCTGCATACCGCTTTCCAAGACGATGTCACCGCTGTGTGGGACTATGCGCGCAGCGTCGAGCAGCGCGATGTCAGCGGCGGGAGCAGCAGGCGTTCGACGATGGAGCAGATCGCCGACCTGCGCGAGTGGCTGACCGGGCTGATCGACGAAGCTGCCTAGTCAGCGGCTCTTGAGACATCGCGGCGAAGACTACTGCCGCTAACCCATAGTCGCGTAAATGAAGATGCATCGGCGACTAGAGAGGGTAAATCAGCACTGATCAATAAGTCCGACGTCAGTTTTTAACAAAGCTTTTGACAACCGAGCTAATCTCTGTTAGCATTTCTAGGCAAGATTTGTGCTAAGACTTGCATTATCCTGCTAGTGGAACACGCTTGGGATCAGTAGAACGACGAGAATCACCGAGCACGGTAGACCAGATGAGAACTCCGTCTCTTCCGGTGCCGACATGACTTACAGAGAGCGGATGTGTGGCCATTCTCCTATACATTCGCAAGTACACGCCGACGATGCAGCCTAGTACCTACGGCCCTAACAACCCAAGTACGCAATCGGGAGGCGCCCATTACAGGCCCGCCCGTTTTATCATTGTTGAACCAGCCTGTAATTAAGCGGTCCAGGCGGCGCCCAGCCCACAGCATCGAGTTGGCAAAAAAATGCTTGCACAACACGCCGATGTTTGTTCCTGGGGTTCATTGGTCATAATTTTGAGGAGCAGCCTTCATGGCAAAACTGCTGGAAGTTAATAATCTGAAGACTCAGTTCTTCACACAGGACGGCGTCGTGCATGCAGTGAACGGCATCTCATACACGGTCGATAAGGGTGAAACCGTTGCGATCGTGGGAGAATCCGGTTGCGGCAAGAGCGTCTCAGTCATGTCGTTAATACGACTGATTCCACAGCCTCCTGGCAAAATCGTGGATGGGGAGGTCTGGTTCGAAGGACAGGACCTGCTCAAACTGCGCGAAGATGAGTTGCGACGCATTCGCGGCAACAAGATTGCGATGATCTTCCAGGATCCGATGACATCGCTGAATCCGGTGCTCACCATCGGTCGCCAGATAACCGAAGCGCTGGAATTGCATTTGAACATGAGCGGGGAGCAGAGCCGCAAACGAGCGGTCCAACTGTTGGAAATGGTTGGCATCCCCGGCGCCGAACAACGTCTTAACGATTATCCGCATCAATTTTCCGGCGGTATGCGCCAACGCGTGATGATTGCCATGGGCTTGAGCTGTGATCCACAAATTCTGATCGCAGACGAGCCGACGACCGCTCTGGATGTGACCATTCAGGCGCAGATTGTTGATCTGGTCGGTGGTCTGAAAGAAGAGTTGGGCATGGCCATCATCTGGATTACGCATGATCTTGGCGTGGTAGCGGGTATGGCCGAACGAGTCATCGTTATGTATGCGGGCTTCATTATCGAAGAAGCGCAGGTCGAGGATCTGTATTCGCGGCCGATGCACCCCTATACGCTGGGTTTGCTACGTTCCATTCCTCGCCTTGATCTTGGCCGACAGAAGCGACTTGTACCGGTAGAAGGCTTGCCGCCCGACTTGCTGGAACTGCCGAATCAATGCCCGTTTGCGCCCCGTTGCGCCTTCGCAGTTGAGAAATGTTGGGAAGAGAATCCGCCGCTACTGGAAGTTGGCCCCAATCACACAGCGGCTTGTTGGGTTGATATATCGGACGTACCTGTCCAGGTCCTTGTCAGAGAAGGGTCGGAAGATGAGCAGAAGGAGGCAGTTTGATGAGTGAAGGTAACGGCGCCCCATTATTGGAGGTGCAGGACCTCAAGATGCATTTCCCCATCAACAAGGGGATTATCTTCCAACGACAGGTTGGCGCAATCAAAGCTGTCGACGGTGTTTCATTCAAGATGTATAAAGGCGAGACGCTCGGTCTTGTTGGCGAATCGGGCTGTGGTAAATCCACAACCGGCCGCGCCATCCTGCAGCTTTATCGTCCGACAAGCGGCGAGGTGCTTTTCGAGGGCGTGGACCTCACCACGACCAAGGGTGAGTCATTGCGCAAGATGCGCCGTCGCATGCAGATGATCTTTCAGGATCCGTATGCATCGCTGAACCCGCGCATGACCGTGGGCAGCATCATCGGCGAACCGCTGGAGGTGCACGGCATCGGCAAGAACAAGCGCGAGAGACAAGAGCGCGTGCAGGAGTTGCTGCGAACGGTAGGTTTGAACCCATACTTCGTGAACCGATATCCGCATGAATTCTCCGGCGGACAGCGGCAGCGTATTGGCGTGGCTCGAGCACTGGCTGTGAACCCTGCGTTCATCATCTGCGATGAACCGATTTCTGCCTTGGATGTGTCCATTCAGGCGCAGATCATCAACCTGCTAGAGGACTTGCAGAATGATCTCGATCTGACCTATCTCTTTATCGCCCATGACCTCTCCGTCGTCCGCCATATATCGGACCGCATCGCAGTAATGTATCTAGGAAAGATCGTCGAGTTGGCGGACCGTGACGAACTGTACGCCAATCCTAAGCATCCATATACTCAGGCACTGCTGTCGGCTGTGCCAATTCCTGACCCGGTAATCGAGACACAACGGAAACGTATGATTCTGGAAGGCGACGTGCCCAGCCCGGCGAATCCGCCGCAAGGCTGCAACTTCAGCACCCGCTGTCCGCGCGTGATGGATGTTTGCAGAACTATCGATCCGCCGTTCAAGGAGTATGAGCCGGGTCACTATGCTGCCTGCTACCTCTACGAAGAAGAAGTAAAGGCCGTGACGGAGGCGACTCCGGCAGCCGTAGAGGCAGCGTTGAACGAAGGAGAATAGATCCCATCGCGAATTCATTGCTCATATGAACGAGCTTACCGGGGGATAACCGTGTCTCGAGAATTCATCTAGTTGGGAGCAACGTCATTCGGCGATCAACGTTGATAATCAAGCGGATAATCACGTTAATCACATAGATCCACACACACACTGTAGTGGCACGGACCGGCTTTCAGAATAAGAACCGGCCCTAATTGATCTACCTGGCGTACCATGGCATGAAGTATCGCGAACTCGAACAGATTGTTTCGGTACAACAATTCAAAGGAGCGAAATTTATGAAGACTAAGCTGTTTTACATAGCACTACTGGCTATTGTAGTGCTAGTGGTAGGAGCGTGTGCAGCACCCGCACAGGCGCCCGCTGCCACTGGTGGCGAAGAAGCTGCTCCGGCAGCAGAAGCCGCCGGTCCTGTTACCCTGGACACCGTGTTCAGCACGGAACCGCCCTCTCTTGACCCGAGCCTCGGTTCGGACACACAGTCCGTTTGGGCAACCCGTCAGATGTTTATGGGCTTGACTGGCTTCGATGAGAACGCAGAGGTTGTACCGGTGCTTGCGACCGACTGGTCCACATCTGAGGATGGTCTGACCTGGACGTTCAACATGCGCGACGACGTGCACTGGGTACGACGTGACGCGGACACAGGCGAATTCGAAGACCTCGGTCCTGTCACGGCGCAAGACGTAGTCTATGCTGTGCGACGAACGGTCGACCCGGTTGTGGCTTCCCCGTACGCCAGTATGCTCGATATGCTCTCGGGCTACAGCGATTTCAATTCTGCAGATCCAAATGCAGATAATTTCAATGATGTGCGTGAAGCATTGGGTGTCAAGGCTATCGATGACACTACAGTCGAATTCACCTTGTCCAGTCCCACCGGCTATTTCCCTGCTATCACAGGCTTATGGATTACCTTCCCGCAGTATGCTCCTGCAGTAGAGGAGTTTGGTGAAAAATGGACTGAGCCGGGCAACATCGTTACAAATGGCCCCTACACTCTTGCAACCTGGCAGCATGGCGCCTCCATGAGTTATGTCAAGAATCCGCTGTGGGTAGACGCTGACAGTGTCCAAATCGAGGTTATTCAAGGCCCGATTATCGAATCTGAATCAACGGCTATGTCCATGTACGAAGCCGATGAAATCGATATGATGGCCGATCCCGGTTGGTCACCGCCACTACCCGACATGGACCGCATCAAGGCAGATCCGACGCTGAGTGAAGAGCTGCTGATTGCTCCACGCACCTGCACCTATTACTACGGCTTCGTCAATGCCAAGCCGCCTTTCGACAATGAGATGGTGCGCAAAGCCTTTGCTGCCGCTGTTGATCGCCAGAGCTTGATTGACAACGTGCTAAAAGGCGAACAGGTACCCGCACACACATTCGTCTCACCGGGCAACTTTGGCAACGCCGCCGATGATATGACCATTGCTCCGTGGCTCGTGATGGATAATTACGCCGAACAGTTGGCGCAGGCGCAACAGTGGCTTGCCGATGCTGGATACCCGGAAGGCGAAGGACTGGATGTCGTCCTGATGCACAATACATCTGAGGCTCACGCCCAGGTTGCACAGGCAGTCCAGGCGATGTGGTCCGAGGCTTTCCCCAAGGCCAACGTTTCCATCGAAAACCAGGAATGGCAGGTCTACCTGAACACACTTCTACCGGACGCCCCGCTGGAAGATAAGCCCAACGTCTATCGTTTGGGTTGGTGCGCAGACTTCCCGGATTCAGCCAACTGGCTGAGAGGCGTATTCCGCTCTGATTCAGATCAGAATTATGCTATGTTCGCCGACGAGGCGTTCGATAACGCAGTGGACGAGGCGAGCGTTATCTCCGATCCGGCTACGCGCGAACAGCTCTATAACGACGCTGAACGAATCCTGGTCGACGAAGCAACAGCAATTGCGCCACTCTACTACTACACGTATGTACGTTTGTACAAGCCGTGGCTGACCAATGTCGTAATTAGTCCTGTGACGGGCGACCCGATCTCTCAGTGGACGATCGATATGGACGCCAAGAACGCAGCTCAAGGCAACTAGCATCAATAAGATGAAGTAGGATTTCGCCGCCCCAATCTGTACAGATTGGGGCGGCAGGTCAATTCCTCACATCCTCCGATACTGAGCACTTCGTCATGAACCTAGAGTACAATTGCTGTCAGTAGCCAATCAAATCATAGGGTTTCGCGCCTTATGCTCAGACGGCGCCTGGTGCGTCTAGGTTCACATGCCGAAACAGTAGAAGCAGTACAAAGAAGTTTTACCGGCGAGAGTATCAACTACTAGATAATATTATTCTTAGTTTGTTATGATCGAGTTATTAGCGCATTGAAGCCCCCTTTATTAATCGAAACTAGAATCAATTATGTGGCGATATGTAATACGACGGGTACTTTGGTCAATTCCCGTTATCCTCTTATTAATGTTTACGGTCTTCAGCTTGATGCGAGCTTTGCCCGGTGGTCCGTTTGACTTCGCTGGAGATAAGAGCCTTTCTCCATCTGTAACCGCAAATCTTGAACGGCAATATCACCTGGATTGGCCGCAATCGTGGCAGTTCATCTCTTACGTGGTTGGGGATGATGCATCCGGCGCGATCTGCAAAATAGCACCCGCCATACCAGGCTGTGAAGATGTGCTGGCGAGTTATCAAATCGGTGTATCCAAGGGCGTGATTCGCGGCGATCTGGGCATGGCTATGCGCCAGCGCGGCCGCACTATCAACGAGATCATCGGCGAGTCCTTCCCCATTTCACTGCAACTGGGCCTTATGGCCATTGGCTTTGGGCTCATCGTCGGCATCCCGCTTGGGACGTTGGCTGCACTCAGACAGAATTCAGTGACCGATTATACAGCCAGTTTTGTCGCTGTACTGGGCCTGTCCGTTCCGAGCCTAGTGCTGGGTCCGGTTCTCATCTGGATATTTGCGCTGAAACTGGGCTGGTTTCCTGTCTCGACATGGGGAGCGCAGCCGCCCTTCTTCCTGGGCTTTATCCCTGCGCCGACCAAAGACTTCTTCATGCATGCGGTTCTGCCTGTGATTACGCTCGGTTTCGCGCTCACAGCCAGCATTGCACGCTTGACGCGTGCCAGCCTGCTGCAAGTCATCCGCGAGGACTACATTCGCACCGCCAGAGCCAAGGGGCTTCGCGGTCGAACCCTGATTGTACGCCACGCGTTGCGGAATAGCTTGATTCCTGTGGTGACTATCCTTGGTCCGCTGACTGCTGCAGTTGTGACCGGCTCATTCGTTACGGAATACGTTTTCGGCATTCCGGGCATGGGCAAGCATTTCGTCACCAGCATCGGCAACCGTGACTACCCGCTGATCACCGGCGTCACGTTCGTCTATGCGGTGTTGCTCGTCTTTGCCAACCTAGCCGTGGATGTTATGTACGCCTGGCTCGATCCGCGTATCTCCTACGATTAGCGGCAAATCGAAGCAGCCGCATGGCGAAGGCGATGCGATCTCTCCGTGACAGAACGGGAACCGCCCCTGATCCGGCGTTGCCTCTGCAGCGTCGGCCTAGTGAATTGAGAAAATGAAGTGGCAGTCGCAGAACAGACACTAAACACAAACGCTACCCAATTACGCACAAAACCGCGCAGCCCAATGGGGGATGCTTGGCGCTCTTTGTTGCATCATAGGCTGGCAGTCGCCGGTTTCATCTTCATCGTCGTGCTTATCCTGGTCGCTGTATTCGCAGGTTTTCTGAACCCGTTCGTGCTGCAGGGATACAGTGAAGAACTTGAGGTCACGAACCAGGCCCCCTACGCCAAACAATCTCTGCAGGATAACAATGCGCTTCCCATGTCCGAGTCCAAAAACCCGAAGTTGGAGGGATTCGTGTACTGGTTGGGGGCGGATCAGCTCGGACGTGATCTTCTCACGCGTACTATGTATGGCGCACGCGTCTCCCTGGCAGTCGCCGTGGTCGCCGCGCTCGTAAGCTTGGTCATCGGTGTTACCTATGGCATTGTAGCCGGCTATTTCGGCGGTCGTACGGACGAGGTCATGATGCGCATCGTCGACTTCCTGTACGGCTTGCCGATCATTATTGTTGTCATCCTCATGCAGGTCTACTTCAAGGCCATGGCTAGGCGGGGAGTAGATACCGGCGTCGTTGGTATCATACTGGACATCAACGATGCCATGGGCGGCTTACTCTTTGTTTTCGTGGCGATCGGCGCATTAAACTGGATCGGCATGGCGCGTATCGCACGCGGGCAGACGCTCTCCTACAAACAGAAGGAATTTGTTGAGGCGGCGCGTGGGACGGGCGCAAGCAGCCGGCGCATTCTCTCCACGCACCTCTTGCCGAACATTCTAGGACCCTGTATCGTGCAGGAAACGCTGCAGATACCGGGTTATATTCTGTTGGAAGCGTTCTTGAGTTTCATCGGTTTGGGCGTGGATGCGCCAACGCCCAGTTGGGGCATCATGATCAATGAAGGGTTCCAGGCGCTGCGTTCATATCCGCACATCATTCTGGTGCCCAGCATTGCGCTGACCCTGACCGTGTTGGCCTTCAACTTCGTTGGCGACGGCCTGCGCGATGCGTTCGATCCACGCTTACGAGGATAGCGCATTTCGCAGTCGCAGGTTGCGTGCGGCTCATTGTACTGTGTGAAAGTAGTATCAACGGCGTCGTCTACCGGTTTAGCTGGAGGGGCGACGTCTCTTTTATGGTATCTTGTATGGTATCTTAGGATAGCGTATTGAGTCGTGGGTGCTACCGTCATACTACAATAGTGCAGGCAGCCAGAATATCCCGTTTCACGCATGGCATATCAGGTATATACATATGGATTTGTCATCCGAACTCATGTACGCTCGGTCGACAGTCAGCAATGTGTATCCCTATGCCTGGAAGAGCGGCTGATGTGGCGCCTCTTTTCACTCACGCTTTAGGCTAGCCTAATCACCTTCTTAGGAAAATGAGGTAGAAATAAGTAGCCGAAAAGTCTACTAAAATTTCGCGGGATGAAAAAATCGTTAGTTTGCGGTATAAGAGTCCTTGGAAAGACAATTTAAAGAGACCAGCATCTTGTGCAGCCTTCAATAGACAAGCATCAAGAGGTCATACGAACTAAAAGTCAGTTTCGCTACATGAATCGCGGGCAAGACGCCTAGCTAAGGAGTGAGTTTATGACGAGTAGAAAGCATCCACGAGGAATGGTGGTATTGGCGTTGCTCATGATCGCAGCGCTGGTTCTTTCGGCCTGTGGCTCCAGGAACAATAAGGGAGCAGCAGAGCCGACCGCCACAGCATCAGAACAAGCGGCCGCGTCCGAGCCTGCTGAAGCGTCGACTGATGCCGCTGCCGAAGAACCCACGGAATCCACTGAGGTAGCCGTTGCGGACACGGAGTCCACGCCGACACCGGAAGCGCCGACCGCTGAATTGTTGGGCGGCACATGGTGCTCGGACGAGGATGTGACCACGCCCCGCGATCGTCTCGGCGGCGAGTATCGTGACGTCTCCGCAGCAGATGCGGTAAGCTTCCATCCTGGCCTGACGACAGATACCGGTTCGACTGGCTATCAGGGCATGGTCTATACCGGCGGTCTCCTGCGACTGGACGAGAATACGCTAGAGTACATTCCCAACATGGCGGAATGCTACACGATCTCCGACGACGGTCTGACGTTCACATTCAATCTGCGCGAGGGCATGCTGTGGAGTGACGGCGAGCCCATCACTGCTCAGGATTACAAGTGGACATACGACCAGATGGTCAACCCAGATAACGAGTTCCCGTACCTTTCTCAGTTGAGCTTCATCACCTCCTACGAGGCGCTGGACGACTATACGCTTGAAATCAAGATCGATGAAGTCTATGCGCCGGCGCTGGGCCAGATGTCCGGCTTGGTTACGCCGTTGCCCAAGCATATTTGGGAAAATCTGGACTGGGGCGACCCCGAAACCAATCCCGAAATCAACAGCCCCAGCGTAGTCTCCGGTCCCTACAAGCTGAAGGAATGGAAGCGGGATCAGTACGCCATCTTCGAGGCCAACGACAACTACTGGTACCACGGACGCCCGAACTTCGACAGCTACGTTATCGAGATCGTGCCTGACCAGGACGTCGCCTATCAGAAGCTGAAGAGCGGCGAGAGCGACACCGGCACCATCCTGCCGGAGAACTTGGAAGAAGCCAAGAACCTGGATAACGTGAACGTCTACGAGTGGTGGCCGGCTGCAGCGAGCTGGAGCTATATTGGCTTCAACATGCGCGACGGCTTCCCCACCAGTGACATCAACGTACGCCACGGCATCAACTATGCGCTGGACAAAGAGCTGATCACCGACGAGGTGATGCTGGGCCAGGCCAAGCGATTGTGCGGACCGTTCCCGCCGACGTCGTGGGTGTATAACGACGAAATTCCTTGCTACGAATATGATGTGGACAAGGCGCTGGCAGCGTTCGCAGAAGCCGGCTACACGTACGACGGCGAGAAGATGTTGGACGAGAATGGCGACCAGTTGACGCTGAAGCTGCTCTACGGACCCAACACGAGCAAGACACGAGAGCTCATGGCCGTGGTCACGCAGGATATGCTGAGCAAGATAGGCATCACTGTAGAAATTCAGGCGCTGGAATGGGCCAGCTATCTTGACGCCGTCCAATCTGACGACCCGGACTGGGACCTGAACCTGGGCGGTTGGCGAGCTACCGTCGAGCCCCACATCATGTACACCATTTGGGCCGAGGAGAGCATCCCCCAGCTCAATTCCGGCGCCTATATCAACGATGAAGTGCAGCAGCTCTTCACAGAAGGCGGTCAGACCTACGATCCCGAGATTCGCAAGGAAAAGTATGGCGAGGCGCAGCGCATTATCGCTGAAGAATCACCGTATGTCTTCCTCTTCTACTCCAAGGGTTGGAGCGGACAGAATACACGCGTACAGGGCATCGAGCCGACTGCTCTTGGCATCGGCTGGAACTCTGAAGACTGGTACATGCAGGAACAGTAATCGTATTTGAGCGGGATACCGCCACAGCAGACAGTGCCGCAACATTTTCATGTTGGGCATCGCAAACGCTCTGCTTGGCGGCATCCCATTGGTCAGCATCTGTATAAGTTGAAATGTGACGGAAGCGTACAGGGACCTTGTTCGTGGAGTAGCGTATGACCCGCTATATCGTACGACGTGGAATCCAGTCGGTCTTTCTCGTCTGGTTGTCTACGATAATCGTCTTCTCAATCTACCAAATGGCGCCGGGCGGTCCGCTAGGACTCATGGAGCCGGATCCGAGCCGTCAGCCGGAAGATGTATTTCGCCTGGAACGCTCGTATGGGATCGACCGTAGCGTACCCGTACAATATGTATCATGGGCTTTCGGCGAGGACTGGCTTCCGGCTACTGAAACCTTCCAGAGCGGGCGCTGTATGGCAAACGCCGACAAGTGCAGTCGCGGCGTCATCCGGCTCGATTTCGGACGCTCCTTCGTGGACCGCCGTCCCGTCATCGAGAAGATCGTTGAGCGAATGCCGGCTACCTTTGCGTTGGCCTTCAGCAGCCTGCTCATCAGCGTACTGGTAGGCATTCCGCTGGGTATCATCGCTGCGTTGACCCGTGGACGATGGCCCGACAATCTGGTGCGTATCAGTACGGTGCTGCTCAACACAGTGCCTGAATGGTGGATTGGCTTGTTGCTGCTCATCATCATCGGCGGCTATCTGCAACTGGTTCCGCTCAGCGGCATGTGCGACATCGGCAACTGTACGCCGCAAAGTTTCCTACACCATCTGATCCTGCCGGCGACCGTATCGGCAATTGGCGGTTTCATCGGCTTTTCACGCATTCTACGGTTCGAAATGCTGGACGTGCTGAACATGGACTACGTACGCACAGCCAAGGCAAAAGGTCTGGCGCAACGGGCGGTCATGTGGCGCCATGTGCTGCGCAACGCCGTTATGCCCTTTGTGACAGGCCTCGGCGGCATCCTGCTTCTGGCGCTCTCCGGCTCGGTGCTCTTCGAGACGGTTTTCTCGTGGCCTGGCATGGGACGGCTCTTCATCCAGTCGGTAAACGCACGCGATTTCCCGGTAATGATGGGCGTCTTCGTCATCAGCGCATTCCTTGGCATCATTGGCATGTTAATGGTCGATATTCTTTATAGCGTGGTCGACCCCAGAGTGCGCTATGATAGGAGCGTGGGTTAGTCATGGCGCAAGGAACCCTAACATTGCCGCAGCAGAAGGCTCGGGCAAAAGAACAGGAACTCAGGAACAAGCAGCAGACCTACGGCAGCGCTGTCTTGTCCAAGCTGTTTCATGACAAGATCACCGTCTTCGCACTGGCTCTCCTGCTGTTTATGATCGGCATCACCATCGCCGCGCCCTGGATCGGCGACCACATACTCGGTTTCGACCCGACCGAAACAAACCTGCGCATGCGCGCCAAGCCGCCTACATGGGCGAACGAGAGCTGGCCCATGTTCCAGGAATTTACCAGCAGCTGCTCCACCGACGACGGCTGTGACTGGTCATTGTGGAGCGGAATTGGCAGCGTATCAGCAGCTGGCATCGTCGATTGCTTCAGCGCTGGCGTGGGCGAATGCCACTGGATGGGTACGGATGACGCCGGACGCGACGTTCTGACGCGCGGTCTCTACGGCGGGCGCATATCGTTACGTATCGGCTTCTGGGTTGCGCTGGTCAGCATGACGCTGGGCGTGGGCGTGGGCCTAGTCAGCGGCTACTACGCCACAACATGGATCGACGATGTCATCAACGCCATCATCATGACCTTGGGCAGCATCCCGCTGCTGTTCCTATTGATCATCCTCGCCCGCATCTTTCAGCCGGGACCGGAGGGACTGGCGATTCTCATCGGCCTTTTCGGCTGGATGGGTCTTTCACGGCTGGTGCGCGGGCAGATCTTCTCCATCCGCGAGCGCGAGTATATCATAGCCAGCCAGGCCATCGGAACGCCGCCATGGCGCATCATGCTGCGCCATGTGATGCCGAATGTGTCGTCCATCATCATCGTATCGGCCATCTTCGGTATTGCCGGCGCCATCATCGCCGAAGCCGGCTTGAGCTACCTGGGTGTGGGCATCGGTCCGCCCTTGCCAAGCTGGGGCAACATGATGCAGGGCTCGCTGGGAAATTTCCAGAATGCGCCGTGGCTGGTAGTCACACCGGGCATCTTCATCTTCCTGACGACGCTAGGCATCTATCTGTTCGGCGACGGACTTCGCGACGCCATGGATCCGTGGATTACAAGGTAAACTGTAGAATAACGTAGGAAATCTAAGGCGCGTAGAGAAGCGGCAATCTCTGCGTGCCTTTGTATTTTTGTGGGAATCAGACGGCAGGAAGGACCGCAGGTACGATCAGAGTTCGATCGTTGCGGACGCTGACCTGACCTGGATGTCCGCCCGGCGCCCGGTGCACGTGACGACGCTCGGCTACGATGACTTCCGCCGATCGCTCTCCTCTTGAACCGGAATAGTAGGCGGCAATCTGCGCTGCATACAGCACATCGTCTTCGTCGACTGGCCTGCCACTGGTGCGAATCACGACATGCGATCCCGGCACGCCGCGCGCGTGCAACCACACATCCTGCGGATGTGACATATCGAATGTGACTTTCTCATTCTGCCGCGCATTACGACCAGCCAGAATTTCATAGCCGCATGGACTGTTGAAGCTTCGTACGCCTGGAACAGACGAAGTCACCTTAGCCTTTGTTTTGGTGCGCTGCCGGATGAAGCCGCCGCTGCGCAGTTCCTCCAACACAGCTTCAATCTCAGGTCGGTTCTCAGCCATGCTCAAATCGTTGTTCAACTGGTCGAGGAATGCCAAGCTGCGCTGCAGCTTGCGACGCCGTTTTGGGATGATCTGGGCGGCGCGTTCCAGCTTGGCTGCGCGCTTGAACATTCGTTGCGCCTGGTCGTGGGGCGCGTAGCGACTGTCCAAGTCAATGCGTAACTGTTCGCTGCCGTCCCCGTTCACGTCGACCGTCAAAATCTGCTGCCCCGGTTGCACGGAATACCCCAGCGCCAGCAGCCACTCGGCTTTGGAGCGCAGCAATTCCGGCTCGCCTGGTGCGGGCTCGTCGTCCGCCAGCGCCGCTAGTTGGCGTTCCACGCGTTGTTGCGCCTGGCGGATGCTGGCGGCTGCCTGCCCGCGCGCTGCTGCATATTCATCCTGAGCGGCTTCTTCCCCAAACCCACCTGTGTTCGTCTGAGCGCTGTAATATTGTTCCAGTGCCAGACTCATGGAAGCGCAAGGCGCAAACTCACCGCGGTAGTGGAGCGGATAGGGACTGTAGGCGACGATCTCACCGTCGATGAATGTGTTGCCTGGCAGCCAACCGCCCTTAGAAACCGGAGCCCACAGTTGTTGTAGCGCCTGTGCGATGCCTAGCGTCTCTGCTGCATCCGCAGGAGCTGCCGCGTCTCCGGTCATGCGCCAGGCCAGTTCCCGTGCCTGCGACGGACTCACGCCCGCTATCTGCGCGAGCAGTGCCTTCCAAAGTGGTCCGTCCTGTTGCGCAATACGACCGAGCTGTGCATAGTAGTCCGGTCGACCGTCGTCAATAGGCGGCAGTTTGTCCACAGGTGGCGGGAGTTGATAGGGTTGTCCGGGAAGCAGTACGCGGCGTGTTTGCGAACTCTTAGGCACGCGATGCATGCAATCCAGGATGGTGTTGTCCGAAGCCAGCAGAAGGAGGTTGCTCATACGACCCATAGCCTCTACCACGAGGCGCGTAGCACCGTACTCGGAATGCTCGAAATGCAGATTGAGCACACGTTCGGCAGGGTCCGGTTGCACGATATCGGTGAGGACGGCGCCGCGTACATATTTGCGTAGGAGCAGCAGCAACGGCGTATCCTTGCCCGCACCGCGACGCAGCTTCGCGCTTGTCAACTGCACGCGCGCGGTCTGTGGATCGGTGTTTAGGAACAACTGCTGCCGTTCACGCTGAGCATACACCTCCATGCCCACGCTGTTCTCATCCGGCAGCAGCACCTGTTGTACGCGTCCGCCTAGTATGACGCTGCGTAATTCGTCAGCCATGCAGGCCAATGTGAGCGCATCAAAGTGCATTCCGCACCTCGCCCAGCAAGAGCACGTCGCTAGTCCACCACGTACAGGTCGGTATAGCCGGCGGTCAAGCGCTCGCCGCTGCCTTCACGCACCACGACGACGTCCTCGATGCGCGCCCCTAGCTTGTGCGGCATGAAGATACTCGGCTCCGCAGTGAAGCACATGCCCTCTCTCAGCACGGTCGTATCACTGGTGGTGAGAAAGGGCGCTTCGTGTACATCGATGCCGATTCCGTGGCCCAGCCGGTGGCGGAATGCCTCACCGTAGCCGCCGTTCTCAATGACGGCGCGCGCGGCTGCATCCGCGCCTTCGGCTGTGTTGCCCACATGCAACGCCTGGATGCCTGCGGACTGTGACGCGATGACCAGATCATAGACTGTGCGATATTCAGCATCCGGTTCACCAAAGAAGACTGAGCGCCCGAAATCGTAGCAATAACCGCCGTATACTGCGCCGAAATCGTACGAAACAGAGACCGGCGGTTCCAGCGGCACGAACAGCGTTTCTTCGCGATTGGTGAAGTCGAAGGGATAGTTGACGCCCATATTGTAAAACGACGTCACAAACGACTCCGTGCTTGCGCCGTGCTTCTGAAGCTGATACCGCACCTCTGTGATGAGGTCCAGAGTGGTCATTCCGTGGCGCAGGTTAGGCAATGTAGCAGCATAGGCGGCTTCGGTAATTTCACCGGCTTTGCGCATGACCGCGATTTCTTCCTCGTCTTTGATAACGCGTAACGGATTGAGCAGTTTCGATGCTCGGCTCATGGACGCATCCGGTCGCAGGCTCTGGATATATAGCACCGTTTCTGCCCAGCAACGGTCCTCTAGCGCGATGTTGGCATTGTCTGCTACCTTCAGGCTCTCCAGAACGTCCTCAGCCATTTGCAGAGGGTCGCCGGCATCCGGTAGCACATGGATGTCATAGCCGGTCACGGCGCCCATGTGGAACTCCGCAAGCATGCGCGGCAGGGTCAGAATCGGCTCGCCGGTCCGCGGCAGCCAAGCCCCGGTCAGCCATTCACCCGGATACATGGTGTAGCCGTAGTTGGGCTCTTCGCGCTGGATGCCGGTGAGGTAGGTTAGGTTGCCGCTCACGTTGAGGAAGAGCAGGTCGATGTTCGCGCTTGCCATGGCTGCCTGCACGTCCTGCAGGCGTTTTGTATAGTCAATCATGCTGATGTCCGTTCTGGATGTTATGTTAACTGATTGAATGGAACTTGCTATAGTTATCGATGGATCGGATTTGCATAACATGTGCTCGTTGACGGCCGCATCGTCGGAACGGCTACAGCCTTACGTGACACTATACAGCTTGGTCTATGAGGAAAGTTGCTTTTCAACATCTATTTCAACTTCCGTATTTGCAGGCGCCGAACCCGTCGAAAGTACCGTGTTTACCGCTCCTGTTCCGAGAGAACGATCTAAATGTTCTTTCGAATGCGAGGGTCCATTGCATCGCGCACGCCGTCGCCGATGAAGTTGAACGCCATGACCACACTGAATATGGCCAAGCCGGCAAAGGCGGCTATCCACCATTGGTCAAAGTAGGCTATGCCGTCAGCGATCATGCGTCCCCATTCAGGCGTCGACGGTTCCGCACCCAAGCCAAGAAAGCTGAGTCCTGCGAACACAAGAATCGCGTTGCCCAGGTCGATTGTCGCCAGGACCACAGCCGGCGCCAGGCAGTTTGGCAACACGGTGCGACCCAGCACGCGCCGGGGCGGCGTTCCGATGGAGTAGGACGCCTCTACATATTCCTGCGATTTTACGCCGATGACCAGTGAGCGAACTACACGCGCGTAGTTTGGCCACCAGACAACGACCATGGCGATGACGGCATTCATCAAACTCGGCCCAAGCGCGGCAGCAACAGCCATTGCCAAAATGATCGTGGGGAAGGCCATGAAAACTTCAGTAAGACGCATGATGGACTCATCGACCCACCCGCCAAGGAAGCCGGAAATTCCTCCTAATAGTGTGCCCAATACGCCGGCAACGACAATGACCATGACGCCCGCCGGCAATGAAAGCCGTCCTCCATAGAGCACGCGGCTAAAGATGTCGCGGCCAAGCTGGTCCGTACCGAACCAGTAGGTTGTGCTGGGAGGCTGCAGCCGGTCCGCAATGTGTTGCTCCATGGGTTCAAAGGGAGCGATGTAGGGAGCCAGTAGACTGACGAATACCCAAACCACGAAAATAATGATGCCGATCAGCGCGAGCGGATTATGGCGCAGAAAGTAGCGAAATGACTGAAAGCGGGAAGGCGGCTCACGCAATTCCGGCAATGCTTGTGGTTGCAGTGTTTTGGCTACGATTGTAGAACTACTCATGAAACCAGCCCTGCTCAACCGGCGCGAAGGCGCGGGTCGAGAATGAAGTAGAGAACGTCGACGACCAAATTCGTGGCGATAAAGATCAGCGCAATCAGCATGCTGACGCCCATGATGGCCGGAAAATCGAGCGAGGTAGAGGCGCGATAGGCGTATTGGCCGATGCCAGGCCAGGCAAAGATGCTCTCCGTAAGAACCGCGCCGGCAAGCAGACTGCCGTAGGAGAAGCCGATTACGGTGACCACAGGTATCATGGCATTGCGCAGCGCGTGGCGCAAAAGCATCGTCTGTCCGTTCAATCCCTTGGAGCGCGCCGTGCGCATGTAGTCCTCGCCCAGCACTTCCAGCATAGCAGAGCGCGTGACCCGCGTGATCAGGCCCGTTGTGTAGCTGGCGAGCACGATAGCCGGCAGCATCAAGTGCGAAACGGCATTGCGGAAGACGTCCCAGTCGCCCACGAGCAGCGAATCAATGGTATAGAAACCGGTGAAGCGCGGCGGCGGCTCCATGCCCACATCCAGGCGACCGGGACCGGATACCCAGCCAAGACCGGCATAAAAGACGTAGAGCGCAACCAGCGCCAGCCAAAAGACGGGTATACTGACGCCCAGCAACGAGATCACGCGGGCAGAATGATCAATCCACGTATTGCGCCGCATTGCCGACGCCAATCCCAACGCCATGCCGACGCCGACGCCGATGAGAATGGCGAAGGTGGCAAGCTCGATCGTGGCCGGCAGAAACGCCCTTAGGTCCTCGACGACCGGACGACGGCTCTTGATGGAGCGCCCAAGGTCGCCGTGCAGCAGATTGCGGATGTAGATGACGTATTGTTCGGTTATGGGCTTGTCCAACCCCCACTCCGCCTCAAAAGCGGCCACAATTTTTGGGTCGGACATGGCTTTCTGGCCAAGATTGGCTGCCACAGGGTCCGATGGCACAGCGTGGGATATGGAAAAAGCGATGAGGCTGATGCCGAAAAGCAACGGGATGATGAGCGCCAGCCGGCGTACGATGTACTGATAAAGAGGCATAAGCGGTGTGGCTTGTTAGGGAACAGGCGTGTTGTCTTTCTGAACAAGGTGAAGAATCTCGCGGTCATCTCGGTAAGATACCGCAGATCCTTCACCTCGCTCAGGGCGACTGGACGTGCCGGCCCCAAATATCCTTCGAGTTACTTGCTTAGCAGAGAAACGTCAACACGCCACTGCGGGTTGTAGACAAAGCCCTGCAGGTCGGAGTTCAGGCCAATCTGCATGCCAGGCTGCAGAATCGGGGCGTACGGACCACTCTCCATGAGATAGTCCTGAATCTGGCCGAACATTTCAGCTCTTGTCGCGTCGTCGGTTTCCACCTTGACCTCGTCGCGCAGGTCCTTAATGGTCTGGTCTGCATTCTCGTCGGTCCACATGGTGCGCAGGCCCACAACGCCTTCGGGCAGGAACTCTACGTAGTCCAGCGGATCACGGTAGTCGGGAAGCCACAGCCACAGGCCGAACGGTTCTGTACCTTGGCGATAGGCTTCCAGCGCTACACCCATCTCAGCCGGCGCAAGCGTTACATTGATACCCGCCTCAGCCAGGTCAGCCTGGATTTTCTGGGCGAAGGTGCCGAAGTTGACGCCGACGAAGGTGATGTCAGGGTAGGCCAGGTCAACGTCCAAGCCGTCCGGGTAACCTGCCTCGGTTAGGAGTGCCTTGGCCTGCTCCACGTCTCGCTGGATGCCGCTGTCCGCCGGATAGGCGCCCAGGAAGCCAGCAGGAATGATGGAAGCGGGAATGACGCTCTCGCCGCCGCCCAACGCTCGCACACCGTCATAGTCGATGGCGTAGCGGATGGCTTTCTGCACCAGCGGGTCGGCCATTGGACCGCCGATTTCCGGGTCGTTGTTGGCCTTCAGGAAGATGAGCGTGTCGCTCAGGTCCTGATAAACGGTGACATTCTCAGCGCCTTCCAGGGAAGGAAGCTGGTCAGCCGTTAGATCCATGGCGATATCGATATCGCCGGCTTCCAGTTGAATTTTCTGGGTAGCGGCTTCAGCAGCGTTGCGGAAGATAATCCGATCGATTGCAGGCGCTTCACCCCAGTAGTTCTCGTTGCGTACGAGCACGGTCTCGACCGTCGGTTCCCACGATTCCAGGATGTAGGGACCGCTGCCGGCTGAGTTCTGGTTCAGCCATTCTTCGGCTGTGTCGGCGGTGGCTGCGTCCTCAGCGGACGTACCGCCCTGCTCTTCGACCATCTTCTGGCTGACAACGCCAAAAGAATCGAAGACCAGTTTGGCCAGGATTGACGGGTCCGGCTGAGTCAGCGTCAGCACGACAGTCTTATCGTCCGGCGCTTCCACCGATGCAATGGTCTCGGCCAGGAAGGACGGGTTGCCGGCAAGGTTCTTCAGGCGATTGAAGCTGAAGACTACGTCGGAGGCCAACACCGGGTCGCCGTTGGAGAAGGTTGGGCCGTCTGCCAGCGTAAAGGTGTAGACGGTGCCGTCGTCAGAGATCTCCCAAGATTCGGCGAGTTCGGGTTCGATGCTGCCGACATTGTCCGCAGGGAAGGTCACAAGCGTGTCATAGGTAGCCTTGTGGACGATAGTGGGCAGCGTCTCGAAAGCGCGCTGCGGGTCATAGGAGACAGTGTCCTCAGTGATGGCAACGACTAGGCTACTGGTGTCGCCGGTATCGGCTGCCGGAGCGGCAGCGTCGCCGGTGTCCCCTGCCGGCGCCGGTGCAGCACAGCCCGCCAAGGCCACTACCAGCACGAGCAGAGCGCTGAGCAGCAGAATGAGTGTTTTTCGGTTCATATTGGAGTACTCCTTCATAGTAGGTGAACGATCTAGGCTGCTCACATCATTGTGAAATGTGATAGTGCGTCCTGGAGTGGGCCGCAGCATACAGGCTGTAAGGTACTACGAATCCGGTGAAGGCGCAATAACACTGCGTGGGAATCGTGTCTGGTATCTCGATTTGCAAGACTGAACAGTACCGAGCAGCTCCCGGGAAATAAGACTGGCAACCGCTTACCTAGCTTCTGACTGCGATCTATACTGTTGTCGGTTGCGCTATGGTCATCCTCCAAAACGATGCTACAATTGTGCTTGTACCGTGAACCACGCCGAGCTATTACCACAACAATACAAAGACAAAGACATGCTACAGAGGAGGTTGGGATGAATAATCGCATACCGTGGAGAAGAGTTGCACTAATAATGACAGCCCTCATTTTCGCACTTGGCTTACTTGCCGCATGTGGACGCAACAAGGAAGAAGAGACGGCTCCGGAGCCCGTGACAGCAGCCGAACCGGCACAACCGACAGCAGCCGCAGAGGAGCCGACGGCGGAAGAAGCGCCTACCGAAGCGCCAACAGCCGAAGAAGCGCCTGCTGCTGAAGAGGCGCCAACTGAAGCAGCGGCAGCCGAAGAACCTGCAGCCGAAGAACCTGCAGCCGATGCAGCCACTGCACAAGAAACACCAGCACAAGTACCAGCCGCCCCATCCGATAGCGCAGTTGTGCAAGGCGCCTGCTACCAGCCCTATTATCCAATTCGTGACGGCGCTGTTTACCATTACCGCATCACCACGCAAGGCTCGGATCCTGTGGAGATGAGCACGCAATACAAAGTCACCGGACCCGACACCTTTGTCACAATACAAAGCTTCAACGATATGTCCACAGAGATGTCTTGGCGCTGCACTGACGAAGGACTGCTGAATACCGATTTCGGGATGAACGGGATGGACATCCCCGGCGTGGACTACACGCTGGAGAATGTTTCGGGCACGACGGTGCCGCTGCCCGACATGTTGCAGCCCGGCAACCAGTGGCAGAGCGAATTCGCCATGAGCGGTGGTATGTCGGCGGAAGGCATGGAAATCAAGATGGATATCTCAGCGACGATGGACAATACCATGGTCGACTTTGAGGATGTGACCGTCCCCGCCGGTACCTACAACGCCGCCAAAATCGATACGACAACCACTGTGGATATGCAGATGGACATGGGCGACATGGGTTCCGCTGCCATTCCGGGCATGGATGGTATCACCACGGACTCGTCTATGTGGCTGGTGGATGGTGTCGGCATGGTGAAGACAACCTCGGGCGACGGCGACTTCTCTTCCGTAACGGAGCTTATCTCCATCGAGTAGCAGCCTCGCCAACAATCGTTAACTTCACACGGGAAAACAAAAAGGGGACACGCAGACTTATCCGTCGTGTCCCCTTTCTATTGCACTGTCATGAACTCGCGCCTACCAGAGCGATTGCAGGTCCGGCTGGTCCAGGTCGATGATCTCCAGCAGGTTTGAGCCGAGCTTGCTGCGATCCGAGTTGCCGCGCGAAATTAACGCGATTTCACCTTCAATACCGTAGTCCCTGATCCAATCTCGCACATAACTGCGCCAGGATGTTGGCCGCTCCACCAGGTGCTCCGGCAGGACGCCATAGGTAAACTGCAGCCGTTGGGCTGTGCCGCGGAATGGCGTTGTTGCCACGATCCACACCGGCAGTCGGAAGCGAGCCACCCGTTGCGCGCTTTCACCGCTCACCGTCGGCGTGAAGATGATGGAGGGATTCAGCTTTTCGGCCGTCACATAGGTGCTGTAGGCAATGAGATCGCGCTGGTCAATATCGGCGTCGTCCATGCGAGCGCTCAACAGGGAGGCGATCATATTCGTGGGACGATGCTCTTCCGTATATTCGGGCAATGTCCGCCATCATGGCTACCGACTCCACCGGATACTTGCCGATGGCCGTCTCACCGGACAACATGACACAGTCGGTCCCGTCCAAGATGGCGTTGGCCACATCGCTGGCCTCGGCTCGCGTGGGTCGGCGATGGATAGTCATGGACTCCAGCATGTGCGTGGCGGTGATGACCGGCTTACCGGCGAGGTTGGCGTTAAAGATCATCTCTTTTTGGATGATAGCCATCTCCTCGATGGGCACTTCCACGCCCAGGTCACCGCGTGCCACCATGATGCCGTCGGCAGCTTTTATCACTTCTTCCAAGTTCTTGACGGCGCTAGCCCGTTCCAGTTTTGCGATGATTACGGGCTGGAAATCGAGTGCGAGAGCAGCGTCGCGCACGGCTTGAATGTCGCGGGCGTCCTGCACAAATGATTGGCTGATGGCATCGAGCTGTTCCTCCGCCGCAAACTTAAGAAACATGTGATCCCGCTCCGTGAACGCGGAAATACCCAGATCGATGCCCGGAAAGTTGACGCCTTTGTTCGAGCGCAGCTCACCGCCGGCGCGCACCTGTGTATGCAGACATTCATCATCGATCTCCTGCACCGTCAGCTGCACCATACCGTCGTTGATGTAGATGCGGTCACCAGGCGCCACAACCTCTAGCAGCTTGGGAAAGTTGATGGACGCTTTGGTCTTGTCACCGACGACGTCCTTGGCGAAAAGATTAAACTTGTCGCCGCGTACCAAATCCACTGACTCATCCGCCAGCTTGCCAATACGCATCTTGGGTCCGGGCAGGTCGCCCATGATCGTAACGTCACATCCGCACGCTTGGGCTGCGGCGCGCACCGTCGCAACGGTCGAGCGATGGCTGTCGAAGTCGCCGTGTGCAAAGTTAATACGCACGATATTCATACCCGCCTTCATCATCGACTGCAGCGTCTCTTTGCTGCTAGACGCCGGTCCGATAGTGCCAATAATTTTGGTCTTTTTCCTAGGAAGTATGTGTTCAGTCACGGCGCGAATCTCCTGGGGCGTCGATTAATTAGCTATGGCGTAGTGTAGTTGTTTGGCGGGCGACGGTCAAAGAACCGTTGTCAATGGCAGGGCTTAGGCAATGTCGATCCACGGATTGACCAATGAGACATTGGTGCGTTCGAAATCCTTGCTATTTCGAGTCACAAGTGCCATTTCATTGTGGATAGCTATTGCCGCAACGATAATATCCATGGCAGGTAGGCTGTATCCTATTGACTGAAGCTTCGCTGTTACCTTGCCCCAAGTGATCATTGTGTCCGTATCTGGTACTAAGATTCGAGTGCCAAACCTGGGAATTAGCTCGCCGAAAAACCACTGTTCGTACCTGCTTCTGCGGACTGACGCTTCTAGTCGATATATACCGTTGCTGAGTTCGCCGATGGTAATTGTACAAAGGAATAACTGTTCTTCGCGCTGTTCATCTATCCACTTGACTACTGACTCGTTAGGCTGTGGTTTCAATAGTTCAGAAATTACACACGTATCCAGTAGAAGGTTCATAGTTCAAGTGGTTCACGTGCTGGACTATTGTCTCTTGTGAAGTCAATTTCTTTGCCGGCTAGAGGCGACTTCGTGAATAGTTCGGACAGTTTGGACTCCGGTTGAGTAAACTTTCGGTATGCGTCAATTGCGATTACGACGACGACTTCGCGACCGTGTTTGGTTATAATCTGAGGATCGCCTGCGATTGCGTTATTCACAACAGCGCTTAAGCGATTCTTAGCCTCCTGCAGTTGCCAGTTTTTTGTCATGGGCGCCTCCGAATCTACAAAGTGTAATCTGTCTAGACAGTCTAGATGATACGACTGGATCTCGTTTGTGTCAAGAGTCTATGTCAATGTGTTAGGCAATCGCGGACCTTAAATTTTCGTAGGGGCGGCATATATGCCGCCCGTCGCGCAAAATCTACCGGATGGTCGACTGCACGCAGCGGGCGAGCCATGGCTCGCCCCTACATTCTCGCAGGTATGGCTGATATTCGAGTAAAATTCGTCGAAACAGACCTAATAACAAAATACTGCTACGGTAAATCGTGTAGTACGCGATTGCCCCTGTATCAACAGGGTCCAATCCTATGCAACAAAGCGCTTGAACGGCGTCCTCTGCAGCACCAACGCCATGTCCTCACCTCGGAACGCACCCATGGGAGTCAGCGCTGCCACGTAGATGACCGAACCGGCAATGACTGCTATCCACAGCCCAACGCCGAACTGCATCAACGCCAGGATCGACGCGAGCATCACCGCAGCCGCCCCCACCGATGGGCCGATGATGGCTAGCCACGGCACCACGCCCACATTCTTACGCACGCTGTAGTAGAACGGGAAGAGCAGGCTGAATTCGCTCATAATAGTGACCACCGCTGCGCCTACGTAGCTGAAGTGCGGGATGGCGATCAGGTTGCCTACGACATTGAAGGCCACTCCCAGCAGAAACGCTCGTGTCAGGAAGTGCTGCTGGTTGACCGCGATCAGCACATACTGCGTGACGCTGTTCACAAAGCCGATGGGAATGCTCCAGATGAGGATCTGCAGCGCCAGGTCGGAGCCACCGTTGATGATTACGCTGTGGCCGAAGGCGCTCAGTTCCAGTGGTACGTTGAGATACTGTGCGCCGCCCACGATGTGGACCAGCGGCGTGGCGAGAAAAGTCACGCCAACCGCAATGGGCAGACTGACCATGAGCAGCATGCGCATGGCGATGTGATAGGCGCGGCGCAGGCTCTCCCGCTCGCGGCTGGCGTACCGGCTCATAAGCGGGAAAATGGCCATCGTGAAGACGCTGGGTATGATGTTGAGCCCGTCCAGGTACTTCAGACCCACACTGTAGAGACCCACGCTGAACGCGCCTGCCAATGGACGCAGGATCCAGACGTCGATGCGCCAGAAGACTGTCGCCAGTAGGTGGTTGATCATCAGCGGACCGCTGGTGCGCAACATCCAACGCTGCAGCGACCGATCGAGTCGCCACTCCGGTTTGAAGAGCGTCGAGCGTAGCAAGAAGAAGAGCCAGACTAGGCTAACGATATTGACGACCAGACTGGCGCCGGCTAAACCCACATAGCCGAAACCCATGAGCAGCACCAGCGCGCCCAGCGAGACTTTGAGCATGGCCACCACGCTTGCCAGCATGGACGGATACTCGAACTTCTCGAAGGCCAGGAACATACTGCTGAAGGTATCGCCCCAGTTGGCGAAGATCATGGCTATGGCGAAGATGGCGATGGCGATGAGTTCCTGCCGCCCGATGCCGCTGGCGTCGAAGATTGCGACATTGCCTATGGCCCAAAACGCGTAGGCCATAAGGGCCATGATGGGCAATGTCACCAGCCACAGCAACGTACGCAGTACAAGGACATTGGTCAGGTAGCGACTGGACTTTTCCTTGTCCGCCGCGACATCACGTGCCAGCAGCGTGCCTAGGCCATAGCGGCTAATGATCTCGAAGAAGCCGTAGAAGGCCACCACGAAGGCGTAACTGCCTGTGCCCGCCGGCCCCAGAATGCGCACGTAGAGCATGGCAAAAGCGAAGTCGATGGCCTTGTTGCTCAGGTTCAAGAACATGGAAACCGACGAGTTCTTGGCTACGGTGCGAACTTGGTCTACCGTGCTCTCCGGTCGGTAAAAACGCCCCCACAGCCAGTAGAGCATGAGTAGGAGCAGTGCCATGAAGGCCAGGAAGCTGACATAGAGCCCCAGCTTAAAACTCATTGGCGAATAGACGAAGCGCACTGTCCATTGACCCGCTTCGGGAATGTATACCGTCCGCAGCGCGCCGTCCGCACGGTACAAGTTCAGCTCGCTCTCCTGGTTCTCACCGGCGCCAAAAGGGCGAATGAACGCTTTCCAGCCGGGGAAGTACTGGTCGCTGAGCACTAACCAGCCGCGTTCGCTCATGTTCACGTCCACAAAGACGTCGTTGGACGTATAGCGGCTGATGTGCGCCTCGGCGATCTGCGGCGACGAACGCTCCAGCGCATGCGGCTCTGTGGGCGCCTTCTCAATGAACACGCTATTGCGCAGGTCCGTTTTCAGCAGCGGCTGCTGATCAACCGGCGCAACCACGGCCTCAGGCACGATGAAGGCTCGCGGGTAGGCTTCTAGGTTTCGGTAGACGCCTACCGCGGCATCCCGATAGACTTCCTGCCAAGACGGGTTTGGGATATAGTGCTCGGTCATGATGTAGCGCACGTTGAGCAGGTCCAGCAGCGGGTTGTCTAGTGCGGCGTAGACGTCGCCGCCCTGCTGCGCATAGACCGGCGCGATGCGGTTGTAGAGCAGCTCGTCGTCTTGCGGCTGAATGCGGCTCATCAGCTCCGCGTATTGCCCGGGGATGGTCGAATCGTAGCCGCGGATGTCCTGCCAGTCGTAGTACATGCCTGCGTTGGCGTTGAGTGTCTTTTCACCCGGCCCATTGAAGGTCGTGAAGCGCCACAGGTCCAGCCCTTGTCCGTCGGTGTCTGGCATGTCGTTAAGGAACTGTACGCTCGGAGGAATGGCGTCCGGATTCAGCGGCGACAGCGCCACGGGAGAGGCCGGGTTGAAGCGGCCCTGCGCCACGAACAGATCGGCGACCACCAGCGCCAGCAGCGCAGTCAGCAATACCGGAATCAGCGCCTGCCGTCGAGTCGGTCTGCCGGCGTGGACGGCGACATAGAGCAGCCATATGATGAGGGCTGAACCCAATGCGAAAAGACCGAAGCGCAGCAGGTTCATGACCTGGTAACTCCAGAACATGCGCCCATCCACAAAGGACGCACGTGCCAGGCCGCTTCCGTCCACGATGCGCTGCCCCAATGCGATGGCAGCGTCTGGCTGCACGAAGCTCCACGCAACGACCAACAGCGCGCCGATGCCCGCCAACGCGGCAGCCGCGGCAATCAACATCAATGCCAGCCGAAGCCAGCCCACTGAACGCAACGTGCTGCGCCAGTACGCAACGTCGAGCAACTCCTGTAACCCCATGCCCGCCAGCGCCGCCATACTCACTGTGAACGGGAACACCCAGCGAAACGGGCTGTGCAATTGGTCCCAGCCAGGCAAGCCGTAGAAGAGCATGCCATAGAGCGGCGTCCCGAACGCAAAGAGTAGTGAGACGGGCGCCAGCGTGGCAAAGAACCATAAATGGACCGGACGAACGCCGCTGTATGACGGAGCAGGGTTGGCTGCAACAGCTCTGCGCTCTTTGGCGTCAAATACCGATTTCACAACGCCGGCGACAACGGCAAAACCTGCTAGCAGCCATGCTGCTATACTCAAATAGTTGCCGCCCTCGACGTAGTTCTTAATGCCCCAGAAGATCGTATCGATGGGCTCGCCGTACGCGTTCACGGTCGCGGGGATCCACTGCCCTGACCAAATATCGTACCAGCGATGGTGGCTGGGGTTGCCGAACACGTCAGGCAGCCAGAAGGTCAGCACATGTCGCGAAGGCCAAGCCCACTCCAATACTTGCTGGAAGGCCACTGAGCCCGCACGGAAATTCTGCGGCAGCAGCTCCATGAGCGGGATGAGCTGGATGGCCCCCAGCGCAATTCCGAGCACGGCCATAATCAGCAGCCAGACACCTAACACAGCTATGCGCAGCAGTGCGGTTCCGCGGCGCGATTTCGATGCGGATCGATCGTCACGGCGAATGATGCGCCATGCAGCGATCATCCGCACCAGCGCATACGCAGCGGATACGAGAATGGTGTAGTAGATCAACTCCGGATGGCCGGCCAGTACCATGAAACCGATTGCCACCGAGCCGGCAATCAGGTAGGGAATGGGACTATAGACCGACTGCCCCTTCTCCTCTTGCTTGCGCACGATGATCTCGATCATGGCAAGCACAAAGGGCAACCACACAGCTGCTGCAATGAACATGGTGAAGACCACGCTCACGATGAGGAAGCCGCTGAACATGAAGATGAGCCCGCTTAGCAGTGCAGCAACGGGTCGCAGACGCAGCATGCGGCCCAGCAGGTACATGTTGACGCCTGCCAGCGCGATCTGGAGCGCAGTGAACCAGCCATACGCCACTTCCAGCGGCAACACGTAGAACAGTATGTTCAGCGGATAGAAGGTGCTCGCCTGTCCAGCGGCAAGGAACGGCAGCCCGGTGAAGATCTTCGGATTCCACAGCGGCAGTTGGCCTTCTGCCAGCGTGCGCCGTATGTGCAGCTTCCACACCGCGTTCTCCAGCACTAGGTCGCTGAGCAGCCCATTGTGGGGCGTCAGGTTAGGCTGCAGGCTATGAAATGGCTCAAATGCGTATAAGTTATCGTAGGGGAGGAGCGTTCGACCGCTGAGCGCCGGAAAAAGCACCGGCGAGAACCAGATGAGCGGCAGGACAATCAGCACGACCAGCGCGAGGATGTCACTGCGATAGCGTTGGAACAAACGTGACATGGCGATTTTGGCGGAGACCGGACGGCTAACCAGCCACGCCCTCTCCTTGGCGGTTTTGTTGTCCAGCCTGTGTCGGCGGATTCAACTGCTGTGCAGCCAAGTCGTCCTGGGAAACGACCATGGGCGGCTGTACTGTTTGCGCGCTCTTCAGCTTGCGATAGCGCCAGCGAATCTGCCAGGTGCGCCAGGCGGATTCGATCTTCACGGGGATGTCCAGTTTGCTCTGTCCGATGCGCCGGTCCTCGAAATGGATGGGAATTTCCACCAGTCGATAGCCTAACTTCTCGCAAACACAAGCCATTTCCACCTGAAAGCTGTAACCATTGCTGCTGATGGTGTCTAGATGGACGCCTTCCAGCGCTTCACGCCGCCATAGTTTGAAACCTGCGGTCATATCCCGAATGCGCAGGCCCAGGATCATTCGACTGTACAGGTTGGCCCACCAGCTCACGAAGCGTCGCCAGGCGCCCCAACCTTCGTCTAAGCTGCCACCGGGCACATAGCGGCTGCCGATGACTACATCGGCGTCGGTGGCGCGCATGACGCCCAACATCTGCGGGATATAGCTCGGCGAGTGGCTAAAGTCGGCGTCCATCTGCACAATGTATTCCGCTCCGTCCTGCAATGCGCGATGCATGCCAGCCACATAAGCCGTGCCCAAGCCAGCCTTGCCTGTACGGTGGATGACCGCCATGCGTGGACGATCCGCCGCTACTGCGCATGAGGAAGCCTCGTTGTAGCGCTTAGCCACTTCGTCTGCCACAAGTCCGGTCCCGTCGGGCGAATTGTCATCCACGACCAGGAGCTGCAGGCATGGGAAAGGCAGGTTGAAAAGCGCCTCAGCCATGGAGGGCAGGTTATCGGCCTCATTATAGGTGGGGATTACTACCGTAATGAGCGAGAAATCGTCCTCATCATGACCCCCGTTCGCCAGCGGCTTCTGTGCAGCTGGCTGGTCAGCCGAAGCTGCGATATTCTGTTCAGCGTCCCTGTTCACACTCGGCATTGTAACAAAAGATTGTATCATGCGTGTTTGCAGGCGAAGAATTGCCGGCAGTCAGCTTTGCTGTGGCCGCGGATAACGGTAAAATCGATCGCATTGATGGCGGCGCTGACAATGGTCATACGGCTGCCGTCGAGGATTCGATCCACAATCGGGTGGGATGGAGGTATGCGTAACCAGCGTTTTGTAGCGGTACACAGAGGAGGTTTGCTCGAGCTCGGCGATCATGCGCTGTTGTCACTTTGGGCGGCAGATTGTGCTGAACATGTTCTGACTCTCTTCGAAGCGCATGAGGAGGATTGCCGGCCCAGATGCGCGATTGAGGTTGCGCGGGCTTGGGCACGGGGAGAAGTGACCGTCGGCGAAGCGCGTAAAGCATCGGTAGCCGCCCATGCCGCTGCGCGAGAAGCATCCTGTGTGGAAGCAACAGCCGCAGCCAGGGCAGCCGGTCATGCCGTGGCTACAGCGCATATGGCGGATCACAGCCTGGGCGCTGCATACTATGCAGTAAAAGCGGTGAGCGCGGCTGGCATGGAGCCGGATAGTGAACGGCGTTGGCAGATAGCCCAGTGCCCCGACGATATCCGTGATCTCGTGCTGGACGGCCTGGTAAAGAGGTTTCACACCGTTTGGCCGCTGGTGTAGAAGTCAACTTTACAAAGAAATATGAATTTGCAGAATGTTCATTGTGTAAGAATATCCGTGTCCGGTGTTTCACCGTTTACAGAAGCAAACTGTATCCAATAATAACTGTATCCATTAATAGATGTAATACTCTGGAGACTACCCTATGCAAACTGACCTGCGTGGACGCGATTTGATCAGCGATATGGACTTTAGCAAAGAAGAAGTTGAGACAGTCATCGACGTGGCATTGAAGCTCAAACGCGACCGCGCGCTGGGCATCGGTCATCCGTTGCTGCGTGACAAGACATTGGCGATGCTCTTCTTCTTCACCAGCACGCGTACGCGATCCAGTTTTGAGTCGGGCATGGCGCAATTGGGCGGTCACGCAGCCTTCATCGACTCCACCACCACGCAGATCAGCCACGGCGATACAGCCAAGGAGATCGGCCAGATCATGGGCCGCTACTTCGACGGCATCGCCATTCGTCAGTGCGACTGGGGCGTGGGCAATGGCTATCTCAATGCTGTGGCGGAAGCCAGTCGCGTGCCAGTGCTCAATATGCAGTGCGACGTCTACCATCCCTTCCAAATCCTAGCCGATCTCATGACGATCATCGAGAAGGTGGGCGACCCGCGCGGCAAAACCATCAACGTAAGTTGGGCCTACGCCAGCAGCTATCAGAAGCCGCTGTCCGTGCCGCAGAGCCTTATCCTGCAGATGACGCGTTTTGGTATGAACGTGCGTCTGACCCGCCCGCCGGAATATAAGCTCATGCCGGAAATCGTGCAGCAGGCGAAGGACAACGCCAGCCAGTCCGGCGGCAGCCTAGAGGTGCTGGAAGATTTCGATGCCGGTTTCGTGGACGCTGACGTGGTCTATCCCAAGAGCTGGGGCGCGATGCTGACCACGGACGACGATGCGGAGAGTGCTCGCATCGGCAGCCAGTATACCGATTGGATCGCGGACGAGCGACGCATGGCCATGGCCAAGTCGGACGCTATCTACATGCATTGCCTGCCGGCGGACCGTAACATCGAGGTCACCAACGGTGTCATCGACGGACCGCAGTCGGTCGTATATGATGAGGCGGAGAACCGCATGCACGTGCAGAAGGCGGTCATGGCGCTGACCATGCGCTGATTCATGATATGGCGACAGATTGACATAGTGAGAACGTGAGGAGTTGGTAGCGGACAATGGTCTTCTGCCATACGTGAGGTGCAGATCCCATGCACGATGTGCACCTCCCGAAGTGCGGGCAAAAGGATTTCACACAGTAAAGTCCTGTACTTGCAGATACCCTGCGGTTTGAGGCGCGCCGTACAATTACAATAGTGATTGTAAGAGAACCGAGTTAGTCACGTTTTGAGAATCATTGCTTTCTACTTGCCTCAATATCACGCCATACCCGAGAATAACCAATGGTGGGGTGCGGGTTTCACCGACTGGGACAATGTACGCAGCGCAGAACCGCTCTACCCGGGTCATCGTCAACCGAGAGTTCCCCTCCACGGGAACTACTATACCCTGGACGATGACTCCGTCATCGAATGGCAGATGAGTCTGGCGAAGAAGTATGGCGTCTATGGATTCTGCATATACCACTACTGGTTCAGCGGCAGGAAACTGCTGGAAAAACCGCTTGAGCGCATTCGAAACAACCCAAAACTGAATCTTCCCTATTGCATATGCTGGGCCGATGAGAGTTGGACGGATCAGTGGATTGCCGAGAAAGACCATCAGGAACTACTGATCGAGCAGACATACGGCGATGAAAGTGAATGGAAGGATCACTTCGAGTATCTGCTCACGTTCTTCGTGAATGACAACTACATAACCAACGAAGGCAAACCTCTCCTTGTCCTCTATCGTCCGGAACTGATTCCCAGGCTCAACGACCGACTGGATTACTGGACGGAATTAGCGAAAGCGAGTGGATTCGGCGGCATCGATTACGCATGCCAAACGCCCTATTTCTTGGAAATACCGGAGCACGATGACAGCCGATTTGAGTATTTCATAGAGTACCAGCCTATCTTGGCATATCGTGAACTAGCCCGCGAAAGCGAGAGCCCGAGCCGGCGTATGAAGAGCTTGCTGTACAGCGCCATGATGGACGTCGACCGCACGGTCAACGCTGATGTGGCTTATCAATTCGGCGCCCATGAACTGCGGAACGCCAGCTATGAAGAGGTATGCGAAGCCGTCGTCAACCATCGTCCGTCGGATGATCGGTGCATTCCCGGCATGTTCGTCGACTGGGACAATACACCCCGATACGCAAAGCTTGCTACGGTAGCGCGCGACTCAACGCCGGCAAAATTCGAAAAATACCTTTCCTTACAGATATCGAACGCTCATAAATACTATAATACCGATATGATGTTCCTTTTTGCCTGGAATGAATGGGGAGAAGGAGGATATCTCGAGCCAGATCAGCAGGTCGGATACGGCTATCTCGAGGCAATCCGAGCCGCACTCGATGCCGACAGTGGCTATAGACCCAGTTGATCAGCTCGTTCTGTAAACCGTTGGTTCAAGAATGGAGAGACAAATGACAAAGATACCAGAAAGCCATGCTGACATTCTGAAAAAGAAGTCGTTCGCACACGTTGCTACCGTGGATGAGAACGGCTCGCCGCAAGTCACACCTGTGTGGGTGGAATATGATGGCGAGTACGTGCTCATCGACTCGGCCAAGGGGCGCAAAAAGGATCGCAATATGCGGGAACGTCCGCATGTAGCCGTCAGCATCCAGGACCCGGATAACCCGTATCGCTACGTGGGCCTGCAGGGCGTCGTGGACGAGATTACCGAAGACGGCGCCGTGGAGCTTATCCACAAGCTGTCGCATAAGTACAATGGACAAGACTACCCCTTGTCCCGGGACGAAGTTCGCGTGGTCTACAAGATCAAACCAACCAACGTCTGGACGATGGGCTAGTGGCAGTTTGAACTAGTAGCTAACCCTCGCTGGGATCGAATATTCATTCTGCCGTCCTATGATTCTGAGGAGCAACAGCGACGAAGAATCTACTGACTCGCTTATTAGCTAGCCGTGATTTCTGATTACGGCTCAGATGACGATATTCGTGACGTAGTCTGTCTATCCTTGCGAGGGTACGCATCGCTGCCAACATCGTAGGAGATCCGCCATGGCTGCCACAACCAACTTCCTCGCCGTCGACCTTGGCGCATCCAACGGACGCGTGCTGCTGGCACGATGGGACGGCGCCCGCTTCGAACTGGAAGTGCTGCATCGTTTTCCAAATGGACCGACCACAGTGCAGGGTCGTGAGTATTGGAATCCGCTGCGTCTCTGGTCGGAAATACTTACGGGTATGGCAAAGTATGCGGCGGCGTATTCTGAGCCTCTGTCCGGCATTGGCGTGGACACCTGGGGCGTTGATTTCGCGCTGCTGGACAGCACCGGTCGGCTGTTGAGCAATCCAGTCCACTACCGCGACGCCCGCACCAACGGCATGCCCGAAGCGCTTTTCAAGATCGTACCCGCCAAGACTGTCTTCGATATCACCGGCATTCAGTTCATGCAGCTCAACACCATCTTTCAGCTCTTCAGCATGCGCTACTACGACGATCCGCTGCTGGACTTCGCCGACACCATGCTGATGACACCAGACCTCTTTCACTACTGGCTGACCGGATGCAAGTCGGCTGAGTACACCATCGCCTCAACCAGTCAGCTGTTCGATGCGCGCGACCGGCGCTGGGCTACCGGTCTGATGGCCGATCTCGATTTGCCGACGCGTATACTGCCAGAAGTTGTGCCGCCGGGGACCGTCCTGGGAAATGTACTGGATGGCGTGCTGGTGGAAACCGGCCTGTCTGGCGATATACCGGTCATCGCACCGGGCAGCCATGACACCGCCAGCGCTGTCGCCGCAGTGCCAGAATTGGACGCAAAGAGTCTGTACATTTCCAGCGGTACCTGGAGCCTCATGGGCGTCGAAATCGATGAACCCATCATCGACGAACGCAGCCTGCAACTGAACTTCACCAACGAAGGCGGCGTCAACGACAGCATCCGTCTGTTGAAGAACATCGGCGGGCTATGGTTGCTGCAGGAGAGCCGCAATCAGTGGTCGCGCGAGGGCGCCGCCTACACGTGGGATGATTTGACCGCCCATGCACAAAAGGCCGAGCCCTTCCGCTCCATCGCTAACCCCGATGCGAATGACTTCATGAATCCTAAAAATATGGTGGACGCGATCCAACACTTCTGCCAGCGCACCGGTCAGCCGACGCCGCGGTCCGTCGGCGAGGTCGTGCGGGCGAGCCTGGAAGGGCTAGCGCTGCGTTACCGGTGGGTGCTCGACGCACTGGAGGAACTGACGGGGACACGGTTGGAGACCATGCGCATCGTGGGCGGCGGCAGCCAAAATCGTATGCTCAGCCAGCTAGCGGCGGATGCCTGTCAGCGTCCTGTCGTGACTGGTCCGATTGAGGCGACTGCCCTGGGTAATGTCATGGTGCAGGCGATTGCCACTGGACATTTGGGCAGCTTGGACGAAGGTCGCCAAGCCATCGCAGCGTCCATCCAGCAGGAGGTTTTCGAGCCGCGCTCACCGGCGGGCTGGGATGAGGCATTTGAGCGCTACAGCGAAATGATGGGCGAGGGCATATAGACCGCCAGCGCTCCTGCTTTATATTGTGGCACGGTTATTTTGCCAGGAAGGGCAGACACAGCATCCGTAGTGTCCGTATCAATTCGACAACAGAATGAGATCGCCGGCTTCGAACGCTCCATGCTGTAGCCGCATGTGGACGTCGGGCGACGGGCAGCGGTTCTGGCTGTTATTGCATTCCGTTGCGTCAGGTTTTCGGAGGTGTATGATGAATACCGAGTCGCCGGGCGGTTCGATGTTTCCCTATTATTACAAAGGCGGTGAGTTATATTGCCTGAAGTATGGAAGCTTCTTCGCAGACGAAGATTCGCTGATTGCACTGATGAAGGCAGAAGAGGATTTTATCTCGCGTCGTAATCAGCAATTGCGAATTTGGGTGGACTTCTATGAGACACAACTTACGAATAGGGTCGCCGTCGAATTTATGGAGAGTATTTGTCGCCTGCGACACCACATTGTGAAGCTAGCGCTGGTCGGTTGCTCAGCAAGAGACCGGTGGCGATTGAAGCGACTTATAAAGAAGACTGAACAACTTCGTTCTGTTCCCCTCAAGTTCTTTAGTGATCCAGAGGAAGCAAAGACCTGGTTGGTCTCGTCACCCCACTAGACGCTTTTTGAAGGTGTACGGTATGCCGATCTCTTGCCTCGTACGAACCCGGCACGTCTCAAAATCAGCCAACACCGATGCACAATGCAGCCAGCGCAGGGCGCCGTTCGGTTGCCGGCTTATCGATCAATGGCTTACTCGAGGTTTGACTTGATGTAGCGGCGAAACGGTAGCCATAGCACGCACTGATTTCCTACAAGCGCAAGTAGAAAGTCTGCATATCACTCCGGGCCGAACGGATAACTCTGCACCTCGTCGGCTATCTCAGCAAGCAACGTCGATATCTCCACCTTGTCGGCCGCGTCCAACGCTTTGGCGCCTGGCGGTCTGCGTTCCACCAACGAGGTGACTACGCCGCGTCGCTTGAGCATGTAGCGCATAAAGGGTTGCGTCTCCAGATTGATGAGCGGGATCAAGCGGCGATGCAATGCACGCGCCCCTTCATAATCGCCCTGCCACCACAGTTCCTGTACGCGAGCGAGCAGGTCGCCCATCTGGCAGGCGGGCATGTTGCCGTCTGCGCCGCGGTTCAACTCGTCGGGCAGGAAGCGCCCGGCTGAACCGCCGAAGATGGTCTTGACCTTGTCACCAACAAGTTCGTAGACTTCGCTGATGTGCTTAGGACCGGGCGGACGCTCTTCTTTCACGTATTCGATCTGCGGCACCTCGTCCACTAGCTGTGCGATCTGCTCACCGGACAGCGGCGCATACAGACCTGCGTTCTGCACAATGATGGGCCCGTCGAAGTTGTCTGCCATGCGTCGATAGAGGCCCATGGCGATCTGCTGGTCGGTGTCCGCCGGCGCCATGGCGATGACCGCATCGGCGTCGGCTCGTTGGGCGGCGCGGCAGTAGAGCAGCACCTGCGGTACGGAAATCCCCGAGCAGCCGAAGACGACCGGTAACCGACCGTCGACTACATCCATGACGGCATCCCAGTTACGGATGCGCTCCTCCTCGCCCACGTATTGGAATTCGCCCACCATGACCGGCCACACGATGCCGTGCTGTCCGCTCCTGCAGACGAAATCTGCCGTGGCAGTCAGGTCGGAGGTGAGTATTTCGTAGTCTTCGTCGTACGGCGTCGGTAGTAATCCAAAAACGCCTTTCAGGTGGTCAAATCGTGGCATGGGAGTCTCCTTCGGGAGCGGTGGTTTGGAGTTTGAGTGGCAAGGTACACAGAGAGCACCTCAGTGGCCTCTGTGTACCGATTCTGCCAACCTCTACTCGTCCACCTCATCGGTATTATAATCGCCCCACTTGCCGCTGTACGACGAGGCGAACAGTTCCGCGTTCGTGCGCTCGGCCTTGCGACGCGCCTCGTCCAGCACCGCTTGACGCCGCTCTGCCGCATCACTGTCGATGGTAAGCTCCGCATCGGCGACCGCGATGATGCGCACACTGCGCACATCGCCCATGGCATAGGGCACAACATCACCCTCAAACCGACCTCGCACCGCCTGACCCAGAGGTGATTCCGTACTGATGAGGTCGGCTGTGATGTCGGCGCCTTCGTCTGGCGCCAGGACGAACATATACGGCTCGCCAGTGCCGTTTGCGTTGACCAGCTCCACCGAGACGCGACTTCCTACTCCGATCTGTTTGCGAGCACGATCGGCCACAGCTAAGCGAGCTCCTGCAAGGTAAACTCGCCACTGGTGGTGTCATACAGCCCCCACGTTGGCGTCCCCTTCATACCCAGAATCTCGCCGGGATTGGCGAGCACGCAGTCGTCGATCTGCTCGACCTTTTTATCGTGGTTGTGGCCGTAGCAGACCAGGTCAAATTGACCGGACTGAGCGATGCGCAGCGCGGGCTCCGGGTAATGGATGATCGCGATTGTGCGAGTGTCGGCCTCTAATTCCGCGTAAATGCCGTGCAACGTGATCTGCCGATAGTTGCTTGCAACCACTTGCAGCAGGCGCAGGTCGGCATCATTGTTGCCAAAGACAACGTGAACAGGTCCGGAGAAATGTTTGCCTATCCTGTCTATCATGAATGGAGCGATGATATCGCCGCAATGCAGCAGCATCTCGGCGCCGGCTGTGTTGGCAGATTCCAGCGCCCTTTCTAGACCAGAAATATTGTCATGACTATCTGAGAAAACGGCAACGTTCATAGGTAAGTCTCCATTTGTGCTTGGCGAATTGTTTACATGGTACTCGTCGCGTACCAATGCGTCAATACGGCTGGAGACGCTCAACCCTGGCGCATGGAAACGAGTGTCAGGTAACGCCTCCCGGTTGCTCGGCCCTCTGTGCATTGTGGTATACTCGCGCTTATGAAATCGCGATTGACATCGCAGTTGACAAAGTGCAATTTGCGGTCCATGGGCTGCTATCGTAAGCGGTTCCGTGCGTACTGTCATGGTCGAATTCCCCTCATTCTCTTAGGTATTGGGTTGGTTGTCATAGTAGCTGCAGCAGGCTGCGGGCAAGTGATTACCGTGACGCCAACGCCGACACCGGCGCCGACCGCTACAATCGAAGTAGCCGTACTCTCGGTGACAACCGCGCCAACCGACACGCCAGCCCCGTATACGCCCGCGCCGACACCAACACCAACCGTCACGCCAACGCCCGACATCCACGCCGTTGCCTCTGGCGAAAGCCTACTCTCCATCGCCAATGACTACGGCGTTAGCGTTGCTGCGCTGCAGGAGACCAACGGTATTCTGGACCCGCGCACGCTGCAAATTGGCCAGGAACTGATCATCCCGCGTGAAGTGGCGCAGGCAGAGAGCGCAGACTCAACCGCTACACCGACGCCGATGCCAGTGGAGATTGAGAATCTACACTTCAGTGAGACTTCGATCGGAGGGCTGTGGGTGCTGGGCGAAGCGCTCAATACCAGTGGTGTGCCGCTAGAGCAGGTGCGTGTGGGCGTCACACTGGTGGACGAAGCGGGCATGCCCATCATCGAAGCCAGCAGCCTAGCTGCGTTGGACATGCTGGACGTAGATGAAAGTTCGCCTTTTGCGTTGCTGATTGACAACGCGCCAGAGAATTTTGATCAGTACCGTGTCTACGCGACGCAGCGCCGTCCCTGCGTATGTGGGCAGCTACTATCGCGATCTGTCAGTCGAAGACATCGAGTTGCTCAGCCAGCGCTACGCCTCCTATACAGTCTCGGGCAAAGTCTTCAATGTGGGGCCGGAAGAGGCAGTAGAGGTTCGAGTGGTCCTGACAGCCTATGATCCTATGGGTCGAGTTGTAGCCGTGCGGCAAATTGTGCCGGACCATAACGTCATCGCTCGCGGCGGCAATACGGATTTCGTAGCCATTCTTTCGCCCCTCGGCGGACCGGTCGAGCGTGTGGAAGCCGCAGCGCAGGGTCGAAGGCTGCCGTAGCAACTGTTCACCGGTGGCTTGCCGCGCTATTGCACATTTCGCATATTGTGCTTATAGTCAGTCATATATCCTGGCAATTACCATTGATGGATAGCTTAGTCTATCTCATATTAATTATCAAGGACGAGTATGTCTGATGTTTATGAATCAGAAGAAACTTCACTTAATCCCCTTGAGGAAACGTGCAGCACGCGTCGTTGCGTATAGTATCGTGTCCATGTTTATAATCGCCCTCGCCGCATGCAGCGCCATATCGCCTGAGGCGACACCCACTGAAGCGAATACAACACAGGCGGTTCCTGCCGACAAAGGGTCTGGCCAAGAAGAACGTGCCGCCCTTGGTGAGCGGTCGTTGCCGGATAGACTGCAGCTGCCAGCCATCGACGCTGACATGCCCATCGTGGAGCTAGGCTGGCACGCAGCCTCTGTCAACGAAGACGCGATCATCAGCGAGTGGGATGTGGCCAAGTATGCGGCAGGCTGGCACAAGAACAGTGCACTGCCAGGCGAGCTCGGCAACATCGTGATGAGCGGGCACAATAACATCTATGGCTCAGTATTTCGTGAACTCGATCTGTTGCGCAAAGGCGATGATGCCATCGTATGGACTGACGGCGAGCCCCGCGTCTATGAAGTAGAGCAGGTGCTTGTCGTGCCGGAAGCAAATGCCGCACCCGATCAGCGGATCGAGAATGCGAAGTGGATCGGCGAGTTCGGCGAGGAGCGGTTGACGTTAGTCAGTTGCTGGCCGCGCAACAACAACACGCACCGCATCATTGTGGTCGCCTTGCCCGCATCCGATGCGAAACAGGCTGCTGCGAGCGCAGACGCAATCGGGGTAGCAGCGCCCTAATCGCTGCTACACGTTGTCGGTCGGCTGTTCGATTTCGCGCAGTGCCTGTTTGATCTTAGCCCAATTTTCGGGAAAGTGGATCGCAAACAAGGTCATCAACAGTGCATCCTCGCGCGTGTCCATATAGTAGCCGCGCCGCACGCCCACATTGTGAAATCCCAGCTTCTCATACAGTGCAATCGCAGGAGTATTCGACTCGCGTACTTCTAGCGTGATGAGTTCAGCGCCTTTGGAGCGTGCCTGTACGATCAGCTTGAGCAGTGTCCACACTCCAATGTGACGCCTGCGCCACCGGGGATGCACTGCGATCGTGGTGATGTGTGACTCGTTTCCCGTGTGCCACATACCGCCATAGGATAGGAGTTTCGGCGCCGACGGCAGATTCCGTACACCGGGTACGCCAACCCAATAGGAGCCGAAGTCGCTGCGCACGAGTTCACGTTCGTAGGTGCGACGGGACCATGGTGTGGGAAAAGCAACCTCTTCGACGGCCATTAGCGGGTCGAGGTCCTGGGCTTCCATGCGTCGGAAAATGGGCTGCAGTTCGGAGGGGAAATTGCCGTCCATACTATGGATTCCGCAGATAGAGAGGCTGCAACGCCGCAAGCGTGTCGGTAGTACCTGCCGCCAAATGCTGAGCGGCGATGCGTGCTAGCTGTCCCGCACGACGCATGGAGCTGACCGGGTCTACTGCTGTGACGTGGGTTAATTCATCGGTGGCTGCGTACAGCGACGCATCCAACTCGCCCGCCAGCCATATGGGCGCGTGGGTCCGTTTCGCAAGAACTGCCGCGAACTCTGCCACATCGCCAGCTTCGTGATCGGCTACGCCTGGACGCTTCAGCAAGTCGTCAGGGCCAAACCACGCCCAGTTGTACCGGCCCCGACCGGCGTGAATGTAGGCGCAGATGTGAGCTGGCGGACTGCATGTACCCGCAATTGACAGCCATGGCGCAGCGGTTACAGCCAACGTGGGTACGCCGATCACCGCAGGTTCGCTCTGCAGGCCTAGCCCAAGACCTTTGATCGTGCTGATTCCAATTCGAACGCCGGTAAAGCTGCCGGGACCCGTTGTGACCGCCAAAGCCGTTATATCATGCATCTCCGCGCCTATCCGCTTCAGCATGTCAAATACGGCAGCGGTCAAGTCCTGGGTATGCCGTGCGACGCGCCAGCCAGGTGGACTCGACGACCAATCGCTCATTTTGCGGGTCGAAAAGCGCAATTGATGCGGTAGATGTTGCTGTATCGAGCGCGAATAGCACGCATGCATCTCCATTCGAACAACTGAAACCAGCGACTATCATACCACGCGATGCGACACCGGCTAGTTTTCGGCGAATGCTAAACAGGGAGCAACTTCGGATATAACCTGATTTTGCAGCCGACGAATAAGGCAATAACCGGCGATCGCTACGTATCAGCATGGCCAGGCAGCCATTACGATGGCGCCGATACTACACATTGAAAGGGTCTGCCGTAAACGGCAGACCCTTTCAATTAGAGAACTGTAGATTGATTACCTCTACGATTACCTTCGATTGGCCAGCTTAGCGGCTTCGGAAACCGGATGTCGTAGTTTCGCTGCCGGTCTCACCGCGCAATCGGGCCAGCGTCTTCTTATCGTTGCTGATCTCGGGATCGCCAAGCAGTTCGTCGATCTCTACCACGCGCACCATCTGTTCCTCGGCCTTGTCATTCTCTTCCAAATCCTTGTAAATCATGGCGATGTTGTAGCGGGTGACTGCTTCATTAGCCAGGTCGCCGTTCTCCATCGTCAACGGCAGCACACGATTGTAATAGCTTAGAGCGAGCTGCGTGTCTCCGGTTGCGTTATGGATTGCGCCAATGTTGCTGAGAACCAGCGCCTGACCGGTGGTGTTCCCGGTGGATTGCAGCAGCGGCAGCGCCTGCTCATAGTATTCCAGCGCCTGGTCGATGTCGCTGAACGTATGGTGCACTAGGCCGATGTTCCAGAGCGTGATGGCTTCACCGGCGGTGTCGCCGACCTCTCGGATCAGCTGCAGCGCCTTGTCATAGTTCTGCAGCGACTCCTGTTGCTTGCCCAGCCGCGAGTACACATAACCGATGTTGCTGTAGGTGACCGCCTCGTTCATACGATCGCCCATCTCCTGCAACAGTCCTAACGCCTCGGAATAGTTGCTTAACGCCGCCTCGGTGTTTCCGGTAGATCGGTAGAGCGCACCGATGTTGTTGAGCGTGGTGGCTTCGCCTAGCTTGTCGCCCACATCGCGCGAGAGCGCTAGCGACTGGTTGTAATTGCTCAGCGCGTCCTTGGTATTGCCGAGTGAGTCGTTGACACTACCGATGTTGTTCAGGGTAACGCCAATGCCGGACTTGTCGCCAACCTCAGTGAGTAAGTCGAGCGCCTGGTTGTAATACTCCAGCGCCTGCTGCTTTTCGCCCAGGTCATCGTATACCGCACCGATGTTGTTGAGCGTGATAGCCTCGCCGGCCTTGTCGCCCACTTCGCGTACAAGTGCCAGCGCTTGATTGTGATAGTCGAGCGCCTTCTGCGGATCGTTGATGTTGTTGTATAGCGTGCCGATGTTGCCCAACGTGGCAGCCTCACCGATGCGGTCGCCGACTTCACGGCGGATGAAGAGCGACTGATTGTAATAAGCCAGAGCCTGTTGCTTATCGCCGATGTCGTCGTATACAGAACCAATGCGGTCTAGAGCCAGTGATTCGTTGGCTTTGTCGCCCATCTCGCGTACGACGTTCAGCGCATCAGTGAAGAACTCCAACGCCATATCCTCGTCGCCCTTGTCGTCATGGATGGAGCCGATGCTTATTAGCGATACGGCCTCGCCCACGGCGTCGCCCACTTCGGACCGTAGCGAAAGCGCCTTGTCGAAGTAATCCAGTGCGGTTTGCAGGTCCCCCTGCGAGCGAATGAGCGCTCCCATGTTGTTGAGCACGGTCGCCTCGCTCAGCGTGCTACCGATGTCCTTGGAGAGCGCCAATGCTTCATCATAGAATTCCATAGCCAGAACTTTGTCGCCCAGATCATCGTAGATGGCGGCAATATTGTTGCTGGCAACTGCCTCACCGAATTGATCACCCGTCTCATGATAGAGAGACTGCACTTGCTGAAAAGAGTTGAGCGCCTGCTGCTTCTCGCCCCAGCTATCGTGGATGATGCCGATATTGTTCAAGATGGCGGCGTCTTGCGGGCGATATTGCAGGGCCGCGTTGTAGTAATCCAGCGCACGGTTGGCTTTCGTCTGCGAAAGCTGATAGAGCCATCCCAGACGGAAGTTGGCGTCTGCTAGCTCATCCGGCGTTAGATTATCCGTACTGATTGAGTTGAAAGCCACTTCGTTGACTGCGGCGGCAACCGAGTAGTCGGCATCCATGAAGTAGGACTCGCCCATGGCCAGGTTGGATATATATTCCAGATATGCAGGCAAGTCGTCGACGACCATACTGAAGTGCTCATTCGGATTCGCGATCAGTGTTCGTCCGCCGAGCGAAATATTAGCCGTCTGCATTTCGGAGAACGGAGCTGACGACCCGGTCCGGCTAAGAAGATCAACCAGAATCTCGGAGCCTGTGTCCTCGCCCCAGATGACAAGCGACGCCTGATAGCGGTCCGCTAGTTCTTGTGCGCGGGTGAGGTCGCCGGCGCCGAGCACAGATGGGTCAATTTCAACGCGTAGGTTATCCAGCCCCAATTCGTCGGCTTTCTTGGCGATGGTGCTTTTGATCTGTACGTGGGGAGCGGATTCATCCGTGGCGCCTTCAAATTTAGGGATGACAATTAGCGTTTCGCCCTCTGCTCGCGGGGCGAAAGGCAACCCGTTGTTGCGCACGATAGCTGTCATGGTCGGGATCGGCGTGTGGGTAGCGATGTACTGTCGCGCATTGACGACTACGTCGGTGCTATCGATCGCAGCATAGGCTAGCACAAGACCCACTGTGAGCAGAGCAGCAATCGCCGCATACTTGAGCGGCACCTGACTGGCCCACTTCCGCATCGGTATCATGCGTCCTGGCGCATTTCCGCTCTCTCTGTCTCCGTCTTCCACATCACTATGGCCGTCGTCGCCGCCGATAACGCCGACATCCCTATTGTCGTCGTCTTCGTCCACATCTTCTTCGAGCTGGAACTTCCGGTCAATCTTGCCGGTCTCAGTCAATTCAGTGATGCTATGTTTGCGGCTGGATTTGGGACTATTGGGTTCTGTTTCCGCCCTAGTTGTTTCCGCATCCTCGGCTTCGGTCGACTCGTTCTCTGTAGGAGCGTTGTTGTGAAGCGGGCGCCAAAAAACGGGACCGGATCGCGTAACAACCTTGGCAGAAGAACTATCTGACGAGAGCGGCCATGGGCGCGGGTGGAAGGTAGCTTTCTCCAATTTCTCGGCATCTGTCTCTAGGTCATCAGGGGCTGCGTCTTTGTCCAGCGAGCGCGTTTCAGCCTCGATGGCTTCTAGCGCCTCCATATCCTGCAATGCATCCTCGCGCGCTTTTTCGCTGTCTGCGTAATACTCTGCCAACTCATCATCTTGGTCGAGTCCACTGTCCAAGTCACTTTCGCTGCCGGAGTACTCCTGCGAGTTCAGCTCTTCCAACTCTTTGGCGTACGCTTCTTCCAGCTCTCGCTCATGATCAAGCGCGCCGCGCGTTATCAGCTCGGCGTACTCATCTTCGTCAACTGTGGCGTCCACTGCAAAGGAATCAGGCGATGTTGAAGATCGTTCCCGAGCCTCTTCCTTTTCCATAGCTGCCAAAGCGGTGACACGCTTCAGTTCGCGTTCACTTTCGCGTGTAGAAATGGGTGTTGATACGATGTTCGGGTCAGTAGACGTGGTGGTACGCGCGCTAGCTGACTTGCGGAGATTGAGGACGGTGTTTTCAGGAATGAACCACCGCCCATTGGCATCCTTGTAGGCGCCCTCTAGTTGACCCATGGTCAGATAGACATACATGGTAGAGAGCGAAATCCCCATGCGCTTCGCTGCTTGGCGTGGAGTCAGCGTGTTACTCATATCAGGCTCCGGATTGTTGGACTGTCTGCGCTGCATAATAATTTGGTGATGTTGCCGACTATTGTACATGAATGTGTCAATAAATGATAGTCCAATTTCACTTGTGTTACGTGCTTTCCTGTGCAGGAGTGACCCAATCAAACCGCTGGTTGACATTGCGACGTTTTACACCAGAGCACATACGCAACTTCTCGTTCATTTTGGCTATCTTGTGCCTTTCGAATATGTCGAAATTAGTTGGCAATAATTCTGGCAATAATTCTTTGCCCTCTGTAGAACAGGAAGCTACTATACGGCTAATCAGGGTTTCGAACGGTTGGTTGCCGTAGTGTGTCTCGAGTTGGCGGAATCATGGTCAACCGTTTCAGGCATCCAGTGCGGATCTTGCCGCCTTGCAGGTTTCCGTGCACGTACGGTTCAGCCGCCGACTCTGGTCAATACGCCGCGCCGAGGCTGCGAGTTGATCTGTGGTAGACAGGCATTTACGGAATGAATGCAAGCCCATGCCAGAGAGAGTGGGCGCAATTCGCGATTCGGTGATAGCGCTACTTTGAATTCTGTAGAAAAAGGAGTAGAATATGGCGGTAAGATGCTGCAAGTTCTGACAAGGTTGCTGAAAAACGCTGCCCGGCCTTGCGAGTCGTTGGAGCGTTGTTGCTGGTTGTTGGGGAACGGGTACGTCTTGCAAGTGATAGTAAGTTGGTAGAATAAAGGAAACAGAGGAGTTTTCCAACAATGAGCACCGAGCGCTACACAGGTACGGTCAAGTGGTTCAACGATCAGAAGGGCTACGGCTTCATCGCTTATGAGGGCGGCAAAGACGTCTTCGTGCACTTCAGTGAAATTCAAGGTGACGGCTATCGCAGTCTGCTGGAAGGCGACAGCGTTGAGTTCTCCATCGAAGACGGCCCCAAGGGACCGGCAGCTTCGAATGTGACCAAGGTTTCATAGTTCGACCTTGCGGGACGAGCGTCCCGCAAACCAATTTGACCAGAAGGATCGGCGTGATGCCGGTCCTTTTTTCGTCCGTTCATCGGCCCTCTTCACAAGGTCACATGCACAGTGACGGCACTAGAGTGCGTTCTGGCTAGGGAAATATTGCTTGTTAGAATATATCAAAGATGCGACACTCCATTGGGAGTGGATATCATTCAGGTACCCACGAAATCCTTCAGAAACGGTGATCGACGATGAAATACGGTATGACATTGCCGCCTTTTGGCGCTTTCGCAGACCCAGAAATCCTGGCAGCACATGCTCGCCTGGCTGAGGAGGTCGGTTGGGATGGCTTCTTTGTCTGGGATCACATTCTCTTTAACCGTTCCGGCTACGACATAGCGGATCCCTGGATCGCGCTAGCCGCCGTTGCCTGTGCAACAACGAGTATACGAATTGGCGCTATGATCACGCCCATCGCCCGTCGACGACCATGGAAGCTGGCACGTGAAACCGCAACACTGGACGCACTGTCCAAGGGGAGGCTCACCATTGGTGTTGGCTTAGGATCACCTCCGGAGATGGAATTCGACGCCTTCGGCGAAGAGATGAGCATGGCCACGCGCGGGCAAGCTTGACGAAGGCTTGGAAGTGCTGACGCAGCTTTGGAGCGGCGAATCCGTAACGTACCACGGCGAATACTACCAGCTAACCGACGTCACATTCCGACCAAGGCCCTTGCAGCGTCCGCGCATACCGATCTGGGTGGGCGGTGGTTGGCAGAACCAGAAACCCATGCGCCGGGCGGCGAAGTACGACGGCGTCTTCCCACTGGACGCTGGCGGTCAAATGCTGCCCGAAGAGCTAAAGCAGACGCTGGCCTTTATTGAATCGCAGCGCGGTACGCTGGATGAATTTGATGTGGTCGCTGCAGGCCTCACGCCGGCTGGAGACAACTCTGCTGCTTCTGATATAGTGGCCCCGTATGCGGAAGCAGGCGCCACCTGGTGGCTGGAAACGATTGACCCGTGGACCGAGACGCGCGATTGGTCGCTGCCCTTCACCGACGATACGGTGACAATGATGAGCGAACGCATCGCCGCTGGTCCGCCTCGCTTGTAGCGCCGGATGACCGCCCCCCCACGCAAAGCGTTGGAAGAATTGCGACCTTACCAAGAGTCGGTACTGCTGTGTACCTGATCGTAATGCTGACGCTAAGTAAAGTAGCAGGGCATGCGATGCCATGCAGGACCTCCAACGTGACGGTGTTGCTGGCGTTTCGTGACAGGCTCATAGCGTCTTGATCCAACATTGCTGGACATATAAGATTCTGAAGCCGATGGCTAGATAAAACTGTTTATCGACGCCTACGTACGCTACATCCGCGCCCAGTTCACCGCTGCGGCGGATACCCTCCAGCACGGCTGCCTTGCCCAATCCCATCCGACGATAGTCTGGATCTGTTGCGACAGGCTCGACATAGCCAAACTTGTTCACAGCTTCAAACCATTGACCCGCAAAGGCAACAAATTCACCGTTCGGCGACACGACAACAATGTTATGTTCCTTGCGATAATGGGGACCGCTCTGCATATGTCTACGATCGCTTACGTCCGGCGGAGGTTCGCCTTCGTGGTCAAAGCCGCGCCAGAGTACTCGGTTGACTTTGGCCAGATCATTGTCTTCGTCCAGGCTTCTGAGCGTAAAGCCTTCCGGCAAGATGATGGACGGAAATGGGTCCGGGATGACGTATTGACACATGGGCCGGTGGCAGTCCGGATCGAGCCAATAGCCGCGTGATAGCGCCTCAGCCACGAATGGTTTATCAAAGTCGCAGAGGTACACGCGTAATGAGCGCTTGCCCTTGTCGGCGCCTTCTGGTACGACGCCTGCGAGCTGCTCTTCAGCATACGTAAGCATCTCCGGCTTCAGATACTGATAGTCCGCATGAGCCGCAAAGAATGCCTCACCGAGCGCCCATTCATAATTGACGACCGCTACCATTTTGCCGCCATCCTCCCAGATGCCGATGCGCTCTTGATACTCCGTTTCGAAGAGAGGGTGCGTGTACGCGTATTCCCAAATGGGCTGAAACCAGTTGCCGTCACGGTTGTGTGGCTGATAGAGACTAAAGAGAAAGTGGCTAACGCGCTCGAAGTCTTCGGGGGCAGTGAAGTTTCGTCGAATTGGCGCCATGATGCCTTACATGCTGTCGCTGGTGAATTGTGTGATCGAGTAATTAACTAGTAGGGATAGTCGTGGGCTGTATCGAGCCAGCATATCACAATTAGGTCGGAAGAGGCATTCTTACAGGAGTGAAGATACGGCAAATTCAGCATATGGTTAGTTCAAATTGGATGAAGAACTAGCTGACAGTTGGCTCTTCGTCTCGAAGTCGTTCGGGAGTAAGTCCATAGTAGAGCACATCAGGGTCGATGTCGGCTCCGTTAGGCCAGCAGATCGTACCCGCCTGCACCTCTACTGTGCCGAAGATACTACTATCTCGACGAATCTCATCAAATATCGGACCGTACAGGAAAGGTTCGAGATTTACATCCCTAACTGATCCATCTGTGAATCCTATTCGCACCCAGAAGTCGTGAAGAACGTTCACTTTCGTAACACGAACAAGCTTTTCAAGTTTGACCATCCAGTTTGTTCCTTTATTCAAGTGGAGCAATCCGTACTAATTCTGTACCGTTGCGGGCATTCTGCCAATTCGATCTGATCTCCATTCGATGAATGGTTGCCCATTCCAATACCATGCTATGAGCTCTGCGCGGCAACTGACCGCCGAGTATTTCGAGTGTATCAATCACATACAATGCTTCACAATCACCGTAGACTGCATGAAAGTGCGGCGGAGCGTGATCGTTATAGTAAATGTAGATAGATATCCCAAAGAACCTACAAACGCTTGGCACGTTTCTCTTTCCCATACACATCTCAATTATAACACGATCGAACTATTTTCTGGCCCATAAATCAATAGAGGTCGGAGTGAGAACACCCCGACCTCTTTCACCTAAAGGCTACTCGCCGTACCTCAGGCTTTTGGTTGAACAGACGTAGACTTGGCACTGCGCCTGTCGCCGTCTCCATTACCCAAAACATCACTGATGCGTTTGGTCAACTCTTTGTCCAGCGCATTGGGATGTATGGCCGAAATCGGTCCATGTTGCGGGTTGCTGCCTGAGATGACCGATATGTTGTCTACCGGGAACAGGTCCATGGATTTGGCGAATTGGGTGACCAGTTCATCGAATATCTCAATGAAATAGGCAGCCGGTCCCTGTCCTTCACCACTCTGTAGAATCTCAATGGTCTTCCGCAATTGGTCCACTTCCGCCTGACCGCGGAAACGAACATCTGCAACCTGGGCTTTGGCGTCCTCAACCTTGCGAACTTTCTGAGCCTCCGCCGGGACAATCACATTGGCTTTGAGCTGCTGCGTGACCATCTCGATGCGCTGTTTTTCCGCCTGAACTTGTGCCACGATGCCCGCCACTTCCGACTCGGCGTTGCGCGTGGCTTCCTGCATGCCCACAGCGGCGCGTTGCCGCTCCTCCGCCATGCGCACCCTCGTTTCGGCGTCGATCTGCTGACGCTCATTCTCAAGACTGCGCACTTGCACGTCCGCGCGACGTCGCTCTTGTTCTTCCTTGGCAGTAGCCGCGGCCTCTGCCTTGGCCATGCGCGACTGCGTCTCCGCATTGGCTGTCTGCACGCGCTTTAGCAGTGCGATGTAGAGATCCGGCTCATCCACCCCCTCGAGCCTGTGGTCGTCCACGTCAGCGATGTTCATGGTCGTGATTTCCAAGCCAATCTCTTCCAGGTCCAGCTTGGCGACGCGGATCATGTGTTGAATGAGCTGGTCCTTCTGACTCATGACCTCTTCAGGCGTCATGGCGGCGATGGAGTCGCGGAGATGACCCTCGATAATGGAATCGGCAATGGACCGCAGCTCGTCCCAGTCGTCCGTCTGATGCAGGATACGCTTTACTGCATGGATGCGGCCCTGTTCCGAATGCGCGACGGCGAAGCTAACTGTCGCGGTCACCGTCAGCGGCACGATGCCCTTTGCGATAGCCGACTCCACAACAACCGTGGACGTCTGCGGCTTCAGGTCCATCGTGTCAAAGCGATTGATGAGCGGATATACGAAGATACTGGCGCCGCTCAACATCTTGAAACCGTTGGGCCCTCGACCGTGCACCACACCTAGCTGGCTAGGCGGTACCAAACGCAATTTGGTTACAAACTGAACGATCAGCGTGACAACGATTATCAGGATGAGCAGGATTACCGTGATGGCAATAATCATACGTTCTCTCCTTCCGCTTTGCGGTCCGCAGCAGACGGTGTCATGGTTTGAATCTGCCCGCCCATGAGTTGGCGAATGTCGATGCCGAAGCCCTTCTCGAGCTGGTGCATAAAGTCCACCAGCGCTGACGGTCCGCGGTTCACGGCCTTGTTGAAGCCGTCTTCCTCGCTGAGCACCAACAGATTATCTACATGCCGCTTCTGTGCATGCGCCTCATATTGCGTAAAGAGCGAAGGCAGTTGCGTCAAGAAGAGCACGAGACGTCCAACGTCGCCATGCTCGCGCAACAAGTCTACCTTCTGCGCCAGCAAGTCGTTGTTAGCCTGGCGGATGATGTTCTCCGCTTCAGCGTCACCCTCGGAAAGGGTCTCTGCGGCGACGCGACGAGCTTGCGCTTCCAACGTGACCTCGGAGCGATTGCGCAGCTCCTGCAGCTTCACGTTCTGTTCCTCGACAGCGCGTTGACCTTCGCTCTCCGCTTCCGAAATATTACTGTTTGCTTCCAATCGCACTCGATTAACCTGTGCTTCCCGTTCGCGTCGGAAGACTTCGACTTCCTGACGAGTCTGCAGGATGCGCTCGTCCGCTTGGCTATTCGCTACGCTCATGCGCCGTTCCGCATCGGACTCGGCACGTTCCGCTTCTGAGTGCAGCCTTGCCTCTTCCACTTCGACTTCTCGCCGTTTGCGTGAGAGTGTCTTATTTGCCAGATTGGCGATGTAGTTGGATGTGTCCCAGATGCGCTGCATGCTGACGGACACGACCTCGATGCCAAAGGGACTCAAATCCACCTGGCAATCGTCTAGCAGCACACTGCGAAAGACGGCGCGTTCACCTTCGACAGTGAGCTCCTTCGTCACCGCGTTAGGCGAATCGCCCTCAGCGCCGGAAGCCGTCGTCGAAGTGGCGCTATTTTCAACAGCCGTAATCGGCTTACCCGTCACGTCCGTCAGCACGACACCGTCAGAGAAGTCGGCGCTTTCAACCATGCCGATGGCTTGCAGCGGTGTTGTCTTGTTCAGCGCTGCGCGAAAGTTACCGATCATGGTCTTCTGAATCTGATCGGTGATCTCAGCCTTAGATTTACCGAGAAGCTGCTGCACCGCGCTGTAGAGCAACGATTCATTATCGTCGTCAACACAGACACAGGCGAATGCATCTGCGCCGACCTTAATGCCGTTGGCTGAGTTCACGCCTTCCACGCGCACATTGATGGGTACGATGGTTAGGTCTACCGTATGTACACGCTGAATGAAGGGGATGACGACCGTCCAGCCGCCTTTCTTCAAGCGAAATCCGTATCTGTGTCCGCCGACGTTTGCTCCGCGCCCGCCCGTGATAACCATGATCTGGTTGGAAGGGCATACTCGAATCAGTTGCCGGAGAATACCCAGCAGCAGTACGAATAGGATTAGCAGGACAAGCCCGGCGAATAGTCCGCCAATTGCTTCCATAGTTTCGATTCCTCTCTACACTAGAACAGTAAATGAAGCAGTACCAACCTATGTGGTACCGACCTAATATCTACGACAACAGAGCCGTACGCTAGAAAGTTGCTTGGTTGAAGTTGTGGCGTAGGCTAGACGCCTTCGACATAGACGCAGTCATGGCCCAGACTGACCACGCGCACTTTAGCGCCTCTCTCATACCGTTCGCCGGTATGCGCTGCCTTCGCATATACCTCGCGCACTTCCATACCCAGTGAGACGCGAATCTTGCCCATATACTCGTCGCTCAACGGTATAATGACCAAACCCTGTTCCAGCACTAGCTCCTGGTCGGAGAGTACAGCGCCTGTATCCTTGGGCTGGAAGCGATAGAAGAGTCGCGCCAGCATCACAGTGGCAATACCGGCGACGCTGGCAAAGACCAGGCTGTTCAGCGGTGTGCGACCACTAAACAGCGCAGCCAATCCTACGAGACCAAAACCTAAGCAGAAATAGACGAACATGCGAAGATACCGAATCGCCTCAAGCACTGGGCCTTGACCTAGAGAGATGTCGTGCGAATCGCCGTCATCCAGATGCGATGTGTCATCGCCCATAGAGCCCATGGCATCGTCGCCGCCAATGGAATCCACCTCTGTAGCGCCATGATCGCTGGTATCGCCAAAGTCCGCATGGCCAAAGCTACCATCGCCGTCACTGTCCGCACCGGAGTCGGAATGGCCGTCGAAACCGAAGTCGGAGCTGTCGTCGGCCATGGAGTCTGAACCGTCAGCATCTCCGTGATGCTCGCCGAGCAGGCCGAGCATGTCGATGATGACAACTCCGACCGCCAGCACGCTCGCCGCGACATATATCTGTATCAGGACAGCACGGTCGATGAGCTGCGTGCTCAGGGACCAGGCGATAACGCCCAGGATGATGGCAAGGATGACATAGAACACGATTCGAGTGCGGCTTCTGGGCCGATTTCTTCTGACCATAGATCGTTTCATAGTCATACAGATTTGTCCCTTCCGCTGCTTTCTCGGCAGTCCGGGCGCCCCTGTGGCTGTGGAAGACCGCTTCAGACTTTCATCCCAACGTTGCTGGAATACGCCGAAACTCGGTCCCTATGTCCAAGCCAGCCCTGAATACCAGTATACTCCAGCGAATTACAGATGACTGACAAATAGGCGTCAGATAACTGACAGTGAAAACGCGAGGTTGATCTCGTACTTCGTTGCTCTTATTGTACTCTATCCAGCCATCCTGGGTCGACCAGAACTTGTCCACGGCACAACAGAAGTTCGAATACATATCATCTCAGAGTGCTCATGCTGCCGAAAAATAGCCCATTTGCGCTTGAGGCGCGAGCTTCAGAATTCCGTGGTGATACCCTTTTCGTATGCACTGCGTGTGCATGCAGTCCGGATTCCGTCTCGAGGGCGTACCGGAGAATGAGAGACTGATCACATTACGTTAACATGGATACGCTATACTGTTGTTAGGTCACCACAAAGCCGTGCGCCAAGTGGTGACTCTTCGCGAGTGCAGATGTTATTTACTCGCGGAGTGGTGCAATAGAGAAGTACTAGAGGGGACGTACAATATGTACATCTTAAGTGGTGATTTAATGCAGTATCACGAGCAGCGAGTAAAGGAACTGTCCAGTCAGTACCAGTCCTCGCTTTGGCAGCAGGATCGGATCAAGAACTCCTTGTCCACCCTGAATAGCCAGATCCGCTCCTGGTTCGACAGTGGTGTCGAGACAGTATCCGGCACAGATAGCCGGATGGAACCGCAGACGGCTCACCAGAACAACCGCTAAAAAAGCGGCTATGGAAATCGTACATAACGTTCGATGACATTGTTGCTACAAACGTAGCAAACATAAGGAACAGAAAATAGAAGAGCCGGCATTGACGCTGGCAATGCAAGAAGAGAGAAACACCAACCGAGCGCTCGGTTGGTGTTTCTGCGTTTCAAGCAGCTTCTTAGCGCCTGCAACGATGTATCTCTGGCAACACTACTCCGCCAGCCAACCGACGCCCAACTCTACCAGTTTGCCATTGGTCGGCGCACCGGTCTCCTTGTCATAGCTGTTCATCTCATAGTACAGTTCTATTGCCTTGAGCAAGTCGTCCATGGGCACTTCCACGCCTTTTGCAGGACCAGACTCGAACTTGGTGGAGAGACGCCACAGCGGCTTGTCGTCCGCGGCTGTGAAACCTTCGCGGTGGTTGAAGACACGCGCCATCGCCAGGGCTCGCTCGCCCACCTTCATCAGGTCGAACAGCGATACCGGCCAGCCGGTCACGGCCTGCATCACTTCCTGCGTCTGTTCCTTGCTATAGGGCATGAACATGCAGAGACCCACACAGTTGTTGAAGACCTGCCAGTCAATATGGTATTTGGTTAGGCGCACCTTCTCCGGTCCCAGATAATTGGCCGGCAGCGGCTCGAAATCACCAAGTGAAGCCATGCCCTGGATGGCGCCGGCTTCGGATTCGTAAGCGGTATCGTGAATGTTGTGTACATGATCGGCACCGGTGGGAGAGACCGTGTAGCCTAGGTCCAGCCCAAACTTGATGCGCGGCTCGTGCATGGGCAGCTCCTGGCCCTTCACGGACATGGAGTACTTCTCTGTGCCGCGGCCGATCTCTTTGGCTGCACCCAAGCTGCCCTCGGCTAGAATGTCGCCGAAGCCGTCGCGATGTGCGATCTTCTCAATGAGCTGGACCATGACGTCACCGTTTCCGAAGCGGACCTCCAGTCCATCCGTGTCCTCCGGTCCTAGTCAGCCCGCGCTCAAAGCATTCCATGGCCCAGGCGATGGTCATGCCCGTGCCGATGGTGTCCAAGCCATAGGCGTTGCAGAGTTGGTTGCCATAGGAGACGGCCTCGATATCGCCGACGCCACAGACGGAACCGAGCGAACCAGCCGTCTCGTATTCCACGCCGCCATAGACCGGATCCACTTTGTAGCGACCGTCGATCTCCACCACGCGCTTGCAGTAGATGGGGCAGGCGTAGCAGTTGTCGCGTCCAACCAGCACCGTATTTGTGAAGGTCTCACCGGTAATGGCTTCGGCATGCTCAAACGAGCCTTCCTGGAAGTTGCGCGTCGGTAAACCGCCGAACTGATCGAGCTGAATGAGACCGCCGTCGGTGCCATGGTCGTGCAGCCCGCCCGACGTCTCCATGAAGTTGTCAGCCAGCCACTTGGCGAGCGAACCAACCCCTTTCCGATCAGCCACGTCCACGCCTTTGGTGCCGCGTACCGCAACCGCTTTCAGTTTCTTGGAACCCATGACAGCGCCCAAGCCCGTGCGACCGGCAGCTCGGTTAATCTCGTTCATCACGGCTGAGATGCGCACCATGTTCTCGCCGCCGATGCCGATCTGCGATACCTTGACACGCTTGTCGTCCAATTCTTCCTGGATCATTTCTTGCACGTCTGCGGTCGGCTTACCCCACAGGTGCGCCGCGTCGCGGATTTCGACCTCATCATTGTTGATGGAGATGTAGACGGGTTTGTCGGATGCACCCCTGATGACGATTGCGTCCCAGCCTGCGCGACGCAATTCGGCGCCCCAAAGACCGCCAACCTCGCCTGCGCCGAAGCCGCCGGTCAGCGGCGACTTGGCGCCTACGGCATTACGCCCCGCCCCGCCCACCGGTACGCCGGTGAGGATGCCAGGTGCGAAAATGAGCAGGTTGTCCGGGCCAAGTGGGTCGACGCCGGGTTGGGTCTCGGTAAGCAGGTAGTGGGCGATGACATTCCATCCGCCGACGTACTTGCGGTAAAAATGCTCGCCGGGTTCATCGACGCCGATCTCGCCGGTTGTTAGATCGATGCGAAGAATCTTGTTGTGGTAACCGTTTGGCACTGTGTCCTCCTTGTAGTTGACGTCTCCATTTGCCAAGTAATCCAGTCCGGCTTTGGGACGGGCTGGGAGCATGCGATGCGAGTAGATATTGCAACACGACACCGGGGGACGGAGTTATCAGAACGTATAAAAATCGTGCACTATTTAGTGTAGTGCGCGCGTAGACGTACTGTCAATAGTACAGATGACCCGATCATATGGGGACGCATGTCACTGTCCTGTGTCGGTCTGATGACGAAAGAGTCCAGGAACTTTATTTGTCAGTGTAAGGATCAATTTCCTGCGGCCTTACTCGGCTCACATCCGAACATTCTGCACTACTCTCTGCGCAGACCGTTTTGTATGCAGTCTTATTCTGGGCAGACCCATTGGGAAGCCCGGCTATCGAACAGCAAAATATCGCTTAGTACTCCCAGTCCGGATGCGGAGTCGGCAACATGAACGCTTTGTCAAGCGCAGCCAATAACTCATCTGGTCCGGCAAGCTCATCGGTCATCGCCAATCCCGACGCCGGTCGCACACCCAGCCACATCCGCGTGAAGGCGCCAACACCGGCGGTCAAGGTTGGCAACGATGCGTCGCTGCCGACCTCGACGCTCGATTCCTTGCCAAAGGAGATGATGTACTCTCCGCTAATACCGTGCCAGGGCGCATCCTCGCTCAGGTATTTCTCGATGGGATCATGCAGCGCCAGGTTGAAACGCACCGGATCCGTTCGCAGATGCGTGGCGTCGATGCATGTCTGCAGATCGCATATGCGCATCTGCCAATAGGCATAGGACTGGTTGTCCGCTTCAAAATCCGAGTTATTTGTCGTCGAATAGTGACGGAACGGCGCCTTGATCAGATCCTGCAGCTGAACGTCTGTTGGCTCACGCATGGCAACCATATGAACTTGATCGCCCAAGCTCTTCACGACGCCCATCAGCTCCAGAAACTGTTCACGATTCTGATAGACAAACATCGAGATGCGATAGGGACCATGCTCGCCTTTGGGATTAGCCCAGAGGAAGTGCGTCAGCGTCTCGCCATCTTCGGCGTAGTAGCCCAACCCGAACAGTTCCTTTTTCCAGGATAATTCACCACGCATTGCGCTGAGCGGGTGGATGTTTATCGAACCGTGTACGCGACGACGGTTATGCGTCGCCTTCAGGACCTGTTCGACATCATCAACCGTAATGCGTTTAGGTGGGCGAGATGGACCGTCAACCTTGAGATTAGCCGGATCAAAGCGTACTAGATTCTCGTACGATCCGTTTCCATAGCCTAGACGGTTGTAGAAGCCCTGCTCAAAGATGCCCAGCGTGCTCAGCGCTGCGCCTTCAGCCGCGTCGACTGCGATGAGATGCGCGGTCATGCGTCCGGCAAATCCCTGCTTGCGTGCGATGCGACTCGTGGTGACCGCCGCGACAATCTGAATGGGCAATGTTTCATCCTGATAGCGTATGTCGCCTGGTACTGCTGCCACAAGGCATTCAGGCTCGCCATCAATATCTTTGACGAGTACGCGAGCGCCGTCGAGGAACAAATCCATGGCCTTCTCGCCCTCTTCATCCTCCACCCAGCCGATCTCACGCCAGATGCGGTGGACGGCATCCTTGTCTTTTTCCGGATCGTATATTCGATACTCCATAGTTCTCTTTCTGTCTATATAGTCTGACGTGCGAGATATAGCGCACCAGGTGTTGACGGTGCAGCAACGGCTGAGGGAACTGTCTCTCCGATCTACATATTTCGACATGCCCCACACGCATTGCACGGCAACCAAGTGCGAGTGTTTGGTGCGTGATGTCTCGGTGGATGTTGGACGAACGCAATGCAGGCATCACCGCCAAGTATACATGAACAGCAGCGACTCTCGGAACAGTGCACCCTGCAGAAGCCAGAGGCGCATGCCGCCTATCCGCTCTCGAGAAACAGCGGCGCTTTCTGTCAGGGCATCACCGCACCTTATGCTAGAATGATGGAATCTATCCAATTCTGTCATCCCCAATCTCGCGAGGCCCATAATGAAGCTCACTGGTTGTCGCTTTTTTCCTGTAGAAACTACCCGCGAAACAGGCCTGTACAGCGAGCATCTGCTCGTGCGTATCGACACCGACGGCGGCGTCTCCGGCTGGGGAGAGCTGTCTGACATGCACCACATCCATCCTGTCGACTTCCCTTCCATCCCGCTCATGGAAGAAGAGGCAAACCTGCGCATTGACGGTTGCGATCCATTTCAGATGAGCGCCGTGCTTGAGCGGTTGGGTAAGATCGCTTGGCCCGCTTTCGACCTTGCATTGTACGACCTGCTGGGCAAACTGCTGGATGTGCCCGTCTATACCTTCATCGGCGGCAAACGCAGGGACCGCATTCCCTTCTGCTATCCCATATTCGTCATGCACACGCCGGTCGGTGACGACTACTCGGCGGAGCTGGAAGCGCAGATACAGCGCGTGCAGCGTGTCGTGGACCTGGGCCAGAATCGCTTCCGCAAGTACATCGGCTACAACCTGGAGGCCGAAGAGGCGTGGCTGACCGCGTTCCGAGCAACCTTTGGCGAGACGGTCGAGCTGAAGTCGCTGGACCTGAGCGGTCGCCACTATTGGCAGGATGCGCTGGCGCTGTTACAGCGTTTCCGTCACTTCAATTATCATGACGCCGAAAGCGTTTCCTTCCGTCGCGACAAGCGGAATCCGCTTGACTCCGCCGACCTGGCAGGCATGGCGGAAGTGCGTCGTCAACTGGGCATTCCGGTCAGCGAGCACGCACACACTTTCGAACAGATCCGTCGCATGGAGGCCGCGCAGGCTGTCGACATCGTCAATATTGCTACCTGTGCCAACGGCATTTGGCAGACACGCCGCATGTTCGACTTTGCGCGCACGTTGGGACTGCGCACGTTGCACGGCACTACACAGGAACTGAGCTTGGGCACCGCCGCAGCCGCCCATGTCATGGCTAGCTTGCCAACCATTGATATGCCATGTGACAATGCCGGGCCAATACTGTATACGGATGACTGCACGGACGATCGCGTGCAGTATGAAGAGGGGCAACTGATCGTACCTGACGGACCGGGTCTGGGCATCACAGTGAACGAGTCGAAGCTGGAGAGCATGGCGTCTAAAGGCAATCGGCTTGCCCAAATGCGCAGTCTGCATCCGGATGCACATTAGTTCACGTTGTTGCGAGGATTGAGAATATGGTAGCCGAACCGACCGTAAACAAGGCTGAAGTGAATATTGAGCAGGAACAGGCGGATAGCCAGGATGCTGTACGACTCATTCAGGAACTGGAGGATGTGCTCGATCCGCTCTACCCCAATGAGAGTCGCCACGGTTACAGCGTAGAAAAGATACTGCGCGAGGGCGTACACTTTTTCGTGTTGCGGGTGGGAGGCGATGCTGCGGCGTGCGGTGGAGTCCAGTTTTTCGACGCTGATGACGTGGAACCGGCTTATGGCGAGCTGAAACGCATGTACGTGCGCCAAGAGTATCGCGGCCGCGGCTATGCTAAAGACATTCTGGATTATCTGTCCACGTACGCACGCAGCCACAACGTTCAGCGGCTGCGACTGGAAACGGGCATTCATCAGCACGAGGCTATCGGCCTGTATGAAGGCTGGGGCTTTCGGCGCATTGGCTTCTTCGGTTCGTACAGCGACGATCCGCTGAGCATCTTCTACGAAATCACCATCTAGCGCACCAAGCCTGCATGGTTGTCACCACGGCTTTATGCGACGCCTATCCAGCACGAATTCATACCTTCGCATCATCAACGAATCAGCAGCCAGGAGCCATCAAGATGCAGACAACCATCGCCGGTCCTTATGAGGCGACTTGGGAATCGCTCAAGCAGTATCGCATCCCGGATTGGTACAAGAACGCCAAGTTTGGCATTTTCATCCACTGGGGCGTATACGCTGTACCTGCGTTCGGCAATGAGTGGTACCCGCGCAATATGTATTGGCCTGGCTCGCCCGAGTACGCGCATCATGTGGCGACCTATGGCCCTCAGACGCAGTTCGGCTACAAGGACTTCATCCCCATGTTCAAAGCCGAGAACTATGATCCGGCGGCATGGGCGAGCCTCTTCAAGGAGTCCGGCGCACGCTATGTCGTGCCTGTCGCCGAACATCACGACGGCTTTCCCATGTACGATTCGGCGTTGACCGAGTGGTGCGCAGCCAAGATGGGGCCAAAGCGTGACGTGATGGGCGAACTGGCTGATGCCGTGCGTGAGCAGGGAATGGTCTTCGGCATTTCCAATCATCGCGCCGAGCATTGGTTCTTCATGAACGGCGGCATGACCTTCCCATCTGATGTACAGGACCCGCGCTACGCCGATTTCTATGGGCCTGCAATGCCCGGCGTCCGGCACAACACGCCTGAATGGCGCAGCGTGGACTGGCATCCACGTCCTAATGCCGTCTTCCTGGACGACTGGCTCAACCGCTTAATCGAACTCATCGATAAGTATCAGCCTCAGCTTATCTGGTTCGACTGGTGGATAGAGCAGGCGGTCTTCGCGCCCTATCTGCAGAAGTTCGCAGCCTATTACTACAATCGCGGTGCGGAATGGGCCAAGGGCGTCGCAGTCAACTTCAAGCACAATTCCTTCCCGGCAGGCACGGCTGTCTACGATATCGAACGGGGGCAGCTCAACGGCGCGGCACGCCATTTGTGGCAGAACGACACCTCCATGTCGAAGAATTCCTGGGGCTACACAGAAAATCAAGAGTATAAAGAAGCTGCCGGCCTCATCCAAGACCTGGCGGATGTGGTTAGCAAGAATGGTACGCTGCTGCTAAATGTGGGTCCGAGACCGGATGGGACGATTCCGCAACCGGAGCAGGATATCCTGCGCGAGATCGGGCAGTGGTTGGCTGTCAACGGGGACGCCATCTACAACACGCGGCCATGGCGCATCTTCGGCGAAGGGCCGACTGACATTCCGGAAGGCGAGTTCAGCGACACCAAGCGCACCGAGTTCACCGGCTCCGACTTCCGCTTCACAGCCCGGGAAGATAAGCTCTACGTCATTGGCTTGGCTTGGCCTGGAGAACAGGCCGTTGTTCCATCCTTGGGTGCGGGTTCACTGCATTGCCCGGAGAAGATTACAGGCGTGCGGCTCCTAGGCTACGACGGTGAGTTGACGTGGAAACGCAACGGCATTGGGCTCATCGTCCAGATGCCCAGCGAGCAGCCGTCCGAAGCTGCCTATGCGCTCGAGGTAACACTGCGCGCGTAGAGCAAAGAGTCCACTGTCCACAGTAATAAATTCGGTGAAAGCGCCAAGCATGCCTACTAAACTAAAGTGGACCCGGCACGAAGACCTGGCAATCGTAAAGAAGCCGACTGTCGGTCGCCAGGAATACCTGGACCACATGACCTTTCGCACTAACAAGCGCCCCCTCTTCACCGAGATATTCGGCCCCATCGTCGGACTGAAGGAGGAGTGGGAGGAACAGGGCGCGACGCCGGAAGAACTGGATATGTCCGCGTTTCGCTATCGTTGCGAATCGCGTGGTCGCGTGCCGGTGCGTCTCGGTCCTATGAGCGGCATTACGCCTCTGGACAACTACCGCTTCTACGTCGACAAAGCCCGGGAGATCATGGAGCGCTGCGCCAACAGTTTGCAATGAAAGACGTGGTTGCGAACCGTTAGCGCTTGTATGTCATGCCGAACAAAGCGAAGAATCTCGACTGTAGCGTTGCATTGTAGCGTTCGATGGTGGCGTTGTTGCCCTGGATGGTAAGGTCGCCACTGATTGCGCTCAGTCCGTTATAAAAACAAGGCTATACCCTGAACATAGCGCAAAGACAGCGGCTATCATATACTGATGACATTGACTCTCATAACGCAAAAATACCCTCCAGACGTCGCACATAGTCAGCTCAGAACGGCTGACAGGAATGCGCCGAATTGCTCTACAGGCGCTAGCCGCGCAGACGTCGAAATACCAAGCGGAGAAGAACACCATGCTGACATCGAGAGAGCGCGTCGAGAAGACTCTTGCGCATGCGGAGCCGGATCGCGTGCCGCTGGACTTGGGCGGATGCGGACAGACCGGCATGCATGTGGATGCCGTCTACCGGCTGCGACAGGCGCTGGGTCTGGATGAGCCCGGCACGCCTGTAAAGGTCATCGAACCGTATCAGATGCTGGGTGAGATCAAGCCGGATTTGATCGATGCACTGGGCGTCGACGTAGTCCCGTTGACGGGAGGTCCCACGCTTTTCGGTTTTCGCAACCAAGGTTGGAAAGCGTGGACCACATTCGGCGACACGCCGGTGCTCGTGCCAGAGGATTTCAATACCGATCCGGAACGCAACGGCGACATTCTCATGTATCCCGAAGGCGACAAATCAGCGGAACCAAGCGGCATGATGCCCGCCGGTGGTTTCTACTTCGACTCGCTCATCCACCAGGAGCCCATCGACGACGCCAACCTGAACGTGGCCGCTAACACAGCCGAGTTCGGCCCCTACGATCCCGCCGATCTGGCCCACTTTGCCAGGGAAGCCGAGCGGCTATACACAGAGACGGACAAGGCTATCTTTGCGGTCATGTCTGGGTCGGGCTTTGGCGATATTGCGCTGGTACCCGCGATGTGGATGAAGAATCCCAAGGGTATCCGCGCCGTGGAGGAATGGTATATCAGCACCGTGACCCGCCGCGAATACGTGTACGCCATCTTTGAGCGACAGTGCGAGATCGCGCTGGAAAACCTGCAGCGCCTCTTCGAAGCCGTGGGCAACCGGCTCACGCTCATCCACACCACCGGCACCGACTTCGGCACGCAGACCGCGCCCTTCATTTCGCCCAAGACCTACAAGGATCTGTACCAGCCCTTCCACAAGGCCATCAACGACTGGATCCACACGAACACCAGCTGGAAGGTATTCATACACACCGACGGTGCGCTCATGCCGCTGCTGCCGCATTTTGTAGAATCTGGCTTCGACATCCTTAACCCGCTTCAATTTACAGCTACCGGCATGGACCCAGTGACCGTGAAGCATGAGTTCGGCCAAGACTTCACATTCTGGGGTGCGGGCGTGGACACGCAGCATGTGCTGCCCTTTGGCACGCCGGAACAAGTGCGCGAGCAGGTCAAACGCCATATCGAGATCTTCGCGCCGGGCGGCGGATTCGTCTTTTCAACCGTACATAATGTGCAGCCGCAATCACCGGTAGAGAACCTGATCGCCATGTACGAGACGGTGCGCGATTATGGCTCCTATCCTATAGGGTAGCAATAGAGCACTGGATCCCGTGCCTAACATATATGGCTGCGCAACTCTGCCCTGCATAGAAGGAGAACAACATGTTAACTTCACGTGAACGCGTTGAAATGGCGCTCAAGCACCAGGAGCCGGACCGGGTGCCCGTGGACCTGGGCGGTAGCGTGCTGACCGGTATGCATGTGGACGCCGTGTACAGGTTGAGGCAAGCATTGGGCCTGGATGAGCCTGGCACGCCTGTCAAGGTTATCGATCCGTATCAGATGTTAGGCGAGATCAAACCCGATCTCATGGATGCTGTGGGCTCGGATGTGACCATGCTGGCTAGCCCGCGCACAATGTTCGGTTTCTATAATCGGAACTGGAAAGCGTGGACCACGTTTAGCGGCACGCCAGTACTGGTGCCCGACGGCTTCAACACCGACCTGGAACCGAATGGCGACCTGCTCCTCTACCCCGAAGGCGACAAGAGCTGCGAACCCAGCGGCATCATGCCCGCGGGCGGTTTCTATTTTGACGCCATTGTGCGCCAGCCGCCTATCGACGATGCGAACCTCAATGTAGAGGATAACCTGGAAGAGTTCCAACCCATACTTGACGAGGATTTGGCCTATTTCGGCGCAGAGGCGGTACGCCTCTACACAGAGACTGATCGTGCAATTTTGGCCAGCTTTGGCGGCACAGCCTTCGGCGATATCGCCCTGGTGCCGGCCATGTGGCTAAAGAATCCCAAGGGTATCCGGGATGTAGCGGAGTGGTACATGAGCGCCGTCATCCGACGCGATTATGTCTATGAGTTGTTCGAACGCCAGTGTGAAATCGGTATCGCCAACCTGGCTAAGATACATGAAGTGGTGGGCGAACGCGTGACAGCCATCATCATCACCGGGACCGACTTCGGCACGCAGAATGCGCCGTTCATCTCACCGGCAACCTATCAGGACCTCTATCAGCCCTTCCACAAGGCGGTCAACGGCTGGGTGCATGAGAACACGTCGTGGAAGACCTTCATCCATACCGACGGCTCGCTCATCCCATTGATGCCGCATTTTGTTGACGCCGGATTTGATATCATGAATCCGCTGCAGTTTACAGCCAAGGGCATGGATCCGCGCACCATCAAGACCCGCTTCGGCGACGATCTGACATTCTGGGGCGCCGGTGTAGACACGCAGAAAGTGTTGCCTTTCGGCACGCCGCAAGAGGTTCGTGAGCAGGTGGCAGAACACATTCGCATCTTCGGACCCGGGGGCGGCTTTGTGCTTTCGACGGTCCACAACGTGCAGCCGCCCACGTCGGCAGAGAACCTGTTGGCAATGTACGAGACCGCCCGCAAGTTCGGCGACTATCCGATTAACGACTAGGTTGTAAATAGTCAAAATTTCGTGCGAGGGTAGGGACGCGAGAGTAGGGTTTTGGCTTCCAGCCCATGCCTATTTTGCGGGAAGCGACAGCGCATAATCTAGACCGCGTTGCAGCCACATGGACAGGTCTTGAGCACGTTCGATGCCTTTCGGAGCAACCGTGATGAACCCGCGCATGGGGCGCCCTGTAAAGTCCATGACCTGCGCATACGGCTGATCCAGCATCGCCTCATAATCGTCTTTGCCGACCCGAACCATTAGGCTGTCTTGAAGAATCCCCGCGCACATGTTGCCCAGCACCATGTAGGCGATGCCGCCGAACATCTTCTTCTCGACGATGGGCGCGGGCGAAAGCTGCAATAGAGCTTCCGCTGCACGTTCGGCAAGCGCTTGGTCATAGGCCATGGCTGGCGCTCCTCTAGACGATACGGCACCCAAACGTGAAACTATTGAACAGCAAGCGCATTATTGTCGATTAGCCACTTCAGCCACTGTCGAATAGTTGACGCTCTTCTTGACGGTGTACTCCCGGTTAGGACAGTATACCTCTCGATAACTTCCGCAATTTCTGCATTTGATATCTGTTCTAGCTGATAGTCTCTTCCGATGAGTAAGTAAAGTATTCTTCTCAAAGTAGGTCTGCTGACCATCTGTTGGACGAGAAGTCTATTACGATCTGAGGCATTCTTAAAACTAAGAAAGCGCTTACCGGTGTCGGTTAACTGAAACACATGTGACTCTCTATAAGCTAGATTTAGATATATCGCTGCATTTGCGTAATAGTCGCCTTGGCGTTCATCGAATTCAAATAAATCTGCAAGAGATGTGTTATCTCTGGTCCCGGAACTAACTGCATTGACTAGGTCGATCACTTTATCCAGATCGTTAGCTTGTGGATAAGGAATATTCGGCTCTACCGCCTCCTGTATACTATTCAGAACACGCTGCAGGTCTACTTGAGTAGGTCGTGCGTAACTTAGTTGATAGCATTTAGCACGTGTGGCTGATATAGCTCCAAAGGCATCCGAAAACGCAAATTCAGTTAGGTAGTACTTTCCATTCGTGAATGCTAAGAAAATTGGTACTATGCGTTTATTCGACCGTCTACTCCACTCGAGATAAGGATAGTAGAGTTGTCTGATGTGGAAATCGCTTCGACGCCCTACCTTCGCTTCTATCAGGTAGATGGAGTTCTCACTTTCGTATCCCGCGTCAATTTCGATTTGTACACTGCTTACTTCGGCACAATGTTCTACATCCGGCAATCGAAATGAAAATTCGCCGGAGTACGATCTGCCACGAATAGCTAGATTAAGCGTGCTTTCGCCAGTAAACTGATGTAATAGCCTCGATATATAGCCGAAATCAATTGCTTGCGATTCGTTTAGTCTTTGGTCGCCAGGATATGCGTCGAATGAAGCCAGGTCAACCGAAGAATTGTGCGCTATAGGTTGTGCCGAATATATCTGAGGTGGAATGTCATAATATGTCCTGTGAGTATGATCTTTAAAAACAACGTACACACCATTTCGCACAGGGAACAATGATAGATTATTGTCACGAAATATTTTGGGTGTGACGGCAATAGTATCGTGTTTGGCCATCAGCCGCGGTTCCCTCTCTCCGAGGGATTTCATATCAACAGCGTTGATATATACGAATCCGTTTTCTGATATCTCAGCTAGCGAGCCAGTTCGAGAGAAGAACCGATCCCAAGCCAAATCATTCTTTGTCATTTGTAGGTTACCGGAGCTGCTTGCTTATCTAGTAATTCGTTACCAGGATTTCTGTTATTTTCCCTCGTCCATTTCCATTCGAATTTATCATTCGATTGGCATAGACCCGCTGAATAGTAAATCCTTGGTATAGCTCATCAAAGAAGTTATCGTCTGGGTCTGTATTCTTTGGATCCGAATTACTCAACATCAGTTTCGCGTCGTATTTGGTATCGAGGTTTCTAATATATTGTCCTAACTCGATTTGCTCTTTGTCTCCAAACTTAAGTTTAGAATATGAGGTAAAACTTGACGTCTTGCTTAGTGGTCGATATGGAGGATCAAAATATACGAAATGAGTGATCGTCGATATATTCTTCACTGTCAGTAAATGACTTACAAGTAATCGTTGCGGAAGATAGTAGTTGTGATACCTGATAAATATTATCTGGATCACTGATTATTGGTTTGCGATATCTGCCAAATGGCACATTGAATTGACCACTGTTGTTGACTCGAAACAAGCCGTTGTAGCAGGTTTTGTTTAGGAATATCATGTAAGCTGCACGTGTTATCCAGGACTCAGCATACGCGTGAAATCGATGGAATTGAGTTGGTCATTGTATTTATCGCGTATTGAATAGAAAAAGGCACTGCGCTGTTTCGAATCTTTCCCATAATAGCTTCGACTAAGTACATCAAGAAGCTCAATTAGCTCATCCGGTTTCTGTTGGACAATCTGATATGCAAGTACTAGTTCTGGATTAATATCATTTAAAAGCATAGATTCCAACGTGAAAGCTTGAGCAATATCAAGAAAGACTGCGCCTCCGCCTAGGAATGGTTCAATATAGCGTTTCACTTTGCCGTCGAAAAACTCTGCGGGAAATCGATCACGTATTTCTGGAAGCAGCTGAGTCTTACCACCAGCCCACTTAATGAACGGTCTAACTTGTACGTCTTGCTTTGATTCAATAGTCATACTAAATAAGTCGCTTCATTTTGCATATATGAACTGAGCTTTCTCCTTATTCATCATAACATACTGGCGAACAGTGCATGCAGCAAGTACAAATTACGATGGTACGACATGCCGCTCTTGCATGTTAGCGACTTTGGCGTCATGATAGAATAATACACAGTCTCCTCTTGCCGATCGACTACTCGACTTTTAGAAGGAGGCAACTCGTGGTCGACCCTCAGCAACACCGTGAATCCGCAATATCCAAAAAACTCACTTGCTTGAGCGCTGCCGATCGACGCTACCTGCTGTCTGTCGCACGTCAGGCACTCGAACAGCACCTATCGACCCGCCGCCGTCCGATCTTTCTGTCGGACTCTCCTATCCTTTTGCAGCAACGTGCTGTTTTCGTGACCCTGTGGCGCAGGGACACCGGCGAACTGCGCGGCTGCCGAGGCGAGAGCGTGGCGCGCCGTCCCCTCGTGGAGGCAGTGTCGGCTATGGCTATCGCATCTGCCACTGACGATCCGCGTTTCATTTCTGTAACCCTGGATGAATTGCCGCTGTTGCGCATCGACATCAACGCGCTAACGCCGTTGGAACCGATTACGCTAGATGATGTGGTAGTCGGCGTGCACGGGCTCATGATCATTTGTGGCCAACGCGCCGGCTTGCTTCTGCCCGATGTGCCCGCGCGACTGGGCTGGACGCGTCAGCAGTTCCTTGAAGGCGTATGCGACAAGGCCATGCTGCCTCGTGACGCCTGGCACGACGCAGATACCACGCTGCTCGGCTTCCAGTCGGAGGAATGGGGAGAAGAGGAGTAGCAGTTTCAAGTTTCAAGTGGAAGGTTCCAAGTTGTTCGGTCGGCGAACTCTGTACGAGAGCCGGATGGCTGGTCAAGGGTTCAAATGTTCACCGGACTCAAAGTGCCGGCTCGGTAGACGCGCAAAGTTCAGTAAACAGACCGATTTGCAGACTGCGTCAAGCTACCAGCAACCGAAGGAGGCCGTCTACATAGTACTATCCTGCAACCGGTTACCTCACCTTGTCACGATGTCAGCTTGTCACCTTGTCATATGCAGCCTCTTCGCGGCTACGACATCTACACCTTTCTCCGTCAGCGCACGCGCTGTCGCATTCGTTGCATCCCACTTGTCGACAAAATTCTGATAGACGGCGTCCCATTCGCCGGCGTCGATTATGTCTTGCTTGTCGCGGAAGTAGTCCAGTACGTCGGACGGTCGCTGGCGGCTCTGCTCGACAATGGGGTCGGCGCCTTCGTGTTTTGCGGAGAGATTGCGCACGTGTCCCGCCATCTCCAGCAACTCGTCGCGGCGTAGGAACGGCTGACGCACGATATGGTCCCACGTTTCCGTCACGTGATATTCGAAGCGAACGTGCTCTTCAAGGCCCAGTTCTCGCCGAATCTGCGCTGACGTTTCGATGGTGGCATTATCCACCGAGTTGCTCCAGTTGAAGCCGATAAGCGGCGAACTGCCGTCGTCGCGGGCGAATAGCTTTGCGCCCAGCAGTGTCCACAGTGCGGCGAACGGGTTGTCGTTGCCCATGAATACTGAAATCTTGAACTGGATATCCACGCCCAGCCTATGCAGCAGGTAACCCACCAGCACGGTGCCCGGGTTGACGTTCAGCACCTGGCGCACGCCGTAGTTGGTATAGTAGTAGAGGAACTCATCGGCCCACTGAATGGCGTGTTCGTTGGGTTGTCCCACGCCGCCGAAGTAGCCGGTGATCGTGTCCGGGCCGCCCAGGTGAATATTGGAGCCGTCTGTTCCTTTGGTATCGAGCGTCTCCACCACACTGGCGCCGATGATGTCCATGGCTGCGGTGAAGGCCGGCAAGTCTCCATCCTCTTCCTGCTCCTTCATCTTGCGCACACGGATGAATCGACCTGGCGTTAAGTCGCCGCGTTCGATGGTGCGTTTGAGCATGGGCGCCAGCCATGGAAAGTACTGGGCCGCACTGACCTCCAGCGTGATCAGCATATTCTGGGTCGAACGCCAAGGAGCCAGACTCGTGCACCCGCCACGTTGCGGCGATAGTCCTCCATGCTGATGAACGCGCCGTTATCGCGCTGCTCGATGATCCAGTCAAGGTCGTCCAGGTGCTCAGGTTTGACGGCAGCGATTTTCTCTCGCAGCGCCGGCAATGTACGTGCGGCTTTTGCCTTGGCGTTGATCGCCTCAGGCGTGCCGTACTTGGCTACTACGGCGAGAAGCGCGTTGACTGCCTCCGTCTCCGGGTTCAGTAGCAGCGCGTTGAGCGTCTCCACCCGATCGGCGGGGATGTGAAGTCGTTGGCGCAATTCTTCTGTCATAGCGTACTCCTATCGGAGTGTTTAATGGATGAACGGTGCAAGGATTCAAAAGGCAGATCTAGCTCCACAAATTCAATGTTCCGGCTATGCCTGTTTGACCCTGTGCATGCGTCAATAGCGTTATTTCCTACTTCGACGCATCTATTCCACATGACGTGGAGAGTTCGATCTGGAACCTGGAACCTTCGACCTGAAACCGCCCTTACCCGTTCCATCGCTTGTCAGGCTGCCAGAAGCCCATCTTCGGCGTATTCCACGTTACGGTAGGTTCGAATAAGCCGGGGAAGCGCAGGTTGGCCTCAATGCCGTCGTAGTTCAGGTCTACACCTAGGCCCGGCTTGTCCGGCACATCCACGTAACCGTCAACCATGTAATTTTCCGGCATGCCGGTGACCAGGTCAGGCCAGAAGGGCAGATCGAACGCATGATGCTCCAGCGCAACGAAGCTGGGGATGGCAGCAGCCGTGTGCAGGTTGGCATAGAAGGCAATGGGCGAGCCGGCAAAATGCAACGCAGTTGGGATACTGTAGCGCTCTGCATAGTCGGCGATCTTCTTGGTCTCCAACATACCGCCGGACGTGAGCAAATCCGGATGCACAATGTCGACCGCGTGCTTCTCAATCCACTCGCGGAATCCGTCCCACAGGTATAGGTTCTCGCCGGCGGCAATGGGTACGCCAACTGCGTCTGTCACCCGTTTATGCCCGTCAATATCCCACCAATGCATGGGGTCCTCCATCCACGCCAGGCCGTACGGTTCCAGCATGTTGGCCAGGCGGATAACCTCCTTGGCGGTCATCATGCCATGTCCATAGTGGTCGGTACAGAGCGAAATGTCCCAGCCGACTGTCTCGCGCACGGCAGCCACAACCTCTGCAGCACGGCTCAGGCCCTTGTCCGTATAGCGCTGCCCGTAGCCTGTACCCGGCGCAGTGCCGCGCGTATCCGGATCATACTCAAAGCGCGTCTCCTGACCGATGGTGCCGCCCTCGGTCTCATGGAACAGGGCAGGCAGTATGTCGAACTTTATGAACGTGAGACCCAGCGCCACGCGGCCCTTGATGCGCTCCACGTAGCCGGCTGGCGTGGCTTCCGCCGGTGCAGGCGTGTCCGCGTAAATACGTACCTTATCGCGATACTTGCCGCCCAGGAACTGGTAGCAGGGCACGCCATACACCTTGCCGATGAGGTCCCATAACGCGATCTCGATGCCGGAAACGCCGCCGCCTTCGCGACCCCAGTTGCCGAACTTCTTGATCTTGCGGAAGATCATGTCCACATTGCACGGGTTCTGGTCCAGCAGCATGCTCTTGAACTGGAGCGCGTTCTCCACATGACCAGCGTCCCGCACCTCGCCGATGCCATAGACGTCTTGGTTCGTATCGATGCGCAAAATGGGATAGTCATAGTTGCTGGCGACGACAGCCAGACGCATGTCGGTAATTCTCAAATCAGAGGGGCTGGAATAGCTGTTGATGGCGTTCTCAATATGCCCCAACTGATCTTGTTCCTGAGCGTTTGTCACAATTAATTCCTTTCAATCGGCAGCCATCGGCACGGCAATAAGTACGAATCCGCATACTCTTAGCAGAGCATGAACGTCCGGTCGTGCTTTATATCGTGGGGGTCTGATGTGGTCCGTTGGATTGGTTATGGGTTGATTATTGTATGCGCTATTATCGCATAGCCTGTACACTGCATGAAACCTGTGCGTAATCATAAGTTATCACGTTCGGCGCCAGCCACGCTAGTGTGATACCTATGTGCAGGATAGGGTGTGGAGCGACTGCCATATGTAACAATATATTGTGATGCTATCGCGTCCGCGGTATACTCCACATAATGCCCGCAACCCGACGCCAGGAGACGATTTGCCGTGAATTCCATCCGTATCGCGATCGCAGTGGCAGTGGCTGTGATGCTCATGACTGTCGTATTGTTTAGTGCCGGTGGGCGCGACGTTCTGGCACAGGTGACGCAGGAAGGTATCGGTTTCGAGGTCGCTGTCGAATTGGCAGAGAGCAGAACAATAACTATTCCTGTGCGATTCGACGCCGCTACGTATTACGGATTGATGAGTTACCCGACCACCAGTGCAGCCATGCAGGCGCTGTCGCAGTTGCAGAATCAGACGCTGCAATCGCTGGGTGCCTCGACCACGTCGAGCCTTACCATTTCAAGCACGGCATCGACTGACTTATCCGAACCGCAATCCGGTAACGAGTTGCTCATACAAACGCCGCTCCATTTTAGTAGCGTGCCGTTCGCTGACGCCAAAATTGTTGTGAATCCGTTAGCTATTAACGGCGAGGCAGGGCAACCCACGTCGCTCGTACCGGCAAACGAACCGAGCGTGACCAATGCCAATGCGTATCAGCGTCTCAACCCCAGCATCGACGCAGCGATTTTGGGTCAACTTCCGGCGCAAACCGAGGTCATCGTCGACGGACGCAACGCCGACGGTCAATGGCTGCACTTGGCGGACGGCAGCTGGGTGGCGCGCTTTCTGCTGGACAATGTACCTGCCTCGTTGCCGATTATCGTGGACGGAACCAACCGTGGCGTGGCGTCAGCCACCGGCACGATCACGGGTGACAGTGTCATCCTACGCGACGGGCCCAGCCAAGCTAATGACATGGTCGGCATGTACGATGTGGGCGTACCCGTTGCAGTGCTCAGCCGCGCCAGCACCGGCGACTGGATGGAAGTGGCTATGCCGGATGGCTCGGTGGGCTGGATGTCATCCGAGTTTCTAGAATTGCAAGGTGACGTGGAATCTCTGCCCGAGGTGATCACGGTCGGCGACAGAGACATCTACGGCGCCGTTGTGGACAGCGCAGGCTTAGGCGTGGACTCCGTCGATCTGCATGCCGAGCCCAGTGACGGTTCTTCCGACCAGCAGTTGTTCGCTACCTCCGCCGGCGACGGCAGCTTCCTCATAACTGTACCGGACAATGACATAGATGCATGGTCTGTCTCGGTCGATGACATCGACTGCGCAAGCCGGCTGATGAACGACCGCTGCCAGTTGTTCGGTTACTACCTGGCGACGCCGCGTATTGACATCGAACTGCCGCTGGACGAGCCAGTGGAGTTAGTCTATGCAGACGCGACGAGCTTCATTGCCGGTACGGTGGTAGACGGCAATGGCGCACCACAAGGCGCGGGCATCACCGTTAGCGCGGTTCGCGAGGATGGCGCCGTGACCTCCGGTGTGACCGCTTCCTCCGGCAAGTTCGTGCTGCCTGCGGACGCGGGCTCGTGGGAGCTCTCTACCGCGCGAGGGCCGTCTGTGACCGTGCAGGTGGAAGCTGGCAGCGCGCCCGATCCTATCGAAGTGCCTATCGGGTAGACTCCCGCAATAAATAATGCACATAAAATAGGCTATGCGCATTACCATATGTCATACGACAAAGAGGATGTCGTATACTTTTCAATTCACGGCGTCTGTATCTTTGCGCCCGAAGCTCTACGCCAGGCCGTGCTCCACGCGTTGAATATGCAGCAACTGTTGTTCGCGGCTTAGCATGACAAAGTAGGCTGACCAGCCACCCATCCGCACGCGCAGGTGGCGATACTTCTCCGGCTCTTCCATGGCACGCTTCAGTTCCTCCACATCCGTCACGGTAAGCGTGACCATGTTGCCGCCCATGTTGGTGAATGCGCTAAGTAGCCCCGCCAGTCGGTCGACGCCTGCATCGCCGGCTACGCTGCTAGCAGACAAGCGTAGATCCAGCGGTGCGCCTGCCGCCAGGCAGTCCACGTTCATCTTCACATAGGAATTGATAGCCGCCGTCGGTCCGGCCATATCGGTGCCGGGAACAGGTGAGAAATTGGCTGCTATCGGCGAACCGCAATAACGACCGTCCGGCGTGGCGCCCACCTCCTTGCCGATCATGGCATACCAGGAGAAGGTGCCGATCGAGCAGGGGAAGCGGATTTCCGGGTATTCTGCCGCATAAACTGTTGCCCGATCAATGAAGAATGACATCATTTCATGGCCAATAGCATCCGCGTAATCATTATCTGTTGCGTATTTTGGTGCGCGAGCCACCAGTTTCGCACGCAGCGTCTCATAGCCTTCCCAATCAGCTTCCAACGCATTCAGCAACTCGTCCATAGTTATGGACTGCTCATCATAGACCGAGCGCTTGATGGCTGCCATGGCGTCAATCGTATTCGCCACCGCCTCACCCATGACATGCCAAATAGTGTAACGAGCGCCGCCGCGGATGACGTCGCGCTCGTTCTCGATGCAATCATGCGTCAGCGCAGAGAGCAGCGGGTTGTAGCTGTATCGTCCGTGACCGCTGTGTTCCAGTTCGCCGCTGCGGATCCCTTCGCCGATGTAGCGGATGCCCTGCTGAATCTGAAAGTCGGTCTGCTCCTTCCACGCATCCATGAGTTGCTCAAAGCTTGTGAACTCGCGCGGGTCGCCGGTATCCGGACCCATTTCGCCGTGCATCGTGGAGACACCGCGGTTCATCGCGAGCTCCAGGAAGAGCAGAAAGTTCATGCCGCGTATCATTTCCTGGTCCGATTTGCCCTCGATCATGGTCTCCCAGCAGTTGGAGTTGGCATAGTCCCGCGCATCCTCCACGGGGATGCCGACTCGTTCGTACGCAGGGATCAGCACGTCGTCGTTGTTGATGTAGGGCATGCCGCCGCCGCTGCGCAGCACTTCGGCAATTCGGCGCACGAGTTCCGGCGGCGACTCCTTGTGCAAACGTGCGGTGACAACCGGGCTGGTGTAGGCGAATTTTTCCAGCGAGTTGAGGCACAGATAAGTCAACTCGTTGGTGCCGTCCCGCCCGTCCGGCTGGACGCCGCTTAGCAGGATGTTTTGGCCAAAGTGGTTGATGGCGTCGGCGGCATCCGTGGCAAAGCGGAAGCGTTTGCGGTGTCCCGCAGTCCATTCAATTGGGCCGCTCTCCACGATCATCTTGACGTCCTGAACCTGCGACTGCTCACTTTCGGCGGCATGCGGCGCTAGGCTAGAATCGTTCGTGTAGAAATTGTCGCGGACAATCTGCGCGCGGTCGTTGAAGCGCAGCCAAAGGCAGTCCACCAACTCTTGCGCCTCCGGCATCGTGATGGCTGCCATGTTGATCTGCCAACGCAGGCTGGGATAGAGGAACTGGTCCAGGCGCCCGCAAGAGATGTGCGTGCCGGTCGAGAAGAGTGCGTAGTGTATCATCCAGAAGCTCTGCACGGCCTCGCGGAAGGTGGACGGCGGGTACTCGGGCACTTGGCGGCAGACGCGTGCGATGCGACGCAACTCCGTGCGCTTCTCCAGTGTCGGCGCCTTGTCCGACAGCAATGTGGCCAAGCCAGCGTAGCGATGTGACAGCGAAATCACGGCGCGCACTTCGATCTTCATGGCCCGGAACAGGTTCAGTTTTTCGGTGCGTTCTGCGCAAGGCGGTCGCGACTTAATCTCGGCGATTTTGGCATCCAGGTCAACAATAATGCCCGAGAGCCCTTTTTTCATGACATCGTAGTAGAAGGGCGTCTTGTGCGACAGCTGGTCGTAGAGCGCCGAGCCTTGCATCTGCGCCTGGGTATACTCTTCATCCGTACCGTACTTCGGCAAGCTTGTGCGAACGATGACGCCATGTTGCACCGAATTGCCGACAATCAAGTCATCCGGTTCGATGGCGATGGGCATCTCTAGCAGCAGCTTGCGCAGGGCCAACGCTCTGCGGATGACGAGGGGCATGTCGGCGACGCCCGGTTCTGTGAAAATGTCTAGCTGTTCACCCCAGACCATCTGCTGATGGGTCATGCGCTGCTGGATACGGTCGTTCAGGCGCTGAGTGCGCAGCGTTGTGCGGCGCAGTTGTGCTAAGGTTCGTACTTCATCCAGCGTGCGATGCACATCCGGCGCGGCGATACCAAACGACTGCATGCCAGGCTGGTAGACGTGTGCTCCGCCGTTGCTTTCTGCGGGAGGTCGATCAGTTGAGATATCCGAAGGTGAGACATCCACGTAGAGGCGAGCAGCCACCAGATTATTACCATTGCTGCTCGCGCCGTTGGCGCCACTGCTACGAATATCGCTATTTTCTCTCTTGTCTGCACTCTTGGCTTTGTTTTCAGTCGCGCCGTTGCTAGCTAGCGCTTCATCGGTCTGCTCGGTTTGGATTACACTAGTTTCTACTGTAGTCATCCTATCCTCCGATTTGTACTTGCAGTCCGTCTTGTCTACAGATGTCTGCGAGAGCGTTCATAGTCTCTTCGTTTTGTTGCTCTAGACCGGACAGCGAGAAGTCGATGCCGATCCACTCATATTTAGCGCCTGCCGCGGGGTTGTATGGCAGCAGCACAATATTGGTTATTCCAAGATCCGCAACCAAGCGTGACGTGGCTCGGATTTGGTCCGGGCTGTCGTTGACGCCCGGTATGCAAGGCACGCGCACATGAATGCGTTTGCCGATCGCGGCTAACCTAGACAGGTTATCCAGGATGCGCCGGTTAGGCACGCCGCAATATCGCTGATGATCGTCCGAATCTGCGAACTTCACGTCGAAGAGGAATAGGTCGGTGACGGTCGCAAGTTGTTCCATGATTGACCAACTGGCATAGCCCGTCGTTTCCACAGCGGTGTGAACGCCGGCGTCCTGGCATGCCTTCAAGAAATTGTAGGAGAAACTAGGTTGTGCCGCCGGCTCGCCACCGCTCAGGGTGACGCCGCCGCCAGAGCTGTCGAAGTAGGGCTTGCTCTTCACGACTTCGTCGACCACTTCACCGACCGTCGTGTATTCGCCTGCGATGCGCAGTGCGCCGGAATAGCAAACGACTGCACATTCTCCACAGGCGGTGCATGTTTCCCGGTCCACCACACTCACCTGCTTGCCGCCATAGACGCCGACGCTAAGTGCGTCTGTGGGGCAAACTTCCGTGCAGACCATACAGCCTACACAGCGTTCCGGTTGTGTGACGAGCTCAGGTTGGTTGCGGCGTGATTCAGGGCTGTGGCACCAGATACACGAGAGCGGGCATCCTTTGAGGAAGACGGTGGTCCGGATTCCCGGGCCGTCATGGGATGCGAAGCGATCAATATCCAAGAGCAAGCCTTGGATGGCGATATTAGCCTGTTGTGGCGTGCCGCTTATCGATGGTTGATACATCAGTCCCCTGCTTAAAGCAGGTTCGTGCCGGTCGTCAGAACTTGGGTTGCGATCGGTCGCGTCCGGTAGCTGGAAACATGATAGCTAGTTCTCGTGACAAAGCCAATTATAAACAATGGCGGGGGGATAGAAAAACGGGAGTGTGTTTCGTTTGCGCCAAAGCAAATCCCTCGGAGGCAATGAATTGATTGAACAATCAGGCTTCCGAGGGGGCATTTCGTTCGATCAATGGTACTATTCTACGCTTCGCAAAGAGGTTCCGAGGCCAGTGACTCGATCAGTGCGAACGCCGCCTCTACTTCCTTCTCGCTGCCGTCGATGATCAGCCAGGAAGCGCCTTCCGCGCCATAAACACCGCCGCCAGCCAGTTTGTGTGCGTCGGCTCCGGTAAGCAATTTGATCGCATCCAGTTCCGTGAACGGTTCACCGGGCAGCGCAAAAAAGCCAGGACCTTCACCGCCGGGCGCATTGCACAAGCTCGCCAGTGTATTCACATCTTCCAGCACACATTTTTCAAGGCCGATGGGCACGAACAGCTTGATTCGACGACCGATGACGGCGGAGACTGCCAGCAGAGCTGTACCGCCTACGTCGCTGCCGATCTGCACCGCAGCCTGCTTGCCATCATACGCGTTGCCGCCCTTCAGCACGACATCGCCTTCTACTAGTTCCTTAACGGTATTTTGAATTGTGCGTCCCACCAACCATTCGCCATCGCGAATGACAACATCGCCCGGGAATTCGATTTCCGGTGCGTCAATACCAGGAGGCGAAGTTACGCCTCGGCGAAAGCCAAGCCGGGAGAAACCCTCATGCTTTTGCATGGATTTCAGCACTTCTTCGGCTACGTAGCCATTGGTGGTGCCGCCGATAATGACGAGCGTGCCCTTCTTCAGTACATTTTTGATCACGGGGTGTTGTGCCATGCCCATACCAATGAGCCGCTTGCCCATTGCCGGCGTCAGTGTAACCTGCTTCATTCTTACTCTCTCTTTCGTGCTTTTGTTTTAGGCGGCAAACTGAGGTTCAAGTATCAGTTCCGAACAGATAAATTCGAGTATCGCTATGACTTCTGCCCCTAGTGTAACCAAGTCTCAACGCAGGCTGAAATTCGCGATGGGTTGCATGGTGCGTAATCACCTTCATAGGGGCATTTGTAGGATTGCCGCTAGAGATCCAGCTCGACCGTACGACCCGACCGCGCGGATTCATACACTGCCATGGCGATAGCCACGGTCCATACGCCCGATTCTGCGCCGGATTGTGGCTGGCTATTGTCGCGAATGCAGTTAATGAAGTGGTTGAATGCGTCGGTATAGCGTGTTTTACCTAGCCCTTCCGGGGACTGCAGCATGTGATGCGTAGTCGCTTCATCGCGAGCGGCCCATTCCAGCTCGGTCCAGATATGTTCCTGCCCGGAGAGGACCGCCTGGCCGTTCTTTGCGATCAATTCGACGCGCGGGAAACGCTTCATCGCCGATGCGCCTATCCCGCCGATGGTCAGTGCAGCCAGCGCGCCATTGGCAAAGCGGATATTGACCGTGGCGCAGTTCTCAGACGGCATCCCAAGATGAGTTGTCGCTTCGGCAGAGACAGTTGCCGGCTTGCCCAAAAGGGAACAGACCGCATCGAATAGATGGCATGAGTTCTCGTTGATGAACCCGCCGCCGATTTCGGGATCCCACAGCCATCCAGCCGGGTCGGGCTGCCAGTTGAACACGTAATGACCGTTGAGTAGCCAGCCGGCGCCCAGTTCGCCGTCCACGAGTTGCTGCAGCTTGACAATTGCCGGGTGGTAGCGGAAGCTGAACGCGCACATAACTGGCTTCGAAGACTCCGCACTGAGCGCCGCCAGTTCTCTCGCATGGGCCAAATCCGACGCCCACGGCTTTTCGATGAACATGGCAAGGTCATTGTCTATAGCGCACTGCATAAGCTCTGCACGCGTGCGCGGTGATGTGGCGATAACCACTGCGTCCAGTTCTGCCTCCTGCATCATCTGGCAGCCGTCGCCATAGGCCATGGCGCCGTAGTGGGCGGCGTACGCATCGAGACCTTGGGGATTCTTGAAGCTGCGGTCGGTCACAGCTGCCAGCTCCGCGTCGTGCATGTTCACGAGCGTGCGCACGAGCTGATCTCCGAAGCGCAGCCCGATAACGCCAAAGCGTATTTTGTCCATTATTTGCCCCAATAACGGTAGGGTCGAGACATGTCTCGACCAATTTTATTGCCACTACACATTTATTGTCGTGGTCATCTCATAGCGTCGACCACTTCTAGACGACTCTACCGCAGCCGCCATCATCTCCGTGATGTGCAGTCCCCAGTCAACGTTGATCATCGGCTCCTTATCTTCCAGGATGCAGTCGATGAGATGCTTGCTCGATTCGTGATAGTAGTTGAACTCGCCGGGCGTGGGCTGAGGCCATTTGGCCTTGCTGCGGTCACCGCGCAGCGGGATGTGATACCAGCCGTCCTCGTCGATGCTTGGCAGCAATTCCTTCTTGCTGCTGATGATGGACGCATAGTAGCCGGCGCCTAGGATGAGATTGCCCTCCGTTCCGAACACCTGCAGACTGCCGCTTCCGCTGCCCGGCAGGACTGGATGGAAAATGCGGCCCACATGCAGCACGCCGGTGATGCCCTCGCGCATTTCATACAGCGAGAAGACGTTGTCCGGCCCTTCCATGCGCACAGCCTGCGTCCTCGGCAAGTCGAGCACCACGTCCCAGTAGTTCACGTCGTCAGGGTCGGTGGCGTGCGAGACGAACTCGTCGTATTTGGCTTCCGGCACAATATGATGGTCGGTCACAGAGATGCGGCTCTGAGCCATGACGCTCTTACACGGTCCTAGCAGCGAGACGATCTGCGTAGGCGCATAGGGAAAGTCGAAAAGGAAACCGCCGCTGTCGGCATCGTAGAAAGCCGCCTGACCATAGGGATTGCTGCCAAGCGCTGGATGGTACTCGGTTGGACCGGTGGGCGTCAACGAGAACCAGAGCGGATCGCCTAGCACGCCCTGCTTCACCAGATTGCGCAGCCTAGCCACGTCTGGGTCCAGCGGCGAGTTCTGACTGGGCTCGATGAGCGCTTTGACGCCGGCTTTGCGCACGGCATCGGCGATGCGATGCGCGTCGTCCATGGTGGTAGCCATGGGCTTCTGCAACAGCACATGCTTGCCCATCTCCACGGCCTTCAGCGTGAACGGTACATGCGTGCCCGGCGCAGTCAGAATCCACACTGCGTCGATGTCGGCTTTCTCCAACATCTCATAGTAGTCGCCATATTGTTCCTTGGCGCCGAATAGACACATACAGGCTTCCGTGCGCGCCGGCGCAAGGTCGCACACCGCTACCAGCTCTACGCGCGGGTCCCGTATGAGATAAGGTAAGTAGTAAGCCGTGGCGACAACGCCGCATCCCACTACGCCGATCTTGACTGTACTGCCACTCTTCGACGACACAGGCTGTCGCTCCTCCGTTAGAAATATCTATTTGGGTTGTCCAGCTATTTAGCTGCCTGACAATCGTTGCCGGCGGTAGTGCTCGTCCAGACGACTGTCGATGCGCGCCACATTTGCCGGCGACAGGTAATTGGGGGCGCCAACAGCATACGTGCCAAGGATGGTCTTAGCCCATTTATCTGCCATGAGATTAATGTTCAGCGCTTCCTGTGCCGATTGGCCGAGCCCGACCAGTCCGTGGTTTTCCATGAGCAGCAGCTTGGGCGAAAAGCCGTATTCGTCCTGGAAGCGGTGCAGCTCGTCGCGCACAGCCTGCGCCAACGCCAGGCCCGGGTCCACGTAGGATACAACTGCCACCTGTGGTCCGCAGACGACAATGCCATCTGGGAAGAGGTGATGGCGAAAGGGCTCTGCACCTTGCACGCTGCAAAGGATAGCGTTGACGGAAATTGCGTGGGTGTGCGCCACCCACTTCGCATCGGCCTCCTGGATGCAGAGCGCGTGCAGGAAAGTCTCCACTGACGGACGCCGATGCGTCGGGTCCACGAGTACATCCAGGAGCGCCTTGCCCACCGCTTCGTCGTCCATGCTCTTGTTGTCCAGCAGTGCCATGACCGCGTCGATATTCACGCAGCTGAAGCCGCTAGCGTCGATCCGACCCATTTCGCTGCCGGAAGCCTTAACCCAGAAGGTGCCGTCCCCGCAAGTGGCGCCGGTATTGCCTTCACCCAGAATAATGAGGCCGCGCTCCTCGCGTCCCAGTTCGTGCGAGAGCCAGATAAGCTGCTCAACAATGGAATCGGTGGTCATTTGTTTACTCCAAGTTTATGTGAACTGTAATTTTCAGATGTTAAGTAGGACGATTTGCATGACATTGTGTGCCAAATTGAAGGGCGCTGATTATCGGCTGGTCCTGGAGTTTATGGCCTGTCATCACGGTTTCGCGATCAGGTACTCCGGGTTACCGAAGCCATTCTCACGCCAGCGCAATAGCTTACCCGCGGCATCGACGACCAGTGCTAGGATTTTCTGTGCCTCAGCCGGATCCGGGTCATCCTCCATCCATAGGGTCGGCAAGACCCGCTCTGGATGACCGCTGCCGTCAAGCTCGTTGAGTGCAGCAGCAGCACCGAGCGCATACCGCTTCGGCTCGATGCCCTGTGACAGGCAGAGCCGCATGGCGCCGATCAGGCGGTCGTTCCACGCTAGTTTGCGAGCCGGATCGCGACCGACACGCTCAACGGTGTCACGCAGGTTCGGGTTCATCATGCGAGAAAGCAGGTCGTGGGCAAAGGCAGCGTACCCTTGTGGCGTGAAGAACGGATCGATACTATTATACTTAGCCAGCAGCGCACCGCCCGACTCCTGCACCAGGGCGTCGGTGAGAAACGACATCATGCTGGGCAAATTTGGCAGGTCAGCGATTCGTTTTACGTTGCAGTAGTCGCCGAGGTACGCAGCCAGTGCATGCACCGCATTATGCCCATACAGCTTGGCCTCTTCAAATGGGCCGAGGTCATCCTTCTCTTCGAAAACAGAAATACCGCGCACGAACGGCTGCGTTTCGTCCGCATCCTCGAATACGATGCGGGAGATATCGATGCTATTGAACGCCTCCACCAGAAAAGCGCGCTTCATGCTTGGCGTGACGGGCGCCAAGTCCGGTGAGTCCACGTGCACGCCGCACATCTTGGCGATAACCGTATCCACGAAACAGACTACGCTAGACACCGCTTCGCGTTCTGCCTGAGGTATCACTTCCATGACATGATTCTGCAGCACGCGGGCGGCGCCGTTGTAGTTTTCGGCTGCATAGATAACACAGCGAGGACCGCCCTGCGCACCCTTTCGCCGCAGCCCTTGCGCCAGGATGCGATGAATGCTGCCTGGACCGGAGCTGGTATAGAAGTCAATGCTGGGCACGGCGGTCGCCAGCTCATGCGCTTCAGCGACGGCTTGGATCAGTCGCTCCCGATCGGCCTCTACGGCTGGGTTTTCGATTTCGATAGGGCCGACTTCGACCACTTCTATACGATCAGCGTAGGCAATGTTCAAGCTGTAACGTCCAGCGGACCCTACCGCCTCCACGACATCCGGCACTACCTCAGCTACCACTAATCGGCCGAAGGCGCCGGACTGATAGGCCTCGTACAGGAACAAGCCGGACTGGATGGGGCCGAAACCAAAGCCCACAAAGGTGCAACTGCCGCTGAGCGCCATACTAGCCCATCTCCTGTCCGCCGGTAACGTTGATGGCTTGGCCAGTCATGTACCCCGATTGGTCGGAAGCCAGGAAGACGACCACGTTGGTCACATCCTGATAGGTGCAGCCGCGCTTCATGGGCACTTTGTCCACGTACTCCCGACGCACCTCATCAACCGTGATGCCGCGGTTGGCTGCATACTGTTCGAAGAGCGATTCCGACCAGAGCGGCGAATCCAGTAGATTGCCCGGGCACACCGAATTGACGCGTATGCCTTCCTCGGCTAACTCCAGAGCAATGCTCTGTGTCAGGCCGATGCCGCCAAACTTGCTCGCTGCGTAGGCGGAATTCTTGAAGCTGCCCTTCTTGCCGGACTTGCTGTTGATCTGCACGATGGCGCCACTGCTCTGGGCCTTCATCACACGTACAACATGCTTTGCGCAAAGGAAGTAGCCGAAGAGATTGACCTCGATCACCTTGGACCATTTCGCGGCGTCAAATTCTTCGATAGCGCCTGAGATGACGATGCCCGCATTGGCCACCAGGATGTCGATCCGCCCAAATTCGACTTGGGTATGGGTAACCATCTGCTCAACCTGCGCTTCGTCCGTGATGTCGACGGCTATGAATGACGTTCGGCGTCCGGTCTCGTCGTAGATGTCGCGGGCCGTCTCGCGTGCACCGTCCCCGTTCAAGTCAGCCACAACCACGTTGGCGCCTTCCTGGGCAAGCCGAAGTGATATTGCCGCGCCAAGGCCTTGTGCGCCTCCGGTAACCAGCGCGATCTTGTTTTCAAGTGGCAGTTGCTGCATGTGGTGAGCTTCCCTAGCGAAGTTGCGCGTTCGTGACTAGACTGTGATGATAGGGGGCGTAGCGACAAGTGCGCCCTGCCGGCATGTTGGGTACAAACTGCGGCTAGAGCATCTGGCGCAGGAATTCTTCCTCAGCTTCCTTGGTCCATTCGCCGTTCTCATCCAGCTTGGCGAAGACCGTAGGAAGTACGTCCTCGAGCTCTTCCAGCGTGGTAAGGCCTAATGGCTTGGACAAGTTCGGCCAGATTACCACCTTGCCGGGGAAGCGACCGGCAGCCACTTCACGCAGCCCTTCGCCTACGCCTTCGAGTCCGGCGACGGCCGCTACCGAGCGATTCGTCTCCAGAACATGGCTCTCTGTCAAGTCCAGCATGTGGCGCAGATCGGCAATCGACGAGCCGCTGGTGCCTGTGAAGCGAATGTTGCGGCGCACGATGTCATTCATGTTGAACATGGCCATAGTGCCACGCGGCAGACCGGCGAACACGTTCATTACGCAGCCATCCGCCATGAGCGGCATGGCGGCTTCCACGGCGGGCACACTAGGCGCCATGACCGCGATGTCGTCGAAGCCCTTGCCGCCGGTTTCTGCTTTGAGCTGTTCGATGAGCGCTTCCGCACTGTCAAACGATTCCTCCGAATGATAGTCAATCTCCACGCCTTGCGCGGCTGCTGTAGGCGTGAACTTCTTCTGCACAGCCTCCATGCGAGCCAGATGCAGGTTCGTGGCAACGATTTTGCGCGGCGCGCCCTCTATTTCCAACGCTCGCTGCATATGCATGTGTCCCATAGGACCGCCTGCGCCGAGGATCCATGTCAAGCCGCCTGGCTTGAGCTGCGTCCGAATCGGCTGATAGGCAGCGGATAGATCCTGACCGGTTGCGCCGATGACGCCCAATTCGTCGTAGTGCATGCGGCCGATATCCAGGCTCACCTGCCTGGGCACGTCCTGGTCCGTGAGCACATTGAACAGAGCGCCTTTGCGCAGTCGAGCAAAAGTTCTCTCGATTAGGTTCGGGTCATTACCCAACACAACAATGTCGTCATACTGTCGTTCGCTTTCGTCTTCGATGATCGCCACGTCGGACTCATGCGCCCATTTCCGCACCGTTTCGGCAAAGATAGCATCCTTCACGTCGATGACAACCGAGGCGGGACGCCACTGCGCCGCCCTGCCCAGCGATACGCCGGCGCCATCGCCGGTGATCCATAGCGTACCGCCTTCCTTCCATGCGCTCCGGTAATGCACGATATAAGAGGCTTCCACGCAGGCCCATGGCTCGTTCAGCGCAGCTTCGGCATACCCCGTAGTGGGTTTGACCGGCAACAGGTAATTGCCTTCGTCGCCGTTGAGCACACGCTGGTCGATGCGATTGTATTGCGAGAAGCCGCCCTGAATTTCGTAGCCGTACGCCCAGCCCACGTTGTCCACATAGATGTCCGCCTGCACGATGAAGCGGTCGCCAATTTTATACTCGTCCTTCAGATTATCACCGATACCCACGACGGTGAGGATTACCTCATGCCCCAGCACGACCGGTTCCTCGCTCATATCGCGATAGATGCGCGGATGGTTTTGGCCTGTGCGGATCACTTTAATATCAGAAAAGCAGATGCCGACCGCGTCATGACGCACAAGAAGCTCGTCCGGACCATACTCCGGCAACGGGCGCTCGATCATCTCGCCATGCAAGCCCAAGTTGTCGAAACCCTTGCCGTATAGAGGCCAAAGCCTATTCGTCTTTGGCAACTCTGCGTCCGCCGCTCTGTACTGGCTAACCTTGTCCGTCATGGGTCTATCTCCGCAATTCTAGTTGAGAATACATACATTACTACCAATTATCGTGCCGATACTGTTCACCACTGAATACTCACTCTCTGAACAAGAGGCGGACTAGGAACGGGACGATTCCGCTTTGAGCACGCCGTACTGGTAGATGAAGCCGAACAAAGCCACCACGACGCCGACGACGGACATAATGATCGGTCCAGACATCCAGCTCATGGCGGACATGGAGTCGCCGAGCATCTGCATGCCGGCTGTTACCATGGTGGCGCCGCCCAGGGCAGAAATGATGATGAGCGCGATAGCGAACATATAGCGGATGAGACCAAGACCGATAAGACCGCCTATCACGAAGACCAGCAGCACGATCCAGATCTGGTCGGTGGGAAATAGCCAGCCGTAGATGACAAGCGCAGCGTTACCTACGAGGATGAAGCCCGCTATGTTAATGAGCAAATTGGCGAAACGGGTCGCAAAATAGGCGGCAATTCCGCCCACGACGATCGCGATAACAAGGGACACTGTAGAGTCGCCGAACAGCCAGATGCTCAAATTGAACGTAAGCACGAAGGCGGCTGCTGCGATGATCAGCCAGATTAATTTGCGACCGAGAAAGGCTACGGCAAGACCGCCAACGATTTCGATGAGTGGTGCGACTGCGTACATGGGATTCTCCTATGACCTGCGTGTTGCGCGTTTTTTTGTGACGTGGCAGATATCCACGCTGCTGAACGGAAGAGAGTTTTACTGTTACAAGTGTCGCATCAGCCGCCGAATAGCCGCAAAATATCATCGGGCTCATATTCAGGTGTGATTTTGCCGATCTTCTGTGAGCCGATTTGGCCGGGCGGCAGCGACTTGCCGACCTGGGTGTAAAACTCATTCCGTTCCCGCCGGTCGGGCATCTGTTGCTTGGCCCATTCGCTCTGGAAACCCATAGTCAACATGCGTTCCATGGCCGTGTGGCCATAGACGAAGTAGGCGCCGTCAATGAATTCCTGGCGAACAGGCCGCAGCGCCTCCGCGTCAAAATCGTCAACAAGCTTTTGGCCGTGGCTGTTCATTTCCGTGCCCACGTTCAGCGGCAGATTGAATTCGCGAGCGAGATCCACCACATTATAGAGATTCTGCAACTTCACACTGCGCATGTTTGGGTCTGCGATATTCCAATTGCGGTCCGGAACAATGTTCAACACGACTGCTCCCTTACTCACCATCAACTCGAGCAAGTCACGCATGCGCTGCTCACCGGACGTTGTACCGTCCAACCAGGCTGCGCATGGCAGGGCATTGCAGGCGAGGATGAGGTCGTGCAGCTTGTCCACAGGCGGGAAGGAGTCGTGGTCCGGTTGCACATAGCCGACGCCGCCCCGCTTCATCAGCTTGGAGCGTATGGCGCCCTGGAAGGCTGCGTCGTCTTCCATCAGCCGTTCGACATCCTGTTCGGGCATGTCCAGCCGGTTTGCCCAGAAGCGCAACAATTGTGCCCGCTCGGAAAAAACTTCGGCGGCTTTCGCCTCATAAGCGACGACCATATGGCGTTCGGTGGCATTGCCGTTGGGCGTTAAGGGCAAGACTTCAAATTCGTAATCGATCTTGACCGGATCCAGATACGCGTTGACCTTATTGAGCACATCCAGATTTCGTTGCGCCGATTTCGTGCGCAGCTCTATGATGATGTCTTCTGCTTCGGGCACTACCCGGGTTGAGGTGAAGCCAACGCCCATGTGGTATAACACGCCGGGTTCGCCAGGTGAATTCATTTCGAAGTCGGCGAACTCGGGCAGGTACGTGCGAGTCTCGATGCCGGCACTGCCGCGTACGCTGGTCAGGAAGCAGGCGTCAAGGAACTCGTCGACGCCGTCCAGCACGTCGAAGTCGACGATGCCCATGAGACCGTAGCCGCGCATTCGTGCCAGCCATGCCAGTGCGATGGGCGAATAGCCGTATGCGTTGTAGGAGAAGAAGGTGTGGCAATGGAGGTTGGCGACTTCGCGTAGACGCACTTTGGGTTTGATGTGCCGCTGCATGAGTGTACGCAGCGCTGCGGTTCGCACGTCTATATCGAAGTCGTTCAGCTGCTCTTCCAGGTTCGCGATGGCATCTGACATTTTTTCCGTCCTAGGGCCGTTATTGCTTATTTGTTCACCCGTAGAGGTATTGATGAGCTAAGGCTGCTACCGATAATTTTGTAATTAGTTATCGTAAACAGTTATGCATCAGGTTACACTGTATAGAATGATTGGCTTGATTTATTTATTCTCATAACTGAACAGGATTATTGGCGTTGCCCTATTGACAGTTCTGTTTGCACAAAGAATATGACGCTTCAATAGGCAGAACTCCTGGATCGTACCTACTGTTTTACTCTGTTTACCGGACCAAGCTGTACACCCTTCTGAAGGTTTGGAACCTTCAGAAGGGTATAGGCAATTCAATCAAGCTTGTACGCAGTAAGTCCGTCTTTTTCGCCGGCTGATATCTCCTTACGCACAAAATGAACATAGTCCTGTGAGCTGCCAAAAAATTCGCTCACAAAGGCTGAATCTACAAGCGTCCCTTCACGCAGACCGACAAATTCGCGATAGTTGCTAAAGGGCCACTTGCCGGCATCTTGTACGAGTCTTGCTTCTACTGGATTCAGATGAATATACCGACATAGATGACGCAGATGCGCATCATCTTCGACTAATACGCTTTGATATCTACCCTGGAATATGGTGCCACTCCGTTGCTGCTGTTTGTTATACGCTTGCGTATAGCTGTTGAACAAACGCTGCATAAATGGTGAAATCACATCGTCAGCTTCTGGTCGTACGAGAAAGTGGTAATGATTTGGCATTAAGCAGTAGGCAATGATGCTTACAGGATAAATCTCTCGATATGCCTTTATCCGGTAGAGCAAAAAGGTATAGTTCTTGGTATCCGTAAAAATGGGTTCTTGATTGCAACCACGGTTGTAGAGATGATAGTAATGACCATTGTAATACTTCATGGTTGGTAGGCGAGCTTGTTACTGTTCTCTTGCTTGAGCATGTATACCCTTCAGAAGGTACGAACCTGCGGTTCGGCGAGCTTTGCTCGCAACCTTCTGAAGGGTCTGTTCGACTTGACTTTCAACACAGTATCCTCAGAAGGCTGCGAAAAATACCAGATACTATTGGAAGCCACCGCTGGCGTCGGCGATGCCGCGCTCCTCGCGTATCTTCTTCTCGTAACCGCTCGCCGCATACGCCGCCAGCGGGTCGATGGGCACACCCATCTCCTCGCGCACCTGCTTGAGCAACGGTCGTACATCCGTACGATAGGCGTCGTTCAGCAACGTATGCGCGTGCAGCACCTTTCCGCTTGCCTGCGCCTCCGCTAGCTCTTCGCGCTGCACAAGCTGTGCTTTGGCATAGGCTTCTTGGCAATTGAGCACCGAGTAGATCATCGGCGCCACTTTGCCTTCCACGTTATGGCACTGGTCAATCATGTACGCAACGTTAAATGCCGTGTCGCGCAAGGCAGCGACTTCGCTGAGCTCCGCGCCAACCAGCTCGTTGTAGATCAGGAAGAGTTCGTACGGCTTGACGCTGCCCACAATCAGGTCATCGTCAGCGTACTTGCGGTTGTTGAAATGAAAACCGCCTAGCTTGCCCTCGTCCAACAGGAACGCGACTATCTGCTCAATATTCACGCTCTGCGCGTGATGCCCCAGGTCCACCAGCACCTGCGCCTGCTCGCCCATCTTCAGCGACCACGCATAAGCCGTACCCCAGTCGGGTATGTCGGTGGAATAGAAAGCCGGCTCAAAGAACTTGTACTCGATGAGCATGCGACCGCCCTCGGGCAGATTTTCGTAGACGGTCGACAAGCCGAGTTCGAAACGCAGCTTGCGCTGTCGCAGGTTATCCTGCCCAGCGTAATTCGTGCCGTCAGCGAACCAAAGGCTCAGGCTGTCGCTATCCACCTTGGTCATAATGTCGCAGCATTCCAGGATGTGGTCTAGCGCCATCTCTTGGATGCCGGGGTCAGGGTTGCCCAGCGAGCCTAACTTGTATGCGTCGTCCTGGAACACGTTGGGATTCACAGCGCCGATATCGACGCCTTGCTCCTGCGCATACTGTCGCATGGCTACATAGTCGCCGTCTTCCGGCACGTCCCACGGGATGTGGATAGCCACTGTCGGTGCGATGCCTGTCATCTTGTGCACCATAGCGGCGTCGTCCATCTTCTCGTGCGTGGTGACTGCGGCGCCCGGCCATGCAAAGGCCTTGAAACGCGTGCCGCTATTGGCATATCCCCAACTGGGCGTTTCTATCTTGTGATTCTTAATAGATGTCTTGATCTGCTCTATATCCAGTCCCTTGTCTGCGATACTGGCAGCCAGGACTTCATAGGCGGCGGTGTAGTTGCTCATAGCGGCGCAACTCCATTCTATTATTGGCTTTTCTTGATGGCCATAATGATCGGCCCTAGGGTGCTGCTAAATATTATGCAAATGACTATAATTGTAGCCTGGTGAATTGAGATCATTCATGCCAACAAGCGAATACAGCGGGATGCCGCTATGACTACCCGGCGGCGTCCCGCTGTACAGGGTCCGTGCATCTAGAGCGGACTCTGATACTCTTCCATTACATAGGTGCGTGTCGAAATTATCTGAATGACAATGCCGCCAATGGCCATCGCCAGGAACAGGATGACCCATAACGGGCCTGCGCCCATCATCGCTTTGAGGGGCGCGCCGCCTACATCGACTGTTGCCATTCCTTGAACGCCGATCATTAGCGTTCCAACCGCAATCAGCGCACCGGCAAGTGCAGTTGCCAAGATGATGACATATTTCTGCAAATTGAACATGAGCGTGATGACCACGACGACCACGGCTACAATGATACCGACCAGCCACGGCAGGAAGCCCATGTTCATGAACGACGTCATGATGCCTACGCCAATACCGTAGCCGAGACCGCCTGCGATTATGACCACTGCGAACAGGTAGAATAGATACGATAGCACAGCGAAGATGACGGCAACCACAAAACCGACTACCCAGCTTGTGACGCTAGCCAATAACGCTTCACCCAGAAGGGCTTGTATGGTCTGCGCGCCAACGGCAAACCCCACGAAGAACCCCCACACAGGTAGTAGAACCAGAAAGAGTCTATAGCCAGCAAAGCTGACCAGTGTACCGAACAACAGTGCGATAATCGTCGCGCAAAACAACTCCAATCCCATCATAATTTCTTCTCCTTAGAAGGCTCACAAACAAATAATTGAAACGGAAATACCCATTCGATAAAGCAGCTACAAATAAAAAGAATAGATCACGACAACAAAACGAGATAGACTACCAGCCAATCAGTGGACGCCTCTGATAGGTATGGAGGACCGTAACGGCAGCTACAATGCAATGATTTCCACTATAGGAAGCAACTCTTCCACCTGACTCGGTGCACTATCGCAAGTGCCTGGATTCATGACGACGGACGCCGCGACAGCCGTACCCAGCGCAATCGCATTCTGCCAAGACTCGTCACGATACCGGGCTAGCAGAATTCCACTTGTCATGCCGTCGCCTGCGCCGGCGGGGCTGACGAACGGCACGCTCAGCGCCGGCACATACCAGCGTCCTTCGGGCGTGATAGCAACTGCACCGAGCTTTCCTAACGTGACGATGAGCGCTTCATCCGCCCATTCGCTCATTCTACTTGCAAGCCTATCGGCCATACGACGGGTTCGCACAGGAGTGGGCGTCTCCTCGGCGGATGCCAGAAATTCCGTCGCAACATCGGGCGCGAGCATGGCGATCTCGCTCAAGTTCACTTTCAGGATATCCGGTCGTGATGCGATGCCCAGACGCAGGCCCTCTCCGGAACTATCAAGAAGACTTACAATGCCGTGTTGGTGCGCCAGCGTAATCAGACGTGCGTAGATATCCTGCGGCGCCCCCGGTGGAATGCTGCCCGCAAGAACGATGCCCCAACTGAGCGGCATGCTGTCCACGGCCATTTTGACAAGTTCGTCGATGTGGGACGCATTAGCGCTCAGTGTATGCGCCAGGATGGTCGACTGTCGTTGTCGAGCGCCGTCGGTGATGAGCGCGGCGACCCGTGTGTGTCCTTCCACCTGCACAAACGCATAAGGCACGCCATAACCGGCCAGCAGCCTCTCTAAATGTTCGCCGGCTTGGCCCGCGCTAAGCCCTAGTGCAATAGTTTCGACGCCGTACGTGTGCAGAATGACCGCCACGTCAATCGCCTTACCGCTTGGCGAGACGGCCTCTCCCTCTGCGCGCACCACGTCTTGCATTTCGAAATCACGCACAAAGAGCACATGATCGATGGTAGGATTTGGCGTTACCGTAACAATCATCTGAAGTCCTGCCAACGGCTAGCGGACAACACGCCTAGCTCGATCAAACTCCGGCTTCAGAGTGGCGAGTGCTGATCGCTTCTTAGTTCACCGGGCCTATGTTGTAGCCGGCGGCTTCGGCCATCAGTGTGGTCGCCGCGCTCCATTCCAACCGCTCCAGCGTATCGAAGGCATCCTCCAACGTGCGTCCCGTCATCATCACACCGTGCCAGGACAGGATCAGCGCTACACCGTGTTTGGACATCTCCGGCTCATGCGATACTAGCGTCTTAACGACCGCGTCGGCTAGCTCTTGGCTGATGGCCGGAATGTTGCGCACGACTTCCACATTACCGAATTTCTCTGTATATTGATTAGTGGGCGCCAACGTTCTCCCTGTGGCTGCAAACACGTTCAGGTATTTTGGGTGCGCGTGGATCACTCCGTTGACTGCCGGGAAACGCTGATAGCAGCCGAAATGCATGCGCGATTCTCGGCTTGCCTTGGTCGCATCGCCCTCAATACAGTTGAAGTCGCTGTCGTAAACCAGTATCATTTCTTCCGTCAGCTTCCACTGGTTCACTGAACCAAGATATCTGGGCGAAATATAGATGTAGTCGCCGGCGCGGCAACTAAGATTTCCGCCTGCACTGTTGGTCAAGAGGCGGTCAAACATGAGACTTGCAATCTCGACCATCTTCGAGCGTGGATCATCCTGCGATGGCATGTTCTGTTCCTCGATAGCCGGTGCTCGCATGGGTGTTCATTGCGTGTGCACCGGAAGTTATTAGTATGGATGAACTGCGATGAACCGTTCGACCGGTTTTCAGTTGCCGCGCATGCGCCGTTGCGAACTAATTTGCGAATTGGCGATAAAATTTGGGATGTGCGATGTGTCGTCGAAAACTGCCTTGCTGAACGGTTATCAGATTGGTCACTACTCTATCATGTTTAGGATGCAACCGCAATGAAAAAGGGGCATCGCGAGCACGTGTATGATATTCACATTTCTGTGGTACCGGTTCATCAGACAGACTTTTTGCTACTTTCTCATCCTGCACTGGCAAGTCTCATGATGCCATAAATTGACATAAGTATACTTCCAGAGGGGACGTGTTACAATAAGGTGGAGGCAGCCTGGATTGAACTAGCTATATAGCGGCTTTTATTCATAGAGAACCGCCTAGAAACGATGGTGGCTTCGCTCGGCCATCATTGAATGCGGCGCGGAGAACAGGAGACGAAATGACAACCGTAATTGAGCAGAAGCATCCGTTTGAAGTTGGCAAGAAATATCGTAATGAGCTAGGCGAATATATGGTGGTGGAACTCGACTGGCCCGATATGGTGATCCAGATGGAAGACGGAAACGAGATAACCTCGCCTATCGCGTTGCAGCAGCGCATCTGGGAACGGCTTCAAGAGGAGAAGCGAACTCGCAAGCGTCGGGCGGCCGAGAAGAAAGCAGCCACACGGTCGACACGCAGCAAGAACCGTTCCCGATATGGAAAGAAATTTAACGGGTTAACCGAATCAGATTTCGGTCCCAGCCTCGCCGGCACAAGCTGGCGTCGCAAAGAAGAACTGGGCGGTTTGCTCGCCCGCTACACGTCCGAACGTACAGACGATCTGTATGATTCGTCACCGGTGGCGCGGCGTCCTCAGGTGCACATTGTCAAACCCGCATACTATCGAGCCAAGGACAAACAACACGCGGCTAAGTTCCTCTTCTCTTTGGATTCGGAAGAAGTATTCTATGGCTTCTACATTGAGAAGAGCGACAAAGCGATGGACGAGACCTGGGACTGGCCTCGGTTCCTCAAGTCGTTCGCATCCGACACACAGCTTCAGGCAACGGCAACGGTCGCCATGCAGGAACTGGAACTGAGCTGGTTCTACAATTTGGGTCACGAAGAAAGTGCTGGAAATCGCTATCGGGTCGTGGAAGACGGTGTTCTACAATTGATGGATGGGAAAGAAGGCAAGGCTGTGGAGTGGGACGACTTCATTTCAGACCTCAGGGAGCTCCCGGAGAAGACTTGGTGCGACCTCTACCTGGGTAAGTCGATCAGCAAACAGGAAGCCATCGAGTTAGGCGTTGGGATTGCCAATGCTGCCGCATCCGTTTATGCCGCTCTGGCGCCACTCTATGATGCATCGCTCAATCCTGCGCTGGAGGCTGAGTAATGTGAACGTCCCGTTGCGGAAATGGAATCGTAATGCCTTCACGGTCAAAGCGCAGTTTGAGGGCTTGCGTCGTGTCCCATTGCACGCGCCAGTAGTCTGCCGCCTGCACAAATGGGCGCACGCCGATGTCTACTCCGTTGTCTCCTAGCTCCAGGACGACGATCAAGGGCTCCGGATCCGGTAAGATCCGACTGTCTTCGGTCAGCAACTGACGGATGACTTGCATGGCATGGACGAGGTCATCCTGATAGCTGATGGAGACAACCATGTCGACGCGCAGTATGCCCATTTTGGAGTAATTCAGCAGACCTTCCTGCTGTATCTTGCCATTGGGCAGTACTGCATACTTCCTATCCGCCCGCACAATCGTTGTGTTCAGCAGCTCAATTTCAGTAACAGTGCCGATAATGCCGCACGTTTCGACTATGTCGCCACTTTCAAAGTGTTTGAAGAGCAGGAAGTTAATGGTAGCGGCGATGTCGCGCAGGGACTGTTGCAGTGCAATTCCGAGTACGATAAAAACCGCCGCTGCCACTAGCAGTACATTTTGAATGGCAACGCCGAGCACAATCAGCGCAACCATTATCGCCAGCAGCCAAATGCCATAGTGGCTAGCCGTTATGGTCAGAGTGATCAGTGACGGTGAAAGCGCAGTCCCTGCTAATACCTTGCGAAGGCGAAAACTGCTCCAACCGTTGAACCAACGCGCGGCTACTAGTACGGCGAATGCACCTCCGATGCGAAGTGCGATTCCGATTATCGAGTAAAGTATCGTGTCAGAATTCATCATCACGACCTTTCCTGCACTTGCCGGCTATTTGTGCAGTTGCGTTAGGAACGCGGCGGTTATCGCTGTAGCGTTAGGTGACCTGTTCACGATACGTAGCACTAGTATAGCTGCGCAGCTTAGGATTCCGCCATGCAGCTATCGCAACCATGCCCACGACCATCACGCCCCCGGTAATGATAGTAAGCGGCGCACCAATGACGGACGCCATTAGACCGGCGCGCACCTCACCCAGCTCGGGACCACCAGTGAAGAATATCATATTCACGCCGACCATGCGCCCCCGCAATTCGTCCGGTGTGACCGTTTGGCGAATGGTGCCACGAATAATCGACGAAACCGTATCTGCCGCGCCGGTGAAGCTCCAGAGCAGGTAGGATAGAACGAAGAGGGTAGACATGCCGAATAGCGCGGTGGCTGCGCCGTAAACGGCAACGCAAATGAGAAAGACCATTCCCTGTCGATAGATATTCTTGCGGAAGGAGACAATGATATTGGCGACAAGATTGCCAACCGGCTGCGCAGTAGCCAGCACGCCATAGCCGGTCGCGCCCATGCCTAAGATGTCGCCGGCAAGGATGGGCAACATGGTGCGTGCCGAGCCGAGTACTGTGGCCATGAAGTCGATGGTCATGGTGCTCCAGATGACTTTCGTGCGATAGGTGAATCGAAAGCCCTCGGCCACATGCTTCCATCCGAGCAGTGCCATGGGTTTGCGGTCCTGCTCCACATCGTGCATGAGCAGCAGTGTAATGAGCGCGGGGACATAGAGCAGGCTGCCCAAGGCATAGACTACGCTCAGCCCTGCCGCGTCCACTAGGAAACCGGCAAGTAGCGGTCCTAAGATCGTGCCAATGGTATTGCGCATGGTGAATAGGCTCATGGCGTTGAGCAGATGCGCCCGTGGTACCAGATTCGGCGTCAGCGACTCACGGGCAGGCGTTTCCAGCGCAGAGGCGGCGCCCATGCCTGCCGCAATGAGATAGAGTTCTTTGGCGCCGGTATTGCCGCGCAAGGCGATGACCGTCAAAACTGCCGCGATGAGCATGGTAGCGCCCTGTGTAACAAACATGAGTTTGCGGCGGTTGACCATGTCTGCGAGTAACCCACCGGGTACGGCGAAGAGAAATACAGGTAGCACGCGCGCCAAACTTAAACCGCTCAATCCAAGCGCACTGGCGCTTAGGTCGAATGAATGGCCAAAAAGCATGATGGTCGTGGAAGAATCGCGCAGTAGCTCGTAGATATTCCAATTGAGGGCAATGACCAGCATCATCTGTGCAAGCGTCGAGGAAACTTGCCCCGACCAAAGCAGGCGAAAGTCCCTATGCTGCAACGATACAAGGCGTCCTGCAAGGCTAGAAAACGACATATTCGTCCAACTAACGAAGTGTGTCTGCTAGAGACATCCGGCTGTGTTCAGATTTGGCTGCCAGTATTCAATCTGTTCGGATATGGCTGACAGCTAGGCGCTCGAGTGCGCTTTCACAGACTTCGACACCTAGGCCTGGCTTCTTAGGCACATCCACATAGCTGTCCACCTGGTCGAACACGACGTCGCACAGTTCATCGCGGATGGCGCTGGGTGTGCGGTCGAACTCCATGACGGGCTCCTGGATGTACGGCAGCGGATTGCGCGCCGGCGGGCAAGGGGGCAACGTCGCAGCAACATGCAGCGTCGCCGCGATCATGATGGACGACCCCCACACGTGGGGGTTGACCTGCACGCCCAGCGCATTGGCCATGAGGGCCACGTTGCGCATCTCGCCGATGCCGCCCACGTTGCCCACGTCCGGCTGGATAATGTCGAAGCAGCCCTTCTGCAAGGGTTCACGATACTCGTATCGCGTGCGAAGGGCTTCACCGCCGGCAATGGCCATTGGCAGCTTGTTTTTCACTTGCAGGCAACTATCCGTGTCCAGCGTGGCGACCGGCTCTTCGAACCAGAAGATGTCCAGATCGGCCAAGCGCTGGCCCAGACGAATGGCGGAGGCAGCACTGTAGCTCTGATTGGCGTCCACCATGAGATAGACGTCCGGCCCTATAGCCTCGCGCAGGGCAGCCACGCGGGCCACATCTTCATGCATGGGAAGGCCGCCGACCTTCGTCTTCATGCCACGGTAACCCGCCTCGACGTAACCCCGTGCTTCGTCCAATAATCGGTCCGGAAACTCGCCGTCCGTGTAGTAGAGGCCAGTGGCATAGACCGCAACCCTGTCGCGTATGCGACCGCCCAACAGCTCGTGCACGGGCAGTCCGCTCGCCTTGCCCGCCAGATCCCACAGCGCAATATCGACGGCGCTGATGGCGCTGCCGCCGTAGCCTACGCCGTCGTTGCGGTTATGCAGTGCGCCATACATTCGTTGCCACAGAAAATTGCGCTGCATGGGATCTTGGCCCAGGAGCAGCGGCGCCAACTCCGCCACAACTGCAGCCGACGCGCCGCTGCATCCTTCGCCCCAACCGACAATGCCGACGTCGGTTTCGACCTTAACCAGGCCGATGGTGCGTTTATCGATCCAACCCTGTGACCAGCCGAACGGAATGTCGATTGGGCTCTCCAGCAGGTACGTTTGGATACCAGTGATCTTCATGTTCGGCGCCTCTCGGGTATTGATTTGTGTGGTCGCAATTTTGCAAGGTGGACGCGGATCAGAGTGATTGAATCAGAGCGAATTGCGTGGTATCCGCTTGACAAGCTTTGAAATGCGAATTGATTGGGCTGCTATAGCAGCCAGTGTACAATTGGCTCGTCCAGGCTGCGAATCGCGCATGTGGGCAGTTAGTGGATGCGCTTGTGGGGTATGACAACTTGGCGGGGTAAAAGGGTGGCAGGGTGATCAGGCATTTTAACGTGCGTCCAATACTTTGTGCGTCAATACAATGTTGGACAACTGTAGTCGATAGGTGGGAACGACGTTGAATCTCTCAGTTCGAAGGGTAGGCATATTGTGGCGAAATTGATCTATCTCACGCTGATGTCGTTGGATGGGTACATTGAGGATACTGAGGGCGGGTTTGACTGGGCTGAACCCAGCGAGGAGGCGCATACGTATATCAACGAACTTATGCGTCCCGTTGGCGTCTTCTTCTATGGGCGCCGCATGTACGAAGTGATGACAGCCTGGGAGACGATGCCGCTGGCAGGGCAAGCGCTCTATCTGCAGGACTTCGCACAGATCTGGCAATCGGCTGAGAAGATCGTCTACTCGAGCAAGCTTGAGTCGGTCTCCACTAAAAATACGCGCGTGGAACGTGGTTTCGACCCGGGCGCCATTCGGCAGATGAAATCGGAATCCGGGTCAGACATGGCGATAGGCGGCTCGGAACTGGCAGCTGCAATGTTTAGCAACGGGTTAGTCGACGAATGTCACCTCTTTATCGCTCCAGTCGTCGTAGGTGGCGGCAAGCGTGCTTTGCCGACTGATCAGGATATGAAACTTGAGCTGATGAACGAACAACGTTTCGATAAGAAGATGGCCTATCTCCACTATCGCGTCATGCATTGAGACGAAGGCGGACGTTTTGCTTGGCTGGCTGTGTAGCCACCGAATGGGGCAACGAGAATGGCAGCTGTATTAGTCACAGGAGCAAACGGACACATAGGCGCACAGACAGTCCGTCGCCTACTTGAGCAAGGGCACAAGGTGATCGGCACTGTTCGAGAGGGTGCGGATATGCGCGGACTTCAAGGCCTGGATGTTGAGACACGCTATGCGGACGTCATGGATGCCGACGCGGTGAACGCGGCCATTCGCGACTGTGATGCGGTGATCCACTGTGCGGCCGTCTATGCAATCTGGGCAAAAAACGTCGACGACATCGTAGCGCCCTCCATTGTCGGCACGCAGAATGTCTTTCGCGCAGCCAAAGAAGCCGGCGTTCAGCGCATAGTCTTCACTAGTTCTATTGCCGCTATAGGCTTTTCGGACTCGCCTGAATCCATACGCACAGCCGATAATTGGAATTTGGGTACCGAACATCCCTATTTTGTCGCCAAGATGCGAGGTGAGCAGGAAGCCATCCGTCTATCCGAAGAATATGGAATCGATCTCGTTCGCCTATGCCCGGCGATGATGCTAGGACCGTATGACTATCGTGTCACGCCATCGACCAAACTGATTATGGACTTAATTAACGGCAGCGGCATCACCTATAGCGGCGGCATGAACATCGTGCACGTGCAGGACGTAGCCATGGTGCACGCTAAGGCGGTTGAGCTAGGCGAGCCGGGCAAGCGCTACATCATCGGCGGCACGAATCTAGATATGCACGAAATCGGCGACCTGGTTGAGAAGTGGACTGGTATTCGTCCCCGCCATCTGGGCATGGGGCGCGACGTTGCCATGGCAATGGGCAGCGTCTTGGAAGGCGTATCGAAACTCACCGGCAAGGAGCCGCAGTTCACGCGCAGCACAGCCGACGAGCATGTCCAGCGCTGGCAGTACTTCGACTGTTCGGATACGTACCGCACGTTTGACTACACGCCCACCGATGCGGACACGGTAATGCGCGACACCGTGGGCTGGCTGCTCTACCTAGGTAAGATTCGGCGGGAGTTGCAGCCGGAGTATCTTGAGAAACTATCGGCCAATTCCATGTGGATCGCGTAGAGCCACCGAGAATTATCAGCATATAGGTCATTCACTAGCCTTGCCAACCCAGTCCCACCAGAAAGCTTGACTCAGACGCTCATACACGCCGGGTGAGTCCGTCATGAGCGCCACCTCGCGGTTGAGCTTGTGGCTGACCTCGTCGCCGATGAGACTAGGCATGACGCAATACGCTGGCTCCTACTCACGGGTGAGATTCAACAGAATTTACCTGCGGTCGGTCTTGAAGCGCTGGCTCCGGAATCCATGAGGCTTCGGTAATCTATGGATGGCGACTTTGACACGGTCGCTATCGATGATATCGTGGGCCCCTGATTAATTACACATATGGGAGGAAGTATGGAAGTCTTGTATAGCACATTGTTTTGGGGATCTCCAGTTGGTTTAGGTTTGTTCTTTTTCTTTTCTTGTACAGGCGCTGGCATACTCTTTTGGGGAATATCCCATTTCATCAAAGCCAATAGGGACAGTATCGAGTAAAGGAAGCGCTATAACCAATAATGGATTTGTTTAGTAGAGGAGCAGAACTATCTATTCAATCGAAAGCAAAGCCTACACTATGAATCTCGGTCAAAAACGATCGTCGGTTATTGCCCAACATGATCATTGATACTGCTCTCGCCGATTGCACGAAACCTCACTGCGGCGAATCGTTATTACACCATGACTGAGTTGATTGCCTATCGTCCTGCCGTTCGTAATATTGCGGCAGTTCGGTCACGTGCTTAGAACAACGCTCCAGCTAATGGCTGACCTCGCCGCCTAAGAGGCTGCCCACGGCGCACCAGCGTTCTTCACCGAGGTGCAGGAATACCAGTTTGCCGTGCAGCCCGCCGCCCGCGGCTTCAGCCGGTCAAGTCAAAATTCTACAACCAAACTGGGGCCATTACTAGCTTCTCTGCGCTGCTAGCGAAGCCTGCTGCGTAAGCGATAACAGCCTGAAAATATGAAATACCGTTGCGACTGCATGCACGCTCAACGGGACCGTAATCGAGGAGAATCCAGATGATGAGAAAGAATAATAAGGGGAAAATGGACAAAATGCTACGGTAAGTGCATTGAAGAGTTGTTACGGTAAAGGGTGGATTAGGTGTTGCTGCTGCTCTAGAGCGAGTATCGCGTAGGGCGTTGGTGGCTCTAGTATGAGCAGACGCCTAAGCCAGTAGGAGTAGTTATGCTGTCTCAATCTAGTTCAGTCGCCACGAACAAGGGCCGTGCCGCCGCCGCGCTGATTCTCACCGTCTTTGGCGCCTTTTGGGCGCTAATATCGTTTTCAGACCTTGACACGGTTCTGCGAGAATGGCTTTCTTTTGTACTAGTACTCGTTACTATTCTCCTGGCTTATTTTTCCATTTCCTTGTGGATTAGAGTACGACAGCCGTCAGCCTACTCATCATGCGCACGCGAGGAACGGGGCCGAACAAGACGAAGAAGATTTTCGGTTGTAAGCGGTACTGAAGTGGCCATGATTATCGTCGCTGCTGTCTTGCTCGGTCGCGCACAGCATGGAAAGTTAATTCCCCTGGTAATCTCCCTCATTGTCGGCATTCATTTCATACCGCTCGCCATCATTTTTCGGAATCCAACATACTTCTTGACGGGTATCGCCATGAGTTTGCTTGGGGCTATTTCGCTGTTATTCATGTACTGGGACAGTGCGTTCGCACCTTGGTTGGCCGATGTGATTGTCGGTTTGGGTAATGCCATAATCCTGTGGCTTACCGCATTATATGTGCTTTATATCGGTGGAGGGCTGCCGACCTCACCGACCTAGCCCAGTGGGGCAAGTACACTACCTTAATAAGAAGCCCGCCATTCTGAAGTTGATAGGTTGGTCTGCAAGTCTATACAAGGAAAGAGGTATCAAGGTGCAATCGTACACTCGCTCTCGTACTCTCCTCAGCGCAGGTTCGCTTGTTGTCTCTGGCATCCTGTTCGTAATTTACCCTGCGCTTCGCCCATTTTCCGATGAAGTAACCCTTGCGGGCGCGGCCGCGTTCGGCTCGACCAATTGGATCGTTGCCCATATGTTAGCAATGGTGGCCTTTACCCTGTTGCCGATTGGAATATATGGTGTGTATGCGGCGCTGCGTGATACTCCTGAGGAGCGCATTGCGTTCTGGGCATTTATTGTAGGGCTGCTCGGCGTCGGTTTGACCTTACCGTTTTATGGTGGCGAAGCCTATGGGCTACACGCAATTGGACAAGAGGCCATTGCACAACAAAACGCAGACCTCCTTAGCATCGCTGCTGTGGTGCGTTCTGGCCCAGGCCTATATATGTTTCTGACTGGGCTCCTTCTACTTGGTATCAGCGGCATCATGGTTGCGGTTGCACTATGGCGCTCCAGCCGTTTTCCGACCTGGAGTGGCGTTCCATTTGCGCTTGGGCTTGCTTTGTATATTCCGCAGTTTTTTGGCACGCAGCCACTTCGCGTGTCCCACGGCGTATTGCTCGCTGTTGGCTGTATTTGGATCGCCATAGAACTTTGGCGGCAAGGCTAAGCAAGCGGCATTGAAATCATACAGAGGAGGGGTTGCATGATAGAGAAATTGAAGTGGTTTAACGTGGGATTGCGCGGGCTAATGGAACTGGGTCTCGTCGTGGCACTGGGTTACTGGGGTGCGCAACTTGGTAAAAGCACGGGCGCTAAGTTGCTGCTTGGATTGGGCGTACCAACACTAGTTTTTGGCTTCTGGGGTACAGTCGATTTTCATCAGGCAGGTAGTGCGGCTGAACGACTCCGCCTCGGCGAAGAAGTCATTGTTACCGGTTTGGCTGCAGGCGCCTGGTACGCCGCTGGGCAACATGCTCTTGGCTGGGCTTTGGGCATAACATCAATTATTCACCACATTTTGGTTTACGTACTTGGCGGTACATTATTGCAACACTAGCGCAAGAACAAGAATCTCAAAGCCGGAACATACTGCCGGACAATGGCAGTATCTTAGTATAGGAGAATCTCTCATGAGTTTATGGCTGCCCTGGCTCCGCATTGCTTTAGGCATTCTGACCTATATTGTAATTGCATTAGGAGCCTCTTATTTTATCCGAAAAGTCGGCGAAGACATTAAGTCTTTCAAGGGGCGTTCCTCGCTACTCGTTCTTGCTATTGGAATGATTGCCAATCTTTGCATTTTGTTTGTCACAATTTTGTTAGTGAGATTTCTTGACAGGCGCTCCCTCGCGGCTCTAGGACTTTCCTTCAGTAATAGGGACGCGGTATTTTCCACCACAGCCATACTCGTTATCTGTGGGTTGGCATTGGCCTTCATTTTGTACTTGAACAAAACCGGAAAGAATCAGATCGGAATTCAGTCACCGCTTAAGGGATCTACTGGGAAATGGGGAGGGTTGGCTGTCTGGGCAACGCTTTTGGTTGTCGCCCTTCAGGAAGAAGTCTTGTTTCGCGGCTATTTGACCTTGAATCTGCTCAATTTTGGACCGCTGGTCATCATTGCTGTAACCACCCTAATCTTCGCAGGAATTCACGTTCTTACCAATCGTGTCAATTTTTATCAGTTTTCAGGTTGGCTGATTGGCGGTGCCGTATTGTCATTCGCCTACCTAATCACAGGGACGCTTTGGGTACCGGTGTTACTTCATTTCGCCACCGACATGATCAATGTACTGTTTTTTGACATTATGGGTGAATTCTCGTTGTTTGAGATCAATCCTTCTCTGAATGCAGAGCACCGGATTGGCTATCGAGTCATGTACGCCTTAGCTCTCGTGATAGCTTTACTCGTGTTCTTTGGCCCAAGCCTATCCATCGCATGAAATTGCCGCAGTTCGTCACAGCTATAGGTAGAAGAGATGGTAATCTGCAGGTGGCATTACCATACTGATTGCATCCTTCGCTTAATTGCATGCAGAACTCTAGCGCGTCGCAAGTGTTCGATTCCCCGCAGTGAATCCTAGACTTTCGTCCGAAAAGCTGAATGACTCAGCCAAAACCGCTTCCGCTACGATTAACACAACGGGGCTGCCATCCTAACCACTTTATCCGGAGGTGGCAGGCTCCATTTGATTACGACCAAAGAGAGGCCTGACCGAGCCAGGCGGGTTGTCATAGACCGCTATGGGGAACTCAAGTCGAAGCACGTTACCCCGACGCCCTGCGCGCAGGTATACGTAGCCGAGCACCAGGGCAATCACCACAAAGCGGAATGCCATCCCAATGAGCCCGCCTTCCGGGCCAAATGCGCCGCCCATCAGCGGATCGAAGCCGACGACCGACTGTTGATAAATCAGAGCGCTATGATGCGTCCCACTGACGCCAAAACCCAGGATCGGACCTTGAACGTAGTTCCAGCTGAAGTGCATGCCAAGAGGCAGCCAAATATTGCGACCAGCGAAAAACGCAATGCCGTACATCAGTCCGCCCAGTGCGTTGCCAAATGCCGTGATGGGGCTGGCGCCGGGATTGCGAATATGCACCCAGCCAAAGAGCGCCGCGATTGCCAAAATTGCTGGCCATTTTCACCAGACCAGCACCTTGTCTATCCGGCTTACGTAGGTGCCGCCAAGCCTTCGCGTCAACAGGAGCGCGATGACTAGAGCTAAACCAATGTAGATACCGTTCAGCTGCAGTGAGCGTGAGATTATTTCTTCAAAAGTGGCCCCGAACAGATTATTCTTAGCCCAATATACAAGCTCACTCCACTCAAATACGACCTTGTCGATCGCAACCGCCCCGATCAGCCAGCCAACCACAAATATGCCTACCATTGCGATGGCCGAGATTGCGACACCAGCCACAAATCCCCCAGCGACCACCAATGGATGGTGAAGCCCAGGCCCTTGTGCACGAATTGTCTACGCCAGATCCAGTAGGGGATCGCAATGAAGGCGGATATCAAGGCGCTTCCGAGCATAAGTTGAATGAAATCCATACGAGACCTTTCTGGCGTTTACGCGATAGAAGAGAGCTGGCGGCGAACTGCGTACGACGGCTTCTACTAAGGCAGAATGCGTGTCTGTCTGGCAGCACGAGCGGAGTTTATCCCGCTATACTTGCCAGATGGTACTTTTTACACTCATCATCAACTGCATGTCAACTGGCGCAATGTACGCAGACGCTTACTATCGGCGACCATCGTCGAATCATATCACGCTGTGGAACATGGCTTAGGCGGCTATAACAGTAGGTTTTTTGAGTTGTCTCTGATCGGGCTGCGATTGCTTAGTAATCGTTTCATTTAGTAGCAGATGCAGGATATGTGCAGGAGACATGTACGGCAGACAGGTGCTCTATTGAGCCTCCGCCCAGTCCCACCAGAAAGCCTGGCTCAGACGCTCATACACGCCAGGTGAGTCCGTCATGAGCACCACCTCGCGGTTGACCTTATTGCTGACCTCGCCGCCGTTAAGGCTGCCTACGGCGGACCAGCGCTCCTCGCCGATGCGCACCAGCACGAGTTTGCCGTGCAGCCCGCCACCTGTGGGATTCACCAGTTGCACGTCCATGTCGAGCCCTTCATTCGCGGCGATGGCTAGCACATAGTCGGCGGTGGCTCGGTTGCTGCGATCTTGCCCGGCATCGTCGAACGCTGCATCCAACAAGATGCGCACTTTCGCACCGCGTCGTGCTGCGTTGAGGATGCGGTGCAGGCGTGGATTTGGATCTGCGGTAGGGTTACTGTCCGCGTCGCCCCAGTACTTGTCCTCGTACAGTTGCGCCAGGAGGATTTCATCGCCGGCGCCTGCACGATCGAGTAGGGCCAACAAACCATCGTCGGGACGCATGGCGTTTTCCGGCGCACTGACGACGACGTAGCGTGCCGCCTCATGGAACGTTTGCGCTTCTGCAAAAGGCGCGGAGAGGACGGGATAGATCGGCGGAGCAGGCAACTCGAAGTCGATAGGCGGCTTCCCATACTTGGGATGGTCCGGGTCATAGGGGCGCAGGTCGAGGAAGACTTCGGGCTGCCAGTCGACGTTGAACAGGGCGCTTAGGCCATACGCAACCGAACTGGCATCGGTAATGAGACCGTAGCCTCGGCGGCCTCCGCTCGGCACGGCGGACGTCACGGGCGCGGCTTCCCAAGTCAAGTTTTCGCTCGTGACAAAGGAATGGGCGCCGTCGATGATGCCATATTTGGCATGCACGTAACGGTAGCGCGGTTGGTAACCCTTTGGCGCGTCATCAGTAGCAGCCATGTAACGTACTTCCCCGCCCGCCTCGGCGATCTGTGTAACACACCAGCGCTGCAAGTCCGAGATGCCGCCGACGGGCGCGCCTTCCAGCAGCACACGTACCTGCACGCCCCGCTCCACAGCACGAGCAACGGTCTCGGCCAACTGAGGATGCTCCAACACATATAAGCTGAGGTCGATGGAGTGTTGCGCACCGGCTAGTGCGTTGCGAAGCGGCTCATATAATCCTTCTGGCGCAATCATGACCGTGGTAGAGGCTGTTTCAGCGCTGTGCAGCGGTCGCAGGAATGCATCAGTCTCCCAGCCCGGAAAGGCGACTCTGCGACCCCAGTCCAGATCAGCGAGGTCGCTGGACCAATCCGTTACCCGGTTGGTATCGATAGGCAACCCTGTCTCCGGATCCCGTTTCCGCTGCAGCACTTGCCCGGCAGCACTGATCGCGCCGTGCGTGTAGGCGTAGACCGGCGGTCCCTCCCAGTCCTCCATAGTGTACGTCGTGCTGCCGTACAAGAGCGTGTCGACGGCTTGCCTCTGCCTGTTGCGCAATTGGATATACCCACGTTCATTTGTCAGCGCCAAATCGCCTAGCAGTTGCAGAGAGGCGTCATCCGTTGTCGAATCCCACACACAATCGGGCTGATGCCCAAAGCTCTGTCGGAATGCCTCCGCCTCTGCTGCGCACCAAATACGCTGCCCAGGCAAAAGCGTCAGCGTAGACGTCATCGGAAATGTCGCATGGCGTGTTGCGGTCGACAGTTGCCAGCCCGCCAAATTCTGCGCACCGTCGCCTGTGTTCCATAGCTGTACGGCTTCGTCCGCCTCACCGCTGATTGCACTGTCGATGTGTGCGGCGGAGATGACCACTGTGGACTCGGGCATTGAAAGCTGCGGCAGCAGTATCGTGGTGGATCTGTCATTAGGCGGACTAGTCTGTGCACGTGCTGAGTATCCAGTGCAGATAACCGCGACGATTGCCAGGGCAATTGCAATCAGCGGCATACAGGCTGTATTCCGGCGGGAGCGCAGCTTAGGGCTAAACGGAGCAGGACGGATAAAGTGGCTCACGATACACGTTTGGGGTTGGATTGGAAGGCTCTTCATCACGGCAAAGCACAAAACAGTGATGATTCGGCTATCTTCGTCAGATCGGACGGCTTAATCGTTTGATACTGGTAGTATACTGTATATGGAAACGCAATCCTATAGATATACACTCCCTATATGGTTGCACAGGACCGCTCATGTAGGAATCAGGTTCAGTGAGGGTATCATTCCACACGAAGCAAGTTGGCGCTTGCATACTCACAAGATGTCGACCACAGAAGGGAGATTCATATGGCTACGAAAGAACAGAGTAGACTCGGCGCAATGGACGACATGGACGGACCGGCGACCCACGAGGAGTTGAATCCCTTCAAGATTGCAAGCATGCAGTTTGAATCTGCCTGTCGCTATCTGCCGTCCCTGGACGAAGGCCTCCTACAGTCGCTGCTGCGACCTGATCGAACCACGATCGTAGAATTTCCTGTGGAATGCGATAACGGCGAAGTGCACAATTTTGTCGGGTTTCGAGTTATTCACAGCCGCGCCAGAGGACCGGGCAAAGGCGGCATTCGCTATCACCAGAATGTGACCATTGACGAAGTGAGGGCGCTTGCCTCGTGGATGACCTGGAAATGCGCTGTTGTGGATATCCCGTTCGGTGGCGCCAAAGGCGGTATTGTCATCAACCCAAAGGAGTACACCAAAAGCGACCTGCGCAAGATTACGCGACGATATGTGGCAGAGTTGGTCGACTACTTTGGGCCGTATAAGGACATTCCTGCGCCGGATGTCAATACGAACGCAGAGACCATGGCCTGGATCTACGATACCTATGCTATGTTGAACCCGGGTCACAACAGCCTGCCGGTAGTCACTGGCAAACCGCTGGATATCGGCGGTTCGCAGGGTCGCAACGAGGCCACAGCCTATGGCTGTCTGGTGGCGACGAAGCAGCTGTTGTCCCATGGTGCGGTGGCAGATTTGGACTCAGTAAAAGGCGCAACCGTGGTCGTCCAAGGATATGGCAACGCAGGTTCCATTGCGGCGCAGCTCTTCGCCGAAGCGGGCGCGAAAATAATTGCCGCCAGCGATACGGGCGGCGCCATCTATGCACCGAATGGTATTGACCCTGTAGCGGTGCTGGAGCACAAGCGCGAGACCGGTTCAGTCATCGGCGCTATGGGTACGCAATCGATCTCACCGGACGAACTACTTACCCTTGAATGCGATATTCTTATTCCTGCCGCGCTGGAGAATCAGATACGCGGCGACAATGCGGACTATATCCGCGCCAAGGTCATCGCAGAGGCAGCCAATGGGCCAACCACGCCAACGGCAGATCGCATACTCCACGCAAAGGGCATTCATGTGCTGCCCGACATCCTGGCCAATGCCGGTGGTGTCACGGTCAGCTACTATGAATGGGTGCAGAATATCGAAAACGAGCAGTGGGACCTGGACGAAGTGCACGCGAAGTTGACGCGTAAGATGCAGCAGTCTACGGACGCAGTGCTTGCGGAGCAGGAGCGCATCAACAATAATCTGTACGGCATTCGTCAGGAGCGTATAGCGCAAGGCCTCGGCGATGATAAGCTGGAACCGGTGGATTTGCGTACGGCAGCCTATGTGTTGGCGGTGTGGCGCGTAGCCGAAGTCACATCCCAGCGCGGCATTTGGCCGTAGACACGGCAGCATTCCTTTTTAGCTCCATTTGTGCAGCTTGCTTTTACGCCTAATAGCAAGCTGCACGTCCAATTTATCCCGGGTTCAAATTTTGCGGGTTGCCATCCTGTGCAACTGTAGTATAATCTTATGCCAAATCATGACAGTCGAATTACGGTTGTCGCTTCTGTAGTAGTAGTCCTTCATTCAACAGAGACGTTCAACGACTGACGTCCAGTTGGTCCAGCGCCGGGCCGGATGCAATATTCTTGATTTCTGGAAATTGCCAGGTACGGCGTACCCCTGCGTCCCCAGGCGGTAGACAGAGCATTATCCCCGAGAGTAGTGCACAGTAGAATCGGGTACTTGCCACTTCGCGCATGCTATGTGCGGTATTACTATACGCCTCACCTGTAAAGGGGACGGTTGCAAAGGAGTAGAACGTGAACAGCGAATCAAGCGGCTGCGGCCTTCAGCTACAAAACGGTCTGCCAGTCAAACAGGGGTTATACGATCCCCGCTTCGAGCATGACGCTTGCGGCGTCGGGTTCGTGGTCCACGTGAAGGGTGAGCGGTCCAACAAAATCGTCCGCAATGCGTTGACCGTGTTGCACAACTTGGACCATCGCGGCGCCGTTGGCGCAGAGGAGAATACCGGCGATGGCGCGGGCATCCTGCTACAGATCCCGCACGAGTTCTTCCAGCGCGTTTGTTCTGGTTTAGATATCAGTTTGCCGGAACCAGGCGAATACGGCGTCGGCATGATGTACCTTTCGCAGGACGCTGCGCAACGCGCTAAGTGCATGAGTGTGGTCGAGCAGCTTGTGCAGGAAGAGGGCCAGGAGGTGCTGGGATGGCGCCATGTTCCGACCAATCCCAACGATTTGGGCAAAGGCGCCAGGGCGCGCATGCCAGCCGTCTATCAGCTATTTATCGGCCGCAATGATGATGATTTGCCCAATACAGATGGGCTTGCCTTCGAGCGCAAGCTGTATGTTATCCGTCGTCAGGCAGAGAATGCCGTCCTCGCGATGCGGGCGGCTGATCTGTCCGCAGTAGGCGATCTATTCTATTTCGCTAGTCTCTCCAGCCGCACGGTTGTCTACAAGGGAATGCTGCTGACGGACCAACTGACGAAGTTCTTCCCTGACTTGCTGGAACACGACGTTAAGTCCGCCATTGCCATTGTCCATTCACGCTTCAGCACCAACACCTTTCCGAGCTGGGAGCGTGCGCATCCATATCGGTACATGATCCATAACGGCGAAATCAACACCTTGCGCGGCAACGTCAACTGGATGACCGCCCGCGAATCTATCCTGGCATCAGACCTGTGGGGCGACGATATTCGGAAGATCATCCCCGTCATCGACCAGACGGGCAGTGACTCGTCCATGTTCGATAACTGCCTGGAGTTCCTCTCCTTGTCCGGTCGTTCGTTGCCGCATGTCATGATGATGATGATTCCCGAGCCGTGGTCTAACCACGAGAGCATGACGCCGGATCGTCGTGCGTTCTACGAATACCACAGTACCATGATGGAGCCCTGGGATGGGCCTGCGTCCATCGCCTTTACCGACGGCGCCATTGTCGGTGCGTCGCTGGACCGCAACGGCCTGCGACCTTCGCGCTACTATGTGACCAAGGACGATATGGTCGTCATGGCCTCGGAAGTCGGCGTGCTGGAAATCGAACCGGAAAACATACTGGAGAAGAAGCGACTGGAACCGGGACGGATGTTCCTGGTCGACACGGTGCAGGGGCGCATCATTTCGGATGACGAGCTCAAGTCTACCATGGCAGCCGAGCATCCCTATCAGGAATGGCTCGATACCTACATGGTCGACCTGGAGGAAATCGAGGACGGTCAGCACATCCCGCCGCCGCCGCTCTCCCGGGTCATCGAACGGCAGCAGGTTTTTGGCTACACGTACGAGCAATTGCGAAAAATCCTTGGGCCAATGGCCACGGATGGTGTGGAGCCTGTGGGCGCCATGGGCAACGACACGCCACTAGCCGTGCTCTCTGACATGCCCCAGTTGCTCTATAACTATTTCCGCCAGCTCTTTGCGCAGGTCACCAACCCGCCTATCGACGCCATTCGCGAGGATATCATCACGGATACCGGCGTGAACATGGGTACCGAGTTGAACATTCTACAGACGCTGCCCGAGAACTGCCGGCAGATTCGCATCGAGACGCCGGTTTTGACCAACGAAGAGTTGTCCAAGATTCGCGATTTGGACCGCAAATATTTCCGTTCCGAAACCTTCAGTATTCTCTTTGACCCAGACGAGGGCAGCGAGGGCATGGAGAATACGCTGCAGCAGATCTTCGCAGACGTCGACGAGGCGATCGAGGGTGGCGTGAACATTCTGGTGCTCTCAGACCGCGGAGTTCATCAGAATCGGGCGGCGATTCCAGCTTTGCTGGCTGTCTCTGGCCTGCACCATCACCTCATTCGCACCGGCAAGCGCACTCAGGTCACACTGATCCTCGAGTCTGGCGAGCCGCGCGAGGTGCACCACTTTGCCGTCCTCATCGGCTATGGCGCCAGCGCCATCAATCCGTACTTGGGATTTGAGTCGTTGGAAGTCATGGTGCAGGAGGGGATGCTGAACGGCTTTGACGTACCGACTGCCCATTACAATTATCGCAAGGCGCTTATCAAGGGCATCGTAAAGACGTGTTCCAAGATGGGCATTTCGACCATACAAAGCTACTGCGGCGCACAGATATTTGAGGCGCTAGGCTTAAAACAGGAGTTCGTGGACAAATACTTCACCTGGACACCGACGCGTGTGGAAGGCATCGGCATCGAGGAAATTGCGCAGGAGACCATCCGTCGCCATCACAAAGCCTTCCCACAGCGGTCGCCCAATGGCGAGGTGCTGCCGGCAGGCGGTGAATATCAGTGGCGGCATGACGGAGAGCGCCATCTGTTCAATCCGCAGACGATTCACTTTCTGCAGCAGGCCACACGCAGCAACGACTACAGCGTCTTCAAGCTTTATTCTTCGCTGGTCAACGACCAGGATCGCAAGACGATGACGTTGCGCGGTCTGCTGGATTTCAAGTTCCTGGACGAGCCGATCCCGCTGGACGAGGTCGAGCCGGTGGAATCTATTGTGAAGCGCTTCAAGACCGGCGCCATGAGCTACGGCTCCATCAGCAAGGAGGCGCATGAAGCGCTGGCGATCGCCATGAACCGCATCGGCGGTAAGAGCAACACCGGCGAAGGCGGCGAGGACCCACAACGATACATTCAGCTGGAGAACGGTGACAGCAAGAATAGCGCCATTAAGCAGGTGGCATCCGGACGCTTCGGTGTGACCAGCGAATATCTAATCCAAGCCAAGGAACTACAGATTAAGATGGCTCAAGGCGCCAAGCCCGGCGAGGGCGGTCAGTTGCCCGGTCGCAAAGTCTATCCTTGGATCGCTAAGGTTCGTCATTCGACGCCGGGCGTGGGGTTGATATCACCGCCACCGCATCATGATATCTACTCAATCGAGGATCTAGCGGAACTGATTCACGACTTGAAGAATGCCAACAAAGATGCACGCATCAATGTCAAGTTGGTGGCGGAGGTCGGCGTAGGCACGATTGCCGCGGGCGTGGCAAAGGGCCATGCGGACGTCATCCTCATCAGCGGGCACGACGGCGGTACGGGCGCCTCGCCTCAGTCGAGCATCAAGTATGCCGGCTTGCCGTGGGAGCTGGGCGTGGCGGAGACGCACCAGACGTTGGTGATAAACGAACTGCGCAGTCGGGTCGTTGTCGAGACCGACGGTCAGCTGAAGACGGGACGCGACTTGGCGGTCGCCGCGCTATTGGGCGCCGAGGAATATGGTTTCGCCACCACGCCGCTCGTGTCGCTGGGCTGCATCATGATGCGCGTTTGTCACCTGGACACGTGCCCAGTCGGCGTTGCGACTCAGAATCCAGAGTTGCGCAAGAAGTTCACCGGCGATCCACAGTACGTGGTCAACTTCATGTATTTCATGGCGCAGGAGCTGCGCGAATACATGGCCAAGCTGGGCTTCCGCACGATCAACGAGATGATCGGACGAGTCGACAAGCTGGAGGCTCGTGCAGCAGTGGAACATTGGAAGTCACGTGGGCTCGACTATTCGAACATTCTGTATGCACCACCAATGCCGGATAGCGTAGGCCGCTACTGCCAGGTCGGACAGAATCACGGGCTCGACAAAGCACTGGACAACACCACGCTGCTTGAGTTGTGCAAGCCGGCGCTGGAAGAAGGCAAGCGCGTGGCGGCTACGCTGCCCATCCGCAACATCAACCGCGTGGTCGGCACCATCGTAGGCAGCGCGTTGACCAAACGCTACGGCGCAGCAGGTCTGCCGGAAGACACGATCGAGCTCCATTTCCAGGGTTCAGCCGGACAGAGCTTTGCCGCTTTCGTGCCCAAGGGTATGACCATGGAACTAGAAGGCGACGCCAATGACTACTTTGGCAAAGGGTTATCGGGCGGCAAGTTGATCGTTTACCCGCCGGCTGGTTCAACCTTCGCAGCTGAGGAGAACATCATCATCGGCAACGTGGCGTTCTACGGCGCGACGGACGGCGATGCGTATGTACGCGGTCTGGCTGGCGAGCGCTTCTGCGTCCGAAACAGCGGCGTGCGCACGGTGGTGGAAGGCGTGGGCGACCATGGTTGCGAGTATATGACCGGCGGCACAGTGGTTGTCATCGGTCGTACGGGGCGCAACTTCGCAGCCGGTATGTCGGGCGGCATCGCCTATGTCCTGGACGAGGAAGGCGACTTCGATCGCCGCTGCAACATGGAAATGGTAGACCTGTGGCCACTGACCGATGCAGCGGAAATCTCACATGTTCGCAGCATGATTCATCGTCACTTTGAGTATACGAATAGTCCAGTTGCCAAGCGGCTGCTGGATGATTGGGACGCGACCGTAGGCAAGTTCATCAAGGTGCTGCCGCGCGACTACGCCCGTATACTGGAGGCCTTCGCCCGAGTGGAGGCAGAAGGATTTAGCGGAGACGAAGCGGAGATGGCCGCGTTCGAGTTGAACAAGAACGACCTGGCTCGCGTCAGTGGCAATTAGCTGGATATTCGATATAAAGGTACACAGAGAGCGCTGACAGTAAAGAGAGAACACAGAGAGAAAAGTAGACAGAGACTAAGCTATTGGACGGCTGAAACTGCTAAAACAATTGAGGCAATTATCAGCTCCTTTGGCTTTCTCTGTATTCCTCTGTGAGATACTCTGTGATCTCTGTGATAAAAGTTTGAGATAGCTTCAATAGGTAGTGGAGAAAAACGTATGGGTAAGCCGACAGGCTTTATGGAATATCAACGGAACTTGGGTGAGGAACGGGCGCCGCTGGAGCGGATCCATGACTGGAACGAGTTCCACCTACCTCTGACTGTCGCTGACATGCAGCAACAGGGTGCGCGGTGCATGGACTGCGGAATTCCCTTCTGCCACACGGGCATCCTGTTGAACGGTATGGCGTCTGGCTGTCCAATCAACAACCTCATCCCCGAGTGGAATGACTTGGTCTACATGGATCAGTGGGAAGAGGCTTTGGCTCGACTGCACAAGACAAACAACTTCCCGGAATTTACGGGTCGCGTATGCCCCGCCCCGTGCGAGGGTTCGTGCACGCTGGGTATTAATGAACCGGCGGTTACCATCAAGAGCATCGAGTGCGCAATCGTTGACCGCGGCTTCGAAGAAGGCTGGGTCACACCGGATGCTGCAGAAATCAGCACCGGCAAGCGTGTGGCCGTTGTGGGTTCAGGACCATCCGGGCTGGCGTGCGCAGCGCAGCTCAATTCGGTAGGTCATCGTGTAACGGTCTACGAGCGATCAGACCGTGTCGGCGGATTGCTCATGTACGGTATTCCCAACATGAAACTGGACAAGAACATCGTCCAACGTCGAGTCAACCTCATGGAGCGTGAAGGCGTAGTCTTCATCACCAATTGCGAAGTGGGCAAGGATGTCACCGCCCAGCAGTTGCAGGCGGATTACGATGCAATCGTGCTCTGCTGCGGCGCCACCAAGCCGCGTGATCTGACGGTGGAAGGCCGTGAACTGAAGGGCGTTCATTATGCCATGGAGTACCTGCACGGAAACACAAAGCATCTGCTCGATATGGCAGAAGGTTCCAAGGACCCGAATGCGTTCGCGAAGATCAATGCAGAGGGCAAGGACGTCATCGTCATCGGCGGCGGCGACACAGGCAATGACTGTCTGGGTACGGCCATGCGTCAGGGATGTCGTTCGCTGAACATGTTCGAGATCCTGCCGCAACCGCCAATGAAGCGCGCTTCAGACAATCCGTGGCCGGAATGGCCCAAAGTTCTGCGTACCGACTATGGCCATGCCGAGGCAGCCGCGCGGTTCGGCGAGGACCCGCGTACGTTCCTGATTTCCACTAAGAAGTTCGTAGGCGACGAGAACGGCAAGCTCAAAGAACTGCACACGGTCATGATCGAATGGGACCGTGACGAAGATACCGGACGCTTCACCTTAAAGGAGGTTCCCGGCACTGAGCGGGTATGGCCTGCGCAGTTGGTTCTGCTGGCACTGGGCTTCCTCGGCCCCGAAGATTCGCTGGTCGAGCAGTTCGGTTTGGAGCGGGACGCTCGCTCCAACGTGAAGGCCGAGCATGAGCAGTATCACACCAGCATTGAGGGCGTCTTCGCGGCCGGCGACATGCGTCGCGGTCAGAGCCTGGTGGTCTGGGCCATTAACGAGGGTCGCGGCGCCGCACGAGAATGCGATCGCTGGCTGATGGGAGAGACGAGTCTGCCGTAGCCAATTTGCGCTGATTATTTGCCACAGGGATTGCGCTCTGATATACTGGCGTGTACTGTCGGGGCGTAGCGCAGCTCGGTAGCGCGCTTCAATGGGGTTGAAGAGGTCGGAGGTTCAAATCCTCTCGCCCCGACCATATTGGGCTACCGCCCAGAGGTACAGCGTCCATTTCGATCGAGAGATCGGGGTGGACGTTTTGCGTTTTCCCCTCATTAGTCAGCATTACCAGAATGAAACTTGACGACGCTATCCAAGGTTACTGGCTAGACAAAAAGCTAGACTTCAGCGTAGCCACAATCGCCAACTACGGCTATGCATTCTGCCAGTTTCAGGACTTCATCGGCGATGTGGAAATCGAAGATATTAGTGCTGATGACATTCGGCGCTACATGGCTTACTTGCGGAGAGATGTGGGCATGGCCATAAGCTCGATCCATACACGATGGGCAATTCCTGAAACGTGACAATCTATATCACATGATTGTGCGGCTGGGTGAACGCGCCGGCGTGAAGAACGTTCATCCACATCGCCTTCGGCACAGGTTCGCATTTGAATTCCTGCGGAACGGTGGGCAACTGTTGATCCTCAAGGAATTACTTGACATGAAGATCTAGAAACGGTCACGGTCTACGCACGCATCGCAGATAAGGACATTGACGCATCAGTATTGTCAGACGTCCATATCCACTGTCGACGGTTCTCTCCCGCTGCACCGGATAAAGGGGGTCAGGCGGCATTGCGAAAAGTCTTCGGATATCAGCCTCAAGCTGCGGACGATTGCGTTTCACAATGAGCACATAGTGACCCTGTTGCTCTCGAATCCGTCGCACGAAACGCGGTCGCGTATGCAGCGCATCGGCGGTGATGACAATGCCCGAACAGTCAGTCTGCTCGATATACTCTTGAGCCGTGGCTGCCTCATAGCCCTTGCTCTCTATCATTTCACAGTGTTGTAGATGGCCTGAATCAACAGCATAGACATTGAGCACTTCCTGCCCCTCTACTGCTTCAGGTGTGCGGCAGTGACTGCCTCGCAGCATCTTTCCGTCAATCGCCCAGTGTACAAGTTCGTCCGCAGTGCGCTCTGGAGCTAGCTGACGCAGCCCGTCTCGTACCACTATGTTCAACTCGACCACGTCCAGATGGGCGCATACGTAGCTATAGGTATTGGCACAGGGAAGGCTCTCTATGCCCAATGCGCCTGTGAGCCATGCCTCGCGCAATTTCGCCCAGTGCGCCGCTCCGCTTATCGTCTGCTCCCCTGACAGTTTCGCCACCAGCAGAATTGTCAACACTGTTGCCGCTTCGTAGCGCCGACCACGCTTGTGCCGATGGTCCGGCACTCGTCGCAACGCCTCCACAAGACTCTGTATGCGACGCCTATCCACTTCATGCGTAACTGCTGATTCTGTGCTAGATTCCATTATGGACTCCTTTTGTCGGTTGCTTGGTATTTGGCGTACTAAAGTTTACCTGCAAAGGAGTCTATTTTATCTATTCGTTTTGCGACTTTTTGAGAAGCCCTGAAGCCTGACCCGTTCAATCGTATTGTGTCGTCTATTCTCGTACACGCACGAATCGACTCTTCACCAACATGTCATTGTAGACATCGGTTTGCGCGTGCCGAAAGTGCAGCCGTCGGTCCATCTTCCCGAAGAGCGGTATTCCGTCACCCAGAAGGATGGGTATGCGTGTGATGATCATTTCATCAATGAGGTCCTGCTGCAGGAAGCTCTGAATGGTCAGACCACCGTCGATGTACAGATGCTCATACCCGCGCGCATTGAGATCGCGCACCAGTTCGGCTGCATCCGCGTTGACGATCGATGCCTTGTCCTCATACCCGTCGGGGAGTTTGTACAGCGAAGTGCTCAACACGAAGACAGGACGCTCATAGGGCCAGATACCGAAAGAGACCACCGTCTCGAATGTATTTCGCCCCATGACAATAGCGTCGACGCGGGCCATGAAGTCGCTAAAGCCATAGTCGCTGTCGGAGGGATTGGGAATCTCGTTCAGCCAATCGATCTCGCCGCCTGCACCGGCGATATAGCCGTCCAGACTTGTTGCTATATACACGTAGTTTGTCATGACAGATTGCCTCCCTTCGGACGACTCTCCAGTGAGATTGCCGTGCTATCCTAGCCTACGCTACGATGGCGCCTGCAATATGGCATGCAGACGGTCCACGATTTCGTCGTCCGGGACGCTAACCTGCGCGCCCGATACCAAATCCTTGATGGCAACCAGAGCGCCTTCCAACTCCTGTGGGCCCAGCAGCAGCGCATAGCGGATGCCGCGCTCATCCGCATACTTGAACTGCTTGCCATAGCGAGCGAGGTCAGGATAGACGTCCACACGCAGTCCGGCAGCCCGCAGCTTCTGTGCTAGCTGCATGCTGGCTGCCACGGTGCTCTCGTCGAACTGGGTAACCACGACTTGTGGCTGACCTGCAAGTTTCTCAGGGAACATGTCCTCTTCTTGCATGATCAGGATGATGCGTTCCATGCCAAGGCTGAAACCGCAGGCGGGAATACTCTGCCCGCTGAACATGCCGATGAGTTCGTCGTAGCGTCCGCCGCCGCCGGCTGATATGCCGAGCCCCGGCAGCTCCACCTCGAATATGGGACCGGTGTAGTAGCTGAGACCGCGTGCCAGGTAGGGATCGACGCGCAGATGTTCGGCTGCAGGACCGGACTGACAATATTCGATCACCTGGCGCAGGTCGATCAGAGCTTGGCTGCCACGCTCCGACTCGGCGAGTACGGTGCCTAGCCAGTCCAGTACGGCGTCATTCTCGCTTGTCCCTTGCGGCGACTCAGCCATGAGCGTCAGCAGCTTGGTAGAACTTGCTTCGGAGATACCTCTGCCAGCCAGCTCCTTGCGCACGCCTTCGATACCGATTTTGTCCAGCTTGTCGATAGCAACCAGCGTGGCGCTCTCAAGCTCCTCGGGGATTTCGGCGACTTCGATGAGACCGCGCAGGACGGAACGGTGGTTGATGCGCAGCGTAAAGGGTATCCGATCGCCAAAGCCCAGCTCCTGCATGACCTGTGCGCCGGCGTTCAACACTTCCGCCTCCACGATGGCGCTGTTCGAGCCGACCACGTCCACATCACATTGGTAGAACTCGCGATAGCGTCCCTTGGCTGGACGGTCGGCGCGGTAGACCGGCTGAATCTGGTACCGCTTAAAGACAGAGGGCAGGTCGTTGCGATATTGCGCCATGACGCGAGCCAGCGGCACTGTCAAATCATAGCGCATACCCGCGTCGCCCACACTGTCCTCCGTGGGCTCGTTCCGAAGCGCGGATTCCAGCTTGTCGCCCCGCTTCATGACCCGAAAAATGAGCTTCTCGTCTTCGCCGTACTTGCCCAGCAACGTGGACAAGCGCTCCATCGTCGGCGTCTCCAGAGGCTCAAAACCGTAGCTCTGGTAGACGCGCTCAACGACGCCGATCACATAGTTTCTGCGCAACACATCCAGCGGAAGGAAGTCCCTCGTTCCGCTCATGGGCGCCGTATTCATTTTTGCCATACTACACACTCCAAATCAGAGGATATCCGCTCAGCGATATCCAGTGGTTTCTGCTCTCTATGCCGCCAGCGCTTGCGAGGGTTCGGTGAACACCATGCCAAATGCCTTAGCGACCAAGTCATGCGTCAACAATCCGTGATGCGTATTGAGCCCATGCAACAGGTCAGGATGATTGCGCACAGCGTCAAGTCCGGCGTTGGCTATGTCCAGTGCATAAGACATAGTTTGATTGACCAAAGCAAAGGTGCTTGTGCGCGGGATTGCGCCGGGCATGTTGGCCACACAATAATGGACCACGTCGTCGATGACAAAGGTGGGATCGCTGTGGGTGGTGGGATGGCTCGTTTCAACACAACCGCCCTGATCCACGGCTACATCTACAATGACCGAGCCGCTGCGCATGTGGGCGAGCATCTCCCTGGTCACAAGCCACGGGGCTAAGCCGCCGGGTATGAGGATGGCGCCGATGACGAGATCAGCCTCGAAGACCGCTCGTTCAATGTTATATTCATTGCTTGCGCGAGTCTGCAGGCGACCGTGGAATATGTCATCCAGATACTGCAGCCGGTCGTGATGGATGTCCAACACGGTGACCTGTGCGCCCATGCCCAAGGCGACCTTGGCAGCATTTGAGCCAACCGTACCGCCGCCTAGGATGGTGACATCAGCCGGCGCGACGCCGGGCACACCGCCCAACAGCACGCCGCGCCCGCCGTGGTGCTTCTCCAAATAGGTTGCGCCAACCTGAGTTGCCATGCGGCCTGCGACCTCGCTCATGGGCATAAGCAACGGTAACTTGCGGTCGGGCGTCTGCACGGTTTCATACGCGATGCCGGTGGCGCCGCTGGCAAGCAAGGCCTCGGTTAGTTTGCGGTCTGCAGCTAGATGGAGATAGGTAAAGAGAATGAGGTCCTCGCGGAGGTAACCATATTCCGGTGCGACGGGCTCTTTAACCTTCACGACCATGTCCGCCGCCCATGCCTCGCCGGCATCGGTGACGACGGTTGCACCTGCCGCCTCGTACTCCTCATCCAGGAGAAAACTGCCAGCTCCGGCTCCGGTCTCGACCAAGACAGTATGACCACGCCTGCTGAGCACGTCGACCGCACCCGGTGTCAATCCAACACGATTCTCGCCGTCCTTGATCTCTTTCGGCAACCCGATTAGCATTTCTCTCCTCCATACTGGCATACTCCGCCGACCGAGCACCGGGCGAGCGGCAAAGGCGGTTCAGTTATTGCGGGTCTGGCTTATTGAACCAATAAGCAAACTATGCAGCAGTTACCAGTGAAACACGCAGAAAGAACATCACATCAGTATATGAGGCCAGTGTATCCTGCGCCAGTGTATCAGCAGCCATACATTCGGGCAAGAATTTGGCACTCCATCCGATCAGTGGACAGCCTTTAGCAGGAGTAAGCAGCAAAGGCGCCGCTGGTATCCGGCGACAAAGCAGAGGTTTTGCCAAAGCCGCCATTTCCGATGACAATAACGTGCACTTATGCGCGTCTGATGATAATGACGTGCACTGATGCGCTCTGGTCAGCGCGATAATCGATGCGCCGTAGTACTAACTGGAAGACGTAAATGTTAGCAGCCATATCTAGCGCCGTAGGTTCCGTAGGCCGCGCGCTAAGCTACTCATGGCAGTGGCTCACCTGCACCATTCATAACTCAATACGCTGGTTCTTACACAGCCGGCTGCCTGACTATGCCGTCATTGCGCTTGACCACAGTATCTCCGAACGCGTGCCGACAGTCCCTTGGTGGTATGCCTACATTCCCGGATTGAAACTGCCGCTCAGCTTGGAGTATATAACCAACGCGCTGCGGCGAATTGCTGAAGACCCAGATATCAAAGGCGTCGTCATTCTCATGAAGGACCCGGGCCTAAGCCTGGCGCAGGGACAGAGCATGGCGCGCATGTGCCAGCGTTTCCACGACTGGGACGCGAAGTTCCGCCAACCGGGCGCCCAGCCGAAAAAAGTCATCATCCATCTGGAAGAGGTGAATATCCCCTCCTATTTGGCTGCTTGCGGCGCCGACGTAATCACCATGACGCCAATGGCTTCCTGGGACATTCTCGGCGTGCGCGCCGCGCCCGTCTTCCTCAAGGACACGCTTGCCAAGTTCGGCGTCGAGTTCGACGTCATGCGCATCGCCCCCTGGAAGACGGCTGCCGACCAGTTTGCGTGCTCTGAGATGTCGGAGGCGAACCGTGAACAGATCGAGTGGCTGCTGGAAAGTCTGTACGAACAGATTATGGAAGCGACTGTTTACGGTCGAGGCCTGGAAGTGGATAAAGTGCGCGAGCTCATTGACCGGGCTCCGCTGACGGCTGCTGAAGCCAAAGAGGCAGGTCTCATCGACGTCGCGCTCTACAAGGATGAAATCGGCACTCACCTGCAGTCCGAGGATAAACCAGCCAGCCTGAAGACGTACGCCAGCACGCGCGGACTCCTGCTGAACCGCGTGCGCGCTCGACCAGGTAAGTCCGTGGGCATCCTCAACCTCAAAGGGACCATAACTGGCAAGGAGAGCAGGGTCTTTCCGCTGCCCATTCCTATCCTAGGCGAAGGCACAGTGGGCAGCATCACCGTGGAGCAGCAAATCCGCAGCGCTCGGCGTGACAGCAACATGGCGGCTGTCATCGTCCACGTGGACAGTGGCGGCGGATCCGCCATGGCGAGCGATCTCATCTGTCGTGAGCTGGAAATGCTCAGCCAGGAGAAACCGGTTGTCGTCTACATGGGCGACGTGGCAGCCAGCGGCGGCTACTATATTGCCGCACCAGCCAGCAAAATCATCGCACAGGGTGCATCGTTGACAGGCAGCATCGGCGTCATCGTAGCCAAGCCGATCACCGCCGGCGCCTTCGACAAGCTGGACGCACATCGTGAGGTAATCCAGCGTGGCGACAACGTCGGGCTCTACGCCGAAGACACCAGATGGACGGAGGAGCAGCGGACTCAGGTAGAGGCGCAGGTTCGTTTCTACTATGACGCATTCAAACGAGTCGTGGCGCGTGGCCGCGGGCTAGAATATGAGAGTCTGGACGATATCTGCAACGGCCGAGTCTGGACCGGTAGACAAGCGCTGGCGTTGGGCCTCGTCGACGAGATCGGCGATTTCCAATTGGCGCTGGAATACGCCTGCGATCTGAGCGGGCTGCCTAATGACGGCACGGTGCGTACGCGCAACATATCCGCCCCGCGCACTCGCAACTTGCCGGAACCCGCCAATCCCGCCAAAGCGCTTTCGGGTGAGGCGACGCTTGCTCAGCTACGCGAATTGGCCGCTTCGTTGCTGCAAGGCGATTGGCAGGCTGTCCTGGGCGATGAGTACGTCTGGTACATCGCGGACGGATTACCGAATCTCCGACAATTAATCCATCGCCGTTAAACGCGGTACCATATGCCATAGCAGCTTATTGCTGTCGAACCATTTCTTTCAGTCAGTTCTCGCTTAGTGCCATCAGAACAGTACGCAAAGGGTTATTGAAATGCTAGATGTGGATGCGATTCGCGCCAAGTTCCCCGCCCTCAACGAAGCCTACAACGGTCGACCGGCTATCTTCTTCGATAACCCGGGCGGTACCCAAGTGCCGCGCTCGGTTATCGACGCCATGGTGGACTACCTGAGCCGGCGCAATGCTAACACGCACGGCGTCTTCGAGACCAGTGTCCGCACCGATGCGACCATCGATCGCGCACGACAGGCCGCCGCCGACTTACTCGGCGCCGATCCGGGCGAGATTGTCTTCGGCAATAACATGACCAGCCTGACCTTCAACTTGGCCCGCTCCTTGACCAAGGAATTCGGCCCTCGCGATGAGGTTGTCGTTACTCGGCTTGACCATGACGCGGACATCATGCCCTGGGTACGCCTTGCCGAGGACAAGAAGGCCAAGGTCAACTGGGTCGACATTGACATGGAGAACTGCACGCTGGACATGAACCATGTGGAGTCTCTTATTAACCCCAATACGAAACTGGTTGCAGTCGGATACGCCAGCAACGCCAGCGGCACCATCAACGATGTGAAGCGCATTGTTGAACTGGCACGCACCAATGGCGCCTACTCGTTTGTGGACGCGGTACAGTATGCACCTCACGGCCTCATTGATGTGAAGGAGCTCGGCTGCGACTTCCTCGCCTGCAGCGCCTACAAGTTTTTCGGTCCGCACGTCGGCATACTCTACGGCAAGCGCGGTCTGCTGGAACGGCTAGACGCTTACCAAGTGCGTCCGGCGGCTAAGTCCGTACCCGGGAAATGGGAGCAGGGCACCAAGAACCATGAGGGATTGGCAGGCGTTGCAGCGGCAATCGACTACATCGCTGAAATCGGCGTTGCCTACGGCGGCGTCTATCCCAATGCGACCCGGCGCGAGAAGTTAATCGGTGCATGGAAACAGATTCACGATTATGAACATATGCTCATCGACCGCATGATTGATGGCCTGCAACTCATTCCCCGAGTGCGGATCTACGGTATCACTGACCGTACCGAGCGTTCGCACCGTCTCGCCACCATCTCCATCCGCAAGGAAGGAACCACGCCACTGCAGTTGGCGGAGGCGCTGGCGGAACAGAATATCTTCGTGTGGGACGGCAACTTTTATGCGCAGGCGCTTTCGGAACGTCTAGGCGTGGAGGACAGCGGCGGGCTCCTGCGCATCGGCATGGTCCACTACAACACGCTGGAAGAGGTCGACCGCTGCCTGCGCGTCGTCGAATCCGTCTAGGCATGCCGGTCTTCGCATCATCCCGGCAACTCGAATGCTGCGTGTCGGTGATCATTGAGACCGTGTGCCTTCCCGATTTGATTGGCGCAATTCGACTACGGTACAATACGCGGACTTTCAATTCGTTCGAGTGGGGCGTTGCAGAACGGAACAGCGCCTGCAATTGCAAACGATAGCCAGCCTTACCTATGAAAACGCCAGATGAATGCAGCACCATCCAGGAAGTGCGCGGTGCCATCGATGAGATCGACAATCAGATCATCGAAGCGCTCGCACTTCGCTTCCAATATGTGAAGGCCGTCACCCGCTACAAGAAGACCAAGGAAGACGTGCTGGCGAACGATCGCTATAACGCCGTGATCGAGGCTCGACGCGAGTGGGCGGCTGCCAGCGGGCTCGATCCGGATGTGATTGAAGAGATGTACCGCACCCTCATCGGCCACTTTATTGACGAGGAAATGAAGGACCTCGGCCTCGTCGATACCGGTCAGCAATGACCGCACCGTCCTCTCCGATAGTCGCCAACATCCGTGTCGCGCTGGTCCACGACTGGTTGAATCAGGTAGGCGGCGCCGAAAATGTGCTGGAGCGATTGGTATCCTACTTCCCGGGCGCGCCCGTCTACACCAGTTTCTATGCGCCGGACCGCATGCCGGACGCCTATCGATCCTGGGACATCCGCACAACCTTTATGCAGCGCTTGCCGGGCATCAGCGCTAACCACCAACGTTACATGCCGCTCTATCCCCGGGCCTTTGCGCGCACGGATCTCAGCGACTTCGACTTAGTGCTGAGCAACAAGAGCGGTTTCTGTCACGGCGTGCAAACTAGCAGCAAGGCCCACAAGGCGGTGCACGTGTGCTACTGTCTGACGCCAACTCGCTTCATCTGGATGTACGATCAATACCGCTCTCGCGAGCAGATCAACCGTTCGGTCGACCTGCTGGTACGGCCTAGCCTGAGTGCGCTGCGGCGTTGGGACTACGCGGCTGCGCAACGCGTCGACCATTTCATTGCCATCAGCACAGCCGTCCAGGAACGCATTCAACGCTACTATAACCGGGACAGCGTGGTCATTCATCCGCCTGTGGACACGGACTATTTCACACCGGCGAAGAATGTGGCGCCAGGCGACTATTACCTCATCGTCAGCCGGCTGATCCCATACAAGCGCATTGATTTGGCCGTTGAGGCATTCCGCCAACTGCCCAATGACCGTCTACTCATTGTAGGAGACGGGCGCGACAAGGATTCTCTGCAGGCTGCCGCTCCGGCGAACGTGCAATTTCTGGATCGCCTTCCGCGCCACGAAGTGCGGGAACTGCTGCGCGGATGCAAGGCGTTTATCTTCCCAGGCCTAGAGGATTTCGGCATAGCGCCGGTGGAGGCTATGGCCGCCGGACGGCCCGTGATTGCGTATGCGGGCGGTGGAGCGTTGGACACGGTCGTGCCTGGCGTTACGGGTGAATTGTTCCCCGAACAGACGGTGGAGAGTCTCGCCCAGGAACTGGCACGCTTCGACGCGGCATGCTACGATGCAGCCACATGCTACGATGCGGCCGCATGCCGTTCGCAAGCGGAGCGCTTCAGCGCCGCTGCCTTCCGGTCCAAGCTGCGAGCGTATCTGCAGGATGTAGTCTGCATATAGGTACTAGACACAACCTTACCAATTTTCGGAGACTTCTAGATGGAACTGCGCCAATACTGGGAAATCCTACGCAAGAGATGGTGGATTCCTGTCGTTCTGGTTGCACTCGTGGGATTCTTCAGCGTCATCCAATTGCAGCCGCGCCAGCACCAGCCGCCGCAGTATACCGCGTCCATGCGCATGCTGGTTGGCGTGATGCCCGCAGCCGAAGCGGACACAACAGCCTACGATCCGCGCTACTATGCATGGCTGGCAAGTGAATACCTAGTCGACGACTTTACCGAGGTTGTGCGTAGTGACCTGTTTGCACAGCACGTAAGCGAGCGGCTAGCCGACAGCGATATCACGGTGCCTGCAGGGGCCATTCAGGGCAGCGCCGCTACCGGTAAGCAGCACCGCATCATCACGCTATCATTTAGTTGGCCCGACCAAGCGCAGCTTGCGGAGATTGCCCAAGCCGCAGCCGATGAACTCACAGAGAATGCTGCGTTCTATTTCCAACAATTGGGCACGGACGGCGCCGGCATCACATTGTTGGATGCGCCGGTAGTATCGGAAGTTGGACCTTCCACACGTGACCAGTTGGAACTGCCGCTACGGCTGTTGTTGGCCTTCTTTGTCGGCATCGGCATCGTCTTTCTGCTGGACTATTTGGATATGTCCGTGCGAGGGCGCAACGACCTGGAAGCGATGGGCTTCGCGATCCTTGGAGAAATACCGAAACATCGATAGGATGAGTTGCTCTGTAACAGTGGAGCGCTGTCAATGAAGCGATGTAGGTAGAGCACTGTCAGTAGAGCGATGTCAGTAGAGCGGTGTCAGTAGAATGAAATTAGTGAACTGGTAACAAGACTATGAGCTTTCAAGAATACATCCAGATTATACGCAAACGCGGTTGGATCATCGTGCTGACAACTGTATTGGCTGCAGCAGCGGCTTTTGGCATCAGCTACGTTCAGGAAGACCTGTACCGCGCAACGGTGTTCATTAGCACCGTGCCCGCTCGACCGGACTGGGGTCTGAACAATACAGCGAAGGACCTCATGCGCAATTTCGCCGCTAATATCCAAACGCCCGAGGTTGCCCAGCGCGTCATCGATCGAGCGCAGCTTGATCAGAACCCATACACGTTCTTGAGCAATGTAACCGTTGCGCCGGAATCTAGCGACTTCACCATCAAAATTGAGGCGCGCGACCGAGACGGCGAAGTGGCCAAGCTGATGGCGCTGACCCTAGCCGACGAGTTCGTGGATGAGCGTACGGCCTATTATGCGCAACAGGACAAAGGCGACCGCATCGAAGTGAAGATTCGCAGTCGCGCAATCGGCTACGACCAAATCCAGCCAAAACCCTTGATCAACGCCGTGGCTGGAGCTGTGCTCGGTTTCCTGTTAGGCCTGGCTATTGTCCTAGTATTAACTTGGATGGAGGCCGATCTGCTGCGTACGCCCATTGCCGTGGAGCGTTCGCTGAGCATTCCTGTGTTGGGGACCATTCCCGCCACCGCAAGCGCCAGAGAGAACGCCCAGGCTGTGCCTAGCACGACTCGCGTTGGCGAACCCAAGACTGCATAACCGACGCGCCGGTTCGCCCCATCGCGGCTGCGTTGTACTGGTATGTAGTGTGCCAACTATCGGCGCCTCTCCCGCTACAGGACCACGTAACACTAGAGCCGGTGGGTAATCGGAGATAAAGGCACCGTGCGCAGCCGAGCTTTCCAACCATCCATCCCGATAATCCTGCTCTATTTGGCCGTCGCCGTCTATGCGGTGATCTTTGCCTACTTGACCATCACGCGCTACGCCGCTTTCGAAGCACGCGCCTTGGACATGGGCAATCTGAATCAAGCCATTTGGAACACGGCGCACGGTAACTGGTTTCATTTGACCAACCAAGAGGGCGTCGTCAACAGGCTTAGTTTGCACGTCGAGCCCATCCTACTTCCCATTTCAGTACTATATCGGGTCTACCCAGCGCCGCCGACGTTGCTCCTATTGCAGGCGATCATCGTTGCGCTAGGCGCGTTGCCGGTCTTCACGCTGGCGCGCTATCGTCAGTTCGGGCAATGGGCGGCTTTGGCCTTTGCCGTCACGTTCTTGCTCAATCCAACCATCCAGGCTGCTAACTGGTTGGAGTTCCATCCCGTCACGCTGGCGCCCACCTTTTTGCTCGCCGCATTCTACTTCCTGGTGAAGCGGCGCTACGGCTGGTATGCGCTGTTTGCCCTGTTGGCTGTCTCCTGTAAGGAAGAAATCTCGCTGCTGCTCTTTATGGTGGGTCTGTATGCCCTGCTGGCGCTGAAAGAACGCCGTGCCGGCATCCTGACCATGGCGCTCTCGCTGGCATGGGCGGCTATCGCCGTCTTCGTGGTGCAGAACGCTTTCGCTGCGGGCAACATCCACTGGGGACGCTATGCCTATCTGGGCGATACGCCAGCACAGATGGTGCGCACGCTGCTAACGCAGCCGGCGACGGTTTGGAGCCAGTTGCGAGACGCCGGTGCGCTGCGCTATCTGCTTCAGATCGTGTTACCCTTTGCCTTCACACCTCTCGTGGGTCTGGAACTGCTAGCGCTGGCGTTGCCCTCATTCGCCCTCAACCTTCTGGCCGATTTCTCGCCCATGCACCAAGTCTACACACTCATCTATGCGGCGCCCATCGTGCCGTTCGCCGTCATAGCCGCCATCTATGGCAGTGAGCGACTGTCCGGCTGGCTACCGAACCAACTACCAGAACGGCTATCGCGCCGTGGGCTGGATTACAGGGGCATCATCGCGGGTATCGTGTTGATCTTCGCGCTGTATGCTTCGCTTCAACACGGTTATCTGCCGGGCGGCGGGCAGTTCACACACTACACGGTCAGCGACCACGACCGGATCACCCAATCCATCATCGACCTGATACCGGCAGACGCAAAGGTGTCAGCTCAGGACCGGCTCGACCCGCACGCGAGCGGGCGCGAAACCATCTACATCTTCCCGCGCATCGAAGACGCCGACACGGTTCTCGTGGACGTGACCGGTCCATCGTGGCCGCAGCACCCCAACGATGTGCGTACAACGCTCAATGAGCTGCTGGCTAGTGGGTTCGGAGTCGAGGCGGCGGATGACGGCGTCCTACTTCTCAGCAAGCGCGCACCCTCATCTCAGATCCCGGACGGCTTCTACTCAGCCTGGCGACGACGGGACCACGTGCCTGACGATCCCATGGAGGTTGATTTCGCGGATCAGCTGCGTCTCATGGACGTAAACGTGCGCCTGGATGAACACGGTGAGACCCTCGTCGACATCTACTGGCAGGCGCTGCGTCCGCTGGACACGGACTACGATATAACCATCGCCATGCGAGACCGCAGCGGCGACACCCTATTCGACTCCACCTATTATCCGCCCGCAACTCTCTTGTGGTATCCTACGTCGCAGTGGGAACCGGAACAGACGACGCTTGTGCAAACGTTGCCGTGGAGCCCTGAAGCGGACGAGTTCTCTCTTTACGTGGGGGTCAGCGGCGCTGATCGACTGAAAATTGTCAAAGCTGTCCAGGGCGATTCTCCGCTTCCCGTTCTCGATGGCGACACGTTGGTGCGTCTCGGTGCATTCGAACGCACAAATAGCGGTCAGTGGGTTTCCGTTCCGCCGGACGAGTCGACGCCGAATCGAGATGTGCAGGCGGTGTTTGCGCAGCACTACGAGCTGGAGGGCGCCACTCTGCCGGATGAGGCCTCGGTCGAAGAGGATTTGGCATTCAGGCTCTACTTTCGAGCACTGTCGGGCGTGGAAGAGGTAGACAAGGACTACTCGCTATTCGCGCACCTGCTGGATGCGAACGGCGAGCGAGTTGCCCAATTGGACTGGCAGCCGCGTGACAGCGGCGGGCTGCGTCCGACTTCATCCTGGACAGCCGGCGAGCGCATCGTCGACAGCGAGGTGATGGAGCTTCCGATGAACCTTGCAACAGGCGAGTACCGTATGGTTGTAGGGCTATACGATTGGGAGAGTGGAGACAGACTGCCTGTCACGAGCGGTACCGATACAGGGCAAGAGCTTGTCCACTTGGGGACGATCACCGTCAAATCCGAGTGAAGATGAATGAGAACATGACAGCGGTGCGTAAATTGATATACCAGACGGTGAGACAGGCTGGAAACGGCCTCAGAAACGGAACGCCATGCTTAATTTAGTGACCGTGACCGAACCACGCAGTCCCGCGGCTGAGGCCTATTTGAGCCTGCGCACCAACCTGGAGTTCTCCAGCATGGAACAGCCGCTGCATACGATCCTTGTCACGGGCGTGGATGAGACCGTAGACAAGAGTATTGCGCTGGCGAATCTTGCCGTGGTGATGGCCCAAGCAGGCGACCGCGTCACACTAGTGGACGGCGATCTTCGTCGCCCGCAGCAACACGAGATCTTCGGGCTGAACAACAATTCCGGTCTCGCTACGTGGCTAGACGACATCGAGGAGAAACCATTGCTTCAGCCGACCGAAGTCGACGGTCTTCGCCTGTTAACCAGCGGACCGGTTCCGGACAATCCGGTGACATTGCTGAGCCACAAGCGGCTCACTGAACTGTTGGTCGAGCTGTCTGTGGACCAAGATTATGTACTGGTGGATGCTCCGCCCGTGTTGGCAGTGACAGATGCCGCGCTATGGGCTAGCCGCGTAGACGGTACTGTGCTGTTGGTGAACGCCGGTCGGACGAAGCGCGATCACGCACAACGCGCTAAAGCCATGCTGGAACGAGTGCATGCTCGCATTGTCGGCGCGGTGCTGCTAAATGCTGAACAGGATGCCAGCATGACTGGCTATGGTACTTAGCGAGCACTGTGACTACGCAGACGGAAACCCAGCGTATACTCTCCGGAACAAAATCGAAGGCATCGTAAGGCTTAGTTAGAAAGAGGGCGCAATGAAAGGCTTGATCCTCAGCGGCGGCAAGGGCACTCGGCTCTACCCCATTACATTTACACAGGCGAAGCAGCTTGTGCCCGTAGCCAACAAGCCGGTCATCTTCCGGGTGATTGAATCAATCAAAGGGGCGGGTATCGACGAGATCGGTGTCGTCATTGGCGATACGGGAAACGAGATTCGCCAGGCAGTCGGCAACGGCAGCCGCTGGGACATCAAGATCACCTATATTCCCCAGGAAGCGCCGCTCGGCCTTGCACATGCCGTGAAGATCAGCCAGGATTTCATTGGCGACGACCGGTTCGTCATGTTCCTGGGCGACAATGTTATCGAAGGCGGCATTAGCCCGCTTATTGAGCAATTTGCGGATTCGGACTGGAACAGCCAAGTAGTCCTGACAGAAGTCGACGAGCCGCAGCATTTCGGCGTTGCCGAGCTAGACGGCGATCGTCGCATTGTGCGCCTGGTGGAAAAGCCGCACACACCGCCCAGCAACCTGGCTCTTGTTGGCATCTACATGTTTGACACCAACATCTTCACCGCCGTCAATGCAATCGAACCGAGCTGGCGCGGCGAACTGGAGATTACGGACGCTATTCAATGGCTGGTGGATCACGAATTCCAAGTCCATCCCTATATCCATCGCGGCTGGTGGATTGATACAGGCAAGCATGTGGATCTGCTGGAGGCCAACAATCGCGTACTCGCCGAGAAGGTGCACACCGTGGAAGGCTATGTCGATCGTGACAGTCAGATCGATCACCTGGTGACGGTGCAACGCGGCGCAGAAGTCATCAACAGTGTGATCCGCGGTCCAGCCATCATCGGTGAAGACTGCCGCGTGGTCAACAGCTATGTGGGCCCTTTCACTAGCATCTACCACGACACGATCGTGGAGGACAGCGAAATCGAGCATAGCATCGTGCTGGACAATAGCAGCATCATCGACATACCTGGGCGTATCGAAGACAGCGTCATCGGCCGCGACGTGGCTGTGACCAGGAGCGCTATCAAGCCAAAAGCCTACAAGATGACCTTAGGCGATCATTCCCAGGTTGGGCTGCTCTAAAGATGCGAAAGCCGGAAGTCGAGTCTTGTTGATGGACGAGAGCACCACACAGACTCTCGCGCCATCTTCGCTACCGGCATTGGCAGCCGTCATGCGCATGTACGCTTGCACGGCGCATATGGAGCTGCTGCAGACGTTGTTCAAACATGATCCGCCGGTGCCCATGTACGAAGTAGCTAACGGGTCTATCCAGGAGGAAGCTTCTTCCGCACTGCACGTGTTGGAGGATATAGGCGACCGATTGCGCCGGCTGCACCGGGCGTACGGTGAATGGGTCAACTTTGACGCCAGCGCCTATTTCGACCTGACGCACGCCCAAACGAATCGGCTCGTGCACGTATCGGAGCGTGTGAGTACGGTACACGTGACTTTTTATGCCGATCTGTTGCTTCCATCCTTTCATAAGGCGGAGCAGTGTTGGTACGACGAGTATTGTCCAGCCTATCTGCGCATGCTATACGAGCTGCAAAACGGGGCTGATCCTGCGCAAGCGGTCGGAGTGTTTACCGGCGTGATCCAGCCGGCGATGACTGAGCTTTGGCATTCGCTGCAGCGAGTAGTGGAAGAGACCAACGCGGCAATCGTTTGCTATAGCGACTATCTTGTCGCCTATCTGAACCGCGATGAGTCCATGCGCTGGCAGCATATCTGGCGTCAGAAGCCCGCGCGTGCAATTGACTCCGCACTGCTGCCTGAATTGCGGTCATTGAATACGCTGACATTGTCGACCGAGTTTCCGCTGCCGGCATCGCGTCAGCCAGGACGCATACGCCGATTGCGCGCCGAATCGTGTTCGAGGACGACCGCGCGGGCTCATGCGACTCAACCCGTTTGACAGGTAGGTCGCATAGCGGCGAAACTGGCATGGAGGCTGTTGCGGTTGGCAATCGATTGAGCGCGGATCCGCCAGCGGCTTGTGCGGAGACAGCCGCGGTCGTTGACCGCAGCGTTGCATGTCACAGACAGGAAGACCAACTGCCGGACGAGAGCGTAAAGTAAGCCTTCTTCAGGATGAATGTGTTAAGGACGAATGTAACCAATGAAGAACTTGATGATTACAGGCGGCGCCGGCTTTATCGGTTCCAATTACGTACGCATGACGCTGGAGAAGCACCCAGACTATCACGTGACGGTCTATGACAAGCTAACCTATGCCGGGCGCCACGAGAACCTGCAGGATGTCGCCGAACGTTTTCGCGATCGATATCGATTTGTCGAGGGGGATATCTGTAACGAAACGCTCGTGGAACGCGCCATCACCGAACACGACATTGACACGATCATCAACTTCGCTGCCGAAACGCACGTGGACCGCAGCATCCTCGATCCGGATGCGTTCATTAAGACCGACGTCTACGGCACCTACGTGCTGCTGGAGGCGGCGCGCAGGGCCGGCAATCTTCGATACCACCAGATCAGCACCGATGAGGTGTACGGGCATATCCACGGCGACCATCGCAGCCTAGAGACGGACATCCTTGCGCCGCGCAGTCCCTACGCAGCCAGCAAAGCCAGCGGCGACCACATGGTCAACGCTTATAACATTACCTATGACCTGCCGATTACCATCAGCCGCGGCGCCAACAACATCGGCCCTTATCAATATCCGGAGAAAGTGGTCCCGCTTTTCATCACCAATGCGCTAAATGACATGCCGCTGCCGGTCTATGGCGATGGCCAACAGCGCCGCGATTATCAGTATGTAGGCGATCACTGCGAAGCTGTCGACCTGGTGCTGCATAAGGGCGTGATCGGCGAGACCTACAACATTGGCACGGGTACAGAGATGACCAATCTGGAGATGGTCGAGATCCTGCTCGACGAACTGGGCAAGCCGCGCTCGCTCATCCAGCACGTGGAAGACCGCATGGGCCACGACCGCCGCTACTGCCTGGACGTGCACAAGGTGATGTCGCTGGGCTGGGAGCCCGACTACACGCATGAAGAAGCCATTCGCGCCACTGTGCGTTGGTATGTGGATAACGAGTGGTGGTGGCAGCCTATCCGATCCGGCGAATTCAAAGAGTACTACGATCGCGTCTACGGCAATCGCAAGAAAATCCAGTCCTGAGCCACAGCAGCCGGCGTTGGTGCATCCACCACGACGAGCGGATAAATCCATCGACCAACCGAGATGTCCATTAGAAGAGCCACCACTGCAGATCTGCCATCCGTCGAAAATCTTTTGGACGCGGCGCGTTACCAGTACGCCGACATCGGGCGAGAGGATCTTTCGGCACTGTTGAGCAGGGGGGAATCCGTCGTCGGCGAGTTGGATAACGTTGTGTGGGGCTTTCTCGGCATCCAGACGGAGAAGCGCCCGCCCACGTTGCCCGCAGGAGCGCCAAGCCGCGCCTATTTGCGCTTGCTGGCGTTGCGCGGCGGCTATGCGCCTCAACAGTTCGGCAGTCATCTTCTGGATGTAGGTTTGCAGCCACTGCGCCAATCCCCTAAGCCAATCCAAGTCATCACCTACGGCGGCGATCAGTGGCTCTATTCAACCTTGGTACAGTACGGCTTCGACGTCATTGATCAGGTACAGTTCTTCGAGCTCAATCAGCCCCATCACTTTCTGAACGGGCAGTACCCACGCTCGTCTCCTGCTGTCTTGCATGACTGTAATGCGCACCAGTTGGGCGCCATCGCAGAGATGGACGCGACCGCTTTTGACCCGCTCTGGCATTTTGGACGCAAGGATATGTTGGAGCTTTTTGTTCGCGCGCGCCTGAAGATGGCTGTGGTGGATACCCTTATCGTGGGCTACTCAGCCGTCATCGGCAATTCACGCGACGAACTTCAGCTGGCTCGGCTGGCTGTGCGACCCCAGTACCAGGGACAGGGCATCGGCGGAATGTTGATGCAGGACGTAGTGGACTACGCCGTAGTACAGCACTATAGTCGCATCGTGCTGAATACGCAGACAGACAATGAGCGCTCACAGCGGCTCTATCGCGGCTACGGTTTCCGTCCCATGGGCAGACCGGTGCCTGTTTTGACCCTGCGCATTGAACCAGAAGATTCGGATACTGCCGGGACCCCAGACTCATGAGATTCGTCTTTCAGACGCGATTGAATCGGGTATTCTTGCTGTTCGCCTTAATTATTCTCTTCGGTACTATTGGCTATACGATCATCGAAAGCTGGAGGTGGCAGGAAGCGCTGTTCATGACCGTGATTACAATTAGCACGGTCGGCTACAATGAAGTGGCGCCGCTCAGTCCCGGCGGCGAGATCTTCAGCATATTGCTGATCCTGCTGGGCGTGGGCGGTGCAGGCTATACGTTTAGCGTGTTAACCGACTACATCGTTGCGGGCGAGCTGCGCGGTGCATGGCGCAAACAACGAATGATTCGGACACTATCCGAATATGAACAATCACTACATCATCTGCGGCTACGGTCGCGTCGGACAGAACGTGGTGGAGGGACTGCGCGCGAACAAGTTCAACATCGTCGTCATCGACACAAACGAAGAAAATGCGGCCATTCTTGATGAGGCGGGTATTGCACATGTGATCGGCGACGCAACCGACGATGCAGCCCTAATCGAAGCTGGCATCGAACGCGCCAGCGGCCTCTGTTCCTGTCTGCCATCGGATGCAAACAATGTCTTTACCGTTCTAAGCGCGCGTACGCACAACAAAGAACTCTACATCATCTCCCGTTGCAACGCAGCGGAAAGCAAGAAAAAGCTGGAGATCGCCGGCGCAAACCAGACCATAAATCCCTATCACATTACGGGGAGCCGCATGGCGGCGCAACTGTTGCACCCGGGTGCGGTGGAATTCCTAGACGTTGTCATGCGCCAAGGCGAGCTGGAACTGCGCATCGAGTCGGTCGTCATTGGGCCTGAATCGACCATGGACGGACAAACCATTGGTGAGGCGCATCTGCGCGCAACCACCGGCGTGAATGTTCTTGCCGTCCGCAGCGCCGATGGTCGACTCAGCACGAACCTTCGCGCCGACCATACCATGCATATAGGGGACGCACTCATCAGTCTGGGAACGCAAGAGCAACTCGCAACCCTGTATGCGCTCGCCAAAGCCACACAGCGCACATTGCACATGCCCGGCGAAGCGACCTCCTAACCCATAGCGTCGATCGCATTTCGGCGCCATATCGAACTATTCGAACACAGAGCTAAGTCGTGATAGGGCCAATCGTCGCTCGAATTGACAAATATGCCACCCGTTTGGAACCGAACTCACTTGTCAGACCGTTTTCTTTCCAGTAAAATGAGGGTGTAGGATAGGAGTTGAGTCAGTCTACAAACCGCCAACACTGGTTAGGCATTTTGTCGAGTTCGCTCTGATCAAGGAGCAACGCATTCGGTGGTTCGCCCCTTCAGATATAGTGATATCTTTCTAGTCCAACGCCTTAGTCGGCATGCGGCAAAGTTGAATATTGTTCAAGCTACTCTGCATCGGCAATTGGCAGTTGGCGCCTCGCTTTCAGCAATCCTTCCCTGGAATCACGGTAAAGTCACGACCTATATTTTAAGTCAGCACGGAAACCGTCTTGCCAAGGCCGGTTACTTGCAAGTGTCCAAGCGCCCCGGACGACCGGAGCTGGACATCGTCGAGCTTGCGCCAGGTTTGGATGCGAGACGGGGTCATCCCGCCATTTGGGAAAAGCTTCTCACCTTCTATATGAGCGGCTCGGCGAAAAAAACCATCGAGCGCATCTACACCGATGTCGCCGATCAGCCGCTGCCGGTTGCTACATTCGCCCACGCAGGCTATCGGGTGTACGACCGGCAGTCTGTTTGGCGGTTGAATCCCCAGGGCATGGAAGACTATTCTGGAGCCATCTCCGCCTATTTTCGGCCGCAGATGGCAAAGGATGTTTGGCCGCTGAAGCAACTATATCGGCGCAATGTACCTCGCGAAGTCCAGTTGGCCGAAGGATATCGAGAGGAAGAGGGTTGCCAACCACCCATATTAAGTTGGTGGTCCGGCGGCAACTGTAGCAATTATGTGCTCGAAGCTAGCGGCGAAGTGCGCGGCTGCATCCAGATTGCGCACGGGGCGCGAGGGACTTGGATACAGCCGTGGTTCGACTTTACCGACCCGGATTGCACAGTCGCCAATGAGCTGATCCGTTTCGCCGTGACAGCGTTGGGTCGTTCGTCTTCTCGGCTCCCGGTCTACGTAGCAGTGCGCGAATATCACGGCGCGCTGGGTACGCTTATTTCTGACTACAACTTCGCGCCGGTGACCGACCGGGCCATGATGGTCAAGCATGTGCGTCAGTGGGTGCGCGACGCTCAGCCGGCTGGAGCGCGTGTCATTGAGCACGCACCAACGGTGCCTACAGTTCCGTTCGAAGTACCGAGGATGAACGCCACAGATGAAGCTGTGCCTGGACTGTCGCGCGCGGTCTACCGATACGGTAGAAGACAGGAGTGGATGCCAGAGAACACAGCATCAACCTGCGTCTGCGCCGAGTATGAACAGCAACTGGCGACGGTAGCCTAGCAATGTGAATTGATTTTGTCGATTGAACATAATGTGCCGTTCGTACGTTATATACTTATAGTACGAATAGCTATGCGAAACGGGTTTGAATAGCAAATTTGGCAGAATATAGAGTCTACGAGAAATGTTGCTGCACTGAGACAAGCTGCACATCCGTCGAGCAGTTGCACAGATTTGACGTCCAACAGACAGCAGAGGAATCACCAAGGAATTAATCACTATCGTGTCAACAACTATTGTACGGACTCCCGATTCAGTTCAGATGCAAGCTACAAACGACCAGGATAGAGGTGTGCCGCGTACGGCTGCGCTGCAGATCACCGATGACCTGGACTTACTGATGGACGTGCTGCCCCAGCGCATTCAACAAGCGCTGCTAGAGACCGATGGAGCCGACGATCTAATCGAGATCGTCATGGACCTCGGACGACTGCCGGAGGCACGCTTCAGCAACAGAGAGATCTACCTGAGCGACACAGAAGTCACCTGGGAAGATTTAGATATGGTCATCAGCCATATTGGCGAGTTTGGCATGGACAATCGCGCCGGCATCGAACGGACACTACATCGGATCTCCGCCATTCGCAATCGACAAGGCCGCGTCATCGGCCTTACCTGTCGCGTCGGTCGTGCGGTCTATGGCACTATCGAGATCATCAAAGATATCGTCATGAGCGACAGCAGTATTTTACTGCTAGGGCGCCCCGGTGTGGGCAAGACGACCGTGCTGCGTGAGGCTGCACGCGTGCGCAGCGAGGAGAAACGCGCTGTCATCGTGGATACGAGCAACGAGATCGCCGGCGACGGAGATATTCCGCATCCCGCAATTGGCCGAGCGCGTCGCATGCAGGTGCCGGAACCTTCGTTGCAGCACGAGGTGATGATTGAGGCTGTGGAGAACCACATGCCGGAGGTCATCATTATCGACGAAATCGGCCGCGAAGAAGAGGCAATCGCCGCTCGAACCATTGCCGAACGCGGTGTGCAACTCATCGGCACGGCACATGGCAATTCGCTGGAAAACCTGCTCATGAACCCAACGCTGAGCGACCTAGTAGGCGGCATCGAGTCGGTGACCCTGTCCGACGAGGAAGCGCGTCGTCGCGGCACGCAGAAGAGTGTCTTGGAACGCAAAGCCCCGCCTACCTTCAACGTACTCATTGAGATCCAGGATCGCCAGACAATGGTTATTCATCATGACGTGGCGGCTGCAGTCGATGCACTGTTGCGCGCCCGTCAGCTGTCGCCGGAAGTGCGCAGATTGGGCAAGAATGGTCAGATTGAGATCAGCAAATCTGCTAAAGGCGGCACGAACGACCAGTTCGGCGGATATGACCGCTCGCAAAAGCAGCAAGCCAAGGAATGGCGCGAGCAAGAATGGCAGCAGCCCAAATCCCCTTTTGAGCAACAAGAGTATGCCAACGGTGACACTGACCCCGACTCTGCCATGACGTCACTAGACGATCCGCCTGTGTCCGACAAGACCGCCGCGCTGAGTCCCGAGCAGCAGAAACCGCTGCACATCTTCCCCTACGGCATCGGACAGAACCGACTGCGGTCCGCCGCCGCAGAATTACGCGTGCCGATTCAGATCGTAGATCACCTACGACATGCGGATGTGGTGATCACATTGAAGAACTATTATCGACAGCAGGCGCAGCCCATCGTCGATGCGGAACGGCGCAATACGCCCGTCTACATCATGCGCAGCAATACCGTGACGCAGATGAAGCAATGCTTGGCGGACATCTTCCAGGTAGCCACCGATCCCATTGACGTGTTCACGGAAGCCATGCGGGAGACGCAGGAGGGTATCCAGCGAGTGCTGAACGGTGCATCGGATGCGGAACTTGCACCACGGTCAGCAGCTATCCGCAGCCAGCAGCACCAGCTCAGCGCGTGCGGCGAATTTGGTCAGCCACAGCTATGGACGGGAACCGTACCGGCGAGTACGCATCTTCAGCAAGTAGTCGCATTGCAGCGATGACGGTATAATCTCGAGACAATCAGAGAGTGTTCGCTGAACACTCTCTGATCATTCAACCAGTCAAGATACCTGATAGCTGAAGCGATAGCGTATCGTGAACCATCAAGCGGCAGCGTTCTTCATTACCTTTGAAGGACCAGAGGGCAGCGGCAAGACTACCCAAATCAACATGCTAGCGGAGTACCTTCTCGCGCGCGGCGTATCCGTACTCGCCACACGCGAACCCGGCGGCACCGACATCGGCAACCGTATCCGCAGTGTAGTATTGGACCCAAAACACACGGAAATGAGCCCGAGGACCGAGGCGCTGCTCTATAGTGCGGCGCGGGCGCAGATCGTTGACGAGGTAATCCTGCCGGCTTTGGACGAAGGTAAAGTGGTCCTCTGTGACCGCTATGTCGACAGCACCATCGCCTATCAGGGCTACGGTCGTGAACGCTCTGTAGAGGAATTGCGCCGGCTTGGCGATTACGCCACCAGCGGTCTGACTCCAGACCTGACGCTCTACCTGGAAATCGAACCGGCAGCGGGTTTGCAGCGCAAGCAGCAAGGAGAGCTGGAGGAGTGGAATCGCTTTGAGCGACAGGCGTTGGCCTACCATCAGCGTGTGCATGAGGGCTATCGCACGATGGCGGTTGCCGACCCGAAGCGCTGGCGCATCATCGACGCCAGCGTAGATGAGCTTGCCGTTCAGGAGCAGATTGTTGTTCATGTTGCCGCGCTGCTGGGTATTCAGTAACGTATTGACACACTGTTTAAGCGCCGTCACCGGCGAAAATGTAGTACGAACCTGCGCTAAGTTATCCGATATCTGATGATAGTGCGCCCTGTGCAACAATCTGGAGCCGCTGCATGCCCGAGCTTTCGACGCTAATACTATTTTGTGTGGCTGCGCTGGTATTGTTGGTCACGCCCGGCCCGGCTGTCCTCTATATCGTTGCCCGCAGCATTGACCAAGGCAAGCTGGCAGGCATCGCATCGGCGATGGGCGTCGGCATAGGTACACTTGTGCATGTCACCGCGGCGGCGCTCGGACTCTCGGCAATCCTACTCTCGTCGGCAACGGCTTTCAACATGGTCAAGTATTTGGGTGCCGCCTATCTCATGTATTTGGGCGTGCGCAAATTCATGGAGCGAGATGAGCCCGTTGATCGTATCGAGCCGGAAGTGCAGCCGCTCTCTAGAGTTTTTACACAAGGCATCGTGGTTAATATCCTGAACCCGAAACTCGCATTGTTTTTCTTTGCTTTTGTACCACAATTTATTGCACCCGAGCGCGGACCGGTGGCAACCCAGACCTTGATACTAGGCACGATATTCGTGGTGCTGGGCATCTTCAGCGACAGCATCTACGCCATGCTAGCGGGCGCCGCTGGTGCGTGGCTGAAACAGAGCCGCGGATTCCTGCGCGGTCAGCGCTATTTCGCGGGCAGTGCATACGTGGCGCTGGGCGTTGTGGCTGCGTTTTCCGGTTCGCGACACAAGTAGCGGTCCGGTACGCTGACGTTCCGCCGTGCTACAGAAGGGAGACTATCTCATGAAAATGGTCATGGCTGTCATTAACAACGATGATGCGCGTAATCTACTCGACCGCCTAACGCGGCGCGGTTTTTCCGCCACTGTCACAAGCTCCACCGGCGGCTTCTATCGCATTAGTAGTACGACAGTCTTTTGCGGTGTCGAAGCAGACAAAGTGGAGAGTGTCCTGGACATCATCCGTGAGACGTGCCCAGACCGGGTAGAGTACGTGACGCCGTTGCCGCCGGTCATGGAGCCCGGCGAGGTGCACATTCCCACGCCCGAGGAGAAGCATATGGGCGGTGCGAAGGTGTTCATCCTCAACGTAGACCACTTTGAGGAGATTTAGGGCAGTTTCAGGTTCCAGGTTCCACGGTCCAGGTTCCAAGTTTCAGGTTTCACGGTCCAGGTTCCAAGTTTCAGGTTTCACGGTCCAGGTTCCAGGTTCCAAGGTGGTTCGGGGAACGTACAATTGAATGGACCAGACGGGGATTATCGCGCTGAATCCAGATCTGAAAACGGGTTTTCAATAGGTTTGGAGGACCTATTTTGATTTATAGATCGCTTGCCAAATGTACCTTCCAGGAAGCGGTCACCGAAGGCGACTCGCTATGCTCATAGCTTCCTGGAAGGCTTCTGCGCTCAGCTTCACCCCTTCACCTTGTCAGCTTGTCACCGTGTCAAAAATCCATTCCGCCCATGCCGGCGCCCATGCCGCCAAACTCGTCACCATCATCGCCGCCAAGGTCCGGCATGCTCTGCTCAATATCCTCGGGACTCTCGCCCGATTCTAACCTGCCTAGGACTTCCGTCATTTCTGCGTCGAGCGGCTCGCCTGTTTCATCGCTCATTTTGCGCATAAAGTGGGCAAGCGCTCGCGGGTCCTCGCTCTCCAAGCCGGACATCAGCGACGTATCGTCCGCCAGGTCGTCCAAGCGGCTATCCTCGGAACGGGTCACCGAGACGCGGCTAACCAGGCGGACGAGATGAGTGCCGCCGCAGATGGGGCAAACGGCTTCGTCATCTCTTGCCTCGGAGAATGTGCGGAAGAAGACCTGAACTCGTTTCCGGCAGTCCATGCAGCCATATTCATAAATTGGCATAATCGTTTACTCGCAATCCAGTATTCACCCTGCTGATTTCCTGCATAGCCAGGCGTCACGTATACTTTTGCCAAACAACGCTTCAAAAAGTGTGCGCCATTGTAGGGTGCAACCCTGCAGCGTCGACCCGGCAATGCCTATGCAGACTTGTCTAGGTGAGAAGTATAGCTTGATGCTCAAGCAACATCAAAGATATGAATGGATTCTATGTATTCTGAGAGCATAATGGAGAACACGACCGAAAGTGCTATGACAGTGGATGAGCCCTCCGTGCTATATGACACAATCGACGACCCCAAACCGGTTCTGGTAGTGATTTCCGGCCCCAGCGGCGTTGGCAAAGACGCGACGTTGCAGCTAATGAAATCGCAGGACCAGTCGTTCTATTTTGTGGTCACGGCGACAACAAGAGATCGCCGTCCGTATGAAGTCGAAGGTGTCGATTATCATTTTGTTACTATGCAGGAGTTCGCTCGAATGATCGAAGACGACGAGCTTCTGGAGCACGCCATGGTCTACAACGATTACAAGGGCATTCCTAAGCAGCACGTGCGGGACGCGCTAGCCAGCGGCAAGGACGTCATCATGCGCATCGACGTGCAGGGCGCAGAGACCATCCGCAAGATGATCCCGCAGGCTGTGACTATTTTCCTGACGGCTGAAACCGAGGACGAACTCATACGCCGGCTGAAGGAGCGCAAGACGGAAGACGAAGGCAAACTGGCAATGCGCATCGTCACAGCGCGACAGGAACTAGGGCGCGTGATCGAGTTTGACTACGTTGTGGTGAACAAGCTGGATGCGCTCAACGAAACGGCGGAACAGGTGCGCAGTATCATTGCCGCCGAGAAATGCCGTGTAGACTGGGCTCCCGTAGAGATCTAGTACGATTATGACGACACCCAATTCAAACCTTCCTCAACCGCCGAACCGACCCCAGCAGGGTTCTGAACAGCCCAACGACGGCGTCCCGACTGCACAGACCGGCCCACTGGACGGACCAGCGCCGGGGCAGCCGAGAGCCGTACGTGTTCAGTACCAGATCAAGCTCAGCCCGCCAACCTTAACTCGCACGCTCATCGTCATCAACGCGCTTGTCTTCGTCGCCATGGTCGTCTACGGTTTTGTGCAATATGGCACCCTGCGCGGCACTGAGGATATGAACGTCCTCATCTTTTTCGGCGCCAAAGTCAATGAATATATTGCGCAGGGGCAGGTGTGGCGTCTCTTCACCGCCATGTTCATCCACATCGGCGTCATTCATCTACTGGTGAATCTCTATGCGCTCTATGCGCTTGGTCCGCTGGTAGAGGGCTACTTCGGCCATCTGCGGTTCTTGGCCATTTACCTGTTGGGGGGCCTATTCGGCAGCCTAGGCAGCTACACCTTCTCGAATGCGGTATCCGCCGGCGCGTCAGGCGCCATCTTCGCGCTTGCCGGCGCGATTACAATTTTCTTTCTAAAGTACCGTGAGAATTTCGGCTCGCGTGGGCGCTCCATTCTGCAGAACATGTTTTTCATAATAGGCCTCAACTTGGTCTTCGGCATGACCATGCCAGGTATAGACAACTGGGGCCATATTGGCGGCCTCATTGGCGGAGCGGTAGTCGCATTTGGGCTGCTGCCGCGGTACAATTTCCCCACAGTGTACACGCCCGGCGTCTCACAAATTGAACAGGAAGAACGAGCCGTGCAGAACCTGCTCTGGCTCACGCTTTGCGTAGCATTACTCTATTTCGGCGTGGTGTTCGTAACTAGGACAATACACGGCGGATAAGCACTGAGGAACGGCTATCCGCCAATTGGCAGCTAGGGCAGGACGAAACAGACTGGAGACTTACAATGGAATCACAACGGAAGAGCGGCATCTTGCTGCATCCTACATCGCTGCCCGGTCGGTTTGGCATTGGGTCCATGAGCCCAGCTGCCTACGATTGGGTCGATTTTCTAGCCCGCACTAAGCAAACCCTGTGGCAGGTGTTACCGTTGGGCCCGACCGGCTACGGCGATAGCCCCTACCAAAGCTTCAGCACCTTCGCGGGCAATCCGTATCTCATCAGCCTGGAAGAGCTGGTCAAGCTAGGCCTGCTTGACCAAAGCATCCTGGACAGTGCACCGGAGTTCACCAGCACAAAGGTCGACTACGGCGGCATCTACAACTGGAAGCTGCCGATCCTGCGGCAGGCGTCGGCGCAGCTAGCCGGAAAAGGCGCAGAGGAATCCCATCCGGAGTTGCTCTCCGATTTCAAGCAGTTCTGCCGCGAAAATGAAGAGTGGCTGGATGATTTCGCGCTCTTCATGGCGCTGAAAGATGCACACGATGGCGCGCCTTGGCACCAGTGGGAGATGCCGCTGCGCAGTCGTGAAACGGAGGCTATCGACGCCGCCAAGAAGAAATTCGCCGACGAGATCCACGGCCACAAAGTTAACCAGTGGCTCTTCTTCACACAGTGGTTGCGGCTCAAAGAATATGCCAACGAGAAGGGCATTCAAATCATCGGCGACATTCCCATTTTTGTTGCCATGGACAGCGCGGATACGTGGACGAACCCCTCACAGTTCTACCTAGACGATGAGTATAAGCCTACGGTTGTGGCTGGTGTGCCGCCGGACTACTTCAGCAAAACGGGCCAGCTTTGGGGCAATCCGCTCTACCGCTGGAAGAGAATGAAGGAGAACGGCTACGTCTGGTGGCTGCGACGAATTCGCGCATCACTAACGCGATATGACATCGTGCGCGTGGACCACTTCCGCGGCTTTGCCGGCTATTGGGAGGTGCCTGCCGGTGAGAAGACTGCCATCGAGGGCCGTTGGGTGCGCGGACCAGGCGACGATTTCTTTGAGGTGGTGCTCGAAGAACTAGGCGAGTTGCCTATCATCGCCGAAGACCTGGGTGAAATCACCAAGGACGTCATCGCGCTGCGCGATAAGTTCAACTTGCCAGGCATGAAGGTACTGCAGTTTGCCTTCGCCAGCGATGCCAGCGACAAGTTCCTGCCCCACAACTACAACAAAACCAATTTCGTTGTCTATTCCGGAACGCACGATAACGATACGTCCCGTGGCTGGTATGAGCACAGCGCGACGGACAAAGAGCGTGACCTGTTCCGACGCTACACACGCACGGACGGAAGCGATGCAGCGTGGACGCTCATCGACACGGCGTTCCGAAGCGTCGCTGACATGGCCATCGTGCCGCTGCAGGATATCCTAAATTTGGGGACGGAAACTCGTATGAACCTGCCGGGCCGCGCCGATGGCAACTGGACATGGCGCTTTCAGCCACAGCAACTGACAGGTCATGTCGAATGGCGCTTGCTCGAGACCACCACCATCTATGGCCGCGATCCGGAAGTGTATGAGGAAAAAGAGGCTGAATCCGGTGGGCAATCGGCCCATAGCAAGAAGCCGATCGTGCTGGAGGATCCGCCTGAATGACGCAGGGCGCCGGCGAAAGCCGACCGTCTGAGCATAGCAGTCATGTAGCCCGAGCAGCCAGTCTCGGGCTAGCTTTCGTATTGCTCGCGTCGCTTGCAGCGCGACTTTGGTATTCCAGCATTCACGAGCTGAGCTACGACGAGACGCACAACTTGATGATCGCCATGTTGGCGAATCAGGGCTATGCGCCCTACAGTCAGATCTATGCGGTCATCATGCCGTTCGCCGTACTGACTATGCGCATCAGTGCGGAGCTTTGGGGCGCCTCCCATCATGTGCGGCTATTGATGATCGCATACGGCCTGATAGGCATCTCTGCGGTCTATTTCTTAGTTTACCGCCAGTCCACCAGCAAGCGCGTCTTGGCTGCAGTATTGGCTGCTGCGTTTCTCTCCTTCAACCCGCACTTCTTCTTCGTCTCTACCTCCATAAACCTGGAAGCAGGCGCCATGACGTGGGGGCTGCTTTCCATCGCTGCGGTCGAACTCTATCGGATGCGAAAGGGTGATCGCTGGCGCCTGTTGTGGATCCTGTTCTCAGGCGTTCTATTCGGGCTCAGCGCCACGTTCAAAGTGTTTGTGCCGTTTATCCCTGGCGTGGTCGCTGTGCAACTAACGCTCATATTGACAATGGATGAGCACAGAAGTTTGCGCCAGTTGAGCGCGTGGCGGACGCTCGTGGTGCAGCTCATCATCTGGGGCATCGGCGTGCTGGCGATCGCCGCGCTCTTCCTGGTCACGTTCGACAGCGGCGCCCTCATCCAGCAGGTGCTGGCGTCCCGGTTCGCCCTGCGCGAGGCTATCGAGACCGACACGACTGGCGCCAATATTGCTGAAGCGCTGTCCGCCGGCGATATCATCCAGTACGCGCCTCTGCTGCTCGGAACTGTAGTGGGCGTCATCGCACTGTGGCGGCAGCGTCTGACGCATGCGTGGCTGTGGGTAGCGTGGCTGGTCCTCGCCGGTGCGTTCCTGCTCACGCATGACCCGGTGCGACCGCGACACACGGTCATGCTGGCGCCCGCGTTTGCTGCGCTGTCCGGCATAGGTCTGGGCTTTCTGTTTCGGTTGCTGGATGCACGCTATCGAAGTGCGACTCGCTGGCTCACGCCGATTCTCGCATCCAGCATCCTCGTCGCAGCGCTACTGTTTCCCATACCGTTTATGGACAACCGCACGTTTGTCAGCAAGCATCCCGTGCGCCAAGCCGCGGTTGACTTCATCCTCGAAACGACGCCGCCGGATGCGTGCGTGATTTCCAAGGAGAACCGCTTGCTTTTTCAGGCTGACCGGCTGACAACGCCCTGGCTCTCATTGATTTCGTCGGCGCGGTTATTCAGCAATTTGCTCGGCGCCGATGAGATCGCCGGCGAAGCCTCAGCGTATGACTGTCCGGCGTTCGTATACGACAACAGCTTCGACCAGTACACGCCGGCCTTGCGCAATGAACTGGAGCATCTGTACGCGCTCAAGCTGACACTGCTGGATCCAGACGATGCGGACTATCCGCTGGACGTGTACACCGTGCAGATGGACAGCCAGCGTGCACCGGGAATACCGCTCAACGCGAGGCTCGGTGATCGCTACGACCTGACTGGCTATTCGCTGACACCTGGCCCATGGCATGGCGGGGATACAGTCTATCTCACCGCGTTTTGGATAGCGCTAGAAACGGGCGTAGACTCAGTTGACAGCGCGGTTGACTACAAAGAGTTTATCCATCTAGTGGACGAGAACGGCGACGCAGTCGCGTTCTTCGACCATTATCCATTCTCGCTGGACCCGTCACTCCCGGTGGAGGATGTACACTTGAACGCAGCCTATACAACTGCGGACGGCAGTCCGCCACCAGAGTACCCGAACAGAGGGCTGATCCCCACGTGCGTATGGCAGGACGGTCAAACACTGGAAGAGACCATCGCCCTACATTTGCCCAATGACCTGCCGGCTGGAGAGTATCGCCTTTCTCTGGGCCTGTACAACGAAGCCGATATGGCGCGGCTGCCTGTGTCGGTAAATCACGAAACCACCGACCAACTAATGCTGGAGCCCAGAACGATTGAGTAGTAGCGCCGTTGCGCCGAACCGCAAACAGACACCTGCCAGCCAGGTTAGCCAGTCCACACACATCGTGGAGTCGTTGAGCGTCGTCGTGCCAGCATACAACGAGGAGAACGGCATCGGCGCGGTACTGGATGAGTTGCAACACGTACTCGGAGAACTAGATCTTGTCTACGAGATCATCGTGGTGGACGACGGTTCGCTGGATGGCACGGCTGACGTCATGCGCCCGCTGGTCGGCGATTCGCGCATTGTACTACTGCAGCATCCTGCCAATCGCGGCTATGGCGCATCGCTCAAGACCGGCATCCGACATGCCAAGTATGACCTCGTCTGCATTACGGACGCGGACGGCACCTATCCCAACAGCCGCATTCCCGATCTGGTTGCATCCATTTCCAGCATCTATGTGGATATGGCGGTTGGGGCGCGTACAGGCGATTCGGTCTCGATTCCGCTTGCGCGCCGGCCAGCCAAGTGGGCCATCGGTAAGCTGGCCAACGTGGTCGCCGGTGTGACGATTCCGGACTTAAATTCAGGGCTGCGCATCTTTCGACGAGACGTGGCTATCGAGTTCTTTGACCTGCTGCCGGACGGTTTCTCCTTCACCACGACCATCACGTTGGCCATGATGACCAACGGCTATCTAGTAGACTACATCCCGATCGACTACCACGCCCGGGTCGGTCAATCGAAGATCAAACCCATCCGTGACACGCTCAACTTCATCCAGCTCATACTGCGCATCGCCCTGCTCTTTGCACCGCTGAAGATATTCCTGCCGACTAGCTTTGTCATTGCCCTATTAGGTGTGCTGTGGGGGTTCATCAGCTATTTCGTGCTGGGTAAGCTGGCGGACACTAGCACGCTGGTTGTGCTGATGACGGCCGTGCAGGTAGCCGCCATTGGACTGCTTGCCGAGCTCATCAACCAACGCTCGCCCAGCTATACCAAGGGAAGCGGACCGTCACGGGAGGATGGAACTGTATGACTGGCGCGGATTTGGTGTGGCTGCGACTAAAGCGTGAGGTGGTGGACAGCGGGCTCTGCACGCACTGCGGCACATGCGCGGGGCTTTCGAACGGTGCGCTGAAAATGCGCGCCACCGATCGCGGTCCACTGCCTATTGCCGTGTCCGGTGCACCGACGGATTTGCCTCAGATCGCCTATGACGCCTGCCCCGGTAACGGTGTCGACTACCCGGCGCTAAATCGGTCCATCTTCGGCGCTGATGCGACAAATCGGCTCATGGGCAACTACCTCCACGTGGGCATCGGCTATGCCAGCGAGCCAGATATTCGGCGCAACGGTGCATCTGGCGGCGTCATCAGCCGCACGTTGATCTATCTGCTGGAGTCTGGATTGATCGACGGCGCAGTCATGGTGCTGCAGGGGTCGCCGCAGCCGTGGCAGGCGGAGCCGGTCATCGCGACCTCTGTAGACGAGATACTCGCGGCCAGCCAAAGCGTCTACGCGCCTGTGCCTGTGAACGCCATTCTGGCACGCACAGCATCATTCCACGGTACGCTGGCCTATGTAGGCTTACCGGACCAGGTAGCGGCGGTCCGCGTGCTGCAGGATAGACGACATCCTAGCGTGGCCAATATCGCGTATGTGCTGGGGCCATACGTGGGCACGAATATGTACTTTACCGCCATCGAGAGCTATCTGCGAGCCAATGGCATCAACGATGTGCGCGACGTAGTGGAGCTGAAGTATCGGGACGGCGAATGGCCCGGTCATCTCACCATCCGAACGCGCAGTGGTCGGGTACTAACCGCCGAGAAATTTTACTACAATTACCTGATCCCCTTTTACCTCACGCAGAGCACGCTCTACGCCGTGGATTTCACTAACGAACTGACAGATATCTCCGTTGGCGATGCGTGGAGCCCCCAATATGAGGCGCAAGGCGAAGGCTTCAGCGTGGTGGTCGCCCGCACCGAAAAGGGACAGCGCCTCATCGAAGAGATGCAGGCTGCCGGCGCAATTCATTACGAGCCGACGACGGTGGATGCGGCGATGGGCATGCACGGTCACATGCTCGACTTCAAGAAGCGCGGCGCGTTCATCCGTATGCAGTGGCGCGCACAGCGCGGCCTGCCTGTGCCGAGCTACGGCTATCGTCCAGCCCATATCCCTCAAAGCAGGCGTATGGTCGAACTGGTCATTGCATTCATCTTCGGCATCTGCGGCACACGTCCGGCGCGCTGGTTGTCGGAGCAGATACCTATCCAGATACTTGGCCCGCTATTTAATAGTCTGCGCAAGACGTGGAAAGCGATCTCAAAGCCGACCAAGCGCAAGGGCTTGCAGGACGTCAAATTTGTGCTGACTCAGAATGACAATGAACAGAGGCTTCCAATGGCGCATACATCCCAATTGACCACAGCCTGGCAACGGACCCAGGAAGAGATCCAGCACTGGCTGCGCGCGGACTGGTCGTTCCAGGACGTGGGCGACCACTGGGACGCCACCGAGGACTACGATGATATCAATGCGGAGACCTATTCGTATTTCCGTCGTTTCATCGACGGTCTGCGCATGAGCGATCTGCCGGACGATGCGCACGTGCTCGACATCTGCGCGCGAACGGGCAACGGTACGCTCTACTTTCACCAGAACGGTCGAGTCGGCTCCGCAGTGTGTGCGGATGTATCCGCCAAGATGGGCGAAATCTGCTCACAGCGGCTGCACGAGGGCGGTTTCCACGACTTTACGTGGCTGCAGTTGTTCGACTACCCCTTGCCGCTGGCGAACGACGAGTTTGACGCCGTGCTCTGCTTTGAATCGGTGGAGCACTTCCCGCGACCGGAGCTGCTGGTCAACGAGCTGGTGCGAGTAACCAAGCCCGGCGGCACGCTCGTCCTCACAACGCCTAACCTGTTGTGGGAGCCGGTGCACGCTTTGGCTGCCATCACGGGCCTGCACCATTCCGAGGGACCGCACCGGTTTATCGCGTATCGGCGCCTGCTGCGCATGGTCGAACAGGCCGGATTTGTCATTGAAGCCAAGGAGACGACTGTACTCGTTCCCGGCGGACTGGACTGGCTGGTGAGGCTGGGCGAGCGAGTTGAAGAACGCACGCAACATACGCTTATGCCGCTGCTTGGATTGCGGCGCGTGCTCATATGTCGCAAGCTGTAGCCTCATCGAAAGGCGGTCGTCGTAAAGGCTGGACTTGGGCGCTTCGGCTCATCGGATTCGCGCTACTGGTCTTTGTTCTTAACCGCACCGACATCCCGCAGGTCCTGGGCATTCTGCGAGCGGCAGATCCGGCACTGATCGTCGTGGCGGCGCTGTCGACGATCCCGCTCATCTGGCTAAAGACCGTACGCTGGGAGACTATCCTGCAGGCGCAGGGCATACGCTATCGCGGCTGGTCGCCGTTTCTGGCCTACTTCGGCAGCCTGTTCGTGGGTTTCCTGACACCGGGACGACTGGGCGAGTTCGTAAAGGCGTTCCACGTGCAGCGCGAACGCGACGTCCCACTGCCCATTGCGTTCACGAGCGTGCTCGCTGATCGTCTATTCGACCTGTTCGCGCTGGTCACGGTGGGCGGGATGGCCGTGCTGTCTCTTTCATCGACGGGCTCATCCGTAGGCATGGCAGTCGGCGCTTTTGCCGCACTCCTCATCGTGCCGCTTCTGCTCTTCCTGAACAAGACGTTTTTTTCGGGAATGCAACGCATTGTTGGCGGCTGGGGACGGCTGGGAGCGAAACTCTTCGACGAGCACGGCTGGCTCACGGACATTCATCGCAGCCTGCGCAACCTGACGCCGCTCTCCATAGCGCTATCGGTGCTGCTAACCCTGCTAGCCTACGGCGTCTTTTATACGCAGAACTTCCTCCTGGCAAAAGCGTTGGGCATTGATGTGAACTTCGTCACAACCAGCTACGCGGTTGCGCTGGGCAGCCTCATCACGTTGCTGCCCATCTCCATTTCCGGCTTGGGCACGCGTGAAGCGGTCATGATCTTCTACCTGGGCATTGCGGGGATCGCACCGGAACAGGCTTTGGGATTCTCGTTGCTGGCCTTCTTTACGTTCTATATCTGCGGCGGGCTGATCGGCTTAGCAGCGTGGCTCATAAAGCCCATACCGTGGTCAACATTGCGCACAGAGATGAACACTACATCGGATGATGCCCATTCGTAGCTGCTACGAATGTTTGGTGTTGCGCCAACGCGTCACTTCGTCCAGCGCCTTGTTCAGCGATTGACCAAGTTGCTTACTTGTCAAGTGAATGCCACCATTGCCCAGCGTCCTCGTCAAACCGGTCCGATCCATCTGCGCCTTGACCATTGGACTGACTCCCGTAAGGAGGAGGCGACTATCGTGCGCCTGAAGTTCCTTGGCGTAGTGCTGCAACACGCCGATGAGCGTGCTGCCGATTTCATCGTGACCGCGCAAGCCCAGTATCACTGCCGCGCGCTGCGCATTGTCAACCTTGGGTAATTGCTTCTCCAACGTGGCGACGGAGGCAAAGAAGAGACTGCCGTACGTTTGCAGTATGACAGTCTGATCATCCTGCAACTGCTCCGGCGCGTCGATTTCGAGGGGGAAGCCGTCGGCTACAAGCTGAAATTGCGTCACGGTCACTTGGTTAGCCGCACGCACCACGAAGAGGGTGAAAGAGACCGCCACGCCCACAAAAACGGCGTATTGTAGTGGCAGAGTTAGTGTGGCGATGAGCGTAATGCCAAAGCTAATCCTTGGTATCAAACCGGTGTACCAGATGGTTCGCACCGCTTCCGGCTGCAGGCTCTGCACTCCGACGACGATAAGGAGGCCGGCTAACGTCGCCATAGGCACTTGTCCGATGACGTTTCTGAACAGGAGCACCAGCGGCAATACCAGTAGGCCCGCAAAGATGTTCGCCCACCGCGTCCGCTGTCCCGAGCTAACGACGAGCGCAGTGCCGGACATGGAACCACCGGCGGGTATGCCCTGGAAGACGCCTGTTGCGATATTGGCAATGCCTTGGCCGATAAAATCCCGCGAGACGTTTGGGTACTTGCCGTCCGGGTTCGGAAAGCTCTGGCTGACGCCTGCGCCTTGCACAAGACCGATGATTGCAATGGCTAAGGCCGAAGTAATGATATAGGGTGAGACGTACCAGCCGCCGCTCATAAGGTTATTGACGCTTTCGCCGGTCGGTATTGTGGATTCGACGAGGATGACCGATGGCGCATCCAGCAGATAGGCTACGAGCGTTGCGACGAGCAGAGCGATGGCGAGCGACAATTTCTTCAGTCGCGTATGGCCAAGAGCAACAATCAAACTGATTGTAAGTAAGCCTATGAATATGGTCGGCTTATCGAAGTTTGACCAGTTTAGAATCGTGTCTGCGAAGCGTAAGATCGGTCCGTTGAACGGGCTGGTGAAACCGGTGAAGTCGGCCAGTTGCCCCAGGATGATTTTGAGCGCGATGCCTGTGGTGAAGCCGATCATCACCGATTTGGCCACAAAGCGAATCAATGTGCCCAGCCTAAACAGGCCCGCTGCAAGCTGCACCGCGCCCACCAGCAGCAGCAGGATCACAAGATTCAGCAGCTTAGCCTCGTCGGGAATACCGAACAACGCATCGGCCGTAGCCAACGACAGCGCACTGGTGGTGGAGACATTCATGTACACTGAGCCAGTAAAGAACGCGGCGACCGGTGTGGCGATCAATAGCGTCCGCAAGCCGAGGATAGGATTCACGCTGGCGAGCAGGGCATTGGCCATCGCTTGGGGAATATTGACCACCGTGAATGTGAGTCCAGCCAGGAAATCACTGGCGACGTTCTCTCGTTGTGGAAGAATCCTGGTAAACCTTTGCATCGACATGTCCTGAGTATTATATGGCTTTAATCGTTTAGGCGACTGCAGTGAAATTCTCAGTTTGGATTATAGTAGAGATGGTACCTAATGCATAGACAGCCTCACAACGCACCAGGCGATTATCCGGCAATCATTCGCGCTGAGACTAGGTTGTAGTTGTTTTGAAAGTGGACGCGTCAAGTTCTCGTGAGTCGTATATTGGATCCAAAACTAAATAGCGCACGAGGTGTGAACGCGGCCTTATGGATTCTTGTCGCGTTTCTGTCGTTGGGGTTGCTGTCGCAGGCGCTGCACAACAACAGCCACAACGAGCAGATGTACGTGACGGCTGGCTACCTCATGGCGCATGGGCAACAGCTCTATAACGACTTTGCGTTTGTACAGACGCCCTACGTACCCCTGACATTCGCGCTCTTCATTCGCTTGTTCGGCAGCCACTATCTGCTTATCGCCAAGCTGATCAACGTGACGTTCTTCGCGGCAAGCGCATTTCTGCTCTACATTATTGCCCGGCGGGAGACACACGATGGCATCTTTGCGACCACGCTGTTGGCGCTCTTCCTCGCCAACTACTACCTGTTGCGTACGGTCATCGAGGCATCCAACTACACCATGCCCATGGCATTTTCGCTGGCTGCCTATTACGTGTTCATGCGAGGCAGTGACCGGGACAGCCCTGTACTGGCAAACCTGCTCACGGGTCTATTTGTTGCGTTAGCCGTAGGCGGCAAGCTCTATTATGCAACGCTGGCGCTGCCGTTTGGGTTGGCGGTCCTTCTCTACCCTAAAGTCGTGCCATTGCGGACGCGCCTCCTTCGCGGCGCACTGCCCATGCTGATCGGCGGCATCGTCGGCGCACTGCCGCTGTTCTACTACGCGGTACGCGACTGGGACCGGTTTGCGTTCAACAACCTTGGCTATCACCTGCTGAACGCACAGTGGCGTGAGGTCAACGGCAACACAGCCACAATGACCTGGGCCTCCAAGCTGGACACAGCCCGTGACCTGCTGGCCAATCCCAGCTATCTGCTCATCGTGGCGTGGACGCTGTTGGCGATCATTGTATTGTGGACACAGGCTGGCAACAGCTGGCGTCGCATGCGCGATATTCCGGCAAGTCTGTTTCTCTCCGGCCTGTTGGCGGTGGTCAGCTTGGTGACCGCTTTCACGCCGCGACCGCTCTTCCCCCAGTACTTCGCGATGCCGATCCCATTCTTTCTCGTGTTCATGTCGGCGCTCTATGTCCGCATCGCACAACCGCAACGCCGCATGCTACTACAGTCGTCGCTTATCGCCGTGGCGCTGCTCACCATTACCGTGCTGCCGCGCCACACTGGCTCACTAAAGCGCTGGCTGCAGCAGGAGCAACCGCTGGCAGGTATCGAGTCGGTGGCTGTCAGCCGCGTCATCAGTGAGGCTATGGGCGGTGCTGAAGGCGGTCGAGTTGCCACGTTATCGCCGGTCTACGCTATCGAGGCTGACCTGCCCATCTATCCGGAATTAGCCACCGGTTCGTTCGTCTTCCGCATTGGTGACCTGCTGACGGCTGATGAGCGCACCAAATACCATGCCACGTCCGTATCAACCATCAGTGCGCTTTTCGAGGCTGACCCGCCAGCCGCCATCTTGATCACCGACGAAGGCGTCCTGGAGACGCCGCTGCGCGACTATGCGGAGTCGCACGGCTATCGGCTCGCGCCGAATGCACTGCCGGTGGGAGAGCTCTATCTGCGCTAATCCATGCGACCGGTGCACCCCTCCTGTTAGGGCCGCATCACTGGACATGGTATACTCGCGCGTCGACGTCTCGACTGCTCTCGACTGCGTGCTCACTCGAGAGCACACGCTCGTGTAGCGCGTTTATACGCTGAACGCGAACCATAAGCTTACACTGAATTGGCTGACTGCAACTCTACCTGTGCCTGAAAGAATCTTCCCGTATCGAAACTACCTGATCGCCCTGGCTGTTGCCATTGGCGCACATTTGTTTGTCTTTGCACCGCTGCCTTTTGTTTGGCGGGCCGTAGCCGTGCTGGCGCTGACAGGCTTTATTCCGGGCTGGCTGTTTGTGGATGCGCTGTTGGGCGGTCCGGGAAGACGCATGCCCGAGCCGTGGGAGCGCACGTTGTACGCCATAGGCGCAGGCTATGCCATCGCGGTGACAGTTCCGCTCGTATTGAGCTTCCTGCCTGGCGGGCTGACTCGGACGCAGACGCTCGTGAGCTTCGACCTGGTGATCTTGCTCCTTGTCGCTCTGCTCGCGTTGCGCATCCACAAGTCGACACCCGATCCGGCTGCGACCACAGTTACAGAACCGGCAGTATGGCCGGATGTGCTCCCCAGCACACACAAGGGTTGGCTGCTTGCGGGCGTACTCAGCCTGCTGCTGGTGGGCGGCTTCCTCCGTTTCAACGACCTGGGCTATTCCGAGTTTCAAGGCGACGAAGCGCGTGCGGTCATGCGTGCGGCGGAAGTCATCCAGGGCTACCACGATGCGCTGTTGAGCCACAAGAAAGGGCCTGCGGAGATCCTCATCCCCGCCAGCTCCTATTCGCTCATGAACCGTACCAACGAAGCAGCGGCTCGTGTACCCTTTGCCATCGCCAACATGGCTGGGCTGCTGGCTATCTTCCTGCTAGGTTGGCGGCTCTATCATCCGATTGCCGGCTGGGCGACCGCCATGCTGCTTGCGCTGGACGGTTACTTCATCGGCTTCGCCCGTATTGTGCAATACCAGAGCGTGGTCTTTTTCACGGTGATACTGGTGGTGCTTGTGTTCTACCGCCTCTATCGCCGACCTTTCGACCTGTGGCGCTACCTGACGCTGGCGGCGATTTTCATGGCGACGGGATTGCTGGCTCACTACGAAGCAGCGCTCGTGGCGCTGCCCGTCGTCTATCTGCTCTATGCCATATGGCGAAAGGGCCTTCGTCCAGCCGAACTGGGGAAAGCCTTGATTGCACCGATCATCGTAGGCGGCGTCATGCTGGGCGTCTTCTATATTCCTTTTGTGCTGAACCCGAGCTTCCGCGTTACCTACGCCTACATCACGGTCAACCGCATCGGCGGCTCCTTTCCATACAACAATCTCGTGGACGTCTTCGAGCGCACCACGCTCTACAGTTCTATCTACTATCTGGCGTTCGTCGCGGGCTGTGTGCTTGTTTCGCTCATCACTATCTACCGGCGCAACCTGCCGCGCTGGGCGGGCTGGGTTGTTGCTGTCTTCATCTTGGCGGGCATGGGCGTGACGTTATTGCAACCTGCCTGGTTGACGATCGGCGGCCAGGATCACACATGGGCGTTCTTTGCGATCATCATGGCGGCGGCATGGTTCCTGCCCAAGTTCCCCGTAGAGCAGCGTGTGGCATGGGCATGGTTCGGCGGCACGATGCTCTTCATGCTCTTCTTCACACTGACGCCCAACACGCACGTCTACGGCTTCTTTATCCCCATGACGCTCATCGCCGGAGATGTAATCGGCCGCAGCTGGACATGGCTTTCGACACGATTTAGCAGGCGCACAGCAGAGTGGATCGCTGTGCCTGTGGCCGCGCTGTTGGTTCTGCTCTTCGGCAACTACGCCTTCTGGTACTTTGCCGCCACCGACGGGGAGGTGCTGCGCACGTGGCGCGAAAACCGACCCGTCGGCTATCCCGTCACATACGACATGCCCACGCGCATGTCCATCTTCGGCTTTCCGCTGCGCAACGGATGGAAGGTAGCCGGGGCGCTCTATGCCGACGGCGTGTTGGACGCACCGTTCGATGTGCACGGCAAGGAGCCGGTGGCGGATTGGTACACGCGCGGGGACGGCTACTGCCCGCGCGATCATGTGTACTACATCTGGCATGAGTCCGTGGAACCGGCGGACTTGGGCTACAATACTGTGGTACGCGAACAGATCGAGGCGGACGGATACCGGTTATTCGGCGTGGTACAGGTGAACGATGAGCCGCGCATGCGCATCTATAAATTGACGGACGAAGAACTGACGCCGCAAACCTGGTCGCTCGACGAATTCGAGGCGCGATTCGACCATGAACTATCTGGACCCATTTTTGAAAAGAACGGACCTTCCGCTGCACCGGCCATCCAGAACGAACTCAACTTCCGCTTCGGCGACAACATTGTGCTGCGCGGCTACTCACTGGATCGCAAAGAAACAGAACCGAGCCAAGGCGTGTTACTGACGCTCTACTGGCAAGCCGTGAATCCACTGGAGACCGACTACAGCGTCTTCACGCAGATCATCGACATGGAAACGGCCAACAAAGTGGGTCAGCGCGACGGCGAACCTGTCTGCAATAACCTGCCTACCACGCGCTGGCTGGTGGGCGACACCATCATCGACCGCTACTACATTCCCATCAACGCCGATGCCCAAGCCGGCGCCTACACGCTGCTGACGGGCATGTATGACAGCGGGGACGGCTCGCGTCTGGAGATTGTGACGCCTGATGGCGCGTACATCGGCGATGCGGTTGGCCTGGACGAGATCACGGTGCTGCCGAGCACGGTTACCCCATGAGCACAGTTGATTCGCGGCGCCTGTGGATCGCCATGGCGCTGATGGCGCTGCTCATCTGGCTGCCGCGCGGCTTGGCGCTGGACCGGTTCGTGACGGCGGATGAGCATGCTTGGCTGGCTCGTTCCGGCAATTTCTATCGAGCGTTGAGCCGAGGCGATCTCGCTGCCACGTTTCAACGCCACCACCCAGGCGTGACCACCACCTGGGCGGGCATGGCAGGTTATCTGACGACATACCCGGCCTATGCTAAGGAAGCGCCTGCCTATTATGGCTATCTGACCGAGGAGGTCGAGGCTTTCCTGCGCAGTCAGGGCCATGATCCGTTGCAGGTGTTGGCGGCTGGGCGTGCGTTCGTGGCGCTTGCCGTCACGCTGAGTTTGCTGGTTGCCTACTGGCTGGCGATCGGTCTGCTGGGCTTTTGGCCGGCGACCTTGGGCTTCGCACTCATTGCAACAGCGCCGTTCCACATCGCGCATTCGCGCCTGCTGCACCTGGACGGGCTCGTCAGTTCATTCATGTTTCTGGCCATTGTCGCATTCGTGGCCTATGCGCAGAAGCCGCGATGGTCCGTGCTGATGATATCTGGCATCGCCGCTGGGCTAGCCTGGCTGACCCGCTCGCCGTCGCTCTTTTTGTTGCCGTACAGTGCGGTCATCGGGCTGATGGCCATCGCCTGGCGAGAGCCTGGAGCGGAGGCTCGCCGGACATTGTGGCGAATGTTGAAGGCGGGCATCATCTGGGCGGTGGTGGGCGTGCTCTGCTACGTTTTGCTGTGGCCTTCCATGTGGATCAACCCGGTCGGCAGTATCCAGGATGTACTCTCCGCAGCTACTGAGTATGCAACCGAGGGCCACCTGAAGCCCATCTTCTTCAACGGCAATGTCATCGCCGGCGACCCCGGTCTCAGCTTCTACCCCATCACATGGCTGTGGCGGACTACGCCGCTGGTGTTGCTAGGACTAGCTGCAGCGATTGCGGTTGCCGTGGCACGCGCCGCTCCGCTGGACAAATACACGACCCGTTTCACCGTCGCGTCGTTGGTGCTGTATGCGGTGGGTTTCACGCTCTTCATGAGCCTGGGCGCCAAGAAGTTCGATCGCTATCTGCTGCCCGTTTACCCGGCGCTGGCGCTGGTGGCGGGCATGGGCATTACCGGATTAGGCGAGTGGCTGTTGCGGCTAGTGAGCGACGCTGTCGCACGCTGTATTATGCCCGCGTTGCTGGCTATCGTGCTCGTGGTGCAGGTCATCCTGATATTACCGACCTTCCCCTACTATTTGAGCTACTATAATCCGCTGCTGGGCGGCGGAAGGCGAGCGCCGTCGGTCATGATGATCGGCTGGGGCGAAGGCGGTGACCAAGCTGCCGCGTTCCTAGATGAACAGCCGGACGCAGCGCAGAGCGTGGTGGCATCCGGCTATACCAACGGTCCGTTCTCCTATTTCTATGACGGCGAGACCGCGCCGCTCTACTTCCGTGCCATGGCCGACTACGCGGTGGTCTTTGTGCAGGACTGGCAGCGACAATTACCTTCACGCCGAGCCGCGGCCTACTACGCGGAGCATGAGCCAATGCACACGGTTCGCATCAACGGCATAGATTATGCGCATATTTATGACCTGAATGCCATGCCGCAGCCTGATTACGTGACCGACTGGCTGGATGCTGACGGTGAGGCCGTCATTCGGCTGCAATCCTATCAGTTGCCAGCCGCGGCCATCAAAGCCGGCGAGACGGTCAGCACTATCCTTTACCTCGAGAACCGGGCGCCAATCGATAGCAACCTGAACGTGCTGGTGCGGCTGATAGGTGCGGATGGGCAGGAGATTGCCCGCGAGGAAGGTTGGCCTTGGGGATCGGCGACCAGTAATTGGGCGGTTGGCGACGTGTGGCCCGATGGTCATGATCTCGTGATTCCCGAGGATGCACAACCGGGTTGGTATCGACTCGATGTTGCCTTCTATGACCCACAGGGGCAGGAGACGTTGCACGCCGTACAGGTCGACAGCGGCGAACAGATGGGAGAGGCGCTGCCGTTGGACTACATTTGGATCGGAGAGGTACTGCCCTCTGCCGAACAACCGTTGCGAGATGCGGTCCAGTTCGGCGAGACTATCCAGTTGCAAGGTGTGGACTGGACGAATGCTGCTGGCCGAAATATTCATATAGAGCGAACTGGATTGCACGCAGGAGATAGCGTGACGGCCAATCTTTTGTGGGAGAGCAATGCACCAACCGAGATCGATTACACAGCGTTCGTGCATGTTGTCAATGCGGATGGGGCAGCCGTGCTCCAGTTAGACCGCCAGCCGCTGAACGGGTTTATGCCGACCAGTACATGGCTGCATGGGCAGACCGTAGCCGACCCGTTCGAGCTGGCGCTGCCGAACGACCTGCCGCCGGGCGCGTATACTGTCTACACGGGTTTCTATGACCTCACCACCATGGAGCGACTGCCTGTGACGATAGAGGGTCAGCCCGCGGGAGACACAGTCGAGATCGCCACGTTAACAATCAACTAGAGTGTAAATCCAATGATTTCGCAATGCACTTACACCTAAGTTCGCGACAGCAGAAGGTCATTATCTTTGTCATCGTAGTGATCGCCGTTTGGCTACCGCGCGGGTTGGCGCTGGACCGATTTGCGGCCATTGATGAACGTGCCTGGTTGATTCGATCGGTCGCCTTCTACCAGGCGCTCATGACCGGCGAGTATGCGGATACGTATCAACACGGTCATCCTGGCGTTACTACGATGTGGGCTGGCGTGCTGGCGTATCGTACAGCATTCCCAGAATTTGCGCATGAGATCTCGTATGGATTTGATCGGACCGAGTTCGAATCACTGCATCAGGAAGTAGACGCAAACCGCACGGCTCTTCAGATGCTGAGTATTAGCCGCTCTATTGTTGTGCTCGTCATTTCCATGGTGCTGGGGATCGCCTTCCTCTATTCGAAACGTCTGCTGGGATGGTGGCCGAGTATCTTCGGATTTGGACTGATTTTTATCGACCCGTTCGTCGCAGGTTTCGCTAGGTTTCTACATCCCGACAGTTTTCTGATGTCCTTCATGTTCTTATCGGGATTGGCATTCCTCAGCTTTCTCTATACTGGACGCCGATGGCTCGACTTACTGGTCTCCGCCGTGGCGACAGCGCTGGCGATTCTGACAAAGACGCCGGGCTTCTTTCTACTGCCGCTCCTACCTCTCTACGCTGTAATAGAACAGATCAGATACTTGGCTGCGAACCCTGGTGGAAGAACTGCCAAGGCCATCGTAGCATCGTCCTTAAAGCGATTCTTGCTTCCGCTGGCCCTGTGGGGAATCTCCGTCGTTGTTGTTTATGTGCTTCTGTGGCCATCGATGTGGGTGTCTCCGTTGGAAACGCTTAGCAATGTGTTACAGGTCTCGACTGGCTATGCGGCAGAGGGGCATTCGTTAGCTGTGTTTTTCAACGGACAGGTGCTTAACGGCGACCCGAGTTTCTGGTTCTATCCGATCACATGGTTGTGGCGCACGACGCCGCTCGTCCTGCTGGGTCTCATCTTTGCTGCGATAGCGTTCGTGCGCGGCGGCCCATTTACACGCTCCTCCACGGTTCGAGCGACCGCACTGGCACTCCTGCTGTGGGCGATCCTATTCGTTCTGTTCATGGATCTGGGAGCCAAGAAAGCAGCCCGGTACGCGCTGCCTAGCTACCCGCCGCTTGATCTGCTGGCCGGACTCGGTTGGGCGTCATTTGCCATGTGGATGTCTCAGATGCGTTCACGGAAATTGGCGCGTTACTTGACCCCGTCAGTGCTAATCGTCGTGATCGCATCACAGGCGGCGCTGGCACTTCCGAAATATCCATACTATCTCAGCTACTACAATCCGCTGTTGGGCGGCGTGGATAGCGCTCAGAATGTTCTGCCCATCGGCTGGGGCGAAGGGCTGGATATGGCAGGTCGCAGGCTCACTGAAATGGAGAAAAGTGGCCAGATTGACGAGGACAGCATCGTTGCATCCTGGTATAACGTCGGTTCGTTCAGCTATTTCTACGATGGCAAAGTAGTAGCCAATGCCTTCTCGTGGATGGCGGACTATGCCGTCATCTATATACATCAGTGGCAGCGCGACCTGCCCTCGCGCCGCATGATGCAGCATTTCAATTCGCTGACGCCCATGGAGACCATTACCGTGGACGGCATCGAATATGTGCGTATCTATGACATGCACAAAGCCGATTTGCCCGACTATGCCGTCGATTTTAACGACCAGATTCGACTCGTCTACTACGATTCTACGCCCGGGGTTCTTTATCCAGGGCTGCACTGGAATATGATTGTCCATGCGGTGAAAACGGCGCCCATTGATGCCGTCTACAACTTCCGCGTACGTTTGATCAATCAAGCGGGCGAGGAGGTCTATCGCAGTGACGGCTGGCCGCGCGCTTCAGTGACGAATAAATGGAAAGTGGGAACTCGCGCACGCTCAAAACCGTACGACTACGAGATCCCGGCGGATATGGAGCCGGGACTATATCAGATCGAGGTCGGCTTCATCGACAATCGCACGAAGGAGTACCTGCCTGTCACATCAGCCAAGACCGGTGAGTCATACCCCAGCCAGTACGTACTAGACTACCTGGTCATCGGCGATCCCCAGCACAGGCCGGCGTACAAGTACCGGCAGAGTTACGAGTTTGGCGAGCAACTTGCACTGACAGCGGTTGACGTTGTGGACGGACAAGGACAGGTCATCAAGAAGGCCGATGCACGCCTTGCACCCGGTGCAACGGTCACATTCAGACTGTTCTGGGATACAATAGCGTATATGTATACGGACTACGATGTACTGTTGGAAATCGTGGACAATGCCGGTCACGTGATCGCGCAGCAACAACAGGCTCCGCTGGATGGCTTTGTCCCGACCTCCTATTGGCCGCCGCGGCAGGCAATGATCGACGAGCACGCCGTAGAACTGCCGTCCACCCTGGCAACTGGAGACTATACAGTTCGGGTCAGCCTAATTGACCCGACAACCATGGAACATCTGCCCGTCGTGCTGAACGGCGAACCAGCCGGCGATGTCGCCCAGATCACCATGCTTACCATAGAGTGAAGCAGTCTGGGATACCAAAGATAGCGAAGACAATAACAACACATGCACTGGCAATTTAGTGATAATCAGAAGAAACTAGTCGCGTTCCTGCTCGTGGTGATCGCCGTATGGCTGCCGCGCGGTCTGAAACTGGACCAGTTTGTCACCGTGGACGAGCCCAAGTGGCTGGTGCGCTCGGCCAACTTCCTACAGGCCATGGATAGCGGTGAACTGCAACATACCTTCCAGCACGGTCATCCCGGCGTCACGATTATGTGGGCGGGTACGGCGGCCTTTATGATGCGCTTCCCGGAATACACCACTGTGACGCCCGGACAGTTCAACTGGACCGATTACCAGTTCGACGACTTCATGAAGGAACATGGTCATACATCGCTGCAGATGCTGGCGACCGGACGCGCCATCGTCGTGCTCATCATCGCTCTCGCACTGGGCTTGGCCTTTCTCTACGCACAACGCTTGCTTGGGTGGTGGCCCAGCATTATGGGCTTCGGGCTCATTATTCTGGATCCGTTCCAGGTCGGCCTTTCTACGCGTTCTGCACCCGGATAGTCTGCTCAGCGTATTCTTGTTCTTGTCCGGGTTGGCGTGGCTGAGCTATTTGCTGACCGGTCGCCGCAAACGCGACCTGGTCGTATCCGGCGTGGTGGCTGCCCTCACCGTGCTGACCAAGACGCCCGGCATCTTTCTTGTCCCATTAGTCGGCCTATTCTCGCTCATGGAGTATGTGGTGCACGTGGTGGGCCAGCCGAACTGGCACTGGAGCGATTTCGTGCGCGGCAAAAACCTGCTGCGCTTCGTGGCCCCATTGGTTATCTGGGCCCTGATATTTGTCGTCGTCTATGTGCTGCTCTGGCCTGCCATGTGGGTATCTCCTAGGGAAGTGCTGCGTGAGGTGACCGACATCTCCGGCGACTATGCAGAGCAGGGACATTCCAGCCCGGTCTTCTTCAACGGCGAGATCATCAACGGCGATCCGGGCACGTGGTTCTATCCCATCACTTGGCTATGGCGCACTACGCCGGTAGTCATGCTCGGACTTCTGTTGACCGCCTTGGCCTTCATCGTGAGCAATGTGGTCACGAAGTCCAAGAACGTGCGCTTCACCGCACTGAGTATAGTCCTGTGGGCGTTCTTCTTCATCGTCTTCATGAACTTTGGCGCTAAGAAGTTCGACCGCTATCTGCTGCCCATATACATGCCGCTGGACTTGCTCGCCGGTATCGGCTGGGCGGCGGTCATCGTGTGGCTGACCCAGTCTCGCACTAAATGGGTGGCGCGTTATGCTGCGCCGGGCGTTGCTGTGCTTGTCATCGCGGCCCAGGGCATCCACACCATCCCAACGTACCCGTACTATCTGACCCATTACAACCCGCTTATGGGCGGAGCCAAGCGTGCGCCGGACGTCATGTTTCTCGGCTGGGGGCAAGGGCTGGACGAGGCGGGACGCTATCTGAGCGAAGAAGTATATACGGACAACCCCGGCGACCAGCCTGGGGTCGCATCATGGTACCCGCGCGGGCCGTTCAGCTTCTTCTACGACGGCGAGACATGGTCCAATCGAGCCACATGGGAGGCGGATTACTCGGTCATATACGCGCACCAATGGCAGCGAGAGTTGCCCTCGCGGCGCATGATGCACCACTTCAACTCGCTGGAGCCGATGAAGACATTCACGATAGACAACATCGAGTACGCAAGCATCTTCGATATGCGCGAGGCTGACTTGCCGGACTATACGGTGGACTTCGGCGATCAGATTCGGCTGGTCTACTACGATACGTTCTCCGGCTCCATGCATCCTGGTCAGAAGTGGGATATGACCATCTACTTCCAGAAGCTGGCGCCCATCGACGAGCGGTTGAATATCCTGCTGCGATTGGTCAACCAGGACGGCGAGGAGATCCTTCGCCAGGACGGCTGGCCAGATGGAGAAGCCACTGACGAATGGCCCGTCGGCGAGATGTTGCGCGACAATAACTACTCGCTGGAGATTACCGACGAGTTCGATCCGGGAATCTATCGCATTGAGGTTGCCTTCTATGACCCGAATACGCTGCAGCACCTGCCCGTGACCTCGGCTAATACCGGCGAACCGTTGCCGGATCCCTACCTGCTGGACTATCTGATCATCGGAGACTTGCCACAGGAACCAGTAAATGCTCTGAAGGAAAACGCCAACTTAGGCGATCAGATCGCGCTGCTGGGCGTCGATGTACTGGACGACAATGGCGAAGCGGTCAACCTGTCCAGGGCCGCGTTCCACCCCGGCGACAGTATCGATCTGCGCCTCTTCTGGCGTGCGCTTGCCTACATGTATACCGATTACACAGCCTTTGTTCACGTCATCGGCCCGGACGGCGAGATCGTGTATCAGTATGACCAGCGACCTATGCAGGGGTTCCTGCCTACGTCTTATTGGCCGCCCAACCAGGTCATCACCGACAACTATACGATTGAAATTCCAGCAGATGCACAGCCAGGCGACTATACTGTGCGCGTCGGACTCTACGACTTGGACACCATGACACGACTGCCGGTGACGATGGACGGCGAGCCCAGCGGCGACAGCATCCTGGCTTTGACGCTGCCTGTGGAGGCGCCGTAGCCGTCTCTATATCCCCGCGTTCGACCAGTGGATGATAAAATAGGATGCAGCATCCAGATTCTAGATGCTGCGTTCGATACAAATATGGCCTGGGGAAGGGTTAGTTGGTAGAGCCGCGCACACGATCAGTCGTAATAAAGATCGCCATCACGTTACTGTTGGCGGTAGTGCTCTGGATGCCGCGTGGGCTCATGCTAGACCAGTTTGTGGCGGTGGATGAGCGCTCCTGGCTGACCCGCTCGGGCAACTTCTACCTTGCCTTGAGTCAGGGCGATTTCGCCGACACTTTCCAGCGTTATCATCCCGGCGTCACAACGATGTGGCTGGGTACGCTGGGTTTCTTCACCGAGTACCCCGGCTATGCCAGCGACGCCGTCGACCAGATCGCGGACATGAGCGAGGGCGTGGAGGGATTCCTCCGCCAGCAGGGGTACGAGCCCATCGACGTCATGGCTAGCGGGCGCCGTTACGTCGTGGCAGCCACCGTCATTGCCCTGCTCATCTCCTTCTGGATTGCGGTTGATCTTTTCGGGCTTTTTACTGCGTCGACAGGCTTCCTGCTGATTGCTTTCGAGCCGTTCCTGCTGGGTCTATCGCGCATGTTGCACGTGGACGGGCTCTCCAGCGTGTTTATGTTCCTGGCATTACTCGCCTATTTACGCTACATCGCCGGCTCACCCCACGACCGTCCACATTATGCCGGGCACAAGCAAGACTTAGTCATCGCCGGCGTCGCCGCGGGGCTGGCTTGGCTGTCAAAATCACCGGCGCTCTTTCTCATTCCGTTCATGGCTTTGATTACGCTCTATGCCCTATGGCAGCGCTGGCGGATGACGGGCGAATGTGAGTGGCGAACGATTCTGCGCCCTGTGGTGGACGCCGCCATTTGGCTTGGAATTGCCTGCGCCGTCTTCATGCTGTTTTGGCCTGCCATGTGGGTCCATCCCGTAGCGAGCCTGCAGGCGCTCTTCTCGGCTGCAGGCGACTCCGCCGCGAGCGGCCATTCGAAGGCGCTTTTCTACAATGGCAAAGTGTACGCGGGCGATCCCGGTCTCTGGTTCTATCCGCACACGTTCTTGTGGCGCATTTCGCCGGTGACGCTCATTGGTCTCGTGCTGGGCATTGCAGCCTTGGCGCTGAAACAGCCGCCGCTGGACATTGCAGTGCGACGGCGCACAACCGTTTGGCTGCTCCTGTTCGCTCTGCTGTTTACGTTCTTCATGACATTGGGCGCCAAGAAATTCCCTCGCTACCTGTTGCCAGCCTATATGCCGCTCCTGTTGGTCGGCGGAGCAGGATGGGCCTGGACGGCGCTATGGGCAGCTCGCCTAGTGAAGCGGCGATGGGTTGCTCCCGCCGTGGTTAGCGTGTCGCTTATTGCACAGGCGTTCATTGCCAGCACCGTCTTCCCCTACTATTTCACGTATTACAGTCCCCTTATGGGCGGCGCCAAGCGCGCACCGCAGGTCATGATGATCGGCCTAGGCGAGGGTCTAGACCAGGCGGCACGCTACCTGCGCGAGTTACCGGGCGCCGAGGAGAATACCGTCGCGTCGTGGTACCGCGGCGGTTCGTTCAACTACTTCTATCCATACGAGTCGGTCGACATCGAGGATTTCTTCCGCAGCGATTACGCAGTCATCTACGCGCACCAGTGGCAACGTGAAGTGCCGGACTTACGCACGCTCGATTACTTCGCCAGCCTGACACCGGAGCACACTTTCACGCTCAACGATATCGAGTATGTGCGCATCTACAACCTGCAGGACGCACCGCCGCCTGACTTCTTCGTGGACTGGTCGTCTGAAAATGCTCAAACAAGCGATGATGCGGGCGTCATCCGCATGGTGCGCAACGAGCTTTCGGCCGAGACGCTGGCGCCTGGCGACACTCTCGTCCTACGCACGTACTATATGAGCCTATCGCCTATGGCAGAGAATCTGAGCGCTCTGGTTCGTCTCATCGACGAGGACGGCAACGAAGTAGCGCGCAGCGAAGGCTGGCCCTACGGGTCGCCCACATCCACATGGACGCCGGGCGAAGTCTACGTGGATGGCCATGAGTTGACGATTCCGGCCGATCAAAAACCAGGTTACCTTCGCTCGGATGTTACGTTCTACAATCCGGATACGCAGGAAACGTTGACGCCGGCACGCGTGTCCGACGGTGAACCGCTGCCACAGTCCATACCGGTTGGCTATGTACAGGTGGAACCCGTACAATCAAATTTGCATCCGTTCGAGCGCCCATACGCTTTGGGCGAGCAGTTTGCGCTGAATGGCGCAGAGCTCGACGGGCAGCCAGTCCACAAGGATGGGACCTCGTTCTTTGACACAAATGTGGGAGACAGCCTACTGTTGGACCTCTACTGGCACATGAACCAGTATACGCCCGTCGACTATACCGTGATGCTGCAGCTCATCGATCCGGACGGTGAGATCGCCGCCCAGTGGGACGGCCAGCCGGTGAATGGATTGTTGCCCACGAGTCTGTGGCGCAGCGATGACGTGCTGCGCGATGAATACGTGCTTTCGCTACCGCAGGATTTGGCGCCGGGTGAGTACCGCCTGCTAGCAGGATTATACGACCTGGAATCCCTGGAGCGTCTGCCCGTGTCGTGGGAGGGCATGCAAATAGGCGATACGATCCCGCTTGCGACGATTGTGATACGATAGAATCGGCGATTCGATTTCAGCTCCTTACCGGTTCCCCGAACAGAAAAGGTAGTGCATGTCAAAGCGAATTCTCATCCTAATGAGCAAAACGGGCGGCGGTCATCGCGCCAGCGCAGATGCACTGAAGGCCGGCTTTGATCAGCAGTATCCCAACCAGTTCGATGTACGTGTCATCGATTTGCTCATGGACTATCTACCGTGGCCGCTGAAAGAGGCGCCAAAGTCATACGATTTCGTCTCGTCGAAGACGCCTTGGCTGTGGCGGCTACTCTACGAGGCTAGCGATGACATTCTCACCGCGTTGGACACGACGGCAGGACGGGCGCTTTCGTACAGTGTGGAGCGCGCCTTCGAAGAGCATGGTCCGGATTTGATCATCTCGGTGCATCCCTTGGCTCAACATGTGTCAATTCGAGCTATGAGGCGGTTGCACATGCAGATTCCGTTCGTCACAGTCATTACTGACCTGACAACAATCCACCCCGCATGGTTTCACCGCGACGTCACACTCTGTTTTGCGCCGACGGAATTGGCCGGCATGATGGCCGTGGGGCGGGGCCTTTCGGATGAACAAGTGCGTGTGCACGGTCTGCCGCTGCGACCGGCATTTTCCCACTTGCCGGAACGCGGTCCGTCTCTTCGCACGCGGTTGGGCGTAGATGCGGAGCTGCCGGCAGTCCTCGTCTATGGCGGCGGAGCCGGCTATCACAAAGTAATGTCGACGGTTGAATCGCTAGATGCACGGCTGAGCCGAGACGCATCGCCCGCAGGTCAGCTCATCATCGTCACCGGGCGCACGGGAACGTTGCAACCCAACATCGCGGCAAGGCGTTGGTCCGTGCCAGTGAAGGTGGAGGGTTTCGTGCCGAATATGCACGAATGGATGACAGCCAGCGACTGTATCATCAGCAAGGCCGGTCCGGGCACCATCTCTGAATCCATGGTCTGCGGCTTGCCTATCGTGCTCAACGGTTATATCCCAGGCCAGGAAGCGGGTAATGTACCCTATGTGCTGAATAATAAAATCGGCGCCTACAGTGAAGAACCGCGTGGTATCGCAGCCATTATCGGTCGTTGGTTCGGTCAGGGGGCAGCAGAACGAGAGACGATGGCTGCGAGGTCTGTTCAGTTGAGCAAGCCGTGCGCCACCTTCGACATTGTCACCGACATTGCAGGATTGATCTAGTACCACTGCCACCACAAAGAGGAGACGCAGAATGGACCGCTGGACACAAGAAGAAGCCAACGATTGGTATGCCAATCAGCCCTGGCTTGTGGGCTGCAACTTCATCCCGAGCAACGCTATCAACCAGCTAGAGATGTGGCAGTCTGATACATTTGACGCCGAGACCATCGGCCGCGAGCTGGGTTGGGCGGCTGGAATAGGCATGAATACCGTGCGCGTCTACTTGCACGACATGGCTTGGAAATCTGACCGGGATGGGCTCCTGTCGCGTATAGACCAGTTTCTGGACATTGCCGCCGGTCATGGCATCCGCCCCATATTCGTTTTCTTTGACGACTGCTGGAATGACTACGGGCAGCTCGGGTTGCAGCCGGCGCCTAAGCCGGGCGTGCACAACTCCGGCTGGCTACAGAGCCCCGGTCTCCACATCGTGAACGATCCCGCCCAGTGGGCAGAGCTGGATGCGTATGTGCGAGACGTTGTGGGCGCGTTTGCCGACGACCATCGAGTGCTGATGTGGGATCTCTACAACGAACCCGGCAACAATGACCAGGGCGCAAAGTCGCTGCCGCTGGTGAAGAGCGTTTTCGAATGGGCGCGTTCGGCTGAGCCGTCTCAGCCGCTCACGATAGGCGTCTGGTTCGACAATAAAGAACTCAACGAGTTCCAACTAGCTGCGTCCGACGTGGTCACATTCCATCATTACGAGAGTGCGGCGGAGCTGGAACAGGTCATTGCAAAGTTGCGCCAGTACGGACGACCGCTCATCTGCACGGAGTGGTTGCGGCGCGGACACTGCGAAGTGGCGGAGTGCCTGCCCGTCTTCAAGCGCGAACACGTGGGCGCATTAAGCTGGGGTTTGGTGAGCGGCAAGACTCAGACCATCTACGCCTGGGACACGCCTCTGGGCGATGCAGAACCCGATGTGTGGTTCCACGATCTGCTACGTGCTGATGGATCGCCCTATCGAGTGGAGGAGATCGATCTGTTCCGGCAGATGACGGCTGAGTAGAATCGCTGCAAGCGATGAGCATAGAAACAACCTTGCACAGGGCAGAACCTAGCTGTTCACAACGCCCATCGTGATGCCGTGCACTTCGGAAATGATTCTGATTTCGGTGGATCGCCTAGCTGTCGGAAACAGCGGGAGTCGGCTTCGAGCGCACCGGCTTGTTGCTGCGGATGCGCCGGCGCGTGTCGACGAGAAATCGGCGCACGGGTTTGATGCGAGCCGCCAACAGCACAGCTAGAATTACCGCATAGAGCGTCGGCTTGCCAACAGGAATTTTCACCACCCAGATGTAGTGAATCACTGCGAGGATACCGGCTGCATAGATCCACTTGTGCAGCCGTTTCCAATTCTTCCCCAGCCGCTTCATCCAGTATCTGGTTGACGTAATGGCCAGAGGCAGCAGTATCAACAGCGCGATTGAACCGACGATGATGTACGGTTTCTTCGCCAAGCCGTCGTCGATAATGTATTGCAGGCTGAATCCATAGGCCAAAGCGACGAAAACCACAAAATGCAGGACGGCATAGGCAAACGCCCACAGCCCCAGTGACCTGCGCACACCGATCAGCTTGCTGTAGCCCGTGATATTGACCGCAGGCGTCACAGCCAACGTGAGCAACAGCAAGATGATGGCAGATTGACCTGTTCGAGTGGTAAACGAAGCAGTGGGATCGATGAAATCACCGCGCCAATAATCCCATGCCGTCAGTACCAAGGGTATTGCAGCAGCGATATTGACCGCCAGCCAAAGCCAGCGCTTTCGAACAGCTCGAACGATTCCGTCCATCAGAAGTTGGCTTTCAGATCCATTCCTTCATACAGATAGGCGACTTCATCTTCATATCCGTTGAACATGAGCGTATCGCGACGGCCCGTTTCCCCAATGCGACGTTCGCTTGCCTGCGTCCAGCGCGGATGGTCCACATTTGGGTTGACGTTGGCATAGAAGCCATATTCATTTGGCGCATATTCCTGCCAAGTGTTGTACGGTTCTTCTTCTACCAGATCGATCTTGACGATGCTCTTCACGCTCTTGAAGCCGTACTTCCATGGCACGATTAGGCGGAACGGTGCACCGTTGGATGCTGTTAACGGCTTGCCATACATGCCCGTGGCGAATATCGCCAGCGGATTCATGGCCTCATCCAGCCGTAGGCCTTCCACATAGGGCCAGTTCAGTATTGGGCGCTTCTGACCCGGCATCTGATCGGGACGCACCACCGTTTCCATACGCACATACTTGGCGCCGTCCTGCGGCTGCACATCTTCCAGCAGGGCGCTGATAGGGAAACCGACCCACGGAATCACCATTGACCAGGCCTCAACGCAGCGGAGGCGATAGATGCGCTCCTCCTGTGCGAACTGTGTCAGGATGTCTTCCAGACTGTAGGTCTTGGGATTGTCCACGAGACCGCCGACCTCAATTTGCCAGGGATACGGTTGGAAGTCCTTGGCTTTGTTGACAACTTCCTGCTTGTCCGTAGTGAATTCGTAGAAGTTGTTATATTCGGTGATGTCTCGGTACTCGTTGAGCGGATCGCCGAGTTCATCCGTGGCAGCACTGGCGAAAGGCTGGTCGTGCGCAAGCGACGATGGCAAGTCATACTCCTGCGCAACCGCCTCCGTCGACGCGGTCGGACTCTCGCCAGATGGTTGGGTGGGCATGCCGCAGGCTGCCAACGCGGCAACTGTGGCTGCAGAACCAATGCCGATCATAAACTTTCGCCGATTTAAGTATATATGCTCCGGCGTGATATCCGATCTTTGTAACTTTTGCACAGTGAAGATCCTTTCAACCTCTCGACCATCCAAGCCAATCAAGTATCGTCGCGAAGGGTTCTCAGAAACTCCTCGCGATTACCACTTGCTCGCTATTGCCTCTCTATTATATTCTCTTGGTGATACGCATGAATGTGAGCAACTTTACCTTACTCAACCCCGAGAACGTCATTCCATCGGATACTCATCCGCTTCTCATCTTCGATATGACCGCTAATTGGTTGCATCCTTCAATCGTTCATTTCCCCATTGCGCTGCTGCTCACCGGCAGTTTGTTGGCTCTGCTATGCCTGTACTGGGACCGGTTGCGCTCGTTCTCGGACTGTGTACTATGGTTACTGCTCCTGGGCTGGATCGGGTTCGCACCGGCTATCCTGACCGGTCTGCTTTCGCAGGGCGGCCTTCCTCCCGATGCGCCCTATCGCGGGCTGCTCAATCGTCATATCTCTGCTGCCGTGGGCGCAGCACTCCTCTATGCCGCGCTACTCTACCTGTGGTGGCTGCGACGTCCGCGGTCGAATAGGCCGGACCAGACGCCCCTGTTGCAGGACACGACGGCAAGGTGGTGGGTGACGGCTTTGTTGATCGCCGGCATTGGCCTGGTGGCTATCTGCGGTTACTATGGCGGCAAGCTAGTCTATGACTGGGGTGTGAACGTAGGCTAGTGGAGCGTTAGTCCGCCAGCATATAGTCGGTGATATTATACAGCAACTGATGACCATACTCAACTGGCAGCCACGTTAGCGACATACCGGCAACCATGAGTTTGGCCCCGGTTGGCGCTTCCGATGCGGCGTCAGTCATCACATACAAGAGTGGTGCATTGGCAACATCACTGGCAGGACCGCGACGCAGCGCGATTTTAGAACCCGCGTGCTCATCGCCGATTTCCAGCGGAATCACAGGCGGAGACGGTTCCGGCAGCGTGATAGGCGTCGAAGGCAGGCCCAACACGAGCTCCGGTATGCCGCTATCCAGCGCAACATCAAGGATGGGGCTTGGTGCGTTCATGCCCATGCCAAAGAACGGCTTCTGGCTGCTTATGGTCAAGGCGCCGCCGGCGTTCATAAAGTCCATGAGCGCTTGCAGGTCGTTGATTCCAGGACCGGACGCTTCGTAACCGCCCGCGCTCCAGATAACCCAGTCATAGCCCTCTAGGTCTGCCGTGACCGGCGGGCCGTCTTCAGCGATACGCCACAATGTGGGTCCGAAGCCTTGCTCTGCCAGGAAATCTACGTAAAAGGTGTATTCAGGCTCTTCGTCCGGCTGCGCCTCATCGTTGTCGTCGATCACCATGACGAGAACCGTGCTGTTGTCCTGCAGTGCGGAATCTGAAGTATCGGCCTCATCGCCAGCGGTAGGCGTAGGCGTGGCATCGCTGGAAGATGCCTCTGTCGGCTTGCTCTTGCCTTCGGGATTCGAGCAGACCGCTATATTCACATCGGTGACGCACCCGTCAAAGCCTTCTTCCAGCAGTCGGTTGATGCCGTTGCGAATGCCGTCGCTGTCATAGCCGAGGACGGAAACGACGCGACGTCCGTCGTCCATCTCGCGCTGTGCGATCAGCACGGTCTCCGCCGCGACCAGTCGCAGCCCGTCCTCGCGCACCAGATAAACCTCAATCTCGGGAGTGGGCTCCGGTGTCGGCGTCGCGGTGTCCGTGGGTGATTGCGTAGGTGATTGTGTTGCAGTTAGCGTCGATGGCTCACTCGTAGCGCCAACGGCAGCCGGTGTGGGAGTTGGCGTCGCCGGTATGGTCGCCGCCGGTATCACAGTTTCAATCGGCACCGGCGTAAACGTCATTACGCCCGGTGGCGCTTCGGTCGGAAACCCATCCGGCACTGCTGTCTGCGTCGCATTCACTGTCGTCGTGGGCGCCGGCGACTGCGACGGTACATTCGTTTCGTCGGCTTGCACCTTAGGCCACAGTGGATGGTCCGCCTGCTCCTGTGGCAACGGAGTCGGCGTCAATGTACCGTCGGGTCGGCTGCTTTCCTGCGGTGTTTCAACACCTTGTTGGCCTTCGGATTCTGCGGCAGCAGGCGTTTCGGTTACATCCATTTCGTCAGCATTTGCAGCGGACGCACCATTCGCCGGTAATGGCGTCGCTTCAGTGGATTCCATTTCCACAAGTTGAAAGCCCAAGTCGGACAGCAGCGTCATCTCGTCGTCTGCAGTGGCGTAGTCCGCCAGTACGATGAGATCCGTTTCAGGCTCGGTCACGTAGTAGACAGCCCGGTTGGTCATAGTTTCGGTCAGCCAGCCAGTCCCGCCGACGGACAACTGGCGTCCTGTCATCTCCAGGCTACGCTGCAGCTTAGACGTCTCTTGCAGCGTGGCAGAGTCGACTGCGGCGCCATTGGCGATGATAAGCTTGACCTGCTTACCGAGAAATTCGGGAAAGTCTGTGATGCCCATGATACGCTCGCCCGAGGAGAGAAAATCGGCAACGAATGTATTGAGCAGCGCATTGTCGTGGCGCTCAACGAATGGCGCCGTCAACACATCGAAATCGCCAAGTGCGAGCACGCCACCTTTGGTGCCGCGTGATTCCAGCCCGCCTGTGACCATAACAGGAAATTCCGTGACGCCGACGCGCACACTGGAAAGCGTCGTATGCGCCGTGCGAATCTGCGGCGTGATGTCGCCGCCGATGCTGCGAGAGCCGTAGAGGGCAATACGGTTGTCTTGCAAGTCCTGCGCGGAATTTTCAAATTCAGTCGGAAAAACGTAAATATAGTTCTCGTCGTTGTCGACGGTATCGTATAGATAGTCGTCGTTGAAGACCACGCCGAAGGGCTCACCCAGCGTATTCACATCGCGTGCCATGTCACCAGCCACGTCCGGATCGCTGATGATCAGCAGGCGTCCTCCATCGGCAACGAACTTCTCCGCCACGGCGATCTCTTCTGGCGTCCACATGAAGAACGGGCTGACGGTCACTAAGCCGCTGGCCCCGTGCAGCAGCGTTTCCAGATCCTCGGACTGGTCCGGGTAATCCAGGAAGCTGGTAACGGCCATGGGATCGACATTGCTCATCCAGAAGCGCACACCAATGCCTCGGTTGGCTAAAGCGGCGGAAAGCGGCTCGAACTGGTTGCGCGAGAGCCGGTTGCCGTGAGCCATGTCGATGATGACGGCGCCGGGTCTCAGCTCATGCTCAAGCGGCTCCGAACTCACCATCTCAATCTCTGGCGTTGCGGTTGGATTTGGTGTAGCTGCAAGGTTCGGCGGAGCGCTGTCGGCGGCGGTATAGGTGCGCTGGTTGTAGCCGAGGAAGACGGTGCGCACGATGAGCGGCGTGAACAGCAACACGAGACCGACAACAACAAAAACTAGCCGGCGAACGGTGACCCGGTTCATGGACCGGCCTCCGCACGCTTGGATGTGGCGGAGCCTTCAGAAGTAGTGCCGGCGCTGGAGTATGGACTAGACCCGCCGACTGTTTGCGCAGGCTCCAGCGGTATGGTATCCAGCGTGGCAGGCGCAATGTCGCGCAGGTGAAGCAAGTGTTGTTCAATTTTGCCGCTTTTGTCCAGCCCCACCAACGGGATGCGACTGTCCAGCAGGTAGACAGCATCCGGGGGTGCGCTCGCAACCATGCGTTCCACAGCCGCCTGCGTGTTCACCACCGTGAACTCGTCTTCATCTTCCTCGTCAATAAGATTGACCACGTCGTACCGTTTCAAGCCCGCCATCTCTGCAGCGGCACGGATACCGTCGCTGCGACCGCCCTCTGCATCAGCAAGACCGAGCGCAATAGCCTCGCTGCCCAGATAGATGCGCGCCTCGGCGATGGTTTCAGCATCCGCCTTCAGAGGATTCAGCACCGCCTGGCTGCGCTGATGGACGACCGTCTCCACGAACGCATCTTTGATCAGGTCGAGCTGCTGAATATGATCAAAGCGACTCCCACCGCTGAGCTTGTATGGTCCGCTGCTGATCTCCTCGGCGGCGAGCGTAGGATCGCCCGGTCTTGCGCCGCGGGCGCCTACATTGCCGATGTATGCGCTGGACGGCGTCAGAATGAGATTGGCTGCAGAAGCCATGTAGTAACCGCCGCTGACGGCGATACCGTCGACGACCACGACGACAGGCTTCTCCTGGCGCAAGGTCAGCAGGCTGTAATAGAGGCTCTCGCTGCTGGTTGCCAAGCCGCCTGGGCTGGCGATCTCCAGTACGATGGCGGCAACCTGTTCATCCTTGCGCACCTTTTCCAGCGTGGTCATGAATTGGTCTGCCGTGCCCAGGTCGATAGTGCCTTGGAAGCGCAGCATGCCGATGATGGGTTTGGGTGCAAGCCAGGAACCCAAAACCAGCCCTGCCAGTAGACAAACGACTAGCAGAGATCCACCGACAGCATATTCCCATTTCCGATTTTCCATCGGCCTTCCCTTCAGGCGGAGAATATCCGCGGGTCCATGCCGGTCCTCCAGTAGGAAGTCAGTGCACAACCCATGGCGCGGTCGCGCTGATGGTCCTACTCATGCTGACGACGGCAAGTTTGGTTCGATACGAACATTCGGCGAGAGCGGTTGTGCGTCGAACGGTTCTATATCTACATTGCCGCTTTGCTGCACAGAACCGACACTGAGCGCACATCGAATGCGACACTTTAACTTGTGCATGCACGTTTCTCTCTGCTCGAACAACTCGTCCCACAAAGCATTAGTTCCACACTCGGCAAATGAAAATCATTGCTGCGTAAGCTGCACCCTTATGTCAAAAGTACATGAGAGAAATCCCTTGCCTAGCGACAAGCCGAACCGTCAGAACATCTTGTGTCTTGGTGCAGAAAGGCTGGCGAGAGTGCCCGCCAGCCATTGTTTACTGCGTTCGTCCGCATCGGTTGGTCGCGACATCAACCGGCAAGGAATGCGTCCACAGCCGATTTGCTGATGCGGTACTGGCTACCGATCTTGCGTGCGCTCAGATCGCCGCTATCGATGATGGCCTGTACATCTTCGGTCGATACTTTCAGGTAGTTCGCCGCTTCTTCTAGCGTCATCACATCAGGTACGCTGGCTGCTGCAGGTTGGGCGGCTTGTTGAGCTTGTTGCGGCTGCTGCGCACTCTGCATGGCGTTGGCAATCATTCCCGCCATCCCAGCGCCCATGCCGAGACCTGCGCCCAGGCTCATGCCTTCTGACGCGCCACCTCCACCTCCGCCGCCTGCCTCAGACGCGGATTGCATGGCCTGTGCCGCTTTGAACTTGATGTACGAGTCCATGTTGCCGATGGCGCCCATGGCGGCGCGCTCGTCAATGGCTTTGGCCGTATCTTCCGTAGGCGTAATGGAAATGACCATGAACTGCTTGAGCGCGATGCCTATGGCGGAGAAATCATCCTGCAGCGTGGCGCGCATGGCAGAGCCTAGCTCATTGTACAGCGCAGCCATGTCGAAGATGCTGGTCATGTTCTCGGCCACCGCATCTGTCATGCGGCTGATAATGACGCCGCGCAAATAGTCCTCGATCTGCGTGGTCTGATACATGCCCTGCACGCCGACAATCTGGTCCACGAAGCGCTTCGGGTCTTCCAGCTGCATGGTGTACTGACCGTTGGCGCGTAGCCGCACAAGTCCCAGCTCCGAATCACGCAGTGAGATGGGCTGTGGCGTACCCCATTTCAAGTCTGTGAACTCGCGCATGTTGGTGAAGTAGACTTCAGCTGTGAAGATGGTGTCGCCGCCGGATGCAAGCTGCAGCAGACCGGTCAGAATCGGCACATTGGCCGTTGTAATCGTATGCCGTCCCGGACCAAAGAGGTCCAGGGACTTACCGTCGCGATAGAAGACTGCGCGTTGGCTCTCGCGCACGATCACTTGACTACCCAGGCGGAAGTCGCCGGAATCAAACTGCGGAATCCGTGAGACAAGCTCGTTTGGCCCTTGATTCGGGGCTTCAATGACATCAATTATTCGTGGCATATTGGATAAATCTCCTTGATCTGATTGCTATCCGCTCTGCGTCTTGGTATGTTAAATATTTGGCAAATAGAAAAACTAGTTAGCGCTGGTTATAACTATTCGCCAGGCGCTCTATCCGTCGATTCATAGGCAGCGACACTAAGTCGTGGCGTTCTGGTCCGAGTCCGTCGCCGTAGAATCTTCCAGCAGCCCGGCCTCAACCTTCGGTGCATAGGCGCTATCCAGCAGCAGGTCAGGATTTTCAACTGCATCCGAGCGCCGCTTGTAGAGCGTGTTGAGCTCGCTGAGCAAGTCATTCAACGTCCCAACTGCGTCCAATATGCCGTCGCCAGAATCTACCGCGCCGCCAACCTCATCCACGGCAGCCTCGACATCTACCGTGCGTTCCATCATTGCTACGTCAAACTTATGCAGCGCGATAAGTTCCTCTTCTTTGATGCGCACGGGGTCGAAGAAACCGGCATACCCGTAGCTAGCCGTCTTGATGCGATCGATGAGCGTCTGTAGCTTCTGCACCGAGCCGTCGACATCGTCCACATACTTGAGACCGCCGCTGTTGAGCAGGCTCTTCTGAATGTTGAACAGCGCCTGTTTCTGCTCGTCTAGGCGCGCTGCCAGCAATTCTCGCACACGTTTGTCCGCATCACGGCGCAGCTCTTTGTCCACATAACCGCTTACGCCTGGCAGGCCTTTGATCAACTTCTCAATAGCGCCCATGTTGTCACGTGCAGCATTAGCAAATGCATCACTCATGCGAATTCTCCTCTATCTATCCGTCTCCAATGCCTACGATTCTGGTGCCCGTCCACATCCGTACCGTGCGCAAGCTATGCTGTGGACGCCGCTGCGCGTTTCGTCAAGAATACCTGACTGCCACAATAGGGACAAACGATCAATCCCTTGCCCGCGAACTCCAGCTGACCGCCGCAATTGGGGCATGTCTTGCCTTCGGTGAGCTGCTGGCTTTCCACGCTATAGAGTATGCCTCTGTCCCAGTCGATGGCGCCGCTAAAGAGCTGTTTGCCCACCAGGTTGCGGATCATATCTTCTACTTGGTCCTGCGGGACGCCCAACTCCACCACGACCTCGGCTATGGTGACTTGGCCTTGCGTCAGCACCATGTTCAGGACTGTTTTTTCCTGCGCCACGCGCGCGTAGTCTTCCTTCTCTGCGCTGCCCTTGCGGAGCAGGTAAACGCCTACGCCGAAGACCGGCGCCATGACCAGCAGCGCCAGAAAGATACCCAGTACCAGGCCACCGGACGACGTCTCTCCGGTGCCCATGGCTGTCAGCGCCCATGCGGTGAAACCTAAGAACAAAATTGCGCTGCCGATCATCATAATAATGCCGACAATTCGTCCGCTTCCAATCATGCGCGTACCTTTCCTAGTTCGCTTGCCACAAATCGATATGAATCCCCATATGGTCCAGGTTTAAGCTGTACGGTCTAATTCGGCCTATCCGAAGCCGCCGCCTCCTCCACCACCGCCCCCCCCGCCGCCGCCACCGCCGCCGGAGAAACCGCCGCCGCCACTGCTCCAGCCGCCGCCGGAGGACGAGCTGGCAGGCCGGCTCGTGAAGGTGCTGCTGGCGGATGACAGCATGGCGCCCATGCCGACGCTCATGGCAGCCAAGCTGCTACCCATGCCGGAACTCATGTTGCCGAGTCCGCCGCCAAAGCTTGGTCCATCGCCCGAAGGCAATGACATGGACGGACCGCCGCCGGAAGCGCCGCCGCTTCCCGGACCCGGCGTGCCGAAGTACCAGTCGCGATAGGGGCCATACATGGCCGGGCCGGGGATATACCAGCCTGGCGCCGGAGCATCCACGCGCTCGAACTTCTTCATGTACTCTCTATCCAAGCCAAAGGCAATGGCATAAGGCAGCCACTGATCCCAAATCGCCTTCTGCGCTTCAAGGTCCGAGTATTTGTCGATATCCTTAAGATAGGTGCGGAAGGCCTTCCACTTGGCCGCTTCCTCGGCGCCCAAAGCCGTCTTGCGCGGCATATAGCGAGCCATGATCAACACGCCAACGGCTAAGATGCCGAGGCCAATGCCCGGAATAAAGGCCGCACTTGTGTAATCGGAGAAGACCACGGTCAGGAAAATGCCCAGGATTGCAGCGGCGATAATGCCGGCGATACCCAGGCAACCATACTGGCTGCGCACCGACTCCGGGCTGCGCTTGAAGTAGCCCTCATCGACTACACTCTGGTAGAGCGATTTCTTGATATCATCGACATCTTGATAGAACTTCTCCTTCAGGTCGGACAACTGTACCTCATCTTTGTGACCGAAGAGCGCTTCGAGCAGCTTCTCTTCATATTCATTTAGCTCAACGTCATCTCGCTCTTTACGATAGATGAAGTCCTTCTTGCTGCGCAGGAAGCCCTGCTCATCCGTTTCGGTGATGCTGATGGCTTTACGCCGCGCCAGGTCCACAACTGTGGCGAGGATATCTTCCATGTCGGCCCGTTCATCCAGCAGGGTGCCGGCCATGCCCGGAGCCAATGTGTCCGGCGGCTCAGGCAGATAGTCGGCTACCATCTCCACCGGTTTATCGCGTCCGTATCGGTACCAAATTAAATACAGGCCTGCCAGACCGCCGATACCCAGCAGGAGACCAATCAAGCAGAACGAGAGCGTAATAATGGGCTCCCAGCGCGATTTGAAAGCAGCATCTGCTTCAGCCGCTGCCGCCTGCGCATCCGCCTGCGCCTGCCACGGCTGCACAACGCCGTCCACAATGCCCGGCGTGAATTCGACGCGAACCTCCAGGCCTTCCCCGGCATTCAGCCGACGGTCCAGCGTGAACGTGACCTGATTATTATCGCTGTTCACATTCGCGGAGGCCGAGCCGCGCGCGTCCTGTCCGTTGATATACGCAGCATATTCCTGCACGGTAGCCCGGTTCGGCACGGTGACGCGTACTGCGCCATCCAGCACTGGGAACGAACGGTCGGAGTAGATGGCTTTCCACCAGACTTGGTCGCCGCCTTCGTAATAGCGCAGACCGTCGTGGACGGTATAGCTTAGCGAATAGGTCTCGCTGTTATTGGCGATGGGCGGGAAGTTCCAGCGGATTTCGTATTGATAGCCTTGATCGTCTACGGTAAACGTGTACGGCGCAGTGCCGCTATTCACCAATTGGTAGACATTGCCGCTGGCATCCGTCAGCGACCAATTGTCCAGAGAGCTGAATTTATCCTTGGGGATGTTACGTGTGCCGAAGGTGAACTCGCCGTTGGTGAAGTCGATGGTCTGGTGCTCAGTTACGTCGAAGGTACTGTCTGTATTGACCGTGATGTCGACGTCGAAGCGGTCCCAAACGACCGATTTCTCCTGCGCAAGCGCTGCCGGCGCCGGACCCGCCAGCGGCAGCAACAGTAGTCCGGCCAGAATGATCGCAGCCAACAACCGCACCGGTACGGCCACGTTGGATAATTTATTGATGCGCTGCATCATATGCTTGAAGCCTCCAAATCCTTTGCAAAGGCGAGATGTATGGAATTGGATAGTATCGGAACCACGCTCGCTGATGATCATAGTGCACGCCCGACTCTGTCTAGCTAGAGTGTGACACATCCGTCTTGGCTATGCAACACGATGTTCATCACAGCGAATCTATACACAATACGACCAGAACCGGAACTGGTTTCGAACATCATTTTGTACGAGTTTCTGCCGAAGCGCCTGACATCATGCCGATGAGCGACTGACAATTCAAGTCAGGTCCGCGTTGCGATGATACCAGCCTGTCTAGTTATGCGCCAGACACGCCAGCGTACTGGACGACCTGTCGGTGGCCATCCGCTGGAATGTACCTTGTAGGAGGGAAATGGGAATCGGAGATTGTGATTAATTAGTTGGCTCGAGCCGCGTTGGGAACGTTCCCTTCCGAAGCGTCCTCGACAGTGAGTTCGGTCGCGGCGTGCAGCAGATCTGCGTCATCTTCGCCCAGTGGAGGCAGCTCGCCCAGCTCTGTGATGCCGAAATGCTGCATGAATAACTCTGTGACGCCGTATAAGATCGGTCGGCCTACGACATCCTGCCTACCGAGTTCTTCGATGAGCCCGCGTGCGGTCAGCGAGCGCAGTACTCCGGAGCAGTCAACTCCGCGCACAGCTTCAACCTGCACACGCGTAACAGGCTGACGATAGGCAATGATGGCCAGCGACTCCAACGCCGCGCGGCTGAGCTTCGTGCTGACATCAATGTTCAGGAAGTCCTCGACGAAGGTAGCCGCTGGTGGCGCTGTAACCAACTGATAACGACCGTTGTGCGCTTGGAGGCGCAGCCCGCTGCCCCGTTCCTTGTAGCGCGTTGCGAGAAGCTGCAGACCGACTTCGACTTGAGCCTCTTTCAGGCGCAACGACTTTGCCAAATTGGCGGCAGGGACCGCTTCGCCGGCGACAAAGAGCAGACTCTCTAGCACGGTGGTCAGCTCAACCAGTTCTTCGCCGGCCAACAGCATGAGTTGATCGGCCTCTGCAGGCTGCGGCATCGCCTCCATGTGCTGTGCCGAAATCGGCAGGCCATCGGTGGGGCCGCCATGGTAAGGCGTTCCGTTGTGCGGATTCTGCTTGCCGTTTGCCGTTGCATTTACTTGTCCGGTCGCTGCAGCGTACACTATCTCGTCATTGGCTTCGCTGACGCCGACGGCTACGCCATGAGTCTGTCCGTTAGCGCGGCTCTGGGACCGACTATTGGCTGGATCTTTTGTGCCGCCGTTTGTGTATCCATTCCCGGATGCGACGTCGATGGGATTATGTATCAGCTGAAGTTCCGGCATATCGTTCCTTGTATGTTACTGGTGTTCAAAGACTTGCTGCTGCGCATAGTGCGCCGCGTCTGGCCTACTGCACCCATTCCGGTTCCATGGGCGCATAGCGCATACGAACGTCCAGCTTGCCCAGTTTCAGGCCCATATCCTGCTCGATGATCTCTCGCGTCACATCGACTACCTCGTCCGTCTTCATGGGCACGTCAATGTCCGGCGCTGTCTCGATCTCCAGTTTGATGTCGACGGCTACGCCTTTGGAGCGCACAGTTGGCACCACAGAGATTACTTCCGAAAGCTGATCCAATCGCCATGTAAGGCGACGCGCAATGCTGCCTGTATCCAGTTCGACAGTGCCGCCCTGTCCGGTTCGCAGTCGCACACCGCGTGCCCGCGCTGTCCATACTTCCAGGAAAGCCAGAAAACCGAATAGCAGAACCGCAGCCACCGCCACGGCAATCTGTCCTATTAGAAAGTTGGTGGAGTTCTCAATCTGTTGCTGAGCCACCCACTGCACCAAGTCGGAGAGCGCCGACTGCAGCCACTGCAGTATGGACAATGGCGCCGTCGCCGTCAGACTCACAATGACCAGCAAAAGTAACCATAGCGTTGTTGCTACGACGCGGTTGAACGTGTTCATAAGAACGAGTCCGCCGGCTTGACGATGTTGACCGGCAGCTTCTTCTACACCCTCCGAGGCAACACACTTTTGTTCAACTCGACACTGCTATAGGACCTGCGGCGATTATACATCAACTCAATTCTCTTGGCGAACAGACCACAGTCGCGCCATAACAAGTGCGAGACTCACCAGCAGCAACCCGCTTGCTGTCATCCAGAGCGCGATTGTCCAGTGTGTAGGGCGGTACTGAAAGCGCACCAGGTGCTCCCCCGCCGGTACGTATACGCCGCGCAGGAGATGATTTGCGGCGTAGACCGGCGTGTCAGTGCCGTCCACCGTCGCCGACCAGCCTGGGTAATTCACATCGCTCAAGACGACAAAGCCTTCGTCTGGGCTATCCGTACGCAGCTCTACACTATCGTTTTGGTATCCGAGAATCTCAACTGCGCCCGGAGTGGCCTTTCCGCCGACCAGCGCGCGCCCCTTCGTGACTACCGCAGCATCGCCTGGTGCGAAAGTCGGATCAGACAGCATGGCCTGTACCTGTGTCAGTGCGTCCGCGTCACTCGCTGCCGGCAAGACTGAATCCACAAGATAGGCGCGGGGCAGATTGTCCAGGTTCTCGTAGATCTTCACATCGCCGCTGTGTACGCGCTGAAAGCGACCGCGATCGCTGGGCGTCAGCGCCAGGAACATGCCCGTTCGCTCGTCGTAAAGCGTAGCCGCTTGCACGATCACATTCGGCCCGTTCACGCGCGACACAACAAGCTCATCCACGTTGGCAGGCGCATCCAGGGGCAGGCGCACGCGATACTCCTGCGAATTGCCTTCCACGTCGCGATACACCACAGTCGCACCACTGGACGCAGCCATCGCACTGTCCAATGTACCGTCGGCTAGTTGCGCACCGGGCTCGGGTCCGGCAACTACGGTCCACTCGCCGACTGGCAGACCGTTGTTCCGGGCCGTAACGTGTAGAACATCTGTATTCTGTGTAACGGTCGCGACGTCGGTCTTGTCAAGCGCGCCGATGAGGTCCACATGCGTAGTGCTGAACGGATAGGGCGCCTCAATGGACAGAGCATCCAGTCCATCCGCTGCGAATCTAGCGCCGATCTGCCGGTCGTAGTAGACGTCGTCGAACCAGAGATCCTTGACCTTATCGGTAATGATGTATTGTACGTTGAACAGGCTAAGAAGGCGGCTGTCGGGCATGCGAGAAAGTTGCTCTCGCAGACGGCCATCCTTCATTAGTTGGTCTGGCGGAATGAACAATTCGAGTGCGGCCAAATACTGCTTCAGCGGCAGCACGCCGCCGTCGAACCCATCCACACTGGGAATGCGCCGCAGCAGTGCTAGATTCGGCGCCAGGATTTCCTGAGCCTTCAGAGCGACGATAAGTTGGTCGAATGCAGCCTGGTCCAATTGACCAGTCTCGTCCACCAGAATGCGCTGGTAGTCGGCCATATCGCCAGGATCAAAGGCGATTTCGCTCATGCTAAGAAAGCGTCCCGCCGCGCCCGGGCCGATCTCGCTGCGAGCCGGGTCGGTTAGCAGATGGGCGGGCGCCGTGCGCATATCATAGACAGCCAGCGGCGCGGTTGGATGCGTGTGCGGGAGACTGCGTGCCGCCAGCAGCAGCTCGAGCGCCATGACGGCTAGCAAACCGGTTGCGATTAAGACGCCTGGTTGCAGACCAAGAAGCCGGCGCTGCATGGTCATTCGTCTTCGCAGGCTGTCAATCACTACTTCTGCGCCGAGCCCAGCCAGCACTGCACCGCCAATCGTGTAGAGCATCATCCAACGCGCAGGCGCCCGGAAGAGGTCGAAACCGGGTACGATGCGGTAGAGCAGGTAATAGAATGGGTTCCAGCGGCCCACAGCCAGAAACAGACCCATGAACACGAAAAGCAGGCCGAACTGACGACTTGTGCCGCGCCCTCGCCAGGCGCCAAGCACAGCCAGCACAAGCCCAATCAAGCCAATATAGGCTACGTATTCAGTATAACCTAGTGTGTTGAATACTACGCCCAGATCGGCCAACCCGTAGCTGGGCAGCAGCGTCCAGGGCAGGAGGAAAGGCATCAGGCTGAAGCTGCTGGTTTCCGCATAGGTGAGGCCGCCGCTGCGCAACCCGAGCTCGCTCAGTTCCAAGGTAGGAAGCAGTTGCACGCCGCTGAGGAGCAAGCCGAATAGCCCGCCCGCAGCGTAGATGACCGTGCGCGGTACAGTGATGCGCCATCCCTCTGCCCAGCCGGATCGACTGCGCCATCGCCGGATACCGGCAAAAATGGGCCATACCACCCAAATGCCCACACCGAACAGATTGATATAGACCGTCTGTGTATGGCCTGCCGTAAACATGAGCGCCACCACCACTCCGAACGCAGCGGAGCGACCCAGCATCGCAGGGTTCCACAGACGCGCTCGCCAACCGGTTGCGGATGATCCTGTGGGCCAGGCGTCCACCGCTAGCAGAGCCCACGGCAACCAAGCGGCCCCGTTCATCTGGTTGATGTGGCCGATAAGTCCGCCGTAGAAACCGCTGCCCGCTAGCACCAGCGCCGTCGTTGCCGCGGCAGCGACGCTCCGTCGCCAGTGCCGCATGAGCGCATAGCCGCCCATGCCCAGCAGCCAGGTATGTACGGCTGCGCTCCAGTAAAGCTGTTTGGTAACCGGCAGCCAACTCAACGGCCAATGCAGCGGATAAAATACCGCCGCCTGTGGATTTGCCAGGAACGGCGCACCGAGAAAAATGTAGGGATTCCAGAAGGGTGTGTGGTGTTGGCGGAGAGCCGCGGCAGCGAAATCGCGATAGGGGTAGAAATAGCTCAGGATGTCGCCGCTCGCTAGCACCCGGTTGGTAAAAAGCAGTCGATAGTAGAGCAGACCGGCGAAGAGCGCTAAACCTACGCCTGCGATAACATATTCGACTAGGCGTGGAGGTATCGAAAACGTCGTCTGCTGGGACGGTTCGCGAGTCGTACTCATGGCTGGCTGTACATCGTTATCGACTTCGGCGCTTGTTCCGGTACAGGCGCCAGTTGCTTGATTTCCCACACGGTAAACTTGCCGTAGCGTCCCAGGTTGATCATCGTCAGCCCGCGCATCTGCAGATGCGCGTGCAGGTTGCGGTTCGGCGCCCAATCCGGTTCAATGAGGAAGCGTCGCGAACCGCCAGCGTTGGAGGCGTTATTGGCCAAATAGGTCTCGCTTGGATACCAGCGCAACAAGACAGCGGTTTGGTCAGTCCCCCGCACAGCCTCATGCGTATAGTAGCGAAATTGCGACCCCAACTCGCGATGATAGAGCACGTAGGGCGCCTCATTCAAGGCTTCGACGGCGCGGATAGCCTGTGTCAGTCCTGCCAGGTCGCCATGGTCTGCACCGATTGGCAGCCGACCCTGTGCGGCGCTGTGAGCAGGCAACACCAGCGTAAGTACAAACAGTATACCCATCAACACGGATATCCGCTGCGGCAACATGAATGATAAGCGGCTGAACGCCCAGCCTGCCGCCAAAGCCAACATTGACGCCAGCGGCAGCAAATACCGATCCCACGGCTGTATGGTCGTGATCACGTGCAACAGCAGGAATCCAAGCGCCCAGACTGGTATCAATACGCCGACGAAATTGGTTCGCTTCGTACGGCCTTGTACGCTATCGGTACTGCGAGTCCACCCAACTAGCAACGCTAGCACTACAAGGACGCCGTAGCTCAGCCACGCCAGCCAGCTTGCTGCAAGATACCACAGTTGGCGAGCCCAGGCGCCTATACTAGACAGCCACTGTTGCGGACGAAGCACGGACAGTGCCGCATAATGTTGAGCGCCTAAATCCCAGGGAGAGGGCGCGACCGTCCAACGCAGACTGTCCCAGTACAGAATGGGCGCAACGACCAGCAGCAGGCCAACGGTGAACATCAGAACTCGTTGCAGAGAGTGGCGTTTGCCGACGCCGCCCACGTAACTCATGGCTAGGATAACCCCAAGCACAAGCGGTCCGTAGAAGACGCCTTGTTGCTTTGTCATGACGGCCAAACCCAGCATGAGCCCTGCGACAAAGTTGCGTTCGTAGACTGCCATACACAAAGCGAGCATACCGAACAGAACCAACATAGGGTCTGTGTAGACCGTGGGCGCGAAGCTGACGGCAAAGGGGCTGAGAGCCATAACCACGGCAGCGATTACCCATGCCGCTGGTCCCCACAGACGCTTTGCAATCGCAGCCGTTACAGGAATGATGAGCGTGCTGGCTGCGATATTGACGAAGCGCGCACTTGTCTCGCTGACGCCGAACAACTGGTAAGCGAATCCCAAGAGCCACAAGAAAATGGGCGGCTTGTCGGGCCATACATGAAGGAAGTTGGGGTCCTGCAACCAACCGTGCAGCGCCCAGAATGCGTACGTTGCCTCGTCCTCGCGCAGCGGGTATGCGTTGATCAGCACGAGTCGCAACGTAAACGCGCCCAGCGTGAATGCAAGGACGACCGCACGCGCCAACAATGCAATTTCAACCTCGGTGTTTGTCGATGCCGCCGCAAATACTGCCAGAGGTGCATCAACACTAGGTTTTGTCAGAGACGCGGCTCGGCTGAAAACGCCTTGTCGCAGTGATGGAGGGTGGGAGCTTTGGCTCACGGTTGAATAGACGGTCCGTCACGAATCAACTGAAACGGCGTCGCTGGGCGCGAACTCAGTCAACGAACCGGTATTTGATCAGCGTACGCGTCGCCAGGAAACCGTCCTGCCAGCCGATTTTCTTTCCTTCGTGGAAGGTACGTCCGTTATAGCTGATGGGCACTTCAAAAATCGTATAGCCGCGCTTCAGAATCTTAGCCGTCAATTCAGGTTCAATCTCAAAGGCTCGGCTGCGCAGGACCATGCCGTCAATAACGTCGCGGCGGAAACACTTGTAGCAGGTCTCCATGTCGGTCAGCGACGTGGCAAAGAGCAAGTTCGTCATGAGCGTCAGCACTTTGTTGCCCAATGTATGTGTCAGGCTCATGGCGGCACGCGGGCCTCCCATGAAGCGACTGCCGTATACAACCGGCGTACGCCCTTCCAAGATGGGCTCCAGCAAGTTCACGTAGTCGCGCGGGTCATATTCGAGGTCCGCATCCTGCACCACGAGAATGTCGCCGGTCGCATGCTCGAAACCCGTCCGCAATGCCGCGCCTTTACCCCGATTCTGGTCATGATAGATGATCTGCATGCCTGGCACGGACTTTCTGCGCCATCGGTCCAGAATGTCACGCGTGCCGTCGATGGAGCCGTCATCCACCAGCACCATCTCCAGCTCCATATGGACCGGCGAATCCAATAATGGATTCCTCCCGTGTCCATTAACAGTCAGGTCAACCGCTCTTACACGTTCGACGATCGACTCCAGCGTCGAACGTTCATTATAGACCGGCATAATGACGGATAACCGCATAGTCGATTTGTACCCGGTCTTCTACTCGCGAACCTGATGGGCCAGGATGATGGCTTCCGCAACTGTGCGCATGGATTTGCGATTGTCCATGCTCATCTTCTGGATCTTGCGGAATGCCTCCGTCTCAGTCAGCCCCTGCGTATCCATCAGAATACCCTTGGCGCGATCAACTGACTTGCGTGTCTCAAGCGCTTCCTGCAGGCTGCCGACTTCCCGCTCAACGGCGCGGAACTCGCTGAAGCGCGCCAGTGAAACCTCGATTGCGGGCGCCAGGTCAGTCTCCCGGAAGGGCTTGACCAGATAGCCGGCAACGCCAGCCTGTTGGGCACGCTGCACCAGGTCCTGTTGGCTGAAGGCGCTGAGCAATAGCACCGGCGCTACCCGTTCCTCTGTCAGCACCCTGGCTGCTTCGATGCCGTCCATATCTGGCATCTTGATATCCATCAACACGATATCCGGTCGCAATTCGCGCGCCAGGTTTACGGCGCTCTTCCCATCTCCGGCCTCACCCACAACGAGATAACCCAAGTTCGTGAGCATTTCGCGCAGGTCCATGCGAATAAGGCTCTCATCATCGGCAATAATTACACGCGTACGTTCCACCGCTAGCTACTCCTATCATTATCATGTCATTATCATGCAACAAGTTAGCCACAGAATATGACTCAATATTTCTCTCGACGGACGTGTCGCCAATAATTCCAAATAATCCGCCCATAACCCAACTGTCACGCAGTCACTATAGACCGTAACCTTGGCATTGTCCACAAAAGCGTCATTCTAGTCAACCTCGAGTGACCGTTTTGGAAACGTGACAACCGCCCGCACGCCAGTTGCAAATCTCGCATCGGCGCTGGCTTCTACAGTATCGCCGCCGGCAACACCATCCTTCCCCTGAAGATCGGCCTGAATGCCCTCCAGCGATTCAAGGCTAATTTCACCCTTCAGGTCGTCGGTGACCAGCGTATTCACAATCTGCAAGCCCAGGCTGCTACTCTGCGCCGGGTTAAAGTCAGGCGGCAAGCTGCTGCCGCTGTTCGTGACCGTAACCCGAACCGTCTGTCCAAGGTCCTCCAGCTCGACTTCGATGTAGCCCTCATTGTACCCCTCGAGCCCGTGCTCAAGCCCATTGAGCACGAGTTCGTTGATCACCATGGCGACCGGAGTTGCTTGTCCGGCGGGCAGCCGTATTTGCGGTCCTGTGACACGAATGGAGATATCCTGCTCCGGGTTGTTAGTCACTTGGCCCACTTGGCCTGCCACACGATCGGCCAGATCGCGGATGTTGATCAGTCGCTCCTCGCCTTCGCCCAGGAACTCGTGAATGACGGCAACGCTAAGGATACGGTTGACGGCTTCATTGAGTTGCTGCTTTGTCTCCTCCTGCTCGGCGCGCCTGGCCTGAAGACGCAGGATCGCCGCCACCGATTGCAGATTGTTCTTAACGCGGTGATGGACTTCACGAATGATGGCGGACTTCACATTCAGCTCACGCTGCTTTTGCACGGTCTCGGTCGCGTTGTGCAACAGGACGAGCACGCTGTCCACGCCGCCCGGCTCCTGCCTGCGCACAAGGCTTTGCCAAGTGGCGCGCAAGCCGCTGCTGGTTTGCTGCCCGGTAGACGGAATGATTGGAATGCCCTTGCGGATCCAAATACGACCGCTTGGCCGTTCTTCCCGATATTCGATGCACTCGCCAGTTTCAAACACGTGGTCGGTGACCTTGGCATCCGCCGACTCCAGCTCGGATAAGGGCTGACCAACGGCATCGATGGTAACACCGGCTGCTCGGTACAGATTGTCGGCGACGCTGCTCATGTACTGGATAATTCGGTTTCGATCCACCAGGTACATGCCGTCGTATACGCCGAAGCGGGAAAGTTGATCTGCAGACATCAGCTGCCCATTTGCGCACATGTTGATCAGCGTGCGCAGTGCGTCTTGGAAGACGCGGCTGCGACCGCGATGGCGCTCATAAGTGAACATGTTGAACTCGACAGCCAGCGCACCGATAGCGACGCCATAATGGTTGTACACAGGATAGACATCCTGAATAATAGGCGCTCGGCTGTCGCGCACCTCGCGTTCCATGCGACCGCCGCGTCCGCCGGTGAGCACGCGCAGCACCACCGGTTGTTCGACGCGACTCACGTGTGACCCGCTCAGGTTTTCGCGATACAGGGAAGCAACAGATTCCGGCGCAGCGTGCAGTACTACCAGTGCCTTCTCAACGCTCATGTGGCAACAGAGCAACACATCGGCGCGCGCAACATCGGCTGTCAGGGGTATGCCGGCAGCCACATTCTGCAATAGCTTTCTGTCCTCTTCAGAAAGATGCTTACAGACTTTGATCTGGTTGTCAGCGTCACTCATACCTAACTTCGTTGATTCGTGAGACACGGCTCCGAATGCGGGCAATCTCAAGCAATTGGCATGGCATAGGTCGGCTACGACGACGCGGCACTGCATGCGCAGCCGACACAGCGGTTAGTTGTGATTGCAAACGACGGTGGCGTCGTGTGACGCAACACGTCCATGACGGAGCGCCCATATGCAATCACATTCTAAGTAGTGTAGACGCTGTCATGCGTAAGCGCCAACAAAGAAGGTAGTTTCTTTGCGATACTATCCAGACGTCGCTATCCATACGTACGTATACTGTAGAAAGGTACACTGAAAAGCTACGAATCAGCGCTCGAAACCCGCCACGACTGAGGCAGTACACGTAAATGTGAGATATTTCACATCTGTCGAACTTGTTTCGTCGTCAATGGACTGAAAAACACTCAAGACTGTGTTAGACCTTACTAACGCGAGCCGCTTGATAGTGGTTGAATAGGTGTGGAGCCAGCCGCATTGGAAGAAAATGTACGCCTTTGCAGTTCAAGTGTGTGCAAGTAGACCTGGACAAAACGCGTTGACTGAGTACAAACTACATAACTTCTGATGCTGAGTCGTGGTTGCAAAAATATCGGAGAAGAGGCTGGACGCTGGCAGCATCGGATGCTTTGAAGTGCAGCCTTAACAAAGACAACAGCACAGATAGAAACCAAAAAAGAAGCGGAGAAAGAGCGCAAATGATAACAACAAAAATACTTCATCAGCCAGCACAGAGGCTACTTTTCGCCATTGTAACGATCATCATTTTACTCGTATTGGCGAGTTGCTCGGGGTCTGCTCCCTCAGGCGCGACCACCGATGCTGCCTCCAGCGAGAGCACATCCGCTAGTAGCGCTTCCGACGGGTCCAGCGCAACGTTGCGCGTGGGCATGGAAATTCCTGTCCAGCTTGATCCCGCCTTCGCATCGTCCGATGTGGAGATTGCTATTTTGAACGCAGTTTACGACTATCTCGTCGACGTTGACGCCGACAACAACATCCAACCGCGACTTGCAACTGACTGGGAAGTTAGTGAAGACGGCCTAACATACACCTTCAACCTGGCCTCCAATGTGACCTTTCATGATGGCAGCCCGTTGACTGCGGCAGATGTGGTATGGACGTTTGATCGTTTGCGCAACCCGGATGCGGAGTTGCCTACCGCCTCCCTCTACAGCAATGTCGCCAGCATCACCGCCGAGGATGAACAGACCGTTGTCTTTACATTGACCGAGACAAACCCGTTTTTCCTCTATGACCTCAGTGACAACCATGCACTAATTCTTAAGACCGATACCGCCGATACGGCGGACTTCAATGGTAGTGGTCCGTTTGTCGTGGATAACTACAACGCCGAAAGCCGCATTGAACTGTCGGCAAATTCCGACTACTTTATCGAAGGAAAGCCGGGCGTCGATAAACTGCAAATTATTTTCTTTGCCGACCAGACGGCTGCGGTCGATGCCATTCGAGGAGGACAGATTGACCTGCTGATGCGTATGCCTACGCCCCTCTTCCAGACCTTGCAAGATATCTCGGAACTAGAAACGGTGAATATTCCTACTAACGGGTTCGACCTCGTGCGCCTGCGTGCTGACCAAGAGCCAGGCAACGATCCGCGCGTGATCAAGGCGCTGAAGTTGGCGACAGACCGACAAGCCATTGTTGACACAGTGACATTGGGATTGGCGGCGACAGGGAAAGATTCGCCTATCGGTCCTAGTTTTCAGCAGTGGTTTGCTACGGACCTAGCCGTGCCGGCGCGTGATCCTGAGGCGGCAAAAGCGCTGCTGGCTGAGGCTGGCTATCCCGACGGTCTGCAACTGGACTTGCACACGCCGGACACCGGCGACCGTCCCGACCTGGCAGTAGTGCTGAAAGAGCAATGGGCGGAAGCGGGTATCGACGTTAATGTGATCATCGAGCCGGAAAGCGTCTATTACGGCGAAAATGGCTGGCTTGACGTGCCGCTGGGCATCACCGGCTGGGGTCACAGACCCTATCCGCAGTTTTACTTTGACGTCATGCTCACCTGTGACGCCATCTGGAACGAAGCGCACTTCTGCGATGAAGAAGTCGACCAACTCGTGCAGACCGCAGGTACTACGCTCGACGAGGATGTGCGTGCTGAAGCCTATACGGAGCTGCAACGCATCCTGCTCGATCGCGGGCCGATCATCGTGCCCTACTTCTTCCCACAGCTAGCGGCAATTCACCAGCGATTTGATGGCTTTGCGCTAAAAGCCTTCCCAGGTCGCACGGATCTCGCCGCCATTCATTTAGGCCAGTAGCCTTTTGCAAGACGCGGCTGGATTTTTATCTTTTCCAAAATCCAGCCGCGTCTTATGCTTAATTGCCTTCTGCCCAATCACGAACCGACAACGAATCATCCGGCTATATGACCACACAAGATGATGTATCAGTGTCTCCTGCTGGTGCGACGGATGTAGGCAGAGCTTCCGTCCGGACAGCACGTTGGCTACAAGTGCTACGCTCCCTGTATCGCCAACCCGCTTCGGCAGTAGGCACCACGTTTGTTATTCTCTTTCTCCTCATGGCGCTGTTGGGACCGTGGCTTGCTCCGTTTAGCAGCACCGAACAGATCAGCGGCGCGGCGCGTCAAGCGCCATCACTTGAACACCTCTTTGGCACTGATCACCTGGGGCGTGATGTCTTTAGCCGCGTGGTGATCGGGTCGCGTGATATCCTTATGCTGGCGGGCTTGGGAACCCTCCTGGCAGTGATGTTAGGCACACTGGCTGGACTCACTGCGCCTTATGCGGGTGGCTGGTGGGAAGAGGCTGTCTTCCGTGTCTTTGATAGCTTTCTCGCCTTGCCTGCGCTGCTGCTGGCCTTGCTGCTGCTCGGCACAGTGGGGCCTTCGCGCAACAGTGTTCTCATCGTGCTGGTCATTGTCTACACGCCAATTGTAGCGCGCGTGGTGCGCAGCGTGGTGCTGGATGTTAAGACCAAAGGCTATATTGAAACTGCGCGCATGCAAGGCGAATCCATGCCCTACATACTCTCGCGTGAAGTGCTGCCCGCAGTCCTGCCCGCGCTGGCGGTGGAATCCGCGTTGCGCTTCTCCTATGCCATTTTCCTTGTTGCTTCACTGGGCTTTCTGGGCGTGGGGGTGCAGCCGCCAAGTCCGGATTGGGGCCTAATGGTCAAAGAAGCGCGCAACTATCTAGCGTTAACGCCGTGGGCGTTGTATTTTCCCGCAGCCGCAATTTCCCTGCTCGTTATTGGCGTGAACCTGATGGCGGACGGTCTCAAGCGCGCCCTGTTAACGGTCTAGTGAGGTAAGCATTGGCAGACGCTGAGCAGAGCCCACTCTTAAGAGACGAGCCACTGGAGGGCGAGGTGCTGAAGGTCGAGGGATTGACCGTGGGCTATCGTCAAGACAATGGATGGCTGGACGCGGTTCGTCATGCCTCGTTGCAGATTGACGCAGGCGAGATCTATGGTTTGGTGGGCGAAAGCGGCTCGGGCAAGACGACGCTTGCGCTCGCCATTATGAACTATCTGGGCGAGAATGGCGCCGTACGTCAGGGCAGCGTGCGCCTGCGCGGGCGCGAACTCACCACGCTTTCACGTGCCGAAATGCGCCCTTTGTGGCAGCACGAACTCAAACTTATACCACAGAATCCATTGGCGTCGCTCAATCCGTCACTGCGGATTGGCGAACAGATGGCTGAGGCGTTGGATCCTTCGCTCTCGAAAGATGAGCGTGACGAGCGCATCGCAGAGTTGTTTGCACAGGTGCACTTAGCCGACCCCGAACGGATGCAACAAAGCTATCCTCATCAACTCAGCGGCGGACAACAGCAGCGCATATTAATCGCAATGGCGCTGGCTGGTGCACCGAGTTTGCTGATCATGGATGAGCCGACCACCAATCTGGACGTCACCACAGAAGCCGCCATTCTCAAACTTGTACGTGAGTTGATCACCCGTATCGGCTGCGCAGTTCTATTTGTCACACACAATCTGGGCGTTGTGGCACAAGCATGCGACCGAGTGGCTGTGCTCTACGGCAGCGAACTGGTCGAAGATGCCGCCGTGAACGACCTCTTTCCGCGCCCCTTGCACCCCTACACGCAATCGCTGCTAAATAGTGTGCCGCGGCTGGGTTTGCATAAACATGCGGCAGAGCTACAACCCATTCCGGGACAGATTCCGGCCCTAGATGCGCTGCCGTCTGGCTGCATCTTCACACCTCGCTGCCCTATCGCTATTGATGTTTGCGCCCAGTTGCGACCCGATTTGGATCCCGTAATGCCAGGGCGGCAAGTGCGCTGCCACCGCTGGCAGGATATGCTGGCGGGCATCATGTCCACTCCTGAAGCCAATCTCGCGACCATATCGACACCTGCCGCCGATCAGGAGGAGACAATTCTATCGGTCAATCACCTGTGCAAGGACTTTGGCTTGAGCCGCAGTCTCTGGCAGATCCTGACGCGGCAGCAAGCGCAACAGGTGCACGCGGTGAGTGACGTTGATTTCCAGATAAAACGCGGCGAAACCTTGGGGCTCGTGGGGGAAAGCGGCTCCGGCAAATCGACGATCGCGCGGACGATCATGGGTCTGATCGAACGCGATGGCGGTGAAGTGCGCCTAATCGAAAGCGTGCTGCCGCCGGACCTGGATGAACGCACGTCAAAGATGTTGCGCCGTCTGCAAATGGTACTACAGAGTCCTGATGATGCGCTGAACCCCTATATTCGCGTGGGGGATGCGTTGCGACGCCCACTGCTACGTCTGGCGAATATAGACGGCGACGAGGTTGACGATGCCGTGGCGGCTCTATTAGCCTCTGTTAAGCTCGCCCCGAGCTACACCGAGCGCCTGCCGGATGAGCTGAGCGGCGGCGAAAAGCAACGGGTAGCCATTGCGCGCGCCTTGGCCTCGCAGCCGGACCTGCTTCTGCTCGACGAATCCGTCTCAGGATTGGACGTCTCGGTACAAGCCACCATTCTCAACCTGCTGAACGAATTGCAGGCGGAAAGGTCCATCGCCTATCTATTTATCTCGCATGACCTTGCCGTCGTGAGCTATTTGGCTGACAGCATTGCGGTGATCTACTTAGGACAGTTGATGGAGGCGGCGCGCACCGCTCATCTTTTGAACCCGCCCTATCATCCATACACAGAGGCCCTACTCTCCGCGGTGGCTACGCCCTATCCCGATGCAGATCGCCAGCCCATTGTGCTGGAGGGGGACGCGCCCAGCCCCGTAAACCAGCCCAGCGGCTGTCCATTCCACACGCGCTGTCATCGCCGAGCAGAGCTGCCCAATCCCGAAATCTGCGTGGAGCAAGCGCCTCCCTGGCGCACGACGGCAGCGGGCAGCCGCATATACTGTCACATTCCACTGGACGTCCTATCCGCTCTCCAGCGCCCGCTCGTGCCCGACTCGCTGTTGCCCCATGCCCAGATGGAAGAGGAGGCCTAAGCCTTGTTGCGCTTTCTTGTGCGCCGCATCGGTTTTATGGCGCTCACAATTCTACTCACCTCGCTCATCATCTTTAGCGTCACGCAACTCCTGCCCGGTGACGTGGCTCGCGTCATTCTAGGGCGCGAGGCGGGTGAAGCCGCCCTACAACAATTACGGCAAGAGTTGGGGCTAGATCAGCCGCCGGTCATGCAGTATTTACACTGGTTAGGCAATTTCCTCAGGGGCGACTGGGGTTATTCTTATAGCACCGACCAGGCCATCCGCCCGTTGGTCATGGAGCGACTGCGAAATTCACTGATGCTTGCGGGCGTGACGCTGGCGCTGGCGTTGCCGCTTGCTCTGGTGTTAGGTGTGGTGGCAGGTTTACTAGAAGGGCGCGCCGGCGATCATATCATCAGTATCGCGTCGCTTTCGGTGGTTGGTCTGCCCGAATTTATCACAGGACTCTTTCTGATCCATTTTTTCGCTTTTCGCCTTAAGCTACTGCCCGCCAATTCGTCGCTTGAACCAGGTGCGACCTTTCTGGAATCTTTTCCGATGCTCGTTTTGCCCGCAATCACAGCAACTCTGGTGCTGTTAGCCTACATCATTCGGCTAACGCGCGCGGGCGTCATCGAAGAGCGCAAGAAACCCTATGTGCGCACCGCCGTCCTCAAAGGCCTTTCACAGCGACGCGTGATCGTGCACCATGTGCTGCGCAATGCCCTGCTGCCTACGATCACGGTCACTGCCATCAGCTTTGGCTGGCTCATCAGCGGGCTGATCGTGATTGAGAACGTTTTTAACTATCCCGGCGTGGGACGTTTACTTACTTTCGCCATCGATCGTCGCGACCTTCCACTGCTGCAGGCGATTACCTTCGCGACTGTTATTGGCTATTCACTCGCCAATGTGATCGCTGATTTTCTCTATATCTATCTTAATCCGCGCATTCGGTATTCATAGGTGTGAAACTGCGGGGGCAGGTGAAACGCTGCCTGTTGTCATAGGTTCAATGAACAGTTGACGGCATCTCTTTCCGAGAAATCAGCTACGGACGGCGTGAACTGTATCGCGATGACCGCTTCACATTTCACGAAGGCCGTTTACCACCTACTTACTCTGCCGAATTGATTAAACTTCTAGCATCTTGACAGTGCCATCAGGAGGACATCGACCAATGGACACAAACACCACTGAGTACGACACGATCGTGATTGGCAGTGGGCAGAGCGGCGGGCCAATAGCGACCGCGCTTGCCGGCGCAGGGCAATCTGTGGCGTTGGTCGAACGAGCGCATGTGGGCGGTACGTGCATCAACGTTGGCTGTACACCCACGAAGACCATGGTTGCCAGCGCACACGTCGCCTATCTTGCCCGACGCGCCTCAGATTACGGTGTGCATACTAATGATGTTCGCGTGGATATGCGTGAGGTTCGCCAGCGCAAGAGGGATATTGTTGCAAGTTTTCGCAGTAGCAGCTTACGCTCGATTGAGAAGAGTGAAGGACTTGAACTGGTGCGCGGCGAGGCGTCCTTCGCAGGACACAGCCACGCAACGCAGCGCTTCCTTGTCGAGGTGAAACTGCAGGACGGCTCACAGAAAATGCTGACCGCGGGGCAAGTGATCATCAACACCGGCGCGCGCCCGCGCATTCCCGATCTGCCCGGTTTGGCCGACATCCCCTATCTGGATAATGCTACGATCATGGAACTGGATCATGTGCCCGACCATCTGTTGATCCTCGGTGGCGGATACATCGGTTTGGAATTTGGACAGATGTTCCAGCGCTTTGGCAGCAAAGTAACAATTGTACAGCGCGGCGACCAACTCCTGACGCGTGAGGATGACGATGTGGCGGAGGCGATAGCATCTTTTCTATGTGACGATGGTATTGAGATATTGCTAGAATCCGAAGCCGCACGCGCGACGCTCAATCCGGACGGTAATATTGCGCTGCAGGTGAATACGCCTAGCGGCACGCAAACCATCACCGGGACGCATTTGCTGATTGCCGCCGGACGCCAGCCCAACAGTGATGCGCTGCAACTCGACAAGGTCGGTGTCGAGACTGATGAGCGCGGTCATATTCGTGTTGATGATCGGCTACGTACAAACGTGCCGGGCATTTATGCGCTGGGCGATGTAAAGGGCGGCCCGGCTTTTACGCACATCTCGTATGACGACTATCGCATACTGCGACAGAACCTGCTAGAGGGCGGAGACGCCACGATTCGTGGGCGCATAGTGCCTTATACAGTCTATATCGACCCCGAATTAGGCCGCGTGGGGATGAGTGAAGCGCAGGCGCGCCGGCAGGCGAACAGGGTCGGCGTCGCCAAGTTGCCCATGTCCAGCGTCTCCCGTGCCGTGGAGATGGATGAGACACGCGGCTTTATGAAGGCGATTGTCGATCTGGATACACAACAAATTTTGGGCTGCGCGATCTTAGGCGTCCACGGCGGCGAAGTCGCGGCGATTATTGAAGTCGCCATGATGGGGCAAATCCCTTATCCCTCGATACAGAACGCCATTTTCGCCCACCCTACGCTGGCGGAGGCGCTGAATAATCTCTTCGCAACCGTGGAGGAAGTATAACCGCGCGCAGCGCCAAGGCGATTTTAGTAACACGACATGCAATGGAAGCTTGCCGTTCCGGTGAGGAGCGGCAATTATCACGCTCCGAATGGGCAGGCGCTGTCCTGCGTGCGCGCCAAGCGTAGAAGGTACATCTTAGTAAAAGCAAAAGACTCCCGCACATGCGAGAGCCCTTATTCGTCCTCTGGTCGGGGCGAGAGGATTTGAACCTCCGACCTCTTCAACCCCATTGAAGCGCGCTACCGAGCTGCGCTACGCCCCGACAGTACACGCCAGTATATCAGAGCGCAATCCCTGTCCATTTCACCGAGCATTGTTGACTATGATCGGTACTATTTTGCAATAAAAAAGCCACCGATATTTGTTTCGGATGAGTAAACGACTTTGCTATAATGTGTGTAGCTGGTCCGATGTTGATTCCATCGTTCCGGTCAGACGGCTGCCGAGTGTTGTAAGCACTGGCGGTCGTCGTTAATTTATGAGAGTGTATACCCATAGATTATCGGTTGTCAAACAAAGTACCGCTCAGCCTCTTCGCCTAGTCCTTTGGCTCTGGCGTAGGTGTTCCAAATACTCGGGCAGGAGCTGATAGCGCCTTCCATCTTCGTACACAGGCAGCACAATACTTAAGTCGTCGACTAGATACTTTGCTTCATTCGCTGACTCAAAGCCCAGTGCATCTGCCGCTTCCTTCAGCGTGAAACTCTGTCCATCACAGAGCCACGCCGTCAACAGCGCCGCCCGTTGGGATGTTTTTGCTGTATTTGAATCCACAGTGGCGGCTTGCACGACGTTGCAACGCAAGAGAGTATCCTCCGATTAATTAGGACCTGCGCATCTCTTGGCGAATGCGATAGGCTAGACGTTCCAGGTCGAAGTCATTCGTCATTCTGGGATTGTTGACGTTGATCGTAACGCCGCCGCATCCCGCCACTCGTTTCGCAAGACAAGGTTCAGTTCCGTGCTGGTCGATATTTGCCGAACTGTCAGACGTCCATGTCCACTGTCGACGGTTCTCTCCCGCTGCACCGGATAAAGGGGGTCAGGCGGCATTGCGAAAAGTCTTCGGATATCAGCCTCAAGCTGCGGACGATTGCGTTTCACAATGAGCACATAGTGACCCTGTTGCTCTCGAATCCGTCGCACGAAACGCGGTCGCGTATGCAGCGCATCGGCGGTGATGACAATGCCCGAACAGTCAGTCTGCTCGATATACTCTTGAGCCGTGGCTGCCTCATAGCCCTTGCTCTCTATCATTTCACAGTGTTGTAGATGGCCTGAATCAACAGCATAGACATTGAGCACTTCCTGCCCCTCTACTGCTTCAGGTGTGCGGCAGTGACTGCCTCGCAGCATCTTTCCGTCAATCGCCCAGTGTACAAGTTCGTCCGCAGTGCGCTCTGGAGCTAGCTGACGCAGCCCGTCTCGTACCACTATGTTCAACTCGACCACGTCCAGATGGGCGCATACGTAGCTATAGGTATTGGCGCAGGGAAGGCTCTCTATGCCCAATGCGCCTGTGAGCCATGCCTCGCGCAATTTCGCCCAGTGCGCCGCTCCGCTTATCGTCTGCTCCCCTGACAGCTTCGCCAACAGCAAGATTGTCAGCACTGTTGCCGCTTCGTAGCGCCGACCACGCTTGTGCCGATGGTCCGGCACTCGTCGCAACGCCTCCACAAGACTCTGTATGCGACGCCTATCCACTTCATGCGTAACTGCTGATTCTGTGCTAGATTCCATTATGGACTCCTTTTGTCGGTTGCTTGGTATTTGGCGTACTAAAGTTTACCTGCAAAGGAGTCTATTTTATCTATTCGTTTTGCGACTTCTGAAAAGCCCTGGTCAGGCTTCTGCGAATCTTGACAACCTGACACGTGCTTGATATTGTCTGCTGCAACAAAATCAACATCTCTTATCCAGAGAGGTGGAGGGACCGGCCCCATGAAAACTCGGCAACCTGGGTACATCCGCCACGGTGCCAACTCCGGCAGAGCGATCTGGAAGATGAGAGCCTGCGCAAGTTGTACCACTGCATCCTCTTATCATCTATCTGATAGGAGGATTGTTATGTAATGGGGGAACGCTACTCTCGCGTGACGTGCGGGGTGAGCGTCGGCTACACTTGCCCATGAGAGGTATGAAATACTTAATTCGCATCGCAACGAGAGAGGCTAGAGGCGGGGACGTATGATTGCAATGAAGTTTGGCGGCACATCTGTAGGTGATGTCGACGCATTTGAGGCTGTTATAGACATCGTAGCCAAAGCAGCGACGAGGGAGAAGGAAGCAGGTCGTCCAGGGGTTGTTGTCGTAACGAGCGCGATGTCAGGCGTCACGAACCTGCTGATCGAGGCCGCAAAGCGAGCCGCCGACGGCGACGTCAAGTACTGTCATGAAGTTGCGGATACGCTGCGTGTCAAGCATCAGTTCGTGGCGAGCCGTTTCATTGAGGACGGCACTGCGCGGGCAGTCCTCGGTCGTGAAATCGACGAACGCCTCGGTTCGTTCACGCGCCTGTGCGAAAGCATCAATGTACTCGGCGAGCTCACGCAGCGCGGCTTGGATCTGGTCAGCGGTCTGGGTGAGCGGCTGAACGCACCGGTGCTCGCCGCTGTGCTCACTGCCTCTCGCGTACCTGCTGAGGCAGTGGACGCCACCGAGATTGTCGTGACGGACAAGGTCTTCGGCGGAGCGGCGCCAGTTATGTCGCTGACGAAAGAGAACTGCCGCAATCGTCTGTTGCCGCTGCTGGAAGAGGACATTGTACCCATTGTCACCGGGTACGTGGGCGCCACAGAGGACGGCATCCCGACCACGCTGGGACGAGGAGGTTCCGACTATTCCTGTGCTATCGTTGGCGCGGCGCTGGAAGTGGACGAGATCCAGATCTGGACGGACGTGAATGGCGTCATGACCGCCGACCCGCGCATGGTACCGGAAGCTCGCAGCCTTAATCGGCTGAGCTACGAGGAAGTTGCCGAATTGTCATATTACGGCGCCAAGGTCATTCATCCCAAGACCGTGACACCTGCACTGGAGAAGGGAATTCCAATTCGGGTATTGAATACCTTTGAGCCGAGCCATCCAGGTACAGAGATCACCAGCGAGAGCGACGCCGCATCACAGGGCATGGTCAAGGCCATTACATCCATCCCGGCGCTAAATATGGTGACCGTTGCCGGCCGCGGCATGATGGGCGTCCCGGGCATTGCGGCGCGCACGTTCGGCAGCGTTGCCAAAAGCGACGTCAACGTGCTCATGATTAGCCAAAGCAGCAGCGAGCAAAGCATCTGTTTCGTCGTTCCCGATTCGACGGCAGAAGCCGTAATCGAAGCGCTCAACGAGGAGTTCAAAACGGAGTTGGCTCGCGGCTACATCGACAAGGTCATCGGTCAGCCCAGCATTTCGATCATAGCGGTCGTGGGCAGCGGCATGCGCGGGACGCCGGGTTTGGCTGCCCACATTTTCCAGGCTGTAGCAAACCACGACATCAACGTAATCGCCATCGCACAGGGGTCCAGCGAGGCAAACGTGAGCCTCGTGGTCAAGGAAAGCGATACGCCGGCTGCCGTGACTGCCATCCACAAAATTTTCGCGTTGGATAAGCCCTCACATATGCGTAAGGCGTCGTAACCATTTGTTGCGCCACTGCTTCCCATCACAGAATGTTGGTTGTCAGCGGTGGTATGGCATGTGCTATACTACGGTTCAAGAAAAGTGGAGGGGAGCCAAACGTCGCTGGACGTTGTGCGCTCCCTGTTTTTTCCTTGAGCGAGGTAGCATTTGGGTAAGCAGCGAGTAGATCGGTAGGCGAATGCGTAGGATTCCGGTCATTCTTTTCGGCATGGGTGGCGTGGGCGCAACACTTTTGCGGCAGACCCTTGAGCTGCGCCGTTTCCATGCTGACGAGTACGGTATCGAGTTCTCGTTCACAGCCATCTGCGATCGCAACGGGGCTGTGATTGCCATGGAGGGCGGCCTGGACGACGAGTTGCTTGCTGAGCTTGTGGATCTCAAGCAGCAGGGCGGTCATCTCGTCAATCACCCGCTCGGCGGTCCCCAGGTCGATTCGTACAGCATCGTGGATATCGCGGGCCGCGGTGACGCATTGGTCGTCGATTGCACCGCCAGCGAGGCCACGATTCCCGGACTGCTGTATGCGCTCGAACGCAAATACCGCGTGGTGATGGCCAACAAGAAACCGCTGACTGCGGACCAGGAAACGTATGATCTGTTCGTTTCTGCGGCTGCAACGAATCGGTCTAAGGGCGCCCGTCGCAACCTGAGCATGCTGCACTGGGAAACAACCGTGGGAGCCGGCTTGCCCGTCAATACCACGCTGGGCCGACTGTATTCCAGTGGCGATACGGTGCAGCAGATCATGGGTGCATTCAGCGGCACGCTTGGTTACGTTATGAGCGGTCTGCAACAGGGCCAACCTTTCAGCCAGGTGGTTTCGGAAGCCTATCGACAGGGGTACACAGAACCGGATCCGCGTGACGATCTGAGTGGACTGGACGTGGCGCGCAAAGCGCTGATCCTGGCGCGCGGCATCGGCTGGAAGTTGGAACTAACGGACATTCCCATCGAAAGTCTATATCCCGCCGAGATGAATTCGCTCTCAGTCAGCGAATTTATTGACGCCTTGCCGACGCTAGACGACGCTTATCGCGAAAAGGTCGCCGATGCCGAACGGCGCAGCCAGGTACTGCGCTATGCGGCGACTGTAGCGGACAACCATTGCAAGGTCGGGCTTGTGTTCGTACCCGCGACGAGTCCGCTGGGACGGCTGACCGGAACAGACAACCTGGTAGAGTTTACGACTCGCTGGTACAATCCTACTCCGCTCGTGATTCAGGGACGCGGAGCCGGGCAGGATGCTACGGCAGCCGGCGTGCTGAGCGACATGGTTGAACTTGCGACAGTGCAATAGCTCGCACGAAGGCAGAAGCAAGTATGTTAAACGGTTCACTGTTAATGGTTTTTTGGATCGGCTTATAAGCATTCGGGGTCATTAGAAAGATAACCGGCAGCGGTACAGCCATGGTAGGGGATACAGTCGAGGGACGTCCTTCTGAATGGCCTGAGCCACAACTAGAGACATAACGGAGTTATCAATGGGCCAGGAGAAGATCAAAGTCGGCGTACTAGGCGCAACCGGGGCCGTGGGTCAGCGTTTTGTACAATTATTACAGGGCCATCCGTGGTTCGAGCTCACCGCGCTATGCGCCTCCAGCCGCAACGTCGGAAAACGCTACGAAGAAGGCTGCAATTGGAACCTGCGCGGCGGCATGCCGGATCATCTGCGCGATATGATCCTGCAGCCGTGCGAGCCGGGCATCGACTGTCAGCTGGTCTTCAGCGCATTACCGTCCAGCAGCGCCGACGAAGTCGAAGAAAGCTTTGCCGCCGCCGGTTACGGCGTGTGCAGCAATGCCAGCAGCCATCGGTATGACGCCGATGTTCCTTTGCTGATTCCGGAAGTGAATCCTGAGCACATCGCGCTGATCGACGTGCAGCGGCGCAAGCGCGGTTCGGACGGTTTCATCGTTACCAACCCGAATTGCAGCACGACGCATTTGGTTAGCGCTCTGCATCCGCTGCATATGAACTTTGGCGTAGAGAAAGTGATGGCGGTCACCATGCAGGCCATCAGCGGCGCCGGCTATCCCGGCGTGAGCAGTATGGATATCGTCGATAATGTAGTGCCCTTCATTCCCGGCGAAGAAGAGAAGATCGAGAAGAAGGAACCGCACAAGCTACTGGGCAAGTTGGACGGCGATCACATCGAGTATGCCGACCTCGTCATTAGTGCACAGTGTACGCGAGTGCCTGTTCGCAACGGTCATTTGGAGGCTGTGAGCGTTGCACTGCACGATTCGGCTACTGTGGATGATGTACTGGATGCCTGGCGCTCCTATAAGCCGCTGGCGCAACAGCTCTCATTGCCCAGCGCGCCGCAGCCTGCCATCATCTACCGTGTAGATGAGGACCGCCCGCAGCCGCGCCTGGATCGCATGGCAGGCACGGTTCCCGGCATGGCGACAGTGGTCGGTCGTCTACGACCGGACCCGCTATTTGACTTCAAGTTTATCACGTTGGGGCACAATACAATCCGCGGCGCCGCCGGCGGCAGTTTGCTCAATGCTGAGCTAATCGTTGCGCAGGGCTACCTAGGAGAGGAAGCGGCGGAACTGGCTGGTGAGTCGCTGCTAGTTCAGCGATAATGGTGTGGAAAAGTTAACGGCTTAGCTTTTCTGTAGTACAGTATTAGTGTGCGTGTTCGGATGACCGAAACCTGCGCCCGATGAAGAACGCAAGTGTTAGGGGGAGAATGTGAGTATAGTCTCATCCTCGAGATTTGAGATAAGTGATCTGGCCAAACCTGAGCTACGGGTTCACGGACGAGCATCTCTGTCTGACTATTTTGGCGATTTTGTAATATACCGCAAGTTAGAGCCGCTGGATCGGCGTATGCCTGGCTTGAAGGCTGCCTACTATCGGATGGGTCTGCCAGACGATCATATACCTCGCAAGCTGGACGCGGATTATGCGAAGGCCGCGGTTTGGTTGGCCAAAGAAGGACAGCGAGTCCGAGGTGTGCAGACTGAGCTAAGTGAATTAATCTTCATCGGCGACACACTGCACAACGACGGGCAAGCCTACACTAATATGATCGAGGTCAGCGAGTGGGCGGGTAGCTGCGCCATCGGGCGCGCCTGCAACGAGGAAGACCTGGTCATCGATACCGACGACGAAGCCGGCGTATTCTGCGCCAACCGTTGGTGCGCACTGTCTGCCTGGGTGCAATGGACGCTCGATCGCGGCCTGCATGTCGATGAAAGAACGGTCGCCGTTGTCGACATCGACAAGACGGCTCTGGGCGCCAAAGGGCGCAACGACAAGGTCATCGATGCGGCTCGCTTGGAAGGCATTTACCGCACCATGGTAGATGTGCTGGGAGAGGATTTCAATCGTGGCGAGTTCGAGCAGGAATATGCAGAACTGAACCGTGCCCGGTACCACTTCCTGACGGCTGATAACCAAGACTATCTGGCCTATATTTGTCTGGTACTGAATACCGGACTGGTAAGTTTCGAAGAGATGCTGGACGAGGTGGCAAATAATAGCTTAGCCAACTTCGAACAGTTCCTGCGTTGGGTAGACACCCGCATCATGATCAGCGGCGGTGCCGGTGAATCCATTCGGCAGACGCATGAGGCGGTATTCGCTGGCGTGCGAGTCGGCGATCCCACGCCGTTCAAGCACTTCCGTCGCCAGGAATTCGTGGCGACAATCGATCGCATGGGCAATATGCCCGACGACAGCACGGTGGAAGACATCCTCGCCAACGAGATCACGTTGACGAACGAAGTAGCCGAATTGGCCACATGGTTATCGGAGCGCGGCGTTCTACTTATCTGCCTGAGCGACAAGCCCGATGAAGCGTCTGTGCCGCACCTCCGAATTTCACCTGAATTGCCGCCTATTCATCGAGCGCAAACGCACCTGGTCGGCACGAGCATTCGCAGCCGTCTTGACGAGTTGGAATAATAATGTATGAATAAGCGTCATATCCGTCTGGAACCAGCAGGCGGTAGGCGATCGTTCTTACCGACAATTCAAGTTATGTAGTGCATGATGAAAAGTGCGCAACTTGTGTTGTGCATAGAACGACGCTCCATTGATGGTGCGAAGCGTTTTGAGATCCGATTGCGGTCGCTGTAGCCGGCGGTAAACTGGTAGTAATAAATGACATCCGATAAGCAAGAACCACAAAAACAACATCCTGAAGAAGAAAAAATCAACGGCAGCAAGGGTTCACCCGCCAAAAAACCTCAAGGCGGTCAGCCGCGCACCGGTCAAAGCGGAAATCAACGCGACAACCAGAAGAATCAGAATCTGCCAACGCCTGGTCCTGGCAACCTGGGCCGTTATTGGTTCTGGCTTGTGTTGGTGATTCTCGTTGTCATCGGTTGGCAGTTCCTTTTTAAGGGCGCTTCAGATAACGCCAACCTGGTTGGACTCAATCAAGTCGCGAAGCTGGTGAAGGCCGGTGATGTGGCCAAGATTACCGTTCAGGCCGACGAGATCCGCGTCACAACCCAGAACGGCGAAGTGCTCAGCAGCCGTAAGGAAAACGACAAGAGCCTGCTCGAGACATTGCAGGCGCTGGGCGTAACCAACGAGCAATTGCAGTCTTTGCCCATTGAGGTGCAGAACGCACCGAACAGCGGGGCCATTTTTAGCTGGCTGATCATGTTGTTGCCCATGCTGCTCATTTTCGGCTTCTTCATCTTTATCATGCGACAAGCAGGCGGCGGCGGTCAGAACCGAGCCATGCAGTTCGGTCGCAGCCGCGCGCGCAAGCTGGATAATGCCGATCGACCCACCGTCACCTTCTCGGACGTGGCAGGCTCCGATGAGGCCAAGGAGGAACTTGCGGAGGTCGTAGAGTTCCTGCGTGAGCCGGGCAAATTTGCTGCTTTGGGTGCGCGCATTCCTAAGGGCGTGCTTATGGTCGGCGCGCCGGGAACAGGTAAGACCCTGCTTGCAAAGGCTGTTGCCGGCGAAGCAGGCGTGCCCTTCTTCAGCAGCTCCGGTTCGGAATTTGTGGAGATGTTCGTAGGCGTTGGCGCCAGCCGCGTGCGTGATATGTTCGATCAGGCCAAGAAGAACTCGCCCTGCATCATCTTCATCGATGAAATTGACGCCGTAGGACGCCACCGTGGCGCCGGTATGGGCGGCGGAAATGATGAGCGCGAGCAGACGCTTAACCAGATCCTGGTGGAGATGGACGGCTTCGATACGGAGACGAATATTGTGATCGTCGCCGCTACCAATCGTCCGGATATTCTGGACCCGGCGCTGTTGCGACCGGGTCGCTTTGACCGCAAAGTCGTCGTAGACAGGCCCGACAAACGCGGGCGTGAAGAAATACTGTTGGTGCACACGCGTGGCAAGCCCATAGGTCCGGATGTGGACCTAGGCGTGATTGCATCGCAGACACCCGGTATGGTAGGCGCTGATCTGGAGAACCTGGTCAACGAGTCAGCCATTCTGGCTGCACGCCGCGACAAGCGCACCATTGGCATGGATGAGATGGTCGAGTCCATCGAGCGTGTCATGGCTGGTCCGGCACGGCGCAGTCGTGTGCTTTCCAAGGAAGACCGCAAAGTGGTCGCCTACCATGAATCCGGTCACGCGATTGTCATGGAGAACCTCAAGCACGCCGACTCCGTAGGCAAGATCACCATCGTTAGCCGCGGACAGGCGCTGGGCTATGTCATGCCGTTGCCTGAAGACGACCACACGCTAAAGAGTAAAGCAGAATATGAAGATGAAATTACCGGTTTGCTCGGCGGTCGCGTAGCCGAGGAACTCATCTTCAACGAACCATCCACCGGCGCAACCAACGACTTAGAGCGTGTGACGAAGCTTGCCAAGGCTATGGTCACACGGTACGGCATGAGCGACCAGATCGGTCCCATGCAGTTACAGCACGGTGACGCCAATCCCTTTATGGGGATGGACTTTGGCGAGCGGCGCAACTACAGTGAGGACGTGGCTCGCAAGATAGACCACGAAGTCAGTTCCATGGTCGAAACTGCGTATGGGCGAGCTCGGGAGATTCTGATCGCCAAACGGGATAAGTTGGTGCTGCTCGCCGAGACGCTGTTGGACCAGGAAGTAATGGACCGTGCGGAGTTCATCAAACTGCTCGAAGATCCGCCGCTGGAGCCAGCTGTCTCGCAGATTTAGTCACTAGAAGATAACGGCGTCCAGGGACTGCGCACATCCTGGACGCCGTTTGTTATTTGGTGTTACGGATCTCCGCCGACTACCGAGAACTGGTGTCGCATCTCCTAGCCCGTTTTCTGCTCGTACTTCTTAGCAAGGCGTTCTTCGTTCTGGTTGTAGACCCGCGTAGGTATCATTGGCGTGTTCTGCACAGTGGCGTTGTAGTCGTCCCACAAGTAAATCAAGTCATTCTCGTCGTAGTTTGGCGCTCCCGGCATAACAAGACGATCCGTGATTCTACCGATGGCGCGGGATGCTTCCATATACTCGAGTGCGTTCCCAAGCAAGTTGCTGGAAACCAGGAAAATAAGCAGAACGATGACCGCCTGGGCAAGCGCGACAGCCATGGTTGCGGTATTGATACGCACCAGACCGAACAGCGTCATCAGCGATACAATGGTAGCGCCGATGAACCAATACCAGGTGCGCCGGGCGCTAATGCTGTATAGATGTTCAGAATAGAAGGAACTCTCCTGGATAATATCCGCAAATCGGTCGTAGCCGCGCTCCTCTTCCGTGGCGAAGAAGTCCGGATCTTCCCACCTTTTGCCTTCCTCTTCCGAAGCCGTCATGCTCTTCAGCACGCTCTCCAACTCGTTCTGGGATACCTTCTGCCCAAGGCCGTCCACGAGCGTCAGCAAACGCCGGGCACGCTCCGCACTATTGCGCAGCAGACGAGTTCTGTGCGAAAAGACAAAGCGCAGCACAGTAGCGATTAGCGTCATCATACTCAGAATGTAGAGAATCAGATTTGCGTTGACATAGCCTGACAACAGATCAGCGTTTGCTGCCACCGAGCCGAGCGCAGCAACTGCGACCAGTATCTGCAAATAGAGTGCGATTTGCTCGCTGCGTTTCGCCTTTTCGAATTCAGCTCGATGCAACCCGTGTATTTTAAGCAGGAGGTCATCCGTAGCTAGGGAACTCTTCTCCGAATATCCTTCCATAGATCTCGATTGCCTCTTCGTGGTCCTTATCCTTGCCGTCGGTGCATTGACGTGCACGATCAGCCTGTTCACATGCCGTTACGATACGCTTTGCCGCCTCTTGGCGCATCTCCTTGTCCAGATAGGCGTCGGCTCCACCCATGAGATGCTTGAGAGGCTCCTGGATGAGCATTTCTGAATTCTTGAAAAAAGTGTAGATGTCCTCTGGATAGCCGCTGAACTTATTGCGCAACGCGTTCAGCGCCAAGACTTCGATGTGATACGACTCCAGTAGTTCGCTGTGCTGATAATTCCACCATTTGATCATTTTGATGATGCGCTTGAACTCGACGCCGAAGCGTTTGTTCTTGGTGGTCATCGCATCATCATGACGGCGCGGTCGCGATCGGATCCATGACTCGGTGTTCATGTCGGGGATCTCATAGTAGTCGACTGTGTCGTCACTCAGCTTATGCCAGGCAACCGGTACGACGTCCACATTTGGCCATGACTTATAGTAGAGCGTTACGGCTTGTCCATTCTTTCGTACTTGCGGTCGGTATTCGCCGAGATGATCTCTCACGGCTTGTAGCACATATGAGGGTCTGTGTCCTTTGATGTGCTCTTCGTAGTCCAGCACCACCATGATGTCCAAGTCCGCGTGACCCGCCACAGCTGTGTATCTGGGCAGTGAGCCGGTGGCAAACGAGTCCAGTACGGTGAAGTCATTTTCCAGCAGTGATACCAGTTCATCTTTCCGATTTGTTGCGGTTTCACGCTCATAGTTTTCCGGCTCAATGCGCACTCGAAAATCTTCGAAGGCGGCTGATACGGATGTTACCATAAAACTTCCTTCACTTTCTCTGAATATGAGAGCCTGTTTAGGCAGTCATCGTGCTGAGCGCGACAGCAATCTCTGCCGCGGCACGGGCGTTGTTCTTTAGCAGCGCGATGTTGGCGCGCAGGCTGCGCTCACCGCTCAGTTCAGCGATGCGAGCCAACAGATACGGCGTCACCTCCGCCGAGCGCAGCCCTTTGGCTTCAGCCTCCAGCACCGCCTTCTCGATCACCGGTTCGATCTCGGCGGCTGGAATTTCGTCCTGCTCCGGAATAGGCACTGTGACCAGCATGCCGCCTGGCAAGCCGAGGGATTGCTTTGCCTGCCACAGCTCGGCTACTTGCCTCGGGCTGTCACACCGGGCGTCTAGTTGCAGACCGCAGCTACGACTATAGAAGGCAGGGAACTCCGCCGTGCCCAGACCGACCACCGTGACGCCGTGCGTTTCCAGATACTCCAGAGTTGCCGGCAGGTCTAGGATGGCCTTGGCGCCCGCGCACACCACCATCACCGGCGTCTGCGCCAGTTCCTGCAGGTCTGCGCTGACATCTGCGCTAAGGCTGCCGACGCTCGCTCGATGCACGCCGCCGATGCCGCCTGTGGCGAAGACTTGGATGCCGGCCCGGTGCGCGATCCACATGGTGGACGCAACGGTGGTAGCGCCGTCCAGCTTGCGCGCCACGGCAATGGGCAGGTCGCGCCGACTGACCTTGCGCACATTCTGTGCCGTAGCCAGGTGCGTGATTTGATCATCGTCCAGTCCGGCGATCAACTCGCCCTGGATGATGCCTATTGTGCGTGGTTCGGCGCCGTTCTCCCGCACGATAGCTTCCATGTCGCGTGCAAGCGCTAGATTTTGCGGATAGGGCAATCCATGCGAGATGACGGTGGATTCCAGCGCTACCGGCGGTGTCGTGGGAACGCTCATGCAGCTGCCTCCAGTTCTTGCGTGGCTTGTCTCTTGGCATAGTCGAGCAGCGCGTCCAGCACATCAGGTGAAACGCCACCTCCTTGCGCCATGTCCGGTCGCCCGCCGCCACCTCCGCCGAATTCGCTCAGCGTGGTGCGCAATAGGTTGCCAGCGTGCAGATCCATATCTGCCGAACGGCCGAAAATGACGGTGGCTTTGCCGCCTGCGTTGCATGCCAGCAGCGCAACGACACCTGACTGTTCGATACACAAATTGGCCAGTTGTTTCACATCCGCCGGCTCTAGGTCATCAATGATCTGCGCCACGATATGAAACTTGCCGATGGACGCCGCATCTTGTACAAGCTCGCTAGCCAGGATCGTAAGCCGGTATTCACGCAGTTCCGTCACCTGCTGCTGCAACTCCTTCAGCCGTTCCATGTCGCGGTGGATTAGCACCGGCACCAGTCCGATCTCATTATCGTACAGCATGGCGGCTTCTGTGATGAGCGCATGCTTGCGAGCGTAGTCCTCTAGTGCACGGCGCCCGCAGAGGAAGGTGAGTCGCGCTTGGCCGCGCATTCGCTGCTGGCGGATGAACTTCACTGGTCCGATTTCGGCGGTTGAACGTGTGTGCGTGCCGCCGCATGCCGACCAGTCGCGTCCCTCGATTTCCACGATGCGAATCTTGCCGCATACCGCCGGCGCTTTGCGCAGCGGTATCGTGTCGACCTCCGCGTCTGTGATGAAGTAGGTGCGAATGGGCACAGCCTGGAAGACCGCCTCGTTGACCAGCCGCTCGGCCTCTGCCAACTCGTCATCAGACACGCTCTCCGTGTTCAAGTCCAGTGTGGATTCCTCGTCGCCGAAGTGGACCGAAACCGTCTCATAGCCGAACTCGTCTTGAAAGAACTGCGAAATGAGGTGCTGGCCAGCGTGCTGTTGCATGTGGTCAAAGCGCCGCGGCCAGTCGATCTGCCCGTGTACGCTCTGACCGACCAGTGACGCTTCCGGCGCCTCCGACACAATATGATAGACTGCTTCGTCGTCTGCGATGACGTCGATAACCGCAACGCCGGCTAACGTGCCTGTGTCATACGGTTGCCCGCCGGAGGTAGGGTAGAAGCATGTTTCGTCCAGTACGATAGCCGGTCTGCCTGCGTATTCGGTGACCGCCGTCACCACGGCGTCGAATTCAGTGCGATAGGAGTTGGTGTAGTAGAGTCGGTTTGTCATGGAAATACCTTGGTGAACGGTTGAAGGGTTGAAGTGTTAAAGTGTTCAAGTGTGCATGCTCAGTCGTGCCTTGAACTTTTCAACATTTGAACCTTTGAGCTGAGTTTTGGTTTGTCTGGTGTATGATAGGCTCAATGATTACCGAACACATACAAATGGAGAATATTTCGTGCAATTATACCTGATCCGGCATGGACAGAGCTATGTGAACCTGCGGACCTGGGAGAAGGGCAACACGGACGAGCCGCTGACCGAGCTAGGCATCGAGCAGGCGACAAAACTGGCTGCGTGGCTGCCTGACCATCTGCCGCACATCGACGTGCTCTATGCCAGCACCATGCAGCGGGCCAAGCAGACGGCAGAACTCGTGGCCAAACCGTATGGCATCACGCCGGTCATGGATATCCGACTGCGCGAGCTGGGCAGCAATCGCGTGGACCATTCCGCCTATTCCATGGAGGATCTGCCGCGGGAATGGGCAGAATACTGGGGCGCGAGGCCCTTTTCACCGACTATGGTGGGCGGCGACGATGTGGAGACGGTCATGCATGCGCGCACGCGAGTGGGTCTCTTCGTGGAGGACGCCGTGGAGCAGCATAAGGACCAAGTTGTGGTCGCGGTCTGCCATGGCGGCGTCGTGGAAAGCGTCTTCGGTCACGTGTTCAACGTGGGCCCGTGGAGCCGCTGCGAAGTGTGGGATCACAATACCGCGGTCACACATTTCGAGTATGTGGAGGCGCCCGGTCGACGGTCCGTGTGGCGCTTGCACTATCACAACCGCACCGAGCATTTGGAGGAGTAGGTTGCAGCCGATCCGGCACCGTCTTGTGTTGAACAAGCGGTTGCTGATCTGCGACCATGCGGTGCAGTCATTGCATGTGCATCCCTGGCTCTATTCGGGCATACAGTCGAGACAGATGCTGTAGGAGGCAGGATTCGTAGAGGTTGCGTTGTATTGTGACTTTGACAGCGTTCCGCACAGGATCGATGCCCGGCAATTGATCGCCGTAGCGTGATAATGTGAGGTTGGAATATCCGCTGTGAAACGACCTTCCAAGAAGCTGCTTTCGTAGGCGAATTGCCGCCTGTACAGCTTCCTGGAAGGTGAATGGACAAAACAGTTACTGTGTCTGACTTGAACCAATATTCTTGCTAGATTATTCGAATGGATGCCAGTGTGCCATTACAGGATATCTAGTGCGATCACAACAGGAAGGATAACACCATGAGCATTAAGCAAGTCCTTCTCCGCCAATATGACTACGGATGCTGGGTACGGGACAAACTCCTGAAACTGGCGGGCGAGCTGCCCGAAGACCAGTACTTCGCACAGCACTCCCAACGCAGCGTGCACGACTTGCTCGCCCACACGCTGGGCACGGAATGGCTGTGGCGCAACCTGGCGCAGACCGGCACGATCCCAGGACCGCCGCCCACCGCAGAATCACTGCCTACACTGGCTGATGTCAAGAGCGCTTGGCAACAAGAGGAAGCCGACTTCCGCGCATTCCTGGACTCGATGACAGACGGAGAGCTCGAACAAACGGTTGATACTGTCAGCCCCGCCGGCGACGCATACACCTTTTTACGCTGGGAGATGATTGAGCACCCGCTACTGCACAGCATGCAACATCGCACCGAGGTCGCTGCTCGACTCACGGAGTACGGTAAATCGCCCGGCGACATTGACTTCCTCTTCTTTATGATCGCACGAGACTGACCGCTTCGGAGTGGTTTCGCTGACAGCATCCACGCCCGCTGAATACCATATCGGCGTCTGCCGGCTCAGCGTTCTAGACGTAGGCGGCGCGCACCCTGTCGAATACAACTGCGTTGGCGAAGCGCGCCGGCGTGGCTATAATCAGCCTGATACCAGCGCGTTGAGCGTTCCCCGCATCCAGACGGTCGCAGGAGTTTAGGCTAGTATCGCGCACGGCTATGGTCGTCTCTGAACCATAAGGAGGAACGGTGGCTAAGAAGACACTTTCATTGGATCAGCAAGAAGAGCTGCTAGACACGTTGAAGAAGCGCTTCGAAAAGAACCTGGCGCGCCACGAGGGCACAGAATGGGCTGACGTAGTGGAGCGGCTGGAAGCGCATCCTCACAAGCTCTGGTCCTTGCAGCAGATGGAAGATACCGGCGGCGAACCAGACGTGGTGGGACAGGATAATGAGAGCGGCGAGATTCTCTTCATGGACTGTTCGAAACAGAGCCCCAAGGGTCGCCGAAGCGCTTGCTACGACCAGGAGGCGCTGGACTCGCGAAAGCAGCATAAGCCCGATAACAGCGCCGTGGCTATGGCCGCGGACATGGGCGTTGAACTGCTAAAGGAAACGCAGTATCGACAGTTGCAGACGCTGGGCGAGTTCGATACGACGACGTCTAGCTGGGTGCAGACACCGAAGCGCATACGCGAGCTTGGCGGCGCCCTTTTTGCGGATCGGCGCTATGATACAGTTTTCATCTATCACAACGGCGCGGATTCTTATTACGCGGCACGCGGCTTTCGCGGCATGCTGCGCGTCTAGGCTGCCAGCACATTGCATATTTGCACAATGGTTTAGTGCGTCAACTACAATCCCAGCCAGCACAGCAGAATCTATTCTCTAGATAGCATCCAACGCGAACCAATCGGCGAATATGTGCAGTCATCCCACCGTTGCTGCCATCAATCGCGACCTCATTGCGCACCTTTACGCCGCACTGTCGTCGGCGACTACGCCGATGCATGGCGCCAGCCGCAGATTACTACGTGCGGTCAATACGATTGCTGTAAACCGAATGCATGATCGATAATATGCTTGTGAAAGCCCAAACGATTGCCGAATTGGCCAGAGCGATACAGGACGGCGAGACCACCGTCGAAGGCATGACCGGCGCCTATCTTGCGCGGTTGCGTGAGGTCGAGCCGCGCATCAATGCGGTCGTAGCGGAAGTGCCACATGCGCTGGAATGGGCGGTTAAGGCTGATGCCAACAGTTCGGCTCAGCAGAGTCAGAGCCCACTTTATGGCATTCCGTTCACGGTGAAAGACGTGTTCGACACAGCCGGCTTTGCCACCGATGTGGACATCCGCCTTCGTCGTCGAGAGCTGCCGGAGCAAGATGCCACGGCAGTGTGGCGTCTACGCAATGCCGGTGCGTTGCTGCTCGCCAAAACAAACACGCCGCCCAACGGGTACGGTCGCGATACTGAAAACGCAGTCAGCGGCAGGACTCTCAATCCGTACCACTTGGACCGTTCGCCGGGCGGCAGCAGCGGCGGGGAAGCTGCGCTCATTGCCGCTGGCGGTTCTCTGGTTGGGCTGGGAACCGACCAGAGCGGCGGCGTCCGTGTCCCTGCAAGCTACTGCGGCATCGTCGGCCTGAAACCCACATCTGGACGCATACCCAACACGGGCGTCTACAACCATGCCGGCGGTCTTACGGACCCGCGTTCGCAGGTCGGCGTGATGGCCCGCACCGTAGCCGATGTGGAGACTATTTATCCATATCTGTGCGGTTTGGATGATCACGATTCCGGTGTTGCACCGGTACCAACTTGGCGTGCTGAAGACGTCAATGCCAACGACCTGCGAATCGCGTACATGATGGATGACCGTGAGGCGCCGGTCACGTCCGAGGTAGCGGATGCTGTGGGGCAGGCGGCGCAGGCGCTCTCTCGCAACGGCGTCCATGTCGAAAAAGCCCAACCGCCTGACTTCATCGGCATGGCGCGGGAACTGGACTATTTCTGGCAGGATATGCCAGGAACCACCGGGCGCACCATGATAGAACTCTATTCCTATTGGGATGAGTACCGCAGCAACGTACTCGCTTTCATGGCTCGGTACGATGCGCTCCTCTGCCCGGCTACGCCGCATGTCGCACCGCGCTACCAGGAGCGCGACCCGAATCGCTTCGCCTATACGGTGCCGTTCAACCTGACCGGCTACCCCGCGCTGGTACTGCGCGTGGGCGCATCAGCTGACGGATTGCCTATTGGCGTACAAGTTGCATCGCGTCCTTGGCGGGAAGATGTGGCGATCGCACTAGGTTTGATATTGGAGCGCGAGTTTGGCGGCTGGCAGCCAACAACAATTTAGATTGTTGTAGTCATGCAGTAAACCAAGAAAATTGAGTAGGTATATCAAATGATAATGATACGGGTTGCGACGATGGACGATGTGCCGGGTATTCTGGCTATCTATAATGCTGCAATACGCAACACCACAGCTGTCTTTCAATACGTTGAGCATACGCTGGAAGCGCGGCAGGAGTGGCTGAATCAGAAGCAGGCGGACGGATATCCCGTGTTGGTTGCGGACCAGGACGGCGAGATCGTCGGCTTTGGCAACCTGGGACCGTGGCGTATTGCAGCCGCCTACAAGTATTGCGTTGAGAATTCCATATACGTAGCCAAAGACTATCAGGGGCAAGGCGTGGGTCGTTCGCTCATGCGCGCGCTCATTGATGCAGCTCAACACATGGAGAAGCATGTCATCGTTGCCGTCATCGAAGCGGACAACAACGTGAGTATCAGCATGCACGAGTCGTTTGGGTTCGAGCGCGCCGCGTATTTTAGGGAAGTCGGCTACAAGTTCGACCGCTGGCTCGATCTGGTCTTTATGGAGAAGGTGCTGGATACGCCGGCAAATCCAGTGGTGGGGTAGAGGATCTACGCATTCTAGGCAAGATTTTCGCCTCGTCAGCTGACCATGCTTATCTGTGCTTCCTGTTCGATAGCTTGGTGTCGGGGGCGGCGTGGCATGGGGACTGAGAGCAAATATGAGTGCGCGCTTCGATGCAGTCATAATGGAACTCAACACGCTGGCGGACCCGGATCAGCTTGACGGCATGTCGCGCTATGGCATGTCGACGAAGGCGCGCCTTGGCATCAAGATCCCCGAGCTGCGCAAGATCGCCAGGAAGCACAAACGGGATCATGAACTGGCGCTGGAGTTGTGGTCGACAGGCATCGCGGAGGCGCGCATCCTCGCCGCCATGGTGGATGATCCGGCGAAATTGACGCCCATGCAGATGGACGAGTGGGCGCAGGGTTTCGACTCGTGGGATGTGTGTGACCAGGTCTGCATGAATCTGTTTGACAAGTCGGAACTCGCCTGGACGATGATCCCACAGTGGGCGCATCGTGATGAAGAGTTCGTGAAGCGGGCTGGCTACGCGTTGATTGCTTGCCTCGCATGGCACGACAAGAAAGCCACGGACGAGCAGTTCCTCGACCAACTGCCGATCATTGTGTATGGTGCGACCGATGAGCGAAACTACGTGAAGAAGGGCGTGAGTTGGGCGCTGCGTCACATCGGCAAGCGCAACCGCACTCTTCACACCGCCGCTTTGCAGACAGCACGAAACCTACTGAAAATGGATTCACGGTCTGCCCGCTGGATTGGCAAGGATGCCGAGCGAGACCTGCTAAGCGCTACCACGCAGAAAAGAATGTTGAGTTCCGCGTAGTTGCACAAAAAATAAATTGCCAGCAGTGTAAATTCTGCGAATACTATTGCGCAATATGATGGCTGCTGAAACTAACCTTGTCTCAGCGTGTGTTCGTCAGCGTCACCGTGTGTGCGCCAGGACCCGGTTGGCTTGTGTATACCTCGGGCCAAATGTTGGTCGCTTTGGCGTACTGGTCGTAGATGGCATCGGCCATGGCCTGCTCGCGACCCGGCATTACCAGCGCAATCGCGCATCCGCCGAAACCAGCTCCGGTCAGGCGTGCTCCGTAGCAACCCTCCACACTGCGCATGGCAGTCACCATGGCGTCCAGCGCATCGCTGCTGACTTCGTAGTCGTAGCGCAGGCTCTCGTGGCTGGCATCCATGAGCCGTCCCACTTCTGTCAGATCGCCTCTCTGCAACGCGTCCACTGTTTGCAATACGCGTTCGTTCTCGCTAACGATGTGACGGCAACGGTGGTAGATGTTTTCCGGCAGCAGATCCTTATGCGCTTCGAGCTGCTCGCTGCTGATATCGCGCAACGCGGTGATTTCGGGTAATACCGCCTGCAGCAGCCGTACGCCCTCTTCGCATTCCGCGCGTCTTTCGTTATACGCGCTGCCAGCAAGGGAGCGGCTGGCTTTTGTGTTGCCAATAACCAGCGCCGCCTGCGCTGGAAAGGGTATCAGTTCATATTCCAGGCTGCGGCAATCGATGAGCAGCGCTTGATTTTCTGAGCCCAACACGCTAATGAACTGGTCCATGATGCCGCAGTTGACGCCTACATACTTATTCTCTGCCCGTTGCGCAGCCAGCGCCAACGGCACACCATCGATGGCTTCGGGCTGATCGGACGCGGCTAGCAACGCCTTAGCGACCGCTACTTCCAGGGCGGCGGAGCTGCTTAGGCCGCTGGCTCTGGGCACGTTGCCGCTAATGAGCGCATCCATACCGCTGAGCTCAATTCCCTTCTCCTCCAGCACCCAGACGATGCCCTGTAGATAATTGGCCCACAGTACTTCCTTGTCATACTCCATCTCATCCATATTAAAGTCATGCCAGCTGTCATACTCCAGCGAATAGGAGCGCACGATTCGGTCACTGCGCGGGCGCAATAGGACACGGATATCCCTGTGAAGCGCCACGGGTAGTACGAAGCCGTCGTTGTAGTCGGTATGCTCGCCGATGAGGTTCACGCGTCCAGGCCCTATGGCCATGTAGACGGGCGCTTCGTCGAAACGGTCTTTGTACTCTTGGATCAGGGTCTGGGTACGAGTATCGTCGTTGGTCATGATGTCCTCGAAATGCAGGGTGAATTCCCTGCTGAAGAGTCACTCAGGATAGGGATTGTTTGCATGATTGCATACAGATTGAGATTGTTCTCTTTGCCGTCGGCGCGGTATGTATCCACAATGCACAAGTTGGCCTGGTGCGCCAGGAGTTTCATTTCGCTCGCGTCCACCTGGTGCACATAGCGTACGGCGTAGACATCCTGCTTCCACGGCAACAGTGCATCTCCGGGCTCCACATCGGCTGCATTGATGCCGACTTCCGCCCAATCGATCTGCCGAGACGTTAATCGAGCGTTCTCCAGGAATTGCCAACCCGTGAGCGCCAGGCGTCCGTTGTCGGACAGATGTGCAGCAAGGGTTCGCACCAGTTTAGCACGCAGGTCATAGCCGGGTATGTGCTGCAGCGTAGCCAGACAGGCGACCAGATCGAACGCACGCTCATATTCTGCGACTGCTGCGTCCCAGCCACCAGTTGCCAAATCCGCATGCACGAATGCTGCATCTACATGCGCTAGTCCTGCAGTCTGGGCTGCCGCATAGGACAACAACTGCTCGTTGCCGTCCACGCCGACATAGCGCACAGGCCTGTTCAGCTGATCCAGCGCTACAGCGAGTCGCCCGTTGCCGCATCCGGCGTCCATCACACGCAGCGGTTCATGCGCTGGCGCATAGTCGAGGAGCCATATCATACCCGTCGACAACGAAAGTCGCGTAACGTGAAACGGGTCGGCAACGGTCTCGTAAAACTTTTTGTTCAGGGCGAGCAGTCTGTTGCGGGTCTTGGCATCCATGTCGTCACTTCAACGTTGCAACGTATGGTATACTGCACGGGCCTGATCGCCAAGATGCGGAGTCACGGTGATGCGGGTTGGAGGAGTGGGCAATAATATGAAACGTGTGCTAGATACGCAGGATATTCCGGCTGATGTGCTGGAGCGCGAGCAGGAGTGGCAGAAGAAGCGCCTGGACTTCGATCCTGCCCAGTACGCGGCTGATGTCTACGCGATTCTAAGCGAGATCCAGCGCGTGCCAGAGTCAGAGTGGGAAGGCAGTACGAGCCTGCGTGCTGTCGTTTCGCGCTATCCTAAGGACGGGCGCGGTTTCTTTTCCAAGAGCAATCTCGTTGCCGGCTATCGCCACTTGGTGGAGGAAGGCGACCTTGACGATGACCCGTCGCTCATGCAGCGCATCCGCATGAAGCCCATGCGTACACAGAGCGGCGTCGCGCCGGTGACGGTGCTGACTGCGCCCGCAGGATGCCCTGGCGAGTGCATCTTCTGCCCCGACGACGCACGAATGCCCAAGAGCTACATCTACGACGAGCCGGGCTGTCAGCGCGCCGAACGTGACGGTTTCGATCCCTATGCGCAGACGTTGGGGCGTATCCGCGCCTTTGAGAGCATTGGTCACACAGCAGACAAGGTGGAGTTGCTTATCCTGGGCGGCACGTGGAGCGCCTATTCCCGCGATTATCGAGAATGGTTTGTGCGTCGGTGCTTGGATGCCATGAACGCGGCCAATAATCCATCCTACGTGGATGCTGATTCTGTGGAAGCAGCGCAGGTTGCCAATGTGCATTCAAGCAATCGCAACGTGGGCTTGGTCATTGAAACGCGACCGGACTGGGTTACACCGGACGAGATTCGGCATCTGCGCAAGCTGGGTGTTACCAAGGTGCAGATTGGCGTGCAGAGCTTGGACGACGAGATTCTGACGATGAACAAGCGCGGTCACGATGTGGCAGCGGTCCGACATGCATTGGGCCTGTTGCGTACCGCCGGCTTTAAGCTGCATCTGCACTGGATGCCCAACCTGTACGGCGCCACACCACAAACCGATCGCGTCGACTTTGCGCGCTTCTTCGGCGATCCCGCTATCCGACCAGACGAGCTGAAGATCTATCCAACTTCTCTAATCGGCGGCACAGAGCTTTATGAACGGTACAAAGCCGGCGAGTATCGTCCCTATACGCTAGAGGAACTTGTGGAGCTGCTGGTTGGCGTCAAGCCGACCATCCCGCCCTATACGCGTGTGAATCGTCTATTCCGCGATATTCCTGCGCACCACATTGAAGCCGGTGTCACGGTTAGCAATCTGCGCGAGGTAGTGCATGCAGAGCTGGCTTCAAGAGGGCTGCAGTGTGGCTGCATCCGTTGCAACGAAGTGCGGCGCAACAAGGTGCGAGCAGACGCAGTGGAGCTGCGCGATTACACGTACGACACTGACCTGACACGGGAGCACTTTCTGCATTTCGTCACCACGGACACGGAATCACCGGGGCTCATCGCAGGCTTCCTGCGTCTAAGTTTGCCGCGTAGTGAAAATGTCGGCAGCCGGGCATTCCTCGATGAAATCGCAGGCAGCGCCATGATTCGTGAAGTGCACGTCTACGGTCCAGCGCTCTCTCTGAACGGCGACTCAGCAAGCGCAGGCGGGGGTGACGCACAGCATCGCGGCCTCGGCAGCCGGTTGCTGGACGAGGCGCGTCGCATCAGTAAGCAATCCGGCTATGAGCGCATCGCCGTTATCGCGGCAACCGGCACCAAAGCTTATTATGCCGAGCGCGACTTCGAAGCGGGCGAACTCTACATGAGCGGGTCGTTGTAGGGAATATCGGCCTTGCGCTTTCGTTATGCGTCCGGGCTTTCGAACCTCTGAGCAACCCATTCCATGATTTGTGCAGCCACCTCGTCCTTGCTCATGAGCGGTAAGGATTCTTCGACACCGTCATCCGTGATTAACGTGACGCGATTGGTTTCCACTGCGAAGCCGGAATCGCTTGCGCCGATGTTATTCGCCACGATCATGTTGAGTCCCTTCTTGTTCAGCTTGCTGCGAGCGTTGTCCAACAAATCGTCGGTCTCCGCTGCGAAGCCAACCACGAGCTTGGGAGTACCGGACGCCGCACGTCGCTGAGCCACCTCCAACAGAATGTCCGGGTTGCGCACCAGGTTAATGACTGGTATGCCATCCGTCTTTTTCAGCTTACTGTCGGATATCCTGGCAGGGCGGAAATCGGCTACGGCCGCCGCCATGATGAGCGCGTCTGCCGCTGAGGATTCTGCCAGGACCGCATCGCACATTTCCTGGGCGGAGTTCACCGGTACGCAGCGTGCGCCTGCAGGGCAGGGCAAACGAGCCGCTGTGACAAGCACGACTTCCGCGCCCGCATCTAGTGCGGCTTGTGCAACCGCATAGCCCTGTTTACCCGACGAATGGTTGCTGATGTAGCGGACAGGATCCAGGCTCTCGCGCGTGCCGCCGGCTGTCACCACAACCGTGCGTCCGGAAAGTGGTCCATGGCGTGTCATCAGGTAGCGGACCGTGCCGAGAATGTCCAGTGGTTCCGACATGCGTCCCTTGGCCACTAAACCGGAGGCCAGATGACCTTCCTCGGGACCGATAAACTGGACGCCGCGATCCCGCAGCGTTTTCACGTTAACCAGCGTGGCTGTGTGCGAGTACATGCCTGCATCCATGGCAGGCGCCAGCACGACCGGACATTGAGCAGCCAATGCCGTGACGCTCAACAGATCACCGGCAAGTCCATGGGCCAATTTCGCCATGGTGTGCGCAGTCGCCGGCGCGATGAGGATCAGGTCGGCATGATGCGCCAGCCCGATATGCAGCACGTGCGCTTCATGACCCCACAGATCTTCATCGGTGTAGGCGCGACGGCCGGTAACGGACTGAAATGTGAGTGGCGACACGAACTTTGTAGCAGACTCAGTCAATACTGCGTCCACGAGCGCGCCAGCCTGTGCCAGTTTGCTGGCCAAGTCTGCGCTCTTGTAGCAGGCGATGCTGCCCGTCACGCCTAAGAGTATGCGTTTCCCCTCAAGTGGTTTCATAGCTGAGCATTCCTATTGGTTAGCGTATTTCGCGTCTCGGCTAAGACTCTTGTCGATTGTTCAGGTCGTGCACCAGTTTCAGCCCCTCCAAAGTCAGCCACGGCGCTATGTGGTCGATGATGTCCGTTTCTGCCGCAATCACCGGCGCTAGACCGCCCGTGGCAACGACAATCGTGTTGGGGCCGAGTTCTTCTGTGAAGCGCTGCACCATCCCTTCGACCAGTGAAACATAGCCGAAGAGCAGGCCCGACTGCATAGAATGTACGGTATTGCGTCCAATGACGGATGGTGGGCGTTCCACATCTACGACCGGCAGGCGCGCCGCCCGGCTAGAGAGCGCCGACGCTGCCACGCCGACACCAGGCGCAATGGCGCCGCCAAGGTACTCGCCAGACGCCGTAATGGCCTCGAAAGTGGTTGCTGTGCCGAAATCGACGATACACAATGGACCGCCGTACTTGTGGAATGCGGCGGCTGCATCCACGACGCGATCGGCGCCAACCGCATCCGGATTGTCGTACAGGATGGTCAGGCCGGTCTGCATGCGTCCGCTGACGATCATCGGTTCCAAAGCGAAGTATCGTTGGCAAAGCCGATGCCAACGGCTGGTCAGTGTGGGAACGCCGGAGGCAATGGCGATGCCGGCGATGTCGCCGGTCGAGACGCCTGCGTAGCTGAGCAAATTGAGTAACTGCATCGCGAACTCGTCGGGCATGCGGTCGTGGTCGGTGGACAGCCGCCACTGTGCACTGAGCGTCTCGCCATCATAGACGCCAATCATGATGTTGGTGTTACCGATATCGATGACGAGCAGCATAGGGCCTCCAAATTGTGATTCGCGTATTGGGTCGGGTGGTACAGCGCATGCGTAGCCAGCTGAATGAGTCGCATCAGAACACGGTAGAACAATCGTCGCCGTATTCTGTTACCGTGAATAGGAACGCAACATTCGGTCCAGAGTTCGATTGATTCCATTTTCAGTCTATCCGCAACTGATGCACGGCACAAAGTCACGCTTACAGATCTGTGCATTTTGCATTTGCACTGCCATGCAGCCCCAATATTCTCGCTACAAGCGTAGGGGAATGGGAGGTCGTGAGGTTAATTTGCTGATTGTAACCTCTCTTTTTCTATGCTACAATGAGCACGATTCAGGGTGGAGCTTATCGCGCTGACTTACCTCACGCCCACACCAGTACAGAGAATATTCGTTACGGGTGGATGCGCAACGAAAGAATAATAAATATACGAAGAAGAGGAGACATGCTTATGCGAAGTAGTCGATGGACTGTTCTATTGACCATGTTGCTTATCGGTATCCTGATGATGTCGGCGTGTGCTCCGCGTCCGACAGGCGGCGAAGGCGCAACTCGTGCTAGCGGCGCCGATATCGTCGTCGACCTGCCTGCGCTCGTGCTAGACATCCAGGATGACGGTACGCTCGCCATGGGCGGCGTTTCATTGGAAGAGATGCTCTCTGCAGCTGGTCAAGGCGCGATGGCTTCGGGACTCTCGATTCCGCCAGATACCGTCAAGATGATGGAAGATGCCGGCATTCAGCATATTCAGATCGACAATACACCGCAAGGTCTGCTTGTTCTGGTGAACGGTAAAGCGATGCCTTCCATTGCATGGGATGGCGATGCTCTGGTCACAACAGCAGAGGTTGTGGACAATCTTGGTGTAGCGCCAGTTGCTCTGCTAGACAAGTTGCTGCCCCTTATTACCAACTTGGGCATCGGTGTGACGGTTCGAGCACCGGTTCCTGCAGGGGATTCGGCGATTCCGCTGGGTGAGATTGAGTCTGGTACAGCTGAAAAGGCCATGAACGCCCAAGCTGAGTTCCTTGCTTCCGTCGTGACACCGCCAACATTCGCCATCGGCGTGAACTACGCTGCCGATGGCAGCTGGGACATCGCCGGCATCAGCAAGGAAGACCTGAATACTTTAGTACCAGGTCTTGGTGATGCACTGCCGTCTGATCCTGGCTTCATCGACACAATGAAGGGTATGGGCATTGATCAGCTTGGCTTCGCCACGAGCGAAGACGGCTTCTTCCTGACCATTAACGGCGATCGTTTGCCCTACGTGACATGGGCGGACGGGCGTATCAACAATGTGCTTGCACTGGCTGCCGAGACCGGTATGCTGGACAATGCAGTGCCCGGTTACGATGCCCAGACGCTGCTGCAGTATGTGGATGCAGTGCTGCCGGCTATCCTCGCCACGCAGCTAAGCTTGAACATCAATTTTCCGCAGTAGCGAGAGTTCTAGCTGTAGCCGAGGAATCAACCTCGTCCTGTAATACCGCTTCCCGGAGGCAAATCGCTTCCGGGAAGTTTTTTTTGTACACGCTATTCCTCACGCATGCATTGCTGGGCAAACGTTCTAGCGGAGTAGTGACAGCAGCAGCGGTCCAAAGATGAATGCAGCAACGATAAGGCTGCCTACTACGGCGAATACCATGGCGCCGGCTGCGGCGTCCTTTGCATGCTTTGCCAGCGGGTGGAGGTCGGGTGACACTAGATCAACGACTGCTTCGACAGCCGTATTGACCGCCTCCAGCGCTAGAATGAGTGCACTCGTTAGCCCAAGCACGGCCCATTCCACAGGACGAATGTGCAACCACAATCCGGCTGCGACGACTACCGGAATAGCCAAAAGCTCTATGCGTGCATTCGGCTGGGTTCGGAGAGTATAGGCCACACCGGACAGCGCGGCCTTGAAACTAACCCAGCGGCCGGGAAGATATCCATCGGGCAGCCATTTGCTTCGGGCGGGTTCAGTAGGAATTATCGATGAAGCGGGCTGTGCAGGTACCTCTTTGCGCGAAGGCTCATCAGGTTGCATAATCGCGCTTACCAACACTGGCAGCCAACTGGCCTTCATCCAGCTCGCTCAGGATAGCCATCTGCGCTTCCCACATGACGCTTTCTGATTCCTGGGTATCATGGTCGTGTCCCAGCAGGTGCAGCGTACCGTGCACAGTCATCAAGCGCAATTCCGACGCCAGAGAATTGCCATAGCGCTGGGCTTGTCGTTCACAGTATGGCAGCGCGATCAGAATGTCGCCCAGGTAGACGCCTTCCGCTTCGGCAATCTCGTCCGGCAATACGAAGGTGATGTCTTCCGCAGAACCATCGTCGTCCGAATCAGCACCGAAACTGAGCACGTCGGTTGGTGCATTGATACCCAGGTACCTAGCGTTGAGCGCCTGAACTGTCTCATCGTCCGTGACGGTGACGCTCAGCGAGACGCCCGCCGTCTCCTCGTGCTCCAGTGTAGCGCGTACGCAGGCGGCGATGTCCTCGACGTCCACAGCACTCTGGAATGCATCGTCTACTTGGATTGTGATTTGATCGTTTTCGGGATGCTGCATATTGAAGCAACTGACTGCTACTGAGTGGACAAATCCATCCTATGCCTTGGCCGACTGCTCGACGCTGTTCAAGTCCGCCACACCTTCGGACGTTCGTTCCGATGCTCCGTTGCTAGACGTGTCGTTCTCTTCCGTACGTACAGAGCTTTTCTTTTCGACCGGTTCCGGATATTGTATACGCGGGTGGTGAACGCCTTGCAAGACGTGCACGAAAATCTCCTTGCAGGTTTCAAACTCGCTGAAGGTCAAGTCGCAGTCGTTGAGCTCTCCTTCCGCCACGCGTTCATCCATAAGCCGTTCGACCAGCGCTTCCAATTCCTCACGAGTGCCAGGCTTTATAGCGCGCACCGCCGCCTCGCACGTATCTGCCAGTTGGAGAATGGCGGTCTCCTTAGTGCGCGGGCTGGGTCCCGGGTAGCGAAAGTCCTCTTCGTTAATGACTTCGTCCTCGCCCGCCTGTTGCACTGCCTGACGGTAGAAGTACTGGACCAATGATCGACCATGGTGCTCGGCAATGAAATCCTGGATTCGAGAGGGCAGGTGATACTTGCGGGCCAAGTCAATACCATCGCTGACATGGCTTATGATGATCTGCGCGCTGAGTGAGCGGATCCAGTTTGTCGTGCGGCGAGCTTTCCTCCGCAATATTTTCCGTAAAGAAGTAGGGGCGAACTGTCTTGCCGATGTCGTGGTAATAGGCGCCAACTCGGGCTAGGTAGGCGTCTGCTCCAATGGCGGATGCAGCGCGCTCTGCCATGTTGCTCACGACGATGGTGTGATGGTAGGTACCAGGCGCTTTGAGCAGCAGTTGTCGCAACAGCGGATGCGTCGGACGGCTTAGTTCCGTCAGATGTAAACTCGTCGTGATGCCGAACACGTTGCCCAGGAAGAGATATCCAAGGAGCGCGATGCTGGCGGAAAGCCCGCCATTTAGCAGCACGACCAAATGCAGCGGCAGCAGCTCAGTAATCAATAGATCCACAAAAGGCGCACGGTAGGCGGCAAGGACAATCAAGTTGGAAATTGCCACGCCAATACCGGCCCACAAGAATGCACTCAACCGCTCGGCGCGGCCCAGAATGAGCGCACCCAACAGCGAACCCAGCATAAAATACGCAACGAGCACCACGTTGCTGCGCACCAGATAGAAGGCAACCAGCGTCATGCCAACAGTTATCACTGCACCGGTACCGAAATCCAATAGCACAGCCAATAGCATACCCAAGGCTGCAAGCGGGAAGAGATAAGGCAGCCAATCGTGCGGCACCATCATGAACTTGGCGATGACGAGCCAGATGGCGACCACCACGGTCATGAGTCCAAACTCGCGCACATCCTGCAGTAACATGGGCCGAATGCGGTAGAGAGTCGCACCCATCACTAGCATGAGCGCTCCGGTAAAGAGCGCCGCGCGAAGAGTGTCCCACCAACCCCATTCGTCTTGAATGATGCCAATTTGCGTAAGCGCTTCCACATCGGCTGCCGTTGCGATGTCGCCGGCGCGAATGATCACCTCATTACGCTCCAGCGTCTGTGTCTGTGGCGGCACTTCAGTACGCGCCCTTTCCCGCAGTTCATCCGTTCGCTCTTGGTTCAAGAGACTGTTAGGCCGAATGAGCTTGCGCACGATGTCGGTGACCATGGTCGTGCTCTCTTCGTCCAAGGAAGAGTTGACTAGGGCAGGGATGCGCCTGGCTTGGAGGGACAGATTGTTCTCGCGAATTTCTTCGCGCATGATGCGGTCCAGTGCGAGCGGCACTTCATTAGCAATCGCTGACCATTCCTCATCGCTGAGGGTGAGTATGCCCAAAGCAAGTTCGGGTGTCACTGCTAGGTCGGTAATGGACATCAGGTAGTCGGTTTTTACTTCGGGGGATGCGAATTCATCGTTGCGGACGATTCCAATAAACTCGAGGATTTCACGGCTGCGGTCCACTTGCTCACGCCGAATCCGTGCGTCGGGATTGTCATACTGGTCCGGCACGGTTTGTATGGCACGCTCGCGGGCGCTTTCTGTTTTGACTGCGCTTTCAAACGTGATTTGACGGGGCGCAACCACATCGTACGGGGCAACGTCGCCCACAGTGAGTTGAATCTGACTACCGTACGGAAGCTGCCACGAAAGAAGGATGATCAGTAAAACAGCCAGCATGGCAGCCAGGGCGATGATGATCCCCCTGTCCATCCAAGGCTTTTTCCAACTATCACTGTTACCGTTCATTGACATCTGATTTTAGTAGAACTCGATTTCCTCTAGCCGCTTAGTTGCCCGCGCACGATCTGATTGACCAGTTTACCATCGGCAACGCCCTTGACCTTCGGCATCACGACTGACATAACCCTTCCCATATCTTGGCTGGATCTTGCGCCGGTTTCTGCGATTGCCTCACGCACAATACCTTCAATCTCCGACTCGCTGAGCTGGCGAGGCAGATAGCGCTCTAGCACAGCCAGTTCAGCCCGTTCGCTGGCAGCTCGGTCATCGGCGCCCAGCCGTTCATACTCTGCCGCTGCGTCCCGACGTTGCTTGGCTTCTCTTTGTATGACGGCGAGAACCTCGTCTAAGGTTTGCTCATGTTGTTCGCCGGCTTTATTTGCCTCTGTGAGCGAGGTTTTCACGCTGCGCAAGGCAATTTTGGCGGTATCGTCCTTATCGCGCATGGCCTGCCGCAGGTCATTGTCGATCTGTTCGGTAAGCGAAACTTCCTGTTTATCCATGGTCTATTCCATCATCGATCTGTTTCATCTTCATCGTTCGAATCACGACGCCTAACTATCGACGTGCTGCGACACTGTGCCAACAAGTCTGTCTAGGTCGGCGCCTAACAGCAAAGCTCACCGTAGTGCCGCTTACTCGCTGGACCAGCCAACAGTTGGCGGACACGCTACTGCTGCGCCATCCAAACTTGCAACCGGTTCTGATAACGGAGAAAAACAGCCGCTATCAATGCAAGTATGCTGTAGATGACGATCAGTTGCCACCAGGGGATGGCCATGGCGCCGGCTGCCGCTGCCAGAAATACCGCCGGTACTCGTAATAGTGCAGTGATGACGATGATTTTGACAAAACTGACGCTTGACAGACCAGCCAGGAAATACGGGATATCGCCCGTTGGACCCAGAAGCAGCAAGAACCAAATTACGACGCTTGTACTGTGCGTCCCCGTTTCCCATTTCGCCAGACGTCCTTTGCCGACTAGGCGTTCGACAAGCGGGCGGCCAAAAAAACGGGCTAGCCAAAACGCGATCGTGGCGCCGACCAGCATGCCGATGGAACCGTATACGCCTCCCCAGAACGGTCCATAGAGATAGCCGGCGGCGACCTGTACCACGTAGCCGGGAATCGGAGCCACGACAATCTGTACCGCATTGAGGACGATGAGCGCAACAGGCCCATACCAGCCCATCTGCTGCACGCTCACTTCGACCAGAACAGGATCGCTCAGGTAGGCCCACAGTGTAGCGGCGTAGCGCCAGCCGACAAACGCGAGGATGATCAGAACCGGAAAAAGCAGCCAATACCGATTCCATTTTGAACGCGTCAACACGATTTATCCGCAAGCCTGCACACAATTCGCCTCCGTCTGATTGCTTACTACAACGCCGTTATTATACCCGCAGGCAAAGGCGTGTCAACAGTACCGGGCGTACGATGAACTCCCCCGGCAGTTTGCCAGGCCACCAATTAGGGTCAGTAAGAAGTCTTCCTGAATTGCTTTGCTGCCAGCCGTTTGGCAAGCGGATAGCGTGCGGCTAGAATGAATGCATGTTTTCTGACACAGCACGAATCTATGTTGAGGGCGGTGACGGCGGCAACGGCGTTGTCGCCTTTCGCCGCGAGAAGTTTGTACCACGCGGTGGTCCGAACGGCGGCAACGGCGGTAAGGGCGGCGACGTCTACTTAATTGTGGACGGCGGCATGAACACGCTCTATTCGCTGCAAAATCATGTGCATCATCGAGCAGAGCGTGGCGCACACGGTTCCGGCACCAATAAAACCGGCGCCAACGGCGATGACCTCTATGTGGCAGTCCCACCTGGTACGCTGGTCTTTGATGCCGAGACCCACGATTTGATCACCGATCTTACTGAGCCGGGGCAAACATATTTGGTTGCTGCCGGCGGGCGCGGCGGGCGCGGCAACGCTGCCTTTAAAACGGCGCGCAACAACGCACCGCGCATCGCTGAAAATGGGGAGCAGGGCGTTGAACGCTGGCTGGAACTGGAACTGAAACTTGTCGCGGATGTAGGCATCATCGGCGTACCCAACGCAGGCAAATCGACCCTGCTCAGTGTGATCAGCGCGGCCAAGCCCAAGATCGCCGATTACCCGTTTACGACCGTTGCACCGAATCTTGGCGTGGCGGATGTTGGCCAACAACAGATCGTGTTTGCGGACGTGCCCGGCTTGCTGGAAGGCGCCCACGAGGGTGTCGGATTGGGCATAGACTTCCTGCGACACATCGAGCGCACGCGCATGCTCGTGCATGTGATAGCAGGGAACAGCCCGGATCCACTGGGCGACTTCGAGGCTATCAATCAGGAATTGAATCTCTTCAACCCCGCCTTGACGGGCAGGCCGCAGATTGTGGCATTGAACAAGATGGACTTGCCGGAATCGCAAGAGGTATGGCCAAGTTTCAAAGAGGCGATCGAAGCGCAGGGATATCCTGTGATAAGCATCAGCGCAGCCACGACGCAGAACGTGCAGGACCTGCTCTACCGCGTGCAGAAGATGCTAAACTCCTTGCCCGCCGAGGAGCCATCGTCAGTCGAAGAAGAAGTCCTGCCGGAGATCGTCCCGCAGGGGGACGAGAACGAATTCCGTATCTATCCGGCTGGCGATCACGAGTGGCGCGTCGAAGGCGTCGCCATTGAACGCATCGCGCAGATGACCAACTGGGATTACTACGAAGCGGGTCTGCGCTTCCAACGCATCCTGCGTGCCATGGGCATTGTCGAGGCCCTGCGCGAGGAAGGCGTGGAGGAGGGCGATACGGTCCACATCGGCGCCATTGAGCTTGTCTGGGGCTACGAGAACGCGTTTGAAGAATGAGCGACCAGACAACACGAGTCGGCGTCTTGGGCGGTACATTTGACCCTATCCACATAGGTCATCTCATACTGCTGGAAGAGGCGCGCAACGAACTGACACTGGATAGGATCATCCTGATGCCGGCAGCCGACCCGCCGCATAAGCAGGATCGTACGATCTCGGCTGTTCATCATCGCTTTCGCATGTGCGAATTAGCTACGCTCGACGCCGATCACATTAGCATCAGCCGCATAGACGCGGACCGTCCAGGTCCGCACTATTCTGTGGACACGGTACGTTTGCTCAAGCAGCAACTGCCGGCTGATGCTGAGCTCTACTTCCTCATCGGCTTGGATAGTCTGCGCGACCTGCCCACCTGGCATGCGCCAGAACAGCTCATCCGACAATGTATTGTAGCAGCGTTCAGCCGTGCCGGCGTATCCATCGATTGGGATACGCTGGAAACGGCCATCCCTGGCATCCAGTCCCGCGTACGCATCATCGACATGCCGGAGCTGGAAATCTCCAGCAGCGACCTGCGACAACGGATTAGCGACGGACGCCCTATCCGCTACCAGACCCCTAGACTCGTTGAAGAATACATAAGAAACATGGGCCTATATCAATAAACCCATGTATACAGTTTCGATTGGCTATTCGGTAGGCCGAGCCTTAGCATCTAGTTCAAAGGCACGACTGCCTGCGCACTATCTACCGACGGCTGAACCAGCAGATTCAGCATGAGCATGGCTGTTTGGAACTGGCGATCCTCGTGCGTACGCACTTCCTTAGCCTCCATCTCATCCAGCAAGTAGGACGTGATCATCTCCACCGACGGCATCTGCTCAATGGTGACATCCGGCTGAATACCTTCACCCTTGATGAGGTGCTTCTCCGGCGTGAGCCAGTTGGTCACTCCAAGCCGCAAGACGGACCCGTCACTGAGTTGGAATGGACGCAGCACGGTTCCTGTGCCCACGGTGGGTTCGCCAATTAGCTTGGCACGATGGTTCTCCTGCAGAGCGCCGGCTACAATCTCCGCTGCGCTGGCTGAGCCCGGATTGATAAGCACCACCATCGGGATGTCTCGGGCTAAACCCTTGCCTTCGCTTCGATACGTAGTGAGGTTCTCCTTAGCGTCCTGCTCATGCAGGATGATCTCATCCACTGGCAAGAACTGACTGGCAACGCGCAGCGCCTCCTGCAGATAACCGCCAGGGTTGTTGCGCAGATCCAGGATGATGCCTCTGACCGGTTGCTCGGCATTCTCGTCTAGAATTTCCTGCAGTGCCATCTCCAGTTCGATGCTAGTGTCGCTGGCAAACTGCGTCACGTGCAAGTGTACCAGATCCGTACCCGGTATTCTGGCCCAAAGCACGCTCTCGATATCATATTTGACCGCGTTTGATGTCGATATCAACAGGCGCTTCATCTTCCGGATGCAGCACATTCAGCGTAACGATGGTGTCCTTGGGCCCGCGAATCTTATCGATTACCTCCCACTCGGCCATCCCGACGATGTTCTCGCCATCAACTTCGTACACGATGTCGCCGGCAAGGAGACCCGCCTTTTCGGCTGGTGATCCGTGAATGGGCGCCACGATGGTAAATCCCTCTTCTTCGAGCGAAACATAAGCGCCGACTCCCTCGAAGCTGCCTTCCAGCGCGCTTTCCTGCTGTTTCGCCACGTCTGGAGGGAAGAAAACTGTGTGGTTTTCATCGCCGAGCGTACTCAGCATTCCTTGGATCGCGCCGTAGGTCATCTGTTCCGCATCCACGTTCTCCTGGTCGACAAAGTAATCTTCTACCAGATGCCACGCCTCCCAGAAGACAGTGAAGGAGCTCGGTTCCGCATCTTGCGCTAATGCTGGGCGCACCAGTGGATCTGTCAGATTGCCGGCGACAAAAGAGACCAGCATCAGCAAGACAACAATGAATGTGTAAAGCTTTCGTTGTGGTATATGTTTCATGTAGATTAACTCTCGCTCTATCCTGCGCCTATGCACAGGGGTATATCGCGGCGGCATATTTTCATAGCTATGCACCGCACGATTAACTCAACCAGGGTATCCAAACCGCTGTAGCAGTATACACTAAACTTGCATCAAGCGCTTCAGGTTCCCGAAACGCGATAGTACATTGATCCTTGGGTGGCTCAACGGTGATTGGAAGGGGCTTATCGCCTGTGGTATTATCCACAACGTGGCGACTCTCCCTAAATTTGAGACGAGTCTTGGTAGTTGCGAGATATGCTCGCTTTCCTCGACGACTGGTAATTGATGACACAGGAAGCCAAAACAGCAAACGATAACGGTCAGCGACAACAGAGGGACGATATTCCGGATATCGTCGTAGGTAGGTTGCCAATCTATCTGCGCGCGCTGGAGATTATGATGGCGGAGGGCGCTGAAGTCGCATCCAGCCAGGAACTCGGCCAACGGTTGGGTATCAGCTCCGCCCAGATCCGCAAGGACTTGAGCCATTTTGGTGAGTTCGGCAAGCAAGGGACCGGATACAATGTCGCTTTCCTGCATGGTGAACTGGAGCAGATTCTCCAGGTCGATTGTGTCTGGTCGCTGGTGGTTATCGGCGCCGGCTATCTAGGGCACGCGTTAGCCAGCTACGCAGGTTTTGAAAACCGCGGCTTTCGCATTGTCGGCCTCTTCGATAATGACGAAGATAAAATCGGTACGCAGGTAGGCGAATCGCTGCGGGTCCAGCCTATTTCCGATATGCCCAATGTGGTGAAATCTACGGCCTGTCGTATCGGTGTCATTTCCGTACCCGCCAATGCCGCTCAGGACGTAGCCGACGCCCTCATCGAAGCAGGTATTCGCAGCATCCTCAGCTACGCGCCCATTCGCATTCATGTGCCCGAAGGCGTGCGTGTGGAGTACATCGACCCGGTGGTCTATTTCCAGCACATGACCTACTACCTCGAGAAGGAATGCACGCCATAGCATCGCCGCCGCGGCCGCCGTTTGCTTCCGTCGTGTTCGAGTCTCCATTTTTCAATGTGATGTTGTTTACTTCAGAGGCTTCTTGCGGGCCAATCCCTGGCCGCGCGGGTATGGGTCTGGCGTGCGGCGCACTTTCTTGATGAGTAGAATGAAGCGGCGGTCGTCCATGAACGGTACGTGTATCGGTGTAAAGCGAGTCGTTTCACCGCCCAGAGTGTCGATTGCGCCGGCTGCTTCCGCAAACTCGTCCGCTGCGGAAGGCCCCTTGTACACGACGGCGTAACCGTCCCGGCGTACCAGAGGCAGCAAATACTCAACAAGCGTATTGAGCGCCGCCACAGCGCGCGCCGTGACCAGATCATACTGACCCCGATGCGCCGTATTGCGTCCTAGCTCTTCTGCGCGCCCCTGCACCACATGAACGTTTTTCAGCCCCAGTTCTGCTACAAGGCTCTCCAGAAAGTGCACCTTTTTGCTGGTTCCGTCCATGAGCGTGAGCTTGAGCCGCGGCGCCACGATCTTCAGTGGGATGCCTGGAAAGCCTGCGCCAGTACCAACGTCGACCAGATGCAGGCTGCGCTTTGGGGGCATGGGTTCGCCGAGTTCTGCTGCAATAACCGGTAGCGCGGCCAGCGAATCCAGGAAATGCTTGGTCTGCACGCCTTCGCTATCTGTGATGGCGGTCAGGTTGAACTTACTATTCCAGTGGACGAGTTCCCGCTGGTAGAGTGCGAATTGCTCAAGCTGTTCGTTGCTGAGCGGGATGCCCAGTTCAGCGCAGCCCTGTTCCAGCAGCGGCAAGTCGGTAGGCGGCAGAGGTTCTTGTGCGTTGTTCATGCGTAAATTGTACCACGGGGGTGCGTGTGGATGAAGGTCAGAACGTGACTCAATTTGGCTTCTGTTCTGAGCGAATTGCATTTGTAAACCCGATATTGTCGGAGAAGAAGTCCACTGTCCTGCACCGGTAAGTTAGGGTCACAATTTGTCCTGTAGTACTCAATCAAGCATCCCGTCAAGTTGCCTCAATGGTATGGGCAGTTGTCGATAAAGCCTACTGATATTGTGCTGCCGGACGTGAATCAGGTTATTCATTACCGTGCAGTTCTGTCTATTGTTGCAACCAAATAGGGCGAATGCCCGAGTTCTGTCTGTAACTAGATCAATAGAATAGATATGAATACCCGGACAATCTGAAGGATGCTCGAATGACAAACACGGACCGAGAGAACGTCGCAAGGTTCGTTATCTTAGGCATTATTGCGGCTGTATATACTCTGTGGAAACGAGGAGTACCGTTTAATTATGCCGTCGCTATTGTTATTGTTGGCATAACAGTACTCTCTGTCGCCTACCAATTGCATAGACGTGCGCATTATCGGGCGCTGCTCCTTTCCGATATAGACAATATGGATGGTCTAGAATTCGAGCGTTATGTACAAAAACTGCTAGAGTGGCGTGGATTCAAGGTGACACTAACACCGGCATCGGGTGATTTCGGCGTAGATTTGATTGCCAAAGATAATCAGGATAGATATGCGGTCCAAGCGAAGTGCTACAGACGACAGCCAGTATCGGTACATGCGATTGGTGAAGTTGTTGGCGGAATGAACCATTACAACTGCAACCGCTCTATGGTTATCACGAACAATCGCTTCACAAAACCAGCACGGTCTTTGGCTAAATCGAACAGTACCATACTGGTAGATAGATCAGTATTGGCGCAGTGGATAAACGAATTCACGAATCAGCGTGCCACAAAACCAGCAGCCAAATCTAGATACTCATTTCTAGATTTACCGCGGCAAATTAGTGTAATTGCTCTGGCGACAGTTGTGTTAGTTTTGCTCTGGTTTCTCGCTCGCCCGATAATATCCGTCACTGCGACCATTCCCGGTCAGCAGGAATACATACCTACAATGACGCCCACCGTAGAAGCCACAGTTCTGCCAAGTAATGCGATAGCTACGATAAACCCAAAGCCCACACCTACAAATCGTCCGCTGTTGGTAACAGAATCTAGCGCTACTCCGATATGGACGGTGGATGATGAAACGCAGATAAAACCGGGAAATTCTGTTGTGTTATACGATTCGAATCTCAGGTCAGGTCCTGGTACGGACTATGAGATCGTCGGTTCTGTGTTTGCTGGCGATTCGGTGACGATCGTGACATGCAATGAAGGATGTGAATGGCTACAACTTGATCAGGGGGAGTGGATCGCCGCATTTCTTTTAGGCGTTACGTCAGACAACTGAAACAATCTAGAATAATCGCTTAGTGGTTGCCACTATATTTGTTGTATTACATCTGAATTATTGGTACCACATGATTTCATCCATGGCGTACGATGCCGTATAGTAGAGTTGGGGCAGTCTGCGCCGCCTCGTATCGCTAATGCGGCAACCTCTTGCGCCTACTATTCTCATAGAACTGTTTACCTAGAAAGCCATGGCATGTCCAAGCTACCGCAGTTACTTCTCGATGAATGGCCGAATCGTGTGAAGGAGACCATCATCACCACAGTCGACGAATCCGGAATGCCGAACTCGATCTACGCAACTTGTGTATCAATCTACGACGACGAGAAAGTGCTCATCGCCAACAACTACTTCAACAAGACCCTCGCGAATCTCAGGAACGGCTGCAAGGGTGATTTCCTGTTTTTAACTAAAGAGGGTACGTCCTATCAGTTGAAAGGCGTCTACAGCCACTATGCTGACGGGCCGTATTATGAGGATATGAAGAGCTGGAATCCTGAGAAGCTGCCCGGTGTAGGCGTTGCCGTGCTCGACGTGACCGAGGTCTTTTCCGGTTCAAAGAAGATCGAGAAGTAGACTCCGCGTACCTGAGTTGTAGTAATGCTGGATGAAGAGGGCGCTCAGCCCTCTTTTCTATTCCGGTGAAGCTGATGTGTAGTCGGTACGGTAAAGAAAAACACGTCCATGCTGGACGCGTTTCTATGCATGCGGAGGTTAATTTTTAGGTGGATCGGACAGGATTCGAACCTGTAACCAAAGAGTTATGAGCCCTCTGCTCTGCCGTTGAGCTACCGATCCAAACGGCCCCACTACGGGGGCCGGCACAGAGCGGGCAGCGGGAATCGAACCCGCATGATCGGCTTGGAAGGCCAAGGCTTTACCATTAAGCTATGCCCGCAGAGTATGACCTGCAACCTCTTCGTCGCTAGACCATTCTCAGTCGGGGAGATAGGATTTGAACCTACGACCCCAGCGTCCCAAACGCTGTGCGCTACCAGGCTGCGCTACTCCCCGGAAATGTGCCGCCCAGTGCTGCTCGGTGCGGCAACGGATAGTGTACCACATTGTGTTGTGAAGGCTAAACTAACATTCGTTTTGTGTGAGTAATGGCTGAATTGTTGCGCGCCAAAACGACGGCTCTGTGGCGCCCATTTCATCGTCAGTTGTGGTGCGGCAACAAGCGCTGCACGCGTTAGCCGGTATCCTTATCAGTGTCAGAATCACTTTCCGATTCTGGCCGATTGCGGCGAAGCGCGCTGACTGCAGACAGCCCCGCTAGTCCAGCGCCAAACAGGATTACGGTAATAGGCTCCGGAATTTCCGTGGGCGGGACGGGCGTAGGCGTGTTAGCTTGTGCAAAGGCGGCCGCCGTGGGCTGAAAGATCACAAGCGCCAGTATGATAAGAACGGCCATAATCCAATAAGTGCGTCTCAGGTACGTCATCATACCTGCTTCCTTCCTCATTCTTCTCCTAAACATAAACAGTACCTACTATGAATACGTACGGTACAGAAGAAATGTTCCCATTTGTGAACGAACGAGTAGCACAGGAATAGGGTATTCAAATGAGACGCATACAACTGGCGCTATCTTGAGCACCAAATTTGCGTTCAAACGTGGCTGAATGTGTATGAGCGCAGGAGAATGCGGCAGATGTTAGATTAGGGCAGCCACTGAAGGTTGTGTTCGTGCCAGGCGTCCAGCGAACCTGAGATGGTAAATACGGCCTGTGCCTCGCCGCCGGTGCTGGGCGTTGCATAGACAGCCCAACTGCCGGACCGGTTGCTGACAAAGGCAACCCACTTTCCGTCCGGACTGACTACGGGCAACCCGTCGATGGATCCGTTGTTGGTGAGCCGCGTCACCGAGCGGTCCGCGATGTTCGCTCGATACACTTCCGGATTGCCGTCCCGCCCGTCGCTCATGAAGGCAAGGAATGCGCCGTCCGGCGACCAATCGGGCTGGTCATCGCTTGGTGTGGTTGTCAGCGGACCGCGGTCGCCGCCGCTGCCGTTCATCAGCCAGATGCCGCACTGGTTGCCGCTGTCATCGCAGCCTCGGTAGGCGATGCGGTCGGTTGCTCTGCTCCACGACGGCGAATCACCATAGGCGAGTAGTTGCGGCTCGTTATCGACGTCCGCCCACAAGGAATAGACGCGCCAGATGCGGTCGCCTTCTCGGTTGGAAGAGAACGCAATACGGTTGCCTTCACCGTTCCAACTGGGGCGAGAGTCTTCCGCGTAGTCGGTGAATCGCAACGTCAGACCGCTGTCCGGATCCAGTGAGGAGATGCCGCGCTGGTCATCACGCAAGTTGCGAAATGCGAAGCGCGTGCCGTCCGGTCTGAACTCGGCCTGCTGGGCGTTTTCGATTAGCAGCTGCGCCGGCGTTGTACTGCCGATTTCTTTGATAAACACGTTGATCTGATTCTGGATCGGATCCTTGGCCGAGTATACAATTCGACCCGAAAGCGTCTCCAAAGAAGGTCCAGGCAGCGATGTAGGCTCATCTTCGAGCGCAGCGCCCGTTGCGTCTGCCGTTGCGTCTACAGCAGCATCAATATTCGGCAGACCAATGTCTGTACTCGACGATGTGCTGTCACTGTCAGGCTCTTCGGTGGGTGAAATTGACCAGCTATCATCCAGTAGCGCTAAACTACCGCCGCCGGCAGCTTTCGTGGCATCACAACGCTCTTCCAAGGTATTGCGGCGTGTGATGCTGTCAGCTGTCGACGCAATTGCAACGGCAGAACGATACTGCGCAGCCGCGGTGCACCATTCCTTGTCCTCCGCCAGGATATCGCCCAATGCAATATGCGCTTCACGCAGGCGATCGGTTACGTCGCGGTAGCCTGGATTGCGCACATAGAGCGACTCCAGCATCTCGATGGCTCGCTCCCAATCCGCGCCGGAGACAGTCAGCACATCCAAATAGTCGGAAGCCAGCTCACGCGCATCGCGCAGCTCTGTCTCGTCCGGATGCAGCACCAGCGCTTTGTCCACGTAAGCCAGCGCCTGCTCCAGCTCGCCATCTTGGTCCAACTGCGCTGCCATATTCACATAGGTGTTGTAGAGAGTCTCTTCGACCTCCGAAGAGAGGAAATTCGGCGACATACTCTTCAGTTGCAATAGGGCCGACTCTGCCGCCTTCCAGTCGCCTGCTTCATAGGCGAGTAAGGCCTTTGACCATTGCTGTTCTTCCGGCGCCGAAGTGGGTGCGACAGTCGGTGCAACTGTGGGAGCGTTCGTCTGCGCCAAAGCACCCACTGCGTTCTCTGCGGCATTGGACGGTTGTGCTTCTCCCTCAACAGATGCGGATGTCACTGAATGCAATTCGCTCGACGCGACGCCTTCCGACGCCATTTGCAGCAGGCTCTCGATGCCGGTGACCGCGGCAGCGTTGCCCGGGTCCAGCGTCAACACGCGCTGATATTCCGCCAGCGACTCTTCCAGCATGCCTTCGGTGCGAAAGTCCATGGCGCGCTGAATGGCAATGCCGACCTGTTGGCGGCGCTGCAGCTCGACCTGCCGTTGCCCGGCTTGAATGCCCAAGACTAGCGACAGAATGATGATTCCCGCCGCCAGCACAGTAATCGGGGCGATTACCCATAGCAGCCAGGAAGGAAAAAGCCCGTCTGACGGTTCGTTACTCATTTGACCTGTTGTTCGTTAGCAATGCTTCTTAGTCTGTCTGTCCAGCGCTTACAGTCGATATTAGTTCCGTGCCCGTGTTGTCCACCACGCGTACTGTGAACTCTTCCTCGCTTGCCAGATCACCGTGCAACGCTATTTCCATCGGTGTGCCCGCATCCACGCTGATGGACTGCCAATCAATGATGTCATTGTCGGCGTTCAGCAGTTGCACCTCACCGGTAATCGGCTCGACCGCATAAAAACCGACAGATACAGTATCGCCGTCGGCGGCTACGGATAGTGCTCCAGCATCTGAGGCCGCATCATAATCGCCAATGCCATGTTCTGGAAACCAACGCTCGCTCCATTCGACGCTCTCCCCTGCAGCCAGATGTGCGTGGTCGAAGAAGCTAGGCGCCAGTCCGCCATGAAGCTCGACATAACTCGATCCATCGTCGGTATAATACTGGCTCGTCAGCGCGTCGTCCCAGCCCAATGCAAACACCTTGCTGCCACGAGCAATATCAGCGGGGAAGATGCGAACGGCGCCTGCATCATAGGCTGGGTCATACACGCCTGCATAGGGACCATGCGCGGCCGGATACTCGAAGAATCCCGAATACTGGTTCCAATTTCCCAGAATATCCAGCTCCCGACCGTCGTATTCCGGCCATGATATGACGGTGTGGTCCACAGGCAACGCTTCATCCCCGCTGCTGTGGATGCGCACCTCATCCGTCGGCAGTTTGAAGCGCAGTTGGTCGCTGGGCTGATTGCCCGGTCCCGGCGCCAACATGGCGTTGTGCCAGTAATCGAATTGCAAATCCGTGTTGCTGCTGTTTATCAAGTTTGGTTTGATCTCGATATACGCTGCATCTGGCGGCAAGGTCACAGTGATAGTGGCATCCAAATAGCGACCGTCGTCGGGCGTTGATATCTTCGCCACAGCCGCACCGTTCTCGTCAACAAACGAATCAACGTTCCACGGTGTTCCCCAGTCGTAGCCATGCTCCTTCACCGGCAAGTTCCACTCCAGGCCGCCCAGGCCTAGCCAGCCGAGTTGATTAGCCGGCCCCCACGGCGTGGGTTTGATTACAGTATTCTGATAGAACATGGTGTTGCCGGTTGGCTTGTGTATGATCTGCCAGATACGACCGCCCAAGTCCGGCAGCAACAGCACCCGCAGCACTTCGTTTTCCAGCACGATCACGCGATGCGCCCTGTACTCCGGCGCGGGATTGTCCTCAAGAAAGCGTTCTCGATCGAACGAATCATATGGCCAGTTGTATGCTGGGTCCACCTGTGGCGTAAGATATGCCTCCACCGGATAGGTCGGCAGCACAACATACCAGGTATAAACTTGGGCCGTAGGTGCAGCGGATTCGGCCCCAACGTTGTCGTTGGTCGGCACCTTGATGGCGGCGAGTGTCTGTCCCAATGCGTTTGTGCCGGGTAGGCTGAGCCACAGCAGAGTGCAGAGAACAATAGCTGAAAGAACGCGTGTCGGGGAACGATGTTTCGTTGGCGATGATTGCTTACTCAGAAAAATATCGATTATTTGTCGATTCCCCACACGATACTCACTTCGATACTGACTGGTTCTCTCACATGCATATACGGTACATAGGCGCAACAGGGCGCGCTCAACGCTTGCCTGAACTACAGACGCGCCTCCGGTCGCATAGCCGCTCCACATTGTACCGCAACACACGGTATCGCAACATAGGGGCAGGCTGCACTACACAAGACGAACGAAACCTGCAAAGGACACGCCGGCGACGGGCGCCGGCGAATCCCCTTCGATATATTGTGCGATGCTCGCGTCGCTTAGAAAACTGAGACTAGATACCAGCGGCTTCTTTCAGTTGCTCAGCCAGTTCAGTGTGTTCCCAAGGCAGGTCCAGATCGTCACGCCCGAAGTGACCGTAGGTGGCTGTCTGCTGGTAGATAGGCCTGCGCAGGTCCAGGTCACGGATGATGGCGCCCGGGCGTAGGTCAAAGTACCTGTTGATCAGGTCGACAATTTCTTCGTCGCTTATCGCGCCCGTTCCGAATGTTTCCACATTTATGCTCAACGGCCTAGCCACGCCGATGGCGTATGCGATCTGAATTTCACAGCGGTCCGCTAACCCGGCAGCGACGATATTCTTGGCAACCCAACGTGCGGCGTAGGTCGCGCTGCGATCGACTTTGGTATAGTCCTTGCCGCTGAACGAACCGCCGCCGTGTCGTCCCATGCCGCCATAGGTATCGACGATGAGCTTACGACCGGTGAGTCCGGCGTCGCCCAAAGGACCGCCCACGACGAAGCGTCCGGTGGGGTTGGTGTAAATGCGCAGTTCCTCGTCGATCAGTTCCGCTGGCAAGGTGGGCATGATCACGTGCTTAGTCAGTTCCTGCCGAATCTCCTGCTGTGTGATATCCGGATCGTGCTGCGTGCTGACGAGGACGGTGTGGATGCGCTTGGGTTTGCCATAGGCGTATTCCACGGTGATCTGCGTCTTGCCGTCCGGGCGCAGCCAGGGCAGTGTGCCGTCCTTGCGCACCTCAGCCAGTTTGCGCGCCATTTTGTGCGCCAAGTATATCGGCATGGGCATGAGCGTCGGCGTCTCGTTGCAGGCGAAGCCGAACATCATGCCTTGATCGCCTGCGCCAATCGCTTCCACCGGATCATCATCGGTCATCTGCCCTTCCTTGTGTTCAAGCGCTTCGTTCACGCCCATGGCAATGTCGGGGCTTTGGGATGCGATGGCGATCTGCACGCCACATGTGTTGCCGTCGAAACCCTTGCTGCTGTCGTCGAAGCCAATGTCCGTAATAACCTTGCGTACCAGCTGATCATAGTTAACGTCTGCGGAAGACGTAATCTCGCCGAGCAGCATGACGAAGCCAGTCTTCACGGCTGTTTCCAACGCCACACGCGAGTACGGATCTTGTGCAAGATGCGCGTCCACAATGGCATCGCTGATGGCGTCGCAGATCTTGTCCGGATGGCCCTCTGTTACTGACTCGCTAGTAAAGAGAAGCTGCGGCAGCGACATAAAACTATTCATGGTTGATTCTCCTCATTTCATCGGTGAACTGCCGACTGTGTTGCGCATTATCGGCGGTTTGATGCTTTCTATCGAAACTCGATCATCCTGTTTTGTGCCTGCTTGCCTAGCCTAGTGACCGGTGCCCAGACTCCATGCATTCAAATAGGCTTCCTGCTCTTCCGTCAATGTGTCAATCTCGACGCCCATTGCCTCAAGCTTGAGCGCCGCGATCTCCTGGTCGATCGCCAGCGGTACGTCGTGGACTGAGTTGGACATCTGGTCGCCATATTTGAGCATATATTCGGCTGACAGCGCCTGGTTGGCGAAACTCATGTCCATGACCGCGCTGGGATGTCCTTCCGCCGCGGCCAAATTGACCAGTCGTCCCTCGCCGGCTACGTACAGGCGTCTTCCATCGTGCAACAAATACTCATCCAGCGATTCGCGCACACGCGTCTTCTTCGTGCTCATCTTGTCCAGCGCCTTCATGTTGATCTCGACGTCGAAATGACCACTGTTGGCCAAGATTGCGCCGTCTCGCATGACTTCGAAATGGTGGGCGTCGAAGATGTGCGTATCGCCTGTTGCGCTGCAGAAAATATGGCCTTCTTTGGCCGCTTCCATCATCGGCATGACGCGGAATCCGTCCATGACCGCTTCCAGCGCACGCAGCGGGTCAATTTCTGTTACGATGACGTTGGCGCCCATGCCCTTGGCTCGCATGGCGATGCCGCGGCTGCACCAGCCGTAACCGCCCACGACAAACACCTTGCCCGCCAGCAGAACGTTGGTTGCGCGGATGATGCCGTCGATGGTGCTTTGGCCAGTACCGTAGCGATTATCGAAGAAGTGTTTGGTCATGGCGTCGTTGACGGCGATGACCGGGAACTCCAGCTTGCCGGCTGCAGCCATGGCGCGCAGTCGAATCACACCGGTCGTCGTCTCCTCCGTACCGCCGACTACCTCCGGCAGCAGATCACTGCGCTGCACGTGCAACATAGCCACCAGGTCCATGCCGTCGTCCATGGTAATATTCGGCTTGCTGTCCAGCACGCTGTTCAAGTGACGGTTATATTCTTCTGTGGTTTCACCTTTGATGGCAAAAACCGGCATCTCATAGTAGGCGACGAGTGCGGCTGCAACGTCATCTTGCGTGCTCAACGGGTTGCTGGCGCAGAGCGCGGCTTCGGCGCCGCCGGCCAACAGTATGCGCATGAGGTTCGCCGTCTCCGACGTCACATGCATGGCCGCGCCGATGCGAATCCCCTTGAACGGCTGTTCTTTGCGAAAGCGTTCTTCCAACAGATCCAGGACCGGCATCTCTTTCGCAGCCCACTGCATGCGGAAGCGACCTTTTTCGGCTAGGTCCAGATTGGCGACATCAAAGTTTTGGTTTTCTTTCACTGAAGTCATATACAACGAGTCTCCTCAATAATTCATGCTTATGCATACGGTCTCATAACAGCTTTTGATTACGACTACCACCCATTGAGATAATGAGCAATATTACTTCTTATACAGGTTCTATTTTCGAACGCCGACGCCTTCCATGTATGGACAGTAGAATTCGAAGCCACGATTCTCGTATAGTCGCATGGCGGCTTCGTTTTTCTGGTCAACATTGAGTACGATTTTGGGCAAGCCCTCCGAAATCAACCGTGCAACCAGGCGCTCCAGCACAACTGCCGCGAGCCCGATACTGCGCCGAGCAGGATGCGTGTACATGTTGCCTATGGCGGCGATGCCCGTTCGCTTGTCGACTACGTGCGTACCCGCGACCGATAACAGAACCCCATTGCTGCTTTCTACACCGTAGAAATAGCCGCTCTCCATCTGCTGCGGTTGAAAGGCGTCCGGTGTGAATACGCCGCCGTGGCTATACAAGTTCTCGACGCGCTGAGCGTCAGTTGCGGCCAGCTCCACGGTGCGCCAACCTGAGGGCAGTTTTACGTTGCTCTTCGCTGAGGATGGACTGGCTAGAACCATGCGCCACATAAATAGTTGGTCGTCGGACAGATCATAGAAGCGGCTGACCGACTCTAGATGCTCTTCTCGAATGGTCACGTAAACTGACTCGGGCCGGAAGAGCCGCACCATAGCCTCCCCCACAGCCTGCTCATCACCCATGGCGAACAACACGGACGGCGATAGACCGTTGTATAGCTGCAGCAAACCAGGGCCGGAACGCGTCTGTGTGATCAGCCACTGGTTCAGATTTGCGTATTTCGGTTGCAGATCGGCGATGGCATAGGCTGCCCACACCGGATCAAGGTTCAGCACCTGACTGACCTCGCGCGCAGTCGGTGATTCGATGATGCGTACCCGTTCGGATTTTGGCCCCTTACTGGGCAAGCCGAATTTAGAAGATCCGAGCATGTCTACTTGTCCAACTTTGCCAACGAGGGTTCGGGTCCAAAGTTGCGCTCATAGCGCTCGATGAACTGCGGTATGGTGAAATAGTGCGTCGTGGTACCTACCTTTTCCAGTGCATACGCGCTGCACAGTGCACCTGTACGACCACTCACTTCCCACGACAGGCCTGCGGCAATCGCTGCGAATAAACCGCCGCGGAAGGCGTCCCCTGCCCCCGTCGGGTCATCGATGCTCAGCGGCTGCGCGATGGGGATGTCAATCTGCTCGCCCCCGGTGAAGATGACGCTTCCCTTTTTGCCCAGCGTAACGATGAGCGTGTCAACCTTGTCAATCAATTCCTCTTGAGACCAGCCGGTCTTGTTCAGGATCATGGCTAACTCGTACTCGTTGCCCAACAGATAGGCGGCTCCTGGAATGCTCGCAGCCAGTTCCTCACCGTCCAACCGCGCAAGCTGCTGGCTGGGATCGAAGGCAAACGGAATGCCCAGACATTTGCACTCCTGTGCATACTTGAGCATGGCGTCAGGTGCGTTGGGGCTAATGAGCACCAAATCGGCTGCGTCCAGACCGCGGTCCTGTAGAGAATAGTCACCTGCGCAGCCCATGGCGCCGGTATAGAAGTTGGCGATCTGGTTCTGGTCTAAATCGGTGCTGACGAAGAACGTAGCCGTCAACTCATCCGGAATTTCGATAATCTGATCCGTCCGCAATCCCTGCTCGGCAAGCCAGGCACGGTAGTCTGTGAAATCGGTGCCAACCGTAGCCAGTACGATAGGATCGCCGCCTAGCAGCTTCATGGTATAGGCGACATTGGCCGCGACACCGCCTCGCACACGGCTCATCGAATCCGCCAGGAAGCTCAAGCTGATGCTATCGAGCTGATCCGGTAGGATATGGTCCCGAAAATGCCCGGGAAATCGCATCAGGTAGTCAAACGCTACGGAGCCGGCAATCACGAATTCCATGCAGAAAATCCTTCTATATAGTCGAGTTCATGTGGGCAGTGTTTCATCGAGTATTCGAGAGCCATCATGCCTCGTCCACGCTTAGCCAGTGCACAAGCCCAGGAGGCGGTCGATGTTCCTCCATCCGCTCGAGAAGCGTGAATGCATCTGAGCTGATGACGATTAGCTCACGATATTCCGGTCGGATAAAGCCGTTTGATACAGCATGCTCCACCCATGCCAGCATGTGATCGAAGTATCCTTTCACGTTGAGCAGACCCAGCGGTTTCTCGTGAATGCCGAGTTGTTCCCAGATGACCATCTCGAATAGCTCGTCCAAGGTGCCAAAACCGCCCGGCAGCACCATGAAAGCATCTGATAAGGATGCCATGATGGCCTTGCGCTCATGGATTGTTTCTACGATGATCTGCTCGCCGATCTGTTCGCCCATCATCTCGTGGCTGGTCAGCGATTCCGGGATGACGCCGACAACACTGCTGCCGGCTTCCTGCGCGGCACGAGCAACGGCGCCCATGAGTCCCACGCTCCCGCCGCCGTAGACTAGACCCAGCCTTCGCCTGCCCAGCTCCTTGCCAACTGCTACTGCGGCTTCACGAAACTCGGGTTTATTGCCCATGCTGGCGCCGCAAAAGACACAAACGCTGCCGATGTCATTCATGAGCCGCGTCTTCTTTCGTTGTAGCGTGCAATTCCGCTTCGGATGCAAAGACGGCGGCTCGCAGGCTCTGTTTGAACGGTGGATAGCAGATGCCATGCTCAGTGATGATGCCGGTCAGGTAGCGATGCGGCGTGATATCGAAGGCCGGATTATATACAGCCACACCTTGCGGTGCAATGGGCTGCTGACCGATATTCACGACTTCGTCCGGACTGCGCTCCTCAATGGGGATGTCGTCGCCGGTAGCTAACGCCAGATCGATGGTGCTGGTGGGCACGGCGGCATAGACGGGGATTCCGTTCTCTCGCGCAACGACCGCTAGATTGTACGTGCCAATCTTGTTGGCGACATCACCGTTGGCAGCCACTCGGTCGGCGCCGAAAAGTACGACGTCAACTTGTCCGGTACGCATGAGATGACCTGCTGCATTGTCGACGATTAAGTGCATGGGCACTTCTGCGCGCATGAGTTCCCATGCGGTGAGTCGCGCGCCCTGCAAGCGTGGACGCGTCTCATCTACCCAAACGTGAACGTTCTTTTCCAGCTCCTGGCAAGCGTAGACAACGCCCAATGCCGTGCCAAAATCAACCGTTGCCAGGGCGCCGGTGTTGCAGTGGTGCAGGATATTTGCGCCTTCCGGTATGATTTCGGCGCCGTTATACCCGATACGCCGGTTGATGGCGATATCCTGGTCGGCGAGTGTCTGCGCTGCATCCAGCACAATTTTCCGGAGCGTATCTACGTCGTCAGAATCCGCTGAGCGAACCGCTGTAAGCATGACGCAAGGTAGCCCATGCTAGGTTCACGGCAGTTGGTCGTGCCGTGTCTAACGTCTGCTTGGCGGACTGCAGGTCCTCGATAAACGCTTCACGGTCGGCGGCGCGGCTATTCGCAGCAGCCAGCGCCATGCCAAATGCAGCTGCCGCGCCGATTGCCGGTGCACCACGCACCACCATATCGCGGATGCCGTTGGCGACATCGCGAACATCGTCGTATTCAGCGATGGCGAACTCATGAGGCAGCCGCCGCTGGTCTATCATTTTCAAGTGATCGTCTTCCCAGAAGACGCTTCTCATAGATCGTTCCCTCAAAAAACGAAGCCCTCATGGTTTTGATCCATAAGGGCGATAGGTCGTGATAGCATTCCGAAACAGTGCTTGACTGTTTCATGCTCAGGCGCCCAACATGGTCGTCAGATGCTGCACGCCGGAAATAACAGCCTCGAGCCCGACCTGTTCGTTCACAGTGGGCTAAGCAATGGCGTGCAAGGCTACCGGAAACCGGGACTCCAGTGGGTTGCCGGGGACAAGTCCCCTATTTGAGCAGCACTTTGATTCAATTGTCGCTGACGGAGAATTCGTATACCGTCACTAGAACCGACAGCCTATCATAGAGAGACTAACGTGTCAATAAAATCGCCATAAAGCGCACGCGCAGTTCTAGGCGCCCACGACTGCGCGCAATGCAGGAAAGCTGCGCTCGTCTACTTCTTCGGCTTCTTGACCGAAGTCACGGTGTTCAGCTTGCTGCGCGAGCGTTTGCCGCGCTTGCGTCTTGGCGACGGAGCCTGATTCGGCGCATCACTGAGTTCTATACCCAGTGTCATTTGCGCTGCTTCGCCGGGCTCTATTGCCTCGATTTGCTGTTCCCCATCCGACGACGTCGTATCGTCAACTTCCGCTGGCGCAGGACGCTGATCGACAGCGGAGTCTGCGTTCGCATCGTCCGGTTCGGCAACCACATCGAGGATCGGCGCTTCCGCGTCAAAACGCTGTGCTTCCGTCGCGCCCGTCGCCCTTCTACCACTGCGAGCGTTTGTAGTGCCGCTAGCGGCCTTCTTAGGCTTACTCGTTTTGGAGCCGTTGGCGCTGGATGCTTTACCATCATTGCTGCTGGGTTTGGCCGTTCTCGACAATGGCAATTCGGCATGTTCCACTGTACTGTTCGGCGCTTCGGACGTCGCTTGCATAGGCGCTGCCCGCAGGGCGATAACAGCGTTGCTGCCCGCACTCTTGATGATGTTCTTGCCAAGCACGCTGCGACCCATCGCAGGAATGTCTTCCGCTTCTAGCAGGGTAACGGAGCCTTTCTGCTGGATGACCATGTACTTATCGGCGGCTGCCTGCGACGCCAGGAATGCGTCCACAATGTTGCCTGTTCGACTATTCACCTTATGGGTGACGATCCCACCGCCGTTGCGCCCTTGCCTGCTGTACTGGCTCAGCTCCGTCCGTTTGACATATCCCTTGGACGTAATCGTTATCAGGTCGCCGTCCGGGTCAACCACGTGCGCGCTGACGACGCCATCACTTTTCTTCAGGCGCATGCCGCCAACTCCGCCGGCAGCCAGGCCCATGCTGCGCACATCCTCTTCGCTAAAGCGGATGGCCTGCCCGCCGGCTGAAACCAGGATGATCTCCTGTTCGCCGGCAGTCTGCAACACCCAGCGCAAACGGTCTGAACCGTCCACATTCATAACCACAGGATCGCTGGCAGACGCCGCGACGAAGTCCTCAATGCCAATGCGCTTGACGACACCCTGCTCAGTTGCCATGAACAGGTAGCCTTGAGCGTCATCCGCAACAATCCTAGGCAACACGATGGCAGCGCTGACGTCGTCCCGCCGAGTAAACTCGGTCAGTTCCGCCAGGTGTCGACTGCTGCCTTCAGTAGGGATTTCATGGATGGAGAGGCGGCGGCATTGGCCATTACGGCCAAACAAATAGAGGAAATCGCGCGTATTGGCGGCGAGCACAGCCAAGCTCGCACCCTTGCCCATCTGCTTCAGCGTTGATGCAGAATTGTGCAAGCGGTTGTAACGAGCGAGTTCGCCGTCGGCGTCCACCGTAACCCAGACGTCCTGGTCCGGCAGCAGGTCGGTAGACGTGAGCGTGCCCTTGGTGCGGTCAACGATCTGCGTGCGGCGGGGATCGCTATACTTCTCTTTGATGGCAAGCAGGTCATCTCTAATTACACCCAGCATCTTTTGAGGATTTGCGAGCAGGTCTTCCAGATAGGCTATCTGCCTCAAAAGTTCGTCGAATTCATCCTGCAACTTGCGTCGTTCCAAAGCTGCCAGCCTGCGCAGTTGCATGTCGAGAATGGCCTGCGCCTGGATCTGCGTGAAATGAAACTCCTTGCGCAGATTGTTACGCGCCGTCTCGACCGTGCGGCTGCGGCGGATCGTGGCGATCACTTCATCCAACATATCCAACGCTTTGAGCAGGCCCTCAAGGATGTGCGCTCGATCCCGGGCTCGCTGAAGTTCATACTCTGAGCGACGCCGCAGCACGACTTGGCGATGCTCAATGAAGTACTGCAGCATGCGTTTGAGGCTGAGCATGCGAGGTTCGCCGTTGACCAGCGCCAGCATCTGCATGCCGAAAGTCTGTTGCAGCGGCGTCAGCTTGAAAAGCTGCTCCAGGATCTTCTTCGGATCCACGTTTCGCGTCAACTCGATGACCACGCGCATGCCAGTGCGATCGCTCTCGTCGCGCAGGTCGGTAATACCCTCGATTCTGCCATCGCGCACCAGCGTCGCGATGCGTTCCAGCAGCGAGACCTTGTTCGTTTGGTAGGGCAACTCGGTGACGACGATTCGGCTACGACTGCGGCTCATCTCCTCGAAGTGCGCCTTAGCCTGCATAATGAGACGGCCGCGTCCTACCGAATAACCTTGTGCCACGACGTCAAAGCTGTCGTCACCCTTGTTCTCTTCTCGATAGCGATAGACAATGCCGCCGGTGGGGAAGTCGGGTCCCTTGACGAACTGCATGAGATCCTCGACCGTAATGGCGTCCATCTTGTCGTGGCTCTCTAGCAAGAAGACCAACGCATCCACGACCTCGCCTAAATTATGTGGCGGGATGTTAGTTGCCATGCCCACGGCGATGCCGCTGGAGCCGTTGATGAGCAGGTTCGGCAGGGCGGCAGGCAGGATGTCCGGTTCCTGCAGCGAATTATCGAAGTTGTCGTGCCAGTCGACGGTGTCCTTTTCCAGGTCGGTCAACATGAGTGAGCTGATCTCAGCCAATCGCGCCTCGGTATAGCGCATGGCGGCGGCGTTATCGCCGTCCACGCTGCCGAAGTTGCCCTGCCCGTCGATGAGCGGATAGCGCAAGCTGAATGGTTGAGCCATGCGCACCATGGCGTCGTAGACGGCGGAGTCGCCGTGCGGGTGGTATTTACCCAGCACTTCGCCGACGATACGGGCGCTCTTCTTGTGCGACTTGGTGTGGTCGAGGCCCAGGTCGTGGTGCATGGCATAGAGGATGCGTCGGTGGACCGGCTTGAGCCCGTCCCGCACATCTGGCAGTGCGCGGCTGACGATCACGCTCATGGCGTAATCCAGGTACGCGCCCTGCATCTGCTCCACGATATCGGCCTGGAAGATCACGCCGAAGTCGCCGACTGTGTTTGTCGCTCCGTTCGTTCCGTTACTGCTGGGCATTGTGTTTCCTTGGCACTGATTACTGCCTACCTTGACTGGTTAATCGTTCGTATACCGAAATGCTGCTGGATATCGGTCATATGTTCGGTTATTCAATACTCTTCCGGTCTTGTGTTTTCGAGTACCACCCCACTGCTTGAAAAAGAATGGTACGTTCGCCGATTCACATTGTTGAAGAATTGACTGAACCCAAGCTTCCTTCATTGGACGAGCTCCTGGTCCCGATTCACCGCCAACAATTACCCAGTGGATTCCATTTAGCGTCAGGTTATCCAGCGGCCCAATAAGGGGTTCACACGATAGGAAACGGGTAGAAGCTCTCACTCTTCGCAAATCATCGATTCTAGAGACAACTTCTTCGCTTTCTATACTCACACCGATCCAGATGTTCTTAGTCCACGGAAGCTCACTTGCCAGTTCGGCTAGTCTCTGACTCCGTTTTGTAAGGATCTGAAAGGTGTGTTGCGGGGTCTGGACCATAGTATGGAAAACCTGCTTAATGAAGCTATCTGGTACAGAATCATGGAAGAGGTCACTCATCGAATTGACGAAAATCATCCGAGGCTTGATCCACCGACGTGGTGCATCGATAAGGTCATTATGCAATGTTACTTGGAACCCATACTGGTAGCGCGGTTGTCCCATCGCCTGAAGCCGTTTGGCCATACGTTCTGCGTAGCAATGCTTGCACCCCTGACTGACTTTATCGCAGCCAGTGACTGGATTCCAAGTCATATCCGTCCATTCGATGTCAGATTTAGTTGCCATTTTCTATCTCCCAAGAATATAGCTGGCTATTCTATTACCCGCTTGATTGGAAGTAGCGAAGTATAGTCCGAATATGGGTACATTAGTCGAGTTGCGTAGCATCAATGAATTCTCGGCCACTAACGGAAATGCCGTCCTGAGTCTGTCTGTAAAGAAATTGCTGATACTCTCAAAATTAGCTTGTTTTTCGAGTCCAGATTCTGTGTCACTGTTATCAAAAAGGCTCGCCTGCAGCTTAGGTCTATAAAACGCTTCTTTCCATTCGTCAGTACCAAAGAAGCGCGTTAGCTTGTCTGACCACGACAGGTTTGGCAGTCCGTCTCTAGTCAACATTCGATTAACCGCTTGCCCAATCGGTAGTAGTACCCATAAATCTACACCGTTTGTTGCACCTAATGCGGAAATTGTACTCCAGTCAACAGCCATACCATAAGGATCAAGAAATACGACTGCCTTATGGCGTCTCCAGTTGTATTTGTTGCAGAACTGCACTATCTGAGTATTTGCGTCCCCGCGCCGTACATCTATGCAGTGCGCTTTCTCTGGATATTCACTCTTAAGATGTTGTAGCTGTTCAACAAATGTAGGACTGGAATCGATGAAATGGTAATAGTCAAACGAAGGTTCCATTTCTAGCGCAATCCGTGCACTGCCGTCGTAGAACCCAGTGACATTAGCGGTTTCTGCTCTCCCGAAAAGATCCAGAGTTGGATTCCTGACTCCAGATGACTTCGATCGCTCGCCACAACCGGCAAATGCGTCTACATAATGTGTCGTTAGGAATTTCGCTTTTTCATTGACTTCAAAAATATTCAGGTATTCTTTGAGGTAAGCTTTCAGTCGTCGAAGCTTCTCCTCTGTCCAACTGCCTCCAAACTCGTGAACTGTACCAGGCATAGCAATCTCCGGGGCTGTGTTGTAGGCTACTGTCGCTATTTGTGGTTTAGTATATATTAGTGTCGCTTAGTCATCCGCCGCCGACACGCTCGTCTATCTGCAGGCCGCGCAGCTCCATCAACTGATCACGCAATGCAGCCGCCTTCTCGAACTCCAGCGCCTTGGCCGCTTCCTTCATTTCCTTCTCAATCTGCTTGATCAGCTTGGCCAACTCGTCAGCCGGCAACTCAGCAGCATCTACCGGCGTCGCCTCATTCTGCTCCGCGAAATAGTTCTCCTTGTTTTCGGCTAATATCTTCACACGATCGGTTAGATCGCGGATGCTCTTGACGATGCTCTGCGGCTCGATGTCGTTCTCCAAGTTATAGCGCGATCTGAATCTCGCGACGGCGAGCTGTCTCACTAATTGCTGCTTTCATCGCATCTGTCATCTTATCTGCATAAAGGATGGCGCGGCCGTCAATGTGGCGGGCGGCGCGTCCGATGTTCTGGATGAGCGCGCTCTCGCTGCGCAGAAACCCCTGCTTGTCCGCATCCAGGATGGCCACAAGCGACACTTCGGGCAGGTCGAGACCCTCTCGTAAGAGGTTGATGCCCACGACCACGTCGTAGACGCCCAGCCGCAGGTCGCGCAGGATTTCCACGCGCTCGATCGTGTGAATCTCACTGTGCAAGTAGTGCACACGAACATTCAGCTCAGCTAGATACTCGGTCAAGTCCTCCGCCATGCGCTTGGTCAATGTGGTCACCAGCGCGCGCTGACCCACGGCTACACGTTTGCGAATCTCGTTTAGGAGATCGTCGATCTGTCCTTCAGTCGGTCGCACCTCTACCGGCGGATCGATGAGGCCAGTTGGTCGGATGACCTGCTCAACAGTTTGCTCGGCACGTTCACTCTCATAAGGGCCCGGCGTAGCGCTGACATAGACCGCCTGCGAGATGTGTTCCTCGAATTCGTCGAAACGCAGCGGTCGGTTGTCCAGCGCGCTGGGCAGCCGGAAGCCATAGTTAACCAGCACTTCTTTGCGACTGCGGTCGCCGCCATACATGCCGCGCACCTGGGGAATCGTCATGTGGCTCTCATCGATCATGAGCAGCCAATCGGCGGGGAAATAGTCCAACAGCGTCCACGGCGTGCTGCCCGGCGGGCGTTGCGAGAGGGGACGGCTGTAGTTTTCCACGCCGCTGCAATAGCCCAACTCGCGCAGCATCTCCAGATCATAGCGGGTACGCTGCGCAATGCGTTGCGCCTCCAGGAATTTCTCCTGCGACTCGAAGAGCGCAATCTGCTCGTTCATCTCCTTCTCAATGTCCACCAAGGCCAGTTCGATACGCTCCTGCGGCGTGACGAAGTGCTTGGCCGGATAGATGTCGATCTGTTGGTGATCGGCGAGGATCTCGCCGGTGAGCGTATCGATCTCGCTGATGCGCTCGATTTCGTCGCCCCACAGGCTGATGCGATAGGCGAACTCGCGGTCCGCCGGCTGTACTTCCAGCACATCGCCGCGGGCGCGGAAACGACCGCGCTGCAGCGTGCTGTCATTGCGCTCGTAGTAGATTTCCACCAGATGGCGCAGGATATTATTGCGGCGAATCATGTCGCCTACGCGCAGGTTGAGCACCACGCGACCGTAGTCCTGCGGGCTGCCCAGGCCGAAGATGCATGAAACGGAGGCCACAATGACCACATCTCGCCGGCTGAGCAGCGACGATGTTGCCGCCAGGCGCAGACGATCGATCTCCTCGTTGATCTGCGAGTCCTTCTCGATGTAGGTGTCCGAGCGGGGGATGTAGGCCTCGGGCTGGTAGTAATCGTAATAGGATGACGAAGTATTCCACTGCGTTGCTGGGGAAGAACTCGCGCATTTCGCTGTAGAGCTGCGCGGCCAGCGTCTTGTTGTGCGCCAGGATGAGCGTGGGCTTCTGCACGCGCTCAATGACCTTGGCCATGGTGTATGTTTTGCCGGAGCCGGTGACGCCCAGCAGCACTTGGTCGCGCATGCCCGAGTTGATCCCCTTCGTGAGAAGCTCGATGGCTTGCGGCTGATCTCCGGTCGGTTGGAAGTCGCTTACAACTTGTAGTTCGGGCATGACGAGCCCTCCTATAGGCCCGGAGCACGCTCCTAGGTGCGCCGGAACCAGTATATCACATCTGATTGCAGTACGTCAGACAATGTACAACTATATATGCAAACACACTGGTGTTTGTCACGCTGAGCGAAGACAAGAGCCTCATAATCGCATACGCTCATCTACAAACAATAGCGCATAGCATAACATAACGAACATAAGTTCTAAGGTTTCTAGTGTACTATGCACAGCCAAATTTGTCCAGCTACCGTGTATGTGCAAGTCAACACATTCCATCGCCAACTGCTGTGGTATCGACGCACGCGAAGCAGCGTCACGTGCGGAATTCACCTTCAACCATGGGTGCCTGTATTCCGACACCGCGCCGCGCTATCGTCCTGCGGGCGGTATCCCAGATCAGGACACTAATCGTCGATAGTCAAACATGCGATGGATGCCGTGCTAATGGCGTAATTGGTCAATAATCGGACCGGATTCGGTTCGCTATCATGCGAAATGTCCAGTACGACCGCGATCCGGAACTTCACTCTGAACTCCTGCGTCCGACTAGTAACAGCGCACCCGCGTTAGCGCGCCTATCGAGGCGCATTGTCGACTAGCGAATCTCCTTAGCAGTAGATAGAAGAGGCAAATCATGCGATGGACCCCCGTATTGATGAGTTTGTTTGTGATCGTACTCGTTGGAAGCTTCGCGCTTGACGCGTCTGCGAGACAGGACGCGACCGGTGCGCCTCTTGTCGACGCAACCGCTGCCGCATCGGCCACGCCAACACCGTTGCGTTCCATGCGCAACGAATCTCCGCTGATGCCTCCTGTTGACGAATGGACGAGCTACATCAGTGAATCCGGCGGCTACACGCTGGAATTCCCCCTGGGTTGGGTAGTCAACGAACAGTCTGAATACGGCAAGTGGAATACCATTGTCCCGCCGGTACGAAAACGCGCAGATACCATAATCGTCAACTACCTTGAGTACGAGAAGCCGGAAGAACTAGATCTGCAACAGTGGTTGATTCGCTATAGGGAGATTAAGGATGCCGGATGGCATCCCAAGTACGAGTACGAGCCAGTCGTGCTTAGCCTGGCAGAAAACGATACTGACGTCATCGCGCTCCACGAGTTCGTGCCGGATGCGCCATACGATCGCAGTTACTATCTGATCAACGGACGACTTGTTCTGCGGATACACACAATGGGCGCAAGCCAACAACAGGAGGAAGTATTGCGTCGTGTAGCTGCGTCAGTTACCTTTCACGACGACGCTCCTTCCACCATTCTCGATATCAGCAATCCCCAGCGCCCGCCGGTACACACAACAATTGCCGAGTTTGATCGGATGATTGAGGTAATGGACGATGCAAGTGCAGCGCTGGCGGTCCGGATGAGCACCGGTGAGACGCCGTCCGAATTGCTCGCCGATCCAGAGGTAGCGGCAAAGTATGAGCAATACGTCGAAGCACGCGCCGGTGAAATAGCTTTTCAGGACAAAAATCGCGAAACGTGGCAGGAACTGCTTACGAATCGGCCGCCGACGCCGAATCCGACAGAGATACAACTGACTCAGGAAGCGTTCCAGGTAATCGAAGACCTATACAACAAAAACGTCGCCTACGAGGCTACGCTGGAGGCGTCGAAACCGACGCAACCTGCGCCAACGATCAGCCCCTTGCCCACGCCCACGCCGACAATCATCCCTGACGCCATTCTGGCGGACACCGCTGACCGATATCCTGGGCTTACGCCACTGGTGAGGAAGAGCCACTGGGATTCGGTTAAGCATGCGATGTTGGTCTGGTACGATCCACAGATCTGGCAGCAGACTAAGAGTGTTAACTTGACATTGGCGGAAGATCCGGCTTGTAAGCTTAATGTAGAACAAACGAGCGAGTCGTATGGCATGCCATATTCGGCGCAATGGCTAGCAGGCCAAGAATGGACGGTTCTCTGGTCTTGGGATAATAGCTTCAGTTACGAAGCACGACAGGCAGACGCTTTCATTAACGCACGATTATACTTGCCGCATGACCAGGAGTATCGCGAGACGGACAAAGGGCAGTGCCAACGATTGGCCGAGGACGTGCTGGATACTACCTCTGTCGTGCCGGCTGAGCTGTTACAATAGTACGCCATATCGCAACTACTCAGCAGTCCTTTACAGACTTGCGCTGCATGCATCATTCTACGCTTTACCCAAATTGCTAACCACGCTGTCACGTTGATTATATGTCTGACCAACTTGCCGTGCAGGCGAAATTGCCAATTCGCCGATCCCTTCCGTAATATGAGTAGAAACCAACACGGCAGCGGTTGTTGGCGCTCATAGCGTCCGCTGCCGCTTTTCGAACAGACCGAATTTTTCGCTGAGGACGCATTTCACTAGACCAAAGGACAGCGCGCAATGCTAGCGGCACGGCTCTACAAACCCTATGACTTACGAGTTGAAGACGTCCCGGAGCCGGGTCCGCCTCCGCCCGGCTGGGTGAAACTGCGCATCGCCAGCGTGGGCGTCTGCGGCTCCGACCTGCACTACTATCGCGAAGGCGGCATCGGACCCGCGGAAATTGTGCAACCGCTGATCATGGGCCACGAGTTCTCCGCCTTTGTTACGGAACTCGGCGAAGGCGTCGACAACGTGACTGTGGGGCAGCTTACGGCTGTTGATCCCAACCGCAACTGCGGCACTTGCGAGCAGTGCGAGATGGGGCATCCCAACCTGTGCCCCAACGTCATCTTCGCCGGCTCCCCCGGCGTAGACGGCGCGATGAGGGAGACAATGAACTGGCCGGCCAACTTGCTATTCCCGCTGCCGCCGGCGCTCTCGGCAACCGATGGCGCCTTACTCGAGCCCCTGGGAATCGCGCTGCACGCGGTGCGGCTGGGCGATGCAGAGCCGGGTGACACGGTTGCCGTCTTGGGTGCCGGACCCATCGGACTGAGCATCATGAGTATGCTGCATATTACAGGCCCTACTACGATTTACGGGACTGAACCGTTGGCCTATCGACGTGATGCGGCTATGCAGTTTGGCGCCACGGCAATGTTCGATCCAAGTTTGGAAGATGTTGTCGAGGCCATCGTGGACGCAACAGGCGGTCGCGGTGCGGATGTTGTTTTTGAGGCGGCAGGCGCTGCTGAGACGCCGGTACAGGCTGCGAAGATAGTCAAAATAGGTGGCACGGTTGTCATCGTCGGTATCCCTACTGATAATACGCTATGCTTCCACCATTCGGACGCACGCCGTAAAGGGCTCACGATCAAGATGTCTCGGCGCATGAAGCATACCTATCCGCAGGCGATCGCGCTGACCGCGTCGGGTCAGATAGACATGCAGGCTATGGCTACACATCACTTCCCACTAAGTGAGTCGGTAGAGGCATTCGAGCTCGTCAACAGCTATGCGGATAATGTGCTGAAGGCGGTCATCGACGTTTCTTAGTGTCGGTCGAATTTTGCAACGCAACCTACTCGGGATGGTTGGCTGGTGTCTTGTTCACGCGTATCATGAACTCGTTAAGATAATTCGTTAAGAGAACAGAAAAGGGGCGAGCCTAGGCTCACCCCAGTTGTTTCTATTTTACCGCGCAAGTACTAGCGACGTCGGTCGTTGCTGCGACCGCGATTGCCGCCGCCGCTGCGTCGATTACCACCGCCGCCTCGGCTGCCGCCCTTGTCCTTCGCCTGCGCTTCTTCAACGCTCCAGCCCTCTAGCACAGCCTGGCGGCTCAGGCGTACTCGACCGCCCGGGTCCACATCGACGACCATCGCCGTGAGTTCATCTCCAACATTGGCGATATCCTCGACCTTGTCGACTCGATAGTCGGCCAACTGGCTGATATGCACCATGCCGTCCACACCGGGCAGCAGGTTCACAAATGCGCCGAACGGCTCCACGCGAACGACGGTGCCGGTGTAGATTTTGCCGACCACGACCTCTTCAGTCATGGCTTCGATTTCAGCCAGCGCCTTCTCGGCGCCTGTGCCTTCGCCGGAAACATACACCGTGCCGTCTTCATCAATGTCAACCTTGACATCGTATGTATCCTGCAGGCCGCGAACGGTCTTGCCGCCGGGGCCGATGATCTTGCCGATCTTCTCCGGATCCACATGCGTGGTCAGGATGCGAGGAGCATACGGGCTCAGCTCCTGGCGCGGCTCCGGCAGGACGTCGAGCATCTTGCCCAAGATGAACAGACGACCGTCCAGTGCCTGTGCCATTGCCTCTTGCAGAATCTTAAAATCGAGACCCTTGATTTTCAGGTCCATCTGCAGCGCTGTGATGCCGTGCTTGGAACCCGCAACCTTGAAGTCCATGTCGCCTAGGTGATCTTCCAGACCCTGAATGTCACTTAGCACAACATAGTCGCCGCTTTCCTGGTCCTGGATAAGACCCATGGCGATACCGGCGATGGGTTCGCGGATGGGCACACCGGCGTCCATCAGCGCTAGTGTGCTGCCGCACACCGAGGCCATGCTAGTGGAACCGTTACTGCTGACTGCCTCGCTGACGAGACGCAGCGTGTAAGGGTAGTCCTCTGGGATGACGGGCAGCAGTGCGCGTTCTGCCAAGGCGCCATGCCCAATTTCACGTCGCTTCGGCCCGCGCAGCGGATAGGCTTCGCCAGTGCTGTAGGGCGGGAAGTTGTAATGATGCATGTAGCGCTTGTCTTCCGTGGGCTGCAATGTGTCCAACCGCTGTGCATCGCCGGGCGTACCCAACGTGGCAATGGTCAGCACGTGCGTTTCACCACGCATGAACAACCCGGACCCATGTACGCGCGGCAGCTTGCCTACCTGCACAGAAATGGGACGAATCTGCGTTGTCTCACGGCCGTCCGGACGCATCTTCTCATCCAGAATGCGGTTTCGAGTAGCTTCCTTCAGCACCGCGTCGAACGCATCGTCGATATCGCCGCTGACGTACTCGCCCTTCTCAACCGCTTCCGCCAACTCCTCGTGGACGCTGGCGCGGATGGTGTCCAGCCGATCTTGCAGGCCGTGCTTATCCAGGCCGGCTGCAACGGCTTCCTTAACCTGCGCTGCGGTCAACTCAGCAACCTTCTCCAGCGCTTCTGGCGCCGGCAGGTACTGATGGACGTCTTTCTTCTCCTTGGCAACATCGGCCTGCATCTGCTTGATAAGGTCGATGGCCGGTTGCATGGACTCATGGGCCAGCTTCAGCGCATCCAGCATCATGTCCTCGGGGAACTCGCTGGCGCCTGCTTCGACCATGAGTACGTTGTCATCTGTGCCCGCGGCCATGAGATTCAGGCTGCTGTTGTCCATCTGCGAGGTGGTGGGGTTGATGACGAACTCTCCGTCTACAAAACCTACTGCGCAGCCGGCGATGGGGCCGCCCCAGGGAATGTCGCTAATGGTCAGCGCTGCGGATGCCGCAATCATAGCCACCACATCAATGATGTTCTCTTCATCCACACTCAGCGGCGTCAGGATGACCTGCACCTCGTTACGCATGCCCTTGGGGAAGAGCGGGCGCAGCGGGCGGTCGATGAGACGCGCCAACAGGATGGCTTGTTCGCTGGGGCGTCCTTCGCGGCGGAAGAAGCTGCCCGGAATACGACCGGCAGCATAGAGCTTCTCTTCGAAATCCACTGTCAGGGGGAAGAAGCTAATCCCCGGTCGCACGTCCTTGCTCATGGTGGCGGTAGCCATCACGACTGTATCGCCGTAGCGAGCTGTTACTGCGCCGCCGGCTTGAGCAGCCAGAATCCCTGTTTCCAAGGAGAAAGGCCTGCCGCCAAACTCTGTTGTATATGTTTTTGATCCTTCAAACAACTGCATTATATCGAACTCCTTGTTCGTTATGATTCGTTGCCGCAACGCATGCGGCAACTACTGTTGCGTCATCCATGGATGGCGCAAAACAATCGTTGGCATGGGCTGGACGCGCGAACACGACGCAGCCACGCCATAGTCAAGCAGTACGATAAATATGCGGGTTGTCAGTGGGACGGAACCGAGGTGCGGAACTGGAGATCGATTCGAAGCTCTCCTATGCCGGGTTGTAGTGCCTTTGGGCACTACTGCGGAACGCTTCGCGGCGCTCTCCAATGCCGGACCTCGATTGTATCGTTGTCAGCTGAACAGCCGTTCCCGATTGACTTCCTGCGCACTACCGTACTGCGCGATACCTATCTACTTACAACGCCAACGGTTACCCAATGTATCCGTATACAAGTACCGATTCTTTTTTGACGTTTCTAGTGCACTTGCGCTTCTAGTGCATTCACGCTTCGGCTGCAATTTCTAGAAACGGTTTCTGAACCTCTCGCAACCTACGCTACCGTGACAGCACGTGAACACGTGCTGTCATGCTCTTCGTATTACAGACAAAAGGGGCGGGCCCAAAGATGCAGGCCTCGCCCCTCTTCCTGTCGCACTTACTTTCGCAGTCCCAGGCGTTGAATCAACTCCTGATATCGCTGCGTGTCTGCTCGCTTTAGATAAGCCAGGTGGCGGCGTCTCTGGCCAACCAGCTTGAGCAGTCCTCTCCGGGAACTCTCGTCGTGTTTGTGCGTATTCAAGTGATCGATTAACGCATCAATACGCGTGGTCAAGATTGCTACCTGTACCTCCGGCGAACCGGTATCCTGATCATTAATACGATATTCACTGATCAACTCGGTCTTGCGCGTTTTGGTAATGCTCATGCATATCTCCTGATTCTAGCACTCCAGGACGCCCTGGTAACACTACAGTTTGGTCACTGCCGCCAGATCAACGCTGTGCAAGGCAAATGGTCTAGCATACATGTTCACAATATATTACCACAGGACGCCACTGCGTACAAATATCCTTCAAGAATTCCCTATGTCAAGTCATCTCCGCTACCTGCGCATGCAAGCGTTCTACTACCAATACGCACGCACTATGGCTTTCGCTTCGCTTGATGCTACACTCACACCTATGGAGACACTGCGCGGCGTGGTTGAACGCATCACCTACCATAGCGAAGAAAGTGGCTATACAGTCGCCAAGATGACTCCTGAACTGCAGGCGCAAACCCATTTCAGCCAGGCCAACGAGGTGACGCTCGTGGGCAATCTCCCTGCCATTCAGGTTGGCGAGCTTGTGGAGGTGCGCGGAGAGTGGAAGATGCACGCCGAGTATGGTCGTCAGTTCGCAGTGGAGCAGCTTCGGTCAATTTTACCGGCAACCATGGCCGGCATCGAACGGTATCTGGGCAGCGGCATGATTCGCGGCGTGGGACCAGCTATGGCGAAGCGCATCGTGGACGAATTTGGCGAAGAAACCTTGGACGTCATCGAACAGTCGCCGGAGCGCTTGCTGGATGTGCCGGGTATCGGCCGCAAACGCGTACAGATGGTGCGGAAGGCGTGGGAAGAACAGCGCGCCATTAAGGAAGTGATGCTGTTTCTGCAGAGTAACGGCGTCTCATCCAACCTGGCTACCAAGATATACAAGCAATACGGCGACAACGCCATCGGCATCGTGCAGACGAATCCCTACCAGCTTGCCCGCGATGTGTACGGCATCGGCTTCCTGACCGCCGACAGGATTGCGCAGTCGTTGGGCATTCCATCCGATTCACCGCAGCGTATTGCCGCAGGCATCACCTATGCACTCAGCGAGGCTACCAACGAGGGACACGTTTACCTGCCGTCGCAGGAGTTGCTGATCAAGGCCGCTGATCTGCTGCATGTGTCGCCGGAGCAGTCTGCGCTGGGGTTGTCGCTGCTACTGGCTGAGGACGCATTAGTGCTCACGCAGGAACCAGGCCAACCTGTGAATCCGGCTGAATTGCAAGCTGCATCAGCTTCTGCCCCCCGGCTCATCAGCGAATACGGACAGTTGTACGCCACGTCGTCTGTGGATAGCGCAAGGCAGATCATGGAGTTGGATTACTCGGTCTACCTGCGGCCTCTCTACTTCAGCGAGCAAGGCGTCGCCGGGCAAGTGCGTAGGCTTCTGAAATCCGGTCCTGGGCGACTTGAAGCCTTCCGGGCAGGCGCGGATTGGCCGAAGCTGCTGGCACAGCTATCCGCGACCACGGGACTGCGTCTGGCGCAGGAGCAGTTGCACGCCGCTCAAATAGCGCTCACCAGCCGCATAGCCATACTCACTGGCGGTCCGGGTACTGGCAAGACGACGACCGTACGCAGCATCCTGCAGCTGTGCAAGCAGGCAGGTTACCGGACTCTGCTCGCCGCTCCGACGGGTCGCGCCGCCAAACGTCTCGCCGAAGCGACCGGGCAGGAAGCCAGGACCATTCATCGCCTGCTGGAATTCCAGCCGAGCGAGGGCTTCACATTCAAACGCAATAGTGAATATCCGCTCAATGCCGACCTGCTCGTTGTGGATGAGGCTTCCATGTTGGACACAGTGCTGACCAACCAGCTGCTAAAGGCCGTGCCGTCCGGTACGCACGTGCTGCTGGTCGGGGATGTGGACCAGCTGCCTTCCGTCGGAGCCGGTAACGTGCTGCATGACCTGATTGACGCGTTCGAGACGGTGCAGGACAACAACGCGCAAGTAGTTCGACTGAAGCAGATTTTCCGACAGTTGCACAACAGTCTGATCATCACCAACGCGCACCGCATCAACGGCGGCGCGATGCCTGATCTCTCCAACGCCGAGAGCGCAGACTTCTTTATGTTTTCCACCGATGATGCCAACCGTGCGGCTGAACTATGTGTCGAACTGGTAACGGAACGCATTCCAAGACGATTCGCCATCCCGCCGAGCGACATCCAGGTGCTGAGTCCCATGCATCGCAGCGTTACCGGCGTCACCGCGTTGAACGCCAGAATTCAAGAAACTTTGAATCCGCAACGTCCAGGCATCGCGCAGAAGCAGGCAGGCAATCGTATCTTCCGGGTGGGCGACCGCGTCATGCAGATTCGGAACAACTATGAGAAGGAAGTCTACAACGGCGATATAGGCGTGGTGTCAGCCATCGACCTGGAGTTACAGCGGCTGAGTGTGCTCATTGATACCGTACACGTCGAGTATAGTTTCCTGGAGCTGGACGAACTGATCCACGCCTACGCCATTAGCGTGCACAAGAGCCAGGGCTCAGAGTTCCCGGCGGTGGTAGTCCCGATGATGACCAACCATTACATGATGCTTCAGCGCAACCTACTGTATACTGCTGTCACTCGCGCCAAGCGATTGGTGGTGCTCGTGGGACAACAAAAAGCGGTTGCTATTGCGGTCCGCAACAACAAAGTCGCCGAAAGGTATACTGGACTAAAAGAGTGTATACTTGCGGCATAGCACAACCAAAGCATGTTCGGAATGCAGGACTTTTACGGCTTCCAGAGAGGCCCGCAGATTCTACAGAGAGTCAAACCCGACCATTTTACCGAGGTGAGAAATGACTGAGCAAACAACCAAGCCTATTGCCGTGCAGCTCTATTCCTTACGACATCTGGATCAATCGCTCTCCGATACCATGAACCACGTAGCCAATATTGGCTACCACGGCGTTGAAACGATCGGCGATCACGGCATTTCAGCCAGCGAAATGAAGGACCTGCTTGACGCGAACAATCTCATCGCGTGCTCTTCGCATGTACCGCTATCGCTGCTGGAAGAGAAGCTGGGCGAAGTCATCTTGTTCAATCAGGCCATCGGCAACGACTGTTTGGTGCTGCCCGCGATTCCTGAACCGGAGCGACCGACAACTGCCGCCGGCTGGCTGGAGATGGGGAAACGTTTGAACGTAATCGGCGAACGCTGCGTCGATTCGCAGATGCACTTTCTCTACCACAATCACTGGTGGGAGATGGTGCAGCTGGACGGCAAGTTGGCGCTGGACTGGTTGTTCGAAGGCGCCAGCTACGATAATCTGGGCCTGGAACCGGACTTGGCATGGATCATCCGCGGCAAGGCCGACCCCATAGCAATCCTGGAACGCTACAGCGGACGTTGCCTGCGCATCCACGTGAAGGACTTGGCGCCGGAAGGGCAGAACGTGGACCACATGGGTTTGGCTGATGTCGGCGACGGCGTGCTGGACTGGAACACTCTGCTGCCCGCAGCCAAGGCAGCCGGCGGCGAGTGGTTCATCGTCGAACATGATTTGCCGGAGGATCCGGAGGAGACAGTGCGCCGCAGCTTCGAGTTCTTGCAAAGTGCGCTGTAGTAGCGGTAGAGAGGCGTGATACAAGCCAATTACAGGTGAAACTCTACTCAGGATAAAGTTCGTACGGTCAGTGCGCACGTCTTGCCAGGCTGCGAAAGACGGGTCTTCAGTGGCGCAGATTGTAGTAATATAGTGTTCAAGGGGAAATCGACTGCATCCAGCGTTCCATGCGTAAGCCCACGCGAATTCCAGTGGGCATTTTATGTGCGGGTACAGTTTGAACCCCCTTGAACGACTCTTCGAAACACTGAACTGCGTTTCTCGACAGCGTTGGGAGACGCAGTCGTTCGGACAAGGACGGAGGATCATGGCGTTTAACGCAATGTTCGCGGGACTAGTCTTTGATGAAGCAGGAAATGCTGCAGAAGTATCGAGAATCGGCAACGATGCTTTCTATGTCGTGCTCGACGATGACTTCAGACGCCACATTGATGCAGCAGAGGTTGACCGACAAGTACTGCGCTTCTTGCGCGAACAGGTGCAGGATAGCCGGGACATGGCGGTGGGCGCCATGCTCGACATGATGGGGCAGGACGACCTCTTCACCAAGGCGGCGGTGGAGTCCTCCATCGATAACATGGAGGATGCCGTGGGGCAGCCCATTCCGGAGGACGCACTGCGCTGGTTGGGTATGCTAGGTTTCCGCATTGTCATCGATTTCCACGGCAACGTCGTCGATATCGAAATGCCTGCCGGCGGAATCGCAGAGGACGATGAGTAGTCGGATGCTCACGGCTAGCGCACTACTTCGTAGTTGGCTCCCCCACTAGCAGTGTCGATGGGAACCTCAATGCTCCGTCCGTATCCACTCACGAGGTCATGCGGTCGAACATAGACTGGTGAAATTCCCGTGGGAATCTCTACCCCCTGAATCGAGCGCGTAAATGGCTGCTCAGTCGTATGCGGGTGCAGCAGGATGCGCAAGCCCAGTATTTCACTTTCCGCAGTCTCCATCTGCCAGCCATCCGCATAGTCTTCCCACCCCATATCCGGATGCCGAACCGTCACATCGAATGACCACGTGCCGTTGTCGTGAAGTTCTGCTCTGACCTGTTCAACTTGAACGTCGGCTGGTGTGCCTGCCGGCTCTGGCTCGGGCAGCGACGCGAGGATGGCTTCAATCGGCGTGCCGGTTCGCGCCTCGATTTGCACAGCTTCCAATCCGCTCGCTTCTGCTTGCTGAAGCCAGTATGTGTCGTGCGTGTCGCTGCGGTGCAGCTCTCCCTGCCATTCCACGCCATCATCGGACATAAGCGAGATGTACATGCGTGCGTTTGGCGCTGCTTCAGTTGCCTTTAGTTCGGCTTCGATCGCGGCGAGGAACGTCGTGTCCAGTTCGTTCAGCTTTAGGGATTGAACATCGAGCTTTTCTGCCGGTTCTCCGCTAGCGAAGGGTACCGGCTCCATTGTCGCCGGGGCTATCGCCTGGCACGCCGCCAACAATCCGCCAAGAGATAGAATGAGTAAGAGGTTTGTTATCCTGTAAATCATGGGTTTGCTCCATCCATGTCGCCTATAGTCCGTCATCCATTACCCGTATCTTCTGATAGTGTGGCGAAGGTGCAAACCTTTATCTGTAACAATCGATCATTTCTCGTCGTTGGCACGCAGCCAGACCAAGGCTATAGCAACTGCCGTCGCCCAAGACAGCACTTTGAATTCCGCGTGCAGGAGTGCCGACTGCATCTCATCCCGTGTCAACAGCAGCATATGCTGTTCTTCCAGGTCGTCAGCATCGATCGGCTGGTGCCATTTGGCGCCACGCGCTAGATACAGATGAGCGGTACCCGAACCGCGATTGCCGTCCACCGCGCTTGTGCCGAGATGGATCCATTCGTGCGCCGTATAGCCGGTCTCTTCTAGCAGCTCGCGCTGCCCTGTTTCCAGCGGGTCTTCACCTGGCTCCATATATCCGCCGGTGACGGAGAGCGTGACACCTTTCGCCGCATATTTGGTCTGACGAAAGCAGATAAAGCGCTTGTCCTCGGTCTCAGCCACAATGTTGACGTAGTCAGGCGTGATCACCCATGGCCAGTCTTCGAGAACCTCTCCGCCGGGCAGTTCGACCATGTGCAACTCGACTTTGAGGTACTTGCCATCGCCAACCTGGTAGGTTTGCCGCCGCTGGAGCGTACGCCACGCCTCCAGTTGTGATGAGTCTTTGTCAATGTGCATATGTTTATCAATGCTCTTTCTATGCAGGATGCTGGGCTACGCCGTGATGCAAATTGAAACGGGTAACCCGCAGGCTACCCGTCAATGTTGGCTAGTGTATTGCACCATCCGTCGGCACGTATATCGCGCAATATATGACTGACTGTCGTGGCAACTGCCGATGCTAGGATCGCTCCAGTGAGAACTGCAACGGGTAACCGTCGTGTTTGGCGCGACCAAGAGCAACCCGAATAAGCTTCTCAGCCTCATCCTGCGGTCGGATGGCGACAATGGCTTCCCCAGAAGTATGGGCGGTCGACGCGACATGCTCCGCCAGCTCGTCGGAGAGCATGAAGACCGCGTTTAGTGTATAGATAACGTAACTAAACGGGGTTTCATCATCGTTATGAATGAGTACATGGCACGGCTCACTCTCTTCAGTACAGCGGACTCTCTTGGTCGTAGGCATTTGGCTTCGGTGTTACGGACTGACCGTCCATTCGGCAAAGACCTCCATTAGCGCTGGACCTGCATTGTGCATGATGATGGATGAGGGCTCAACTTAAGTTTCGATATACTAACACAATAACATATGATTCTGTCGCTAGAAAAATCAACATCGCGTATGCGCATACACTGAAGGAAAGTGTGTTTTTATGCAGCAACCGCATACTACTCTGCCACTCAAGCACAGTGCAGAAACGTACGAGCACAGCAACAGGGTTATGCTCTGCGAACAAGCCAAACTACAGCGCTGCAAGCACTCCATCATGGGTAAGCTAGCGCAGTCTGAGTTCTTGTTCTGAAACTGACGGATGACAAGTCACTTTCGATGGCGATCGGTGAAGTACCTACTCATCAAGCTTATTGACGCAACCTGGGGGGACGATGAGAGCAAATAGACTTTGCCTACCATGCTGAAACGACCCAATGCATATCTCCTCTTCTTGATCATCGGCGGAGTCAGTTCCTTCTTCCTGCGCATGATCTTCACGGTTCTGGCGATCTACTACGTCATGACTGTGGGCATGAACGCACTGCAACTGGTTCTCGTGGGCACCGTGATCGAATCGACTATCTTCTTATTCGAAATTCCGACAGGTGTGGTCTCCGATCGCTACAGCCGGCGCCTTTCGGTCATCATCGGTTTCAGCCTCATCGGCGTTTGCTATCTCATTACTGGAGCCGTACCCATTTTCGTCGCAATCCTTGTGGCAGAGTTCATACGCGGTATCGGCGAGACGTTTATTAGCGGCGCCAGCAGCGCTTGGATCGTAGACGAGCTGGGTCGCGACTCCACTGGTCAGGACTCCATAGGTGAGGTCTTTGTGCGTCAACAACAGATGAGCCTGGCTGGCAGCATCCTCGGAATCGCGGTTGGCGCGGGACTTGGTGTGCTGGGATTGGCCATTCCTATTCTTGTCGGCGGCGTTGGGCTGCTACTGCTGGCGGGTTTCCTGGCACTGACAATGACCGAACACGGCTTCGAACCCGCTCGCGACCACGAAAGTGAATCGTGGCGGCAAGTCTGGGCTACCACACAGGAAGGTTTCGACGTCATTCGTCTGCAGCCGGTGGCGTTCCTGTTCGTCGTAGTAGGTATCGTCTACGGTGCCTCTAGCGAGGGCTTCGACAGGCTGTGGGAGGCGCACTACCTGCAGAACATCGTCTTGCCCACGCGGATGAATTTGCCGCCGGTTATCTGGTTCGGTGTTATCAACACGGTGTCCATGCTCATCGGCATTGCGGTCTCCGAGGGGATCATCCGACGCATGGATCTGCGCAATCCCAGTTCACTGCGGCGCATCCTGCTCGTCTCGACCATCGTGCTCATGTTCTCGATCATCGCTTTCGGACTGGCGCCAACATTCCTTGTTGCAACGCTGGCGTATTGGCTTGCCAATGGTTTCCGTGCGCTCCAGTATCCGATTGCCCAGACGTGGCTGAACCAGAATATCCCCTCGCGAGTACGCGCTACGGTGCTCTCCATGGTCTCGCAAGCCGATGCGGTTGGGCAGATTGCGGGTGGTCCTATCGTCGGCATAGTGGGCTTGCGCTCGCTGCAAGCGGCAATGGTCTTCAGCGGTCTGCTACTGTCGCCGGCTATTCTGCTGTATGCACGAGGCGCCAGTGCATTCACTGATCGGCGAACTGATGATGCGAATTGAACGCTAGGCGCCGACCAGTTCCTCAGGCGTTGTTTCTTCACGCGTGGGCGGACGTAGGAAGAGGCTAACCACAGCCAACACCAGAGGCAACACCGATAGCGCATAAAGGGTGCCGGTGTAGGAGCCGAACCAGTCCCGTGCATAGCCCATGGGCATGGAGCCCAACGCGGACGCTGCCACACTGATGGTCGTGGCGAACCCGGCTATGCTGCCCAAGTACAAGCGGCCGAAATAGGTTGGCCACACCGTCATGGTAACAGTGCGTTGCAGCCCCATCATGGCGCCCAGTGCCACACCATACATCACAGCAACCGGCACGTTAGGCAGATTCGGCGCCATCCACAATGTAATTACCTGCAGCAATAGCGAAACCGATAACAGATAGCGCACAGGAATGCGGTCTACAAGTATGCCGCTGCCCAGGTTGGCGACGGCAGTCGTGAATGCGATGGGTACATAGACTGCAGCGGCAACAGTCGATGAAAGACTATTGTCCGCAAAAATGCTGACCATGTGGAACGTGAGCCCCGTTGTTAGCATAGAGATGGCTGCCATTCCAGCAGCAATGATCCAGAATGTGGTGGTGCGTCGCACTTCCGCTAGCGTCCAGTTGACTTCGATAGGGGTTTCATCATTGTCGCCGTCGTGCGACACATCTTTGTTATCCGGCGCACGACCATATAGCTCAGGCCGGCTGCGATAGAACGTCACACCTACAGGGGCCATGACGAAGACAAGAATTAAACCCAGGATGGCATAGGACCAGCGCCAACCAAACTGAGGAATCAGCCAGTTGACCAGGTTTGGGTAACTACCCATGCCCAGGAATGCAACGGCTACGCCAGATATGCCCAAGATAGTGCCCCGCCGGCGCACCCACCATTGATTGATGACGTAGCCGCTTACCAGGCTAAGGCTGCCCTGCCCAAACAGGCGCAGCATGACGAAACCAATCAGGAGCATCACAGCCCCGTTGATGAATCCCATATAGAAACAAGCTATTCCCAATGCCAGAGAAATGACTCCGACCATGAGGCGCGGTCCACGCACATCAATGGTTTTTCCGACAAACGGCAGCCCAAATGCCGCGGTGAGCGTACCGATGGTATAGAGGAGGCTAACCGTGCCGCGTGAGATGCCAAGGTCAGCAATGAAGTGATCGATGAATATGGAAATGGTATAGGTCTGGCCCGGGCTGCTCATAATCAAGCCAAGGCTGCCAACGATGAGAATCACCCAACCGTAGAAAAAGGGTGTTCGGTCCACGACGCGCTTTCCGCTGTCGATATCAAAAAGACTGCTCTTTAAATTCAATGCTATCTTGGTCCTAAACTAGTCGATTCGGCTGATGGTGCATCGTTTCTTAACGCTGCCGGAAAGGCAACCTGAACATCGTAGCCCGCACGAATGTCTGCACCAAATATGCAAGCCTCTGGTATACTTGTGGGAATGCAAACCAACGACAAACCCAACGCAGTGATGCACAAAATCATAGACAGCCATATCCACTTCTGGGACCCAACCCTACTGCGCTATCCGTGGCTGGAACACGTGCCGGCCATCGCCGGGTCGGCGCTACCGAGCCAACTGCGCGAACAGTCCGCCGACGTGAACCTGCAAGGCATCGTCTTTGTGCAGGCAGGCGGCTTGCCTGAAGATGGACTGGCGGAAGCCCAATGGGTATCGTCGCTGGCGCAAAGTGAGCCGCGTATCCGTGCAATCGTAGCCTATGCGCCGGTAGAGTTGGGCGACGGCGTGCGGCCCTATTTGGTCAATCTGGCCAAGTTGCCGCTTGTTAAAGGCGTCCGCCGCAACATCCAATCAGATCCAGCCGAAATCTGCACGCAGCCAGATTTCATTTTGGGTGTGCAGGCTGTGGCGGAGTACGGCTACACATTCGACATTTGCATCCATCAAGCACAGCTATCCGAAGCAATCGAGCTTGTAGAGGCATGCCCCAATGTGCGTTTCGTGCTGGACCATTTCGGCAAGCCGCTGGTGCGCGAAGGCGTTCTGGACCCGTGGCGGGAGAACCTGCAACGTCTGGCTGCCTATCCCAATGTATGGTGCAAGATTTCGGGTCTCGCTACAGAAGCCGACCGCGAACATTGGACGCGGGATGATCTTCGTCCGTACCTGGATCATGCGTTGGACGCCTTTGCTCCGGACCGCGTGATGTTTGGCGGCGACTGGCCCGTGTCGACGCTGGCGATCAGCTATGCGGAATGGGTGAACATCGTTTCCTGGGCTGTCGAAGGCATGAGCGACGAGCATCAGCAGATGTTGTTCGCCAACAACGCAGCCGATTTCTACGACCTCGAAAAATGAGCCGTCAGCGGTACGATTTTGCCAGTAGATGTCAGACTGGTGGTAAGATATTACGTTAGTTTTTGATTTCGCATGAAACGCAAGCAATAGGAAGAGTAGCGAAGAATGGTAGAAAAAGCTGCAGAAACGAAGCGTGTATTAGTTACTGGTTCAACGGGCGCCATCGGCAAACCTGTGGCCGAGCATCTCAAGGCGCGCGGCCATTTCGTCCGCGGCTTTGCGCGGCGACCATCGCCCTGGTGTGATGAGTATGTGCAGGGGGATTTGGCGGATACGGATGACGTCAATCAGGCCGTCGAAGGGATGGATGTAGTCTTGCACCTCGGCGCCTATCCAAATCCAGCCGACTTTCTTGAGACATTGCTCGGACCGAATGTCATCGGGCTGTATAACATCTGTGAGGCGGCTGCGAACTATAAAGTACAACGTCTCTCACTGGCAAGTTCCGTCCAAACCATCTCCGGCAGGGGCGATAGGTCCACTCTGGTGAGGACGCAAGATGGTTACTGGCCCGTCAACCATTACGCATTGACCAAGGTATGGGCGGAAGTCGCCGGCGAAATGTACGCACGGGTGCACAATCTGTCCGTGGTCAACGTGCGCATCGCCTGGCTGCCGCGCAATACTGAAGAAGCCGAACAGCTGCGTAAATCAGAATGGGGCGTCGATTTCTTCTTCAGTCACGCCGATGCGCAGCGTTTCTACGAACGGGTTGTCGAATCGCCCACCCCATTGCCGGGTGAGGCGGTCACCGTCTTTGCCGTCAGCCGGCCTACGATTAAGCAGCGTTTGGATCCCGAACTGCCCAGAGAAGTATTGGGCTACGAGCCGCAGGACAAATGGCCCGAAGGGCTCGATTTCGAGTATTCGCTGGACTAATCGTTTTAGTTCAACATAAATACGGGTTACAGAAGTACAGAATCGCAGTGTAGCAAACAGCGGATGTCTGCAGACATCCGCTGTTGATTTGGCCCGTTTATATCTGGCTCGTTTGTATCATGCGCAACAGGACTGCCAGCCATAAATAACAAGCTGGGTTAGCATGACGCCCAGTACCCTACGCCCAGTCGCAGATGGCCTCGATGGCTGCCGCAGAACCGTCCCGCAGCCAGCCATCCAACTGCGCCACCTCTTTGAGCTGCTGACCTCGAATGCGCGGCACGACCACGAAGCGCGTGTCCAAGTCGGGCAGCGCAGTCATGTCACCCCAAAGTTTCTCGAATTGCGCCACCGGCAGCACGTCCTCCTGTCCTTTACCCCAGCGCTTCTTCACATCTTTCAGCGTGATATACGTGGGCATGCGCGCCGCCATGTCGCGCACGGCTCGTGCAACGTAGGTTTCATCAGCCAAAGTTGCGCGGTCTAGCCCGAAGAATGCGAGCAGTTTGTCCACCTCCAGCCAGACGGTCGCCGAGTTGTAGTACGAAAGCGTGAACTCCACCTCTTCCCTGGGCAGCGCCAACCCCTCGATAAGCCGGTTATGGCCGTCGATGCGCGCCAAGCCGCCGCCCCGGTCATCAATGCGGCGACGAATTACTTCTGACGTCCATGTGGCGCCGCTGTCAATGGCATAGCCCAAGACGGTCGGGTCCAAGTTCGCGCCCAGTGTGTCGATATTGTGCACCATGAGGTACTTTAGCTGCGGGCGTTCGTTCAACAGATGCAAAAGAACGCCATTGCGCAACATGTTTGGAGTCTCATACCAATGACCGACCGGATGCAGACACTGGTCCGGCACGTTATCCGTGTAGTCACTGCCCTCACCTGTGGTTCTGGCCCATTCAATGAGCGCCGCACGCAGGCTGTTCTGCACCTTCTGCGCCTGCTCGTCCAGCAACTGCTGCGGCATCTCCTCCCAGGCAAAATGCAGATCGCGCGTCATGGGCGTCATGCGCAGACCGATAGCCGCTCCTGGAGACAACAGCAACGGCCCATCATAGCCATACTTGTCCTGTGCAATCAGCGCCTCCTCGATGGCGTCATGCGTCAGGTAGCTGGTGGTCACCACATGGGCAGGCGCGACGCCATACATGCGAGCTGTCTGGCGGTTCTTGGCAATATGCGTCTCCAGGAAGCTGCGATGCCTTCCACCCAGCCGGCTGTATGGATTCAACGCTTTCACAGCGCCGGAGCCGTGCGTCCAGCGACTACCGGCGCCTCCTGCCATACTCACCATAGCCACGGCGCCTTCGGCTAACGCCTGTACGCCTATCTCACGCCATACCTGTTGCTGACTCTCATCCGAGCGCTCAAAGTCATAGACGCTTTCCTGTGGCACATCCTCAATCTGGCTGTTGATGGGCAGCCGGTTCTGTGCCAGTCCGATGCGCCCGCTGCGCATATCGCTGCGGATCTGCTCGTGCTGCTTGCGGTCGAAGCCGTGGCGGCTGAGCAATTCACCCAGCGACGCGCCGTCGGCGTCCGTCGTCGACACGCTGGGCAGCAGACGGTCGAAAAGCGCTTGGGTCATGCCTGACAGCGTTGGCATGGTACGGCTTGCCGCACTGAAGCGGTCAAGCTCGGCACGACGCGCCGGAGTCAGCGCGTGTTGTTCGTACCGCAATAGATCGGGAATGGTTAGGACGTAGTAGCCGGCAGGCAGCAACGCTTCTTCACCGAGTAACAACTCTGCGTACGTACCCCGCTCGTTGATGGCAAAGTCATAGACGACAGGGTCCATGGCGAAAGGCACCGCACGCGCCATCTCACCTTTGATCTCCGACATGATCTCCAGCAGCCGCTCCTGGCCGCGAGCTTTGGCGGCTGGGTCAAAGATAAACCCCATGCCGCCACCCGACATGCCGCCCATCATCCAAAAACCCCAGAATTGGCTGCCGAATTCGTCTTCCACTCGCTGGACCAGACGCTCGGTGAAATCGGTGGTCGCCCACGGCACAATAGTGCGGATGGGGCCGAAGAAGTTGCGGTGCGTCGCTGCGCCGATGGCGTGCACGTCTCCTTGTATGAGCAGCGTCTGAATCTCATCAAAGATCTGCATGGCCTCCTGTCGCGCTTCCCACTCCGCTTCGGAACGCAACAGGTATTTCTCGGTGACCATCTCCAGAATGGGCCCGACATCCTGCGCCAACCCGCCGTGGACGAGCACCAAACTGTCTTGGAGCTTCCGTCGCGCTTGCTCGGAAACTTCGTCCGTCGTCCAGGATATTGTGATTGGGCAGCAAACGGCCGCGGCTGACGCCATACTCCGGGTCATCTACGCCCGCTTCCACTCCTTTGATGACCTTCATTCCTGGCCACACACCGCCGGAATCCTGCCAGCCGCCGCCGGAACCCGCCAGCCATTCGCCGAGGATTGCCCGAGCGGCTACGAGACGCCGCTCCGACTCGGACAACTGACCGGTCTGCGCATGCGCCTGGCTTGTAGCGCGCATGCAGACCGCGATGAGCGATGCCAGCAAGTTTGTCGAAACGGCTAGGCGCGAACCCTTGGGAATGCCGTTGACTTGGCTCACGAGCTCGATACCGCGTCCCGAACCGACAAGGCTGGAGAGTACGTCTGAGAGCGGCTGACCTGCGCCTTCCATGCCAGGCGGGATGATGCCGGAGGCAATGATGGCCGCCTTGAGCAGTCCGAGGTAATCTTTGGCGTAATCAAAGACTTCGTCCAGCGTGCTGATCTCAGCCATGGTGTTCAGATCCACGCTGGCAAGCCGCAAAATGGGCTCGTCGATCACACGGAAGAACGTCTCAATAGGCGGGCGCGGGCGGTTATCGCCGTCTTCGCCGCGCACACTCAGATCGACCGAGACGTTCAGCACGCGTGCGCCTTCGGGGAAGTCCATGCCCAGGAAGAAAATATCGCTCCACCCGCTGTGGATGAGGTCCATGCGCACGGGTGTAGACTCATGCAGTAACGGAAAGAGACCACTCTCCGCATCGCGCTGCAGCAGCTCATTGCGCACCCGCAGCGGATGATCAGCCGGATGGCCAATACGGAACATCCACTGGTTGCCGCGCACGGAGCGCACACTACGCCGTACCTGATCAGCTAGCGTCTGGAATCCCAGGCTGTGATAGGCGGCGGCTAGGGCGCTGGCAATGCCGTCGCTGGGTTCGCTGCTGTCGTCGACAGCGTGCAGAAAGACGTCAATAGCTTCCTCGAAGCGGCGGCGTAGCAGGTTGTGGTAACCTTCGAACGGGATGAGCGTATCACTCTCGGTGAGCAGTGGCGGCAAATGGAAGCGGTAAATGGCGTAGAGAAAAAAGAGGGCGCGGACGCGTTCGTAGAGGTTGTCACTCTTGCGTCGAAACCGGTCTAGCTCCGCACATTCGTCCAGAAGCGTCTCTTTGCTGGCGTCCCGGCAGAATCCTTCCAGTGAGCGGTTGCGGATGGCTGGATCTTTGCTTGTGATGATGTTGACAAGCTCACTCATAGCCCGTTGCTTCTCCTGGATGCCAAGTCGTGTAGGGCGAGCAGCTCGACGATCTGGGCGAGTAGTTCACCCCGATCCTGTCCTTGCATGGCAAGCGCCAACTGCGCATTGAACAGACCGTACTTTGCGCCCAGGTCATAGCGAGAGTTGTGCTGCTCGGCAGCCAAGTATTGCTCATTCTGTGCTAGTTCTGCCAGTGCCGTAGAAAGCGTTACCCTAGCTACTGCTTCAGCGCCTTGGGTATGTGCCGCGCTCAGTTGCTCCTGCAGGATCTTCATGATGGACGGCTGCATCACATGCATACCGAAAAAGCAGAGATAGTAGCCAGCGCGCATACCCGATACGATCAGCTTCTGCTCCGCTTCCGTTGGCGTCGGCTTCTCGATGACTGTATCCACGTCGTAAATGTCCAGTCCGCCAGGTCGGCGCTGTCCGCTCACAGCGCCAAAGTACGGCAGTAGAGTCTCGCGTGTAGCCTGTACAGCCGACACCGTGCACGCCTGTGTTTCGGCGATACTGATCAGTTGCTGTGCGCAGCTTGTGTCACTGTGACTGACATATAGATGGTCGCCGACCAAGTGCAGGAACGGATCGCTGCCGACGAAATCAGCTGCCGTGTAGATAGCGTCGCCGTAGCCGGCTGGCTTGTCTTGGGGCACGAAGTGCAGCCGACCGGCATGCTCATCGGTAACCGCCGCATAGGCGGCCTCATCACCGGGATGAACGATCACGCAGATCTCTTCGATGCCCGCGTGCACTACGTCTTCAACCAGGATGTGCAGCACTGATTTCTCGACCGAGTCCCGGTCGATGAGCGCCTGCAAGGGCAGCGTTCGTTGTCGCGGCCCCGCGGCCGTAATCACCGCTTTCGTAATTTTCACCGGTACGCCTCTATTCGTTCTGTGGCTGTTCGTTTGCTTTCACTCATGGATCAAACAACATGCGTCAATGCGATGCAGCACTTGGAGCGCACACACATAGACGACTGCCTATATCCGCAGGGTCTCCGTATGTCCATCCACCGACAACGCCTGTCCGCTGATCTTGCTGCCCGCATCCGAGCAGAGAAAGAGCGCCATGCCCGCTATGTCTTCCGGCGTGAAGAATGTATGCAGCGAGTTGTGTCGCAGATAGCGGTCACGCATCGCGTCGATGGGAACGCCTTCCTCCTTGGCACGCGAACGGATAACATTGTCGATGCGCGGTCCTGCGACAGGACCCGGACAAATGGCGTTGACGCGAATGCCGTACTCGCCCAACTCCATAGCCAACGTCTTTGTGAGACCAATGATGGCCCATTTGGACGCTGCGTACGGTGCACGCAGGGGATAGCCGTAGAGGCCCGCGGTCGACGAGATGTTGATGATCAGGCCAGTTTCGTTCTTTTTTAAGCGCGGAATAGCCTGTCGTGCGCAGTAGAACTGGCTGTTCAAGTTCACGCTAATTGTCCGCTCCCACTCCGCTGGATCTATGTCTTCGACCGCTCCCGTCGGTCCCGCGATACCAGCATTGTTCACCAGCACGTCCAGCCCGCCCAACTGCGCATCCACCTCGTTAAAAAGACGCTCAACCTGCGTAGCATTGGCAACGTCGGCGACCGAAGTGCCGATGCCTGGCATAGCCGCTCTTGCTTTTGAAAGCCGCACAGAGTTCAGGTCGCAGATGTGCACCTTCGCGCCATTATTATGGAACGCCTGTGCGATGCCTAGCCCGATACCTGCGCCCGCGGCCGTCACCAATATGCGCTTATCTTCGCAAGAAGTGTTCATTAGGATACTCGTCTAAAGTGTGTGGAATTCATATGTGTACGGTCAGACTGACTGGTGCTTTTGTGGTTGATACAATTTCACGCAGCACAGGCATGGCTCCCTGGCTTGTCGAGCGCTGTTGAGAGGTCTACAATAATCCTGTTACATCTAGCTGTCAAACTTCAACGGCGACACAGGATACCGGGCAAACTGCGATACTTGCATGTGTAGGTGGCGTGCCAACCGGCACTGTGCTGAATAGGTGTCCTCTCCTGTGACTACACCGCAAGATGCCAAACAAACACATCGCTTTGATCCACAAGCTATTCGCACGTTCGTAAAAGCAATGCCGCGTAATATCGGCGTCTTCACGATCTCCGATACGCTTGGCAACTTCGCGCGCGCCATGGTCTTTCCGTATATCTCGCTCTATATCCTGGCGCTGGGAGGCAATACGGCGCAGATCGGCTTTATCCAGTCCCTGACGCCTCTCTTCGGCCTGTTGATGTTCCCCATCGGCGGCTATCTCGCCGACCGTGAAGGCCGTGTGAGACTCATCGTTCTGGCCAACGCGTTGTCGGTCAGCTTCGTACTGATGAGTGCGTTTTCGCCGAGTTGGCAGGTTTTCGCCATCTCACAACTGCTCATGGGATTCGCTGTCTTCCAGTTTCCCGCACGATCGGCGCTCATCGCCGATTCGCTGGAGCCCGAGACACGCGGCAAGGGCATCGGCGCCATGAACAGCATCAGCAACTCCTTCGCCATAATGGCGCCATTTGTCGCCGGCGCGATCATCACCTTCTACGGCGATCTGCTCGGCATGCGCCTCCTCTACCTGGCTATGGCTGTCCTCTACGCCACACTGGCAATTGTCCAATATCGGTATCTTGAGGAGACAGCTTCGGCTACCCCTGAGTCGTCATCAGGGAAAGCCCGCGGCAGACTCAAATTCTCTGCCATGACGCGTGTGCTACACAACACCTATTCGGGCATACCCAGTATGCTGCGCGAGCTGCCGCTGTCGCTGAAAGCGCTTGCCGGCGTGATTGTACTCAGCTTTATGGCAAACGGTGTGGCGAGCCCATTCTGGGTCGTCTATGCCACAAATGAGGTGGGCCTGCCGACGGCTAGTTGGGGGCTGATTCTGCTCATCGAGACTGTGCTGCGACTAGTCATGTTCATCCCCTCCGGCTACTTGGTCGACAGATGGGGCAGAACGTGGATGCTGTTGATGTCGCTGACAATTTCGCTCATCGCCATTCCGTCGTTCGTCTTCGTGACAGGCTTTGCCACTGCCCTGGCAGTGCGCTGCGCCGTGGCGGTGGCCTTTGCCCTTGCTATTCCGTCCTGCACGGCGCTGATGGCCGATATCGTGCCTAGGGAGATGCGTGGTCGAGTTATGTCGGCGCTGGGTCAGGGCGGCATCATGATCGGCCCTGCCGGTGGCGGCACAGGCGGTCCTGCACTGGGCTATGTGGTGACGATTCCGCTTATATTCTCGTTCATGCTGGGGGGTATCCTTTATTCGTGGAATCCGGTGCTGCCTTGGGTGTTCGTTTTCTGTACCACATTGCTGTCCATATTGCTGATCCTCTTCTTCATTCGAGACCCGCAGGAGGCGGAATTCTAGCTCTACTCTCTACCGTAGCCCACGTGTATGTCTAGATGTGCACAACAAAACGCAAATCGTACACTCCTCCTTTCTTTGTATGCGGCCATAGCCAGTCTATAATGCGCTTCTTCATCACTAGTCTCATCAGTCGATGACTACAGTCATCTCCCTCCTTTAGGCTTAATCAAGTCAACCCACAATAAATAGGCAACCGTCGATCTCATGACAACTAGGCCATATTTCCCGACCATGTTGCGCAACTTCTTTACTGGAATGCCACACAACATACGCGTCTTCTCCGTGGCGGATCTCCTAGGAAATTTCGCCCGTTCTATGGTCCTGCCCTATGTGTCACTCTATATTCTCGCCCTAGGCGGCAATACGGCACAGATCGGACTTATTCAGTCACTAACGCCACTTTTCGGCCTACTCATGTTCCCCATCGGAGGATATCTCGCTGATAAGACGAGTCGTGTGCGGTTGATCATCCTGTCGAATTCGATATTGATAATCAATGCACTGATGATGGCCTTCTCGCCAAACTGGCAGGTCTACGCAGTTGCTACTGCGCTGCAGGGCCTTGCATACTTTCAGTTTCCGGCGCGCTCTGCCCTTGTTGCAGATTCATTGGATCCCAAGCAGCGGGGGAAGGGCATCGCCACGCTGAATACCATCAGCAATTCGTTTGCGATTATGGCGCCCTTTATTGCTGGAACGATTATTACGCTTTATGGCGATCTGTGGGGCATGAGAATGCTCCTAGTTGCCATGGCAATACTTTATGGCACTGCCACACTGATACACTTCCGTTTTCTCAGAGATACGGTTGAACATGAGGAATCGATGGATAGTTCGGCGGAACCGGCTGGCTTGCGTTTGTCGATTGTTCCGAGAATTATCAAAGAGACCTACTCATCTGTTCCTGGGACGCTTCGCGGACTTCCTGTTTCACTCAAGGCGTTGGCTGGCGTCATAGTCCTGAGTTTCATGGCGAACGGTGTCGCAAGCCCGTTTTGGGTAGTCTACGCTACAGAGGAGGTTGGATTGTCGTCAGCAGTTTGGGGCTTAGTCTTGCTCATTGAGACGGTATTGCGGCTGGTTATGTTCATTCCAGCCGGTATGTTGGTTGATCGATGGGGCCGAACCGCCACACTGCTAGCGTCCCTAACGCTGTCGTTAGTTGCCATCCCATCGTTTATATTTGTTACCGGCTTTACATCGGCATTAATTATTCGTTGCGCAGTTGCTGTTTCCTTTGCAATGGCGATTCCCTCTTGCACTGCTCTCATGGCTGATTTAGTACCTCGTGCCATGAGGGGTCGGGTCATGTCAGCGTTGGGGCAGGGCGGCATCTTTATTGGACCTGCTGGCGGCGGTACGAGTGGTCCGGCTGTGGGCTATGTGGCGACTATTCCGCTTATACTGTCATTTATTCTAGGCGGTATTCTTTACACTTGGAATCCTGTGCTGCCGTGGGTGTTTGTTTTCGGTACCACATTGCTCTCCATATTGCTGATCATCGTATTCATTCGCGACCCGCAAGAGGTTGAGGTGTAGAGTCATTACCAGATTCGCAAGCCTGAGCGCCTATAGGACCACATCAGATTGTTGCAGCCGACGCTAAATTTGAGCAACGAGCCAGGATGCCACGATCAAGCGCTTCCGGCTGCGTGGTCAGGAACACACATACGAGACTGCGCTCCGGGTCCGCCCACATGAGGGTGCCCGTCGCACCGCCGTGACCGAACGTCCTGGGCGTGACCAGATCACCAAAGTAGGCCCAGTCGCTGCGAGTTCGCCGTCCCGCCAATACAAAGCCGAGTCCCCACGAGTTATTGAACCGTTCGTTGCGGGGCAGTTTGCTCAGCAGCGCCAGTTGGTTGCGCGTCATAGCTGCCACTGTAGACGGACTGAGCACTCGTTTACCGTCTAGCGACCCGCCGTTGAGAAAGAGTTGCAGGAAGCGGAACAGATCGGATGCCGTGGAGAACATGCCGCCCCAGGGCACGGCAAGATTCCACCAGTAAGGCGTATTCCAACCCCAGTCCGCGCCGACCATTTCTTTGGGTATGTCCACGAACGCAATGCGTTTCTGGTCCAATTCACGGACACCAAGCGCTGTATCGTGCATATTTACTGGCTGAAATATCTCTTTATGCACAAAGTCTGGCAATTCCATGTCAGTCATCTCTTCAATCAGCGCGCCCAGGATACCGAGACCTGTGCTCTGATATTGCACGCCGGTACCCGGTTCGAAATCCAGCGGCAAGTCACAGATACGGCGCAAGAACTCCGAAAGAGGCGCATGTTGCTTTCGTAACTCTATATTTTCCGGCAGAAAGTCAGGAAGACCGGACGTGTGCGTCATCAAATGGCGAATGCGGACGCGTTGTTTGCCGTTGGCGGCAAAGGCAGGAATGTACTTTGCCACCGGGTCGTCAAGCAGAAACTGGCCGCGTTCCACAAGCAGCATCGCCGCAGCTACCGTTACCGGTTTGGTGATTGACGCCACCAGAAAAATAGTGTCGGGTTCGACCAGGGCGTCGGATACTCTTGGGCGCAGTGCTCCGAATGAGCGCACAGACATGGGCGTGCCGTTGCGCGCCACTAGAACACATGCGCCTGGCAACTCACCGGTCTCTGTAAGTGAATCCACATAGCTATACAGCGTATTCAAGCGTTCGCCGGAGAGACCGATATCCTCGGGTGGTTGTGACAGCAACGATGACGACATGGCAGGCCCTTCATAGGCTACTTTTTGTTGGGTAGGTTATAGTACGATATCAGCAGGATGCAGATTCCGGCAAAAGCTGGCGGCGAAGTCGCACAAGGATGTTTGAATGGGTACAGATATGGCACAACGGCAGATTATCGCACTGGGCGGCGGCGGATTCCTCATGGAGCCGGACAATCCGCTATTGGACGAATACATATTGGATCAGGCCGAAAGCCGGAATCCGAAGATTTGCTATCTGGGTACGGCGAGCGGAGACGCCAACCGCGGCATTGTCGCCTTCTATTCGAGATACGCGCCGATGGCGTGCCAGCCAAGCTACATTCCGCTTTTCGGCCGCACGCCGGACCTGCGAGAGACTGTACTGGCCCAGGATATCGTCTACGTGGGTGGCGGCAACACAAAGAGCATGTTGGCCGTTTGGCGCAATTGGGAACTGGATACGATTCTGCGCGAGGCTTGGGCGACAGGCATTATGCTAGCCGGAATCAGCGCTGGCGCCATTTGCTGGTTTGAGCAGGGCATCACCGACTCCATTGCCGGACGTGCGGCAGTGCTGGATGCACTCGGCTTTGTACCCGGCAGCCTCTGCCCGCACTACGATGGTGAGTCGTGGCGGCAGCCCGCTTATCGTGACTTTCTGGAAACGGGAGAGATCAGCAACGGCTATGCGCTAGACGACGGCGTCGCAGTGCACATAGTGGATGACGAACCAGTACGCTTCGTCTCGTCTCGCCCCCATGCCCTAGCTTATCGCATGAGCTTGCGGAACGGTACAGCATGTACCGAACCAATCCAGCCGGATTATCTGGGCGGCGAATAGCGAACAAAAAAGGGGCGGTTCATATGCCGCCCCTCCTATTTACCACTACCTGTACTTTGAGATCTGAAACTTGACCAGTTGACCGGCCGATCAGATCACACCACGCACCAGTCGGAATCGCTTTGAACGGTTGAACAAATCGAACCCTTGAACCTGTCCACTTACGCGTCCGTCACGCATCCCAGTGACGCAGACGAAACATTCTTGATATACTTGTACGCCACACCGCTGGTGAACTTGTAGGGCGGCGCAGTCCATGCTGCCTTACGTTCCAACAACTCTTCGTCGCTCACGTCCATGTTGATGCTGTTGCTCTCCGCATCAATAGTTATGACATCACCGTCCTGTACCAGGGCGATGCCGCCGCCCATTTGCGCTTCCGGCGTGATGTGACCGACAACGAAACCATGCGTCCCGCCGGAAAAACGGCCGTCTGTGATGAGCGCAACGCTCTTGCCCAGACCCTTGCCCATGATGGCGGAGGTGATGGATAGCATCTCACGCATGCCAGGACCGCCCTTCGGTCCCTCATAGCGGATGACAACGACGTCGCCGTGGGTAACTTCGTCATTCTCAATGGCGTGCAGCGTCTCTTCTTCGGAATCATACACTTTGGCCGGACCCGAGAATCTCAAGCCTTCCTTGCCCGTGATCTTCGCCACAGCGCCTTCGCTAGCCAGGTTGCCATACAGAATTTGCAGATGACCCGTCTCCTTGATCGGGTTGCTCACCGGGCAGATGATCGGCTGATCTTCGGCGAGGCCGGGCAAGTCCTCAACATTTTCTGCCAGCGTGAGTCCAGTCACGGTCAGGCAGTCCCCGTGCAGCAGGTCTGCCTCTAGCAGCAGCTTGTGCACAGCAGGCACGCCGCCAACTTCGTACAGGTCCTCCATGACATACTGACCGCTCGGTTTCAGGTCGGCTAGCAACGGGGTGCGGTCGGAGATCTCCTGGAAGTCGTCGATCGTTAGCGGGACGTTGGCTGTCTTGGCCATAGCAATGAGGTGCAGGACCGCGTTGGTAGAGCCGCCCAGGACCATGGTAACGGTGATGGCGTTTTCGAAAGCTTTGCGCGTCAGAATGTCGCTTGGTTTGATATCGTTCTCGATCAGGTAGCGCAGAGCCGTTCCTGCTTGGCGACACTCATCCAGTTTTTCTTGGCTGATGGCTGGATAGGATGAACTGTACGGCAATGAGAGGCCCAGCGTTTCGATTGCGGAAGCCATGGTGTTGGCGGTGTACATGCCGCCGCATGCGCCAGCGCCTGGACAGGCATGCTTCAGCACTTCTGTTAACTCAGCTTCATCAATGTCGTCGGCCAAATACTCACCATAAGCTTCAAATGCGGAGACGATATCTAGCTTCTTGTCGCCAAAGAAGCCGGGTTGTATTGTTCCGCCGTAGACCATAATGCTGGGTCGGTTCACGCGTGACATTGCCATGACCGTACCAGGCATGTTCTTGTCACAGCCGGGCAGCGATATGTTGGCGTCATACCATTGGGCGCGCATAACCGTTTCAATGGAGTCGGCGATGATATCGCGGGACAGCAAGGAAAACTTCATTCCTTCCGTACCCATGGATATGCCGTCGCTGACGCCGATGGTGTTGAAGATAAGACCGACCATGCCGGCCTTTTGAACGCCCTCCTTCACGGCACGCGCCAGGTCGTTTAGGTGCATGTTGCAGGTGTTGCCTTCCCACCACATGCTGGCGATGCCAACCTGAGCCTTCTGCATATCCTCGTCGGTCATGCCCGTGCCATAGAGCATAGCCTGCGAGCCGACTTGCGAGCGCGTCTGCGTCAGTACGCTGCTATATTTATTCAGTCCATTTTTGGTTGTCGTCGGCATTGTACTTATCACTTTCCTATTTGTTTTGTGTAGTTCTAAATGATGTCATCATAGGGTTACGGTATGAATCCTAATGGAGTGGAAGTCTTTCGTAGTTAATTCGAATTCTTTGAACGGCTGGCGCTTTGCGCCTGTGGTATCAACGTTGCAATAACGCTTGTTGAAGCCGGGCTCCGCTGGGTACGCCTTGACGAAGTGCTCATATTCAAAGCCGCTTAGCCAGAAGGCGCCGTTGGCAGTGACGAGCGCCGTCGGCTCGGGCGTCACACAGCCCTGGCATGCCGTGGCCATGCGGTTCAGTTCTTGCCCGCTCCAGCCGACAGTGGCAACCTTCGTCGCACGTCCCAAGCTCGCGATTACTCGAGTACCGGCTCCTTTTTGGCAACTTCTTGTGATATACTATCGGCTGGAGACTTCTCGTTTTGCGTAAATAGGAAATATTCCACAGAATCGGACAACGCGATCCAACTGGCTTCGATGATATTCGTGCTGGCGCCGACCGTCGACCAACTGCGCTCGCCGTCGGTGAAGTCGATGAGCACGCGTGTCAAGGCCGCGGTGCCGCTGTTGCTGTCCAGAATACGTACCTTGTAGTCGGTCAGGTGGACGTTGCTCAGTTGAGGGTAGATGTGCTGTATGGCCTTGCGCAGCGCCAGGTTCATGGCGTTCACAGGGCCGTTGCCGTCAGATACCTCGTGAAACACCTTGCCCGATACCATCACCTTGACCGTGGCTTCAGAGAACATGCCGCGACCGGAGCGATGCTCGACGATTGCAGTGTAGTCAATGAGCTCGAACGGCGCCACATAGTCATTGCGCATGCGGCGCAGCATCATCTCCACGCTGGCGTCCGCGCTTTCGAAGGCGAAGCCAATGTTCTCCAGTTCCTTGATTTTCTTCAGAACCTCTCGTTCCTCGGCACGGCTCAGTCCGTCCAGGTTGAATTCCCGGCGCTTCACTGCGATGTTGTCTTTACCGCTCAACTCGCTGACCAGCACGCGAGTTTCGTTGCCCACCACGGCGGGGTCCACGTGCTGATAGCTCATGGCGTATTTGACTACGGCGTTGACGTGTGTGCCGCCCTTATGCGCAAATGCGCTTGAACCGACAAAGGGCTGATGCGTGTCCGGGTTCAGGTTCGCCAGCTCGCTCACATAACGACTCAAGTCTGTGAGCTGGCTCAGCTTTTCATCCGGCACAATGTTGTAGCCCATCTTGAGCTGCAGGTCGGGGATCACGCTGACCAGGTTAGCATTGCCGCAGCGCTCTCCATAGCCGTTGATGGTGCCCTGGATGTGCGTTGCGCCGTGCTGAACGGCAGCCAGCGTATTAGCCACGCCGGTTTCGCTGTCGTTGTGTGCATGAATGCCCAGTACTACGTCTGAAGCAGGCCTATCGCCGTCCTTTCCATCGTCATGTCCGAGAATCTCCTTCTGCACGACGTCTACCGCCTCCGCTATTTCCCAAGGCAGGCAGCCGCCGTTGGTATCGCAGAGCACGATGGAACTGGCGCCGCCCATAATCGCGGCGCGCAGCGTCTCCAGTGCATATTCGGGATCCGCCTTGTAGCCGTCGAAAAAGTGCTCGGCGTCGTAGATGACTTCCTTATCGTGGCTTTTGATATAGGCCACGGTGTCCTGAATCATGCGAAGGTTCTCTTCCATGCTGGTGCGCAAGACCTCTCGCACATGCAAGTCCCATGTCTTGCCAAAGATGGTCACGGTGGGCGTGTTCGCTTCGATGAGGAGCTGAACCTGGGGATCGTCTTCCGGCTCTGTTTTGGCGCGCACTGTGGAGCCAAATGCAGTTATCTTGGCATGTCTCAAATCCAGTTCAGACTGGGCGCGTTCAAAGAATTCCATATCTTTGGGATTGGAGCCGGGCCAGCCGCCTTCAATGTAATCCACGCCGAATTCGTCCAGGCGGCGCGCAATACGCAGTTTGTCGTCGCAGCTCAGGGATACGCCCTCGCCTTGGGCGCCGTCCCTGAGCGTTGAATCAAAAAGGATCAGTTTGTCAGTCATTAGTTACCCCATTACACCGTATGGAGGTTCCCGCCAATGCGAAAGCGTCTATACGGTAGCCTCTATCATCCAAAAGTTCATTTCAAAATGTCGTTGATGGTCTTGAACGTTTGATCGGGCCATATGCCGCGACCCAGGTCTTCCTTGCGGAAGCGACCGGTCTTCACCAGCCAGCCTTTGAGGCCGTTCACCTGCGCCCCACGCACGTCGATCTCGATGTCGTCGCCGATGACGGCAATGCGCGACGCATCAATTCCCAAATCGTCCATCACCATGTGGAAGTACGTCTGGCTCGGTTTGCCGGTCACGACGGCGCCGACGTCCGCAGCGTATTCCAGCGCCACGACGAACGGACCGCCGTCCAGGAACAGGCCTTCTTCCGTCCGCCACATACGTTTCTTGTGCAACGCCACGAGCTGCGCGCCGTTCAGCAGCGCTCGAAAGGCACGGTTCATGCGCAGGAATGACATATTCGCGCCCATGTCGCCGACCACAACAAATTCGGGATTCTCCCGGTCAATCGCAATGCCGGTGAACTCAAGCTGCGCATCCGGCAGCAACAGCGGATAGTAGCTGCTCGCATTCTGGCTGCGCAAATAGGAAGCCGCTGCATACGTGGCTGTGAAGAGTTCGCCTTCGCGAATGTCGAAACCGAGCGCCGACATGCGTTCCATCAGACTCAGTCGGCAGTAGATGGTTGTGTTGGTCATGAAGCGGATGGTAATACCGCGGGCGCGCAGTTCACGAATCGTGGCTGGCGCGCCCGGTATGACCTCACTGCCGACGGCTAGTACGCCGTCGATGTCGATTAGCAATCCATCGACTGTCGATAACAAATCACTCATTCCATGCCCCAATTCTTCGGCAAGCTGCAACGTTTGTCTGGATTGTACCTTTAGCCGGTATTTTGCAAGCCTGCCGCGACGCCTCTAACTGAAAGCAGAATTGCGTTTTCAATATCCTCCGCATTTGGCGCGTTGGGATTGTCACGTAGAAGCACAATCAAGGCTACCTGAATGTAATTCATTGGATCAATGTACGGATTTCGAAGTTGTATGCTCCTACGCAGCAACTGTTCATTCTGGAGCAGCGTATTGTAGCCGGTAACTTTCAGTACCATGCGCTCTGTCAAACTGTATTCTTCCAGTATTTTGTCGAAAATCTCTTCGCGAGTCTTCTCATCCGTTAGGTCTGCGTAGAGCGACGCTATCTGCATATCGCTTTTTGCCTGACCAAGCTGTACGTTATCAATGACGGTACGAAAGAAGGGCCAGTTCTCATACATGTCTTGCAGTACTTTGAGACGCTCTTCCTGCGCACCTGCGTCGGATTCATCGCCGTTGCCCTCAACCCATGCAGACAACGCTGTGCCGACGCCATACCAGCTTGGCAGATTGACGCGAGACTGAGTCCAGGCAAATACCCACGGAATGGCGCGCAGATCAGTCAAATCCTCGGTAGTCTTGCGGCGCGCTGGTCGAGAACCTATGTTGAGGCGCACGATTTGGTCGATGGGCGTCGACTCGTGGAAATAACGCATCAGGTACGGATTATCAACCAGCTCTCGATAGGCATCGAAGGATAATTTGCTGAGCTCGTCCAGAGTTGGCAACCAGGCAATCTCGTCAGTCTGGTGGGCTCGCATGCCCCGTGTGAGAAGCACCGCATTCACCAGTTGTTCAACGTTGCGATGCGCTATGGCAGGATTGGTATAGCGGCTGCTGATCACCTCACCCTGTTCTGTGATCTTGATGCGACCGCGAATGGATTCAATCGGCTGGGCGAGAATCGCACGATTCGCCGGTCCGCCGCCGCGTCCCAGGGTGCCGCCGCGGCCATGAAACAGTAGGAACTTAACGCCATGGGCGTCGCATACATCCGCCAACTTGCTTTGCGCCCGAAAGAGCATCCAGTTGGCCATCAAGTACCCGCCATCCTTATTCGAGTCACTATAGCCAATCATGATCTGCTGGATATCATTGCGCTCGACCAAATGTCTTCGATAGGCGTCATTCTCGAACAATTCGGCCATGATCATCGGAGCCGCGCGCAAGTCTTCGACGGTTTCGAATAGCGGCGTCACATTGATTTTGCCGAATAGACCTGCGTCACGCGCCAGCAGCAATACCTCTAGGACATTGCTAATCTGGGTTGTCATGCTGATGATGTAGGTCTGGATCGCTAACGGGGCAATTGACTGCTGGGCTACGCGTATTAGCCGAAAGATGGAGATTGCTTCGTTTGTCTCCTCACTAAATTCCAGTGTTGAGGTAAGCGGTCGTTTGCTGACGATCTCTCGACTTAGAAATTCAATTCGTTCGGATTCGGACAGCGAAGCGTAGTCACCGACCAGTCCATAGCTGTCCACTATCTCGGTGACAGCATTGTGCACCTGCTGCGAATGCTGGCGGATATCCAGTGTTGCAAGATGGAATCCAAACACTTGTGCGGCGCGAATGAGCTCAGATAGCTTGCCTTCCGAGATTCGTTCACCCTTGTTCTCGCACAGACTATCGCGGATCAGATATAAGTCGGTGAGGAATTCATCAACATTCGTATAGGCGCGTTGATTACTAACCGGCTCGTCAAGCGGACGCTGATTTGCTTCTCGCGTCGCCTCCAACCGGCGAAACATCATAATCAGTTTCTGCCGGTAAGGTTCCTGATCAAATCGGGTCAGAACCTCGAGCTCAGCTTCGGGTATCCTATCCAGGTCCGACTGCAAACTCTTCATGAAGGCATCGCTGAAACCGACTCGGGTCACGGAGGGGCTCAGGTTGTAATAGAGCTCCTCAACCGCCTGCGCATGCAGCTTTAGCGCCAGGTCTTTCTGTGCGCGCAGGGCTTCCTCCGTTACCGCTGAATCAACGAACGGATTTCCGTCGCGGTCGCCGCCCACCCAGGAGCCATAGCGCAGGAATGGTGGAATCTCGAAGCGATGAGACGGGTAGTATTCACTAAGAGCCCATTCCAGATCAGCATAGATGCGGGGAATTAATTCGTAGAGCGTATTCTCGAAAAAGTAGAGCACGTTGCGAATCTCGTCCATGACCGTAGGCGGTCGCGAACGTGTTTCGTCGCTCTGCCAGAGCAGAACAACAGCCTCTCGCAACTGTTCGATCTTTTCATGCTTCTCCTGGTCGTGCAGGTTCAGCATGTCGAGATCGTACAGTATCCGTTCTATCGTTTTGAGCTTCTCGCGCACAGTACGTCGCTTGGTTTCCGTGGGGTGCGCCGTGAACACTGGAATAATGATAAGTTTGTTTAGCAGCGTTTGAACATCTTCAGCATCATGTCCCTCGTCATGCAACTGTGCCACAGCATCGGCCAAGGTTTCCTTCATCGGCACGCCCTGGTCGCTGGCTGTCTGCAATCTGTTGCGGAGGATGTCCACGCGCTGGCGCACCTCGGCGAGATTGATGAGCTGGAAGTAAGTTGTGAACGCCTTGAGGACAGCAAGCGCCAGAGGAACATCATCAACGAGGGAGGACACAATTCGTGTGATGCTGCCTTGCGCATACGTGTTGCCGGCGCGCCAAGACTTCGCCTCCGCCCGAATCTTCTCCTCCTGGTTAAAGACATCGTAGCCCTCTTGCTCTACGATAGTCTCACCCAACAGGTTACCGAGCGTGCGCACCCAATAACGAAGTCGTTCTTGATCGTCAGACATATGCTTTATCGAATTTTGCTCGCTACAAGATCGCCCATCACCTGAGTTGAAACGACTTCAGTACCGGTGTCGGCAATGTCTCTCGTACGTACCCCTTCGTCCAACACAGCGGCCACAGCCGTTTCTATGTCTACGGCTTCCTTTTCCAGGCCCAGGCTGTGTCTCAGCAGCATGGCTGAACTCAGGATGGCAGCCAGGGGGTTGGCGATGCCCTGCCCAGCGATGTCCGGCGCGCTCCCGTGAATTGGCTCGTAGAGACCTAGCGGCAGATCCTGGCTATTCATCAGATCTCCCAGGCTGGCGGAGGGCAGCATGCCCATGGAACCCGCCAGCATGGATGCCTCGTCAGTCAAGATGTCGCCGAACAAGTTGCCTGTGACGATGACGTCGAACGTTGATGGACGGCGGATGAGGTGCATGGCCATGGCGTCTACCAGCACATGCTCGACCTCAAGTTCGTCGTAGCTGGCAAGTATCTCCGTTGCGACCTTGCGCCACAGCCGGCTGGAAGCCAGTACATTCGCCTTGTCCACGCTGGTGATGCGCTTGCTGCGCTGCATGGCCATATCTGCTGCCAGTTTCACCACCCGCTCGATCTCGGGGCGTGTATAAAGCATGGTATCGTATGCTCGTTGCGAATCTGCGCCGGCTTCCTCACGGTCGCCAAAGTAGATGCCGCCAGTTAGCTCACGGATGACCAGCAGGTCGACGCCTTCCAGGACTTCTCGCTTCAGCGTGCTGGCGCTGATGAGCTGCGGGTGCAATGTAACCGGACGCACGTTAGCAAAGAGACTAAGCGCCTTGCGAATGGCAAGCAGACCCCGTTCCGGTCGGTCGGTAGCGTTGGGGTTGTCCCATTTGGGACCGCCCACCGCGCCAAGAAGGATGGCGTCCGCGGCCATGCAAGCCTCGACTGTTTCATCGGGCAGGCTGTTACCCACGGCATCGAGAGCGCATCCGCCCATGAGCTGTTCGCTGAAAGTGAAATCGTGCGTGTATTTCTCGCCGATCACGCCGAGTATCTTTTGCGCTTCAGCCGTTACCTCTGGACCGATGCCGTCACCGGGCAGTGTTACAATTGTTACTTTCATGAAATTATCTTTCCGCAATAAAAAATGGCAAATAAACTTGTAAGTAGTTAAGCATATAGATTCGCCTTTTTTGAGAGCGACTCCAGGTACAGGTTCTGCCGCCATAGTTACTTACTTGGAAGCTGCAAGTACATATAGGTACCGACACTGCATTCACAAGCTTCCAGAAAGGCGGTTCCGGCTAGTATGCAGGCTCCGCCTCATAGGCGTCGATAACATCTTCTTTAGACTGCAGATAACCCAGATCGTCCATTCCTTCCATCAGGCACATTTTCCTGAAGGGGTCGATTTCGAATCGGTGCTGCTGACCGTCGGGCAACGTGACTGTCTGGTCCTCCAGGTCAACTGTAATCTCCGTACTCGGGTCCTCTTCCACCAGGTCTAGCAGCATGTTGATGGTTTCTTCGGGCAGCGGTACGAGCAGCAACCCGTTCTTTAAGCTGTTATTGTGGAAGATGTCGGCGAAGCTTGGCGTGATTACACAGCGGAAGCCGTAGTCCGTGAGCGCCCACACCGCATGCTCGCGGCTGGACCCGCTGCCGAAGTTGCGACCGGCAATCAGAATCTCGGCGTCTTCATATACGGGATCGTTGAGCACAAAATCTTCCTTGGGCGTGCCGTCCGCATGATATCGCCAGGCGTTGAAGAGCCCTTCGCCCATGCCTTCTTTGGTGACAGCCGTGAGAAATCGCGCCGGGATGATCTGATCCGTGTCAACATTCTCTGCACGTAGCGGTAATGCTCGCACGCGTATTTGCTTAATGGGTTCCATGTCTATATCCTATCTCTGCTGCCTAGTCCAGCATCTCACGCACGTCGACCACGTGACCGTTGACCGCTGCCGCAACGGCCATGATCGGGCTCATCAGCAAGCTGCGGGAACCGGGGCCTTGGCGTCCTTGGAAATTACGGTTGCTGGTGCTCGCCACGTACTTGCCTGCACCGGCCTTGTCGTCGTTCATCGCCAAACACATACTGCACCCTGCGCCGCGCCATTCGAACCCAGCCTCGGTGAAGATGCGGTCCAGCCCTTCCGCTTCCGCCTGCGCCTTGATAGCCTTGGAGCCGGGCACAACCAGTGCTTGCACTTTGTCGCTGACCTTCTTGCCTTTCGCCAACTCGGCTGCCTGGCGCAAGTCCTCAATGCGGCTGTTCGTGCACGAGCCGATGAAGACGATATCAACTGGCTGACCCGCCATAGGCTGTCCTGCTTTGAGCCCCATATACTCCAGTGCGCTCATCAAGCTGCGTCGGTTGGACATGTCTTCAATATCCTCGATGTAGGGCACATTGCCTGTGACGCCAACGCCCTGACCTGGATTCGTGCCGTAGGTAACCATGGGCTCCAGCGCATTCGCGTCCAGCGTCATTTCCCGATCGAAGACGGCGTCCTCGTCAGTCGTCAGCGTCTTCCAATAGGCTACGGCTCGATCCCAGTCATCACCTTTTGGCGCGAATTCACGCCCTTGGATGTACTCGAACGTGGTTTCGTCCGGCGCAATCATGCCGGCGCGTGCACCGCCTTCGATGCTCATGTTGCAGATCGTCATGCGATTGGCCATGCTCATCTTGCGAATGGCGTCGCCGCGGTACTCAAAGACATGGCCTGTGCCACCCGCCGCACCGTTCTGTGCGATGATGGCGAGTATGACGTCCTTTGCCGTGACACCGGGCCCCAGTTCGCCCTCGACATTGATGGCGAAGGTTTTGGGCTTGGCTTGCAGCAGACACTGAGTCGCCAGTACATGGGCCACCTCACTGGTGCCGATTCCGAACGCCAGCGCACCGAACGCGCCATGTGTGCTTGTGTGGCTGTCGCCGCAGACGATGGTCATGCCCGGCTGCGTCACACCCATCTCCGGGCCGACCACATGGACGATGCCCTGTACGTCGCCTTTGATGTCCCACAGCGTGATGCCGAAGTCCTCGCAGTTTTGCCGCAGCGTGCGCACCTGCGTAGCTGCGTCTAAAGGCCACAACTCGATGTCCACATCCCGCGTGGGAATGGCATGGTCCATGGTGGCGAAGGTTTTCTCGGGCCGGCGGACCGGCAGACCGCGCTCGCGCAGCATGTCGAACGCCTGGGGAGATGTGACCTCGTGGATCAGGTGTGCATCAATATAAAGGACCGCCGGCGCACCTGGGTCCTGCGCAACGACATGCTTGTCCCACACTTTTTCGAATAGCGTTTGTCCCACTCTTCTTCCTCCGGTTATCATGAACCTGGGCAGGCTCAGTGCAAATACTTTTCAGTTCACCGAACTATGTTGTACCTAGACAGACAATCCGCTTGCGTACCGTTACCCTGTCATCTCAACTGCAAAATCCTCATCGGCAGCAATACTCACAGCCGAGGAATCTTCATGCTCCATGGCAAGCGCTTTGTTTAGCGCCTGCATGTATGCCTTGGCGCTGGCGACGATGATGTCCGTGTCCACGCCGCGACCGCTGAACAGGCGACGACGCTTACGACCTTGCGCCGTCTCTTTGTAGCCGATACTGCGGTCCGGCACCTCAATTCGAATCGTCACGTCACCGTTGGCGTCCGTGGACTCGGTGACCGCCTGAACCAGAAACTCCACAAGTGTGTTGTGTACGCCGATCACACGGTTGATACCCTTGTACACGGCGTCCACCGGTCCTGTACCGAAGCCGGCGTCCGTGACAACGTCGCCCGTCTCCGTGTTGCGGGCTGTCACCACGGCGGTGGGTATGACGTTGGAACCGCATTGCACCTGGATATTGACCAGCTCCCAGATTTCCTTGGGCTGATAAATTTCGTCGCCTACAATGGCTTCCAAGTCAGCGTCGGTAACAGTCTTCTTCTTGTCCGCAACGTTCTTGAAACGTTCGAAAATCTCGTTGAGCTCTTCCTGCTCCAGGTGATAACCCATGCTTTCCAGCTTGCGACGCAGCGCATGGCGTCCGCTGTGCTTGCCCAGCACCAACGTGCTCTGGTGCAGGCCAATGGTGGACGCGTCCATGATCTCGTAGGTGCGCTTGTTCTTCAGCATGCCATCCTGGTGGATGCCTGCTTCGTGCGCAAACGCATTGGCGCCGACAACCGCTTTGTTGGGTTGGATGACCATGCCGGTATAGCGACTGACCATGTCGCTGGCTCGATGAATCTCCGATGTAACGATATCGGTCTTCAGGTCGTAGATGTGGCCGCGCACATAGAGCGCCATGACGACTTCTTCCAAGCTCGTGTTTCCGGCTCGTTCGCCGATGCCGTTCATGGTGACTTCCATCTGTCTTCCGCCGTTGATGAGGCCCGCTAGCGTATTGGCGGTAGCCAACCCCAGGTCATTGTGGCAGTGCACACTGAAGATGACGTCCTTGCCGCCGGGTACATTCTCGCGCAGATATTTGATCAGGTCGCCGAACTCGTTTGGCGTCGTGTAACCGACCGTGTCGGGAATGTTCAACGTGGTTGCGCCCGCTTGAATAGCCACAGTCAGCACTTGCACAAGAAACTCGCGGTCACTGCGACCGGCGTCTTCCGGGCTGAATTCCACATCATTGCAGAGGCTGGCAGCGTACTGGACCATGTCGCCGACCGTCTCCAGCACCTCGTCGCGACTCATGCGCAGCTTGTGCTCCATGTGGATGTCGCTGGTGGCAATAAATGTATGAATGCGCGGCCGTACTGCGCCTTGCACAGCTTCCCATGCCTTATCGATGTCCTTCTTGTTGGCGCGTGCCAGCCCGGTGATAATGGGCGGCGCGGTAGGGTTGCCGTCCATGTCACGTCGCACGGTACGACCGACCGTCTCTGCTATCTGGCGCACGGCATCCAGATCTCCCGGACTCGCTGCCGGGAATCCGGCTTCCATGATATCCACGCCTAACCGGGACAGCTGCCGGGCGATGTCCAGCTTTTCCTCGGTATTCAGGGTGGCGCCTGGACTCTGTTCACCGTCGCGCAGCGTCGTATCGAAGACGACCACTCGGTTGCCGTGCGCAATCTCCTGCGCATAGGCCCTGATGTCGCGAATGGCGAACTGGTTTACGTCTACGGCGGGTTCATCTACGGAAGGCTGTTCGGAAGTGCCGGCGCCGTTCTCGTCGCCAGCGTTTATAGTAGAAGACTCAGAAGTCATAGTTTCACCTCGTTCAGGAGTTGATATGGATCGTATCGGTTATGCAACATACTGCGTATGAACGTCAATCGTGTGTACTGCAGTGTAGCGTGATTCAAAAACTGATCGCTTCGTTTCGTAAGGTCACTAAGGTCAGCAAGACCACTAACGTCACTGTCCATCCATACCACCTCCTTCCCTTGAATACTACTTCCAGGAAAACTCGCTTCCTGGAGGATAAATAAGCATCACTGTAACAGATCTTCCAGGAAGCTCAGCAAAATGATAACTGTACGTGAAGCGCCGCCTAAGCTTCCTGGAAGATGAATGGGCATCACTATGCCACTTAAATGTTCGGCAATTTCTGCGCCATATCTTCCAGGAAGATCCCGGCTGCTTCATGGAAGCTGAATGTTCACAATACCCTAAACTTCCTTGGCATTCAGGAACGACATCATGCCGCGCAACTGCTTGCCTACCTGCTCGAGCTGCTGATGCTGCTCGGCGTCACGTGTGGCATAGAGCTGTTTCGCGCCGGCATGGTACTCGTCCATCCACTCCTCTGCGAAAGCGCCGGACTGGATATCGCTGAGAATCTGCTTCATGGCTTCGCGCGTCTCGTCGGTGATCACCTTTGGACCGCTCTTGTAATCGCCCCATTCAGCCGTGTCGCTCACACTGTAACGCATGTAGCTGAGGCCGCCCTGATACATCAGGTCGACGATGAGCTTTAGCTCGTGCAGGCATTCGAAATAGGCGATCTCAGGCTGATAACCGGCATCCACCAGCGTTTCGAAGCCGGCCTTGACCAGTTCGCTCACGCCGCCGCACAATACGGTTTGCTCGCCGAACAGGTCCGTCTCAGTCTCCTCGGAGAAAGTGGTCTCTAGCACGCCGGCGCGTGCGCTGCCGATACCCTTGGCATAGGCAAGTGCATTGGCCAACGCGTTGCCGCTCGCATCCTGGTGCACGGCGACCAACGAAGGAACGCCGCTGCCTTCCACGAAGACCTCGCGCACTCGATGACCCGGAGCTTTGGGCGCTACCATGGAGACATCCACGTCTTGCGGCGGCTGGATGAAGCCGTAACGAATGTTGAAGCCGTGAGCGAACATCAAGGTATCTCCAGCCTTCAAATTCGGCGCGATGTCCTCTTCATAGACCGTACCCTGGATCGGGTCGGGCAGCACCATCATGATCATATCCGCTTCGGCAGCAGCCTCTGCATTGGTCATGACCTTAAGGCCCGCTTCTTCAGCGATAGGCCAGCTCTTGCTGCCTTTATACAGTCCGACACGAACGTCACATCCGCTGTCCTGCAGGTTCAGCGCATGGGCGTGTCCTTGGCTGCCATAGCCGATGATAGCGATCTTTTTGCCTTCCAGAAGGCCTAGGTCCGCTTGATCTTCGTAGTAAATTGTTGCCATGAGGAAAATTCGACCTTTCGTCTGTTTCGGTGAACACCAATAATTCCGAATTCATCGAGTTCTATAATAAGAACATCTTCTTGTTATGAAATCCAGCTATATCCTATATCAGAATGAAGGAACGGGCCCATCAGCCCGTTCCCCATTTGTATCTTCGTTCAGACAGTAGGCGTCAATACCGGTTCTTCGGCATCTTCCTCATATCGATTTGCACGTGCTCGCCAAACCGCGATGCTGCGGCGACGAACGCGTCGTGCACTGCCGCGTACCAGCGCAACGCGCCCGGTACGCACCATTTCGATGATGCCGAAGGTGGTCAGTAGATCGATCAGCGAGTCGATGCGGTCTTCCGCGCCGACAATCTGTACGACCATGCTGTCCAACGCCACGTCCACGATGTCACCGCGGTAGATGTTCACCATCTGCACGATATCGGAGCGCGTCTCAGGCGTCGCCGATACGCGTATGAGCGCCAACTCGCGCACGACGATAGGACGTTTCGTGATGTCCTCGACGCGAGTAACATCGGGCACCTTCTGCATCTGCGTAATGACCTGGTTCACCATGTGGTCGTTGCCGTCCACGACGAATGTCATGCGGCTGATTCCTGGCGTCTCACTGTGGCTGACTTGCAAGCTATCAATGTTAAAGTTCCGTCGGCGCAACATGCCGGATACTCGGTTGAGCACGCCGGGTTTGTCACGCATCCATGCGACGAGAGTATATTTCATGATTGCAGACTCGCTTTCTGGTATTCTATCTAGCTTGGCGTACCCAGGCTTACCAACCCGGCTCAACTCCGCTGAAGCCCTGCACAACCGTCGGCTTCGGCCGACGAATCATCTCGTGTACCGCTGCACCTGTGGCTACCATGGGATAGACGTTGACCTCTTCCTTGACGCGGAAGTCGATGAGGAACGGTCCTGGCGTCTCTATGGCTTGCTTGAAGGCGTCGCTAACCTGCGCCGGTTTGGTGACGCGAAGCGCAGGAATATCATAGGCATCAGCCAGTTTGACAAAGTCCGGCGATACGATTGGCGTTCCTGTGTAGCGCTTCTCATAGAAGAGCTGCTGCCACTGGCGCACCATGCCCAGGAAACCGTTGTTGATGATGGCGATTTTCACGGGCAGTCGATTCTCTTGCTTCAGCACGGCGAGCTCCTGCAGCGTCATCTGGAAACCGCCGTCGCCTGCAATCGCCCAGACCAACCTATCCGGATGTGCGATCTGAGCGCCGATGGCGGCAGGCAGCGCGTAGCCCATGGTGCCGAGACCGCCGCTTGTCAGCAGTTGCCCTGAAAACTCATGGATAAAGTACTGGCTCTCCCACATCTGGTGCTGGCCCACGTCGGTGACGATGATGGCTGGCTCCTTATCCTCGGCCTTGATGCTGTGCCAGAGCTGACGAATGACGTATGGCGGGATGAGCTCGTCCACTTCATACTTGAGGATATCGGAATCGTTGGAGTCGTCTTTCCAAGTCTGCACCTCATCGATCCATGCCTGGTGTTTGCGCTCGTTGATCAGCGGCAACAGCGCCGGAAGCGAATCGCCAAGCGTACCGACTACGGCAATTTCCGGTTCAATGTTCTTGCCCACCTCAGCCCAGTCAATTTCAAAGTGAATGATCTTGGCTTGCTTGGCAAAGCGATCTAAATCGCCGGTGATGCGGTCGTCGAAACGCATGCCCATGGCGATGAGCACGTCGCAGCGCTGAATCGCCTGGTTGGCGTAGGCTTCGCCGTGCATGCCTGCCATGCCCAAGTTCAACGGATGCGTCTCGGGAATGTCGCCCGCACCGAGCAGTGTGGTAGTCACCGGAATGTTGGCCTTTTCGACCAACTGCAGCAGTTCCCAGCTTGTGCCGGACAGCTGAATACCGTGCCCTGCTATGATAAGCGGACGCTCGGCGTTGTTGATAAGATCGGCAGCCGCCTTAACTTTGGCTTGCTCGACGGTTGGCCACGGCTCAAAACCGGGCAAGTCGATCTCCATGTCATAGCGGAACATGCCGGTCGCGTTCTGAACGTCTTTACAGATGTCGATGAGCACGGGACCCGGTCTGCCTTCACGCGCGATGTAGAAAGCTTCTTTTAATATCAACGGCAGGTCCTCAACATCGGTGACCAGATAGTTGTGCTTGCAGGCAGGCTGTGTGATGCCAACTACGTCCGACTCTTGGAAGGCGTCTGTGCCCAACAGGAAGGTGGCAACCTGGCCTGTAACAGCTACAATAGGAACGCTGTCCATGAGCGCGGTAGCCAAACCGGTCACCAGGTTTGTGGCGGCGGGACCGCTGGTGACGACACAGCAACCGACCTTGCCGGTGGAGCGTGCATAGCCGTCCGCCATGTGTCCGGCGCACTGCTCATGACGTACCAATACATGGTGGATTTTGCCCTCCGCCTCGTAAGGTGAGAGTGCGTCGTACGCCGGCAGAATAGCTCCGCCAGGGTGGCCGAATACTACGTCCACGCCCTCTCGTTCAAAGGCAGCCCAGATCATCTGGGCGCCCGTCATGGGGATGGGCTCTTCTTGTGCAGGATTCTGGCGATCCTGTTTGGGTTCGGTCATGGCGGAATCTCCTTAGCCACGTCGGTGCATACCGATGAATGAATGACAACGAATTTACGATACGTTCAAACGACGATTTAAAGCGACAGTTACAAACGACAAGCTTGTCAAGATACTGCGTGTATTGCTGCCGCAAAGCCTAGAATTTTCGTACAAAAAAACCCTTCCCTGGTTGGGAAGAGTCTCGGGTGATCTCTAGGTCCTGCGTCTTTTGCAGGTCTAGCGCTGCTCTCCAACCACAACGGGCTTCTGGTCGCTAATAATGCCTAGGGCCAGAAGCTCGATAAGTACAAGAAGTACAATGACGGAGGAAGAGAAGCTTGCTAGTTGCATCAGGCTGAAAAATAGGTTTCCTCGGTTGCGGCTGCTACGAATGCAGCCGTTCCTCGCTACAAAATCACGAACGTTAACCGCTCTTTACGAATGGTGACGCCTAGTATATCTACGTTGTACTAGCTTGTCAATTCGGCATAATTGCGGAAAACGCGTCCCACCGACCTTCCCGGGAGCGGTCGTTGGTCGCGGGAGGAGCTTGTTTCGTATTCCGAACCCATTCTATCACGGGACGTGCGGATGGGCGAACCGCGTCTGTGACATCGTGACAAGCTGACAAGGTGGATGGGTGAGGGGGTGACAAGGTGACAAGGTGACAAGGTGACAAGGTGACAAGGTGATTATACTTGAACCGGTTAGGGTGGATGCGGACGCGCAAGGCAAGATTCATAGCGTCCCGGCGATTACAGATGAATCAATACGTATACTTGCTTCACCCCGTTACCTAGCCACCCTTTCACCCTCTCACCATGTCACGTTGTCACGTTGTTACGGTGTCACAGAAACTGGGGCGCCGTTGGCTGCTGCTGACGTCTGAATCGCGTCCCAAAGCCGCGCCATTCGCAGGCCAACTTCCGGCGGGCACGGGTTTGGCATCTTGCCTGCACGCACAACCAAAAACTGTTCCCACGGACCCATGCTCGGTGGTACGTCCACCGGCTCAAAGCCCTTTTCGCGGTCAGTTTGTAGCAACAGCTCCTGTCCCCAAACGCCTGTTTGCAGAATTCCGTCAGTGCAGAAAACTTTCACATCGGAGCGGCAGTCGGGCGGGCTGTCGCCACAGGCGTTCATGGTGACCAAGATGCCGGACTCGGTGCGCGCCATGATGACGCCCAGGATGTCCACGGGCGTACTTCGGTTGTCTAGCCAGGCCGCGACTTCAGCAAAGCCCTCGCCTGCCAAATCCACGACTGTGTTTAGCATGTGTGCGCCGGTGTCGAAGAGCATACCGCCGCCGGAGAGTTCAGGATTTTGCCGCCAGGTGTTGGTGGTGACCTGGCGCCAGTTCTGCCAAACTGTGGCGCTGATATTGAGCAGCTCGCCCAATTCGCCGGAACGCAGCATCTTGCTCGCGGTACGAATCTCGGGGGACAGGCTGCCGTTGAAGGAGACAACCAGTAACCGTCCCGTTTTGTCGCGAGTGGCGATGAGGTCCAGCGCTTCGGCAGCGTTCATGACCATAGGCTTTTCCAAAAGCACATCCAGGCCTGCTTCCATGCAAGCTTTAGCCTGCTCGCAATGGTATGCGTGTGGCGTGATGATGAAAGCTGCATCCAACTCATCCGCATGCTGCGCTAGCAGATCATCCAGAACTGGGACGTTTGGCGGTGGCACGACGCCTGCCTCATGGAACAGATCACAGAACGCTTCGTAGGCGCTTCCGGATGGCTCGCAGACATATGCGATACGGGTCGTTGCCTGCTGTTTCAAAATATTGCGGATGTGGTGGCGCGCCATGCCGCCGCAGCCGATCATGGCTAGCTGAACATGTGTCGGTGTTGTCATTTCGGTCTCTGTTCTCGTTACTCTCTACGGGATTGGGTACTGCATGCGCCTTCGTACTCACATTTTGTACTCATATGAGGAATATATTTTACAGTATGCATCTCCTGCGCTGGAATTCTGGCTTGTGCAGTGGTTGGTTACGCATTACCTCGCCACCCTCCAAGCGCAACCAACTCTCGAAGTCACGCACTCCTTCGCGTAGGCGAATGACGCGGGCGCCGCGCTTAAATCCCTCTTTTCCATAGGTATTGTATCCAGTACCGCGCCCGAAACAGAGTCGTAGACCGTATAGACTGCCTTCGAAATCGTTGATGTGATCGTGACCCACCAACGCGCCAAGAACGTCGCCTGCTTCGTGCATAGCGGCGAAGAAGCCCGTGTTCACCAGCGGGCAACAGACCGCTTCGTTCTTCTCGCCACGGCACTCGTGCAAGTCCCAAAGCAGGTTGTATTCGGGCAGCGGAATATGGAAGAAAGCAAGCGCAGGAAGCGGCTCACACTCGTGAAGCGGACGCACGGCGGCTTCCTGCATGAACCACGAGATTTGATCCCGGCGTATCCAGCCATAGCCAGCCAGTCTTGTTTCGGAATAGGCGTTGGAGTCCACGAAATAGAGCGTGGCTGCCGGACGGTCGCCATCCGCCGAGGATGTAATACTTAGCACGTAGTTGCCCACACCGGAGACATCGTCCGGGCCTGGCTGTGATAGGCAGTGGGGCAACGTACGCTGAAAAGCCATGAGCTGGGCGCGATTTAATGCGCCTTCGTCATCGTGGTTGCCGAAGACGGCTGCCCACGGCAGCTCACGTTCGATGATGGGCGCGACTGCTATCTGCCAAGACGCGGCTGGGTCTTTGCTCTTTTTGCCGGAAATCACGTCGCCGGTCAGCACCACTAGGTCCGGCTGCTCTGCGTCCAGCACTTCGGCCATTAACGCTGCGGTCTGTTTGTCCTGCGGCTCGCCGTTCTGCACATGCAGGTCGGTGAACTGGACTATGGTGAAAGTACCGTCTTGTCTGAAGCGCAGTCGATTTGTCATGGATTAATCCACATTGGTGCTAGCGCGCTGATCGAATTTTGGCATTGAAACATTCGCGTACTACTGCACGACAATTATCTGTTTATCCGGTATCCGGATATAGTACAATGTGAGAAGTCATTAACCTGTAGCAGTAGCGCTTCCTCGACAATTGTAAATCAGCCACTAGCTAAGGAGCCACCGCTATGAATCCCTCGAATCGTTTAGTACTTACTTTGCCTGTAGGTGTCTTATTCACGATTGCTATAATTCTTATTATTGCCGCGCCCGCACATGCTGAAATCGGACCTGGCGGAACCAACTACTTGCCAAATATGCAAAGTAGCAATGTTCAGTCGCCAACCGCAACCAACACTACGCAACCCCCACAGACCCCAGAACCCACTGCAACAACAGAACCCACTGCAACAACAGAACCCACCGCTACAACAGTACCACCAAAACATGGCGTGAATGTGTTGCCAAATTGGTCTTATTATGTAGACAGTATCGGATATCTACATATCGTTGGTGAGGTGGAAAACAATACCTCAGGCACAATCATGTTTACGAAGATCTCTGCAAACCTATTCAATGGCAGCGGGTCCATTCTAGCTACAGACTACACATATACCCACCTGGATCCATTCGCTCCTGGTGAGATAACCTGTTTTGAGTTGCTCTTGGATGAGCCGAATGGATGGACAAGTATTGAGTTTGAATCGCCGTCCTATCGTTCGACCAGCTCAACTCGTCCCATTCTTACAATTACGGATAGTCATGGCAGTCTTGACACTTTCTGGGAATGGTATGAAATTGTTGGACAGATTCGCAATGATGATTCTGTTGAGGTTGAGTATGTGAAAGCTGTTGGTACAGCATATAACACGAATGGAAAAGTCGTAGAATGCGACTTTGACTATGTCAATGCCGATACTCTGTTGCCAGGCGTATCAAGTGCATTTGAGATGACTATGGTCGGGCCGCTTGCAGACACCATCTTCAGCTACAAACTGCAAACGGATGGCACCCGAGAGTAGGATGTTAACAAAGCCCGACTCGCTTATTCAGCCATTTCGCACAGGTTCACGATAAAATAGATACAGCCCGGCGAGCAACATTGGTCCGTAGACGCAATTGCTGCGTCGCCCGGTGCCGTATGCCGCGCATGGCTTACTCTTTCAGTTGCCATCCCAATTGCCTGACCAACCGGCAATGTCACAAAAAAACGGCGCTTCATCTGGTCAAGGTTGAAGCCTGGCGATACTATCGCAGCTCACCTAAGATTATGCGTCAATTGTGAAGGTAAGGGTGACCAGGCACCGTAGACTATTCTTCTCTATCGGCGGCGAAATTGCGTCAGATTCACCAACTCCGTTCCATCGATATTCACTCTGTAGAGGTTGTTGAGAATCTCAAAAAGAAGAGTACCTCCATCCGGCGACCAATCGGGATCGGATATAGAGTCCGGATTGCTGTAGACAACCCGTTTGTTGTTGCCGTCGGCGTTCATAATGGTCAATTCAGCTTGCGAATTCTGTGGATAGGAGACGTAGGCAATCGAGTTGCCATCCGGCGACCACGCGGCGTTATAGTCTTCGCCCTCGACGGTTGTGAGACGGGTCTGGTTTCCACCGCGAGCCGGGACAGTATAGATATCACGGTTCCAGGCACGAAAACTATCAAAGAGAATAGTCTGGCTATCCGGTGACCAGGCGATTCGTCCCTCGGTTGACTCATTTTGCGTCAGGTTTTTTGTTTCGTTCCCGTCGATCTTCATTACACAAATATCTGGTGTAGAGCTTCCATGCCAACCCGGACAGTAATAGGCTATCTGTTCACCGTTCGGCGACCAGATGGGTTCTCGTTCCATGAACTCCGTATTGGTGAGGTTTATCAGGTTTGATCCGTCAGCGTCCATGACCATGATATCGTCCATCCCATGATTGCCAACGCTGAAGGTCAGTCGTGTACCGTCTGGCGACCATGATGGCGCACTTTCAATGCCCGGGCTATTCGTGAGATTAGTCAGTCCGCTGCCATCTGCATGAATCAAATAGATGTCCCAATAGGCGCCAGCGTTGGAGAGAAAAGCCAATTGCCTGCCATCCGGCGACCATGCAGGATTTGTAACGTTGATGTAGTACCAGGTGAGTCTATGCAGCCTTTCTCCATTTGGCGTCATCGTATAGAGACCGGGTCGATACTCGGATTGTGTGAATGCGATCATACTGTCGACAGTTGTAAGGTTAGGAACAAAGACGTCTACTTCGCCTCCAGGCTCCTGGGCATGGCTTGCCGCAGGCAGGACAAGTAACAGAGCGATAACGAGTCCAAATTTAGCGAGACGGTAGAGATTCATCGCAGGTCCTCCACCAAATGACTTTTTTACGAAGAGATTCCCTAAACGTAAGCTTACTTTGCTTTGCCTGCTTATTTCTCCTGCTCCCGCAAGTACACGATGAAGTCGATGTCACCGGGTGAGCAACCTAACTCGGTCAGAAGATGGGCGACTTCCGCCCGGTGCTGCATGCCGTGAAGCACCACATGCGTCAGCAGTTGCCATAGTTGCTGGTGGAATTCCTGGCCTTTCGTATTCCGATAGGTCAGGTTTGCGACCAGGTCTTCCTCGCTGCGCGAAGCTACAAAGGCACGCATGGCTTCCTCTTCTACCTGCCACGCATCCATCAACGATCCCAGTGAAGGTGTCGCTTCCGGACGAGCGAGTTCTGTAGGCATGTCGCCCGCCAGGCACCGAAGTCGCCAGAGGTTCTCTGCGGCCATGATATGCACCAACGTACTGTGGATGGTTTTCATACTCAGTGTAGTCATACGGTATAGTTCTTCTTCGGGAGCGTATTGGGCGGCCGACGTAATACGTGCGTTGGACCAATAATTGTAATCGATTAGCTGCTGAATTTGTGCGGGACTCATTACTGGCTCTCCAATTCATTGTCATCGTTTACGCGGCGCAGAACACGCCGCAGCACCTTCCCTTCCTCCGGTGTGATCTCTTCCAGTGCTACACTGTCATCTGTCAATATGGCGTGTCCCAGTTTGCTTCTGGCAAGGGTTCGCAGGTCCTCTTCCATGGGATCGGTAAGCTCATGGTCTTCCACAATGCGCCCGTCGCGCATGCGGACAATACGCCGCGTTGCCTGCGCCACTCGACGATCGTGTGTCACCACCACAATGGTCGTGTCGCGCTGTCTGGTTAAGCTCGCCCAGCAGCTCCATGACTTCTTCGCCGCTCTGGCTGTCCAGTGAGCCGGTAGGTTCATCCGCCAAGATAAGCTTGGGTTGGTTCGCCAGCGCCCGAGCCACGGCAATTCGCTGCCGTTGACCGCCCGATAGCTGACTGGGCAGATGGTCCATTCGATCACCCAAGCCCACCAGTTGCATGAGTTCTTGTGATCGGTGATGCCGGTCGGCGGCGCTGACGCCTTGTCCCTGCATGGGTACTTCAACATTTTCACGTGCGGTCAACGTGGGCAGCAGATTGTGCAGCTGAAAGATGAAGCCGACTGTATGGGCGCGGAAGTCGTCTACGGACTTGAGCTTCGCAAGGTTCTCACCAGCTACCCAAACCTCCCCGGAAGTCGGCTGGTCCAGAGCGCCGATCATATTGAGAAGCGTGCTCTTGCCGCAACCGCTGGGGCCCATAATGGCCAAGAACTCGCCCGGCTGCACGCGCAGATCAATATCGTCCAGGGCGCGGATAGCCGTCTCGTTGCTGCCGTAGATGTGCGTCAGGTCTTTGGTATAGATGAGTTCGTCGGCGTCCATTGCAGTGTGCGGCATCCAATTACTGCTTTGTGTCTATGTTGACGAACGCGGTCATGCCCCAACGCAGGCTCTCGTCCAGGTCCGCTGCTTCAATGTCCACAGTGTAGTTGGTGCTGCCCTTTTCTGTATTGCTCATTGGCGCGATCTTGGTGATCGTGCCTGCGAAGATACTGTCCGGCAAGGCGTCAAACGTCACTTCGACTGGCATGCCCAGGCTCAGCTTGACCACATCTGTCTCACGCAAATCCGTCGTCTTCACGAACATATCGTCGGTCTGTCCGACCAGGATGGCATATTGATCCGGGCTCGCCATCTCGCCCAGGCGCAGGTTGACTGTTCCGATTTGGCCGGCGATTGGCGCTCGAATCCGACTCTGTTCCAGCGAAGCCTGAGCACTGCCCAATGCGGCGATGGACGAGGCAACCCGCGCACGCGCCATGGCAATATCCTCCTGCGTAGCGCCCGCCAGCAGTCTATCCGAAGACGCCTGCGCACTGGCCTGCGCCGCTATGGCGGACTGCACCGCCGCCTCCGCTCCCGGAATACGGCTCTCCGCCGCGTTTACCTGCTCTTGTGCGGCTGTGATTTGGCTGCGTGCCACGGCCAACTGTTCGGCAGTAGCCCCTTCCTGCACCATTCGAAGTTTAGCCTTGGCAGCTTCCAGGGAAGCGGTAGCGGTCTGCAAGACCATGGATTCGGGCAACGCGCTCGATATTGGGATCACCCTTGACCACATTATAGGCGGCCTGGGCTTGTGTCACGGCTGCTTGAGCGATACTTTCTTCAGCCATGGCAGCGTCCAATTCAACGGGCGTGGGATGGCTGGCTAGCTCGTCATATTGCCGTTGCGCAGTCTCTACGGCAGTCCGCGCCAGTTCAACGGAGGCGTCGGCTTCCGCCAACTGTCCGGCAGCCTGGGAGACGCCGGCTTGCGCCGCTGCCACATTGGCGCGTGCACTGGCGATTTCGGCATCCGTGGCGCCGGCAAGCAGCTTGTCGAGCGCAGCCTGCGCTTCGGCTACCTGCGCCCCTGCGACCTCCGCTTCACTCTCCAGCACGCTGTTATCTAACTCCAGTAGCAGTTCGCCTTTCTGTACCCAGTCTCCTTCGCTTACATAGATAGCCTGCACGATGCCCGTCGCTGACGGGCTGAGGCCAGCCCAGATGCGCGGTTGCAATTCGCCCGAGGCCCAGATGACCGAAGTCAGATCGTTTGTTTGATTGGCGGCTGCCTGTTCCGCTGCCTTTTCCGCCTGTGCCGTGCCATAGCGATGGTAGGCGTAATAGCCGCCCGCTGCGACCAGGGCGACGATAACGATGATGATAATGACTCTTCTCATTGCGATGACTCCGGAACCGGCAATAGAACTGACACAGGTATGCGCATATGAAATAATCGAATGGTGCGGTGTTCCGCATGGCGGCGGATCATGGCGTCGTGAATGCTGTCCTACTCGTAGCGCAGCGCCTCCACGGGTTGAAAGTGGCTAGCCCGCCACGCAGGATACAGGCCGCCTATGACGCCCAACAGCAGCGCAACGGCGATGGCGCTAGTAAAGGTGCTCAGCTTCCAGACGGGGCTGACAAACGCGTTTGCGCCAGGTGTGACAGCCAACAACGAGACGATGACTACCCCCAACACGCATCCGAAAATAGCTGATACAAAACAGAGCAGCAGGCTCTCCTGCATAACCTGTGACAGGATGCGCCGCCGTTTCCATCCCACGGCGCGCAATGTGCCAATCTCACGTGTCCGTTCGTAGATAGCCATGATCATCGTATTGGCCACCACCACGCCGCCGACAATCATCGCCAGCACCTGTATGGCAGTCGTCATGGAGCCGGTCAATTGAATGTCGTTGGTGTTCTGCGCAAACTCGCTGCTTAAGCTTGCGCGCACACCCGGGAAACGAGCGTTGATGGCGGCTGCCACTGCCTTGGCCTGTGACGGATCAACGACGTCGACAAATATGTACGAAACGGTACGCGGCCGTCCCATGAGGCGTTGCGCTTCTCTCAGGGACAGTACTCCGCCACCGTCCTCCCAGGCAACTCCGGTCTCGAACATGCCCACAATTTTGTAGCGGCTGTCGTTGACGACCAGGGTATCGCCCACGCCCAGTTTGTAGTTCTGTGCTGCTGTCTTACCCAATACCACTTCATTGGGCCGCTGCACATATCGACCCTCTATCAATTTGTAGTGCTGCAACGCAGGCGAGTTCAGATCGATGCCTCCAGCCATGAAGAAAGGCAGCTCCGGCGTCATGATTATCGCTAGTACGAATGGGCTGGTGGTTTTTACCTGCGGCATGGCCTGAATGGCGTTGACCATGCGCTCGTCCAGGCTGGAAAGGCTCATATCAGCCACGTCCGCCTGCATGACCGTGATGCTGCCCGTGCCGCCGCTACCGGCAAGCCCATTAAGCTGGCCAATGAGGCCGTCGACCAGACCGCCCAGCATGACCAACGTGGCAACGCCGATGCCGATACCCGCAGCGGAGATGAGCGTACGTGTGCGCCTCCGCCACAAATTGCGGAAGCTCTGATTGCCGATATGCGCCAGCGCGCCCTGTACATCGCTGGTTGCGCCGCCTTCATAGCGCAGCGCTTCCACCGGCTGCAGATCGGCTGCCGACCATGCAGGATAGAGACCTCCGACGATGCCCAGCAATATAGCCGTGAGCATGCCCTGCGCGGCAATGCCAAACGAGAATGCGCCGGCTAGAAATGAACCCATGCCGGGGATCAGGCCGACTGCCCAGGCAAGGAAGAAACCCAATGCTACGCCAATCACGCCGCCTACGAGACTGAGCCCCAACGCTTCGCCCAGAATCATGCGCAAAACTTGGCTCCGACGCCAACCGACCGCACGCAGCGTACCGATCTCCCGCGTGCGTTCCATGACGCTCATGACCATGGCGCTCATCATGCCGAGCCCGCCTATGAGCACTGCGATGGCCGAGATGCCCCAGGCAACGCCCTGCAGCATGGACGTCCACGACTGGCCCGCATCGTAGTCGCTGGCGACACTGACCGAGATCTCGCTGTCCAATAGGCTGATGCGTTCCTTGATCTGATCAAGATTGGCGCCGGGTCGCACGCCAACCTGAAAGAGACTCACCTTGCGATTCTTCTGCATGATATTCTGCGCTTCTTCCAGCGTCACGAGGCCGCCGGATTCTTCCATCGCTTGGCCGGTCTCGTAGATACCGACGATGCGATAGGGCGCTCCATTCATGCGGATGGTGTCGTCGATACCCTTCTTGAGCGAAGCAGCGGCGCGGCTGCCCAGTACCATCTGTTTCGGACCGGACACCGGCTTGCCCTCCACGATGCGATAGTGGTCGATGGCGACGCTGCCCGGTTCATAACCGTAGATGAGGAAAAATGGATTGTTGCCGACTGCAATCCAGCCGAAGACGCCAGCATCCACATTTTCCACGTCGGATATCGCCTGTATGCGCTGTCCCAGGTCCTCGTCTAGGTTACTCAGCGCGGCATCATAGGAGTTCGCCTGTGTTACCAGCAGATCGTTGCTGAGGCCGAGGGCGCCGCCGTAGCTTTCAGTCATGCCCGTAGCCATGGAGCCCAGTGAAACGACGGCAGCGACGCCGATGGCAATGCCTATCACGGTCAAGAGACTGCGTGTTGAACGGCGTATCAAGTTTTTCAGAATCATGGTGCTGCACTCGTCGTTTCAGAAGAGAAGCGCAAGACGTCAACGGAGCGTGAAGGCGAGCAACTGTCCGCCTTCCAACCTTCCATTCCAGTATACGCGATGCGTGTTGTTTCCGAAATAGTCTGGCGGCGGTGCGGTTCGTGGCGAGAGAGATATAGCAGACGCTTACTGCACGTTGCCGTCGTTGGGTTACATGAATTTTCTCGTGTGGCTCGAGCGAAGGACGGCGCCTACTCGATGCGCTGACTGCGTTCACTAGCCAGCATGACGTTGAGCGCCGGGTAGCGTTGCGCCAGGTGGGTTAGAAAGGCGCGCGAGCTGGGTGATAGGGAGCGCAAACCGTCCCAGACGACCTTCAGCGAACGGCTGAGCGGCTTGTCGGCGATGGGCAATGCGCGGCAGGGTTCCGAATGCCTCTTCGTCACGGATGGCATGCTCGGGCAAAATCGCCAGCGAGCTGCCCGCGGCAACCATGCGCTTGATCGATTCGATATTGTCGAATTCAGTACTGACGACGGGCGAAACATTGTTCTGCTCCAGCACTGCATTTAGCCAAATGCGGGACTGGGCTGCAGACTGTCGCATGATAAAGGACTGCCCGTCCAGTTCTGAGATGCTGAGCTCATTGCGATTCCAGAACGCGTGTTGGCGTCCAACCACAACGTACTGGGGGATTGTTTCCAGCACATGTACGCGTAGGCCGTTCGGCGTCCTAGTGCTCAGTTCCCCTTCGATAATGCCGAAGTCGGCCAAATGGGTCATTACATTTTGTACAATGCTAGGTGTGATATAGGTCTCCAGCGCCACGTGACGGTGCGGAAAACGTTCGCGGTAGGTTTGCACCCATCCGCTGAGCACATAGATACTGATGCCGGGTGTGGCATCTAGGTGCACTTGGTCGACTACGCTGCTGCGCGACCCTTTTTCTTCGTTTGCTGCGTTCGCCACGGCTTCTTCGGCAGCGGATACCAGCTCCAGAATGCGATGCGAGTAGTCGTAGAGCAGGCGTCCGCTTTCAGTTGGTACGGAGCCGCGTCGACTGCGTTCGAACAGCCGTACGCCAACATGCGTCTCTAAGTCGCGTATGTGCTGACTGACGCCCGACTGGCTCATCTTCAGGCGATCCGCCGCTGCGCTAAACGCGCCCTCTTCTACGACACATTCGAATATTTCTAGTTTGTAAAGATCAAGCATGTTTCTTTGAGATGGGGGATGCTGGAAATGGCAGCTGGCCTGGCTAGTACAATCGCATATCGCGCGAAAAGCATAAGTAAATACTTATACTAAGTATAAGCTATTCGGTAGATTGTGTGCAAGAAATCGCTGCTATACTCACAGGAGTACTTCGTCCATGCAGAGAGGATGGTTAGTCGTCGTAATGAACTGGACACTTATATTGGTGATCGCTGCGTTGGTTATCGCAGGACTTGTAGTGGTTTCATGCTCGGGCAATACAAATAGTGCAGTGGATTTGATCAAGCCCCAGGAATACATGAGCCAGTTCGTGGAAACAGATACGCCGCATCTGCTGATTGATGTGCGTACACCGGCTGAATTTCAGAGCGGTGCAATTCCAGGTGCGATCAACATTCCCGTAGATACGATCACGCAGCACCTGGATCAGATCCCGCAGGATCAGCCGGTCGTTCTGTATTGTCGATCGGGCAATCGCAGCAACCAGGCGGCTAAGAAACTGGCCAAAGAAGGCTATGACGAGTTATTCGACCTGGGCGGCATAATGGATCGGCAATCAGCCGGTCTGCCGGTCCAGTAGTCTACGATTGCGCAGCGCAGAGATCGGTAGCCTTCGCGTCTGCAGCGCCAGCACAATTTTCTTGAGCGTGTCCTCCGAACGCAAGACCATCAACGCCGCACATCGACTATTTCGCTATCGTGGACAAGCGCGCCTGCGTACCCTCCACTGTCAGGACTAAGAAGACGCATCCATGGAATCGCTGATCATCGATTTGCTTCTAGGTCTTACGATCGGTCTCTCCTTGGGCTTTCTCGGCGGCGGCGGTTCCATCTTAACCGTACCAGCGCTGGTCTATATTGTCGGTCAAAATCCGCACGCTGCCGTGACAGCTTCGCTGATCATCGTTGGCGCAAACGCTGGATTCGGCTCATTCTGCCATCGCAACCAAGGAACGCTAAACTGGCAAGTGGCGCTTATCTTTGGCGGTACGGGCATGGTTGCGGCCTATTTTGCAGCGGGTTTGTCTTCGGCCATCCCGTCCGGCGTACTGTTGATCCTATTCGCGACGCTTATGCTTGTGGTGGGCGGTTTCATGCTGTTCAGCCGTCCGCCGTCTGACGACGCAGCACATATGCGAGGATGGGCGGTAGTGGCGGCGACAGGCGCTGGCGTAGGCGTGCTGACGGGTTTTCTGGGTGTGGGCGGCGGTTTTCTCATCGTACCCGCACTGGTCATGTTAGTCGGTCTGCCCATTCGGCAGGCGGTCGGCACCTCACTCATCATCATTGCCATGAATAGTTTTGCCGGCGTCATGGGGCATTTGAATTCTACGACGATTGACTACCATGTTGTTACAGTCTTTATCATCAGCGGCTTCGCCGGCGCATTCCTGGGCGCACGTCTGGCCAAAATCATACCGGCAAGTAAGCTTCGTACTAGCTTCGGCGTCTTTGTCGTGCTTCTGGGCGCCTTCCTGCTCATCGACAATATCGGTTTGATATAACCGCAGCCTCCTACATGTACTAGCATGCGCATGCTTGTATGACAACGTCCGTGATGGCGGAGTATTCCGGCGCTGGCTCCACGCTAGCTGACAGTCCGCTGTGTGGGTATAATGCACCGTACTGAGGCGGGATTTTCATCTAGCTTCCCTGACGTGGGAGCGTGTAAATTTGCATATTGGATGGCCCGTTCTGATAGTATTGAGCGATACCTACCGGAAAATTTCGAGTAAATAGGCGACGGTTACCATGGATGATGCATCGACAAGAGAATCTGTCGCCCGCAGCCAGGATGCCGTCATCACCTACGTGGGCCACGCGACCGTCCTCATCGAGCTGAACGGCCTGCGGCTCCTAACCGACCCCATTTTACGCAACCGTGTTTCCTTCCTGCGCCGCCGCAAGTATCCCACCCTGAAGCCTGAACAGTTGGGCCACATCGACGCGGTGCTCCTCTCTCATCTGCACCACGATCATATGGACCCGCCTTCTCTGCGCATGGTCGGCGCGGACGTGCCTCTCTTTGCGCCTCGTGGCTCTGGTCAGTTATTGCGCAAGAAGGGCATGCGCAATGTGGTGGAGATGAGCGCCGGCGACAAACGCCAGTTGGGACCACTTACGATTCGCGCCACGTATGCCGACCATAATCCGCAGCGTCATCCACTTGGCGCCAGCGCCGAATGCATCGGCTATGTGGTGGAGGGCGAGTACAGCATCTACTTTCCCGGTGATACCGACATCTTTCCTGGCATGAACAAACTAGCCGAGGACCTGGACGTCGCGCTATTGCCCGTGTGGGGTTGGGGACCTACGCTTGGCACAGGTCATATGGACCCGCAGCGCGCCGCCGAGGCGTTGAAGTTGCTTCAGCCAAAATTAACGATTCCCATTCACTGGGGTGTCTTCTATCCTACCGGTTTCGGCCTCTTTCGGACCAATTATCTGTATCAGCCGCCGCGCTATTTCGCTGCCCACGCTGCGGAGGTTGCGCCGGACGTGCTCGTGCGTATCGTGCAGCCCGGGAAGTCGCTTTCGCTGCGCGACGTTTTGGAATGTCACGGTACATCGTGACACGGCGACAAGCTGACACGGTGAGTGCTTGAAGGGGTGGACGGATGTACGGGTGGTGGGGTGGTCGTGGAGGATGAATGTCGATAGCCAAGTAAACCGCAGGAAGCTGTAGAACAAATTCTTGCTATCACTGCTAGACAAGACAGATGTTGCTAGACAACACAGACGCTGCTAATAACACGCATCTCATAAACCTAGCCTGTAGGGGCGAGACATATCTCGCCCGTTTCCATCCACTTTAGACCATATACTAAGGATAGTTGTTACATTTGGGGTAAACAATAAGGGCAGCAGGATTGCCGCCTTTCGCTTCGGTAATGGTCAAAAATCTCGCCGCCGTTTGCACCAGCTGGCCGCAAGCTAATCCGCTGCGACGGGCGCACCGCAGTTGCCACAGAATTTGTGCATGGGTGAGAGCCTGTGTCCGCAATTTGTGCAGAAGCGGACCTCTGCTTCTGCAACTGCTTGCATGGTCGCTGTGGACGCCTGTGCAGTGGTGGTCTGTGATACCGGAGCTGTAGGCGCCACAGTCTGCGCGGATGGTGTTAGGACCGCAGGCGCTGGAGCGACAAATTGACCCTGGGTCATGTCCACCGTCTTACGCAATGAGCTGATCTCCGCTTCGATACGCTCTTCCATCTGTGCGCTCTCCGGCGCCTGCTTCTCGATCGCCTTAATGTAGCCGATGGCTTGGCGGCGCAGCCCCGTTTCCATCCGTTGGAAGTCGTCTTCGCTTAATTTGCCCGTATCGTGGTCAAATTCCAGCTCTTTGAGGGCGATCAGTGTCGCGTCTTTGCGCGCGATCAACTCGGTCAGTCGGTCATCCTCGATAATATCCGGCCCCGCCGTCTGTTGTACGAGTGGCCAAGTCACATAAGCCACAGCCGCAGTTGTCAACAGCAGTGCGGCTACTACCGTCAAGATAAACATACTTTAGTCCCCCGAGCCTACGGCGTAGGCGACGCTGCTGACCACGGGCGAGCGCCGTTGCGCCGGATGCGGCCAGGCGGCGATGAGTGTGCCGATTGCCAACACGATACCGCCGATCCACATCCAAATCATGAGCGGGTTGAGGAAAATGCTGAAGGTGGCTGTAGCTCCATCGTTTTCCCAACCGTTCAGCACCACATAGATGTCTTCGACGAACGACATGCGTAGGCCAACTTCGCTAGTAGGTTGTTCCGGCGTTTTGTCATAGATGTTGCGACGTGGATTCATCACAGCGATCGGTTCGGTATTACCCTTTCGATAAACCTGGATTTCAGCTCCGATCTGTACGGCGTTGGACTGCCGGTCCGAGGTTAGGCTGACATACTGCAGCTCATATGGCCCAATATTGACCGTTTCGCCCTCGCCCAGGGTCACGTTCGTCGTCTGCTGAAAGAACTGGTTTCCGATGACAGCCACGGCGATGAGCACCATACCTAAGTGCACCATATAACCGCCATATCGACGACCATTGCGACGCCACAGGTTGCTCATGGCTACAACGGTGTTCTCACCCGTTGCTGTGCGGCGGGCGCGGATGCCGCGGACATACTCCTGAACGATCGTCGTCGTAGCGAAGGCGCAGACACCCAGTCCGATAGAGGGATAGACAGTGCGTGTGAAGACGGCGACGGCAGCGGCTACCAACAGACCAATGACCGTCGGCCAAGTGAACTGGCGTTTCATGGCTTCCACGCTCGTTCGTCGCCAGCCTAGCAACGGCGCGACGCCCATGAGAATGAAGAGCAATAGAAAGAGAGGGCCGTTCACCTTGTTGAAAAACGGGGCTGCTACGCTGATGCGCTCGCCGGTTAGGATCTCGCTGAACATGGGGAAGAATGTGCCCCACAGCGTGGCGAAAGCGATACCGGTAAAGAGCCAGTTGTTGGCCATAAACGCGGCTTCACGACTGGTATAGGATTCGATGGGCTGCTCGTCGCGTAGGAGCGGCATGCGGTCGAAAAGCAGCCACAGGAAACCAAACAGAACCAAGCCCATGAATACCAGGAAAAACGGACCTATGTTGCTGCGGGCGAAGCTATGTACGCTTTCCAGGACGCCGCTGCGGGTCGTGAAGGTGCCGAGGATAACCAGGAAGTAGGTCAGCCAGATGAGCACCATGTTCCATATTTTCAGGATGCCGCGCTGCTCCTGAATGACGATGCTATGCAGGAACGCGGTTGCGGTCAGCCATGGCAGGAAGCTGGCGTTTTCCACCGGGTCCCATGCCCAGTATCCGCCCCAACCCAGCTCCAGATAGGCCCACTGGCTGCCCATGAGGATGCCGATGGATAGGAAGAGCCAGGGAATCAGCGTCCAGCGCCGGACCGTACGCACCCAGCCGCTCTGCAAGCGCTTGCTGAGTAAGGCAGCGACGGCGAACGCAAACGGTATGGCCATGCCTACGTAGCCCAGGTAGAGCATGACCGGATGAATAACCATCCAGTAATTCTGCAGCAGCGGATTTAGGCCGCGACCATCTGTCGGAACGAAATCGGCCATGGCAAATGGGTTGGCGGCGAAGACAGACAGCGTCAGGAAGAAGATCGACGTGCTCAGCAGGACAGCGCTCACGTAGGGAATGATCTGCCAGTGTCTGCGTCGATTGACGCTGACAACCAGGATGCTATAGATTGACAGGATGAACGTCCAGAAAAGGAGGCTTCCCGCCTGACCGCCCCACAGCGCCGAAAACTTGTAGAAGTTAGGCAGATTGCGCTCCGAATGATTCCAAACGTAGAGCACCTGGAACTTGTCGGTCAGCAAACCGTACCACAGAATGACTGCAGCCAAGATCACGAGTGCACCGACTGCGTACACGGCATTGATGCTGACTACTGCTAGTTTAGTATTACGCTTGTACCCGCCATAGAAGCCGGCAGCCATTCCCGATACGGCTAGGATCAACGCCAACACCAAAACTAGATAACCAAAATTGAATATCATATGACACCCTTAGGTCCACTCACTCCACAGGCCGAATTTTATCCAGTAAGGACTCCATCTGTGCGTTGCTGGTGATGGGGCCGATGACGATCTCTTCGATCTGTCCAGAAGGATTGATGAAGAAGGTCTCCGGTACGCCTTTGATACCGTAACGACGCGCTGCCTGACTCTGCAGGTCAGGTCCATTGGGATAAGAGATGTTGTATTCTGCCAGATAATCGAGGGCGGCAGGCTCTTGGTCTAGGTAATCGAGGCCCAGGAAGACGATGCCGTTGTCCTGTTCCCGCTGCCAATAGGATTCCAATAATGCTGCTTCATCTCGACAGGGATCACACCAGCTCGCCCAATAGTTAAGGACGACACCCTTACCCTTTAGGTCATCCAAGCTGATCGATTCGCCGTCGAACGTCGAAAATGTGAACGAAGGCGCCTCGCCGGAAGCTCGTTGCTCTGAGCGATTTGTCTGCAGGAGCCGCCATGCCAGAAAGACCAGGAAGAGCAATATTATAGCAACAAATACGATCTGCCAAATGAGCACGGATCGAGAGCGACCCGAGCCGTCGTCCGGTTCTTCTGCCGGCAGATCCACTCCAGGGAGGGGCTCTTCCATCGTGCCCACGCTTCCCTGCTGCTCGCGGTCTGTTACTTCACTCATACCGTGACAGCTCCTCCTCCAGCAGGCGATCGTACTCATTATCTGAGTGTCGTTCTTCGACGCTCTGCGCATGCGTAGCCACAGCTGACAAATCGGTTGCGGGCTCAGGCGCAGGCTTCATCATACGCTTCATCTGTCGCCATAAAAAGACGCCGCCAAGAACTAGTGCGATGACAGGCAAAATCCAAGCAAGCCAGTTAAATCCTTGACGCGGCGGTTCACCAAGGACCTGAGGACCGTACTGGTCAACGAAATAGGCTTTGATCGTTCCTACGTCTTCGCCCGCAGCTAGTTTGATGGCGATCATCTCTTTCATCTGAACACACGCTTTAAGCTCGCACGCGTCCAAGCGCACACCGCTACAGAGGGGGCACCAAAGCTCGCGTGCGACCTCGTTGACCTGGTCCAGTGTGATACCGCTTTCCGGGTCGACGGTCTGTTGTGCGCTGACCGGTTGCGTGAGCAGCAGCACAGCCCCAAGCGCCAACAGCATCAGCAACGGAAAGACGATGGGTATATGATATAGCTTATGACGCTTCAATTTGCTTTGTTCCTGATAATCTCTCAGACGTTTAGCCCGGTTCTTTCCCGGAGCCTGAGCCAGCCATCAGTTCTTCGTCGATGTCCAAGATACGGCGTTTCAGCATTGCCCGTTGCGAATGCCATTCCGTGTCGGATACTTCACCCAGCGCGTGCATATCATCCAACCGAGCAACACGCCGGATTAAATCAGCTCGCTGCTCTTGCACCGACAGGGGATTGGCCTCGTTTTGGAGTAGCCCTCGTTGCCAACTAAAGCCTGCCACTACTGCGATGCCCAGCATTGCTGCAATGCCGATAATCCATGCCATCCAGGATTCAAGCGGCACGGACGCCTGCGTGCTCACGGTTCCCGTATTCGACTGTGTCGCTCGCGGGTCTATATCACCGCTCTGCATAAGATTGCCGAAGCTGACGTTTAGCGTCTCGCCATCCATATTGGACGCTTCCCAAACCATGAATTGCTGCCCTTGGATCTCCTCGGTCCCCTTCGGTTCTAGCCCCTGTACGTCTACTTCGAGGTCCGGCAGGTCTGCGACACGCAGGTTGACCAGCTCGGCGGGGTATTCAAATGTCTGCTCCAATGAAGCCGAGTCTTGGTCGTAGAGGAGCGCATATTGCAGCACGATTTGCCGCGTAGACTGGCCCGGCTGCACCGGCGCTGTATCGTAGACCATAGGGCCTACACGTCGGAAGCGATCGCCGAGTTCACCGCTTTCGAAGCTCAGCTCAACGGCATCCTCGGGTATGTGCATGGCAATTGTTGCCGGCACATCGAGACCGTCCACCTCTTTACCGGCAAATGTAGTCGCGGCGTTATTGCTAATATCTAGCACCTGCAGCACGATGAGCGCACCCGGTTGCGAGTCTACAATCCAGTGTACGCGGTTGAGGACAATGCCGCTGTCGTCGTCGCTGGCGGCGAACACAGAGATAGTTGCCTCTTGCGTAGGCTGGTCCGCTGTCAACATCATGAACGGGCTGGCGTAGCGAACCCCGTCGGAGAAGAGCGATGCGATATAGACCAGCTCTCCTTGACCATTGCTGGGGTCCAGCGCCAGGTTCGTGAACGAGAAGGCGCCCTCGCTGTCGGCAGTAGTGGTAAATTGGGAGGTCTGCTGGAAATTTAGGAATGCATCCAACGTCACAACGGTATCTGCTTGTAATTCAATACCTTCTCCGGTAACGATCGTGCCGTTGATGGCGCCGTCGCCGGAGAGGTCAATTTCCTGCCAAGGGGACAACATGGTAAATGTACGAATATAGTTGAGCACCGCGCGCTGCTCGTCTTGGGTCAGGTCGGCGCCGACTTCCGGATGTGCGTCCTGCCAGCCGTTCATCCACGTTTCTGCACTTTGCGCCATAGTCTTGGTCATGTCGGTGAAATCGTTGATGTCACCTGACGCATCCGGTCCATCGCCGGCGCCGCTTTCACCGTGACAAGCTGCGCAGCTCTCCTGGTAGATAGCCTCGCCATCGGCGATGTCGACCTGGGAGGTATGCAAACTCCAGGCGAACGCGACCGTATCCCAAATTTCCCGGTCGGTCATCTGGTTCCGCCAGGGCGGCATGGTGTTCTGGATGCGCCCGAACTTGGTCGTGTGGAAGAGCTCGGCGGGGCTGTTTTGCCAGACGACGTCCGGGTCGGCGAACGCAGTGGGCACATCCGGTGAATCGGCGGCTACGGGACCGTCTCCCATACCAGCTTGCCCGTGACAAGGCGCGCAGTTCTCGGCATACAATTGTTCGCCAAAGACCGCGGCAGGCTGCTGCTGTGGTACCGTCACCTCGTTGATGTCGAATTCGGGTGACGGCTGTTGTGCGGAAGCTGAACGTGTAGTCAGCGCGAGCGCGCCGCTCAGTAATAGCGCGACGATAAAGCCCACCAACGCAAATCGAAGTGGCGTGCCATATTGTTTGCCGCTGCTGGTGTCTCTATATGATAGGTCGAATGGCGATAGTGGACGATGAAAGCGATGGTGAAATCGCATATGGGGCAACCTTACACGAACCTGTTAGTAGCAGGTCTAGCGACTGTGCATATACCTCGACAATGGGACAAGTGCGCCAGCGTACCAATCAATAGGCGGCGCATCTGAACGACGGACAGGATTGTGCGCCTAGCGTGTGGCTTCGGCGAATACCTGCTCCGGTTCCTCTTCATAACGGCTGGGGCACTTCAGTAGCAGCGTGTCAGCCTTAAAGCTGCCATCGGGCAACATTTCACCTTCGATGATTGCCGATGCGGCACGCTGGAAATTATCCGGTCGCGGGCCAAAAAAGACGATGGGCAATTGCTCGCCGGACTCGTCGTTGATAGAGAATTTGAGCGTGATATCTTGCGGATTCCAGTCTTCGCTGCCGTCCACGACTGTACCGCTGACCCGTACGCGTTCGCCGTAGATGCTAGGCACACGCTCATGTACTTCAGATACAGTCAAGTAGTACGCGCCGGTAGAAACCGTCGCCTGTACAATGAGAATGACGATCAATGCGACAACTAGTGCGCCGCCAATCATGAACTTGAGGTTTTTGTTGCCAACCCTGCCACGCTCAAGGTTGGATGGGATAACGTTGGCTTGTTCAACCAGTCCACTCATAATTAGTTACTTTCTCCGACACTCATCCGTCTCCGCGGGAGTAACGGCAGTATAGGCAAAGGGCTCCAAATAGACAAATTTGCTATACTAGCGCAAACTCAAACTCGGCCCCTAGCATACACTATTTTCCAACATTTTGGTACTACGGTTCACTACTGGATCAGCACTCGAGAAAGAGACTGTGTTGCGCACATCGACGCGCATTTCAGCCGTCTCTGGGCTATGGACAGTGACGGTTAATTCTTCTTAGTTCTACGGCCTGGTTACCGGTCACACCATTCTGGCACGTATGTATGTATGTGTAGCCTATGCAAGAGTAGTAGAATATAGCGCCTCGTAGCACTGGACGTTTCTAGATCAAATGGACAGCGACAATGTGGTTTAGAATAAGCACAATTCAGTAGCCGTTCAAATGCAGTCAAACCCTGCAACCGCCAATCTAAAGGAGCATGCGATGCTGGCAAATCCAAAAGCCATACAGGATTATTTTGATCAGAAGCAAGAGGAAATGCGGGAACGTGTTCGTGTTTACGTTGAACACGAGACGCCGACCTCGGATAAGGCGCTGTGCGACGCCTTCGCAGAGATGCTGGCGGAAGACTTACGCACCATTGGCGGCGATGTAAAAATTGTGGAGATGGAAGGCCGCGGTAATCACGTCTTGGCTCGCTTTGTGGCATCCGGCGCAGCAAAAGACGAAAAGCCTGCGTTGGTGCTCTGCCACTACGACACGGTTTGGCCTGCGGGCAGCTTGGACACTCACCCCTATCGCATCGAAGACGGCAAGGGATACGGGTGCGGTATTTTTGATATGCAGACGAGTCTCGTCCTCGCCGAATATGCCATGCGCGCCATCCAGGAACTGCAACTGGAGCTGCCGAGGCCTGTTACCATGCTCTTTACCTCTGATGAGGAAGTCGGCAGCGAGACTTCACGGCTGCTGATCGAAGCCGAAGCGCTCAAATCCTCCCATGTTCTGGTGATGGAACCGCCAACGCTGGGCGGTCGATTGAAGACCACGCGCAAGGGAGTCGGTCGCTTCGCCCTGGCAGTCAAAGGACGCGCAGCACACGCAGGTGCGCAGCCGGAGCTGGGCGTCAGCGCCATCGGCGAGATGGCGTATCAGATCATCGCGTTGCACGACCTGAACGACTTTGAGAAGGGCACGACGGTGAACGTGGGCACAGTGGAAGGCGGTAGCGCGGTCAACGTGATAGCAGCGCATGCTTACGCGCAAATTGATACGCGTGCTTGGACCCAAGACGAAGCCGGCAAGCTAGAGAAGGCCATCTGCGGATTGACGGCCGTCAATTCTGAAGCCGAACTCACGGTTACCGGCGGATGGAATCGTCCGCCCATGGAGCGTTCTGCAACGGGCGCCATCTTCGAAAAGGCGCAGGGGATCGGTGCGCAACTTGGCATGGCGCTGGAGGAGAGCGGCACAGGCGGCGGCAGCGACGGCAACTTTACTGCTGCCCTCGGCGTACCCACGCTGGATGGATTGGGCATGCCAGGTGACGGCGCGCACGCCGATCACGAACACATAGAAGTGGACGAAGTCCCCGATCGCGGCGCACTGTTGACCGCGCTGCTGTTGGAACTATAACATTTAATCAAGCACGATTCAGTTGGCAGTCCAACCTGGCGATCGTTTCCAATGGGGTCAGCTCTCATCGGAGACGGTCGCCAAACTATATATAAGCCCTCTCGTTTTGCCTATCTTTGAGGTGAGTTCGCTAGCACATTCGTCCCTGGCGTTCTGCGTCTTTTTCCCGATGCCGGTTTCGGCGACTTTTTGTAGACTTGCCACTATAAGCGCGTTGTCGCGAGGGTTGTGACAGCGTCATGTCAGCTATAAATGGGGCGAACTCGCAGGAGGCATACAATGCTTACCATCCTTCGGCAGATGATCGGTCAGGCGGTCGGTGTAGTGTTAGGCGGCATCATTGTTGCCGCGTTCACGCTGGCGCCGGCAGTCAGCGCTAACGATGAAATTACTGTACAGTCATTGCAGGCACTGGTGAGTGATGTGGGCGCCGCTAGTGCGCAGAATAAGCAAATAATTTACCAAGGCATGCTCTTGGGTAAGGACGGACGACCAGTCTCCGATGGCGTCTATCCCATGCGATTCCTGCTCTACAATGGTCCGACTGAGCAAGACAGTCAGTTGCTTTGGGGACAGAACGCAGACGTCAACGTGGCGAACGGAATGTTCACGATGCCGCTGGACGTGACATCGGACGGAAAAGAATTGGACGTGCTCTTCACGGGGCAGGACCTCTACCTTGCCATCGGCGTCAACGGAGGTCCGGAGGCTATGCCCCGTCAGCCGCTTTTCTACGTGCCGTATGCGCACTATGCACGCAACAGCGATTACTTTAGCGGCAAGGATTCGAAGTGGCTCCCGTTGGCCTATGGCGTTATCGATAGAGAGACAGGCGGCGTCGTGAACGGCAGCGGCAATTTCACCAGCAAATGGCGCGACGAGGCTGACCGAAAGTACTATGAGATTTTGATCGATGACGAATACTACTATCTCAATGACTACGTCACCATTGTGACGCCTATCTCACAAGAGGAGTGCCCCGATCCTACGCTTGCCCACACCAATTCCGAGGACGGCAGGCTGGTGATTGACCTGAAGGACGGAAACGGAGCGCTAGTGAGGTGTAAGTTCCATTTCGTCACGTACAAGTTGTAGCGGATGAAGAAGCCGAGACAGTTCGGTGCACCAATGTGTGAGGATGGAGCGTCATTAACTATGAAATCGAGACAGACGAAACGACGGAGATACCTGCGGGCGACATTCTTTGTACTGGCAGTCGGATTGGCACTGAGCGTCAGTGCGATTGCCGCTGCACAGTCAACGCCCTACTATCAGTTCGGCTGTTGGGGTGTGATGAGCACCGGTGGCGGGTATACGCAAATTGCCCAGCCTGACGGGTCAAACCTGCTCTATGGCAGCATGGGCATCTGGTCCGGCGGTACTAGTGCGAATGCCGACTACACCATCAGCACCGGACATCTCGGACCGTTCGCTTATGGCGCCGAAGAAATGACCGGTAGCGCGATCGAAAACGACACCGCCCCGACACTCTATCTGCCCTTTGTGGGGAACTTTGTTGAGGTTGTGTACGTATGTCCATATTAGGCAGGTAAGGGCGAAAGCGACATAGCATCAAACTGCAGCGCAAACAAGCGACAGGACAATAGAGCAGTGTTGAATGGCAGGCGTTGCTCATTTAATTGTGAGCGTCATTGCGGACATACGGTGAATCTGAACGCAAGATTGCGCTCGAACCATTCTGCAGGCTGGCGTCTCAGTTGCTTACGACTTTGGTCAACCGTGATGATCATGTTTCTGCACGGAGGCGGGGTCTGCGATAATACCTCGGCCTAGTTGCACTTAATAGGTGGACTTTGAGGATTCGACCGAACACGCAGTTTAATCTGAGCAGTCTGCAAACCTGGTACAGCGCGCTTCTTAATCAGTTTCTGGCATAGAATAAAATCACTCGACAGCATTTCGAGAAATACGCCTTGGTGCATTTCTCAATATCCTCCTGAAGAGCTCCCGGTTGTACGAGTTGTGGTACAAATAAAAGCAACACATCCACAATTACAACTTCCGGAAGTAAAATTCAACGACATTGCATTACCGATAGAGATTGTTTATGAAAGGGGAAAGTATGGAGCATAGGAAAATACGCAGCCTTCTCAGCATTGCCATTCTGACGGCGCTTGCTGCCATCGTCTGGATTGCGCCTGTTCAGGCCGCGCCAACACAGCAAGACAACACAACTCCCGTCTATGCGCTGCCGGGAATTCTGCGCGTGGCGTCCAACCAGCCATTCGGCACCTACCTGGTCGCTAGCGACGGCTCGCTCTATGGCCTTTCCGGTGAAACGCCTGCCGTCGAGGACCAGATCGTCAACTATCGCGAAAACGATCCGGGTGCGACGGTCAAGGTCTGGGGCACACTTTACCCAGACGGACAATCTTCGAATGTTGCCGAGATAATCGTAAAGAGCATTCAGCCTGTAGACAGTTCAGCGACAGCCGTGCCCGCCCCGGCGTCTACTGCACCCAGTGTCATCGTGCGCTTTCAGGCTGTCAACGTGCGCGCCGGCCCCAGCCTTAACTATGCAGTCATCGGCGAGCGTTCACTGGGCGATGTGTGCGCCATCGCCGGCAGCAACTCGGATCAGTCCTGGTGGCAGATTCAGTGCCCGGACGGGTTGATTGGTTGGATGGCCGACGAGGTTGTGCGCGTGACCGGTGATACGAGCAACGTGCCCGTTGTTGCGTCGCCGCCACCGCCGCCGGTTGCGCCTACACCTACGCCGCCTCCGTCGACAGGCGCCTGGTTGGTGAATTATTTCGCCAACCGTGACCTTGCCGGCAATCCAGTATTGACCCAAAACGTGGATAATATTCAGTTCAATTGGGGCTCCGGGTCACCTGGACCCAGCGTACCTGTAGACAACTTCTCCGCCCGATTCCAGCGGACTATGTCGTTTACATCAGGCATCTACGAGTTCCGCGCCACATATGACGATGGAATTCGTATCTATGTGGACGGGCAGGTGATCTTAAATGACTGGCAAGATGGATCAGCGCGATCGTCGTCTACGCAAGTATCTCTTTCCGGTCAACACGATATTCGGGTTGAGTACTTCGAAGCTACTGGAACGGCAGCCATCGTTGTGACAATCGCTCTGCTGAACGAATCGGCAGACTGGAATGCAACCTACTTCAATAACACAAATCTTTCCGGATCAGCGGCGCTGACTCGAGGGGAAGCCCGCGGCTCGAGGTATCCACTTGACTATAATTGGGGAGATGGATCACCGGCTCCCGGTGTTGTCAACAGTGATAACTTCTCCGCACGCTGGGTAGGTAGCTTCCACTTTGACCCGGGCAACTATACATTTCAGGTCAACGTTGACGATGGCGCCAGATTGTATATCGATGGCATCCAGGTCATCAACGCCTGGTCAGACGGATACAAAGAGGTCAGCAACGTCTTTAACGGAATCGGCGAAGGCAGTCATCAGATCACAGTCGAGTACTATGAGCGCACTGGCGGCGCTTCGATTCGTGCCTGGTGGTGGCTTGGCTCCAGCGGTGGCGGAGGACAACCGGCGCCCCCGCCGTCACAGGGTCGCCCACGCGATCAATAGTCGTGTGAGCAAGACTGAGCTAGATCGACTGTAGCATATGTAGAGCCCGCATTTTGAAAATGCGGGCTCTTTATCGTACAGCATAAATCAAAGTATATTGCGTCGACCAAATGTAGTTTTACGCTACATAAAGGACACGATGCGTCATTACTCGACGCGTGGATCCTCAAACAACTCAATCAGGTTGCTGTCCGGGTCGAAGAAGAAGCAGAGGCGCACGTCTTTGAAGTTGCGCGGTTCGTCTCTGAAGGTGACGCCTTTTCCAACTAGCTCCGCATAGGCATCGTCCACACTGTCCACATGCAGCGCAAGATGATCCCAGCCGCCGGTCGGTCGCGTTTCTGCTGTGGATGACTCTCTGCCGATAAGCTCGATGGTGGAGCTACCGATGTCGAAAAATACGATGGGCACGTCGGGCCATTCACGCACTTCGGCCAAGCCGAGCGTATCTGCATAAAACTTGCGCATTTCATTGAAGTGCGGTGTGACAAGACCGATATGATGGGCTGCTTTGACTTTCACTGAACGAGATCCCTTTCTATTTATGACTGTTATTTTCGACTACTGTTCACAACGTGTTCATGTGGATCGATAGCTATGGTTATCCGGCTGTTGTGCGATGAACGGAATGCGACTACAGCGCAATCTCATGGCCGCTAGCGGCGGAGCGCATGATGGCGTCGACAATGCGCACGCTAATCAGCGCCTCCTCCGGCGTAACGATTGTCGCGTTGGGTTCACCGTTGAGATAACCGACGAAGTTCTCGATAAGACGGTTATAGCTGCTGATGGGGTCGCCTGGCACGGTGGTTTCTACGTGCGCTTCCTGACCATTGAGAATGGTATAGAGGTCGATGCCTTCCTTGTTGCCCATCCTGGCTCCGGCTTCGGTACCATATAGCTCCGTATAGAACTGCTCCGGCATGTGGGCAGCCCAGGATACTTGGAACTGCAGCGCTGCGCCGTTTGCGAAGCGTATGAACGCCCAGGCCAAGTCGTCCACATCGAAGCGGGCGCCACTATCGGCAGCCGAGATATCTGAACCCCAACCGCCCAGCCCGAGGCCCCGCGTGCCGAACTTGGCGTAGCTGACGCCGGAGACGGTTACAGGCTGCGGGTAGTCCATGAGATAAAGTGCGCGGTCCAGCGCGTGAACCCCAATATCCAGCAGGCTGCCGCCGCCAGCCAGTTCCCTGTTGGTGAACCAGCTTCCGTAGCCGGGGATGCCGGAACGGCGCTGCCAAACGGTTCTGGCGGCATAGATTTCGCCGAAGTAGCCGCTGTCCACATGCGCTTTGGCCGCCTGCATGGGGGCTGAAAAACGGTAGTGAGTGCCTACATTGAGCGTCAAGCCCTTATCGGCAGCCAACGACATCATCTCCACGGCGTCTGCGTAAGTGAGAGCAAGCGGTTTCTCGCACAGCACATGCGAACCGGCTTCCAATGCAGCCATGGTCATCGGCTTGTGGAATACGTTCGGTGTCGCCACCACAGTGATATCCGGTTTGATCTCCGCAAGCATCTTCTCGTAGTCCGTGAAGACTTGGGGTATATTCGTTTCGTCCGCCACGGCATAGGCGCGTGCTTCGTTTACGTCGCACAGTGCCACAGCCTCGACACCGCCCAGTCGTGTGAAGCCGGGGATGTGGGCCCACCGTACGATGGTTCCCGCGCCAATAAACGCGACTCGCCAATTCTTCGTTTCGCTCATTCGGTTCGCCTCATGTTTGGTCAACTCTGGAGTATTTGATTGACTGAATTTAGTTGCGTATCACTCGGTCCTAGACACTGAAGCCTGGATCATCGCCGGGATTGTCCCTGTCGTGTCCCGGATAGTTTTCGTCTTGGTTCTCATCGAGAGTGTTGTTCGTATCGTCGTCTTGGATCTGTAAGAGCTCGTCTTGTCTCACTGGCTGCGGCTCCGGCGGCGTGTCATCGAAGAGGATGGCGTGGACATGCTTTGGCCCATGCACACCGAGCGTGAGATGCATCTCGATGTCAGCCGACTTGCTCGGACCAGTAATTACCGTAATGTTGGCGTTGCTTCGCAGCAGCTGTTCGAGGTCGCTCTCTTCACGCTGGACTGCCATCCATGCTTCAACCGTTTGGTAAAGCCGGCTAAACGGTATCAGCGCAGCGTGGTAGTAGGGTAGAAGACTGGCAACGCGCGGCTTGCCTTTGCCGCTAACCATGAGCATTGAGCCGGTGCTGGCGAACGCCGCATCAACACTGGTGACGCCATAGCGGATGTGGCGGACGGCGTCGCGCTCCTCGACGGTGTCCACCGATTCAGGCGTTACCAGGTGCAGATATATATCCGCCAGCGCTTCAGTCAAACCTGGCACGGGCAGCAAGTCCGGGTCCCAGGAGAGTACGCTTCGTTCCTGACCCGTTTGGATGACGGCCCCCTTCTTCGCGGACTCGTCAAGTTCGATCCACGTATTCAAGCGGTGGAGCAGCGACAGTCGCGCTTCCGCCGGCGAATCCGCGACCTCATAGGTGCCATGCAGCGTGGTCAACTCCGCGCCGAAACGGTGTGCCAGATCATGGAGTTCACCAGTGGCGGAGGTCACGGTCATCCGTGACATGAACGTTAGCGGCGGTGTCAACTGCGGTGGAAAGCGCAGGCTCGGTTCTGATAGGCTGCTGCGCAGTTTGCCCAGGATTTCGTCTCTTGACCTCATATAATTGTGCTCCATTGGCCTATTCGCCAACTGCGTTCGGCTCCTGACCGGCTGCATTCTTCGGCGACTGCGACTCGCGCTTTGCCATTCGCTCCGCCCACTGAGCACGGAAGCTCTTCTTGGCCAGCGTAGGGAAACGCCGGCTGTCGGTCCAGCCGGAAAATGGCGGCGGAACGTAGCGTATCGACCCGCCTTCGAGAGATGACAGGATGCTTGTGCCAAAGCTGCCAAGCTTGCCGGCGTTCTCGAAGAGGCTGCGGCTCTGTGCCATCCTGTTGTACGCCTGAATGCCGACCTTTTCCGCCCACGGCGACCTGCCCTCCTGCACATAGTAGGCGCGCAGGTCTAGCAGCAGGCGCGGTATGTCGATCTTTACAGGACATACTTCGTGACAGGCGCCACACAGTGAACTGGCGCTAGGCAGCTTATAAACATCCTTGGCGTCCGCTTCCAAAATGGGGCTGATGACAGAGCCGATAGGTCCGCCGTAGGTGGCGCCGTAGGCGTGCCCGCCGATGGCGCGATAGACGGGGCAGATATTGAAGCAGGCGCCGCAGCGAATGCACATAAGCGCCTCGCCGTAGCCGCGGGCCAGAATGTCGCTGCGCCCATTGTCCAGCAGCACAACATGAAACTCTTCTGGACCATCCGTATCTCCAGACTGGCGCGGACCGCTGGTCATGGAGAGATAGACGGTGAACTGTTGGCCAGTGGAACTGCGACAGAGCGCCTGATACTGCACAAAGGCGTCTTCCAACGTCGGTACCAGCTTTTCGATGCCCATGATGGCTACGTAGGTCTTGGGCAGCGTCGACACCATGCGACCATTGCCCTCGTTGGTTGCGATGCAGACCGTGCCTGTGTTGGCGATGCCGAAGTTGCAGCCGCTGATGGCCATGTCAGCGCTCAAAAACTCGCGGCGCATGCGCACTCGCGCGGCTGCACACATCGTCTCCGGGTCCATGGTCGGCTGTATGTCCAAATGCTCCTGAAAGACCTCGCTGATGTCTTCGATGCGCATATGAGCGGCAGGCGCCACAATGTGGCTAGGCGGATCACCGGCAAGTTGCACGATGTATTCGCCCAAGTCGGTTTCCACTACCGTCATACCCGCGCCTTCCAACGCCTCATTCAGGTGGATCTCCTCGGTCACCATGGACTTGGACTTGATGACCTTGCGCACGGATTTCTCGCGTGCGATGTCCAGGACGATTTGGTTGGCTTCGTCTGCGTCCTTTGCCCAGTGGACGTGGCCGCCGTTCTCGATGATGTTGGCTTCGAACTGCTCGAGCAAGTCCGGCAGATAACGGATGACATATTCTTTCATCTGCCGAGTTTGATCGCGCAGCAGGGGACCGTCGACGGCGCCCATGGCTGCGACGCGCGAGTCGCTCAGGTGTATTGTGGAGCGGGGCAGAACGGACTTGAGCCTCTTGTTGTTCAGCGCCTCGTGTACCCGCTGCTTGTATGGGGCATTTTTCAGTTCACTAGCTGTTGACATAGGCTGTTCCCAGTTTAACGAATATCCTGCCAACGTCGCGGTCGCTGATTGCTCTCAGAATCGTCCGAGTCTTCTGGCAGCGCTTGGTGCGGCATGAGCTTTGCAGCTTCTTCCGGCGTCAACTCCGGCGCCGGTGGCGCAGCTTGTGGTCGCGGTTGTTCTCCGGCACGCGCTGGCACGGCAGCATACGACCCAGAATCGGGAGTCGCGTCATCCTGTGACGGTCGATAGTTGAGAATCTGTGCGATATGGACGGCGCGAATCGTCTGTCCCTGCTTCTCCAGCAAGCCGTTGATGTGCGTCATGCAACTAACGTCGCATAATGTCACAACATCGGCATCAGATTGTGCAATGTGCAGTGTCTTGCGCTGGCCCATTTCAGAGCTAATCTCCGCATTCTTGATGGCGAACAGTCCGCCAAAGCCGCAGCATTCATCGTGCGCAGCCATTTCGATAAACTCTGCACCGGGAATGTGGTTGAGCAGCGCGCGCGGTTGCTGCGCCACTTCCATCTCGCGCAGCGTATGGCAGGACGAATGGAACGTAATCTTGCCTGTGAACTCCGAACCTGTATCGGTGACGCCGAGCACGTCCACCAGGAACTCTGTGAGTTCGAACGTTACCTCGGCTAAGGCTTCTGCTCGCTGCCGTTTGCGCTCCATGCCCGGCTCTTCGAAGAGGACCGGATAGTACTGAACGACCATGCCGCCGCAACTGCCGCTAGGCGTTACGATGGCGTCCACGACTCCCTTTGTGATGAAGGGCTCGAAGACGTCCATGAAGTGTTCGGCCATGGCGCGGGCTTCGTCGCGATAGCCGGCGTTGAAGGCTGGCTGACCGCAGCATGTCTGTTCATAGGGGAAGACGACTTCGACGCCGGCGCGCTCGAGCAATTCGACCGCGTCCATGCCCACGTCGGGATAAACCATGTCGACCATGCAGGTGACAAAGAGGGCCACGCGCTTGGGCGGTGTGTCAAAGTGTTTGCGTTTTCTCATGATTGAAGGCGTATCAGAAGGCGTATTAGTATAGCGGCCGAGTCCATTGCGAAACATTATGACATGACGGTCAAAGCGCGTCCAATTGTAGGATACAGAACTAACGTTCGTTAAGGCTGTGAGTTTGCTCTATATGTCTGACGAACATAGAATGGAGAGAGAAAAGAATCCTCTTACCGATACTAGCACAAAGGACATCACTATGTTTCAGCAAATCATACTCATTGGCAACCTGGGACGAGATCCAGAAATGCGCTATACGCCAAGCGGCGTGCCCGTCACCGATTTCTCTGTTGGCAGTCAGTAGGAGATGGACTGGACAGGACGGTCAGCAGCAGGAGAAGACTGTTTGGTTCCGCGTCACAGCTTGGCGGCGACAGGCTGAGCTAGCCAGCCAATATCTTACCAAAGGACGGCAGGTGATGGTCATCGGCGAGGTCGAGGAGCCGGACGTTTGGCAGGATCGGGAGGGCAACCATCGAGCGTCTTTGCAGGTAACAGCTCGAACCATACAATTCATTGGGCAGCCGGGCTGACGCTGAGATGGGTAGCGATGGCGGCGGTGGCGAAGCTTCAACCAAGCCGGTCCGGATATGCTCGTCCTCAGGAGATGTGGAAGACACCGACGACATTCCATTCTAGACGATGGAACCAAATCGCCTCCAGGAAGCTGCAGTTGCTTTCTGGAGGCTGTATGTTAGTGGAAGCTACATGTAATCCTCTCGCGGCGGGCTGAAGATGTCCAGCACTCTGCACGGCGCATCGCCAGCGACGGCGCTATGCGGCGTGTCGCCCGGGATGATGTAGACATCGCCAGGTTTGAGCAACTTGGTCTCGTCGCCAATGGTGAACTCCAGCTCGCCGTCCAGGATAATACCAGCCTGCTCGTGAGGATGGTTGTGCGTGGGCAACTGCGCATTCGGCGCCAGGTCCACGACCATGGTCATAATGTTCTCGCCCCAGTAGATGCGCGCCACGATCCCTTCGAACAGTTCTTTTCCTTGGCTTTCAGCCGGTGTGTAGAATGGCATGAGATTTCCCCTGGTGTTTTCTTGAGTGATGTAGGCGTTGGTCATTGCCCGGCTACGGCGACACGCGATTGTCTGACGCTCGCTTTAGCCAACCAGCGACGGTATGTCAGCGACACTGTTCAGGATCAGATCCGGCGCCGGCGATGCGGCTAGCGCCTGTTCGCGCGTGGAGACGCCACTGAGCACGACCGCGGCGACCATGCCCGCTTCCTTGCCCATGCGCACGTCGGTCTCCAACCTATCCCCTGCCATGAGGCAGCGTTCCGCCGTGAGCCCCAACCTGTCAAGCGCCATCTCCAGGATAACGGTAGACGGCTTGCCCGCGATGAGTTCCGGTCGCCGACCGGTAAGCTGCTGCATATAGGCAAGGATGGCGCCGGCGTCCGGCACATCGCCGCCAGGCATGGGACAGGTGTTGTCGCCGTTTGTGGCGAAGTAGCGTGCGCCTCGTTTTAGCGCCTGGTAGGCGGTGTTCATTTTTCGATAGTCCAGCGTACGGTCGAACGCAGCCACGACCGCATCAATACCGTGCGGCTGAATGACGTCCTTAGGATCCTGATCGTCCAGCTCATCGACCACGTTCAAGCCTTGGCCGCGCAACTCTTGGCGCAAATTCTCTTCGCCCACAACATAGTACGCCAGAGACGGCTCGTGCAAGGATAAGTAGCGTGCCAGCACATAGGCGGACGTGATGAGGTCTTCGTCGTCGGCTGGAATGCCCAAACGCGTCAGCTTGCTGGCATAGACGCTGCGAGGGTCTAGCGGCTTGTTGCTCACGAAGAGCACCTTTTTGCCGCGACGGCGCAGCTCGGCAATGGCGTCTACCACGCCTGGAATGGCGGCGTCACCCAGGTAGACTGTGCCGTCCAGGTCGAACACAAAGCCGTCGATGTTGGTCAAGTTTAGGGAGTCATCGTGTGGATTCATTACGCCGTCCGTTTCAGAAGAGGCTGGTTCTGTAATTGCGCACAGGATGAGTATAGCATCGGAACCGAATTTCTAGTTTTCATGTTGATCCCAGTAACTGTCTGGAGGGCGAGAACGTGCCTGGAATCGTTCGCTAGCACTTGAAACAGCCCGATTCAGGGCAATCGCGGACTACACGATTTAACGTAGCAGTACTCTGTTATTAGGTCTGTTTCGACGAATTTTATTCGGACACCAGCCATACCAGCAAGAATGTAGGGGCGAGCCATGGCTCGCCCGCTGCGTGCAGTCAACCATCCGGTGGATTTTGCGCGAAGGGCGGCATCGATGCCGCCCCTACGAACGAAAATTTATGGTTCGCGATTGCCCTGCAGCCCGATTTGTGACCGGTTGACAAGCGTGCGACGACATGATAGCTTGCATGTAGCGTCCCACGCCACACAAAACAGGTTTAGCCCATTTTGTTCCGGTCTGATCAGGCTGGCAAATGCGCTATCCAAATTTCACAGTACACATAGTGAATTGCAAATTGATTATGTTTGCGCAACAAAGTCTGCATGAGAGGTTGAGGACCAACATGCAGGTTCAGTTTGCGCTATACTGATGCAATGACAGACAGTTTATGGATAGAATTCGATTCTTCATAATTCGCTCGTTCAAACAATATTCTAGTTGACACACGATTCTAGTTCACACATGATTCCAGTTATAAGGAGGGTCTATGTTTATCGACAGTGAGATCCGCCAAGCCATTGAGTTCGAGAGCGACGTCGAGTGTCCCGTGCTCAGCGTCTATCTGAACGTCGATCCGCACAGGCGTTCACCGGAAAAGTACAAACTTGCGCTTCGCAGCCTGCTGAGCAAAGCCAAAGACGCGGATCCCGAAGATGTAAAGCGAATGCAGAACTACATCGAGATGGGCTACAACTGGCAGGGTCGCGGGTTGGTTATGTTCAGTTGTGCGGACAAGGATTTCTGGTGGGCGCGCAGCTTTCGAGTACCAGTCTCGGACTCGGTCTTTACGAATTTTCGGCCCTACGTGCGCCAGATCGCGACGCTAATCGACACGTACGAACGCTACGGCGTGATCCAGGTGGATTCTGAAGGCGCTCGGCTGTACATGTTCAATATGGGCGTGTTGGAGGCGGTGGAAGGCTACCTAGGCGAAGAGGTCAAGCAGCACAAGGCCGGTGGTTGGGCGCAGGCCCGCTATCAAAGACATGAATCTGGCATTGTTCGAAACAATTTACAGGATGCGGCTGAACTGGCTGAAGATTTCTACCGCAAGCAGCAGACGCGTCACCTCATTCTTGCGGGTACTGACAAGAACGTCGCCAGCTTTAAAACTCTGCTGAGCCATCGTCTGCGCTCTATGGTCATAGGGCAGGTTGCCATAGACGCCAACGCCTCACCTTCAGAGATCAGCGAAAAGGCGCTGGACATCATCAACGAAGTGTCTGATTCGGAAGCGGAATCAACCCTGGAGACTATCGTCACGGCTGTACACAAAGGAGCCAACGCAGTCGCGGGCCTAGCGGAGACGCTAACGGCAGTGCAGGCAGGCCGCGCCCAACATGTGGTTGCGCTCGCGGATTTCCACAAACCCGCTTATCGTTTTGTGGATACCGGTTATATCGTGCTGAACTTGGATGATGAGACCGAACTCGGCAGCGGTAAAGTGCAAGAGCTGCCGGACGGCGTGGAGAGCGTTCTCCGTCGCGCCATGGCCCAGGGGATCGGCGTCACCGTCCTGGACGAAAGCAAGGAATTGGAAGAAATCGGTTGTATCGCAGCATTGACTCGTTACTAGCCGCTTCGTATCCGTGATCATGCGCGGTGGCGCGGATGATCTTACTCGTATCGATGATTAGGGTATGGAATGAGAAGCGGGACGTCCAGCGGCATTCCGCTTCTCAACGCCGCTGCGCCATTAATCAACCGTTACTGTTTGAAATGCGTTAGAAACCGACCCTTAAAGGAACATATCTTACCCATATTTACGTACCATAGGCGTAAGTTGTCTCTATCTAGTGGTGTACTCGCTAGACGTGTTGTGATTGACTAGTCTTTGTTCACGTGGAGGGCAGACCGCACTCACTTCGCTGCCGAGTTCCTGACCAGTGAACAGAATAGGCAACCAAAAAGGGTAAAAATATGAGATTTGATAGATTTACGGAAAAAGCGCAGCAAGCAGCCATGCGGGCCTATGAACTATTGCAGCGCTACAAGCATACACAAGTGGATACCGAGCACCTCTTCTTGGCCCTCTTGGCGGAGCCGGATGATTCGGTGCCGCAACTGATGGCCCGGTTGGGCGCGTCGACCGATGCAGTGACGCATAAGCTGGAGCACATTCTGGAGAATGCGCCGCGCACGTCGAACACGCCATACGGCTCTGCGCCGATGACACAAGTATTCATAACGCCGCGGCTGAAGCGAGTGATGGATGTGGCCAACGAGGAAGCCAAGACGATGGGCGACGAGTTCATCAGCACCGAACATCTCTTCCTGGGCATCGCCAGCGAACGCAATACGCCCAGCGCCAACATCCTGCGAGAAGAAAATATCACCAAGGAGCAGATTGCGGAGGCGATTCAGAAGTTCCGCAACGGCGCCAAGGTCACGGACCCGGGCTCGGAGAGCAAATTCCGCGTGCTGGAAAAATACAGCCAGGACCTGACGGAAGCAGCGCGTGAGGATAAGCTGGACCCGGTCATCGGGCGCGATAGTGAGATTATGCGTGTTCTGCAGGTACTCTGCCGCCGAACCAAGAATAATCCGGTTTTGATCGGTGAAGCCGGTGTGGGCAAGACGGCGATCGTGGAAGGGTTGGCTCAGCGTATTGTCAGCAATGATGCGCCTGAACCGCTGTTGGGCAAGCGCGTGGTATCGCTGGACATGGGCGCAATGCTAGCCGGAACGCGCTTCCGCGGTGAGTTTGAAGAACGTCTTAAGTCCGCGATCGAAGAGATCCAACGCAGTGACGGCGAGATTATTCTTTTCATCGACGAGTTGCATACAGTGGTTGGTGCGGGCAATGCCGCCGGCGCCATGGACGCCAGCAACATGCTCAAACCGGCGTTGGCGCGTGGCGAGTTGCAGTGCATCGGCGCCACCACGCTGGACGAATATCGCCAGCATATCGAGAAGGACTCTGCGCTGGAGCGACGATTTGCGCCGGTATACGTGGAAGAGCCGGACGTGGATGATAGCATCTCCATCCTGCGCGGACTCCGCAAACGCTATGAAGATCACCACGACGTGGTCTTTGATGACGAGGCGCTGGTGCAGGCAGTCAAACTTAGCCATCGCTATGTGACAGATCGCCGATTGCCCGACAAGGCCATTGACCTGATCGATGAGGCAGCAGCCAAGTTGCGTGTGGCCATTCTATTCCATGCCGGACCGGCTGAAGGCGATGAAGACGGAGCTCAACGAGCTGATCGAAGAATGAAGAGAAAGCCTGGGCCGAGCGTGACTATGAAGAGGCGACTCGTTTCAAAACGGATCGCGCTGCAGTTGGAAGAGCAGTTCAAAACTGAAGTGAGTTTGTGGCACAACGAAGAGGACCTGGACGAGATCGTGGACGCCAACGATATCGCCGACATCGTTAGCATGTGGACGGGCATTCCGGTCAAGAGCATGGTGGAGACTGAGTCCGAGAAACTGCTGCACATGGAGGATACGCTTCGCGAGCGGATCGTCGGACAGGCGCGAGCCGTGGAAGCGGTTAGCGATGCAATCCGTCGTGCACGCAGCGGTCTAAAAGACCCGCGTCGACCTATCGGAACATTTTTGTTCCTGGGTCCGACAGGCGTAGGTAAGACGGAGCTGGCGAAAGCGTTGGCCGAATTTATGTTCGACGACGACGATGCGCTGCTGCGAATTGACATGAGCGAGTACCGTGAGCCGCATACGGTCAGCCGGTTATTCGGCGCCCCGCCAGGCTACGTGGGCTACGATCAGGGCGGCCAGCTTACGGAGCAGGTGCGACGTCGACCGTATCAGGTGATCCTGTTCGACGAGATCGAAAAGGCGCATCCCGAAGTGTGGAATTCGCTGCTGCAGATTCATGGAGGACGGTCGTCTGACCGACGGGCAAGGTCGCACGGTGGACTTCCGCAACACGGTCGTTATCATGACCAGCAACATCGGTGCGCAGGCTGTGAAGCGCGGTCCGCTGGGCTTTGCTACGCCGGAGTTCGACGAGAGCGACTATTCGGAGAGCGAGTATTCGAACCAGCTCAAGCGACTCTTCCGACCGGAGTTCCTGAACCGCATCGACGAGATCATCGTATTCGAGAGCCTGACCCAGGAAGAAATTCATGAAATCGTGAAGCTGCTCATGGGCGAGCTAAGCGAACGCATGGAGGAGATGGGCTTCACGGTTGAACTGACGGATGCGGCAGCCAACCATCTCGGCGAAATCGGCTACGATCCCAGCTATGGTGCGCGACCGTTGCGCAGGTTGTTGCAGCGTCGTGTGGAGAATGAGCTGAGCAAACGCCTGCTGAAGGGCGAATATGCCACGGGTGATCACGTGGTCGTGAACTACGATCCGGACCTGGAGGGCGAGAGCAAACTGACCTTTGAGAAGGTCGAGCAGGAGCCCATTCTGGTGGACCTGCCGGTAAGTGATGAAGTTCAGACAGGTAGCTCGGATTCCTAGAAGTCTATAAAGTATCGTCAAATTCTTGCGCTGGCAATGACGCAGAGCGCAGTTAACCGAATACGTAAATAACGTATTCCGAATAAAACCCTTGTGATGTGTTCGTCATCTCTGTAGTACGGAGCGGACGGACCGTTGCAAGGGTTTTTCGTTGGCTGCGAACGGGATGGAAGCACTGATTTTATGTTACAATGCCACGTACACTAGCGATTGCAGACTCCCATCATACACATAATCGAGGCCTACATGACCAAAATTTCCTTCCGCAATGATTTCAAATGGGGCGTTGCCACGTCTTCCTACCAGATCGAGGGCGCCTGGGATGCTGACGGCAAAGGCGAGTCAATCTGGGATCGCTTCACGCACACGCCCGGTCATATCATTGACGGATCCAACGGCGACGTAGCGTGCGAACACTATACCCGTTACCCCGAAGACGTATCGTTGATGAAGTCGCTCAACGTGCAGGCCTATCGCTTCAGTATCTCATGGCCGCGCGTGTTGCCGGCGGGTCGCGGCTCGGTTCACGCGGCCGGGCTCGACTTTTACAGCCGCTTAGTGGATGATCTGTTGGAGGCGGACATCGAGCCGTTCGCGACTCTCTACCACTGGGACCTGCCACAGGCGCTACAGGACAAGGGCGGCTGGCCAGAGCGGAGTACTGCGGAGGCATTTGTTGAATACACTGATGTTGTGTCCCAAAAACTGGGCGATCGAGTCAAGAATTGGATGACGCACAACGAACCCTGGTGCGCATCGTTCCTCAGCTACCAGATCGGTGAACACGCTCCTGGCTGGCACGACTGGAATGCCGCCATTCGTGCATCTCACCATCTGCTCCTTTCGCACGGTTGGGCGGCGCCGGTCATCCGACGCAACAGCCCCGACGCTGAAGTGGGTATCGTACTAAACTTCGAGTATGCAGACCCGGCGACGGACAGCGAGGCGGACAAGGCAGCCGCTCGCCGCCAGGACGGCTATCTCAACCGTTGGTTCCTCGACGCAGTCTATGGCCGCGAGTACCCGGCTGATATGGTGCACCACTATGAAGCGCAGGGTCATCTGCCAAATGGGCTGGATTTTGTGCAGGACGGCGACTATGCGGCCATTGCCGTGGAGACTGATTTCCTGGGCGTGAACTACTACACGCGCAGTGTTGTGCAGGACGACGGCAACGGTTGGCAGTCGTCCGTTGTGGAGCCGGGCAAGGAGCGCACGGACATGGGCTGGGAGATCTTCCCCGCGGCTTGCGTCACATCCTGACCCGCATCACCTATGACTATCCGGTGCCGAAGATTTACGTTACGGAGAATGGCTGCAGTTATGGCGACAGTCCGGATGCGGAAGGTCGCGTGCACGACCAACGCCGACTGGACTATTTGCGCAAGCATTTCAGCTCTGCGTACGATGCGATGCAGTGCGGCGTGCCACTGGCAGGCTACTTCGTGTGGTCGCTCATGGACAACTTCGAGTGGGCCAAAGGCTACACCGATCGCTTTGGTATCACGTGGGTGGATTTCGATACGCAGGAGCGCATCGCCAAGGACAGCGCGCTCTGGTATAAGGATGTGATCGCCAACGACGGATTCGAGGCCGAGTAGGTAATTTCCAGTGCTAGCAATTCGGTATCGCGCATCGCGTACCTATACCCTTCAGAAGGTTCGGAACCTTCTGAAGGGTGAATGCGAAAGCCGCAGATTCTCGCGGAAATTCACTTGGTCACGTTGTCAGCTTGTCACGAACGCCTCTTATGCAAATTACGCCACACGCGCTCCGGCGTGAACGGCAACTCGCGCATGCGCACGCCAGTCGCATCGTAAATGGCGCTGGCAACAGCAGGGGCGACGCCGTCCATGGGAATCTCGGCGATCGCTTTAGCGCCATACGGACCAGAGGGTTCATACGTCTGCACGAGGATCGTCTCCAACTCCGGCGTCTCATCCGCAGCAAAAATTCGATAGTCGCCGAAGCGCGGGTTGAGCAGCCGACCTTCGGCATCGTAGACCATCTCTTCGCTGACCGCGTAGCCCAACGCCTGTAACATGCCGCCTTCCACTTGCCCGCTGGCGGTCACAGGATTGATGACCGTTCCGCAGTCCACGGCCATGACCAGTTTACACACGGTAACCTGCCCGGTTTCCGTATCGACTTCGACTTCTGCAAACTGGGCGGCGAACGGCGGCGGGCTGACGTAGCTCATGTGGCTGGCTGTGGCCATGATCTGGTGCTGGTCTGCCTGATGGATGCTATGCAGCGCGACTGTCTCGATGGAGACGCGCTGTCCGTTCGGCGCACATACGTGGCTGTCCTCCAACCAGATCAGGTCAGCGTTGACGTTCGGAAGCAGGTGTGCTGCGGCGTGTTCTGCGATCTGGCGAGCAACGTCCTCGGCGGCTTTTAGCACGGCGCCGCCGCTGATGTAGGTGGTGCTGCTGGCATAGGCGCCGGTATCGAAAGGCGTGAAGTCGGTGTCGCTGCTATAGACGATGACCTGTTCCAGAGGCACGCCCAGTGTTTCAGCCGCTATCTGGCGCCAGGACTGTATCTGAGCCTGTGCCCAAGTCGGTTGCACCAATGAGCAGATTGAAGCTGCCGTCGTCGTTGAGTTTGATACTGGCGGCGCCCATGTCCAGACCGGCAATGCCAGAGCCGTGCATGCAGATTGCCAACCCCATGCCCGCGCCGAATGTAGGGCCGGTCATGGTCGATATGCCACTCAGGGTCCGACTTGCGCATCCAGCCTGCGGCTTCGCTGCCCGCCTTCACACAGGCGTCAAGACCGTTGCTGCGGATGGTCTGCTCGAAGCCTTCGCGGCCTTCGCCCATCACCTTTGCCAGCGGCAACTCCTGGCCGACCTTCACCCAATTCAGCCGCTTGAACGCGAGTGGGTCCATACCGAACGCCAGGGCTAGCTCTTCCATGTGCTGCTCCAGGCCAAAAAGCGCTTGCGGGGCGCCATAGCCGCGGAAGGCGCCAGGAACTGGTTTGTTGGTGTAGACCACGTCGCAGTCGAAGCGGGCATTGGGCAGCCAATAGGTGCTCAGGCCGCGAAAGCCGGACACCATCTGTACCGTGAGCCCGTGCGTGCCATAGGCGCCGGTATCAGCTACGATGTTCAGATCGGTGCCCACCAGCTTGCCCGCTTTGTCCACGCCGCTGCGAAAGCGCAGCTTTTGCGGATGACGAGTTCGTGCGCTGATGAATTCCTGCTCGCGGTCGTATTCGAAACGAACCGGTCGCCCGGTGGCGATGGTCAGATGCGCGCAGAGGTCCTCCAGCAGCATCTCCTGCTTGCCGCCAAAGCCGCCGCCAATGCGCGGCTTAATCACACGAATTCGTCTGCCTGGCAGCCCGATAAGCGGCGCAACCATGCGTCGCACGTGGAAAGGCACTTGCGTGCTGGTACGGAAGACGAGCCGGTCATCCTCATCCCACCAACTAACGACTACGTGCGGCTCGATGCTGGCTTGCTGCACCTGCTGCACGCTGTATTCGCTCTCGTAGACAAAGGCGGCGTCACGCAGAGCAGCATCGACATCGCCAAGTTCGACGCCGATGTGGACGGCGATGTTATGCGTTGCGTCGTAGATGTCTACTGCGTCGTCCTCGTCATGGATGGTGGGCGCGCCGTCAGCCAAGGCCGCGTCCGTGTCCAGGACCGCAGGCAGCACTTCATACTCGACGTGGATGAGCGAGAGCGCCTGTTCCAGGATTTCAGGCGTTTCTGCCGCCACGATGGCGACCCGATCGCCCACATGACGCACCTTATTGTCCAGGCTCACCTGATCGTAGGGGGGCGGGTTCGGGATAGCTCTGACCGCCGCTAGCGTAGACCACGCGCGGTACATCCTCGTGAGTCAGAACGGCATGGACGCCAGGCAACGCCTTGGCCTCGCTGGCGTCAATGTTGAGGATGCGGGCATGGGCGTGCGGGCTGGTGAGCAGCCCGCCGTAGAGCATGCCCGGCATTTCGATGTCGTCGGCAAAGACGGCGCGCCCTTTGCTCAGCTTGACGGCGTCAACCTTCTTCTCCGGCTTATTCACGACCGCAGTCTTGGGCGGAGCCACAGTCACAGGCAGTGTCTGGGTTCGGGTCATGGTATCTGTGCCGCCGGGTTCAATGCCGTCATCACCATCTAGCTCGTCCGAGGCAGGCCATTCGCCAGATTCGATATCGTCTATCACCTGTATGCTGACAGGCGGAAGCTCTTCTCCGCGCATCTGAGCAGCCGCGCGTAGTACTGCCTGTACCGGCTTCACATAGCCTGTACAGCGGCAGAGCACGCCGCCAATCGCGTCGCGCACCTGTGCTTCGGAAGGATTCGGCTCGCGGTCCAGGAGCTGTTTGGCAGCTAGCATCTGTGACGGCGTGCAGTAGCCGCACTGGATTGCGCCGCAGGAGACGAACTGCTGCTGAAGTGGATGCAGTTCATCGTCACGCGGGCCGCTCAAGCTCTTCCACTGTGATAATATGGGCGCCGTCCGCCTGTGCAGCGAGCATGATGCCTGAGTTGACCAGTCGATACGACTTTCTGTCATCCGGCGTGTGCGTCAGCAGGACGGCGTCGCAGCCGCTTTCTCCTGTTTCGTCGCCGTGTTTTACGCTGTAGAAGCGCAGCCGGCGCAAAGTGGTGCGCAGCAGCTCACCCGGCTGTGCGACGACATCATAGGCCTCTCCGTTGATCGTCATCCTAAGCTGCATGGCGGTCCGCCTTCTCTAGCTCTGAATTGGCTCGTGCAACGACAATGTCGACCATTGCCTCGCGATACGCGGCGCTGCCGCGGATGTTATCAGGCGGGTCTAGCGGCGCACCCAGCAGCAGTGGTTTCTTCGCGGCGCCGCTGAGCGCGGTGCGCGTGCGCGCGCCAGAGTATGAATGGTCAATGGCAATGGCGGATACGATGGAGCGATCTGACGGAGTGCGGGCGATTCGTGCATATCCGCTGCGAACGAATGAAACAGGGATACTGATCTCGGTAATGATTCCTTCGATCTTCTCGAGCTCTTGGAGAGGCGTCAAACTTTCGCGACCGTCTTCGCTCGCCACGGTGATAATCGCATCCATCGCCAAGAGAGCGGCATATAATTCACTGTCATATTGTGCGAGCGACACCGTTCCGCCTATAGTGGCGGCATTTCGCAGGTTTACAGGTCCTTCATTATGCGTTGCCCGCACAAAAAAACCGTTGCCCAGTGCACGAATTGCAGGATGTTCTGCAAACTGTGTCAGCGTACACATAGCGCCTATGATCAAATTGTTTGCAGATTTGTGCATCGCATTCATACCGATGTCACTCAAGTCAACTACGCCTTCGATCTCGGGCAGCGCGCCGATGGACTTCTGGCCCACCAGCCACGTTCCGCCCCCCAGTACCATCCGAGTGTCACCTTCATCGCGCAGCATGGAAAGCGCTTCGCTTACCGTACTCGGTCGAAGATACTCTTGGATTCGATTCATAGGATACTCATCCCTTCAGTTCTCCGCAGCCATTGCTGACAAAACCAGCAATCTAATTTGCGTAGAATGGTAATAGTTACAGCTCAACATGCTGCCCGATACCCGCAGCCAAGGCGCGATGGTAGACAAGATCAGCCGTCACTGCATCCTGCATGGCAAGGCCTACCGACTTGAAGAGCGTGATTTCAGTCGGTGAGGTTCGACCTGCGACTTTGCCCAGCACGACGTCGCCCAGCTCGCCGGCGATGTGTGCATAGGTGATCGGCGAGGCACTAGACTCTGACTCCGCAATGGCTAGCAAAATGTCGCCAGCCTCCGCTTGGGCAGCGACGTGATTGTCCACGATGATGCGACTGCGACGAATTGTTGTCGTATCCACTTCTCGCATGTTGCGTCGATAGGCGCCAATGGCGTTGATATGCGTTCCCGGCTGTAGCCATGCTCCATCGTAGATCGGAACATGGCTGTTGGTCGCCATGCACACGATGTCGGCTTGTTCCAGTGCAGTGTGAGCGTCGCTAGTGGGTTGAACCTCGATGTTGAACCGTTGCCGCATGGCTGCAGCGAATTCGGCATCCTGCGTGCCAGTGCGAGTCGTGACGGTTGCATAGGTAATTTCGCGTACGGTGCAAACGGCCTCGAGTTGGGCGGATGCCTGCGCGCCTGCGCCGAAGAGCGCTACGCACCGGGCATTATTTCTCGCCATATACTTGGTGGCAACGCCACTTGACGCACCGGTGCGCATGGCGGTGATGTGTTCCGCATCTATCATAGCCAGGAGTGTGCCAGTGGCGGCGGCGTACAGCAGGAGTACGCCTTGCACCATGGGCAAACTGTGCGATGAAGGATTTTCCGGATAGACGGTGACGATCTTCACGGACAACGTTCCCGGGTCACCGGCAATGTAGGCAGGCATGGACAGATGCAGACCGTTGTGAGGCTCGATAGGCGTAGCTGCCCGTTGCGGCATGGTGACATGTCCGCGATTCAGCGCGGCAAAACCCTCCTCCACTCGCTGGATACATTCGTGCATATCTAGTACAGACTCTACGTCCGTTCTTGTCAGTAGAAGCATAATGTCAACAAAACCTGTCTGTGTTTATCAATTATCAATCTCTATTGCCAAGTTCAACCTAGTAAACTCTGCTAGTCTACTGAAAACGCAGGTGTGACCGCATCGACAAGGTCACGCTGCATAGTACCGCCAGCGAACTGGTCCACCAACGCTTCCAGGTTGTCCAAAGCGGCGCGCACGTCCGCCTCACCGCTGGCATGTTGTGACTCAACCGTGACCAATACGGTCGATGTATCCAGTCGAGACGCGCTCTGCAGGCTCTGCCGCCAGCACCAGCGTCTCGCCAAGACCATATCCGTTTCGTCGGAGAAGATGACCTCGCCCGGCTCGGGATGGACGATATCTTCGCTGCCAAGCTCGGTGAACCGTTCATTACCGTCCGCCGGTTTCACGGTAATGGCGCCCTGCACGTCGCGCAGGTCTATGAACGCCACCGGCAGTGCGTAGCGGATGCTGACCAGATTGCCGATGTCGACTAGTGTGTTGATGCTTGGGATGTCGCCTTTTTTCTGCAGGCGGCGCAACAGCGCTTCGATGGCGCTGCGGTGTTTGGTGGGGTTGGCGCCGAAGCTACGGAATGCGCTGCGCCAGGCAGCCACGGATGTCAACTCAGCCAGGCTCTCGGGCAGGGTTGGCTGCACCCTTTGTTGCTCCGCTGTGTAGAGCTCAAACAGCTCTTGCGGCGTGCGGCCATTTTGGATGCCCTGGACGTACAGCATGCCGCCACACACGTCGGGGAAGTGACGGACGATATCCGGGTTGTAAATAAAGAGATTCATAGGCTTTCAGACTCTTCTGTGGTTGGGACCTGCGCACCTATTGTACCTTTGCCGCCCATTCGGTGAAAGACGCCTGTAATGACGCTGTCGCGTTGCGCTTGGAAACTGAATGTGAATATTGTAGAAATATACAATTTCCTTTGCCGCGCAAGGATTGCTCTGATATACTCGTCATAAGAAGTGGTTCGTTTGGCTTCGGGATGCGCTGTCCGTAACTCTATGTCCCTAGCCATGAATGTAGCGGCGTCGTCTAAAAGGAAAAGGTGCACAAAGACACGCAGCAGGATCGTGCAGCTTGATGAGGTCCCATTGACCACAGGAAATTTATGACAATTCCAACTTTGATTCGCCGTCACGTTGCGTCAGTGTTCGCTACCGCTTTTGTACTCGCACTTTTTGCCACAGTGTCATCAGGCTGCTTCAGTCAACCGCCCGCAGACGAGGCGTCCACGCTAGCGGCGCCGCCCGCGACGCAGTATCCTGCTTCCGCTCCAACCAAACTGCCCACCGTGCCGTCGTCGACATCGCCTTCGCCGGTCACACTTCATGGACCGGTTACTGTGGCTATCGCGTCCAGCGTACCCGAGGAGTATGCGTCACAATTGGTGACGAAGCTGAGCCAGATCGAAGAGGTGTCCTCCGCCAATGGCGAGTATCCTATCATTCTCCTGGATCAGGCGGAGAACGCGGATACAAAGGTGCAGTTTACACGTAGCTCGGAGGCCGAATATGCACTGGCCCAACGCTTCTATGCTGTGGTCGTGCCGTTCGATACGGTTCAGGACTCGATAGTGCTTGAAGAATTGCAGGTGCTTTGGCAGGGCTCTGACCAGGGTCGTGTCTTGGTATCGGGATTCAACCCTGATGAACTTGTCTCGGTGCTTGGGCACGGCGATGTACGTGCGGTGAATCGAGAAGACTTGCTTGCCGAGTTGAACGCAGACAGAAGCGCCATCGGTATCGTCCCGTTTCAGCTGCTGGATCCTACGTTGAAGACGCTGACCATCGACGCCGTGAATGTGCTGGACAATCATCTAGACGCCGATAAGTATCCACTGTCGCTGGCGCTAGAGATAAGCGGCAGCGGCGCACAGTTGCTATACGACGATTTGGCAGGTGTGATTGAACCGCTCACGAATCGGGAAGCGGACAAACTGACGACGCTCATTATGACCGGTGTGACAGCGATTTCTCGTGGTACGGCAGCCGCTATAGAGCGCACGTCGCTTGACTACCCGGCGCTTATCATTTCGGACACCTTGAGCGCGGCAGATATAACACATGTGAGCAACGAAGTTCCATTCCTGGAACACTGTGTGGTCAACAACACGCTGAATAACCTAACCCTTTGTAGCCGCGTGGACTACTCAGCCACATTGACAGCCATCGGAACCGATATCGTGGGGCTCAGCGGCAACCATGTGAATGACTTTGGCCGCGAAGGGGCGCTCGAATCTCTGACGTTTTACAAGGAACACAACATTCCCATTTACGGCAGCGGATTCAACGAGGCCGAAGCGTGTGAGCCGTTGCTGTGGGAACATAACGGCAACACGTTTGCCTTCATCGCCGCGCTTGCCTATGGACCCGAAAGCGCTTGGGCAACTGCGGACGAACCAGGCGCTTGCTATTATTATTACAATCAGGAGTTGATCCTGACCATGGTCGAGAAGCTGTCCCAGGCGGTCGATATTGTGGCGGTCGAGCTACAGTTTGAAGAGGCGTACGACGTGCATCCGCTGCCCGGTCAAGTAGAGCAGTTTCGGGAGCTGCGCGACGCCGGCGCCGACATCGTAACCGGTGTACAAAGCCACGTGCCGCAGGCTATGGAGCCGTATGGCATGCAAGATGAAGGCGGACCCGGCGTGATCGTCTATGGTCTCGGCAACCTGTTCTTCGACCAAATGTGGAGTTGGCCCGTACGTACTGGACTCATTGCGCGTCATACCATATACGACGGACGTTTGCTGAGCACAGAAGTGCTGACAACGGTGCTGGAGGATTTTGCGCAGCCGCGCTGGACTACAGAAGCAGAACGTACGGAGATTCTCAATAGCATCTTCGCTGCCGCTCCGGCTCGTCCAGCGTCGGTGGCGGTGTCACAGTAGCGCATAGTGTTCCTGCTTTGCGCAGGCTGGTCGTTCGAGTGTACGCGAATGAGACCGTGGGGCAAAGGAGTGCTGGAGAAAGGGTCTGAACTTGGATCAAGCGGAGTTGAATCGGCCGAGCTTTGCCCATCAAATGGAAGAGGCCTTCGCACGCATCCTAGACTACTATCAGATAGAATGGCAGTACGAACCTCGCACATTTGACCTTGAATGGGACGAAGAAGGCAACGTTACGACGGCTTTCACACCTGACTTTTTCTTACCGGGACAGGATCTGTACATCGAGCTGACAACGCTGCGTCCTAACCTGATGCGCGCAAAAAATACCAAGCTGCGCCGCATGCATGAGCTCTACCCGGACGTGAACATCAAGCTCTTCCGCCGCCGCGACCTGCGCAACATGATGATCAAGTACGGCCTTGACGAGGAGGCTGAACAGCTCATGGGCACTGATGCGCAATCTTCAGACTTGACGCTGAATCAAAGCTAAGCCAGCCTGGGCGAGTTCATAACATGTTGATCGGTTACCCGCTGCAAGAGTATGGCGAACTGGCTGACGGCGTCAGTCGTGTCGTCATCACACCCGAAGAACTGAACTCGCGCATTTACGAGATGGGGCGCCGCATCTCATCCGACTACGCAGGCAAACGACCGTTGCTGGTGGGTGTGTTGAAGGGCGTCTTCGTCTTCTTGGCCGACCTCATGCGCGCCATCACGATCCCTATTGAAGTGGACTTCATAGATGTAGCGGATTTCAGTCCGGAGAGCCGAGACCAGGGCTTTGTGCGTTTTGTAAAGGATCTGGACACCAGCATCACGGGGCGACACGTACTGTTCGTCGAAGATGTAGTCGATACCGGGCTCACGCTAAATTACCTGCTGGGTAACATGCGAGCCAGACAGCCGGCTAGTCTCGAGGTCTGCGCTCTGCTGATACGTGAGCGCAGACGCCTCATCGAACTACCTATTAAGTATTGCGGATTCGATGTGACCAACAAATTTGTGGTTGGATACGGGCTTGACCATCGGGAACAGTATCGGAATCTGCCCAGCATTGGTTTGTTGAGGGCTGACCGTCTAACAAATGGCAACTAATACTGGATATCTATACCGATATCTCATAATAAGTTGCGGTCAGTAAATAAAAAAGAAGGGGCCCGAGTAACCGTCAGCACTCCTCGTTACACTTCGGTTTCTACCTAGCTGCTCGATTCAGATTTGAAGAAGCAACTCCGGTATAGCCTACTCCCCATTTCCTTCGCTCCACTTGACCGACTCACTTAACAGTACCCTCTGGCGAGGGTCTTATACTGTGGCGCTACAAGCTTCATCACTCTGGAAACTTCGGTTTACGTTCGTCGAGCAATAGCCGAGGCTTATCCTCAATTGTCTTCGACTTTCGTAAACTTCACGAGGCAGCTTACTGATTTCTCAGGGCTCCCTTCCCCTCTTTAGTACGCTCCCTAACGGGATTGTTCCTCCGAGGTAATTCAAAGTTTACTACAGCTTTGGATGCTTGTCAATACCCAATTTTGACCAATTGTCATGGTAAGCCTCGTTCATGTGCCTTGCTGGCAATTATGGTAAACAGGTATGAAGGCTCCAAGTGCGGTTGTCCATTTCGGGACGGCGCCATCGAAAACGAAGACAGCCGGAACGCGCCGACGATGGTGTTGTGTGTTATAGTCGAGAATACGACGGAGCAACTGTTGTGTACCCCGCTAGCGTGTGCGACGGAAGCTCTCAACACTACTGATAGCTATTGAAGTTCATTTACTACCCAAACAGTCACAACGGAAACTAAAATGTCAGATATAGATTCTATAAACAGTGAAGTTGATAACACACAACTCGCCAAAGAAAAGGTTAACCAGGCATGCGGTCTGCTGCAAGAACGCGGCGTGGACATGTGGATCACCTTCGTACGCGAGACCTCTGCGGTCATGGATCCAGTGCTGCCGCTGATTTACGGCCATGACGCCACATGGCAAACCGCTTTCATCCTGACCCGGAAGGGCGAAAAACTCTGTATCATCGGCAACATTGATGCGGAAAATGTACGCAAACTCGGCGTCTATGACGAGGTCATCGATTATCATGTGGGTTTCAGCGACACGCTGCGCCTTATCCTGGAGCGGTTGGACCCGCAACAGATAGCGCTCAACTATTCGGTCAACGACTGCCATGCCGACGGCCTAACGCACGGACTCTATACCATACTGACCGGCTACCTGGACGGCACGCCCTATCGCGAGCGCATCATTTCGGCGGAGCCGGTGGTCATGGCGCTGCGCAGCCGCAAGACTACGGAAGAAATCAGACGCATTAAACAGGCGGTACAGACAACGCTGGATATCTTCGATGCGACGTTTGAATATGCCTCGGTCGGCATGACGGAAAATCAGATAGGCCGCTTCATGCACGACCAGCTGCTGGAACGAGGACTGACATCTTCGTGGGAATGGGCCAGTTGTCCGGCAGTCAACTCCGGACCGGAGAAGGTCATTGGCCATACGTCGCCCACCGATATCGTGGTGGAGCCTGGTCATCTGCTGCACTTCGATTTCGGTGTTCTGGAAAACGACTACGTCTCCGATATGATGCGCATGGTCTATTTTCGAAAACCCGGCGAGACAGAAGCGCCTGCGGAAGTACAACGAGCCTTCGAGGCTGTTGTAGGCTCGATTCAGGCGGCAGCGGACGTGTTGAAGCCGGGTATCCGCGGCATGGATGTGGATGCAGCGGCGCGCAACTATATCAAAGCGGCTGGCTATGAGGAATATACGCACGCCACAGGTCATCAGATGGGGCGCGCCTGCCACGACGGCGGCGTTCTGCTGGGACCGGAACGCGAGCGTTACGGAAATTTGCCGAGAGGTCTTGTCGAGGCCGGTCAGGTCTATACCATTGAGCCCGCAGTCGCTGTGCCAGGCTATGGTTATGTAGGCTTGGAAGAGGATGTGCTGGTCACCGAGGAGGGCATCGAGTGGCTGGCGGAGCCTCAGATGGAGCTCATTTTAAAGTAGCTCTTGACATCACGGCATGATCGGGATAAACAAGCATAGTTGATAGCGGCGCACGAGACGCCCTGCCATGGATGGCATATCCAGAGCAGGGCATTCGCATTTCAGCAGAATATAGCTATCCAAGTTTATCAATACCATAGTGTAATCGCGGACCGTAAATATCCGTAAATATCCGTAAATATCCGTAAATATCCGTAAATATCCGTAAATATCCGTGAAATCATTCTTTGAAATCGTCACGGATACATAGCAATCATCATAAGCTGCGTCAACCGGTTCGTACGCCTCCCATCGCAGCGTATCCGAACTGCGCCGGTTCGTGAGCAGCGGCCGATATAGGTTTTAGTTGAACCCGATTCGCACAGTTCAGGAACCTCCTTCACCTGGTCAAAGTCATTGTCGATGGGCAGCCATGGCGGACCCACGTCGGGTAGTGCGAAACTGGCGTTTGGCACGTCGCTCCATTGTAGAGACGAGCGGTCGGGGTCGCGGCCCCAGCTGGATTTCGGATCATCTCTACCGAAAGGATCGTGCCGTCGGTCGAAGGCGAAGGACACATCGGCCATATCGATCTCTCGGCAAAACATGGCGTAGGCGTGCCGCGCAAAGACAGCACCATTCGCCAACACAAACCTGTGACAATCTCCACAGGTTCTCCATATCTGCTCCATTCACTCTGCATGCGGCGTCGTTATTATGACCTCATAAGCGTACGAAATGAGTCGCACACGACGCTGGTCGCGACGAAGAACGTACGGATATAGGTACTATCATGACGAGCAACGTCATCGCCAACGAATAGTGAAAGAATGGAGCAAATCACATGAAACGCAAGCTTTCAATCAGTACACTCCTCGCCCTCGTCCTTGTATTAGTCCTGTCCATGACCGCCATGGCTGCAGGGCCAGGACCGAACGCAGACAACGCGAATCAGGGTAGCGGATATGGCAACGGCATGAACGGCAGTTATGTTGATGCAGATGGTGATAATGTCTGTGACAACTATGCTAGTCGACTTCAGCCGCAAGACGGCACAGGCAGCCGCTGGGGCGCTATGCAAGGCAGACAAGCAGGTCAGCACTTCAACGGTCGTCAGATGCCGATGGGCGGCAACGGCAACTTCATCGACGAAGATGGCGACGGCGTCTGTGACCTAGGCCCGGAAGGTTGCCCGAACTTTCAGGACGGTACGCAGCAAATGCGACGCGGCGGACAGCGGAATCGCTAAGCAACCTACAGTAGCGTTCGACTGCCTCGGGTACAATGCCCGAGGCAGTTCGCGTCTGCGGACCGATCGTCGTGTGTGAATCAACTGGCGCGGTTGCCATTCTGACGCCCATAGGTATCATGGTAGCATCTGTACGAATCCGCATTAGGCGACTCGCCGTCTGGTCATCAAGAAGAGCTTTATCCAATGCCTGAACAAGCGACCCCTTCCCAAACCAAATCAATACTCGTTGTGGACGACGATCCGCAGATCGCACGGCTGGTGCGAAGCTACCTGGAGCAAGCCGGCTATGCAGTGGAAACGGTGGGCGACGGCGACAGCGCGTTGCATGCCATTCGCGCGCATCGGCCTGACCTTGTCGTGCTGGATTTGAACCTGCCCGGTATGGACGGGTTGAGCGTGACACAGACGGTACGTGCGGATGCGACGCTCTCTCAGACGCCTATACTGATGCTGACAGCGCGGGTGGAGGACGTGGATCGCATCGTGGGGCTGGAGATGGGCGCGGACGATTACGTGACGAAGCCGTTCAACCCACGCGAAGTGTTGGCGCGCGTCAAAGCCATTCTGCGTCGTACGCAGTTGGCGCCGACGGCGCCAACTCAGTCGCGCATCACACTGGGCACAGTGATGTTGGACCCGAACACCCACCAGGTCATGGTTAACGATGAGCCGGTCTCCTTAACGCCCAGCGAATTCGATATTCTGCATTTGTTCATGCGCAATCCAGGCATTGCGTTCAGCCGCACGCAGATTATCGAAGACGGTCTCGGCTATGAGTATGAGGGGCTGGAACGGACAGTCGACAGCCACATCAAGAACCTTCGACGCAAAATCGAGGACGATCCAAGCTCACCCACACGCCTGCTGACAGTTTTTGGGATAGGTTACCGGTTCAGCGCATAGGCCACTGCAAAGTACCTAGCATGCACAAGTGAAATTCTCCATGAGCCTGACCAGCAAGATATTGTTAGCCTTTGCCCTCGTCATTACAGTGGCCTTGATGACGACGAGTTTGCTTATCGGTAGGCGCGCAGGCGAAGCGTATCGCGGCTATATGACCGGCTACATGCGACAGCGTATGCCGGAGTATGCTGCACAGGCGGCGTCCATCTACAACGAGACGAACTCCTGGGCGGCTGTGCAGGCAGCGTTGGACGGTACCGCCAACACCACAATGATGCGCGGCCGCCGCGGACAGGGAGCTACGCATCAGCTGGATATGACACAAATCATTGTGGTCGATTCGCTCTCTGGTGCGCCGCTTGCCAGGTCCGATCTCGCACCCGTATCAGCTGCTATATTGAGCAACGGTGAGCCGATCCAAATCGACGCCCAAACCGTTGCCACAGTCGTGTCCATTGGTCAGCAATCCGGGATGGGGCAGGCGGAACAACAGCTTCTTGACGATGTCAACCGGGCTATCGCAGTCTCCGCCATCCTAGCTGGCGTGCTGTCACTTCTGCTAGGCGGACTGTTGATTCGCAGCATCCTGCAGCCGCTGCGCAAGCTGGAGACCGGTGTCGCTCAGGTAGCCGAAGGAAATCTTGAAGCCAGGGTTGAGATACAAGGTTCTGACGAACTGTCTGCCTTAGCGGACAGCTTCAACGAGATGGCGATGAGCCTGCAACGGCAAGAGCTTCTGCGCCAGAATTTGATGGCCGATATCGCCCATGAGCTTCGTACACCGCTCAGCGTGATCCAAGGCAATCTGCAGGCTATTCTGGACGGCGTTTATCCGCTGGAGCGCGACGAGATCAAATCGGTTTACGAAGAAACTGTGCTGTTATCACGGCTGGTGCGTGATCTGCATGAACTCGCCCAAGCGGAGGCTGGGCAGCTGACGCTTTCCATAGAGCCGGTGGACGTCGAGGCGGTCCTGCAATCCATGATCGGCGCATTCAATGCAAGAGCGCAGGAGAATCACATTCGATTATCGGTGCAACAGCCGGAAGAGCCGTTGACCGTCCTGGCAGATCCGGACCGTCTACGACAAATTCTCTACAATCTGATGGGCAATGCGTTTCGTCATACGCCTGTTGATGGCAGTATTGAACTGGGTGCGAGACGTGCAGCAGCTTCGTCGATTCGCATCTGGGTCTTCAACAGTGGCGCTTCACTCACGCAGCAGGAGTCCAACCGGGTTTTCGATCGGCTATACCGCGTAGAACGTTCTGATGACTCCGTATACTCGGAAGAGACGCAGTACACCACCAATGCAGGACTGGGACTAACGATTGTGAAAGCTTTGGTTCAGGCGCACGGCGGTAGAGTTGGCGTGGACAACGACGTTCGTGACGGAGCTGCCTTCTGGTTCGAGATCCCAACTGCCGCTTCAGAAGCAGGTTGATCCGCTTCCAATCCTCACTGTCGGAGCAGCGACATCCACTAACGGTATTGTCCGAATTGGCTGCACATACGTCAATTGTCTCTGTTCCGCTAATGGCACGTCTGCTATCGTAGCCTTGTCATCATATTTCAGCGCACGATCTTAGGTCCCGAATTTACTCGCAGTTATCACAGAAACGTCATCCGTCATGTTTCAAACTCAATACGGTCTTGTTGACGCGATCAATCGTGAGCGTGAAGTCTCTCCTTCTCTCGAAAACTCGTTCAACAACTTCGCCGACTCGCCGCTCATACAGGAACTCCTGAATTCTGTCCCCAGTATCTACATGATACTGAATGAATCGCATGAGATCGTTTTTGCTAACCAGTCGCTTACTGATATTGCCAGCGCCAACACGCAAAAACAGGTGATTGGGCTTCGCGCAGGAGAAGCCTTGCGTTGCTTCAACGCCAGAAATCACGACAGTGACCATGCAGATATCGTTTGCCAAAGCTGCGGGCTACAGAATGCGCTTGCTCGTAGTCGACTGGGTCGGACGGCCGAAACAGAAGGGTTCATTCTTAAGGAGAACGGTGAAGCGCTGGACCTGCGTATCCGTGCCAAGCCGCTGTATTATGAAGGCAGCGCCTACTCGCTCGTCTCACTGGCGGATATCAGCCACGAAAAGCGTCGCTATGCACTAGAGCGCATATTCTTCCAGGATGTCCTGAATACCGCCACCAACGTACAGGGTTTTGGTCAACTCCTTCAAGAAATGTGCTCTGACGCAGATGAAGACATGGCCTGTATCATCAAGGACATGTCCACGCAGCTTGTGGAAAATATCCAGGCGCAGCAGGTGATCAGTTCCGCTGAAAAGGGTGAGCTTACCGTCAATCTGCAATCAGTGAACTCGCTGGTCATCCTCAAGGAACTGGCGGCACTTTATCGTCACCACGAGGCTGCACTGGATCGGCAATTGGCGATCGATCCGGTCTCTACGGCTATTGAGTTCGACAGCGATGCTAAGCTTGTACGCCATGTGTTTGGCCACATGATACTCAATGCACTAGAAGCCACCCAACCCGGTGAGACTGTGACCATTGCCTGCCGCAAGCTCGAAAGTGACAGAATTGAGTTTTCCGTACACAACCCGCAGAGCATGCCTAGCCAAGTGCAGATGCGAATCTTCCATCGTTCCTTCTCCACAAAAGGCCCCGGTCGCGGACTAGGCCTCTATAGTATGAAGATGCTGACGGAACGATATCTGCAGGGAAAGCTGAGCTTCAGTTCCTCACCCGAGAGCGGAACCACGTTCACGGTTCGCTTCCCCAGACGAATGATGCCAACTTGGGTCGTGGCTAGATAGCGACACTCCCGGATTTCATATGTAGTCCGCCATGGTGATCGGCGCAGGCTGGTCACTGATTTACTCCGTCGCTGCTGTGCTATAATTCCTCTTCATGTCACGCCGTAGATTCAGCGCAATTCTGCCCCTCATCTTGCTCGTTCTACTGGTGTTCATCGCTGCCTGGCTGCGCTTGTGGCGGATAGCAGAACTCCCGCCTGGTTTCCACTTCGATGAAGCGTTTGAGGGTCTGGAAGCGTGGCGCATACTCACGGATTCCACATATCGTCCCATCTTTCTCATAGGCAATTTCGGGGTGCCGCCGCTGAACGCTTACGCCAATGCGCTAACGTTCGGTGCGTTTCGCCTACTGGGCGGCGAGGAAGGCCCTACCGCCATGCGTACGACGGCGGCGTTGTTCGGCGTTGTCGGCGTTGTAGCCGTCTATGCACTTGGGCGTGAACTGGTGGCGCTGGATCACCAACGCCGGCAGCTATCGCGCTGGATGCCGTTATTGTCAGCTGCCAGCCTCGCGGTCATGCGCTGGCACGTGCACTTCAGCCGCATGGGCATCGAACCGATCATCGTGCCGGTCGTGTGGGCCGGTTCCCTATGGCTCATACTATTAGGTTGGCGCACGGGCCGCTGGCTCGCCTATCTGGGCGCCGGTATTGTCATCGCTGCCAGCATGTATACGTACCAGGGCGCGTGGGTCATACCCATTTTGGTGGCGATATCTGTGGTATTGTTGTTCACCTCCACATGGAGCGAGCGTGCTACTGACCCAGCGCAGCTGCGAAGGCGGCTATACGGTGTTCTGGCTGCCGCTGCGACGTCGTTGGTGCTGGTTGTGCCGCTTGCCCTGTTTTTCGCCAAGAACCCGGATTTGTTGCTACTGCGTCCGGCTCAACTGTCCATCGTCGGTGATACGGTCAGTCCTTCGGACAGCTCACTGTGGACCAATACCTGGGCCACCATGAAGATGTTTCTTCCGCTGGACGGAGTGGGTGATCTGGACCCTCGTCGTAACCTGCCTGGCGCGCCTGCGTTGAGCCTGTGGCAGGCGGTCCCGTTTTTTCTTGGACTCATCATAGCTGCCTGGCGCGTTCGTCGTCCAGCCTATTCGATCGTGCTGGTCGGCCTTGTCGGTCTGCTACTTCCCGGCCTCTTCAGCGAATATGCACCCCATTTCCACCGCATCTTGGGGGCGGCGGCGCCAGTCGCGCTTCTCTGTGGTATCGGGCTGGACTGGCTGTGGCAGTGGATTGCCTGGCTCGGCGCAAGAGCCGGGTCGGCGAGAACTTGGGCGAGGGTTGCCGGTCCAGTTGTTGTTACGTTATTGCTGGTTGCAGCTACGTTTGCGACAGTGCGCGACTACTTTGATCGCTGGGCATCCCTGCCCGACCTCTATTACGCATTCGATGAAGGCATCTGGGACTTGAGTCAACGCACATACGAGCTTGCAGCCGAGTCGCACGTCTATCTTTCACCTCGAAGTTTGGACCACGCGACAATCGCATTCGCCTGGCGCGACCGACTGGAAAGGCCAGATACACTGCCCGCTACATTTGATGGTCGCAGCATTTTGCCCATGACTGACGGCGAAAATTCAACCCCAGAATACTATGCAGTCATTGAGCATGAGGACTGGCGCACGCCGCTTCTATTGACGGATGTGCTGCCTGGCACGAAGGTGGTGGAAACGCTGTATGACCGCGACGGCAATGTCTACGCTACCATCGCCGAACGAGAAGCAGGCGCATCGCCGCAACTAATCCCGAGTACGCTTGTTAATAAAGAGATGGGCGATGGTATCCGACTGCTTGGCTACGATACACTGCCGGAGCATTTGGGTGCTGGAGACCCTCTCTACATTCGCTATACTTGGTTGGTGGATGCTCAACCGGCGCACGACTGGACGGTCTACACGCACTTCATCGATCCCGGTAGCGGGGAGATTCTAGCCAGCTTCGACGGGCGTCCAGGCGCCGGCAGCTTGCCCACAGACCGTTGGCGCCCCGGCTGGCGCGTCGTAGACGAATATGAGCTGCATTTGCCGGAAGACCTGCCAAGTGGCGAGTATGCGCTTCGAACCGGCATGTATACCGATGAAGACTCGTTGCCGAGCGGTGGAGACAGCGTATACCTAGGCACGGTACTCGTCGAATGACCCTCTACTCCGAGCTTGCTCAAGAGCGCACACTGGCAGAACTGCTTCCGCTCCTGTATCGTACCGAGAGCCATTTCGGCTGGAGCGAGGGCATACGCGCTTTCACGCGTACGCTGTTGAGCAGCGTATCCGTCCCGGAAGGGCCTGTGTTGGATGCTGGATGCGGCGGAGGTGTACTGGTGGCTGAACTGGCGAGGTCCGCCCCGAACAGCTCGTACTGGGGAATCGACGCAAGCGGGCAGGCATTAGCAGTGGCTAGAGCGCTGGCAAAAAAGGACATTGCCTTCGCCCAAGCGAGCGTCATGAACTTGCCCTTTTCAGATAATACATTCTCACTTTGCCTGGCACTAGATTCGCTGGACCAGCTTGGCGTTGACATGATCAAATCGCTGCACGAGTGCCGCCGCGTGCTGCTGCCGGAGGGTGTGCTGTTGCTGCGTGTGAGCGCCTACTCCTGGCTGTACGGACCGCACGACCTGGCCTTTGGCACGGGCGAACGGCATTCTAAAGCGGATTTGAGGACCATCGTACAGGACGCCGGCTTTCGTATAGAGCGAGTAACCTATGCCAACACGTTGCTCGCTGGGCCTGCTATGTTGTTACGCTTGTTGCAGCGTTGGCGGTTAGCGGCCTTTTCGCCCCGGCTATATACTCGCAACGTCCTAAACCAACTTCTGCTTGTCGCACTCTTGCTCGAAGCAAAACTGCTTCGATATGGTGATCTGCCGACGGGTCTTAGCCTGTTCTTCGTGTGTCGCAACCATGAAAACAAGTCTGGAAACCTCGTATGAACCAACCTTTCGTCTGCACCGTACTCCCGACCTATAACGAAGTCGACAACATCGAACCGCTCATTCGCGGCGTGTTGCAGAACGCGATTACGCCGCACATGGTTCTTGTCGTGGACGATGACTCGCCGGACGGCACATGGCGCCTCGTGAAGCGGGTGGCTGACGAGCTAAACAGCGACGGGAGTGTGCACGTGGCGCTCGTGCGGCGTATCACTGAACGCGGCCTGACATCAGCTATACAACACGGCATCGACACAGCTATCTACACATTTGGCGCCGACATCGTCACCTGGATGGACTGCGACCTGTCAATGCCGCCGCAGGATGTCGCACGCCTGGTGCGAGCAGTTGCATGTGAAGGCGCAGATATGGCCGTCGGTTCGCGCTGGATTCCTGGCGGCGCCGACATTGCGCATGGCTTTATGGCGCGCACGATGAGCCTCATCATTAACGGGTTAGCCATGTGCATGCTGGGGCGGTCGATCCACGACTACACCAGCGGCTTCATCGCGGGCAAGGCGTCCATCTTCAAACGCATACGCCTGCGCGGCGATTACGGTGAATACTGTATTCGGCTATTGGCGGAGACGGAGAGAGCCGGATTTCGGGTGGTGGAGACGCCCTATGTGTGCGTACCTCGGAGCGCCGGTGATAGCAAGACTGGAGATAGCCTGATGGACTATCTGGTGAAGGGGCGCAAGTACGTGCAGACGATCATCGACCTAGCACTAGGGTCGTAGCTACAGAACGCGGCGCTCTTGCCCGAAACGGACCTTGCTGCATTGCTCGCTCGACCATTTGGTGCGGTAGAATGGACCATATGCGCTGATTGGCGCCCTATTGCAGAGCCAGACTTCTGCCAGGAAGTATGCTATCTATGTTAACACCACACGAACTTTCATTGGAAGAGATGGGCGATCTCGCTGACATTATCCCGGCATCTGATCCGGAAGTGCGTGTCCAGTATCGGCCCATCCCCGCCTTCGAAGAAACAACACGCCGCTCCATTATTCCGGTGTGTGAGCCAACGCTGACCGGCAATGAGCTCAAGTATGTACAGCAGGCAGTCGAGACCAACTGGATTTCGTCTGCCGGCAGCTTCATTCCGGAGTTCGAGTCGCGTTTCGCCGAAAAGTGCGGTACGAAATACGGCGTTGCCTGTGCCAACGGAACCATTGCTATGCACCTTGCCCTTGCGACGCTTGGCCTTGGACCCGGCGACGAGGTCATCCTGCCGACCTTCACTATGATCGCCACCATCAACGCTGTGGTCTACTGCGGCGCAACACCTGTGCTGGTGGACAATGAACCCAATTATTGGCAGATGGATGTCCAGCAGGTGGAGGATAAGATTACGCCCCACACCAAGGCCATTATTCCAGTGCATATCTACGGCCATCCAGTCGATATGGATCCACTGATAGCGTTGGCACAGAAGCACGGTATCGCGATTATCGAGGACGCAGCTGAAGCGCACGGCGGCGAATACAAGGGGCGGTGCACGGGCGGACTGGGTGATGCAGCCGGCTTCAGCTTCTATGGCAACAAGATCATCACCACGGGCGAAGGCGGCATGGTCACCACCAACAACCGTGAGATCGCCAAGTTGGCCTGGAATCTGCGCGACCACGCGTTCAGTACCGAACGTCATTTTTGGCACAAGTTCATTGGCTTCAACTACCGCATGACCAACTTGCAGGCAGCGGTTGGCCTGGCACAGGTAGAGCAGTTGGACGACTTCGTGCAGGACCGTCGACGCAATGCAGCCGAGTATACCAGCCGGTTAAAGGACATTCCGGGCATAACCACGCCGCCGGAAGCGGAATGGGCAAAGAATGTCTTCTGGATGTACGGCATTCTTGTTGACGAGAAAGCCTATGGCATGAACCGGGACCAGCTGCGCAAGGAACTGGCTGACCGCGGCATCGAAACACGCACATTCTTCATTCCCATGCACTGCCAGCCTATCTACTGGGATACATTCAAAGGCCAGCGATATCCGGTGGCGGAACAGTTGTGCCGTGACGGCTTCTATCTGCCGTCCGCATCGTCTCTGCCCATAGACGAACTTACCTACGTGACAGATGTGATCCGAGACGTCTGTCCGAACCTATAGCCCAGTTTTCAAACCACAGAGCCGGACGCAAGGTCCGGTTTTTCGCGAAAGGAAATCGAATGGCGCAGCCAGCAATAATTCCCATTATCGACGGTCACAACGATACCATCCTGGACCTGTACAACAAGGGCATGGGCAGCAAACGTTCGTTCTTCAAGGAGAGCGAACTCGGCCACATCGACCTACCGCGTGCGCGGAAGGGCGGTCTTGGCGGCGGCTTCTTCGCCCTGTTCACGCCTGCCAGCGCCGGCGAGCCGGACATCTCCAAGACGTCCTTATCGTCGGGCAGCGTCCCTTCGCGCATGGCTCAAGTCGACTATCATGCGGCGCTGGATTTCACCATGGGCATGGCGGCTTACCTGTTCAAGCTGGAGCGGGAATCGGATGGCGAAGTGAAGATTGTGCACACCGTCTCCGAGCTGGAGCAGTGCCTGAGTGACGGCACCTTCGCCATGATCTTTCACATTGAAGGCGTCGAGGCTATCGACACCCAGCTCAATGCGTTGGAGGTTCTCTACCAGGCTGGGCTGCGTTCGCTCGGCATCACCTGGAGTCGAGACAATGCGTTCGGCCATGGCGTGCCCTTTGCATTCCCAAGTTCGCCCGACACCGGGCCTGGCCTAACTGACGCCGGCAAGGAGATGGTGCGCGTTTGCCAGCAGATGGGCATTATGGTGGACCTGTCTCATCTGAACGAGAAAGGTTTTTGGGATGTGGCGGAAATCAGCGAGAATCCATTGGTTGCCACACACTCTGGTGTACACGCCATCTGTCCAGTCTCCCGCAACCTCACGGATACGCAATTGGACGCCATCCGCGCTTCCGACGGCATCGTGGGCGTGAACTATCATGTAGGTTTCCTGCGTTCTGACGGTGAAGTCAACGCGGACACCCCGTTGGACGTCATCGTGCAGCATCTGAATTACATGGTCGATCGCATGGGCATTGACTATGTTGGACTCGGCTCGGACTTCGACGGGGCTACTATGCCCAATGAACTGGGAGATGCGGCTGGTCTGCCCAAGCTGATGGCAGCGTTGGAAGCGGCAGGTTACGATGAAGCCGCGCGGCGCAAGATCGCCAACGAGAACTGGCTGCGGGTGCTGGGCAAGACGTGGAAAGCGTAGCGGTAGGCGAACGTTTATGGTGAACAAGCAACCCAGCAGCTACGACTGCTTCATCTGCGGCGTGCGCAATGACGCCGGACTACACGCCGACTTCTTCGAACGCATGACCGACGACGGCGTGCGCGAGGTAGAAGCGATATTTACAGGTCGGAATGAGCACCAGGGCTACCCAGGACGCATGCACGGCGGCGTGATCACAGCCATCCTGGACGAGACCATAGGGCGCGCCATCAATATCGGCGAAACCGACATGGAGAAGCCCGCCAATTTGGGGTGTCACGGTGGAGATTACTGTGCAGTTTCACAGACCTGTGCCGCTAAATGAGGAGCTAACCGTAGTCGGTCGCATCGTCGAGGAGCGGGAGCGGTTCTTTCAAGGAACGGGAGAGCTGTACTTGCCGAACGGCGACGTTGCAGCATCCTGCGTGGGCAAGTATGTAAAGCTGGACCTGACGCAGATCACCGACTTTGATCCCGTGGCGCTGGGCTGGAAAGTCTACGAATAGAGGAACATCGCAAAAAAACAAAGGCTCGAATATGAACCGATGCCTGGTTACGTCCTTTCGAGCTTCTGTGGTGATTCATCGTACGATCTATACCCTTGTATGTTGATTGTGTTCCATAATCTACGCGATAATCTTGGCTAACCCCAGATGTCGAGGCGGGAGTGGTATGCGGAGCTTATGCTGACCAACATAGATTCCCGACTCTTGAAAAAGGTGGTGCACCGATGAAGTTCCTGTTTATGGATGAAACTTATAACGAGGAAACAAAACCTCCGATAACATCCCTTACAGGGCTACTTGTACCAGCAGAAAGTTACTCTCAATTGCGCAAAGATCTTTACCAGACCATCAACGAAATAGTCAAGCCGACTTCTAACCGCATCAATTTATCCCCGCCGGAGTTGCACTTCAACAACTTTCTACCGAGCATACCCGACGACGATAAGTTTAGGATTTTACACTCAATTGTACAAACACTGGTGACCAATCACGTCCGTGTTTTACGGGTCGGCTATTACCGAACCCGCCAGATAGTCGAGCTTTTTTCGAAAGGCGAGGGGAAAAGTCACAAACTCATAGAGTTATGCTGGTTCGGTATGCAGCTAGTGCTTGGAGCGGAGCTTGAGGCTGGACTTGTTGTTCCCGTATTGGACGCCGGATTCAGTGAGGCGTTCCAAAAAATAGTAGCCAAGTTTTCACAGCCTGTCCGTGACGCAGACATCATGACTGCTATTGGTCTACAGGACAGCGTCAGTATTTCTAGCCCCGATAATCTGGGTGAAGTCCTTTATGCGGACAGCAAGTACTCTATACTAATACAGCTTACAGATGTAGTCGCGGGTCTAAGACGTCTCACTGAGACAGTGCGCGTGACAGGAAATCCACCAAACTCAAAATACAAGCTTCGGCTCCTTGAGATTGCGGATGAGTTAACCCCAGTAATTGGTTATGAAACGATTGTCCAGGTAGAAGTGAACTAAAGAAACTCGCGCAGACGATTGCGCGAGTTTCGTGTATTTCCGTTCAGTTAGATCACGCCATGCCGTGTACTGCAATTAATCGGTTCTCTATGAGGCTACAACAGCCTTCGGAAGGTTCGAACCTTCCGAAGGGTTATCTACTCTATCCCGATTTACGAAGATGTTGGTACGGCCAAACAGGTAGCTTACACCAGCGCGGAATCGTCCAGAATGATCACACCGCGCGCCATGCCTCCGGTACGCATTTCCGCATACGCCTCGTTCAGCTCGTCCAGCGAATATGTCTTGGAAACAAGCCTGTCTAGGTCTAGCAACCCGCGCATGTACAGGTCGGCGTACTGTGGAAAGTCGCGTTTGGTGTTCGTCGTGCCATAGTAGCTGCCGGTCACCGTCTTCTCCGTACGAGTCAGCACCGCACCGGGCAAGTTGGTCGTGCTGCCCATGGGTGACAGACCGGCGAAGACAACGAGCCCGCCGGGGCGAGTCGCTTCCAGGCACTCCTCTTGTACAGACGGGATGCCGGCTGCTTCGAAGACATAATCGGCGCCGCGTCCATCGGTCAGCGCGCGGATCTGATCAACAGCATCCGGACCCGCCAGCACAAAGTCCGTTGCGCCGAAACCCAGTGAAATATCACGCTTGGCCTCGGCCACATCCACAGCGATGATTGTCTTTGCGCCAGAAAGCTTCGCGCCTATAATGACGTTGAGTCCTACGCCGCCGGCGCCGTAGACCGCCACCGTGCTGCCGGGCTTCACATGCGCTGTGTTAACAGCCGCGCCGACGCCTGTGGTCACAGCGCAGCCGATGAGCGCAGCAATGCTCAGCGGCGTTCCATCCGGGATACGTACGCAGCTGATAGCAGGCACCACTGTGTATTCTGCAAAGCAGCCCAACGAGCAGAACTGGTAGAGCGGCTTGCCGTCCTTGAACATGCGGTTGGTGCCGTCCATCATGGTGCCTGCCCATATAGGGCCAATATACGTCTCGCACAGGCTGGGCCGGTCGTTGAGACAGTAAAAGCACTCACCGCAGTTGGGCGCCCAGTTCAGCGCCACGCGATCGCCCGGTTTCACATGGTCGACACCGGGACCGACTGCCTCAACGTAGCCCGCGCCTTCGTGCCCGGTCACCACCGGCATTGGATGCTGCGTATCGCCGGTCAGCACATTCCAATCGCTGCGGCAGACGCCCGCGGCTGCGACGCGCACCATGACTTCGCCTTCCTGCGGCGGTTGCAGGTCGATTTCCTCGATGACGAACGGCGTATTGGGTTCGTAGACGATGGCGGCGCGTACTTTCATGGCAGACTCCAAACAGTTGCTGCGTGGTGCATTACTTTATGGTAGATGACAGTACGGGCTAGTCAGCGATAGACTCGAGCAGCAGCACGAGCATCTCGCAGCCTGGGTCGACCTGTCCTTCTGTGCGTTCGCCGATCCAGCCGGCGCGTCCCATTTTGCTTCGCTGGGGCGTCACTTTGTCGCGGCCCGCCTTGGCTGCTTCGATGGCATTGTTTAGGGCTTGGTCCGGCGTTGCACCATCCAAGATGGCAGCAGAAAAGGCTTCCTGTGACGGCGTGAGTGCGTCACGAATAGTCTTGTCGCCCAGGTTTGCCTTACCTCGTTCTGCCACACCTTCGTCGGCTGCCTGGTACATTTCAGCCAAGTCGGCGGGTGTAAGCTCCGTCTTGCCCCGAGCTGCTTTGCCGGCGCGCATGAGCCCTGTTGATAGCAGCGTACCCATGGTAGACGGGCCTGCTTTGTTGGCCATCATGCCCGCCTTGGCCAAATACTGTCCGATATCGTCGATGTCGTTCTCGTCGACGTATGCGAGTAGCGCCTCGCCGATGCGTCCCATCGTAATTCCCATATCACCATCGCCCAATGCTTGGTCAAGTTTGGTCAGGTATTCAGCCTGGTCGACGAGTACTTGACTGGCTCGTTTGAGCGCTTCAGTCACGTCTGTGCGTGTGTATTTTGTAGTCATTTTAGTTCCCGTTTTGGAAGTCGCTACCGACGGGAACCGCACCCATCGGTAGCGCAATGATGGTCAAGTACCATGGTTAGGCGACTTAGATTCAGCCGCTAAACCCAGTGCCAGCGGACTATGGCTGGACGAAGAATGGCGATTGGGCCGGAGCATCGAGAAGCGCTTTCAGTTCGTCATCCACCTTCATCAGCGTAATGGATGCACCCGCCATCTCCATCGAAGTCGCGTATTCGCCGATGTAGGGCCGATAGACGCTCATGCCCTTATCGGCAATGATGTCGTACGCTTTGCGATAGATTATAAAGAGCTCCTCCAACGGCGTTGCGCCGAGGCCGTTGACCATGACCGCCAAGTTCAGCGCCAGCTTCCGGTTTCAGGTCCTCGAGGATGGCGTCCATGATGCGTTCTGTAATCTCGTCGGCGCTCTGCAGCTTCTCGCGCTTGACGCCCGGCTCGCCATGAATGCCCATGCCGATTTCCATTTCGTCGTCGGCGATGGTGAAGGTGGGCGTGCCTGCCATAGGAACGGTGCAGGGGCTGAGCGCGACGCCCATCGATCGAGTGTTGGCGAGCGTCTTTTCAGCCACGGCGACCACCTCGTCCAGTGTGCCGCCCATGTCGGCTTTCGCTCCGGCGCATTTGAAGGCAAACACCATGCCTGCTACGCCGCGTCGACGATCGGCTTCTTCCGGCGGGGCGGACGCCACGTCTTCGCGCACCATGACGGTGCGCACTTCGATGTCGTCCATCTCGGCCATCTCGCTGGCCATGTCGAAATTCATTGTGTCGCCGCTGTAGTTGCCGTAGATGTAGACGACGCCTTTGCCGCCATTGATACGGTTGGTCACGGTCAGCATCTGGTCTGCGCTGGGCGAGTTGAAGACGTCGCCGACTGCACAGCCATCCAGCAGCCCTTTGCCAACGTAGCCCAGGAAAACGGGCAGATGTCCGGAACCGCCGCCGGTAGCCAGCGCAACCTTGCCCTGCACCGGTGCATCGGCGCGTACGATACACTGCATCTCCTGCTCATAGTCGAGTTGATCGGGGTATGCCTTGAGTAGGCCGTCCAGCATTTCGGGTACAAAATTGGCGGGTTTGTTGATGATTTTCTTCATGGCGTTCACTCCTATGTGACTTACCAATTGAGTATGGAATTGTGAGTTTACGCGGCTGAGGACTCGACCAAAACACGAGAGTAGCAGCCCTTGACCTGTAGGATGGTTGGGTAGCAAACCTAGGCCTATTTTATATCGATTGCGAAACGTGTCAAAGAAACCAAGCGTTTCGACGGCTACTCAGCCGGCGTATTCCGACGCTGAGCCGCTCTTGCACGAGTTTTGACCGCGTCGGCTGCGCGATCGCGGGGCGGCGCACTGGTAACCAGCGTATCCAGCAGCTTGCGCACTGCATCCGACACCTCGTCAATCGCGGTCTTAAAGGGCGCTTCGTTGGCCTGTGAGGGTGAGCGATAGCCGCTCACCTTGCGCACAAATTGCAGTGCAGCCTCGTGGATCTCGTCATCACTAGCAGAAGGCTCAGTATTGTAGAGCCTGCGGATATTCCGACACATAGTGTGGCTCCTTTCACATAAGCACGAGCGACCGTGTCTTGGTCGGTTCATGCTTGCGTACCTATCCTCTCCTAAAATGCGAAGAGGGTTAAAAAAAGGTACAATCTAGCGTACCATTTTATGCACACAACACAACCCAAGCGTGGGAGATCCGCCATGACAGACACAATGACATCCCGTGAACGCGTCCGCCGCACATTAACGTTCGAGTCGCCCGATCGCGCGCCGCGTGACCTGTGGATGCTGGGCACGGTACCTGTCTTGTATGGCGACGAATTGGCCGACGTATTGAGCCGATATCCCACCGATTTTGCGCGCGCACCACTCACCTATCGCAAACAGCCGGACTCAAGCCTGAAGAAGGCGGCGGAGATGGTGGAGATGGAAGAGAATCCACTCTATGCGACATCACCGGGCGGACCGCGCCAGCCGACGCCCACATTCACGGGCAAATACGTGGATGAATGGGGCTGCGAATGGGAGGTGCTGGAGGCTGGCAACGTGGGTGAGGTGATCGGGCCGCGCCTGGCTGACTGGGACAACTTCAGAAGCTTTTCGCCTCCTCACGACTTGCTGGATGAGATTGATCTAGCCTCTAGCTACCCCTTTTATGAAACGACGGACCGTTTTGTCCTGTGCTCCTCCACCGTGGAACCCTTTCAGCGGCTGCTCTTTTTACGCGGTTTTGCCAATATCATGATGGATTTTGGTGACGAGGACCCCAACATGCTCAAATTGTTGGCTATGGTACACGAATTCAACGTACGTCAGCTAACTATCTTGGCGCCGGTGGCTGCAGACGCCATCATGTTCAAGGATGATTGGGGCTCACAGAAGAGCCTGCTGATATCGCCCAAACAGTGGCGCAAGCTCTTCAAACCGCTCTACGCTGAGTATGTACAACTGATCCACGAGGCGGGCAAGTTCGCCTTCTTTCACTCCGACGGCCAAATCTCCGCCATCTACCCCGACCTGGTGGAGATAGGCATTGATGCGATCAACTCTCAGATGTTCTGCATGGACATCGAGGAGTTGGCGCACAAACACAAAGGGCAGATTACCTTCTGGGGCGAGATCGATCGCCAGCAGGTGATGCCGTTTGGGACGGTTCAAGAGGTGCGAGAAGCTGTATTTCGCGTGCGTTGTGCGCTGGATGACGGCTCCGGCGGCTTGGTTGCGATGTGCGAATGGGCCAACGACACGCCGGCTGAAAACATCGAGGCCGTCTTTGCTGCGTGGGACGAGCCCATGCCTGACTGACGACCTCTTTTGGAATGCATCAGATCAATTTCGTGCTGTGGTCAGCGCCGAAGCCGATTTGCTAGTTATTTCTAGCGGTCCATCAACCACCACGCAGCTACCAGCGGATCATCGTCCGTACTGCGCAGGTGGTGGTCTTCGCCGGCTTCCACGATGACCACGTCACCTGTCTCGACCAGGTGCTCGACGCCATCCACGGGTAGAATGCCTTTGCCTTGTACGAAGACGAATACCTCCGGTACTTCATGCACATGGACTTCCTCGGGGTGCGCCGTCTCGCCAGGCTCAAAGACGTAGACGCCGCCGTGGTCAATAATCGCATCACCCAGTAGGTCAGGCAGCAAAGTGGACGATGTTGCGGTGATGTCGGTGATTCTAAAGCGTTTCATGGGATCAAACTCCGGTTAGGCTGTACATATCTTGTGAGTAGGCTGCTGTATAGGAACCATTGTACTTCATCCCGGTCATCAGCTACGCATGGAGAGCCGACATGAGGATTGTCAGGGTGTTAGCACGCAGAGCATCCGAGCCGTGCCTGCGAGAAACGAATGACCGTACTGTATATCCGCAGTTTTGCGTCATCCCTCTAAAAGGCAGCATTGGCCTGCGATTTGAGTGGCAAGTTGTATCATAGCGCATGTATTGTTTCCCTGCCATTTCGGCTGGAATGGCTCCTTCAGTGCATTTGATTGTGTTGGCCATACTCTGATACTCTGTCTTGCGACAGCGTTTCGCATTTCTGTACCTATAGCAACCGATTTCTGGTTGCAACCATCGACAACAGGAGAATAACTATGTTTCTAGGACTCGGCTGCGCATGCCTACTGGCATTGGGCTTTGCCACATTGCCTCGCTTGTTTCTACTTATCGCATGGATTGGACGTTCACCGCGCTGGACTCTGGTTTGGGGTGGCAGCTGGATATGGCCCCTGCTTGGTATCATTTTCCTGCCCTACACGACAATCATGTACATGCTGGCGTGGAGTGCGGCGGATGGTGGGATATCCGGTTGGAGTTGGCTTTGGATCTTCATGGGGATACTGCTTGACGTAATGAAGTGGGGTGCGATCTTTGAGCGCCGGCGAGAGATCCCGTACGCGTCCGACTACGTAGGCGGCGCGCCGTAAGCGGGTTTTGCAATAATAGGCGCAATGCTTTCGCCGGGTCGGAGTCGGCGAAAGTAGGCTCAATCTTCCGCATCGTTTAGGCGGTCCTGGTCTGGTATCCGGCTTTGATTGCATGGATCTTGTACCAATCGGCAGTGCAGCCACAACGAACGTGAGTATACTCATCGCGCAGATTGCGAACTTATGCCGGTAGAGTGTCGTCTGGACTCGTCGCATACGGCCTCTGTCCTGGATCATCGTCGACTTCGGCCTTGACCTGGTGCAGTTGCGCTGAAATTACGACTGCCCAAGGAAGTATCAAGTACGCGTAACAACGCTGGCTGATCGACCAGACGGCATGCCCAACACGATATATATCCCAACAGCCGAACATCTAGTAGATGCTCGGCTGTTGATTTTAGCGCCTGTACAACGAGGGTCCGGAAAGCATGTAAGATCACTTTCGTACCGCGCCAACACGCGATAGCCGCCGTTCCACGGGTGCTCTTCTTGTGAAACTACTCAAGTACCAATTCAATTGTAGAGTAGATATACCAATTATACGTGCCAAGTATTGTTGAAGGTCAAAAATGAGTTAAACAGTCAAAAGTAAGCAAAAAGAAGTCATCCGTTCTAAAACCCTCGTACTCGCAAGAAAGTAATGTGTCTCGTAGCCAAGTAGCTAGGGAATGCTTGCGTGATGCTGATTCCACATTGGTAACGCAAAGGCAGGCATCTAGCAAACTAGGTTCTTTTTTTGGTACCAAACTGAAGGATTTGTCACAAACACGTGAGTGAGGCTTCGGAGGTTAAATCAACCCTTCACGAGGCCTCTGTTACATGTATAGCTGGTACCGAGCCTGATTCAGATGAGCTAACAGCGTTCGGCCAAAAGTGACAGCAAGTGAACCTGCGCGAATCTGATAGTTCACGGGCACGGTGAGTCTACCGCCCATAAATGGTATACACAGAACTGCCATTGAATTGATTGACTGAAGCAGCAGGGCACTTTGAGATAATTTGTTGGGTCACCTCTTCAGGCAGTGTAAGTGGATTATCATAATTATACGGTTGCAGGCCCTTACTCCATCTATTCCGATCTATGACGATTATTTTCAACGTCATTGCGGGCTCACATGTACCGTTATCTATCCAATCCCCAATAGGATCACTTCCTAGGGCAACATAGTAATTTGTAAAGAGGGATGGCGCGTTCGTAATTACTGCAAACGGTTTCTCTGTATTGTCTAGGTCATCAACTATGTCCGAATGATAGTGTTGCAAATCAGATAGTCTAGGAGAAATCTGAAGGATCCAAGTCGGTACGCCTTGCATTAAAAGGCTGTACAATTTTTCACTGTCATTTAGTGTCTCCTGATTGCCATAATGAACAAGCGTAGTATCAACTGAAGAATATCCCATCTGAAGTACTACCAATAAAAGAATCACGTTGGCTGACGAGTATAGTGCCGCTAGAACTCGACCTTGTTTTATAGATAACTTGGACAGACAAGCAAACAGTAGTAATTGGCAGAGGATCACCACTATGCTCATAAAGCGCTCATTCATAGGGTACGACAGAAAGAATGGCTTAAAGAGGGTAAAGATAGATAGATAGCCAAGAATCATTACAGATATGGGGCTAAATGTCAGCTGAAAAACCGGCATTACTCGCCGCCAATTCATCAATAACACACTTACAAGTACTACAGTAGTTATCGAGAATAATGTCAGCCATGCTGGACCTAGCGTTTTATATACAGGTATGGGCCGTACAGTCGCTAGAAAGAGCCATGTACTCTGTTTTGCGAAACCTACAGTTACTTCCGCCCAGGTGAAACTACTATGGGTAAGATGTGAAGGTCCAAATAAATGACCGGATACTCGTATATTATGAAGTATCCAAGCCATCAGAGGTAAGACAGCGAGCGCCAGTAGTGGCAGTTCATAGAACAATTTCCGGGCATCCCCTTTCCGCAGCCGGACAAGCAGCCACCACAAACCGACAGACGCATATAGAAAGATTCCTGCATATCTCGTAAGCATCATGGCTGCTAATATGGATATCAATAATACCCAATCGACTATGTCGAGGTTATTGTTTGGCACCTTATGGAGAATAAGTATCGCGTACACGAGAAACACGACGAACACCTGCTCTGAGCCGACGCCAGTGAACAGGTTTATTACTGGCCAGGTGATGGCAATTAGAACCAGTGCTACGAGCGATAGGTCAGTGCGAGCGGTGAGTTTATATACTACTAGATAATATCCAAACAAAAAAAGCGCCCAGCATGCGATAGCTAGAATACTAGGTGCGCAACTATAGGAACATCCAAGGGAGAATAACGCCGAGTATAGAAGTGACATCATCGGAGGGAAGTGAGTCAATGGCGTCCATGATACATTATCACTACTGACATTATACACGAAGGTTCCTAAACCATTGCCTAAAGACCAATTATAACCGGAGCCGAGATACGAACGTTCATCCTTTGGCGACATTTCTAATCCGTTTGGAAGTACTAAAGAAGCAAGCAGCACAGTAAATATCAGGACGATAATGGCCGTCACCAATAACGCACTAAATGACGGCCTGATCGATCCGCTGATACTTGACCGAGATTCTCCAGTCATGTCCGAGATATCAGTAGTTGGCACCATAGGTATGAATACCTGTCTGTTCACATATATTATGGATTATTGCATTCTATCTAGGGCGATAAAGAAAACAAAACTGTCAAAACCCCATATCAATTGTTGAATTAGTTGCTATTCGCTGTTAGCCAGTCAATAATTCTGTAATTGGAAATAAGACACCCATCGGCTTTTCGATTACTAAACAAACGAGCAATGGCGGATCGCACTTAAATCAGCGTAACATACCTACTACATTACTCTACACGAACAAGATCACTTTTGTACCGCGCCAATACGCGATAGCCGCCATTCCACGGGTGCTCTTTTGCAAACTGGCTCACGATACCTGTGATCTGCCAAACTTCGCCCGGATTCACATAGGGGCGCTTCCAGTCTAGGCTACTACGAACAGTCACTTGAACTTCTGCGTCCGGAAAGTGCGGATCACATATGTAGAAGCTGTCGCCTCGCCAGCCGGTAACCTCACCGATGAACGTCACCAAACGCCCCTCCAGCGATTCACCGACGTCGGCGGCGCTGACCGACAACGGCAGGATCGGCTTGCCTTCGCCGATGCGCCAAACTTGGCCCGGATCGTCGGCTAGTAGCTCCATCTCACCGTGGAAGGAGTGCAGCTCCCCCTTCACGAGCACCCAATCGCCCTCCTCCATAGGCGTAAAGTCGCCGCTGAGCAGATAAACCTGCATGCCCAGACCGGCTATAGTCTGCTGTGCAGCAGCCGGCTCTGCAACATAGATGGCTGAGTTGAACAGTCCCGGAGGCGCCGTAACCTGGGCGCGAAATTCAACAAACTGTTCCAGCCCCATCAGCTTGGCTCGGGCTACTGTGCCGTACGGCCCATCCTCCTGTCCTTGCTCCACGGCGACTGCGATCGCATCACGAACTCGCTCGTCATCGTCGTCATCCAGGTCATTCACGTTGATGCTGGTCTGTGGAGGCGCAAGTGAGTTTGCCTCGGTTTCGCAGCCAGTTGCCGAGTAGCTGATCAGAATTGGAGAAGTCACCGCAAAATCGCCGTCGAATTGCGTCGCCGATGCATATACGAAGTCACCCGGCTTCACATAAATTGTAGCCGTCCACGTCTGCCCGCTGGCGGCGGTGTCCAATTGCTGGACTGGTTCGTCATTGCGCCATAGGGTCAGCCCGGCGGCATCCTGATTGCGGTCTCCGTAATGCACATGATAGGTGCGCTCGCCACATCGATCGCTAGCGGCGCCCATCCACTCACCGTTGTCACTGCGAAGCGTCAGCCAGGTGTCCAGTGATGACGTCGCCCATCCGCGTCGATTGGCAATGGCTTCCATAACGCCCGCATTATCAACGCTGCGCACGCCTAGACCCGTGTACAATTGCCCGGCGTAACCGTCCTTGCCCGGCGTGGCATTGCCGGCAGGCAGCATCGGTCGACGATTCGACTGCCATGCGCGCAGAAGAGAGCGATAGTCGTTTGCGTGCAGAGCATCGGCCGAGCAGGCTGCTAGCTCTCCGAATGCAGGCGGCTCTATGGTGCGCGCTTGCGCGACCGTATGAGTGGACTGTAGCCATGTTCGCAGGTCGGACCAGTTACTTAGTTGGCTTTGTTGGTCCGCATAGACGATGGCGAGTGCGTCGCTTCCGGTCGGCCATTGCCATGCAGGCAGGATGACAATCTGCGAGTTGGGACGCACCGAATCACGTGTGTGGAGCATCCCCCCATCTGTGATGGCGAGGAAATCATAGCCGTCGGCAGCGGCATCCGCAGACAAAACATGGGGCGAGCGATTTCCGCCACTGGTGAAGTTGCTTTGCGTGCCTAGGCTACCCCAGAGCGCAACAAGTCCGTCATTCAGCCCCGGATGCTCGCGTACGGTAGGCGCAGGCAGTGCCCGTACTACACCCGGATTCGGGGCGCTGTAACTGTATCGATGGCGTAGATCGTCTGAGTAGCGCCAGTCAACTGAGTTGTCGCATTGATAACTCTCGTTCTGTAGCGACGGCAGCCGTCCTGTGAGTTGCAGATCCCATGGATCGGAGTTCCCGTACGCGATGGCATCCGCAATCTCCATCGATGGATTCCACAGGATGACTTCATCGCCGCTGTTGTTGAGCGCAAAGGTACCTGACGCCAAGCTGGATATCCGCTCCAGCGTGGTAACTGAGCCATCACTCTCTTCGAATTCGGCGTGAGACGCGAACCCCCACCGGCTTGCAAACGAGTTCGCGTTGCGGGCGATGATGAATAACTGCCCAGGCGCCAATAGATATCCGGAAGGGAGCCTATATATACCTTCGCCATCGCCGGGAGTTTCTGCATCCCCGACCGACCACCCCGTCAGATCGACTTGCATATCCGAGCGATTGAGCAGCACAACGAACTCATCTTCCTGACCGTCGGCAAGGACTTCTTCGATAACGAGTGGAGAAGTTGCCGAACCGATTGACCAGGCGTTGGGAAGCACTGGCTCGGGAGTAGGGGTCGGCGCAGGCGTATAGGCTGTTCCAGGGCTGCCTCTGTCGCCCAAGGATCCGGGCCATTGCGTTTGAGCGGTCGTCCACGTTCCACGCGCGTCGAAGCCTGTTCGCTCGAGACTCGCACCGGACTTGATACGGTATGGCGAGTCGTCCCCCCAAACTAGCCGGTCAGCCAGCGCACCCCATGGTGAATATAGACACAGTTCATCACTTTCATTGGCTAGCGTCAGACTGGTGTAGGCGTAGCGGACCGCAACGCCGCCATTGCTACTGACTTCCGTATTGCGCCCTAGAACAATATACTCGCCGGGCTGAATCCATAGGTCAGATTCAATGCGGTGTGCATCGTTGTCGTCGTCTCTGAGCAGCCAACCATTCAGATTGACCGGCACTGATTCGCCACTGTAGAGCTCCAGCCATTCACCCTGATCATCGGCAACTGCAGCGGGATCTGCGAGGATTTCGCTGATGTAGATGGCAGGAACAACCCGCGGTGGCGGAGTGGCGGTAGCTGGTGGATTGTCCGGGGTGATGACGGCCTCTGTCGTTGCAAGGGGAGCTTCTGTCGTTGCAAACGGAGCTTCTGTCGGCGCTTCCACAGGCGGCGAATCATAGTAGGCGCGTCCTGGGCTGCCATAGTTGCCGTTGGATCCGGGCCACATGGCTTCTGCAACGCGCCAGGCTGATTTCTGGCTCGTGCCGGTGCGCTCGAGGCTATGGTCAGCAGGCGGTGCACTATTATTCTGAGTGCTCCACTCGACCAAATCCGCCACGGTCCCGTCTGGCATTGCCAGGGATAACGTACCGTATTGCTGTGTCAGCCGCAGTTTGGAGAATATGTAGGCAACGGACACATTCTGACTCTGAGAGAGTTTTTCGTGTGAACCTAGCACAATAAAGGCGCCCGGTTCCACAGAAAGATCACCACTAACCACGTGATAGCCGATTTCGGTGACTAGTGACCAGCCGGAGAGATTTACGGCGTCTTCACAAACGTTCACAATCTCTATCCACTGGCCCTGTTCTGGATGCTCGCCGTGGGGAAGGATCATTATCTCCGACAAGAGAAGACAGCCGCTGTCCTGAGCGTATACAGTTGTGAGTAGATTGGCTAGCGTGAGAGTGGATATAGCGATTATCGATGCAAGGGCGACCGCGGAACCGAGCGATTGCATGCCTCTGTGCCGGAGGGGGCGCAACAGCTTGACGCTTTTGCTGGAGCGTCCGGCGACTGCATGGTGCATGCCTGCATTGCCCACAACGATACCTCGTGGTTCGTCGAAGCTTGGTTGGTGTGTTCAACTATTGCGCTGCAGTTGAGACCGTAGCACCGTTGGATTCGAAATGGATGTCGATTTCGGCAGTTACTCTGTAGATTTTACGTTGTAGCTTGAGGATTCGTCAACTGTAGGATTTTCACATGTTGCCGAAATGCCGCTGCGTGAATAACACCTCCGAATAACGTACTGGCGATGTCGACCGTGACGATCCTAGCAAATGCCAGATGGCGAAGATTAGCGGCGCGGGCGAAGTTTCCCATATCCGCGCCGATTGTAAAGGGTATGCGCGCTCGCAAGCTCAAAATAGCCCGCAATAGTAAGCATAGATAGGGCGGTAACATGCACTTACAGCAGAGGCGACCGGAACTCTGCACCGCTCACCCCTGCTAGACTTGTTATGATGGTGCAGTAGACAGTGTCAATTGCTCCGGCGCGACAACGGGGACCGGTACCGAGTCCGGCTCCAGAACAAGACTGACAACTGTCCATCCGACCTGTGGTTCCAACGGTCGGTCCACGGTGGCAATGACGGCCTCTGAACCGCGCGTGAGCATGAACGGCACCACCTTGCTCTCCTCATATTCCTCTTTGAACTGAGGCCAGCCGAACTGCTCGGTAAGTGCTGTCTTCTTGATGACTGCGCCAAGGCTCAACATGTCGTTGATGCACTCGTAATTTGCCCCGTCTGTAAACAACAGACGACCTAGCTGAAAACGGTTGGGTTCGCGGCTACTGGCCTCGTTCAGGTGGGGCGGTAGTTGATAGACTTCGGACGAACCGAATTCATCTTCGAAATGTTTGCAGGCGAGCGCATTGGCTTCGTCGTTGTTCGTCAGCGCCAGGAGACGTCCGATGCCGGTGAGATTTACACTCGTCTCCACGAAGTCGGAAAGGAGATTACCGTGCTGAGCATCCAGTCCGCGCATGCGCGCCTGCGAAACGTTGCTCTGATTTGCGTCGATCATGCGAACCGTATAGCCGTCATCCTTCAACGCAAGACCCAGCTCTTGCGCCAATCGGTTGGCTCCCATGATTAAGAACCCCTGCGGATCAGCTTCACTCACGCCCAGCGCCCTTGCCACGTATTTGGCGGTGCCGCCCTGGATGAGTACGGTACCCACGATGACCATGAAGATGAGCGGGCTCAGAATGCGCGCTTCTGTGATCCCGATTTTCAGTAGCTCAAAGACGAACAGCGATGAAACTGCGGCAGCAACGATGCCGCGGGGCGCAACCCACGACAGAAACAGCCGCTCGTTCCGGTTCAGCGTGCCGCGCCACGAGCTGAGCGCTACTCCTATGGGGCGTAGCAACAGGATGATGATGCCCAACACGACCAGACTGTGCCAGTCCAACATGCGCAGGTCGTCCATGGACACGTTGGCTGCCAAAAGGATGAACAGTGTCGAAATCAGCAGGATGCTGATCTTCTCTTTGAAATACCAAATTTCGCGCAGTTTGCGCAGATTCGTATTCGCTAGGAAGATGCCCATAACGGTGACAGCAAGCAACCCTGATTCTGGCGCCAGAGAACTGGATACGGCGAACACGCCAAGAACCGCAGACAGGATTGCAATGTCGCGCAAGAAATCCGGAATCAGATAGTTCTTCAGTACCATATAGGTGATGTAACCGCCCGCGAGGCCGAGAACGAGCCCGATGACGACGATGCGAATGAAGACCAGCAGACCACCCATGAATGTGGCGCCGGTACCTGCCACGATGAAGTCAAATACCAGAACCGCTACGAGCGCGCCGATGGGGTCGATAAGAATCCCTTCCCAGCGCAGGACAGAGGCGATGCGTTCTGTTGGACGAACGTTGCGCAAGAGCGGTGCGATTACGGTAGGACCGGTGACGATGATGAGTGCACCGAACAGGAATGATAAGTCCCAAGCGACGCCCATGATATAGTGGGCAGCAATCGCGCCGCCAACCATGGTGACGAAAGAGCCGATTGTCAACAGGTTGCGAACCGTGAAGCGTACTTCGCGAACTTCACCCCAGGTGAGCGTTAGCGCTCCTTCGAAAAGTATGATGGCAACTGACAGCGAAATTAGCGGGAAGAAAAAGTGGCCGAATTCTTCCTGTGGATTCACTACTCCTAGTATAGGCCCAAAGATAAAGCCTGCCGCCAATAGTGGAAGAATCGCGGGTACTTTGATGCGCCAGGCAATCCATTGGCACACGATACCCGCACCAATAATCCCAGCGATGAGTAGCATTTCATTATGTTCCATACGGCTCCTCGCTCCAGCTTACCGAACTCGTTGACAGTACTCACTGTGCAGTCCAAACGAAAACTTCGCATTTTGCATACAGTCCTGAACTCGCCCATAGTGTAAACGCATTGTGCAAGCGCGGGAAAGCTGTTTGCTTACAATTGCGATACCCTCATAATTGGTAGTGCGTAGCAAGACCGCCGTTTGGGCGGATAAGAGTAGAGGAAAAGAAAGAAGGGGAGGTGGCTGATGAGCGAGTTTACGACGCTGAAGAATACAGTTCGCAATAACAGGCGATATTACGTGGTGTGGGCCACAGCGCTCCTATCCGCAGTTCTGCTAACGATGCTTGGCGCGTGTTCGCAAGGAGACTCGAGCAGTACAACTTCGCCAACCGCTACCACGCCGCAGGAGGGCATCGTGCAGTCGGCAACAGCCAGCGATCCAGTGCAGGAGTCGAAAGCAGCGGATGCCCAGCCAGCCGTATTGCCCACGGTGACGCCAACCACCGTGGAACCAGACGCAGGCGACGCTGGCTCAATGGCGCCCTCTGTCGCACTAGAGGACTTGAGCGTTGGCATTGAGCCAGTTGTGAGTGGCCTGGATCAGCCTGTATTCGTGACGGACGCCGGTGACGGAAGTGGACGTCTCTTCATCGTGGAGCAGAGTGGCGCCATACGTATTTGGCAGGACAATCAGCTGCTAGACGAGCCTTTCCTCGACATAGGTGAACTGCTCAGAATGGGCCATAGCGAGCAAGGGCTGTTAGGGCTAGCTTTCGAGCCCAATTACGCAGAAACTGGTCGTTTTTATGTTGACTACACAGACGTCGACGGTAATACGGTCGTAGCTCGCTATACGGTGGGCGGTGCGGATCCCAACATCGCGGACGGCGACAGCGCTGTACCTGTGTTGCAGATTCAGCAACCGGCTGCCAACCACAACGGCGGCATGCTAGCTTTTGAGCCGGACGGTTATCTGTACATCGGCATGGGCGACGGCGGCGCTTCGTTTGACCGTTATGGCAACGCACAGAATGCGCAGACATTGCTGGGCAGCCTATTACGCATCGACGTGGCATCGGCTGGCGACGGCGCCTATGTTATACCTGCTGATAACCCATGGGTGGAAGCAGACCTGAATGGTGTGGACGCACGCGACGAACTCTGGGCCATCGGCTTGCGCAACCCGTGGCGCTTCAGCTTTGACCGCGATACGGGCGATCTGTGGATCGCAGATGTGGGCCAGAACCAGTACGAAGAAGTGAACTACACAGCGGGTGGCGCCGGCGGCGGCAATTACGGATGGCCGATACAGGAGGGCACGCACTGTGTCAGCGAGCCATGCGACACGACCGGGCTCATCCAGCCGGTGCTGGAATACGATCACCAGGGCAACTGCTCCATTACCGGCGGCTATGTCTACCGTGGGGAACGCTATCCTGAGCTAAATGGATTCTATTTTTATGCCGACTATTGCAGCGGCACCATATGGGCGGCGCCGGCAAATGGAGCAACGGTCGGTTGGCAGAGTGCGCCTGTTGTGAATTCGGGCATGCGCATCAGCTCGTTTGGCCAAGATGAGGCCGGCAACGTTTATGTGCTGGACCACGGCGGCACCGTCTATCAACTTGTCACGACCGATTAACCGGTTCGGATGGTGCAAGTACGCTATCAAGTTTTGACTTGCGGCAGTGATTCATCCATAATCATCGTTAATTGTTCTGATCTTTTTGAGAGAAATCAGTATGCAATCGACGAAGTTTGAAAGCTTGATGGGTACGCGCACGTTTTGTGGCATTGTCACAGAGGGTATGCAAGAATACTTGTGCGCCATTTACCTTCTATCAGAGGTTGATGACAAGGTGACCACGAAGGCGCTGGCTGATAAAATGTATGTGTCCGCTCCTGCCGCAAGCAGCATGCTTAAGCGGTTGGAAGAGTCGGCCTTCGTGGAGCGGTCCTCCTCGGACGGGATTCAGCTGACCGAACAAGGTCGGCTGTCTGCCCTACAGTTGCTGCGTACGCTTCGACTTTTGGAGGTCTTTCTCGTCGAAGTGATGGGGTATACATGGGACCAGGTTGACGTGGAGGCGGAGCGGTTGGCGCACGCCATTAGCCCTGCTTTCGAGGAACGCATCGCGCTGATGTGCGGCGAACCGACACATTGTCCGCACGGGGAGCCGATTCCTACTGTGGAAGGTAAGGTTCTGCACGAGCAGCTGGTTTTAGTGCACGAGATGAAGCCGGGTCAACATGGGATCGTCCGTAGCGTATCCGGGCGAGACGCCAGCGTACTCCGCTATTTATCCCGGCTCAATCTAGTTCCTGGACAGAAGATTCGGCTGGTCGAGATAGCGCCGTTCAACGGACCGGTAACGCTTGAGGTAATTTCTGAGAACGGCTCAGAACATACGACCACACAGGTTGTGGGTAATGAGCTGTCGGAACAGATTCGCATATTGCCGGAATAGCGGTAGGGCGATGGCTTCGGGTACCAACGACCTGCTGAATACGAATAAATGTGGGACAACACGAAGTTGGGGGCAGAATGGAGACGCGTGTCTATAGTGCAGCCGGCGGTGTGATTATTCAAGGCGACCAAATGTTACTGCTGGATCGGCCAAGCCGAGGAGAAGTGCGCTTGCCCAAGGGGCATATTGAGCCAGGTGAATTACCAGCAGAGACGGCTTTGCGCGAGGTGCGCGAAGAAACGGGCCTAAAGAATCTCGAGATTGTTGCGGATCTGGGCGTACAACAAGTGGATTTCGACTACAAGAACGCGCATTATGAGCGCACCGAATATTATTTTCTCATGCGGATGGTGGATTCAACCACGGTGGATCGTCCACCTAAAGATGCCAAGGATTTCCATCCAATGTGGAAACCGCTTGGCGACGCTTTGGCGACACTGACCTACGATCCCGAGAGGCGGGTCGCAGAGCAGGCTATCGCGGCCTATCGAGACGCATTGACCGACAACTGAACCTCATCATCCGAGTACTGTCCCAAACTGACCGCTGCATCCTTCGCCAATATGCGATCGGTTTAGTTGCGATAGCGATACGTAATTCGCCCCCGAGTTAAGTCGTAAGGGCTCATCTCGACCTTTACCTTATCGCCCAGCAGCACGCGAATGTAGTATTTACGCATCTTGCCGGAAAGGTACGCGAGTACGGTATGACCATTCTCCAACTCCACTCTAAACATGGTGTTGGGAAGTGTATCGACGATCTTGCCTTCTAGTACAATTGGTTCTTCAGCCATAAATCTCCGATTGGTTGGTAACCATTCGTCTTGCGCATGCAAGACTTCTACGGTATCAAAAGGGCAGTTTCACAACTGCCCCTTCAAAGTTAACCTTACCTGAAATTCGCTCTATCCATCCATACTTTGCGTATTCCAGGATCTACTGCACGTTCGCAATACGCAATCATTCGAATTTGTGCGCTGTACGTTGCGCTTTGCGGATAGCCTTCTGCCGCTTGATGCGCTTGACCTCACTCTTGGAAGTGAACCATCGCTTCTGGCGAACAATAGGTAGGATTCTGGCTTCTGCAACGGATTTGCGGAAACGTCGCAGCAGACTCTCCTGCGATTCACCGGGTCGAAGATCGACGCTAATAAGACTCACCCCCTTCAGTGGGCACTACTAACCGGTTTGCTCCTATACTGAGCGTCGCCGTATATGGCGATATTGTACCGGTTCTACCAAACAGAACCTGCCAGAGCCGGTAGAACTATGCCCCTGACAGGTCAAATTCAAAAGGTACGTATACCTTCACACCACCAATAAGTATACTGCAACTTCAATTCCAGTTCAAATTTGCCCAGAGCAGCCCCAAAACTCCACCGAGAATCCCGCTTAGAATTCCCGATGGAGTCGGATGTCAATCTATGCAGTTGAGGCGAGCTTACTGCTCGTCTTCTTCTACTTCTTCAATCTCTTCTGAAGTATCTTCTGGCGTTTCTTCTGTCAGATCGTCTCCATAGACGTCCATATCGTCAGCCGCTTCTGTTCCTTCTTCCGTTTCTTCTTCTGCAGCCTCTTCGTCTTCGGTTTCTATTTCGATTTCGTCGAGGTCCGGTTTTTCGGAGTCAAGCACCTGGCGCAGGCTGAGGCCAATGCGCTGGCGTCCGCTATCAACACGCAGGATCTTAGCGTAAACTTCGTCGCCCACCTGCACTGTTTTTAGCGGCTCCGCCACGGCGATATCGGCCAACTCGCTGATATGTATAAGACCTTCGACGCCGGGTTCTAGCTGGGCGAATGCGCCAAAGTCGACCACGCGTGTGATCTTGACAGGCACGACCATGCCGGCGCTGTAGCGCTCTTCCACCGTGTCCCATGGGTTGGGCAGTAGGCGCTTTCGACTCAAAGCGATGCGATAGTTCTCCGGATCAACCCGAATGACCTGCACTTTGACCATTTGGCCGACATCAAGCACATCACGCGGATGATTCACCGGTCGCCAGTCAATTTCGCTGACGTGCAAAAGACCGTCAGCTCCGCCCACATCCACGAATGCGCCGAACGGTCGCATGGAGCGGACTTCGCCCTCAATAATGTCGCCCACGCTGATGGTCTTGAACAGCTCCATCCTGCGCTGGGCTTGGAACTCGCGCTCAGCCAGAGACTGGGACATGACCAGGCGCCGGCGTCTGCGCTCGACTTCGATGACCTTAAGACGCAGGGTTTTGCCGATGCGGCTTTCCAGTTCATCGCGTCGCTGTTCTTCGCTCAGGTTGCGCGGCATGTCCACGACATGGGATGCGGGCACAAAACCGCGGAGGTGGTGGAAGTGTACCGTCAGACCGCCCTTGTTGAAGCCTTCGACCTCATGCTCGCTGACTTCGCCACTTTCCAGCAAGCGCTCAGCAAGTTCCCAGTCGCGTCGCTGAGCTGCCTCGGACATGCTGAGTAAAAATATCCCGTCGTCGTCAGGTTGGCGGCTAATGACAACGTCAACCGTCTGTCCAACCTCCAGGCTCTTTACATAGTTCTGATCCAGTCGTTGCAAGTCGGACTGAGGCACAACACCGTCCCGCTTGCTGCCAACGTTGACTAGCAGCTCTGATGGACGGATCTCGACAATGGTGCCTTCGCGCAGGTCGCCGCGGCTAGGCAGATCAAAGTCTAGGTCTTCCTCGATATACCTTTCGAAGAGTTCCAAATCCGAGGCTGTGTCTGTCGACTCGCTAACTTGTGCACTGTTGCCGACCTCAGAAGGGTTCGAGTCCGAGGTAGGTACGTTTGGTTCACTTCCCGACTCAGTTACTTCGTCTGTATGAGGCGCCTGAGATTCTTGCGAATCACCGTTTAGCGCATCAGCATTCATCTTCTCCGCGTCTGACATCTCTCAATTGCTCCAACGTGTGACTGGGGATAGGAGGGGCTAAGTCTTGAGGTGCGCTGTGTTGCGGCGAAAGCTTCGACGTTCTCTCCAATTAGCCCTTCATTATGCATAGGAGTATATCAGGGGCAAGATAGGGCGTCAAGGAAGCTTTTTTTGGTGACCGTTCCAACGATGGAGAAGAAAATAGATACATGAGTGGAGCGTCTATGCGAGTAGGGGATGGTAGCGGTTTGCTAAGCGGACAACAATTAAGCCATCTCGGGTTCGTCTGGGTGGGCGGCAAGATAGGGAATCAGACGAGTAAGGTTTCGCACTGATTCGGTCCGTTTGTAGGTGCGCATGATGCGGTAGCGTTCCTTGATCCACCACCCTATGGCTCGCTCAGTGGCGTTGTTGGCCCCGTCCAGTTGCAAATCATGGGTGCGATTACAGCGTAGGTATTATGTCTAGTTCTCCCAGTTATTCCACCAGCACAGGAGCGCCAGACGGAAGCGATACCAGATGGAAGCCCTCTGCCCCTTGAGCGGCGGTGCATAGCGCCTAGTTGCCGCCCTCCGTCTGGCGGACGCAATGCCATGAGCTGTTGCACGTATTCCAGGTCTGTCAGCAGTTGCTCGGGGCTACTGCGCACATGCTGCGACACAGGGCCTTCGCTGGACATAGACAGCGCATCGACCGCCAAGGCCACTGTGGCTTCCTCTCGCCGACATACAACGTAGGTTGCGTCTGCACCATCACCCATACGCGCCGTAGCTCAAACCCAGCACGTAGAGCATCACGCCTATGCCCCGCAACCGCTCGGACCGCGGCCGATGGCTTACACCCTGGGGATAAACCCGAAAGCTTCGTCCGCATTGTACGCACCGGTACCGCCTAACCGTCACTTCCTCATGCTCAGGATCCCCGATACGGCTTTCCGGCACTCCTGGCGCAGTACATAATAACGTCCGCCACAGCCATGCGGACACTCCTGCGGCGCCTCATACTCGCCTTCACGCACCTCAGGTAGTCGTAATGGAAGTCACATGTCAAGCCCTCCTCTCCACTTCGATTACTATTCTACGCCTCCGTAACCATTCACGGAACAGTCATGCGTTCTAACTTGGGTTCCGCTTTGCGCAGAAGTGTCACTTGTAGAATATCAAAAGCGGCGTCTAGTCTGTAGAAGCCGCTTCAATTTAGTGTATTCAAATGTGCAAGCACGTTAGCCGACCGAATGCAGACCGACTCTGTTACCCTCAATGTCAGTGAAGATGGCAATGAATCCGTTCTCGCCGATGGGGGATTTCTGTGTTAGCACTGTACCGCCGGCGGCGCCGACACGCGCCAAAATAGCGCTCAAGTCTGGATTGCCGTTGATATAGACAAGAGAGCCCTCCTGGCTGGGCACATAGCCCGGACCTTCAATGAGCGAACCGCCCACATCCCCCTCGGCCATGGGCAAGAACGCCACGCTCACACCTTCGTTGCTGAAGACTTCCATGGGCGTACCGAGGATCTCACTGTAGAACTTGACCGCACGGTCCATATCGCTTACTGGAATCTCAAACCAATTGATGGCACTCATAAATCGTCTCCTTGTGTGATTTCGTGACTCAAACTGTCTTACCCTGATACGGCCTAACCCAGTGTATGCCAAATCAACTCAAATGGTCGTCTTGGCCGTCCTCACCACAGTGCAACCGGAAAGCAGAGGCTTCGCATGCTGAATTCGGCTGTACCGTATGCACGATTAATCTACGTCATTGTTCAACTTCGCCAGTCATGACGAAGTTGATGGACTTGCTTCACGGGCTGGCTTGCCCACTTTATCAGTTTCCTCAATTTCCACGACCTTGTCCGCATTACGCCGGAACAAGGGAATCGAAATCAAGTAGGACATAAAGAAGATTAACGCGCCGAAGATATACGGCGAGCGAAAGCCGAGTGAGTCAAAGAGCAGGCCGCCGACAATAGGCCCAAAGATACGCCCCAGACTGTTGTACGAGTTGACAATGCCCATCATGTTGCCCTGCCGTCCGGCAGGCGTGCGCTTGGAAACAAGTGAGTTCACAGCCGGTCGCAGCGCCGCGTTTCCCACGCCCATGATCACCATAATGGCGACGACTGTCCATATGTTGAAAGCGAAGAGTAGCAGAACAAAACCGATCGCACTGGCTACCAGACCTATCTGAATCATACGCATCTCACCCCAGCGATTGATCCAAGGGCCGACCAACAACCCTTGCGTCAACGCCATTGTGATGCCCATGGCGCCAAAGATCACGCCCATCTGCGCTTCGCCAAAACCGAGACTAACCTCGGTGAAGAGTGCAAACGTAGCTTCCAAATTAGCGGATGCAAAACTGGCGAGAAAGGCAATAATCATGATGAAACCCAGCGGTCCCGACAGGGCCAGAAACACGTTGCGCAGACCTAAGCCCGGGCGCAGCGATCCTTCGCTCTTGTCACGAGCTTCTTCGGGAAGCGACTCGGGCAGTGCGAAAAATACCGCGACAGCGATGACCACGCCGAGGCCCGCTGCAAAGAAGAATGGCAACTGTTGGTTGATTTGGCCGAGGAAACCGCCGATAACCGGGCCAAATGTGACGCCCAAACCCATGGACGCGCCCAGCAAACCCATACCGGAACCGCGATGTTCCTCATCCGTGGTGTCCGTGATGTAGGCCATGACAGATGGCAGCGCGGCTGCGGAGAGGAGCCCGCCTAGTATGCGAGCGGCAAAGAGCATCCACAGCTGGGTAGCCAGGCCAAATAGGGCGAACGAGAGACTGAAACCTAATAGCCCGGCGATCATCGGCGTCTTGCGCCCAACCCGGTCGGACACTTGACCCCAGATCGGCGAGAAGAAGAACTGAATAATGGAATAGGTTGCGAACAGCAGGCCGAGCGTTGTCGCGCTGGCGCCCATGTTCTCTGCGTAGTAGGGCAGAATGGGAAGGATAACGCCGAACCCAAGCATGACGATGAACATCGTCATGAAGAGCAATATGAGTCCGCGACGATTGGTATTTTCTTGGGCTAGCATACGTCGTCCTAGGTTACGTGATTGGCATTCGGCGGGCAAGTACCGAAGGGAACCAGTCCGATAATTCACGTACAGCAACGGTCAAACAACGGTCACAGACTAATACTTGATTGTACTGTTGTATAGAATCATCGCTACAATTACGCTCATTTCAAGCCAGAATCGAGCCGCGTAGCGATCGTGAAGAAAACTCCGAAAATACATCCTAAGCTATTTGAACGGGGTCGCCAAACAACGCCTTCGTACGCGCCGTCTACACAATACTCCCGTCAAGCGCTTGCGTTGGCGCCGGCTCCTAATGAGGCCCGCACGTAGAAGCTTTCACGCTTACACTGGACATTATTATTAGCCTAGAAAGCGCGGATTGATAAGCGGCTTCATGTGTATGGTGCAGTGCCCGGCGACTCACGTAATGAGACAAATCGTCCGCTGGGCGGCGACGTGCCTTTCGACGAGCGAAAAAATGCGATTCAGAATGCAGACCAGACAATTCAGTAGAATAGTCACGGTGACGATCTCTACATAGACATTCATTCGTGGGTGATGGGTACCGGGAGAGCTTCTCGGATGAGGAAATGAAGGAACTGACGGCATTTATGGCTTCAATGCCGTCAGTTCAAATTCTTGCTCTTTGTGCGGACCCGGCAGTTGAGCCGGTTTCACGAAGAAGAAGCTTAGCGGGTCCTATCGTGTCAGCCGCTTCTTTCATACTCAACTGCGCAAATATCGATCGTAATGTAGTCGCCCAGAGAATTAGTCGATACTCGTTCTCTTATCGCTGCGCCTAACTACCCGGCGTGCTGGTCGGCGTGGGCAACAGTAGCGGCGGGCTGCTTGGCTGCCGCTCTAGCAGGCGCTGCAGAGGTCGTCCGTCACTCTCTGCCGTTGGCTGCGGCAAACTGACATCGCTGCCGCCTTCTGCATCACCCACATCATCTACTATCACTGGTACGTCACTCCCCTCCTCTTGCAGAGAGGTATCAACCGGTTCGGCAGTGGGCTTTACAGGAGTCTGAGTTGCCGCAGGCTGTGCCTCGGCAGGAACTTCGCCTGCACCTGCATCAGCGCCGCCTTCCGCTGTATCGGACGGTTCCGCATCTGCGGCAACCGTCGGCTTCAACACGTTCGCTGGCGCCGCAGTCGGCTTGATGATGCCTGTATCCGATTGCACCGTCGGCGTGGTCGTTTGCTTGGCGGCTACCGGAGTCGAGGCGACGTCTTCGTCAATGGCAGGTTGTTCGCTTTCCGGCGCTGCCGATTTGATCGGTGTCGGCGTTGCTGTCGCTGTGGGCAAGAGCACTGGCGGCTTGGCAGGCTTTGGCGTTTGCGGTGGCTCTGGTGTCGGTGAAAGTATCATCTCTTCGGAATCGGATTCAGGCGTCTGCGTCAACTCGGCATCCGGTGTAACGGTGGCATCCTCTTGCAAAGTTGCGGTAGGCGTCACGGTATTGGTTGCAGTCGCAGTCGGTTCCTCAGCGTCCGTTGCTGCGTTTGTTTCTACATTTGTTTCTGAATCCGGTTGCATGCTCGTCTCCACATTCGCCTGAGCGCCTGCATCGGGTTCATCCGTAATAACCGCCGCAGGAGCGCTGTCTGTTTCTGTCGGCTCCGCAGTGGCGTCACTGCCGGCGTCGGCGCTCTCAACCGCCTCATCAGTCGACTCTATAGCCATAGCAGCCATGGCGGACGGCGTGGCATCTGCGCCGACGTGGTCGTCAGGTACGTCGGCTAGCGCAGGCTGACTCGGCGCTTCGTCGGTCGGTTGCGGTTGGGATTCTGTGGTCGGCTGAGATTGTGGCGTCCAAGTAGGCGTCGGCTGGAACACCTGTTGCGTTGGCTCAGGCGCTGTGGATGGCTGCTCGTTCGTCTCAGTATCAGACCCGTTCGCCGTAGAGGCTTCGGGCATGGATGATGTTGCGTTACCTTCGGACGGTGCTGACGTTGTGGCGTCAGCCGTATCCGCTGCCGTCTCGGTAGGTCCGGCATCTGTATTGGTTGACTCATCCGTTGCCGCGACGTCAGCCGCGTCAGGCTCAGCCGTGTCAGTCTCAGCCATGTCCGTATGTGAACCGGTATTACCTGCAGGTGGTTCGCCATTCGATCCCTGGTCAGCAGGGACAACCACGGCAATAGCCGCTGCTTCGGTCGGCGTCGCGTCGCTGTCCGGCTGTGTAGCCAGCACATCCGCAGATTCATCAACCGGTTGCTCGGTTGCAGGCGACTCCACAACAGAGTTCGGCTCCTGCGCGGGCTCGGGACTGTTTGCTGCGTCTTCGGTATCTTCTGCAACCGGTTGTTCTGCACTAGGTTCAGCCGTCGGAATCGGCGCAACAGTCGGCGCCGCGGCGACGGCATTTTCCGGCGCTGCAGGTGAAAGTGCGTTCTGCATCTGCACCAGTTCGACCATCGCCGGTCCGCTCATGGTCAACGTAGCCTGTGCTCGAGCCAGTTCGGCATTGAGTTCAGAGCGCAATTGAACCTGCTCGTCTGCACTTAGGTCTTCGCTGGCTGCAACTGCCAGTTCAACCTCCGACAGTAGCTCGTCCATCTGTTCCGCAGAGGTCGGCTCGCCGCTTGCCTGCAGAGACTGCAGCTCACGTAGCCTGCGATCAACCAGCATAGCGTGCCAATCCGCTTCGTTGCCAAGGGCTGACATTAACACGCCTTGCCCTTGCTCGGTTACATGCTTGACCGTATAGAGCGCATTGCCGGGTACGATTTGCGGCGCCTGGCTCACACCGACCAACACAGCGATGATCAATGCCGCAGCGACAGCCGTTCCCACCAACGTGGGCCAGGCGAAACGCCGCTTCTGCTTGGTTTTACGTTCCAGTCCGCCATTCTGTCGCGGCCCAGGAACGCGCGCTCCGGTTTCGTCCAGCAACATAACACCGGCGTCCGGCAAAGCGGATACTAGCGAGTATTCCTTATTTAGGTTTGCGGCGTCGGTAACGGCTTGACGCCCCTTTTTGAAACCTGCTTCAGAAAGCACGGGCGCCGGCATGCTGCGCACATCAACCGCCATTTGCAACAGTGGTGCAAGCTCCTCAGCTTCGTCGGGAAACAGAGCCAAGCAGCTTTCGACGGTTTCACCCATCTCCAAGCGTTCTATACAAGTCGCCAGAATTTCATCAAATTCCATGTTGTGTTACTTCGATACCTCTAGCATCATCTGCAGCTATGCAAAATGCCTAAATCTTCAACATCATTGCTACACCTGGCAAGCGTGTAAATCACATGCGTGCATCAGATATACGTTTGTTATTCGACTGGGGTTGTGATGTATCGTCGCAAACTAGCCAATGCCCTATGCTGCAACGCCTTTACGGCCCCTTCGCTTTTCTGCATGGTCTGCGCTGTTTCGGAGATGCTCAATTCCTCGATAAATCGCAGCACGAGCACTTCTCGTTGCTGCTCATTCAATAGTTGCAACTTATTGAAGATCTCCTCGTTATCCACCCGCTGATGGATCATTTCCTCTTGACGGTCGCCGCTGATGCCCTCCGCATGTTCCAGGTCGACCAGATTGGCCCGCCGATTTGCACGCAGGACATCCACCATTTTGTTGTATGCCATGCGGTAGAGCCACGCTGAGAAGATCGCTGCGTTGTCTTTCGGTGCAATGCGATACATATACACCTTTTCAATCAGGCGAAGGAATACCTGAGATGTCACCTCTTCCGCCAGTTCCACATCGCCCAGCCGTGCCAAAAGATATCGGTAGACGCGGTCGGCAAAGAGCAGGTAGAGTCCGTCAAACGCTCTCGGATCCGAGTCCTGCTGTGCCCGTCGCAGATAAACGACAAGCGTCTCTTCTTCAATTGGTTCGCCGCGCCGGATATCTGCCATGCGTCGTGAACTATTTCGTCTTAACAAATACGGAAAGGTAGAAAGTTAGGATACGCACACTGGCGCCATACCAGTTTACGTAGTAACAGCCGGTTGAAGAGCGCTATCGGAGAAATTCGCGCTTAGCGTGTTCGCTCAACCAAATTCGCACTGACTGTCTGAAATGAAACTATCGCACATTGCGCCGTTGATGCAAAGCGCGAGTAAACCGGGCGCAGATCTTCAGCAGGCGATTGGTCATCTGGCGCCGCAACACAGGCCGAGCGTCCTGCATTCTGCTCCTCAACGTGCTCCATCTGCTGCATTCTTGTGTTGGGAGCAGCCTTTGCATGCGCCGTGCGTCCTCAGCGTGCATGCAAATCGCCTGACGATTGCCTACTGGGCTTGCGTGCTAAACCGCTTGCGTAACGCCTCCCAGCGATCGGTTTCAAGGGCGTCCTTGGGCAACTCCTCGCCATTGGCCGATTTGAAGTAGATGTTCAGCCGGTCTTCATCATACTTTGCACCGTCGATTTCCAGTCGCGCCAGCCCCATCGGCAAGGCGATATTGTGCTTCCAGTTGCCGATATGAACGATCAACTCATCAAAGACGCTACGATGCAACTGCACTTGCTCCTGTTCCACCAGTGGCAGCGGGATGCTAAGCACGTAATGCCCGTCCTCGCGATAGATCTCCTGAGGGTTGCCCACATAGTAGTGTTGGGTGGGATCCCCATCGCCGCCGCGAACACGCTCGTCGCCAAAGAGTATCTCTCCCATCTGCTTAAGCATTGACATTCCGGTGACCTCTTGTTCCAGGAGCGGAATCTCAAAGATTGGCAGCGGATGGAATGACTGGCGCACCAGTTCCATATTCTCCGCTTGCGCCTTTTTCCAGATATCGAAATAGCTGTCCGTCAGATCTTGAGGGAAGATGCGATTTACGACCACCGAGTCGACCGGATACCCGTACAGGTTCATGTAGGTATAGGCGCGCTGGCCCTCCTTCACCACCATCTTCTCCGGATTGAGCACGATACGCATGCTGCTGACGGATGCATCGGAGAGTAGCTGGCTCGTTCGTTCCATCATGGCAATGAGTTCTTCGATGCTCGAGAAAACGTCGTCCTCCGGGAAGGGCATGTCACTTAGCCGGTTTAGCACCGGCCGCGCCACCTGCAGTGTCTTTCGTTGGAACGGGAAGATCTTCTCCAAATACCAGCGAGCGATCTCGGGCACGCTGAGCAACTGTAGCGTGGCGCCGGTTGGCGCGGCGTCGATGACGATAACGTCGTAATCACCGCTGTCAGCCAGGAACGTGATCTGCATCAGACTGGCTAACTCTTCCATACCCGGCAAAGTGGAGGCTTCTTCTGCGATCAGACCTTCCATTCCCTGCCATGCAAAAAGCACGTTCAAGTAATTTTGCACCGTACCCCAGTAGCGGTCCATTTGGTTTAGCAAGTCGATCTCCTGACCCCATAGATTTGGCGCCAGTTCCGTTAGGCTACTGCCGATTGTACGGTCAAAACTGTCACCCAAACTGTGCGCAGGATCCGTACTCAGCACAGCTGTTCGATAGCCCATTTCGGCCGTGCGCAACGCCGTGGCTGCACTGATGCTGGTTTTACCGACGCCGCCCTTGCCCGTGTAAAGCAGTATTCTCATCGTATTTTTATCCCTGCATAAGCCTGTTTCATGCTATTCGCTGTCTAATCAATTTTGCGCAAACTAGATGAATTGCCTGTTATCCCGCTAGTTTCCCTGAACTGATGCGCCGCAACAGCAGCGTCCGTACAGGGAACAATAACGCTGCAGCAGCACAGTTTGTTTCGACTGCGCCGCTGCAGTGTCGATTGTGCGACCCTACAAACCGTGCGTAGCGCCTACGACGGCTGTGCCTCTAGCGCCTCAAGCGCTAGCTCCGCACTTTCCGTCGGCTTCACATTATATCTAGCATCTACAATCTTGCCTTCTTCATCGATGACGAAGTGGCTGCGGGTAATGCCCATGTACTTCTTGCCGAAGTTGGTCTTCTCGCCCCAAACGCCGTAGTCTTCAGCAATCGCATGATCCTCGTCCAATAAAAGCGGGAATGGCAGGCTGAATTTCTCAGCGAACTTGCCATGTGATTCCGCAGTGTCTGGGCTGACGCCCAGGACGACGGCGTTATCTTCCTTCACTTGGCTATAGACATCGCGGAAACTGCACGCCTGTTTGGTGCAGCCCGGTGTGTCATCCTTGGGATAGAAGTATAGGATAACCTTCTGCCCGCGCAGATTGCTGAGTTTCACCTCATTCCCTTCGGCGTCCTTGGTAGAAAACTCCGGCGCCTTGTCTCCTTTTTGTAACTTTGCCATGTGTCTCTCCTTGTTCTCGTTTTGCCGTTATTGTTTCATCAAATCAACTCAATAATCAGCCACTTTCTTGACGGGCTATCGACTGCCCCAACAGCATCGATGCGCCTCGCCCGAGGCTATTCAATACATAGTATAGGCAACCAAATAACACAGTTCAGCAACCAACCTACCATTTTCGCGAATCGCATAACGTCCACACGATGAAGCGGTACAGCCCATTTGTTGTCCAACTTGAGTAGAATGGAAAGTTTTCAGCCACTAACCTGACTATTTGACAAGAAAATGACATATTCAAGACGTATATGCTGTGCTATAGTGCCAAACAGACAGGCAGTACATGACATTTTGTGGACACCACAAGCGACAAATGTAGGAGACCAGATTGCGGCCTAGCGCATCACACTGCAAAATATACCAAACTTACGCCATACGGCTGACCATAGCCGTACTGTTGACTGTCGCATTCCTGGCGTCCTTCTCCATAGCCTTCGCCCAAGATGAACGACCAATTTCGGCGCAGCAGGTCGGCCTAGCCGACATCAGCGATCATCTGGAAATCGTGCTAGCCTCCGCCACAGGGCCCGTCTCATTTCTCGTCGTACTTGACGATCAGTACGACGCCACCGCTCTGATAGACGCCGCAAACGGAGCGGAGTTGAGCCGCGAAGAAAAGGCCGCTCAGCTCTATCACACGCTGACACAGCACGCATACCAGAGCCAGGCTCCACTGCGTGCGTGGCTGGAAGAGCGCAGCGTCTCCTATCGCCCGTTCTACATCGTGAATATGATCGAGGTAACGGGAGACACCGAGCTGGCTATGCAGTTGCGCACCCTGCAAGGCGTCGACAGGCTCATCTCTAACCCACAGGTGATTGGTCAGCAGCAGATCGATGCGCAACCGGCAGCTCCATGGCTGCAGCCGATTCCTGTTCGTGGCAATATCAGTGAATCCGCCTGGGCATCCGGGTTGTACGGCTTGACAAATTCCAATGCCCCTGAAGTTTGGGCCATGGGATACACGGGTCAAGGCATTGTGGTCGCCAGCCAGGACACGGGGGTGAAGTGGGACCATCCCGCCATCAAGCAGCAATATCGCGGCTGGGATGCGAATACAAACACGGTCTCCCACGTGTACAACTGGCTCGATGCATACGGTCTGGACGGCGAAACCGAATCCTACGATAGCTGCGGACCGGACTACCAGACGCCATGTGACGATTATGGTCATGGCACGCACACAGTCGGTACGATTCTTGGCGATGCCACAGACGATCCGTCCGATGAATACTACAATCCCAAGTCCATCATCGGCATGGCGCCGGACGCCGAATGGATTGCCTGTCGCAATATGTACTACGGACGCGGCAGCCCAGTCAGCTACACCGACTGCTTCCAGTTCATGCTTGCGCCCTATCCGCAGGATGGAGACCCGTTCACGGACGGTCGTCCAGAACTAGCGCCCAACATCATCAACAACTCGTGGAGTTGTCCGGAATCAGAGGGATGCGAATCAGAGACACTGCGCCAGGTTGTGGAGACCACCCGAGCCGCCGGCATCATGATTGTTGCCTCGGCTAGCAACGACGGCCCGTCGTGCAATACGATTCAAAACCCCATTGGTATCTACGACGCCACCTTCACAGTGGGCGCGCACGACTACGCCGGTAACGCCGCCAGCTTTAGCAGCCGAGGCTTCGTCACCTCTGATGGAAGCTTTCGACTGAAGCCGGACATCATGGCGCCGGGACAGAGCGTGTTATCGGCTACATCCTACAACGGCTATGATTCATACGACTTCCGCAGCGGCACCAGCATGGCATCGCCCCATGTAGCCGGTGCGGCCGCGCTCATCTGGTCCGCGGCGCCGGAACTCATCGGCCAAATTGAACTGACCGAACAGGTGCTCATCAAGAGCGCTACACCGGTCTACGACTCGAGTTGTCTCGACAGCGGTGAGGCCGTGTCGCCTAACCCGACCTACGGCTATGGCCGACTGGACGTGCTGGCGGCAGTGAAGATGGCCCTGTCGCCGTGGCAGTTCAGCGTCACAGTACGCGATGTAAATGGCCAGGTGCAGCCGAACGCCGTAGTCGTATTGGAAGATGAGCGTACAGGTTATCAGTTCGTGCGCACAACCAACAACGAAGGCGTGGCCCAGATTTCGATGGTCTACGAAGGCGAATACCAGTTGTCCGCCAGTTCGGACGCGGTGACCGTAGTGCAGCGTGATATTCCTCTGGAAGCGACAGGCGTGGATACGACCGACAAGAACTACCACACCGACCTCGTGCTGCAGGGACCCACCGGGCTGGAAAACAATATGCAGCCTGCCATGAAGCTGTACCTTCCCAGCGTAGCCAACAGCCAGTAGGCGACGCGGTCTTTCCGAAGCCGAAACTGTTGTAGTGATTGAAATAGTGGTGCGGTTTATACGTTCAACCTGCTGGGCAGAACGTAATTCACCGTCACAATAAACCACAAGATTGTAGGGGCGAGATAAATCTCGCCCTTTTGTTTCGTCGGTTCAGCTAGCAAGTACGAACTACATGTGCGGATGAAAGAGCTGCCTTCGCGCGCTCCGTGGCTAAACCGCTAACCACGCACATATCGCGAACATGTCATCCTGAGCGCAGCGGAGCATCTCTATTGTCAAGCTGCGGCCTTTCACTACGCACAGAACTACAGAATCAAAGCACGATTGAACGGGTATTGACGATTCGCCATTGCCCTAGTTGCTACCGATGAATGATCAGTTGGATTCGTCGTTGATCAAGGCTTCAACCACTTCATGCAACGACGGCGTCTCTGCTGCGTCTTTGAAGCCCGCCATCCGTCGATAGACTATGGCAGCCGCCTGATGGAAACCGCCAGGCAGTCCGGCATCCTCAAAAGTAGCGGCGATCTCATCCATTTCGCCCACAAATCGCCACGCCTTGGCAGTCACCCGGCGAGTCTGGTCCGGCGCACGCTCATCTAGCCCGCGGCCATCCATGCGCCATTGCTCACGCAGCGCATCGGCGACCCCGTTCTGAGCGGCTGTAGCCTGAACAGCAGCCAACAGTGCCGTAGAGCCTTTGGTGAACGCCGCGTAGCACATCTTCAGCGCCGATGCCTGACCGACGACGTCGCCCATGACAATGGTGTTGAGTGGACCGCCATCGAAAAGTGCAGCCATCTCAGCGGCTCTCGCGCCGGACAGGTACAACCATGTGGAGCCAGTTTCCCATGCCGGAGGTCCAACAATGCTGCCGTCGACGAAGACGACGCCGGCTTCCCGCATCATGGCGTCGATCCGTCGCGCCCGCTGCGGTGAGATGGCGTTGCCGTCCAGATAGTTGCCTCGAAAACCCAGGTCGACAACCTGCTTTGCCACGTCTTCCGCCGCTGCCGGAGGACACACGCTGAGGATAGTGTCGCAGGCGTCGCAGAGTTCCTGCAACGTTCCGACTTCCGTGAGCCCCGCCTTCTCCGCTCGCTCACGCGTCGCATCGCTGCGTCCTGCAGAGGCCCAATAGACGTCCTGTCCGCTCTCCTTAGCCGCTGCAGCAATGGATGCGCCCATCTGCCCTGGATGTAAAATGCCGACTTTATGTTGACTCATCTCTTCCCCCTTGCCTGTTGCATGCGCTGTCTGCTAATCACACATACGGTCCGAAACCTGTTTGTACTGTACAGTTTGCTTCTCTGGTAGTCTATACGCTTTTGCCGAACTGTCCACTGCTCGCCGAGCGCGCCCGGGTTATTGAAAAGTTGCGTTCTGTCACTCTGAACGAAGTGAAGAGTCCAAGATGTACACGAGAAGCGAGATGTTTCGCTACGCTCAACATGACAGTTCTTCCCGATTATTGAGAAATTCGGTGAGCGCGATGCCGTGGCGTTCGCGCAATATCCTAGCACCACAGAGTTGACTGCGCGTCTTGGTCATCGTCGCTGGCTGCGGCATACTCTTTATAACAGTCACGATGCGTTCAGCGTCACGTACCATATATAGTGACAGCGTAGAATCATGACGGCATTCCCTACTTAATGTCTATACCTAAATGCTGTAATCACTGTCTCCCTGCCCTAGAATTTCATTCCGATCCTACCGTTACCCGACTCACTAGAGGAATTACGCAATGAACGATCAAAAATCCATTTTGGCGCGACTCTTTTCACTGGAAGGTAAGAGCGCACTTGTCACAGGTTCGTCCAGCGGCATCGGGCGAGGCTTAGCCGTCGGCCTAGCCGAAGCGGGCGCGGCAGTTGGCGTACACGGTCGCAACCGAGAAGAAATCGACAACACGTGCCAGATAATCGCAGATGCGGGTGGCAAGGCAATACCATTGCAGGCGGACCTGGTAGACACGGCGAACTGCGCTGCGCTCATCGACGAAGTTGTCGATAGACTAGGCGGTCTGGATATCCTGGTGAACAATGCAGCCAGCAACCGCCGCAAACCCATCGCCGAAGTCACCGAGGAAGACTACGATTTCGTGCTGTCCGTCAACCTGAAAAGCGTCTATTTCCTCTCGCAGGCGGCTTATCCACATCTGCGAGACGCCGGCGGCGGTAAAATCATACACATCGGTTCCATGAACAACCATTTCGGGCTGGATACTGTCTCCATCTACGGGGCGGCGAAAGGCGGAGTGGGTCAACTCACCAAAGTGATGGCAGTGGAATGGGCACGTGACAACATCCAGGTCAATTGCATTGTACCGGGCTTTATCTACACGCCGCTGACGAAAGGCATCTGGGACAACGACGAACTTTCCGGATGGTTCCGGCGGCGAATTCCCATGCGTCGAGCCGGCGTTCCCGACGATCTGGTGGGCCTGGGTCTGTTCCTGGCTTCCCACGCGTCCGACTACGTCACAGGGCAGAATTTCATTATCGACGGCGGCTTTGAGGCTGGCGGCTCGTGGATTCGCGACGATCATGAGGAGCTGTGGTAATCAAGCTTCGCAGAGTGCGCTGCAGTGAGCATACGCTCACAATATCACGAAGACAATTGGAAAACCCAAGTAAGGTGGAGAACTCATGAGTGAAATTGATTCCCTGCGCGACTCCCTGGAAGCGATATACGGCTTACCCCCTGTACTGGCGGTCGAGCGGCTCATCGGCATCTATGAGCATACGAAGAGCTTGCAGACGGCACTGGACGAGATCGGTCAAGAGGCGAAAGAAAGGCTGACGGAGATCATCGCCGAGACCGGACAGACAGAATGGGATACGGAGAGCGGTCGCTGCTATGTGACAAGACCGGGTATCACCATACGCTATGATCGTAAAGGTCTGGATCAACTGGCGACCAACGACCCGGAGATGGCGCGCAGGTTGGCGCCCTATCGCATGGAAAGCGAGCGCCCCGGTGTATTGACGATTCGCGTCGCATCGCGTTGAGCGCTGCTGGCCTATTGGCGACAGCCGGCTTGGCCGTTCGACAACAACATAGATAATTTCATCCCTTGCGAAGTGGACGCTGATCCTATCCGCAATCAACAGCATCAGAAAGAGAGTCTCTAGCCCATGAACAGCCAACCAACCACTCATCTGCCGCGCGTGCAGGTTCATCCCAATAGGCGCTTTCTGATGACCGAGGCGGGAAGCCCGTTCTTCTGGCTGGCGGACACAGCCTGGGAGATTTTCCACCGGCTACGGCGGGACGAGGTGCGCAGTTACTTAGCCAACCGTGCGCAAAAAGGGTTCAATGTCATACAGGCCGTGATTCTAGCCGAGCACGACGGGCTGCGCATCCCCAACGCATACGGAGACTTGCCGCTGCAGAATGCTGACCCGACACGCCCCAATGAAGCCTATTTCGCCTATGTGGACGAGGTTATTCGCATGGCGGCAGACTACAACCTCTACATCGGTTTGCTGCCCACCTGGGGCGACAAGATCGCGCAAATGTGGGGGTTAGGCCCGGTCATCTTCGACGAGGTCAACGCACGCATCTATGGTGAGTGGATAGGTCGCCGCTATGCGCAGGATACGAACATCATCTGGATCAACGGCGGCGACCGGCTTCCAGAAAAGGACGGGCAGGACTGGCGACCGGTGTGGCGTGCGCTGGCTGAAGGCGTCATCACCGGTGTGGACGGACCATGTCTCATGACATTCCACTGTCCAGGCGATATCCACAACCGCACGTCGCTCTATGTCCACCATGAGGCTTGGCTCGACTTCAATACCATGCAATCTGGACACGGCAGCGGGCGGGATGCGCCGGTTTGGGAGGCTATTGCCAGCGACTATGCGCTGCAGCCTGTGAAGCCGACTCTGGATGCAGAACCCAATTACGAGGACCATCCCATCAACCCGGGAGAATGGATACCTGGGCAATACTACCGAGCCGATGATGTGCGCCGGCAGAGCTATCGCAGCGTGTTCGCCGGCGGCTGCGGCGTAACCTACGGCCATCATTCCATCTGGCAATTCTGCAGCCCTCGTTTCGCGCCGCACAACCGCCCGGACCGCTACTGGCAGGAAGCCATGGACCGACCCGGCGCATCACAGATGGTCCACTTGCGCCGGCTCATGCAGAGTCGCCCGTACTTTGAGCGCATCCCCGACGACAGCATCATCCTGTCCGAGAATGGCGAGCGCGAGCGTCACATGTCGGCTACACGAGCCGGCGATGGCAGCTACGCCATGGTCTACGTACCCGATGCGGTGGACAGTGTCACGCTTGATCTGGACGTGCTAAGTGGGGCGGAGGTGATCGTCTGGTTCTATGATACGCACACGGGTGTGGCCTATGAGGCTGGGCGTTTCGAGCAGAAAGGGGTGCACACGTTTACCATGCCCCTGCAATGGCACGACTGGGTCGTTGTGCTGGACGATGCGTCACACAATTTTACTCCGCCCGGTGTGGTGGCGGGGTAGGTCATTTGCACAGTCGATACTCTACCTGCAAGGCACACGTCTTTGTCGAACGTGTTTCATGAGAGACCATTGTTTGCAAGATTGTCTAGATTGCACAGATAACTGGAGAACGCCCAAATAGTTTGATATTATATGACCTACATTCCTTTGTTTCTTCGGACAGATCTACAGTTCGTATCCAATATGGATATCTACTTGCCGTATCATGTGCTTACCGGCAACTCTTGCGATTTATTTCCGCGTTGAGCTTGATGAAACCAACATCCCCGAGGATTAAGTATGAAATCTGATATTAGCAATATTGAGATAGACAAAGCCAGCCGCTTAATTGAATTCCTTTACAGACTTGCGACGATACGAAGCAGACAAGTACACAGTATTGAAAAGTACCCACAGGTTCTTTGGTTTTCCTGATATTCCTAGAGAACCAGAATGCTACACACAGGCTTGGAAGACCGGTGATGAATCTGAAGAGGAAATATGGCTTGAAGCTAAGAACCGACATGAGCCAGAATTTCCCGATATTCCTAGGATTTGCGAAGAATGGGTCGACAAAGTCGCTCTGCGGAAAAAAGACAAAACACCGATGTTGCGGGAATTGATTACAGCGCAGGAACAACTGACCGTTGAGCGACAGGATCAATCCACTCCATTGCTCTCGGAAGTCGAAAATTCCATCTATCTTAGGGACCGGCCAGAAATAACGGAAACGTGGGATGCCTATATTAGGGAGCAATGGCTACCATGGCGCGATAGGCATAATGACTGGCAGCGGGTACATGATATCTATTCGGTACTATTCACAATGTATCAAGAGCAACAAAGACTTGGTGAAGAGTATGAACTTGTATTAGGACAAGGACTATTGTTGTGGAGAACACCATCCGGTCAGACTGTGCGACGACATATGATAGTTGCCAACTGCTCTTTGGAATTTGACGCAAGGCTAGGCCGCTTCACCTTAGGTCAGAGTAATGACGGTGCAATGATTCGACCCGAATTGGATATGCTAGACATAGAAGACCAACCAGCGCATGCGGAGGAACGCGCTGAAGAAAACACTAGAAGATGCTGGCGAAAATCCTTGGAAAACTGATATCATAAATGATGCTCTGCAATCCCTGGTCCACACCATAAGCTCTGATGGTGAGTATCATAAAGATATTAGTACAGCGGAATTCACACCGTCGCCTAAGCCGGTTACTGTCTGGGCGCCAGCTCTAATACTTCGCAAGCGCTCTACTAAAGGCTTGACCGATACACTTCGTGAAATTGAAGAATGCCTGAAGAATGGCGATGACATCCCCGCAGGATTTACTGATCTCGCTGAAATAAGGCCTCCTGATGCCTATGAAAATCTGAATGACGATAGTGACGAATCGCAATCGATCTTCAGTGAAATCTATTTTCCCAAACCATCAAATGAAGAACAACTCCAAATAATCGAGAAAGTAAAGTGTTCTAGTGGTGTATTGGTGCAGGGGCCACCTGGTACCGGCAAGTCGCACACAATTGCCAATCTAATTTGTCATTTTCTCGCTACAGGACAGCGAACACTCATCACAGCAAAGACTCCTAGAGCCTTACACGTACTTGAAGGTCTAGTACCTGATCAGTTGCGGCCGCTTTGTATCAGCTTACTTGGCACTGGAAATGAAGAAAGGCGATCATTAGAAGCCAGCGTTGGCGGAATTCTCAGAAAACATGAAATATGGAGTACTGAGAGAGCCAACCAGCAAATAAAAGAGCTTGAATCCAATTTGTCTAGCCTTCGGGAGGAAAAAGCGACTGTAGGACGGCGAATAAGGGCTATTAGAGAATCTGAGACTCATTCTAGCACTGTCGCGAACGGTGCCTATTCGGGTACAGCTGCACAGATTGCTAAAGCGGTCAGTAACGATCGCGAAAAATATGATCGGTTCACTGATACTCCGGTGCTCAACGAGGCGTGTCCCACTACTGCTGATAAGCTATTAGGAGTAGTGAAGAATCTTCGGCTTATGACCCCGCAGAGACGCAAGGAATTGAATACGGAGTGGCCTACTGAACTACCACAACCGAGCGTGTTCAAGGAACTGATACGCGTGGAAGCAGAAGCTATTGACCGTATGAATGACGTAAAAAGTGGAGCAAATGAAGTTGAAGCCAAAGAATTAACAGGGCTTGATAACGACAACCTGCAGCTGATAGTAAATCTTGTCCTTGATCTCCGCCATACAATCCAAGAGTTACTGGAATCGCGTTTCGAATGGATGGACAATGCACTGGAAGATATCCTTGGCGGTAAGTTAAGCACTTGGAAGAAACGTTTTAGTTTGACAAAGGAGTTTCTAAAATCAACCTATCCTTTAGGTAAGCTGGTAGATGATAATGATATTTCCTATCCTGAACTGGCAAACCTAAATATTCTATATACTGACGCCATAGCACTAAGAACCCATCTTGAGGAAGGTGGTAAGTTGGGTCGTGGTCTCTTCCGTCCCAAGCTCGTTAGGCAAAGACGTTATATCTTGGATGAGGTGACAGTAAATGGTCGAACATGCAACACGGTTGACGATTTTAACCTCCTGTGTAAGGCCTTATTTGTCCGGTTGGAGACTGAAAAAGCATGGACGTATTGGCAAGAAATAGCGCCAAGAACACAGGGACCGTATAGCCTACAAATCGAAGAACTGTACAGCATGCATCTTGAATTACATAAGGCCTTATCTTTAGCAGACAAGGTCGAAACCTGCGAAAAGGCAATCGGCAGTTTGACTACGATTAACACACCTGCTTGGAGTTCATTGGTCGCAGTTGACACGTTGCTTAATACACTCTATTTGGCAGTCGCAAAAATTACTCTGCAAGAGGTTGAAGCCAAAATAGAAGGTCTAGCCACGTATGTAAATGCAATCATGAAGCGAAGTAGAGTTCATCCAAGTACAGTGAAACTATATAGAGCTATTTGCAATCGCGATCTGGAAGTTTATAGTGAGATGTTCGACGACTTCGATGATCTCAGTAGAGCGCATGTACAACTGGAGAGTCTCGATAGAGATGTTACAAAAATTGAGCAAGCATTGCCAAAACTATCGGAGAAGCTCGCGAATTCAAGTGCTGATCCAAGCTGGGATCAGCGTCTTGCTCAGATTGATGAGGCTTGGTGTTGGGCTCAAGCGAGGTACTGGATAGATGTATACGTAAAAGAGAAAGATGCTCCTGCACTACATGCTCGATACGAACAAATCGAGAAGAACATCAGTAATTGCATAGCGGAATTAGCGTCGTTAAGAGCGTGGGCATTTAGCTTCTCACGGCTTAATGAAAGTCATCGGCGCCATATGGAAGCTTGGCAGCAGTCAATGCGAAAACTAGGAAAGGGCACTGGTAAACATGCACCACGTCACAGAAGAGAAGCACAGCATCACCTAAATGAATGTCGTGAGGCAGTACCTGCATGGGTTATGCCATTGCACCGCATCTGGGACACAATAAAGCCATATCCTGGTATGTTTGACATCGTGATCGTCGACGAAGCCTCCCAATGTGGCTTTGAGGCACTACCTCTTTTCTTTCTCGGCAAGAAAATACTCATAGTTGGAGATGATAAGCAGATTAGTCCTGAAGCGGTTGGTGTTAATAGAGACGCTGTAGTACGCAATATGAACGAGTACCTGTATGACTTTGAATATAAGTCATCATTTCACGTTGAAAGCAGCCTTTTTGATCAAGGCAGGCTGCGCTATGGCACAAGCAGAGTGACGTTGCGCGAGCATTACCGCTGCATGCCGGAGATAATCCGTTTCAGCAATGATCTTTGCTATTCAGATACTCCCTTAATACCTCTTCGACAGTATGGTGCAGAGCGACTGGAACCGATTCAAAGCGTCTTTGTGGAAGGCGGCTATAAGAAGGGCTCCGGATACAATGTGATTAATCCACCAGAAGCAAATATGATAGTAGATCGAATTGACCATATATTGGCAGACAACAGATACGAAGGGAAGTCGATCGGTGTTATCGTGCTACAAGGTAACGCACAGGCGAGTCTAATCGAAAAAGGACTACTTGATCGTATTGGAGCTGAATTGATCGATCAGCGTAATATTATTTGCGGTAATCCGTACAGCTTCCAAGGCGGCGAAAGAGATATCATATTGCTGTCACTTGTTGCTGATGGACAGAATATTGGTGTGATGTCAAGGGCTGCGGATGAAAGACGTTTCAACGTTGCAGCGAGTCGTGCCAAGGACCAAATGATTCTATTTCACTCCGTCACCCTAGATGACCTCAGTGATAAGGATATGCGTTGGAAGCTGGTCGAATTCTTTACGCAGAAACATTCATTTGAAGTAAACGGTGTTGATAAAGGCGACCTGGAATTGAGGGCAAAACGCGACAACCGGTCACTGGTCAGGCCTCCCGATCCATTTGAAAGCTGGTTCGAAGTTGATGTAGCGCTGGAACTGGTGCGACGCGGCTTCTCCGTCCAATCCCAGTACGAAATTGCACGCAAGCGAATTGATTTGGTAGTTGAAGGAGGTCACGCAAGACTAGCCATTGAGTGCGATGGTGACCACTGGCATGGCGCCGATCAATATGAAGCCGACATGTATCGTCAACGACAGTTGGAACGTTGCGGATGGGAGTTCTTCCGCGTTTGTGAGTCTGCCTTCTATGTGGATCGGACTGCGTCACTCGAATCTCTATGGCAGTTGTTGTCCGAACGAGGAATTCAACCTCAGTAAATTCCTACTGAGATAATAGCCCTTCATCAATCAACGCGCCAGCTTCAGGATGCGCAGGGCGCCGCGCATGACGATCGCAAACACGATGGCGCCAACGACCAGGTCGGGGATAGGCGAGCCCAACCAGAAGACCAGCACGCCGGCTAGCATGACGCCAATGTTGATGATCACGTCGTTGCTCGTGAAGATCATAGACGCCTTCATGTGCACTTCCTGGCTGTTCGATAATTTCAACAGGTAGAGTGATGCGCCGTTGGCCAACAGCGCCAGCAGCGACACGATGATCATGGTGCGGAAATCGGGCAGGGCTTCCTGGCTGATAAAGCGCCGAACCACCTCGATGAAACCGAGTGCCGCCAGCGTCAACTGGAAATAACCGCTGATGGCGGCAACCGTCTTCTTGCGCGCGTAGACCGAACCCACCGCTAACAGGCTCATGCCATAGACCGCAGCGTCGGCTAGCATGTCCAGGCTGTCGGCTACCAAACCCATGGAATGCGACAGGAAGCCATACACAACTTCGATGACGAAGAAGGTGAAGTTGATGAGCAGAACCGCCCATAGCGTCCGGCGCTGCACCTGATGATCGTCACTGATCGGTGCTGATTCGACCTCTTCCATTTGCAGCACTTTGCAGCCAAGGCCAAGTTCTTGAATGGAGTGCTCGATGCGAGGCAGCTCGCCATCGTGGAAGACCGTCACCTGCCTAGCATCAAGGTCGAACGCGAGTGTCTGTATTGCGTCGATAGGCTCCAACTGCAGGCGCACCAAGCTCTCTTCGGCACCGCAATCCATCTGACTAACTTCGAAGCGTGTCTTTTGCATTGCCGCTATCCTACATCAACTGCCGCCAATCGTACACAGTTGGCGCTGCACGTTGCAGGGCAATCGCGAACCATAAATTTCTCCGTAGGGGCGGCATACATGCCGCCCGTCGCGCAAAATCCACCGGATGGTCGACTGCACGCAGCGGGCGAGCTATGGCTTGCCCCTACATTCTCGCAGGTATAGTTGGCGTTCGAGTAGAATTCGTCGAAACAGACCTAATAACAGAATACTGTTACGGTTAATCGTGTAGTCCGCGATTGCCCTACTGCACGGGCCAATTCCTGCGCACAATCCTAAGACCACAGAATCCTTACGCGATGCCTCAGTGGATGTTTCCTTCTCTAGCTCTGGCACTGCTCGGTTCGGCGCGGTAAAATGGAGGGTAGATGGCAGAATGAAGAATGGGTTACTCGAGAGTTGGCAACGTTGAACCCTATTATTGCTATTGTCTATCCAATTCAAATTCCAAAATGGGCGAGGAGTTATCGTGAGTAAAGAGAAAATTCGATGGGGCATCATCAGCACTGCAGGCATTGCACAGAGCGCTTTCATTCCCGCGCTGCGCCAGACGCAGAGAGGCGAACTCGTAGGCGTCGCCAGCCGTGACCGTGCCAGGGCGGAAGCGTTCGCAGAGAAGTTCGACATCCCCGTGGTCTTCGACGACTACGAGAGCCTGTTGGCTAGCGACCAGATCGACGCCATCTACAATCCGCTGCCCAATAGCCTGCATGCGGAATGGACCATAGCCGCTGCCGAGGCCGGCAAGCACGTCTTCTGCGAGAAGCCCCTGGCCATCAACCCGGAAGAAGCGCAAAAGATGGTCGATGCCTGTAAAGCAGCCGGCGTACTCTTCTTCGAGGCATTCGTATTTCTCTACCACCCGCAGACGTTGCGCCTGCGCGAGGTGCTGGACTCCGGTCGCATCGGCACACTCATGGCCGTGGAAGCGCACCTGCACGCCAACATCTTCGGACGGCCCAACATAGAGCAGAATATCCGTCTGAGCAAGGAGCTGGTCGGCGGCGCACTCATGGACATGGGTTGCTATCCCATCACCTTCTCGCGCTTCGCATTTGGCGAGGAACCGGTCGCGGTGATGGCCGATACGTACATCCATCCCAAGTATCAGGTGGACACACGCGACTCCTTGCTCCTAAGTTATAGCGAGGATCGGCAAGCGTTCCTCTCCTGCAGCTTCCATAGCGTGGGCGGGCAGAGCGCGATTCTATTCGGCGAGGAGGGCCACATCGAGATAGCGAACCCGTACCATCCGCGCCCGCAGACCCACTTCACCGTCTACGCGGGTGATACGGTGGAACGGTACGATTTCAATACAGGTGTACTGCCTTTCGCACCTGCCATCGAACACTTTCAGGATTGCCTGCTTGACGGTGTGGAACCTATCATCACCGCCGAGAATGCAGCCGGTACAGCTGCAATCATCAATGCGGCGTGGGAATCCGGTCGCACCGGGAAGCGGGTGGCGTTGTAGGTAATCCCGTGTGGGAGAGTTCCTGACAATGAGAGAATTATCGATTCGTGCAGGCGAACTTACGGTATTTTGCGAACGACGCCACATTCAGCGTCTATCGGTGTTCAGTTCGTTTTGTGGCCCACTGCCGGTAGAAGCAAATGACACCGACATACGGGTAGAATCCGTTATATGCCGTTATATGAATGCACAATGTCCGGGCGACAACGGCGCCTAACACATGAACTCGTTCCATGATAGAATGGCGGCGCCTATATCCAGGAGAAGTCTGCCTTCTATCGCGAATCGGATAGCGTCGTGAAACGAGTACTGAAGTACCTTGCCGTGGTTATTGGTGTCCTGCTGCTTATGGTCATTGTCGCCGCCGGATTCCTTTACTTCACCACGGCAGGCGATTACACTGTGCTGCCAACCGTAGCCGACGACGCCAACCTGCCCCGTCTTGAACTGAACGGCTACACCTACCACGCTGAAACATACGGCGACCCGGATTCGCCTGTTGTCATTGTGCTGCACGGCGGACCCGGCGGCGACTATCGATCGCTGCTCGGTCTGCAAGACCTGGCGGACGACTACTATGTGGTCTTCTTCGACCAGCGCGGCGCCGGGCTCAGCGAACGCGTGTCCAAGGACGAACTTACGTACCAGGGTGCGCTGGAAGATCTGGACGCAATCGTCGACTACTATGGCGGCGGTGAGCCAGTGCACCTGGTGGGCCATTCCTGGGGTGCTATGCTCGGTTCAGGATATCTAGGCTATGCACCGGAGAAGGTAGCCAGCGCCGTGTTGGCCGAGCCGGGATTTCTCAACGCCCGGGAAGCGCTGGATTGGCGGCAGCGTTATCAACAGATTGTGGGTGGTGTGGAGTATTACAACCTGGCGCTGAAGGCCGGATTCGCTTCGTTCCACGTGGACGGCCCGGACTCGCACGCTCGCGAGGACTTCCTGGTGGGTCAGCAGATTCTGCCTTATTTCGAGAACCATCCGAACAATCCATACCACTGTCCGGGAGAACCTTACGATGCGCCCATGTGGCGCTGGGGTACGTCCGCCAACAGCGGCATTCAGGGCAGCGCTTCCGATGCCGAACTGAACTCGCTGAGCTCGCTCGCCCACGAGTATACAAAGCCAGTGCTTTTTCTAGCCAGCGAATGCAACACATGGCTGGGAGAGGAACTGCAAGCCAAGCATGCGGCGCTCTACCCGAATGCTGAGTTGGTTGTCATCCCCAACGCCGGTCATGACATGTTCTGGGACAACACGGCTGCGACCGTTTCGACTGTGCGCTCGTTCCTGGACAGGACATCCGAGTAGTGGAGCCGGTTGGCGCAGGGAAAGGCATTGCGTCAACTCCTGAAGCTCTAGATATAGCGAAACAAAATCGCCGAGACACCCGAACGTGTTCTTGGTTTTTTCGCTTTGGCTGCTTCTCGGCATATATCCGATTACGAATTCTCTGCATGAATCGGAATGCGCTTCGTACTGTGGATCGAGTACACTAGAACGGTCATCATCCCGACCGGAACCAGTACGGAGCGTGAAGTGTCGCAACCGACGCACACCAACCAAGTCAACATAACCATGGGAGCCAAGGAGTGGATGCTCCTCATCGTGCTCTCCATTCTCTGGGGCGGATCGTTCTTTTTCATTGGTGTAGCCGTCAAGTCGCTGCCGCCGTTTAACATCGTTGCGACGCGAGTGACCATCGCTGCGCTGACGCTTACCCTCGTCCTCCGTCTGCTGGGCATCACCATTCCCCACTCGAAAGAGCTCTGGCTCTCATTTCTGGTCATGGGCCTCTTCAACAACGCAATACCCTTCAGCCTCATCGTGTGGGGGCAGACGCAGATCGCAGCCGGGCTTGCCTCCATCCTCAACGCGACAACACCGTTTTTCACGCTCATCATCGCCCAGTTCTTTACACAGGACGAGAAGATCACGCCCGCCAAGATAGGCGGTTTGGTTGTCGGCTTCCTGGGCGTGATCGTACTCATTGGACCGACGGCGATTGAGCGGACTGGGCGCGAATACCTGGGCTCAACTGGCCATCCTAGGCGCCTCGTGTTCCTACGCGACAGCGGGCGTCTATGCGCGGCGATTCCAGCGCAAGGGGATCTCGCCGCTGGTCACAGCGAACGGTCAGCTCATCTCGGCCGCTCTACTGCTGATTCCAGTGGCATTGCTGATCGATGCCCCCTGGACCTTGCCGGCGCCGCCGTGGCAAACTTGGGCTGCCCTCCTAGGCCTGGCGCTGCTTTCCACATCGCTTGCCTACATCATCTACTTTCGCATACTGGCTACAGCCGGCGCCACGAACGCGTTGCTTGTGACCATGCTCGTACCGGTCAACGCGGTGATACTCGGCACGCTGTTCCTGAACGAACAGCTTCAGGTCCGCCAGCTCATGGGTCTTGCCTTTCTGACCCTGGGTCTTGTAATTATTGACGGACGCGCATTGCGGGCGTTGCGACGAAAGACGCACAGGCGCAGACTGACACAAGTTCACGACTCCATGCTGAACAGGCCGAGGTGATCACCATGCCGACTGAACATAACGCCACAATGGACGAGCAACGGTGGGACGCCATTGAGCACAGGTGTGCCGATGCAGGCGTCTTCTTCTATGCTGTGAAGACCACCGGCATCGTTTGTCAAGCTGGCTGTCCGTCGCGCACACCGCGACGTGAGAATGTCGTCTACTACGATAGTGTCGAGGCGGCGGTATGTGACGGATATCGGCCGTGCAAGCGATGCCGACCTATGCCAGTACGTATTCGCTCATCCGAGCATCGTAACTGTATTGCCGACGATAGCGGTTCGTATTCACGGTCTATTTGATGAATGCTAGCATCGGAAAATTTCATCAACGCGACATTCGACAGCCAAACTGGCTGCGGACAGACGGTGGAGAAACGCAGGTGTTCTACAGCCCTAAGTCCCATCTCGATAGTTGGATTTCGTTTAAGATAAAGAGGTAGCCCTTGAGTCTTCGAGTATTGCTTACAGGGTCAACAGGCAATGTGGGTCGTCAAATTCTGTCACAGCTACGGCAACGCGAGGTGCTCATTCGCATTGGCAGCCAGCATGCCGATACGTCGGGCGTTGTGGCCTATGATGCGGCGAATGGCGCAGAAACCGTCTATCTAGACCTAAGCCAGCGTTCCAGCTATGCGAAAGCCGTGCAAGATTGCGACACTGTCTTTCTGCTGCGCCCTCCAGCCGTGGCCAACACCAAGGAGACGCTGAACGTCTTCATCGATTCAGCCAGGAACGCCGGCGTCCGTCGCACCGTTTTTCTTTCAGTGGCAGGCGCGGGCGATAATCGCATTTTTCCCCATCACGCCGTAGAGCAGAAGTTGAAGGAGCAAAGGGATGACTGGACGATATTGCGTCCTGGCTTTTTTGCGCAAAACCTTGAAACTGCCTATCGGCGCGATATCATCGACGATGACCGCATCTATGTACCAGCCGGTAAGGGCCTCGTAGCCTGGATCGATCTGCGAGACGTTGGCGTCGTCGGTGCAGAAACGTTGGTTGACCTATCCAAGCACGCCGGCAAGACCTACACGCTAACTGGTCCATCAGCCTATCCTTTCACCCAAGTCGCTGAACTTCTCAGTCAAGCTGTCGGTCGGCCTATTCGATATGACGCAGCTTCGATACCTGGCTATTTTTGGCATTTGCGCCGCAGCGGCGTCGGCGCTGGACAGGCCTTTGTGCAGCTCGTACTGCATGTCGGGCTGCGATTTGGTCAGGCGGAAACCGTCGACCCGACACTGGAGCGGCTGCTTGGGCGTCGGGGCTATTCTGTGGAGGAATATATCCGTGATCATGCCGAACTGTGGATGAAAGAGGAACCTTCCAGAGCCTCAGCCTAGCTTGTCCTACAACTTGATTCATCTTGCATAACACATCCTATCCTTGGCCAGATTGGATATCACCATAGGAGCGGCGCAGTATGGTTCAACAAACTTCAATCGACCGAGCGCGTGACTTCGTACACGCAAACGGCGTGCTGTGGGAACGTGCGCTGTGGGACTATCTGTTCGACGACGGTCCGCTGGAGCGCGTACATCAGTGCCTGCTCTGCTACAAGAACCCAGACGGCGGCTGGGGTCATGGCATGGAGCACGACGTCAAGGCGCCCATGTCCAATCCGCTGGCGCTGGAGTTCCTGCTCACGGTTATCCGCGATACCGGATTGCCCATCGGCAATCTCTTCGACGGCACGCCGCAGTGGGTTGAGCGCATACAACAGCCAGACGGTTCCTTGGCGAACCCGACAGACCTACTCGACTATCCACATGCGCCATGGATGAATAACGGCGGACAGTCTATGCCCGACTCCATCACAGGTAATCTTACCAAACACGGACTTTGCCCTTCAAGTGTGGACGAACGCACACGCGCTTGGGTCACGAAGCACCTTACGCTGGACGATATCCGCAAGAACGAGTGGCTCTTCATGTGCTACCATGCGTTCGACTACTACATGAACGTCGCCGATTTTCCCAACCTGGATGCGTATCAATCCGCCACGCTGGAAAATATTTATGCATGTGCACTTCGGCACGAGCGACAAGGCGAACTGCACAAGCTATTTCCGTTGTTCGGTTTCGCAGACGGACCGGTGAGCCTCGTGGCGCAGAATGCACCGCCAGGCATCATCGAACGCGTGCTGGACCACTTGCAAAATACGCAACGCGATGACGGCGGTTGGGACGACGAGCACAATCTCCGATACTGGCAACCCTATTTTTCCACCACGGTACTGTTGGCGTTAAAGCGTTTCGACAGACTATGAGTTCTGGCGCCGAACCCGTGCCGCAGGTATCGTCCGACTTTCTCACCAGGAGCGCCATTTGACACAGCCGCCACATTCACCAGGAGGAATTCACATGCCCGCAGCGCGCCTGCCCAATATCATCTACATCCATTCCCATGACACGGGTCGCTATGTACAACCGTACGGTTATCTAGTGCCCACACCCAACATCCAGCGCATGGCCGAAGAGGGAGTCATTTTTAGGCAGGCCTTCTGCGCGGCGCCGACTTGCTCGCCAAGCCGCGCCGCGCTGCTCACTGGGCAGTCCGCGCACAATGCCGGTATGACCGGCCTCGTGAACCGCGGCTGGGGACTGTATAACTATGAAGAGCACATTCTGCACACGTTGCACGCGGCAGGCTATCACACCGTATTGGCTGGGCTGCAACACATCGCACGGGACTCTGCCGACATCGGCTTTGACGAGATCATCGCGCCGCCCAAGAGCACCTTTGTCGACGATGTCGCACCGCGCGCTGTGGAGTTCATCAACAACGCTTCGGACAAGCCCTTCTTCATGGACGTCGGGTTCTTCGAGACGCACCGCAATTTCCCGGAGATGGGACCGGACGATAATCCCAACTTCCTGCGACCGCCTGCGCCCGTACCGGATACGCCGGAGACTCGCGTCGACATGGCTGAGTTTTGCACCATGGCGCGCAAACTGGATGAGGGCGTGGGGATGGTGCTGGATGCGCTAGACAAGAGCGGCTTAGCTAAGAACACGCTGGTCCTCTACACCACGGATCACGGCGTTGCCTTCCCCGGCTGCAAGGGCACGCTCACCGACCACGGCATGGGCGTCGCGTTCATTTTGCGCGGCCCAAGCACACTGGCGGACGGTATCTTCACCGGCGGTCGCGCCGTGGATGCGCTGATCTCGCAACTGGATTTCTACCCGAGCATCTGTGAATTAATCAACGTCGAACCGCCTGCGTGGCTGCAAGGTACGTCATTCCTGCCCATTCTGCGCAATGATGTAGACGAGGTCAACGAGGAGATATTCGCCGAGGTAAGCTACCATGCCGCATACGAGCCGAAGCGCGCCGTGCGGACGAAACGGTACAAGTACATTCGCCGCTACGTCGAAGAGCAGACGGGCCATTCGACGATGGTGCTGGCAAATTGCGATGATAGCCTAAGCAAGAGCATTTGGCTCGAACAGGGCTGGGCCGATCGGCCAATCGCAAGCGAGCAACTGTATGACCTCGTATTCGATCCCAACGAGGCCAATAACGTAATCGACGATCCTGCCTACGCCCACGTGCTGGAAGAAATGCGTAATCGTCTCATGGCATGGATGGAGCGAACAGACGATCCGATTCTTGATGGCGACGGCATTGTCCCCATGCAGCCGGGATGCGTGGTGAACAAAATGGACGCGCAATCTCCGAGCGATACGCCAGGTTTGTTCGCGGTTACCGTGTAGGGCGACGAGGCGGCTTACGCATCCGCGTTACTGCTTTAGGCTTATAGGCTGTAACTGACGCCAGTCAGCTCTTCTGAGACATCCCACAAGCGGGCGGCAACGGCTTCGTCGTGCGACTTGTCGTTGGACTCGACCTTTTTAGGATGTCCGCGAATCTCCATGAATCCGTCTGGCCCATAGTAGCTCCCGCCTGTGACATCAGGAGACGTTGCGGCGTAAAGCGTGGGCAACGCGCCCATGTACGGCGATTGTGCAAAGAAGCTGTTGGCAATCTTTGCCAGGGACGAGTACCTCTGCAGGTTGGTGGCAGTCCAACCTGGATGCGCGGCGACGGCAATCGTAGACTGTCCTGCCGCGTCCAGTTTGCGTTGCAGTTCATACGTGAAGAGCAGATTCGCCAGCTTACTTTGACCATAGGCTTGAGACGCCTTATAGTCTCGGCTTTCCCACTGCAAATCGTCAAAGTTGATTTCGCCGGCTCTGTGCGCCATGCTGCTCACGGTAACGATCCTCGAATTGGGCGTCTTCAACAACAGGTCCAGCAGCAAGCCAGTAAGTGCGAAGTGCCCAAGATGATTGACGCCGAATTGCGTCTCAAACCCTTGCACCGTCTTACCGTACGGAGGAACCATAACGCCTGCGTTGTTAATCAATAGATCCAGCCGACTGTAGTTTTGAATAAACTCGTTTGCGAACTCGCGCACAGAGGCCAGGTCTGCCAAATCCAGGTGCATGACAACCACGGCGCCGGCTGGCTTGGTTGCGATGATTTCTTGAGCGGCTTCGTTGGCCTTGTCGAGATTCCGACAGGCCATGACCACCGTCGCCCCCTTGCGTGCCAATGCCAGTGCAGCCTCATAGCCGATACCGCTGTTCGAGCCGGTCACAATGGCTACCTTCTGCGACTGATCCGGAATATTTTCTGCTGTCCATTTGTTGCTCATAGTTCTGCCTTGTCTTGTGTCACTGCCATTTCATCGGTTCTAGGGTAAGTATGACACAGTTGGCGCGATGGTGCATGCGCATCAAACAACAAATATTGACAGCAGCGTTGCGTCAGCCGGCGCTACGGTGTGATATGGATTGGTTGCGACTGGAATTGAAATTGGGACCGAGGTGGTCGTTTGGGACTAGGGGTGCGTGCTGCGTGGAGTGGATGGCCAGCAGCATCGCGATAGGTTATTCTTCTTCAGGCATCTCGGAGCGGTGGAAATGGACAATGCGCCACATACCTTCGTCGGATAATTTCAAGATGTATGTGAGGCGCTCCAGCCCAGTTTCGCGGTCGTTTGCCCATTCATTGATCATCACTGCATAGGAGACAGTGTCGGCTAGGTTGAATACCTGAATATCGGAGTAGTTGAATGCGACTCTGAACCCTGGATTGTCCACCAGCCAGTCGAGTATGTCACTGGTTACGTCACTCTCGATTGGCATGGGAATGGTGCGCTCAATGACTCGATAACATTCGTCATCGAGCGCAAACATGGCACGAACTTTTGCGAAATCCTGGCCGTTCAGCGCCTCTTGGTGCTCTCGGAAAAAAGTATAGATCGCCTCTGTTTGTTCATCCATATTCGTGTACCATAGTGTCCTCATCTGTATCATCGGATTGTATTGACACTTTGTAGGGGCGTAACGGGTCACCGCCGACGCCCCCCTATACCGTGTTCACCACCTATGAGAGTTCACCCATAACGAAACGACGTGCGGTCTCGGCCATGATGGCGGCGCCGATGGGGAAGACTTCTTCACTGATATCGAATTGCGGCGTGTGGTGTGCAGTACCGCTGAGCCAGCCGCCCAAATTGAACATGGCGCCAGGGGCAGCCTGTGCCATATAGGAGAAATCCTCAGCTCCCATCCCGCCGGAGGCGTCCACGACGTTCTCCTCGCCGATCATCTCGCCGGCTACAGAGCGCATCCAGTCATTGACCTCGGTGTCGTTGACCAGAGATGGGTACCCACTGTGCAAGACGAAATCAGCCGATCCGCCCAAATCGTTCGCCAGCTTAAATGCGGCTTCCAATTCATCTGCCAGGCGCTGGCGCGTCTGCGGGCTCATGCTGCGGATGGTCCCCTGCACATACACCTCGGACGGGATGACGTTCGGCGCGGAACCGCCGCGTACCTCGCCGATGCTAATGACGCACGGCTCCAACGGGTCGATTCGGCGCGAAGGAATGCCATAGACGCGCGGTAAAATGGTGCTCAGCATGTAAAGGGGATCACTGCCTTCGTGCGGATAAGCGCCATGTCCGCCGTCGCCGCGAATGGTGCATTCGAAGCTGTCCACTGCCGCTAAACTAGGGCCGTCGTGGAAGTATACTTTGCCCGCTTCCAAGTTGGATATAATGTGCAACGCGATGACCTTGTCCACGCCTTCCAATGCGCCATCCTGAATCATGGCCGTGGCGCCGCTGATGCCGTCAGCGTCAAATGCTTCTTCGGACGGCTGGAAGAGTAGACGTACGTTTCCGTGCCATCTGTCCTGCTCATTCATGTAGCTCTCGTGCAGCAGGTGCGCAACACCGAGCAACATGGCTGTGTGTGAGTCGTGGCCGCAAGCGTGCATTACGCCGTTATTGGTTGACTTGAACGGCAGGTCGACTTCCTCAGTAATAGGCAGCGCATCCATATCCGCACGAATGCCAATGGTCGGTCCGTCACCGGAGCCGATTTCCGCAACGACGCCTGTGCGACCGACTCCGGTCTTCACGTCGGTATAACCGATTTCGGCAAGCGTGTCGGCCACGAGCTGGGCGGTGCGAAACTCTTGAAAACTGAGTTCTGGATGCGAATGCAGATCGCGGCGAATGCGCACCATTTCATCCTGGAGGGCCTGAGCTTTCTCGTACATAGCATATTCCTTCTATTCGTGAAGTTTGAGTGAGTAGACAAGTGCTAACGCGGAGCGACGGATTATCCCATTGCCTCGATCATACATTGTAGCGTACCGGTGCGAAAATCGGAGAAGTTGAGAATATGGTGTCTGTCAGTTGACTGGCAGTCAGTTTAGTCAATCATGACAATACCACAAGAGACGACCACCAAGCCGCCTCCATAGAGTATTTTGCTGTACGCGATACTACGCCGTCTGCGATGCCGCGTCAGTAGTCGAGCATCATAGAGCTTGCCAGGGGCGGTGCACTCTGAACGATGCCTACGGTCAGGCTGTTAACCACTTCTACTATAATCAAGTTAGCGCGTACCTATTCTTCCACAAGTGAACCGAGCGCCAGTTTGTCTATCTTGCCGCTGGAAGTCTTGGGCAGGTCGCTGCAGAATTCGACTTCACTGGGCATCATGAAGTCCTCAAGGTTACGCTTGCAATGGGCCAACACCGCCGTTTCTGTGAGCGCACTGCTGCGCGCCACGATGTAGACCTTGATGGCCTCGCCAAGCAGTTCGTCCGGAACGCCGACTACGGCCGTCTCCAGCACATCGGGCATCATATAGAGTACGTCCTCAATCTCGCGCGGCGCAACTTTCTCTCCGCTGCTCTTGATGATGTCATCCTTGCGACCGACGAAGTAGAAGTAGCCCTCGCTATCCATGCGGAACAGGTCGCCCGTGTAGCAGATCTGCTCACCCGGCATGGGACCGGGTTGGAAGTGCTTGCTCGTGTTGCGCGGCATCTCCCAGTAGCCTGCCATCACATGACCGCCGCGCGCGACCAACTCTCCCACCTCTCCCGGACCAAGATGTTTACCTTCATCATCTTCCAGCCATACTTCGGTGCCGGGGATGGCAATGCCCACTGAATCGGGTCTCGCCATGAGTTGCTCCGGCGGCAGATAGAGCGTGCGCTGGGTCTCGGTGAGCCCGTACATGGAATAGATGGTAGCCTGTGGGAAGCGCTGCTTCAACTCTTCGATGTAGTGAATCGGCAGCGCCGCGGCAGTACTCGTGATGTAGCGGATCGAGCTTAGGTCGAACCGGCTCAAATCCATATTCAGAATCATGTTGAAAATGGTGGGGACGCCAGGGAAGCCGGTGACGCGTTCGCTTTCGGCCGTCCGCAGAATGTTGGCTGGGAAGGCGAATGAACGCTCCAACACCAGCGTTGCGCCCATCTTGAAGGCCATGAGCACCTGATACAATCCATAGTCGAACGAGAGTGGCATGACATCCAAAATGATGTCCTCCTCAGCCGTTCCCAGATATGTTGTCACAGACGTTGCCGCGAAAACCATATTCGCGTGGGTGCACATCACGCCTTTGGAGCGCCCGGTGCTGCCCGATGTGTAGACTAGGCAGGCCAGATCGCGATCAATGTTGAGTGATTTGGGTCGAGTATGCGGATACTGAGTCTGCAACACTTCGAAGCGGTGTACGGATTCGTCCACCTCTGCCCTGTGGCGGGGATCGGCCACAACGGCGAACTTCAGCGATGGGGCGCGCACTATGATGCGACGCAGTTCATCCACTGTGGAGCCCGACGAAATGACGGCAGTCGCGCGGCAGTTATCGATGACGTAGTGAAGCTTCTGTTCCTTGGTGGACGGATTGAGTACAACAAAGACTGCGTTGGCCTTGAGCACCGCAAAGATGGACGCGACCAGCGCAGCACTGTTCTGCATTACCAATACAACGCGGTCTCCTCTCTGCACGCCGTGGTCAATGAGCGCATTCGCCAAGCGATTCGCCATTTCATCGATCTGACGATAGGTCAAGCGCTCGCCATTATAGACGAGGCCAACTTTGTCCGGCAGTCGCTCTGCGCTATTTTCCAAGAAACTATTGACCAGTTTCATCCTGCACCCCCAACGGCTAAGGCTATGATGGTATGAAATTGCGTATGGAACGGCTGCGCCACAGGCGCCGACTCCACTGTGGTGTCAAATATTATCGAACTAGCTGTATCGACGCACGTGTTCCTACTATCGTAGGGCGAACCGTTGATACAGTATAGCCATGGGGTAGATGACGGTCAATCACAACAAACAGCCAAGAGAAGGCAATCGCGAACCATAAATTTTCGTCCGTAGGGGCGGCATACATGCCGCCTGTCGCGCAAAATCCACCGGATAGTCGACTGCACGCAGCGGGCGAGCCATGGCTCGCCCCTACATTCTCGCAGGTATGCGCTGGTGTTCGAGTAGAATTCGTCGAAACAGACCCAATAACAAAATACTGCTACGGCAAATCGTGTAGTCTGCGATTGCCCTGACAGCCAAGATAAGGTAGTCAAGTCGGTACTGATAACACGTTGACTCTCACCATTCGGTCGCAATTTGCTGTGAATCCTCTCAATACCATTCGATACCGGATAGAGACTGACATAGACTGGCGGTAAATCGGCCCGTTTGAGCCCAAACAGCACAAATCCACGCTACGCGATTGCTCGGAGGGCGCATCGAACGCATTCAGGATGGAGGTACGAAATCGCGGCTCGTGTTGCGGAGTGCGTCCCCCTGCACAATGTACAGGAGCGAAGCAAGACGTCGGTCATCCGCCGCTGAAGAGTCCGCAGATGGCCAAGGGGATGTATATGTAGATGGGCCAGACCGTGAACGCCCAGATGATGGCGCCAACCTTGCCCACCGCGCCGAAACGCCAGAGGATGCCTGCAATCAGAAAGGGCCAAAACAGAATCCATTTGACGATGGCACTAAGATTGGTATTAGACTGTCTCCGAAGAGGTTGATGCTGCTGAGCCGCGAATTTTTCAGGCTCAAGTACCCGCTGCAGCTCGAGCAACTCCGACTGAAGCATGCTCTCCTGCGCACGGAGCTGCCGCAAATCGGATGACCGCTTGAATGAGAAATCGTCTCGTTCCAATTCTCGAATTTCGGCGCTCAGGTTGGCCAACATGAGTCGCAGGTTCGAATACTGCTGTATCTGTTGGACTCGGCGTAACTCGTCGCGCGTCACAAAGGCGCCTTGCTCGATGGCTGCCTCGGTTCTGGAGCTGGAGTCGGCAATGGCATCGCGCAACGTCTCGCCCATCTGCAGCATGACGCTGTTCTCCGAGCGCGTCACGACAAGCTGCGTCGCGCAGTAGGCGCAGGTCACCATTTCGATATTCTCGGAGATATCGAGTTGGCTGCCACAATTTGGGCAGTGCAACTGGCTAACGTTCATCACTGTTCCTGTTGCTAGAACACGACGATTTCGGAGAGTGACCTAACTATACTAGAGAGTCTGATAGAAAGCCTACTAGGGTTCAGCGCCTTATTCCATTGTACGTCTCAGAAGCCGACGAAGTATCGTTAGGTGAGCAGGTAACCTAGCACGTTCTCTTCCTCGTTCTTACGAATATTCGGTTGCGGTCTACCATATCTGCGCATCTCATCTCAGATTCCCGATTATAACGAGCAAGATAAGTCAATACAGTTCCGTTTCGCAAGATGATATTTGCGGCGATCCCCAGCAAGTCGGCAAAAGGCAAAGCGCCCTCCCATTGCGTGAACCAATTGGAATGTAGCTAACATGGAAACATACCCAGTACGGCTAAGATAATATCAGTGCAATATCTGTGCACTTGTTGTGCATATAGTTCGAGATGTTGCTTTAATTAAGGAGAAGACTATGTTTCGGAAACGTGCTCCAGTGCTGATTGCGTTGATACTCACAGCGGTAGCTCTGACTTCAGTCGGCTACCAACTGTTGAATTGGACCACTGCTAACGCAGCGGATGATGCTGTGAATGAGGACGCCAATGTATCCGTCGCGCATTACGCGCCGTTTGCCGCCGATCTTTCCGGCACATCGGTGAGCGTACTTGTCAACGGCGCAGAGGCGATTACGGATTTCGAGTTTGGCGATCGAGTCGAAGATATACCGCTTGCTTCCGGTACCTACACGATTGAAATCGTACCGACCGGATCCGTAACGCCTGCGTTGACGAGCGTCGTTACAGTGACAGCAGGTCAAGATTACACGCTTGCCGCCATTGGCGACGGCAGTGGGTGGCCCCTTGAGCTATGGGCTACAGCTGATAGTCCGCCAGTAACGATGACGAAGGGTATTGTGCGCATTACTCATCTCGCACCGTTCGCCAACACCCTCGATGGCACGAAAGTAGATATCTGCACCGACGATGGCGCTGCGCTGCCGGGTCTCACCAACGTGCCCTATAAGGTTTCGTCGGGTTATCTAGAGCTTGAGCCAGGCGTGTACGACCTAAACATTGCTGTCGCGGGCACCGATTGCGGTTCAGTCGCTCTCGACATACCACCGTTCACCCTGAAGGCAGGCCAGATTGCTGATGTGTACGCAATCGGTCTTTTGTCTGACGGAGACCTGGGTCTGCAGGTTTCTCAGAGAGGGCTCGTTGCCGGTCTTTCTGTTGCCCATCTGGCATCCTTCGCTGATACGGTTAACGGAACGTCGGTCAGCGTAAAACTGGACGGCGCAGATGTCCTAACGGACGTAGTATTCTCCAATATCTCCCCATATTTGACAGTTGACCCTGGTGAGTATGAAGTGACTATCGTGCCGACAGGCGCAGATAGCGCGGCGATCTCTGGCACAGCCGTCATTTCTGGCTTCCAGGACTTCTCATTTGCCGCTATCGGCGATGTTGTCAATCAACCGCTGGAGCTCGTTCGGTTTGTCGACGACAATGCCACGGTTCCGAGCTCTGGTTCAGCACGAGTACGTATCGCCCACTTTGCCGCTGTCTCCAGTGACTTGCAAAGCACCCGTGTCGATTTGTGCGATGCGACTAGCGAAAGCGCGTTACTGACCAACTTCGAGTACAAACAGGATGTGACCCTCGAATTGACTACTGGCGTGTACGATCTGTATCTTTCGGCTGCCGGCACCAGCTGTGCCAGTCCGCTGATTGATATTCCGGCGTTCGTGCTCAGTGACGGCGACATCGTCTACATATACGCCGCCGGCGACATCGTCAATCTGCCGCCCGTTGTACTGAGTGCGCCGCAGTTGGCACTTGCCGCTCGTGTGAAGGTCGCGCACTTTGCGCCTTTCGCCAGCACGATCGAATCCACCGCTGTGACCGTCAAGCTCGACGGTTCAGATATCATCACCGGCTTCGTCTATCCGCAGATGACCGGTTACCTAAACTTGCCAGGAGGCTCATACAATGTTTCTATCTATCCCGAAGGTGTTGCTGCATCAGCTACTCCAGCCATATCTGGTACGATTACAATTTCTGAGGGTATGGACTACACGGCAGCCGCAATTGGTGACGGTACCAATCAATCGTTAGGGCTGAAACTGTTCACGGACGACACTCCTCCTGCTGCGGCGGGTAAAGGCAAGATCCGCGCAGCGCATCTTGCACCCTTTGCGCCTATTATTGCCGATACCGCTGTAGAACTCTGCGCTGCAGAGGGAAGTGCGCCGCTGATCCCAGATTTCCGCTATGAGGAGTCGGAGACTCTGGAACTTGACGAAGGCATCTACACGACAGTGTTTATTGGCTCAGGCAATTGCTCCGTAGTCGTCCTGCCAATACCGCCCTTCGTAGTTGCCAATGAAACGCCAGGCTTCGTCTATGCGCTGGGCGGAGCAAACGGGCTTCCGCTGACAGTAGTTGCAACGCCGGACTCCATACTGGCGCAAACCGTGAACCTGCCAACCCTGTTCGCTCAGAATCCGTAGCCTATCGGTCGACGGCGTTTGTGCAAGCTGACGGGCAGAGGAGATCAGAAGGTGGACCTAAGAATCATAGGTCCACCTTTTCATGTTCTCTGCGTTCCTCAGCACGGTGTACTGGTGGACCATCGATGGTATGCGTGATTGGTATGGCATGTGGAGCAGTGAGAAACGGCGAAGACGCAGTGCCTACGAATGCGGCTCGACAAGATGCTCTGCCCACTCACGGACCAACTCACGCACAGCCGGAGGGTCTTCCACAATTGCCAATCCGCCGTAGGAGAGCACGGTCGACGTCGCCCACGTCAGGTCCGGTACGGTAAAGGTCGGCCTATCGATGAACTTAATGCCGTGCGCGATTCGAACCATGTATTACTCCAGAATACCACTGTACCTGATTTGTTCGTAACGTGGGACGAGCGAAGCAATAACAGGGCATTCTACTCGCCAACGCTTGTGGCGTGACGCTGCGTGTGATTTTGGTTACTATGCCTAGCCTGGGCACGCACTACAAGCCGGTGACGCCAAAGGGCGCTAGCAACTCTCGAATGGGTGGAAAGGGGAAGAAGACCAAAGCCAGGAGGACAGCAAAGCTAAACGCCACAACAATATGATCTACAGGACGCGCTTTCAGCACCACGAAACGCGTACGCTCAGAACCACTGACATAGCAACGCGCTTCCATAGCTAGCACTAGCTCTTCGGCGCGACGGAACGCGCTCACGAAGAGCGGCACGATGAGCGGCATGTAACTGCGCGCCAGCTGATCCGGTCGCCACATGCGGATCGTACCGAACTCGCCGCCGCGACTGGCCTGCGCCTTCATGATGCGCTCCAGCTCCTCTGCCAGCGTCGGCACGAAGCGCAGCGCGATAGTGAACATGAGCGCCAGCTCGTGTGACGGTACGCCGAAGCGACGGAAAGGCTCCAGCAGCAGCTCAACGCCGTGGGTTAACTCGGTCGTGGTGGATGTCATCGTAATCAAGCTGGTCAAGAAGATAAAAGAGACGATGCGCAACAGGCTGATCACCATGAGATGCATACTGTTACGGGTAATTCGCATCCAGCCCCACTGGAAGTAGACTTGCCCGGCTGGTTCGTTCCAGCCGAGGAAGAAGACCTGCATGAAGAATATGAAGAAGAGCACCGGTGCGGCCATGATGAGGCCGCGCAGGAGGTAGCGCATGGGGATGCGCGCCGCCAACGCCACGACCAACACCAGTGCCAGGAAGAGCAGATTCGCCACGATGGACGTTGTGAATGAGACCGCGAGCACCAAGAATGTCGCCGACAGGATCTTCGCGCGGGTCTAGCCGGTGCACGAATGACCCGGTGGGTATGTACTGTCCTATGGTTACGTTACGCAGCAGCTCGAAGTCTTGCATGACACCGGTTCCACGTAATATGTTCCAGGTTCCAGGTTTCAGGTTCTTCGCGCATCAACGATGCTATGCCAGCAAACGATGAAGTAATCCCGTTCTTCTGGACTACTTATGCTTGAGCCCGTTCAAATCTGATCGAGTAATGGAACGGATTAGTCCATATATTAGCCGAGAAACGCTGGTCGTCTGTCTGTACAAAACTTCGAAATCGTCTGTAGATAAATAACCCTGGTCTAGCGCTACATACAGATGGGAACGGAGTTCGCCGGCAGACGCCTTGGCAATGTAGAGGAAATTAACGAATTCCTTGTTGCCATCGCGCTCGAAACCTTCGGCAATATTAGCCATGATCGATACGGCAGAGCGTTGCATCTGATCCCTTAATCCGCGGTCAGAACGCAATGGACCGGTTCGCGCCCTTTCGTAAATGGATTGTGTGAGTTTACGTGCATGTTGCCAAGCGATTATATCCTCGAAGCTGCGTATCGTGGCCATCTAGCTATATCCCCATCTTTCCATTTTATCCCGCACAACGCTACTAACGCGGACCTGGAACCTGAAACCTGGAACCTGAAACTGCGGTTGAACCTATAGGTTCGACCGCACAACGTTTCCGTCCTGGATGACTGCCGCGATATTCTCCTTCTTCTCCAGGACGCGCACGTCGGCAAGCGGGTTTTGGCTGGAAATGACGATATCAGCCAGCTTACCGGCTTCCAGCGTGCCAACCTTGTCCTGCCAGCCCATGCACTCGGCGGCAGTCCTCGTCGTGGCGACAATGGATTCCATGGGCGTCATGCCGATGTCGCACATCAACCCCATCTCGCGCAGATTCGTGCCGTGTGGCATAACGCCGGCATCGGTGCCCATCGCGATCTTCACGCCGGCTTTGTGCGCTTTGGCGATGCTTACCTTATGCGCCTCAAATGACTCTTGCGCCTTGCGCAGCCCGTATTCGGGCATACCGCCCTCCGTGCCCTGCTCGATAACCGCCAATGGCGCCAGCAGCGTCGGCACCAAGAACGTACCTTTCTCAACCATCATGTCGATCACCTCATCATCGAGATAGATGCCATGCTCAATCGAATGAATGCCGGCTCGCACCGCATTCTTGATGCCCTCGAGCCCCTGCGCATGGGACATGACCTTGGTGCCGCGACGGAAACGCTGCCTCCTGTACGATGACCTCCAACTCAGCCGGCGAGAACTGAGTAAACTCCGGATGGTCGGTGGGGCTGAGTACGCCGCCGGTGGAGCAAATCTTCACCACCTCAGCGCCGGCGCGCAGCACCTCGCGAACCTTCTTGCGCACCTCGTCCACACCATCGCAGATGCCACTTGGGTAACCGGGGTAGGCCGGGAACATGTCATACTCGCCGCCGGACAGCATCCAGCCGTCCCCGTGCCCGCCGGTGGTGGAAAGGATTGTCACGCTGATCTGGATGCGCGGTCCGACGATTACGCCTGTCTCCACAGCTTGCTTCAGCCCGGCGTCAGCGCCGCCAGCATCGCGCACGGAGGTAATGCCCGCCTCCAACGTACGCTTCATGTACGTAACCGAGTTGTAGAAACGCATAGAGAATGGAGTCTGCAAGTCACGCGCGATATTGACGCCTTCCAGCGTGACATGCACATGTGCATCGATCAAGCCGGGCAGGATATAGCCGCCCTGCGCATCGATCTCAATGAACTCGCCTTGCGGTTTTGCGACCTGTGCTGCCGGGCCAACCGCGGTGATCAGATTGTCCTCGATGAGAATAGCCGCATTGGCAACCGGTTCGCCGCCGTTGCCGTCGATGAGCGTGCCGTTGGTGATGTAAGTCGTCGTCATTGAAAGCCTCCATGGTGATATGAATGATAGGTTTTAAGGGATGGATCGTCGGGTGTTCTGGTTGGACTTGTCAGGTTGGCAGTAAGCGTAAACCGAGGTTAACTGGCTTCGAATAAATTGTTCCATACACTAAACATATGGTACTTTATAGTCATCCACAACAATCATATCTTCATTTACTGTTTCTGGCGTATCTTATGCACTGACAGACCCCACATTAGGTATTCAGATACTTATAGCCGGATGCTAGTATGACCAAAATGCGCTGGGTGCTACTTATCATCGTTGCCGTCTTCATCGGCGGATTCGTGTTGCCGTTCTTGTCGTGGCTGGTAGCAGATGAGGGAATCGCTGCAACCTCCGGCTCCGATTTCTGCGTCAGTTGCCACACCATGGAACCAATGCACCAGGCGTACCTAATGGATGTTCATGGCGGCAATTCTGCGTACGGCGTGCAGGCCCTTTGCGTAGATTGCCATCTGAATCATTCCAGTTCCGCGGCCTATTTTTTCAACAAGGTCGAGACGGGCGTCCATGACGTTTGGGTGCAGTACACGACGGATACCAGCTTAATCAACTGGGAAGCAAAACGCGAGCATCGCGAGGAGTTCACCTATGACTCCGGATGCAAGCACTGCCATACCAGGCTGGAAGAGGCAACCGAAGGCAGCCACGACGCGTTTATCGCACATCGTCCCTACTTCGTAGGTGAGATTGACGACACCTGCATTTCGTGCCATCCCAATGTGGGGCATAAGGATCTGGGTGATTACTTGCAGACAGTTCAGACAACTCCGAAATAGGCGCAACATAGTAGACACCAAACATTCAGCTGGTATCAGGCTGGACTATATCAAGTAGCGTTGCAAAGTACATGGATGCGCTTCGCAACACTACATGGCGACCACAGGAGGGTTCTATGAAAGAACGCACTGGCCTACTAATTAGACTGTCCGCCGCACTTGTCGTCATTCTGTTGATTGGCGCTGCGTGTCAGATGCAGCCGCCATCTAGCGTCGTTCCAGAAACGGATACTACTACTTCAGACACCTCGAGCGCATCTGTCCCTACCATGCCGACCCCGGGTACCGAAATCGTCGAAGTACCTGCCAATATGGGCGATATGAGCACGGTCAGCACGATCGTCATCGACCGCGGGATGAGCGAAACAGCCCAGGAATGCATCGACTGCCATAAGAACATCAGCCCCGGTATCACCAACGCATGGAAGCTCAGCCGCCATGGTCACGTTAGCGTCAGCTGCCTGGATTGTCATGGCGTGGACAAGAGCTCACCCATGGCTACGCAACACGAGACGCTGATCGGTACCGACACGTATATTTCTGCGCTCGTTCCGCCCAGCACATGCGGTCGTTGCCATCCGGTTGAGGTACAGCAATTCAACGAAAGCGGTCACTTCCGCGCCTATCGGCAGACAATCCCCAAAGACAGCTTGCATGCGCTGGTGCACAAGTATGAAGGACAAGATCATCCCGAGTTCAGCAACGCCAGCAATGAAACAGGCTGCATGCAGTGCCACGGTACAGAAATCACGCTGGACGAGAACAACCGTCCCACTTCCTCAACATGGCCAAATGCGGGCATGGGCAACATCTACCCTGACGGCAGCACAGGCAATTGCATTACCTGCCATACGCGCCATTTGTTCAGCATTGCAGAAGCGCGCAAGCCAACCGCATGCGCTTCCTGCCACCTAGGCCCGGACCATCCGGACATCGAGATCTTCGAAAACAGCAAGCACGGGCATGTATTCTTTGCCGACGGCAATGACTGGAACTTCGATAGCGCGCCGGACGCATGGGAACCGGGCGACTACCGCGGCCCCACCTGTGCCACATGCCACATGAGCGGTATCGGCCAGCTCAACACAACCCATAACATATCGGAGCGCCTGTACTGGAACCTTTGGGCGCCCGAATCCCAAGTGCGAGGGTCCAGCGATGTGCTGAGCCCGCTGCTAGGTGACGGTCCCAAGGGGCGTGAGTTGATGAAGATCGCTTGCAATTCGTGCCACACATCGCTGCACACAGACAACTTCTTCGAGCAGGGCGATCGGGCCGTCATGCTTTACAACGAAGGATACTATGAACCAGCGACTGCCATGCTAGATGAGTTGACGAAGAAAGGCTTGCTCAAGGAGAATCCATGGGTGGACGAGTTCCAACTTACATATTATCATCTCTGGCACCATGAAGGGCGTCGTGCACGTCAAGGCTCTATGATGGCAGGCCCTGATTACGCCCACTGGCACGGTTTCTTTGAGTTGCAGCAAGACATATACAAGCTTCAAGAGATCTATCAACAACGCATAGATACAGGTGAGATCGAATAGGCGCCTGACTATGGTCCAGTCCGCTGGTGTGGTATTACGCATTCGCAGCCTATCCAGCTCATACAATGACAAGAGGGCAGTGGCGCTACCCCATGCCGCTGCCCTCCTTTTCAACCAACAGTTCAACGGTAGGTAACTCGTGTCCTTGCAAACTCAACTCAAGCCCGGCCCGCTAAACGGTACGCTATTTGTTGCACTTCTCTCCGTCACCGCATTCCAGATCTCCCGCCTGCCTAGTCTATCCTTCCTACGCATCAGCCCGCTGATCGTGGGGATCGTCCTCGGCATGATTTACGCCAACACGTTACGCGTCGCCTTTCCCGAATCCTGGGATCCCGGCGTTTCATTCGCGGCTAAGAGGATTCTACGGCTTGCCATCATCCTCTATGGATTCCGAATCACGTTTCAGGCGATCAGCGACGTGGGCGCAACCGGCCTCACCGTGGCAATCATCATGCTGACCTCCACATTCATTTTCGGCTCTTGGTTTGGCATCAAGTTCCTGAAGATGGATCGCGATACTGCCTTTCTCACCGCGTCGGGCAGTTCCATCTGTGGTGCGGCAGCCGTTTTGGCGACTGAGCCCGTGTTGAATGCAGAGCCGCAGAAGAGCGCAACCGCGGTCAGTACTGTGGTTCTATTCGGCACGATATCGATGTTCCTGTACCCGGCTCTGTACGGTTTGGGCGTCTATCACCTAACGCCGGCAGAATACGGCGTCTATGTCGGCGGCTCGGTGCACGAGGTCGCGCAGGTTGTTGCCGCCGGAGGCGCCGTAATCGGCGCACCGGACAACGCCGTCATCGTGAAGATGACACGCGTCATGCTCCTGGCGCCGACGCTGATCCTGCTTGGTTTGTTCGTCTCGCGATCCCGGGCCAGCAGCGGCGCCATCAAGCTGGTCATCCCCTGGTTTGCAGTGGGGTTTATCGCGGTCGCCGGCTTCAACTCGCTGGACTTGCTGCCGGAAGGGATCGTCAACTGGATCATCGTGCTGGACACATTTCTGTTGACCATGGCAATGACTGCGCTTGGCATGGAGACCAACCTAACCAAGCTTAAGGACGTGGGTATCAAACCATTCTACATGGCGCTGGCAATGTTTATCTGGTTGATCGTGGGCGGCTATTTGGTGACGAGCGTCGCCGTGCGCATCTTCGGCGTCTAGCAGGCGGAGGTTGTCCGACTGCGAACCGGTATCGGTTCATGAGCGCCGCCCAGTCCAAGCGCCATAACACCCGTAAACAGGCAACCCGTGTCAAATAGGCCGATGCACGAGCGCAAGCGCTAGCTCGCTGCAGCCTGCTCATACTGCAGCAGTACAACGCCGGAATCGAAGCGCTGCGTTTTGGTGAGCGTTAGGGTCAGCGCCGTGCCGTCGGCGAACAGGCGTTTGCCTTTACCCAGCACGACGGGATACACCAGCAGGCGCAATTCGTCCACCAATCCGTTCGTCAGCAGCATATCCAGGAGATTAGAACAATCGCGAGCCTAATATCCCCATCGAATACGTGCATCAATTCAGAGCCTACGAATTCGATAGTAACTTGTTTCGTTGGCAGTGGACGTAACCTGGGGTTCATTTAATTAGTAGGTGGCGCCGCAAAACACAAACGGTCACGAAACTCTCGAGAACTGTATTACGCTATTCATCCACAAGTTACAGACTATCGGCGACTTAGGCAAGCAGGACAGGTACAATTAGGATTAATCGTCTGCAAATGAGCCAAGCCGTGAAATCGTCCTTCCGCATCTTTATCGAATCGACTCTCGATACAGTTATAGTAGGTCAAATCATCAGCATTGTAGCGACGAAAAACTGCATATGCTATATGGTCTGCAAGTTGAATCAAACGGGACGCACCGGAGTCGACAAACAGCGGGACTTCACATATTGCTCTTAACTGGCTACCCCAACGGTTACCGCCTTGTCGGAAATCTCTGGCAAGTGTCTGAATATTCTGCTCGTATGCTGATTTATCCAGTACGATTAGCCCTTTGTCAATGTACCTACTATCAGATTCTGTCTGATTTCGCTCTAGAAACATATTAAACCTGCTACTTAAGTCCTCGAAAGCCTTCTCGATCGGATCAACTCTAGGGAATGAGGATTTGTGTACTGCACAGGCAAATACCACGATATTGCGATGAGCATGATCTAGACACTGAAGCACGCTCTTGATCGTACCGATGCGCTCTTCTTTTCTCCTCATCGTGTTCCAAACCCAGTTCGCCCTGAGAATATTTCTGAAGCATGGAACTCAACCTGGCGGGCATTCGTGGGTTCGAGACGTTCTGCAAGAGCTTCCAATTCGTGGGAAAGCCAACGGATGCTTTGCTCCGGGACGGCAACTCCCCCCAACACGAAATACTCTTCATTCTGATTTCCGACTGAACCAGAATCGTCGAGATAAAGAATATACATATTAAATTGGTCCCAAACATTGGGTAAGTTAGTGGAAGAAAAAAACACCCCTAGGAAGCAATACACTTCCCAAGGGATCATAGTAGCCGGACTGGCTTCTGCCAGACGGACCGAACACTGCAGCCCTTCCGACCATATTGGGCCAAGTAAGGCAAATACCTTAGCGAATCGATTACTCGACTCTCTCAACCTATTCCACAGTAGAATAATAACACGAACCGACATGTAAGGCAACTTACATTTCAACGGATTGATCCGACGAAACTACGTAATCACCAATATGCGGCTCCTTGCTTCATCCCTCAGCCTTACTATACCTATTTCCACAATGTGAACACTCGGACATATTCGGATTCGGCAATAATCTAACTATCGAATCTGAATATGCAATGGGTTTGTAGTCTAGCTTTGTTGAAATCACTCAATTTGCGTGACTCAAAAGCATATCCAGCAGTGCATCGCTTTCGAAAAGCTCAGCCAGCTTGAACTCGCCTACTGCTCGCTGAAATATGGCTGTGTCCACACAGGCTCTTCCATCACACCGTCTATGCTTACGTACTCGGTAGCAACGACTCGCGTTCTTCCAACCTACCTTCGAATTCCATTCCACGCTGACGGCACACAATGGCTAGGCAGCCATGTACTATTTTACGCGTGTACATCATCGGCTACTACAGTATGCGTGCAGACGCCGTTCTGTTCGAACTCGGTGATGCTAGTGAGGGTCGTCTTCGCAATATTGCTCAACGCTTCATCTGTGAAGAAGGCCTGGTGCGCGGTCACGACCACGTTTGGGAATGTCAGCAGGCGGGCGAAAATGTCATCCTGCACGACTTGGTTAGACAGGTCCTGGAAAAAGAGGCCCGCCTCCTCTTCGTAGACGTCGATACCCAGGGCGCCGATTTGGCCGGACTTGAGCGCATCCACGACTGCCGGCGTATCGAAGAGCGCGCCGCGGCTGGTATTGATGAGCATGACGCCGCGCTTCATGCGCGCAAGGGAGTCGGCGTTCACCATATGCTGCGTGTCTGGCGTCAGCGGCACATGAAATGTGATGGTGCAGGCTTCGGATAGGATCTCGTCAACGGATGTGTAGCGTACGATTCCGTCCAGCTCTGGGTTTCGATAAAGATCGAAAGCAAGCAATGTCGCGCCGAACCCGCTGAGCGCCTTGGCTACTTGCGCGCCGATCTTGCCCGTGCCGACGATGCCGATAACGCGATTGTGCATCTCGAAACCGAGCAGACCGTCCAGCTCGAAGTTGTTCTGTCGCGTGCGATTGTAGCCGCGGTGGATCTGCCGGCTAAGCGTCAGCATGAGGCCGATCGTGAACTCGGACACGGCGTTAGGCGAGTAGGCGGGCACGCGTGCGACTGTAATGGCATGCTCGTAGGCGGCTTTCAGGTCAATCTGATTGTATCCCGCGCTGCGCGTGGCAATGAGGCGTGTGCCGCCAGCCGCCAAACGAGCGACGGTCTCGGCGTTGACATCGTCGTTGACGAAAACGGACACAGCCGGGAAGCCGCTTGCCAGCGGTGTCGTGAGCGGATTGAGCTGTGTCTCAAAGAAAACCAGGTCATGGCCAAACGACTCGTTCTGCCGCAAAAGCGACTCGCGATCATAAGGTTTGGCGCTGAAGACGGCGACTCGCATGATCGGACCTTTCCTGTTACGAACAGTTACCAGAGCGCCGCGATGTGTTGTCGTGATGAAGAGAAATGACGCCAGGATATGGTAGCATCGATGAGCGCTTCAATCAAACGCCATCGAGTAGATATACTGATGGAAGTCGACAAAAAACCTGGACAAGCGGCCAACTTGTCCAGGTATATCATACACATTTATAGAGAACGACGTGGCGTTCTATACGCTACATCTCGTAGTTCACCACTGTCGGTTGTTGCGGTTTGAGCCGTGTCGCCCGGCGCATGGTCATAGCCCAGCCAATCAACAGCACGCCGATGGTCATCAGACCGCCCGCCACGATGTAGGCTAGCAGCCTCGGCCACACAAAGATGGCAAGCGCTGTAACGATGAATATCACGCCGGGGAGAAAGACCAACAGCCACGAACGGCTAGCCCACTGCGCCGCCGATCCGCTGAACCGCATAAATGTTGCTGTTCGATTGAACATAATCCTCCCCGCTTTTCCAAACTCTCCAATATCACTGTGCAACTGTGACAGAATCTAGTTGCGGCGTCCGGACAATATTGAGACGTAGCGCAGCAACCAAACCACAGCGCTGAGCGCGGCTGCCACATAAGTCCATGCCGCAGCATTGAGCACCTTGTTGACGCCGTCCATCTCCTGCGGCATCAGGATGCCGTCGGCGACAAGCAGGTTCTTCGCTCGGGCGCTGGCGTTGAACTCAACGGGCAGCGTAACCAGCGAGAACAGCGCAACAGCGGCAAAGAAGATGATGCCCAGCCATGCCAGCGGCGTAATGCCGAGTATGATGCCGATGATGAACAGGATGGGGCCAAGCTTGCTGCCGAATTGTACGGTCGGCACCATGACACTGCGCAATGCCAGCGCTTTATAGCTCGTAGCGTCCTGCAATGCATGACCGGATTCATGGGCTGCAATGCCCACCGCGGCGATCGAGTTAGAATTGTATACGTCGGAACTGAGTCGCAGCGTTTTAGAACGCGGGTCGTAGTGATCGGTCAACGTACCTTTGACCATCTCTATGTCCACGCCGTAGATGCCGTTACTCGTTAGGATTTTATCCGCAGCCTGCGCGCCTGTAACCCCAGTGGACGTGGCGACCTTCGAATACTTCTTGAATGCAGCCTGCACGCGTCGCTGGGCGAATATGCTCAATACAAATAGGCCGAGCGCAATGATCATAAAGCCTGGATCGTAACCGTAAAACACGAATTATTCTCCTTCACTGAACAGATCCGGAAGGAATCGCCTCTACCGCAGCGCATTCTTCGCTCTGATTCTGCACACTACTCGGCGGCGGCTCCATGCCGTTTCACCGGATATTCACCTTCCGCCTACAATACAGTACGAATATAGAGTACCATAGTCGCGCTAACATGGAATTAGAATCGTATTAGATATCTATATGCATCGGAACCGGCGTGTCAATCCGGCTCAAACTCATGGGAGCTACAGATGAAGAAGAATGGCATCATCAACCAGCCACTTTCTGCAGTCATCGCAGGTATGGGACATACAGATACACTCGCCGTCGCAGACGCTGGTCTACCCATCCCGCCAGGTATCAAGCGTATCGACCTGGCACTGAAAGCCGGCACGCCTTCGCTTGTCGATACCCTGCGGGTTGTGTTGTCCGAGCTGGAAGTCGAGCGCATCACGTTGGCGTCGGAGATCGTCGAGGCAAATCCTGCCGTTTATGCCGCCATCACGGAAATGCTTCCCCACGCGTCTGTGGAGCTTATACTCCATGAGGAATTCAAGCGCATGACTGCGTTTTCGCGGGCGATCGTACGCACCGGCGAATTCTCGCCCTACGCAAACGTGATCCTCCACGCCGGGGTGATTTTCTAGCAAAGCGTTTGCCGCTAGCGGTCGTTTTTTCGCTAGTCCTGTAGGCCGGGCACGACGTCGAGCATACGATAGTTCTGGTCGAACCAGCCGCACGGGCAGCCGGCTTCGGGCTTGTCGTCGGGAAGAATATCCGCTCCTGGTTCGTAGCTAACGGCCGGCACCATCACCTTGTAGACGGCGCCACCTGCCAGACGTTGCTCCGCAGCTGCGACAGCGCTCGAGCCGATCGCGGCTGCTGATGGCGCATTGCCACTTCTCCATCTCGGTCCTACCGAATGCAGCGGTATCCTAAATAGCTGGCTATCCGCCAAACGACTGACTTTATAGTAGTAGAGCGTCATCTGGTCTTCGGCATTGTAAATCTTGTCCAGCAGCGTATCCGGGCAGCCGCCGTTGGTCATGCACGGGTCGTATGAAGTGCCGCGCAGCACAAAATACTCGGGCGATTGTATGCGCGCCGTCTTGCCGATGGGATCCAGCCATTCGCCGCCGTCCAGGTCCGCATCCTGCCACTGCTGGTAGATGGGGATGCCCATAGAGACCATGTGATCGTTAGACAGCTTATCGGCGAAGAAGCGATAGGTGCCGCCGAAGGGCAAGTTGATGTTCTCAGCCGTCATGTTCATGGAGTAGAGGCTGATGGGCGTCGGCGGGTAATTGAGCCAGACGTAGTCAGCGCCCTCTGGAATATGCATGTCGAATTCGTCGTGTCGTGTGCCGTACTTCTTCTTCATCTGGCTGCGTAGACTGTCCAGTACGCCTGCCTCGCCGATGCCAGTATACGAGTGGAACGTGAACGTCTCGCTGCCCATGGGCTTGATGTGAATCTGCTGCGGATAGTTGAACTCGTACCGCGCTGTTAGGTTGGGCACGCGTCCGAGAAAAAGAATGTCGCAGCCGGTATTAGCCGGTATGTTGAGCGCGCCGTTCTGAGTGCGCGTGAATAGTTCCTGGCTGTCGAAGAAGTAACGCGGGCCCCCGTTGTCACCACTCGAGTTGTAGGTCGGGTACGACTGCGGGAAGGGCACATAGGAAAAATGGGGACGCACCAGGTCGGTTACATCTTTTCCGTTGGAGAAGATGCGCATGGTGGATGCCGGCACAGGCACGGGCCAATGGTCCAGTGTCGGATAGTGACCGAGGCACGTGACCATCGTAACGATGTTGCCGCCGATGTTGTAGACCCAGCTGTCCATGCTGACGTTGATGACGACATTGTCCCCATCCCGATAGCCGCTCACGTAGCGCGTAGTTCCCGCCTGCCCAAAGGTGAGGATGGAACCCTTCAGATGTTCTTCCGGGACTTGGCCCACAAAGTCCAACACGTTGATGGCGCGCGGCTCCAACCAGGTGATGTCCGCTGCCTGCGCCGTTGGCAGCCAGTCCGGGTTTTCTGTCATGGGCACGCTTTGGGCGCTGACCGTGGACGGCAGAAGCGTCAAAGCCATCACTGCCATCGCAACCGACAGATATAGGAAGACCCATCGGCTCCGAAAGGCACGTTTGACTTGTTCAACAATAGACATAAATCACTTCCTCAACTAAAGAGGCGCTAGTTTTCCATACTGGACAGCCTATCGGGTAAGCGCCCAAGAGTCCACGGACATATGGCGCATCGCGCCTGCGCAATATGGGAAGAACGAAAGAAGGCTGCGACACGGTCCTGTCGCAGAATAGGCGCAGGTAAGCAGTATGTGGAACAAGGGAGAAACGAACGGTAGGCGCGTAAGGCGAGTGTTCAACGGGTTCAAGGAGTTCGAAGGGTTCAAGGCTGTGCTGATAGTATACGGATAATCTGCATAATCCACTTGCACATCGAACATTAATGATCTCGATGGACCTTCTAGGCGCATTCAACACCAAAGCATTCGATCCACGGACTTTCCCTACCTGAATCCGTTGCTAGCCACCTTGATGTAATCGTCCTTGACCGAACTATAGCCCGGCGGCGGCTCCAGGATGGGCGCCTCAGGCCGTTCCACGCCAAGACGCTCCTTCTGGTATTCGAAGAAACGCCAGGTGATACGGCTGATGTCCTTCAACGCACTGTTGCTCGTCTCCCAGTCCATCCAGCCGCTGCGGTAGAGGAAGACGGAGAGTACATACGGACCCATGGGGCCCCAAATGAGCGCCACATCACTGTGTGATTCGAAGGCGAAACCGTGCTTGTGTACAATCCACTCATTTGCCGCGTCCGGCAGGCCGGCCCAAAGCATCTCTTGGAATTCATCATGAGAGAGATAGTATAGAATCATAGAGCATTCGTCCGGCGTGATCTCATCCGGATAGGTCTCCACCAAGATGCCCTCGCCTTGGGTGCACTGGTAGACGGCTGAGAGGATGCGTCCCATTTCTGCGGGCGTAGATTGCAGGTTTGAGTCGGGATTCGTGTCCCATTCTTCCTGCTGATTGCCCGGCGTGGGGATTTGCGGCAGCTGTACTTGTGCATCGTATCCGGACTGCATATAGGTACTGTCGAAGCCCAGGCTGCGCATGAACTGCGTGAAGACGCCTGTCCCTGCAGCCGTGTCCCCGTCGTCAAGATAGCCGAGCAGCTGGTTGGCGGCGTAGTTGTTGCTCTCGCCCAGCGCATAGTCGATCCATTGGCCGACCAGCTGCGCTTCCTCATCGCCTAAACTCACGCCCTTATCCAGCTTGCGCATAATCGCGCTGATGATGCCGATCTTCAACGTTGACATGCCGGAGAAAGCAACGTCGGCGTCGACTGCGCCTTCCTGATCAGTGACCAGATCGTGGATATAAATGGCGGCAAAACCCGGGAAATCAGATGTGTACTGATCCAGCTCACGGGCCAGGTCATCCAGCGTAGCCGGTTGCGGCGGCGTCTCGTCCAATACGAGCTGTGCGAAGCGACCGCCTGCACCGTCCATCGACTGGCCGCCTCGGTTCGCAAACGCATCCTCGATCACCGTCAGGCTCTTGGTGACGTTAAGTGCATAGCCCGGCAATCCGTCGTTCCAGGTCCAGTCCTGGGTGTACGTTCCAACATAGCCGGGCGGAATGCCCTCGGCAGGTTCGCCGACCTGCGTCCACACCTGTGTCGGCGGCAACAGCTGCACCGGCTGTGGTTCGCTGTCATATTCTGCAGCAACCGTCGTCAGCCAGTCGCGCAGTTTGGCTTTGTCATAGGTGTAGCGGACGGGAACCTCGCGTCTATGCTGCGGCAGTCCCACAGCATGGCGAAAGGCAATGTTGAGGAATTCTGACCCCTCAAGATACTGGGATGCCTCGTCCGCCATCTGTTGCGCCTCAACGCGAAAGTCGATGTCCTCGGCGCGCAAGGGGATGCGTTCTTCGTTGTACAGGACGGTGATAGGCGCGGCGTAGGCGCTGGTCAGGTGCGCTTCGATTTCGCTTATGTCGTCGATGCCGCTTAGGTCCAGACCGCCCAGATAGACGCCCGGGCGGGATGGGCGCCGCGCTGGCTTTGTAACGCGTGTATGCCGGGAAGATCGCCAGGAGAGCGATGCCCAGGAGAATAAATGGGATTAGTCGACGCATAGCCTATGTATATACAGACTCACCACAGCACAACTGAAACGTCGATAACCGGCTAGTCGTTCCACGGGCGGCTCGGTAGCAGAGGTCGTACGGCAGCCCTCACATAAAGGCAGCACAGCCGGCATTCGGGGCGGCTACTCCCACTCAATCGTTGCAGGCGGCTTGCTGCTGATGTCGTAGACCACGCGGTTCACACCGTCTACCTCGTTGACGATGCGATTGCTGATGCGCGCCAGCAGGTCATAGGGCAGTCGAGCCCAGTCCGCGGTCATGAAGTCGTCCGTGGTTACGGCGCGCAGGGCGACAACATCGGCGTATGTGCGCCCGTCGCCCATGACGCCAACACTGCGCACAGGCAACAGAACCGCAAAGACTTGGCTGGTTTCACGATAGAGATTGGCGGCGCGCAACTCGTTCAGGAAGATGGCGTCAGCCTCGCGCAGCGTCTCCAGCCGGTCCCATGTGACATCGCCGAGAATGCGGATGGCCAAGCCCGGGCCTGGGAAGGGGTGCCGCCAGACAATCTCCTCGGGCAAACCCAACGCTTCGCCCACGGCGCGAACCTCGTCTTTGAAGAGCATGCGCAAGGGCTCGATGAGCTCGAAAGGACATGTCCTCGGGCAGCCCGCCCACGTTATGATGCGTCTTGATGGTGCGTGCATGCCGGTTGTCGTCGCGGCTGGCGGATTCGATGACGTCCGGGTAGAGCGTGCCCTGCACCAGGAACCCTGCATCGTCTCCGCCCCACTCTGCAGCCAGGCGCGCCGCTTCGGATTCGAAGACGCGAATGAAGCGAGCGCCGATGAGCTTCCGCTTCTGTTCCGGGTCAGCCACGCCAGCCAGGTCGGTGAGGAACTCCTCGCTGGCATCCACAGCTTCCAAGCGCATGCCTTGATGCTCGCCGAAGGTGCGCACCACCTGCTCCGCCTCGCCCTTGCGCAACAGTCCGTGGTCCACAAAGACGCAGGTGAGCCGGTCGCCGATGGCCTCATGCGCCAGCGACGCAGCCACTGCACTGTCCACGCCGCCACTCAACCCGCAGATAGCGTGCCCGTGTTCGCCCACCTGCTCGCGGATGCGCGCCACAGTTTCCGTGACAAAGTTGCCTGGCGTCCAGTCGCCGACGCAGCCGCAAATGCCCTTGACAAAGTTATCGAGCAGCCGACCGCCCAGCGGCGTGTGCACGACCTCGGGATGGAACTGGATGCCATACAATCGTCGATTCTCGTCTGAAATGGCCGCGAAAGGTGAATTATTGCTAGCTGCGATGGGCGAAAAAGCTGGCGGCAGCTGCTCTACGCGATCGCCGTGGCTCATCCACACTTGCAATGACTCCGGCAGCTCCGCCAAGAGCGGGCTTTGGACCGCTTCGGCCACGTTCACGATAGCCGCTCCGTATTCGCGCTCGCGACTGGGCGAGACGCGCCCTCCGAGCCAGTGCGCAAGCAGCTGCAGCCCATAGCAGATGCCCAGGACGGGTACGTTGCTCTCTATCACTGCTTCGGGCAGTGTTGGCGCACCGTTATCATAGACGCTGTTGGGTCCGCCGGAGAGGATGATGCCCTGTGGCTTCATCTTGGATAGCCATTCGTCTGCCTGGTCCCAGGGAATCAGTTCGGCGTAGACTTGCTGTTCGCGGACGCGGCGACAGATGAGCTGGCTATATTGGCTGCCGTAGTCAAGTACGGCGATGCGTTGGTGGTCCATATTCCTCGCTTCAGGGCTGTCTCGGCAAACGCAATTTGGCGCGCGTCGCGACGTGACTCAACGTCAAACCGCCGCACGCCATCCAATCCTCGGGCTAGTTTGTCTCCGGGTTAAGTGAAGCTTCGGGGATAAACGCTCCATACCGATAGTACTTGTCAGGGAACTCTGCCATGAGCGCCAAGAGGTCCTGCTTCATCTCGCTTGCCACCACCGTTTCAGAATCGACAAGGTCGATGCTCTCGGACGGGTCCTGGACAATATTATAGAGTTCCATTCCGGTGCCGTCATGGTTCATCAGCAGCTTGAAGTCGCCGTCTCGAAACGCCACCGGAGGGGAAACGTTTACTGCCGCACCAATGATGGGAAAACGATATTCCCAGTAGAGCTGCTTGTTTCGCTTGCGCGGTCCGTTGAGCCAGATATCGCTGATGTCTTCGCCATCGAATACCACATCAGAAGTATCCACGCCGGCGATGGATGCAAAGGTAGGAGCGATATCCACTCCGCTCATGACAGAGTCGTCGTCCACGACGCCCGCCTTGACCTTGCCGGGCCAGCGTACAATCAGCGGAACGCGCAGTCCTCCTTCGTACACGCTTCGCTTTCGCCCGCGATAGATGCCTGTGGAGCCCATGCCAGCGTTGCGCGTGTTCTTAATATGATAGTCCTCCGGTCCGTTGTCAGAAGTGAACACTACAACCGTATTATCAGCAAGACCCTCGTCGTCCAAATAATCCAGTATCATACCAACAGCCGAGTCGAGCTCCGTGATAGCTGCGTAGTAGGTCTTTGCCTGGTTATTCATGTTCCAGGCTGCACGGACATAATCTTGCATGTAGCCGTCGAACTTGTCGGGTTCGACGTTCAGACCTAAATAGACAGCCAGTTCTTCCTCTGTCGGCTTGAGTTCGCTATGGGGAAGATTCATCCACACGTTGGCAATGAACGGACCGTCACGGTTCTTGTCGATGAAACTCTTGATGTCTGGGACAAATATCGCTGCGTCATTGCTGAAGACGTTGATACGTTCCTTGTCAGCCCCATATACTGTAGCGGTGCCGGCTAGGGTGCCGTCATCGCTTCCCAAATGCAGTTTGCCAAAATGGCCAGTTGTATAGCCGGCGCGGTGCAACAGGTCATATTCGCTGACCACGTTCGGATCAAGTTGGTCGGGCATACCTCGTTCTTCATTGAATTCGGGTGACGAGAAATGACCATGAATGGCATAGCGGGCTGGAAATTTGCCTGTCATAATGCCGGCGCGGGATGGCGAGCAGACCGGGCTGCTCGTGTAGTACTGTGTGTACGTCGTGCCCTCGCTGGCTAGGCGATCGATATTCGGCGTGATCAGGTATGGATGGCCCAGGAAAGCCGCATCACCCCATCCTTGGTCGTCCGTCATGATGAATATGAAATTCGGCGGCTTCACGTTGGTCGTCGCTTTGGCAAAGGCCGTTCTTGGCAACATCGCAGCGGCCATCGCGGCTGCACCAAGTCCAAGAAAATTCCGTCGGGAGATCGTTGAAAGTGTCATTGAATACCCCAGTACTCTCTTATACTATTGTGAATCGTGCCTTCATATTGGATATAAACCTATACTGGCTACAGCCCTGTGTTAGATATAACACCAATTATTGGATCCATAACCGTGCTACACCACGAGTGGTGATGTATGAGTCTGTTGGAGATAGACCCTCTTAGCGGAACGACTACCGTCAGGCCAATTATACCCATGAATGAACTGAAGTCGCAGTTCTGGATCGCCCTTTCATGGTCAAGCGCATCGGAGCAAATTCTTCGAGGTTCTATTCGTAGCCAGTAGCGGACCGCTATTGTGCGATCCGCAGTGGTCACGCTAGCCGTTCGAACGCAACAAACGGCCGGTAAGCTGGCCGGTAAGCTATTCCCGCTGGCGCACGATGATCGAATAGTCAGCCTTCTGTGTCGTGACGGGCGCCATGGCGCTCACAGCAATGACGGCTGTGCGCCCGTCGCCCAGCCCATCCACATCGAATTTGATGCTGTCGGTTAAGTTGCCTTGGAATGGCCGTTCCAACCCCACCAAGCGATTGTCCTCCAGGATCAGCGTCTGCACCAACCAGTGCTGGTCCAGATGATTGTCGGTCAGTAACCAGCCCTCACTCTGCCAACCTTCCGCTTCATCCTCGAAATCGGCCATATAGTCAATAGCCGGAACCGACACATTGTCCACAAACCAGCCGCTGCGATTGACCGCATCGTCCGTCACATACTCGAAGCGTATGTAGGGTTCTTCGCCGGCGTAGGCGGAAAGGTCGAAGGTGTCGGTGACCCAACCGGGTTCGCGAGCGGCATCTGCGGCAGGCGCCCAGCTCGCATCGGTGTAGCCCGGACCGAAGGCATTGCCGCCTGCGTTTTCCGTATCCGAATACTCGCCGATCAAGGGCGCCCACTTCAACCCATCGCGGCTGGCCAGTACATAGCCGTAGTCGTAGCCCTCTTCAATATCCCACCAGAACGATGCCGTCATGGTAACCGGCTCACCTGCGTCCACAGAAGTCAGGTCAAAGCGGCGCGTCAAGCGAGTATCGAAATCGTCGCCGCGGTTGCTCCACCAGGCAAGACCGCCGTCGTGCTCCGGCAGTGGCGCCAGATTCGTGCTGGATTCGCCTTCGAATTCCACGGTAACGTCGCCGGTCAGGTCCAGCAGAATATAGTCGGTGGCATAGTTGGAAACGGTAGTGAAGTGCTGGATAGGGTAATCATTATCCGTGTAGACCGCGTCGATGGTGGGCGGCGACTGACTGAAATTGCGATAGCCGTATAAGCCGTCAGCACCCAGGGCATTGGGATCGTCGGCATAATTTGCTACAACCCAGTCTGCAAAGACGTCGTCGAAGCCCATTGGCCGTCCGTCTACGGTCAAACCGGCAGCCGCAAGCACATCGTCGAAACCGCGGATGCCGTTGGCCGGATGCGCGACCAGCGCCCGCGTCAAGTCCGGGCCGAAGCGTTGCGAGAAGTAAGCCATGAACAGGTAGGCGCTGCCGTAGTGCACCGCATTGTCGTCATTGGCCGCACCCCATGTGTTCAGCTGCGTATCAGGCGTGCCCGAGAAAACATGGGCAAAGAGCGTGTCCGGGTCATAGCCTGCTACCTCTTGTGCGAACTCGCTCAGGCCTTCGTTGACCCACGTTTCCTCATTGCGGTCATTGTGCCAGTGGATCATGTGCTGGAACTCGTGCGCCAGCACCGTCTCATAATAAGTGTAGTTCAGGGTGGCTTGCAGCCAATCCAAATTGATGTAGAACATTTCCTTCTCGTTGGAGAAGTCGCGCGCCAGGCTGCTGTATTCATCGGCGCTGCTGTAGTAGCCGGCGATGCCGTCGCCTAGCCCATACGCGTGCAGGATGTGCATGCGCGGGTCGTTATCCACACCGGGATTCCATTCGCTGCCGAAGAAGGACCTCTCCGACGGATAGCTGATCTCGCTGAAATGATCCAGCGATTCCTTCATGCGCTCCAGGTCGAATTCTCGCCCCTCTTCTACCCATGCGTAGATGTGGTCCGTCTTGTGCACCAGTTCAGCCGTGATCTCGAAGTTGCTGTTCGATTCCAGATTGTGCACCTGGAATACCTGCTTGTCGCCAATCTCGTAGTCGGGTGTAGTCTCGTTGACGATGACTGGAATCTCATCGACAGACGGGTCCAGGCGCAACGCCAGGTCACGCAAATTCCGCATGGGTGCGATGACTGCGGCAAGTTGTTCTTCAGTATTGAGGGCGTGGAGATTGCTGGCGGGAATGATGACCTCCGCCTGCATCTCATCCGCATTCGGTGCGATCATCAGTCGGGCTGGCACGCGTACGGTCGGTTTGGATATCTCCCCGGCGGGCGTTGATGTCGCCAAAGGTCGAGGCGCGATGGGTACGCCGTTGTTGCCTCTGGACATACAGGCCAGCGTCGTAAATGCAGCAAAAAGGCTGATCACGAGGATCAACCGAACGATAGCGCGACGTTTGAGGCTGGTCTTCTCTGTTAGGAGGTGCATGTTCCCTTTTTCCGTCCTAGGCGGCATCGACACAACGATATGTACCGGCGGCTCGCCCGCTCAGCGAGTGTACGGCAGATGAACTTTAGCTGTCACCAGCAATGCGCCAACCTCGCTGCAGCCATTGTAACCCGAAGGCTGTGGCAGTGTCTATCGACACAACGCTCTACGCCCGACGCACGTAAGTGGCATAAATCTGTAGAGGGTCGTAGGACAGTAGGACGAGTAGGCTTTATAGACAGTTCCGCTGCATGCGCTACGGTTCGTCGAGAGGCATATCTGCGCATGCAGCCGGTCAGAGTCATTCTTATATCGTGGTCTCAGAAAGCGAGAAGCCGCCCAGAAACAGAGCGGCACCCATATCTGTGCACAATCTGTGCATTGGCGGTATCCTCACACGCACTATCTGAAGGCAGGCTCCTCTTTATCCTTTGAGTGCGCCCACTGTGAGACCGCTCTGAATCTGCCCTTGGAAAATGACATAGACAAGTAGCGTCGGAATCATGATCATACTGACGGCGGCAAAGAGCGCGCTCCAGTCATTCTGGTAATATTGCTGGTGGAGCATATAGGCCAGGCCCTGGGTCAGCAGATACCTATGCGCGTTGGTCATCAATACGACGGGTAGCAGGTACTGATTCCACATGCCTAGAAAGTTGAAGATGCCGATACTGATCAGGCCCGGCTGAGCCAGCGGCAACATGATGCGGAAGAAGACCGTGTACTGGCTGGCGCCGTCGATGATGCCCGCCTCATGCAACTCCGATGGCAGTGTCCGGAAGAAGCCCGTCAGGAAGAAAACGCTAAAGGGCAACGAGTAGGCCACATAGACCAGTATCAGCGCCCAGTAGGTATTCAGTCCGTTGATCGTGTAGCTGCCGAAACCGATCTTGGCAATGGTGAAGAAGAGCGGAATCAAGGCCAGGAAGATGGGAAAGAGCATGCCCGCCATGAACCCGAAGAAGATAATTCGATTGCCTGGAAAGGGAAATCGCGCCAGCACATAAGCCGTCACGGCGGAAAAGGCCAGAATGAGCACGAGTGACGGTAGCACGACGATGAGGCTGTTGGCGAAATACGTGCCGATATTGGCGTCTACCCAACCGCGAACGTAGTTGTCCCACTGCGGCGCAGCCGGCAACGCCCACGGGCTGAAAAAGATCTCCTGGTCTGTCTTGAAAGAAGTGTAGAACAACCAGACCATGGGGAAGATAACCAGCACGGCCCAGAAGCCAAGCACGATATTGATGATCCAATTGGAGATACGCGCGCCAATGCCTTCTCGAGATACAGATTGCTGTTGAACAACTTGCTTTGCGGATACAGTAGTCGTCATATCAGAACTCCAGGCTTTCTCGTCGCATCAATCGAGCCAGTACCACAGAAATAAAGAGCACGATCAGGAACAGCGTCACGGCGATGGCAGTGCCATAGCCGAACTTGCTGCCAAGAAACGCTTCTTGATAGAGCAGAATCGACAGGACTTCCGATGACCGGCTGGGACCGCCCTCTGTCATTGTCTGCGTGATCGCGAACATGTTTGTGGCAAAAATCATGATGAAGATGACTGCGGTCTGCAATGTATCCCAAATGAGTGGAATCGTGATGTTCCAAAACAGCAACCATCGGTTGGCGCCGTCGATCATAGCGGCCTCATAAAATGTGATTGGGATGGACTCCATGGCCGCGATAAACAGGATCATATAGAAGCCCACCGCTTGCCAGATGGTGACGAGAGAGACTGCGGGTTTCACCCATGTAGGGTCGCCAAGCCAAACAGGCGGGAACTCCATACCGATTCCTTGCAACAAACTGGTTAGTATTCCGATCGTGGGATGGTAGACGAAACTCCAGAGCACACCGATGGCGACAATCGACATCACCTGCGGGAAGAAATAGGTGACGCGGTAGAACTTACTCAATGGCACGCCTTGGGTCAGGATGAAGCCAAAAAATAGAGCGATGCCCAACGTGAAGACCGGCAGCACAAGAATGTAGAAGGCATTGTTTTTGAGCGCATTGATGAAGTTTGGGTCATGGATCATACGCACATAATTCTCGAACCCGATGAATTCAGGTTGTTTAGACAGGCCTTTCCATCGAGTCAGGCTAATGTACATAGCGCGAATATAGGGGATAATCACAAGCCAAACATAAAGTGCGACTGACGGTATGAGAAAGGGGATGATTAGCCGATACTTGTTTCGATACATAGCGTTCCTCCGCCGGGCATACTAGCCTGTTAGTTGCAACACTGCCCAGGCAGAATAGTTCTTCCAGCGATAAGAGAAGTTGGCATTGCGGCGGTTCACAAACCTAAAGGAGAGATTCCAGGAAGGCCGCGTCGACCTCCCTGGAACGGGAATGACGGTACTAGCTAGACAGCAGCTAAATCTGGCTGCTGCCCAGTATGTATGTGCTATCCTTACTCACGCGTGTACTTCGGAACGTCCGGGTCTTCGAGAACCTGGGCAGCTTTCGCTTCCATAGCCTGCATCCATTCATCCGGTGTGATGCGTCCCGTGAGTAGATCGCCAGTGCGATCGCGTGACTCGTCAGCCATGTCGCGGTACCAGTCCTTCCACATGTAGTTGAAGGTGGCATCGCCAGAGGCCTCGGCGACTGCGGTAGCGGACATAACGGCTGGGCTCAACTCGACACCTTCTGTACCGCCAATGACCGGCATGATCGCGCCCACGTTTTGTGCGAACCACTTGGCGTTCTCTTTGGACATGAGCGCTCGCAGATATTCCAGACCGCCTGTGGCATTCTCGCCGTTGACGGGTACGATGAATTCCTCACCGGACCATGCCAGAATCGAGGCGAAGTCTTCCGGACCGTTTGCGGGAACTGGGGCGACGACCATGTCGAAGCCTTCCGGCGTCAGGTCACGCATCTCATTCTCCAGCCAGGTGCCGCTGGGGATAAAGACAGCTTTCTTCTGCAGCCATTCGGCCTGCGCTTCGGTGTGGGTCAGGCCCTCTGTACCGGGCATAATCTGACCGCGTGTGTACAGTTCCTGGATCTGTTCCAGCGACTTCTTGACCGCATCGGTAGAGAATGAGCCTGGCTCCAGGTTGTCCATGGCGATGATGTTCTCAATGCCGCCGTTCTTATAGACCAATGGCATGAGTACGCCGAAAACCATATACTGCGGATATTTACCTTGATAGGTCCAAGGGTACATATCCGTCGTTTCCAGGACCATATCGCCGAAGGCAAGCATATCGTCCCACGTCTGCGGATATTCCCAGCCCATCTCTTCGAATAGGCTTTGGCTGTACCAAATGCCGGAGACGGTATAGGACAGGAGCAGATAACGCTGCACGCCGTCGAACATGCCTACTTCCTGCGAACCGGGGAAGAGGGTCTCGCCGAAGGTTTTGCCTGGCGTGTCCAGGGACGGAGCGTCGAACAGCGGCGCCAGGTCCATGAGTTCGTCTTCTGCGACCAGAGCGGCGCCGTCGAGATTGCCTGCACCGCTGTTGTCGATGACGTCTGGCGGATCGCCGGCGATGAAGCGCGGTCGCAACTGGTCGCCGACACGCTGGATGCCATCAACCGTTATTGTGTTGTCCGGATGTACGGCTCGGAAGATGTCAGCCGCGTTATCCAGATAACCGCGTCCATAACCGCCCTCGAAGAAGATGCCCTCTACCTCAGTGCCTGCCTCCAGGCCGAGTGGATTGACGGCGCCTTCTGCGACCTCGAACGGAAGGCCCACAGGCATCGCTGCTTCTGCGGCCGGTGCGGCTTCTTCTGCCGGAGCTGCTTCTTGGGCTGGCGCTGCAGGCGCCGAGCCGGTTGCGCAGCCGGTAAAGAGAAGCGCCAATACCAACAACAAACTAACTACGGTGAATCGATTCATACTGATCTCCTTGCAGTGGTTGTTGCTCACTTGAGCGGAAATGTAGATAAAACTAGATCGTACATACGGGTGATGTAGAACGTGATACGATGCTTCCTACACGTACTACCGAAAAAACTATGCGACGACTAAGCAGATGCACTGAAGAATATGATCTTAACGGTCAGGAAAATTAAACGAAGCTTGTGCAGCGGATATGCGGTATGTAGTAGCTAATTTCTAGTCATCCCTAACCGTCTGTAATGCCAGTGTAGCACGTGGCCATTTCGTTTGCAATACTATAAAAAATACCGCCGACGAAGCATACGGTAGACTGAGCCGTCAAACCGGTAATGAAACCAATCATTTCTGTCGCAATGGTCGCTACAATAAATATCTCTATGGATACGTCCTGTCTATGATAGTGACGAGCGCACCCCGTGCACGCAAACCGATATAGATGACAGAGCTAATGGGATTGACAACCATGGCAAATGGATCATTCTGGACCCGAATGAAATCGAGATATCGAGCGCCGTCGCCGCGGATGACCGTCAACTTATCATCACCTGTATTGGCAGTATAGATGTTGCCTGTTGCAGGATTGACGCCCAACCCGTCGCCGCCAGCATACGGTCCAGAAATATCACCGTGAGAGTTCAAAACAACGTCGCCGCGGTAGGTCCAGTCCACCGCGTCTTCGTCGGGTTGCCAGAGCCCTAGGAACCAGGTGCTCTGCGGATTAGACCACAATGTATACAGAATGCCTGCAGACTTCGCATCACCTGGCGCGACATAATCCAACGCCAAGAAATCTCGTGCCGGCGGGAACGCGGGTCCGGACTTCGCTACCCACTCGTCACCGTGCCGCTTCAGGATTGAGAAGTTGTGCGAATCACGATGGCTGACGTAGACGAGATTGCGCTCTGTGTCAGCTGCGATGCCCCAGGGGCCGACGCCGCCGGCCTCGATGCTAGCCGCCAACTTCAGTCCTCGGATGATAACGATGCGGTTATCGCCGCGAACGGTAACAAATACGGTGTCTAACTCGGGTAAGATGGCCATGCGTCCGGGCAGCGCGGTTTCGTTGTCAGCGATGACGTTGTCGACGTTCAGGCGCGCCAACTCGTCCAGCGTCTCGCCGTCATAGACGGCAACCTCGCCTGTACCTTCTAGCCCCACGTAGACACGTCCCGTCTTGGCATTGACCACGACACCCCACGGATCGCTGCCTTCTCCTGTCTCAACATAGTCCAGGATCTCCGCGGTGTCAGCGTCGACCATCAGCAACTGGTCCGCTGATCCCGCGCCTGCGCGGCTTGTCACGTAGAGCCTGTTGGTTTTAGTGTCAATGTCCATGCCCATGAGACCGCCGCGCAGGAGACAGCCGACGGGCGGCGGACATGGCGTATAGCCTTGTCGAAGAATGGGCGGCATCCAGGCAAAACCGGTATTGATGAACGTGGACGATGTCCGCGTGTAGACGCGACTCAGTTGATTCTGCGCAGAAGCCGTTGCCGTGTTGGTGATCGTCCGCAGCACTTCCGTCGAACAGTCGAAGCGCCAGCTCTCACCCAAATTCAGTGCGCCGTTACTATCGGCGTCGCCCTCGTTGAAAACCACCGGCGCGCATCCATCGTCAGTCACGGTGATGCTAGTCAGCGGATCGATGCCGGTATTGGTCAGTACGTAGGTGTGCGTGACCACAGTACCCGCTTCTGCAACGAAATCCTGTGAAGCTGTGTGCAAGAACGCTATGGATGTATCGAAGACTTCGGAAGCGATACCGACTTCGTACGATTTGCCCACAGTGGTCACGTAGGCCGTGTTGGTGATAGGCGCCTCGCCGCCTGTGAACGGGTCGTCGACGTGCACTTGATAGGTTACCGTGAACGCCGCATGTGCAGGCAATTCAGCCAGCACAGTCCCGCCTTCGTCGAGTGGAAAGCGCGTACCAATGAGGTCATCAGCCAGTTTAACTGGCCCGGCGCCATCATCTATCGCGGTTGTGTCCGATATATATATAGTGTGCAGTGGAATGGTATCGCTGATGTGGATGTCGGTAACTGTGATGCGACTGCTATTTTGCACCTTAACACGGTACTCGACTGAGTCGCCGGGATTGATCACTCCGTCCGAGTTCCGATCCAGCGCAACCGTCACGGATTTGCTGGCGGCGATCAGCGGCAAAGGCGGCACAACCGTACCCATAACGAGACCGCGCCTGGCTGCAGATGCGTCTGCCGGCAAGTGGCCCCATGCAGCGCTGATGCGCACGTCCGGTGGGTTACCCGTGGCGGGGTCGCAGGCGTAGATGAATATGGAGGACTGATCACCGTCCGGGTCGTAGACGCGCGCATTCTCAAATTCATCCAGTTCCAGCACCAGATCAGTATAGAAACCGTTGCCGTCTGGTTGTCCGGGAAGATTATCGTTATTGAAATCTACGCAGACGTCTACCGGGCCGATAACCCCGTCGCCTAGTACGGGCATGACCCAGACAGGGCTGCTATTTTCATCAGGTTCGGCATCCGTGGTGGGATCGTGTCCCATACCAAGACCCACGAGCGCATATGCGGTCAACAGTTGCTCGGGGACCAAAGTCATGCCCCAGTCTGCGTCATTGCCGGCGCCAGGCCATGCATCCACAGCCACGATTGCCTGGAACGGGCTGCCGTCCAAGGAGCCGACGCGTGCACCAGCGTCCATCGGCATGGTGATGACCTGAGTCGACGTAACCGATATGAACACAGGGGGTGTGACCGTACTGCTAGTGGCTACCGTCACGCTGATGGCTTGAACCACACTAGGATTGTGCACGTAAACCTGAGTTTCAGTCGGCCCATTTATGACATCAGGCGCCTGCCCGACCGGATTGAAATAGGTGTTGCTCCACAGGCGTTCGGGAACCAACGCGTACCAGCGAGTTTCATAACTGTCACAACGATCGCCGGTGATAAGCGTTACCTGTACCGGCGCTGTGGAGTCGACCGAAGCGCCAACGCTAAGATCGGTTACGTAAATGCTTTCACCCTGTTGCAGGACGATCTCGCTGTCCGGTGTTCCATCTGCATCGGCATCCACTGTCACGGTAGTTCCATCTTGAGTTGCCATGATCGCGGCGGCTGTCAGCTCGAACGGCTGACTCGCCGGCGTATACAAATACTCGTCCTGGCCTACTGGCATCACATACCGTGTGCCCCAATCCCGAAGCGGAGCCATCACCACCGACCCGGCCATTTGCGCGTCCGAACCGGAAGCCCACACGGCGCGGGTCACGGCGATGTTGCCGTCCGCTGCAATGCGATCACCGCCGTCGTAGTCTAGTGCTGCGCGTTCGCTGATGCGCGAGGTCAGAACGATAGCGCCGCCATCCAGCCAATCACTCGGGTAGTCGGACAGCCATCCGTTCTCCAAATCCCCGTCGCCCCACACTTCCGTACTGGACTGTATGGGATTGGACAGATCATACTCGTACCCATCCTCCCAGTGGTCGTAGACGATGACTGTTCCGGGAACGGAGGTCGCAATCGCGATGTACGACGTCACAGGATACGCTGCTGTTTGGCTGTTGCCGCCGCATTCCGCCGCAGATGGATAGAGCGCTTGCAGTGCAGCCAGCGCCTGATCCTCAGGAACCGGCACATAGTAAATCTGCACCGGCGCACGACCGCTTGCGACAGCAAGTCCGGTAACAAGCATGGTCCATGCTATGGCAAAGGACGCCGCCGTCAGCAGTCTTCTTAGCCGCATGATTCGTGTGTTCTCAGATTCGGCAGCCGTGCTCAGTCGCATGAATGTCTCCGACGAGGTGTATTGGCGGCGTAAAAATTCGTTAGTGCGTAGCCCCGCAAGTTATTTCAAATTAAGTCGCCGTGGCCAACCCGTTCAGGCTGTCAGGAATGCAGCACTGACAAAATGCAGGCTCACTATTCAAGTTTGATGACGTTGTTGCTCAGTCTTCGTTTCGATTCGAGCGGGGATTGGCTTTACCGCATGCCGATTCGCAACTGAACGGCAGACATGCAAGATGCTACAAACTTATCCTATTTGTTCATCATCTGAAACGCAAATATCTCGTGTGCGACCAACCAACGTAGTCGACGACATGCGCCGATTGCACTATGGGCGACAACTGCTTGTTAGCCGCTTCCGGTATCGGTCAAGAGAACAGACTGATCATCAGTAAGTCGTGCGACATTTGTCCATTGTGACGTGATTCTGTCGGGTGTAGCATGCAGTCACTGGCGGTATAGCGGTCCACCGCAACGCTGTCTACGGTTGTCGACTGACTCACAATCCAGTGGGATGGGCGGTCTATGGAAGGCAAAATCCTCATAGTAGATGACCAGGCCGTGATGCTTCGCCTGGTGAAATATGCGCTGGAACAGGAGGGGTTCACCACTGTCACAGCTGAGACTGGCATGGAAGCTCTGGAGAAGCTACGAACCGAGCAGCCAAATCTGCTCATCCTCGATCTGCTCCTGCCCGATACGGATGGTATTGACCTCTGTCGCAAAATTCGCCAGGAACTGAAGTATATCTCACTGCCTATCGTTATCCTGACCGGTCGCATCGAGATCGAAGATAAGATTCAAGCGCTGGAAGCGGGCGCCGACGAATATGTCACCAAACCGGTGGACCCAAAAGAGATGGTGGCTCGTGTCAAGGCTTTGCTGTTGCGCTATCAGCGTCTGCGACAGGATGTTTCGCCCGGCCCTAATATGCACATCGGCAGCGGGGACGGGTCGGTCATCGGCTGCATCGGCGCCAAAGGCGGTTCAGGCGCCACCACCATCGCGGCTAACATAGCGCAGTCGCTGGTCAACCGCGGCCATCGCACCATCGCCATCGAGCTGCGTCCCTATTTTGGCACGCTTTCCAACCTCCTAGGCGTATCACCAAGCGGCGGTCTGACACAGCTTGCCGAAATGACGGCCAATAAGATTACACCACCGCGTCTGGAACGCTACCTGCATCGCGGCGCGAATGGTCTAGGCGTGCTGCCCGGTCCAAGACAGCTGACTGAGTATCGTGATATCCATCCGGACCAGGTCAAGGCCATCATAGACTCGGCGCTGGAACTAGCCGATTATGTCGTGTTGGACTTGCCGCACATGCCGTCGGTTGCCAACCGAGCGGCGCTGCGGCGCTGTCATCAAGTGCTGCTGGTGCTGGAACCCGAACCGGGTTCGGTCGAGGCAGCCCAGGCTCAACTGGCCTTGCTCAATGCCTGGGGCATACCGTCGGAAGCCGTGCACGCAGTGGTTGTCAACAGGGCAAGCACTGAATACGGCATGCACATTGCCGAGGTCGAAAACTCACTGACGTGCGGCAACGGCGCCGTCATACCTTCCGTGCCGGATTTAGCAGCCCGGGCCAATCGTATCGGACAACCCATCGTCATCTCTGCGCCGGACTCGCTGGCAGCCAAGGTGTTCAATGACTTGGCAGGCATGATCAACAGTTACGCCATGGCACGACTGTAGTCCCGCCCGTTCCGTCAGTAAACCGCACGCCGGCAGCCACCGGAAATACATTCGGCAGTGCTATAATGCCAAACCATGGCAACACCTCCGGCGGAAGAGACTGCACCTGCGCCATCGCAGCAAATTAATCAAGGGCTAGGTCTGCGCGGAATCGCCAGTGCAACGATGGTTGTCATGGTTTTTTTCGTGCTCAGCCGCCTCACGGGTTTGGCGCGGGAGATAATCATCGGCGCCCAGTTTGGCACCAGCGCAGCGCTCGACTCCTATTTGGCTGCGTTTCGCGTACCTGACCTGCTCTTCCAACTGGTAGCCGGCGGCGCGCTGGGCAGCGCCTTCATCCCCACCTTCGCAACCTACCTAGTGGACGATGACGAGCGCGGCGCCTGGCTTCTCTTTAGCCGCGTCCTCAATCTAGTCACATTGGCGCTGGTCGTCATGGCGGCGCTAGGAGCGCTCTTCGCGCCCGTGCTGGTGGAGCGAATCATCGCGCCTGGTTTTACGCCGGAACAGCAGACGCTCACAGCCAATCTTATGCGTTGGATGATGGTTAGCACCGTTATCTTTGGCGCCAGCGGTCTGGTGATGGCGGCTCTGAACGCGTTGCAGCATTTTCTGCTACCGGCAGCCGCGCCGGTCGTCTACAATCTATCGATCATACTCGGCGCCTGGTTTTTGGCCCCCACCATGGGCGTCTATGGCTTGGTAGTCGGCGTCATGGTCGGCAGCGTCGGCCATCTGCTGGTGCAGTTACCGGGTCTGGTGAGGCGGCACGCCCGTTACAGCTTCGACTGGACAGTGCGCGACGCGGGCGTGCACGAGGTAATCCGGCTCATGGCGCCTCGCGTGCTCGGGCTTCTCTTCGTGCAGCTGCATTTCCTAGTCAACACGATCCTGGCTAGCCGGCTGGTGTCCGGCAGCCTCAGCGCGCTGAACTTTGCCTGGCTGCTCATGCTGCTGCCGCTTGGCGTCTTTGCCCAGGCTATCGCGACCGCCTCCTTCCCCACGCTTTCCGCACAGGTCGCAGCCGGACAACGTGATGCCATGCGAGCGACGTTTAGCCAGACTCTCCGCATTGTTTTCTTCCTAACGATCCCGGCTGCCGTCGGTCTGTTCATCTTGCGCGTGCCTATCATCCAACTGCTGCTGGAGCGGCGTGAGTTTACGGCGGAGAGCACGCGCATGGTCGCCTACGCATTGCAATTTTACGCATTGGGCTTGGTCGCGCATTCGACGGTCGAGATAACGGTGCGCGGCTTCTATGCCATGCACAACACGTGGACGCCGGTAGTGGTCGGCGTGATTGCCATGTCGCTCAACGTGGCTCTGAGCTTGCTGTGGGTTGGCGCTTTGGGTCATGGGGGGTTGGCGTTGGCCAACACAACCGCAACCACATTGGAGATGCTGGTGTTGCTCTGGCTCATCAACCGGCTCATCGGCGGGTTGGACAAGCGCAGCTTGTCAGCTGCTGTACTGCGCAGTCTCGCCGCCACGCTGGTCATGGCGGGCGGTCTATGGCTTTGGCTGGAGCGGATAGCCGGTGGGGGTGCAACCGTTTGGTTGACTGCCATTGGCGGGCTGGTACTGGCTGTGGTCGTCTATGTCGGCATGAGCGCGCTCTTGCGCAGTAACGAACTACGTGACATTCGACGCATCATTCCGGGCATGTAGGGGGAAGATGGGTTCAAGGCTCAAGCGGTTCAAGGACTGCAACTAACCGCCTGCGAAATTCCTGCCATCATTTATGGCATAGCCTATTTGCGATACGTTAGGCAGTCACTGGTACGCCGGGGTTTTGTCCAGAATAGGACCAGAGAGCCTCAGGGCAATCGCGAACCATAAATTTTCGTCCGTAGGGGCGGCATGGATGCCGCCCGTCGCGCACAATCCACCGGATGGTCGATTGCATGTTGCGGGCGAGCCATGACTCGCCCCTACATTCTCGCAGGTATGGCTGGTGTTCGAGTTGATTCGTCGAAACAGACCTAATAACAGAATACTGCTACGATAAATCGTGTAGTCCGCGATTGCCCTACAGAGAGCCTCATTACCAGTAGAATACTCTCTTCGCAACGCACTCTCGCGACTCCTGAACAAAACCTCGTCCAATACAAAGTCCCCTTGTCAGCTTGTCACGTTGTCAGCTTGTCACCTTGTCAGTCTATCGCGTTGTCACAAACGTTCCTGTCACGAAACTGTCAAATTATTACAGACTTGACAGGAAGCTAACAGCATCGCAACCCGCCTAACTATGGTATGCTGCCTTACAGTTGTAGGTGCGGTTCGTCGACCCCCGTATATGAATTGAATAATCGGTAGGAAGACGCGCCAGTACTTACGTACTTGTTTCCGCGATTTACCTCTCTCCACACCAAACTGTCTGTCTTGTCTGGAGATAACCCGCCGCTCGGCGGGTTATCTTCTTTTAGCGATAGTTGCGCACCAGACAAGGCACGCACTGCACGGCTAGATTCGATCAACGTGTTTCTATACTGCTCCATCGAACATGGACTGCAGCGGCGAGTCCTCGATGTCCAGCGGCAGTTTTACACGACCACGGCGCCGGCTGGATTCATAAGTCGCGAAGATCAGTTCAGTAGCGCGCAAGGCGCGTTGACCGGACAACTCCGGTTCGCGCCCGTGCTTCAGCGCGTCGATGAGGTCCAACACGCCACGCGGCACGTACTCTTCACTATGCAGACCTTCAGTGGTGGGAATGGTGCGCCACTCTGCATCGCCGCGACCGCGAATACGCAGCGTAGCGTCGTCTGCGGCGCCCAGCTCGATGACGCCTTCCGTGCCCATCAAACGATGGGACAGAGGTCCTGCGCCCAGTCCGGTACGCATGAGCCCTTGCACACCATTTGCGAACTGAATGTAGCTGATGCCCTGGCCTTCCAGTGGCACGCCGAAGATGGTTGGCCCGTCGCGCCGGTCCACCTGAGCCAGCACCCACTCCGCCGGTGTTTCATCGTTGTAGAAAAACATCATGTCGAACCAGTGACTACCCCAGTCGAACATATTGCTGCAGGTGGTTTCGATGCGCTGCAGGTCGCCGATTTCGCCCCTCCGCAGCATCTCCCGCGCCTTACGATACGGTTCGCCAAAGCGCCGCTGATGGTTGATCGTCAGCTGAACGTCATGACGCTCACAGGCTTCCAGCATGCGCTTGCTTTCGCCGTACGACGGCGCCATAGGCTTTTCGCAGTGGATGGCCTGAACGCCTGCCTCCGCGGCGGCAATGACCATCTCGGCGTGTAAGTGCGGCCATGTCGCGATGCTGACAATATCCAGTTCTTCCTCATGCAGCATCGTATGATAGTCGTCATAGATAGCTTCGCCACCGAAATCTGCTTGGAACGCCAGCGCATTGTCGCGGCTGATGTCCGCCAGTGCAACGATGGTCGCGTCTGCGGACCGGTCATAGCCAATGGCGTGCGCATGGGACATGCCGAAGCCGGTAGCGCCTTCCTGTCCACGCGGTCTGCCGCACCCGATAATGCCTACTCGATACATCGTCCTGTCCTTTGCTTGCTCGTCTAGATGCCCAGACTCTTGAGGAAGTCGCGGCTGATTTGTGCACTCTGGGACAGCGGTCGGACGTTGCGTCACGTCCGTCTCCACGATCAACCATCCGCTGAAATCGGATTCGTCGAGTTCGCTTAACAGTGTGGAGAAGTCGACCATGCCCTGGCCTAACTCCGTAAAGACGCCAGCGTCGCTGAACGTGGCGTAGTCCCACTCCGCAGCCACGCCCTTCTTCAGCACAGTTGGGTCCATGTCCTTGATATGGGCGGTCAAGATCACGTCCCTGTAGTCGCGGAAAAACTGAACCGGGTCCACGCCGCCCCAAATGAGATGGCCTGTATCCGGACCCATGAAGATGAGGTCGTGGTCGACCAGTTCGTAGAGGTGGTCAATCTCTTGCCGGGTCTCGATGACGCTGCCAACGTGGTTGTGGAAGCAACTGCGCACACCCTGTTGCAGCGTGATCTGGCCCACTTGATTGAGCACCGTAGCGAACTGCGTGTACTCATCAGCGGACATGGCGTCCTGCGGTGCAACGTGCCCGGCGACCTGCGCACGCGTCAACCCGCGGGCTGTCGTGTATGTGTGGAATCCACCGGCGGCTACATATAGCTCGGTGAGACCCGCCTGCTTGGCAAACGATGCCAGTTCGTGCGCACGCTGAATGATATCCGCCTCAAACGCTGGGTTCCAGTAGTCTGCCCCCAGATAGCCGGGCGCGGGTTCCAAGCCAGCCTCTGCGAATTCAGCCAGTACCGCTTCGTTCGACTGCCCGCTCCTGGGGCTGGCAGGTGCACCGTCATAGCCGGTCTGCGCAATTTGCGCCAGTAGTTCCTGGGCTGGAGTGCCCTTCCAGGTGATTTGACCACATCCGATCTTCACATTCATTGTGTTTTCTCTCTATTGTCGTGGATGGAACCTTCTGGATGACGAGACAGCAGGGGAAATTGCCTCGCAGACGCGATGTGCTGGCCCAGCAATATTCTACAACGGCGTAGACTGTCGCCGTGAGTCGCGCGGCGCCATGCATAGTCGCGCATGTCGATAATAATATTCTATAGAGAAGTCAGCGAATGAGGTTAGGCAGCCTGCTGGGCATCAACATAGGTGGGCACACCCTCTTCCTCGAAGATGCGGTCGATTTCCTCCCGGTCCTCGTCGGTCAGACGCCACTCCGTAGCAGCCACGTTCTCCTGCAGTTCCTTCTCATTGCGCATGCCAACCAGTGCGACCGAGACAGTCGGATTCCCCACGACCCATGCGATAGCCAGTTGCGCCACAGACCTGCCGTAATCCCCTGCCAGCTCTTGTAGCCGGCGCGTCACTCGGATCTCTTTCAGGAAGTGTTCGCGCTCGAAGAGCGGCAAGCCGAATGCGCCGCCTTTACTGCGCCAGTCCCAGTCAACGAAAGTACTGTCCTCGTCGAATGCGCCGGTCAGCAACCCAAATCCCAGCGTGCCATAGGCCATGAAGCCGATATTGTGCTCGCGACAGAACGGCAGCACAGCCGCCTCCATTCGCCGGTCATATAGATTATAGCCGACCTGGTTGGCAGCGATATTGCCGGACGTCACGCACTCCTCTAGCATGGGCACGTCATAGTTGGAGACGCCGTATTCGCGAATCTTGCCCTCTTGCTTGAGTTGCTCCAGCGCGCCCATGACGTCTGATATCGGCGTCTTGTGGTCCGGCCAGTGGATGAGCAGCAGATCGATCACGTCCGTATTGAGGCGTCGCAGGCTGTCCTCGGCGTGGGCGATAACGTGCGACGGCTCCGAAAGACGTCCGGCGATGCGGTCCTGGTCGTCGTAGATGTAGCCGACCTTGGTGACCAGCGTAATCTCTTTGCGACGATTGCCCAGCGCCTTGCCCAGCAGCTCCTCCGAATGGTAGGGACCGTAGACCTCTGCTGTATCAAATAGCGTGATACCATAATCGATGGCCTGTTGCACGGCGCGGCTTGCCTCCTGCACATCAATGTGCCCGTAGACAGTCGTGCTCATCTCCCAAGTCCCGAACCCGATCACAGAGCTAACGATGCTGGATTCGCCCATACGACGTTCTTCCATGGCTTACCTCCCGGCTAATTCAATTGTGTTGGGAATGCTGGAGTCGAATACAAATACCTTACAGCGCAGTCCCATTTGGGGTCAAATAGGCGATCGGCAAATCTAGCCTAGACGGGTCCTGTCACGGTACACTAGGTCCGTTAGCGCCAGTCCAAAGAAAGGAAATGCCGTGATTGCCGTTCAGCGTCTGCGCCCCCTCTTTGTACTCACGTTCCTCAACTCGGTCGTCGTCTGCATTGCAGCCAGCGCCGGTATACGCAATGTGCAGATTTATGCGCCGTTCACGCCCGTGGAGCTGCTGCCAGGCGCCGTTAGCCAAGATATCGTCTCTCTGGTTGCCGTAGCGGGACTGTGGATCTGTGCGCTGTTCATTCGCAAGGGATCCCGGCACGCCTGGTTGGTATGGGTGGGGCTTAACGGCTATCTGTTCTATGCCTATGCGCTCTATTCCTTCGAACAGATCTACAACCCGTTCATCCTTCTTTACATTGTCGCAACGGGGCTTTCGTTCTACAGCATTGTCGCCTTCATCACCTGGTTGGAACCCGAAACCTATCGTCATATCGACCTGTCTCGTCTGCCGCAGCGGGTGATTGCCGTCTATCTGCTTGCGCTGGTCCTCATGTTTACCGCCATCTGGATGAGCCTCATCATTCCGGGCATACAGTCGAGCACGCCGCCCAACGGCGCCAGTATCTTTGTTATAGACCTCGCCTTCATCTTACCAATGCTCGCAATCGTAGCAGTTGCACTGTGGCGGCGCCAATCGTGCTGGTGCTTGCAACCGGCACGGGGATTGCCGTCATGCTTGGTGCGTTGATGGTTCCTCTGTTCGGCCGAGCCATCGTATGGGAAGAGGTGGCGATCTACGCGCTGTTGGGGATCGGTAGCTTACTCTTTCTGTTGGTTGCAGTTACCAGGATCAGTTTGGACGAAGCGTAAGCTAAAGACGATATGCACAGTCTGTTACCGGACATCGTGATTCGCTCTCTTTCGCGCCTTTACAGCAGTTCCGTTAGCCTAAGTACCAGCCCAGTGACGGGTACTATCGTTTTGTCATCTAACGAGCGGATTCAGTAGAAGTACCTGTGGATAGGACAGAGGCAGCTCGGACGAGCCGCCTCTGCCTGTGTACTGTACATTCTCTTGTAGAGAATTACCTAGCTACAAATATTCTACCTACTGTATATAGGCGCTCTCGCTGCCGAGGTTTAGTTGTCCATGTCGTGCATGAGCGGCAGGAAGAGCTGCGTCGTGGTACTTGACTGAATGGAAGGGGCGCAGAGCTCGCCACTGTTGTAGGCGTCGACAGAAGCCAGCATCGTCGCAGCTTCCACTGCATCCGTACCGGCAGCGCTCGCTGCGCTTCCCACGGGATTGATTGATAACCAGTCGTCGGCCGCATCCAGTGTTGCCTCGATGCATGTGCCATTATTACCTGCAGCGATATTCAGACGCCCAGCGGCCACTGCAGTGTACAGTTCTGCCGAGACATCGCCTGTCGCCGACGAAGCAACCGTGTCATCGTCGTCGCCCATGAACTGATTCATGTGCTCAAGAACCTGCTGCTTCGTATATCGCTTATGGCCGATGAACAGATCATCCAGCGGCCAGAGCCGCCAGTGGTGTCGCCAGAAACTCGGATTACCCACCCCAGGCTCGTCGAGGTCATCACGACCCAGCGGACAGTACCCGTCGTTCATCTCTTCCAGCGTCTGTTTCACGCTCTCAAATGAGTTGTTATCATAGGCGTCTTGCACCATTGCAAGGACATCGGCGTCTGAGTATCCATAGTCGACGTTCGGATGGCTGGCGTTGAGGAGCGCAGTGACTGCCTGGCGACCGAAAGCCATCTCATGACCGCCACCTTGCCACAACACTTCCATGAGTGATTCGGCATCGAACGCTGATGTGACGCCAAACGTTATATCATACTCATCACTAGGAGCATAAGCAGTCGGCTCCCAAGATAGAATTTGCGTTTTCCAGTAGCCCGGACCGCAAGCCTCTGCGCCTTCGTACTCGACTGGATCGCTCGTATAGAAGGCAGCGTCGCGTTTGCCCACTTCAATACCGTCGAATTCAGCCTTCACCGTTGCCACGTTCACGTGAGTTCCCGCGTCCGCCTGGGTGGTGAAGTCGCAAGTAAGTGATGCGCCGGGATCTATTTGACCACTAGTGGTGCAGTTGTTCGGTAATTCGAATAGCTCGCCGTCTAGACGATCGGTCATTACGATAGACGCTGCCACTTCATTTTGGTTATCGAGGGTAATCTTCCAATTCACCGTGGCTCCGACTGGCGCATACAGTGCATCGTATAGCCTGTCTGCATCTTCCCAGTCGCCATCGTCCAGCTTCACTTGCTTAGAAATATTCAGGTTATCTCGCAGTTGTACGCTGTAGGGAATACCGACGGCGACAGCGGCATCGCGGTCGACGCTCTGCTCGTTGTCGGTTTCGGCCATCGCCACGGCGATGTTCACATTAGGACCGGCAACCGCATTGGTTGTGTACTCGCAGCTATACTCCGCATCCGGTTCAAAAGGATCCGGAACCGGTTCACAATTTGATAGCTCATCCGGCAGGCCGTTGAACGTGTCGGTCAAGGTAACGTGGACCGCCTGCGGACTCTTGTTCTCCAGGTAGATCAGCCACTCCAGCGGGTCACTCTCGTCGACGATGAGCGCTTCCTTGATGCGGTCCGCATCCATCCATTCGCCGTCTGGGATGCGAACCTTCTTCTCGACTTCCACCAAATCATCGTCGTGTCCGTCATGTTGCTTTGCCACGTAGAACGCCGCGTCACGTTCGGTTTCGGTAACTTCACCAAGCGTTGCTGTAACTACGGCAACATTCACGTGAGCGCCTTCCTCGGCAGTGGTGGTGAACTCACAGGAGTAGCTATTGTCCTGAACAGCAGGCAATAAGCCGTCAACCGGACCCGGACACTCCGCACTGATGTCGAACACACCACCGTCAAAGTAGTCAGCCAGACTGATGACAATGTTGCTATCTTCGTTGTTGATTACATTGATATGCCAATCCAGTTGGGTATTCGGCTCCACCTTCAGCGCGTCCCACAGCCGATCAGCGTCTTTCCAGTCGCCGTTTGCTTCCTTGACCTGCTTCTGAACGGTAAAGTCAATTACGTTATTCGGATCCGGCTGCACACCGTAGTATACGGCGATAGCCTTATCGACTACAGGTTTGTCGCCATCAACCACTTTAACCTGTAGCACATTCTTGTGCTCGCCGGCTTCGGCTGGGGTTTCGTACTCGCAGGTCCACGTATCGGCGGCTCCTAGCGTATCCTCTGCCGGAAGTGTGCAATGGGTTGACAAGTCGAATATCTCTCCGTCGAGTGTGTCAGTCATGATTAGCTTCAGCGGAAGTTCGCTCTTGTTCTCTACCTGCAGCTTCCAGTGGACGGCATTGCCCACCTCGATTTTTACTGCGTCCCATGAATCATGCGCTGCCTGCCATTCGCTGTCTTCTCCTTGAACGTACTTCGAAACCTCAATTAGGTCTCGCCCTTCTTTGCCGCCTTCAGCATAAACGGTGCTGGCTGTGAACGTCGACAGCCCAAAGAGCGCCACAAGCAACGACGCAAACAATGTGGTTCGTATGAGTCTCTTCATTCGAATTTTTCCTCCCTGCTTCTTCATTTCTGTAGTATGCGCTGTGGACAATGTGTCATAGTCAGTTCGATCGAACTTGTTACGGCGACTCCCCAGCGTGACGCGCCGTAACCGTCAGCCCCTAAACACGGAAGACTGAACGCAACGCGCCAAGGGGCTACATGAAACAATACACCTGGTTAAGGCGAATGTCCATCGCCAAAAGGCTATGCAATATCAACGATCGACGAACGGAAAAATGACGGATGTCGTGCGGCATATCGCAGGCACGTCGAAAGGGTAGACGCCGTATCAGCGCCTGATTGGAGCAGCGTGCGCGTCCTTATCCCTGGAGTCCATACCGTCGATTCCTACGGAGAACGACGATCCGCCTTCCTTTGCGGAGATCACGCGCGATTCGGACGGTCACACTACGGATGACTTATTGCGCACCTTCGCTCGATATATGTGAGAGATAGGCTAAATGACCGCTCGCCTATCATCTGGACGTATGGCTCCGGCACGCGCCTTACGCAGCGCCTGCAGTTTCTCCCATGGCATGACGTCGCAGCGTTGCGCCCATTTGTCATACAGTTCGGACAATTCATCGACCAGACCCGGTATGTCCGCAGCCAGATTGTGCAACTCTGAGCGGTCGTTGGTCATGTCGTAGAGTTCCCATCCGCCCGGGTAGCGACAGACCAGCTTCCAGCGGCCCATGCGCACTGCCTTGTTTCCCTCGTGTTCCCAATACTGCACGACTTTGTTGTGCTGCCGATTCTCGAAGGTGGGCGTCATGCTGCCGCCTTCTAGACGGCTTTATCGACGCGTCCCTTGTACTCGCTCGGGTACTCAATATCGGCCACATCCAAAAAAGTGGCCATGACGTCCGGCAGTTGGGCCGGTTGTGTACGCAGTTCACCTTTGGCAGCGATGCCGTCCGGCCAGTGCACGATGAACGGCGTGGCGATACCGCCTTCGTGCACCCAGTGTTTGTACAGTCGGAAGGGCGTATTGCTCACATTAGCCCAAGGCACGCCACAACTCTGATAGGTTTCCTCGCCGCCGGGCATGATAGACGGATCGTTGCCGTAGTGGATGCGACGCCCATCGCGGGTGAACTCTGTGCCGACGGGTGTATCGTGCGTAGCCCACTCTCCTGTAAACTCGGTAAGCTCTTCTGCGCAGCCGCCGTTATCGGCTAAGAAAACGATTAGCGTGTTCTCCCATTGCCCGGTCTCACGCAGCGCGTCCAGCACACGGCCAATGCCCTGGTCCATGCGATCGATCTGTGCGGCATATACTTCCATTCGGCGCGCCTGCCACTTCTTGTGGCGCTCATCTTCCCACTTGGGCACACGTTCGTCCCGCGCGGATAGCGCCCACTGCTCGTCAATGATGCCCATGTCGATCATGCGCCGCAGCCGTTCCTCGCGCAGCACATCCCAGCCAGCGTCGAACCGACCACGATACCGGTCGATATCCATTGGATGCGCGTGCAGAGGCCAATGCGGTGCAGTGTAGGCGATGTACTGAAAGAAAGGTTTGTCCGGCAGCTTCTCAAGGTGCTCGCGAATCTGCCGCACCGCCTCATCCGTGATCACATCAGTGAAGTAGTAGTTGTCGCCTTCGGGCTCGATAGGCTCATTGTTGCGGTGCAGCGTTCTCGGTTGGAAATAATTCGCCGCGCCCACAAGAATGCCGTAGAAGTCGTCGAAGCCGCGCTGGCAGGGCCAGTTGTGATCGGAGTCATCCATGTAGCGGGTGACGTGCCACTTGCCGGACATGTAGGTGGCATAGCCGCCCAGCTTGAGCGCCTCGGCGATGGTCACAGAGTCGGGGCTAAGATCACCCAGATAGCCGTCGACATCGTCGTCGTCCATCATATGGCCCACGTCAGCCTGGTGCGGATGCAATCCGGTGAGCAGGGATGCGCGGGAAGGGCAGCAGCGCGCCGTGTTGTAGAACTGGGTGTAGCGCAGCCCGTCGTCAGCCAGCGCATCCAGATTGGGCGTGACCACTTCGCCGCCGTAGCAGCCGATGTCGGAGAAGCCCATATCGTCGTTGAGGATCAGGATGATGTTGGGCTGTGCGGTCAGCATGGCTGGGCTCCACTGTTCTAGTGTGAAAGGATAGTGTTGCAAGTAGGCGATTTCCTAAGCGAAATTTGGCGACACACCTGTGATAAAATATGTGCGTATCATTCGCCGTCAGCGAAGGGAAACGATAATGCTTCAGGATATCTCACTAAATATATCTGAGGAAATCATACGAGAGTTCTGTGAACGGCACGGAGTTGTAGAACTGGCACTTTTCGGCTCCGTACTACGATCCGATTTCAGTCTGGAAAGCGATATAGACATCCTTGTTACATTTGCCAATGATCATAAAGCCACTCTTCGTGAGTTGCTAACGATGGAGATGGAGCTTACGAAAATATTCGATCGAAATGTTGATCTAGTGGAACGTAAAGCAATCCAAGAAAGCCAAAACTATATACGGAAACAGGCTATCCTAGATTCATTGGTAGGCATCTATGCAGGATGATAAAGCGCTTCTCCTTGATATGCTCATTGCTAGCAGAAAAATTCAAAGATATATACACGGTATTCGATATGAAGTTTTTTTACGTACAGACATTATTCAGAGCGCTGTAGAATGGGAACTTCAAGTTATTGGTGAAGCCGCAAGAGGAATTTCAGAGGATACACGTTACTCGTATTCGGAGCTGCCATGGTCGACTATGATTGGGATGCGAAATCGGCTAGTTCACGGTTACGCAACCATCAGTCTTGAGGTGGTATGGGATACGATTACCAATGACGTACCAGCGTTATCTGAGCAGCTAGCAAATATTCTTGAAGAGGAATGAAATGCATAATAAAACCCGAAAGGTAGTTGAACGCGTGATTACGCTTCTAGTCTAATACGCGCCGCGCCCGCGGATGATGGCAGGCACACTGCGGATTAAAATGCTCACGTCCAGGGTAACGTTCCAGTTCTCCACATAGTAGAGGTCCAGAAGCACCATCTCGTCGAAGGTGAGGTCGCTGCGACCACTGACCTGCCACAGTCCTGTGATTCCGGGCACAACCGTCAGCCGCTTCGTATGCCAGTCCACATATTGCTCTACCTCTTCCGGCAGATTCGGCCGCGGACCGACTAAGCTCATTTCGCCTTTCAGTACATTGATGAGCTGCGGTATTTCATCCAGGCTATAGCGGCGCAGCCAGCGACCGACTCGCGTACGTCGCGGGTCGTTGCGCACCTTGAAAAGCGGGCCCGTGGCTTCGTTCTCGTTTAACAACTCAACCTGCATTTGGTCCGCACCATCAACCATGGAGCGGAACTTGTAGCAGGTAAACTCCTCACCGTTCCTGCCCACACGCGTCTGCCTGAAAAGCACAGGACCCGGACTGTCCAGCTTGATGGCCAGCGCGATGAACGCGATGAACGGCGCGCCGAGCAGCGTTCCGATGCCGCCGATGACAAGGTCGGAAGCCCGCTTAATGATGAGGTTCCAGCCCTGAATCGAGAGACCGCGCGTGCCGATGAGCGGAATACCGTTGAAGTCGTCCACATAGACCTGGTTCATCGTCACCTGGAATAGGTCTGGCACCACCAACGCTCGCACGTTGCGTTGTTCGCAACTTCGTAGCAGACGCTGGATCATACGGTGGCTTTGCCAGGGCAGGCAGATGATCACCGTGTCAATGTCTTGGCTATCGAGCGCGTCACCCAGATTGTCGACTGTGCCCAGCGCTCGATAGGGACCAATATCATTCTGGCTCTTGGCTGGGTTGTCGTCCATGAAGCCGACAAGCTGATAGCCGTAATCCGGTCGAGCTGCCACCGTACGCATAACCATGCGTCCTACGTCGCCGGCGCCGATGAGCAGCACGCGATTCACGCCGACCTCATACTTGCGCAAATGGCCGCGCGCTATCTGGATGCCGAACCGGCTGGCGCCAAGGATCATGGTAGAGAGGAAGGCGAAGTAGAGAAATATCAGACGGCTGTATAGCAATGGGCTGAAGAAGAGCCCAACGGTAATTAGCACCACCACACCGACGGTCACCGCGGTCGCGATCTTGTAAGTTTCTTCCACGACGCTACGCCCTTTGTGATAGGGATAAACGCCGGAGAAGCGGAACGAGATAGGTAGTACGATGACCAGCGCCAACGCGAAAGGCGCATAGGTCTGTATCGGCACTTGGTAGGCTGGGTCAACTGAGCGGAACCACTGCAGTTCGTAGCGCACGAAATAGGCGACAGAGAACGCGACCAGGATGAGCACAATATCGTGGAGTACCAACAGATATTTCCACGCAACGTTGGGTACGCGCCCAGCCACTTGTGCAATCACACTCGGCTTACGGGCGATCGATGAATTCTGTATAGTGGGATTTGAGTTGGCGAAATTCAACTCGTTAACGGTAGCCATGTTTTCATTCGATTTATCGGGCGATTCGCATGTCTACGCACACCCGCGCTATAGTCTACCATACCTCAGTCACTTATACGCTACGATTCACCTGCAATAGGAGAACGCAAGGGGTGAGGCGGTACCAAGGTCCAAGTGCTAGGTTTCAGGTTTCAGGCCCTGGTTACAGGTTGGCGCGCGCGTCCCAGTAGCCCGTGAGATCAAGACCACGCGGCTCCAGACCTACCCTTAGAACTTTTCAGTGTATCCTCAGATGTAAATTCCTATATTGTTGACAATATAATCTGAGGAATTACTTAATATCCGCATCACAAATCGCCCCCTCATCCTACCATCCCTTCACCCCCTCATCATTGCTGCCGGCGTAGTGCCCACAGCACCGAACCGCTTGGTTCCTTCACCATGTCATACGTGACCACAGCGCCCTCTGGCACATCCTGTGACAGTATATTCTGCGCACCCATATAGTATGGGAGCGGCGCATCGCCGGTCATGGGCTTGGTCGGCATGAGCTCCGGTCGCACCCCATCCAGCACATGGTCCGCCGACATGCGCAATACCTCACCAGCCTTCAACGTCTTCGCCGCAACCATGCACAGGTCCACCCGCTGCACCGGCGCTGAGCTGCTGGTCGCTTGGCCCAGGTCCGCCGCCGTCAAAATGGATGTGGCGGTTTCCACACCGAGCAGATGATAGGGGAGGAAAATGGCGCCCCGTTTCAGATCGCTGCTGACCAGATGTCCCTTCTCCTTCAGCAGACGCCAAGTGGCCTCATCATGGCATTCGAACACGACGAACACGCCGCCGGCAAAGCTGACTTCATCGCTGCGGCGCAGACAGTTGACAATATCAATGACGCCTTTCGAGCCCAGAATGCCCCCGTCCGAAAGACTCGCCCACACCTCGGGAAGTTCGGTGATGCGCATGACCGGCGCGTGCAACGTCGGCGCATCGTAGCCCATGCCCGTCGCGTTCATCACCATGGCCATCTCGCACAGGTCCGGCACGGCGACCTGCGGCAGCGCGCTCAGTGTCTCTCGCCGATGTTGAACGGCTGCTACAATGCCTTCCTCCGCCGACCATTGTTGCCATAGACCGTCGTCGCCGATAGCGTGAGCCGGCAGCGCCACCGCACCCACTCTATGCGTGACCGTCTGCGCGTCCACGTTATAGACCATATCGCTCTCGCTGGACTTGCCTGCAGCGATGATCTCTAATCCCAGTGTTTGTGCCCAGGAGATGAGTCGGATGAGCATGCTTGGCTGGTCGCCGTCTGCCAGCGTATAGACGAGACCTCGTTCTGCCGCCAGGTGTGCAAGTCTAGGTCCCACCGTGCAATCGGTCTCCTTGGACACATTCACCACATGTTTGCCATGTTCGATAGCGGCTGACGCGTGGGAGGCGCCGGCTTCTGGGATGCCGGTCGCCTCCACCAGCACGTCGAATGGCAAGTCCATGATGATGCGGGCGTCGTCGGTCAACACGATGCGTCCTGCCGCGGCAGCGTCCTGCGCTTCCGCCGCCGTCTCGCACACAGAGAGCAACTCTTCCGTCCAGCCTGCCGCCAGGCAAGCCTGCTTCGCCGCCTCCACGTTGAGATCACAGACGGCTACGGGTTGTAGTCGCCGGATGCTGCGCATCTGGAACAGGAACGAGTTGCCGAAATGCCCCGTACCGATTAAGCCGACGCCGATGGTCGAGGTTGACGTGAAGAGGTTGTGATAGTTCATGGCTGCTCCAAGTAGATGGGTTTCGCGGCAAGTTCTGAACCAAGATGACAGCGCACGTACATCGGCTTTCAGCGCACTCTACAGCCCAGCGAGGAAGTCCTGCACAGCGGCAAGGTAGGCGCCAAACTGATCGCGGCGGATGTTGTGACCGGCGTCCGCGATTTGACGAACGACAATATTCGGGTTGACTTTTGCAATATCTTTAGCTGTCTCCGCCGTCGTTATGGCGCCAAGACCGGGATCTGCAATGAGCAAGAGCGCGGGACAGCGAATGAGATCGGTTATCTCGTGCCAGTTGTAGCCTCGGGTAACAAGTCCGCTGGAAATGTTCTCGTTCACCTGTAGCTTGGCTTCGGCCCAGTGTTGGAATTCGACCTGGGCCCACTGGGGGTTCTCTTCCTTTCCCAGGCGTTCGATCTCTTCTAAACTCATGCTCTTGCGCGCCAAAATGTGTTGCTTGCGAATTTCGGCTTGCTCTACCGAAGAGAAATCTGGATCACGCAGTCGAAACGGAGGGTCTTCAAGGATGACGGCGCTGACCAAGTCGGGATACGTGGCTGCTAGCAGCGATGTCGTGTACGCACCCATGGAGTGACCGGCTACGATAGGCTTATCTAGGCCTAGCGCCTCAATGACACCAGCCACATCGCGTACATGATCGTCGCCGGAGTAGCCGGTCTGCGGCTTATCGGACTTGCCATGACCGCGCGCATCCAAGGCGATGATCTCATAGTCCGAAGCCAGGGCGTCGGCAACTCGAGGCCAGCACAACCCATTGTCCGTGGCGCCGTGAAGTAGTACCAGAGGAGGTCCATCACCGCCGCTACGATAAACGTGGATGCGAATGCCGTTGCTGTCGATATCGCTCTCGTGCCATTGCATATTGCTCGACTTCTCCTTATATTTGTTTCGGCTATTTGTTGCGGCTAAAAAAAGGCTCCAAATCGGAATTCATGAAGCAGTCCATTCCCACGGCTAAGTGGCAGGTACGGTCTGCACCCGTTCGGCTGAGCGAATGTTCAAGCCGACCAGCGTCGCGATCACGGCGACCAGCGCAAAAGCGTAGAAGACGGTCTGATAAGCTGCGATGGGCGAGCCGAAGCGCTCGAGACCCGCCTGAAGCAGCACGCCGGCGGCGGCGGTACCCAGAATTTGCCCGGCAAACCGGATCATGCTGTAAAGCCCTGCAGCCATGCCAACCTCTTCGCCTTCCACATCCTGCATGGCAGCCAAGTGCAGCGGTGCCAACGACAGACCGATCAGGAAGCCCTGCGCCATGGCCGCTATGAAAATTGTCCACACAGGTGCGGTAGCCGGCAAGTTGGCGAGCACCAACATGACTACTATCTGTCCAGCCATGCTCAGCGTCACTGGAAGCCGGCTGCCCATGCGGTCGGCGAGTTGACCGCCGAAGCGCGATGTGACGAACAACATTCCCGCTTGCACGGTCAACGCCACGCCGATAATCTTAGCGGAACTACCGTGGATGTCGCTCATGTATAGTGGAATAAGGAAGCTAATACTTGTCATGAGCATCATGCGCATGCCTGCACAGAGCGATGCGAAGCTGAACTGGCGCTTGCGAAAGATCGCCAAATCGATGAAGGGGTCAATGCGCCTGCGCTCCCACAGGATCAATACGACGAACATTAGCAGCCAGAAAGAGAGCAGCCGCAGATCGAGCAGCGCGGGAACGCCGGTGATGGGTCGGCTTGACGTGTAAAAAAGCAGGCCTGCCAGCGCCAAGCTGAGCAGTAATACACCCATCCAGTCGAACGAGCGGAGATAGCGGAAATTTATGGCCGTGGTCATGGGCTGAATAAAGCGACGAACCAGGATGAGCGCAATAATGGCTGCCAAGAGGATCGGCGGATACATGGCGCGCCAGCCGAAGGCGTCCACCAGCATACCGGCTACGAACGGAAATGCCAGACCAGATAGTGGGATGATGGAGTTCCATGCACCTAGCATACGACCTCGCTCTTCCACGGCAAAGCGCTGCGTGATGATGGCGATGGACAACGGCACGAATCCAGCCGTGCCCATGCCCTGGATGAAGCGCCCAGCCAATAGCCAGGCCATGCTGGTCGCCGACATCACGACGACGGTACCGGACATGAAGATGATCGTGCCCAGCAGTATCAGCCGTTGCTTGCCCAGAATATCACCCAAACGTCCATAGAGGGGCATGAACATGAGAAAAGCCAGCGTGTAGCTCATGGAGACCCAGGCCACAACGTCCGGTGCAATGACGAAATCGTTGCGGATGGAAGGTAGTGCGACGCCGAACATATGGTGGTTCATGCCCACCATGAGTGATGGAGCCATCAAGCCGATAATGAGCTTTGAATCGGGAGAGTGCCAGAACGACTGCTTCTGTGCTTGAGCGGTCACATTAGAATTCTGCATAGGAACCCGATGTTGTCTCGTGTAGGTGCAACCGTCACTTGCAACGCCTTTCTGGCGTCAACCGAAGGTAGACGGGATTGAGTACAGTGTGATGAGAGTATTTCTTTGCTGCGATACGGCGAATACAACAGAGTATCTGGGAGCGCGGTTGAATTGGCAAAATCAACACACCTTTGTTCGAGAGCTGGGAAGCGTATACACAGGTCGATGTACAGTTAGCGCCCAGAACGACCTGATATCACGCCTAGTCTGCGAAAAGCTGATCGGCAAGATCATGCAGGTCGTCGGCGACAACGTCCACGCCAGGCTGCGGGATGAGGTCGGTCGTCTGCTCAGGTCCGTATTCGTTCCTGCGGTAGATGAATGCGGTGCGCAGTCCAACCTGTCGTGCACCGGCGAGGTCGCTGTTGTGCGCAGCCACCATCATCACTTGTTCCGGACGCAAGCCAAGCAACGCGGCCGCATTGAGATAGACTTCCGGGTCTGGTTTGTAGTGTTGCGCCAACTCTGCAGAGAGGATGCAGTCAAAACGCAGGTCGGCATGTTTGGCCAGGTCGTTGAGCAGCGCAATGTTGCCGTTGGAAAGCGTGGAGAGCGTGTACCGGCTTCGCAGCCGCGCAAGACCGGTGCGAACGTCTGGCCAGGGCGACAGTCGATGCCAGACACGGTTGAAGTGCGCCGTCTCTTCCTCGCTCAGGCCGTCGATATCGTACTTGGCCAGCAGGTCATTCAGGATCATGCGATGTAGGTCGTCAATGGAGGTCCAGGGCAATTCACCGCTGCGCACGCGCTGCATGGCCGGTTGATAGCCGGAGCGCCAGTCCAGCGCAAATTGGCTCCAGTCCAGCTTAAATCCCTGACGACAACCGAGCGCTACTCCTTCCCGAATGATCGACCCTCGCCAGTCGGTCACGGTGCCAAACACATCGAATGTCAGCACTCTGATTTCGGACAGATGGTTGGTCATGCAGAAATCCTCCTCGATAGCTATATCGGCTAGAGACATTGCCGGCGGCACATTGCAATCGCGCACCCTGAATTCTGCTACACGACCGGCATCTGCATCACCCTGAGACAGTACGAACGCTGCTTGTGCAGGTTGCGCACGAGTGGCATGAACGGTATCCCAAGGCGCCTGCATTGTGCCTTCTTGCATTTGACGGCGCTTTCGTTAGCCTCTATAATGAAAGCAATCGTAACTTATCAAAGGCATTTGTAGCTTCAAACTTGTTTCCCAACACCGGATCCCAGCAGCGTGGCACAAGCAAGAGATCTCTATCTTGAAGAACGCCGACAGGCTATCCTGGATGAAGTAAACCAGACCGGTCGCGTTTCTGTGATTGAACTGAGCCGCGCCTACGGCGTATCCGAAGTGACTATCCGCGGCGACCTGAAAGCGCTGGCGGACCGCGAATTGCTGGTTCGCACGCATGGCGGCGCCGTGCCGAATCCGGTTGAGTCCAGTGAGCTCGCGCTCAGCTTCCCGTCGCCAACGACAAGTGCGGGAGAAGAGTCGCATCGCCGTGATCGCGGCTTCGCTGGTGAACGACGGCGATGCCGTTTTTCTGGACAGCAGCAGCACATCCCTGTCGATCGCTCATCACCTCAAGCATAGCCGCCACGTCACCGTCATCACGAACAGCCTGGCTGTCGTGCACGAGCTGCTGGATGCGTCCAGTGTCACGGTTGTCATGACCGGCGGTACACTGGACCGGGCGACGGTTTCCCTGGTCGGCGACTTCGGCTTGGACGGCATCCGCCGCTTCAACTTGCGCATCGGATTCTTCGGCGCACACGGCATTGCGCCCAACGAGGGACTTACCGACGTGTCACCGGACGTTGCCGCCGTGAAGCGTCCTATGGTCGGCTTGTGTCGCGAGGTAGTGGCAGTGCTGGATGCAACCAAATGGGGGCGTGTTGGCGTGGCGTCCTTTGCGGATTTAGGCGACGTGAACCGCGTCATCACAACGGAAGGTGTGACCGACAGCGAAATCTCATTGATCGAGTCCAAAGGCATCACAGTCCAGGTTACGTGACAAACTGGAAGCTACCTACCTGACGTATGGCGTCCGGTAGTTCGCACGAGAGGTCGGTGCGTGTCGTTGCCGCCGCAATAAGGTCCGTAATACGAATTATCGGTCATGAAACGTTGAAAGTATATAGAAACGCGAAGCGCAAGCGAGAGTGAACATGGCTACACCAGTCGTAATGCCCAGACAGGGCAATTCGGTAGAAAGCTGCATCATCGTCGAATGGAAGAAGCAGCCAGGTGACGAGGTCACAGAAGGCGATGTTCTTTGCGACATCGAAACCGACAAAGCGGTCATGGAAGTGGAAAGCCCCGCAGCCGGCGTATTGCTGGCGCATTTCGCATCTGAAGGCGATCTCGTGCCCGTGTTGGAGACGATCGCTGCTATTGGCGCTGCCGGAGAAGACGCCAGTTATTTGGCGCCGAATGGCGAGGATGCTGCGTCAACCGGTGAAGCTCCTGCACCAGGGGAAGATGTTGCACCGGTTTCCCCAGCACAGGGCGGTCCTACAACAACAGCCGCATCGGCAACAGAACCGCCTGGCGCTGAAAGCGCCATTTCGCCGCGCGCACGTAACCTAGCTTCGAGCAGAGGACTCGACACGACTGACATAGCAGGCACAGGCCCACGCGGACGCATCATCGAGCGTGATGTGGACGCGGCGCTGGCTGCACAGCCGAAGCTAAGTCCTGTCGCACAGGCCATGGCTGACACTGGCGAGTTTCAAGTGCCTCGGCAAGGCACCGGTCCGGGCGGTCGCATCATGTCGCGCGACCTAAACACAGTTGCAACGGAAGGTAGTACGGAATCTTCACCCGGATCGGTCCAGACGACGGAGTCGGTCCCGTCGACAACTACGCCGGAGACCGAGGAAGAGTCAGTCAAGGTCGTACCGGTCCAAGGAATCCGCCGCGTCATCGCCGAGCGGATGCGAGAATCGCTGCTCACCACTGCGCAATTGACGATGAACCGTGCCGTTGACGCCAGCGCGCTGCTCGACTACCGCAAGCGGCTCAAAGGAAGTGACGAAGCGCTGGGGCTGCAGGGCGTGACCATCAACGATCTGATTCTTTTCGTCACAGCGCGCACGCTGGCTCGCTTCCCGGCGGTCAACGCGCTCTTCATTCAAGATGATACGCACGCAGCCGGCGAGGTCCACCAATATGACGAGGTCCATCTTGCTTTCGCAGTGGATACGCCACGCGGATTGATCGTGCCGGTCATCCGCAACGCGCAGCGTTTGAGCCTGCGCAAATTGGCTGCCGAGAGCAAGCGGCTTTCCATCGCCTGCCAAAACGGTACGGTATTGCCAGACGAGATCACAGGCGGCACTTTCACTGTGACCAACCTGGGCAGTCTTGGCGTTGAGAGCTTCACGCCTATTCTTAACCCGCCACAAGTGGCTATACTCGGTGTCGGTGGTCTAGTACATCGCCCACTGATTAGGGAGGACGGCTCGCATGAGCTTACGCCGCACCTGTACCTGTCGTTGACCGTCAACCACCAGGTCGTAGATGGCGCACCAGGCGCGCATTTCCTGGCTGCGCTGGCGCAGGGCGTGACGGAATTGGACCTGCTATTGGCTGTGTAGCAGGAGAGCAGATCGCAGATGATTGTCTACTTTCCCGCAAGAACATTTATTCTTACAGGATCTGATAACCGCTGCCTGAGTACAGAGAGCCACAAGGAAATCTAGGCGCCATCGCGCCTGTCCCATTTTTAGCAGGAAAAAGGAAGAAACGGTATGACAAAAACCATCACAGTGGACCCAATGGAGATGCGCAAGGCGTCTGTCCTCACGGGACCCGCGATTCCGATCAATGCATACGAGAGCAATCCGGAACAAGAAGCGAAAGAGTATGGCAGCGAAGCGCTGGTGCGCATGTACCGCGACATGGCAACCATTCGCGAATTCGAGACCATGCTTGACCGCATCAAGAAGGAAAACGCCTACCAGGGCATCGAGTACAACCACAAAGGCCCTGCACATCTCTCCATCGGGCAGGAATCGTCTGCGGTTGGACAGGCCTTCCACCTGACGCCCGATGATTTCATCTTTGGCTCGCACAGAAGCCACGGCGAAATCCTAGCCAAGAGCTTCAGCGCAATCGCCAAGCTGGACCATGACGAGCTCATGTCCGTCATGGAGAACTACAATGACGGGACAACCTTGCGCGTCGTACAGAGCTTCGCAGGCGACGCTCGAAGCGTTCGCGAGTTGGCTAGGGTCTACGTGCTGTACGGCACGTTGGCGGAGATCTTCGGGCGCGAGTATGGCTTCAACAAAGGCATGGGCGGTTCCATGCACGCCTTCTTCCCGCCTTTCGGCGTCATGCCCAACAACGCCATTGTCGGCGGCTCAGCGGATATTGCCGTGGGATCCGCACTCTACAAGCGCATTAACCGCAAGCCAGGCATCGTCATCGCCAACATCGGCGATGCATCCATGGGTTGCGGACCTGTGTGGGAGGCCATCTCCATCGCCGCCATGGACCAGTACCGTTCGCTCTGGCCGGAAGAGTACGGCGGCGCACCGCCTATGATGTTCAATTTCATGAACAACTTCTATGGCATGGGCGGTCAACCCATGGGCGAGACCATGGGCTTTGATATCCTTGCTCGCGTGGGCCTGGGCGTGAATGAAGAGGCGATGCATTCGGAGCGCGTGGACGGCTACAATCCGCTGGCAGTGGCGGACGCAGTTGCTCGCAAGAAGGAGCTGCTGCTCGGGGGCAAGGGCCCGGTGCTGCTGGACACCATCACCTACCGGTTCTCAGGCCATTCGCCGTCGGACGCCATGGCCTATCGAACGAAGGACGAGCTGGATATGTGGCAGGAGCAGGACGCAATTATCGGCTACGGCGCCTATCTGGTAGTGAATCAGCATGCGGATGAAAGCACGCTCAGCGGTCTGCACGAAGAATGCGTGGAATGGCTGGTCAAGGTGCTGGAAGCCGCAATTTCGCTGGATGTATCGCCACGCGTGAACGTCCTGTCGGACGAGATCGGCGACATGATGTTCTCCAACGGCGAGCGTGAGAGCTTTGGTGAGGGCGAGCCGGAAGTGCTGCTGCCCAAGGAGGAAACTCGTCTGAAGACGACACTTGCCAAGAGCCGCTTTGGGTTGGATGAGGACGGCAATCCGTTGCCGAAGATGCGCTGCGTCACGTATGCCGAGGCGTTGTTCGAGGCCATGATCGACCGTTTCTACAAGGACTCGTCCATGACCGCGTACGGCGAAGAAAACCGCGACTGGGGCGGTGCGTTCGGCGTCTATCGCGGATTAACTGAGGCGCTGCCCTATCCGCGCCTCTTCAACACGTCCATCTCAGAAGGCGCAATCGTAGGCTCCGCGGTCGGCTATGCGCTGAGCGGCGGACGCGTGGTAGCGGAACTCATGTACAATGATTTCATCGGCCGCGCCGGCGATGAAATCTTCAATCAGATGTCCAAGTGGCAGGCCATGTCGGCTGGCGTGTTGCAACTGCCCATGGTGTTGCGTGTGTCAGTCGGCAGCAAGTATGGCGCGCAGCATTCCCAGGACTGGACTTCCATCTTGGCCCATATACCAGGATTGAAGATCTTCTTTCCGGCGACCGCATATGATGCCAAGGGTATGCTGAATCTGGCACTGCATGGTACCGATCCGGTTGTCTTCTTTGAGAGTCAGCGGCTGTATTCGGAGCCAGAGACAATCGTTGAAGGCGGCGTCCCCACCGACTATTATGAGGTAGAGTTGGGCGAGCCGGCTGTGCGCAAGACGGGCGACGACATTACCATCGTCACCATTGGCGCCACGCTCTACCGTGCGTTGGAAGCCGCTGAGGAGTTGGAATCGGAGTATGGATTGTCGGTGGAGGTTATCGACGCACGTTTCCTGAACCCGCTTAATTATGAGAAGATTTTATCTTCGGTGAAGAAGACGGGTAAGATTGTCTTGGCGTCGGATGCATGCGAGAGAGGTTCATTTTTGCACACGATGGCCTCCAACATAACGCAGATGGCATTCGATTATCTGGATGGACCGGCTGTTGTCGTCGGCGCTCGCAACTGGATTACGCCGCCTGCGGAGATGGAGGAGGGTTTCTTTCCACAGAAGGAGTGGATCATCGACGCGATTCACGAGCGCATACTGCCGCTGGAGGGTCACGTACCGACCACAGTGCAGACCACGGATGTGATTCTTGAGCGCAATCGATTAGGCGTTTAACCGGACCCATTGGCGCAGGCGGGTTATTGTGGAAGGGCGTACCGCAGCCGCGATACGCCCTTTTAGTTAGTGAGATTGTTTCGGTTTCGGGTTAATTCGCGGACGTAGGTGGCGAGGCCGAATTCCAATTCTTGTGAGCGTTTACCTCCGAATGTTTCACGTGAAACAGCCTTCCCCTATTGTCAGCTTGCCGCGTCACTCAGCAGTTACACTCACAACTGTCATGCAGAGTGTTGGCACGTCTAGCAACGCAATAACAGCAAGGACATCGGTCATCCTGAGCGCAGCGAAGGATCTCCTACTTAATTTCCTACTTGACATTTAGGGTATCATCCGTTTCACGTAGGATGATACCAGGAACCAAATTTCTTTCGCACTAGACCGCGATTGCAGATGGGCAAAAACGCATGCAAAAACTTCCTGGAAGCCGCCCCGACGTCGTCGGTTCGCATCTTCCAGGAAGTCGTGTGTTTCACGTGAAACAACTATTTAATTGTTGCTTGGCTGCTGCCGCTGAGCGGCATGCGCTAGCTATTCCAGACTCTCTACCAGTCTAGAGATAGTCGCGCAGTTTGCGGCTGCGGCTGGGATGGCGCAGGCGGCTCAAGGCCTGAGCTTCGATCTGACGTATACGCTCACGAGTCACGCCAAACTTCTTGCCAACCTCTTCCAGCGTGTAGCAGTAGCCGTCCACCAGGCCAAAACGCAACTGAAGAATGCGAACCTCACGCGGCGTTAAGCTCTGGAATATCTCGTCGATGACCTCGCGCAGCAACTGCTGACCAGCCGCATCGCCCGGTGCATCCGCGTCTTCATCCTCGATGAAGTCGCCCAGATAACTATCCTCTTCCTCACCAACCGGCATCTCCAAACTGAGCGGTCGCTGGCTGACACGCATGATGTGCTCCACCTTGCGCGGCGTCACGCCCAGCTCATCCGCAATCTCTTCAGTTGTGGGATCGCGCCCCAGCTCCTGTACCAGCTGGCGGCTGGTGCGGGTTAAGCGGTTGATCTGTTCATACATATGCACAGGTACACGAATGGTTCGACCCTGGTCGGCGATAGCACGCGTCACAGCCTGTCGAATCCACCACGTCGCATAGGTGCTGAACTTGTATCCGCGTCGATAGTCGAACTTCTTCACAGCACGAATCAGACCGATATTGCCCTCCTGGATCAGATCCAGGAACGGCACGCCGCGGCCCACGTATTTTTTGGCTACGCTGACCACCAAACGGCTATTCGCCTTGATAAGGTGCTCCTGTGCAGCCTGTCCATCACGCACATACCAGAGCAGATTCTCGCGCTCATCCCAGTCGTCAATGCCCTGGGCGAGCTCGGTTCGCGAATCGCGACCTTTCTCCATGCGCTTTGCCAACGAAACTTCCTCTTCAGCCGTCAGCAGAGGAACCCTGCCAATTTCTTTCAAATAGAGGCTAATGGAATCATCGATCTCGATTTGACTCAAATCAAACGTGTCCGCCTCTCCGTTATTACTATCGGAATCCGAGTTGTCTGACCGACTCTCTTCCTTCGCTTGCCCTAACTCAATGCCCTTATCAAACAGTGCGGCAAACGCATCCTCGAGTTGATCCATATTACTTTCAACTTCTGGCATTACCTTCAGGACGTCGTCATAAGTCACGAAGCCCTGCTTCTTACCTAACGACAACAGATACTCAAGCGCTTCTTCAGGGCTTAGTATCTCTTGTTCTTCCTCTTCGCCTTCACCATCGATATTCTCTTCGTCTGAGTCACTCATTTCCCCGTCGACATTTTCCTCATCGAAGTCCGACATCATGTCTCCTTCGATTTCTGTCTCCGGTTCTACAGAGTTCCCAGTTTGTCGTCGCTTCGCCATAGTGCGTACCAATTCCCCCAATCACCTGGATGACTACCGGCAATTCCATCGTATGAGAACAGCCATAAACCTGTAACGTATCAAATCTACTACTTCCAATCACTAACTCCACTCGAACCAACAATACGACGACATCCTACTCAGAATTCGCCGATTAAAAACGGTCATCCCGTCCAGTGATTCTACTATTCTGAACGGTCAACCTAGTCAAGCCGTTCCTTGAAATCCCAAACGCCCTTGTGGCGCGCATAGCGCACACCGCATTCGCGACAAACTAGCACCGTTTCATCCGCAGCTTCCAATGCACCTTCGACCGTGCAGGCAGGGCAACGGAATAACTGTGCAGGATCGTCTAGTCGCGCCGCCAAAGCTGGCGCATGCTCGTCTACTAGACTCAGCGCGCACAAAGACGCTAGGCGACAACGGGTAGTAGCCGCCCAGGTCGAATAGCCAACTATCCGCCTTTGCTAACAGGTCTGGCGGTATTGTGTTCTTCAATACCGGCAACCGGAAATGTGACACAGCCAGTTGCCGCTCAATTTGCAATCGAGCCTCGTTGAAGCGATCGGCCATCCATGTGGGATGGAAATCAAAATTCAACTCGACGAACTCCACCGGTTCCATTGACATCGGCGACCATTCTTGTCTATGAGCCGCCCAACGTGCCAAAGCCTTCAAGTTGCGCTTGTTGGCGTATTCGAGCACAGCCGTGCTGCCACCATGCATGGACCGTCGTATCTGCCCCAAGGCCCGATCCACATCCGCCAGGTGATGCATCACCCGCACCATGACAACGGCATCCAGAACGCCGGTCGCCAGCGGAAACTCATAGACGTTGCCTGCCACAAAAACAAAACGGGGGTCTGACGACCACCGGCTTGCCGCATCTTGTAACAGCGTGCGGCTATAGTCGAACAGGACTATCTGCTCGTAGCCGAGATACAGTTCAGCCAATCGGCCAAATCCGGCGCCGATTTCAGCAATGCGCGTGCCCGATGCGGGCAACAAATGCCGAATGGCGAGACGTTCGGCCGCATCCTCATATTGGCGACCCTGCCCTTCCCAAAAGTCCGTACGATACTGGCTATCCTCGTAGTCGATAACCGGAGGCAACGAAGAACTGCTACGACCGGATGTACTGGCTAGTTCTGTTGACAAGTCAAATACGCCCCCAGTCGTAAAAACTTTATGTCACAAACAAACAACTTTTCTGCCATCGTCCAACGGACTGACGGGAAATTACAACCCATACTTCATTTCATTCATGACCACATACTGAATTCAAATCCGGGGGCAACCAACTCGAGGAAGAAATTTATCCTCGAATACAAGCCATCAAACAAAGACCTCTGCCCAAGTCCTAAAAGGTTTCCAGCTAAATATCGCCGGCTATCCGATTCAACATCGGGAGTCACAACTCTATCGCCAGAAAAAATCCGAACGAAACGCGCCAGCGACAAACATCTAGTGCCCGCATCTCCGGTCAATTTGACATATTGTAACAGTATCGACTCGCAGATTCAACCACCAAAGGGATACATCTGTGCAACAAATGTTGCGAGATGCACCATTCTCCGAGCCGTATACTAGTCGACTCAAGTCAGAAGTCCGGACTCACTGGCGGCGGACTAACCACGCACTTACACCATACCATATTCAGGCTGCACAGGTCTGTAACTGACGTTTCGTTTGTGCATATTGTTCCAGAAGTACACTCGAGTGGAGGCATGTCCACGTTGTTCACGCCGCTGGAGTAAAAATAGGGGTCGCATAGCATTGCTTAACCATCGATAGACGGAAAAGTTGATTATTTCGCTGGTGATTTTTGTGGATTTGACGTATAATAATTACATATGGCTTATTGTGCCATTTTTGTGTGTCATATTTGCGTCAGCGAATCAGAACCTGACCCAAGTGTAGAAAAGCAGGGTACCGGCATGAGCGAACAAACTACTAGCAGCCAAGATAAGGCGCTGACTCCAGACGATTATATCCACTTGATTCCCGTGGATGCGCTGCCGGATACGGCTGAGTTCACGCCGGGGTCTGCGCGTCTTTCACACATTGGGCCAATTTCACTGTTTCGTGCAAGCTGGGGTACGTTCGTCGAATCCCAGACCATTGCGGACGCCACTGTCAAGGCAGGGCACCCAGAAGAATTAGCCGACACCATCGAAATGCTGGGCTTCAGCGGCGGCTATCATTTCCCGGCTGATTCCGATACTTTCTCGGACTATGTGCAGCAACTTCATGTCGAGTACATCACCCAAATCGTAGAAAACGTTTTGAACGGACGTGGATGGGACTATGCCGACTCACTCTTTATCGGCTCGCAGACCGTCCTAGAAGATACGCTGCCGGAAGTGCGATCGATGTTGCACAAACGGGGCAAAGATGTGGGCAACCTTTATTGGTACCGGCTGGCATGCAATAGCGCCACTGCAGCCCTCATCAACACACTGGAACAACCTGACTACCACGGACAGCATGTTGCTGTTGTGGGTTTGGAGACGCTCTCCGGTAACTCTACCGACATCACCAACCCCGTAACCTTCTCGACATTTGGCAATGGCGGTTCGGCCATGGCCTACATACCCGGCAAAGAGATAAACGTCCTCACAGGCGATACGGTCGTCGAATATGATACCGACGGTTTCTTCATCATTCCGCACCAAGCCAACAAGCGACCCTACTCCGGCACAACCAAAGTACCGGTGGGTTACACGCTGGTGGGCGACGAAACTGAGGAGCATTTCTTCTCCACAGAGAGCGGCATCTACCTAGAGATGCCGTCGGACGATACGTTCCGCATGGATGGCCGCGGCACCTTCCGCTACTTCACGTCAACCGGCGTGACCGATCTCATTTGGAATGTACTGCAGACCTACCGCGAGCGGTTCAGCAAACAACTGGGCAAGTTGGGAATCGCAATCGGCCACCAGCCCAGTGCGGCAGTAGTGGACGGTCTCAATCGCTCGCTGTTCCGCATCGCGTTGACCGAGCACAGCGAAGAGATGTCTCGTCTGGGGCGCCTCGACGAGGTGTTATCTACCCGCGATATTCGCAAACTGATGCGTTCAGCCGTGCCAGATCGCGTTGCCGCTCTGGCTAAAATCGGCATCGACGCCACATCACTGCACATTCCGTGGATTATGGACGAGGTCGGCTTTAACAACGTGAGTGCGGGCACAGCTTTGAGCGCACTGGAGACGCTTGCGTCCAAGCATATCGTGTTGCCAGGCACGTCGCATCTGCTGTTAGGTTTAGGTGTTGGCGCCTCCTATCAGGCGCATATCGTGCACTTCTCTGGCGAAAATGCATAACGCATAGGCATTTGCTGTAGTGAAAGCTGACTATTAATAGAGCGCCGTAATAGAGTGCCGGCAACGGTCATAAGAGCATCATACGCCGACCCAAGTGGTCGGCGTTTTGTTTGTCAGGCTTGCTGATGTGCCATGTACTAGCGAGTCAGCAAGTCCGGTGTTAAGTGTGAGACGTCGTTGACTAGGATCCCCACCCAGCCCTTTGTCTCACTGTATTGCAGCACAGAAATAGCACAGTTGTTGGGATCCCACTTCTGCCACTCACCTGGTCCCTGGCCTAACAGCGTAGCCAGCAAGCTGCCGATGACGCCGCCATGCGTCACCACCAGTATCGTATGCCCTTTATGTTTGGCGACGAGCGCTTCCAACGCACGCACAGCACGTTGATTGAACGAATATGGTGACTCACCGTTCGGCGGCGCGAACGAGGGATCGCTCGCCCAACGCCCCCAAAGGTCTTCGTTATCCGATAGATCGGAGAACGAGCGTCCCTCCCAATCGCCGATACCAAATTCACGAAGCTCATCGTCCACTACGGGCTCCTTGCCGATCGTCGCGGCGATAGCGGCTGCAGTGCTTTGCGCTCTGGGCAACGGTGACACAAAAAAATAGTCCACGGGGAAACGATCCTGCAGAGCGGCAACGCCACGGGCGGCGGCCTGGATTTGCGCACGACCGACGGCCGTCAGTGGCGCGTCCATGGCGCCGTGCCACACTTGCTGCAGGTTCCCTTCCGTCTGTCCGTGTCGTACGAGGATCACGGTTGTCGGCGATTCGCCGGTTGCTGTAGCTGATTCTTTCCTATTGTCTTCCGTCATCGTCCGCACTTTCACTTGTAGCTGATCGTATTGTGTCGCATCCGCTGAATAGCCATCTTAGCATAGGCCCTTAGAAATGGATCAGTTGCATGGGATAGACGCGCGATGGCGAAATGCGCATGTTGACACGCCAACCTTCTCCGTGCTACACTGCCCCTCGTGAACAAACAAAGCGGCTTTTTGTCCTTTATTCGCGTTAGGCGTAGCAGCCCAAAAACCAGGCAGTAGCACTGGGGGTGTAGACGCGGATTGGGCAGGCATGCTCCATCAGTAGGCTCTCCAGGCGGAGAGTCTTTTTGTTTTTCAGGGCGCTTGTGGGATGGGAGAACGGTACACAGAGTTCACGGAGTTCACACAGAGGACACAGAGAAAAGCGTTACTATCGAATAATTTGTCAGTTATCCTGTAGAGGTTCGGGGTTAGCAACGTTTGATGTTGCATCGACTTTCCCCTATCTTTTCACTCTGTGAGCTTTGTGCCTCCTCTGCGGTCTCTGTGAACTATGAATATTGCTAGCTGGTCTAGGAAACGACCATGGAGGACTTGACTATGTACAAGGCAGGTATCGCCGGCTCCACCGGGTACACCGGACTGGAACTGATCAAGCTGATCCATCGGCATCCGCAGCTGGAATTGGCTTGGGTCACCAGCGAGAGTAACGCAGGCAAGCCCTACTCAGCCGTACATCCGGTCCCCTGGGACTACCCGCTCATTCCCCTGGACCAGGCGTTGCAGCGTGCCGACGAGGTCGACGTGGTCTTTCTCTGCCTGCCGCACACTCAGTCCATCGAGCCAGTGCGCGCTTTCCGCAAGACCGGCGTACGCGTCATCGACCTCAGCGCAGACTATCGCTTAGCCAGCGCAGAGGCCTATGCCAAGTGGTATGGCGTCGAGCACACGGCGCCGGACCTGATCCCGGAGTTTGTCTATGGTCTGGTGGAGGTCTATCGCGAGGAGCTGCGAGGAGCGCAGCTTATCGCTAGCCCGGGCTGCTACCCAACCAGCGCGAACCTAGGACTTTACCCGTTGGCGAAAAAGGGATGGCTGGGCGACAAGGTCATCATCGACAGCAAGAGCGGCATCAGCGGCGCCGGTCGAAAGGCAAAGCTGCTCTACAACTTCGTGGAAGCCAACGAGAACATGACGCCGTATAGTGTTGGCTATCGTCATCGCCACATTGGGGAGATTGAGCTTGTGCTGAATGCCTCCGATCCGACCGGCGCGCCGCATCAATATTACTTTTCGCCCCATTTGCTGCCGGTGAACCGGGGCATCTTAAGCACGATGTACGTGAGCGTACCCGCGGGCGTTACGGAAGAGGATGTGCGGACGGCGTATGGGGAAACGTATGCCGGCGAGCCGTTCATCCACCTGTTGCCGTCAGGGGAAATGGCAACGTTGCGACACGTCACCGAGACCAACCGCTGTGCCATCAGTATCACGCCTGCCAACCCGGAACAGCCGGACGGACCAGATTATATCATTGTGGCGACGTTGGACAATCTCATCAAAGGCGCCAGCGGACAGATGATTCAGAGCTTTAATGTTGCCGTCGGCATCGACGAGACCGCCGGTCTGATCTAGCGATGAAGAATTGATTTCATGTATACACCCGCTCCCTTTCAGGTCGATGACCGCTACCGCGAGCAGTGGGAATCGCTGCCGGAACCGTTTCGCAACGGGCTTATGCGGGGCATTGTTGGCTTCGGAATGACGGTTGACCGGCTCGAAGGCTAGCGCAAACTGAGCCAGAACAAGACAGCCGCCGAACAGGAGCGGATTGCACAGGCGCTGGTCGAATACGGCGACTCTCCCGCACAGAAAATAGGAATAGAAATGCTGAAGAACCTAAACGAGGCCAACCGCAGATGAGACAATCGAGCATAGTGAGCACTGGCATGATGGACGACAATGTGCCGAGGCGCCGCACCGTAGTCGTAAAGGTCGGCGGCAACGAGCTTGACGATCCGGCTTTTCTAATCGGCTTGGCAAACGCAGTCCAGAAGCTGCTAGCAAACGGCGAATGGCCCGTCATTGTTCATGGCGGCGGCAAGACAATCGCCCAATATCAAGAGCAGCTCGGTCTCACGCCAAGCTTTGTAGAAGGGTTGCGCGTCACCGACGAAGCCAGCATGGACGTCGCCGAAATGGTGCTGAGCGGCCTAACCAACAAGCGCGTTGTGCGTTCGCTGGTGGAGGCCGACATACGCGCCGCCGGCATCAGCGGTGTGGACGATGCCACGATCTACGTGGAGAAGATGTGGCACCCCATGGGCGACCTTGGCCGCGTTGGAGAGATCAAAGACGTGAATCTGCACCTGCTCAACGTGTTGCTGGAGGCGAAGATCGTACCGGTGGTTAGTCCCATCAGCTTCGGCGCGCTGGACGCACTGAGCTACAACGTGAATGCAGACCACGCTGCCACCGCCATCGCCGCTAAGCTGGGCGCGACGCGCCTGATATTTGTGAGTAACGTGCCCGGCATTCTGGTAGCCAAACGCGTTGTACGTGCGGTAACCGCAAACCAGGCGGAAGGCTGGATCCGGGAGGAGATCATTACCGGCGGCATGATCCCGAAAGTGCGCAGCGCCATCCGCGCCACACAGAGCGGCGTGCCCCAGGCCGTAATCACCAACTTAGCCGGCTTACAGGAGGGAAGCGGCACAGCCGTCATCGGCGATCCAGCCGGACCGCGTGACAAGGTGACAAGCTGACATGGTGACCGTGTGACAACGTGATGGGGTGAAGAGGTGTCGGGTGCTACCCCAGCTCAAATACATATACCGGAATCAGAAATTTGCGCACTTTGTTTGAGACATATATTCAACCATTTAACATTGAACTTTTAAACCTTTGAACTCTTGAACTCTTTGAACTATCTTTATCCATTCTAGCTCCAGCGGAGGCAACATGGACGCTCAACGAATCATCGAACTGGAACATGACAATGTACTCGGAGTCTACGGACGACCTCCCTTTGTGCTGGAAAGGGGCGAGGGCTGTACGCTCTACGACACGGAAGGCAACGCCTACTTGGATTGCGTGGCGGGCATTGCCGTGAACGCACTGGGCTACAACGATCCAGGCGTCAACAAAGCCATCGACGAAGCACAGGCTAGCGGCATAGCGCATGTGAGCAATCTCTACCACACCGCGCCAAACGCAGAGCTAGCCGCCCTGCTATGCAAGACAAGTTTCGCCGACAAGGTCCACTTCAGCCTTACGGGCGCGGATGCCAACGAGGGCGCCTTTAAGTTCGCCCGCCGCTACGCATACGAGCAGGGCAAGACGGAGAAGTATCACATCCTCTCCTTTACGAACGCCTTTCACGGGCGTCTTTTCGGCAGCCTGGCTGCTACGCCGCGACCGAAATATCAGGACCCGTTCAAACCGCTCATGCCGGGCGTGCGCTTTGCAGAGTTCAACAACCTGGAGAACGCCAAGGAGCAGATGGACGACGACATCTGCGCCATTATCGTAGAGCCCGTACAGGGCGAAGGCGGCATCTATCCGGCGACGAAAGAATTCTTGCAGGGGTTGCGCGAACTCGCAGACCAATATGACGCAATCCTCATCTTCGATGAGGTTCAGTGCGGGCTGGGTCGTACTGGTGCGCTGTGGGCTTATCAAAATTACGGCGTCGAACCGGACATTCTGACCGCAGCCAAGCCGCTGGCTAATGGCTTGCCCATCGGCGCAATTCTCATGAAGCAGAAGGTTGCCGACGCCATGCATCCCGGCGACCATGCTAGCACCTTTGCCGGCAACCCATTCACGACGCACGTGGCGCATTATGTGGTCAGCCGCATCGCCGACGAGGAGTTTCTAGCCGATGTGCGCAAGAAAGGTGAATTGCTGGTCGAACTGCTGGAAGAGTTGAACAGCCCGCACATCCAGGAGATCCGCGGAGAAGGCCTGCTGATCGGTGTGCAGTTGGATATCGAGGCGGCGCAGATCATGACGAAGGCCTATGACAAGGGCTTGCTCGTCCTGATTGCCGGACCCAACGTGCTGCGTTTTGTGCCGCCGCTGGTCATCAGCGAAGACGAGATCAAGCAGGCGGTCGCCACGGTTGGCGAAATTCTACAGGACATTTAAACATTGGCGGCAGCAGAAGCTGTCATGGAGCCGAGCGTTGCAAAACGGCTGCGCCCGGCAACGGAATCGAGTATGGTTGCACTAACACGTTCGATGATTGACATGGATATTCATTCGACGCATGACGGGGACGAGAATGCTCAGTCTGAAAAGCATTCCTATACGATAGGACCGGCTGTACAGCAGGATGTGCCGATCATTCTGTCGCTGGTCAATCGCTATGCCGACGAAAACATCATGCTACCGCGCACGGAAGAGAGTGTGCGCAGCACGCTTGAGGACTGGCTCGTCGCGTGCGATGCTGGTTCTGATGCGGGCGGACGAACAGTCATCGGCTGCGGCTCGCTTGTGCCGCTGACCGAAGAACTGGTCGAGGTACGCTCCCTGGCGATTGCCGACAACCAGCAGGGACGGGGCATCGGCAAGGAGATTGTGCTGGCGCTGGTGGCGATGGCGCAAGAACGCGGATTTGCCGAGGTGTGCGCACTGACGTTGAGCGAAGGCTTCTTCACGCGACTCGGCTTCGAACTCGTCGACCGTTGGAGCATCAGCCCCAAGGTATGGCAAGCCTGCATCTACTGCCCCAAATTCCACCGCTGCGACGAAGTGGCGGTGCTCATGCGTCTGTCGCAGCCAGTGGGCCAGTCGCGTCCTGTGCAGAAGGCCAGCGGGTGGAATTCGCTCATGCGCTATGGCGAATGGAAGCCGCTTCGGCTAGCCTATCAGCAGAAGTCAGGGGCTGACGAGCAGGAAGAGTAGATGCTCCCGAAGCCGAACGTATGTTGGTCTGCCCCTTATGCCCACATGCGCTCAGCTCGCTTGCCAGCCGCTCAGACGTCGCTTACGCGTCAACTGCGCTGGAGGGGCGGAGGGGCAGATTATCCTCTGCGCCATGCGGATGGTATGATCGCGATAATCAATACGCTTCACCAAGTCCTCTTCTCAACACACAACACAGGAACTCCATATGAAGATTACAGACCTGAAAGTAACCGTACTCGGCGACCACCCCATCGTGCGCCTCGTCACAGACGAAGGTATCGACGGCTATGGACAAGTAGAATGGTTCAAGCCCTACTTAAAGCCGCAGATTCTTTTCTATCGTGACCTGGTCTTGGGCCTGGACCCGACCAATGTGGAACGCGTCATGATCAATGTCCGCCGCATGGGCGCATTCAAGCCGTGGGGCAGCGCCGTGAGCGCCATCGAAATGGCACTATGGGACATCGCTGGCAAGGCGGCTGGCGTACCAGTATATAAGTTGCTGGGAGGCAAGATTCGCGACAAGGTGCGCGTTTACAACGGCGCAGTCCGCTTCAAAATGACGGAATTCACGCCGGAAGCCTATCGCCGAAACTATGCAAAAGATGGTGGACAGCCAAGGAGAAGTTCTCCATCATCAAGCAGCGGCATCAGCTTCCACAGCCCCATGTATAGCCAGGTGCCCGGCTTCACCTACGGCGAAATATTCACGAAGGTCGGCATCCCAACCGAGGCATGTTAACCGAGCGCGGCATTGCCCATGTGGTAGCCTGTGCGTGAAGCCATGAAAGAAGTCACCGGCGACGAGGTAGGATCTGGCGCTGGACTGCGGACCCGGCTGGACGGTTCCGGATGCGATTCGCTTGGCGAAAGCTGTAGAGCACCTGAATCTCATGTGGTTGGAGGACTTAATCACCGGCGACTATATGCCCTACGTGCTTGCCGATCTCTACCGCGACCTCACCATGAGCACATCCACGCCCATTCATACCGGCGAACAAATCTATCTGCGCCAGAACTTCAAGGAACTGTTCGAGAAGCAGGCTATCAATATTGTCGGCCCGGACCCTGCCGACGTGGGCGGTTTGGCGGAGCTCAAATGGATTGCCGAATACGCAGACCTGCACGGCATTCTCATGGCGCCGCATGGCGTCAGGCGACGGCCTCATCGGCTTGGCTGCGCTGGTGCAAGTCTCCGCCACCATGGGACAAAATTACATCGCCTTTGAGTACCCAGTAGGTCGCACAGAGTGGTGGTATGATATCGTAGAAGGGTTGCCGGATCCTATCGTCGTGGATAGCATGATCGAAGTCTGGGACAAACCGGGCTTAGGTGTCACCTTCAACGTGAAGGAAGCCAAGAAGCATCTGCCCGACGAGGACAAAGACTTCTTTGATTGATCGGGTAAGCCGAATACTAAGGCCAGCTTTGGGCTGGGGAGATGCCGGCTACGCAATGCGCGACGGCTGGCATCTCTTCGATGAGGTCTGCTGTATTACAGCCAATTTCTGTACTACCCAACTTCGTTAAAGCTGACTACAATACGATACATAACCACGACATCTGTTTTCGGACGCATTGGTCGCTGCTGTCCCGAAACTCCGTAAGACAGGAGAACATCGTGCTCGATCTATCCAGTGAAATCATCGTCGCACGCATTCACCAGGTGCACGGTTGGCTGCTCAAGTCGGTCGACAGCATGAGCGAAGAACAGTTTACGCATGCACCGGGCACGGTCGCGCCGCCCATCGGCTGGCATCTCTGGCACACGGCGCGCTGGGCGGACAGGCTGCAAGCCAGCCTGCCCAAAAAGACCGGCGCCGCGTCCCATCGTGCCGGACCCGAACGGCGACATCTGGACGGTGGAGCATTTGGTCGGATCATGGGGGCTAGACGGCGAGCGCTTGGGCAAGTTTGAGTGCGGCACGCGCATGGAGCATGCCTACGCCGTTATGATAGTCGAATCAGCAGGCATGCAGAACATTGTCGAGTATGCGACTCGCGTCTTTACCGTGCTGGACGAGACCATCGACGGTCTGACGCAGGAACAGTTCAATGCGGAGCGTATCAGCATCATGTACGACCCGAATCCTAACGTTCATTCGTCGATCAAAGAGACCACCACCGCTGCCGACCTCGGCTTCCACTTTTCGCATGCCAACCGGCATTTGGGTTCTATCGAAGCGCTGCGCGGGTTATCGGGCGAACCAGGTTCTATCTCGTCCTAGGTGTTGAAGCACTCATCCTTCTTCGCATTCATCCTTCTTCGCATTCACCCTTCAGAAGGTTTGGAACCTTCTGAAGGATATACCATTGTCCAATAACAGTGTGGTCACCTACAATGAATAATTCCGGCTATTACACCATTACCCCGCGCGACCGTGATGACTATGTCTCCATCACTAACGAACTCAGCGATCGTATCTGGCCTGCTTTTATGCTGGAGGATCCAGTTTCCAACAAGCATTGGGGTGCGCTCCATTCGCATTTTCCGGATTTCCAGTTCGCACTGGTGGATCGCGCCACAGACGCCATCGTCGGCTATGCAAACAGTGCGCCATTACACTGGGACGACGCACTGGAGTCGTTGCCCGATGACGGCTGGGATTGGGCGCTGGAACAGAGCATCAAGGAGAACAATGTCGGTATCACGCCGACGCTGCTCTGCGGGCTGCAAATTGCCGTCGTGCCCGAATACCAGGGCCAGGGCCTGAGTTCGCGCCTGTTGCAGATACTCATTGACACGGCTCGAAACCACGGTTTCACGCGAGTCATCATACCCGTTCGACCCAGCATGAAGCCGCTATACCCGCTGACGCCCATGAAGCGTTACATTATGTGGATGCGCGAGGACGGAATGCCGTATGACCCGTGGCTGCGCGTTCATGTGCGGCGAGGCGGACTTATCATTCAGCCGTGTGAATACGCCATGCGCATCCCCGGCGCCATCAGCGAATGGGAAAAGTGGACAGGTATGCGCTTTTTCGAAAGCGGTGACTATGTGATTCCGGGTGCGCTTTCGCCCGTGCATATGGACATCACACGCGACCAGGGCGTCTACGTGGAGCCGAATGTGTGGGTGCTTCACGAAATCGAATCGGAAATGGCTTAGGCGCTTCACCTAACCTGCACTCATCCCAACAAAGTTTGCTGCTGCCTCTCCTGTGCGGACAAATGACTGCGCTGTATTGCGACGATTGTCACTGGTGTGGCGAACTGCGTTTCGATAGGCTCTTCATAACACATCGCGTCGCATCCAGAGGAACCATGAGAAGCTGCCTCCAAGTCGTACTCGTCTCCATCGCAATGTTCTTCGGCGTAGGCCTCATCGCTGTGACCGCCGGCAGCAGAACCCGCGTGGGCAGCATCGACCTTTCCATGGACACGCCGCTGATTCCTATGAGTACAGTGTCAACGGAGAGCGTCCATCCGGAACGCGATCTCATTGAGCAGATGCAGCAGGCGTTGATGATCGGCGACGAGCATCTAGCGAGTGCGCTTGGTTTTACCACTTCACAGCTTCGCTTGGCTACGACCGGGCTGCCAATTCCCGTGCATGCCGCCGGCAATCGTGCAGACAACACACCTAACGAACAACATTCTTTCACAGTCAATGCTAGTAATCTGCGCTCCGGGCCAGGCACGACGTACGATATCGTGGGTACACTGCAAGCTGGTGAAGCTGTCATGCCAGTAGCCATCAACAGCGGCGGCGACTGGTATCAGCTAGAGGACGGCGCCTGGATAGCAGCCTTCCTTGTAGCCGGCGCCCCTGCTGACCTGCCAATCGCCGAAACCCACTAGTCAATCGGCCCACCTCACTAACCACGTCGAGCCCGCTATAGAACCCAGGCTCAATTTGCGCGTGACCCGTATTTACTACGCGATGCCCGATTACAATCACTCGAGCCCACAATCCATCCAGTTGTACGCTGTAGTATAATGGGCCTGAATGAGCTATCGCTAGTGCAGAATGGAGCTTAACGATGGCCGAGAAAGTACTGATCGCATTCGCGTCCAAACACGGATCCACCGCCGAAATCGCGGAGCGCATTGCAGAGGTGTTGCGCACCGACGGGATTCAGGTTGACTTAGCGTGTGCAGAAGAGACTGGCGCTCTCTCAGACTACACTGCGGTCATCCTGGGCAGTGCAGTCTATACAGGTCGGTGGCGCAAGCAGGCTGTCAGTTTCCTTCAGCGCCATGAAAAGGAACTGGCGACCAAAAAAGTGTGGCTCTTTTCCAGCGGGCCGACGGATGATGAAGAGCATGAAGAGCCCATCAACGACTGGACCTTTCCTAAGAACGTGCAGCAGATGGCTGAGAGAATTTATCCACTGGACATTGAGGTCTTTCATGGCGTTCTTGATGCAGACAAACTGGGATTCTTTGAGCGTTGGATGATCAAGATGGCCAAGGCCCCCATCGGCGATTTCCGTGACTGGGATGACATCGAAGGCTGGGCGGGCTACATTGCCGATGAGCTTAGCGGTGTCACGGACGATGACGATGCAGACAATCCAACCGACTCTGGTAATCACGTAAGTGAATCCATTGAAGACGGCTTGTCGGACGACGCTAGAACAGACGACAGTTAGTCCTTTAGCAGTATGTGTGAGGTACGAACATAAAAAGGCAGCGAGGTTCGAAGCAGGAATGACAGCAACACTCGTACTGGCGGATGGAACGGTAATCCAGGGCAGGGCATTCGGCTCAGCCACTACCGTAGTCGGCGAAGTCGTGTTCAACACAAGCTTGACCGGCTATCAAGAGGTCATCACTGACCCCTCCTATCGCGGGCAGATGGTCTGTATGACCGTACCGCACGTGGGCAACACGGGCGTCAATCCAGAAGATGTGGAGAGCGACCAGCCGCAGCTGACCGCATTCATCGTGCGCGAAGTGAGTCCCGTGGTCAGCAACTGGCGCGCCAACGAAACCCTGCCCGACTACCTGGCTCGCAATGGCATCCCCGGGATCAGCAATGTGGACACACGGGCGCTGACGCGTAGGCTGCGCGACAAGGGTGTGTTGCATGCCGCGCTCTGCACAGACGGCAGCCATACCGTCGAGCAGTTGCTGAACCTGGCGCAGTCTTGGGAAGGGCTGGACGGCCGCGACCTAGTTCGCGAGGTCACTTGCCACGAGCCGTATCACTGGGTAGACGGGACCCGTGTCGAATGGACGCCTGTGCCTGCGGGCCACGATATGGATGTACTAGAAACACCACCGACGGACCAGTCAGACGGTGCATACGCACCGCTGGTGGTCGCCTATGATTTCGGCATCAAGCTGAACATCCTGCGCCGCCTCACCAGCCACGGCTTGCGCGTCACTGTGGTGCCGGCCAACACACCGGCGGCGGATGTGCTGGCGCTGGAGCCGGACGGCATCTTCCTGAGCAATGGACCCGGTGATCCGGTGGGCGTGCCCTATGCGGCGGAAGCGGTCGCCGAGCTATTGCAAACCGGCATCCCCACCTTCGGTATTTGCCTGGGCCATCAGATTATCGGCCTAGCGTTGGGCGGCGAAATTTTCAAGCTCAAGTTCGGCCACCATGGCAGCAATCAGCCGGTCAGCGACATCGGTGCAACCAACGTGCAGATCACGGCGCAGAATCACAACTATGCCGTGCGCGACAGAGGTCTGCCGGAGAGCGTGGAGATCACGCATCGCAACCTGAACGATGGCACGGTGGAAGGGCTGCGGCTCAAGGATCTGCCGGTATTCTGCGTGCAATACCATCCCGAGGCCAGCCCGGGTCCGCATGACGCAGACCTGCTGTTTGCGCGGTTCTCGCGCATGGTGAAGGAGTATGCGGCGCGACGCAGCTAGAATAGCATGTTGAAGCTATTTCTCCATTGACACAGAATCTCATGAATGAACCTGAAGACACTTTGTGACTGTATTGATCGTGATGAAGTACGAATCACGGATCATGCGGTGGACGAAATGTACGAATATGAATTACTTCTTCACGAAGTAATATTCTCCGTTCATAATGGCGAAATAATTGAGCAATATCTTGAAGACTGGCCATATCCGAGTTGTCTAATACTCGGATTTACGCAGAACGGAAGTCCCATACATAGCGTTTGGGCGTACAATGACGAAGCGCCGCTGGTGGTGCTTATAACCGTATATCGTCCCGATCACAGAAGATGGATCGATTGGAGGGTTCGGAGTAGAGAATGAAAACTGATGCTATCTGCCCTATCTGCGGCGGCGAAATGATTGAGAAAACTGTTGAGAAGATTGTTCGTGGAGGTGAAGACACTGCGATTATTGAGGTACAAGCACACGTTTGTCAGAAATGTGGCGAGCGTTTATACGACTCAGAGACTGTCCTTTTGTTCGAAGAAGTTCGAACCAAACTCACGGCGGATGACACAACTGAGTACGATTGGATCGGTCGCTCCTATCTCGTCGGTTAGGAGGTGGCAGGCTGTGAAAGTTGCTGGCAGTTAGTGCGCATGCCACAAATGATTTTGCCGTGATTTTGCAGCCGCTAAGCTTGCAGAAGGATGATGCTATAAATGGGCTTGCATTAAAACCTGCATTTGACGTCCGTGCCCTTGGGAGAATAATCATGGAGCCTTAATTGCCAAACTGAGTTGTTAAGCCTAGATTTGGTTCAGCAAGCCACTTGTACTAAAGGGGCCTAGGCTAATGAATGAGCGAAATCGCCATAGGCGAGAGTAATTTCTGTAGCCTGCCGGAGAGCGTGGAGTCGCTCGCTGCCAGCCTCGGCGATGACCAACTGATCACGCATTACGTCCCCGGCGAATAGAGCGTGGCGCAGATTGAGCGCTGTTTGGAGGCGGCGAGCTAGGCTGGCACAGTCGAGTTGGGCAGTGCTACACCGGCGCCATAAATGTAGGTCAATCCGTTTGCCGAAATAACACCGCTATGCTAAATTAATAGCGTATTTTAAACGGCCCTACGACACCTTCATAGATATTTGTATTTCGGACTCTGAGTTTACGGTATTGTCTGCGGAGTGTTCCACGGCATTCCGGTCAATACTTTCTCAGCGTGCGATGCCACCTTACGACATTCCTAGCTCAATATACGGGTTGGGCGCAACAATAACGTATTTTCCCCGTATATCCCCAAAATGGTATAGATTGACGCCTATTCAATAATCTTTCAAAGGAGAAGTAGAATGGCAACATCAAGACGTGAATTCCTAAGATTGGCAGGCATCGGAGCGGCAGGCATGGCGCTCGCAGCATGTGGCAAGAGCAAGGCGCCCGCTCAAGAAGCAGCGCCAACGGCAGCAAGTGAAGCCGCCGCCGCCGGCAGTGAAGCAGCCCCAGCGCCTGCCGCAGAAGGCGTCACACTCACCCAGTGGTACCACGAGTATGGTGAGGCAGGCACCCAAGAGGCTGTCTATCGCATCGCAGATGAATATAACAATATGACCGATGGCGTTACCGTGGAAGTTACCTGGTCGCCTGGCGACTATGCGACCAAGTTGAATTCCGCATTGGCGGCAGGCACAGGCCCTGATGTCTACGAAAACCAGTTCAACATCAGCCTGGTGGAAGCCGGGCATGTAATTCCGCTGGATGAACTGTACACGCCGGAAGTAAAGGCGGACTTCGACGCCAAGGACCTTTCCTACATCTCCTATCAAGGCAATATCTATGGCGTACGCATGATCATCGACACCGGTCTGCTCTACTCGCGCAAGTCCATCTTGGACGAAGCCGGCATTCAGCCGCCGACCACTTGGGATGAGCTTGCGGCAGCTTCCGAGGCATTGACCACTGGGCGCCAGAAGGGTCTGTTCCTGGGTAATGACGGCGGTATCGCTGCGCTAGACGATATTGGACCGTGGGCCGCTGGCCTTGTGCTCGTAGATGATACGCCTTCTATCGCTTTCGATCCGGCTGATATGGCCGCCGTCTACGACAAACTACGCGATCTCAACAACAGTGATACGCTCCTGATTGGCTCACCGACAGACTGGTGGGATCCTTCTGCTCTGACCCAAGGTCTTGCGGCTATGCAATGGACCGGCCTCTGGGCGATGCCTGGCATTCGCGAGCAGATTGACGAAGATTTCTACGTCAGTCAGTTCCCGCCCGTCGACATCGGCAACGGCAAGGAAACCTATTCGACCTTCTGGGGTGGCTGGATTGAATTTGTCAACGGCGCCAGCGATCATAAAGAAGAGTCGATGGCTTTCGTAAACTGGCAATGGATCGAGAATACCGACTGGCAGAATGAATGGGCCAGCGCGTATGGTTTCCATGTGCCGCCACGCAAGAGCGCAGCAGCAGCAAATGAAAAGCTGAGCGAAGGTAAAGCCAAGGTCGCTGTCGACGGACTTTATGAGTACGGTCAGAACGCAGGCCCATACTTCACGGGTTCTATGTTAACTGCTCTCGATGATGGCATCAGCAACATTGTGAAGAACAATGCCGATGCAGTCAGTGAGATGGAAGCGGTCAAGAATACCTGTCAGACAGAACTCGACTCACTCCTGGGGTAAACTTGCCAGCTCAATTGACGTTGATCTACGCCGATTGATATGACGAACAAGCAGCGCTTGCGCCTGCAAGCGCTGCTACACTATGACCCATCACCTCTCCATAGCAGGGTGCTCGTCGGCATACTATATGAACTGTAGCCCGCGGAAGCAGAACGTCCGCAGCTTGACGACATTCAACGAGGAGCATGGCATTGACTACAGCACAGATACCTGTTCCAACACAAGATGTAAAGCCAACCAGTAGGCGCACCGCCGGCATTGGTGGGCGCGACGCCGCCTTATCCTTCTGGCTACTCGTTGGTCCGCTCGTGATCGGCTTACTGGCGTTTACCTTTTTGCCAATTGTTTGGGGTTTTGCGCTCAGCCTATACGACTCACGCGGCACGATATCACTCACCGATTTCGTCGGCTTGGCCAACTACATTCACGTATTAAACGATCCCTTCTATATCAAGTCGCTGATTACGGTTACCGTATTCGCAATTTTCATCGTGCCAACTACCTATGCTGCATCGCTGCTCCTCGCAGTGTTAGTGCAGAACGCTAGCTTTGGTAAAGGATTCTTTCGTTCGGTATTCTTCATTCCCACAGCCATATCATACGTCATTGCGTCTCTAATATGGCGTGTGAGTATCTTCAATGGTCTGCCCTATGGCTTTGCCAACGTCATACTGTGGATATTTGGCGTTGATCCCATTGCGTGGATAGGAACGCCGCGGCCTCCCTGGTATTGGCTTGTGCTGGTGACAGTGCGTCTCTGGCTGCAGGTGGGCTTCTACATGATTCTGTTTATCGCAGCCATGCAAGACATCCCGCAAAGCCTATACGAGGCAGCACGCGTGGACGGCGCATCGAGCAAGTGGACGCTCTTCCGCAGAATAACATTCCCGCTGCTGCGCAACACGTCCGTGTTTGTGATACTGATGAACATCATCAACGCGTTTAATGCCTTCGACGAGTTCTACAACATACTCGGCGGCACCTACGCTTCTAGCGGCAACGCGATTTTGGCACGTCCGCCTCTCGTCTACCTTTACCAGGTAGCCATGAGCGATCTCCTGTACGGGCGAGCGATGGCTGGTTCATTCGTACTCGCCATTCTACTCATTTTGGCCACCGTCTTCGGCAATAAGATTGTCGGTGGAATTGGACGGGAGGTGTAACCAATGCAAAAATTTGGCACGATCATTACACACGCCCTTCTCATCCTCTTGGCGATCATATTCCTGGTCCCGTTCTACATCATGTTCCGTAATTCCTTAATGACGAACCCGGAACTCACCTCCTTTGACTGGATTATCTTCCCCAAGAGCCCGCAATGGAGTAACTTTGTCGAGCTATTCCAGGATCCTTTTGTACCTATGTGGATTGGGCTTCGGAACTCTGCCCTGATTTCCATTTCGACTCTGATATTCCAGACACTGTTCGCGTGTATGGCCGGGTACGCGCTGGCCCGAATTCCCTACCGACATCGGAATATTGTTTTCGGTGTTGTGCTTGCCACGCTGCTGGTTCCGCACACAGCACTATTCATTCCCACATATGCAGTGGTCGCCAAGTTGGGTTGGGTTAACACGCCCTGGGGGCTCATTGTTCCGGGACTGTTCAGCGCCTTTAATACTTTCATGTTCCGTCAGTATTACCTGAGTTTTCCGGCGGAACTGGAAGATGCAGGCCGTGTAGATGGTCTCTCCTACCTGGGTATTTTCTTCCGCGTTGCCCTGCCAAACTCATGGCCAATCATCATGGCCCTCGGCTCACTTGTGCTAGTGACCAGCTGGAACTCTTTCCTCTGGCCGCTGGTCATTGGACAGACGCGAGATTGGTGGACCGTTCAAATCAACCTGTCGGTATACCTGACGGCACAGGTGCTGAACCTGAAGCTGCTCTTCGCCGGCGCGGTAGTCGGCGCATTACCGATGTTGATAGCCTTTCTCGTCATGCAGCGCTACATTGCGGAAGGTATTACTCGCTCCGGCATCAAGGGATAAGCTAGTCAATCTAAAACCAAGCTAGATAAACACCTCTTAACAACCGTTCGCACAGACGAGCGTGGCGATAGCCCGCACTTGTCCTGTGGGGGCGGTTATTGCTGGGCGCACCGGTTGATTTAGGTGCGCCTGCTTGTTTTGCACCCTATACTCAGCGCGTTCTGTCATTGTCCGTTTCGTACTGCTGCAGTATAGTAGCGTTCGTTCGTCAGATCTCTTATGTACCCCCCTCAAACTTAGCATGGGCAGGAGAGCTTTATGATAGAAACGCCAGACATCACGCGTCCCTCAAAGGACATCGTAGACAGACTGGGCGAAATAGGCAGCGCAACGATCGCCAGTGTACTTGCTCGTATGGGCATCCGGGACTCGCAACTAAAGGGTATTCGATCCTGGACGCCGGGACGCAGCGTTGCAGGTCCTGCGCTCACGTTGCAGTGCATGCCAATGCGAGAGGACCAGGTCGAGACAGGCGAGTACATTGATCCGGAAACGCAGCTCCACCGCCACGTGCTGTATCACACACAGCCTGGCGACGTGGTTGTTGTCGACGCACGCGGCGATATGTCCAGTGGCATCTTTGGTGAAATGATGTTGACCTACTTCATGGGTAAGGGCGGTCTAGGCGTGGTCATAGACGGCTGCATCCGAGATTACACGCATGCCCAGACGTTGGATCTCGGCCTGTGGCTGAAAGGCGTTACGCCAAACTATCACTCGCAGACGAACATCTTTCCTTTCGCGGTCAATACGCCGGTTGCGTGCGGTGATCGCTTGGTCATGCCGGGCGACATCATTGTTGCCGACGACGATGGCGCCGTTGTCGTTCCGGTGGCCATGGCGGCGGACGTATTGAAGAAAGCCGGCGAGAAATCCGACCGTGAGCAATTTATCCGTCTTCGTCTGTCTCAGGGCGGTGAGCTGCGCAAATATTACCCGCTGAGCGAGCAAGCGCAAGTTGAGTATGAAGCGTGGCGAAAGGAACAGGGGTAGTTAGTTGCACAAACTGCAACAGACCAGTGCGAGCAATGCGCATTACTGGCAAATCGCAAGTTGAAGATATCTCTCACATAGTAGAAGCCCTCCTGTGTGACGAAAGGGCTTCTACTATATCTATCCTTTGTTGCCTCGCTGGGACAATTCGAGGTGTCGTTACCTAACTATTGTAGCGTTCGTATCAAGCCTTGACGGCTAGACAGCGTCTCGTCGTCCCATGATCAACCCGACCACAAAGAGAATAAGGAAGACCACGAAGAGAATCCAAGCAATGTTTGTCGCTGCTCCCGCAACGCCGGTAAAGCCAAATACTGCTGCAATCAGCGCAATCACTAAAGCTACAATTGCCCATTTTATCATAATTCAATTCCTCCTTAAGTGTTTTAAATCAACATCTTGCAGTAACCGACTCCTCTAGTAGCACAGCTCAACCAGCGAACCCCATATTCGTGTCTTTGTGTCCGCCACACCTACTGTCCCTGTCCACAATGGGCCAAAGGGCTACCGAAACTGAGAGATAAGTATTGCGATAGTATTGGCTCATTAATATGCGCTCGTCCAAGTGCCCCTGAGCGCTATAGTTCTCCAGGCACGGTGTGACAGCTTAGCTATCCGGACGCACATTCACGACGCATTCGCTGCTAGTCGTCTGCAACCCGGGCAGATCGGCTACTCTTAACTCGCCGATTCATCACGTATCTGGAGCCCTTTTGCCAGGTTCTTTGGGCCCGATGAACCCGCCTTAACAAACTTGCTCGACGGAGTCCTGCGGCCTACAGGCAAGAGTGACACCTGTAGTGCCGGTTCCACCTACGGCTACAATCGTACTCGAAAAGCCGGCCCAGGGACATGGCCATTTGCATAGCACTCGGTTATAGATAGGGGTATACAAAGGTGGAGGATACCGTCGTGATTTTCCCATTATTGCAACAGTTGCCCAAACCTGTGCTATGCTCAACACAAGAATACTTCAAACGAATTTGCTGAAGAACACAACGTTCTTGACGCATCCGACATTACCACAACACCAGAACCCGAGTCGTTGATAGTCCGCAAAGCCAAATCACCATCATGCTGAAGGGAGCGACTGTATGGCCGACCGTAAGAAAGTTACCCTGACCACCCTGTTCAACAGAGTCTCCAAAGGCGAGCAGATCACATGGCTCACCGGTTACGACTATCCGACCGCCTACTTCCACGAAGAGGCGGGTATCGACATGATTCTTGTCGGCGACAGCCTGGGCATGACCATGTTGGGTTATGACACGACACTGCCTGTCACCATGGACGATATGATTCGCCATACAGCAGCCGTTCGCCGCGGTGCGCCTACCGCATTCATCGTTGGCGACATGCCCTACATGAGCTACCAACCCAGCGTGGAGAGCGCCATTCGCAATGCAGGACGCTTTATGGCCGAAACCGGCTGTGACTGCATCAAACTAGAAGGCGGCGCCGACATGGCGAGCCGTATTTCCGGCATCGTCTCCTCTGGCATACCGGCCATCGGGCATTTGGGTCTTACACCGCAGAGCGCCAGTGCACTGGGTGGTTTTCGCCTGCAGGGTAAGAGCGCATTGCAGGCCAAAAAGATCATCGACGACGCCAAGGCATTGGAAGAAGCTGGTGCGTTCGCTATTCTATTGGAACTGGTACCGGATCGCGTTTGCCAGCTAATCACTGAGCGCGCCAAGAATTGCATCATCATGAGCTTGGGCTCAGGCCCGCACGCGCACGGGCAGCTGCTGATCTACCATGACCTGTTCGGACTCTACCCAAAGTTCACGCCGCGCATGGCCAAGGTATACGGCAACGCCGGCGAAGTGATTCTCAACGGCGTCAAACAGTACGTGGATGAGGTGAAATCTGGCGAATTTCCGCAGCCGGAGAACTATTTTGGCATGAAGGACGATGAATACGACGAGTTGGTCGAGCTGCTTGACTGAACTAATCAGCCTAGGCTCATTGCATTGAATCTCGACTAAGCAATTCGACCGCCTTTGGACATATTCCTGGGCGGTCTGCTTTCCGTATATAGGAGTAGTAGCGCCGTCTGTGCCAGCGCTAGGGAAGCTGTCTCGCATAGTTCAGCGTCAACGCCATGGGTATGATCAGCAGAAGCGGCGCACCGACGATAATCCAGTGCACTATCGCCTGATCCGCATCGTTAGCGATGATGAGGAACACGCCAAGCCCAGCCATAGCCGACGCCCAACGAATGAGATGGCGTGCACCGTAGCGATTGATGAGCAGCCAGTTCTCATCCGACTTATACGACTTCGGAATGCGGAAGCCATACCAGCGGTTGCGTCCCACACGACCCGCCAACAGCGGAAAGCCGACGCCGATCAGTACAAGCCCAAGTATAAAGTACAGCAGTCCGAAAATAGTCTGTTGGGACACAAAAATAGCTATTCAATAATGGTGTTTGTAGGAAGGGCTAAAGTCTGTCTACGCACGCAGCGTGGCAATGAGCCGTCGGCGGTCTGACAGCAACGAGAGCGCGTCGCCGATATTGTTGCAGACCACGTCAGACGCAACGATAGCCTCACCAGCAGCCCCTTCCGAATTGATGACTGCAATGCCCACTGCCGCCGAACGTAGCATGTCCACGTCATTGCGTCCGTTGCCAATTGAGATGGTGTGCTGCGGGCCAAGTATGTAGACATAAGCTAGCTTGGCATGGCGTTGTTCGTCGGAACGCAGCGTGTGTATCTTACAATCGATTGTATTCAACTCCCGCTGCACGGTGCCGAACGTATCCGCCGTCACCACATGCACCTGCACAACTCGCGAGAGTTCCTGCAGTGCCTCCGCCACGCCCTTGATGAGATTGCCGCATTCGGCCAACGTCCCGTTGAAATCACAGACCAGATGCTCTATGTCATACTTTCCGAAATCCGGAATATCAATGGATATCATGGCGCCCTCGATGGAATCAGCTGGATGTATAAAGATCGTCTCTATTGTACAACAGCAGCTAGAAGTCGGGCACTTGCCATGCGACGTCTCGCCTCATGCGCCGATGAGGGATGAGTTGGCAGGATCATGCAGCTTGTAACGTTCCTTGGACTGTTCAAAGCTCGTCGTCGCATAGCAATACTGGCAGCCAAATAGGCAGGAGTTGTACATGCCAATATCGCGACTGACCGTACACAGACAGTACTGCCGCTGGCTTGGATCCTTTTTATCGAGCAATTCCAGGCCGAAAAGACGGTTGAGCAGTTCATCGTCCATGCATTTGCCGGGCTGAATACCGAAGGGCGTCAAGTCTATCGTCTCCGCACAACTGTGAATCTCCATGCCATGCGCAGCGGCAATCGATGCCATGTCCCGCATCAACGTTTGGAAGTCCGGCCGACTTGCCAACTCCTCCTTGCTCAACACAGGTTGATCGGGTACCTCTGCCATACGCCGACGTGTCTTTGCGTATTCGTCCATGACGCTAATTTTGACCTGGTGCGTCTGTCCGTTCAGTCGCCGAGCGATCTCCGCAAACTTCTCACGATGATACTCAGCGTTCAAGGCGGGCGTAAACACCAGCGGATCATAGCGCCACACAATGCGGTCTGGTCCTATCTGGTTTGCGAGAGCACGGAACGTGTTGATCGCGCTATCCAGCGGTGGCGAATTTGTTTCCAACCAGGATGGGTAGTCCAGCACGGTGTAGAGGAACAGATAGTTGTAGCCTGACGCATCCAACTCCCGCAGCCGTGGAAGCAAAGGACGTGCATTGCGCGTCCAAAAGACGACAGCGTCCACGTCTTCCGGTAGCAGCGATATGGTACTCACCTGTTTAGCATTGAACGGATTGGGAACCGTGCACACGCCGTCGCGTATGCGTTGCATAAACCAGTCTGCGTAGAAGGCAGGGATATCGGTTCTTCTGCTGGCGCTGATAATCATGATGTCATTCTCTGAATTAGGTGCAATCGTTGAAATAGTCGGCGCGAGACGGAGCTGCGCCAATACCTGAGGCGCTTATGCCGACCGACGCCCATGTACGAAGTCATCCGGCGAAATGGCAATTTGTGGGAAACTCTCGCACACACGCCTATCATGTGTTACTAGTGGAATACGAAGCTTACTCGCCATTGCTACAAACTCACAGTCATAGGCCGTTCTTCCACTTTCTGCCGCCAGAGCCAATACATCGCGTGAAGGCACGAAAAACTCATTTCCAGCCATACGCTTAAGTGCAGCGTCCATAATTATCTGAGCCTGTTCTAAATTGAGTTGTTCGATACGAAGATAGTTAACCAACACGTTCTGAAACTCACTTCGCCATAGAAAGGGAACCCCCCATTCAGAATCCAACTGCATGATAGACTCGATTAGGGAGCGTTTCTCACTATTCAGGTAAAGGTACACCAGCACATTTGTATCAACTGCGATCATGGTCGGCCCTGACGCTTAAACTCATCAATTTGCTCATCGCTGATTTTGTAGCCGGTAGTTAGCTCACGAATCCCACGTGCATGCGCCAACATCTCTTCCATGCTCCGTTCTCTTGGTTCCAGATGGCTTTCGATTATCATGATCACTTCGTTGTTGATGCTGCGTCGGTGTTCCTTTGCCAAGGCTTTCAACTTGTCATACAGATCGTCCGGGACATTCTTCACCGTAATCGTCGCCATGGGATACTCCTTCATCGCTAGACGCCATTCGAAGTCATAATGCTAGTATAACACATGCATTTGGGTTGTATACTGGCATAGTACTGCAACCACGCTCGCACGTCAGACCTGGCCTGGTTGCACAAACGTCAGCGATTGCTGGCTCAGATAGCGTTGGCTGAGAGTCGATTACTCTACTGAACAGACGCTAGCGTACGCTCCTTGGGAGCAGCTATGCAATTTCGCACACCCTTATAATCATGAACTTGACTCTGAGCACTACCGATGCGGTTCGATGGGCTCAGCGTACACAGATGCTCGTCTTTGCTACTTCTGCACAGCTATACCACAATAGGGCAATTTGTAGCACATTTTCGAGGCAACGCATGACGCCGATTCTTCGCACGCAGAACCTACACTTCTCATACAATGCGGACGGAGAGAATCCTGTTCCGGCGCTACGCGGCCTAGATTTCTCAGTCGAACCCGGCGAGTACGTCGTCGTCCTAGGCCACAACGGCTCGGGCAAGTCCACGCTGGCTAAACACTTGAATGCCCTGCTGCTGCCCACGCAAGGCGACGTGTGGGTGCGCGACTGGAACACACGCGACAACGAACACACGCTGGATATTCGTTCCACTGTGGGCATGGTCTTCCAAACACCCGACAACCAGATCGTAGCTACGATCGTTGAAGAGGACGTAGCCTTTGGACCTGAGAACCTGGGCATTCCCCATGAAGAGATGGTGCGTCGTGTTGACTGGTCTCTGGAGCAGGTGGGCATGCAGCCATATCGAATGCGGGCGCCCCACCTCCTTTCCGGTGGGCAGAAACAGCGCATCTGCATCGCAGGCGTGCTGGCTATGCAGCCGGATGTGCTGGTGCTGGACGAAGCGACCGCCATGCTCGATCCTGTCGGACGTCAGGAAGTGCTGGAGGTTGCCCGCCGGCTCAACCGAGAACAACGCGTCACCGTGGTCGCCATCACACATTTCATGCGCGAGGCCGTTTTTGCCGACCGAGTTGTCGTCCTATCCGAAGGGCGCATTGCCATGCAAGGCACACCGCGTGAACTCTTTCAGCAGGTTGATCGGCTACGCGAACTGCAACTGGACGTGCCGCAGATGACCGAACTCGCGCACAGGCTTCACGCTCGCTTCCCAACATTCCCTGTCGACATTCTGACGGTGGATGAAATGACCGCTGAGCTGCTGCGGCACGATTTCTTCCACGACAACGCGCCAACGGTTGAGCCGGTGCGGGATATAGTTCAATCGAATACAGGATCGCCGCTCATTACGGCTCGCAACCTGGCACATGACTATATGCGCGGCACGCCCATGCAGGTCCGGGCGCTGCATGACGTCGACGTGGACATTCTCGGCGGTGAAATCGTGGGCTTGCTAGGCCATACCGGCTCCGGCAAGTCTACGCTGGTACAGCATCTGAATGGGCTGCTCAGCGCGCATGCCGGTGAACTGCACATCGCAGGCTACGACTTGAGCCCGAACAAAGCTACGCCGGAGAGCATTCGCAAGGTGCGCAAGGAGGTGGGTCTGCTCTTCCAGTTCCCGGAGGCGCAGCTCTTCGAACGCTATGTGGGCGATGACGTCGCCTATGGACCGCGCAATCAGGGGCTGGACAAGGAGGCAGTGCGAGAGCGCGTGCGCAAGGCGATGGAGAGCGTGGGGCTGGGCTTCGAAGCGTACAAAGATCGCATCTCGTTCACACTGTCCGGTGGTCAACGCCGGCGAGTTGCACTGGCTGGCGTGCTAGCCATGGAGCCGTCGGTGCTCGTACTGGATGAGCCGACTGCCGGTCTGGATCCCGAAGCCAGGCGTCAGGTGATGGATCTGATCCTGGGGCTGCACGATCATGGGTTGACGCTGGTTATGATCTCGCACAACATGGAAGAACTGGCGCACTATTGTGACAGTCTCTATGTCCTGGAAAGCGGCAAGACTGTCATGCACGGTACGCCGGCACACATCTTCAGCCAATCACAACGGCTGCGCAAAATGGGACTGGACGTGCCGGCTGTCACACTGCTATTTGACCAGTTGCGCAGCCAGGATATCGTCCTTACCGATCAGACAGTCTATACTGTGGACCAGGCTGAAGCGGCCTTGGCAAAGGCGCTCACCCCTCACGCCGATGCCTCTACAGCAGAAGAGTAGGCGCACTAGCGTGGGTCGATCAAGACTAGAACTCATCAATGGTCACTATGATGAAGAAACAGGTTGCACTATCTGAAATTGGGTCCAGCAATTTTCTGCGCAAGATTTTGCTTACATGCGCAGGCTTTGCCCTGTTGATCATCGTTGGCTTGCCGCGTACTTGGCGGCGGGGTTCTGCGGCGGTCAACGCACACCGCTTCTACCGCACGGGTCGCGATCGATAGCCCTCGCATCATCCGTAGCGACGCCGATACGTGTTGAGCCGATCTGCCATTTCTTGCGGCGTTAGGCCATACGTATCTGGCAGGGTTTCTTCCCGTTGCGTTGATTCATCTTGGCTCGGCTCAGAACCGCCGGTAAGCATCACTTCGTATTTCACCACCGGTTTATGCAGTAGCGTATCAACCCGGAAGGCGCCTAACTGCTGCCATGCATACTCGCGCTTACGGAACGCGGTGCAGATCGTCAGCCGTTCGGGCGTTGCCTCCAGATAGCTGCTGCCGGGCAACAGCATCAGACCATAGACTAGGGCGCCTACTAACCCAACGAGCGACAGCCCAATCCAGAGTAATCCGCCAACGGCAAGATAGCGCGAGAAGCCGATGCCAAGCCAAATAAGCATGGCGATGAAGAGGATGGCGGAACGCAGGTTGGATGGTGTGAGTCGCAATGTGTCTGAGGTCGATTCGCCCACACGTTACTCCGTTTACCAAAAGCCTGCACGCTATCACGGCGCCGTCGCTGCTCCATTCTATCGCAAACGGTTACCAATCCACAGCGTACGGCAGATGCATATTCTGGTCCGTTTGTCGCAATGCGGCTGCACACTTTGCCCATAGTCAAATGCGTATGACACGCGTACGATAGCGGCGGAGTTGTTGTTGAACATGTGCATTTGCAGAAAGGCGCACCATGACGCTTATTGAAGTTCTTCTACCGGATGGCAGCACGCATGTCTACATGACGGAGCAGCGGAGCGTCAATGCCATTGCCCAGGAAGCCAACCAACGGTACCCCGATGCGACGGTGTGGCGGAAGAGCGTAGACTGGCGCCTGACGGAGAACGGTAAACCAGCCGACGGCCTGCCGCCTGTATTATCCACGCTCAAGGCTGCCATCATCGTAGTGGTGCTGGCGCTGATCCTAACGCCGGTTGTGACCTACATTGCCAGTATCGACGGATCGCATGTTTTCGGCGCGCACCAATTCAGCCAAGCCAACGCAGAACCTGCGTCGACCCATGACCCTGCTGACGATGAGTCAACTGTGGCTGATGCCCCGGGAGAGGTCAGCATTGTCAACGTAGCCACGCAGCAATCGGATACCTCGATGACGCTGCGGGTACTGGTACGCAACGACGATGCAATGCCCCACAACGATATCGTTGTGTCCGCAGTATTCCTCGATGCGAGTGGCGAAGTCGTTCCGACGGAGGACGGCGGTAGCGCCACAATCAGCCTGGAGCCCGGCGAGGAGGGCTACGTGAAGCTGTGGGCGCACAATGAGGTCGGCGTCGCCGAATATGAATTGGCGTTCGAACAGTAAAGGCTGCGTTGCCTAGACTCCAACTGAGCATTCTAAAAACTAGTGACACATATCGACTAACCGTTGGTTAGCCGAGCCTGCCGATTCCGCCAATAGGCTACCATTTTAATAGACATAACCGTTGGGCGTGGCTTATCCTGCGTTGATACGTGTGGTCTCCCATGTCCTCTGCTGAGCCAGGTCGTTCGTCTATAACGTCCCACTCCGCTTCTGCTCTTCCCACTGTGTCCGCTGTAACCGCGACTGGCGCACGACACGCATATGCTACAAGGTCAGCAGCCGCTCTTGTACTGCCCGCAGCCCCCCACGTATAATGAGAGCATAGCCCATACCAAATCAGAAAGAGAGGCGCCCTATGACTCGCGAGGTACGAATTGCTCTCATCGGCCTGGGCAACGTGGGCCGCAGCTTCCTCCGCATCCTGCAAGAGAAAGAAAAACGTCTTGCCGATGAATTCGGGCTGGCGTTTAAGCTCGTGTGCATTGCCGACAGCAGCGGCGTGGCGGTGAATCCTGTCGGCTACGATATCGGCGCCACACTGAGCGCAAAGGAGTCCGGCGTACCCGTGCGGCGTATGCATGGCTACTGGCTGGACATGGAACCCGGCGATGTATTCGCAGCCGACTTCGATTGCGACCTCATGCTAGATGCTTCGCCGGTCAATCTGATTACCGGGCAACCAGGGCTCGGGGCAGCGCGCATGGCGTTGCGACAGGGCGTCAACGTCGTGCTGGCGAACAAGGCGCCGCTGGTGCTCGCATTTCAGGAGCTTACTAGATTGTCCAAGCAAAACCGTTCCGGCCTAGCCTACAGCGCGACGGTCTGCGGTGCGCTGCCGGTGGTCAATATCGGCACACGCGACCTGGTAGCTGCCGACTATCGTATCCTGCGCGGTATCTTCAACAGCACGTCGAACTATATCCTCGATGCCATGGCCGAAGGCGGCTCCTACGACGAAGCGCTGCGTGATGCTCAGGATCACGGTCTTGCGGAAGCCGATCCGTCACTGGATGTGGAAGGCTGGGACACAGCCAACAAGCTGGTGATCGTCGCCAACAGCTTCTTGGGCATGCAGGCCAAGCTGGACGACGTCGACGTGCAAGGCATCACCGACATCACGCAGGCCGACTTTGAAGCTGCCAAACAGGCCGGCAAGGTGATCAAGCTGGTCGCCTCTGCGGAGAAGCGCGACGAGGGTTATACACTGTCGGTTCAGCCCATGCAGTTGCCGGCAGATGATTTCCTGGCCCAGTGCAGCGGATTTGAAATGGGCGTGGAGATGGAGACTGATCTCTACGGCCACATGTACTACAAGGATATGGAAGGCACGCCCATTCCCACAGCCGCAGCCATGCTGCGGGACGCAATCCACCTGTCGTTGTAGCGTTGGCAGGGGCTGCGCACCCCCGCATCATGCAACAGAAGGGCAGACCTTCGCGGATCTGCCCTGTTGACTATTCATATGCTCAGGTACATACGTACGAATACGTTCTATTCTTCGCCGACGTAGCGAATGGCGTAGATTACACCTGTCGCATAGTCGCCGACCAGCATGTCGCCGTTGAGGTCTACGGTCAGACCAAGCGGCCGATCTAATCCGGTGACGAAGTCGAATGGCTCGCCGCGATAGCTTTTGTACCCGTCGGGCATGGTGACTTCAGTCAGGTCCACGCCTTCCACGATATGACCGACAGGCGTGGGGCTGAAGACCTCGCCAAAAAGTGCGGTGTAGAGCGTTCGATAGCGGTCGGGCCAAGCCGGATTGCTGATCCACGCTATGCCGTCCGCACTGGTGTGGGCAAGCACGGGGTACACTGGACCGGTATACGGTTCGCCTTCCACCTCATCCGGTCCCAGCGGACCAAGCTGGTCTGGAAAACCGAAGTCCAAGCCGATGCGATAGAGGTGATTGACTTCGTCCGGATCGTCAAAAAAGTCAGGCCCATTTTCGCTCGCGAAAAGTTGCCACTCAGTCGGCCCGTCCGGTTCGTCCAGGTCCACAGGCACCGGCGCCCACACCACATCGTACGCGTTGCGGTTACCGTGACTGATGATCTCCAGATCTTCCTGACCCTGTCCGTCGCGCGGAAAGCGTAAGACGGTTGCGTTGTATTCCGGACCGACTTCCATGTCGTCGGTCGATCCCAAGCCAAAGTAGATCCATGAGCCACCCGGCTCACCGGTGAACGGATCCGGATCCGGATTCCATTCCAGACCGTTGTTCTGATGGCGCCCCCACGGCAACCCGTCGATGCGCAACTCACGCACATCCGCCGCGCCATTGCCGTCCGAGTCAAGCGTTCGATAGAGTTGCCCGCGCCCACCGATCCAGACTGCATCGTCCTGCTCGTCCACCAGAAGGCCAACGACCTCCTGAAAGCCGGTGGCGTAGAGGTGGCGCGTGTCATAGACACCGTCACCGTCTGTATCGGTCAGCCACCATGTACGCCCGTTTTGCAGGCTGACCAGCATGTCGCCGTTGGACGTGATTTCGATTTGGGTGTTTTCTCGCAGGTCGTCGGCGATGGCCTCCGCCATAAAGCCGGACGGCAGACCCAAGGCTTCCGCCATTTGCTTGGACTCATCCGACACAGCGATGGACTCTTCCCACAGCGAAAGCATCTTCACGCTCTCGATATTCATCACGCCGTCCATATCCGCCCATTCGAACACGATCTGGATTTCATTGACTTTGCTGAAATCCAGCGTGTTGTTGTCCGGGTCTCTCACCTCGCGCAGAGGGACAAATATGTCATGAACGCCATCCTTCAGTCCGAAGCGCCACAATTCCACATGCAGCCGCTCACCGTCGTCCTGCACAAGATATAGGTTCGGACGCAGTTTTCCGGTCGAATCGATCCGCAGTTTGAGGACTTCGTCGCCGGTGAGTGCAGGCGCATTTTCCCATCGCATTGACCAACGGGACCAAGTCGAAGCGTCCTGTTGCACGATGATCTGCGGCGCGGAACCTTCGTCTGCACAGGTCATATTGGCTTCATCGGGATGGTCGCAAATTGACGTGACATCCTTAGTGCCCAGCAACTCGTTGTCCAGCAGCACGAGCTGCGGCACTGGCGTCGGCGTCACCGTGACAATCAATGTTGGCGTTGGCGGCGCTTCGGGCAACTCCGGCGATGTGAAGACGGCGCATCCTGCCGTGAATGCGATGACGAAAAGAATGGCAAGTATGGCTGTAAGTGAGTTTCGTGGCTTCAAGTGGACCTCCAAGTCGTGCGGTTGGATGCAATACTCCGTTGGCACAGACGTCGCGAATGCGGGCTGTGGTTCCTGTTCCGGCTACCGCGCCTTATTTCGATGCGACAGTCGATGCCCTCTCCTGTATAATAGCGAGAGGGCGATGATGCAACAAAATCGGTCACTGTCGACATTCGCTTGCACACACCAGTGCATGTCGACACTGCATGACAAGACGGGTACTAGGATCGCCATACTATTCGCCGCTCGAGCGCGCAGAACGACAGCTCCTCAGGAAGAATCGCCCGTGGAAGAAACCGTTGATTCCATACGCTCTCTCAGCACAAGTAATTCCTATAGCGATGGCACAACGCCGGCGTTCATCTGCCGGTATGCAGTAACACCGGCATGGATCCACGATTTTCTCTCCCTGTGGGAACGCAACCTCGTACTCTCCATCTATTTGGAGAAGGCGCTCGATCGAGTCGCAGAGGAGATCCACAGTACCAGCATTCGCCGCCAAACGCTCTATCAGATCACATACGATTTTGTGCCAATTACCAACCAAGAGCGGCGACAGCGAACGATCTCGCCCAATATTTGGGCGGCATACAGCAAACTCTACAGCAGTGAATCGCTTACCCCCGCCTATCTAGTCAACATTATCGCCGGCAATGCGGTGGCGAATGCCGTCAACGGCCTGATCCACCGCTATACGGTCGCCGGCGATACCATCAGCCTGCGCGATGTGCGCCCCTATCTCGTCTCCCGTTTCGGCGACCGAGGTCCGATTCGCGCCAGTGCCAGCGCCGTGCTGCGCACGTTGGCTGGTTTCGGCGTGCTCACTCCGCTGGAGCGCGCCGGCGACTACCGTATCAACTCTAGGCTGCAGGTTGAAGCCTATGCCCTGCCGCTGCTGGTCTATGCGTGGTGGCGGCTGCGCAAGTGGCGCGATATTCGGTTGGATGACTTCGCGCAAGATACGCTCATGACGCTCATCGACACGGACTCATGCGTCGACGCCTGGCAACACTACGAAGGCATGCTGTGGACGATGTCGAAGCACAACAGCCCCACCAGTGCCAAGCTGCGCGCAACAGATGAGGTTACATTTCTGCGACTGTTGCTGAACGCGTTGGCATCCCACCCGCACTGGTCGACCGTGAGCCGAGAACTGTTGCACCCCGCTGAGAATCGCTAGCGGTCTGCGCGCCGTTGTAGCGACGACTCGGGTCGAACTCGACACGCCACTCCTGCACAGTCAACTCGCGCAGTTTGAGCTACACAAGTTCCGCCTTCGGCAACGGCTGATCCGGTGACAGCCTATCGTGATTTAAACCATGCTCAGCAGGGCATTCGCATGTCATAACGACGGTCTCTTCGCCCAACACATACCATCTTGGTATCAATGAACCTCTTTGCGGTGCATACCCACAGGCAGCGCAACCAGGCGCCCGTCGATGGTATGAACCTCGATATCCGCACCGTAAACTTTGCGCAGATTATCGCTGGTTAGCACCTCGTCGGTGGGACCGGCGGCGATGGTCTGCCCGTCATGCACCAGCACCATCATGTCTGCAACTGATGCTGCGCTGGTCGGGTCGTGGGAAGAAAAGACCACCGTGACGCCGCTATCCGCCAGCGAGCGCATGAGCTGCAGCACACGATCCACGTTTCCCATATCCAGATGCGAAGTTGGCTCATCTAGCAACAATATTTGCGGAGTTTGCGCCAATGCCCGGGCCAGTCGTGTAAGCTGACGCTCGCCGCCGCTCAGCGAGGGCACGGTGCGGGTGGCCAAGTGGCTCAGTCCGGCGCTCTCGATAGCCTGCTGTGCAATTTCATAGTCGTCAAGGCTTGGCGCATCAAGCCAACCCAGATAGGGCGCCCGACCCAGCACGACATAGTCCAGCACGGTAAACTCGAACGGCACTTCTTCGTCTTGCGGAACCAGACCGATGGTCTGTGACATCTCCCGACGCGACATGTCTGCCTGTTGCCGTCCATTGATGGTAATCCCGCCGTGCAGCGGCGGCAAGCGCCCTAGCAGAACATTCATGAGCGTCGTCTTGCCGGAGCCGTTTGGCCCGAGGATGGCAGTGACGCTCTCCTCTTCTATGGAAAGGGAGAGGTCGCGCAATACGTGCGGCGAGTCTGCATTGTACTGAAAGGTGATGCCGTCGAGCCGGATAAGAGGCTCGTGCGCCGTCAACCTGCGCTTACTAAATGTAGTCATGAGCGTTTCAGCGTGAGCGACTGACTGGTCAATAGGATGACGAAGAAGAGCGCGCCAAGCAACGAAGTCAATATGCCCAACGGAATCTCACCGGGCAACAATGTCCTGGCAATGTCATCGCTCAACACGACAAAGACTGCGCCTAGGAGCATGGAGGCAGGCAGCGCATAGCGCGCGTCCACGCCGACGATACGGCGCGCCAGATGCGGCGTGATCAGACCGACCCAGCCCACGATGCCGGCCATGGCGACTGTGGCTGCCGTAGCTGCTACCGCCGCAGTGAGGATGAGCAATCGCTCACGCATCAAAGACGCTCCCAACGAAAACGCCGATTCATCGCGCATGGACAGCAGGTTCAGCCGCCAGCGCATGAGGAAGAGTACGATGAGGCTGACGACTGAAATCGGCAGAACGCGCAGCATTTCAGGCCAGGTGACGCCCCACAGAGCGCCCAATAGCCAGAAAACAATGCTGGGCAAGGCCGAAAGCGGGTCGGCGATGTACTTCAGCAGCCCTAATAGCGATGAGAAAACGGCCGATACAGCGATGCCTGCCAGAACAAGGCGCAGCGCCCAGTCGCCGAATCGGATGCGCTGGGCGAGCCAGTAGGAAAAACCCAACGCCAGGAAGGCGAACGTCATGGAGAGGAGCTCGACCCAGATTGACACACTGCTCAAGAAGATGATGCCCAGGGCGGCGCCGAAGCCCGCGCCTTGCGAAACGCCCAGAAATCCAGGACTGACCAGCGGGTTGCGGAAAATCATCTGGAAGACCATGCCGGCGGCAGCCAACGATGCACCGACGACACTCGCCGCCACGATGCGAGGCAGGCGGAGATTCATCACGAGTCGACGCGCCAGTTCATCTTCAAAAAGGTAGCGCGGCGGCATGAAAGGCGGGCTCGGATAGCGCCCGACGAACAACGATACGGCAACGGTTACCACGAGGAGTAGGCCTAGCCCCCAAAGAAGCAGGCCTACTCGCCGTCGATGCTCCAACAACGTTATTGCACGTCCCCGGTTAATGAGCCGATGATTGATGTCTCAATTGTGTCCGCATCCATGCCATACATCTCGGTGAAGAAGGAGCGGATCTCTTCCAGCATGTCCACTTCGCCCATCTGCTCTGGGTTGATCTTAGAAGCTAGCCAGGTTACGCCGAGAATCCAGCGCGGGTCCGGCGAATCCCAGCCGAAGATCTCTTCCGGATAGCCGTAGATCTCGTCGTTCTGAACCGCTGACAGGGCCTGCCATTCCGGGGATTCCTTCAGTTTCGCCACGACCTCGCTGACGTCACTCTGGTAGGTGACCACAAAGATTTCGTCGGGATTCCACTGCGCGATCTGCTCGAAATTGACTGGCGTCCAACCGCCGCCCGGTGCAGCATCCTTCCATACGGGTATGCCGCCGGCAAGCTCGACCTGGCGCGTCTGCAGCCAGTTCGCTGGCGGAACCTCCACGGCAACCGTGTCACCTTCTTCGCTATATTGAAATAACAGCACGCTCGGCTTTTCGCCGTCGGGGATGTCGCCGACCGCGGACTCGACTCGGTCCAGTCGTTCCTGGAAGTAGGCGATGATCTCTTGCGCTCGAGCAGAATCGCCGAACAGCTGGCCCAACGTGCGAATGTCGTTGAAATACTGCTCCACCGACTCCATCTCGAGATAGACGATGGGCACGCCCAGCTCGGCAAGCGGCTCGCCCAAGGTTTCCTGGGCGGTAGTTTTTAGGATGATGACGTCGGGCTTCACCGGCGCAATCTGCTCCGGACCGGCGTTGCGTTCCAAGATAGTTATCTGATCGAACGTATCATCGAAGAGGGGAATGAAGGTGGTCGGGTCGTTGTAGCGTCCGCCTTCGAAGGCAGCCAATCGGTCCTTGGCTTCGTTGAACATAAAGACTGCGCTGGTCACCATGTAGGTGCCCTTGCCGGCGATGACGGCACGCTGCGGCAGCTGGTCAAAGACAATCTCCTGCCCGATCGCGTCCTGCACGACAATGCCCTCACCAGTCGCCGCCTCTGGCTGAACGGGTGCACAGGCTGCCATTAGCATCGCCAGTACCAGGATGAATATCAATAGTTTTGTACGCATGACATGCGCCTTTCTTATTCTTGTAGCTTGTTGATGTTCTTCACACGTCGAATTCTACGCTCAGGCGTAGGCTCGTTCCCGCTCCAGCCAAGAAACTTAGCATAAGCTGCCTTATGATGGATGGAGCACCGTGCAATCGACCCCAGTATAGACGAGTAGTATAGATTATGCGAGATATTCGCCTTGTCATTCGAGTCAATTGCGTAGAGGAAATCGCATAATCATCTATAGAGACGTGTGGTCAGTGGTAGACAGCTTCTACCATTCCGTATGCTAACCTACCTCGTTCTGGCTCACTGTGACCAACGCTACGGAAAACACAGCCACATTTCGGGTATTTTGTAAGGGCGCGACTGCGCAAAGCAACAATACTACGCAGTTCATCCGTCGCAAAATGAAACGCAACCTGACTCCCCGCTCCGGAACCTGTCCAATGGGCAGTGAGACTGGTTCAGCAGACAGGCTGACCGAACGCATCGGGATTATGGATTAGATGGCGAAGTCTTGAGTTTATTGTGGAACTATTCAACAAGGAGGATCACATGAGTGTATTCGATGTTGTCAAAACCGCGCTAGCTGTGCGCCAGTATAAGGACAAACCGATTCCCGAAGAAACACTCAAGCGCATCGTCGATGCGGCGCGTCTTACCGGCAACTCCATGAATAAGCAACCGTGGTCGTTCATCGTCATTCAAGACAGGGCGACGCTGGAGAAGCTGGGAGAGCTAGCCAACACCGGTCCCTATACCGCTGAAGCAGCAGCGGCAGTTGCCGTCGTCATCGAACGTACACGGTTCGCCGTATCGGACGGAAGTCGCGCCATCCAGTCCATGGTGCTCACAGCGTGGGACGAAGGTATCGGCTCCAACTGGGTCGGCTTTATGGGACCGGACTCGATCAAACCGGTGCTTGGAATTCCGGAGGACCATGATCTACTAGCGATCATTCCCTTTGGTTACCCCGACCAACCCACAGGCAAGGGCGAAAAGACGCGCAAACCTGTCGACGAAGTTGTATTTTACGAGCAGTTCGGGCAAACCTCACAGTAACCATCGCGGCGATCAAACGTCAAACTAAATAGTGCACGGCTGCCGGCGCCTTTGTGCCGGCAGTTCGCGCTGCACAACCTGTATGAATTTCGTCTAGAATGGTCGCCCCGATTACAACGGTTTTGATACGCCGGCTCGTCACTGAGCAGCAGCTCATCGACGTTCCCGATCGGCGACGAGATAACAGCTGTCATAATGGGTGGTTGAGAACCGCAATGAGTGTGTCCGAGCGAGTCTATAGTGGATAGCATTGCACTCGATGCGCGCGATGTAAACTGGCGTTGGCTACTGAAAATAGGTGGAATCTCGTCACTGCTGTCTGTCGTCGTATTGCGCTTGCAGACAATACTCTACATCTCGTCGCCCTCGCCCCATTCATTCATCAGCCTGAGTGAGTCATTGCATATCCACATGATCCTGAGCCTGCTGTTCATGGATCTCCTCTTTGTCCTCGACGGGCTGGTGCATCTCCCGTTGTTCATCTCCTTGTTCATACTCTTGCGGCGGACAGACAGCCACTACGCCCTAATTGCGCTGCAAACCGTACTGGTCGCCAGCATCGTCCACTTTGCGTCGAATACAGCCCTGCACTTGTTGACGCTGAACGGCTATTTTTTTGCTGCCGCAAACGAATGGGAGCAGGCGGCGACGCTTTCGTATGCTGCCACTTTGATGAATATAGACGGCAACGCTCCATCATACATCAGCCATTTGTTGGCGTCGCTTGCCGGCGTCATTTTCGCCGTTGTCATGCTGCGCAGCCATCTCTTTGGCAATATAATGGCCTGGTTCGGCATCATTGGGAATCTGCTCGCGTGTGGCATCTTCATTCCCGTAATCGGCATTTATTTTTCCGCACTTGTCGCCACGTTCGTCGGCATATGGTATCTCATCATCGCTTGGAAACTGCTCTGGCTCGCCAGCAACCCCTATCTCGATTACGGTCCGCCGCGATATCGACTCTTCGTGCAGTAGCGCAACGCGCCGTAAACCCATCTGCCTTCAATCCATTGCTTCCGATAGCCGCCGCGCCCGCGCGCGATTCACGACGGCACAACCTCGCCTTCTGCGCACAGAATCTGGTACGATAACCTCACCAACTTACGCTGATCAATTCTAGCTACCACATCAAGCAATATTGGCATGCCCAACAACATCGGCACACTTAACGAAAAAGCGCTCCACGCCGCGCTCAAGGAATGGATAGCCGAACCAGGCGACCGCTTCGAGACGCCTGTCGAGGGCTATGTCGTCGACATCGTGCGCGGCGACGAGCTCATGGAGATTCAGACGCGCAACTTCTCCACCATGAAACAGAAGTTACAGGAGCTGACCCAACGCCAACCGTTGCGCTTGGTCTATCCCATAGCCATGGAGAAGTGGATCGTCAGTCTGCCCAAGGACAGCACGAGCAAGCTGCGACGGCGCAAATCGCCCAAGCGCGGGCAGCCGGCACAGCTCTTCGCCGAGCTCGTAAGCATCCCCAAACTGATCCTATCGCCCCATTTCACCATCGAGATGCTCTTGATACAGGAAGAGGAAGTGCGTTTCTACGACGGAAACCGTGCCTGGCGACGCCGAGGCTGGGTCGTACAGGAGCGGCGCCTGCTGGATGTGGTGGAGCGGCGCGTCTACCGTTCGCCGGCAGACTTAGCCGCACTCATTCCAGAAACTATCGACAACGGTTTTGACACCAGTGAACTGGCGGACGCACTGAATGTGCGACGCCGATTGGCGCAGCAGATGGCCTATTGTCTGCGCGAATGTGGCGCGATCGAACAGGTGGGAAAGGCGGGCAACGCGCTGCTCTATGCGCGCCGCCTGTAGATGCTTGCTACGGGCGGATGTCGTTTACGTGCGCGATGAAATCCTCCGCGCTGAAGAGCATCCCCCTGTGCGTGTACACCAGCATGCCCTCTTTGTCGATGAAGAATGTGGCAGGGATGCCGTCGACGGCGTATAACCGGGAAATCTTGTTTCCTTCATCCGGGCCGTTGGGATAGTCGAGCCCGTACTCCTCGATGAAATTCAGCGATCCGTTTAAGGTATCGCTATGCGTTAACCCGATAAAGACCACGTCACCGCCCTCTTCGTTCCGCCACGCATCGGCCAAGATAGGCGCCTCTGCCCGGCATGGACCGCACCAGCTCGCCCAGAAATTCACCACCACGCCGCGCCCGCGATAGTCGGCGAGGCGAACGGTCTCTCCGTCAAAGGTGGTAATCTCGAAGTCCGGAGCGAAACTGTAGGTCCGCACTTCGCTGTCGGTCTGCCGCTGAACGAAGAAAAGAACTGCGGAGGCAATACCGATGACCACGACAACCTTTAGCAGAGCGCGCAAAGATGACCTCGGCTTTGTCACCGTTGTCAGTTCGTCTAGAGGCGATTCTTCCTGGATATCAATCGTTTCTACTGGTGTATCCATGATGAGGTGCGTCTACGTTAAGACGTGCTACAAGTGCATCCAATGCCGGAAACCCGAAGCCGACGACCTGATCGCGTATACCAGGTCGTGGAAGGCTCAATCGTGAACAATGACCAGCGTACCGGGATCGTCGGGCGGACTATTGTACCAGACGCTCGTTCCGTCCCATTTTGGGTTAGCCCAGTCGAAAAGCCACTTCGCATCCATGATGGTCATATTCAAACAACCGTGGCTGTGCGGCGTCCCAAAATCATTGTGCCAGTAAGTGCCGTGAAAGCTGTAGTCCTGGTAAAAGTACTGTACCCACTGCACGTTGTCCAGGTTGTAGTAATTGTCCGCCGCACGGTTACCGCCAGTCATGTTCTGCGATCGGACCTTCGTACGAATACGGAAGGTGCCAGTCACGGTTGGCGTGGCGGGCAGCCCGGACGAGACGATGAAGCCGCGGATGGGTCGATCACCCTCATACGCGATGACGGTCTGTTCGCTCAGGTCGACGCGTATCCACTTCTCTTCGTCGGTCGGTAAATCAATAGGCGATAGATTACCCAGATCGCCGGGTATAAAAGCTGTGGTCCAGCGGTCTACATCCCACGAAAAGGACTGCTTGATAATGGGTCCGATTTGCGGAGCGAAGATAGGCAATGGCGGCAGCATCTCCCCGTCCTTGATAGGCGTCACCGCGTCGCCGTCATTGGATGTAAGGTCGCGGCCCTCGTCCATAGCACGGACGGGAATCGCTGTTGTAACAAAAAGAGCACAAATAATAAGTACAGAAAACAAAACCAACCTTGTGCGAGGGATTCTAAACCAGTGTACGAACGTGATACCGCTGTTGAACATTACAGAGCGCCTCGTTAACCCGATTTATCCTGCCACAGTACTGCATCAAGCCTACGCAATAGCGAATTGTAAAACAGCACATAGCGTGAAGCAAAGCTGACCCAGCATGTTCGTCCGCGACAGGTAATACTGACAGCAAACGCACAGGATAGACGCCGGCAATTCTCGCTATATTGGTATGATACGTTGATGTGACGACAAAATCGACTGCCAGAAAGCAAACAACAGATTGGCCTCCACACAGGGTAGGCAATGCGCCGGCGAATCCAAGCTTCGGGTGCCGGGTCTGGTCCCACGCAATGTGGTCGGTATTCGCGTGAGTAAATACCATTTTAGGTCTCAGAATTGCCAAATCAGACAGCTATTGTCGAGCTAACGTATGACAAATGAGTCTTGACTGTGATCACAAACGCTCCGTATACTGGTCTCGAGGTAGTCGGTTAGTACCGAATCATTTGTGAAACAGTATCCTGAATACGCATTCGCGCAATTCAGCCGCGCAACCAGCGAAAGCTGACTCACACAATAGCTCTCGACGCGTCCACGGAGCGTGGCCTGCGGCTTAGCCTGTCACCGGGTTCGGATATTGCACAACACTCAGCTTGATGGTGCGCGTCGCTGCCATCCAGCAATAGCCAAACAAACAATACGGACACTTGGGAGGTTGAAATCGTGGCGTACTTACTCGGGATCGACGTTTCCACCACAGCCACAAAAGCGCTGCTCATCGACCACAAAGGGGATGTGACAGCAGTCGCCGCCAATGAATACTCCTTTGATACGCCGCATCCGCTCTGGAGCGAACAGGATCCGCCTGTCTGGTGGTACGGTGCGATTCAGAGCATCCGCTCCGTGTTATCGCAAGCCGGTATCAGCGGCGACGATGTGGACGCTATCGGTCTCACAGGCCAGATGCACGGCTTGGTTTTGCTCAACGGCGACGGCTCCGTGTTGCGACCGTCCATCCTGTGGAACGACCAGCGTACCGGCGCACAATGTGACGAGATACGCGAACGGGTCGGCAAGGAAAGGCTGGTGCAGCTCACAGGCAACGATGCGCTTACCGGCTTCACTGCGCCGAAAATATTGTGGGTCCGTGAAAATGAACCGGACGTCTATGAACGTGTGCGGCATATCTTGCTGCCCAAGGATTACCTGCGCTATCGCTTATCCGGCGAACTGGGCACGGACAAAGCTGGGGCCGGCGGCACCTTGCTGCTGAGCCTGAAAGAGCGCGATTGGTCCACCGAAGTGCTTGAGGCGCTGGATATCCCGCGTGAGTATCTGCCGACTACCTATGAGGGTCCGACCATTACAAGCGCAGTCTCCGCCGCGGTTGCAGCCGACACCGGACTGCGTGAGGGCACGCCTATCGTTGCCGGCGGCGGTGACCAAGCGGCAGGCGCAGTCGGCGTCGGCGCGGTATCGGAAGGCATCGTTTCACTCGTGCTGGGTACGTCCGGCGTAGTCTTCGCAACCGTCAATGAGCCCTTCTACGAACCGCAAGGACGGCTGCACGCCTTCCCGCATGCAGTGCCGAACCGCTGGCACCTCATGGGCGTCATGCTTTCTGCAGCCGGCAGCCTGCGCTGGTACCGTGACACATTGGCGCCGGGCGCCGGCTACGACGAGCTGCTGGCGCCGGCTGGCGACATCGCACCGGGCAGCGATGGTCTGCTCTTCCTGCCCTACCTGACAGGCGAGCGCACGCCCTATCCCGGATCCGCTGGCACGCGGTGCATTCGCTGGCCTCACAATCCGTCATGAGAAGGCGCATCTGACCCGCTCCGTGCTGGAGGGTGTCGCATTCGGTCTGCGAGACAGCTTCGAGCTGATGAAGGGCGTGGGGCTGTCCGGCATCAATCAGGTGCGCGTTTCCGGCGGTGGCGCGCAGAGCCCCATTTGGCGGCAGATTCTTGCTGATGTTCTGGATACAGAACTCGCGACGGTGAATACCACGGAAGGCGCCGCCTACGGTGCTGCGCTGTTGGCGGGCGTCGGCGCCGGCGTTTGGAGTGACGTGGACGAGGCGTGTAGCGCAACCATCACCGTTACCGGCGACACGAAGCCGATTGCGGAAAATGTGGACCGCTACCAGCCATATTACGAACAGTATCGAGCGCTCTATCCCACGCTGACGCCGACATTCCATGCCCTGAGCAACGATTAGGCGGCAGTTCTAGATGCGTCGATACCCATGAAACTAGCTGCTAAGCTTGTAGGGTAAGCTTGAAAAGTAGCCCTGTAACGTATCTGCCAACACTCGTAGGTAATTAGCTTTTCGAAACAAAGGTCGCTGCTCTGAACAGTTCATTCAGTGCAGCGACCTTCTTGTCCATGTGACGCCTGCATGTAGATTCGTCAGCTTCTCGTGTAGAGTATTCCCCTACCAGACTCGTCTCATTTCCGTGGGCATAGGATACGCAGGGCGCCACAGTTCTCTGTTATTGATCTACTTGCGGTTGACCGCTGCTCATGGTCCGCTTCCGCTCTGCCACACACGACGTTCAGGATATCAGCGGTCCGCCTAGTAGTGAACATAGACGTCCGTGCCAACCGACGCCCAGTTGTATAGCACCTCGGCGTCCTCCAACGTCATATTTGTGCAGCCGTGGCTGGTCGGAGTGCCAAATGCGGCGTGCCAGTAGGCGCCGTGAATCGCGTAATCGGCGTAGTAGTACATGACCCACGGCACGCCGGGTAGGTCATAGCCCGGACCGGTCATGCGCTGGCTGTCGACCTTGTTGTAGACCTTGAACGAACCTGGAACGGTCGGCGTACTCGCTTTGCCGGTACTGACCAGCACATTCATGATTGCGACCCCTCCCTGCCAGGCTGTCAACGTCTGCGTGGACAGGTTGATCTCGATGAGGCGTACGCCGTTGGCTGGCGCACCTGCCGCCGGTAGCGGCTCAATGGGTGCAGACGGTGTGTTATCACTGTTAACGCGCAGCCGCTGTCCTGTCCACACGAAATTCGGATTCGGCAGACCGTTGAGCGTCATGACTTCGTTCAACGTCATGCCATAGCGCTGGGCAATCAAGGCCAAAGAATCACCAGCCTGGACGACGTAAATCTGGCCTGCCGGCGCCGGCTCGAGGTCTACAAAGGGTTGCGTGGGCTGCACCCGCGCGGTCAAACGCAGCTTCTGTCCCACATAAATGGTGTCGGCGAACTGAATGCCGTTGATGCGCATTAGATCTTCTAGCGCCATACTGTTGTCGCGGGCGATGCGGTTGAGCATATCGCCCTGCTTCACCACATAGTACCCATCGGTACCGGGTAGATAGGCGGAGTTCGCCGGCGGCGCGGTCAACGACGAGGCGGTGTCATAGGGAATGCGCAACTGCTGCCCAATGAGGACATGGTTCAGATCGGTGATGCCGTTGTATTGCGCCAAGTAGGACATGGAGATGCCATAGCTTTGGGCAATGCGAGCCAGGCCTTCGCCCTGGCGCACAACATGCACACGTTCAGCCGCCTGTGCTATTCCTGTGTTCGCAAAGAAAAGTGCGACGAATAGGATGGCGTATAGCGGCGCCATCGTTCTTCGCATTGCGAACTTTTTCCAACCTTTCCGTTTCCATCCCTTGCCAACGAAATCAAAACCGTGCACCATAGATCCCTCACACGTCGAAGTCAACATCCCATGCCCATGAAGGCCACGCGCCGCCAATTCAGCCGAAATTGGTGACGCCGCCTTTTGTATTATGACGTTGACGATACCAGAACGTTACGCACAATATGTTGCAACTCTCGAAACTGGCGATATGCGCACGACGGTGTTTCTTTGAACTTGAGAGAGAGTCTCTTAGCCGAATTCCTCCCGACTCTGGAACGCGACCTACTTGATAGGCCCTATCCCGTACGCTATACTCAAGTGCGCGTAACAACGTACAACTTTGCTATGCTACGATATGCGGCAAAGACTGTGACTGCGCTAGAATATTTCGCACGGAAAATTAATCGGAAGGGAAAGTTGGCAAGCCTTCAACTAAGCCCGCAAGGAACGAATGGACTGATATGAGCAACACAGAGCTTTGTACTGAAGAGCCCTGTTGTACCAATACAGTAGGTATGGACGCGGGTGCGAGCGCAGAAGCATCGGCTCCGCAACAGAACCAGCCATCCGCACTGGAATGCACCGTCTACGGTCCCAACAGGCCCATGACGGGCTTCGAGGCGCTTCAAAATGAATGGAACGACCTGCTCCAGCGAAGTCGCTTCAACACCGTCTTTCTCACCTATGAATGGCAGACCGTCTGGTGGGAATATTTAGGCGAGGGCGACCTCTGGATCCTCGCTTATCGCAAAGAGGATACAGGACAGCTCGTGGGCATCGTACCGCTCTACCTGACCGGCGTGACATCGACCGAGTACGGCTCGTTCACCGGCACACGCACCTTTTCTATTGTGGGTTGCCTGGAAGTGAGCGACTACCTGGACGTTATCGTGGAGACAGGATGGGAGTCTGCGGTCTTCCAGTCATTCATGGACTGGCTCTACAGCGACGAGGCGCCGGATTGGGACGTGGTGGACCTGTGCAACCTGCCGCAGGACAGCCGCACCTATGTCGAGCTGCCGCCTATTGCCAAAGCCGCGGACGCCAGCGTCACCGTCTTGCGTGAGGATGTGGCGCCCCAATTTGAGTTGCCGTTCCGCTTCGAGACATACCTCGAAGAAACTGTGGACAAGAAGCAGCGACACGAGATTCGCCGAAAGATGCGTCGAGCCGAACGGGAAGCCACCGTCGGTTTCCATATGGTCTCGCCCATCGACAATCTTGTCGCTGAAATGGATGATTTCGTTGCGCTGCAGCAAGCCAGCAAAGAGGACAAGGCCGAGTTCATGACGGTGGAGATGCGGCGCTTCTTCAACGCTATGGCGCAACGCATGATGGACAAGGGCTGGCTGAAGCTTAGCTTCCTTACCCTCAACGGCGAGAAGGCTGCGGCTCTGCTGGCGTTCGAATACAACCGACGCTATCTGCTCTACAATTCCGGCTATGACCCGGACGCCTATTCGCAACTCAGCCCGGGATGGGTGCAACTTGGTTACGTGATTCAGTACGCGATTGTTTCTGGCTGCACGCTCTTTGACTTTATGCAGGGGGACGAAGCATACAAGTATCGCTTCGGCAGCCAAGATTACGATGTGATGCGCGTATTGATTCAGAAAGCGTAATGAGCGCGGACGGCCGCGAGCAGCGGATGTGAAACCGCACAGGGAGGTCACGAAATGGCAGCGAATACAATACCGATTACGGGCGGACACAACAAGTCCCAAACAGAGGTGGCAGCCTCTGCGCCAAATCCGAATGCGACCAACAAGCACAACGGCGACAAGCAAGGCAGCGAGAGTGAGGTTGGCGCCAATCCCATTCATGCCGCCTCAAGTTCAGCGCCTAGGCAGGCTGCAAAACCTGTTGCCGCCACTGTAACTGAAGATAGTGAGCGTACACCGAACGAGCGGGAACTCGCCGCTAAGTCGCACTACGCGCCACGCTATGAGACGCCTTCACGGCGACCGGCGGACAGCCGTTCTGCTTCGTTCAGCCCGCTGGCGTGGATGGCGGACGGCGTCACCGGCGCCATCGAAGAGGTGCGTCATAATGACCTGGGCCTCTCGCAGGACTTCTGGAAGCATCTCTATGCGGTGCGTCGGGAAAGCTTACTCACTGCACAGGCCCTTGTGGAGAGTCTAATCGCCAAGGTAGAAACCAAGGCGGAGGAGCAAGAACAGCGCGCCAAGCAACGTGAGCGGCGCGGTTCGGTCAACATTGACTTCTAGGGCTCGCACCACACTTTGTGTATCGACTATTAGCTAACACTAGCCTGATCCGGGGCAAGCAATCTGGCAAGTTGCTCCGGATCCGTGGTCGGCAATTGGCAGGCGTAATTTTCGCAGACGTAAGCAGCCGCCTGCCCGTCCACCAGCGTTCGCCCTTCCAACACGGGTAGGATACTCTCTTCGCCCGGTCGCTTTAGCGCCAACACACTATGCGGCAAGTAGCGCTCGCGCACCGTTCGCAGCAGCTCCTGGCAGCCTGGTTCATCCGGATCGCCCACAATGGCCACTTCCTGGCGCCTAGCCAGCAGCGCATCTGCGCTCGTGAGCAGTCGTCCAAAGCCAGAGGGCTGCCTCGCCATGAGCTCCTTCATGGTGAGCACGATCTGACCCGCCTCTTTACGATAGTCCTCATTGCCCAGCAAAGCCGAAAGCTGTAACAGAGCGTCTGCCGCCAGCGAATTGCCGCTGGGCACAGCATTGTCGATGTAGTCCTTACGCCGCATGACCAGCGTCTCGTGATCGACGCCGGTTTGGTAGAAGCCGCCCCGGTTTGAGTCGTGGAATTGCTCGAACATGAGTTTGGTTAGCCGGCTCGCTTCGCCCAGCCAGCGCAGGTCGAAGTCCGCTTCGTAGAGCGCGACTAGTGCACGGATGAATGCGGCATAATCCTCTAGATAGGCGTTTAGGTGTGCATGTCCGTCCTTGTATGTGCGAAAGAGGCGACCATCCTCCTGGCTCATATGCTCCAACACGAAATTGGCTGAAGCCTGCGCAGCTTGCAGCGCATCCTGCCTGCCCAGCACTACGCCGCACTCGGCCATGGCGTGGATCATTAGGCCATTCCATTCGGTCAGTATCTTCTCATCGCGCGCCGGAGCAACGCGCTGTTGCCGATGCGCAAAGAGCACAGATCGCGCATGCGCCAATTTTTGCTCCACGGCGTCCGGTGTCATGTCCAATTCCTGGGCTACCGTAGCCACTGGGCGGCTCACGTAGAGGATGTTGCCGCCTTCGAAGTTGCCCCGTTGCGACATGCCGTAGTACCGCTTGAACACTGCCGCAGACTCCGCATCCAGCAGTGCGTCCACCTCGTCAACCGTCCAGACGAAATACTTGCCCTCCACGCCTTCGCTATCCGCATCCTGTGTGCTGTAGAAGCCGCCTTCCGGTGCGGTCATCTCCCGCAGCACATAGTCGAGGGTCTCCTCCACAACGGTGCGGAAGAGGGGCCGCGGCGTGATGAGCCAGGCGTGCAGATAGGTGCGCAACAACTGTGCGTTGTCATAGAGCATCTTCTCGAAGTGGGGCACCAGCCAGACCGCGTCCACGCTGTAGCGGTGGAATCCGCCGCCGAGCTGATCGTAGATTCCACCCCGCGCCATCATCTCCAGTGTACGCTCAGCCATGAACAGCGTGTCTAAATCGCCAGTGCGCCGGTACTGCGTATGCAGGAAATCCAAATTCATGGGCTGTGGAAACTTGGGCTGACTGCCAAAGCCTCCGTTCTGCTCGTCGAACGCCTGCTCCAAGGACGCGACAGCCGTGTCGAGCAGATCGACGCCCAGGTCGCTACTGACACTCTCCATCACTGCCGCGCGATTTAGTGACTCGACGATGCTCTGTGCGCTGGTTTCAACCTGCTCACGACGGTTCTGATAGGCGTCGGCAACAGTGCGCAGCACGCGCTCAAAACTAGGCATGCCGTAGCGCTCTTCCGGCGGAAAGTAGGTGCCGCCGTAGAAGGGCTGTCCCTCCGGCGTGAGAAAGACGCTCATAGGCCAGCCGCCCTGTCCCGTCAGCGCCTGTACGGCCTCCATATAGATGGCGTCCAGGTCAGGCCGTTCCTCGCGATCGACCTTGATGTTGATGAAGAATTCATTCATCAACGCTGCAGTCGACTCGTTCTCGAAGCTTTCCCGCTCCATAACATGGCACCAGTGGCAGGCGCTATAGCCCACGCTAAGGAAGATCGGCTTGTCCTGGCTGCGAGCGGCTTCCAGCGCATCCTCGCCCCAAGCATACCAGTCCACGGGATTGTGTGCGTGTTGCAGCAGGTAGGGAGACGTTTGGTCGATTAGTCGGTTTGGCATAAAGTCGGTTCCAGGTTCCAGGTCCAAAGTTTCAAGTTAACATCGCTTCCTGGAAGGGACTGCACCTTCCAGGAAGCTAGTTTGGATAGTAGTTCAATGGTTCAAGAAGGTCAATGGTTCAAGAAAACCCCATCTTCCTCATATCGAATGGACAAAAATTGCAAGCTATTGCACGCAAATATGCGGTCCAGTGTCGTTTTGAACCTATGAACAATTCAACGCTTGAACTGTTACTACCCAATTAGCCAGGTTCCGCACATCAACTCTCCTCACGAGCTTTGACCAGCATCTCCCAGTTGCCGCGCTGCACCACTTTGTCCTCGTGGTTCAGCACCTCCACATCGAAATTGACCAGCCCGCCGTCCAGTCTCGGCATGGCTTTCATGTCGCCCACAGTCAGACGCACGCGCACCGTATCGCCGATAAAGACCGGACGCTGAAACTTCCATTCGCCGATGCTGCGAAAAGCCAGGATGGTCTCCTCCATGAAGCCCATGCGCACAGCCAAGCCGCTGGCTATGCTGAGGATGAGTAACCCGTGCGCTACGCGCTGGCCGAACATGTGCTCCTTGCTATATTCGGTGTTGGTATGGATCAAGTTCCAATCGCCGGAAAGCGAAGCGAAGCCAACCACGTCCGCCTCGGTGATGGTGCGCCCCATGCTAGTGATGGACTCACCGGGAATAAATTCTTCGAAATAGAGTCCGGTGGACCGGACGAACTTGCTCTCACTCATGTTATTTCGCCTGTCTAGTGCAGATGCTGGTGTTGGCTATGCAGTTCTCAGTGTGTGCGGATGATACCGCAGCGAGGCACGAAAGGGAAACAGAGGCGTGCGGGCTGGCGTTGTGCAACCTCAGACTATTGACACGCCGGTGTGACGCGGCTAGAATTCATAAGCGCTGACCAAAAGGGGACGGTGGCGGAACGGCAGACGCAGCGGACTTAAAATCCGCCGAGGTAATTCTCGTGTGGGTTCGAATCCCACCCGTCCTACTTTGACTCCAATTACTCTAATTGAGAACGATACTCTAGGCTGAATCACCGATACCGCACCCAATGGAAAGCTGTCGAGACATATTGTGTTGAACAGACTATCTTCTTCGTCAAGGTTGAAGTTGATTGAAAGCGGCGCGATACTAGAGGTGTAATTGCACAGGTTGACTCAGAAACAATCACGAAGGAGAGCAAGATATGTTGCATCTGGATCTGACCGAAGAAGAGGTCACCGAACTGGTCGATCTGCTTGAATACCAACTGCCCGAGCTGCGCATGGAAATCGCCGATACGGATGATAAGGAGTTCCGCGATCAACTAAAGGACCGAGAAGCAGTGCTCAACAGCGTGCAGGACAAACTTTCCAAGCTCCAGAGCTAGTAGACGGTTGACGGGGCTTGACCCTGTGCAGAGAGTAGATCGGTGACACAACCGTTGATGATTCGACAGGCGCGAGCGCGATGCCGATCTGTGTCATCCTGTATGCCATAACACGCTGTCACGCAGTTGCACAATGTGTAGCACGCCACATCTTCAGCGGATAGTATTTTCCTTGCCTTTGCCGACCAGTCTCGCCCGGAGAATTGCTTCCCGGGCGCAGACAGCCGGTATAGGTGCACCACATAGCGATGTTCTACATTCGCACCGCAATGGCAGAGTCGTGCCACATCGTCTGCCAGGTGCGTTTCCATCTCGTTCAGTCCGAATTCGACCACCGCCGATAACCGCAGATAGTCGTAGGAGCAGTTCGCGCTTTCCAGCGGAGTCTTCAGCAAGGCCACATCCCAATGCTGGCGACGCGGCTTACCCAAATGATGCGCGGTTGGGTACTCCTTCTGCAGCACGCAGATCCGGCGTCCCTGACAACAAGCATATCGCTCGCCTGGCGGAATCCTGTGCAGCAGATCGGCGTAGAAGAGCGCGTGCTGTCCGTGTTCGGTGTACGCGTCGTAGGGATGCTCGATGAAATTCCGTACGAAATCGGTCAACGTATGTTCCAACAGCGAAAGCTTGGGCATCATCCTGTGCCGTCCTCTGCAGGGAGCGTTATAGTATTGGTTGCGCCCCCATCGTACCATCTACTGTCGCATAGCCGCAGCAGCAAAAACTCAATCGCTCGTTTACAGTTGTCTACGACACAAAGGACTGTAGGGCGCTTTAGGACATTTTGCTCGCTAGCCGCCCATTTGCAGCCGTGGTATCCTTTCGCTCTATAATAATTGGAGCGGTTGCAAGCCCGGCGGCGCGAAAGGAAACACCATGACTCAAATACCAAAACACGTGCAGGACTTCTTCGAAGGCAAGCTGGCTTGGGTAGCAACCTCGACGCTCGACGGCGTCCCCAACACGACGCCCAAGGGGTCAGTGCGCATCGTCGGTGACGAGCATGTTATCTTCGCTGACCTCTATTCGCGCAAGACGCGCGCTAATCTGGAGGTGAATTCCCAGGTAGCCATCACCGCAGTCGACACGGAGACAGTAGAGGGCTACCAGTTGAAGGGTTCCGCGCAGCTGCTGGATTCAGGCCCGCTCTACCAGGCTATGGCGGAGGGCTTGAAAGACGGCCCTAAAGAACGTCCGCCGTTGAAGTATGTGGTCTTCGTCACGGTAGAAGCAGTCTACGATCAGTCAGTCGGCCCGGACGCCGGTAAGCAAATCGCGTAGGCTATTGTCGTCCACAACCGATCCACACTCAGTCGTAGATGCGCTCCAGATGCCACTGATCGGCTAGCACATCGTAGCTCACCACGCAGAACGGCCCCGCATCTCGCGTCAGCACCGCATAGTGCCGTCGCCAAGCGCGCCCCTCGGTCGACCACCAGTCCGTGTCCACTTCCCACTGTTGCACGACACGCGCTATGAAGTAGCGCCGCCCATTCAACTGCAAAACAGCCGGCAAGCGCCGCCTATCCAGTTGCACCTGCACCAGCAGTTCGTCAGCCCACAATCGCGTCATGCGTCCATGATATAGAACGTTTGTTCTTGTGTCAAGCATTTATAACGCATCAGTTACCGTTGCAGGGTCGAATTTTGGACAGACGGTCACTTGTTGATATGATTCGATCATCATCGCTATGTACTGTAGCAGTGGCGTAGCGAGGGTCCTCCATGCATGACACCTCGAACTTGGGCGGTTTAGCCATTGCGGCGAGATACAAGTACGTTAGTCAAAATCGAAGGAAGACACACCTGCATTGAGAGCGCAGCATCGAAGACAGAAATATGGCGCCGCGTATCGGCATTAGTACGGCGACAGCACAGTATGAAGGAAGGTTCCCATGGCGCGCATTCTGATCATCTACGGCTCTGAAGAAGGCCAAACACAGAGAATCTCCAACCATTTGGTCGAGTTCTTTCACAACCGCGGTCACCTGGTGGATGAAATTTACGGCAAGACCGCACCTGACTCGCTGGACATTTCAGGCTATGACGGTGTAATTGTGGGCGCGTCCATACACATGGGCAAGCACGCTAAATACATGGTCAAACTGGCGCAGCACCACCGCGATGAACTCTCCAGCGCTCTCTCCGCCTTTTTCACAGTCTGTCTCACGGCCAAGAGCGACCAGCCCGAGGCCCAGGCAGAGGTGGAGAAATACGTGGAAAACTGGATGGAGAATACCGGATGGAATCCAGACCAGATCGGCGTCTTTGCCGGTGCGCTGCTCTATACGCAGTACGGGCTCATCAAGCGCATCGTCATGAAACGCATCAACAAATCGACGGGCGGCGATACAGACACCTCCCAGGATTATGAATATACGGACTGGGTTTCGGTCGACGATTTCGCCGACACGTTCCTAACCGCACTCATGGGCGATGAAGTCCTGATATAATACAGTAGCCCATCAATCTGTGGCATCAGCCGCAGCACGTGTTACAGCCGGCGAATCCGCCGCTGAACCAGCTTAATTCGTTCAGATTTGTTACTGCGACCATGTCTGTGTATGTGTAGTTGCCGTTCTCGCTAAATGGCATCGCCGTCACCGCGGCGAACAGTTTATGTGCAGAAACGCCTGGCAACGTCACGTTTGACTGGCAGTTTCTCGTCCAACCCCGTAGCAACGCTCAAACCACATAAGGCGGCGCCCATGTCCGGCTACATTCTAGCCCACGATCTTGGTACCACGGGCAACAAAGCCAACCTTTTCGATGCCGACGGCAACCTGACAGGCAGCGCCTTCACCGGTTATGCCACTGATTACCCGCACGCTAACTGGGCCGAACAGGACCCCAGCGACTGGTGGAGCGCTGTGTGTCATACCACACGGCAACTGTTGGACAGTACCGGCGTGAACGCGAATGATATTGCCGCGATCTCCTTCAGTGGACAGATGATGGGCTGCGTACCCTTGGACGCCGAGGGTCAACCGTTGCGAGCATGCATCATCTGGGCTGACCAGCGCGCCCAAGTCGAAGCGGAGGAGATGGCAGAGTTGTGTGGAGCCGACGAGGTCTACTTGCGCTGCGGGCATCAAGCCAGCCCAGCCTACTCTGCACCGAAGTATCAGTGGTTCCGACGGCACCAGCCGGAACTCTTTGCCCAGACAGTCTGCTTCCTGCAGCCCAAGGACTACGTGGTCTACCGCCTGACGGGTGAACTGGTCACGGATTATTCGGACGCATCCGGAACGCTGCTCTTCGACCTGGTAAGCCGCGACTGGCATCAACCATTTCTCGACGCGCTCGATCTCTCGAATGAACTGCTGCCGCGTCTGCTGCCGTCAACGGGCATCGCAGGCACTGTGACAGCCGAAGCTGCGGCAAGTACCGGGCTCGCAGCCGGCACGCCGGTCGTCATCGGCGGCGGCGACGGCTCCTGTGCGGGCGTGGGCGCCGGCGTGATTGAACCCGGCGACTGCTATTGCTACGTCGGCTCCTCGGCGTGGGTTAGCATTGCCAGCGCCGAACCGGTTCCCGATCCTCGACAAAGAACTGTGACCTTCCACCACATCCACCCGCAGCGGTATGCGCCCATGGGCACGATGCAGGCGGCGGGCGGTTCGCGCGACTGGGCGTGGCGCTGGCTGCACGATGGCGACCTGGATTTGGACGAGGCAGCTGCACTGGCGTCGCCGGGTTCAGGCGGCCTCATCTGCCTACCCCATATCATGGGCGAACGCAGCCCCTATTGGAATCCACTGGCGCGAGGCGCATTCGTTGGGCTGACTATGCCGGCTGGGAAACCGGAGATGGCGCGCGCGGTGTTGGAAGGCGTAGCCATCAACCTCCGCTTCATCCTGGACGCCTTGCGCGATCAGACGCCTGAGATTCGCTCGGTGCGTCTCATCGGCGGCGGCGGTAAGAGTCCGCTTTGGCGACAGATTCTGGCGGATTGTTTCCGGCTGCCTGTTGAGATGCTGTCTCTGACCAGCGAGGCGACAGCCTGGGGCGCAGCCGTGGCAGGCGGTGTCACGGTCGGTCTCTACGACTGGGATATCGCAGCGCAGCGCAGCAACGTCGTGGAGACTATTGAACCCATTCCGGCAAACATGGACATCTACGACGATATTGCAGCCTTCAATAGCGAAATATACCAGGCCTTGTCGCCCATCTTCAGCAGTCTCGCTCACTGGCAGGAGATGCACAGAGACTGAGAGGGTGGATGGGTGATCGGTGGCATGGATTCTGTGCCAATATTTACCCGGGCCAGAAGGCTTCCTGTCCGAGCTATTTGTAGATGAGAACGCGCGCGGACAAGAGATCAGCGGCACGCTGTTGGACGCCGTCACCCAGGAAGCGCGTTTACGCGGCAGTCCCTAGCTGCAACTGCTATAGTGGTGGCGGCACAGCCTCGAAAGCAACGATCATGTCATCCGGATCAGCAATTGCGTAATTCAGTTTTTCAAAGCCGATCACCTTGCCATTCCTGTCTTTCATGAGGATAAACTCGTCACCAGTTTCTTCTGACTCAAATTCATTATGAGGATCATCCAGCCACACTGTAAGCGTATTGCCGATCCGATCATAAAATATCTGAAGTGTGGTCACTAGCGCATTGACTTTCGAGTACACCTTCCCGGAATCAGTCTGACGGGGCGTCAGGTTTCAGCTTCCGGGAAGGGTGCTGTTCCCCTACTCCGCTGTCTTGATCACCGACAGATCGCCAGTCTTCGCAGATTCCAGTACCGGCCCCATATATTCGTCTACCATATCGGCTGTCAGTGGCACCGGCATGTTCTCCAGCTTCATCTTGAGCTGCGGATTCTTAGCGGCAGCCAGAGCGCGCTCAATATGTTCGTCGGTGAAGCCGGGCACCTCGCCCAACGTAGCCGGGAAGCCGATCCGCTCCTCGAAGTGGATCATGGCCTGGGCAACCGCCTCGCCTAACTCGCGCCCTTCCAGCGTATCTAGGTCGGCATCGGTATCGCCGGATGCGGCATAGAGCGGTCCGGTTAGCTCCAGCGGACCTTGGATGGCGGGCGAGAAGAAGACCGTGTAGTATGGGTTCATGATGGCGCAGGCGCGACCATGGCTCAGCACATCTACCAGAGAGAAGCTGGTCAGATGTCCGCCGTTGGTGCCGCCCAGCATAATGGCGTAGCCGCCCAGGTCGGTGGCAAGGCCCAGCGCCTCACGCGCTTCCGCATCCTTCGGGTTTTCGATGACCTTGGGCAGGTATTCCAGCACCAGATCAATGGTTTCTACCGCCACGTCTTCCATGCGATCGTAGTAGGGCTGTCCGATGGCGCCGTAGAGCACCTCGGTGGAATGGGCGATGCCGTCCAGTGCACCGTCTGCGGTCAGCGATACAGGCGCGCCGAAGGTGACTTCGTAGTCAAAGATCGGCTGCACTGGCACCACCGCCTCATCCACGATGAGTTTCTTCTGCCCCGAATGCACATCAGTAATATTCGAATATTTGGTAAGGTGCGCACCGGAGCTGGCTGCCGTCTGGATGGCTACGTGGGGCGTCAGCTTCTTGCCGCTCTTGGCTAGCGCTTCCGTCACCAACCCCGTGCCGAAGTAGTCCTCGATTGCGCCGCCCAGTGTGCGCAATACCTCAGACGCCTTTGCCGCATCAATTGTACTGCCGCCGCCAAAGCTGACGATGACGTCCGGATCCAGTTCGATGACGCCGGCGGTGATGCGCGCCAGGTCTTCCAGCGGCGCATTCGGTCCGGCGCCATCGATTTCGCCCAGAATATGCACGTCCGCCTCGGCTAAGGAGTTGCGTATCGTCTGGATATATTCATCTGAGCCAGGGAATTTGTCCGCGATCAGGGCTGCGTTGCGACCGTACCTAGCGGTTGCCTTGCCCACTTGGGGCAGAACGCCAAGACCATGTATATAGTTGTCGCCTTTGAATTCGGCGAGCATGGCGCGTGCTTTAGAAAAGTCAGCCATTTGTACACTCCTTACAGTCAGGTGGGTTTACAGGTTGAATAACTAGTCTTGAAACGGTTTCCGGTAACACTGTATGCTGGTCGGATCGAGATGGTTACGGACTCAATCTATGGGCCGAACGCCGCACCAGCTCATCAATAGATAAGGGAACTTTGCTGATGTGGCGGACATGTATGCAGTTATTATATCGCCCAACAGCGTATTTGGAGAACATAGCGTGCCTCAACAGCGGAAGAATGCTATTTCCGGAAATGTCATGCGCTTATTAGATGAATGGATGCACCAACAATTAAATGTACTAACTATCATGGTCTGCGCAGCAGTGGCATCATTCCACTGGTTACCTATAGCCGGAAAGTTTTGCCGAGAACAACGTGGCAAGGTAGGATATCTGCAAGGCGATATCCGCGGGCAAATACTCAGCAGCATTGCAGACGCAGTACAGCGACGAACAATGCCCAAGAAGCGCATCCACAACAGTAGACAGGCGAACCATTGGCATCGAAGAAACAGGTTACGGTATATACGGATGGCGGCTGTGACCCCAATCCCGGAGCTGGCGGCTATGGAATCGTTCTGCTATTTAACCAGCATCGCAAGGAGATCTCCGGCGGCTTTCGCATGACCACCAATAACCGCATGGAGATCATAGCCTGCATTGAGGCGCTGGAGGCATTGACGGAGCCGTGTCAGGTCACGCTCCACTGCGACTCGCAGTACGTTGTGCGCGCCATCAATGAAGGTTGGGTCAAACGTTGGCAGGCGAACGGATGGCGGCGCAATCGCAAGGATGCGGCCAAGAACGTGGATTTGTGGAAGCGCCTGCTGCCGCTGCTTGACAAGCACGATGTCGAGTTTGTGTGGGTGAAGGCGCACGTGGGCATCGATGAGAACGAACGCTGTGATCAACTGGTGGGAGAAGGTCGCAATCAGCCGAACCTGCCGGTCGACGAGGGCTATGACGGGTCGAACTGAGCCTTACGCATCCGCCTGCTCCAGCGCCCGGGAAAGCAGATCATCTACGCCGAGTTGGGCCGCTGTCTGAGTTAGATACTCGCGACTGATTGACTCTGCCTGCACGGCGAGGATTCCCAATATATCGCGCCACTGACGATCCGAAGTCTCGCCACCGACTACATAGTCAATACCTAGTTTTTCTAGTCTACTCGTAACCAGCAGCGTAACTTCAATCGCATCAGTATTCATCGATCGGCGACCGTGTCCCCTTATACGTGGGCGCCCAGCCTTCTGGCAAGGGACCATAGACTTCGGCTGCCAGTTCCTTCCCTAACCACATATCTGCTGTGCGACGACGTATCTCGGCATCATCCGCCTGGGGAAAACGCTGACGCAGCCCAAGCACAATGAGCCGGCGCGACGTCATCTGCTGGCCAAAGATTATGCGTAACTTCTGTGCCGGCGGCATGTTACGCAGCAAGTCAAGCAAAACCGCTTGCGCCTCCGGCGTGGTATCCAACAATGAATCGGGCATCAATTACGGCTCCGTGTTCTTATCCGCTGCTGTGACTATTACCAATCCTATGCCTGCAGTCTAGAGAAGCTCCATGGGTATGTCAAAGGCGAGCATTGACATACCCATAATTTGATTCGCACACTATTTTCCTATAATCTTTCTCCAAGACTCGTCGGCATGAGTGGTTCTGGATCCAGACGGTAACGGGTTCCTAATCACAAAAAGTCTCACTCCGGTATTTTGTGGCTCTAGAGGTGACAGGCAGAACGCTCAACTCCGTCGCACCGGTTATCTCGCCCATTTATAATAGCGCCCTCATCGCCACCAACTACTCGGGAATGAGGATGGTAGATGGAGCTACGTTTCAATAATCGGCACTCTATTGTGCGATGCAATAAGTAGTTGAAGGTTAAGGCAAATTCGTATGAGTATTGGTTCCCAAGTAGGGCATCAGGAGGAGGTGCAGACAATATCGAACGCGGTCGACCTCCGGCAAGTACAGGCGCGTGCGAATACCAAAGCCTGGCACCCCTCCCGCGTATTCGAGCCCTTTCCAGAAGAGGATATCGAGCTGTCCATTCCAGCCCGATTCGCCAAGACCGTCGCCGCCTATCCGGACCGGATCGCACTCGAGTTCGATTCAGAGACCATGACCTTCACCGAATTGAACAACGCTGCCAACGTCATCGCTCACACGCTGATTGACGTTCTTGGCACGGAGCCCGAGCCGGTGGCAATGCTCTTCGACCATGGCATGGAGATGATCGTTGCGCTGATAGGCATCCTGAAGGCTGGCAAGTTCTACGTTCCGCTCAGCCCGCATGATCCGCCAGGCCGCTGGGAACAGCTTCTCGCCGACGTAGAGCCGAAGGTGATTATTACCGACTCGAACAACCATGCGCGGCTGCATGCGCTGCCGGATCTATGCGCCAAGGTGATGGACTACTCAGACTTTGCGCTTGGCGAGACCTCTGCCGATCCTGATATTACGATCACTCCCGATGCGTATGCGTTTGTGCTCTTTACCTCCGGCTCGACCGGCACGCCGAAGGGTGTCATCGGGCTACATCGCAGCGTGCTTCGCTTCTCAATGCATATCATCAACCAGAGCCGACTCTGTCTCCACGACCGTACGGCAATGCTACAGCAGGTATCATTCAGCGGTAGTCTGGCTGCACTCTATCCGCCCCTATTTGTTGGCGCTATTGCTTGCCTATTTGATGTACGCAAAGACGGCCTTCACATGTTGGCTGACTGGTTCGTTACGAAGGAGATTACCTTCTTCATAGGCGGCGCCATCTTTCGCGCCATGTCCGAATTTTTGGGCCAAACCAGCTACTTTCCGGCTTTACGCGTTATCTATGGCGGCGGCGGGCCAACTTACCGCCGTCACTTTGAGCTGTTCAAGCGAATCACCCCAGACACTTGTCTCTATGCATCGTCGCTAAGTACCACCGAAGTGTCCGGCATCTGCCGCATTTGGCTGGATAGTGAATACGAACCAGAGGTTGAAGTAATCCCGGCTGGCTATCATGATGAGGACCTCGAAATACTGCTCTGGAATGAAGACGGACGCCCTGTCGACCCCGGCGAAATGGGCGAGATCGTCGTGCGCACTGAGTATGTCTCCCCCGGCTATTGGGAGCGCCCGGAGTTAACCGCAGAACGCTTCCCGGAAGACCCGGACCTCCCAGGGCGTCATGTTTACCGCACAGGCGATTTGGGCCGATTCCGAGAAGACGGCAGTTTGGTGCATATGGGTCGCATCGACCATCAAGTCAAGGTGCGAGGTCAACGCGTCGAAATCGGTGAAGTAGAATCTCATCTCTTGAATATGGATGAGATCAGCGAATGCGTCGTGCATACCACGAAGAATGATCTTGGCGTCGAACTGGTTGGTTATGTTGTAGGCGCTCAAGGCCGTCCCGATATTCAACAATTGCGGCAATCGCTGTCCGCTGTGTTGCCGACATACGCCGTGCCACAGAAATTCGTGGTGATGGACGCACTGCCTCGCCTGCAGACGGGTAAAGTGGATTATAAGTCGCTGCCGAATCCCGGACGCCAACGTCCCGAGCTCGCTACTCTCTATTCCGCAGCGACAACCGAACTCGAGGAGCAGCTTGTACAAATATGGACCGAGGTGCTCGAGCTGGACAGCGTAGGTGTTGATGATCGATTTACGGATCTAGGCGGAGACTCGCTATCAGCTGTGCGGCTGTTAACCGCGTTGGAAGAATTGACGGGACGCAGACTGACGTTTGGTGTCATTGCGGAGGCATCGACGGTTCGCGAACTCGCCGTGAAGCTGAACTCTGTCACGTACGCGTCAGGGGCACGGTGCCTGGTACAGATCCAAATTGGTGGGAACAGGCAACCCTTTTTCCTAGTTCCTGCTGCCGCTAGCACGTCGATCAGTTTTTCCCAGCTGGCAAAGTATCTGGGTGAGGATCAACCTATCTATGGCTTTGATCCGCTGGGCATGGACGGTACAACCGAACCTCAGGATTCGATTGAGTCTATGGCGCGGTTGTACATCCAAGAGATGCGACAGATTCAGCCGCACGGTCCCTACTATTTGGGCGGTCGCTGTTTTGGCGCTCGACCGGCTGTGGAGATGGCCTACCAGTTGGAACAAGAGGGAGAGAAAGTCAATCTGGTCGTCTTGTTGGACAGCGGACTGGTGCGTCCGCGGCCGAAATATCCGAACCTGCGCAGCATGAATGACAGGTGGCGACATCTGCGAAAGAAATTCTCTCCATGGGAGATACTCTACAAGACGATCCAGAATCGATCACGCATTTTCTATCGCTCACTCCAGTCCACGGTTGAAGAGATTAATCCCAACAGCGGGGACCATTTGGACACCGTTTTTCGCGCGCATGTTCGTGCCCGACGCAATGGTCATCTGAAGCCGATTCACGCGCGACTCGTGTTGATCGTTTCCGGTGAGATAGCGGAGAAAGGACTGCATCTCGGCTGGCGCCAGTTGGCCAAAGGCGACTTTGAAGAATATGCAAGCGCTACCTGGCTACACACAACATTCCTCAAAGACACGGACAGTCTGGAAGAGATCAGCCATATTATCCGCCAGGAGATTGACGCCGCAGAACAAATTTCCGACTGAAGCATCCTCCTGCACCTGACAAGCACGCAAAACCCTCCCATCCTAAGCTTTGCATCTGCACATCTATACTGTTAATATATACTTCCCTCGGACGACCGACCATGGAGAAGCAGGTCAACTGCGACCACTGTTCGGTCAACGTTATTGGCGCGGTACTGATGCAGTATGTGGATAATTCTGTCGGGATATAGAGGAAATGAAAACGGCGAAACTATTCCAAAACGGGCAAAGCCAGGCCGTTCGTCTGCCCAAGGAGTTCCGGTTCGAAGGCAGCCAGGTCTACATCCAACAGGTGGGCAACGCCGTCGTGCTGCTGCCGTATGCCAAACCGTGGGATGCTCTGTTCGAGAGTCTCGAGCTCTTTACCGATGACTTTGCATTGACTGATGATTTTCAGTAGACAGTGAATAACTGTCCGTAGCGATTACACACTCCATGAGCGATAAGACGATAAAGTCCGCCAATTCCATCCAGCTATTGCTTGACACATCCTTCTGTCTGCACATCATACACTCGCGCCCTCGCAACCTGATGCATGTTTTCGCAGACTATGGACCTGGGCAGATCGCGGTCTCCGCTTTGACGGTGGCTACTTTGCAGGCATACGCCGAAATGAGCAGCAACCCGGAGCAGAACCGCATCGCATTGACGCGCTTCCTGCTGCCTTTGCGCATCGTGGAATTCGACGCAGCCGCCGCTCAACAGCTCAGCGAAGTCGTCTCATGGTGGGGAATGGAATCCAGAACGGAGACCGGTCTTGCGCAGATGCTTGCTGCTCAAGCGCTCTATCACAATGCCACGTTGGTTACAGCCGAGCCGAACCAGTACGCATCCATTCCCGGCCTGCGCGTGAATAGCCCGTCCATTGCCGCGCATCTGGCTGATGCCGTACCCCCGCGCATCGCCTTTGCCGATGCACTGTCCATGACCAAGCCTCGGCCATTGCATAGCGTTCCCGGCGCGATCGTCGCGGTCGGCAGCCACGACCTCACGCTCGACCTGCTGGGCGACTACATCCATAGCCGCCATCCAGAGGTGATGCTTGTCTCTGCGCATGTGGGCAGTTTGGGGGGTCTGCTTGCGTTGCAGCGAAACGAAGCGCATCTAGCCGGTTCCCACCTGCTGGACGAGGACGGGGAAGACTACAACGTGGGCTACATCGAGCGGCTACTGACCCCGTACGGCGTACACGTTGTGCTGCTCGGTTTTGTATCGCGCCAGCAGGGACTCATATTGCCGAAAGGCAACCCAAAGAACATACACGGCATCGAAGACCTGGCGCGGGATGACGTGCTCTTTATCAACCGGCAGCAAGGCGCCGGTACGCGCATCCTGCTCGATATCGAGCTGCAGCGGCTTGGCATCCGAGGCGCATTTGTGCGCGGATACGACCGGGAAGAATCGTCTCATTCATCTGTGGCTGCGGCCGTGGCCGGCGGCGATGCTGATACGGGGCTTGGCATTCGTGCGGCTGCACACGCGCTGGAACTGGATTTTATCCCGCTTTCGCACGAGCGCTACGATCTTGTGATTCCCGTGGAACGCTATGAGAGCGAATTGCTGAAGCCACTATTGACCTTCCTGCGTGATCCGGACGAAGAGTTTTTGGGCCGCGTCAAGGCGCTCGGCGGTTATGACATTGTCAATATGGGTAAAGTGCTGGCGGAAATCTAGCGTGCCAGCTAGTGCGATTTCGGGGCAAGCAAACAGTAGGCAGCGTGTTCGTGAGAGTATGGAACTTCGCAGTTGAAGCACAACAGGTAGAGCAACAAGATTAACGAGTTATCGAATGGCTTCGTTGAGGCGCTCCGCCTGATATTTCACGGTGACCCTATCCTGAGAGAAATTGTTGGGCTCTCGCTGCGTGTTTCCGGCATAGCGTTGCTGATCAGCGCGGCTCTGGGCATTCCCGCCGGTGTGCTGCTGGGCTTAAATCGTTTTCGAGGACGAAAACTCACCGTTGCAGGCGTATACACGGGCATGGCTTTCCCGCCCGTCGTCATCGGCCTGTTCGTCTATCTCATGCTCTCGCGCAGCGGACCGCTGGGCAGCCTGAATTCACCGTTGGTCCCTGATCTGTTCACACCGGGCGCCATGGTTACTGCGCAGATCATCATCGCATTCCCCCTGGTAGCCGGTTTCACCATGGCGGCGGTCGCCAGTGTCGACCCGGTACTGCGCATCCAGGTGCAGGCGTTGGGCGCCTCACGCTGGCAGGTTATCTGGGCCATTTTGGACGAGGCGCGCATCGGTGTGATAGCAGCAGTCGTGGCCGGTTTCGGCGGCATCATCTCCGAGGTGGGCGCCGTGATGATCGTCGGCGGCAATATTGCCGGTCGTACGCGCGTGTTGACGACGGCCATCGTGCTGGAGACGAGCAAAGGCAATTTTGACTATGCCATTGCGCTCGGCATCATTCTGCTGAGTATAGCCTTTGTCACGAACTTCATCATTGTGCGGCTGCAGGGCCGTACTTTTGACTAGTGGGTCTGAACGTTAGCGTTGACAGGGATGGTGGCTAGAGACCGCTGTACAAGAAAACCATGCATCACAACCAACACGGTATGGCCCAATAGATGAACAGAATGAGTTATGGCAGACACAACAACTGACATCGTTGACATGACGGATAGAAGCAAACTCAGCGCAACACAGAGCGACGGACGAGAAGTAGATCAGCCCCCCCACTCTGACTCACTGTACGCCGTGCGCGACTTAGTTAAAAGTTACGAGCAGCGCACCGTGCTATCCATCGAGTCGCTCGATATCCGGCGCGGGGAAGTGCTGTCGATTGTCGGTCCCAGCGGCGTGGGTAAAAGCACGCTTTTGCGGCTGCTGAACTTTCTGGAGGAGCCGACCCGCGGAGAGATCTGGTTTCGTAACAAGAAGTATGGCAGAGAGAAGGAGGCGCCACTGGACGTACGACGACGAGTGACCACTGTCTTTCAGCAGCCCATCCTAATGCGGCGCACGGTGGAAGCCAACGTGGCCTACGGCCTGCGGCTGCGCGGCATCCGCAAGGGGACAGGCCGTGTGCAGGAAGCGTTGAAGCAAGTGGGCCTAGCGGATTTGGCCAAGCAGGACGCGAGAACGCTATCCGGCGGCGAAGCGCAACGAGTTGCACTGGCCCGCGCCATGATATTGCGTCCGGACGCCTTGCTGCTGGACGAGCCGACGGCCAATTTGGACCCGTACAACGTTGGCCTCATCGAGCAGATCGTCAGCCGGCTGAATCAAGAGCACGGCACGACAATTGTGCTTGTGACGCACAACATCTTCCAGGCGAAGCGCATTTCGACACGAGCCGCCTTTCTGTTGGACGGCACAATTGTGGAGATAAAGGAGACGGAGGCGTTCTTCGAGTCGCCTTCTGACCCGCGTACCGGCGCCTTTGTGCGCGGCGATATGGTCTATTAGGTCTGGCTAACTAACTTGATTCGACCACGCACAGCGTGATAATTTCTTCAATAGGTGTCGATACAACCCGTTCGACAACAACAAATTCGACAACAACAAAGAGGAGAAAGTAATGCGAAAGCACTATGTAGGTACACTCATACTAATACTGTTGATCGGCCTGCTGGCTGCCTGTCAGCCCATTCAACCGGCGCCCGCCGCAGCCCCGGCAGCAGACAACGGCGCGGCCGCGGATACCGGTGATCGACTGATTCTAGCCACCACCACCAGCACCCGCGATTCGGGCCTGCTGGACGTTATTCTGCCCGATTTTGTTGCACAGACGGGCGTGGATGTGGACGTCGTGGCTGTGGGCACCGGTCAGGCGCTGCAACTGGGCCGCGACGGCAACGCTGACGTGCTCCTTGTGCACGCGCGAGCGCTTGAAGATGAATTCATGGCTGAAGGTGACGGCACACGTCGAGAGGACGTGATGTACAACGACTTCGTCATCGTTGGTCCGCCGGACGATCCCGCAGGCATCGCCGGCACAAGTGACGCCGCTGCTGCGTTCACGGCTATCGCCGAAGCGCAAGCGCCATTCGTCTCCCGCGGTGACGAGTCCGGTACGCATACCAAGGAGAAGGCTATCTGGGCGGAAACTGGCATCGAGCCTGAAGGCGACTGGTACATCTCCGCCGGACAGGGCATGGGCGCTGTATTAACCCTCGCCGACGAGACGCAGGCCTATACGCTGAGCGACCGAGCCACCTATCTTGCCCGTACGCTGGAAGGAACCGACCTGGTCATCATGACCGAGGGCGATCCGATCCTGTTCAACCCGTATGGCGTGATTGCCGTCAACCCGGACAAGAGCCCCATGATCCATGCGGAGTATGCGCAGGAATTCATAGACTGGCTCATCTCCGTGCCCACACAGGAGATCATCAGCGAGTATGGCACGGCTGAGTTTGGCTCGCCGCTCTTCGTGCCGGATTCGGATCCGTGGAATAACCAGTAGTATTGTTCACTACCTCCGGCTGGGACTGCTTTCAGTCGGAGGTAGACTACTGATATGAATCTTCTGGTGATGTAAAATGGCGAACGCAAATAGAGGCTCGCCATTTTGCGTTGAATCGGCGTGGTGAATTGTTCAAACGCACCAGACCGGATATAAACGCAGCAGGCGTAGAGGAAATCGTGAATCGTGTTCGAATGATGCTATACGAGTAAATGGGACAACATTCAGAAAGGGGTACTCATGCCGATTAGCGCACGAAACCAACTGAGCGGAACCGTAACAAATGTCAAGAAGGGCATCGTCACCGCCGAGGTGACTGTTGAGTTGGAGGGCGGTCAGGAGATCGTATCGGTGATCACCATGACGTCTGTCGAGAATCTGGGCATCGAAGTCGGCTCCAGCGTATACGCGGTCGTGAAGGCTACCGAGGTCATGATCGGCATCGACGAATAATCCGAGACGAGAGCAGGGCGTGGTTGAATGCGTCTGACAAGAGTTGAAGAGTCACACACAGCCGGACGGTTGAAGAGACTGTCCGGTTTTTCTATTCATGCTGCCGCTATACATGAGAATTACTCATTCCATTGACTGACCACCAAAGTTGTAATATCCTGAATATCAGGAAATAGGGTTATTGAATTGAGAGGTTATAGATGGCAGATATCCCAACTATTAGTATCGGTGAAGTTAAGAGAGATCTCTCTGAGCTGATTAATCGTGTGGCATATGGCAAAGAGCGGTTCATTCTAACCTCTCGTGGACGACCGAAAGCAGCGCTAGTTAGTGTTGAAGATATCCATTGGCTGGAGAGTTTTCAGCACAATGATGTGAACCTTGAAGAATGGCTGAAGGATAGTGAGGCAATTGCTGAAGCAATTCACAAGAGACGAAAAGGCGTTCCGCTAGATGTAGACGCCGCGATTCGAGATTCGCGTGACGACCTGGAGAGCCGAGATGCCTCTGGTCATTGACGCAAGTATTTCGTATCGAATGATTGTTCAAAAGAACGATCAAGGTAAATTACACTCCGCCATAACTGACTGGATAGCAGGTAGCGGACCGCTTATTGCGCCTTCGCTCTGGCTGTACGAGATGACAAATGTAGTGATCAAAGAAGAGCATTTTGGAAACCTCACCCATGAAGAGGTGAATATTGTTTTCGATCAAGTTCATCGATTTCCTGTTCATCTGGCGCACCCTCATCAGGATCTTTCAGATGTAGCGCGTCGCTGGAGTCAAAGGCTTCGGCGTGCCAATGTCTATGATTCGTACTACTTGGCCTTAGCTGAGTCATTTAGCTGTCGGCTATATACGATGGACAAGCGGCTTATCAACGCTGTTGGCGAGGACTGGGTGCTATGTCCATTTGATTAGTAGGCTGGTACGACGCTACTAATCTGGAGAAGTTATCATTCTGTCCGCGCCCGCTTACGGACCCGCTGTGTACTCTGTAGTAGCACAGCTATCATTGCACCGGGCGCCGCCGACCCTAGTGGCAACGTATACATGGCTAGCAACCAAGATGACACCCTCTAATAAGAGCGTGAGCCGTCGCATCGCTATTGCTGCGATCAGAATAGTCCAATGATCAAACCTATGATCCCAAGTAGAACGACGTTATATCCGGCGTTGATGAGATATAAATTCAGAGGCTTATGCTCGAACAGGTAATTCGTCCCAAATGCCATCGCCACCCAACCAATTCCAGCAGCAAGGCCGGCCAATAGACCAAACACTGGGGTTGCGTCCGCCCCAACAAACGCAGCCATGGTCAATGACATGACAAGTGTCATCACATACGAACCAATGGTCTTTTTTGCCATCCCGCTCCCTAGCTGCTCATCTGTCACGCCAGACAAGACTTGCCACTGTTTTGCAAAAATCACCGAATACCAAAGATATCCGAGAATTAGCCCGGTAAACGAAGCAACAATGCCAGAGATGAAACTGATCTCTCCCATGATTGGTCTCCTATAAATCATCACTGTATGACCGCTGAAACATGTACAATAGCAGCAAACCGGCGAACAGCGTATCTCCACAAGGAAGACTGTGTCTATGACAGAAGCTCACTTGCGCATGCAGATATGCCCGGCTGCGAAGTGTCGACAATGGATGGGATTGGTATCAGCGCTGTTGTTGAGGGATGACTGCTGTGCCGTACAGGGTAACTAGCTGGATGTGATACGTATGTAAGCGCCCCTCCGTCACACGCAATGCGTGCAACGAAGAGGCGTAATCGATCGCCTAATCAGGTCCTATTCGTGCGACCCGTCTTGCCTACACAATCTGCAACTCCCGCAGCTTCTCCTCCGGCACGACGCCGTTGACCCAGCCGCGCACCGTATAATACTCCTCCAGCATCAGGTCCAGCTCGCAGACCTGCCCCTCGCTGCCGGGCATGGTGCTGGGCTCCTCGGTGAAGCGCTTGGGCAGCGTGTCCGACCCCTCGCCAAAACCGGCAAGGTTGTTGTAATAGCGCTCCAGATTGTAGATGCGCTCGCCGCACAGCATCATATCGTCCACACTGTTCTCCAGGCCGGTGACGCCATTGTACAGCTCCGTGTACTCGTCTGCGCCCATGGCGAATGCCGAGAACTTGCAGATGTCCAGCGAGTCGGAAATGGCGTGAACATTCTGGAAGATGGATGCCAGTTCGCCCTTGCCCTCCCAAGCCAGTGGGTCCACCTTCAGTGAGCCGAATGGCATGACGCCCAACTCGGCTGCAGGCGTATAGGCGCGCAGATGGCAGGCGCCACGGTTACTGGTGGCGTAGCCGATGCCCATTCCTTTGAGTCCACGCGGGTCATAGGCGGGAATTGCTTGTCCCTTCACCGTCATGGACAACTCGGGATGACCGAACGCCTCCGCGGTTCGTGCGGCGCCTTCCGCCAGCTTGTTGCCCACGCCCTCGCGCAGCGCGATCTTCTGGACTAGTTTATACATGCTCGCATGGTCGCCGAAGTCTAACGTGCCGTCACCGTCGGTGTAGCCCTTCTCGCTAGCTTCCATATAGGTGCTGTACACGTTGCCCAGCTCGATGGGATCCAAGCCATAGTCGTTGCACTGGTCAATGATAGCGGCGACGGACGGGATATACGGATTGTCGCAGTTAGCGCCCAGGGACCAGGCTGGCTCGTACTCTACGCTTTCCATGCGCACGCCCTTGTACGGACCCTCGATGATCTCAACTTCCTTCTTGCAGGCGACCGGGCACGCGTGGCAGGTGGGTTCGGCAACCAGATAGTGCTCGCGCACATATTCGCCCGAGATCTTCTCCGCGTTGTCGGCGCCGAAGCCGGTCAACTGCGCGTTCCTGGTGGGCAACGCGCCCACGCTCTCGGTCACGTTCATGAGCGAGTTCGTGCCATAGAGACTCAGCCCGCCCTTCTTGGGCGAGGTGATGTTCTCTTCGGCCATAATGCCCGCCAAGGCTCGCCGGCGTGCCGCCCGATCTCGCTCTTTATCCGCGGGTCGCGGCCTATTGGCGCGCTCGCCTTTGATGACGATGGCCTTCAGATTCTTGCTGCCGCCGACTGCGCCGGTGCCGTTGCGTCCGGCTGCGCGGTCATCTACATTGACCCAGCATGCGAACCGGGCTAAATTTTCGCCTGCCTGGCCGATGGCCATGCCATCAACATCATCGCCGTGCCGTTCGCGCAGAATCTTCAACGTCTCGTGGATTCCCTTACCCCACAGATCCGAAGCGTCATGCAACGTTGCTTTGCCGTCCTCGACGTAGACATAGGTTGGCTTGTCCGCCTTGCCCTTGAAGACCAACCCGTCGAAGCCTGCCCATTTGAGCTTTGCGGCAGTCCAGCCGCCCATGTGCGAGTCGGCGACGGTGCCAGTGAGCGGCGACTTCGTGACCACAGCGAGGCGTCCGCTCATATTGACGTCGGTACCGGTGAGTGGTCCGTTCATCACGCAGAGGATGTTCTCCGGTGAAAGCGGATCAACCTCCGGACCATTGTCGAATACGTACTTTACGCCCAGACCGCGTGCACCCAGGTATTTCTTGGCATCGGTTTCGTCGATGCCTTTGTACTCGATGTCACCTGAGGACAGGTCGATCCAGGCTACACGATCCGTAAAGCCTCCAATCATGGAAAGAGCTCCTTTCTAGAGATAAGTCAACATGGTGGTGGCGGTGTAGGACCTCGTAGAAGGGGTCTGCACACACCAAACAATTAAGTCGAGAAGGAAACAGTATATCAATCAACAGGCGCCAAAGTCTGCGCAGGGAGCGCTTGACGCAACGGACTATATATTCAAGATAGCAGAGCGATTGTGTACATCAAAACGAGGTCGTGGGGTTACAAAACGTACATCTAAAGTATATATTCATAGTATATGCTGATGTTGGGTAGTAGTTTCTGGCCGCGCTCGGCGGGAAGCGCGACTGTCAGTTGGTGTATGAGGGGACTGCCGTGCTAAGAACAGGCTGGTTCACGGGCGGGCTGTTGGCAAGCCGTCCGGCGCCTCATCCAGGAGCCAGGCAGCCATCCATTCGCCGCCGTCCAGCTGTACCCAATCGCGGCCTTCGTCGGTGGCTATGATAGTGACAATTTCGCCTCGCTGGCGACCGCCGACAACGTCATAGCTTGTGCCCGGGCCGCTTCGAAGGTTGGCATTGACCGTGACGATGCGAGCCGCGCCGTTCATGGCGCTGAAGGGCAGGGCAGACGGATTGAAGCTGTCTTCTCCATTTGTGTCGTCTTGATTGGCCTGCAACTCGGTCAGGAGCTCTTCAGCCAGCTTTACATTTAGATAGCCGGCCTGCAGCTCTTGTGTGCACCGCTCGATGGCGGCGATATCGGCTAAACGACGCGTTAGGGCAGCGTGATGCGCCGCTTCATAGACTGCCGCACAGCGGTCATAGTGCTCCACGGCCTGTAAGAGTTCTTCATGGACCGACAAGCAATTTATCGGCACAACCATCTGCCGCACCATCTCGCCGGATTCGCTGAAATGGATGCCGATCTGGCCCGCCTGCTCGAGCCAGTCCTCATTGGCAAGCAGGGAACTGTCTTCGGCTGCCTGCAGGTTCAGTTGATAGGCCTTGAGAGAGTTTTCGCCCAGGCTTTGCGCTACAGAAGTTATGCTGGCAACGTACTGTACTTGGCTGACCGGCTCAGCTTGGGCAGCATCGGCGATCGAGAATGCTGAATTAGCTTCTGCCGAAGCCTGATTGCCGCTGAAGGACCCGAAAGCAGCGGCTGCGCTGTAGATGTTCTGTTGCGCGCCGAGCAGTCCGATGAGTACGCCGATGACTGACAGGAGCAAAATAGCAGAGAATACCAGCCGCATGCAGCCGTTCCTTGGGGAGACAATGAGTAGATAGACACCTTTCATGATAGGAGATGCTAGGCGTTCAGACTAGGGACAAAGGTGCAATGTGGTCGGTGACATTTGTCCGAGCCAGTATGGTGAGGGTATTCACTCTCCAGGATCGAGGTTTCACCTTCTCCTGGAACGGAATACGCAACCAAAGAGGAGCATCGCTACACGCACGCTGCACGATAAATAAGTGTACCAACTTTGTTGCTACTAGACGAGAGGATCTGAAAGGGTTTGGAACAATCGAAGGAGCGGGGACGGCTCACTATTTATGCACGGGGTTTATAGCGGATGAGATGCAGTAATCTCATCCGCTCAACGAATTCTACAGTACCAGGCTAAATCCCAAACACCACCACGGTATATGCGAACGTCCGCGACTCGCCGCCGACCCGCACATTGTGCACGGTAACCTCAAAGGTGCGATCCGCACTCAAATCCAGCGACTGCCAGTCCACCTCGGGCGCCCAAACTAGCGTGGGCTCGCACATGTTGTCCGCCAAGTTCTCCAGCCGGACGCCGATGGGCTGTCCGTCACTGGTCATGCTGACCGAAGCGCTTGAGAAGTCCGCACCGGCATAGGAGAACGACCAGCGCGGGAATACAACCGGTGCGGGTACGTAGCCCGGCGGCGGCCATGCCACGAATTCCTCGCGAGTGTTCGGGCGCGAGTCGTAGTAGTGCTCCTGGTCCACCACCCACAACGCATTGGCAGGCCGGAAGCTGTTGTCGTCTACGCCGGTGACGTCGCCTGTGCCAAAGTATTGCGACTGCGGGCAAAGGAGCCAGCGACGGTGTCCGGCTTTGTAGTTGTTGTCGCCGTACTCTGCCATCTGGCTCGTTACCGCATCAATGCCGTGATAGCCGATAGAAATATTGGATAGGCCGGCAGCCGTTGCGCCGTCCTCGGTGTAACAAGCCCAAGTGGACGGCGGGTTGTGGTCCAGTGTGGCGTTGCGGCTCATCATCAAAGCGGCATCCTGCGCCATATTGTTGTATTGCGGTGAGAAGACGATATTTGCTGGAACGCCTGCCATCGCTCGGAAATAGTTCACGCGTGACAGCACCGCAGCCTTGTATTCGCTGGACGTTTCGCCGGCGTCGCACGAATCATAGGCTCCGGACCAGGCTACCTGCACGTCGGTCGTGGGCGCATATACAGTGCGGTAGAGGTCGAGCGATGTCTGCCGATCCTGCAGATTGACGAACGGTTCGTCTGATTCCACAGTGATCTGTGGCAACCAAAGAGAGGGCTGTTGCGAATCGTCGGCCGCGTACACGCGCACGCCGGTCACAGAAAAAAGCGCTGCCAGGCAGAGAGCAATCAGCGCTCGCGTCGGTAGTCTCAAAATATACATAACTTTAGGTACTTTTGTATCCTCATATCAACCCGTGCTGAACACTTCGTTCAGCGTTCGATCTATTCTACGACGGGCGACCCGCAATTGTTCCCCGCACTCCTTTAATGTGTCCTCATTCATAGCGCTTCTCGGCAAACTCGACGCCCCATTGATCACCGCGTTGCTCCGGCGCCAGACGGAAGCGAAGGGGCTCATACAGTGCCTTTTGACCGCATAAACTTGTGAACTACGGTGTCATTCGAACCGCGTTAGTCCATCAGCTCCGCTACCGCATCCACGAAGGCCCGGTTGGCATCGGGCAACCCGACCGTGACGCGCAGATGACCGGGCAGGTCGAAAGCGGGACGCACCAGAATGCCGTAGTCTTCCAACTTCTGTGACCATTCGGCAGCTTCCACCGGACACTTGAAAAGCACGAAATTCGACTGGCTCGGCCATACGTCCAGACCCAGCTCGCGCAGTTGTCCGATGAGCCAATCACGGCCTGCCAGGGTCACTTCGACGGTCTTGTCGACGTGGTCGGTGTCGGCCATGGCAGCCATGCCCGCCTCGAAGCAAATAGTGTTGATGTGGAATGGTCGGTTCAGCCTCGCCACCTGCTGAATAATCTCGGGCTTGGCGATGCCGTAGCCGAGGCGCAGACCGGCAAGCCCGTACGCCTTGGAGAAGCTATGTAATACGAACATGTTCTCACCCGCCAGCACATTGTCGATGGGGTCCGGTCGATTGTCCTCGTTGATAAAATGGTAATAGACCTCGTCATAGACGACGATGGTGCTGTCGGATACGCCGGCCATGATGGCGTCAAGCTTGTGCTGTGGAATGAGCGTTCCAGTCGGATTGTTGGGGCTGCAGAGATAGATGACGCGTGTTTTGTCTGTGACCGCGTCGAGCACCGCATCCACGTTTAGCTCATACGCGGGCTCATCCAGCGGTGCGCGCACGATGTTTGCGCCGGCTTCCGCAGCCGTTAGCTGATAGATGGGAAACGTGGGCGGGCAGATGATAACCTCGTCGCCAGGCGTAATCAACGCGCGCGCAAACAACTCCAACACGTCACAGCCGCCGTTGCCGGTGACGAAGTTCTCCGGTGTGAGCCCGCGCCCATGCAGCTCCGCCAGCCCGACGCGTAATGACTCGTCCGTGTACGGCGGATAGTCGCCAAGACCGCTTGCCGCGGCTTGCACGGCTGCCGCCACCGATGCGGAGCATCCCAGCGGGTTCTCGTTGGACGACATTTTGTAGATGGTACCGGTTGCGTTTGGATTTCTTTGCGGCCCACGCGGGTAATCGGACCGAACGCCGGATGAAGATTGGTGTTGTGCGGCAGTGGTCATCGTATCTATCTCCAGCTAGGTAGGCATGTGATATGGCAAAGGTTGTATAACGAGTATAGCACCGCCATTTTGCGCTGTGTAATCTAACCGTCTACGATGAATTGACACCCTCGCTATCTTGCTTCTCACGGATGCCATTGCTAAACTGATAGGATGACGAACCGGCACGACCGGACATCATTTACTGACTACGGACCGAATGCAGGATATCGCCTACATTCTTACCGTTATTGCATAGCTATTCCGGACACAAACATTCGGACTAGGTTAGGAAGACCATACCATGAGTCAACCGCGAATTTTAGACGTGCGCCAGAAGATATTGAGCAAGAACGATCAACTGGCAGATGAGTTGCGCGCCGACTTCGTCGCCAACAACGTTTTCGTCGCGAACCTTGTTAGTAGCCCTGGTTCAGGGAAGACGGAGCTGCTGGCTCGCACACTTTCGGAGTTAAACGAGTCGTTCAGCACGGCAGCAGTCACCGGCGACCTTGCTACAGAAAATGACGCCGGACGGCTAGCTGTCACCGGCGCCCTCTCCAAACAGATTCTCACCGGTACCATGTGCCATCTCGAAACAGATCTGGTGGCTAACGCAATCCGCGACTGGGACCTGTCCGGCCTGGATTTCCTCTTCATCGAGAACGTGGGCAACCTGGTCTGCCCCAGCGGCTTTGATCTTGGCGAAGATGTGCGCGTCATGCTGGTAGCGACAACCGAAGGTGAAGACAAGCCTCTAAAGTATCCCACCATGACCAACACGGCTGATGTGGTTGTGATCAACAAAATGGATATCGCCGAGGCGGTAGAGTGCGACGTGGAGAAGCTAGAGCGAAATATTCGCGAAGTCCGTCCGGATGCGGTCATCTTCCGCGTATCCGCTAAGACCGGCACGGGTATTGAGGAGTGGGTCGCCTATCTGAAGCAACGTCATGCACAGAAGATGGCGCAGGCGGCTGAGGCGTAGATGCTATGCATGAGCTTTCCATAGCAGTTCAGCTTGTGGAGTCATTGGAAAACGAACTAGCCAGCCATGATGAATACATCGTGGACAAAGTGAACATCCGTGTCGGCTCGCTCAGCGGCGTCGAGCCTGAAGCGCTGCAGTTTTGTTGGGAAGTGGCTAGCAACGACAGCCGGCTGCAAGGCTCGACGCTGTTCATCGAGACGGTCAACGCGTCGGGCTACTGCCCCCAGTGTAAGGAAGAACGCGTGATCAGAAACCTGCAGTCGTTTCGCTGCCCGGTCTGCTATTCCCCCATCACGCAGATAACCGGCGGGCATGAACTGGAAATTCTTACCATTGAGGTGCTGGAGCCGGATGAGATAGCCGAGCCGGTTCAGGAATAGTCTTAGCATGTCATCGCCGGCGATACCCCCGCAGAACTGCTGCGGATTGTCGCCTTCGTTTCTGCGTAGTGTGACGGTTTGACACGCTTTTTGCTGAGCCGAGGAGCGCGGAGTCGCTTGTCGCATCCTTTACGGCGATCGACAATAATATCTGTGATTCTCGGCTTGGCCCATTCGTTGGGAGGAAAACAGGCTCGCCATGAAGCAATCCGCTACCTCAACGTTCAAGGAAGTACAGTACTTTCGATCGCCGTGGCTGTGGCTGGTGGTTGGCGGCGTGGCAGTGCTGCAGTGGTGGAGATTTCTGCAGCAGATCGTCTTTGGCAGACAGTGGGGCAATCAGCCTGCGCCCAACTGGATGATGGTGCTGCTCTGGTTTCTCTTCGGTATAGGCCTGCCCGGCTTGTTCTTCTTTGGTAGGCTATCCGTAACAGTTAGCGACAACGCTATCCAGATACGCTTACTCCCGTTTGCTGACCGTACCATCCTGCTTTCCGATATCACTGATGTTGAGGCTCGCACCTACTCGCCGCTGCGTGAATTCGGCGGCTGGGGCGTGCGCTTCGGGGCACACGGCAAGCGTGCCTACAACGTGAGCGGCAATCAGGGCGTCGAGTTAACGTTGACGAACGGACACAAGGTGCTCATCGGCAGCCAGCATCCGCAAGAGTTGGCGAGTGCGATTGAGGCGGCGCGGTAATGGTTACGCACAAATGAGGGCATCGGACGGTACGAAGTTCTCTGCCCAGTTGCATAGTCGGTATAGCGAACGGCGCTCCAGTTAGTCGGAACGCCGTTCTTTGATACGTGCTTAAGTTGTTTGCGCCTATTGACCTAGCGCCTGCCCACTAGCTATTGAAGCGACGCGTAATTACCACTGCTCCTGCCAACACTGCCAATAGACCTGCTGCCACGACCAGGGGTGCGGGAATTGCAGTCTGACCTATTCCTGTAACTGGCATGGTTGCGGGCGCCATGTCACCTGCATCGGTGGCACTGTCAGCCATATCGGACGAGGCAATTGCTGCTGCTTCAGATGGCGGCACGAGCACGCTGTCGATCACATGAATAACGCCGTTGGACACCTCGATATCGGCTGCTACGATATTCGCATCGTTTACCATTGCTCCGTCACTGGTGATCGTGAAGACAAGCGGTGAACCTTGCAGCGTCTCTGCCTGCATGCCGTCGGTCAGGTCAGTCGACATGACTTTGCCGGATACCACGTGATAGAGCAGGATGTTTTTGAGGTCACCGGACGGGTCGGCGAGCAGTGCATCCAGCGTACCATCCTCTGCCAGTGGCGCGAACGCCGCATTGACGGGTGCAAATACTGTGAAGGGGCCTTCGCCTTTCAGCGCATCAACTAAGTCAGCTGCCTGAACTGCGGTAACAAGCGTGGAGAAGTCCTCATTTGACGCTGCCGTATCGACGATATCGGCTTGCTGCGCCAATACCGCTGAGCTGAACGAAAATACCATAATGGCGGCGAGTAGTAGGCCCACGAATCCAAATTTTTTCATTTCATCCTCCCTTAGGGATAACCGACGACGATTCATTTTCTGGGTAAATCCCAACTCTGAACCGATCAACTTGTTGTGCAAGATAAAGCGCTGCGCACCTTTTGATAGTACAGAAATTCTTGAAGGTGTAATGTAAGGAACATTCAAATTTGAACAGTATTTGCACAATATTTGTACATATTATATTTCTTTTGCATGGCGCTTGCGAACTGTGACGTTGTCGATATTAGGATTAATGTAGAGACGTTCTGTGCGAAAACCAACCTCACTTGCACTCCCCGTCGGCAATTTTGTATGATTATCGCGCGATTAACCGCATCTCATTGCGCACATCTTCGTCAACATGAAGTAGGATGCGTCCTCATTTAGGATGCCTTTGTTGAACCTACCTATCTTGTTGCGGAGGGAACTATGGCTAAGAAACTGACTGTAAAGATTTCTGATGAGCTGGGCGATTCGCTGGTAGAGTACCAGGAGCGGTTGCCGGAAATCCTGGCTAGGGGACTTGCCGCCGTGCAAATGGCGCAACAACCAGCCTATCAGGAATCCTCCGCTCTGCTGGACATTATGGCGCAACAGCCGGACCCGAAAGTAATGCTTAACCTCGCACCGTCGCCTACGCTGAAAGAGCGCGTCAACCAATTGCTGCAACTGAGCAAAGACGGCGAAATCTCGCGCGAAGAAGCTGTCGAGCTGGAACGATATCTCACCGTGGAACACCTTGTGCGACTGGCAAAAGGCCACGCCTACCATAAGATCGGCGCCGCGACATGACCGAGAGCGCTGACGCCGAGCGTCAGTTTGTCTTTGACCGAGCTCATGGTCGCTGCGAATATTGCCTCTATCCGGAGCGTGCTGCGATGCTTCCCTTCCTCGTCGGCCGCATCATCTCGGAAAAACACGGCGGCTCGTCTGAAGTGGAGAACGCTGCCTTTACATGCCCGTTCTGCCATCGGGCCAAAGGGGCGGACCTGGCATCCATCGATCCCGAAACGGATCAGCTGACATCGTTATTCAACCCGCGCACGCAGACGTGGAGCGAACATTTTCCGTTTGGACGGAGCCGAAATCATCCCGTTGACCCCCTTCGGTCGCGTCACAGTCAATCTGCTCGGACTCAACAGTCAGGACCGCATACAAGAGCGGGAAATGCTTATCGCATTGGGCATGTACCCGTAAAGCAGTCGCTGCCCCCTTCTAAGCGTTGGTCGCCATCCACAGCATACCCTCCTCCCAGATCCGCCTTCCGCATGACGTTCATCCGCCGCAGTAGTCCGAAATCTCATCCTACGGCGCCCGCGCTAAGTGCAGTTCGCTAGCAAGGCGTAGCTTCATTATCTAGCTGAAACATTTTTGTCTGCGGCTGCTACCTGTGTCAGTATGGTAGTCGGCGTGATTCTCCGCGCCTTATCAAGGATGGAAACTATCATATGGTACGATCACGCCAAGCCCGCCTCATTGAAGGGCCAATCGGCCCGACTCTTGTTCGCCTGACAATTCCCATGCTGATCGGCATCTTCAGCATGATCGCGTTTAACCTGGTCGACACGTTCTATCTGGGTCGACTCGGCGCAGATGAACTTGCCGCCATCAGCTTTACATTTCCCGTCGTTATGATCATAGGCAGCGTATCGATGGGTTTGGGCATAGGCGCCGCAGCGCTCGTCTCGCGCGCCATCGGTATTGGCGACGATCGGCAAGTACGTCGTCTAACAACGGATAGCCTGATCTTGGCACTGCTGATTGTGGGCGCGTTTATCGTTGTCGGCATGCTGACGATTGAGCCAGTTTTTCGCCTTCTTGGCGCCGACGATACGACCTTGCCGCTCGTCTACCAGTATATGGTGATCTGGTATCCGGGCATGATCGCCGTCGTGATTCCCATGGTGGGCAACAATGCCATTCGGGCGACCGGCGACACGAAGACGCCCAGTCTCATCATGTTGTCGGCAGTGGCTATCAACATGATCATGGACCCGCTGCTGATATTTGGCATCGGGCCGTTTCCTGCTCTGGGCATTCAAGGAGCTGCCATCTCTACCGTCTTTGCACGTGCCACGACGCTGGTGATCGCACTCTGGGTGCTCTACTTCCGCGAGCATATGATTACGCTGAAACCTCCACCCATTCATGAGGCGCTCAGTTCGTGGGGACGCCTGATCTATATTGGCGTACCTGCTGCAGCCACCAACATGGTGATGCCGCTGGGGCTGGGCATCATCACTGCCATGGTTGCGGGCTATGGTCAGGAAGCCGTCGCCGGTCTGGGCGTCGCCACACGAGTAGAGCCATTTATGCTAGCCATCATCGGCGCACTTGGTTCAGTGTTGGGTCCGTTCACAGGGCAAAATTGGGGTGGAGGTCGTCTGGACCGCGTGAAGGAAGCAGTGCGTCTCAGCCAAGGCTTCTCCATGTTGTGGGGAGTTTTCGCCTGTGTGTTGCTGTTTGTCGTAGCCAGACCGTTGGCTTCGGTTTTCAGTGACGTACCGGCGGTGACCGACGTGACAGTTCTGTTCTTGCGGATTGTACCTGTCAGCTATGGCCTGTTCGGTGTGCTAATGCTCAGCAATACTGTACTGAACACGCTGAATCGGCCCTTGCATGCAGGAGCGCTCATGGTCCTGCGCATGTTCATGATTTACGTTCCACTTGCCTATATTGGATCCTACTTCATTGGGATTAGCGGCATATTCTTGGCGGCGACAGCGGCGAACGTTGTCGCCGGCATTGCCGCATTTCTTTGGCTGCGGCGAGTGCTCGCCAACGTTGGTGAATATGCGCCGCATCAAGAAAAACAACGTAGGGCAAACGATGAGCGTCCGCGAACCTTACAGGAGCTCGACGAAAACTCTATCGCAACGGCTGCCTCGTCCGACTGACTGGTGAGACCTGATAATCACCAACTTTGGAAATGACCTACCTTACTAACCACACGCCATACGGGTAGACCGGCCAGTCGTTTCGACATAAGGCCTGTTCTGACTGATATACATAGCGTTATTTGTAGTTGTTTCATGGTCTATGAGGACTCAGAATGCGCGCCACAATCAATAAACCGGACTGGGTGGGAAAGCAGTACGCCAGCGACAGCAACCTGAATGCGCGGATTGCGCTGCATACGCGCTTCAGTACGAGCAAAGTGGAATGGACGCATTGGGTATTCGACCAGATTTGGGCGCAGTTGGAGGATGTGCAGGAGGAGTTTCTCTGCCTCTATGAGGTTGGCGCTGGACCGGCTAACCTGTGGGCCGAAAATAGACATCGACTGCCGGACTGTTGGCGTGTGACCCTAAGCGACCTGTCGCCCGGCATGGCGCTTTCTGCCAGCCGCAATCTCGCTTCAGCAGGTGTACAGGCGAATGTCCTCGTCGCCGGCGCCGAGGAGATACCTGTAGCTTCCAGCACTTGCCAAGCCGTAATCGCCAACCACATGCTCTACCATGTTGCCAACCGCGGTAATGCGCTGGCGGAAATCCGTCGCATTCTCGTCAAAGACGGCGTCCTTGTTGCCGCGACCAACGGCGAGACCCACATGCATGAACTGCATGAGCTAATCGCCCGCTTTGATCCAGCCTACGCCATGGATGACAGTATCCCGCGCCAGTTCTCGCTGCAGAACGGCGTCGAGCAGCTTGGCGAGTTCTTCTCCGATGTTCGTGTTGCGCTAAATTCCAACGAGTTGCTAGTAACGGAAGTCGAGCCCATCGTAGCGTACCTGCTGTCCGGCGTACACGTCGATGTGCCGAAGGAACGAGTCGAGTCGCTGCGTGCCTTTGTAAGTGACGAGATGGCGAAGGAGGGCGTCATACGCATCACGCCGGAGACTGGGTTGCTCATCGCGCGGCGATGAGTTGTGACAAGGTGACAGCGCACCGCCTTGTCACAAACGCGCCAGCGCATCCAGGCGCTCGTCTAGCTCCGCGGGCTTGCGCGCTTGCAGCGAGACGGACTCCGCTTCGCGGCGACAGGCGTCCAACGAGGCGCGCAACTCCTGCACAAGTTCGATGTCGGTGCTCTCCTGCACGCGCACCATAAGATGGGATGCCAGTTCCTGCGCAGCCGAGTAGCGTCGCAGGCTGAGCAGATGCTCCACACGTTGTACCAGCCGCTCAGCGTATTCGCCTAGCGCGCCGGTCTGCAACATCGTGTCGAAAAAGTCGTCATACAGAATACGGGCGTTGGCGTATTGCTCCTCGCGCAGGAGCAGGAAAAAGCCATTGGCTTCCTGTGCACGAGCCAGCAGGCGTAGATGACCGCGCTCGTAGGCGACGCGCCGCGACTGTTGTGCCAGTGCCAGCGCTTGGTTGAACTCTCCCTGCAGACAGTGTATCTCGGCTAAATCCAAGCCGGCGCCTGCTGCGTAGTAGTCGTTGCCGAGCTTCTCGAAGACGGCGCGGGCAACCCATTGCGCATCCAGCGCACGACCGATGCTGCCGCGCGCGGCGTGCAGCTTGCCCAGGTCGTTGAGCGTCCAAGCAAGATTTAGATCATCCTCGTTGGCGCGGAAGATGGAGAGGCTCTCGTTCAGGTGCTTGGCCGCCTCGTCGAAGCGCCCCATGCGTACCAGTGCAGCGCCGAGGCCGCGCTCAATCTTGCCTTGTTCGCGAGCGCGTTTGGTTTCGCTTTCGATGCGAGGACAGTACTTCAGCGCTTCCCGGTAGTTGACCTCAGCTTCCTCCAAGTCGCCGCGGTTTTCGTAATCGTCGCCCAGCAACCGATGTCCCACGGAAAGCCGGTAGTGGTCATTGAGCGCCCTGGCTAAGTTCAAGGCGCGTCGCCGCGAATCTATGCCCTCTTCGGCGCGTCCCTGCAGGCTCTGCAGCCAGCCTAAATACGAATAGGCGTTGAATAGTTCCGTCTGGATGGCGCCCGACGTGTCCGGTGTGGTGCGGCGCAGCTTGGTCAACGTCTCCACGTTCTCGCGCAGAAGCTGCTCCGCGCGCAGGGCGTTCTCCGCTGTTTCGATGCCCAAGTAAAGGTAGACGCTAGCTTGCTTTCGACGGCAGCGCGCTGCGCCCAGCGGGTTCGAAATCGAGCTGAAGATGCTCTCCGCCTCCTGATAGTGAATGAGCGCCTCGCGCTGCCCCAGCGTGCGCAGAATGTTGCCAATTTGCACACTCATCTCAGCCGAGTACGCCTGCTCGCCAGCCTGGTCTGCGGCTTCTTTGGCCCGGTCATACCAGACGCGCGCCTCTAGGTACTTGCTCTGTTGCGCTCGCTGTCGACCCAGCGCAGCCAGGATGGGCATGCGCGTTAAGGTATGCAACTCGAAGCTGCGATCCAGCAGGCTCTCGTAGTCGATGCGGGCTTTAGCCCCGTCGTCCTCCTGCTTGTCGACGAAGTGCAGGGCGCTGGACCAGATGTGCAGCAGGTCCTCCAATTGCTTGCGAAAGAGCCCCATGCTCGACGGTTCGATATCCACAGCCAAAGTTGTTGCTAGGGAGCGGATGAGTGGATCGCCGAAGTCGATGCCGCCGCCCTCCACCTGCATGTAGCCGGCGGCTGCCAAGAGCAGGTTCGTGTCGCGTGGGGGCAGGTCCAGCGCTTCGCCAAGGGCGACGACAGTTTCACGGTCGGGTGGGCTCCGCTTTGCGGACTCCCAGCGGCTGATGTTGCTCGGCGTCTTGCCGATTTCATTGGCAAGCTGGATCTGGCTGACGCCTTGCTTGTCACGGTAATGGCGGAGCAGGGCGCCAAATCGTTGATGGTCTATCTTTTGCATGGTTCGTCTTTCACTTTTGACGATGGAAAGCGAGGGCAGACTGCCCATCTGTCACATAACAATATACTATTGCCACTTTGACAACGCAATAGGCGATTTCCAATTTGTCACAGTACGGCAAAAGGTAACAAAGATACGCGTTGCATCAAGCTTCCTTCGTTTGAGAGTGAACGGCGAGAATGTTACAGGGAAAATGCCACGTCGTCACCGATCGTAGCACGGGATATGCCAATATGGCAAACTTGACTAGAGATTTCCTATTTAGCATTGACAAGCCGCACATATTCCTGTATTCTAGACATAAGAGGAGGGTGTAACTCGAGGCGCCACGGTACGGAAAGCGTTATGCGTTCTACTTTCACAAACGTAGACCGAACAGTCTCTCAACGCCGATGCAAAAAATCCTTCAGCCTGCAATCCGTCAATGCAGGTCGTCGACACAAGCCGTACTCGCTAACCCGGACGCGAAGGACAAACGGCTTCGCAATGAGAGCATGGGCAGTGGTAGTCATACTGCCCGGGAATCGCCAGGAGGAGCGGATATGATCGTCAACGGCGAAAAGGTATGGGTTCCGATTCAACGGCGCGATCTCATCGCTGGACTCAAGCGCATGGGCGTGACGCGTGTGCGTGGCAAGACTTTAGACGCTGCCAACAAACAAGACCTCACCCGAGTCTATTGTCGGGAACGGGCACGAGTCGTACGTGAGCGTCAGCAAAGCCAGCCTAAACCGGAGGTATCTCGAACCTACTCTCAGACATTTGCAGCCTGGTCGGTTACCGACGAATAGTCTATACGACAAGACAGAGACATCCTGCCTATAGGCTGTCTATCCCACGGCGGAGAGAGTCGCCGATTGCCGTGACCTTTTCTACTCCATATGAATTCTTTGCCGGTTGGCTAGCGCAGACGAGGCCGCATCAATTGATGCGGCCTCGTTATTTTCGCTAGTAGCTCACGACGCTCCGATCCGGCAGCGTCTAATTAAACTTCTGCAGTGGATACTTGCCATATTTCTGCACCGCATCGGTCATGGCAAAGACGTTCTCAGGCTTCAGATATCCCGCGAGGCTGTTGCCGCTGCTTACGATGTAGCCGCCGCCATATCCAGCCATTTGGATCAGGTCGTACACTTCTCGGTCGGTCTCCTCAGGCGTACCCAGCCCAAGAATGTTCAAGTCCACATTGCCCAATAAGCAAATCTGATCGCCATAAAGCCGCTTGACCTCGGCGACATCCATGGCGCCATTCTCCAGCGGGTGAATACCGCTGATGCCGAGTTCAATGAGGTCGGGCAGGAAGGGCATAATGTTGCCGTCACTGTGCGCTACCCAGGGCAGCGTGATATTCTTGGCCACCTCGCGGAAGCGCGGAACGACGAGCTCGCTGAAGACCTTATGCGAAAAGAAGGGCTGCGTGTTGAAGGCCATATCGTCGGTGGACGCGTAGACGTCGAAGCCTAACTTGCATACCTTCTCCGCCACGACAGCCGCCCACTCACAGTAGATATCCAACAGCTCTTCCAGAAAAGGCCAGTCATCGTAGATGGCCAGGCTGAACGCCTCGATGCCCATGCTGAGCATGACAGGCAGCACGCCAATGCGCGTGACAAACCAGGCAGAACGGTCGCCGGATCGGTCCACGAAACGTTTCGCCTCATCATAGAGGCTGTCGTCGTGCGGGTCGGGCAGCTCCAGCAGATGCAGGTCAGCTTTTGAATGGATGAGGCCGTCGCCGTAGAAGAGCCTGCCGTCGTCGCCCACGAGTTTCTCCGAATAGACCGGCGCGCGCAGCACATACGGTAAGTTGTCGAAGCGCAGGCGGTCGGCAATCGCAGCTAGTTCCTCGTCGGTGTAGGGTGTGATCTCCAGGGATGCAGCCTGGCTCACCCCGCCCCAGCCCATGATGCGTTGGGCCAGCGCGCGGTCGATTGCCAGCTCGCAGTATGGCACGCGGTCCGGCTGTTCACAGCGCAGGGCCGTTGCCACTCGTTCTCGTGAATTCATTTCGCGCTCTCCTTTGTGCGTTTCATGTTGGCACAGGTTTTCTATTGGCTCTTGCAAGTCAGTCAGGATAGCGTCGGACAAAGTCCGCGTACAGGTTGTCGAGCTCCGCAGGCGAGCTAGCATCATCGATGAGCAGCGCCAGCGCATGCGGATTCAGCGTCTCGCACAGTTCCAGCACTTCTGCTACTGGGCAGATGACGAGCAGAGACTTGCCGGCATCCTGCACCTTGCGGAACATGTCGACCCACACCAGAGCGGACGGCGTACCTGCGCCCGGGGTGAACTGGATAGCCTGCAACTCGTCCACCTGGATGAGCGAATCGATGTGCTTGGCTGCACTCGGTCCGTCCAGGTGGAAGAACGCGCGCCCGGCGGTTGCCGCTTGCCGTGCGATATCGGGAAGAAAGAACTCCTGGAAATGGGCCGGGCTGATAAGCGCATTGAGGTCGCACGCCTGCAGCGAATAAGTCAGGTTGGACCAGAGGCCGAAGAAGTGATGCATGCCCGCGCCTGCGTCGAGGGTGCAGCGGTGCAATTCCTGGAACGCCTGACGCCACGCATAATAGATACCGTCCACCGCTACCCGGATGTCGTCCTGGCGATCCAACAGATCCATGCACAAGGCTGTGGAGCCGCGCAGCGTGATGAGCGTATCGCCTGTGGAGCCGATATCCGGCGTACTGACTAGATACTCGCCAGGCGCGTCCTGTGCCGCGCGTAGTAGCGCAGCCTGCATCTGCTGCAGCCACAGGTTGTCAGGAGCTATGCGGGTCCAGTCCGGCGCATTTGACCAGTCATCATTGAGGAAATGCACAGTCCAGCTGGTATCGGCGCTTTCCTCGCGTTCGCCGCCGAGCAGCCCGCCCATGAGCACGGCTCCGAAGTCAGCGCGGATGTTGGGCAGCATATCGCCAACGCGATGGATCTGTCGCAAGTCCTGGATCTTTGCATCGAACCACAAATCAGGCTTGTTCAGCAGGTCGAGCCTGCGCGTAATGGGTCGCTGCGGATTCCCATTCACCTCTGCCATGAAAATGGGGCGGTCGGCCGATTGGCTCCACCACGCCTCGTAACGTTGTGCGATTTCTGGAAAATTGGGCAGGAAGGAAAGTGGCTGCGAAGCCGTCTGCTGTAGTGCCTGCGCCCAACCATCCAGCTCGGGAATGGGTTCAATCGGCGGGAACGACGGTGAAGGCGACATGGTAGAGTTCCATTGTTTTCACATTTGTTGTGGATGGACTACCCGGGATACTGATTCGTGCCAATTAGCGCGGCACAACCGCATGCGGCGTCTTGACACTTATCTACGGGAAAGGATAACCGGAGTTGGGGAGCGGGGCAAAAGACCCCCTGCAATAGATCGGCGCCATGGCGGACGTCTATTCGCAGGAGGTTGACGACCTCGATTATTTGGCCACGCAGTTCTGATAGACGATTTCGCCATTAATCTCTACCATGGCTTCATCGCCTTTGTTCCAAAAGGTGGTCGTGTCGTCGCTGTAGCGTGCGCCGGATGCAGATTCCGCCTGCGGCAAGGTTACTTCACCGTCGGGTAGCTGAACCGTGACAGTATGATTGTTGTTGTCGAACGCGGCGGGCAATTCCGTGCCGTCCGGGCAGACGAAGGTGGCCTGGATAATATTGCTGTCGTCCATAACTGTAGGCGCTGGTGAAGCGATCGGCGCTTGAATAGGCATACAACCCAGTAGCGCGACGGTCGCGAGTACGAATGCAGCCAGTAGTGAGAAAACGCGAATGGATTTCATGTCATTTCACCTCTCTTGGTACGCATGTCTTGTTACGCTTGCTAACTTGCTTAGTGATTGGGTGATTCTGATCCGTGTATCGAACCTGCCGCGAGTAGACGCATTTGTTAGGCAGGCTGTTCCGGTTGACTGCAGTTTGCCGGGTATTCGTCTGGCAATGGTCTGAACCTACTGATGACGCAGATCGTCTGTCGATCATCGATTGTTGGCTCGTTTTGGGTCCAATGCCCATTCGGTGAATGGGGCGCCTATAGGGAAGCCTAAATGTAGTTGACCGAAATTAAAGGGCGCTACACGGATTTGTGCACGCGCCCTTTGGAATAGCTCTTGTTCAGATTGTGGTGTCGAAAGCTCTGCCGGCGATGTGGGATATCTAGATAAAGATGCCGACAATCCAGGCAACGATACCAATACTGACTGCACCGATGAGCGCTCCCTTCATCCCGTTTACGGTCATACCCGGTATAATGGCGCCACTGAGCATCAGCACGATGGCGGCTATAATCAGGTTGACCACCCCAGCCCAGAAACCGCCAAACGAGCCTGGATCCAGCCCCACGAGGCCGAAGAGCCAAACCAATACTCCGCCGACGATGGCGATTACAAATGCGGCGATAAACGCTGGCATGAAACCGTCGACTGTGAGTCCCAATTTCAGTTTACCGACCACCCAAATCACAAAACCACTAATGACGCCGACGATGATGATATTGATGAGCATGTTCACAAAATCCATCGCAACAACCCTCCTGTTAAAAGTACCTGCGCTAAGATTCGGTAGAGCTTTTCTTACTAGCTAACCAGATGCACTTGACGGTTCCGCACTATTGATGACGAAATTTGAAGCAATGGGTTATGGTAGGGGACTTTTTGCCGTGTCAATCACCCCAGTCACGCAGACTTTCTCATGTCGCTGGAGTCTGACATGATTATACATCCTCATGTCCGCTAGCAGAATCGTCTATTATGTGCATCGCAGAGGTCGCGGTCCCATAAATTGCAACCAGCGAGAGGGCGCGTTATCCAGTGCACGGCAAGATACTTGACAAATCGTGATGCGGTAAGGTGATACTCCCTTTGGACGAGATTTCAGTAGACGTCCCGAGACTTATCTTCCAGTGTTGTCGCTGTACTGTATCGGACCGCCAGCGTGCCAGGTGAACTCAGCTTCCAGATCGTGCAGAATCTCGTCAAGCGCCGCCACGTCGTAGTCGTCGACTAGCGATTGCCCTCCCGAGCGGGAGCCGGCAAACCCGATGACACCGCGGCGCCGCAATACTTCTAGATAACTCGATCCCTTCACCGCGTCCAGCGCAAAGATGGGGGCCATCTTTCCGAATACGCGCTTCGCCTCTTCCCGATCGCCGGAGTCCAGGGCGTTCCACAGGCGCACTACCAAGTCGGCGATGGGGCATCCTGGCATCTGACCATCCACGCCGCGTGGGTGTTCCAGCAGCAGATAGCGTCCGCCGGCGCCGCCAAAGACGCCTTTTAGCTTGGCGCTAGCCTGATCTTTGATCTGCGTGATCATATGCGTGCAAGGGAAGGTCTCTTCCTTGATGTACTCCACGTGCTCGACCTCGTCTAGCAGACGCTCCAAGGTTTTGACGGAGAGAACGTTGCCTTGCGCGTGATTCTGGACAAAAATGGGCATATCTACCGCATCGTTGATAGCCTGGAAGTAGGCGACGATCGCGTCTTCCTCTGTGAGCTTCACAATGTAGGGTGTCATGGCGATGACAGCATCGGCTCCGACCTCGGCAGCGCGACGGCTGAAAATGACGGCATGTGGTGTGGATACGCCCTGCACGCCGAGGACAACCGGCACGCGACCTGCTACTTGTTCTGTCACCAATTGCATGCCGTAGAGTCGCTCATCGTCGCTGAGCGTGCCGAAGCCGCTGGCATTCACGGGCCAGACGATGCCGTGGGAGCCGCACTCCACGCAATAGTCCACGACGCTGCGCAGCCCGTCCCAGTCGACTGCGTATGTCGGGGTCATTGGCGTAGATGGAATTGTATATACGCCGCGAAAAGGTTCAGCCATGTCTATAATCTCCGTTGATCTATTTCGTTGATTGATAAGTTGCCACCGAGCATTTTCATCTTAGGTGGTAGAACTTGTTTTGCGTCTAGAACATGGGGGGAGTCTGTTCGACCGTGAAAATGAGTAGGCGAGAGAAGACTCCCGCGCATTAGTTTCCGCTATTTCCTTGTACGATACAACTCTCCACAGGGCAACTGAGCAACCATCTCCATTACCTTATCACCTCCACGATAGTTTGATCCTACTCTGACTCCGCCGGCGGCTTACGCCTCTCCCAGCCTTCCTCGAAAAGGCGCAGGAAGTTGCGCTCGCCATACGGATGCTTGGCTGCCTCCGCTTCGTTCAGTTCCACACCCCAGCCCGGCGCGTCCGATACCGTCAGGTAGCCGTTCTCGACGCGCGGCACGCCGGTCAACACATCCCACGTCCACGCTTCCAGCGAGTCGTCGAAATTCTCCTGGATGAGGAAGTTGGGCGTGGACGCGTGAAGGTGGGCGTTGACCGCTGTGCAGAAAGGACTCTGCGCCTGATGACAGGCGACCATGGCGTCGTAGGCCTGTGCCACGGCGAACGACTTGCGAGCCAGCGACGGCCCCAAACGTTCCGGCTCCGGCTGGACAATGTCGATGACCCGGTGTGAGAGCAGGTCGGCAAATTGACGCAGATTGTCGAACGCCTCGCCCAGCGCCACCGGCACGTCAATGGCGCGCGCCACCTCCAGCGAACCAACCAGATCAAAGGAGCGCACCGGAGTCTCCATCCACATAGGCCTGAATTCTTCCAACTGCCTGCCTAAACGAATGGCCGTGCCGACGGTGAAGCGATCATGCGCCTCAATGCAGAGGTCCACATCCCAGCCGACAGCTTCGCGCACGGCGCGCACAATGTCGATGGCTAAACGCTCACTCTCCTTGTCGATCACTTTGTAGGCGCCGCCGAACGGGTCGAACTTAAAGGCGGAATAGCCCCGCTCGACCATGCTGGCTGCAGTTTCGGCGAAGAAGCGGGGCTCGCGCGGTCCCTGATACCAACCGTTGGCGTAGACGCGCAGCCTGTCATGGTGCTTGCCGCCGAAGATCTGCCACAGGGGCGCGTTCAGCGTTTTTCCAAGGATGTCCCAACAGGCCTGCTCGATGGCGCTCATGCCGATGCTCTGACCGAAGAAGCGCGCTTTGTGCATGCGAACCCACAGCGCCTCAGGGTTCAGCGGATTCTGCCCGATGACGTGCGGGCGCAACTCCTCAAGGTCGCCGACTGCGGGTTGGGTAGAAAGGCCAAGTGTCGCCTCGCCCAGCCCAACGACGCCTTCATCGGTGTAGACTTTGACGAAGATCCAGTTCTTCCAGGGATTGCCGACGACGAACGTCTTGAAATCGGTGATTTTCATACGATTGATTCACCCCTCTCCACTGGTCTTGCCAGCGAGGCATGCCTTTCACGCTTCTGGGCGCAATCTAATCCATTGTGGCAATGCGCCATGACTTAACCGACGATCTGTGAAGTTCTGATACTAGGTCATGGCGTTGTAGTGACGTGCGCCGAATACTTTCGGCTGGAAAGCGATGTTCACATGCAACCAGCCGTGATCATACCGCAGCCCAGCACGATCCACATAGGCAGTTATTCGGATAGTTGAAAAGCATGCTTCGGCTGCGAAACGGCAAGACGACCATCACCATGAACAAGAATAAAGGCGAGAAATTACGCTGCTTGATAATGGCGGCGGTGCGCGAATCTCGAGCAGCGAGTGGATGTATTCTTAACGAATTTACGTGGGCACGTTCGGGACTCAGGTCAGTTCAAGTTGTCCGGCAGCGATGAAGGCACGGTAGACTGCACCGGTATCTCCCTGGGCGCAGTGCTGAACAAGTCGCGCACATAGGAGCCTGCCATGGCCAAGAGACCGAGCGGCTTAAAGTTGAACATGTGGCGCGGCCAGAACAGCTCAGTCTTGTCACAGACGGTGGAGACGCTGTACTCGAAGATTTCGCCTTCCAGTTCGCTCATCTGCCCGCTATCCAAGAACCGCTGTGCCTGCTCGGGATCCAGTTCCATCTGCTCGACGAGATCGAGTTTGGCCTTGAGTTCACGGCTGCTGGTGATGTGCTCGGCAACTTCGCCGCCGGCTTTCGGCGAGATGCGCTGGTACTTAAGTTTCAGCTCGTTCAGCGCTTCGCCTGCGTCATAGGTTACTTCGACGATTTCATCCCGGGTCATCCATTTGGTCTCGTAGGTCAGAATGCCCTTCCACGATGGCTGCACCAGGTGTTGACGGTGCTCGTCCAGCGTATGTGCAAAGAGCGTGTAGCCGTACTTTTCCGGCTCCTCAAAGGTCAGGCTGCCCGGGTCCAAGAAGGGGCCCATAGGCGAGATAAAGGCCAGCACGCGTTCATCAGTGGTCTGGAAAAGGTGCTCACAGTAATCGATCGTCTGCAAAACCGACTGGCGTGTCTGCCCGGGAAGCCCGATCATGAAGAAGATGTCGACGCGATGACAACGAAGCGACAGCGCTTCTTGGATAATGCGCTCCATCTCCTCGTTGCTATAGTGGCATGACTTGTCCTGAACGCCACGAATGGCCACATCGTGGCTCTCTGGTGAGAGCTCCAGGCTCCAGTTTTCGACGCAACGATCGATCTCCTGGATGAATTCCACCGGCGGCATGGAGAATAGCTCGAAGACAATTTCGTTCTTGAAATCCGCTTCCTTGAGGAGTCGCAATACCTCGTAGGCGTGCTTATCGCCAGCCTGGCGCAAATCGCCCACCAGGAAGATCGGGCCGCGTGAGAAGCGGCAGATGTCGGCCATGTTCTTGACCAGGCTCTTCGGGCTGCGGAACACCGGCTTACGGCGCGTGCCCAGGATGTGACAGGCCTTTTGCGAGCTGCCGCAGGTGGCGCATTCATGTGCGCAGCCCTTGACCGTGAAGACAGCCGTGATGGGATTCTGCCACCAGCCGTTGAACGGGATCACGCTCTGGCGATCGCGGTAGCGTATGGCCATTTTACCAATGAGATCCGGCCGCAGGTCCACATAGTCCAGGCTTTGTGGCTGAAAGGTAAAAGGATTCACATGGACAACGCCGTCGGCTTTCCAAGTCAGGTTCGGTACGTCGTCCGGCCGGCGATGGTCGATGATTGACGTCATCAGTTCGTAGAGCGGCGGCTCGATGGAATCACCGCGCAAGACATAGTCGACCTGGTCATACTCAATGAGGTCTTCATGGAAATAGGTGGACGAAAGGCCGCCAAACAGAATTGGAATGTCGGGATGCAGTTCCTTGAGCAGCGCGGCCACTTCCAACGAACCGTGGGCATGCGGCAGCCAGTGCAGGTCGATGCCGAACGCCTTTGGCTTGAGCTTAGCCAGAAATGCTGGCACGTCGAAATGACGGTCGTTGATCATACGCAACGCCAAATTCACAATGCGCACCTCCAAGCCCCGTTCCTCCAGATAGCTGTTCATGGTGAGGAACCCCAGCGGGTACATTTCGAAGACTGGGGAGGATGGGATGAGGTCGCTGATGGGACCGTACATAATGGCGTGCTGGCGGAAATCGTAGACGCTCGGGGCGTGAATAAGGACTAAGTCTGGCTGTGACAAAATATATCTCTTCTCGATACAGTATGGTTCGTGGTCGCAGTGAAATTCGGATAGCGGGGGTCGACCAGAGGGCCAATATGGATAAAGTCGATTCAACGCCTGCGTCGGTCTTCGGTATCAGGCGCGTCACTTCATTATAGCGCGAGAGTGGTCATAATGCCGAAGTTTTAGACGTCCGATCCCCACGCACATTCTTGCTGGACTGCGCAGGCTCGGGTGCGCGACCAAAGCAATGGTGCGCCATAAGTGAGTCTATCAGGCTGGCCAATAAAGTCCTCATTTGTATTAGGCGCAACCTCGGATTTCTTGCATACTTGATCGCGTACTGCTTTCCACGAAGATCGATCTGCGCCGCGTCCGGTTTCACTCCGGGCGATCGTTTCGTCTGCCGACGGGTGGCACGATCGGCTCGGTGACTTGCGCTCGAAGAATCTTCAGGCTCGAACACATGGTAGACAATTGAAACTTCGCCCCTTTCAAGATTTAGCAGCCGTAAGGAGAGGATAGTGACCGATTCGCTTGACTTCTATTCATCGCAAGGAAAGCTCTCTGACCCACAGGAGTATGCCTCGCTATTGGATGACCTGCCCACTGATATTGGCGAGCTATGCCGCGTTGTGCAAGGGCTGCTCATTCACATCTTCTGGGCGGAACGGTACGGCATTCAATTATCCAATGAGCGGCAAGCGGAGGTGCAACTGCGCAGTATGCAGCAGATGCTTGGACGCACGCAGGAACTGGATGCGCGTCCGCTGGGCGAAGCCCGTCCGCTGGACAGGAAGCTGGTGGGCAACTGCCGCGATTTTTCGCTTATGCTCACAGTCATGCTGCGCCATCAGCATACGCCGGCACGAGCTCGTTGCGGCTTCGGCGTCTACTTCTTGCCCGACCACTTCGAAGATCATTGGGTCTGCGAGTACTGGAACGCCCGCCAGCAACGTTGGGTGCTGGTCGACGCACAACTGGACGAGTTTCAGTGCGACGCTATGGGCGTGCTGTTCAACCCGTTGGACGTCCCGCGCGATCAGTTTGTGGTCGCGGGCAAAGGATGGCGCTTGTGCCGTGAAGGAGACGCGGATCCGGACTGCTTCGGCATCCACGATATGCACGGGCTCTGGTTCATTCGCGGCAATGTAGTGCGTGACCTGGCAGCGCTGAACAAGATGCCACTGCTGCCCTGGGATTGTTGGGGAGTGATCGATGTCCCGGAGGAAATGTTGACTGAAGCTGATCTCGATCTGGTGGACGATGTAGCAGCCGTTACTGCGGTGGACGAGCCTGACTTTGACAAGGTGCGGCGGTTGTATGTGTCAGAGGAGCGTTTGACGGTGCCGAATATTATTAGCACATACAATAAGGACGGGCAGCAGATGATCGAGTTGGCGAACCTCTAGGATGCGAATAGGCCAATCTTCCACCGTGCGAGTATCTGTGACCAGGGCGCGTGTGCAAGATAGGCGATAGCAAGCGCGGCAAGAATCAGCCAGATTGCGACAATCACGACGCCGGCGGTTCGGCTGACCGGCTTGCCTTGACGAATAATCTCGGCGGCGCGTTCTCGGTTCTCGTCCATGACCTCGTCAGGAATCATCTTCAATACCAGGAAAATGCCCAGCGGCAGCAAGATGAGGTCATCAAGGTAGCCAAGAATAGGTATGGGATCGGGGATGAGATCGATGGGGCTGAGCGCATAGCCCACCACACACGCAGCCGCAAGCCGCGCATACCAGGGAACTCTGGGATCTCGATAGGCCAGATACAACGTATAGACTTCAAGTTTCAGCCGCTTAGCCCAACGCCGCCACCTGTCCAGCAGGCGTGCTGATCGCCCTTGTTTGTTGCGAGTCATTCTTAACCTAAGCCTATGACGGTGCTCGGATCACAGAGCACGCGGCAATGGCTGAACCTGCGGATGCGTCGCCAGACCCTGATCCGGTTTACGGACTAACTAGGGTTGCGAACTGCTATTTGCGTTTGTCGGTATTCTGAAAAACAATACAGCGAGTTTCGGAAACCAGCATCCATCCTACAGTTTTTCCGACTGTGCGACAATGAACTCCACGAAACACAGCGTCTCCTCCACGCCTGTGGATGACGCTACATCGTCTACGTTCTTGCTGCTGCGCCATGCCAGCGCATCCTCCACTACAGCCGTCCAATCCGACCACTGTTCGACCACCCATTGGGCCGACTGTCGCTTGGATGCTTGCACGCCGAATTGAAGCGAATAGAGGGCCCGGCAGAGGGTTAACCGCACATACGACTGCCAACGCTTGCCCGTCTCATCTCGAATGTGCTCTACATAATAATTGATGTGCTCATGCAGGATAGACCGGTAGACGGCAGGCGGTATCTCATCGATCAACGTCTCCGGCGGAGCACCGAAAACGGTCTGGCTCTGCTCGCGTACAATCCACAAATTGAGCTGGTATTCAGGATCGGCTTCTTTGCGGTGAAAGGGCTCGCCCGGGCTGATGACGGCTAATTGGCGTGGTTCATGGAGGAAACACTGGATAGTCTCGCGGCTCCAGTATTGGACCTCGATTCGACCCGCCCATGCAGGATAGTCGAGGGCTAGACGGTCGTGCAACCGCTGGACAGCGTCGTAGCGGCTCTCATCCATCTCGCGATCGACTACGCTCAACAGGTCAATATCGCTGACTGCTCGGTCGAAGTCGCCCGTGATCAGCGACCCGTACAGGTAGAGGCCAAGCAGCCCCTCAGCAAATATCTCCTGCAGGCGAGCCAGCGTACCATCGAGCACTTCGTTCACTTCGGCGCATGGCGTGTAGACGTTCATTCCGTTCGCCGACTCCGACGCTCAGCGTTCAACCTAGCGTATTCCAGAAGAGGATGCGCTAACAGGTCATGGATTTGGCGCCCATCCACATTTTGTCTGAAGGGGTCGGCGCTGATTGCCTTAGCAACCGGGAGTTTCTTTCTGTGACCGTACCCACTGGCTGCCGCAACCGTCACCGGATTTGCACGCGTAACGAGCAGAGATTTCCGTCGATATGCGATCAAATTAGCAAGGCTTTGTTTGTATTGCCGAGACGGCTCATGCGACGCCGTACCTGCGGCAGTTAGTGGTCGCCGAAAAGATCCAGTAGCACCTGTGCGCGCGAAGCCGGGTCGGGCAATATCTGATGTGGAGCATTGATCTCCACAATGCGCCAGCGTCCATAGTGGATGCGCGCCCAAGACTTGCGAAACATGATCTCGTAATATTCGCCCGGCTGCTTATCTGCTGTGAAACGCACATAGGTGCGTGCAAGCGCGAGGGCAATCGGATTGCGCGTTGCCAACGGATCCGTCCAGGATTTCCAGGGATGAGGCGTATTCTTGGATGGAACGTCGTTGGGGCCATGCTGCACTGGAATGAGCCAGCCGTCGCCTTCCTCCTCGACCAAGATTTCCAGACGCTCGCGTGCTGTATCGCCCGTTGCGTCTACTGCGCTTTCGCCGTCATAGGGAACCATGGCATCAAAATAGACAAGCTCTTCGATGCGCTGCGCCAGTTGTTCGGCGACGCCGGAAATGACCATGCCGCCGTAGCTATGTCCCACAAGAATGATGTCGCGCAATTCCTCAAATCGAATCACATTGGCGACGTCGGTAATATGCGTTTCTAGGCCGACATCTCGGTTTAACAGGTGTACCCGCTCGCCTAATCCCGTCAACGTGGGAGTGTACACTTCGTGGCCAGCAGCGCGTAGTGGCTTTGCCACATCCTTCCATACCCAGCCACCGGCTGTGGTACCGTGTACGAGTACAAATGTGGCCATGCGCCCTCCTCAAGCCTTGTTTCGCGGACAATTGGTTACCTCTTGTATCATGCACCAGCTTGCACGTTGCGGCAAAACCGGATTGCGCCTAGCCAGACTGTTTATCTGTTCAGACCGCTGTTCTTCTGTCGGATTCTGCGCAGGCAGCTTTGTGCTGCAGCGCGAAAGCTGCGCCTGGGATCGACAGGTTCATAACCGCGCAGCTTGGCATACTGTGATAACCAGGAGGAGTAGAGGTGGTGGTATTGCTCGGGGTTCTGCAGCAGGCTCATCTGATTCTCCAGCCATACGTTGCACGCAAGCGGCGGTGCACCGCCGCCATCGCGAGGACGTTCGGCTAGCACTTCACCAGTTAGGCCGGTGAAGCGGTCTTCCAGCATGTTCAGCAAGTCTAGCGCTACGAGCGGAAACATCTCGTCTCGACGAAGTTCGAGTACAATGGAATTGTGCGCCAGGCATTGAACGCGCAGGGTCAGGGCGACTGTTTCATCGTCGCGCACAAGACCATATTTCTGCGCTACAGTTGTCGCCTGACTGGGTGACTCAAGCTCGATATCCGACAGCTTGGGCGCTAATCGGATCACATGCCAGTATCTGCCGCTTCGTTCTCGCGTCTCCTTGGCAACGCTGTTCATCCATGCCGCGAACATCATTCGTTGAAGCGTTTAGCCGTACCTTGATATACTCTCTCGTTCTCATAAGTCGGTGGCCATGGCAGTTTGCCGGTATCGGTGGAATGTCGTCGCACATCAGGATGCGCAAATGGGCAACCCGGAGGCGGGAATCGACTTGATCGGAAATTAGGTGCTCATGTAGAACAAATAATAGAACATATGTTCTATTTCGTCAAGCGGGAACAATGAGGAACAAACTCAGATCCATCCGAGCCAAGGCGTAAACGGGCCTTGGCAAATTAGAAAGAGCAAGCATGAAAACCATCGGTATGTTGGGCGGAATGAGCTGGGAGAGCACGACTCACTACTATACGTTGGTCAACCAGGGGGTGAAGGAACGTCTTGGCGGTCTGCATTCGGCCAAGATTGCCATGGTCAGCGTGGATTTCGGCGAGATCGAGCCGCTGATGGGACCGGGCGAGTGGGACCGTATCGGTGCAGAGCTAGCCGATGCCGCTGTACACGTGCAGGCTGCCGGCGCGGATTTTCTGCTCATCTGCACCAACACCATGCACAACGTGGCAACCATCATCGAATCTGCCATCGATATTCCGCTGCTGCATCTGGCGGACGCCACAGCCGAAGCCGTCAAAGCGGCTGACATGACCAGCGTCGGGCTCCTGGGTACGGCATTTACCATGGAGCAGGACTTCTATCGTAAACGCTTGGAAGAACATGGGCTGACAGTGCTCATCCCCAACGCAGCCGACCGCGCCATTGTGCATCGTATTATCTTTGAGGAACTCGTACTGGGCATCGTACGCGACGAATCCAGAGCCGAGTATGTGCGCATCATCGACAGCCTAGCTGCGAACGGCGCGCAAGGCGTCATCGAAGGGTGCACGGAGATCGGCATGCTGGTGAAGCCAGAGCATACGGACGTTCCCCTTTTCGACACGACCAACATACACGCGCAGGCGGCTGTCAACTACGCGCTGTCTTAGGCGCCGCGCACGCTGGGTTCAGCGCACATGCGCACTGACCAAACGCTCTCCAGTGACGGCTGCGCCGGCGCACTAGCAAGATCGGTTGGCAAGTGTTCATACAGCAGGGCGGCTGTCTGTCCCTCATATAGGACCTGTCCGATACGTCATTTGACCTATCTCTTGTGTTTTGAATGACCTTTTCGCGTGAGGGCAGACCGCGTCTATAATAGATCCGTCACATAGGTGATCTGTCATATAGTGGACGTGTCCAATATGAATGCGTTCACTGCACTTGAGCGGTCATTCTGGCGGCAGATCAGATAGCACAATTCTCTGAAACTAGGATTCCTACGTCGCTTGAACACGCTATTCTTGGCTTTCTTCAATATAAGCCCATGTCGGGCTACGATTTGAAGAAAGTCATCGATTTGTCTATCCAGCACTTCTGGCCCGCGGATCAAAGCCAAATCTACCGAACGCTGAACCGCTTGGCCGATCAAGAGCTGGTTGAAGTCGATCTCGTGGTACAGGAAGATCGCCCTGACCGAAAAGTCTATAGCATCACGCCGGCGGGAAAAGAGGAGTTGTTAGCCTGGCTACACACAGCCATGCCTAAGAACCAACCGCGTGTACCCGGATTCATTCAAGTCTTCTTTGCCGCCAACCTTACTGACGAAGAGATCATCGATAAGTTCGAGAAGAGGGCTGAAGCGCTGCGTGAGCAACTCGGCATGTTGAAGGAGTTGCCGAATGCGGTTAAAAACTCTGCGCTCAATATCAACTCGGCGCGGGATGCGTACTGCTGGCAATTGACCCTGTTAGCAGGCGTCATGGATTTAAGCACACAGCTTCAGTGGATAGAGCTTGTCATCGCAGATATCAGAAAGGGTACGATTCCCGAGCGAGGAGAACCCTTCAAACTTGGCCAGCTCAATGACTGGCTAATCGCCGACATCGGTATCAAATACTGAATCGTGTAAGCCCCGATTCCAACTTCAGTATGTGGAGGTTCTCTTGCGTATCAACATCTTCAACGGAGCCCTAGAGGGCGACAGATTCTGCGATCTACTGGCATCCTCTATTAAGCTTGAATACCAGAGTCTAGGACACTCCGTCACATATTGGCGTCTGCGCGATTATGACATCAACCATTGCACCGCTTGTCTGGAATGCTGGACGCACACGCCTGGTCTTTGTGTCATCGAGGATGACGCACAAAGACTGCTCAAGTCCATTCTCACGTGCGAAGTGCTGGTATTTGTGACGCCTATCACCTTTGGAGGCGTTTCGTCGGAATGCAAGAAACTGTTTGATCGATGTGTGTGTCTTGTGGAGCCGGCGCTCACTGTGGTGGACGGTCTTACACAGAACAAATATCGATATGATCGCCCGCCGGCAATCCGTGCTATTGGTTTGTTGCCGAATCCCGACGAGGTGCAAGAAGCCATTTTTCGTCAGTTGATCGATCGATATGCCAGCAGCATATGTTCGCCGAGACAAGCGGTTGACATAATTTATCGACCCACGACTTCTAGTACTCCCGCACGCCCCGTGCTTCAACCCCAGGGCATCGGCGTATGACTACTCAGCCCTATGCCATCCTGCTTATCGGTAGCGCGAAACCGCCTGGGCAATCCACATCCGAATCGTTTGGTTCCTATTTGTGCGACCAGTTGGAATCCTACGGATGGAAGACGCAGACTGAGTACGCTGCCTCGGCCTTCGACACCATGCGCGACACCACAGCTTTTCTGCGGAACATCGATGAGGCAGATCTGCTCATTCTGGCGTCTCCGGTATACGTCGATGCGCTGCCCTATCCCGTCACGCTAGCCATGGAGCAGATATACAACCACCGTCGAGCCTTCGATGCATCTGCCATAGTGGCTACCCATTTTGCAGCCATCATCAACAGCGGTAAGCCGGAAGCGCAGCATACTGATGTAGCGATGGAGATTTGCCAGCAGTTCGCCATCCAAGCCAAATTCGACTGGTCGGGCGGGTTGCGATATGGCGGCGGCGGGCGCATTGACGGTCGGGATGTTCAAGTTCTTGGCCCTCGCGCAAGCTATCTCACAGAGGCCCTTGACATGGCGGCGGATGCACTCGCAGTCGGCTCCTTTATCCCAGAGGAAGCTGACCGACTTATGTCTAGGTCAGTTTCACCCGTGCGCGTGTATCGGATCATTACCAGGCTAAAGTGGCGCTATACAGCTTGGCGACAAGGCGCCCTCGGCAGAATGACCGACCGTCCGCTAACACAGGAAGGCAAATCTGGCTGAAGCATCAGGATAGAGGCGTATGACAGTCCTAACCTGCGTATACGGGCTGACTATTTTGTAGATAGTGAGGGGCCAAAGCATGGCAGAGATCACCACAGCGCAAGTTTGGGACGAGATCGAGGAGCAGCTATTCGCAGTTCTGGCTATGGTTAGTGCTTCAGGAGAAGCACGATCGGTAGGCATCGTCTACATCGTTCGCAACCGTAGGCTATATATTGGTACGGATGCAAGCGCATGGAAGGTTCGTCACGTCCAACGCAACTCCAACGTGTCCATGACCATCCCTATCCACAGGAGCATTCCGCTGCTGCCCTGGATCAAGATTCCGGCTGCCACCATCACCTTTTCGGGCGTAGCATCGGTGCACGAGCCATCGACGGTAGACAGTCAGATTGTGCAGAACCTCTTTAGGGGGCTGAAGGAGAACCCGGAAACTAACGAACCCTTTGTTATCATCGAGGTGCAGCCGGTAGGCCACTTCGTCACCTATGGTATCGGCGTCTCGCTGATGCAGATGCGAGACACGAGCATCGCCGGCGGCAGAGCGCCTGTGGCCTAGCTGTAAAGGTGTTGGCAGCCAAGTGCGCTAATTCACTTGGAGGCGGCGAATATAGAAGCGGCGCCCGTTGTATTCGACTTGCGTTAGCTTCTCATCCTGCACAAGCTCTTCCAACAGAGCAGTATCGCCGCCCATCTGCTGTATATAGCTGAGCGCCTCTTCCTCGCGCATGGGATGCACTGCCGTGATCGCCAGGATACCTTGTGCCGGATCCGTCGTGGCGCGGAATGGGTCATCCGCAAAGCCTAACAAATACTCGACCCTCTCCAGCTGAGTCGCAAAGATTTGATAGGCGCGATGCAGCGGTACGTCTTCCGGCGCCTTGAGCCAAGTCTCTACGGGAGGGCACCGGTCCGAAAACAAACATAAGTTTCGCCGCAAATCGCTTATTCGATGCACGCCATGGCGTTATTTCGCGCACAGTAGTCTGTCATCGCACTGGGTAGTCAGGTTTCCGCCCAAGACTGCTAAGTTGCTGCTTACTCCATTAGTTGGACTCTATCGAATCTCCTAACATGGCGGGTAGGTATACTGCGCCGTTCTGCGCATCCCGAGCATAGATAACGCCAACCTTGTGATCATTCGCGGGCATGGTGATCGTGTTCTCTGCGGCGCAGCTGGCATCGTCTTCCGTGCCCTGCCAGCCGATGACGGTCCAGTCGCTCTCCGGCTCTGCATGTAGCTGGACGGCTTGACCTGTTGAATAGAATCCAGCCGCGCACCCCATGGATGCCGCAGGTGTTGCCAGCAGCAGACCACCGCCGCTACTCACTGTGAGCGATAGCGTATAGCAGGTTTCGTACGTTGCACGCACCGTCCTATCCGACTCCGGCATCCGTAGCGTGTTCACGGGCATACCCGCGTCAGGAACGGTGTCTGTCCCGCTCCAGCTCTGTACTCTCTGGTCTGCTTCCGGCTTAGCAAAGAACGAGACTAACTCGCCCGCAACGTATCGTCCTGGCTCACATTGGGCGGAATTCGCCGGCAAAGCCACGGGACTCGCGCCGTCGCCGGCGTAGGTCACAGTCAGCCGATGGCACTGGGCATAGGCTACGGCTGCCGTGTGGTCGGCTGCCGGCATGAGCAGGCGGTTCACGCTGGACAGAGACTTATCCTCTGCTGTGCCAGACCACCCGTTGACGCGCCATTGCGGGTCAGCCTGGGCAAATACGGTTATGTTCATGCCGGCGAAATAGTGGTCTGCGGCGCAGCCTTCGGACTGATCCGGTTTAGCCGCTGGCATGGTACCATTGCCGCTGTATGCGAACATCAGTTTGTAGCACTGCTGCCGGGTCAGTACATCGCTAGCTATGTGACGCTCGGCGGTAGTGCCGTCCGCCAACTGTCCATAGCTGTTGTCGCCCCAGCAAAGGACGCCGCCGGCGTAGGTCAACGCACAGGTGCTGGCTTCTCCCACGCGCACTGCCGACAATCGCGTAGTGACATTGACGATATCCACGGGCAACGGGCTATCGGTAATTGTATTGTCACCAAGTTGTCCGTAGCTGTTGTAGCCCCAGCATTTCACGTCGCCGTTCTGAAGCAGCGCGCACGTGTGATCAATGCCGGCGCGAATGTCGACCACGTCGGCGCCAGATATGCGAACCGCCACGGGCGTGGCGCTGAAATCGTTAGTGCCGTCGCCGAGCTTCCCGTATATGTTTGACCCCCAGCACTGGACGCTGTCGCCACCGTGTTTAGCACACGTATATCCGCTGCCAGCCGCGATCACGGTAACATCGGTAGTCATGCCCACGACGCCCCTCGCCGTATTCGCGGAGACGTGATCGTCTGTGCCTAGTTGACCCGTGTTGTTGCTTCCCCAGCATTTTGCGGCTCCGCCTGTGGTCAGCGCGCAGGTATGCGTCTCCCCTGCCGAAACTGCCTTGGCGTCGCTCAGATCCACAACAGAGACGGGCGATGCCCTATCCGCATATTGACCCTGCCCCAACTGTCCATCCGATCCTTCGCCCCAGCATTTCACAGTGGAATTCACGATCGCGCAGGTGTGGTACGCGCCTGTGCTGAAGCGGGAAACAGGTCCGCCGAGACCCGTTACTTGCACAGGCGGGCTGCTTGCGCTGATGGATCCTGTCCCTAGCTGCCCATGGGAGTTATCGCCCCAGCACCAGAGGCTGTCCGTGCCGGTCAGGGCGCAAATGTGCGCGGCTCCCGCATCGATGTCCACGAACGGGCCGTACGTTGCGGGCAAGGAGAGAGGCAGCTTGCTGTAGTCGCCGGCGTTGACGACTAGCTGTCCGCTGCTATTGTCGCCCCAGCACAGCACGTCTGCCTTCCAGCGTCAGTGCGCAGGCAGTGCGGTAGCCGACGGCAATCTTCTTGATGCCAGTGATCGGCGCCAGCACTGTCTCGGCAGCCGGCACAACAGCCGTGTCAGAAAAGTTGCTATGTGATTCTTGTGCTTCGGCGTGTGAGAAAGTACAGGTAACAAAGACGATGGCCAATAGGCCAAGTGCCATGCGGAGGAGTGATGTTCGAGTATGCATTTTCTCTGTGGCTTGCTAGGTGGTTTGTTCTAGATGAAGCGACGGAGTTGATGTCGCGATTGGTAAAGGTCCAAGTACCAGTCCGAATATTCTATAATCTATTGGCCGAGGAAGCAATTGGCGCGTCAATTGCTGAGGTGTACCAAAGAACTCAAAGACGCAATACTGCGCCGAATTCTCAGGTAGGGTTTCACTCCACCAAATTGCGGTTTACGCGGCACCCTTATATTTCATCAAGCCAAAGAGAATTCGAGACACCGCCTAGTTTTTCCTCTGTGTTCTCTGTGAGCCTCTGCGTCCTCTGTGAACAAGCAGTCCGCACGTTCAGACCTACTCAACCGCCGCCGCGTTGCGTCTTCTTGTGCAGCTCCACGAAGAAAGCCTCCAGCACATCTTCGTCTCCGCTGAACTCCACCGTCGCGCCGCCAACTTCAAGGACCCCAATGCGATTCGGCACTGCCTTGCTGACAACTGCCGACCAGCCATTGCCTTCCACGACAAATTGCTCGACTTTGCGCCCGCCTAAGTCCACGAGGTATTCGACCATGAGCCAGTCGGGTACGCCGTAGTAATCGTGCCGAACCATCAGCCGCCTCCCACGGATGGAAAAACACGGAGCTCTGCGTCTTCGGGTATAACCGTGTCGGCGCCGTCCAAATAGCGAATGTCGCGTCCGTTCAAATAGACATGGATGTAGGGAGAGACCTGTCCGTCCTCGTCGTAGACTTTCTCGCCCATGACGGGATAGCGCTCGATCATTTCGTCAAGCAGGGTGCGAACGGTATCGCCCGGTCCGGCGTCCAGGTCCACGGTCGCGTTGCCGACGACCGGTCGTAACGTGGCGTAGACTCGTATCTGCATAAGAACCACCTGACCTCACCGCTAGGGCGCTCAGCCCCAACGCATAGACTCCTGTTCTGCATCAGTCTATGCGTAGGCGGTGACTTTTCAAATCTTGTTGACCTAAGTCTATTCGACTCTGCCTAACCTCTTTGTACTCTGTCATACTCTGAGGCCTCAGCAGACTCTTGTTCGCTGGCAGTACTTGTCCTAAATCTCCGCCAACACTTCGCCGAGATGCGGTATCTCATAACCGCCCAGCGCCTGCACCGCGTGCACGAACGCTGCATCCGGCTCACGGATGATGTCCAGCAGCGGCGCTAGCAACTCGCTCTCGTAATGCTCGACCGGAATGACCAAGTCATAGCGCTCGTGGAAAAGGGGCACGAACTCCAGGTCCAGGGCGATGGCCGCGGCCAAAATGCCCAAGCCACAGTCCGCAGCCCCGCTCTTCACGGTGGCAGCCACGGCCAAATGCGTGAACTCCTGCCGGTCATAGCCGTTGATCTGCCGCGGATCCAGGCCGCGCTTCGCCAGTTCGTGGTCCAGCAGTACACGCGTCCCCGCGCCCCGCTGCCGGTTGACGAACTCCACGTCATCGCGCATGAGGTCGTCCAGCGTATTAATGCCCTTGGGATTCCCCTTAGGCACCATAAGCCCCTGGCTGCGGTTCACAAAGCCCACCAGCACCACATGCACGCCGTGCGGCTCCAGCAAGCGCTTCACATAGCCCACGTTGTACTCGCCCGTCTCCTCGTCCAACAGATGGGAGCCGGCTAAATGCGCCTCGCCCCGCTGCAACGCCAGCAACCCGCTCATGCTGCCCACATGCGTGGATGAGAAGGTCAGCGCCGGTTTGCGTCGTCGCAACCGGTCCGAAAGCACGTCCAGCGTCATATCGTGGCTGCCGATGGCGACGATGGTGTTTTCGATGCGTGACAGAGGGCGCATCAACTCCACATTGACCGTCTCGCCTGCGTCGTGCCCCTCGGAAAAGCGCGGAATCGTCACAATACCGTCCGCCCGGACCAGCGACATGAGCACGCCAGCGCCGCCGCTCAAAGGCGTGGCAACCACGCGATCGCCGACCTTGCCCACGGTCACACGCAGGAAATGGTCCTCGCCCATGGGAGAGAGCACCTTACGTGTGAGCGTGGCGTCAACGTTGACAGTATCGGGCGGCAGCATTCCCTGCCAGCGATAAAGCAGCGGCTTCACGATGCGGTCGAATGTCATGTTTGCGGATGCCGGATAGCCGGGGATGCCGACGATTGCCTTGCCCGGCGCCACGCCCAACACCACAGGATGCCCCGGACGTATGGCGATGCCGTGCACGCGCAATTCGCCCAGTTCCTGGATGATGGATGACGTGAAATCCTCTCTGCCAGCCGACGATCCGGCGTTGATCACGACCAGGTCATGCGTCTCTAGCAAGTCCTTCACGGAACGCTTGATCGCTTCGTAGTCATCAGAAATGATGGGCATACGTGTTACATCGCAGCCTGCCGCTTCCGCCTGGGCGCCCAGCATGAGCGAATTGTACTCAATGATATCGCCCGGTTTGAGCTCCGCGCCCATAGGAACCAGTTCCGTTCCCGTGGGCTGAATTGCAATGCGCGGCTTACGATAGACAGTGACGTCGGTATGACCGCTGCCCGCGATTGCTCCCAAATCCTGCGGACGCAACTTGTGGTTAGCCGGCAGCACCAACTCGGTGGCGACCATGTCTTCGCCCATAGGACGTACGTGACTCCACGGCGCGACAGACGCAAGTATCTCAATATGTTCGCTGCCGTTTCGCTGCACGGGCTGGGTGTTTTCAACCATGATGACTGCGTTTTTGTTGTCCGGCAAGGGATCGCCGGTGTCGACCACGATCGCCTGATCCCCGACGCTGAGCAGGAGCGGGCTCGTTTCCGTTGCGCCATGGGTGTCCTCGCTGCGCACCGCGTAGCCGTCCATGGCGGCTGCGTGGTAGTGCGGTGAGGAGATGAGCGCCCAGACTGGCTCTGCGGTGACGCGACCCAGCGCTTCTGTTAGCGGCAGGGTTTCGGAGCCAAGCGGCTGCCATAGGCCTTGTTCCTGGAGCGCTTCATGCCAGTTGGCATGCGCCTCGTCCAGGGCGACATCGTTGAGGTAGATGTTTCGTGTGTGGGATGGGTTGGTTGTCATATTCTCAAGCGGTCTCAATTATCCTCAATGCTACAGACTTACAGTTTTCCAAGAACTAGTAAAAGTTTCTATCGAAGAAGTCCGTATCTATCTGTTTAATCTCATATCTATCCACTGTAGATACACCAACGCTATAGTCGATCATATACTGCGTTAATCGGTTCCCATCGATCAGGACAACCTTAGTACCAATATTCGCGACGTAGTCGTAGGCAGCGTCTGTAAAACGAGATGTAGTAATAAAGACACCTTTACGCGCCTGTTTGCCAGTCAATGCGCCAACGAATTTCTGTATTTCGGGTCTACCTACTGTGTCTTTCCATTTCTTGGCTTGAATGTATATCGTGTCTAGACCAAGTCTATCTTCATCAATAATACCATCAATTCCTTCGTCTCCGGTCCTACCCACTGCGCGAGCTGCTTCTCGACGCGAACCTCCATAACCCATGGCGACTAAGAGGTCTACAACCAAGTGCTCAAAGAAGTTATCGGAGCACTCTTCTATCTGCTGTAACAAATCTTGAGAAAGCGTGTCCCTGATTTCTTGATAGGCGCTTTCGAGGGATTCTTCAGGAGTCAACTCGGTATCTGCACTTAGTTTCTCTACGGACTCTTCCGCACTCGTTTTCGCTGTTCGAAACTCTCTAAACTCAGGGAAATTGTTAAGATACTTGATATCTATATACGCTGGTCCCGATTCAAGTGCGTTGCGCCCGCGATTCTGTGATTTGAAGATATCCTCGTTTTGGTGAGTCAAGAAGCATTGCTTTCTTCAAGTGCGTTTTGGCCCAACTCACCCTGTTATTGAACTTCGTCTGTTTTCCACTTGGTATTCGTTCCTCCAATTCCTCATTCGTCAGTTCAAATTTCTCAGACAGACTATCTATTGCTTCATGGAGCGAGTGAACTTGTCCATCTGAAGCAAACTCCAATAGTGGACGCATGATCTTCTGAAAATCTGGTATCATCATTGACTCACAGTGCGTATTGTAACGACGTGAATTGGACGAGGCTACCTACTCCTAACGTATTGCGTCAGGACATTGCTACGAATATTTCCACTTAACTTTGTTTGTCTTATGCTTCCACTGTCATACGGATAACTAATGCAAAATCAAATTCTTCCCAAACTTCTTAAGTACAGTACAGTTTACTTATCAGTTATCGAAAACGGTGTTTGGTTCTGTATTGTGTCCGCTCGCCATCTCGTCTTGTTTTCGTGCAAACGCATAAAGGTTGAAGCAGCATGCTCATAGGCGCCTATCCAGTTATAGTAACTTCCGACTTGCGCCGACTGGACTCTGTTTAGTTGGGCCAACTGGCTATCAGGCTCATCTGAGGTCGGAATACCAAGTTGGCTGGAGAACATATCTGGCAGACTCATTGACAATAATTCAAGTTCATTTAGACCCTCTTCGTATTTCTTCTGCATCAGTACTGCTGCCGTATAGTAGCACATGAGGAAACCCAACGCCTGCCCCTCAAGTTGTTTCGCCGCCTCTGCTACATGGGTTAACAGTTCAGGTCTTCGAAGCATGAGCGGTATGATGGCAAGCCGAACTCGCCCTTCATCGCTGGATGCCATCGAAGCAAGCAGCAACACAGGGTCCGCAGCCTGGGTATCGGACGGCGCACGCCCGCCAACCAAGAAGGTAACGTCGAGACGGTTCAGTTCGGTTACGATCTCATCGCCGCTTAGCAGCTGCGCCATGGTGAAGACATTTCAGAACTATATGCTGTTCAGTACTTGAACGAACCCACAGCGGACCCGACCTCTATCTTACCTGATACGGTCCGCTCGTGCTAGCCAATCATGCTCCGCCAACCCTATTCGCTGCGGAAATCGATATCCACGCTCATGCCCCAGCGCAACCCGGGCAACTGTTCGTCCAGCTCGATTATCGCATCGTACACCACATCGCCGCCAATGACTGTCGCCTGTGGCGAAATGCGAATGACTCGACCGCCTACCTGCTCGTTTAGCGGCTTGACATAGACCACCACCGCCTGCCCCACAGAAACTCGGTCCACATCCCGCTCGCTGAGGTCGGTCGTCTGCGCGCGCAGATGATCCATATCCGCCAGGGTCACGGCGACCTGCCCCACTTGTGTAGTCTCACCAGGGCTGATGTGCAGCGCCGTCACCGTGCCGGTAAAAGGGGCGCGCAGGTCCACATTGGCAAGCGCCGCTTCCGCGTTTCGCATAGCGGCTTGCGCCTCGGTCACTGCCGCAGCCGCGGAGGCGACGACCTCGTCGCGAGCGCCGTCCACGAGCAACTCAAAATCCGCCTGTGCACTGCGCACATTGGCCTCCGCCTCGGCAATCTGATTCTGTGAACCGGGCGTCAGCAGCGCATCCAGCGCAGCCTGCGCCTGTTGAACTCGAGCTTGTGCGCTGGCGAGAACATCCGCATCCGGATTGGCGTAGAGCGCATCGAAACTGGCTTTGGCAGCCTCATAATTGTTGGTTGCCTCCTGCAGAGCGCTGCTTTCGGGAAGCTGCGAGACGTCGGCGCGCCATGCCACAGCGTCGTAGGCTGCCTGTGCCTGCCGAAGCGCCGCCTCAGCATTAGAGAGCCTGACCTGCGCCAGAATGCGTTCCGATTCGCGCGGCCCAGCATAAAGCTGCTGCAGCGCCGTCTGCGCGGCAGCTAGGTTGGCCTGGGCAGCCGCCACATCTTCGGATCGGGCACTCTCGTTGAGCTGAGCTAGCCGTGCTTTGGCTGCGTCCACCTTAGCCATGGCGGCAGCGATCTCCGGCTGGCGAGGGCCTGCCTGCAACTCGGAAAGCTTCGCCTGCGCCTGGAACAGTGCAGCCTGCGCCGCAATAACGGCTGCTTCCTGTGAAGCACGGTCCTGCGTTGCCAGCACCGTGCCTTTGTCGACCCGGTCACCGACCTCAACCAGCACTGTATCAACCCGTCCCGACGTCGGAAATCCCAGGTCCGAGTAGAGCGCGGGTATGATTTCACCGGTGGCGGATGCGGACGTTGTGCCGCTGGCAACGCCAATCGGCGGAAGTGCAGTCGCCAGAGGCGTCGGCGTCGGTTCGGACGCACTCCGGCATCCGGCAAGTGCGGTTATAGCGAACATCATGATCGCAGACCACGCGATAAGCCGGCTAGAGAGTTGCCTGCTCTCCTGTTCTGCGGACCATTGCTTGAGCATGAAAGTCTCCTACTATCGCCTAGTACAGAAATGCGTGTTGGACGCCATGCGCATCGGTTCGCACGCGCACTGCGGCCCACAATCCGTTAGGTTTGTTACTTGGTTAGCCCGTTGTTGACGATGCGACCGTCGACCAACTCAACGGTGCGTTTGGCGTAGGACATGACGCGCGGATCGTGGGTGGCGAAGACGAAAGCCGTACCGGTTTCCTCGTTCAGCCGCTGCATGATGTCCATGGCCTGATGGCCGTTCTTGGTGTCTAGGTTCGCGGTCGGCTCGTCCGCCAGCACGATGAGCGGCGAAGGCGCCAGCGCACGTGCGATGGCCACGCGTTGCTGCTGTCCGCCGCTCATCTGGTCCGGTCGGTTATCGGCGCGATCTGCCAACCCAACCGATTCCAGCATGTACAACACTCGCTCTCGCCTCTCGCGTGAGTTCATGCCGTTTAGCAACAGCGGCAATTCCACGTTTTCATAGGCGCTGAGCACCGGCATGAGCGCGAAGAACTGGAAGATGAAGCCGATGACTTCCTTGCGCAAGTCGGCGCGTTGATTCTTGCTGAACTTGGTGACATCGCGGGTATTGATAATCACAGAGCCGCTGTCGGGCCGATCCAGACAGCCCATCAACTGCAGCATGGTAGTTTTGCCGGAACCTGACGGCCCTGTTATCGTGGCAAACTCGCCCTCGTTGAAGGTGACAGTGACGCCGTTCAATGCATGCGTCTCGACTTCACCGATTTTGTACGATTTTGTTGCGTCTTCCAAATGGATAATTTCCATTTTGTTGCTCCTATCATTTTGAAGCCATGAACCCTATAATGGTGTGCTCTTTTCGTACACTGGGTCAGCTATTCCGTGCGGAGCGATGAGTCATTACTGTTACCACCGCTTAATCTCGGACCACCAGATTTGGCTAAAGACGCCTAGACCACCGGGAACGTTTGAACATTGGACAGTTGAACGAGCCTATAGATTATGCAACGCCTCCACGGGCTCCAGCCGCGACGCATACCAGGCTGGATAGAGCGAAACCAGTAGAATCACGCCCATGGTCCACAGCCCGAAGACCAGGAACGAAGTCGGCACAATCGCCGCGTACATGACCGAACTCATGGCCACACCTTCGACGCTGCTCGTCATGTTCCCGATATTGACACCGTAGATCGCCAGGTAACTGACCAGGCCAAGGCCCAGCAGAGCGCCAACGAGTACGCCGATCAACCCCAGCAGACTCGCTTCCACCATCATCATGGTCAGGATCTGCCGGCTTTTCATTCCGATAGACGCCAGAACGCCGATTTCTCGCACCCGCTCGAAAACGGACATGAGCAGTGTGTTTGCCACGACAACTGCAACAACCACCATGACAATGATGTACATGATGACGTAGAACCTTGAGCCGAGGTTGAATGCGTCTATTACCACCTGGTTCATTTGATCGGCGGTCTTGGTCACAAGACCCGGCTGCGCCAAGGCGGCGGCTACACTGTCCGCGTCATCTCCGTTATAGAGCAGGATGGTGATATCGCTGGCCCGATCATCCACGCCGGTGAACGACTGCGCCCTTGCCAGCGGCATAAATACCGTGTTGGAATCGTAGGTTGAGACGTCCGTCAGGAAGATGCCTTGGATGGTGAATACAGCCTCCTGCGGCACTCCGCTCGCATCTATCAGGTCGATTGCCACATCGCGACCGACGGACAGATTCAGTTCATCCGCCAGTTTCTTGCCCACCAGAATGCCGTTGCTGTCGAGCGAAAGATAGTCGCCCGCGATGATCCCTTCACGCACGAAATCGGTGAGCGCCGATGAGGGGTCGATGCCCTGCAACTGCACGCCAACTGAATCGTCGATGGTATTCACGATGGCGGACGCGCGCAGGACGGGCGATGCGATCTCGACTTCGGGCATGCTGCGAGCGTTGGCTGTAATCGCTTGCGGATCGCTGAGCAAGTCTTCCCACTTCAGGCTGAGCTTCTCCGGCTCGTAGGATTCCGCATAAACCTTCACGTGACCCGTGTTCAGGCGAATGCTGTTCTCGAGCATATCGTCCCAAATTCCGGCTATCCATCCATTCATCGTGATCATAAGCATCATGCCTAGCGCCACAGCGACGATTGAGAAGAACGTGCGTCGCCGGTTGCGACCAATGTCACGATAGGCAAGAAGCGTAAGTTTACTAAGCGGCATGGTTGCCTCCTTCACCCGCACAAGCGCGAGCTTCATCTGACTTGCGAAGTTGGTTGTCCGCCCAACTCAAGCGATACCCATCGTTGCGCTTACTAACACGCTGTGCGTGTGGGCCGTTGTCTACTGCAGGCCTATACATGGTGCAGCGCCTCGGCGGGTTCGGCACGGGAAGCTTGCCATGCCGGCCACAGTGCAGCCAGCGCACCGATCACGACCACCAAAAGTCCCTGACGCAGGGCATCAGAGACGGAGATAGTCGGCATCAAATTCGTGCCCATTAGTACTGTGATTTCGCCGAAGTCCGACAAGTCGCCGAAGCTGATACCGCCCAATTGGATGACCACCCAGTTGATGAGCAGGCCCAAAGCGATACCGCCGACAGCGCCGACTAGTCCAATAAATGCGCCTTCCAGCACGAACAGGCCCATAACCTGACGCCCCTTCATGCCCAACGCCGCTAACACGCCCATCTCGCGCGTGCGCTCGAAGGCAGCCATCATCATGATGTTCAGGATGCCGATACTGGCGATGAGCACCACAGTCAAGCCGATGAAGGCCACGATCATTGCTTTGGAATCCATGGTTTCGCGAATTTCCGGGCGCAGCTCGTCCCAGGTAGATACCTCGTAGCCAGGCAGCTGCGACTTTAGCGCAGAGACTACCTTCTTCTCCTGTCCAAGCCGATTTAGCGTGATGGCGACTTCGGTACCCTCGCCTCTCAGCCCATACAGGTCCTGTCCCTCTGGCAGCGTAATGTAGACCATTCCCTTTTCCAGGTCGTCCATGCCGATGCCATAGATGCCGACCACCGTCATGGTACGTTGCCGCATGGTCTCATTTTTGGCCTTGCCCAGCAGCGTAACTTGGTCGCCGACGGAGACGTCAAGCAGATTCGCCAGCGCACCACCGATAAAAACCGCGTCCAAGTCCTCGTCGACCAGGTAGCGTCCTGCGTTCACATTAGCCGCCTGCAAGCTAACCGGCGCTTCTAGCGAAGGCTCCACCGCGGTGATGGTAACCGGGTAGGCGCCTTCGTGGCTGCTGAGCATACCGCCCGTGTTGATGCGTTGCGTGGCAGCCACCACCTGCGGTTGAGATTTGGCAGCAGCGACTACCGCTTGCGGATCGCCCAACGGGAACAGTGGCAGACGGTTGGCGCGGTCCAAATAGCCGGGCGCGTGCACCTGAATGCTGCCGCCATACAACTTCACAGCATTGCCAAAGATAGCCTGGTCCGATCCTTCGATCAGCCCGTTCATGAAGACGAGCATGGCAAGGCCAATGATAATGGCGACAAGCGCTATGGTTGTTCTGCGCCAGTTTCGCCACATATTGCGCCAAGCAAGCTTGATGTATTTGAACATTCGCAAACCTCCACATGCAGGTCGACCGTCGCCGACCCAAGAATAATGAGAACAGGAGACGCTAACGATTGGTTTCGGCGAGTTCCGCCCACAACCTCATCGTATTCAGATCAATCAGTTGCAACGTGCCGTCATAACCCAGAACGCGCGCAATGGCGACCTGATGCGACAGAACCAGGCGATCAAAATGGCTGGACAGGTCACCGGTGTACTCTGCGTCCAATAGCACATAGGCAATGGATTCCGACATGGAACGCAACAGCACGAAGATGATTTCGGCTGTCTCTTGTGGATAGCCGGTGTGGAATACGCCTTCGCTGACGCCTTGCTCGATGATCCTTGCGAGTATAGGCGCTACATAGCGCAGGGAGGCTTGCATCATCTTATGCCGATAGATGGCGTTTTCGTCTCGATAGATAACCCGTACGATATCCATGAAAAATTCGCGCCGTTCGGTCTTCCATTCCATAGCCGTGTCGAAGTACTGGTCCAGCTTTTCCAACGCGCACAACTTCTGATTATCGATGATGTGCGTTTCCCAGCCCTTCATGGTCTCGTTGATGATGCGATCGATCAGGTTGTCCAACAGTGCGATCTTGGAGTCAAAGTAGTGATAGAAAGTGCCCTTGGCGATGCCGACACCGTCCAAAATATCTTGAACAGAGGTATTGTCATATCCTTTGGTCAGGAATAGTTGTTGGGCGACGTCTAGGATTTCGTTGCGCCGAACGTCTGGGTCTTTCACTGTACGAGCCATAATCGCTTCCTTCACCCTTACCGACCGACCGTCGGTCTATTACCTATTGTCGCGCCGAAAATGTCCTTTGTCAATAAGAATCGAACGATTATTCAGGGCAATCGCGGACTACACGATTACCCGTAGCAATATTCTGTATTAGGTCTGCTTCGACGAATTCTACTCGAACACCAGCGCATACCTGCGAGAATGTAGGGGCGAGCCATGGCTCGCCCGCTGCGTGCAGTCGACCATCCGGTGGATTTTGCGCGACGTGCGGCATGTATGCCGCCCCTACGGACGAAAATTTATGGTGCGCGATTGGTCTGAACGATTATTGTTCTGAATATGTGCGGTGAATGAATCACAAACAGTAATGTATTGTTTATGCTGGTAAGGCGACTTGAGCGCGCATTGACCGCTAGTCCGTAGTCAATATGCAGGGGCGATCCCCAGGCGATGCGAACCATCTTTCGCTGGCTTCCGTTGACCTGTATAATCGCGCCAGGATACTTAGTGTTGTAGACAATGCTTTTGGTTATCTTGTAGCTTTTCTAATTATTTTGCACACACAGTAAACTTTGGCATTGTTTTTAGATAACACAACTGATAATCATTGCAGTACGGAATGGAGAAACCGCATCATGCAAGCCAAAAGAGCCTTTACAGTCCAAAGCTTCTTCGCCATCCTGATCGTCAACGCCGCGCTGCTAGCCGTCATCTACGCAATGACCCGCGGCGCAGAACTGACCCTGACGCAACTGGGCGTCTTCCTCGGCGCAGGCCTTGCCGCCACGATCATCACCTGGGCCATCGTGCGCGCCATGGGCAATAAGCTCGCTGCGGAGCTCGAAGCGGAGGTTCGCAACGCAGCCGCGCCGTCTGTACCCGCGTCAACAGCGGTTGCCGAGGCGCCCGCAGCAGCAGCCCCGCCGCCCGTCGACGACGAAGCGTGCATGGAGAGCGGCGCTGTGCAAATGCTGGCGATCCTGCAGCGAGACGGACGACTTATCGACTTTCTACAGGAAGACCTGACGCCGTTCCAGGATGCGCAGATCGGCGCGGCCGTGCGCAGCGTCCACGCCGGTTGTAAGCTGGCGCTGGACGAGCACCTCACGCTGGAGAACGTTTTCGCCGATGCCGAAGGCAGCCGGGTCACGGTTGAGCCGGGCTTCGACGCCTATGCGATACGACTGAGCGGCAATGTGAGCGGCGAACCCCCCTTCACGGGAACGCTGCAGCATCGCGGTTGGCGTGCGGCGTCCATTTCACTGCCGAAGCGGGTCGAGGCCAAGGACGACAGCCATATCATCGCCGCCGCTCAAGTGGAGGTCGTCTAGGAGCAAATGCATACTATGAACGAAGTTACGGCTGACCAGCCCAACACACAACCGCCCTACATTGTCGGTATCGATCTGGGCACGACGCACTGTGTTCTCGCCTATGCACGCGCCGATCTGCCGGAAGGTGAATCGCCTGACATTCAGATCTTTCCGATTGCGCAGGTAGTTAACGCCGGCGAGGTCGATGCGCAGCCATTGCTGCCCTCCTTCCTGCTGCTGCCTGGCGAGCACGACGTGCCGCAGGGCGCCCTGTCGTTACCCTGGCGCGGCGATATGGACTACGCCGTGGGCGAGTACGCACGCGATCGCGGCGCCGAACTGCCGTCGCGGTTGATCACCTCGGCGAAATCCTGGCTGGCGTATGCCGGCGTGGATCGCACGTCCGAAATCCTGCCCTGGAACGCGCCCAAGGAAGCGCGGAGGCTTTCGCCCGTGGAGGCCGTGAGCCGCTTCCTGCTGCACATGCGCGAGGCTTGGAACCACGAAATGGCGCACCACGATCCGTCCGTGCGGCTGGAATCGCAGACGGTCTATCTCACCGTGCCCGCCTCGTTCGACGCCATCGCACGGGAGTTGACGTTACAGGCCGCGCGCCAAGCGGGTCTGGACAATTTAACGCTGCTGGAGGAACCGCAGGCGGCCTTCTATGCCTGGCTTTCGGCCAACGAAGGCGGGTGGCGCGAACAGGTAGCGGTAGGCCAGTCTATCCTGGTCTGCGATGTGGGCGGCGGCACAACCGACTTCAGCCTGATTCAGGTCACGGAGCAGGACGGCAATCTGGACCTGCAACGGGTAGCCGTGGGCGAGCATATTCTGCTCGGCGGCGACAACATGGACTTGACCTTGGCCTATGCTGTGCGCGGCAAGCTAGTACAACAGGGCACGCAACTGGACGACTGGCAGTTCCGCGGTTTGATACACTCCTGTCGCGCGGCGAAGGAGCGCCTGCTCAACCAGCCGGACTTGCATAGCGAGCCCGTGGTGATCCTGGGACGAGGCTCCTCGCTCATCGGCGGTACCATCCGCACCGAACTGACGCGCGACGAAATCGAGTCCATCTTGGTCAATGGCTTCTTCCCCATCGGCGAGTTGGACGAGCATCCGCAGCGAAACCCGCAGGTCGGCCTGCAGGAGTTGGGGCTACCGTACGAACCTGACCCAGCCATCACACGACATCTGGCCAAGTTCCTATCGCAACACACGTCGCAAAACGGCGACAACGGCAGCGATGCTCCCTTCCCATCAGCGGTGCTCTTCAATGGCGGCGTCATGAAAGCCGATCCGCTTCGCAATCAGGTACTTCGCGCGCTGCAGCACTGGAGCGACAACGACGACTTCCATCAGTTCAGCGCAGTAGACCTGGACTTGTCGGTCGCTTTGGGAGCAGCCTATTACGGCTTCGCGCGCAGCGGTCGCGGCATCCGCATCCGTGCCGGTACAGCCCGCGCCTATTACGTTGGCGTGGAGAGTTCTATGCCCGCGGTTCCCGGCATTCCGGCGCCTATCAAGGCTCTCTGCGTAGTGCCCTACGGCATGGAAGAGGGCAGCGAGGCAGACATCATCGAGCGCGAATTCGGGCTTGTAGTGGGCGAAACAGCGCTCTTTAAGTTCCTGGCATCGTCCACGCGCAAGGAGGATAAGGTGGGTCAGATTGTGGACGACTGGGCGGGCGACATCCACGAAATCAGTGTGTTGGAAACGCGCCTGCCAGCTAGCGAGGGCGAGTCGGGCGGTCCTGTAGTGCCGGTGTGGCTGCAAACACGCATCCAACCGCGCCAACACGCACGAGCTGCTGGTGACAATTTTGACCAGGACAGTTTCGGCGGTGTGGAGATCGGCGCCGGCGTGCTAGAGATGTGGTGCATAGAGCGGGACGGCGATAGAGAATGGAAGCTGGAGTTCGACGTGAGCTATAACCCGACGTAATTCGGAGTGACGAGGTTACCTCGTAATCGACTGGCTTACCGCCGAGTTTGTCAAGGCAAAAGCTTTGGGATGCAGATCACGTACAGAACCAGACAATAGCAAGCACACTAGTTGAAGGATACCGCCGCATCGAAGCGAACTTGACTGGCTCGAACTGCCAGGTTTCGTTAAGTCAGTCCTGTTCGCCTGTGCTTCGAGTCATAGGTGGAACGACAGTCAAATTCAAGAGAATGAGAATGTTACCGCTCCGCTACCGTAGCACTACTGGCATGCCTAGCCAATAACGACCAATTAATGAACAAAAGCTGTAATCCGATCTATCTCCATCTGCGAAAGATCGTCTCGCACCGATCTCTTGGTCGCCAGGTGACGAATCGATCTGCGGAAAGATTCAATGCGGTCAGACTAAGATTGCGCATAATGATGTGCAACCGATGGATAGTGTTGCATGATATGAATTACATTCAGAACCAAGCAGCGAAAGTTATACTGATCTCTGAATACGGCGTAGAACGTCTCCATAAACTGGCCTAGATCTACTGGTCGACGTTCGACCTCGATCGTATGCGAATTTGCGTAATTCAGTCGCCGTGCGATCTCGAGGACGATATCTTCCTTCTTCGCAAAATGATAGGTTAGATTGCCAGGGCTTTGCCACAGGTCGCGAGCTAAATCACGCATGCCCACGGTCTCTATACCGTAATTATTAAATCAGCGCGACAGCCCGATCTAAAATTCGGTCGCTCATAAGATCTGCTTGGTTGACAACCTAGACTCCCCATGCTTGAATTGTACTCCGTACTAATTATCACGGTTGGTGTCAGTTTACCAAATGGAGAAGCATAGAATGGAGTACCCGATCAGAATCGATAATGGCGCCGGTGAGGTAATTGTATTCGAGCGTGTTGTTTCTTCCCCAGATGGGGATGTTCTGGAAGTGAGCAATGAAGTGCAGCCGGGAGCCGGCCCGCCGATGCATGTCCATTTTCAGCAAGACGAAGCTCTAACAGTCGCACAGGGTAAAATGGATTACCAGGTCCTTGGCGAAGAACCAAAATTTGCGAATTTGGGTGAAACAGTAGAGTTTATGCGCGGGACTGCGCACAAATTCTGGGCAGAAGGTGACGAAGTATTGCGATGTACAGGTTACATAAAGCCGCCCAATAACGTTGTCTACTTTTTGAGCGAAATATACGAATCGACCAGGAACAATGGTGGCGAGAAGCCCAATGACTTCGATTCGGCATATCTGCTTCACAAGTATAGAAGCGAATTCGATATCTACGAAGTACCTGGATTCATAAAAGTAGTCATATTTCCCATTTTAAGAGCGCTCGGTGGTATCACAGGCAAATTCAAGAAGTATGAGAATGGGCCTGCGCCGACTCCCTAGACAGATTTGCGATAGCGTTGAAGGGAACGCTTGAATTCTGCTGCACAATAATGCGGCGATCGTCGCTATGAAGGGTATCACTCCTATATCCTCTACGGTTGAATATAACCGGTCTTCAGTAGATATTCGGCAACCTTGCGTGCATTCGCTTCTACTGTGTCATCGACTGTTTCTAGCCGTATTTCGGGATGCTGCGGCGGCTCATATGGATCGTTGATGCCCGTAAAGTCGGATATCTCGCCGCGACGGGCTCGTGCATAGAGACCGTTCGTATCGCGAGCCTCACAGACTTCCAGCGGCGTGTCCACGAAAACTTCCACATAGTGGTCCTGGCCCACGATGCTGCGTACATAGTTGCGCATGTCACGGTATGGGCTGACAGCTGCACACACCGCTACGCCGCCATGCCGCACAATTTCCGACGCCACATAGCCCATGCGGCGTACATTGGTATTGCGGTCCTCTTTGCCGAACCCCAACTCCTGAGACAAGTGCGTGCGCATCACGTCACCGTCCAGCAGCGTGACCTGGCGACCGTACTCTTGCAGCAACACGGTAAGGACGGAAGCCGTGGTCGATTTGCCGGCTCCATTTAGGCCTGTGAACCAAATACAGACGCCCTGCTTGTGCCTGGGCGGATAGCTGTCGGCGAGGATTGAGGCCACTTCCGGTCTGGTAAACCAATCCGGCAGCTCTTTGCCGTTATAGAGATACTCCTCGCGCACCTGTGTACCTGAAATGGACGCCGTCTTCATCTCCGCTGATACATTGCCCACCTCTTCATAACGATCCTCTTCAGGCAGATAGACCAGCATCTTGAACGGCACTGGCTTGACGCCTACTTCATCGCTGAATGCGATAACCAAATCCTGTGCATCGTAGGGACCGTAGAACGGTTTGCCTTGAGAATCATTGCCGGGGCCGGCGTGATCGCGGCCCACAATGAGGTGGTTGGCGCCGTAGTTGCGGCGGATGATCATATGCCAGACCGCTTCGCGCGGGCCAGCCAAGCGCATAGCCAGCGGCAGCAACGACAGGAGCACGCGATCCGGCTCGTAATGGTGCTCGGTCAGCGCACGATAGGTGCGTACGCGCGTGTAGTGGTCCACATCGCCTGGCTTGGTGAGACCCACCACCGGATGCAAAAGCAGCGTCCCATCCACTTCTTGAATGGCGCGCTTGGTGAGCTCCTCGTGTACGCGGTGCAGCGGATTGCGCGTCTGGAAGGCGACAACATTCTCATGCCCCATCTGCGATAAAAGTTGCCGTGTTTGCACCGGAGTCAGGCGCTGCTCTTGAAAGTCGTAGTGAGGCGGCGTCTGTAGGACGCGCAGACGCCCGGAGATATTAGTGCGCGGCCAGCGGTGCATCTCCGCCACCATGGGATGGCGCAGGTCCTGTGTACCGAAGACCTTCTCCGACAGCTCCTCTAGTTTCCACTCGAAAATTTCCTCGATGACCATGAGTGCCAGCAGATTATTACGCGCATCGCGCAGTGCCACCTCCTGTCCGATACGCAGCTCCGGTCGAGGCTCCACGGCAAGTGTGATGGGAATGGGAAAGACGTGACCGTCCGCCAGACGCATCTCGTCCATGACCGACTGATAGTCCTTCCGTCCCATGAAACGGTCCAGCGGGGAGAACGCACCGGTAGCTAGCAGCTCCAGATCGCACACCTCGCGCTCGGTGAGTCGCACGCTGGGCAACTGATTCGCGTAAACGGTAGCCGCCTGCACTTCGCTTTCCGGCATGAGCAGGTTCACAAGCTTACCGCCATAGGGTTCGATGAGGGGGATAGTGCCCTCTACTGCTGGCTGGCGTATGCTTTCATCGGTGGCTGCCATAATATATTTTCCTCAACGTAGAGACTGTGCAACACATTTATTCCTCGAGATTGATATTGGAGATTGTGTAGGAAAACGGCGTCGTTCGCAAGAACCGGTGACGGATGATCCAGAATGAAGAGCACACAGATGGACAGAGGATTCGTCACACACCACGCGTAGCTGCCAAAGCAACTCGGAAGGGGCAAGTCGATACGTCCGATGATTTCTCGTTGACCCTTGACGAGCACCTTCCGAGTTAGGCAGAGACTAGATCACTGGCTGTCCGTTCGCGAGTGTTCCGCGTCCTCTATAGGCTCAGTGATTTTTTTATATACCTGTGTACGTTACTGCGCCTACTGTGCCGGCACGGCAAGCAGCCGCAGGTATCCATTGTCATCCACCACGATCACGTATTGACTGTCCGGTGAGAAGCCGACGCTTATGACGGGCACAGCCTCGCCGTCGATGGTAATGTTCCAGTCGCCAAGCCCCTCACCGGTGGCGCGGTCTGCGAATGTGACATACGGACCGCCGATGACGAGTAACTCGCCGTTGTCGCTGAATGCTGCACCTGTGGACTGGAAGTCGGGATTATCCACCGGCACATCGCCTGCCAGCGAAACCTCGTCGGTGGTATAGGTATACCATTCCGCCTGATCTTCGCCGTAGGCAATGAGATCGCCTACGCCGTTGGCATTCAGCCCTGACCAGGCAGCTAACCGCGGCGAAAGTGTAACCGTGCCCAGATCGGACCATCCGTCTTGCTCGGCGCTGTCCGGCACATAGTCAACATAGCCGCCGTCATAGGCTACGAAGAGACCGGATGCATCATCCGGCGCGGCCGCCAATCCGGAAATCGACTCTCCGGTTTCGACCATGTAGGGCCAGTCGTAGTCGCTCGCGTACCAGTAGCGAACACTGCCGTCTAGGCCGCCGCTTGCCAGCCAACCGTCTGGCTGATACACGAGATCGGTAATCATGTCCGTGTGTCCGTTGAGGCGCGTGGTGGGCAGCCACATAATGTCGAAGTTGCTGAACACTTGCACCTCGGAGTGCATCTGCAGATCCGCAGTGACGGCTACACTGCGGCTATCCGGGCTGAAGACGGGGTTGCCGTAATAGACATTGGACTGATACCAGATGGTGTCCAATAGGCGCATCGCATCAAAGAGATAGAGCGCACCATCGGAAGTAGTCAACGCCAGCCAGTTGCCGTCCGGTGAAACCACAGCATCCTCGGCCCACCTATCCTGGATTTCCAGGCGGGCTACAGTGTCAGCAAAGTCGATATTGTCAGTCGTCAGCGCTTCACCAGAAGGCAGCGCCCCATACTCCACGTTATCCTGCGTGGTATAGCGCAGCCACAGCTCATTCTCAAAGCCCTCGGCCCCTTGTTCGACGACAAACTGGTAGCCGTCCTTGGTCCAACGCCGGTAGTCGATCTCCACCGGCGAGCCCAAAGGCGGCAACGCGGGCTGCCAGCCTTGCCAGCGCAAGACCGCATCGATGGCGCTGACGAGGTCGATGCCAGGTATATCGTCCGTGGTTTGGATGACGTAGTCGATGCCTTCGACATCCACGTCCATGACCAGCTCTTGCGGGATGGGCAGAATGGCGTAGATGTTTTCGCCTGCGTCTGTGAGCTCAACAATGTCGGATTCTTCGACAACAAACAGATTGCCGGTGGTCAGTGGCTCACCGTCGATAGTGAGAACCCAGCGGTAATAGCCGCTCACCCAGTCCACATCAGGCTCGAAATAGATCCAGTCGTAGGGTGCGTAGAAACTGTTGTCCAGACGAATTGTCTGTACCTCGTCGGTCAGCAGCCATCCGTCCGGGTCATACCAGAGCAGGCGTACCTGACTGTCGACGGGCAGGTTGGCGCTGCCGCGCATGGTGAGCACGTCGGCGGGGTGGATGGCGGTGGTGATGACCATGGGTTCGCCGACGTCGTTGTTGTAGGCCGGTGCGAAGTTCTCGACATAGGACTCCTCCGGCGGTGATTCGCTCACTTCGAAGGCGATGGCAGCCACGAGCGTATTGTTGTAATAGATATCCGCCACGTACGCGCCGATGTTCAGCGGGAAGTCCGGTGTGTAGTTGAACGCCGCGCGCGTGCCGTTCTCATTCTGTGTCGTCATCTTGCCGGATGCGTACTGCTGCTCCTCACCCAACCACAAGGCGTACTGCGCTACCGGATAATCCGGCATGTTGAGCGACCGAACAATCGCCTTCAGGCTGCCATCCAAGTCCGGCTCCTTGAAGTCGATGGCCAAGTTGAAGCCGTCCAGCCTGTCAACGTAGAAGACTCCGCTGAGTTCTTCGCCTTCGGAGGGCAGGTCAGCCATGGCAACCGCCTCGTTGACGGTAGCGCCTAGCTCCGTATTTGCAGCCAACGCTTCTCGCACAGCATCCGGGTCGAAATCCAAGCCCTGCTCAATGACTGCCAAGACCTCATCCTGGAAGGTGTCGAAGTAGAATTGGGAGACCACCGTTATGTAGATGGCGACAACGCCGTCCTTTTCCATCAACACTGAACCAATCCAGTAGTCGTTGGAATCGCCTTGAATGAAGACAGAGCGGTCTGCATCCAGGAAGGGCAGATCTTGCTCGACGGAGAAGACGCTGCCGGTAGGGTTAGCTGGATCGTCGTCCATGAACGAAGGCACTGTCGCTTCATGGTCGGCGACGATGCTGTCCCATTCCTCGTCGGTGATTTGACCGCTTTCAATTTGTATCAGCGTCACAGTGGACATACCGAACGGCGATTGACCGCTGAACATATAGCTGATGCCGTTCTCGTCGAAGCGGGCGCCCTCGAAGGGGAAAACGGGCATGTATGAGACTTCCAGCAGTCCGAAGGGGTCGTCCAGCGCAACCGGGTCATCCTGCGGGTCGGGCACGCCGGTGACATCTGCAATCTGTGTCGCAGCTTCCTTGGGCCACCAGGCAAACGTGGTGATTGCTTCGTGGAATATTTCGGCATTTACCGGGTCATTCGCCTCGCCAAAGACGGCGAATACGGCTCCCACTCCGTCATACTCCTCCAGCCAAACCCATACCTCGTCCGGGCCGTTCGGGTCTGCTTGATCCGCCCGCAACACCAGGAATGCGGTCCGATTAAGTGCGTCTCGTTCATCGGTAACCGCGTTCAGCTCCGGCAGATCATTGACGATGAATGCATCAATGAACGCGTTAAAATCGTCATCTTCTATAGCGCCGAAGGTGATGTCGCCCGTTGCGTCGTTGCCGGCGTATAGCGCGGGAGTGAAGGCAACCGCAATTGTGGGTTGTACAACGCTTTCTTTGCTAAAGCTCGTGCCATAGATGGCTTCGGCTTCATTGCTGAGGTCATCAGCGACCAGTTCAGCCGGTACAGAAATGGTGAATACGCCATTCTCGTCCTGATAACGCTCCACCGTCAGGTCATCAACGGTGGCTTGTGTCCCACGGTCGGCGCCTTCGACGGCGCTATCTGCCGTGTTTCCACTCGGCGTCGTTTCGCCGCTGCCAAGGCTTGCAGCAACCAGCTCGGGATCCCACGTGAAGCTATCCAAGGATTCACGCAGATCATCGCGATAGTCGCTGTAGGCCGTGCGCTCCAGGCTGGCGGAAATGATGGCGGCAGTGTTTTCCCAGGCATAGACGTCGACCTGTAAATGACGGTCGCGCGTGGCAGCAACGCCGGACGCGTGCAGGGAGTCGCCGCCTACGAGGTCGAAGTTGACCTGGGGCAGTGTTTCACCGCCGGCAGCCGTCTGGAATGCGTCCAGGAATCCCCTAAACTCGTCTTCGTTCGTAATCGTCTCATCCAGCAGCAGAAGCAGCACAGAGAGACCGTTTTCACGGTCGGGTTGGGCGAATATAATGCCTGTACTGTCCAGCAGTTGGTCCAGTTCGTTGTCGGCTAGGACGTCGAACGTGACGAGCTGTTGAGCGCTGAAGTCGTTCGGCACGGCGATGCTATACAGGCCGTCCACGTCTTCATACACGGTCGTCTCTAGAAGCGAATGCGATGCAGGCGCCGCAAGTACCGACAGCGGTGCAAGCAATAATGCCATACTCAGAATGATCACGAACACAGACTGACGTCTGCGTCCAATCCGGCAGTGTTCCATAGGTGCAGTTCCTTTCTCGTGCAGTAGTCGTTTAACCGGTTGCGGCTCTTTCTGTGGATGATTCGATTTCTGCTCGGAGCAGGATGAATTCACTTATCCATCATTCTCATCGCCACTTCGTGCAGCTGCTATGGTTTCGTAAATTAATATTGCTGCCTATCGTAGGTACTGTAGCACATTCGCTCAGACTGATGAACCTCCGCTACCCGTTTCGACCCGACGTACGGCAGAGACGACAGCCACGGTCAGCACCGCCGCCAGGATGGCTTCGATGACGATGACCGGCGCAAGTATCGGTATAACAGCCGCGGTGAGCAAACCAAACAGCATCAGCGCGCCGATCACCAGGATCGTGTTGGTCAGGGCGCCGATGACGCCGGCGCCGGCGAGGCCCAAATATTCGCTCCAGCCGCGAAGTAAAATATAGGCAAAGTAGGCAATAGGTCCGATGAAAAGCCGCGGCAGGATAGCGATGAACGGGTTCTTGAAGAGGCCGGACGCATCCAGCAGGAAACTGGATAGGCCAAAAATGAAGCCCAGAATCAATCCCACGATGGGTCCTTCCAACACAGCGCCGATGATCACGGTGATCTGTATGGTGGTCGCGTTTCCGGGCGGAATAGGAATGGGCGGATAGCCGAGAACCTGAACCAGCGATTGCAGGATAATGATGCCACCTAGGACGCCAGTGACAACGATGGTGCGTACGCTCAACAGTTGATTGTGCGATCGGCTGCGCATTCTCTTTCCTTATACGGTTGTTGTTCTAGTTGCGGAATGCGTATGCTCCGCAGTTGCAATGAAGGTCTGCGAGATGGACTGCCTAATTATAGGGCGGCAACAAATTCTGTCCAGTCTGCCGCGAGGTTACCGTTTTGTCAACTGAATAATTGGGTTTCAGCCTGCGAATAGGGGATTTCGAACAGGGAAGACTGTGACCGGAAGAGTCAAAGACAGGGTGTAGGATCAGTAGACAATCCAAATGATGATACGCTATTGTCGTGACCGTACTATGCTCTGCAGCTATACATGTCGACACAATCAGTCGGTACAACAAGCCTTCTAGAGACGCAAACCGGACGCTTCATGGCGCCTCTAGAAGGCTCCTGTGTGCTATGCGATTAACAGCTGAACGGACGCTGGGCGGTTTACCCTGTGTCGGCTATGCAACCGCTGAACTCTGGAACGGATCCGTTGGCGGCTGGTTTTCAACACCGTAGGCGTTTGGTCCTTCCGTACCGGGAAGGAAGCCAAGCTCGATAAGCGCCCAGATGCCGCCGATGATCGGGATCAGTACGATGAGCACCCACCAACCGCTTTTATTGCGGTCGTGCCAGCGCTTGACAGAGACTGCCAAGCCCACCCAAATGCCGAGTATCCCGACGACGGCGTAGATGATCCAAGCGAAGAATGATAGATCGCTGATGTTTCCGGTCGTGAAGAACCTGCTGCTCGTGCCGAAAATGAGGCCGGATGCGATCAGGTTTATCACGAAGAAGATGAGAAATGTATACTAGTAGTACCTGCGCGAAATGCGACCGTTAAATGAGAACAGTATCCATTGCCAAATGCCCATAGGTCCCCTCCTACATTGAGTAAATTTCGTTAGGTAATTGTTTCTGCTGCGTTCAGTGACTGTCTGTGTTGTTCTCAGGCAAGGTGTGGCATCGCCTTGCACCGTTATTGGCACAGTACAATATCCGCTTATGCCATTTCCCGCAAACGAACCGGAAACCTAACCTCTCGACTCGGGGAGGTCATGCGTGCGCCTGGCACCTTCGTACAATAGGTGAAATGCGGCGATCTGCACAAGATGGTAAATATCGTTGTAGTTGAAGTTCTTGTGCAGGGTGATTCCACTACGCTGCAACCCCGCGGCGACGAGTGAAACGATGATTCCCGCTGCCAGCCATGGCGCAGCTGCAGCACTGCGCCACTGACGGATCTGCACAGCCAATACGATGAGCATGGACAGGCCGTAGTCGATAATCGTGTAGAGGTAGTTGCCGCTGAACCAGGCGACGACGGCGAAGATAACCGATTTAGCGCCGGCGGCAATGATAAACAGCGCCCGTCTGCCAGTTGGTATTGTGTTGAAGATGACAGCGACCAACATGAGCCCGCTGCCCACTGCCGTGGACAGACCCACGAGCTTCCACGCTGCGTTGCGCAGCCAGCCCACCCAGTTGACTGCAGAGTCGTAGTAGAGCGCATGAGACACTGCGCCGGCAAACGCAGCGACGCTCACGGCAGCCATCATCGCCGACCAGGAGCGCACACTGCGCTGACCCGTCGTGTTGCCGCGCTGCAACAAGATAGCATAGAGCAGCGTCTGCCCGCCCAGGATAATGTCTGTGACTACGGTTGTCGGCTCGTTGATCTGCATAGGATCAATACTCTAGCGAACTCCATGGAAACGCCGCGTCATGTATAGCCAGAGCCTCATTAAAAGAAGGCGTCCGACGGCTACGGCGCGACCTTAGCCAGCACATCCAGTACCTTTAGCAGGAAGCGAACATGGTCTTCCTGATAACCTGTCTGGTTGAAGCCGCCTGCGATGACTGCGTCGTATTTAGGCACGTAGTAGACGAACGTTCCCGTGGATCCTGACACGCCGAAAAGCTCCGGATAGCCGCGCAGTAGGAACAGGATGCCTGCGGGTCGAATCCGCCATAAGCCATACCCGTAATCTATACCTTTGGTTATAGCGTCATTGGTCCACTCCCAACCGAAGTCATCCAGATGCACTGGCTCGCCGTCCAGCAAACCGCGCATGAACGCATCCAAGTCGGCGACGGTTGTCGCCAGACCGCCACCCGCACCGTCCAGGCTGAGAGCCGGTGCGCCGGCGAGATTCACGTCGCCTGCGAAGACATCGGCATAGCCATACGCATCCGCGTCAGGAGGGCCTGTTCGCGATGGATTCGTATAAGCGTGATACCAGGTACGGTCAAGGCCGAGTGGGATCAGCACGCGATCCGCCACCACATCATAGAACGGCTGACCCGTTGCCGCCTCAATAATGAGCCCCAGCAGATCATAGTTTGTGTCGGCGTATTCGAAGCCGTCGTCTAGCTCATCCACCGGCGCGAAATGTGCTTTGGTGTAGTCGAGTAACTGTTGCGGCGTCCAGATGCGATCGGGCTCCTCTACCAGTAGCGTGAGCACGTTGGGTGAGCCGTCCACTGTGTCGCCCTCGTAGTAGTCGGGCAGCGTCGAGCGGTGGCTGAGCAGCGCACGGATAGTCACAGTCCCCAGCATTTCATCGCCGCCAAGAACGGGCAACCCGTGGATCACCTCCGGCTGCAGCCAGTCCGTCAGAGAATCATCCAGAGATAGCACGCCGTCCTGCGCCAGGGACAGCACGGTGGCGGCAATGAAAAGCTTGCCAATGCTGGCGGATAGGAAGGGTGTATCTGCCGTCATAGCCGCACCGGTGGCGCCATCTGCCACGCCAGCAGCCCATGCGCCTTCAACGCCCAGCAACGGCGCGTCCACGAGCAGCACGCTGTTATGCAGCGAATCATCCTTGGCCACAGTCTGCTCGATTAATTGGGCTAATTCGGCGCTGGCTTCTTGGCCATTGATGGTTTGATTGCCCACCTGAAATGCGCCGTAGGCCATGATGCCTAAAGTCACCACGAAGAAGAGAACTATGCCGCCGATAATAAGAAACCATTTCTTCATAATCAGTCTACTGTTTTTCTCATCTCTATTCGATCTTCTGCTCTATCTTGTTGACATAGTGTACACGTAGAAGCCAGTCAACCATCTGCGCAATATACGCTTTGCATGAATCTAGATCGGCACACGATCGGCTGATTCGGCGTCACGCCGAACTGTCGCAAAGGTTCAGTCGTATCGACAGGTTTGTTGCACGCACTGCAGGAACCATCGCATGCGCCCGACGCCGGTGCCCGCAGCCAGCGACCCCGCTGTTGTGATTTCGAGGCCGCCTGATGCGCCCGCCTTGCGGTAATCGTCCACAATGTGCGCCTGGATCGCGTCCGGGCTGCCATTGCGGACCAGGAAGGGAGGTACTTGGCCGCGAATCCACACATCCGGCATCTGCTCGCGTATCAGTCCGGCGTCGACCGTGGGCCCGTAGTTGACTTCGTTGATGCCCAGTGCGCGCTGCTGCGGGATCAGGTGCCCCATGGCACTGTCTGAATGCTGGTAGCGAACGGCGTCGCCTGGAGCCATCGCTTCAAGCACCCGCTCAAGAACCGGCACACAGTACGTAGCGTACAGCTTAGGACTGAAGAGCGCACTGTTATCGTCCGTGATCCACCAGCCCGGCTCGTGGTTACCGCTGAAAGCGCGCAGCGCCTGGTTGAACTCGACCATCTTTAGCGCCAGAATATCCCGGAAGCGCGCCAGCAAATCTGGATGATCCAGAGTCCAATAGAAGTAGATCTCCGGATTCAGCACCGATGTCATGATGGTGGCAGGGCCGCGGCTGCCGTCTCCCAACTTGGGCAGCGTGCGTCCCTGTGCGGCACGCTGTTCCCATTCGCTGCGATACTGCGTCGGGTAATGCCCATGCCGCCACATTAGTCGCTTCAGCTTGGTCCAGGACAAGCGCAAACTCATCCGGATCGTCGGTCACCGGCGTGAGCCACGGCGTGCTGTGCTCGTGGTAGGTAAATTCGCAGCCGAATAGATTTTCGATGCGCTTGGGCAGGTGCTCGAAGGTATCCTCGTCGAACCAGGTACAGCCTACATACTTCTGCGTAGCCTCATTAACCTGCTTGTGCAGCCCATCGCGATAGGCCTTGTCATGGTAATAGCGCACGGTCGATTCCACATTCATGAATTCGAAGATCCAGTGGTCGTCGGGTGCGAAGGAAGCCGGACAACGGGGCTTGTCCGTGGTGAAATTGAAGCATTGCGCGTTCTCCGCCCAAAACGCCTCCAGGTCCAAGTTGGCAGTCAATTCCATAAATTCAGGTTCGATGATGGGCATAATCTAACTCGTTTGTGAGCAGGTTCAAATCGTCTTGATAATTTTGTAGAGGTGTGTCGCTTTTGGCTTATTGTACACGATGGCGTTGACTGCGCCTATCGTTTTACACTACAACAGAGATGATCGAACGGAGATAGTCGCTCACCTGCGAATACGTGCGCCACTGGCGCCTCGGAGGCCTGGTATATAGTCTGACGATACCTTCAGTTATGCCTACTCGGCCAACAGAACAAGGTTGTTGCGATGGATGGCGGCGTCGCCGTAGGTATAGCTCAGCCGGCCTTCGATCTCATGCGACTGGCAACCGGCAATCACGGTCAGATCAGCGCTGCTATACGAGGAGAGCCCGCGCGCCAATTCACGTCCATTGATGTTCACGATGGATATGGTGTCGCCGCGCTGAAAGCTGCCGTCTACCGCTGCAATGCCGGCGGGCAAGAGGCTGCGACCTTTGGTGCACAGCGCATTCTCAGCACCGACATCCACCACGACACGACCCGCCGGCTTGGGTCCAGCCAGGATCCAGCGCTTGCGATTTTCCAGCGGCGTATGCAACGAAGGGAAGCGCGTGCCGATGCTTTCGTTGTTGGCGGCGCGGCAGGATTACATTGGGTTCGCCACCGGCGGCGATGATGACGTCTATACCCTCGTGCCGGGCTGTGTTGGCAGCCGATAGCTTGGTGGACATGCCGCCCACACCGAGTCCTGTGGAGGAACCGCTAGCCCTGGCGCGCAGTTCGTCGTCAATGCGTTCGACCTCTTGGATCAGTTGCGCGTTGGGGTCTGTGCGCGGGTCGCCTGTGAAAAGCCCCGGCTGGTCGGTGAGCATGATCAGCAGATCCGCGTTAACGAGTGTCGCTACTAGCGCAGACAGGTTGTCATTGTCGCCGACTTTGATCTCCTCCGTCGCCAGTGCGTCGTTCTCGTTCACCACGGGTACAATGCGCCGATCCACCAGCGAGGTCAGCACGTCGCGGGCGTTGAGGTAGCGTTGGCGGTCTTCGGCATCGGCGCGTGTGAGCAAAATCTGGCCTACTTGAATGCCGTAGATGTCGAAGAAGCGCTCCCACTGCAACATGAGGCGCGTCTGTCCCACGGCGGCGAGGACCTGTTTGTTGACGATGGTTGGCGGCCATTCCGGGAAGCCCAGTTGCGCACGGCCGACAGCGATGGCGCCGGAGGTGCAGACGACGAGTTCCCGACCTTCGTCGTGCAACTCGGAAAGCTGGCGCACGAATTCCACCAAGCGCGGGCCGTGGAGGTAGCGGGAGCCGCCGGTGAGTACGCTAGTTCCGATTTTAACGACGATGCGTTTGTACATGACGTTGCCGCAGGTGCGTTCGCACAATGGTTGCTTGTTCCGTGGTCACGCAGGCGAGTAAACCATGCGACCGTTGCACCGCCCATTATAATGGAGTTGCTGAGTGGTGTGAAAAGAAAGGACATCCTTCACAAGCGTCTACTGCTGCGGCTGTTGACCATAGCTATCTGATACGATGGAGGGGCGGCGGTTGACCGTAATGATTGTTTGCGAAGAGTCAGTCTTCGCATGTATCCTCTTAACCCTAAGCAGTCGAACCAGATGGTGTGCTGAAGGTGGCAATATGGAAGCCAAGCTTATCCTAGATGGGCTCATTGAGAAGGATCTGCGAATACATAGTGGTCGGCCAGTAATTGCAGGCACGGCTAGTACTGTCAGGGCCATCGCAATCATGTACAAACAAGGCTTAACTCCCGAAGAGATTACGACACAGTTGCCGCTGAGTTTGGCACAGGTCTATGCTGCGCTGACCTACTATCATTTACATACAGAGGAAATTGAATCTGACATACTCGCCGACTCAGAAGAGGCTCTAATCGAGCAATATGGTGACTCCCTCATTTTTCCTGGAAACTGCGGTTGATTTGTATGTTAGGACAGTAAGTAAATAGCTATGTCGTTACTCTATAGATTAGTCGTCTTCTTTGGCACAGTCTTCGCCGTAATCGGCGTTGACCAATACACGAAGCAAATCGCCGTCAATCGGCTCATGGGCCAGCCGCCGCACATCTACCTCAACGACATGGCGCGCCTGCTGTATGCGGAGAACACCGGCGCCTTCCTCAGCCTGGGCGCTCGGCTCCCGGAACAGTCGCAGCGCTGGGTCTTTGTGGGCTTTGTCACGCTGATCCTGTTGGCCCTGTTGATCTTCGCCATGAAAGAAATTCGCACCATCAGCTACCCATTGTTGATAGGTTTCGCGCTGATCCTCGGCGGCGGCTTGGGCAATCTCATCGATCGCGTCGTGAATAACGGTCGTGTGGTTGACTTCATGAATGTGGGGATCGGCGGCCTGCGCACAGGCATTTTCAACGTAGCCGACATGGCGTTAATGGCCGGTGTGGCTATGGTCATGATCTTCGGCCTATTTACCCATCCCCAGCCAGTCGTAGAACCGGACAGCGCTGAGGTCATCGGCGCCGGCGAGCCGTAAGGCGATTCATTGCCGTGATGCATAAAACGCCCGTCGCCCAGCGAGCGACGGTGCGTTCGGAGCCCCAAACCCTACTGCAGATCGATCAAGTTTCGAACCAGTTCCAGCGTCTTCTCACCGATGCCGCTGACCTCCAGCAACTCGTCAACGGATGAATAAGGCTGTCCCGCCAGGATCGCTTGCGCTTTCGCCGGACCGATGCCGGGCAATGACTCCAGTTCGGCTTGCGTGGCCGAGTTTAGGTGCACCCGTGCAGAGCCCGACACAGATATCTCCGCTGATCGTTCGCCGCCGGACACGCCTACGGGCGGCTCTGCCACCTGTTCATCGAGGGTCGGTACGTAGATCTGTGCTTCGTCGGCTACACGTTCGGCCTGATTGACGATATCCATGTCGGCGTCGTCGGTAAAACCGCCGGCGGCTTCCAACGCATCCACGACACGACCGTTTGCATCCAGTTCGTAGACGCCTGGAGCGACTACGGCGCCACTCACGTGCACCAGTATGGGTCCCGGAGTAGGTGCTGGAGTGGGTTCAGTGGTTGGGGCAGCGAGAACCGTTGGCGGCGCATGCACTTCGATGGGCGGCGGTTCCTGACGGCCGAGTAGCAGCCAGGCTCCTCCCACGACTGCCGCGCCAACCAAGCCTACAAACGCATGTGATTGCCAGGACCCGGTTCGCTCAGAAGGCGCAGCCGCGGTCTTCTGTGGCGGGACGGACGATGGGGACGCCATCCCATTCTCCTCTACTCGTGTTTTGTCTTGCGGTGCTGGTTTATTCCATCAAAGGATACAACAAGTAAGGTCTTCCAGGAAGCGCGTTCAGCCCCGAAACCGCTCCGGACGCCGCACCTCCTGGAAGACCTGTTATCAAACTTCCACTTGATTCAGAGCAGTTAGCCCGTTGCCATGGACTTGACCGTCTCCAACACGGCGCGCACGTTCGCCTCCGGCGTATCGGTGGGAATGACGCAGCCAGGTCCGACCATCACGCGGCGTCCGTGCGTCTGCTCGATAGCATCGCGCGCCTGCGCGGCGACCTCTTCAGGCGTACCCTCGCTGATGGTGGTCTGGTCATTGATGCCGCCGACAACCAAGCCGCCGAACTTCTTCTGCGCCTCGGCCAACGACGGTTCCGTCAAGCGGTCGTGCCAGTTGATCATTTCCACCGGATAGGTCGCAGCCAGGTCGAACATGATGTCCTCGCCGTGGACATGCAGCAGGTTGAATCTGCAGTCGCCGCGAATCGCATCCAGGATGTACTTGTCATAATACACGCCGAACTCAGCGTATTCCGCCTCGTTCATGATGCGATAGGTCGTGCACTGCGTCGCCAGGAAGAAACCATGCGCTCCCTCTTGTAGACATGCCCGTGAAAATTCGATGGTCACGTCGGCGATGATCTGCAGGCCTGCTTTTAGCTCCTGCGGATGAATGCGCATATCAGCGAAGGTCTTCTCACCAGCCAGTTTCACAGCCGTAGTCAGCGGGCTGAAGATAGTCTGCAGAATCGGTACGCTGTTGTCCAGTTCCTTGGCTGCGATGCTGATGGCATCGACCTCTTGTCCTAACGCGCCGGCGCTGGGATTGAGCTTGGCTAGCTCCGGCCATTCGTCTGTCTGGGTCAAGCCGAATTTGGAGACAAGGCGATTGCCGCGGTTGGTCGGTGCGTAGTAGGTTTCCGCCCCCCAGTCGTGGACGCCGTAGGTGCCCGTGGGCATGAATTTGACCATGTCGAAGTCATAGGTGCGTTGCCAATCGACCATTGCCTTGGCCAATCCCTCCGAAGTCAAGTCTGCCTGCGGCCAGTGTCGCCACAAACTGACGGGAACCTGGTCGACTTCCTCACCCTTGATCGCAGCCTGTACGCGCTCCCAGTGATTCATCTTTGGTGCCATAATCTGTTGAAATCCTTTTCTAGGAATTGTGCTTTGGTTCTGCTCGACTGATGGTAGACAGAGCAAATCAATCGAGCAGACTACAGTATGAGTACAGTTGTTTACATGATTGTCTTTTGCCGGCGCGGGTCCAGCACGTCGCGCAGTCCGTCACCCAGCAGATAAACGCCGAGCACCAGCATCATGATAGCCAGACCGGGGAACAAAGGATACCACGGCGCGTGGGTCATAAAGCCGCGCCCGATACTCAGCATGGAGCCCCAGGACGCGTCGGGCAGCGGTACGCCCAGCCCCAAAAAGCTGAGCGACGCTTCCAGCAACACGGCCGCAGCGAAGGAGACAGTGACCTGCACGATGATGGTAGCCATCGCGTTGGGCATGATGGTGCGAAAGAGAATGCGACTGGAGCCGGAGCCGATGGCGAGCGCGGCATCCACATAGTCTTTGTTCTTCTCAGCCAACACATTGGCGCGCGCCAGGCGCGCGAAGATGGGTACATTAACGATGGCAACGGCCAACATGGCGTTGAAAATGCCCGCGCCCAACACAGCCATAATGACTATGGCTAATAGGATGGCAGGGAAGGCGAGCAGCGCATCAAAAAAGCGCATGGTCACGGTGTCAAACCAGCCGGTCTCATAGCCAGCCACCAGCCCAATGACCGTACCTGTCACGGCTGCCATGGCGATGGAGATGGCGCCAACCAGAAACGCCACCCGCGTACCGTAAATAATGCGGCTCAGAATATCACGCCCGAATTCGTCGGTCCCCATCAGATAGGTGATTGACGGTGGAGACAACTTGTCGACTGTGTGCATCTCTAGCGGCGGGTACGGAGCAAGCATGGGGGCGAAAACAGCAACGAGCAACAGAATCAACGTGATGGATAAGCCAATCATACCCGAACGATGATGACGAAACGCGCGAATGGCGGAGGAGGTGAGGCTGTCGTGCCGGCGTTGCACGCTGTCGTGCTCTATGTTTCGTGTGTGATTAATGCTGAGGTCAGTTGCTGACATAATTTCTCGACTGCTACTTGGTGTCATATCGAATGCGAGGATCGAGCCAGCCATAGGTCAGATCAGCCAGCAGGTTGACCATAAGGAAGGCAAGCACAATGAATAGTACGTTTGCCTGAAGGATAGAGTAATCACGGTTGTTGATAGCCTGGATGGTCAAGCGACCAATGCCCGGCCACGCGTAGATGGTTTCGACGATAATGGCGCCGCTCAACAGGTCGCCCAGTTGCAGGCCGAGAATCGTGACTACGGGAATGAGTGCATTCGGCACAGAGTGTTTCGTCACGACTACCGTAGCCGCAAGTCCCTTGGAGCGGGCGGTGCGAACATAGTCCTGGTCCAGCACTTCCAACAGCGAGGAGCGTAGATAGCGCATGAGCTTGGCTGCGACGCCGATGCCAAGTGTCAATGCCGGCAGGATGAGCGACTTCATGTGCAACACGGGGTCTTCCAGAAAGCTGGGTCTGCCGGATGGCGGCAGCATCTTCAACTGCACGCTGAATATGAGGATAAACAGGATCAGCAACACAAAACCCGGCACCGCAAATGACAGTGCCGAGAACGCGGTACAGAGGAGATCGAAGACGGAACCGGGACGCAGCGCAGCCAGAATGCCCAGAGGGAATGCGATGAGTACGCCGATGATGGCAGCCGCCAGCGCCAACTCCAATGTAGCCGGAATGCGCTGTAGCATGAGTTTGCCGACGGGATAACCGTTGATGAATGATTCGCCCAGGTCGCCAGACAGGATGTCACCCATCCAAATGAGATACTGCTGATAGAGCGGTTTGTCCAGGCCCATCTTGATCCTTAACGCGGCAACTTGAGCCTCGTCGGCGCTGGGACCGGCGATGTTCTCGGCAGGGCTGCCGGGGATCAGGTGGATAATTGAGAAAACGGCGATGGATACCAGAAGCATCACTGGAATCATTTGCCATAGCCGTCGTAATGCGTATTGACCCAATGGTTCTACCTTTTCCTAGTGAGATGAACTGTCTTGGCGTCAGCTATTCACTTGTCGGGGGTATCGATGCCGATGATGTGTAGCAAACCTGAGTGGGCGAGAACGGTGGACCCGCCCACTAGGAATCTTACAGGGTCTCATTGTTGACGAATTCAGAATCTCACAAACTGATCTGCATGCGTCCAGGTTGAGATTCAGCTCTTTCTATATCCGTGCGAAAACACGACTACTCTGAAATAGTAATGTCCTGTGGCCAAATGAAACCATCGTAGTCGACGCGGAATCCGTCGACCTTATCCGTATGCGCATAGACTTCCTGTCGCCATGCAGTCGGAATCGTCCAACCCTGCTCCAGTAAGATCTCGATCGCTCGATGGTATAGCTCTTTGCGCTTGTCCTGGTCGATCTCACGTCGTGCTTCGAGGATGACTTGCTCGTATTCTGGGAACCAGGTGGTGTTCTCTGTATACCCGAAGAAGGTGCGATACGGTCGGCAGCAAGCGGCGGCTTCGAACAGGCCGCTAGGATCGATGGTCGTGTCACCGGTGGCGTGGGAAACAATCTGGAAGTCGGAATCGAACAGAAGAGGCCAGTACTGTGGCAACTCTGTGGGCAGTAGTTCCATGTCGATGCCAATTGCGGCTAAGTCCTGTTGGTAGACCTGCGCTTGCTGCAGGTGCTCGTCACTGGTCCCTCGAATCAGCATCTGTGCAGAGAATCCATCTGGGTAACCAGCTTCTGCCAGAAGCTCCTTCGCCTTTTCGGGATCATACGTATAGTAGTCCTTCAGGTCTTCGGGATATGCCCAAGAGGTCGGCGCGTAGGGCACCACGATTGTGTCGGACTCGCCATAGAAAACTGTGTCGACTAACTTCTGGCGATCCAACGCATAGTTCATGGCCTGGCGCACCTTAACGTTGTCAAACGGCGGCGCCTGTACGTTCATAATGAACGCCCAGAAGGAGAAGCCCGGTGGCACCTGACCGACGACCATGCCTTCCTGCTCTTCCAAACCCTTCTTTTCGATGAGCGGCACACCCATGAGCGCATCAATGGAACCGGTTTCCAGATTGATTAGTTGCGACTGAGCATCCTCCAGCGGCTTGATGACGATTTCATCAATTTTGGGTTCGCCTTCTCGCCAGTAATTCTCGTTCGCCACCGCCGTCATATGATCGCCGGGCACCCACTCCTGAAATACGAACGGACCTGTACCGACAGGCACAGTTTCAATGGTATCAGCAGCTTCCTGCGGATAGATGAACAGACGTGCAATCCCGTCCAAAATGGAGGCGGTCGGTTCGCTGTAGTTGATCTCGACCGTGTAGTCGTCAATGGCAGTGGCGCCGGTTGCTGTGGTAAACCGATCGGACAGCGAGTGTCCAGCTTCGGCGTCCATCGCATGCTCAACCGACCAGACAACATCGTCGGCTGTCATTTCACGGCCGTTGTGGAACAGTACGCCTTCATGCAGGTGGAGCGTGACCTTCATCTTGTCATCGCTCATTTCCCACGAGTCGGCCAACCAAGGCTCAAATTCGCCACTGTCACTGATACGGATAGGGGGTTCGAAGAAAATCGGCTTGAAATATCTTGAGCTAAGGTCGAAATATGGATCGAATGTCACGAAATCAGGACCTAACGACATCGTAAGCGTGCCCCCCTCAGCGGGAGCAGCTCCCTCTCCTTCGCCGGAAGGCGCCGCCGGGCTAGCCGGAGCGGCACAGGCCGAGAAGATGAGGCCCAACAATACCATGAGGGAAAGCAACAACGTACGCTTTGTCTGCATAGATATACTCCTTAGATATATGCCACGAATGTAAAGCAACTTGAACGGTGCAGACCATCAAGGTCTTTGAGCGTCGAGACAGGTTGTCCAGACAGTAGGTCATCGAGTGCGTATTGTAAACGACGGCTAATCATTGGATCAAGTAGGCTAAAAGTGGCTTACTACACGAAATATGCGGGTATAGTGGCCGGTTGTTACACTGGTTTGACTATCTTGTATCCATTGGTACATTATTTACTGCCTAAAATGTTCATACTGTAGGGTACACACAGAGAGCCGATACTACTCATCATGGCAATAGTTCGACAGATCAATGAAAAACGAGCAGATCCGCATACGAATAATCACGTTCCAGCGCCCGATTTTTGCGCAGTGCATATTGCAGTCCACTAGGCACGATTCACACAGAAGAGGTACTGGATGCCGAGGAGAGAAACCAATGAGTGAACAGAATAAGAGCGGAAAGAGTCGACGGGACGACGTCCTGGTTAGCACGGAATGGGTAGCGAACCATTTGGATGATCCATCCATACGGTTGGTGGAAAGCAACGAGGATGTGCTTCTGTATGCCACCGGACACATCCCCGGTGCGGTCAATATCGACTGGCATACGGATTTGAACGATCAGGTCGTGCGCGATTACATCGGTCCGGACGCCTTCGCCAAGCTGTGCAGCCGCAACGGCATTTCACCCGACACAACTGTGATCTTCTACGGAGACAAGTCCAACTGGTGGGCGACCTATGCCTTCTGGGTATTCCAGCTTTTTGGCCACACCAACGCCAAAGTAATGGACGGCGGTCGAGGCAAATGGGTGGCGGAAGGGCGCGAGATGACGCGCGAGACGCCCAGCTATGAGGCGACCGACTACCCGCTGCCGACGCGTGACGACGCACCGATTCGAGCCTTCCGCGATCAAGTGCTGGCGCATCAGGCTGCGGGCCTGCCGCTGGTGGATGTGCGCAGCCCGGGCGAGTATTCCGGCGAGCTTCTACATATGCCCGACTACCCGCAGGAAGGCGCGCTGCGCGGCGGTCACATCCCCGGCGCAAGCAATATTCCTTGGGCGCGAGCGACCAATGAGGATGGTACATTTAAGAGTGCTGAGGAGCTGCGTAAAATCTACTTGGACGAGCAGGGACTGGACCCCGAGCAATCAACCATCACATACTGCCGAATCGGCGAGCGCAGCAGCCATACCTGGTTCGTGCTAGACTATCTACTCGGGTTCAACGACGTGCGCAATTATGACGGTTCGTGGACGGAGTGGGGCAACTCGGTTGGCGTGCCTGTAGAGAAGTAGCATGCAGTGGAGGGATGGAAATGGGGCGGCACTCTGATGAGTGTCGCCTTTGTCGTTCTCAAGGGGATCCTCAAGACTGTGCGCGTCTCTGACGCGGGAACTCACTTCTGGTGGGTTCACAGGAAAACTATATCGGAAACATGCTTCGAGGCGTATAATGCTATGATAATTCTTGGGTAGTCAGCTGCAATTCATGATAGTTCCGTACAACCATGGCGTGATGCTAGGTGATTCGAGCGAATGCTGCTGCCCTTTCGTCGGGAAGATATACTAATATGGAAGTGTTTGTTATTGTCTAAAGTAACCAAGAACATTATCTACAACGTTCTCGGTCAGATCGCGACCGTTTTGCTGGGGTTTGTGGCAACGCGCCAAATTTACAGCTTGTTGCCGGCGGACGTACTCGGTTTGTACTACTTCTCTTTTGCGCTCAACCTAGTTCTGACACAATCTCTACTGGGCGGCATCGGCGCCCTGATCATCCGAGAAGTCGCCAATGGTCGAGTCAGCGATCCTGCCTATGTGAAACGAATATCACAGACGACGACGCTGCTTTTCTGGGCATTCTACATTGTGATAGTCGTTGTCGTCTTCGCCATCACGCCCTGGCTAGTCAACAACTGGATCCAACTAACCGAGATTGATCCAGCAACCGCCATCTTGACGTTGCGCATCTTGCTTTTCGGCATCCTCTCGGCTGTGCTGACGACGCTCTATCGCTGCCTGCTGCGCGGTGTGGAGGACATGGCGTTTACCAACTTGACGCTGGTGATCGCCACGGTCGTACGGCAAGTAGGCATCGTGGTCTTCCTGCACGTCGGCGCAGGCATTCTGCTCACGGCAGCATGGATTTCAATTTCGTTCTGGATGATACCCGTAGCGCTATTTGTTCGCAGCAAATACTTCTTCACCTGGGCGGAGTTAGTGCAGCCAAGTTGGCATATTGACGTTGTCCGGCGCAACTTGAACGATGCAGCGAAGCTTGGCGCTAGCACAGTATTGGACATGGTACAATACCAGGCTGACAAGATCATCATCAGCGCGCTCATGCCCATCTCCATGCTGGGCATGTACTCCTTCGTTTACAGCTTTGTGACGCGTGCGGGCAGCTTTCGCGCCGCCGTCGGCTCAGCGGCTTTGCCCGCCATGTCACGCATTCACGCGGCTAATCGAAATGCTGGCGTCCTACGTCTTTACGACAAGCTCGAGACGCTTATGGCGTACGGTACATTGCCGTTATTTGCCCTGCTGGCCTTCGCCATGTATCCCATTACGTCGTTCGTGTTCTCGCCCAGTGATGCACAGCATCTGCTTCTGCCGGGCATTCTGCTGGTTATTGGCGTCTATTTGCTTGGGGTCAGTTCTCCGGCGAGAGAATTGTCCGTAGCCACTGGTTACCCAGGTTTGATTACGAGCACAAGTTTGCTGTCGGTCGTCATCTCCGTTCCCGCAGCGGTCGTGCTCATCCGTGCCATGGGTCTCGAAGGCGCGGGCTACGCAAGTCTAATTATGGGCATCGTCTTTGCCTTGTATTTTGTGCCTCAAGTCTATACGAAATGTATGGGACGACCCGTACGCACCTGGTTCGCTTTTCTTGGCCGCATACTACTGCTGATCACGTTGACTTATGGCGCGGCTGGTCTTTTGATTGTGCAGGAGGGTCTCTTCTCTATCGGAGCGCTGGCTGTCGGATATACGATTGCTTCTATTGGATTTATGGTCGGTTCATACTTTCTAGTTGAGCGCGAAATTATCGAAGATCTCATTACCTCGTTTCGCCGCTTACTCAGCAGGTTGAGACGCAGTACTGATCCAACGGCTTCCAGTGGAGACGTAACCTGATGGGGGCCGCTCTGGCATAAACTTCCGGAAGCTTTGTGAGTTTGCTTCGAAAGCTATCATCGATCGGGATAAATCTCCTCTCAGGCCAGTGAACAAATCAACAACACCGCCGTTCGTTGGGAAGATATGTGCAATTGGCATATCTGATTCTTTCCTGACCATCCAAAGTCAGTCTCTGCTGACTCGATGAGGCGTACTCCATCATACATCGCCGCAGCAAGAATGTTCAAAGACGCCGACCTGAGGCGTAGCCATCACTCGAGGAAGAAGGGAGAGCAAGATGCCGAAAATGCACTTGCCTTCCTGGCTCAGTACTGCAACCAGTGACATTGTGCACGCCTTCTCGCTGTCGAACATCGGCGGTACACTATACACATATACACAACCATCCACCATGCGGGAGAATTCGTGTCTGCAGAACAAAGCCAGCCTTCAGTCCCTAATCTGCACATAGCGCTGCCAGACAAACTGACATCCGGCATCGTCGTGCTTCGCACAGTCGTAGACGGCGCGAGCGCGATTGCCACCAACGTACCGCCTTTGCGCCATGCGTCACAGAGCGGCTTCGACTTCGGCAATGATGGAGCGGGCGCGGCCGATTTGTCGCTTGCCTGCACCCACGCCATTCTGTCGCGCATGGACTACGTGGGACCCGTACAACCTCTGCGAGACGGCAGCCGCGTCTATCGGCTGGCGCTTGAACTGTATGAACCGTTTTGTGCGGAGTTTATTGAGCCGGCATGCGATGACGAGCTGCGCATCCCATGGAGTCGCACACTGGGTTGGATGCGGCGTACGTTATTGCGCCAACTACGCGCGCGGGGGTTGACGCAGCAGACACTGCTATCCGATCTGCAAGAGATAACCATTGCCTTACCGAATCCGTTACCAAAAACTGAAACAGACCAGGACGCGCTCAATCATCAACTGCGAAGGGAGTTAGCCAAGTTGACCGGCGACGCCAGCATACTCAGCCAGTTCCTGGGGATGATCGGCTGATGGAGGCTGACACGCCCGCGTCGCGACTTAACATCTGGCTGCTTTCGCCCTATGACAGCGGCAGCCACTATGCTTGGGCACGCGGCTATATGGCGCACAGTCGACATGACATAACGCTGCTCAACATGGCAGGGCGTTTTTGGAAATGGCGCATGCAGGGCGGCGCCATCCACTTAGCGACTCTGGCGCGCCGGCAACTGGAGCAGAACAAACCGCCGGATGCCGTCCTAGCCACGGATATGGTGAACCTGCCCGCGTGGCTCGGCCTGGTGCGTCGCGAATTGCCGTCCCAGACGCCCATATTGCTCTATATGCACGAGAACCAGATCACATATCCGTGGCGAGAAGGCGAGCGCCGCGACCTGACCTATGGCATGATCAATTGGCTGAGCCAACTGGCTGCTGACCGCATCTGCTTCAACAGCCACTTCCACATGGAAAGTTGGTTTGACGAACTGCCGCGCCTCCTCAAACACTACCCGGACTACAATCATCGAAGCCTGGTGGATGTGGTGCGTGCGCGAAGCCAAGTGCTGCCTGTGGGCGTGGAGTGCATGCCGTTTGTCGCCCAAGCGCAAGCACGAGGTGATGCCAGTGACAGTCCGCTCATTGTATGGAACCAGCGCTGGGAGTATGACAAGCGCCCGGATCGCTTCTTCGCCCTCATGGATCGGCTCGCCGACGCCGGTGCGCCGTACCGGTTGGCTGTGGCAGGCGAGAATTTCCGCATGATCCCGCAAGAGTTCGATGAAGCGCGGCGGCGCTTGGGCGACCACATCGTGCACTGGGGCTATCTGGAGAAGAGGGGTGACTATGTAAACTTGCTGTCGCAGTCGGACCTGGTCATCAGCACCGCCGACCATGAGTTTTTCGGCATCAGCGTGCTGGAAGCTGTCGCAGCCGGCGCACATCCGCTGCTGCCCAACCGGCTGAGCTATCCCGAACTGATCCCTGACGAGTATCATACCCAGTGCCTGTACGGGGATGATGAAGCGCTCTTTCGCATGGCGCGGGGCCGACTGGTGCACCAGCGACCGGCCTCGCCCGGGCTGCGCGAATATGTAGTCGACCACTACGACTGGAGTGTGGTGGCTGAGCATTATGATGAACTACTGGAGAGTATGGTAGGCAACTAGTGGTGATCCAACCTCTATCGGTATGATAGTAGGCGCTGGAGTAGGTCAAACTGGCTGAATGCTGCTACGTATAGAAGGAGGCATATATGCTTATTGTTGCGCATCGCGGGGACACGAGCATCGGTTCGGAAAACACAGTACCCGCGTTTGAAAGCGCCATTCGCAAAGGAGCCGACACCATTGAGTTGGACATCCACTGCACGGCCGACGGCCATCTTGTCGTGCACCACGATTATGCGATCAACGTGGAACCGGATCTGCGGAAGCGCATCAGTGACATCACGCGCTCCGAATTGGACGTGTTTATGCTGAAAACTAACGAGGATGCCGTTCTGGCGCCGTCGCTGACCGACGTGTTGGACTTAGCCTGTTGCAAGGTACGCTTTGAGATGGAACTTAAATGCCCGGAGCGCATCTGCATCGATCTTGTACTGGCTGAGATCGACCGTTTTGGCATTGACGACGATGTGGAGATCACGTCAGGTCACGTACCGGTGCTTTCCTATGTGGGAAACGTGCGCCCGGAGCTGCGTCGCGGTATCTTCTTCAGCCTCTATCCGGATTGGAAAGACGAGATACTCGGGCAGCAGCATGCCATCGCATGGCTGAATCTGCTAGAGGCGCAAGTTGCCCATCTGCCGCCGGCGCTCATGAAGCGGAATTTCGTGCAAGAACTGCAGGCTAGGCGATACCTGGTGCACGGAGCTGAGCTGAACACGCGTGACGAGATGCTCGCCGGCTTTGAGCTGGGCATCGACCAGTTCAGCACTGACGCCCTTGATCTCGCGTTGGAGATTCGCGGGGAAAAGGACACTAGATAAAAACGACGTGACGGGTTTGGCTGCTTTCCATTGAAAGAATCTCTTGATAATTATTGACAACTGTGTAATACTTACAGATAATTCCTCTCATAGAGTTTACCTTATACGTAAAGAACCTGTTTGTGGATGTGTTCATTGAAGACAAGAAACTAGATAGACTTCTCAACAATCCTCGAAGGTTGCGTCGAGCGTACGGAACAGAGAATGACGTTCTAATCCTAAGGCGGCTAGAGAATATCCATATCGCAGCTAATCTAGAAGAACTGCGGTACTTACCAGGAAACTTGCATGAGCTAAAAGGCAATTTTGCTCGCAAATTGTCGATAAATCTAAAACATGGATACAGAATGATATTGCGCCCAGCTGATGAACCTCCACCTTCTAAGCCGGATGGAGGTCTTGATTGGCCCAATATTACCGGTGTAATTGTGGAAGGGATTATTGACTACCATGACTGATACAAATGTTCGGTACACTCCAAAAGAGATATCACCCCCTGGTGAAACCATTGCCGAAATTCTTGAAGAACGCGGAATGACTCAGGTCGATTTGGCACGTCGCATGGGACGTTCCGAAAAGACAATAAGCCTGGTCATTAATGGAAAGTCGCCGATATCAACTGAGACAGCTGGCCAATTGGAGATGGTGCTTGGTACGCCTGCAAGCTACTGGCTCAGTCATGAAGCACAGTATCAAGCAAGCCGGATGCATCTTCTTGATGAACAGAAGAAGGAAGAGTGGTATGACTGGGTAAAGCGACTGCCATTGAAAGAAATGAAACAACTGGGCATCCTCCCCAACCTGACGAACAGCGGTCGAAACCGAGATGTTTTACTGCGTAAAGCGCTTCAATTCTTTGGCGTCAACTCACCCGCGCAGTGGGTTAAGATATACGGCGAAATGGAACTCGCGAATAGGCTGAGCGTACCCCAGAGGAGTGACAAATATGCCAGAGCGGTGTGGCTCCGGTTGGGCGAGTTGGAATTCGCAAAGCAGACTGTCTCACAATATAGCCAGGATAAATTTCGTGCAGCCCTATGCAAAATTCGAGAGCTTACTGCACGTTCCGCAGAGGAGCTCCTTCCCCTCATGCGCTCACTATGTGCTGATGCGGGAGTCATGCTGATTACTACACCCGCCATACCACGTGCTCTAATCAGCGGCGCTGCCAGGTGGATCAACAATATACCTCTAGTACAGTTATCTCTGGAGGGAGAATCTAGCGATCGCTTCTGGCTTAGCTTCTTCCATGAGGCAGGCTATATTCTGGGCGGGCAACGCAACCTCATCTATATCGACTATGATCAAAACGTCTATGAAAGTGAAGCGGTGCAGCAGGCGGATGCGTTTGCTCCGGAGAGGTTCTGATCCCATTTGAGAAAGCTCACGCTCGTGCCTCACTCACGCAAGAACAAGACATGCTTGAGGCTGCTAGCAAAGTCGGTGTCGATCCGGCAATTATTGTTGGGCGCCTGCAATATGAGAATTTAATAAATTACGATAAATTCAACCACATCAAGAAAAGCTGAATGTAACAATAGTTACCTCTCCTACTTAGAACATTCTTCACCCTCCAGCCAGCGCGCCAACCACGATGAACGGCTCCTGGCCGCGCACCACCGCATCCGGCAAAGGCGCATCGACCGGCTCGTGTGACCAGTCCTGACCACAGACGAAGAAGCGGATAAAGGCACGCCGTTCCTTCGTCTGCTGATCGCGTATCGTGCCGCGCAATGGCGGATAGGCTTCCTCCAAGGCATCCAGCACAGAAGCCTGGGAAACGGTTCCCGTCACAGGCAACTCGGCCTCGCCGTCCAGATTGGCAATGTTGCGCAGGTGCATAGGAATGCGGATGCGCACCACTACCTCGTCAGGAGTGACGCCGTCAGTCATTTTAGCGTCTGCACTTCCACCGAGAGAACCTTAGGCAGATTCTCCGCCAGCGCGTGCCAGGTGTCGCCGCCGTCGGGCGAACCGTAGACTTGGCCGCCAGTGGTGCCGAAGTAGACGCCGCACGTGTCCAGGTTATCTACGGCCATAGCATCACGCAAGATGTTCACATAGCAGTCGCTCTGCGGCAGCCCGTTGGTCAATGCTTCCCACTCATCGCCGCCAGACCGCGAGCGGTAGACGCGCAGCATGCCATCGGGCACGTAATGCTCTGAGTCGCTCTTGATGGGCACTACGTATACCGTATCCGGTTCTTGGGTGCTGACCTCGATAGGGAATCCAAAGTCAGACGGCAGATTGCCGCTAATCTCGTACCAGGAATCGCCCGCGTCCTCGCTGCGCATCACGTCCCAGTGCTTCTGCATATAGAGCCTGTCCGGATGTGCGGGATGCATGGCCAGCCCGTGCACGCAGTGACCCACGTCCGCATCGGGATCGGGCAGTTCGAATTTCGAGTTCAAACCCTTATTGATGGCCTTCCAGCTTTCTCCGCCGTCATCCGTACGGAACGCGCCCGCTGCGGAGATAGCCACATACATGCGTTGCGGATTGATAGGATCCAAAGCAATTGTGTGTAGACACATGCCGCCGGCGCCCGGCTGCCACAGATGCCCCTTCACTGCTCGCAACCCCTCTAATTCCTGCCATGTCATCCCGCCGTCTTTCGACTTGAACAACGCGGCATCTTCCACTCCGGCGTAGACAGTGTCCGCCTCGGTCAGCGACGGCTCCAGATGCCAGACGCGAGTGAACTTCCACGGTTTCTGCGTACCATCGAAGTACTGGTGCGTGCCCGGGTCTCCCTCATACGTAAATTCGTTGCCCACCGGCTCCCACGTCAGCCCTCCGTCGTCCGATCGCTGAATGATCTGCCCAAACCAGCCCGACGTTTGCGACGCGTACAGCCGATCCGGGTTCACCGGCGAACCGTGCATATGGTATATTTCCCAACCGCCGAAGAATGGACCGCTGATCTCCCAGTCTTTGCGCGCTTCATCGGCCCTGAAGATGAATGCGCCCTTATGTGTGCCCACCAAAACACGTACTCCGCTCATCGTCTATTCCTTTCTCGGCCTGGAACATAACTGCCAGACAGATAGCTTTCCATACATGCCACTTTCGACTCAGGTTCAGCAAGTCGAGTTCATATGTCGCTGTCGACATTTGTAGTTTGCAACAATCTTTGTTGAGGGTGCAACAGATTATGGACAATTCGCGCACAATGTCAACTGTACGCAAAACGTCCAATTGGTCTGCCACAGCGTGATACACTGGCTGACCGAAATTCGCGCTTGTGCCGGGCTTCTGGCATCATTCAGAAATATCGGTTGCGATTCACCTGTGCACAGACAAATAGTGAGGAAGCGTCATGCTGAAAGCCGCCTACGTCCTGAATGAGGACGCCAACAACAGCATTTATGGACCAGCGGAGCGCGCCGATCTCGCCGCACTGTTGGATACCGCCATACCGCAGCTCACCGCGCAACAGGTGCAGCAGAACCCTTCTGTGCTGGCTGATGTGGAAGTGCTTCTCAGCGGGTGGGGATGCCCGAGGTTGGATGCAGTTCTGTTGGATGCGGCGCCCAAGCTGAAGGCGGTTTTCTACGGCGCCGGCTCTATCCGTGCCGCGGTGACCGACGAATTTTGGGATAGGCAGATACCGATTACCAGCTCTTATGCCGGCAACGCAGTGCCCGTGGCAGAATTCACAGTATCGCAGATCGTGTTCTGTTTGAAGCGGGGTTGGCAGCACGTCTTTGCCATTCGCAAGGAGCGCCGCTATCCCCAGCGGATGCATGTCCCCGGCGTGTATGGCAGCGTCGTGGGACTCATTTCCCTGGGCATGATCGGCAGAATGGTAGCTGAGCGTCTGCAACAGTATGACGTTCAGGTAATAGCCTACGACCCGTTCGTCAGTGACGCAGATGCGAAGAGTCTTGGCGTAGAGCTTACTGCTCTCGACGATATCTTCCGGCGTTCGGACCTGGTCTCACTGCACACGCCGTGGCTGCCGGAGACCGTAGGAATGATCACCGGCGCGCATTTCGATATGATGAAGACCGGTGCTACGTTTATCAACACGGCACGCGGCGCGATCGTACGCGAACAAGAAATGATCGATGTGTTGCAGCGGCGCGATGATTTGTTTGCGCTATTAGATGTGGTTTGGCCGGAGCCGCCCGTGGACGGCTCGCCGCTCTATACCATGGAAAACGTGGTACTAACACCACACATTGCAGGATCGTTGGACGCGGAATGCCGTCGCATGGGACGTATTGTCGTCGACGAAGTGCGGCGATTCGTCAATGGCGAGCCGCTGCAGTGGTCGATCGCACGTGATCAGGCTGCGACCATGGCCTGAGTCCGTCAAGACGAGCAGACCGAGCGCCAATGTCCGCCCGCTCATATGCAGCGGGCGGATGCAGCCACGCTTGAATGGATTCGCAGCAGATTAAGGTTGGAAAGGTGGCGGATCCTGTATTTGCACCTGGTGGACCGTACCCTGTCCGCCGTCGCCGCGTACTTTATCGCCGCCGGCATAGGCTGGTGCGGTTGCCAGGACAATAAGGATGATCACCAGAATCAGGCTAGCGAACGATTTGCGCATTGATGTATTCCTATTGAGTAAGCGTTGGAAATAGTGTTGTCGATTGCATTGAGTAACCCGTACTGGGTTATGGATATCTCGGCACGAAGAATCTTGCGAGCAAAGCCAGCGCCAGTTGAAACTACCCACCGAGAGTAGCGCGCTGCTGACCCACGTGCGTACCAAATGACAGTACGACCATAGAATATGCATAGCAAGTGACATTTGACGTATGCGATCTGATACTTTTCGTATAGGCGTGGTATTCTATACATGCTTGTATGGAGCGGATAGCGTACTAGGCGCCCCCTGTTGCAAAGAACAATACTCTTTGTGTTTGGAGCTAGACCTGAAGAGACATATTTCCCATCATTGAGTGCACTGCTTCGTTACGCTATGCACCTACAACACAAATTCATATCCATTTTCACTCCAAGTAGTCAATAATCGCAGAACACTCTCTGCTAGAAATGCACAAAGGGGTTGACATGTCGGCATCGCATGAAGACCGTTCTGTAATTGTCTACATCATAATGTCCCTGTTAGTCCTACTTGGCGTGACTGCTATAGGTGGCGGTATTATGCTGATGTTAGATCCGTCCGGATCGCTGCTTCAAGCCGATATCAGTCTTCTGCACGCCGTACCGGTAGACGATTTCTTCTTTCCCGGACTTATCCTTTTCTCCGTATTTGGTCTTCTGCCACTGATCGTTGTCTATGGCATCTGGAAACAACCCGACTGGCGGTTCTTTGAGAAGATCAATTTGAACAAGGGATACCATTGGTCGCGGTCGTGGACGCGCATTATTGCCGTGCTGCTGCTGCTTTGGGTGGGCCTGGAGTTCTTAATGTGGGGCATGGCCTCACCGTTTATTCCCATCTACGGCGGATTGGCTCTGGCGCTGATCATTCTGTCCGACTATGATTCGGTCAAGCGTTATCAGAGGGCTCAATAGGTTTTTAGTTGGCAGTATTAGGCTTACAATTTGTTGGTTTGGCGTCCCCGCAAGAACATTCGAAATCATACGCGGCACAGCGGTCGGCTGGTTTTAAAGTACCCAGCATCAACATAACGATGCTGCGGCAGCGTCAGTGATCCGCACTTTCTGGCGAACCCTTCTCCCCGCCACGGTGTTACTACCTTATGCAACATCAATCGTCTACGATTGGTCTTTGGCTGGCTTGATGAAAGTGTATCGTGCTGACGATGGTACACTATCTGGGCTGATCGGTTGTCTCATTCACCTGTGCAGGAATACGTAGGAGCATTACATGTCCGACCAAAAAATCCGAGTGCTCGTCGCTAAACCCGGGCTGGACGGCCACGACCGCGGCGCTAAGGTTGTCGCTCGCGCCCTGCGCGACGCTGGCTTCGAGGTAGTTTACACGGGCATCCGACAGACGCCGCAGATGATCGCGGAGGCGGCTCTGCATGAAGACGTAGACGTCGTCGGACTTAGCATCCTCAGCGGCGCTCACCTGACGCTCTGCCCGCGTGTAGTGGAGAAGTTGCGCGCCCAAGGACAGGACGATGTCATTGTGCTGGTGGGCGGCATTGTGCCGGAAGAGGATATCCCCAAGTTGCATGAAGCGGGCATTGCAGGCGTTTTTGGGCCTGGCGCCTCCACCGAGGACATCGCAGACTTCATACGCGCGGCAGTTGCCCAAACTGCTCCCGCCTAACGCATGAGCACTCGGCAACGCCGTATTATCGATCCGGTTGCGCTGGCGGAAGAGGTTCGTGCCGGCCAGCGATTGGCCCTTTCGCGCGCCATCAGCCATATTGAAAACGAAGGTCCGCATGCACACTTGCTGCTGGCTAGTCTCTATCCGCATACCGGTCGAGCTCATATTATCGGCGTGACTGGCGCACCCGGAAGCGGCAAGTCTACGCTGGTGACAGCGCTCACGCAGAGCTATCGTGCAGTTGGAAAAGCTGTTGCCGTGGTTGCTATCGACCCAACCAGTCCTTTCACCGGCGGTGCACTGCTGGGGGACCGCGTGCGGATGCACACGCTCAGCGGTGATGAGGGCGTCTTCATTCGCAGCATGGCCACGCGCGGCAGCCTGGGCGGGCTCAGCAAGACGACCGGTGACGTCGTCACGCTGCTGGATGCGGCGGGTTTTGACTGCATACTGGTGGAAACGGTCGGCGTGGGTCAGGCGGAAGTTGAAATCGCCAGCACCGCTCATACAACGCTAGTCGTCGAGGCGCCCGGTATGGGCGACGAAGTGCAGGCCATCAAGGCAGGCATCCTGGAGATCGGCGACGTGCTCGTCGTCAACAAGGCGGACCGACCGGGCACGAACCGGACCGTGCGCGCGCTGGAGATGATGCTGGAAATTGAGAACAAAAACGCCCGCTTAATTCGACATCATGGTCAGGTATTGCGCGTGGAGCATGCCAACGCCGCAAATGGCTCCGATGCCCCCGCCACTAAGCGATGGGAGGTTACGGTCATGAAGACCGTCGCCGCCGACAACACAGGCGTCGAGGAACTGCGTATGCGCATTGACGCCCACATGCACTGGCTGCAGGACTCTGGCGAGATCGCGCTGCGAGAGCAGGTGCGGCTGGCCAATACGTTGGAGAACATCGTGCGTGCGGAGATCAACCGGCGCATTCAAGTGCGCATGCCAAGCGCCTTGCTGGATGAGTTGGTGCAACGCGTGCACCGGCGTGAACTGGACCCCTATACTGCGTCTGAGCAACTATTGGGCGACTTGTCATCGTGAGCGCCATGCGCCTAGAGCCTATTGGTTGCGCTTAATGATAGAGACGTAGTAGAGCAACTGCAGCACCGAGGTGACTGCAGCAGCCAAATAGGTGAGACCCGCAGCCGTTAGTACCTTGCGAGCGCCGCGGCGATCCTCCTGGCTGGTAAGCAGTCCGCGTGTGGTCACGGTCATTGCCGCCATGCTGTCCCTGCCGACAATTAATTCCGATAACCCCATCACCGCGCTAACGGTACGAGTTCCGCTGTAGAGCGCTGGACCTTTTTTCATCCGTCCGAATCACTGCTATTATGCTAACGATTGTATTGATGTGCCAGTCGTCACTTTGGTTACAGGATCGCCAGTGGTCGGCCATTCCGATCTAGGCTCACGATCTGTCATAAATGTGCACCTATGTGCGGCGGCTGCGTCGATGCAAGAACGACACAAAGGAGTGCTCGTAGCAGCCTTCATTCAAGAAGGAAAGAGGTGATTTCGTGAACGAAATTCGATTCGGCACCGATGGTTGGCGCGGTCGCATGGCCGAGGATTATACGTTTCATAACGTGCGCCGTTGTACCCAGGGATTTGCCAATGCGCTGAAGAGTCAAGGCAAGAGTGGAACCGTGGTTGTCGGTCACGATCGGCGCTTCCAAGGCGAGGATTTTGCTGCGGCGGCGGCAGAGGTGCTAGCTGGCAATGGCTATATTGTTTTGCTTACGCCACACGCCACGCCCACGCCGGTCATCAGCTATAGCGTCGTAGCCAACAACACATTGGGCGCCGTCAACATCACAGCCAGCCATAATCCCCCGCAAGACAATGGCTTCAAAGTGCGCGATGAAAATGGCGGCGCCATCCCGCCGGACGGACTCGCCGATATCGAATCTCGTATTCCCGCAGCCGATGATCTGGACGCCATCAAGCGCATCCCTTTGCAACAGGCCATGGACCAGGGGCTCGTGCAATACTTCGATCCTAACTCTGCATATTTGGCGCATCTAGCAGAACTGATCGATGTCGAGCCCATTCGTCAGGCTGGCCTCAAAGTGGTGGTGGACAACATGTGGGGCAACGGTTCCGGCTGGCTCAGCATGATCCTCGGCGGTGGTGCGACGGAGATCATCGAGATTCACGCCGAGCGCAATCCGCTTTTTCCCAATATGCAGCGCCCGGAACCCATTCCGCCTAATGTTGACGCTGGTTTGGATGCCGGCAAACGATTGCACGCCGACTGTGTCTGCATCCTGGACGGCGACGCAGACCGGTGCGGGTTCGGTGACGAGGACGGACGGTTTGTCGATCAGCTGCGCGTTTTTGGGCTACTGGCCTATTACTTCCTGGAGGTTCGCGGCGACCGCGGCGCCATCGTAAAGACGCTCAGCACTACGTCGATGCTGGACAAGCTGGGGAAGATATACGATGTACCGGTGGTGCAGACGGGCGTCGGATTCAAGTACGTGGCGCCGGCTATGATGGAGCACGACGCCATGATTGGAGGCGAGGAGAGTGGCGGCTATGCGTTCCACGGCCATGTACCCGAGCGTGACGGCATTCTGGCCAATCTCTATCTGCTGGATTTGATGGTGCGTACGGGCAAGACGCCAACAGAGTTGCTGGATGTGCTCTTCGAGAAGGTCGGCGAGCACTTCTATGACCGCATCGACACGCGCCTTTCCAGCGAGGAGATGAAGGCGACCGCCAAGGAGAAGCTTGACAACGTCGCCATCGACGGTCTAAAACTGGGCGGGCACAAAGTACTCGAGAAGGTTACCACCGACGGCTACAAGTTCGTCATGGATGACGGCGGGTGGCTGTTGGTGCGTTTTTCCGGCACCGAGCCGCTCATTCGCGTCTATACGGAAACGACCGATGAGAAGGCGGTGGAGCGGATTTTGCGGGACGGGCAGAAGCTTGCCGGAATCGCTTAGGCAAGTCCCGTTTCGCACAAAGACGCGGAGATAGGTCTGTGTTCGTGTAGTGCGGGCTACACAAATGGCCCATTCCAACCGAGTATAGTACAAAGTATTGTGAGCTTGTTCGTGTGGTACGTTAGCAGATATTCAGGGAGATTTGTCATATTGAGTGAAGCGAAATATCTCGCATCTCGTGTACATCTATGACTCTTCACTTCGTTCAGAGTGACAAAACGCGACTTTTAAGTAACCCTGGCAGAAAGTCTGGATGACTGGACCTATGCAGTCGGATGCGTCAAGTTACGTGATCGATAGCCATTGCCACCTGGACCTGGAGCAGTTCGACGACGATCGAGACGAAGTGGTTGCACGGGCGGAGGCAGAAGGCGTGCGTTACATCATCGATCCGGGCATTGATGTGGCGCACAGTCGCGCCGCCATTGCCCTAGCCGAACGCTATCCAGCAGTGTATGCGACGGTGGGTGTGCATCCGAACCACGCTATCGACTACGAGCCAGCCATGCTGGACGAGATTCGAGAGTTGGCGAGCCATCCCAAGGTGGTCGCTATCGGCGAGATCGGCCTGGACTTCTACTGGAAGGAAGTCCCGCCAGAGCAACAGAAGCGGTCTCTTCGCGACCACCTGGCGCTGGCTGCAGAACTAGGATTACCGGTCATCATCCACAGCCGCGAATCCAATGAGGATGTCGCCGCAGAGATGCGCAATTGGGTGCAATCGGAGTCGTTTCGCACTTCGGCTTTGGCCAAGCGACCTTTCGCGGGCGTACTGCATTCGTTCAGCGGCGATGCGGCTTTGGCGGAAGAGGCATATGATTGGGGCTTCGTTCTCAGCCTAGGCGGGCCTGTCACGTTCAAAAATGCGACGGACCTGCACACGCTTGTACCTCAGCTGCGCCTGGATCGACTGATGATCGAAACGGATGCGCCCTTCCTAACGCCGCATCCCTACCGGGGCAAGCGCAATGAACCCAGTCGTGTACGGCTCGTGTGCCAGGGCCTGGCGAACTTGTTCGGCGTGGCAGAGGAAGAAGTCGCCGCCGTCACGTCGTCCGTTGCTGAGAAGTTCTATGCATTGGAGAGTTGAGTGAGTTTGAAGTCTAGCGTCTCGTCTACGGAATCGTCGGCCTCCGAGACCGCTGCCAGTCGTAAGAAGCCTACAGCAAATATGGCCAAATCGTCGCAATCGTCTGCGCCAGCACAGCGCGATATCAACGAGATTCTCGAACCGGTGCGTCCTGGGTTGACGTTGGTGGAGGCGAAGATGAAGACGGTGGAGGCGGAGCTATTCACACCGTTGGCCAACGCTTTCGTCGACCTAATCGGCAGCGGCGGAAAGCGCCTGCGACCAGCCGTTGCACTGGCGGCAGTCAATCTACAACGCCCGAAACATTGTGTACCGATATGGAAAACCGACCAACGCGTGATCTCGCTGTCGGCGTCGGTGGAGATGTTACACACGGCTACGCTGGTACACGACGACGTCATTGACGGCGCACTGCTGCGTCGCGGCGCTCCCACGCTCAATGCTCAGTGGAATCGCGGCGCCACCGTGTTAGCGGGCGACTTCATGTTCGCCCGTGCGGCCTACTTTTCCGCCGAAACGGGCAGTACTCGCGTCATCCAAATCTTCAGCGATACCCTGGGCATTATCGTCAACGGCGAGCTGCGACAGTTGTGGGCGCGGCGTCAGTTTCACCAGAGCAGAGAAGAGTATTTTGAGCGCATCGAAGCCAAGACAGCCAGCCTCTTCCGCGCGGCAACCGAAGCAGCAGGTGTCCTTGCCGATATGGCCGAAGAGGACATTCAACACCTGCGCAAGTATGGCTATCATTTGGGCGTCGCATTTCAGATCGTCGACGATATCCTCGACTTCACTGGCAGCCAGCGCACTCTGGGAAAACCGGCGGGCAGCGATTTGCTGCAAGGGACACTAACGCTCCCCTTCTTTCACTACGCAGAGACGCTGCGCAACCCTGATGCGCTGCTAGACGAGTTGGACGAAGCGTATGACGAATCTAGCGAGGACGACGAGAGCTGGCGGCGTATGGTAGCTGATATTGTGGCGGATGTGAAGGGCAGCTCGGCCATTGACGAGGCACGCAGCGAGGCGATCGGCTACCTGAATGAAGCCAAGGCTTGCTTGGCGGACTTCCCCTATGGCGTGTACAAGGCTACTCTCATTGAGCTGTGCGATTTTGTCGTGCAGCGCACAAACTGATGAACGCCGCCAAGCCCACGGTCCCTGACGGCGCAGTCCATAGCGCAGTCCATAGCGCATCCGACAGCGCATCCGACGGTGTCGGCGTCGACCTCTCCATTATCATCGTCAACTGGAACGTGTGGGATCTGTTGCGTTCCTGCATCCTTTCTATCGAACGGGCTAGTCGCGCATTGCCGGATGAGACAGCAGCACTCCGCGAGTTCGGTCCGCACGATCCACCGTCCACGCTGGAGTTGATCGTTGTGGACAATGCCAGCACTGATGCCACGGTGGACTTCCTGCTGGCACGCTTCCCATGGGTGCGCCTCATCGCCAACAAGCGCAATCTGGGTTTCACAGCGGGCAACAATCTCGGCTATGCCGCCAGCAACGGTCGCTTCGTCTTCTTCCTGAACCCGGATACGGAGGTCATAGCCGACGAGCTGGGCAACAATAGCCTATGGGACCTGTACTCGTCGCTAGCCGTCGCCGACGCCGATGAGCTTATCGCTCTGGTTGGGCCGCGGCTGCGCTACGGAGACGGCGTGTGGCAGAACAACCGTCGCACATTCCCGACCCGGCTGACAGGCTTCTTTGAGAGCACCAGGATCAGCAATACGCTGCCGTATAACCCTTGGATCCGCAAATACTACATGGCCAACTGGGTTAGCGATGTGGGCCATGACGTGGACTGGATCGTGGGTGCAGCCATACTTGCCAGACGATCCGCACTGGAACAAGTGCTCCTACCAATGGTTCAAGGTCCATTCGACGAGTCATTTTTCATGTACAGTGAAGAGATCGACCTCTGTCACCGATTGAAGAACGCAGGCTGGCGGATTGCCTATAGACCGCAGGCACTGATGATCCACTACGAAGGACGCAGCAGCGAGCAAGAAGTTGCAGTGCGGCACATCAATTTCAACAGCAGCAAGGTCCGCTACTATCAGAAATACTTCGGCAATAGATGGGCGTGGCTGCTGCGGCAGTACCTCCTGATGGAGTTTCGATATGGCCTGGTACTTGAGTGGCTCAAGTCGGTTCTTGGTCGCAAGAGAGAAATTCACCGCCAGCGCGTGACAGCCTTTCGCCACGTGCTAGCCAGCAAGCTGATGCCGCAAAGCGCCGCGTCGATGAAGTACCCCGGAATGGATAATTCATGAGTATCAGTAAGCTGAGTCTGCAGACTGCCATCGACGATGCCGAGTGGGCGCAGTTGCGGCAACGCTGGCCCTCTGCCGATTATGTCCACAGACAGCTTGAGGTGGACAGCCCCTTTTTGACCGGCAGACATCAGCAACTGTTCAGCGACCACCGTCGAGCAGAAATCTGCTATGTTGCCTATGAAACCAGCCCAGATGAGGGTCTCCTATTGCATCTGAAGACCATCTATCCTTCGGATGCATACCGGCTGCCCACCGGCGGCGTCCAGCCAGGCGAGGCCGTTTGGGATACGCTGTTGCGGGAGATAACGGAGGAGACCGGGCTTACAGTTGGCGCGGAAGAGAACGAAGCGCATGTGCGCGACATGCTCGGCGTGCTGTCCTACCAGTTCGTGCATGCGAGCCTGTCGCGCAGTTTTGAGTTCGCGACCTATTACTACCTGGTCGAATTCCCTGCCGGCGCTGAACTCATGCCCCAGGACGCAAGCGAGCGCATCAACGGCTGGCAGTGGCGCAGACCTGATGAGATGAGTGCCGTAGCGGAAACGCTAGACACCGTCGGCCAACGTACGCCCTACTGGGGAGACTGGGGCCGTTTCCGTGCGCTAGGTCACCGCTACGTGTTCGAGCGCCTGGCAAAACACTAGCTATATACACTCTCGATCTCGCACACATACAGCAGAGATATGGGCCTAGCTCGGTTCCTCCGCCAGTTCCACATCAACGGTGAACTCACTGCCATCGCGCATAAGCTTGACCTGGATGACATCACCGACGCGGTAGTTGTCCTCGAGCAGCACTTCCAACTGTTCCAGCGAAGTCACGGGCTTGTCCCCCACAGCGACGAGAATGTCACCGCCCACGTAGACACGCTGGTTACCCACGACTGATTCGTTTTGCGAGCCACGCACATCGGCGTTGGCTAGCGGCGATGTATCATACAACTGCACCAATAGGATGCCCTCAGTGGTGGGCAGCGTTAACATCTCCGCCAGCCCAGGCGTGATGCCGTAGGCGTAGCGCACGCCTAGCCAGGGGTGGCGGTAACGGCCTAACGATAACAGGTCCGGCAACACACGACGAATGGTATCGACGGGCACCGCGAAACCGACGCCAGCACTGGCGCCTGTGGGGCTAAAGATGGCCGTGTTGATGCCGATGACGCGACCGCTACTGTCCATCAAGGGTCCGCCCGAGTTGCCTCGGTTAATTGCAGCGTCCGTTTGAATGATACCCGTGATTGTTCGGCCGTCCTGTCCTTGCAGTGTGCGTCCTAACGAACTGATGACACCGGTGGTCATCGTTCGTCCAAATTGGCCGAACGGGTTGCCGATAACGATGGCGCGCTGGCCTACCATCAGGTTAGATGATGAGCCTAGCTCAACCGGTTGCAACAGGTCCGACGGCGCATCTACCTTTACGAGCGCAATATCATTGCGCGAATCCAGACCAACCACTGTTGCCGGATAGACGCTATCCTCGCCGAAGTTGACTTCGATGCGCTCAGCCCCGGAGACGACATGATAGTTGGTCAGAATATGGCCGTCCCTGTCCAGCACGAATCCGGAGCCGGAGCCTTCTTCCGGCACAACTTCATAGTAGAAATTGCGGCGCATTACACGGGTGGTGATGGTCACAACCGCCGGCGATACTTTTTCGTAGACATCGATAATTCGCCGCTCTTCTATGTCGAGACCGGCTGCGTCGACGAGCGCCGCTTCTGAGACTTGCTCCGGATTCTGGGCGATTACAGACAAAGATTCAGGTGTTGGGACGGGTGTAAAGGTCGGCGGCGGAGTCGGCGTTGCCGGCTGCAGCACGCCTTGTGCTACGCGGTCAACTGTGGAGCACCCGATTCCCGTTGTCAGCAGCAACAATAGTACTGTGACGGCGATCATTCGTTGTCTGTGGCGTAGTGTTCGTGTACTTGGTTTGTAAGCATTCATCTTCCTGTTTCCCCTCCTAATGACTGTACTGCGAGGATTTTAGCACAACGGCAGGCAAGTCTTCCAGGTTCCGATTAGGCTTCATGTAGAACATCTCGGCAGTCTGGATACTCTGGAGTACACAACTCAACAGGTCTCTCTGGAGACGCTTTCGTATTTGCGACAGCGTATATGGCCTGCCCCTGATGCAGTGATTAGGGTTTCGAAGCGGGGTTTACATGAATGGGTGCGATAGTTGCCGTCTAGCCATTTTCACTGGCGCGGAACTGGTTAAATATCTCATAGAGGACAACCGCCGTGGCGATGGAAAGATTGAGCGAGTCGCTGCTGCCCACCATAGGAATGCGCACAATGCTGTCGCAGAGCGCCTGCTCCTCTGGCGAGAGCCCATGTTGTTCGCTGCCCATGAAGAGCAGGAGAGGCTTACCGTATGAAACTGCCTGATAGTCCGCTGCCGCCGAATCCGATGTACCCACAACCTGACAGTGAAAGCGCTCCTTCCAGTGCGTAAGCTGCGCCAAATCTGCACGCACGACGCGCTGCCGGAAGAGCGCGCCCATGCTTGCGCGCACTGCCGCCGGACTGAAGGGGTCCGTCGTGTTGCCCAGCAGGATCACGCCTGTGCAGCCGACGGCATCGCAGGTTCGGAGAATGGCGCCTAAATTACCTGGATCCTGAACGCCGGAGAGAACTGTCCAAAACGCATCGGCGTCCAGCCGCACATCGTCCGCTGCCGTCCAGTTTTGATTGGCGACCAGGCCCAGTCCCTGCGGATGATCCTTTAGCGAGAAGCTCTGGAAGACATCGTCCGCGACCTCCACGCATGGCACGCCGTGCTGCTGTTGCTCTTGCACGAGTTGCTTAGCGAAATCACTGGTCAGCAGATTCGGCGCAACGACGATGCTATCGATAGCGGTTCCGGCTGCGACGGCTTCGGCGACGATGCGGATTCCCTCCGCGTAGAACAGCCCGCTACGTTCCCGCTCCTTACGATTGTGCAGCGCCCGGATTTTCTTGACTGTGGCGTTGTTCCGGCTGGTGATGAGCATTCGTGTTCGCTTTCTATGCGCGAGAAAAGTTGCCACTAGTATAGCGCAAATAGGGTGCGCTTGGCTGACTCGCCGCGAACCTAGTCTGCCTTTATGAAAACATTTACCCGTGTCCGGGGCAACGGCGATGGCTTTGAGAATTGAAAAAGCGCCCAGCGATTGCTAGGCGCTACAGGTATCTGGGGTTAAGTCTACCAGTGATCGGCGGGCGGCCTACGATGTTTGGCGGCAACAACCTGCTCGCTCTTACCGTCCGCAGAAATCACATCCTGCTCACAAAACTTGTAGCCGACCCCGCGCACGGTTACCAATCGATGCGGCTGCGAGGGATCATCCTCTAACTTTTTGCGCAGGCGTCGTATGGCCAGTTCTACAATATTCGAGTTGGTCTCGGAGGCTTCGTAACCCCAGACGGTCTCGAGTAGATAATCCTTGCTCATAGGCCGCTCGGGATTCGACATGAGCGTGTGCAGCAGACGATACTCCGTGCGTGTCAGTTCCACCAGGATGCCAGCCACTGTCGCAGCACGCAGGTCACTATCCAGCTTTACGTCGCCGTGCTCCAGCACCTGCACGAATTCACTTTCTGTTTTGCCGTTGGCCCTGCGCAGGATGGCGCGTATACGAGCTTCCACCTCTTTAAAAGTGAATGGCTTGGTGATGTAGGTGTCTGCGCCCAATTCCAGACCGAGAATGATATCCTCGGAACGGTTGAGCGCCGTCAGCATGACGATGGGCACAGCCGAAAGTTTGCGGATTTCCGCACAGACTTCAAAACCGTCCATACCTGGCATGAGGATATCCAGCATCACCAGGTCGAAATGGTATTCGATGAAGTGCGTCAGCGCCTCGCTTCCATCCTTGGCAACGACCACTTGATAGCCCATACGTTGAAGCGAAAGCTGCAACAGATTGCGAATGACCTTCTCGTCATCCACAACCAGGACCCGAATTACATCGGGATCGTTGGTGAGATCAACAGTCAGTGCGTCTATATCCTGCATTGTCGCCTGTAATGATGAGGATCCGACGTACATACCGACTTCCTAGTGCTAAAGTGAATGAGTGCTCAGCGATTCAACGAATGTGACTGTCACGTCCCATTGATGGGCTACTTTGGGACCACCTGTGAACGCTGCGTAACCTTAACTGAACGCTTCCTGCCAGTCTGAGGCTGTCATTTGGACAGCGACGTGACACACAAGCGGCTCTATCTGTCATTTATGCTAACATACGGCGCTTTCTCTGCAATGAGACAATCGTCGTATGCGCGCCGCTGCCATTCCGGCTGTCATCTAGACCTTCAGACCAACATTCTTGACGAGCATGTATTTGCTCGCATGGTTCGTGGCACTATGGCGCGGCAATTCCACTGTTATGTGAACGAGGCAAGTAGGTGGTATGCCTGGCATTGGATCGCTAATTTTGCGCTGCTATTCTATTTAGATTCAAAGGATTCTGTAGGCAAGAGCCCGCATTTCACTTTGAATGGTCTGTCTTTCTGGCAACAATATGAGGCGGCTCTATGGGACTTGTTATTGTTCAGAGCCGAGATTACGCCTGTCTGTTCTATCTGCTTTATCTGTTTTGTTTGTAGCTGTCTGACTACTTTTCTACGTATTCTTGTGTTTCGTGTGCGTCAACCTTCAATCGGCAGTATATACGCTTATAATATATCGCCTGAGCGCATGCTGAGCAAGTGGACATTAACCACTGCAGGGTTGCCGATACCTCTTTGCCGGTACTTCTCTACCGCTCAACTTGCATTGCGTTGGATTGTGACGAATACGCCGCAAGCACTACATCGACGGCTGCACGTCATCAAGGGACGTTAGGCCTTCCTTTAGCGCATAGAGCGCCGCCTGCGTACGGTTGGCTAGGTGCAGTTTGCTCAAGATATTGCTGACATGTGTGCGCACGGTGCGCTCGCTGATGATCAGCTTGTCGGCGATATCCTGGTTGGAAAGACCCCGTGCCACGAGCACCAGCACCTCCGCTTCACGCTCCGTCAGCGGCTCTTCGGAAGGCGGCAAGCTGGTGGGGCGGTTGAGCTCGCGGATGAGCTTGCGAGCAATAGCGGGGTGAAGCGATGACTCACCATGGTGCACATCCACAATAGCCTGCAGCAGATCCTGGCTGGAGGTTTCCTTGAGCAGATAACCCAAGGCGCCAGCCTTAATTGCAGCGAAGACTTTGTCGTCATCGGAGAAGCTTGTCAGCACAAGAATGCGCGCATTAGGATTCTCGGCCTTGATCTCCTCGATGGCTTCGATGCCTGTTTTGCGCGGCATAGCCAAGTCCATAAGGATCACGTCGGGGTTGTATGCGCGCGTCTTCAACACGGCTTCAACACCGTCCGCCGCCTCAGACACAACCTCGATGCCTTCAACATCTTCCAACAGAGCGACAAGACCGCCACGAACAATCGTGTGATCTTCGGCAATGAGTACGCGGATAGTCTCAGTCATTTCTACATTCCCACTCGCCATAAGGCGTGTTGTCCCTTGATTCGCTATTCTATTCCGCAACTGCCTGGTTATAGGCAGTTCAATAAATACGAAAGCACAGCAATTTTCGGTACTCTGAGGCTGCGTTCGACGATGGACGTCAATCGATCCACAACTATGGATAACCTGTCAGTAAATTGGTGGTGTGACTGGGGATATCTGCGAGCGTTTATCCCCATGTATCCACACACTAGTAGTTTTGGAATTGCGCCCTACTAGATGTTGTATACGCTCATCGTACACGCTTGTCTGTCTCCCAATTATTCTACAATGCACCCAGGATTTATCCAACCCCAACATTTTTCACAGGATCCCTTATCGAGGTCGCTCACCTCTGGGTATTGTCCGGAGTTGGTCATAAATTCGCTTCTTCTTCGCGATATCCCCATTATCCACAGTGCCTATGACTACTACTCTTATACTCTATACTACTCTGTAATATTGAGAATCTCCGTTGTTATCCCCAGCGAACAACTTTTTGCGCTGATGCAAATGACGCACCAAGACCCTCACGGGCGTCGCATACCCGGCTTCTCGTCGACCATAGGGTGGTAGATCATGGATGATGCCGCCGTTTCACCGTCGTCCGGAAGTTGTATATTTTCTGGGTTTAGGTAGGCCAGTGGATCACTGAATCCGCCCCATCCGTCCAATCGATTGTACGGGTTCGTGCGAATGGCGAAGTGAAGGTGCGGCGGCACGTTTAGCCGGTTGGCGCCGGAATAGGCAAGCAACTGGTTGCGCTTCACCCGCTGCCCTGCCTCAACTTCGATGGTGCTGAGAAGGGCGTACAACGACTCGCCCCAACGATGCTCCATCTTCACGTATCGCTCAAATCCCCCGGCTTCGTTGCTGATTTCCATCACACGACCGTCGTCCACGGCATAGAGTGCAGTGCCCGGCTCCATTTCGAAGTCGATGCCAGGATGGCCTCTTAGCGCCGTATTGTTGTAGTCAAATTGTCCATAGAATTCTGGAAATTGGCCGAAGAACTGGATAATGCGGTGCGGCTCGTCGAAGGGCGTGCTCAAATAGATGCCTTCGGGCTCATAGAGTCCCGCTTCCAGCGGGTGGTTTGTGAAACGATACTTCATGGCTCCAACCTCAATAAAGAACCTGCTTCAGCATACGACGAATATCCCTCTGTCTGCGATCACGCTACAGCCTCGTTGCTTGTGAGAGAGCAATCTACGGCAATTTTCATCTGACACAATTCTAACACTATGATAACGCAGTGTAGTCAATGGACTGGTATGCTTGATACTGATGGCTTGATAAGTCAGCTTGTGACTCATAGGCCCGAAGCGATGTGCTGGCAATAGATTCGACAAAGCGCAGCTGGAGGCGTATACTTCGCCGGGTATGCTGGGTTGTGTCATCGGATAACAAAGATCCAGCGTCGGTCGTCAGGTATGTGTTAGGAGACAGTTCAAGTGCCAATTTACGAATACATTTGTCATGACTGTGGTCATGAATTTGAAAAGATCGTCGGATGGTCGGAAGATGCGCCTGCCTGTGTCGCCTGTGGCGGGCATCATGTTTCACGTCAGCTCAGTCCGCCCGCCATTCATTTCAAAGGCAGCGGTTGGTACATTACGGACAGCAGATCGGGCCAAAAGGGCAAGAACGGCGCCAACGGTGTTAGCGGCTCGAGTAACGATGACAAGAGCAGTAGCGAGAAGGCGACTGCTGATAAAAATTCAAGTTCCAGCAACGGAAACGGTAACGGAGACAGCACTGCGGCTGCCAGCGATTCCAAGAGCGACTCCATTACCACGACCGAGTCAAGTTCCAAAGAATCAGCTAAAGCGTCCAACTAGGACTGCGCCATGCACGCTAGCGTGCAGATCACATAAACGGCCAAGTCTCTAGTTGACCAGCCACATCAAGTACTGCAACAGCCGGTCCCGAACGGACCGGTTTACGCTTGCTAACGTCAAATAGCGCGCTGGGCAATGCTACATCGCATCATGTACATGCACCGGCGTCAATCCAACATCATTATGCAGTTGATATCGAACGCCCCACCCGCTATTCACCGTCTGTGCCGTCTTTCGAATGCACGATGAAGATGGCAGCCAAGCCGATGACGCCCAGAATTCCGAACATTATAGCGCCCGTAAATAGACGTGCCAGCATTGCGCCTCCAGCGCCCACAAAGCCCATCCAGTCTTGTTCAGCTGTGGCTCGCACGATATCGTCTTGTAAAACGGTCTCTTCGCTCTTCTCCGACTCAGCTGGACTCTCGGCGCTGCCGGACGGCGTCACGGTCGGTTCAGGCGTCCTTTTGGCTTTGGCGCCAGATAACTCGAAACTACACGCCTTCACGGTGACGTCGTCGATATAGGCTGCCGAGGCGCCGCCAACGCCGTCATTGTTCACAGCGAAGACGATGCGTACGCGCTTGCCGGCTAAGTCGGTCATGTCGTAGTTAGCCGCCAGCCACATGCGTTTGTCCGTGATGTCGCCAACCACTCGCGCGATGAACTGACCGGACTCGGCATCGTATATGTCGATGTATTGCAGATCGCCTGGGCCCGGATCCTCTTCGTGCAACGGGTAGTAGCGCAGGCTCAGAATGATAGTGGTGACATCTTCCGGCAGGTCAACTTCTTGGGAGACAGCGCTGATACTGGCTGTGTTGTTGCCATCCACGATACCCAGCCGCATAGAATGACCTTCATTGCCGAAGACGACGTCCTCACTGATAGCGGCAGGGCGGTCGCTGTCAAATATGCGCCAACCGGTTCTGCCGTCTTCGAAATCTCCGTTCACGATGAGCTCAACACACTGACCATTATCAGATGTATTGTCCTTGTCGGCGGTTGCGCCTTCTTTATCTTCTAAAGTTGGGCGGGGCTCAGCGGTTGCTGCCTCCGGCGGCGTGGTGGAAGGAGCCTTGGAGGGTTCCGCTTGGCTGGTTACTGACGGTGTGGTTGTCGCGGTCGGCGAAGGCGGTGGCGTAGCTGCGCGAGTCGCTTCCATGGCGGCGACTGCCGTCTCTTCTGCTATGGGCGTCAGGCTCCACATGCCGCTCTTCGATTTCTGCGCCTCTGTTTGCGCAGCCAGTAGCCGAGCTTCATACTTGCTGCCCGCTACGGACGGGGCTAGGACGGCAAACCCGCCGCGCACCATCTCTGCGTTGGCCATGGCGCCGTCCTCCAGGAAGACGAACGCTTCCAGGGGTTTTAGATCGGCCGTCTGAAATTCGTCTTCAGCCTGATCTGTGGCGCTCTTCTTGGCATCTTTCTGTGCGCTTTCATCATCCTCATCGGTTGCGACGTCGCTCAATTCGATATAGACAGTTTCACCCATGACCAAGGCGCGATTAGCGGCTGTTGATACCTCTCCCGCATCCGTGTCCGGGTTGGGTGCAATGATGTCCGCATAACGAACCACCCGCTGCACATAGGCCGGTCCTGCGGCGTCAGTCGACTGGATGAGCGTCTCTACGCCCTCGTCGTCGCCGGACATGAATTGAATGGGCAGGATACCTTTTTCAATACGGTTTGCGGAAGGCAGCGCGCCGATGATGACCTCGATGGTCTGACCGTCGAGCACATCGGTGACGGTGGCCTCAACTGCGCCATCCGGAATGGCGGGCAACGGCGTCGGTGCAGGCGTCTCTTCCGCTGCAGCACGACCATCTTTCTGGACAAGCGGCGGGATTTCCGTGGCGGTAGGCGACTCTGTCGGCGTTGCCGTCACCGTTGCCGTGTTTGTGGGCGTCCCCGGCGGCGTTGACGCGCTCTGTTGGATTGAAACACCGGACGACTGCTGTGCTTGCACCGGCGTCAAGCGCGGGTCAGCCTGGTATTCGCTTTCCGGCTGAGTGCTGGATTGCGTCGTGCTCGGCTGGGGCTGACTGGGTGGCGGAATGCTTGGCGGCGGCTCGCTCGGTTGCGACGAACTTGGCTGCGGAACACTGGCTGCAGGTACGCTCTGCCCCGTGCTCCATTGGGCGCCGCCTTGTGGCGGCAGGCTGCCGGATGAAGAGTCTTGGGACGGTCCAGTCGGCGTCGTGTTGGACCATTGCGCGCCGCCGGACGCTCCTCCAGAACCACCACTTGATGCCGGCGGTTGACTGGGCTGGCTGGGTTGGCTCGGTTGACTGGGCTGCTGTCCTCCAGTGGCTGGCTGCGGCTGGCTGTCGTACGGTTGCGGCCTTGCACCTTGCATACAGATATCGACGCTTACATCATCCAAAAACATCCACGTCCGAGCCGGGGTACCGTCGTTGTACACGTTAAAGTAAACGTAGAACTTCTTGCCGATGAACTCGGATAGGTCGATGGTCGTTTCTTGCCAGCCGGGGTTGTTGACGCGGATGCGCTGTAAAATGCGTAGGGTATCGCCGTTTTCGGCCAACAGGATGACCTCCTGTCGATCAACCTTATTGCTTGGTTGGGCATCCGGCTGCTCTTCGGTACCGTAGATGTGCCAGAAATGCAGACTCGCCGCCTGAGCGCTGGGCGGCAGTGCAACAAGTTGCCGAATGGACGAATAACTCTGTTCCGGTCGCATAGCCGAGTCGGGCAGCGCACCCAAACGCATGGATCGCTGACCACTATATGCCTGCGCACCAGTATAATCGGCAGGAATGGGCGATTTTCCGAAGACCCAACCGGTATTGCTTTCCATGTCACCGTTGACTGCGACATTCTCGCATCCGCCGGGCTGCGTGGGCATGGGTGGAATGCCCGTTGGCGGCGGTGGAAGATTTGTAGGTCGCGGTGGTATCGGTGTTGGCCAGCCCGGGGTGGGCCAGCGCGTTGGTGTCGCCGGCGGAATATATTGCGGAGGTCCTAGCAATTCCCACGAACCCCGCCCCGCAGACGAGTAACGCCAGCGACCATCGCTTGCCACGCTGAATACGTCAGTCTTACCGTCGCCGTTGAAGTCGCCAAAGCGCAGCTGATTCAGAGGCAGAGGATCCGATGCCAGCGGGACCCAGTTCGAAACTCCGCCTGGCGAGTAGAACCACTGTTGACCGGATACCTTGAATACGTCGGTCTTGCCGTCGCCGTCGAAATCGCCAAAGCGCAATTCATATAAGGGTGTTGAATCGGTGGCCAAGGGAATCCAGTTGCCCAGACCTCCCGGTGAATATTGCCACTGATTGTTTTGGATGCTGAAGACATCGGTCTTTCTGTCCCCGTTGAAGTCTCCAAAGCGCAGCATATACAGCGGGCGAACGTCAGTGGCCAATGGAAGCCAGTTGCTCTGTCCGTTGGACGAATAGCGCCACTGGTTGCCCTGAACGCTGAAGACGTCGGTGCGGCCATCGCCATCGAAGTCGCCATAGCGCAGTTCCTCCAGAGGCAGCGGATCGGTCGCCAGCGGAATTGGGTTGCCTCGCCCGCCTGGCCAGTAGCGCCATTGGCCGTTGAGCGAGGTGAAGACGTCGGTGCGTCTATCGTTATTGAAATCGATGCGATAGGTCCAAGTCTCCTCACCAAAGCGCAGCGACTGCAGCGGAGCGACGTCGTAGGCGAGCATCTGCCAGGCGCCGACACCGCCTGACGAATATTGCCATTGGCCGCCTATGGACTGGAAGACATCGGTGCGCCCGTCACCGTCGAAGTCGCCAAAACGCAGCTCGGCAAGCGGACCAAAGACAGGCGGGGTGGGCGTGGGCATGGGGGGCGGTTGTATGGTAGGCGGCGAAACAGGCGTTGGCGTGGGGCCGTTGGGACTAAGGGTGATCCAGTTGGCTGCTCCACCTGGAGAATAGCGCCACTGCCCACCGGATATGCTAAAAACATCGGTGCGATGGTCGCCGTCAAAGTCGCCGAAACGCAGTTCGTCCAATGGCGTAGAGTCGCTGGCCAACGGTATCCAGTTGGCGACGCCGCCGGACGAGTATCGCCACTGATTGTTTTGTATGCTGAATACATCGGTGCGGCCGTCTGCGTCGAAGTCACCAAAGCGCAGATAGGTAATGGGCAAAGAGTCGTAAGCGATATCGATCCAGTTGGATGCGCCGCCGGAGGAATAGCGCCACTGCCCGTTGAGCGTGCTGAAGACGTCGGTCTTGCCGTCGCCGTCAAAGTCGCCGAAGCGAAGGTCCACAAGCGGCATGGAATCGCTGGCCAGTGGAACCCAGTTGGATGCGCCGCCAGGCGAGTATCGCCACTGTGTGCCGCTGACACCAAATACGTCGGTACTGCCGTCGCCGTTGAAGTCGCCGAAGCGCAGATCGCTGAGCGGCGTCGAATCGCTTGCGAGCGGAATCCAGCTAGACGAACCGGCGGATGAGTACTGCCACTGGTTACCCTGTACCGTGAAGACATCGGTATGGCCGTCGCCGTTGAAATCACCGAAGCGCAGATCGTCAATCGGCGTGCCCCACGAATTCACGAACAGGTCTTGCCAGTAACCCGTACCCGAGGCGGAATACTGCCATTGCGTATTATTCAGAATTCGGAAAACGTCTGTACGCCCGTCACCGTTGAAGTCGCCGAAGCGATAGCCGTCCAGCGCCGGCTCATTACTCCACAAGAGCTGCACATTGGCCGCGGCAATCACCGGGATAGCAGCCAGGCTCACGACCAAAATAGCCGTGAGCACGATGAGCACTCGCAGAGTTACTTTGTCCTTTGCACCGCGTAATAGCACTGTATTCTCCGGACACGCTACCGTGAAAGCAGCGTTCTAGTAACCGATGTTTTCATCTCGATCAGGACAGTGGCGGCATGTGCACCCTTCGACTGCTATCCAGCGGCATCATCCTGTCGTATAATGTGCACAGCGTGAACGTTCGTCGGTGAGTCACAGTCGCCTCGTGATGAAGCGCCGGTCACACGGTCACTACGTTCTCGTGCACTGGCAATCGGCTGATCGAGCCACTCTAACCATGACCGCGTCGACCTAAACGGACAGGCTTATTCGCATACCGTTTTCGCAGACCGGCAACAGTCCCTTATTAGTGATGACGTGCTAGACCGCCAAAAAGTAATCCTCGCTTTTGAACATAAACGAAATCAGTTCCGCGACTATATGGTCGATTTGCGCGTACAAGGAGAGCGAGTTCAAGCCTTGCTCACCGAGTTCAGCGACAAGGATGCCGACGCGATTTTCGCCATTTTGGAGCGGCGAGATATTCGCTTGCCGGGCGCGCTGCCATCCCACGAATGGGATGGTTCGGGTAAGCTTTGCAGGCTCTTTGGTCGCCGATGGCAGACCCATGAAGCATCACGGGAGTGGGCCATGGAGGTACTGCGCGGCCGCCCCGTTATCGCCGTGGACGGCAGCCAGATATCGCCGTCAAAGGACTTCTCCATGCCGGTCGGCGCCGTACAGATCGGCTGGTACGTCAACTATCATGCGCCGGGCGGTCGCTATCGAAAGGATATCGAGTTTGAGGTAGTAGGGCCGGACGAATTGCGGGAGGCAGAAGAGGATGGCGGGTCCAGCAGCGGTTTTCTGCCAGACTGGCTGATCAACCAGAAACGCTTCGTGGGCGAATGTCTGCGACTTTGCCAGCTCATGGAAGAGTTCGAACACGAAGAAGATGAAAGGAAGCCAGTATGCTTTCTGGACGGCTCGTTTATCATCAGTTTTGCCGGTCAGATGCGCGGGCAACGCTCCCAGCCCTATGTTAAGGCTGTGCGCGATTTGCTGGCGTGCTCTGAACGGACTCGCGTCCCGCTGGTTGCCTACATCGACACGTCTTTCAGTCGGGACCTGGTTTCACTCATGCATAACGTATCTTCCTTGGGCTTGCAGACATCGCTCAGCGACGCCGGTCTGCTACGCGGCTGTCTGGAGGAATGGGGAGACCGCTCGCCGCTCTTCTATTGCGCGCGGGAGGACCAGCTTAGCAAAGAGGGCAATGAGGATTTCTATCGCGATGTTGCCTTCACATATTTATGTACTGTAATGGATAGGTCGCCCTCGCGAGTGGAGATGCCGCGCTGGCTGTTGGAGGAAGGGCTGGCGGAGACTGTGCTGGACGTCGTGCGCGCTGAATGCGTCATCGGCGCCGGCTATCCTTATGCGGTAGAGACAGCCGATGCGACGGCAGTCATTACCATGCAGGACCGTGAACGCTTCTATGCCTTATGGCAGTCATTCATGGAAAGCGAAGGCGTTCAAATGACCCGGGCGCGTAAGGCTGTAAGCAAACTCGGCAGGCGCTAGCTCGGGTTCCAGGACTTCGCCCGCGGTCGGCTAAACCATTACCGCATGCTAGAGTACGGCGCGACCTCTGCGTTGCGTAGGGGTTATCGGATGTGCAACCTCGCTCGCATCAACCGCCGCAATAACGTCGGAGGAGTGTCGGGCAAGCGTCAGTATTATTCGCGTGGCGCGTATCGTATAATGGAATTGGCGTCATCATGAAGTGCAAGCCGATACCAACGCCGATGCCTTATCTACTGGTTTGTGTGGGAGCCGCCAGCCGCCTGTTGAGCTATGAGTGAGACATCTGAGAAGTTGGAATATCCCCTGGAGGAAGCACAGAGTCAGCCAAGTGAACTGACTGTGGAGCAAAACCCTGGGCTTAGTTTGGCGCCGGAGGATTCGCACCAGGTCATTGCCAACGTAGTCGAGGCCACTTCCAAGTGGGACGCGGCTACGAAGCGCACGGTGCTGGTCATCATGCTCATTGCCGGCTTAGGGCTGCTGTGGATTAGCCGGTCAGTTATCCCCATTCTGGTGATCGCCGGCATTATCGCCTATGTTCTGAGCCCGATAGTAGGTCTGTTGGAGCGGTTGCGCGTCCCGCGCGTGCTTTCCACGGCCGTGCTCTTCGTCTTGCTTCTGGTGCTCATTATTCTGCTGCCAATATTCCTGACTCCGGTCATTGTCGACCAGCTAGCGTCGCTGAATTTCGATGTGCAGGATACAGCCTATCGTACGCTCAACTGGGTTGGAAAGACGTTGAACACCCTGCCTGACGCTATAGATGTTGGCGGCTTCAGCATCCCGCTCACGGCGATCAACGAACAGATCGCGTCGGGCTTGGATGAGTTGACCATCATCCCTACGGTGGCTGATGTACTTAACTATATCAATCAGATCATCAGCACGGCAACCAGCCTAGTCACCAGCACTGCCGCTATCAGCTTTAGTGTAGTCGGCAGTGTTCTCAATTTCCTTATATCTGCGCTGGTGCTCTTCTTTATCAGCCTGTACTGGACGAAGGATGCGCCGTACATTCGAGCCTACGTAGAAGGACTCTTCCCGCAGTCCTACCATTCGGAGCTGGTGGATTTGCTGCGTCGAATCGGTCACACATGGCAGGCTTTTCTACGCGGGCAACTCCTTCTGAGCTTCGTCATTTTCCTAGCGACTTGGTTGGTGCTTTCGCTGGTCGGCATGCCAGGCGCTCTGTTGCTGGCTATACTGGCTGGACTGCTGGAGGTCATCCCGAACTTAGGGCCGATCGTCGCAATGATACCAGCGGTTCTGATTGCTATGATCCAGGGCAGCGATGTGCTCGCCGCATATGGTATCGGCAACTTCGGTTTCGCATTGATCACAGTTGCCATCTACTTCATCATTCAACAGTTAGAAAATAACATCATCGTTCCCCGCATCATCGGCGGTGTTGTGAATCTCCATCCCATAATTGTTATTTGCGGCGTGATGGTGGGCTTTCAGCTTGCGGGTATCCTAGGCGCGCTCTTTGCTGCGCCGGTTCTCGCTACTATGCGCATCATGGGCTCGTACATCTACGCCAAGTTGCTGGATGCGCCGCCTTTCGACGGGCAGGATCTGCCGCCTAAGCGGTCAGACCGTCCCCGCGTCTATCGGCGCAAAGTGACCGGGGATGAGCTTAAAATGCAGGATAAGGCGAAGGCGCGAGAGGCGCTGCGCAGCACATCGCGCGGGCCGATCCCATCGGCGAGCAGCACGTCTGATGACGAAGCCGGCAAGAGCGACGTTTCCGGTGGCGAACGACCTGCCGGTCCTGCTCATTCTTCGCCGGTTGAATCCGGGTAAACAACGTTTTCCCGTGCAATAACCTTGGTCAGATTTGCGAGCGTTCAGGTTCGCACCCTCGAAGGCTAAATATCACTCTGCCTTTATCATTTATTCGCTAGAAAAACGAATAGTCCGCAAGCGGTGCAAAACACTGCTTTCGAGAGCACAGCGGCTATGCTTCGGGTAGCGGCAGATTCGCATAGATGTCCAAGTCCAGCGGCGCGACAAAGTCAGGCTCAACCCGCTGTCGGTAGTAGGCGGCTGTGCCGATCATGGCCGCGTTGTCTGTACAGAGATAGAGCGGAGGGATGTGCACGGATAGACCGTTGTCATGACAGCGCTCGCACGCCACCTTGCGCAGCCGCGCATTCGCGCTAACGCCGCCGCAGATGCAGACCCGCTGCGCATCGTGCGCCAGCGCCGCGTTCACCGTCTTCGCCACCAGCACATCCACCACGGCATCCTGGAATGACGCAGCCAGGTCCGCGGCAAGCTGCTCATCCTGCAGGTTCGCACCGGCATCCTCGAGCTGGCGTGTGAGGTTTACTACCGCTGTCTTTAGGCCGGAAAAGCTGAAGTCATAGGGCCGCTTGCTATCGTGCAGCAGCGCACGGGGCAAGGCAAATCGTTTCGGATCACCTTTCTCGGCTGTCTTCTGGATGGCGGGTCCGCCTGGAAAACCCAGGTCCAGCAGACGCGCCACTTTGTCGAAAGCCTCGCCGGCTGCATCGTCCAGCGTCCCGCCTAAGCGCTGATAGCGGCAATGCTCCGTCATGAGCACCAATTCTGTGTGACCGCCCGAAACGATGAGCACAACGACGGGAAACGCATCCTCCGGCAGCGGCTCGACACCGTTCGCCAGGATCCAGTTGCTATAGATGTGGCCTTCTAAATGATTGACCGGCAATAGCGGTACGCCGCTGGCTAGGCTCATGGCCTTGGCTGTGTTCACGCCTACCAGCAGACTGCCCGCCAGCCCCGGTCCGTGCGTCACGGCAATGGCGTCCACCTGCGACACACGCTGCAGCCCGGCATCGTGGATGGCCTGCGAGAGTACAGGATGGATGGCGAGCACGTGCTGACGGCTGGCTACTTCCGGGAAGACGCCTCCATAGCGTCGGTGGATGTCGATCTGTGTGGCGACGACATTGCTGCGAATGGTGCGCCCATCTTGCAGAACGGCTGCCGCCGTCTCGTCGCAACTTGTTTCTATGGCTAGTATGGTACTCATGTGCAATCCTTCATCCGTCTGTTGCAGGCGCAGACGCCAGGCGACTACTCTGCCGGTCGCTGCGAAAGCTCCGCATTGTCCGCCCAGATTAGCACACCGAGGGCTACCATGCCCAGCCCAGCCAGTGCGACCATCTTGTAGACTTTGTCGTCGAGCAGGAGGGTTAGCAGACCAAAAACGGCGCAGAACGCCCAGTAGCCGATGACGATGCTCCGCTCGCTGAGGCCCATGTCGAGCAGGCGAAAGTGCAAGTGATCGCGACCTGCCTCGGTCGGCCTGGCGCCGCGGCGTGTGCGCCGGTAGATAAGCCACGCCACGTCGAGCGCCGGCAGGCCCAGAACAAGCATGACCGTAGCCAAGCGGGCGCCGCCCATGATACCCAGGCACGCGATGGCAAAGCCGATGAAGTAACTGCCGCTGCTGCCCATGAAGATGCGCGCCGGCGAAAAGTTGAAGGGCAGGAATCCCAGCGACACGCCCAATAGGGCTATGGGCAGGACGGCAACACTCAATTGTGGCGGCTCAGCTCGCAAGAGCATCTGCCCGGCTAGCACTGCGCACAATATGGCTGTCACGCCGATGACGAGACCGCTGAGCCCGTCCAGCCAGTTGATGGTGTTCATCATGCCCATGAACCAGAAGATGGTCAGCGGCCCCACGATCCACCAGGGCAAGCCGTTTGCGCCGCCAAGCAGTCCCTCGCCGAACGGATTGTTCACATGTTTGATGAAGATGAGACCGGCGATGGCGATGAGTGACGCCGTGAACTGCGCCAGGTACTGGGGACCGCTGGGCAGGTCGAACTTGTCATCCAAAAAGCCGAAGATGACACAGAAGAGGCTGCCGCCCAGAAGCGCCGCCAGCCGACGCGCTTCATTGGGGTCCTCATGCAGCGGAAACCAACTGCGCACGCTCTCCGGTGCGATCAGCGGCAGCACCACGACCAGCAGCACGGTGATCGTGAAACCGGCAAACAGCGCCAGACCGCCTGTGCGCGGGATGACGCCGCTGTGTTTACGACGCCCGCCCGGTCTGTCCACGAGCCCAAGCGCAAGGCCGAGTTTGCCGGCGAGCGGCGTCAGTGCGTAGGTCAGAACGAGTGAGAAGGCGAGTACGGCTACGTAGAAAAACATGCGCTATTGTTATGACAAGGTGACAACGTGACAAGCTGAGGGGGTGGATGGGTGACAAGCTGACAAGGTGATTGGATTACACATAATTTCGAGAACTCGTTGGCAGAACATAGGTGTGTTAGCCTTCGTCTGGGCTTCGACAGATTACCCATGTATCGGTATGAGTGATCATGCCAACCAGTGTACCGATAATCTTGTTGTAAATACCGTAAAGATGGCGGGCTTGCTCGGTTTCTATGTAGCCGCACTTTGAGGCGAATTGAAGCCAGACTTGGGTTTCAGCACATTTTCCCTCAGAGTCAGATAGTTTGCTAATGAACGCATTTTCGTAACGACGTTTCCTCCATCCTTCAGCTAAATTGGCGCACACTGACCTCGAAGAGCGGCGAATCTGATCAGTAAGCGAGTAGGTCTCTTCTTTGGGGAACGCCTTTGATAGTTCATAAATGGTCGAAGCAGCCTCAAATGCTTTCTGATAGACAACGAGATCAGTGTGAACTCGGATTCGTGTGGACATGCCGTCCATCCGTCTGCAACCAATCCAGAACAATTAGCTGAGGAAAATACTTGACAATCCCAGTCAACCCCAATAAGAGAAAAATCACCTTGTCAGCTTGTCACGTTGTCACCGTGTCACAAACTACGGTCGCATGTTGCCCAGCGTGCGCGGGAAGGCAATGGTCTCGCGGACGTGCTCTATGCCGCAGACCCACGCGACAGTGCGCTCGAGGCCCAAACCGAAGCCGCTGTGCACGACGGACCCGTACTTGCGCAGCTCCAGGTACCACTCGTAGGCCTCGTGAGGCAACTCGTGGCGCTCGATGGCGGCGAGAAGTTTCTCGGGATCACTCATGCGCTCGCTGCCGCCGGTGATTTCACCGTAGCCTTCCGGCGCCAGCAGGTCCACACTGCGGCAAACCTCTTCGCGGCCGGGCTCGGGCTCCATGTAAAACGCCTTCACCTGCGACGGGTAGTGATGCACGAAGACGGGCTTGTCGAACTGGGCGGCGATGTAGGTCTCGTGCGGGCTTCCGAAGTCGTTGCCCCACTCGATTGTCGGGACCGGCTCGTCGTAGCCAGGCACCAGCTCGCCGGCAGCCGCCGCCTTATTCACCATGTCGACAGCCTCGTCGTAGTGGATGCGCGGGAAGGGCGGAACGACGTTTTCCAGGCGGCTCAGGTCACGCTCCAACACGGCTAACTCGGGAGCGCACTCGGCTAAGCACGTCTGCACAATGTGGCTGACGAACTGCTCCTCGACGTCCATCAAGCATTCCAAGTCACAGAAGGCCATCTCCGGCTCGACCATCCAAAACTCCTGCAGATGACGTCGCGTCTTGCTCTTTTCGGCGCGGAAGGTAGGCCCAAAGCAGTAGACCTTTCCCAGGGCAAAAATATTGGCCTCATTGTAGAGTTGGCCCGTCTGCGCAAGGTAGGCTGGTTCTCCGTGGTAGTCGATCTCGAACAGCGTGGTCGTGCCCTCGGCCGCGGCTGGCGTGAGGATGGGCGTATCGACGTTTACATAGCCGTGGCTGTCGAGGTAATCGCGGATGGCGCGGACGATGGTGGCACGGACGCGCATGATGGCCCATTGCCGTGAGGAGCGCAGCCACAGGTGCCGATTCTGCATAAGGAATTCGATGCCGTGTTCCTTGGGCGTTATGGGATAAGGCTCGGCAATTTGCACCGTTTCCACTTGCGAGGCGTCAATTTCGTAGCCGCCGGGTACGCCAGGAGCGCGCTCTTCCGCTTTCACAGTGCCGGTGACGCGGACGCTGCTCTCCTGTGTCAGCTCCTTAACTGCAGCGAAGTTTTCGTCGCCGATGTTTGGGCGAAAAACGACAGCCTGGCACATGCCGCTGCCGTCGCGCAGTTGCAGGAACTGCAGCTTTCCCTTTCCGGTGCGGCGATAGACCCAACCCTCGATGGTGACAGTCTCGCCTACATGATCGTTTAAATTTCGGATTGCGACTACTTCGGTCACAGTTTTCTCCATATACAATGTGCGCGGGGCAGTGAGACTCGGGCGTGAACAGCCATCATCAGGGAAAGCTGTAAATAAATAGCGCGGCCGTGTTGAACTGAACAGGCTACGGTCTATCCGACGATTTTCCGGATTGATCATCCACTCGCTCGTCGACGGCCTTCTGCACTTCCTCTAGCCATTCGGGCTTCTCTTCCTCAAAGTCATGGTATAACTCGTCATTATGAGATGTGTCAACGGTGGTCGCGTCAAGGGTTGACGGCTCGCTGGAATCGTGGTCGGAGTGCTCGTCAGATGCTTCATCGGACGAGAGTCTGGCGTTGATGGGGCTATGTAGGGCGCTATCGTAGATTGGCACGTCCGCACCGGTATTATTCTCCTGGTCTGGGAAGATGGCGGACAGATCGATGCGGAAATCGTTCAAACCGCGAGTGCTGTTCATGAACGGATCCGGACGAAAACCGTAAGTGTCCAGTGTGGAAGAGTGGACGACGTGCGTGTATACGAAGACATTGTCGGGCAGCTGCGCATCGATGGCATCCTTCGGCGCATTGTTCTGCTGCTGGTTAGTGGGCTTCCCGCGAGAACGAGATCGCCGCCGCCGTCGCCGATTCTTTTTCGGCTGTTCCTGCTGAGCATTCGGCTTGGGCTGCGCGTTGGGCGCCGTTTCACCGCTGCTGGTACTGCTCTTTTGTTTACGCCGCCTGGAGTTCCGTCGCTTGCGCCGTCGATTGGATCTCTTGCTGGACGATGTTTTCTGTTCTTCCTCAGCCATGTTGACTCCCTTACTGGAACGTAGCGTATTCCGAAATAGCAGCGACGTTATTGACCTGCTACCGGCGCAACGTTCGTACGAACAATAGCGGCTTAGGGCACAATATACGAATGGACGATCGAACCGCGTTCGTTCAGCAACTGGGCCACATCGCCGCTATTCCATTGCGCTTCACTCTGGCCCCAATAGAGTTCGATACTGCTGTCCTCTCCCGCACGCGTGTTAACGCGCACACTGCCGCCTGGAAATAACGGTACATTGCCAAATGTGTAGACTGGACCGTCAGTCTTCGTCAGCTGCCAACCCTCCATGCTAAAGGCTTGGTCGCTGTCATTGACAATCTGCGCTGACTCCGTGGCTAGGTCGCCGGCTCCGGCAATGCCGGATATTTCCACGCCTTCCCGGATCACGACGGTCGGCGTCGGTCCGCTGCCGTTTCCGCCGCTAACCGGTATGAGGAGGCGCTGACCGGAAAAGACATAGTCCGGATTGGCAAGACTATTGGCCTCCACTAGCTCATCCACCGTGACGCCATACCGGACGGCGATGGCGACCAAACTGTCGCCGCCCTTCACCACATAGACTTCCTGCTCGACAGGTGCCGATTCGGCCGTTACTGCTGCTTCGATGGCAACAGCTTCGCCTGCATTCTGAGCGCGGGTCGGCAGTATGGCCACAGGATTCGCCGGCGCAGGCGTCGCCGCCAATACTGCGTTGGGTCGAGCTGCATAGAGCGCGGCTAACTCATCCGATTCTGGGCGACGGATTTCGTAAACCCACACTACAGCCAGTGCGATCACAAGGCTGACCATGGCATTGATGAGTACGAGAAGCGCTATGTGCCGACGATTCATGTGATGCGTATTGCGTCTATTCGTTGTTTATGCAAAGCGGTCATTCGGCCGGTCTACGAACGTCCATCTCAAGTAGAAATTGTAGCATAGCCCATGGCAGATGTCATTTGATCGGATGCGGAAGTGCAATGCGGATCACTTTCCGAAGTGGAGCGTATGACATACAATCGAGTAACACCATACGTCTTTGTGGGTCAATCACAGTGACCATTACCGTTTTGGTCTGCAACGATACGCAAACGTAGGTGGTATTGGCGTAGTTCCCAAGCGGAATGAAACCGAGTGCCGCCCTGTCGAATAGCCTGTTGAGTCGCCGCTACCGTTTGCGGCGAGCTGGACACTAGCAACTGGAACTATCTAAATGGAAGAACAAAGAGAGTCAGAGGTTGGGTTGCCCCCTGAGGCAGCGAATAACGAGCCGAATGTGGCCGCGCCGGAGAATCTTCAACGTACGGAAGCAGCGCCGAAGAGCAACAAGACCATTTTCTGGGTGCTCGGCGGCGTGCTGCTATTCGTTCTTTTCGGCTGCGCAGTAACCTTCATACCGGCAACATTCCTGTATGTGCTACGGGATTCAAGTCCAGTAACCCAGAGCGTTCAGCCGGGTGAGGCCAAGAAGACTGACGCGACAACGGTCGTCTTACCCAGCCCGCGTGTCGTGGTGGCAACGCCGGAAGGCGGCATCGACTATCAGACCGCCGTGCTCAACAGCATCTACAACCAAGTCAATCCGTCGGTGGTCAATGTGTCTGTCCTGGCTCGGGCGGACAATCTCGGTCTGGGCGAGCTGCCTTTTAACGCTGACCCGGGTGATCTGCTGGATGTGAGTAGCGGCTCCGGTTTCGTGTGGGATTCGTTCGGCAATATCATCACCAACGATCACGTTGTGCAAGGCGCGGACGAGGTGCAGATCACCTTTGCCGACGGCACAGTCTCCGTTGCGGAAATCGTAGGCGTGGACGATGACACGGACCTGGCGGTTGTGCGTGTCGACCCGGCGGGCTACACTCTCGCGCCCATCGCACTGGGCAATATGGACGACGTGACCGTGGGCATGCGCGTCGTGGCAATCGGCAATGCATTCGGCCTGAATGGCACCATGACAACGGGCATCGTCAGCGCCATTGGTCGATCGATTGGCTCGTTGAACGGATTCAGCATTCCCGATTCCATCCAAACCGATGCCGCCATCAACCCGGGCAACTCCGGCGGTCCGCTGCTGAATGAGCGTGGCGAACTCATCGGCGTTAACGCGCAGATTCGGTCTGATGTGCGCGCAAACAGCGGCGTTGGTTTCGCCATTCCGGTGAGTATTGTGAAGCGTGTGGTGCCTGCGCTCATCGAGGACGGGAAGTATACGCACAGCTACATGGGCATTAGTGGCGGCACGTTGAGTCCCATCTGCGCCAACGAACTTGGACTGCCGCTGGAGCTACGCGGTGCGCTGGTGGGTCAGGTTCGTTCGGGCACGCCTGCCGATAAGGCGGGAATACGCGGCAGCGATCAAGAGATCAACACCAACTATCCAAATATCTGTCCCCAGTATACCGGCGGCGACGTGATTACCTCCATTGGCGATATGCCTGTGACCACCTTTGACGATATGTTGTCTTATCTGGTGCGCTATACCAGCCCCGGCGATTCGGTGCCGGTGACCATTTGGCGTGACGGCGAAACGCAGGTAGTGGAGATGACTTTAGCCGAACGTCCTGCTAACACGATGGAGTAACTTCTCCAACGAGCGACGAAGGCACGCAGCCATAGGCTTGTTCCAGGTTCCAAGTAGAAAGTTCCAGGTTGCCGCGCACTCGGGCTTCCTGGACAGCTTCGGCTGAGCGCAAGCTCAGGCGGCTTCCAGGAAGATGCGCGAAGACCAGTTCAAGTGGTCAAAAGTTCAAGGGTTCAAAGCGCTGCGGACGGCAGTTACAGGTTCATGTTGAAGGTTCCAGGCCGGCAGGTTTTAGGTTGTTCGTTACCCAAGACCTAACGGTAAAATGTATCTTGCGCGCTTTTCGAGTTCATCATCCAGGAAACAACGGCAGCTTCCTGGATGACAGCTTCACGCTGGAATGAAGCCTTTTGAAGGTTCGGACCTCTGGTCCGGCGAGCTTTGCTCGCAATCTTCAAAAGGCTATATTCTTTCTGCAATCTGGGACTTCTCCACCAAGCCGCGAAGACGCAGGCTTGTTATTGGTTCCAGGTTTCTGGTAGAAAGTTCCAGGTTGCCGTGCGTTCGGGCGCTTCCTGGACAGCTTCGGCTGAGCGACAGCTCAGACGGCTTCCAGGACGTTGTGCTGCGCCCAAGTCGTTAGGGTTGCCCGCATTTCGAGTTCATCATCCAGGAAGCAACGGCAGCTTCCTGGATGACAGCTTCACGCTCGAATGAAGCCTTTTGAAGGTTCGGACCTGCGGTCCGGCGAGCTTTGCTCGCTACCTTCAAAAGGCTAAATTCTTTCTGCAATCAGGGACTTCTCCACCGAGCTGCGAAGGCGCTTAGCGCTAACTTGTTTCTCTATGTGGCCTGGCGGCTATGTGGTGAACTATAACCAGCATGACGCATCTCGCCCTTACAACCTAGTCGTCCAGGTCGATGCGGTGCTCAGAGTAGCCCTGCTGCTGCACGCCGTTTCTATCTGCCACGGACCAGGCGGAACGAATGGTGATGGTTCGCCTGGAGCGGCGCTCCGTCACATCCGCTTGCGGTTGTACGATAGGGGTTTGTATCTTCTGGATGGCGGCGTCTACGGCCTTCTCCGCCGCAGCCTTGGCCCAGCGGCTCTGCAGCATCTTCCATCCCATGCGCAGGGCTACGCTCGCCGCGCCCACCAGCATAGGCACAGCCGCCTTGCTCAGCACGACGGGCAGATTGCTCTGCACCGCAGGCAGTGCACTTTGGAAATCATAGCCGCAACTCGGGCAATAGCGGGCGTAGATTGGCCCTGAATTGGCGCATTGCGGACATATCCGTTGAACTTCACTCATCGTACCCTCCTCGTTACCGCAAAACGAACTCTATCGCAAGTGTACCATCGCGAGACAACTTGTTCAACGCGATGAAGTAAGTATTAGGTTTCATGTTCCATGTTCCAGGTTTCAGGTGCGCGCGCTCAGTAACGGTAGGGGGCTAGGCGAGCAGTCTACAGTCTACAGTAAGCTCTATGTCCGGATGAAGATCGCCTTGAAACTTTGCACAATTAAACCCTTGAACAGTGTTGATTCCACGCCATATGCGATGTCAAGCCACCTTGGAACATTCCACCTGAAACCTGGAACTAATATTGCCCGTACTCGTAGCCCTCGTCGAACATGGTGATGATGTTCTCCGGCGGCATTTCGACGATGAGCAGGTCGTGGCTGGCAGCCAGGCAGTAACCTCCGCCCGGCGCCATGACATCAATTACCTCGCGCACCTCGTTTTTTACGTCCACGACACTGCCGAACGAGAGCACCTGCTGATGGTCGATGGCCCCGTGGAAGGTCAGCTTGTCGCCGTATAGTTCCTTGAGGTCAATTAGGTCCATGCCCTTGGCCTGCCGCTGGATAGGATTGATGGCGTCCAGACCGTTTGCGGCCCAGCGGCTCATGAGACCGCGCACGGATCCGCAAGAGTGGAACATCGTCTTGAGGCCGGCTTGATGGCCCAGGTCGTTGAAGCGGATGAAGTGCTCGCGCAGGAACTCGTCCCACATTTCGGGCGAGATGAAGAGCGACTGCTGCGTGCCCAGGTCATCGCCGAAAAAGAAGATATCCAGCTCATCGGCGCAGGCGTCGAATGTGCGCACGGCGATCTCGTAATAGAAGTCGCTCACCTTCTGGATGACAGCCTTCATGAGCTCCGGATGCGTGATCATCTTCATGAAGAATTCGGTCATGCCGACCAGCTCTGTGGCGTCCGTGAAGATGACCACCCACGGGCCTCCGATGACTGCGTAGTCGCGCCACGCTTCGGCCTCGGCGCGCAGGTGCGAGAAGTCGAACCAGTCCGGATTGGGCCAAGGGTAATTCTCAATTTCTTCTATGGTCTCCACGCCCGCCAGCGGATGGCTGAACGGCTGCCCGTAGTAGGCGCCGATGCGGTCCACGCCCCACCACGACTGGCGACTGCCGTCCGGGTTCTGCTTCAGCTCCGGGCCCACGTAGCGTTCGCGCACGCGGCGAAAGTCGATGTGGAGTCGCTGCATGAGCGCCTCTTCATCTGGCTGCCCCAGGATGCGCTGCAAGTTCTCTGTTACGAACGGGTCCGCGCCGTACCAGAGCGGCACACGGTCGGGCACACGATGGTCAAATGCTGTGAGGACACGTTCTTTGCTGGTCATGGAGCCGTTGGCGTCGTTGCTCATGGGCTGTTCCTTTCGATGAGTGCGGAAGCGAAGTATGCCAACAGAATATGCGCGAGTGAAGCGGACGTCAATTTGGCTGGGCAGTTCGTGTAATCGACGGTCGTGGAACAGGAGTATGCTACAACATATACGCCTTCGTGACGATAACAATTCGACTCAATATCATTTGCGCATATTATGCAGTATCGCAGTTAAAACTGCATACATTAATTTTGTAATCATGATAATAGAGGATACGGAATCCATATGGCAATAGAAGCTTCCTCGCTTCCGGCACATCTTTCTACTAGAACAAAGTAACGTTATCGGCCTGTTACCTCATACCGATTGTTAGGTAGACCCGCGAGGGGAACTCTTATGGGCTTCGCGACGTACCTGTTGTGTAGCGTTGCGCACTACATAAAAGATATCCTCAAGTTACTGAACCAAAAACCGAATAACTACAACCTGCGATAACGAAAGGAAGTAGTATGCTAGCCAACATTTTCCACCCCAAGCATATTGTCAAAGGTATTGCTGTTATTGTCATAATGCTTGTTGTTGCGCTAGCAGGAAGCGGATTAGCGGGTCCTATGACCATGCAGGCACAAAATGATTATATGGTCTTCCTCCCGGTCTTTACGATCGGTCAGGCGGACACGACATCGGCTAACGACAGTGAGGATACAATCGATACTTCCGGATGGAGTAAATACACGAGTCAAGCGGGAGGATATTAATTCCTTTATCCCGCAGGCTGGACTGTAGATGAGACGCAAGAATGGCCGAAGGGACTATTGATACTCTTGCCACCGAGCGGTGAACGCGCAGACCGAGTATTTTTCCAATACCTTAGTTATGAAGAACCGGAATCGAAGGCGTTGATTCCGTGGCTCGAACAATACTAGGACGTTAAGTCAGGTTCACAAATGTGGGACTTTTTTTCTATGGAGTTGGTGTCCAAGGCAGTTGTTGGCGAGTCGGAGCATGCGTACTATCGTTACAAGACAGACGCTTCCCTTCAAAGGTACTTCATCTCAAATGGCAGGCTTGTCTTAGAGGTTTCCACACTTTCGGAATCTGATGGATACGACAACTTACTGATCGAGATTGCTCAGTCCGTAGAATTCATCGAGGGAGCGCCAGCGAGCATGAGTCAGATAATCGAACCGCGTTTTCTCGGCTCCGTAACGTTCGAGGAATACTTGGAAAATCAGCGAATCCGTGATGCGGCTATTGCAGCGCTCAATGAGCGGACGCAGACAGGCAAAACGCCGGACGATCTGTTGCAGGAAGATGCCGTGCGGGATGAATACGAAGTGCTGCTGGAACAGCACGCCTACGACATAGAGCAAGCAGACTGGTTGCGGGAAAAGCTGGAAGAGCTGTAGCCGGAGATGGTACCAACCCCCATTCCTTGATGGATCCATGGACAGGCTTTGATGTATAACCTTCGGGAGGTTCCAAACCTCCCGAAGGTTGAAGCATCTGCGGTTGCGTGAGGGGAGCTTCCTCGCTTCACTCGGAATGACATGCCGAAGCTACCCACCACGACGCCCTGAGCGCCTTGAACCCTTGAACTTGGAACCCTTGAACTGCTGTTACAACGGCCAGATGATGGGGATGAAGATGCTGCCCGCCAGCCACATGAGTATCGTCATGGGCAGGCCGATGCGGATGTAGTCGCCGAAGGAGTAGCTACCAGGACCCATGACAATTGCGTTAACCTGGTGGCCCATGGGCGTGAGGAAGCCGGCTGCCGTGGCGAAGGCGATGACCATGAGCAGCGACATGGGATTGACGCCCATGCTGGCGGCGAGCGTCAACGCAATGGGCGTGAAGAGCACGGCAACCGCCTTGGCCGAAATGAACTGCGCCAGGATATTCACCATGAGGTAGAAGAGGGAGAGAAATACCAGCGGATTGGACGAGATAGGCAGCGCCAACAGGAAGTCCACCGCTGCCTGCGCCAGCCCGGTCGTCTCCATGGCATGGCCCAGCGGGATAGCAGCCGCCAGCAGCAGCAGCGCCCGCGGCTCTAGCGCTTTCAACGCTTCATCCGCGCGCAGACACTTGGTCACGATCATGAGCCCGGCTCCTGAGAGCGCCAGAACCACGATGGGAATTGGTGTAAGGCTCGCCAGGAGGATAACGGCTAGCATAATGAGCAACGCCTGCCAGTTCTTGCTCTTGCGCGGAATGGAATCGTCGACGCCTTCCACCAGCATAAGCTGTTCTGTGTCGCTGGCGGCGCGCAGATAGCCTGACTCACCTTGCAGCAACAGCACGTCTCCGCCGGCTAGTCGAATGTTGCTCAAGCCTCGCACATGCTGCCGGCCCTGGTGCTGCACGCCCATGATTTTGACGTTGTAGAGCCTGTTCAGCTCCAGTTCGCCGATGAGACGCTCGTTCAAGCGCGAGTCGGGCAGCACAACCGCTTCCACGACCCGTGTCTCTATGCTGCTGGCGGATGTCCGTTCACCGTCTGCCAGCACCGGCGCTAGCGAGGTGTTTGACGTCTCGATGAAACGCGCAATGCTCTTCGCCGTGCCGGAGACCAGTAATGTGTCGCCGGAAACGATTGTCAGATGGCGCGTCTCTTCAGCCCGAAAGGCTTGGCCGTTACGGTAGAGCGCGATGATCATAATCGATTCACTGGCTTCATCCGCGTCCAGCGCGACGGGGGGCCGTCTATGCAGACGGCGATGACGCTGGCGCGCTTCCGGCGGCTGCTGTCGTTGGCTGACGCGGGCGATCTGGTCGAAAACCTCGTCTACGGAAAGGCCGAGCAAGCTGCTGCTGTCAGAGACTTCGATTTCGGAGATATAGGTGGCTACCTGGCGATTACCCGTCAATTCAGCCAAAGAGGTGCGGTTCGGCAGCAGTTTGTTGCTAATCAGTACGATGAATGCGCCGCCTATGAGGAAGTAGACGATACCCAGCGGCGTGAAAGCGAATACGCTCAGCCCCGGTCCGCCTGCACTACGATAGAGATCGTCCAGCAGAATGTTGGTCGCGGTGCCGAATATGGTCAGCGTACCGCCGATGATGGCGAAATAGGCGAGGGGCAAGAGAAGCTTAGAAGAGCGTAGACCGAACCGGGCGCTGAGTGAGAGCACAACCGGAATGAGCATAACGACGACCGGTGTATCGTTGACGAAGGCGCTGGCTAGCGGGACGAAAATCGCCAACAGTAACAGTAGCCGATTGACGTCTCCCTTGGAATACTTGGCCAAGTAAAAGGTCACGTTTTCCAGTGCACCGGTGCGGACAAGGCCGGAACTGAGTACGAACATGGCGCCGACCGTGAGCGTGGCGGCACTAGCGAATCCTGCCAGCGCCTCTTCCGGCGGCAGCAAGCCTGTCAGCGCGATGGACGCGATCACTAGGACGGAGGTCGCCTCGAACGGTATCCAGCGCGTCGCATAGAGGATCGACGAGCCGATTATGATGGTGATGAGGATGGATTGGTCAAGCGTCATAGGCGCTCGGGTTGTACTCTATCGCGTTGGCCACAGTATGTTGCGTCTTCTGTGCCTTTTCCAAACCTGCAAACAAAAGTAGGCCCATTATACACGTTGTGTCCCTTGGCTGGGAGAGGCTCGCATCGATGCTCCCGGCGCTGTGCGTTCCTCCGCGAAAGTGTTAGCGATCGCCGAGCGGCGATGTACTTGTTGGCTTGCCTTATGACTTTTTTAACGGGCCGAGTGACGACGAACCGTTCAAACGCAACCGGAGCGCATATGGTGTTATCCCACCTATGGGGCGTCGTACAGCGGCAGTTCACATGCGATTGCCACGAAATGCCTCAGATCAGGGTTGATCTCGGCTTGGCGCGGGAATCAGCTTTATGCTATCGTAGTTCGGCGCAAATCATGGCCATCGGGCCATGAAAACGACGATCTCGCACCCGCTATCACATCGAAGAAACGAACTTATGCCCGAGTTTTTTACCGTTCGAACACCGCCACAGGCAATGGAACTCTTGTGGCTACACTACACGCCGAAGGTGCAGCCTGAGCGCATCGCGACCGCTGACGCACTGGACCGCGTCCTGGCGGAGACGCTGACGTCGCCGCAGGATCTGCCCGAGTTTGCCCGCTCCACCGTCGATGGTTATGCCGTGGTGGCTCGGGATACGTACGGCGCGTCGTCGAGTCTGCCGGCCTTCCTCAACGTTGTCGGTGAAGTGCCTATGGGAAAGCGCAGCACGCTTTCGCTTGGCATAGGCGACGTTGCCCTGGTGCACACCGGCGGCATGATCCCGGAAGGCGCCGATGCCGTGGTCATGGTGGAGAATACGCAAGTTGTGGATGCGGAAAGCATTGAGGTATTGCGGCCGGTTGCAGAGGGTGAAAACGTCATCCAGATCGGCGAGGATATTCGTACAGGTGATGTCGTGTTAGAGCCTGGGCGGCAACTGCGCCCGCAAGATATCGGCGGACTCATGGCCTTGGGTATCACCGAGATAGCGGTTGCCAGTGCGCCACGCGTGGGCATCCTGTCCTCTGGCGACGAGGTGGTGGAGCCCGATCAAGCGACCGAACCAGGCCAGGTGCGAGACATCAATTCCTACACGCTTGCGTCATTGGTAGAACGGGCAGGGGGGACGCCAGTACGCTACGGCATCGTCGGCGATGACCGGGCCTCGTTGGAGGCGGCTGTTGTCCGCGCCTATGCGGAGAACGACATTGTTGTGCTTTCTGCCGGCAGCTCGGTTAGCTACCGGGATCTGAGCGTGGAGGTCATTGACGCCCTAGGCGTACCAGGCGTATTGGCACACGGGCTCAGCGTGCGCCCTGGCAAGCCGACCATCGTCGCCGTCTGCGATGGCGTGCCTGTCTTTGGCCTGCCGGGCAACCCAGTATCGGCCATGGTGATTTTCGATCTCATCGTAGCGCCGACGATTCGCAGGATTCTGGGCGGAGATGCGGTCGTGAAGCAGCAAGTACAGGCTAGGCTGTCCCGTAATGTCGCGTCCATGTCCGGGCGAGAAGATTACGTGCAGGTTCGCTTGGAAGAGCGTCCGGATGGGCTATGGGCAACGCCAGTCTTCGGCAAATCCAACTTGATCTATACGCTGGTGCATGCGGATGGCGCCGTGCAGATACCATTGGATTCCAACGGGGTTCGCGAAGGAGAATGGGTAACTGTGCAGATGCACTGATTGCCGTTCGTTAGTTGGTCACGCATGTGCGACAATGATTGTATATGCACCCGTGACCTTGGGATTGCCGTTGTATACAACTACTTTTGTCTATCCACTACCCAGGAGAAATATAGATGGCGCTACCAGTCACACTACAAGCCGACGAGAAGCTTGTCGCTGTTCGCAAACGACATCCTGTCTATGTGATCATGAAAGGCATATTGGCAATCGTAATCGCTGGGCTGCTCATGTGGCTTGTGTGGTGGCTGTCCGGGCGGACGACTGCACTGAGTTCGATATGGCCGTGGCTCTACGTACTGATTGTCGCTGTTGCTGTCATCTATATAGGCGCACTGGCTTATCGTTTTTACAACGATCTATGGATTGTGACGAACCAGCGCCTCGTCGACTCGCTGAAGACCACACCTCTTAACCACGCAATCTCCTCTACCGATCTGATCAATGTGCAGGATATCAGCGTGCACAAGCGCGGCATCATGGCCACTGCGTTTAACTTCGGCGATGTCATGTGCCAGACTGCCTCCACCGACGGCCAGTTCTCGTTTATTGGTGTGGGCGATCCATCCGATTTGATGGAAATGCTGGACCGTCTTCGAGATGAAGCGCGCCGGCAGACTCAGAAGGAGTTAGGCCAGGCGGTCGGTGCGGCAGCCAATCGTCCGGGCGTATAGTCTGAGTGACGTTGAGACATCAGCGACGAGTTGACCGAGGACTAAATTTCCTCCCACTATACGCTTGCACTGATATCATGCCGCTCCACATGCAGAGCTAGCCCTCCGTCAGCGCCTTTGCTCGCACCAGGACGTCGTCCATCATCTCCGGCGTCAACCGTCCTGTGTTGGTATTCTGCAGGCTGGGATGGTAGCAGCCGAGAGCACTTGAGAACTAGCTATCCAGCGTAGATAACGTTCACTATTGACAAGCATGCTATAGCGGTATATAGTACTAAATATGATACTAAAGTTATGATTATCCACAGCCAATCATCCGACTGCCATGACTAGACGCACCAAACGCATTGAACGTTTGCGCCGAAACCCGAAGAGTGTGCGCTATGAAGAACTCTGTACCGTGTTGGATGATTTGGGTTTCATCCGAAGACAGCGTGGTAGTCATATCCATTATACGGTGGGTGGCTACAACATTACGGTTCCTATCAGAAAGCCATTCCTGAAAGCTGTCTACGTAAAACTGGCTCTCGAGATTATTGATGAGATAGTTGAAGACGAGTAGTACTGTGTGATCGAGTTCTTGGGAATTTAGAAGGCGCAGTCGAGAGGTGTGAATATGGCAGATAAGACTGTTGAAGAATATCTCGCTTTGCCGTATACGATCGAAGTACAACGTGACGAATCTGACGGCGAAGTTGGATATGTCGCCAGAGTAGTCGAACTGCCTGGTTGTATTACGCAAGGGGATGATTTTGATGAACTAGGTGAGATGATTGAGGATGCAATGAGAGGTTGGATTGAATTGGCCATCGAGGACGGACGAACGGTGCCAGTACCCAAACCGGCTGATGAATATAGTGGCCGATTCGTTACGCGGATCTCAAGGTCGTTGCATCGTGATATTGCAAGAGCCGCAGAACGAGATGGCGTCAGCTTGAATGCCTATGTGGCGACTGCACTAGCAAGAAGCGTGGGTGCGGAGAATTTGGTCTCTGTCTAGAAGATCTGCTGGCCCACCTATAAAGAGATAACAACTTTCTTGTAAACCGGCTGACAAACCTTTATTGGGCGACATAACACACTCAGTTGGGTAACTGCTCAGCGTACGGCCGTGGGCATGAGAATTGGGGGCGCTAATGCGCCACAAACAAAGATGTGTAATGATGGGAACTATGGCGAACAAAGTGCAGATGAGTCGAGAGGAGATACGAGCCATATATGACCAGGGAGAAGAAGCAGTCCTCTCGCTGGTGGAGAGTCTGTTGGCTCAAATCAACACCTTGACGGAGCGGGTGCAGAAACTGGAAGACCAGATTGGCAAGAACAGCCGGAACAGCGGGAAACCGCCGTCGAGTGACGGGCTGCACAAACCGTCGCCCAAGAGCCTGCGACAGGCGAGCGGCAAGGCGAGCGGCAAGGCGAGCGGTGGTCAACCAGGCCATGCGGGCAAGACGCTTACGATGGTGAGCGAGCCGGATCATATCGAACTCCACGCTGTTGTCAGTTGTCCCCATTGTGAGACCGATTTGACTCAGGTTGAGGCGGAAGCCTACGTGCTGCGCCAGGTGTTCGACCTGCCCCCGGTGAAGATTGAAGTGACGGAGCATCGGGCGGAGGTCAAAGAGTGTCCGTGCTGTGGGGAGCACGTTGCCAGGTGCTTTCCCGAAGGGGTGAGCGAGCCGGTCCAGTATGGTCCTCGTTTGTGTGCGCAGGCGGTCTATCTGCATCATTATCACTTTGTGCCGCTGGAACGCACGACGGAGATTTTCGCCGACTTCTACGGCCACGCCCCCAGCGAAGGCACCCTCGTCAATGCGGCTGAACGACTGGGCAAACAGGTGCAGCCCGCCGTGGCGGAGGCCAAGCACCAACTCATGACCCAGGAACCCGTGGTTCATCTGGACGAGAGTGGCCTGCGGGTCGAGGGCAAGTTACAGTGGCTGCATGTGGCCAGCAGTCAACGGCTGACCCACTACAGGGTGCATCCCAAGCGGGGGCGAGCCGCAATGGATGAGATGGCGATCCTGCCCAACCTGACGGGCGTGGCGGTCCATGATGACTGGCAACCGTACTGGCACTACAAGGACGTGCGCCACAGTCTCTGCAATGCGCATCACCTGCGCCGGTTGCGTTTTCTGGTGGACCGCTATCAACAAGCGTGGGCGCAAGAGATGAGCGATCTGTTGGTGGAGATGAAGCAAGCCACCGACCTGGCCCGCCAGTCCGATGGCGCACTCGCTCCCTCCCAACGGACTGCCTTCGAAAGCCGCTACGACCAGATCCTGACCCAGGGCTTCAAGGGCAATCCTCTAGCGTCTCCAGACCCTGACCAACCCAGATCCCGAGGGCGGCCAAAGCACACCCCCTGCTCAGAACTTCCTGCTCCATCTGCAACAGCACAAGCCGCAAGTCCTGGCCTTTCTCTATGACCTCACCATCCCGTTTGACAACAACCAGGCTGAGCGGGACGTACGCATGGTCAAGGTCAAACAGAAGATCTCCGGCACCTTCCGCTCTCAGGAGGGCGCTCATCTCTTCTGCCAGATTCGCAGCTACATCTCCACCGTGCGCAAGAACGGCCATCGAGTCTTGGATGCTTTGGTTGATGCGTTCAACGGCCTTCCCGTCATGCCCCCCACCTTTCCCGCATCACCTATTGATGGCTGAGCAGTTACGCTTTGTGATAAAAGAAGTGCTACTGTCACACCTGCCGCCCAACATCGCGTGCACTGGACGCTGGAGACTCTGCCGCATTTTCAAGTATTTTTCTGGCTTCGGGTTTTTCCTACTCTCAGGCATTATTCACGCCCGCCCCAGCGCCAGTAACGCAGACCGTTCCGGCGGCTAAGAATGTCAGAATAATTGCCAGCCCGCTATAGAGGTCTAGAGAATGATCATGAAGGTGAATTTTGCATCTGAGCGGTTACAGAAGTTGAATGAATGTCTGAATCCATAATACACGCCGAACACCTTTGCCGCTCGTTTGGAACGATTAAGGCGGTCGATGACCTGTCAATGGATGTGCCGGCCGGAATTGTTTTTGGGTTTCTTGGGCCAAACGGTGCAGGGAAAACTACCACTATCCATCTTCTCCTGGGTCTATTGGAACCAACCCAGGGCCAAGTTAGGGTAATGGGTTTTGATACGCGTTCACAAGCCGCTGAAATTCGTAAAAGAAGCGGGGCGCTGCTCGAGTTTTCAGGTCTATATGAACGCATGAGTGCAGAAGATAATCTCGACTTGTACGGACGCATCTACTGCATGTCTGGACTCGAAAGGAAAGCACGTACCAAGGATCTGCTCACGCATCTGGACCTTTGGGATCGTCGCAGGGAGAAGGTGGGCAATTGGAGTCGGGGGATGAAACAAAAAATAGCCATCGCTCGAGCACTCTTTCACCATCCATCCTTGGTTTTCCTGGATGAGCCGACTGCCGGTCTCGACCCGATAGCGGCCGCGGCCTTGCGTGCAGACCTGACCAGCCTTGTCGCTAACGAAGGCGTCACCGTTTTCGTCAATACGCATAACCTGGCAGAGGCCGAAAAACTATGCGCCAAAGTTGGCGTCATCCGCAATGGAAAACTTCTTACGATTGGCAGCCCAGACGAATTACGGTTAAGAAATGGCGGACACAAGGTTGAGATCATTGGAAAGGGTTTTAATGAAAATACTCTAACCTTACTTCAGGCCCGTCCAGAGGTAAAACAGGCCGAATTTCAAAATGGTCGCCTAAGAATTGAGCTTAACGGCGAGAACAAAATAGGGCCCCTGGTAACCTTGATTGTCCAGTCTGGGGCAGAAATCGAGGATATCGCCAGAGGAGGAGAGAGTCTGGAGGATCTATTTTTGACGCTAATGCAGGAGGAAAATCAATGAATGATTTGCAAACAATGATTTGGAAAGAATGGAGGGATTTTCTCTGGTCGGGTGGTCGCTCTGATTTACTACGGCCCCTGCTGAATATCGCTGTATTAGGGATTATCTTGCCGTTATCCTTCGGACAAGGCTGGATCAATCTTGAGTCGGCGCCCGTGCTAATTGTCGTTTTTACCCCTTTTATGTTTGTCATCCTGATCATTAGCGACGCCATCGCAGGGGAGCGCGAGCGCCATACCCTAGAAACCCTTCTCGCCAGCCGCATCACTGATCGAGCGATTCTGTTGAGCAAAGTGCTGGTAACAGTTGGCTATAACTGGCTGATGACGCTATTTTGCCTGCTGCTGGGAGACGTGGTAGTCAACTTGTCTCAAAGGCCGGCGCAATGGCAATTCTATAATCCCCTCAGCCTCTTTGCAGTAGTTCTTATTTTGTGCTTCCTCAGCACGCTCCTTGCCGCCAGCGGTGGAGTCCTGATCTCGCTGAAATCTGCTACCGTGCGCCAGGCGTCGCAAACCATGCTCCTGGGTCTGATAATACTCGGACTGGCCATCTCCACACTCGTTAGGCTTGTGCCGCCCGCCTTAACTGCCTCGTTGACCACGCCTCAAATGGTGCTGATAATCATGCTCGTTCTGGCTGTACTTGACGCTATTTTATTGGTCGCCTCGCTGGCGAGTTTTCAACGTTCGCGCCTGATCCTGAGTTAACCTAGTCCGGCATCAAATTCATTAAATTCGGGCATGTGTCACGTGAGCCTGAGTAGTTACTCAGTTGGTACCTATTCTACCTATAAAATAACTAAGTTTCGCCCACTATACGCTTGCACTGATATCATGCCGCTCCACATGCAGAGCTAGCCCTCCGTCAGCGCCTTTGCTCGCACCAGGACGTCGTCCATCATCTCCGGCGTCAACCGTCCTGTGTTGGTATTTTGCAGGCTGGGATGGTAGCAGCCGAGTATGTGTACGACTTCGCTATCCCGGCTCAGCAGCTCACTGCCGCCCGTCTGCAGCTCGAATTCGGCGCCGTGTGCGAACTTCCAGCGGGGAACATCCAGCCCCGAATCCCGCAGCAAGCGCAGCGTCTGGTCAAACGCGATGCCGCCCAGGCAGACAATACCCTGGGTGTTGGGCAACAGTGTCATCTCGCGCACAAAGAACGGACGGCAGGTCGCCAACTCCTCTGCAGTAGGACGGTTCTGAGGCGGTACGCAGCGCAGCGGACCTGTGATATAGCAGTCGGTGAGTGCGAGCCCATCGTCACGGTGCTCGGAGGTAGGCTGGTTGGCGTAGCCTTGGCGGTGCAATGCGGCGAAGAGAAATTTGCCGGAGCCGTCGCCGGTGAACGAGCGTCCTGTGCGGTTGGCGCCATGCGCACCAGGCGCCAGCCCCACCAGCAGCAGACGCGCCGCCGGGTCGCCGAAACCGGGAATGGGTTTGCCCCAGTAGTCCCAGTCCATGTAGGCGCGGCGCTTAACGCGTGCGGTTTCCTCACGCCATTCCACCAGCCGCGGGCAGGCGCGGCAGGCAATCATCTCTCGTTGAAGTTGTTCTAGTTCACTGCTCATGGTGTCACTACAAATCTCTAGGTTCAAACGACAGTACGGGCCACAGAATAGAACCACCCTGGCAGTAGACTCTGTACCAGGATGGTTCTGTCATTAACTATAAACGGTCTGTCAAGCGGCGCCGGCACACGCTATCAGGGCAATCGCGAACCATAAATTTTCGTCTGTAGGGGCGGCATACATGCCGCCCGTCGCGCAAAATCCACCGGATGGTCGACTGCACGCAGCGGGCGAGCCATGGCTCGCCCCTACATTCTCGTAGGAATGGCTGGTGTTCGAGTAGAATTCGTCGAAACAGACCTAATAACAGAATACTGCTTCGGTAAATCGTGTAGTCCGCGATTGCGCTGGCACACGCTCAGATTTCTACATGTGACCGGGCTGTGGCTATCCGCAACCGCCTCCGCCTACCTTGGCAGCTGTATCGATCTTGACTTTGGGTATATATTCCACCACTTCACCCTGCTCATGTAAGGCAGATTCCGGATGCTTGCCGCCAAGCGCGGCTGCGATCTGGTAACGGAGATACTCGTCCGGTCCGTCCGTTTCGGGGAAAGGACAGGTGGTGCAAGAAGAGATAAAGTTGTTCAAGCCGCCTTCCAAAATATAGGCATTGGCAACCCCTTCTGCCTCCAACACCTTCCACGCTTCCGTAGCCAGCGTTTCATCGTTGCTCATGACCACAGCAACCGTGGAAGCCGGGCCTATCTTGAGCGCCGCTGCCTCGGCAGGCAACTGGTCCATGGGCACGAGCTTGGCGTTCTTAATGTGGAAGAGGTTGTAGTCGGCCTCGCTGCGCACGTCCAGCATGACCAGGTTGATCTGTGAGTTGTAATAGACGTCGCGCAGTTCAGCGGGGATAATCTGCACCTGACGGTTGTCGAGCATTGCCTGCTTTTCCGGTTCAATGCGCTGCCAGCGCTCGGCAACACTGGGTTGGCCGATGAGCATGACGGCGAATCCGCAGGCTAACAACACCCCGGCGCCGATGGAGACGCGCCTATCGATCTTGCGCACTTCCATGTTGTCTTTGCGACGCATGGCAGCTTCCAATGTCTCTGCGCCCCATAGTGCCAGCAGACCTGCGATAGTAACAACAAAGACCGTAACGCCAGGCGATAATCCGAGCAACTGGTCGAGCGTGAAGCGGCCCATGTAGGTGGAGCCCCAGAAATGCACGAAGTGGCTGGAGGTCTCGCCGAAGATGGCAATACCGCCTAGGATGCCCACGAGAAAGAAGATGGCGTCCTTCTTCAGTAGGGCCAATGACGCCACCGACGTGCCGGGACAGAAGCCGCCAATGATAAAGCCGAATCCGATGAGTAGGCCTCCCAATGTGCCTGGCACAAGGTAGGTCGGCGGAATCCAGATGCGGTCATAGTCGAGCAGACCCAAGCCCACTGCTCCGTAGATCAGGACCATAGCGACCAGCACAGCAGTAAACATGACCTTGAAAACAGTCATGTCTTTCAGATAGAACTGCGCAGTGAGTTTGGTAGAGTAGCCGAAACCAGCCATCTCCAACGCTGCGCCGAAGCCAATGCCGATGAGCAGGTACACGAGGTACATGCCGATTTTGCCGATGGATGCGTCTAGTGTGAATGGAGCCATTGCTATACCCTCGATGTGTCTATAACGGTCTTTCAGGAAGTTCTATGACAGTACAGCTTTCGCAGCCGTCTGTGCAGCTACTGGAAGGCTAAAATGTGTTATGTCCAGAGCCGGCGCACGAACCATGCCAGCGCATACGCGCCTACGAAGAACGCCATCAAGAATGCCCAACTGCCTACTGACAACGATGCTCCGCCGGAAAGACCTTGACCCGACGTGCAGCCGCGCGCCAACCGTGCGCCAAAGCCGGCGATCAAGCCACCTACCAGCGCAAAGAGCCAGCGTTGATGATCCGTGATGCGCGGGCCGCGGATGGTCTCCCACTTGATGCGCTTGCCGACGAAGCCGGAAGCCAAGCCACCCAGGAATATGCCAGCTGTCATCAGCACGATCCAGTGATCGAGCGCGTTTTGGTCGCCGCCGGCAACTTCAATCAGATACGAGACCCGGTCCACATGCTGCGGCGCGACCAGGTCGATACCGTAGATGATCATCCGGTTAAGACCGCCGGATGCGCCCAGACCGTTGCCGGTCAGGAAGAAGGATAGGAAGAGCACGATGCCCAACAGAACACCGGCTACATACGGGTTGACGAACAGTCGTGCGCTGGGGTTTTTCTCAGTTTGTGGCGGATTAACCATAGATGCTGCTCCCTATCAGTCTTTTCGACTGCATTCAGAAATTCGAACTCGCAGATCGGGAACCGAATCCGTTCGATCAGCCCCGATCCAGTCTACCTATTGCCTATGCTACGGCCTGTTCATCCTGCGTTTCGACCTTGTCCCAGCCGGTAACCATGCCTTCCAGGTCTGCAGTGACCGTGGGTCCAGTCGTCGTCAGGTAGATGTGCAAGATGACGAATGCTACGAAGAACCACGCTGTCAGCGTGTGCAACGGACCCATGTACGCAAGCCAAACCGCCAGCTGCGGCCACCACAGCGCACCAAACATAAGCAAGCCAGTAATTACCTGGATGGGCAGCAACAGGTTCAGGATGACGAAATAGGTGACCTGCTGCAGCGGGTTCAGCTTATGCTCCGGTGTTTTCTCGAACGGATGTGGCTCGCCTTTAAAGATGCCGCGCAGGTAGAAATCCACCTGCTTAATTGCATCGTTGAAGAAGCCGCGAGGCTCCGGCAGGTATTGTCGGATTTCGCCGCTGGCCAGGTGGTAGAAGGCCGCAAACAGGGCATTCAACACGAGCAAGACGGCGAGTGCATTGTGTATTGGCACCATTAAGCTGAAGTCAGCCCAGCCGAAGATATCCGGCCGATGGATGACGATGCCTGTGGCAATGAGCAGCAGGATGACGATGGCTTGCGTCCAGTGCCACAGCCGCTCATAGAAGGTATACATGTACACTTCCTTGAGTTCCGGCTTCTCACGCGGGTATCGAGCCGACTGGTACAGCCGGTACCCGCCGTGTGCGATAATGCCTGCCAGTACGCCCAAAACCGCCAGCCATCCGATGATATCGATGATGCGGAAACGGTTGTGACCGGGCAGATAGAAGCCTTCCGCAGAGGTGTCCGGCGTATATCGCATGATGCCGGCATCGTCCACGCTGACGCTGCCCGACATGGAGACGTTGGTGTTGTTGACGAACTGCGGTGTCACGCCGCCCGGCGAATACGGGCCGAGCGTCATGGGCTGCGCGATGCGTGAATTGTCGCTGTGGCACTCGCTGCATTCGCGAATTGCTAGGCTGCTGCCCATGATGTTGTGGTTGATGTTGTAGGGCTGAATATCGCCGCGGATCTCCAAATTCGTGAGGCCCAGGGCTTCTAGTTTACCGCGGATGAAGTCGGTCTTCTCTCCCGTGTCCAAACGCAGCTCTGTCTCATCCAACTGACCATCGCTGTTGGCATCGAAGAGCGCCATCACATCTGCCTGGTAGCCGTTGTTATTCAGATACACTTTACGCAGATCTTCCTCGCGCACAGGCCGTTCGGGATCGCCGTGCACCCAGTAGTAGGATGTGATGAGGTTGAACGGAGCCACAGCCGTGTTGCCGTCCTTATCTACCTGCGGCAGAAGGATCGGCTGGAAGCCCGTCATGAGATCGCGGGGGTTGCCGCAATCACCTTCGATACCGCGATGGGTAACGGCTGCGGCGCCGTCCTCCGTCATGACCGTCCAGTCGTTCTGCTCGTAGGCAGCCGTGTACATCTGCGGCACGTGGCACGATTCACAGCGCACGGCGTTCATGTGCGTCTCTTTGTACGGCAGGAAGTCGTGCGTCGTCTCGGTATCGTGGCAGTCGGCGCACTTGCGCATAGAGTCGGTGAACTCAGGCGCCACCGTGTGCTGGGCTGTGTCTCCTTTGGCAATTTCGTGGCTGGGTCGGAAGAGGTATTCGCCGATGTTCTGACGTCGCGGGTCGTAGGTTAGGTATTCGGGCCGCGTGTCTTCTGACTCTTGCTGATAGTCCGGGTTGTTCAACGAATAGTGGCAGTCGGTACACTTCAGATTGCGTTCGGCATGGATATCCCAGGGAAAGGTCAGGCTCTCCTTATGGGTCAGATTGAGACCGGAGTCCGACAGTCGTTGTCCGGAGTAGATCTGTCCGGTGCGTTCTGTATTCCAACCCGTCTCTTTCAGGTCAGCACAAAGCAGCGGCTCCTTGCTTTCGTGCACGGTACCGTGGCAGAACCCACAGTTGGCGGAAGTTGGATCGCGCAAGGTCACGAATTCCGGCGCCAGTTCACCGTCAGCGGTAAAGGCGTCCGGGTTGTACTTCCAGCCGGTCATCTTCTTTTGGGTGATGCCGGCGCCCTGTAAGGTGGCCGTGTTGGCCCACTGGAACTCACCCACTTGGAGTGCTTCCATGCGAGCCGTGTTGTCGGCTGAACTCATGTGGCAGAGGAAGCAGTTCATTTCCACCACGCCCGACTCCTGCCAATCCCAGGCTGAGGTAGTACCGCTGATCGGATTATTCGTGCTTACTTCTGGGTTGCCGTCTTCGGCTTCAAGCTCCGTTAACGGAACTCCATCGCGGCTGGTCACGGCAGGTCCGCCGCCGGCATGACGCTCACCCAGCTCCATGATCCAGTCCGGCGTACCCATATCCATCAGCGCATCGCCGACAGGAGTTAGGTAACGGTACGAGAGCGGATCCCAGCGGCCGAAAAGGCTACGGCTCATATCCCATGGTTGGCCGTCGGGTACTTCGCCGGCGGGCACGAGGTGGTCGAAACCAACGGACGCGTGGTAGCTGTGCAGCTCAATATAGTCAGCATCGTGGCAGGCTCCGCAGGTTGCGTTGGTGGACACCGGTTCGCCGCTGTCCAGAACGTTGTCTCCGGAAGCGTCCAGGAGGGGGAAAGTTGGATGCAGAGGCGACGGTTGGGCAACGGTGGGCGTCTGTGCAGACGCATCGCGGGCCTCCACCAGTACAACGATAGCCAGCGCGCCAAGCAGAGTAAGAAGTAGTAGAGCTATGCGCTTGAACGGGAATGGCTTGTGAATCACTGTCCGGTTCCTTCACTGCTTTCGACGATTTGGTTGTCTCTCATATGGTCGGCGCGACCGCCGTAGAACATCGGATCACCCTCATAGCCAAGCGCACGCCAGTCCATGACACCGGTTTCGGTCTCGGTGTGGCAATCCTCACACTGGAGTGCACGCTCTTTCGGCGCCACCATATGCGTGATGGGCCAATACATGTCGGTAGGTGCAAAGCCGTAGCTGCCGCTGTAGTCGATGCCGTTGGCTTCAGCGCCAAGTCGAGCCGCCTCATCCCAATCGAAATCGGTCCAGTAGCCGCCTTCGCCGTACGTCTTGGGCGGCAGCAGGTAGTTGTTTTCGGAATCGTAAATCTGGTTGGCGTGATGGATCTTAAAGGGCCAGATCTTGGCGTCGGGGTCGTAGATGTCGCCGGTGGGGTTGTTGATCAGTGTTACTTCGGACGAATCCATGATATCGCCCAACAGATAACGCTCCACGCCGCCGTTGTACCAGTCATAATCCGGCACGACATCTTCTTCGTACACGAATTTACCCTTGATCTTTAGGTACTCATGAGGATTCTGCGGCAAATCCTGGCCCGCCTGTGACCAGTCCCATTCAACCTTGGTCGCCTTTTTGCGGGCGAATTCCGGGATGTGACACGTCTGACAGGCAACGGTATCAATGTGATTATCCAGCCGCTCATCTTCGTGCACCTGTCCTTTGTGACAGTCGGTGCAGGCAATCTGATTCTCATTATCCATGCTGACGGTGATGGATCGTCCCGCGATCTGATGTCCTTCGGTCCGATGGCAATCGACACAGGCGAAGTCGTACTTGCCCATATGCACGTCTAGGTTCTCGTCTGGATAGGTTAGCGAGGTATCCAAGTCGCCATGCTTGACTGCATCGCCGCCGCCGCCGGTGAAGTGGCAGCTGCCGCAGTTGGAGCGGCCTACGAGGCCCACGTGCTGCGCGACGTTGGCCAGATCCACACCCTCGGCTGGCACACCGCCATTGGCCTTGACATAAGAGCCTGTCGTGTCGTGGCAGACCAGGCAGTCGACCTTATTTTGGTCGGAGAAGTCGAATGTTTCGTCGACCCAGCCATAGCCTGCATGACAGGCTGTGCAAGGCGGCCAGTTCGGCGTGATCCCGATGCAGAAGTTGTTCAGGACGTACTTCTTGCCTGTGTACACTTCTTCGTCGCGGCCCTCCACGTCATAGGGGCCGTGCGTCCACGTCCAGTGATTGGTCGCCATGACTTCGCCAGCCGCATCGGGATGGCATTCCAGGCAGGCCTGGGTCACCTCTTCGCCGCTGGCGAATTCCCGTTGCAACGCAGTTACGATGTGGTCCGTATGAACTGGGTGTTCGGGTACGTAATTCCACGGGTCATCAGCTTTAGCGCCTTGCCCGGGCAAAACTAGGAAAATGGCAACCGCGATGATCACAAGTGTGATACCGGCGCCAAGCCACCATAGGTGTTTGGATTGAAACATAAGGCTACTCTGTTCCGGGAGAACGTATGAACGTTTTGTCAGTTTAGGATGCGCGTCACTGAGAGCTCGGTATCGCCGAAGTGGATTACGGCTCCCTCTGCGCGGCGCAAGGTTGCGAATACGAAGACAGGCGAAGACGGAACTATCGCCCGTATCGTTATTGTGCGATGGTCGAGTCAATATGTCAAAAAAACGAACCTTTGTGCAGCAGCTTTACGCTCATGTCTCAGCTGACGGATTGGTGTCGAGAGGTAAATGCACGTTTTCAAGGACACAGCGGACTCAGAGATCGCACAGAGATCACAGAGAGAACTAAAGAGCGTTTGTAGATATTGCCCCTGCTGTAAAGTCAATTGCACATATTTCAACAGTTAACATAGATCATCAATTGTTTAGACGGGCGTTGTTTATTTCAGGAATTTCTGTGCCTATTCTCTTTGTAATCTGCGCCATCTTCGTGGTCCCTGTGTTTCCACGACCAGCCTAATCAAGGACTAGATATAGGCTTCGGCCAAGACCAACAGGATGCCGATAAAGCCGACCATGCTTCCTATGACGATACTCCAAACAAGATTTGCGCCGCATATCAGTGCGGTGATGAACGCATAGAAGAAAATGAGGCCCGTCATCAGCCACGTGGTGATCTCTATTGCAGTCGCCGTCGAAATCAGACCGAACGTGGCCAACAGGAAGAACGGCAGTGGCAGCCAAGCCGCTACCAGTAGGGTACCAACGCGCTTGCCGATATCCTTCAGCTCAGCCCTAGGTACATGGCCCTTATTGTCAAGATGCCGCTGTAGATACTCCGAATAGAACTCCGCCATGGCCACTGTAAGCGTGCCCAGCAGAATGGCGAGTTCCGCCTGAATTGCATTCGACGCTAGCGCGTCCAAAGTCACGATGATTGCCAGCGCGATGATGATACCGTATACGGCCTTACCTGCCCGGTAGCCGATGAGAATTTCTCGTAAGTGTTCTTGCATTTGCTCCTGCCTGTGAATATGGTCGAGTCGGATTACGGATGGGGTGGTAGATGGCTAGTTGTCGGCCGTATTCGAACGGGAGCGGAAAGCCTCCTCTTTCGTGGAAGGCGACTCATTTTATCTGCTGCTCCAGCCGGTCCAAACGTTCTTCGAGATCCTGTATCGTCGACCGGTGACTTTCCTCCAGGTCCACAAGCATGTCTCGCATCTCGTGGATATTGTCAACCGGGTCGGACCGCGATTGCGACTGAAGATGCTGATCGGACAGCTCGCCGCGTGGACGTATGAACCAGCGTGCCATGATACTGGTGACCGACGTGAAGACGGCAACGCCTGTAACGATAAGAATCGAGCCGATAAAGCGTCCCCAAGTAGTCGTGGGATACTTGTCGCCGTAGCCCACTGTTGAGATGGTGACGAGGCTCCACCAGATGGCATCCTGGGATGTCTTGATGTTGGCGTCGGGAGAGAGCTGTTCAGCGGATAGTATGAGAAAGGAGCCGAATTCGAAGAAAATGGTCGCCAGTAATATGATGAGCAACAGCGTGGACTGCGCGTGGCGCATCACGATAAATCTGCCTATTTCCGCATAGTCGCCGTGCCTAAAACGCCGGATATGCAGCGACAGAAATACCAGTCGGATTATGGTAAAGAAGGGCACAGGCGCGGCGCCAACCCATAGCATCCATCTCAAGTGTGAGAACATAGGTTGGCGGTGGAGATGAGCGCGGATCGTTCGTATTCCTGCATCGATGAACAGAAATACACTGATGCCGATCCAAAATCCAAAAATGATTTGACGCTGCTCATCGCGCAGAGGCAGAATCAGCAGCGCCGAATTGATGAGTTGAATGACAAGAAAGCCCGCGACGAACACTTCGTAATTCGCATTGATTACGATTTCGCGCTCTTGCTTTGCATCCTCGTGCCGCTGACTTCTGGCGGGATTCTGTGTGTCTGACGCCATCTTATTCCTGTGCTGTTGCAGATTCATTTCGAACTGAGGTGTTTGACGAAATACAGTGACCGCGGGTATAGCGTCTGCCGTTTCTTTGGGCTGGTGCGGCAGGTTCATGCAATCGGCTCCATTATGCAACGGCAGTTGCCTTCGGGCAACCAACGCGCGTACGATCGCTACAGCAGTTATCCCCAGGTTCGCGCCGATCAACCCAGACTGACGGCTAGTTATCCCCATTTGGCGACAGTTATCACCAGCTCCGCGATCTGCTGAATAAGGGTACGCCGATCAATTGGATGTTATACCAATTGAGTCTAGCTCATGATTCGGCACGTCGGCGCTCGTTCGCTTGCATTTCAAAACAGGAACGTGTCGCGGTATAGGGCGGCTCGCTATACTAAAGTACATAATCAAGTACGGTACAATCGTAGACGGGTCAACAGGGGGCGGAACAATCACGGACGAACATAGTGATCGGGCGCGCTCAATTTATGCTCACGCAATGTCCATTTGCGACAGTCATCTTGCTGAATGGTGAGTATGGCAATCCCATGACATTCAGCAGTTCGCCCCTGAACTGTCGATCTTTTTTCGTTACGATGCATAAGCACAAACCTCAACGGAGCGATCCAGATGCCAACATTAGTCAGTATGCCGCCACAGGAAGACCACTTGATTGCCTTTGCCGAACAACTAAGGAAGGAGGCGCCGGAGTGGCGGATCGAAATTGCTGAAACAGACGATGATGCGCGCCGCCTACTGCCGAACGCCGACGCGGTCTTCGGTTGGATTCCGCCGGAGCTCTTGCCACTGGCACAGAACGTAAAGTGGATGCAGGCACGTGCGGCTGCGCCGCCGGCTGGCTACTACTACGACGAACTGATCGCACACTCTATGACAGTCACCAACATGCGCGGCATCTACGATGACCATATTTCGCAGATGATCATGACCTATGTGCTTATGCTGGCTCGCGGCATGACCGACTATATGGAGGCGCAGCGCGAGCATCGCTGGGACCCGGACGCTCGCCGGCACGACTACGTAGACCTGAGCCAGGCGACCGCGCTCATCCACGGCGTGGGCGGCATCGGGCACGAGACGGCGCGCATCTGCAACGAATTCAGCATGCGCGTCATCGGCGTGGACCAGCGCTGGGAATACGAGACGCCAGACGTAGAACGGCATGAAGCGGAGGAACTAGACGATCTGTTGCATGAAGCCGACTTCGTCATCGTTACCGTGCCGCACACGCCAGAAACGGAAGGCATGTGGAATCGCCATCGCTTTGCGAGGATGAAGCCGAGCGCCTTCTTCATCAACATCGGGCGCGGTATGACGACGCGCCTGGATGATCTGGTGTTGGCGCTGGAAACCGATGAGATCGCCGGCTGCGGGCTGGATGTCTTTGAGGAGGAGCCGTTGCCTGCGGATCATAAGTTGTGGTCCATGCCGAACGTGATTCTCACGCCGCATATTGCGGTACACGAGATGCCGAATATTCGGGAGAGGCAGTATGCCGTGCTGCTGGAGAATGCGCAGCGTTTCGCGGCTGGCGAGCCGCTGATGAATGTGGTGGACAAGGCGCTGTGGCACTGATTTGTGACAAGGTGACAGGGTGACAAGCTGACACGGTGAAGGGGTGAAGGAGTGAGTTATGACAAGCTGAACCTTGAACGTGGAACTTGGAATGTGGAACCTGGAACTCTAGACATCGGAAATGGAACTTGAAACCTGAAACCCTTTACGTATGCTATACTTTGCGGGCAATTCTCAGTAACCATTTAAAGACTAGAACTGAATACTATTATGAATCGTATGCATGAGGACAAAATTACAGTTGTAACCGGTGGCGGACACGGCATCGGACGATGCACGGCAGAAAGGCTGGCTGCTGAAGGCGCGAAAGTAGCCGTCGCCGATATCAATGTCGATTGGGGCAAAGAAGTCGTCGCCGGTATCCGGGAGGCAGGCGGCACGGCGCGTTTCGTGCACACGGACCTGGCTATCCACGAGCAAGTGCGCTACATGATTGAGTCCACCGTGGCTGAATGGGGAAGGCTGGACTACCTCGTAAACAATGCCTACACCATGCAACGCGGCTCTGTGACCCAGTTGACGGAGGAAGAATGGGACCGGTCTATGGCCGTGAACCTGAAATCGTACTTCCTTGCCTGCAAATACGCGTTTCCCGCCATGGAAGCCAACGGCGGCGGTGCGATTGTCAACTTGGCTTCTGTGCACAGCTACGCTGCTTGGCCGAACGGTCTCGTCTACGACACTGCCAAGGCGGCTATCGTGAATATGACCCGACAGTTGGCGGTGGATGGCGGTCCGCTGGGTATTCGCGTCAACGCTGTGGCGCCCGGCTGGATACTCACGCACAAGGAACATGTCTTCGAAGCCGGACTAGAACGGGCGAAACTCACCTATCCCGTAGGTCGTCCTGGCGAGCCGGAAGAGGTTGCGAACGCGATCAACTTCCTGCTGTCGAGCGAAGCCAGTTTCATCAGTGGGCATACGCTGGCTGTAGATGGCGGGCTGATGGCGCAGTTGCAGGATTCACCTCGCACAGCCGGCCCTGAATTCCAGTGGTGATAGCCGCATTTGAACGTAATGTCAAGGCGCCGGACAGGAAGAGGCGCTCGGCACATAAGTAGAATCGGAAGTAGAATCGCTCTTGCTCGACGTCAGAGGTTGGGACAGCGATGAATCTCTTTGAGCACGCGCACCAGGAACGCATGAAGCAGGATGCGCCGTTGGCTGCGCGCATGCGACCGCGCACGCTGGACGAGTTCGTCGGGCAAGAGCACATCGTCGGTCCGGGGCGGTTGTTGCGGCGTGCGATTCAGGCCGATCAGTTAGGCAGCCTCATCTTTTATGGTCCGCCTGGCACCGGCAAGACAACGCTGGCGCAGGTCATTGCCAACACAACGCGTGCCCACTTCATCGCGCTGAACGCGGTGCTCTCTGGCGTAAAGCAGATACGTGAAGCCGTGGCAGAGGCGCAGGAAAGTGCGGAACAGTATGGCCAGCGCACGATTCTGTTCGTGGACGAGGTGCATCGTTTCAACAAGGCGCAACAGGATGCGCTGTTGCCCTGGGTGGAGAATGGCACGGTAATCTTCATCGGCGCCACCACCGAAAACCCCTATTTTGAAGTGAATAAAGCGTTGGTTAGCCGCAGTCGCATCTTCCAGCTTTTGCCGCTGGATGAAGACGATCTGCGCAATATCGTGGACCAGGCGCTGGCCGATCCCGATCGCGGCTATGGCAAGCTAACAGTGCGCATCGACCCGGAAGCCCTGGACCATCTGGTGGACGTGGCCAACGGGGATGCTCGTGGCGTGCTCAATGCGCTTGAACTGGCAGTGGAGACCACCGAACCTGGTGATCCCGGTCCGCCGCCGACAATTCATGTGACCCTGGATATCGCCGAAGAGTCCATCCAGCGGCGCGCAGTGCTGTATGATAAGGAGGGCGACTATCACTTCGACACCATCAGCGCCTTCATTAAAAGCCTGCGCGGCAGCGATCCGGATGCGGCAGTCTACTGGATGGCCAAGATGATCTATGCCGGTGAGGCGCCGCGTTTCATCTTTAGGCGCATGCTGATTTTCGCCGGCGAGGACGTGGGCATGGCCGATCCCAACGCAATTCAGGTGGTGACCTCGTGCGCCAGCGCATTTGAGCAGGTGGGCATGCCGGAGGGTCGCTTTCATTTGGCGTTGGCAGCGATCTACCTATCCACATGCCCCAAGTCGAACTCGGCGTTCGCGTTCTTCGATGCCATCGCGACGGTGGAACAGGAGGCCGACACAGGCGTACCGTCACACCTGCGTGACGCCAGTCGCGACTCGGAAGGGTTTGGGCATGGCGAAGGCTATCTCTACCCGCATGCATTTCGCGACCACTGGGTCACGCAGCAGTACCTGCCCACTTCGTTGCAGGGCAAGATCTTCTACGAGCCGTCGGACCAGGGATATGAGGAAAGCATCCGGCTGCAGGTGGCGCGGCGGCGGGAAGCTCAGTTAGCTGCCATGCTGGCCGTGGATAACGACGACGGCGGCGAGATACTTACGTTTGCCATCGTGGATCCGGCTCGCGAGCAGTGGCTGCAGCGCACCATCTCCGGCGCAGGCGAGCGGCTTGGTGATCTGCGCGATCGCGTGCTGGATGCATGTCCGCTCGTGCGCCACAGCACAGTGTTGGATGTGAAGACGGGCAGCGGGCTGCTTACGTGGGAAGCATTGCGGCGTGCGCCGGAGGGCGGCGTGTATACGCTGGCGCACACGTCGCGTGATGCTGAGGCGGTGCGTGACCTGGCGCAGCGGCTGCCCGCGCCGGAGCGGCCAATCGTTCTGCAGGGTGGGATCGACGATCTGGCGGACTTACTGACTATGCGCGGCATGATAGAGCATCCTGACCAGGCTATCGCCTTCGACGCCATCGTGGGTTATAACGCTTTCATGGTCCTGGCGGATAAGGCGGAAGCCGCGCAGACATTGGCTGGTTTACTGGCGACCAAGGGCGTCATTAGTTTGGCTGACCGCATGCCCCGCCATGCACAGCGGCTGTATAGACTCTTGACGCTGGATAGTTTGGATGGCGAAGTGGCTGAGCGTCTGCGTGAAGCTGAAGAAGCCATCTATTCGGATAGCTCGGATCCGCTGGTAAATTGGGGTGCAGAGGACCTAGCCGCGATGTTTGTCGATGCGGGGCTGGAGGCGCAGTTCGACACGGCTGAAGACGTAGTCGACATGCGCATCACGGAGGGTTTGCTGGCGCGCTGGTTCGCCAAGGATGCGGGGTCGAAGCCGAGTTATGCGCAGCGGATCGGCGAACTGCTAAGCGAGGACGAGATTGCGGAGGTGGAGGCATTATATCGGCGGCAGCTGCTGAACCAGACGGTACAGTGGCGCAGTCGGACGGTGTATGTGACAGCGCGGCAGGCGTAGGCACTAGATACAGTTATGTCTAATGAATGGTGCTATAATTCATCAGGCATGTTCACATTTTCGTATTGTGATTCGCGACCAATAGTGAGGAGTGATGCATGACTGTATCTGAGATTGAGTCAGGAATCGCGGGGCTTTCTAGAGCCGAAAAAGCATCTCTTCTCCAGCTCCTGGCGCAAGACATCTCAAATGTCTGGCCCGGTATTGATAAAAATGAGGGCGTGGTAGGTGGTGATGCAACCATAGTGCGTACGAGGATTCCAATTTGGAATTTGGTCAACTATCGGCGTTTAGGATGGACTGAAGCGAAAATCCTCGATAATTATCCGTCACTACGTGCGATAGATTTAGTTAACGCCTGGGCCTATGCTGATGCGCATAAAGAAGAAATTGATGCCGTAATAGCAGAAAACGAAACAGCGTAACAGTATGGCGCGACTCTACACGAATGAGAACATTCCGCGCCAGGTAGTTGATGAATTACGCAATCTTGGCCACCAGTGTTAGGAATGGTAACAGAATGAGCGTTTCTCCATCAGGAAGAGTTGAGTGAAAATTGGGATCTTGCGAAACAGCAGCAGCCTCTGAAGAGTATTGATCCACTGGAGTAATACATGCTAAATGATATTGTCGCTGTACGAGTTCTTGACGGTCATCGCTTACACCTGGTGTTTGACGATGGAATATCCGGTGACGTCGATATAGCCAGCATCGTAAAATTTACTGGCATATTCGCACCTCTCAAAGATGTAGCCTACTTCCAGAACGTTAGGGTTGATACAGAAACGGGTACAGTTTCATGGCCGAATGGTGCTGATATCGATCCGGATGTGCTTAATCACCAGATAACCGGTGAACCAATAAGTATTTTCCGAACCAAGACTAACGCTTAATCGCTACTCCTCAGGACACTAGCCCATGACCATCGAACTCGCCTACTGCTGCTGGGGACTCTCCGGCTACGACGAAACCATCCTCGACCATATTGCCAACGCTCAGATTTCCTGGGTCGATGTACGACCCTTTGATTTCACGCATGAAAACGCACGCCGCCATATGCACGAGGTCGGGCTGCAGGAGTCCTGCATGGGTCTCTCGTTCGGTATTCCTGAAGATACGTCGTTGGATGCCGGAGACCGCAGTGAGCGCATGAAAGCGGTGCGCGCATGCGAGCCGTCTCTGCAGTGCCCGTAAGGAAGAGATCGACGCTGCAATAACCGGGAACGAAACAGCCCTATGCTATAGAGCGCGCATTTTATGTACGTGAAAGCGAGACTAGACTGATCGTGGATTGACGTGCAGCTTCATGGTGTAAGCAAGTTAGATTTCTAGCTTCCTATTCCGTACCTTTTCAGTAGCAGGATTATTTAGGGCGCGAATGCGTTTTTGGTACTTATTACTGAGTTTCTATGAGCGCTGGTTCGGGTTACGGAAGTAACAATTTATGCTATACTTCCGCTGTGCCCGTAGAAGAGTTGGAGGTACTGAATGAGCGGTCTTGAGGCGCTTCAAAGCGTTCAATTTGTAACTATTGGTGAACGACGACTGGCTGTTGTCGACGCAGATGACTGGGACGCCCTGATCGAATGGCTCGAAACAGTTGAGGATGTAGAACTCGCCCATTCTGCCTATAGTCAGCTACGGAAGTCAGGTGGCAATCGTGAAAAGGCTGGATGGCTTCGCTGGGAAGATATCCAGGACGAACTGGATTGAGATGTGGCGAGCTACACAGTCTATGTACATCCATCTGCCTGGACAGAAATCAAAGACTTACCAGGCAATGTACGACAAAGAGTTCGGCTTCTTGTCAATCGACTGAAAGCTGAACCGAGACCACAAAATAGCCAATCACTCGATTTTCCATACATTTAATACGACTTAAGGCGAGTACGACTTGGTAGAAGGCGCGTACTCTATTCTATTAATGATGTAGACCTAACGCTCGATGTACTCGCCGTTCGTAGACGACCACCATATGATTACGGCAATCTAGCTGAGCTAGTCAGATTATTGAACTAGTATGCTACTCACAGAGTTCAACGTTAGCCTTGTTGTCTATAAACTACTCCTCAGGACACTAGCCCATGACCATCGAACTCGCCTACTGCTGCTGGGGACTCTCCGGCTACGACGAAACCATCCTCGACCATATCGCCAATGCACAGATCTCCTGGGTCGACGTACGCCCGTTTGACTTCACGCATGAAAACGCACGCCGCCACATGCACGAGGTGGGGCTGCAGGAGTCCTGCATGGGCCTCTCGTTCGGTATTCCTGAAGATACGGCGTTGGATGCCGAGGAGCGCAGTGAGCGCATGGTGGCGGTGCGCGCATGCGAGTCGTCTCTGCTGCGCGCCAACAAGCTGGGCATCGACACTGCCTATGTGGTGCCGGGCAGGGACGCGTCTGAAGCTGCATTGGGACGCTATACCGAGTCGCTGGTCCGCATCGCCGACCATGCCGAGGCGTTGGGCGTGCGCATCGCCATCGAGCATTTTCCACAGACTGCGCTGCCAACTGTTGCCGGCACGCTAGCCTATCTGCGCGATATAGATCATCCTAATCTCTATCTTCTGCTCGATATCGGCCATGCGCAGATCACTGACGAGGATGTGCCTTCCGCAATTGCGGACGCCGGCCCGCTGCTGGGTTATGTGCACCTAGACGACAACGACGGTGCGGACGATCTGCATTTGGCGCTCTGTGACGGCGTGCTGACGCCGGACGCGTTGGCGGCTACGTTCGCCGCGCTCAAGGAGCATGGCTACAGCGGGCGCGCCAGCCTGGAGTTGCATCCCAAGCTGCCGAATCCAGTCAGCGCCATGTTGCGCAGCCGAGATGCTGTGCTGTCTGCGATGGGTGAATAACCTCCCGTGCATCTAACCAACCGCCAGGCACGCCGCTTTCTACTGGCTTACCAGAGCCTATGGCCTCCACACAGCTTGCGCGGCAAAGCGGGCGTGCTCGACTACATACGGCGCGTCAACTGCATACAGTACGATCCGCTTAACGTGGTGGGCGCCAACAACCCGGAGCTGGTGCTGCAATCGCGGGTGCGCGATTTCCAGCCGCAGATGCTTACCGACCTGCTCTATGAAGACCGCGCGCTGCTAGACGATTTCGACAAGGTCATGTCCATCTATCCGGTGGAAGACTACGTCTACTTTGAGCGTCGCCGCCAAGCCTATCGAGAGCATCTAGACAAGAACCGTGCGCAGGCACAGGCCATCATCCCGCATATCCGCAAGGAGATCGAGGCGCGCGGACCGCTGTCCTCGATAGACCTGGATTTCGAGGGCAACGTGGACTGGTCATGGGCGCCGACGCGCATCGGCCGCGCCGGTTTGGAGAGCATGTACTTCCGCGGCGAGCTGATCGTGCACCACAAGGTACATACGCGGAAGTACTATGACTTCGCCCACCGCCATCTGCCAACGCACATCGTGAACCGTGAGGAACCGCACCCCAACGATGCGGACTACCACGACTGGTATATGCTGCGCCGGTTGGAAGGATTCGGCTTGATCTGGCTCAAAGGCAGTGATGTGTGGCTGGGCATGACCGGTATGAAGAGTCCAGAACGGCGCAGCGCGCTCCAGCGGCTCATGGACCGCGGCACGGTGCTGGAAGTGGACGTGGACGGCGTTTCGCAGCCCTGTTACATGCGTGCCAACGACACTGCACTGCTCGATGCTGTCATTGAAGGCGGCAATATGCGACCGCGGGCGGCGATCCTGGCCCCGTTGGACAACATGCTATGGGAGCGGCGCTTCATCGAAGAGCTATTCGGCTTCTACTATATTTGGGAAGTCTACAAGCCTGCTGTGGAGCGCCAGTTCGGCTACTATGTGCTGCCCATTCTCTACGGCGACCGCTTCGTCGCACGCTTTGAGCCTGTGCTGGACAAGAAGAGTGGCGTGTTGACCATCAAGAACTGGTGGTGGGAAGAGGGTGTGCGACCGTCCAAGCAGATGCGGACGGAATTGCAGCGTTGTCTGCGGCGTTTCATGCGCTTCCTCGGCGCAAAGGAATTAACGGTCCCAGCGAGTCAGAAGACTGAACCAAATATGGCTTGGTTGAAAGATGTAACTGCATGATTTCTGAAGTTAGCTAGTAGAAGCGTAGTCGCAAATCTTGTATCAGGGAGGATTTCCATGCTGCACATACCAACATACGAACAATACATGAATCCTACGCTTCAAGCACTTCATCAGTTGGGAGGTTCTGCTTCCAATCAGGAACTATATGAGCAAGTAATATCTGAAATGGGACTATCTGACGAGTTACTATCTGTGCCTCATAATATAGAACGCGGAAATCAGACAGAAGTCTCATATCGAATGTCATGGGCAAGAACATATTTGAAAAAGGCAGGATACATTGACAATAGTGAGCGCGCAGTCTGGTCCCTTACGGCAAAGGGAAGAACAACAGATGCAATCGATCCGCAAGTAATAGCAAGACGCGTGCGTAATGATTATTCACCACGTGGGACAACATCTACCAACGACGGACTGAGATCATCTGCCGCAGATGAACTTGAGTTGATCGAAGAGACAGAATCAGATCGGTGGCGGTCATACCTCCTAACTATACTGACACATATGGCGCCTGATGCCTTCGAAAGATTGAGTCAACGTTTGCTCAGAGAGTGTGGTTTCGTTGAGGTGGATGTAACTGGCCGCACTGGTGATGGCGGTATAGACGGTACGGGAATACTTCGTCTTCAGTATCTAGTTAGTTTTCAAATACTTTTCCAGTGTAAACGCTGGCAAGGTGCTGTTGGAGCACGGGAGTTACGTGACTTTAGGGGCGCCATGGTTGGTCGCACTGACAAAGGTTTGTTTATTACTACCGGTACATTTACTCGCGAGGCGCAAAAAGAAGCCACAAGAGATGGCGCTCCACCGATAGATCTCATTGATGGTGAGCAACTTATCGATCTGCTGAAAAGCCTAAAACTAGGTGTGCAGACAGAAGTTGTTGAAAAAGTAGTTGTTGATGATAAATGGTTCGCCAACATCTAGTACTATGCTTGGCTAGTTAACCGGTGAATCTTGTTGTCATTTTCCCAATGTAGCCCAACCTACTCTAGGTAGTTCACGTAACACTTTACAAGGAAAGTGATCATTTTAGCCGCAATAGCTGGCAATTCATGATCCCGATTTGATCCATTCTGAGAAGCTGTGTCGTCCCTATGTATAAGTCGCAAGAAATCTTGATATTTCGGATAGTGGAATGGGTTTCAGTGGGGCCAACATGGTCAAAATACGCCAACTGCCGCGACGACAGCGTATCCGCAAAGGGCTGCTGCTCATCTCCCTGCTGCTCTTTCCCGTCACGCTCTATTATTTCTCGCCGGCGCTCATCCTGCAGGGCGCGTCGCAGGGCATCATCAACGGCAGTTTCATCGTCTTCACACTGCTCTTTGTCTCGTCGCTCTTTGTGGGTCGGCTATGGTGCGGATGGGTGTGCCCAGCCGGCGCGCTGCAGGAAGTGGCTCAGCCCCTCAACAACAAGCGCACGCCGGGCGGCAAGTTCAACTGGATCAAGTGGGTTATTTGGTTGCCCTGGATTGGTCTGATTATCGCCTTGACCGTCAGCGCGGGCGGCTTTCGCTCGGTGCAGCCGTTCTTCCAGCTTGAGACGAAGGCTACCTTGGCACTGCCGCTCGACAGCGGCGGACCGCCGTGGTTCCTCATCTACTACATCATATTGGCGCTCTTCCTTGGTCTTGCGGTGATCTTTGGGCGGCGTGCCGGTTGCCAAACCGTGTGCTGGATGGCCCCCTTCATGATTCTGGGTTGGCGGCTGCGCAACACGGTACGATGGCCGAGCTTGCGGCTGGAAGCTGATTCCGATAAATGTGTCCACTGCATGACGTGCACACGCTCCTGTCCCATGAGCCTGGACGTGCATGAGATGGTCAACCAGTCGGACATGGAGAATGGCGAGTGCATCCTGTGCGGCAACTGCGTCGATGGCTGCGACTCGAATGCCATCCGGTACACATTCAAAGCGGGTTGATCAACCGATCAGCGCTTATCGTCAGTGCGGCAGTGAATCCATCGCCCCGCGCCACAGTGTGACGGTGCAGACGGCGCTGTCGGCGACCGCAACGTAAAACTGACCGTCAGCCTCGTACGCGGCAACGCCCACCGGCGTCACAAGCGTATCGGCGTTAGCATAGAATGCGAGCGGTTGACCCGATGAGGCGTGATAGCGGATGGCGCGCATAAACGGATCCGTGAGGAAGAAGCTGCCGTCCGGGAGATGCGCCAGGTGCGGGCCGTCAATTGTATTGGTGCGCGGCAAGGCAACCAAGCCGCTCTCGTCCGTCAATCGCCACAGCCTTCCATCCTCGGCAGTCACCGCCCATGCCATATTGTCCTTGAGCATGACGTCTACCGGCTGACCGCTGCCGACATTGGTGTCCGGACCGCCGTACTGCAGAATCATGCGCCCGGACGGCTCCAGCAAGACCACGCGCGCGCCGCCCGTGTCCGCCACGGCGATGACGCCCTGCTCGTCGACGTCCAGGCCGCGCGGTCGATAGAAGCTAATGTCGCTTTGTATGCGTTCTAGCTCGCCCGTGTCCGGCTGGATGCGCACGAGCGGATGACCCACTGCATCCAACACGATGGGGCGACCATCCGTGTCTATGCCCACGTCGACGGGTTCTTCAAACCCATCATCGGCGTAGACGGCGACTTGCGCACCGGTACGCGCGTCCAGCGCAACGATACGTTTATTTCCTGTGTCGGCCACATAGAACTGCTGTGAGGTTGGATCGTATGCGAGACCGTGCGGCGTGAAGAACTGCCCGTCACCCGCTCCGCAAGCGCCCGCCTGCCAGACCAACTCCAGGCTGAGCGGCGATAGGGCTAGCGGCGGTACGACAGTCTGCGGTTGGATGAGATCGCTGCTGTAGGTCAGCGCGAACTCGTCGTCGCCCAAGCTCGAATCGAGCAGCGGCGGCGCTTCCGGCATGGCAGCGTCATCCACTGTGATCTGGCCCAGCTCGGGGCGCAGGTAGAGACTGTCCAGCAGAGAGGGCGAACTGCCAGGCGGCTGCCACAACAGACGCAGTTGTGGCGCCGTTTCGGCTGGCGCGTATTCAATCTGGAGGTTGTGCCAGTCACGCGTCAGGTAGATGCTGGCTTGCGTATAGACCGGCGTCGACTCAGCCTCGTCTTCCGGCGGATGATCGATCAGCGTCTGACCGTCGACGGCAAGCCGAACCACGCCGTTACTGTTGACCGAGAACAGATACTCTCCGCGCGCGGCGCAGCCAACTTGCCTTCCCAGACCACCGTATAGGGCTGGGGCAGGTCGGCGATGTTGCTGAGTATCAGGTCTTTGCGGGACGTGAGTACCGGACCCTCAATGCCGTTGCCCGCGTAGTAGGTGCCGATGAGGCCGATATCGGGCAGTGCGGGGGAGTAGAGCGCATCACGCGGTATGACAGCCAGCTCGGAACCGGGCGTCTGCCACTGTAGCGCCCAATCCTGCGGTCGCTCACTGCGATAGCGCATGGTCAGGCGATAGAAGCCCTGCGCCAGCACCTCTTCCTTTTCCAACAAACCCAGCGAGCTGTCCAGCACGAGCCGATCGTCCAGTTGCAGCGTAAAGACGGTGCTGCTGTCTGCTGCGTCGGCGGGCAAGTCAGCCATGAAGCGGTAAACGCCGGAGGCAGGCGCCTGCAGCGAGCCTTCCCAGGTGACGCTGAGGGCTCCGTCCAGCGGCGGGTTGGATGACCATGCGAAGGTCAGCGGACCGTCCCGCTGGACAAATGCGGCTTCTTCTTGAGCGCCGTACTGAGTACCTTCGAAATAGAGGCCTTCCAGGCCTTGCCGCTGCAGCAAATCCGCCTGATAAACGGCAATAGAGACAAATTGCGTCGCTCCTTCATCGGCGGGCAGCGCATAGGTTTCGGCGTTAGGATAGAACTCGCGCAGCAGGCTGATGGCTGCGTGGTCATCAATGGGCACAAGATAGAGCACGTTCATGGATGGCACGGGCGACGGCGGCAGGTCGCGGGCAACATCGAACACGCGCACACGCTCGGCGTTGGCGTTGTTGCCCAGCAGGAGCCGCGTCGTGGGGTGTTCTACGGCGTCTTTCGGCGCGTAGATGATGGCCTGGAACGGCGTCGGGTTATCGGCGCTCTGCGTGCCGTAGACACAGGCGCCGACCGTCTGTTCACTCAGACAGTTTGCTATGTGTCGGGCGATGGATTCATCCACGCTGCGATTGACTCGGACGGATGCATCATCCATGCCTCGAATGTAGGAAACGGTGTGCCAGGCGGAAGGGATGAGTACCGCCAACAGCGCGAGGATGATCACCGTTCTGGCGGAAATGAGTGGTCGCCAGGTGTGATAGAAAGAGGAGATCAGAGTTTCTGTCGAGACGGCGGCTGCTATGAAGACGAACGGCAGCAGCGTCAAGGCCGTGGAGACCGGCAATGCGGCGCCATCACTGTTCAGCAAGTAGGCCGCTAAGTAGGCAATGAAACCAGCCGCTAGCATGGCTGCGTAGGGACGCATGACGCTGCGGAATAGCTGTCCGATGCCGAGCAGGGCTAGGGCAAAAGGCAGCACGCCCAGCAGCGGATGCGCGGTGAAGAAGCCGATGGGGCTGCCACCGAACAGATAGGCGAGCGAGGTCTGCCAGCCCGCCAGCGTCCATGCGAGGTCCGCCTTGGCCTGTAGCGGTTGGATGGACAATAGGCGCCATGCCGGCAGCAGCGCGACTGCCGCACCGCAGCCCAGTGCAAGCATAGCCGCTGGCAGATGGAGTCGACGGGTCGAAGTGGACAGAAAGAGCCACAGGGCGATGGCTGCGACCGCTATGGCCCATAGCAGCGACGGCATGGCAACGCGGGTTTCGAGCAGGAGCAAGCCGAGCGTAAACCCCAGACCGCCCCACCAGCGCGAGTCTGCGGTTCGGTACGCACGCACGCCGATCCCCGCAACCAAAATGATGAGCAGTATGGTCATGGCGCCCGGGTCGGACGTGCGGCTGATCCAGATGTGCCAGGGAGCGAGGGCCAGCATCATCGTCGCCAGTGCGGCGCCATACGTTCGGCTGAAGGGGTGCGCCGACCAGTAGAAGAGCGGCAACGTGGCAACGCCTATCAAGGCGCCGGTCAGGCGCAGGCTCAGGAGCGCATTCTGCGTGAAAGAGTAGAGCAGCGCAGCCAGCAGATTGCTCAGGGACGATATAATAGGCGGTTGATTGGCCAAGAGCAGCGCTGCATTGCATTCCTGCAGGACGCACCCGCTGGGGCTGTCCATGAGCCGCCACAAGCGCAGAAAGACGCCGATAGCCAGAATGAGCACTGTGGCGATATGCAGCAGGCGCCGGCTGGATCGTCGCGTCACGTCGGCGTCGTCACCGGCTCGTTCGTCGACGCCCAGCGCCGCACGCACCCAGTTGCCTGCCGAGTCAGTCGTCCATTTGTAGGCCGGCCGTTCATAGCTTACCCGTCGATCCGGCCAGTACAAGCCGATGATGAAAAGGAGCACGAATAGTGTCCACACGCCTAGTGTGAGCCACAGATCGTGGACAACGATTGCGCTGACGAATGCCAGCAGAGCCGCCGCCAGTGTCATGGCCCTGCCCACAGTGGACCAGGTTCTATCGGTCACCTGCAACGGCTGTGGCGGCAGAGGTCCGCTTGCGAGCGCGAAGACGAGCAGCGTGGCTAGCGCCAGAAAGCTGCTCAACCACAGGCTGCGGGCGCTGGCTTGGTCGGCGAAGCGCGTGTAGGCGACGATGGCGAGCGCGAAGGCTAAAAACTGGGCGGTGAGTTTACGCACGGTAGATGTGCAGGCGCAATATTGGCAAAGGTGTGTCCACTAGAAGAAACGCAATCGACGCTGCGACCGATTGATCGCAAGCCAAAGTGTACCATAAAGAGACCCTCTCCCCATGCGGCGGCGTTGGGAAGAGGGCCTCTGCGGTTCTGCTGCGGCACGCCTATGCTAGTCGATTCGTTGTCCGTCAATCGTCGCGATAACGCGCAATTGCAGCGGTTCATCGCTCTCCGGGTTGGCTACGTAGCCGGTGACGATGCACTGGAACGCCTCGCCGTCAGCCTGGATGAAGCAATCCCATGCCTCGCGAGCGTTCATCGCGTCTTCCCCGGTCTGATAGGCTTCCCACTGGAAGTTCAGTGAGCCGTCGCCCAGGTCCGTATAGGAGCCGTAGATTTCGTCCCTATACTGGTTCGAGCCGTTTAGAACGCGAGCGCCTTGAGCGTATCCGCTGCCGTCCGCATCGATGATACCGATGAAATTAGCCCGCAATTCGGCCTCGCCGCCTGTTTCGTCGGGGCTGAAGAACGCACCGTCGCCGAGAATGCCATACTTCCCAACAAGCGCGGATGGCTCTTCGGATTGTTGAGCGTCCGTCAGTAGGTCGACGGTCTCATCTGTGGGCAGCCAGGTGTGGGCCAGGATCAGCCCGTCCTCCACCACGAATTTCTCTGTCGCATCCAGCGTATAGGGGGAGGAGGCGTTGGTGTAACTAGTGAGCGCTTCCACGTTGATGTCGTCGGCGCTGAGGATTTCATAATCGATCATACCGCCGGCGTCCATCTCGTTCAGGAACCACTCCTCGATTTGGTCGTGGCCGCTGTAGATATCACCGTAGGTGAAGTCGATGTAGGCGTCGTCTGCGTAATAGCTGAGCAGCGAATCGGCGTCGCCGGCATTGTAGGCCTCGTACATGGCGACGACAACGTCCGCTGCGTCGCTGTCCTGAGCGAACGCACTTCCCGTACCGGCAACCGTCGCCAGTATGATGACGGCACCCGCCATTGCAGCAAGCAGAAATCTTCGCATGTGTTTGCTCCTTTTGAAGGTGGATTTATTGGCTGTGCGACGCAGGCGTGGCGAAGGGCCGCGCCATCGTAGCCAGTGGCGTGGTTTGTGTCAAGCGATGATTCGCAATGGAGGACCGACAACAATAGATGGTGGAGCGGCAACATGCCTCCATGTGAAGCTGATTTGGCGCCTTTAACTACTGCGCGAGCGGTCAATAGATAGTGTTTTGGGTAAGTGTTCGTCTGTTCTCGTACACCAATACGATAGTCCCCGCTAACACTAGCACGTGGTACACTTCTAGGAGCGAATCAATCTTCAACAAGAGTGAGAGTCATGACCCCGAACGAATTCATTGCGAAATGGCGCGCGACCTCCCTGAAGGAACGTGCGGCTGCACAAGAGCACTTTCTCGACCTCTGCCACCTCATCGGCCATCCCACACCGGCAGATATGGACCCGGACGGGGGTGCGCTTCACGTTCGAAGCCAACGTTGACAAGACGTCAGGCGGCTCCGGCTTTGCCGACGGTTGGTACAAAGGCCGATTTGCGTGGGAGTACAAGGGCAAGCACGCCAATCTGGATGCGGCCTATCAACAGTTGCTGCAATATCGTGAAAGCCTGCAAAATCCGCCGCTACTCATCGTCTGCGACCTGGAGACAATACGAATTCACACCAACTTCACAAATACTGTGAAGCGCGTAGTCAATATCGAGCTGGACGACCTGGCAACGCCTGAAGGGTTTTCGAACCTTCAAAATATCTTTTACAATCCCTACTTCTTCAAAGTATAACGCACGACCGAACAGGTGACCGAAGAAGCGGCCAAGGAATTCTCTCGCCTTGCCGAGTATCTTCGCACCAGCGAGCCGGACGCCAACAAGGTCGCACACTTCCTGATCCGTCTGCTGTTCTGCCTCTTTGCCGAGGATATCGACCTGTTGCCCAAGGAGCTATTTACTCGACTGGTCGACCGCGGACGGCAGCATCCCGAAGCGTTCAATGCACAGTTGGGTCAGTTGTTTGACGCCATGGCTAACGGCGGATTTTTTGGCGAGCATGAAATCCGTCATTTCAACGGCGGTCTATTCGACAGCGGCGACGTGCTGCCGCTCGACAGGACGGCGCTCGACATCCTGTACCATGTAGCGGATCTGGACTGGTCGAGTATTGAGCCGTCCATTCTTGGCACGTTATTTGAGCGCAGTCTGGATCCGAACAAGCGCGCCATGCTCGGCGCCCACTATACCAGTCGGGACGACATTCTGCTGATCGTCGAACCTGTGCTGATGCAGCCGCTGAGACGAAGGTGGGAAGACGCAAAGGCAGAGGCGGATCAACGGCTAGAACGGCTGGATAAGCGGATTCAGGAGCTTTCCGACGATGCGTCTCTGTCCCAAACTGAACGAAGCAGTCGAATACAGAGGTCCAGGACCAACAGCATCAACGGTATTCAGGCCATCGTCAACAGCTTTTTGGACGAATTAGCGGCGGTACGCGTCCTCGACCCGGCTTGCGGCAGCGGCAATTTCCTCTATGTCGCGCTGCGACAGATGTTGAACCTGGAGAAAGAAGCGATCACCTACGCCGCTTCCACGGGATTGGGTAGTCTCTTTCCAAGGGTGACGCCGGCACAGCTTTATGGCATTGAGATCAACGAGTATGCGCATGAATTGGCACAGAGCACGGTCTGGATCGGCTACATTCAGTGGCTGCACGAGAACGGCTTTGGCGTGCCCAGCGAGCCGATCCTGAAGCCGCTGGACAACATCAAACTGATGGATGCGGTATTGGCGTTCGACGAGGACGGCGAACCGTACGAGCCGGAGTGGCCGGAAGCCGAGATCATCATCGGCAATCCGCCGTTCTTGGGAGGGAAATTATTACGAACGGGACTTGGTGACAATTACGTTGATGAATTACATCGAACTGTACAATGAAAGTACTTCCTAAAGAGGCTGATTTCGTTACATATTGGTTTGAAAAAGCGCGATATCTGATAGACTCGGATAGCTGCAAGTCGTGCTGGATTGTTAGCGACTAACTCTATCCGAGGCGGTGCAAATCGGCAGCGTGCTAGATCGCGATTAAGTGCTAGTGGTGGAATATTCATGGCATGGAGCGACAGAGAGTGGATGCTTGATGGTGCCGCTGTTCGGGTTTCGATGATCGGATTTGATGGTGGGACACAAACTGAACGATATCTTGATGGCAAGTCTCGTCATGGATATCAATACCGATCTGACCCATGCGTGTAGACCTAACCGTAGCAAAGAAGACTACCCGAGAATACCGGAATCTGCATTTCATGGGAGATACGAAGCAGGACCGTTCGATATCGATCAGGAATCGGCAATACGGATGCTTGAGGCAACAGGTAATCCGCACGAAAAACCCAATACCGATGTCATACGTCCATGGATCAACGGTATGGATATCACTAGGCGGCCGCGCAATATGTGGATCATTGATTTTGGCGTTATATGTCAATTGATGAGGCGGCATTATACGAAGTACCCTTTGAATATGTAAGAACGTATGTCAAGCCCTTTCGTGAAAAACGTAAGCGTACGTGGTATCGAGACGAGTGGTGGTTGCATTATGCATCCTCGTCCGGCGATGCGGGAGCGGCTAAACACGCTTTCGCAGCTTCATTGCTACCCCGACTGTCGCTAAACACAGATTATTTGTTATCGCATCAACCGTCAACGATACCAGACCATCAGTTAATTGTATTTGCTCGTGATGACGACTACTTCTTCGGCGTGCTCCACTCGAAGATTCATGAACTCTGGTCATTGAGAAAAGGCACCTCGCTCGAGGACCGGCCACGTTACACACCCACCACCACCTTCGAAACGTTTCCGTTCCCGTGGCCGCCGGGAAAAGAGCCAACCGACGATCCTCGCGTACAGGCCATCGCCGCGGCTGCCAAGGAGCTGGACGAAAAACGCAACGCCTGGCTCAATCCGCCCGGACTGTCCGAAAAGGAACTCAAGAAAAGAACACTCACGAACCTCTATAACGCCCGTCCCACCTGGCTCGCCAACCTGCACGAAACGTTGGACAAAGCCGTTTTTGCCGCCTACGGCTGGCCCGACACCCTCACCGACCAGGAAATTCTGGAGAAACTGCTTGAGTTAAATCTTGAACGGGCCGAAGGTCAGAAGAAACTCCTGTAAGACCATTCAGGACGCATACCCATACGCATCTGCCCACGGTGAGATCAACGCACCTGGCTAGCTGGTGCTGCACAATAACGCTCAGCTCCTTCCACTACCGCACCCCGCCACCCCCTCACCCGCCACCCTGTCACCATGTCACCTTGTCATAAACCTCTCCCCGCGCTGATACACGGAGACGGTCTGCATGGCGCGGGCAACCAGCACGCCGTCCGCAGCCCACATGTGTGCGGTCTCGTGTACATAGCCGTTGACCGTGGCGTCGATGGCGGCGTGGATCGTCCACCAGTCATCGGACCGGTAGTCGCCGTGCGGGTGCATGAGCTCCATATCCCACGTGAGCGAACTCACAGGTGACGGTCCCTTCTGCATGGACAAGGCCGGCGATGGCCAGGCATCCACAAGCAGCGCGAAGAGGTCGGGGCTCATGACGCTCGATTCGCGCAAGCGAATGTAGCCGGATGCGGTTCCCTTGCCGCGGCCCAGAAAGGGCACGGATTCCGGCGTCCAGCGGTAGTCTACATAGCGGGCGAAGTCGGGCGAAATACCCGGCATGTATGGAATCGTCTGCAACTCATCGGGCAAAGGCAGGCTTGGCGCTGCGAGCGCTGCCACCTCTACGGATGATTCGCGGTCGTTGCCGTAGCAGGCGAGCACACGACAGCAGACAGCCCCGTGTTGGCGCACGGTAGCCTCGACGTGCGTCACGCTGCGTCCGACGCGCAGGATGTTGGTGCTGACGGCTACATCGCCGGCGCGCACCGGCGCGATAAAAGCCGTCTGTGCCGATCGAAGATGGTCACTTTGATCCGTATGCCGCTGCATGGCGTTCAGCGATAAGCCCACCGTCAGGCCGCCGAAAATGGTCTTCCCCTGCGCCCACTCCGGTGGAATGGATGCACTCAAAGTCGCGCCATCCCACTCCGCTCTATTCACAATTTCGGAATACTCCGCCACTGCAATCCCCCTCGCCCAAACGCCATTCATTCGACTGATGTATTTCGATCTAGCGGCCCATAACGCGCTGCATTGTCGCATGGGAATCTTACCGTATACTGGCCAACCCTGCATGGTCAGGCTAGCCACGCGCACAATGTACCCATAGTTGTACCCAGCAGGCTCGAGTTCTCCACAGGTTTATCCCCAATTTAGACCTAATTTAGCCTATTCATACCGGAATAGGCTATTTCCCTATCATATCTAGTTTCTTCCGGAATGTTTCCCTTGATCAAACAGAACTTATGTTCTATTCTCACTTCATCAAGTGAGTGACCAACACCCACGAAGACAGTGAACCAGTTTCAGCCATATGGAGGTGGATGTGGGGAGGTCGACGGATGACGGCTGCGCAGCGGTTTGGGCGCAGCAGGCGGGTGAAAACGAGCTTTGGTACGCGCGCTTCCTCGCCTTTCGGGACATGGGACGAGGTCGCACGATCTATCAGGCGTACAACGGCTGTGCTGCACACGAGGGCTTACAGGCAAGAAATCCCAGCGCAGCATGGTATCACAAGTCGAGACGCATGCGGTGGAAGGAACGTGCCGAGGCATGGGACGAGTGGCGCGATTCGCATGAAGCGCCGCATCCCGAAGAGGAATCCGTATCGCCGGTGTATCAGCCGCCTGCCGTCGCCGCTCCCGTGGACCGCGCCGGCATGGTCACCCGTCTGCTGAACCAGGTTTTCCAGTCGTTGGAAGCGGCTGACCTCGACGGCATGGACGTGGCAGAGGCGCGCAACAAACTTCCTGCCATTCGCATGCTTTTCAAGGACTTGCTGGAACTGCACCGGATTGAAACGGCAGTGAATGACGACGAAGATGCCGATACGCCGGCGTTCACGGCTGATGAGCTGATCGCAGCGCAACGGGAGTTGGCGCGATGGCAAGATGACCACGACCTGCGGGCATCCCAGGCAGCAGAGGAGTAGACCCTGACATGTTCGATACAACCCTGTTCGAAACCCAATATCAGAACACGGAACCCGCCGTAGGGTCGGTTCCCACAGCGTTCCTTCAGGAGACCAACTATGCAGCAGACAGACTATCTCAATCAGAAGAGCATTTCGGAAGCCGGCGAGAAGCTGAAGACGCTGTTGCGTTCGCGCCGCTTCTGGACCTGCATCGCAGCCACCACGACAACCGGCGTCCTGTACAGTTTGGGGGAGATCGACGGCGGGCAGTTCACCAATGCGATGACCTTGATCGCGAGCATCTATATCGGATCCGTGGCCTTGGAGGACGGCTTGCGCAACTTAGTGACACTCTGGCTGCGGCAGCCGGTGGATCGCCAACAGGAACGGCGCCGGTAAGGTTGTCGGCAGTGGAGCGGGTGTTGCGCAGGCAATGGCTTATGTGCAGCGAGAGCCCGACCTACTTCGTCAATCAGTACCTGTATATCTATGCAGCCAACGGTCTGGCAGAAGAGGGCGAAGCGGGTACGCCTGACTGGGTGGCTTTTCGGCTCTGGCAGGCGCAGGTTGAAGCGCTGGAAATGATGCACATGGAGACGCGCCTGGTCATTCTGAAGGCGCGGCAACTGGGGCTCTCGTGGCTTTCGCTGGGCTATGCGCTGTGGAGATTGACCTTCCATGCACCGTCAACTGTGCTGCTGTTCAGCCTGCGCGAGACGGAGTCTTCGGAGCTGCTGGAGCGGCTGAAGGGCATGTATCGCCGGTTGCCGCCGTGGCTGCAGGCGAGATACCTGATCAAGGACAGCCGGACCCATTTAGAGCTGTCCACTGGCAGCCGCGCCCTGGCCTTCAGCACACGCTCGGGTCGCAGCTACAGCGGTTCGCTGGCCATCGTGGACGAGGCTGACTACATTCCGAACCTGGACCAGTTTCTCAACGCGGTGAAACCGACGGTGGACGGCGGCGGTCAGCTCTTTCTCATCAGCACCAGCGACAAGCGTCTCCCGTTGAGCACGTTCAAGAACCTCTTCCGGGCGGCAGGCAACGGTGCAGACGATGAATGGCGCGCTACGCCGTCCGCCTATAAGCGGCTTTTCCTGCCCTGGCATGCGCACCCAGGCCGCGACGCCGTATGGCACGCGCGCACGAAGGCGGAGATGTACGCGCAACGGGGGACCGACGACGACTTCCTGGCTGAATATCCGGCTACACCGGAAGAGGCGTTGACGCCGGAGCAGCATGATCGGCGCATTCCGCTGGCGCAGATCCAGGCGTGCATGCTTGAAACGGCGCTGCTGCAGATGCATAAAGGGCCGTCGCTGCCCGGTCTGGCGGTCTATGTGGCGCCGCAAGCGGGTGCACAGTACGTACTTGGAGCGGACCCGGCGGAGGGCAACCCGCGCAGCGATGCATCGGCAGCGACGGTGCTAAACGCGACCACGTGGGAGCAGTGTGCGGTACTCGCCGGACAGATTGAGCCAACGGTCTTCGCCGATTACCTGGCACAACTGGCGGCATGGTACAACGGCGCGGCGATTCTGCCGGAGCGCAACAATCATGGGCATACGGTGCTGGCGGCGCTGCGCGAACGGGGTCAGCGCGTAATCGACGGACATGACAGGCGCCCGGGCTGGCTCTCAAGTGTCAAGGGTAAGTCGCTGCTCTACAACGCGCTGGCGGATGCTGTGCGCGAAGGCGATGTGGTCGTGCACTGCATTGAGACGGCCGCGCAGATCGCCAGTATTGAGGCGTCTTCGCTGCGTGCGCCGCAGGGGCTTCACGACGATCATGCGGATGCGTTTGCGCTGGCGGTCGTCGCGGCCCGGGATCCGAAGGCCCATGCGGAGGCGTCGCACGTGGCAGTAGCCGAGGATCCGCTGGACGGAATCGACGATGTGGAATGGGAGTAGACATTGGTTGAAGAGTTCAATGTTCAAGGGTTCAAGAGCTTCCTGGAAGCCGCCTGATCTGACGGTCAGCCGAAGCTGTCCAGGAAGCAGGACCGATATTCAGATGGGCATACAACGGACGAATGCAGTGAGAAATTAGCTTCCTGGAAGCCGCCTGACCTGACGGTCAGCCGAAGCTGTCCAGGAAGCGTGAGGAGGGAGGGAGTGATATGAATCGAATACGCAATCTACTACAAGCGTTTGGCGTCGACGAAGACGGACAGACGCTAACCAACGGGCTGGGCTCGGTACAGGCAGTTGCCGTGGGACGTGTCGGCGACGGGCTAACGCCATTGCCGGCGGGTACGCCCATCGACAAGACATGGCCCGACTTGCTGCAGGAGATGAACGACGCACGGCAGGCGTGGCGGCAAAACCCCATCGCCCGGCGCATGGTGGGGCTGACGACCTCGTACACGGTGGGCGCGGGCATCACGCTGCAATCGGACTATGCGCCGATGCAACAGTTCATCGACGCGTTCTGGGCGCACAACGGCCTGGAGCATGCGGTGGCAGAGTGGAGCGACGAACTAGCCCGCAGCGGCGAACTCTTCCCGGTGCTCTTCACAGATCCGGTGACGGGTATGTCCAGCGTGCGCATGGTGCCCGCCTGCCTCATCGATGCCGTGCAATACGACGTCAATGACTATCAGCAGGAGCTGCGCTATCGAGAAGTGCAGCTGGTCGGCGCAGCGGAGAAGTGGTGGCGCGCATCTGTGCAACCGTTGACTGTGGCGGCTGTTCGTGAGCCCGTAATGCTGCACTTCGCCGTCAATCGACCGGTGGGCGCGGTGCGCGGCGAGTCGGACTTGGCGCCGATTTTGCCCTGGCTGCGGCGGTACAATCGCTGGCTGGAGGACCGTGTGCGGCTCAACGCAGCGGTGCGTTCATTCCTGTGGATCGTTCACGCGCCGGCTCGATTGCGCACTGAGCTACAGGAGCGCTATCGCCGCCCGCCGGAACCCGGTTCGGTCATCATTGCCGAACAAGGAGCGGAGGAGTGGACAGCCGTGGCGCCCAATCTGAACGCTACCGACGCGGAGAAAGACGGCCGCGCCATCCGCTGGATGATTGTGGCAGGCGGGCCGGGCACGGCGCTGCTGGATATCGGCGAGGGCGAGGACAGTAACTTGGCTACGGGGCGTGCCATGGCTGAACAGCGCAGGCGTTTCCTGCGCAGACGGCAAGCGTACCTGGCCCAGTTGCTCATACGGCTGACGCTGACCGCCTGGGAACGCTATGCCGCTGCGCTGGACCTGCCCGGACGCCGCCTGACAGAAGCCGACATCGGTGCACTCACGCCGGATATCAGCCCGGAAGACAACCTGGACCTGGCATCCTCAGCTGCACAGTTGACCAAAGCCCTGAGTGATCTGGCTCAAATCACCGCACCCGAGTCCGTGCCGGGGCCGACATTCCGCAAGGCGGCGCTGCGACTCTTCGCCAAGTTCGCCGGAGAGAAACTGTCCGACGCCGAAATTGCGGCCATCGTGGAGGAAGGAAATCTGTCTCATGAGTAATGGACGTGCAATGGGAACCAAGCAGCAGTACGCAGAAGCGAATCGAAAAAGTGAGCAAATGGAGAAAGAACAGACATTGGATAACGAGTGTGAAATCGCAGCACTATGGCGGTCGGTCATGGCGCCAAAAGCAGAACTCGCAGCCGGCGGATGGACGCCCGAGCGCAAACAGGAGTATCGCAAGCGATTGCAGGCTGGAGAACTGAGCGAACTGGAATTCGAGGCCGTGGTCTTTCGCATGGGACCAAACGCCAACCATATCCGCTTTCGCGCAGAGGACATGGACGCGTTCGCAGAAAGCTTTGTGGGCACGCCCTTCCTGCGCAACCACGACACCGGCGATATCGGCGCACGCGACGGCACGATCATCCGATCGTGGATGGAACAGGACCCTGTGCGCGGTGACGCCATGCGACAGACCATACGCCTCACCACGCAGCGCGGCATGCGCGACTTCCTGGACGGCATCATCGACCGTTTCTCCATCGGCTGGTATTGGGAGAAGGTCGATTGTTCGGTCTGTGATGACGACTGGCTGGAATGCCAGCACACTCCGGGCCGCGTCTACGAGACCGAGAACGATGAAGCCCTGTGTGAACTGATCTTTGTTGAGCCGCGCGGCAAAGAGACATCCGCCGTCAATGCGCCGGCAGTGCGCGATACGGCGGTTCTAGCTGCCAACCTTTTACGTGCGCTGACAACCATGAAAGGCACCAAGAGCATGTCAAAGCCAACGACCACTGAACAAAAACAGTTGCCTGCCAATCTGCAGACGAATCAGTACGCGAACCGCAATGACCGGACAGCAGGCGCCGTTCTGTTGCCCAAGGGCGTCGTCGTGCCGGATACGACCAGCGTTGCCAATGGACCGACGACTATGCAGCCGCTTCTCGACGGCGACGAACCCGGTGTGGAAGCGCTCATTCGCGCCTCAGGATTGCCTGCCAATAGCCGAGCATTGCTGCGCCTCGCTTGCCAAGGTCGAACACCAGCGGAAGCGGCTCAGCTGATCCTGTCGCAGCAGCAAGCGCACGCACCGTTCACACAACAGCCGCTTGTGCATGGCATCCGTCCTATTGGCGATGTGCAGATGGAGACGCCGCAGGACCGGCTGCAGGAAGCCATGAACTGGCTCTTCGGCGTGCGCGATGCCAAGACGCCGCCGCCCAGCCTGCGTGATATTCGCGAAATCTATCAGGCAGTGACAGGCGACCACAACTGGTACGGCGTATTCCAGCCGGAATGGTCGCAACTCGCCGCGGCCACATCTACCACACTGGCCGGCATGGTGGTGGATGCGCTGAACCGAGCCACGCGCATGCATTATGACAATCTGATCACATACCGCTGGTATGAACAGATCGTCTCTGTCACCCCCCACGCAGGTACAACCCACGATGTGAACCTGGTCATGGTGGACGGGCTGGCGAACCTAGCTTCGGTCAGCGAGGGCGCAGCCTATACAGAGGCGTCGGTGGGCGACTCCAAGGAGACGATGAGTTTCACCAAATACGGTCACTATGTGGGCATCACGCTGGAGACGATTCGCAAGAGCGATATCCAGCGTATTCAGGCCATTCCTCGCGAGCTGACCAAGGCGGCCATTCGCACGCGGTCGGCTGCCATCTCATCGGTCTTCACGGTGAGCGGCGGCGTCGGCCCCACCTTGGCGGAGGATTCTACCGAACTCTTCGACGCCACGCACGGCAACCTGTCCAGCACGGCTTTGAGTGCAAGCAGTTGGGGCAGCGCGCGCACGCAGATATGGGAGCAGTCTGTGCCCGGTACAAGTAAGCCGCTGGCGTTGTGGCCCACGTTCTGTCTAGTGCCCATCGAGCTCTATGACACGGCGCTAACGCTCTTCGGCTACGGCGCTGGCGACGTGGGCAAGCCAAACGCAGGCGGCTCGGCGCAGGAGGTCAATGTCTATGCCAATGCGCGGGTCGGTGACCCGCGACCGATCCCCGTGGCTGTGCCTGAATGGACTGACGCCAACAACTGGGCCTACATTGTGGACCCGCGGCTGCATCCAGTCATTCACATGGCTTATGCCAGCAATCCTGCCGGCGGTGTACATCCGCTGCCCGAAATCTTCGAGGTCCGCAGTGAGACCAGCGGTTTGATGTTCACAAATGACACGCTGCCCGTCAAGGTGCGCGACTGGTGGTCGTATGGCGTGGGCACGTACGTGGGCGTGGGCAAGGCGAACGTGGCGTAGGGCGGTTTCAGGTTCCAGGTCGAAGGTTCCAAGCCGCATCCTGGAAGCAGCCGCTGCTTCCAGGATGCAGGATGGAAGCCTAGTACGGGATAAAGCAAAGGGTATCCGTAAAGCAATAAACCAATGAACGCAGAAACGCTGTACCTAACTTGGCACGAACGTCTGGAGCGCTACTTCACATCACGCATCGGCGCGGAGGAGGCTCAGGACCTCACGCACGACCTGTTCGTGCGCTATCTTGACGCCGTAACTCGACTTGGACCCATCGATGACCCGAAACACTGGCTGTGGCGGTCGGCGCACAACCTCATGGTCGACCATGTTCGCCATGCACAGAGCCTTCCGCTGACCGAGCAGCTAGACGATGCAGAACTCGTCGATACCGAAGACGACACACTGCCGCTTATAGAAGAACGCCTGGACCACACTGACCAGTACCAACAGGCAATGCACGGTTTGAACTCGCTATCACCCGCACAGCAGGAGGTGGTCGTGCTGCGCTTCTGGAACGACTGGCGCTATGTCCAGGTCGCGAATGCGTTGGGTATCTCCAGTGGGGCGGCGCGCGCGCGTGGGTTGCGCGGTCTGCAGCAGTTGGCCGCGATTATGACACGGTGACAACGTGACATTGTGAGGTGATGATTGGATGGAGGGGTGGCTGGGTGAGGATTATCGGAAGATGCGGATGCCCTGGAACCTGGAACTTCGAACCTGGAATTTGAAACCACTAAACCTGAAACTTGAAACACGAAGGACTACGATCATGACAGCCAATTTGGATGATTATCGAAATTCGATTGACGCGATTCTGGCAACGGCGGTGGACGCGTCTACGTGGACGACGGCCATTAAGGACCAAGCGCTACGCTCGGCGCTGGCAGAGTACGACGAGCACGTCGCCTACGAGTGCAGTGTCACGGTCACCACGGCTGGTGCGACCCAGGACATGTCGTCGGTTAGCGAAGTGAAGGATGTGCTGGCAGTGGCTCACCCATGGTCGGAGGGCGCGGACTTCGCTACGCGCATGCAGCGGTGGCGCTATGTGGCAGACCAGGTCATCTATTTCGAGACGGCCATGCCCAGCGTTGGCGATCTCCTGCGTGTGCGGCACACGAAATGGCACACCATCGCCGACCTGGACAGCGCGGCCGCGACAACCGTGCCGGACCGGCATCAACAGCTGCTGGCGACGCTGGCGGCGTCGTATGCGTGCACGCTGCGCCTGCGGCAGATGAGCGAGAATCCAGCCATTCCGTCGCAGGCTGTGCAGACGCTGCAACTGGTTAGCCGTCGTCTGGCGGTTAGTGCAGGTCTGTTGTTCAACCGCATCCGCAGTACTCAACCGGCTGTGTGGGTAGAGATCGGGATGTAGGCAAGCGGACCAAGGTAAGATCCGGATACGAGCAGCTAATTACCGGATGCTAGTGAGATTCCGTTCATGTACTAGCGCTCAATGTGAAAGGAACGACTGAACCATGCGATCGATTTCGGCTGGATTGGCTGCGGCACAGGCAGTGCGCTCGCCCAAGGCTGCCGTCACTGCCACGCTCTCGACACGAGGACAGAACCCGGAGGCGCCCGCTCTGGAGTGGAGCGAGCTAGTGCCGCCGGCGGCATTCCGCACGACGAACCCAGCAGCCGGCGCAGCTTTTCCAGGCGGCAATGTTGTTCGAATCGTTGGCGCGCCGTTTAACCTGAAAGTGCAAACCATCACGGACCCCACGGACGCTATCCAGTGGCGAAACAACGGCTGGACCACGATGCAGAGCGTCACCGCTAACGCACTTGTCGTCTACCGTTACGGTTCGGCGCACGCCCGACTGTCCTACATAAGCAATGGCAATATCTACTACATGAACACGTCCGACGGAGGCGCAAGCTGGGGATCACCATCGGCGGTCTACACGGGCGGGGACGCAAAGTCGGATATCTGCTGCGTAAGGCCGCCGGCATCGCACGACATCTACCCATTCATGGTCTACGGCTACTCGACCTACGACGGCGCGACGGGCACATACGCTGCCCACTTCACGGCTGGTTCACATTACAAATACGCGGACGGTTGGCGCGTTGCAGGCGTGTATATTCGCGAAGGTGACGATACCTATGTCTATTGCCTTGTCACGCGCCAACCGGATACCGGTCCCTCTCGTTTGCGGGTGCTGCGGTTCGACGGCGCCACTTTCGACGAGGAGGATGACATCGATCAGACGCAGTCCGGCCTTTTTGGGCTGCATCTGGATGTATACAAGTTCTTCAATGAGATGGACACGAGTGCGCTCGTCGGTGTGGCGCTAGAAGACGCCTACCAGGGCGGCAATTACGAAGGAATCGCAGGCGTATTCTGGAACAATAAGTTGCAGGCGGATGAGCCGGTCGTCTTTCCCGACATACTCACATACAACGACCGCATATACTCCTATATCGTCAAGAACGGCGACGGCTACTACTACTTCGGTGAGACGTTCGTCTACCGGGGAATCTCACAGAGCGCAGGCAACGAGACACTGTTCCCCATTGCGTACGTCTATGATGACCACCAGATCGAACTCCGGTTGCCACAGGATGCGCCCACTGTCGTGCCGGGCAATATACTGACGCTGCGCCGCTCTCTCTCTTGGGATGAGTCATCCGGAACCGAGGAAGTAGCGTTCTACGTCGTGCGCGTGGCGCGCAGTCGCCGAGAAGTGTCACTCACCGGCGTGGATGCGGTTGGATATCTGGGCTTGGCGCGCTGTCACCGTCCGGCTGTGCTAAACGATGGCGCTGCAGACGGGCTCGCGGCAGTCATGCGCCGGCTGGGCGCTCGGTTCGGGATGGTTATCGATTGCGACGATAGTGGGTTGGAGAGCGCCGACGTGATGCCCGTGACAGTACAGCCTTCGGAGTCTCTGCTGGGCGCCGCCTACCGCGTCACAAGCCAGAGCAATGCATGGATCGTTCCCAAGAATGACGGTTCATTCGCAGCAACGATGATAAACCCGGGCGCGTCCGACAGCGGCGACTATGCCGATACTCCGCACGTCTACCCGAACGGCGAATGGACGCTCATCGACGCGGTCGAGCTGCGGGACTACCGTCGGCTGGCCTTTACCTACGTGCTGGGCACCTATTCCACTGAACCATCGGACGGCGCCTACGTCAGCATGGCGCGCGGTCCGGCGCTCCCCAACACGCGACCGCTGCCATATTCGCTGACCAACACGCGCTACAACACTGTGAGCCGAGTGGACCATGCTGCGGCAGCCGAAGCGCAACGCCAGAAGCGATTGGCTATCGATGCCATCGTTGAGGTGCCGGCTAATCTGGCGCTGGAGGTGCACGATATGGTGTCGGTCACAGAGCCATCGCTGCAGTGGAGCGGTAAGCGCTTGCGCGTGCGTCGTATCCACGAGAGTTGGCAGGATGGTCGCTTGACGCAGACGCTCTATCTAGGCGACGAGTCCCTGTAACAGAGCGGGGACTGGATAGGGAACTAGCGCTGGACATAGTCAATCGTACCGGCTTGACGCACACATAATTATCAAGGCAGCCCACCTGGAGAGTAACCTTATGCCAATACAAATGAATCACGCCACATCGTCGCTCTCACAGCCTTACCGCCTGGCTAATGACTCGGAGATGAGGCTGCTGCTGGGCTACAGCGTCCCGCCGCGCGCCGGCAAAGTACAGTCCGTGAGCAGCGGCGTCTACATCGTGGAAATCGCCGATGGCGAAGACTCGACCGTGCGCGCCGTCGCGCTGAACGGCTTTGTGTACAACGTTGGCGCGTTGGTCTATGTGCTACAGGCGTCCAACGCGCCGGATTCTGGCGTGATCGTTGGAAGTAGAAGTTCTGCAGCAGAACTCGCGGTAGGCGCCGGCAGCCCGGACGGACCGCTGCATGCGGAGGACGATGTCGGCGCATTTGTCGTGGTTTCTGCGGCGCATGTAGGCGCCTCCGAGCAGACGCTCATCAGCAGTCGAATCAGCAAAGCGGTGATTGGCGACGTGATGGCTGTCGTAGACGGCAGCAGCGCGGCGCTGGCGCTCTCACTGGGCGTACCCGGCTCCGCATACAATGCGCAGAACCTGGCGATCGCGTCCAATACGCTGCAATTTCGGCTGTACAGTACAGGCGAGCTGCGTGTGGTGCGTACGGCTGGGACTGGAACGCCGGATGTGCTTGTGCGGGCGCTGTGGATGTAACGGGTTGAAGTTGACAATCGTGTCGCGGTAAGGAGAAGCCTCCGTCGCGTCACTTATTGAATTTGCGACGGAGGCAGTTGTACGGTTTCGGTACTGTGAGCGCGTTTAGTTGGCGCTGAAAAGCATGATGGGGCGTTCCGGATCGTAGAGCTCGATGGTGCGCGCAGATATCTTAATGTTGGTCGCCGTCTCCAGTGCGGAGAGATAACGCTCCTCTTGGTCCATGATGTCGGCTGGTTCTGTGCAAGTGTTGTCCGTGGCGACTAGGTCGGTGATGGAGATCACATCGCCGTCTATGGTGTAGGCGCCGCTATAGTCATTGCATCCTGTATTGCCTGAAATGACGCCGCCGTCAAACACTGACGTGACGACCGTATCCGGAAGGGCAGGCTGCCACTGAGGACTCTGTCCCTGGTAAAAACTGTAGTGCCAGGTCGTCCCTTCGAAGGGGACCGGCTCCAACGGTTGCAACGTCATGAGCTCCCTGTCGTCGCCAGACAGTTTGATGGTTTCGTTGTCATAGGCGAATGCATCCGCGGTAATCAGAATCGTTAAGAACGCACTCTCCTGCTGCGTTAATTCCTCGCTATCGCAGACTGCTTTGGTCACCGCGGGCGGGTCTAGCTCGACATGCTGATCGGCTGTCGTACGATACGTGCCCACGAAGTAGTTGCATCCCGTATAGCCGTCGAAGCGGTCCGTCATGAAGTTAATGGACGGATATGTACCTTCTATAGGCGCAATGGGACCGTCAGCGCCAAAGAATTCCTGCACGGTCCAGGTTGTCTCGAAGATCTCGGCGGCGGCGTTCAACTGTTCATCGGTCAGTGGTGCAGGCGTGGGTGTCGCCGGCGCCGCCGACTGGCAGGCGGCAATGAGCAGCATTGTCAAAGCAGCGACAAGGTAGAGCGGTCGTCTATGAAGCATCTGATACACCTCCTCGTGTCCTACTCGTGTTCGGCTAGAATTGGAATGGCTTACTGGAAAAGATTTGTCTAGTCTGCTGATGCGACGAAAAGCATCAGCGGCTCTAGGGTCATCAGGGCAGCCAGCGAGTAGAGCAGAAGCGCCCCGTATTGGATCGACTACATTGTGATGTTTGTCCGCCAATGTTATGAAATCGTCTTGCTGGGTAAGCAAAGAACACGCTGTACACTCGCCTTGCGTATAAGCTGCTGTGTTCATAGGCAATGGTTTACCGTCCACGCCGTACGTACTAAAGCATTGTGCAAGTATATTTGGCGTTCAGCGTATTCACCTGCCCAAGAGCCAAGCGCAGCTGTGCTAATCTATTGAAGAAAGCGGATCGATAATTTTTTGGTTACTCATCGGCTCCGAAAATCATCATGGAAACGCCAGCGTCGTCACGTAGTTCGAAGGACCGCGGATGCTGCAAGATGATGGCTGCTGCCTGTAAGGCCTTTAAATAGTCAGTCTCCTGCTGCATGAGGTCTTCGCTCTCACACATCTTCTGAGTGGTTGCTAGATCGCTGACAACAAACTTGTTTCCATCAATTTCATACGAGCCCGTGTAGGTATTACAGCCAGCGTTGCCTGAGATGGAGCCGCCGTCGAACACCGCCGTCAACGTGGCTTCGTCCAGAGGCGGCACCCAACCGACTGGCTGCTGCTGAATGAATTGCAGGTTCCAAGTGGTTCCCTCGAAAGGAAGGGATTCCAGCGGATCCAGAGTCATGACTGAAACATCGCCATAAGTAAGCTGCAGTTGGTTGTCCTGCATCACGTACGAATCCGCTGTGGTCAATGCGGTAAGAAAGTCGGATTCCTGTTTGGCAAGCACTTCGTCTTCGCACGTGGCGGCGGAGAGGGAGGGCCAGTGCACTTCCAACATTTCGGCGCCGACATTTAAGACGCCCAGCATGTAGTTGCAGCCGGTATACCCGTTATAGCGGTCAACCATGAAATTGACTGTGAGCGTTGTATCGTCCACGGGCGGTACTTGCATCTCCAGACCATAGGTGACGACAGACCACGCTGTATCGATAATGGAGTTCTCCAGCAAATTTCCGCCTGTCGCGCCGCCTTCGAGGACTTGTTGCGCTTCGTCGGCTATGACGCCGCTATCGACGGCTTCCGGCGTGGGAGTTGTGGCTGAATTGCAGCCTGTGACAGTCAATGCGAGGAGCGTAATGGCAAAGAAGATGATAGCATGTCTATAGTTCATGGGTAGCTTTCTCCTGTTAACAGCTTAGTGGAATTCATCCAAGTATACGCTTTGTATCCGATTCCTCGCAATACCCTGCAGGCTCTCGTTCAGGGCAATCACGGAATAAACGATTTACCGTGACAGTATTCTGTTATTAGGTCTGTTTCGACGAATTCTATTCGGACACCAGCGCATACCTGCGAGAATGTACGGGCGAGCCATGGCTCGCCCGCTGCGTGCAGTCGACCATTCGGTGGATTTTGCGCGACGGGAGGCATGTATGCCGCCCCTACGGACGAAAATTTATAGTTCGCGATTGCCCTGGGCTCTCGTTCAGGGCAATCGTGTATGCTGTATTGTAGCGAAGATGCCTGACCTGTAGGGGGAGACATGTTCCCTCTCTACACCAAGACAAGCGCAAACCAAGCGTTTTCCTAAGTGCAAACGGCCTCAGCAACTCCACTACTACAGGGACTCAACCAATCACCTGGGAATTGAATTCTCTGCTCGTGGCGCTCTGTTTCATATCCTCCCAATCGTGATGCAATATTCCTGTCATTTCTGTCCTCGTCGTCATCGTCTATTGCCATAATAGGGGAACTATGTTACTAATCACTGCAACAGTAATGTAACTGGCAGCAGCACAAAATGTGACGTACAGCCTCGGCATCGAACGACAGCGTGCCATGTCTTGCTCAGTCAATGATATACCCTCACCAGGCGTAGCCTGCCCAAGGAGAATACCCATGGCAGATGAGCTAACAAACGAACAGCTAGAGGAACCGACGGGCGAGACGGTTGTCGACGATTTCGCCGATGAGGCTGTCGAGGAGATGATGGCAGACGCCGACGCGTTGGAACTCGCAGACGACATGCGGGATGAAGCCACTGCCGACGCCATGATGGCGGCTTCGGACTTGACGCGCGCTGTCGATGCGGAAGTCATCGCCGATCGGTTGGCTACATTGAGCGATGTGGTTGCCAATGCCGGCGTCAACGATGTAGAACAAGGCGCTGCGCTGATTGCCGCATCCAAGGATGTGGAAGCGGTCAGTGCGGCTGTGGGCCTGATGACCGTGGATGACCTGGACAAGGGGCTTGAACTTGGCCGTTTGGCGGGTGAATTGCAGATCTTGAGTGGCATCGTCGCCGAATTGGAAATGCCCATTCTCTCCGCGGTACTAAATGACCGTGGCGCTCGCCTATCCGAAATCGCTAAGGAGACCATCCTGCGTGCGGCTGCCTCTCGCAGCTTAACCGAGCTCGTCGAAGCCACCGGAAGCCGAATCGGCGACATAGGCGTTAACGAGATCGACGAAGGGTTACTCCGCATGGCGGCTTCGGACATCGCGGCCAGTCGTTCCGCCGATCTATCGGCTGCGGGTCTATCGTTGGGCTTGCGCGGCGTCATGGAGCTGGGCTTGGCAGCCGATAATGTCGACCTTGCCGACGTCATGCAAGAGATGGGCATCGAGGGGACGGCAGATGATGCAGCCGATGTGCCTGATGCATCGGACGACGAGCCCGACGAAGAAATGCCCGAGGATGCCTAGCTGGTCATTTAAGCTAGGGCAGTTGTGAAGCTGTAAACCTGTGAGACCCTACTGGGATCTTGTCGCAGCAGGCCAAAATCAAGCGTCTCTGGGTCGGTAGAGGAGATGCGTCACTGCACGTAGGATGACAGCTTCGGCTCGGTCGATGTGCGATCAGCGTCTTGAGCGCAGAGTGTGCAACGGCCTTCCGTTTCAGGCCAACTTGCTTTGACTTAGGACCCAAATTTACGTATTATGCTAGAGCAATAGGGTAGTATTCACTGGACCGAACGCCGGTGTCCGGATATTGTTTCAAACCAAACTACTTGCCTTGATAATGTGAAAGCGGGCCGATCCGGTTTCAGAAGAGCGCTGATCCTGGAGCGGTTTCTTTGCAATTAAGCAGCCATATCCGTCCACTACATCGTTGAGAGCGCCTACCCGGCTTGTTCAATGCGCTGCAACAGCGCTGAAAGCAGCCGATTGAGAGAGATAACATGAGCAATACACAGCTTGTCGTGCTATCTGTCGCAGACGAACGATCTGCCCGTGATCTTGCCTCGATTCTGTCCGAGATCGATCGTCGCGATGAAAACGTCAGTATAGTGGACGCAGCCATCGCGCTGAAGGATTTCCGCGGCAAGCCGCAGACGATTCAGCTGAAGCAGCCTGTGGAATCGAGCAGCGGCAGCTTAGGCGCCATGTTCGGCGGTATCACTTCAGTTTTCCGCGAAAAGGGCATCGACGAAGGCATTCTGCGCAAAAAAGCGGACATCATGGCCCCCGGGCAGGTGGCGCTATTCGTGCTCTACACGGGCACGTGGGACAAGTCGCGCCGCGCCCTACGCCATGCACTGAACATGTTCGGCATCGCCTACAAAGACGCCCGGCAAAAGACGACGCCATCGCCCACTCATGACGACTATGTCTATCGTCCCGGATTCGCCGCAACCTCGGATCAGCTGGACAGCGGCAGCTTCGATAGCGTTGGCTCTGATGCTGGCGCAGAGCGCGAATTCGAAGGTGAAACGTTTGATTCCTCAATCGATTGGCCCTCTCCCGGCGCCTACGGCGAATGGACCGAGTTGGAAGGTGATGACCCCTACTTCGGCGAGGACAGCGCGGGCTTCGATGAAGAAGATCCCATGTTTGGCTCGGAACCGACAATAGCCGGCGCAGTCGATGCGCATGGTGATTATGACGACGATTTTGACGAGCATGAGGCATTTTTCAGGCAGACTGACGACGATGATGATTTTGATAATGAATTGGACGATGAACTAGATGGCAGGCTTGAAGCCGATGCTGCCTTAGCGGATTCTGGCGAGCTCCGTGAGGAAGACGACATCGCGCTCTATCGCGGCTTGGGTGACTCTCCGTCGAATGAGGATGAAGACTGGCTCATCGACGAAGTAAATAAGTTCGACGCCATCGCTGAAGCGACTCGTGCCGCCCTGATCGCCGGCGCTAAGCAATCCGCTGCGTCGGCAGCCCATGCCTCAGCGGATACTGGCGATATAGATACAAGTGATGAAGCTCGGGATGAAGGCGAACAGAATGAAGCTCTCCGAGAAGCCTCAGCTGGCATTGCCGAGCAGAGCGCAAACATCCGTATGCTGGGTTCACTGCAGCGAGAAACCGGCCTGGAGCTGGTGGAGATTGCTGCCGAGCTAGCCGAGTTCGGACAGGAAGTGCGCGAGCAGGAAATGGCGCTGCTATCGGCTGTTCTCAGCAACCGCGGCGAGAAGCTGCATGCGTTGGCTATGCAGATTGTATCCGGCGCCAACTCCGCGTCCGAACTTGCGCGTACGCTAGATGGCGCCAGCAAGACCGTGGAAGAATTTGGCGTCAACGAGATGTACGAGGACGAAGCCCCGGATTTTGTGGAGGGGTGAAGGGGCGATGGGGTGAAAAAACCCTGCGAAGGCTAGCTGCTACTCGAGAAACGTGCGCGGGTGTTCGCTCACAATTAGGAAATTGACAGTCAGGCGCGTTTGCGGCGCGACTACGCCGTCTTAACCTACTTCAACCGTGCTACAAGCACGTACGACAGCGGAATTCCATTTCCCGTCAACTTCGTGAACGAATTCGAGATATCATCCGGGTACTCCTGCAGGCGTTCCACGTGAATACCATTCTGCGCAAGGGTCGTGAGTATCTCGCCCATGCTGTGTGAGTAGCTGTAGAAGGTCTTGGACTTGTAGCTCGTACCGCCCACATAGTCCATACCTTCGGAATCAATCCACGGTTCATCTCGAAAATAGGAATAAACGAACTGCCCGGGATTGTCCTCGTCGTATTCTTCTTCATTCGGCATGGCGAGCATATTGCAGACCGGATGCATCTCGTGAATGAGCAGCACGCCGCCTTGCTGCAGGGTACTGGCTACTTTGTCGAAGAATGTGTTGAGGTTCTCGAACCACGTCAGCGCGCCGGCGGTAATCAGTATCAAGTCGAATGCATCGTCGTACTGCGCCGGTATCTCCGCGATATCGCTGGCAACGAAGCGTGTATTCAAGCCGGTGACTGCCGACAGCCGATTCCCCTCCTGCACGTAGTTCTCTGCAAAGTCGAATCCAACGCCGGACGCTGCGCCCGTCTTCACCATTTGAAGGAGTTCGCGTCCGTTGTTGCAGCAGAACTGCGCCACGTGCATTCCCCGAATGTCGAGCTCGTCCAGGATAGCGATAACCGGCGCATCCAGGAACGAGTGTTCGGGGTTGCGCAGGTCGTCTGCCAGATCATGACCGTAACCGCGCTGATGCACAGCGAAGGCTTCCTGCCACGCTTGTCGATTCTGTTCTGTATAGCTCATGGTCTTACGCTCCACTCTGTGACAGGGCTTGTGCGACGATCAGGTATAGTTTGAACGGATAATTTTCGCTGCGTTCTTATACAGCAAAGATAGGCGATGGAAGCTCGTCCATCGCCCTATACTATATACTGTTCGATCCTATAGATTCAGAACTTCCTGGAAGCTGCAGTTGCTTCCAGGAAGTTACAGGTGCGGCCTATGTGAATTCGCGGACGGCATCCAACGCCGCACCCATAGCCGCATCAGTTTCGCGCTCCACGATAATGTCGATGATAGCCGGCTTACCGCATTTCTCGGCCCGTTCGAAGGCCGCGCTCATCTCGTCCGGATCGGTGACCCGCTCGCCGTACGCGCCGAACGATTCCGCCAGTTTGACGAAGTCGATGCCCAACCCGTCGTAGGTCAGATCAACGCCGTACTCGTATTCGTACGCATAGCGCTGGTTCTGGCGAATCAGGCTGAGATAGCCGTTGTTGACGATGATCACGATGACAGGAATCTTATGCTGGCACGCCATGGCCATTTCTTCCATCATGAAACCGAAGCCGCCATCCCCCATCACCGCGACGCACGTCGCTTCCGGCCTAGCCACCTTAGCGCCGATGGCTGCCGGCAGGTCGAACCCCAGTGTGCCCGCGCCGCCGGAGACGAGATAGGTGCGCGGTTTCGGCGTCGCCTGGAACTGGCCTGACCAGATTTGCGTGAGTCCGCAGCCGGTCGTGAAGATGGTATCCGGGCCGAAGTATTTGTTCATCTCGTAATAGACGCGCGGCGCCCGGATAGGCGTACCCTCGTAGTCGGTTTTGCGCGCCATGGACTCGCGCATCTTGGGAATCTCCTGGACGCGCGGCGTCGGCTGGCGTTGTTCTGTACGGCGTTTCGCCTCGTCGAGCAGAGCGTCAATTGCCAACCCCGCATCGGAAATTATACCCAGATCTGTGGGCACGATACGGCCGATGTGTGACGGCTCAATATTGATATGGATGAATTTGCGCCCCTGCGTATAGACCTCCAGCTTGCCGGTGTGGCGGTCGCTGAAGCGGCAGCCGATGCCCAACACAAGGTCGGATTCCATAAAGAATCGGTTTCCGAAAGGCGACCCAACCTGGATGCCGATATGGCCCACATGCAGCGGATGGCTGGCTGCGATGCCGCCGGTGGCCATGTAGGTGGTGATCACCGGAATAGACAGATACTCCGCTAGTTCAACGCACTTGTCCGCCGCATCCGACAACAGCACGCCTCCGCCCATGATCAACACCGGCTTGCTCGCGTTCAGCACCATGTCCAACGCTTGGGCAATTTGTTCCTTGTTCGGTCCTGGATTCGTAAAAGGCAGCGGTGCGTCGGTCTCCGGCGAATAGGGAATATCCGCCATCTGCACATCCAACGGCAGGTCGATGAGAACAGGACCGGGTCGCCCTTCGCGGGCAACACGGAAAGCCTCGCGCAAGATCGTGGGCACCTGTGTAGCCTCGGTGATGCACCACGTCGCCTTAGCCACTGGTTTGGCAATGGTCGCGATGTCCACCGCCTGGAAGGCTTCTTTGCCCAGCTGGCTGGTGACATTCTGTCCTGTGATGGCGATGAGTGGAATAGAGTCCACCTGTGCTGTGTACAAGCCGGTCACAAAGTTTGTCGCCGCAGGACCGGATGTACAGATGGCAACGGCCAGCCGACCGCTGGCGCGATAGTAGCCGTCGGCCGCGTGGGTTGCTCCTTCCTCATGCCGCGCAATGTAGTGTCGAATCTGTTGGGACTGGCCCAGATATTCGTAAACGGGATTGATGGCGGCTCCGGGAATGCCGAACGCCGCATCGATGCCCTCATCCTCTAGAATGCGGACAATAATCTCAGCAACTTTCATAGTTGTCTCCTATTAGTTTTGGCGCGCCAATGATATCAGTAATTTTTAGCGTAGATTCGTACGAAGCGGATACGCTTTGCGGAAGATGTTCCTTTTTCTATACCAGTAAGAGTAGTGCAGACTACTGCATCGACACAAAAATCAGATCGGACGATTGCCGAAAGCTCGCCAATGGACATTCAATAGATGTAAAGCCAGGATGAGGTATTCAACTCGCTCCTGTCCGTATTGCTGCAGAGCGCGTAAGCATTCGTCAATGACTAATCTTGGCGCCTCATCCAGCGACTCCTGCGGCATGAGCGACAGCACGTGAACCAGTTCTTTGATTCCGTGGTCAAGGTCGCCTGAAGCAAAGGCACTGATCGACGCATCCATGCGAGTGCTCAATTCGTCGGGTGTTTCTTTCTTGCGGCGCTTCGGGATGATTCGCTTCTGTAAAGTAGTCATGGCAACCGCCGCAGCCGTGCCTGCGTCACCAGCTATGGGCCGGATCAAGCGGATGAACAGGTAGTCTTGGCCGATCAAGCGTGCGATAGCCAGCGCCAGTTCCATACGAGCGCCCTTGTTCTCCATTTCTCTTAGCAGGTGCAGAAGATCGGCCATTGCCTCATCTGCACCCAAGTTGCCCAGGGACGATGCATAGGCCATCAGCAAGCCTTTATCCGTTTCCGACCGTACCCCTTTTAGCATGGCTGCGACCGAGTCAGTATCCTTCAGCCAGCCCAGTGCACGAATGCTTTGCACGCGCACAGAGCGGTATGGGTTGTTCATGGACACGCGCAGCGGTTCGATTGCCGCACTGTCTCCCATACGTCCCAGTGCCCAAGCCGCCTGCGCACTCAGTGCCAACTCGGTGCCGTCCAGTATGCCAACCATGGCGTCCGTCAAGCGCGGATCATGCCGCATTTTGGAAATGGCAATCTCCGCTTCGTACCGCACGGAATACCGGGGATCGGTCAGCGCGGCGATCAGTTCCTCTACGGTGAGCCGGCTACCCGCTCGGCCCAGCTGCTCCGTGCGGATGACCGTCGAGTATTCATCCTTGGCCATCTGGTTGCGGATGAGCGATGTCATGGCCATGAATGGATTGCCGCGAAAGAATAAACCTGCGAATTCAAGTACGCCATAGGACTGCTCAGCTTGGATACTTTGCAGCACCGGTTGTCCGATGATGGTCAACACAAATCCAAACAGAAAGAGCGGCACATACGGGTCCAGCACAAAGTAGCCTAGGTGACCCGAGAGCCCATGCGTCATGTCCAACACGCGACCGCCAAGTAGTTGACTTAAGCCGGAGACGATGCCGATCCATGCGGCGTACAAGGCCATGTAGCCCATCTTCATCTCGGGCGGCACAAGATGCACATGCAGCAAGCGACCAGCCCCGATCACCCAGCCGACGCCTGCGATCCCTTGTATGAATGCGATGCCCAGGGCGAAGTAGAGGCTGTAGCCAGCCTGCCGCGGGATCAGCCACCACAATACAGGCAACGCAATCAGCATTGCGGCGCCGGTGCGCATGACTGGCTTGCTGCCATAGCGGTCCGCCGCCCATCCCCAGCCATAGCTGGACAGTAATGTACCTGTCAATGTTCCGATCTGGACCCAGATGACGAGACCGGCAGGGATGCCCACCTGCTCTTGCAGATAGAGCGGCAAAAAGGAGGTCACCGAGGCGAAACCCAGCGTAATCAGGCTCACGCCTATTAGGTAGCGGCGATAATCGCTATTCTGCAGTGCGTTGCGCATATCGGCTGTGCGCGAGCGACCTGATTCCCGCTGGTGGACAGGCGCTCCGCCGGGGATAAATGTGAACGCCCAGAGCGCCACGAAGCCGGCTAACACACCGGCGCCGATGAGCACCATATAGCCCGACAGCCCAGCGGTTCTGTTGATCGTGATACCTGCCACAATGATGCTAAATAGACCCGCCAGCGTGGTGTAGATGTTGTCCTTGGCTGCATACTTCCCGCGCACGGCGTTGGGAACATACTCCTGTACCCATGGAATGAAACCGGTCTCCATGAACGCGCGCAGAATGGCAAAAATTAACACGATGACCGTGACAAAACCGAGCGCGGCAGAAGAACCAAAGGTGGTTGTTACCCACGGCGTGAGCAGCAGAAACGCAGTTACCACCGTGCGCGTGCCGTATGCCGTTAGAAAGGTGCGTTTGTAGCCGAAGCGGACAACCAGCGGCGCGATAAACAGTGCCAATACGCTGGTGAAGGGCAGCAGTGACAGGAGACCGCCGATTTGGCTCTTGCTCAGCCCCAACGTATTCAGGAAGAGTACGAATACCGAGCCGAAGAACGTGAACTGTGCGAAAATGGAGTTGAACGCGTTGCCGCCCAAGCTCCAGGGCAGTCCGCGCAACTTGGCCAATGTCGTGGGTCCTGGCGTAGCTAATAGGGCGGCTGCTACGTGATCGCCATGGACGCCATTCTCCTCAGCGAATTCATCTGGAACAAATTCCTTTCCGGAGCTGTCGAGCAATAGTTGTTCAGCTTCCAGCCCCAGTGTTAGCTCTGCCTCTTCTACAACGTTCTGATCAGGACGCTCTGTATTCAAGAAAAACTCTTTCCATTGCCGGTTTCGCGTGCATACATCGCACTGTTACTACAGTGCAATATTTCATTCGTATGTAATTCTTACATGGTTGCGATGGTGCGCGCAATCTGAGCGCCCCGTACAGTCTCGTCAGACAACTAGCTGCTACGACGAGAGCACGCTCCACATCGCATGCACAGCCTGCTGTTCAGCGGCTGGAGCGAGTCCGCGTCGCCAGGAAGATGCCTACAGCGATGAAGACAATGCCCACAGCCTGATACCATTGAAAGCGCTCACCAAGCAAAAGCACAGCCATGATACTACCGAAGACGGGCAACAGATGAATGAAGAGACCGGCACGGTTGGCGCCAATCAAGTCTACGCCGCGATTGTAGCAGAAGTAGGAGACTACGGACGGGAAGATCATGACATACCCCACCGCCAGAAGCATGGCACGGTTGACAACGACGGGACGTCCAGCCGCGGATTCCCACACATAAAAGGGTAAGTTCATCAGCGCGCCAAGAAAGAATATGACGGCGAGAAAGCTGAGCGGATGCATGGAGGGTCGCTTGCGCAACAAGGTGGAATAACCAGCATAGGAGAGCACGGCTACGAACACGATGAGATCGCCTTTGTTCAGCGAAAGCGAGCACAGCATTTCGATGTTGCCTTGCATGATGATGATGAAGGCGCCCGTCACACTGATGGCGATGCCGATGGCTTGAATCCACGTGATACGGTCGCGGAAGAGCAGGAAGGAAAATAGTACGATGAGCACCGGCATGAGCGACTGCAGGAGCAGCGCGTTGATGGCGGTCGTCCACTGCAGGCCCGTGTAGATAAGTGTGTTGAATGCGCCAATGCCCAGCGCTGCCAGCAGCACGACGATAGGCCAGTGCTTGCGTATAGCCGGCCAATCCTTGCGCAGATGCGGCCACGCGGAAAACAATAACGATGCAGAACGCGCCGGTCCAGCGCCAGAACGCCAGCCCCACCGGCGGCACGTCCGCTCGTACAGCCCGCCCGATGATGAAGTTGCCGGCCCAGAAGAAGACGGCAAGCGGCAACAGCAAATAGGGTAAGTCATAGAGATACGCGACTGTGCGCGTGACAGGGTTACGGTCGGGTCCTGTAGAAGTAGCGGACATAGGCGCTTATCATGATGGTGGGTATTGACGAAACTTGTATCAGTATACCGCATACTCCGTGAGGCGCTCATCATCGTGAAGAGAATCCAACAAATATGGATGAATCGTAACGTGTTCAAGTCAAACTGGCGAATCAGGATTCTCCAGTTCGGCGTTAGCCTGAACAGGATCATCGGATTTGATATAGCAACGGACACTCAATACAAGCTTGCAGCGTCCCTCGGCAGCGCTCTAACGTGCTCCAGGTGTGCACTGACGCGCGCATCATCCTCAGCAGGATACGCGTAACCGGTACGATCCGCCACATGATGCGCCACTCGCCGGAACAGCGAAGTCGTTGTGAGTAAGGCATTCCACATATTTTCGAGCGAACTGTCCGCATAGGTAGCCTTCATCAGCTGCCACAGTTCTGGTTCCAGATAGGTCTGCAGCCGCTTGTTGTGGCTGCCCAGGTTTACTCGGAAATCCGTCCGAATGCCCACATGCCAGACCAGCATTTTCATGAGCTGCTGGTGAACGATATCAAACGTGTGCTTGGCGTAGATGATCTCCTCGCGCCACAAACCTTTCGCCACGTAGGGACACACCCACCAGAACTCGTTGCAGCAGTCGAGGTACGCTTTTTCACTTGGCGGTGCGGGCAGGTAATCCTCTTCGTTGGCGGCTGGCAGTGGAGGAATACAACCCTCCTTGTCCATCAGCAGGCGACTGAGGCTTTCAAGCCGATACTCGCTGAGCCTCTCGATGGGGATGAGCGTCAGATCGATGCGATTGCCGTCCATGAACTGCATGAGATATGCGTATTTGTCATAGCCCGCAGGCGCCGGAGCGGGCATGTCGTCCGGCGTCTGCAGGATCATACGCTCGCCGAAACGGTCGATCCAGCTTGGGTCGGCGAGAAACGAGTCAAAGTCTGACATGATATAGACAACGTCATAGTCCTGGAAGATGTCGGGTGTCGCGTTCGGGTTCACGCGCGAGCCGTTGAGGATAGCCGCCCGAATGCGGGGGTCCTCTTTTGCCGTTTCCAGTATGAGGTCCATCATCTCTTCCGGGCTGCGCGTAGTTGGGTACATCTGAAACGTTCCTCTCGGGTCTCCTACCGTGGCTGCAAGCTTTGCTGCAGATTTTGTTCAGACTAATTCGTTACGGCTGCGTATCTCTAATTGTGCAGCAATACTGTGACAAGTCAACGGACATCTGTCCAGCACAGGTCAAAGCCACCGGTATCCTGGTTTTCCCCGGATTACCAACTCTGCTTGTATACTAATTGTTACATTGAACGTAATATGAATACAATCCGCCTATTCCCTTACTACACGCAATGCACAGCCTAAGGACCGCTCGCATGGACCTCCCAATCATCGCAATCAGCATGGGCGACGCAGCCGGCATCGGTCCGGAGCTCACCGTGAAAGTGCTTGCCGAACCAGCCACATACGAACGCTGCCGCCCCTTCGTTCTGGGCGAGTGACAGTACGATGCAGCAGATAGCCGCCGCCATTGATAGCAGCTTGACCTTCCGCGCCATTGACGACCTAGGCGCGGCTGAATTCGCCTTTGGCCAGGTGGATGTACTTCGCCCGGACGGGGTCGCCATCGGCGAGGTCGCCTGGGGCAAGCTAGACCCGGCGCTGGGCGATGCCGCGGCGCAATTCATGAAAGCCGGTCTGGCGCTTGGCCAGGCGGGCGAGATACAGGGTATGGTGCTGGCGCCCATGAACAAGGAAGCCTTCCACGAAGCCGGCTACGACTATATGGACGAGCTGGCCTATATGGCCGATATCACAGGCAGCGACGACGCCTATATCACCGGACTGGTCGGCACGATGTGGACCACGGCTATCTCCGAGCATATACCGTTCAGCGACATACGCGATTATGTAAAACGAGATCGCATCCTTCTCTACATCCGGCGGCTGTACGCGCTGCTGGAAGCCGTGGGCCGTCCTGAAGCAACCATCGGTGTAGCGGCTCTGAATCCCCACGGCGGTGAGGGCGGTCTTTTCGGCAGCGACGAAATTGACGAGATCGAGCCGGCGGTGCGCATGGCACAGCAGGACGATATCGACGCACGCGGCCCGTTGCCGGCTGATACCATCTTTCTCACCGCGCACGCTGAGGAATATGACGCAGTGCTCTGCATGTACCACGATCAGGCCAACATTGCCCGAAAGCTCCTGGGCACGTGGAACGGCGCCACCGTCTACATGGGCCTTCCCATCCCCTGCGCGACCACGGCGCATGGTACGGCGTTCGACAAAGCTGGGCAGGGCGTATGCGATCCCGGCAGTATGCGCGCCGCGCTGGAGACGGTCGCGGCGCTTTCTGTGACAGCGTGACATGGTGACAACGTGACAACGTGACAAGCGTGACAAGCGTGACAAGGTGACAGGGTGAAGAGATGGCAGGGTGATTACGCATGCGAACATAGGTAATAGTTTCAAATTATATTGTCATACTAGTATGATACATGTTGAATATTATACACAGTATTCTGCACCACGGAATTGAACCCTTAAACTTTTCAACCTTTGAACTTCTTCTTGCCTGCCATGCTACGCAGGGACAACCAACCTGAAACTTGAAACATTAAACCTGGAACTTAAAACTATCCCATGATCACACGAGCTGAACGGGATGCAGCGGTCGCTAGGGCAACCGAACTATTTCGTAACACGGGCGTCTCGCTGCGCGAGGATGAACTGGCTGCCATAGATGTGGCGGACTTCGGCCTGGGCGAATTGGAACAGAGCGGCGCACAAATTGTTACGCTGGTCGACACGGAACAGGTGGCTGCAAAGCTGATCGCACTGCTGCCGGGACAGGCGCTGCCCGAACACCGCCATCCGCCGCTGCGCGAATACGCCGGCAAAGCCGAGACGGTGCGCTGTGAATGGGGCGAGATACTCGTCTATACGCCCGGCGAAGCAACGCCGAACCCAAAGGGACATCCCCCCGAGCACCGGCGTCACACCTATACCGTTTGGTGCGAGCACATCCTACAGCCCGGGCAACAGGTTTCCCTCGAGCCGAACACGCTGCATTGGTTCCAGGCCGGTGAGAACGGCGCGGTAGCGTGGAGCATCTCCACCAAGGCTGTGGATGTGCAGGACATCTTCACCGACCCGGACATAAAGCGGACCACCGTCGTGGTCGACTAGGCACGGCGCACGTCGGCTCACACAGGTACGGACGGATCACAATAGCCGTCGCCGTTTCAGTGGGAAGTTGCGCTGGCGTTGCGGTGATATGTTTTCGCGTACGGCGCTCAGCAGGCTGCTGATTCGGGGCGGCTGTGCGCCAACCTGCGGCGCATTCCATACTGCACGGCGATGAAGGGCGCCATCAGTACAATGCCGAAGAATCCGGCGCTTTCCTGCCACAGGCTGCTGCCGGCTACCGGCTTACCCTGCAGGCGAAACCAGAGCGAATCGAACAGGATGCCATAGACGTTGCCGAACATGATCATGCGAATGTATGCTAAGATGTCGTCCGCCATGTCATCGCCATATACCTCGCGCAAGCGCGCACAGGATTCTGGCTCTGGATGACCTTTCGTATCGGCATAGTGCTGAGCGAACAGCAAAGCAACTTGCTCGTCCGCCGGCGCGTCGCTGAGCTCGCCCTGCATGAGGCTCTGCACCTCCTGGTTGGAAATACCAGCCGCCAGTGCCAGATTTGCGTGATAGTAGTTGCAATAGCGGCAGCCGTTCACCTGCGTCACGGCCAACATAATCCGCTCCGCAAATGCCTTGGAGACGCGCCGGGACCGATGTGCACGCATAGCCGCGCCGAAGTGCGCGATAAGCTCAGTCAGTACAGCGTGAAACTCCGCCAGTGTGTAGACGCGAAACCGAACACTCGAACCGCTGATCATGAACGCATCCTCCAGCTCTCCCGATAGTCAAAATACTCGTCGATGGCCGCGACTGCCTCTTCCACGCTGGATGTCTGCAGCAGCGTCCGACGCAGATAGCTGGCGCCCGGCACGCGCCTGGCATACCAGCCAAGGTGCTTGCGCATCGGCAGAAAATGATAGCCTTTGAGCCCGCTGAATCTCTGCTCGAAGAGGCGTGCATGCTCCTTGGCAACGTGCAGCAGACGGTAATTCGCTTCGGTTTCCGACGCACTGTCATCACCGTTGACAGCAGGGTCGCCGTCCAGGAATACATACGGATTGCCGTAGCTGGCGCGTCCGATGAGCACGCCGTCTACGCCGCTTGCCGACGCACGCTCACGCGCATCCTGCATGGAGACCACGTCACCGTTACCCAGTATAGGAACGCCGCTGCCACGCGCCAGTTCCACCGCCTGCGCGATGGCGTCCCAGTCCGCTTCTCCGGCATAGCCCTGCGTCAGCGTGCGCCCGTGAATGGATATGGCAGCCGGTTCAGTAGCCAGCAGCGTGGGAATCCATTCGTCGATCTGCGGTGCATCGTAGCCGATGCGCGTCTTCACGCTCACGGGGATACAGCGACGCACGCGCACAGCCGGCGGCAACTGCGCATGCAACAATTCAACAGCCGTGGCAAAGCGCCCCCGAACGCGTGGGCAATCGCGCACCGTAGCGCCGTTGGTCCAGTCGCGCACGCCGCGCTTTGTCGCATGCACGATCTCCTGCGCCAGTTCCGGCGTGCGGATAAGGCCTGCGCCGGAGCCTGCGAATGTCACGCTGCGACTGGGGCAGCCCATGTTGATGTCGATGCCGTCGAAGCCGAGCTGGCAGCAGACGATAGCCGCCTGGTAGAAATCGTCGGGCGTGTGGCCATAGATCTGCGCGATGACAGGCCTCTGCGACTCGTCGTACATCAGGTCCTTTAGCAGCACCTTCGCGCCGGCGCGAAGACCGTTCACCGGTGTGAACTCGGTGAAGACGAGCATTGGCGCGCCGTGCTTCTTCTGAATGTGGCGGAAAGGATGGTCGGTCACGCCGTTCATGGGCGATAGACCGATGATGGGTCGCGGCAGCGTGTGCCAGAAGTCGTTGCTATCAGACATCCTGCCAATATATGCTGGGTTAGCGCTGATTCAAAATTTTCAGTCCTCGATCAGGCTTCGTATACCACGAAAAAGCCCTTGCACTAGACAAGGGCTTGTGGTGCAGCGTAGGCAGCTGCGCGATTAATCGGTTCTGGTGCGACCCGGAAATTCAGTGTACCAGCGGTCGCCGTTGTCGATACCCGTATCGAAGTAGTCGAAGGAATTGTCCTGCGGCTCATAGCCGACCAGTTCGCGCGTCTTGCGGATGTCCAGCCGCTTAAAGCGGTTGTCCGAGACGCCGTGCAGGATGGCGAAAGGAAGGTCTTCCACCTCCACTGCTTTCATGAAGAGCTGGTTCATGTCGCGCTTGCTGACCCATGCGCTCAAGCGGCGGGCGTCGGCCTCCATGGAATCGTTATTGCCGGCGTAGTTGCCGACGCGTATGCAGATGCCAGAAAGCCCGTGCACCTTGGAGAAGTAGTGCGCGCACTGCTCAGCAAAAGCCTTGCATACGCCATACAGGTTGACGGCACGGGGAAGCATGTCCTCAGATATCTGCGTGTCCAGAGGATAGCCTTCGGTGAGTTGGATGCTGCTGGCGTAGACGACTCGCTGGCATCCCTGGTCCAGTGCGGCCTGGAAGATGTTATAGACGCCCTTGATGTTACTATCCAGCAGTGTCTCATAGAAGCCCGACTGTGGCGAGGGATTAGCAGCCATATGCACAACCGTGTCGATGCCCTTGCAGGCTTCCTGGCACGCGTCCGGGTCGGCGACGTCCAACGGGAATGCCTCATGCGGTTCGATGCCGGTCAGCTTGCCCGCGCTGCGCGAGGCCAGTCTGAACCAGTACTTGTCGCGGTACTCTTCGAAGAAGCTACTGCCGATGCGTCCGGTCGCGCCGGTCAATAATATGCGTTTCATAGGTTAGCTCCGTTGCTGTGGTTAGTGAGTTGATGTGCGGAGAGATTTGCGTGTGTATTGTACACAGTTTTGCGGGTAGAGCACATTTGAGCGGTGGGAATGTTTGTGACAGCCAAGATGCAATGACGGCATCAGCAGCATATAACGACTATAGCAATTGCGGTCAAGAAATGCCCCTACTCGATATGTTATATTCTCCTCGGGTGAAACAAATGGCCGAAAATTGGGAAAAAATCAACGCAGTACAGCGAATGCAGGAGTACATTGTCGCCCATTCCAAGGAGGACATCACTCTGGAGGATCTGGCGGCGGCTGCCATGTACTCGCCCTGGCACTCGTTACGCGCTTTTTCCGAACTGTTAGGCATGACACCCTTTGACTATCTGCGTAGGGTTCGGTTGACTGCGGCAGCTATAGAACTGCGCGACACGAACAAAAGCGTCCTCGAGATCGCGCTAGAGTCTGCCTTTGGCACGCACGAAGGTTTCACGAGAGCGTTTTCTCGCCAATTCGCTATCTCGCCGAAAGAATACCGCAAGAACACGCCGCCTCTACAGTTTCTATCCTACTATCCCATCGGCGACTATTACAGATCACGTGAGAGGAGAGAAGAACACATGTCCGCAACGGTACTCTTCACGCAAGTCATCGAACGGCCTCGTCGGAAATTGATACTGAAAAGGGGACGTGAGGCGACGGACTATTTCGCCTACTGTGAAGAGGTAGGCTGCGATGTCTGGGGCACGCTTGAAAGCATCAAAGGCGCGTTACAGGAATCGATTGGCATGTGGCTGCCGGCAACGATGCGTACTCCGGGGACTTCGGAATATTGTCAGGGCGTTGAGGTCCCGCTCGATTTTGGCGGTGGTATACCGGATGGATTTGACATCATCGAATTGCCACCCTGCAAGTATTTGGTTTTCCAGAGCGAACCCTTTGAGGATGAGAATTACGCCGAGGCAATCGGCGCGGTGTGGGATGCGATCAAGCGCTATAACCCGAAGCATTTCGGTTGGGAATGGGCGCCAGACGATGGTCCGCGATTTCAGCTTGAACCCATAGGCGAACGCGGCTACATCGAAGGATTACCTGTGCAGGAGTTCAAAGGCTAATCTAAACTGGGCGGTGAACGAACTATCGCGCCGTGCGTAGTACGCTCGCCGCCCGGGTCCCTACCTACCAGCCGCACACATACCCGTCATTGCGTGGATCCGCGCCTCCACTGAGCACACCGGTCTCCGGGTCCACGAGGATCGCCATGGCGTTGCCCCGCCCGCCCCACTCGCCCAGAATCTCCAGCACGTGACCGCGCGCCTCCAGCTCGGCGCGTACCTCCGCGGGGAAGCGCGCCTCCAGCTCCAACACGTCGTCGCATGTGTGCGGGATGGTCGACTCCATACCCATCTGCAGGCTGCGCCAGCGCGGCGCTTCCACGGCCTCCTGCGGATTCATGCCAAAGTCGAGGATGTGGGTCACAAGTTGCAGGTTCGTCTGCACCTGCGTATCCGCACCGGGCGTCCCGCAGATAAGAACCGGCTTGCCGTCCTTGGTCACCAGCACGTTGTTCATGGTGTGACGCACGCGTTTGCCCGGCATGAGGCAGTTGGGATGTCCCTCCTCCAGATGCCAATAGGTCATGCGGTTGTTGAGCAGGATACCCGTATCGCCGGCGACCAGACACGAGCCGAACGCCGACTGGATGCTCTGGAGCTGGCAGACTGCGTTGCCGGCGCGGTCAGCCGTGCAGAAGCAGGTGGTGTCGCCGAAACGGTCGGGCTCGCCGGCCTGCACGTCGAGTGCCGCATGTTTCGGGTCGATTTGCGTCAGTCGTTCAGCGGCGTACGCCTTGGACAGCAGCCCGTCCAGCGGGATATCGACCCAGTTGGGGTCGGCGACGAATTTCTCTCGATCGGCGAAGGCCAGCTTTTTGGCCTCCACCATCCAGTGCACGCTCTCCGCCGTGTTGCAGCCCATCTCCTGCAAGTTCAGTCGCTCCACCATGTTCAACTCCTGTAGCAGAATATGTCCGCTGGAGTTGGGCGGCATCTCGTACACATCATAGCCGCGATAGGAGGTGACGATGGGGTCGGTCCAGTGCGCATGAAACTGGCGCAGGTCATCGGCGCGCAGATAGCCGTCGTGCTGGCGGCTGAACGCGTCGACGGCGTCGGCAATCGCGCCTTCATAGAACGCCTCGCGCCCCTCGCGCGCCAGTAGTCGATAGCTCGCGCCCAGGTTCTTCTGCACCAGCAGATCGCCTGGCTGCATGGCTTCGCCGTCGTGCGTGAAGATGGGGCGGCTATACTCGGCCGCGTTGAATTCGTCCAGCACGTCGCGCATGTGCATGGCCAGGCGTGCGCTGATAGGAAAGCCGTCCTCGCACAACTCGATAGCCGGTTTGAGCACCTCTTCCAGCGGCAGAACGCCGTAGCGCTCGTGGGCCAGCAGCCAACCGTCCACGACGCCCGGCACGGAGACGCTGCGCATGCCGTGCATAGGGATGCCGCCGTCCGCCAGGTATTTCTCGCGCGTCGCCAGCATGGGCGCCGGTCCGGTGGCGTTGACAGCGGTGATCTCGCCTTCATTGGCGTCATAAATAAGCAGAAAGCCGTCGCCGCCCATGCCCGACATGGTTGGTTCCACCACGCCGAGCGCAGCTGCGGTGGCGATAGCCGCGTCGATGGCATTGCCGCCAGTCATCATGGTGCGCACACCAGCCTGTGACGCCAGCGCGTGCCCGGAGGTGACGATACCGTTGCGCGCCTGGAAGGGCGGTCGATAGGCGTCTGAGATGTTGCCGTGTGGAGAGGTCATTTTAGTAGTGGCTTTCTATGTGCTGGAGGCGATTACTCACCTTTACAGAATCACATCAAATTTGTCACGTTATAGTGATAATTATATACATAATAATGTGTGGTATAATATGGTAGTTGCAACCGTCGTATCGTGCTATTCGTCTAGTTATGGAGTTTATTATGAAAACAGTTCAGATGACGATCGATTCAGACTTATTGGAAGATGTCGATGCTGCCGTCGCATCAGTTGGAACAACTCGTTCAGCGTTTATCCGTAAGGCACTAGAGAAGGCATTACATGAACTGAAGATACAAAGAATGGAACAACGACAGATCGCTGGCTACATTGCCTATCCTGAGACTGAATCTGAAGCTGCCGAGTGGGAAGAAGAACAGGTTTGGCCGGAATAATGCGACGCGGCGAGATACGTTGGAATACATTTCGCGCGCCTGACAAACGACGTCCAGTGCTGATACTAACTCGAGATTCGATTATTGATCGGCGCACAAGCGTCACCATTGCTCCCATTACTAGAAGGATACGTAATATTACCTCTGAAGTACTATTAACGCCGGAGGAAGATGGGATAATCAGTGTTAGTGTCGTGAATCTAGATAACATGCAGACCATCCTAGTTCGTCATATTGGATCCTTGATCACCACATTATCCGAGCATCGAATGTATGACGTTGAGCAAGCTCTACTCTTCGCACTAGGCATCAATAGATACCTCTAGTCGTAAGCTTAATTGACAGATTTCACATTTGATTCGCTCAAGTGTTGACAACGCTGACTTTCGAATTGCATGTGGAACAGTAAGCTTTTCAACCCTTCTATGTAATATTCTTGAGGCCATACTACTCAATATGCTGTGTTACTCCCGATTCTTGCGACCCTTGTAAGCTGACTTGCCCGGCCACACGGCAGCCTCACCCAGTTCTGCCTCAATGTCCAGTAGACGATTGTAGTCGGCGCCGCGAATCTGACCGGTGTTGAGTCCGACTGCGAAGTCGCCAATGCTGTCCAGGTCGCCGCGGCTGCCGCAAGGATGCACATTGTAGCCATGATCATAGCAATAGCGGCAGGCTTTCAGGGCTTCGCTAACCGTGCCTACCTGGGTAATCTTCAGCACCATGGACTGTGCCGCACCCGCAGCAACGCCTTGCTTGACGCGCTCGATGTTGGTGGTGAAGAGATCGTCGCCCACGACCTCGATGCCCAGTTCCTCTGTGGCCATGGCGATGCCCTCGAAATCCTCCTCGCGCAACGGATCCTCCAGCGATACAATGGGGAACTCGTCCACATAGCTCTTGAGCAGCGCGATCTGTTCCTCGCGCGTGCGCTCGCCGGGCATGAACTCCCCGACGTATTTGTCGATATCAGCTTCGTAGTAGCAGTCCGCTGCGCAGTCGAAATAGAGGCCGACCTGTCCTTCAAAGCCGCAGTTGTTGATAGCAGTTGTCATCACATCCAGCAGTTGGCGATCGTCGTCGATGACGCCAGCCAGCGCTATGTTCTTGTATTGCGGTGCGAAATTGGGGAAGCGTTCCTTTAGAATGCGCTTGGTCTCTTCGGCGCATCGCCAGCTCATGTAGAGCGCGTTCTCGAAGCTGCCCGCGCCGTAGGGGACGAACTCGTAGCTCGGCTTGAACCAGCGCGATGTACCCGGATCGCGATAGCGACCCCCAGTACCGATACCCAGAATGGGGACGGGAATCGTGACTGCATTGGCGCCGCCGATGTAACGGTAAAGGCCTTGACCGGTGCTAGCCGCGCCGGCTTTGATGGCTGCCAGCGACACGCCGACGATGGAGTTTGCGCCAAGACGGTTTTTGTCCGGCGTCCCGTCCAGCTCAATCATGGCCTGGTCGATCTCGCCCTGCGCCGTCACATCGATGCCCAACAGCGCCGGGCCGATAACCTTGTTGACCACTTCAGCCGCCTTGCGTACGCCGAGGCCATGATAGCGTTCGCCGCCGTCCAGCAGGAATTTCGCTTCATAGGTGCCCGTGGAAACGCCGGTTTCCGGTGTGGACACGCCGACTGAGCCGTCGTCGGCTTCCACAGTGACGCGCAAGGCGACCAGTGCGCGATTGGCTTGAATCTCGCGGGCGTGTACTTTGCTGATTTTTGCAGGCATGAGGTTCTCCTGATAATGAGTGGTTTCGGTGCGATGTGGTTTGTGGATGGGGGCAGGTGTTGGTTTCAGAAAAGATGTCTAGCTCATATCGAGTGCATCAGACTTAGTCTACAACAGATCGACTGATTCGGCGTTAACGTTGCAAGCCAGACTACTCGTGATGCACCTGCCTGTGGGATAATGGGTTCATCGAACCTCCCACCTCCCGTGCACAGAAGGACAACCGTGATGACAAAGCAGATCGTCCGCGTCGGTCTCATTGGAGTCGGCATGATCGCGCAGGTCATGCACCTGCCGCATCTCAGGGATATGCCGGATCGCTTCGACATTGTTGCCGCATCGGACGTGTCTTCCGGCACGCTGAAAGCCGTTGCCGATCGTTTTGCGATTCCAAAAACCTACAGCGATTATCATGAAATGCTGGACCGATCTGACCTGGATGCGGTCCTGGTGCTGACCGGACATCAGGCGCCGCCGGCGACAGCCGCGGCTCGCGCTGGCAAGCACATCTTCATCGAAAAGCCCATGTGCAACAACCTGGATGAGGCGGACGAGATGATCGACGCCGTGGAACAGGCGGGCGTGGTCGGCATGGTGGGCTATCACAAGCGCTACGACCCGGGTTATCGCTACGGGCAGTCTCTGATCCAAACCATGCATAGTCCGCATTTGGTGCGCCTGCACGACGTGATCGGGCCAAACGAAGCATTCCTGAGCCACTATCACATTGAGCGCGTCGACGACGTCGATGCGGATACCGTGCAACGGATGCAGAATGAACGCTATGCGAGCATGGCGGTAGCCATTGGCCAACAGCCTGACAAGATTGTGTCTGCATATGGCCTGCTGCTCGGCCTCAACACGCACGACATGTCCATTCTGCACGGCGCAGTCGGCCTGCCGGAACGCGTGATTGCGGCTGACATTTGGCACAACGGACGGGCAATCAGTGCTCTGTTCGGCTACGCACACGACATGCGCTGCGTCTTCGATACCGCGATTACGCCGGGCCTGGCTCGTTTCGACGAGTCACTATCTGTCTATGCATCGGACCGCGTCGTGTCGGTACGTTTTCCCAGCCCGTTCATCAAAAACGCACCGACCCTGGTGGAAGAGTGGCGCATGGAGAATGATGCGCTGCAACAGGTGACTACCAGAAGCGGTTATGAAGAGGCGTTTAAGCTGGAACTGATCCACTTCCACGAGTGCATCACGAAAGGAATAGCGCCGGAAGCGCCGCTATGCGAAGGTCGTGAAGATATTGCCATCCTAATCGATATCGTGAAGAAGGCTGTACAATCATAGACTACTATCAACCGAGTTATCACATGCGGCGCCAGTATAGTCAACTATGTTGCTCTATTCACATCATCTAGACAGGAGCCAACCATGAAGATCACGGATGTCAAGGTTCATCATATTGAATGGGAGCGCGGTCCCTACCACTGGCGGGATGAGATCATGCCTGCCGGTTCTACCGCGCGTACGGCGCTCCTGCGCATTCTCACGGATGCGGGCGTAGAAGGTATGTCCGGCTATCGTGCAGGAGCTGACCTCAACGAGATCAAATATCAACTTGTCGGAGAGGATCCGCTGGATCGCGAACGGATTTGGCAGAAGTTCTGGCGCAATCTGCGTACATCGCATCTTGGCTTTGCCATCGGTCCGGTCGACTGTGCACTATGGGATCTACTCGGACAAGTAACCAACTTGCCTGTCTACAAACTGCTCGGCGCCATTCGGGACAAGTTGCCCGCCTACGCCAGCACAGTGACGGTCGACTCGCTGGAGGAATACATGGATTTGGCCGACGCCAGCCTGGAAAAGGGCTACAAGGCCATCAAGTTGCATGCATGGGGACGCCTGCAAGAAGATGCTGAATTGTGCCATGAGCTGCGCCGGCACGTCGGTGACGATATCGTGCTCATGTACGACGCATCAAGTATGTTCAACCTGTATGAAGATGCGGTCTGGTTTGGCCGACAGTTGGAAGAGGCGAATTTCTACTGGTACGAAGAGCCTATGGATCACTTCAACATCACGGTCCTAGCGCGGCTGGCTGCAGAACTGGATATTCCACTGGCTGTAGCCGAAGCAACGTTTGGCGGTCCATTTGACGCGCTGGCGCAGATACAAACCGGCGCGGCAGACATTATATTGACCGGAGCCACGGACCCGTTCAAAGGCGGCATCACCGGCGTGATGAAGACAGCCCACATCTGTGAAGGCTTCGGCATGATGGCCGCGCTGCATGGCGGCTCCATCGCGAACTTGCATGCCGGCTGCGCCATCTACAATACCAAATACTTCGAGAGGCTGGTCCCTGAGACCTACTACACGCCGCCTGGTATTAGGGACGCCTCCACAGAGATCGACAGCGAAGGTTTCGCGCGCCCATGGGATACGCCAGGCCTGGGCATCGAAGTCGACTGGGACTGGGTAAATAAGCATACGGTGGCGGTTGAATAAGCATCCATCAGCGCTTTCTACGTGACCTGGCTCGAGGGACGAATAGACAGCCATGTAGGAGCGGTTCGCGATTCGCATGGGCAGACGTAGTGGTGATGCAGGCGGTCGCATTTTTTCGCATGTACCTGGGTTTGCGGTATCGTCGTTACAATGAGTCATTCGTACGCTAGGAACCATAGAAAGCTATTGTGAAATGAAACCTTGTGATGTCTACCTGGGCGGCGTATCGCTGCGCCAGCTCCTATCCCTCAAAGCGACAGCGGGACCGGAAGCGCCCATTTGGCTTCCTGATGGCTCCGGCATTGTCGTTAAGTCCGCCTCGACCGGCGGCGCGTCTATTCGGCGCATCATCCCGAAGTCCGGCAAGGCTGAAGTGCTGGTGGATGAGCTCGGAAAGTTGCCCTTCCTGGCTTCGGCGCTGCTATCCGTATCACCGGATGGCAAGTGGATCTCCTATGTGGGAGACATGGGCGTCGACGATGGACGCGAGCAGTCCAGCCGCGTGGAAATCTGGCTTGTGCCTCTCGACGGTGGACCCAAACGCCAGCTAACCCGTATCGGCGCCAACATCAACGCCTACAAATGGGCGCAGGACGGCAGCGCTATCGTGCTGTCTGCCAACCTGTACGGGCGATACGACATCTACACCGTAGCCGTACCTAGCGGCGAGACGGTCCGCCTGACCGACGATGAACTGTACGAAGTCTACCCGACCTTCACGCCGGACGGCAGTGAGATCGTCTATGTGCGCCTGAACGAAGACTGGACCGACCACGAGCTTGTGCGCATGGCGAACGATGGTTCCAACGCACGCACGATCACGGTGGACGAGGATCTGTTCGACTACCACTATGGTCGCAGGTTTGGCTATCCCATCGTGTCTGCACCCAAGAACATCGTCATCTACCCCTCTCACCGTAGCGGCTGGATCAACTACTGGTTGACGCCACTGGATGGCGGTCCGGCGACTCAACTCAGTCCCGATTCGAGTGATCAGACCGAAGCTGTGCTCTCACCGGATGGAAACACGCTGGCGTACGTCAGTAACAGCAACGGGACGCTACGGCTAGAGGTCGTGTCTTTGGACGGCGGCGCGGCGCGAGTATTGGTGAGCCCGGATCAGGGCGTTGTCAGCGCACCTGCCTGGTCACCAGACGGCAAGCATATCAGCTATCTGCTAGAGACGCCGACATGTCCTGCCGACCTGTGGCTCGTGGACGTCGAGACCGGCGTAACTCGACGGGTAACCTGGTCCGGCGCGGCTATGGAGCTGGCGACCAAGTTACAGGCGTCGCAGAAGATCACATACACAAGCTTCGACGGGTTGGAGATCTCCGCGTATCTGTACTCGCCGCCCAACCGTGAACCCGGCGTGCGCTACCCCGGGCTCATCATTGCCCATGGCGGGCCAACCATGCAATTCTTCGACAACTACCAGCCGGATGTGCAGTACTTCATCCGTCGCGGCTATGTGGTGCTGCAACCGAATATCCGAGGCAGTTCCGGCTATGGCAAGATGTTTGAGGATGCCAACAATCAGGACTGGGGACATGGCGATCTGCGGGATGTGCTAGCCGGCGTTGAGTACCTGCGCACGCTGGACTACGTCGACGGCGAGAACATGGGCATCCACGGCACCAGCTATGGCGGGTGTATGAGCATGAGCGCGGTTGCCTTTGCACCGGGCGTATTCAAGGCTTCCGTGCCGCACGCCGGCTACGGCGACTGGCTGGGTTTCGAAGAAGGACAGGAGCTACGCCATCGCCAGTTGATGAAGTACGAGTTTGGCGACGTGGACGAGAACCGCGAGGTGTACATCCGTTGTTCGCCCATCTACAAGCTGCGGGATGCGACGACGCCGGTCTTCCTGGTGCATGGCGAGGGCATGCCGCCTCGTTCGGATGCATCGCTGAAGTTTGCTCGCGCCTTGGAGATGGACTACAAGACCTACGAATACAAGATCTATCCAAATAACAGCTATTATGTTTTCTCGGTGGAAGGACAACTGGAGATGCTGCCAGACATCGCGGACTTCCTGGACCGTTACCTGCGGTAGCATTTATTGCAGACAAGCATAGTGGACTGCGTGAAGGGATGGACGCTCTCGTGCACGTGCCGATAGCTTGAGTTCCGCTAACAAACAGGACGCCCAAAGCTGATATGCTAGGACGTCCTTTGCATTTCACCTGCTGTTCAACTACTAATCACATCATCATACGGTTTGCGCTACGCGGCTACCGACTCCACAACTTGCGGCAAGACGGCGTCATCCTCCAACAACTGCCCTAAAAGGACGTCGGTATCCAACTCACGCGGCTGCACACCCTTTTGTACAGCCAATGCCGCAGCAGTGCCGGCTGCCTGCCCCGTCATCATAGCCGGTGGGATGAGGCGAATGGAATGAATCAGCCCGCTATCCACGCTGATACAGCGCCCGCCCATGAGCAGCCCATCCGTCTCCACGGGAACAAGCGACCGATAGGGAACTTCCAAATGGCTGCCATTGCGAAAAGACGTTCCGGTGATCCCGATGGCGTCGTCGAAGTGCGCGCCCTCTTCCAGCTCGGCACGCGTCAAGTTGTGGACGCCGGTGACGCGGCGGCTGTCGCGCACGCCTAGCTGGCTAGCGAATGAAAGCAGCATGACGTTTTCGTAGCCGGGCATATTGCGCCGGTAAAACTCCAGGCCCACCATGATGCGCTTGCGCAGTTCAACTTCTGCAAAGGAAAGCGTCTCCACATCTACGGCATCCAACTCACCGTAGAATGGATCGCCGTTGGGATAGGGTCGGGGCTCGGTTCCTTCCGGATTGGCGAGTCCCAGTATGTTGACCCAGTAGACGCCGGCATCGCTGTAGGGCGTAGGGCCGCAGCTGATGGGAACGCCGCCTAGAGCCTCCAGTTCCTCGCGCAGTGCGTGGGACGCCTGAGGGTTCTGCTTACGAAATTGCCTGTGCCGGGGCAGGTCCACGCCGCCCACTTTCAGGTTGAGACCAATGCGCATGGTGAATTTCTCAAACGGCGCACCTGCCAGTGCGGCGATATCTCCGTCTCCCGTCGCGTCGACAACTACCTTCGCCAGGATAGCCTGGCGCCCGGACTTGCTTTCAACGATGACGCCCTTCACATTGTTGTCTTCGACGATAGCCTCGACCGCCCAAGAATGGAGCCGTAACGTGACGCCGGACTCCATGCAGAGGTCGTCGCAGACGACTTTGAGCAGTTCCGAGTCGGCATGCAGCCGGGTCGGCTTCTCTTCGGCTAGTCCGCTAAGCGCCTGCAGCCGCTCCATTGACTCCCAAAAGATACCGCCGATGCAACGCTGGCCTTTTGAGTCGAATAGGTCGTCCATGAGCAGCACAAGGCCGCCGGTTGCCAACCCGCCGAGGTGCCCGTAGCGCTCGATGAGCATCGTGCGAGCGCCAAGTCGCCGCGGCAGCGGTAGCCGCTGCGACGCCGGCCGGTCCGCCGCCGGATACGACGACGTCGACTTCTGCGATTATTGGGAGCTCTCTGGATTCTTCATGGTACGTTTTCATCAGGCGCACTCCAATCTGCATGACAATGTCGCTTGCGTATTCCTGGTTTGTTGCGTTTTCTGTGGAACACCGAACGGTTGAGCCTATGTACAGAATCAAGCACCTGTACGACGGCGAACCGTAGCACGCAGCGAACCCCTGCTCTATCCGCCACTGGGACTGGCGACAGGAACGCTTCACTCCTGTCGCATTGCCGTGCTACCCTCGCTCGGCTAGCACCTTCTTCGCCGCCCACAGTTCCAACTCGTGCAGCTTCTCCACGCGTCGTCGGCAGTCTGGGTCTGTACTGAATTCCGCGGCTAAGAATGTGTCCACGATCTCCTCTGCTACCTTCACGCCAACAATCCAGGCGCCGATGGTCATGAGATTAACATCGTCATGCTCAACGCACTGATGCGCACAGTAGGTATCGTGGCAGAGCGAGGCGCGGATGCCTGGCACTTTGTTGGCGGCAATGGCTGCGCCAACGCCGGTGCCGCAGCAGAGGATGCCCCGTTCGGCGTCGCCGTCGAGAACGGCTTCGCACACCTTGCGCGAGACATCGGGAAAGTCAACCGGATCCGTGCTATAGGCGCCGTGGTCGGTCACCACATGGCCCTTTGCTTCCAGCAGTGGGATTAGGTCCGATTTGAGCGGGAAACCGGCATGGTCGCCGCCAATGGCTATCTTCATACTAACCTCTTCTTCTACCTGTGGAATTCATAACTCTTGTTGTCTTGGCCAAACGGCCTAGTCCGCTGTAGCCAAGTGCTGCGACTGAAAACTGCCGTCGCATCGTGGCGTTGGTTGCCGATCGTTGTCGCTACATTCGCTCGTCCACGCGACGGATGGCCGAATGGCAGATAGGCTGGAAGTGATGCTCCCAGAAGCCTCTGGCGTGCAGGTTGGCCGATTCGAAATCAACTGAGCAGCGTGTCATGCCCTGTTCGCGACCCCATCGCAGCAGCTCATTCAGCACCTGCGTAGCTACATGCGTACGCCGTGCATCGGGCACGGTATACCCAAACGTGATGCCCAGCGTACCGTCCACGTCCAGCAGATCGCATCCGTCGCCCCGGTTTAGCAACCCGCGAATCCCGGCAACCGCTCGATCTCCGTCCCACGCCACGAACAATGCTCTATCGTCGGCAATGAACTCCGGCACTAGGTTGTCCTCTGCCACGGGCTGAATATCCAAGAACGTCGGCGCAGAGCGCAGGTGGGCGCCCAATGCAGCATCCATCTGCGCGATTGCGGACCGATCCACAGCCGTCACCATGCGTATCGTATAGGAACACGGCGGCAGGTCCGCTACGGACTGCATCGTGCGCATGGCATCGATGACCACGAGACCGAAACCCAGCCCGAAGAAGGCATCTGCCAGTACGGCATCGGGCTGAAAATAGGTGATGGCATGTGTGTGCCAGCCTTGTTTCACCCATTCAGCGGAGCAAGCCCTGTACAAAGCGCGATAGATTGACGCACGATTAGTGTTATCGACTGAAGCGTGCCCCCACACCGGCACATAGACGCCAGTCGCATTGCCTTTGAAATGCGGGATGCCGCCGAATCCTGCCAGATAGCCAACCACTTGCCCCTCTTCTATTGCGACTACGCCAGGGTTCGCTTCCAGTAGAGGGATCAACTTGCGCTTGATCTCGTCCGCCACCCCGAATTGAGGCGGAAGCAACGGCACGCTATCTCTCAGCTTTCGATAGTTGCTCGTGAAAAGTTCTGCTGCAGGCGTCAGTGTGAATCCGTCGAGCGCATCAATTGTTAGCATCGAACCGCATTTCTACTATCGGTGGCTTGAATGGGAGTGGCGGCCGCAACTGCCGGTTAAGAATCGCATCTACAGCGGAAAGTATACACCGAGCGTTCGCGCATCTCGTAGAATGTGTATTTGTTGCACTGCTGTATTGGCAGTTCTGAATGATGACGGGAAATCGTTCATACGCCAACCGACACCGTCACGAAATGCCCTCTAGATTGCGCAGCGATCAAAAAGGGCGACAACCCTGCGACTGCCGCCCCATATCAATCAGCGCCTACTAAAATCAGACGATCAGCGAGCTAGTCTTCCGCTAATGCGGGCTTCCATACTTCCCAGACCTTGCCCACCAGATCAGGACCGGGCTCCAGAACGGGTTTGCCCGGCACCCAGCCGGACGGAGTTGCTTTTGCGCCTTTGGATTCTCTGACGAGTTGGAATGCCTGGACTTGGCGGATCGTTTCGGAGACGTGTCTGCCCACCGGAGGGGTTAGGACTTCATAGGCTTGAATCACCCCATCTGGATCGATGATGAATCGACCACGGTTTTCGACGCCGGCAGCGTCGTCATAAACGCCGAACGCTGTTCCGACCTTTCCACCGGTATCAGATAACATGGGGAAGGGTACACCGCCCTCCACCATCTTGGACAGCTCGTAGTCGTTCCACATTTTGTGCGTGAAATGACTGTCAATTGACATGGACAAGACGTCAACGCCCAGGTCGACGAACTTCGGGTATGCATCGGCGACCGCCGATAATTCGGTCGCTCAAACGAAGGTGAAATCGCCGGGGTAGAAACAAAGCACTACCCATTTGCCCAGGTGGTCCGAGAGCTTTTCTGTGGTGAACTTGCCCTGATGGTAGGCTGGCGCCACGAAGTCCGGAGCCTTCTGTCCCACTTGAATCATTTTTCGTGGTTCCTTTTCTGCTGAAGGGGTTGTCTGCTCTGACACTGCATCGGGCTGGTCGACCGGCCCGCCGGTTGGACGAGCACATCCAACCGCAGCTTCTTCTGCCATTTCTTACCTGCTTTCTAGTGGTGACCATCATCGCCTGCGTTTGAAACGGAATTCCCGGCTTTGATGTCTGAAATGGATACGAGGTGGCAGCAACAGGCGTTGCCGCTTTCAGCACGGTTTGCCAAGTAGAATTGGCGGAGCCCGCACCCTCATCCTACCTCAACTAGGCGCAGAACCCAATGTCACATTTGAAATAAGACGTTACTCAATCCGGGCTTGTAGCTTGCGGGTGTGTAGTGTCTCATAGAAACACCAGGGCAATCGCGAACCATAAATTTTCGTAGGGGCGGCATACATGCCGCCCGTCGCGCAAAATCCACCGGATAGTCAACTGCACGCAACGGGCGAGCCATGGCTCGCCCCAACATTCTCGCATGTATGGCTGGTGTCCGAGTAGAATTCGTCGAAACAGACCTAATAACAGAATACTGCTACGGGTAATCGTGTAGTCCGCGATTGCCCTGAAGAAACACACAAGGGTATTGACAACATCTATCAATACTGGTATCATCGTAAAAATACGATAAAGTGCTAGATAGGAACGAATCATGGAACTGCACCTAGAAGACGACAGCACGCTGAAGTTGGTGAGCAAAGGCGTACCGGAGCCGTGTTGCACGCTGGATATCGACGGCGATGAGCAAGAACGGTTTGTGACCATGCTAAAGGCTATCGGCAACCCCATCCGCTTCGAGATCATCAAGTTTCTCGTCACGCATCCGGGCTGCATCACGGGCGACATCGTCGAGTATCTGCCGATCGCACAGGCGACTGTCTCCCAGCATCTGAAGGTGCTGCGCGATGCAGGATGGATTACCGGAACCGTAAGCGGCCCGGCGATGAACTACTGCCTGAACCAGAAGCAGATCAGCTGGTTCAAAGTGAAAGTCGGTGAGATTTTCTGATGCGGACAGCAATACCGCAATGAATGGTTTCAGATTTGTAGTAAGTTTCCCTTGATTCTTACACAGTTAGTGTTTCGCTAGCATACTTACTCGTATTTCGTGTATACGGACGCAATTTCTACGTGGTACTAGGAGATGATGATGACAGAAGCCAATACAATCCATGAGGTTGTACAGAATCGATACGGTCGAATCGCTGCCGGCGAACAGAATAGTTGTTGCGGTTCTGGAGAGGATAGCTGCTGCGATAAGGTCGAGCTCTACGATGCGGCATTGCTTGCCGACCTACCGGCAGACGTGACCGGTCTCTCGCTAGGCTGCGGCGATCCCGTGACCATTGCCGCGCTCAAGCCTGGCGAAGTCGTGGTAGATCTGGGCAGCGGCGGCGGTATCGACTGCTTTTTGGCCGCGAAGCAGGTGGGCGAATCTGGCTACGTGATCGGCATCGACATGACCACTGAGATGCTCGACAAAGCCAATGCCAACAGAGCTTCCATGGGCGTGCAAAACGTGGAGTTCCGCCGAGGGCAAATTGAGCAGATGCCTGTTGAGGACAGCTCTGTGGACGTCATCATGTCCAACTGTGTCATCAATCTCTCACCGGACAAGCAGGCTGTCTTTGCCGAGGCGTTCCGAGTGCTGAAACCAGGCGGTCGCTTTGCGGTCAGCGACATCGTCACCGAAGGCGAATTCAGCGACGAATTGCGTGCGGATACGGATCGCTGGGCTGAGTGCGTTACCGGCGCGATCGACGTTGACGAGTACACCGGGTTCATGCGACAGGCCGGTTTCGTGAACGTGCGCGTGGAAGATAAGCGAAATCCCGAGGACATCGTGCCGCACCAGGAAGGCATGCCCCGCATCTGGAGCGCACGCATCACGGCGCAGAAACCGGCCTCGTAGACGGCGAATGCGGCTGTGCAGGGCGAAGAAGAATTATACGATGGAGTTGTTGTCTATGGGGCGAGGCATGTTTCGCCCCTACTATTGTGTGACGACTCGGGCGGAAAGCGCGCCCGTAGGTCACTGTTCAATCTACTGTAATAATGCACGTCGATACGCGGCGACTGTATGACGGGCAGTCGCATCCCATGTGAAGCCAGCCGCACGGCGCAGTCCTCGATCGCGCAGTTCACTGCGTAGGCGCGCCTGACCAGCCAGCAGCGTCATGCCGGCTACCCAGCCGTCGATATCATGTGGCGGCGCCGTGATGGCAGCATCGCCGGCTACCTCGCGCAGCGCCGGAATATTGCTGCAGAGGACTGGCGTCCCGCACGCCATGGCCTCCAATACGGGCAGGCCGAACCCCTCGAATACGCTGGGATAGACAACGCCCAAGGCAGCGCGATACCAGTATGGTAATTCTGCGTGCGGCACAAATCCCGGGAAGCGGACGCATTCCTGCAAACCTAACTCATTGACCAGGGCGAATACGCTTTCATAGTACCAGCCCTTGCCGCCGGCGATAACCAACTGCACGTTGCTAGAATCGTCGTTGGTGATCGTGCGCCAGGTTGCATACGCGCGCAACAGCGTCTCCAGATTCTTGCGCGGTTCCAATGTGCCCAGATACAGAAAGAAGCGCTCCGGCAGTTCATTCGCTGCTCGAAATGCCGCCACATCACTCGGATCACCGGGTGAAAAGCGCGCGTCTACCCCGTTGTGCACCATCGCGATTTTCTCCGGCGATACACCAAAATGCTCAACAACATCCTTGGCGGTTTGTGCACTCACAGCGATGATGCGTGCCGCCCTGTGCACGCTGGCACGGCATAGCACCGTTAAATACAAGCGCTTGCTCGGGTGGAAATACTGTGGAAGGTGAAGAAAGCTCAGGTCGTGCACAGTGACAACGCCGGGTTTATTGGACGCCAAGGGCAGCACGTTCACGAGCCCGTGAACCAGGTCGGCATGCAGGTGATGCAGCAGACCGGGCAAGACAAGTTGCTCCCATGCGATGCGCGCGGGCGGGAAGTATAGCGGCAGCGGGCTCGCATGCGTGTGTACGCCGTCCTCGGGCAAGTCTGGCACGGTGCGCAATGCCGTCAACTGTAGCGTTTCGTCTCCCGCGGCTATGCTGCCAAGCGCTCTTAGTAGATGGCGGCTGTATCCGCTGACGCCTGCGCTGCGGTAGCTCCGTTCTGTGCTGATTAGCTGGGCATTGAGTACGACGTGCATGGTGGGCGATGTATGTCTGTCAAGTCAGTCTGTAGTACAACGGATGAGTGAGTGTTGGATCACGTTATCACCAGACGGCGGAGGTGACAAGCTGGAATCCAGTGTGAAAACGAGCGGTAGTATGACGGCAGGCGAACGCACTCCTGAACCGCACTCGCAATAGGCTTTGCACCCTCCTCAATACAGTTGGCGGTGCGAAAATCGTCACCGCATACTCTTGCTCATCGCTAGCATGGCTAGTTATTATTGGACACAGCGCGTTCTGCACCATGCAGTGTTTCAATTGGTTATCGATCTATGTTGGCAGAAAGACGCCATTCGACTGGTCAGCTCATCATAATAACATATAAACGTGAAACGTTATTTATATCTAGCAAATAATCATGCCAAGACGGAGAGAATACCATGAGCAAAGTCTATTCTGCCTCTGTGGTCGGAGCCGGTTCAGGCGGCACGCTGAGCATTGACGCACTCATCGCATCAGATCGCTACGAACTCATAGCTGTGGCCGATATCGACGATGCCGCTCGCGACGTTGTCCGGCAGAAATATCCGGAAGTACAGCTCTTCGTATCGCACGAGGAGATGTTCCAGCAATGCCCCACAGACGTGGTCTGCGTCTCCGTATGGCCACCTGGACATTTGCCCGTCACGCTGTATGCGTTGAACTTGCCGTTGACCGGCATTCTGGTGGAAAAGCCGCTGGCGGATACCGCAGCAGACGGGCGCACTATCCTGGAAGCCGTGAAACAAAAGCGTATTCCCATGGTTGTGCCGCACGGTCTGCTGGTGGCGGACCACAGCACGAAAGTGCTAGAGCTGGTGCGCGGCGGTGCGATCGGCGACCTCGTGCTGGTGGAAATCCAGTGCAGCGGCTGGGACATCATCAACGCCGGCATCCACTGGCTCGACTTCTTTGTGACGTTGACGGGATTGGAACCGGTCGAATGGGTGATGGCGGCGTGCGACTGCGCTACCCGCACCTACCGCGACGGCATGCAGGTTGAGACTATGGCGGTTACCTATGCGCAGACAGCAAGCGGCGTGCGCGTGGTCATGAACACCGGCGACTTCGTCCAGACGTCCGAGCCGGATGTACAGACGCTCTTTCGGCTGGTGGGTCGCAAGGGAACACTGGATTTCTACGGATGGGCGCCTCGCTATCGGCTCTGCAATGCCGAGTATCCGGACGGGCGCGTCTTCGAGGTGACATTGGGTCCGCGCTCCAATCATCAGCGCCATTTGGAGAGTCTCGCCAACCAGATGGACGCAGGAACGACTGACTATTCCGTTGCCGAGGGATCGCTCATGGCGCTGGAGATGTGCGAGGCGGCGTATCTGTCGTGTCGGTATGGCGGCTTGGTGAAGCTGCCGCTGGTCGATTACGAAGCGCCGCAGCCTGTCGATTGGGCGCCGGGACTGCCATACAGCGGGCAGGGCGGCGGTCGCGACGGGCGCAAGCTGTAGATAAGTTGACCACACCAGCACACCAACTCGCAGTCGATTGATCGTCTGACTTCAATGGGTAGTGAATAGGCTCTACCGCTCCACAGTCAGCGCGTAGTGGCCCTCTACATACGGATACAGTGCCTCGACGTCGGGGGCTATGTCTACGCCAAAACCAGGCGCTTGCGGCAGCTCCAGCCAGCCATCATTGATTTCCGGCGGTTGCGCCAGCACATCCCACTGCAGCGGGCCTTGAATCATGCATAGTTCTACCATGTTGGGCACATGACCGTCGGACGAGAGCGAGCCGTCTGCGTTGGGCAGCCCGGCTACCACGTGCGCGTGCGCCATGCACATCAACCCGTTGTGCCAACTGTGCGGGCAGATGTCGATGCCGAAGCGTTCCGCCATTGCTGCGATACGCAGGAACTCGGTGATACCGCAGACGCCTGCATCCGGCTGCACCACATCGTACGCATGGCGTTCCAGGTAGGGACGGAAGCGTTCCAACGTGGTGAACTGTTCGCCGCCAGTGATGGGTATTTGTACGGCCGCATTGAGCCGCACATAGCCGTCGATATCAGTTTGCGGGATCGGCTCTTCGAACCATAGAAACCCAAGACGCTCAATTTCCTGGGCGATAGTCAGCGCCTGTTCTTCACTCAGTCGCTGATTGCCGTCCAGCATCAGGTCCATGCGTCCATCCACTTCCTGCGCCAGTTCGCGCACCAAGCCCAGGAAACGATCGACCGTAACGCCGCCCCACGACCATTCGGTGCCGATACGAAATTTCATGGCCGAGTAGCCCTCGTCTATGTAGCCCAGCGCCTCACGGATCAGCTGTTGCGGATCATCGCGCCAGTCATAGCGGCAGCCGCTGGACGCGTAGAGGCGAACGCGCTCCTTCGGTTCTTGAGCCAGGCAATCGGACGTGCGTTTGCCTGCGATCTTGCCGCGCAGGTCCCACAGCGCGCAGTCGATGCCGCCCACCGCCGCATCATGCGCGCGATCCCGGTCATTTGGATGGGGTGCGATACTAGCGTCGTTTAGATCCTTGCCGACCAATGTAGGACTCAACCATTCGACCCAGGACTGAATCTTAAGCGGCCATCCGTAGGCGCTGGCTTCGCCAATGCCGATTAGCCCCTCATCGGTGTGGATGCGAACGATGGCGCAATCTGCTTTGACAGTGCGATAGAGCGCAGTAATCCATTGGCGCTCCGGTTCGTGCATGCGCGAGAGACAGAGCGTATCCAGCTTTGTGATTCTCATAGGCTATTCCTGTTAGCTGTTTTGGCGGGCGTTTTGTCGATGTGTTGTAAACACTGAAGGAAAATGTCCGATATGCCAAGAAGCCGGCTCCCTCGTTACGAAGGACCGGCTCCCGGCTTCGCGCCCGAGACGAAGAGGGATGGGATGGTGTGGGCTGGTGCGCACAAGAGAGCCGTCACTCAGGCGGCCATCGCGTCCGACGGTCATCACATCGGCAACTCTCTTATGCGATTTTGAAGCTAGCCTACCATCGTTTTCTGGAGCTAACTGGATGGGCTCTGTCCGCGCATCCTACGATATCATGACGGAATAGATACGCAGGGTACTGTAGACGCTTTCTCACGCGAAATGTGCTGTCGCACTGCCGGTTGTATCCCTCTTCCTTGCTACGCGTATAGGCACTTACATGTAAGGCTAGATATCCCTAGTCCGCCGCCTAACGATGAACTCGCCAAGTCGTCTTGGGGCTAGGCGTTGCCGTCGGTTCAGCCGTTGGCTCAACAGCAGGCTCGTCATTCGGCTCTTCGGACGGCGCAACGGTCGGTTCGTCGGGTACATCGCCTGGCGGGATAACAGGCGGCGCAATCGGCGACAGTTGCGTCGGCTCGGGCTCACTGGTTGGCGACGGCGCAATCGTCGGCTCCTCCGATTGCGTGTACAGCAGAGCGTCGGGCGAACCGTTGCCGATACTGGTCAGCACTTTGCCGGTGGCATTTCTCTTGAGCGCCTGTGCGACCTCTTCTGGCGTGGCGTCTGGATGCGTCTCCAAATAGAGGGCTGCCGCGCCGGCTACATGCGGCGATGACATGGACGTGCCGCTGATAACGCGCACACCGCTGTCGTCGTCGGTGCCCACCGAGAGGATATCCTCTCCTGGTGCAAAGAGATCCACGCATTCGCCCCAGTTTGAGAAATAGGCTCGCTCGTCTTTCTTGTTGCTCGCGCCAACAGTAATCGCCTCAAGCACGCGCGGCGGCGAGGAACTACAGGCGTCCCTGTTGGAGTTGCCGGACGCAATGGTGAAGACGACGCCGGATTTGATGGCGTTACGGATGGCTGTGTCCAGCGCCTCGGAAACTGGACCGCCAAGGCTCAGGTTGGCTACCGCAGGCGATTGATGGTTCTTGGCAACCCAGTCGATTCCGGCGATGACGTCAGACGTCGCACCTGCACCGCGGCAGTTCAACACGCGGACCGGATGCAGCGTCACTTCCTTGGCTATACCGTAGTACGTGCCGCCCACAATACCGGCTACATGCGAGCCATGCCCGTTGCAGTCTTCCGTGGTATCGCTCTCCGGTACTGTGGATATGCCATTTCCGATGCGGCCCGCGAAATCGGTGTGCGAGCTCATGATGCCTGTATCAAGAATATACACATGCACGCCTTTGCCCGTCGCAGAAGGACTGTACATATTGTCGAGCGGCAGGTTGCGTTGGTCGACGCGGTCCAAGCCCCACGGAATGGAAGCTGCCATCTCAGCAGTGACCTCGCCTTCCATGGGAACGTCCAACTCATATACCGTATCAGGCTCCACCAGAGCCACGCGCGGATCATCCATCAGGAATTCAATCGCTTCCGGCGGCAGCGTGGCAGAAAAACCTTTGATGGCCGAGTCGTAGGTATGATGGACCGTGCCGCCCAGGCTTATGACAACGGAGTCTGCCATAGTCTGCGCCGATAAGGTCATGCCGTCGTCGTCCCGCGGCGGGTTGTTCTCGTCGAAAACGATAATATAGCGATCCGGTATGGTTACAGGATCTGTCTTGGATGGGCCCCAGCCGGAACGGTGTGAAGTGCCGGTGGCGGAACGGTTGTCATTGGCCAATACGACCGTGTGCAGGACAGCCGCGACCGCGACAATGGCCGCGACCACGATCAACGCGGACAACCACTTCACGCCAACATTCTTTTTGCCGCGCTTGGGAGTCTGAAGTTCGTACATGCGGGTTCTCCTCAGCAATTTTCTTCGTGAGCTTTGCGCAGGAGGAGAATAGAGTTGTCCCCAATAAGCGGAACAACAACCAGCATAAATTCACCCCCCTCATCCTGTATGACGTAATAGACCCGGACAAAGTACGCTCATTCGTACACGCCTAGGCAACGGTTGAGCTGAGGATGTCGACAGGCCTTCTACGCCCAATCGAATTCGCCATTCAGGAAGGCGATCACACGCGGGTAGGCGAGTGGGTCTTATTGTAGAAAACCGTGAACGCCTTTCCAACCTGAAGCGCCAATCAGACCTGCGGCGGGGTCGGCATAGTCCTGCACGATATATCGGTGATCCCGGTGCGAGCTCTGTCTCAAGCTGCACTGGTTGCAGGCCCTATGAAACCAACTTTCATCAAAATTGGGGTATTGACAGAAACTTTCACTTGTACTACAATAGTGAAAATTCCTTTCACAATTTAGCGCATTTGACCATGGACATCAACGGAAATTCAGAACGTGGCGCATTAGCGGTCATTTCGGACGCTCAGCCCAAGCTCAATGGAGCTTCGAAGAAGGTCGCGCAGTACATTCTCAATGTACCGCAGGAGACGATCAACCTCTCCATCACGGAGCTGAGCGATCGGTGCGGCGTCAGCGAGGCCAGCATCGTCCGTTTCTCCCAGTCGCTGGGCTACTCCGGTTTTCATGCATTGAAGATCGAACTGGCGTACGATATCGTTTCGCCCACATCTCTCGTCCACGAGGATCTGTCTCCTGACGACGGCGCGGTAAGTGCGGTGCTCAAAGCCATGACTGCCGGTATGCGCTCACTGGAAGACACCGTTCGCATTTTGGATGCCGACGTACTGGAGCAAGCCGTAAAGGCGCTGGCGGACGCTCGTTGCATCATCCTGTTCGCCTCGGGGAATTCCATCCCGCTGGCCTTTGACCTGGACTTCCGCCTGACCAAGATCGGTCTGCACAGCCGGTTCTCTATCGAGCCGACCATGCAGGAGATGCACGCGAGTCTGGCTTCAGAACGAGACGTCGCCATAGGCATTTCGCACACGGGCAGCTCAAAGGACACGGTTCGTGCCATGGAGATCGCGCACGAGCGCGGCGCAAAGACCATGAGCATCACCAATCATTCGATGTCCCCACTGACACGTTGCGCAGACCTCCGCCTGTTCACCTCGACTCGTGTCAGCCATTTTCGCGAGGAGGAAATGTCGTCTAATTTGGCGGCGCTGGCACTGACAGAAGCGTTGTACGTTGGGCTCTGCGTGCATGTGCCTGAAGCGGCAGCCCAAGCAGTATCCAAGACGATGTGGGCAACCCGCCATCGCAAATATTAGCCGGATCTGTGTAGCTTCATATTGTCCGACTGTGAAAAGGAGGCCAACCAAACGCAAACACATCAATCGTCAGCAGTTCATCGTCCGCGATTCGTTAGACACAGTATAGTCTTGCCGGTGTAGGTGATAGTCAGCACCGTAGTATTTCCATACCAACGTTGAATTAGCAGGATTTCCAAAGGAGAAAATCAGATGTACACACGAGTGTTAGGTGTCGTTCTCGCATTGACAATGCTTCTCGCCATGGTTGCCGGTTGTGCACCGGCTGCAGCGCCGGCTGCCCCAGCCGCGGAACAACCCGCAGGCGAAGCTACCGCCAGCGGTGAAGCCGTCACGCTTGAGTTTACCCAATGGTGGGAGCCGGAACTGCCCGAGGGCTCGTTCCGCGCATTAATGGATGAGTTTGAAGCGCAGAACCCCGGAATCAAGGTCGAACTGATCAGCGGACCCTATTCCTCCACCAAGGAACAGGTCGTAGCCGGCGCAGCAGCAGGAACCATGTCCGACGTGGTAGGCCTGGACGGTGCGTGGGTCAGCGACTTTGTGAAGCAGGGCGCCCTTGCCAACCTGTCCGAGCTGATGAGCGCTGCCGGTTTTGACGCTAGCGAACTGGCCGCACAGATTCAGATCGACGGCGCGACCTATATGATCCCGGTCGTGAACTTTGTCTATCCCGTCTTCGTGAATACCGACCTGTTGGACGCCGCCGGTCTTGTACCGCCGACCACGCGCAGTGAGTTTGCCGATGCAGCAGCAGCGCTGACCGACGAAGCCAACAATGTCTCCGGTTGGGTTCTGCCCCTCTCGCTTGAGCAGCCAAATGGCATTCAGAACGATGTCATGTCATGGGTATGGGCTTCCGGCGGCAGCATGATGGCCGATGGCAAGCCTGATCTGACCAACGAGGATGTCAAGGCAGCCATGGAATACATCAAGGGACTGTGGGATGCAGGCGTTATCGCCCCAGGTTCTTTCAATATGCGCGAGCAGGACAAAGTCGAAGAGTTCGTCAATGGCCGCGTCGCCATGATGGTCGACTCCTTGGCCCATATCAACATGATCCGCGAGCGCAATCCGGACCTGAACTTCGCTATCACAGCAGTGCCGGCAGCGGACGGTTATGACGGCAAACGCGGTCTGCCCTATGCGTCCTGGGGCATCGGCGTCTCCGCCGACAGCCCGAATCAGGAAGAGGCATGGAAGTTGGTCGAGTTCCTCATGAGCGCCGACACCAACACCCAGCTTTCCTCCATCGCCAACGCTTTCCCGGGCAACGTGAACTCCACGCCGGACTTCGTCGAAACTGACCCGCTGTTCGCCGCCGCGTTCGACGTCTTCAAGCAGGGCTACCTGGCCAATGAGTTCGTCGGTCTGCCTGTCGCCGAGAATCTCATGCGCGAGTTTGATGAGCAGTTCCAACTCTATCTGGATGACAGCCAGTCCTTGGACGAGTTCCTGAACAACGCCCAAGAGTCATGGATGACGCATTTCGAGTAGTGTTCTCCTGCTAGGTGAAGGTATGCCTGGCTGATCGGCTGGAACATTTGGTAGCAGCGCAGAGGCTGCGGGGCAACAGCCTTGCAGCCTCTGTGCGAGAAAGCGGATGTATGTTTCCTGTGCAGTGTAGAAATATGCAGGCGTAGGACCGATAGCCGGCGCTAGCAACCAACTCTCGAGAAGGCGCTAGGACGACCGTCTCCAGGACAAGCGATATGAATAGCCGAAGAAAAAAGACACTCCCATACGCCTACCTGTCCCCCACGATGTTGCTCCTGATCGTGCTATCGCTCGTGCCCATTGGCATGGTTTTCTACTATTCGATGATGGATAACGTCATCATGAATAAGAATCCAATCTTCGTCGGCTTGAGCAACTACGTGAAAATCCTGAACGATGACGTGTTCCGCCAGGCGCTCTGGCACACGCTCTACCTGACCATCATGAGCGTCATCGTCCATCTCATTCTGGGACTGGGGTTTGCCCTGCTGCTCAACACAAAGATCCTCAGCCCAACCACGCGAGCCTTATTCCGCGTTGTCTACATTTTGCCGTGGGTATTCACCGCCTCCATTATCGCTGTGCTCTGGCGGCTAATGTTGAACCCCAACGGGGTCGTCAACTATCTGCTGATGACGGTCGGCCTTATCAATCATCGAGTAGAATGGCTCAGTTCTAGGCAGTTGGCGCTGCAGACCGTGACGTTCATCAACATCTGGGCGGGCTACCCGTTCTACATGGTCAGCCTGCTCGCCGGTCTACAAGGCATTCCGGATGAACTCTACGAGGCGGGCACCATCGACGGGGCAAACGCGCCGCGGCTTTTCCGCTACATCACATTGCCGCAGCTCCGCCCCATCATCATCAGCCTGGCGATGCTGGATTTCATTTGGACCATGCAGCAGTTCACGCTCATCTGGATGACCACCGGCGGCGGGCCAATACGCGCCACGGAAATGTTGAGCACATATACATATAAGTTAGCCTTTAGCACATACGAATTCTCATTGGCGTCGACCAACGCATTCATCATCCTTCTATTATCCATGTTCGTTGCGGTCTTTTACGTTCGTCACCAGAGAGCGAGCGACAGTTAAGCCATGTCCAAACAACGAAGAAGGTTGCTCACCAAGACTCTGGTCATTATCGCGCTGGTGATAGGCGCCCTATTGCCCGGTTTTCCTGTGCTGTGGATGTTGTCGTCGTCATTCAAGTCGAACACGGAGATCTTCGCCTACCCGCCCAGGCTCATCAGCGATTCGTTCTCGTTGGACGCCTACAGGGCTGTCCTCGGCGACCCGGAGCAGCGACGCTTCTTCTTCAACAGCTATCTGATTTCCATATTGGTAACACTCTTCACATTGTCAGTCGGCATCCTGGGCGGCTATAGCTTCAGCCGCTATGAATTTCCATTCAAGAAGAGTATCAACATGGTCATCATCAGTGTGCAGGCGGTGCCGCCCATCACGTTGATGATCCCCTATTTCAGCCTCATTGTGCTGCTTAAGCTGTACAATACGTATCCGGCGCTGGTGCTCACCTATATGGTCTTTACGTTGCCGTACGCTATCATCATGATGACTGGCTATTTCAATACGTTGCCGCGGCAACTGGACGAGGCAGTCATGATTGACGGCGGAAGCTCGCTCGTGGCGCTTTGGCGAGTGCTCGTGCCAATAGCTATCCCCGGCATCGTATCCGTTGGCATCTACACATTTATGTTGGCCTGGAACGAGTTTCTGTTCGCATTAACGCTGACCAAGACCATCGACATGCGTACGGTTCCGGTCGGCATACAAATGCTGATGGGTCAACATTCGTATGAGTGGAATCAGATGATGGCTATGAGTGTGCTGGGTTCGTTGCCGGTGTTGATTTTGTTCCTGTTCTTCCAGCGCTACTTTATCGCCGGCATGACGGCAGGCAGCGTCAAAGGATAGCGACTGGACTGAATGGCGCCAACCATTCCATTTGCAATAACGGCGTCCGCGTCTTTCCGGACGTTCTGTATAGAAAACTAAAGGCGAAGTTCGCCACCAATTCGTATCGGAGAATATCAAATGTTGATGAATATGAAGGACCTGCTAGCCGTTGCCCACGAACACAATTTTGCGATTCCTGCGTTCAACATCAGTAGCAATCCCCTGCTAACCGGCGTATTCGAATCGTCGGAAGAGATGCAGTCGCCCGTGATCATCGCCATTCACCCGGATGAGTTGCGCTTCGTGCATCCGTCATTCGTGAAGGCCGTCATCGACGAAGCGAACCATGCGTCGATCCCGGTCTGCATCCATCTCGACCACGGCGCCTCCATCGCAGATGTGGTGTTGGCCATTCAGAGCGGATATACATCCGTCATGATCGATGCATCCTCTTTACCGCTGGAAGAAAATATCGCCATCTGCCAGAAGGTGGCGGAAATCGCGCATCCAGTCAACGTATCCGTCGAAGGCGAGCTGGGCACAATCGGCTCAACCGACCCGGAGGCGGAGCACTATGCGGACGAGATCATCTACACTAACCCGGACGACGTCGTGACCTTCGTAGAACAGACCGACGTGGATACGCTAGCCATCGCCATCGGCACTTCCCACGGCATCTATCCAAAGGACATGAAGCCGGAGCTGAAGCTGGACCTGCTCAAAGAGATCGCTTCTCGCGTGGATATCCCGCTGGTGTTGCACGGCGGCAGCGCCAATCCGGACGATGAGATTGCAGCCGCTGCGCGCATGGGCGTGAACAAGATCAACATCTCCAGCGACATCAAAGACGCCTTCTATCAGAAGTGCCGCGAGGTCCTGAAGAACCCGGTTGTGCGCGAGCCCAACAGCATCTATCCGCCTTGTATCGAGGCCATGAAGAAAGTCGCGAACCACAAGATCAAGCTCTTCGGCGCGGACGGCAAGGCTGCGCTGTATAAGTAGTGGCGTTGAACAGGCGCTTGCGAGGGGCGAACACTACTCGCGGAGAATCTTGAACGTATTTGTGAAGTATCGGACGGGCCGTCCGGGAGCGAACCCCAGGCGGCCTTCTGCTATTGGTGACTGTGCGCGGTTCCACTTAGCGCCGTACTCCGTCACCTCCCACCGCTGAATACAGCATGCTGTGGTGCAGACTCAACTCTGACAGTAGCAAACAATGTATTCTATAGAATAGGACTCCGATGAGCGAACGGATTGCCCTGGGTTTGGGCGACAATGTAGACTACGAGATTACGTGGGATTCGGCCATCTATGAGGAACTGTGCCGTTGCTATGCCATTCAGCCTGCGGACCTTGTCATGGGGCAGCCCATTCGCAATGAGCGCGATCTGATATGCACCATTCTGGCCTATTTTGAAGCAGGCAAAGGCGGAGAGCGGTGGGTCGCTTCATCGGAAATCGTGGAGCAGTTTACTGCTCGATTCGTCAACAAGATTACGTTGGGCGGCAGTTCGGTTCGTGCCGCCATTGCCATGCGCAAACTCGGCTACACATCGGCGCTGCATTTGGTTACCATCAACGAGCATGTGCGGCGGCTCATTCCCAACGACAGCCCTTACGTGTGTAGCAACACACAAGACACGCTCTACCCGCACCTTATTGTTCAGTTTCAGCAGGGGGCTGCGGTGCGCACCGATCAGCTTGACCTGCGGGCGCCTCGCGCCAACCGCCTCATCTTCCACAACGATGTCGACAACATCAATATGGCGCTTAACGAAAATTTCGCCGACCTGTGCGCTGATGCGCAAGTGTTCCTGGTCTCCGGCTTCAACGCCATGCACGACGAAGCGCTGCTGCGAGAACGGCTGCAAACGCTTCAACGTATCCTTGACAGACTGCCGCAGAACGCCCGAGTCTTCTATGAGGACGCCGGCTTCTACGATCATTCCTTCACCGGCGTGGCCTTCGAGCAGCTCGCCGGGCGACTGGATATCGTCAGTATGAATGAGGACGAGTTACAGGTCTATCTGGACCGTTCGGTCGACGTGCTGGACGCGGTCGACGTGTTGGCTGCGTTGGACGAACTGCGCCGGATCGTGCCTGCACCGGTGCTCGTACTCCATAGCATGTACTGGGCGTTGGTTAACGGCGTGAATGCTGCAGCTTATGAGGTGGCGTTGCGCGGCGGCACAACCATGGCCACAACACGTTATATATATGGCGACGATTTCACCGCTGAGCTTTACTGCGAGATCGAAGCGGCTGCGCCAAACCCAGACGGCGCCGTTCTTGCTGGCGCGCTAGCGGCGCTGCGACCGAATGAGATTTGCTGTATACCGGTCGCCTATGTGGCGTGCGAGTCGCCGACAACCATCGGGCTAGGAGATGCGTTTGTCGGCGGCTTCCTGCCCGCAATGCTGACATGAGGTTATAGGTTCATTGTGTCAAGTTCAAGGTTGGCACGCTTCCGATGAATCACTGAGTGCGTCAATCTGCATACATTAATCACAACGAAAAAAACCTCCTGAACCAGTATACTCTCTGGCATCAGGAGGTCATTTGTGTGGCAATTTGAACCGCCTGCACTTTAGCAGGGCGGCGCAAGCCTCTTATTCAATTAGGCAGTTGGTCGTATCTCAGGACGTACAAAGCTCGTCGCCACTTCCTGGCGAGATCGGCTTTCAGGCCGGCGGCTAAATGCACTCATCAGATTATTCCACACTGACTTATGTGACGCGGATTCAGCCAGCCGAACTAAGCGCTGATGGTCAGCTGCTGTGATATAATCCTGCTGAACAGACCTGACTACACTTTCATCAATTATCGAGAATGAACAAATCATACTACGCTCCTCTTCGAGTCAAACTTGTGACACATTGTGCCTCACGTTCATAGTATAAACGTCGACAATTGCATAGCGCGGGCACGATTCATGCAGTCGCTGCAACAAATTATTGCAGATGTCATACTATCCTGAATTCTCTGAATTACTTCTCGATAGCCTGGACCGGATCGACCGGCCACCGGCCTGGTTGGCGCGCCGCCTTGGCGTTAACCCCAGCACGGTTAACCGTTGGCTGAACCAAGGCTCGCGACCCGGTGATCCAGAGATCATCGTGCGCATCGCCGACCTGGTCAACGCCGGCGACCGGCTGCAAGAACTGTTGGTTGCGGCTGGCTACGGCTATCAGGAAGCGCCCGAGGGGCAGCAGGAGCGCGTCGACCACGAACCGTATGACGACGTAGAGATCGCCCTCACCGATCACAACGAAGAGCAGCCCTCGTCCACCATTCCCACGAACCTGCCGGCACAGACCATCGCCATGGTGGGACGCGACGATGAGCTGGCTGCGCTGGACGAGTTGTGCGCCGATCCTACAGTGCGATTGGTCACAATTATGGGACCCGGCGGCATGGGCAAGACTAAACTTGCGCTGGCTTTTGCAGACAAGGAATACGCGTCCGGCACGTTCCCGGACGGCGTCTTTTATGTACCCCTTGCCGCTATTTCAAAGCGCCACAACATGGTTGCGGCTATCGCCGACGCACTGGGGCTCTCCTCATCCGGTCGCGACATGGAGACGTCGGTGCTGCGTCAGTTGCAAAACATGCATGCGCTGGTTCTGCTGGACAACTTCGAACAGCTCATTCCAGAAGCGGACTTCCTGACCACGTTGCTGGATTCGTCTCTCAATGTGCATCTCATCGTCACGTCCAGAGCCCGCCTCAACCTGCAGGAGGAATGGGCAATCGATCTGCAGGGGCTCTCCTATCCCAAGGTTGAGTTAGGCCCGGCTGTGCCCATCGATGAGCTCAAGCAGTTCGAAGCGGTCAACATGTTCATGCAGCGCATCGAACAGATCAACAGCGGCTACACGCCCACGGAAGAGGACGTCCGTTTAGCGGCGGAGATCACACGGCAGGTGCAGGGTATGCCACTGGCGCTGGAGCTGGCAGCCGGCTGGACGCGCTACATGATGCTGGACGAAATCATTGCAGAGATACGGCGCAGCATGGATTTCTTCTCGACCACCGTGCGCAACATTCCGGAGCGCCATCGCAGCCTGCGCGCGGTCTTCCACCAGTCTTGGCAGATGCTGACCCCAGAGGAACAACAAGCCTATGCCGCGCTTTCGGTTTTCCGAGGCGGTTTTAGCCGGCAAGCCGCCGCCGAGGTGACAGGCGTTTCGCTGCCGGTAATCGCCTCCCTGGTCGACAAATCGCTCATCAGTCGCGTGCAGGCGGGTCACTACGAAGCGCACGACATGCTGCGTCAGTTCGCAGCGGAAATACTTGCCGAGGATCCGCAGCGGCAGTCCGCCGCACGCTTGGCCCATGCCGCGTTCTATTGCGGTTACCTAGCCAATCGAACGGAAGACTTGCGCAGCAGCCGTCAGCTGAACGCTTTGCACGAGATCAGCGCCGAGTTGGAGAATATCCGCGCCGCATGGAACGCAGCCATCGAGGAAAAACAGGTTGAGTTGCTCTCTTTGGCCGTGGAAGGCTGGTATCTGCTGGCGGAGTTGGGCGGTTATATTCAACAGGGCTACTGGGGCTTGGATCGCGCTTTGGAAGCCGTCGAAAGCGGCGAACTGCACATGGAGCAGGACAGTTCACCGCAACGACGTCTGCTGTATTCAAAATTACTTGCACGACATGGCATGCTTCGCATGAGATATGGCGGATCCTACCCGAAACTCATCAGCGAGTTGGAGCGAGCGCTGAAGATCGTCACCGAGCTGCAGGAGGCTCGTGACCTGGAAGTGGCGAACGAGATGGCCTTCGTCATGAATAAGCTCGGTCTGATGCAATACTTTGCCGGCGATGAAGACCGCGCGGAATTGCTCATCCGCAGTGCGCTGGAAATCTCTGTGGAGCAGGGTAACTACTACGAAACGGGCAACGCGTGGTCTGAACTTAGCGCATCTTGACGAGTTCCAGGGGCGATTCATCACCGCCGCAGTCATGTTCTCAAAGAGTATCGAGTATTACAGCCTGGCTGGCGAGTCGAACCGCCGCGCCTACTCGCTCAACAACTGGGGGCGCGCCGCCTATGGCATGGGCGACTACGAGCATGCGGAGTCGTTGGTGCGTCAGGCGCTGGAGATCCGGCGCGATTTCAACGATCTAGTGGGCATCGCCTATTCACTGCTGGACCTAGGGGAGATTGCGGACTGTCTGGGCGATTATGACGCCGCCGAGCAGTTCATGCAGGAGGGGCTCGGCGTTGCACGCACAATCGACAACGATGAGACGGTCATGCGCTATTACATGGGGCTGGCGGACGTCGCACGGCACATAGGCAATCTGATCATGGCCGAAAGCTACCTAAACCGTGCACGCGACATCAGCCGCGAACTAGTTATCCCCAGCCATACGCCCCTCTACTTAGCCGGTCTCGGCAAGGTCGCCTATCAGCGGCGCGGGGCGGAGACGGCGCGCACGCTGTTCGAGGAGAGTTTGGCGCTGGCGGTTGAACTCGGCAACGAGGGCGCCGAGGCCGAAGTCCGTTTCTCCATTGCCAAACTGGACCTTGAGCAGGGGCATCCATATATGAGCGCCAACTATTTGATGCGCAGTTTGGAAATCGCAATTGAGACCGGCGCGCGTCCCGTCGCGTTGGCAGGCATTCTGCTGGCGGCTCGCTTCGACCCAAGTCTGCTGTCTGAAGATTTTGTACCGCGCTCGCTGCTGGAATACGTCATCGAGAACCCAGCTGCATGGCACCACACGCACGTACAGGCTCGCGCCATTCTGGAAGATATCACCAAGTCCGATGCCGAGCGTGATGGCGAGCCCCCGGTCGACCAGGACCTCGACGAAGAGGAGCCGCTGATCGGTCATTCTGTGACGGATGTCACCGAAACAGTGCTCGAGTACCTGCAGCAATTGGTCAACGCGCAGATCACGCCGCGGCCGTTGTTTTAGGGTAAGATCCACCAGGGTTGGTTTAGTCGGCGATCAACAGCGGGGACGTATAGATCGCAGTGCGCACACTGAGAAAGCTCACCCAGTTTGCGGTGGGTAACAGTGCACACTGCAGTCACCGGTCAGGTCGCTCTGTAAAGCAACTAATTATCGTCAACAGACACATGCATCATATTGACATCTGCGCGATAATATAGATGAAATAACCTGGCCTTCTTCTCGAGTGGTGCATGGCACTTAGCATCGAGTTCAGCAGTGGTGCTGTGGAGCCGAGAAAGGGAAATACGCGAAGCTACAAGCGTTGTCGCTCATCTCATCTAGGTTCGTACAGTGCTATTCTTAATGGTTTAGTTCTATCCCACAGAAACCGGTTGAGAATGCGAAGCAGTGAGACGCACCAGAACCAACAAGACAGTTCTTGTGAAAGGGGCTGACTATGTACGACAAGGTTCTTGTACTACTGGACGGCTCGAAACGAGCTGAAACCATCCTGCCGCACGTGAAGCACCTGGCATCCCTTGGCGGCTCCTCCGTTATTTTGCTGCAAGTAGTGGAGCCAAGCGCCACGGTTTCTACACCGTATGACGTCGTTCCCTACTACAGCGCTGACCTGGCTGAACAGTGGACAAAGGAAGCGCAAGAGTACCTGGAAGGCGTTCAGAGAGAATTTGATGAGCTGAACATTAAGACCAAGATCGTCATTGCCCACGGTCCCGTAGTGCGCTCTATCCTGGACGCGGCGCAGGAGGAGAACGCCGACCTCATCGCGATGGCAAGCCATGGACGGACCGGCTTGGCTAGCGTCTTCTACGGCAGTAAGGCTGCTGGCGTTCTGCAACAGATCGATCGTCCGCTACTGCTCGTTCGTGTGGGCAAAGAGTAGCTCATTTCGGCGCCCATTCACACTCTCCACTTTAGGTAGAATCCAACCCCTCAGCCGAAGTCATACAGGGTCTGAGGGGTATCTAGTTCTGACAGTGGCTGTCCACAATCTAGACGCTGCCTAGCGCGAGCCGCCTCCTACATTTGACTATATGTGCGATGCGTCCGATACTCTGCTAGATGATCTGGTACGCAGTATCTACTGGTGACGTTCGGTCGTATTTTAAGAGTTCGGGTGTCGCGATATGTCGGCGAACCGGCTTGTCGCGTACGGCCGCGGGTGCGACTTTGTGGTTGATTAGCAATCCGTTAAGTGGCAGCACCTGCAGCATTGATGATACATATCCTCATATGGCAAAGGCCGCGTAGTCGTGCTATGTATCTGACGCCAGCACAAGAAGAAAATTATCCTGCATGAGCACAACAAAAGAGACCATGGACACACAACGGCAAGGTGGGCTGGACAATGCCATCGATCTACGCAGCATAGTCGACGCCATTTGGGCGTGGCGTTGGGAGATACTCCTCATCGGTGTGGTTACGGCAATTGTAGCCGTTGCAGCCGCAATGATCTACTCAAATGTGACGCCACCGACCTACGGAGCTAGCGCTGACGTGGTTGTAGCTAAGCTGGCGAGCGAGGTGCGTCTCGATGAGCGCATTCAGACGTCATCGGATACGCTCGAGAACGGCGCCAATAATTCTCGCCGAGCAGCATATGTCCAGCTAGCATCCAGCAGTACCGTTGCCAAGGCCGCGGCGGAAACACTAGCACAACTGGTCCCCGAGCCGATCGACTATATAGACCTGAAAGACATGGTCACCGTTGTTGCCACGACTGCGCAAGACGGTCGCACGCCCAGCGATCTCATCCGGATTGAGGTGGTGGCATCTGATCCAGACTTGGCTGCCGTCATCGCCAACGTATGGGCCAAGGAATACATCGACACCGTCAACGAGGTCTTCGGCCAATTGCCGTTCGGCGTGATTGAATCGCTGGACCAGGAATTATCTGATGCCCAAGCGGCGTATGGGACATCCCAGCAGTTGTTGGACACCTATCTTGCGCAGAGCACAGTTAGCCTGTTGGAAGCGCAGATCAACGAAAAGAAGGCGCTTTTCGACGAGCTTCAAAATAGTCGAATCAACATCTATCAGGCGGTTACGCAAGGCGAGCGGCAAGCGCGTTTAGGTACATATCTCGAATTGGCCAACGCACAGTCCGATGCGTATTACCAGGTCATCCGTGAGCAGACCCAGGCACAGCTCGATGAGCTCGATCGCCTCTATCTCAGTCGCGCCGTGGCTAACCAGCAACTGGATGCCGCACGCAACCTGCTGCAACATATTTCGAACGGCGACGAAGGCTCAGCCGGCACCAATCAACTAGCGTTGCAGGCGCTCACGTACGACGTGTTCTCACCGACAACGAACTTATCGGGGACGGTCAAGAGCGGTATCCGCTCCGAGATTACGATCAATACCGAGTTGCCGGCGCCGGCTACAATAGAGCAACAACAAGCAGACGCGCAGTCTCTCGTGGACACGTTGGAAAGCTATATCAATCAGTTGGACGAGTCGATTGCAGCTGCCTCGGGAGCGCTGCTAAGCGGTGGGAACTATGCCTACCTCGCCGCAGTTGCCGACACCAACGCTGTCACCACGACGACCACCACAGACGTGGCGGCGACGGGCGATGCCACTTCACCAATGTCGCTGCAGGACGCCATTTTGCAGAGTTATCAGAGTCTCTACGACACTAGCATCACTGGACAGATGGTACAGGAAAATGCGTTGGCGTCGGAGCAAGACCCGCTCTCCGTCCGCTTGACGGACCTGAACCAGACCATACAGCAGTTACGAGCAGAGCTCTCCGCCGAAAGGGCCCAGGAGCAGACCCTGACACAGCAGCGCGACCTGGACTGGAACACCTACGACACGTTGAGCAACCGTCTAGCCGAGCTGCGTATCGAACGATCGGCAGCCAACAGCGAGGTGCGCATTGCGTCTGAAGCCGTGGCTAATTCGAAGCCCATCCGCTTGTTCTCCGTAGCGAGGATCGCGGTCATCGCTGGTCTATTCGGCATCGTGATTGGCCTTGTTGTGGCGCTCAGCGCAGACTTCCTGGGCTATTCGCCCTTTCTGAGCAGCTTCCGCCGACGCGAGGCTACGACCTAACTCAACACGTGGCGTCGTCGGTTCGCGTACACGAGGTGACTGTGCAGATCGGCATGTGCTCGTATCCATCCAGCTATCACTTGATGGTCTTCACGCACGCGCAGCGACTCAGGAGTGAGATGCGTGACTAACGCAGTTCCGCGCATTCTTTTTGCCAACCCGGTTGCCGACATGGTAGGCGGAGCTGAAGTTAGTCTATTGAACCTGGCTAGCCGATTGAGCGTTCGTGGTTACACGCCGGTTGCGCTGCTACCCAGCCGAGGCAGCCTAGCGAGTGCGCTGTCACAGGCTGGCTGCGAAGTGCATTCCGGTCCGGTCTATCCCATGATGATCGAGCAGGACATCGTCGCGTCAGCCAGGAACGGCGCACAGGCGACGCTGAATTTACGCGCGCTGAGTCGCCTCATTGAGTCGCTAGACGTTGACCTGATCCACGCCAACTCGTACCGAATCGGCATCCCGCTCTCCGTCATTGCAAGACGCTCCGGTACGCCCATCATCTGGCACATACGCGACATACCCAACAGCGGGTTCAAGAAGCGGTTGCTCTCTCGCGTCCTTGGCTTGGCCGATCGTGTCATTTTCATCTCCTATGCCGTGCGAGACGCCGTATGCCATGGGCAGCAGTCACACTGTGTTGTTATTTGGAACGGTGTTGACATAGATGCGTTTACAGCGCCGCCGTCGGAGACAGTTCGCTGGAATTGGGGTGCAACGGCAGAGACGTGCGTCTTCTGTGTTGTAGGACAGCTTGTGCCCTGGAAAGGGCAGGATAACGTCATTCGGGCATTCGCGCAGTTACCGAACGACATCGATGCGCGACTCGTGATCATCGGCGGCGTCACAGCCATTCCGTGGCAGAGCGGCGGCGGAGAGTCGTATGATGCCGTCCTGCATAGGCTCGCTGAGGAACTCGGTGTAGCAGAGCGTGTGCGCTTCCTGGGCCGTCGCGAGGATGTGGCTGAGCTGCTCAGCTCAGCCGACGTCTACGTTCACGCATCCACACAGCCGGAGCCGTTTGGGCGCACAATTGTCGAGGCTATGGCCGCTCAGCTGCCTGTTATAGCGCCGAGCTGGGGCGGGATCCCCGAGATCGTCCACCAAGGAGCCACCGGGCTGCTCTACCCGCCCAACGACGTGTCCGCCCTGGCTGCCGACATGCACTACGCCGCCTGTAACCGCAGCGTGATGGCTGGCTATGGGCAGTCGGGCAGGCAAGTTGCCCAGGAGCGATTTTCCATTGACCTGCATGTTAACAATATATGTACGCTCTATGCAACACTATTGGCGGATAGACTGTGAGTGCCGTGGGCAGCGTCTCTACATGCAGGCCGATACAATGACGGAGCATCGGAACTTCACAGCCGCGTTTGGTAGACTATAAACTGGCGCAATTTCCGTAAACAGTATGTATAAACGACACGAATCGTTGGTCAAATTCTTATTCGCCGCCGTATGGGGTCGCGCCCAAGAATGTCATCCTCCAGCCATGCATCAACTATGCGCAGTATGATTGTCATGCTCAGCCTGGTGGCGGTGTTGCTGATCGCGGCCGCGTTCGTCATGGGTGGAGCGCTGGAGCGGAACCTGCAGAATGTGCGTTTTGGTCAGCGCCTCTTCAGTGTGCACCCGGTCAACGGTACGATCGCATGTGAGCCGGCGACTAGCCAAGCCGTAGACGCAGCCGGTTCGCCAGCTTCGCTTTCGGCCAACGATCCCTTCCTCTATGGGCCGCGTATTGCCCAGTATTATCAGCGGCAGGGGCAACAGGATCGGGCCGACGAATGGTGGACGGCGCTGGACGATTGCCAACGCTGTTTGGCCACAGTATGGTTCGAACGCGGAATGAATGCGCAAGGTGCCGGCGATAGCGAGGCTGCATTGAGCGCCTATGAGCGTGCCGCTGCCCGCCCAGCAAAAGCGTGCGACACCGTCGGCGACAGCGATGCGCTTTATCAGTACGCATCGCTGATTGCCGAACTGCAGCAAGACGACTGGCAGACGGCTGCGCTAGCTAATTTTCAGGAAGCCATTGTACGCAATGACTTCACCGACTATGAAGAATACGTCGACAGCCGGTATCAGGTAGGTCGGTTGTTGTTCTTGCAGCGCCGCGATGCCGACGCCGCACAGGTACTGTTGGACCTGCTGCAGGAGCGTCCGGAACACTCATGGGCCAATATGCTGCTGGGGCGAATCTACGCTCGCTCCGAGGACCAGCGCAATTTAGCCCGCGAATACCTGACCAGGGCCGTTGAAACAAGCGCCGACTCGGTCTGGCGACCCATGTACTATCTAGGCCTGTACGAATTGGACAATGGCAACGCAGCGGACGCCATCACCTGGCTAGAAAAGGCCCTGGATCAGAACCCGGACGACTCCCGAATCCGGGAAGCGCTGCAGAGAGCGCGCGAGGCGGTAGCGGCGAAGTAGCTGTGTATTCAAGATGCGTGGCTGCTGACTATGCGTGCGTTGACGTCATTAAACCAGGCGTACGGTATAATAGCCGGACGATTATATGCGGCGGGTATTGGCACGACAGTGCTAAATGAGCGGCGTGCGTGTGCACAAGGATAAGTTGAAGCGCTCGGAAACGTATAGCGAAATGCGACAAGGACTACGCTTGCGGCTGAAAAATAATCCACTGTTTTACCCGGTGTACGTCATTGCCACCCAATCACGCGACCCCGGAGTCACTGTCAGCACGCGTATCTGTGCGCCGTGGAAAGATCTGCTGCTGGACGGCTATCAGCGCAGCGCCAATTCCTTTTCATTCAACCTGGTGCGTCGTTTCTACCCGCAATTGCGCATCGTGCACCATACGCACAGCGTCGCCACGTTGAAGGCTGCACTCCTATTCAACACGCCAAGCATCATTCTCATCCGTAAGCCCATCGACGCCATCGTCTCAGATTTGATCATGTATCAGCGTCCGGATATCGGCTATTCGGTGGAGAGCTACATCAGCTACTACGAATTTGTGCAGAAGCGCATGGACCGCTTCCGCCTCATCACCTTCGACACGGTGACCCATCGACCGGATGTCCTGTTGCAACTCGTATCAGAATGCACCGGCGCTGCGCCGGTCGACCTGAACGGCGTCGATATGCAGCAGGAAGTCCAGGCGGTGTTCGATGAACTGGAGCGGCACACGCAGGCTGTTGCCAAAGGCGAAGCATTCCGGCGCAGGCCAATCCCGGACGAGCAGCGTTCGCAGATGAAAGAGTGCCTGAAGAAAACCGTTGCGGAATCGCCCCGACTGCCTGATGCTGACCTGTTGTATGAGCAACTGTGTGCGCAGGCCGTAATCCCGCAGGAGCAGCCGCAACAGGAACTGTCGCATGGCTAACACGCTTACAAGCATCTACAGCAAGCGCGTCTGGGATATGCAGCGCTTCGGCATGAGCCCGTCTAAGCTCGTACAGCGCGTCACCGTGTCGGATGGGCCGCGCATCCTGTGCAATAGCATTCCGAAGGCGGGAACGCACCTACTGGAGCGAGCGCTCTGCCTGCACCCGCAACTCTATCGCAACTTGAAGCCGACCATCTCCGAGACGAATTTGCGCCGGCAAGGCGGTTTCGAAGGTGTTTTCAGCGACCTGTCCGCGAATCAAGTCTGCGTTGCGCATCTTCGCTACAGCGATGAACTGGCAAAGACGCTCCAAAAGTATGCAGTTCGCAATCTATTTCTGGTCCGCGATCCGCGTGACATTGTCATCTCCAACGCGTATTACATTGCCAAGCATCCCGAGCACCGTCGCTATGCTCAAAGTCAGCGCGCAAGGCGATGTGACCGCGCGCATCCGGTACTTGATCCAGGGCGACCGCGAGGAAAACGAGCTGCCTATCGGAGAATTTCTGCGCGGCTTCGTGAACTGGATGGAGAGCGACGCGCTCACACTGAAATTCGAAGACCTCATCGGTGCACACGGCGGCGGCGACCAGGAGACCCAGTTGCAGTTGCTTAGCCAAATATTTGACTACATCGGCCTGCCGCAGGACGATGCGACGATTGCGAATCTGGCTGAGAACCTGGTTTCCACCGCCAGCCCCACCTACCGCAAAGGTACCATCAACCAGTGGCGCAAGCAGTTTGACTCGGAAACAAAGCAACTCTTCAAACAATATGCAGGTGCGGAGCTTCAGGCGCTGGGCTATGGTTTCGAGGCGGACTGGTGAGCAGTGACATGGCAAGTGTAACGGGTTCGCAATCCAAAGCTCCAGCAATGGAGAGCGCATCGGTACATAGTAAGAAAGGCTTCGTCAGCCTGTTCACGGTCATCGGCGTGCTTTTGGTGGGCGGCATGCTGACCTTCTACGAAGTATCCGGTCGTTCGCAAGTGCTGTTCGGCGTCGGCGTGGACGGACTGCGCAACCTCGTGTTGGTAACACTGGCGGTTCTTACCCTCTTCCTGATCACGCTACAGAATAATTTCCGCCAGCCCAGTATTATGCGCATCATGCCGTATCTGATTTTCACGGCATGGGGATTTCTCTCCATATCATGGTCTATAGCGCCCTATTTTACTCTGCGTGACTTGCTGAAGCTTGTCTACCCCATTGTGCTCTTCATGCTAGGCAGCCTCGTCTGCGATACGGAAGAGAACGCCATGCGCCTCTACCATCTGGTGTACCGTGTGCTCATGTGGTTTTGTATCTTTTCCGTGGCGGTGGCAGGTCTGATCATTGCCAGGGGGACATTGGATGGTTCCTGGCACTGGGGTGTCAGTCGTGTGCGAGACATGCCCTTTATTATTCGTCCAGAGTTGGCGATCGTCTACATCAACTGGGAGATTGCCTCGCGGCTGCGCATTGACGGCTGGAAATTGAAAAAGTGGCTCGTGGCGGCAATGTTGGCCTACGTGTTGTTGACGCTGACACGTTCGGTTATCTTCGCCGCAGTGGCTTCATTTTCGGTGCTGGTCTGGGTCACATGGCAGAAGCCGCTACTGCGCCAGCTTGCACCGGTTGCCGGTATCGTGCTCGTGCTTCTGCTCATCGGCATCGACAATCCCATCAAGTCGCGCATGTTCATGCAGCCAGACGAAGTGACGATACTGTCATTTGTGGAAACGGCTGTTACTGAGCCACAAATGTTGATCTCTCCACAGTACATTCGCGTTTCCGGACGCTTCACCTATTGGCGGTATCTGCTGGGTACGGCGCATACTGTACGCCCGCCCCTTATGGGCTCCGGGCTGGGCACGGCGCGTAAGATCATGAGCGAAGGGACCTTGAACATCAGCGGCACCTCCTCTGGCTATGCACATGGCGACTTCGCCAAGTACTTGGCTGAACTGGGATACATCGGCCTTTTTGCTATCCTTGCGCTGTACACACTGACGTTCATCTGGGCCTACCGTATTGCCCGCTGCCGGTCCTGCACACAGCTAAGTCGCGCCTCTGCCGCGATCATCACCACCATGGTCACCACAGCTGTCATCGTCGGCATGGTCTATGAGATCTTCTGGTCGGCCTTCAGCATTACAGCTATCGCCATTTTGTTGGTTGCGATTCTCGAGAGCGACACCGTGCGCAGGAACGCCCACACCAATACATTGTCGCAAGCAGACATGGAAGAGACTCCAGAGATTAGGGAGCTCGAAGCGGCGTAGATGAAGATCCTGTCGACGATCACCTCCTATCCGCCGGCTACAGGCGGTGCACAGCTACACCTGCACACGTTGCTCACGCATCTTGTCCCGCATGATGAGGTTCGTGTGGTCAGTCAGTGGGACACGAACCGCACGGACTGGTTGCTGGGTTCCACCCTGCGCAGCCCTGGCGAACCACGGACCTATGAAATAGACGGGATACGAGTGCATCGTATGGCCATACCATTCGATGATCGCATGCGCATGGCGCCCTGTGTCGGTCTTTACTACTTTGCCATGCCATGGTGCACGCCGCACATTGCCAAGTACTTTGCGCGCCAACTGCGCCCGCACGTAGCCGACTGCGATATCATGCACAACGTGCGCATTGGCCGTGAGAATCTGACCTATGCATCGCAGATGATTGCGCGTGAAGCAGACATTCCTTTTGTGTTCACGCCGCTGCACCACCCGCGGTGGGTGGGCTGGCGCTATCAGGTCTATTTGGATATTTATCGTTCGGCCGATGCTGTCATCACATTGACCAATGCCGAAAAGAACATCCTACAGCAATTAGGTGTTCAGGAGGAGCGCATCCACGTAACCGGCAACGGTCCTGTGGTAGCCGAACAGGCTGACCCGCAACGTTTCCGAAGCAAGCTTGGCACTGAATCACCGTTTGTGCTCTTCCTGGGCCAGCATTACGACTATAAGGGTTATCAGGAACTATTGGCGTCCATGGACGTCGTGTGGCAGTCGAATCCGGATACACATTTCGTCTTCATCGGGCCTGCAGTCGGCGCATCGGAGAAGGTCTATGCGCAGTATGAAGATGCTCGAGTGCACCGCCTCGGCACTGTGGACCTGCAGACGAAAACGGACGCCTTGGCTGCATGTGACCTCTTGTGCGTACCGTCGACGCAGGAGAGTTTCGGCGGCATCTACGTGGAAGCCTGGAACTACGGCAAACCGGTCATTGGCTGCAACATTCCGGCAGTAGCGGACGTGGTGACAAATGAAGTGGACGGGTTGCTCGTCCAGCAGCGACCGGATGAGATTGCCGACGCGATTCGAATGCTATTGAGCGATTCTGCCTTGGCCGCGCAGATGGGCGCCATGGGCCATATCAAGGCAATGGAGCGCTATTCATGGGACAGTTTGGCCGCCAAGACGCGACAGGTCTACAGATCGGTTATGGAATAACTACAATACTCGTTTCGGAATGGCGGTTTGCCAGACATTTGATTGATGAGGGTTGATCTCAGCTGTCTATAGCACAAGGATTGAGCACGCGAACAACGTGGCGATAAACGCGAGATGATGAAGATAGAACGATGCAACATACTCGGCGTAGGCGTCAGCGCCATCAACATGGAAATGGCGGTCTCGGTCATCCGCGCATGGATCGAGCAGCGCACGCCCAGCTACATCTGCGTGACACCGGTGCACGGCATCATGGAGTGTCAGCATTCCGAGGAGTTGCGCACGGTCTATAACAACGCCAGCCTCGTCACGCCGGACGGTATGCCGGTCGTCTGGGTCTGTCGCATGCGCGGCTACAAGCACGTGAGCCGCGTCTACGGACCCGACCTCATGCTGGAACTCAGCGAACGATTCATATCAGACGACTGCCGCCACTACTATCTGGGCGGCGCTGAAGGCGTCGCTGAAAAGCTGACCGCAGTGCTAACCGAACGATTTCCCGGGCTCAACGTCGTAGGCGCCTACTCACCGCCTTACCGCCAGCTCACTCTGGAAGAGGAAGCAGCCATGCTGCAGCGCATCAATGATGCCAAACCGGATATTGTGTGGGTTGGTTTGGGCGCGCCGAAACAGGAGAGGTGGATGGCGCACTTCCGTGACCGCCTGGAAGCGCCCATTCTCATCGGTGTGGGCGCAGCCTTCGACTTCCACGCCGGGACCAAACCCCAGGCGCCCAAGTGGATGCAGAAAAACGGCCTGGAGTGGCTGTTCCGGCTGAGCAATGAGCCAGGACGACTGTGGAAACGCTACCTCGTCTATAACACGCTGTTTGTCTACAACCTATTCCTGCAGAGCACCGGACTGCGCAAGTTCCCCCTGGACTAGGTTGCTCGTAGCCTCGTCGGTTAATACATTGCCATCTTCTGCAGCCAACAGAGAGACTCCGAACACCAGCGCAAACTGATACCAAAAGATGAAGTTGGTCTTGGCGCCCATAGCTACCGTGTCCAGCATGCCATACGTAGCCTGTCCGACGATGCAGCCGAGCAGACCCACGGCAAGAACGCTCTTCCAGGCGCGAAAGACGCGCCTGGAAACCGGTTTGCTCTCCTTCAGCATGGATAGAATCTGCACGATAGCCAGCATGTACACAGCGACCAACGCAATGAGCCCGGGCAATCCAAAGTCAAGAGCCGTCTGCAGGAAGAAGTTGTGTGCGTGACCCAAGTTGTACGACGGCGATAGCGTGGTCGACGCATAGACAAAGAGCACCTCACGGAAGGCGCCGAAGCCGACGCCCGTCAACGGGAACTGGCGCAGCAGGGCAATTGCCTGATGCCAGACCTCCTGTCGAAAACCCAGCGTGTTTCCGCCGCCAATTGCCTGTGCCGGGGCACTGGAAATCAGTTGCTCCAGTGCTTGCATGGGAACGTAGTAGGCCATGACCGAGAGTACGACCAGCAATGCCAGTAAGATCCAACGTCCCCAGCGCCAGTTTACCAGCACCATAACTGCCACTGCCGCCGACAGTCCTAGCATGGCGGCTCGGGACTGCGTTAGCAGCAGCACGGTGGCGATAACGGCTGTGCTGCACCAAACCAGCAGCGAAAGTGGGAGCGATTGCAGCGTTCTGCGGCGATGGACCATGTCCGCCACGGTGATGGCTAAGCCCAGCGGCGCTACCTGCACCAACGTGCCTGCCACCTGGTTGGGATGAAAACCGCTTTCCGCTCCTTGGAACGTTCCCAATAGTGGAGCCGGAAGTTTGATGAGCAGTGCGTGCAGCGCGGGCATGTTGTATGGCCAAGAGATGCCCAGCGGAGCGATGAGCGCGATGAGCAGCCCTGCGGCGAGAAAACCGACGACGGCTATTTCTGCATCGCTTCGCCGCCGGCTGGCGTAGGCGACGATTGTCCAGAATAGGCAGAAGTTCCAGACCATGATGAGCGCTCGGGGTACTGCGATACAAGTCTCGCAGCGGACCGGGCGCAGCCCACACTGCGATCGGCAGCATGACAAGAAACAGAAAGTATATGGGGAGATCAGCGGGGGTGCGTGTGAACCAACTGCCCGTGAAGCGCCATCGTATAGGCCAGGTCAGCAGTGCGATAACCAGCGCCGCGTAAACCAGCCAGGACGGAAAGCGATTGGGGAAATAGAGTATCGGCGCGGCAATCGCCAACACGACCAATTCGATGAGAATGCCATAGCTGAACCCTCGCCGACTGTCCATGTCGCCATCTTAACACGTCAGTCGGGAAAAGGTTCAGCGTTTGCCTGTTCGGCGGTCATCAATCAACGGAACCTAGGAGACTATTTGCACTGCTGAGTGTCTTTTTGTCACTCGGGAGCGAGTTACTTTTCGGCGCTGTATGAATATTCCGCACGCTCATGTCGCGCGACCACTCACCTGCGGCGACGTCTTCCGAAGCGCGCCCTTCACGCACGTACCAGTCAATCGTTCGCGCCAAGCCGGCATCAAAGTCGGTATGTGCTTGGAAACCGAATAACTCTTTGCCCCGCGAGACATCCAGCTTGCGGCGCGGTTGCCCGTTCGGCTTACTGGTGTCCCACACGATCTCGCCCTGGAAACCGGTCTTCTCCACAATGAGTTCTGTCAGCTCTTTGATGCTGATTTCGTGGCTGCTGCCGAGATTTACCGGCTGACTATCGTTATAGCGTTCCGCTGCCAGCAGGATTCCCTCGGCTGCATCCGCCACATAGAGGAACTCCCGTGTCGGCGATCCGTCACCCCAGGCGACGATATGCTCTGCGCCGGCGTCTTTCGCCTCCAGACTTTTGCGGATGAGGGCTGGAATCACATGCGACGAAGCCGGGTCAAAATTGTCGTGCGGGCCATACAGGTTGACCGGCAGCAGGTGCAGCGAATTGTAGCCGTACTGCTCGCGATAGGTCTGGCTTTGTACCAGCAGCATCTTCTTTGCCAAACCATACGGTGCGTTCGTCTCCTCGGGATACCCGTTCCAAAGCTCTTCCTCTTGGAACGGTATCGGCGCAAATTTTGGATAGGAACAGATTGTGCCCACGCCGACAAACTTCGGCACGCCGCTCTCATAGGAGTAGTTCAGCAGTTGCACACCCATCATCAAGTTGTCGTAGAAAAACTCAGCCGGACGCTCCCGGTTGGCTCCGATGCCGCCGACTACCGCTGCTAGGTGGATGACCATATCGACCGGCTTGCCGTCCCGAGAGGTATCCGCCAGCAACTGCAGCACCGCATCCTTTTCGCGCAAATCGTATTCCGCGCTGCGCGGAACGAAGACTTCACCCGCGTTGCGCTGCGCTAGATGTTCGACTACGTAGGAGCCGAGAAAACCCGAACCGCCCGCAACGATGACACGCTTATCCTGCCAAAAGGTCTGACTGTTGGGCCAGACCAAACTCTGCCTTGTATTCGACTGCACGCTTTATTTCTCCTATCCGTACTGTTCATGTGTCGGTTCACACTAGACTGAACCCACCTCAATGGCCTACCAATATGAGCATAGACGCCAACCGACGCTGACGATTCTATCACCACATAGGCTACAGCACGAACCGCACGATTGGCGTGCCAGAGAAGTCGGATTCTATCTGTGGTTCCATTGCCATCGACCATTTCATCTGCCTCAGCTGCGTGGATGTGCCACGTTCGATGCTATAATCGGGTTTGCGTAGCCTGCCGAATAGTGTATACTTTTGATGATTTCACGAGTCGCATCGATGGTTCAGCAGTATCTATTCTGCACCCAAAGAAGCCGGCACCAGTCGAAATCGTCAGATCAGAGCCTCACGCAGTTCAATCACTAAATAGCGCACTGGCAGGCATTTCGCTCCCAAATCATCGAAGCCCGCCACAGCCAATCGTCTTTGCGTCATGTCACTGGAATTCGTCCAATCATCATCTAAAGTGAAGAGTTCTAACGGAGTTCCTTAGTTCGCACGATGGCGGACCAGATATTGGTTGTAGTTCGCAAGATGTTCGCAGTCCTGAACGTAGTCGTTTCCGTTCATAGTTCCGCAGGTGTAGAAAAACGCAACACGAGTAAACCGAAGCTTTGTGCAAGTGGACGTGCAGATGCATGCGCGCTGTAACGCTGCCTCTGCCATAGTTTTCCCTATCATGGTCAGTACTACTGTCAACGATGACTCATATCAGAGAGGATATGAACATGAACAGAAAGCCTTTTGTATTGCTAACATTTGTCCTGGTGACGATGCTTTTGCTTGCAGCATGCGGCGGCGCCGCTCCAGCACCTGCAGCAGACACCAGCGGCGAGGCAGCATCCGACCAAGCAGTTGTAGAAGCCCCTGCTGAAGAGGTTGAATCTGCCGGAACGATGGACAACGATGTACCCCGCAACCGCACAATGATAGTCGCAGATATGGTCCCCTACCTGGCCCCAGAAATGTGGAGCCCCTATAACCTGGGTGGCACGCATCAGCAGGGCGTGGCCATGTTCCATGAGCCACTGGTCTATGCGGATATGCTCGACGGCCATCAATATCCGTGGCTGGCTGAAAGCTGGGAATATAATGAGGACGCTACTGAGTTGACCTACCACCTCCGAGATGGCGTGACCTGGAGCGACGGCGAACCGTTCACTGCAGAAGACGTCGCCTACACGCTGAATACGTTGCGTGACATCGGTAGTGAAGTGCGACTGGGCGCCATCTATCAGACGTTCATCGATAATGCCGAAGCGGTGGACGATCTGACGGTCAAGATCACATTCACTCAGCCAGCGCCACGTTTCCACGATGAGATCATTGTTGCTAAGGGCGACTCGGCAACTTTCATTGTTCCGGAGCATATCTGGATGGACGAGAACTGGGCTGAATACACCGCCTTCAACGGCGGCGAAGGCCCCGTGACAACAGGCCCGTGGCGATTTGCCTACGCAGATGATACACGTCGCATCATCGACAGAGTTGCAACCTGCGACGATTGGTGGGCGTGTCGAACCGGCTTTGCGGAGCTGCCCGAAGTGGAGCGTTTCGTGCAGGTTTACATTGCCGACCAGCAAGGCCAGGCGACGGCACTGATCCGCAACGAAATCGACCAAACACATGACTTGCGCGTCGACCTCATCGAGAAGATCCTGGCCGATAACCCGGATGCACAGACCTGGACTGGGCGTGAAGGTCCCTACGGTATGATCTCCTGGTGGCCGACAGCGCTGCACATCAACACCCAGGCCAAGCACCTGGACAACAAAGATGTCCGCTGGGCCATCAACCGCTACATCGATCGAGATAAGCTGATTGATTTCGCATTTGATGGCAACGGCGAAAAGTCTATCTGGCCATTCCCGCCGTTCATCGGCCTGCAGGATGCTATTGACAATCTGGCTGATCTGCAAGCAGAATACCAGCCGGGTCTCTTCGATCCCGCTGACGCAGATGCAAGACTGGAAGCAGCCGGATACACCAAGGATAGTGAAGGCTTCTGGGCCGATGCAGACGGTGACCGCATCAAGTGCGACATCATCAGCTTACCGCACTTCTCTGACTCTGGCCCTGTCATTGCGGAAATGTTGCGACAGGGCGGCATCGACGCTTCCTACAATGAACCCACCGATATGTACAATCAGATGCTTGGTGGCGACTACACTTGTGGCATGTATGGACACAACGGCGCCATGTCCGGCACTATCTACCGAACACTGCGGCTCTACACTACGGGCGATGCTAGTAATGTATGGCACTACTCCAATCCCGAATTCGACGCCATCGTCGAGGAGTTGGGTGTTACCGCTGATGAAACCAAGATACGCGAGTTGGAAGCGGCAGCCATGAAGATCTATCTGGAGGAGCTGCCAGAGGTCAATCTGACACAGTTCTACAACCGGACCGCCAATGACTGGCGCTACTGGGAGAACTGGCCGATGACCACGACAGACCCGTACATGAACGGCATTCATATGCACACGGGCTTCCCCTACACACTAACGCAGTTAAAAGCCACCGACGCTGAATAGGCTCTGTGCCGGGATGGTCTCGCGTACGCGAGACCATCCCGCTCCATTCGAATCATAATAATGAGCACAAGCTTGTGCAAGCGCTCGGCAGCCAACTGCGAATTCCGGCACCTCCGCATCAGACGCACCATCAGCAGTCAGCCCACAGGAATGTTGGCGCATAATGACATTCAGCTACTTTTTCAACAGAGTATTGCAGTTCTTCGTCATCGTCTTCGTTGCGGCGACGATTAACTTCTTCTTTCCTCGCTTGTCAGGACAAGACCCCATTCACCAGAAGCTTATGGCTTTACAGGCGCAGGGTGTCAACGTGTCCAGCGAGGAAATTGAGGGCCTGATCACTTACTACAGTGCGAAATTTGGTCTGGACCAACCGCTATGGAAACAGTATTTTGCCTACCTTAACAATATGCTTCGACTGGACTTCGGCCCATCCATTTCCAACTATCCAGCCTCTGTACTCTCCATGCTGGGACGTACGATTCCCTGGACATTGGGACTCCTGCTGACAGCGACCCTCATCAGCTTCACCATCGGCACGATCATCGGGGCACTGATGTCGTGGGGAAAGGCGCCTCTGTTTTTACGCACCATCTTCCCCGCGTTCTTTACATTCTCGGCGGTTCCCTATTATCTGATGGGCATCGTGCTGCTCTACTTTTTTGCGTTCCGCTTGGAGATCTTCCCACTTTTCGGCGGTTTCAGCACACAGTCCATCCCGTCCCTCAGCCTCTCCTTCATTGGCGACGTCCTATGGCATTCCATTCTGCCGGCGTTCGCCATCGTTCTTTCGCAGGTGGGCTTTTGGGCGCTAGGCATGCGCTCTATGATGGTTACCATCCAAGGCGAGGATTACATGCTGCAGGCGGATGCGAAGGGATTGAAGGACAACCGAATTTTCTATCGCTATGCCATGCGCAACGCCATCCTGCCGCAGATCACAGGGTTGGCAATGTCCCTGGGCACCATTATTTCCGGTTCGATCCTGGTGGAAGTTGTCTTCGGCTATCCTGGAGTGGGTCAACTGTTGCTGCAATCAATCAAAGGTTTTGACTGGTTCGTCATACAGGGGGTGGTCTTCCTTGTGATCGTCTCGGTTGCGTTCACGATGTTGATCATCGACCTCATCTATCCACTGTTGGATCCTCGAATTCATTACAGGAGGGAGTAGCATGGCCGATAGCCTGAATCTTCCCATCGCTCCACAACAGGAGATGCCAACCGCACCGGAGCAGCGATCATCCCATTGGCTGCGTGACCTCGCTCTCTACTTGCGACGCAACAAGCCTCTCATCTTCGGATCGATTCTGCTACTGATTATTATCCTTTTCGTCATTGTGGGTTCCATCAAGACGAATCCGGAAGATGCGAGGCCTCTTATGTACAAACCCAGCCAGCCGCCTTCGGCCGAGCACTGGTTCGGCACTGACAGGCTGGGCAAAGACATCCTGGCGGTGATGACCGAAGGTACGCCTAAGACGATCCGTATCGGCTTGATCGCCGGCGCCATCGGTGTGTTCATTGGTACGATTCTTGCTTTCTTCGCCGGCTATTACGGCGGCACGTTTGATCTCGTCATGCGCTCCACAGTTGACATTCTACGAACCATCCCAGGACTGCTTGTGTTGGTGATCATCGCCATTTCTATCCCCGGTAACATGACTGTGGAGATGATGGCGCTCATAATTGCTGCACTGGCGTGGTTAGGACCCGCCCGCGTGATCCGTTCACAGGTCCTGGTCATCCGACAACAATCCTACGTGGAACTGGCTAAATTCAGCGGCAGGAGCGGACCAGAAATCATTGTCCAAGAGATGATTCCGAACTTGATGCCTTACATCGTGGCAGTCTTCATCGCAGCCGTTTCCGGCGCAATCCTAGCCTCCATCGGCCTGGAGGCCCTGGGACTCGGCGCATTCGAGGCCAACACGCTGGGCATGACAATCTACTGGAACATCTGGTACGCATCGCTCATCAACGGGTGGTGGTGGTGGTGGGTGCCGCCGATCGTCATCATCGTCGTTCTCTTTGTCGGCCTATTCCTCATCTCGCAAGGCCTGGACGAATGGGCCAATCCCCGTATGAGAAAGCGTGTCTAATGGTTGAAAATAGGTACACGAAGCTACGCAAACAAACTGAAGGACCGTTGTTGCAGATCCGCGACCTGCGCGTAAACTACGAGACTGCAGACGGTTCCGTTAAGGCGGTCAGCGGTGTCGACCTCGATCTGGAGCTGGGCGAACGTATCGCGCTGGTCGGCGAATCCGGCTGCGGTAAAACGACACTTGCTCTTGCCATCATGCGGCTGATCAGGCCTCCCGGTCGCATCGTCAGCGGCGAGATCATCCTGGACGGCGTGGATTTGCTCAAGCTGAGCGAAGAAGAGATGCGCCTTGCTCGTTTGGATGAAGTTGCCTTGGTGACGCAGTCTGCCATGAACGCACTCAATCCGGTCATGCGCATCGAAGACCAGATCATCGATGGCTTGGAAGACCACGGTTACGACATGAGCAAGTCGCAGTTCCGAGAGCGGGTCGCCTACTTGCTGGAGCATGTAGGTCTGGATCCTAGCGTGGCGCGCATGTATCCGCATGAGCTCAGCGGCGGCATGAAGCAGCGTGTCGGAATGGCGACGGCAACGGCGCTCGAACCGAAGCTGATCATCGCCGATGAGCCAACCAGCGCATTGGACGTAGTCGTGCAACGGCAAGTCATGACGACGTTAGGTCGCCTGCAGAAAGAAACAGGGGCATCGGTTATCCTCGTCGGTCACGACATGGGCCTAGTGGCGCAGTTCGCCGACAAAGTGGGCGTCATGTACGCCGGTAAGTTGGTGGAACTTTCGCCCGTTGAGGAGATCGTCTACGACCCGCTGCATCCCTATTCCCGACTGCTGCTGCAAAGCGTACCGATACTAGGTGAAAAACAGGAGCGTCTCATCGGTATTCCAGGTATGCCGCCTCACTTGATCGACTTGCCGCCAGGCTGTCTCTTTGCACCCCGCTGTCCGCAAGCCACGGGATTATGTTCAGCGGTGGAACCGGTTATGGAAATAATGCCCGACAGTCGTATGGTTTCCTGCCATCTGTTCTCGGAGGAGGGCAAGACGGAGAAAGCGATGGTCGCAGCGGCATCAGAGATAAACGAGCTGCCAGGCCAACAGTTGGAGGTTGACGCGTGAGGGCGATTCTAGAACTCAAGAATGTTTGGAAAATATTTGGCGGCGGTCGTTTTGCCAAACGGCAGACCGTCGCCTGTGAAAATATATCGCTCTCCATCCCGGCGGAATCGCCCACGATGCTGGCGGTCGCGGGTGAAAGCGGCAGCGGCAAAACCACGCTCTCCCGGCTCATGTTGGGTGTGAGCCAACCCACCGAGGGCACAGTCTTCTACAATGGACAGGACTTGAGCAAGCTGAACCGAGCAGGTCGCAGACAATTCCTGCTCGACGTCCAGCCCATTTACCAAGATCCGTTCGGCGTCTATAATCCCTTCTATAAGGCGGATCATCTGCTCTTTATCACCGTCAAGAAGTTTAAACTGGCGAAAAATGATGCCGACGCGCGCCGCGTCGTAGAGGAGGCGCTCGAGACCGTGGGACTGCGCCCCAACGAGATCATCGGTCGCTACCCGCACCAGTTGAGCGGCGGTCAGCGCCAGCGAGTCATGGTTGCGCGCGCGCTCCTGCTCAAGCCTCGCGTCATCATGGCCGACGAGCCTGTCTCCATGGTAGACGCCTCGCTGCGCGCCACCATTCTGGAAAGTCTGCGTGCGCTCAATCGCGAATTCGGTATCTCAATCGTCTACGTCACGCACGACCTCACTACAGCCTACCAGATCTGCGAGAACATCATCGTTATGTACCGCGGGGCGGTGGTGGAAGCCGGCTCCGTGGATGAAGTCATCGTCGATCCGAAACATCCCTATACGCAGTTGCTGATCGAGTCCATTCCGCAGATGCGCGCCGTGCGCGACTGGGAACGAGAGGAAGAGGAAGGCGAAGGTATCCAGTCGCTGGACGAATCCAAAATTTCTGCTGGCTGCAAGTTTGCCGACCGCTGCCCAGCCGTCATGGACAAGTGCTGGAATCAGCCGCCGCCGCTCTACAAACTCAGCGATCACCGCATCGCCAAGTGCTTCATCTATGAGGACCAGCCCGTACTGGAAAGTGAAGACATCTCCAAGGTATTCGTCCTAAAGGAGCGCCGGCCTGTTGCAGCGGATTAGGCGACACCCAGCGCCGTCCTCTGCGACTAGACTGCGAACTGTGGATCATGCGTGTTCTCTTTGCTCTCCAGCAGACGCAGCTCCTTCATAAAGGAGAGGCTGAAGAGGACAGCAATGGCCGTTGTCAGGATATCGGCTATGGGCTGCGCATAGATAAATCCACTCAACCCGTACATCGAATTTAGCACGAAGAGCAAGGGCAAGTAGACAAGGAACTGTCTACCCAGCGAAAGTATCATAGCCTTGATCGCCTTGCCGGTCGCCTGGAACGTGACAAGCATGGTCACTTGGACGCCGATGAAGGGCACTGCCCACGCAAATGCCCTCAGCATATGCCAGCCGGAAGTAACGGTCGCCTCATCGTCGATGAAGATGCCGACGAGGTTCTCACCAAACAGCGCAAAGATCAGGGCTGAGAGCGTGGCTAGCGACACACTATAGAGCATCGTAATCCTGAACCCATCGTGCAGGCGACCGTATTTGTGCGCCCCGTAGTTGTAGCCGGCAAAGGGCTGAAAGCCCAGGGCCAAGCCGAAGATAAGCGTGAACGCAATAGATGCGACCCGCATCTCTATTCCGAAACCGGCCACAATATGGTCCCCATAGCTGGCTGCTATGATGTTGGTAAGCACCATGGAGAGGCTCATGACAAACATACTCAGCGCAGACGGCACGCCGATCTTGAATGTCTCGAAGTAGATGCGACGCGATGGGCGGAAGTCCTTTGGTTTGATTGACAATAACGTGTTCTTGCTCAATAAGTGGCTCAGGTAGTAGAGCAAGCCAAAGGCGTTGCCCAGCACGGTCGCCCAGGCAGCGCCGGCTACGCCCATGTCCAGTTTCAAAATAAAGATGGGGTCAAGAATGATGTTCAAGCCGATGCCGATGACCATGCCGATCATGGCTTTCTGCGTGGCTCCCTCGCTACGAATCAGACCGCCCAGTGTGATTTGCAGAATGAGCATAGGCGCGAACATCACGATAATGGAAAGATAGTCCAGCGTGTGCGAAAACGTTGCATCGCTTGTCCCGATGGTATGCAGGATTGGCTCTCTAAAGAGTAAAATGATCGCAGCAAAGACGGCTCCGACGACGATGGCTGAGTAAACAGCAACCGCGCTCGAATGCTTGGCTTCCGTATAGTCCTTCGCGCCCAATCGCCGCGAGACATAGCTGGCTGTACCATTAGCGAAGATGTTACCAATGGCTTGGCCGGTAAAGAATACAGGGACGGCTAGCGAAATGGCTGCAACCAAATATGGATTTCCGGTCATGCCGATGAAGAACGCGTCGGTCAGGTTGTAGATAAGTTGCACCGCAGAGGCGAGCATGGTTGGCAGCGCCAACATGATGATCGCCGTGTTGACCGGTTTGTTCTCCAGAATGTCGATACGATCATTTTTCATTATAGCAACAAGCGTATAACAGTGTCTCGCAGGACGCCAAATTCCCAGCATAATTTCTGAACACATACTGGCGCACTGATATCCGGTTGGTCTGTTGCAACATGACATAACAAGTCTGTAGCGAAGGAGTTCATATGGCATCGCCCTTGTCCGACCGCCCGAACTTGCTCTATATACACACGGACCAGCACAGTCCGTATGTGACCGGCTGTTATGGTGATCCGCTGATACAGACGCCGAACCTGGATGCGCTGGCAGCCGACGGCGCTGTGTTCGACAACGTCTACTGTGCATCACCTATCTGCGTCCCCTCGCGCATGTCCATGCTGTCAGGCCGCTATCCGCACCAGAACCAAGTGTGGACCAACGAACACGTGCTGGATTCAGGTATTCCCACTGTGGCGCACGCCATGGGCGCGGCAGGCTATCGACCTGTGCTGGCAGGGCGCATGCATTCGCTGGGACCGGATCAGTTGCACGGATACAGCGAGCGGCTCATTGGCGATCACAGCGCTAACTTCATCGGCAATCGCGGTCCGAATCGTGGTCCGCTGGAAGGCACAGCAGGTCCGCACCGCATCAGCTTGCAACACTCAGGCCCCGGTCAGTCCGCCTATCAGGTGCACGACGAATACGTGACCGCGGCCGCCGTGGATTATCTCAACCGGATGGGCATCCAACGCCGTTCGGAACACAAGGCGGCTCCCTTCAGCCTAACAGTAGGATTCATGTTGCCCCACGCGCCCTATGTCGCTCGCCGCGCCGACTATGACTACTACCGGCAGCGCATGACCATGCCGACGAATGGACCCACTTCGCCCGAATCGGATCATCCCCACCTGCGCTGGTGGCGCCGTCACACCGAAATCGAGCATGTGACGGAGGGGGAGACGCTGCGCGCGCGTGCCGCCTATTGGGGTCTCGTGGCTGGCATCGATCGCATGATCGGACAGATACTGAATGCGCTGCGGTTCAATGGCTTGGACGGGAACACGCTCATTATCTACACATCGGATCACGGCGACATGGTCGGCGAGCACGGTCTGTGGTGGAAGCACGTCTTCTACGAGGAATCAGCCAAGGTGCCGCTCATCGTGCGCTGGCCCCATCGAATCGCCGTCGGTCAGCGCCGTAACGAAGTGGTCAGCGCGCTGGACGTGAACGCCACGATCCTGGATGCGCTGCAGGCTCCTGCGTTGCCCAACTCCATGGGACGAAGCCTGCTCGGTTTGATGGATGGTCGCAACGCCGCTCGGGAGAACGTGGCCTATTCCGAATACTGCTCGGATGAGTTCTGTCCGGACGGAGGCTGCTACCAGCGCATGGTGCGCCAGGATGAGTGGAAGCTGGTCTACTATAGCGGTCAGCCGCCTCAACTATTCAACCTACGCGAGGACCCGCACGAGTTAGTCGATCGCGCCGGCGACCCAAGCGTCGCGGCGGTCGAGTCGGCGCTCACGGCACAGGTGCTGGCTGATTGGAATCCGGAATGGGTGCGCAACAAAATGGCTGCAAAGAAAGCCGATGTGGCCATTCTGCGACAGTGGGCGCAACAGACCCATCCGGAAGAGCGCTACGTCTGGCCCATGAAGCCGGAGATGAACTATCTGGAGACGGATGAGTAGAGCCGCACTTTCTGCCGGAGCGGAACAATAGCTATATTTTATTACCTGCAAGCGCGGCGGATGGCATTAGTTGCTATCGCGTGACCCCGTAAACTTTGAGCCGCTGACACATCAGGGCACAATATGATTACACCCTAACGCCATCGCCTCAACCATTCAACAGCGAGGACAACGCCATGTCTGATCTTACAACCGCCCAAATGCTGGAAGAACTCAAGAACTTTGATACGCCCTCTATCACCAACGTGGTTGCCACCTATCCCACCAGCGAACTCTGCCTTGGCCTTTACAATCCCTGGTTGGAAAACTGGTACACCGATACGTCCATCAAGTGCATGTATCCTGAACTCGGTCGTCTGGTCGGCTATGCGGTAACCTGTACCTACGGCTTGCCGGATCCCAATTTCAACCGTCTCAGCTTTGGCGATGTAGTGGATGCACTGGAAGCGTCACCCAAGCCGACTATTCTGATCATGGAACAGAAATTCCCGCCCGAGATCGCCAATCGCGTCGGGCTTGCCGGCGGCAATATGGTCTCCGCCATGATGGCCATGGGCTGCGTCGGCCTCATCTCCAATGGGCCCTCGCGAGACCTGGATGAGATTCGCCCGTTGGGATTTCAATATATGCTCACCGGTGTCACGGCTGGGCACGGCGGCATGGCCGTCCATTCGGTGAACGCACCGGTCAGCGTAGGCGGCATGGACGTGGCTGCCGGCGACATCATCCACATGGACGAGAACGGCGCCGTCAAATTCCCGGCGGACAAGCTGGAGGAAGTGCTCGTCCTGGCGCGTGCCCTACAGAAGGAAGAGGAGAAGCGGCAGAAGGCATTGCAGAACGCCAAATCTGCGGCGGAGATTAGAGCCATTTTCGGCGGCCATTCCTACGGCAGCGACGATAAGGACGAGTAGCGCAACGCGGCCCGCTTAACAGCGAGCTTGAATAGCGGTCCAAACCCATATCCCTAATGCAAACGTCCAGGAGGCAACAAATTCCTGGACGTTGTTTGTCGCATCCATCTTCTAGTAGCGAGCGCCAACGACAATATATCAGGGTGAATCCGCTTACGGCATCGCATTGACCAAGACAGACGATACACGGCTCATCCGCTGCTCGTCTTGGTTGGCGTATTCCTCCAACGTGTCGCCGTTGTAGACAACGGCGACGATATCATAGCTGCCGGACGGCGCGTCCTGCGGCACTTCCAGCTCATAGCGTACGCTCGACTCTACCAGCTTGTCGACTTGCGCCCATGTCTTGCCACCGGCGTCCACCAGTCGAACCGACATCTTCGTGCCAGGCGTCCACTGACCGCTGAACGTGAACTCGGTCAGCAAGGATTGACCCGCCGCGATCGCTTGCTCATGCGAAACACTGTCCAATGTCAGATTCGGCGGCCAAACCAGGCGTACTGTGTACGCACTCAGCTCCTGCACATTAACCGGCGCTGCCAGCTGATAGGGTGGTGATGGAGCACTGCCGTCAGACTCTATATCTTCCAGTCGCACCATCAGTGCGTATTCGCCGGCTTCCGCATGGGCAGGTACTGGGATCGCGCGCACATCATTGCGTACTTCACTCGCAGGCCATCCAACAGAAGGTATATTGCCGATACGACCCCGTTGCGACCAGACCTCCGCACCATCCGGGTCTAGTAGCTTGACGTGGATGAGCAGATCCTCAGATATGGTTCGACTGCTCTTGAGGAAAAGCGTGATATCCAGATTTTCGCCAGGTGCAGTTGCAGAATTCGCTATCCGATAGGCAGCCAGGTCAATGCCGTCCCAGAGCGGCGTCGCCGTATCTGTGTGGATACCTGTGAAAGACGGCGGTTCTGTGCCAGCCAGGTCAAAAACCCAGGCCAAGTCCAGACCGTCGTGCGACACTTGCAGATCCGGCTCCTGAGCCAGAAAGTGATTGATCATGTCTGCGTCCGGATTCATGCGCTGGATCTGGTTGATGTAGAGGACCAGATAGTCAGCGTCGAACCAGTAGTGGACATCGTCGATGAACTGGCTGGTGCTCGCATTACTGGGCAGGTAGAACGAAAGCGGGCCTTCCGGATACCAGGAGACCACGTTGATGGGACCGCTGCTCTGCTCGCTGATCCATTTTCCCGCCTGTTCCAGTCCTTCTCCCCAGCCGATTAGCAGAACCTGCGGAGCCGTGCGCAACCCGCCCAACAATTGGTTATAGCTTAGTCCGTAGTATGGATAGTGGATGAACCCGGAGATGCCATGAAGTAGGACCACCAGGAGCACCAACGTTGCGCTCAGTCCGCTTTGAATGGCAGACCGAGGCGTCGGTCGCAATCGCCGAACCGCGTCAGCAAGCACCGCGGTCCAGCCCACAGCGGCGATCACATCTATAGCAACAATTGCTGGAGTTACATAGCGGTCGAACTTCTTAGCGCCGGCGGTCATGACCAGCGTGAAAATCAGAGCAAAGAAGAGCAGGGCGCCCATTGTGCTGCGAGCATCGCTCCGCTGTAGGGGCGGCAATCGCTTCCATACGGCGAACGCGGCAAGCGCCAGCCCTATGGTTGTCAGCGGCGAAAGCCGGTACAAAATGGCGTCCGGGTAGAAGTACGCTCCCGGGTCAGCAACTATATTCGACAGGAAGTAGTTGGGCAGCGCATGACCGGATACCAGGTGCCCCATGTTTTGTTCCAGGATGCCCTGGAACACGCCTACCGGATCAACCCATAGTGCAGGCCAAAGCGCAAAGTAGGTAACCATAGCCGCCGCGATCCAAATGAAGAACCATTTGGCAATCTTCTGCAGCGCCAGCCACGAAATGCCCTGACGCCGTAGCTCCACATACGCCAGCGTGATCGCACACCAGACCGCCAGCGCAATGGCAGGCGTCTTGGTCAAGAAAGACAGCCCGCACACCACGCCAGAAAGCAGCACCACCGAGTAGCGACGTTCACCGAAGAGCCACAGGCTGGTGAGCAACACTGTCAACAGGCAGAATACAGCCAATAACCCATCAGGATGGAATGTGATGGAGAGCGAAAGGAAGAACGGCGACCACGCAACAAACAGGGTCGCAACCAGCGCCGGAATGGTTCCGAAAAGACGCTGCAAGGGCAAAAAGCAGGCGGCGACAAGCAGGCTGACAATCAGGATGACAACGTGTCGAGCGCTGATAAGCATTTCGAGCGGCGGTACAGTCCGCCACAGGAACGCTTCCAGCATTGCGTAGTCCGCTGGGATTTCGGTGATCCGGGCCAGTTGCGGAAGATGGATAAAGTAGGCGGGAAGACCGGCCCACATGACGGTAACACCCGGATGCCCGACGCGGTAGGTGTTCGCCCAGTCAGCGTTTGCCAGCGCCCAGTAGAACGCGCCTGCTCGATAGAGCCAACCACGCTCGTCAACAGTTACATAGCGGTTCGCCACAAGTGCGCGCGGCAGCCAGGCAGCAACAAACAGCAGACTGAATACGATAGCTGTCCGTAAAGGCGCATTTCTGGTTTCTGTTTTGACGGTTGGTTCAGGCTCAGACATGGCGGTCATACGGTTGGTCGGCACAAAGAGATCGGATACTCTGTAAAACTCGTCACAACACATTCTACGTCAGCGATCAACGCGCACCAAGAGTACCATGAGAAAGCGCCCTTCGCGCGGATGCAGACCAGTGCAGGCATCACTGGTCTACGACCGCAAGAAGGGCGCATCGTTTCCCGTATCAACGAGGCGGACGATTAATCGCTGCCCGCATCGTTTGGCGTCTTGGATTCGTGAAGCGCCGTCCTTGTGAGCGACAACGGCTACATTTCCTCCTCTTCCTCGAACCGAGACAGCTCCGCTTCCACGTCCCGAAGGCTGACGGGATTCGGATCATACTGCTTCCACAGCTCCAGTGTAATGGCCATAGGATCGCACTGGACGCCTCTTGCGCCGAAGTAGTCACAGACACGCCGAATATCCCGCGCCAGGATACGATGTGCGTTGGGATTGGCCTCTATATTTGCGATCTGCGGGAAGTCGATAATCGTGAGGTCGCCCTCCCAGTAGAGGATGTTATAGGCTGACAGATCACCGTGCACCACGCCGTGTTGCAACAGGATGTCCACGTTGCGCAGGACAACATCGAACAACGACTGCGCAACGGCTGGATCCAGAACAATCTCGTGTAGAGTTGGCGCAGCACGTCCGCCATCGCCGACATAGTCCATGAGAATGGCGTTGTCACTGACCGCATAGGGTCTGGGCACATTGGCGCCGGCGTTGAACAGGTCGTCCATGATCGAGTACTCGTGCATCATCCACGACGTGTGCGCCGCCTGCACGCCGAACGTCGACTTCTTCTTGAGCGCGGCCATGTAGCGCCGTTCGTTGGCCTTCACCGTCTTGCCCGCTGCCGACAGCACCTCGCGACCCTCGCGGTAGATCTTGTCATTGCGCAGGTTGCGAAAGCGTCGCGGGCGATAGACCTTCGCCGCCAGGTACTCGACGTCCAGCATCTCATTCGGTTTGCAGCGGAATACGCTGGCTTCTTTGCCGCCCTTGACGCTCGCCAGTACATCTTCGATGAGTCCAACATCGTAGAAATACTTCAGCGCATCCTGAAGAAACGTCTCTTCATAACGCGTCGGTTTGTACGTTGTCTGGAAACCAGCCTCCAAACCGGCGGAATCGTCGGTCAACTCTTGCACTACCTCTTGGAGTGGTTTGGCTTCCTTGCGTCGTTTGGGACTGTGACTTTCCTCTTCCAGCCAGTCAGCCGCCCACTGAGGATCGTGCAGGGCTGCATACTCTTCGTATAGTCCGTGTTCATTCACTCGATTGTTGTCGTAGTCGTTTGGTACCATCGTTGGTGTTGTATCCTCACGCATGCCTGACGCGTCGGTCAGAGCTGTAGCTTTTGTCTTGACACCGATAACACTTGTTTCGACGGTATGCATACCGTCTTTGCCGTCTTCATTCGCTCGCAAGCGTCGTACTGCCGCCATGACGGTCTTTCTCCTATAGGTGTTTCTCTACGGATTTTCGTGTCCGCTGCTGTGGCGCGCGCGGAGTACGCGCCGTATCCCGTGTTCTGTGTGGATGATCAACTGTGAAGGTGAATGCGTGCCGCGGGCTCGCGGAAATAGCGCGTCACAATAGTACTACGTGCGCGCTCGCAGAACTTGTGCAGCCCAGTAATTCAGTTCGTCAGGAGTTACGTGCTATACAGCGTCTAGCGCAGCGCTCCCAGCGGGCGCATTCGGTTCGCAGCGATCGAGTTTCCTGCCACTTGTGCCTTATTCATACGCCCCCCTTTCGGCTACTTGAAGAATATTTAATGGTACGCTGGTGAGAATACCATACCTGTGCCGAATGGCAAACCAGATAGTAGTCTCAATTCGAAAATGCAAACGGTCCACGATGCAGGGGATGTTCTACCTGCGTCGTGGACCGGGAGTTGTGATCTGCTTAATTCGCTACGCTAAAGACAGTGCACGAGTCGGTTATCTATATTCACTTTGACTTGATACCAGCGAGCGTGACGATTCCGTCTTTATGCATTCGAAGACTTTGACCGACTGTTCGTCTGACCGTTGCTGCCATTCTTCGAACCGTTGCCATTCGAGCGACGGTCATTGCTGGAAGACTGCCCATTCGAACTCTGTGAGCGGTTCTTGCTATAGTAGCGCTTGTTCCGACTATTGCCGTTGGAGCGTCTCGATGAACCGCTCTTCTGGCTACTGTAAGATCGTCCGCTTCCATTGCTGTTGGACTGTCCAGCGCCCGCCGACTGCTGCGAACCCGAACCGACCATAGCAGCCTCGATGACGGCTTGGTCGATCTGCGCCGTGCTGTCGTGCATCTTGCGTTCGATGCTGGCGCCTAGTACCTTCTCGATGGAGCGAACCATGTCCTTGTCTTCATCGGTCATGAACGTGAACGCCTGACCGCGATGATGGGCTCGACCTGTACGTCCGATACGATGCGTGTATGCATCCACTGTGTCCGGCATGTCGAAGTTGATCACATGCGATATCTGCGATACGTCGATGCCGCGCGCCGCGATGTCCGTGGCGACCAGGATGTCATATCGACCTTCTCGGAAACCCGAGATGGCTTGCTGTCGCTTATTCTGCGCCATATTGCCCTGCAGCGCAGACACGCGATAGCCGTGCTTGTCCAGGTCCGATGCCAAGTTCTTGGCTCGGTGCTTGGTCCGTGTGAAGACGAGCACTCGTTCATCCGGCATATCGCTCAACATGCCCAGCAACAGCCGCTTCTTCTGTCCCTGGGAGACTGGATAAAGCGCGTGCGAAACCGTCTTGGCCGGTGCGCCGGCATCAATCTGCACGGTCACAGGATCCTGCAGAATACTGTTCGCCAGTTGGCGAATGTCCGCCGGCATGGTAGCCGAGAAGAAGAGCGTCTGTCGCTCTTGCGGGAGCCGGTTGATGATGCGTTTGATGTCGGGCAAGAAGCCCATATCGCACATGCGATCGGCTTCGTCCAGCACCAGCACCTCAACATGCGAGAAATCGCCGTGCCCCTGATTCATCAGGTCCAGCAGACGTCCCGGGCATGCAACAACGATTTCCGTGCCGCGACGCAAGGCGGAAACCTGCGGATTCTTGCCCACGCCGCCGTATATGGCCACGCTGCGTATTTGAGTCTTTACGCTCAGTTGCAGCGCACTCTGATGAATCTGCTCCGCCAGTTCACGTGTTGGCGCGATGATTAGCGCCCGCGTCTGACGCAGCGAGCCAGAAGTTAATCGTTCAAGAATTGGAAGTAGGAAAGCCGCCGTCTTACCCGTACCGGTCTGTGCAAGACCGATAACGTCTTGCCCTTGCAGGGCAATGGGCATGGCTCGTTCCTGGATCGGCGTAGCCTTTTCATAGCCCGCCTGCTTGACGCCGGCTAAAATGCGCGGGTCAAGTGAAAACTGTTCAAAATTCACGTCTAGGTACTCCTTGACTGTATGAGCCAAGTCGCACCCTCAGCCCGATATCCATTCGCCTGCGAACCAGTCGTTCACAGGCACAAGAGATTACTTTAACATAAGTCGGCGCAGAACACAATTCACGTTGCCGACCGCTAAGCATGGCATTTCATTCCGCTATTGACACGGTTACCCTATAAACGCTACAAGAGTGTATGTGAGTGTGCTACTTACTGTACTTTTAGCGTTCTTGTGTCGACCTGGCGGCACACGGACCATCCTTGGTTGCAAACATATTGTAGACGCTGCTTGGTCACGTCTGGCGGGATATCATTGTAGATTGCCGTAATCATTTCATCGCTTGGCATATTGCCGGCGCGGACAGCCTCAACTGCGGGAAGGGTTCGCAGATAGCGCCACTTGTAACCCGAAACTGCTCCGCCTAGAGTGGACAATAGTAGGACCAACGCGATGACAGCAAGCACGCTTTTCTGAAGTACCGGTCGAGCTGGAACTAGCGACCACAGCGCAATGATTGCCGCCCAGTACCAGGATGTCATCGTAACGTAGCGCGGCGCCAGCGCCAGGTATGCCCCGCCGTAACTACGGCCAAGAGCAATGATCGCAGCGCTGCCAATAATGAATAGGATGATGGCATGATAAGGCATGGCCTCCGGAGAGAATAGAAGGCTGCGACCACGATAGCCGATCCATCCCAGCAGCACCAGACTCAGTGTTCCGAAGATGAATGCGGGCGGATACGCAAGCAGCGCGGATCCAAGAAAATTCAGCATCCAATGGACATAAGTGACTGGGTTGATGGCGCCGATGCTCACTACATTGACGTGAGGTGAGTGCCAACCGGTGAAGAACATGACCATCACGAGTGCGCCAGTTGCCACCCAGAGAATTGCCTGCGCAGTCCGCGACGATCGTTTCGGCAATGTCATAAGCAGCAGAAGCCCGATGGGCCAGTAGAGCAACGCATTCGCCATCGAGTAGATACCTACGACGCCTAGCGCAACGGCTCCGGCGAAACCTGTCCAAGTAGGAAAACGTACGAGCACGATGAAACCGGCGATCACGCACGCCATGCCTAAGTACATGACAGTCTGGAAACCCATCAACCAACTCTCCCACTGTATCATGTTGAACGTGAGCAGCGTCATCAGAGAGACAAAGACAATGGCAGGTATCGATGTATGTCCGAGGCGTTTCCAGACCCACAACGTGTAGATGATGAACAAGCCAAGCGTAGTGCCTGCCAGCAGGAAATTGACCCACAACTCCGCTTTCGTGTTGTAGTCGGTTGTGAGAGCCAGCGCCAGCCAAATGAGGCGCGGGAAGAAGGGGCGGTGCTCGTTGTGCTGTGCGAAGAGGCTGGCTAGGCTGAGTCCGTGCTGCTGGTAGTCGGCTAGAAACGCGACGAACTCCCACTGATCCCAGAAAGGGAAGTCCAGGCTCCAAACTATGATATTGAGCGCTACCCAGACTATCGCTAAGGTAGTAACTGTTACCGCTATACCCGTGCGGACACGATCCGTCTCAAGCAGCGAATTTACGTAGCGCATGCGTCCTCTTATGATTTGATATCTTCTACTATTAGTAAGACCGCCCTCTATTTGCGCAATAGGAGAAGCTTCTCTAGTGCTGCGGCGGTTATCACCAGTATCCGGCTGCGATACTCAGTACCAAGGCAATACCTAGACCGAGCTCCATAAAACCGATGATCTTGATCTCTACCTTTGGACGCATGGGGCTAAGGAACCAAATAGATCTAGCCAGTAGCAATGTGTAAACGAGTAGCGGCAGCGCCGGCAACAGCCCTAGCCACACGAGAAGGCCTGCCAGCATCAGCGCGAGTACGTGCACAAAATTGGGCAGGGCGGTGTTGGTTGAACGGCCGCGGTCCAGACGAATGCGCGAGCGGACGAAGAGGATGGATGGCACGGAGCGCAGCGCCAGCGCAGCCCACAGCGCAATTGCTAACGACCATTGCCAGCCATCCATGACAGCCATGGCTGTCGCCACGAAGCCCATAGCGAGCGGTCCGCTCAACTCAGCTTGCCATGTGCGCGGCGGTCCAGTGAGATCATAGTAGAGATAGAACGCTGCGAATGGAATCGCCAGCGCCAGGGCAGAGAGAAACGCCGTCCCTGCTAGACCTATGGCTACGATGAACGCGACACCAGCAACTGTGACTAGTACGCCGATCGCTCGGTAGGCGCGGGCAGTTTTTTGGCTACGTAAACCACGCCGCCTGTCCAGAAGTGTCAACTTGAGCGGATGACGAATGAGGAAGCCGGAAAGGGTTGCCAGCGCTAAAGCGAAGGCTGCGGCTGTGGGCGCAACCAGTAGGCCGAGTAGAGTAGGTTCCAGCACAAAGCCCCATCCACCGTGCTCGGTCGGCATCAGAACGGCTCGCCATTGTCGTCGCCAGGCATTCTTTGTCTGTGTCATGAAAGCAGCCTTCCGGTGATTTGCAACACGCCCAACACGCTCATCAGTAGCATCAGCACGAAGAGCGCCCACAGCAGCCAGTTTAGCCATCGCTTGTCGGGGTGGCGCACCCAGTACCAAACGAGCAGCGCAAAAATAAAGGTTTGGAAGATCACTTCGCGCAGGCCGAGAATCTGTGACCAGACGGACGGCGTCGTATAGATGAGACCTTCGATGGAACCGGGCGCAGGCCCAAACGGGTTGACGATACCTCCAATGAACAGTAGCAACCAGATGATGAGCCAGCCGTCGCGCGGGCGGAAAAGGACCTCGCGCAGCAGATAGAAAATCACGCCGAACAATAGGCCGCGAAGGGGCTGGAATAACGGCCCGGCATAGACAAGCGGGTCCGAGACCAGTCGCATGGGGTATGTGTAGTTCGGATCGGCAAACTGCTCGGCGTAGTGGAACATCGTCAGGGCTAACACGCCAGCCAGGCTGTAGGTCAGCGTGTGGGTGACCATTGACTTAAGGATAATCGAACGAGGGGCATGATTGATCTCTAGCATAGCTATTTATTGTGGATGATGCGTTGCTGCCAACTGCCCCATTTCATCCAGGCTGCACCTACGGTAAACCCTCCCACATCGGAGATCAGAAACGCCCACCAAACACCAGTCACACCCATGCCCGCCACGAAGGCGAGCGCTATCGCGATAGGGAAGCGCAGCAGCCAGCGATTCAGCAACGACAGCAACATAGAGTATCCCGTGCGTCCTGCACCTTGGAACGCGCCCTGGATTACCATTAGCGCCCCAGCGAACCCAAAGCCCCAGCCGCTGATGCGCAGGAACTGCGTGCCTAGCTCAATCACCTCCGGATTATCCACAAAGACATCGATGATATAGGGTGCAAAGAGGATAGCGAGCAAGCCCGCAAAACCGAGCAGCCCAAAGGTTATATACGTGCCTGTCCACGCAGATTTCGTTGATCGATCCTCCATGTCTGCACCGAGGTTCTGGCCTACACCAGTCGCCACTGCCTGGCCCATACCGCCGGACGCAGTCCAGACCAGCGACATGACGCGCACGCCAATGCCATATGCGGCTGTGGCTGCTGGACCAAAGCGTGTCACAATCGCAATCATAGCCACGGCGGAGAAGCTGCGCGCGGCGCCGTCCACGCCGGCGGGCACGCCGATGCGCGCCAACTGGCGTATCGTGTCAGGGTCAGGGCGAAGTTGATGCAGCTTGATCACGACTGCCTCTCGTCCGTTGAAGAGCATCCACAGTCCTGCAATGGCGGCTGCCAATCGTGCGACTAACGTCGCCCATGCCGCACCGGCAACGCCCATTGCCGGGAAGGGACCGTAGCCAAGAATTAGTAACGGATCCAGCACCAGGTTCAACAGCACGCTGGCAATGGTCACATACATGGGTCGCACGGTGTCGCCGGCGCCGCGCATGACGCTACTGAACGCGATCATGATGAACGTCAGCGGTACAGTCCAGAAGATTACACTTACATAGTCCAGCGTGGGCTGGTACAGCTCGCCTGAGGCGCCAAGCAGCCGTAGCAGTTGACGGCGCAGTAGAAAGGCGATGACAGCCAGTACCAGGGATAAAAGAAACGAAACCATCAACGTCTGTGCCGCAGCGAAATTGGCACGATCGCTGTCCAGCGCACCCGTCCACTGCGAGACCAGCGCGGCGCCGGCGATCGTGAAGCCCATGGCCATGGAAATGAGCAGCCACTGGGTTGGAAAAACGATGGCAACAGCTGCTACAGCCGTGGCGCCAAGCCGCCCCACCCAAAACATATCGACCAAGTTGTAAACGGTATTGAGGATATTCGCCGCCATCAGCGGGGCGGCGAGCCGAAGTAGCTTGGGCGTAATAGCCCCTTGCGTCATATCGACCGCGCTGCGCCTGCCACCTCTGCGCAGAGGCGGACTCGCTTTGGTTGGTATCGGTACTTCAACTCCTTCTATTAGCTCTTGCTCATCTAGTTCTTGATTCGTTCGCTCGTGTTCATTGTCAGATTCTGGCCGGTTGAATTCATCCATTCTGAGTTCTTTTCATGATTGCAAAGCAGTACATACCAGCTTCTATATGGCTGTACATTGACTGGAACAGACAGCAGTAGACTCCACACTCCGCCACTGCCACCCCAGCTGTTGCAGCAAGTGGTACTGAGGCGTCGCTGTTTGTCCCGTAATTGTCAGCTTCCTGTGAAGAATATTATTGACCCACATAGTATACTCGAATAGGGCAAGTCGACAGAGACTTCATACACAAAGGATTGCAGCACCGCACGTATTGCCCCACAGGCCGCTTATTTAAATTGCCATCGGCAACTGAGCGAAAAAGGCCTATGATCACGGTCAACGATCTATCTTATGCGTATCCCGGAACGACAGAACCGGCTGTAAAGGGAGTAAGCTTCGAGGTGGCGGACGGGGAAGTATTCGGCTTTCTCGGGCCTAGCGGAGCCGGCAAAAGCACGACTCAAAAGATCCTCATCGGCCTGCTCAAAGGCTACCAAGGCGACATCAGCGTCATGGGCAAGTCATTGGAATCCTGGGGACCGGGACTTTACGAGCACATCGGCGTCACCTTCGAACTGCCCAACCACTACCTGCGACTGACGGCGCGAGAGAACCTGGATTACTTCCGCTCTCTGTATCATAGTGAGACGCAAGAGCCGGACGAACTGCTGCGCATGGTTGGGCTGGAGGAAGATGCGGACAAGCGCGTGAGCGACTACTCTAAGGGCATGCAAGCCCGCCTCAACTTTGTGCGCGGGCTGCTGAATCGTCCCAAAGTAGTCTTCATGGACGAGCCGACCGCAGGACTGGATCCCGTCAACGCAGCAAATATCAAGCAGATCATACGCAATATGCAGGCGCAGGGGACAACCGTCTTCCTGACCACGCATGATATGACCGTGGCGGACGAACTCTGTGATCGCGTCGCTCTTATTGTCGAGGGCAGCCTGTCGTTGATCGATTCTCCACGGGCGTTGAAGCTGCGTTATGGCGTGCACAACGTGCGCGTCGGCTACCGAGCTAATGGACAACTTACGTTTGATGATTATCCCATGGACGGGCTGGCGGACAATAACCAGTTTCTGGACACGTTGCGCAACAACCATATCGAGACCATCCACTCCCAGGAGACGACGCTTGAGCAGGTCTTCATCCGCGCAACGGGAAAGGAACTGACATGAGCCGTCTCGCATCCACCACGCGGCTGGACATGACAGTGCAGTTGCGTAGCAAGCTTTATGCCATCGCCATTCTGGTGGCTGTTGTGACAGGCCTGATTGTGCGCATCTTCGTGCCGCCTAGCTGGACTGCGTACTTCTTGCCCATCTTTTTCCTGTCTGCAGTCGGCAGCACCGCCTATATGTTCATCGGCGGCATGGTCATCTTTGAGAAAGACGAAGGCACTCTGGCGGCGCAGATCGTCACACCGCTGCGCATAAATGAGTACTTGTGGGCCAAGACGTTGTCGCTGCTCGTAGTCGTGTTGATGGAAAGCCTCATCGTTCTCTTCCTCGGCTACGGATACCGAGGTTACAATCTAGCGCCACTGCTGCTGGGTATCGTTGTTCTCTCGGTTGGACTGACGCTGACCGGCTTTGTGCAAGTGTCTCGCCTGGACTCCGTTACAGATTTCATCGTGTACGCCGTGCCTGTGATCATGCTGGTGCAACTGCCAATTATCGATTACACAGGCATCGCATCCAGCCCCGTCTGGTATGTCATCCCATCTATGGCGCCGTTGCTGCTCATTACGGCGGCCTTTTCTCCCATCGCGCTCTGGCAGTGGGTGTATGCGCTGGGATATTCCGCTGTTGCTGTTGGTGTTCTCTTCTGGTGGGCGCGCCATGCGTTCCAGCGCAACATTGTCATGCGGGGAGCTTGACCATGCAATTCACAGAAGCCATCCCAGCGCTCAGTCGCAATGATCGACGCCTGATCACGCGCGATCCGTTTCTCATCGTCATGTCGCTCTACGTGGTGTTCATTGCGGCGCTGGCGAGATTCGGTCTGCCCTGGCTGACAGACTGGCTACTTACCGCGACAGGGTTCGACCTGGCGGACTACTATCCACTCATCGCCAGTCTCGTCATTCTGTTTCCGCAATTCGTTGGCATCGTCTTTGGCTTCCTGTTGCTGGACGAACGGGATCAGCATACGCTGGATGCCATGCTTGTGACGCCGCTGCCGCTACGCACCTTTCTCGGCTATCGTGTTATCGCTGCTGTGCTTCTCTCGTTTGTCATGGCTGTGGTCACAGTGCTCATCTACAATCTGGGCGGTTTTTCGGTGATGCAAGCGCTGGTCATTTGTTTGTCCGGCGCCGTGTTCTCTGCGGCGTTCATGCTCTTTCTCGCGGCTACTGCAGCCAACAAAGTCGAAGGCTTCGCATTGGCGAAGATATACGGTTTGATTGGCATGATACCGCTTGTCGCCTACTTTATTCCCGAACCCTGGCAGTTTGTGTTCGGCTTCTATCCGTCCTATTGGACCTGCAAAGCGGTGTGGACCGTGAGTGCTGGGAGCGGCGCATGGTGGCTGTACGCGATACTAGGCGGGCTAACGGGACTGGCTTACGTGTGGTGGTTGGCTCGCTGGTTTGTGCGAGTCGCGTATCGATAGTAGAGCTAGCCACGGGCAGGTTACGAGGCGCATGACGTAGCGATATGTTTGGTGGCGACATCGGTTTATCTAGGCAACGATGCGTTCGCTGGCATACAAGACAGTCAGGCCGATAATTTCTTCACCGGCATATCGGACGATGACATCGTCGTCGGTTATTTCGCTATCCGTGGCGATAGCGGGTTGGTCGAAATTTATGTAGAGCACATCGGCCTCTTCATCGTACGATAGCCACACGTTTTTTTCCGGAATACTTTTCACAGACGGAATTAGGTTCAGATAGGGTTGGATATCCATTATGGCCATAAGTGTTCCCGCTTCTCCATCTGTGTCTCTCTGGAGCTCAAGTAAGAAGTGATAACGAAACCGTCCAGTTCTTCCTCACGATAGATGACCACAAAATACATAGAACGATTGATTCTTCGAACCGCCAATAATTCGCCTCTGCTACCGCGGTATACCCGTTCCGGTCTATGGACCGTTTCCAAGACTTCGGCCTTCATTCCGACGAGTTCTTGGTGGTTTCTGGTGATATGGCTCCAACGCTCATCTGTCAAGCGTATCGTGATGCCGTTAACCGATTGTATAGTCTCAAGCAAGTCGTACCGCCAACTACGCTTATGTAGTTCAAAATCTTAGTCTATCGCATCAATAGTATATCAGAAATCGGAAAACCAATTGGCTGACTATGCTTTCCGAATATCTAGCTTGGCGGCGATCCACTTGCCGACGTCGCCAACACGCGACTCGAGTTGCTGTGGGCATACGGATCGGATGTAATGACTCGTTCGTAACCACGGCGTTAGCTCGTCTTGACGAACAGCGATACGTGCCGTCTGCGCTGGGCGCGATCATCTAGAGCAATGATGACTCACAACCCGCTGCCAGACCTCTTCCTCTCTTGTTGGTTTCATCTGAATTGCGTATCATACTAACTACAGAAATCCCTATCCAGCCGCATTCCATTTCACGCCGCCAAAAAGAGAGACTCCCCATGATCAACCTGCACGCAACCAGCACAAGTCCTTTGCCGGATCGGGCCATACGCCAGCGGCAGCTAATGGACGTCATGAACGACGCAGCACCCATCTACCAGCAGCGCTACACGCGCGCCGACGGAACCTTCATCTGGCGCGACGAATGGCCTGGTATGGACGGGTCTGACGACGGCTACGAGAGCTATCACAACTGGCCTCTATTCTATACCCTGGGCGGCAGCTCCGACATCCATGAGCGAAGCCGCTTTCTGTGGGATGCGGTTACGCGCCAGTTTACTGCCTACGGCCAGATCTATAACGAGTTCGACGCCTATTACGACTGGATGCATCACGGCGAGTCGTCCATCTACTTCTATTACTTTGGCCTGGCAGACCCAAACAGAGCTGTCGATAGGGCGCGTGCATTGCGTTTCGCGGGCCTGTATGCAGGCGACGACGCCATCAACTGGAATCCCGAGCTGCATCAGATGCGCTCGCCCATCAACGGCAGCAAGGGACCGCGCTACGTGAACTCTTGGGACGACTGGGAGACGCACCGCTGGGTATTGGCCGAGTATCCTGTTCCCTATGACGACTTGGATGTGCCCACGAAAATCCGCGAATGGCGCGGCGAGATGCTGGCCTGCGCCGACTGGGAAGACGACGATGTCTACGCCGTCATCCTGGAGGCGCTCAACACGCGCATGATGCGCTGCGATGTCCCGCTGAACCTGACCTCCACCAGTCTCATCACCAACGCCTTCCTCTATACCGGCGACGACAAGTACAAGCGCTGGGTGCTGGATTATCTGGAATCGTGGGCTGACCGCATGCAGAAGAACGGCGGCTGTTGTCCGGATAATGTCGGCCCCAACGGCGTCATCGGCGAGACCTTGGACGGCAACTGGTGGGGCGGCTACTACGGCTGGCGATGGCCGCACGGCCTGCACACCATCATTGAACCGTTGACCATCGCGGCCATGAATGCGGTGCTGCTCACCGGCGACATGGGCTATCTGGACATTCCGCGCGGCCAGCTCGAATTCCAGACTGGTTTGGGGCGCATGGAGAATGGACAGCTGATGGTGCCCTATCGCCATACCGTCGACGGCTGGACCTCCTATCGCCCGCTGGCGCCGGAGCACATCAACCACATCTGGTACATGTCGCAGAGAGATGCGGACCGCAAAGCAATCGAGCAGTTTCCGCAAGTGCAAACGACATGGCTCAATGTTCAGCCGGGCAGCTCCAAAGGCGATAATATTCATTTCGGCCCCTGGTACTGCTACCTGGACGGCCGTCTGCCAGACTACCCGCGCCTCATCCTGGAGTCGCAGTACGCTGAAGTGCTGCGGCGCATGGACGAAATCCGCAACGATTGGGGCGATCCGCAAGAATGGGATGTTCATCACTGGCAGAATGTGAACCCGGTGCGCACCGAAGGTTTAATCCAACTGACCTGCGGCGGACCGCAAGTCATCTACCACGGCGGGCTGCTGCATGTACGCGTGCGATATTATGACGCCGATGCGCGCCGTCCCGGTCTTCCGGAAGACGTTGCCGCGCTGGTCACGCATTTTGACGCCGACGGCGCCACGGTGGAACTGGTCAACAGCAGCCCGCTGCACGAGCGTCGCGTGGTGCTGCAAGCTGGCGCCTTTGGCGAACACGAGTTTACCTCAGTATTGTCTAGCTCTGCAGACGCGCCTGCGCAGGTAGACGCGAAGCGCTTCGAAGTCACGTTACCGGCTGGACGCACGGTTACGTTGGACTGCGGCATGAAGCGCTACTGTCACACGCCCAGTTTCGAGCAGCCATTCTAGGGGCAAGTACCGAGCCGCCGATAACTTTGCATAAGAAAGATAACTTGTCATAACATGAATACTCGAATGCTTGGTAATACAGGGATAGAGGTCTCCATTCTGGGGCTGGGTGCCGCACCGTTAGGCAACCTCTTTAAGGATGTGCCACAGGCGCAGGCAATCGACACCATTCACGCTTCGCTGGACGCCGGCATCACGTTCCTGGATACGGCGCCAAAGTACGGAAACGGTCTGTCGGAAAAACGTCTGGGCATGGCGCTGAAGGATGTGCCCCGCGACAGCTACATACTTGCCACCAAAGTCGGCTGGGACATCCATAGCGGTGAGCGCCCTACGCCCGCGTTTACGCGGGAGGAGACGGTACGCGGGCTGGCGGAAAGCCTTGAGCGGCTACAGCTGGACCGTGTGGACATCGTGCACATCCACGACTGCGATCGTTTCTATGAGGATGCACTGGATAACGTCTATCCGGTGCTGGACGAGCTGCGAAGTCAGGGCGCAATCAAGGCAGTGAGCGTCGGCGTGAACTACTGGGAGACGCTGATGAAGTTCATGCAGGATGCTGACTTCGACTGCTTCATGATGGCCAACCAATATTCACTTTTGCAGCAGGATGGGCTCGGCGTGCTTGACGAATGCCAGCAGCGCAAGATCGGCATCCTATTAGCTGGCGTCATGGCGACCGGCATATTGGCGACCGGCGCTGTGCCCGGCGCGAAGTTCCGCTACCGCGAAGCGCCGCCGGAGATCGTGGAACGCGTTCAGCACTTGGAAGACGTTTGCGAGCGTCACGGCGTTTCGTTGCCATCGGCTGCCCTGCAATTCGGACTCAGCCATCCAGCGGTCAGTTCGCTGGTCATCGGCGCCAGTTCACCGGACCGCATCGGGAAGAACGTTGCCGGCATTGAAGCGCATATTCCGAACGCGTTTTGGCAAGAATTGCGCGCATCGGGCGTCATCGACGAAGCTGCACCGTTACCCGGCTAGGATGAGTTATGCAAAGTAACGTCATTGTCTCTATCTAGTGTACTTCACATAACAAACAGATAATACTAGATTCGACAGAAACTAAAAGGAATCGGTATGGCTGATCTCCCCAATAGAGATGATAACGGACTCTTCACGCTCATGCGGGAACGCCTGTACGCTGCCGTGCTCAGCGACGCACTGGACCAAACCGGCTATCGGCAGCAGGCTATGCGCGCCGACATCCGTCCCATCTATCCCGATGCTGTTGTGGTCGGACGCGCCCTCACCATGCAATCCGTTGACGTCTATGAACACGACGGCGACGTCTACGCACACGAGATCGCTGCCGTGGACAGCCTGCAGCAAAGTAATGTTGTCGTCGCATCCACGCAACGTTCCACGCGCACCTGTCTTTGGGGCGAATTGCTCTCCACCGCTGCTGTTACACGCGGCGCCACCGGCGCTATCATTGACGGCTATACCCGCGACGTGCGCGCCATCAAGCAGATGCAGTTTCCCGTATTCTCCACAGGCTTCTATCCGGTGGACTCGGCGGGGCGCGGGTTGGTCATCGACTACAATTGTACTGTGAGTTGCGGCGATGTAGTCGTGCATCCGGGGGACATAGTCTTCGGCGATATGGACGGTGTCGTTGTGATTCCCGCCGAAGTCGAGCAGGAAGTCGTGCAGCGTGCGCTGGCGAAAGTGAACGGCGAGAACATTACGCGGGAAGAACTGCGCAAGGGTGCGACATTACGGGAAGTCTATGCGAAGTATGGCGTACTCTAGTCGTTATGTTATGTGGTAAGCATCGTAAGGTAAACATAACCTACTCGGAGTGCTCTAACTGAATCGCATCACTTAATATGATGGTATCACAGAATGGGAATGGACATGGATAGATTTACTGGCAAGACTGCGTTGGTCACCGGCGCGGCCCGTGGTATCGGAGCAGGAATCGCACTGCGACTGGCGAGCGAAGGCGCCAATGTAGTCGTGATCGATCGCGCACATGAGGAACTGGCTGCCGACGTCGTCGCCGAAGCGAAATCATACGGGAGCGACGCACGCTTCATGAAAGTGGATGTCTCCGACCGCAACGCCGTGGCAGAGATGTATGCAGCCATCGTCGAGCAGTATGGCAGCGTGGATATCGCAGTCTCCAACGCAGCGCTCAACATCCGAGAGCCGGTCGTGGACGCGCACTGGGAGAACGTACTCGCCGCCATCGAAGTCACGCAGTTCGGCGTTTTCCATATCTGCCAGATGGCTGCCCAGCAGATGGTCACGCAGGCGCTCAGTCCCACCTGCCGTGGCAAGATCGTCATCATCAGTTCCGTACAGAGCGAGGTGGCTGCGACTGAAAGCGTCGCCTATAACATGTCTAAGGCGGCTATCAACCACATGGCGCGCACCATGGCAGCCGAGCTTGTGGGTAAGCGCATTAACATAAATGTGATTCTCCCGGGCTGGATCGATACGCCTGGGGAGCGTTCATTCTACACGGAAGAAGAGTTGCAGGAGGGCGGTCGACTGCTGCCTTGGGGCAGGCTAGGCACGCCTGACGATATCGCCAACGCAGTTGCGTTCCTGGTCAGCGACGAAGCCGACTACATCACCGGCACAGAACTGCGCGTGGACGGCGGCTACGTGGTCGCCCGCAGCACGGTGGACTAGACAACGGTTCCATGTTTCAGGTAAAAGGTTTCACGGGGCCTCGTCCTATGCCGAACCAGATCGGGTGTGGCGTCAGTCACTTAAGAATTGAATCGGACAAGCTGGTCAGCCCTATTCCGTACCCTAGTTTCGACTAGAACAGATCGAACGCTAATAGTTTATCCCGTAAACGAACTGCGGTGATACTATCCTGAACAGAATTGACGCGGCAGCTTGAAACTTGGAACTTGGAACGCCCGGCCTTCTACCCTTGAACATTTCAACCATTGAACCGGTTTCTTCGACTCATCCCTAAGCAAAGGCAATAACTCATGCAAACATTCAGCGGCGCGTGGCCGGCTATGGTCACACCATTCACATCCGACAACGAGGTCGACGTTGCGGCCATCAACGCGCTAGTCGACTATCTTCTGGACCAGAGCGTAGCCGGATTCTACGTATGCGGCAGTACAGGTCAGGGCATCTACCAGACCGTGGCGGAAAGGAAGCTGGTCACCGAGACGGCCATCAAACGCGTCGACGGTCGCGTGCCGGTCATCGTCCACGTCGGCTGCCAGGCGCTGCCCGACGCCATTGAGCTTGCAAAGCATGCCCAGCGACAGGGCGCCAACGGGGTCAGCAGCATCATCCCGGCGGGCTTCACCACACTCGACTCTATTAGCCGATTCTACGCCGCCATTGCTGCAGCCGTGCCCGAGACGCCCTTCCTGCCATACCTGTTCACCTCGTCATCCAGCGCGGTCGAACTCATCAATTCGGTCAGCCACGTCCCGAACTTGGCGGGCGCCAAGTACACAGGTCCGAACATGTATGAGCTGCGCCAGATCATCGAGGAAAAAGAGGCGCCCTGGTCTATCTTCTCCGGCATGGATGAACAGTGTGTTTACGCGGCTATGGAGGGCTCTTGCGGCAACATCGGCTCCACGCTCAACGTGATCCCCGGCGCCTACCGTCGCATGCACGAATTGGTGGCAGCCGGTGACATTCGCCAGGCGCAAGAGCTGCAGACGCAGGCGAACCTCATCATCGCCACGCTCTTCTCCTTTGGCTATATCGGTGCGCTCTACGCGGCCATCGGCATGCTGGGCGTAGCGGTCGGAGCGCCTCGGCTGCCCGTTCTGCCACTGGAGAGCAACCGCGCTGCCGCACTGCGCGAATCGCTGGAAGCGAGCAGCTTCTTCGAATTGGCCTCGCTGTAACAGGTGTATGGAAAAACCAATTGGACAGACGCGTCTGGCGTTACGCGCACAAGAGTTGTATGCCAGACGCGTACTATTATGAGCTAGATGATATGCGCTAGAGGGGCAGCTTTCCGGCGCCGCACCACTGAATGCCGTTCTTCAATAACTGCTGATAATCGACATTGAGCCACACGGACAAGTTGTGCCCAGGCGTCAGCACGCAAACGCGGCCTTCTCCCTCCATGCGAGTCCAGCCCGCCGGCTGGCTGCCATGCTCCGATGAACTGGTCACGAAGACTTCAGCGTCGTGCGCATCAAGCGCCATCTGATAGTGCTCGTCCTGGATCGTGAACGGGTCACAGCCGAACGCCATAGGTTGACCCGCCACCGGCTCAATCGTCACCGGGCATTGCTTCGGGTGCTCCATAAAGACGCCGCCGAGTAGGGCGCGCAGGATTGACGCGTCTTTGTAGCCCGCTGTCCCGGAATGCACGGCAAACAGACCGCCGCCTTCCTCCACATAGTTGCGAAAACCATGCTGGATGGTTTCAGTCATCCATTCTGTTCTGTCTTGGGAGGAAACGTCGTTGGACTTGATGAGCATGGCCATGGGGTAATCGGTTAACGTCCCCACAGAAAAGTTGTTCGCGTTTTCTACATAATCAAACCGCATATTGCGGTTCACCAGCGGCGCCAGGCCGAGTCGGCAGGTACGCGCCGGATGATAATAGTCGTCACAAAGGACTAGAATTCGCATTGGTCAACTCACTTCCTAGTTACGAAATACCCGCATTGGTATATTATGTTGAACGACTAAAATTGTACTATATTGCATGGGCTGCAACCCATTTCCACGACATACTGCGTTCCAAACAGGGTGTTCCATCTTCCCCAATGACAACCGAAAGACTGAAACGAGACTCGCGCCATGACAGCGAAACCATCTGTTCGACAAAAAGGCGTTCGCAGCACGGCATCGCGACCCAATATCATCTTTATCCTGGCAGACGATATGGGCTGGGGCGATTTCAGTCTATTCGCCAATACAAAGCCGCCCGGCATGCCACAGGCGACCGAACAACAATCCGCCGGCTTCCGGAATCCGCTGCAAACGCCTGTGCTCGACCAGCTCTGTCACGACGGCGTCTGCCTCACTCAGCATTACTCTGCCTCGGCTGTCTGCGCGCCGGCACGAGCTGGTCTGCTCACCGGACGCTACCCCCATCGCACCGGCGCCATTGACACGCTGGAAGGCCGCGGGCTGGATCGGCTCGCCACGCGCGAGGTCACACTGGCGGACATGTTGCGCAGTGCGGGCTATGCAACAGGGCTCGTGGGCAAATGGCATCTGGGAGCGCTCGACCCGCGCTACCATCCCAACCGGCGCGGTTTCGACGAGTTCGTGGGCTTTCGCGGCGGCTGGCACGACTACTGGGACTGGTGGCTCTTCTACAACGACGATGTGCGCAGTTGCGACGGGCGCTACCTCACCGACGTCCTATCGGAAGAGGCAGCAAGCTATGTGCGCAGACATAAAGACGAGCCCTTCTTCCTGCACGTGACCTACAATGCTCCCCACTTCCCCTTCCAAGCGCCGAACGAGGAAGTCGCGCCCTTTCTGGAGAGCGGTCAATACACCACCACAGTCGCCACCATCTACGCCATGATTCAACGCATGGACAAGGGTGTGGGTCGCATACTGGACGAACTGGAACGCCAGTGCATCGCCGATAATACGCTGGTCATCTTTGCCAGCGACAACGGACCCCAGCTGAACGGGGAGGGCGACAACTGTACCGTTCGCTACAACTGCGGTTACAACGGCGCCAAGGGGAACACGTACGAAGGCGGCATCCGTGTGCCGCTGGTGGCGCGCTGGGCGGACGGGCTAGACGGCGGACGCAACTTCGGTGATATGGTCCACTTTGTGGACTGGCTGCCGACTTTACTGGATGTAGCCGGTCTCGAAGTGGCGGATGACTCTATGATCGATGGGCAGAACGTGCTACCGGTGTTGCGCGGTGAAGGCGGTCGCGTGGAGACGCGCCGTTTCTGGCAGTGGAATCGCTATACGCCCATGATTACCGGCAACGCAGCTATGCGCGACGGTGACTGGAAGCTCGTGCGACCCGCCATCCGTGAGGCTATGCAGGTCGACCCAGCCGATTCCGCCATGGACCGCGGTCTAAAGTATCACCCCGAAGAATATGACGACATCGTGCGGGCGCCTGACCCGCCGCGCGAAGTGCCGCCACCGCCGCCTGCCCAACTCTACAATATCGCAAAGGATCCCATGGAACAGCGTGATCTCGCCTCTCAGGAGCGGGCGCGAGTCGTCAAGATGCTGGGTGAACTGGAATCGTGGTTCGAGGAAGTCGAGGCGGACCGTCGTTCTATCGACGATTGACTCAGCGTGCATATGGCAGATGTGACATCAAATGAGAAACGGGGAACGCGATTATCGCGTCCCCTCATAGATCCGACTGGCATTTCGCAGCCTAGACGATCACGGGCATCAGCAAGTCGAGCGTGAAAGGCTTACCCGGCTGTGGCAGGGTTATATGCTCTTCCAGCCACTGATGGCCGCCGAATCGTAGACCGGCTTTCTCGCACTGCGCATGCAGCAGCTTCCATCCGTGCGGGATGGCCTCAACCTCGTCGCCGATCACTTCACAGCGCGCCGTCGCATACGCGCCGCCCGCAAATTCGACCACCTTTACCTCTGGCTCGACTTCCTCAGTCTCTTCCAATTCCATCCAGTACTCGTAGCCGTAGTTCGGGCTGCCCGGCGACGGATCAGGGTTGTTGAAGCCGAACACGCGACGTGTGAGATTATCGCCGACATACGCTTTCGGGGTAGCCCAGGCTGTCAACTGTCCGAGCGCCTCCGTTTCCGGTTCTGTGCCGAATCCGTGAAAAGTGGCAACCCGCATGCGCGGAATGTGTACGATTGTGACGTCGTTCTGTTCATAGCTCATTACAAAGCGTCTCCTTGTCTTGCACTTGTTGTTCCAGAATATTGACAATCGTTTGTGAGCACGCCACAATTGTCGCATACCATCCCTGACATGAATTGTCAGTGATATTTGAAACTAACTAGATTCATCGCGGTTTGATGCAGCAATCATTCTTGCGTGCACAGTTCCACTAAGGAGACCCAGTATGCGCGCCGACCGTCTCATCTCGCTCATGTTGTTGCTGCAGACGCGCGGTCGCATGACCGCCCGCCAACTTGCCCAAGAGCTGGAAGTCACCGAACGTACCATCTACCGTGATATCGACGCCCTGAGCGCATCCGGCATTCCTGTCTACGGCGAGTCCGGTCCGGACGGCGGTTACGAACTGTTGGAGAGCTACCGTTCCACGCTGACCGGCTTGAATGACGACGAAATACGGGCGCTCTTTCTGCTCAGCCTGCCTTCACCGCTGTCCGATCTGGGCATCGACCAGGAGGTGAAGTCAGTCCTCCTCAAGTTGCAGGCGTCCGGTTCGGATACGGCTGTTCGCACACAGGAGCGCGTACGCCAGCGCATTCTGGTGGATCCGACGTGGTGGGATGTAGGTGAGACGCCGCATTCCTTGTTAGCCGTCATCCAGCAGGCTGTCTGGCAGGAGCGTCTACTGCACATCCAGTACCGTGTGTGGTCGATGCCGAACGGGCAAATCGAGCGTGACGTGCAGCCCTATGCACTGGTCGCAAAGGCTGGCATGTGGTATCTCGTCTATCGCTTCAGCGATCAGTTTCATGTACGGCGCGTCTCCGATTTGCTTGCCGTCCTGGAGCTAGAAGAATCGTTCGCTCGGATGGAAGGGTTTGACCTTGCCGAGTTTTGGGAGGAGTGGCGCGGGCACGTAAGCGCTCATCGCATTTCGTATCAAGTGCGCGTGCGCGTTTCGTCGCGACTGCTGCCGGTACTGTCTTACTATTTTGGTGCGCAGGCGGACAGCAATATCGGTTATCTCATGGCACAGCAGGACTGTAGTTCTACAGGAGACGAATGGTTCGACATGCAGCTAGAGTTCGCATCATTGCCCGAAGCGCGTGACGCAATTCTACGCTGCGGCGGCGGCATTGAAGTGCTGAAACCCTATGCGCTGCGCATGAGCGTGCAGGACTATGCAGAGCAGATACTCACCGTCTACAGCTGAGCCTATGCATCGAGGATGAATGCAGCAGGCAACAGTCGCGCCGTCTCCATGCAATAGTCCATGTCCTCGTGCTTGACCTTCAACGCTCCTATCGCGCCGACGGCAACAGCTGCACACGTACGCAACGGTTGAACATGTGCGTGGTTGCAGGTAAGGTAACTAATAATATGAGCCAAAGGGTTAGCACATTCTGATAACACCAACCATCGAACCGGATAGAAACAAGGAACCCATGAGCCAACCATCGCATCGCATCGGCTTTATCTCCACCCGCCTAGCGGGCACCGACGGTGTCTCGCTGGAGGTCGCTAAATGGGCCACGGTGCTCGAACGCCTGGGCGCCGAGTGCTTCTTTTTCGCCGGCGAATGCGAATGGCCCAAAGAGCGTTCTATGCTCGTCCCGGAAGCCCACTTCAGCCATCCAAATATCCTCGCCCTCAATACAAAACTCTTCGGCACGACCACGCGCAGCCCTGACACGTCCGCCGAAGTCCAGCAACTGAAGCGTCATTTGACACAGCGTCTGCACGAGTTCGTCCGACAGTTTGATCTCGACCTGATCGTCATCGAGAACGCCGTGGCCATTCCCATGAACATTCCTCTGGGATTGGCCCTCGCCGAATTGATCGCTGAGACGGGCATCCCAACCATCGCGCACAACCATGACTTTGCGTGGGAGCGGTCGCGCTTCGCCATCAACGCCGCAAGCGACTATCTGCGCGCCGCCTTTCCACCTGTTCATCCGGCTATCACACAGGTGGTCATCAATTCGTATGGACAGGCGCAACTGGCGCTGCGCACCGGCGCGACCAGCACGCTCGTGCCGAACGTCATGGACTACGATAATCCGCCGCCTCCACCGGATGCATACGTCGCAAATCTGCGGTCTGAACTCGGCATCGATGAGGGGGAATCTGTGCTGCTGCAGCCGACGCGCGTCGTGCCGCGCAAGCGCATCGAACGGGCCATTGAGCTGGCCTCGCGGCTGGACATGCCCACTACGCTGCTGGTCAGCCATGCGTCCGGCGATGAAGGGGCCGACTACGCTAGCTTTCTGCAGGAGAAGGCATCGCGATTGGGCGTCAAAATGCTCTTTGCGGACGAGTACTTTGGGCCGGAACGCGGCGTGCGGCCTAACGGCGGCAAGCTGTACTCGCTGGGCGACGCGTATGCGCCGGCTGATATCGTGACCTATCCGTCCGACATTGAAGGCTTCGGTAACGCTTTCTTGGAGGCCGTCTATTTCGGGCGTCCGCTGGTCATGTGCGCCTACGACGTATACAAGGCGGATATCGAACCAAAGGGCTTCCGTGTTGTATCCTTCGAGGACTATGTCACGGCTGATACCGTGCGCGACGTGCGCGAAGTGCTGCAGAATCGCGACTTGGCACAAGAGATGGCTTTCCGCAATTTCGCTATCGCCAAGGAACACTACTCCTTCACGGCGCTGGAGCGTCTGCTCGTACAATTGCTGGACACTACGGTGCGATAAACCGGCGTAGTAGCGACAGAGTTGTATACCTCATCGGCTACCAGCTGCCCAGATTCATACCGCCCAGCAACGACTCTCTCCCAGCTGCCGTAAATCCTTGTGTAAGATTGTTGACACATCGAATCTTGTTTTCGGTGCATGATAGAACTAGCACATCGAACTCTGATGCGGCTCACCCGCTACCGCACCGGACAACCGAAAGGAAAACACAGATGTTTGTTAATATGAAGCATACACACAGCCTTCTTTTCTCAATTCTTCTCGCCAGTCTTCTCCTGCTTGCTGCATGTAGCGGACAGGCCGCGCCGGAACCTGCCGCAGCAGCGACGAGCGCGAATTCAGAAATGGCCGAAGAGATCCCCACCGATCGCATGGCGGACGAGAGCGAATCAGCCAATGCCGTGACGGCAACTGAAGCCGATGCGGAGGCCGATATGTCTCCTTCAACGGACGAGACATCCGATGACGTGGCATCCGGCAGTCAGGAAGAAGCTGCAGGCAGTACTCGTGCCTCATGGCAGCAGATCGAACTGACAGACGCGCGCAGCGGCAACACGTTCACATTAGCCGACTTTGCGGATAACACAGTCTACGTGGAACCGTTCGCCACCTGGTGCACCAACTGCCGCCGCCAGCTCGGCAACGTGCAGTCCGCCTACACAGAACTAAGCGACGAGGCCGTCTTCATCGCCCTGAGCGTCGAGCCCAATATTGCAAGTCAGGCGCTGGTCGATTACGCCAATAAGCAGGGATTCGAATTCACCGTCGCAGCCATGCCAGCCGAAATGCTGCGGCAACTCTCAGAAGAGTATGGACAGACCATCGGCAATCCGCCGGCGACGCCGCACTTTATCATTTGGCCTGACGGTTCGACCACGGATTTGGTAACCGGGTTCGAGGATGCGTCTGAGATCGTCGCGCAGATCCAGTCAGCCGGCAGCTAGCCGATGATCGCATCCTATTGTTTCCTGGGGGCGCTCACAGCCTCCAGGAAATCGACACCTCAAGAATCCGAAGCCTTCGATCATGAATGAACTGTTCCAAGCGTTTCTGCTGGGCAACGCCGCCATCCTGACCAACGTGTGCATGTTGCCACTCTATCCAGGTCTCATTGCCTTCATGGCGGGCACAGGCGCATCGGACCGCGCCGCACGCTGGATCGGCGTCATGGTGCTGGCAGGCGTGCTAAGCCTGATGCTGGTCATCGGCTGGCTATTGTATGCGCTAGAGGCGTCCTTCGGATCCATACTGCCTTGGCTGCTTCCGGTCATCTATCTCATCGTGGGCGGCATGGGCGTTCTCATGCTAACCGGACGCAATCCGTTCCAGCGATTCAGCATGAGTCAGGCGCCCGTCTTGCGCAATCGCTACCTCTCTGCGTATGCCTACGGCCTTTTGCTCGCGCCAATGACGTTGCCATGTGTCGGTCCGGTCGTGGTGAGTGCGTTCCTGTTAGGCGCAGGCGGCACGCGCGAGCTAGCCGACAGCATCGCCTACTTCCTGGCTTTCGGGCTCGGTTTCGGCTGGCCACTTGTTATGTTGCCGCTGCTCGCGCAACCGTTCCAGCGCCAGTTCACGAGTTGGACAACCAGTCACCACCGGCTGCTGTCCTCTGTATCCGGCGGACTGCTCGTGGCTATTGGCGTCGCCGGCTTTGCGTTGGAGGTTCTGCCGAATATCTAACAGGATAGAGTGGACGTTTCGTCGCGAAGGTCCAAACGCAAAAGGTGGGGTCGGTGCATTCTGCTTTACACCAGAGCCAATTGCGGAGTAACAGGCGCCCATCAGAAGGTCAGATTTCGTACTGTTGGCAGCCAGTCGACGACCTTCTGACGGGTGTAGGCTACAAGCTTCGTATGTAGAGAACGACACTGTAGAGGAAGCGAAGACGCTATGTCGTATTCCGTATTTGTGTGTCTTGGTGTCTTCGAAACTCGGCGTAAGCGCGCGAACTACAACAGAGAACGCATCATGTGTTCTAGCGTGCGCGCCGGAACGCCTTCCTCGATGTAGTTCTGCATATTGTCCGCGCCCATTTTGTCCAGCAACTCCCGTGCCATATTCACGATGGAAATGGACGCCGTCATTGTCTCCACCGGATCACCGTCGCGTGTGACCACGTCATACGCGAGCCAGCCGTCCCAGTCCAGCCGCTCGAGGTAGTAGAGCATCTCCACCGTATCCCACAGGTTGACCGCCGCCGGCAGCATGTCCCAGTCCCACTCGCGACCGTTGTCGTTGAAGTGCACATAGAAGAGTCGATTGCTCAGCCCGGCGATGGACAGGCTTTCCGCCGGCGTCTCTTTGGCCAGCAGCGCATGGCCCACGTCCATGGTCACGCCCATGTTTGGCGCGCCGATGCGTTCGCAGAGGTAGAGCGTGCGGCCCATGTTACTCATGATGCAGTAATTCTTAGATTCGTTGTGCTTATATTCCAGGCTGACACGGATATCGCGGCGGTGTTTCGCCGCTTCCGCCAGGCCTTCCTCCAGCCAAGTCCATTGCTTCAGATAGTCGGTCTCGAAGCTATAGTTATGGCCGTCGATGAGCGTGCAGCAGGTGATCATGTCCGTGCCCAACTCCGCAGCCAAGTCCATGGCGGTTCGCATATAGGAAACCGCATCGGCGCGGGTAGCAGCATCCGGCGCAGTGAAGGAACCGCGCCGCCATTTCGGTTCGCTCTTCACGTTCAGGTTGAGCGCCGAAATGGGCATGCCTGCACCCTTGATCATCGCAACCGCTTCGTCCACATTCTCGAAATCTTGTGGATAGACGGGCTCAATGCCGTCGCCGCCCACAACCTGCTTGGCCATGTCCAAACGCTGGGCAAGCGTGTGTCCAGGTTGATACACGTGAAAGCGGTCCGCCTGGCGTCCCATAAATCCGATCATGACAGAGTGTTTCAGGTTCATTTGTTGTCCTTCCGTATCAGCGTGCTAGGTGCGTTCAATTATCGTTTATTATTGTGGGTAAAAATCTGGGCGCAGTCAGGAGTCGGGGAGTGCGAGCTAGTGTGTTTCAGCTAATGGTGTCACTTCCTTAGTAGCGAAGTCTCACTATATCAGGCTGTGGAAGCTGGCTCGCATCCTATCTTTCACCTGCTATAAGTCGATAACCTTGGGGGCGCCTTCAGTATACCAGTGATCGGGGCAGATGGACGATTCTCGTGAATAAAAAGAGACCGGCACGTACCGGTCCCAAAGGTGCAAATACTGGTTCCGCTTCGAACCGAAACGGAGTTCGGTGGTTATAGGCCTGCTTCGATCTTGCGGATATTGGTGGCCGACAAACCCTTCGGCCCTTGCGTGACGGAAAACTCTACCTGATCTCCTTCAGCCAAAGTCTTAAATCCCTGACCTTCAATGGCTGAATAGTGGACGAAGACGTCTTTGCCGCCCTCGTATGTGACAAAACCGTATCCCTTCTGGTCGCTGAACCACTTGACCGTGCCGGTGTAACGTTCTTCACTCATCGTTGGACCACTCCTGACTTCGATTTCTTATTGCAATACTCAAACCTGAAACAAAACGCGCCAATCCCAAAGAATGAACTCGGTGGGCCGACCTATTCGGTTTGTTTGTCTGATTCCTGCGGAAGGCTTTCTGGGTTTATACCTTGGGTATACAACGTCTCGCAAATCTACGATACGCCAACATGGCAACCATGTCAAGTTTGCACAGCAATATCCGAACCCGCCGCCACAGTCGAGTAGTACGCGAAATATAGGCGTTTATTTTGTGCATAACTTACCCGCAATCACAGATGCAGACAGCGGCATTTTGCTATACAATAGGCGCTGCATTGCGCTCGCAAGTGCATTGGCGGCGTTGCTTGATGCGGCGACAACGCCGCAGACACATTTGAAGGAGGAAATCGTGCGTTTTATCATCCGCACACTGGTTGCCATGTTCGGTGTATGGCTGGCAAGCTATTTGGTACCTGGCATGCAATTGGAAAGCGACAGCCTTTTGCCGTTATTAGCCACAGCCATCATCGTCGGATTGGTCAACGCCTATATACGGCCTATTATTCAGATCATTACCTTCCCATTTACGGTATTGACGCTGGGATTGTTTACCTTTGTCATTAACGCATTCATGCTTCTCATCGTCGGTATGTTACCCTGGCTAACATTTCAAGGAACGTATGTGGAAATGTTTATTGCCGCCTTGCTGGGCAGCCTCATCATCAGCGCGGTCAGCATGGTCGCCAATTGGTTCCTGCCGGATATCAACTGATGGCGTAACCATTGCGCTATGCTTAGCCGGTCTCTGCTGGGCAAGCGACTGTTCACTGGCATCTCGTACGCGATAGCCTTGTCCCGGATGTGAAGGCGCCGGTTATGCGATGGGGTAAGAGACTCGGTATCGTCGGCGAGGCAGTTGATAGGTAAGCAACGCAAATACACTAGTAGATAGAGTCAGCAGGCCCATGACCACGATCGCTGCAGGCGCCCGCGCACAACCGAAACGACGAAAGCGCCCATTTGGCGTCAACGCCATCATCGTGATCTCTGCACTCACGCTCATCTACGGCCTCCTCTTGGCTGTAACCGTCAGCTTTGACCTGGGATCCGCCGAACCCATACTGTCCAGAATGGTCTCGGAGCGCTGGCTCGTCGTCTATTTCATCACCACCAGTCTGCTGAATGTAGTCATTATCATCGGTTTGTGGCGGATGAAACGATGGGGTTGGTTTTTGGTCATGATCAACACCGGGGTCGGTATGTTTCTCAACATCTGGGCCTATTTTTATGCGCAACCCAACTACTTCGCCATGGCCGCGTCCGTGCTGATCGTTCTCTATATGAACCAGCGAGATGTTCAACAGGTCTTCATCGACCTGCCGCCGGATCACCATCCGCTGCCGACTATCACATGAGCAGTGAACTGCAGCTTCTTCAACAGTATGAACCCGTCGTTCGCTACACGTTAGGCGAACTCTATTACCCATGCTCTGTGAATGAATACGTGAAACGGTCCAGTCTTTGGCGCCGAACGGCGAAAGGCGAACCCATGCTTTTGGAGGACTGGGGTGAACTTACGCTGCCGGACCTCGCATCCTATAGCGAAATACCGGATGGTAACTCGCTCTACATGCGCTTTGTGCGCGAACCCATGGATATGATCCAGTATAGTCGATGGCGACTGCGACCGGACCGACCCTCCTTCTACGCGGGAGGACGCCTGGCGCGCGTTGGCATCTTCGCCCGCATTATCGATTCCATCTTTGACCTAAGCATCTTGATCCGCGGCAGCGTCCCCGGCGGCACAACTGCTGCAGCCGATATCAAATTTCAAAAGATGCGCGCCGACAACCCAAAGAACGTCTACTATGGTCGTGTGGTGCGTGTCGGCGGCTACACCGTGCTGCACTATCTCTTTTTTTATGCCATGAATGATTGGCGTTCCAGCTTCTACGGCATCAATGATCACGAGTCGGACTGGGAACAGATTTTCGTCTACCTATCCGGCGAAAATGACAACCTGACGCCTCGTTGGGTGGCCTATGCCTCCCATGATTTCCACGGTGATGACCTGCGACGGCGCTGGGATGATCCCGAGTTGGAGCGGATCGATGAAACTCATCCAGTTGTCTATGCTGGCGCGGGTTCACACGCCAGCTACTACCTGCCTGGCGAGTATCTGATGAACGTGGAGCCGCCGCTGCTGAAGCCAGTGCGGCGGGTATTGGATTGGGTTGTCGAGTTTTGGAGCGAAACACTGGGCCAAGGCGATCGGGCGGGAGACCAAGAGTTGCACGAGGCAACCAAAGCTTTCGTAAGCATTCCGTTTATCGACTATGCGCGCGGCGACGGAGTGCATATCGGTCCCGGACAGCAAGAAGAATGGACGCCGGTGCTAATCGACGACGGCGTGCCGTGGGTGGATCGCTATCGCGGTCTGTGGGGGCTCGACACCAACGATCCCCTGGGCGGTGAACGCGCCCCTTCCGGACCGAAGTACAATCGAGATGGATCTGTTCGCAGGTCTTGGTACGATCCATTGGGCTGGTCTGGGCTGGACAAAGAAACGCCGCCAGAAGAACTGGACAATGAGCTTTCCGTGCAAGTAATGCGTCTAATGGAGCGCGGCAAGCGTTTGGAAGAGGAGATTCTCTCCCAACGCGAGAAGCTGCGCTCGCTCTCTTTGGAAGTCGCCGCGCTAAACCAGAGTGAATTCGTCTCCGCCATTGAGGAAGAACAGCAGCAGAAGCTGGATGAGGAAGAGGCAAGGCTCAATGCGCTCTACGAAGAACGCATGAACACCATGGAAACCCGTAAGTCGACGCAGCGCTATCAGTCTAAAATTCGCGCCGGCGACTTCGGTGATCCCCACGCTCATCTGCATAACCAGCATCGACCGGAGCCGCCCATCACCAACCAGTCGCAGGTACTGGAATTTTGGTCGGCGGTGAGCGGCGGGCTGTTGTTGCTGCTCATTGCGCTCGTGGTATTTCTTCAGCCGACGCACTGGCCCTGGTGGCTCATCGGCATTGGTTTCGCCTTCTTTGCTTTCGAAGCGGCAGCCCGCGGCTACTTGAGCAAATACCTGCTCAACATCAGCATCTTTTTGGCAATTATTAGCTCAGTCCTACTGATTGTGAGATTCTGGTGGCTAGGCATATTGGGACTGATCATTGCGCTGGTTGTATTTATGATACGTGAGAATCTGCGCGAATGGCGCTTCAACCGCTCCATCGCCCGTATGGTAGGCGCTGATCACACGGTCCCCGATGGCGATGATTAATCCAGCTGCGATACGTGCCGATTTGTACAGCCGCGTCGAACAATACCCGCCAACTGACAGGCAAGAAAGATGCGCATAGATGAGTGCAGAGGTTGACAATAAAGTTGTGAAGCCGGTTGAGCGCTTTCGCACGGACCGGACCATTGCCACGCGTGTCACTGATGATGACTATGAAGAACTGTGCGTGCTGCACGCCGACGCGCAAACCATGGTCACGCTGGGCGGTGTGCGCGATCGCACAGTGACGCGTCGCTTCCTAGACGAGAAGCTGGCGCACTGGGAACAATATGGGCATGGTCTGTGGGTCTTCCGCGATCCTGATTCAGGTGTGTTTGTGGCTCGAGGCCTCTTGGAGCACATTGAAATCGGCGGCGCCCCGGAAGTGGAACTAGGCTATACGGTCATGCGGGATCGCTGGGGCATGGGCTATGCCACCGAGATGGCGCGCGCCATGCTGTGTATCGGATTCAGCACGCTGGACTTGACCTCCATTGTGGCGTTTACCTACCCGGATAATTTCGGTTCCAGGCGCGTCATGGAAAAGAATGGTCTCACCTACGAGCGTGCCGTGGAACACGTGGGAAGGACACAGGTCCTCTATCGCATCCGACGCAGCGGCTATGCCAGCGACCTGTGCCTGAGGCATGTGGACGGCGACATCGTTGTAGCGTAGACGGGATGCGTTTGTGTTGCATGCGCCGGACCCATTGCGCTGCATCCATTAGTGGACGATATACCCATGCCGCACACTGGCGTATAGACATAAACACCGATGATTGACACTACATCAGGCCGCATGTTTCGGATATCCGTAGTATGCACATGCAAATGCCTACGAACAATCATGCAGAAGGGCTATCACATACCGTGACTGATGAGCGCATCATCCCCGACCTCTCCGGCGGCAAACCCTGGACAACCGACGCGCCGGTTCGGTCCACACAAGTATGGTTGACACCTGGCATGGTCAACTTCGGTATCGGTCAGCCGGGCTTCGATCTGCTGCCGCGTGACCTCATGCGCACCGCAGCTGAACATCGCTTGTCCCAGAGAACAACTACCTGCTCAACTACGGTAGCGAGAAGGGCGACGGCTACTTCCGCACTGCTATTGCCGACTATATCAGCGCTCCCTACAAGATGCGCGTTAACCCGGACAACATGGTCATCACCGCCGGCACGTCACAGGGGCTAGACCTCATCTGCACCCTCTTCAGCAAGCCAGGCGGGACGATCTTTGTGGAGGAGCCGACCTATTTTCTGGCCCTACGCATCTTCCAGGACCACGACCTCCATGTAATACCGATTCCGCTGACAGAGGATGGGTTGGATTTCGATGTGTTGTACGCAGCGCTGCAGCAGCGAAGGCCGGACTTCATCTATGTGATCCCGTCCTATCAGAACCCGCGCGGCTATACGATGTCGGCAGAGCAACGCAGTCGGCTCGTGCAAATTGCCGGCGAAGAGGATGTACTCATTGTTGCCGACGAAGTCTATCATCTGCTGAACTACGCCCAGCCGACGCCTCCTGCGCTGGCTGCCTACTATGACGACGCACCGATACTTTCGCTGGGCTCCTTCTCTAAAATCCTTGCGCCCGGACTGCGCCTTGGCTGGATCCAAGGTTCCGCAGAACAAATCGAACGAATCGCCGCCTGCGGACTGCTGGACAGCGGCGGGTGTGCGAACCAGTTTACGGCTGCGCTCGTGCGTTCGGTAATGGAGTTGGACTTGCTGACGCCCTACCTTGCCGGGCTGAAGAGTATCTATGCCGAACGGGCTGCGGCGTTGAGCAAGGCGTTGCGAGAGCAGATCCCTGAAGCAGACTTCGATGATCCGACCGGAGGTTTTTTCCACTGGCTCACGTTTCCGAATACTGTGGATACCGAGGAGCTTCTGCTATACGCACAACTTCAACATGTCAGCTATGTGCCGGGCAGCCTTTGTTCTAGTCTAAACGGCCTGCGCAACCAGTTGCGCCTCAGCTTCGCGTTCCACGACATGGCCGCGCAGGCACACGGCGTGGAACGTTTGCGCCGCGCACTGGATACGTATAATCGAGATGCTTGACGGCAGGATCGCGCTCCAGTCAAGTGCCGAACGACATTCCAAATGGAGACGAAGCGTTTGACCGTGATGGACCTTTTCAGTACCATAGCCTCTATACGGTTGTGTTGTTGGATCGGTTCGAAAGGATGAACTGTTGGGGTCTGCCAGTCGCTGACTGCAGCCCAGCATCGGGAAAAACGAAACGTACTCAAAATAGGTTGGCATCGTCAAGCGCCGCGACCTTGTCAAGCGAACCCGAAGGAGAGAGCCATGTTCTTGGCTGCATTACTATTAGGTGTTGTTTTAGGCTGGTTGTTGACGTGGATCCTACAAGACCGAATAAATAAGGACCTGCAGGAAAAAAACGAGACGCTAGAGCGCGATTTGGCTGCAGCACAACGGGAACTTGCTGCACTGAAACAGGGTGAGCCGGTCTTCGAGGAACCGCCGGCGGCAGAGAGCACAGCGGTGCAAACACCGGCACAGGAATCGGTTGCTGATGTTGTAGAAGAGTCCATGGATGAGGCGGCGGTGGATACGGTAGTTGTCACTGACGAGACTGCAACCGTAGATTCGACTCCCGCTGAGGGGGCGGCGGACGAAGAGGGACCTCTTGCTGTTGAGACGTCCATTGCCGATATTGAAGAGACCGCCGATGAGTTATCGCGCTCCAACACTGATGCTGAAGCTGCAGTTGGGAATGAAGAGGCATTGGCTGACCTCACCAGGATTCGCGGTATCGGCTCCGACTATGCCGAAATGCTGTATCAATCCGGATTTACCACCATCGCCGACCTCGCCAATGCCACTCCGGACCAGCTACGCGAAGCCTTGCCGCCCGAAACGCACAATCTGGCGAACTTTGAAGATTGGATCGAGCAAGCCAAGGCGTTGCTGAGCCAGTAGCCACAGCCGTACGACCGTACCAAGAAGGGACCACACTCGTGGTCCTTTGTTTACCGTCAGCGTGGTTCATTCTGCGATGGGCAGAGCCTAGTGCATGGACACGCTAGTCCAGAATCTGCTATACTCAGTTGGCACTTAAAGAGCATATTAATGTCGCACAAATCCTGAGAATGCACACCTATGAACCTGTGGAATCACTATTATACGCCTGAAACAGTACCCGATGCGCTGCGACTGCTGCAGCAGAATGTCGACGCAGAACTTGTCGCCGGCGGCACCGATCTCATTATCGACATGCAACAAGGAGTGCATCCGCCCGCCGATGCGTTGGTGGATGTGAGCCGCATTCCGTCGCTAACGCAAATCACGGAAGAGGACGGCTATGTGCTTATCGGTGCAGCGGTTTCGCACACGAAGATCGAAGAGAGCGAACTTGTGCGCAGGCACGGTACAGCATTGGCCGAAAGTTCGGGCGTGGTGGGCGGTCCGCAGGTGCGTAATGTGGCCACAATCGGCGGCAACGTGGCCCATGCCCTACCCGCTGCAGACGGCACAATCGGGCTCCTGGCGCTGAACGCCGAAGTGCAGGTCGGCACACTTGACGGCGACCATCTGTCCTATGACTGGCAATCGTTGCTCAGCCTTTTTGCAGGTCCGGGTAAGAATACGCTGGCGCACAATCAGATGATTACCGCGTTCCGTTTCCCCGTAGCGTCGGGACGGCAGGTGAGCGCGTTCGACCGCATCATGCGGCCTCAAGGCATCGCACTGCCCATCCTGGGCGTGGCAGCCAACGTGACTTTCGCCGACCATTCCGCCAGCGTGGAGCAGGCCAACATTGCCATAGGACCGGCTGGGCCAACGCCCTTCCGCGCCACCGATGCGGAGGCTGTGCTCGTTGCCGCGGATGAGCTAAACGATCAGTCCATCGAGGCGGCGGTTGCGGCTGCCCAGGCGAAGGTCAACCTGCGCACAAGCAAATATCGGGCATCCAAGGAATATCGGCACGAGATGGTTGCCGTGCTGCTGCGGCGCGTGCTGCGGAGGATCCGTGATCAAGAAGGCGTAGTGTAGAGGGGCCCCGAATCCTATTTACATTAGTGCGTCCAAGAGAGGAATCACATGAAAGCAATCCGGAACTTCATAAGTAATACGATCAAGTTGATCCAAATCAAACTGGGTATCCTATTCGGATTGGCAGGCTTCTGGATTGCCTATAGCAAGTTCGCTATCGATCACAACGAAACTCTGCCCCGAGCTATTGAAGCCTCCCACGCGCTAATTCCTACGCGCGGCGGCAAAGTCAGCTACTACTATGACGATTCGGGCGCCGGTCGACCCATCGTGCTCGTGCACAGCGTGAATGCCGCGGCTAGCGCCTTTGAAATGAGACCGCTCTTTAATTTCTATGCCGGCAAGCGACCGGTCTATGCGCTGGACTTACCCGGCTACGGTTTCTCCGCCCGCGACAAGCGCCCCTACTCACCGCAACTCTTTGCGGATAGCCTGTACGACTTTCTGGACCAGGTGCTGGACGAGCCAGCCGACGTCGTGGCGTTGTCACTGGGCTGCGAGTTCGTGGCACGTACTGCGCTTATGCATCCCGAGGTCATCAACAGCATAGGCATGTTGTCACCTTCAGGCTTTGCCTTCAAGAGGCGCGAAGTTCCGGCGGAGACGTTGCGTAACGCACAACGCTTGCACGCCATCATGGCCTTTCCGCTGTGGTCGAAGGCGTTCTACGATCTAGTGGCGACTCGGGTTAGTATCCAGTGGTTCTTGAAGAAGAGCTTCGTAGGCGAACCGCCGCAGGAGTTCATCGACTATGGGTATGTCGTCTCCCATCAGCCTGGAGCGGAACATGTTCCACTCTATTTCGTCAGCGGCATGCTCTTCACGCCGGATGCGCGCGTCGTGCTCTATGAGCGGCTGGAGGTTCCGGTGCTGGTGATCTACGACGAGGATGCGTACGTCAGCTTTGACACGCTGGACAGGCACGTCCATGAGAACGGCAACTGGCAGGCCAAGCGCATCGCACCCACGTTGGGTCTTCCACAGTGGGAATCGCTGGCTGAAACTACAGCGGCTCTGGACGCGTTCTGGGAGCAGGAATAGCCGGTACTGCCGATCGGCGGTCATCACGGTAGTGAAACTGCCGGGTACGCAGTCGCGCAAACTGTGCAGTCCGAGTCGCCAGCCGAATTGGCGCTCGCCCTTGCGTCGCGGCGCTGTGGACCGCGCGTTTCGCTGAATGACATACTGCCCGCCTTCTTGGTGCGCGCCAGCGCTTCCGATGATCAGCAATGTAGGTAAATAGGCGGCTACACTTCGGCAAGTTCAGCCGTAGTAGCCGCTGCAAACCTTTCACCGCATCTGTTTTTCAACCTTCACCTCTTTTGACCAACCTCTGCATCGCGCATAGTATCTATGGAGCAATTGACAAATCCCCATAGGCTGCATTTGCAGGAGCCGCACAGGAGGAGCGCAACGTGAAGAGCCTGACGTCGTTCAATTGGAACCAGGTAGCCGCACATCTACCTAGCATCGTGCAAAATGCCCTCGAAGAGGACATCGGCGATGGTGATCTGACGTCCAATGCGACAATCCCACAAGACCTGAACTACCTGGGCGTCTTCCTGCTCAAGGCGGACGGCGTCATGGCCGGTCAGGAGGTTGTGCGGGAGTGTTTCCGCCAGGTTGATGAAGAGATCCAATACGGCGCCTATGGACCGGAAGGGTCACCGGTCTACGCGGGGTCCATCGTCGGCGAGGCGCACGGACGCGCGCGCACACTGTTGACAGCGGAGCGTGTTGCACTTAACTTTTTGCAACGCATGTCGGGGATTGCCACGCTCACACGTCAATATGTGGATGCCGTGGACGGTACGGAGGCGCAGATCCTGGATACGCGCAAAACAGCGCCGGGCCTGCGACTGCTGGATAAATGGGCGGTGGCAGCCGGCGGCGGCACAAACCATCGTATTGGACTCTACGATATGGCGCTGATCAAAGATAACCATATCATCGCGGCAGGCGGTGTTGTTCCGGCTATCGAGCGTGTGCGAGAGTATGACGGGCGCCATCGGCCCATTGAGGTGGAGGTCACGAACCTGGAGCAACTGCACGAGGCGCTGCGTATGGACGTGGACCAGATAATGCTCGATAATATGTCGCTAGATGAGATGCGCACCGCAGTTCAGATTACGGGGGGAGCTACGCCGCTGGAAGCGTCCGGCAATGTCGCGTTGGATACCGTGCGCGCTATCGCGGAAACCGGCGTCGACTACATTTCGGTCGGCAAGCTGACCCATTCTGTTACAGCCCTTGATGTCAGTTTCGACCTGCGAACCATCTGATTCAGCAGCTGCTCAGCACCGCGTTACAAAGTAACTTGGGAGGAAGTACAGGCAATACAGGCAGGGGGTTATCACAGGTAGAGGTGGACAATGAGCCTACTCAGCGCAGTAGATATAGAGTCTATATTTAAGCTGCTATTTGCAGTTTTACTTGGCGGAGTCATCGGTTTCGATCGAGAAGTAGCCCACAAACCGGCTGGACTGCGTACCCACATGTTAGTGTGCGGTTCGTCGGCTTTGTTAGTTTCGCTTGGCATATCGCTGGACCTGCTCTATGTTAGTGAAGTGGGCAATGCGGTCATCCGTACCGACCCGATACGCGTGATCGGCGCCATCTTCACCGGGATCAGCTTTTTAGGCGCAGGCACAATCTTGCGAAACAAAAAGGGACCGGTGGAGGGCTTAACCACTGCTGCGTCGCTGTTATTTGTCTCAACCGTCGGCATTGCAGTAGGCGTCGGCGCCTACGTAGTCGCGGTCGCAGCGACCCTCGTTGCGGTGCTCATCCTCGTCGTAGGTCTTCGCCTTGAAAAGTGGCTAGATATCCGACATCCGTAAAAACGAACTACCAAATTTAGCCGCCAAACATCCCCTCGCTTGGTTGTCCATTGCGCGGCGCCAGTAGCTATTTGTTCCGCCACATTTCGTTGCGTTACACTACAGAATATTATGGCGAGTGAGTCTGGCAGCGCTCAGCATCTCACGCCTCCATCATCAGCCTTCACAAATGTCTGATTCTATACACTACTAAGAATCATTCAAGCAAAGCAATCATATCGATCGCATCCAGTACGAACGACAGAGTACGCTTATGCTGAGGAGCAACTAGTGACAGTTGACGCAAGTACCGATCGATCTATTCTGCGCATTGCCATTGGGCTGGGCGGGTTCGTTATCATCATGGCCGGAATGCATATTATGTCCGGGCTCGTCAATCAGGTCGTGCTGGCGCTCTTCCTGACGCTGATTATGGCGCCTCTATCCAGACGGCTGCAGAAGCACATGGGCGCAAACTGGGCAAATGTCTTGGTCATTGTTTTGGTCGTGATCATCGCCATCGCTCTGCTTCTATTCGTTGTGGTATCGCTTGGCAGCCTGCTGAAGCATGTGCCCTCCTACCAGGATGGCATCAGCCAAACCGGTGCGCAGGTAAGCCAGACCCTTGCATCGTATGGCATACAGAGCGATCAGGTAATCGCGGCAGTGGAGAGCTTCGGTAAGCGAGTTCTGCAACTCGGCGTAGTGCTGTCAGCTAGCATGGTCAGCATTGGCACAAGCGCAGTCTTCGTACTGCTAATGTTCGCATTTATGATAGGCGATGTCGCAGGCATGCGCACTCGCTTCGGCAAAGCGTTCTCCGACGACAATCCTACCATGAAGCGCATGAGCCACTCCACGTCGGCTGTCTCTACATATCTATTGTTGTTGACCATAATTAACCTGGTCATCGGTGTATCGAATGCCATCTTTCTGTACATCATTGGCATACCGAATCCCATATTTTGGGGCTTTGTCTCGTTCATCACAGGCTATATCCCGTTCATCGGCTTCTGGCTTGCCATGATTCCGGTACTGATCATCGGCCTGGTCCAGGACGGCTGGATGATGGCGCTGATCATTCTACTGGGCTACTGGTTCATCAACGGGATACTAAGTAACGTCGTTGGGCCCAAGATCTATGGCCGCGGGCTAAATCTCGCGCCTGTCGTAACATTAATCGCTGTTCTGTTCTGGAGCTTTATTCTCGGGCCTGTTGGCGGCATGCTCGCCGTACCACTGACGGCTATACTGAGCTCGGTGATACTGGTCAGCTACCCTGAGACCGAGTGGTTAGCTATACTCATGCGCGAAGGCGACGGCAGCGAGTAGTTCTGCATCCGATGCGCACGATTCAGCCTACAAGCTACCGTCCGCGATTTACTTTCAGACGATTCAAATTAGCTCCTTTAGTTGTCCGGCAACGGCTCAAGCGTAGATAGTTCAGCCCAGATGGCTCGCAGTTCGTCGTCGGTCATGCCCTGATAATAGGCCCATGGCATCTCATCACTGACTTGAACGCCCTCTGGCGTCATACCGGATCGCATGAAGGCGATGAACTGCGCCTCATTGAAATCGGACAGTTTGCCGCCCGGCGTAATGTTCGGTCCCATGGGTGCTCCGTTGGCGCTGGGATTGCCGGCCAAATTGACTCCATGACAATCGGCACAGCCTGCAATCTTGACCAGATAACCACCGTACTCTTTGTTTACCCGGCGCGCAGAAGGCGTTGATCCGGCATTGCCGTGGTCGATCTGTGCGATGGGCAGGTCATTGTAGCCAAGCAGACCCATAAGGATAGTGCCCGGGAATTGAATCTTCCTTGGACCGAGATCATTGTCAACTGGGTCAACTTGCTTCACATACGCGATAACCGCAGCCAAGTCCTCATCCGTGAGATTCGTAAATGCCTGTGAGGGCATGACCACAAGCGTCTGCCCTTGCTTGCCGACTCCGTGACGCAGCGTGCGAACCCAGTCCTCATCTGTATAGGCGCTGCCGACGCCGCCTTGACCCGCGGTAAGGTTTGGCGCTGGTACATAGCCAATCGGCGCCTCATTGATCATAACCTTGCCGCCGAGATCATCCCCGTGACACTCTGTGCAGACCGATATGTTGTGCACGAAGTGTTCGCCGTTCGCGATCGACTGCTCGTCCGTGGGTACCGTGATTGCTTCCACGTTGATATCAGGCGCGTTTGCCAGGCGAGCGCCCCCCAGATAATTCATAACAGCTCCAATAATGACGCCCACCACCAACACAGCGACAACGATAGCGCCGACCCACTTTACAACCTGCATGGCTTCTCCCCTCCCAATAATTTACCTTTCCGTCATTTGCTTGTTGCGACTGTTGACTGTAAAGGTGGGATTTTACATAGGTAGATACCGATGTCAAGCGCGCGTTTTAGGACAGGTTTTCGCTACGGCAGCTCTTCATCATACAATGGTGACGCAGATCAACACGCCCAGACGCCAAAGAGGATACAACCATGACCGCGCCAATCTACCAACGACCGGCTGAATTATTACAGACACTCATCCGATTCGACACCACCAATCCGCCCGGCAACGAAGCTGAATGCATTGCCTACATAGACAACCTGCTAACCGAGGCAGGCTTCGAAACCACATTATTGGCCATGGACGAGAACCGACCCAACTTGGTCACGCGCTTATCCGGCAGCGGCGACGCGCCGGCGCTTGTACTACAAGGCCATGTGGACGTGGTGACGACCGAGAACCAGGAGTGGGACCATTCGCCCTTCGAAGGGTTGAACATCGACGGTTGGATATGGGGGCGCGGCGCACTGGATATGAAGGGCGACGTGGCGATGATGATGAGTGCGGTCATGCGAGCCAAAGCGGAAGGCGTCGTCCCCGCCGGCGACATCATCCTGACCATCATGGCAGACGAGGAAAACGGTAGCGATTACGGCGCCCGCTTCCTCACCGAGCAGCATCCCGAGCAGTTCGAAGGCGCGGCATTTGCTATCGGTGAAGGCGGCGGTTCATCGACGAATATATTCGGAAGGCGCATCTATAATATTACTGTGGCAGAGAAGCAGGTCTGCTGGCTGCGCGGCTCCATAACAGGCCCGGGCGGTCACGGTTCGCAGCCGCTGCGAGACGGCGCCATGGCCAAGCTAGGCCACCTGCTCACGACGCTGAACAGCAATCGGCTGCCTGTCCACATTACACCGGTCATGGAGCAGATGATCGGCGCGCTGTCGGAAATCGCGCCGGAGGACCAGGCGCCGCTGCTCATGCAATTGCTGGATCCGGAGAAGACCGACGCTGCGCTGGACCAACTGGTCGCCATGGGTGTTCGCCAGGCGAGCCGGCTGGATGCGCTTCTGCACAATACTGTGAATGTTACTGTTGTGCATGGCGGCGGCAAGACGAACGTGATCCCCAGCCGCATCAACCTGGAACTGGACGGGCGCGTGCTGCCGGGATTCACGCCGGACGAGTTCATGGCCGAGATCCACGAGCTCGTGGGCGACGACGTCGATCTGGAGGTGCTGCGCTATGATGCTGGCGGCGGCGAGCCGGACATGACGCTCTACCCGCTGCTGAAGGCGCTCATACAGGAGGCTGATCCGGATGCCGTTCCGGTCCCGGCTATGGTGGGCGGCTTCACGGACGGGCGCATGTTCACGCGCATGGGCATCCAAAACTACGGTTGCGTGCCGGCCAAAATGCCTGATGATTTCAACCACTCGCCGACCGTGCACGGCGCCAACGAGCGCGTCCCAGCCGAGACTATTGAATGGGGCGCCAATGTGCTCTTCGAATTGATCAAGAGATACGGGAAATAGCAGTTCCAAGTTCCTGGTGTCAAGTTCCAAGTGCTTGTCAACAGTAAGTCTAGGCTTTGAACGCATAGTTTTGGCAATCAGACGCGTATGACTTTATTGCGCAACTATCGGAACGCTGTGTCGAGGAAATGGCTATTGCCCGGACTTGGAACATGAAACTTTGAACTTGAAACTGCTTTATCTGGAGGCAGCGATGGCCAAGACGCTTCGCTTCGGCGATACAAGCTATATGCGCCGGCTGGACGTGCAAAACCTGCTCGAGTTTCTGTACAACATGCAGTGCGTACAGGTTATCGGCTTCAGCAACGTGGGCAAGAGCGCGCTAATGCGTCTGCTCGCGCAACCGGACGTCTGGACGCAGGAGCTAGGCGAAGCGGGCAAAGACTTCTTAGCCGTCTACGTTGACTGCAATCGCATGTTGGAAATGAGCGACCAAGGCTTCTATGAGCTGGTGCTGCGCTGCCTGCGAGAATCCAGCCCGGATCTGGCTGAGCTACCCAAGCTCAGCGAGTCCTATCAGATGCTGGTTTCACCCGGATCAGAGTTCCAGATTCCGCTTGCCTTCAACCAGGGGCTCAACGCCGCGCTAGAGCATACAGCCTCGAACGTCGTGCTCCTGTTCGACGAATTCGATGAGCCGTTCGCTACCATCGACTCACGAGTATTCCTTAACCTGCGCGCCCTGCGCGACCGCCGCAACACCAAGCTTGCCTATGTGACTGCCACCGGCGAGCTGTTGCACAAACAACGGGACGGCACGCACGCCTCCGAATTCGTGGAGCTATTCGCACAACATATTTGGTATTTGGCCCCGTTGACCCGCCCCGACGTGGAACGCTACGTGCACCGCTTTGTGCAGGCATATGAGACGGATTTTGTGGCTGCAGACCTGGACCTCATCCACGAATGGGCGGGCGGCCACCCTAATCTGGTGGAGGGTCTCTGCGCACTGCTCAATGAAGGTCTGGATGCGTCCAATGCACTCGGCGGTGAGCCGACCGAACGCTGGCGAATCCATCGACGCGCGACCAAGGCGCTGCGAAGCGATGAGCATCTGCACAGTGAATGCATGAAAATCTGGGCGGATTGCACCCCGGAGGAGCAGGAGGAACTTCTTGGCCTGTACATGGCCGATCATGTGACCAACGACGAGGTGCTTGCGCATTTGGTTCGCCGCCACGTCGTGCGCCAGGTGGATGGCAAACCACAGCCGTTCAGCCGGCTCTTCGCCGAGTTCGTACGACGGCTAGCCATCGACCGCCACGCTTCGGCATCCATTTGGGTGGATACCGCGAGCGGCGACGTACTGGTCAACGGTGAACCGGTGGAGCCGCTCTCCAATCTGGAGTACAAGCTAATTCTACTGCTTTTCGAGAACGTGGACCGCATCGTCGACAAATACCAGATCGTCACAGGCGTCTGGGGCGAGCACTATCTGGACGAAGTAGACGATGCCCGCGTCGAAAAACTCATCAGCCGCCTGCGCCAGAAAATTGAGCCGGACGCCAGCGAACCGCAGTTTGTCACAACCGTGCGCGGCCGTGGTTACCGCCTAGCCAGCGGTTCCTGCGACGATTCATAAATCAGTCAATAGCTTATCACAGCGTTACGTTTCTCCATTGTCAGAGCCATCCTGACTGAACTCGTCGATGAGCGCCAGCAGCTCGTCGTTCGATGGGATGTCGCTCATACTATCGCCGTAGTGAACGTAGCGTGCGACGCCTTGCTTGTCGATGAGCACCTGAGCAGGCATGCGCCCAAGCTTGAAGATTTTCACTTGCTGACCATATAGCTTGAGGATCTTGTGTTCTGGGTCGGGTAACCCGATGAAAGGCAGCTTTTCCTTCTGCCAATAGTCCCTGAACCCGTCCGCGTCTTCCGGTCCCACCACGACGACTTCCGTATTGCGGGCGAGGTACTTGTCATAATCTTGGCGCAACTGCGCCATGTGCTCGCGGCAGAAAGGTCACTTGAACGTGCGGTTGAAGACCAGCAGCACGTTCTTGTCTCCCCGCAGATCAGATAGTGTGAATGATTCGCCGGAAAAGGACTTCAGGGTAAAATCCGGAGCTTTTTCATTGAGCGCTACTTGCGACATAGTCAATCCTTTACAACTTGCTGTTATTGTTCGACTCTAGATAATCACGGGGCGAGTATACAACGCCACACTCGCGATTGCAGTAAGCCAACGCTCGATTCCGGGTTCTTTCCATCGCAAAATCAGAGCTTGATAGCCCGCCCTTCATCATCGGGAAGTAGTGAATCTGGAAGCTCAAACGTACGCGTTTCCTCGATTTGTCTGCCACCAACTCTTGTCGCTATACTTAGCCTCTGAAGATATTGTGTTGAAAGTCAAGCCGAAACAGACCCTTCAGAAGGTTCGAACCTCCGGTTCGGTGAGCTTTGCTCGCAACCTTCTGAAGGTTGAACAACGGCGCAATCAGGAGAAGCGAAAATGGTCGATGCAGCCGAAGCTGTAGTGGACGTTGATATCACCAATACCGAGGAAGAAACGATGAAATTCGGCGGCACGCCGCGCAATCTTGTGCCGGGCATGGCCATCCTGCTCGCCGGTGTTCTGGCCTTTTTCATGAACATGACCCATGTCTTCTTCGCAGAAGCTATGGCCTGGGTATTCATCGTCTGGGGCCTGCTCCTTATATACGTGGGCCTGTCCGATATCAATAAGACCTACGAAATCACCGACGAAGCGCTCATTATCCGTAACTTGCTGCGCCCGTGGGTCAGCACCAAAGTGTGGGATTGGGGTTATATCAACCGCATGGATGTGGTGACGCATAAGAAAGACAATATTCCCAGCGAGGCGACTATGCAGGTCTACTGCGCTGTGGAGGGTGAACTGGCTGTGCTGCGCGAGGACCGCAGCTTCAATCCCGTGCTCGCGCAGGAGATCATCGAGCGGGCTGACCTGAAACCCGGCGGTACCGACAATCCGACCGATATGGTCACGTTGCCATTGCACCAGGATAAGACATACAGCTGGCAGTAGGCATTCGCCCGCATGGTAGAAACCGAGCCGTCCACATGGGCGGCTTTTTTTATGACAAAGCGGCTATATGACAGGGTGGCTATATGACAGGGTGACAAGGTGGCGGGGAGCTTTATGACAGGGTGACAGGGTGGCGGGGTGAGGGGGTGATTTGTATTGCAGATATGTATTCTATTGTCATGAGAAATTGCGAAAGTGATGCTTCAAGTCTGCCTATTCAACGACACTTACAGAATACCTGATGTTAGCAGCGTCGGTGCTTTTATGAACAAGTATACTCGCTGCACTACTTGGAACATGGAACCTGAAAGCTGGAATATTTGTCTTGGAGGTGAATATGAAAATTGAGTTCCTGGGCAGCGGCGGAGCGATCACCATTCCGCAACCCTGCTGCGACTGCGACGTGTGTCGTGAAGCCCGCCAACAGGGCTTGCCCTACAGCCGAACCGGTCCCAGCGTCTTCGTGCACGGCCCGGACCTGCTCATCGATACGCCCGAAGAAAGCAAATACCAGCTCAACCGTGCTGGACTGCCCGCTGTACCCGCCTGCACGTACTCGCACTGGCATCCGGATCACGTCCTGGGACGGCGCGTTTGGGAGATGAACAAGGACTGGCGCGGCTGGCCGCCTCAGGACCGTACCACGGACATCTACCTGCCGCAGCAGGTCGCCGACGACTTCCATGACCATCTCGGTTCGTGGGAACAGTTCGACTACATGGCGTCGCGCAATATGATACGCCTGTACTTACTGAAAGACGGCGACAGCTTCACATTAAACGGTGTGCGCGTACTGCCCTTCCGTGTAGCTGAGGAGTATGTCTATGCGTTTCTGTTGGAGGATGCCAATACGCGCGTGCTTATCGCACCGGACGAGTTATTCGGCTGGACGCCGCCGGATTATGTGCGCGGCGCGGACCTGGTCGTGATGCCTATGGGCGTACCGGAGTTCGACCCGTTTACAGGCGAGCGCGTGATCCACGTGGACCATCCAGTTCTGAAGACTGAGGCTACGTATCGGCAAACCCTGGAGATGGTGCAGGCGCTCGACGCAAAGCAGGTTATATTGACGCATATCGAAGAGGTCTTCCAGCTGAACTTCGACGACTACGAGCGGCTGGGCGCACAATTGCGCGACGATGGATATCCCATCACATTCGCCTACGACACCATGACGGTCCAGGTCTAGCCGCCAATTCAGTCCATCTCACGAATGTACGCTTCGGCCCGTTCGACTAACTCGCGGTTGCCCACGTACAGCGGCGTGCGTTGGTGTAAACCTAGCGGCGTCAACTCCAAAATGGAGTCTCGTCCGTCTGAACCATAGCCACCCGCCTGTTCTGCCAAATAGCTGAGCGGCGCAGCCTCATAGAGAAGCCGTAACTTGCCATGCGGCTTGGTCGGGTCCTGGCTGTCAGCCGGGTAGTAAAAGACGCCACCTGTTAGTAAATTGCGGTGGAAGTCAGCCACTAGCGAACCGATGTAGCGCAATGACAGACTCTGCCCGCCTATCGATTGACCCTGCAGCCAGTCCGTATAGGCGCTCACGCCAGCAGACCAGTGGCGCCGATAGCCTAAATTGGCGCTGAAATACTTCGGCTTCTGCGGGTAGCGGATGTTGGGGTGCGAAAGCAAAAACTCGCCGATGGTCGGGTCCAAGGTGAAGCCGTGGACGCCGCCGCCCGCACTGTACACAAACATCGTGCTGGAACCGTAAACGATGTAGCCAGCTGCCACGATATCGCGACCTAGCTGTAGGCAATCCTCCAGCGTACCTGCCTCGCCCGCCGCGGACTTGCGGTGGTAGATGGCGAAGATGGTGCCAATGCTCACGTTGTAGTCGATGTTGGATGAGCCGTCCAGTGGGTCGAAGACCAAAACATAGCTGCCCGTCGGGTACCGGTCCGGGATGAGGATAGGCTCTTCTTCCTCCTCCGAGGCCATGACGGCAAGGCGTCCTGTGTGATCGTTGATCCGGTATATCGTGCGTTGAGCAAACTGGTCCAGCTTCTGTACTTCCTCGCCCTGTACATTCTCTTTACCAGTGCTGCCCAGAATGCCGACCAGCCCTGCCCGGGTCGTTCGGCTGGCGATAATCTTCGCCGCCAACGCCATGTCATAGAGCACACGCGTCAGCGCACCGGTTGCAGCAGGATGGTGCTGCTGTTGGTCCAGGATAAAGCGCTCGATGGTCGTGATCTGGCTGGAGAACATGCGAATCTCGGACATGCGTCAGGCTCCCGGCGCTGGGTGGCGGTTTGATTGAATGGCAAAACTGTACCAGAGTGTGAAGCTGGATTCAAACCCGTAATTGGTCTGCACACAGTCGACTAACGAGAGGTAGCCAGATAGGGATGCCTACCGATACAGCCGCGTGTAGTTGTACAAATTGGACGCGATGGTGCGGACGTACGTCCGAGGCTCGTACATGCCCAGCGTCTCCACAAACTGCACGTCATCCGCACCGGCGATCTCTCGCCACTGTGCCGAGTTGCCCGGACCCGCGTTATAACCCACCAGCGCCGAAACGATGTTCCCGTCCAGATAGTCGCGCACCCAGTCCAGGTAATAGGCGCCGAAGCGCACGTTGATCATGGGCCGGTAGACCAGGTCGTTGGTGTAGTTGGGGTAGCCAAGCTGCTCAGCGATCCAGTGACCCGTGTCCGGGATGATCTGGGCCAAGCCCTGTGCCGCCGCCACCGATCGTGCGCCCTCCTCAAAGAGGCTTTCCTGGCGAATGAGGCTGAAGAGCAGCAACGGATCGATGTTGTTGGCGATCGCCTGTTCTGTGATGAGGACACGGAACGGGCGCGGGTAGATGCGCTGCTGCATGAAGATCGGCCCGTCCTGTACCAGATTTGCCGGGCTCAGCGCCAACACGTACGCCATGGATTGCAAACTAAGCTGATACGCTCCGAGCCGCTCGAACTCCAGGCTGAGCGCGTAGAGCGTCTGCGCATCGCCTTGATAGCGTTCATAAACACGCTGCAACGCCTCCAGCGCATCCCCGCGTGCGTCTAGGTCGAGCAGCAGGCGCCCTGTCTGCAGGTCGGCGTCGTTTTGCACGGCATCCGGCAACTGCGCCACCGCAGCCGGGTCCGTCTGCAGCCAGTTGGCCATCCATTGGTCGGCAAAAGCCTGGCTACCATCGTCGCCTGCCAACGTCGTGGCAGGACCAGCAATCGCGTTCATGGACATCAACATGGATCCGCCTGAAAGCTGAATCGATTCCTTGGAATAGGCGGCCAAAATGCCGTAGTAGATATCAGGCGCACGGTTCACCAACTGCGCCCAGGTGGCGTTGGCGCCTTCGTAGTCGCCCAACTCGTGCTGCGCGCGCCCCAGCCAAAACGCCACCGCGTCCCAACGATGGTCCGGATATTCGCGCTGCAGCCGCTGGAAGACGTTAACCGCCTCAGGGTAAAGATCGTTGCCATACGCGCCCATGCCCACCCAGAAAAGCGCCTGTGGAGCTAACTCACTGTTGGGGAAGGCATCGGCTAGCGCGATGAGGTCAACAGCGCCTTCTATGTTGCTGCCTTCGTTTAGTGCGGAGATGCCGCTGCGCCACATTGCCTCCGGCGCCAGCGCGTCATTGGGATAGTCGCGTGCGAATGTGCGGTAGGCGCGTCGTGCAGCCGCGCTGTCGCCGCGTACAACCTCCACTTGCGCCAGGTCCAGCATCACCTGGCCAAAATCATCATACGACGGGTACTCGTTGAGAACCCGGTTCAGCGTAGCCTGCGCATCGTCCGCTTGGCCCAGGCCCAGGTATGCTTGGGCCAAGCCGTGCAGCCCGGCAGCGTAGCGTACATCGTCGGCTGCGGCGCTCTCTAGAAATGCTTGAAATGCACTGACTGCCGGCAGATAGGCTTCGGCCTCTATGTCTATCAAGCCGCGCTCATACTGATCAAACGGCACCTCGCGATTGACCAGCTCGACCAACGCCTCGTAGGCAATGCCTATAGCCGAATCCTTGGCTGCTGACGTGATGGATTCGTCAGTAGACTGATAGATGACCTGCGCCTCGGCGATAGCTGATTGCCAGCGTGAGATGGCGGTTGAGTCGTCGCCGGCGGCGGCATAGGCATTGCCTGCGTTATTTTGCACCCTGGCTCGATAGCCTGGCATCTGTGCGATCTCCAGGATGGCATCCCACGCAGCGGCTGCCTGTGCATCACGACCTGCGTCGGTGTGCAGACCGGCAAGCTCTTCCAACAGCAGCACCTTGTGCACTGCGTCCGTCGCAGATGCGGTGGCTGCGTAATAGGCAGTATTGCCCGCTTCGATGTTGCCCTGGCTCAAGTAGATGCGTCCCAACTTGGGCTGTATAGTCGTTGCGGTTTCAGGATACGCGGCCAGGAAACGCGCATAGGCCTGCGCAGCCTCATCATATCGCTCGAGTTGGGCCAACGCATCCGCACGCAAATACTCGGCTTTGGCCAGAACATCGCCGGCGACAGCGGATGCGGCGTTCTCGCCCGCCAGAGTTTGCAACTGCTCCAACAAGGAGAGCGTTTCGCCGGGCAAACCCTCGGCGAGATAGGACTTGGCCGCTTCAAATTGCGCCTGCAGGCGCTGATCGGTGGTGGCTTCCGGCGCGGTAATCAGCGACAGATACTGTGTACGAGCGGCAGTATAATTGCCAAGCCGATATTGCTCGTTGCCCTGCAGCAGTCGCTGTTCGGGATGTGGCGTGGACGTGTCGGTCGGCGTAGGCGGTGCGACAGTGGGTGGCGCCGGCGTCAATGTCGCTGTCGGCATTTCGTTTTGCGCTGGAACGTCTTGTGACTGCATCGGCGTTGGTGACGGCTCCAACAGCGCCGGTTCGCTGACCTGCGCCGCTGCGGCGACTGCGTCTGTTACCCCGTTCGAAGATTCGGCAACCGGTTCATCCGTGAGTGCGATTGGAGTGGCTATGCTCGCAGTTGCCGCTTTCACGGCAAGATCCACAGAAGCGGTAGCGACTGCTGAAGCCGACTCGTCCGATCTGGCGAATGGATTGACGATGAGAAAGTAGGCTAGCCAGAGTCCCAATATGATCATAGTGAGGCCGACGGCTATCCAAAGCCACATCGGCGTACGTGTTCGTTCGGTCATCGAGTATCTCTCGTCATTCCCCACTTATGTGCGACAGACACGATATCGTGTGGCTACAGTTGTCAACCGCATCCACGGCTGGTGGGACGCAGATGTTGACGATTCGCACTGTCTGCTTTGCCAGTTCCATGCCCTGCCAGTATCATATACTGGCTATTGCCGACCTGCCTAGTCGTAGCCGACTGGGATTTTCTAGAAATCATTTCTCGAAGTCAGGAACAGCCGGCGTAGGCAATAATCTATTTGGCAACGGTATATATAACGAATTTGGCAGCCGTTCAGTTGCATGCTATTTCGCCGCCAAATACCGTAGCATTCTAGCGTCAACGGCAGGAATACCTCAATCCCAGTTTGGAACCAGATATGAGCTCCGTCGAATCCTCTATACAAGATAAACAGACCGCATACGAACTTGTCGTGGGCATGGAAGTGCATGCGCAGTTGCTATCGCGTTCCAAGATGTTCTGCCATTGCGCAACCGACTACGCAGGTGCACCGCCCAATACGCGCGTCTGCCCGGTCTGTCTGGGCATGCCGGGCATGCTGCCGGTCATCAACAAGGCAGCTGTGGAAGCCACTATCAAGACTGGCTTGGCGCTGGATTGCCACATCGCCGAGACGGCTGTTTTCGCTCGTAAGAATTACACCTATCCCGACCTGCCAAAGGGTTACCAAATTAGCCAATTTGAGCTGCCGCTGTGTGTCGACGGCGTGCTGGAAGTGGACCTGCCGGACGGATCGACGTCCAGTATTCACATCAAACGCGCCCACCTGGAAGAGGACACCGGGCGGTCCGTGCACGAGGGCGGTTATTCCTATGTGGACTTGAACCGAGCCGGCGTGCCGCTCCTGGAGATCGTCACCGAGGCCGACATCCACAGCGCCGAAGAGGCCTATGCTTTCCTCACCAGCCTGCGCACCATCCTGCGCTATCTGGGCGTCAGCAGCGGCGAAATGGAGAAGGGCGCCCTGCGTTGCGAGCCCAACATCAGCGTGCGCACACTGGAGCAGAAGGCGCGCGGCGAGTTTGGCACCAAAGTTGAAGTGAAGAACCTGAACAGTTTCCGCTCCGTGCGTATGGCCATTGAATATGAGATGGAGCGGCAGATCGAGGTCCTGGAGAGCGGCGGTACCGTACGGCAGGTCAATATGGGCTGGGACGAAGCCCGGCAGCGCACCGTGCTGCAGCGGGGCAAGGAAAGCTCCGAGGACTACCGCTACTTTCCCGAGCCGGACCTGGCGCCGTTGGTAGTGAGTAGAGAGTGGACGGCTGAGATCGCATCGGAATTGCCCAAACTGCCGCGTAGCATACGCACCCGCTACGTGCAGGAATGGGGCCTGCGACCGGTGGAAGCGGATGCGCTAGTCAGCGAGAGTCTAGTGGCTGCGTTCTTCGAGGGCTGTGTGGACGAGTACGGCTGGGATGGCGACAGACCGCAGCGCATGGCCAACTGGATCACGGGCGAGTTGTTCCGGCTCATCTATGCGGACGGCGCCGGTCAGGACTTGCGCAAGATCGCCGACATGCCCATTATGCCCGACCAGCTGGCAGCCCTACTCAAGCTGGTCGACTACAAAGTCATCAACCAGAATACGGCCAAAAAGGTGTTGGAGACCATGTACGCCAGCGGTCGGCATCCGCAGGAGATTGTAGACGCAGAAGGGCTGGCGATGGTCAGCGACACCGGTGTCATTGACGAGGCCATCGCCGAAATCCTCGCCGCCCATGCAGATGAACTGAAGCGCTACCGCGGTGGTGAGGAGAAACTGTTCGGTTTCTTTATGGGACAGGTTATGCGCGCGACCAAGGGCAAGGCGGACCCGGGTGCGGCTCGTCAGCGTCTGCAGGAGATGCTGGACGGCGAGTAGCGCTTCCTGGATAACTGCAGATGCTTCCAGGAAGCTGGGTTTTCTTCACTCTTCGAAAGCTTCGAACATCCGGTTAGGCGAGCCTTTGGCTCGCAACCTTTCGAAGGCTGTATTCTCTTGTAGAACTTGCTTGGTATCCACAGTTTAGACTACGAGCACGAACTGACTGGCGTACTGATTGTGCATGCGCTGACTGTCTAGGATCAGCGGACCAAACGACCTATTTCGCAGCGGCTGGATTGGTGTCCAGTCGGAGTACCGACGGCGATGCAGGGTTATCGCGCTGCGAAAGCTCCTGCTGTTCGTCGTCACAATAGCCCGCCAGTGCACAGGCCGACAGCACCACCAGCGCCGTCAAGGTACCCATCATCAGAAAGAGTATCAGAAGCAGCGTCCACATTGACTCCGCCCTTTCCCGCCGATGGAGCGCCATCAGCGTCCTCACATCCTAGACCGTAGCACCGTCCTGCAGCGCCTAAGTTGCACCGCAGTCGCAGTGTCATTGCTGCGCCGAACCTCTGCTATCGTAGACGTCATCCCTATTGTGACTGTTCCTGCATTCGAGCGCCATCGACGTATGACCGAACGACATCGGTTATCCGGGCGCTAAACAGCAACGGCCCTATATCCAATGACTGATCCGCTAAAGTCCACTACTAGTTGTGACGATATTCGACCCGCTAGGATATGCAACTTCATCCGAAAGTCGGCTCAAAATCCGATCTTGCTTGCCGTATTGCGGCCTGCCTGACTGCACAGTTTACAGCAACGAAATTATTGTCGCTGTAATCATTTACCGATTTAAGGTATGATTAGGCATGGACTCTGTTCGCGTTGTGCAAACCGCATAATACGGCATGTTTAGTCAGACTTGTCTCTTCAACGAGATCTCATCACGCGCAAGGTACATTGCGGAAGGAGTAGTAGACAGGTGAAACGTTTGGGAACGCTTCTTGCATTTTTATTCGCCGGTATGGCGGCATATATAGGCTATCTTCGACCATGGCATTTGCGATGGGGGGCGACAGACGCAGAAGTAAAAATGTCGATGCCCGGCGACGATATCAAACCAAAACCATGGGGAGCTGGACCCGGAAGCCGACTTCAAGCGAGGAAGTGTTATCCGCTGGAAGCTACCCGCGCCATCACCATCAATGCGCCAGCCTCTGCCATCTGGCCCTGGCTTGTGCAGATCGGCGAAGGCCGCGGCGGTTTCTACAGCTACGCATGGCTAGAATCACTCGGTGCGCAGCCGAAAGCCAGCGTCGACACCATCCTGGAGGAGCATCAGCATCTCAAGCTCGGCGATCCGATTCAACTTCACGCCTATACGGCGCCTCGTTCCGTTGCTGTGCTAGAGGAGGAGAGAGCGCTCGTCGTAGGCGACAGTTGGGCATTCGTGTTGCGCCCGATCACAAAGACCAAAACGCGACTGGTAGTTCGCAATAGCGGCGCGTTCGGTCCAGGCTGGATCAACTTTATCTTCTGGCGCATGATCTTTGAGCCCATAAACTTTATCATGGAACGGCAGATGCTCATCGGTGTCAAAGAACGGGCAGAGTTGACACCATTTGAACGGGAGGACCCCAACGAGCTCTCCACTGAAGAGGAGATCTTAGAGGCGTTCCGTGCAGCCTTTACGCCGGGATAGGAACGTCTTCTGCTCAGCCCACAAACTTACTCAGCACCAGGAAGCACTTGAGCAGCTTGCAAAGCAATTCTAGGCGGCTGATGGCACGGTTGCAGCGGGACAGCATTGCGACTGGTGTATAATGGAGTGTAGATTGTTCGCACGGTTGGCGCGGTAGAATGCCAACCAAGGAGGAGTCTATGCTGCATAAAACGATATTAAGCCGGTCGCTGCAAAAAGGCTATGTACAGTGTACCGCTTGCGAGCATTGGTGTGCGGTCGCTCCTGGCGAAGCCGGCAAGTGCGGTGTGCGACGCAATATCGACGGTGAGCTGCAACTCCTCGTCTATGGGCGCGCCATCGCAGCCCATGTGGACCCGGTAGAGAAGAAGCCGCTCTACCACTACCTGCCCGCGCAACCCATCTTCTCCATTGGCACGGTAGGCTGCAACTTCACTTGCGCCTGGTGCCAGAACGCATCCATCTCGCAATACCGCACGTTCGATCCGGACAGTAACGCCATCGGGCAGGATCTGCCGCCGGACGCCATCATTCGTCAGTGTCAAGCGAATGACATTCCTATGGTGGCCTTCACCTACAACGAACCAGTGGTTTTTTTCGAATACGCCTATGACACGGCACGCCGGGCAAAGCAAGCGGGCATCCGCTCCGCATTTGTCTCCAGCGGTTTCGAAACACTCGAAGCCATCGATACGCTTAGCCCCTATTTGGACGCCATCAACATAGACCTGAAAGCCTTCAGGGACGAGACGTACCGCGATTACTGTGGCGCCCGTCTGAATCCTGTGCTGCGCAATATCGAACACATCGTCAAGCAGACGTCCACATGGTTGGAAGTGACCACGCTGGTCATCCCGGACTTGAACGACAGCGATCAGGAGCTTCGCGACATCGCCGAGTTCCTTGCCGACGTCAGTCCGGACATCCCTTGGCACGTCTCCGGTTTCACGCCTCAATACCGTATGCAGGACCGCCCGCCGACTCGCTCAACCACGCTCCGTCGTGCGTACGATATCGGTCGAGAAGCGGGATTGCGTTATGTCTACACGGGCAACATCTGGGAAAGCAATGAGCTGGAAGAGTGCGGTAATACCCGCTGTCCTGTGTGTAGTGAACTGCTGCTTCGGCGCACTGGCTATCACGTCACGCAGCTGTGGAACGAGCCAGGCGTCTGTCCTACGTGTGGAACTGCGATATCGGGGGTGTGGCAATGAGCGCGACGGTAGTAGGCATCCGCCAGCCTGCGGTGGCTGGTCGATTCTATCCGGCTGCCAGTCGTGCACTGTCACGGCTGGTGGAGCAGTATCTCGACGATTGCAGGCAATTCGAAGTCGGCAATCTTGGTGCGACTAGCCCGCGCGCCCTTATCGCACCACACGCAGGTTACGTGTGCAGCGGTATTGTGGCTGCAGCTGCGTTCCGTCCTTTGCGCTTCCTGCCTAATGAGCGATACATAATCTACATCATTGGTCCGGCGCACTGGCAACCGGTACACGGGGTTGGTTTGTCCAGCGCACGGTCATTCCAAACGCCACTGGGCGACGTGCCCGTGGCAACGGACTTGGTGCAGATACTGCTGGACAAATGCACGCAGTATCGCATTGCCGACGAGGCACATGCTCCCGAACATTGCATTGAAGTGCAGCTTCCTTTCCTGCAAAAGACGCTGATGGACTTTCGCATCGTACCTTTGCTGTGCGACGAAAAAGCGGACGCACAGCAACTCGCAAACGACCTAGCGCCACTGTTGGCCGAGGATCCGCATAGACTGCTCTTGGTCAGCTCGGACCTGAGCCATTATCTGCCCGACGAACAGGCGCGTCCGCAAGACGCTGCGCTGCTGAATGCGGTCGTGGCCGGAGACGATGCCGCGGCTGCACATGGCCAAGCATGCGGCCTTACGCCTATCCTCGCGCTCATGAACATCGCACAACGGCTCGGCTGGCGCGCGAGTCTGGTAGATTACCGCAACTCCGGTGATACGTGCGGTCCTAGTGACCGTGTTGTGGGCTATGGCGCCGTGGTCTTTATGGCAAGTTGACACTCTGCCACTCTGACATGGTGAGAGAGCGGGATTGCGGTCGCAAGATTGGTGCACACTCGTTGCGCTGATCGGAGCCAGAGGCACAGCAACTATGTTATATAGATGCCTGGCTCCGATATTGCTATCCGTCTTAATTATGGAGACCGGTAGAAAAGTTCCACATCTTCTACAGTACCTAGCACGGACTCCAGTGTTTGATCAGTCTATAATTCGGAGCATTATCTGCTCACTAGACTACGTGTGGCATTAACAATCTGCCGCGTTCATCGCGCACAAATGCGGAACACAGTACGCGCCTTAGAGCGTATGGACGAAAGCTGACACTGCCTGTCCTTGATGCAAAATATCTATACGCTAATCCTGTTCGTTAGACTAGGCTGTCTGCGCAAGAACGGAACACTCATGCTGCGTCGACAGAATATGACGCTGGATGATACAATGGTAGCCTGTTCAAAGGACGCGCGAGCGCTCTTTGTCTGAGCCGCGCATGTCATGCGACAACGTCGGCACTGACTTATCCAAGCCATGGGAACAGTCATTCAGAGCGGTTCCCAACACAATGCTTACACGTCTGATATTCTTGCGTCGTTCTATAATAATCATCAAGATTAACGATTGGCGTCAGCCAAAACTCAGAACTTAACCAGACTTCCTAATTGTAAGGAGCGCATTCAATGGACCTAATGGCTTTCACTAGCGATCCCGTCTTCTGGGGCTACTCTTTCATACTCTTGCTGCTCGGCATACTCATCGGCTGGCTCTTCACGCGGCGCGGTTGGGCTAAGCGCGCTAAGGAGGCTGAATCGCGCATCGCCGACTTGCAGGCTGCACAACGCCGGATGGAGCGCGACTGGGGCGACCAACCGCAACAGATCGACGAACTTCACGAAAAACTTGACGCAGCACTGGCAGAGCGCGACAAGCTACAGACTGAGCTGGACGAGCTCAAAGCCCAAGTGGCGGCTGAGGAGACGGCAGCCGAAGTCGAGGCCGAAGAAGCCGATGATGTAGAGGATGCGGATGAAGAGTCCAAGGTTGCTGAGGTGGATGCCGTTGCAGAAGAGGAGGGTTCGTCCCAAAGTGAATCCGATGCAGCCGAATCGGAAGAAGAACTGCCGGAAGATGAACTGGCTGCGGATGCCGAAGCAGTAGTTGCTGCGGTTGCGCTGGAAGCTGAAGCTGTCGCCGAGGCAGAAGAACTGCGAGAGAAACTGGCTCTGCTTCAGGAAGAGTATGATGCCGCATCGCAAAATTCTACAGAAGAACTGGAGCGAGCTCGTTCCGAGGTATCCGACCTGGAAGCTAAACAGACAGCCCTGAAGACAGAACTTGATGATGCACGCGATCAGCTGTCGACAGCCGAGTCGACTGTGAAAGAACTCAAGGCCAAGACCGAAAGCAAAGACGAAGGCGTGGAAAACAAAGACATCGCGCTGAAGGAAGCTTATGCCCAGGTCGTGGGATTGCAGATTCAGCTCGAATCCTGCCAGAGCCAATTCAGGGAGACCAAAAGTGACTTGCAAGTTGCGCTGTCGCAGGTCACCGAGCTGGAGGAAACACGCGAAAAGTTGAAGAAGCGCGTAGCACAATCTCGTGCCGAAGTGGCTGTAGACCTGGCTGCGCTGACGTCTGCGCAGCTGCAGATCAAAGACGATGCCATTGCTGAGAAGGATCAGAAAATAGCAGAGCTGACCAGCAAGTTGAACGAACTCAGAGGTCGAGGCTAGCACAGACTCATCACGTTCGTATATCCAAGTTGGAAAGAGGAGAGATGGCTGATGAAATGGCCTTGATTGCTAGAGCGCAACAAGGCGACGCAGAAGCACTGGCAGAGATTGTTGAGAGCCACCAGCGTACCGTCTACAACGTGGCGCTGCGCATGTGCGGCAATCAACAGGACGCTGAGGAGACCTTGCAGGAGACTTTCATCAGCGCGATCAAGTCGCTGCCAAAATTCGAAGGACGCTCACAGCTTTCCACCTGGCTCTATCGCATCGCATCCAACACCTGCTTGATGCAGCGGCGCAAAGAGTCGAGTCGACCAGAGCTAGAGCCGCTGCAGAGCGATGACGGCGAAGAATTCGAAGAGCCGCGCTATTTTGTCGACATGAGCCTCCAACCCGATGATGTTCTGCTAGACAACGAATTGCGCGAAGTGCTGGAGGAGGCCATCACCGAGCTGCCGGACAGCCTGCGCCTGGCCTTCATCTGGCGCGAACTGGAAGGTTTGTCGACTGCAGAAACGGCAGATGTATTGGACATCAGCGAGGGCGCCGTAAAGGTGCGTCTACATCGAGCACGTCTTCAGTTGCGAGAATTGCTCTCAGAGAACTATCTGTCGCAGAACGAAATCGGCATGTCAAACGGTAATGGCAACGGGAACGGCTTCCATGACTGAGCATCATCACGAGCACCATGATCACAAGGAGTGTCTCAAACTGCTGGGAACATTGTCCGACTATGTGGACGGGACGGCGGCGCCGGCACTGTGTGAAGAGATCGAACGCCATCTGGCGGAATGCGACAACTGCCGCATCGTGGTCGACACTCTGGGTAAGACTGTCTTGCTCTATCAGATGTTGCCGGAGCAGGAAGTGCCGGACGATGTGCACGATCGACTGCTGCAGGTGCTGCGATTGGATGTACCTAGCAGTCCAGGCTAACGATACATTGCCATCAATGTCGATTCCTTATCAACGGGGGGCTTAGGCTCCTCGTTTTTTTCGGTCACGCCGAATGTGACGCCACACTTTAAGCGAAATAATGAGTGCGTATACTGCATGGCGCTTTCCCAAATTCATTTGACTCACGTGTAACCTTTTCTGCGCCCAGACATCTAACCTATAGAGAGCCGAAAAGCGGGCGGTTAATCGACAAAGAAGTTGCTCGCGAATTAATTTGAGAAAAACAGGAGCTACCAGTGAGTCTACTAAACGACGATATCAAGCAGCAGGTACGTGACGAATTTGCCAACATGACCAACCCGGTCAAACTGGTGTTGTTTACGCAGGAGATGGAGTGCCAGTACTGTTCAGAGACGCACTCCCTGGTCGAGGAAGTCGCAGAGCTTTCCGACAAGATCAGCTTGGAAGTTTACGATCAGATCGGCGACAAAGAGATCGCAGAACAGTATAACATCGACAAGATTCCGGCAGTGGCGATTGTTGCCGACGGCGAGGATGCCAAAGATTACGGCATTCGCCTATATGGCATCCCATCAGGATACGAATTCAGCACCCTAATCGCCGACATCGTTATGGTATCCCAGCGAGAGTCGGGCCTGGATGAGAAGACAAAGCAGTACATTAAAGAGCTTGAGGCGCCGCTGCACATGCAGGTCTTTGTGACGCCTACCTGCCCCTACTGCCCAGGCGCCGTGCGCTTGGCCCACATGATGGCCATGGAGAGCGATATGGTAGTCGGCGACATGGTGGAAGCTACGGAATTCCCGCACCTGTCCCAGAAGTATCAGGTCATGGGCGTGCCGCGCACGGTCATCAACGAGAATACCTTCATCGAAGGCGCCGTGCCGGAGCAGATGCTGGTCGACAAGGTCAAGGAAGCGTTCGCATAAGGTTTGAGTAACGATTGGAATGGTACACAGAGGTCACTGAGGTAGCACCGAGAGCACAGAGAGCACAGAGAGTATATATAAAATATAGACAGAGGGACGGTTGATAGCAGAGGGTGGACGGGGGAGCGATATTCATATGAATATCGCTCCTATATTACGAGACTAAAATTCACGATATAATCAAGCGGTACAATACTGCTGCACAATCACATCGATTGACAGGAGGAAAAATGCAATGGAACTCAATTTAGGTATCGGTATGCCCAGTTCAAGTGAGCCGCAGGCATACGACGTGATTATTATCGGCGGCGGACCGGCTGGCGCATCGGCAGCCATCTATACGTCACGCTCCGACCTGCGTACACTGGTCATCGACAAGGGACTCACGGCGGGCGCCCTGGGTGTGACCAACAAAATCAGCAACTATCCCGGCGTCATCGGACCGGTCAGCGGCGCCGAGATCGTAGAGATTATGCGCACACAGGCCGAGTCCTTTGGCGCCAAATTCATCACCGACAAGGTTGTGGGTGTGAACTTGAGAAGCGTGCCCAAAGAAGTTATGGGCGGCACGGGCACCTGGACAGCCAAGGCCATCATTTTGGCGACCGGCTCCATGGGGCGCACCAGCCAAGTACCAGGTGAAGAGAAGCTGCTGGGCCGCGGCGTCAGCTACTGCGCCACCTGTGACGGCGCGTTCTTCCGAGATGTGCCGGTTGCGGTCGTGGGCAACAATGACGAGGCAGCCGAAGAGGCGCTCTTCCTGACCAAATATACGGACCAGGTCAACCTCATCGTGCCCACGCCAGAAATGAATGTAAGTCCGGAAATGAGCGAGATGCTGGTCGCTACAGATGCGATACAGGTTCGGTTGGGCACTCGACTGAGAGAAGTGGTCGGCAACGGAAAAGTAAGCGGTGTACGCATCAAGCAGCGCGGCGGTGAAGAAGAGGTATTGCCGGTGGAGGGTGCCTTCATTTACCTGCAGGGCGCCAAACCGATCACCGACTATATCATGGGTCAGGTCGAGACCACAGAAGAGGGCTGCCTTGTCGTCGACGCTGAGATGCAGACGACGATACCGGGCGTTTTCGCCACCGGGGACCTGCTCTGCTCGCACATCAAGCAGGCGGTCATCGCGGCATCGGACGGCGTCATCGCTGCCATGGCGGTGGACAAGTACATCAACGGTCGCGACCAGTATCGAGCCGACTGGAAGTAGCTACCCGGCAAGTATCAATGACATGAAGGGGATCGTGACTGCGGTCCCCTTTTAGTATGCCTGCGCGTCCTTAACCGAACTAACTCCACCCCCTACGACTCCGCCGGCGCCAGCACAGCCGGACTTGCCGTCAACCCTTCCCGCTCGCGACGGGCATCCAACTGCTCGACCAGATTGGCATGGTTCTCTCGCGTGATGGGATAGTACCAGGCGGTGACAATGCTGACCAACAAAATGACTGCCGGAATTGGCCCGATGAAAAGCCGAATCGCCCACAGCACCTGGTCCGCCTGCACGGGTGCGGGGATAGCGTCCGTGGGTGTAATGTAGCCGGTGCGAGCCAGCGCCTGCCCTACAAAAAAGATTGCTATGGCAATGCATACCTTCTGCAAAAAGACCATGAAACCGTAGTAGATGCCTTCACGCCGGAATCCCGTTTCCCATTCGTCCACTTCAATGACATCAGCCATCATGGACCACGGGATCAGATAGGCCACCGCCACGCCCGCGCCGGCTAATATCGCCAGAGGCAGCACAAGTACGCGCATGTCCGGCGTGATGTAGGAGAGCGCCAGTAGCACAGTGAGCCAGATGGTCGCGCCGATGATGTAGACAGTCCGCTTCTCCAGGTGGTGCGCCACTACGGACCATACCACCAGGAAGACAAGCGTCGTTCCCTGCACGCCCAGCAGGATCACCGACATGGGCGGCAGACTGACGCCTAAGACAGAGTAGTAGTCCTGCGGGATGCGCATGTAGTAGGTGGCGTAATGAGCCAGCACGACCATCACCATCTGCAGAGCTAGCCATGCGAATAGATAGAGTGCGATGACAAAGCGGTACGGACGATTGCTCAACACGGTGCGCAATTGCTGCATGTAGGGCATGCTATCATGAGTAGGCCGCTCTTGCATGGACTGCGGACGCTCTCGGATGAAGATGAAGACCAGCAGAATCGTCACTGTGCCGATGATCGCCCAGACCGCACCGGAGACCATGTAGCCCGTCTTGGCGCTGTCAAATGCACCGACGATAAACGGATGCATCACGGCGCTCACCAAGGCGCCGCTTACCGAAAAAATGAACCGGTAGCTGTTTAGGCTGGTGCGTTCGTCCGAATCGTAGGTGAGTTCCGGCGTCAGGGCTGAATAGGGCACGTTGATGACCGTGTAGGTTGTGTCCAGCAGCAGCAGCACGATGAAATAGTAGATGAACAACCCTGTCGTGCTGAAGGGCGGCACCAGCCACACCGCAAAGAAGAGCAACCCAAAAGGAACCGCTCCCCACAGTAACCAAGGACGCCGGCGTCCCCAGCGCGTATTGGTTCGATCACTCAGCCATCCCACGATCGGATCGTTGACCGCATCCCACACCCGGTTGCCGAGTAGAATCACGCCAGCTAGTGCGGGATCCAAGCGAGCGACATCTGTGAAGAAAAAGAACAGGAAGAAGCCGCGCAGTGCTGCCGATATTGCCGTGCCAAGGTCGCCGGATCCATAGACGAACTTCGTCCAGAAGCTGAGCTTCTCACTGTCGTCGGTGTAATCCGGCGTGATGGGATTCTGCGCGTGGTCCATTCTACTGCTCCTGTACACGATTCTGCGGCTATTCAGTACAGTCTACAGTGGACATTGGCTGGCGGCAACGAGTGGATAACTGTCTGGGTAGGCGTCAGATGACTACTGGCGACGGTAATGTGAAGAGCATACCAGCCAGGGATACTCCGAAATGACCAGCAGTTGACCGGCTTTATTTTGGTCGAGATCAATGCAGCGGCGATAAGGTAATCTAAAACCAGCAATCGCACAAAAAAAGAAAGGGATGAGGAGCAGTTGTCTGCGTCTCATCCCCAGGTGATAAGAAAGGGGTTATCCAACGAAGCGACTACGCCTCTTCGATGATGTATTCATGTTTGATGGGCACAGAACTAACCAGCATTGCCTGCGCTGGGCAGTAGCGCGTCTCCGACAGTTCGATGGCGCGTTCCACCGCATTTGGGTCGATATTCTTGCCGCGCACCGTGTAATAGAGCGTAATACCGGTGAAAACTCTGGGATGCTCCTCGGCGCGTTCGGCGTCCACGCGCACATTGAAACCGGTCACATCTTGCCGCTTTTTGCGCAGGATCGATAGGACGTCCATTCCGGTGCAGCCGCCCAGGCTAACCAGCATCAACTCCAGCGGTCGAAAACCGTCCTCGTCACCGCCGACTCCTGCAGCGGCGCCCAGCGGCACATCAAAGCCGGTATCCGCCGTGCCGGTAAAGCTCATACCATGGTCCCAGTTGACAGTAGCTTGCATCGATCTCCCTTTCATTTCTGCGCCCAAAACCCGCAGTCCGTCGCTCGTCGGGGCGTAGATCGGTGTCAATTCTTCTTACTAGATTAGATGTGGTATCGAGCAATAGGTTACAATCCGTAACCTAGAAGAGCATCGGCCAAAGCTATCATCTCACATGTTGCAATACCGGCAACCAAGAAGCCAGCCGATGTGCTCGACCGGCCTCTTAGGGATCTATCCGTTATGAATCGTCACGTTCACTAGATGAAGTAGTTACGCTTCACTTTGACGCCGGGAAGCGCTTCAATCTCGTCCTTGGACAACTTGAGTCGAACGGTGTCATCCTGCGCCAGTTCGACGGCACTGATAGGGATGGCGATTTCACGTTTGCCCCACAGATGACCTTTACGCAGAATGAAATGCGTGATCTTTCCACTCTTGCTATCCACGACAAACTCTTCCAACTCGCCGATGTCACCGTCCGTCGCCCGCACTTTCGTACCGCGATGGACGGCCATTTCGCCAGGAGGTACTTGTTCCTCCTCGACCGCCTCTTCCTCATCCCAGATATTAGAAACATAGGGATGTTGGTAGGCTCCACTTTGCAACATAGAATAATCAGGGTCTTCGACCTTCATATAATGCGTTTCGGTAAAGAGCGGCATCTTGGAAAGCTCGTCCCGTGTACAGTCCAGCTTGACCTCTTCATCCGTAGTCGACTGCACTCTTTCCAGCGGCACAATACGGTCCGTGCTGCTGCTCGTCTGCACCACGAGATGACTGACTTCGCGCTTGATTGGGTTGAGCAACACAGTGGAGACAAAACCTGCTCGTCCGTCGGTACATAATACGGTCGCATTCACCGGTATCAATGTATCAGTCATATCAGCCTCCGCGTGTCATACTGTTTTGGGGTTCGGTACTTCGCCTACGATAACTGTCGACCTACAACCCCAGTATTTGCTTCTTCTTAGCCGTGAACTCTTCGTCCGTTAGAATGCCTTTGCTATGCAGGTCGGCCAGTTTTTCGAGCTCCGCCGTGTAGTCGCCGCCTGGTTCAGCCTCTTCTTCATGTTCCTCGTCATCGCCTTCATCATCCTCATATTCTTCGACCGGACCAGCCGTCTTGACGTTGGCTTGGTCACTCTCGGAAAGCTGCTCGACGGGAATATTGTGTTCCTTGACGACTTGGTTGATTTCATCGTCGGTCATCTCTTCAATAGGAACACCACTCACCTGCTCGATCTGTTGCTTCTGGCTGCTCCCAAGCTTGTAGGCGAGCGCTCCAGTGCCTACGACCATCATGCCGCCTATCATGATTCGACGACGTCGACGTCGACGCCGTCTTCTCATTCGCTGTCTTTGATTCACCCGAGCTGCGGGTCGGCGTCCTGGACCTCTCGCTGGTCCTCTGCGTCCTGGACCTCTGCGTCCCATCCTTGGCATGGACATTTTCCTTTCTGGTACGGACAGCTTTTCGCTGCTCGTCTATTGAAATATTTGTCAATCAAGTGGGGAGATACTGTTCATGGACGCATCTTACGCGGCTATCTGTGGAGGATCAGCGCTCAGAATGATTCTGTGCAGAACAACCAACCGCGCAAATACACCTTAATGAACCATTATAGCTTACTTGAGCTACAACTCCTCGTCAAGCGTTCATCACGTATCCTTTTTTCTCGAGTTGAGCTGATTTGCCCCGCCACGGTATAAGCGTTCGAATCGGAACCGGCAGCCCCGTTTACTCTGCAGGGCCTAGAAAAAAGGTTGCAAGGCAGCAACAGCGTACCAGCCGCCGTCTTCGCCGAGGTGCAAGCGACGCTGCAGACGGAAGCCGAGCCTGTGCTAGCCGCCCTGCAGAAGATCGAGGGCTAAACACGCTATGCTCACCATTCAGAAGGCTGCGAGCAGAGCTTGCCGAACCGATGGTTCGAGCCTTCTGAATGGTCTAGATTTGATCTGATTAACCCTCAGACTTAGCCGCCTTGATCGCCTCGCAGATTTGCCAGCACTTCCAGTACATGCGCGGCACATGGAAGCCGCCCTTCCACAGATTGCCCTTGGTCGGCACCGATAATCGCCCGTCCCGATGCAGGTAACCGAACCATTCGCCGTATTCCGGGTCCGGGAAGTGACGGAAGGCCCATTCGTGTACTTTGTGATGCATCTCGGCGAACTTGCGTTCACCGGTCAGGTGGTAGGCCAGCAGCGAAGCGATGATCGTCTCGTTGTGCGGCCACCAGAATTTCATATCGTGCCAGTATTCCTGCACAGGACGCCCCACCACATCGCGGAAGTAGAGCATCCCGCCGTACTCCTCGTCCCAACCGAACTTGAACATCCAGTCCAGCATATCCGTGCCGATTTTGATCAGGCGCGGTGAATGATCTTGCGTAATGGCTTCGTCCATGATGAACCAGGCTGCCTCGATTGCATGGCCCGGGGTCAGCGTGCGACCTTCGTAGCAGTCAAGCGTTTCACCTTCGGGGCCCACCGTCTCCATGACCGCCTTGAAGTCCGGCTTGATGAAGTCTCTCTCGATCTCGCTGATGCTGCGCTGGATGATCTCATTGCAGTAATCTGCATCACCACCGGCGCCGCGCAGTACCTGTGCCGTTGTGATGAGGATCATGGGCGCGGACATGCCCTTCATGGGGCGCACTTCTGGGTTCGTCTTGGGCTCTAGGAGACCGGGTGTTTCCATATAGTGAATGGCTAATTCCATGAGTTCTTGCGCGCGCTGCAGATAACTCGGTTCGTTGGCTGCCTTGGCGTATTCGGCGAACGCGATGATGGTAAACATCTCGCTAAACACGTAGCGGCGTTTACGCAGCGGACGACCGTCCCGCGTCACCGTAAAGAACATGCGACCATCCGCATCGAAGCCGTGCGCGTCCAGGAAATCGATGCCCTGCTTGGCTACATCCAGCCATTCGTCGCGCGGCTCAACCGTGTTATAGAGGGTGGACAGCATCCACACGAAACGCCCTTGCAACCAGATCGACTTGTCCATATCGATGACCGAGCCGTCCCGGTCCAACGACGTGAGGTAGCCGCCGAACTGCTTATCTACGCTGTGGTCCACCCAGAAGGGGATGATGTCCTCCAGGAGGCCGTCGCGATAGATGCTGATAAGTTGATCGATATCATCGACGAGTGTTCGGATAGCCATGGGACGCATCCTCTCTATGGTATTGGCGTTAGGGTGTAGGCAGTTGGCTGTTGAGAGCACCGGTTTCGGTGGTTACCTTGATCAAGCTGATGCGTAGGATACTCTGATTATAGCATGGTGAACGCGCAATGGTCGTGCAACGGCGGGTCTGTCCAAGACACAGAAAGATGTATAGCCGGTAGAGGGTCTCGAAACCTTCTGATGGCTTTAGAATCTTCCCCAATATCTGCTTTAACGGATGCCACACAAGATGACCGCCAGTCGAGAAGGCGTTCCACACCCTACCTAGCCCGACCTTCCAGCCTTGATTGTCTCGCAAACTTGCCAGCACTTCCAGTACATGCGCGGCACGTGGAAACCGCCTTTCCAGGGACTTCCTTTCAGCGTGCTGGACAGGCTGCCGTCGCGGTGCAGATGACTGTACCATTCGCCGTACTCGGGATCCGAGAAGTGGTCAAATGCCCAGTCATGCACCTTCTGGTGCATGCGCGCGAATTTCTCATCGCCGGTCAGTCTATAGGCCAGTACGGCTGCGATCTCAGCCTCGTTGTGGGGCCACCAGACCTTCATGTCGTGTGAGTAGTCGTTCATCGCTCGACCCGCCACGTCGAGCGAGAAGAGCATGCCGCCATACTCGCCGTCCCAGCTACGGTTGTACATCCAGTCCAGCATATCCGCACCGATTTTGGTAATGTGCGTTGAGTTGTTCTGCGCCATCGCCTCATCCAAGATGAACCAAGCCCCTTCGATGGCATGGCCTGGCAGCAACGTGCGACCTTCGAAGCTGTCGATGATTTCACCGTTCGTTCCCACGTATTCCATTACCGCCATTTCGTCCGGCTTCATGAAGTCCCGCTCGATCTCGCGGATGCTGCGCTGGATAACCTCGTTGTAGAATTGTGCGTCACCGCCCGCATTGCGCAGCACCTGCGCCGTGGTGATGAAAATCATGGGCTGCGCAAACCGTTTGCTCGGTCGCGTTTTCGAGTTAGCCAGTTGCCCCAATGTACCGGAAGTCTCCATGTACTCCACAGTTTTCTTGAACATTTCCTCAGCGCGTTCAAGATAAGCCGGCTCCTGCGCCGCCTTGCCATACTCGGCTAGGGCGATGACGACGTACATTTCACTGAGTCCGTTTCGAATCATCTGCAGTGGGCTGCCTTCGCGAGTCACCGAAAACAGCACGTTGCCATCACCATCGAAACAATGGGTATCGATGAAGTCCATACCGTTCTTGGCGATTTGCAACCACTCGTCACGCTGCTGCACGGTGTTGTACAGTGCGGACAGCATCCACACGAAACGCCCTTGCAGCCAGACCGACTTGTCTGTGTCCACAACGGTTCCATCGCGGTCCAACGACGTTAGGTAGCCGCCATACTCTGTGTCGATGCTGTGGGTCATCCAAAACGGGATGATATCGTTAAGCAGACCCTCGCGATAGGTGCTGATAAGCTGGTCAATGTTGTCCACAAGAAGGATACTTGACATAAAAATTCCTCTAGATTACCTCTGTAGACCGTGCGTGATGGCTCTGGATAGGCGGACAATTGTTCCGTATGCTGTGATTATAGCATGGCGGCGCGTCGTACTCGCACTGTTCTACAAGGGAGATGGGATTCTGTTGGGGTGGTCGATCGAGGAGGCTGTACACCAGTTGGTGGATAAGCGGTTTTCAAATAGGAGCCCGATCAGTTTAGAATTCGGGCTCCCACACTTGTGGGGCTGTGATGCAACAGCCCTAGTCGCTTTTCTCGAAGAGGGGCAGATATTCACCGTATCCCTCTTCCTCCAGCTTATCCACGGGTATAAAGCGCAGTGACGCCGAGTTCATGCAGAAGCGCTGTCCGGTGGGTTGCGGGCCGTCTCCGAAGACGTGACCTAGGTGCGAATCACCGTATTTGGACCGTACCTCAGTGCGCTTCATCCACAGCTTATTGTCGTCCGCTGTCACGATGAACTCCTGGTCCAGCGGCTTGGTAAAGCTAGGCCAGCCGGTGCCGGATTCGAACTTATCCAACGAGCTGAAAAGCGGCTCACCGGATGCCACGTCGACGTAGATGCCGGGCTCGTGATTGTCCCAGTATTCATTGTCGAAAGCGCGTTCGGTACCGTCTTTGCGTGTCACCGCGTACTGCTGTGGCGTCAGTTTCTCGCGCAGTTCTTCGTCGCTTGGTTTGCTATATTTTGCCATGCCTCATCCTCCTATACGTGCATGCCAGTGGCTGTCGGGGCAGCCGAGTAACTATGTTCAGTCTGACACAACGCGTAGTGGCTTTCCGTATGTTCAGATACGTTTAGCGATTGTTTAGGCTGTTTAGCGTCGTAATACGAGAATTCATGTCCAACTTGCGATAGGCCGCAATATTCGCATCGGTTTTCAGCGCGCTCGATTATTCTTGTGCGAAGGCTGTCGGGGATATTCCTCACGATATGGAATGATTGACTCGTTTTGCCCGAAGGTTGAGTAGTGAGAGGAAATCTGCTAGCTCGACTAGACCCTCGGCTTCAGACTGCTCCGCCTGCGTTAACATTTCGCCTGCATCATGCTTGTCAAGAAGCTAATGGAGTCTTGCATCGACGCCGTCAGGTAGCTCGAAAAATACGAATTCTGTTGGTATCTCTATTACGCTTTTCATGAATGCATTTTACCATACGCATACTACTCACAATACGCATATTCACGCGACCCCAAAAGACTTCGAAGGGACTCGTAGTAACTAAAATATTCTGAGCGCGGTTATGCTAGCTTCCAAATCCGCTCTGCTGTGCCGCCGAAGATGGCCTCGCGTTCCGTCTCCGACCGATCCGCCAACGCCTCCATGGTGAAGTTCAATGCATTCGCATACCCCTCGCGCCCGCTTACCGGCGGATAGTCGCTACCCCACATGATGCGCTTGGGACCGAACTCAGCCACAGCACGTTGTAGCAACGGCACGCCGGCGGGATTGAACGGGAAGGGGCTGGTCAGCGGGGTGTTACGCGTGCAGACCTCGCCCAGACCATGGATCTTCATGGACACGTTCGAGAAACGGGCCAAGTCGAAAACCTTTTCATTCATGGACTGCATAGTTGGCGGCGTAGACGCCTTCATACCGCCTAAGTGCTCGATGACGATGGGCGTCTCCTGCACCTGTTCGACCATGGCCGAAAAAACGTACGAAGCGAAACGTCGCGGATCGCCCACGCAACTGACGACCAAACCCAGTTCGCCCGCTTTGCGCCAGATGGCGAAGGGATCATCGCCAGGACTGCGCATGGTCGCTTCCAGCCGCACGCCGACTGCGCCCCGGTCCGCAGCCGCCGCCAAATCATCGAGTGCGGTAGGTGAGTCGACATTGACCATCACAACCGACGATAGCCGATCCGGATGCTTGGCCACACAATCATACTGGTATTCATTGTCATAGTTGCCCATGATCTGTATCAAGACGGCCTTTTCCACATGATTGCGGTCCATCTGATAGAGCAGGCTCTCCACCGGCTCGTACCATACGGGCGTTGTGTGGCAGTGGGTGTCGACGATTCGCATCAACGGTTCCTTTCTGCGCGATGACCACTCGGTCTGATGTTGATTTCAGTTCTGCTATGCCAAACCATTGCTCTACAGTGTAACGCAAAGTGGCGATTGTTCCGTATGGTTCTACATCTTTTGGCGAATGCTATACTTAAAGGCGAACAGCGATCCTGCAACGGTGGTATGGCAATCTGCGTTCCGGTACGTCGTACATGGAAGGTCGGTCTGCTAACGCATCCGATGCAGCAAAGAAAGTGAGAGGTTTCAAGACGAGATGAAGACGTTATTGTGGATAGTTGCCATTCTTGCGCTCATATTGCTTGCCGTTGTCGTAGTAGCGGCTGTCGGGCTATGGCGTTTCGATTGGCAGATGAAACGCGAGAGCGACGCATTGTTGGCGGAAGCACGTGAGATCGACGCAGACGTCATCACCGAAGCCGACATTGAGCGCTTGCCCGAGCCTGTGCACCGCTACATGCACTACACAGGCGTCGTGGGGCGAACGCCCATCCGTACCGCTCTGGTACAGCAGAGCGGCGGTTTCCGCACCGCACCGGAGCAGTCGTGGATGCCGTTCCGCGCCACAGAGGTCTATTCGACAAACCCGGCCGCGTTTGCATGTGGCGTGCGCGCATCTCCATGGCGAATCTGCCGATGCTGACCGTGCGCGACTATTATCGCAACGGGGAAGGCGGCATTCTGGCAAAGATGGGCGGATTGATTGCCAGTCGCGGACGAGCAGGCGAACGAAGCATCGCTCATGCGCTACTTCAACGAACTCATGTGGCTGCCCACAGGCTATCTCGGCGACAATGTGCAGTGGGAGGCGGTGGATGACACGCACGCCCGCGCCACCATGACCGACCAGGGCATAAGTGTCACAGCGCTGTTCACTTTCGACGAAGAGGGCCGTCTCACCAACTTCGAGGCAGACCGCTACTGCTCCTATACCGAGCAGATCGAGCGTTGGAGCACGCCTCTGGACACATACGCCGAGTTTAGCGGGCTGCAGCTACCGAGTCACGGGCAGGGCGTGTGGCTGCTCGACAGCGGCGACTATAGCTACATCGAATTGGTGATTGAGGATATTCGATACGATGTAGCACATAGCCGTAAGCCAAGTCTGTCAGGGTCTCAGTAGGGTCGGGCAGATAGACGCCCACCTGTACGGATGAGCCGCCCACGGTGATACGGACCGTATCGGTGCTGGCGTGACCGGCTTCGTCTTTGGCCGTTGCCGTCACGATATGCACGCCGGCGGACAGGCTTGTCTACGTCGATGGTTTCACCGCTGCCCAGGTTGCCGTCCACGTCCGATGACCAGACAATGCCGTCGCTGCGGTCGCCGTCGTCCACATCCCACGCGTATCCGCTGAACGTGAGAGGGAACGCGTTGATAACGTCATTCTGGTCCGGCGTGTCGATGCCCACTTCCGGCCCCAGGTCCGGCACTGCAAACGGATCGGACGTGAGTTCGGTTGTGTGGAAGCCGTCCGATACCAGCGCTCTGATGCGACACTGGCTGCCCGGCTGCACCATGTGCGCCGAAAAACCCCACTGGAATGCGCCATCGATGTATTTCAGTTGATCCGGATGAACGTCAGTGCCTACAGGCGTCCAGGTGGTTCCGTTGTTCGAACTGTAGAGGAAGTTGTAGTGATACGATGCTTTGACGCTCTCGTCGATATTGAGCGCAGCCACAACACTCTTGTATGTTGCATCATAGCCAGTGGACTTCATGGATGCGACGGGTTGCGTAGTCGGCACGTCTAGTTGTTTCAGTAGAGCGCCACTCTTTAACAGTTGAATGGACGTTATCGCGGCATTCGGTGAGAGGTAGACCACAAATGCCGCGCTTCCGGTCGCTAAACTTTCAGCGGGGTTGTTCAATTCCAAATTGAAACAGGTCGTCTCCAGTGCGCTGCCGCCCGCCATCGAACGCACGCAGTATTCACCGCCAGAGTTTTTGGGCGTGGGTGTTACGGGCGTACCACTTACTTGATCGACCGGGTATAGATAACCCTCATCCGCGCTAGCGATACCCATGACCATGAGTGCTTCGGCCGCGGCTTGCATTGTTGACGCAGTATCAACAGGCGGCCCTACGTTGTTGAATGCTTTTTTGTAGTGGAAGGGCGAGATCCAGTACGGGAGTTTTTGTACGATGGTTTCTTTATGCGACATAACATCGTAAACTCCCGGATGGATGACAGAACCTGTGCGCATATCCATGCCGAAATCATGAATTGTGTGATCATCATACGGCCAGCTAAATTCTTCAGGTTCACCATCCTCAAACAATATTGGTAATCCAAGATTACGACCGACTACAAAGTGACAGTACCGCTGGTCTTCGACTAATGAGCACTGCAACACGGAAGCATCACTCGATACGGTGCAGTAGCTAAAGACCTCAGTATCTACGCTATTCACCGTAAGGTAGAGGTCGGCATCATATTCACCTGCTTCAAGTTCGAATTTTTTCACATTAACCGCTGTGAGAAGCAATTGCCAGCCACCGTTCTTTAGATACAATGGCAGCGAACTAATACGTCTATGCTCTTCCGAATAGATTTTGACCTCCGTGTCGGCTAGTGGGAACAGTGCCTCGATTGTTTTATGAAGCTTGGCAATATCACCGATCTTCACAGGATAATCTTCCGTAGACGTATAGATAGAAATCGGAATGTAGCCGATTTTCAGCTTCTTGCGTGGAGAGAACTCAATCGTCTTCTCAATCTGCGGTTTGCCCGCATCCACGCCGCACGCCGCCACGTCCACATCCAAGGTAGCGACGAGATCCACCGTTCCATGCAGCCATTCATCCGGCAGCCAGAAGTTGAGGCTTGCTTCCAGATCGCCGCGCACTGCGTCCCAGTCGTCGATGACGCCGGCTCGCGCAGACCCTGCACTCGGTATAGGGCCCAACTGCACGCCGTCACGGAAGCCGGTCAGTTCGCCCCGAACAGTAGCCGAACCGGATTCGACACCTGGATAGACTCGAACTACTGTCGGCTTGCCCTCTACTAATGACACCATGGTTGTCGATGGTCTGCACTGTCTGCACAGCCTCTATGCCGTCAATTGTCAGGCCGCTCACGGTGCAGGAGTGGTCGGTCAGCCAGTCCGCCACGTCAATCTTGGCGCAGTAGACGCCTTCGCCCCTGCCGTCCGGGTTGCTGTTCACGCTCGGACCGGTCTCATGGCCCCAGTAGTTGCCCCGCGCGTCGACCTCGTTTGTCGTGTAGCAACGCACGGCATATTCCTGGTTGTCAGCGAAGCAGTTATTGGTGGCGGTGACGTGGTCTTGCAGGCCGGTGAGATTCGAATAGACAGCATCCTTGGTCGAGTTGACGATGGAGTTGTTCTTAATTTGTGCCGTGTAGGTCGGCGTGTTGGAGGATGATCGCTGCATAAACAGACCGTACTCAAAGCGGCTGATTGTGTTGCCCTCCGCAGATAGTGTTGCGCTGCCGCTGCCCGTCATGCCATACAAATAGAGTCCTATCCCGGCATCAAAACCAACAATTGTGTTGTACGCGACAGTGTAGTCAGCCGCTACCGTATTTGTCTGCGGGTCGATGAAGATCGCAGCAGAGCTGCTATCCGAGTTGTCGAGCTTGACCTCATTGTTCTGTACTGTGACGCCCTGGCTCGTGGCGAGTTGAATCGGATATTTAGTCGTCGTTTTGAAGATGGATTTCTCGACGATACCCCTGCTGTCGTCGCGGAAGTAGACGGTCCACGCTTGCGTGCTCGTGCCGCCGTGGAATTCACACCCGCTGATGTGGACGTTCGACGTTCCCTGTATATGGATGCCGCCGTCGGTGAACACATTGTCCTGGATCTGTATAGGACTGCTTGACTCGCTCAGTACGTAGACAGACGCAAGCTCGTTACCGCTCACCTTGGCGGGTGTAAACAGGTAAACCTTTGCTGAACCGGTATTGTCCTGCAAAATACTTGTCCCGCTACACAGATTAAATTCCGTGCCGTTCAAGGTAGCATTCGACGCGACCACACGACCCGGTGTAGCACTGCAACTCCCCGAAGCTCGATCGACATCGTCATAGATAGTGCCGCCGGTGACTGTGGCGCCGCTTTGGATGGTCAACATTCCATTTAGGCCAACATTGATTAGGTTCTGTAATACTACAGTGCCTTGAATGATTGCCGACGCATTCTCCGCCACGATTATGGTATTGACTGTAGCATTGCCGGGAATGGATAACGAAGCTCTCTTCTCCAGAGTAATATTCTTGATCGTTGTGCTTGCCTGTACGGTAAGAGACGCATTCTCAGCCACAGTAATATTATAGCCCGGCAAACTCTCATCGATTGTTGCACTTGTGTGAAGTATTCCGTCGTAGCGACCTGCAATGAGCGTGAGACCTACGCTAGTCTCGCTATCATCTGCGAACTTGAAAGAGAAGACATAGTGATATTCTATGTCCGCCTGTAAGCCGTCATCCCGCCAGGGCTGTGTAGAACAGGGTGCGGTTTTTGGTTCTTCGCTATCCCGCTTTATTTCTACACTAGTGCAACCGGGTATCTCCGACGAATCCCACCAGAATTCAGCATAGTCGCCGCCGACGAAAATGTCGATGTTGATGGTCGCTGCCGCGGAAGGCCCATCGTCGCCATCGTCCGCAAGGACGGACGAATATCCCACGGATACAAGCGCCAATACGATGAGCATGACCAGAATCATGCCGATGAAAAACCGCGCGCGATCCACGGGCTTGAGTGCGCTGCTCATTTCAAGGCTCCTGATGCGTGTTGATGTCCACATTTCAAGATCGAAGATGCCGGCTGGTCTTTGAAGAGGAATTATTCAGTTTTCCTTCATAGCATGCGTTGAAGGATGGCTTCTGGATGCCTTCAGTATAGCATTTTCAGGTGTGGAGGGGGAATGGAGGATTCGCTAGTCGGAATTGACAATCCAGGAGGCTGAAATGGTAACCGCCCGGCAATTCAGCCGAGCGGCATGTGATGGACAGACTATGCGGTTTTGGCTGCTGCTCAGGCTACTGCGCGGCTGCCGAAAACTCAAGCTCAAGACGGACATTTTCTTCTACACCAGCTACCCCAGGCACCTGAGGAATTCTCAGTCCGAAATCTGCTCGCTGCACTTCCGCTATGGCTAAGCCGCTGATCTCGCTTTCGGAGTCCGCAGTGACCTCGACGTCGAATGTCACCGGCTGCACCATATCCCGGATCTGTAGGTCGCCGGTCACCTGGAATGAGAACGTCTCACCGACGGCGACCGAGTCAGGCAATCCGTCGATGGACGTAGGCGTAAACGTGATGTACTGGTATTCGTCCTGACCGCTCTGTAGAATTAAGCGGCGTAAAGCACCGTTTCGCTTGTCTTCGTCGGTGGTCAGATCGCGCGCATTGATGGTGATGACGCCAATTTCAGAGGCGCTGGGATCGGCGGCGTCGAGCTGAATCTCTCCGCTGACGTCCGACGTCACGCCGACCACGGTCTTGTCATTGCCCATGAGCACCTCATTGATGATAAAGCGCGCTTCGGTGCCTGCTTGGACGATGGAGAAGGTCTGCGGGTCAGCCACCGATGCACCTTCGGCTGCGGCAGCTTCGTCCGGCACGGCAGTCGCTGCTTCGACTGCTGTTGCGGTTGTTTCTTCAGCTACATTAGCAGCTTCGTCGGTCGGTTGCTCCGCGTCGGTCTCCTGTGCGTCGATCTCCTCTGCAGCGACCTCGGTTGGCGCGACGGTTGGCTCTTCTGATGCCTGTTCCGTAACGGCGGCAGTGTCGCCCGCCGGCGCTTCGGTTGGCGCGGTACTGCCGGACTGGCAAGCTGCCAGCAGGCCAAGTATCATCAGAGCCGCCAATACCAGCGCGTATCTTGTGAAACCACGCTTATTGTTGCGATATTTCATGTCGGGTTCCTCCACAATAGTCGTTGAGCGAGCAAATTGCTACCGGCCAATAGTATGCTAAGTTGCCGCACGAACTATGGAAGACTGGTTACCTTTTCAGCGGATGCTCTCTAGAGACTGGTATGTCTTTACGCGCTGTTCTGTGCACAAAGCGTGTAATTTGATCGGTGATTCGGGACCACATCGCCGTGCCCACAGCAGGGTTGCCAATGATTAAGTGGTGGTAGACGTTTCCTTCCGCTGGCGGGCTTTTTCGCACGGTAAACATGCGCCAGGATGAGAGATTTTCGGCCAACGAATTCACGCCGCGATAGGAGACCAACTCGTCGCGTTCATCCATGAAGATGAGCGTGGATACGTTCATCCGCTGCATATCCCCTGCATAAATCCGCGCTATGCCCTCGAAAAGCGCATGATAGGCAGCGGCAGGCGTGCCACGGTTGGCTCGATAGTATGTAGGCGACACGCTGGGCACGATGAGATTAGGCAGCCAGTTGGAAAGCACCATCGGCAGACTGTAGCGGTCCAGCGCAATCGCCGGCGAAAACAACAACAAGCCGTCGAAGTTAACCTGGTTTTTCTCAACCAGGGACAGACATCCAAGCATCCCGCCCAGCGAATAGCCGCAATAAAGCATCGGTACTTGGAAATAGTCCGCTCTTGACCGGGCGATATCGTATGCTGCGCATAGTTCGTCCAGCCACAGGTCCGTGGTCACACAGCGATAGGCGTGCAGGCGCGATTCTACCGCATCCAGCCCGGGCAGCTTGACGTAATTGTCGCCGTGCCCGTGCAGGGATAGTAATAGACAGTCGACGCCGGCGTGGTTGAGGCAGTCGACCACCGGCTGCATACGGTCCGGCCGGTAGTTGAGCCCGTGCACGACCAAGGCGACAGCGGATATTTGAGCCGGAACGGAGTGAAATAGTTCTAGAGAGCTCATGAAACGATTAGGCTAATCGACCAGTGGCACAATATGTGCTTGAAGCCAAGTAGTGAATTCACCACGATCAACCTTGCCCGCTGCAACTCTCAGTACAATCTCTTCCTGCTCATCAATCGGAGCATATCCATACATAGTCGATCGTGCTATGCCAAGCGTCGATACAACTCGAGATTCTTATCAATAATATGTTCTGTCAGTCTGATGAATCGCTCATCTGGCTGTGCTAGCATCTCGTCAACGCCGATGCGTATCAGATCTTGGATAGTCGTTTGATACTCTTTGGCCAGTTTCTCAAGCGACGCAATCTGATCGGCGGATAATTCGATACTTAGCGTACTCATAGCATGCACTCCTTGAATCATACATATGGTCTCATTGCATATCATGGTAACCGTAAATGCGCGATAGTTCAACGGGGCCTGCACATGCCCACCCAAGGCAATCGTATACTATATGAGTAAGAGATTCTCCGCGCCCTGGGGCGCCCGCTCGGGATGACAATATTAAAGGTCGATTTCACGGATCCTAGAAGTCCGCGATTGAACTATGTGAAGCTATCTTGGTCTATCTACATATTTATTGACCTGCTATAATGAGTGCAGATTCGTATATTACAGGAGGTAGACATGGGTACGCCAGCCGCAACACTGGGTCAAGTTCTTGATAGTGCAATGCAACTGTCGTCGGACGAACAAGAGATGCTTCTTGACATCATACGACGGCGTTTGACGGAGGAGCGCCGTCGACAGATAGCAGAGGATGCTCAGGAGTCAGTTCAACTTTTTCACGCTGGGCAACTGCCACCACAAACCGCCGATGAAATCATCGACATTCTTGACCATGATTTAGATGCATGAATAGGCGGAACCTGGTTCTTTCACCAACGTTCAGGCGCAGCTATCGTAAGTTTGTGATACGTGATTCAAAACTGCAATAACGCATCAATGATGCTCTAGTAACCATGCAAGAAGATATCTTTGCGCCTCAGCTTCGTTCACACAAGTTAAGCGGGACTTTGTCAGGATTGTGGGCTTGTTCTTGCGGATACGATTGTCGCATCATATACGTCATAGAAAATGACCCAAATACACAAGAAGAGGTCATTCTGCTTCTCGATATTGGTACTCACTCAGATGTATATTAGGCGAATTTTGACAGGTCGGGTGAAAGATTACTCGGTCCGTGCCCGCTAATGCGAACAAACCTCTGCCGTTCCTGCTCAAATTTGCTCCAGCCAAAACGCCCGTGATACGCTAGCGCGTATGGATAATCTCTACCTGGCAGTGAACGGCTGGCGAGAAATCCTCGCCCGTGTTTTCAAAGGCTTTACCGAACAACCCAATGTTACCCCGGAATGGCTGGTGAACCCCGCCACAAAACGCCGCCTGAAGCTGGATATCTACTATCCGGAAGCCGGTTTCGCGGTGCGATTTATTGGCCTTAAAGCCAAAGGCCAGCGCCGTCGGAGTGATTGGGAGGCGATGGAGGAGGAACAGCGGGAGCAGAATCGTGTCGATCTGTGTCGTATCAACGACGTACAGCTGATGCTCATCAATCCCGCGGACGATACGATCAAGCAGCTCGACACCATGACGCGACTTCTGTCCCGCGCTAGTCGCGTGCTGGCGCAAGGCGATTTTCCCGAGAGCCAGAAATCGCGCTGGATGCCCGCTCTTGCCAGAGCGCGCCAGCGATCCAATTCACTGCGCAGCAGCATCTTTCAAAACCCAGAACAAATGATGGCTAATCTGGCGGACGCCTGGCGCGACCGGGAATACGCGTCCGGCGGAGCGCCTGCGCCATTGCCCATGCCAACCGCAACACGCATCAAAGCGAAAGACCTTTCAGCGGGCGCCCGTGTGGAGCATGAACGATTTGGCCCCGGCGTTATCACCAAAATCAATGGTGACGGAGCCGAGGCCATGGTCTCTATTTTGTTCGACGGCGCCGACGAGCGAACATTCCTCATCACGCTCATTCAGGACAAGCTATACTTTACCGGCTAGGCGTTGCGCCGTCGATTCGTAAGACGGTTGCTTTGTACGGTAGTTTCGTCTATTCGTATGTGTCGGCCGCGAAACCGCTTTCACCGTAGGCGGCTTGCTCTTCTTGCACACGGCTTTCCTGATGCATGCGCAGCAACAGCGCAGCGGTCAAGCGCGTATTCTCCTCCACCGCCAACCCCATATGAACCATCTCACCGATAAAGTACAAGACTAGGAAGTTGACGATGCCGCCAATGATCAGAATGATAGCGCCGATGATTCCCACAGAGGCGCCTGCTCCGTAGCTCATCATGCCGGTCAGAAATGGCGCGCTTCCGGCGAGTTGAGTCATCAAGTTGGCGCTATTGAGTAGCACGGCTCCTATAGCGCCCAAGATGCTGATGATGAGTACGATCCAAGCAACGATCTTCATGAATACGCCAAAGAAGCGTACTACAGCAAAGCGCTTTGGTACCGCCATGTCAATCCTCCTCAAACGTGGCTACAATCGTGGCTCACCGGTCGATATCACGGTTGGTTTCTTTACTTGGTCTGACACGCACAGTCAGGAACTGGATACAAGAAGACATAAAATGCGCTGCGGGCACCATTGTACAACAACCGCATCACACATGCCAGTGAGTTGCACAAGGTGACGCATATTGGCTATCGGCGCACGCGATATTTACTGCTTTCTGTGCTTCCCGATCGGTTCTGAACACAGATATGTTATTCTGCGTTCTTCGTCGCATACGCAACGCCGCGTGGATACATAGCCATCCACTGTGCATAGACAGCCGCAGTACAGATAAAATAAGCTCGCAACTCCCATATCAGTAGGGTGTTAAACAACCTCTGGATGCAAATATTGGGCTTGATTCACAGGGTACGACAACTTATAATAGCTTTACCAGCAGCACACGCAGATAGCTAGTCCGTACGCCGCAAATCTCATCGCCTTCAGTTATCTGTCAAATGAATAATGTTAAGCTAGCCGTGCGCCTGTTTTATGCGTGCAAAACGACTGCTCGTCCATTGAACAGTACCCTATCCTGACCCGTAACTTCTGCAGATATGCAGCAACTAATGTGCAGGGGCATGGGTCGCAATTAATAAGAATGCGCACGCCAGAAAGCTTCAATAGAGCACCAGCGTTGATCTGACATGTGGGTCCGGATGGAATTGACCTTCCGAACTAGCTATCGCACCGTCGAAGGACCATTTGAGTAACCACCACAAACCAAGGAGAATATCATGCGAAACAAACTCTGGATCATCCTATCAGTGTTGCTGGTTGCAACACTAGTCTTAGTAGCCTGCGGCGGGCGGTCGCCTGCTGCCCAGGAAGCGCCAACTGAGGCGCCAACAGAAGCAGCAGCGCCAGCTGAAGAGGCCACGCCTGCGGAAGAGGTTGCGCCTGCAGAAGAACCAACAGCAGAAGAACCGACTGCAGAACCGGCCGCAGAAGAAGCGGCTACCGAAACGCCGGCGGCAGAATCATCGGATACGGCAACCGTGGAAGGCCCGACCTTGACCATCTGGGCTGACGAGGTTTCCGCACCGGTGCTGGACAGCATGTCCGGTGAATTTGCCAGTCAGAACGGCATAAACGTCGTAGTGGTGCAAAAAGGCTTTGACGACCTGCGCAACGACTATAAAATCGCGGCATCCGCCGGTGAAGGACCGGACATTCTATTGGGCGCTCACGACTGGCTAGGCGAGTTCAATGCCAGTGGTCTCTTAGCCGAGGTTTCCTTGGGCGATAAGGCTGATCTCTTCGCTCCCGTCGCAGTCGACGCGTTCACCTATACTGATGGCAAGCTCTACGGCATGCCCATTTCGATGGAGAATGTCGCCTTCTACTACAACACGGACCTGGTAGATGTAGCGCCTGCCACCTGGGACGAGGTCAAGCAGCTTTCGGCACAACTCCAGGCGGACGGAAACAAATACGGCTTTCTCATCCAGGCCAATGACCCCTACCACTTCTATCCCATCCAGACGGCGTTCGGCGGCTATGTCTTCGGCAAGACAGAAGACGGCGCCTGGAACCCCGAGGATGTGGGCATGAACAGCGAGGGCACAGTAGCAGCCTTCGAATGGCTCGACAGCATGTATAAGGATGGCGAACTGGATCCTGGCGCCAATATCGACAGCGGTCTACTGCTCTCCGCCTTCCAGAACGGTGATGCAGCCATGGTCATCAGTGGACCGTGGGCGCTTGGCGGCTTCCGCGAGGCAGGCGTACCCTATGCCATCGCACCGATTCCGGCAGCCGAACAGCCGGGCAAGCCCTTCCTGGGCGTACGTGGCTTCATGGTGAACCCGTTCAGCGAAAATCAGCTGCTGGCGCAGACCTTCCTGCAGCAGATCGTCGCCAACGAAGATACGCTCAAGCAGATCTACGACAACGATCCGCGGCCATCCGCATTCCTGCCGCTGGCGGAAATCATGGACGATCCTGACCTAGTCGCCTTCATGGAAGCTGGCATAAATGGCGATCCTATGCCCAACATCCCCGAGATGAACTCGGTGTGGCAGGCTTGGGGAGATGCAATGGAACTGGTCAGCAACCAGACGCAGTCCCCGCAGGAAGCTCTGGACAATGCTCAGGCGCAGATCGAAGCAGCCATCGCAGGACAGTAAACTATGACTGCCAACTCCCAGGCAGTTTCGGGGGGCGCTCCGGCGCCTCCCGAGGACAACCCCGTCAACATGCCGTCACTGATACTCCGTCTGGGTGTGTTGGCGCTCATAGACGCCATGACCATATGGCTCGTCTATCAGTTCATCGCCGATGGCATCTTTGCACTGGCGATCGTCATCGCCGGCGTGACAATCTGGCTCAACATCATCTTTCTCAGTGAAAAGTACTATCCCATGCGCTGGCTGTCGCCGGGCATGGCGCTGCTGATCGTGATGGTTGTCTATCCCGTCTTCTTCACATTCAGCGTCTCCTTCAGCAACTACGGCACCGGTCATCTGGTGACCAAGCAGATCGCCATTGATCAGATTGAGACGCGCACGTACCTGCCTGAGAATGCTGTCGTCTATCGTTGGGTAGCCTTCCAGGATGCCAGCGGCGAATATATGCTGTGGCTAACAGACCCAGACACCGGTGAATCGTTTACCGTCAGACCGGGTGAAGACCCTGTGCCGCGGGAGGGCGACGCGCCGGACCAACTGGACGGTTTCAGCATCATCCCCGACAATAGGATATTTTCCCATCTCGGTGCTCTTTCCAGCCTTATCTTTGGTAACGGACCTGACCACGCCTACCGCGTCAGTCAGCAGCAGTTAGGCATTGCCGCTCGCTATGAACAACTCTACGTATACGACAATACTCTGGATGCCATGGTCGATCAATCGACCGGTGATGTTTATTACAATACGGACGGCGCTTTTAGATCGGATAATGGCGTACCACTATCACCTGGATTTTCATCTACAATCGGGTTAGAAAATTACGTGCGGCTGTTCACCGATCCCGGACTGCGTTCCGTGTTCTTCCAGGTCTTTGTATGGACGTTAGTCTTCGCTACCCTGTCGGTCTTCTTGACCTTTGTGCTGGGGCTTTTTCTGGCCATCAACTTTGATGTACCGGAGATGCCTTTCAAACGCACGCTGCGCACTCTGCTGCTCATCCCCTATACAATACCGGCATTTGTCGCCGTACCCGTGTGGGTGGGCTTGCTCAACCCGCAGTTTGGCGTTATCTCGCAAGGAATCGCAGCTATATTCGGTTCCTCGCCGCCCTGGTTCTCCGATCCATACTGGTCCAAGGTAGGTATTTTGCTCATTCAACTATGGCTCGGTTTCCCCTATATGTTCGTGGTCATCACGGGCGCGCTGCAGACATTGCCGCCGGACGTCTACGAGGCAGCCGACCTGGACGGCGCCGGTCCGTGGGCGAAATTCCGTACGATCACGCTGCCATTGCTGCTCATCACCGTGGGCCCGTTGCTGGTGGCGTCGTTCGCCTTTAACTTTAACAACTTCACAGTGATCGATCTATATAATCGAGGCGGTCCGCCCATCCCCAACGTTCCCACACCGGTCGGTCACACGGATATCCTGGCGACCTACACCTATCGCATCGCTTTTGGTTCCACCGGCGTGTCGGACTACGGCTATGCTGCGGCTATTACGGTGATGATCTTTATGATCCTGCTGATTATCACGGCGTTCCAATTCCGCTACACCGCAGTGCTAGAGGAAAGGGGCGAAAATGTCTGAGCCAACGTTGCAACTTCAGCCGACAAAGGAGAAGAAGCAGGAAAAGACAGCTCGCTACACAAGTTCTGTCGGCTCTATCCGGCGGCAGAAGCGCATCACGCTGTTCTTCCGGCTCGTGTTGGCGGTGCTGGCGCTATCTTTTGCCTTATTTCCTGTGATCTGGGTCTTCTCGGCGTCCATCAACCCGACCGGTTCTCTTGTGGGGCAGCCGCTGATTCCCAACAACCCGACGCTGGAAAACTACCGCGTCCTTTTCAATAACCCGGTGAATCCGTACCCGCGTTGGTACATCAATTCCCTCTTCCTCGCTATCACGGTCACCATCGTGGCGACCGCCATCACCACCATGGCGGCGTATGCGTTCTCGCGCTTTCGCTTCCGCTCGCGCAGAGGACTGCTACAGGGCGTGCTGCTGGTGCAGGTCTTCCCAAACTTCCTGAACATGGTGGCGCTCTTCCTGATACTGCAACAGTTGGGTCGCTACATACCCTTCTTGGGCCTAAATACCTATGGCGGCCTACTGTTGGTCTATTGGGGCGGCACGCTAGGCGCCAACACCTGGCTCACCAAGGGCTACTTTGACTCCATTCCGCGCGATCTGGATGAGGCGGGCATGGTGGACGGTGCATCGCACTGGCAAATATTCACGCGTGTGCTATTGCCCCTGGTGCGTCCTATCCTGGTCGTGGTGGGCTTGCTGACCTTCATCGCCACCTACTCAGAGTATGTACTCGCCAAGGTATTGCTCACCGACAAGACGATGTATACTTTGGCTGTTGGGCTGAATGCAATGGTGGCGAACCAGTTCGCGCAAAGCTGGGGCGTCTTTAGCGCAGGCGCGCTGCTGGCGACGTTGCCGACGCTGGTTCTCTTTCTCTTCTTCCAGCGCTATCTGGTCGGCGGCTTGGTCGCCGGCTCTGTGAAGGGCTGATGCTGCGGGCTCAGCTCGGCAGTCGAGACACACTTGCCTGCCATGTCATGCCTGTGACTACCTATGTAAAAAGTCATGGGGACTAGATATGGCGGGTGTTGCTATTTTCGAATAGAGTTCCTGATGGAGATCGACGCTTAGCTCAGGGGAAGAGCGCAAACCGCAACAGGGCGCTACGTACAATCAGTGCCATGTCCTGCATCGCTGATTCAACGGAGGCAGAACGCTTCTATAGGCCGCTTAGCCGTGGATAACCACGGTCGGAGCATACGCTTCACCAACGATTGCCTCTGGTATGGTTGCAATAGCTGCACACAAGCTGGCATAATGATCGCACACAACCAAACACACCTCGCTGCAACGGGGCAACGAGGCGTATTTTGCATTATCGGCATCCATGAGGAGATCAACCATGCAGGACGGTGACAGCACGAGCTCTCAGTTCAACGATGAACTGGAACAACTCCGCCAGAAAGTAGAGGGACTAGAAACGGAGCGAGATGCGCTGCAGCATCAGGTCGACACGCTGTCTAATCAGATGTATCAGCTTCGGACGCTCATCGACAATCTTCCAGACTACATCTACATCAAGGATCTGGACAGTCGCTTTGTCCTGAATAATACAGCCCACGCCCATTTGCTTGGCTTTGACGATCCGGAAGCATTGATCGGCAAGACGGACGTTGACATCTTTCCGAAGGAAATGGCCGAGCAGTACTTTGAGGACGAGCAGCGGGTTATTCAGACCGGCCAGGCGCTCATCAATCGCGAAGAAGAGACGGTCGATAAAGGCGGTAAACGACAATGGGTATCAACTACCAAGGTACCTCTGCGCGACGTGGATGGCAATATTATCGGGCTTGTGGGAATGAGCCGAGACATTACTGCACGCAAAATGGCGGAGGAAGAACTCGTCGAAGCGTTTGGTGAGCTTGAGAAGTTCACCTATATGGTCGCATATGAGATGCACCAACCGCTGCGCGACATTGTAGAGGAACTGCAGACACTGGAAGACCGGCTACAAGGGCGTATCGGCGAGGTGAGCAGCGGCATTATTGCTCGTGCGACAGAGGCTGCCCAACGCGTGCGCAAACTTAACCGGGATCTGCGCACCTACTCTCGCGTAGAAACTTGGGGCTCCATGCAGGAACCGACCGACAGTAATATGGTCGTGGAGCACGCAATCGAGGCGGTTAGCGAGCGCATGGAAGCGTACCAAGGCGAGGTGACCTACGACGACCTGCCCACCGTGCTCGCCGACCCGGCGCAGATACTGGTTCTGTTCCAGAACCTGCTGGACAACAGTATCGACTATCGCAGCGATGAACCGCCGCGCATTCACATCAGCGCCGAACGGGACGATGGCATGTGGCGTTTTGCCATCCGCGACAACGGTATAGGCGTTGCCCCGGAGGATGCCGAGCGCGTCTTCAACATCTTTGAGCAGCTACATGCGCCCGACGATCATCCCGGCAAGGGGATGGGTTTAGCAATCTGCCGCAAGATCGTCAAGCACCACGGCGGGCGCATTTGGGTAGATTCCGGCTTCAACGAGGGCGCCACATTCTACTTCACGCTTCCGGCTGCCTAGCCGGGAACAGTCGTCGTAGACTCATACTTTCGGCAGAGACCAGAACCTGGAACCTTAAACGTGAAACCTGGAACTGACCTTTCCCCTACTCCGGCATATCGATGACGATCTTCACCGCGCCCTCATCGCGAATGCGCTGCAGCTCATATGCATCCATGACTCGATCAAAGGGGAAGTGATGCGTCAGCATAGGCGTCGGGTCTGCGATTCCCTGGTCGATCCACTGCAGCGCCAAGCGCGTTGAGGACTGATGTACTTCTAGCATGGCGTCCACAACGGTATTCGCTGTGATATTCTTGCGAAAAAACTGCTCATAGGCGAACGGAATCATTGGTTCATTACGCGTGCGCGGCACACCGAAGAATAGAATGAACCCGCCCCATTTCACCAGGTCGACTGCTAAATTGATTGAGTTTATCTCGCCGGCAGCCTCGATCACCACATCGACCATGGAACCATTTGTTAGTTCGGAAACCATGTCGATGGCATCCTGCTGTCCTTCCAGGTCCAGGTCAGTCTCTGCGCAGTGAACGGTATCCGTTGCGCCATAAGTTGGACGAAAGCAGCAGCCGATGCTCCTGCATGTCCACGCCGATGACCTTGCGTGCACCCAATCGACTGGCAACAAGGTTGAACCAAAGGCCCGCAGAACCCTGCCCGATGACGGCGACCGTCTTGTCCAGCAAACTGGGTAGACGCTTTGACGCATAGATGACTGTGCCCAGTTGCTGCGCCTGCAGAAAGTGAGCGATGGGCTTGTCGCTTGGCAGTGGCAGCACATGCTCCAGCGGCGCCAAATAATACTCGGACATGGATTGATGGCCGACGACAAGCGTCAATGTCATGTCGCCCACTTTGATAGTCGTCGAGCCAGGTCTTCGTGACCGGTGTAATCGATCTCCTCCACGACGCCGACCATCTCATGACCGGAGGTGCCGGGCGGAAACGGGTATTCGCTGCGCAGCGAGTGATAGATCATGTGGATATCACTGCCGCAAAGAGACAGATGTCGTGGTCGAACGAGTGCATGACCCGGTTTCAGTGCCGGTTTGGACATTTCAATGAATTCGGCTTTGCCGGGAGCGGTTACTTGTACTGCGCGCATGAGAAAGAGGTCCTTCGTAAACTATGGATGTCGCTAGCCTGGATAGACTATTCGTTGGACGTGCGAGGTTGTTGACTGCTGCACAGCTTGAGCAGGCGCGTCAAACAAACGCAACTATTCTATGATAGCTGAGTATGGAAATATGCAACAAAAACATCCCTCAGTAGATTGGTACGATACGGCACCACTATCAGTGCGAGTGGGTGTTGACGTCGATCGTACCCATCAGAACCCTACTTACCTAACGCCTCCTGAAAGAAACCCACGATGCGTCGTTCATACTCATCGGGATATATACCAGGCGCCTGTACATGGTCAGCGCCGTCGATGAACCAGAATATCGCATTCACCCCGGATTCCTCTGCTGCCGCTTCAAGCTGAAAGCTATGATCGATGCTAACAGTGTCATCTGCGCTGCTGTGCACTACGAAGACTGGACGCTCGCCTGCGCTACGAATCGCGTCCAGCGGATTATAGCGGATGATATTTTCCGCGTGTCACAAGAAGCGGTGCGGCGATTACAGCTGGCGCAATAAAGGTAGGGAATCCGTTCTTGTGGAGTTGCTCGCGAACTATTTGTGGCAAGTTGGCATATGGTGAGTTCACAGCGATCGCCGCAACGCTCGGTTCCTGCTGGAAGGCAATCAGAACAGTGGCGGCACCCAACGAGTTGCCTAGGATACCAACGACTTTCTCGCTGAATCCTTTTGTCTCGATTAACCAGTCCCATGCGCCTAATGCATCTAGGTATTCCTCATTACCTAGGGTAGCGTATCCGTTCTCGGAGCCGGATGCACCTGTATCGCGCAGGTCGATGACAAGGACGTTGAATCCGTTGTGCCACAGCATACCTGCGGGTACCAAGGCCGCTTGAGCTGCTCTGCATCCACCAATGCCGTCCAATATGATCACAGCTGGTGCGGTAGAATCGCTCTCTAGATACCAGCCTGCGATTTCGATACCATCCTGCCGGCTGGGGAAACGTACTTCGTCGTATTCAGGTACGAACCAGGCTGAATAGTCGCTGTCGCCCTCCCAGTTACTTACGTTTTCAAAATGAGTAGGCGTGTTCACAAGATGCTTGTCGCAGGTGCCGCGCACATCAGCCAACTGGCTGTATACTTGCCAGCCTATGGCTAGGTAAGCCGCAATCGCTAACACAACTAATATCACCACTACGACCACGAGCTTTCGCATCGGATTCTCCAAACCGGCAAACGTTATCTATCGTATGCAGAACAGCAAGATCGCCTAGAACAAATACTCGACATTACAGAACAACACGCAACATCTGAATAAGGGCACTTTCTATATAGCCACCGTTATTGAACCACTAGAAGTCAGGCGAGAACAGGTCCGTGGTATGGATTCGCCACGAACCTGCTCCAGCCTACCCTATCTATTTACCATGTCAACTGCCTAGAACACTGACCGTTCTACGACAGCGACTATTTCAGGATAGACGGAATCAGCACTTCGTTCTCATCTCGCACGAACTCGCGATACTGGAAGTCGAAAGCGCCGTCTATTGGCGTGGCAGGTGCGTTCACATAGACGGGCCAAGTCGTATACGCGTTATCCGCGGGTAAGGCTTCTGGATTTTCGGTTAGGAAAGCTTCCGCTTTGAACGTTACGCGGCCGATCGCCTCGTCCTGCTCAGTAAACGTATAACTGAAGTGGAAGTCCGTCGTCGCTTTGTTCATCTCGCTTACATCGACAAATTGTGTTAGATGTCCTACCTCTCTGAATCCGCCGGGTACGCTGCGATAAAGCTTGACAGTCACCTCGTCCGGATAGTTTTCGTTGTGTATTCCGACACGAATGCTGGCGGTTAATCCTAGTTGACCTACGCTGGGTCCGCGGAACCTGTTGAGAATGACATCATGGGTTTCGACCGTGAATGTCTTCTCCATCTGATCGCTACGTCCATCCGCGGTGGTCATCTCAAGTAAAGCCGAATACTCACCGTCCTTCTCAAAGTTCACAGTGGGATGTTGCTCGAAATATTCTTGACCATCGATCAGCCACCGATACGAGAATCCGTAGATGCCGACTGGGTCGCTACCATAGCCGCTAAACTCCACTTGATTGTAGATGGACGACTGGTATGGGCTGATGTTTAGGCCGTTCACCGACGGCGACTCGGCTTCACTGAATGAAAAACTGACAACACCTTTCCCGCCGGACAGTCCGCCAAGTTGAATATAATACGTTGTAGCCGTTGTAGCTTTGAAGCTAACCCCGTAGTCACTGCTCCATCGATCAAATTCGCGGCAATCAATTTGTGATAGCGTGGTCAAAGAACCGCCTACATAAACACCGAGAACACCACTCCAGTAGTCATTGGACTGTGCGGACACGGTGATAGTCTGATCGTCTGCCGGCGTGAAACGATACCACACTGTATTATCCAACGAACCGTAGCCGCATGACGGCGCCGGTTCTCCTGACTCCAGCGTCGCCAGGCGGATATCAACCTGCTGGTTCGTCGGCAACAGTGTAATCTCCGTTGCGTCGGCGTAATTGTCATTTACAGCTTGCGCCGGCGGAACCGTTGCACCAGACGCTGTCGGCGTACTCCATTGCCCGCTGCTTGTAAACAATCCGATGATGACCATCAATACAAATCCGATTGCAAATATACTTCGTCTGAACATCATGTTCTCCTTACTGAAATCAAGCCCATTACAACAACGAGCTCAGAAACGTTTACGCCGCGATCGGCGCTTTGCGTCCCATTACTTTCAGCGCATAACCACAGCCATATCCCTCCAACGGATTGAATAGAACAGCTGGCCTGCAACGAATTGGGAGCGCCCTTCTCTGTACCGTTGCGAATGGCTGCCGCTGACAATCAAGCCCGATGTTCTGTAGTTGTGAGGAGTTCAGTGTGGAGCGGCGCTGTTATGGTCAGTATTGAGGTTTATCAGTAGTTAACCTGACCAAAGGTTGACCAGAAAATGACCAACAATTGACACAGCGACGAAATCACCTAATCAGCTAGAGGCTGATTTTGCACATTGAGGTAGCTCAGCTCGTGGTCGAGGATGGCGTCAGCTAAGCGCGTGCGCGCCTGCTTCAGATGACGCGAATAGGCGCCGCCGGTCACGGCAATGTCAAACGTCTCCAGCAGATTATGTTCGACGGCAGTGCGGGACAAACCCTCGGCGTATTTCTTGCGTAGGATGACCTGCTCGATCATCTCCGGGTCTGGATCACCTTTCGCTGAAGATTCGGATTGACCGTTGGTGCACAGCCATTCGTCGATAGCCGTCGTGAGATACATGCGCAACGTCTGTGCCTGTTCCGCCTCCGACAACCCGTTAACCGGCAGCCCAAGTTCAGCAGCGTGGGTTTCCTGGACCACCTGTACAGTAGCCAGGCTCTGAAGCTTACTTTCCGATAATATTTCATCGCTGTCAAAGCGGCTATATTGAAAAATGTAATCAATTTCATCGTGCACAACTTCATCGATCTCATCTCGCCTCACCGTACGAATGAGGCTGCTGAAAGATTCTTCGGCTTTTTGAAGCATACGAGTCGGATCCGCTGCCGTAATCGATTCCTGACGCATGAGCACCAATCGACTGCGATATCCAACGGCCCATCGCGGCAGTAAGATCCGATCTAGCACACCGCCGCCCCAGTTGTATGAAGTCTGTGTTATCACAGCTAAGGCGCTGAGAATGATGACTGCGATTGGAGAAATCGGATAACCGACAACTAGCGATAATCCCATATAGCTAAAAACGTAAACCGCAACAGAAATTGCAACCGTCGTAATTGAGTGCAGAAAATCATGATATAGGATTTGCTCATGCTCTAGTGCATTGAAGCGGGCAATGCTATATGCGAACATGGCTGCGCCAAATGTAATCAAAAAGTCGCCAACCTGCTTAGGCGAGACAGGAAATTCCAGTGGCACAGGCGCCATTGTGGAAAGCCCGCCAACGAGACTAGCTAAGCTGCCGATCAGCAGGATGCGCAGACGTCGGTACTCCATACTACGATGCGCTGTTCTGCGATACTGGAACAACATGATGAGAAACGCACACATGAGTACACCCAGTAGAAAGGACTGAAAGAAGTGTACATAGGGCGACTTCATCGGCGTGTAATAAGGTTGAAACATGCCGCTTCGGGGAAGAATTCCAGCTTCATCCAATATTGAACCACTGGCAATCCCTACGGCTAGAGCGACAGCGTATAACAGTGTGACGACATAGAAGAGGCGCATCCATAAGCCGTCGCCTTCATGACGAAAGAGCACGATCACCGACCATAGAAAGAGGAGAACCGCCAGCGGAGCGACCCACCACGTCAGTCGTTGCCAAAAGAAGTATTCAGCGGCACTCTCAGCCAATACTTCCATGGCATTGCCATAGACGTATATGGCGAAGAAGATTAGTGCCAGACCTGCCATCAATGGCGTACGCAACCAGCGCCGATGTCCAGTATTTCGCCAGGGCAGGTCCCGCGTGATCACATAGAGGCCTAGCCACAGCACAAACGCAGCGCTGATGACTTCGGTCATGAAAATGAGTTGCTTGATCATTGGTGGCGCTGCTCTATCTTCATTTTGAATGAAACTGGGTATACACTGATATGTAGCCAGCCTAAAGAGGTCATAGTTTGCGGTGATTATGTCAGATATGGTCGGATGGGTCAACGGTCCTGAATCAACTAGTAACCGACGAGACTAACATGATTATTACAATCGATCAGCGGACTTACCTTGAGGCTATCTCGAGCCCGAACTTTACAGACTAAGCAACGCAGTATTGCCAGCCGCGGCCAGCAGTGCAGTGTCGCTTCGGCAAACGAGAAGTTTGGCCATACGCATGCCGCCGGATACTATTGATGACATCTCTAAAATAGACCATCCAAAACTGACTGCACTGACCTCGCTGGGGAGGGACTAAATGACCGACAGACTACGCACTGCACTTGTGGGTTGCGGCAAAGTTGGCGACACGCACGCCATGGCGCTGCAGACACTATCTCAATCAGACTTCGTCGCCGTGTTCGACGTAGACAAGAACCGTGCCGATGCCTTCGCCGCTCGCTATGGCGCCACAGGATATGACAATCTGGAAAAAATGATCGACGACGCCGGCGTACAAACGATATCCATCTGCACGCCGCATCCCACCCATGCCGACGTTATCGTACGCGCAGCCGCCAAGGGCGTGCATGCGCTGGTGGAAAAGCCTTTAGCCTCGGCGCTGGCAGATGCCGACCGGGCCATCAACGCGGCACGCGCTGCAGGCGTCAAGCTTGGCGTGGTGAGTCAGCGTCGCCTGTACCCGTGCGTGGCGCGCATGCACAATGCCATCCGGGACGGCAAGATCGGCATGCCTATACTGGGCACGCTGGTCGTCATGGGCTGGCGCGACGAAGCCTACTACCAGTCTGACCCGTGGCGCGGCAGCTGGGATGCCGAGGGCGGCGGCGTGCTCGTCAACCAGACGCCGCATCAGCTAGACATGCTGCAGTGGCTCATGGATTCGGAGCTCGACGAACTATTCGGCTACTGGGATAATTTCAACCATCCGTATGTGGAAATCGAGGATACAGCCATCGCCGTCGTTCGCTTTAAGAGTGGCGGATTAGGGCAAATATTGGTCAGCAACTCGCAGAAACCAGGACTATGGGGAAAGATGCACGTACATGGGTCCAGCGGCGCGTCCGTCGGCGCGCAGACCGAAGGCGGATCGCCCTTCGTCTCCGGGCAGACTGATGCAGTGGAACCGCCCATCAACGATGTCTGGACCATTCCCGGCGAGGAAGAGATGCTCGAGGTGTGGCAGGAGGAGGACACGGCCTTCTGCGAAGAGCACAATCCGATGACTTACTATCATAGGCTGCAGATCGAAGACTTCCTCAACGCCGTGCTGGAGGACCGCGAACCCATGGTCAACGGCGAAGAAGGTCGCAAGGTCGTCGAGATGTTCACGGCCATTTACCGTAGCCAGCGCGACAACCGGCCTGTGAAGTTCCCATTGCAGCCTGAGACCGGACGCGATGATTACGATGGACGCAAGAGCTGTGTGCCAGTCAGTCGGCGGTAGGCGCGTTGGGAGTCACGCGTTTCGAACAACGGCTAATAGCGTCGTTCTGAAGGATGAGCTGACCGAACTCACCCCATCGATTTCCCCGTCGATAACGGAATAGTATCCGCGTCGCAGTTCGCCATTTAGCGAAATTGCTGACCTACATAACGATAGCCGGATCGCCTATTACGCGATCCGGCTATCGTTTCCCATCTAGGTTACCCTTCTGTGCGGATAAGTGTGCAGTCTAGTTCCGGGCGGGATCGCCGGTGATTCGGCTCTCCTCCATCATCACGGAATACGGTGCGACGTCGAAATCACTCAGCGCAGGATGACTCATGACGGTGGCGGCTAGATCGCTCTCTAGGAAAGCGTTCATGGCCGAACTGTCCTTGAAGAGTAGAAGACCGTCGAAGCGACTGTTGGCTTCGTCCAGTGCCCACAGCTTCCAAATCAGCCCGTCGGTGCTTGCAAACTGCTCAGCTAGGGGTGATATTTCAGCCTTGAATTCGTCCGTGGGGACGTTATAGGAGAAGCCGATTTCCAGCAATGCCGCACCTTCTCCCATCAGCTGCTGTGTGACTTCAAAGTCAGTCGCACGGCTCAACGTGTTGTAGATCGGGCAACGAGCCAGCCATTCATCCACCAGGAACTGCGCCTGCTCGGATGTATCTGTATCAATCTCGAAGTTCACGCGCATTGCCTGCAGCGCCGGGCTCACTGAACCGTCAACAACGCCTGCGGGATCGAAGTCCGCTTCTACCGTCGCAACTACGCCGCCGAACGGGATGGACTCATCGATTGCCGCTCGTTCCATGATAACGGCTGCGCATGAGCCCTGAGCGGCAAGCAGCAGGTCCAACGGATTGACCGCCAGATTGGGACCGCCCAGCGGTGGAACGGAGTCGACAACATAGTAGTTGTCACGGACGTTGATGATGGCTCTGCCTGGCTGGTTGGACAAAGTGGCGCCAACTGTGGCTGTCGCCAGACCCTCTGCAGAGGGACCAGCCATCTCTTCATCATTGGCTGTGACGACGATAGGCGCAGACTTGATCAAGGTCGTGTAGATGGGGCAGCGCAGGCTAAACTGTTCTGCCAGCATTGTAGCCTGATCGGCATCCGCACCGTCCAGTTCAAAATGCACGCGGAATTCCTGAACGCGCGGATTATTCTCCGTCGCGCCGGACAAACCGCTTGCATCGAAGTCACCCTGCACGGTGGTGGAAAGGCTGTTCAGTTGGATGTCGTTTTCCTGTGCGGCAGTTTCGTAGACGAAGAGACCGCACGTAGCCAGCGCGCTCAACATCGCCTCTACCGGGTTGATTTCTTCGGACGGATGACCCAGAGGTGGGGCAGAATCAATCACGAAGGTATTGCCGCGCGCGGTGTTTAGGGTACGTCCGAACTGGTTCGATAGCTCCGTGACAGTAGATGCCGTCGCCAGGGAAGATGCTTCCTGGGCATAGACAACGGACGTGTTTTGTGGGATAAGCACTGCGCCTGCTACCAGTGCGAGCATAAGGACGAGTACAGCAGTTCTGCGCATCATAGATATTCTCCTTTGTTTCATGTGTTTCTCTTGGATCTGACGGTTATTCGGCGTTCATAGCCGACTGTGTGACAGGATAAACGGTGCAGCGTTCCTAAAGCGTTACCTGGAGCGTGATAAGCGTTTCTGCGAAATAGCGAGGGAGCTTTGAGCCGTACCCAAAGCTCCCCTTCATCCGCAAACAGTCGAGTTGGCTGTCTGTCACGTCTCGCTTGATATGCGTCCGCGGCTTAGCACTGACCGCACGGGACATCCTCGTCAGATTGTGCGCTCGACTGGATGGCATATTGCTCGTACATTAATGACGGAGGGAGGCTATAATACTCAATCGTGTGCGTGCTGTCCCAGCCTTGTTCGCCCATCAGTTTAGGGTTGTATTGAGCCATGGCCATTAGTGTTGCGCCGTTGTTCTCGGCTGGTTCGGCCTCTTGCCCCAACTGTACGTTTGCTACTGCTAATGTGTATTTTTCCAGGACGATTCGATTGGGACCGTAAGACTCGACTGGATAAGCCTCCTGCCAGGTTTGCACGCCGTTCTGTGCCAGTACCGTTCCCGATAGCATGACAAAAATTAGCGCTGCGACTAGAAATGCCACTGCTAGCTACATATCACTTTGAACATTAACAAGAGAAGAAGGTTGGTTTGAGGTACCTGATACAATGTTTTCTGAGAAAAGAGAAACTTGTATCAAGGAGGCACACTCGATGACCAACCTTCGGCTTTATCATAAGGTATTGGGGCAACTTGAGCAATGGTTGCCGGCAGAGCGGATCACACGACAGCGCAATCTGGCGTTGCTGATCACGGGATTGTATTTGAGTCGGGCGGTACAGATGGCGCTAGTTGTGCGCACGTGGCCGAGTCGGAGCAAAGAACTGAGTCTGGTGAATCGTTTGCGTCGATTTCTGGACAATCCTCGGGTGCAGGTACGCAAGTGGTATCGGCCGTTTGCGCTGCAGTTGGTCGAGAGTGTGGTGGGCGGCTCTGGCACGCATCCGGTTCGGCTGGTCATTGATTGCACGAAAGTCGGTTTTGATTTCCGGTTGATGACAGTCAGCTTGGCCTACCGTAAGCGCACGTTGCCACTGGTGTGGAGCGTACATCGCGGTTCCAGAGGCCATACGACTTTTGCAGAACAAGTGGCGCTGATGCGCTCTGTACGCCAGTTGATTCCTCGCCAGAGAGAGGTGTGGGTGATGGGCGATACGGGCTTTCAGACCGTGCCTTTCCTGCAGTGGCTCTCTCGCCAAGGGTGGCATTTCGTCATTCGCCAGCAGGGACGCATCCTGGTTCGGCAGCAAGGAGAAGCCTGGCGCAAACTCAACCATTTTGACTTGGCGACCGGTGAGACGAACATCATCGGCTGGATTCGCCTGACCAACAGTCACGATGCCGGCTGGTTCTGGCTCATCTTGCACTGGGAAAAGGGCCAGGACGAACCCTGGTATCTGGTCTCGGATTGTAGTGGAGAACGAAATTTGATCCGTCTCTACAAGGTCCGTATGTGGACGGAAGAGATGTATGGCGATATGAAAGGTCATGGCTTTGACCTGGAAGCCACCCATCTCAACGATGAAGAGCGTATCACACGCCTGGTCTTGGCTGTCTGCCTCACGTTCGTGTGGCTGATAGCCCTGGGAAGCTGGGTGGTTAAGAACGGCTACCGACATTTCGTGGACCATAAGAGTCGTCGTGATAAAAGTTACTTTCGTATCGGGTGGGACTGGCTTGCACGCTGTCTACGGCTGGGTGATCCTATTCCGCTACGCTTCAAACCATACCCTTGAACTAAAGTGATGTGTGGCTAGATGCCACTGTACCCTTTCTTGATAACCGTTTCATTGTTGGTTCCTTTCCCTTGCTGAATCGAGCTCTTGTCGATACGATGTTACCGGCTTACGAATTGAATTGTACGCATGGTGCGTTATATCATCGTTCTACGTCGCGGGTATGAGCGTTCTGGCAGCGTTCTTTTTATCGTATGGACATAGCGTATTACACGTGCAGCGACAGCGGCTCGCAACGAAATGGATGTCCTCGCTTTGACGTTATCTCTGTTGGGAACCTATCTTCGCTAGATGCCGAACAGAACCGCTCTACAATCCGTTCAGAACTAATAGGCTGATATTTAGACCGCGTTTGCCAAATATCTAGGCGACGATTCGTCTAGTTGAACCAGTCTCTGGAAAGGGTTATACTTCGGTCCACTTCGAATTGGTCGTAGCGGCAGCGCAAGAGTCATATTGAACGACGATGAATCAAACCTCCGAGATGAGAGATAGCCTTCGTCTACTGGGCGGCTTCGAACTTGCTGTAGACCACGAACCTATCCCCTTGGGACAACCGCGCCTGGAGGAATTTGTCGCGTTCCTCGCAGTCCACCCAGGCGAGCCATTCTCGCGCAGCCAAATAGCCTACCGCTTTTGGCCTGACTCCACAGATAAACAAGCGCGTACCAATACGCGCCAGCTGCTTTTCAAACTAAAACAGGCCTGGGACGAAATCGAACACGTGCTCAGCATTGACCGCAGCTCGGTCGCCTGGCGCATGGAGGCGCCGGTAGTCGTCGATACGCATTTAATGCGTGAACTGATGGAGCAAGCAGATGCAGCCGTTGACCTTGTAGCCAAATCCTCGCTGCTGAGACAAGCTGAAGAATGTTATCAGGGCGACTTTTTGCCGGATTGTTTCAGCGATTGGGCGCTTACGGTTCGTGAGCAGGTGAATGGCGACTATTCTGCACTGCTGCTAAAGCTGGTAGATGTCCTGGTTGAGCTCCGCGAGTATGGGGGCGCACTGGCAGCGGCAAGACAGTTAATCGAGCATGATCCGGTGCAGGAGGTTGCCTATCGGCGCCTGATGCAAGTTCATGTCTCACTGGGCGACAGGGCGGCAGCGCTGCGCGCATACCACTCTTGTGCATCCATGCTGCAGAAGGAACTGGGCGTTGAACCCTCGCCTGCCACGATGCAGATGCGGGCGATGCTGCTGCAAACAGACGATCACGACGCGCCACCTGCAGAGTCGCCTCGCACAGTGAAGCGGCCGCGCCTAATCGGACGTCATCCAGAATGGCAGCAATTGAAGCAAGCTTGGGGAAATGCGCAGCAAGGAAATGGGCAATGCGTGTTGATATGGGGTGAAGCCGGCATCGGAAAGAGTCGCCTGGCGGAGGAGCTGATCGACTGGGTCCGACATCAGGGTCACGTCGCCGTGTCGAGCCGTTCCTACGCAGCTGAAGGCGCGCTCACGTATGCGCCAATTACCGAATGGCTGCGGCACCCCTCAATCCAGCCGATTGTGAGTTCGGTCGACGGTCTTTGGCAGGTAGAATTAGCCAGGCTGCTTCCAGAGCTTCGCATAGAGAATAACGATCTTCCAGCACCCGGTCCTCTGACGGAGGCGTGGCAGCAGCAGCGATTTTACCAGAGTATAGTACATGTGTTGAAGACGGTGCCCGGTCCGCTCCTTCTCCACCTGGACGATATGCAATGGAGCGACCACGAAACGCTCACGCTGATACATTACCTCATGCACAACACGCACAACCACCCATTGCTGCTCGTAGGCACAATCCGCAGCGAAGACGCCGTTGGCAACGAGGCGCTCACGACGCTAGCCGAAACGTTACGGCACGCCAATCAATTGGCTGAATATGTGCTGTCAACCCTCACCAAGGAGGAGACAGCTCAGCTCGCGGAACTCACAGCAGGTGCGCCTCTTTCCAGCGAGCAAAATGCGGCACTGTACGAAAATAGTGAAGGGCATCCACTTTTTCTGATCGAATCCTTACGCAGCGAACAGGCTACCGAGTCGGCGCCGGTACAACGTTTGTCTCTGCCTGCAGGCCAAGTGTACAGGAAGGGAGAGTCGGCTATTCCGCCCAGGATTTTCCAGCTACTCTCCGCTCGCCTGCACCAGCTTTCACCTGAGGCCCAGTTGGTGGCGTCTTCCGCTTCGGTCATCGGGCATTCGTTCACGTACACATTACTAAAAGAGTCTACTGACATGGAAGAGGCTTCCCTGGTAGATGTGCTGGACGAGCTTTGGATGCGGCGCATCATACGCGAACAGGAAGGCGACAGCTACGACTTTAGCCATGACAGGATTCGGGAAGTTGCCTACCAACAGATCAGCCGCACCCGTCGTCGCATGTTGCATCGTACAGTAGCCCGGTCGCTGGAATCCGTGTACGCGCAGAACCTGGATATCGTTGCAGGTGAATTGGCGCGACATTTTGCCCTTGCAGGAGATTCGTATCGTGCCTATGAGTACTATCGAAGGGCGGCAAATCTGGCCCTGCGCCAGTATTCGCTGACTCGTGCGGACGAACTGTTCTCTTCCGCACTAAACCAACTGTCGGGGCATGCAGCTGAGCGAATTCTAACGCTCGGTGAGCAGAGCACTATTTACAAAATCATGCTAGATTTCGACCTTTGGAATACCAGTCTAGATGAGCAACAGGCGGTATTGGAGACGATTCCAGAGCCTACCTCTGCGCTCATCATGGAAATTAACCTCAGTCTTTGCAGTTTCTACACTGAGAAAAACGAAGCCGAAAAGGCGCAAGAGTTCGCCGTAACCGCAGTGGCAAAAGCGGAGGAGCTTGACTCCGACAATGGTCGTGCTCGGGTATATTTGGCGCTTGCACGCAGCTACTGGATGATGTCATCGATGACTGAAGCATCCCGTTATTTCGGACTCGCCACCGATTATGCCCATCGTGCCGGCGACCTGGACAACGAGCTGCGAAGTATGGAGTATCATGCCGCAACAGGAATGTTCTCCGGAATGGCTGCAGATGAGATTCATGAACGGCTTACTTATGTCTATAGAAATGCCGAAAGGGCCGGCGACAAGATTCGCATGGCCAGTCTGCACAACAAGTTTGGTTATCTTGTAGTTGCTCAAGGTTGGGGAGACTTTGATACCGCTGAGCACGAATATCTCAGCGGGTTGTCGCTCGCTCGTGAGATCGGCGATCTATTCATCGAAGACACTCTGTTAAGCAACTTGGGCATACTTTATGTCCAAAAGGGCGATTATCGTTGTGCAATGGAAGCCTTAACAAAGCCTAAAACCGAGGTCCAGAAAGACACAGGATATTGGCGTACGTTCATCAACCGGTATCATATTGGGACCTGTTGGATGGAGATGGGGTGCTTGCTTCAAGCGCAACAGGCGCTGACGGAAGCCTGCGCACAACTTCATAGGCTGGGAAACTATCATTTCGAATCAAAAGCTCGCTGCGACCTGGGCCTAGTCCATTACCTGGCAGGCGAATACGAACTTGCGCGGCGCGAATCCCATGATGTGCTAGAACTAGTCGAAGCGCATGGCGACCTGCGTTTTGAGGCGCTTGTGCGAACGCGTCTCGGCTATGTGTACGAGGCGTTGGGCCAACTTGAAGATGCCCGCGATAGCTACAAGAGAGGCAATGAACTGCACAGCCAAATGGAGCAGCATTACTACGCATTGAATGCGCTAGCCGGCAGTGCTCGAGTGGCCCTACTCAGCGGTAATCCGACTGTTGCACTGGACCAAGTTGAGACAATATGGAAGTCAATCGAAGACAAGTCTATCAGTGCCACTGTGGAAACCGCCATGACATTGCGCACATGCTATAGCGTATTCGTCGATAGCGATGACCCGCGGCAGGAAGACGTCTTCGACATGGCATGGTCGCAGCTAACTCTTCGCGCAGACAGTATTAATGAACCAGAATTCCGAGCAAAGTTCTGGAGCCTGACTCCTCACAAATTCTTCCGTGAAGTCGCGGCAGAAGCGGGCTTGGCGGCTAGCCTTGCTGCTGACAAGCTGCCTCACTAACTTCATCGCCATGCAGTAGCGCCTCATCCAACCTGTGTAATAAACGCTTAAGAAACGCTGCCAAACGTATACTGCAGATGATATCTCCTGCAGCATTTCTGAATCACGTTTCGAGTCGCAGGAGAACTGTGATTGTCATTTCAAGGGGATATCGCAAGCTTGCACCACAAGTTGGCCTGCCCCTTTGGTCGGTACGCAGGGAGAATGAGAATTGTGAGTGAGCAACCTGAACGGTTCACGTCAGAGCTCTTTACACTGCGTCTGTGGAATGAACCTCTTGGCCGTGGTCAGAGCGAATGGAGGGGCGAAATCAAGAATTTAGCCTCAGGTGAGACTCGTTACTTCCGGTACTGGGATGAGGTAGTGGACCTGCTGCGAGAGATGCTGCCGAATTCGGCAGACGGTGAAGGCGAAGCAAATCAGCTCGTGGACTAGCGCGCAGTGTCAATACGATAGCTGTCTGTCAACACAGCGGGCTGAATCGAACGCCTCAACTTGCTGGATACTCCCCAATTTTCGTACCCCTTGCTACACTTCGCTACGTTCTGGACGCTGCTACTCTCGATAATGCGCACCCATGCTGCGTTTGTTCTGCCACGCGGCATCCGCCACCACAGTCGCCGCCCGCGCAGCGTTGCGCAACCCAATCAGCTCGTCCGTTAAGCGCGTCTTGCGATAGAAGCGCTCGATCTCAATGTTGAGCTGACGCAGTTCCCGACCTGCTCGGGAGAGTCGGTATTTCGTGCGCAGCAGGCCCACATAGTTCCACATGATGTTCTTGATCGTGTTCAGGTCCTGGCTGATGAGCGCCGGGTCCGGGTCGTAGACGCCGGTATCCTCCCAGTGGGGAATGTCGTCTCCATCGTGCAGGGGCGTATCCGGCAGCGTCTCCAGGATGTGCTGGGCGGCGCGCTCGCCGAATACCAACCCCTCCAACAGCGAAGTGCTGGCTAAGCGGTTGGCCCCATGCACACCGGTGCAGGAAACCTCGCCCACGGCATATAGATGATCGTGGGAAGTCAATCCCCATTCATCTACCCAAACGCCGCCGCAGAAGTAGTGCGCAGCCGGCACTACCGGCGCCAGATCCTCCGTGATGTCCACACCGTACTCCAGGCAATTCTCGTAGATGGTCGGGAAGTGCGTGAGGATCTCCTCGCGCGAGACATAGGAAGGCAGGTCCAAATACACATTGGAAACGTCATTGTTCAACATTTCATTGTGGATGCTGCGCGCCACCACATCACGCGGGGCTAGGTCTTTCCATTCCGGTGCATAGTTCTGCATGAACGGCTCACCGTTGGCGTCGACCAACCGGGCGCCAGCCCCTCGCACCGCTTCAGAGATCAGGAAGCGGGCTGCATTCTGATAGTAGAAGCAGGTGGGATGGAACTGCACGAATTCGGCGTTGATGATGCGGATGCCCGCCCGCCACGCCATGGCAATGCCGTCGCCTCGCGAACCTGCCGGGTTTGTGGTGCGCAGAAATATCTGCCCCAAGCCGCCGGATGCGAGGATCGTCTTGCGCGCCAGGATACGACGCACTCGCGCGTTGACCTGATCGAATGCATAGGCGCCTACGCAGTAGCGCGGGTCATAGACAGCCAGGCGATTCAGTCCCTGATGCGATGGCGTTAGCAGGTCGACGGCTGTATGCTGCGTGAGTAGCGTCACGTTGGGATGCGCATCCAGCGCATTGAGCATGGCTAGCTCAATCGCCTTACCGGTGTGGTCCGCCGCATGTGCGATACGCGGCACGCTGTGGCCTCCCTCCAGTGCAAGTGAAAGCGATCCATCCTCCTCCCGATCGAATTTGACGCCCACGCGTTCGAGCAAGATGCGTTCGAACGCGCCAGGCCCTTCTTCTGACAGAATGCGCACTGCCGTGGGGTTGCAATGGCCTGCGCCGGCGCGCTTGATATCCTCTGCCAGCAGCTCCGGTGAGTCATTTTCGCCCTTGTAGATGATGCCGCCTTGCGCCCAGAATGTGTTGGTATCCTGGGCGCGTTTCGCCCGTGTGATCATGGTCACAGGTACGCCGGCATCCGCCAATTTGAGCGCGGCTGTTGCGCCTGCAACACCGCTGCCGATGATGAGTACATCTGTTTCCAAGTATTCAGGCATAATTGCTTCCTTCAAGTCCGGTGACAGTCGCAATTGGTTAGGGCACGCAAGCTCGTCAATAGTCCATCAGCTGCAACAGCGTGTTGTCCAGCGAGTTGAGAATGTTTAGTTCCTGCGGTGCGTTCTGCCCAAGCGCCGGATTCTGATTGGCGTCAGAGTATCATGCGTTGCATGCCTTAGCCACATGCCTGCAGATCGACTGTACCGGAACGCTTCTATTTCGCGTCATTCTCAAGGATAGTATAATGGTCCAGACTGGAAATGGATATCATCACGCGAAGCCAATATCGTTGCACAATTACCAACTACGGTCACACAACTGATAGACATGCATAGTCGTATCAGACTGTCACGCCAGTACATGGGGCTGCTACTGAAGGGAGAGTTTCTGATGGCACAGGACCTGCTGAACCTATACGAATCGCTGCTCGGATGGATGCGCTCGCCTGTCTCAGCATATGTTCCAGCTGATTCTGTCCCAGCGTATGTTCCAGCTCATTCTGTCTATCAGTTTGCATCCGATCCCAATGCCTCTTCCGGTTCCAGCGGCAGCCGTGGCGGCAAAGAAACCGTGGAGGTGCATCGCCGGCGACGAACTACGTCCAGCGGCAGGCGTGAACGCGCCGAGCGAACAGAAAGAGACCGGGACGACGAGGTAGCCGCGACCCCGCCATCCAGTCCGCCACCGCCTCCTCGACCACCAAGCGGCGGCGGCTCGGGATACAGCGGCAGTTCTGGCGGAGGTTCCTCCAGCGGAGGTCATTCAGGCGGCGCGGCAGCATCGGCGGGCCTATTGTCTCTGCTGTTAGGGTTGTTCGGGGGCAAGCGCAGGGGTTGCCTGCCCATGCCGGTTCTCGTCATCGCTGTCCTCTTCCTATGTATTGTTCTCTTTTTCCTATCGCGAAGTTGCGGCGGACCGCAGCAGAACGGCGATGGGCTGGATGGATCGATCAGTGCGGCAACCTCCGCACCCGCGCAGCAGCAGGTCGCACCGACGCCGACACGCCGGCCTTCTTCGGCAAGCTCGAACACTGTAGACCGTGCCGGCGAGCACGCCGAGTGGCTGGTTATGCTCTATCAAGACGCCGACGACAAGATCCTGGAGGAGGACATTTACGTCGACTTGAATGAAGCAGAGCGTGCCGGTTCCGGCGAAAATGTGCATGTGGTTAGCCAGATCGACCGCTACTCTGCCGGCTACCGCGGCGACGGCGACTGGTCCGGCGCCAGGCGCTACTATATATCGTACGATGAGGACCTACAGCACACTGCCTCCTATGAGGTTGAGGACCTGGGCGAAGTCAATATGGCCGATGGTCGTACACTGACAGATTTCGTAACGTGGGCTGTGGATCGCTATCCTGCCGATAAGTACGTGCTGATTCTTTCCGACCACGGCATGGGATGGCCAGGCGGCTGGACTGATCCCACGGCATCCGGTCGATCGAACGGGGATAGCCCCATGGAGCAGCGCCTGAGTGACCAGATCTTCCTCAACGAATTGGACGGTGCGCTCGCCGAGATACAGCGGCAGACCGGAATGGACAAGTTCGAGCTCATCGGCCTGGACGCATGCCTCATGGCGCATCTGGAAGTGTTCACCGTTTTGGAGCCGTATGCTCGTTATGCAGTCGCCTCCCAGGAGACCGAACCGGCAGTTGGTTGGGCATATGCCAGCTTCATACAGGCGCTCTCCGACAATCCGAACATGGATGGAGCTGACTTGGCCAAGCGGATCGTCAATAGCTACATTGACGAGGACCAGCGCATTCTGGATGACCAGGCCCGCGCCGAGATGATGAATGGAAGGGCGCCTTCTGCGGCGCAGCTCAGCCGAAAGATGGGCGAAAACGTAACCCTATCCGCCGTGGATTTATCGGCGCTTCCGGAACTGAATAGCGCCGTAAACGATCTGGCCTATTCGCTGCAAGGCGCAGGCGGCAATGCTGTGGCCAAGGCGCAGAAGTATGCACAGGCGTATACGAGCGTGTTCGGGCGGTCGGTGCCGGCTTCGTACATCGACCTGGGCAACTTTACGCAGATACTGCAGGATCAGCTACGCGGCGACGGTTTGCAAAGCATTCAGCGGGTGCAGAATGCGATCGACGATATGGTCATTGCAGAACGTCATGGTTCGTCCAAGAAGGGTTCCAACGGCGTTTCCATCTACTTCCCCAACTCCACGCTCTATGCGGATCCTGTCACCGGCTATCAGTCCTATGACGTGGTGGCAAGCCGTTTTGCCGCCGCTTCGTTGTGGGATGACTTCCTGAGCTATTTCTACACAGGCGACTCTTTCGACCAGAGCGCCGGTGTGGCGTCCGTACCGTCTTCGCCCAGTTCAGTCCAGTCGCCTGTTGCGCAGGACATCCAACTCTCGCCCATCACCGCCTCGCGCACGTCCGTGGCGCCAGGGCAGACAGTCAAGCTCAGTGTAGACATCTCCGGCAACAACATCGGCTACATTAAGCTCTTCGCCGGTTACCTGGACGAATCCGGCAACTCCATCTATGTAGCCGATGAGGACTATCTGGAAAGCGACGAAACTCGCGAGCAGGGCGGCGTCTACTATCCGGTTTGGCCAAGCGGCGAGTTCACCATGGAGTTTGACTGGGAACCTATTGTGTTTGCGGTGGACGACGGCAACGTCTATGCGGAGGCGGTCTTCAGGCCCGAGTCCTATGGCCAGACCTTTGAGGACACCATCTACACTGTGGCAGGAACCTATCTCTACGCCGACGGTGAGGAGCGACCCGCCCAGTTGCAGTTCAAGAATGGTGAGCTTGACCAAGTATTCGGCTTCACCAACGAGAACGCCACTGGCGCAGTGCGCGAGATACTGCCGCAGACCGGCGACCGCTTTACAGTGCACGAGAAGTGGCTGGACCTAGACGCCAACGGCAGCGTGAGGGACGTCGTCTACGAGAAGGGCAAGACCATCGAGTTCGGCGCCACGCCCATCACCTGGATAGACCTGGATGCCGCCGCCGGCGACTACGTGGTCGGCTTTATTGTCGAGGACCTGGATGGCAAGCAGTATCCGGTCTTCACGAACATCGAAGTGCGGTAGACGCGCTTTGCAGCCGCATAGATAGACGAAGACCGCAGGTGTATGGTCTGCACGTGGCAGATGCTTGCCCTTTACACAAGCTTCCTTGTCCATCCCAGCAACGCATGAGCAGCTGTGCCTGATCAGTTGCCAAGCATATCAGTTCGCCGCACTAGGACGAAATGGCAACGCAACTCGGTCAACTGTCGGATGCCTTGGCAGTCAACGGCCTGTACACTGGTGCTACGACAAGCGGCACTACGCCGGACAACCCGTCAAACCGGTACGACTCACTGCTGAACCAACGGATTGTCTGGCTGGTCAAGGACCGAATGGATGAAATTCTATATCGCTCTTTTCGTGGCTGTATTGACGCTGGCACTACTTGGGGCTTTACCGGCGCGGGCGGAAACAGAGCCGCCCTACATCCCGGAACCTCGCAACCCAGCCTACATCATCGCTGAACGCAGCGACGCCGAGCCGGAACGTTCCATCTATCCAGCCATCGTTGGCGGCGTCATTTCCGAGCCGAACGAATGGCCTTGGCAGGTCTTCGTCCTTGTGCACCACGCAGAGCTGTCGCCGACTAGTTACGTCTTCTGCGGCGGCTCGCTCATTGCCCAGGAATGGGTGCTGACCGCCGCCCACTGTATGACGAAGAAGAACACATCGACGCTTACCTTTATGCAGGCAAGCGATGTTCGCGTCCGGGTCGGCGAACATAACATCTATCTGGCAGATGATACCGAGCAAGTCTTCAGCGCATCACAAGTGCTGCCTCATCCCAACTACAACCCGTACACCAGCGATAACGACATAGTGCTCTTGCATCTGTCACATGCCGCCCAGCTAGGCGCGACCGCTGCGATTATCCCCTTGCTAACTAGTCCCGGTGATGACCCGCTCGCAGCGCCCAACAGCGCAGCAATGACTACAGGCTGGGGCGCCACCGGCACTTACGACGCTCCATCACCTGAGCTGCGTGAGGTCGACGTGCCCATCGTCGCCAACCCCATCTGCGATAAGATCTTTGCCAACGATATCACCAGCAACATGATCTGCGCCGGCTACGGACCGAACGGTCCTGACAAAGATTCGTGCTACGGCGACAGCGGCGGACCCTTGGTCGTCTCGGACGGCGCAGGCGGCTGGAAACTGGTCGGCGTAACCAGCTTCGGCCCGCACGACTGCGCGACCGCCTATGGCGTCTATACGCGGGTCTCGAAATACGCAGAATGGATCAGTGGAATCGTTGACGCTTCTTCGACGACTGCATTATCACTGGACAGCTTTGCGCCAGCCAGTGGAGTCGCCGGCGCAGAAGTCTCTATCTTCGGGCTTGGTTTCACCGGCGTGCAGCAAGTGCTGTTTGATAGCGTGCCGGCTGAGTTCACCGTGCAGAGCGATACCGCCATTTCAGCCACCGTTCCAGGAAACGGCACAACCGGTGTGATCCAGTTGGTGGGGCCATCAAAGACAGTTGAGTCAGCAACGCCGTTCAGAATGGCGTATCCGCTAACCCTTGCGGTGACAGGCGAAGGCGCCGGTTCGGTAACCAGCTTCCCAGCGGGCATCGATTGCGGAAGCACATGCAGCCACGAATTCGATGTTGACGCCACCGTTAACCTTACTGCGGTTGCGGACAGTGGCTCGGTATTCAACGGGTGGATAGGCGCCTGCACCGGCATGAATCGCACCTGCGTGCTCACCGCCGATGCGACAAAGACTGCCATCGCCAGGTTCGAACGCGATCAAGTCTTCCTGCCGAGCATGTACGCGAGACCAGCCGTCACACAATAGTTCCGACTATACGACCGAAGCATATGGTCCATACGCAACACGGAACTCTATCTGCCAATGCAAAAGACGCATCCGTTCAGATGCGCCTTATTATTTCGTGCACTTTTGCACAGCAGAGTTGATCTATTCAGGTGTTGCCCGATAATGGCCTTCCAGATCGACCATCGTATCGTTCTCTACGGCTGTCTCCATCAGATCCAGCGCCGCCGTCAGTATCTCAGTCTGACGTTCCACGTCGTGCGGGGCGCCCATGTTGCGGCCCATGGGATGCGGTGTAATGATTGAGCGCGCCAGCTTCATACCGGCGATTCGGTCCCGGTGCGGGGCAACGCCGATAACGACGGTAGCCAGGCCCGACTTCTCGAACTCGCGCGCCACATGCCCAACCGACACGTGACAGACTGGGCAAACTGGCACTAATACCACCGCTTCCACGTCATCTATCTTTAGCATTTTGGCCCACTGAGGCGCGGCATTGCGTGTGAGTGCGTTCTGTGCGCAGCCGCCGACAAACGAATAGGCGCTCGGCGCCAGACTGCCAATGCGTCCTTTTTCGGCCATCTCCTTCATACGCGTGATGGGGAAGACCACGTTGGGATCCTCTTGAGCGGTTCGGATGTCATACCCTCCATGCCGTACTCGCAGTTTATCCAACGGCGTATTGATGGGTATTTCGCTAATGGTCGGCGGCAAGGCGAGGAAATCGTCCATGCGCGCCATAGCCTCCTCCTGCGACATGTTTTCCTCGCCAAACGGTCGCGGATCATGTCCTTCCACGAAGTGACCACTGGATGTGACCAGAGCGAAGCGTAATTCTGAAATGGGCTTCTCTAGCTCAACAAACGGACCGTTCCTGTATGTCCACTGGCTGGGGCCTGCATAGGCCTCTTTCTGGTATGTGTAGAAAAGGTCAGTCAGCCGCTGCACCTGTCCGTCGTCGACGGAGTCAGCTAGGAGGTAGAGAAGCTTAGAGAAGAACTCGCTAGCCTGATCCGAGTCCAGTCTTTCCAGAAATTTGAAATTGTTGTCGCTGTGGGCTCCGTAGGCGAACGAGTCCTTAAAGTGCTTAAAGGTTTCCTCTTTGGCAGATTGCGCTTCCGCGTCGCTCATCACACGGTGTCCCTTCTGAGATGGTAATGAATGACGTCCTGTCGACGCCAATTGTTAGATGGGCTGATTGTACCATGCAGCGTAGCCTAGCCAACAACAGACGGAGAATCAACGAGCGTTGTCTCGAACGGTGTAGCTCACTGCATCGCGTTCCTCCTTGTACTCGCTTGGGCAATCTCCTGTCAGCAATCCGCATTACAGATTGTGGTTCTCCGTCGCATTCAAAGTGCCCAGGCGCCCGGGCAGTATGGCGACATAGAAGCATTTCGCGACATGTCGCGCCTACAACGCGCGACCAAATGGCAGCGATGCCCGTATTACTGACTAGAGGATCCTGAATTAGCGCCTGACCGCCGAAAGTAGTCGCTGCAGCACTACGAGCTGCAAGAGTTCAACGAGGTTTGTTCAATGAACAGCTTAGTTGTTTTACTCATGATCGTCGCACTGATGTCGACCTACATCGTCCAAACGGACCGTAGTGGACCAGACCATCAGTAGACCTACCGCATTACATCCCTGCCTAGACAACTTGACCTGTCAAACCTCGCCAAAAATGGCAGGAAAACTGACAAGAAATCCGACCAATGACAGAGGACGCTTTACTTTGCTGACAGTAAACTGTTGGCAGAAAACGCTGTTCGACAAAGTATCGCCAACACATTGAATATCGTCGCAGATCGCCGTTTACCACACCATTGTTGGCGTAATCGTCAGTATCTTCACAGAGCAGCATTAGCAAGCCAGACAGACAGCAGTACGCGTGACGAGGAGAGACTGTATGCCAAGGCTCGAGATTATGACCGACGCAGCAACAATCATACCCATGCCGGTGCATGTAGCGCACCGAGACAATATGCGCCGCCGGCATATTCCGCAAGGCAGGCGCATATTCGGCGAGTCCAAGCAACTCAAAGGCACTTACTTGATAGCCAAGGGTGAGGCCATGATCATCAAAGACGGCTATATCGTCGATTTCGTGGAGCGAGGCGAAGTACTGGATTCGAGAATTTGGAGTGATGCGACTGCTGTTGCCTATACGGATTGTCTGCTGGAGCCGCAATCAAGAGCCGCCTAAGCAACATAGTTGGTGAGTCGATATTTTCCGATTGTGTTTTATGTTCGTTCGTTTTTTTCTGGTGGGTAGCCTGAGACGGGACGTTCATTTGTGGTTTCTTAGCGCTGTATTGCAGAAGTTATAGAAGAGACCGTGCGCCATTTGGTGTGCGGTCTTTTCTATGCCCACTGACATATCAGTCAGTTCGGTCGTCGACTTGCCTCCGTATATGCCAGCCATATGCAGCATCACTCTGCAATCTGGTACACTACCTACGAAGTAGATGACCGGATTGATATTTCGTTCGATTCCATTCTCGCACGAACACAAGGGCACCTGTCCGTCCCACTATGGTAATCCCCAAGGGCGCTAAGCTGATCACCGCATTTCTCATCGTCGGATTCACCGTTGCAGTACTGCTCAACGGTTGGATCAGCGACGACGCGTACATCACGTTTCGTACGGTGCAACATCTTGTGGAAGGACGCGGCGCAGTCTGGAATGTGGGCGAGCGAGTGCAGGCCTACACGCATCCGTTGTGGATGCTGCTAGTAGCTCTGCCGATCTTCGTCACGCGCGAGTACTTCTATACCGTCATTGCACTGTCTGTTGCGCTGTCGATGGCGACTGCGTTGCTGGTCGGCTACAGTGTAGCTCGGCAGCCAATCAGTGCCTGGACAGCGCTCATCATCCTATTGCTCTCAAGCAGTTTCCTGGACTATTCAACTTCAGGCCTCGAGAATTCAGCGTCGCATCTCCTTCTGGCGGGCTTTCTGGTGCTCTTCATACGCGGCCCCAGGCCAAGCCAGTCGAATGGTTGCTGGCTCTTTTGGCTGGCGCTCATCGCATCGCTGGGCGCGGTGAATCGGCTGGATATACTACTCATCTATCTGCCGTTGCTGGCGGCTGCCTGGTGGCAGTCCAAGCGCTGGCGTGACGCGCTGGCTATCGGGCTCGGTTTACTTCCGCTGGCGCTATGGGAGCTATTCTCGCTTTTCTACTACGGCTTTCTCGTCCCCAACACAGCCTACGCCAAATTGAACACGGGCATTACGCACATCGAGCTGTTGCACCAAGGTTTGCGCTATTTGTTGGAGAGTGCGTCCCTGGATCCGCTGGGCGCCATTGCCATTGGCGCGGGACTCGTAGCTGCCCTATGGCTGGGCATCGGGCGCTTCCGTTGGACGGCTGTATCCATTCTTCTCTACCTTCTCTACATCGTCTATATCGGCGGCGATTTCATGGCGGGACGCTTTCTCACTCCGCTCATCCTGCTTTCTGCCATACTTCTGGCTGCGACGCTGGATGGCGTCCACCTGGAATATCGCTATGTCGGCGCCGGCTTCTTTGCACTTGCGGGGTTGACCGCGCTGTTGGTAGCGAACCCATTAGGCGGGAAAGGTCCGGAACCGCCAGCTCCCAGCGCCGCAGGAATCGCTGACGAACGCGCCGTCTACCTCGCACAGAATGGCCTGCTCACAGCCAGTCTACAGGATCGTCTCATCCGTTCGGGGAGGCTGCAAGGCACGCCCAAAGAAGAGACCATCGTGGATTGCGGCGGCGTCGGTCTGCGCGCCTTCCAAGCCAGCCCATACACGCGCGTCGTGGATACCTGCGGCTTGTCCGATGCACTGCTGGCGAGGCTTCCCGCCAAGCATACGAACGAATGGCGAATCGGCCATTTCCGCCGCGCCTTGCCGGACGGCTATCTGCAGTCGCTGGCTAGCGGCGAAAACGCCATTTCGGACCCGGACCTGGCCAAGCTTTACGACGCCCTGAACGCCATCACACGTGCTCCGCTCTTCGCCCCCAGCCGTCTGCAGGAGATTTGGCGCATGAACACAGGCCGTTATGACTCGCTCGTGGACCAGGATCGTTATCTCTATCCGGATGCTGTGCGTCTTTCGTTGGCCGATGCCATGCAAGGCGTGGAGCAGCCCATGACAGGCGGCGGCGTCTACTTGGATTCGCAGGAACTTGTCCACCCGCGTTATGTGACGCTGGGCCTCGCATGTGACACGTTGGACATTGTCTATGCGACGTCTGATAGGCAGTCGCTACATCAGTCAGTGGACACCCCTTCGCTGCGATTCGCAGACACGAACCGGCTGTGGATAGTCGTACCGGAGAACGCAACAGAGCAAGGCGTACAGTCGATGCACGTGCTACCCGGATTGTGCACGGAACCGGTGCTGCATGCGGTAGACATGGTGCAGGACGTCTCGACGATGTCGCTGGCACAGGCGCTGGACATGGCGCACTACATCGTTTACCGCGGGCAGGGACGTGCACGCGATATCTTGCTGGATCAACTTGTCGAACGGGTTGACAAGGCCGAAGCGAGCGAGTGGAAAGCGTTGCCCTTTGGCGCCGTACTTGACGCCTTGCGCATGCCCCATGTCCCATTGCGCGATATCGTGCGCGAACGGGTTCCAAACAGCGAACGTATCACGAATCAAGAGGGCGTACCTGTGCTACGCTATCTAGGTGCAATCGAAGACCCGGAGGACGATGGCGTTGAGCTCGACCTCTACTTCGAACCCTTGCTACCACCTACGCCACGCTATGAAGTGGAAGTGCGTTTTGCCGCAGAGGGCGAACCTGCGCAAGTGGAAACGGTGAGATTGCAGCCCGATACGAATCGCGCAGATGGACTACATAAAGCCTCCGTCGACCTTCCCACTTCACTGACGGAGACGGACGCCGAACTCTGCGTCGTCACGCGAGAGGAAGTCCCCCCGTTGCTGTTCGAATCCACAAACGACGTCTGCATCCCGCTCGAGGTCGAGTAGATGACGACGCAAAGTACGCAGGCTGCGTCGGAGTTTGGCGTGCAGCAGCGAAACCGGCTCTATCTGACAGGCGCAGGACCTGATTCGGGCGGCGCTTATGCTCGGTCATGCGCCCATATCACTTGCCGGCGCTGCCATCATCTGGTACAGCCTCGTTCGCTATCAACTGCGCGACCTGCTCGGCGCGATCACCGGTGCGCTTATGCTGGCGTTCGGCGAAGAACAGCCGCTTTCCACCGTCTCTGCCGCATTCTGAGCGTCTGGTCGGACCGTGAGCACACCTTCGAGATTCGTTCGCTAACGCTGCAGCCGGCTGCCGATGCCCAAACGCACGGTTAACCGGAACGAACTTGATACAGGGGAGAACAACATGGATGAAGCGCTGGTTACGCTGGACATCGACGACGCACAGGCGACCATCACTCTGAATCGTCCGCAGAAGCTGAACGCGCTGACACCGGAGATGCTGGCGACGTTGGAACGTATCGCCGCACAGCTCGAGCAAGACCGGACTGTGCGCGTGGTAGTCATCCGTGGTCAAGGACGCGCCTTCTGCGTCGGAGCGGACATCCACGAATGGACAGCACTGGAACCAATGCAGATGTGGCGGCACTGGATCCGCAGCGGGCATCGCGTCTTTCAGCGCATTGCGCAGCTGCCGCAGCCGGTCATCGCCTCCATCCACGGTTATGCATTCGGCGGCGGTCTGGAGCTGGCGTTGGCTGCCGACCTCCGCATTGCCGCAACTGACGCGCAGTTTGCGCTGCCGGAGGTTTCCCTCGCGACCGTCCCTGGCTGGGGCGGTACACAACGCCTGCCCAAGCTTATCGGCATGGGCCGTGCCAAGCGCATGATCTTCACGGCCGATCGCATCGACGCGGCTACCGCCGAACAATGGGGCTTGGTGGAGGAGATTGCACCCGCCGACGATCTGCAGGAGCGGACGCAGGTGTTGGCTGCTGCCATCGCCAAGAATGCGCCGCTGTCCGTTCAGTTGGCCAAACAGGCCATTGACGACACGCCTTTCGCACTGGAAGCGATGGCCGGCGCGCTGTCGGCTACGACCGAAGATGCGCAAGAGGGATTGGCCGCATTTCGAGATCGCCGCGACGCCGCATTCACCGGTCAATGATGCGTGATATTCCAGTAGGCGCAATCACTGATTCCCTCGATCGGCATTGGTACGCTAAAATGGCTAGATGTTGGCAGTGATTGCGCCGCGTCATTGTTGATGGGAACTCGTCGGTCGCCGCCAACGCTAATACTGTTGGCATGGCGTACCTCACTGACATGAGGGTTCTCGGACTCCCCGGACGCTGCCCGCGATTGAACGCCCGCCCGTTTTGGCGATAACAAAACCTGAGGAGCAGCATTTTGACCACTCGACCCGATATCCTGTTACTGGTCCTGGACACCCAACGCGTTGACCGGCTATCCGCCTATGGCTACGAGCGAAACACCTCCCCCCATCTAGACGCCCTTGCCGCCGACGCTACCCGTTTTGAATACGGCATCACACCTGCCCAGTGGACCATTCCGACCCATACTTCTTTGTTTACCGGCTACTACCCAGCCGTGCATCGTACCCAGCAATCTTTTTCCAAGGTGCCCCAGAGCATCCCGACGTTGGCCGAACTGCTGCAGGACGACGGATACTACACAGCCGCTTTCTGTAACAATCCGCTCGTCGGCGTCGTGGACAACGGATTGCGCAGAGGATTCTACAGCTTTCTCAACTACAGTGGCTGGATGACCAACCGGCCCAATCAGGCAGGCAAGCACCCGCGCATCATGGGCCGCTACCGCCAGTTCTTCAAGCGTAATCTTTCCAAGTGGGTTCACGCGCTACAGGACTCGTTCGCTCGCTCCGATGCGCTGCTGGAGTTTGCGTTCACACCCATTATGGTGCCCATCTGGCAGACGGCGCTCAGCTTCAAGGGCAACACGGGCAAATCGCTCAACGACACGGCTAATCTCCTTATCGAGCGTAAGCAGGTCAGCATGGACCAGCCCATCTTCAGCTTCGTCAATCTAATGGGCACGCACATGCCCTTTCATCCCAATACCGAACACGTGCAGCAATTCGCTCCGGATTTCCTGCGGGACAAGGAGATGCGCCGCTATCTGCAGCGCTTCAACAGTGATGTGCTTGGCTGGCTAACGCCTATGAGCGGCGATGTCACTCAGCACCAACTGGATGTCATCAGCGGCATGTATGACGCAGAAGTCGCCACGCAAGACGATCACCTGGGCGTCTTCTTCGATAGGATGCGCTCATCAGGCGCACTGGACAATACGCTGGTGCTAATCGTCGCTGACCACGGAGAGCATCTGGGCGAAAAGGATTTCATGGGCCACACCGTCTCCGTCTACAACGAGCTGGTGCATGTGCCGCTGATCGTGCGCGACCCAAACGGCGCGTTCGCGGCGGGAACCGTCATCGACGAACCTGTTTCCACCCGGCGAATCTTTCACACCGCACTGCAGGCAGCCGGTCTCGCCGACGACGCACAGAAAGCTTATTCACTGGCCAACAACGGCGACAACGACCCGGATCACGGCATCGTATTCACCGAATCGATTACGGTGCAGAACGTGCAGAATATCATGAAGAAGCAGAGGCCCGAGGTTATCCAGGAGCACTTGGTAGACCAGCGGCGGCGGGCAGTCTTTCAAGCGCCGTACAAACTCATACTGACCGGCGAGGTGAAGCAGGAACTGTTCAATTTCATCGACGACCCGAAAGAAGAGCACGATCTTTCTACAGAAATGCCCGAGAAGGTGCAAATGCTCTCCGGCCTCATCAGCGACTACGAACTGCAGTCGGCTGCGCTGGGCATCAAAGCCGGCGGCAGAACAGGCAAGAACGACCCGCAGTTGGCGCAACGCTTGAAAGCCCTGGGCTATTTAGAATAACGGGCTGCGTGCTCCGCAAATCAGAGTCTCCGCTCGAATCGGATATCGAGCAGACACCGACCATTTACTCATAGGACGCCATTCATGTACCCACCAGTTGATCCCGTTCTGTTTCATATCGGCCCACTGACCATGCGTTGGTATGGCCTGCTGCTCGTAAGCGGCATGATCGCCGGAGGTTATGTTGCCAGCCGCTACGTCGCCCGCAAGGGTTATGATCCGGAAACCATGTGGGACTTGCTGGTCTTCGTCCTGATCCCTGCGCTCATCGGCGCTCGGCTCTACTACGTGTTTATTCAATCGCCCCGAACCGAAGGCGGTCTTGGTCGCTTCTTAGAAAACCCATGGACTATCGTACAGATCTGGACAGGCGGCATCCATATCTACGGCGCGTTCATCTTTGGCGGCATAGCCGTCCTCATCTTTGCGCGCTGGCGTAAACTGCCCGTCCTGGTCTATCTGGACGCCATCGGTCTTGCACTGCCGCTTGGTCAGGCCATCGGTCGCTTGGCCAATTTCATCAACCAGGAACTGTACGGTCCGCCTACTACGTTGCCCTGGGGTCTGCGCATAGACGCGCAGCACCGCATCCCGCCTTACAACGACATGGCCGTTTATCCGGAATCGGTGCGATTCCACCCGCTCTTCCTCTACGAGTCGTTGTGGAACTTTATCGGCTTCGGCTTGTTGTTCTTCATTTCGCGCAAGTTTGAGGATAAGTTGCTGCCCGGCGATCTATTCCTCTTGTACCTCATCTGGTACCCGTCCGGGCGCTTTATGCTGGAGTTCGTGCGCACCGACAGCTGGTTCTTTGGCGGCGGCTTCAATATGGTGCACGTGCTGTCGGCTATCGCTGTAGTTGTGGCGGTGGCGATACTTATCTATCGCCACGTGCAACATGGGCGAAGCAATGCTTCGCCCAAGCCGTCGAACGCTTGATTGTTTGGGAACCTGCTGGCTTACTGAATCGCTAACCGATCCGTTTAAGCTGCGGTCGCCATTTTGGCCTGCAACCGCTGGAAGTGCTGCGCCTGGTACATAAAGGCTTCCAACCGCGTCTGCACGTTGGTCGACTTCTGCAGATCGAAGCTCAGGTCCAGCCAAGGTATGTTATTCAAATCCTCGCGGATGCGCGGCGCAATAGCCGCCGTAATGAGGCCCGGCATGCACGAGAATGGCATGACGGCAAGGATGCCGCTCGCCCCATGCTTAGCCAGCTCGACCGCTTTGGCCAGTGTCATGACCGCCTCAGTCTGTATGTCCGGCTCGAAGTAGGGCTTGATATAATCGCGCAATTCGCCGGTGGACACCTCGTACGGATGTCGCAATAGGTGCTTCACGGACTGGGTCAGCCGGTGTTCCCGATAGCGCTGATACTGCTCCGTGACCTTATGCATGACTGCCTTGCCGCGCTCGCCCTTCATCCATGAATAGTAGGCCGGATTCCACGTGGTCAAATAGAGCCACTCCATCATGCTCGCCAGCACGACCTCTCCGTCTAGTTCCTCCACGCGGCGGATGATCTCCTGGTTGGCATAGGGGCTGAAGCGTACATAGATCTCGCCCAGCACGCCGATGATGGGCTTATCCTGATCGGGCGTCTGGGGCATGGATTCGTATTGTTTGCCGGCCCATTCAACGGCTTCCTTTAAGCCGCTGCCGCCCGCCCGCGTGGCTTCGATGACCATCTCAAAGCCTTGTCGGTAGATCGCATCCGCATCACCTTCGTTGACTTCGTAGGGACGGAAGCGGTGCAGAAGCTGCTGCAGTAGGTCATTGCTCACGACCGCGTCCCATGCCAGCAATCGGAACTTGGTTGGGTTGTCGCCGAACCCGCGATAGCTGTTGCCAGACGTAGGGCTCATGACCTCTACATCGCCCAACCCCTGCTCCTTCAACAACTGTTGCTGGAGCACATTGTACATGCCGAAACGGCAAGGTCCTGGCGCTGTCGGCATGAGCAGGGCGGATTTCTTGGGGTCAAAGTCTGGCTGTTTGGACCGCTCAATAATGTCGCCCACGGTGTACATGCAAGGCGAGCATTCCTTGCCCAGCACAAGGTCAAGACCAATCATAGCCGATCTATCGGACGGTTCCGGCAGCACCTCGGCTCGCATGCCCATCGCTTCCAGTCCCGCCGCCATCAAATAGGAATGGTCGCCCATATAGGGCACGAAGACCATCTTTTCCGTGTTTGTCATGGTTATGAATTGCCCCCGTCACTCACATTACCGCTGTCCAAACCGAGTCCGTGTAACGTTCCGCCATCTACCACCTTACCGTTCTGATGACGTTCTTTATGGCTGCTGCCATCCGCCTTGCCATCCAACCGAATTTGGGTCGAAGACCAGACCAAATCGCTGGTGCGCGATGGCTGACCATCCATTGGCCCAGTGGAGCCGCCGGCAAGCGCCTGTGTGAGCATCCACTGCCGGGTCTGCAGGCTCTCTAGAAACGCCTCGATACGCGTGACAATGCCTGCCTCGCCAGTGTGCTCGTCCACCTCCAGCTCCAGGAACGGTTTACCGGTCATGATGCGGCGGAAGAAGCTGAGAATGAACGAGTCGGGCCCGCAGTTGAAGGAAGAAACATAGACGGCATACAGTCGCTTGTCTTCGCGTATAAGCTTGCACGCGCCCAAGATATCCTGACCAGAGCGCCAGAACATATTATCGTGAAGATCCGAAATGTCTACCGTCTTCACCGGCAGATAATCCATGGGAATGGGCAGCGCGCCTAGCTTGCGCAGCTCGTAGGGTAGGTTCTGGCTAACGCCGGGATCGGCTGTGTTGTAGGGTCTGCCTACTAGCACAATAGCGGGATAGATGCCTGCATACTTGTCCAATGCTTCCTCGCCGCGCTGGCGAATCGCGGCATAGAACTCGGCCTGCACTTCGCGCGCGGCTTCGTCCGCCTTCACGATCTGTCGATACGGAACGCCCAACTCTTTGGCCATGCGCTTCAAATCGCGCTGCTTGACTTTGTCCCACTGCATGTGAATAGGCGTGCTGACGATTGGGATGTCGTTGGTGCTCATGCCCGCGCGGACCATGTCGCCGGCGGCGCGAATGAAGACGCAGTAGGTGTTCTCGGACTGGTTGGGGGACGGATTTTCCCGGTTGATGATAGCCGGCATGAAGAGCAGGTCCACGTCCTTATCCAACAGCTCATAGACGTGACCATAGGCCAGCTTAGCGGGGTAGCAGATCTCCGCAACCGCATTTTCTTTCGTATAGCGTGAAATGATAGGATTCGTCTCGCTGGAGAGGACCAGGTCCATATCCAGCTTCTCGAAGAAGGTGCGCCAGTAGGGGAACATGTCGTAGAACTGCAGCGTGCGCGGCATGCCAACGCGTTTGCGTCCGGCGGAGCGCTCACCCGGATCCACATAATCACCCATGAGTAGCGCCTGTCGCTCAGCATACAGGTCGGGAATCTCGTCGGCAGATATGGCGCCGTGTCGAGGCACGTCATAGATGTCGCAGCGGGCGCCGTAAAAGATGGGCGCATCACCGCCAATGACTACCCGATTGATCTCGCATAGGTTAGGGCACTTCCTGCAGATGAACGATTTGGTCTCGTACTCTCGACCGCGTAGGTCAAAGCCGCGGAAGCTCGTCTCGGCTAATTCGCCCTTCTGTCGCTTCTGCGTCATCTCGTCGCGTGCCAGCAATGCTACGCCGATGGCGCCCGTCACATCGTGGTGCGGCGGTACCGTCACCGGCTTGTCGATCAGGTTCTGGAAAGCGGAGACCACACTGTCGTTCCAGGCAACGCCGCCCTGGAAGAAGATGTGATCCCCGACAGTGCGATTGCCGACAACGCGATTCAGGTAGTTCTCGGCGATGGCGTAGGCCAAGCCTGCTGTCAGGTCATCTACCTGCGCACCCTGCTGCTGATAGTGCACCAGGTCGGATTCCATAAAAACGGTGCAGCGCTCGCCCAGGGCAGCCGGGCAATCTGCGCAGAACGCCTGCTGGCTGAACTCGTCTTCTATTTCGATCTCCAGCCGGTCAGCCTGCTCTTCCAGGAAGGAACCGGTGCCGGCAGCGCACGCGCTGTTCATTGCGAAGTTGACCACGGCGCCATCTTCCAGCCGGATGTACTTGCTGTCCTGTCCTCCGATCTCGAAGACCGTGTCCACGTCCGGATCGATGGCGATGGCAGCCCGTGCCTGTGCGGTGATTTCCGAGCGCACCACATCGCCGCCTACAAAGTCGGCTGTCAGGTGGCGTCCGGAGCCGGTCGTGCCCACGCCCATCACCTTGACGCGATCCTCAATTTCTGCACCGACTTGCAATAGGCTATCGCGCACAATCTCCAGCGGGCGGCCGCGAGTGGGTACATAACGTCGCGCCACAACCGCACCGTCCTCGTCGATAGCGACCACCTTAGTCGTGATGGATCCCACGTCCACGCCCAAGTAAACCGGCAGCAGGTCATCGTCCTGATTGCCGTTTACGTGCACCATGTCCGGGTCGCGGTCGGCAAAACGGACGCCGTCCCGATGCAACTGCGGCATGCTGTTCAATGCGGCATGAACTTGTTTTGCGTTGGGATCCAGGGCGCCGAAGCCGCGGAAGCCGGCACAGCGCTCCGGGTCATCCATAGCCACGAACGCCGTGCCCAGCGCCGGCATGAGATGATGATACTTAGGGATAATGAGGTCTTCCCGCTTGACTTTGAGCACCTCACCGAAGGCTCGCACAACCGCGTCATTGTAGGCGATACCGCCCTGGATGACGATGGGCGGTGTGAAGCTCTTCCCCTTGCCGATGACGCTCTTAAAGTTGCGCGCCAGTGCCATGCTCAACCCGGCTAGGATGTCCTCCAGTGGCGTCCCCTTTTGCTGCAGGTGGATCATGTCCGACTTAGCGAAGACGGTGCATCGACCGGCGATTCGAGCCGGGTTCTCCGACTTCATTGCAATCGCCGCAAACTCATCCTCAATATTGATCTGCAGCCGCTCCGCCTGTTGGTCCAGGAAGGCGCCTGTTCCGGCTGCGCATAGATTATTGAGCGCCATGTCAACCAGCACCATCCTGCCCAGCGTCTCGTCCCACTTGACCGACATGAACTTGCTGTCCTGCCCGCCGATTTCGACGATGGTACGCGCTTCCGGCGCATATTCGCCGATGGCGCGCACTTGGGCAACCAGCTCATTTACATGACGACCACCGAGTAAATCTGAAACAGGTCGACCTCCGGAGCCGGTGAAGCCTACCGCCGTCGAATTGGACGCCAGCTCCTCCAGCGTCATGCCGAGTTCCTCGGCTACGCTGCGAGCGTTCTCGAGCACAGTCGGTCGCGGACGACCCTGAGAACGGGCGTAGCGCCACGCCAGCAGATTCAAGTCCTGATCGATTGCTACGATTTTTACTGTTGTGGAGCCAACATCAATACCGAGATAAAGCGCTTCAGACATGTTACTCTCCTTAACCGTCCGACCTACCGCACGCTACGTAGAGTGCGCCGAAATTGGCCAGGTTTTCAAATAACAGAAGTCGATTGGGCGACGTTGGCAACAACCGTGGAAAGGCGCGCGATTTCCGGATGAGTATAGCTTGATGCAATGAGGTGCGTCAATGAGAGGCTGCTAGTACTGAACCAGACGTCTGCTTCTGTCTACGTTGAACTAGCCGTCAGCGGTCGAATTCAAGTTCTGCACTGTTGTCGATGAACGGTACTTCACACAAGCCGGGTACAACATTTTCCAAGTGTAGTCAATCATCGAATGATTCGCACTAGTCAGGTGACTAGGTTTTACCTAGCCGAACGTTTATAAATTCGAGCCGCCACCAAGGCGTTCTCGTCGTATACTAAAGGTCGCAAAGCGTCGTTGCCGGGCGTGAAATGGCCGAGAAATTGTCTCCATCTGGTATGTCTACGCTTCGTCGACTTATCCCAGCGCTGCACCTCTGCCGGTCCAGCAGGCGCCATCGTCCCCTGCCTCACTTGTCCAGCTGCAGTTCTGCCAGCGGCGAAGGATACTTGCCGCTTTGGGTCCACATGATGCTGCCCACGAGCTGTCCATCCCGAATATTGAACGGGATCGTGAACTCCTTGCGTGACTCGGAATCGCCGGACACAATAGGTCCGTCCAGATAGCCGTCGGCGATCAGGTAGTTGGTTGCGATATTCAGACTGCGACCCAGCTCACCGCGGTTCTTCTTGAGGACGGCGCTCTGCAGCGCCGCTCCACCCACGCTGCCGGTGACCGAGCCGTCCTCGTGAATTGCTAAGGTTACGTGAATTGGCTCCTTCACGTAGTCCACATCTTTTTGCGCATCGAAACTCACGGGCCTTCGCACACTCGAATCGCCTTGCCACGTCCCCACAACGTCAGCCGGAGACTCGTCAATCGGCGTCGCCAAACAACCTGCGATTAGGAAAAGTGCCATGGAGAAAATTATCGCTGTCGCCAAGGGCCTACTCTGCGAGTTCACTTTTGTTCTTTCTAGCTCGTGTGTGAATCCATTTTGTGTTTCTCGCAACCAATATAACCCGTTCTGGTGCGCGTGATTAACCAACTGTTGACCAGCGCTTGTCAATGATAACGTGACAAGGTGAGTTTGGATGAGTGCAGGGTCGAGCTGTGAAAAAATGAAAAGGTGACAGGCTGACGCGGTGAGAGCGGAGAGTGGACGAGTCCGCTTATGACAATTTGACCGGTGACTTCGTAAAATTATTGTGAACAATAATAAGCAATATTTGCAAATACAAAGAAACATCTTGAGCTTATGAGCCAGTAGAGCTCAAAATCTAGTTAAGTAACTCATAGAATACTTTCTTTGGAATTATTATGACAACTACCTATCAAGGCTTGGTAGGCTTGTATTTTCGTCAGTTTGTCATAACTCAGCTATTCACCCCTCCACCCTCTCACCCTGTCACCGTGTCACAAACACTACTCCACCGTCACGCTCTTAGCCAGATTTCGAGGTTGGTCGACGTCCAGACCGCGCTGCACGGCTACCTCGTAGGCGAAGAGTTGTAGAGGGAGCACGGACAGGATGGGCATGAGCAATTCGTGCGCGCTGGGCACCGGCAGCACATAGTCAGCGTTGCGCGCCAGGTACTCATCTTCCGGGCTAGCCACGGCAAGCACGATTCCCTCGCGCGCCTTGATCTGCTCGATCTGGCTGATGACCTTATCGTAGACGGCATCCTTTGGCGCGACCACCACCGTAGGCCAATTCTTGTCGATGAGCGCAATAGGGCCATGTTTCATTTCGCCAGCCGGGTAGCCCTCGGCGTGGATGTAGGAGATTTCCTTGAGCTTGAGCGCGCCTTCGCGTGCAATAGGATAGCTCATGCCGCGGCCTAGATAGAGGAAATTGTTGTAGCCGTGGAAACGTTTCGCCAGAAGCGCATAGCGGCTGCTGCTCTTGGCATCGGATAATATGGCGTCGACAGCATTCGGCAGGACGAGCAGCGCATGCAATAGCTCGCTGCGCTCCTCGCCCGTGAGCCGGCCGGTTTCCTGACCCAGGTAGATAGCCAGCAGGAGCAGATCAGCCAGGGCCGCGGTAAACGCTTTTGTGCTAGCCACGCCGATTTCCGGGCCAGCGCGCATGGGAATACATCCGTCGCAGAGGCGGGTGATCTGGCTGCCCTCCACATTCGCGATGGCGACGGTGAACGCGCCGGACGCCTTGGCTAGTTCCACAGCAGCCAGCGTGTCTGCGGTCTCGCCGCTCTGGGTGATGGCAACCACGAGTTCGCCGTCGGTGACGATGGGCTGCCGATAGCGATACTCGCTTGCGTAGTCAATCTCCACCGGTATGCGCGCCAGCCGCTCAATAAAGTGCTTGCCGGCGATTCCCGCGTAGTAGCTGGTCCCACAAGCCAAGATCGTGACGCGATGCACCTGCTGCAGTCGCTCTGCGGATAGATTGAGTTCATCCAACCGTACACGGCTCTCAGCCAAATCCAGCCGGCCTTGAAGCGTATGCTTCAGGCTCGACCCCTGCTCATAGATCTCCTTCTCCATATAGAAAGTATGGCCGCCCTTATCCGCTTGCTCCGCGTTCCAGTGAATCTGCACGTAACGGTTGGCAACGGCAGCGCCGCTTAACGTCGTAATCGACAGACCATCCGGCTGCACCATTGCGACCTGTCCGCTGTCCAGATAGACGACCTCCTGCGTATGGTCGACCAGGGCGGGCACGTCGCTAGCCAGGAAAGCCTCGCCGTCGCGTACGCCGATCACAACGCCGCCTGCATTGCCTAGTCGTGCGGCAATCAGCAGATTGGGATAGTCACGGCACATGGCTACGACCGCACTGGGTCCTTCCAAATTCGCCAGCGCGGCGCCCACCGCATGGCCAAAGTTCTTGCGGCTGCCGTTGTGGTAGTGGCGATGAATCAGATGCGCGATAACCTCGGTATCGGTATCGCTGGCGAACTCGTAGCCATCCGCGCTAAGTTCGTCGCGCAGCGCGTGGAAGTTCTCCACGATACCGTTCTGTACGACAAATATCTGCCCATCCGGGCTGCTGTGGGGGTGCGCGTTGCGCTCGCAAGGGACGCCGTGCGTCGCCCAGCGCGTATGGCCGATGCCCATGTGCCCATGCGGCGGGCTCGACGCCACGCGCTCTGTGAGGTTGTCTAGTTTGCCCTGGGAACGCCGGACGCTGACGCGCCCATCCTCTTCTAGAACCGCCAAGCCGGCAGAGTCATAGCCTCGATATTCCAGCCGGCGCAATCCCGCCAATAGAACTGGCGCCGCGTCCTGTTGACCAATATATCCAGTGATGCCGCACATGATGCCCTCCCATGATTGCGTTTCGTCGCCAGAGCGTGCGGGTAGGCAGCAAGCGTTGGATACTACGAATAGCGTGATACACAGTTGCCATCGTGCCGCTTCACAGATAGACCCAACGCGCTGGCGAACCGCAAACGCCAGCTATCGAAAGATGTAGTTGTTTCCCTTGTTGTCTTCCACTGCCTGCGCGGTTGTGCCAGCAGTTGCCCGCTGGATTTCAACGCCTGCTTCACCATGGTATGGGGGTAAGATTTCCGGCCTTGGGAGGGCTCGGTGTGGGTCGGTGGATTCGACCCAAGAGGCATCCGCTGATCTTTCGATTTTCCCTGGCGTACCAGGTTAGCCCGGTTTCGACTCCGGGAACCTCTTCCTCGTCACCCGTCTGCGTACAGTAGCACGAAAATGCTACATCGTGAGACGGGCCATGCGCTCTCTTCCCCGTTTGTTTCGCTACTCGATAGACGCCTCCTTGTTGAAGAGCTACTTCACAATTCGCGATGATATATTCAATAACCATCTACCCAAAAATCATATCAGCTGTCGCGTTGTCCCGCAATCACCCAAAACTCCTATTAGTTTGGGAGACCACAAACAGCCGACGGGCCTATACTGAAAGACGACAATTTATCTAGAATGATATGGGCCGATAGTCCTGTACCTGCTAGCACGAAAGCTTTGCAGCAATCAGTAGGTCAGCTTCACTGCCGTACCATAGGCAACAATCTCAGCCGATCCGTTGGAGATGCTGGACGTCGTGAGACGTACGGCGACGATCGCGTCAGCCTGCTTCGTTTCAGCGTCGATGACCATGCGCTCAATGGCCTGCTCACGTGCGTCGGACATGGCGACGTGTACTCGGAAATCTTGCCGCCGACCACATTGTGCAGTCCTGCTACGATATCGGAGCTCACGTTGCGGGCGCGTATTGTATTGCCTTTGACGACGCCCCGTATCTCCTTGATCTGGCGTGTGGGTACTGTCTCGGTGGATGAAACGATCATTAACCCAGACCTTCAAATGCATACTGTTCTTATTGTCTTATAGAGCGGGTGACCACCACATTTGTCGAAGTTCCGGCCTGTGCCCGCGGATCTGTGCGGTCCACGAACATATCCACTACATGTTGCACTTCACACGACTCAATCCGCATTGGCGTCGCAATAGTCGAGAGCGCAGTTGCAAGCGCATCTTTTGACCAAAGCTCATCTTCGGCGAAGTCCCAAATCTCGGCCATCGATCGATCCCATTCGGCAATGACCAGCATTCCGCCCGGATTGAGGGCTTGAGCGGCCATCTCGATGATTTCGCGTCCTGCATCGCCCGTCGAAAGTGAGTATGTGTTGAAGACCAGGTCGAAGGTCTGGGTTGGATGCCACTGCTCGAAGTCCGCTACCTCGAAGGATACATCAAGGCCGCGTCTATCGGCCTCTTCGGTGGCAAGCCTGATTGCCTGCTCGGACCAGTCGACGCCGTGAACGCGCCATCCCCGTTCTGCCAGCATCAATGCGTTGTTGCCCGTACCACAACCCAAATCAAGCGCACTTCCTGGGACCAGATTGGAAACCACGTCCATCAGAATGCGGTCCGGCACGATCGTGTGTTCGGGATTAGCCTTGTACTCATCGTCCCAGAAATGTGCATCCATCTAGTTTCGCTCCATGGTCACCAAGCGCACACCGAATGGCTGCATCTGGCGGAAGGCGGCGCCCTGGCAGACGGCTGCCAGCACGGGCTGAAGCTTGGCGGGTTCCGTGCTGACAACGGAGCCGGAGAGCATATCTACGCCCAGGTCATACATGACCGGTGAAAGCGGCGTGCTGGGGCCGAGCAGCATGACAGTCGCATCGTCCTTGCGCAGCGCCATGAGTTCGGCGAACGTGTCGTTCATGAGCGTCGTGGCGGTGATGACGAGCACATCGGCTTGCGGCACAACCTCCGGCGCCATCTCCGCGGGTAGATCGTCGTCATGCGGATTCAGTTCGAGCACCCAAAGTTCGTGGACCTTGTCACGGAGGCGTTTGGCAAAGGGGAAGTGACCGACCATAGCGATATTCTTGCCCGCGCCGCGTTCCGAGAGAATTTCGACTGCGTTGCCGTCAGTCCACTGGTCGGACAGACGGGGAAGCAGCGCGTTCAGTGCAGCCGTGCCCACTGCACGCTCCATAGGCAGTTCAGAGTGGACCCATGCAGCCAGCTCACGTGCACCGAAGTCAAGCATTTCACCTGCATGCGGCATATCATATGTCCCGCTGTGATAGTGGTCGTCAGCGTTCATGGACGCGGCTAGTCCGCAGCGCTGCTCACCGTCCACCTGGGCGACAACCGCAGTCCAGAAGGCGCCCATGCGCACATCCAGCACAACGCCGTCGCCGGCTCGAGCCAGAAGTGAATCATACAGTCTTGTTGTGTATGTCTTGTCTGTCACGACTTGTTTCCTATCCAAATGGAGGTTGATTCAGCGGCTAGGTCAGGCGGGCAGTAGTCGAAATTGTGGCTGTGACGTGTGTTGCGCTTCGTATGCTACCGGTCAGACCGCCATCGCGCAAAGCAGGCAAGATGCGGATTCACAGGCGCACTATCGTGACTTTCTTGACAGTGCAGAGCGTAGGTGATGCATGCTATGCGAGAAGCAGCGACTTGCCTTCAAACGCTTCGAGTTGAATTGACAATTCGCTCTGTTGTGATGAGACATCCAAACCGGTGAGCGCCAGCGTCTCGTTGACTGTTTCGGCGCCGAAGTTGAGTGCCGTGACCTGCGTTCCCAACAGATCCGGCAACTCGTGAACCATGAGCAACAGCGCCTCATTTTGCACATCTGGGATGGCCACTTGCCTGGCGGCGCGCAGACGAAGCTCCGCACGCTGCGTGAGCACCGAGCGCAACTGGTTCACGAACGAATCCGACTGGTGCAGCTGGTCTGGGATAGAGCCGTAGAGCGATTCTGCCTGTGGCATGGCAGACTCCGAGCTGGTTGCCGCTTGTGTCATTCCCATCAGGTCATAGGCGCCGCGATGGATCCAGCGCGTGTCGCCATCGCGAATGAGGTCTGCAACCTGTTCAGGATGCAGCGGCAGTGCGCCGACCAGGTCCCAGCCCGATAGCGCGAAAACGCCAGGCTGCAGTGCATTGTATTGGGCCAGCAGCAGGTGTACGCGCTGGACAACATGCTTTTCGTTCGCCGACATGTGCCAAACGTCGCGGATGCCAAGCGCTGCCGCGATCATACTCACAGTCGTGCAGGCGATGCCATTGGTAACAAAGCGGCGGTTGTAGGGCGCGTCGTCGCCTGTGAGCGCGGCGTACATGACGTCACGAATGTGCTCGCGCAGCTCTCCGCCCGTCCATGCGCGGCCTTTGTACCTATACGTGTCATTCTTATGCAAAGTCCAGAAGTGCACTAGCTCCAGCGTAAGTTCGTCGTGATTTTGCAGCGCGTGGATGAGCGAAGCCGGGTCGATGTTGTAGTCATGTAAGGTGCGCAGCATGAGACGCAGAAACTCGGTGTCGCGCGCGACCAGCGCATGGTAGTAGGCGGGTCGTGTGATGAAATCGTAGGAGAGGTCCGCGCCATTGTACGAGATGGCGGCGATGTCGTCCACAGACAAATTGAGCTCCTGAAAGGTGAAACCGCCAGCCTTGCGCACCATGCCGGCAATGAGCTGATTCGCCGTCACAGAGAGCGGATGCCCCTCCGACCATGCAGGTCCGTCATCGGTCGCTTCCACGCCCAGAAAGCCATTGGCGTCCAACCGTAATATGCCTGCGCCCAGTTCGTCCAGCGAGTGCAGCGCGTCGCCGATGATCATTCGCTGTGCGGCGAAAGTCGGATCCAACCAGTTGAGAGACGGCTGACCTTCTTTGAAGTAGTGCAGATAGACCCAGCGGCGCGGTTTGCCGTCGTGGCCCATGATAACGTTCGTCGCGCTCCAGTTGGTGAGTTTGACGCCTGGCTCATAGAAGATGACTCGCGAAAGACGGCCCACGATATAGCCCAGATCGTGCAAAGTATCCACCTGCTGCGGAGACAAATTTGCCGCGTCCCCAGGCAATTCGACGGATGGCAGCAAGGGCCAATGGACTTCGTCGATTTCCACCATGTGATAGAGCCCGGGATAGTCGCCGTAGGCCTTTTCCGCCAGCCGAAAGTCGGCTCCTTTGCCCGTGTGCCCGGGCACGATATCATCGATGATGACGCCGCCGGCTTCTGCGGCTGTGGCGGCCAAGGTTCGATATTCCTCTGTCGAGCCGAAGACCGGATCGATCTCGAAGCCAATGCGATCAAAATGGCCGTCGATCGTGGGCGTGTAGGTCGTTCCGGACAGACCGCCGGCGCGTTTCATGGGGCCGGTATGCAGAGCCTGGATGCCGATCTCTTGGAAGGCTTGCCACAGGGCCGGATCAGCCAATGTGCGCAGGACGCTATCCCCGTCATGCGTTACCACTGCCGCAGGATATGCGGTAAACCAGACTGACGCCTTATCGGTTGCACGCCGCGGGTTCGATTGCGCGTAGGACCGGCGCCACTGCAATCCTTGACCGGAATAGCGGCGAGCGTAGCGACTGGCCTGCGCCAGCATCGACTGTTCAACCAGCCACCGTATTTCTGAATCGGATATGGGGTATTCTGCCATGGTCCTATCCCCTTCGTCGTTGATCAAGCATTATGGGACTTCCGCTGCGTACCTTCTTTGGCGTCGTACCACGCGGCAACACAGTAACTGTCACGCCTGGTTAGCGTATTCAGTTGGTTAGTTCAAACAGGTCTTCATATGATAAAATTACCCACAAACTAGCATAGATGAGCACTGTTGAACAGGTGCATATTCCGCTAGCCACAATGCAGTGCCCGGCGCGCATCAGTACAGTGTATCGGACCGATCGAACCAGACAGACAACAGCGCAGACCACATAGCTAATTTCGAATATGCAGTCAATGAGACGGCCAACGTAGCATATCCATAGTGAGCGTTCGATTGTTACGTCCGCCGAGTGAATACAATAACACATACGTCAGGTTGTGAACCGAGATGCACCGATTCAGCTATCAATCGCGATGTGAGGAAGGGAGAGAAACATGACAGAACCATCGAGTGGAGATGTCCAGAACAAGCCGTCGTTCTATGAAGACGTGAAGAGCGGCTCGATGGAGCAAGTGAAAGGTCTGGCGCCCTGGAAAGCTGGTTTGCCATGGTGGATACTGCTGGTTGAAGGCATCCTACTCGCGCTGATCGGCTTGCTCATACTAATCGACCCGAGACAGACTTCGATCAACGTGGCTTTGTTTTTGTGTGCGGTGATGTTGGTGGCAGGTATCATGCAGTTGCTTGCCGTGTTTCGCGGCAAGGCGCCCGAGAGCGTCGATGCGCTTATTTCGGCACGCGGTTCCATTGCCGCCTTCACCGGCGCGATGGTCCTGCTGCTTTATTTCCTCGAATACATTACGGTAGATAGCGCAAAGACGGCGCTGCTGATGTTCAGCATGGGTGCATTCATTTTTGGGATTACCGGTTTTGTTGTCTCTTTCAAGACAAAGGGTTCACGACGACGCGGCGGCGTAATAGAGGGTCTCTTCTTCACGGCATTTTCTGTGCTTCTATTATACGTAGTCATTGTCGGTCCTAGCGCCGGCGAGAACGTTCGATTGGCCGTTGAGATCGTCGCATGGTTGGGTATTATTGGAGGCCTCGCCATAGTCGGATTAGCCTTCTTCAACCGCAGTAAGGAAAACAAGGGCGGTCCCGAAGTTGCTGCAGTAGAAGCGCCCGCCAATGTTGATATGTCGCCCTCACCTGCATTGGCAAAATCCGACGCTAGCGTAGTCAATGCTACGCCGGCATCCGAAGCGGTTGATGCTGACTTGCAGGCCGAATCCGAACCCAAACCGTCCGATGATGATGGACCGGCGCAGCCAAGCATCGGCGACAGCGGCATATAGCACTGTTGCAACTGTGCACAGCTTGTTCCTGGGATGAGAGACGCAGCATTAGTCTAGAATCGCTTTAGGCGCAAACTGATGGATCTTCGGATCGCACGGTTTGCGCCTGTTCTGATCGGCGCCAATTACCATGCTCGATCACCGGTTAGAATTCGGAGTATAGAAGTGTTCAGACAACCGATTCCGCAAGAAGAATATGCCTTAGCACTGGGCCAGTTTGCCTATATTTGGGGCATGCCGGCTGTTATCTCAGCCACCTTACGGCTGAACCTCACACAGCCGCCGCCAGACGGAGAGCAGCGTCCCGCGTGGGACTATGGCGCGGAATTGAATCAGCTAGGCGGAGCGACCGCGCTCGCCACGGCAGCGGATCACGCGTCACCCGGCTATAACAATGACGTCCTGAGCAGCGCTGGCTTCTTTGATCTCGCCGGCGGTCCGTTTGTGATCGTGACACCGGACTTCGGAGACCGATACTGGGTCGTTATGGTCGCCGACATGTACGGCGATGTCGTGGGCAACGTCGGCGCCTATGAGACTGGCTCGTCTGCACCGCCCGTATTCTTGATCGGGCCGACGTGGGACGGCGAACTGCCGGACGGCGCCAAGATCGTCATGCGCGTTCCCACACGCTACGTGATGGTAGCGAATCGCATTGCAATCGGCAGCAGTGACGACGTGGTAAGTGCGCGTGCGCTGCAGCGTGACGTGGATGTCATTCCGCTGCGCAAGTATCTCGATGATAGTCATGAAGAGCCAACGCCGCCCCAGCGACCCCTAAAGGCGGAAAACACCAGGGTGCCGGATGACCTGGCATTCTTCGAGGCGCTGGGTAACATCATCATGGAGCAGCCGCCTAGATCGGACGAACAGTTTGCGGTGTACGGCGTGCTGCGCGAATTGCATATCACGCCGGAGAATGGCTTTGCCTACGACGAGCTGGACCCGGCTACGAAAGTCGGCATGCGCAGGGGCGTCAACGCCGGACAAGAGTTGATTGATTATGAGATCGAGAGGCTCGGGCGAGAGGTGAATGGCTGGCAATATAATCTAAATACTGGGCGATCGGGTAATAATTTTCTGTTGCGCGCGGCACTGGCGGTTCAAAGCCCGTTTTCAAACGTGTGCGAGGAAGCGGTCAGCTTCGCCTGTTACGAAGACACAGACGGCAAAGCGCTCTCCGGTGCAAACGCCTATGTACTCCGGTTTGAACCAGGCGAGCATCCGCCGGTCAACGCATTCTGGTCAGTGACGCTTTATGACGCAGACGGACACTTCGTGCCGAACGAGATTGACCGCTATGCCATTGGCGACCGCACGTCGGGCCTGCAAAGCGAAGAGGACGGCACGTTGCAGATTCGCGTTCAGCGAGAGCAGCCGGACGAGGCGGCGAACTGGCTGCCGGCGCCGGAAGGTGAATTCTATCTGCAGTTGCGCTGCTATGTGCCGCAATCGCCAATTCTGTCAGGTGCATGGGCACCGCCCGCTCTGCATCGAGTAGAGTAAACGGCTTAGGTCGTTGGGTGACGCATCGTCAGTAGAGAGTGGGGTACGAGTGACAACGAAAATCCTGCCATGTTGCACTCGTGCATATGCGCATCCAGGTTATCTCGTCGCGATCTTCGGCGGTTTTCGACCACGCAGGGTAGGCGCCGGCTAACCGACAAGATGGGATGCGCCGTAGTAGACATGTGTATGTGCGGTATTGCTGCGGTCTACGGTGCGAATACCCGCTACCGAGCCTGTCGGCGAAAGCCCTGGCAATGCTTCATCAGCGGATGTACGTGTGGAAATCTCCGGAGGATGTCTCCGCCGATGGGTATTTTCTTCGACCAGGCGTCTGGCGCTTAGTAAGGAATGAGCATGGGTAAACCCTGCCTGCGACGGAGCACGGCGACGACCAGCATCACGACGATGGCTGCTACTGCAATCCACGATATCGTCACCACGAAGCTCAGATCGGCATGCTTCACGGCGATGCCCGCGAACGCCCATGCCAGCACCGCTAGATAGGCGAGGTCGCCGCGCCGCCAGGTGACCAGGCCCGCAATGACCAACGCGACAACCATGACGGCGAGGAACCAAAATTGGTCGCTGAGCCCGAACCGACCCCAACCGGCAGCCTCCAGCGCGACTGTCACGTTGGCGATGGCGGCTACCGTGACCCAGCCCAGGTAGATGGAAAAGGGGAACTGCACCAACCAGTGGTCGCCCAACGGAGGTGCGCTGATGCCGATGTTCAATCTGCGATAGATGATGATGAGCGAGATCAGCAATGTGAACATGGCGATCAACGTGAGGCTAAAGTGCAGATATTGCCACAAAAAGATCCAGACGATATTGGCGAGCGACGCAACATAGAAGGGCACATCGATGCTGCGCAGACGTGCACTGTCGCGATCGGCGGGCAAAGCCTGATAGACGGCATACGCGAGTAGGCCGATGTAGATGACGCCCCAAATCGAGAACACGTAGCCGGCGGGTACGAAGAGCACGTCGAACTTGTCCGATATCTCGCCGGTCGTTATGCCGTTGATCGGCAACGCATTGGCTAAGCCATTCACAATAACTGTTGCAACAACAGCAATGATTACCAGAATTTGTCGCAGGGTGTTTTGTCTCATGATTTCCGCCTAGTTGCCCGCACGATACGCGTGAATTTCATCTACAAAAGCCAGGTAGTTCTCCAGCGGGATGAAGTCCTCCGGGCTGGTATTGCACGCAGCGACGTAACCGCCGCCCTGTGAACCGATGTCGAGCATCTTGCGCGTGGCTTCTCGCACCTCATCCACGCCTGAATAGCCAAGAAAGGTGATATCCATATTGCCCATCAGCACGATCTGGTCGCCGAAACGCCGCTTAATATCGCCCAGGTCATTGGCCATAGCCTCCACGCCATGCACCGCCGTGAAACCAAGTTCGACTAACATGGGGATGACATGGTCCAGTTGACCGTCGGTGTGGAAGACATAGGGGATGCCCGCCTCGCGGAATTGTGACACGGTCTTGGCAGTGCGCTCCTGCGTCAGTTCTCGGAAGACCGGAGGCGAGACCATAAGCCCGTTGCGATAGGCGCAGTCGCCGTCGAAGAGCACCACGTCGATGCCCAGCGGAATCAGCAGCTTGCGAATAGCGACGCGGTTGCGCTCCTCCACGAACTCCATGATAGAGTGCACGAAGTCGATATTATCCACGGTCTTGTACGCGAAGTTGAGCAGGCCCATGGCGGTCGCAGTCGAGTGGAAGCACCAGGGCACGTAGGCGATGGCTGCCAGCCCCTCGGCATGTGCTGCATCGACGTAGGCGCTCATCTTCGGCCTAAGCGCATCCACATTCAGCGGCGGAATCTCCTCGAGCTGGTCCAGGCTGATGAGCGCGCCTTCCGGAGAATATCGTTCGACGCCGCCGGCATCACGATAGGCGCGCGGCAGTCCGTCTTCGATGCCGCCGACGCGGATGCACGGCATGCCCAGCCGCTTCGCCAGCGCGATCTCTTCAGGTGGCGTTGTGACCTGCGACCCAAGTAGTTGCCGGCAGAGACCGCCCTGACGCAGAAACCAGACTTCCCAGAGAGGTATTTCTTCCGTGCGTTCGCCGGCGAATGTTCGCAGCAGAATGTTGTCTTTCAAGTGACTCATGTGGTTCTCCGCTGGGTTAGGCGACAATTTCCATGTGCAGACCGTAACGGTCGCTAGGCGGATTTTCGGGAATCGTGTTCGCACTATTATTGAAGATGCGCTTAGCTGTCCACAGAGCAATGAACGCATCCAAAATGTCGTCGACGGCTACACCGCTCATGCGGTTATCCAGCGCCCGCTGAGGGCTTCTACCGAACACTGGCTCGAGCAGTGTGATACGCTCAGTATAGGGTGAGCGTACTGTCTGCTCCAACTCGGCATAGCCCAATACGTACCAATTGCTCTGTCTTGGGATGGCGAACTCATCATGCGTCTGTGAGTACTTGAAGTATACGAATCCAGGGCAATCGCGGACTACACGATTTACCGAAGCAGTATTCTGTTATTAGGTCTGTTTCGACGAATTCTACTCGAACGCCAACCATACCTGCGAGAATATAGGGGCGAGCCATGGCTCGCCCGCTGTGTGCAGTCGACCATCCGGTGGATTTTGCGCGACGGGCGGCATGTATGCCGCCCCTACGGACGAAAATTTATGGTTCGCGATTGCCCTGTACACGAACCAACTGACGCTTGACCGCCGCTCTGTCCACGGGTACCATCCCAGATATCCCTCTTATTATGATGTTTAGTCGCGCAGAAAGGAAGCGCCCATGAGCAGCTTCGGCGTCAATTCGGAGATCGGTCGCTTGCGTAAGGTGATGGTGCATCGACCGGGACTTGCGCTAGGCAGGATCACGCCATCCAACCACGACGATTTCCTGTTCGACGACGTACTGTGGGTGGAGCATGCACAGAAAGAGCATGATGCGTTCGTTGAGGTAATGCGCGACTGGGGGGTGCAGGTCTATGATGTGGAGACGCTGCTTGCCGAGACGCTGGCGCATAGCCCACACACCAAACAGGCTCTCATCCGACGCACAGTCACCGAGCTGACGGTAGGCGTGTCGCTTGTAGACGAGGTGCGCGCTCATTTGAGCGAGATGAAGCCCGAGCTACTGGCGCAACACCTCATCGGCGGATTAACGCTGGGCGAACTTCAACTTGATATGGGTCGGCTATCCACTCATTCGGTGCTGGCGGCGTCCATTGATCACGTGGAGCATCCGTTTGTGCTGCCGCCACTGCCGAACACGCTCTTTCCGCGCGATTCCTCCTGCTGGATCTACAATGGCGTCTCGCTGAATCCCATGCAGTTTCGGGCGCGCCGTCTGGAAACGGTGAACGTTGCCGCTATCTATCAGCACCATCCCATGTTTGAGGAGGCCGACTTCGAGTTCTGGTACCCGCCCGGAAATGGGGATTCAGGGCGGGTAGAAGAGCGTTTTATCGTGGAGGACTTCGGCCTAGCTTCCTTGGAAGGCGGCGACGTCATGCCTATCGGCAACAAGACAGTGCTCATCGGCATGAGCGAGCGGACCCAGGGGCGCATGGTGGAGCAGATCGCACGGGCGCTCTTCGCCAAGGATGCTGCAGAACGTGTGATTGCGTGCGTAATGACGCACGACCGTTCGCACATGCACCTGGATACTGTCTTTACCATGCTGGACCGCGACGTAGTGACCATCTTTCCCAAGGTAGCCAACCAGATCCACGCCTACAGCATTCGCCCTGGCGACGGGGGCAACGATTTCCATGTGACGCCGGAGCGAAGCTTTCTTGACGCGGTCACGGATGCGCTGCGCGTGAAGAAGCTGCACGTAGTGGAGACAGGCGGCGACGATTACCAGGCAGCGCGCGAGCAGTGGGACGATGCCAACAACACCCTAGCGCTGGAGCCGGGCGTGGTCATCGGCTACGAGAAGAACACGCACACCATCCGAGCCATGCGCAAGGCGGGCATACGCGTCATTCCCATACAAGGCTTTGAGCTCGGCAAGGGGCGCGGCGGCGGTCATTGCATGACCTGCCCCTTATTAAGGGACGGTCTGTAGAGCCGTATGGAACGGAACTCCGTTCTGGAATAGCGATTGCTATGCCGGTGAAAAAGATAGTATAGGCTGCTGTTGTCTGCCAATATTCAACTTGTGCATAAGATGAATATTGGGTTGTAGTGGGGAATTGGGTTATTCTGTTCCAGTGCGTGAAGAGAGCCAATGCCTTTTCACGCTGTCTTCACATTTTCCTAACAATTTCTTCTATATAACCATAAACATATAGACTATAGTTGCGCTTGTTGGGAACGGGGCAAGCCAACGCTACGGCATTGCACATTTGGTTGTAAGTAGACGGACTCACCGCACATGTTTTCGAGGTTCGGCAAAGGAAAACGGGGTACACAGGTAAAGAACGGCAACGGCGTGCCTGAGCGCATCCCTGTCATCGACATCCATGACATGACCAAGACCTATGTCATGGGAACGAACGAGGTGCATGCCCTGCGAGGCGTCACGCTCAAGATTTACGAAGGCGAGTACGTGGCAATCGTCGGCGCCAGCGGGTCCGGCAAGAGCACGCTCATGAACATGATCGGCATGCTGGACCGGCCCAGCAGCGGCAGCTATCGCATACGCGGGGAAGAGGTCAGCAAGCTGAGCCGCAACCGTATGGCCGATCTGCGCAACAGGGAGATCGGCTTCGTATTTCAAAGCTTCAACCTGCTGGCTCGTACGGACGCACGTCGCCAGGTGCAATTGCCGCTCTTCTATGCCGGCGTTTCTAACCGGCAGGCTTCCGAGCGGGCGGAGGCAGCGCTGGAGCGGGTCGGCTTGGGCGAGCGCGCTCACCACAAGCCGGACGAACTCTCGGGCGGTCAGCAACAGCGCGTTGCCATTGCGCGGGCCCTAGTCACCAACCCTAGCCTGCTGTTGGCGGATGAGCCCACCGGCGCGTTGGACTCCCACACCGGCGCTGAATTGTTGGCGCTATTCGACGACCTGCATACGCAGGGCATGACGCTTGTCGTCGTGACTCATGACTGGAACGTCGCCTACCGCTCCGACCGCATTGTGACGCTGCTCGACGGCGTGGTCGTCGAAGACAAGGCTGTAGCCGAAGGCGATACGCCGCCTGACGAACGGGCTCTTGCACAGGCCGAGGCCGTACGGGCATGAAGCTATTCCTCTATTTTGGCGTTGCGCTTGGCAGTATACGCGCCAACAAGCTGCGCGCATCGCTGACCATGTTGGGCATCATCATCGGCGTAGCTGCCGTGCTCTCCACCATGGGCATCGGCGCAGGCGCGGCAGCCAGCATCACCGAGCGTATCGAAAGCCAGGGAACCAACTTGTTAACCGTTAATTCGGGCGGTGATACATTAACCATGGGCGACGCAGCAGAACTGTCGGATCGCACGGTTCATACAGCGCTGGATATGGTTGTACCCCAATACTCATCCAGTGCAACTATCACGATGGGCTCGCTGGACACAGATAACAGCGTCGTGGGCACGCTGCCGTCGTACCTGGATGTGAGAAACCTGGAGATCAGTGCGGGTCGCTTCTTGGACGGCGACGACATCGACATGGAGAAGCGCGTGGTGGTTCTTGGGTCGACCGTCGCCGAAGACTTGCTGTTGAATGCAAGCGACGCCGTGGGGCAGCAGGTGCGTATCAAGGGCGAACCTTTCCAGATTATCGGCGTCCTGGCGGAGAGCGGCGGCACAGGTTTTGGCGGACCGGATAGCCAGGTGTATGTGCCGATCAATGTGGCGCAAAAACGGCTCTTCAACGCCAACCGCTATCGCGGCGACTACACAATCAACTCCATGAGCATTAAGGGGATCGACGGCGATCACATGGATGAAGCGGAGCTGCAGGTCGAGCAGACGCTGCGCTTGCGGCACCATCTGAAGGCGGATGACGAGAACGACTTTTCTATTTTCAACCAGGCTAGCCTGCTGGAGATGGCCACAGAAGTGTCGCAAATGATGACTGTTCTTTTAGGCGGCATTGGCGCCATCAGCCTCTTGGTCGGCGGCATCGGCATTATGAATATCATGCTGGTCTCCGTCACCGAGCGCACGCGTGAGATCGGGTTGCGCAAGGCACTCGGCGCGCACGACAACGATATTCTGCTGCAGTTCTTGGTGGAGTCACTGGTATTGGCGACCATCGGTGGTTTGGTAGGCATTGGCATCAGCTATGGTGTATCCTACGCAACCTCGCAGATACCTAGCTTTCCGTTTTCGATCATCATTTTGCCGCAGGCTCTGTTGCTCGCGCTGATCGTCAGCTTCGCCAGCGGCTTCATTTTTGGATTGTATCCGGCAATGCGTGCGACTCGTCTCGATCCGATCGAGGCGTTACGCTTCGAGTAGGCTAGCATGGTTCTACATTCCTTCAGCGACGAAGGCGAATATGCGCTTGCCACGGCGGTTGTGCTTGATCGCGTGTGGTGAATCGTTGAGCCTGCATTTGGGCGGTGCGAGTTTGCTAAAGGTATTTGGTCGGTACGACTGTGCGAACAGACAGAATCGGATGGTATGTGAATGAAAGCGTTCATCAGGATACTAATTGTCGTCATCATCCTCGGTGCTGCCTACTATTTCATTAGCGGCACCGAAGCCGGCGCCAAGCTTCGGGCGGCGATGCCGTGGAGCGATGGCGCGTCTGCAGGGACGTCAGCGGCTGCCGAAGCCATTCCGACCGGCGCGCCGACCAGTGAGGCGCCTTCCGATATCGGCACGGTTCAGATCCGATCCGCCGATAGCATCCTGGGCGAGGTCAGCGCCAGCGGCAATATCGACTTGGAGAGCCTGCGCTCGGTCGCTGCCAAGGTGGCGGGCGACGTGAACGATATTGTGGTGCGACCGGGTGATGTAGTCGCCAAAGGCGATGTGCTGATTATCCTCGATTCCAGCGACTTGGAACGAGCTGCGAACCAGGCTGAGCTGGATGTTCAGTCGGCTAAGAACGATCTCGATCAGATCAAGGAACCCGCAGACGATGCAGACATTGCTTCGGCGCAAGCTGATCTTGCCGAGGCCAAGGAGAACTTGACCGATGTGCAGGCTGGCCCCAGCAAAGAAGAATTAGCTGCCGCACGAGCTTCATTGCTCTCGGCCCAAGCAAAATACGATGACCTGTTGAAGGGGCCAAGCGATGCTGAGTTAATCCAGTTGCAGGCGGACATGCGTCGCAACGAGATCGCACTGCGTAAGGCGCAAGGAGACTATGACCAGATTGCCTGGCGAAATGACTCTTCGATGACGACTGAAGCGGAGACGCTGCAAACAGCCACCATCGATTATGAGACGGCGCAGGCAGCCTACGCGGAGGCTACTCAGCCGGCGTCCACAGCCGATTTGGCTGAAGCGCAAAGCGGTATTCAGGATGCGCAGGTGTCGCTGGATGATTTGCTCAACTCGCCTACCGCCGCCGAGATTGCCCAGGCAGAGGCGCAGGTCGCACAGGCAGAGGCTGCCCTGGCTCAACTGCAAATCGGTCCGTCGGAGATGGATCTGGCGAGCGCCGAAATTGCGCTGGAAAAGTCCATCCTGGATCTGGAAGAGGCGTACAGCAATTTGGCGTTGGCCCAGGTGACAGCGCCGGCTGCCGGAACCATATTAACGGTAAGTCCTGCACTTGGCGAGAGCATCGGCGCCGGCGGCGTCGTAGCCACCATGGCCGATATCTCGCAGCTTCAGTTGACCATTGATGTCGCCGAAATCGATATTGCCAATGTGAAGCCGGGACAGCCGGCAAGCATCGCCATTGACGCGTTTCCGCAACGGACGTTCACTGGCGTGGTCGACTATATCGCACCGTCCAGCGCTTCGGATTCAGATCTGGTGAACTATGCCGTGACCATTGCCTTGGACCGTGACAGGCTGGAAGGCGTGTTGCCAGGCATGACGGCGGTCGCCATGTTGCAAAACACGACCGCCGATTTGAACAATGCGTGGCTCGTCCCCAGCAATTCTGTGCAGCAATCCAACGGGGCCAGTACGGTCGTGCGGCTGCAGAATGGCGTGCAGGAGCCGGTTCCGGTCCAGATTACCGGCATCGAAGGCGAGTGGGTTGTGGTCGTTTCGCCCGATTTGCAGGCTGGGGATAGCGTTGTCGGCAGCGTGACCACCTTTGTGGGCCAGAACAGCGGTTTTGGCGGCATGCGCATGCCCGGCGTGGGCGGCGGACGACCTCCAGGTAGTGGCGGGCGACCGTAGCGGGCGCGACGCTTAAGAGGCTGATACCGTACTAATGATGAGACAAAACGCGTCCTGTGTTCACTATTTCGTGCGCGTATGATGTTAAAATCCAACTGAGTTTCGGTTTACGCGAACCTCATCTTCAGCATGATTATGTGGTAACATTATAGGTCCCATAATATGCTGGAACAGTAGTCACGACGACGCGGAGAGGTTATGGCAGAACGTTCATCATTCTCTACAGATGCAAGGGCGCTTCTTGGAGCGCTAATCACAGTAGCCATTCTATTGGTCGCCGCTTATTTCGGCGTCACACTCTTAGGTTCCAGCCAGGCGTCTTCGCCTAGCGAAACCGACACGCCCACATTAGTCCCCTACGAACCGTCGGCAGACAACGCATCGGCAGGTGAACCGTCCGGGGCTGCTACACCGGAAGAGAATATGCCGGCTGAGAATGACACGACAGCGGGTAACACGGCTGGTGAAGAGCAGACAGGAGGATCAGACGCCGAAGCTGGCTCCGGCAGCGGTCCCGGCGCGCAAGCGGGCATGGGCGAACCGAATGAGATCAGTCCCAACGCCCTGGACGCCGACGCCATGGCTACAGCGGTCGCGCAGGGCACTGAGTTTCCAGACCGATCCGGTAGTGGTTCTCGGGCCGAAGGCGGTGCACAAGCTGGCATGGACGTGGAAGCTCGCATGACCGCCATCGCACAGGGCACGCTGGCGCCTGGCAGCCGACCTGGGGCTGGCGGCAATGCAAATAGGCCATCGACTGAGGCGACGCCGTCGGCAGCTACTGAGCCAAGTATGCAGGCAGAGCCGACGGTCTCCGGCGTGGCGTCAACCGGCGGTACTGGCGCCGCCGAAAATAGTGCGCCTACCACGTCAATTCCTGCCGGCAGCCGATTGTTCGGCGTGGCACGTGGCTCTGGTGCAACGTTGTATGAAACACTTGATGGCGCAGTTCTTGTCGACTTAACCGCGGGGACGTCCGTGTCGGGCATTGCACGGACGGCGGACGGTAACTGGATTCTCTTGCAGGTCGGCGATGCCGTAGGCTGGGCGCCGCTGAATCAGTTGGTTATGTACGGCGCAGAGAATTTGCCTGTTTTCCAAGGCGAGTTAGCGCAATCCGGTAGTGCGGACATGGGCGGACAATCAGAGGCGCCGGCTGCTGAACCGAGCACCGCGCCAGAGGAATCCACCCAAACCGCACCAGTAGAAGGTGGTGAAACTGCGCAGAACGCAGAGGCTGCTCCCACAACGGAACAGGTGCGCATCAAGCCGATCGTAGGCACGGTCGACTCCCGGTTCAATCGACTCAACGTACGCAGCGGACCGGGCACCAACTATGACATTGTGGAACGCTTGAACCCAGGCAGCGAGGTTGTGTCCATCGGGCGCACCTCCGACAGTGAATGGCTTCAGCTATCGCTGCCGGATACGGCAGACGGTACCGGTTGGGTTGCAGCTGAGTACGTGTCGTTGGGTGGCGCCGAAGACGAACTGCCGGTGGTCGACAACAGCCAGCCGGAAACGCCGCTCTTCCTATTGCCCACACCAACGCCGTCGCAGTCTAGCGACGCTCAGTCACTGTTGGCGCCGACACCGGCTGCTGAGATCCCGTCGCCGACTCCTGTCCCTCAACCTACGGCTACCATGGCTGAGGACGAATCAACCGAGTCCAACACGGCTGACGCAGGTTCCGCAGCAACACCTGCCGATGCACTGACGCTCTATTCTGAACCGAGCGCAGAGAGCGAAGTCGTCAAGGTGCTGGAACCCGGGCTCGAGTTGCTGGAGCTAGAGCGCAACGATGACGGTACGTGGGCGCGTGTCGCCGTGCTGGACCCGCCTGGTGGTGTCGGCTGGGTAAACGTGGCCATGGCAGGTCTCGAGCCGCCTGCGACGCCGAGTGGTTCTGAGCCGGAACCAACTCTGGAGCCGCCCGCAACGTCGAGTGAGTTTGTTCCGGAACCCACGCCGGAGCCGCCCGCGACGCCGAGCGCATCTGAACCGGAACCAACATTAGCGCCTTCCGCCGAGACGAGTAACGAAGTAGATGCGCAGCTAGCCAGCGATCAAGACACTTCCATGCCTACAGAAGAACCCGCAGCAACAGCTTCCATGACGGAGCCTTCGGACGCGATTCCTGCTGTTGTGATCTCGGAAGATTCTCGCCTGAACATCCGCGAACAACCCGATACTACGTCGGACATCGTCACGAAAGTGGATCCCGGGGATGTATTGGACGCACTCGCCGTTAACCTGGCTGGCGACTGGATTCAGGTGTCTTTGCCGGGCGCGGATGGCATGACCGGGTGGGTCGCAGCAGAGTTCGTCGACCTGGGCGACCAGGCCGATGCGCTCCAGGTGATTATCCCCGACGTCACCATCGATCGTACGCAGAGCCCGTTAGTGGCTGTATCCGCAGAGCCCGTTTCACAACCAGATGCCATAGCGACCGACACAGTTGATGAAGATATGCTGGAAGCGCCAAAATATCTGCCTGTTGTCGGCGCACCCAGCGAATCCGTTACAGCCGGAGATCTGAGCGGTGTGCTTGTCTTTGTGGCTATCGGTGGCGGCTCCATTTACGGTTACGACCTTGGCGCGGGCACGCTCTGGCCCATCACGACCGGCTTTGACCCAGCCATCAGCCCAGACGGCAGCACGGTCGCCTTTACGCGCGACGGCGGCGAGAAGGGTCTATACCTTATCAACACCCACGGCTCCAACGAGCGTCTCATCTTTTCCGGCAATCAGCGGTTGGCCTCGCCTAAGTGGAGCCCCGACGGCCAATGGATTGCCTTTTCGTTCGGCTATGATACTGACAGATGTTATCTCATAGGCGGTAACTGTATATCCGTGGACGAGTGGGGCGACCGCAAAGTGCCGGACGGCGTGACGCTGACTACGCTGGTCAACTATCACATCGGCGTCGTGGACCGCGATGGACAGAACTATCACGAACTATCGACACTCAACTACGCACGCACGCCGGACTGGAACGATTCAGGCGTTGTCTATGAGTCGAATTCCGGGCTGCAGCTGACAGCCGACGAAAATGGCGCGACGTCACAGCAGATCATCTTTGATCCGCTGAAACCCTTTTTCAGCGACCCTGACTGGCAGCCCAATGGCAGCAAGATCATCTACATGGGCAAAGAAGCCAGCCATTGGGAGCTATTCAGCGTTAACCCGGACGGCACTGGCGTCGTACCGCTGACGCGGCCGGCTACCGCACTTGTGGACGAAATCCCTAGCAATGTATCGCCTACCTGGAGTCCTGACGGAACCCGGATCATCTTCCTGAGCAACCGAACAGACAGCGGCGAAGCTGGCGCATGGCGCCTTTGGATCATGGACGCAGATGGCGGCAATCAACGTCCGCTCGACATTGGCATTCCGCTCAACTACAGCTTTGGCGATGAGCAAGTGGTGAGTTGGGCGCAATAGTGTATCAGGCCACAACCATGGTTGCCGCTGCCAAAATACTCATCATGTCTTAATCATACCGGATTTGACGATAGTCCAGCATAAGGCCTATCGTATGTGCTGTGATTTCGCCAGGCTATCCCCAGCGGCTGGTGGTATCTTACAGGAACTATGACAACTGAATATAGTAGGTGGTTTACGAAGCGCGGTTTCTTAGCTTGATAATCTCCCCGCGACATGATATCTTGCCTGACTCTACAGTCGGTTGGCACACGCTACACTGAATCAATACCAAAATTATCAATGCCAACATTCCGGCGGTTTGGTAATGCTCAACTACTGCAGGTGAGTATCCATTTGTAGCCGGTTCACGTCGATATTAATGACGGCTGCTAAACGGCTGCAGTCTTACTTGAATACGGTAGAGTTGAGCGCTAAGGATGCGCCAACGCGATCAAATGATTGTGCAGCTTCGCTCATGGCGGAGAACCCTTTCACATAGCTGTACTTACTGATAATAAAAGCGAAAATATGACTGATTACAATTCGACGAGTAGCGCCGGAAAGGCATACCCCCTCGGCGCAACCATTACACCAGAAGGCGTCAACTTCTCTGTCTACTCCAAGAGCAGCACAGAGCTTCATCTGCTCCTCTTCGACAGCTCGGAAGACCCCGAACCTTCCTCCGTCATTGCCTTGCACCCGAAGCGCAATCGCACGTTTCACTACTGGCATGTGTTTGTTCCCGGCATCGGCAACGGCCAGGTCTATGCATACCGCGCATTCGGTCCGTACTATCCGGAAGCAGGCTTGCGCTTCAATCCCAACAAATTGCTCATCGACCCATACGGGCGTGCAGTGGCTGTTCCGGACCGCTATGATCGCAGTGCGGGGCAGAAGCGGGGCGATAATGTCGCATGCGCGATGCGCAGTGTGGTAGCAGACTGCTCCAGCTACGACTGGGAAGGCGATACCCCGCTACGTACGCCATTTGTGCGCACGATCATCTACGAAATGCATGTGCGCGGCTTCACACAGAATAAGAACTCAGGTGTGTCGTCGAAAAAACGGGGTACCTATGCCGGCTTAATTGATAAGATACCGTATCTGCAGGACTTGGGTGTCACCGCCGTGGAATTGCTGCCCGTCTTTCAGTTTGACGCGCAGGAAGCGCCGCCCGGAAAAACGAACTACTGGGGTTACAATCCTGTCTCGTTTTTTGCGCCACACCATGCGTACAGTTCGAATAAGGAGCCGCTGGGGCCTATCGACGAGTTCCGCGATATGGTCAAAGCGCTGCATAAAGCTGGCATCGAGGTTATACTCGACGTGGTCTACAATCACACCGCGGAAGGCGATCACAGGGGACCCACATTCTGCTTCAAAGGTTTCGAGAACCACTCCTACTATATCCTCGACCAGAACCGAAGCCGCTATGCCAACTACAGCGGCACCGGCAACACACTCAACGCCAACCGGCCTATCGTCCGCCGCATGATTTTGGACAGCCTGCATTATTGGGTGGAGGAGATGCATGTCGATGGCTTCCGCTTCGATCTGGCTTCCATTCTCAGCCGGGACGAGGAAGGCGTGCCGCTAGCCAACCCGCCTATTCTATATGATATTGAAACGGACCCTATTTTGGCGGGCACCAAACTCATTGCCGAAGCGTGGGACGCGGCGGGCCTGTACCAGGTGGGCAGCTTCGCCGGCGACCACTGGAAAGAATGGAACGGCCACTTTCGCGACGACGTGCGCGCCTTCATAAAGGGCGACCGCGGCAAAGCTGAGGAAGTCGCCGCGCGCTTTCTCGCAAGCCCGGACCTCTATGGTCAGCAGGACCGAGAGCCGGAACAAAGCATCAACTTCGTCACGTGCCACGACGGTTTTACGCTCAACGACGTCGTCTCCTACAATGATAAGCACAATCTTGCCAACGGCGAACATAACCGCGACGGTTCGAGTTACAATTTGAGTTGGAATTGTGGCATTGAGGGGCCGACAAACGATCCGGAAGTTGAGAAGCTACGCAACCGGCAGGTGAAGAACTTCTTCGTCGTGACGTTAGGCGCGCTTGGTGTGCCCATGTTGACGATGGGCGATGAAGTGCGGCGCACGCAAGAGGGCAACAACAACGCCTATTGTCAGGATAACGAAATCAGTTGGTTCGATTGGAGTTTGTTGGACAAGCACGCCGATATCTATCGATTCGTTAAGCGGCTGCTGCGACTACGCAAGAACCTAGATATCTTCTCCAACGAAAATGGTTTCAGCCTCTCCGAATTGCTGGAGTTGGCGCGTGTTCAGTGGCACGGCGTCGAGCTCAACGAGCCGGACTGGAGTGCGGATTCACATTGGCTGTCGTTCACAGTGCGCGGCAGGCGATTTTCGTTCCAGGTCATCGTGAACGCATACTGGGAGGCGCAGGAGTTCTCGCTGCCACAACTGTACGACAAACACAATGGGCGCTGGCGACGCATCGTCGACACGTATCTGGAGTCGCCGGACGATTTTTGTGAGATGGCGTCCGCACCAAAACTCTTGTGCGACAAGTATGTTGTGCAGCCACGGACCATCGTCATCCTAGCCGCGGAAAAAGTCTAGGCTAATTGTCTGCGTTGATCGTTAGCAGTAGAAGCCAGATCATCGTGTTTAACATCAGCGGCAAACGGTTATTCAGCGCGTCCGCAACGCACTCGCCAAACAATTAATTCATACCTGTGTCAGGGAGGCGATACTCCATACAATGTACCTAACCTTCCTAATATTGGCGATCACCATACTTCTGTTTGTTTGGGGAAAGCTGCGTTCGGATGTGGTCGCCCTACTGGCCTTGCTAGCACTCTTTCTGACCGGCACGCTGACATTGCAGCAAACGCTGGCTGGCTTCGGTAATTCGACAGTTGTCCTTATCGCAGCGCTGTTCGTCGTCGGAGAAGGGCTCTCACGGTCGGGTGCAACAGCCTGGCTCAGCGGGCGCCTCAAGCGGCTGGCAGGCGGCAGTAAACTGCGATTGCTTATCGCTGCGATGGCTTTTGCTGCCGGATTATCTGCGTTCATGAGTAACACCGGAGCCTTGGCTGCAATGATGCCCGCAGTGGTTGCAGCAGCATGGGGCGTGGGTACCGTGCCGGCTAGGGTGCTGATGCCGCTGGCTTTCGCCACCAACGCCGGCGGTCTGCTCACGCTTACAGGCACGCCTCCCAATATCATTGTGGCCGATACGTTGGCCGAAGCCGGTTATCAGCCATTTGGCTTCTTCGAGTTCAGCATAATCGGTCTGCCGCTTCTGCTCATTGCCATTAGCTACATGGCTACTCTCGGCTCTCGACTGCTGCCGGATAAGTCGGCGTTGCCGCCTCCCACTGACCTGCGCATATCAGTTGGCGAACTCGCCGACGCCTATTCCCTGCATGGCAAGCTCTTTCGACTACGTGTGCGCGCCCAATCGCCGCTGGCAGGCAAGACGCTGGCAGAAGCTAAATTAGGCAGTGAACGGGAGATCACTGTTCTCAGCGTCAAGCACCATTCAGACGAAGATCACGATCACAGAATCGGCGAGTGGGGCATGGATGATGTCATTGTGCCTAACGGCAGGACCATGCTGCAGGCGGGAGACGAACTGCTGGTGCGCGCCACAGCGCCAATTATTGAACAGGCGCAGATGGATCTCAAATTCGGCGTGCAACCGCTGGACGAATACAAGGAACCTTTGACCGGAACCCTGCTCTCCCATGAAGTGGGTCTGGCTGAGGTGCTGGTCACGCCGAGGTCATTCTTCATCGGAAAGACGCTGGCCGAAAGCGGTCTGTACAATCGCTACGGCGTGCAGGTGCTTAGCGTCTGTCGCAACAACGAGCTGGCCAAGCGTCAACGCGTACGGCTGCAGTTCGGCGACTCTTTACTGGTGCGCGGCACCTGGCGTAATATTGAGCAACTTGCCAGAGAACGACGTAATTTTGTTGTGGTGGGTCAGCCGGAGTCCATGGCGCTACAGATCGAGGACCTAAGCCGCCACATGCTCTTCGCCGGGGGCATTCTACTCGCCATGATCGTACTGATGGTGACTGGAATAGTGCCGACCGTTATCGCAGCGGTGATGGCGGCTGTTGCGATGGTGCTGACCAGGTGCCTGGATATGGAGCAGGCCTACCGCGGCATCTCCTGGGGCAGCGTCATATTGATTGCCGCCATGATTCCCATGAGTACGGCTCTGGAGGTAACCGGAGGGGCAGAGCTCATTGCTAGAACACTCGTGGACACGCTAGGCGCCATGGGTCCCTTGGCGCTTATGACCGGCGTCTACGTATTGACGGCGGGTTTCAGCCAGGTAATCAGCAACACGGCAACGACAGTGCTCGTGGCGCCCATCATCCTCACTGCTGCGTTGGACCTCGGCCTATCACCTTACCCATTTCTGATGGTCGTCGCGGTCGGCGCATCCTCGGCGTTACTCACACCCATTGGAACGCCGCCGAATCTGATGGTTATGACGCCGGGAGGTTACAGCTTCAGCCATTATGCCAAGGTCGGGCTGCCATTGGTGATCGTCTACCTGCTAGCCAGCCTGTTCATCATTCCTTTGGCATGGCCGTTCAACGGCTGACGACGACATTTGAGTGAAGCTAGTGCTTGTTTCTCACTTATTGCGAAACCCTATGAACCTAAACAATCGATATCAAATCAGAGACCATGAACTGAACGGACGCTCTTTGTCCACTGGAAGCACAACATGAGTAATCTGTTATTAACCATGTTGCTCGTCATGGCGGCATGGGGAATCATGATCCCTCTGACTGTAGGGATCGGGCTACTACTGCCAAAACCGTATCGTGTAGCGGGGCTGTCGATCGATAGTCTCATTACCGATTTCTGGCTCGGCTTGGCGATTGCGATTGGTATAGTACAGATATGGCAATTGCTGCTGCCCGCCAATTCCGAAGCGCTGGTACTGCTGTCGACCCTTGGGCTGATCGGTATCCTTCTGAGACATCGCCAAATTGTCACATACGTATTGAAACGCCGGCAGAAGGCGCTGTGGTTCAGCCTCTTTGTTGGCATGCTAGCGTTGCTACTGGCCAACAAAGCCCTGGACGAACTCGTGGTCTATGATGCAGGTCTGTATCACCTGAGCATGATAGAGTGGCTACACTCGTACCGGCTCGTACCCGGACTTGGAAATCTCCACGGCAGATTCGCATTCAATAATTCCAGTTTTCTGTTGTTTAGTATTCTTGAACCAGGCCTCGCCGGGATACGCTCCTATAACCTTGTGGACGGAGCCCTGTTGCTGGTGACGACGATGCAGATCTCACTCAGCTTCTGGCGTATCTTCACTCAACAATCTAGCTGCCGGATCTGCGACGGACTTACAGTTCTCTTCTTGGCCCCTATCGCATTCTACGCCATTACAAATGCGAATAGCACCTCGCCAGACCATACTGTGTTTATTCTCGGTTTTGTAATAGGTGTGCAGCTTTGTCGGCTGTTATTTGAAGTCGACAGCCCGGACGTAGACTTGCAACAAGTCGCCGTCATCGTGCTGCTAGCTGCGGTGGGCACTACTGTCAAACTCAGCTTCATTGTTCTGGGGAGTCTAAGCGCTATAACTGCGATAGCCGTAGTACTGGTTCGTTTCCACAAACGAGGTCAACATCTGCCGTTTCGCTATGCTGCCTGGATTATCATGCCGGCGCTCATTCTACTGTCGACCTGGGCAGTGCGGGGCTATGTGCTCAGCGGATATCCCGCATATCCCAGCACGATCGGTGGCATAGAGACTCTCTGGTCAGTTCCACGGGCATCTGCAATGCGTGAAAAAATTGTCACATTCGCCTGGGCGCGCCAGCGAAGAGTTCCACCGGAGGTCGTTCTTGCTGACCGGACATGGTTGCGACAATGGTCGATTGAGAAGACTCATCTGGCAATAGCGTTGTTAGAAATAGATATAGTGTTCCCACTGTTGTTGGCCGGTATGGCCGCAGTTTTGGCTATTTCCTTGCGAACACTGAACAAAATTAACCGTAGCGCGTTGCTCTTATTCGTGATTCCTCCCTTAGCTGCGACAATCTTTTGGTTCTTCACGGTGCCAACTACCAGATTTCTTGGCGCCTCACTATGGCTTGCCGCAGGCATAATGTTGGTAACCGTCCTTGAGGCAACATCCCTGGGCAAGCAAAACGCAGTGTTACTTGTAGTCGCACTACTGACTGGTATCGCTATCGGCGCTCCTATGTCACGCGGCTCCTTTCCTGTCTTATCGGGACCCGATAATGGACTTTATCCATTACCTGTCGTTGAATTGACGCAATACAGCACCGATTCAGGACTGGTGCTCAACGTCCCAGCGGAAGGGAATCAGTGCTGGGAGGCGCCGCTTCCGTGCACTCCTAAACCGAATCCTTCCCTGCATCTCCTGAATCCTGAATCGTTCAACAGCGGTTTTTCCGTGAGTACAGAATAGCAGCGCAGAAGGATGGGCGCACGTCGTAAGCAATGCCACTGAAATCCACCCTTACTTGTCACATGATCGGATATCAACTTAGAGCATTCATCCGCAAGACGGAGGAGTCGTCCCATGCCAATCCACCTACCGGACCACACAGATAGAACTGATTCGGTCGCCGCATTCAAGCAAACGTTGACCGACAATCTGTACTACAATCGGGGCTCCGCCTTGCAGTCTGCCAGCAAGCAGGACGTATACATGGCGCTGTCCCAAACTGTACGCGATGCGTTGGCGGAGGACTGGGAAGCGACAACCCAGGCCCACTTCAATGCGAATCCCAAGTTCGTCTATTTCTTTTCCGCTGAGTATCTGCTCGGACAGCAGCTCACACAAAACATGCTCTATTCGGATACCGCCACCACCGCTCGCGAGGCCCTGTCCGAATTCGACTATTCACTGGATGAACTCATTCATCAAGACATCGAGCCCGGGCTGGGCAATGGTGGTCTGGGCCGGTTAGCAGCATGTTATCTTGACTCCTTGGCTACGCACGACATCCCTGCCGTAGGCTACGGCATTCGCTATGAGTATGGCATCTTCAGACAAACATTCAAGGACGGATGGCAGGTGGAAGCGCCCGACAATTGGCTTTCGCTGGGCAATCCATGGGAATTTTCGCAACCCGACGATGCCCATACCGTCCACTTCAGCGGTCACACAGAATACTACACCGACAAAAAAGGATTGACGCGCAAGAAATGGGTTTCCGGCTATGACCTGCTGGGCGAGCCCTATCACATGCTCGTCCCGGGCTATGGCACACACACAGTCAACATCATACGCCTCTGGCACGCACGCGCCACTGAAGCGTTCAATTTTCAGTTGTTCGACAGCGGCGACTACGCACAGGCAGTGGAAGAGAAGGTCAAGAGCGAGACTCTGACCAAGGTGCTCTATCCCAACGACAACAACCCGCAGGGCCGGCGTCTGCGTCTGATGCAGCAATATTTCTTTGTCGCCTGTTCACTGCACGACATCCTGCGCCGTTTCTTTATCCGCAACGATGACTTACAAACATTGCCGGACAAGATTGTCATCCAGCTTAATGACACACATCCGGTCATTGCCATCCCCGAACTCATGCGACTTTTGGTAGATGAGCATTTTATGGACTGGAACGAGGCTTGGAATATCACGACGCGTAGTTTTGCATACACCTGCCATACGTTGCTGCCGGAAGCGCTGGAACGATGGCCAGTCAGCCTATTCGAGTCGCTGTTGCCACGGCACTTAGAAATCATCTACGAGATCAACCGGAGATTCCTCGCCGATCTGCGCTACCACTACCCAAATGATACCGAGCGAATCGGGCGCATGTCCATCATCCAGGAAGGCTCCGAGCGCATGGTGCGCATGGCGAACCTTGCCACCATCGGCAGCTTTTCGGTCAACGGCGTTGCGGAGCTGCAGAGCAAGCTACTGCAGGAGCATACACTGCGCTATTTCGCAGAGTACAGCCCGGAAAAGTTCAACAACAAGACCAACGGAGTGTCGCCGCGTCGCTTCATGCGTATCGCCAACCCCGAGCTGTCTTCCCTCATCAGCGGCAAGATAGGTGATACGTGGTTGCGTCATCTGGACGAGCTTAAAGGGCTGGAGCAGTTCATTGACGATGCCGACTTCCTGACCGAATGGCGGGCTGTGAAGCAGGCCAATAAGCAGGAATTGGTCCAATTGATCCATGAAAAGACGCTGGTCGAGGTGGACCCCAACAGCGTATTTGATATCATGGTGAAGCGGCTGCACGAATATAAGCGCCAGTTGCTAAAGGCCATGCACATCATCACGCTGTACAATCGCATCAAGGACGATCCGTCACTGGAGATCACACCGCGCACATTCATCTTTGGCGCCAAAGCCGCGCCTGGCTATCGTATGGCCAAACTTATCATCAAGCTTATCAACTCGATAGCCGATGTCGTGAACACCGACCTGGATGTCGATGGGCGGCTGAAAGTGGCATTTTTGCCCAACTTCAATGTGACGCTTGCCGAGCGCATCTATCCGGCTGCAGACATCTCCGAGCAGATCTCCATGGCAGGCAAGGAAGCGTCCGGCACGGGCAACATGAAGTTTGCCCTGAACGGCGCCGTAACGGTTGGTACGCTGGATGGGGCTAATATTGAGATTCGCGAGCGGGTCGGCGAGGAGAATTTCTTCCTCTTTGGTCAGACAGCTGAGGAGGCGATGGAGACGAAGCAAAACGGTTACCGTCCGCGCACGTACTATGAGGATAACGCCGAACTGCGCAACGTCATCGACCGCATTTCGTCGGGTTTCTTCTCCAGCGGCGATCCGAATCTATTCCAGCCTATCGTCTCCAGCCTACTCGACAATGACGAACTACCTCCTTATGGCGGACTACGCGTCCTATATAGAAACTGTGGAAGCCGCCGTAGCAGCCTATGCTGACACAGATCGATGGACGCGCATGTCCTTACTCAACTGTGCGCGCTGCGGTTTCTTCTCTTCAGACCGGGCGGTCAAGGAGTATTGTGACGACATCTGGCATGTGAAGTCGCTACCCGTTTCCAACGCCGAATCGTAACACTCAAATACCAACGAAAATAGCAATGGTTAACTGGCGCTGGGCATGGTATTTACTGGTATACTGTACGGGTTATCTCGAGCAGATTGACTCTGTGCTAGATCAGGAGTGCGTCGTTGGAACCGATTAGTTATATGCCCGGACCCATCCAGTTGCCTGCGGCGGTGAAAGAAGCGTTCACAGGCGAGCCGGTATCTCATCGTGCGCCGGAATTTGTGGCCGATGTGCAGCGTATAAGGGCGGAACTGTGCAGCCGCGTGAATGCGAAGTATGTGGAGATACTCTTCGGTAGTGCGACGGTGGCAAACGAGGCGCTGGCTGCTCAGCTCACGCTGATGGACGGACGCGGTCTCATGCTCGCCAACGGCGAATTCGGCGAGCGCCTCATCGAACAAGCACGCTGCTGGGATCTGGAACTGGATGCGTTCGAGATGGCTTGGGGCAAGCCGTTCGATTATCATACCGTAGAAGAACGCCTGGCACAGGGCGACATCACCTGGCTCTGGTTCAGCCACTGTGAAACCTCCACCGGCGAGCTCAACGATCTGGAGCGCATCAAAACACTCTGCCAGCAACATAACGTGCGCTGCTGCGTCGACTGTATCAGTTCGATCGGCGCCGCGGAAATCAACCTCGACGGCGTCTACCTCGCTACTGGCACCAGCGGTAAAGCATTAGGTTCCTATGCCGGTTTGGGCATGGTCTTCTATAACGAACCCATTGCGTCGTCGGACCATATTCCTCGCTACTTGGACATCGGCTACTACGCCGAGCACGACGGCGTCCCTTTCACGCTCTCATCCAACCTGGTCTATGCGCTTATCGCCGCCCTGGATGCGCTTCCGGCTGACTACTATCGGCACATCAATGGGCTCGCCCGGCAGATTCGCGAATCGTTTCAGGAGATAGAATTGGACGTGCTGATTCCCGAGCCATACGCATTGCCTGCGGTCACCACGACTGCACTTCCGCCGGGAATAAACTCGGTGACGCTGGGCGATCGCCTGCGCGATGCCGGGTACGAATTAAGCTACAAGAGCCACTACCTCATCGAGCGCAACTGGATACAGATTTGCCTCATGGGTGAGCACTTCGAGGATCCCGTTCACGAGCTAATGGAGGTGTTCAAGATGCAAGTGGCGGAGTTGCGCGCCGAAGGGCAGACTCGCTAATTTCGTCGCGCCTGCGCCCAGTACCATGCCGGCTCTACCACCTTTACCAGCAGCGATCCGGCAATCGCCATGATGAGCACATAGGCGGTAGTCAGCGGCGCGAGTTGCCCGGTGACGCCGGCGCTGGCGCCCAGCCCCGCAATCACAATGGAAAACTCGCCGCGAGGCGACAACACGGCTCCGGCACGCAAGCGGCCCAACGCGCCCACGCCCAGCCGGCTCGCAGCATACCAGCCCGTTACGGCTTTCGTCAGCACGGTTATAACTGCAAGGCCGCTGGCCAGCAGCAACACGGACGGCAAGCTGCCGGCGTTCGTCTGCAAGCCGAAGAACAGAAAAAACGTGGCTGCGAAGAGGTCTCGCAGAGGGCTGAGCAGCGTATGCGCCCGCTCTGCGACATGGCCGGAGATGGCGATACCGAGGAGGAACGCGCCGACTGCAGTCGAGATCTGTAGCTGCTGTGCAACTCCCGCTACCAGAAGCAGCAACCCGAAAGTGGTCAATAGGATCGTCTCATCGTTGCCGCCGATGAGGCTGCTGAGACGGTCGCCGTAGCGAATAGCAATCAGCAGCACGACCACGACAGTAACCAAGGCAATCGCCAACGAAGCAATCCCCGACAGCAGGCTGCTGCCCAAGAGCAACACGGCGATGATGGGCAGATAGACCGCCATCGCCAGGTCCTCCATAACCAGCACGATCAAGACAGCCGGCGTCTCGCGATTACCGAGCCATTTGAAATCGTTCAGCAGCTTGGCCACGATGCCCGATGACGAGATGTAGGTGACGCCGCCCAGCAGTATGGCCTCCACGAGAGTCCAGCCCATGAGCATGGCCAGCAGAAATCCGGGCAAGAAATTGAGTACAAAATCGGCAATGCCGGACGGCAAGCCTGTGCGCAAGCCTTCAGACAGTTCAGCTCCTGTGTACTCGAGACCGATCATGAACAGCAGCAGGATAACGCCGATCTCCGAGGCGGATTGGATAAACTCTTCAGTTCCTGGGCTGACTGGTATGATTTGCAGCGAGCCGATGACGAGTCCGCCCAGCAAGTAGAGGGGCACCGGCGAAAAGCCGAGTCGGCTAGCCAGGCGCGAGAGCAGCGCCAAGGCCACTACAACGAGCCCAAGCTCGACGAACAGCAACGCAATTTCCGCCGACGCTGCCGGGACGGGTGCGTAGTGCATTAGCTACGCTCCGTGCATCAGGTCGAAGGTCTTGCGTATGCCGTCCAGCGTGCCGACGACGACGACCGTGTCGCCGGGTTGGATACGGAATTCAGGGTCGGGCGAGGGGTAGGTTTCGTCATTGCGCAGGACGGCGACAATGGATGCGCCCGTGCGATTGCGCACGCCGATTTCACGGATCGTCTGACCAGCGCATGCCCAACCCGCAGGCACCGGAATCCAGTCGATGCTGACGCCAGGCAGGGACTGTTGCATCTGCTGCTGGGATTCAGCCACCTGGCTGCCGCCAAGCAATTCCGTGATCGTATGCGCGTCCTCGGCGTCTAGCGCCAGGTCCACTGCGACGCTATCCGGGTCCAGCGCGCTGTAGACGACCAAGTCGTAGTGCCCGCTGTGGTGCACGATCACGCCGATGCGGTCGCCGCTTTTGGTTGCGAATTCGTATCGGATGCCCACGCCGGGCAGCGTCGTCTGATTCACAATCGTCATAGTTGCACTCAATCCTGTGTAGCTACGTCATTTGCAAACGGCGACATCATACACTGTCTATCGCCCAGCGGGAAGTCCGCACGCACAACAAGCCTCTTTAGAAAACAGTCTTATCGGCAGATGTGATCACCGGCTGCCAACCAGTAAGATATTCCTGCATCTGATAATAGGGGCAGCTAGCCCGACGCTGTTACGTCACAAAACATAGACCTTCTACCTCAAACTTGAAACTGGATCACAAAGCATCCACTACCTCGCCCACCAGCCGCACGCGCTCCAGGTCGCCGGTAGACGAAATCTCGTCCGAAATGCCCAGCACCAGTTTGGGCGCGAATAGATCGACGACTTTCTTTGTGCATTCGATGAGCGTCTGTTCTGAATAGACCTCGTCGAAATAGACCGCGGGTATGCCGTCAAGCAGAAACACGTCGTCGCCCAGCGCTTCCTTCACCTGCTCAAGCGTCACATCACCCTGGGGCTGCGGCGTGATGGCCTCAATGCCGTCCAGCCCGGTCTCCTTGGCATACTTGAGCAGCGGACCGGTGTCGCCGTCCCAATGCGAATGGCAGAACTTGCCCGCGGCGTGCAACCGCTCGCAGCGGCGCTGACACGCTGGCAGATGATACTTTTCGAACCAAGCCGGCGGCAGGGTATGCGCATGTACGTTTTCGCCGAAGTTGATGATGTCGATGGGCGACTCGTTGAGCACGTCGATGAGCCGGTTGTGGCTCACTTCCAGCGCGGCAAAATAGGCCTCCACCGTATCCGTCCAGTCCAGGATGGCATAGACGCCGGCTTCCACGCCCATCTTCTCGATGTAGAGGCTCTGTACATTCATGCGCGGCATATAGATGGTGGGCGCGCCCAGGTCGCCGACGGTCGCCTGAAGCTCGTTGAAGCGATCCCAGTCGAAAGCCCAGGTGGTGTGCGTTTCCCGCCATGCGGCTACTTTGAGCTCCTCTTCGGTCTCCACCTCCCGCTTGATCTCCATGCCCCACCAGCTGCTGGGCACGCGGCGCTCCACCTTGATTTGCTTGCCCACGGGCGTCTTGATGATGGTCATGGTATCGGGTTCGTTGAGCTGGCGGGTAACGATCTCCACACGCGGGTCTTCGATACGGATGAGGCAGCTGTTATACTCGTCGTAGAGCCGGTGCGAGCAGCCTAGTTCGCGGTAGATTTCATAGAGGTTCATACCGGTGAATGGATGCGGGAAGGGCTCGCCGAAGAAGATTTTGTCCTTGTACCAGGCCAGGATGCGCGGTTGCCAGAGGATTTTGTCGCCGGCTTCCCCGAAGACAACCTGGCGATGGAGGGTAGCGAAGTCGGTGGTCATGGCGTTTGGCCTTGTGTTGGGCGGTGGCAACCGGTTAGGTTGTGAAGTAGGAAACTGGGGCCATTATACCGCATCGGTGCTCCCGCGCATTAACTACCGCGCTTCCTGGAAGCTGCAGTTGCTTCCAGGAAGCTAAATGCTCAGCCGGCTTCCAGGAAGCTGGGTGCCCAGGCGATCAGTCGATCTCATATGGTAACGTCACTACGCCACTGATCTGTGACTGCAGATAGGCCAAATACTGTTCGCTCGAGCCAAAAAGGCACTCAACAAACGTCTCGTCAATCAGCGTACCGTTCCTATCGCCAATGAACTCGTGAATGTTCGAGTACGGCCACAACTTCACATCTTTCACAACACCATGGTGTACAGGATTCGCGTGAATGTATACACAAGCCTGGCGCAAATATTCGTCGCTGGTGACCATCTTGGCTTTATACGCCCCTTCGAACAAACTACCTGACCGCTCATAGCGACGGTTGAATGCCTGTGTGTAACTGCCAAAAACTCGTTTTGGCAACTGATTTCCTGGCGTGCTGCCATCCTGTCGGATAAGCCAATGGTAGTGATTTGGCAGCAGACAGTAGGCCAAAATGCTGATTTTGCATTCGGTTGATACCTGCTTCATCAGTCGTAACAGATAGAAATAGTTCTCTTCGCTGTGAAATATCTATTGGCGTCCGCTGCCACGGTTGTAGATGTGGTAGTAACCGCCTTGTATCCACTGGATTGCACGCTTTGGCATTTCGAATCGTAGAGCCGTTTATGGTGTGGGAACTCATCTTCCTGGAAGCCGCCTGACCTGACGGTCAGTCGAATTTTTCAGGAAGGGCGTGCGGATACGAGTATTGTAGCATAGAAATGTACCGGTAAAGCTGTGCGTGTGCTGCTGTTGCATGGGGCGGGCATTTATCTTCCTGGAAGCTGCTGTTGCTTCCAGGAAGATAAATGCGGATACGGGTATTGTAGCATAGAAATGTCTTGGTAAAGCTGTGCGTGTGCTGCTGGTGCATGGGCGGGAATTCATCTTCCTGGAAGCCGCCTGACCTGACGGTCAGGACGAATCTTCCAGGAAGAGATCAACTATCCATCGCCTTCAGGGCGGGATTGAGCGCCTGCACGCCCGTCACCAGCAGGTAGAAGAACGCGATCGTCGCGAGCGTCGCGGACACGCCCACATACTCCACGGCGTAGCCCACAACCAGCATGCCCAACGGCGCGGCGATCAACGCCATAGCCGTAATCATGCCGAAGACGCGCCCGCGCATCTCCGCCGGCACACGGCTCTGCGTCACCGTCATGATGATGGGATTGAGCGGACCAGCCGCCAAGCCTGCAGCGAATATCGCCGCCAGGGCAACGGGCAGGGACGGACTGAGCGATAGCACCCAGATCGGCGCGCTGACCAACAGGAACGAAATGACGAATACGGCCCGTCGCGGCAACCGATAGGTGTACGCGCCGTAGAGCAAGGCACCCAAGACGGCGCCGGCTCCAAAGGCAGAAATCAGCAGACCTAGTTGAGTCGCTGCGCCGTAGACTTCACCGGCAAAGACCGGCAACACCACGCCGAAGATGGGCATGTCCAGGAAGTTGGTGATGGCCACTGTGATGACGAGCGAGAGGATCAGCTTATCCTCACGGATGAAGCGCAGCCCCTCCAGAAGCTGCTGTAGGTATTGCGATTCGGGAATCGGCAGCGTCTTGCCGCTCGGGACGGCAATCAGGAATATGAGCGCCGATATCGCGAACGTAGCCGCGTCGATCCAGAGTACGGTCGTGCTGCCAATCGAGGCGATGAGCACGCCGGCAATGGCCGGTCCGATTAGCAGTGCGCTGCGCTGCACCGTCTGCTGCGCCGCGTTGGCCCGCTCCAGCGCCATGCCGGACGTCTCGGCTACGTCGGGCAGCAGCGAGAGGCGAGCGGTGTTGCCGGGCGCATCTAGCAGCGCGCTGAAGAATACCAGCACTAGCAACTGCCAAAACTCTAAGCCCACCGTGTAGTACAGAAGCGGGACGAGCACTACGGTTACACCACTGGCGAGGTCGGAGATGATGCTCATCTTCTTATGGCCGACGCGGTCGACGATTGTGCCGCCAAAGAATGCAGCCAATATGGCCGGCAGCACTGAAAACAGGCCGACAATCCCCATCTTCGCCGGACTTCCTGTCGTGGCGTAGACGAACCATGGGATGGCAATGATTGTAAGGTTGTTGCCGAATAACGAAATAGCGTTGGCGGCTAAAAAGAAAACCATCAGTTCTCCATAAGAATAGATCACGATTTACATCGAGACGAGCATACTGCTCCGCGCATGACTGCGTGTACTCGCCTACTATGACTATAACGAATGGGAAGCGCCTTGCGCGCGAAGGGATTCGCGAAATCACCTGGTATAGGGGCAGGAATTCGTTTTCAGGAGATGGAGAGCGTAGACACAGGCAGAGTCCCTAGGTTGCATCTATTCTCGACAAATTTTGAAATTCAACGCTAGGACGCGATCTAGGATGGGTTGACGGACGAAACGAGGACGCCTGCCGAGGTAAAGTGTGAGCAGGTTCGGACAGCGGAAATAGAGACGCCGCTGACGATACCGCAGAACATGTAAGTGAATGAACAAGAAAGGCAGGCGAAAGATGAAACGAGCGAAATATTACGCAATGGTATTGGTTGTGGCATTCGTCTTCGCATCGCTATCAGTTTGCCCAGTGATCGCGCATGATGCCGTGGTTCCACAGACGATTGACGATGCGAACGAACTGGCAGAATTTCAGATGCATCTGCTAGACCAGCAGACCGTTGAGGTGATGGTGCAGGGGTCCGGCATTGCGAATCACAATGACTTAGCCGCCTATCAAGCGGAACTTGCCGGAAATGTGGGTGTGGCGCCGGCGTATCAATGGAACCACTGGTATGCGCAATACAACCAGCTGTGCGACTGCCAGGTGCTTGCCGACTATATGAATCATCTGGTCGACATCAACATGCTGCCCAACGCACTGTAGCGCCGCTGACTGGCACGGTTCTATCCAGTGGTAAATTGACGTGTAGTGAACAGACCCGCCCGAAACAGTGGCGGGTCTTATTTGTTACGCACCGGCGGCTGCTCGTTGCAGCTCGGCAATGTCGAACTTCTTCATCTTGAGGAATGCCTGAGTCACACGGTTGGCTTGCTCAGCGTCTCCACCGCCCATGAGCTCGCCCAGGATCGAAGGCGCGATTTGCCACGAGACGCCGTACTTGTCCTTGAGCCAGCCGCATTGCTCTGCTTCGGGCACGGCAGAGAGCTTGCCCCAGAAGTAATCGATCTCCTCCTGCGTGTCGCAACTGACCATGAGGGAGACAGCTTCGTTGAAGGTGAAGCCGTGTTCGAACGAACTGTCCATGGCTGCGAACCACCGATCTGCCAGCTTGAAATCCGTATACGCGACCAGCCCCTCGTGGTTGGGCGGCGCGTCATCACCGTATCGGTTTAGCACGCCGCGCTCGGACTCGTGCTTATAACTGAAAACCGATAGATAGAAGTCGGACGCTTCTTCAGCTTTGCCGCAGACATCGCCTGTGAATAGCATGGACGCAACAACAGGTTGGCGTTGGTCAGCATCAGTATCGTATAGCATCAATTGCCAGCTTAGCCCGTAGCGGTCGGCGACCCAGCCGTAGTGCGCACTAAACGGATAGGCGTCTAGGGGCATAAGCACCTGTCCGCCGTCTGACAGTGCAGCCCAGGCTTCATCGATGTGCTTTGTGGCATCGGCGTCCACCGCGCTGTCATAGTGCACCATGAATGAGATGGACGGATTGAACTGGAAATAGGGTCCCGCGCTAACTGCAGCGAAGGACAATCCCCGCAGCGTGAAGAAAATCAACTGCGCGTCGCCGGAGGGCGTATCGTTTAGGGTGTTTGTGTGGGTTATCTGCGAATTCGGGAACAATGAGGTGTAGAGCTTAGCCGCTTCCAAAGCCTCTGTGTCGTACCAGAGATGCGGTGTAATGGTTGGCATAGATGTCTCCTTCATATACGTACTGCGCCAGGCGCACTACTATAATTGAAGAAGGAGTTTGACCGAAAACAGGCGTTTGCGCAAGGTGACAAAACGGCATCCCGCACTCGTCGGCGCTGGCGTCAGGGCGCAGCTCCTCTGCCATTACGCATAACTGCCGACCATGAGATCAGGCCTTGAATCGCTCTGCTTTGATTTCATTCGGTCGACGGATGGCGATTTTCGTTGTATGATAACTAATTCGAAGCAAGGTTCCATATGGAGCCGTTAGTGTGTATTATGCTGGAAACCGTCACAATCACTTTGGGCTGCATTGTGGCATGTAAACGAAACACTGGGGCGGAAAAGATAGGTTGTTGCCGACCTCATTTCGGGGTTACTCGATCAATCACAGAATCTGCCCACCAAACAAACGTAACAGAATCAGGTACGGAATTCTCTACAGCGAACAATTGAAGGAGATCAAATGAGCGAAGTGAGCAATTGCCCTGTTACAGGGAACGGCCACCATATTTCCACTGGCTTCGGTACGTCCAACCGGGACTGGTGGCCGAATAAATTAAATTTGAGCATCCTGCGTCAGAACTCGTCGCTAAGCGATCCCATGGAAGCGGATTACGACTACGCGGCAGAGTTCAAGAAGCTGGATCTGGCGGCAGTGAAGCGGGACCTATATGCACTGATGAACGATTCGCAGGACTGGTGGCCCGCCGACTATGGTCACTATGGCCCATTGTTTATTCGTATGGCATGGCACAGCGCAGGCACCTACCGCACAGGCGACGGCCGCGGCGGGGCAGGATCCGCAGCGCAGCGTTTTGCACCGCTTAACAGTTGGCCCGACAATGCCAATCTGGATAAGGCGCGACGGCTGCTTTGGCCCGTCAAACAAAAGTATGGCAAGCGAATATCCTGGGCCGACCTCCTGATTTTAGCCGGCAACTGTGCGCTGGAATCTATGGGACTGAAGACCTTTGGGTTCGCTGGCGGTAGAGACGATGTGTGGGAGCCGGAACAGGACGTATACTGGGGAAATGAGACGGAATGGCTTGGCGACAATCGCTATACTGGTGAACGCGATCTGGAAAATCCGCTAGCCGCGGTGCAGATGGGCCTTATCTATGTCAACCCGGAAGGCCCCAATGGCAACCCTGATCCGCTCGCATCCGCCGTTGACATACGCGAGACATTCGCTCGCATGGCTATGAATGACGAAGAGACTGTGGCGCTAATCGCCGGCGGTCACACCTTTGGTAAGACGCACGGTGCAGGTGACGCAGGTCTGCTCGGTCCCGAACCAGAAGGCGCGCCGATTCAAAACCAGGGACTGGGCTGGATCAGCAAGTACGCATCCGGCGTGGGCGATGACACGATTACCAGCGGCATCGAAGGCGCATGGACCCCCACGCCAATCACCTGGGACATGAGCTTTTTCGACACGCTGTTCGGCTATGAGTGGACGAAGGTCAAGAGCCCGGCAGGGGCGTGGCAGTGGATTCCCACGGATCCGGCGGCAGCCGATACCGTACCCATGGCCCACAATCCGAGTAAACATGTGGCGCCTATGATGACTACGGCTGACATGGCACTGCGCATGGATCCCATCTACGAGCCCATCGCCAGACACTTCCATGCCAACCCGGATGAGTTTGCCGATGCATTTGCGCGCGCGTGGTACAAGTTGACCCATCGCGACATGGGTCCCATCACACGTTATCTTGGACCGGAAGTGCCGGACGAAGAGTTGATCTGGCAGGATCCCATCCCGGCTGTCGACCATGAACTGGCTGACTCGCAGGATATTGCCGAGCTCAAGGAGAAGATCCTGGCTACCGGACTCTCCATCTCGCAACTTGTGTATACAGCATGGTCCTCCGCTTCGACCTTCCGCGGTTCAGATAAGCGCGGCGGCGCAAACGGCGCTCGCATCCGCTTGGACCCGCAGAACGACTGGGAGGTCAACCAGCCGCAGCAGCTACAGAAGGTGCTGCAGGCGCTGGAAGGCGTTCAGCAGGACTTTAATAACAAGCAGTCTGGTAACAAGAAGGTCTCACTGGCAGACTTGATTGTGTTGGGCGGATGCGCTGCAGTGGAGCAGGCGGCGAAGAACGCAGGCTACAATGTCACGGTTCCTTTCACGCCCGGTCGTATGGATGCCAGCGCCGAACAGACTGATGTTGAGGCGTTCGAGGTGCTGGAGCCCGCTGCGGATGGTTTCCGCAACTACCTGCCCACCCAGTACAGCATGTCTGCCGAGGAACTGCTGATCGATCGTGCGCAGTTGCTGACGCTTACTGTACCGGAAATGACTGTGCTCATCGGCGGGCTACGCATGCTAGACGCTAACTTCGAGCATTCTCAGCATGGCGTGTTCACGGACCGACCGGGGTCGCTAACCAACGACTTCTTCGTGAACCTGCTGGACATGGATTACGAATGGAAGCCGACTTCGGCAGACGAGTACATATTCGAGATTCGCGACCGCGCCACAGGCGAGCTCAAGTGGACCGGCACCCGAGTAGACCTCATCTTCGGGTCCAACTCTGAGTTACGTGCTGTTGCCGAGGTCTATGGCAGCGACGATGGCAAGGATAAATTCGTGAACGACTTCGTGACTGCATGGAACAAAGTCATGAAACTCGATCGGTTCGACCTGGGCTAGGCAGACACTGAAGACGCGGTACCATTTGATCACAGCACCGGCGGCGTAGTTTGTACCGCCGGTGTATTTATTCCCGTAGTCTACTGACAGGCGCCAAAGTAGCTACTCGGCACCGAATCTACATGGTGCCATGGACCGATGCGCGGGTGACATTTTCGTCCGCCACAAACTCTGAGTTGAGTCTCAAGTAAAAACTTGGTAGACTGGCAACATTGTACTCGACGCTATCGACATTTTGGCTGCATTCGCTCAAGATAGTTCCCAAAGTCGCTATCCTCGAACGCGGTCACGAAACTGTTTACCCATTCATATGCGCAGACCTGTATTTGTCAGACACCTGTCTATCGACGAGCATCGTTTGCTGGAAGAGCTGAAACAGACGACAGACCGGCTTGAACGTGTTCGAGCACGGATCATCCTGGAATCGAACGACGGAGCGATTGCTGCTGAGATCGCCCAGCGAGTCGGCTGGACGCCGCGCGCCGTACGTCGTGTTGTGCAGCGGTTCAATGCGGATGGTATGCCGAGCGTGTACGATCAGCGTCATCAAAATCTGGGCAGACATCGCATCGTGACTGAGGAATGGCAAGGTTATCTGTTGTCACTCATCGAACAGTCGCCGACGGTCTACGGTACTCCAGCCACACGCTGGACCGCTATGCGCTTATCCACAGAATTGAACAGCAGGTACAATATCCGTATCAGCGAAGAGCGGGTTCGGTATTATCTGCGTCGCAACGGCTATTATTTTGACCGTAGCGGTTGGTGCAAGAACACGGACCTTCGTGTTGATTCCATCGTTGATTTGATCCTCGACTCTGTCGCTTGTTCTGAGCGAACAATGACTCGATACCAGACAAGTCCCGCCACGGATACAAACAGTCTAGACAACGAATACTGACGGTTACCTGATGATGTGGTGCATTGTGCAGAAGGCATACGAACCTCAAATCGGTCCGTGGCTCCTCATAGACGTATCTAGTTAGTCCACCAGAGTAACAACTATTGTTCAGCATCGGATACGTCTCACGGCTGCTTTCTGAGCCAAGTTGCAAGGAACGTGCACTTGAAAAATTTGTCGTACAGCTGGCAATGAAATCTATTTTATGATAATATTACCAGAGTAACGCATTCGATTTCCCCTTTCCAAGAAATCCACCTGCAGTAGCTACTGACTTATTTGGTTTTTTATTGCATCCAAAGGGACCGAATTAAACTCGCTGGGTTATTACGCAGCTGATGAATGAATTTGAGTACATATATCACCATAGGAGTACTAAAGTGGCCCAAGTTGAAGTGAAAAATCTCTATAAAATCTTCGGTCCACATCCGGCTAAAGCGCTGAGTATGCTTGAGAATGGTGTTTCCAAGCAGGAGATCATGGAGGCGACAAGCCATGCAATTGCTTTGCAGGATGTGAACCTGGAGATCGAAGAGGGCGAAGTGTTTGTGGTCATGGGTCTTTCGGGTAGCGGAAAGTCCACGTTTATCCGCTGTTTGAATCGCCTGATCGAACCCACGAGCGGCGAGATTCTGGTGAACGAGACTAATGTATTGGCGATGAACAAGGAGCAGTTGCGCCAACTGCGCCTAAACGACATGTCTATGGTTTTTCAGCGCTTTAGCCTCTTACCCCACCGAACTGTGCTGGACAACACCGCATTCGGTCTCGAAATCCAAGGCATGAAGAAGGCGGAACGCTATAAGTCGGCCATACATTGGCTCGAGGTTGTGGGCCTGAAAGGCTGGGAGGAGAGCTACCCTGAGCAGCTCAGCGGCGGCATGCAACAGCGCGTCGGCCTGGCGCGTGCGCTGACAACCAACCCGGAAATCCTGTTAATGGATGAGCCTTTTAGCGCGCTGGATCCGCTGATTCGTCGCGAAATGCAAGAGGAGCTGCTGAATCTCCAGGCTAAGCTACACAAGACAATCATCTTCATTACACATGATCTGGATGAGGCGCTCTATCTTGGCGATCGCATTGCGATCCTGAAGGATGGACTTGTGGTGCAGGTTGGCGAGCCTGAAGATATCCTAACGAATCCCGCCACCGACTATGTGGCTGACTTTACTCGCGACGTAAACCGCAGCCGCGTCATCACAGTGGAATCCGCCATGATCAAACCGAGGGCGCTGGCTTCGCACCACGCCGGGCCAAAGGTTGCGCTGCAACTCATGGAATCGCAGGGCGTTTCCAGCGCATATGTTGTCGATCGAGATCGATGCTTCCAAGGCATTATCACAACTGACGACGCAATTCGTGCAGCTCGAGAAGGCGCTAAGAATCTCGAAGGATATGTGACAAAAGATGTGCCGCGTTCCACGCCGGACCTGGTGCTCTTCGACTTAATGTCTACTGCTGCCGAGTCCAGAACGCCCATTGCAGTTGTCAATGATGAAGGCAAGCTGGTGGGCATACTGCCCCGCGTCGCCGTCATCAGCGCATTGGCAGGCAACAGCGATGTGCAGGTGGACGCGCATATTTCCGGCGCGGGCGCCAGCACGAATGGAACCAACGGCAGCGCGTCAAAACCAAACGGCGTTGAGACAACTGGCAACGGCTCGACGGGACGCCAATCTGCGAATGGTGAAAGTGCAGTCGCATCGGATGGAAGAGCAGCCGAGGAAGAACTGGAAGAAGCAGTCGTGTAAAGCGTAGGAATCGACTGAGCCAGTCTTGACATATCGAGGCGGTCGTCTAGCTCTCGTAGCGCTATGTAGCTGCAAAATTATGACTATGTAGTGAGAAGAAAAATATGTTCGATATAGTTCAGCGCCGTGTGCAACAGTCTGCATTTGATCACGAAAAGTGTTGCGTTGCCTGAATTGCAATCATAAACAGCGAAAGCTGAAAGGAGCAAGTAGTGCAGAAAAGAAAATCAATTGTAGGGATTCTGGGGATGCTACTCATCTTGGCGATGATCGTCAGTGCATGTGCAGCCCCTGCAGCAGAGACAGGCGCAGCGCCGGCAGAATCCGCAGCTGCGACCACCGATACCACTGGGGAGAGTGCAGCTACTGATGAAGCCTCTACTGCCATGGCGGATGACGCTGAAAAAGGAACGGTAAGGCTGGCTGACGTCCAGTGGCAGACTATCTGGATCAACAATGCGATTGCCAAGTTCATCATTGAAAATGGGTACGACTATCCAGTGGAGACTGTGGAAGTAACGACCCCGATCGCTCAGCAGGCGCTGGTGGACGGCGAGCTGGATATCCATATGGAACTCTGGCGCTACAATATCCTCGATTGGTACAACGAGGTCACCGCATCCGGTGAGCTAATCGACTTGGGCAACACGTTCGAGAAGTCAACGCAGGGCTGGTATGTGCCGCGCTACGTCATTGAAGGCGACCCTGATCGAGGCATCGAACCAATGGCGCCGGATCTCCAGTCTGTCTACGACTTGGCGCAGTACAAAGATGTGTTCCAGGATCCGGAAGACTCGGAAAAAGGACTGCTGATCAATTGCATTACCGGTTGGCTGTGCGCCACCTCGAATCAGGTGAAGCTGCAAGCCTTTGGCCTGGCGGATGATTACAACACCTTGGAACCAGGTGCAACCGCAGCACTGGATGCTGCCATTGCAGGTGCATATAAAAAAGGCGATCCGATCCTGGCCTATTACTGGGAACCCACATGGCTCATGGGCGCCTACGACTTGGTCCAGCTTGAAATGCCGGAATGGTCAATCGAGTGTGATAACGAGACTCAGCGAGCGATCACCGGCGAGATCGATGTCGAAGATGTTGGTGAAGTCGCGGCCTGTGGTTTCCAAACGTATGGCATCCACAAAGGTGTGAGTAACGAGTTCTACAAACGTTCTCCGGAACTGGTGTCATTCCTGGAAGCGATGATGGTCGGTACGGACCGACTCAATAAGACGTCGGCTTACATGAGCGAAAATGAGACTTCCGCAGACGAAGCAGCGCTCTGGTTCTTCGACAACTACCAGGATGTGTGGCGTGAATGGGTACCTGATGACGTAGAGGCTAAAGTTGACGCCGCACTGACTGAGGCAGGCGTTGAGATGTAATCGGTACGTTCATGCGTGACCGGGTAGCTGAACTGTAGCGGGTAAGGCTGTCTGATGGCACATAGATGAGGCGCCTGATTATCATATAGCGGGCGCCTCACTTTCTGGTCTGTTGATTGTAGAGACACAAAATTATTGAGATGCATATAAATGTGCATGCTGAGGAGAAAACAAAATGGGATTTCCGGACCTATTTGAGCTTCCGTTAGAGGGTTGGATTGATGACGGTGTTGAATGGTTGACTATTAAGGGAGATGCGTTTTTTAGCGCGATCGGCCATGTGCTTTTGCAGCTTTTGCTCTTCCTGGAAGATATCCTGCTTTGGGTCCCTTGGTTCGCGATTATCGCCATCGTCGCCTTGGTCGCCTGGCGCGTCAAGGACTGGCGTTTGGCCCTTGGCTCAGCTATTGGCTTAACGTTCATAGGATTACTTGGATTGTGGGAAGAGTCAATGGAGACACTGGCAATCGTGTTGGCGGCTACGCTGCTGGCAATCCTGGTCGGGGTGCCCATCGGCATCGCTATGTCTCGCAGAAACTGGGTTGAAAGCTTCTTTAAGCCGGTCCTAGACATGATGCAGACTATGCCGAGTTTTGTCTATCTGATTCCGGCATTAATGCTTTTTGGTCTGGGCAAAGTACCGGCTTTGATAGCAACATTCATTTACGCAGTACCGCTGTCCATCCGCTTCACCAACTTGGGTATACGCCAGGTACCGGCGGATGTCATTGAAGCCTCAGAGGCGTTCGGCGCGACATCGCAACAGCAACTGTACAAGGTGCAATTGCCTCTCGCCATGCCCACAATCATGGCGGGCATCAATCAGACCATCATGATGGCGCTTGCTATGGTGGTCGTCGCTTCCATGATTGGCGCTGGCGGTCTTGGATCCGAAGTGCTAAACGGCATCTCGAGGCTGGAAGTGGGGCGCGGTTTCATCGCCGGCATCAGCATTGTGATTCTGGCCATCATCATGGACCGCATCACTCAGAACCTGGTGCCAACCCGAACACAGAACGCGGAATAGGCGCAATAACGGTTCGCATAATGCGCCAGATGACGGGTGCACAATCCACAACAGCAGTCTAGTCGTGTCCAATCGTCCCGCCGTCTGAATGTGGGTCACAAGATGGCGGATGAGGGTCCAAGGTGTAGTCTGTCTACGGGCGACAATACGCCTTGCGTGCGAATTGTCGCATGCAAGACGCTTCGTCGCCTGCAAAGAACTAGGTCATATATTGGGTTATGAACTTTGATACTAGCTCGATTCTCGTATACTGTTGCTTGGCTGAGCTGCTCGTATTAAGGCGGCTACTCGCTGTTTGATTCGGCTTCCGAATCGCTTGTTTCCCCTCGCCGCCCTCCCAGTAGCGCCTCTATCGCCACGGACAACCCAAGCATCACGGCCAACGTCAGCAACTTGATCGGTGAGTTCAGCGCCACTTGCCACAGAAGCACCGCCAGCGCCACCACGCACGCAACCATTGAAATGGCAGGCAACCATCGACGACTGTTCGTCTGCTTCGCCAAGCGTATGTTGGCCACGTTTACCATGGCAAAGATGATCAGGAAACCTGAGCTGCCCATGGTCGAGATGCTCGTCAGGTCGAACAGATTGGCCACGACCAACGTAAGCCCCGCTGTGATGAGCAGGCCAAGGATAGGCTGCCGCCAAATCTTCTTCTCCAACACCGCCGGCAACTCACCGTCCACGGCGATGATATAACTGAGACGCGTCGCACCGTAGAGGGTGGCGTTGATGGCCGACAGGGTGGAGAGCATCGCAGCGACGGCGATGAGCTTAAAGCCGAAGTTGCCCATGAATGGCTGCGCCGCCGCAGCGAGTGCATAGTCCCTGGCGCTGACTATTTTATCCACGGGTAGGCTGCCCACCGTTACGACCGATATCGCTATATAGAGCAGAATCACGAAAATGACCGAGTACAGATAGGCGCGGGGTAAGGTACGCTTTGGGTTTTCAGCATCCTGCGCTGAGTTCGCGATGAGCTCGAAACCTTCATAGGCAACGAATATGATGAAACCCCCAGCCACCAGTTGCAATGGCGACGCCCACGTCGAAGGCGCTAACAGTGCCGTGTTGACAACTCGCGTGCCCAACACGACGAACACAAGCAGAATCGCCACCTTTATGGCGACGATCCAACTCTCCGCACGACCGATGATCGTCGCATTGGCCAAGTTCAGCGCGGTCAGTGCCAAAATACTTGCCGAAATGAGTAGGTGCTTACCCAGAGGCTGCCACGCATCGGGAAGGAAGGTGGCGCCATAGCTGCCGAACGCATAGGCGTAGAGCGACAGCATGATGACATAACTCAGCCACAGCAGAATGCTCAGGCTGCCTACAAACAGGCCGCGACCAAATGCATTGTTCAGGAAGGTGACTGTTCCGCCCTGGCTGGGGAATGCCACAGAGAGTTTGATGTAGGAATAAGTCGTTAGGAGCGCAGTCAATCCTGCCACGGCAAAGGCGATGGGGGTACCCCCATGCGCCAATTGAACAGCCAGCCCCAAGACGGCAAATATACCGCCGCCCACCATTCCGCCGATTCCGATCGCGGCTATTTCCCATAATCCGATCTTCTTCGCATCATCGGTCATATGACATGCAGCTTAATCTGGTTGCTTCGATGTGTTCTAATAGCTCTTACTGAATGTCCTGACTATGGCGCTATTCTTACTATCCAGTCCCCGGTCCACAACGATGATCAGGCGAAAGCAATGAGGGTGTATGAGAGGGGCGGGCATCCACGTGGACCGGCGACTGGGTCAGTCTCCCACCATGCGCCGAATTTCTGGCATGGCGGCTTTGGTTGCCTTGTACCCCTCCTCTATGAGGTCTGAGACGCCACGCGGATCCACAGCGTTGTACGACAAAAGCTCGGGCGTAATGATCGACTGCCTTTCGCTTGAATTCAAGTGCACCGAATTATGCGTCACGATCCAGCTGTAGTTCATAAAGATGTCGATGACATTCCTGGGCGCAGGATTCGGTTCCCGCGCGCGCAAATCGACACCGATAACGCGATTGGCTCCTAACTCGCGCGCGGATACCACCGGCAAATGCTCGACGACGCCGCCATCCACCAGCATGTGGTCGCCCCATTGCACCGGCTGAAAAACGCCAGGAATACATGCGCTGGCACGCACTGCGTTGGCCAGATTACCGTTTCTGAGCAACATTCTCATACCTGTCGAAATATCCACTGCCGTTGCGCCGTATGGAATCTGCGCATCTTCGATGTTGACGTCGCCGACCTCGTCGATGATGGATTCTCCCAGGCGGCTGTTGGTCAATAAGCCCATACGAGAGGGGTTGAGCCTGCCCACTGTGAACCAAGAGGCGTTCTGTACATGCTCTTCAATGGCGGAGATGTCCTTTCCGAACGCATAGAGCGCGCCGATGATTGCTCCCGAACTCGTGCCGGCGATGCAGGCAGGCTTGATGCCGCTCTCTTCCAAGGCATAAAGCACGCCGACATGTGCGGCGCCAAGCACCGAACCCCCGCTCAGCGCCAGCCCAACAACTATCTCATTCTCATCTGATTGTCGATATGTGTCCATATATCGGCTATGCCTATTCGAGAGTATCTGTTGCACCATTCTATTTCGTTTACTATGTGCACCAGGCACTTGTGTTTGAGATGACTACAAAATAGTCAAATGAGTCCAAGGACGAAATGACCTATAGTCGCAACCTGAATCCAACATCCTGTAAAGCGCTTAGATCTGGTATGCAGTCGTTCACTCCATTCCATGGCCTCACCTCCATTATATCAAGGCGAGTGATGACGCCATAGGCGCAATTCATCAAACATGAGGATAGGACCGAGAATGTGGAGAAAGTTCGGCTCATCGCGCCAGAAAATGAACCAACTACATTTATGGTCAGCGCGGTCAGATTCACATAAGTCGGTGATGTAGCTATTATAAGCTACCGTGTATAATATTGAACGCTGAACGCATGCAATCCACCATCAAATTGCCGTTATTGCGGACGACGATGCACAGAAAGATTCCATTTCTCCTATTGTTGATCCTGTTGATCTGTACTACTGCGCCCTGGAGCACGGCGGTTGCCCAGTCGCAAGATGGCAATTTGCGGGTTGCCGTGCATTTGGTTGATCCGTTTGTTACGCAAAAAGACGGTGAGTATACCGGCTTCTCGGTGGACCTGTGGAAAGCGTTAGCTGCGAAGCTCAACGTTTCCTATGAATGGGCGCCGGTGGCTTCCGTTCAGGAACAGATTGATGCTGTGGAGCGGGGTGACGCGGACTTGGCCCTTGGCGCCATCACGATCAGTCATGACCGTGAAGAAGTGGTCGACTTCTCCTATCCCTACTTTCGAAGCGGTCTGCTGATCATGACGCCGTACCAGCACAACATGCCATTGCGAAGTCTCATGGATTTGGTGCGCGCCTTTTTCTCGCCGGTAATCATACAGCTGTTAGCACTTCTTCTTGGCGCAATGTTCGTTGTGGCGAACCTTGTCTGGCTTCTCGAACGCCATCGCAATGAAGATTTTAACAGTAACTATCTGAAGGGCCTCTGGGACGGTTTCTGGTGGGCGGCGGTAACTGTGTCCACCGTGGGCTATGGCGACAAAACGACGAAGGGCGCCTATGGACGGATTTTAAGCCTCGTCTGGATATTTGTCGGCCTCTTTTTGATCACCCAGTTTATGGCCGGCGTGACAGCTACATTGGCTGTGCAGCACCTGCACAATCAGATCGCCGACGTATCCGATCTGAAGAATCGCAAAGTCGTCACGGTCGCGGACACGACTTCCGCTGAATATTTGAAGCAACTACAGGTTCGGCCCACCACAGTTGATGCAATTGATGAGGCGTTTCGAATGCTGGAAGCTGGTCAAGCGGACGCCATCGTGTACGATGGTCCTGTGCTGCAACATTATGCCGCTACACATGAGGACAAAGACGTGATCGTTACCGCTGAAGCGTTCCGCACAGAAATGTATGGGATCGCATTGCCTACCGACAGCCCATATCTGGAGCAAATTAACCTAGCTATACTTGCTATGATGGAGTCCGGCGAATATGATACCATTTACGCCAACTGGTTTGGTCAGCCGCCGCCGTGATGTTGTCAATAGCTTACGATGGTGGTTCTGGATTGCTGCACTAAGCTGAATTCGCCGCCGTGCAATATGTTATAGAAAGAGATAATCGATGCCCGTTATCATTGGTGACCCGGTACCGCGTTCATTAGCAGAGTTGAATTTGACGCCGCGTGGCGCTGTGCATCGCAGCCCCGTTGAGTGGCGAGATCAGATATTCTACCAACTGCTGCCGGATCGCTTTAGTGACGGGCATGAAGACGAACGACCCTTGTATGATCCAGATAATCCCGATGAGTTCTGCGCCAAGGACAAGGCAGAGTGGATGGCTGCTGGCAATCGATTTGTGGGCGGCACGTTGCGTGGCGTTCAGAGCAAACTCGACTATCTGCAAGAGCTTGGCATCACAACGCTTTGGATAAACCCGCCGTGGAAACAGCGTATCGATCTGGAAACGTATCACGGCTATGGCATTCAGAACTTCCTGGATATCGACCCCCGTTTCGGCACGCGACAGGATCTGCGCGATCTAGTGGATGCTGCACACGAGCGCGGTATGTACGTCATTCTGGATGTCATCTACAATCATAGCGGCAACAACTTCTTCTACAAGGATGAGCAAACAGGTCTGCCGCGAGAGACTGTCCCCTATCGTTTCTCGCCACCTTATGAGATCCACGGATGGCGCTCATCCACTGGTGAGAGCATCCAACCGCCGCTGGGGATCGAGGACGGGGTTTGGCCAGAGAATCTGCAGAATCCGGACTTCTACACTCGCGCCGGCGAAATCGGCAAGTGGGGGCTGGACTACTGGGAAGATGCCCTGCATCCCGATGTGGAGTTCCGTCGCGGCGATTTCTATGACCTGAAAGACTTCAACTTGGAGCGATACGACGTCACCATGGCGCTGGCTCGCATCTACATGTATTGGATTGCGGTCAGCGATTGTGACGGCTTCCGTGTCGACGCAGTCAAGCATGTCTCGGTAGAGCAATCGCATCTTTTCTGCTCCGCGATACACGAGTACGCACAGTCCATCGGCAAGGATAACTTCTTCATCACCGGGGAGATTACCGAAGGCCGCATTGCCCCAAGCTACATCGACTACTTCGGCCGCAATCTCGATGCCGTGCTCGGAATTGTCGCTTACCCCAACCGGCTTTCGGATCTGGTGAAGGGGCTCGATCATCCAGATAGTTTCTTCGCGCTCTATCAGCAGGAAGCATTGGGCGCCACTTATCGGCAGATGGGCCGCTTCGTTGTGCACGTAGTGGATGATCATGATATGTCGTCCCGCTCGTACAAAGCTCGATTCGCTGCGGATTCTAAGGCGCCTAACCTGTACTGGCAGGTGGCGGACGCTGTTGCCATGCAGCTTACTATGCCCGGTATCCCGGCAATCTACTATGGTACCGAGCAGGCGCTAGACGGCTCTGAAGCGTATCACGATTTCGATATCGAGCCGCGGCGCTTCGCCGAAGATCGCTATGTTCGCGAGGCGATGTTCGGCGGCGATTTCGGCGCTTTTGGCACAGCGGGTTGTCATTTCTTCGATACCCATCATCCCACTTTCGTGCGCATCGCAGCCATCACCCGCTTGCGCAATGGCGACGACATTATTGGCAAGACGTTGCGTCGCGGACGGCTCTACGTGCGTGATGTGAGCTTTGACGGTCTGCCGTTCGGTCTACATGGCCCTGGCGAAATTGTCGGCTGGAGTCAGATACTTTTCGACACGGAGCTGTTGATGGCGTTGAACACGCACAGCGCCTCCACACGCAATGCCGCAGTGACGGTGGATGCGAATCTGCATCCGCCAGGCTCGTCAATGCACATCCTGTATGACAGCAGTTGGACGGAGGATGAACTGCGCAATCCGCCCACTGATCTGACTGTACCCGTCCATGAGCAGGAAGAGCGAGCCGTCGTATCTCTCGAGCTGCCGCCGTCGGGTATGGTCATCCTAGGGTAACGAGACCCGGGAGGGACCGCGTCAGCAACCCACGAACAGAACTTAAGGGGCAATATGACACAAGAATTAACAGGCAACGTCGCTGTCGTTACAGGCGCTGGCAGCGGAATCGGACGCGCCATAGCAGTGGCCTTTGCCGGCGCAGGAATTAAGGTCGCATTAGGCGGACGCCGGCGAGATAAACTGGATGAGACTGCCAGCCTGATTAGGCAGAAAGGCGGCGAATCGTTGATCACGCCGGTCGATGTCACCGACCCTATTTTGGTGTCGGCGATGGTGGATCGCGTACTGGATCGATACGGTCAGATCGATGTGCTTTGCAATAACGCCGGACTTATGAGCGATATCGGCCCGCTGTGGGACGTCGACTTGGAACGCTGGTGGGCAGCCGTGGAGGTTAATCTTCGCGGGACCATGATCTGCACGAACGCAGTGTTACCCCACATGATGGAGCGCGATTCGGGCATCATCATCAACATGAGCGGTGGCGGTTCGACATCACCATTGCCAGGCGTGTCCGGCTATGGCTGCTCCAAAGCGGCGGTACTGCGCCTCACCGACACGCTGGCTGCAGAGTTGGCTAAGGTCGGTTCAGCCGTCAAGGTCTATGCCGTGGACCCGGGTTTTAATCCCACAGAGATGACCTACGGAGTGGCTCAGCACGAGAACGCGCGTGAATGGACGCCGTTCGTCCATCAGCGGCTGTCCACAGGCGAGGGTCACCAGCCCGAGGAATGTGCGAATATGTCGCTGGAACTGGTGCGGTTGGCGCCGGATGTACTGTGTGGACGCACTATCATAGTGGGCGATGACATCCAGTGCATGGCAAACCGCGGCGCAGAAATCAAGGAGGGTGATCTGCGAACCTTGCGCTTACGACCGCTGGCTTAATTATGACCAATTGACACGGTGCAGAGGCGGCAAGGCGTGTTATGTTCAGTCAATGGTTTGACATAAGCATGTACCTGTATATACGGTAGAGATACGCTGCGAGAGCCACAGAAAGCTTCAACAGGCTATGTTCGTACAGGAATCCAAGCAGATAGCAACAGAATGGGTGGAGGCTGAGGGCAAATACACGCCAGGCTTCTCCGGTGCATTTTTCCACGGGTCGGTGAACTGGCTGCACGACGAAGACCAGCTAGCACCCACGTCCGATCTGGACATTATGCTCGTGCTGGAAGACGAACACCCGCCGACAAAACCGGGCAAGTTTGTCTATCGAGGACAGCTTCTGGAGATTTCCTATATACCGGCAAGCGCACTGACCACGCCGCAACAGGTCCTGGGCGAGTACAATCTGGCGGGCAGTTTTCACACACTGAGCGTCATTGCTGACCCTACAGGCAAGCTTACGGAGCTTCAACGGGCGGTTGCCGCCGAATACGCACATGAGGAGTGGGTGCGTACACGCGCTTGGCAGGCTCGGGACAAGGTTATCGATCGCCTCGGTTCAATTGCGCGACCCGCACCATTCCATGAACACGTCATGAACTGGCTCTTCGGCACGGGCGTGATGACGCACGTACTGCTGGTCGCAGGTCTGCGCAATCCGACTGTGCGTCTGCGTTACATGGCGGTTCGCGATCTCTTGCTGGATTATGACCGGCTCGATTACCACGAAACATTGTTGGCTGCGCTTGGCTGCGCCAACCTGTCTCAGCCTACTGTGGATGCTCACATGGACCGACTAGCCATAGCCTACGATGCGGCTGCAGAGGTCATTCGAACGCCATTTTTCTTTTCTACTGACTTTGAGCCCTTGTCGCGACCTATCGCCATCGACGGTAGTCGCGAGTTGATTCAGCAGGGATACCATCGGGAAGCTATCTTCTGGATGGCAGCAACATATAGTCGTTGCATGATGGTCTTTCATGCCGATGCGCCACGGTTGCTGGACCAATATGATCCCGCCTATCTTGCCTTGTTAACCGACCTTGGCGTTGAGTCCAATGCGCCGCTTGCGGCGCGTGCCGCTGAAACGACCGGTATGCTTGAAAAGTTATGGCAAGTATCAGGTATGATTATGCAAAGTAACGAGGCCATTGTCCGCCACTAGCTTATTTCGCTAGTGCGCTTGGATGGTTCGGGTAACTGTCCGTCCGACGCGCTTGCAGCTCTATGGCTTGCATGACTGATAGCACAATATCGTCGCGCCAGTGTCTGGCAGCAACCTGCACGCCGACCGGCAATCCGGTGCTGTGCAGTTCCACCCGTCGCGCAGTCCTCACGGCTTGGTCCTTGCTGACTGCTCTATCGCTCTCTTCTCCGGGCTGAACACTACTGGTGGTGACGACGCCCACTGGCGAACCCAAGACACTGTAGATCAGTCCATAGCTGCCTGCCGGAATGAGATCATCCGTGCTCTCATGCAGTGGGGCTGGCACAGCGAATGGCGGAGACAGTATCGCGTCAAGGTTGGCTTCGTCCATCATCTGGTGGAAATTTGCACGGTAGACGCTGCGCGCCTGTACGAGATCCCAGTAGCTTGCCGCCGATCGTGGTCCTGCATGTGCAATGAGATCGGCCATGTACGCATTTCCTCGTCGGTGCATGATAGACGCGGCTACGCCTCGCAGGGGTGCAGGTATCTTTGATCCCTGAATGCTACCACGCAGACCGGGCAAAGCTCTGTCCTTACCTAACAGCTTAGTTACATGAGAAGAACCGTCCGCCGAAAAGACGCCGACGAAGATGTGCATGCCTTCCTCGGTATCCGGTGATGCTACCTCCACGATTTTGGCTCCGGCGTTCTGCAGCCATGCGGCTGCTTCTTGCACGGCTCGTCGTATGGAAGGCGCTGCGGGAAAGTAGCCGCTGTCTGTGTAGTAGCCGATCCGCAGCGAGGATATGTCAACTGGGTCAAGCTTCATCGGCGCAAGCGGCGGCGGCTGATTCTTTTGTGGCGTTGCGGACGAAAGCACCGATATAGCGAGCGCAAGGTCTTCGACGCGACGGGCAATTGGGCCCGGCTGCGGGCGAATTGTCTCCTGCCCGATCCTGAATATGTCAAGAGGGGTGTCCTCATTGGTGAGTCTGCCTGAGGTAGGCTTGAAGCCGTGCACGCCGCAGAAGAATGCCGGGAAGCGAATGCTGCCGCCAAGATCGCTGGCTAGTCCCAGCGGTGAGCCGCCAGCAGCAATAATGGCTGCTTCACCGCCACTGCTGCCACCGGGCGTTCTCGACAGGTCCCACGGGTTATTGGCTCGCCCGTACACTGGATTGTCACACTCCCAGCCGCCCAGCGCCTGCATCACGTTGGTTTTACCCAATATTATCGCGCCTGCATCTCGCAGTGCGGTAACCATGGGTCCCTCCGACTGGTAGATATTTCCCTTTGCCCCCGTGTAACCGCCGGTCGTTGGCGTGCTGCGAACACGGAATTGTTCCTTGATGGTGATAGGTACGCCGTGCAGCGGACCTAAGTCAGCGCCGCGACTTCGCAGGTCATCAGCAGCGTCCGCGGCTGCCATCGCTTGCTCGAATAGGCGAATGGGCACGGCGTTGAGCAGCGAGTCAACATCCTCAATGCGCGCAATCAGCGCTTCGACCACGTCGTGTGAGGACGCCTCACCGGTGCGAATTAACTCGGCAAGCCGCGCCGCGCCTAGCTCAATACCGTCATCAATAATAGTTGACATATAATTCTTTCCTGTGTCCGAAAAACGCAGTATTGGTTAAGCTAACTACTTCTGTTCAACCGGCGCCTACAAACGCCAACACCAAGATGCACATGCCGCATCCCATGTTCTCTCCGTCGCGTACACGGATGGAATAGCGACGGTTGGCGAACCTAATCCGTACCGCTTCTCGATTCGGTACACGTCAGTCCAAGGACTTCGCAGGCAGATGTTTTCTTCAACTGAAGGCGGATTCTCTGTAATGGTAAACGCACATGTGTGCATATTTGGTGGTACGCCTATTCTCGTTATGTTGATACATGTACGGTCGGAAGAGGTGACCTGAAGACCTAAGGATTAGGTGTTGAGCAATTGAAGAACGCATCCAGAGTAAGGCGGTAAAGTAACCGTCGACGCTTGTTGGTCGAAGGATATGACGTCACTTGTTGCCAATACCATGAACGCCTCCCCCTGAATCTGACCCAATAGGTCAAGTATCACCGTCTGTTGTCCGCTGTGGAGAAGAATAACATAAACGCCTATGGAATAGACATAAGTATCACGCTCGTCGTCGACTTGCAAACTATTCCGTTCTCCGCGCCAGACGTCTTCACCGGCTCGTCGCAAGGCGATCAGCTTACTATAGTACGTCAACAAATCACGGTTCTGTTGATCACCCCACAACATAGGCAGCCGCGATTCCTCCAGCGGATCAGCCGGATGCATCTGGCTCAAACCGACTTCAGTTCCGTAGTAGATGATGGGCGGATCCGGTAGTGTGAACTGACACAGCGCCGCCAGCTTGAGTCGCCGCACGTCATTATCCACACTGTATAAGAACCGGTTCATGTCGTGGTTGTCCAGGAAGCTGGGTAGCGCAAGCCCATCCCCAAAGAAGGCAAAGTGTCGTCGCAAGTAGCTGTCTAGTTCCGAAACAGTCAAGGTGTCGAAGGCGAAGTACTTGCGCAACACTTCGAGCAAGCCGAAGTCCAGCACGCCGTCCATGCGCCCTGTGTAGCTGCGGCTGTATTCCGGTGTGTCGGTCACTTCGCCGAACATGACGCTGTCCGGCTTCGTCCCTCGTGTGGCGCGGCGGAATGCAGACCAAAACGCATGCGTTGCGCCATGCGCATGATCCAGCCGAAAGCCGTCTGCTCCACGCTCTAGCCATGCGCAAGCGTTGTCGATAAGATAGGCGCGGGCGCTCGGGTCATCTGTAACCAAACGCGGCATGGTACGCACGCCAAGAAAATTGTCATAGTCGTCCGGCCAGGCGCGAAAGTGAAACCAGGAAGACGTTTCTGCATCCTGCGACTGTTGTGCGGCCAAGAAAGCCGGATGTTCATTGGAGATGTGGTTGGCTACGTAGTCCAGTACGATACGGATGCCACGTTCATGGGCTGCGTGCACCAGTTGCTCAAACTCGCCAAGATCACCCAGGCGCGGTTCCACCGTGCTGTAGTCGGTGGCGTCGTATCCATGATGGCTGGGCGCGGGAAAGATCGGCGAGAGCCAGAGACAGTCGACGCCGAGATCGGACAGGTAGTCGAGCTTGCCGCGTACACCCGCTAGCGTACCGCCGTAGAAACCGCTTCGATTCTTCGGGTGGGCGAACTCTTTACCGGGATCGGGCGCGAAACGGTCTACGAAGATCTGATAGATGACCGCGTTCCGCAGCCAGTCAGCCACCGGTTGCTCGTCGACCACATAAGCATAGACGCGCGGCGCCACCAGACGACTTCTCGTCTCCCACGTCATGCGCAAGGCTGCCTTATCCGCTTCTGTGACCTGCTCCGATGGCGGCGGCATATGCGGACAGCGAATCACGTTGCCGGCGGCATTCGTGGCAGAGATGCTATAACGCACTTCCGTATCGTTGGCTTGTCCGGGGATCGCGCCTTCCCATCGTTCAAAATAGGACCAAGTCAACGTGTCCCAGTTGATACGCGTGCGATGCATAGCCACACTGGAGGTCGTTGCGCTGTCCGGAATTGGATCCGTACCGTCCACTGTGTAGTGCAGTGTAGCGTCGGTAATCGTCACATGCGAGCCGGCCTGTGCGGTGACGGTCACGGCCTGCCCAGGTGTCGGGTCGGCAGGGCGCAGGTGAGGGATATGATAGAAACCCTCCTTCTCCAACCGTGCCCGGGCGACTCGGCCTGCCATCGTGGAGAGATGGCCGAATACGAATTCAGGTACACTGTCTTCGTTGGAAATCGTCGGGTGTTCGATGGCGTCTGCCTCCAGAGTTCTGTCGGTTACTGGCGTCAATTGTCTACAACGCCGACGAGTTCTGCAAATAGCCTACATACCTGGCTCGTTCAATATATAAGGGCAAGCTACCACGCGCCTTGTTGATTTGACGAGGTCGGGGCGTGAGGTTGCTGTATAATGGGAAGACAGCCGACCCAAGCCAGATAGGAGCAATCTCATGCAAGTCACGCCATTCTTCACCGACTTCGACGCTGCCAATCCTCCGAGCGAGCTGCAATGGTACTGTGAGCCGGCGCATTGGCGTGTGGAGGACGGCTGTCTCGTTCTGCACACGGACGCTGAGACGGATTTCTGGCAGCGCACACATTACGGCTTTCAGGCGGACAACGGTCATTTCTACTACACGGAAGCGACTGGCGATTTTACCGTGACCACACACGTGCGCTTTGCGCCTGCACATCAGTATGACCAGGCTGGCCTTATGCTGCGGTTATCCGCCGACTGTTGGCTAAAGACTTCGGTGGAGTACGAGCCGGAGTTGCCCAACCGGCTTGGCGCAGTGGTAACGAACCACGGCTATTCCGATTGGTCCACACAGGACGTAGGCGACGAGCTGACAGAGCTCAGCCTTCGCGTTCGCCGCGAAGGGCGCACCTACACGGTCGAGTATTCGCTGGACGAGGAATCCGACGAAGAGGCATACTGGTCGCAAATTCGGCAGGCAACGCTTCTGGACGACGATGGCGACGGTGCAGTCATGGCTGGCCTATACGCGTGCAGCCCCAAGGCGGCAGGCTTCACAGCCTGGTTCGACTATTTGCAAATTGCTCCATAATATACTCGTTAGGCAATTTGCTATAGCTGCTTGCGTCCGATTGTGTCGAGCGATTTAGCTCACCAGATAGCAAGCGCTTCTTACCGTAGCTTGTGTAGCCGTGCTAATCAAAGTCATGCGGCGTTCGCTATAAGCTAGGTGCACAATAGTATCGTCTCGCATGGGACACGATACGCTACAGCTACGCTATTCAGTAAGCGTTGGGGTTGGTCGAATTGAAACAGCCACAGCGCGATGAATTTACGCATCACGCCATGGCCGTTTGCGACGCTTACTCGAACTGCGGTACCTCGCCGAAGACGGTTAAGCCCATGTCGATGAACTTGCCGCGCTCCTCCGGCTTGGTCGCAATATTCATGCCCAGGCGCACGCCTGTTCCTTCCAACTGCTTCACCGCATTGCGCCGGCAGTCGTCCACGCTCTGCATGGGATAGTCTGGATACAGCTCAAGGTTGAAGCTGAGGTCATTGGGTCCAAACGCCACGTAATCCACGCCGGGCAAGGCGAACTTAGCGGCGTTGTTGATGGCGATGATGGACTCGTATTGAATACACAGCACCACATGCTGGTTCCACCACGCTGCGTAGTCCAGCCGCGTTACCCCTCCGTCCCAGTTTTTCATTCCGTAGCGCTCTTCACCGCCCCAACTGCGTCTGCCAACGGGTCCATAATAAGTGTAGTCCAGCGCATCCTGAACCGTCTGCACATCCTCCACCTCCGGCACGATGACGGACGACAGACCTAGGTCGAAAAAGCGACCGACCATGTGGGCCATGCGCGTGTGCGGGATGCGCATCTGCACCGGCAGGCCGATCTCCTCAGCCATGTTGCAGAATTCCACAATTTGCCAATCGGTATAGGCGGTGTGCTGTCCGTCGATGTAGAGGAACTGGTATTCGCCCTTGCCCAGCGCGAATTCAGTCATGCTCTTGGTTGCGGTAACAGGCATGCGCAACGAGACGGTGATATTCCCGTCAGCGATGTGCTTCTTGAGTGTGGATACAGGAGCCATGTACAACTTCCTTTTTATCTGGGCAGATTCTCAACTGGAATCTGCAATAAAATTTAGACAAAATTGCATGAATAGAATTATAAAACAGGCCAGGAATATTGCTATTCGAGGCCGATATCGCGCAATAACTTCCTGGTGTAACGCGATTCGAACTCGCTCGCCAGGATGTCCATCAGCACCGCGTCATACCACTGACCTCCGATAAGTCGAGCTTCACGCCGGCGTCCGATTTCGCGGAATCCAACCTTTTTGTAGCACCGAATCGCTCGCTCGTTGAAAGCCAGCACACCCAGCATGATACTGTGCAGATTCAGCAGGTCGAAGCCATACTCCACCAATAAGCGTACCGCGTCTGTGCCATAGCCGCGGTTCCAGTACTCCCTCTCGCCGATGGTAATGCCCAGCATTGCCTGTGCGTCGATGTGCTGCATGTTGAAGAGCATGCCGCGGCCGATGCCTTTGTCTGTCTCCCGGTCCACGATCGTGTAGACGTGGTGCTGGTTCTTCAGCGAATCCGCCAACATCTCGCGTGACTTGTTCAGCGACGTGGGCACATACGCCTCGTCGCCTAGGGGGATGGCAACCTCCAAGTCCGTATCCCAGCGCGCCCACAGGTCGGCATCTTCCATGCTGGGTGGGGAAAGATAACAAAGATCGCCAACCAAGCGCTTATAGTAGGGCATCTAACTCTCCGTTGGGGGCGTTGTGTTGAATACGCTTATTATCGTTCAGGTGAGGGCAAACGGCGAAGAATGACTTCCCACACAGTTTTGTTCTTCGTATAGCGATCTATTGTGGGCTCGGTCAGCGATACCATCTGCCAGCCGCTGGCGAAGAGCGACAACACGCTCTTGTTCGTAAAGAAGCGCTTCTGCCTATCTCGCACTTGGTAGAACGCACCTTCGTTTATCCAGTCGATGACCGGGTTATCCGTAGCGCCGAAATGGACATCCTTGGTAGAGTTGAGACGGCACAAGAGCAGACCGCCGCCCGCTATGCAACGGTGGATTTCGTCGACGATGTCGATCGTCTGCTGCCAGGGAAAGTAGTGCAGGCAGAGGCTGGCGATGATCACCGGAAACTGGCCCTCTGCGAAGGGCAGCGGCTCGCGCAGGTCGTGGCGCAGGAGCGCAGCACCGGGTGCATTGGCAGCGCATCGAACAAGCTGACTAATGCTCTCATCTGTGGCGATGACGCGGAATCCTCGCGATAGTAGCAGCGCCGTGTCGAGTCCATGGCCACAACCCAGCTCAAGTATCTCTCCATCCGCGGCTAGCTTGTGCATCACCGGTAACCATGGATCCAGCCATGGGTCCTGGTTCATTCTTCACCTGCGTTACGTTGTCAGTGGCAGTGGAGCGGTACTAACAGGCTAATGCGACGCTATCTGCCAAGAACCACTCTGCATAAAAGCGGATAAATATTCATGACTGCCGGAGTTATTTGGGCGCTGCGTCACTCGTCTGTCTCGAAACCTGCCGGCGGATACAGGTCCTCCGGTAATCTGGCGGCGCTTTCCCACCAGGTGCGCATGTCCGGTTCTGTCATGGAACCGAAGTCTGGGATGTTCCAGATAAGCGCATTTTCCAGTTGTGCGCCCAGGGCAACCATGTAGGATGCGTTGAGTGTTTCGGCACGACTCCATTCGTCCAGCGCCTTATCAATCGATTGAGAGCCGGAAAGTGCATCCGCCAAGCCTACCGCATTGGAAACAGCTTTGAAGACGCCGCTTGTAGTGAACGGTTGCACGAACGATCCCGCATCACCTGCTAGGCATATTCGTCCGCGAAAGTAGGACGGTGTAACGGTCGTATAGATGGGCTGCGCCATGACGACCTCAGTGGCAGCAATTACATCGCTAAAATACGCGGGCAGCGCATGGCGGGCGAATCTCTTGATGCGCACCACTTCCTCAGTACGCACTTTGTTCGGCGGCAATGAACCAGGTCTCTGATAGCCGTCCCTGTCCACCAGAAATCCAGGCAACTCACTTGGGGCAATCGGCTCATAGAGCGCCCAGTTTACCTGCCGCTGACCTAGATGCACAGATCCATCATCGGCTGGGACAAAATTAAATACCGCATGCCCGCTGGTGAAGCCAACGCGAGAGAGCGCGCCTTCCAGCGGTTCGCTATCCGACAGCGCTGATTCCGCCAACACGCCGCGCCAGAGGACATAACCTCGGTAGCTTACCTGCGTACCCGGCAGTATCAGCCGCCTTCCCAGCGAACGATAGCCGTCGGCAAAGATAACCAGATCGTACTCCTCTACCTGTCCGCCTTCCAGCATCAAAGTGGAGCGGCCCTCCTCTATGCTAAGTGCGCTGAGCACGGTGAGCCCGTCGCGATAGCACGTGTCCGCAACTCGGCTGCGTAGATTTCTCCACAGGTCACTCCAGTTCAAAAACTCCATCTGCTGTGACGCTCGCCATGCAAGCCGTCCTGTTGGTGGGCCGCCGGACACTTTACCGTAGTGGCGCATCTCTTCCACATGCAGGTACGGTATGTTCAGGTCAATCAGGTCTCGGTCTATCAATTGGTGGAGTACGGAAACGGGCGTACCGATACCGGCGCCTCGTCCCTTCAACCTGCCGGTGAATCGCTCGTAAACGACGACGTTGTGGCCGGCGCGCAACAACTCAATCGCAGCCGTGCAACCTGCGATTGAACCGCCCACTATGCCAATCTTCAAACTGCCGCCCGGCATTTTACCGCCCATCCTTAGTCGTCATCTACTGCTGATCTGGTTATTGTAGTTTGCGAAAGTATAGCAAATCGAAGGATTAAACTGAAGCGCGAAATGACGTAGTTTCGGTGCCGGATATGGAGAGTCTGTTTGAGGAATAGCCAAGCCCCCACTCGCTAGGAGGAAACCCGTGGGAATCACTACTGAATACTACTTCATTCCAAGATGTGTTCGCATCACTGCGAATGCATAGTTCTGTGGAATCCGTCTGTTTTCCACATCACCGCAACAATGACGCTTGCAGCGTATTTGATTCTGCGCGCGTCATCTGCAAATACGAATAGGATTGGCTGATGGGGCGCTTCGGACTCTAGTCAAAGCGATCTCTGCAACAGTCGGGTGAGCGAGCGGACGCTAGCGTATGGGCGACGGGACCATCTCGTGACTAATCGTATGAACGTGGTATTGGTCTTTATTTAGCGCGAGAACCTCAACATAGGGATCCACGTGCACGACCACTTCAGACAGATAGGCGATGTGGTGGAAAAGCTCATGTCGAATATGTTCGGAGATGTGGTGGCTCTGAGCCGTCGTCAATTCTGGATCGACCGCTACCACGACTTCTGCGTGCAGTCGATGTCCCATCCATCGCATACGCACACGACGAAGCGCTTGCACTCCTTCCTGCTCCATGACAATATTTTCGGCCTGTTCAAGCGTCTCAGGTTCCACCGCATCCATGAGACGATACCACATAGAGACTGCTGCGTCCTTGGTAATAAACAGAATTGTAATACCGATTAGAAAACCAATGATCGGATCGAGAATCGGGAAGCCGATCCATGAGCCAAATGCCGCCGCCAAAACCGCCAATGATGTCAGTCCGTCTGTACGAGCGTGTTGCCCGTCGGCGACCAGCGCTGCCGAACCAATCTGCTTGCCCACGCGGATCTGAAGCAATGCCACTAACTCATTCCCCATGAATCCAATAATGGCAGCTGCGGCGATCCAGCCCAGATTGGTCAGCGGTTGGGGATGGATGAGCCGCTGAAATGATTCCCAGAAGATAATTGCCGCACTGACAGCAATCGACAACACGATAAATATGCCTGCCACGTCCTCCGCGCGTGCAAAGCCATAGTTGTAGCGACGCGTGGCTGCGCGTCCGGCGAGGTAGAACGCGATCAGCAGCGGAATCGAGTTGAGACCGTCTCCAATATTATGTGCGGTATCGGCCAGAAGGGCGACACTGCCACTCATGATGACGACAACGATCTGCAGGATGGCGGTGACAGCCAGCGCTGCCAAGGCGATCCAGACAGTGCGAATTCCAAGACTGTTGTCCGCCAAGGCTGTATCGGCAGCTAGGGCTTGCTGCTGATCGCTGTGTCCATGCAGATGGAAGATAGTATTTACCCAGCCCCATACGCCGTCGCCATGGTGATGATTGTGACTGTCGCCGTGAACATGATCATGGCTATGCTCGTGATCTTGGTCATGATCATGCCCGTGTCCATCGTCGAGGTGGTGGTCATGTTGGTGGCTGGCGCTGCCGCCTGTCGGTTCGAAAGGTTCTGAATGGTCTTCGTGCGGGTGCTCGTGGGTTTTATGGCTCATCGTACTTCACCTTACATTGAATTTACACATGGACTAGCCTTCAACTACATCTGGAAGTTGATCGATCAGGGGATACGGCTGGTCCGGTAGATTACGTCGAACATGGTCGAGGTGGTGCAGCGCTTCACGAAATAGTACAGCGACATGAGCGTCGTCGATGGAATAGAAGATCTGATTGCCATCCCGTCGCGAGTGCACCAAACGGATGGAGCGAAGCTTAGCGAGATGATGCGACACAGCGGAAGGTGTCACGTGTACAAAGTCCGCTAACTCATTCACACTGTACTCACGCCCCGTAAGTAGGAAAACCATCTGTGCACGGGTCGGATCACTCAGCGCTTTAAAGGTCTCAACCACATCCTGCAATAGATCCGCTGGCAGTGGTTCATTTGCGCTTGTATCAACATGTTGTCGGGTCAATGATTAAGCTACCTTACTATCTGAATACATACTCATGTACTATAAATTGATTTTGCTCATAATGCAAAAAATGGCCGATACAGATCGGCCAAGGGCGACCAATTACACGTATTGTGCTAATCGCGAAAAAAGTGTCTTGAAGCTGTTCTATTTCACGGCATAACCGGCGATGTGCGGGCTGGCAAAGCTTTGGTTTAAGCGGAAACGTTGAAGATGCACTTCACGGAAGCCGGCTGCCTCGATGGCCTCGCCAGTTCGCCGGTTGACATGGCAGCCGTCCGCGACTAGCTTCCAGCCTGGGTTGATGATTTCCTGTACCACGTGCAATCTGCTGCCGGATTCCGCTGCGACGTGTTCCATAAAAACGTAACGGCCTCCCGGCTTAAGCACGCGCAGTATCTCGTGCAATGACTGCTCCAGGTCACTCACAGAACAGAGCACTAGCGTAGACACAACGGCGTCGGCGGTTGCGTCCTCGATGGGTAAGTGTTCGGCGTTACCGGCGCGCACTTGAATATCGCGTCCGTATTTCTCGGCTTGACGCTCTATATAAGGATTCATGTACCCGTTGGGCTCAACGCCAATCCACTCCACGTCCGGATGGTAGAAGGCTAGATTTGGTCCGGTGCCAGGCCCGATTTCGACCACAACGCCTCGCAGGTCCTGGAGAAGCTGGCGCTTTCGGTTGGCGACCGTGGGCTCATACCCAGTCGACCATTTGGAGACCAACCAGGCGTAGAACCGTTGGTAAATTCCGTAGCCGAACGATAATCTATCGGAAGACATTAGCATTCACTCAATCTGGCGCTGCGAGCACAAGAGCGCGATGGCGCACAATAACATCAACCCCGTTTCGCGATGGGTATTGGCTTGTCCATTCAAACACGTCAAAACACATTACGCTAGTTTTTATACGCTTTTCGTCGACGTGATTCAAGGGAATTGCTTACAATTGCTGAGCGAATCCCCGTGCTAAAACTCATATAACCTCTTGACAACATGTATAGCCTGCTATATATTGTGTATACTGTACTATACACATGGAGACAGAATGTGGAACTAGAGAATCGAGTGCGCCAGTACCGATTTGAACACAGAGAAATGACACAACAAGCGTTGGCGAATGCAGTTGGCGTGACGCGTGTGACAATCCATTCAGTGGAAACGGGCAAATTCGTACCGTCGACCGTGCTTGCGCTCAAACTGGCGCGCTTCTTCAACGTACCTGTGGACGATCTCTTCTATCTAAATGACAACGAAAAACCGAAAGAATAGAAATTCCTCGAATATGCTGACGCAATGGCGGCGGGCGCAGATTGTAGGACAGAACGTGCAACCGACCGTCGCAGTAGGGCAGGTACGGATAATGCCGGTGAATCGCACCGCCGGCTAAGTACAGCGAAGGGACACTGTATGCAGAATGCGTCTCGGATCGCGCATCGTGGGACCGCCATTCTTGGCGTCATTGCGGCTGCTGCATTACTTCTGGCCTATGCACCGCTGGAATTTCTGCGCCCTAAGATGGTCGCCTTTGAGCCGCTATCGGCTACCGAACAGGGATTGTTCAACTTCTTGGGCGTCGCATTGCTCCTGGCGCTGGCTTTTTGCGTGTTGGCTATGGCGCTGCTCATCCGCCATATGTGGATGTCGCAGCGGCTTTCTCTCTTCTACTTGCTGGTCATCGGCGGCGGCGTCCTCACGCCGATCCTCATCTTTGGCGACATCGCGTTGATCAGTGACATTGGTAACCAGTATGAGAGCGGCTTGTCGCAGCCGGAGTGGACGGTTCTCTATATCGTGCTTGGGTTTCAGTTACTTGCTATTGCCGCGCTCCTATACGCGGTGTTCACGCTGGACGCCGACAAACGACCGCAGGTGATCGTGCGCGATGCCAACCAATATCTCATCACGCATTACGTTGGCGCCTTGTGCGGACTGTTGGGCTTCCTCTTCACGCTGATAAACTTTCGCTATCCGCGCCCGCTGTGGATGGTGCAGCAACAGCTATTGCCGACGCTCATCGTCATGCTGGCGCCCTATCTGCTGATGATTCTGTTTTGGTTATTGGTCAGTAGCCGGAAGAGAGGATGGTTGGATGAGAAGCAGCGGTGCGACATTGGTGCATCTGCTGTCGTTGCAGGTTTCGTGAGCTTGCTCGGCATGACTGTGCTCTATGCCCTCAGCTTCACGCCGACGCCGAATATGGTCAGCGTTCTTTGGTATTCGTATTATGTGTTCCTGTCGATTACCACTTTCTCCCTATCGAATCTCTATCTGTCGCGCGACCACCTCCGTCTCCCCGAATAGGGGGAGGCTTGCAGAGAACGATGGATGACGCCTCTGGAAGAATCCAGTACGGTTCATCCGTCGATTTCCACAAGCCGCCACGACTATTCGACAGCGTACCCTTGGTTTTCCCAGGCGCCTAAACCGCCCAGCAAAGCAGCCACGTGTTGGTAGTCCAGCTCGTACAGTTGATGCGCCAACCTGGCGCTAGTTGCTTCGTCAGGTCAGGTACAGTAGGTGATGATCAACTGATCAGGATCGAGCACCTCTCCTAGCTGTGCAACGGGAACGGTCGGTCGCGGCAGGGCGCCTGCAATATGCTCTGCGTCATAGGCATCCTGCGCTCGCGCATCGACGATGACGGCGAGACCGCTATCGACGAGCTGCTTGGCTTCTTGCGGCGTGACACGTGGAACATCGTCATCCGTGTTGATTTCCACCGGCTCCGGCATGGTGACGGTCGCGCTGTCTACCGAGTCGGATGCTGACGAAGACCCTGTCGAAGGGCTTGACGCGGCAGAACACGCTGCGAATACCAGCACGCTTATCAGCAGAATCGCAGCATACGAAAGTCTCCGCATAAACACTCCTTTCCTATTGTCCGAGAAACAGCCTCGGCTCCTAGAGTACCGATGGTAGCACCCACCGGCATTGGACAAAATACTTTACGCAGTATATGGTTTCTGTCAAACGGAGAAAATGTCAACCGTCAATCGTGGGACACCACATAGCACACACGGCTAGACTCAAAGCCGTACAATATGCCAGAAACAAGTCGATACTTGCGTGGGCGAAGATCGGGCTATGTTGGGAACCCTGCTTGCTCGGTCGTCGGAAGTGCGACCCGATCGCGCCGCCCGCGCCAGACCATGCCGCGATGCGGGGCAAAAAGATAGACCAGCGCAAAGACTGTCGTGGCTACCAGCACCATAGCCGGACCCGCCGCGATGTTGGCATAGTAGCTGATGTAGAGCCCAGTCACGTTGGAGAGAGCGCCTATGATGGCAGCTACCAGCATCATCACCGGCAGGCGGCGCGTCAGCATCTGTGCGGCTGCAGCCGGCGTCACCAGCATGGCCAGCACTAGTGCGATCCCCACCACCTGCAGCGACACGACAATAGTCACGGCTATAAGCACCAACAACAGATAGCGCAGGAAGCTTACCGGTAGTCGCAACACCACTGCCAGCGTCGGGTCAAACGCCAGCACGAGGAACTCCTTGTAGAAGAAGAAGATGGTCACCAGCACCAACGCGCCCAGGATGAAGATAATCCACAGGTTATTGCTGGAGACGCCCAGTACGTCACCAAACAGAATGTGCGCCAGATCTACAGCATAGCTGCTGGTTGTGCTGAGCAGGGCGACGCCCAGCGCAAAGCTGGCGGCGAACACAATGCCGATAGCCGTGTCCTCGCGCACCTCGCCTCGCTGGCTCAGCGCGCCGATGCCGATGGCTGCGAGCACGCCGAAACCCAGTGCGCCGAAGACGAGCGGCCAACCGACCAAATAGGCCAGCACAACGCCCGGTAAAATGGAATGGGCTAGCGCATCACCGAAGAACGCCATGCCCTGAAGAATAACATAGGTGCCCAGCACAGAGCAGATGATGCCTACCATGACAGAAGCCAGTAATCCGCGCCACATAAACCCATAGCTCAATGGATCTGTTAACCAGGCTATCGATTCCACGGAGGCGTGCTTTCTGCTGTGGTGACGATGCTGGCGTCCCGCTGCGACCGTCCCAAGGACGGCGCATCCGAGCCGATAACCCGATTCACCGGAGGTTGACCGCCGCTGCAGCATGTGTCGGTGACAATAACGCTGCCCGTGTCTGTGTTGACCACGTGCATCTGCGCGCCATAGGCCTCTTCTAGGACTGATTCTATGAGCACGTCACTCGGCTTGCCATAGGCAATGAGTCGGTGGTTCAGCAGCATAATGGCGGGAAAAATCTCGGCTGCCTGGTTGAGATCGTGCGTGGCGATGAGCATGGTGATGCCATCTTCCTGCAATGAACTGAGTATATTGAGGAACGCCTCTTGCGACGGCATATCCAACCCAGCAAGCGGCTCGTCCAACAACAGCAGTTCCGACTCCTGTGCCAACGCACGCGCCAGAAAGACACGTTGCTGTTGACCGCCGGATAGCTCGCCAATTTGCCGTTGTGCAAACTGCGTCATCTCCACCTTCTCCAGCGCCTCTTTCACCAGTTGGCGGTCCTTGCGGCTGGGCCAGCGGAACATGCCTATTTTGCCGATGCGGCCCATCATGACCGTGTCTGTGACACTGACGGGAAAGCGCCAGTCGATGCGGCTGCGCTGTGGCACATAGCCCACACAGATGTGACGCGTGGGGCCGCTGCCATAGATGCTCACTTTGCCTGCCTGGGGACTAACAATGCCGGCGATAACATTGAACAGCGTGCTCTTGCCTGCGCCGTTGGGGCCGACGACGGCTACCTGTTCGCCTCGATTCACCGTGAAGGAGATGTCCTCCAACGCCGGTACACCGTTGTAGCTAACGGAGACGTGCTCCAGCTGCAGGCTTGGTGCATTGACATCGTGGCGGGCAGTCTGATGAAAGACTCTAGGCATTGTTCGGCTCTAACCTCTAACCCTTCTATACTGCTCAGTATGCATAAACGGACAGGACAAAGACCATTCGCTGCACAGTTCAAATTCGCGCTGATCATTGTACCACAGGTGCAGAAGTGCGAATTATGTAAAAATAGCAGACGAGATTCTCTGGTCTCTGGTGCGTTCACATAACTAAGCCCTGGCGATTACGCACCAGGGCTTGCATACAAGAAGGAGATCCGTGCTAGCCGGGAAAAAATAAGGTCTTAGCGATCCATCAACGGCAGATAGGTACGTTCCGTCTCACCCAGAACGCCAAACATGCCAAGGTGCGACGTCTCCGCAACCACCGTACTGCTGTCGTTGCCCACCTGTGTAATGCTGTCCTGCACCCAGGAGTCATTCTTGCGTCGATACATCTCCAGCGTGCCGTCGATGACAGAACCGCGTTCGTCGGACCGAACTCGCACGGTGATGGTGATGGGCTTGTCGAGAATGAAGAACTGATCTCCATCGAGGGTACTGGCTTTCAGCGTGAAGAAATGTCGCACGCCTTCCAACATACGATCATCTGCGGCGGCGATATCGACGGAGGCGTCCGCACTGCCGATTGCGCTGCTGCGATAGACTGGCACGACAGGTCCGCGATGTTCGTAGGTAAACATGACATCTTCAGCCACTGCGCCAGGTGGAATTTCGAATTTGGTGCTGGCGAAATTATCGTTGGAAACGAATGTGGCTCCGCTGGTAGAAACTTCAAATGAGTACGGTATTGGGGTGCGGGTAGGGGTCGCCGTCGGCGTCATGGTCGGCGTTGCCGTGTTTGTTGGAGTGGGCGTGTGGGTCGGCGTAGGTGTGAACGTTGGCGTGTTAGTCGGAAAGGGCGTAGCGGTTGCAGGCGGAACAGGGTTTGGTTCAGAGGAATAGTGTCTAAGTGAATTATCTGTAATTGCATAAACATGGGTTTTGCCATCACTTCCTACCATGGCTTCAATCGACTTGAATCGTTGCCAATGATGCGAGTTCTCCATCTCTGTCCACTTTTGTCCATCCCATCTCCAAATGTAGTACCAATTATTGGAATAGCCTTCTACAGGGCTAACCATCGCGATATCAAAGAATGAATAGAGATAGCAGCCGTACAAATCACACCTTCTCGGAGAAGGTTGCACTTCAATCCATTTACCGTTTATTAGTTGGTGGATACCATGACCCGAAACCCAGACGTCCGATGGTGTGAGCGCGGCGACAGCCGATAGCCATTCGTTCCCTCCACCAATACCTGGGATACTTGTACGTCCTATAAGAGACCATTGTCCATTACTGTACTGATAGATAAATGTCCTGCTCGACACAGCCCAGCCCAGGTGGGTATCTAGCATGTCAATTCCCAGCATGTTGCCAAAATTCGAAGGCACGGTTGAGGTTGTTGACCACGAAAGCCCGTCAAAATGCAAGAATAAACCTTTCGAACCGCCAACCCAAACATCATTGAGGTTCAGAGCATTGACAGACCAAAGATAATCCGGCTGATGGGTAGGATCCGTGTGAACCAATTGCCATTGAGTGCCAAATCGTTGCAATACAACCGTCGTATTTCGTCCTGGCGGCCGACTGCAAATCCAGTTCCGTCTGAAAGTACGTCTATAGACTCTAGCGAGTATGAAGTTGAATAAAACTCTTGCTGAAAACTAGTGCCGTCGTAATGGTAGATTGCATCAAAGCCGGAGCCATCCGCTGTTCTTCCTCGAGCCAATAGCCAGACGTGATTGTAGTCAACCATCGATATGTCGATCAAGGTATTCACGCTTGGAATCGAATAACTCGTCCAGGCACTTGGAGTGCGAATTGGCGGAACGTAATCATCGCTATCGGCAGCCAAATACTGGGTGCCTTCTGATTCATCGGCGTCAGCCGAGGATACTTCCTCCGATGTTTGCGCCGCTGCTGATTCATACCTGTATGCCGCAACTGTGGCGCAACAGGCAGCCACAAGCAACGTCACAACCACAAGTGTACTCGGTGTGATCCATCTATGTCTTGTCGTCACGAACCTGCTCCATTTCTTTGTGTTTGTGAATTCGCAATGTTGAAGGTGGCGACCCCGTTACTCCAGATAACCCACCCAGTTTATTTGTCCACCCAAGGCAAGTAGGTGCGTTCGGTTTCGCCAACTACGCCGAACAGGCCCAACAGTTGTGTATCCGCTACTACCATACATTTGTTATTGTAGGCTGCACGGTCGCGCTCACTCAGCCCATCCGTTACCCAGGATGATCCGTTGAAGCGGTACAGTCCCAAACTCTCATAGGTGGTAGGTCCGATCTGGTCACAATCGAAATAGACCGCAAGATGTATGGGCTTCTCAAATTGGGGGTACACTGAACCATCCATTGTTGTAGCTGTGATTCGAAAGAAGCGTCTGATGCCTTCTATTCGAGTATCATCTACGCTGACAGCGATCACGCTGCCGTCGTCGCCAAGCACAATATTCGGGATCACAGGACCTCTATGCTCGTAGGTAAGCAGAATATTCTCCTTGACCGCGTCTTGAGGAATCCCAACATAGGTGTATTGTTCGCTATCATTCGACCAGATGATTTTACCGATCGGTGAAACCTCGACAGTCATTGGCTTTGGTGTTGCGGTAGGCGTCGGGGTTGGCGATGGTGTTGACGTGCAGGTTGGTGTCGGCGTATGCGTTGCAGTAGGCGTAAGCGTTGTAGTAGGCGTCCGAGTCGGCGTATATGTAGGTCCAGGCGTTCTGGTTTTGGTCGCCGTCGGTCGCACATAATCATCGCTGTCTGTGCTCACATATCGTTTGGTCGCCGTCGCTGTCGGCGTTTTGGTGGCAGTGGGTCGCACATAGTTATCGCTGTCATTCGAGAGGCCACTGGTATCATACTGCAATCCGCTTGGCACTATCTGTTCAAATACCGGCGCCGCATGCAAATCATACCCACGCGCCGCCAAGGTGGCGCAACAAGCGGCCATGATAAGAGCTACTAGAACCAGCGTACTGGGTGTGAACCATCTTCTTCGTCGTTTCATCGAGGGAACTCCGTTTCAAATTGGTTATTTGTCGGCGGTTAGGTCAAATTGGGTATTACCGCTTGCCTGTGTTGGCGACTCGTGCATGCGATAGATGTGTACATACTCAATACCGTTAATCGTGATGATATGCTCCAACTCTCCGTTTTCGACAGCCTGTGCGTAATACTCCTCCGAAGGATAGCCGCGTTGCCTGCCCGAAATATAAAGTAGCGAATAGTCCGCTGCGGGCAGTACAATTCTATCCACACGTGGAATAGTCACAGTCTCCCCGTCAAAGAGCGGGCTAAATGATGAAGAAGGCCATGTTGTGACGCTCAAAGAAGCGGCATTCTCTTTGGCGTTGAGATACGCCGCCGCCTGATCGAGGCCCTCGCCCCAACCCACTGTGATATTGTTCACGGCTGTCCGGCCGCCGCCCAGCAAAGGATTGTAGTAGGTGTGGTAGTAGGGAAAATACGGAATTGCGATAACCGTCTGACCAGCCAATACAGCGAACAGGACAATTGCATTGAATGCAGAGGTATGACGCCGCACAATGACACTTCGGATCGTCAGCCATTGCAATATCCAAGTCGCCATACCTGCCAATCCCCAAGCAGCTATGATGTTCAGGAGCAGGTGTGCGGGCAACATATAGCGACCTTGTTTCTTGTCCCCGAATAAGCCCATGAATAACATAAAAAAGAGCGCACAGAACCACAACACCAGGATGGCTGTGCGCTGGTCTGCGGACGATATGCTCTTTGACGCAGGAGGTTCAGCTTGATTAGAGTTGGTCGCTTGCTTGAATAATCTCACGAGCGACGCAGCCACCCCAACTATCGCCATAGGCGTCATGGCATACAATATCACCAAACCATAATAGGAAATGCCCGGGTCCTCCGTGACTTCACCAAGAAAGAACACTCCTTGACCATGTGCTGTGGCCGCGTAGGTTGTAGCTGTTGTCCATACTCTCTGTGTGATCGTTATCGGTTGGATCCATAGGGCGGGCCAAATATCGTAGATTGCAAAAGCGACAATGCCTATCCAAAGCGCGAACTGACCTATTGATGATAACAACGACCGTAAAATCGTACTGTCTTCACTGCGACGGAATACCGTCATACCTACAAAGAGCGCGCCCCATACCGGAAAAAAGACAAGTGCAGTGGTCTTGGAGAGAACGGCAATCGCTGCGGCAATTGCAGATGTCAGGAGATAGCCAAGAGATCGCTCACGCAGCAGATAGGTCAGCAGGCTCAACGTGCTGAGCATGGTGAAACTCGCTGTCAATGCATCCTGGTGGAGTGTACGGCTGTGGGCGAGATAGAAAGGATCCAGCGCCAGCATTAGCATCGTCAGCCAAGCACTCATGGAACCAAACAGCTGATAGACGAACTGTACAGCCACCGCTATACATAAGGTGGTGACGATGGCGATAGGCAAACGTAAAAAGGGCAGGATTACGATAATGCGCGGATCATCATAGGTAAGAGGATTTAGACTTGCTCCGACAGGATGTAGCCAACCGACAACAGCCCAGCCTGCACTGCCCAGCCACATGGTCGTTACTCCAGGGTGACCTGTTAAGTAGGTAGCCGGCCAGTTGGCATCCAGCATTGCGAGCGCGAATCGTCGAGAACGCTCAACCCAAAGTAGTTCGTCGCCAGTGATAAATTGGCCCAGATTGACTAGGCGCGGCAAGCCTGCAACAACTATGGTGGTCGCAAACAACAACCATGGTTGAACCCAATCGCGCCGCATTGCTCGGGGATCCCTCGAACGTCAGTAAATATGGGCAGTGCTTATCGGTAAAAATATCTGAGTTGCGCTACGACGTGCTTGAAATGGAAAGTTACTGTGAGGTATTGCTAAATGACATCATTATAATATAGTTATATACTCGAGACAAAGTCCGTCTTTCCAATGACACGTCTGAATAAGTAAATGGCACTATCTTGCGTAGAGATACAATAGTCATCGAAACCTAATCTGTGACAAGCTCCTTATTCCGAACAGGACAACGCAATGCGACGCGACGTAGTTTTCAAAGCCATCAACTTCCAAGGACCGGCCTACGTCCCCATCTGCTTCTTCAACACTGACTTCGACCGTTCGGACATCGTCGTGAAAGAGGTGCAGCATCACTTCCAAGGCGACAACCGCGACGTCTCCGAATGGGGCTTCACCTGGCAGCGCTACGATGAAACCATGGGCCAACCCAATACCTTCGTGGTGGAATCCTGGGAAGACCTAACTACGCTCAAAGCCCCCGATCCGGCTGCGGAATGGCGCTTTGAAGGCGTCGCCGAATGGGCGGAGAAATACGCAGACCGCTACCGTGTGGGCAGCTTGGGACTCAGCGGCTTCACGTCTATGTGGTGCTTGCGCAGTTTCGGGCAATTGATGATCGACATCGCCGCCGAACCTGATCGCGTGCGCGAGCTCGCGGACATTGTCTTCGGCTTTGAAGAGGCGCTGATTCGCGAGCTGCCCCAGCGTGGCTTCGACGCAATCGGATTTTTCGATGATTGGGGCACGCAGGAGGGTATGATCATATCGCCCAAATCCTGGCGCAAGGTGTTCAAACCCTACTACCAGCATCAGTTCGACCTGGTGCACAGCCTGGGCATGCACGTCTACTTCCACTGCTGCGGGCAGTTCATGCCCATCATCCCCGACCTGATCGAGGTCGGCGTGGACATCCTTAATATCTCCCAGCCCAACGTCTACGACATCGCAGAGCTAGGGGAACGCTTCGGCGGTCAGGTCTGCTTCCTGTGTCCGGTCAGCTACCAAACTACTTCACTATCAGGTACGCGCGAGGAAATCTTCACCGACGTGCAGAAGCTTGTGGACAATCTGGGCTGCTACAATGGCGGGCTTATCGGCTACGTGGAGGAGTACGCCTCCATCGGATTGTCACAGTCCAACTATGACGCCATCGTGGAGGCTTTCCAAACGCTAGGGCAATATCCCTAGCGATAGACCATTGGCAGCATCAGGCGCTCGTAGCGCAAACTATCCTGTGGGCCGACTCCCCTGCCATAAGTATGCTATCAAACCACTAGGTGAATGCTTACCGCCGTTCTTTGCAGCGTTGTCCTGACGAGCGCGTATGCCGATGTCGACAGTCATCCTTTGGCAGGGGGCAATTACGAGGTCAGCGCCAAGTTCGTATCTTCCAGGCGTTCGAAGGCGGCAGTAGTCAGTCTATTCCAGCGTTTTGCCATCAGGAACGAGTCCCTAGGAAATAGCAGACCCGCCTTGTGAGGCAGGTTGGAGGTGCTGCTATTCTCTTCAATAGGAAAGAAAGCGTGCGATTACTTCCGACGAGGATGGTCGGCACCATTCCCGCTCATTATTTGGTCATTGTAGTTTGGGGGAAGTTCGCGGATAACTTGCATTCCATCTGCCTTGTTGTCGACGATGGCGATGACGTGGCAGCCTTGAAGGACAAACCACATTTTATCTTGGTGGATCAAGTACGGCCTCATACATTCCCCCTATCAAACTCGGCAAGAAATCGATCTCTGTAGATGTTCTGAGACCTCTATTCTCCTGAGTATGCAGCCTGCACATCGGTGGATATGCTGCAGACACCATTGTAATTGCCTGAGGCTTAGGGTATAGGATAAGCCAAAAAGAGGCAAAGTATGAATCCGGTTGTGTTCGTATCATTACGGGTTGCGGCGAGAGCTCACGATCAGCCCTTATTGGCGCAGCACCTGTCCATAGACGGCTACCGTCTCTGCGGCAATCTGCTGCATGGTATAGCGCTCCAGGACGCGCTGACGACCTGCCTCGCCCATGCGTTGCCGCTCAAGCACATCATTCATTAGGCGCTGCAAGTGCGCACGCAGCGCCTGCACATCGCATTCGGCAAAAATGTAGCCGGCATCGCCGATCACGTTCGGAATCTCACCGGAGTCGCTGCCTACTACCGGGACTTCGCACGCCATGGTTTCGATGAGCACGCGGCCGAACTGCTCCTTCCATGTCGGCGTCGTGCGGCTGGGCAGCACAACGACGTCGAGTGTACCATAGAACACGGGCATTACTGTACTGGCAATGCGTCCGTCGAATGTGACCCGCTTGGAGATGGCTAGGTCATCCGCCAGACCACGCAGCGCCTTCTCTTCGCCGCCGCTGCCGGCGAGGTGCAGCACCCAGTTGCCGTCCAGCCCAGCGCACGCCCGCAGCAGCGTGTCCAAGCCCTTTTCCGGCACTAGACCGCCAGCGTATCCAATCCGAAACAGCTCGCCCTCATGCGGCTGTTTTACGCTGGGGGCGAACGCATCCGGGTCTACGCCAAATTGGGGCAGCACGCGAATCGGGATCGCGCATCCCTTCTGGCGCAGCACGTGAGCCGCACCCTCACTGCCGGCGAGCGCCAAGGCGGCACGGCGATAGCAGTCCTGCTCGAAATGACGAAACGGCTGCGGGTAGCGCCGGTTGATGTTTTGCCAGGTGAAGAAAATGGCAGGGACGCCTTGTCGCCGCGCAGTGCGCAGAACCAGCCACGTAGCCAAGTTGTACGGCTCCTCGTCCATGTGCACAATGTCCGGTCGGATGCGCGCCAACTCGGAACCAAACTGCGGGTAATAGTGTAGATGGAAGTTCCCGCTGAAGCGTACAGGAGTAGTCACCAACTCGTAGCCCGCCACATGCACGCGTTCGAGCGTCTGATGGCCGCGACGGTCGTCCCATGCCGGTGGAACCAGCACAGTGAGGTCCACGCCAAGCTTGGCGATCTCCTCGGCCTTGCGCTGGTATTCGCCCACAACCAGCGCTTTGCTGACCATCAGTACGCGCATGTTCGTCGCTTCATGTTGACATCGAGCAGCCGCTCTTCCGTGCTGCAGAGGGGCTATCAGTTCAGACGTATGGCTTCACGACAAGGCATCCAATAACGGAAATTGTGCTACTCGTCCAGCAGGATCTGCAGTGTAAGCTCCGCGTGCCCTTTGTGCTCGGCGACGTGCTGCGCCACAGTGATGAAGAGTTCTCGCAATGTAATCCGGCCCAGACGCTGGTTGTCATGGTAGTGGTCCAATGCGCCGTCTGGCAGTGCTGCCAACTTGTCTTCGATGGCAGCACGCACTTTGACCCAGCGAGCGTAGAGTGGTGAAGCGTCCGCTTCTTGGCTGGCGAACTCACCAGGCCGATCCCTGTTGACCGGTTCTTCGAAGACATACTCAATAAAGTGTTCTTCAGTCGAGCCGACGACGTGCGCAGCCAGCACGTACAGGCTGTTGGCCGATTCCGCAGGCTTCCAATTCCACCTTTCCGCCGGCGCCTCGTCCAAACAGGCGAGTACCCTGTCGATACTCTCCGTGATCTTGTCCCAGAATAATTGGATTTCTTCCTGTTGTGACATCGGAATTCTCTCCTGTGCTACGCGATCTGAACATTGACTCCAGATATCTTCAGACCATTGTACTCTGAATGGACAATACGCCACAGACGATTCGGGATGCAAAAGGGACCGGCATGGCGCCGATCCCTTGCGTACTTCTCTTGGTAGTCTATTAGCGGCTGGCGATGAACTCGTCTACAGCCGTGCGCTTGTTAGGCGGGCACACGTTCTTCAGTCCACTCGAGCTCAAGGTCCGCTAGCTTGCCGGGTGTAGGCACGCCGTTCTCATCCCAGCCGGCCATGCTGTAATAGAGCGATAGCACGCGTGCAAAATCGTCACGGTCGAGGGACACGCCTTCCAGCTTGCCATTACGCAGCGGCTCGAACATGCGGTCCGGCAACGTGTCGTCTGCAGTAGTAAAGCCTTCACGATTGTTGAAGATGCGAGCCATCGTGTTGGATTTCTCTCCAATCTTCATCAGTTCCCACTCGGTCACGTCCCAACCCGTGGAAGCGTTGATGTAGTCGGTCAGCGGTTTCAGGTTCAGGGAACCAATGGGCATTCCCACGAAGTCGCACATGCCGATGCAGTTGTAGAGGCCGTTCAGCGTCTGCGAGTTGAAGAACGCACGCACCTTTGCCGGCGTCATTTCCAGTCGGTCCACTGGCTCGAAGAGGCCGATCTCGCTCAGGCCGCTCTCCAGGACGCCCAAGCCTTCCCAAGCCGGGTCGTGCGCAGCCTCCATGTGGTCTGCGCCTGTGGGCGAAATGGTGTAGGCCAGCGAGAGGCTGGTCTTGCCACGCGGTTCATGCATGGGGAACTCCTGCTTCTTTACGTGCATGGCGTAGTGCATGGAGCCCTTACCGACTGTCTCGGCTGCGCGCGCCACACCGTCGGCTAACACGTTACCGAAGCCTTCGCGGCGACCGATCTTGTGGATCATCTCAATGGCGGCTTCATGATTGCCCCAGCGCAGGTCCACGCCGTCCATGTCATCCTTGGTCAGGATGCCATTCTCCACACATTCCATCGCCCATGCCAAGGAGACTCCCGCCGAAATGCCGTCCATGACATAACGGTTGACCCACTGGGACAACTCGGCGATGGCGTCCATGTCACCGATGCCGCAGAGCGAACCTAGGGCGCCGATGATTTCGTACTCCATGCCGCCATACTTGGGCGACACGCCGCGTTCCGGGACTTCAACCTCGCGTTTACACGCGACCAGACACGCATAGCAGGTGCCTCGGTCGGTGAGGATCGTGTCCGACATGGTGGTGCCGGCGATCTCATAGGCGTGCTCAAAGCTGCCGTCCTGGAAGTTGCGCGTGGGCAGTATGCCGTCTGCATCCAGTCCTAGGATGCCTCCGGCAGTGCCGTGCAGATGAAAGCGATCGTTCTCTTTGTCATAGTGGTCGCGGAACCAGTTGACGACCGCACGGGATGCATCCTTTTCCTCAGGACCAATACGCTCGCTGCCCTTGGCGACAATGGCCTTCAAGTTCTTGCTGCCCATGACCGCACCTAAGCCGGCTCGTCCGTGGAAATGTCGCAACTCGTTGACGATGGCGGAGTAGAGCACATGATTCTCGCCGGCGACGCCGGTTTGCAGAATGCGCACCCGCTTGTCACCCAACTCGTCGATGATGCCGTCCTGCACCTCGCCGGAGAGCTGACCCCAGTACTTGCTGGCGTCACGGAATTCGCAAGCACTCTCCGTCAGAACCAAATAGACTGGCTTGTCTGCGCGCCCGTGCAGGATCACGCCGTCGAATCCCGATCGCTTCAGCTCGGGACCCCAGTAGCCGCCGGCTTCCGCTTCACCGAAGCCGCCGGTGAGCGGGCTCTTGCCTGCTGCACTGTAGCGATTGGCGCCTGAAAGCGGCAGCCCGTTGGTCACGCTGGTCATGAACATGAGCAAATTGTCCGGACCCAGTGGGTCCACACCTGCGGGTAGGTCGCGAAGTAGAAAATAGGAAGAAAGAGCGCTGCCGCCTAGGTACTTGCGGTAGATGATGTCATCCGGCTCCTCGATCCAACTTCGCTGTTCACTCAGATCTACATGTAGAATTTTGCCGTTATAGCTAGTTGGCATTTTTTCCTCCAAATGCTGCTTCAATCTATTCCATGGCTAACAAACAACTTCTCACCGTTTGCCGGTGAGAGATGCGAATTGCTGTATTGACGGTTTCAACGAGAATATGAAATTACCCAGTTCCGGCACCGGTAGACGATAATACATCTTAATTCTACCGAACTAGAATCGGCGTCGCAAGCGAGGTTCCGAACATGGATCTGCAGCGAGATAAATATATATCCTCAGTCTATATCGATTTCGCTATAAGCGCTTTTGTACGCCTGTAGCTTGTGATAAAATCGTCTGTACGCACTATCCAGGGTGAAAGGAAATTGCACTCGATTCGGTACAATTCTTCCCGGTTTTCTGTTGAAGTTGTGTCGAACCGGACCTATGCACGTCCCCACAAAGTTAGCCACTATCGGTATACATAGGAATCGAGGTTGTAGGATGGCAGAAAACAAGAATGAAAATGTGGTAATTGCCTTCTTCCAAAATGAAGATGCAGCCCAGGCGGCAATAGAGACGCTAAAATCTTGGGACGAGGCGGACGATGATGTGAAACTCGGCGCCATCGGCACCATCGTAAAACAGGGCGACGATGTGCGAACGCACGTGCCCCACAAGATCGGTAGAGGCGTCACAGTCGGTGCAGCCGTAGGCATCATTGCAGGCGTGCTCACCGGCGGCATTGGGCTGTTGGGCGGCGTTGTTGCTGGCGGCGCAATGGGCGGCGTCACAGGCGCATTTCTCAAACAGAACACCAACCTGGACAAGACGGAAATTGAGCGCATTGGCCAGCAGCTGGACGCAGGCAACGCGGCAGTTGTCGTCGCATGTGACGACTATGAAGTTAGTCCCACGCGCCAACAGCTGGAGTCGGTGGGCGGCGAAGTCTGGGACTATGCCGTCACCAAAGAGTCCATGAAGGCTGCACAGGACTATGTCGCACGCGTTCACAACGTCTCCAGCTCTATTAAACTAACGCCTGACGAAGCCAGAGAGATGGCTGCCGAAGCCTATGTTTTTGCCAGTCCCATGCTCGACTTCTACCGGACCATGATGATGCAAGCTGTGATGAAGGATTCACCTAGCTACAATGCGCCATTCAATGTTCTGTCACATAAGAAAGAGCTGCTGGATGCCAGCTTCACGGCTGTGGTGCGACCGAACCATGACACGCTATATTCCTTGGGGTGGCTAGACTTGCGCGATGAGCCGATGGTCATCAGTGTGCCGGAAGTCACGGACGGTCGCTATTATGTGCTTCAGTTCATTGATGTGTATACACACAACTTTGCCTACATAGGCACTCGGGCAACCGGTTCAGGCGCCGGAGACTACCTCATCACCGGTCCGTACTGGCAAGGCAAGACGCCGGAAGGCATCAAACGGGTCTTCCAGAGCGAATCCAACTTTGTCTGGTGCATCGGTCGGACTGCCGTGGAAGACCCAGAAGACGTAGATGCCGCGGTTGCGCAGATGGAACAGTACACGCTGACTCCGTTCAGCAAGTTCAGGGATCAGCCTGGTTTTGCACCGTCGGAACCGCTGAACTTTCCTGTGTGGTCCAAACAACAGGCGCAGTCTGCCGGGTTCATCAACTACTTCAATTTTCTTCTAGGTCAGGTCAAAATCGACGCGGACGATGAGGATGAAATCGTCTCATACGGAGCCATCGGCGTAGGACGAAACCGCCCCTTCGATGCGGATTCGCTACAACCAGAAATGCACAAAGTCATAGATGAGGGAGTCGTAGCCGGTCGGCAGAAGATCATTGACGCGATGGAGAAGATGGGCGAGGAACGCAACGGATGGATGTTGACAGGCAAAGTGTTCGGCAACCGCGAACGAATGCGCGGTCGTTACTTAACCCGCGCCGCTGCGGCTATGTTCGGCCTAGCTGGAAACGACATTGAGGAAGCATATTATCCCGGCGCTTCAGTCGACAGTGACGGAGAGATTCTGGATGCTTCCAAGCACAATTACACGCTCACCTTTAGGCCGGATGAGATTCCTGCAGTGGATGCCTTCTGGTCGCTGAGCCTGTACAGTCTGCCGGACCAGTTGTTCGTGGAGAACCCTATCGATCGCTATTCTATTGGTGATAGGACCCCTAACTTGCAATATGGAGACGATGGCTCGCTGACCATCTACGTTCAGTCGCAATCACCTGGACAAGAGAAGGAATCGAACTGGCTGCCGGCAAATAACGGGACATTTTCCCTGCAGATGCGCATGTATCTGCCTAAGCCGGAGGCCTTGGAAGGACCGTATGCGCCGCCGCCAATTCGGAAGGCGTAGCCGCGCGTCTGCTGACAAGCTGACGTCATGAAAAAGTGATTGGAAATACTCTTCCTGGAAGCGACCGCTGCTTCCAGGAAGATGAATACTCATCCCTCACTGCTGTCGGAACGAGAATAGCCTCAGCGCTCGCTCTATATCTCACTCTCCTCGGTAGTCCTGAGCAGCCTGAATCCAAGCACTATTTCGTCCGCCTGGGACTCTGCCGCCGCCAACTACACCATCAGCGGCTGCAGGAAGTTGTACGCCAACTCAAGCCCGCGCTCTGCTAGCTCCGGTGTTTCAGACCATACTCGATCTTCGTGCTCCAGGCTCAACACGTCGTCATAGCCGATCTGGTAGAGCGTATCGACATACAGATACCAATCGATGACGCCAAATCCTGGCAACCGATAACGCCACCACCGCTTCTGTTCTGTGGCGGACAACAGCGGACCGTAGATGCCGAAGTTGTTCTGCCCATCCAGCAGAATCTCCGTGTCCTTGGCGTGCGCATGATAGATACGGTCAGCGAAGTCTCGGATGGGTTGAATGTACTCAATGCCCTGCCACACAAAATGGGACGGGTCATAGCAAAGGCCCAGCGACGGTGACGGAACGGCATTGAACATGGCGTCCCACACTTCCGGCGTCGTCCCGAACATGGTGTTGTCCCGCGGCCAGTTCTCGAATGCGAACTTGACGTTCTTCTCTTCCGCGTAGGTGCAGATCGGCGTGAAGACATCCTTGAAGATTGCAAGATTCTCGTCACCGTTGAGCGAGACGTCGCGACCCATGACCGTGGTCATGGCGACAACGCCTTGCGCCGAAGCTATATCGATGGCCTCGTGTGCGGCTGATGCGATGGAGTCCTGCGCCGCGAATTCCGCGCTCAGGTCGGGCAGCTTTAGCGCGCTTGTCGCATGTACGTCAAGCCCGATACTCTTGCAGAAATCGACTGCCGTATCATCGCTGGGCGGCACGTCTACAGCTGGGTAGCCGATATCGGCGGCGTGCTGTGCGAACGTGCGAAAGTCCAGTTGTCGGAGTCCAAGGTTGGATTGGAAACAGGCGAGTTTCATCGGGTTCATCCTTTCTGAATGCCATGCGTTAGTTTTCTAGGTAGGGTGCAGATTCGTGCTTGTGATACCAGTTTGAAAGTTGTTCAGTTTAGGCTGATTTCAGGTCGATAACCGGCGTGCCATTCAGCGCATCCAGCCCGCGCACCAGGATAACGTTGTCTTCGATGGATAGGATGTCGGCGAAGGTTACGCCGATGTGGTTGGGGCGCTTTGGACTGTGCAGGGCGAATACGCCTCGTTTAGGCCGGCTGGCATCGCCGCGCGGATGTTGTAACATCTCAGGCTCACCTGCACGGCTGAAGTAGAAAAGCACCATGACGCGCTCACTGTTCTCCAGGCCGGTGAGACCCAGCTGGTACTCTGGGAAGAGCACAATGCGAGATTCAGTCGCTGCGATCTGCGGCGCCGGTTTTGGCTCGTCGTGTTCGTTCTGCACGTAGCCGATAGGCGAAATCGTATATGTATCTGAACTGCTTGGAATAGGTTCCAAAGTGCTGCTCCTGTCCGTTGCTCTTGAGGACGATTCTGCTACGTAGTGTACAAGTCGGTCATATAAGAGGCAATTGAAAGCAGGTCTGATCTACTGTATTGTGGGCAGAGTGGCAACCTACTGAGCAATTCAGTTCTCTCAGAGGTGTGCTGCGCTTCGTAAGTTGGAAAAGCTGCTAGACCGCCATCCTGCTCATCCCAGTTTGTGGGGGGCGCCTCCATGACGGCTCTGCTGAAGCGAATCGTACCGAACGACGGAGCGCCTTAAGCGGAGCTTCATCTACCTCAACACTTTAGCTTTGTGTTCGATGGATGCTAGGTCTTGCCTATGAGGAAGACGCGGCCGAGCTATGCTGGTCAATCGCAGCATTCTCATCCTGAACGAGGCTGCCAGCAGCGCAGATTCTCGTACGGAGCAGCAAAATCATGTGGCTATGCTTCTGCTGATGCAAGGACGCTTCACCATTGACAGCGCGCACAGGTTCAGCGCGGTTCGCAATGCAAAACAGGTAAGGTTGGTACACGGCGGCGTAATTTGTCGAGCGGGGCAAGCATCATGAGTTGCTATCGCAAGGTGGTCACTACGTCGATCGCTGTATGAGTCAGATGCAGGCTACGGCAGATTCAACAGACTGAAGCCTACATACGTAAGGATTCGAAAATCATGGATAAAGCCGAGTGAAAGATCTTCTTATTACTAGAGAATTAGATCCACGATTTCGATGATGTTTTGGTACATGTGAAGCGTATCGTTTCCGATAATTGTGAATGAACCGACGATGGCAACAACCACCAAACCCATGATAAACGAATACTCAGCGAGCCCTTGACCACTCTGGACGTTCATCATTGTGCTGAGGCCGTGTAACCAGTATTTCATAATGATTCCCCAAGACTGATGCGGTAGAGTACGCTTCGGGTAGGCTAGCAAGAAAGAAGAACTGAATACAGCATAGCCTGGTTATCGCAGATTTCTCCTTTCAGTTGCCTGTCGAAAAGGGGCCAATACGCTGTCAAAATGCTGTCCAGTCGTGCTACTATCAGAAATCGCTGGTATATGTTCCTGCATCTGCATTAGCTACCGCATGCCACAGTGCATGATATAATCGTGCCTGTCAATCTGCGTGTATATCTGAGCCCAGCTACATCCAATCAATCCGAACCAATCCACCTATGAAGGAGAAAACCATGGTCATCGTCGGCGGCGTCATAGAATACAATCCGGAAGACAGGGACAAGCTATTTCCGCATTTACGCACCATGATTGCGGCTTCGAACGCGGAGGAAGGCTGTCTAGCCTACGAATTCTCACCGGATATCAGCAAAGAGAACATTCTGCACCTCTACGAAGTATGGGTATCTGATGAAGCGCTGCAACAGCATTCCGATTCGGCGCACATGGCGGCGTTCAACGAGAATGCGCGGCCGTGCATGGGGTCCAGGGATATCAAACGCTACAATGCAGAGCTCGTCAGTTAACGGATCGGCGTTCAACCCTCACAAGGCTCCGAGCCTTCTGAGGGTTATCGAGTTGTAGTATATAGATTCCGTTTGCGTGCACTTACCGTCTGATTTCGCAGGGTAAAATAAGGTTAGTCGCAAACTAGCAAAGAGTAAGTGATCGGCCATGATCTTCAGCCGCCGTAACGGAGTTAGGATCTACAATGCCAAGTACAACACTTGAAGGTTTGATAGTCACAAAGAGCGGACTACGCGGTGGTCGTCCAATCATCGTCGATACAGGTATCCCGGTACGTAGCATAGTGGGTTATTACAAGCTGGGTATAACCGCCGAGGAGATCGCGGATCAACTCGATATCGACTATGCAGGCGTCTATGCTGCAATCGCATATTATCACCTGAATCGCGATGAAATTGAAGCTGATATCGCGGCCAACTCCGAAGAATCCGTAATGCGAGAGTTCTCAGTTGAGTGATCCGATCCGTTCGCTGTTGGCGCTCTGCTTCGGCGTTTACTGAAGCTTCTCGATCAAACATCAGCGGCGGAAATGAACAACCGTCCCGAATTCCTAAGCCAATGGAAATAGCGCCCAGATCGGCGGAAACAATACATGCCAAAGCAACTTCAACCCCTCACATTCAATCCGCTTCCGTTGGGCTCGATTTGCGCTCAGGGCTGGCTGTATAACCAGCTTCGCCTGCAGGCAGACAGCCTCAGCGGCCATCTGGACGAGTTCTGGCATGATATCAAGGAGAGTCGCTGGTTCGGCGGTGAGCAGGAGGGCTGGGAGCGAGCGCCCTACTGGCTGGACGGCGTAATCCCGCTGGCCTATTTACTGGATGATGAAGCGCTGCAGGGCAGGATCGCCGGTTATGTCGACTACATCCTGGAGCACCAGGCTGATGACGGCTGGCTGGGCCCGCGACAGTCGTTCATCCATGCCACGGAACAAGGCGCCTTTGACATATGGTCTCTCTTTCTCGCATTGAAGATGCTGGTGCAGTACCACGATGCCACCGGCGACCCGCGCATTGAGGAGGCTGTCGAGCGCTGTCTCCGCTGCATCGATCACCAAATCGACCACCATCCGCTTTTCAACTGGGGCCAGTTCCGCTGGTTCGAGGCACTGATCTCCATCTATTGGCTTTATGAGCGGACGGAAGAAACCTGGCTGATGGACTTGGCCATCAAGCTGCATGCGCAAGGCTTTGACTGGGCCGGATTCTTCGCCGACTGGCCCATCAAGGAGCCTACGCCGCAGGGGCGCTGGAACTACATGGGCCACGTGGTGAACAACGCCATGGCGCTCAAGGCGCATGCGCTCTGGTGGCGGTTCACCGGCGATCCATCCGATAAAAGAGCTGTCTACGATATGCTGAGCAAACTCATGCGCTACCACGGCATGCCCAGCGGCGTCTTCACCGGCGACGAGTGCCTAGCTGGACTCGATCCGGCGCAAGGGACGGAACTATGCGCCGTTGTGGAGACTATGTATTCGCTGGAGCATATGCTTGCCGTGCTCGGTGATCCCGTCTTTGGTGACCGGCTGGAACAAGTCGCCTATAACGCGCTGCCTGCCACATTTACGCCCGATATGTGGGGCCATCAGTATGACCAGCAGGTGAACCAGGTGGAATGCAGCATCAAGCCGCGCAACTGGAACACCAATGAGGATGACTCCAATATCTACGGGCTTGAGCCCAACTACGGTTGTTGCACCGCCAATCTGAGCCAGGGCTGGCCCAAGTTTGTCGCACACCTGTGGATGCGTACGCAGGATGACGGGCTGGCGGCTGTCGCCTATGCGCCGAGCATTGTGTCGACCACTATGGGTAGGCGGTCCGTGCGCGTGCGGCTGGAAAGCGACTACCCATTTGGCGACCGTTTGCAGTTCACCGTGGAGCTAGACGGCGATGGCCCACTGGAGTTTCCTCTTAGACTGCGCATACCAAGCTGGGCAGACGGCGCGTCCGTGATGATTGGGGATGAGAAGGAACTAGTTCTGCCAGGCGCATTCCACTGCGTCCAGCGTGAATGGCATAATGGCGACGAGCTGCTGCTTACGCTGCCCATGACGGCCTCTGTGCAGGTGCGTCCACGGGAGACGGTTGCAATCCAGCGCGGCCCGCTGCTCTATGCGCTCAGCCTGGGTGAAGAGTGGCGTCGCATACACGAGGACGAGCCCAACCGCGAGCTGCCCCACGCCGACTGGGAGCTCTATGGCACGACGCCATGGAACTACGCGCTGTCGCTGGACTGCTCAGACGGTACGGAGTCAATCGGTTTCGAGCAACGCGAAGTTCCGCAGAATCCTTTTGCACCAGATAGTGCGCCAAGTGTTGCGCTGGTGCAAGGACGGCGTGTACCGGAATGGGGACTGAAGAACAATTCGGCTGCGCAATGGGTTGGCGGGAAGGTGATCAGCCGGGAACCGTTGCAAGAATTGATGCTCATCCCGTACGGATGTACCAATCTACGCATCGCCGAGTTCCCCGTGCTCGCTGCCGACGAGTAGGACGAGTGTATGCAACGGGCCTCTGCGTGCCCAACTGATATCCTCGACAGCATATATGGACGAGAAGTGATGGCGGCGACGGGCATTCTGTGCCACGAATTCGACGAACTGCAATTGAATGGTGCGGTATTGCACCTGTGTCCGTAGCATCAACGAGGCATATCGCACTAGAACGACCGCGGACATACGCGGTGCATATCCTCGCTGACTCAATTAACACCTAGCTCAATTACGCGCTACAATTGGATAAGACTTCGCACACACACGGCAACCTGCTCACAAACGCCCATATGTAGAATCCGGAGGAACTATGTCTCGCCTACTCGTCATCAGCGCACACACAGCCGATTTCTGCTCGCGCAGCGGCGGCACAATCGCCAGACACGTCAAATCAGGAGACAAGGTCAAGGTCGTCGCCCTTACTTACGGCGAACGGTCGGAGTCGGGCGGTCTCTATGCAGAGGATGCCAAACCGGCATTGGACGAGGTCAAAGCTGTACGCAAGTCCGAGATTGCCAATGCTGCACAGATACTCGGTGTAGAGCTGGAATGCTATGACTGGGAAGATATCTCCTTCGATTTTTCCATCGAACGAGCCCGAACCATCGCCCAGGAGATTCGCAAGTTTCGACCCGACCGCATCATCACGCATCATGGCCCCGATATCGTCAGCATGGATCACGACACCACCTACAGGTTGGTCGTGCGTGCTTGTCAGATGGCGGGAGCACCGGGTCTTGAATCTGACCTGGCGCGCATGCACAGGCCGTCGCTCTACTTCTTTGAAGCGACTGTACCGCTAACCGAAGCGGAAGGATTTGTCCCCGAGCTCTATGTGGACGTAACCGATGTGTGGGATACGAAAGTCGCGGCAATGGAGGCGTTCAAACAGGCGCAGGGCTTTCTGGTGCCGTGGTACACTGATGTGGCGCGACGACGCGCGCACCAGGCCCGCCAGATCTCGGGCAACGCTTCAATCGAGTATGCGGAGGCCTTCGAGCGCTATATGCCATGGGTTGGCGATATGCTACCTTAAGCGTCAGCGGTCGACTCGGCTTTTGGCTCGCGTGAATACGGCGCTGGTCCGCACCAGAATGGTGGACGGCGCCGTCTTTGTTTGCACATACGATTGCGATATACCGGCGACTCGCTGCGAAGGCATAGGTGATGCGAATCGGCGCGCTATGCAATCTACTATATGCACTTCTTGTCGGCTGCCCATAGTATGATGAGGCGCAAGAGGACAGTGCGTTTAGGGTTCATGAACAGTCAGTAGAGCGTTTCCAGCATCATCAAGAACGCTGTTACTGATCCTTGTACCGTACAACAGCCCGATGTCATGTTTCTGTCGCTAATTCGTCGCACCAATGTCGCGAAGCGTATTTTGTTGCAAATTATACTTTGTTAACAGAAGCCTTGATGATGAAGCGTAGTATGCTGGCATTTGGAAGGATGTAGCGCAGCGGGAACAGTAGTGATTATCCGAACTATCTCGACATTGTGACCGTCATGAGGAACAATATTCAATTGTGCAGGCGGGTGAAACATGATCTCATTTGAACCGGTAGACACCGACACCACAGAGGAACTAGTTAGCCGCGAAGACTGGAAGCAACTCGTGGATATCGTCGCCATGAAACATCCAGCCGATATCGCCGACTGGCTGGACCACCTGGAACCAACTGCGGCGGTTGCGGTCTTCAAACAGCTGGATCAGCGCATTGCTTCCGAGGTTCTCGACGAAGTTGAGCTGGAGACCCAGGAAGCGCTGTTCGATGGGCTAGACGACCGGCACTTGGCGTCGGTCCTCTCGGAAATGCCCATGGATGATGCTGCCGAGGTGTTGGAGTGGCTGCCGGAACAACGTGCTCGCTACCTCATGGCGCTCATGCATCCTGAAGATGCAGCCGAAGCTTCGCAGTTGCTCGCCTACCCGGAAGACTCAGCCGGTCGTCTCATGCGCACGGATATTGCCGCCGTGCACGCTGAATGGACGATTGGCCAAGCCAGCGACTACTTGCGTACGCTGCCCAACGTAGCCAACCTGTATACCTTGTATGTGGTGGATGAACAGAACCACCTCGTCGGTCGCGCACGCTCTCGCTCGCTTCTACTCGGAGACGTGGATGCATTGGTCGAAACGATCGTTCAGGATGTGCCCGCTAATGTCACGCCGGAGACCGACCAGGAGATGGTCGCATCGCTCATTGCCCACTACGATATGCTCGCCATTCCGGTGGTAGACGATGAGAAGCACCTATTAGGTGTGGTCACTGTCGATGACTTGATCGACGTGGTGACGGAAGAGGCTACCGAAGATATCCAACGCCTCGGCGGTTCCGAAGCGTTGGATCAACCCTATTTCTCAACCTCGCTTTTCACGCTTTATCGAAAACGCATTTCCTGGCTGTTGCTTCTATTTGTGGCAGGAACATTTACGGGGCTGGTGACAAAAGCATATCAATCTGTGTGGTTGCAGTATGCGGCATTGGCGACTTTCGTACCGTTGCTCATCGGTACCGGCGGCAACACAGGCTCTCAGACAACGGCAACGATTGTGCGTGCACTTTCGCTCCAGGAGGTAGACTTCGGCAACAAATTTCGAGCCTGGCGTCATGAGGTTACGGTTGGACTGATGTTAGGTTTGACCATGGCAACAATGATGATGATCTTGTCGCTCTTCCTAACTATCGACCGACGTGTGGTGCTGTCGGTGGCGTTATCCATGCCGGCGATCATCGTGTGGTCCACGACACTGGGTACGCTTGTGCCCATCACCGCCAAAAGGGTTGGCATCGATCCGACGGCGGTCAGCGGTCCCATGATTTCCACGGTTGTAGACGTCACAGGCCTGGTGATCTACTATACGCTGGCTGGCTACATACTGGGCGTGTTCTAGCAGGTTCCAAGTTGAAGGTTCCCAGTTCCAGGTTAGCCAGTGAGTCGGGGTAGTCAGTTGTTGACCACGAGGTCAATCACCTATGGACTCAAAGAGCGTATGATGTACTTGTCTGTGTCAGACAATGTGCAAAGACATCTACAACAAAGCCACCTATCGCAGGTTCGAAAAAGAGACGCGGCTGGTTTGATGCTAATCTTCACCGTTAGGAGTCTCACCCATCCACCCCCCACCCCCTCAGCTTGTCACATTGTCATAATCTTTCGACTTTCTCTGTATAGATCACTCCTCGCGCTTTCAGTCCATTCAACAGATAGTCCATACACGCCTTCGACTCGCCCATAAACTCGGGCGGCGATACGCCCTTGCGCGTATACAAGCCGTCAGCGATCATGCGCAGGGCCAGCGCCGCCGTGTATCCTGTCGTGCGCGCCATAGAATGGACGCCAGTCTTTGCATCGTAGCGGTCCACCATGTCGATAGTGTAGCGGACATTCTCGCCGTCAGACTGCCCTTCAACCACGGCGCGGTAGATGGTGATGTCGACCTCGCCATCGTTCAGCCGCCAGTTGGGGAAGAGAATCTGTGCGGTCATGTTCAGTGGGCTCGTCCAGACACCGCCTACGCTGATGCTCTCCTCTTTAGAGAAGAAACCCAGTTCCCGCAGCGTGAGCATCTTCTCTGCGTGACCAGGATAACGCAGCGTCTTTTCTTTTTGGTTCGGCGCTTTGACTGTGCGCGCCATTGTGCGCAGCCCGTCCGTGTTGAATGCCTCCAGTGTACCGATACCCGGGAATTCCATTAGCTCCACATCCGACAGGGCGGGACGAACCACCTCACGGCCGTGCTCCAACATATGCACAGGCCGCGTGTATTCTTCGATGACGTCGATGGGCGAGAAGACGGCTTTATATTCGGTGGGCCACTGGCGCAGCTCCGGCAGACCGCCTACGTACGTGATGGCGCTTTCGGCCCGGTCCAGCCGGCGCACCGCATTCATGATGAGCGCATTGCCCATACCCGGGCAGATGCCGCAATCCATAATGACGGTAACGTCGTGCGCCTTGGCCAACTCGTCCAAGGTGAAGGGATCTTCGTTATAAAATGCGATGCTGGCGCAGCTCTTGCCCGCCTCGATGATTGCTTTCTCAGTAGCGTAGCCTAGGAACCCGGGGACAGAGTTGATGACGAGATCGTGTTGCGAGACAATGGCGGAGACATTGCTTGGGTCTGACAGGTCGGCCTGAATTACATCGATATCGGGACTGTGACGTTGCACCTTCTCCAGGATATCTTGGCTATAGTCCACGACCGTGACATGAAAGCGTTCATCGTTGTTCAGGTCATAGGCGATGGGCCCGCCGACGAGACCGGCGCCCAGGACCACAACATTTTGCTTCTTCATTAACAAGATATCTCCGCTGTTGGTTTCGGATGGGCGTACTACGGTCGGGCTAAGTACACAACCGCCTTGTAAGCGCATTCCAAAAATTATTGTTAAGCAACGAGTCTGTAAATTAGGGGTGAGATCGTCTGCAGTTAACTTACTCCGGCGCACCTGATTCGTGCGGGTAGCCAGCCTGGAACCATGCTAGGAAACCACCCTTGATGGCCGATGCATCCTCGAAACCGTTTTGCTGCAGTATCTGCGCCGCACGGGCGCTCGTTTCTTCGTTCGGTCAGGTGCAGTAGGTTAGGATCTCCGCGCCGGGCGGGAGCTCATCCATCCGGGCTTCCAGGTCGGTGAGTTGTATCAAGACAGCACCGGGAATGTGCATTGTGGTGTACGAATCGCGGTCGCGCACGTCCAGGAAGAGCGTCGTACCCGCTTCAAAACCGGCGTAGGCATCGTCCAATTCGGTTCGTGCCACGTCAGGATAGGGAATGTCGGCGGTGGCGTTGGTGTTGCTTGTCGGTCGCAGGAACGCAAAGTAGACGATTGCGAGCAATGCAGCGGCGATCGCGATTCCGCCGATGATGTAGGTGGATGACAACTTGCTTGTTTTTGGCTTCGGCGGCGCGGTTCTTGTCTTGGACGACGCCGGTCGCCCGGTCTTTGCTTTTGACGGCTTATTTGCCTTCGCTGGTTCTGGAGTAGTTGGTTTTGAAGTCGTAGGTGTTGCCGCCGAGGGCGTAGTTGCCGAGTCGGCTGCCGGTTCGATTGTCGCACCGCAGTTGGTGCAGAACGAGACACCGTCTTCAAGCGGACGTCCGCAGTTTGTACAATATCGTTGACTCATAAGGTTTCCTGGTAACTGATCTAAGCACGTTTGACGAGACCCTAGTGTATCGCAAAACGGCATAGGGTGCGAAGCAAAGGCGCTCACGCGTTGAATTTGACCGAGCAACGCTCCTCTTCTGGCACATGATAGCAACGAGCCAGCGCTCATCGTTATAGTTGTGCAAATACGTTGAGATTTGGCATCCGGTGGCGACAGATTTACCATAGCTTGGTATGGCGCTACTGCGTAGTGAAACGGATGCGCTGGGATGGTTGCACAACCATCAATAACACGCTTCAGCCTTGTACCATGCGATGACCCTCTGTTCTCACATATCGGGCGCGCACCAGTGTGATGAGCGTTAAGAATACAATCAAGGAGTTGCTATATGCGACGGAACTTCGTCTCAATACTTATTCTAGCTGCCGGCCTTCTATTGCTGACTGCCTGCGGACCCGAAACGTCGGGCGCCCAACCGCAAGACCAACAACCTGCGGTCGTCAAAAGCGCAACAGACACGCCAGAGCCGGCTGTAGCGGCTACTGAAGCGCCCACAGCACTGCCCACAGATACGACGGCAACCGACGCACCGGACGCGATCACCGAGACAGAGTCGACCGCATCAGGTGCGGCAACCAGCCTGCAGCCGCTACAGTGGGCTGGTGAAGATGAGAACTGTCTCATCCCGGGCTTGGTTATTTCCGGCATGGTCAGCAGCGACGCCCCCTGCTCGCCTGCGGACACGGCAGACGAACCTGTGGACGAAACGGCACAAGCTGACGCTTCCGCCGAGAGTGCGGATTCCACTGCTGACACCAACGACCAGGACGCAGCAACGCAACCTGTCCAGGATGCAGAGACGCACGAAGTCACCGCTCTTGCCGTCGAAGACCTGGCGAATCAACTGAGCATACCCGAAGATGAGATCAAATTGTGCGATGTGTGTCAGGTCACGTGGCCTGACACGAGCCTGGGTTGCCCGCAACCGGACATGATGTATGCACAAATGCTGCAGGAAGGCTATCTCATCCAGCTGACTGTGGATGGAAAGCCATACTTCTATCACAGCGGCGGAACACAGGCGCCATTCCAATGCGAAGAGGATATGCAGAACCTGCCTGACGGCGTCGACATTGGTGATTAGCTTGTCGGCGGCTAAGCTGGCTGTGGAATTGAGGGCACGAGGGAGCCGATCTACTGCTAATCGGTCTCTGACGTTTGCGGCGAAGTCGCATCAGGCTCTTCCGCCTGCGATTCCTGATCGTGAAGTCGCGATGCCAAAGAGTCCAGGCGCTTTTGCAACCGCTGCAGGTCTAGCGCACTGGGCAAGTTGAGCAGGTGCATCACGTCAGCTACACGCTCGTCAATACGCAAGAGCGCCTGCATCTGGTCGATCATCTGCTGGCCTTGTCCCATGGCGGCGTCGGCCTGTTCGCGCACCGATTCGAAATCATCTGACGCAGTTTCGCTGGCTGCCTCCAGTGTGCGCCGCATCTCGGTGAGGCGTTCACCGCCGGCTCGGATGATGCTGGTGAGCAGAAAGCGCGGCAGCTGACCGTTGGCGCTTCGTTTCTCTTGTTCGAAAATGATCTGCGTGAGCGTAAGGTTGGTCAGGTCTTCGCCGCTTTCGTTGTCCACAACATGCACATCCTGTCCGTTGCGGATCATCCGCGTGATATCATTCAACGTCACGTAGGATTTCGCCTCTGTGTCGTACAGTTTTCGGTTGGGATAGCGTTTGATGAGCGGCATGGCGGCTGCGACTTTCTGTCGGTTTGAATGATTTGGATCATAGCAGTTCTGGCAGCGAATACCAAAGACAGCCCAGATCATCTCTTGAGACAGTCCAGTTTACGATTATCCGACTTTTGGCGCAGACGAGCGGCTTGAGTATTATCCTATTTATCAGGAAGAGCATTAAGCAGGAGAACCACGTAAGGAGCGCGCATGCCGAATGCTGACTCAGGCGGTTGCCGAATTTACTACGAAATACACGGTGAGCGCGGATCTGCCGTACTGTTGATCGCCGGCTATGGCGCGTCCATTGTCGGATGGCATAAACCGTTGGTGAACGAGTTGGCTGCGCAGCATCGCGTTGTCTTGTTCGACAACCGGGGCGTGGTCAGAGCGACAAGCCTAACGAGCCGTATTCCATGGCCATGTTCGCAGACGATGCCGCGGCGGTACTGGATGCATCCGGCATTGACGATGCACATGTAATCGGAATATCCATGGGCGGCATGATCGCACAGCATTTTGTGCTGCGTCATCCGGAGCGCGTGCGCGGTCTGGTGCTGGGTTGCACTGTCCCGGCTAGCATGGGCTGTCCGGACGTGGTGGCGCCGGAAGAGAGCGTATTGGAGGTGCTCTTAAAGCCGCGGGACGGTGATCCGGCGCAGGACATTCGCAATCTGTGGCCGATCTTATATTCGCCCAGTTTCATCCAAGAACGGGGCGACTGGCTGGAGAGTGAGCTGCAGGAGAGTCTCAGCTATCCGTCTCCGCCACAGTATGCGCTGGAATGTCAGATGCATGCCATCGAACACACGCACAATGTCATCGACCGCTTAGGCGAAGTCACGCATCCGACGCTCGTGTTGGCGGGGACGGCGGATGCACTGATTCCGCCGGAAAACTCGCGCCTGATCGCGTCGCATATTCCTGGCGCTACACTGATCGAATATCCCGGCGCAGGCCATGATTTCATTGAAGAAGCCGGAGAAGCTGTCGTGGACGATGTGGCGGCGTTTCTTGCCCGTGTTGACAAGAATCTAGCGTGACGTCGTCGGACGAACGAAACAGCTATCAGGAAGCTTGGCGTTGTGTGATTTGTTGCGAGTGTTATGAACAGTTTCCTGGAAGCTAGATATTTGGAACTTTCAACCTGAAACTTGGAACCACTGATGCCCAACATCGCGCCAATCATTGTTCCCTATGTTGACGCACAACATCGCACACAGGTCGTGACCCTCTGGCAGAGCGTTTTCGGCTATGAAACCGCTCACAACGAACCCAACGTAGCCATCGACCATAAGCTGGCTGTGGACGACGGCCTCTTTTTCGTCGCAACGGACGATGGAGTGGAACCCGAATCCGTCATCGGAACCGTGCTGGCAGGCTACGACGGGCATCGCGGCTGGATCTATTCGCTGGCTGTACATCCCGACTATCGTAAGCAAGGTATTGGTTCAGCGCTGCTGCAAACTGCAGAGCAGGCGTTGGACGTGCGCGGCTGTCTCAAGATCAACCTGCAAATTCTGGCGGATAACAACGGTGTACAGGCATTCTATCGCGCACACGGGTACGTGACCGAGGAACGCATTAGCATGGGCAAGAAGCTGCTACCGTAGTTTGTTGGCATCGCGTTTATGGCGACTGTACTTGTCGACAATTTCAAATTTCTGGCGGGACTCCCGCCAATAAAATAACGGGCAGCCTCATCCGTACAGGCTGCCCGTGAAGTTTCTGCAGAAACAGACACTACATCTCTGTGGCGTCCACTGCCGCGCGGATGTTGCTCACGTCGATATCTGTGGGCAATGTGCAATCGGCGCCCAGCATGAAGCTCTCGGCGCCAATGGTCTCGATGACACGGTGCACCTCAGCCGCAATCTCCTCATGCGTGCCGTCCACCATGACACCGCGGTCGTCCATGCCGCCGCAGATGGGGCGCTTGAAGAGGGTGCGACCCTCTTGCAACGAAAGGTTGTGCTTGGTAGCCTGCCAGTTGACCATATGCGCCGGGTAATCGACATAGAGCGGCAGGCGGATGAAGTCCTTGCAGATATGCAGCAGATTGAATGTACCCTTGTCCTTGACCGCCTCGAGGACCGTTAAGTCGTGCGGCTTTAGGTAATGCAGGAACTCGTATTCCGTGAAGCGGTCCTGTTCGCCGCCCTGGGATGAGTAATAAAGGCCCGAGGCGCCGGCGTCGATAACCGCCTCACCGAATAGCGCCAGGCTTTCGGCAATGGCAGCTAAGCCCTGACTCACGGCCAACGGGTCTGCCTTCAGATGCTCCGTAACCTTGTCACCGCTGGTGTTGTTGCCGGAGCGGAATGGGCCAAAGACCGTCACGAGCACGTGCGCCTCGCCGCCAACGGCATCTACGATGGCTTTCACCTCGTCCAGTGCATCCTGATAGAAATCAGAGCTGAGGGGCGCGGGGCGGATACGACGCCAATCGGCTGGGCTTGCAATGTCCACGTTGGCCCGGTACGGATGCTCGTTCATCACTTTCAGAATGTCGATGTTGGACGCATGGAAGTAGTCGAGATGCGCCTGAACGGCCGCTTTGCCATGGTGCTTATCCGGCGTGAAATGGAACCAGAACCCAGCCGGGACGCGATCAACGGGCTTTCCCGCAAGGGTTGCATTCACTCGTTCGATTTTATTCATATGGACGCGACTCCTTCTAGCGTTGCGATGTCAGCACGTTGATGCGCTGCACAAGTTGGGATGACTTATATTGATTTAATTGATCTGTTTGAACACCACCATTATCGCACACTGTGGCAAGTTTTGCCGGGTGTCGATCAGAATTCGATTTCCCGCACTCAATCGCACTAGGGCCAGTACGAAGCGTACCTGATTGTTGCACGGCAGAACGCTGGAATCGTTTCAAGCTATCTTGCTGACAAGGCTGCTACTGAGCCCGGTTCAGTGAGCATGCGTACTTGCGGATGAAGTCCGTACGTTGCGACTGCGCGCATAGATCTTACCCGCGTTCCTGAGGCAGTTCGATATTTACCTTCGCCGTTGCCGGGCGCTGCGCGGCCACGGGGGTTTGGCAGCGATGACGGCCCGGCACTGCGTAGAACGCTGCTTAGGGAATCTTGTACTTTAGCTGGGGGGCCTACGTGAAACTCTTTGCAACAGCGTGCCGGCTGCACAGGTTTATCAATGACACCACAGGCTTGCGATTCCGGAGCTGGTAATCCGTGGATTCCCGCGAACAATTCGTATTGGGCTATTCAGTGTTGGATGGGATCTCGCTCAGTTCCTTCCAACGTTCCACAGCGCCCGTGCGAAAGAATGCTGGGTCGAAGTCGGCGAGGAACTCCCATCCTTCGATGCTCAGCCCTTCCTGTATTTCCTGGGTCAGGTCGAATTCGAGATGGCGATCATCTGTCAATAACACAAAGTGCAATAGAGCGTCGTTACCGTCATCCACGACTTCCACAATACAGGGGCGGTCCGTACCCTGCGGTTTCTGGAAAAATGCGGCGGAGCACTGCGCGCAAAAAGACAGCGCAGCATCACAGTAGTTGCGATCCATGACAATTTTCATTTTGGACCCCCTCGGGGAGCTATAACGTGCAGACTTCCACACTAGCCTGCATACAAACCTATTGTCAATAGTCTACCGCAAATAAGCTAACCTGTCACTGTTTAGCGAATTTCACGGGAGGATTGCCAATTACTCAGGACCAATTCGAATATCCGTGAGATGGACTTGGTCACCCACAGACTGCCCGGACGCATCCAGCACATTGAGCCGATCCAGCGTCTCCTGGATGTACATGCCCGTGTAAAGAGGGTACAGCCCCTCCGGCGCATCCTCAGCGACCGGTAATCGATAGGTGTCGACGATAAGCTCTCCGGGATCCCACATCCATGTGCCGCGCGCCCCGCAGACCGGGTACCCGTCCTGCTGGGCGACCATCTTGCCGTCACCGTAATAGGACTGATTGAAGACCTTGTAGGATTCGTCTATGGATTGCTGCGCACGCCAGTAGAGCGTCAAGGTCAACACGTCGCCCGGCTCGATGGGCGCGTCGTATTGAAGGTCGTAGCCCTCCAGCCAAATCTTGTTGCCCAAATTGACGTGCATCGGCATCGTGATATCCGGCTCCACCACCGGATAGCTGAGCGGAAGATAGGCATCCGCAGCCGCGTCGAATACAGGCGCATACTCCTCCAGCGGGAAAACCTGCATTGTCTGCTGCTGTTGGCTGCGCTTGTTGATGACCATGCGCGGATCGCTGTTAATGGTAACCCGCGCCCACGGCTTGAAATCGTTGGCGATCTGCGTTTCGATGGCCAGCCGGTAGCCCTCCGGATCAGGTTGAAAGTTGGCGATTTGGAAGAACCAGTCGGCCTGGTCTTCACAGCGCCATTCGCCTCGCGTATACCAGGCTGGCGTCCAGAACTCGAACTCATTGGTGCCATAGGTCCCCTGGATATCCTCCTGTGCATAGAGTTGCCCGATGACCTTCCAGCCGTTCGCCAGCGGGAAGCCGAAGAGCGCCTTGTTATCCGGTGTATCGTACACCGTCCAATAGGCGGCAGGGCGGTTCTCCAGCCAGGTGCGCAAGACCTCCGTGTTCGTGCGTACAAAGAAAATGTAGACATAAGTGCCGAAGAGCGCAGTAAGCGCGGTGGCGGATGCACCGGCTAGCACCATGGCAGAACGGTAACTTATGCGCGACCGCAACACGTTCCAGCTGCGCTGAATAACCATGCCGCCGATGAGCACCCACGCTGTAGCAAAAACATAGACATGCGTGCGCGGCTTGGCGGTCAGGAAGATTGTGAAGAGGACCAGCCTGCCCAACCACAGCCAGAGTGTCCGCTCCGCCACGAGCATTTTGGGAGCCAGCCATACGACGAGAAATGCCGCTGTGAAAAACAGGATGGTCCAGTCGGTCCCGTCGAGCGCAAACCAGTTCGGACGCCAAAACAGGAGCACGGTGCCAATGAGCAGCAGTGCGCTACAAATATTGCCCCACAGTTTACCCAGTCCTCGACGATAGGCGGCAACCATGCCGACAAGCGCTAGCAAGATAAGGAACATCACGTAGTAGGTAGAGCTGTATATCGTGGTGCGATTGAAGAAGTCAACCAGATTGTTGTACGGCAAGCCGCCGCCGCCGACGCCAAGACGTCGTTCCACGAGGTACGTGTAGGTAGCTTTGAACTGGGGGCTCAGGAGAAATGGAAGATAGAACAGCGCCACGACACCAAGGCCAATTGCACCGGCATAGAGGGTATTCTTGAACAGTTCAAGTCGATGGCCGCGATGGCGGAGAATGGTCGCAATCAATAGGAAAAGGGATGGCAAAACAACCAGGCCTGCCTCATAATGCGACAGCATTCCAGTTGCCAGCAGGATTGCGGCCAAACTTAGGTAGTTCAACGGCGCCCTAGGGTACCAGTAGAGACGGAATAGGATGAGTACGACCAACGCAGACGTGAGGATGACAAAACTCTGGTACTGCACGATGCGAGAAAACGCCACTGCATAGCCATCCACCATAAGCAGCGTCGCAGCCGCCAGCCCCGCTACGGTCCCGAACATCCGCCGGCCCAGCAGATAGGTGATCAACAGCGCTGTCAGCCCCGCCAGCGCAAAGGGAAGGCGAGCCGTCGTCTCAGTAACGCGCCCGGTTAGCGCAAAGGTCGCCGCCGGGACGAGGATCTCCGCGGGCCCCTTCTTGTGCAGCATCAGCACGTTATCGTAGCCTTGGATGACGGCTGCTCCACGCAGTACTGCCCGGGCTTCGTCACCGTGGAACTCGGCATAGCCCAAGTTGCCCATACGCAGCACCGCGCCAAGCACCACAATCAGGAGCAGGATGCCGATGGTCCACGAACGCTGCGGCGGTGAAGGGAATTCGGCGCCAAGTGCTTCTTCTGAGTTGCTCGTGGTTATTGATGAACGAGCACGTCCGAGCCAGACGAGAATAACTAGAACCGCGAGTAGACTGTCGTATGCGACGAGCACATGCCACGTCTCCAGCGGTCCGGGAATATAGCTGAGCAGCAACATTCCCACCACCAGCGCAGCGTAGCCCATGCCGACGGACAATACGAGCCGCTCAAGTATCTGTGGCGGCGCGTCGCTACGACCGACGATCAACTCCACCAGCAGCACACCAGGCAGGAATGCGCACAGTACGAGCATTGCCAATGAATGAACGACGTAGTTGGCGGGCAAGAAAAGCAGGCTATGTGCAACCAGCGCCGCGATGATGGCTATGATGATAGTCCAGCGTAAATTCAGTCGCACGTCTCTCCAGCCGTGGTTTATTTCGAATAATGAACAGCGCGCAATGTGCTGCGTTTACCGAACGGTCACGGCGCCGATGCTAATCGCGTCGCCGATCCGATCCCCGCTCTCAGGGTCATACATGCCGGTCAGCAGCCGGTACTCCCCAGGCGGTGCATCCTCTGGTATACGCACGAAAACACGGTCCAGAAATGGTTGATTAACCGGCCAAGTGCTGGTGCGCGCGGTGTTCAACCCCGGGAAACCGTCCCATTGCGCAACCGGTCGCCCCAGCGCGTCTGCCACATGCACAAAGACCTTGTAGTCTCGCTCCAGAGGTTGCAACGGCGTCCACGATAGCACAACTTCCAGCGTATCGCCCTGCGTGACGCTCTCCTTCGCTATACGGACTCCGTCAACACGCACATGGTCCGCTAGTATAGCATCCACTGCGTCCAACGCCAGTTCTTTAGGCGCATAAGCCACCGACACGTCGTCCATGAAGGGCGTGCTCAGCTGAGCGGCATCATAGACCACGTAGGCCGGCAGCGGCGTCCGCGACCAGATCTCGATGCGCGGCTCGTCGCGCACGCGCACTTCGCCGCTGCGCGTGTACTCGTCCAGAATCGCGCTGTCGAATTCTGGATTCGGCTCCTGGACATGTTTAGCTACGAAGATGTAGTCAGGTTTTTCTCCGAAACCACGCTTGTTGAAAGCCGTCAGATACCAGCGTCGAATTGACCAAACCCTGTCGTTGCTGTTGTAGGTGGGCTCTTCTCCGTCGGAGCCGTGCAGATAGCCCCACTGGCCAAGCACGCCTACGGCTTTCCATCCTTCCTGAATGGGGAAGCCAAAGCGCGGCTTTTCCGGCACAGCGAAGGGCGCCCAATAGGCGGGAACGCGTTCGCTGTCGATGTTGATTAGGTACTCCGGCTCCTGGCGGAAGAACATCAAATAGAGGTAATAGACCGACACCAGCAGCCAAACACCGGCGGCTGCGTATGTTGCCCAGCGCACACCAGCGCGTACCTGCGGCGCAGAAAACATAGCCAGCGGAATGGCGGCGAGCAAACACCAGCTCTGCATGAGCAAGTAGAAGTGAGTGCCGGGGTAGCGTACGACGAAGATATACAGGATGAAGAAGGGCAACCACCAAAGCGTTAGCGTCACTGTCGGTACACGCTGACGTCTCCAGCCCAAGACGGTTCCTGCCACCGCTAATACAATCAGTCCCACAAAGTAGTAGGTCGCGTTGTAGAACGTGCCCATTTCGGCCAGAAACGACACATTGAACGTGCCCACCTGGCCCATGCGGTTGTTCAGGTAGCCTTGGGTGGTAGAGAAATAGGGGTTGAGCAGCGCAGGCAGGTAGGCGACTGCGACCAGTGACGTACCCGCCAGTACGCTGACGCCCAGCGTCGCCCAGAAAGCGCGATGATCGTCGGCTTGGTCAAAGCCGCGCCAAGCTAGGTAGATGAGCGCCGGGGCCAGAAGTGCGAACTCGTAGTGCATGACCATGCCAAATGCGCTGAAGACGGCGCCCAAGGCTAGCCACCGTGCTCTCCCGCAGCGCGAAAACTCCCACAGCGCAAGGACAGCCAATACGGTGAAAAATAGGACCGCCGCCTGGTATTGGGCGATGCGAGACAGCCCCAATGCAAAGCCGTTGGCAACGAGCAGCAATCCCGCCCATACACCGGTTCTGCCGTTGAACATGCGCATGCCCAACCAGGCAAGCGCCAAGACGCTGCCCACGCTCATGAGCGCAAACGGTGCGCGTGCCGCGGCTTCGTCGATCTTGCCCAACGCACCGTACACGGTCATGGCGACCGCAATCTCGCCAGGTCCCTTGGTATGCTCGGCGAGCGCGTCCTCCTGCCCGTCGAAGGCGCGGCGGGACTGGCGCAGCAGCACTGCTTCGTCGGCATGAAACTCGTGGTAACCGAGTCCTGGCAAACGCAACGCACCCGCGGCTAGAAGGAGTATCACAGCCCACAGCCACAGGCGCCTGTCACCCAGTACGGGCAGAGACGGTTGTTTAAACCATAGTACAACCAGTAGGGCAAGTACGCCTGCGCCGTAGATGGCGAGTAACAGAGGACGTGTGACGCCGCCGGGCAGGTAATGAGCCAACAACGCCAGGCCAATGAGCCACGCCATGCCCAAGCCCAGCGCATAGAGCAGCAGAGCGGGCAGCGGCGTGTCGGGCAGGCGCCAGAGCGCGGCGAGCAGCAGCCCCGGCAGCCACCAGGCTAGCACAAAGATTGCGAAGAGTTGTAGCCGATAGGATACGGGAAGTAGGAGAAACCCAATCGCCATCGCAGTTGCTATTGCCGCACCAATGGCAAACCGTGCTTGCTTTCGAGGTGTCGTCTGTGCGCTTACGCCTGCGACGCTCATTGCATCTGTATCGTCACTGATCCTGCCGTCATTGGATACCTTCTCAGCTTACAGAACACGTCTTCGGCCTCGTGCCTAAACATATTGGCCATGCCGGTTTATCCACTGATTTCAGTAGCCGTGAACTGTGTTCCGTATGAGCCGCTGCGACTATCTCTGCTCCGCGCCGGAGACTACTTTGCGCACGTAGTAGATGGGCTTGTCCTGGCTCTCGAAGTAGGTGCGTGTGATCATCTCGCCCAGCAGACCCATAGTGATGAGCTGTACGCCGATGACCACCAGCAGCACAGCCAGCAACAACATTGGTCGCGTGCCAATGTCCTGATGCGTGGTGAACTTCAAGATGGTCAACCAGAGCCCCAGCAGGATGCCGATGCCGGATGAAATCAAGCCCAGTGTGCCAAATACGTGAATGGGTCGGGTCGAGTAGGTGCCCAAGAACCAGACCGTAATGAGGTCCAGCATAACACGCACCGTGCGTCCGATACCGTACTTGGACGTGCCGTATTGGCGTGCGTGGTGGGTCACCGGCACCTCCGCGACCGTTGCACCTACCTGGCTGGCTAACGCCGGGATGAAACGATGAAGCTCGCCGTAGAGATGCACCTGGTCGAGCACCTCTGCACTGTACGCCTTCAGCGAACAACCGTAGTCGTGCAACCGCACATCGGTGACGTTGGAGATCATGCGGTTGGCGATAATGGACGGCAAGCGCCGGTCCAGGAAGCGGTCCTGCCGGTCAATGCGCCACCCACTGACGATATCGTAGCCCTCGTCATACTTCTCCATGAGTAGCGGTATATCGTGCGGGTCGTTCTGCAAGTCGGCGTCCATGGTGATGATCACCTCGCCGCGCGCATAGTCGAAGCCGGCGGAGAAGGCGGCGGTCTGGCCCATGTTGCGACGCAGTTGGATGAGGGTCAAGTGCGGGTCACATTGTGTGTAGTTGTTGAGCAGCTCGAAGGAGCGGTCGCTGGAGCCATCGTCGACGATCACAATCTCGTAGGGCACGCCGTAGCCGGTCAGTGCGTCGGTCAGTGCATCGTAGAGGTGCGGCACGGTTTCCTCTTCGTTGTAGAGCGGAATAACGACCGAAAGGCGCGGATTCTCGAATGGAACGCCATTGCGCGCGACGTCAGTGGATTCGGTATCTGCCGAAGATTCCATTCCTTCACTCACGATTTTCGCTTCCACCATGAATCCCTTCACTGACTTATGACAAGATGACAAGCTGGCAAAGTGACGTCGTCACAGACAACGATTTTTCCGCATCTATCACAAGAGAAACTCGACTTACACTAACCTTGTCATCTAAAGTCTTCAAAACCTAGACCTAGCTTCGATTTACTGCTCCACCTGCGCACGGTCACCGTCAACGGATGTCTGCGCGCCTTCTAGCAGGTCGTCATATTCCTGACCCATGGCTACCACGACCGGTCTGTGCCAAACTCTGGCAGCCACAACGCAGGGCTCGATGGGCGTGCCGCGCCGCGCAATGTAGCCGTCGACGACCGGCGTCGTGATCGCCCATCCGCTGCTCAAATGGTCGGCGCCTAGGATGGCGTCTCCACAACCGTCGGTATCCATGTTGCGCAGGCGCCTTAGCGGCGCTGTGACCGAGCCGCTACTGCCGGGCAACCCTAAAATTGCATTTTGCGCCGGGAACTCAGCAATGAACAGCGGAGGTGCAGAACGCTCCTCGCATCGCGCCTGGTGGGTGGCTCTCCGTTGCTCCACCGTAGAGCGGATCCCTTCCACGTCGCTTATGTTCCATTCACCGGTCATCATCTGCTTGATTTCTTCTAGTTCAAAATAGAAGATATCCGCCTCATCCTCCAGGCGACCGTCGCCAACTGTTTCATGGGCAGCCGCCTTGGCCCATTCCCTTGTTCCCGCCCACACGTAGGCTATGGCGTGCAGCGCGTGACTTTGTACATGGTGCAGAGTGCGGATTGACTCCGTCACATCGGCTGCGGACGTGCCCAATGAATCGTCCACTAGCTCAGCCAGCTTCTTCATGTAGCCGTTGGTGGGGATCTTGCTGGGACGAGCAGGCTTTTGCCGTAACGTTGACAGCAGCGCATGCATGACGGGAGCCGGTTCTTCATACCAGCGCGGCTGCGACATCTCTGTCTCGTCGGTACGCCGATGACCGTAGACAGCCAGAAATGCCATGAGACCTTCGGTAAGCTCCGTTTTTGTCGCAATGACTTCGCTGTCCTGCCATTCGGCAAAAGAATCCTGTGACAGCCACTCCGCCGTCTGCTCATCTAGCGGAATGGCTTGCGCCAGCTCGAGCAGAGCCATTGCTAGCTCAGATTCGGCAAGTGAATCGACATCACCCAGCGCGGCATTGATGAGGCTGAGCGACTGAACCGTATCCAACTTCGGTTGCATGACCGCAAGCAGCCGAGTATAGAGGCGCACCAAATTATACTGCGCGGTCAGGAAGGCGGTCATGCTTTGCGTACCAACCCGCTCCACTTCTTCCATGACCTGCAATATCTCCGCCTGCGTCCAATGGGTCTCACGCGCGCGCTTGAACCAGCTTGACGCGAACTTTGCAGTCGACTCAATCCCCTGTGCCATTTCCTGCAGCAGCGAATCCATGCGTTTTTGGGTGCGGCTGGCTTTTAGACCGCCGAACAGACCAGTCTTTTTTGCCTGTGCCAAGGGAGCCAGTTGGCTGTTGATGCGCAGAATAGGCGGTTCGACATTCGCATGAGCGGTCTCCAGTTGCGCCATCGCACCGATATTCAAATAGGCGTAGCCGTTCACGCTTTGGACGAAATCGCGGTTTACTTCGGGCTCGAACTGAAGTTGCTCATAGTAGCTGCGTACCGCCCGGCGAGCGATCCCGCACGTCACGCTGTTGCTAAACGGCGTCAGCGGCGATGCACCGTAGCCGCGTAATGGCAGCAGCAACCAGACATCTGTTTGCGGGTCTTGCGTTAGCTTGTCGATTGCACGAGCGTCTGCGGTAAAGTCGTACACGAGAATTTCTCATTCCGTTCGCTGTCTTCAACGAGTGCAACCGGATATGCGCCGGCTGCGTTTTAGAACGACTATTGTCTATTGTATCACCGGTAGTGTCAATTTGGCGGGAGCCGAGATGCAATGCTTTCAGTAAGCGTCGGATGCACAGTAAAGGGGGCTACTCAAGCGATGTCACGCGTGACTGTCTAGGACTGTTCCAGTGTAGAGGCGATGGTTTCTGTCGCGTCCTTGTGATCGGCGCTGCCGGTGGCGCTGAGAACCGTCTCGAGTAGAGGTAGGAGTCGCGATACCTGACCTGTCTTTATTACCGCATGCCAAGCCGGCTCAAACTTCTTCCATCCGCCGGCGTAGGCAATGTGTCGTAACGCTGCCATAGGCGCCTCTTTGGCAGAGGCGCTGTGCAGTATCGATCCCCACCGGTAGAAGTCATGATAGGCGCGCTGATATCCGGTCTGCAGCGCTTCGGACGACATCCCAACCGGCTCATAGACGACATGCCGAGTATCGTACAGGTCCCAATTGTGCGAGGTGATGCGCCCCGCTGCTGCAAGACGCTGATGCAGCACTGTTCCCGGATAGGGCGTCAGGATGTGAAAGGTTGCTGTTTCGATGCCCTGTTCCATAGCCCACTCGACCGTGCGATCAAAAACGGTCTCGTCATCATGGTCCATACCAAAGACGAAGCTGGCGTTTACCATGACGCCTAAATCGTGCAAGCGTCGAATCGCGGCTGCATAGTCTCGTCCCAGATTTTGCACCTTGCTTTGTTCACGCAAGCTATCAGGATTTAGCGTTTCAAAGCCCACGAACAGACTGCGCAAACCTGCTTCTGACGCTCGTTCCGCAAGGTCGGACTGAAGAATCGACTGCACCGTCGCTGCTCCTTGAAAAAGCCGCCGCATCCCGCGCATTCCACTGAAAAGCTCGCGCGCGAAGCGTGCATCTGCGAAAAGATGGTCGTCCAAGAAATAGAGATGGCGGCCACGCAGGCGGTCAATCTCTGCCAGTGCATCGTCGACCGCCTGCACATAGAACGACCTGCCGCCTGCATAAAAGCTATCCTTGTAGCAGAAGTCACAGTGGTGAGGGCAACCGCGTGATACAACCAGTGAGTTGGGTACGAGGTAGTGATGCCGCTTGATCAGGTCACGACGGATATGAGGCGCACCGTTCAAAGTGCGCTGTGATGATCGATAGACCGGCAGAGCGCAGCCTGCCGTAAAGTCCCGCAGAAATATGGGCCATGGTTCCTCGCCAGGCCCCAAGAAGATACTGTCTGCATGTGATGCAGCTTCGTGCGGCATTGATGTCACATGCAAGCCGCCCAGGCACACGTACGCACCTTTGCTGCGATAGTGGTCGGCAATCTCGTAGGCGCGGTAGGCCGAGGTAATATAGACTTGGATGACTACCAAGTCGGGATCATCCTCGAGATCGAGCGCTTCCACGTGCTCATCCTGGATCTCGATTTCGTCATCGGCATCCAGATAAGCGGCTAGGCTAGCCAGTCCCAGCGGCGGAAACAGCGAGTACTTGATAGGTCTAAAATAAGGGCTCTTGGCTTCGGTTAGTGCGGGCAGAATCATCTTTACCTTCATGGAAATACCTCACTAGTCGGTTTACGTGGTGCGGGTAAACTGGGAATGGCGGCGCTGCAGGCTGTTGCAAAAACTACGCTGGCGTGCCCTGTGCCGTTCCGTCTTTGCGACAAGCTGATAGGTATTGAGAGGGCCTAAGATTGAGGTGAGAGGAAATGGCGCATCAAGTGATATGGGCGAGCAAGTAATCGGCGCCAACCATTGGTAAATGGACTGCGCTGCCCGATGCGCGAGGATTTCTGCAATCTAAATTGAGCTAAGGAAGTTCAGCGCATTTAATATTGTGTTCGGTTAGTGAGCGCAGCGTGCGTGGGTTACGGAGCATTTCGATACGCACCGGATACAAGTCGCGGCGCGCACTGGCCTAAATTCAGCTCAGCTGCAAGCCGCACGTCGCTGCGACTGCCGCCATCGATCAATTCGCGACCGGAGCCGCATGCGAAAAGCATCTCTTCGAGCTGATTCGCAGCCCGTTCATAAGCGGACACGGCAGACGTTGCCTCTGGCGATAGCGAGCCGCGCAGGTAGCTGAGGATGGCGCCGGCGCCGACAAGGTCTTCGAACGATGGTCGCAGGCTGCCATCCGCTCGCCAACGTTCGCCCGCCGGGATGACAGCGATGCGCGTTCCTGCCTGCATGGCTGCTTGGGCGACGGCGCGTGCGTTACGCAGACAACCGGCAAAGGTTGCGGTGCTGCCTGTCTGCAACGAAAGGGTTGAGCCGTTTGGTGAGGGCAGCACCAGTCGCATCCCAGCCGGCACGGCAGCCAACGAACTTGGTGACAGTGAATAGCGAGTGCCACTGCCCCGTTTGTCGGCGATTTCAGCGTCGACTGATTCAGCAAATGCAGGCAGTTCGTCGCGCGGCCCGGCATACGGGTAGACGACGGCGCCTCGCTCTACCGCTACGCTGACGCTAGTCGAAAACGAGAGCACGTCCACGATGATGACCACGTCGCTGAAGGGCGCTAGTGTATGCACGCCGTGCAGTCCCCATTCGCAGCGAAGCTCGTATTCGTGTTGTGTGTACCGATCGGGATCAAAATACATGTGGTTGTGTACCGGCTGTTACTCCAGCCGGTTTGGGAAGAAGAGCTCGCACAACTCCACTACATCCTCCGGGCTGGCTAACCAACGCCAGTCCAGCACCGAGCTCATCTCCGTGTCCACCACGCCGGGTACGGTGCGAAGCCAGCTCATGACGTAGCCAGTGAGCGCCTCTACGTTCTTGCCCAGCAAAAGCAGCAACAGGTCGGCATCCTCGCTGTGATAGCAGTTGAGCTGCCAGACGCGACGCACATCCGGATGCTCGGGCAGATCAAGCAAGGCCTGGAAACAGGCGCGATCCAGGCCCGGCATCACATCGATCCAGACGCTGGCTGCCACAGTAGAACTGCTGGGGTTGACCTCCATCTCTAGTTCTAGCAGTGTGTCGATGTCCGCTCGACCGGAGAAGCTGAGTGTGGTGCGCGTCTCGCGCACGCCGTCCACGCTGCGAACCACATCCAGCATGAAATCGTTGAACTCCGCCAAGTCGCGCACCATACAGACGAAGCGTAGGTCGGCGCGCTGGCGCAACCAGTTCACGAAGAGCGGTCGCACACCGGGCGAACGGTAACGTCCGACGTTGCGCAGCAGTTCTTCGCGTGCGATTTCATCCTTGCCGCTGATCACGTCACAGTCGATGAAGGCCAATACGGCAGGATTCGTAGAGTTGTTTGCAGACATACGGAGTTCCTTGGATTCAACGATCAGTTCGGCAGCGCAATGGGAGCGATCTCTCAGCACTGGCAGCTAAGCTCGAGACTTTCAGTTCACCTAAACGGACAAGTCACGCGCTTCTGCGGGCTGACCTCATTGTAGCGTCTTCAAGCATACATGCAACTGATGACCGACGCAGAAGCGGCGTTTCGATGCTAGCTTTGCAAGCTGTTCAGACAAAGGCTTTCAAAAGCTAGCTCTATACACATGCAGGTGACATCAACTCGGATTAAGCAAATGAAGAAACCGGTCGTCCCACTGCGAGACGACCGGCTTGCGTACCTGCATCAATTGATAGCGACGAATCCTACGGTCTGCCGAGCAGCTCTACGGCGTCAATTTCGTTCCAACCTGTGACCAGGTCCGTATCCACCGTCAGGCGGATGAGGTTCGTCCTGAAGTCGACGCTGTCCAATTCTGGGCTGAAAACGGTCATCCGCTCTTCGACCGGCTCCGGCTCGCCTTCCCACAACAGTACCCATTCGCCCGCATCTTCATCGTACGCTTCGACGCCGATGACCGCGCCTGGATTGTAAGATTCATAGATATTGACACCACCCGGGACCACGCTGTCAGCGTAGGTTAGCTCCAACGTTTGCTCGCCGGCGTCCTGCTCGCCTGGCGCCCAGGCTGTGCTGTAATCGCCGGGGATAGGTGTATTGGGGGCTCCGGTTGTCTGTGCGGCAGAATAACTATCGTCACCATACTGGGTAGAAGCGGTTGCATCAACTGCCCACTGACTCACTATCTGATTCGGATTGATGGCGAAGGTGCGCAGTACGTAATCGCCGCCGGCTGAGTATTCGGCGCTCACCACGACTTCGTACATTCCCGGTTCTTCCAGCGGAGCGCTGACGATCTCGGCAGGACCCGAGCTGTAGCCGCTCTCGTAGGCTAGCATGCCGCCGTACTCGTCATAGCCGGAAAACTGCAGGTCCAGGTCCAGATCCTTCTGCCCCACGAGTACAATGGACAGGAGGCTGCCGGGGTCTTCGACGCTCAGGCTGTACACCTGTTCCTGGCCCTCCTCGACCGTGCCCCACACGGTATCGCCCATGGTAAGTTGCGTCGCCACGCCCAGGTCTTCCACGGTCAGGGCATAGTCGCCTTCGCCCTGATTGCTCAATATGCGCAAGAAGTAACGCCCCGCCATCGGTGCGAGGAACCGCATGGTGTCATCTGAGCCGATGTCGTAGGTTGACCAGATGGCTTGGTCCAGGTTGATGCCAGCTTCCAGGTCGAAGTCGCTGTCTTCCGTTTGCGAGGACAGCGCCAGCGAGATCACTGAACCAGCCTCGGGCACGTCGATATAGACGGTCACCTGTTCGTCACCGGCTGCGAATTCACCCTCTACGACATCACCGGCTTCGATCACCTCCAGCGGTTCGCCGACCACGCCCTCCAGGCTTAGCTCGACAGCTGTATCCTCTTCGAGCTCGTCGTATGTCTCCACGATGACGTAATAGACGCCCGGTTGCATAATATCCAACTGCAATTCTTGGTCCCCATAGCTAGACTCAATATAGTTGCCATCGTACAGATGGTCCACCACAGTGATGTCCACATCCTCCAGGATAGAGTCCGTGCTAAAGACCACGTTCTCCAGCGGTGCATCGAGCGTCAGGCTGAAGACTACTGCATATTCGCCGGCGGGGATGATGCCCTGCACGCTCTCGTTGGGCGTCAGGGTTGTTGGCGGCCCGCTCAAAAACGGAATCAGCGTCAGTGCAGCGCCAGCCTCATCCGGTTCCGCACTGATGAGGAAATCACCGCCGTGCGTAAAGAAGCGCAACAGTCCGGTTTCTCCGGCGGCGGCTTCGGCATCCACGTAGCCGATGTTATCGCCTTCCGCCGTGACGTAGAATCCCGAGTCACTGCCAGCCTCGAAGTAGATGGTTACCTGTTGCGGATAAGGCGTCTCGGGCACAGTCAGGAACGCGTACAGCGTATCGTTGGCGCTGTCGGTGGTGAATATGCTGCCGGGCGGTACACTGCCTGGGTCTATGATGTCCTCGGTCATATCGCCGATGTTGCCGAGCATGGCAAACGCCAGCTGTGCGTTGTCCACGGCTTCGAAGTGCAGATTATAAGCGCCGGGGCTCAACTCGAATTCCAGCTTTCCAAAGATGTCATTGAAGATTTCCGCGCCGGACTCATCGGTGATTACGAGATCAAATGCGAGCGCGTCATCCTCGTTTATGATGCGAGTTTCGTAGACGGCTGCTTCTTCGACCGTCAGCGTGTAGTCCCGTGTCTCGCCGTTGGCCAGGTCCTCCACGATATACTGGCCAAGAAAGAGCGGCTGTGCAGCGCCTTCCTGTGCATTTTCTTCCTGTGGCAGGGCCGAAGCGGATGCGGTGCTGAGCGGCGTGGCTAGCAACGCGGAAACGAGCAGCAGTATCAGCAGGACTCCGAACCTTGTGAACCGTTTGGTGGATGCCATTTTCTCTCCTTGTTCGCGTGATTTGTGCGCTTCTATTTTGTGTTTGAGCATCGTGATACCTGTGCGCGCAACAGGTTGATGCAACGATGCAAGCGGTAACGGACAAAACTCCTGTGCGTATGCGCTCTTTTTGCTTTAGGCAGTCCGCTATAGTTTGGCGACGATGTCGCCTGGGCGGATGGAGCCTTCGGTAATCACCTTGCTCATTATACCGCGCATATGCAGTTGTGAACCCGTTTCCGAATTTACAAATTTCATCGCATCTGCGCCAAAGCGTTGTGAGAATGCCTTGCAACCTGTATGTGGCAGTGCGCTGACTTCTACGACTGCATCGCCGATCTGCAATCGAGTCCCCGGCGGCAGATTTTCATCGCTTAGGTCCAGATCAACGTACAACTGATCGCCCGCCAACGGCCATCGCTGCGGGTCCGGGTCCAGCAGGCGCACGACGCGAATATTCATAATCGAGAGTTGGTTGTCTGTCTCCGGCTCAATGTCAGCGGCATTGCCAACCATGCGGAAACGCCAGTTGTCGCCTTCCAACCCGTCATGAAACGTGAGCCGCCCCTCTTGTTGCACGATGCGTTCGCCGGACGCGGGCCGCGCCACGATGAGCTCCAGCGTGCCGTTGTCGGTTGGCGCCTGGCGGATGTCGTCGACGCTTGCTTCTAGCTCCTGCATTTTCTTGTACGCTGTCATTTGATTTGCTCCTTGGAGTTGACGTGCGGATTGAGGCGCATTTTAGCATCTGCGTGCTAACCGTTCAAGACTCAATGATGTGTTGAATTATAAGGGCGAGACTTGCCGCGGCTTAGGGCGGCTTGGCTACCGCCCCTACATGTCAAGAACCTACACAAAATGTTGGGTGGCGATTGTGCTGATCAGCTGACAATTCAGCATGTTGGCGTTCGAAAGCTTCGCATTGGGAGCTCCTATCCTAGCCCTCTGCTGCGACACAGTAAGTCAGCTGTGCATAATTGCATGTTCATCTACGCGCACATGATGCACATCTTGTTGCAAATACTCAGAAGCATTCAAAATGAAAGTAGCCGTCGCTTTACCGCCCAAATCTCGTCTACAGGAGTAGTGGGGGGCAGACATGCGCCGCATGGAAGGCGTGGCATACTCGCTTGCAGATGCGGTCGGTTGGCGCCGTGCGTCTGTCCCCTCACAGAATAACACGACCTGCCATAGAGAGTATTGACGCTATGCCGATCACGGAGAAAAGACTGGAACGCTCCAGTACTCTACTCGATGCCTACGAGCGATTTCAAACGCAGATTGAGGATCTGGATCGATTGCTGCATTCAGGCGTATCGGTCAGAATCTCCTACTCAGGGCAAAGGGCAACTCACCTATACCACGGCGTGGGAACCTGTGTTACGCACGACGACGTCCAGTTCTGCCGTCGAATTTCTTGCCCAAAAACGGGATGAGGTTGCAAACCACTTCAATTCCAGCGAGATTTGGCGGCACGGTTACTGGCGCAAGGCTGACGTTCGACAGGGAACGGAACACTTTCGTCTCTTCTTGGCTTTTCTTTATCGCGTCAATCCGTATGACGAAACAACTCGGGCGCAATTGCTGGACGCGGCTGAGCATGTGGGCAACTGGGCGCACGACGCTATGCCCTGGTACGAATCCGCTAACGGACTTTACCGCTCGCTCATCCTGGGCACGGATGTGGTGGATGATCAGTCCACAGGATGGAATGTGCCCGACCATCTGCCTCTTTCGCGACTGGCATTGGTGGCGTACCATGCGGACGGCGGCGATCGCTACCTTGACATGGCGCGCCGCTACAGCCTGCACTGGGCCAACGCTGTGAATGCCGATGATCACATCCCCGCCGGTCTCAGCTTTTCAGGCCCTTTTTACGATCTCTGTGGTCGGAAAGAAGACATTTACCGACATGCAATTGACGTTGCAGGGCCAGTAAGCGGCGATCAAGATTGCGCTGAAAACCTATTGGCAAACGGCGCAGTGGACCTCTTCCTTGAGCTGTGGCAGCTCAGTAGCAACAATGTTTTACGACGTGCAGCAGAAAAGATCCTCGACGAACTGCTACCCCAGTTAGCCGATCCCGACGCCGGCGCCCTGGCACAAGCCATCCGCTACTATCGCAAACTGACCGAAGATCCCCGATACGATGATGTCGTTATCGCTGCCACAAGCGCACTCAATCCCTACGAAATAGGCGCTATCGGCGTGCAGCCAAATGTCATGCGCCTTACAAGGATGTCCGGTGTGGGCAAACGGCTGGATATGCCGGTCTGGTTCGAGGATATGCATCTGCGGCGTCACAACCCCATTCTGCTGTCATTGGCGGCGGAAATCAGCGGCGATCTGAAGTTGGCCACTATTGCAATGGACCTAGCGCGCACCTACTTTGAACTAGCCAAGGAAACCATGCGCACAGGACGCCAAAACGGCGATGCCGCCAACACGGTTAGCGCCATCGCGCGCGGACACGGACGTGAGAATGGCAGCGGTATGGTAACGGCTGTGTTCGGTCCTCTACAAGAGGCGACTTATTACGCTGAAGCGCTAAAGTACCGATAACCGATTGTGCCGCAGGCAAGATATAGTCCAGGTCAAAGCCGGAATGGACGCCGTGTCTGCCTATCGCCGCGTCTACGTAATAGAGCAATCGCGAACCTTAATTTTTCGTCCGTAGGGGCGGCCTACATGCCGCCCATCGCGCAAAATCCACCGGATGGTCGACTGCACGTAGCGGGCGAGCCATGGCTCGCCCCTACATTCTCGCAGGCATGGCTGGTGTTCGAGTAGAATTCGTCGCAGCAGACCTAATACAGAATATTGCTACGGGTAATCGTGTAGTCCGCGATTCCCCTGAGCCTACGTAAGGCGGCATCGAGCGCGTGTTGTCTACATGGGGGTATAATAGAACGCAAATGACATCACCGAAGTAACGATAGCGGCTCCAACAAATTCAACTCGCGGAAATAGCAAGGAGAAACAAATGTCACGCGCAATTGTTATTGGCGGAACAGGACACGTCGGCACCTATCTCGTCCCTCGCCTGGTGGAAGCCGGACATGAAGTTGTCGTCCTATCGCGCAGTCAACGGGAACCGTATCAGCCGCATGAGGCATGGCAGAAGGTAGAACGGGTCGTGGTGGACCGAAAAGAAGCGGACGCGTCCGGTCAGTTCGGTCAGATGGTCGCCGACCTGCAGCCGGACATCGTCATCGATATGATCTGCTTTACGCTGGACAGCGCTCGCCAGCTGACGGAAGCGCTGCGGGGCAAGGTACAGCACTTCATGCATACCGGCACAGTCTGGGTGCACGGTCCGTGCGTGCAGGCGCCATACACAGAGGAGGAGTCGCGTGCGCCGTTCGGCGAGTACGGCGTTCAGAAGGCGCAAGTCGAAGCGTACCTGCTCGACGAGGCACGACGCAACCACTTCCCTGCGACGATTGTGCATCCGGGTCACATCGTAGGTCCTGGATGGACGCCGTTAAATCCCGCGGGCAACTTTAATCCGCAGGTCTATGAGACGTTGGCAAAGGGTGAGAAGCTGTTGCTACCCCACTTCGGGCTCGAGACGGTGCACCACGTGCACGCAGACGATGTCGCGCGGCTCTTCATCCAGTGCATGCTGAATTGGTCGACGTCCGTCGGCGAGGCGTTCCATTCTGTGTCACCGGCTGCCGTCTCCCTGCGCGGCTATGCGCAAGAGGTCGCATCGTGGTTCGGTCAGGAGGCGGATTTGGACTTCCTGCCCTGGGAGGAATGGCGCAAGACGGTCAGTGAAACCGACGCAGAACAGACCTACCAGCACATCATGCACAGTCCCAGCGCCAGCATGGAGAAGGCGCGTCGGCTGCTAAATTATTGCCCGCGCTACTCGTCGTTCCAGGCCGTCCGTGAGTCGGTGATGTGGATGGCGGAGCACGGTGTAATTGAGGTATAACTCTGGAAACGAGGGGTCACTAGAGGCGCAGGTATGACAACGTGACAAGCTGACAAGGTGACACAGTGCGGTGAACGCGGGTGAACGATGGAATGGAGTGTGGATCCATCCATCCCCATATACTTTCATGCGTCAGTTACGCAGCAGCCACAGCACTCGGTCATACGAGAGCATATAGTGCAGCGCCACCAACAGCCCCATGATTGACGCTGCCGTGTCGCGGCCCGCGACAGCATAGAGCGCAACAGCCAAGCTGAAGACAGTCAGTTCGGTGACCAGGCGTACGGGTCCCGTCACGGCTAACAACCCCTTGCCGTGATCCTCCGGCACGCGGAATACGCCCCAGATGGAGGCTGCGACAATGGGCAAACCGAGGCCCCATACGACTTGCATGAGGCCAGTGTGCTGCGTCCATCCCCAGTAGCCATAGGCGAAGAGGGCTGCCAGCTCCAGCGCGAACCGGAGCGCGAGATTCAATGGATTTTGGCTCAAGATCGCTCCTTCTTTCTTGTTCGCTGCAGTGCTTTTGTAACCGGCACTTTGCTTTATACTGCCGTACCGTAGTACAACGGCGACATGGCGTACGCAATCACTACATTGCCAATTGCGCCTCTCGCACACGCGAAAGGAGGCGACTCTCGCCGCCTCCCTTGCGTTACACGATATTCTTCTTGCGCAGGACCAGTCCTACTCGCCACCAGCCATCTGCGGCAGATAGAGCTGCAGTGTACCCTCCGGTTGTGGGCCGACCTCCAGCGAGGTCGGATCCTGCCGGTTATTGAACGTGCAAGTGATCTCCTCACCGTAGTCTGCGAAGATGTCGTCGACAGAATCACCGTTGTCACAGGTGGCTGAATCCAGCGTCCATCCGTTGAGTGGCGTCTCGGAAACGGAGTACGCACCGCTGTAGATCCAGCCGCTGTCCCACGGCGCGTCACTGTCGGTTAGCGAGAAGGTGTCATTGAGCTCACCGCCGTCGGTGAACGAGAAGTTGAACTCAGTAGTGGAGCCTGCGGGCGATGTGACCTTGTCCACGAAGATGCGCGCCATTTGCTCATTCGTGAAGACGCACGTCACGGTCACGCCGGCAGGCAAGTCGATGGCAGCCGCGTCGTATGGAGCGCCGGCGTCATCCGTACAGGTCGGCGTACCGACCGTTGCCCAGCCATCGGTGGTTAATTCAGCCACACCATACGTACCTGGTTTCAGGTCTGGCGTCGTGTAGTTCGACGTAGCGGTAACGGTAAACGGCATCGCCGACGCGCTCGGATCGCTAATCTGCTGGTACACGAAGTCGAATACCTGATCGCTATCACTCGGCATCGTGACTTTGTCAACCACGATGCGACTTGGTTCGCAAACATCCACGCTCGCCGTGTCCGTGACATTGACTGTGCCTGTCATAAAGAACAAAGCGCTATCGATAATCAGGCTCGGTTGCACCTCTGCGCCAACGAAGCGTACTGGCTCCGGACTGTACGTGTACACGCCGGTCCATGTCGCCACGTTCGACACACTAACAGTGGGCGCACTGGTAATTACATGACCAACATCGATCGAGTTGACCTTCTGACCTGGCGCCAGGTCATAGGAGACATCCGTAAAGATATCGTCAAAGACGTTGTCGACAAGAGAGTGTCCGCTAACCGTCACAGCGCCGGTATTTTCAACCTCGTAACAGTAGTAGACCTCCGTACCGGGGAATACGCACGAATCCAGTGAGACAGGTGCACATTCATTAGGTTCAGTAGTAACGGTCTTTGTCATCGCAAGCTGGGCGCCAAGGTTGGTGAATGTGCATGTGTACGTCTCGCCAACCTCGGGCATAAGCTGCCAACTCGCCACAAGCTGACTTGATTTATCAATTATCTCGTCTGCCGCTGCCGCACCTACTGGGTATGTCGGCGGCACTGGACCGTTGCTGTCCACACAGGCAACACCGTCGGGAACCCAATTGTCTGTCCCCAATTCGTATATCGAGTAGTACATACCATCCAATAAGTCTGTGAAGGTCTTCGTATTGCTGATGCCGGTTCCATCATCGACCAGCGAGAAAGAGGTTGGTGTTATGACGTCTGGTTCCTGCACAAAAAACTCGAACTCCTGGTCCGAATCAGGCTGTGCATCCTTCACGACCGTAAGTATCGCGAATTTCGTGTTTACAAACTCGCAGGCATCTCCCACTTCACCGATATCGACTACGGTTGAATGCGGAAAACCGTTGACTGCCGCCAGAAACTGCAGGTCAGACTGGCAGAAAATATCACTTACGTAATAGCCTTCTTTCGGTGTCTCTGTCACTGCGTATGAACCAGGCGGCAGTTGTAACGACTGGCTGCCACCTGCGCCGGGAATCAGCACTGTAGAGAAGATATCGGTCCCTTCAATTGTGAATTCCCAACTCGTATCGGCAGCACCACCTTCGACCGTCTTTGTGATCACGAGCGTGTCCGACGGTAAAAAATCTAGTGCTAAAGCTGCTGATTGCGCCGTTGTCTGTGTAAGCTGCAACAATCCGACGCTCATGCACAGTGCGAACACAAAACTAATTGATATAAATCCGATTGCTCTTCGATTCATTTGTGTATGCCCCTCCTTTAACTTGTCCCGGAACTATAGAACCGAACACCTACTACGGCCCTAAACGCCCTATTACTTGCATAAAGCCTAGCATAATCGTGGTTCCGAGTATTGAATTATTTGCGATACGGTTCCTTACAGAATGGCAAACAAAGTATACGCAAAACAGAGAAGATCGCAACCCGTGCAATTTTTTAATCCGCTTGTCTCTGTATACGCAAAGGGCTGCTGCCGCTCCATAATCGGCGCGTTCAGCGTATTGGTGAAGATGCAGGTTACTTCGTCGCTACTGGTCAGTTCCTACTGGGAACTTTTCTCGATGGCGGCTTCTCGAATCTGCGCCGCTCGGATTCGGTCCATATCGAATTTGGAGGAGCGATCGAAGCCGTAGATGCCATTCTGTTCCTGATAAATGTCAGTTAGCTGCGTATAGCAATAACCGAACATATTGGGGTCATCCAGCAGAATGGCGCAGAACCGTTCAAAGCGGTCGTAGAACTCTTCGATGTTTTTCGGACGCTCGCCGTAGCCCCAGGAGTCCTCTCCCTCCTTGGCTCTCGGGTTCCACCAGATGCCGCCGAACTCGCTGACGAAGTAAGGTTGGCCCGCATAGGGCACTGACCAACGTGCATTGCCTCCGAAGCGAGCCGCCACATTCCACTGCGCAGGGCTATTCACATACGGATCATCCTCCGCCAGACCGGCATGCCGTGTGCGGAAGGTCTCCGGGTCCTGTGTGTAGTCGTGGCTGTCGTAGACGTCAGCGCCCATAATCCGGTGCGAATAGCCGGACGCATCCAGAACCGGGCGCGTCGTGTCCATGGCCTTGGTCGCCAGGTACATACCGCGGGTCACATCGTCCAACACGGTGATGTCGTCGGTGATGCTCTGCCATGTTTCATTCAGCGGGCACCAGCCAACGATACTCGGGTGCGAATAATCACGTTCCAGCGCCTCCAGCCACTGGGTGATATAGCTGGCTGTGGGCTGCTGATGCTCGCCGTCGGGCGGGCCAAAATGGCCGCATCCCCAGTCGCCGAACTCGCCCCAAACGATGTAGCCCAGGCGGTCGGCGTGGTAGAGGAAGCGCTCCTCAAAGACTTTTTGGTGCAGTCGCGCGCCATTGAATCCAGCGGCTTTGCTCAATTCAATATCTTGCACGAGCGCTTCATCGGAGGGCGCGGTCATGATGCTCTCAGGGTAATAGCCCTGATCCAACACTAAGCGCTGGAATATCGGTTTGCCGTTGATCTTGACGGCTTTGCCGTCGATACTGATGCTGCGCAATCCTGTATAGCAGTGCGCTTTGTCAACTGCATGACCATCGGCATCCACTAACTCAATGGAGAGGTCGTATAGATGCGGGTCCTCAATGGACCAATACCGAACGCGGTCAGCTGGAATGCTGAGCGTTAGGCTGGGCGACAGGTCAAGTTCTGCCGTCGTCTCTTTGCTTACGACAACACCGCCACCATCGCTGAGCAGGGCGCGCAGCCGATAGCCCGCGCGGTTGACGGTGAGCGGCAGCTCCAGTAGGAAACTGTCGTCAGCCACATTCGGCGTGATGCGCGGGCGTCGCAAGCGCAACCTCAGACACAGGCTCCATCCAGACAGTTTGCCAGATGCCGGTAGTGCGCACGTAAATTGCGCCGCCCGGTGCGTAGCTATGCGCTTGTTTGCCGCGCGCCTGTGGCTTGTCATGCGGGTCCCTGGCACGCACGACGACAGTCACATTGCAGCCGCCGACGTCGCCGAGATTGACTGTGAAAGGAGTGAAGCCGCCGCGATGGCGCCCGACTTCTACGCCATCCGCCCAAACGGTTGCGTCGTAGTCCACGGCCTGAAAGTGTACCAGAACGTTGCGCCCGCGCCAGGCTGCCGGCACGTCGACGGTACGACGATACCAGACTGCGTCCATGAAGTCATGGTTTTCGATGCCGGAAAGTTTCGATTCTGGGCAGAAGGGCACGGTGATGGTCTGTGCCAGGTCGCGGTTCAGTAATCCTCGTTCGAGCCCGCTGTCGCCGGCATCGATTTCAAATTGCCATTGGCCATTAAGGCATTGCCATTCGTCGCGTACAAAACTAGGTCGCGGGTATTCGCTGCGTGGCATGTCGGTCATAGTGTGTCCTTCTTCCCTGCGGATGTTGGTGATGAACGGGATGTCACTGATCGATGATGCTGCATTTTACCGCGCAACCAGTTAGCCGGCGAAACAATCATGTGGAAACGCTTAAGATGCTGGTCAACAAATCCGCTAGTCGACCTTGCTAGGCCGAAGCGGATGAAATACGATGTACAGTATCGAACCCACTTCAGCGACAAATTCACAGGCAAGCAAGAACGGTGAGAAAATGCGTGTACTAATTATTGGCGGCACCGGACTCATCAGCACAGGAATCACAAGATCATTGCAGCAGATGGGCGCTGATGTGATCCATTACAATCGCGGAAAATCTGACTCTATGCTGGCTGGCGCGCCGCAGACGATTATTGGCGACCGGAAACAGTTCGATTCCTTTGAAACACAGATAGCGCGAGAAGAGCCCTACGACTGTGTGATTGATATGGTTTGCTTTCTGCCGGAAGAGGCGGAGAGTGCTGTACGCGCCTTCCGCGGGCGAACCAATCAGTATATCTTCTGCAGCACAGTCGACGTCTATACCAAGCAGCCGCCTCGGTTGCCGATTGTAGAAGACACGCCGCGGACTCCACTGCCTTCTTTCCCCTACGCCTACAACAAAGCCAAGTGCGAACACATTTTTGAGGCTGCACACGAGCGCGACAATTTCCCGGTGACCATCATTCGCCCAGCCTATACGTATGGTGAAGGGCGCGGCATTCTGCACACGTTCCGCTTTGGCATGTACTATCTGCACCGCATTCGCACGGGGCAGCCGATCGTGCAGCACGGTGACGGACTCTCGATTTGGACGGCGTGTCACCGTGATGATGTAGGCCGTGCCTTTGCCAATGCGGTTGGGAATGAGGCGACGCTAGGCAAGGCATATCATGTGGCGGGTGAAGAATGGATGACATGGGACGGCTATCATCGTACGGTCGCTGCGGCTATGGATGCACCCGATCCTCGTATTGTACATGTGGCAACAGGCGCTCTCTATGCTGCTCTACCTGAAGAGGCCGAATGGTGCAAGGAGAATTTCCGGTACAATAATATTTTCGACAACAGTGCCGCCCACGCCGACCTTGGCTTCGAGTATACAATACCGTTCGAAGAAGGGGTTCGCCGTTGTGTGGCGTGGCTGGACGAGCGCCAACTAATCAATGGCGATGATGAGCCGGTGTTCTACGCGCCGCTCATTGAAGCCATTAACCTTCTCTCTACGCAATTGGCGCATGAACTGTCAGAAGCCACGTAGGACACCTTGGCGCCATGGGATTTTGTGTAGAGCAAAGCGTAAATCACTGTCCGGCAGCGTTGCCGTGGCGTGAGCGTATGGCGGCACGACGATGTTTCACGTGAACATGCCGTCCTCACGGGAGGGTCGCCACACTCATAAAACGACTCGATTTTGGAATAACCGTCTATTCAACTGAGCATTGAAGGCGAACACCCACTCGGCTTTATACATTGCAGAACATGCTATAATCAGTGCTAGAGAGCGTTTGTCGTAAGCTGCGAGGGTATCAGGATATGATCAACTCAAGAATATTGAATATGTGGGATAAGCTGCCTCTTCGAGACCAGGAGCGTGTGGCACAGCTCATTGAACTGCTTTACCGCAAGGAGTCTGAGCCCATGGTCGAGGAGGATCGCACAGAATTTTGTATCGAAGACTTACCACTTTTCGGGATGTGGGCTGATCGCGAAGACATGAAGGATTCTGTAGCATATGTAAGGAAATTAAGAACGCAAGAATGGGGCTAGAACCGTGGCTATTCCTATCCTTGTAGATACCGATATACTCATCGATACTGCTTATGGTGATCGACAGGCAGCATCTTATCTTGATAGTTTATCGATACAGTATGAATTAGCCATCAGTGCAATTACGCTGATGGAGCTAATTGTTGGTTGCCGCGATAAGAAGCAACTGCAAGATATAGATCGGTCAACCGAATACCTAACCATATTCGGAATTGACGGTGAGGTTACTGCAATGTCGTTGAACTTACTCCGACAATACCGGCTCAGCCACAACCTATTATTAGCAGATTGTTTGATAGCGGCTACCGCGATAGTTGGCGGTATACCGCTAACCTCGAAGAATGTGCGAGACTATCGGTTTATTGAAGAACTGGAGTTCATTCCCTATCCTTGATAGCGATTACGAATGGGAATGGCGTTAGCCTCATAGTCTAGCCAACGCCATCTTGTTCTACCGGTCTTGTCCGACGATTACCCGACCACAAACTGATACTCGCCGGCAGGCAGCTCGTGGACCTTGCCCTCTGCCGGTTCCCCATCCAGCATCACATCCCCGGACGCGCTGTCTGGCAGCGTTGCCGTGGCGTGTGCGTTGGGCGGCACGACGATATTCCACGTGAACGCACCGTCCTCCAGCGTCCAGGAAGAAACAACCTTGCCATAGGGCGTTTCCAGCTCGCCACTCGCTCGGGTAAAATCGCCGCCGGGCTGCGGCTGCAGGATGATGTGCTTGTAGCCGGGCTGCTCTGGATCGATCTCGATGCCGGTAACTGTGTTGTATAACCAGGCGCCAATGGACCCGTACGCATAGTGGTTGAACGAGTTCATATTGTCGTCCTGGAAGCCGTTTTCTTCGGTCCATCCATCCCAGCGCTCCCAGATGGTTGTCGCGTCCTGCGTCACGGGGTACAGCCAGCTTGGCCATGTCGTCTGCTTCAACAGCGCATAGGCGACGTCGGCGCGTCCGTTATTGCTGAGCACGTGCGGCAAGTATGGCGCACCGGCGAATCCGGTTGACAGGTGCCAATCGCGTTGCTCAATCGCCTTCACCAATTCTTCGGTCGCCTGCGCTCGTAGTTCTTCCGGAAGTAAGTCAAACTGCAGTGCTAACACGTAGGCGGTTTGTTCTGGTTTGAAGAGCTCGGCATTGAAAACCTCCGATGTGACCTGTCCATAGTCAGCATCCTTCAAGTTACCGCGCGAGACGCCCTCCATATGCTCGACCAAAGCTCGTGTATCGGACATGTTTTCGCTGGGGCGAGCATCGCTTCCTTTGAGATAGCGCGCCCGGAAAGCATCGACAACGTTCTTGTGCAGGGCCATGTATGCGGCGGCGTCCTCCTCCTTGCCAAGTACTGTCGCAATCTGCGCCATCAGCTGTGCATCATAGGCCATGAAAGCAGTACCGATGAGATCGCGTGGCGTATCGGCATTGATGGAGAGCCAGTCGCCGAAGCCAGGCCATCCAGCGTACTCCGGTGCACAACGAATAAAATCGATGGCGGTATCTGCCAAGAATCGCATGAAGCGCGCCATGACGTCATAGTTCTGTTCTAGTATGCGCGTATCTCCGTAGGCTAGGTAGAGGGTCCACGGGCAGATGACGGCTGCATCAGCCCATGCCGGTCCGCCATCGGGCAAATGGTGGATGATGTTCGGCACGACAGCGGGAATCTCTCCCTTTTCGCTCTGGGCGTCAGCCACGTCCTGCAGCCACTTGGTCATGAAGCCCGCCACGTCCATGTTGAAGGCAGCGGTGCGCACGAACACCTGGATATCGCCTGTCCAACCCAAACGTTCGTCGCGCTGCGGGCAGTCCGTTGGAATGTCGAGGAAGTTGCCCTTCTGTCCCCACTGGATGTTGTGCTGGAGCTGGTTGATGAGCGGATCGGAGCTGGTGAAGCTGCCTGTTGGCGCCATATCCGAATGCAGCACGATACCGGTAATGGTATCGGGGCGGACTTCGCCAGGATAGCCGACCAGTTCCACATAGCGGAAGCCATGGAAGGTGAACTTTGGCTCCCAGATTTCTTCGCCTTCGCCCTTGAAGGTGTAGTAGTCCTTAACGCGGATATCTCTCAGATTGTCCGTATACAAATCCCCTTCATCATCCAGGACTTCGGCAAAGCGCAGCGTAACCGTGGTCCCCGCTGGCGCGGAGCCCTTTAAGCGAACTCGACCTACCATGTTTTGGCCCATGTCAAAGATATACTGGCGGCTAACGAGGTCACCGTCTACCCGTGGCTCACCGATTGGTGAAAGCTCTTGTATGCGTTTCACCTGTGGCCCGTTGTGCGCCACTAGAGCCGCTTCTTTGGCGTCGAACACTTTCACCGGCAGCCATCTGCTCTCATCGAAACCGGTTTGAGCCCATCCGGGGAATTCCAGACGTGCATCATAGGCTTCTCCGCCCTGCATATCGTTGTCCAGCAGCGGACCGTACTGGTGCTTCCAGGAGCCGTCGCTGCAGATGAAAGTCGTACTGCCGTCGGACAGCGTCACTTCAAGCTGAGCCAGCAACTGTGGTTGCCGTTCATACTGTTGGCGTGAAACCATGCCGACCTTACCCACTGCCCAGCCGTCGCCCAAGATGGCGCCTATGGCATTCGCACCGGACTGCAACAGCTCCGTCACATCGTATACCTGGTATTGAATTCGCTGATTGTAGTCGGTCCACCCTGGCGCGAAGATATCGTCGCCGACTACGTGGCCGTTGATGGAGCACTCAAAGAAGCCTAGGGCAGTGATGTAGAGGCGCGCCGACTGCACATCTGTGGCCAATTCGAAGTCGTGTCGGAGATACGGCGCCGGTACAGGCGTGTACGCTCCGCCCATGAGCGTGCCGCCGATCCATTCCGCTTGCCAGTCGGACTCTTCCAGCAGACCCGTCTCGAACCAGGCGGTCTCGCTGATGCGGAACTCGCCGCTATCATCCCAGACGACCACGCGCCAGTAAACTCGCTGCCGAGAAGTGAGCGGCTTACCAGCGTAGGGCACGAGCAATGACTGGTCAGATTCCACGCGGCCGCTGTCCCACAGGTCCGGCTTTTCACGCTCCAGGAGCTCCGGGCTGCTGGCTGCTGTGATCTGATAGGCTATCTGGTAGATGCCAGGACGCCGGCACTGTGTCTGCCAGCTAAACCGAGGCTGGCGGCCGTCAATTCCCATTGGGTTGATTCGGTATTCAGTTCGTGGGTGGACGATTTTCGGCATGGTAGCCTCCTGCAGTTGTGTGCTAAGTTGGTACGATTCGGTTGCATGGTTTGTGGGAAGAAAGCTATAGGATAGTTGGCGATACCTATGTCCGTTCTTCCTGGGCTAGTGGAACGCGTACGCGATTTGACCAGGTCATAATGGCTGTCGCAATTAGGCCGAAAGTTGCGAAACCCGCAACCAGAGGGATCACGGTTCCATTATAGCTTTGTCCGACCACCATACCCATTGGTGCAGAGATGAAGGTACTCACGGAGCCGACTACGGCAGCTCCCACACCGGCAATCTTCCCCAATGGTTCCATGGCCATTGAATTCATGTTTCCGAAGAGAATGCCCGTTAAGAAGAAGGTCGCCATGAGGTACGCCATGAAAATCCATAGGGAAGGCTGTCCACCAACGGTATATGCAAAAGCGAGAAATAGGACCCCCAGTATGCTGTACCCTATGGAAGCCCGTTTCACTAGATATTCCATGCCATACTGCATTACCAACTTGGAATTGAGCAGCGAAGCCGTGCCCATTGCGAGGGCCAGAAACGCGAATGCGAATGCAAATCGGGAGCCGAGTCCATATTGAATCTGTAATATCTGTTGCGCGGAGTTCAGATAACCGAGGAAAGCGCCCTGAATGAACCCGAGTGCGATCGTATAGCCCAATGCAACGCGATCGGACAACACTTCCTTAAAGGCACGGATGATGCGTCGGATTGACAGAGGCGCTTTGTCCTCGTCCTTCAGGGTTTCCGGCTGGCGAAATGCGAACCAGAAGAAGGTCAAGACCGCCAACAAGAGCAGGGCTACGAATATGGCTCTCCATCCCCAAAACGAGAGCAACGTCTGGCCGAACAGAGGTGCGATAATGGGCACGAGAATGAAGACTGTCATGATAATGGACATGACGCGCGCCATGGTGCGTCCCGCATACTTGTCGCGAATCAAGGCCGTTAACACACCACGCGGTCCCGCAGCGCCCAACCCTTGCAGAAGTCGTCCAGCCAGCATGATCCAGAAGACCGGTGCGAAGATGCAAGCGATGGAACCGAGGAAGTAGAGTGTGTAGCTGGCGTAGAGCGCCGGCTTGCGACCGACGCTGTCCGAAAGCGGTCCGTAGATAAGCTGCCCAAACGCCATGCCGAAGAAGAGCAACGAGATGATGAGTTGGTTCGAATTCTCGCTGGGGGAGCCGAGGTCCAAGCCGATCTGCCGCAGTGCGGGCAACATAGTATCTGTGGAAAGCGCAGCAAGCGCCATCATAGACGCCATGAGCGCCACAAATTCAGCGAACCGTATGTCGCCTTCTGCCCGTTGTCTGAAGTCGACTTCTTTGACTGAGTTATTGCTCAACTGGATAGTACCTTCTACAATAGGCGCCTGTGACTCAAGCGTCATTTCAGGGAAGAGTGGTTGAACGCGTACATATTGTGCCGCATGATGATGTTATTACGATAACCTGCAGTGGTGTATAAACAGGTCTCTATGCTGTCCGCACTGGTTCGTCTGTTTGTACACTACGGTGAAATGGTGATTATGCCATATCTTGTAGCGTGGGAAGGCAACACGAATGAAACCGAAGCGATATCGTATGATTGCCTGTGCGGTGCTGGCACGCGAGTGCTACCACTGTGCGGCTGTTTCGCCCAATATCATCGATTTGAAGTTGATTCGGCAAGGTCTGCACGATGTAGGAGAGAAGAAGATGAGCTCGGCGTTGCAGGCGGAGCTGGATGAGACTGACCCGAATAAGTACGACGCAATTCTCTTGGGCTATGGCCTGTGCAACAACGGCATTCGCAATCTGCGCGCCAACATTCCGATTGTTGCTCCCCGTGCCCACGATTGCATCACGCTCTTCCTGGGTTCCAGAGAGAAGTATCTGGACTATTTCAACGAGCATCCCGGCACCTACTATCGCACAACCGGTTGGCAGGAACGTGCGCAGAGCAATATGTCCAATCCGGACAGCACGACGCGGCAGATGGGCATGGCGTCCTACGAAGAGTACGTGGAAAAGTACGGCGAGGACAACGCCAAGTACCTATGGGAGGTGCTGGGCGATCATCTACGCAACTACACTGACCTCACCTATATCGACGTGCAGATACCCGGTTCCCGTTCGCGTGTGCCTGAAGCCAAGGAAATGGCGGAGGAGCATAGCTGGGGCTATTCGGAAGTAAGCGGTAATGTCCGCTTGCTGCACATGCTGATGGACGGTGAATGGAACGAAGATGAATTTCTGGTCGTGCCGCCAGGGCAAACGATTGAAGCCAGCCACAATGACGGCATCATCGAGATCAAGCTGATCGACTGAACGTTGGTCTGCAAATAAAGTCGAGGTTCGCCGCGTGAAATCCGTCGTGACATTCGTCATAAAGTCGCTGCAATCGAGCCGAGACAAACAACGTTGTACTAGACGAAATCGAGCCATAGATGAGAGATGAGTATTTGATTATGACCTTAGCCAAGGTGCTCATTGCCAGCGCCTGGGCCGACGGCGAACTGACCAACGACGAGATCAACTGTGTGAAGGATCTTATGTTCAGCCTGCCTCAGGTGAGCGGCACGCAGTGGGCGGAACTGGACATGTATATGGACAGTCCGGTCGGCGAAGAGGAACGAGCACGCCTCGTCGCAGAGCTTCACGAAGCTGTCTCTTCGGCCGAAAAGCGTGAGCTTGTGCTCAATATGCTGGATGAATTGGTTCAGGCTGATGGCGACGTCAGTGCGGATGAGCAGGCAGTCGTGAACGAGGTCAAGGAATCACTTGTCAACGCCAATGTGGGTTTGGTCGGGGCGCTGTCACGTTTGATGCGCGGGCGAACTGAGAAACGGGCACAGGTTCATTCGACTGCGCCGAACCGCGAATTGCTCATCGACGATTACATGCACAATCGCGTCTACTATCGAATCCAAATGCAGGAGCAGGAGTCCGGAAAGCGACTGGATATTCCCGACGAGAAGCTGCGCCGGTTAAGCCTGGCGGGCGGTGTAATGGCGCAAATTTCGCGAGCGAATCCCATGGTGACGGACGAGGAGCGCGAGGTGATTATCGACGCCTTACAAGAGCACTGGGGTTTGCCTGAGAAAGAGGCTGAATTTGTGGCTGACATAGCCATCTCCGAACCAGCCATGGAACTGGACCGCTTTCGCCTGGCGCGTGAGTTTGCCAGCGATCTTTCGCATGAGGAGGCTATAAAATTCGTCGACATCCTCTTCGCCATCGCCACCGCGGACGGACATGCGTCCATCCCAGAGATCGAGGAGATCCGTCACATAGCCGCCTCCTTGAAGCTCTTTCACAATGAGTTCATCGATGCGAAAATGCGCGTTCCCAGAGACAAACGCTCGGAGTAAACCTATAGCTCGGTGTCGCTGTGTGAACGCCGTTGTTTCCTGTAAGAATACAGAAGCGGCGCCGGCAGTGGGCTCATACCCGCCAGCCGTCGCCGCTTGTTTTTCAACGACACGCGTACAATGCCGTCTTGGCTTCTAGACAGCTTACTTCGTGAGTAAAGGCAGATAGACGCCCTCATCGTCGTCTTCTACCGCTGCAATCGTGATTTTGTGTGCAGTCGTCAATGTGCCAAGATCATTGGTCACACTGACATTGACCGTCTTCTCGCCGGGAGAATCCCAACTCAGGGTGGCTACCACGCCTGTACTCGTCGTCGAATGGGTCAGCTTCGTATTCTCGGTGGATTCCACCTCGTAGTCGAAGGGTGCTGTAGCCGTAGTCGGTGAGACGTTGATATCGAATTCGTAGCTTGTTCCCACCATTCCCGTCGTCGGTCCGTCGACAGTCACGCCGCCCATCGGCAGATACAGGATAGACTCCGCCATGGTGGTACCTGCTAGGTAACTGCCTACCACACCAGCCGACTGAGTTGTGCTCATAGTGCGAATGCCACTGCCAGCGGGCAATGCGCTGCTCATAACGAACACGAAGTCGCCGCTGCCGTCCGCCGTTGTGTTGCCGAGATGCGTCAGCGCTTCGGCAGTTTCGTCAGCGTCATCGCGATAGAAGTCGATGCGGCAACCGGGGCATGGGCTGCCGTCGCCGTTTGTGCCGGATACGTTCTTGCCGTCGATGCCGGTAATCTTAGCTGAATTGAAAGTCTTGAGAATCTGGGGGATGCCTGGACCGAATTCGTAGATCTTGCCAGGCCCGTCTTCCACGATGTTGCGCTGCACGGCGATCTGCCCGAAGAGCGGTGACGTGTCACTGGCCATGATGGCGGTCTCCTCGGCGTCCTCGGAATCGGCGCGACTGCGCACGATGGTGTTGGCAATGATCTGCGTACCGCTGCCGGACACTTTGATTCCCTGACCGCAGACGCCTATTTTGTTCATGGCGCTGTCCAGCCCAATCGCGTTACCGGTAATAATGTGATCGGCGCCGAAGATTTCAATTGCGCGTGGCGGGGTGTCATTGGCTGATTGCATAATGTGCAGACCTGCGATGAGATTGTTGCGTACGGTGTTGCTGCTGCCGCTGAGCGCGATGCCCCACCCGCCATACCAGTTTTGCGGATCGTAATTCAAATTGCGCAGACAAAGCGCCGGTGCGGGTACCGATGGCACAGTTCCGTCGGCACGCGTACCGATATAGTTACCCTCGATTAAGTTGTTGTCTCCCCCGCTGATGTCGACAGCCTTGGCGTAGGTCCCTGTGATGACGTTATCAGTTACCACGTTGTCGTCGGAAGAAATGTGAATCCCGCCGCCTGCCATTTTGCTCTTGTCGCTCGGGTTACGAAAAACGATGGACTGACCGTTGTCGCTGAGTCCCATCCAGATATTGGTGACCGTGTTGCCATCCTCTTTCAAGAAGATGACGCCGCCGCCTTTGAAGGCGAGGTTGGTGATTGTGTTATTCGTACTTTCAATCTCTAGGCTGTTTTCGTTCGTGTCGAGGATGATCTTGGGACCGTTGCTGCGCCCGCCTGGCTGCGTGTCGCCGTCGATTGTGACCTGACCGTTGATATCCAAGATGGAGTCGGTTTCAAGCGGCGGCAATGCGCCGTCGATGGGCAGCGTCCACGTGCCTGCGACTTCCAGGTCCTTGTTGGGATCACTGCTAGACAGGTTGAAGACAATTGCGATGGGACGGTCCACTGGCGGGCGCGCTGCCGCTTCCAGAATGGCGCGACGCAGTGTGCAGCCATCCAAAGCCGGATTAAGTTGAGTCGTATCAAAGGTGCACGTGGTCGTGGTACTGCCGGGCGTCAAATCCTGGCTTGTATCCACGGTGATGGTCGTTACGGGCGAGGCGGCGCTACTGATATCGGTTTGGGCTAGCGCCGCTGATGACACCAAAAGTGTTGTTGGCAGCGCCATCATCAGAATAAGTGCCAATATACCTATGCGCGCGAATGCATGGCGCGGTGAGTTTGTGCAAAAGAATTGCCTAATTGGACCGATGAATTCGCGGATTTCCTGTCTGTGCATACTGTTTGTACCTTTCGCTGTGCGCGTGTGTTCTGCGTCTAGGGTTTGACGCGGTTATCTGCTACATGTATGGGTGCGATGAATGAGGCGGAGGGTGTAGTTTGGGCTAGTATACAGAACTATTTGTTTCGCGCAACCTGATTAGAAAACAGCTGGGCAATGATATCGGTATGCTGCAGCAAAAATATGAAGACGCTGGAACGCTGGTATTCTATGGACCCATGCGAAAATAATGGTATTTACAAAATAGAACAAATGTGCTATTCTTGGAACCGGACCTGAAAACCTCTACACGCCGTTTCGCTCGCGGCGAACCCTCGCAGGACGCCTCGAATGTGGAGTAGCACGACTGGACCCTGTGCTACTCCGAACCTCCACATAGGTATGAGACTATGGAGCACCGGTCGTTTTGTCATTCCGAGCCTGGCGAAGAATCTCACGAGGTGCGTGTACCCGGCTTTCTCGTAGTGCACCACCGCTACCAGATGGAGTGCATGCTCCAGGCTCTTACATTCGCGAACTCGGCTGCACCACCTTCCGCATAACACCAGACTGGCTGGTCTTCGACAGGCGCGTACGCCACGTTCGTCACCACTTTGACGCCGTCATCCACAAACACCTCCGTTACCGTGCGGTCGAGGAAAATCTGCAACGAAACCTCGGAGCCAGCGCCGTATTCAATCTCAGTATCGCCGACACGAAGACGCTGCCCGTCGTAGCAAATGTGTACGCCGCTAGCGTGATCGTCTGCCGCTCGCAGATAGATGCCGGCGCTGTTGGCGTTATGTAGCCTCACCGTAAGCTTCAGCTCCAGCGCATCGCCGCGCACGCCGTCGAGCCGCTGCGCCGTGTCAGATACGGTAAGCGACGCCATGTCTGCCAGTTGTTCATCGCGCAGTCGCGCAAGCTCCGGTACGGGCTGCTGGCGCGGCCGGCAGTCCTCGCCCAGCGTCAACAAGCGAGGTAATGCGAGGCAGCCATTCCAGCCCTGTCCCTTACGGAAATTGCGAATCCAGCCAAAGAGAATGCAGTCACCGTCTGGGCCGTAGGTGATGTTCGTCGCGTAGAAGTTGGCATTATCGACGGCGATCCCGTTCGGGTCTGCATCGCCGAAGCGCATGATGCCGTCGTCCAGAGTACCGCTGGTTAACGGAGTGAAGGTCAGCGTATCCAAGTTGAAATCGCCAACCGTGTATTCCACGTTACGATAAGGCGACATCAGCAACATAAACTTGTCGTCCAGCGGGAAGAAGTTTGGACATTCACAGAAGCGCATTTGGCTGAGCGGCTGCGAATAGATGACGCCCCTGTAACGCCAGTCACGAAGAGAAGGATCTTCGCTTTCGAAGAGTCCTACATGCGCCTGTTCCTCGTCGGCGACGCCTAGTACCATGAATGTGCGCCCGCCGGCTTCGAACACGAACGGGTCGCGCCACTCCCAGCTGAAACGAGGCAGGTTCTCGTCATCTAGGCTTAGAATCGGATTCTCGTCTGCCTTGCGCCAATCCGTCAGGTCGTCGTTCCCGAGCGCCGCCCACTGCTCAAAGGGACGCTCGTTATCCGGCGCTACACTCGTGTAGAAGATAATCGGTTCGCCGGACACTGTATAGGCTAGACATCCTGACCAGCATTGTGCTTCACCTTGGTCCAGGGAAGGCCAGAGCGCAATCGGCAAGTGCTCCCAATGGACGAGGTCCCGACTGCGTGTATGGCCCCAGTATTTATCGCCCGACTCATCCGAATAGGGGTTGAATTGATAGAACGCGTGATAATAGCCATTGCGCCATGTGACGCCGTTGGGATCGTTCATCCAGCAGCAACGAGGCAGGAAATGATAGGCGGGACGATTCGCATCGTTGGCGACGGATGTGGCGACCTCGTCCACGCGTGCTTCGGCTTTCGAAAGTATGCTTTGTTTGTTTTGGGTATCCATGGATGCTCCGGGTGTAGGCTGTGGCAAGGTAGGAATGGCATTTTTTGTTTGTCTGTTTCGACTAAATTCCAGACCAGAAACGGTCTTCTGTCAAGCTGAGCGCTAACCCGTTTCGGCAATTACCAACTCTTTGCAAACAAAGTAGTTGACAAATTAGTACATTTGTTCTATATTGGTTGCAGATAAGTGTGCGCTTGGTGGATCCAAGCGGATTTGGTAGGAGACAAAGCATGGGTAGACGAATAGAGATTGATCGACAGCGCGGTTGGGTGGAGCCCGCCTGGCGCGCAGCGCGGGATGCGCAACCAGGCGACGTCATCGTCGTGAAAAGCCTGGCACAACGGGATTTCCTGCGCATGGAACTAGCCTCTATCGGAAAGCAGGGCGTGAAAACGGTGGCTACGGCTCGCTCCAACCCCTATGCGTACCCCTTTGATGTACGCGACTCCAACGAGTCCGCTACGAAGCTGGTCAACTGGCTGCAGGTGCAGGCGCAAGCAGCTCGACAACACATCTAGATGCAGCGGCAATCAGAGCAGCATTTCGGCGCGCGTAGCAGGTGCGAAGCGCCCAGGTCCGGTTTCCGCGGTTGAACGGATTGGCTGCTTTCATTGTCACGCCGTGAAAACGGATGTATGATTTGGAAGCATTGCTGTGCCAGCCAGTCGCCGGACACTGTGGAACCAGGTACGCAAATGCTCAAGTGACCTCAGTCAAGCACTGAGGATTCAACCCAAACCATACTAGAAGTTGAAGGCATCTATGCACTTGCTTGTTACAGGAGCCGACAGCCTTCTCGGAAGAGCTGTCCTCGCTTCTCTGCCCAACTCTGTTAGCGCCAAAGCCGTCGACATTCACTTCACAAAACCGATACCCGAGGTCGATTCGCTCACCGGCGATCTGCGCGACGAGGATTTTCTGCAGCAGGCGCTGGACGGTGTGAACGCGGTGCTGCATCTATCGCCGCTCTATACGCGTTTGGCGGATGACACTGCTACGCTGGAGAACGCCACCACGGCAACCTACCAGCTTGCGGTCGCGGCAGCCGAAGTCGGCGTGCAGCGATTCGTACTAGGCAGCACGTTGGACCTGTACAGCGATCTGTGGAACCGCTATCTGGTGGACGAAGGTTGGCGTACGCGTCCGCAGCCGTTTATCGATCAGTTGAGCCCGTACCTGGCTGAGCTCGTTGTGCGCGAAGTGACACGAGCAACGCTAGTGCCAACATTCTGTATGCGTTTTGGGCATGTGGTCGACGATGCCATCGTCGCCAGCCAGGAACCGGATCCCCGGTGGCTGCATGTGGACGATGCTGTAGCCGCCGTGATGCGTGCGCTGGAGGTGGAAGCGACTGGTTGGCAAGTGCTTCACATCAGCGCCAAAGGTAACGGCGCCGCAATCCCTGTGGCGCGAGCATCTGTGGAACCCTTCGCATACCAGCCGGAGCGTGTGCTTTGGGATGCAACCAGACCCATGCCGGACTTTAGCATGCCGCTACCGGCGCCCATACAGCCGCGACCAATCCGTCGCGTGGTGCTGTTCGGTGCAGGCGGTCCCCTCGGTTCGACAACGGCTGAGGTACTGAAGGACAGGTATGAATTGCGCCTTGCGGACATTCGTCCCGCGCAAGAAGCCGCCGCGGCCAAGCCGCAGTTCCCTGGTGCGCCACTACCCACGCCGCCGGAACCGCCCCACGAGTGGCGTGTGATGAATATTCGCTCCCAGGAAGACGTCATGGCGGCATGTGAGGGCATGGATGCGATCATCAATTGCGCAGTGTTGCGGCACGGTGCGGACAATGCATTCGGGGTCAATGCTGTGGGAGCCTACCATGTGATGAAGGCAGCGGTTGCGCACGGCATCCGGCGTGTTGTGCACACGGGTCCATATCTGGTCTCACAAACAGGACCTTCCGGCATGCAGTGGGATGACTGGATCGTCGACGACACGCCGGCAAGACCTGGCATTGAATGGGTATATCAGCCCAGCAAGTTTATTGCCAAGGAGATCGTGCGCATCTTTGCCGAATATTACGGAATGTCCGTACCCGCACTGGCCTACGTGCACCTGCGCAATCCCGACGTTGTCGTGAAGATGCCCGACATTCCGCCCTACTGGCGACTCTACCCGTTCAGTATTTCCTGGCACGACGCAGCACTGTCGGTGAAAGCAGGCTTAGAGGTGGAATCGCTGCCGTCGCCGTTTGAATTCTTGCACGCAGGCGCGGCGTTGCCACATGGTGTGTATCCGATGGACAAGATTAAGCGGGTGCTTGGTTGGGAGGCGAAGGATTTCTTTGAGGACCTGTACAGCCGCTAGTCCGAGCTCATTCTGTCGGTCCCTAGGACAACCCTGAGACCTGTCATCCTGGGCGACCCGAAGAATCTCCAAAATCAGTACGCGAAGATCCTCGTTTGTTGATTGTGTTCCATTATCTTGGTAATAATCCTGGCTATCTGAAAAGATATCGTCAGCGCGTAAGGCGATGCAGCCAACCAGGCGTGTGTCCTTCGACGCGCGAGTCTTCGTTGTAGACACCCTTGGCCGCGCCATACCAGAACTCCACCGCTGGGGATGAAAGGCCAATCGCCCTGGAACTGCTGCCTAAGTTCTGTTCCTCGTAAAATTTGGTGACGCGAAGTCCGGCCTGTCGCTGTATTTGCTCGGGCCAGGGAGCCCAATCCCGGAAGTAAGTCCATAGGCCGCGTTGCACAGCCGTCACGGCCATGGCGCTGACGTCGTTTTCGGTCCAGGCGACGGGATACTTAGCCGCCGCAGTGCGAATCGCAGCCAGGTCGCTCAGTACCTTCTGATAGTCGGCTTCGGCGAGGAAGGGCGAGGGTTCCGGCTGCTGATAGTAGATGTAGAGATGGTCACGCGGGCGCGTCAAAGCCAAATAGAGCAGCCGTCGTTCTTCTTCCAGATTACCGTACAGGTGCCTGGGGATGATGCCCGGATTGCAGGACGGAATGAATACGACAGGCCATTCCAACCCTTTAGCCGAACGGATGCTGCGGATGGTCACCGCTTCGCCCTCGTGCCGATCCCTGGCGCTGGAGCGCAGCTCGTCCAGCTTCTGAATGTTAGCCAGAAATGCGGATAGGTTGCCGCGGCCTTGGGCAAAGGCCAGCAACTGGTTCACGAGTTCCGCCTCATCATCACCGGTTTCAGAAGGACCGTAGCGACGTTGCAGATAGGCGCTGTAGTCCAGACGCTCGTCCAGTTCGCGCAGCATATCGAAGGCAGGGATAGTGGACAACGGGCCGTGATGGAAGGCGCTAGCGAGCCATTGCAGCGTGATGCCAAGCTCGTTCATCTGCTCCTGCAAGAAGGGCGCCTGAGTAGCGCCGGCGCCGATCAAGGTTTGGTAGATCGGCTTTCCCTGAACCAGCGCCGTCTCTAGCACGGAACGCGCCAACCGACTATCCAGGTCCCGGTTCGGATGCGGGTAGACCTGCATCCAGCATCGACGCAGATACTCGCTTTGCTGCGGCGTGAGTCGCACACCGTCAGCCAGTAGTTTGTCCAAGTGCGCCACGCGACAGTAATCCACAAGCGTCTGCACAGCCGGTCGTTTGTAGAACGGCTTTTGGCCTAGAAGGGTATAGGGTACGTCCGCGGCGATGAAGGCCTGCTCCACCGGTGGCGTCTGGGCAAACGTGCGCACAAGGATGACCATGCTGCTGTAGGGCGTGCCGGCATCGTGACGTTTCTGCACATCCTCTACCATGACCGCGCCCATTTCACGCGTCGTCCGTTGCGCCTTGATATCCAGACGCCCGGCAAGCCCCTGAGTCAATCGTATAGCTTTGGGGATTCGATCTTGATTCTGACGGATCACGGCATCTGCCAGCATGAGCGAACCGGCTTTGTTGCGGAAGTCCTGGACCAGCGGATAGCGACGGGCGTTATAGCGGTAGGCAAACTGCTTCAGGAATAGCGTGCTGGCGCCTTGTGACTCGTAGATGGCCTGGTCATCGTCGCCTGCCACCATGTAGTTGCGATGCGGCCGCGCGATCATATCCAGCATCTCCGCCTGCACCAGGCTTATGTCCTGAAACTCGTCTACGACCACGCAATCGTACCGTTCGTTGAGCAGCCGCAGAATGTCTTCGTGCTGATGGAGCGTCTCCCAGCCGGTCAGCAGCAGGTCGTCAATGGTGATCAGTCCGAGCTCGCGGCGCACCTCCTCGTAGAGACGGAAGAGGTCGAGGTAGTAGAGCGCATAATCGGGCGGGTTGGCTTCGCCTACCAAGTCGACAAGGCGAGGATCGCCTTCGAGTTCCACATCGTCCGGGTAGTGAAGATTGTTCTTACAGAAGGTGATCCAACCGAGGAAGTCGGCCGGTTCCAGCGTCTCCAGTTCGGAAAGATAGGCTACGTTGCGTTCGGCTGCGATAGAAAGTGTCCTGCGCAGGATGGATTGCTTGGCATTGTGGATGTGCTGCGCCCAAATCACGTCCAGTGCGCCCAGATAGCCGCGTTCGTAGGCGCTGCGAATGGCGCTGAGGCCAAGGTCGTGCAGCGTGATGACCTGCACTTCACGGCAACCGGGATGTCGGCTCAGCCGTTTGAGCATGTCGGTGGCTGCCGTGTTGTTGATGGCGGCGCAAAGGATGCGTTTGGGCTGGAAAACGGCATTTTCCACCAGGCGCGCAATTCGATAAACCAGTACAGTGGTTTTGCCGGAGCCGGCAACGCCCAGCGTGACCGCGGGTCCGCGGCCGTGCTCCACGATGGCGCGCTGATCGGGCGTAAGTTGTGCGTAGGACGAGATGGGTATGTTTTCCACGGGCTGCGCTCTGACGAGTGAAAGTTTGCTGTGGATACCTTACATGCGGGCAGGCGTGTCGTCAAGTAGGTTACAGCGTTTTTTACAATGGTAAAGCATCGCTGTGCATCTTAAGTGAACAAATACGTATCTAGGGAACCCATTTACAACGATGCATTCTATTCAATTGGAGAAAAGCGGTAGGTTCACAGTACCGGTAGTGGAAAATAGTAGCGGTAGGTAACTACAACGACAGGGCGATCAGCCTGCGAACCTCTCGCCCTGTCCTGTCCTTCGAATTTCATTCGTTAAGATGCAGGAGGCCTACTCGCCGGTGCTGCCCTCGTCCTCCGTCATGGGCATGGACGCACCTGGCTCCACAACGTCCGCTGTGACCGGCACGTCGCCGGCGTTCTCAAAGTGGAGCACCATATCGAGGGTGGAGCCGGCTTCCAGAGGCGCTTCTTTCTGCATGCACATGACATGCAAGCCGCCCTTCTTCAGTTCGACGACCTCGCCGGAGGGAACGGGAATCCGCTGCCCCTCCACTGGATACATGACCATGACATCGTTTTCCATCTTCATGTTGTGCAGTTCGACGACACCGCAGCCCGGAACGTCGGCGCCAAGCAGCGCATCGTCCGTATCTGTGCCGTTCAGGACTGTCAGCCAGACCGAACCTGTGTCTGTGGGCAGCGTCATGTTGGCACGTACATCAGCAATGGTCAGTTCGCCGGGCACGATCTCCGGCGCGTCCATTGCAAGCTCCTCCACGGGCATGGTTTCGCTAGATTGTTGATCGGCTGTAGGCTGCACAGGCATGGCGCATGCACCGAGTAACAGCAGGGCAATCAATGTGAGAAATATAATCGATGTAGTGCGCACTTGATTTGCTCCTAAGTTGGCTGGTTTGGCTGTCGACCGTGTATAGGGTGCCGTTCGACCGGCAACAAGATAATGTTATACTGCCTTAACAAACACCGAAGTGTACTGCTAACCGATCTTGATCATACGCTCCACTGCACGGGCGGCTCGCTCGCGTATATCCTCCGGAATGGAGATTTGATAGCGCTCTAGGCGCAACGATTCCAGCGTATCCTCCAGCGTGATCTGGTTCATATGCGGGCAGCGTACCATGCATAGGCGCAGCATCTCTTTATCCGGGTTAGCCGCGGCGACGTTGTCGCCCATGCTGCACTCCGTCAGCAGCAGGTACTGCGGCTTGTCGATCTCCTGGACATACTTGATGAGCGCCGTTGTGCTGCCGGAGAAGTCGGACGCAGCTACCACTTCCGGGCTGCACTCCGGGTGCGCCAGGATGGCCACATCCGGGAACTGTGCTCGCACCGTCTCGATGTCCTGCACGGTGAACTTCTCGTGTACTTCGCAACGTCCGTGCCAGCCGATCATCTCAAAGTCGGTGGCGGCAGTAAACTCGGGTTCGCTCATGCGTGATGGAATGATGATGCGCTTGCCCGTCTCCTTAGCCACGTTGGAGGCCAGATACTCATCCGGCAGAAAAATAACCGTATCTGAGTCCAGCGTATTGACCACAGCCACCGCGTTGCCGGAGGTGCAGCAGATGTCGCTTTCCGCCTTTACGTCGGCGTATGTATTCACGTAGGTGACCACCGGCACGCCGGGATACTGCTCGCGCAGCTTGCGTACATCCTCGGCGGTGATGCTCTCCGCCAGGGAGCAGCCTGCCTTGTCCGACGGGATGAGCACCATCTTGTTCGGATTCAGCAGTTTGGCTGTCTCTGCCATGAATTCGACGCCGCAGAAGATGATGATATCCTTGTCCGTCTGCGCAGCCATGCGACTCAGATAGAGCGAGTCGCCGACGATGTCAGGTACTGACATAAAGAGCGCCGGCTCCATATAATTGTGGCCCAGAATGACAGCGTTCTTCTCTGCTTTCAGACAGTTTATCTCATATGCGATCTCAGCCTTGATGCGGATTTCAACATCCGGCGCGACGTCGGTTAGCGCGCTCTTCATCTGTTCGTAGGTTTCTTGTACCGTGTTTGCTTGAATTGCCATGTAGTTCTCTACTTCATTAACTCTCTAGAGTTCAAATACCATATCTTCGGATTCCGCCATAGCGATTGGCGACGATGCAGCACGCAACTGTGCGCCATCTGCTGCATTCGGCAATCTCTACTCAGCAAGTATGAACGGGCTATGGCCGCTCTGTCTGTATCAAGTACTACCGTGCTGCCGACTCGCTAGACGTCTTCCCCGCTTTGTTATCCCCGTATCCGTGGAAGATCAGATGGGCAATCATCGAAGCGGCGACTGAGACGACAACCATCGCCATGATCGCCAGCGGTCGCGGATAGCCCATGATTAGGTCATTCGTATCGTTTTGCTGTTGACCAACGATGAACTTTCGCCCGTTCATGGGTTGTACGGGGCGCGCGTTGCCGGTATACAGCGCCTTGAACATGGCGATCTGTTTGGCCGATACTTCAATGGGTTGCTTGAGCATGAACCACTTCACGCCTTCGCTACAGGGCGGCGTAGTTAACGAACCGTCGTAGCGCCAGTAGGTGCGTTCCACCGGCAGCAAATCGACTGGGTTGACCATGACGTCCTCGACGTCTACAGGATCGCCTGTCTCTGAAGGCATGTTGTCGAAGATAGGCGCATATGCCTTGGACTGCGGGCCTTCGACCATGAAGCCGCCTACTACAGCGATTTCGCCTTGGCCGTTCATGTGCACCAGATGGATTTCCATGGGCGTTGCTTGGCCGTCCAGTGTGGATTCGCTAGGGTTGTGGAAGTGATATTGCACTAGCCGGTAGAGCATGCCGTCCACCTTCAGATAGCTGCCCACATTGCAGTTGGCCTGAATTGTCTGCCCGGTATTAACCAGTTGCAGCGCGCCCGGCTTGTAGTCGAATACCAGGTCCGGCGGATTTAATGGTGCACTGGACGGTATGTCGATGGGCGACTGTTTCTTGCCAAGTTTGGCCATGGCATAGGCTGGCGAAAGTTCGCCCCAGTGCGACGGCCCGATGTTGCCTTCATATCCCCAGTTTGGAAGCAGGTCAGTCTTATCTGCCACGAATTAGCCTTTCTTTCAGGTATTGGTTCTGTTCGCGCAAAGGCCAGAACGAGCGCAAATACTCGTTCCATCCCCAAAGCGCCGCACTACAGTATCCCGCTTATCGCACATTTGGGTCAAACTGAGTCGCTCAATTCGCGTAACATAGCAGCCATATTTAGTTGATGGATGGGGTGATTGAAGCCTTCTACAGCCCATTCGCGCAGCTCAGGCGGGATGGCTTCTTCATAGCTGTAGCCGACCACCGCTTCCACGTCGGATAGCGAAACTGACGCGGCATTCGGGTTCTTCTCTAGAGCCTGCCGGCATCGGGACTCGATCGTCTCCATGTACGTGAGGTTCGACTGCAGCAACTCTGGTCCAGCCGTGAACGGTGCGTGACAGTAGAACGCCGTGGTCGGCTTCAACGCTGCCAGCTTTTGAAGCGAACGATGCAAGGCAATCGGCGTCCCTTCATTGGTTGTGGGGAAAGGCGCTTCTGCAGCATCGCCGGCGAGTAGTGTGTCGATTTCTGGAATATAGACCGAGCAATGGTCGTGGGTATGCCCTGGCGTGACAATCAAGTTGAGTGTTAAATCACCGCCATCTATGGTCAGCGAATTGTCGAAGGTAATAGTCGGCGGCATGAACTGCACATCGCGCAGCGCCGCGTCTTCCGCCTGCAAGCGATCGAGCAAGTCCTGGGTTACGGCATCCTGCAGGCGAGCCGCACATGCGCGGGTCCCGATGATGTGCGCCCGGTGAGGCTCGTCGCCATACGCGAAGTAGCTGTTCCCCCAGGCGTGGTCATAGTCGGCATGCGTGTTGACCACCAGAATCTGCCGACCGTCTAAGTGGGGACGCGCAATGTCGACCAGGGCAGCCGTGGTGCGGTCATTGACCAGCGTGTCTATGAAGATAACGTAGCGTTCACTGATCACGATGTGCACATACATATGCAGCACATTGCCGGCGTGGCGCAGGTCATAGGCGCATACGAGAATGCGCGGGTCCCAGCCCTGGTTCTCTTCCAATTGGACGGTCTCGAAAATAGCCATCTTATTGTCCACTGCTTCTGGCGCTTGCGATCTATCTGGTTGTGCGAGTTGGCCGATAAGCCGAAGTCATGATACCGCAAGATGGCGCGCCCGCGTAGTTCTACAGGTTTGTGGTAGTCGAGCTTCTATGTAGACTTTAAAACGTGCGGTACGGGATGATGTTCGTTGCTTGACATCCTCGCCGGCGCTAGCAGCGGTCCAGTATCTTTTGGACGGTGTTGATATTGCGTGTAGTGCCGCCGTCGGCCTGTTTGGGCAGCTTCAGTTTGGATCGGCCCATACCGTTTGGATAGTCAATGTAGACTTCGCGAGCCCCTATCTCCACCACTTCGCCAGTAGTTGTCGATACGCCCTCCAGGAAATCGTCTTCGACCTTCTCGGCGAAGAACATGACACCGACTTTCTTCGGGTCTTCGTCGGCAAACGGATTGGCGTTCAGTACCGCGGTCAGTTCACTCTTGGTGCGCATCATAACCGGAATCGGATTGCCCATCTTTTCCTGCAAAGCTGTGGTGAGCACGTCCGTGACTTCCTTCTCACTCAGTAGGCTTTCAAAGATGACGTTGCCGCTCTGTATGTACGTCTGTACGGCTGCAAAGCCGACATCTTCAGCCAGCTCCCGAAGCTCCTTCATGGGCAGAATATTGGAACCTCCCACGTTGATGCCGCGCAGGAATGCGATATAGATAGTGTTTTCTGTAGCCAGAATATCAGCTCCTTCTGAATAGAATACCTTCGACGAGTCGACTTCTATGACTAGCGGAATATCACTTCAACGATGGGACTGCCGTCGACCAGTTCATCCACCGAAGACACCTGATCGCGATACCACTGCGTCGCCGGAGCACTCATAATACGCCGCCGCTCCTGCGGATCGCGGATGACTATGGCATGCGCAGGCAACTCTGCCTGAATCGACTCCTTGAGACAGAAGAGGAAATCCGGATGCGCGATCAAATTGGCCAACCAGTCCCTCGGTTTGTGAGGACCGCCATCGCCGGTGGCGCCGGGCGTGCCGCAGATGTAAATACGATCGTCAATGTACGTGAACCAGATTTCCGTCCGGCGCTGCAATCCCGTCTTCGCGCCGGTAGTGACGATATCAATCGTGCGATCAGTCCGCAGCGCTTGCTGCACTTCCGGCTGCAGATTCTGCATATGAACATTCTCCAGTTCACTTCTTACGGCTTTGTTACTCGAGGAACCTGTGTATTCTTGCGAAATTCCTCAGCATCACCAATGACGCTGAAACTTTGTATGGACTCCTCTGTCATTTGTAGCAGCTCCGTATTATCGTCTTGTGCGCCGTATGCCAGGACGTAAACAGCGATTAACCCTTCGGCCGGTGTGAAAAAGTAAACTGAGCGGGCGGCGCTCTCAGATGACGCAGTGAAGCGATATACGCCTTCCATGTCATCAATTTCTACTTCTTCCAGCGGAGTGGCTCTCTCCTCTGTTGCGGATGCCTGCATCTGCACCATGGCGCCAAATTCCGCCGCGGAGAGTTGACTCGTTTCGCTGGCGCTGATGGGAATCAGGTCCGGCATCAACATCACGCCCATGGCGCTCTCGCCGGACGGAATGTCATCCATTTCGATCAAACCGGGGTCTGTACCGAAAAGCACGGTCGATAGGTCGAAATCGGTCGATTCATTGATGATGTCCCATACTATTGGGTAGTCTAGCGCATACAATCCGTCTGGAGACTGATAACGCTCTACCGGTTGCACCGTCATATTGCATCCAGCCAGCAACAGTGTCACTGAAAGTAGGAGCGACATAATAACACTTCGTACTGGTATTTCCGGGTGTAGAGTAGGAGTTCTAGACTTCATTATCTTGTCCTTTGGATTATTTGTTCAGCAGACGCCTACTCTATTCCCCAAAGTTCTTTGGCTCTGGCGAGGAAGCTCTCAGCATCGCCGCTGAGCTCCAGTGTTGACAGCACCTGCTTTGCCATTGGATTCGGATCATAACCGGGACCGCCCACAGAAAGTGCTGTGCCCAATACGCCTTCATCAAGCTGAAAGAGGTAGAACGCAGCGTCGGACGTGCCGTCGCTAACAGAGAAGCTCTTAACCTCCAGACCATTGTCCAACGTCATTGTCTCAAACTCGCCAACCTCGGTGTTCGGCTCGTACAGGAGACTGAATCTCGCCATATCGGCCATTTGGTCAACTGTCAGCGTTTCGACTTCTCCGTCAGCGCCGATATCAAAGTTTGGCGTGAGCACGATGATCAGTCCGCTTTGCGGTGACTCGGAGGATTCGTCAATGATACCGTTATTGCTTGCCAGTATCACGACCGTTTGACCATCGCGTATGACCTCGTTCACCACATCCCAGTCAGCCGGAAAGGATACGGAAAGGTATCCGTCAGACGACGTATACTGTTCGATGGGTTGAACAACTGTTGTGCAGCCGCCAACAAGTACCAGGATCGCGGTGAGCAGGGACAGTGCAGAAAGTAGGAAATAAGTTCGTTTACTACCGGATTTCGTTTTCATAACCTCGCTCCATGGATAGTTTTGGTTGTTTTCCGAAAAATCGAAATCGTCATTGTATTGATGGTTTGTTTCCAGCGTGCCGTGCAGTACAAAGCCGCTTTGCATAATTGCCGAACTCTACTGCGAGTCCATTTGAATACCTCAGCGACAGTCATCTGATGTAGCGCCACTGCTCGGAGCAGCGATTACAGCGATGTCAGAATGTCGTGAAACCGAAGACGGCTGCTGTCCTATCCGCAGACGCGTCACCGGCGCCAAATCGGCCACTCCCAAAGTTAGCGGTATCGCCCAGCGGTTGTACAATACTAGCTAGCGACCCGATACGCCTGTCTGGTAACAAGATACCATTGCATTGTACTACCGTCTACAGCAGCGCATGCGCCGGCGACCATGACGCCATACACCGAGCTGGTCGCTTACGCTGCGCGAATCAGAATATTCGTCGCAATCTGGTGAGCAATAGCCTATGGCAGAGCAGATACTGAATAACCGCACAGCATGGATTACCGGCTCTTCTCGCGGCATTGGGCGCGTCATCGCCGATCACTTTGCGTCATTGGGGGCAAAGGTGGTCATCCATGGCACCAGCCCCACGTCGACACGCGCCTTTGGCGAAGCGGATTCGCTGCAGGCGGTCGCCAACGAAATCGCGTCCGCGCATAAGGCTGATGTGTTGCCTGTTTGGGGTGACCTCACAGAGGAAAAGGTTGTCGATCAGCTTGTTTCGCAGATCCACGCACAATTCGGGCAGATCGACATTCTCGTCAACTGCGCCGGCGGTGATATCGGCAAGCAGGGCGCCATGGGCGAGAACGCAGGCAAGCCAATCGCCAACGATGCCGTTGAAATTGCCGTGGACGATATTCGCGCCGTGCTGGACCGCAACATAATGACCTGCATCCTCTGCTGCCGCGCCGTCGCTCCCGAAATGATGGAACGCAAAGAGGGTTGGATCGTCAACATCGGCAGCATCGCCGGCACGGTCGGTCATGTAAACGGGGCCATTTACGGAGCCTCCAAGGCTGCCGTGCATCACTATACGCGTTGTCTCGCTGCGCAAATGCGCGAATACAACGTCCATGTGAACTGCGTAGCGCCGGGTCCTATCATGTCACCGCGCTTCCTTGCCAGCCGACCCATCGATAAAGAGAAGCAAGAGGCCACCGATACGTTGGACCGCTACGGAGAATCCATTGAGATTGCCCGTGCGGTGGAATTCTTTGCCACGGAGCAGTCGTCGTTTGTCAGCGGGCAGGTGATGCGCGTAGACGGCGGTCTGCAGCTTTGGCCAGGCTAGTCGGCAGTACACTCGTCATGCTACTTACCGGGCTGTTCGTCATACTGGAAGACCTCTTCCACCGTAGCGCCGAACACTCGTGAGACTTTGAAGGCCAGTTCAAGCGAAGGCGTGTACTTGTCCTTTTCCATGGCGATGATAGTTTGGCGCGTGACGCCGACTTTTTCAGCCAGAGCCTGTTGTGTCAGTTCATGGGCAGCGCGGTAGACCTTGATCTTATTCTTCATGGTCATTGCCCATAGAGATATGGCTAAGGTAGTAGTAGAAGCCGGTGTAAAGCAACATCAAGACGGCGCCGCTGAAGCCTAGTGTTGCGCCGACAAGATAGAGAGTTGGGCTTTGACGCTGACCGATGACGATGAGAAACGGTGTGAGAAAGGCGACTGCGAGGCCGAAAACGGTTACGGCTCGCCGCGAAGCTCTCTCGCCCATACGGTAACTGCGTTCATCAACGATAACAGCGTCCACACGGCGGTATGCGAACATCAAGCCAGTCACGCCGATGGCGATAGTGATTATGGGTACGATGAGGTTCCCGGCTGACACCGAGACGCCAACGACAATAGCGATGACTATGATGGCTGCGATGCGCAGTAGTTGGAAGGATTTGGCGCTCATATTTCACTCCGAAAATTGATGGTGAGGCGGTTCGCATGCTTCGCAATTCAGCGTCTGGCACAATGTGGTAAAGACAGATAATTATTCTGTTGTAACGACACAAATGTATACTATTTATTACATTTTGTCAAGTATATTATACGTTTAAATACTCTACAACCCTAGAACCAAATCATGGAGGATTAGTACTGTGACTGGTATTGTCGTACATACTGGAGCCGCCCCCGCTGTCGTTTGTAGTGAAGAAGAACGTATCCTGGGAGATGCTGGCATTACGCTGATCAAACGAGGACCCGCCCGCACACCGGAAGCCGTTGCTGAGGCGCTGCAAGGCGCTGATATCGGCTTGTGCTGGGGTGAGCCCTACACGCGCGAGGTCTTCGAGAAGAATCCGCAGTTCAAGGCCGTCATCCGCTACGGCGTCGGCGTGGATTCCGTAGACCTGGAAGCTGCCACGGATCATGGCGTCATCGTGGCTCACTACCCCGATTTCTGTATTCCAGAGGTTGCTAACCACGCGCTGGCGCTCATGCTGGACTGCGCCAAAAAGATCACCCGCATGGATCGCCTTATCCGCAGCGGTGGCTGGGGCGCAGCCAAGAAAATCATCAAGCCAATGGGACCCATCCACGGTGAGACGCTGGGTCTGGTTGCGTTCGGGCACATCGCGCAGGATATGGCCAAGCGCGGCCACGTTCTCGGCATGAATGTCATCGCCTTTGACCCGTTCGTGGATGCCGCGGTATTCGAGGCGGCTGGCGTGAAACAGGTCAGCCTGGAAGAACTAGCCGAGCAATCGGACTACATTTCGTGCCATCTGCCGCTGAACGCCGCCACTGATGGCCTGTTGAACGCCGACTTCTTCGGGCGCATGAAGTCGACCGCCTACTTTATTAACACCGGTCGCGGTCCTGTGGTCAATGAGCCCGACCTCATCGCTGCGTTGCAGGAAGGCAAGATTGCGGGCGCCGGCTTGGACGTCTTCGCCGAAGAGCCTCTGCCACAGGGTCATGTGCTGACGACAATGGAGAACGTCATCCTGGTACCGCACACAGCCTCGTACTCCGACGAAACAATGCGCCTGCGCGACGTGCGTATCGCCAACGACGCCATCAAGATTCTCAACGGCGAACTGCCCGAATTTGTGGCGAACAAAGGTGTGTTGGAGAAGCTAAGTAAGTAGGTATTCCCTTGAATACTGCGGTGGATGCCGACTGATTCGGTCCTGACGAGGCCGGCATTCACCGTTCGACATGCAGAATGTAACGACGTAGTAACTACAACAACATCCGTTCTTCAACTACGGTCAACCCAATTTAGCGCTGGACTCCCCTAGAATGGAACGCAAAATGTCATCTGTGACCTGTATCGTCGAAAATACCGCAACGCGAGGAAGCGCACTGTGGGGCGAGCACGGCCTCTCCTTTTGCATCGAGACCGGCGACTGTAAGGTCCTCTTCGACACAGGTCAGACGTCAGCGGTGCTCCTTCACAACATGGCCCTGCTGGACGTCACACCGTATGATATTGATGCTGTCGTACTCAGCCATGCCCACAATGACCACACCGGCGGTCTGCCTGCCATCCTGCAGCAACGACCGGGTTTGCCCGTTTACGCCAACGCCGATCTGGGTCGACCGCGCTTCAGCGAGAAGAACGGTCGCTACCACAACATCGGCATGCCAATGACAATCGACGCGCTGGCTATGGTCGCCGACCTGCGACTGAGCGCCGACCCGCAGGAGGTGTTGCCCGGCCTGTGGACGACAGGCGAGATTATCGGCCGCTCCGAAGTGGAAGGACGCAGCGCATCTCATGTGGTAGCGGATGGCGAGGGCTGGCGACCGGACCCGTACAAGGATGATCTGTCCATGGTGCTGGAAACCGGCGAGGGCTTGGCGCTTATCCTAGGCTGCTGCCATGCGGGCTTGCTGAATACGCTGGCGCAGGTCATCGATCATTTTGGGCAGGAACCTATCGTCATCGTAGGCGGCACGCATTTGGCTACGGCTGACGACGACGAACTGGACCACATCGTGGATGTGATCGCTGGCTTATCGAACCTGCGCGCCATTCATCCCAGCCACTGCAGCGGCGAGCGACCCTATGTTGCGCTGGCCAAAGTGCTGGGCGAACGCGTTCAGCCCTTTCCTGCCGGCGCCGTCCTGGACTTCGCCTAGCGCACGAGCTCCCTAGTAACTGCACCCCCTCACGCTCTCACCCCTCACCCCCTCATGCCCCTCCCGCACAGGGCGATTCACCAAGACGCGCAATTGGGCTAGAATAGCAGCAAGAAAGCGACGCCATCAGCCGCCTGGGGGAGAAGACCATGCGTATTGCGACGTACAATATACACCACTGGCATACACAGGACTTCGCACCTAACTTCGAGCTAGTGGCAGACACGCTATCCGAAGATCAAGGCGGATATTATCGGTCTGAACGAGGTCGTCTACGGTGCGACGGTCGAGGGCTCTGCAGAGCCTGCACTGGCAGCACTGGCGGAGCGGCTGGGCATGCAGTTCGTGTTCGGGGCGACGATGCGCTGGGCTGCTGAGGAGAATATGCCCGAGGAGGCGTTTGGCAATGCGGTGCTCTCTCGCTGGCCCATCGCAGCCAACGCCAATCATTTGCTCAACCTTGTGCCAAACAAAGGGCAGCGAGCCATGTTGGAGGCGCGCATTCAACTGCCAAGCGGCCATCCACTGACCGTCTATCAGACGCATCTGGACCACACGGATGAGGCAGCGCGGGTGACACAGCTACGCTCCGTACGCGAGTGGACGCTGCGCGACCGCAATCGGCCTCATTTTGTCATGGGCGATTTCAACGCCGTCAGCCCGTGGGACATGGACGCCAAGCCGGAGATCCTGTCGGGGCTGCAGGCGCATGAACTGGGCTGCAATATGGTGCCGGATGGCGGACCGCAGGTCGTGGCGCGCATGGAGCAAGCCGGTTATGTGGACGTGTTTACGCGCTTTGGGAAGCCGGGCGCACGCAGTTATGTGCCGTCGCAGCTTCCTATTCGTATCGACTATGTCTTCGCCAGCCAGCCCATGGTCGAGCATGTCGAAGGCTGTACCATCTGGCGCTCGAGCGGCGAGGAGGGCTCGGATCACCTGCCTGTGGTCGTGGATTTCGAGATGTAGACGCCTCCCCATTGCGGATAAGAGTGTCAAACGGTGCCGCGTGCATATCGCAAGACAGACGACTTCAAAGCATGCATGCTATTACCGCACGATAAAATTCTGAAGGTGCGTCCAGGATGATGCTTCTCACCTGTAGGACGCACCTTCAGACGGTCACGGACGGTTCAGTGCTGCTTCGTAATAGTGGTCTACGTAGCACTTCCTCGCTATATTCACAGTGAAAGTGACAGGCCTCACTCTGTCCGTGGCTGCGGTCAGCCCTTCTTGATAGCGCTCTGCCTCGTCTTCGCCACCAGCTTGGCGATGTGACGCACGGTTAACGTTACCCAGAAGATCGTCCAGCCGCCCATGGCTATGCCAGCCAGCGGGATCACGATGGGGTTCATAATAGGTTCATAGGCGACGTCGTCCTTGCTGATGCGGATGTAGCCGCGGGGAGTAGAGCGTCCGCCCGCACCGCCGCCGGACCCGCCGCCCTCACCGCCCGCGTTGCCCAGTCCGCTTGCGTCTTTGTCACCGCCTGCGCCCGACTTCTTGCCTAGCGCAGCCTGTCCTTCGCTGAAGCCGCCGCCGTATCCAAAACCGAACGACACCTCTGCCACGGGAATGACGATCGTGTCCTTTTCCTTTGTCGGCTCACCGAAGACGCTATTTGCGCCAAGCTTTTCCACGAGTTTCTCAATCGGTTCCGTATTCACCATCTCTTTTAGGTCCATGGCTTTCTCCTTTCAGTTCGATTCTCTATAAGCGTGTCTAGCGAGTGACTGTCTTGTATACGCGGCTGGACAATACGCATAGCGCGATGCTGATCAGGGCGATTGCCGCTCCGCCAATGATTGTGGAACGCACTTTGCTGCCCGTGCTCTTCCGCAGGGAGATTTTGTACTCTTTGTTGCCCTTGTCCACAATTAGTTCTTCCGGCTGCAGCGTTCCGACGACACCGGCTCCCACCGCGTGCTCAGCAGCTTTGGTAAAGCGTGTGCCTTTAAGGCGCGCCACAGGCCGCACCGTGACCCCGTCAACCGTCAACGGGTCATACTCTATCCGTTGATCCAGTTTCTGTTTCTTCGACGCCGAATCTGCCATACGGGCTCCTTTGCATGAGGCTAATTGCTCGCCCCGATGAACGACCGAACTCGCTAATCGATGCTCTCGCCAACTACAGTCTATCAGCAAGCTTCTCGTCATCCAATGGTTGCGCGCGAATTAGCCTGATTGCGCTGTCACAGAGGAGCCTGCCTGCTTAACGTACATGTCCTTTGTATTCTATACACAGAAGCCGGTCATCAGTTTCCGCGCCGCCACAAGGTTCATCGCCAAGGTGCGTCTACACACTTTGACCGAAATGGTGAGAGTCGGCCTGCTATCAATACCCACGCGATTGCCCCCATTCCCGCGCCACTCGTCTAGACATTTCGCCGTCTGCGTATCATAATCAACCCATCGCCATCAGCAGAGCAGCATCTAGCCAGGCTGCACACGGCGCCAAGACCAACGTGGAGGATTGATATGGAGCGTTCACTTTCGCAAGTCGACGGCTTCGCAGTAGGCCACTGGACTAACAGAGAAGCGGCTACCGGTTGCACGGTGATCCTCTGCCAGGATGGCGCGACAGCCGGCGTGGATGTGCGCGGCGGCGCACCAGGCACGCGTGAGATCGCACTGCTCTCGCCCACGTGCTCGGTAGAACAGGTGCATGCCATTCTGTTGAGCGGCGGCAGTGCATTCGGCCTGGCGGCTGCGGACGGCGTCATGCGCTGGCTGGAGGAACACGGCTATGGCTTCGACGCGGGCGTGGCCAAGGTCCCCATTGTGCCCAGCGCCATCCTGTTTGACCTGCCTATCGGCAGGTCGGATGTGCGACCGGGAGCGGATGCCGGTTATGCAGCGTGCGAGGCGGCGACTCAGCGGCCCGTGGAAGAGGGCAGCATCGGAGCTGGCGTCGGCGCTACGGTAGGTAAAGCGCTCGGCTTTGGCCAGGCAACCAAGAGCGGTATCGGCGCGGCAAGCCATACATTTGGCGCAGATGATGGAAGCGAAGGCATCACGGTTGCAGCGGTTGTGGCCGTGAATGCCTTGGGCGACGTGTTGGATCCGTCAAGTGGTAAGATCATCGCCGGCACGCGACATCTGGAGAGCAGCCTGTTTGTGGATTCACAGATCATTCTGGAGAGCCAGATCGGGCAGCGCACGCATGAGTGGCATGGCGCCAACACAACCCTGGGCGTCGTCGCCACAAACGCATACTTGACCAAGGCCGGTGCAACGAAGGTGGCGCAAATGGCGCAAGACGGACTGGCGCGGACCATCCGACCCGTACACACGTCCTTTGACGGCGATACGATATTTGCGTTGTCGCGCGGTGAGGAGCCCGTGGACCCCGGCCTGCTAGGCGCCATCGCAGCGGATGTCGTAGCGGAAGCTGTAGTACGCGCCGTGCGCACCGCTACATCGCTACACGGCATTCCTGCCCTGCGCGATTTAAACACGGGAGACGGCTCTTCCGCAGATTGACGAGTTGGAGGACTATGTCGGCTTGTTGGGAAGGACGAGTTGGTCGGCTGCCGTGAAGAGATGACGGCGGATGAGCAACGAGCTGGAAATAGAGGCGAGTGCGCCGGTTGTAAACAACAGCACGATGACCACATATTGGTTGACGGAAGAATAGACCGGGTCATCGCCTGCCAAGATCATACCTGCCATGAGCCCGGGAATCCAGACAATCCCAAGTGACCGTAGAGAGTTCAGGCTGGGGATCATGCTGGCTTGCACGGCTCGCTGCACATAGGGCTCCATCGTCTTATGCGAATCGGCGCCGAGAGACAGCGCGGCTTCGATGCGTCCCTTGTTAGCGTCCACCTCCGACAGCATCCGGTCCAACGAAAGCGCGCACGCGTTCATGCCGCTGGCGATGATCATGCTGCCCACTGGAATGAGCACGTTTAGCTGGGGTTGAAGTCCGCCCACCAAAGCCATCAACAGGATTACAACACCGGAACTGAGAACCACGCTCTCGATAGCCGTCGTTAGCACACCCGACAATTGGCTAATTCGCTGCGACGCAGTCCAACCCGCCAAACCCATCATCGCCAGGAGTACCGGGATGGCTACCCACAGCGGGCCTTGAAAGATTACGACCAGTGCGACGCCAACTGCGACGACCTGCACCAAGCCGCGTACCATGGCGATGACCGTCTGTTTCTCCAGATGCACATTCTGGCGCCTGGCTAGGAACACGACGACAGAGGCAAATATGACCGCAATCACCGCCTGCGCTGCAACTTGCATCATCTGAGAGTCGATATACTTAAGCAGCATCCAGCACCTCCTCCGGTGTACCGCTGCGCACCATGCGACCTTGTTCCAGGGCGAGTACAGTATCGGCTACGCGGCGCGCCTGTCCCAGGTCGTGCGTCACCATGATGCAGGTCATCGACTTATCGCGGATGAGGTCGAAGACCACGGTTTCTACTTCGTGCTTTGTGGATTCATCCAGCGCGGCGGTGGGTTCATCCAGCAAGAGCACCTCCGGCTGATCGGCGAGTGTGCGTGCGACTGAGACCCTTTGCGACTCGCCGCCAGACAGCTTCTCCGCATCGCGGTTGGCGTAGCCGCTCAGATCAACCCGCTTCAGCAACGCCTCCACTTGCTCAACGGATAGCGTCTTACCCAGCAACGCCGGTCCGTAGCGGACATTGTCGGCGACCGTCCCGGGGAAGAGGTTGTGTTCCTGCATCACCATGCCCATGCGTCTGCGCAACGCTTGCGGCGCGATGTCGCGATAGTCGATGCCGTCCACATAGACAGTGCCGGAGGTCGGCTCGTCCAGCCGATTAATCAGCCGCAGTAACGACGACTTGCCCGCTCCGCTCGGCCCGACGATCACCAGCGTGCGCCCATTGGTCACCGTAAATGACACGTCGTCCACCAGCCGCGCGCCGTCTACGACTCGCGTTAGGTTCTCTGCGCGGATGGTAGGCGTCTCGGTCGGTGTGACATCAGGCGTGTTGTTGTTAGTAGCGGTTTCCATGTATGTTGATTCTGGTAGCCTTGCTTGGCGGCCAGTCCTGTTGAACTCAATGCAGTTTTTCGGTGTGGTCTTCGATAGTCCCGTCGATGTATGCCTGTACGGCGGCATCGGCATCGCGAATCTCAGTCACAATGGGCGTGATGCCTTGTTTCTGCATGGATTCATACGCACCCCAGCCCATACCTCGGCAAAGCAGTGCGGTGCAGTCGGCGATGGCAGCAGCCATGCTCGCGTGGCGGTTATCTGCTTCGGGTCCATAGCCATGGTGCTGTTCACCTTCGTGGCTGTCCTCATGCTCGTGATCATGCTCACTTCCGGGTTCGTTCATGAACTGGGCGTGGCCCATCTTCTCTCGCATCTCCCGGTCCACAATCATGTCGTTCTCAACGGTGTAGACGAGGTAATAGGGCGCGCGGCCAAAGTGCTGGCTGATGGTCACGCCGTCATCTGTAATCGCTGCAATTCTCATATTGTGTTCTCGTTTCTCCGGGGACAGTAACCGCCCCACTACCTTTTATCGATTGTTTACAAAGGGCTAGAAATAACCAGTTAGCAATGCTGCGCCATCAGCATGGATAGCTAGGCAGGTTTATCTAGGAAGCGCAGTACCTGCTCGCTGACCCACGCGGGCTGGTCCGTCACGATGGCATGGTTGCACGCTGGTATGCGAATCGTTTCGGCGAAGGGCATGTAGCCGGCACGAGCGAAGGCGATCTCCGGCCTGTAGAGCGTCTCGTGATCGCCGACCATCACCAGTGTCTGCCTGTCGCAACCGGCAAGTTCTGTCTTGGTGAAGACGACCGGAGATGTGCCCAGGGCGAGAAAGCGTCGTGTGTAGCGAAAGGAGACTTCCATCATCTTGTTGAGTACTGGATTGCCCAGATCGCCGCGGAAGGACAGCCAGCGTACGTAACGCTCCAGCATGCGCGGGCTTGAGAATAGGATGGGTCCAAGTCGCCGCCAGCTGAGACTGCCGTTGGGTCGCGCCAGGCAGGAGAGCGGGGCAAGCAGCACCAATTTGTTCACCAGTGACGGATAGATAAGCGCAAAATTCATGGCAATGAAGCCACCGTACGAATGGCCGAGCACGTGCGCCTCCTGCACCTCCAGTGCCTGCAACACTTCCTGTAGCCAGAGCGCCAAATCCGGTCGTGAACGAGTGCGTGCACCGACGACGCTCTTGCCCGCGTCGCCTATGACGTCGATCGCATATGTGCGATAGCGCCGGCTCAGTGCAGCGATGATCGGTGACCAGATAGTGGCGTTGAAGCGCTCCCAGTGGAGCAGTACCAGCGGCGGTGCGGACGTTGGGCCGCTGGCGATGATGTGTGTACGGCCGAAGCGAGTCGGCGCTTCGATCTCGGTGTACGGTATGGGCCAGAGTCCCATCGCCGCGTCGTATATGGACATGAAAGCCGCTTCGTGTGCGGCTGACCTAAACACGGGCGAGTACTCGGTCATTGCCCCATCCTTTCGCTCCAGGCATTGTACTCCTGTGGGTTGCTGGGCGGAAATTTATGGGGTGATGTAGGAGGTATTTGAGGGGGTGAGAACTGGGTGAGGGGGTGAAGGGGTAAGTGTTGTGCAAGAGACTTGACCGGGTACGTACGGAATGTGGGGCGCGAAAGAACTTCTGAGTGATCAGTTGGCAAATGTGCGGCAACGGGTAGAGCCATTCGAGCTGGATTAGCTTCATCGTGCCGTGAACATACGAACCGGCTTGGCTACTTCGTGTCTCGAACGAGGTACATGCCTGTGAAACCAACGACCGCCAATGCCGACCAGAACAGGAAAGGCGCACTGGTACTGTAGCTGGCAAAGCTGTTGCCGATGGGCGGAGCGAAGGCCGCGCCCAGATAGTTGACGGACAGGATCACGCCCGTGGCTGTTCCGGCGATACGCACGCCGACGCCCTTCACCTCGACGATAGTGGTCATGAGCACAGCCATGAAGCCGTCTCGCATACAACCCGCCAGTATGACTGCCAGCCACACCAGCGAGCCAGTCGCCAACGACAGTGTCGCAACACCGCCGGCGATCATCAGCGCTGCGATCATTAAGAAGCGTCGCCGATAGCCGGTGCGGTCGGACAGTATGGCGATGGGTATGGTGAAGAGCAAACTGGTGGCATGGAAAAGCGAAAGCGTGGCGTCAGCCGCTACAGGCGCCCAGCCGATGCTGCGTAGGTAGAGCGGCAGATAGCCCAGCGTACCCTGCACGCAGCCTCCGACTCCTATCACGCCCAAGGATAGGAACCAGATGTTGCGCAGTTTCACTACCTTGGCGAGGCCCTCGCGGAAATGCACGCCGCTGGTTGAGGACTTGGACGCCTGGGGGCCGTCGCGAGTGAAGATCCAAATGATGCCCACTGCAATTGCGATTGCCGCGTATAAGCGGATGACGTTGCGCCAGCCGCCAAGCATGGGCGACAGGAAGGTGGCGCTCAACAGGGCGCCCAGCATGAAGCCCAGCGCCATGCCCGCAGAGACGATGCCGTTGGCTGTTGCCAGCCGCCTGCCGGAGAACCAGACAGCGCACGTCTTGTGCACATTGGTTGGAATAGCCGGCAGCACGATGCCGGCGATTAGCACGGTGAAAGCCAAGCTGATGAAACCGAATGCAAAGCCGCGCATCGCACCGGTGAGGCCTGCGATTATGCAAGCTGCGATGAGCATTCGTCGCGAGCCAAAGCGGTCACCAAGGACGCCGCCAAGTATTGCCATCACGATGCCCGTGAGTGAGACCGCGCCCCAAACCACGCCAATCTGAATCAGGTCTAGGCCAAGATCAGATCCGATTTCGTCGAATAAGACGGGCAACGCCATATTGGGCATGCCGACAACGAGCGTGTGGGTCATTGCCAGCAGCGCGAGCACGTACCATTTATAGTTGCCCGTACTTTCCGTTTGTGGGCTGCTTTGCTGGAGTATGTCCGAAGCGTTTATGCTGCGCGTCTGTTGGGTCACGGAATGGACTCTACGGATGGTGGTCGGATAATGAGGACTGCGTAATCATACCATTGAGGGTAACTATCAACGCATTTTGCATGTCAATCGCACGGCGAGTAGGACGTATGCCACCCTTGATCAAGACAGCGCTAGGTGTGGCTGCCGCAGTTTGCAGACGGAGGTCGTATGAGTTCGAGGAGGTCTCAAGAGAAAAAGTAGAGCCGAGACTGTGCGGTCTCGGCCCTGGTCTCATTTATCGTGTAATAGCTACTATCGGCTACTGACCGCTAATGGTGTCGATGAGGCCCATGATGAGGCGAATGGGCAAGACAAACGCATCCGACGGCGGCGAGATGCTTTGGATCGCGTTGATGTTGGCGTTGCCGGACTGGATGTCCAGCGCCACGCCGACGCCTGCGATCTCAACGCCCAGGTTCATCTGCATGCCATAAAGATAGGCGTCCTCATAGCTGATGGCCTGGATGACAGTAGCATCACTGTTGCTCAGCAGCGCAGAGCTTACTCCCTGTACCACGCGGGAGGTGACGTCCTGGTTCTGTGGACCCATGGGGTCGACGCCAAAGAAACGTTCGGCGAAGACAGGGCTGCTGACGTAGTAGGGTACGTCCATTTTGGTGCGAAATACGGCAGAGACTTGGTCGTCGATGACGGTGTCGCGCAGCGGCAAAATCTCTAGGAAGTCGTTGAAGTCTGCGGCTTGGTCTGGGCGCATGGTGACCAGATAGGGCTGCACGAGAATACTCTTGCCGGGCGGGGTGAGCGCCTGTGAAATATCGTCCTGCATTTCGCTAAGGTCGACATCCTCTTTCGCCAGCTGGTCTGCGGTCAATTTCGGCACAAAGGCCATAAGATCGATGCCAATCCAATCGCCCAGTCGTGTCGCATTTGGTGCGATGTTGCTGAAGTTGGCCACGTTGATGTAGAGAATTCCGTCGACCATGCGTGTTTCATAGACGAAGTCGGATGGGATGCTGCGGTTGAATAACTGCGAAATGGAGGTCGTTAGCTCGGGCGAAAGTGTCATCTGGATGACGGAGGCGTTGTCTATGGAGAGCGGCAACGTTACGGCTTGCAACATCATGTCGGAATCGGCAGACAGTTCTTCGTATGGAACTGCGCCGAGCGAAGCCATCTCGTCAAGCGTCTCTTGGTCCGTAACGAACATGGACCGGTTTGTGTAGCTAAAGGTCGGGTGCTCTGAATCCAAGCCGGCAATGCCTGTGACATAGAACGAGTCCGATCTGGCAGATTCGCCGGATGTAGCCGACCAGAGCGACGTCGCCGAGGCGTTTAGCAAAGCGCAATCGGCATCGGGTAGGTCTCCGCAGAAGACTACCTGCCCGTCGTCCATTTCCTGAGCCAGCGCAACCGAAGTCGTGACCAATGATAGCAGGATGACGAAGACAAAGAGTACGACAAGTTTTCTCATATTCAAGCTCCTCCTGAACTGTATGACGGTATGAAAGGGTGCTGTTGGTTAGCGGAACCAGCGGATAAGCAACTAATACTTCGCACTGACAAATGCGACGGGACCATCTATTGTCTATCAGAATACAACAACGTATCCGTTCCGCAAACCTTTTTTTGCGCACGTGTCCGAGGTAGTTGCGATACGATGCCGCCAATCACGGTTATAGCAGCCCGCTACAGTAGCACCTCCAGTTCGCTGGCTTTCTGAGCGAGCAGCGCTTGTTATTTTTGTTGTTTCGCCAACAGACTCATCAGTTCGGCAATACGCTCTCTGGAGATCACAGTGTCAGCCGGCGACTCGTCCGCACTACCAGCGTTAGGCACAGTGTTCTCGTCTGTTGCCATGGCATTCTCCGTGTTCGGCGCCACATCGGGTGAGCCTAAGAACAAGTGCGAAAGATAGCCGGTTAGCGTGCCGACGAGACCTACGCCCATAGACATGATAACGATGATGATCCCCAGCGAACGGTCATTTGGACCTCTGTATATCATCTTGAGAGAAACAGAGCGGGACGAGAGTCCTCTCGCCCCGCTGGGGAATTCTTTATATTCGTTTGAACTGTTTGCCGTTACTGGGCGAAGCGCATGGTGCCGGCATCCATCATAATGTCCATGTACAGTTGGCCGTCCTGGAAGAAGTAGATGGCCGCGCCGCTCAGGTCGCGGATAAACTCCTGGTCCAGCGAACCAGGTTCGCAAAGGGCTAAAGTCGAGGCTCCGAGAGTGATCGTGATGGCGCTTTCATCGGCGGTGAATGTACCCGTTACCCGATTGCAGTCTGCTTGAATGGCTACTGAGCCGTCTTCCATGAACTGAATGGTATACTTGACTGGGATCGGCAGGAGTCGCATCGGTGTCGTTGTTGTACTGTGTGCCCTGCCACTGCCAGACAGGACCTACCAACTCCTCGCTGCCCTCGGTTTCTGCTGGTGCTGGGGTATTCACTTCTGCGTTGTCAGAAGCGGTGGCAGCCAAAGTATAGGTAGCCACCAGCGCGCCGTCGGCTGCGCGAATTTCCAGCGTATCCACGCCCAGGGTGTAAACGGCTGCCTTCTCCAGCGCGGCCAGGTATTCCTGCTCCTGCTGCATGAGACCTTCCGGTTCCGAGCACATCATGCGAGTGGTCATGGCTGGGCCGATTTCGATAGCGCCGTCTTCTGCTGTGTAGGCTGCGTTATAGTTGTTACAGCCTGATGTGCCGCTCAGGTTGCCTTCGCTGTTGAATAAAGCCGTGATCTCCGTGTCAGCGATGAGGGACGTGAAGCCGCCGCGACCGTTGTTGTAGCCGGTGGCGACCCACGAGCTGCCTACGAGCGCAGCATTGGGAACGGCGGCGAAGGCGGCTAGTGTGTTACCGTCCGCATCGTAAAGGCGCAAGACGCCTTGATCGATGCCGTATGTAGCTGTCTCGGCGAGCGCGTCCTGGACGCCGAATTCCTGCTGCATAATAGGATCGGGGCAGGCCATCATTGTGCTGGCCATTGGACCGACTCTGAGTTGGTCAGCTTCTACCGTGTATGCGCCGGAGAAGTTGTTACAGCCTGCGTTGCCCTGCACTGAACCGTCGACGAAGCGGATGACCGCGCTGACGTCTTCCAGTGCCGCTACTTCTTCGCCGTCCGCATTCCTATAGGAGACAAGCTGCCAGTTCGGTCCTTCCAGGGGAGCGCTGTGCGGTGCTGCCGCTTCAGGTGTAATAACACCAAGCATCTGGCTGTTGATCTCGACAATCTGGTCGCCTTGCAGCTCGTACGTGTTGACATAATGGTGAGTAGGGCAGCAGGCTGGGTCGCTCTCGCCAGCCGCGATCATATCGACCACGATCTGGTTGTTTTCGATGGCGACGCTATTGAGCTTGATACGGTCTCCAAGCGCATAGGCGGCGACATTGACGGGCTGACCATCCTCTTCTTGGACGACGGCAAGATCGTAGAAAGTGCCGCTGCCGCCTCCGCTGGATACGAGTACCACGACCGCCGACGGAACGCCATTTAGGTCGCCGAAGACGGTGTACTCGGGCAGGAGGTCGACTGTATTCATGGAGGCGGAACCCGGCGCGGCTGGTGCGCTGTAGCTGCCATCAACCAATGTGACTGTTCCATCCTCGCCATACTCGGACTGGTAAGTCATGTTTGCCAGCACTTCTGGCGTCAAAGCGGTTTCTGCAGTTGGCTGCGGTACGGTGCCGCCCGCACCCGCTTGCGACTCCACCGGCGACTGTGCAACACATCCCGCCAATACGAGGATTGCGCTGCTCATGAGGGTCAATAAGAGTAGCAGTTTCTTGTTCATTTGGGTTATTCTCCTCTGCACTTGTTCGCTGTCTTGTTCGTTTTAAGCCTAGTGATGTGTTTCGTACCGTGCCGATATCCTGCAATGATGTAAACTCAATAGCGGCATGTTGCCACAACTGCTAGGCGTTGTCATGGGCATGCAGAGGGGAATCGTCTGCACAAGTAGCGAGACGCAGGGAAAAGAGAAATTGTTCCGTTTGTGCTGCGCGCTGGTTTGCGGATCAAGTAAATTCTACTGGAATATATCCACTGTGGCGCTGGCTGCCTGACGCCACTGCTCTTCAGCGCTGATAGTGGCGAGTCCGTCACCGTCCTGCGCACCGTAGCTGCCGAACTGGGCGTGATTGCCGCCGTCGATGAAGACGAACTGTGTGGATGGCGGCAGTTGACTGCGTGAGTCGTCGACCTGCTGCCGGGACACAAGACCATCTTCTGTGCCGACAATGGAGACGGCTGACAGACCACTATTGCTAAGGTCTACACCGCTTGTGGGATAGGCGGCCCAGAGCGCCAGTCCATCCACTGAGTCAAGATTCTTGGCGGCGTACTGGGCAGCCATCACACCGCCTAAAGAGTGTCCACCGACAGCCCAGGACGTAATCGCCGGGTATGCTTCAATGACCTTGTCTGCCCGGTTTGCGCCAAGCACGGCTAGATCCAGCGGCATCTTGGGGACGACGACCAGATAACCTTGGGCGGCGATCTCTTGGGCTATTGGCGCGTAGGCGCGAGGGTCCACTCTGCCGCCGGGGTAGAGGATGAAGCCGTCAGTGGGTGCGGTTGCAGCCGGCGCAAACGCCAGCAACGGTCCCTGGCTAACGGTGACTTCACCGTTCGATTGCAGGGCGGCAAGTGCGACTGCGTCTGGTTGGGCGGATGGGTTGAGGACCAGGTAGCCGGCAGCCACAACGACAGCGAGGACGAGCACGGCGCCAAGAATCACGGCAACCCATTTGGCAATACGTCGCATAGGAATCTGTCCTTACGGTCGAAACTATCGAATTCTAGATGGCAGCTTTCGGCGAGGATTCCGCCACGGTAAATGGCGCTGCGCTTTCGTCTTTATCATCTTCGTCCTGAGACGGCTCGCCCACCACTACTTTGCCGGAAACAAGTTGATCGCGCCTCCGTTCCAGCCGATGATTCACCTGATTAACCTGGAAGCGCAGCAGATAGACGTCTGCCAGGTACATCATAGGCACAGCTAGCCGTCGCGCAAGATCCTGCTCAAGTTCATCCAGCCACGCGATCCGTTCCTCCAGCTCTTCGACAGTCATATTGTCTACGGTGAGTTCAATACTACGCAGCCGTCGGTACCAGCGGTTGATTCGAATGCGGAAGAAGAAGGCCACAGCTAGCGGTGTGGAGCGAAGCAACGGATAGAGCAGCACCAGGAATGGCACGACTAGGAAGAGCAGCTTTTCCAAGCGCGAAGCCATCCATAGCGGGAAGAAGCGGTCAAGTCCCGTCGTACCGTGTTCCAAGTACCCTTCCGCCGCTACGTCCATTGGCAGCTCTACCAATTTGGGAGAAGGAAATTCACCGTTGGATTCTAAAATGCCGCCCGGTCCATGGACAACATGGGCAACGTTTATCAGGAGTCGTCCTAGGTCGGGCGAGAGGTCATGGGGAGCAACGAACGCAGCAACAGTTGTCAGCATATCGATATCTTCACCTGGGACATTGTTAGCCAGGTCAAGTGCGCCTTCGGGCAGTGTAATCGTGGAGACATTGTTGTAGCGAGATTGATATGCGTTGATGCGGTCAATGCTGAGAACTTCGATATTGGGGTCGAAGATCAACTCGCGTACGATCTCCGATTCCGCTGACGTAATGATAAAGGCGGCATCGATTTCACCCGCCGCCAACTTCTGCGCGGCATCTAGGTTCGGTATGGGATAGAATTCAGCGTCATCAGCGGTGATGCCGTTTTCTTCCAGCACAAACTTAGCGATGTCGTACGTGCCGCCGTCCACTTCACCGATGCCGATGCGCAGCCCGTGCAGGTCGGTGAGCCTGGTGTACGGCGCTTGGCCGGAATCTTTTCGATAGAATATCCACAGAGGTTCGTAGAAAAGGCTGCCGAGACTGCTCAAATATTCGGCGTCTTTGTCGGTAGCGGTGCCCGCCTGCACGAGCGCCACGTCGGCTTTGCCGTCCAGCAGCAACTGCAGATTTTCTTTGGAACCTGCTGTGGACACGAGATGCAGTGTGTATCCCTTCTCCGCCAGCAACTTCTCATACATAACGCCGTATTCATAGTAGGCGCCACCTGCCGGGCCCGTCGCCATGGTGAACTCGTCAGGCGGACGGTAATTCCGAATAGTGTTGACACCGTAGCCAAGTAGCAGGAGCGCAAAGGCTACCGCTATCCAAGGACCGTATTTTGAAATGATTTTCATGGTGAATTGTTAGCTGGTGCACCACTGCACGAGCCTGTTAGGCAGTCGCTGCGATTTACGCCAGTGCTAGCACGCACGGATGTATATTCGGTACCGTGTATAGGAATTATTACGTGTAAGCAAATGCGACGATTGATTGTTCTGTATGATTACAGTGACTTCTGTTGAGATGTAATGCATCGACTGTCTATCGGTCAACGTTGAAACGCGTACTAGATGCTTGTAAACGTTACGAATAGTGTACCATTGTTCTGCGGATGTGCCGCACCGTTTATTGGTGTAGAATGAAATGAGCAATGTCATTTCTTACGCAGCGAGATGCGATGAACCATAGACTTCTTGCCGTGGCTAGCATGCTTACCTTCATGCTTCTGCTTTGCGAGGCGGCGTTCGTCGCGCGTCCAGTATCGGCTGTCATTCCGGTGGATCCTGAACCGGTCTATGCTTTACCCGGCACGCTGCAGCGCGCAGAGGGGCAGTCTTTTCTCACCTATTTTGTGACTTTAGCCGGCGACAGATACGCTATTTACGGCGAAACACCCGAAGTAGACGCTGAGATCCGGCGAATCCAAGAGGAAATGCCGGAAGCTGTTGTAAAGGTCTGGGGTGAACTCTATCCTGCGGGGCAACAATATCCGGGTCCTGAGATAATTGCCACGGCTGTGCAACTCGAGAAGTCGCAGGCGACGTCCACACCGACTCAAACCGCTACGCCGCAGCCTACCCAAGCACCTGTTGCCATCGGTCGGTTCAGCTATGTGAATATCCATTCGGAACCCAATCAGGCTAGCTCAATCAGCGGGCAAATTGTGGCTGATGAACGTTGCGACGTCGTCGGTCGCGTGCCCACTAATTCATGGCTGTTGATACAATGCAGTTCCGGTTTGGGCTGGGTGCCAAGTACGGTCGTGACTCTGGAAGGCAGTCTATCCGGTGTAACGGTCTATGGGATTGGTGCGTACGTGGTACAGATCCCGAATGTAAGTGACAGTGGCATAGCGCCTACGGTAACGCCCGCGGCGACGCCTGTGCCGAACGAATGGCATGCCTCCTACTACGGCAACATTAGTTTAGCCGGTGTTCCCGTCATGGAGCAGGATATAGCAGAGATTAGCTTCAACTGGGGCTACGACAGTCCTGGGCCAGATGTGCCAGTGGACGATTTTTCTGCACTGTTCGAGCGCACGATACCTTATGCACCGAACGAGTATCGGCTCTGTCTCTGCAACCTCGACGACGGCGCACGCCTGTGGATGAACGGTGAACTGATTATCGACGGTTGGCGCGAAGGCTCCGCCCGCAATCTCTATGTGGACAAGTGGTTGTCCGGCAGTTACCGGGTACAGATCCAGTATTTCGAGTCGGTGAGTCTTGCTAGCCTCAGCTTTACACAGCAGGTAATCGACGCCAGCGCTAATGAATGGCAGGCTAGCTACTGGAATAACACGTCTATGGAAGGGCAAGCTGTGCTAAGCCGTAGTGAGCCGGTCGGCGACTCCGTCTATGTGCTGAATCATGACTGGGGCTCTGGTTCGCCGGAAGTCGGTGTTATCTCGCCCGACATTTTCTCGGCACGCTGGGACGGCGTCTTCACATTCGACACAAATAGCTATGTCTTTGAAGCGACAAGCGATGACGGTGTGCGCGTCTATGTGGATGATACGCTGGTACTGCGCGGGTGGGGCGACGGCTACGGTGAGCAGCGGTCCGGCGTCTACAGCATCGGCGAGGGCCAACATCACGTACGTGTCGAGTACTACGAGCGCACAGGCAATGCGCTAGTTCGATTGCGCTGGTATGTGTACTCGCTCATGCGCGACCAGTAGGTCTGGTATAGCTCCAATTCTTATATAGCCCACAAAAATGTAGCCCACAAAGTTTAGCTAATAAAGTCTTGCTCATTGAGGTCCGTACATGGGTCAAAGATGTACGGAGAAAGGAAACGCCAAGCCGTGTACTCAATCGGCCTGGCGTTATTGCTTTTAATTCAGCTTCAAGTGATGGCGAATCAACCAATACGCTTGGAGAGCGTTTCGCGCAGTGAATCAGCGGATTCCTCGTCCAGCGTAGTCTGCAGCACCTCGCCCTTGTAGGGGCGCAATGTGGCCATAATGACGGAGGCATCGGCGTCGCGTGTAATGACGAACAGGGCGGAAGAGTTGTTCGCCATGGAGTTAGCCACATCCTTGACGAAGTCTTTGGAGATACCCATATCCATGAGTGCGCCTACACCGGCGCCGGCAATACCGCCTATGATGAGGCCGGCGAAGGGGAAGAAGATGCCTGCCAACAGCAGACCGAGAAGGCTGCCGCCCACCGCGCCCATTTTAACGCCACGATCAATCTGATTCTGTACCGAGATTTTACCTTCAGCGTCTTTTACGATCACGGCCGAATCGTCAACTTTGATGTGACCCTGCTTGCTGGCGGACTGGATGCTGTCGTGTACTTTGCCCGCTTCAGTCGGGTCTTCGAATGCGATCACTGTCAGATTTGAAGCCATATGTGCGCACCTTTCGGCTGATAGCCATGGATAATCGTTATTGTCTGCTGTTGAATTTGACCATGTTGCGCAGCCCGAGTTCGATGATATTGGGTGTAACGAACATTGCGTTGAAGCGGAGCATCGATTTGGCTGCCTGCATGAAGTATACGTACTATTGCGCGATTCCAAAAGCAGTAGGCGCGTCGCTATCGCACAGCGGAACATGAACACGAAATCATATACCGGCGTTCGAATGTAGCCTCAACGCCGTATTATGGTTACAAGCATCTGCGCCATTTGTTAACCAGCTGCTGCGGACCGATGTATTGTTCTGTGATTACGCAATAGATTGGGCAGGTTGCACTTTAACCTGGTTATCAAGCTTCTCGTATTTCAAGCCATTGAAGCGCAGTGCCTCGCGAACTGTGCCTTCGATATGATCCTTCGCCATGGCTTTGTCTACTCTGCCGGTGAGCGTAACGACGCCATCCTCGCATGTCACCCCGATGGACTCGGGATCATTGACGAGTGGATCGTTCATCAACGCTTTGGTCACCGCTGCATTTAGTGCCTCATCTTTATAGCCCTTGTCGCCGCCGAATAGTCTAGACCAGAAACTCATAGTGCCCTCCATTCAAACTTGTTCTAGATGACTTCGCGAGTAACTGTTGTTGGTGGAAATGGTCACATTTCCTGGCGCTGAGATTGGCTGAAGTTGTTTGAGGACGATGTCTGGAAGCGATGTGACGCACAGGTATCGCGCCATCTACATTGTAGCATACTGGTCGCTTCTCCTCAAGCAAAGTGGAGATACGTGCGAACCGTTAGCGCTATAACCACAACCCGATTCATCCATAAAGCTCGATGATTCTTTATGTCTCCAGCCATGCCCACGCTTTGTCTAGTTCCTCCATGGTGAAGTGCCTCGCCTCCTTCGCATACAGTGGTTCCGAAAGACGGGCTACCCATTTGCTCACGCGACTGTCGCCGGCGATGGCCAGCTTGCTGATCTTATTGTGGTACTGCCGGCCAAATCTCCAGTCCGTCCACCACGCATCTAGTTCAACCTCCGTCAAACCCTCGATCTGTAGCAACAGATTGACAGTCGAAGTCTGCTGCAAAACTTCGTCAATGCTCAGCGCCAGAGTCTGATAGTCAGTAGGCTGGAGTTTGCCCGATACTTGGTATCCTAGAATATTCTCATGGCTGTCGGGAAGGCGCTCCAGCGCGGCGGTCTGCAAAAAACTCTCGCCTACGAATTGAGACTTGAGCAGCCCTGAAAAGGCTTGAAAGGTGACCAGCTTCATGAACACAGTTTGCACCTTAATACCTAATTCGCTGTCGGGTACAAACCGCTTTGCAAAGTCGTGCGCCTTTTCCTGTCGCAATTCAATCTGTGGTCTGACGCGATGTTCATAGTTCGCCATTGCTTGACGCCAGTCATCGGTTTTTCCCAACTCTTCGGCCAGCACATAGGCGCCAGCCAGCGCCATTGATGCGCCTTGGCCAGAAATCAATGTCATGCATCCGGCTGCGTCACCGACGAGTACAACGCGATCGTTGCGCCAATTGTCCATGCGAATCTGAGTAACTGTGTCGATCAGGATGTCGGCGCCGTCGGATGGCATTGCGTCCAGCAACTCAGGAGCCAACCATCCCATGTTGCCGAATGCTGAGCGGATCTTGTCAGCTCGCTGGTCGTGAGCAATATGGCCTTCATCTTCCGCTTGCCAGATGAGCAGCGTTGCTAGTTGACCCGGTCGGTCTGTCTTGTAAACGCCGATCTGAAGCCCCGGTTCTGTATAGTTGGTCCACACCGATGGCAGCTGGTACTGGTCCGGGACATAGTAGCAGGCGAAGTAGTAGCCCATGTAGTAGGCATACTCCGATTCGGGACCGAATACTAGGCTACGCACATTGGAATGAATGCCGTCGGCGCCGACCACGTTATCGAACTGCTCACTTGCGCCGTATTCGAACGTAACCGCAACTGAGTCGGATGACTGACTTACGCATGCGATGGAACTTCCGAATCGGATTTCGACATCGTTCTTGACCGAATCGTAGAGTACTTCCTCCAGACTGTAGTGCATCAATCCCATATACTTGCCGCCAAGAATGCGACGCACCTCATCCAATTCCAGCGCCGCTTGGAGATTGCCTTTGTCGTTTACGAAGCCAATGGTGCTGCTTTCTTCCAAAAATATTTGCCGATCGGCTAGCTGATCGACGATTGCCATCCGCTCGGCGACATCGTAACCAGCGCCAAAGAAATCTAGACCGTAACCATCTCTTCGTAGATCAGGCGCTTTTTCGATAACGATTGGCTCGTGACCGTGTTGTCGAAGCCAGTAAGCGGTAGCCAGACCGGCCAATCCTGCACCAGAAATCAGTATCTTCATCGCTTCTCTCCTTCTCATTGACATTTGTCCACCCTTCTATTCTATCAGCGAAACGAAGTGGAAGCGGAGTGAGCAATAGATACTGTACCTGTAATATGCAAATCACTTCGCTGGCAACGAAATGCTTAGTTACCAGCAGTACCGGCGCTCGGAGCACCAACATAGCGAACCGCGTAACCGTATGCTGGTTTACACAATGCATCTGGCGCTGTTCGACTACAACTATCAGGAAGTGCGGATCGGTTAATGACAGTCGGTGAACGTGGCGAAAGACGCTATTGAGCGCGTACAGCCGTCAGAAAGGCCAAAGGCATGGTGAACGCACCCTTTCTGACGGTTGTAGCTGGAGAAAAAGCTAGCAGATTTGCATCTGTTTCTGTGTGCCTTACAGATCGCCGTACCGGTCAAGGATGCGCGCGATGTGGCGTGCAGCATTGAGGAAGTTATCCAACTTCACGTGCTCGTCCGGCGCGTGTGTGCGGCAACCGGTGTGGCCCACGCCTGGGCGGATAACCGGGATGCCGCCTAGCGGTCGCGCAAATGCATAGATAGGCGAGCTGCCACCGACCAGCGGATGCACCGTCGGCTCTTTCTGGTATACCTCACGCCCGGTGTTGATGCATAGTTGTACCAGCGGATCGGTTAACTCGACCTTCTCGGGCCACATTGCGCCTAGCCAACGCAATTCGACGTCCGCAAACCCCTGCTCATCCAGATAGGCGCGCATCTTCTTGAAGATTTCGGCAGGGTCTTGGAACGGCACCAAGCGGAAGTCGAGCTTTACGCTGGCCTCGTGAGGAATGACCGTCTTCATGCCGCCGCCCTGATACCCGGTGGTGATGCCCTGGATTGTGCAGGTTGGCGAGAAGACGGCTCGCTCTAGATCTACGCCGCTCAAGCCGCGCAGGAAGGTCTCCACGCCGTATTCCTCGCGCAGTCTGGGCTCGGGGTCGTCCATGGCTTCGAAAAGCGACTCGTCCAGGTCGGACGCCGACAGCGCGCCGTCGTAGAAGCCTGGAATGAGCACATGCTCCTCGTCGTCCTTCAGGATGTTCAACGCACGCACCAAGCGCCATGCCGCGTTGGGGAACATGTGTGCGCCACCGGAATGAGCGTCGACGCCCATCGTTTTCACATACATCTCTACTGCCAGGATACCGCGCACGCCCAGCGTATTGATGGGCCGCCCATCCGCATCCACATAGCCCTGTTCCCAGATAGACCCCTGGCTGGCAAGGAGTTCCAGGTGCTCCTGCACGAACTGCTTGATGTGCGGGCTGCCGATCTCCTCTTCGCCTTCTACGATGAACGTCACACTGCAGGGAAGCTCGCCACCGTGCGCTTCGCGAATGGCATCCACGCCGGCTAACCGCGCCACTAGTTCGCCCTTGTCATCCACAGAACCGCGCGCATAGAGCGCTCCGTCGCGCACGGCGGGCTCGAACGGAGGTGACGTCCACAACTCCAGCGGCTCGGGCGGCTGCACGTCATAGTGGTTGTAGAAGAGCAGCGTGCGCGGACTCTTGCCGTCGGCGTGTGCGACAATGATGGGATTGCCCTCGGTTTCAAATCGTGTGACAGAGAAGCGGCGGCGCTGCAGCATTTCTATGACGAGCTCGGCGCATTCCTCCATACCTTCGCTGATAGCAGAAATGCTGGGTTGCGCACACAGTTCGGCCGTCTCCGCGATGTAATCATCCAGATGTTCGGCTAGGTAGGTGTCGATGATGGATTCGGTAGCTTTCATAGGAAGTCATGCCTCTGTTGTAGAATTTGCATTTGGGTAGACGTGCGGCGGAAGATACCGCACGCGTCTTTGCGATTCATTTTATCATGCACGCACGACGCCAGACGAGAATATTGCGGTGCTGGTGGAAAGCACCGTAGAGTTCGCTAACTATCCGATACAGTAGTCGCACATAACACGCATTAACAGAGGGATATCGATCTCTCCAAAATTACTTGTGCCGGCGTATACTTGGATACAGCACGGTCAGGAGCCCTCTGCTGCAATGTGTTCCAGGACGCGCGCCAACACCTGTTCCTGCGCCTCGAGATGCTCTATGATGGCGCGAATTTCCTCTTCCGCTTTCTTGTTGACCAGGTAATCATTGTGCGCTTCGATGCGGTCGCGGTCTGCCTTGCGATTCTGGCTCATCATGATCACGGGCGCCGTGTAAGCGGCCTGCAACGAGAGCACCAAGTTCATAAGAATGAACGGATAGGGGTCCCAGTGATGAAACCAACCGACGATATTAAGGGCAACCCATACCGCCAGCAGGCAGGATTGAATGATGATGAATTTCCATGATCCCATAACGCGCGCTACCATGTCGGCCGCGCGCTGGCCTTGGGTAAGATGCACCTCTTCTAGTTCGTTGACGCTGACCAAAGGCGGATATTTTTTATTCTGCGGCAGTGGAAATAGGGATTCTTGCGACTGCATGATTAACCTCGCCTCACGAGCATTCTGGTACCTTGTTGCGACCGACTGCCGTCAATTCGCAGTCGGCCAATACAGACAATACCGTCACGAGTATCCAAACAGAATAGTGGACGAAACCTAGCGATAGTATTAAGCGTCGGTGGACGAACTGCGATGGATGGTATATCGTGGCGCTCGCGACAGCCGTTTCATCCTCTCTTAGCGGCGCGCTCCTCGTTCTCGCGCATGCGTGCACGTATGATGTCACGAATGACTGGCTCCGGCAGCGGCTCGCCCGGCGCGAAATGGAGGGTTGTGCCGGAGACGCTTAATCCACTGAGCTGGTCGGCCATTTCCCTCATCAAAGGCGGACTCTGTACATAAAAGCTGCACGACTTCTTGGTGACGCCGAAACTTACTAGCATATAGTGATATTTGTAGGCGGGCACCTGATACGCAATGCGTTCTTTTGTTTGCGGCGCTTCCGAGAGAATAATCGCGCGCAGTTCATTCAGCGTCTCTTGGAAAATGGGCTCTTCCGCGGCGATGAACTCGTCAACTGTCACTGGTTCGTCATCTTTCTAGCAGAAATAGTACACTATATAGGCCACCTCTCAACTGAGCCCCAACAGTATAATGTATCTGTTGCAACGTTTACTGTGTGAGCTCTCTCTCAGACAACAAATATTCTGCGATAACAAGCTAGAACCTGCTGTAAGTCAGCAACGATTTATATCTTTCCAGGACTGTGTTCACAGAATACTGTTCAACGATTTTTCTTCGTGCGTTGGCAGCCATTTCCTGACGGAGCGCTGGATCCCGCACGAGCTCCTCCAAGCAGGGCTTCCAGTCCCAATCGTCATGAATTAGGAAGCCATTTTGTCCGTGATCGATGATTGTAGAATTGACACCGACGGCGGATGCGACAGGAACTACGCCTGTCGCCATGTAGGCTATGATTTTGAACCCGCACTTTCCGTGAAGGCGCTTTATGGTAGCGTCAAGCGGCATGATGCCAATGTCAAACGATTGGATATCCGACACCTCGTCTTCCAGCCGCCAGCGCTTGTTAACGATCGATAGTCCCGGGTAGCGCCACTTGCGACCGCTCACGATAGTGACACTTACATCGTACGCCTCTTGGAGCTGGCGCAACGCCGGACCGACTTGGTCGAGCCATTTGTTGTTTTCCGGGCTGCCAATCCACCCTATCGTCACGCGGTCCTGTTTTGCACCGGTTGCAACCGGTGCAGTAAGCGGTTCGAATATCTCGACATCGTCGGGCGTTTGCACGGGACGTCCATCGACTTCCACCGTGTGCTCTGTCAGAACAACGGTTGGGATCACCTCGACGCGCCTGGCATAGTTGGCTGCGTAATCAGCAATGTACTGATTTCCTGCCACGACTGTGTCTGCGTGTGATAGAATGGCATTGAGATGTGAGATTACCTTCTCGAATACTGGCTCAGCCGGCTCTGTTATCGAGTGATATAGGGCATCGTCATAGTCATAGATCAGCCTGCGCCTTGCTGCGAGTACGTGTGTAAACGTGACAGGCAGAAGCCGTTTCTGCAGGAAGATGGTGTCACATCTTATCAGCCCGACAATGAAAGATGGGAGCACCCGAAATCTATCCCACACCGATCTAAAATCGAGATTCACGACGCCGACTATTTCAACTTCCGGAAGGCGTCGCAGAAACGGCAGCAACTGATACAGACGAAAACGCGCACTTGGTATGCGGATATCGCCGGCTGCCAAGAACAGTACCTTAGTTTTCGTCATGAGGTTGCCCAACCCATTGATAATCAGGACAGCTAGACTTATGCAGTATTGATGAGCAAACATATGTCCAAAGTGTAACGTCGCCGATGTCTGCACCTAGATGTCAAGAGACAGCTAGGCTAGTTCCACACTCACATTATCAATAATCTATGTCGTAATCGCTTAAGTCAACTACGGTGCATTCGCTGCGGCTTCGTTCACATCCAGGATCCACGTCAGCTCATAGCTTGCATGATGGGAATAGTAGGGATTCTCGATAGAGCCCAAGCCCATACCGCGCACCTGTTCGGCAGGATAGCCGCCTGGTTTGGCGTTATAGGCAGGAGCGAGATTCGGACCCATTGTCCAGTTCCATTTGAACTTCTCATCCGGCTTCGCTTCCCAATAGACTTGTGCCATATCGGGGACTGTTTCAGTGCCCCATGTTACATAGCCGAGGGTATCAATCTTGCGTTCGCCACGCTCGTTCAGGAACTCCATAGAGATGTTCGTGCGCCCCTCTGCTTCGTCTTCGTCCAGCCAGACGGCGCGCATCAATCGCCAGTACAGTTCACCGGGTTCGACATCCGCTGTTGCCAAGGTCGCGAAGCGCGTGGTCATATCTGGATCCCAATAGAAATAGGTGAACGTTCGCAGTGTGAACGTCTGCACTGCATGCGGCTGCACGTTGTTGACTGCACGGATGCTCACTTCGTATTCGCCCTCGGCTTCCGGCGTCCACACCAGAGCGCCGTCCTCAATGCTCATCCAGTCCGGACCTTGTTCCAGGCTCAGGGTCGGCGTAGGATAACCAGAGATTGCGAGCGTATAGGTATACGGCTTGCCGACATAGGCGACCTCTTCCGGCGCAGAAACAATACTCGGTGCACGAACGGCGGGCACGGTGTTGGACGCCATGTTGGATACGACGTAAGGGATGCCAAGCCATAGCCCGCCATCCGGAACGACGGCTACCCCATCTTCGGATTGTGCGGCGGCGGAGGAGAGATAGAAACCTAGGAAGTTGAGGCTGGCGATCAATGCGAAGGCGAAGACGATCAGGAGTGTATGTGAGCGGCGATACATGGAAGTTTGCTTTCTCCTTTGATAGTACTCTTGGACTATGGCCGGTGAAACCACGATAGGGCGCCGTTCTGTTTAGCAGCTTTCTGCAGAACGGGCGAAAAGAACTAAGGATTTCATCAGTTCAGTCGGGCAATAGCGTATCAACAAGCGTCGAAGTCTCGTCTGCCGGTAAACGACAGCGTCGACTGCGGCGGTTGTACGCTCTGCAGGACAGTGCTTTCGGCAGAACGGGTGGTGCCAAGTAGTTGCCCTTCACTACGTTTGACGTGCGCCAACGTCAACTGTTACGTCTGGATGGTGGCGCAGCCGAGTATGCGTCACCATAACCTCGCTGAGGCATAAGATGGATGGTATACTATCGTGGCAGCATTTGGCGGCTATGTCGTCCCAATTATGAGAAACCTCCCGTATACGCATGCTTTCATGCGTTACCCATTCATCTCGACAGTGGCAGTACTGTACATTCAAGATTAAGCACTCCAGTAAAGCGAGGAAACTCTTTATGAAACCAAAGATTGGATTTATCGGCATTGGCATTATGGGCAGCCATATGAGCCGACACCTCATGAAAGACGGCTATGAGACTCGTCGCCTACGACATATTCAAACCGCCACTGGAGGCGCTGGTCGCCGAGGGCGCTGAGGAAGCGTACATCGCCGGCAGACGTGGCTGCAAAGAGCGATGTGGTGATCACCATGCTGCCGGATTCGCCGGACGTGGAGAAGGTAGCGCTGGGCGAAGGCGGCATCATCGAGTCCGCACGACGAAGGGCTCATCTACATCGATATGAGCACCATTGCCCCAGCCATGGCCATCAAGGTGCACGACACGCTGGGCGAGTTGGGCGTACGCTGCCTGGATGCGCCGGTCAGCGGCGGCGAGGTCGGCGCGCAGAACGCGGCCCTGTCCATCATGGTGGGCGGCGATGCGGACCTGTTCGAGGAAGTCAAGCCGATTCTGGGCATCATGGGCGGCACGCTGACGCTGTGCGGCGACAAGGGCGCCGGTCAGACCGTGAAGGCTTGTAACCAGATTCAGGTGGCTATGAACTTCGTGGGCATGGCGGAAGCGATAGTGCTTGGCGCCAAGGCAGGCGTGGACCCGGCAATCATCATCCAGGTGCTCAGCGGCGGTTATGCGCAGACCCGCATCATGGACGTGCGCGGTCCACGTGCCATTCGCGGCGACTTCGAGCCCGGCTTCCGCAGCCGCTTCCATTACAAGGACCTGAACATCATCATGGACACGGCCAGGGAGTATCAGGTTCCGTTGCCGGCAACGGCCGTTGCGCATGAGTTGTTCACCGCGCTCATGGCGACCGGACGTGGGGAACTGGACCACAGCGCTGTGCTGAACATCATCGAGGACATGGCGGGGATCAAGGCCCGTACGGAGCAGGAGTAAGGTTGTAGGGTAGAAAAGTAGCAAAATAATTCGGCAGTATTCATTGCATCAAGCACGAATACTGCCGATTAATAGCTTCCAGGAAGCTGACTACGCGTACAAGCGTGCATTCGCAAGCAGCTTCCTGGAAGCTGTTTTTCGTATGCCGGGCGAGCATGTCTCGCACCTGCTAGTCCCTCGGGAAGCTCCATCAATCAGAATTCAACTTGCTGACTTCATCCGCACCGATGACGAGAGAGTCTAGCAGGTGCAGGAAGACGCCATGGTCATCTTCGAGCGCGTCAGAGTAATCCTCCATATTCGGCCTTTTCCCGAAGACTGTCATCAGTGCCGCCGCCGAAAATTCTTACCTGCAGTCCGTCCTCCACTCGAAAAAGATTGCCGCCGCTAGTATCCCACGCATACATGCATGGGTGTCAGGCAAGTGCTTCGGTCATCTAAATTGCGAATCCCTACGATATACACGAATCCCTTAGCATCCTGGTACATAGACAGGCGTAATCCAGTTTAAAACTGGGATTTGTGTAATAGCCGTCAGGATCGAACCTACCGGGCGGATATTCCTGATCTGTATGTCGGAACAGCCAGGGAGGTATAGATACTTGAGATTTTCATGGGCTACGGTCGAAATACTGACATGAAACACGCCGTCCATATTACGGTCGCTATCTGCAACTTGGGGCGGAATCAGATTGAAGCTAAGAAGTGTACCGATCTGGGTAATGATGCTGATCGTCCAGTCATCCGGATACTCGAAGGAGACTCTGCCAGTGGGGTCCTGTAGCGCTCCCATGTAGGTATCGGTGTAGATGTGATATCGTGAGTCCAGGCAAGTAGAGTCCTGTTGCGTCGGCGATGCTGTAGGCGTCATAAGCGCGGAACCTGGCGTTGTAGTAATATCTGAAGCCTGAGCAGCCGTAGTCGGCGCTATCGGCTCATTCGCGGTTTGGGCATACCATTCACGAGCGGAACCGCAACCAGCCAAAAGCACAGCCAAAAATAGTAAAATGTAAGTTGTCGTTGCATGGCGAATTCTCATGTGCGCCTTCCTGGTTGTGGATATCGGTTCCAAGCGTTGATACGGGTCCCGCGATGGAGACAAGCAATAAATCCTCTTGGTGGTTAACGGATGGTTAGATTCTCCGCTATACCGGTCGACCCAATGACAGTAAATCGCAGCATGCCCAACATACCACTGCGATAGACGAGCGTCGTTGCGCTGGCGCAATGAACTGCAGACCAAGATGGAATTGACGGCTGACTCTGATTTGCTAACGATAAAATGAGGATCGGCCTGTCTGACATGCAACGCGGCAGACGCATCTAGCCCAAGTATGCTAGTAGGTCCCAGCGTCTTTGCCGCCGACTGGCAGCAATATCGTGAACTTGGCGCCGTCACCGGACTCGCTTTCCACGCTGATTTTGCCGCCGTGCGCCTCCACAATCGACTTGGCGATGGACAGCCCCAGCCCGCTTGCCCCGCTATCACTGCGAGCGCTGTCCACTCGGTAGAACCGTGAGAAGACCATGGACATCTCATCTTCAGGGATGCCCTCACCAGTATCCTCCACGCTCAGTTCCACACCCTTGGCCCGCTCTCGCGCCGACAGCGTGACCCGTCCTCCGGACGGAGTGTGCCGCAGCGCATTGGCGACCAAGTTGCCCAGCACCTGCGCCATACGCTGGCTGTCTACGTTGATGTCGGGCAGCGTGTCCGGCACGTTGACAGTCAGCTCCACATCCTGCTCCTTGGCCTGTCGATGGTAGGAATTGGCAGTGCGTTCCAGTATAGTAGCTGGAGAAATCATGCTCAGGTGGAGCGGCAGTTCGCCGGCATCCGCCAAGGAAAGCGTGCGCAGGTCGTCGATGAGATGGTTGAGATGCTGCGCCTCGCGATGCATGGTTTCCGCGATCGCCGGTGTGGCGCTGAGCTTGCCGTCACTCAACGCTTCCGTATAGCCCAGGATCACGCTGAGCGGCGTGCGCAGGTCATCCGCGATGTCAGCGGTCATCTGCTTGCGCTGCTGGTTGATGCGCTCCAGGTCCGCACTCATGTTGTTGAATGCCTTCGTCAGTGTTCCGATCTCGTCACGCGTGTTCACCGGCACCTGGACGCCTAAATCGCCTTCCGCAAGCTGCTGCGTCGCAGTCGTCAGCGCACGGATGGGTTTGGTGAGTGTGCGCGCCAGCAGGACGCCCAACACCAGCGCCACGAGGCCTGCCGATCGAATGGAGAGATAGATAGATCGGTTCAGCGTCGCCACGAAAACGCGCTCCGGCGTCTCCGGTCGATGTCGGTCCTGAAACGGGTCAAAGACCAGATAGCCGACGGTCTCACCGTCGACCTCAATCCGCGGGCTCCTGCGCAGGATCGGCTGCGAAACGGGCATACCGATGCGTTCCTGCCGCCCGCCGGAGTAGACCAGCATTCCGTTCGCGTCCACGATGGAAATGAAGGGCAGACTACCGTCCCGATCGGGGCCTGCGGGCAGTCTCCTCAGCGCTTCGCCCAGGCCGTCCCAACTGCCATTGGCTTTATAGAAATTCTCGAGCGCGATCTCGGTCGCGGGTCGGCTGCGACCGAACAAGAAAACATCGAACGCCCTCTGAAAATTGAAAATAGTGATAACGCCGACAAGGATGACGCTGAGAAGGCCGACGATGAGTATGGAGAGTGTGAGCTTTACCGCAAGCGAGCGCATGACAGATCCCATGCGCTACAGGTCGGGCGCGAAACGATAACCCACTCCGAAGACAGTCTCGATATAGCGCGGCCTGCCGGCGTCCGTCTCGATTTTCGTTCGCAGATTGCGAATATGCACGTCGATGGTGCGTTCATACCCTTCGTACGCATCGCCTTGCAGCCGATCCAGCAATTCGCTGCGCGAAAATACTCTGCCCGGCGAGGCCATGAGCACTGCCAACAACTCGAATTCGGAAGGCGTCAAATCCACACGGCGCCCGTCAACCGTCACAGTGCGCATGGATTGATCCAGCACGATTTCGGCAACTTCAAGATGAAGCGGCTTTTCGGACTGCTTGCTGGCACGGCGCAAGACCGCACGCACACGCGCCGACAGTTCGCGTGGGCTGAACGGCTTGGTAACGTAATCGTCTGCGCCCAGCTCCAGGCCGATTACGCGCTCATTCTCTTCGACCTTGGCCGTGAGTATAATGATTGGCGTGTCCGCCTCTTTGGTGTAGACGCGCATAAATTCGTATCCGCCCATCTCCGGCATCATCAGGTCCAGGATGACCAAATCCGGCTGCGAGTCACGTGCGGCGAAGAGCGCCTCCTGGCCGTTGGCAGCTGTGATCACCCGGAAGCCGTCCTGGCCTAGGTAGGCCGAGACCAGTTCGCGAATCTCACGTTTGTCGTCCACCATCAAGATTGTCTGACTCATGGGGCGGCTCTCTGTGCTCTCACTCGTGCTTTCATTCTATGGCGCGGGACCTGTCAAGTCAATCAGCTGCATACTTTACAAGGTTATGCAGTTGCAAATCTTTCTCGAGTGTAGTGAGCGGACATTTAGAAATTGTGAAGACGGTCTGTGTAGGTTGTTAAGCAGATTCGCAGCGATGTGGGATACGCAATCATGGCATGCAACCGTTGTTGGTGCAACATGCATTCCTGTGTGCAATACACTACAATCCTACTGCAGGCATGATATGCGCTCAATCCGAATCTGAGCGTCCAGTGCAACCACAAGGACAGCCTCCATGGGTATCGTCAATCCACTCTCGACCATCAAACGCACACAGCGACAGGCTCTCCGCACCAATGAGGTGGTGCGCGTCTTCAGCCGGTACGGACTCGGCGGTTATGTAAAGCCCGATGCACCAAAGTGGCTGCAGCGCTGGTTCCAAGACCCGGACGGGCGCCTGGTGGCGGAGTACACAGTGGGCGAGCGGCTGCGCATGGCGCTCACCGAGCTGGGTACCACGTATATCAAATTGGGGCAGATGCTAAGTACGCGCGAGGACATCGTAGGCGTCGAGGTTGCGCAGGAGCTGAGCAAGCTGCAGGCGGATACGCCAGCCGATCCGCCGGAGTATGTACAACAGCTCATTCAAAGTGAGCTTGGTATGCCTGTTGAAGCTGTCTTCTCCGACTTTGACTATGTGCCGCTTGGGTCGGCGTCCATTGGACAAGTGCACGCCGCCATTCTGCTAGACGGATCACCGGTTGTTGTGAAGGTTCAACACGAGGGCATTGAGCAGGTGGTGACTACCGATCTGCAGATCATGCAGCAGGTGGCAGGGTTGACAGACCGTTACATGTCCGGACTGCCATACGACGTCAGCGCTATTGTCGACGAGTTCCAACGTCAGCTCATGCGCGAACTGGACCTATTGCAAGAGGCGCGCAACCTCGACCGATTCATCAAGAGTTTCCAGGGCGAAGCGATTGTGCGCTTCCCCCAGCCCATGCACGAATTCTCCACGAAGTACGTGCTAACCATGGAACGCTTGGAAGGTACTAAGGTCACAGACGAAGCGGCTATGGACGAAGCGAATATGGACCGTGTGCAGCTTGCCAAGGACGGCGCTAACGTCTTTCTGGAGATGATCTTTCGAGACGGCTTTTTCCACGCCGATCCGCATCCTGGCAATTTGATCATTCTGGACAGGGCGGCTTCGAAAGGCGGTCACCAAATCGGCCTGCTGGACTGCGGCATGGTGGGCCGTATTGACCAGTTCACGCGAGTCGCATTGGAGGATCTGCTGCTGTCGTTTGTCAGCAAGGATGTGGAGGGGATCGCCGATGTGATCACGCGCATCTGTACCGTCCCGCGTGACCTGGACCGGAATGCGTATATCGCTGACGTGGATTTGTTCATCGAAGATTATCTCTCCGTGAATCTTTCCGAACTGGATCTGAGCGGCATGCTCCAGGAGCTGATCAAGATCATCCATCGCTATCATATTGTAGCCCCTGCCAACATTATAATGCTGGGCAAGACACTGGCGCTGTTGGAAGGGACAGGCAGACTGCTGGATCCTGACTTCGACCTGTGGGCGCTGGCCCGACCCTATTACGGGCAAATCCTGGAGCGGCGGTATTCGTCGGCAAGGATGCTGCGCGGCGCGCTGCATGTCTATCGTGATTGGAAGCGTTTAGTCACAAACATGCCTAGGGTGCTAGACGAAATCCTGGGCGATATTACGCAAGGCAACTTGCGTGTTCAGCTACAGATAGGCGGTCTAGACAAAGTAGTCAATCGTATTGTCTATGGACTAGTGACTACAGCCACCATTCTGGCGTCGGCAATGCTGTGGAGCGCAAACGTGCCGCCGCGTCTGTTCGATGTGTCTATCATTGGCATTTTGGGCACATTGCTCGGCATACTGCTCGCCATGCGTTTGCTGTATGCCATCCACCGCTCGGGAGGCGTGTAGCAGACCGTCTCAGGATAGCGCCTATCCCCGGGGCGCCAACTCGTTGCAGAACCGATACACATTCTGTTGATGATAAATAGCATCTAGTAAATAAAATGGGACTTCTTATGGTATATTGATGCATATGGTTTGGGAGTAGGTTCCCGGACCCAGTTCTAATAGGAAATAGATGCAATCCCAGGTGTCGTCTCGCGATGGCAATCTGATGGTCGATTCGTGGCTGGCTGCAATCAAGCAACCTGCCGCCATCATCGACGAGGACGGTGTCATCGTCCAGTTAAATACCGCACTGCAGGATTCGGTTGGTAAATCGAATTCGGTTGTAGGACCAGGTTCTCCACTCACATCGCTACTGCCCGATATCGCACCCCATCTGCCGGAGAAGCCGGTACCGTTTGACACGAGTTCATACTTGCCGTGTCCGCTGTCTGGACGTGCGGCACACGTGCGTGGACTGCCCCTGCTGCTACAGGATGGCTCGCCAGGCTGGTGCATTCTACTGGACGCGCCTTACGACCAAGAGGAGGTCGAGGGGCAGCGACTGCGTCTACTGCTGGCGTCCCTTGGTGATCTGGTTTATGTGATCGGGCTCGACGGTATCATCACGGAATGTCACCAGCAATTGAACCATAGCCAGGATTTATCGCCCGACGATGTCGTCGGCAAGCACTACGCCGACTATTTCCCCGCCAACGTGGTGGACGGTCTGTGCGAAGCGATTCGTATGGCTCGACAAACCGATGGAACCTATCGCTTCGACCAAGCGTATTTCGCCGAGGATGAAACCATTTGGTATTCAGTTAATGTGAAGATGTTGCGCGACGCCGACGGCGTTCCAACTGGTTTTCTGTTCGCTTCGCGTAACATCACCGAACGCAAGCGTTTTGAGGACTCCGAACGGGATCAGCGTATCTACGCTGAAGCATTGCAGGATGTGGCAAGCGCACTCAATAGCACGTTGGACCTGAGCGCCATCTGGGACAAGATCCTGGTGACGCTGGATCGCGTGGCGCCTGCCGATGCTTCTGCCATCGTCCTGGTGGACGGACGCGAGGCGCGAGTGGTCGCTATGCGCGGCTATTCGGATCACTCCTGTAGCGAGCGCATTCGAGACTGTCATAGGCAGGTAGATAGCGCCGAGCCTTGGCAGCAGATGTTGCGTACGCACCAACCCGTTATCGCCTCATATGCGTCGCCTCTGCATGCAGCAGCAGACTTGGATGTGGACGGTACAGACGGTCCACACGGCGAGCTCGACACAGGCAAGGAATGGGTGCGTTCCTATTTGGGCGCTCCAATCGTGCTGGATGACGTAGTCATTGGATTCATGCGCCTGGAGAGTGCGGTTGCCGACCGTTTCACACAGCAGGATGCAACACGGCTGCGCGCCTTCTGCGAACATGCTGCCACAGCTATCCGCAACACGCGTCACTTTACACAAGCAAAGGAACTGGCTGCGTTCGAAGAACGTCAACGGCTGGCGCGTGACTTACATGACGCGGTGAGCCAGATGTTATTCTCGGCAAAAATAATTGCAGAAATGCTGCCGCGGCTTCGTAAACGAGACCCGGACAGCATCTGGGGTTATCTGCTGGAGTTGCAGCAGCTGATTCAGGGCGCCATGGGCGAGATGCGTATGCTCCTTATGGAGTTGCGGCCGTCGATCCTAAACGACGTGGAGCTGCATGTTTTGCTGGGCTACCTGGTCGATGCGAACAACGCTCGCACATCGGCAAAGATTACGGTCTCTGCCGCGGAAGAGTGTTCGCTGCCCCACAATGTGCAAGTTGCATTCTATCGTATCGCCCAGGAATCACTCTCCAATTCAGTGAAATATGCACATGCGAAACACATCTCCGTCACCATTGAGAAGCGCCACGACCATGTGCTCATGCGCATATCGGACGACGGCGCCGGCTTCACCCAGGAGGAGGTGCGCCCGGAGAACCTCGGGTTAGGGATTATGCAGGAACGCGCGGACGAGATCGGCGCTCAACTAAACATCGTGAGCAATCTGGAAAACGGTACGACTGTAGAAGTCAGGTGGCCTGCGCCTAAGAACGCAGAGATAAGTTCAGCCGATGAGTAGCGCCAACATGAGACCCATACGCGTTCTATTGGTGGACGATCACGAGATCGTGCGCAGGGGTCTGGCTGTCTTTTTGGAAGGCTACGATGATATGGAAATGGTCGGGCAGGCTGCTGACGGAGAAGAAGCCGTCTCGATGGCAAAGGAACTAACTCCGGACGTGATTTTAATGGATTGCGTAATGCCCAAAATGGATGGCCCGACAGCCATCCGCGCCATTCGCAAGCAGCGTTCTGACGCCAAAATCATTGCGCTGACGACGTTCCGTGACAAGGAACTGGTGCAGTCGACTCTGATGGCTGGCGCTATTGGTTATCTCTACAAGGACGCGTCTGTGGGCGAACTGGCGGATGCAATTCGCGGCGCGCATGCCGGCAATACTGTAATGTTGTCGCCGCAGGCTGCCGAGGCGCTGCTGGATTTGATTGGCGCTTCCCCGCCACAGGAAGAGGAAGCGCCGGTTGACCTAACCGATCGAGAGGTAGAAGCGTTGGAACTGGTGGCGGAAGGAATGACCAACCGTCAGATTGCCGCGTACATGAGCGTGAGTGAGTCGACAGTGAAACAATACGTGCGCGCCATCATGGCCAAATTGCGCGTTGGCAGTCGAACGGAGGCGGTCGCCGTGGCTGTGCAGCGCAATCTGTTGTCACTCCAATAGCGAGCACCTAGCCAGTCGGTCATATCTGCATGGCGCGCAGAATCTGTCCAACTGCCTGTTCTCTGAAAGCCAACCCCGCAGTATTCTGTAGTCGGCGTATGAGTTGTGCCAAGGTGCTCTTTGAAGTCTACATTGCCGATCGTTATCAACTACATTGCCGTTCATCGCAGCTAAACATTGCCTCCTGCCTTGGTTGTGCTCATCACGTATTCATAGTAGAGAGGCTGGCATCCTCGTCAGCCTCTCTTTTTTCATTGGTGCAATTGAATTCCACACCCTGAGCATCTGGCAGAGATCGGATCAACTATCTTCTCTATCACGGTGTGCGGTATCAAACATCCCGTATCGAGCGTCAACATGACACTGAGAAACTCTTGAATATCTGTACGACGACGCCAACTGACCCCAATATCGACCACTATATGACAGAAGGCTGTACGGAGCTTCCCGCTAGAGTAAGACTGGTCGTCGCCGACGACCACGAGTCGATGCGCCACACACTCGTTCTTCTATTCGAGCAAGTGGACTTCGTGCACGTGGTTGCAGTGGCAGAGAACGGTCTAGAAGCGGTCGCAGCGTGCGACGCCTATCATCCAGATGTGGTCCTCTTGGACATTCTCATGCCGGAGATGGACGGCATTGACGCCACCCGCATCATCCGCCAGAAGCATCCATCTATTCGGGTCATCGGCATGACAGGCATGCAGCACAGTCATCTGGAGCGGGACGTGTTGCAAGCCGGCGCAATTGGGTTGCTCTTCAAAGGCGCGCCCGTCGACCGAATGCTGGATGCAATCTCCCTGGCTGTGCAGACGAACTAGCAAACCATCATACAACCACACGAGTAGCGCACCCCCTATGGCGAACGTGCGCGTTCCTATATATCGTGAGGCGGTGGACGAGCTTACAGTCGGGAACCATTCTCACCCGCACGACGCTATAGAGCTACGCGGCGTTGTGCAAATGCATCCCTGGGAACGGCGAGTGACTCCCAAGATTGCCTTCTGTCTACTTACAGGTCGAATTCGCGGTCATGTGATCATGATTGGCGCATCCCCGGCTGTGTATAATGCAAGCGGACTTCTGAGTCGGTTCGGGACGGCAAACATCAAATACGATCAAGATGGCCGTATGACCGTCATCGGCAGCCACGCCATCACCTACGGGGCGGGCGACCGCATCCTGAGCATTGGAGCGGTGGACATACAGTACGATCAGGGAGGCCGTGCGATGCGGTTGGGAGATTCCCCCATGAGTTATTCGCCGGACGGTACGCTCATCTGCATTGGCCGAACGCCACTAGATTATGACTCCTGGTCACGACTGATTCGTATTGGTTTTGCTCGGATTGAGTATACGGATACACCTGTGGCACCGCGTGGCTAGGAACATTTTGTATGCCCCAATACTGAATTTGACCCCTCTACGGAGCAAGTTTATAATTAGCGCAGTTTGCTAAGATAGTGCATTTTCAGGATACCACGCCCCCGTGTAGCGAATAGCCTCATCAAACAAAACATCGAAGTCAACGCGCGAACTCGCTTTCCGGCACCACTAGAAGAATAATCCGAGAGGAGGTTGTGGTTATCGCTTGATGGAATAGCGTTTGTGTTGAACAACAAAGTTGTTCACTTGGTACGTAAATTCTTGGAACGTTGATTCGCAGTATCCCCACCAATCATCTCAAAGAGGAGATTTTGTAATGTCTACAGGTAACGGGAAACTATCTCGTCGTCGATTTTTACAGTATGCAGAAATCGCTGGATTTGCGACGCTAGCCGCACCCTGGCTAGCAGCATGCGGCGCCGCCGCTCCAGCTGCTCCAAGCGCCCAACAGGAAGAGGCAGCCGTTGAAGCTGCTGCAGCCGTTCAAGGCATCAAAGACATCCCTCGCGAAAAGACATTCATTGCCGTGCGCGGCGGTGACAAAGGCAAGTTCGTCGAATATGACCAGTGGAATCCATTCGTGCCGGTAGCGAACCATCAGTTCGCGGTCGGCCTGATGTATGAACCGCTGGCATTCTATAGCGCTTTCGCCGATGAAGAGATCATGTGGCTGGCAGAGAGCTATGAATACAACGATGACTTCACTGAATTGATCATCAAAGTGCGCGATGGTATCACATGGAGCGATGGCGAACCTTTCACGGCAGAAGACGTCACCTTCACGTTGAATCAGTGCAAGGAACTCGACTCCGCAATTCGCTGGGGACGCAACTTCTCCCGCTTTATGGATGTGCCCGCCGAGACGGTCGACCCCTTGACCACCAAGGTCACCATGAATACGCCGGCTCCTCGCTTCTTCTGGCAGATGACCTATCACTTCGACATCGGCCTCTACATCATGCCGAAGCATATATTCGAAGGCCAGGACATTCCTTCGTTCCCGCACTATGATATGGAAAAGGGATGGCCGGTGACCACAAGCCCGTGGCGCGTCGTCCACTCCTCTCCGCAACAGAAGATCCTGGACCGAGCTGATACGTGGTGGGGCGCCGAACTAGGCGTCGCCGAATTACCGGCTGTGGAACGCCATATTCTGCTGCCGGACCAGGGCGAGCAGCAGCTTGTTCAGTCCGTTGCCAGAGACCAGGTCGACTTCACTACAGGCATCCAGCCAACCAGTTTCCCGACACTGTTGAAGGAAAATGCGTTGGCTACATCGTGGACCGGTTCAGAATCGCCCTATGGCTATGTGGACTGGTGGCCGCACTCCTTGTACGTGAACTGCGCGAAGGAACCGTGGAGCGATAAGAATGTGCGCTGGGCGCTCAGCTACTACATCGACCGCGATGCTATCGTAGAGGTCGCCTGGGCTGGCGCATCGGAAGTGACGCCGCTGCCGTTGCCAAGCTACCCGCCGCTGATGCCATACTTCGACAATGTCTCTGACCTGCTCGAGCAATACAACACGCTCGAATTCAACCCTGAGAAAGGCGATGCACTGCTCTCAGCCAAGGGTTGGGAAAAGGACGGCGACGGCATGTGGCATGACGAGAACGGCGAGAAGATCGTGCTGCCGATAGTCAGTTTCTTCGACTTCACTTCCGTCGGACCGGTTGTGGTGGAATTCCTGAAACGGTCTGGTATTGATGCCAGCTACAGTGAGCCACCAGGTTGGTTCGCACCGTTCTCAGAAGGTGACTTCGAAGGTGCACTGTTCGGTCACGGCGGCAGTTGTAAGGAGCCGCAGGAGACGCTGTCTCTCTACCAAAGCGCATCAGAAGCCATCCCGGGCGGTCACTCTGTGAACTTCTCCAAGTGGGATAATCCAGAGTTTGACAAACTGGCTGATGAAGCGTTTGTCACAGATCCGAATGACACAGAAGCGTTGCTGGACATCTGGCGACGTGCGATGGAGATCTGGTTGCCGGAATTGCCCGACATCCAGCTAACCCAGGGTCTGCACCGTTTGCCGTGGACAACCAAGTACTGGAGTGGTATGCCAGATCAGAACGATCCGTACACCAACTCCGCTTCGTGGCACCTAACCTTCCCGTTGGTACTACACCGAGTTCAGCCGAACATGTAAGTGTCGGATTCGCAGCGGCCTCTGATGCAGGGGCCGCTGCCCCCTTCTCGATGTGTTGCGTCTACGGGTATTGCGCCCCACTATAATATGCCGTGCAGCGTCCCGTCTAGATAGGAGACGGTCATGAGTTTCGCCTATATTCTAAGAAGAACGCTCATCTTTTTCGTTGTTGTGTGGGCTGCAGCAACCTTTAACTTCTTTCTCCCCCGTATGGGTGGCATCAATCCCATCCGAGAAAAACTAATCGCCCAATCGTCCTTGAGCGGTTCGGTCCAAGCTGGTTTGGATGACATGATTGCCGAGTTCGAGCAGAAGTTCGGTCTCGATCAGCCACTGTGGAGACAGTACGTCACCTATATGGGCGACATGCTGCGTTTTGATTTCAACTACTCCATTGTCAACTACCCGCGCAAAGTGTCGGACATGATCGCCGAAGCGCTGCCGTGGACGATCACACTCTTGGTTACAACCACTATACTGGCGTTTATTATCGGCAACTTCCTGGGAGCGCTGATGGCCTGGCCAAACACGCCGAAGTTCCTGGAATATATCATGCCGCCGATACTGATGATGACAGCAATCCCATATTTCCTCCTTGGGTTAATCCTTGTATATGTATTCGGCTTCGCGTTGGGTTGGTTTCCCATGTACGGCGGTTACCAGGCTGGTACAATTCCCAACTTCTCAGTAGATTTCATCCTCGACATGGTCTGGCATTCCATTTTGCCCGCCCTATCGATCCTGCTTGTCGGCTTGGGATTCTGGGCAATGGGCATGCGTTCCATGATGGTGATGACACAGGGCGAGGACTATGTGATCTTCGCCGACGCTATGGGTCTGCGAGACAGGACAATCTTCTCTCGCTATGCCATTCGTAACGCTCTATTACCACAAGTGACTGCGCTGGCGTTGAATCTCGGTCGTGTGGTTGGCGGCGCCGTCCTTGTCGAAGTCATTTTCGGCTATCCCGGCATCGGCACGGTACTGTACCAGGGCATTCGAGGTGCTGACTTCTATGTGGTGCAAGGCATCATCTTTGTCACCATTGTGGCCATCGGTTTGGCGACACTTATTCTGGACATTATCTATCCGCTCCTGGACCCGCGGATTACGTACAAGAAGGGCGCATAGCATGACATCGTCTGTGGAGCGAAGTGCACGACGGGCGCGTGCTGTTGAAGAGAACAGTCCTCGAGCCAGACTCGGATCCGTTGTTCGTTATTTCAGGAGAAATCCATCCCTCTTCTGGGGACTAGTACTCTTCTTCCTACTACTGGGTTCATCGTATATTGGACGTCTGTTTGTCGACATCCAAGAGGCGAGACCTGTATCTGTGGCGCCACTTAGGCCACCGTCACTACAATTGCCCTTTGGCAGTGACAAACAAGGCCGCAATCTTTTTGCCGTCATGGTGGTAGGCACTCCCCTCACATTGCGCATTGGTCTCATCGCCGGTTTCATCGGCGTCGTGTTCGGCGGGGCCGTCGGTTTCATCAGCGCATACTATGGCGGGTGGGTCGACGCTCTGCTGCGAGGGATTGTGGATGTGGGCCTTACTATCCCGGCTCTCATGATTCTGATAACCGTGGCAATGGTTATCCCCACGACATTGACCGTAAACCAGATGGCGTTGATTGTGGCAGCGCTCGCGTGGCTATACCCTGCGCGAACCATACGCGCGCAGGTGCTGACGTTGAGGGAGCGCAGCTACGTTCAAGTGGCGCAGCTGTCGGGCATGCCGGGAAGGGCGGTGATCTTTAAAGAGATACTGCCTAATTTATTGCCCTACCTGGCATCGTCGCTGGTAATTGCCGTATCCGCTGCGGTGTTGGCGTCTATTGGCCTGGAAGTACTGGGCCTTGGTCCTATGGACGATCCGACTGTCGGCATGACCATCTTTTGGGTGCAATATAACGCAGCTGTGATCAACGGTTGGTGGTGGTGGTGGTTGCCGCCCATCGTCGTGATTGCCCTGCTCTTCATCTGTCTGTTTCTGATCACGATCGGCCTCGACGAGGTCGCGAATCCACGACTTAGGAGGCGGGCGTAATGGTCAGCCAAGTTACGCATGAGGTACTAGACGAAGCACAGTTGAGTGTAGTGCAGCAGGATGCACTGCGCGTCGAGAATCTGACTGTCTACTACAATACGCCACGCGGTCCGGTTCACGCAGTGGAGGATATTTCCTTCTTCCTTCGACCGCAAGAGCGACTAGGGCTCGTGGGCGAGTCGGGCTCGGGCAAGTCAACCATGGCGCTGACTGTTATGCGGCTCATCAAACCGCCCGCAGAGGTCATGTCCGGCAAAATCCTGCTGGGCGACACGGACTTGCTGACTTTATCCGAATCACAAATGAAGGACTTCCGCCTATCTGAAATCGCCATGGTGGCTCAGGGCTCCATGAACTCGCTGAACCCTGTCATGCGCGTGCGCAAGCAGATCCAGATGGGGCTGCAGGACCATGGCGTCAAGCTCTCGAAGTCGGAGCTCAAGGAGCGCATTTCTGCGCTGTTGGCCACAGTTGGCCTGCAACCGGACGTTGCCAACATGTATCCGCATGAGTTGAGCGGCGGCATGAAGCAGCGCGTCATTATTGCCATTGCTATCAGCTTAACACCGCAGGTCATCATTGCCGACGAGCTGACCAGCGCGCTCGACGTGGTTGTACAGCGCCAGGTGATGGAGACGTTGCGCGACGTGCAGAAGAAGATCGGTGCAGCGGTTGTTTTGGTCGGCCACGATATGGGGCTCATGGCGCAATTTGTACAGCGGCTGGGCGTCATGTACGCGGGTCGGCTCATGGAAGTGGCGCCTGTGCAGGAGATCTTCCGCAACCCGCGCAATCCATATACACAGTTGCTCATTACCAGCTTGCCGAGTACAGAGGTCAAAGGCGAGTTCACCGGCATTCCCGGTCTGCCGCCCTCTCTATTGAATGTACCCGACGGCTGTGTGTTCCATCCCCGTTGCCCATTGGCAGAAGAGCGATGCCGAGTAGAAACGCCAAAGCTGCGAGAACTGCAGAACGACACGTGGGTCGCCTGCCATCTTGCCACCTGAGGAAGCGAATCATGACCGCACTGTTAGAAGCAAGAAACATCACAAAAGTGTTCGGCGGCGGCTTGTTCGACAAGACTAGGATGATTGCTCTGCAGCAATTCTCCATGTCATTGGACCGAACGCCTCCGTCCATCACAGCCGTGGTGGGCGAGAGCGGCAGCGGTAAAACCACGCTCGCTCGTTTATTGCTGGGCGCCACGGATCCCACCGAAGGCCAAGTGCTCTACAAGGGAAACGACCTACGCAAGTTGGATAAGGCGCAGAGGCGCGCCTTCCTCAACGATGTCCAGGTTATCTTTCAGGATCCGTTCGAAGTTTATAATCCATTTTATCGCGTCGAGCATGTACTCACCATGCCCATCGACTATCTGAAGTTGGCGGATAACAATGAGCAGAAGTGGGACATGGTGGAGGACGCGCTGGAAACGGTCGGCCTGCGTCCGGACGAGACAATCGGACGCTATCCGCACCAGTTGAGCGGCGGTCAGCGTCAGCGCGTCATGGTGGCGCGTGCGTTGATCATCAAACCGAGCATCATACTGGCTGACGAACCGGTCTCCATGATTGACGCGTCGCTGCGTGCGACAGTATTGGGCAGTCTTCAGCGGCTGAAAGAAGAGTTCAGCATCTCCATCATCTATATCACGCACGACCTGACGACCGCGTTCCAGATTGGTGATAACATCATCGTGCTCTATCGCGGCTCGGTTGCGGAGGTAGGTGGCGTAGAAGAGGTTGTGCAGTCTCCCAGCCATCCGTATACGCAGTTGCTCGTGGGTTCCATTCCCAATCCGAATCCGGATCAACCGTGGCAGGCGGAAGGGGAAGCCGCACTGGCTGGAAAGGAGCGTGCGCCGGCTGCTTGCAGGTTCGCCAGCCGCTGTCCTATGGCTATGGAGAAATGCCTGCACGAGACGCCGCCCATGTTCCGCACGGATGAGTATCGAGCGGTGGCTTGTTTCCTATATGAAGGCGCGCCCGTCATCCAAAACACGGAGATGGACGTGGTCTTCAAGACGCCGTCCGATCGTTCGGACAGTAAAGTAGTGGATGCCACGCCGGACGCTGCGCTCGCCTAGTCGGATGACAACAGCAGAATTAAACCCTGCATGGAGAGTTTCTGTGTGTACTAAGAGCAGCTGGGACCACAGGTCCCAGCTGCTTGTTGCCTGGATATATGGCAAACTACGGCGTCACAGCTTCCTTGTCAACTAACTCCACCAACGTATACTGGAGCGATGAACCATCGGCGGGTGGATTCTCTACCGGATCGATCTGCACGACGATCTCGTACTGATAGCCCTCTTCATACTCAAATCCGTCGATCGCCCCGTAGAACAATTGCCATTCTCCGTCCGGACTCTTCCGGATGCGCATGCACAACTGCGGTCCGGCTCCCCCTTCACAGTCCACGAACTCCGGCCCAATGATCCAGGTCTCTGTGGTGGATTGCAGCGCGACCGGCTGCTTGTTGAGAATGCGCTGTAAAGTGTACGTATTGGCTGAGGCGTCGGCAGGCGCGTTCTCCCGCTTCTGTATAAGCACCTCGAGCTCGTATGCATTGCCCTCTTCAAACTCGAAGCCGTCGATGGTATCGTAGAATAACTGGTACTCGTCTTCCGGAGACAACCGTACCTGCGTGCACTGCATGGGGCCAACACCAACGCAGTCGACCAGTTCAGGGCCAACGTATAGTGTGACCACCTCACCGGATGGTTCTTCAGGCTGAATGGGCACGCATGCCGCTGCCACGGTCATCACCAACAGCATGAATGCTAGATATACAGGTCGCACAAGTTCCTCCTTGGCACTTATTGGTCTGTCTACGCTGGGGCGGTTTATGATTACCCCCAGGTCAAGATGAACTCAACGAATCTACCGCTGCTAGAATCGACGCTATGGTATTTCGCTAAATTCGTGTACAACTTGTGAATGATTCGTGCGTATAGTACCTGAGGCGACTCTTGACAACAAGCAGCACGTCCACCGAGCCGGTGAGCTGCAGGTCCCGCAAAACGAAATGAAAGATAGAGAGCATTATGCAAACAAGCAACATGGCTACGGCAACGAATGAGGAAGAGACTCATCCGTCGACGATCGTGTCGGCACGAGACGTTCACAAGAGTTTTCTACTGGGCGATGTGATTGTTCAGGCGCTGCGCGGAATTACGCTCGACGTGTATGCGGGTGAAATGGTCGCCGTCATGGGGCCGTCCGGTTGCGGCAAGACAACCATGCTCAACTGCCTATCCGGACTGGACGAATTCGATTCCGGCGAGGTCTTTGTGGAAGGCGCCAACCTGCGCACCATGAGTGACCGGCAGCGAACGCACTATCGCGCCAACCGCATGGGCTTCGTCTTCCAAACCTTCAATTTATTGCCGGTGATCAACGCCGTGGAAAACGTTGAACTACCGCTGCTTGTGAGCGGCATGCGTCCAGCGGCTGCACGTGAACGCGCCGTCAATGCACTGGAGCAGGTTGATCTGGGCGATCGCCTCTATCACCGACCGGGCGAACTTTCCGGTGGGCAGCGACAGCGTGTCACCATCGCAAGAGCGCTGGTGAACAATCCTGCGCTTGTGTGGGCGGACGAACCAACAGGTAACCTGGACCAGGTCGCGTCCACTGAAGTGCTGGATCTGATGCGCACGTTGAACCAAGAGAACGGACAGACGTTCGTCATTGTCACGCACGATCGCTACGTGGGCGGACTATGCGACCGCATCGTGACTATGCAGGATGGTGAAGTCATCTCACTTAACGCAAACGGCAGTGAAGACGTGATGCCGGTTGCAGCAGCAGTGAGCGCCAACGAAGCCGGAGCCTAGCCATGGACTTATTGACAAGCTTTTCGGTCAGAGCCGTGCTCTTCATGATCGGCGCGGTCACGGCGATCCTATTGCTGCTGGGTTACCTCTCCTGGCGCAATCCAGTGCTCATGAAAATCGGTTTGCGCAATATCCTGCGCAGACCGGCGCAGTCGATCCTCATCGTCATCGGCATGACACTCTCCACCATCATTATCATCAGCGCGTTCGGCACTGGGGACACACTGAGTAATTCGGTCAAACGCCAGGCGGTTGCCGCTTACGGTGAAGTGGACGAGATTATAGCGCCTCCGTTGCTCTCCATGTTAGCCACGATTGATTCCTCGCAAGGCGGGGATGCCGCCATGACTCAGCTGGAGGGAACGCTGAGCGATCTCACCGCCGGCGGTCTGCAAAGTGTGCTGGCTTTTGTGGACGGCGGATTGCCCAGCCTTAGCGAAGAACGCCTGGATGCGTTGCGTGCCGAGGCGGCTGCCGAACCGCTGGTGGACGGCGTCTCGGGCGCGATTGTCTTCCCCACGATTTTGCGCAATACGTCGACGGGCGCAGGCGAGCCTCTCGGCGTCATCTACGCCGTGGACGACAGCTATCCTGAAACGTTTGGGCTGCAGAGCGTGGACGGTGAAGCGTTGCAGATGACGACTCTGCAGCCGGGCATAGGAAACGTTTTCGTGGCGGCTAGCGATCTCTTTCAGCTCGCGTCCAGCCAGTTGGGGCGATTGACGGGTGATGGAAGCTCCATGACGGCTCAGGTCATTGCAGGACTCGGTGCGGTATTTACCGGCGTCGCGACCAACCAGCTGCCCGATATGAAATTGGATATTGCAACGCTGCAGCAAATGGGCGTGGACACCACGATCTTGGAGGAAATGGGCATCGAACAGCTCGACATCCAGACCGTTGCCAAAGCCATCGGCTATTCCGACGAGCAAGCTAGCGGGATGGCTACCGCGGTGGATGACCAGATCAGCGCGGTCAGCAATATGGGCGACCAGCTGCTCCAAATCGTCAACCTGAACACATTGGGCTCGGAGATCGACAACGTACTCGGTCAGTACGGGTTGCAAATGCGCCAAGGCGACATCTATCTGAGCAGCCTCGCCGCGGAACGGCTTGGCGCGCGACCAGGCGATGTCGTGGAAGTCTTCGTAGGCCCCATGCCGGTGCGCTTCCGAGTGCGTGATGTGGTGGAACAGGCGGGTCCTATGAGCGCACTGGTGCCTGTGGTGATGATGCCGCTGGATGAAGCGCAACAGCTGCTCTTTATGAATGACAAGGTTAACACGGTGCTGGTCTCCAACGTTGGCGACGAGATGGGCGGTCTACAGTACACCGGCGAAGTGACACAGCGTCTATCAGAGTTGGCCATGGACCCTGCGGCGCTGTCTGCCATAGGCGAAGTGCTGCGTCGACCGGAGGTTGCGGCTGCGATAAAGGCAGAAACGCCCAATCTGCTCCAGAACCCGAACGTCGGAGCCGATGAAGATATGCCGGTCTTCTTCCAGAATTTGTTTGCCGGCCTAACCGAGAGCTTCGGCATGCAGGCTGCCACACCAGAACAAGTGGATACGCTGGTGCGTTTCGTGGATGGCGACGGCACGGCTGATTTGCGTCAGGTGCTGGTCAATACATCCATCCGTACCTGGTTGGTGACCGAAGTTGAGCTGCCGCAAGATGCAACGGAGGAGCTTGTCCGCCAGCTTGGAGTTCTGAATACGTTCGACGTTATCGCACCGTTGAACAAGGCGACCATCGTCACCGCGGCGAGCCTCGGCGGTACGGTATTCTCTTCCGTGTTCTCGCTTTTCGGCATGCTATCGATACTGGCTGCCGTGCTGCTCATCTTTCTGATCTTCATCATGCTCGCTGCAGAGCGTCGCAGCGAGATCGGCATCGCACGTGCAGTGGGCACACAGCGCCGTCAGGTGGTTCAGATGTTCATCACTGAAGGCATGGTCTATGCCATGGCTGCGTCTGCGTTGGGCGTGATCATCGGAATCGCCGTAACATTCGGGATGACTCGCTTTATGGAGCAGCTATTCAGCAACTTAACCGGGCAGCTTAATTCCCAGACTGCTGGTCTGATCAAGATATCATTCAACATCAGTTGGCAGTCGGTGGTCATCTCCTATTGCTTGGGCGTAATTGTGACGTTCGTGGTCATTGTCATCGCCTCCTATCGCGCCAGCCGCATGAACATTGTCAGTGCGGTGCGTAACCTGCCGGATCGTGGCGGCGGAAGCTCTCGCAAAGGATTGCGTGGCATCTGGCGCTGGGCGCTGCCGTCGCTGGTTGCCATCGGCGGCGTTGCCTTGATCGTCTATGCTACCCCTGGCGGTCTGTTCAGTCTGGCGCTTTTAGGCTTGACGTTTGTCATCATAGGAGCGGTCATGCTGGTCGGTCGTCTGCTGGACCGAACGCAGATGCGCTACGAGTCAGTCGAGCGCCTTGTCTATACGATCATAGGTCTAGCGCTGCTGGTCCTCTGGATCGGGCCGTGGCTGCGGCTGATGTCCGACACATTTCCGGATCTGTACGAGTATTCGCCTATTCAACTACCGATACTATTTCTGTCCAGCGCCATCTTCATCGTGGTCGGCGCCATCATGGCCATCATGGTCAACGCAGACGCGATCGGCTGGTTGTTTAGCCGTCTGCTGGGCTTCATTCCTTGGATGCGACCGGTCTTGCGCACAGCCGTCGCCTATCCGCTGAACACGCGCTTCCGCACGGGCATGATTATGGTGCTTTTTGCCATGATCATGGCCTCAGTGGTGGTCATGGCAGTGGTCATCCATGCTACGCAATCGTTGGTGACGTTAGACGAGAAGCAGACAGGCGGCTTCCAAATCCAAGTTTCGCCGACCCTGCTCAGTTTCTTCAGCCCGGTGGACGATTTTGAAGCGCTGCTGGAACAGCAAGCGGATGACGAGACCCTAGCCGACGTGGAACAGGTGGGCGTCATCTACCGCGACGTGCTGCGCGCTCGCACAGACGGCGGTGAGTGGCTGTATGCCGGCATCAACGGTTTGAACGCCGGTTATACTGAACAGGCGCAGACGATCTATCCGTTGATGGCGCGTGCACCGGGATACGATAGTGATGAGGCTGTCTGGCAGGCCATACGCGAGGGTAAGGATGTTGCAGTCATACTGCCGCACAAGCTGAACGAACGCCGAACGGACGCATTCAATTTCGAATCGGACAACAGCGAAGAGTTCGGACCCGGAGGCCCCCAAAGCAACAGCCGCGAGATGTGGCTGAATGAGATCTTCTTCCGTGACGTACAGATCGTCGACGGTCAGCTGCCCGTGCTGAACATGGAAGTCAAGGCTATCGTGGACGAGCAGCAAGGCGAGGTCGCCGAGCCGCGAACGCTGCAGATCATCGGCGTGCTGGAAGACGATCAGCCGTTGGCGTGGAGCGGTGTGCAGACGAGTGCAGATGTGCTGAAGCAGATCCTAGGCCGCAAGCCGGAGGATGTAGAGTATTACGTCAGTGTGCAGGACGGTGTGGACGTGCACGACGCTGCACGGCGCATTGAAGCCGTCTTTGTGCCCAATGGCCTCGATGCTGTTGTGGTGGAGGATCGTTTCATGCAGGGACAGCAGTTGATGTCCGGCATCCTGCGCCTGCTGCAGGGATTCATGGCGCTAGGCCTGCTGGTTGGTATCGCAGCCTTGGGTGTAGTTTCGACACGCGCCGTGGTGGAGCGTCGCCAACAAGTCGGCATGTTGCGCGCCATCGGCTACCAACGCAGCATGGTGGGCCTCTCCTTCCTGCTGGAGTCGAGCTTCATCTCGCTATCCGGGTTGCTCATCGGCACACTGACCGGCATCGTGCTGGGCGGCATGGTGCTGCAGCTCTCTTGGCCCGACCTGTCGCTCATGGGTCTGGAAGCGATTCCGTGGCTGGGCATTCTGCTGACGGTGATCGCAGCGTTTCTATTCTCTTTGTTGACCACCATCGTGCCCGTGTGGCAGGCATCTCGCATCTATCCCGCCGAGGCGCTGCGCTACGAATAGGAATTGGGGCAGTGAACCAGAATTGGCGACGCGTATCATTGCGTCGCCAATTCTGGTGTAGTATCCGCTAGAAATCGCTACAACAAATGAAAACTCTGGGACCCTCACCTTCGTCCGGGATCCAGTCGCCAGACGAACCGGTAGGACCACCCGGCGGTGTCCAAGTCGGGTCGCGAACACCCTCCTGCAGCACCTCGCCGCTGCGCGGGTCAATCACACGATAGGGCAACGGCACGTCCTTGCCGAATATCTTTAGCGGACCAGCCTCCGACGTGTAGGTCAGGAAGAATTTGCCTGGAACCAGGAGACTGCGTCTGCCCAACGTCACCTGCCAGTTGGGCTGCATATCGGTGGTCGGTAATCCTGCCAAGATCTTGCCCAGCAGACCGACATAGACAGAGCCTTCGTAGTCCAGCGCTTCACGCCAGCCGGCATTCTCGCCCAGGAAGAAATCGGAATGGCCCGGTTCCTGCGCATGCAAGCGCCACTGCCACATGCTGCCTGCGCCGTAAACAACGCCCATGGCGCCTCCCGCGCAGAGGTTGCTCCACGCTTCGTGTCCTTGCCACCAACCCGCCGCTCGACCGCTCTTTCCGCCATTCTCGTAGGTCGGCTCGCCGTTTGCGACCGCCTTGATCGGCTCGTTACGCCACATATCCGCGACGCGCTCGGGCAGATGCTCGCCGCGATGGCCCGTTTGGCACCACTGGAAATCCAGCCACTTGTCTGCCTGGTGTGCGCGATTGTCAGCATGCGGTCGGTAGTGAATCCCAGCAGGTTGCTGATAGTCGTCCCATTCTTCGATTTCCCTGCCGCCTGCGCCTACCTGCGGCTCATAGCCGGAGCCGTCACCGCCCACGAGGTAGATAACCGGTCGCGCACCGAAGCGTGCGACCAAATAGCGGCAGTAGCGTGCGTACTCTTTCGGCGGCAAGATCGGCCCGGCAACTTTCAACCCCTTCCAACCGAAACCCATGAAGACCGGCTGCAGCACAGGCACGATCTCGTGTTCGACCAGGATGCTTAACAGCCGGTCCATGGTTTGGAAGTAGCTTGGGTTGGGCTGGTTGATGTGCCCGTCCTCGAGGTCCTCCAAGCCCACGTCGAATCCCTCGTCGGCGCTGCGATCGCGGGGACCGCGTGCGTGCATATCCGGCTGCACGCTCATGAGCAGCGCTGCATTAAAGCCCTTGGCATGCCGATCGGCCGCGTAGACTTCTACCTGCTCTTCGGTGGCGCGCCACGGCAACGCCCAGGGCGTGTCCGCCACCAGCACAGCAGGGTAGCCGTCGGCGTGCACGAGGCTGCGTTTGCCCGCCGACATGCGCCAGAAGCCGTGCGCATAGAAGCGGTTGTCTGACGCTGGCGCGGTTTCGCACGTGAGCGTGCCGCTCTGCCCGGCAAGCCCTGTATCGACGACAGAGCATGCGGATGTCCAGGTCCACTCGCCGGAACTCTTGGGCGATGCGAAACGAACCTTCCACGCGTCGCCGCCATCCCAGAATGCAGGCCGGCGGATGACCTCACCGTCTTCGTGCTGAAAGTCGACCCATACTGAGACGTCTGTATACGGGTTCTTGTATTGTTTGGCAGCGGAGAAAGCGATTTCTACTTCGCGCCAAGGATGGATCTGCATGAATGCTCCTTGCTATTTTACGCTGTAGACGGCATTGAGATTGATAGACGATTCTCTTCTGGGACCAGCAACGAAAACACGTTTTGGCTATGATGCGCATATTCATCGCCAGATCATCTGTAATCAAGAGCAGGAAAGCCAGAGACCACGTAAGACTCGGTCGACATCCATTGGCGGCGTCTAGGGGGCGCTGAACCAACGAGCGACGATCTGATCGTAGACGCCGTCGGCGCGGATCTCAGCCAGCGCATCGTTTAACATGGCAAGCACATCCGGGCGATCCTTGCTGACCGCAATACCATAGACCTCGTTCGTGAGAGGCCCTCCCACTAGTTTCACTTGGCCTACGTTGTTCTTCGTATAGTCTGCGATGACGGCGACGTCTACTACGACGGCGTCCACAGTGCCGCCGGAGAGCGCATCCAGCGCCTCGGACGATTCAGGAAAGCGTACGATGGTCACATCCGGCAGCGCGGCTACATAATCGTCGCCAGTTGTGCCGCGTTTGACGCCGACGACAAGCCCATTGGCGAGATCGTCCTTGCCCATAATGTTGGTTTCGTCCATACGTACGGCCATGCCGAGACCAGAACTAAAGAAGGAGAATTGCGCCTGTCCCGGCTCAAAATAGGGCTCGGTGAAATCAACGATCTCCCGGCGTTGGTCGTTGATGGTAATCGCGCTCATGGCTGCATCGTATTGCCCGGCAGCCAGGTCCTGCAGGATACCGTCGAACGGATGATTGATGTACGCCACTTCGAAGTCACCGGCTTTGGAGAGCGCATTCATGATATCGATGTCGAAGCCGGTAAGCGTGTTGGACTCATCGCGATAGAGGAAGGGCTTGAATTGTGCATCGACCGCTACCGTGATGCTAGTCGTCGTGCTGACTGTTGGCTCTGTGGCAGTCGGCTCAACTGCGGGCTCGGCAGTCGGTTCCGGAGCTGCGGTGTCCGTCGGCGCCGCGGTTGGTTCTAACGGCGCTGATACCTCTTGGGTCGGTGTCGGTTCGGGGTTTCTGTTGCAGCCAGCTAGCATAAGCCACGCCAGTGCGAAAATAACCAGTATCTGGATCAACGTGCAGACGGAGAAGCGTCGTTTCTTACAACTGCAAGACATAATGATATCTCCCATTTATCGCACCGTGCATTCGGCAGCGTTTATCGTGATAGCATGTTGTTTTCGAACCTATCGATCCCAGGGACGATTGTACATAGAATGTCGACAAAGGGCCAACCTTCGTTGACCGAGCCGATCAATACGCAGGTTGCAAACATTGCATGCAGAAACTTGCATATTAACTAATATAGACTATACTATATGCAGAATTGTGAATGTTTACCATGGCTATACTGGTGAGATGTGATTATGGAACATGCAACAAATGAAAGTTGGAATCGCACAAATATAGGCTTGCCGGACTACCAGCGCATCAGCGAACGCTTGCGGCTGCTAGCTCATCCCGAGCGTCTGCGCATCCTAGATGCTGTGCGACGCGAGCCGGAATGTGTCTGTCATCTCGAGCGCGCTGTTGGTCAAGCCGCAGCCGTACGTGTCGCAGCAGCTTCGTCTCTTACGCGAGGCAGGCCTTCTTCTGGACGAGAAGGACGGCACCAACGTCTATTATCGCTTGAGCGATGCGCAGGTTGCCGCGTGGCTGGACGTGGTGCTAGGCCCGGTGCTGGTCGGTGTCAGTGGCAGTAGACATGAGCGCGTGCTGGGTTGTCCCTGCCCGAAATGCGCAGAGGCCGTTGACGTAGCGATGGCGGAGCTTGCCGCAACTGGCTGAGTATCTCATTTCGAACCCAATATGCATAAAAGCGCATATAGTGTGCTTTGAGCGGGGATAGAGGGTTCACGGGAGAGAACATGAACCGGGATGGACAGGAACACGAGATGACCACTCCACAACCGGAGCGCAGGTTGTCCATGCTCGACCGCTACCTGACGCTGTGGATCTTCTTGGCCATGGCTGCTGGCGTCGCACTCGGTTACTTTGTGCCCGGCGTGGAAGGCTTCATCAACCAGTTTCAGGTGGGCACGACGAACCTACCCATCGCCATCGGGCTCATTTTGATGATGTACCCGCCTTTCGCCAAAGTGAAGTACGAGCGGCTGCCCGAAGTTTTTCGGGACGTGAAGATACTTGGCTTATCGCTGGTGCAGAACTGGATTATCGGACCTGTTCTGATGTTCGTGCTGGCAGTCGTCTTTCTGCACAACTATCCGGAATACATGGTGGGTCTCATTCTGATTGGGTTGGCGCGCTGCATCGCTATGGTCATCGTGTGGAATGAATTAGCCAAAGGTGATACTGAGTACGCGGCCGGTTTGGTGGCCTTCAACAGTGTCTTTCAGGTGCTGTTCTACAGCGTGTACGCCTATGTATTCATCACGCTGCTACCAAGTACGCTGGGATTGAGTGGCGCCACCGTCCACATCAGCATCGGCGAGTTGGCCAGAACTGTATTCATCTATCTCGGGATCCCCATGCTGGCGGGTTTCGCAACGCGCTTCTTCCTGCTGCGCAGTAAAGGCCGGCAGTGGTACGAGGAAAAGTTCATTCCGCGTATCAGCCCCATCACGTTGATAGCGCTTCTCTTCACGATACTCGTCATGTTCAGCCTGAAAGGTGAACTCATCGTCCAGATTCCGCAGGACGTAGTGCTGATTGCCGTCCCGCTGACCATCTACTTCGTGATCATGTTCTTGGTCAGCTTCTGGATGGGGCGCCGCGTAGGCGCCGACTATTCGCGTACGACAACTGTGGCCTTCACCGCAGCCAGCAACAATTTCGAGCTGGCTATTGCCGTTGCAGTGGCGGTATTCGGCATCAACTCCGGCGTGGCCTTCGCAGCGGTCATCGGCCCGCTTATCGAAGTGCCGGTGATGATTCTGCTCGTCAACGTCGCGCTGCGCTTCCAGCGGAGTTATTTTGGACAAGAGTTAGAGCAGGCGCCAACCGGTGTCGTAGACGCTGCAGATGAGGCTTGTCCGCCTGATGCAAGATACTTAACGGAAACTGAAGAATAGACGATGCAATTGCTGTCCGAGCAATAAGCGTCCACTAAACGAAAATTACACTTATGATTTGGTTGGAGATTACGAAATGAAAGCGGTTGAAGAGTTTACCCGTACTTCGAACGGTTGGCGTTTTGGTCATAGAATTACAGTAATCTGGGACGGCGTCAAGCCAGGTGTGGAGCGCTGGAAGAAGGAGTGGAAAGCACTTCTGATTAGTATCAGCGTATTTCTAGCCTTTTACTATCTGCCGATCGGTATCCCGCGTTTCGACAATGCCATGACGGAGGCGCTGTCGCTGACAAAGTGGTATGCGCAGGAGCACGTTGTGCTCTGTCTACTGCCTGCCTTCTTCATTGCGGGCGCCATAGCGGTATTTGTCAATCAAGCGTCGGTGATGAAATACCTGGGGCCGAGTGCGCCAAAAACGTTGGCGTACGGTGTTGGCGCAGTCTCCGGCGCTATTCTGGCAGTATGTTCATGTACGGTCTTGCCTCTTTTTGCGGGGATATACACAATGGGCGCTGGACTGGGACCGGCAATTGCGTTTCTCTATTCCGGTCCGGCTATCAATGCGCTGGCGATCATCATGACAGCCAGTGTATTAGGACCGAGTCTTGGTATTGCGCGAGCGATTGGCGCAATCTCGTTTGCGGTCGTCATCGGGCTAACCATGCATTTCATGTTTCGCAAGGAGGAGGCGGAAAAGGAGCGCATGCAGGCTATCATGCCAGAAGCCGAGGTGACGCGTCCGCTATGGCAGAATGTTGTCTACTTTGCAGTGCTGATTGGCATTCTGGTTTTTGCAAACTGGGGTGCGCCGCCAAATGACACAGGAACATGGGCTGCTATCTACAACGCAAAGTGGACGCTTACCGGTGCGTTAGGAATCGCGTTAGCCGTCATTCTTGTGTTCTGGCTGGATGCAGCCTGGTGGAAAGTGGCGATTGCTGCGCTGTTTACGGGAGTTGCAGCCGTCCTCTTCCCGGGAAATCCGGTAGTACCATTTGTTGTGGGCCTGATCGGGCTGGTTGTCGTGACGAGCACGAGTGACGGCGAGATGGGCCAATGGTTCGATGAGTCGTGGAAGTTTACCAAACAAATCCTGCCGCTTCTGCTTATTGGCGTTCTTGTCTCCGGTTTTCTGCTCGGTAGACCGGGGCATGAAGGGTTGATTCCATCGGCATGGGTGAGCACGGCTGTGGGCGGCAATTCACTGATGTCCAATTTCGTGGCTTCAATCCTTGGCGCCTTTATGTATTTCGCCACGCTAACCGAGATCCCGATCCTGCAGGGCTTGCTCGGCAGCGGCATGGGGTCCGGTCCGGCGTTGGCGCTGTTATTGGCAGGTCCAGCGTTGAGCCTGCCCAGCATGCTGGTTATTCGCAGCGTCATCGGCACGAAGAAGACGGCTATCTATGTGACGTTGGTGGTCGTGGCGGCTACGTTTACGGGCATCATGTATGGAGCGTTCTTCGCATAACAGACTTAGAAGAGCCTGGATGAGCGATTGCTCATCTGAATCAGTGAAGTCAACCAATATAAAGTGATATGGAGAGATTACGATGAAGAAGTTACAGATTCTAGGCACTGGCTGTCCGAACTGTCAGAAGTTGACGGCAAATACAATGGCAGCCGCCGAAAGCATGAGTATCCAATACGAAATCGAGAAGGTGACCGACATCGCCGACATCATGAAGTTTGGTGTCATGAGTACGCCTGCACTGGCGGTGGACGGAGAAGTAAAGATCGTGGGAAAAGTGGCGTCAGTGGAGGAGATTCAGAAGATACTTGCCTAGGGAACTAGGCCCGAACGGGTAAACAATGATGCGGCGGCGCTATGGTCTTATGGGCTCTGGCGTCGCCGCTCGTCATGACAAGCCGGTGCTGGCACGTGGTTTCGCTTCCTATTTCGCAATACGATAAAGTTCAGCGAATGATCAGAACACGTATCAGCCGCGTTGCAAGGGGCGGATCATGACGCCACAATTGGCGCAGACTCGAGAATGACCAGTGAAGCGTCCGTCGTATGTCCGAATTCTTCACCACGATCGCAGGTCGGACATCTGAGTGCGATACGTCGGATGACTACCTGAGCGGTTCGCCTATTCCAAAAGTGACGCTGAACCGTTCTGCCACTGAGTCATGACACTGCGGCTGTTTCTTCTAGCCATGTTTCGATATAGCTATCAAGTAGATCTCGTGCCTGGCGGAATTTCTCAGTTTTTTCGGCATCCGTGCCTTCGAAGGCAGCCGGATCCTCGATGCTCCAATGCAGATGTTTGTTGACGCTCATTAGGAAAGCTCGTGGACAGTTCTTCTCCGCGTGATCGCACACGGTAATGAGCGCGGCGAAGTGCTTATGACCCATGTACTCGGACAGGTCCGTGGGCTGTTGCTGCGAGATGTCGATCCCTATCTCATCCATGGCTCGAATCGCATACGGATTGACGCTTTTCGGCTCCAAACCGGCGCTGTAAACATCATACAAACCTCCTGCACGGGCGCGCAGGAGCCCTTCCGCCATCTGGCTGCGTGCAGAATTCCCAGTGCAGAGGAACAAGACACTTGCCTTATCCTTTTCCGTCATTTCAACTCGCTTCCCATACTTATAATAACCCAACTAGAAAGAGCGATTTTGGTTGGACTATCATACCTATGGAGTGTTAACAGCGTGTAAAGTGCAAGATGCTGCCGTGGCACTTCGTCCCCAGGTTTGTGGGGCGTCATCAACAGTCGGATGGACGGAGCAGCCCATCATGTATATTGACGAAGTGCGCTATAGCTGTAGTGTAAGCCCACTAATCGGATGCAAATACTAGAATTGTGTTGCGATATGGGATTCGAACGATGCGTTGCTGCACGTGTAGAGGATGCTGCTACATCGCAGGGAAGCAGGGCAAAGCATATTTGCAGGAACAACTAGAGAGGGATCATGGCGTATCCTCTGGATCCGTCTGCGAACCAGAGGATATACCATGATGCACGAGATCAGTTATGGCGCGTCAACAGAAATCTTGGAACAGATCGCCAGGCTCGGCCTAGAAGTCTACGCCTAGCTGGTGAAGGCAGATAGGTGCAACATCCACCGAGCGAGGATGTGCCGGAACAGACAATTCTTTCTCGGCGCCTGCGACCCACAGGGGCGAAAGGGAATCGAGGGCATGCAAAGAACCATGCGAACCGCCTCCACTATGTATTCTCGTGGTCTCAAGGCAGAACTCGTAGCCAGGCCGGCTTGTTGCCCACAGATGTCCTGCAATCGGCAAATCCAGTACCCCAGCTAACCGTTCAAAGGCATTTGGATAGTCCCCGAATGTGACTATCCCTTCTTCTACGCGGCCATCCACGGTCTCGAGATCGCCTTCCCAACTCCATTCATTCCCATAGACGTCCTGTGCCGATGCCATACCAGGCTCAATTCCGCGCTTGAGATTCAGTTTGCCGCGATCGGCAGTCAATATGTGAATTCCAGCCGGTTCGCTGTCGACTACATCTCCGCTCCAGATCACCTGGTCGATGCGCTGGTCACTGAGCAAGCTTTCGGTGACTCTCCGAAGACGATTCTGTGTGGGCGAGTGAAAGTAAATCTGAGCAGAACGAAGATTTGGACAGATGACCAAGTTATCGCTATCCTCCATCGGTTCACCTGGTGACGCAATGGAGAAAGAACCTAACAGTTCATCCAGCTTGATTCCCGGATCATTCTTCTCATCCACCACATTAGATTGAGAATGATCGCCTGTCACTACCAAACAGACTTCCTCCAGCATCCGGTCAAGACCGCCGAACTGCTCGATGATTCTCCCGATTTTTTCATCCAGCTCAATAACAGTGTCTATTGCAGATTCCGGTCCGACAGAGTGACTTTGAAAATCATTGTCCGGAAAATAGGCTACAGTGAAATCGTACAGCGAATCCCGCGCTACCAATTCTTCCAGCAGGGCAGCGGTCGAATCATCTGAAAAACCAAAGCGATTGTTTGGACCACCCGGCGCATCCAACTCATGGCCACTTGGCAATTTCGTGTGAATAATGTCGCCAAAATAATGTAGCTGAGGTCCGTTCACGATGGCGTCTTCACCGTCATCCGTGATCAGACCGGCAACAGCATCACGCAACCAATTCAGCCGTCCTGGCATCTCCAACTTGTGAGGATTGTCTCCATGAAATATTAGGTAGTTCAGGCTAGCGGTGGTCAATCCCTGTGTTTCGGCGAGATGAAAAATCGTAGGCGCATGAAGGTGCTCTTCGTTGAGTTTTATCAAGAACTCATCAATGAAGGTATCAATGCCCATGTCAATGACAGCCCAGATATCGTAGCCGAAATAGACAACTTCATGTTTGTCCTTAAGATACCAGTAAGCGCCGGAAATACCGTGATCCTTGGGGTATCGGCCTGTGATTAAGGATGTGGTTGCGGCTGGCGTGATTGATGGAAAAATCGCAATACTTTCGCCTCTGTAGTCCGCTGCATCGTATATCTTCCGAAAGTTTGGCAGGCGGTTCTCTTGAAGCGCTGGTAGCACTACTCGCGAGGAAAGTGCATCAATTATCAGTAGCAGTACCTTCTTCAATTTCGGATCCTTTCACACATGACGGAAGCATGGCGTCTCCCCTCGCTTCTCAAACCTGCCCCAGCGAATGTCACGTGGCTGGAGCTTTACATGCTCAATATTGTACCACCACTACAATAAGTGTTGCCACAGAACGAAATAAATAGAGGGTAGCTGCTGAATATATCCGCTCGCAACACGACTACTTGTACGTCAACATGGAGAGCGGTATTTGACTGGCATTGCAGATATCAACTCTTAAGAAATCTTGTGATCGGACAAGTTTTTACTCACTAAATTTCGGATCTCTTTGTATCTTCGCAAGCCTAACTCGGAAGATACCACTGTGGTGAATCAGGGTGAGAATAATACGACACTTTCAATATGGCACGAAGGAAATTTTGCGAAATTGCGACCCGTTCGCAGAAATGGTACGTTACAAGGCGCGCAACTTAGTTCTGCGAGTTGTCATTGACGTCTCATCTACAGAATCAACGATGCACAGCTAGAAGACGAAAAAGGAATACAGGCAGAAGGTGAAGCGTGACAAAGACTTCAAACATCACAGCACGAGTAAAGTCCTGGTTTGCCTATGTGCGAGGTTCGATTTCTCGTGTCGAACTTGCTGTGTTACTGGCAATCATTGTGGTTGCGGGTGGAGCATTCGTGTTTCTCGAATTGGCTGGCGAGGTTACCGAGGGCGACACTGCAGCGCTTGACCGCCGTTTGCTGTTAGCATTGCGCAACCCAAGTGATATGACAAGCCCGCTTGGGCCGCTCTGGCTCCAAGAAGTGATGCGAGATTTTACTGCCTTGGGCGGATTCGCGATTCTTACATTACTGACGATCGCTGTTGTCGTGTTTCTATTACTACAGGGCAAGCGACAAGGTGCGTACCTCACAGTCTTCGTGATCGTTGGCGGGGCTGTGATCATGGTTCTGCTAAAGGATCTATATGCTCGTCCTCGTCCTGATCTGGTCCCGCATGGCAGCTATGTCCAGATGACAAGTTTTCCTTCTGGTCATTCTATGCTCTCAGCCGCAGTCTATCTCACTTTGGGAGCAATGCTCGCCAGCTATCAGGAAGATCGCCGCCTAAAGTACTATCTATTGGCCGTAGCTGTGACTTTAACAGTTCTTGTCGGCGTAAGTCGAGTTTACCTTGGCGTACATTGGCCGACGGACGTATTGGCGGGTTGGACAGTCGGGGCAGTGTGGGCTTCATTATGCTGGTTGTTGGCACGATGGATGCAAGAGCGCAGTCAGGCAACAAAGGATAAATAGCAATCGGGCACTTCCGATACTGTAAGAACCCGGAGTCACGACGAACTGATAAACCATTACACAGAAATAACCCAAGATGCACTTGACATTCTATCTGTGCGTCCGTATTGATTATGATCCGATCCAACTCGGGCAAGTCCCCTAGACATTGCTCTGCTATCTGTCCTAGGTTTCTGGAGTATATATCCGGCTTCGGGTACATACTGCGTGCGCAGGTAATGATTTATCTCTAGGTTCTGGTTTTCTATATGAACCAGATGATAGCGCATGGACAAGTTGTATCACGAAGCAGAAATGGTACTGGACTCGTGCTGCTCTTGTTGCATACAGTCTCAGATTTTAATTTTGCGTGATACTACTGATTGTGTGCACAATGAGGTAGAATGTGGTTAAGACATAAAATGATCTCCATATCGAAATTCAGAAGTGAAATCTGAGCAGGACCGTACTATCTGCTGCAGCGCAAAGTAACTTATCACTCACTTGTAGGAGGTACACTATGAATTCGCCATTGAAGCGAGTCCCGATACTCATACTCGCGGTTATTCTACTGGCAGGTACCATGACGTCCAGCGGCGTTCACGCACAAGAACCCGTTATTCAGAATGGAACGATCTCGCCGGCAACGACTGATGCGACCGACGCCACCAGGAAGTATATTAATTATCAGGGTCAGCTCTTTGATCCCAATAACAACAGCCAGCCATTGGGCGGGGCGACCTATACCTTCAAATTTACGATGTATCGGGACGAGAACGGTACCCAGCCTCTCTGGTCCGAGCAGACGACGCTAACGACCAATCCAGACGGTACATTCAACTGGATGCTGGGTCAGCTTGTGGGCCTGAGCGATAGCACCTTTGACGGCGAGGAGATCTTCCTCGGCGTTTCTATAAACGGCCAAGAGCAGCGTCCGTTGCAGATCATATCCTATGTTCCCTATGCGTGGTGGTCGCGCAACTCGGATAAGCTGAGCGGCTACGGAGCGAGCGACTTTACCAGGATTGTCGCAGGCGGCTTTATCGACGGTAATTGCAACAAAGTCAGCGGAAACAGCGGTTGGAGCAGCTATCGCGATCTAGTAGCCGGGGCCTATGTATGCATCGTCGATATCAGCGGTGTCAACTACAACCATCGGAGCTTCTCCAGCCAGGTGACACCGTCCTGCGCCAGTCCAGTTTTTGTCGGTACAGGCAGCAGCGAAGGCGACATGGTCATCGATGTTTGGGATCGCTATGGAAACCGCTCTCAATGTGAACTCTCATTTGCTGTTTTTCAGCCATAAATAGTCTTCTCCGTCATTCATTATTAGGCGTGAGAAGATAAGAGGGGGAGAAACAATGTCTCATAGAATGAGAAGTCTATTGTTACGCAGCGGGATTGTTCTGGCCGTGGTGCTCGTCGCATTCGTAGCCAGCGGCGTCATACTTGCCCAGGCTTCAGAGGATTTCGACTTGGGTTGCCGGTCCGTGATGACGGCTGGCGGCTACGCTGCTGAGTATGCGGGTGTCGGTGTAATCTTGCACTCATCTGTCGGGCAGCCAACTGCTGGTCGGGCAAACATACAGTTTTCGAATATCCTTCTGGAGAGCGGATATATTTTGCCAGTCGCTCAGACCGATCGGTCCATAAATACCTCGGCTAGTGCGGAAACGGATGCGGCAGCTATCAGCTCGAATCCGCTCTACCTGCCAGCCATCTACTCCGTGCAGATCATCCGGTATGTTCGCCCGTGCAATTGGTCATGGAATACGACGCAAGTCGCCCAGTAGTGTATACATAAGAGGAGTCACACATGAAAGCCTTATTGAACACCTCTGTACACGATGCATCTGGTAGTCGACCTGTGTCGTTGTTCAGGGTCGTAGTTACACAACAGAAGCGCCTTGGCATACTCTTGATGGCGCTGATGGTTGCCGGTGGCATGGTGTTTTCCGCGAGCAGCGCCGCCATGGCACAAACGGATGTGCTCGAACATGTCCAGAGTCTATTTAGTGGTCTGGGTATACGTTCGGCTACCGATGTTGCGGTCAGCCCAGATGGGAAATTCGTCTACGCACTCGGCGAACAGGATAATGCCGTAGTGCTATTCGAGCGCGAAGACCCGAGTGGTGATCTGAACTACATCGCCACCTATGTCAATGGTGAAAATAATGTCGAGGGGCTCGCCAGCCCGAGGTCGCTGGCCATCAGCGACGACGGCGCCAACCTTTATGTTGTGGGGGTTGAACTCGATTTCCTCACAGGACAACGAAACGGCACTGTGGTCGTGTTCACGCGTGACGCGGGAACGGGCGCATTGACCTACGTCGAGACCATGAAGAATGACATGGGTGATGTAAAGGACATGACCGGTCCTGATGCACTCGATATCAGCCCGGACGGCGCCAACCTCTATGTTGCTGGCGATATTGCACTAACAATCTTCACCCGTGACGCAAGCGAATCCGGAAAACTCACGTTTGTCGAGTCAGTCGGCGACAATTCCAACACTACGCCCTTCCAGTTGACCGATGTGATTGTGGCGGATGACGATACTGTCTATCTTTCCAGTTATATCTTTGACGCTGTCATCGTGCTCAGCCGCAACGCTGCTGATCAAGGTCGTGTGGAAACGAAACAGGTGGTGTTCGAAGGCAACGGAGGTGTGGAAGGTATCAAGGGGACACAGAAACTAGCCGCCACGACGGATGGAAATAGCCTGTACGTCACTGGCGAATTCAGTGGCACTGTGGCCTTATTTGACCGTGCATCCGACGGTATGCTGACGTTTGCAGAAGCCTACTATAACGGTGTGGGCGGGATAGACGGAATTGGTGGAGCACGGTCTGTGGTCGCCAGCGAGGATGGCGAGAGCGTCTACATTGCCGGTGTTAAACAGGACGCACTTGCCGCATTCAGTCGCGCGGCTGACGGCAAACTCAGCTTCAACCAGTGCTTCACCTCTAGTGACGGAAATAGCTGCCAAAAGGATGTGGGCGGCCTAATTGATCCATCCGCTATTGCACTCGCGCCCAGCGATGCTGATCTCTACGTTACAGGACGCGAAAGCAATGCGATCAGCCATTACTCGCGTGATACAAGTAGCGGTCAACTGGCGTTTGTATCCGTCCTGCATAACCGGGACGGGGGCATACCCGGCATGGGCGGCGCGATCGACGTGGCTGTGAGCCAAGACGGTAAGAACACGTATGTCGTTTCTGAACGAGACGACGCTGTGGTGGTGTTTAGCCGTGACAGCGCAGGCAACGGTTCACTCACTTACGTAGAGCACCTGTCAAATTCCGATGCCGGTTTCCGATATATGAGGCACCCGAAATCTGTAGCGGTTAGTCCCGACGGAGGCAGCGTCTATGTTGCGGTGCGCAATCCGGACAAAGCAAACTTCGGCAGTTTGCACGTCTTCAGCCGCGATTCATCCACCGGCGAATTGACACTCGTGGAGGTCAAGATTAACGCTGAGAGTGGAACCGCAGGCTTAGCCGGCGCATACGATATCGCTATCAGTCCGGATAGCAAGAACGTCTATGTGACCGGTATCCAACTCGGCACAATTGCCGTATTCAGTCGCGATACCACAACGGGCAAACTCACGGAAGTCCAATTCCAGATGGACGGCGTCAGTGGTGTAACCGGCTTAGCCGGCGCAGCAGGCATTGTCGTTAGCCCAGACGGCAAGAGCGTCTACGTAGCAGGCAGCAATGCAGACAGTATTGTCGTGTTCAACCGCTCCGGTAGCCAAGGCGAGTTGATATGGGTCGGCGCCTTGAAGAACGGTGAGATGGGGATCAATGGTCTAGACGGACCCATTTCCGTGGATGTCACTGCCGACAATAAGAACGTCTATGTTGCTAGTGCAACAAGCGGCAGAGTGGTCGCCTTCAAGCGCGACACAGAGAATGGCCATTTGCAATTCTTGGCTAGCTACTCGGGCAAGGCGCCAATCGGCGCCTCTGATGTGGATGTGACACTGGCGACGCCGTATTATGGAGTTTCAGTGTCACCTGATAATCAGTACATCTTCGCCATTCGCTGGACCATTGACGAAACGATTTTCGATCCCATCGGAAGTTTAGTGGCGTTCGCACGTGATGAAGCTTCAGGACTTCTGTCCACGGTCCAGGTAATGTCGAATGGCGAGGACGGCGTCAAGGGTTTGCGAACGCCAACCGCGATCGCAACAAGCGCGGATGCTAAAAATATCTATGTGACAAGCGGGCGAGACAGCGCTGTAGTCACGTTCAAGGTAATTGGCAGCGCGCCATATGTTGATTTGAGTTGGTTGCCGCAGCTGTCCAAGGCGGAGTAACCTGCCTGGAGCGGCGAGGTAAGGTAGCGCGACAAACGGTGTAATAACCATTCGGCCACATCCACTGGGAATTTTCCCCCATGGATGTGGCCGATTCGTTTGCTGTAAAGTGTCCCTGTGGTGACCGCACCTCAACGCTGGGCAGCCAGTTGCTCCACCTGCTGCTGCAACCATTCGGCTCCAGTCTCAGGCGTCATGCTCTTTTCCACAACAATGTTGTAGATAACCTGCGGGATGATCAGCTCGCCTTCGATCTCGCCGATGATAGCCTTCTCCCGATTGCTGTAGTCGGGTCGAAAGAGCCAACGTTGCATGTTGTCAAAGCCAGATGCAATGTGTCCCAGCGTAGCCGGCGAATAATGCTCAAAAACCGGACTCAATGTGGTCCACTCTATGGCAGCGCTCTCCAGGACCGGGATTTTGCCCAGGGGAGCCGTGGAGATGATATCCCTGTAGCCTTCGGTCATAAAGTAGCGTACGACATCCTGTGCAATCGGATCGGCGCCATCCAGAATGGCTAGGGCGGTTAATTGTCCGTAGGACGCTACGCCGTTCGGGCCAACGAGCCCGGAGGAGAATGCAGTATTCTCGGCCAAATCTGGCTTTGTCAGCTCGACTTTTCCGCTGCTATCGCGCAAGTCCGAGCCATCGATCAAGTCGTCCATGATGTACGTACTGTAGATGAGCATGGGCTGCTGCTCGGTTTCGTAGTTCTCGCGCGCATCATAGAGATCCTGGATGCCCGTCGGCGCACAGCGTTGCAGGTTTGTATAGAAGCGCAGTGCCGATATCATTTCCGGCGTGTTCATGGTAACGTTGCCGGCATCGTCGAAAGGCCAGGCGTTGTTGGACATGGCTACCTGCTCGAATACCTGGTGCACGTAGTTCTGCTGAGGGTCGGTCGGCAGCGTGATCCCATAGGGCAGACCCTCATTATGGCCAAAGACGTCACAGGCTACGTTGATCTGTTCCCAGGTGATCGGTGATTCCAGTTGATTCCCCTCAAACAGGTCACGACGGTACCACAGCGCCTGAATCCACCCGTCAAACGGGACGGCGGATGCCAGACCGCTCTCGGCGTCGGTCACCATGGCAAGCGGACCGTCTCGGAAGTCATCGCGTCCGATAGCATCAACTGTCGAATCTGCAGCGGATTGATCGAGGAGCCCAGCCGCCAGCAGAGGCGCCAGCTGCTCCAGCCCGATACGGGCGATGTCGGGTAGTACCTTGCCCATAGCAGCTTCACGCAAACGCATGGAAATTGTTGATTCCTCCACGGGCACGATCACTACCTCGACACCTGGATTCTCTGCCATGTAGCGATCTGCCACGTTGCGATAGGCAGCGAGTCGCTCGCCCTGGATATCCGCCGTCCAGAATTCAACGGTTGTGGATGTGCCCACGTCCTCACTGTTCGCAGTAGATTCCGCGGGCATCGGTTCGGCTGTTGGCTCCTGTTCGGACTGCTCCTCCACTGCCGTCGCGGTTGCATCTAGGACAGGCTCGGGGGTCGGCTCGTCGACAATCTGTACCGTCGCTTCTTCTGTCGGCGGCGTGTTCGTGGCTGAAGCTTCGTTGCGGGGTCCACAGGCGCTCATGGTCATGATGAGCAGGAGAAGAAGTGCGATGGTGCGAAGTGGTCTCATGTCGGTGTCTCCGAACTGGAACGTGAAGAAGCGGCACATAATCGTCGGATACACATATCCTACCTACGATGCGCTTAGATTACTTGCTAATCAATCACTGTACTGTTCACGCTGTAGTCGCTCCCAATACTGGACAGGCGATACAATCTGTAAGCGCTGAACAGTGCTGAGTACGAGTATATCGCGATCGCCAGTGACAAGGTAATCTGCGCCAACTAATAGAGCGTAGGCAACCAAGTAGTCATCCTTACTGTCGCGTACGAAATGTTCGGTTTCGGCCATAAGTGGTGGAGGCACAATTGCGGCTGAGGAGATATGCTCTATAACGCTTTGTACGCGGTGCGACGTAATCCTACTTCGTAAATTGGGCTTAGTGGATATGCTATCAACGACCTCTTCAATAAGCTGGTTGGGCAGGTAGAGCAAGACTTTCTTGCTGATGATAGACCGCTCTACGATGTTCGATATGACGCCGCCCGGTCTCGATGCGAATAGATAGCTAATATAGATGTTCGCATCGAGCAGTACTTTCATGAGCGTGTGTGAGCATTATCGTCTGCTGCCCGTGTTTCCTCCGCTACATCAGGAGAAAAGCCCGATTCCGCATAATTCTCAAGCGTATCACTGGCAGTATATTGCTGGATCTCCTCTCGCAGTGCACGAAGCTCTTTCAGCGCACATTCTCTACGATTCTGCTCTTTCATCTCCGTCAACTCCTGATACTCTGCGTAGGAAATGATGGCTGCCGTAGGTTTGCCATGTCGCTCAACAATGACACCATCTGGCTCCGATTCAGCCCATCTCATGACTGCGCCAAAGTTGTTTTGCGCCTCACTAGAGGTTATGTGTTTCGGCATCGTCTTTCTCCTCAGTCAACAATAGCCAATAGATTAGCTAATATTATACTGAATATTTGTGCATGTCAATACACCCTGTCAGTCGACCGCGACCCATCGACTCGTCGGAGATGAATAGAACAGTACGGAGACAGGCTTGCCTCCGTACTATGAGTGTATCTATATGCAACTGTCGCTAAAGCCAAAAAGAGCTAGAAGCCTGCCGTCTTGTCTACCTGGTTGCGAAGCGGTGACTCGCCCGTGGTGAACCTCTCCAGATTATCCCAAATGATGGGCATGATGCGGTCCAGCTCACGCTGCGTGCCGCCGGCGATATGCGCTGCTACGAGCAGGTTGGGGATATCCCAGAGTGGGCTGTCTTCTGGCAGCGGTTCGGTTTCGAAGACATCACAGGCCGCGCAGGCGATAGTGCCGTCCTGCAGCGCTTTCGCCATGGCGTCCTCGTTGATGATGCCGCCGCGCGACATGCCGATCAGCATGGCTGAGGGTTTCATTTTGGCAATTTCCGCCTCACCGATGAGGTTCACAGTGTCTTCGGTGTACGGCACCAGCGAAAAGACAAAATCCGACTCCGCCAACAGGTCATCCAGCTTATCCATGCCCCAGAGCTCTGCGACATAGTCCGGCTTGTCCTTGGGAAAGAGGTCCACGGCGATGATGCGCATTTCGAAACCCGCCAGACGTTGCGCCAAATTACGGCCGATCTGACCGAAGCCGATGAGACCGGCTGTGCATCCGCCAAGCTCAGTGTTCTGCGCGCGAATTTCGCGCATTGCCCAGTTGTGCTCGGGCTGGTTCTGCACGGAAGCACGGATGCCACGTGTGAATGCGAGCACCATGGCGATAGCGCTTTCGGCTACGGAGCCGCCATGCGTGCCGGCTGCACTGGTCAGTACGACATCGCTTTCCGGCAGACCGTCGACCGCTAAGAAGTAGTTCACGCCGGATGCCGGAGACTGGACCCACTTCAGCTTCTTTGCAGCTTGAAAGGTCGAGGTGTCCAGAAAGCCGATATAGGCGTCGGCGTCGGCGATCGCATCGGCAACCTTATCCCGGTCGAGGCAAACCTCAAAGTCGACGTCCGGATACTTTTCCTTCATCTCATCCACAGCTTTTTCAACATGCATCTGGTTGGGGCCGATCAAAATTTTCATCATTCACCTTTGTTCTATAGTTGTGTTTACAAATTATTATGCAGAAAGAATAGTAGCTACCACTACAAATTGATGGAATCCATGGCTACGCTGTCTTCGTCGTTGTCCAACGCTGACCTTAGCGCATCGAACTCTGCACGCAGTGCGGCTCGCATGGCGGCAATGTCGATATTGTGCACCACTAGGTTCGCCGCTAGCTTAGAGAAACCGACTTCCTGGTCAAACGAGTTCGGGTAGACCATGTGAATGCCTGCACCGATGCCGTGTTTGCGACCGGTCTGGATGATCTCCTCCACCGCTTCCACATACTTCTCGTCGAAATACTGTTCTGGGATACCCAGGTTGCAGGAGAGATCGTGCGGACCGATGAGCAACGCATCCACGCCGTCGACGGACGCCAGCTCGTCCAGGATGTTCATCGCCGGAATGCTTTCGATGTTGATGATGGCGATTCCGTCGTCGTTCCGATTGGCCAAATATTCCTTCAACTCCGGTTCGAGTTCTTCCTCGCCGCGCAGTTGCTTGTATAGGCGTTCTCCCTTGAGCGGTCGGTATTTCACCGCACCGACGAGCGCCTGCGCCTGCTCCACACTCTCGATGTACGGGGCGATAACGCCCTGTGCGCCGAGGTCGCGCATCATAGCCGCTAGGTACGGGCTGGGCTCGGGGATGCGCACGATAGGCGCCAGATTGTTGGCGGTATAGAGCTTGCACATCCAGGCCAATTTATTGCGGTCCTGGGCAATGTGCTCGGTGTCGATAAAGACGAAGTCGATGCCCACGGACGCCATGACACCGGGCCACATGGGGGATTCCGACGTGATCATTGTGCCGTATACGCGCTTGCCGCTGTGTAATCGTTCTCGAATTTCATGACCTTGCATATTGGAATTCTCCAGACTAGATCGTTTGATAATGACTGCTGATGGGAATTGCAACTATGTGCGTAGTAAATAACATACTGGCGAATATTGGAGGCGTCTTTGGCAAGGCAATTGCAACAGGCCTGCCGATAGCGAATGCGGATAAGAAGCTGACAATATTGTACACTAGGGGGCGAAGAACCCGTTATTTGAGGCAATCAGATCGTGCATTATCTGAATCTGCAATTATGCATGTTTATTCGTGTGGGTATTTCATAATTGTTTGTCGTTGCGCATGGTGCGATGCCGCAACAGGCGCTTCGCGCCCGTGCACTGGTCGGCTGCAAAGAGGTCAGTAGTATCGTGCGAGCTACCGACGGTCGGACGAACTTGTGCGTCGCTTCGTCTGTAGCAGCCTTTTCACAAAAGTATCGCCACGCTCTGGAGGGGAATCATGACACGACCAAACATCATCATCTTTATGACCGACGACCAAGGATATGGCGACCTTTCCTGCATGGGAGCGACAGACTTTCGCACGCCGCATCTGGACCGGTTGGCGGCGTCCGGAGTGCGTTTTACCAACTGGTACGCCAACTCTCCCGTCTGTTCGCCGTCCCGCGCTTCGCTTCTGACCGGTCGATATCCCAGCAATGCAGGCGTGCGCGCCATCCTCGCCGGCCATCGCACGGCAAGCGGCCTGCCGCAGACCACGCCCACGTTAGCTGCCGCGCTGCGCGATCACGGCTACCACACGCGCATGGTTGGCAAGTGGCATCTGGGACTCAGCGAAGGCAGCCGGCCCAATGATCACGGTTTTGAGGACTGGTACGGCTTCCTGGCTGGCTGCATCGACTACTATTCACACATTTTTTATTGGGGCATGAACCAGGGCTGTCCAGGCAATGACCCCACGCACGACCTGTGGCACAACGAGAATGAGGTGTGGAATAACGGTCGCTACATGACCGAACTGATTACTGAGAAGGCCATCGACTACATTCGCGAATGCGCTGGCGAGGACGAGCCGTTCTTCCTCTATGTGGGCTACAACGCCCCTCATTACCCCATGCACGCGCCGCAGAAGTACATGGACCGTTTTGCGCATTTGCCTTGGGACAGGCAGATCATGGCTGCTATGATGAGCGCGGTCGACGATGGTGTTGGCGAAATCGTGGCAGAACTGGAGCGGCAGGGCATCCTTGAGGACACAGTCGTCTACTATCAGGCCGACAATGGCCCCTCGCGTGAGACGCGCAACTGGCTGGATGGTACGCAGGACCCCTATTACGGCGGTTCCGCCGGCAAGCTGAAGGGGCACAAGTTCAGCCTGTACGAGGGCGGCATTCGCATTCCTGCGCTGCTGAGTTGGCCGAGTCACATTCCGCACGGGCAAGTAATTGACGAAGTAGGCGCAGCCATCGATCTGTTTCCGACTGCGCTGCGTTTGGCAGGCATCGACACGGGCGCATACGAACTGGACGGGCTGGACGTGTGGCCCATGGTCACGGAGCAGGCAGCATCTCCGCATGATGCACTGTTCTGGGAGATGGACGGGCAGACCGCAGTGCGGCGCGGGCCATGGAAGCTGGTGCTGGACGGCGTGCTCGTCGAAGGCGCCGAACCGGAGGACGCCGTGCATCTCTCTAACCTGGACGAGGACATGGGCGAGCGGACAAACCTGGCTGACCAGCATCCTGAATTGATGGCCGAACTGCAGGAGGCTGCGCTGTCCTGGCGCGCCGGTATCGAGCAGCGCTGGGCGGACGAGTTCGCGCCGGCTATGAATGGAATGACCGGCGTACCGTCAAAGGAGTGACTGCGACTATAGGGCCAATTATAAGGAGCCGTAGTACCTTCGGAGGGTTCCGAACCTTCCGAAGGTTTTTCTTGTGCACTATCTGAACTGTCGAGCTGATTATCGGTCGTTCAGACCCTTGCCGTCGAGTATCTGCTCGCGATACCGCTCGACGCGAGCTGTCCGTGTTTTGGTTTGCTTTGCGTCCGAGAAATAGAGGATGTAAGCCCGCTGTCGTCCAGGCGTCAAGTCAAAAAACGCTTCCTCCAATTCCGGGTCATCGTCTAGCTTCTCTTGCAACTCATCGGGCAGCGGCAGGTCCCTATCCTTCTCAAAGTCAACCGAAAGGCCGGCTTCCTCGACCTTGATGGCTTCTTGGATGAGCTCCTTCAGGACTGGCTCGACCGCAACGATCTCATCCACGCTGGTGAAGCGCGCCTGACGCCCGGCTCGCGAGTTTTCTCCTACCTTTATGAGCAGTTCAGTGGGATCTTGCAGGAGCGCGCCTTTGAAGAACATCAACGCGCAGAACTCCTTAAAGGGCTGTATGATAGCGATGTTAGCGCCATCGTGCGTGTAACATGGCTTCCGCCACTTCACTTCCTCCGTTAGGCCACAGTCCAGGGCGATCTCCTGCAGCTCGGCCATCTCATCGCCCCATTGTTTGGCAACCGCTATGTATCGATCTACCTTAGGATTCATCTCCGCCAACCCCCAGTCAAGCATGCGGTCCATTACCGTGATACATCGATCACAAACCTTCGCCGCGCCAGTATGGAGTGACGCGGCGGTGTATGTTACCAGTTTTTCGGCGTGATCCAAAGCACGGTAAAAAGGCAGCCGTGCGTTTCTGACTGATGCGTTGCAGCAAATCCTACTGGACAGTGATCTCGGTCACATAGTCGTTCGCAGTGACTGTGTAGTCGCCTGGCTCCATTTCCGCCGGTATAGGAATATCGATTGTGAACGGAACAATCATTTGAGCGCACATGAGGTCCGGGTTTGGCACGACCATCTCCACGGTCATGGTTATCTCGTTGCCACTGACCTCTGTTGTAACAGTGCTGACTTCATGACAGCCATCCGGCAGATCGCCGCTCACGGTCAGGATCTGGGAATCGCCATCGGATGCCAACTCTATACTGGTCACGTACGCCAGTTTCGGCTCTTCTGCTGACATGGGTGCTGAGGGGTCTCCGAGTTCGAAAGTTGTGGATACACCGTTGACCACGACGTCGTATGTTCCAGGAGCGAGGTCCTGCGTTTCCAGCGGAACTACCTGCGTATACGGCGTGAGCGTCTGAGCGCATATCATGTCCGGTGATGTTGGCGCCAGCGCTATGCCGACTTGCAGGGTATCGCCGTCCATTCGCTGTACTGTCGTGCCGATAGCGCTGCAAGCGTCGGGGTGCTCGCCGGCAACTACAGCCATAAGCCCGTCATTTGTCTGCTCGACGGTGACGGAATTCACGTTTGCCGGTTGCGCGATCGGTGAGCATGCCGCTGCCACGGCAAGAAACGCAAAGACACATAAGGTAAGTCCCAGATTGCGAATGGACATGTCGACTCCTTCGGCATTTGCAACACATTGTGACAATCTAATCATGAATGACAAATAAACATGTGAAACAGTGGGGCTTTGGTTAGCCTGCACTTCAATTTCGCACGGTCTTCTGTTATGACGCATGCGGTGAAAAGTTGTTCCATCCGATAATCTCCGCGGGCTTAGCAATACTCAGTCGCGATTCAGTAAACCTCGGGTACGAATGTCTGCTCGTGGATGGGCGGTCGGATATAGCCAGTGTTTTCCTGGCGCGGCGGCAGTTCGATAGACTCTGGAGTCGTGTCTTCGTAGGGGATGATGCTGAGCAAATGGTTGATGCAGTTCAAACGCGCCCGTTTCTTCACATCAGCGTTCACGACATACCATGGCGCCTGTTTGATGTCCGTGTATGCGAACATTTCATCCTTTGCGCGCGAATACTCTACCCACTTGGCGCGCGACTGCACATCCATCGGGCTCAACTTCCAGCGCTTTTTCGGGTCATGGAGACGCGCCTGGAAACGATGCTCCTGCTCTTCGTCACTCACAGAGAACCAGTACTTGATGAGGATGATGCCCGAACGGACCAGCATGCGTTCGAATTCGGGACACGAGCGCATGAATTCGCGGTACTCTTCATCCGTGCAGAAGCCCATGACGTGTTCGACGCCGGCGCGGTTGTACCAGCTGCGGTCGAAGAGCACCATTTCTCCTGCCGCAGGTAAATGCGCCACATAGCGCTGGAAGTACCACTGCGTCTTCTCACGGTCGTTGGGTACGCCCAGCGCGACCACGCGCACGATGCGAGGATTCAGCCGCTGCATGATACGTTTGATCACGCCTCCTTTGCCGGCAGCATCGCGTCCCTCGAACACGACGACGACTTTCATACCCGACATACGGATCCACTCGTGCATCTTGACCAGCTCTACCTGCAGCCTGGCCAACTCTTTCTCATATGTCTTTCGTTTTAGTTTACCCGGCTTCGACGGCACAGCGACATCATTGTTGGGCGCAGCGATAGTCTGGCTTCCGTTGCCGGTAGGTGGACCGTCGACTTGTGCGATCTTAGCCTCTTTCTGCTTCTTTGACATAAGTGGCTCCTAGCTGCAATCGTATCGCTTGGCAACGTGGTACTGATTTTCGAGGGGGGTTCCTGTTTAGAATACCTTCTTGTGGCGACTAGATCAAGCGTTCTGCCAACTAGCAACCAGACGTGGCGCGCAGGAGGCAGCAATACACATCATTACGCAGGTATTCGCACATAGAGGTTGCCGTACTTGAAAGCGACGTATCGGTGCTAAGCAATCCCGGTTGGATTCACCATTTACGGTAGCATAAGCAAACGCGGGCGTTGGCATCAGGTATCATGATGGATTGTCGTTTTGATATTGCGCGCCTTTGTGCCATCTGATATAGTGGTTCCGCCGGGTGCGCGCCGGTAAGCAGTCAGCCAATGTAGACGGCTTTCTAGATTGTCTCGTTCGGTTGGCGCCATTTGATATGCGCTACAGGCGTGTCACTGACGAGCAAAGTACCGCCGCTGCATCGTGAAACACCCGGAGCAAGTGTATCTGTTTACAGCCTGCAGCGAAGCTAAGTCATTGTCTCGCGTAGCCGCACACCATATCCTACATGCGACATTACGGCAGGTGTATACAACAATCTCGTTTTGCCAAATATGAAACCACCTATAGTCAACCACATTCAGTACACTACATCCATAAGGAGGAAAGCATGAAACAACGAACTTGGCTTATCCTGTCAGTTCTTCTCATCAGTGCTCTGCTGACCACGATGTGTTCATCGGGCGGTTCAGCGCCAGCTGCGAACGAACCGGCAGCCGCGACAGAGGAAGTCTCCGCCGCAGAGCCGGCAACAGCAGAACCGGCTGCTACGGCTGAACCTGCAGCTACAGAAGAACCGGCAGCAGAGGAAGCTGCTGCGGAAGCGCCGGCAGCTGGAGATGTCGTCGAACTGCGCATGTTGTGGTACAGCGACGGCAACGAGGGCGAGGTCATGCAGGACCTGTTGGATCGCTTCATGGAAGAGAATCCGGACATCAATGTCATCATGGATACCGTGGCCTACAGCGTCATTCGTGACAACATCCAGATTCAGCTTGCAGCCGGCGAGGGTCCGGATATGGCCCGTGTCACCAACTTGGGCGGTCTCTCTCCCTACTTCCTAGACCTGACTCCCTATGTCGAAGACCCGGCCTACTGGGAAGAGAACTTCGGTCCGTTCCTGGAGTGGATGCGCCAGCCCGGTGACACCGATTCCATCAATGGCATGATGACCCAACTGACGGTCACGGGCCCGTATATCAATCGCACGCTTTTTGAGCAGGCAGGCGTTCCCGTCCCCAGCGATTCAACCGACCAAGTATCCTGGGAAGAATGGGCGGCCGCGGCACGCGAGGTCGCCGATGCGACCGGCACGCCGTTTGCACTGGCTATGGACCGCAGCGGCCATCGCTTTGTAGGCCCGGCTATCAGCATGGGCGCCAAGATTTTCGATGAGAACGGCTATCCGAAGCTGGACGACGAGGGCTTCCGAGCGATGGCTCAGCTGCTCATCGACTGGCACGAGAACGGCACCATGATTCCAGATACCTGGATCGGCGCCGGCGGCGAATACGCAGCAGCCAACGAGGATTTCGCCAACGCTCAAGTCGTCATGTACATGAGCGGCAGCTGGCAGATCGGCCAGTTTGACCAGGTCATCGGCGACGCCTTCGACTGGGAAGTCGTTCCGAATCCCTGCGGTCCAGGTGGCTGCACTGGCGTGCCAGGTGGAGCAGCGTTGGTTGGCATCGCAGACACGGAGCACCCGGAAGAAGTTGGACGCGTTCTCGACTACCTGGCTAGCGAGGATATCCTGAGCGAGTTCTCGGCACGAACGTCCTTCATTCCTGGTCATCTAGGCCTTGCCGAATCCGGCATCGAATACACAGCCGAATTACCGCAGACGAACGCGGCGCTGAGTGCATTCGCGGCTGAGGTTCCTAAGCTGAGCCCAATCGCCTACCAGTTCCAAGGCTACACCTACAATCGTCCCATTATGGACGCCATCACCGACCGTCTCACGCAGGTGCTGGTTGGCGAGCTGACCCTGGACGAGGCCATGGTGCGTATGCAGGAGGATGTAGACAAGGCCATCGCAGAGGCGCAGGCTTCCGAGTAAGGCATGTGAGTAATCTGCGCTACTTCTTCGCAAGTAGTCGCAGAATGGCTGCCGGCGCGGCGTCCTTGGGCGCTGCGCCGGCAGGTCTGCACAGTAGTCTCTCAATTATCGCCTACCTATAGTCACGTGATCGGTTCGTTACCGGTAGATACACTGCTGTAGCGGCGTGTGTAAACCGTGAAACTGCGGGTCCACAAGAAGACAGCGAAGCAGGTAGCAAAGAACCCATATGAAGAAACTGCTATGGTGGCTCTACGAGCTGATAATGACCACCATCGGGCTCGTCATGGCGCCGATTCAGAAACTCGTCGGCAGCGTGGACAACATGGGCTACATCTTCGTGCTGCCGAACCTGCTGGTCTTCGGTATTTTTGTACTGTTTCCAATGCTGTTGAACTTCTACTATGCCTTCACCGGCGGGACAGCACTATTACCCGCCGATCGTCCTTTCGTTGGTACGGCGAACTTTCAGCATCTTTTCGACTGCCAAAACGTCCTGGACCCCAATTCCTGCCGCGAAGACACGTTCTGGATTGGCATCTACAACACGCTGTTCTACGTGGTGTTCCAGGTTGCCAGCATGGTCTTTTTTGCCGTGATAACGTCCCTGGCGTTGAATCGGCGCATTCGCGGGCGCGGGTTCTTCCGCAGCATCTACTTCTATCCCGTGCTGCTTTCACCGGTGGTCGTGGCGCTCATTTGGAAGTGGATTCTACAACGCAATGGCGTGCTCAATGCATTCCTCAACAGCATGGGTTTTGATAGCATCCTCTTTTTGCTCAACGCAGATTGGGCAAAATTCTGGGTAATCTTCGTGAGTACGTGGGCGCAGATGGGATTCTACACGCTCATTTTATTGGCAGGATTGCAGGCCATCCCGTCTGAAGTGTATGAAGCTGGACAGATTGACGGCGCGAACAGTTGGAACAGCTTCTGGCGCATAACGCTGCCCTTGCTCATGCCGACAATGTTTGTCGTTCTGGTGCTCTCGCTGATCCGCGCCGTGCAGGTCTTCGACCAAGTCTATGTATTGACTGGGGGAGGTCCTGGCACAGCCACGCAGTACATTGTCCAATATATCTACGACACGGGCTTTCGGCAGCAGCCGCAGCGATTCGGGCTGGCAGCCGCAGCCTCGGTTGTGCTGGGCGTAGCGCTCTGGATATTCACCATGATCCAGTTGCGCATCGGACAATCGTCGGATGCCGCATAGCGTGTGCATTATTGAATGACGGAATGTATAGACGGATGTCAGCGGTAAAACTGGTCCGTATCGGTAGATCAAGTAGGGAATGGTCATGAGCACAGGCGAATTCATCAACAGACGAAGGGGCAGGCGGCATCTCGACGTCTCTGACATGTTGACCTACCTCTATCTCACAGTTGGCACATTTGTCATGTTTGTGCCCATTGTGTGGCTGGTTCTGTCGTCCTTTAAGACGCAGTCAGCGCTCATCGAATACCCGCCCAAGTTTCTGCCCTATGCCGAGGTCATGGTTGATGTCGAAGGCTATGACGAACCCCTGCCGCTCTACACGGTGACGCTCGACGATGGCTCCCAACGAGAGATGGCGCAGATTCGGCGCGTCGGCATCGAAGCGCAAATGGTGGACCCCGTCAATCCTGACGAGGTCGTCAAGGTTAACATCAATCAGCGAGAAGCAGTCCGCGAGATCAAACTAGAATTGAGCAACTACATCGTTCCGCTCGAGCGGTTCAACTTCCTCACTTATCTGCGCAACAGCGTTGTCGTCACATTGACCGCCACGGTCATCACGTTGGTCATCAACAGCATGGCAGCCTTTGCGCTAAGCAAGTACCACTTTCGGGGGCGCACTGTCATCTTCGTCATCATCATCAGCACGTTGATGATTCCCATTTCGGTTGTTCTCGTGCCGGTTTTCCTGGTGATCACGAAGGTTGGTTGGGTCAACAACCTCTGGGGCGTCATCATCCCTGGTGCAGCCACGCCCACAGGCGTTTTCTTGCTGCGCCAATATATGCTGACCATCCCGGACGAGTTAGTCGATTCGGCGCGCATCGACGGCGCTAGCGAGTGGCGCATCTACTGGCAGATCATCCTGCCGCTTTCGGGCCCAGCACTGGCGGTCCTCGCTATCTTCTCCATCATGTGGCGTTGGAACGATTTCCTTTGGCCGCTCATTGTGCTTAATCGCTCCGAACTGTTCACACTGCAAGTCGGCCTCAATTCCTTCCAGGGCGAGCTGAACACGCCATGGCATTATGTGCTGGCGATGACAGTGCTCACGTTGCTGCCCATCACTATCGTTTTCGCCTTTCTCCAGAAGTTCATCACCACCGGCATCGCCACCACCGGCCTCAAGTAGCCCTCGCCACAGCTCGCACACCAAAACATCTGATAAGCGCTAGCGGCTTCGGAAACATGCCGCAGTGGTGTTATGGTGTAGCTATTTGATATCCTGCTGAGTACGCTTGTAATAATCTACACGGACTACTCGTCATGAAACTTGTCGCCGATCTGCATATCCATTCCCACTTCTCGCGAGCCACCAGCAAGAGCTTGGATTTCGAGCATCTGGCTCAATGGGCGCAGATCAAGGGCGTGAACATCGTCGGCACTGGTGACCTCACCCATCCCGGCTGGCTGGACGAAATGCGCGAAAAGCTGGAGCCGGCAGAGAATGGCCTGTTCAAGCTGCGTGATGAGTACCTGATGCCGGTTCAAGCTGAGACGCCAAACGCCTGTCACGCACCGGTGCGTTTCCTGCTGACGGGTGAAATCAGCAACATCTACAAGCGACACGACGCCACGCGCAAGGTGCACAACATTGTCTTCGCGCCAACGCTGCAGGCGGTTGCCAAGCTGCAGACGACGCTGGAAAGCATCGGCAATATTCGCTCCGACGGGCGTCCCATCCTAGGGCTGGACTCGCACGACCTGCTGGAGATCGTGCTGGAGAACGACCCGCGCTGCCACCTCATCCCGGCGCACATCTGGACGCCCTGGTTCAGCATGCTGGGCTCTAAGTCTGGCTTCGACACAGTGGAGGAATGTTTCGGCGACCTCAGCGACCAACTCTTCGCCTTGGAAACCGGGCTCTCCTCAGACCCGCCCATGAACTGGCGCGTCTCCAACCTGGACGGCTACACGCTAGTCTCCAGTTCCGATGCGCACTCGCCGCAGAAGCTCATGCGCGAAGCGTCCGTCTTTCATACGGATATAAGCTACGACGCCTTGTTCGACGCCATGTACACAGGCGATCCAGCTACTTTCGGCGGCACCATCGAATTCTTTCCCCAAGAGGGCAAGTATCACCTGGACGGCCATCGCAAGTGCGGCATCGTCTGGGAGCCCAGCACCACGCGCCAGCACGACGGCGTCTGTCCCGTGTGCGGCAAGCAAGTGACCGTCGGCGTCCTGCACCGTGTGGAAGAACTCGCGGACCGTCCGCCGGATGGTAAGCCGTCGTGTACACACCCATTCTTGAGTCTGATACCGCTACCCGAAGTGCTTAGTGAAGTGTTGGATGTGGGGTCGAACTCAAAGACGGTGCAACGCGCTTACTTCAGATTGCTTGATGCGTTGGGTTCTGAGCTGAACATCCTGATCGACCTGCCGTTGGAGGATATTGCTGCGGTTGGCGGTGAGCGCTTGGCGCAGGGGATCGGCAACATGCGCACGAGCTGCGTCAACGCGCAGGGCGGCTACGATGGCGAATACGGTGTCATCAAGACGCTGGATGAATCTGCGGAGACAAAGTCGCAGAATGTGTAGTCCATCGCCTCGAACAAATAGTGGGCGGCGCTGACGGCCGTACAGGAACGCACAGCTCGTTCCACGAAGGCGCGCGACATCTACGATCTGCAATCGTCGTTGTTTGCGTGACTATGGCAACTTGAAACAGAACGAACGCGTTTTGACGTCGAACTGAACGCTGCGTTATTGGATGAACAGCACACCGAGGGGACGTGATGCCAGGCTATCCTTGACTACCGTTGTCTTCCGCATCCACTGCATCGGGGGCGGCAGTGGATATTGACGCTTACAACCTAGGATTTATCCATTATGGCATACTCTTGGGCCTTATGAATTGCGCTAGCGCAATTTGCACGCAAATTGGTGAAATTTGTTTGAAATTCCTGCCCTTTCGTCGGGGATTGCCGCGAATACTGCAGACCAATAACAAAAAGGCGACGAGGAATCTCTCCCCGTCGCCTGCAGACTCGTCTTACCTAGTGTAAGGTTAGGCGCGACCCCATTTGGTGAAGGCGTCCTCGAACGACATACCCGCAGCTACATCCTCGCGCATACCCTGTTCGCGACGTTCCATATCCTCGGCAGCGACCAGCGCCTCCATTGCGATAGCCTGCGGCACCACAACGACCCCGTCCGGACCGCCAATGATCCAGTCGCCCGGATCGACGCGCACCTGGTCAGTGAGTGTACCTGGCATCGCGATGGTCTCGTTGATGGCGTTGATCTTCCAGCGATCGGCCGATTCAATGGGAGATGTGCCGCGTGCGCAGACGGTGTATTCCGGAATGACTTCCAATCCTAGCCAGTCGCGAATCATGGAGTCGAGCACGATGCCCTTGGCGCCCTTCTGCTTGATCGCCCAGCTAGTCATCTCTCCAAACTTGCCGGAATGGGGTTCACCGCCGGTTTCGATGACCACGACACAACCCGGGTAGCAAGCGTCCATCACTGCGCCGAAATAGTCGACACTCTTGTTCTGCTGCTCGTATTCCTTGCGAGTGCGCGGGTCGCGACCGCCGCGTGCCGTCACTGCTACGCCAGCCAGATGTTGTCGCGGGAAAAGCGGGCGAATGCCCAGGTCGATACACTGGTTGCTGTAGCCCATATCGTCCAGTGTGTCATAAAGGTTGGCGATCCGGATCTTGTCCCAGCGCGCTTGGAGTTCCAGCAGAGACTGTTCATCGGTAGACATATGCTTTTCCTTCTAGATTGACTTGGTTGTAGCCCATGACTTTCTGTGCCATAGGCAAATTCAGTGTTTCGTGCCGCTATTGGCACCGAAACCTCCACGTTAGGGAGCCGTATATGATGAGCACAATCGATGTGTCCACTCACGGCAAAATCACAGGTATTGCACCTGTACACTCTACCACAGATAGGCCACTTCTTGCTTCTTCAACGATGCAATAATAGTGACTTGCACACGTAGCCGGTAAGGCAGTCTGCATATGCCTTCACGTACGGCGCCGTCAGTTTTTGAGAAAATGCACGATTTTGGGTATCCTTATCCGAGCATACCGAACGCGCTGTCCAATCCTCCTCTTACATCGCATGGTACACATTCACGACGGAGTACGTATGAACCCTTCCCTGGACATGCAACGCATTACAAACGGTGACATTTTGACCTCTCACGGTCACATTGAAGGCCGCAAGTTGATGCTGGAGATACTCGAGGCAGGCATCCACGCCGCGGATCCATACTTCGCTATGTTGAAGCTTATGCGGCGAGAAGGCGATCGCTTCATCTTTGGCGGCGAGGAATACGAACCGGACGGCGGTCCCAGCGGCGACGATGTAGTCGACTTGAACGAATGCGGGCGCATATTCGTGTTTGGCGCGGGCAAAGGCATTCAGCGCGCAGCAAAGTCGGTTGAGGATATCCTCGGCGACCGCTTGACGGGTGGGCATGTTATCGCAAAGCATGGCGAGCCGGTCATTCTGGACGTGGTCGGCGTTACGCATGGGGCCCATCCGGTACCTGACGAAGGCTGCATCGAGGGCTGCAAGAAGATCATCGCCATGACCGAGGATCTGACCGAAGACGATGTGGTCATCACCATGATCGGCAACGGCATCGGTTCGTTGCTTACCTATCCCGTAGACGGTGTCAGTCTGGACGATGTGCAGCGAGTGGTGCACATGTTCCAGATCGAAAAGGGCGGTCCGACGCTAGACCTGATCCCCATCCGTAACCATTTGGATCAGATCAAAGGCGGACAATTTTCCAAGTATATTCAGCCGGCAAGAGCCATCCACATCTTGGCCTTCCATAAGTCATCGTATGAGCGGGTTTTGACTGCGCCGCGATATCGCTGGCTGCATACGTTGCCGGACGAGACGACGAATGCAGACGCGATCGCCTCGTTGAAGAAGTGGGAATGCTGGGATAGCGTACCAGAGTCGGTGCGCACCTATTTGACTCATCCGGACCCGGCGCGGGAAACCTTGAAGATAGACGAATTTGAGGCCATGAATCAGCGCGTGTTCTGCCTATTTCCCAAGGCGAATGGCGTCGTTCCCTCCGCTGTGAAAAAGGCTAAGGAACTTGGGCTCAACGCGCATATGCTCTACAACAACTACACCATGATGGCGGAGGCAAGCCAGGTAGGCAAGGTAGTCGGCAATCTGGCGATGCACTCTGAAATCGACGGGGATCCGTTCACACCGCCGGTTGCCATCGTCGGCGGAGGTGAGCTGCTAGTCACTGTGGGCAAGAATGGCGGCATGGGCGGACGCGATCAAGAGTTCGCCGTGTCGGCAGCGGTTGAGATCGAAGGCAGCCATCATGTCATCGTCGGTTCCGTCGATTCCGATGGCACGGATGGTCCTGGACATCAGTTTGTGGATGGTCGCGAAGGCGTTCCGGTGCTTGCCGGCGGCATCGTGGACGGTGAAACATATGAGCGGGCGCGCGAAGTGGGTCTCGACTTGCGCGACGTCCTCAAGCGCCACGATACCTCGCCGGCGCTCCATGTGCTTGGGGACGGCATCGAAGCCACCATGGCCATGGCCATGGGCGACTTGAGCGTGGCCATCATCTTGGGCAGAAGCACCTCCGAAGAGACGGGTAGGGGTCCGTACTGGGCCTAGCGTACGACTGACAGATTCCGTCGATAAATCTAGTTGATGAACCTAATCGACAACGAGTAGTTGCTAGTACGAACGTTTGTTAATGAAATGTAATTGAAGATCTGCTATTGATATTGATCTACAACAACTAACTGAATTGAGGGAAGGTAAATGAGTTCAGGCACAACGATTACAGCTGTCACTGCTCGGGAAATCTATTCCGACCGCGGCCATCCAGGCGTAGAATGTACAGTCAAGACAGAGAACGGATCCAAGGGCGTCGCTGTTGTCACGGCCGGTGTTTCTGTAGGTGAGTTCGAGGTTCAATTTGCCTATGACGGCGGCGAGCGCTTCAAAGGGCGCGGCGTGAAAAAAGCAGTACGCAATGTTGAGGATATTATCGGTCCCGCCATCATAGGCACGGACGCCAGCGATCAGCAGGCGGTCGATGCAGCCATTATTGAAGCGGACGGTTCTCCGACCAAGACGAACTTAGGCGGCAACGCCACAGCCAGCGCATCTGCAGCAACGCTGTTCGCCGGTGCCGCTAGCCTAGGTATCCCCCTGTATCGTCATATCGGCGGCGTGAACGCACGCACGTTGCCCGTGCCAGGTGTTATTACGCTTCTCGGCAGCAATCGCTACGGTGGCGGCAAACGCTCCGGCGGCAAGCCAAGCCATTCGTTCATCTGCTATGGCTTCGAGACCTTCTCGGAAGCGTCGTACAACTGCTGGCTGCTAAACAAGGAGTTCCTGAGCCTGATCGACAAGAAGTTTGACCTGTGGAGTGATCGGGAACGCGGTATCGTGCCGCCTGGGAAGACCAAGCACGACAGTGAAATCTGGGACGTCATGGTGCAGGCCATCGAGAATACCGGCAACGAAGGCAAAGTAGGTATTCAAGTGGATGTGGCGGCAGGCACGTACTACAACAAAGAGACGCAAATGTATGAAGGGCTGTTCTCGGCGCAGGACAAGTCCCGCGATGACATGTTCAAGCTGTATGAATGGATGGTCGCCAACTATCCATTCGTGATCATCGAAGACCCGCTGGACGAAAATGATTACGAAGGTCACGCAGTCTTAACACGCGAATTGGGCATTCAGATCGTGGGCGACGACCTGTTCACGACCAACACGGAGCGCTTGCAGCAGGGGCTCGAAGTAGGCGCGGCCAATTGCATGCTGCTCAAAGTCAACCAGATCGGCACCATCTCAGAAGCGTTCGATGCCGTGCGCATGTGTTATGACAACGGTTACGGCGTCATGCCGTGCGATAGCCGCGGCGAAGGCGCCAACATAGCGGACTACGTGGTAGGTCTGAACACGGGGCATCTGCGAGAAGGTGGTACTGGCCCGGTGGGCAACCGCTTCCTGCAGATTGAGGCTGAACTGGGCAGCCGAGCTAAGTTCGCCGGCAGGATGGGATTCAAGCCGAACCACAACACCCAGAATTAGTCTTCGAATCTTACACATATCGGTTTCGCTGGATAGGAATACCAGCGAAACTGATCAGGTTGGACAGTAGAAGCCTTGCGGAACGATTCCGCAAGGCTTCTACTATAGCTAAGTTAACCTGCAAACTCCATCCGATCAAACACTAGTTCGGGAACCATCCTGCGCCGGTCTTGGAACATTTATACGACTTCTGTGGTACGTCGGGATCACAACTCACTGTGAAGCTCGTGACCGAATCCGGTTTGCAGTTCCCCCAAACCTCGATGTTCGGCTCTGAAGTAATCGAACCCATGTTAGGTGCATTCCACGCGCCGTTAGACTGGAAGCAAGCCGATTGCGGCAGTCCTTGTTGGATACACGGCGTGTAGTTGCCGAATTCTGTGGTCACGCTCGTGGCTGATGTGGGGCCACAGTTGCTGGGAGTCGGGTTGGGCGCAGGCGGCCCTGGCGGAGCCGGTGTCGGTACACTCGGATTACCTTTGACGGGCGCCCAGCCGACGCTAATATAGGCCAGATTCGTGTACTCGCGGTAATAGACGATAACGTGTTGCGTCGCCCCTGTGGGGAAGCTTATATCGACCGTAAAGGTCTTGCCCGACTGCCCTTGGCCACGCGTGTCCAGATACGTGACGCCGCCTACGATGAGCGACATCTCATCATCTGCAACCATTGTGAAACGGTACGTACCTGCGTAGAAGAAGGCATCAGTCTCATAGCTGGCTGTAAAATTGTCCGCAGGTACATTTGGTCCCGGTGAACCTGTACCCCAGTTATACGAAACGTAAGCCGTTGTGTCTGTCATAACCGGCGCCCCAGACCAGTCAGTATTGGCGTAATAATAAGCGGTCCACATATTACCGCTTTGAGCAGTGGCGTTCTGAATACTGATCGCAGGGACTAGAACCACTGCAATGAGTAGGGCGACAACTAAAATGCGTCGCATGTAAGTTACTCCTTCCTCCGATGTCGGTCACTCATCTGAAGCTGGCGGATACAGCCCGCGACTTGTGTGCGGGCTGATTCTATTCTCTTCGCTCGAGCTGCTACCGTGACGCTGTGAATCGAGTATGCTCTTGCGGTCGATGTCTGCATTCGTGTGGACCTATTCATTGGCAGTCGAGAGCACTTCCGGCTCGTCGCTCGTGTCTGTAACAGAGAGTTGGCCGGATACCGGCGTTTCCGGATCAAATCGACCGACCCATACAGCATATAGACCCTCGGTTGGGCTGTCGATGTCGATGACCGGATTCTGATTCACGCCGTCGGCCGAATCGTCAGCGCAGGTGACCGACTTGTCGGGGCCGATGACCAGCAAGCTGGAGTCGCCGTCTCCTTCGAAGTGGACGCGTATGACGTCTGCACTACCTTGCCAGTTGAACGTGTAGGATGGGGCAGGCGTCACCAATCCGGCGCAGTGTTCTTCCACTAGCGGAAGAGCAAAGAGCGGCACGTTGCCTTCTGCCACGACATCGACGCTCGTAGGCAGCTCAGCCTGCGTGATGACATCCGCAGAGTCGGCGGCTGCCTGCAATGTCGCCATCAACGTTTCTTCGTCAATGACGTCGACACCAGCCGGTCCAAGCTCAGAAATAGGGCCGCGTCGGATGAGACCGCCGAGGTTGAATGTCCCAACCTCAACTTCCGGTTTCGTGGTTAGTACTAGTACGCCGGGCAGCAACTGTCCGGCTGCGTAGCTGCCGGCCCAAATTCTGTACTCTCCCTCTTCCGGCATGTCCATCTGAATGACGGGGTCGAGCAGATTCTTGCTGGCATCATCGTTGCAGAGGACGTTGCCGCTGGGCGTCATGATGACCATTGTGGGATCGTCGTTGCTCACCATGAACGCCTTGAGCATGTCAGCTTCGCCGCTCCAGTTGAGCGTTACAATCGGCTCCGGGTTGATGTAGCCTGTGCAATCTACGCCTAGCAGCTCTGCTGGCACCTCGCCGCCGGCATTCACGCTCATGAAGGTCGGGTCCAGCGGGAAACCTGCGCTCAGGTTGATTGTGAAGAGCGCAGTCTCAATGTTTGCCAGGATGTCCGTCGCCGCGCGCAATGTTAAACCTTGGGAACCGAAGAGGCTCACTTCGTAGTCGGTGGCGATAAGTGCGTCGCCGTCTTTCTGGAAGACGATGACGGCAGGCTCATCGTAGGCGGCGTCAGCCTGTCCTGTGATTGTCACCGTGACCATACCTTCGCCGCTGTCTTCCCAGGTCCCTACTTCACGGATTGGCGGCTCACCGTTTTGAAACTGCGTATCCCACTGCATAGTGCCGTCACTGAAGAAACGGACAGTTAGGACGCGCAAGCCGCCGCCGGACGCGGCCGGCAAAATGGTGATGTACGTGTCATAGTCGATGATTGCTTCCGCTTCGTCTGCAGCGGCTTCGTCGACGCTCAGTTCGCTGTCTGCCGCCTCCTCGGTTGCCACGGCATCTGCACTTGCTGTCTCGGCCTGGTTTGATTCTGATGTATCGCTTTGTGCGAACGCGTCGGCGCTGCCGGCAACCATCGTCATCCCCATGGCAAGAATTGCGAACGCTATCAACAAAAGCGTTCGTCGCCACGAAATATGTTTCATGTATCCTTCCCTCCTGTCATATTCGAACTTGCTCTTTTGATCGGCTACTGACTGAATTCCATATAAGGTTTCTTGTTATGGCGCACGTTGTCTGATTTTGTCTGCCTCCGCACGAGGATACTGAACGAATACCAACGTCACTGCGATCAGCATGGATGTGCCGAAAGCGTCAGACGCCCGTCTGTCAGAACCTCATTCTGAACGAGGCAAGAATTGGCATACAAGGCTCTACTGGCTGTCGTCGCCCAATACCAATACGTTTGCTGCCGCGCCAAAGGTGTGGCTGCAGTTGCTACTACAAATTATTGGATATGGACCAGCTATTGAATAATACTGCATTGTGGCATAGGTTGCGAACAGTTCATATGTCTCTCTTGGCGATGGCGTAACGTAGACATGTATGGCATTTACAGGCCTGCAGTACGGTGTTTATGAAACTAAATAAGGATGAATGGAAGGTTTGATAATGATTCGTGGTGACAAAATTGATCTGCGTTTGGTTCGCGAGGACGAGTTAGAAACATTCAGCGAACTCATGAACGACGTAGAAAATAACGGCGAGTTCTGGCCGTCGGAACTGACATCGCTTTCGACATTGCACAAACGCTTTGAGGAAAACGGGTTGTGGGGTGAACGATTCGGCACGCTTGTCATCTGCGACAAGGATGATCGGATTGTTGGCGAGATTGTTTGGTTCAAGACACTGGACTACATGGAAGAGTTTGAGATCGGTTATCGGATTTTTCTCGCCGAGGATCGCGGCCGTGGAGCGACCTCCGAAGCGCTCGCGCTGATGACCCGATATCTCTTCACGTATGCAAAGGTCAACCGTCTACGCCTGATGATCGATTGTGATAACGGACCGTCACAGCGGGTTGCCGAGAAATGTGGCTATTTGAACGAGGGCAGGACTCGTGGCTGTATGATGTTGCGCGGCGAATACCGGGATATGTATACCTATTCTATCCTGCGCAAGGAAGTGCTGAACCAGGACGAATAGACACGGTCTGTTGTTGCTTGCATAGCAGGCGAATGTCGACTGAGCGTCCGGAAGTCTTGTGGTGGATTTTCTACAGATCTGTTACTATTGTCATGAACAATAGCGTAGGATCTTTTTTGAGAGCATTTCTTGTCTCTCACGCCAACTAGCTCATCTATTTCTACCATAGTCGTCCAAGCATAATCATCTTGCCTATTCGCAAGATACCCGAGAAGGAGCGTTGCAATGAAACTGTCGCGTCTACTATTTGCGGCAACATCTGCGATTCTAGTACTCAGCGTAATCGGCGGAGTCGCGTTTGCGCAATCCAGCGCCAGCAACGGCGAAGTATACTCCGGATGTATTACTGCCGATGGAACACTGACCAAGGTTGCCGCCGGCGATCAACCGCTCGAGGCGTGCGCCGAAGGTGAGAGCGAAATTTCCTGGAATCAGCAGGGGACCGAAGGTATGCAGGGCCCAGCTGGTGAACCTGGCCCTGCTGGTGAACCCGGTACGGCTGGCGAACCTGGTCCTGCCGGTGAACCCGGACCCGCTGGTGAACCTGGTCCTGCCGGTGAACCCGGTCCTGCCGGTGAGCCCGGTACTGTTGGCGAACCTGGTCCTGCCGGTGAGCCTGGTCCTGCCGGTGAGCCTGGTCCTGCCGGTGAAGCTGGTCTGTCTGGTGAACCTGGTCCTGCCGGTGAACCTGGTCCAGCTGGTGAACCTGGTCCTGCCGGTGAGCCTGGTCCTGCTGGTGAGCCTGGTCCTGCTGGTGAGCCTGGTCCTGCTGGTGAACCTGGACCCGCTGGCGAACCCGGCCCCGCGGGTGAACCTGGTCCTGTTGGTGAGCCCGGCATCCAAGGAGCCCAGGGTGAACCTGGTCCGCAAGGTGAGCCTGGTCCGCAGGGCGAAACTGGACCACGTGGCGAAACTGGTCCACAAGGCATACCCGGTCCTCAAGGCGAAATGGGTCCGCAGGGCGAAATGGGTCCGCAGGGCGAAGTAGGCCCGCAAGGCGAAACTGGACCACAGGGAGAGCCCGGTCCGCAAGGTCCTCCTGGAATGTCCGGTTATGAGATCGTTCAATTCACACGAGACTACAATGTACTGGCTGCACCGCTAGTGAATCCGATTCACGCCACAGTATCCTGCCCCGCAGGCAAGGTGCCTGTGAGCGGCGGCTTCAGCTATACGCAAGCCGATCCTGGAATCCTGACGGTAACCGGATCCCATCCCACTGCCGACGGCTGGGAAGCCTCCATTACCAACCAGGGCGAGACGGACGTGACCTTCTCGGCGACCGTCTATGCAGTCTGCGTGTACGTCGAATAGGCGCGAGACTCCGTAGAACTGGCTGTGACAAAACAGCATAGCAGGAAATTGTTCGGGAGATGGATGCAAAATGGCATCATCTCCCGAATTTCTTTACTGCGGTTTGCTGTTATTCTTGTAGTGGAAAGAGAGAATGCCGGTTACCCGCCTATACTGTATTCCCGTTTGAATGGATCACCAATCAATCGTCTGCTTGGACACACCCTCGGGCGACTGAGCCAGCGATGATTGAGCTAATGCGTCTATTTGCTCGCGCACACGCTGGACGGAATCGCTGTCCGGCACGTTGGGCTGACGGATAACGGGCGCGTGCTCGTGGATTCGCAGTGCGGACGGAGAATCGAATAGCATCCAGCGACTGATTGCTGAACGGAATTCTCGAATAAGCGGCTGCGATGCGGGGTCGTCTATTAGGTTGTCCAGCTCCGTGGGGTCAGCCAGCAGGTCGAAGAATTGGCTCTTGGCTGGATCACGATCCCAAATTAGTTTATGGGTGTGCGTACGCGCCGTATAGAAGCCCGACGGCAGGTTCTCAGAGAAGCTGTATTCACGCTGCTCATGTTCGTCCATCAAGTTCAGACCAACCATTGTCTCGGCTGGCTGTACGGAAGCCTGCTGCAGAATCGTCGGCGCAATATCCACCAGGTTCGCCAGCGTATCACTCGTGTAGCCCGGATGGCGGTTGCCTGGATATTTGATCAGTAGTGGCACTCTTAGCAACGGATCGTAAGGATGACCATGTTTGAGGATCATGTGGTGGAAACCGAGATACTCGCCATGGTCGGATAGATAGAGGATCATAGTATCATCATACAAATTGAGTTGACGCAGCGCTTCCACCATGCGACCAACTTGATGATCGATATGGCTGACGGCGCCGTAATACTTGGACATGATCATGCGCATCGAGGCTTCGGTTAGGCTGGTGTTGTCGAAGTATGCGTGCTGCGGATCGTAGTCCGGGACGCTCTCCGTCCAGCCGGGCAGCAGCTCGAGCTGGTAGGGATCGTACATCTCCGACCACGGCGCCGGCGGGTCAAACGGGTGATGCGGCTTAACGAAACTCGCGATGAGCAAGTTGCTTTGGCTGTTCCACTTGCGCAGCGTGCTCACAGCCCGATCGCCGACCCAGGTCGTCGAATGCCACTCCTCCGGCAGGTCCGAGGTCATGGCGCCATACGTGTCCCAGTATTCCTGCGGAGCCCGCTTGCGGTATTCACTGCGTTGGTCATAGAGGTCGATGGCATCCACCACTCCTTCGCGCACAAGCGCCCGATGATAATCGTCGGCGTAGCGTCCATCGCCGTCCTGCTCGCATAGCTCCATTTCTTCGAAGCCCACATCCAGATAAGTAGGCGTGAAGTGCATCTTGCCCACGGCTTTGGTCTTGTAGCCATGTTGGCGAAGCAATCTAGGATACGTGGCGATGCTCGGGTCTAGCGTGCAGTGGTTGGTGTAGCCGCCATGCTGATGCACATATTGACCGCTGACCAGGGAGTATCTCGATGGGGTACAGACTGGAAACGGGCAGATGGTGTGTGGATAATTTACGCCGTCTGCCGCCAACGCGTCCAGGTGCGGCGTCTTGATTTGCTTATTGCCGTTGAAGCCGATGCAGTCCCAGCGGTGCTGGTCCGCCATGATGAGAAGGATGTTCGGTTGTGGCATTTCGTGCACAACTTTCTAGTCGGAGGGACAGGCACTCAACCGAGCGCCGGTCCCGATCCGCAGCCATCGTTAATTGCTTTGTGTCATGCGCAGCATTCTACTTACGTGAGCGCCACTATCGCTGGCCGATCGCCCCAACGTGCGTCAATTTCCTCTGTTCCTGCACGCATAGCCAGCAGCAGCGCGTCCTGGTCGATGGGCAGGGCAAACGACCGCACGCCGACCGCATTGCGAATCGCGTTGGCAATGGCAGGGCTAATCGGAATTGAGCTGATTTCTCCCACGCCCTTGGCTCCGTAGGGCCCGTCGGCAGTCGGGTGCTCGACGAAGAAGTTGCGCATCTGCGGCATCGCCTTGATGTTGGGCATCTTGTACTGGCCCAGGTGGCGCGTCCACGGTACACCGTCGTCCACGATGTAGTGCTCGGTCAGCGCGTTGCCCATGCCCATGACAATACCGCCTTCGACCTGACCGGCTAGACTAAGCGGGTTGATGGCGCGACCAACGTCGTGGGCTGTGATCACCTTCTCCACAGTGATCTCACCCGTATCCTTGTCTACGCCGACCAGCGCTGCGTGCACGGCATAGCTGAAGGCGAAGTGCATGTCTCCGCCAGTACCCAATGGCTGCGTTTTCGGCGCCCAGTATTCATAGCGCAGACTAGCTTCGCGCCCTTCGTTGAGCATAGCCTGGACCGCATCGCCGAAGGACATGCTGAAGTTGTGTCCGTTCATGTTGCCGTTGCTGCCCGCACCGCCATTGCTGCCGACAATGCCGCCATTCTGGCTAACGAGCTCTTTCATGCGCTCCTGGTCCACATAGGCAAGCCCTTCATGGAATGAGATCGCATCCGGCGGCACGTCGTACGTTTCCGCCAACACGCTCTGGATCTGCTCGCGCATGGTTCGCGCGGCCAAACGAGCTGCGTTGCCGCTCACGTAAGTCTGGCGGCTTGCCGTGGTAGGACCGCCGTCAGGAGCCAGGTCGGTGTCCATGACTAGAACGCTCACCTGGTTGAAGGGCAAGCCCAACTCCTCCGCCGTGCATGCAGCCAGCACACCGACCAAATTCTGTCCCAGCTCGGCACTGGAAATGCGAATCTCGGCGCGGCCAGTGGGGTAGACCTCGACTTCCGCTTCCGCTTTGTCCGGAGCGCCGCCGCCAAGCCCGGTGTTCTTGTAGCCGGCTGCGAGGCCCCAGGAGTACCGTTTGCCATTGGCTTCGTAGGGTTCGCGCCAGTCGCCGTTTGCTTGGTTATGCTCTTCTGCAATGGCGTCTTCCACCCGCTGCAGGCATTCCAAGAGACCAACACTCTCGAGCAGTTCTTGACCCGTAGCCGTTGTCGAGCCGGTATGCAATGCGTTCTTGCGCCGCAGCTCGATGGGATCCATGCCCAGTTCGTGCGCCAGGATATCCATATTGCTTTCCACGGCGAAGGCAGACTGCGTTACGCCGAAGCCGCGGAAAGCGCCGCAGGGCGTGTTATTAGTATACATGGCATAGCAGTCGATCTTGGCATTGGGTACGGCGTAGGGACCGGTGGCATGCGTCGTCGCTCGGGTCATGACCTTCTCGCCCAGGCTGGCATAGGCGCCGCTGTCGCCGTACAACTCAGCTTCCACGGCCGTGAGCGTGCCGTCGCGCTTGGCCCCGGTGCGTACGCGAATGATAGTGGCGTGTCGCTTGGGATGTACGCGCAGGCTCTCTTCGCGTGTGAAGAGCAGCTTGACCGGACGCCCCGTCATCTGTGCAGCCATGGCAGCGTGTATCTGACCCGTGATATCTTCCTTACCGCCAAACCCGCCGCCCATGACCATGCCCCGGATCCGCACTTGCTCGTCCTGCAAGGCGAGGCTCTTTGCTACCTGATGCCGATCGCTGTAGGGTATCTGGCTGCCTACGTAGATGGTTAACTTGCGGTGTTCGTCGTCATAACCGGCAGGCACAGCGACCGAACACTCGGGCTCCAAAAAGGCGTGCTCGGTTGTCGGCGTGCGATAAGTGCGCTCCACAATCACATCGGCTTCGGCGAATCCCCGGTCCGGATCGCCATGACGCACTTTGATGTGCTTGAGCAGATTGCCATCCGGGCGATCAGGATGCAGTATTGGTGCATCCGGCTGTCGGGCTGTGACCGGATCCGTGACCGGCTTCAGCACCTCGTATTGCACGTCGATGCGTGACAGCGCTTCGTGCGCCGCTTCCTCGCTATCGGCAACCACGACCGCAATCGGATCACCCACATAGCGCGCCGGGTATTCGCCGCCGGCAAAGACGGGCCAGTCGTTTTCTACTAAGCCGTGGCGCATGTCGCCAGGCACATCCTCATGTGTCAGCACGGCGAGTACGCCTGGCTGCTGCTTGGCATCGGATGGGTCAATGGAGAGGATGCGCGCATAGGCGTGTGCGCTGCGCAGCACTGCGGTATAGGCCATATCGTCAAAGCTGACGTCGTCCGTATAGATGGCCTTACCCGTGACCTTTTCCACCGCGTCCGGTCGAATGAGCGGCTGACCGATCTGCTCCAACGGCGTCATGACGGCGGGCGGCGTGGGCAGCGGCATCTCTCCGGTCCGCATTTTCTGCGCAGCCGCCTGCACTGCGTCGACGATGGCTTTATAGCCCGTGCAACGGCAGTAGGTATCCTTGAGGCAATGCTTGATTTCATCATCGGACGGCGCAGGGTTCTCGTCCAGGAGAGTCGTCGCCTGCATGATGAAGCCGGGCGTGCAGAAGCCGCACTGGGTCGCCCCGTGCACAATGAAGGCTTCCTGCAGCGGATGCAGCGCGTCTATCGCCACGGAACCGTTCTTTCCCTGCTGCCAACGATCGGCCAGACCCTCGATGGTGAGCACCTGGGCGTCTTGCGCTTTGAACGCGGGATAGATGCAGGAGTCCACGCTTTGGCCGTTGACAATGACAGTACATGCGCCGCATTCGGCCTCGTTGCAGCCGACTTTTGTTCCGGTTAAGCCCAGATCATAGCGAAGCACTTGGGCTAGAAATCGGTTGGGCGCGACATCGAGCGTGTGGGTGGTTCCATTTACGGTTAAGGTTAGTTGTGGCATGGCAATATCTCGTGAATAAAATCCAGAAACGGTCAAATAAAACTGATTTACCCGTAGGCTCAGCCTCGAGCTCTGCGTGATCGGATTTCGCTGCTCATACGCAGGTTGGCATTATAAACGCCCTCACCGGTAGCATCGAAGCTCACGGCGTCCTTGGGCTGGATGGACAGCGAACCCGCCGTTTGAATGGCGTCTTGGTTCGCGGCTAGGAAAATGAACTCCCAGCTATACATGTCGCGCTGGTGTTCGATCATCTGTGCGACCTTCGCTAGGCTATACTCTTTGCTGGAGTTCTCCAAACCGTCTGTGAGGATCGCCACGATGACCTTGGCGGGACGCATTCGTTCCGGCGTGGCTGCTAGCCGCTCGCCCACCGCGTCGATAGTGCGTCCGACGGCGTCCAGCAGCGCGGTCATGCCGCCGGGGCGATAGGTAGTCGCGTTCAGCAGCGGCACATCCTGTATGTCGACGTTGTCGTGCAGGAGCTGATACTCATGGTTGAAGAGCGCCAGCGTGAGTGTTGCCTCGCCCGGCGCATCTTTCTGTTCCTGCAGAAAAGCGTTGAAGCCGCCGATTGCGTCGTCGACGATGGTTTGCATGGAGCCCGACCGGTCGACGATGCAGACAATTTCGGATAGGTTGTCATTCATGTGGATCCTCCGCCATCTATAGTTACTCTTGCGGCGCAGTAAAATCGCTTACTGCTTGCAGCGTTCAATTTATTATACATCACGGCGAAAGGCGTACAGCTGGCAAATATGAGTTGTAAACATCGCCGCCGACCCAAACCATGACCACATCATTGACGTCAGTGGTTTGATCCTCTGACACCTGTACAGCTATCGGACCGGATATGTGGTAGCCAAGTTTCAGGAAGCTCAATGTGTAGCTACCGGGCAGTAGACCGTCGAAGTAATAGCTGCCGGATGCGTCAGTGACCGTTTTCTGTTCTTGAGTAGCGCCTGCTACGGCTATCAGGCTGTGGAGAATAACCGTCGCACCATCGATTGGATCGTTATTCTGGTCTACAATGCTACCGCGTACAGAACCAGCCTTATCAAATCTGGCCTTCAGGGTCACGTCGTTATTTATGACCACAGCTAACGGATTGACAGTGCCGACGACATCCCCGCTCCATCCGGCGAAATATGAACCGGCGTCGGCGATTGCGGATAGTGAAACATTCGTGTCTTGTGTATAGACGCCGATACAAGGGCTTTCGCATGCGCCTCCCGTTGGATTTGTGATTACCTTACCATAGCCGTTGCCATCATATCTTACAATGAGTTCATATGAGAAGGGTGTTTCGTAGGCACCTAAATCGACGACAGCAATTCCGTCGCCGTTGCCGTCCACTATGCGCGGCATATTATCCAGATCCGTCGATAGTGTGACAGCCTCGTTGCGTCCAGCATCAATGGCTGGTGATCCTGGTAATAGACGCAGATCGCCGGCGCTTGTGGTCGCGTCATCAGCGCTAACTGGCTGCACAAATAGCGGGTCATCATCTTGTCCTCCTTCCAAGTTACCGCCGCCGTCGATAATAAGGCTGTCCAGATTCCATACGCCAGGCCCATTGATGCCTCCTTCAACTAGACTGAAGGCAATAGTGGGATTAGCACTAATATTACAAAGCTCTATGTCATCGGTATAGGTCTTGTTTCCCCACAAAATCACGTTGGTCAGTATGGGATTGCTATTACCTTCGACGCCTTTGCTGTACATGGCGCCCCCGCGAGCGGCCTTATTTGCGGAGAAGGTGACGTTGGTCAAGCTGGGACTGCTGACGCCAAATTCAGAGCCATTGTTATATATGGCTCCGCCATCCTCAACAGCAACATTGGCGGAGAAGACGACGTTGGTCAGGATGGGACTACACTCACCATAGTAATTGCAATAGTTGCCGATTGCACCGCCGCTTGCACCGGCAAAGTTGGCCGAGAAAATTACGTTTGTCAGTTTGGGATTATTGATACCAAAACTGCTGAAGTTGTACATTGCCCCGCCGTAGAGGTCTGACCTGTTGCCGGAGAAGGCGACGTTGGTCAAGACCGAACTGCTGATACCCGTCCCTTGACCAGTGCTGTATATAGCGCCGCCTCCAGAATAAACACCTCAAGCATAGTTGTCAGTGAATCTTACATTGGTCAGAATGGGACTGCTCTCACCATCAATGCCATAGTTGAGCATAGCTCCGCCTTTGGAAGCCTTGTTCTTGTTGAAGTCAACATTGTCTAGAATTGGATTGCTCACTCCATAATGTCCATTGTTGTACATGGCTCCACCATTACTATATGATGCTCGATTTGCGGAAAAGACGATATTAGCTAGCTTGGGACTACACTCTCCTCCGTCACTTCCATCACAGTAGAAACCTCCACCATGAGCATACGGGGATAGATAGTAAGTCGCTCCAGCAGTAACCGAAAAACCATCGAGCACGGTGTCGCTGGTGATCGGCGTGCTAGTACCGTCGGCAAAGACAATATGGTAGCTGTTCTTGCCTACGGTATTGGCCGTGTCCGTTACCACACCATTGGCGTCAGTAATATCATCGCCGCCGATGTCGCCCGACAGCACTGTTACATTCGATTCCCAGTCTCGCTGCGAGCGGTTAGTCTCAGTGCCGGCGAAACCGCCATAGACTGCAACGCCAGGTATCAACGAAAATGTATCAGTTGGCGACAGTCCCGGCGTATACACGCCCTCCGTCACCCAGATTTCGTCCCCAGATTCGGCTCGGTTCTGCAGCGCATCCTGCAACGTAGTGGCGTTGTCCCAGCTGCTGCCGTCACCGTTGCCCATGGCAACTGTCTTCACGTGGATGATGTCGGCGGCACGGGCGTTCGCTATGGTCATCAGACCAATGCTGAATCCTATTAGTGCCGCTAGGCAAAGTATTGAATAATGTTGGAAAGCAGAGGGCGTATTGGGAAATCGTAAGACGATGTAGTTTCGTGCACGGACGGGGGACATAAGCTACTCCTGTTCTTGTTACGCCTATAGGCAGCAAATGAGATACGGTTCGTAACTAAAGATGCTTCGCTACGCTCAGCATGGCAGTATTTCGAGATTAAACGGCTACCCGTTCGCGTTCTGCGCCAGCTTCGTGAACAAGTCGCGGAAGATGGGATCGCGCTGGATGTAGTTGGCGCTACGAATGAAATGCCGGCTGTTGTCCACGCTCCACGTGACCTGGTCGGTCAGGATCGGGCTGTGGATCAGGTCCGTCGGCGTCCAACTCGCGTCGAGCATGTAGGCGATGGCCGCGATGTCCCAGATGACCTTAGACCAACCGAAGTGGTCGTCGCTGTAGCTCTTGAACGTCTCGGCTAGAAAATCGCCGATATCCCCCTGCCCCTGCACATAACGTTCGATCTCCGGCACCGTGGAATGCAGATGTGTGGTGACGCCCATGCATGGAATCTGCACCAGGGGTACGCCGCAGTCGAAGATAAGCCGCGAAGACGGGATATCCTGCTTCAGATTGAACTCGGAGGCTGTGGGCCAGTAGACGGGATTGCCGCCCAGCCACACGATGACGATACGCTCAATGATGGAGGGCTGCATGAGGATGGCGCTGGCTACGTTGGTGATGGCGCCGATGGCTACAACGTAGAGCGGTTCGTCGCCGTCCATGGCCATGGCCCTTTCCACGAGATCCTCGGCTGCGGCACTCTGCACGGGATGCTCCCAGTCCGGCAAATAACTGGTGGAGCCGCGATAGACGAGTCCCTCCGGGCTCACACCCAGCCGCTCCAGCAGGCGCAGAATCTCCTCATAGCTCTTCTCCATGCCGTCGCCTGGGCCGCTGGAACGGTTGTTGTGGAACGGCGCCGCGTACAAGGCGTCGACCTGCAGCCGCTCCGGTGACAGCAGCGCATAGGTCACCGCGAATTGGTCGTCAATCTCGTTGTATGTGTCGGTATCGAGCACCATGTGCACTTTGCCGGTCGGCGGCTGCAATCGCTCGAGACGCAGTGAATCCGAAATTTGTGGGAAGTTCATAGTGATTCCTCGTTGATTAGATTTAGCTGTGAGTGATTAGGCAGCGGTTGGACGAGTAGAGCTAACCCTCTAACCGATCCAACCAGTAGTACAAGAAATCCTGCACCGCGGCTTTGCGCTTGTTGGCGCGGAACAGATCGCCGGGACGTATTTGCTTCGTGTGTGACCGCTGGTGCCGATACTTGGCTTCCGCATGCTGCGCGTGGGTTGGCAGCGGCTCGCCGTCCTCGTAGCCGATAGCGCCGAAATTGGCCGGTACGTAATCCAGCCCGTGGATGTAGTCGCGATTCCACGCGGCATCTGCACCGCGCTTGCTGAAAGGTTGCACCCGGTCCAGATACGCGGCCACGCTGGGGCGGGTCTCGCTGCCATCTTCTTTGGCCCAGCGCAGAACGTTGTCTACCACAGTCAGGTTGTTCATATCCGGCATACGCGCTTGCAGAGACTCATCATCCCGCCACGCTTGCTGAATCGCCTCTGGAATCAGCGATGAGCTAGGCGTCTCCTGCTTATAACCGGAGAAGAACGTGCCTGCAGCGACGCGCAAAGCCGCATCCTCGGTGAAGTAGATATCGTGGTCCATGAGGTCCTGTTCCAGAACACGGTTGAGCATGTTCAGCAGCCGTCGTCCATGCGGGTACTGCGAACCCTGCGAGCTGCCCACGTACATGCCAATGATGCTGCTCAGCGCGAAAGACGGCATCTGGTAGGTCGCCACGCCCTTGCGCAGTGGTGTGAAGTGCTGAAAGACCTGCTCCATGCCCTGCAGTGTGGCGTTGAAGTAGTGGTGCGGATAGCCGTGATAGGGGAAGACGAAGTTGCACTCGTGATACACGTAGCCGCCGTCCTTCAATGTGGCATAGAGCTCCTGCGCGGCGATGAAGGGGTTGCGCAGATGCTCGAAGACGGCTAACGAGAAGATGTAGTCCAGCGAATCCGGTAGGAAGGGCAGGGCGTGAATATCACCCACGAGGTCTACATGGGGGCTCCACTTCACGTCCATGCGGATGATGCACGGGTCATCCAGTGCCATATTGCCGGAGCCCACGTCGAGCACGACCTGATCATCCAGCAGCGACTGCAGGATAATGCGATGCACCCAGGGGTTATACTTCGGGAAGGTATGCAGCTCCGCTTCGTGTTCGATCGCAGGGTTGCTGCCGTCGGCGAACATGATCGGCACGCCCTCTACGACGGGAAACGTCGTGCCGCACTGCGGGCAAGTGAGAGACGCACCGTGTCGCTCCACGTGCACTTTGCAGGTGGGGCACGCCAGTAGATCGTAGAGGCTCATGTCGTCGATTCCAGTGTTCGCGAAGTGTTGGCTGCAATATGATCGCGCCGGCAGCAGAATTGCCGGCGCGCTGAATGCGGTGGGATGGTAACGCGTCGGCGCGACTTTCGCACTTACGCTTCCCAGAAGTCCTTCAGGTGTGCTAGGCCCTCTTCAATGGACGGCACGTCGATGCCGGAATAGGCTAGGCGAATGTAATCGTCATTCTCGCCTGGCAGAATTCGTCCGAAATGGTGTCGCGTGCAGAAGGAGACGTCGGCGTTCCAAAGCGATTCGTCCATGAGCTGGTTTACGTTGTGATAGCCCTTGCGTTTGACAATCTCGGAGACATCCGGAAAGAGGTAGAAAGTGCTCTCCGGAGTCGGTACATGGACGCCTTCGATGGCGTTGAGGCCGGCAACCGCAGCATCACGTCGCCGGCGCAACTCGTCCACGATGGCTAACACGGATCCGTGTTCGTCCGGAATCACCTGGGACATGGCTCGCTGCACGAAGTGGTTGGTGCAGGACTCGATGTTGGTGTTCATGGTGTTGACGACGTTGATGATCCTCGTTGGGCCGATAGCCGCACCAAGGCGCCAGCCGGTCATAGCGTAGCGTTTGGAGCAAGTGTACAGAATGACGCTGCGGTCCAACATGTCCGGATAGCTGACAATGGAACGAGGATCGTCGCTGTAAATCGTGTCCAGATAGGCCTCGTCAGTCAAGACCCATAGGTCGTTTTCCACGGCTAGCTTGGCCAACTCTTCCATCTCTTCTGGTGAAGATTCGGCACTGGTCGGGTTGTGGTAGTTGTTGTAGATGATGGCCACTGTGCGGTCTGTGATACCGGCGCGAATGGCATCCATGTCCAGTGCAAAGCCGGTCTCGGTGGGGATGAAGCCATAGGGAACGGCGACGCCGCCCTGGAATTCGATCTGCGATTCGTAAATGGGGAAGCCGGGGTTGGGATAGAGTACTTCGTCACCCGGGTTCATGGTCGCAGCTAAAAACTTGCTGATAACAGGTTTGCCGCCCGGCTGCACGGAAACGTTTTCTGCACGATAGGTGACCTTGCGCTTTGTAGCCACGTCGTCCGCGATGGCTTCGCGCAATTCAGGAATACCCGCGCCCGGGCAGTAGCCGGTATAGCCCTCGGCGATGGCGCGTTCGGTCGCTTCAACAATGATTTCCGGGGTCGGCAGGTTGATGTCGCCAAGATGGAACGGGTAGACCCGGTGTCCTTTTGCAGCCCATTCTTTGGCGGCGGCGGATACTTTGAAGGCGTTTTCTGTGCCAAGATTCTTCAGTCGATCGGCGAGTTTCATTGAATATCCCCTACATGGGTTGCAAGATGCTCTGGTTAGGTATTGTTTCTCCTGGATGCCCACGACGAGAACAGTGTTGACCTGTGCGTCCGTCCCCATTGTGCGGGCGCGCGTCGAAGGGTGGAGTACAGTATAGCGCAGGCGGCGTGTACGTCAATCTGTGACAAGGTTTCTGTGACAAGGTGGCAAGCTGACAACGTGAGGGGGGGATGCGAACTCTGTTCGCAATGATGTGGATGGGAGATGGGGTGAACGATTCACAATAGTCAGCACATACAGCTTTCAGAAAGCTGTAGTCATAGAAGGATCGCGCAGCAAATTAGCTTCCTGGAAGCCGTCTGAGCCTACGCTCAAACGAAGCTCTCCAGGAAGCGTATCGTGGTCACGAAGACTTGGAACTTTATACCTGAAAGCTGGAACTGCCCTACTCTGCCGACGAGCTGATCGTGATCTTCACGACCTCTTCGTCGCCTAGATGGTAGGTGCCGTTTAGCGCGTTGAAACCGTCAGCAGCGTTGTCCAGCGGCAACTGGTGGCTCACCATCTCCTCGAACGGGAACTCGTGCCGCTCCAGAATCGACATGGCGCGGGTGAAATGATCGTAGTTGCTGCCCCAGATGGCCTCCAGCCGCAGGTTGCGACGGCAGAAGTGCTGGTTCGGGTTCACGGCAACCGTGCCGATGTCGACGAAGTGGCCCACCTCGGTGAAGACGCCATTTAGCTTGACATATTCCAGGCCTTCGGGGAAGGCAGGCAAGAAGCCGGCTGCTTCGAAGACGACATCTGCGCCGGCGCCGCGCTTTGTGTGGCTCAGCACCAAGGCCTTGCGTTCTTCCACATCCGGCACTTCGGCAATGTCGACCGTGATATCCGCGCCCAGTTTCTTAGCCAACTCCAGCCGACCTTTTGGACCGCCGATGATGATCATGCGCGCCGCGCCGCTGATCTTGGCGGCGATCAGGCACATGAGGCCGATAGGCCCTGAGCCCTGGATAATCACAGTGTCGCCGATCTGTACGCCGGCTCGCATGGCCGAATGGACGCCCACGCCGAAAGGCTCAGCCAGGACGGAAACTTCGGGCGGCGTCTCGGTCTTGATGATGCAGTTCATGGGATCCTGCAGATAAATATAGTCGGCAAAGGTACCGGAGAACGTCTCTTCCGGCGGACGGAAACCATAGGGCAAGCCGCTGTTGCGCGGATGGAATGCGACGCGGTCGCCTTCCTTTATGGGCTGCCCAATGAAGTCCTCTGTGACGCCCGCGCCCAGTGCAGCGATGATACCGACGCCTTCATGTCCTTGAAGCGTGGGTACGGCGATGCCATTCTGCCAATTATGCAAGTCGGTGCCGCAGATGCCGCCCAACTCCTGCTTTAGCAAAATGGTGCCAGGGGCGGGCGACGGGACTTCAAACTCGCGTACTTCAAAAGTCTGACCGGTCGTGACGACTCCGCGTCCTGTAGTCATAATGTTGTTCCTTCTGTACTAGGGATTCAATGTTGATAATGGTTTCAGTCCCACGGTAGGGTGGGAACTGACTTGTGGTCACACATCTTCTATTGCCAGCGGTTCTTTCGGCACGCTTCCTTCGCAGTTGCGATACGTGGATCGGCCGAGGTCGCACGTGCCCGAGACAGTGCGATCATCTGAACGTTGGGTCTTTGGCTGAGGTCTATATCCATGTTGGCATAGGTGAACCCGTTCCGCAAAATTCCCATCAAACCTATATCGATCGTTGTCATTGAGCGCATATTGACGACTGGCAGATCACCTCCAGCGACTAGATACCTTTGACCATGCCGCCGGAAGACTGCGGTCGTGCGATCGGCGGGTGCGCGGCAATCTCCTCCTCGTTCATCTCTAGCCCAAGACCAGGCGCGTCGGAGACTTCCACATAGCCGTCGACGGGGCGCGGGAAGCCATCGAAGACGGTGAAGTAGTGATCGGTGTAGAATTCGGCGTGGTACTCCTGAATCTCAAAATTATTGCAGGAGGCGTCTAGATGCAGCTCCGCCTGGGCGCCGACCGGCGAGCAAACGTTGTGCGGAGCCATGGTAATGTGCTTGGTTTCGGAAATGATGGAGATCTTCTTCAACTCCGTGATCCCGCCCGCGTGCATGATGTCCGGCTGCAGGATATCCACAGCGTGCGCCTCCACGATCTGAGCGAACGGGAACTTGGTGTAGAGCTTCTCACCGGTGGCGATGGGAATGTTGACCTTGTTGCGCACTTCCAACAGTTCTGCGATGTTTTCGGGCGAGACCGGCTCCTCGTAGAAAAAGGGCCTGTACTGCTCCAGCCGCAGCCCCAACTGTATCGCCGTCATGACATCGAACTTGCCGTGAGCTTCTACAAGAATATCGATGTGAGGACCGACTGCACGGCGCACTGCCGCCACGCGCGCTTCTGCCAGGCTCGCCTCTTCCGGCGAGATGCGATAGAAATTGCTCTGGCCAAAGGGATCGAATTTCATGGCTGTGTAGCCCATGTCGACAACCTGCTTGGCCTCCTGCGCATTCTGCTCCGGCGTGCCCGGGTTGCTGTACCAGCCATTGGCGTACACGCGCATCTTCTTTCGATACGCGCCGCCGAGCAACTTGTAGACAGGCAGGTCCAGCAGCTTACCCTTGATGTCCCACATGGCAACATCCAGACCGGACAACGCCGTAGTCGCGAATCGACCGCCGCGACCGTATGCATCCTGATAGATGGTGGTCCAGAGAACTTCAGTGTCAAGCGGATCCTTGCCGATAAGATAGCGTTCGGTAAAGGCGCTGACTAGCTCCTTGACGACTTCCGGGTGCTGCATGGGACTGGCATCGCCCAGTCCATAGATGGCGAGGTCGTCGGTGCGCAAGACGATAATGAGCCAGTTGCGGGATGCGTTGTGATGATTGGCCGAGAATTCGCGGAATTCGACGCCTGTGATGGCTGGCATAATTGGATTCCCTTTTGAGTTTTTACGCGGTGATCGGAGGTTGAGCGCCGCGTCGTGGCTGAAGCTGACGTGCGTTTGGGATATTCCTAGTATACCTCATATCGCAGAGTTACAGTTGTTTTCAGTAGTTGTCGTGCGCGCATCGCAAGCGGAATCTCGGCAGTTGAGACTACTAAGATTTAGCCGAATCCGCTTGAAAGAGTTAAGCGAGCTTAATCATCACATCAACTGATACCAAATAGAACATGGGTCAAATTCGTGGCTATCCACTCTTGTATTGGGCCTGCCTTTCCGTTAATATATGGGTACCTTGTTCTTAAGTTTTATGGCATGCCTTAATACTGTCTAGCACGTAACCTTGAGACTAGCCGTTGTGATCGTCTCTGTTTGTACAACCGATTGCCTGTCAGTCGATAGCGACCGCAATCGCATCTGCTAGACCAGCGAAGTCAGCCAGTCATCCGTCGTAACAACAGACTGGCGCTGCAACTGTCATCACATCCAACAATATATGGCGAAAAATGAAGCACGAATCTTTTAACGAAAGCGTCGAGATGTACCTGAAGAGCGTCAGCGAACTGACGATGGGCGCCGATGGGCTGGCGCCTATATCAGCGTTGGCGGACCGGATGGGCATCTCGGCAGTATCGGCGACGGAGATGGTGCACCGGCTAGTCGATCAGGGGCTGTTCGAGCACCAGCCCTACAAAGGCGTGGCGTTGACAAGACAGGGAGACGAACTCGCCAACCAGATTATTCGCAGACACCGTTTATGGGAATGCTTCTTGAGCGACCAACTTGGGATGGCGTGGCAAGCGGTGCACGACTACGCATGTGAAATGGAGCATGCAACGCCGGACGAAGTTGTGGATATGCTGGCGCAGTTCTTGGGCGATCCGACGACCTGCCCGCACGGTAACCCCATTCCCGGAGCGGAGGGCAGAATGCCTCTCCTAACAGATTGCCCGTTGAATCTCTGGGACAAAGGCGACAAGGGGACGATCACCCGGCTGTATCCCGAAAGCCTGTTGTTGCTGGACTACGCAGCATCGCAGAACATTCGCCCCGGTCAAAGTGTCGTCTGTGAAGGTGCGGCGCCCTTTCGAGGGCCCCTGAATATGCAGATCGGCGGCGAACCCCACGTTATCGGGCGTGAAGTGGCAGCCCACATTTTCGGCGTTCGAGAGTAGCGGATACGAAGGTATGCATTCCGTCGCATTGCTGCACACCGATCATGGCGTCACCGTTTTAATTTGAGCGGTAACAACAGCAAAATTGCGATAGGTACATGGGAGATACTCGTCAAGCATAGGCGAATGCGACAAGGCCGCAGAATAGACCTGTGAAACAGTGAATTATCGAGGGTAGCATGGAAGAAAACATCGTGACACTGGATCAGCTTGATCCAGGCCAAAGTGCGAAAGTAAAGAAAGTTGGCGGAAAAGGCGCCATACGCCGTCGCCTCATGGATATGGGCGTCACGAACGGCGTGGCTATAGATGTCGTGAAGCGTTCACCTCTCGGCGATCCCGTTGAATATCGCGTGCGAGGGTATCTGCTTTCGCTGCGCAGTTCAGAGGCAAAACTAATCCAGGTAATCCTGTAGGAGAAATATGATTTCCAGCAAGCTTTCGCAGTTTCTACCACGACGGCGCCGCGGGCTTCGAAATGAACACAGACACAGTCACGGTTCTGCCCATGACTCTCAACCTGCAGAGACTTATGAGGCAACCATACCAGACGATGTATCTGAGGTGTGCGAGAGATGCCTGCAGCAGCATCCGCGCTCCGAAAGCTGTCCGGACAATATTACTGCGCGCCAGTGTATGCCGTTGGCCTTAGTTGCCCCAGGCGACACCGTCGCTGTCTATGACGTGCAGGGCGGTCGTAAGCTGCGGCAACGGCTGCTCGATTTGGGTTTGAATCAAGGCGCCAAAGTTCGCGTGCTGAAGAACGATATCCCCGGGCCGCTCATCGTGGCGGTGAAAGAGGATGGTCGCCTGGCGCTTGGGCGCAGCATGACACAAAAAATACTGGTTACGCAGATCCGCGCTGAACGGTGACCTATTCTGCGACGGATAATATCGGAGTAATGTAGCATGACTGTAAACATTGCCTTGGCGGGCAATCCAAATGTAGGAAAGAGCACCATATTTAACGCGCTGACCGGCTCGCGTCAGCACGTTGGCAATTGGCCCGGCAAGACCGTCGAAATGAAGGAAGGCCGCTTTTCTGTCGGTGACCAGGAGATCATGTTGATCGATCTGCCCGGCACCTATAGCCTGACTGCCTATTCCGTCGAAGAGATCATCGCCCGAGACTATATCATCAACGACAATCCGCAAGCTGTCGTCGCCGTCGTAGATGCGGCAAATCTAGAACGCAATTTGTATTTGGTCTCGCAGGTAATGGAGATGGAGAAGCCGGTTATCATTGCGCTCAACATGACCGACGTCGCCAAGTCTCGCGGCGTAAAGATCAATCAGGATTTGCTTTCGCACAACCTTGGCGGCGTCCCCGTGGTGGAGATGGTCGGCAACCGCAGCCTGGGCATTGATACGCTGAAGCAGGCTATTGCGCAGGTGGCTGCGAATCCTATTCAGCAGTTGCCGCACGCAGAATATGAAGGCGTTCTGGGCGAGGAGATCGACGCGCTGAAGTCGACGATTTCGGCGGACGAATCGCTTTCCAGCCGATTCAACCCGAAATGGTTGGCGACGAAGCTGCTAGAGGATGATATCGGCATCATTGAGACCTTGGAGGCGGCGGGTAAGCACGACTTAGTCGCTGCCGCCGGCGCCGCGCAAAGCCGCATTGAAGAAGCGACGGGCGAAGATGCGGAGACACTCATCGCCGACCAGCGCTATAACATGATCGGCTCCGTGATTGATACGGTCATCCACCGACCGTCGCATGCTGTGGAGACGCGTTCGGACAAGATTGACAGCGTTGTTACGCATCGCATTTGGGGCGTGCCGATTTTCCTTACCATCATGTGGTTTGTCTTCCAGATCACAGCCAACGTGAGCGCACCATACCTGGACTGGGTAGATATGTTTATCAATGAGACCCTCTATGGCTGGGCGAGCGCTCTACTTGCAGCCATCGGTCTCGGCGGCACCTGGATATCGGACCTGGTCACCGACGGAATCATTGCCGGCGTGGGCGGCGTGCTCGTCTTCGTGCCTGTGCTGATGTCCCTCTACCTGGCGTTGGCTATATTGGAGGACTCGGGCTACATGGCGCGTGCTGCATTCGTCATGGACCGTGTCATGCGTTGGATGGGCCTGCACGGTAAAAGCTTCCTGCCCCTAATCGTCGGCTTCGGTTGTACGGTGCCGGCAGTGTACGCCACCCGCACCCTGGAAAACGAGAAGGACCGTAAACTAACAGGCTTTTTGGCGACATTCATGAGCTGCGGCGCCCGTCTACCGGTTTATGTTGTATTCGGCGCTGCCTTCTTCGGCGCTGCATCCGGCAACCTGATATTCGCAATGTATATGGTGGGCATCGCCATCGCGCTCCTGGTCGGTTGGGGGTTTAAGCATACCGTCTACAAAGGCCAACCTCCGGCGCCTTTTGTCATGGAACTGCCGCCCTATCGCACGCCGCGTCCGACTGACGTGTTGCGTCAAATGTGGGAGCGGACCCGCGGCTTTCTCAAGAAGGCGGGCACGATCATTATTGGCGTCTCAATCGCCATATGGCTGCTGATGGCCATTCCCATACACACTAACGCTGGCAGCTTCAATAATGTGCCGCCGGAGGATTCTGTCTTCGGTGCGGTCAGCGGCGCGGTTGCACCGGTGTTTGCGCCTGCCGGTTTCGGCAGTTGGGAAGCCACAGGTTCGCTGATCACAGGCATCATGGCCAAAGAGGTTGTCATCAGCACCATGAACATTATCTACGTGGGCGCAGCGGCTGCCGACGCCCCGGCAGGGCCTGATTCGGTGACCAGCTTTCTCCAGGAAGTCTGGGATTCGATCGTCAGCTTTGGCCAGGCGTTCATCCTGACCATTCAGGAGCTGCTCAACATAATACCGCGCACGGTGAACCTGGTGCCGGGCATCAATGTGCCGCAGTTCAACTTCTTCGGTACAGGAGCTGATGAGGAGAGCACTACAAGCCTAGAAAGTGCGCTCGTAGCCTCCTTTACGAGGACTGCCGGTTCCGCAGCGGCAGGAGCAGTGGCAGCCGTTGCCTTCTGTATATTCGTCCTGCTCTACGTGCCGTGCATGGTTGCCACAGCCGCCATGCGCCAGGAGTTCGGCTCCAAGTGGATGTGGACACAGGTCGTCTTCACTTTGGCGCTTGCGTGGACTGCCGCGGTATTGGTCTATCAGGTCGGCATTCGACTGTTCATCTAGGATGTGTGTATCAAACGGGCCTGTGGGTGGCTCAGGGCTATCCATGAGGCAAGCGGTGTTGTTTCGAAAAACCATGGGAGTAGGTATTACGCATGAGTAAATTGAGTCAGGTGCTAGAGGTATTTGAAAACGCTGAGGGAGCGCTGTCACTGCCTCAGGTGGCGCATGAACTGGACGTAACGCCTGAGCGTCTCGATATGATGATCCAGCATTGGGTGCGCAAGGGGAAGATCGTAACCTCCGATGGCGCTACCGAATGTGGTTCGTGTGGAAGCCACGGTTCGTGCCCCTTCATTATGGACATGCCGCAGACGTACGAACTCGCCAGCAAAAGCGATTTCATACCGCTCGCGGCCATAGGTACGTGCCAACACAAGCTGAACTAAATGCGATACATGGGATCGAGTGTGTCAGTCACTGTAACGTGAACGCATACTAGCTGCACCCGCTCAATCGTTGTCTAATACGCCCGCCGAAATGGACCTTTTCGGCGGGCGTTTTTCTCTCGGATTCCGACCTCTGCCGCGCAAGCCAGCACGCAACCGATATTGACGTTTTGTGCTAAAATGTAGTGTGCGATAGTGTGAATTATCAGATTAATCGATGGCATATCATGCGATTGGTGTTACGTAATTGCGATCCGTGCATCTAGCGTCGCGTAGGCAACAATGCATAAGCTAGATGCGACAATCATAACGTGAGTCATTGGCTATCACGTGCAAAACTATCACTAAAGGAGACAAGCATGGATAAGCAGACATTGATCGACCATCTGAACGAGGACCTAGCCGGCGAATTGAGCGCAATAATTCAGTACACAACTTACGCAGCAAAGGCAAGTGGCGCGTACCGGTTGCAGCTGGCACAGTTTTTCTCGTCTGAGATAGCAGACGAGCAGGGACATGCCTCGTTCCTGGCCAACAAGATCGTCGCATTGGGCGGCGAGCCCACAACTGTAGCAGATCCGGTCGCAGCTGCTGAGACCAACAAAGAGATGCTAGAGGCCGTATTGGCTGCCGAACAGAAAGCGGTCAAGAATTACACACAACGAGCCAAGGAAGCCGATGAATACGGAGACAAAGGTTTGGCCGTTGCACTGGAAGACATCATCGTCGACGAAACTGGCCATTCAGAAGAAACAGCTCGCATATTACAGGACTGGACGGAATAGCCATTCAGCTCCTGTCGAGCCAATTTGCTCGGTAGTGGGAATAATGTAAGCAAGGAGCAATAAAACGTCGGAGGCAGTTCGTCCGTTTGGACACTGTCGCCGGCGTTTTTCTGTTATCCTCAAATTCCGGGTTCCGACCCTCAATGCAGTAGCATGTAACGGACCGGATGAACGTCGAAATCGCAATCAACGCAGCAGGAGGAGTTGCCTGTGCCACGTCTATTTGAACCCATCGAAATCGGACGCTTGTCACTACGGAACCGCGTCATGCGTTCCGCCACTGCCGAACGAATGACTGATCGAGTTACCGGCGCACCCTTGCCGAAACTGCGGCAGCTCTATACCGAACTTGCCGAGAATGAGGTTGCCCTTATCGTTACGGGTCACGTATATGTCTTACGCGGAGGCAAGGCGCACCAGGAGATGGCTGCGTTCGATGACGACTCGCTGATCCCCATCTGGCGAGAAACCATTGCCCCCGCACAGGCGCTCGGCGCAAAAGTCATGGTGCAGATAAATCATGGAGGCGCCAGTTGCGACGCGTCGGTGACGCCCAAGCCGCTTTCACCATCCGGCGTTGCCAGCAGCGACCAGGCTGCCAAAGCTGCCGCTTTAACCGATGAGCAGATCGCCGAAATCGCAGCCGCCTTTGGCGCAACGGCACGACGCGCGGTGAAGGCAGGCTTCGACGGCGTGCAGATCCACGGCGCGCACGGCTACTTAACCAGCCAGTTTCTCACACCGGCGTTAAACCAGCGCGCAGACCACTGGGGCGGCAATCCACCTGGGCTCGACTTCCTGCGACTGGTCATCAACGAGGTGCGAACCGCTGTCGGACCGGACTACCCAGTCTGGATCAAACTGGGTGTGGAAGGCAATCCAGCGTCCGGGCAGACGCTGGAGATGGGCGTACAGGCGGCAGTTATGTGCGCTGAGCAAGGGGTCGATGTAGTCGAAATAAGCCACGGCTGGAACATGCCGGAGTGGACCAAGAAGGCGCCGGAACCTCAGTTTCTGCCCATGGCGCAGGCTGTGCGCAACGCCGTTGGCCCGGACTATCCGCTGGCGTTGGTCAATGGCTTCCGCAATCTGTCTGTTATGGAAGAGACGCTGGATTCAGGCGTCGTCGACCTTATCAGCATGTGCAGGCCGTTGATCGTGGAGCCGGACCTGATTGCAAAGTTGCATCGCGGCGATAGTGTCGAGGCGATGTGCGCCAGTTGCCGGCAGTGCTGGCCTAACACCATGGGCGAAGGTATCGCCTGCCACAACAAATCTGTGCAGCGACGCATGGCTCAGGCTGCATAAGAGGGTCTAGACCATCCCTTCTTGCACCGAACTAGGAGGCGGATACTCGAACGGCAGTTCGCTATAGCGCACTTTATCAGCTTCGATGACAAGCAATACGCGATCTGTGCCTTGGCGAAAGGGGAATGGCTTACCAGTGTATTTCATTGAGATGGCGTCCATACCGGTCATATCGTTGTCGTCGCGCAGTTCGACAACACGGCCGCGAATCTGCACTTCCCGATACGGGTTTTCCATGTCGACTATCGCCAGAGCGATGCGCGGGTCGCGAGCGCAGTTGCGCGCTTTGAGCGTTCCAGAGCCAGTGCCGACGAGCAGGCGGTTCCCTTCGCGCATGATCCATACAGGCGCGACCTGAGGTGCTCCGTCGGACATGAGTGTGGACAGGTGGGCAAAGTTTGCTCGATCGATTAAGCGCTTGACCTGCTCGGAAAGTGATTGCATATTGATATCCCTTCAAGGTTGTTCAGACAAGCTCGTGACAAATGCTGTGTTGGTACGATGAAGGGCGATAATGCGATTATGCCGGGCGAGCAATAGGCAATGTCGACGCTGCAGCGTGCTTCGGTGCAATTCACAGCGTGTGGATTTTAGTGGGCATACCCAGTTTTGGCAAGCGAAGTTGGTAGCGGAGTTTGATGTGACATGCAGGTCCCTTCCTCTGATGCGAGACTGAATTACCGTTTGCATATCCTAGGTGCATCGGGTTCCGGCACAACGACGCTGGCGCGTGCGCTGGCGGAGCATTATGACATCCCCCATTTTGATTCAGATGTCTACTACTGGGCGCCGACAGAGCCGCCGTTCATAGAAAAGCGTCCGCTAGAGCAGCGGAAGAAGCTGATTCGTGACGCAGTGATGAAGCATGAAGCGTGGGCGCTCTCCGGCTCGATGATGAGCTGGTCCGATGCCATCGACGACCTGTATACGCATATCGTTTTTCTGAGCCTATCCGACGAAGTTCGGTTGCAGCGATTGGCGGAGCGGGAACGGGCACGCTATGGCAGTCGTATTCTTCCGGACGGCGACATGGTATGAACAGAGCCAAGCCTTTCTCGACTATGCAGCACAGTATGAGAGTGGGCGGTTGGACATGCGAACGCGGGCGGTGCACGAGCGCTGGCTGGCATCACGGCAATGTCCTGTCCTGCGCCTGGAAACCGTGATGCCGGTATCGCAATTGGTGAGGAGGGTCAATCTTTGGTTGGCGGATGCTCGCGGTTCATAAAGTAGCGTCCACGCAATATAGGTTGATTAGAGATCTGTATGACGCCAGAAAAGATGCACAGCAACGAGACGGATATCAATATTGGGTTAGTGCGCGAGCTAGTCGCAAGCCAGATGCCGTGGGCGAAGTCGCTGCCGATGTGTTTTGTTCCGTCGGCAGGAACTGACAATGCACTCTATCGTCTGGGCGACGACTGGGTCGTGCGGCTGCCGCGCATTCCGTCCGCGGCCGCGCAGCTTAAAAAGGAGGTGCGCTGGCTGCCCTTTCTACGCTCCCGCCTGTCGCTATCGTGTCCCTCGCCAACTTTACCCGAGGTCATCGCCGTCGGTGAGCCAGACGCTCGTTTCCCTTGGATCTGGTCAGTCTACCGATGGCTGGACGGCGAAGACGCTTCTACTGCGGAAATTGAGGATCGGCTGCCGGTTGCGGTGGATCTTGCCGCGTTTATTCACGGACTGTGGCAGATAGACGCGAGCGACGGACCCGCGCCCGGTGAACATAACGCTTATCGAGGCGTACCGCTGGCTCAGCGTGACGAACGTACACGAGCGTGCATTCGAGAGTTGACGGATTGTATAGACGTTGCGCCGGTGATGCGCGTTTGGGACGCTGCCTTGGCGGCTGATAATTGGAACGCACCTCCTGTTTGGCTGCACGGCGATTTACAGGCGGGCAATCTGCTCATTCGGCGTGGACGCATCAGCAGTGTAGTAGATTTCGGCTGCAGCGGCGTAGGCGATCCAGCCTGCGATGTGATGGCTGCCTGGTTGCTGCTCGACGCGAGCGCAAGACAGACGTTTCGCGATGCGCTGCAGGTAGATGATGCGACGTGGATGCGAGCGCGGGGATGGGCGCTCTCCATGGGGGTTATCGCGCTGCCATACTACCGGCAGTCGAACCCCATATTAGCCGCCATTGCCGAGCGCGCCATCCACGAGGCACTTGCCGATACCGTTGATTAAGATCGAGCGTAATTACTTGGTTGGCGCGGAATCGTTCGAATTCGTATACTGGCTCTTCCCGAATGCAGTATGAGCTTTTTCGAAGAGGATAGTGGAGGTTGCGCATGGTGAGCAGCAAGGCGACTACTGTTGAAGAATACTTAGCTGAACTGCCGGACGATCGTCGCCGTGTGGTAGCGGAAGTACGTAAAGTCGTGCGGAACAATCTGCCGGCAGGATATGTCGAGAGAATGAATTGGGGCATGATCAGCTATGAGATCCCGCTGGAGACGTATCCCGATACCCACAACAAACAGCCGCTGAGTTACATAGCATTAGCCGCTCAAAAACACCACTATGCCCTTTATCTTCACGGTGTCTACATGAGCCCAGAGAAGCAGGAAGCGCTCAGGCAGGGCTTCGCTGCGGCGGGTAAGAAGATGGACATGGGCAAATCCTGCGTACGTTTCAAGAAGCTGGAAGATCTGCCGCTGGATGTGGTGGCTGACTCTGTGTCAGCTACCAGCGTGGAGGAATACATAGCGAATTATGAGTCGGTTAAGCGGAGGTAAACCTACGGAAGCGTCGGCTGTCCAGACTGAGCGCCTTTGTCTCGTACCTATGGGCGTGGATATTCTGCAAGCACTGGCTGAGGGCGACACGTCACGTGCAGCCACGCTGCTGGATTGTACTATGGGTTCTGAATTCGGTGTGCCTGCCGACTTGGCACGGATTCGGTTGGAGCAGCTAAGCGCAGACGCCACACTATCCGACTGGCTGCTGCGTGCGATGATTCGCAGTTCCGACCGCGCAATGATCGGTTATATTGGCTTCCATACAGCGCCAGGAGCCGACTATCTGGTGGAATTTGCGCCGGACGGCGTTGAAATCGGCTATACGGTGTACGAACCGTTTCGTCGCTGCGGCTACGCCTACGAAGCTGCATCGGCGTTGATGGCGTGGGCGCACAGATGTCACGGAGTCAACGAAGTTATCGCGTCGGTGTCACCCGAGAATGCGGCGTCACTGGCAGTACTGCAGAAACTAGGACGAGAGTGGCGCCTGCAGCACGTAGGCGGGTACGACGATCCACAAGATGGCTATGAAGACGTATACGTGCTGCAGCGTGGCTAAATTCTGCACGCAAAGCGCACTTTCAAGGAGGTCCTCTCAATAGTTAAGAAAACGGTCATGTTGAGCGAAGCGAAACATCTCGCGTCTCATGTAGCGTTCGGACCCTTCACTTCGTTCAGGGTGACAGTCCACGACTAGTGAGAAGCCCTGAACGTTCAAGCAGGGCTTATTGACGAATCAACGGATGGATTGTACTATGCAGGTAAGTTATACCCCGTGTATGCTTCCCTGTTTGCGAGCCGAATAGCACTTTGCACCCTCGCTGTTTCTTCCAAAGGCAACAACCATGCCAGAGCCACTGACTAAACTGTATGTTGAGGCCACTACGGTCTGCAATCTGGACTGTATCATGTGTGTGCAGCGCTGCTGGAACGAGTCCCACGGAACCATGCAGCTAGAGTCCTTCGCCGCGCTGATGGACCAGATACGCGAGTTCGATAAGCCGCCAACCATCCACATCAGTGGGTTCGGTGAGCCGCTAATGCATCCGCACATTCTGGACATGGTTCAATTGGCGAAGGACACGGGCGCAGCCGTGGAGATGACCACCAACGCCATGTTGCTCAATCGTGACAAGGTAGAGGCGCTCATGGAGATTGGCCTCGACCGGATTGTGGTGTCAGTTGACGGCGCAACCGCCGAGAGCTTCGAAGAAATCCGAGCCCGAGCCAGCTTCGAACGTGTCATCGATAACCTCATGGAGCTGAAACGGCAGCGGATTCGGCATCGCGGCAGACATGGCGATCCGCAGCTGGCGTTGGCCTTCGTCGCCATGAAGAACAACGTGGCGGATCTGCCGATGTTGCCTACACTAGCCTTCAAAGTAGGCGCGTGGGAGATTCTCGTCTCCAACCTAATTCCGCACACGCCGGAACTGGAGCAGCAGATTTTGTATGGAAAGGCGCTGAACGCCTGCACCTATCGTAAGTCTATCTGGTCGCCGGAGCTCAGCCTGCCGAAGCTGGACATCAGCAGCGACACGATTGTGCCGCTGGTGGGCGCATTCAATTCGCGATCGAACATTAGTCTGTTGGATGCCAGTCTCAGCGGGCGCAACGATTTTTGCCGCTTCGCACAATGGGGCTATAGCGTGGTGCGCTGGGACGGAGAGGTCAGCCCCTGTCTTTCGTTGTTGCACGATCATCCCGAGTATATTCACGGAAGGCGCAAGGAGATTACGCGACATCGATTCGGCAATGTGAACGAGCGAGGGCTGGGCGAAATCTGGCGGTCGGTAGAATACACCGCCTATCGCCGGCGCTTGCGCGAGTACCATTTCTCGCCCTGTTCCACGTGCGGAGGCTGCGAACGCTTCCCCTTCAATATGGAAGATTGCAGCGACAACGTGTTCCCCACGTGCGGGCACTGCCTCTGGGCGCAGGGTTTCGTGCAGTGTGCGTAGCGTAGTTCGCACCGCCAGCGGCATCCTAACATTTTTCCATCAAGCCCTGAACAAGATCTAAATAAGTTGACGATACTCTTGGGGCAGTCCTGTCTTGCGACAGGTTCCATGCACAAGCAAACGGATATGCATTTAGGTCATCGTAAAGGAGACTAAGTTATGAATTTTGGACCTTGGAAGCACTGGGCAGTCGGCGGCGTTGCGGCGCTTTCGCTGATCGCGGGGAGCGCGTGGATGGCGGACAATGTCTCTGCTTCGTCGCTGTATCAGGCGCCTTCGACTCACAGCGAAGGAGAAGCAGCGAATGACAGCGTTTCGCCTCGACAGTTGCCACTCGGCGACTGGCACGGCGGACAGGACGGATACCTGGCTGACGCACTAGGCATCACTACAGATGAATTGGATGCGGCGCAGCAGACTGCGTACGACAAAGCCGTTGAGGATGCCAAGGCAGCGGCTGAGGAACGCCTCGCGCAGGCTGTGGAAGACGGCACGTTGACGCAGGAACAAGCTGACGCTATGCTGGAACGGCTGCAGGGAGCGGACATGCCACGGTTCGGTGGTCGTTTCGTTGGTGCATTTGGCCTGGACACCTATCTGGCGGACGCGTTGGGCATCAGCCAAGAGGAGCTGCAGTCTGCCAGACAGGAGGCGCTGAAGGCGTCACTGGCACAAGCTGTGGAAGACGGCGCACTGACTCAGGAGCAGGCTGACGACATGCTCAGCATGAAAGCTCTGCGCGACTATCTATCCGATAAGCTGGACGGCGTGCTGGCGGATTCAATACAGCAGGCGGTCGACGACGGCGTGATCACCCAGGACCAGGCCGACCGCTATCTGGAGCGTCTGGATAGCTTCGCCGGACGCAACCACGGCATGCTGCCGTTCTTCGGTCCCGGTGGATCCATGGGCGGGTATCGTGATGGATTTGACCACGGTCACGGAATGCAGCCTGGCATGCATGGGATGCGTCCGAGTATGGACCGTCACGGCTTCAACAGCAATGGCAGTTCGTACGGTTATCCGTGGCGTGGTTCTAGCGGACAGGAGTTTAGCCCTGATACACAGCAACCCCCCGCGGGCAGCAGCAACTCTGACTTTCTGAGTACGCCCAGCACGCTGTTGTAGGCGCTGGTGAATCCCAGTCGGTGAAGATGACCGTCTGAAGCAGTAGACAACTAGGCATAACTATACAGGGTGGGAATCATTCCACTGGAACGGGGGCGACGAGTGCAGGTCGTCCCCGTTGCATTCGTGGATGAAAAGGCGTCTGTAAGCTCTGTCTGTTGTGTACGGCTAGAAGCGCAGGGGTCCTGCGCCGTCACTGGCGACGACCGCAAACACGCTTGGGGTGATGCCCGTCCGGCGTTGGTAGTCGTCGGCGACGTGATGCCCAAAAGCATGGACTTGGTCTTCATGGACCAGTGCGATCATGCAGCCGCCAAAACCGGCTCCCGCCTGTCGAGCCCCGATGACGCCGGGAGCGCCTAGCATTGAGTCCATCATGCTTTGCATGGCAGGTGCGCCAATTTCATATAGGTCGCGCGCACCGGCATACGACTCTACACAGAGTCTGCCCAGTTTTGGCGTATCGCCTGAGGACAGCGCTTCCGCCAACTCGTGCACGCGCAGATTCTCCTCAATGATGAACTGACAACGTCGATATACCGTGTCTGACATTTCAGAGCGATGCTGGTTGACCAGCTCGATTGGAACATCACGCAATGCGCGGATAGCTGGTTCGTACTGCCGCAGCACGTGCACGCCTTCCTCACATTGGCGACGTCGTTCCTCATACTCTGTGCCGGCTAAGTTGCGCTCGACTTTGGTGTCGCAGATGACGAAGCGAATCCCCTCGGCGATGGGTGAAATGCCGCTCGTGTTTTCACGGCAATCCAACAACAACACGCTGCCGGCACGCCCACAAGCCGAACTGTATTGGTCGAGTATGCCGCAGGGAACGCCGACAAATTCGTTTTCCGCCCGCTGACCCAACAACGCCATCTCCACCGGGTCTAGCCTGAAGTCGCCGGCTTGTTGGAACATGACAGCAGATGCCATTTCGATGGCTGCGGATGAGCTCAGCCCGCTGCCAAACGGAATGGTGCTGTGTATGAGCGCATCGAAGCCTGTGAGATGATAATCCGCTTGCTGCAGGACCCATGCAACGCCGCGAATGTAGTTCGTCCACGGTACAGACTGGCTGTGGTTGATCGGCGCTAGATGAAAGCTTTCGCTGCCATCCACATTCAGCGACTGCAGCGAAACGAGATCATCCGTACGCGGCCGACCGGCGATCCATGTATCGCGGTCGATGGTCATGGTCAGCACGAATCCCTGGTTGTAGTCGGTGTGGCTGCCCATGAGGTCGACGCGGCCCGGTGCACGCGTCCAGAGCGTTGGCTCGCCCTGGTACGTCTCGTGAAAAGCATCGGTAAGAAGTTGTTTGCGTCGTTCGAACTCCATGGTTGTCATCTCATTGTATTCTGGTATGGCGAGAGAGGTGCGCTGGGAGGTGCCTGCGTGCTAACCGCTAGCCAAGGGTGCTGGTCTGTTCGTTGTTATAGATGCTTGAAGTCAGCGATCAACGCCGATACGTTGGACATTGGGATGTCGCTCATCATACGATGGGACGGCGCCAGAAGCAGGCCCGTGCCGTCCGGCGCAAGGGTTTCGATCGTCTGCTGCACGGCTTTGTGCACATCTTCTGGCGAGCCGTAGGGCAACGTACTCTGCGTCGAAATGCCGCCGTAATAGGCGATCTTCTCGCCGAAGGTTTCACGCAGCCATGCATGATCGAGCACTTCCGGCTGAACAGGATTGAGCACGGTCAGTCCGATTTCGACTAAATCGGGCAATATTTGTTGTATCTGCCCATCGGAATGCATGATTACTGGCATGCCGCGGTCACGGAAAGGTGCGAAAAGCCGAGCGAGACGTGGTTTGATCAACGTGCGCCACATTTTTGGCGAGAACATGAGCCCTTTCTGCGCGCCATAGTCATCGCCAAAGTAGCCGCCGTGGACGCCCAATGTAAGATATCGGTCGATCAGCGCCAACGTGATCTCGGTAATTCGGTCAAGCAGTTCTTCAGCCCATTGTTCGTCCAGCGCCATGTCCATCATAAACTGTTCCAGACCGCGCAGCGTCCAGGCGCGTTCGAACAGCGAGAAGCCAATGTTCGGGACGATGAAGTACTCTTCCCCCTTGGACTCGATAGTTGACTGGGCGCTATTGAGCAGATCTGGCTGCTTGGGGTCCGGCCATGCGTAGCGGTCCAGATCGCGGTCTTCGGCCAACGGATTGATGGAAGCGAGATAGCCTTCTTCTTCGTCAGAGAATCCGACACCCCACCAGTCGTATACGATTCTGCGCGTGCTATCTCGTCGGATCGAGTGATCCAGGTCGACGCGGATAAGGTGATTGTCCAAAGCGTACGGTAGTTCTTGATAGCCGACGCCGAGATGGCTGGCTATTTTCAGTCCCATGTCGCCTGTATAGTTGATTTGGGTGGGGAGGCGATCAACGGGTTCGTAATTGAAGGCACGTAAGGTGCGCTGCTTGTGGGATAGCAATCGGTTGCCTTGAATGGTCGACATAGTTATGCATACTCCACTGTTGTAGCTACGAATGAGATCTTTGCGCTGAAACAGTAGTATGCCATTGGGTGAATGCTGCAGCCAAGATAGCCGGCATGGAATTGGTCATGCTGTTATTGTGCGGAGCGGAAAGGATAGATGGGACAGTCGATACCTGCTACGATTCCGCTGGTTGCGCTGCTATATGCTGCTATACGAGCAGCGTCAGCCGACTGATGCACCATGATGTGCCGTTGCAACTGTCTGAAGGGGTAATTATCGTATGAACAAAATGATGAGGCAGCGGAGGAATGATGGTAGTGTGACAATGCGGAGGAAAGCTCGGCTAGGAGCCTGCCATTACCTGTTCGCAGGTAGGAAAGAGTGCTCAATCACAGAACGTTGTGACACTGAAGCCATCTTGTGCGTGAATGCACGTTGGCTGACTTATATGCTGAGGGTCCATACTGACCCGCAGGCGACTTAAGAAGAAGTGAATTGTCAAGATACTCGTTACCAATGCACGTGAGTAACCGGTTCATTGGTAGGTAGAGCGGAGTCCTCGTTGCGCCGCCCAAGCTTGGGCGGCGCAACGAGGACATCATGCATACCAGTACCTTCAAACAACACAGAATAACGATCCCAGTGGACATCGGTCTATCGAACAGATTGACTTCAGTCCTATTTTCTACTGCGGCATCTAACATACGCTAGTCAGCCGGAAACAGCGCACTCTAGCGGTAGTTGGAGGTTATTCGGACTCCGTCTGCATAGCCTCGCTGATCGGAACGCCTTCATTTCCGGTCAAGCCAGGAATCATAATCAGTTCGCCGGAACCTGGCGCACCCACACCATTGACAGTCACGAATGCGTCCCCAGCTTCGTTGAAATCGATCGACGTTGGGAATGACAAACCGTCGTAGACCACCTCCGATGCATCACCCTCGTGGATACGGATGATGGCGCCGCTGTCGGGTGTCGGTCCCTGTTCCGTGAACAGACCAAACTGTACTGCGTAGAGTTCGCCATCTGGTCCTGGTCGCAGGTCGGTGAGCATTGTCAGACCTGTGGCGTAGTCGCTCACCATTCCATCCTCGTCCACGGCAACCACTTTGGCCGAGCCAGGAACAAATGGGAAACCGGATAGAAGACTCACGTAGGTTGTGCCATCGTCGCCAAATGCAACACCAGTTGGAACGGGATCCGATTCCATGGCGCCGCCGCGATCGGGATTGGGCAGTGGGCCGGGAATCCCTTCAAAGGCGGTTACTGGATTCACATCACCTGTCGTCGGATCGACGGTAAAGAGAGCGTTCGCTCCTGCATCAGCCACCCAGAGTAGACCGTCAGGACCGGCAGCCAATCCATAGGGATGGCTGTCGACGACGTGACCGTCTGGGTTATCAGCCTTCTCGGCGTCAAATACGACGCCAGCTTCCTCAACCGATCCATCTGAACTGACATGGGCGACGACACCAGCCAAGTCGAGTCTGTCCTCACCAAGATCACCGAGCCATTGACCCGATGTGGCGTAGAGTTCGCCGTCTAGGACTGCCAGTCGGGCGCCGCCAATGAAGTCAGTGCCGGTTGCCACAGAGGGCAAATTGGCCACCACTGTCTGCGTGCCGTCTGGCTCGATGCGAACGATTTGCGCGGTGTCGCCCATCATTGCAGGTTCGACTTGTTCTGAATCAGGGTTGAACCAATCGACTTGGGTGTCACCGCCTGTACCGCCGTCGATGACCCACACGTTGCCGTCGGCGTCGACAAGCACGCCTTGCGGGCTGGTGAATCCGGTGGCGAGGGTTTCGGGCTCGCCCATCGCTTGGGACATCAGGTCTTCAATCGGTGGCAACAGACCAAACCCGCTGAGCAGAGCCAGCATATCGAGTTGTTCCCATTCCTCGACAATCTTTCCGTCGACGAACTTGAAAATGTTGATTCCATCAGCTTCGATCTGCTCGTCTTGCAAGGCAAGCGTGTAGCGCGCAACGACTTTGTCTCCGTCGGCAAGAATCTCTTCCGGCGTGATATTTACATCAGATGAGCCTTCCTCAGCATAGGCCAGTATATCCTCCTCGGTTGTGTAGACAGTAGTCCCCTCAATATTATGATAGACATAGCCCGGGGCGTAGTAGCTTGCGGCCTCCTCAGCATCGCCTGCGTTATATGCCTCGACCAGCTGTCTGAGCGCTTCTTTGTTCGCATCCTGTGTTGCTGTATCGGGGATCATGCCCATCTGAGTCATCAGACCAAGCTGGTCCGATTGTTCCCAAAACTCGACAATCTTACCATCCTCTATGCGTTGGATTGTGATGCCAGTCCATTCTACCTCACCGTCATTCGCCGAGCCTGTAAAGCTCGTAACCACGCGGTCACCATCTGCCATCATGTCGTCTATCGTAACCGCCGGCGACATATCCGCAATGATACCTTCCCACTCGTCCTTCAGTACCTGCGGGTCATCATACGTGAAATCGCCGTAGGCGAAATGCTCCACGTATCCGGGTGCAATGAGTTCGTCGATCACGTCTACATTATGGTCGTTTATCAGTTCCTGGAAGAAGCGCGTAACGATAGTTTTGTTCGCCTCCTCCACATCGTCCTGTGCGTATGCGACAGGAAGGCCGTAGCTGGTCGCCAAAATACCGGCAATCAAAGCTGCCAGCCCAATTCTTGCGAGGTACACTAGTATTCGGTTTCTCATCAATTTTTCTCCCTTGAGAACATGACGTCGGCGCCTGCCAAAACAGAGTCGCCGATAGCGCTTGTGCGGCAAGCGAACGGCGTTTCGTACTGGCAAACAGATCGACAGCGCTGAAATAGAGGGATCGTGTGCGACTGCGTGATGTGACAATGCCTCTGTATGTTCCATTGCAGAAGACAGATTCCCGCGCAATGGAGGTTAATACGCAGGTTCACTTCGTCTGATTTTTCGGTGTACGATACAGAGTGCGTTGTATGAGTAGCTGCGGCGCAACGGAATGCGAGAGTATGGCATGCAATCCATGCCCTGTCAAACGCCTAAAACGGTCTGCTTGGGCTTCTTTGCATAGGACCAGTCCAGGCAACTTATGGATCAACGAATGGAGTTCGAGAAGCTAGCGTTTACCACTATCAATTTCTGGCGACAGTATCCGTCGGAGAGTTCAGTCTGCGTTGAGATGAATGCGTGCCTGACGATAATGTAAGGCGTGCTGATCATGGCAACTGAAAGTAGATAACCAATCGACTCTTGCACAAGGGAGTCACGTCACGGCAGACATGTTGCTGCCGCCTGCACATCTATTCGGATAGCAGGCTGCCCCACACGTCCAGGTCCACTTCTACGTCCGCACGGTTGAGGATATTGTCCAGCGACTCGTCGACCTCGGCTAGCTCCTCCAAGCTTTCAGCCACCATCTGAAGGTCTGCTTCCGTCCCGTCCGTCACATAGGCCTTTTCGAAGCCCTGGCGCGGATCCAGCCAATAGCCGGCGGCGGCGAACTTACCCCACTTGGTCATGAAGTAGAGGATGACATAACGCCGTCCCTTGTTGCTGCGACCTGCGATGCGCGAACCGCTTACCTGAATGGGATAGAGGAACTCGATGCCGGATTTAGTGCGTGCAGCCTGGTAGTAGCGTAGTTCGTCCGTGCGAATGAAGCGGTAGATTGCGCCTTCGATGAGCATCTGCGTACATGTCCTCTCTGCTTGGCTTTCAGTCTATCATGTAGGCGATAGAGATCGAACTATGCGTAGCCGGCACAGTACCCTGTGTAGCAAGAATCAACGGCCTATGATTTGGCTCGTATCGCAGACGGGCGAGTACAATTGTTGCAGCGCCATCAACGTTGCCCAATAAGCAGATGCTAAACATATATTTGCTCGAGACCCAAACCAGTAAGGAAGGATCGCCACGTGAAAATTCGCAGTATTGAAGCCATCCCGCTAGAGTTTCGCACCCCCGAGCCGCCAAAATGGTATTCGGATTATGGCCCGAAGACCGAAAATCACTCCATCATCGTCAAAGTAGAAACAGACGAAGGTATCACCGGCTACGGCGAGGTGCATCCCGGCTACGGCTATACACGCGGCGCAAGCTGGACTGCCAAGACAATTGTCGAGAAGGAACTGGCGCCGGAAATTCTCGGCGAGGATCCCACGCGACCGGAGTACATTTGGGAGAAGCTGTTTACGACGCCGCGTACCGAGTTGGCTTTGGCGTACGGTTTCTCGCCGCCGCGCCTGGGTCGTCGAGGCGTCACCATCACCGCCATGAGCGGCATCGACATGGCTCTATGGGACATCTTCGGCAAGTCCTTGGGCGTGCCGGTCTTTAAGCTGCTGGGCGGCGGCTACCGCGACAAGATACTTGCCTATGCCAGCGGCGGTCATGCGCCGGCGCAACACGCAGGCGAGCAGGCCCTCTCGTATATGGAACGCGGCTTCCAGGCCATGAAGATGCGCGTGGGCGGCATGGACGCACCCCACATCGTGCGCGATTCTACGGCGCGTGTCGCTGCCGTTCGCGATGCCATTGGCCCAGACAAGGGGCTTATGGTGGATGCACATGGCTCGCTGACGACGACCCAAGCGATTCGGCTGGCGCTCTCTTTGGAGGAATATGATATCAGCTGGTTTGAAGAGCCGGTCGCCAGCGACAACTGGGCGGGTATGGCACGCGTACGCAACTCCACGAGTATCCCCATTTCCACCGGCGAGAATGACTTCACGCGCTACGACTTCCGCGACATCATCGCCAACGAAGCCGCCGACATCCTGCAGCCGGACCTGGCGTTGTGCGGCGGGTTCACTAGCGGGCGGCGCATTGCAACATTAGGGCAGACTGCGAATCTGCAGGTGGCGCCACATGTCTGGGGATCGGCTGTACTCTTCTACGCGTCGCTGCACTTTGCTGCTACGGCGCCAACGTGCCCCATCTTCGAATTCCGCACCGGCGAGTACGGCCCTTTCACGGAACTGGTGTCACCAGCGCCATCGGTGGACAGCGACGGATTCGTGCACGTGCCGGAAGCGCCAGGCCTCGGCTTCGAGATCGACCTGGACGAGGCGCAGCGCAGGTGGCCCATGGATTGAGGTCGGGGACGTAAAGAAGGGGACTCACCACTCGCGGACCGGTCCGCCGCCATTCTGCGTTAGGAAATCGTCGATCAGCCGGCGTGCAATGCTGATCTTCGGCGGCAGGCGCGGCATTTCGTCTGGCGCGAACCAGCGTGCATCCGCGATTTCGGCTTCTTCCACCTGAATCTCACCGCCGGCATAGTCAGCCGTAAAACCGATCATCAGCGAATTGGGGAACGGCCATGGCTGGCTGCCAAAGTAGCGAATGTTCTTAATTCGTATGTGGGTCTCCTCCATAACCTCGCGTTGAGCGGTTGTCTCCAGCGACTCTCCGGGCTCCACAAAGCCAGCCACGACACTGTAGCGCCCTTCCGGAAAGCGGTGGTTGCGGGCCATTAGGAGCCTGATCTCACCCTCAATCTGCCGCGTTACTGCGATGATGATGGCAGGAGAAAGCCGCGGGTAGCTGATGTGACCGCAATTAGGGCACTTCTTAGCTCGCTCGTACGGCAGAGTCTCCGTTCGCGAGCCGCACTGACCGCAGAACTGATGCGTCCGATCCCAGTGGATAGTCTGTACCGCACGACCTGCCAGCCCGAAGAACAGCTCGCCGATCTGTGCGTGCAATTCACGCAATCCCTGCGAAGTCATCCCGTCCGGCACGGTCTGGTCGTCGCTGATTTCTGCTGAGAAACAGTGCACTACGCTGCCCTGTACATCTTTCAGATAGCCAAGATACTGGCTGCGAACCGCCTCCAGACCCAGCTCAGACAGCGAGTGTGCGTTCGGCACCTCACCCATATAGGGGCCGGTACATACGAGCATTCGGTCCCCTTGAAAGGCGAACCAGTAAGCGGACTGTTCGGGCGGAAGCGCCGGCGGTTCAACGGCGGATACGAACTGTGCGGTATGGAGATCAATCATGGTTTGTACTCTCAACAGGTGTGGGTTCGCTTGCAAGGACGGTACTGTATGATGGTATCCGATCGTGCAGTAGAACGCGAAATGGCGTCTGTTCTTATCTTCTGAATGCGTTGCCGAACTCGATAAACTAGCGGTGTGTATGAGCGAATTCTACCCCGGTATGTGATACACTAACGGTATCCACAAATAACCCAACTGTTCAGTGCGCGCGCAGCGCTGTATTTTTCCGAACAGTCAGAGTCAATCGTATAGACAGTGTGCCTCTCAACCACAGCAAGTCAATAGCCGGTAGGCAGGAGAAGACCAAATGAATATTGAGAAAGAATTCTACGGTGCAACCAAGAGCGGTTCGCCCGCCGATCTCTACACGTTGAGCAATGATAACGGGATGGTCGTGAAGATCACCAACTACGGTGGCATCATCACGTCCATCGTCACCCCGGACCGCGATGGCAATATCGAAGAGATTACGCTGGGGCTGGACTCTCTGGAAGATTACATCAAGGGCAATCCGTTCTTCGGCGCGCTTGTAGGACGCTATGGAAACCGCATTCGCCGCGGCAAGTTCACGCTGGACGGTGTGGAATACCAGCTCGCGACACAGGCTGGTAAAAACCATTTGCACGGCGGCATTGTCGGCTTCGACAAGGTGCTGTGGGAGGCTAAAACTGCCACTGTAGACGATACAGTAAGCCTCGCGTTGACCTACGTCAGCGCCGATGGCGAAGAGGGGTATCCGGGACAGCTCACTACGACGGTTACTTATTCGCTGAACAACGACAATGAATTGACCATCGACTATAAGGCTGAGACGGACAAGGCGACTGTTCTCAACCTGACCAATCACACCTACTTCAACCTGTCCATGGCGGAGTCAATTCTCGACCATGTGATGATGCTCAATGCCGACAAATTCACCGTAGTGGACGATGAGGTCATCCCCACGGGTGAGATTCGTAGTGTCGAAGGCACGCCGCTGGACTTCCGTCAGCCGCGACGCATCGGCGATCGCATTGAGTCGGATGACGAGCAGATGCGGTTCGCCGGCGGCTATGATCACAACTGGATCGTCAACGGCGAGCCCGGTGAGATGCGCCTGGCGGCTCGTGTGACGGAACCCACGACGGGGCGCTTTATGGAGGTCACCACGACACAACCGGCGGTTCAGTTCTATTCCGGCAACATGATGCCGCCGGAGATGACTGGTCGCGGCGGCGTGACCTACAAGCGGCGAGGCGCACTCTGCCTGGAGACGCAGCACTATCCGGATTCACCGAACCATCCCGAGTTTCCGTCCACGGTACTGCGTCCGGGCGAGAAGTATCATGAGGTCACAGTCTTCAAGTTCGGCGCTGAATAGGCGACACACTTTCAGGACTGCCCGCGATACCCCAGATCTAGCATACCGATTTTAGTAACCAAATAATCTACGCCCTTCTGAGGGTTCCGTACCTTCAGAAGGGTTGGTATATCGGTAGCGGTTTGGAGAGTAATGCATTCATCGGATCATTATCCTCACAAACGTCACCTCCTCATCACGCCTTAACTCAGTCATCACGCTATCTTCATTTCAGCATGTTATAGTACGCTCATTCTAGTGCTGTCGCACCAGGGCCTGTTTGTGGAAACCTGGATGGAGCGACACAGAACTACCCTCATAGATTGACTATACTTGGCGATAGTGACCCGCCAGTTCCTTGAGAGGAGTACAACAAATGAAGCGATGGATTACCCTCGTATTCGTGCTTGCCTTGCTTGCTGCGGGGTGCATGCCTGTTCAGCCGGTACAGCAGGCAACCGTGCCAACTTCCGTTGCGCCAACCGTAGTTGCGCCAGCCGCAGACATGCTCCAGCCCGACCCGGCTCTGACCGTCGGTCAGCTCGACAACGGACTCACCTACTATATACGCGAAAATGATGAGCCCATGAATCGGGCCGAATTGTGGCTTGTGGTCAATGCCGGCTCCGTGTTGGAAGACACCGACCAGCAAGGGCTCGCTCACTTCCTGGAGCATATGCTTTTCAATGGTACAGAGAACTTTCCAGAGTTCGGCGTAGTCGACTTCCTGGAGAGTATCGGCATGGAATTCGGCCCGGATGTGAACGCACACACGTCCTTTGACGAGACAGTCTACACCATTCAGGTGCCAACTGAAGATCCAGCCGTGATGCAGAAAGGTCTGCAGGTTTTGGCAGACTGGGCGTCCAAGGCGACGTTGGCTGACGATGCCATCGACCAGGAACGCGGCGTTATCGTGGAAGAGTGGCGCCTGCGCGATCAGACTGCGCAAGGGCGCATCAGCAATGAATTACTTCCCTTCATTTTGGGCGATTCGAAATACAGTGAGCGACTGCCCATCGGCGATATGGACGTTGTGCGCAATGCGCCGCCGGAAGCTTTCCGGCGCTTCTACGATCAGTGGTACCGCCCAGATCTCATGGCTGTTGTCGCTGTAGGCGACTTCGACGCTGCGACCATGGAGGGAATGATCAAGGAACAATTCTCGCCGCTGCAGAATCCAACCAACGAGACGCCGCGCACAGAGGTTGCGTTGCCGGAGCAGCCCGGCACGCGTTACAAGGTCATCAGCGATCCCGAGGAAACAAAGACGCGACTAGTCGCCTTTATCCTGCGACCGGCTAATCCCATCCACACGGTCGACGACATGCGAGAAGATGTCATCAATGATCTCTTCTATACCATGCTCAACGAGCGTCTTGATGAAATCGCTCGGCAACCGGATGCACCTTTCTTAGCGGCAGCCTCAGGCGTCAGTTCACTAGTGCGACCGGTAACCGCTTCGGTCATCAGCGCACAAATGACGGAAGACAAGGCGCTGGATGCTATGGAATCGCTCGTGACGGAAATCGAGCGTGTACGGCAGTTCGGCTTCACCGAAACAGAGTTGGCTAGAGCCGAACAGCAACTGCTGAAGTGGTATCAGACGCAGTATAACGAGCGCGAGAATACCGACAGCACCAGCTACGCCGAGGATTTTCAGAGTAATTTTCTCGAAAGCGAAGCGATTCCCAGCATTGAGAATCTGTATAACGTCGTGCAGCAAGTTATGCCGACCATTACGATAGACGAGGTCAATGAGGCGGCTTCGCTTCTGGCAGCCAACGACAATCGCGTGATCTATCTGACCGGTCCCGACAAAGCAGAATCGCCGCTGCCGTCAGAAGACGAATTGGCGCAGGTGGTCGCGTCCGTGGAATCGCTGACGCTTGAGCCTTACGTGGACACCGTGGCAGGCAGTGAACTGATGTCCGACGTGCCCGAACCGGCTGCCATCGTATCGGAAGACGAGATCGCGAATCTGGGTGTGAAGGAACTGACGCTGGAGAACGGCGTGCGCGTTCTGCTCAAGAAAACTGACTTCAAGGATGACGAGATTGTCTTCAAGGCGGTTAGTCCCGGCGGCTCGTCCTTGGTGCCGGATGAAGATTTCCCGGAAGCTAGCACAATCGATAACGTTGTGGACGAGAGCGGCGTCGCCGATTTCTCGCAGACCGATCTGGTGAAGCTGCTAGCCGGCAAATCGCTCAGCGTCTCACCCTATATCCGAGAGCTGGCAGAGGGAATGGAAGGCGAAACCACGCCAGAGGATCTGGAGACGCTATTTCAGCTTATCTACCTGTACTTCACCCAGCCGCGAGCAGACCAGGATGCATTCGACGTCTACCAAACCAAAATGCTCACCGAGCTGACCAACCGCCAGCAGGACCCCATGGCAGCACTGACGGATGCGTTCAATGAACTCCTGTACGGGGATACCATTCGCCGCGGCACTTTGCCGATTGATGAGGCGGAGAACCTGGACCTGGAGCGAGGCTTCGAGATCTATCAGGATCGCTTTGCCGATGCCGGTGATTTTACGTTTATCTTCGCTGGCAATTTTGACGAGGCCGAGATGACGAACTTGGCGCAGACCTACCTGGGTACACTGCCCACCAGCAGTCGCCAGGAGACCTGGCAGGACGTTGCGCCGGATCTGCCGGATGGCATGCTGCAAACTGATGTGTACAAGGGAGAAGGCGAGCGAAGCGTCGTGCAGCTTGTGTTCTCGGGTCCGGCAGAAGTGACGCCAGAGACAGAACTGAAGGTGGATGCTGTTGCCGGCATACTGGACATCATGTTGCGCGCGAAGCTGCGTGAGGAGTTGGGCGGCGTCTACTCGGTAAGCGCCTATGGCTTCACAAATGATTTGCCCAATCCCAGCTACATGTTAGTGGTTGCTTTTGCCACCGACCCGGCGCGTGTGGACGAACTGGTGAACGCTACGTTCGAGCAGATCGATGAGCTGAACGCCAACGGTCCGTCACCCGAAAACGTACAGAAGATTGTGGCGCAGGAAAAGAGCAGCCACGAGGAAGAGATGGAGACGAATGAATATTGGTCGACCGTGCTAAAGAACTACGCGTTCTACGGCGATCAAAAACTGGATGCGCTCAATCCTGAGTACTCCGATTTGATCGAATCCCTGGACGCAGAGTCGATTCAAGCTGCCGCACAGGAATTTCTACAGTCGGACCGCTACGTGGAGGCTGTGTTGTATCCCGAATCGTACGCTGACTCCGGCCAATAGCAGTCGAACTCGCGTCCAGTTCACATAAAACAGGGGGAGCACAATCGCTCCCCCTGTACTTCCTAAAAGAATAGTGCAGTTTGCGTCTATTCACCATCCATGGCGAACGGCTGCAGCAGATTGTGCTCGTGGCCATATGGATCCACGAAGACGGCTGAAATACCCCACGGCATCTCTTCCGGCGGAGACGTGAATTTCACACCCTTCTTGGTTAGCGCTTCCGTTTCCGCTCGACAGTCGTCAGACGTCACAACGAACCCGGGAGCTTTACCTACGAGGGCCTTGCGAGACTCGATATCGCTGGGATCGCCCCAATCAGGCGGCTGCAGCACAACCTCGAGATTGTCCTGGTCCGGCGGCGCTACCGAAACCCAACGTCCCGGCATTTCGCCAGGGAACGGCATGTCGGCTACAATCTTCCATCCAAGCGTATTCGTGTACCAATCCGCGGCTTCTCTTTGATCCCCAACCATCAACGTAACATGCGTAATCTGCTTCACTCTGTGATTCTCCTCTTCTGCAGAATGCTTTTCTGCAACAACAGTTCCAAAACGATTCTGCCCACCGCCATGCAGCTAGATGGACGGACAATGTGACTCAAGCAGGTCTGCGAATACCATCGCCGAGCCGCTCAGACGCCTAGCAAACAGAGTAATATGAAATTAGCGATCAACGAGGGGGAGAGGAGTATAACCAAAGGCAGAATGCCGCGCAAGCAGGGTTTCGTGAACTGAAGCGCAACGCCGAAGTACGCGCTGGCATTCTGCGATAGGAGAGATAATCCGCAGCTGACACATCCTTTGTAGTCGGTAGCGCTACAGGATTGTCGCAGAGTGCGCTCGACATAAATATGAGAAGAGGACGAGCGCCTGGCGATTCCGGTCGTCGGGCCTGTCCTCTTCTCGCGTCAAGGGAGGAGTTAGTTCTCGAGTCGAAACGGCCGATCGTGCATGAACGGCGGTGCAGTGTATCCTACTCGTCGCGGTATTTGTGTGGTCCTAGTGTTGGCGCTGGTGTCGCGGTCGGATACCTAGGTACGGTGTAGCTGTTTGTTGTGCTTGCAGTGTTGCGCGGGATCGGTGTAGGTCTCTGTGTCGGCAAAGGCGTTGGCCTCACGATGGCGCCCCAGTCGATGCGCTCATTTTCCAAACACTCGCCGGAGACTTCGTTCACATAGGCAGCTTTCACATTCACCGAATTCTCGGAGATCCAGCCGTACTGTCCGTCCCAGATACGAATCTTCACATAGGGACCAGGACCGATTTTGGCTTGCTGATCTGCAGGTGGCGTCCAGGGTCCGCTACCGAGCACTTCGATCGGCGTGTTAGAGGAGACGAAACGCACTTCATCCCAGCCGCCGCCCCAACACTCGTGCATATACCCTTCGGCAACGATCATGGCGTTGGTCTTCATTGGAGGCGGACCTGTTGCGACTGTTGGCGCTGGTTCTTGGTAGGCGACAGGTTGCACGCTGCCAGTGCTGCCGCTGCTGCTGTCTGCGGATGAATGTTGTAATGGCGCCGAACAGCTGTCGACCGCCTGCATATATTCGCCGGCGCACCACCCCGTGACGCCGCCTGACATCCCGACCAGATACCATCCGTTCTGTCCGCCGATGAGGTCCACGCACTGGTTCTGCATCAGAGAGCCGACAATCGTACCGTTGGTATCCGGTTGACTGCGCACATTCAGCGTACCCGCCAGCACCTTGGCTTTCGCCTTCAGCAGCAGGGCGGCTGTTGTAGGCTTGGGCGTGGGGGTCGCCGGTACGCGCTCCTCCACCAGCATGAACTGCGCCGACGACCATCCCGTGCGTCCGTCATCCAATGATATCTGTAGCCAGTCGCCGTCCTGAGCCAGCACTCTGACCTGCTGGTCTTTGATGAGCCCCTCAATTACATTCGCATCAGCGGTCGGGTTGTCGCGCACATTTAGCGCCGAAACAGTAACGGTTGCCCACAGCTCATTGCGCTTGCCTGGCATGACAACAACGGTGGGAATGATTTCGCGCGCTTTACCAAAGACCTGGTCGAACAGTCCGCTAGGCACAGGTGTCGGTGTCGGCAACAGCCATATATCGTCTGCCGTGACAGGCTGGTCCAGTAATTTGCCAATGGTGCCGTTGTAGAGACGATCGGTGATCTGCTTTGGGGTCGGGGCATGATTCGTGTCGTCGGCCATGATTCGTTTTGGGAAGCAGCCCGAGGACACGATAGCGAACGACAACAGGACTACCACGATTGCACTATTCTTCAATATACTTCTGTGCGTCACACGCTACCTCCCTTGTAGGACGCTCACGTGGCTCCAATCTATTATCTGATTGTTGGCGACAGGGGTCCTTTTGAGCATAGTGTACAGTTTCATACTGCGAATGGCATCAGGTATCTGACGGATTCTGATGACACGATACCACTGGCCAATTGGCGTACTGATATGCGACGAATGGCGAAGTAGTCGGCCTATGGTAGAATTTTCAGGCAGCGTAATTAGCCTCAAAATTCGGGTTCATAAGTCCAGCCAGGGGCTACATGCCACACGATCAATCAGAGAAGATAACGATATAAAAAGTGAGGGAGAGACCCTCTGTAAAGGCGGTACAATCATGAGCAAAACCCGTGTTCACATGATCGGTCAGGCGCATCTGGATCCGGTGTGGCTGTGGCGATGGACGGAAGGACGCGCCGAGGCGCTGGCAACCAGCCAGTCTGCAGTTGATCGTCTCGAGGAATATCCGGACTTCCATTTCGTGCGCGGCGAAGCGCAGGTCTACCAGTGGATCGAAGAGGAGAACCCAAAGCTCTTCCGGCGCATCCAGGACTACATCGCGCAAGGTCGATGGCACGTCGTCAACGGCATGATCATCCAGCCGGACATGAATATACCGTCAGGCGAGTCGTTCGTGCGCCAAGCGCTACTGGGCAAGGGCTACATGCGCGAGAAGCTGGGCGTAGAGCCGCGCATTGCCTACTGTGTGGACAGTTTTGGACACATGGGTACGCTGCCGATGATTTTGCGCGGTTGCGGCTTCGACGGCTACGTCTTTATGCGCCCGGCTAAACACGAAAAAGAGCTACCCGCCAACGTATTCTGGTGGGAAGCACCGGACGGCAGTCGCATTCCCACCTTCCGTATCTCTGTTGCCTACACGACGCGCCAAGTCGACCACCTTGCCCACATCCACGCGGCAGTCGCCGACAAGCCGGAATCGCTGAGCGCAACGATGTGCTTCTTCGGGCTTGGCAATCACGGCGGCGGTCCTACCAAGAAGCAGATTGAGAACGTGCAGTCCATTGCCGCCGACCAAGAGGAACTGGACATCTTCTTTAGCTATCCGGATGCTTTCTTCGACGCCATTTGCAGACGAGTTGGATACGCTACCCACGGTTGCTGAAGAACTGCAGTTCCATGCTGTCGGCTGCTATACTGCGGTCAGCGAACTCAAGCACACCTACCGGCAGGCCGAGAACAAGCTGATGCTGGCGGAGCGCATGGCAACGGCGGCTGAGCTGTGGCTGCAACGGCCCTTCCCGCGCACGACGTTCCATGACTTGTGGCATGCGCTGAGCTTCAACCAGTTCCACGATACACTGGGCGGCTCTTCGATCAAGGAAGCCGAAGACGATTCGCTCCGTGAGCTAGGCGGTATCATCGCAGCCTCCGACCATCTCGTCGACGACGCCGGGCGCGCTATCGCAGCGTCCATTGACACGTCCGGTCCGGGCGGGTGCGTGGTCGTCTTCAACCTCTTTGCTCAGGTGACGCATCAATACGTGGAGTATGAGCCGTGGACCGAGTGGCAGTCGTGGACGGAAGGGAATTGGAGCCTGGTCGACGATCACGATAGGCCTGTACCGTATCAACTCATCGAAACACATGAGGCGCTTAGCCATCCGAACAGCCACCTGAATCGCATCGTCTTCCCGGTAGAGATTCCACCATTCGGCTATCGCACGTTCCGGTTTGCGCCGGACCTGCCGCAAGCGGATCTGTCTCAATTTGTGACGACCAACGGCGCAATAGCTGTGGAGAGCATACTGGAAAACCGCTATCTGCGTGTCAAAATTGATCCTGCCTATGGCAACATTGTCTCTTGCGTTGAAAAGCAGAACGGTATTGAGCTGGTAGGTGAAGGCGGCTGGAACGTAGCTCAGGTTATCGACGATGAAAGCGACACATGGTCACATGACGTGCGCAGCTACGGACTGCCCAGCGGCTTCTTTGGCGACACCGTCGTTCGCACCATCGATACCGGACCCTTGCAGGCATCGATTATTGTGGAACGCAGCTATCTGGGCAGTAAATGGCAGCAGCAGATTGTTCTGCGCCATGATGAGCGACATCTACTCGTACGGAATTGGCTTGACTGGCAGGGCGAGTTCAAGATGATCAAGCTCTGTTGTAACGTCGCAGTGCAGCAGCCGACAGCGACACACGATATCGCGTACGGCTGGTGCGAGCGGCCCACGGACAGCATGGAGGTCCCCACCCACATGTGGATGGACGTATCCGGACCGTCGACAGAGGACGGGCAGCAGGTCGGCTTGGCTGTGCTCAATGACGGACGCTATGGCTGCGACGTCGACGGCACAACTATGCGTCTGACGATTCTGCGCAGTTCGCCCTATGCTTACCATCGTCCCCATTCACGCGGCAGCAAGCATCGCTACGACTGGATCGACCAGGGGCATCATGAGTTTACGGTGATCTATCGTCCGCACGTGGGCGACTGGAAGGACGGCGACGTAATTCAGCAGGCGCGAGAGCTGAACATGGCGCTACCGTTGATCACGACGCACGCGCATGACGGCGATGCTCCCCTGCAGAATTCGCTACTTGCGCTGACGTCGACTGAGATGGAGCTGACCGCTGTGAAGCCGGCTGAGGATGGCAATGGCTATATTGTGCGCCTGCTTGACAGGTATGGCAACGGCGCGTCGGGCGAATTGCTTTGGAAGGGCCAATCGCTGCCTGTGAATGTAGAGCCGTTCTCGGTAGTCACGTTGCGGCTCACGGAGAGCGACGGCGTCTGGTCGATAAGCGCCTGCGATATGTTAGAGCGTGAGCTGTAGACGGTGCTATTTCGCAACGTGTATAAGCCGCGCTACTCGTAGGCTAGGGCAGCACTTTGCGCCAGCGTGGGGTAATCATATCTATTTACGCGTGCGAGCCGTTCTATTTTCGGCGATACGCTCGTCCACGAGTTCGCTCAAGTCTTCGCTCGCTTCTTCGGACGAATGGACGAGTGATTCAAATTGTCGGTTCGTTAGGCTCACCGCATCGACTCCAGCATGCGAGGACGAGCGGATCGAAGCAATATTGTTACCGCCGCGCAACAATTCTACTTCGCCGAAACACTGTCCGGGACCTAGTACAGCCGCGATAATCTCTTCGCCATCGCCTGGGATCACTACCTCAACTTCGCCGCTGGTAATCAGGTAGAATCGGTCCGGATGCTCCTCAGCGCGAATGATCAATTCTCCGTGCGGGTAGTGATGGCCTTCCAGTTGTCGGGTTGCCTGAATCAGTTGTTCCTCGCTGACCTCGGGGAAGAGTCCCGCCAGATACTCATCTACAATTTCGCCGTCAGCCAAGATAATCGTGCGGGATGCACGTTTTGCGAGGTCGCGATCGTGTGTGACGATGAGGAACGTTTTGCCCAGGTCAACCAGACGCTCGAACAGCTGAAAGATAGCCTCAGCCGTGCGCGAGTCCAGGTTGCCGGTTGGCTCGTCCGCCACGACGATAGGCGGATCATTGGCCAAGGCGCGCGCGATAGCGACGCGCTGCTGCTCACCACCGGAAATCTCTGTGGGAAGCTTGCCGGCATGACGGTCGACGCCGACTTCTGTCAAAAGGCTCATGGCGCGGTCTTTCCACTGGCTGGACGGTATCTGCCCGCAGAAATCCATGGGCAGCATAACGTTCTCGACCACGGTCAACGTGGGCAGAAGCTGGAAGAACTGGAAGACGACGCCCACATTGAGTCCGCGCCACTCCGCCAGCCGACCTTCGCTGCGATTCACCAGGTTCGCGCCAGCCACATACACTTCGCCAGAAGTGGGGCGGTCTATACCTGTGATCATATTGATTAGCGTCGACTTACCGCTGCCAGACTTGCCGATGACAGCCACGAACTCTCCATTTGTTACCTGCAAATCAATGTGTCGCAGGGCCGGAAATGGTCCTGCCGGCGTAATATAATCTTTCTTCACATCTCGCAGATCAATGAGATACTCATCCGTCGGGTACCCATTGGCAGTACGGTTGTGTGAGTTTTTGTTTCGGTTCCAAAACGCCATGTTCATGACTCCCAGTTGCCGCTGTGTTGCGATTCTTACACTATAGTGTACCGTATATCATCGGTTGGAACCGAGTCGGAAACAGGCATAATTAGCTAATGGCAGCGACTGTTCGGCGATATGTACGTTTGAAGACTGCATTGGTCGCGTGCGATAGCCCGTATGCCTGCTAGAGCTAAAGTTGTTTCTGCCTGCATGGTGACTGCGTTGTATCGACACGCTAGCCGACAATCCTATAGCCGGCTAGCTCAGCTGGGCGACTACTTCGTCGACCCAGGCAGCATCCATACGAGCCAACCGCTTCTTCTTTAGATTCTCGCGCATAATCCATCGAATGTCACTATCCTCGCTTGATAGCCACTTGGTCAGGAGCGCTTTGCCGATATCGGGCTGTGCAACGACTGCCACGCTCCAGCCGTAGCCCAACGTCTTGCGCAGCGAACGGAAGTCTTCCACACGGCGTATTGGTTCGTCGCAAATGCCGGCTGTGATCGCGTCCAGAATATCAAGTACCTGTCGAGCGGATCTGGCATCGACGAGTAGCTTGGGCTCACAAAGACCCGCTACCACTGCCCGCCGTTCCAACAGATTTCCCGCCGACCATAACCGCATTTCAGCCAACACGGTTTCCATATCGGCTGACGCCCACCACTGGACGGCCATGGCTGTCGCTTCGCGCGTACGCCAGCGAGGATCGGCTGCGTGGTTGCGCAAGGCAGGGATCAGCGCCGTCTCGCCTTCGGCGACAAGCCGCCCATAACCCAAGACGCCACAGAAGCTCAGGAATTCTTCCTCTGTGTTCACGGGCGCCTGGTCTGCGTCAATGGCTGCATAGCGCTGAAAGAGCGGCAGATCACCTTCCAGCGCGACAGCACGTGCCAGTTCCAAGTTGCCGCGCGGGCCGGGCAATCCGCTGTTTGTCAGCAGATAGTGGTCCCACGTTTCCTGTTCGCTGTCATGATCGAGCGTCTGCAGTTGCGCCCGGTAGTCATCGACCTTCGCCATCGCTCTCTTCTCCTATTGTTGGCGTCTGAATTATGCCTACACGTTGATGATTTTGACCAGTACGAGCGTGGAACGTTGTTCATCGGGCTTGCCGTAGAGAAATTGCGCCACTGGACCGGAGTACAAGCCACTCACGGTCACAATCGCGACTTCACGGTGCGTGTGAAGCAAGATTCACCAACCATCGCACACAGTCTCAAGCACGCCATGTTCGAAGTCATTGATGAACGACCAACAGTGAGATGTGCATGTTGTGTACCGGCGGCAGCATTTCGTGATTGCTACTGTTGCACGTGGCAGCGCTTCGTGGAAATGATGATCGAGCCCCGTCAATGACAGCTAAATAACAGAAAAGTCTGCCGTTCTGACAGTGTAGTGACGGGATCATTTAGCGCCGTTCGGTGTACTCTAGGAGCATAAGAACGAGCGAGCAGACACCTCGCCCGACACAGAATTAGACACGACAACCCATAGCAAGATAGCACGAAACAGACGTAACGGTAACGACGACGAGGAGGCAAAGACGATGGCAAGGTGGTACGCATTCATCCCGATGAGCATCTTTACGTACCAGATCTACCTAGTAATGAACGGCAGGAATCCAATGGCCGTCTTCATTACGATTCACGCTTTGCTCGTGACCAGTGTACTGAATATATTGCAGATGACATCTTTCTAGACACGACACTTGTTGACAGCACATGGCCTGGTGCGCGGTTCGCTCCGTGCATATGGATTCTTACGAACATCCGCCACCAGGTCCGCTGTGCCTCGCTAGTAACGCAGAACAGATGTCGCGTCGGCCTCTTCGGCTCCTATACCCTCAACACAAATCTCCTCCACCGCAACCCATTTCGAATCAAAACCAAATAGCTGTCAGGCTGAAGAGTATCCCTCACGTTGATCCTATGCCTCGTTCCTGACCAACAGCGTCACAGCTGTGCGGAAGGACTACCACACTCGAGTGTCTGACAGAGTTGCGTCGGTGACGGCGATCGGTGCAAGACAACGTTCGGGGACTCGCTCGGACCACAGCATAGACAAGAATGTACTTCAGTCGCTACTATACGCGCTGGATGAAAAGTGCAAACTTGCACTTTGCACTGGACCGACACTAGAAGTAAATTATGCAACAAATATCGCTGAATTTCCGTTGTTCAATAGCCGTCATTCACGCTGCTGTAGATAGCGTACCACCACAGCCGCAAAGGTGCTATTGTACAGTGCGTCTACACCGACTCTTGCATAAACGGCGGGAGTGCTGTCTTCGCAGATGAATAGTCGGAAGGAATGGAACAGTTTGGCGCATTTGTTGAGAGTACGGAGCGTTATACTTGCCTTGCCAGCGATCACGGAGGATCGAGGAAACCAGAAATAATCGGAGGATAGGGATATATACATCTCACGGTGGTAGCGCGCTTTGCCCCGAAGGCTGGTTTGTAGATACTTGATGATTGTTCACAGGATTCAAATGACCAAGACCATGATCGGGATACAAAAGTTCGTTGGTCGTAGCATGTACGGCTGACTTCTGCACAACGCAGAGTTTGGGAACTGCGTATATTTCGCCAGTACGGATTTCATATTATTCCGGATTATGCGGCAGTTTTTGCGCGTCGAGCCTACACAGTTCGACGTTGAATTAGGAACCAATTAAGTGAACAAACAGCTTGGCTATGACCTACAGAGAGCGTTCCTGATTACGCTAATCGTAATCGCCACCTTGGTTGCTTTGTACTTGATGTACCGCCTGGACAATCTATTGGTTGTCCTTTTCTTGTCACTTATCTTTGCGTCCACAGTGCGTCCGATTATTGGCGTCTTGCAACGGTGGCGCGTGCCGAAGGCAGTGGCTATTTTACTCGTCTACGCAGCGGTGATCGGCGGAATCGTGCTCTTGATCATTGTGGCAGTTCCGCCGCTGATCCAACTGGTGATGGGATTTACTCAGGACAATGAGTTAACGAGCGAGGTCAATACGGCTATGATCCGCATGAGTCTCATGTTGCGTCGCCAGTTCGAGGTTTATGTGCCGATCGTATCCCTGCCGCCGCAGTTACAGCAGATGCTGGACAATGCGGACGAGACCGTAGCCGAGCAGGCAGTTCCTCTGGCACAAAACACCTTTGCTACGACTGGAAAGCTGCTACTGGCCATCGTCTTGAGCATCTATTGGCTGGTGGCGCGTGGCACAGCACTACGCCAAATCCTCACGCTTACGCCGCAGAAGTATCGCAGGCCGGTCTATGGCATTTGGGTGGACACGGAGGACACGTTAGGCGCCTATCTGCGGGGCGAAGTCATTCTTGGGCTGATCATCGGCGCCGTCAGTTACGTGGGCTTGCTTGCGTTGCAGATCCCCAACGCAGCTGCATTGGCGGTCTTGGCCGGTCTCTTGGAGTTCGTCCCATTCGTCGGTCCTACATTGGCTGCAATCCCCGCCATCCTTTTGGCGCTGACCGCCTCTCCTGTGAAAGCAGTACTGGTATTGATCTTTTATGTGCTTGTGCAGACAGTTGAAGGCAACTATCTTGTACCGAAAATCATGGGACGAGGTTTGAAGCTTCACCCGATGATCGTTTTGCTGGCGATTACAGCTGGCTACTACCTCAGCGGTATCGTGGGAGCTGTACTGGCACTCCCGCTAGCAGGCGCAGTGCAGATCATCATTCGCCATCTGCGTGAGTTCCAAGTCAGGGACGGGCAGGACAAGGAGGATGGTTCAGCTAGTTAACCTGACGGTTCGGCTAATGGTCCAGCCGAGGCCGAGCACAAAGATTTGCGCTCCGTTCCATTCATTCTATACTGGAGGAATGCGCACTAGTCACAGTATCAACACACAAATGGGCGTTGAATAATGAGTAACCAGCAGAGCAGTGTTTCCGCTCCCCCCAAGGCGCTTGACGGCGTCCGCATCCTCGATCTCAGCCACGTTTTTCAGGGGCCAGTAGCCACACAATTGTTGGCTGATTTTGGCGCCGACGTGGTAAAGGTAGAACGCCCCGGCGTAGGCGACTGGAGCCGCGCCTGGGGACCGTTCGTGGACGGTGTGAGCATGCCCTACGCCTGCCTCAACCGCAACAAGCGCAGCATAGCCGTCGACATGAAAGTGCCAGAAGGCAACAGTATCATTCATCAGCTTGTCGCAACCTCGGATGTGCTGGTGCATAATTTTCGCAGCGGCGTCATGGAAAAACTGGGTCTGGGCTATGCCGATCTCAGTCAGCACTATCCGCGCCTGATTTATGCTTCATCAAGCGGTTGGGGTGACGAAGGTCCCTATGTGGAACAGCGGCGCGGCGGACACGACATGATGGCGCGTGCAGAGGCGGGCTGGTTCGTCAACGCGGGCACAGACAAGCAACCCATGCCAGGCGGCCTCTCCGCCGACTATCCAGCAGGTCTTATGCTAGCCAACGCCATACTTATTGCATTGTTTGCTCGAGAACGAACTGGTCGTGGACAGCAGGTGACGACCGACCTGTTTTCCGTGGCGCTACATGGTCACGTCTGGACAGGCGCCCATCTACTCAATCTTGATCGCAAGATGACAGGCGGCGGTGCGGTGGATACGGAGGACGCTATCAATCGCACTTTTCCAACGAAGGACGGATGGATTGAGGTTTCGCCCGTTTTTTCGCAAAATCCGCTGCGCGATATATCCGTCGGTATGGGAATTGGCGACCTGAGTGATGACCCACGATACGCCACTGCCGAACTTCAACTTGAACATCGCGATGAAATCAACAATTTGCTATCCAGCTACTTTCGCAGCAAGACAACGGATGAATGGATGGAACTTTTGTCTTCGGTTGGCGTGCTCTGTGCACGCGTGCAGACACTGGACCAGGCAATCGAAGACCCGCAGGCTGCTGCCAATAATATGAAGGTGGCTATGGAGTTCGGCGAGGCAGGGACCATCAACGTATTGGGTACGCCCCTGCGCTTACGCGGCACGCCGGCACAATATAAGAGTGCGCCGCCGAAGTTGGGTGAGCAGACAAGCGAACTATTGTGCGAGATCGGTTATACGCAGGAGCGAATTGACGAACTGCTCAGGAGCGGGGTCGTGGAAGAGCGGCACGAGTGGCAGCCTTAACCATGACAGCGTGCAATTGTGCTCGTTTGCCTGCACCGAACAGGCTTGTGGAGGCTCCATCCAACCATGGAGTCGGCCGCGATTATGATTGTGTCGATCATTCCGCGATAATGTTTTACAGTCGTGGGACAGAGTAGGCGTGCTCGAGAAAGTATTCGCTATCAGATGTTCCGTACTTGCCAACCATTGCAGTAGTACTCTCCGTAGTTCTGTTACCATATAATCAAAAGGAGAATCGCCATATGGAACTAAAAGAAGCCATTCAAACCCGCCGCAGCATTCGAGCCTTCACCAATGAGCCAATCCCGAGAGAAGACCTGGAAGCCATTGTTGACGCCGCTAGGGTTGCACCCTCCGGAAGCAATCGACAACCGTGGGACTTTGTGGTGATCACCGACAAAAAGAAGATTGCCGACATCGCCAAAGCGGCCGAGTGGATGGGCCAAGCAGCCGCCATCATCGCCATTGTTCTGGATGAACTCTCGCCTTTGTGGATGGAAGACGGCTGTTCCGCTGCGACCGTGATGCTGCTCAAGATCCATGATCTTGGCTACGGCGGTTCGTGGGTGCAGGGCCATATCGCCCCGTTCGAAGAAGAATTCAAGGATCTGCTGGATGTGCCGCAGGATAAGCGTATGCCCATCATGCTGCCAATTGGCGTGCCTGCAGAATCACCCAACGTAGAAAAGAAGTCGCTGGACGAGATCATCCACTGGGATACTTGGTAGGCTGCACTCTGTTGTAGGCGCCAGAACCTGCCACCTTAAATTTGACGAGAATTTATTGGGTCCACGTTCCATTATCCATGATAATAGCCGGGTAAAGACGGATGTGTTTTCCGATCTTTGCCTAACTTATTCCTCGAATAAACCATTCATCGCGAGGAGGCCTTACAATGGAACTCTTTGAAACGATTACAACTAGACGCAGCATCCGAAACTACACAGGTGAATCGATCCCACGTGAGGATCTGGAGAAAATAGTGGGAGCCGGCAGACTGGCGGCTTCCGGCAGCAATATTCAGCCCTGGGAATTTATAATCGTTACCGAACGTGAAACCATCGATACGTTAAAAATTGCCGCGGGTTGGATGGGCAAGGCCAGTGCGATTATCTGTATCGTGTTGGATACATCGTCCCGATGGTGGTTGGAGGACGGTTCTTCCGCCGCTGCCAACATGTTGCTGGCGATCACTGCGTTGGGCTACGGCGGTTGCTGGGTAGAAGGCAATGCGCTGCCACTGGAAGATCGCTTCAAGAAGCTGCTCGGCGTTCCCGATGAGAAGCGCATGCCGATTCTGATTCCGGTTGGTGTTCCGAAAGAGAAACCGCAAAAAGAGAAGAAGGAAATGGGCGAGATTCTGCATTGGGAGATGTACAAAGGCTAGAATCTGTCCATCAATCTGTAGCTAAGACTCGGTTCGCCGTTCGCGCTGGTGTATGCTTGGGCTGTTCTACCGCCTATTCACCGGCTGGACGGCGTTCCGACTTCACGGTACGTGCTTGATGCTGTAGAAGCAGGCGTCCTAGCCAGTTGTGCTAGGCGTGATGCGCGGCCCTTCCGGCGTATCATCGACCTGCCAACCGGATGCAGCTATCCGATCACGTAGCGCGTCAGCCTGCGACCAGTCGCGTGCTTGTCGCGCATCTTCACGAGCTTGCGCCAGCTCTACAACTTCGTCGGGTGCTGCACCGTTCGAGTGGTCGCCTGCGCTAGCCGACGTCGCCAGCTCCCATACGTCCTCGCGAATGCCCTCGCCGCTGGCAGGTGTTCGCCACTCGCCGAGTTCGTGCACATCAAAGCAGCTGCCGGAATCAAACCTGCGCGCCACGTCGGAGATGACATAGACACTACCTGCACCGACGACTACGCATTCCTCCTGTACCGGATCGATGACGATACCCGTGTTCTCCTCGATGCCGAGAATGGTCGGCTGTTCCGGCAACAGTTTCAGAAGCTGGTGATAGCGCTCTTGGCCCATGTAGCAGCGGCTGGTATCCAGCTCGTCGCCGCCGTCTTTGTTGTTCCAGTGCGGCGTGATCACCAGCTCCAGACCGAACTGGGCGAAGAAATCCAGCCCCGGTTTCCAGTGCAGATCTTCGCCGACTTTGTAGATTTCATAAACTGGCATAGCGTGCTTACTGACGGCGATGGTCGTGGCGCTGGAGAAGCAGATAGCTGCGCCGGTTCTGTTTCTAGCCATTATGGCCGACCATGTATAGCTGTCCTGTAGTTGTCGCACTGCGTAGGAGGGACTGCCCGGACCCATAAAAATGTAGTTGGCGTCGAAAATCGGCCGAGCGATGTTGGCATCATCCGTGCTAAAGGAAGTGCCGCGCTTGCGCGCCGGAATCAACCGGCACTGCGGATTAAAGTTGCGCAGATGTTGCGATAGATAGTCCGCGATCTTCTGCGCAACATCTTCGGAATTGGGTTCAAAGCCGGCTGGTGTCTCCAAAATGGCAGCGCGCACGGGCATTGCAAGTCGGCGCATGACCTCGTGGTGGATCCGCTGTGCATTTGGCGCTGTTTCTCCGGAGCCGAAGAGCGCTATGGGGCCGATTTGTTGCTCGATCATATTGTTGTTGACTCAATGATTTGTAGTTGCGTATTGTCGGCCAATATCTAGGGTCGTCTCTGCTGGCGCTAGTATACCAGAACAAGCCAGAGTCGCCGCACGGCATAAAGTCATTACAGTACATCTCACAAACTGATCGCACAATCACGGGATGCGCACCAGGAAGTTATCGTATACGGACGGGGTCGGAGTATACTCGTACACACAGAAGCAATATTTATCCTCACGGAAACCAAGCACGGAATATTGACCCGGTCGTGGTTCTTTCTTTCACGCTAGACTTCTACCCATCATAAGCGCACCCATCAATGGAGGTCGTAGATGACATTCGATCTACTCATTAAAGGCGGCGAGGTTGTTGACCCCGGCGCAGGCTATGCAGGTCAGCTTGATGTTGCCGTCAAGCGCAACAAGATCGCCGCGGTGGAGCGCAACATACCAGCCGAATCAGCGCGCCGCGTCATTAACGCGACCGGCAAGCATGTTACCCCGGGCCTTGTAGATTTGCATACACACGTTTACCACAGCGTCACATTCTGGGGCATCCACGCCGATCCAGTGGCGTCGCGTACCGGCGTCACCACATGGTTGGATGTCGGTTCATCCGGTGCGTACAACGTCATGGGTTTTCGCGACTTCATTGCGCGACAAGCTGAAGCGCGCATCTACGCTCTGCTCAACATATCGAGCATCGGGCTGACAGCCATGTCTTGGGAATTGGCTAATCTCAACTACTGCGATGTAGAACTGTGCTGCACAATGGTGGAGCACAACTCCGACTTGCTGCTGGGCATCAAAGCGCGCATCGACAATGCCACCACCGGACCGAATGGCCTTGAGCCTTTGCGCAGGGCTCGCCAGGCTGCCGAAGATCTGGGTCTGCCCATGATGGTGCACATCGGCTATGGCCCGCCCAATGTACCGGATGTACTGGATATGATGCGCGAAAACGACATCCTCACACACTGCTACACAGGCGGCAGCATGCGGATTATTGACGATACGGGTCACATTCTGGACGCCGCCAAACGCGCCGTGGAACGCGGCATTGTCCTGGATATCGGACACGGAGCAGGTTCGTTCTCATTTGAGTCGGCCGAAGCCCTCATTCAGGAAGGTTATCCACCATTCGTTATCTCATCTGACATCCACCAGATGAGCATTTTGGGACCGCTCTATGATCTGCCCACCTGCTTGAGCAAGTTCATGGCGCTGGGAATGTCGTTCGAGGATGTCATACAGGCCTCGACCGCGAATCCGGCTATGGTGCTTGGCATGCAGAACGAAGTGGGGACGTTGAAGCCTGGCGCCTATGCAGACATCGCCCTCTATGACATCTTGCAGGGCGACTTCCCGTTTTTCGATGTGGCTATGAACCAACGCAATGGCGACTCGCTCATACGAAATGCGCTCACAATCGTCAATGGGCGTGAAATGGTGCGCCAGCAGGATCCGCCACCCGCTCCCTGGATGCCGCTCAGCGATATGCAGAAGAAGCTCATCGCAGACGGTCACACGCCGCATGCGATGGCAGGCGCTTGCTGCTAGAAGGGCCGAACGTTGACTACAGAGGGGGCAGACAGTGCGCGGCTTGCCGACCTGTACGCGTCCTCTAAAGATTTCGGATGACATCCAAGTCGAATCGGCGCAAAGGGTAGCGGCTGGTGGCGATTCCTAGTTGCACGCAACACTAACGCGCTGCAACGCTTCTAACGGACCGGCACTGCGCAGCAGGGACATCTCGTTCTGGTTTCGCACGAGCATAGATCCTGCAAAACCCAGCGCATTCACCGAGATGCTCTGAAAGGATTCCGCTGTCCGAGGCACGATCAACATCCAATCGCGGGTTGCCAGTAGATTGTACGGGTACGTCTGCGCCTTGCCGTCACCGAACGCTATGCCGGCGGCTTCGATCAAGGTTCTGTAGAGGTGCAGGAGAGCCTCGCCTGCCAAGTTCGGTGCGGTCGATAGCTCAGTCTGGATGCTTCCAAAAGCGTGTTTGAACCGGTACTGCGGCAGGCGACCGACTCCATCCTGCCACTGGATTTCCTTCAGTACTGATTGGACCGGCCATTGGGCTTGCGAGGTACCCGGCAGATAAGGAATAAGCTGAAGATGTTTATGGCGCTGGCTGGCGCCTGCCGTTTTGCCGCCGTTATAGAATGCCAACCCATCAACGTCTTGCATGCAGCGCCAAAGCGCAGCAAAGTCTGCCGCGGTCAGCCAGTTCGTCTGATGCTCGAATTGCCTCGTGACGATGAGCAAGTGTCGGTCGAAGATGTTGTACTTGTTCAGCAGACAGACATGCGTCGGTGATATCTCAGCGACACGCAGACGCTCATCGAAGGGTAAGAACGGATTGGTTGCCGTTTCGGAGTAAGTTGGCTTGCTTGGCGGCGTGGCTTCTGATGGCTGATTGCGTTGCGGCTGTACCTTCTGCCAAATGACAAACGTAATTCCACCGTCGACCAGCCGCTCCGGAGTCACCGAGAGCGGCGTGATCACACCGTTACGCAACGCTGCATCCTCGACTTCAGATGCGAGGTCTAGTAGCGGTCTATGCAGGTCATCCAGCGAACGCCCTTTCGGTGTCTGGGCAGGTTCTGTCATTTTGCCTCTTTCACTCACTACGAAAAGTAGGTTAGGATAGATCCAACACATCATTTATTGCAACAGCGGCAGCGCCTATCCTAAACAGAACTCACTGATTTCTCAAACGATAATTTTTGTTTGAGTCGTATTTACACTTAGCCAGATGTTGACGCGGAATGATGATGCCTAGGTGTGGCAGTTTGAGGTGCGCAATAGTAGGAGGAATGGAGGAGTATTTATGACAAGGACAGATGCTGAGCAGCGGCAACCATTGTCCGTTAGGCGCGTTGTCACCTACGGATTGATCGCCATTGTGGTGTCGACCGTAGCCAATCTGATAGTCCGGGCAGTAGGCATGGAGTTAGTCGACGTTTCACCTGAGTTCCTTCCGCTTGCAGACATGTGGCGAACGAGGGCCTTCACCATTGTGTTTGTATTTGCCGCCGTCGTGGTTTTTGCTATCGTCGATCGCTTATCAAGCAAACCCGCCAAAGTCTTCAACATTATCGCCTTTATTGCATTCTTGGTTTCTCTTGTCCCTGATACCTTGATGTTGGTCAGCCCTGCGAACATGCCATTTGGCGGAATATCACCGGCTACGGTCTTGATATTAATGATTCAGCATCTCTGCGCGTATTTGATTACCATCTACACATTGACTGTACTCGCTTATCGAACGTAAGTGGCACGGTCTTCAGCTGATTGCTTTGGAGCACGCAAAGGGGATCCCAACGACGGGATCCCCTTTGCAAGCGTCTGCGTACGTATAGAAATGTTTTAGATTGCTTCGGCTAGGTCTCGCATGTCGAAGATCTTCATCTCTATGCCTTCGACGGTCTCGATGGTCTCATGCACGGGGCAATGTTCCGCCACACGCTGCATAGCCAATCGACGGTTCTTGCACTCTGCATGCGGCAGCATGATGGACACCGTGATATTGATGAGTCGAGTCGGGTTTTCGGCTTTGTCAAAAGTAACGTCAACGCTCAGTCCTGTGGCATCAATCCCTGACTGCTGGCAGTAGTTGGCTACGAACGCGCCGACGCACGAGCCGAGAGATGCGATGAAGACCTCCGGCGGAGTCGGTGCACGGTCCTTGCCGCCCATTGAGGCAGGTACGTCGATGAGCATACTGTGGTTGCCGACATGGCTCTCGAACAGCATATCCCCTTTGTAGTCGGTTGTTATCTTACCCATTTTAGTACTCCTTTTCGAGGTTTGTTGTGTATTGTGGAATGAAAAGAGCTATTGGCAAGAAACGGTCACATTCGAAGAAGAACCTTGTTGAAAATTGGTGAATTACGTGTTTGGGATTTGCATGATGGTTGAAAACTCCCTTACACATATTGGATACTGTGCACAAGAAATCGCAATCATGGGTTTTTCGCAATCCGACTTTCGGCAGGTCGACTGATTGGTTGCGTAAAGGTACAGCAACCTGAACATGATAGTTTTTTTCTTGTTACTATGAATCGACCGGTTTACCGAGCGCCTCTAGCGGCTTATGATCGAGAATCATTAAGCGATCGCGGCGGGTACGCACCCAGTTTCGCCGTTCCCACTTTTGTAACAACCGGCTGACGCTATAGACCGTTGTGCCGGTGTACTCTGCCAGGTCGCTTCTGGACAGCGCGATGTCGATGATGCAGCCTTCTGCCGCATGCCTACCCACATCGGTGCACAATCGCAGCAATGCGCGAGCCAGCCGCTGTTCAACGCTCATCGTTAATAACTCCATATAACGTTCTTCGAGTTCTCGCCGACGACCTATCACAAGTTTCAAAACGTTGAATACGATATCCGGGTAGCGGTGCATGAACTCAATCATTACTTCACCGGACCAGATGAGGACGCAACAATGGTTGATGGCCTGCACCGACCATGAAAATTCGCTATTTTCTATTACGGTAGCGACGCCGTATCCGTTTCCGGGTCGCACAATACGATGTAATGCCTGCCGACCGTCTTGTGTGATGTGGGTGAGTTTGGCATTTCCACAGAACATGAGGTAAATGCTGGTGGCAGGATCACCTTGGCGAACAATGTACGATCCAGGTTCGTATTCCTGGACAACGCCTGAATTGCGAACATCCAGCAATTGTTCGGAAGTAAGACCGTGGAATAACCGAAAGCCAGCTAACAGTACGATCAGGGGATCATCCATACGAAACTATCCGTTGTTGCAACATTGCATCATCTATTCCGTTTTTTGTGATGCCGCTCAATTGGCGTGGGACCCAATTGGACCACATGCCGATTGAGCGAGTGTCAAATCCCTGTGTAAGTGGTCGCGCCTGATCGTTACCTTTGTCCGTGACAGTGTTTGAACTTCTTGCCACTTCCGCACGGACATGGATCGTTTCGCTGCACATGGGCGAATAATTCGCGCTGTTTCGCTTCTTCGGCAGCCAGGATCTGCATGATCTGAGCCGGCGGACGCTGTTGTTGTAGTAAACTGGACATGATGTCCATTGGTCGCGTGACGTGCTTGAAAAAGGCCTTGTACCCTGAGCAAAGATAGTTCAGTCCCGGCTCGCCGTCCGGCGTCTGAATAAATCGGTTTTTCGGGCAGCCGCCATTACAGGCAAAGCGTACCTCGCATTCGCGGCAATACTGGGGGAGCGTCTCCAACTTGTTACGACCGAACTGTCGCTGCTTATCCGAAGCGACTAATTCGATTAGGTGCGTCTCGCGAATGTTGCCCAATAGATAGTCTGGCTCCACAAAGTGGTCGCAGGAATACAGGTCACCGGTGTGTTCGATAGCCAGTGAATCGCCGCAGGTTGGTGCAAAAACGCAGAGGCTGTGTTGGCCCATCCAGCTGCCCAACGTGACGTCGAAAAGCTGAACATAGACCTTGCCCACGTCGCGGCGAACCCACTCATCAAAAACGCCTATCAGAAAGCGTCCGTATTGCTCTCCCGTCACTGAGCGCTCCGTGACTTCGTCTCCCTCTTGTCGCAGGGTTGTGCCGTCCTCGTTAACGCGCTCTACGATTGGAATGAACTGGATAAAGTCCATATCAAGCTCGTCTCTGAAGAAACGATAGACTTCGACGGGATGGTCTCCGTTGGCGGCGTGTACAGTGCACAAGATGTTGAATTCGACATTGTGACGTCGTAGCGCTGCATAGCCGCGCATGACGCGTTCGAAGCTGCCCTTGCCGCCTTTGTCGACTCGGTAGGCGTCGTGCAAGTGTTGCGGTCCGTCTACACTGAGGCCGACGAGAAAGTTGTGCTCCTTAAAGAAGGCCGCCCATTCGTCATCCAAGAAGGTGCCATTAGTTTGTATGCTGTGCTCGATGCGCTGTCCAGGTTGGCGATACTTTTCCACCAACTCCATGGCCGTGCGGAAAAAGTCGAGTCCCATCATTGTGGGCTCGCCGCCCTGCCAGGCTAAATTGATTTCCGGAACGTGTTGGGATTCGAACAGTTGCTTGATATAAATCTCGAGCAGATCGTCCGCCATTCGAAACTTGCTGCCGGGATACAGTTTTTCTTTGGTTAAGAAGAAACAATACTGGCAATCAAGGTTGCAGATGGCGCCCGTGGGCTTGACCAGTACATGGAAAGCGCGGGGTGCGTTATCCGGCATCGTGAACGGAAGCGAAGGACTCTGCGTATCCAGTTTCGGGCTCAGCATAGGGTTAACGCTCCAAGGCAACAAAAGACAGTTGAGGCAGACGTCAGTTCGGAGATATCACGGTGGGCGTCTTGTTCCATAATCATACTAGATTGTGAAAGAAAATACAAAAGATTTGTGGAATCAATGTATGCCTTTCCTGGGTTTCTCATTCAACCTCCAACGACTTTCTACTGTATTCACTGGTACGATACCTGACCCTCGAGATGTAGAGCACTGATGCATCGATTACTGTAGTCTGCACGGGAATCTTACCAAACGCGGGTATCGTACTAAACACAGATATCATATTAACGAGGACTGCTAAAGCAAACCTTCTTTCGTCAAGTGAAATGCCACCTAACATATCAAATCAATTGGCTTATACAAAATCTCGACAACTGCGAGATGCAATTGGCCGTAGCTGTTGCGGACTCTGTTGACCGAATTACAGTTGGCGGCGAGATCTTCCGTGATCTGTTACCATATTGTATTACGGCAACCATTCCAGCCAATGTTGCGACACGTTCTAGACCGGTAGCCAACGCTCTAAGAAGCACCATCGCAATGGACGTTCTATGACTAATCAACTCGTGCGATGCGCATTTCTTTTGGTGTTGACCTGGATTCTTGTAAGCACGTCTACCGCGGTCAAAGCCGCTGCACTTGCGCAGGAGAGCGAGGCTAACGTCGAACAATCAGAAGATGCGAGCGATGTAGCCGATTCTGACGTGAAAATTCATAGAATCAACATGGGAGCGAGCAACGCGTATTTGATTGAAACAGATGATGGCATGGTCTTGGTCGACGCCGGGCTGCCCTTCTCAGAATGGCTTGTGTTGCGCATGATGAAAGAGATCGGTCGAGACGATCTCTCGCTCATCTATATCACGCACGCGCACATCGACCATTATGGCAGCGCAAAGGCTCTGAGCGAAAAGACCGGCGCGCCTATCGCCATTCACAAGGACGATGCTTCTGCAATGGCACAGGGTCGCACCGAACTGGGCACTGTGCGCGACTGGAGCGCGCCTCGAAGATTTCATTGCCCTTCATTGAACCTTTGCTGGCTGCCCCTTCGACCCAAGCCGATATTCTCCTGGAGGACGGGGATTCTCTGGCTGAGTATGGAATCGACGCCTATGTCGTATATACGCCCGGACATACGCCCGGTTCATCAACACTGGTCGTCAATGACAAGTACGGGTTTGTCGGTGATCTTGTTGCTTCAGACAATCATGGAGCGCGCGCCCAGCGGTCCTTCGCCGAAGATTGGAATCAGATCGCGAAGAGTATCGATAAAGTCGGTGCCCTGAACCTAGAGCTTATCTTTGCCGGACATGGTTCAGAACCTATCGAAGGCAGCGAACTTGAGGGTCTCAGTCCCAAATATGCGGATCAGGACTAGGCTTCCCTGCAAACGTCATTGCGGGTCTATTCCTTTTCTAGGCATATAAAAGGCGATACGCTGCAAAGGGTGCGCCGCTACCCGCCGATTCACCCGAAGCAAGACAGCTAATAGCGGGATCGGATCAGGACGAACCCCCACTGGTCGCCTACCGTCCTGTCGTTCCGTATGCTGTTGGATACACGATATAATGACTCGGTCAGCCGCCCACGTGGCGACCGACCGGTGTGTGACGACCACGTCTCTGCGTGTTGAAGCTACAGTTGTAGCATCAGCTTTGTGGCTTCCTCCATGCTTGAGAGCTGCGCGCCGGGGCCTTTCAAAGCAGCCCGCAGTTGCGTCGTCTTCTCACGAACGTCTTTGCTGGAGCTGTGGGCAAGCGCATGCAGCGCCCCTTCTCGCAATAACATATCGTTCGAAGTGCCGCCGATAGCCATCAACAGCGGTTTTAGCGAAGCTTCTCCAAGTTCGGCAAGTGCGGTACTGCATGCCCAACGCACGCCGGGGTCTCCATCTGTCAGGTTTTCGATGAGAGCATTAATTCCTTCCGGGGACGGGTGATGCTGCAGATAGTGTGCTGCTGCTTTCCGCTGATTTTCCGGTAGTGAATCGTTCTGCAGGGCAGCAAGCGCCTCATTAGTCGTTGACAACATTGTCAGCCTCGCTTTCGCTGTCCAAGTGGCACTGGCGGATTTCTCGCTCCGAAACTGTACTATCTGAGTAATACTTTCGTTCAAGACAACATCTCATTTACATATCTCGTTGGTGGTTAATCGTGTCCGTGACCAGAGCTGTGCTTTTCACAGTATATGCATAATCATCTCATGAGGCGTAGCTGATTGCAACCTATGGTCTCCCGAGTAGCACGGGAACTATTTTCGAGCGATTGCGCACCCGGCAGTGTGCGGAGACATAGTCGGCGCATCCATGTACGGTAGGGTGCAGAACAGGCATGAGAATGAAACTTACTCAGCGATTTTCAAATCAGCGTATCTTTTTTCGAACCGCCTCGTCATTCTTATTGCAAGCGGAACGACAACCGCATTGCATGCAACTGGTCTGGTCAGGACGGGACCCCTGACTCGATCATAATGCTCCTTCTTGTGGCCATCTGACGAGTGGCCTGGGCTGTTACTGGCGAAGACACCCTCCGGCCGGTGACAGCCCACCTCCTTTTAGCGGCTAAAACCACACGAAGTAGGATCGAAAATAGATTACTTGCGCTACAAACTTTACCGTTGTAGCTAGGGAGGACTCTGCTCTGGAAAAGCGCGCTGGATGGAAGACCATGCATCTTCAGCAGTTGTCACGTCATCCAATGTCGGTGTCGCGTCGCCGTAGCGTGCGGCTATGTAGGCGTTTGTTAACGCCTGCAGACTCTCTGGGTCCGCGATGTCGTTTTGGCTGAGAAAATCCGCGTACCGGTAGGGCGTCTGTCTTCGCCGCCGTGCAAATCCCTGTTCCGCCATCTTATCTAGGAAAAGCTGATACGCTAAGCGTATTCTCTGCCGGTTCGCCTCCACACCCCTTAGAGCAAAGTAGGGGCTGTATGCATCTCTGGCATTCCCCTGCCACCGATCCCGCCAACGCTCCCATAATGAACGCGCTTGATCGAGCAGTAATTCGGAACTCAGTACAGTCTCGCGCATCTCGTCCTCGTCATCCTCGTTTCGCTTGCGAAGATAGCGCAGCGCGCCGGCAAATGCCAGCGCAATAACGAGCGCAACACCAAGGAAGACCAGCCATCGCATGGATTCTTCCACTGCCGGCGGCAGTGCGATCGGCGCCGGGTTCTCGTTGTTGTCCATGGCGTTCTTGCCCATGTCGCCCAGTCTTTCCGTGTCGAATGTAAGATTCAGACCGAGGCGGTTTTCCACCCAGTGGATCAACGGCGTGAGTACCAGAAAGACTAGATAGACTAGAGCATAGAGCACCCAGATGAGCAGTTGAGTGATGATGTTGGCAACAAAGTCGAACCAGCTAGTGACACGCGCGATTGCGTCCGGCGTTACTAAGAGCCCGAGCAGCAGACCGATACTCAACAGCATGACGATGAGGACAATGATGCTGGCGGCCCAATAGCGATTGACGGGCAGCGAAGCGGACGGGTTGCGCGTGCCGCGGGCCATACGCAGACCAGCCATGGCTAGCGCCAACATGCCGACACCGAAATAGAGCACAATCCATCGAATGATGGTCGGCGATAGGCCGGCTGGATCAATGCGCCCGACGATGAGCAGGAGCACGATGGCTGCGAATCCGATGCCGAAAGCGCGCAGCACGTCGTCATGATTGGGCGCATCGCTGTCTTTCATACCCCGCAACCATAGATACGCGGTCAACCCGGCAACCAGGACCGTAGCCGGAATCACTCCGTTCCAGTGCGTGACGATATAGCCATGCACTGCCAGCCAACGAAGATCCCATAATGCGTACTCTGCGCTGCTGAGCCGCCACCACACAGTCAGGAGAATAGCCAGAATTCCCACGCTAATGGCCAGGCTCTGCGCACGCCACGGTCGCTGTGGGTCTACGGTGATGACGCGGGCAAGGATGGCGCCTCCCGCTAGCAGCAAGATGATAGTCCACAAGGGCAGAATAGGCCGTTGCTCCGGCGGCAACAACCACCGGCTAAGCACGGTAACCCACGGCCACAGCCATATCACCCCGATTCCCAGTACGGCTATGGGCAGTGCGACTTCCTCAAGCCACGGCCAACGTCGCCAGTTCACGCCATTCCTTCCTTCCGCCGATGGGGTATGTGCGCACACCGGCTGGCAATATACCTACGTCGCGTGGGCCAAGCGTGACCAGCGTTGCCGTGCTGCCACGCTGCGTGAGGTCCATAAGCACGTGCTTCATCTCATCACTGACCACAGCCGTGACTGCCACGATAGACGTGCCGTAGGGCAGGTGGCGGCTCTCCTCCATGAGCAGATCGGCCAGCGGCCAACGTCCATAGCCGGAGATTCTGGCCAACGACTCCAAAATATCGGTCAACTGATTTGCGCCTTGTCCAGGCCGAATGCGGAGCCGCAGTCCGCCTGGCTGCATGACTGCATTGACATACATGCCGATGGGATGACCGTTATCGTAGGCCCATTGTGCGATGGACGCTGCAGCGCTGATGGCATACTCGCGCAGCTCATAGTCCAGCCCTTCGATGAGATAGAGTGATGTGTTGACATTGACAAAAACAGCCAGTGGTCGCGACGCTGACGGTTCGAATACCTTTGTCTGTAGGGACTGTCGGTGGGACGTCGCCTTCCAATGGATATGTCGGTAACTGTCGCCGGAAACATATGGCCGAGCGCCCATCAGCCGCAGTGGGTCCTCCACCAACCGTCGATCGGTTTTCAAATCTCCGAACGGCCGTTGTGCCGGAATGCCCATTTCCGACAATGAGAGCAGTTTTGGATAGACGAGGATGGTGTCGGTCTGCCTCAGCTCCATGTGGCGAGTGGTAAAGCCAAACAAGTCGCCGGTGACCAGCGTGGTGGGCCCGAAGCGCCATGCGCCTCGTTGCGTGCCCTGCACGGCAAATCGTCGCGTAACACGCTCGTACCAGCGTAGGGAAAGCATGTTGTGTAGGATGCGCCTGCCGGAGCGGAAGCTGTAGACGGCTTTTTCCGGCGTGACTTCCAGCGCGGATGCGAATTCATCCTCTGCGCGCAGCCAGGGCAGCGGCAGCGGCTTGGCGTTGGTCACTTGCAAGAAGAGTTCCGTGGTTTCACCGTAGAACAGGCGCGTCTTATCGAAGCGGCGCACGTACGTGAGGGCGTCGAGGCTATACTTTTGCCATAGCCAAGCTGCGCCAAGCAGTAGTCCCATCAGGAAAGTTACCAGCAAGAGCAAATTTAGTCGCAGAGTGACAGAGACTACGAATAATATTATGAGAAGCAGCCACCAGCCTCTGTTCACGGCTACGCTTCCGGCGCTTGTTGCCAGGTCTCTTCCACAGGGGCGGGTATACTGCCGACGATGGTCTCCATCAGCTGTGACACCGTGCGCCGGTGCAGGCGCGCATCTGGGCTCAGAATCACGCGGTGGGCCAGCACGGGATGGGCAAGTTCCTGTACGTCGTCAGGGATGACGAAGGTGCGTCCACGTATGCCAGCTAGCGCCTGGCTGGTACGATAGAGGGCTAAGCTACCGCGGGGGCTGGCGCCGAGTTGCACCTCATCGTGGTCGCGCGTGGCATGGACCAGGTCCAGGATGTAGTCTTCGATGACCGGATGCACATATACCCGTTGACATAACGCGTGCGCTCGCGACAATTCGTCCGCATCCACCAGAGGCTGAAGCCGATCCAGCGGGTTCTCTACTTTGAAACGGCGCAGGATAGTCCGCTCCTCTTCTCGGTTCGGGTAGCCCACCGCCAACCGCATGAGAAAGCGGTCAACTTGCGCTTCCGGCAACGGGAAAGTGCCCTCCAGCTCGATAGGATTCTGTGTAGCCATCACCAGGAACGGATAGGGTAAGTGCCGGGTTTCGCCATCCACGGTTACCTGCCGTTCCTCCATTGCTTCCAGCAGTGCCGACTGGGTGCGCGGACCGGCTCGGTTGATCTCGTCCGCCAGCACCACCTGCGCCATGATAGGACCGGGACGGTACTCGAACTGACTGGTTTGCTGATTGAAGACGTTGACGCCTGTGATATCGGACGGCAGGAGATCGGGTGTGAACTGGATGCGGTTGAACGTGCAGCCGAGGGATGCAGCCAGCGACTTGGCCATCATCGTCTTGCCCACGCCGGGCACATCTTCCAGCAGCACATGGCCGTCGCAGAGCAGGGCGGTGAGCAGCAGCTCTACAGTTTCGCCTTTGCCAACAATTACTTTCGCGATCTGTTCTGACAGTTGCGATGATAGTTGCTGTATCTTGCGGATATCCTGAGCATCAAGCACGTCGTCCTGGCGATTGGGTAGGGTCATATATGGGGCCTTCTTCCTAGGGATGATGTGATCTCTATCGTACATGACCGAGCCGCCAAATGCGAAAAGCCAAGACAGCGTTTTCGCACTGCATTTTCTACGGCGGGTTTCGTCTCCTCTTTCATTACCAAAGACCTAACTCTGAAATTCTTTATAGCCTGTTGTCGAACGGTAGCGCCGACCGCATAACAGCACGTTCGATATGGCAGCCCGCTTGTGCGACTTTCTGGTATAATGACATGCATTCACGTCTCGCCATCTTCGTTCGCAACCGTTGTGCGGGGCTAGCTGATTATCACGGTTTGAAACCGTGTGCGGCTAACTAGCCTAGTTACTATGCAAAACTTATGAGGTAGCATTTATGCGATTATATTGTCTTGGCTGTGAGGCATTAGCTCGTCTCATTTACTGGAGCGCTGCGCAGTCGCCTCACATTGTCGATGTTGAACTGTACGAACTGGGCCTACACAACAGACCCAATAACCTACGGAACACACTACAAGAGAAGATCAATGCCGTGTCGCCGGAGGACTACGATGCCATCGTATTGGGCTATGGCATCTGTGGAAAAGCGACCATCGGGCTCTCGTCGCCGCACCTGCCCATGGTTATTCCCCGTGCGCACGACTGTATCACGTTGTTCCTGGGCGACCGAATGCGCTACAAGCAGGAGTTCGAGGAGAATCCCGGTACGTACTGGTATACAATTGATTACATTGAACGCAAGAAACCCGGCGACGCCCTTGGCGCGACGTCCATGAGCACGGACAGTACGGCTGAATACGAGAAATATGTAGCGCAGTTCGGCAAGGACAACGCCGATTATCTCATGGAGGTTATGGGCGCTTGGCAGCAACACTATCAGCGCGCCGCCTATATCGATATCGGCGTCGGCGACGGCGAACCTGTAGCAGAGATTGCAGAGGATGATGCCCAGCGACGCGGCTGGCAATTTGAGACCATGAGCGGCGATCCCACGCTTATCTATCGACTCATTATGGGACAGTGGGACCATGACTTCCTGCAACTGGAGCCGGGTCAGACTATCGGTATGAGTTATGATGATGATGTTGTGGAAAGTGTTCCGGAACCATAAGTCATAAGGGGAGAGTCCGTCGATGACGAGTATGACCTCGCGTGAACGTGTGCTAACCGCCTTGCGCAGAGAAGCGCCGGACCGTGTGCCGTGGATCGAAGGCGGCGTCGATCCGCCTATCGCCCGCAAACTGGTAGGCAGCAGCGATTATACGGAGGAAGATGTTGCCGATGTTTTGGGCCTGGACAACATGATCGCGCCGCTGCTGCCGCCTCTATTCGTGGATTATGAGGAGCACGACGAGATACTCTACGTTGCGGCTCCCTGGTTGCGCACGCGCGCTGATCTCTCCAGGATGACGCTGCCCGACCCGAATGACGGCGCGCTCTATCGTGAGGCGGAAGCCGTCGTAGCGCGGAACCAGAATAACAGCGCTAACCGTGCCATCGCCGCCAAAATGCGTCTAGGCGCCTCGCCGACGCTGCTCAGTATGGGCTTGGACAACTTCTCCTATGCGCTTGCGGATGATCCCGGACTTGTTGATACGGTTTTGGGGAGGTTTGCAGACTGGACTATTGCCGTACTCGAACGCGTGCCCGAATTGGGCGCCGACTATATTTGGACGTTCGACGATATGGCGTATCGCAGCGGTCCCATGTTCTCGCCCAAGGTCTTCCGCGAGATGTTCCTGCCCCACTTGCGCAGGGTCGCCGACGCAATTCATGCCACGGGCCTGCCGTGGATATTCCATTCTGACGGTAATCTTGTGCCGCTGCTGGACGATCTGCTCCCCCTGGGTATGCAAGGCATGCATCCGTTTGAACCGGGTCCCATGGACATCGAGGCTATGAAGGCGCAGATCGGCCATCGTGTCGCACTGGGCGGCAACATCGACCTGCACTATACGTTGACAATGGGCACGCCGGAGGAAGTTGATGCGGAGGTGAAGCGACGCATTGAGGTGGTGGGCAAAGGCGGCGGCTATCTCATCTCCAGCGCCAATTCAATTACCGGCTACTGCCGGGTAGAAAATGTTCTCGCCATGCGCGATGCAATCCGCAAGTATGGCGTTTATGCCTAAGGTCTAAACTTCGGCTCAAGGATTCACTGAAGCCCGCAGGAGACGCTTTCCATACTGTTCCAGTCGTCGTCCGAACCACTGCTTCAGCGAAAATTTACCGAGACGAGTCCCACGCGACGACCGTTCGTAGCCAATACTGATCCGCTGCACGTCTTTGCCCATTGTGGTTTTTTGCACAGCATTCGGTCTGCCGATTTTGTTTCGCGCGTTCATGGCGCTCCCCACCCTCTAAATGCTGCACTGTCTACGATTGTTCAGCCCCGCATCCAAGAGAATAGCACATGTGTTCTAGGTAGTCAAGCGGGAAGAAATTGTTTCCGGCAATGCTCTCCCGCACTTCGATGGCTTGTTCAACTAACGCATTACGGGAAATATGCCGAGCCTTCCGAAGGTTCCGAACCTTCGGAAGGCTGTATGATTCCATATACGCAAGCCAAAATTATTTGGTCAAGGTTTGTGATTGTCCTGAATTTTTTGCGGTGGAGAGATGATTGCTTCGGAGAACCGATGTCATCGTGCTTGGCTGCTGATGTATCGCTTCAGATAGACTTGATATTTCGTCTATAGATGAAATGGCGGGCTGCCTTTTTGGTAGCCCGCCGCAACTCTTACATATCGTACTGTTCGCTACGTAATACGGATTGTGCTTACGCAACCTCAGGATTCAACTCTTCCAACAGACCATCTAGCCCAAGCTTCTCGATACGCTCCTCTGTTGGCACGCCTTCAGGCGTCCAGCCCATGAGCTCGTACCAATAGTTGCGCGCGTTGAGGAATGTCTCCTGCGTAATCTCCACACCTTCCAGCGGTCCACTCTTGAAGGCCTTCATCACACGTTCGGGCATGCGATCATCTTCAGCCGTGAAGCCTTCGCGAATGTTGAAGAGGCGGCTGAGCACCTGCGCCCGCTCGCCTACTGCAAGAATGTCACGCGGCGTATATTCATGGCCCGTAATGCCGGTGATGGCACTGGACATGTGCGTATAGTCATAGGGATGGAAGTGGCACATGACGGCAGAATCCAGGAAGTGCTTCCAGTTCACCTCATGGTAGAAGAGTTCCATCTTTTCCGGACCCAAATAGGTTGCCGGCATAGGATCAAACTTCTGAACCTCTGCTACCCTCTCCAGAGACCGTCCCGGATTGACATAGCCGGTATCATGAATATTCATCATATGATCAGCGCCGACTGGAGCCACTGCGTAACCTACGCCAAGCGCGTGCTTGAAGCGCGGCTCGTGCATGGGCAATTCCTGGCCCTTCACTTCTACCAGATACTTGTCGGCATCCTTGCCGATCCATTCGGCGACGTGCTTGGAACCAAGCTTCATAATCTTGCCGAAGTCACGGTCGTGGGCAATCATGTCAATCGCTTCGAGCACGCCCTTGCCGTCGCCCCATAGCACCTTGAAGCCGTCCGTCATCTCTTCGGTCAGCAGACCGGCTTCCATGCATTCCATGACGTAGGCGATGGTCATGCCCAGGCTGATGGAGTCCATGCCCCAGCGCGCCGTGTACTCGTTGGCCTTCGCCATGGCAAGCATATCGTCTACGCCGCAAGCACTGCCGAAGCTGCCCATTGTCTCATATTCAGGACCGCCGTACGCTTTGTCGATCGTGAGCTTCTGGATGAAGTCCGACTTCAGGTACGGGTTGTCTGCAAAGGTTTTGTCTTCGTATTCGACTACCTGCTTACAGGTAATAGGACAGACCTGGCACGTGTCGCGGTCGATGAGAATGGTCTCGTACATGAGCTCGCCGCTGACGGACGCGCGCTCGTCAAACATGGGATCGCGGAAGTTGCGCGTGGGCAGCGCGCCTGCAGCGCCAAGACCGGTCACATTACCCGTGGTGCCCATCTTCACAAAGCCGGCTGCCAGTGTTTGGTAGTTGTCGCCTAGCCACTTGGAGACTGTGCCAACTGCCTTGCGGTCGGTAACCGGTACACGCAGTTTGCCTCGCGCCGCTACGGCACGCAGGCCCTTGCTGCCCATGACCGCGCCCAGTCCGCCGCGTCCGGCTGCGCGGTTGATGTCGTGAATGACGTTGGCGAAGAGCACTTGATTCTCGCCAGCGATGCCGCATTGGGCAACGCGGATGCGGTTATCTTCTAGCTCTTCCTGGATGGCCCACTCAACGTCAGCCGTATCGCGACCCCAAAGATGTGCGGCGTCGCGAATCTCGCACTCGCCGTCGCGGATCCAAAGATAGACCGGCTCTTCGGATTTCCCATGAACGATGAGCGCATCGAACCCAGTACGCTTGAACTCATGTCCCCACCAGCCGCCCGCTTCGGAGCTGGCAATGGCGCCAGTGAGCGGACTCTTAGCGCCGACACCGTGCCGTCCACTACCCGGCACATTGGAACCCTGCAGCACGCCGGGTGCAAAAATCAACAGGTTCTCCGGTCCCAGTGGATCTGCGCCAACGGGCAGATCGCGCAGTAGAAGGTAGGCGACTAATCCTCGCCCGCCAATGAGCTTCAGATAGATCTCATCCGAAGGTTCTTCGATCCACTGCGTCCTATCAGTTAAATTTACATGTAAAAACTTACCCCAAGTACCGCCAACAGACATTAGATGTCCTCCATCTACTAGATCACAAAACGAAAATCGATACGAACATTCAATTCAGATAGTCGAAAAAATACTGCGGCATCGGTAAAGTCTGTTGCCGAAACCGTCTACACTCTTTGCTAGGGGAGGCCTGAGAATGAAATGTGCAGATGTAGTCAGCCGCCGCTGAGACCAGGCAATATACTGAGGGTGTCTCCGTCTTGGAGCTTCGTGTTCCAGTCTGCTAGCTTGCCATTTACTAAGAGAATCATCTCGTTCTCACGAGCGACTCCCAATTCATCGATAGCTTCGCCAACAGATGTGTTGCCCTCGATGATCACATCCGCCGCGATCTGTTTTTTCAGATATCCCGCTGACTGTATCACTATTGCCATAGGACTACTATTCTACACGGTCTCTGCAAATGGTTGCAAAACGCCGGCATGTTCCTGTGAGCTCTCCCGTATGAATCCAGAATAACGTTAAGTCTGGTCTACCACGGCAATGACTCGCAGCGGAAATGCATCCAATTGTTGCACGGGTACGACCATCGCATATGTCTGCACGCGGGCCTTACCGATTTGGTCTAGATTGGTCAGGTTTTCGATGAGCGGGATACCCTGGCGGAAGAGAAGCAGATGATTTGTGTTGGCATGGGTATCGTCGTGAGACAGTTCAACGCCACCGGAATCGACGCCCATGAGCTTGATGCCCTGGTCGACGATCCATTGCAGGGCAGCTGTGGAGAAATACTTGGTCGGTCCCATCATGCCGAAAACAATATCTCCTGAGTGAATGCCGCCTGCCTTCTTAGCCGCATTCTGCACTTGCTCCAGCGTGACGCCGCCATCAGCTTCGGCTTCTCGCAGATCGAGTATGACCGTACTGCCGGCTAATTGATTTACTGGGATCTGCGAAAGATCGGCGCCATCTTTCAGACAGTGGAAGGGCACTTCAATATGCGTGCCGACGTGGTTCATCAGCTCGACATCGGACATGATGTACCATTCGCCTTCAGGCCGCACCTTGCCCTCGATTTCCTGCAACGCATTGTGCAGATGGACGACGAACTTGCGCTCGGCTGAGGCGTCCGTTGGTGTGATGACACGCGTTAGGTCGATGATGTTGGCGCACATAAAGAGCTGGTTCTCCTAACTACTGTGATGACTGCTAATGTTTGCTATGGGTTTATTTGACGTACAGCGAGGGACACAGAATACTCACACCGAACATGAAGCAGCGGCTTATGCCAGGCAATTGCGTGCACGTAGTACACTGATTAAGTACCCACATTTGTAGATACACAGCAGAACAGCCTGTATAGATCCAACCATACTCCGCAGCAACGAAATTCTATAGTAATTCTGTGACTTCCGCGTTACCTGCCAATCCCTTCATGACTATCGGTTGTGGCGCTGGATTGCGCTCAATCCGTCTCACCGACGCCTATCCAGTCCACCATGATCTCGCGTTGTGAGGAAAGCCGCTCTGCCAGCTCGCCTGCATGGCCTTGCATGTGGCGCATGCTGTAGAACTGCAACTCCAACTTGCCGAACGGCAGCCACGGAAATCCTGACTCGGCTTCCCAGTTGAGTTCGGGCACGATGCGCTTGACTTCCTGCTTACAGAGTTCCAGATATTCCAGCACTTCTTCTTTCGTATACGGATCGGCTGGTTCAGGGACCGGTGCACCGGGATAGGACGCTTCTCCGAAGGACTCTTGGCCAATTACATGCTTTTTCCAAGGGACAAAGTCAGCAACGGCCGATTGCACATAGAGATGACAGTAAAAGAGCGCATGGTAGGCAATTTGATAATAGGCGTTCATCGGTTTCGGGTCAGCCCACATGTCGTCGGGACACTTGCGAACTGCTTCTTCTAGCATAGCTAACGTGGCAAGATACTGTGAAACGACAGGCGTCGATAGTTCCATGATGGCCTATTCCCCATTTGGTCGAACAAAGAATTTCGGGCGCGAGTACATTGTACCATTAGCGCCCTAATCGTGAGCGATCTTTGTTGTTTGGTGCTGCCCGTCTGTCACGTGCGTTCGACTTCTAGGTGTCTGTAAACGGTTCCTGTTGGCCTATGCCCTATGCCGTCGCACGAAACGTTCCATGCGCTCCAGCGCCAGCTCGATGTTCTCCATGCTGGAAGCGTAGGCGCAGCGTACGTGTCCTTCGCCGCCGCTGCCGAATGCGCTGCCCGGAATAACGGCGACGCGTTCCTCATCCAGCAGCCGCTCTGCAAATTCGTGGTCCGACATACTGGTGCGTCGCACACTGGGGAAGGCGTAAAATGCGCCGCGCGGCTCGAAACAATCTAGACCTATCTCATTCAGGCCGTCCACAATAAGCCGTCGACGTGCATCATAGCTACTGCGCATGTGTTCTACGTACAACTCAGCTTCGGGGTCGGTTAGTGCCGTCAGTGCGGCTTCCTGACCCACTGTGGGCGCCGACATAATCAGGTACTGGTGTACCTTGCGCATGGCGCCAATCAGGTCTTCCGGCCCCAACGCATAGCCCACGCGCCAGCCAGTCATGGCATAATCTTTGCTCATGCCGCCCAAATGAATGGTTCGGTTGCGCATGCCGGGCAAGGAGGCAAACATGACGTGCCTGTGGTCGCCATAGACGAGCCGGTCATAGATTTCATCCGAGATGACAATCAGATCATGACGCTCTGCAATGCGCGCGATTTCCATCATGCCACTCCTGTCCATGACTGCGCCGGTAGGGTTGCATGGGAAGCCGATAAGAATAGCTTTCGTGCGTGGTGTGATGGCTGCTTCGATGTCCTCGGGTCGTACCTGAAAGTCGTCGTCTAGATAGGTCGGAATGTCGATGACCTCGGCATTCGCCAACATGACGCTAGCCGTGTAGCTGACGAAGCAGGGCTGCGGCACGATGACTTCGTCGCCAGGGTCCAGGATCGACTGCATAATGAGGTACATGGCTTCGCTGACACCGACGGTGACAAGCGCTTCAGTCTCCGGATTGTAGTCCGGAGCGCCGTAGAGCGCCTGTAGCTTGCGTACAATCGCCTCGCGCAGTTCAAAGAGACCCGCGTTGGAGGTATAGGCGGTGTGGCCATTCTGCAGGCTGGCAATTCCGGCGTTGAGAATGGGCGGCGGCGTGATAAAGTCCGGTTCACCGATGCCCAGCGTGACGACGTCGTCCATAGTGGCGGCGATGTCGAAGAATTTGCGAATGCCGGAAGGCGGCACGGCTCGCACACGGCGGCTAATACGATGCGTGTGAGAAATTCTTCGTTGTTGCTCAGTAGTATGGACAGGTTCGGGTTTGTGCCCGTTCCAGGAAAGGACGGTTTCCGGCTTAAGAACCTGATATGGTTTCATTTGTTGGCCCCCTTGGGCGCTAGAACAGGCTGCTCATTCAGCAGCGATGACATGACAGACAGGAAGTGGCTGGCTGACGTCACTCTTGCGAACACACGCTAACGCACGCCAGAGTACCGCCGGACCGGATGAAGCCGCTCACAATCTGTGCGCCGGTTATCGCACAGATTGCCGGCTGTCTGCATTGGCGATTCCGCCTACGCCTTGTCCTAGTTTGTGCTGCCCAAGAAAGATAAACATTTGATTCCTCTATGCAACCAATTCCGGTTGCTGCCGATGCCATTCCGTCGTCTGCTCATAGGCATGAGCTGCACGCAGAATAGTCTCCTCGCCCAAGCTAGGTCCCATTAATTGCAATCCGATAGGCAGATGTTCTTCATCGAAACCGCACGGCACGCTGATGCCGCAAATTCCCGCCAGGTTCACGCTGATGGTGAAGATGTCCATCAAGTACATCTGGATCGGATCGTTGGTCTTTTCGCCGATACGGAAAGCAGTGGTCGGCGACACCGGCGACGCAATGACGTCTACCTGCTGGAACGCCTTTTCGAAGTCCTGCTTCACCAACGTGCGCACCTGCTGTGCCTTCAAATAGTAGGCGTCGTAGTAGCCTGCACTCAGCGCATAGGTGCCCAACATGATGCGCCGTTTCACTTCCGGACCGAAACCCTTGCCGCGGGTTTGGCGAATGTTTTCGAACATGCTGTCTGCGCCGGCGCTGTAGCCAAAGCGCACACCGTCGTACCTGGACAGATTAGCGCTGGCTTCAGCCGTCGCCACCAGGTAATAGACCGCCAGCGCCTTGTCCGTATTGGGCAGACTTATGGGCACGATCTCCGCGCCCAGTTGTTGCATATGATCGATGGCGCCGCGCACCGAAGCCTCTACTTCCGGTTGCATGCCGTTCACAAAATACTCCTGCGGCAAACCTATGCGAAGGCCTGTAATATAGTCCGTGAGCGACTTCGCGTAATCGGGAACCGGTACATCTAGACTGGTACTGTCCAGCGGATCATGACCTGCCATAACGCCGAGTAACAACGCCGCGTCTCTCACGTCTTTGGTTAGCGTGCCGATCTGGTCGAGGCTACTGCCGTAGGCTACGAGGCCGCGGCGACTGATGCGACCGTAGGACGGTCGAAGACCGACCACGCCGCAGAACGACGCTGGTTGGCGAACGCTGCCGCCAGTATCCGTGCCCAGAGCCGCCAGCGCTTCGCCCGCGGCAACGGCTGCCGCACTCCCGCCGCTGCTGCCGCCGGGCACTCGCTCCGTATCCCAGGGGTTGTGCGTCGGAAAATAGCCGCTGTTCTCAGTGCTGGAGCCCATGGCGAATTCGTCACAGTTGACCTTGCCCAGAAGCACTGTACCCGCCGCCTCTAATTTGCTAACCGCGGTCGCACTGTACGGTGGCACAAAGCCTTCCAATATGCGGCTGCCGCACGTCGTCTGCACGCCTTTGGTTGCGAGCACATCCTTCAGCGCCAACGGAACGCCCAGCAAGGGCAACTCTTCCCCGTTTTTGCGCTTGACGTCTGCTGCGGTTGCTTGTTCCATGGCTAGATCGGGCGTCACATGCAAATACGCTTTGACCGTACGGTCCAGCGCCTCGATACGATCCAGCAGCGCTTGTGTCAGTTCTACTGATGTGAACTCGCTGGCCTGCATGCCTGCCAGCGCTTCGTGGATCGTCATGCCGGTCAGTCTATCCTGCAGAGCTTGTGGCATCAGGGCTACTCCTCAAAGACGGCGCGCACGCGGAAGAAGCCGTCGCTGCTGTCGGGTGCATTCGCCAGTGCTTCTTCGTTGCTCAAGCTGGGATGGGGCACGTCCTCGCGCATCACATTGACCAGCGGCAGCACGAACGGTGTAGGCGCGACGTGGCTGGTATCCACCTCTTGCAACATGGCGGCATAGTCAAGAATGTCGGAGAGTTGTTCGGTGTATTGTTCGATTTCATCCTCGGTGAGATGCAGTTTTGCCAATTCGGCCACATGCCTCACTTCATCCTGTTTCAGCGCCATGTCGCCTGCTCCTGTCCGCGATGGTTCACCCTACTGGGTCTCGCGATGTCGAATACCCTGCTTGTACCACACTCGAAAAATGGGTAAAAAACCAAATCGCCGTGGTCTGATTGCCACGGCGCTGAGAAACTCTCATCTTATCGCTACGCCGTGTCAGTGCCCTCGGCGTAGGTGTCTGCCTATCACCGGAACACGCAGATAGCGCCTGCCAATGCAGGTGCTGCGTTTGCAGCGGCTGCGGCGTATGCGTTTAGTTCGACTGTGAATAGGTCTGTCATATGAGACTCTGTCGTTCGAGCACTTGTACAAATGACTATTGTAAATCTCGGAACTGACCACGAGTATACTGCTGGATACTGTGGCTGTCAAACCTACAGCGTATGCTCGCCAAGGCAATCGCGGACTACACGATTAACCGAAGCAGTATTCTGTTATGAGGTCTGTTTCGACGAATTCTACTCGAAGACCAGCGCATACCTGCGAGAATGTAGGGGCGAGCCATGGCTCGCCCGCTGCGTGCAGTCGACCATCCGGTGGATTTTGCGCGACGGGCGGCATGTATGCCGCCCCTACGAACGATAATTTATGATTCGCGAGTGCCCTGGTATAATCGCCTTTTCTCTGACCGACTACAGTCTCTACTTGGCTCGCCAGTAGTTGAGTATATAGTCTGGCACCGGAACGTTTGGGTCTTGTTCTGGCGCGGGAATGGGCTCCAGGATCTGCTGTCGCACCGGAAGAATCCCTTCCCATATAGGCTCTGTGAGTTCGGTCGGTCCGGGCGGGTCGTTTCGGATCTTGCCGGACGCTGTTTCGATGTCGATGGCGACGACAGCCGTTGCCAACAACTCGTTCTCAGATGGCGGCACGGAATCGTCCCAGCGACCGGGCATCACATGCTCGATGAGGGCGTGCAGTGCTGCAATCTTTTCGTCACGCTCTTCGACTGCTCTTCCCTTACCAAAGACGATGGCTGAGCGATAGTTGACCGCATGGTCGGTTGCGGACTTCGTCATGACCAGCCCGTCCAGTAATGAAAATGTCACGCAGAGCGGCGCACCGGCGCCAATGACCTTCAGTTTGTTACCCGCGCGGGAACCGTGAAATATCAGTGTGTCCCCCATGCGAGCGTGGTTGGTGGGGATCACGTAGGGCAGACCGTCTTCAACGAAGCCCACATTGCAGTAAAGCGTCTCGTCGATAATACGATAGACGGCTTCTCGGTTGTAGGTGGCGCGATGCGCTTTTCGTCGCACCTTATTGCGTTCGTCAATTGGGAAATCGGTCATAGTACTCTCTTATGCTGAGAATAAATATAGGAAAGAAACTTGAGAAGGCACATAGATGGACTGTGCGAGAGTAATCTACCTTCGTACGCCGCAATCGTTGAAGTATGCGCCAGAAATCGCAGGATTTTGCAGGCGCCTATGATACTATGGTGTTGACAAAGACGCTACGGCGTGTGCAATTCCAGAATGATAGCACAGTTCGCATGAAGGAAAAGAAGCTTATGAGACCTCTAAGCAAGGTGGCGCCCGGCTGGTGGGACTACACCACGCTGGATCGCGCCATTCTCGACGATGCAGCGCGCTTGTCGGCGAGCGACCTGTTGGCGCTCAGCAGGCCCGGCTTTGCGGTGAAGTTCTACGATACCGTTGAGGATTTCTATCTGGCGGAGGCGTTGGAATACGTAACCGCATGGCGGCAAGCGACCGAGGGGGAACCAGCTGGTATTTGCGGTCCCATCGGCCCCACAGAACAGCTTCCGCTCGTCGCGCGCCTGGTCAATGAACTGAACGTCTCACTGGAGTACGCGCATTTCTGGGGCATGGACGAATGGGTCGTCGACGGCGAATCCGTATCCACAGAGTTCCAGTTGAGCTTCGCACGAGCCGACATGGAACTCTGCTTCAACCGTATCCGACCGGAGCTAGCCATGCCGCCGGAGAACATGCATTTTCCCACGTCCGATCCCAGAGACTACATCGCCAGTTGGTCACAAGCGAGGTGCGTGGTCATGCAGGGCGGGCAGGGCGAAGTGAAGCACTGGGCGTTCAATGATCCGCCCAAGCGTGAAGAACCGTATATTGACATGCCGCCCCCGCCGGCGGAGTATCGCAAACTGGCTACGCGCGTCGTGGACCTGCATCCCATCACGCTGATTCAGAACGCGCGCACGTCCGGCGGCGGCGTTGTCCAGAACGTTCCCAGCCAGGCGGTCACCGTTGGCCCGGTGGAGACGTGGAAGGCTGAGAAGGTGTCCATCTGGCACGCAGGCGTGCACGACAGCCCGTTCGGCATGCGCTTGACCGCACTGATGATCTCCAAAGGCATTGCGGATTCGTCCGTGCCCATGTCGTTGCTGGCGGACCATCCCAACGTACAGTTCAACTATCTGCGCAGCGGCATCGGCGTATGCGACGCCGAGATGCACTAACCGCTTCTGTACAAGATATATAGGGAGAGATGAGACGGGTCATGAAAAAAGTCGCATTCGCAGTCTGCGCGCATCCCGATGATATCGAATTCATGATGGCTGGAACGTTGATTCGCCTGCAGCAAGCCGGTTACGAAGTGCATTACATGACCGTCGCCAATGGCTCCTGCGGCTCCATCCGCTATGACGCAGAGACGACCGCCCGCATCCGTCGCCAGGAGTCCATCGACTCTTGTCAGGTCATCGGCGCAATTTTCCACGAGAGCCTGGTCGACGACGGTTTCATCCTCTACAACACACCGCTGCTGATGAAGCTGAGTTCCATCATGCGTGAAGTCGCGCCAACGGTGATCCTCACGCATCCCATAGCCGACTACATGGAAGACCACATGAACACGTGCCGGCTGGTGCTCACATCCGCTTTCAAACGCGCCGCGCCCAACTGGCCTGTAGATCCACCGATGGACACGACCAACCAGTGCGTGACCATTTACCACGCTTTGCCCTATGGTCTACGCGATCCGTTGCGGCAGCCGGTCATCCCGGAGATGGTCGTGGACATCGGCGACGTGCTGGCGACCAAACGCGAGATGCTTGGCAAGCACGTCAGCCAGAAGGAGTGGCTGGACGCCAGTCAGGGGTTGAATTCGTATCTGGCAACGATGGAGGAGATGAGTCACAAAGTGGGGCGTATGTCCGGCCGCTTCGACTACGCAGAGGGCTGGACGCGGCACTTGCATCTGGGCTACGGCTCCGAGGAAGATAATCCCATCGCCGAGGATCTGGGCGAGGGATTGGTAGCGTTCGAAGGCCAGTAAGCGGCGGCGCTATCGGCTTAGTCTTGCCAACGCTTCTTCTACACTGCCGGCGAAAAAGAACTGATTGCCACGGTTGCACTCGCGGATTAACGCCTGCAAACTGTTGCTTTCGACAGCGCTCCAGTCGCCGATGATGGCCAGTTTCATCTGATAATTGGCGAACTTCTGCATGATCTCGCCTGCCATGCCGCTGCGCAACGCCAGGAAATCTGGACCCAGATTGTGCGCATGAAAGATGACTGCATTGGCGCCCTGGTAGTTGGCGTCGGCCATGACGTCGAAGCCGTCGCGAGCCGTGACGATGACTTCGCTGTCGGCAACCAGCTCAGCGACGGTCATGCGACCGGACTTCCTGATGACGAACTCGTAGGCTAATTCCCCTGCCATACTATGGTTCCAGTTTGATTCCGTCGTCTAGGTAGGTGAGATCAGCCGGCACATCCACATCGTGTCCCAGTGTCTCCGAGCGATAGACTGCGTAGCTGAAGCCTCGCTGACGCGCCTGTGCCAGGTGCTTCTCGAAACTGCCTTCGCCAAAAGCAAACTCGATGGCATGCGGCGGGTTCAGCAGCAACCCGTTTGTGCCGCCATCATGGCTCGGCGCTACCACTACCTCAGCGCCAGACAGTGCCAGCTCCCGCAGCTCCAGAATGTCGTCTGCCGTTATCAGCGGCAGGTCGGCGGGCAGCGCCAACACTGCGTCAGCGCCTTCTTCGACCGCCATGCGCCGAGCTTCTTCCAACGCCGCGTTCAGTTCCATGCCGGATTCCTGCAGCGGCCGAGCTCCCAATGATTTCGCCAGCGCAAGCACATTGTCATCTCGGCTGATGACGATGGCGCCGGCAATGAGACCGCCCTCGTCCACCTGGTGCAGCACGCCACTTAGCAGCTCGCGCATTAGCGTAGCGCGTGAATTCGGCGACAGGGCAGGCGCCAGCCGTGATTTGCCTTCGATGAACGGTTTGACGGGGATAACCAGCCACAGATTCATAGCTACTTTCGAAGCTGAAACGGATGGTGGAACCAGTCTTGAACGTCTTGACTCGTTTTACGCATATTCACTATTAGCTATGCGAGCGTCTCGCGCTCATTGGATGCGGCAGCGTCGATAGGCGTACCGCTTTCAAGAAGCAGTCCGAAAGCGACAACCTCCCGCGCCAGCACTATCTTCGACTCCATATCGGTCATAACCGTGTTGGTCACGAGCACGGGTACATCGATGGAATCGCGCAGGATTGCGTCGGTGGTGTCCATCACGAAACCGTCCAGCAGGTCCGCAAAGTGATCGGCTACGGTGATGGGGCTCTGCATCTCTCCCATCTCGCGCATAAGTTTGGCAGCCGGTCCCTTCAGCGCGTTTCCACCGATGATGGGCGATACGGCTACGATTGGCGCCGGCGAGCGCATGAGCATCTCGCGCATGCCCGGCACGCTTAGAATGGGGTCGATACTTAGGTACGGATTGCTGGGACAGAAGACGATGAGGTCTGCGTCGTCAATGGCTTCCTGTGCGGCTTCACTGACGCGCGCCTCTTCAGCGCCGACGAAGCTCACGTCGATAAAGAGCGGTTCACAGCGACGGCGCACGAAGTAGTGCTGGAACGGCAGGTCGCCCTCGTCCGTGTGCACCAGCGTACGCACCGGCTCATCGCACATGGGTAGAAGAGGACTTACCACGCCCAGGATGCGGCGTAGGCGTTCTGTCACTTCAGTCAGTGAGATATTCTGATGCAGCCATTCCGTCCGTCGCAAGTGCAGCGCAAGATCCTTGTCGCCGATGCGGAACCATTCTTCACCTCCTAGTCGCGACATGGTCTCCAACGTCTGGAATGTCTCGCCTTCGAGTCCCCAGCCGGTCTCCGAATTGTTAATGCCCGCCAAGTTGTACATGACCGTGTCCAGGTCCGGGCAAACATTCAATCCCCAGTGTTCGAAGTCGTCACCGGTGTTCACGATGACGCTGACATCGCCGGCGGGTACAGCCGCTTGAAGGCCGGCTGCCAACTTTGCGCCGCCGACGCCGCCTGCAATGGCCAGTATTCTCGGGTTGCTCGATGCGTTCACAAATTCATCCAATCTATCCCTACAGTTCCATCAACAATCAAAGCTCATGTCACGATGGCATTCGAAGCTACCAATAACCTATCTCCACATGACACGATTGCGCAAAGGCTCGCGCTGACTCGTGCGTTCTTCGGCTGGAAAGCCGATGGTGATCAAGGCTTGCGGCTCCCAGCGCTCTGGTAGCTCCAACACCTGGCGAACAAGTTCTTGCGCAAAGAGCGGCGCGCACATCCAGCATGCGCCGAGGCCATTCGCGTGCGCAGCTAGTAGTAGATTCTGCGCAGCCAATGCCACACTTTGGGTCGCCATGATGCGTTCCGCAGCTTGCCGCTCCACATCCGCATACGTGTCCATGTCTTCCATACTCAGACAGACGAGGATAAGCGCTGCCGCCCTGGTCATGCGCGAGCGGCTGTTGGAAACGCGCCGTGCGATTTCGGTATCAGGCGCCCCGTCCTGCCCTAGGTCATGCGCCCAACGACGGCCCATCCGCATGGCCAGTGTTTCTTTGGTCGACGGGTCGGTCACGACGCAAAAACGCCACGGCTGTCGATTGTGTGCGGATGGCGCCCAACCGGCAGTTTCGAGCAGTCGTTCAAGTACGTCGTGTTCGATCTGGCCATCTGCATAGCGACGAATGGAGCGACGCGAGCTGGCCAACTGATAGAATTGTTCGATTGATAGCTGCTCTACCCGCGTATTCGGCTCCATACTTTGTCTGACTGCTCCTGTCACGTTGCGATGGATTATAGCATGTTGGCAAGCGGGCAGAAATTTGTTTTGTCACTGCCAATTCTTCGTTGTACACTCTGAGCATCAGCCGCAATCAGACAGGAGCCCAGTATGACACAGCAGCGCGTTGCACTTTACCTACAGGACAAACATCCCATTCGTGACGGAATGGACTATGCCAAGTACGCAGAGGAGAAGGGCTTCGAAGCGGTTTGGCAGGCGGAAAGCCGTCTCGTACGCGACGCCATTGTACCCATGGCGGCCTACGCCGCAGTCACGGACCGCATCCACGTCGGTTCCGGCGTGATCAACAACTGGACGCGCAACGTGGGCCTTCTTGCTGCGACGTTTCTCACGCTGGACGACCTGGCGCCGGGGCGAATCATCTGCGGCATCGGCGCATGGTGGGATCCGCTGGCGAAGAATGTAGGTATCGAACGCCGCAAGCCATTGAAAGCCATGCGCGAAACAATCGAAGTCATGCGGCGGTTGCTGGCTATGGAGAATGTCACCTATCACGGTGAATTTCATCACGTAGACGGTATTGAGCTGGATGTGGTGCACGGTCGGCGCGAGCCGCGCCATGTGCCCATCATGATCGGTGCGACCGGTCCCCAAATGATGGAGATGACCGGCGAGATCGCGGATGGCGCCGTTCTCAACTATTGCGTGCCGCCGGAATACAACATCCAAGCCATGGAGCAATTAGAAGCCGGTGCGGCCAAAGCCGGTCGCAGCGTGGATGATCTGGACCGCCCGCAGCTCATCGTCTGCTCGGTTCACGAGGATCGCAAGGTAGCGCTGGACGGTGCGCGCGAGCTGCTGACGCAGTATCTGGCACAGCAGCCGCATATCGCCAAGGCCAGCGGCGTCAAGCCTGAGGTCGTGACAGAGATTCAGACTATTTTGGGCTGGCCTGCGACAAAGGAACAGGTGCAGAAAGCTATGCCGCTGGTGCCGGATGAGCTGGTCCAGCACATCACCGCCAGCGGGGCGCCGGAGGAAGTCAAGGCCAAAGTGCGCGAATACATGAAGTACGGCGCCACGTGCCCGATTCTCTATCCCTTGGGCGATGTGAAGATGATGATTGACACCTTCGCCGCAGGATACTGATAGAGCGGTTCCAGATTGAACGTCTCAAGTCTCAGGTCTGTGCGCTGATCGACTGAGCGGCCCGTCACGCTTTTTCGCATAGCGTTGACGGCTTGACTGCTGAGTGCAAGCCTGATGTTAATGCAACCATCACCATACTAGAAGAGCGCGATTTTGATCGTTCAAAAGCTAGACGAGTCCCATCTACTCTGTATACGACAGACGACGCACGCTCAATTGTCCTGGGAGTTCTGCCAACACTGGGGCAACGACCAATTCGAGCGGCCCGATCCATACTCTTCTGTGATGCTGGCTATTTCACAACATGATAACGGCTGGTATGAATGGGAGGAGCATCCGCGCCTGTGCGAAGACGGCTATCCCATGGACTTCATGCAAGGGCCAACTGCGCGCGAAAAAGCGCGTGCTGTGGCAGCGCAGCGTGGACCGTGCTTATGCGCAGCACCCGTATGCCGGCATTCTGGTGGCGCGCCATGCAGAGTATCTGTACCGTGACAATCTGGCGCATACGCCGGAAAATGAACGGCGAGAGACGGAAGCGTTTCTACAGGCGCTTGATACGCTTCCGGTAGGCGTGCGCAGGCGCTGGCAAGGCGACGCCGTCTACGAACGTGCGCTGCAGGAGCCTGCCATCCAAGCCAATACCCACCTGCTCAAATTTGGTGATAGCACCAGCCTACAGGTCTGTGTTCCCTGGGGCGAACACGGCGTGATCCACGACTGTCCCGTCAACCATACCGGCAGTTATGTAGACATTACCATGACCGTGTCGGAGGACGAAATCCACTTCGACCCCTGGCCGTTTGGCTTGGATGCGTTTGAAGTCGGCATTCACGGTCGGTTACTTAACCGGAGCCACTTCCCCAGCGAAAGCGCCTATCACGCCGCGCTGCGGCACGCGCCTTTTTTGCGTCTGTCCTGGCGCGTCGTGCGAGATTGAGCAAGCCGCCTATCCTCAGCGACATCACTCGGAGCGTGCACTAGAGTTAGGGCGTGAACTCGATGAAGACAGGACGCGCGCCAACCGGAATGGTCACAGTGCCGTCCACAACACCGTCCGCTGAATCAGTCAGCTTAGAGCTGTGTCCGAAGGGGTTGCGCAATGTCACCTGCTGATAGGGTAGATGAAGCGGTTGGCTGGACTCCGAGTTGATGGGATTGATCCACGCCACATAGATGCGCTTGTTCTGCGTCGGATCTGTGAATTCGTAAACCTCCATCACAGCAGATTGCGTTTCGCCGTAAGGCAGACGACGTACGAACTGCACATTCTTGCCAAGTTCCTCAACGATAAACTGATAGGCGAAGTATGCCGGACGCAAGGTCGGATTCTTGGCGTCGGTCATCAACCCCATCTGGACCTCATAAGTTGGCAGGTCGTAGAACGTGAACCACGTCATGGCTTTTACATCTGCAGCGACTGCTTGCGTGAACAGCTGCACCAGGTAGCGGAGCTGCGTCTCCTCGTCGGAGTTGCCATCCACCCAATGGCCCGTTTCCGAGATCATGATGGGCTTGTCTATGTCATATTCAGCCATCAAGTTTCGGACAGCCCGCACCTTTTCCAGTAATCCAGGCCCCTGTTGCGACCACTGGCGTGCGTAGATTGGGAAGTAATGGACATTCATCACATCGAAGAGCTCAGCGTCCGGTGTCGTGCTGCGAATATTGGCGCGCTCCTGCAGCACCTTCGGCAAGAAAGCCTCACTGAACGTACCGCCGCCGTCCTCAAAATCGTCGTAGCCAAGCCCGCCAATAAGCACCACCGCGTTTGGATTGGCCTTCTTAATGGCGGCATATACTTTCTGGAGTGTGTTCGCGTAAAGCACCGGCGACTGTCCCCACAGAATAAAGGGCTTGATGATATCCGGTTCGTTGTAGAGTTCCCAGTGTCGTACGATGGGCGATCCTGGCGCATCATCCTTGCCGTCACCGTCATAGCGTTCCGCCAGCGCACCGGCGAACTGTGCCAGGGAATCCTGCGCACTGATATAGATGGTCCCGTCCGCCGATTGCGCCGCCCAGGACGGATTGCCCAGAATAGTGGCGATGATGTTCATGCAGCTATCGTTAGCTGCGGCTAGCATGGCATCGGCGTTCTTCCAATTCATATCCTTGGGGTCTACATCTTTGGGTTCCGCTTCGCTCCAGAGCACGGGTAAACGCAGCCAGGATGCGCCGATGTCTGATAATTCTGTGTGGTAGGCGCTGTTGTAGCCCGACGCGTGGTACACTTGGACACCGAAGATGGAAGACGGCTCGCTACTATAGCACATGTCTTTGCCAACGTGCGGGATAAAGGCACGCTGGCTGTTGGTTCTGTCAATGCCGTCATCTTCGGCATAGGCAGCTAGTGTCGGCATGGTACTGCTGATAATCGCGATGAAGAGCATCGCAGAAACAATGTACTTCGCAAAAAGGCGAAGCCAATGTGGTTGGTTTGAGCTGTATCTATTCATGGTGTTGGTCTACTAACCTTCTCAAATGCTCCCAGTGGAGCATACCGAATTCAATGATATAGAGCGGCAAGTATCGTCTGTAATTGGCTGTATCAGCAAATTTCTACAGTCAATAGACAGTTCGGGAGTCGTAGCAACCGATATGCTAGCTTGCCGGAACTTGTTTGACCTTCACCCATTTGTGATAATACGTTTACAGTCAATTGATTGTATTGTACCGGCCCTTTTTGAGAGTATCGGATAGAATTGAAGCGTTCCCATTATGTATAACTCCTACAGTTCACCTACTACATTAGACGAAGCACTGTCCATAAAGGCGCGCTTCGGCAACCGCGCACGTTTCATTGCCGGCGGCACGGACCTACTCATCGAGATGGACCGCGGTCGACGAGCGCCGGACGGCAACGAACTCGCCCTCATCGACTTAACTCGCATCCCCGGGATGGCCGATATCCAATATGACGGTACAGCGATCCATTTGGGTCCGCTGGTGACGCACAATCAGTGTGCAGCAAGCCCGCTCATCGTTGAACACGCATTTCCGTTGGCGCGAGCCTGTTGGGAGGTAGGCGCTCCGCAGATTCGTAACCGCGCAACCGTGGCGGGCAACATCATCACAGCCAGCCCTGCCAACGACTCCATCGTGCCGCTGACCGCTTTGAACGCGACGATTACGGTGCAGAGCGCCGCGCGCGGCGAGTGCGTGATGCCGATACAGGAGTTTAATAGCGACTTTCGGAAAGTAGACCTGCAGGACGACGAGATGCTGACGCGCATCTCCTTCCCTGCCATGAATGAGAGCCAGGAAGGCGTCTTCGTCAAGCTAGGTCTGCGCCGCACGCAAGCCATCAGCGTTGTCGGCGCGGCTGTCATCGTCGAGCGGGACGGCGAGCACGCAGGTGCGCTGATACGGTACGCTGCCATCAGCCTAGGCGCAGTAGCACCGGTCATCATTCGAGCCAATGAGGCCGAAGCCTACCTGGTGGGTAAACCGTTGAAGAAACAGGCCATTGTAGAAGCGGCGCGACTTGCTGCTGCCATGGCGACGCCCATCGGCGACATTCGCAGTAGCGCAGACTATCGCAGCGCCATGGTGAATGTACTGGTCAAACGGGCGTTGCAGCAGATAGCCGACGGTACGTCTCGGGACGGTTGGCCAGAGCATCCGGTCATGCTGTGGGGCGACACAAGCGGCCAGTGGCCAGTCAATTCGACCATGGGATCCACAACGGGTCCGGCTCTCGTGAATGGAACGCCCGTGCAGCTTGCGCCGGGAATGACGTTACTGGACAGTTTGCGCGAGGCCGGTTATGTCGGCGTGAAAGAAGGCTGTGCGGAAGGCGAATGCGGCGCGTGTACCGTCTTTCTGGATGGCATGGCAGTCATGGCCTGCCTAGTGCCGTCGGAGCGTGCAGCGGGCAGCGATGTTATTACGGTGGAGGGGTTGAGCAGCCGCGAACAAGGCATGCATCCATTCCAGTCTGCCATGGTGGCTAGCGGCGGCGTCCAGTGCGGCTACTGTACGCCTGGCTTCGTCATGAGCGCGGTCAAGCTGCTGGAAGAGAACCCGCACCCCTCCGACGCCGATGCCCAGCAGGCGTTTGCCGGCAACCTTTGCCGTTGTACCGGCTATCGCAAGATTTTGGATGCTGTTCAGCTTGCCGCACTGGAGATGTCCCAACCCCAACCCTAGTACGAAAGACCCTCGCTAGGATCGTGATTATGGTTGAACAGGAGTATCGATCACGCATCACCGACTTACTGGACGAGCAGGGCGTTGCCTATAAACTGCTCCCTCACGGCAGCGCCGTCTACACGGTGGCAGAGGCCGCTCGCCAGCGCGATGTGGTGATGGATGAGATGGTCAAGTGCATTCTTTTGCGCGAGCCCAATGGACGCTATGTAATGGCCTGCGTGCGCGGCGACACGCGCGTCGACTATCGCGCCGTCCGCATTGCACTCGGCGACGGCTGGCGACGACTGCACTTTGCCAGTGCGGACGAAATACTCGCGGTGACCGGTAGCGTACAGGGCGCCGTAGCGCCGCTCGGCTTGCCGGCGGAATTGCCTATTCTTTTCGATAAGCGTTTGGCTGAGTGTGAGCGGGTTAACATCAGCAGCGGTGAGGTGACATTCGGCCTTGAGTTAAATGCACAGGACCTCTTCCGACTCTGCGGCGCGTGTTTCGCCGCCATCGCCGAAGAGTAGACTACGCCTCAGCTGCCCGGGTACCTATCCCGGAACCGAGACATTCACCCGGCTGACTTCATGAATGACGGTGCATAGCCGCTCCACGACCAACGGCCTTGTCCACACAGACTGTCCACCTGCGCCTTCAAAGAGCGCCATAGTTCCGCGGAAGACGCGAAAGTAGTCGAAGTACGTGTCGTCCAGTGGACGCACGTCGGTATAGGCTCTGCGATACCGTTCCAGCAAGGGCACGATGGACGAAACGTCGAACGTTTCCGGCGCGTGGGCTGTGAGAATGACCGTCGTGAACGCCACGTCCATTATCGGATAGCCGAAGGCAAAGTTGGACCAGTCGAATATAGCCGAGACTTGGCCATCCTGGACAAGCAGGTTGAGCGGATGAAAATCGTTGTGGCAGATGGCGGGTTGATCGGGTTGGGGAGGCAAATTCGACGTCAGCCACTGGACGATGTCAGCCAGCCATGGATAGTGTTGTAAATGTTGCTTCATTCCGGATAGCCGCATACCCATCGAGTACTCGCGCTCGTCGAACCCCAGCGACTTTAGCTTGTTCTCCAGGACCACTGCGTCGACGCTATGCAGTCGCGCCTGCGTAGAGCCGAGCACGTCCACGGTTGCGGGCCAACCGTCCTCGACAGGGCTGTGGCCTTGCAGAAACTCCATAATGATGAACGGCTCATCCCAGATTGTACCGGCTGCGCCTGTGACGAAGACCTTTGGCACAGGCAAGCCTTGTTCAAAGAGGCTGTTGTGCAGGGCACATTCCCATTCAGCGCGGCGGTTGTTTCGTTGTCCGGGATAAATACGCAACACCAGATCTTGGGGAATGGCTGAAGGCGCACCTGCGATTTTGAAGCGATACAACTCGGTCTCAAAGCCGCCCTGCAACGACACCGGCGGCTCGGGGAGTTCCACGCCGGTGTCGTTTAGCTCGTCTTGCAGAAAGGGCAGCAGTTTCTGCGCTACCGATTGCGGAGTTGGCAAGGGCTTCTCACTCCTGCTAGCTAATTATGTCTGGTTCTTTACGCCTTTATAGGCGGCTTTGCCTGGCCACACGGCTGCGGAACCCAGGTCCGCCTCGATATCCAGCAGACGATTGTGACCAGCGGCGCGCACCTGGCCTGCATTGAGGCCAACGGCCAGGTCGCCGATGAACGAACGATCGCCGCGGCTGCCGCAAGGATGCACATTGTAGCCGCTCTGGAAGCACAACCGGCAGGCGGCAAAAGCCTCGCTCACGGTGCCTACCTGCGTGATCTTCAACACCATGGACTGCGCAGCGCCGGCTTCGATGCCCTGCTTGAGTCGCTCGATGTTGGTCGTGAAGAGATCGTCGCCGACGACTTCGATACCCAATATCTCGGTAGCCATGGCGATACCTTCGAAGTCTTCCTCGCGCAGAGGATCTTCCAATGAAACAATCGGGAATTCGTCCACGTAGCTCTTGAGCAGCGCAATCTGCTCGTCACGAGTGCGCTCCCCGGGCTTGAAGTGGCCTACATACTTGTCAATGTCTGCTTCGTAGTAGCAGTCGGCGGCGCAGTCGAAGTAGATGCCGACGCGGCCTTCATAGCCCACATTGTTGATGGCGGTGGTCATGGCATCCAGGAATTCGCGGTCATCCTTGATCACGCCTGCCAGCGAGATCTTATGATACTGTTCGGAATAAGTATCCGGATAGCGTTCGCGCAGAATACGTCGCAGCTCGTTCTCGCAGCGCCAGCTCATGTAAAGAGCGTTTTCATAGCTGCCGGCATCGTAGGCGCAATACTCGTAGCTGGGCTTGAACCACCTTGATGTGCCGGGATCACGATAGCGACCGCCTGTGCCGAGTCCCCATATGGGAATGGGCATGGTCACAGCATTGGCGCCGCCGATGTAACGATAGAGCTGTTGTCCCGTGCTCTCCGCGCCGCACATCATAGCCGCCAGTGAAACGCCTACAATGGAGTTGGCGCCTAGTTTGCGCTTATCGGGTGTGCCGTCCAGCTCGATCATGCACTGGTCGATTTCGCCCTGGGCGGTGACGGGAATACCTACCAATGCAAGGCTAATGACGTTCTCTATAACGTCTACCGCTTTGCGAACGCCGAGACCATTGAAACGCTCCTCGCCGTCCAGCAGGAACTTTGCCTCATATGTGCCGGTGGAGACGCCGGACTCCGGTGTCGATACTCCCTTGGATCCATCGTCCGCTTCCACAGTGACGCGCAGAGCCAGCAGCCCCCGTGCGGCCATAATTTCCTTGGCGTAGACTCGTTTTATCTTTGCCGACATTAACTTTCTCCTAGAGTGTTCAGTGTTTGCTTGGTAATCTATTGAGCTGCTCAGTTGCATTCCATCAGTGGACGACTGCCACGCGTAGATCGCCCAATGCCATGCCCGTATTGCTGGTGAAGATCGCGCTGCGCAGCTTTCTCAGCACGATGCTGGAATTGTGGTTGGCCATCTCTGCGTTCACGTCCACACCGGCTTCTTCCGCCTCTTCCATGAGATAGCCATCGACACAGCCGCCCGCCATACAGAAAGATTCGCCAACATCCACGCCGGCTGCCTCCAGCCGCTGCGTACCAGGACCGTCCGTGCCATCCGAATCCATGGCTGCTATGGCGATTCGTCTGCTCTCCAGCAGACCGTTGTCTATAGAGCGCGCCCACAATACGGTGAATTCCTGGTTGCGTCCGCCGATGCCGGTTGAATCGCCCACCGGTACGTCCAAATGCCCGCCTGTGATGAGCGCGACTGGCGGCTGGAAAGGACGATTGTGAACTTCGCATTCGTGCGCGATTTGAGCGAGCACGCCAGCCGCCGCATCCGAATAGGCCTGTAGGCGTGAAGCGACGATCACGCCGTTCAAACCCAGTTCTTCGGCCTTGGCTTTTGCGCCGTCCAACATGGTGTACAAATCGATGGGCTGCCAATAGCTGTACCGAATCTTGGCGAACTCATCGCGATCCGGCAGACGCAAATTCGGCTCCGAATTCTCGAACGCCGCCCGGATGTTGGGTGTGAACTCATTCCACCAAGGCCGGGTCTTCAGCTGCGCAGTCATATCTTCCAGCGAGACGGGAATGGGCGGCCAAGTGGGCGAGTAGTTTTCCACTTCCGGCATCACGCCATGCCAGCGCGGCGTCAGCCCCACCTGCATGATGAAGTTGACCGTTTGCGCCGGATGGCACTTCATGAGAATACGACCGCCCTTGACCGCGGAGAGGAAGCGCATGGCTTCCACGATGAGCATCTGTGTGCCGTACTTGATGCCCAAGGTGAAGACATTGCGCACGTCCTCCAGCGTCAGACCCGGATTCGGCATGACGAACAAGGAGGATGCGCCGTCGGAGAAGAGCGTGAACACCAGATCCTTCTCTGTGGCGCGTTCGGCAATGGCGATGATCTTGCGCGCACCGTCGATGCTATTCTGGTCGGGGACGGGATGGGCTGCGCGTGTCACTTCGATCTTCTTGAGATAGGCGTCCTCACCGTGCTTCACGTTGATGGCGCCTGCTGTCAGCCGGTCACCGAGAATGTCCTCCAGCGCCTGGGCCTGGCGTTGCACCGCCTTTCCCGCGCCGATGACATAAATATGCTCGACTTCGCTCAAGTCGATGATTTGGTCGCCGAAACCGGAGATGTCCCGATTCGGCATGCCGCCGATGTACATCGTCTCGCCTTCGATTCGCACGAGCTTGCAGATGTTGGCATACGGATCCGCAGCGGTCAGACCGGCTTCTAGAATATCCAATGCCATAGCGCGGCCTTCACGGTCGCCATGTGATATGAGTTCTTCCCGATTTTGGATAAACATAATGATCTCTTTGTTGAGTGTATGGTGGGAGCTTACCGGTTGATGAGATGGCGATGGGCCGTCGGGCGCGCTGAAAGTCCTTATTCACCAGTACGGTTTGGGCGTTCTCTGTTTCGTACACCGCTAGGGGTGTGACGTCGGGGCGTTCTGGGACAAATGAGATGCGTATACTTTATCCGCAATGGTGCGCGAACGCCAAAAACTTGGCTGATGGAAAATGCACTATCTTTGGCAGACAGAGGGCCTCTGCTCGCCGAAATGCTCAATATGCAACCTATTCCTGCGAATCATGTATACGGTTATACAGCCCGAGTTGCGTTGGATGGGCGCCCATCATGGTTCATGTACAGGCCTCATTGCGGCGCCGGGTCTTGGCCTACCCCCACATGATACGCGGTCGGGGCAATCGCGAATCTTAAATTTTCGTCCGTAGGCGCGGCTTACATGCCGCCCATCGCGCAAAATCCACCGGATGGTCGACTGCACGCAGCGGGCGAGCCATGGCTCGCCCCTACATTTTCGCAGGTTTCGCTGGTGTTCGAGTAGATTCGTCGAAACAGACCTAATAACAGAACACTGCTACGGTAAATCGCTTGATCCGCGATTGCCCTGGGTACGCGGTCGATTCACCTTGCGCTGGGCTTGCGGCTATGCTAGAAATTATACGGAATGCACGCGTTCTTATGCGATTTGTCGTTGTCGAACCGGATTGTAGCAGAGTCAAACTGTCACAGCGCCGAACGCTAATTATTTTTCAACGCAGAATGTCTTGGAAAGGAATACAGATATGGAAATGCGCAAACTGGGCGAGACGGACCTGATGGTGAGCCGACTAGGGGTCGGCCTCTCGGAGCTCGGCGGACTCAGCATGGACCAAGTGAAACAAGCTGAACAGGTATTGAACAAGGCGCTGGACGGCGGGATCACGTTTCTGGACACAGCCGCATGCTATGACAACAGCGAGGAACTGATTGGATTGACCGTGGCGCATCGCCGCGACGAATTTGTGCTAGCCAGCAAGTGTGGTCACGTTACAGGTGGCTACGAAGGCAAAGAATGGACTGCAAAGACCGTTGCCGACAGCATCGATCGCAGCCTGGTTCGTATGAAGACCGATCACGTGGACGTCATGCAGCTGCATTCGTGCGGCATCGACGTGCTTGAACGCGGCGACGTCATTGAGGCGCTGCAGGCGGCTCAAAAGGCCGGCAAGACACGCTACATCGGATACAGCGGTGACAACGAATCGGCGGAATGGGCGATCGAGAGCGGCCTTTTCGACACCTTGCAGACCAGCTTCAACGTGACTGACCAGCGCGCCTATACCCGCCTCTTCCCTAAGGCGAAGGCTGCAGGCATGGGCATCATCGTCAAACGACCCATCGCAAACGGCGCATGGGCGGCTGACAAGAGCCCCAGCGGATACGCTAACAGGTACTTCGAGCGCCAAAAGGAGATGCGCGATATGGGGCCGATTCCCGAGGAACCGAGCGATCGCATCGCATTGTCCCTCGGCTACACGCTTGCGCATGATGCAGTCGATACCGCCATTGTCGGTTCGCGCAATCCTGCGCACATGGCTTCCAACACACAGATGGTCGATAATGGCCTGGAGATAGCGCCTGAAACGGTCGAGGAACTGCACCAACGCTTCCAGGAGCTGGACAACGGCTGGGTACAGCTTGGCTAGCAATTTGGTCCTGCGGCTAGCCAATTGATTACTATCACTTTCGGATGCAGGAAATCGGCTTTTGTAACCTACGCCGGTTTTCTGCATCCAACTATTGGTCGGCGTGCTAGTAGCTTCAGGCATAACCGTCCGCCTCCAAAGCGATATTCACAATACACGGCTGACGGGTGTAGACTGAAATTAGTGGAGCACAACCCGCTAAACTCTCCGCCAAGCCCACAAATGAACGCGACTACTATGGTCGGCACTCAAATCACACAGCGGATTTCCAAGCTCAACTTCTATTCCTATATGTGGCATGCGTCGTTCCTGGCACTGGCACAAAACTTCATGGACGTGAACACAGTGATTCCCGCCATGATGATCGACGCCGGCGGTTCATCGCTGCAGGTCGGCATGCTGACGGCGATCATGATCGGCGGAACGAACTTTTCGCAGCTCATTTTTCTGCCGTTTCTGAGCAACAAACCGCGCAAGAAACCTTTCCTCCTGTTTGGCATTAACTTGAGGATACTTGCCCTTATTGGCTTGGGTATCCTCTTGTATACCTACACCGCAACTGCCGGCGGCGGCGGTCTGATTGTGCTGATATTCGTGCTCATGACATTGTTCGCAGTGAGCGGTTCGTTCGCGGCCATCAGCTACAGTGATATACTTGGTCGGTCGATCCTTGATAGCCAGCGCAAACCATTCTTCTCAATGCGCCAGGCCATCTCCAGCATCGGGATGCTGATCTCTGCCTTCTTCGCCGCACATATACTGGCAAGCTTCCAGTACCCCAACAATTACGCCTTGCTCTTCACCATCGCTGCCGTCGCATTGGGCGTAGCATCCCTGGGTTTCTGGAACATCAACGAGTTCGCAGGCCCCGTGCGCGCCATCAGCGGCATCGGCGCTTATATGTCGCTGATCGTCAGCGAGATCCGTGCCAACCGCCGTCTCTCCAGTTATCTGCTGCTGGTGAATACGCTCGGCGTCAGCCTTTCACTGTTGCCCTTCCTGACGATGTACGGCAAGGAAGTCTATGCCATTAGTAGTGCAGATGTGGGCCGCAACCTTATCTTCAGCGTTACTGGCGGCGTGCTTACCGGTAGCCTTATGTACCTGCTCTCCAAGCGCGTACGCTACGGTCGCTTGCTCTACGTTATCGTCGGCATCGCACTGATCATCCCGTTGTCCATACTCGTGTTGCCAGGGCAGGCCTACTTTGCGCTCTATTTCTTCTTGGGCGGCATTATGGTCGCCACTTACAAAATTGCAATAGAAGGCGTCCTGCTGGAAGTCTCCGACAATCAGAACCGTACCATTACGATCGGCTTAGCCGGCGCAGGCAGCATCGTACCGGCGTTGTTTCCCATTGTCGGCGGCTGGATGGTTCACCGAATCGGCTACGCAACATTTTTTAGCCTATTCATCGTCATCATTCTCAGCGCTATCATCTTCATCCGGAGGCTAGACTGTCAGAAATAGCCAGGCACCGGGTACACTGTGGTTGGCGGACTATGCGCGGCGGTTGCCGGTTTGGACCGGTATTGGCAATAATTATCTTCAACGAATAACATTTCTGTACGCGATGTGGTCGCATTCAACTACCGAGTGAGGAACCCAACATGAATGTACAGCCATTTCAAGCAAATATGATCAGCCATCTGGTGAAAGCATATAACCAGGCTGTCAAACCGGTGCCCCACTGTTACAAGGTGGATGAGCACTATTTCCAGAGTGAGTTGGCCAACGCGCTCTCCGGCGACCCATCCGAGACCCGCCGCGACGAAAAGGTATTCATCGCAGTGGATCAGCGCCGGTTAGCCGGTTTCGTACACGTGGCTGTGGGCAAGCCGAAGCCGGACCGGGACAAGGATGAAGAGGGGTTGATACGCTTCCTCTGGTACAAGCCGGGCATGCGTGAAGCGGGAGAGATTTTACTCGATGCTGCCGAAGAGCATTGTCGGGGACTGGGTATGACCGCTGTCAACGCGTTTCCACAGAAGCATCGCTACTCGTTTTATCTGCTCAAGTCGGCCTACATGTCGGACCGTCTTGGACACGTGGCTGCACTGTTGGGCATGGCAGGCTATCGACGCAGTGCAGGCGAAGTCTACATGGACACGGTGCATTTCACCGCTGCGGACCCGGAACCACTGCCGGATGGTATGGAAGTGGACATCGAGCACAACACCGGCTTAGGTCGGCTGCCGAATTTGACGCTGACGCTATCGCAGGCTGGCAAACAGATCGCCGTCTGCCAGAATGTCTCTGCCGGTGAATTCTCCCGCGATCGCGATGCGCAGGAGTGGATCTTCACAAGCTGGCTGAAAGTCAATGACGAATTCCAGGGACAAGGTCTCGGACAGCAGTTGCTGACACACGCACTCTGGGAGGCACAGCGTATCGGTTATCGCCACGCCTCCATCAGCAACGCGTGGGACAATTATCGGGCGTTTCTTTTTTATACCAACTTTGGCTATGAGGTGGTGGACTGGACGTACGGCTACCGCAGAGAAATCGGCTAAACAGCCGAGCCGGCAGCATTACTCGGCGCATTGCCCGCGAATATCCCAGGCGCTATTCGCACAGCGTCCCGAATCAACGAACCAGGACGAAACATAATGGCTTATCAGGCACGACGGATCAATCGAGCGATTGAACTGCTGGAAGACGACCAGCCCATCTACTACTATGGCGGGCACACAGGCTACACACTCACCTATGAGCAGGGTTTACAGGACGCCAACCACTGGGCGGATTACATCAACATCGGCATGGAGCACGGCGCGTTCGACATGACGGGTTTGGCCGAATACATGCGCGGGCTCGTGGATGGCGGTCCGACGGCGAGCGGCCATCGCACACCGACCGTCATCGTGGAAGCGCCGGTGGAAGGCGTGTCCGAGCAGATCGTGCGGGCCAACGCATGGCAGTTCCGCCAGATCCTGGCTCGCGGCGTGCACGGGGTTCTGCTGTGCCAGGCGGAGACGCCGGAAGCCGTGCGCGCCTTCGTGGAGTCTTGCCGTTATCCCATCAACCGCCTGGGTGTTGACGAGGGCGGCACGGCGGGTTCGCTAGGAGTAGGTGGACGCGGCGTCGGCTCGGAACCGTCGGCCGCGCCGGTTTGGGGGCTGGAGCGTGACGACTATCTGCTCAAGGCTGATCCCTGGCCTCTCAATCCGGAAGGGGAGTTGTTGCTCGGGCTGAAGATCGAGTCATTAGCCGCCATCCCGCGCATCGAAGAAATTCTCAGCGTGCCAGGCATCGGTTTCGCAGAGATGGGACCTGGCGACTTGAGTCTCTCCATGGGCTATTTGCGCCTGCCACAACCGCTTCCGGAAGAAATGGAGGCTGTGCGCGCTCGTGTACTGGCAGCCTGTCGCGCCAATGACGTCGCATTCTTGGAAACAGCTACGCCCGATAGTGTCTCTGAAAAGATCGACAGCGGCGTGCGCGTCATCGCCGGTCAACGGGAGGACACCGCCAAGGCCGGGCGCGACTATTCGAGACGGCGGATGCCTGCTTGAGAACTTCCAGTGCTTCGAGCAGTAGAACTGCGGAAGTGACGCCTCGATACAAACCTGCTGCCATCAAGCCTCCGCGTACGCCACAGCCGCCAATCGAACTGTTTCGGCTCGACCAGCATCTTGAGGATGAGTTGGAGCTGCACGATGTACGCATCGTAGGCGCTTCTTTTCAGGAGCAGCTCGCGGCGCATGTGACATTCGAGCGTTGCCAGGTCTCCACAAGCGCGTTCACAGGCACACGGCTGCGCACACCGCGTATCGTGGAAGTTGGCTGGGAAGACTGTGATTTTGCATCGGCCCAATGGGAGCAGGCGTCCATACGCCGCGTCGAGTTCATCCGCTGCCGTTTCACAGGTTTCACACTGCCAGACGCGTACCTGAGCGAGGTACGTATCGTGAATTGCGCCGCTAAGTTGGCCCATTTCCGTTTTGCGCAATTTAAGAATGTTGTCTTCGAAGAATGCGATCTAGAGGAAGCCGACTTTCAAGGAGCAGACCTGAGCGGCGTGCAGTTCATTGGCTGCAACCTCAGTCGGGCCCAGTTGTCACATACCAAACTCAAAGGAACCGACTTCCGCAGCAGCAACATCGAGGGCATTGGCGTCGGCGCGGAATCGCTACAAGAGGCGATTGTGGATCGTGTCCAGGCTGCGTTTCTTGCCCATCTGCTCGGTCTGGACATTCGCGATATTGACGAGTGATTCAGTTAGGATTCAGCATTACTGCAGGTAGCGATACTCCGTACGACAATGGAAGAAACCACAAACAGAAGATAGAACGGAGAGAAAAAATGGCAGAAAAACAATCGCTGGGTTTGACCCGCAAGTTGGCTATGCGCTACGAGGACGCTGTTGAGGCAGTCACCGCTGCCTTGAAAGAAGAGGGATTCGGCATACTTACCGAGGTCGATGTTAAAGAAACATTGCAGAAAAAGTTGGACACGGATTTCCGCAAGTATGTAATTCTTGGGGCGTGCAATCCTAGCCTGGCTCACAAAGCGTTGAGCACCGAACTAGAGATGGGATTGCTGCTGCCGTGTAATACCATCGTTTATGAAGATGGCGATGAGTCAGTTGTCTCCATTTTCGATCCCAAAATGATGGTTCAGATTGCTAACAATGAAGAGTTAGCTAGTGTGGCAGCCGAAGCCAGCGAGCGGCTGCAGCGTGCGCTGGATACGCTCTAGACATCTTATCCGTAACCGGACGTTCACTTGAACGCCGGTTGCAAACGCACTACAATTGTTTTGCATTTGAATAACAATAAAGCCTCCAAGCATTAGCTAACTTGCTTGGAGGCTTTAGTTTCCTCAAGTAACTGCTTGCTAGATCATGCCACTGCCGATGAAGCGCTAGTAGATGACCTTGTTGAGCGGATACTCGATAATGCCTGTAGCGCCGGCATCCTTTAACGTCGGAATGAGATCTCGCACCACACTATCATCAGTGACAATCTCCAAAGCTACCCATTCCGGGTCGACCTGATAAGAGATGGTCGGCGTATGCAGCGCCGGCAGCACAGCCGTCACATCATCTAGACGGATCTTCGGCACATTCATTTTCAAGCCTACTTTGCCATCAGCCTGAAGTGCGCCCTTCAACAGCATGGCGATACGCTCGATCTTCTGCCGTTTCCACCTGTCTGACCATGCTTCTTTGTTGGCAATGAGTTTGGTGGTGGACTCGGCAACCGTGTCCACGATACGCAGTCGATTTGCGCGTAACGAAGAGCCTGTTTCCGTGCCCTCCACAATCGCGTCGACCAGCGATGGCGCCTTCACCTCCGTGGCGCCCCAAGAATACTCGACCTCGGCTTCGACGCCATGACGTTCCAGGTAGCGGCGTGTCGCCTGCACTAGCTCGGTGGCAATACGCTTGCCATTCAAATCGTTAACGCTCACTATGTCTGAATCTTCAGGGACAGCGAGCACCCAGCGATAGGCATTGGTTGTGTTCTTGCTGTAGACGAGGTCTTCCACTTCGACGACGTCCGCTTCGTTCTCCAGGATCCAGTCCTTACCGGTGAGGCCGACATCCAGGACGCCCCGTTCCACATATCGTGCGATTTCTTGCGCGCGGAACATGAGGCAGTCAATTTCGTCGTCATTTACGTATGGGACATAGGAGCGGCCGCGAATGGTAATGTCGTAGCCGGCTTTGGCGAATAGTGCGACGGTCGAGTCCTGCAGACTGCCCTTAGGTATGCCTAGCATGAGCGTCTTATTGTTCCGTTCTTCTGTCACGGGCTGTGTATCTTTCTTGTGTCGAGCGCCGGCACGATGACCGTTCTACGCCCAGGTGGTTGCCTGTTAGGAGCCTTCCACGAATGCCAGTTCATCCCCCTGAATTCGTCGATAGTAGCAGCTTGTACGCGCGCGCCCGTCCGCGCCCTTGGTATGGCAAACGCCCTCTCCCAATGGCCGTACCAGGTAGAGCAGCGAGTTCTGCTCGCAGTTGACGCGCACCTCCACGAGCTCTAGTTTGTCGCCGGACGTAGCCCCTTTGATCCAGAGCTCGTTTCTGGACGTGCTCCAGAACGTGGCTACGTTGTGGTCCAACGTATACTGCAGCGCCTGGTGATTGGCGTAGGCAACAACGAGTACTTGCATCGTTTCCGCATCCTGCACCACAACAGGCACCACTTCTGCGCCGCTCTGGCCCACCTTTTGCAGTTTGTGAAAGTCGATGAGCAGTCGACTGCCCTCTTCAAGTTCTGTATGCGTTACGCCGCTAGTCGATGACACTGCTCGAACCTTTACGAACGTCTGAAATTAGTTTGAGTCGTGCGCGCGTCTATCATTCCGTACTCTACGGCATCAAACCGCTTTGTTCCAAGATGAGATGCACGTTGTTGTAGATGTCTGCATCCTCGGCGGACACTGTGCCATCGGCGACCAATTCACTAAGGATCTGGTCCTGTAATTCGCGCATATTTCCGGTAAACTGCCGATTTGGATCAGCGGCAATGGCTGCAGTGATATCCTGGTGGACTGTGTCGAATGTATCTGCCTCATCCTGCGTAATCAGGTCTTGATCGGTAGCCGCAGACAGCATCTCGGCTCGCATGGCTGCTTCCGCGTCCGCGTTGGCGCCCGACTGAGCCGTGCCCATCGTGCCCGGCATGTCCGGCATGTCCGCGCCCAATGAGCGCACATAGTTGATGACGTCCCAGCGCTGGTCTTCACTCAGTACGCCCTTCCATGTTGGCATGGCGGAGTTAAAGGGATCCATCGCGCCGCCTTCGCTGATGCGCCATAACAGATAATCGTCGCCCAGCATTTGGCTGGTCATAGCAATCGCTGGCGGTGCGGGATCCAGCGCTACGCCTGCCGGTCCGTCACCCATCCCGGATTCACCGTGGCATGTGGCGCAGTACAGGTTGAAGGACTGCTGCCCTTGAGCCAGCGAAGTAGCATCGGCTTCGGTGGGGCTGACTTTGCCCGCGTACTCCGTCGGGATTGGTACCGAATGAAACAAGCGTGTGTTGCTTCCCGGTCCCATACCGCCGCCTGCTCCCATGCCCATACTCATGCCACCTAACGCTGGCGTAGTCGCCTGCGAACTAGCTTGTGTAGTGGTTGTTGGTGTGATGGTCGGAGTCTGCTCCGCTGTAGAAGTTGGCTGTGGCGCTTCAGTTGCAGTCGTTTCCGGCGATGTCGTCGGCGTGGTCACGGTCACGATTGGCGTCTCTGTTGTAGACACCTGCTCTGCCTCTACCTCGTCCTCAGGCGTTTCCGTTATGGCTGTCACACTGGGCGTCTCAGTTGCTGCTGTTGTCTCGGTCGGCGTGGAACTATCTGCTTCTTCAGTCGGCGGCTCAGGAATGGCCTGTGTAACTGTTACACTTTGGATCTCTGTCCCTGCAGCAGTGGCCGTAGGAGTTGCGGTCGCGGCTACTTCCATTGTGGCTACTTCAACCGTCCCAGAGACCTGTTCAGTTACCATCGCCGGAGTCTCCGATGCCAGCTGTGTTTCCGATGCCGATTCCTGTGCATCAGAAGTCGGCTCAGCCGTTTCATTCTCCGACTCAGCGGCAGTTGAATCTATTGTGTCCGTAGGCGCTTCTTCACGTGTGGTTGCCGAGCTCTCAGACAATGTTGCTGTGGCAGTTGGCGCTTCGGTGTTATCGACAACGAGCATGCCGTCCGCGTCCACTTGCAGGCGCGCCACGGCAGTTGGCGTGGGGCTCGCGTCTGCCGGCGTACGGTTTGTGCATGCTGTCAGCATTGTTCCGACGAGTACTATTGTGACTATCGATAGTATTGTAGTTCGCATTGATTCCCATTCAGCGTTCGCAACGATTTGTGGTCCGATTGACCGAACCGATATTGTACCTCATGTAGAGCATATGGCAATCGATTCACCTGCGACCGATTCTGCAACGATATCAATCGCCCATACACAACGGATCGCCAATATCGAATATACTCATTCTGAACATCGTACCAGTACATCTGAGCAAGCGGTGTTGGTCACATTCCATTCAGCATGGCATTCACCGTCGCCGGCAATATATTACCTTCCATGGGACCAAATGCTGCCGCGTTCAATGCACCGCTCGCTGCGGCAATGCGAGCGCATTCGGCTAGCGGTCTACCCTCGAGCAATCCGCACAGGAAGCCAGCATCAAAACAGTCGCCGGCGCCGGTAGGATCGACCTCTTCTACGGGGTAGGCAGGAACGTCAATAGGTTCGTCATGCGTATAGACAGTACAGCCGCGGCTTCCCAGCTTCACAACAATCACTTGGATAGGCGTGCTGCCGAATAGCTGATCCACATTTTCTTGAGTGGTTTGTTTGCCGCCAAGCATTGCCAACTCGGATACGCCGGGCAAGAGCACGCTGCACATCTGCATCACAGGGCCAACCACATCTTGCAGAGATCGATTGCCCAACAACTCGGCGCGAATGTTGGGATCAAAGCTGATCGTTGCGCCTTCAGCGTGACAAGATGCCGCCGTGCTAACAATGAGTTCTCGAAAGTCGTCGTTGGTCATAAGCGAGCAGCCCATGACGTGAAAGCAGTCCGGCGAACCTAGCGCATTCGCAGTCCACGCAGGCGCGGCTACGGCTGGCGTTCCGTCGATGTGATAAATGAACGTGCGCGAACCGTCGGCGGAGTAGCTGACAAAAGCCACAGCCGTCGCACCGGTCTGCGACTCAATAACGTGGTCACAGTTGACGCCGTCAGCCTGCATTCGGTCCAGCACACAGCGCCCGAAATCGTCTGCGCCAACTCCGCCGATGATGCCTGCACTGTGTCCAAGAAGAGCAACGGTATCGATGAAAATAGCCGGTGCGCCGCTAGGATACGGGCCCAGAAACTCGGCCACATTGCCAAGTTTCATCCCAGCACGCGGGCGCATGATCTCAACCAGGATTTCGCCCATCGTCCAGATACTTGCCATTGTCCGTCTCCATGTCTAGTTGATGATTGGCGGATTGGGTGTAGGTTTGGCTATGATGGTACTCGAAGGGCTGGACGTATGGCAACCGGTGGCTGTACTTGAGTCGAGACTTTTGACGCCGTACATCCAATGTCGTATTCTGCCTGATAACTAGCAGCGAGAGGTCAAGCCGTGAAACCTTTTGCCAGAGTATTTATGCAAAATAGACTTGACGAAGTAGATTAACATAAGCATAGATGTGGTTGCAGAAGCGGTAGTACGGAAAGTTAGTAGACTGTGCCAGATCGTGTAATCTGAAACGCGCTGCAGACATACCAGCCAAGATGTACCAAACAAGCGTGAGGGAATTGGCCACAACGGATGGAAATCAACTATGCTGATCTTGAGACATGTTCGCAAGCGACGGGAGTTGCCGTCGTCATCGATGTGTTGCGCGCCTTCACCACCGCCTGCTACGCATTTGACGCTGGCGTGGACGAGATTCTGCTCTCCTTTGACATTGCTACCGCGATGCAGATGAGGCGTGAACTCCCGAATAGTCTGGTCATGGGCGAGGACGGCGGCAAGCCGATAGTCGGCTTTGACTACAACAACTCACCAGCACAATTTGTGGATCTTGACTTGAGCGGCAAACACATGATTCAGCGCACGAGTAACGGCGTCCAAGGCGTCGTTCGCTCATCCAACGCTGCCTGTAGGCTCACGGCAAGCTTTGTTTGTGCAGGTGCAACCGCTCGACTATTGCAGATGCGCCAACCAGATGAGGTGACATTCGTCATCACCGGCTGGGAGGACGGCGAGGAGGATCGCGCCTGCGCCGAATATATCCATGCACTGCTGCTCGGAGAGCAGCCGGACGCCCAGGAGTATCTGGAGCGCGTAGCCAAGTCGTGGAACGGGCAGCGCTTCCTGGATTCGGACGTCGAATTTCTGCCGGCGAGTGACCTGCCTCTCGTTACTGCCCTAGACCGGTTTGACTTTGCTATGGAAGTGAAGCCGTACAAAGGTTATCTGCGTATGCTGCCAGTTTACCCGAAGTTAACATAAACATAATCTTCATTTGTTGTCAATAGAAAGCGACAAAATTATGTTCAGCGACCAAGAGTATTCGACACGGACGATTGAGTTGATCTACCAGCATGCTTCGGTGCGCAATTATCAGGATAAACCTGTGACCGAGGAGATGGTAGAGGCCATCGTTGCAGCGGCTCAACGCAGCGCTACATCCAGTAATCTGCAACTGTACAGCGTTGTCGCCACTATGGATGCTGGTCAGCGTGAGAAGCTGTCGGCGATCGCCGGCGGTCAAGCGCATATCAAACACGCGCCTGTCTTTCTTACATGGGTGGCGGACCTAAGCCGGTTGGATCGCGTTTGCCAACGGCGCAACTATGAGATGGAATCTGCCTACACCGAACCGTTCCTGGTGGCTGCTGTGGACGTCGCTCTCGCCATGCAGACGGCGACGTTGGCTGCGGAGTCACTGGGCCTGGGCGCCTGTTACATCGGTGCGATTCGCAACGATCCGGTCGCCGTGATTGACTTGCTTAAATTGCCCAAACTCACATTCCCTATCTCCGGTATGACTCTCGGTTGGCCTGCGACGCCGCCAACGGTACGGCCGCGGCTGCCGCTAAACGCCGTACTGCACTGGGAGAACTATGATGTTGCCGGCGAGGAAGAACAACTGGCTGCCTATGACCATACTATGATCGACACGGGTATCTACGATGGACGCCAAGTGGCGGTTCCGGGCGCTGATGGTGAGATGGAGGACTACGGTTGGCAAGAACATTGTGCCCGTCGTGTTTCGCAGGTGCAACGGGAAGCGCTGCGAAGCGTCATCGAACAGCAGGGGTTAGCGGTGAAATAGCCCATCTACAGTGTAGCCGCGCATCTCGAACGACGGCTACGCAATGGGCGGCGCGATGTGAACCAGCCACTGCTGGATAGGCGCCATGTTTTTGCAATGCTCCAAGCATACGTCGACCAGCTCTGGCTTGGACACGATCTCGATATCGAATTGCGGCGATGAAGCATGGAGTCCCTTGTATTTGAGAAACTGTGCTCGGGGACTCTCTTCATCGTAACCGCGCGGTAGCCGCTTGTAGAGATCGGCGCCGATTGTATAATTGCCGGCAGCGCGCACACGCTCAATCGCCTGTACAAGTTGCAGTCCAGTCACGTCATCCACAACTGCCTCTCGATAGGCCTGCAAAAAATTCTTCTCAAACTGCCACAAACCTCCGTATAGGCCCGCGCCGAAGGTGCCAAATTGGAATCCGAAGCTTGGATTCTCCATCTTCTTGCGCGGCCCTTCCCAGAAGGCAAAGGCGATGTTGGTTTTGTAGGGGGTCTTGTCCTTCGAGAAGCGTGTATCCCGGTAGATGCGCATCATCGAGCCGGCGCCGTTCGTGCGCGTATCATAGATGATTCCCTGTGAGATCTCTGTTTGCAAACGCGAACCAAGTGCCTCGACAAAGGCCGGCACATTGGCGATGACGCCTTCAGAGTAGCGATGCTTGTTCGCCTCGAACCATGTTCGGTCGTTGTTCTGTGCCAGTTCGTGCAGGAAGTCCACTACGTCCATGGGGAAGCCGGTAAATTTGTTTGCTGACATCGCTGGTTGAGGACTCCTTGCTCATCACGTTCGCCGCGCCTATCCAGCGCCGAAGCTCGGTTAGGACGGCAGCGGCTCTCCTTTGATCGGTTGCGCCGCACTACAATTCGTTATGGCTAAACACTATCTTCGTTGATTGAAGCTGTATGAGGTCGATCTTCGGTACGCGGTGTCCTGGTTTATTTGACTGCTCTCACGCAGTATACGGTAATTATCAGCCGAAAACTATATTCGGACAAAGGGAATGAAAATGCATCTTGAATCATGAGCGGCAACGACGCTGCCGCGTCAGCTATTCATCGCGCTGTATCTCCCCGCCCGCCAACGTTAGTATCCGATCACAGTGCGCCACAACCGACGCATGATGCGCAATGATGATCGCCGTCCGACAAGCCATAATACGCTCTAGCGCCTGCATCAGATTGCGCTGCGTGACGGCATCCAGGTGGGCGGTCGCTTCGTCCAGAATCAGTATTGGCGCATCCTTGAGAATGGCGCGTGCCAACGACAGCCGCTGACGTTCGCCGCCGCTGAGGAGCAGCCCATTCTCGCCGATCTGCGTCGCATATCCATTCGGCAACTGGGCGATGAAATCGTGGATTTGCGCCTCTTTGCATGCGGCGACGAGTTCATTGTCTGTTGCGTCCGCTTTAGCCAGGCGCAGGTTATCACGTACCGTGCTGTTGAAAAGATGCGTCTGCTGCGACACTACTGCAATTGCGCTGCGCACCTCATCCGCCGAATAGTTTCGTAGATCTTTCCCGTCTACCAGAATTTGTCCATCATCACAGTCATAGAAGCGCACCAGCAGGTTGATGATACTCGTTTTGCCGGCGCCGCTTGGCCCGACGATACCCACACGCTCGCCCTGTGCAACTGTAAAGCTCAAGTCATTCAACACTCGCGGCGAATCTGCCGCGTAACGAAAAACAACGTTGCGGAACTCAATGTCATACTGAGTAGGTATAGCAATGGGCTGCACCGGGTCCTGGATCGCGGGCGGTGCATCAATGAGCTCGAACAGCCGACTGCTGGCAGCTCGGCTCTCCTCCAGCACCTGCCACGCCTGTGACATGGGCTGAACAGCTTCGAACGCAGCTATTGCCGTCAAGGGCAACAGCGCAAGATAGACGCCGTCAATCGTGCCATTGGTGACCAACGGAATAGCCAGCCAGAGCACCGTGAATCCTGCCAGACCCGTGAAGAGCGCCGTCAATCCGTTGCCCAGCCCGCGCACCATCGCCAGTCGCTCCTGGACTCTGTTGAGTTCTGCCGTTATCCGCTGCGTGCGCAGCTCAAACGCCGCCTGCTGGCCAAACGCAAGCACATCACCAATCCCCTGAATTTCGTCCACAAGCGTCGCGTTGAGCATTGTCCTTGCAGCCACCATCGACTCACCCGGCTGTCTGCTCAACCAACTAGTGGCTACGGGCAGCGCGACACCGGTCAGCAACAGAAAGGCGCCCAATGCGACCGCCAGCCTGATGTCGAACCAGCCTAAGATTGCGCACGCCATGGCAGTCACCATCGCGGCGACCAACGGCGGCACGATCACGCGGATATAAAAATTCTCCAGCGTCTCCATGTCCGCCATGATGCGTGAAAGCAGGTCACCGCTGCGAAAACTCTGCAAGCGCGCCGGCGCCAGCGGTTCAATGGCGGCGTAGAGCCAAGTCCGTAGATAAGTAAGGATGCGAAATGTGGTGCGATGCGTAATGTATCGTTCTGTGTAGCGAAGCGCTGCTCGCGTGATAGCAAAGAATCGCACTGCCGTGATGGCAAGCGACAACTCGACCAAATCATTCACCAGTGCGGCCCTGGAGATGAGATAGGAGGACATGGCCATAAGACCTACACTGGAACCGATTGTGCCGAAGCCAACGAGTACTGCCACGACAATCCACAAACGGAATGGCGCCAGCATGCGCAACAATTTTATTAACGGGTTCATGCCGCACCGCCGTCGAATGCAGTCACGAGTGTATGATAGCTGCCGCTGCGATCCGACAAATCGGCTGGGGATCCCATCTCCGCTATGCGACCATTCTCCAAGACGATGATGGTATCAACATCCTGGACCATCTGCAGACGATGCGCGATCATCAGCACGGTGCGACCGCGCGTAAGCCGCGCCAGTGCATCCCGGATGAGCGCCTCATTCTCCTCATCCAGGTTCGCCGTCGCTTCATCCAGAACCAAAATGCGCGCCTGCTTCAGGAAGGCGCGTGCAATTGCGATGCGCTGCCGTTGACCGCCGCTAAGTCGCACGCCTTGTTCGCCGATAGGCGTGTCGTATCCGCGTGACAGCATGGTGATGAACTCGTGGGCATTGGCTTCGCGCGCGGCATGCTCCAACTCCGCAGCACTCGCTTGAGGACGCGCCAAGCGCAGATTGTCGGCTACTGTGCCGAAGAATAGATGAGGATTCTGGGGTACCCATGCCACCTGTGTGCGCCACGCCTCCGGCGCAAGAGATGACAGAGCAACTCCGCCCACCGTCACGGTACCGGTATCAGGCTGTATAAAACGCAGCAACAGATTGGCGACCGTACTCTTTCCCGAACCGGTTGGCCCTACCAACGCCACCTGTTGTCCTTCGGCAATTGTGAATGAGATGCCATCCAGTGCAATACGACGGCCTTCATCATAGGCAACGTGCACGTTGCAGAAGGTAATCGCGCCGCTGGGCAAAGTTCGTATGTCGGTCTCCGGGGCTGCCGTTGCTGCTTCGGACTGCGCGGCTGGCGTGCCAACAGGGATCGGCGTGTCCAGCACGTCGAATAGGCGCGTTGCGGCCGTTTTGCCGGTGACGCCCGCATGATAGCGCAGCGCCATCTGGCGAAGAGGCACGAAGAACTCCGGTGTTAGCAACAACGCAGCCAAGGCTTGATTGAACGGAATGGCGCCGTTCATCAAGCGCAGGCTCACTTCCAGCGCAACCATGGCTGTTGCCGCAGTCGCCGCCCACTCCATCACCAGCGAAGTCTGAAACGCCGTGCGCAGCAGTTCCATGGCCGTATTGCCATACTGCCGGCTAATCTCCTGGATATTGTCCACCTGCTCACGACTGCGTCCGAAGAGCTTCAGTGTGGGAATACCCTGCAGAATGTCGAGGAAGAACGCGCTCATCCAGCTCAGTTCCCAGAATCGACGCTCGGCAATGGCCTTGGTGCGACCGCCAATGAGCGCCAGCAACAGGATGAGCATCGGTCCGGCAAAGAGTAGAACGAGGGTGGTCCAGGGATCGATGGCCAACACAAGCAGGAATGTAATGGCCGGGACGATGGCAGCCATATAGCGCGCAGGCAAGAATTCGGTGAGATAGCCGTCTATATTTTCAACTGCCGCTACGGCTGTGTTGACCAGCTCGCCGCTGCGCTCGGTGGACGTGAACGCGGGGCCAAGTTGCAAGATGCGGCTTGTAATACGCTGGCGGAGGCTAGCTTTCAGCAGGCTGCTGGCGCGCTGCACAATGATATCCGACAGCCAGAGAATGAACGGGCGGATTCCAATAAGGACCAACATCACAACGAGAAGCGGACGAACGCCGGCTCGGTCTTGGTCGCCTATAAAGACTCCACTGACAATCTCACTAATGAGGACGAGCTGGACCAGGTGCAGTATCGCGGCAAGGACACCGCAGGCGACTGCGAGGATGACTAGTCGCCTGCTCTGCCGGTTAAAGCGCCATATACGTTTTTCTGCCGACACGGTTAGTAGCTTTGGGGCGATAGCTTCACTTTGCCACGGAAGATGTAGTAGACGCCCGCTGTATACAAAAGCACAAAGGGCATGCCGATAACAGCCATAATCAGCATCACTAACAATGTCGGCGCTTCCGATGCGGCATTGAAGATGGTCAAGTTGTATGCCGGGTCAATCGTGGAAATGAGCAGATTCGGGTAGAGGCCCGCGGCGGTCGCCAACAATAGTGATGCGATCATTGAACCGGACGCGATGAACGCCAGCATGTCACGGCCCTTGCGCAACATGTAGGCCGAAACTATAAGGGCCAACAGCGCCAGGGTCGGGAAGATGAGCGGCCATACATGGTGCAAGTACCGGTCGGTGATCGCTTGCTGCATCAGCACCGTAGAGATGACAACGATCGTGTTCAGCACGAAAAAGACAACCATTATTCTAGGAATCCAGTGACGAATGCGCCCGTGCAGTTCGTCTTCTGTCTTCATACTCAGGTAGATGGCGCCGTGCAACGCCAGCATGAAGATCGTCGTCACGCCAACCAACAATGCAAAAGGCGAGAGTAAGCCGAACAGGGAGACAATGATGTTCTCATGCTGGTCCAACGGAACCCCCCTGATAATATTGCCGAATGCGACGCCGAGAAGCACGGCAATCAACAGTGAGGAGAGGGAGAAGATGATGTCCCATGCCATGCGCCATGTCTGGTTCTCTTCTTTGCTGCGGAACTCGATGGCTACAGTACGCAAGATCAACACGAGCAGCACCAGCAGCATGGCGATATAGAAGCCAGAGAACAAGGACGCATAGACCATGGGAAAGGCGGCGAAGAGTGCGCCGCCGCCAAGAACTAGCCATACCTCATTGCCGTCCCATACAGGGCCGATACTATTGATGGAGATTCGTCTTTCCTCATCCGTTTTGGCGACCAACATGTGTAAAATGCCAACGCCAAGATCAAAACCGTCCAGGATCAAATAGCCGGCGATAATCAACACGAACAATATGTACCAAATGATGTTGAGCGTCATGTCCTAATCCCCAATCTTAGGCTCGTGGGCGACCGAAAATTTCGCTGAACGAATCGGCAAGCGAGCCGACCGGCACTTCTTCAATGTCCGACAGCGATTCTGGCCCCTTTTGAATCTTCTCATTGAGCAAATAGAGGAACAAAGTGAAGAGGATAATGTATAGAAGGATGAACGTTGCCAGTGAGAGGGCCACTTGACCCCCGGAAAGTACCGGTGAACCTGCGTCAACAGTGCGCAATAAATTCCAGACGATCCACGGTTGGCGTCCAAATTCCGCCGCCCACCAACCGGACAAGGTGGCGAGTTCGGTTAGCACGATCGATACCACCAACGTCCATAACAACCAGCGAGTCTCGTAGATGCGCCGTTTCCAGAAAAAGTAGAACATACCCACCACGCCCATAAGGATGAAGAATCCGCCAAGAAGTACCATTAAGTGGTACACCTGAAAAGTCAGATTGACAGGCGCCCAATCCGACGGCAAGAAGGCATCCAGACCTGTAACCGTCGCGTTGAAGTCCTGATGGGCCAGGAAACTAAGCAGGCACGGTATTTCAAGGCCGGTGGTAGTTCTATTCTCTTCGTTTACCCAGCCGACGATATACATGGGTACGCATGACTTTGTCTGCCATACGCCTTCCATGGCGGCTAACTTCGCTGGTTGATAATTAGTGACTTCTACAGCGTGTTCGGCGCCAAAGAGAAACACTTGCAAGATCGCCAAGACAGCGAAAACCGGTAGCACGACCTTGATGGTCGCCTTTGAGATTTCGGCATGCCGATTCTTGAGCAGGTACCAAGCACTGACGCTAAGCATCAACGACGCGCCTACCAACCAAGATGCCACCAATGTGTGCAGCAGTTTTGGTATGAAGGCAGGCGTGAAAGCGACCTCCTTGAAGCTGGTCATCACTGCGATCGGATTATTCGTTCCTTGCTGAATCGCGTAGCCGGCAGGCGTCTGCATCCAGGCGTTCGCCATGAGGATCCATAATGCGCTGAAGTGGGCGCCGAAAACGACCATCGTCGTAGCGAATAGCCACATGCGTGGTCCTAGGCGGTTGCCACCGAAGAGCATTAGTCCGAGGAAACCACCCTCAAGGAAGAAGGCAAAGATGCCCTCCGCAGCCAGGAGGCTGCCGAAAATATTACCTACATAGCGGGAGTATTCAGACCAATTCATGCCGAATTCGAACTCCTGCACAATACCAGTTGCGATGCCCATGGCAAAGACGATGCCATAGACTCTGATCCAGAAGAACGACATTCGCCGCCACATAGGATTATTGGTGCGGACATAAATGATGCCGATGATCACGAGAAACAGGCCTAGTCCCATAGAGATGGGCGGGTACAGAAAATGGAAGCTGACCGTGACTGCGAATTGAATGCGGGATAGGAATTCTGGAGTCATATTCATGCTCCTTGTGTGTGATCAACGGTTCGATCTGGTAGAGTGGTTATGAACGGCGACCGTTGTTGGCTACCTATGTTGCCATCATTCATACAGGTTTGCCAATATTGCCCGAATGCTGAATACTTGGGTGAACTGCCGCAGGACTTTCTAGATGAATGTGCAGTTTCTGCCGATTGCATCTTGGTTGGAATCCGTCCCGGTGCATGGTCTGATATGAGCCGTCGTTGCTTGCTACATTCGCGTTGAAAAAGCAATGGAGTACGTGGTCATGCGAATATACTCCGGGTAGTTCTATCGCACTTGCAGAAGATGCCTGTACAGACGCTAGACAAAAACAACCGACGCTGCTGCGCCGGTTGTTGGATAATATCTGCTATCTAGTTGTTACGAGACGGATTGCCTCGGACCTCGGATTACGGATCGCGCTGGCGATCGACTGAGTAGCCACCCTCAGGCGTCGCAACGGCAGCAGCGGGGATTTCGATGTCACGCCCTCTGCCTGTAGAGTAGCCGCCTGGCGGAACCGCTGGTGCGCTTGAGAACTCGGCGGAATCATCGCGTTGGCGACCCAGGTCGGAAACATCAGCTGCGACAGGTTCGGCAGTGGTCGCACCTTTGTGCGTAATGATTAGATTCGCATCCAGAGCGCCCTCAGAGTTGTATTCGCCAAATGCTTGCAAGTTCATATCCACAGCGAGATTGGCCAACGAAGTCTGCTGTCCATCTAGGTAGAAGACAGTCTCGTCACCCGAAGTGATGACATAATCGACGCCATTATGGTTGATGACGACCGTGCCGCCATACACTTCAGAAATCTTGCCTCGAAGGCTCTCGCCTTTCGGAATGATACTAATAAAGTCAGCGGCGATATCGCCGTCAGCGTTCTTCAGGCCGACAACCTCTACCAGATCGCCGTCCTGAATGTCTGAAAGCGAAGCCTCGCTCTGCGTAGTGACGTTAAACAGGACTGCATATTTGTCCAGTTGCGCTACGAACGGGTCACCATCCATGGGCGTCACGTCCAAGTAACTCTCGAACACGCCAGTTACATCGCCTTTCAGCACCAACACGCCAAAACTACTGGCGTCGTTCAGGGCTGCTGTTTCGCTTACAGACGTCTCTTCTTGCAAAGTTGGTGCTGCATTGACTATCGTGGTCGTGAATACTACGGACAACGCGATGGTCACCACTACAGCTAGGTAAGTCAAACTTCTTTTTGTAGGGACCGTCATATCATCTCCTCATCTATACAATTTATTCTGCAACGTTACACCCATGCAGTAGTTCCGTCAATATTGAACGGCTATCAATGTGCTGTCATATTGCCTATAGGGATTAACCTCACCCTTCATCATACGTTGGGGCCTTCGGCTATGTGACGGTTACTTTATGACTAGATGCAGCGCTGCATATTGGTGAGCATCTGAATGTGTGGTGGCTTACATGCCATCTCAAGCTCACTATCTTCCACTATTAACTTAGAAAGTATCTGCAGAGTTCCAGCCAGTCAAGTCGACCACACCATTGGATACCGTCGGCGATGATTTATTCTCAGATTCTACTCGCATCTAGGAATTGCCCAGTAGATTTTTCTGACCTACCACTTCACGTGATCATTCGGCGCTAGGTCTCTAGTGGGAATCAGGGAGCAATCGCTTCGTCTTCTGAGACTGGCTAGGTTCAAACGGGTACTATTGGGTGTTTTTTCGTTTGAATGGGCTGGCTAGGAGGTTGTTGCCACAGAGCTTTCCTCGCAAATGAATGACGATGCTGACGCGTCTACAACACGTGAGGGTACCGTATTGTAGACGCACATAATATGCGTTGATCGACGAAATCAAAACGGCGAGGTGATTGGAGTATTGAGCTATGTAGAATCTGTGCACAAGCCATTGCCAGCCCAATGTTAGCAAGCGTCTCCATAAAAAGAGGGTTGAGCCATTGGACTTTCACCCTCCTATTATGTGGCGAACAAGTACAGTTTATAGATAGAACTTAGTATGAACGGGGACTACTGTCCGGGGGCAGTATAGGCGGCTGACTTCTTAGATACGGCATCCAGCTCTTCCGGTGTTAGTAGAACGGTAACGGTTGAGTTTACGCCACCTGCGGCACTGACGATGAGCGAAGTTGCAGCAACACTAACGTTATCGGGTGCATCAACTATCAAGAAAAGATCGGTATCACCAAATGCGTAGTACATCGATTCAACTTCGCAGTTCAAAGATTCGGCTAGCTTATCGACAACTTCACGACGCTTGCTGCCACCATCTTTCAACAGCCCTTGCAAACCAGATTGAGTATAGTTTGCCGTAATTAAGTACTTCGCCATTACGTTCTTCCTTTCACACCGCTTCAGATCCTCATCGACGATAAAGGATCGACATTCGGGGGCCAAAGGGCATCGTACAGGACAACGACAGGATCAGCAAACACGCATTATCAGATCCGAGAAGAAAGAATCAATCCTGTGGCCAATATGTAAGGTTACCTCGTCTGCAGTTTGATACTTTCCCGTATACGTTTACCTGAATCGTTCGTCACACGTTCAGTTCAATACCTTTGGTTGAGCTATCGTTGATACTTACCCGATGCGTCTATTCGGAATCAACGTTGTGGCTGTCTTTTACGTAGACTCGATCCGCATCCGGCACAATCTGTTGTAGAAGGTCGTGCAACTCTGTAACCTTGTCCGGGCGTTCACCATACAGGTTGACTCGCTCGGAAATGTCATCACGTAGGTCGTACAATTCGCCTGGGAAGTTGTGGTCGACGTAGCCGCGCTCTTTCTTGAACCATTCAGGCTCATGGTTGTCGTCACCGGTGGGTGCATCGATGAAGACCCAGTCACCCTTGCGTATGGCGAAGCGTCCAGAGTAACTATGGTGCACCATCTGGTCACGTACTACTGCGTCCATGTTACCCTCCAGCAACGGCAGCATTGAGATGCTGTCTTCGACGGAGGCGGGCAGCTCTAGGTCGTTCATGTCCGCACACGTTGCGATGAAGTCGCCTAGTGTGATGAGTTGGTCGCAGACTGTGCCTGCAGGTATGAAACTTGGCCAGCGAGCAATGAAGGGGATGCGATGACCGCCTTCCCATGTATCACGTTTGGCGCCGCGCAGGTAGGCCATGCTGTAATGACCGCATTCGCGTGCCATCTTATATGCACCGCCCGCAGCCTCGGCGATGACTTCTGGCCCATTGTCTGTCGTGAAGATGACGAGCGTGTCCTCTGCGATGCCTTTACGGTCCAGCGCATCCAGTACCTTACCCACAACCCAGTCCACTTCGCAGATGAAGTCACCCAGCAGGCCGCAGCCGCTCATGCCGATGAATTGCTCATTCGGCACGATGGGGGTGTGCGGCGACGTGAGCGTAAAATAAAGGAAGAATGGATCAGATCCCGCATCACCAATATATTCGTCAACTTGCTCGACGAAGGTGGGGATCATTTCTTCCAGTTTCCATCCAGGCTTCATGGCGCCGGGATGGCCGAACATATCGTCCGGTTTGGTGTCTGTTGGCAGGTCCTGTACGCGGTCCTGGCTGAACCACGTGTAAGGCGGGAAGTTGGGTACGTCTACACCGAAATAAGAGTCGAAGCCGCAGTCCACTGGGCCGCCCCGCATGGGTTTGGTGAAGTCGATCTTCTCGGCTAGTTGTGCCCGTTCTTCCACGTTATACTCGCCAATGCCAACGCCTGGGTTGGCCGGAGTTCCGTCCTTTGTCTGCCATTCCCAGCCTAGATGCCACTTGCCGATGCAGGCTGTTTTATATCCCTGATCGCGCAGCAGCTTGGCCACCGTGAGCCGGTCCGGCTCAATCAGTGGCGGATCCCACGGCCACAGCACGCCATACTTCAAAGCTGAGCGCCAACAGTAGCGCCCGGTCAGGATGGCGTAACGGCTTGGCGTGCATACGCTGGATGCAGCGTGCGCGTCGGTGAATCGCATACCCTTGGCGGCTAGCCTGTCGATGTTCGGTGTCGGAATTTTAGCTTCGGGATTGTTGCAGGCGGCGTCACCATACCCCATGTCATCCGCCAGGATATAGACAATATTGGGTTGTTTCCGGGACATAGAGCATGCCTTCCTACGAGTTGATGAGTTTGGGTTAAGAGTTTGTTTGCGCCCTGTGGGGAAGTGATAGACTCACCTGGTGCGTTCAGTTCTGTCGCCACCATAGAAGTTTGGGCACGTAGTCGATTAGTGAAGAGCACGGATCGACATGCGGGCACGATGGCACACTGCATAGAGTGAATTCATGAATTTCGAATTGATGTAGCATTGCGTGTTGCCACTTGCTAGGCTGTGCACGCCTACAGCATTTATGATAGCACATTTCCGCTCCGTGGTTATGTCTGGTTTGAGGTATTTCAGGGTAATCGCATAGGTATTGATAGCATGCCGACGCTGCTAATTCGGCCGACAAACCTGTAAACTAATTGATAGGTTCCATTACTAGACAGAAAGGTGCAGATAGCGGCAGTAATTGGCGTCAAGCTAGTTATTGAGAGCTTGATCTACGCGAACTTCTCCGGCGTGCTTGTCCTGGCTGAAGGAGTAAGGAGTGCAAATCCTCTGGCGACAACTATGCTGCTCTACAAGGTAATCATCTGCGCTTAAACGTAAGGTGCGCGATTGCCCTGAAGGTTGCTAGTGGTTGCAGACATCGCCGACCATCCATAGCCAAACAAAGAGCGGCAGGCGCTCTGTCAAACGTCTGCCGCTCTACTACTTTCACTTATGGTATGCCGGAATCTGCCAAGTCTTCGTTGCTAGTTGCAGTTCACCGTCAGCGAATACTCGCCCGGCTGATACTTGAAGCCGCGGGCAACGATCGTATACATTCCCGTCGACGGTAGCCGCACTTGAATGCGCGAGTTCAAATCAAAGGGAACGTTGATGTCGTCGTTGCTGGCGATGAGGCTGCCGTTGGGCGATCGCAGCTCCAAATACGTATCCAGGCCGTTGCGACCTTCCATGGAGATTTGGATATTCTGGCCTCCGTTGCCCTGGAACGACCATTCCTGCTGCTCGTTAATGTTGAGGGTTCGAACCATTGTCTGACCACATCGAATGGGGTTATTCACCGATCCGCCTGCACTCGTGTAATCGCACCATGCTTCATCCAAAATGCGCCCATTCTGATCGATGAGGCGTGCATAGAGCTGTTCGTTACCCGTGGGCTCGGCGATGCGACCGCTGCGGGAGAGGCTGCCGTTCGGCGCAACCCAGTCCGCCGCCAGCTTGGTCCACCACGCATTGTTGGTGCTATTCCAGATCTCCATATAGGTCCAGTAACCATACTCCTGAGAGGGACCGCGGCGACCCACAAAGGAGATCGGGTCGTTGAGCTGATATTGTGCGCCACAGCCGCGGTCGACGACGACTTCCAATTCGTCTATGGCGATGCTCATGGCGCCGACTTCGTTGTGTGCGTCGGCAGCCGTATTCGGGTCGGGCAATTCCGCAGAAGCTTGCGGTGCGCTTTGCGGTTGTGGCGGCGTGCCTGCATTCTCGGAACCAGAATTGTTTGACGGTGGAACAGGTGGCGGGGGCTGTTGTAAAGTACTCAGGGGCGGAGCGGCGTATGTTTCTGCCGGTGCAATGGCAAAAACGGTAACTGCCGCAAGAAGCGCCAAAACCAGCGCTAGTGTAACGCTTTTTCGAACTGTCATTCGTCTGACCTCCATCGTTCTGTTCGAATTCATGCAACTATCTTGTCTGACCGTACAGCGGCGCCATAGGAATGGCGGAACAACTTGTACTTCTGTTATCGCCATACGTCATGCCACGAGGTTTCCCGCATAACACGACGACTGTAGTGGAGATCCGGTGCGATGTTGGCGCATCTCGCACCTGCTCAATTGCTGTATACGCTGCTAACTCATTCACCACGCTGATGTCTTGGCGGAAGCGGGCGACTCGCATCCACCGCTTCGCACTCGTTGACACGCGCCTCCATTATACCGCATCTTTATACGGTTGACGATCGGCTGAGATAGGCTGTGCTGGCTATTCCGCCCGTCATATTTGGCTCAAAGGAACAATTACTGACCCGCTGCTGCAGTGCGCATCCGCCACTGAGACGGACAAGAGAAGACGATTGTTCCCGCAGTACACACAACTGGCGGTGACATGGTACACTATTGGCTGACGATAAAACCCGCACAATCCGCAGAGACTTCTCAAGCAGGCATTCCATGACGACTTCGAACGCTTCCGATCTACGAGATGCAATTGCACAACTGAAGCGTGTTCATCTGGGCGACCGCGATACGCCCATGGAGCCGATGCTGCGGTTGAGTAGCGTGCTTGGCGGACCGCCGCTTTACATCAAGCGGGACGATTTGACCGGACTCGCTTTCGGCGGTAACAAAACCCGCATGCTCGAATTCAGCATGGCGGATGCACAGGCCAAAGGCGCCGATGTGCTGGTAACCGGCATGGCCGTGCAGTCAAATTATTCTCGGCAGACGGCGGCCGCGTGTGCGAAGCTGGGCATAGAGATCTACCTCTATTTGCGACCGGAGCGAGAAATTGATCTTCAGGAGATCCAGGGGAATCATCTGCTGCAGCGACTGCTGGGCGCGCATGTCACCGTCATGCCGGATAACAACCGAGAAGCGCATCAAGCAGCCATTCAAGCCAAAGCTGATGAACTCACGCAAGCGGGACGCAACGTATACATCCCGCGCCAGGATGATGTGGTGGACCTGGACGCCATCGCCTATGCGGAGGTAGCGCTGGAAATCGTGGAGCAATGTCAGGTTCTGGATATAAATCCAGACTATCTTTATACAGCCGCTTTGGACACGACCCAGGCTGGGCTTGTGCTCGGACTCAAAGTTATGGAGAGTACCATTCAAGTGCGCGGCTATTGTCCTTTTAATGGATTGCCTGACCGCCGACAGGAAATGGCCGATATCGCCAACCAAGCATCGCAGCGTCTTGGGCTCGGTATTACGCTCAGCGAAGGCGACTTCTTCAGCGACGAGAGCTACGTCGGCGAACGGTATGGCGTACCGACTCAGAAAGGGCTTGAGGCAATCAAGCTTGTGGCGCAAACAGAAGGGATTTTGATGGATCCGGTTTATACGGGCAAGGCTATGTCCGCGCTCATCGAACAGATTGAACAAGGTTCGCTGCCCAACGACACGCCCATAGTCTTCCTGCACACTGGCGGCGCGCCGGCACTGTTTGGCTATGCCGCAGATGTGCTGAGCGTGCTATAGTATGGGCATCTGTGCGAACAACGCACCTGCACTGGATTACCGACCCTTGCGATTGTTCATTGAGGCGATACCGGGATGAATCGAAACACATTCCTGGCGTCAACTCATTAGCCTATTCTATAGTAGCGGTTCACTATGGAGTCAACCATGCATCAAGTCATCAGGTCATTACTCATTACGCTCTTAGCTACGCTCCTCCTGGCTGGCTGCACGCTGCTGTCACTGGATAGGGCGCCGGCAGAGGCTGATACGGAGTCAACCGCCGAGCTGCCGACGCCGACGGATAAACCTTCCAAGTCGGAAATTCCTGTTGCGCAGGCTACGCTAGGCTCGCCAACCTGGTCCAATAGCGCGCTATTGCTACCACAGCCAACCGCGGATGCTAGGGGAAACAAGGCGTTCCTGCCGACACCGACACAGACGCCAGGGCTGGGCGGCTTGGTTGTCACGGCCTTCTCTGTGAACGTGCGATCCGGGCCTAGCACAGCCTACGATATCATCGATATCGTCGATCAGGATGAGGAATTCGACCTCGTAGGGCGCAACGAGGCTGGCGACTGGTGGCAAGCTTGTTGCTTCAATGGTGAGATGGGCTGGTTCTTTGACGAACTTGTGAATGTCGAGAATCCGGGTGAGGTGTCTGTTGTCACCAATATTCCGCCTGTTCCGCTGCCGACACCTACTGTCGAAGGCGGCGCTATAGAAATCGAAGCAACGGAAGTACCCGTACAGGAGGATGCTACGACTGTGGTCACCGACACTACGCCGTCTGCGAACGACGTTGCGCAAGAAGCCGGGCAGACCGTTACAGTCACAGATACTGGCGGCAGTAACGGCATCGTCACTAACACAGTGGACGCAACGGCACCGGTAACCGATACAGTTGGCAGCGAAGAGACTGGCGTCGTACTCACTGACACGCTCGATTCGGGGATAGTTGTCACCGGAACGGAATCACTCACCGATACCCAGAGCTTTGATCTTGTACCGACTCCTGAATCGACCCCAGAAGGTGCAACCCCGTAGGCCAACGGCTGTGGCGCGAACGATTGTGCCACAGCGTCTTTCATACCGAGACCCGACTATCCGGCACAGTAGAACATCAAACACGAAATCGAGGGGAAAATTCTGTGTCGATTTCCGACCGTCACAACGTAGTCATTGTCATCGTCGATAACCAGGGCTACGGCGATCTCAATTGACATGTGAAGGCTGATTGCGCCCTCCTTCAAGCGCCGCGTAACGAGTGTCATACGTTTGAGTGCGATGGTTCTGCGACGATTCCAGCCAACCGTTGCGTGGAGCTTGCTGTGCCTTCGGAGACTGGTTTAGCACAAGGTGGGTTCGAAGAACGTGAGCGAGACTGCCTAATATTTACGCCGTATCGAAGTTAGCCAACATGGGTAAGCGCAGCGTAAGTACCTGAATGGACACACAAACCTCTGTAGCCAGACGACATGATATCGACTGGCTTCGGGTACTGCTCTTTGCATTGCTCATCTGGTACCATTACTACATGGTGGTTCGCTTTCGTATCGGCGAGCACGCACCCGGACTGTGGATCACCGACCAGATTTCTTCTGTGATGCACCAATGGCGTCTTCCTGCGCTGTTCATGATCTCCGGTATGGGCACTGCTTTCGCTTTTCGTCGCCGGTCCTGGCGCCAATATCTGCGCGAGCGGATAATACGGTTGCTGATACCGTTGCTCTTCGTTGTCGTCGTGCTCAACTGGGGCTTTCGCCATCCTATGGCCAAAGCACAAGCATTTATGTCCAGTTTTCCTTTTCCCAGCGTCGACGTCTTCCAGCATATGTGGTTTGTCTACATCCTGCTTATTTACTCAGTAGCGCTCATTCCGCTCTTTGTACATGTGCGAAACCATCCGAACGGCGGCATTGTGCAATCGGTACGAAGCATGATCACACTGGGTCGCGGCTATGGTTTGCTGATTGTGCCTCCGCTATTGTTGGCCCTCGCCGGGATTCTCTTCAAGCCATGGATGGCGGGATCGGCGGGCTTCTGGTGGGAGACGCCCTGGTTCGCACTCTTCTTCTTATTCGGCTACTTCGCCATCATTGCCGGCCGCGAGTATAGCCGAGAGTTGGTCGCCAACCGGCTCGTCCTGACGCTGGTCACGCCGCTTCTGACGCTCATTTTCGTTCGCATGCACGCCGTGGAACCTGCCCCGCTGTTCATTGGCGGCGGCTGGATAACCGCAGGCTACCCGCCATTCTCTGTGCATGCGACATTGTGGACGATCTTTCTGGCCTGCCATGCCTGGTTCTGGTGTCTGCTAATCTTCACCTGGGGCTATCGTTTTCTGAACCAGCCAAGCAGGATGCTGACCTACCTGAACAAGGCCGTCTACCCCGCCTATGTGGTTCACATGAACGCCATGTGGGTAGTCATTCTGCTGCTTGCGTTCGTTAGTTTAGACCGGTCGTACGCCAGCTTCTTCATTGGCATTCCATTGGAGGCAGCCATCTGCCTGGCGATGTTTGAACTGGCTAGGCGCGGCAAATGGGCGGGCGTTTTGTTCGGCATCAAAAAACCTCGTAGCACGAACGATTTTGTTCAGCGATCTGTACGGTTTGATGTATTCACGGCGCTTGGCGTAATGGCGCTAATGGGCGGCAGCGCGCTTTACTATTTTTATGTCCTCTAGCGGAAACACAGACACAGAACGAATTTACTCATCTTGGATAAAGGAGAAGTAGTGAACCCAACGCAAGATATTCCAGCACGCAGAGCCGCCCGCTTAGGACAATGGGTAGCGTTGCTCATGGCTGTGACTGCTGCCTTAGCTTTATTGATCGCCCTTCGCATGGCGCCGGCACGCTCCGGACCGAATTGTCCGCCTCTGGTGCGGCTGGGCGTCATCGACGGCTGCGTGACGTATCCTTTTACCGACGTCGCAGCTTACGTGCCAACTGAGTACATATGGATGTATCCGGCGATACTGCTGCCATTACTGCTCCTAACGCTTGTCGTCGTCGTTCGGCAGCGCAATGGTCATGGCTACGGTATTATCGGGCAGCTTGCGTTAGCCATGGCGACGATCGCGGCGACCATCCACAGTGTGAACTACTACATACAGCTGTCGGTTGTACAACCGAGTCTAGGTAAGGGTGAGCTGGATAGCCTTGTACTATGGTCACAGTACAATCCGCATGGCATTTTCATTGCGCTGGAGAACCTGGGCTATTTCTTCATGGGCCTAGTCTTGCTGCTGCTTGCGTTGATGCTCACCGAACGCAACCGCTACGAACGGTTCGCCCGTTACGTCTTCTTTATCGCGGCTGTCGTTGTCATCGGTGCAATGGCCATCATGTCACTGGCGATGCGCGACAATCTGGAGTATCAATATGAGGTGCTGGCGCTGACACTGGACTGGATGGCGATGATCATTGGCGGTGTGCTGCTCTTCTTCGCGTTTCGCCGCACGCAAGCTGCCAGTGTGAATACAGCCACAGAATGCTGACCCGATTCCATATGAACCGGCATCGTTGCAGGTTGAATGATTTTGTGCGGAGCATGCTATGATGGCTGTATCAGCCGGCGCAAGCTAAAATGCTTTTTCGCGTTTGGCCGCCGGTACTCATCCACGACATAAATCTCACTTCAAACCTTACTTCGAACCTAGCAACGAGGATATTGGACATGCAAGCAGACGAATGGACGGAAGGCTTTCTGGACATCAACGGTGGCAAGATGCACTATGTTCGCACCGGCGAGGACAAACAGCCGCTGTTCTTAATCCATGGTTTTTCGGACAATGGAAACTGTTGGCTGCAAACAGCCATCGACCTGGAAGACCGCTACGACATCATCATGCCGGACGCTCGCGGCCACGGACAGTCGGCGCGAGTAGAACCCGATGAAGAATTTGATCTGGTCGAAGATCTGGCAGAGATCATCATGACGCTTGGCGTCGAGAATCCGATTATCTGGGGGCATTCCATGGGCGCGGCAACGGCGTTCCAACTGGGTGTGCGCTATCCGGATATCCCAAAGGCGCTGATTCTGGAGGATCCGCCATGGTCTGAGGTCGTGCAGAGCGCCGAGGATGGCGAGCCGAAAGAGCATCCGCTGGCCCCGTGGGTCGACGCCGTCTCAAAAATGTCGCTGGAAGAGTTCCAGGAAGAAACTCGCCAGCAGCATCCGGAATGGCCCGAGTGGGTTATCAGTACGTGGTGTCCCGCCAAGAAGCAGCTGGACCTCAATTTCCTTGACTTGATCAACATGGATCGTACGGGCTGGCTGAACACTGTGCCCATGCTCACCTGCCCGACGTTGGTGATCACGGCGGACCCGGACAAGGGCGGCATTGTGACGCCGGAGATCGCGGCTCAAGTGCAGGAGTTGAACGACCTTTGCGAGGTTGTTCACATTCCTGGCACGGGCCATCATGTGCGCTTCGAGGACTACGACAACTACATGAGCAAGGTGATGCCCTTCCTGGAGGGGCTGGAGTAATGAAAATGAGGTAAGGCCGAACGACGACTGTAAATGATGCCGAATAGATGGGCGAGTTACTAACTCGTCCATCGGCGCATACGAGCATCGACTAAGAAAGAGGAATTGAGTCTATCTGCTCGCCGGCAATATCAGTTGATGTTGCCACTGTCGCTTCGTGAAATAAATGAATATCTCTACATATACCTCTGATGTCGAATCTATTCACTTGTAAATACTCATCGAGAACGGTTCCGAGTCAATAAAACTAGGAGTCACATATTGCGAATCACTACCGAATCAACTCAACACTTATCTCGGTAAAGTTGATAAGGTCATGGTCATTCGTTAGAAACACATCACAATTCGTGACGATAGCTGCGGCTAGATGGATGGCATCGGGCGTTCGATAACCATACGCTGCTCTTATCTCTGCAGCTTGGTCCATTATCTCGCGAGTAAGCGCAATAACCTCAACGCTCGCATCTGCGAAAAAATAGTCATAGTCATTGAGTAACGAGATGTCTCGGTCGTGAATCGGTTTGACACGGCACTCTAGACGCGTTAGATCGCTCACTACTAGATTCGAATCTGAATGCGCAAAGCGCTCCTGAATAGTGGATGAATAGGCAGCTACCCCTTCAACGGCGTAAATTACAGGTGCCGTGTCCAAATAGATCCGAGGCATCATACCCAGCTGTTTCGCTCATCTGTAACGTACTTGTCGATATCAGCTACTGATGGTGGTATAAAACCTCGCTCATGCTGACGCTGTCTGATTTGTGCCAAGACATCCGACACTGATTTTAGCTCATGATTCTCGATTAGTTCCACAGTTACGCGCACAGCAGAACCTTCAAGTGGCAGCGATTCGTCCAAGTGAACCTGATTCGGACTGACGAGTCTACCTGTCCTCACATAACTGCTCTTCATCGCAATATCCTTTGACAGTACAACTTCATTCCCATATTCGAATTATACATCACCAGCAAGTCTCCTTGTAGCCTGCTGTATTTCAGCAAACAACGGAATCCCTGCCCGATTTGGTAAATAGCTCGGGCAGGGGTTCTTTACATGTACCTGGTTGTTAGCGTTCGTTCAGCCGGCAAGCACACCCGGCAGCACATTGCTCAAGTACTCGTAGCTGCGCGTGATGCTGGCGATGGGGTCGCGGGGATTGTCGTGCTCCACGACATACCATTCTGCGCCGGCTTGCTTGGCAGCGGTCAACAGCGGAGGCCAATCGATAGTACCGTGCCCGACATCGGCCATGACTGCGCCGTCCATGACAACTCTATCCTCGTCAACGCCTTTTTGCGCTAAGTCTTTGACATGTACTATCGAGCAACGGCCCGAGTAGCGTTGCATCAACACCACCGGATCGACGCCGCCGAAGATAATCCAGCCCAGATCCGGTTCGAAACCCAAATCGGGACCCGCTGCCTCGAAAAGCCAGTCGATGGCCAGCTTGCCGTCCAGCTCCATCATCTCCCAGTGATGGTCATGGTAGAGCAGACGTACGCCCTTGTCCTTACAGCGCCGGCTGAGTTCTCCCAGCAGCGCTCCTGTTTCGCGATACACAGACGCGTTCGTTTGCTTCACTAGATGCGGAATGAAGGGCACGATTAGCGTGTTATTGCCGATGCCCTTCTGAAATGTGATGATCTCGTCCGTATTATCTTGCAGTGCATCCAACTGTACATGCGCCGAGGAGACGGTGAGTTTGTTCTTCTGCAGCAGGTCGCGCATCTCGTCAATGGTGCAACCGTGGTCACCGATCAATTCAACGGCGCCGTAGCCTGCCGCGGACACTTTACCAAGCATGTCGGCAAAGTCGCCCGGCAACTCGCGCAACGAATATAGCTGGACGGCAATGGGTAATTTCGCTCTTTGTGACATTGTGTGGCTTTCTGTATCTGTTTGCTATTCTTTTGTGAAACACTGCTGCAGCCGGCACTAGCAATACTCATTGAACGCCTCGTGACCCGCGCGCAGCGACCCGTCCGGATTCACGAAATGCAGCACCTCCGGCCAACCCACAGGACCGAACTCGCTGAAGTGCAGATCCGCCACCAGGCTATGCTGCAGCGCATGAACGATGAAGCCGATACCCCGCTCCTTCAGCGCCCCCAGCGTATAGCGCATCACCTCAACATGATGCGCGTCGTCAACAGCGCCCCACACAGTCTCTGTCGCGACGAGCTCCTTGCCCAGCTTCTTGGCGTTCTCCACCCGGCTGTCCAGATAGGTCTCGTAGTCGACTTTGGATTTGCCAGGCCAGTCCTTGTTCGGCGCATTCCAGATGTAGTAGGGGTGGATCGACAAGATATCGCTAATGGGTTCGGTGAGTTCTTCAGCCGTTTTATTCAGATAGTTGCCTACCGTCAGCGGCTGCACGGCGCCCACACGCTTACATGAGCGGTAGATCCACGCCAGCCAGCGTACTTCCGCCTCGCGCACGGGGCTGTCCACATCGTTCACATACGGACCCATCAACGGCTCATTGCACAGGTCCCATGCGAAGATGCGCTCATCCGTTGCATGGGGGGTGACGACTGACTCGACATAATCGTTGTGCAGCTTCTCGATGACCGAAAGCGGGCGCTCCAGCGGATCGCCGAAGTCGAAGATGACGTCGCGATCTCGAGTACCCAAATTGCTGAGCTGCGGGACGATATGCTCCAGCGCCACACCACCGAAATCACAGACCGGATCGCGCCAACGATTGAAGAGCAGCGGCATGACCAGGATGTCGTGCTGCGCGAAGAGGGACAAGCCCGCATCGAAGTTGGCCAAGAAGCGCTCAGGGTTCCGCTGATAGGCCCCTTCAGACAACCACCAGCGCGCAACGTTCCACTTTGGAAAGTAGCGCTTGCCTCGAGCAATCTCGACCGCCATCAGCCCGTGATCGTGGTGCTGCCAAAGATCGAGACCGCTCGTACCCCACGAACCGTCATAGTTAAATCCGTGTACCTCAGAGCAGTGCATGGTGCTCTCCTGTTCACTTTCTAGCGGAATTGGTTTCGGGACGGCGGATTGCACAAGCCGTCCCGATGTGTTGTCTGCCACACTATTGGAGGGAACTGCAGATGCTGCCCGACCCATCCTACTGTAGCTGGATGACGCCTTTGACATAACTGGAATCGCCTGCGACGATGTCCTTCATGAGCGTCGGGTAATCTTCCAGCGGGACGACATGCGTCACCAGCGGTTCGAGCTTGATGATGCCCTTGTCGATGAGACGAATGGCAGGCGGGAAGGGGTCGCGGATGCGCGATGACGGCGAGGAGTTGACCACAGTGAAACCACCGAGATGCCACTTGGTCGGGTCAAAGGTAGCCGTATCACCCTTCAGCCAGCCGAATATATTGATCAGACCGCCGCGTTTGACGATGTCGGTTCCCATGTTGAGGGCGGCTTGATGACCAGTCGTATCTACCACGATATCGAATTCACGTTCCTTAAGCATTTTGGTCAACTCTTCGGCGTTCATCTCGGCAGAGTTGTAAGTCTCTTCGGCGCCGAGGCTCTTGGCGAGATCAAGTCTCGACTGTTGGACGTCGACGACGACGACCTGCTCGGCGAAGGAATGCAGCAAACCCTGGAGCAACATGAGGCCCATGAAACCGGCGCCGATAAGCGCCACGCGATCGCCAGCCTTTAGGCGGCAGTGATCCAAACCGGTGACAATACAGGAGACCGGCTCGACAATCCAGAACTCGTCAGCCAGCGGTGAATCGGGAATCTTGTAGGCTTGCTCGGCTGGGATGTTGCGCACGGTGGCAAAACCGCCGCCGGCAACGCGATCACCCACTGCAAAGTCTTTTACTTTGCGACCGACTTTCACGACGCGGCCCAATCCCTCATGTCCCGGAGGCGCCATGGGATGCATCTTACTACCATAGCGGGCAGTGGCAATGTCCCAGGAGCAAATACCGCAGACGCCGCCTTCGACTTGGATTTCGTTGTCAGCCGGATCGGGCGTATCGACCTCGACGAGATCGATGCTCCCATCATTGTTGTATCGAATTGTGGCGCTTTTCATTTCGAGTAACCTCACTTTAAATGGTAGACAGTCGAAAATAGTTTTATTGGAGTGGCGAAACGTCGATTGCAGTTTTGCACTGTCCAGCGGAAATCAGGCGTTTCTTCGTCTCCTAAGCAGAAGACTAGGTCGAGCGGGCATCATGAAATGCAATCGCCGGCTCGACATTGTTTGCGCTAGCCCTTTACGGCTGAACCGATGGCTGCATAGGCCATGTATTGCTGCACGAACAAGAACAGGATGAAGGTGGGCACCATAGCCATGGTCGATGCTGCCATCAAGTTGCCCCAGTCCGAGCCGAACTGCTGCATAAACATTTGTATACCAACGGGTATCGTCATCATTTCTTGAGACTTCAGGAAGACGTTGGCGATGAGATACTCGTTGTATGAGAACAGGAAGGCGAAAATGGTAACCGCCGCCATCGCCGGCGCCGCCAACGGCAACACCACATAGCGGAATGCCATAGGACGCGTGCAGCCGTCGATCTCCGCCGCTTCTTCCAATTCCTTTGGCACCGAATCAAAAAACGCCTTGAACATCCACGTGGCAAACGGCAGCTGCGTCACCGAGTAGATGAGGATCACGGACCCGAATGAATTCGCTAGACCGACTTTGCGGAACAGGATGAACAAGGGAATGAGCGCAAGGATTAACGGGAACATCTGCATCATGAGCAGAAATGTCGAGTACGCGCGTACGGTGCGAAGGCTGTAGCGTGACAGAATGTAGCCGCCCAGTGTCGCTGCAGTGATGCAGATCAGCGTGCCGAAGCCGGCGACTATCATGCTATTGCGGAAGAAGAGCCAGAAGTTGGTTCTGGTGCTCAGGTAGGTATAGTTAATCAGCGTCGGTTCTTTTGGAAAGATGCTGGGATCAGTAAGAATCACCTGGGTCGTCTTGAGCGAGTTGAGGATCATCGAAATGATCGGCAGATTGACCAAAATGGACAAGAACAGAAGGAGCACAAACAGCGCCCATCGGTTTCTGGTACTTTTGCGTCGCAACGAGTTCATACTGATATCTCCTGCCTAGTCTGAGTCGCTCTGTTGGCGCAAGAGTACATAGGCCAAAATCATCAAGATTACCATGGTAATGAAAGCGATGGCTGACCCGACGCCCACGTTGTTTGCACCAAAGGTCGTGCGATAGGAGAGCACGATCAAGTTCTCCGTTGCGTGAGACGGTCCGCCTTGCGTCAGCAGCCATGGTGTGTCGAAGTCATTGACGCTCCAGATGGTCATCAGTATCCCGAGGACGATCGACAGGTTGCGCAGATGAGGCATGGTAATGTGCAGGAAACTCTGCCAGCGATTGGCGCCGTCGATAGCCGCCGCTTCGTAGAGTTCGATGCTGATTGCCTGCAGCGCGGCAAGCAGTGATAGCAACATGAATGGGAAACTGCGCCATACCTTGACCATGATCAATGAGAACGCCGCCGTCGTACCGGAACTCAGGAAGTAGATTGGCCCGATCCCGATAAGGCCGAGCATCCGGTTCACCAGCCCGAACTGATCGGCGATCATCCAGCGCCAACTGACAATAGATACGACGGACGGGATAATCCACGGCAACAGCAGCGAAACACGGAAGAATCCACGACCCGGCACATCCTGATTGAGCAACAGTGCGAATCCAAGCCCGATTACATAGCTGCCAAATACGGAGAAAAAGGCAAAGACGATGCTGAACCGAAACGCATGCTGGAAATCTGCCGATTTGAAGACCTGGATGTAGTTGTCCAAGCCGACAAATTGCCCCGCTTTGATCAGTGTCCCGTCCTGCAGGCTATATAAAAAGCCCGAAAACATGGGATAGACGTAGATGAAGAAGATCAGTGATAGAGAAGGCAACAGGAACATCAGAGGCAGCAGTAGTGGACTGTGCTTAACCTTGTTATCCGGCTGCCTTTCTTGCACTTGTGCCTGGGACTGGCTAGTCATAGGAGTTGGATTCACCTCGTTGGGGCTGTGGGGCGGACTACATCGTATGAATCGTAGAATTGGCAATGCCTTCACAGGCTGCAAACTAAAGCTTTACCTGATGAAGGCACTGCCAGAAATCGTAGCTAAAATCTAACCAACAATGGTCTGGAGACGCTCGTTTGCCGCGGTCATTGACTCCATGACATTCTTTCCCTGAAGAATATCCTGCCACAGTGTCTGCATCACGCCTTCGCCCTCAACCTCGTTGAGTGCCGGGAAGATGCCGTCGCCGCGTGCTGCGGTACCCTGGCTTACGGGCACCCACTCCTCTATGACCTTGACCACGTCCTCATTGTCCTGGAAGTAGGGGTCATTCGTGAAGGAGTTGCGGACGGGCAACTGTGTCGCATGGCCAGAAGTCCAAAGTGGCAGCTGATTCTTGTTCCACCACTTCATGAACGTGGACGTAGAGTCCTTGTCCTCTGCCTGTTCGTACAACATCATGTTGTTGACCCAGGAAATCGTCCCGACGGTACCTTGGGGGCTCTCCAGTAGATTTGTCGGCGCCATCACTTGTTTTACATCGTCCGAGAATTGGGCGGAGAAGTAGGGGTTGTTGATGATGAGTCCAGCGAAGCCCTGACCAAAGACTCGCTCTGCATCATCACCCACAAAACCAGCGCTACCCGGATGCATCCAGCCCTGGTCTACCCAGTTAGCGGCATAGTCCAACGCTTCCACGTTGCGATCGTACATGAAGTCCAGACTTAAATCTTCCTTGAAGATGCCGCCGCCGTTGTTGATGGTCAGCAGGTAGATATAGTGGCTGCCGCCTGTGTCGTTCGGCGCCACAATACCGTAGACATCGCCGTCGGTCATGGCCTCAATTGCTGCATTCAGTTCGTCCCAACTGCTCGGGAGCGGCAAACCGGTCTTCTCGAGATAGTCTGTGCGAATCCACGGAATGCGAATGTCGATGTTCCACGGGATGGCCATATAGTGGCCATCGTAGACGAGACGATCGATGGTACCTTCGATGAAGTCGTCGGCTTCGCCCTCACTGTTCCAGTCGTCGATGATGTGATCCACCGGCACTACTGCGCCCTGATCGTAGAATTGCACAGCCTGGTAGCCTGCGCCCGTGCTGCAGTCTGGTGCGGTACCAGAACCGATGGCGGTCAGGAACGTTTGATACCAGTTGGTCCACGGCGTCGACTGGTAGCTAGCCTCGATCGCGTCCTGCTCTTGGTTAAACTGGTCGATTAGCTGATTGCCAGTGTCGATATACTCGGGCGGACCCCACACCATATCCCAGAATTCGACAAACGTCGGTTCTACGGCTGGAGCCGCACCACCTGAATCACTGCTGCTAGGTGTTGTCGGCGCTGCCGGTGCTGCACATGCCGCTGCGACGACGCCCATGCCGGCGATGGTTGCGCCTTTTAAAAATTGTCTACGGGATAAAAAGTATGTGTTGTGTTTCATGGCTATTGCCTCCTCGTGATGAAAGACTTGTCCTGGTTTGGGACACCTATACTCACAATAGAACCTACATACCCAACTACGCTGAAATTGAGGGATGTTCTGCACACGTGCTGACCAAAGAGATGGTTTGGCCCTAAATCCGCCAAACCAGTATCAATGAAATTAGTTTCGAGACTTTCGTGTCTCATAGTTCGTTGAGACGCGAAAGATTGGCGCCTGCGAATATGCGATTGTTCCAGTTTATTAATGCACCTGAGCATGTTATCATGAAGCAACCGCTTGCGCAAGCGCTTCCTTGCATTATATCTGTCTCTGCCGCGGGGAGTAAATCAGGTAAGGTTTGAAGGGATCTATTGTAGAAGAGCTGGCGCGGCTGCTATGATGGTTGCACATTTTGAGGTGTAAGCGCGGCGGGGATGTGGGGCGAAGAGAAGATTGAGTACAAGGAGTTGTGAGTGTCTAATATCTACGATGTAGCTCGGCTTGCCGGGGTTTCTACCACCACGGTATCCCATGTACTCAATGGCACGCGCTTTGTCAGCCAGAATGCTACTGACAAGGTCATGGCGGCTGTGCAAGAGCTGAACTATCATCCCAGTTCGCTGGCACGCGCCATGGTCAGCAGTGAAACACTCACCATCGGCCTTGTCGTCTCGGACAACGTAAGCCCGTTTTATGCAGAGCTGGCTGAGGGCATCGAGGACCGCTGCTTCCATGAAGGGTACAACGTGTTGCTCTGCAATTCCGGCCGCAGCATAGAGAAGGAGATCGCCTATCTGAATATGCTGCTTTCAAAACGCGTGGACGGCGTCATTTATATGACCTATCACCACGGTGAGGAACGTCTGCAGTCGTTCAAGAACCAGAACATTCCTGTCGTCACGTTCGACCGCACCTACGAAGGAGTTGACTCCATCCTGTTGGACAACTATCAGGGCGGCTACGACGCGACCATGCATCTGCTGGGGCTAGGACACAGAAGGATAGGCTGTATCGCCGGACCGGACAGCCCGGGACGCAGTCAGGAGCGCGTGCAGGGCTATCTAGCCGCACACGCAGCCAGGGGAGTCGATTGCGCCGATGACATGGTTGTGATGGGCGACTGGACCTACGCCGGCGGTTATGAAGCTGCCCAGACGCTCTTTACGAGCCGTCCGCACCCGCCCACAGCGGTCTTCGCCTGTAACGACACGATGGCTGTCGGTGTGCTCTCTTATTTGCATCGCCACGGTTATCGCGTGCCAGAAGAGGTTTCCGTCGTCGGCTATGACAACGTGCTGGTCAGCGAATACACGCATCCGCCGTTGACGACCATCGCATCGCCGATTCAGAAGATCGGTCATGATCTGTTCGACCTGCTGCTGGCTAGACTGAGCGGCAATCTTCCGGAGGAAACCCGCTACGTTACCGTGCGCGGGCATCTACTGGTACGCGAATCGACGGCGCAACCTGTCGCTGAAGTGTTGACATAATCGTCTGCGGCGATACAACCCTGAGGCCGGCGCGCTTTGGGCTTCATATGCGCCGATGTCGCAGACTGTTTGAGGTGTAAACCAATTGCCGTGGGACGATTGCGGTGCTAAGATAGAACTATCCCCACTGCAACACGCATCTCCACAACCCTAAACATCCACTAGAAGAGAAGCGAAATGAAGATCACGAAAATCGAGACGCTCTCGTGCGACGGCGGCTGGCGCACACTAAGCTTCGTGAAGATGTCCACCGACGAGGGTATCATCGGCTATGCCGAGGCCAATTGTTTGCACTCCGCGCCCATGCTAATGGCTGCTATCAAGCACCTGGGCCACTATCTCATCGGGCACGACCCCATGAATACAGAAGCCGCATTGAACATGCTGTACCGTATAACTATTCGACAGATCGGTGGCTTGGCTCAGCAAGCCATTTCGGCCCTAGATGCCGCAATGCTGGACATCAAGGGCAAGGCGCTTGGTGTACCCGTTCATCAGTTATTCGGCGGACCGGTTCACGATAGGATACGCGTCTATTTTACGCATGCCGGTCGTCCTCAACCTTATCGTTCTGATCTTCCGCCGGTCCACACTCGCAATGATATCGCACCCGTTGCCGCGGAGATTAAACGCCTGGGGTTTACCGGCATCAAGATGGGTAGGGATAGTTTGGGCATGCCCGATGAATGGTGGGCTGAGACGACTTCCGGCGATGTAAGCAATCAATTGCTCGACCATATCGTGAACTGGATGGGCGCCTGGCGCGATGCTTTGGGTCCGAACATCGACCTGGCGCTGGACGTGGCTTTCTCGTTTCGCATGGGCGGAATCATCAAACTGGCCCAGGCGCTGGAGCCGTTCAGGCTGATGTGGCTGGAAGCGGAGACGCTCGACGCCGAATCGTTGCGCACGGCGCGGCTGACCAGTCGTACGCCCCTCTGTGTCGGCGAAAGCCTGCGCCGCACCCACGAATACAAGCCATTCTTCGAGGCCCATGCCATGGAGATTGTCATGCCCGACACGGTTTGGAACGGCATCACCGAGGGCAAAAAGGTCGCCGATTACGCCAAGACATATGACATCATGTTTGCACCGCACAACTCGCATGGGGTTTTGGGCACGTTGCAAGCCGTGAATCTCGTGGCTACTCTCTCCAATTTCCTGATTCTGGAATACGAGTACGACGATGTCGCATGGCGCGATGAGATCGTCTCTAGTCCGATGGTTGTAACGGATGGTTTTCTTAAGACGCCGACGCTTCCCGGGCTTGGCGTGGACCTGAACGAAGAGGCTATCGCAGCGCATCCCCCGAAGATCTGGAACGATTAGGCAAGTAGGTTGGTACGAGATCACTGTTCCGACCAGACAGCTAGTATGGAGTGTGCAAACATATTTCCAGCTTTGCGTGAGGCGTCCGTACGGTACCACGTTTGTGTTCGCTGCCATGGGTCCTGTCACGAAATAAGTAAGCGCATAATATAGCACTACATGTAGCGATGGTGGTGCGCGGACCTCTCGCGTGGCAGGAAGAGGATCAGCTGTCGGTAGGAACAAATATCTATGTTGAGTGCTGAGACCCGGTTGCGTATCTATAATCGGACTGCACAAACACCGTTTTAAGATGCGATGAATGCGTCCCACGCAGCCTGGCTGGCGGCGAGGTCACAATAGCGCAAGTTAAGATCGTCTAGCCATTCTTGCTCACAGTCTGACTTGATGGCGCAGCGCCACCTAGAAATCACGAGTGATAATGGCCAATCGAGAAGGGTGCCGGCAGCTTCATGTGTGAGGAGGGGGCGATAGGCAGCAATTGACCGAGCGCAAGCATGATCGAAGTCGTGATATAGAACGGCGCCATAGGCTTCGTCATAAGATGAATCTGGTTGATAGAGCATTGAGAAAGCCAGTAGATGATTCCGCCAAAGCTGATTGATTTTCTTGTCCGGAAAATGTTCTTCAGAACCAGGCTTCCACCACCAGCTACTAGAAGTGAGCCACTGAGCATACCGTTCGCTAAAGTCATATTCCGTAGCGGAAAACGATTCCGTTAGCTTGGTTTCAATACCTATAAATCCGCGAATATCATTTGGCCGCACGTACTCTACCCAGGCGTCAAATGCGGTCTTATCCTGAAGGTGGGCAGCTGGATCTGGAGCAAACTCGATTACTACATCAGTCACGGTAAGATCATCAGGCAATCCGGGCAGGGTGCGCATCAACCTAGCAGCTAATTCGTGGTCCATCGCGAGCCGAGCAAACAAATTGAAACACATAGGCTGGCTGCTGAGCAGATTACATCGCAGGCGAGAGAAGTTGTTGTTCCTTGGCATATTCGGTATGCGTTGTTCAACATAGTCGGCGATATCTGATGTGAGAAAGTTGCTGCCGCTCAAGGCATCCTCCTCGCGCAAGATATTTCCATATAAACCCTTCGTGGCAGTATGGGTACCTGGAGACAGACCAAGAATATGGTGACGATACCAGGATTGATGGAATCGCATCCGGGCCTTGAATCCATTGTCACTCTGAGCGATGTGACGGCAATCTGTATCCATAGCCATACTGTTTGTATTCATCAGGTCTATTCTCCCGTCGTGCATGCGGAACAGGGGCAAATTGAACTCAGGCGCCGTGCAGCGCGCCAACCGTTTTCGGTTCCATATTCGCCGTAATGTAACGGAGTGCCTACACTGGGTTGCCAACAATTTATTGCCTACATTGTATGGCAACCTTCGTAACGAATTCCTCCAGAGATTGTCTCGTAACCGACCAGCAAAAGGTCTATTTTTTTCTTTACTGGCTACCCTGTACTGGTCGATACCAAAATAGTTAGTCTCTATAAGCAGCCACTACGGTCACTCTGAGAAGTATCCCTACCAGGTATCTCCTCATTCTGCTACCGACAGCGGGTTATGGGGGATTAGCGCTGTTCGGCAGTATCATACAAATATGCACACAGGCGGCTTTTTCCGCCAAAATAGCCAGACATCTTTGCTAGCTATCCTATTCGACATAACACAAATGCTAATTGGTACCCGGTCTTGATCACTAACGCCATCAGCCGCCATCCCCTCATTGTTACGTTGCGCAGCCTGCAGGGCAACGGGCGCGGCGTCGTCCTCACAGAACCTCTATGGGGCATTCCGTACAACCTGTACGCGCCGTTCATTTCGGTCTATATGCTGGCGCTAGGCCTAACCGACAGCCAAATCGGTCTGTTGGCGAGCATTGCCCTCGGTTTTCAGGTCTTCTGGACCATGGTCAGCGGCGCCATCACCGACAAGTTCGGTCGCAAGCGAACCACGTACATAGCCGACCTGATCTCGTGGAGCATCCCCTGTTTGATCTGGGCAGTGGCACAGGACTTCAACTACTTCCTTGTCGCTGCAATCATCAATAGCATGTGGCGCATCACGCATAATTCGTGGCAGTGTCTGCTGGTGGAGAGCACGGAGCCCGCCCTCCTGGTAGACGTGTGGTCGCTTATCTATATTTCCGGCCTGGTTGCTGCCTTCTTTTCGCCCATCACCAGCTTTCTGGTTGCCAGTTTCTCGCTGGTACCCACCATGCGAATGCTGTATATGCTCGCGTTCGTAATGATGACCGCCAAATTCGTGATCATGAATGCCATGGTCACAGAGCCGGAACAAGGTATTGTCCGGATGGAAGAGACGCGCAATCAGTCCCTTTTAGCGATCGTTCATGAGTCCCGCTTCGTCGTGCACCATGTCTTCCACAGCCCGGAGACATTGATAGTGCTTGCGTTGATGCTCATCGTGGGCATCGGCAACATGATCAATATGACGTTCTGGTCGATACTGGTGACAGAGAAGCTGCAAGTTCCGGATCAATACCTGCCCATCTTCTACTTCATCAAGTCAATGACCATGTTGCTCTTCTACTTTCTGGTCATGCCTAGTCTGCGCGGCATGAAGGCGATCAAGCCTATGTTCTTCGGTTTTGCCTGCATGATCGCAAGTTGGACGCTGCTCATCAACATTCCGCCGCAAAGCTACGGCTTCATCATACTCGCGACTATTTTAGAGGGTATCGGCTATCCGGCGTTGACTCCAATGCTGGAAAAGGTCATCGCCATCAACGTGGATCCGAAAGAACGCTCTCGTATCATGGCTTTTCTCTACCTGGTCGTGCTGCTGGGCGTAACTCCATTCGGCTGGATCGGCGGTCAGATGTCCGAATTGAATCGTAGTCTCCCCTTTGTGCTACTCATCTGTCTGTATATGGTCGGCGCAGGGCTCGTGGTCGTCGCAGGTCGTCGCCGTGCGCTGCGGGTGTAAATCAAGAAGTAGTGCTAAATCGGACTCAGGGCAATAGTCACGTCATTTAGCTGAGCCTATGTCGCTACCTACATGGCGTTACAGTTCTGGTACGCGATGTCCACAAGAGGTGAGTAGTTTGTGCCAAGCTGCCATGACCGACTCAAATTCGGAAAAAGATCATAAAGTTCGTACGTCCGAGCCTGGTCACAGCGCAGAGAAATGACAACAGTGCGCAACAAAATAAGACAATGACAATATAGGGAGGAATCCGATGGAAAACCACTATGTTCCACTCTCGCATCTTGCTCTTTGTCCTTATTTTAGGCCATTTTGTATTCGCAGCGTGTGCGCCGATTACGCCTGAAGTGGCGGCACCGCCGACTCGACTGCGCCAGCGGCGTCGGACTCGTCTGAGGTGGGGTTGGCCAATCCGGCATCGGTCAACTGCAGCGATCAAGGCGGCATTCTGACTATAGAAAAACGCGGCGACGGCGGTGAATTCGGCGTATGCACATTCGTAGATAATCAACAGTGTGAAGAATGGGCATTATTCCGCGGCGAATGTCCGGTTGGAGGTCTCAAGGTAACCGGCTACGTGACAGATGCAGCCCGCTACTGCGCCATCACCGGCGGCGAATACACGGTCGACGAAGCAGCTTCCGCAAACGCCGAACAAGAGCAGGGCACATGCGCGTTGCCGGACGGTCAGACCTGTGACGTGTGGGCGTATTACAATGGCGAATGCCCGCCTGTAGATGATGGTTCCTCTAGCGCACCCGCCGACACGACTGCAGCTGCCAGCACCAATCCGTTCGACTACTGTGCATCCGTGGGCACGGAAGATCAACCCGCCATCGAGACTGAAGACGGCAAGCTGCCGCCAGAGATCATACAGGGCATGGTGGATCAGAATGTCATTTCCGCAGATGCGCCGGATGCTATCCTGCAGGGCGCGTTCTGGCGCTGCATGGACGGCAACGTTTACGTGTGTGTTGTAGGCGCCAATTTGCCGTGTACGGAACAGGCTGATATGTCCGATACGCCAACGCCCGAAATGAACAATTTCTGTTCTGACAATGCAAATTCCGACTTCATTCCGGCGTCGGTGACGGGCCGCGCCACCGTCTATTCGTGGAAGTGTGACGGCACGGATGCGGTGGTGGACCAGCAGGTCTTCACGCCTGACGAGCAGGGCTACTTATCTGACTTCTGGACCGAACTGACTCCGCCACAGCAGTAGGGAGCAACAAAACCGTGCGCGAACGTTGTGATGACGTATCGCGCACGGTTCAGCGTAGAGTGAATTGAGCGCCGCGATGCCGATTCTAAACCGTTAGTCCGGGTCGGCGTAGCGGTGCTCTGTGCACTACCAGGGCCATTCCTGGCCAAGATAGTCTCTCAGAATTAGTTGGTCCTCATCGGCAGAATCCATTTCCGCAACGAAATAGTTCACGGCAGGCACAGCTGCGTCATCAGGCTCTAGATCGCCTTGCGTGTTCTTCACGCCACGCATGTACGAACGTATCCAGCCGGGATGATAGAGACGGAACGTATAGCCATCCGGACGCAACTCGTTAAACATGTTCTTCACTGCCATATTCAGCGCTGACTTGGACATGCAATAGCCGAACCAGGCGGTGCGTGAGCTCCGTTCGATGCTGCCCGCTTCGGACGAGACGAAGCAGAGGCGCTTCATATCACTGGCATTCGCCAAGGGCAGAAACGCTTCCACGATGCGGATTGCACCAAGCGAATTGACATTAAACAGACGAATCATCTCGTCAAAATCTTGATTCGAGCCCAGCTCGCGGCGTGAGGTCGGTGACGATACACCGGCGTTACTGACGATCATATCGATATGGTCCGTAGTCGTGGAGACTATCTGCGCTGCGGTCAGCACCGATAGGTTCGACGAGACGTCCAGCGGAATGTACGATGAGTTGATCGGGGTAGCGGGTGGCAAGCTCATTAAGCTCTGTCCATTGCGGGATATACTGACCCGCGTAGACGCGCCAGTTCTGCAGAAGTAGTTCTTTTGCAATGCCCAAGCCAAGCCCACGGTCGGCACCGGTTACCAATGCGATACGTTCCATATCCATAGCCTTTCTATGCACCAATGCTTGGCTGCAGGCACGGCGGCAAGGTACTCTAGATTAGCGTTCGTCCAGCAAGACGCGGCCACTCTTCCAGATGTCAAGCGCCGTGTCGCTAAGTTTCAGCCGCACTAGGATGGTGTTACAAATTATCCCTGAAGAACTCAATCGTATGCTGCATGGCCTGGTTGAAGTACGGAGAGTTAATGTTGTGACCGCCCCCTGGATACTGATAGAATTCATACTCCTTGCCGGCATCCTCCAGAACCTTGACGAGATCCTGGGAATAGCCGATGTTCACTACAGGATCGTCCTGCGCGTGATTCAGTTGCAATGGCGCTTCGAGGTATTCAATATGCTCGGTCAGCGACACCGCCTGCCAGAATGGTTCCTCCGTATTGGGCGGACCGTACTTCTCTCGCAGCAGTGTACCCGGTCGCACGATATCCGGCTGCTGGTCACGACGAAAGGACGGATCGCTGATGGCGTAGCGGGCCATGTCATCGTAGCTGTAGACAGCGCCTGCCCAGATCACGCCAGCTTTGATATCCGGCTCTATGAGCATGGCCCGTAGCACAAGGTTTCCCGCCATGCTGTGTCCCCACATGCCGATCCGGTCCGGATTCACGTAGTCAAGCATTTGTAGGCTCTTCAGTGCAGCAATGGCGTCTATCGTATAGCCAGGCGAGAAATACGCACCGGTCGCCTCCCCCTCAGAATTGCCAAAGCCGCGCATGTCAATCTTGAAGACCACGAAGCCGTTTCTTGCCAGAGCATCGACATAGGCAACGTACCGTTCGGTAGTGCGGTAGACAGTAGGCGGAATATAGCCATGGTTGAAGACGATAGCAGGAAAACCGCCTTCCGGTACGGCGCCATTGGGCACCGTCAGCAGTCCGTAGATCTTGTTTCCCTCTGATACATAGCTCGCGATGTACTGCGCGTAGTTGGCACCTGGCGCAAGGGTCTGTTCGATGACTATCTCGCTGCCGCTAATCTCCCGCGAGCGCAGTGCCGCGATTGTGAGTTCGTTGCCCAGGTCGAACGCCGGAGGCGTAGCCGAATCAGAAGCATCTGATTCCACCGCCTCTGCTTCTGACGAACTCTCCGAAGTTGCCTCGGCAGGTTCGAGCGTTGGCGCAGGTGTGATTGTGGGCAACAGACTGGCTAAGGGCTCCGGCAGTGAAACGGAGGAGGATTTCGGATCGCCGCCGTCGCTGTTTTCGGCAACAGGGAGTTCGCCGTTGGATATTGACGGCTGAACCGCCATGTCAGCTGGTGCCGCTTCTGGTGTTGCTGCACTACAAGCCGCAACGAGTACGACGAGTACGAACAGGGAAATAGCGCGCCAATTAATCATATAGATGCCTTGCACCCGCCAATCTTGCTACCAATCCGCAGGCGACTTATTACGACCCAAACCAAATCAAACCCATGATAGCGAGCGTATCGCAGTCAACAGATGTCTGTCTATCAAAAATCATAACAGCCGGAAGCCGTCATCATAAGCAAGCTGGCATACAGATGCAAGGATTTATCAGCACAATTCGTGCCGTTACGGCACGGACTGGAGTCCAACTGCAGCGCGTGCTAGTATACCGATCCGCCGGAGCAGAATTGGGCATCAGCGTTATGCGGCGTTCTATTAGGCCCCTGTGAACGAAGCCTCTCGATTACTCCGTCGCCAGCAGCGTCGGAATGAAATGCACATCCGTCCGAACCATTGCTATTGCCGGATCGCGCTGATTTCCGTCAGCTTTCGAATTCACGACGATTTCTGCAAAGCGTTGCGAACTGTCTGGATTATAGCCGCGGGCGTAGATCTGGTAGGAGCCATTGCTGTCCCGGTCGTCCTCCCATGCAATCACGAAGTGTCCGCTTGCATCCATCGCGATGACCGGATCGGTCTGCTGCCCATCAGGGACCGGATTCACGGTGAAATCCACTAAGCGCTGTGTTCCATCGGGTCTGAAGCCGCGTGCACGAATCTGGTAAGCGCCGTTATTATCCGAATCATCTTCCCAAGTGACCACGAAATTTCCTGCTGCATCCATAGCTATGGCTGGATCACGCTGCTGTCCATCGGCGATAGAGTTCACTGTAATGAAGGCGAACCGTTGCGTACCGTCGCTATTGAAACCGCGAGCATAGATCTGATAAACACCATTGCTGTCATTGTCGTCCTCCCAAGCAACAACGAAATGTCCCAGGTCATCCATGGCAATCGTAGAGTCAAATTGCTGTCCATCGTCTACAGTATTTATCTTTTTATCGCCAAAACGCTGTGAACCGTCTGCATTGAAGCCGCGACCATATACCTGGTAAGCACCGTTGCCGTCCTGATCGTCATCCCACGCAACTACAAAAAGACCTTCTGCATTCATGGCGATGGACGGATTTAGCTGCTGCCCGTCACCAACAGAATTTACCGTAAACTCTGCCAAGCGTTGTTTTCCGTTCGAATCAAAGCCGCGGGCGCGTATCTGGTACGAACCATTGCCGTCGGCGTCGTCTTCCCACGCCACCACGAAGTTACCAACCGCGTCCATGGCTATGACGGGATCGCGCTGTTGGCCGTCGGCGACGGAGTTCACGACGATATCGGCGAAGCGCTGCGTGCCGTCGTTATTGAAACCACGTGCGTATATCTGGTAAACGTCATTGCCATCCATGTCATCCTGCCAGACGACGACAAAGTTACCGAAGTCATCGACAGCGATCGACTGGTTAATTTGTGTACCGTCTGCATTGGAGTTTACGACTCTGTCGCCGAATGCTTGACTGCCCTCTGAAGCAAAACCGTGCGCATAGATTTGATACAAGTCATTATTATCCTGGTCATCTTCCCATGTAACGACGAAGTCGCTTATGGACTCAATCTGAGCGGACGCACTGCCAGCATCCAGAACTGCCAGGGCAAGTATGCTGCATGCGCACAGGATTAGATATCGAATGGAACGGCCCGTATTCACTAAGTGCAACCTTTCTCTATTATTGTCTTCAACCAAGTTTGCCAAGTATAGGGGATTGATCCGCATCTACCAACCACCTTTTTAGACCGGCATCCAGGGACGCATTCGTCAGCTTTGGCGCTCTTGCATTGTTATGACCAGATATGGGAATAGAGTTGCGACTGCCACTGCACAGCCGAGGCTCTACCTAGTTGGCGCCTAGGAAAGGCAGGTATGATCGGTCGGGCAGGTTAAGCGAGGAAGCAACCGAATCCTTGTTGACAGACAGGCTACAAGTAATTGTCCACTCGCGCCGGCACGACCATCGTGCGTGATCTGTCTCAGGTTGACTGGGCGATTCGTCAGCAATTTTTTTGGTAAATCTACGGCTTATGCGCCATACAGATAGACTGAAACCATGATAACAAGATTGATGAGCAGGCCATACTTGCCGTCCGGCAGGGCGAGTATGCATGGGATCGATGTGAACAGCGCCGTCGCAATGGTGAACGGCGCCCACCAACTCGACTAAATTCCAGTCATCGGCTCCGCAAATAGCTGAACAGATCGTGATAACAAGTATGTCTGAAAAGGCGTGTACCGGGTTGGTCGTGTTTCATAGATCTACAAGTTCAGCAAAGCGGTCGACGACGAGCGACCGCAATTTATTGTTCATTGTTCTACCCTCTGGTCAACAAAGACTGAGGACAAACACAAACAGTTACGCTAGATTTTTAAGCTCCGCGTTTGCCCAGGTACAAATCAACTAAGCATGACCGTCATCGACCGTCGGTTCGCAGCTCCAGATACGCCATTTCAGTGTCGCTCAATTTCACTTTGCTGGCGGCGACGTTGTCACGGAACTCCTCTGCCGTGCGGCAGCCGATGAGCGCAAAGATATTCATGGGAGCGTTCATCACATAAGCCATGGCCACCTGCGGGACCGTTAAGCCCTTTTTCGCTGCCAGTTCTTCAACTCGATCCAAACGGACAAAGTTCTCCTCAATTCCGTAACACTCCGTGGCTAACTTGTCGAAGTATTCCTCTTGCTGAACCATCTTCTCGCGCCCAAATCGTCCGCTGAAGAAACCGCCAGCCAGGCTCGACCAGGTTAAGAGCGGAAACTGGGTTTCCTCATACCAGGCGCGCTCGCCCTGCCCCACGGGAGCACTGATACTGACGCACTCCGGCCAGGGCGGCTTTACCTGCTTGGCGAGGCTGAAGTTTGGGCTGCTGGCGGCGAAACCCTCAAGATCATGCTCCTTCGCATACTGGTTCGCGGCCTGAATGCGTTCCACCGACCAGTTGCTGCCGCCGAATGCGTTGATCTTGCCGGCTCGCTTATGTTTATTCAGTGCTTCCACTATAGGGCCAACCGGTTGCGAAGGGTCATCGCGATGCAGCAAATAGAGGTCAATGTAGTCGAAGCCGAAGCGAGCCAGCGAATCATGCAGATCAGATGTGATGTCGTAGGGCGTCACCCGTCTACGATCCTGGTTATGATGGGCGCCTTTACCGATGATGACGATACCTTCGCGGTTGTTCCGAGATTTGACCCACTGTCCGAAAGCCCGTTCCACATCGCCGCCGCCGTAGACGTGCGCCGTGTCGAACGTGTTGCCGCCCAGCTCCAGCACCGAATCGAGCAGCGCCATACTCTCGTCAATCCGCGCTGTGCCGATCATCATAGATCCTTGCACGAGCCGCGAAATGGGTTTATCTATCCCCGGGATAGTCCCGTATTGCATACTGGTCTCCTCTTGCGTCGCTAGTGACATGAATGAGGTATTGTCTATGGATTATGCGACAAGGGCAGTCCACAACCAAACGAGACTGCCTATTAGGACAGCGACATTACTTGAACGCGACATGCAGCCCACAATGGACAAACGCCGAAATGTGGGCGAATGAGTGGATACCCACAGCGGTTGTGAAGAAGGTCGCCTAGCCGGTAGAATGGGTATTGCCAGTCGATTTACGGTGAAGTATGCGCCCATACGAGACAATACTGATGGCGGTAACAGAGAACTACATCATCCAAATGGTTGTGGATTCATTCCCGGACGTAATTTCCATCTACTTGTTTGGCTCCTACGGGACGGAGTATGAGCGGTCGGAAAGCGACGTGGACATTGCGCTATTGCTGCCGCACGATGTAGCCAAGGAAAACCGTCATCTATATCTGCACCCGCTGCATCATGCACTGGAACGCCTGCTGCGAAAGGATGTCGATCTGATCAATATGCGGCTCGTTTCGACGGTCCTGCAGATACAGATATTGAAAGCCGATCGGCTCATCTATTGCAGTGATCGCTATGCCGTTGACGTTTATGAAGCATTTGTTATGTCGTCATATCAGCGACTCAACCGGGAACGGCGCGAGATCATCGAGGACGGGCTGAAGAGCGGGAGTTTTGTTCTGTGATCGACGATTTCATCGTAACCAAACGCGTGAGTCTGGAGCGTTGCATACGGCAAATTCGTTCCTATTACGCAGAACCGAGGCACATACCGTTTGCCGAAGACTATCTCGTTCAGGACGCCATCACTCAGAACATACAGCGTGCCTGCGAAATCTGTATTGATATGGCCAATCACACTGTACGATTGCGCAAACTTGGTGTTCCGCAAACATCGAGAGACAGCTTCGAGTTGCTTGCAGAAGCAGGGGTCATACCGAATGAGGTTGCCGCGCAAATGTCGGCAATGATCGGTTTTCGGAATGTGCTTGTTCATCAGTACCAGGATGTCGATATCGAGATAATGACCAGTGTAATCGAAGAAAGACTGGACGATCTCATGTTCTTCACCGACTACCTCCTAACAGAGATGAACAAGTAGATAAAAATGTTAGTGTTGAACGTGGTGACGGGAAATCTACGATGACCTATACTCTACTGCTGGACGTGTCGAGCCTCATGTATCGCGCCTTCTTCGCGCTGCCGCAATCCATCACGACCAGCCGCAACGAGCCGATCAACGCAGTCCACGGCTATCTGGATATGACCTCGCGCCTGCTGCGCGACTACGCACCCGATGAGATCATCCACGTCTACGATGCCGACTGGCGACCCGAGCCCCGTGCAACCGCGTATCCTCCCTACAAAGCCGAACGACCGGACGAACCGGAAACGCTGACGCCGCAGTGGGATTGGCTACGGCAGATGCTGGATGCGCTTGGGCACGCACAAAGCCAGGCGTCAGGTTGGGAAGCCGACGACGCTATCGGCGCACTCTGCTCGGCAGGGGATGCACAAGACACATATGAGATCATCACAGGCGACCGTGATCTGCTGCAACTAGTGCATGACGGCGACGACGCGCCGACCGTTCGACTGCTTTTCACCGTGCGCGGCGTCACAAATCTGACCGAGTTTGATTCCGCTGTCGTGAAAGAAAAATACAGCGTGCCGCCGGAGCGTTACGTCGATTTCGCAACGCTGCGCGGTGACCCGTCCGATGGTCTGCCCGGCGTGCCCGGCATCGGAGAGAAGACGGCTGCGCGCCTGATAGGTGAATATGAATCACTGGACGAGCTCATCGCGCAGGCGGACGATCTCACTCCGCGGCTGTCCAAGAACATCCTCGAATCGCTCGAATATCTCAAGGCCATGAAGCAAGTCGTGCCCATTCGCCGCGACGTCGCTGTCGATACCTGGCGCCCTGCCGTAGACGATGACAAAGTGGATATGCTGGCTGAAGAGTTGGGTCTCGCTGGCCCGGTATCTCGTATGCGTGAAGCGCGGTCGGTGTAACGCAGCCAACGAGATTTATTCTACGCATGACACTCAACGACGTCCTCTTCGACTTTCGCTCGGACCCCAATTTCATGGCCAATGTGGCCGCGTGGCAGACGCTGGACGCACAACCCGCGCGCACGCAGCCCATACCCAACATACTGCATCCTGTACTGCGCAAGGGCCTGCATGCACGCGGCCTCAATGAGCTCTATAGTCACCAGGCAAAGGCTGTCCAGGCTGCGGCGGATGGTCAAAATGTCGTGGTCGTAACGCCTACTGCCAGCGGCAAGACGCTCTGCTACAATCTTCCGATTCTCGACAGCCTCTTGCACGATGACCAAGCGAGGGCGCTTTACCTGTTTCCCACCAAAGCCTTGGCCCAGGATCAGCTCTCCGAGCTCCATGCCTGGTACGCTACGCTGGACGAACAGACTGGAACGACATCTTCCGAATTTCACGTGTCCACCTATGACGGCGATACGCCGACATCCTTGCGCTCCCGCATCCGCAACAACATACGCATTCTACTCACGAATCCGGACATGCTGCATACAGGTATTTTGCCCTATCACGGCAACTGGGAAGACCTTTTCGCCAACCTGCGTTTCGTGGTTGTAGACGAGATGCACACCTATCGCGGCGTATTCGGCAGCCATGTAGCCAACGTGATTCGCCGCCTGTGCCGCATATGCGAATTCTACGGCAGCCGTCCGCAGTTCATCTGCACCAGCGCCACAATCGCCAACCCCGTCGAGCTGGCTGAGCGCCTATTGGAAGCGCCGGTCTCGCTCATCAACGAAAACGGTGCGCCGCGCGGCGAGAAGAGCATCATCTTGTACAATCCGGCTGTCTATGACCCGGAACGAGGTCTGCGCGAAAGCAGTACGTTGGTGGCGCAAGAACTGGCGTCCCGTTGCGTGCTTGGCGGCGCCCAGACCATCGTCTTCAGCCGTTCCAGAATGGTCACGGAATTGCTGTTGTCGTACATGCGCGAACGTGTAGCCAGAGACGAGCGTGCTGTCTCCTCCAACAGTGTCCGCGGCTATCGAGGCGGCTATCTGCCCCTGGAGCGACGCGGCATTGAATCCGGCCTGCGCAGCGGAGAGGTGCGCGCCGTGGTCGCCACGAATGCCTTGGAGCTTGGCATCGACATTGGGCAGCTCCAGGCGGCTGTACTATGCGGATATCCGGGAAGCATTGCCAGTACATGGCAGCAAATGGGCCGCGCCGGGCGTACCGCCGAATCCTCATTGGCCATTCTGGTGGCTACCGGCGGCGCGCTGGATCAGTACGTCATTCGCCATCCGGAGTTCATCTTCGAGCGCTCGCCGGAACACGCGCTCATCAACAGTGACAACTTGATGATGCTGGTCGATCATATCCGCTGCGCTGCGTTTGAACTGCCGTTCACGGCGGACGCTGCGTTCGGTCGCAGCCCGTATGTTGCCGATGTGCTTCAACTGCTACAGGAAGAAGGCGACGTCGTCGAACAGGCCGGTCGTTACTTCTGGTCCGGATCAGCCTACCCCGCACGCCAAGTAAGCCTGCGCAGTAGCAGCGCCGACTCCGTCACCATTCAGGCGGAGGACGTGCTAGCCGAGGAGGAAGCCGGTCAATCGCATCCGCGCGTGATTGGTGAAATTGACCTGCCCAGCGTTCCCTTGCTAGTGCACGAAGGCGCAATCTACATGCATGAAGGTCAGTCGTATGCGGTGAAGCGACTGGACATGGAGAACTACGTGGCGCATGTTACGCCGGTCGAAGTCGACTACTACACGAGCATCATCAGCGAGACTAAGGTCGACATACTCACCGAGCACGAAAATCGCATGTTCAGCGGAAGCACGGCTTCGTATGGCGATCTGCGTGTGAGCGAGCAAGTCCTTGGATATCGTCGCATCAAGCGCTATACGCATGAAACGTTGGGAGTCTTTCCTGTGGACTATCCGCCACAGGTTCTAGAGACGAGCGGCTACTGGTTAACGGTTGCGCCGGAGACGCAGGCAAAACTGGAACGAGCGGGTCAGTGGCGCGACACCGTCAACGATTACGGGCCCAACTGGGAGGAGCAGCGCCAGCATGTGCGCGAGAGGGACAGCTTCCGCTGCACCAAATGCGGCCAACCGGAACCGCCTGGTCGCCAGCACGATGTGCATCATCTTGTGCCGTTTCGAGTGTTCAACTACGTCCCGGGGCTCAACGACAACTACCTGCTGGCAAATCGCATGGACAATTTGATACTGGTCTGTCGCACATGCCATCAGCGACTGGAGGCGACGGTGCGCACGCGCGGCGGACTGGACGGCTTGGGCTATGCACTGCACAACCTGGCGCCGCTCTACCTCATGTGCGACTGGAAGGACATCGACGTGCACATCGAACGCGCCGATGCGGCTGCGTCTGTAAACAGCAAACCTATTCCCGAAGTAGCGGATCAGCCCCCTTCAGAAATCGAAGCGAAGGGTCGGCCCACAGTCTACCTGTACGAACGCACCTACGCCGGACTGGGCTTCAGTCAGCGTCTGTTCGAGTTGCATGAGACGCTGCTGGATGCCGCCGCCGAGCTAATCGGCGACTGTCCATGCACCAATGGCTGTCCGGCGTGCGTCGGTCCCGTGCTGGAGAATGAGCTGGCGACTCTGGAGACCAAGTCGCTGACCCAGGCGCTGCTGCGCGAGTTGCGGGATAGCGCGATTAGTCGAAATCGATCCAATTACTCTGATTTTCAACTATAGATGAATGCCTCAGTACAGCTAGTTGAGAAAAGTCATTCTAGAAGTAAGCTACTATCTTGCGTATTGAGTTCGAATCACGCTATCATAGGTTCGTCTAAAGATGCTTCAGAATGTAAAATCAATAGACGCTTTGTATTCCCCAGAATACCATCACAAGCTCGACGAATATTTTCATGACAGACCAAGACAACAATACAGTTCCGATTTTCACTGTCGGATACGGTAAGCGCACAATGGAGCAGGTCGTCCAACTTCTCCAGCGATACGACATTCGGTTCATAGTTGATTTTCGCAGTTCACCCTATTCAACTTTTAAGCCAGAGTTCTCGAAAGATGCTCTTGATACTGCACTCAGCGCATCGGGCATACGCTATGTATTCATGGGTGACCTTCTAGGTGGACGCCCAGATGATCCCAGTTGCTATGCTGATGACGGCAAAGTGAGCTACGATTCGATCAAAACTAAGGGTTTCTATCAGACCGGTATCTCACGACTGCAAACCGCATTTGCAAAACAACAAACCATTGCGCTTCTTTGCAGTGAAGGCAGACCGGAAGATTGCCATCGTTCCAAACTGATAGGCGTCTCGTTGTCAGAAATCAAAATTCCTGTATTTCATATTGATGATGAAGGCAATCTGAAGAGCCAAGAACACGTAATGGAAATCGTCACACCACAGCCAAGCCTATTCGAGGACTTCGTATCACTTACATCCAGAAAGAAATACTCGCCATCCGCTGGTTCAAAACAACCAGGCGAAACCTCTGAGCAGGACGATGAATTATCAGCAGATTAGGTAACAAGTCCATGTCCGATCTTCAGATAGTAACGATCGGCGTCTACGGCTTTAGCGAAGACGAGTTTTTCGGCAAACTGATTGACACGAAGGTCGATCTATTTGTTGACGTCCGTATGCGCAGGGGCGTACGCGGGGCGAAATATTCTTTTGTAAACAGTCAGCGGCTTCAAGCAAAACTAGCCGAACTTGGTATCGCTTATGTACACCATAAAGACTTAGCGCCCACGAAACAAATACGTGATGTCCAGCACGCAACCGATAAATCAGCGCACATTGCCAAGCGAAAACGTGAGGAGCTTAGCCCCGAATTCGTGGATGCCTATCAGGACGAAATTCTCGCCGACTTCGATTCAGAAGCCTTTATAAGTGAACTGCCTGATGATATTGAAGTAATCGCCTTCTTCTGTGTCGAGCATGAGCCAGGAGCGTGCCACGGATCGTTAGTCGCCGAGAAACTGGCAAGCGACACAAACCTCCGGATAGTGCATATCACATGAAAGTCCTAATTGTAGCCAAGACCAGAATGGGTAGCGGCTCGTGTATAGGAGCGATCTCAGAAACACATAATAGCGTACGTCTTGTACACCCTAATCCAGAAAATGTTCCAAATTTTAATGCCGAATATGAAATCGGAGATTTATGGGATATCTCTAGCAATACCGATGCTACTGAACGACCAGAACCTCATGTAGAGGATATTGTCGTCCATGCAAAGGAATGGCTGCAACATATTGATGACTGTGTTCCCACCATTGCGAAATATATGTCGCCCAAACTGGGCTCCCCCGAGAACCTGTTTGATGGATTGACACAGGTAACTGGTTTCGGTGCGATGTACATCACCGAAAGAACTGGCGTACCAAAATACAGTACGATGTTCTGGCGCCCCGACAAGCCACTAATTCTCGACCGGACAGGCAAACGTCTACGCTATCGCTATGAGACCGGAAAATGGCGCTAGAAGCTTAACGTTTGTTGGCTATCAGAAGCCAGTCGAAGTCATTCCTGTTGGGTCATTGGTTCGAGTGTCTTTGGCTCACTGGTGGCGACCGAGAGACAAACCTGACGATGAGTTGCGCTGTTATGTACAATTGTCGGGTTGGTTTGATGTGGAAACGGAGACTAAACTTCCTATTGATAGGGTCAACCAATCAACAAACAACATTGATGCCATCCTCAGGGAGCAATTCGGCTTAAAGAATTTTCGTCCGCACCAAAAAGAAGTAATCACAGGCATTCTGAATCATCAGGATGCGTTAGTCATCCTGCCGACCGGCGGCGGCAAGTCCTTATGCTAATCAACTGCCAGCCGTAGCTTTCAGCGGCGTTACGGTTGTTGTATCTCCCCTTATTTCGCTCATGACAGACCAAGTTGAAGCATTGAACGCTCGGGGTATCTCGGCCACGTTCATTAACAGCACTCTGTCACACGGCGAATACATACATCGTACTGAGTTGATACGAGAGAATAAAATTAAGCTACTCTATCTGGCTCCGGAAACGCTTGTCCGACCGGAGACAATCGAATCTTCTGCAACGTAGCCAACTTGCCTTACTTGCTATCGATGAATCGCATTGCATTTCGGAGTGGGGCCATGACTTCCGACTCGAATATCGTCAACTAGGCGAAATTCGAGAACAACTGCCGAACACTCCATGTCTTGCATTGACCGCAACCGCGACCAAACGTGTACAAAATGACATTCTCAAGAACCTCAATATTAGTCCAGACAGATGCTTTATCGGAGACCTGGATCGACCCAACCTATTTATCGAAGTTCAGAGAAAAGAGAAACGATTCATTTGAACAGTTGACTGAGTATATTCGACGACATGAAGGTCTCAGTGGTATCGTCTACTGCTGAACACGTAGAGGCGTAGACGAACTGTGTACGCAGCTACAGGAACATGGAATAGATGCTCTTTCATATCATGCTGGACTAGATGGCGAAGTAAGGCAGGACCATCAACGTAGATTTGTTATCGATGACGCTAACGTCATGGTCGCCACGATTGCCTTCGGTATGGGCATCGATAAGTCTAGCATCCGCTTTATCGTTCACTACAACATTCCCGACAGCTTGGACAAGTACTATCAGCAAATCGGTCGAGCAGGACAGCGACGGCATGAGATCGGATTGTCTCTTACTCTACGATCCCGCCGATATGCAGACGAACCGTTACTTCATATAGCACCAACCCGAAAGCCAGCGCAAAGCAGCCTCCCAACGCCTTGAGAAGATTCGGAATTGGGTCGAAACGACGGACTGTCGAAGGCGACTGTTGCTAGATTACTACGAACAAAGTCAAGACAAAGACAACTGTGGGATGTGCGATAACTGCATGATACTACCTGCCACAAAAGAAACACCAAATGATCTTGATGCGAATATGGCTCGCCTGTTTTTGTCAGCCGTGGTGGAGACCAAGCAGAAGTTTGGTATAAACCATGTAATCGATGTATTGCGCGGGTCTCAGTCAAAATCCGTACTTAAGTGGGAACATACCAAGGTTAATAGTTACGGATTAGGGTATAGTCGGACAAAGAAATCATGGAAGAAACTCGCGGATTTGTTGCTCGATACTGGTTATATCATTAAGGGAGAGTATCAGACTATAAAGATTACGAAGAAGGGTCAAGTGCTGCTTGACTCACCAACTGGTAATCCTGAACAACAACAAACTCCTGAAGCTCAAAGAATCGGCATAACTACTCTCAATGGAGAGGAGATCGTCTACGATAAGCAACTTTTCGAAATATTGCGCGAACTTCGGAAAGAAATCGCCGATGCAAAGGGATTGCCACCCTATATAGTGTTTCAGGATAACACGCTTATTGAGATGGCTGCATACCATCCAAGTTCGTACCTTGAATTCCGCGATATCTCCGGTGTTGGAGATTTCAAGACTTGTCAATACGGAGAACGCTTTTTATCTGCCATACAGCGACTACTTGGATAGACCACGAGAAAGCGCATCAACCGAATTGAATGCAATAGCAGCCATACCTGAACCCGGATTGTCAAAGAGGACTCGAAGTATAGTTTCTGCTTATCTTGAAACGCATTCTGTAGGAGAGACATGTGCTCAATTTAGCGTTAAACCCGCCACAGTGTACAGTCACCTCTGCAATTATGTCAATGCTGGAAATTCCCTCTCCAAGGAAATCATTCTTAAGAAATCGACCATTTCTGAAGAGACTCGTGAAAATGTAATCGCTGAATTTCAGACGTTGGGAACCAATTCAATCGGTTTAGTTTGGAGACACCTAGACGGAAAAGTACCCTACAGTGAATTATCATTGATGAAGCTCGTCTATATACTCCAAGTCAGGGACAACATAAACTCTTCAGTAGAATGACGTTGCTAATGGTCACAAATATGAAAGACGTAACACCATGAACTCAATGGAGCGTTACCAAAACAGGCTCAAGGGCGATCCCGTGGACCGACCGCCTAATTTCGACATCTTTATGACCTTCGCCACACGCTATATCGGTCAGCCACAATCCAAGTATTATCAAGATTATCACGTGCTGGTAGACGCAAACCTGGCGGTGATGGACGCATTCGATATCGATATCGCACAGGCCATTTCCGACCCCTTCCGCGAGGCAGCCGACTTCGGCGCCGAAATCGAATTCCCCTACGACGACCTGCCTATCGCAGTGACGCCCCTGCTCGCCGACCCAGACGACCTCAGCAAGCTCACCCCGCCTGATCCGCACTCCGGCAAACGCATGTCCGACCGGCTGGAAGCAGTTCGTAGCTTCAAAGAGCAGGTAGGTGGCACAGTTCCAATCTTGGGCTGGGTGGAAGGCGCATTGGCCGAAGCTGCGGACCTGCGCAGCCCCAACGAGCTCATGATGGACGTGGTGCTGCGCCCGGAATGGGTAGAGGAGTTGCTGGAGACCTGCACGGAAGTCGCCATCTCCTTTGCCAAAGCGCAAATCGAAGCTGGCGCCGACATTATCGGCCTTGGCGATGCGGTCGCCTCGTTGATGGGGCCGGCCATGTACCGTCAGTTCGCACTTCCCTACGAAAAACGTGTTTTTGAAGCCGTCCATGAGATGGGCGGTATCGCACGGCTCCACATCTGCGGCAATACCAATAAGTTCGTTGACGGTATGGTGGAAACCGGCGCTGACATCATCGACCTGGACTGGATGGTCGACATGGAGAACGCTTGCAAGATGTTTGGGGATCAGGTCTCCTTCAGCGGCAACTTCGACCCGGTCGTGGTGATGATGGAAGGCACGCCGGACGACGTCTACAAGGCAGCCACACACTGCATGGAAATCGGCGGACCGCGTTCTTTCAGCAACGCTGGCTGTGAGATTCCAGTGCGTACACCCGAGGCGAATTTGCTGGCACAGGCGCAAGCCCTTCGCGACTTCGGGAGTTCATAGCCGGTACAAACAAACGCTGGATTCAGTGTAGTGAAGATCTGTCCTTTTAGGGTCCCGCACTCGATTCTGGAACACGCTCCACCGAACTGTTGATCGATGTTCTGATCAGCCCGCGCAGGTCACAATTGGCTTAGGCAACGTACGTATAGGCTGGCGACTGTGCTGGGATACTACCATAAAGGTCAAGACTGCCATGCAAAGTTGATGCTTCTTTGCGGCAATCTAGGCCTAGTTCGTGTACACTAGGACAGATCACCAGGCAGATACCGGTAAAATCGGGTACGGGCATGTGCCATACAAAGACGGGAGAATTGAACCATGTACCATGATATGCGTTGGACCTCCAAGAAGATCGCCCAGCGTATCCAACTAGTCGAATCGAAAGTCTATCGGCAGAGCGCACGTATTGCGCCGTTCAAGTACAGCGAACTAGAAGGCGACATGTCGGATCCCAAGCCGGCAATCCAGGCCGATCCTAGTAGCTGGGAAGAGATTCCATACTACATGCACTGGGGCAAGCGCTATACCAACTTCGTGCTGCGTTCCTCCTTCAGCGTGCCGAATGGTTGGACGGCGGAAGGTCCTGTGGCGCTCTATTTGCCGCTGGGTGAAGCGGGCGACTTCAGCCATCCCGAAGCGTTGGCCTATGCCGACGGTGTTTCCTTTGCCGCATGTGACCGACATCACCAAGAGATCATCCTGCCTCCGGAATTGAGCGACGGAGGCGAGCATGACTTAGCGCTTCACGGCTGGACCGGCCTCATCTTTTTCCGAGACGACCTCGACGATATGGCCGACGATCCAGGGCTCTACATGAAGCCGTGCGCTGTCGTGCAGATCGACCAGGCGACGCGTGATTTTGTGGCTACCGCTCGAGTCGCCCAAGGGATCGCCGAAAACCTGCCTGAGGATGCGACACAGAAGGGTATGCTGCTCAACGCGCTGGACGACGCCTTCAAGCTGCTCGACCTACGCGAGCCCATCGGCGAAGCTTTCTACGAAAGTGTGCCCCATGCCCATCATGTACTGAAGGAAGGCATTGCGAAAGCCGGTCCGGCTATGGACGCCAGCATCGTTGCCACCGGTCATGCGCATATTGACGTAGCCTGGCTGTGGACGTTGGGGCAGACTCGGCGGAAGGCCGGTCGCACCTTCCACACCGTACTTAATCTCATGGAGCAATTTCCGGACTACCACTTTACGCAGAGCCAGCCACAGCTCTACGACTATGTGCGCCAGGACTATCCCGAGCTTTTCGAACGCATCGGAGAGCGCATTGCCGACGGTCGTTGGGAGACCATCGGCGGCATGTGGGTAGAAGCGGACTGCAACCTGTCCGGTCCAGAATCATTGGCTCGCCAGTTCCTGTTGGGCCAAACCTTCTTCCACAAACATTACGGCGATGTAGATTCGCCTGTGCTGTGGCTGCCGGACGTTTTCGGCTATGCGTGGAACCTGCCGCAGCTGATCAAAGAAGCGGGACTCGAATACTTTTTCACCATCAAGATCGGCTGGAGCCAATACAACCGGCTGCCTTTTGACAGCTTCTGGTGGCAGGGACTGGACGGCACCAAGGTACTCACGCACTTCAGTACCACGCCGGACTACGGCGCCTACGCCAGCACGTACAATGCCAAGGCCGACCCGAAACAGGCGCTGGGTACATGGACTAACTTCCAGCAGAAGGAGTTGGAACACGAGTTGCTCATGGCCTTCGGCTACGGCGACGGCGGCGGCGGACCGACGCGTGAGATGAACGAGAATATCCGCGAAATGGCCAACTTCCCCGGCGCGCCGAAGATGCGTCAAGCCTCGGTGAAGGAGTTCTTCCAAAATCTGGAGGAGGAATCGGGTGACCTGCTGCCGACCTGGAACGGCGAACTCTATCTTGAGCTGCATCGCGGCACGTACACGACACAGAGCCGCAACAAGCGCGCCAACCGCAAAAGCGAGTTCCTGCTGCACGACGCAGAATTCGTGGCGTCGGTAGCCAAGCTGCTTGCACCAGATTATGACTATCCTGCCGAGAAAATCAACAAAGCATGGGAAATCGTCTGTCTGAACCAGTTCCATGACATCATTCCCGGCAGCAGCATCAATCCGGTCTATGTTGAATCGCAGGAACAGTATGCAGAAGTACGTGATATGGGCGAAAGCGCGCGCGACGAGGCCCTGGAGGCTATCGGCAGCACGATGGACGCCGACCTGCTCGTCGTCAACCCTGCCAGTTTCTCCCGCAGCGACCCGGCTTTCCTGCCCGGTGAGTGGAACGCGGGTGTGCAGACTGCGGACGGCAAGACGCTGCCGATTCAGCATGGCGAAGGCGGTGTCTGGATCGACACTGGCGAACTGGCCCCGTTCAGCATCACGCCGCTGAAGGTTGCATCCATTGAGACCGAAGCTAAGTCCAGCCTGACCGTGAGCGAGAATCTGCTGGAAAACGACTTCCTGCGTGTCGAACTGAATGACGCCGGCGACATTGTCAAGCTGTATGACAAGATTGCCGATCGTGACATTCTGCCGAAAGGCGCCATAGCCAACCAGTTCCAAGCCTTCGAAGATCGCCCCATGAACTGGGATGCGTGGGACATTGACATCTTCTACGACGACAAGATGTGGACGGCAGAACCAGCCGAGGGCGTTAACGTCATCGAGGCTGGCGGCTTACGCGCCACTATCGAGATTCGCCGAATAATATTGCACAGCAGCTACGTTCAGCGCATCAGCCTGTCACACAACAGCGCCAAGCTGGACATCGACACCACCATAGACTGGCGCGAACGCCACGTGCTGCTGAAGGTTGCCTTCCCGGTTGACGTACTGTCGCCGACCGCGACCTACGAAATCCAGTGGGGCAACACAGAGCGACCCACCCACCGCAACACGAGCTGGGACTGGGCTCGATTCGAGACTGCCGCACAGAAGTGGGTGGACCTGAGCGAGGGCGACTACGGCGTGAGCCTGATGAACGACAGCAAGTACGGTCACGATATCAAGGACAACGTCATGCGCATTAGCCTGCTGCGTGCGCCTACTATGCCGGATCCCGAGGCGGACCAGGGCGAGCATCATTTCGCCTATAGCATCCTGCCGCACAGCGGGCCATGGAACGAAGCAACCATCGCCGCGGCCTATGCGCTGAACGATCCGACGCTTGTCGTGCGCACGGAGGGTGCTGCCGGCAGCGGCACAGAGGCAGTTAGCCTGCTCTCTGTGGACTCACCGAACGTCGTGGTGGAGACCGTAAAGCGTGCCGAGGATGGCCAGGGCTACATCGTTCGCCTATACGAGGCGCGGCGCACACGCAGCCAGGTCACGCTGACCTGCGCCTTCCCTGTGCAGGCGGCGTGGCGCGCCAACATCATGGAAGAAAGCCAGTTCGGATTGCCGGTGGACGGCAACAAAGTCACGTTGAGAGCCAAGCCGTACGAGATTGTTACCGTGCGTTTGCTGCCTGCATAACGTGTAACTATGAAGCATACCAGGACGGCCTACCGCTGTGGTGGGCCGTCTTTGTTTACCATTATCAGCCCCTGTGTTCGTCACCCTGTCTATCTGCATAGCGCTAACTCGGCATTTGACTAGTTTCAGCCCACTAGCCGACTATAGTGGATGGTTCCAGATATGGGCGCACAACGTTTGCCAGTGTCCAGGAAATAGACGATGGAGCAAAAACAGACACGCATTCCGCCTCTGGTACTTGACATTGCCCTCGCGATGGTGATCTTTGCAGCCGTACTGACGCCGCGTATCCTCGGCTTAGGCGTCTTTGTAACTGCGGACGAAGGACAGTGGCTAAATAGTTCTGTCAAAGTTGCCCAGGCACTGCATTCCAGGCAGTGGGCAGAGACGTTCCAGCTACCCCATCCCGGTGTTCCCATAACGCTAATAGGCGCTTCATCCATCATCCGGAACAATCCCGAGATCGCCGCTTCCCCGGACGAGCTACCTACTCTTTATGATGCGTCCTTGGAAGACTGGAGCGTGGATCAATTCGGCGTCGGACTGCTCGGTCTTCTCATCGATGCAAGAAAATGGATCACAATTGCCGTTTCGTTCCTGTTCGCGCTGAGTTTCTTTCCACTGCTCAGCCTGGTCGGTCGCTGGCCTGCCTTATTCGCTATCCTATTCGTCGCCTGGTCGCCCATGTCAATTGCGTTCTCTCGCCAACTACAGCCGGATGGAACCTTGGCTGCCCTCTGCTTCGCCAGCCTTGCCTACTATTTCGCCTGGCTTTTCGGCAGACTGGGACGCTGGAGCTTACTTCTGTCAGGGGTCCTTATGGGCTTGGCGTTGCTCACAAAAGTTCCCGCCGTGGTGCTGCTACTCGCGGGAGTTCTCATGGCCGCATGGGAGTGGCGCCCGTGGCAGCGAGAGCGCTTCGATGCCCAGACTAAAACCCCCACTGTTTGCGCAGCTGCGCAGCCGCGGCCAACGCTTTCGAGCCAAATTGCACTTCTTACTCTCTGGATAATTGCTGCGATCGTCACGTTCTTTGCCTGGCCCGCCCTGTGGACAGCACCGCTTTCAACTTTGCGCGCCATTGTCTCTACCATGGTCGAATACAGCGGCGGACATGTGAATCCAAACTACTTCATGGGTCGCGTCGTGGACGATCCCGGTTTGTTGTTTTATCCAGTTGCCTTATTATTTCGCATCACGCCAGCCACGGCCATTGGGCTCATTGCGGCACCATTCACTTTCCGCTCAAGCAGCAGCCTCTTGCGCCTTCCGGTCGTGAGAAAGACGGCAGGCGGATTCATACTCTTCGTCATTCTCTACATTCTGCTCATGACATTCGTGGGGAAGAAGTTCGATCGCTATATTCTGCCCGCGTTCCTGGCGCTGGACCTCGTCGCTGCACTGGGCTGGATATCGCTAGGACAGATAGCGGTCGCCTGGCTGCAAAAACGCTCATCCGGCTTCAGCGCGAAACCCTGGTCATACGCTGTGTTGTCTTTTATGCTATTCGCAGCAATTGTGCCACTGCACGGACTGCTGGCTATGCAGCACTATCCTTACTACTTGACATATTTCAATCCACTCAGCGGCGGCAATCGAAGCGCACCACAAGTGCTCCTCGTCGGTTGGGGCGAGGGGTTAGAAAAGGCTGCCGATTGGCTCAACCAGCAACCCGACCCAGATACGCAGCATGTTATCTCATGGTATGCGCGCGGACCGCTTTCCTTCTTTCTCGACGGCGAGGCTCAGCAGATGCTACCGGACTCTCGCCTGCCCTGGCTTGATGTTGACTATGTCGTCTTCTATATCAATCAGATGCAGCGCAGAATACCCAGCGAGGCTGCCATGCGCTTCTTTGCGCAGCAAGAGCCCGCCTACGAAGTCGTATCACACCGCATGACCATGGCGCAGATCTACGACATGCGCGCAATCATTGACCAAATATACGCGGTGACGCCGAAACCGGAGTCGATACCCGTACCCGCTGGGCTACGATGGCCTCATTTTGCCTTGACCGATTTGGCTGCCTTGCAGCAGGTAAGTGCGGCGAGCGTAATGCCCGTGCAAGTGACGTGGAGTGGTGACCTAGGAAGTGATGACAAGCTTTCTCTGCGGTTATCCCACGAGGACGGAACGCTTGTTGCCCAACAGGACCTGTTCCTTAGCCAACAGATGAATGCAGCGTTGTTTGTTCCGCCAGATGCTGCACCGGGGAGGTATCATCTGCAGATGATGCTATATCATGACGAGAGCCTGGAGCCGATTCTCACGACGGACGGTCAGTCCATCGTCGAGCTGCTGCAACTGCCCGTCAGTGGTCTAGAATAATGCGGACGAACCTGCTCATGCACGTCGAACATAAAGCTGACCTGTGCCGCTATCCTGCACGAGTTCGTAGTGCTGTTCCACATACTCCATGACCTGCACGCTGTACTGACCCAAGTAGCGCTCCAACAGCACATAGCGCGGCTCGAACTGTGTCAGTGCCTCCATCATGAAGGCGTCATCCGGCTCCGCTTGCAGGCGCTTGTTGCTAAGCACCACAATGCCGGGCGGTACTGGCTGCCCCGCCTGAAACGCATAATACGAGCGGTCGGTGAAGACGTAGCCGGGATGCTCGCGCGCAAGTTCCGTCAGTTTCTGCATGAGATTCCAGTCATATAGGGGGCGATATATGGTCGATTGTGCCTCCAGTCGCTGCCACAATGACGATGGATAGTAGACCACGGCAAGCAGGGCAATTACGCCCACAATCGCTGGAGCAGCAAGCGAAAAAAACCGTCGCCCACCGCCGGCGACATGCTCACCCAGCCTAGAACGCAACCAAACGATCCACCCTTGGATGCCGTACCCGCACAGCCAACAGAGCGGGATGCTCATAAGCAGCACATAGTGGTAGCGGACTGGTCGCTGCCAGCCCAGCGCAACCATCGCAGAAATCAGCCATACTGCAGGTAACAGCGCGCTCGCATCTCGTCGCCGAACCGCGTGGAACAGGCCGATCCCAGCGATGATATAGTAGATTATGTTCTGTCGCACATAGTCCCAGACAAAGCGCATGCTCTCGCGCAGTGGAACCGTGCTAGAAGCGGCGCCGTAGTGCGTGCTCAACAACATGCGACTATCGGCAGCCTGGAAAGCGACTGCGATGCCTATGATTCCGAGCAATGCCCCTAGCGCATACCATAGCAGCGCCAGCCACTGTAATCGACCAGGCTTACATAGCCGAGCGCCTGCACGCGTCTTCTCCACGAACAGCAAGTAGACCAGGATGGCGAGGACCGCAACGACAACAAAATACTTGGTTTGCACGGCAATTCCCGCCACTATTCCTGCAACTATGTACTTCAATATCATCCATTTTTGCGGAGCGAGCACAACCAACAGCGCGATCGAGGCAGTTATGAACGCCAGCGCCGGCAGACCAATCATAACCGAGCCGCTTAGGCGAATGTAATAGGGGCTGATCACCAGCAACAGTACTGAGAGCAGCGCAGCCAGGATGGAAGCGGTTTGCTGAACCAGCAGGAAGAATGTCCACAGTAGCGCCGCCGACAACAGCGTCACCAAAAACCGGGCGCTGGCAACCGATGCGCCCGCTCGGTCGAACCAACCGTGCAACAGTTGTGTGAAGACGGGCGGTTGATCGCTCCAGATGTCCGCATAGAGGCGGAACCCCTGCTCCAACATCATGGCTTTCATGATGTTGAGCCCCTCGTCATAGTCCTTGTCCGCCACGTCACTGTAGGGATCAACAATCAGCATGAACGCAACGAACGTAAGCGGTACAAGGATGCCACCGGTCCATATTATGCGTAGTGCATTTATTAACCAGGAAGGCAGCTGACGCCATATCACTTTGTACATCCAATCGGAATATGCAACGGATTTCTGGGACGCTGGCTTGGTTTACTGCTGGCCGCAACGGGCTTAAGCCATCCATACCCTACGGTCTAGCTGGTATGCGTCTATTGTACCGTATGTCGCCGCTCCGATTATAGGCCGGTCCCTGCTCGATACAATCTAGCCCAATGACATAGAAGATGGCGCAGTCATGTGGTACACTCTGGGCATAATTGGTTTACCAGCAATCTTTCACCGGCAATTCGTTACCCGCGACCCTTATCATTTCTGAGGAGTACCGTTCTGATGGCCACCATAATCGAAGCTCCTGCACTGGACCTCACCGAGATGGGCAAAACCGCCCGTGACGCCAGCCGCGTGTTGGCAACGCTGACCAGCGAGGCGAAGAACGCGGCGCTGCTTGCCATTGCCGATGAGTTGGAAGCCCGAGCCGGCGATGTCATGGCGCAGAACCAGCTTGACATTGCGGACGGACGCGCCAACGGCATGAGCGATGCGCTGTTAGACCGCTTGCTGCTTACTGAAGAACGCATTGCGAACCTTGCTTCAGACGCACGCAGTGTTGCCAGTCTGGCCGATCCGGTTGGTTCGGATATCGATGGTCGCGTGCTGCCCAATGGCTTGCGACTCACGCGGCGGCGCATTCCCATCGGCGTCCTTGGCGTCATCTACGAGGCGCGACCAAACGTAACCATTGACATCGCCACACTGGCACTCAAGACCGGCAACGCGGTCATTCTGCGCGGCGGCAAGGAGACACTGCGCAGCAACATGGCGCTGGTCGACGTGATCCATATGGCGTTGGCAAAGGTAGGCATTCCGTCTGGCGCAGTACAATATATTTCAAACCCAGACCGCAAGTACGTGAGTGAATTGCTGCGGCTGGACGAGTACGTGGATATGATCATCCCGCGCGGCGGCGCCGGCTTGCACAAGCTGTGCAAGGAGCAGAGCTCGGTGCCAGTCATCACAGGCGGTATCGGCGTCTGCCATCTCTATGTCGAGCCCAGTGCCGACTACGAAGCGTGCCTGGACGTCATTGAAAACGCCAAGACGCAGCGGCCCAGTGTCTGCAACTCATTGGACACCTTGCTCGTGCATGAAGACGTGGCCGAGGAGTTCCTGCCCATGATCGCCGCCCGCATGGCGTCTGACGGCGTTGAACTGCGCGCCGATGGCACAGCGCTGGAGTTGCTACAGCAGGGCGATTACGGCGATCTCGTGATAGAAGCCGGTCCGGAAGATTTCGACACAGAGTGGATGGCGCTGATCCTTGGTGTCCGGGTGGTGCACGGCCTAGACGAAGCCATTGCCCATATCCACGAACACGGTTCGGACCATTCCGACGGCATCCTGACCAACGATTGGGAGCACGCAACGCGCTTTGTCAACGAGATCAACTCGTCGGCGGTATTTGTGAACGCCAGCACGCGCTTCAACGACGGCGGTCAATTTGGGCTGGGCGCGGAGGTGGCCATCAGCACACAGAAGCTGCACGCCCGCGGTCCCATGGGACTGGAGGAGCTGACGACCTACAAGTGGGTCTGCACCGGCGACATGCACGTGAGGCCGTAGGGTAATGTACCTAACTACTTCCTGAAGTGCGTGTTTTGGACTGATTACGATTCAGATTCAAAAAAGCTGCCGAACAAGAGCGTATAATTATCTTCCTATGGAGTAATAATCAACAATGGCTATATGATGGTCATACCGATCATCATATAGCCGTTGTTCTGCCTTAAGGGCAATACCTAACAAAATAACTTATGGAAAGGGTAAGCCCTCTCCTGCGCACCTAATATTACCTTGAGGATTGTAGTATTGATCCTTGGTGAGTAGTATTCTATCAACCCGCATTTCATTCTCTCTACCGAACATGTTTATCCAATTATATCCACGGTTGATCGGTAAATACGGGCGTGTCTCATCCATCCTTACACTCGCCCACACCCAATCAGTGTCATGCCAACCTCTGATATCTCTGGCGGGGCTACTGGCAGAGACTCCGTTAGCCGACATATGCACCGAATCATTGTCGGAATTCCCTCCCATACCACACACCCACACGTAGTAATTCGTAGTAGTTGGAAGCCAAACGTTATACTGCATACTTGGTGTTTGGAACCACGCCATATCATCAAGCGGCGCATATGACCACTCTGGCGATATCGGCACAAGTGCACGATATGCAGTTCCTGTATGCTTGGTTGAATAGTACGTTGAATACCCCCATTCGTGAGTACCTGGATTATAGTTCTGATCGAACTCATTTACTTCGATGATGACCGGTTCGTCGTCTGGATCCCGTATAAAGCCACAATACGCGTATTCGTCAGGATAGTGTAGATCAGGTGTTAGTCCCTTTACTGGAGAGAGATCAACCGGATGTTCGTCGGCAGTCCATATACTGTAATGAAGGTGGTGTTCATTCTCCTCTGGATCACAGTTTCCAGTACAACCTGACAGGCCGATTTGGTCTGAAGAACCCAATACTTGTTGGGCAGTGACGTGAGATTCGTCTAGGTGTGCAAACATATGATAGTAGGTGTGATCCTCTTGTCCAGAGTATTCTCGCGATGACGTCCTAACGTACGTACCATAGCCCCAATTCCAGCCAGATGCTGTAGCTTCCACCGTCATCGCGCCTGTAGCATAAACAGGGGTTCTGTTGCTGATACTAATGTCGACGGCGTATGTCTCCTTTAGCTCATGATAATCAGAGCCGCAATTAAGATAGCGAGGATACACTCGAATCGGCGATTTATAATTCGCTGCAATTCCTCGGCGGCCAGCAATATCTAGATCTATAGCGGCATTTACTTCGATGTCGAACTCGGATTCTGGTGTAGATTCCTGTTCCAACTGTTCTTGGCTCTCCTCGAGTGATTCGTTGTACTCGCGCTCTGCCTCTTCGAATTCTTCTTGAGTATATCTAGTAGGCGCTTCCCATCCCTCAGGTACGGGGGGATTCTCCTGTAATTCTCTCCATGCGTCTAGCTCAGCGATTTCTTCTTCGTCTTCGACTAGCATTTGCTCATATAACATCTGTGACCTCGCCGGTGCTGACTCCAATAATCCAGTAGGTGTTTCGCCAGTCGTTTTCCGCAAAGTTAGTGCATGAAGAGCAATGTCCCATTCTTCTCTATTCTGTTTCCAGGCTTCCACAGTCCTGATTAAAGGCGGCGAGCTTGGCGCATAAACTGGTATCAGATCAAGCGGAGCGCCAGATACAAACGTTACAGAATTCGCAAGATCCTCTAAATAGCCTAACGGTTCGTCTTTGTCTGTTTCTACATATATCATCAACACAAGTCGGCCGTGACTAATTAAGTAACCTTGACCTAGAGTCTTTGGTTCATCTCTACGCGATTGCTGCAGGAAAAACACCTGTGAGGAGAGTCCATTAGCAGCTTCAACGCTCAACGACACAGGGGTATAGACAAGCTGAGGCCCACTGCCCATAATCTTATAGTATTCGGGTGCCCATTCTAGTAAACTTTCCGATTCGGGTATCTCATAGGATAGATACTCAATATGGATACTGCCGATACTGCTCTCGGTAGATGGTGACACTGTTACATATGCTCTAGTACCTTCGTGTTCAACGATTTCCCAATCTGCTGGGAATTGAAAAGTGTATCCTCCCTGCTGGTTCACATATCTCTTGACTGTATCATTATGGACAGATGCGTCAGATGTGTTCTGCGCAATATCTTGCTCTGCATCACCGATGAGAGGTAGAAAAATGTACTGATTTTGGGTACTTTGGGCTATTGCGCTTTTGTGTTCGCTAAGCACCACCGCTAGAGCTGCTCCAAGTATGCAAGCTACTGCGACTAGAATTGGAATACTGAACAATTGCCTTCTGAATACGCGGTCTGCTGTCTTCATGATATCTCCTCGGGGTTGAGTTTCTGGTAGATTGCCGATAGCGATAGTACAGAGGACGCTCCTCATAACTACTTCATTCTGCATATACAGCATATCACTGAAACACATTATGATAGTTGCTCTGGCGCAATGTGAAGGTAGAGATGCCTAGAAGACACAGTCAGGTCAGAAGCGCTCCTTGAGATGCCACAGAATAACCACACTTGACGTGGAACTATCTATGTCTCAATTTCGTCACATTCCATATAGCTATGTTGCCTTGTGCTATCAGGTGACAATGACTATTTCTGAGCATAAGGAGTATCCCCCATGTTGCACAAAATTGCGTCAGTGCTATCGAAGGTATCTTTGTTTGTCTGTTTCTTCTTGGTAGGTTGTACTAGTAACATGCCGATGCAGACGCCCAAACAGACGGCTAGAACTACAGTATCAATAGTCCAGACTTCTTCCGAAGCAACAACGACTGCTACTTCGAGACTTCCAACTAAATTACCGTTCTCGCCCCTATATTCGAGTACTGCTATGAGTGGTATATCTTCAACTTCTGTTCCCTCACCAACGCCGCATACTGATTTGCAAGTATATCGTGGCGCGAACGTTTACGGATCGGAGTATCCTGACTGGGAGATACTCTATGATCCAGAGGTCTGGTTACCGGAAAATATCAATCAGCTAGCCGGACAGAAACTCGCTCATCGTGAGATTGATGGCTGTAAGGTCAGGCTTGATGCCGGTCCCCTAGGTGCCACGAAACTAGCTGAGACAACAATTACGGGGCGAAAATGGAGTATAAGCGGGGTGAGTGGATGTAACCTGCAATACGTAACAGGTTGGCAAGGAGTAGGATACTTCCTTGGTATCTATTTCCCAGAAGAATGCGAACTGGACCAGATCGTATCTTGTCTGGTCGAAGCAGAAGAGGTCTTCGACACTTTCTCAATAGTGGAGGAGTAGCCACTACTCAAGCGGAAATGACAACTCGAATTCATGCCTGCAAATGAGATAAGTGATTGCTCGTTAAGCCACGAGTTTAATAAAGCGAGTTTAGTAAACAAATAAAGCCGAGAGGAAACGAATCCTCTCGACCATTCGTATGCTCTATTATTCTCAGCGACGCTGCTTGGCATTCTCGATGAAGTCATACGGGTAGGGCAGCTCCAACTCGCTGACGTCATTCAGTCGCGCCATCTGCTCGTCGTCCAGTGTCCAACCCTCAGCGCCGAGATTATCTTCTAGCTGCTCCAGGGTGCGCGCACCGATGATGGGCGCCGTGACACCGGGCCGGTTCATGACCCAGTTGAGCGCGACCTGCGCAGGCGACTTGCCCACTTCTTCAGACACGGCAATCAACTCGTCGATGACGTTCCAGGTGCGCTCCGTGTTGTAGGCGCTCCACGCCTCGCTCCAGCCTTCGTCCTCGGCCTTGCGCATGCGCGTGCCCTTGGGCGGCTCGTCCATGCCGCGACGATACTTGCCGCTCAACCAGCCGCCACGCAGCGGGCTCCACGGAATGATGCCCAAGCCCTCATTGTGGCAGACGTCGACCAGTTCCCATTCCAGCGAGCGGTCGAGCAGATTGTACAATGGCTGTAAGGAGACATATTGTTCCCAATTGTGAGCCTTGCTGGTGTCGATTGCTTTCTGCAACTGCCAGCCTGTGTGGTTGCTGACGCCGATATATCGCACCTTACCCGCCTTCACAAGACCATCCAACGTGCTCAGCGTCTCCTCCAGAGGCGTAACCGGATCCCAGCAATGCACCTGGTACAGGTCAATGTAGTCTGTCTGAAGGCGCTTCAAACTGGCGTCTACATTGGCCAAAATATGCTTGCGGCTGACACCCAGGTCGTTGGGACCTTCGCCGGTGGGAAAGCGCACCTTGGTGGCGATGACGAAATCATCGCGCTTCTGTTGTGCCAGCCATTTGCCGATGATAGTCTCGGAATCCGTACCGGCATAGACATCAGCAGTGTCGATAAAATTGCCGCCTGCGCCGGCGTAATGGTCGAGTATGTCATGGCTAACGGCCTCGGTCGCCTCGCGACCAAACGTCATGGTGCCGAGGCAGAGAACGCTAACGCGTAGTCCGGTTTTGCCGAGAAATCGATGTGCATGCTCATCCATGATTGTGAATCCTTTTCTTGCTGTGGACATGTTATTGTCCGTTGTTGTGAGCCATCTTTTAGCTTAGCAGACGTACGTACCGACTTCCGGAAGTATTATGCCAATTCGGGTAAAACTGCCTCTGTAAACAGCTTCGTACCCTCAGGATTTGGCGCATCCGCAAAGTGAAGCGTCAGGCGATTCGCTCCCTGCTTTACAATTTCGTGCAGCCTCTCTGAGATCTGCTCAGGAGTACCGGCGATTGTGTTGTCGTCCACAGGACGTACATCATCACTTTCCTGTAATTTCGAGAGCTCAGCCTCAGTTTCGGCAATCAGCACGCCCATGTGCAGCACCTGGTGGATTTCGCCATAGTCGCGCCCCACTGTGCGGCAATGCTCCTCTAGCACCGTCTGTTTGTGCGCATAATAGTCCATGCCGCGAAACACCAGATTCCACCAGTCGGCTAATTCGGCGACAACGCGCAGCAGGTACTTCTCACCGGCGCCGCCTACCATAATGGGCGGCAGTGGGTCCGGCTGCGGCTCGCAGTGCGCGTCCACAATATGATAGTAGCCGCCATCGAAGTTAGCCGGTGACTCCGTCCACATGGCGCGCATCAGTTGAATGGACTCCGCCAACATTTCGATGCGTACGCGCGCTTTCGGGAAGTCCCAACCGTAGGCCAGATATTCTTCCTCGTTCCATCCTGCGCCAATGCCGACGACCACGCGACCGCCTGAAAGCGCTTGTGCCGTCGCGGCCATCTTGGCAAGATGCGCCGGATTGCGGAAGTTGTTGCAGAGCACGTCATGGCCCACAAGCTTATCCGGATAGCGTGCCAAAGCGTAACTCAACAGTGTCCATCCTTCTCCCACCGGGTGCCCATTGTACTGAACGTGATCCGGCATCCAGATGGAATCGAATGGTTCGACCACTTCGTCTAGATAAGGGAACGTCTTCTCGACCAACCGCGACCAAATATTAATACCTACTGGAACTTTCATGTGTACCTCCGTGAAATCATACCCGATGACTGGATGATTGCCTTCCCATTAACGTGCTATCGATTTTCGCCTATTGGACTTCCGTGGGCTCTTTGATGGTCATAGAGACCATGAGACCGAGAAGTGCAGCCGCCAGGAAACTCAGAAAACTGTATTGATATGCCTGCAGCATAGGTATGTTGAGGTCCAGGAAGTGCTGCAGGATTACGCCGGCAAGCGCTGTTCCGCACGCCATACCCGTGAACCGCACAAGATTGTACGTGCCGGCGACCGATCCCATCCGTGATGGGGGTGTGTTACCCATGGCCGATCGATGCAGCCCCGCAAGCATAATCCCTGAACCCAGTCCAAAAAACGTGAGTATGAAAACCATTGGCCAAATTGAAACATCGGCAGGAAGAAAATAGAACATCACGCACGCGACGGCTTGAACAGACAAACCGATCAGCGAGGGTAGTCGACTACCATAGCGGTCAGCGATCTTTCCGCCTTGCCGTACCATGAGCGCCATCGCGCCCGGGTTGATGACGAGCACGATGCCGACCGCCACAGAGCTCATTTCCCGTACATCAACCAGGTAGAGAGGAATCAAAAAGCCAATGCCAGCCATGGTTACCATACGCATGGCGCCGGTAGTGGACGCCGCCAAGAAAACTCGGTCACCAAAGACATCCATGGGGATGAACGGATGCGCTTGCCGACGTTCCCACCAGACCAGCAGTCCAAAGAAGACGACTGTGATGATCAGCAATCGCCAATCCGTAAGCGGTGCATGGCCGGTGATGGGCCTGCTGGACAAGAAGAAGAGCAAACCAGCCCCGGAGCAGGCCAAAAAGAATACCCCTAGCCAGTCAAAACTGCGTAAGTAGCCTGGCTGGATAGTGCTCAGGCCAGAAGGAATGACGAAATACACGACAGCAAACGCCAAGGCGCCCACAATTAGCGGAGCAACAAAGGACATGTGCCACCCCCACCCTGCGATCATGACGCCGGCCAGCAAGGGGGCAAAGAAACCCGCCAGCGGGCCAACTTGGCTCCACGTGCCCAGCGCACGACCTCGGTGCGAACCTGTAAAAATGGCGGTGATAAAGGCCATGCCCAGGGGCATAAGGCCTGAGGCGCCGACACCTTGAATGGCGCGGCCAGCCATCAACATGCCCAGATTTTTGGAGACCATGACCATTGCCGTACCAACCAAAAAGATGGCGATACCCAACAACAATAACCTCCTCCTGCCCACAGCATCGCTGAGACGTCCGTAGACGGGCATCAGTATCATGAATGGAAGCGTAAATGCAGCCGCCACCCAAGATGTCATGTCGGCCGTAATCATGAAGTCGTTACGGATAATGGGGAGCGCGACCCGTGTGATAGAACCCGTGATGGGCATGATGACGGCGGGAAACATCAGCGCATAGAGCATGCGTTGAGCCATCTTGCGCGAGACATGCCCTTGCTCGACGTCTTCGCCAGTTACTATCTCGTCACTGGCTTCGCTTTCCGGACTGGGGTCCACCTTTATTGGTTGATCATCAATATCAGCTTCACGGTATTCAGTCTCCGAATCACGCGCAGCTAGTACTTCGTCTGTTTCAGAAGAGGCTTCTAGCGCCTCCATATGCTTCATCTTACGAGCTCCTAATCCGATTCCAACCTACAACCACCTAGACTTGATACACATTCGATTTGGACACTAGCAAGGCGCTAGCCAAGCTGTTCCAGTTCGGGACTCACCAGCCTCGGACGCAGGACATAGCGACGGAACACCCACATGACAACCGCACCTGCCAAAGCCAGAACAGCGCCCAGCATAAACAGAGCTGAATAACCCCTGGTGGCGGCGATGAAGCCACCCGCCAGGCTGATGGCGCCGAACGAAAACCCCATAGCCGTGGTGATCGAACCGTACGCCAATGAGCGCCACTGCCTCTGCACAGCCGTCATCTGGAAAACCTGAAGCGCAGGCACCCACAGTGCAGCCAACGCAAACAGGCCGATTCGACCGAGGCTTGCAGACTGCCAGGTGTTGAATAGCGTCATCGGCACGAACATGACGGATGTCATGAGAGCCGCTGCCAACATCGTCCACGAATGACCGCGTGTCGCGCCAAGGTAGGGCATGGCAATGGGTGCCAGAATGGCAATGAACTGGCCGATCGCCGTTACAAAACCAATGTTAGCCGTCGAAAAGCTCAAGTCCGTGTCCATATAGGCTGCGCCGAACGACACGTTCACAGCATAGCCAGCGTTGACCAGCACCACATGCAGACAAGCGAACAGAACAAGCGTCAGCGGAAACGCACTTTGCGATTGAACTTCGTGCTCGACCGGCTCAACGTCTTCCACGGTGACGCGTAGCATGGGAATGATACCGATCACGCCGAAGGCTGCACCAACAAACAACGCCCATTGATAGGGAACGGAGCTGTCCGTGGTCATGCCGAGAACAACCGCGAAGAGAGCCGGTAACAGACCGCCGACAACTGTGCCGAAAAAGGTACCGGCGCCGCGCAACATGCTCAGCAACGCAAACGCATCGTCGCGTGTGCGGTCTGTTGTGGCCGACATGAGCGCAGGCACAATGTTTATGTCGTACATTGCCCAGCCGAACGTCAACAGGAGCTGCGTCAGAATGGGCCACACATACCGCAGTGAACCGGACATGTACTCGGTCATTGGCAGCGCGAACATCGCCGTAGTGCCGATGACCAACCCTGTGACCATTGTGCGCTTCAAGCCAAACCGAGCGCCCAGCCAACCACTCGGCAAGCTCATCAACATAAACATGATCGCCGGCATAGCCGTGAACAGGCCTACATATTCGAGACCATAGCCCAAACGCAACACGTACAGTACTTTGAGCAGTTGCTGTACGCCAAAATTTCCAATACTGACGATCGCCGCCGAGATCAGAATCAGACGTGTGTCGCTGCGAAACTGACTCAGCGAAGGTATGCGGATGGCGCCGATTTTCATAGATTCGATCTAGGATGCCTTGATTGAAGCAGGAGTCGAGAGTACCGGCTTCTCTGTACGAACCGGCTCCATCAATCGACTCACTGCCGGGACTTTTCGGACCGCTAACATAACAAAGCTGCCACCGATACATAGGACGACGCCAATAAGGAAAAGCGTAGAATAGCCTCGAGATGCTGCGATAAATCCGCCGATCAGACTGACTGTACCGAACGCCAAACCCATACCCATGGAGACCGAGCCATATGCAAGGGAGCGCCAGTGTTTTGCCACCGCATTCATCTGAAACGCCTGCAACGCCGGCAGCCAGATGGCGGCCACAACTAGCAAACCCATCCGCCCGATACCGGCTGCGAACCAGGTAGGCACAAGCGCAAGCGGCAACAGGAAGAGTGCTGAGCCGGCAGCCGCCATCATCAGCGTCCAGGCGTTGCTGCGCCTTGCCGCCAACACAGGCATGGTAATCGGCGCTAGGATTGCTATGAACTGCCCTGCGCTAGTGATGAACCCGATCACCGCAGCTGACATGTGCAACTCTGTATCCATGTAGGCATTGCCGAACGCATTGACGGTTGCGACGCCGCCATGGATCAGGAACACGTGCAGGATTAGAATCAACACGAGCGCCAATGGGAATGGACCGCTCTTGCCGAAAACGTCCGCTTCCTCTTCATCATCTGCATCGATATTGCGCAGCCGCATCAGTGGGATAAGGCCAAAAATTCCCGTGACCGAGCCTAACAGAAGCGCCCATCGATAGGGCGCCGGCTGGTCCAGACCTTGACTGAACAGGATGGCGAACATCATGGGCAGTAGACCGCCGATCATCGTGCCGAAAAAGGCTCCCGCGCCGCGCAACATGCTGTAAAGCGCATAGGCGTCGTCGCGCGTTCTCTCCGTAGTAGCGGACATCAATGCCGGCACCGCAATGATGCTGAGCAGCGCCCACCCGGGCGTCATCACAATTTGTGACAGAATCGGCCACCAGTTGAACGCCCACGCCGGGACAAACTCGGTCATGGGCAAAAGCAACATGCCTACTGTGGTCAACACGCCGCCCATCACCAGCATGGGTTTCATACCGAAACGCAGGCTCAACACGCCACTGGGAATGCTCACCGTCATATAGGTCAGCGCGCCCATCGCTGTGTAGATGCCGACGTATTCCAGGCCGAAACCAAGCCGCAGCACATACAGGACCTTGAGCAGCGCCATTACGCCCATAAAGCCAACGCTGAAGATGCCCGACGAAATCAGAAGCAGACGGGTATCGCGCTGGAACTCCGATAGGGACGGTACTCTTACACGACCAACTTTCATCGATTACAGTCTACGCGGTCTACTTGTGTCGTCACAGGTTTCACCATTAAGGCTGCGCGATCTGTGCGACCGGTTATTGAGACGCCATTTAGCATATCTTGCACCTGGCGAGATGGGTCGTTGGCGGTACTGCATCCAGAATGCAAACTCATACTTCAGTTATCCTTCTCACGCTCTTTTCTGCGCGCTTGTGCTAGAAGCAGTCGTGGTCGACATCGGCAGTCTTGAGAGTTGCCCTCGCATGCTCGGTAGATTTTGCAGCGCCCACATGACGCCGGCACTGGACGCAGACATGCCGCTGCCGATTAGGAACAACGTCGGGTATCCGAAAGCAGCGGCTACAAAGCCGCCGACCAGGCTTGTCAAGCCAAAACTGGAGCTCATCCCCATGGCAACCGTAGCATAGGCTAACGATCGCCAGTGCCGCTCGATGTTGCTCATCTGGAATGTCTGTACTGTCGGCATCCAAATGGCGATGAGCGCAATAACACCAGTGCGTCCGGCATTGACCGCAAACCAGTGCGGCAGAAATGCCATCGGCAGCAGGCTGATGGCCACCCCGGCAGCCAGGTACATCATCGTTCGTAGGTTGTTCCACCGGGCCACCAGCACCGGCATAGCCAGCGGCGCCAGCATAGTGACGAACTGCGCAATCCCTGTCAGTACGCCAATCATGGCTGCCGATAGATGCAGTTCCTGATCCAGATAGGCATTGCAGAATGAATTGCATACTGCAAAGCCGCCGTAGATGAGAAAAGTATGCACAATTGTGATGGCAATCAATCGAACCGGGAATGGGCCGTGTACGACGCTCTCCTTTTGTTCTCCCCCGTGCTCGACATCGCCAATGCGCGTCAGCATGAGCAAACCGAACAGACCGAAGGCCGCACCCACATACAGACTCCAGCGAAATGGCGCTGGACTATCAACGGAAAGGCCCAGCATGGTCGCGAAGAAAAGCGGCAGGAAACCGCCGACCAGGGTGCCGACAAAGGTTCCCATGCCGCGCAACACGCTCATCAGCGCATAGGCGTCATCTCGTGTATCAGGTGTTGTGGCGCCCATCAATGCCGGCACAAGGTTGATTTCGAATAACGCCCAGCCGGCCATGGAGAGAAACTGACAAAGTATCGGCCACAGATCCCTTGCATCAGCTGGCACGAATTCGGTCATGGGCATCAGCAGCATGCCCACGGTGGAGACTGCAGCGCCAGCCACCATCATCCTTTTCAAACCAAAACGATTGCCCAAGGCACCGCTGGGCAGACTCATACTCATAAAAGCGAGTGCCGGCGTCGCAGCGAAGAGTCCGATGTATTCCAGCCCATAACCGAGGCGCAGGATAAACAGAATCTTGATCAGAAATTGGATGCCAAAAAGCCCGATGCTGACAACGCCATAGGCGAGTAGCATCAGGCGAGTGTCGCGCTGAAACCTACTTAGTGATGGAATCCTGATGTTTTGTAAGGTCACAATGAACACTGTTCCGCCGAGAGACGCGGCCGCGCAATTGTAGCGCTGCTATCCGTATTTCTGTCTCGTCTATGAAACGCTGCCTAATGGCAAGCGCTAGCGCAGAACGCCGAACCCCTGCCGACAAATGCGCCTAGTCGCTTATGCGCTTAGCCTAGACACGCCAAACATCCGCGTAGTCGCTTTCAGCAACCGCACCTGTCGGAACGGCTGCATCCTGAATCTGCTGCAATACAACCGTCTTACCGGCGACCAGGTGCTTGCGCATGGTTGCCGCAGCACTCTCCTTGTCGCCGGAACAAATGCCGTCGAGAATGCACTGATGCGTGGCGCCTTCTACACGCACCGGTTTGGAGCGCGGGATACTGTACTGGATCATGAGCAAAGTCCAGTCCGAAAGCATAGCCAACATATCAATCAGCGTTCGATTGCACGACGCCTGGGCAATGGACTCATGGAATCGCAAGTCGGCCATTAGTATTTCATCCAGCTTATCCCCGTTGCGCGCCTCGTCGTATTCCTGCAGCATGGTCTCAATCTTAGCCAGCGACTCCGGTGTGGCATGCAACGTCGCCAACCTGGTTGCCAGAGCTTCCAGCGATATGCGAACATCGTACACTTCAGCGGTCTCCGATACCGACAAATTTCGTACAAACGGACCGCGGTAAGGGATGATCTTCACGAGTCCGACCTTCTCCAGCCGGCTAATGGCCTCTCGCACCGGCGTATTGCTGACATTCAGGTCCTTGGTGATGGCGGCGATGTTTAGCCGCTCACCGCTTGGAAACTCCTGATTCAATATCCGTTGTTTGAGGTTTTCGTATACTCTGTCGGCGAGCGTCGTTGCTTCCATGTCCACCTCCTGTATCCGAACCTGCGTGGCAGTCATTGACAATGCATCGTGCACGATCGTGTTTTGATGGTAGTTGCCACCGCATCACATGTCAAATTCAAAATTCGGGAAATTGCGGTAACAATCAAGAACTATGCACAAAAAAACTACCGGATATCACAGTTGCATATAGATGATAATCGCCCTGACGAACTGTGCGCATTTTGGACATTCGAATATGCATACCACAAAGATGCGACCTCAACGTTGACAAGCCATGGCGCGAATCATATAGTTGTACATGGTTCGCAGTACCCTTCATCGCCGACAACTACCCGAAAGGCTGCCCGTGCTAGCCAAAGTCCTCAGTTGCGCCATCATCGGCCTGGACGCACTCCCCGTGCAGGTCGAGGTCGACATTGCCAGTGGCTTGGAAAAAATCACCGTCGTGGGCCTGCCCGACGCAGCCGTACGTGAGAGCAGCGAACGCGTTCGCTCCGCCATCACCAACAGCGGCCTCTTCTATCCCAATCATCGACTTACTGTGAATCTGGCTCCTGCGGACCTGCGTAAGGTAGGGCCTGCCTACGACCTGCCCATTGCGGTGGGAATTCTGGCGGCCGCGCGACAGTTGATGGCCGACCTGAATGACTCGCTCATCGTGGGCGAGCTCAGCCTGGACGGCGAGGTGCGCCATGTGAGCGGCGTGTTACCGTTGGCCGACCTGGCGCGGCAGAACGGTTGGCGGCGAGTCTTTGTCCCCGGTGTTGACGCGCCGGAAGCCGCACTAGTGGACGGGGTCACTGTCTATCCTGTGGACACGCTGCAGCAGCTTGTTCAGCACCTCAACGGCATGCAGCCCATCCAGCCGCTGGACCACATCGACGGATTTCAGAGCAATGACGATGTGGTCTATCCGGTGGACTTTGCCGACATTAAAGGGCAGGAACATGCCAAGCGTGCGCTGGAAGTCGCCTGCGCGGGTTCACATAATGTTCTGATGAAGGGACCGCCGGGCGCCGGCAAAACGCTATTGGCGCGGGCGCTGCCGTCCATCTTGCCACGCCTGGACTTCGATGAGTCGCTTGAGATCACGCGCATCTGCTCGGTCGCCAATGCGCTGCCGGACGGCGAAGCGCTGGTTCGGACGCGGCCCTTCCGTGCGCCCCACCACACCATCAGCCACGCCGGTTTGGTGGGCGGCGGCGCGTGGCCTCGACCCGGCGAGATATCGCTAGCGCATCGCGGCGTATTGTTTCTGGACGAGTTGCCCGAGTTTTCGTCCAAGAGCCTGGAGGCGCTGCGCCAGCCGCTGGAGGACCACGTCGTGACCATCAGCCGGGCGCAGGGCACGCTGACCTTTCCGGCCAATTTCGTGCT
>CAWGFG010000007.1:0-100098 GCA_963821815.1 uncultured Chloroflexia bacterium
GTTGCTCGGATGACCCTCTTGTAAATGTTGACGTACCAGAACCTCCTTGGGAGGTGATATATATGCCCGTGACACGGCGCACACAAACGCGCCACGAGGGGCCACTAGATTAAAATCGGTTTGATGAGAGCGCATGTCATACTTTGGATAGATCTTGCAAAAAATGCAACGCTAAGGTTCCAATACGTCTGGATCAAGCGCTATTCGCTAGTCGGGAAAAGTATTTGTAGCGTATATATACCGCGATTCTCGCTGGCATCCTCTATTGCACATTTCTGCGCAATTATTGGAGGCTCCCAATTTAAGAAGTTGTGGCGGCTATCGTGTGAACGCAGCGGAGCGCCCAGCACCTTGACGGGGAATCCAAGATGGTAGCTGTTCATTTGTCGCTTTCCGTACTGATCGAGAAATCAAATAATAGTGAGCATCAGATCACGCGCCTCAGCGGCCAAGTAGCCACATCTAGCCGTTCCGAATAGTGCAGGATGGGTGGCGTGTCAGGAAGCCGGAAGCCGCCGGCAGAGACGATTTCGTTGACGGGGAACTCGGCTTCGGCCGGCTGCAAGGGCCAGGGCAGATGATGGATGTCGGCGCTGTAGAGCCCATGGTGATCTACGGCATAGAGGCAATATCGCTCTGCCAGCCAATGCTCCAACGTACCGGGCTTCGCGGGAAACGGTTGTCCCGTCGGTCGATAGCGGGCAACAAAGGCCGCCGGCGCCGCGTTTCGATGGGTTCGCCGGCTCTGGTAATAGATCGTCTTGTCAGGTGGCACGTTCTGTAGCGTTGCCTGAGTGTGAGCAATTAGATCCATCTGAGCGTGATAGTAGGGCAGTCGAAAAATCGATCGGGCCAGCAGCACGGCGATAGGGTTGGCGGCATCCAGGCTGAAAAAGTAGACACCGGGCCGGCTGCCATCTCCGGCTTTCACATAGGTACGCACATTCAACTCGGGAAAATGCGAAAGCCAAGGGACTGACGGCAATCCGCGTGGATGGACATCGGACATCTTGAACGGCACAACACTGAGCCATGCTTCGCCGTCAAGGGTATCCAGTTTCAGTGTACTGGGCACCAAAGCTCGCATGGCCTCCGGTGACATTGGCCAATGGGCGAAGAGCAGGTTCTGCCAACTCTGAGCCATTACCCAAGGTGTATCGGGCAGCGGCCAGGGTCTGTGATCAGTAAAGTCAAGCGACTGGTCGATTGAAGGACCAGTTTGAAACATAGGTCTTCTCTCCTGGATAGAACCCAATTTTACCGTTGTTTACGCATTTCTTCAACGCTGCCTCCGACGACGCGAAGTGTATCTTTTTCGCTGAGGGGCAGGATTTGGCTCTGTTGCAAATAATCTTGGACTCAAGTAACGTTTGTACACATGAATCGACTCAATGTGAACCAAGGTAGCAACATGGCGGATCCGTTCAAATGGCGGCACTACGAATCTGAGATTATTCTCACCTGCGTTCGTTGGTATCTTCGTTACGCATTGAGCCACCGTGATCTGGAAGAAATCATGACCGAACGAGGCCTGTCCGTGGACCATTCTACGATCTTCCGTTGGGTTCAGCACTACGCTCCGGAGCTAGACAAGCGCTGTCGGCCACACCTGATGACAACGAATGATTCATGGCGTGTGGACGAGACCTACGTCAAGGTTCGAGGCAAATGGATGTATCTATACCGAGCTGTGGATTCGACTGGACAGACAATAGACTTCCTCCTGAACGAGACCCGAAGCATCAGAGCCGCTAAACGGTTCTTCCGCCAGGTGTTGGGCAGACCAAACGTCAGTGCGCCTCGGGTCATTAATGTTGATAAGAACCCTTCTTACATCGGTGCCGTACGTGCTTTGAAGCAGGAACACCTGTTGCCTGCGCACTGCAAGCGACGGCCGAGTCGCTACATGAACAACATGGTGGAACAGGATCACCGTTTCATGAAACGCAGGATCAATCCAGGGTTGGACTTCGGATCCTACCCAACTGCCTGGCGGACGATTCAGGGTTATGAGACGATGCACATGATACGGAAGGGCCAGATTAAGGGAGTTGACAAGGGCAATATCCAAGGTCAGAATGAGTTCATCTCCGGACTGTTTGGCCTCGGTGCGTAACTCCATATCGACCATTTCGTATCATCCTGACCACCTGACATTTACAGAGATTATTTGCAACACAACCGATTTTTCGCAGGTTCAATAAAAAGCCGGCTTAGGATGCGACCGGGCAACGTAGCGCTTATTGCATTAATAAGGTTGGCAAGAAGACACGCTGTGAAAGGTCGTTCTGGTTGCCATCATCGCCATCATCCGGATCGCTGACGACGAAGACGGCATACAGGCCGGAACGATTGTGGCTTGCCGTTACCGTGCGTTTGGACTCGTTGTAGCTACTCTCCAGGCGCCGCCAACTGGACCCGTTGTAAAAATGGAGCGTGGGCGTGCCGTTATTCGCGGCCGCCGCAACGGACAGTTGGACCTGAAAATTGGCCGGACCGGCAAAGGTTCCAATCGGTCCGCCTGTCGTGCTGGACCGCACCAGCAGCACAAACGGATCACCCGCCCGTGGGATATTGGACAGCCCTGCCGGGACTCCACTCGCCGTGTTGACCGTCATGTTGAATGGCTCACCGACCGTACCGGAAGGCAACCCTAGCGTCAGGATCGTGTTCGGCAAATCTACGCGCACCGTCTGGTTAACGGACTGATTGGGATGTACGGTTACGCCCGGCTGCAACAGCGTGTTGATCAGTTCGGGCAGGCTGTTGAGTTGCGCCAAGTCGCTGCCCCCACTCCGTCCGATGTCGATGCGCGTCGACCCCGTAAGCGATCCAACAGTCTGGATGAATCCGTCCAACGAACCCAGTACAGAATTGTAGAATAGGATCGTCTCATAGGCCTGGTTTACCTCACGCACGAAGATCGCGCCATTATTGGTGCGCCCGACAGTGAGTTGCGCCCCGGTAACAGGGTCCTGGTCAATCACGGTCTCCTGGGCATTGATACGCGCGAGGGCTTCGCGCGGCAACCAGATCCCACCGAAGATCTGACCGATACCGCTAGCATTACGGCTTTCTCCCACAGACGTATTGTTGAGAAAGGCCTGCTGAGTCTGCACGCTCCAGGTTGGCGTCCCTCCTACGACTTGGGTCGTCACCGCATAGGGCGAACCGATGGGGCTGCCTCCTCCTATCGTCTGGGTGCGAGTTCCCGTATAGTCCATACGTACACCCGGGCGTACCCAATTAGGCGCGCGTGCGCCCTGGGTGGGCAATGCAAGGGCGCGGAAATTCGTCACGAGTAGCTGGACGGCGGATCCTTGGGTGGACCGGCTGTAAAACATCAGCAGCCCGTCGTTAGCATTAAATTCCCAGACTGTTTGCCCGCCTTGGGTAGTCGATTGAAAACGTACCACCTGAACCGTCTGTCCCAAATATTGCTTGTTCAGGCGTGTCACACTCAAATTCTGGTTGGCGACAGCTTCCGCGCCGATAAGGACGACGGGGTGAATCCAAAATTCGCCGACGGCGGGCAGTCCCGCCCTGGGTGCTGCGCCCAGGGGAATCAGCGCACCCGCGCCGTTGTCGCTCAGATTGTTCGCGAGGACCATGCTCCAACCGGCGTCCAGGCCTACCACATCGTACTGGATGATACCTCCTGCCGCGCCGCCACCGTCGAAATTGGCGCCGATCGTCTCATACGAGACGCGCACGCCGGGCCGAAACCAGGTTGGAGCCGGCAGATTACGCAACTGGGGAAAGAGGGCCACGAAGCCCTGTGATTCGCCCAGTTGATCGTCGGGCGGCTGTGCCCATGCTACCGAAGCCGGGCCTAACGACGCGACAACCGCCAGCCAAAACGCAAGTACAATTGAGTGCAATCGAGTCATGAAATCTCCTACAACCCTGAACCAACTGCCGGCAATGTCCATGTTTTGAAACCGTTGCGCCAAACGCCCTGCCAGCGCAAACTCCCTGAGGTTCGCTTCAATCCGGCAGAATAGGTGGCTATCATATATGGGATGGTGTATTGGAACAACCTCGTTTACCGCGCCTGATCCGTGGTTCTGCGCGCCTTGGCATCCGGCGCTCGACGTCAGCCTTTTGCGGCGTGAGGTAGAACGAAGTTGGAACGCGGTGCAATATGCGCCGGAGAATTTAGGGATATTTGCATATCCCCCCGAAAAGGTGCACTAAGGATTTACCCAGAGGACAAGATCGGAATCTCCGCCAATTCTCGAATGATAGCGTCAATATCGATGTGTTCGGGTCCTCGGGTAAATTCATACCGGCCATAAAAGTTGACGTGCTGCCAAGCGAGCGGAGAGATCTGGCTGATCAGAGCGGCGCCTGAAGAGTCGCCACTTTCTTCTTTGTGCTCCAGCAGACTGGATAAGATGACAGCGTTGTAATAGATGACGCAGTTGGTGATCAGGCGGCTGCACTCGTTCCAGAGTTGCTGTTCCTGTTCGGTTTTAAAGCGCAGCTTGCCGAAGTTGGCGTGGGAGACGGCTCGGCGCAACTGGTGGTAATTCTCGCCGCGGTTCAATGCACGTTGAACGTTACGGCGCAGCGGTGGAGAATCAATATAGTCCAGCAGATAGAGGCTGCGGATGATATTGTCATACTCCCATAGGGCGCGCCTGGTTCTGTTTTTGCGTGCGTAAGCGCTGAGTTTGCCCACGATGATGTTCTGAGTGGTCGTCTTCAAGGCCAGAGAGAGCATGATGCGCTGGATATTCTCCTCTTCTGCTGTGATGAGGTCGGTGTTGATTTTGCGAATGGGTTGAAGCAGCATTTCTCCATACTGACTGGGGTGTTTGAATCCATAGAGCCCTGTCCTGACCTTGTCTTGGATATCCCGATAGCGGGGCGCAAACTGATAGCCAAACAGGTGGAGAATGGCGAAGTTGACCTCGTTTGTTCCATGTGTGTCGGTGGAGTGCACATCAGGCTGGATGTCAGTCGTGTTGTTGAAGAGCAGATCGAAAACATAGTGGCTTTCATGCTCGTTGGCGCCGATAATGCGGGCATTGACGGGGATATGATTGGCCACCAAGGTGTAGGAGACGATGCCCTTTTTCAACCCGAAATATTTGGGCGAGTGGCGGGCGTTGATGGTGTGGATACGGGTTTCAAATTTCTGGCCATCACTGCTGGAATGGACAGCTTCGCCGATATTGTAGTGTTGGAAGATGGAGAGTTCGGCAGTAGCGTTGCTGACCCTATCATTGGCTTCCTTGAGCGTTTCCAATCGAATAAAGTTATCGGAGGTGCTGGCCAGCGTGTGGTAGCTCATATCGGAGATTTCGCCCATTCTGCCCAGCCCCATATTCGTACCCCAGGCCACCAGACAGGCATTGATAGCGAATTCGTTTGCAGGTCGTTTGACGTAGCGTCCCAGGACATGATCAAAGGCACTCATGAATCCGCACTTCTGGTCGACAAAATGGAGCAAGCTGGCAATATCCACCTGGCCCAGTGAGTCATAGAAGGGATGATTTACCGCCTCATTGCTGCGCGGTGATTGAAGGATCCACTCGGGTGCCCCCCGGGCGCGCTGACCCCGTCTTTTAATCTGGAAGTGTTCGTTTTCACCACTCGCAATGCGTTGGTTGACGGCTACCAAGCGTTCCTCGAGTAGCTGTTCGAGGGAGGCCAGGTGTTCCTGGATAGGTTGATTGAGGACGGTATGGCCAGCAGCAGCCATCAATTCTTCCTTCTTCTTCCACTGGCGATCGTCGATTAGGTCATCCTCAAAGCTGCGGAAGCGTACGCTATCTCGACAGAATATATCTCCTGCTTCCAGTCCATTGCACAACAGCCGATAGACCAGAAACTCATAGCGATCCACAAGCAGGCGTTTCGCGCCGTGCTGCGCAGCGGCACTGCCTCCGAGCGCGGATACGTCTGGGATAACCAGGTAGCGTTTGAGATTGCTTGGGATGAATCGGGTTGGAAAGTCAGTGGTAGCATATTGCGTCAGCGGTTTCTCCTTGCGAAATGCTGTTTTGAGAAAATCTACGGCCTCCAGCAAGGGAGCCCGTGATCTAGATGCAGCGAAATCAACCGCCAGCAGAATGGGCCGCAGGTTGCGCTTGAATTGATGGACCAGGGTATCAATGTGGTCCCATTGAAAGGCAGCTTCGTCGAAACGGGTGTTGGTGACGATATGGTCTGCGATACGGTCCAGCTTCTGACGCTCCAGGATTGCAAATGCTCTGGCCTGTACGGCCTGAAATGGCGTATCTTCATCAATGTTGCCGTCGGTAAACAGCTTCAGGACCTGTCCAGCCTTCTGCAGGTTCTGATTGCGCTCGACTTGGAACCCATATACCCGTTCTTTAGCCGCACTCTTTGCCTGGTCGGTGTAGCGTCTGTCGTTGTAGATGAGGCTGTTGATCAGGTTGTCGTGCAGTCGCTGATAGCGGTGGTAGACAAAGCAAAGCAGGTAGACATCGATGACATGCTCGTCCAGTTGCTTCAATCTGAAGACGGAGTAATAGGTTACCAGCGAAGCATAGTACTTGATGCTCTCACTAGAAATGTCCAGGAGGGGTAATACCTGTTTGGCCAGGAGATAGAGGGGTTGGATATGCTCGCCGCGTGCCAGCTCACGTTTGATTTCGCCAAAACTGAAATCTTTAGGCTCGCGCTTCAGCAACGTGATTTCATACAGGCCCAGTGGATCATCCGTCAGGCGTCGAAAAGCCTCGCGATCAGAATCATTCACATGCGTACGTACGACGATGACAAGCCGATTCTGTTCATGTGTTAGCGCCTGGCTGATGGTATCTTGCAGGAGGCTGTATCCAGGCGCCACGATGCGTTGTTCATCCAGATACTGCATGAGCTCCCGCAGGACATAGACCGGTTTGCTGGAAATCTTGGCTGCCTGTCGAGCTTTGGCCTGTAGATGCTGACGCTCCTCAGCCCCGCAGAACCGATATCGGCAGAGCTCAAGGATAAGGCGCCGTTGTCTGAGATTGGTCCGCTTATTCACCGGCTGCAAATCATCAAGCTTGATATGAGGAAAGTATCGCTCCAAGATGTACTGGACATCTTCCTCGACCCCATGGAAATCAAATGTAAAAAACATCTGTTTCGCTTTGAAGTAGCCAAGCTGCAAAATGAAATGGCACTGCGTATTTTCAGCGCGTAAATCTCGAAGTAACTCTTTTTCTGCTTGGGACAGGGTAAAATATTCGATCTGTTCATCTTGAGTGAAGCGAGGTCATCCGTAAAGCGTTTCGATTTCAGTCTGGCTCAGAATCCGCAAGCGTTTCTGGATTATCTCTGTTTCCCGTTGCATGGCTGGCCCTTTCAGCACTTGGTGTTTGAGTTTTGTGTGGGGCTCCTTGACATTGTATAACCGGAGGGGGAGTCTGAGGCCAAATAGGGTATACTCATACGAAACCATCCAAACGGGCGGTATAGTTACTGAAATAACCATCTATACTGTACTGTTTCTAGCAAACCACTTATACTGTACCCATGCGTATCTACCCATACTTAAGAGCAAGCACAAACGAGCAGGATGCAAACCGTGCCAGAAAGACCTTGGTCCAGTTTGTCGAAGAAGCAAGCCAAACGGTCAGTACATGGTTCATTGAGAATGAGAGCGGCGCAACACTCAAGCGGCCTGAATTATTCCGGCTGCTAGAGGTGGCTCAAAGTGGGGATGTGCTGCTGGTCGAGCAGGTAGACCGGATCAGTCGCCTGAATGCTGAGGATCTGGGAAAGTCTCAAGAGTATCATCATCGGCAAAGGGATTCGCATTGTGGCACTTGATCTGCCAACTTCCCACCAGTTCATGAAGGATAAGGAGGATGCATTCACCCAGCGGATTCTATCTGCTGTCAATTCCATGTTGCTGGATATGCTGGCTGCTGTTGCCCGTAAAGATTATGAGGATCGCCGTCGCCGTCAGTCCGAAGGCATCGAGAAAGCCAGAACTGAGGGGAAATACAGAGGCCGACAGATCAATGAAAAGCTCCATCGGAACATCGAGGCCTTGCTACGAGATAAGAAAAGCTACACTGAGATCGTGGATATCCTCGGTTGCTCGCGCTCCACTATCGCAGCAGTCAAAAAACGAGCTATACAGGCAGGTAGGCTATAGCTACTTGCTGATATCCCCTATCCCTTAGTGCACCTTTTCGAGGGGATATGCAAAAATCCCGGTAACGGATTCACTACCGACGACGAGTGGCATCAAGTGGAGATTCGTCACGCCACCAGACGTCTGCGCATGGCCGTAATTTTCCCGAAGCAGAGCCCCTGTCGCACCGCCCTGCTGCAAGAGCGCAGCCGCAATCGAACTACGCAACTTAACAATAATTTTTATGTCAAGTTAGCCGATGGACGACAGATGGTTCAGTGGGAGACAGACACGGTTCGGCATCTGGAAGTCTACACGTTGCGCTGGCACTGGTAAGCATCGTTGCGAGGCTGGGAAACCTGGCTCAGAATGCGTATGTCGGATGATTCTCGACCTGAACTTTGGCCAGTTGAATGTCTGTTGCGCCTATCTGCGAGAATATGTGCGGCGCCCTCTCTATCTGCTATGCGTATTCCAGAGCAGCAAAGTCAATTTCACCCGGCACGAACTCACGCTGCCAGGCGGTTGGCGCGAGAGGATGGATCGAAGTAAGATAATCCTCAGTGCTAGGCCGAGTGTGAGGCGAGGAGAGACCAGCTATGCCGACCAAACAACATGTACATTTAGAACGTAAAGGTGAAGGCCAAACACTGCGCATACCACAAGGATTTGAACTAACAAGCGACGAGGCTATTCTGTACAAAGAAGGCGATCGCTTGATCATCGAGCCCGTCCAGAAGCCTTCTCTGCTCGCTCTATTGGCGACGCTAGAACCGATTACCGAATCCTTTCCCGATCTCGACGAAGGCCTGCCGCCACTTGACGACATCGTGTTCTAGATATGGCCTACACGCACCTGCTTGATACGAATATCATCTCCGATTTGGTGCGCAATCCAGCCGGTGCTGTCAATCAGCAGATCGCTTCCGTGGGCGAGGCGAACGTCTGCACCAGCATCGTGGTGGCGTGCGAGTTGCGCTTTGGCGTGCGTAAGAGCGGCTCGCTTCGGTTACAGCAACAATTGGGGCAGATTCTCGAACTGCTGGCTGTGCTGCCATTTGATGCGCCTGCCGACGCCCACTATGCCGAGATTCGCACACGATTGGAACAACAAGGCACTCCCATCGGCCCCAACGACTTGCTCATCGCCGCCCATGCTCTGGCGTTAAATGTGACGTTGGTCAGCGCGAATCTACGTGAGTTTGAACGGGTTCCTGACCTTAAGGTGGTCAATTGGCTCTAAACTCTATGCTGATCGGGGTTTGCGCAGTATTAGGACGGTTTCCTACGCTAAGGGTATGCACCAGAGGTACGCACTACTGATAATTATGTTTATCAGAATCACATCCTACCCTGAACTTCCGATAATGTGGAACAGGCAAGCAGAAATCAGGCCAATTCCGCTTCTGATAATGGAATTCTCTCCCATTTTGGGGCTTAGCGTAGGTTTTTGTCCTTTTGCTCCCAATACGGGGTTCGTTCGGGATACGTGTAATAAGGTGTAACTTCGACGAGCGAAATGTTGTTGCTCTCCATGATTTAGCGGCTATTTGTGTGAAGTCAATCTGTTTGGCCCTTGGTTTTCCTGAAACACAGGAGATAATCATGATTATCTTACCAGGCATGGCGTGACCTCGCCCGATAACCGTGGTTTCATAGCTATTGTCTTCCAAAAAACCGGTAAGATAATTCTTCTCGAGCTGCAATCGGTGCCATAGAGCTGAGAAATCAACTTTAATCTTACACATTTTTACACGTATCCCGACCGGCCCCTATAAGAATGACCGAGATTAACCCATCCGAATCCACTTTCGCGAAGTCTCGGAATATGTGCGGTATTTTTGTGGCCTTCGGGATTTGCCGCTCGAGAACATAAATTCGCCCTCTACGGAAATACAATGCACTGGCGCTTCCGAACACTGCCGTTTTTCGAAGTGCAATCAATCGCTTACATATAAAACCACCTCTTGTTTAGCCCTTAAGTTACACCTGCCTCAAAACCGCATTCGAATACCTATGTTGCCAATCGCGAAGTGAAATGATTCTTTCGAACTTTTGGTGATCATTCCGCTGGCCTCGGTCAATCGGGTAAACAGAAGGCCAAATCAACCGGTTTGAGGTGCTTGAAACGGCAAGAATACGGCCGATACAAGTTCGATGTGTCTCGCCATTCGCTTCTTGCTGCATATTACGAATACGGATCATCAAAATGCCGAAAGAGCCCATTTCATTCCGCATTTGACAGCCTCTCGTCTACCAATCGTAGAAAGCTGTTGGTTGGACAGGCTATGCCGATGGTCATCAAGTCTGAACAGCTCCGTGCTTTATCTCAAGTACTTGCAACTCCACCGATCCGTCCGCAACCTGGCTTAACACCCTCTCAAACACCTTCGCAGTCCCGGGATGCTGCAGTCGACGCCAGGTCGCCTCGCTCCACGCACCTAGCAGCACTTTCCCGTCGCACACATTCAACATTTCAAGATCCGGGATGAGCGAGTTGATGTCCGGCGTGGCGATGTACTTGAGCTCGGTCTTGGCCCGCTCCCACAGCGCCAGGTCATCGGCAGTCGTCCCTTGCTCCCTCCGCAAAGCGTCCACGCGCGCCTCTTGCTCCGCCAGTATCTCCCGTTGCTGTGCCTTGCTGCGCTTCTCGGCCGCCGCCGTGGTCTTTTCTTCCGCTTCCAGCCGCTCTTCCTCCGCAGCCGCCTGCCGTTCGCGATCCTCCGGGCTAATATAGCCGTCCGGAGCGCCGTAATCCTCCTCGATAGCCCGTCGCAGCCAGCCGTTCGGCTTCTGCACTTTGTCGGGCGCCTCCGCAACAAGATAATCTACATAGGAGATCTTCTGCAGCACCCGTTCCTGACTGTAGCGAGACGCCAATCGTTGCGCCACTTTTTGAGATATGCCGTGGTCAAGTAAAGCAACAACAACATCGCTCTTCGGGCCGAAATCGTCGCCACTGTTGTTGTTGTTTTCTACGCGCGCAGAGGCGCTTGTTAATTGGGTATTGTTTATTTGTTGTTGTTCGGGTGACAAATTGTCATACCCCCTGAAGCGTCTGTATCGACACCCATATCGGCATCATTGTCGGCCTCTTTTGTGACTTCTTTTCGGGCTTTGAGCTTGATCTTTGGAGGCCGGCGTTTTTTCTCCATTTGTTGCAGCGCCAGTTCACACCGTTCCAGCAATTCCACATGTTTCTTCTGCAGAATTCTAGGCAACTGGGCAAGCTGAGAATCTGCGAGGAGGCCAGGCGTCATATTCACATGGAAGACATAGCGCATTTTGGGGCCTTCACTCTGCACCTCGGCCACGACGAGCTTGTTCTCCTGCAGGATTTCGATGAGACCCGGGTAGCGATACTCTTTGCCCTTCACGACGGTGACCCAGCCGGTAATGACGCGGCGTTGTTTCACGCCCAGAATGTTCAGCAGCAGGTTGATGGAGGGATAGCAGGTGGCGTTGCCTTCGTGGCAGAAGCTGCGCAGCACTTCGTAGAGGCCCCAGGAGTCGTTGCCCACCAGCGCACGCCAATAGGTGCTCTCGTAGTTGGTGAGGATCTGATACCCGACCATCTTCGGGTCGGTGACATATCCCTGGACGGAGAAGGGAATATCCTGCGTTTGTAGCAGTTGCTGGGTAGCAACCATAGCCCTGTACCCTCTCAGCGCTTTACGACAATGAAAGAGGGCCACGCTGTAGGATTGACGTGCGCGGCAAGCTGCTACAGTAGGTTTTCTATTTCTGGTTGAGAGATATCGCTTGACAACACCGGGAAAGTGGTGTAGCCTATGGCCAGAAATAAAGAACTGTAGCGAGCCCGCCTTCCTTCAGCCGCCAAGCATCCACGGAAGCGGGTCGCTCTTTGTATTCAGTTCATTTGTTTAGCACGGTGATGATATGGAGCGTCGTTTAGCGCGCCTGTCGGGCCGGACTCCCTCCAGACTCTTTCAAATTCTCCACAATCCACATACGTGCTAAGGTGCTCGGTCCTATTCCGATGGAGCGCGCCCGCTTACGCAGCAGGTTATACATACCAGGCGTGAGTCGCACGGATATTCCTTCGGAGAGTTCTTCCTCGATAAATGTTTCATCGAGGACATCGCTTCTGAACAGGGTCTGTTGAGCCATTCCTACACCTTCCTTCAGCCCCTTGGGGACGGCTGGAGCATGTTCAGTTTACGTGTAACGGACCGAGATGCTGCTGTTCTGTACTGCTAAGTCACCATCGGGACACTTTTGCAATATATAGCAACTCAACGCGTGATATTGTAGTACATGAGTTTACGAAGGTCAAGCAGAAAGATCGAGAGAGAACCGTGCGGAGCCACCCGCGGCAGAGGGGCTGACATACCCCAATAAGTCAGGCAGGACGTTGTCTGGCACGCTCTCGCACCGCGTCATCCGCCAGCCGGCGCGCCTTATCTTTTGGCATGGTGATTTATTGTCAATGCCGAAAGATCCGATTTACACCCGGCGCTGACAGCAGGTTCAACGGAACAGCTAAACTTCATGGTATCATGATACAATTTCCTTTCGAAAAAAGGAGCAAATGTGGGACAGCTACTTCGCGGACGCACCATGTTCGCCGGGCGGCAGGTGGATGTTGAGGTCCAGACGCCCATTGGTGTGGGCGGCGCTCAGGTGCGCCCTGGCGATATGGTCATGTGTGATGACGACGGCGTCGTGGTCGTGCCGCAAGAAATCGCCGAGGAGGTGGCGGTCCATGCCCGTGCGATTCTGCTGGCCGATATGCGCGGACGACGCGCTTTCTACGAAACACTGGGGCGGGAAATCGACGAGACGGTAGATGTAGAGTTGGTCGAGAAGTATTTCAGCCAGTTTGAGTAATGGGCCAGCGCCGAGAGTAGGGTCCGATGGGTTGAAGAATACCGACTCCAGGTGGCCAGTCGGTTTCGGGCCCTTCTCTATGTCGACAAACACCAATTCACCTTCGTGGGGATACGCAGACTCCTTGCCTATCCCTGTCTAAAATTCGTACCAAAGCGTATATAGAACTCATTGTTTTATACAAACTCTTGAACTGACCCATGACCCGGTAGGAAGCGACTAGTATGGCAGATGATAGGATAGCCAATAGTGCTGAAACTCGCATGAATCCGCTGGACGGTGTGCGGGTCGTCGACCTTTCGCGCCTAGTAGCGGGCAACATGGTCTCGCACATGCTGGCAGACTATGGCGCCGATGTTATAAAAATAGAGCGGCCTGGAGTAGGAGACGACCTGCGCAACTGGCGCGAGGAAGGCGTGGAGATCTTCTGGAAAGCTTATTCGCGCAACAAGCGCAGTGTCGCCTGGGACTTGAAGAGCAAGGAGGACAAGACCAAGTTGATCCAGCTCGTGAAGACAGCCGACGTCTTCATCGAAAACTTTGTGCCCGGTAAGCTTGAAGAGTTTGGACTGGGTCCGGACGTACTCCTGGAGGCAAATCCGAAGCTGATCATCGTGCGCGTATCCGGTTGGGGGCAGACGGGCCCATACCGTGAGAGGCCCGGTTTTGGCACGCTCATCGAAGGCATGTCGGGCTACGCGCATCTCAACGGCTTTCCAGACAAGCCGCCGGCGCTGCCGCCGCTGGCTACCGCCGACATGATCGCCGGTCTGTATGGCGCCTACGCAGTAATGGTTGCACTGCGCCATGTGGAGATGCAGGAAGGTGCTGGTCAGGTCATCGACCTGTCGCTCTTTGACGCCATGTTCTCGTTCGTCGCTTCAGAGGCAGTCAAATATCGTGTCTCGGGTCAAGTGAGCATGCGGGCTGGCAACCAGGCGCCGCACACCGCGCCGCGCAACGTCTATCGTTGTGGGGACGGCAAGTTCATCGCGCTTTCCGCCTCCATGCAGCGCATGTGCGAGACGCTATTCAAGGCTATGGACCGTCCCGAGCTCATCGACGATCCCAGATTTTGCACCAATGAAGAGCGGGTCAAGCACAGGGATGAGCTGGATGAAATCATCGAGGCGTTCATGATGGAGCGCAGCCTAGAGGAGAATCTGCGTCACTTCGAGGCGGCTAATGTGACAGTCGGCCCGGTTCTAGCCATGGACGACTTGTTGAGTCATCCATACTTGGAGGGGCGCCAGGTCGTAACCGAGTTCGCCGATGCCGATGTGGAATCTATTCCTGCGCACACGCCGGTGCCGCGGCTCAGTGCTACGCCGGGTATGCTCAACACGCCAGCCCCCGTGCTGGGCGCGCATACAGAAGAAGTTGAAGCCGAACTGAATCAGGGGAAGAAACGCTCACGATGAATCCTGTGAAGATGAATGAACCCAAATTGCTACGTTCGTTGCTCTTTGTACCTGCCACCAGCGAAAAATTTCTGCAGAGCTCCATCCGTCGCGGCGCAGACGCCGTGCAGATCGACCTGGAGGACGCCATCGCCGCCAGCGAAAAAGAGGCGGCGCGTGAGGCCGCTCCTGGGGCTATCGAGTGGCTGCGTGGCAAGTGTCCCTACATCGTGGCGCGCATCAATGGACCGCTGCGATTGGCGGTGCGCGATCTGGAAGCTGTCGTCGTGCCGGGTCTGCAGGCGATTACCATCCCGAAGGTTCCGAATGCAGCTTTCCTGCAGCTTATGGATGAGACCATCGGGGAGTTGGAAATTGAGCGAGGCTTGCCGGAAGGCGGCATCCGTCTCATCGCCATGATCGAGACGGCCGAGGGCATGACCAACGTCAATGAGATTGCGGCTGCCACGCCTCGCCTGGTCGCCATCATCATCGGACCGGAGGATCTGTCGGCGTCGCTGGGCTGCCAGGCTACGCCTGATGCCTTGTACGTGCCCTGTATGCAACTATTGATAGCGGCGCGCAAGGCGGGAATTATTCCCCTGGGTTTCGCCGGCTCCATCGGCCTGTATGATGACCTGGAGACATACACTGCTTGGATCAAGCGGGCTGCAGAGCTCGGTTTTGAAGGGACCTTCTGCATCCATCCCAACCAGGTGACCGTCTGCAACGAGTTCTTTCTGCCGTCGGCGGATGAGATCGCCAAGGCGCACCATATCGTCGAACAGTATGAGCAGTTCAAGAGGCAAGGAGTGGGCGTCTTCGTGGTGGACGGGCGCATGGTGGACGCACCGGTCGTGGACAGGGCGCGCGCAGTAGTCGCCAAGGCCAAGGCGGTTGAGTTCAGCCAGTAGTTTCCTGTTGCCCAGGCTGATTGCGATGCTGCGCTCGACAAGTGCGGGAGAGGATCATCGTTTTCAAAAAACAGAGCGCCTGTGGATAGAACCACCGATGGGTAGTCCCATCGTACTCGCACTGGGAGAGTCCCGTTATCTACTCTCCCAGCCAACATCACTAACCCTCCCGCTTAATATAGAATCTGCGAGATGTTCATCTTCGGGGGGTATGTCTACGCCTAATGCCTCGCCCTGACGGGACGTGCGCCGCGAATTCCTATCATTGACCTGTCGGCACTCCCAATCGTTCCTGGGTACCAGCGAGAATCGCGCGTCAATATACGTCGCTTTGCCCTATGGCGACCCCCAAAGCTGGAATCTACTCTTCCGTATTGGGGGCGTCCAGCTTTAGGGGGCCGCTACAGTCTCACGGCGCGCGGTGAAAACACGCGGGTTTGACCCTGCGAATTGGCGCCTACCTCAACACGGCAGGCAGGTAGAGTTCAATTATCGATGTCGACACAGCCCCGACCGTGATCGGGAACGTGGCGCTGCCCAAGCCGCCCTCGTTGTCCGTCACCGTCACAGTGACGGTATACTTGCCGCTGGCGGCATACGTGTGTAACCGGTTGCCTAGACTACCCGTCGCCAAGGCGCTAAACGTATCTGTCGGCCCAGCACCCCAATCGACGGTTACATCCCATGAGGCGCCTGGACTAGAGTCGGTAAAGCTACCCAGGCCGAAAGATTTAGGAGTGCCCGCAATGGCATATTGACCAGCGGGCGCCGTCACTTGTGGCGGGGTATTGCCTGCACACGTAGCCGGTCCGCGCAAGGATTGTGCACCCTGATCGTTGTATGCCTCAACAGCGTAACAGTAGACCTGGTCGTGCTCCACCATCGTATCGGAGAAGCTGGGTACGGCACTTTCGCCTGCGAGCGTCCAGGGACCGGTAGGTGCATCTGCGCGCAGGATTCGATAACCTGTCACAAACTCACCGGCATTGCCGGACCAGACCATGTCCAACGCACCGGCGAACTCCGGATTCTCGCCCACTAACTTTACGCGGCTAGGGGGGCTAAGGCTGCCCAGGTTGAGCTTGGCGGCGTCGTTGGCTGTGGTGATATTCTCGCCGCTGGTAACCAGTTCGGCATACAGTGGCAGCTTCCCTCCTGCGTCCAGCGACAGGGGAACGACAATCGGAAAGATTAGCGATGCGGTCGCGTTGAAGTCCAACGGATCGGGCACGGCCTGGGAACCCAATGGCTCGCCCGCGGCCGACTGCCCGCGGTAGAGGTTCACCGTCACGTCACTTGTCGGCATACGACCCACGTTACGCACGGTCACGGAAATATTAATGGTTGCGCCTGGCGCGGGCGAGTGTGCTGTGACTTGCAGCGGATCCAACGCCGGGTCCGCGGCATCTTCCAGGGTGAGGAAGATAACTGGGTTAGCGCCAGCCTGCAGCGTGCCCACTTGCGTGGTAGCCAGCGCTTGCACAGACGACAGCGGGTCGTCCCCTGTCGCCGCGGCCGCCTGGCTGCTCACCGCCAGCGCTGAATGCAACACCACTGCCCGGCTGTTGACCGGGTTGATAGCGATGGACGACAGCCATTGCTGGTTGGGCGCATCCGTCAGATAGAGCGGTGGCGTACTCGGTTCCACATCCGTGAAACGGCTCAGGCTGATCTGTCCCAGTGCCCCGCGACTGGTTTGGTCGTCGAAGCGGCGGAATACCAGCAGCGATTCATCTGAGATATGCTCCAAGTCTGGCTGCTCGGCATAGATCGAATTCCCGCTCGCATCCTGCATGCGATTCCTCGACCAATCACCGTTGATATAGAGAGCGGTCCAGAGTTGGCCGTTGGTACCCAATACGCCCACCTCACCGTCGGGTGTAGGTTCACGCACAAGGAAAGCCGCCTGCAGGCCGGAGGATGACACGGTTATCGTGGGCGAATCGATGCGCGCAGGCAGCGAATCGGTATTTAAGAACTGCCAATCACCGTTATTGCCATAGGCTACAGCCAGATGCCGGTCGTCACCGGTCCTCAGATCGGCGTCGAGATCGTATACCCATGCAACATAGGCATAGCCGAATTCATCGATGGCGACGGCGACATCGTTGTTGAGCACTACGTTTTCCAGGCCTGCGGCAGGGTAACCGAGCAGCGCAGGTGCGCCAAATAGCTGTGTGTTCGGGTCATAGGTAGAAACGGCGATGCGCTGGTCACCTCGTGTACTAGCGTCACCGTCGAGATCAGTGGTCCAGGCCAAGACTGCGCCAAGATCCGTAGCCGCAGCCTCAGCCAGTCCGTCGGGCCGGCTGTCGTTGGTCAAGCGAATGGGCGTGCCCCAGCCGTCGCTCCACAACGCATAGAAGATCTCTTGATGACGCATGTGTGCTGCAGGATCCTCGTCACCCAGGGCTGCAGCTTCTGCCGCCGTGAGCGTGTTCTCCGTCCATGCCACCATGGGGGTATGATTTGCCCCGACAAAGGCAACGGTCGGGCTCTGGGAACTGTGCATCGGGTTACTTAACGCGACGGGATCGCTCCATACACCCGTGTTCCCGTCCTGAATGCGGGCCATGATCTGAACTTGCGGCGTTGCGCCCTCCGCCGTCGTATTCTCTACATACGCAGACAGCATACGACCATCTAACGACGCTGCCACCACGGGCGAACGGAAGACATCGGGTAAAGGGGGATCGCTCACGTCACTTGCTGCGACATTTCCGGATGCGGTAGCGCCCTGACAGCCGCGGCCAAAATCCGTGAGGTTCTTCGTTGTACGTGTTTTGACCAGTCCCCAAAGGGCCGAAGACCAAAAGACGAGATAGAGCCTTCCACCCACATAGGGGTCATCGAAGTATACATCCGGCGTACCTGACAAAACGACACGCAGCGGCACAGCGGCACAGATTTCGCCTCCCAACCCGCCGCCGCCTTCGACCACGCCCAAGAGGATATCGGCGCTCAACCCCACTTCAACGCCGAGACCGCCAACACCCGTAAGCGTGGAGTCCACGGCAGGCGACAACGGGCGCACTTCTCCCTCCAAGTATAGACCGACGCCGAAGTTGAGCCCGCCTGAGACATAGGCGTTGACAATGCCGAAATAGGTGAATATCAGAATCTTCGCGAAGGGGACCGAGATGATGTCCTTCTGATAGAGTTCCAGGGGACCATAAGGGATGGCTACGTGGGAAGGATTGCGGATGTCGAACTGCACGAGACCAAGACCAGGCGGCGTGATGTTCTCGCGCAACTGGCCCGGGGGCAGGATGGGCAGGCTCAGTAGCACGGCGTCAGCAAAGACTTCGGTCAGAAAGATACGCGCCTTGCCCTCCAAGTCGAAAGATCCCTTCACGTAAACACCGGTATTGAAGTCATTCCTGATTTCACCCAAGAAGGGCACTGTCCCCAACGGATAATGGGCAGGCAGCAGATCTTCCACATAGGGCAGAACGCCTTCAAACTGATAGCTGCTTGAATCGACGTCCCAGCTAGTGCGGCTATAGGGCAAGGGCTGCATATAGGGGTTGGACATGGGATCGCCCATGACGTCGATGTCGTAGAGCGAGGCGCACTGGTTCTGCCCTGCCACCACCGGCGTAATACTGACATAGGGCAAGATGTCGCCCTTGTTTGCGGGCAAGCGCCCCACGTCGAAGACGACCGAATAGGGCGCACTGTTGTCGTCCAGACGCTGGATCACCTTGCCGTTGACTCCGTAGAACTCAAAGATCACGTTGTCAATTGCGCCCGTAGTCTGGGGCGACGCCGTGAAAGTCACATCATTCTTCACGCCAGAGACGTAGACGCCGAACGGACGGCGGACATCTTCATATGTGCGAAACAGGCCGAAATCGCGGATCTTGTGTGTAAATTCTACGCGCGAAGGGTAGGCCTTCAGCGCAGTGGTCGGTTTCAACAGCTCTGTGTAAGTACAGGTCTTGCGCACCGCTAGTTCGAGAAAGCCGTCCTTCTTAGGCTGTACTGTCGTCGTACCCAACTCGGTTAAGTAGGGTACGCGTCCCGTCACGGCATAGAGGTAGGGACCCGGCGCGACATTGGCCAAGGAGAAAGCGCCGTTGGCGGCGAGTGCAGTGGTGTAAAGCACCGCACCGGACGCGTCCATGAGTTGGAATTGGGCGTCTATCGCATCTCCATTCGCAGCAGATGCACCCTCTAGCGGAAGCTGGCCGCTCACGCTCCCGTTGGCAGGCGGCGTGATGGTCAGTGTAGCGCAGGCTACTTCGGCGTTTTCGATGCCCACAACCAGGGCGCAGATTTGCACTGGGCCGGCAGGATAGGTGGCGTTCACGGGGATCTGCGCCGAATAGCTGCCGCTACCGTCAGCTACCACATCTTCGATGCCCATCGTCATGCCATCACTCACTGCCGCCAAGCGTACCTGAGCGCTAGGGGGTGCACCCTGCCCGCCGACGGTTACCGTGCCGCCCGCAACAACTTCGGATGGGTCGATATTAACGGTCACGCCAATGCCGCCGGGCACTGCCGCCGGATGGTAGACAGGCTCGAGATCGTCCGCCGTCGCTACGGGTATAACAGGCGAATTCGTCGGTGACATAACCGACGTGACAGCTTGAGGTTCGGAATGAGGCGGAGTCTCGCTTTGTGCGAAGACCAGTGTGGGAGCGAAGCTCTGCACCGCAACAGCAACAACTAGCAACCATCGAAGAGCACGCATTCACGCTCATACTTTCTTGCCATGGGTCAGGCAGTCAAGACAACACAAATCCAAGATACATTACGAGAAAGCAACGTAATGTTGAGCGTGACCGGTGGCAGTGTTGTCAGTCCTAGAGAGACCGCTGACTATGAAATGGGCGCCGCTCTGCGGTAACACAAAGGTTACTGGTAGTGCGCGAGCTATTCAATTGTTTAACGCCAGGAAATCAACGTATCGGGAGAGGGGTTGGATCGCGCCCAGATCGTGTTGCTGGCTCGCGATCAGAGTCGCAAGACTTTACTCGCGTTTTTGTTGGTTGTCAATTGCTGTTTTCTCGGTAGACGCTATCCACTGCGGTCATTGGCGCGGCTGGGGTTTGTTCGGGATACCGGCGGCAACTTCAGACTGATTGAACGGGCGATGCGTGTCAATGAACTGCGCTCCATTACAAAGGAAGTTGTGGAATTGGCGTGTGAGATTCTTGTAATTGATCCTGGGTAGCGATAGAGAGCGACGAAGAAATTGCGTCAGTAATTGACGCAGTTAACACCCTTTCAACGTCTCAGTATGCGATTATCGCAGCATATAGATCATTTGTGGATTGAAAAACTAAGTCTAAATACGTTACCACAACAAGCGGTAGACATCACCCCCTCGCGGGCTAGAATTATGTCAACGCCAGAACCTCACCGCTTGAGCCTCGTACCCCGATAACACAGGCTTCCTGCCCCCTCGCACTGACAAGAACACCCCACATTTATGTATTGCTATATTGCCATACCAATGATACACTGTTCCCATGGCTGAACGTGCTACATTTGAACGGGACGATGACAAAGTCAAGCTGAACCAAGTCAAGTATAGGCGTCTCGTTGCAGACAGCACATAAAGCCTTCGAAGAGCCGAGCCGTATCACCGTCGAAGATCTGGCGCACAGCCAGACCGAACAGCAATAGGTTTACTTAGGGAAAGTCTACCAGGGCGTCTTAGCGGTTTAATTCACCTATAGAGAGTAAGTTGTATCCGTATCTACGGGGCCGGATACTGGCGAAAAGGAAGGAGGCGGAAATGAGCAAGAGTAAAGAAGCCGTTAGCTATACAGATGAGCCGATTGAATTTGGGGAACGTGTCCCGAACTTCCTGCCTTCGCCCCGCGAGCTGGCAGAGGCCGATGAAGTCGTAAAGGTGACGATTGCCCTGAGCAAGTCGAGCGTAGCGTTTTTTAAGCAGGCTGCAGAGGAAAACGACTCCTCCTACCAAAAGATGATTCGTCGTCTTTTGGATGAATACGTACAGCGACAAGATCAGCCCAGCCAACGCTATCACGCTTGAGTATGCCCGACCTCTACAACCCGACCTGTAGATGAGGATTATCAGCCCCAATATCCGGCAGAATAACCGCTGAAATTACGTTGCAGGGATAGCGCATATGTGCTAAATTGAGTGACCCATAGAAAAAGAAAAACCCGCTTCCCTAATTGCTTGGCGGCGAGAAGAAAGCGGGCCTGCAGCTGATGCGGCAGTTATCTTGCTGACCCCAAGATTACAATAACCCTATATCCTTGTCAAGTAGGTTTTGCCGCAATCGGTCGTAGCAGTCCCTCTTGTTTGACCTTCGCCGCCTCTATCGCCAGGACGGCGCTGGTTTATTTCTCTTGAAATCCCGTATCGAGAGGACGGAGGGTGATGGACGCTACACAGAATGCCATCGAACAACAACTTAGCGATGATGCTCCTTTCACAGTCCAAGACCGTCGTCGTAAGGGTTTCTTCACCATAGATAACGACCTGCTGGACCGTTTTGGCGACCAACTGGGTCCCTACGGTCTTGCGGTTTATATGGCGCTTGCCCGCTTCGCCGACCAGGACAGCGAGTGCTATCCCTCACAATCGACCATCGCAAAGCGCACCGGCATGAGTCGCATGCAGGTAAGTCGGGTGATCGAAAAGCTCCAGAAACTCCAGCTTATTTCTGCCCTGCAACAGACCGCTCCCAACGGCGCCCAGAGGACAAATCTCTATATTCTGTACGATTTACCCCCTGTAACTGACAGTTACACCCCCTGTAACACACAGTTACACCCCCCTGTAACTGACGGTTACACCCCCTGTAACACACAGTTACACAAACAAAACATAGTTAACAATACACATAAGGAACAAAACACAACACAACAACAGCGACGGACACGGAACAGCGCCGTGCCCGACAGCAAAAAAGATGTTGTTGTTGCTTTAGTCGGCCACGGCATCGCCGATAATGTCGCAAAGAGGCTGGTAAAACGCTACGGCAAGAAACGCATGGAGGAAAAAATCGATTACCTGGACTTTCTGCTTGCCGAACGGCCGGCGGAGGTCAAGAAGCCGGCTGCCTGGCTCAGACGCGCCATCGAAGAGAATTACAGCGAACCCGATGGATTCGTGTTGAAGGAAGATCGCGAACGGCGTGAGGCTGAAGAGAAAAGGCAGGCTGAGGAAGAAGAAAAACAGGCGGCAGTCGCCGAGGAGCGCAACAAGGCCCTGCAGGAAGACAAGAAGGCGCAACAGGCCGCTCGAGTCAAAGCCCTCCGTGAGGAGTATGGGACGAAGGAGGAAGATGTAACTTTGTGGGCAGAGATGCAGCGAGAGGTCAAATACACGATGCCCGCAAATGTGGCAGCCACGTTAGGCAGCGCCGAGATCTTGCGAGTCGAAGAGTCGACCGTTCTTATTGGCGTAGACAATACGGCCGACTGGAGGATGTTGCAGCACCCCGGGACGCAGAAGTCCATTGAACGCACGTTGTCACAGTTCACCGGCAGACCGCTCAAACTGGATGCCGTGGAATTAGAAGGCATTGTTGCCAACGAGTATGCGGCTGCAGCATCGGGGGAAGGCGAAGGTAGTAGCGCGGACGTTAAGTCAGGTGGCCGATAATTATACCGATCTGAAAGTATTTGATCTCAGACTTTCTACTGTTGCCCCACAGTAACCATGAGCCGTAGCTTGCTCAACCGACAGCACACAACATCCCGGACGGGCCGTTATTGACTTACGCCCATCCTGTCTGATCCCCACCAAGACGTTTAGCAAACGTCTTTAACGACACTGCAGCTCGTACATATTTTGCACAGTATTGCACGCAAACCATCCGAAAAACCAGCCTGGCTTCGCCATGCCACACACCCCTTCTTCGCTGAGAACGGCTCTGAGAGCGTTTTTTCCTGTTGGCATCCCGGTTAATGCGTCGAAACGAGTATGAGGGGACACGCTTCCGGTGTATACCCGCAGCTCAGATTTCCAGAAAGATCTCAATGGCCTGCTGGCACAGGCTTAGATAGCCGAAAAGGCGTACGTTGATGTCCAGGCCGGCGAGCTGCGTCGCGAGGAGGCGCCTATCCGCAGTCGATTCACAGGCTGCTGGGTGATGCGCAAAGCAATGGCTGAGGGCGATGTTGTATTTTCTGAGCCGCCAAAAGGCACGGGCGCATCACTGCAGATACGCTACCATCTTCCGCGATGACTATGAATTGTTAGTTTTGGGTACAGTAGACGGATGCAGCTACGAAAGCCGCACCCGTAACCGTCTCTAGAAGCGTAACAAGAGAGCTACTGCCCGTCGGAGAGGGTTCTTAGGAAGGCGACAAGCGCCTGTTCCTCCTCTTCAGACAGACCCAGATTGCCCAGTTCGTCGGTATTCACATTCTCCGGCACTTCGGGCGCTGGCCAGCAATTGGCCTCCAGCGCTTGCGCCTCGGTGTATAACCCCGGACATTCGTCCAGAATGTCGCGAGTATTGTAGAAGTGCACGATCCCCTCCAATGATTTGAAGTAGCCATTGTGTCCATAGGCTTTCACAAAAGCTGGATCGAGGCGCAAGTCAACGTTGCGCAGCGTGGGCACCTTTACCTTGCCCCATTCATCTTCATATACGTCTTCAGCGTAGCCGGCGCTCTCTAGAAAACCACCCAGCCCAGAATCGATAAATCCACTGTCGTATGTATAGACGGGATTTTCTGGGTTAATGGGAATGCCCAAGTTGTCAAAAGTGAAATCGGTGAACAGCGGCTGTTGTCCATTACTGGGATGACAGTTTTTGCATTGTCCTCTGCCCTGGAAGATAGCTCTACCTAGCTGTTCTTCCTTGGTCAACTTATCCTTGAGATCAAACCTTGAGGAGAAGGCGTTTACCTCTGGCGAACCTTCATACTCAGCGATGGCCAGTGCAATGAGATCGTAGTTCATATCCGACTTTGTTCTGTCATCCGGTGACAAGATTACCGTCGTACCCTCCGTGGCGCATGTTGTCCCTATGTCTTCTGGCCAGTCGATGTCGCATGCAGCGGTCTCATAGATATCCTTAAAAACCATATCGAAAGCTTCGGCGTAGGCGCCTGTACAGACATGCCATATCACGCAGGCGCTATCAGGCAAGGCTTGTTCCATCGGGTTTAGGAACGGGCCTTGCGCCTGGTCGGCGGCGGGGTTGCCCAGCTTTTCACCCGTGGCTCGACCATCCCAGAAGTTGCCGCCTACGAACAGGCCGTGCTTGTCCTGATAGAAGATAGGGCTCAGGTCAGCGTAGGCTGCGCTCGGCGGTTTGCGATTGCCGAAACGGCCCGGGATAGAGCCTTCGTAGACCGAACCACCCATGTTTATGGACTCGCTTGGGCCCGTCCAGCCAGCTTCCGGACCATGACAAGCTGCACAGGATAGGTTGCCATTGATCGATAGGTTCTCATCAAAGAATATGGACTTGCCTAGCTCCTCCTTGTCCGTGAGTGGCATGTCGATCGGATCCTGTTTTGCTGCATCGATAGAAAGTGCGTCCTGTCCGGATATTGCGGGCAAATAAACATCGTTAGATTGTGCGGAAACGAGTGCCGTGGAAACGAGAATCAGTAACGCGATGAAGACGAAAGCGACACCAAATCGATGGGAACTGGACATGACGAAGCCTCCTTGGGGTAAAATTGGAAGTTGTCCGAGAGAACCTGTCAACAGTATAGCCTATTGACAGAGGCATGTCTACGCTATTTAGCTTTTTTCAGGGCTTCTTTCCAGACGCAAAATCAGAAAGACTCCTTTGCAGGTAAACTTGCGTTTGACAGGGTACAAGCAGCCTACAAAAAGGAGTCCCCTCTGGAATTCAGCATAGATTCAAGAGTTACGCATGAAGTCGACGGGCGTCGCATACGAAGTCTCTTCGCTGTGCCGCCTGACCCCCTTCATCCGGTGCAGTGGGATAGAACCTTCCACAGTGGACATAGACGTCTGACAGTTCGTCACATATCGACCAGCACGGAACTGAACCTTATCTTGCAAGACGAGTGGCGGGATGCGGCTCAGGTCTTCTTGATTGAACGCCACGGCACCCGGGAAGGTAAACCTTATTTCGACTTGGTCTGTGGCTTGACCAGTCTCCCTCCTCACTGTGCATCCCCGGCCCAAATGTTGGAGTTGGTGCAAACTCACTGGCACATCGAAAACCGCTGTCATTGGCGTCGTGACGCAGCGTACGGCATCGGTTGGTATCCACCATCCTCGCCGTACTCAACTCACTTATCCTCGCCCTGTTCGACGCGCACAAAGTAGACAACGCTAGGGCTGCCATTCGCACCTTTGCTGTTTGCCCCGATCAAGCCCTGGCCCTACTCACACAACCACTATGATTACTTTTGAGAAGCCCTGGCATTTTCGAGAGGGTGTTGACGCGGCGTATTCAGCGTGATATAGTGCTGTCCAATAGATCGACAGCACCCTGGCACGGCCATAACGCCTCTTCGCTCTATTTCATTGCCCCTCATTGCTTTTCGTAGACTTGCCGTCGGTGGGCTACTCATAGCCCCCGAATCAGAGCGCCTGTAGCACAACTGCAACAGGTTGTTTCTTTGTGTTACCACCGACACTGAGTGCCACATAAGCGTCTTCGCGGTAGACGCGATTCCATTGCTGCCTTGCATTGAATCCATCATGGCTGTCTTGCATGCGCCTATCGCCGGCGACTTGTCTGTGATAAGTCTGCGCCGCTGTGCGACGTGAGCTCGGCTGCTGCCGCTGCCCCCGGATACGGCCGAATGCAGAATCACGGAAGGAGAGACCCATGACCCAGTCCTACTACGGTTCTCTGCTGGACACGCAATATCCGGCGATTCGTCGAGTGCTGCGCGAAGACTACCAGCGGCTGGATGATGAAGATCTGGAATACGTTATCGGTGATATATTTCCAGGCGCTGAACCGGACGACGTAGAAAGTTTCCTGCGCTCTCTGCAGAAATTTGGACGCCAGGCAGCGCCTATTGCGCAGAGGGCATTGCCCGGTGTTATCCAGGGCGCGGTCACAGGAGGCATGACGGCAGGACCTTATGGCGCCCTTGCCGGCGCGGGGTTGGGAGCTGCTGGTGCACTTTTAAGCCCGTCGACGCCGGCTGCCTCACCGCCGGTCACTGCACCGACACCACCACGACCTACTGTTTCGCCACCGGCTACCACTCCGACAGCTCAACCGCCCAGCACCAGGACAACACAAAGACCTACTACTCCGACACCGCCAGCCCAGGCAGCCCCAGGAAATGACGCCCTGCAACGCCTGCTCTTTCTCCTCTCGCGTCCGGAGACGGCGCGGGCGCTCTCGTCGCTGTTAGTGTCGCACGCAGGCCGGCCTACACAATCGGTCGCGGGACGACAAGTGCCTGCCATGGCTTTCGCCAATGCCATTTCTGAACTGGCGGGGGAACTTGTCGATTCCTATGCTGCCTATGATGAGGGTGAAGGCGAAGTCTCGGACTACTTGTTTGACGAGGCAGGCAATGCGCGCGCCGATCTCTTCAATCCTGCCGAGCGCGCCGCACTGCTGGTTGCCGATATGGCGTCTGTCGCAGCCGGCGCCGAGACCGATGACTACGTTCCGGAGGCAGATTGGGACGATTACGACGATAACGAATGGGTCGATCTAGCCGAAGCGTATGCAACTCGCGCTGACCGTGGAGCCCACTATGGCGACTGACTTCCACGTGCCGTATGAGCAGATACTGCAGCAGCTTCAAAACAACGTCGACGCCGACGATAAGGTCGTTGCCCTCTTTCGCTCCATCTTGGACAACGCAACTCTTCGACCGGAAGAACAGATGATCCTGGAAATGCTCGTTTCGCTCGGGGAGGAATCGCCTAAGGACGACGCAGCGTCCGAACACGACGGTATGAACGCCGCTGAGCAGGTAATCGACGGCGAATATGAGGATGTATACGAAGACGAAGACGACTATGACGGCGATTACGACGACGGCGACTACAACGGTGGTCCCGAAGATGACGATGTTTGGTACGATCACGCCCGCACGCAAAGCAGGGGGCGCGCTGGCGCCATCGAGCGAATGCAGGAGGAACTTGCCGATCTGCGTGAGGTGAACGACACATGGGCCGCCGCTACCGGGTCATGTAAGCTTTGCTTCGGAGGCGACGATACGTGCCATGTGTGTCATGGACAAGGCGGGCCGGGGTGGCGCAAGGTCCACCCCGAGCTATTCGAGGCGCTGATCGTGCCCATTTTCCAGCGAGGAGGTGCCCCTGAGGAATTCAGAATCATTGTCAGAAACTCCCACAGAAGCGAGAGGCGCAGCAGTCGGTCTGTTAGACAGCAAGATAGTACGAGGAGAAGAACATGATGGACGAGGACGTAATGGATCTGCTTGAGTACGCGTTTGACGACGACGAAGACGAGATGGACTACGATTTCGATGATTTTGACGATGCAGAGGATTTCGATGACATGGACGACGTCCTGGACGCGTTGATGGACGCCGCGGACGACGAAGATGACTACTCCGAACGACGGCGGCGCAGAAGAAAGGGAAGAAGAGCGCGACGCAGAGTGCGCAAACCTACGCGACGGGTGACGACGGCAAACACTCGCGGCAACCGCGGACTGCGCGCGGAAGTTCGTCGCAACGCCAAAGGAATCAAGACTGTCAACGCAAAAGTTGGCGGCGTTAGCCGACGCGTCAAAGGTGTTGTCGCTGTGAACGCGGCGCAGGCCCGCCAGATCGGCAGGCTGGACAAGCGTGTGAAGCTAGACGGCGCGCTGGAGTTTGCCGAGAGTTGGAATGGAAGCCAGATGGACCTGTTCGCCGTATTCAAGGGCGCCGTCAAAAGCGGTCTACTCGACAACACCAAGGGAACATTCGCCAGCCCGGTCGCCATTGGCGGAGTCGGACTGCTTCTCAATATCCTGAGGAATAATCCGCAGGGGTTGGGTAGTCTCTTTGGTTCGCAGGGAGGGAGCTCATAATGCCGTTTCTCGTACCCCTAAATGTATTTCCGCGTGAAGGTGAAGTGCCCGCAAGCGCGGGTGCGTCCCAAGGGCTGAGATTGAATCTCCCCTTGGGGCTGGGCGGATCGGCCGCAGCGTTGGGCCGTACGCGAGAAGAAAATGTGCTGCGGGCTGTGGCCGGCGCGTCCGCACTAAGTCAGCCCAAGCGTGCCCTTGAACTCGCGCAGAAGGCCAAAGACAAGCCGTCCGAAGTAATCGAGGGCCCATCGCAGGATGAGCTGGAGGAGCTAAAGGCGTCGCTGATCAGTCCGGTGACCGCGCTACTAGACAGTCGAGACGGCGCACCGGCGGCTACCAAGCAGCACACTGCCGTAGCGCGCGCCGTTGGAGCCGACCCCGTTCTGGTCGCCGCCGCTCATCAGGTTGTGAAGCAGGATCAGGCGCTCGCCGACGCTGCCGCACGTTGGGTCGCCGCCGTGGATGCAGAGCTGTTGGATCGTGCCGCCAAGGCAGGCGCGCGTGAAACGCTACTCGAAGCCGTTCCGCCTCGACCAGGTACAACCGGCCAAATCAGCGATCAGGGCAAACAGCTAGAGGTCAAGCTTGATACGGTTGCGAAGGAGATTCGATCCGACATTGCTGCGCTTGATTCCCGAGTCAGCGCCCTCGAACAGCAGGGCGACAGCGTGAAGTCGGCGTCAGGAAAGGGCTAGACTGTGGGGCAGGTCGATTCGCAGGTAAGCGCATATGACCCGGCCCTTGCTGAAATCTCTCTGGAAGGTGAAGCAGACGACGAGATCGCCCTGATCGCTCGTCTGACCGATTCTGATACACTGCCCGAAGGTGTGAAGATCGTGACGCGTTTCGGGGATATCGTCACGCTGCGTGTGAGCCGAGCGCGTATTCGCGAGCTGACAGAGTGTGAAACGGTAACGGCCGTAGAGGCGCCGCGTCGTCTTCGCCGATCCGAAGAGTACGACGAGGACTTCGGCCGCGAAGACTTCGTCGACCGAAGTCCGGCGCGGAATAACTATGTTCCCGACGACGGGTTCGGCCCCTACACTCGCCGACCCGCGGGGCTGACCGCCACGGGGAAGGGTGTCGTTATCGGCGTACTGGACTGGGGGTGCGATTTTGCTCATCCGGCCTTCCGCCACGCCGACGGCAGCACCCGTCTACTGGCCATCTGGGATCAGCGTGACAGCGAGAACGCAGGCGGCGCGCCTCCCCGGGGCTACGGACGTGTCTTTGACGCCGCCGCAATAAACCGCGCCCTGCGCGCATCAGACCCGTATGCGGCGCTGAACTATCATCCCGCGGACGCCGGCGGCAGGGCAGGCGCCCACGGCACCCATGTGATGGACATCGCGGCAGGTTGTGATCCCGAAAATGGGATGTCGGGCGTCGCGCCTGAAGCGGACCTGGTCTTCGTGCATCTTTCGCGCACGACACAGGTCCTGGGCAAAGGCAATCTGGGTGACTCGGCAACCGTTCTGGAGGCGCTTGACTTCGTCTTTTCGACCGCAGGCGACAGACCGTGCGTCGTGAATATGAGTGTGGGCGCCCATGGCGGCCCCCACGACGGTACCGCGCTGCTGGTGCAGGGGATCGACCGCGTCATTTCGTTGCAAGATGGCCGCGCTGTCGTCAACAGCGCAGGCAACTACTTCAACAAGCGCGCCCATGCGGAGGGCAGAGCGTTGCCGAGCGGGGAGAAGTTGCTGCCGTTCCGTGTGCCGCAGGATGACCCAACGGAAAGCGAGATCGAGGTCTGGTATCCTGGGGCGGACAGCCTTTTCGTGGAAGTGTTCGGCCCCGACGCAACGCGTCTCGCTGCCGTCGCACCCGGGCAGGACAGTCCGTTGGTCATCGCCGACCGTGAGATGGGACATGTCTACCACTATGTACGCGAATCGCTGAACGGCGATCACCACGTGGACCTGTTTCTAAAGCCCTTTGTTCCCGGCGGAATCTGGGCGCTGCGTTTTACGGGAGAGTCAGTCCGCGATGGCCGCTTCCACGCTTGGATCGAACGCGATCGCGGTCTGCAACCTAAGTTTCTGCGGCCTGACGTATCCGCCAACTACACCACGGGCACGCTGTGCAACGGCAGACTGTCAATCACGGTGGGCGCATATGATCCCTATGATAGACGCGCGACCATTGGCCTGTTTTCCAGCGCGGGGCCGACGCGCGACGGTCGCGTGAAACCCGAACTTGTAGCCCCCGGGGTGCGCATTCGCGCCGCCCGCTCTGCAGCCTACGGCGAACCTCCGCACGCGGGCTATGTGGAGAAGAGTGGAACGAGCATGGCCGCTCCGCACGTAACGGGCGCGGTAGCGCTTCTGTTCGAGGCGGCCGGCCGGCCCTTGCCGATTGTGGACACACGAGCGCGACTGTTCTCCAGCACCAAGAGATCGCTGTTGGAGAGCGGATCGCTGGCGCCGGCGGACCTACATCGCGAGGGGTATGGGTATTTGGACCTAGTCGCTGTGGAGGATGCCGGTCGTGATGAGGGGGCTGGGCAGGAGATCGCCGGTGCGGCTGACGCTGCAGCGCTGATGCGTCCCGAGCAAGACGAGCGGGAGGGGGATTACGACATGCAAGACGACAGATACGATGCGGAAGCGGATAATAGTTGGACGTACGACACCGCAGGCGCCGACTGGGACGTGAATGAATGGGCCGCAGAGGCTCAGACCGCAGACGCGGACGCGGACGCGGACGCTGCGCTGCCGCAGGAAGAGTGGATTGATAGGGAAGACTTCGTCGGCGGGGACTCTGACGGGGATCAATACCAGATTCCTGACCAGGATGTTGAAGTCGATTTCGGTGCAGAGGAGTCCGTTCGGGCCAGGCAGGCGTCGGAGGCCGTCGACTGGCTCAGCGCCAGCCGCGGGGCGGTTTCACTGGGACCGGGCGCACACGATGCAGATGAGTTGCCTGAATTGGCGTACGATGAGACCTATGTCGGAACGGCTGCAGCCAGAACGCCAGTCGACGTTGGATTGGGCGCGGCTGAGGGCTCCGTTCGGGCAGGCGACGTGCTGGAGAGATCCGCTCCCTTCGAAGGAATACACTATTCTGCCGTCGTCCTCTCTGAAGTGCCGGAGGATTTCGAGGACATAGCCGCACGTGGCGTGCTTGTGGAGTGGTCGGGGCCAGGCGCCTATGTTGAGGTGTTGGAGACGCCGATCGACGGAGGCTCGGAACGTACGGTCGGCCGCAAGTTGACCGATAGGTGGGGGCGCATGCCGCCCGGCCAAACGGTTCAGAGCTATCAGGCCGCAACGGATTCCTACGAAGAAACCGTCTCGGTGGATGACATCGACAGTGAAATGAACGGTTTGCGTTGCCGCTTTGACTCACTGTACCGGGCTTCCGGTACAGGTTCCAGTGTACGTACCTTTTCCGCTGGCGTGCTTTTGCCCATCGAAAACTGGAACGGGACCGATCCGGAGGCTGTCATAGCAGGATTTCGCGTGCCCAAGGTTGTGCTTTCGCCTGCGCCACAGACCGCGACGGGTATGCGCCGGTATGACGTCACTCTCGACGCGCAACGCACTGCCGTAGTGCGCAGCGCCCGTGAACTCGCCCAGTGGTTGGCACGCGAAAGCCAGTACCGCACCAACCGCGGCTTTTGGGAACGGCAGAGGGACCAACTGCAATCCAGCCTCGCTCACCGCCGCACCACCTATTCACGCATGTGGGTGCGACAGATGATGTACAACCGCTTCGACGTCGCCATCGTCTTCTGGGTGAACCACTACAACAGAAGCCTGCGGCCTGGCGTGGCGCTGGATCCCAACATCGTCAAGTCGATCATCTATCAAGAGAGCCGTATGGGAACATCGGGCTCGCACCTGATCTTGCCGCCGTACGATTGGTCCAATGGCGCCCGCCACCCCATCAAGAGCCGCTTCAACATCGGTCAAGCGATAGATTCCTGGGGACCGCAACAGTGGCTGATGATGCAGGAGATGGCTCCGGCTATCTTCACGCGCTATCGCCTCAACGACCTGGATCGCACGTGGCACAGTATGTCCAGTAGCGAATATTGGGCGCACCCGACGTTTCGGACTGCGCTGCGCGAATTTTTTGAGTTTCGCGACGGCAGCGGCCAAAACTTGATGCATTCAGCCGGCCGCGACCTGTACGAAGACTATGGTTTTTGGATTCGCACAGCCATTCGCTGGCTGTTCGTCAAGTTCCAGGGGTTGCGCACACCGTCCTGGGCTGAGGCGGCCCGCGCCTACAATGGCGGTGGAAGTCGCGCCCGCAGATACCAGCGGGAGGTAATGGCGCGCGTAGGCAGCACGGAGCCGTATGCCGCGGAGTCCGCACAGTCGGAGGCGGGTGCACCCGCCCAGAATTTTGTCGTTGCCGACTCGTCCTTCTTGCCGGAAGCGACGCCCAGGCTGGACACGTCTGCACAGCTCACTTGGGTGGATCTGACGCGTGTAACAGATTCGAGCGGCGCCCAACGCGTTTTCTATGTAGTTACCGGTGCGCCGCGGTCGATTGCCCAGGCGGGGGATGAGGGCAAAGCGGTCTTCCATCTACGCGTTCGCAACACAAACTCCGTCTATAACCATCAAGACGTGACTACAAAGGTTCGCCTGCTCGACATCCTGCCCGCACGGCAGTTTCAGCAGGTCCGTCCCTGGCGCAGTTTTTCAGGGCGAGAGTTGGAAGACGAATCTTCGCGAGTGATCAAGTACTCCTATGACAGACAGGCGCTGTTGGACGCCTACCGCCCGGACTCGCCCTTGACGCGCATTGAGGTGGAATACCATTGGCGCGAGGCCGGAGAGAGCGCCCAGCGGCACTATAACCGCACCGGTCTTGACTTCATACTCGTCGCCCCCATCGAGTACATGTTCCGCAGCGAGCGGCGCATCATGCCGCAGTACTTGCCACTGAACAACGCCGCCCTCCATCGCGCCGACTACTGGATCTTCGTGGGCGGTGTGGATTTCACGCCTGACATCCGTACGCCGCTGACGGTCCAGCTTGACGTAACCTCGACCGTCAGCAGCAGTGCGACGGGGCAGCAGACGGCAAGCAGCCGGCAGACGCGCAGCACGACGCGCAGCACGAGCACGTCGAATACCTTCAGTGCACAGATCAGCGGCGAGCTATCGCAAGGCGGGAGCGCCAAGGCTTCGGTTGAGATCTTGGAAGTGGGCGTGCAGCGCATGATGAAACTCGGCGCCTCCTTGGGCTATTCTCGTACCCGGACCGACACGTCATCCACCACGGTGGCCAATGAGTTTGCGCAATCGCTTATGTATTCGCGCACCTATGCCAGCAGCCAAGCGCGCAGCACACGCCTAACGTTAGCAATTTCGCCGCCTCAGGCTTCGCTCCCGCCCACGACGGGCGGCGGCCAACGCAGCGGCGGGATAGTAAGCGTGGGCGTCTACCTCTATCCCCTCATAGAGTTTGTCGAGGTTCCCTATGTGGCCTTTCGCGGTGTCAACGCCCTGGGTCAGGCAAGCGAGCGCCGAAACGGCCGAGTGGCTGTGCCTTTCGTACGGGAATGGCGGCTGACGTCGCACCGCGGTCCGTAAAACGAACCGTGAGTGCTGGGATATACATGAAAAGACGATGCTGGTTGGGCCTTCTTGGCGCCTGAACTTGTATTGATCGATCACGTCAAGAACGTTTGCATTTCTCAGCACTGGCGTCAAGCGCGGAATGAAGTGTCCTCACATGCTGGATCGTTTTTTGTCGGGCGGCCATCAGCCAAGCTTGATGAACGCGAACCAAGCCCACTCAACCCTCGGTAACATCCGTCCGCACCCGGTAGAAGCCGTTGACTGGCACGTGATTTTTCGACCCTGATCCGGCAGCGGCAGGTAGAAAACTGTGTCTCTAGTTGGCCAAAGGCTCATTGCTCAAGCGTTTCGCCTCAGGGCAATGACAGGACTACAGTGCAATGAGAGCGGCCCTAGCTCGGGCCTGAAGCAATGGTCCCGCCGAAGGTCACATCATCGATTGAAGTGCTTGAGAGTCAAGCGTGTACGCAAGAGCCAATCTCTGCTATATCCGCGGCCCCGAAGGAATTCTCATGGGGCTGGCCCAAGAAACCACAAATCGGTAAGGTGCTGAATCTGGAAGACGCGTCATCACTTACCAGTTGACCGCCAATCGACACCCTTGGTTCTGGAACCCGTAGGGAGCGTTTATGGTTTACTGGTACAAATATAGACGGAACAGGCCTAAACGGTCGTGTATGGGGGTAGTATTGCCTCAGGCGGCGAGATAGAAGGCGCCGCTAGTCGCTGACGCGGAAAGTTAACCCCAAAAAGACCCGGACACCACGTCCCTTGGAAGTGCAGGCCTCTCGGCCAACCGCCTGCCCCGCCCGAAAGACCAACGCCAACGCCTTTGCTCCACAGCTTGTTGGCTCTCGCTTCCCGCCGAGTCCGCCTGTCCTCGTCACTAGTGAATTTCTCTGATATTCTGGAGCGGGTGTCTTGGCGTGATGCTATAGGGATGCTGTATGCGCAGGAACAACAGTTTCTGGTCGTAAAAAATGACCAAATATTGAATATTAACTTCGCGTAGTCAATGTTATATGCGTTGTTATGGGCTTCAATAGATCCCCGTTTCTAGTCATACTGATACTGTTACCGAACAATGATCGTTCTGTCATTTGATCATGTTACCGGACCACCCTCTTCTTTCTGAGATATAGAATAAGGTTTTTCCCGTCTGTAAGGTTTTTCCCTTCTGGCGGTTTTGGTTTTCCAGGTTTGACCTACGTCTTGGCTACGGGCGGATAAAGCCAGTGGGAATTAAGATAGACCATCCCGCTGCCTGTACAGCGCGGTACGTCAGCGGCGTGTGTTGGTGTTATGCCGCAACATCTTTGATTGGCCTGACTATCCCGGCTCCAGGACACCTGCTGGATACGGCGAACCGTGGAGACGCTGATTCTCTGCAGCTGGGTCTCCAGCTCCTTTGTCACAGTCAACTCACTACGGGACTGCAAATGCTTTGTCAGCCAAACCAAGTTCGGCTTGAGTCGTTCTGCGCAGATGTGGTCTATACCCTTGCGGCTGAAGCGTGTGGCATCGTCCATTACCGCTCCATAGCTCCTGCCTCTCTGTTTGCGCTTTGGCTTCCGCTCCAGCTTATCTTGTAGCAGCCGCATCAGCCTTTTCCGGTGCATCTGGTAACGTCGGCCATCTCGTCCAGCAGACGACCCTGACTCTATTTGTCCGCTATCCAGTGCCTGTCCTGCATCAGTGCAGATACTGGTATCTCTCATCCACAGTCTTTGATTCTTCGGTGGCTATGGCTCCATCATCGGTAACACTATCTATTGAGGGAACCGAGATTCCTTATCAGATTATCTAGGCCAGAATAGGTTGTAAAAGTTTATTGGTGGATTGTTGGCAGTGGTTATTAGGTATATGTTTCTATGACTACGCGAAACAGTTGAACGATATTAAACGAAAAGAAACACAAAACATACTGATTAACTACTAATGGACTGGATCTGACGTCACCATTCTCAATGTAGTGGAGGCGAACAGCAACCTATCCAGTATGGCTGCGATATCTGACTAGGATGATGCACGTGACTTGGATATTTCACCTGCCGCCACTGAAGCGGAAAGGTCTGCTCAAGCCAATCAGATGTGGGCGAACCCCCCTCCTTCTGCGGGCGTGCGCAACCCCCTTCCCGTCACAACTCCACAGCTGGATCCGTGACTGCGTTCACTACTCCCCCGCCCGCAACGCATGCTTATGTGGTGAAGGAAAGCAATCGGAACTCAATGTGTTATGGCATCTTGTTGTCCCGATATCTCAATATGTCATAATCGCTACATCTTGCAACAGTGTTACTTTATCTCTTGCCATCTAAATTACTATGTTTCATTAAGACTACCTATCTTCATACCGTTTCTTCTTGACTACTTTATTTCTTTATAGCCTTATATCTTCACGTCTGTAATTCATGTCGCCTGGTATTTTAATATCTGGCTTTCATAATATCTTTATAAGTTGATGTCATTACATCTTGTAACATAGTTTCTTTATGTCTTGAGCTCTTTACATCATCTTGTCTTTATGCCTACATTTCATTACAACTACTCATCTTCATGCTTTACCTCTTGATGCATAGTTAATTTCTTTGTTGCCTTACGACGTAGTATCTTCAACGCTGCAATTCTTGTTGCCCGACATCCAATGTCTCGTACTCCTGATATCTCTATAAGTTGATGTCTTTACTTCTTGCAACACTGTTACTTTATATCTTTACCGCTTTAAATCATCATATCTTCATATCTACATTTCGTTATGACTAGACATTCATATATCTTTACAACTTAATATATTTAACTCTAGTTGTCTTGTCATCAGGAATTCGTATTATCTTGTTATCCAGCTTGCGTATTGCCGGTGGCTAATCTGACAAATTCCACAATATGTGGCTTTGCAGGAGTGCAGATGGGAAAGCCGAGAGTATATCCATCGCCACGTGGAGAAGTCACAAGAACTCAACCCCTTGGAATGACTCGGACAAGTACAGCATTTGGCTAAACAGCGCAGCACACGCATAATATTTTGCAAGCAGCGCATCACACCATCATCATTTCTTATCATATAGTCATCATGACAACTTGCAACATTGTTTCTCGCCCGCAAGACAACAGGATTGGCGCATGGCAATAATCGTCGGTATAGTGAATTCGAAAGGCGGCGTCGCCAAGACGCTTACCACCTTGAACCTGGGCGTGGAGCTTTCGCGGCGGGTGGGTCCAGTTCTGATGGTGGACATGGATCCGCAAGCGAGTTTGACGCAAACGCTTGGCGTCATAGCCGAAGAAGAAAATATGGCGGATGTGCTGGGCATTACCAGCAAAGGCACCATGGACATCGAGCCAATTATCCGCAAGATACAATTAGGGCTAGATATCGCACCATCAGATATATTGCTGAGCCGAACCGAGATGACACTCATTGTGCGCCCAGCCCATGAACAGCAGTTGACCAGGGTGCTGGAGGCGGTAAAGAATCGCTACGAGTATATCCTCATCGACGCTCCGCCTTCCTCGGGTATGTTAACTATCAATGTCGTATATGCAGCGGACTTTGTCATCGTTCCGACACAACTGGATGTGCTAGCCTTGCGCGGCATCGGGCTCTTTCTGGAGTCTATGATGGACATCCGCGAAGATTACGGTCGCGCCGCGGAGTTGCTGGGGATCCTGCCCACCATGGTCGATCTTCGCACGCGCCATGCCAATGATGTTCTCAATGCGCTACAGCAACGGGAAGACCTAAAGACCTTTGAGTCCACCATCCCGCGTTCCATCCGGTTCAGCGAAGCCGCTCTAGAGGGCAGGGCGGTCATAGACTACGCGCCGCAGAACCCAGGCGCGTTGGCCTACGCAAATCTTGCAGAGGAGGTAATGCGACGTGTCACCGCGAAGAAGACAGTCAACTAAAGACCTGGGTGCGCTTCTAAATCAGACGGTCCCTGTGCTCGACGAAGAAGAGGCGCAAACCCGGGCTGACACCGATTTATCCTCTGAAGCAGAGGCCGAAACAGCAGATAGCAAGACCGATGCTGCAGCGGCTGAGCCTGAACAAGAAACTGCTTTGGCCGCCAGTGACGAATCTACCGAGGCCACGCACACAGAGCAGGCGGATGACGTAGCGCTCGGAGAAGGTTCTATCCTTACCACACCTGCCGACGCCGACGCACCCGCCGACGCTGACGCAGCAGCAGAACCTTCAGCGTCGGGCGCCTCGGGTACAAAAATGAACGGTGTAGACACATTGCCAGACGTGGAAGGCGTCGATGCGCCTGTTCAGCCAATATTGGACGCCGACCTCCAATTCGTTCATGCGCTTGGGGATGAAGATGCTGCAGTCCCTGCCAGTACCCTCCCTGACGATTCCGAGGCTGAACAACAAGAACCTGTTATCGAACCCATTACCTGGCGCAAGTCAACGATTCCCTTCCGCGAAGACCAGTACAATGAGATTGGCCGTCTCCTGGCGGAATTCCGCGCCGAACATGGTGTGCAGCTCACCATCGCCGAGTTGGTTCGCCTGGGTCTGGACAAGCAGATTCAGGCCTTCCAGGATGAAGAGTCACGCCCAGAACTGTTGGCGGAACTGTACGAACAACAGCAACGCGAGAGTCAGGGCAACCAGAATCTGAAGCACTCGCGCAGTCATGGATTGGGTCACTATTTGGACCGTTCGTAGACTTGCTAATCTCGACGTGAAGACTCTCTAGTGACTACCCAGCCGGATCGTTATGCCTTGGGTGTTGCATTGCATCTGCAATTTAGCGGCGACGAAAGCTAGCCTGCTTTCGTGTGACGACAGACAGTTGGCAATCAACTGTACATCGTTGTCTTCGTCACAACTCTCGCTGATGTTGGCCTCAATGAGGAAGACGTCAAGACATATATCAAATCTCTGGAACAAGCCCTCCTCGAAGCTGTGCAGTCGGGCAAAAGAATTGGGTTATAAAGGGCATTACCGTGCTTGTACCTGTGGCAATTAGCAACGGCATCTGCCCGGGACAAGCGCATTCAGATGCTGTGATGTCACCTGTATACCTGATATAATGCGGTTCACGAAGGGAGTCAACCATGCCCACATTGCACTTTGAGAACGAGCCGTTACCGCCGCCAGAAGAATTCCGCCTTGCCTTGCGTGACGCCATGGAGCAATACGATCCGCTCGAAGAACTCCTGTCGCTGGAGCGCGGGTTAGTCGCACGCGAGCAGAAGTTTGGGTTGTCTTCCGAGGAATTCTACCTCCGCTTCGTGGATGGCCAAAGCGGCGACGATCCTGACCTGGTAGCGTGGGCAGGAGAGTACGAGGCCTATCTGCATCTTAAGCAAACGATTGCTCGAAGCCTCAATCTCGTCCTCAGCGGACCCATGACTCCCGGCGACTGACCTATGCGTCTGCAGGACTACTTCGCACTGGTAGAGGATTCACTTCGGTCCCGTCCCGGTGTAGAGGTCGAATCGTTTACGGTGCGCGTGCAGGCTCCTAACGCCATGGCCAAGTCCAGGGAAGAATCCGATTTTGGGATGGCTCGCTCCTACGCTTTGATGAAAACCTCATTGTTCGTGGCGCATCGTTAATCCGCCAACGCTAATCCTATCATTATCAGGACGCCGATACAAAGCTCTGCTTTCGGTACGATAATGTACCGCACCACCCTGACATACGGACGCATCCTCATCACAAACACATCGGCGATCCGGAAAGTGGTACGGCGACGGTGATCGCCAGTGAACCGCGGGACATGTTCACTGTTCTGCGAGAAATTAGCCAGTCATTCCACCAATAATCAAAACAACGCCTGTAGTACCAGTACCTGCGAATACAAGCGCCCTCGAACACTTCGCACAGGACGCACGCCGCCCACTCCATGAACCGACAGCCGCTAAGCTGGAACGCGTGCTGGCCCGGATATATCCAGCGCTTTGCGCACCGTCCAGTAGCTATGTCGAAACTCCCGTTCAATCTGGCACATACTCTTCTTTTCAACGTACTACGCCCGTCGAATCTGTTCGTACCCTTGCACGGTTAGCATCTCCTCCCCCGCTTCGGAAACCTGCCTGTTTCTCAACAGGCTTACCTTAACGGAAATCTGCTTAGCGCCGTGCTTTTTCTTGATCCTTTGTCGGAACAGTGACGCGATTTCTGGGCTCTCCCGCAATTTTCGTGGTTGAGTCAGCAATCGGCATAGAGATAGAATTGGAAGCCTACCAGATAAGGAGGGGTTTCCAATGTTCACCGAGCTGTTGTTACCTGACCCAACCAGCTTGAAATTTGAGGACTGGGTCTGCGAGGAGGAGACGTTGGTTGTCGGCGTCTCGGCAGTGAAGTCAACGGCACGTTGTCCGTATTGTGAGGCGAGTTCTCATCGAGTCCACAGCTACTATGAACGTAAACCGATGGATTTGCCGTGGTCCAGGTTCACGGTCCGCCTCAGGCTGCGTGTTCGGCGGTTCTACTGCGATAGGGAGTGTTGCAGGTACCGAACCTTCGTGGAGCGCTTGCCCACGGTCATCGCACCGTACGCCAGACGTACAAAGCGGTTGGCACAAGACCAGCAAGCTGTTGGGCTGTTGGTGGGGGGCGAGGTGGGAGCACGCATCCTCTCTTTGTTGAGAATGCCGCTGAGTCCCGATTCAGTGCTGAGGTTGATTCGCAACGCACCGGAGCTAGCGACCTGGACACCGAAGGTGCTCGGGGTGGATGACTGGGCATTTCGTAAGAGGCAGAGCTACGGCACGATTCTCGTGGACCTGGAACGCAACAGACCGGTGGATTTGCTGCCCGATCGCAGTGCTGAGTCGCTGGCACAATGGTTGGTGGCGCATCCGGGCGTTGAAATCATAGCAAGAGATCGAGGCCGTGAGTACATCAAAGGCGCCTCACTAGGCGCGCCGCATGCAACGCAAGTAGCGGGGGCCCCTTGGGCGCGCTGGCATCTGCTGAAGAACTTGCGGGAGAAGCTGCAACGGCTTCTGGAAAGGAAACGCAGTTGGCTTCATGCGGCAGCTCAGGCCAGCTCAGAACGAAAAAGCCAGATTGAGGCGACCCCTCCACCACCCGTCACGCAGATAGAAGCCGAGAGACAGGCGCGTCGGACTCTCCGTCAGGAGCGTTTTCAGGCGGTGAAAGAACTCCATCGGAACGGTGTTAGCCAGCGGGAGATCGCACGCCGGTATGACATGAGCGTGCATACCGTGGCGAAATACATCGAGAGCACAACCTGCCCGGTCTATCCGGAGGGTCGCAGCAGCCGAAGTATGCTCGACCCCTACCTAAGTTACCTGGAGTGCGAATGGGCTTCCGGTCGCAGGAATGCCAGTCAGCTGTGGCGAGAGATCCGCGACCAAGGGTTCGCCGGAAGCCGTGGTCTAGTCGGTATCTGGGCAGCGAAGCAGCGTAAAGAGATCGCGAGAACGATGGCGAACACAGCGGGCGTACACAAGACGTCACCGCTATCATCCAGGGAAGTAGTCTGGCTATTCATGAAATGCGATGACGGTCTCACCGACGATGACAGATCTGCTCTCAGGCACATGGTGCAGATCGATCCCCAGGCCGGACTTGTCCGGTCGCTTGTCCAGGACTTCATCGAGATGGTGAACAACCGGCATCCGTCTGCCCTTTCACCATGGTTGAAGGCGGTCTCGGAATCTCAGATCCGAACTCTACAGCGCTTTGCAGATGGACTACGCAAGGATATCAACGCGGTCAGAGCTTCCCTGGAACTGCCGTGGAGCAATGGTCAAACGGAAGGTCAGGTCAACCGGCTGAAATTCATCAAACGATCCATGTACGGCCGTGCCAACTTCGACTTGCTGAGAAAACGAGTTCTGGGTACACAAATCATGCCATTTGCCTGACTCAACCAAGAAAATTGCGGGAGAGCCGATTTTAGATTATCAAATACATGGCCCAGACCCGTCTTCAGAATTACCTGTACTTCTGCTACAGTTTACCGTTTGCCGGCACTGTGTTCGCCAAGCAAGCGGCGCCACATGGCGATCCTGCAGGGGACCATTTAGGACGTCATCAAATCACTTATCGTGCTTGTTTGCGGGGAAAAGAGTGCCGCTAGTTGCTGCTACGCGGACATTGTTTCCGCCATAGCCCTTCCGGTTACCGGTTCTGCATCTTTGTGCAGATAACAGGCAACGGCGCGATCCTCCTCCGGGCGAAAGAGTGGAGGCGGCGCTTCGGTACATTCGCGCATGACGAAGGGGCAGCGGTTGGAGAATTTGCAGCCGGATACACGAGCGCTGGAGGCAGCGGATGTAGTTGCCTTGCCTTCAATGTCGGACTCACCACCCCAGCGCCGATCGGGATCGGGCAGTGGTATCGAACTGACCAGCAGGCGGGTATAGGGGTGCTGAGGATCCTTGATCACCTTTTTGACACTTCCAACCTCGATGACCGAACCTCGGTACATGATGTAGATGTTATCGCTGATCTGGTAGGCTGTGGTCAGATCGTGGGTGATATAAATCAGTGAAATGCCAAGCTCGCGCTTCATCTGCATTAAGCTTCCCAGAATCGACGCCCGAAGTGACGCATCAACCATCGAGACTGGCTCGTCCGCCAACAAGACGGACGGATTTAGCAAGAGCGCGCGAGCTACCATGATACGCTGTCGCTGGCCACCGCTCAACTGGTGCGGGTAGCGCCCCAGTGTTTCCTCCGGACGCAGACCAGCCTTTTGCAGGCTCTCCTCAATTAACGCCTGACCACCAGCTCGAGACGAGGCTAACTTGAACTTACGAACAGGCAGCTGCAGCACCTGGTCCACCTTGTAGACCGGGTTGTATACTTCGAACGGGTCTTGAAAGATGGCCTGAACCTGCCGGCGGAACACTCGTCGCTCGCGCCTACCCATCTTGTAGAGATCTTTTTCCTTGAACAGGATTGAGCCAGAACTGGGTTTGATCATCCCAAGCAGCAGCCGAGCCAGTGTTGTCTTTCCGCTTCCACTTTCGCCGGCAATCGCGATCACGGTTGGCTTGTCCTCGCTGATCGAGAGGGATACCTGGTCTACTGCAACAGTGCGGTCCTGCGTAACCATTCCGCGACCAAATACTTTCGTGACATTCTGCGCACTCAATACATCGGTCACGATATCATCTCCCCAGACTGGTTTGCTTCATGTTGGCGCTCTTCGTAGAGGTGGCACGCCACCCATCTGTCCGGCTGCAGTTCCTGATACGTTGGCAGGTCCGTAGAGCAATGCGGTAACGCCTGTGGACAACGCGGGTGGAACATACATCCCGAAGGTGGATTCAACAGCGAAGGCGTCAACCCAGGAATGCCTGCGAAATCCTCCTGTGTCTCCAAAGTAGGCAGGCTGCCGATGAGCATCTGCGTATAGGGGTGCAGCGGATTTTTGAAAATGTCTCGTACGGGTCCAACCTCCACTAGCTTCCCGCCGTACATCACGCCGACCCTGTCCACGAACTGCGCCATCAGGCCCATATCGTGTCCTACGAGAATCACAGCCGCGCCCAATTCTATCTGCACCCGGCGAAAGGTCTCCATTACCTGACGCTGCACAACAACATCCAACGCACTCGTTGGTTCGTCAGCAATTATCACTTTCGGCTCGAGTAGGATGCCCATTGCGATACATACCCGCTGTTTCATTCCGCCGCTTAGTTCGTGTGGGTACGCTTCCATCACGCCGGGTCCGAGATCGACCGATTCCAGTACGTCGTGGATACGCGTATCGAGTGCAGACCTTGAATCGGTATTGATGTGAGCCTTTATGGTATCGCGCAGTTGTTCGCCCACTTTCATCATCGGATTCAATGAGTTCATGGCGCCCTGCGGGATCAGCGCAATGTCTGCAAACCTGGTTTGACGCATTTGTTCTTCCGAAAGGCTCAGTAGGTCTTTGCCTGCCAGCAACGCCTCGCCGCCTTCAATCACAGCAGGGGAGGGCAGCAGCCGCATAAGGCTGAGGGCGGTGGTGGTCTTGCCTGAACCGGATTCACCGACGAGACCCATCCTCTCACTTGGCCTGAGGAAGAAACTTACTCTGTTAACTGCCCGAATCAGTCCGCTCGAGGTGTGATAGGTAACCCTCAGGTCCCGTACCTCGAGAACCTTGTCGACTGTGCCGGCAGAATCGTTATCAGCCGAATGCGTAAGCACTACGCTGCCCTTTTCTCTGGATGAAAGCGTTGCAGATTGGCGGTCTTCTAAGGGGACTCATTCCTGTTTTGACCCTTGCATGCGAGGATTTGCGTACTTGTCCAGTGACATGCTCGTGAGAAAGAGACCGGTAAAGATGATGGCCAATGTGAAAATAGGCGGTCCCCACCACCACCACATGCCTCGGAACATGGCTGAGTAGGTAAAGGCGTGGTAGAGCGCGCGACCAATGGTGGGTACACTCTGTGGACCAAGCCCTAGCACCTCCAAACCCACGGCAGCCAGGATACCGGTACTCACGGCGCCCACGAAGGCAGCTGCAAGATAAGCGGTAAGGTTGGGAAGAATCTGTAGAAATATGATTTCAAAATCATTCTGCCCGGAGAGTTTGGCCACCTGGACGAAGAGGCGCTCGCGCAGACTCAGCGTCTGGGAGCGGATGATACGCGCCGGCAGAGGCCACGCCAGCAGCCCAACAATCAAGGCCATCATCTCAACCGTCATGACTCGCACATAGGCAGAGACGGTTATCAGGATTGCTAAAGCCGGGATCACAAGCATTACGTCAGCCAGTGTGCTAAACAGCGTGTCCATGGGTCCTTTGTAGTAACCCGCGATTAGGCCAAAGAGTGTGCCTAGGAAAACGCCCACAACGCCGGCTAGAAAGCCGATCTTGAACGTATTAGGAATGCCGATCACCATCACCGTGTACATATCGCGTCCAAAACCTTCTGTACCCAAAGGATGCTCTCTTGTAGGAGCGAGATTGAGCGGGTTCGCGCCCATATCAGCGTTTTTGGGATCGATAATCTGTACGCCAATTAACCCGAACAGATAGAGACCCAACAGAAGGGAGACTCCCAATGTAAATATCCTGTTGTCCTTCAGAAAGACAAGCACACTCCGCACAGTGCCTGTGATGGCTGAACCGTAACTAGTAGTCCTAGCCGAAGGGTAAGTTGTTGCTTCCATTAGCCTGCCTTCTCTGCGACATAAGTTACCCGTGGATCCAGCCGCGGGTAGATCAGGTCGATAACAAGCACTGATATTCCGACGGAAACTGCCAAAATGAAGGTGATGCCCTGGATAACCGTGTAGTCGCTATTAATGATGGACTGGTAGAGTTGGTAACCGAGTCCGGGATAGGAAAAGATGATTTCCACCAGGATGGCGCCGGAAACCACATAGCCCAAGGCGATAGCCAGATGCGTTACCTGCGGTGGAATCGCATTACGCACGGAATACCACCAGAGGATGCGACGCGGGCGCAGCCCTTTTGCCTCAGCCAGCATCATATAATCTTCGCCGATAGTGTTTACCATCAAACCGCGCATAGTGAGCGCCCACAACCCTAAGCTGGTAAGAACGATCGACATGGCTGGTAGCACCGCGTGGCTCGCGACACTGCTGATAAACGGCCATGACAATTCTTTGGGAATTCCGCTATTGTAGGCGCCACTCATGGGAAAGATGCCGGTGGTAAAGGCGAAAGCGTACAGGAGTAGCAGCGCAAGCAGATAGTAGGGCAGCACCCCCCAGATCATGGTCAATGGCAGCACAGCACGAACGATGCGCGGGGTGCCCTTCCACGCTAGCAGCGCACCCACTGTGATGCCTAGTACGAAGGTGATGAGCACGCTGACGCCGATAAGCCCGATTGACCACCCAATTGCCGGACGGATGATCTCCCACACTCCTGCCGGATAGGCGGAAAGAGATTGACCAAAGTCAAGCCGCAGGGTGTTCCACAGGTACTTTGAATATTGTACGTACATCGGGTCGTCAAGGCCGAAGCGTTTGCGGTACGCTTCGTACATGGCCTGGCCGTTCTCAATACCAGCGCTGGCTTGCGCCATGCGCGACGTGATAGCCCCAATCGGATTACCCGGCGCCAGACGCGGGATCAGAAAATTGAACGAGGCGGCAACAAATATGACCAAGAAAAACATGGCGATGCGTCGCACAAAATAACCCAAATCGATTCCTCGCATGCCCCACTACCTTCCCGACTAATTATTTCCAGAAACGCACGACCACTACCCGGTGGTTTTTGAACAGCAGTCCACTCTTGGCAGTACCGAATAACTCGTTAGAAGTGAATTTGGTAATCATTCAGGCGAACCAACTAAAAACTAGAGAAGCAAAAGTATGTGACTATGTATCCAACGGTTTGGCGGATGCCACGACCAGAACGAAGAACGTGGCGTCGACATGCCCGATTTGGGCGAGGCGTGAACCCTGCCGGTCGGTTCACCCGACCGGCAGGTTGATGTAACTATATGACTATTGAGCAGGTTGCAACTCGACAAGCTGACGCAGGAAATGCTCCCAGTGATTTGGCGGCTGGATGTAGTTATTGTCCCGAGTCGGCCAGTTGGTCCAATAGGTTTCGTTGAACAGATAAAACGCGGGTGTCTGAACCAAAGGAATGTCCACCATCTCGTCCACCCAGATAGTTGCAGCTTCCTTCATGATGTCCACAATGGCTGGGTCACCAATGGGCAAGCTCCCCATCTCGTCAACTAATGCGGAATACTCGTCGTTTTCCCAGCGAGCGGCGTTATTGGTGTTGTCAACGTATTCGGTGCCAGGTGTTCCCACAGGATTGGACCATTTTTTGTGGTAGCGCTGCATACCGAACCATGGCTCAACTACGCTGCCACAGCCGTCCCAATCAGTTGCAGCCTCAAACTGACCTCGACCCGTCTGATCGCGGAAGATGCCCCATTCCAGAATGCGTAGGACTGCATCGATACCGACGGCATTCAACTGCTGTACGACCAACCGAGCCCACGGTTCCATGAAGGGAGGCGCCACAACATCTAGGGTAAGATTCTCTCCGTCAGGGCCGACATATTTACCGGAGCCTTCGTCCAGTATATACCCTTGGCTTTCAATCAACTCTCGCGACTTCTCTTGGTTGAACTCACCAACGGGCTCGATAATATCCGCGATGGCATCCTGGAAAGGTTGCATAGCCGGATAATCGGGGAAGATAAACGATGCGGTCGCACCGGCGCCTTCGTTGACTACGTCCACAATCTGCTGCCGGTTCATGGCATAGGAGAGCGCCCAGCGCATCTCCTTTGAGTCCCATGGCGCTACTGTATGGTTTACGGTGAGCATACGCGGGCACGGGTCGATCCAACCGTAGGGAGGCTCGTCACTGTAGGATTTCAGATCCGGATTGCGTGCCTGCAGTGATTGCATGATACTTGGGGTTGCGCCCGAACCCGGGCCCAAATCGGCTTCGTTGTTCACCAGCATCTGGTTATGGGTCTCGGCGTTGCCGACCCACGGACGCTGGATCTGGAGCGGAGCAGGAAGACTAAAGGCGCCCGTCTTCGCGCCCCACCAGTCGTCGTTGCGATTGTACACCCATTCGGTCGACGAGAACCGCTCGACAACGTACGGACCACTAAAGATTGGAGCGCCAGTTTCCGCATCGAAGTTATTGCGAAACGTGATTGGATCCTGCCCTTCCCACACATGTTTCGGCAGCGGCACGATGGCCTGTGAAGTGGTCCCCGCCAGGTTCTCTAAGACGAAACGCGGGTTAGGGCCGGTCAGTGTGAACTTAACGGTGCGGTCGTCAACTGCTTCAACTGAATCCACCCACTGCTCAACAGCGCCAGACCAGTTTAGTTGCGGCGCATATTCTTTGAGCATTTCGAAGGTGAAAACAACATCTTCCGAGGTCAACGGCGTACCGTCGCTCCATTCAGTACCATCGCGAAGCTTAACCGTCCATTCGTCGAGGGCATCATTCGCCTCATAGCTCTCTGCCAGCCAACCCTCAATCTCGCCCGTCTCATAGTTCAACATGAAGAGGGGCTCCATTAGGTTCTGGTTCATCCCCTGTAGAATGTAGGTGCCTGGAATATAGGGGTTCCAGATATCAGGAGCCGGGATATTGACGTTCAGCGGGATGACAAGGATATCCTTCCGTGCTATCGAACCTGTGTCGGCGGCAGGCGCTTCCTCGCCGGCTTCAGGTGCGGCGGCAGGTGCAGCACAGGCTGCCAATAGCAACAGTAGAATACTCATCAGCAGTATTCCATACCACCTCTTATTCAACGCAGACATTGCTTCCTCCTTCGGCTTTGATTGATGTGTTGATGAACGTGTTTCTGGAATTACTTCGGATTCACTTCACACAAACATCTATTCCAACGACATTGTTGGCAACAATAGAAGCAGTTACACCTAGAACTCTATGCTCCCTCCGCGATAATGCGATCCACGACAAGCTGTCGAAACTCAGGTGAGAGGCTAGCGAAATATGCACTGAACCCGGTAACGCGTACGACCAGGTCCGGGTACTTGGAGGGATCCTCGTGGGCTTCCAGTACCTTCTGCGCATCCATCACATTCATATTAATCTGTGTTCCACCCATGGAGAAATGGCCGGAAATCAGGCTGGAAATGAGGCCAACGCCCTCTTCTTCGCTGGCGATGCCCGGGTCCAGTTCTATTTGCATGGGTGCGGTGTTGCCATAACCAGGCTGTACGCCGGCAATGGCAACCGCCATCGCGGTGGGTGCGCCATCCTTGCGGAAGCCGGGATCAGGGTTCGCCCCATGGGAAATCGGCGCCCCTGCCTTGCGCCCGTTCGGTGTTGCGCCGACAATCTTGCCCATGGGAATGGTGTTGGCCCAGGAGAAGATGCCGGGGACCATGTTGTACCCATTGGGCGTCGGTCCAGCCTTGACCAGGTCCGTAAATGTCTGTGAGACAAGTTTCGCATACTCGTCGGCGCGTGATCCGCCGCTGCCAAAGCGCGGAATGTTGTGCATGAGCAGACGAGCTTTTTCGCCTTCTGAGCCAGCCCAGTCGGACTCGATGTGCTGGTTCAGCTCCTGCCAGGTCATCCTGTGTTCTTTTTCGATGCGCTGCTCAAGGGCTGCAAAAGAGTCCGCAACGGTTGCCAACGCTGAACCGTCAACGCACAGGTTGTAGAACTCAACACCGCCCTCGGTAGCATCTAGCCCTTTCTCGACCGGCCCATAGGAGAGAAGGCTGAGCACAAGTTCGGGGAAATTCTCACCTTGATGCGCCATGTGGAAGTCGAGCCCCTCAGCGATCACCTCTACAGCCTTTTTCAGGTGAGTGACGAAGCGATCCCACAATAGCTGTACTGAAGGCTCGTTGGACGGGTCAGCCATCATTTCCTGGAAGGCGAACTCGAATATCTTGGCAAAGTTGACCTTCACCATATCGTTCATGGTGTATTCACGTCCGGGGATGGCAGACCAGTGACAGCCAGAATAGGCGCGTTCGTAGCCCTGATCCAGCGAGTAACCGTTGCGCGTATACCCTTGCGCCGTCTGGTTAATGCCGAGGAACTTGGGCACGCCCGTCTTGTCTTCCAGCATTACTTCTACGCTGCGTTTGAGCAGCGCCGGATCCACATTGTCGCCCACACAGACGCCGACATTCGCCGGTATTCTGAGCCTGTGCGCCGCTTCCAAAATAAGGAAAGAGACATGGCTCGTGACGTCCCTGCCAGATGCATCCGGGCCTCCCAATTGCAGGTACGCCGTGTCACGCAAGAGCAGGCAGGCGATGTGAAAAATGGCTTCCTCATCGTCCAGAACGCCGGCGGCCGTGTCCTGTTCGTAGTACGGCCGCAGAATCTCATCCAACCGGCCTAGCGAACCGCTGCCGTTGAACATGCGCGCTGCCAACTGATACCACAACGTCCACTGGCACGCCTCGCGGAACGTCTCCGGCGGATCGGTGATCAGCTTCTCGTTGATATCGGCCATTTCGAGCAAATTGGCTCGCAGTTCAGGATCACTTTCCGTTTCCGCCATCTCACGCGCTGCAACAACGTGCCGCCCAATCCAATCCTGCATACCCTGGATAAATGCGACCAAGCCGTCGTAGAATTCTTCAGACTCTTCATCGTTCTCTAGGCGGTAGTAGGCAATCTTGTCGAGCAAGCCTGCCCAACCTAGTGAGAGGCCGATATTCATCTCCTGACAGAAGTGTTGTCCGCCGCCAATGCCCGGCACGAGTCCGTATCGCTTGTGATACGGCTTTAGGTGGGCGTAGTCGTAGTCCGGATTCCAGCCGAGTTTTCGATAGGAACCGAAGTTGACCATGTAGCCGCCGGCCAGTGAGCTTCGCGGATCAATATAGACCGGGTGTACCTTTAGCAAATCGCGGTAGTTCTCGCCAACGGCTCGTGCGCCAAAGAAACCGCCGCTCGGATGATTCGGCGTTGGCGTGAAATTGTCCAGAAGGCAATCTTTGATGGGCATGCCGGAAGAACTCATTGCGTCCACCAGTTTGCGCAACTCCGGCGGCGGTAAGATCATTGCCCAGTCGTCGTGGTCTTGTGCGCCGAGTACAGCCTGTTTTTCCGCAGTCTGTGCCAATTTCTCCTCGCGCAATCCATCCAGACGTTCCGCCCAAGCGGTTCTCTCCATTGTGCTGTCTACCATCTTCTTCTCTCCATTGAAAGGCAATTACGTCGCTGCAAACGGTGCTAACTTTGTCTGGTTCGGTTGAACCCTATACTGCTGTTTGCGTGGTCAAGCTCATTGACGATGGTATCACATTTAGTCGACTATTCCTCTCCCTATCTCCGATAACTTATAACCCAATACCATCCTATTGCGTATCCGGACCTGTGATCGTATAGATTCAAGGCAAGTGAACGCGTATACCCTGCGCTTCTGCTATCGCGGCCAGTTCTTGCATGCGACTCTTGTCCAGCGTTGGCAATTTCGCCGCCCGGTAGTCCCAGTCCAGACTGCGGTACTTATCGGAGGCTAGCTGGTGGAACTTCAGTAACTCCAGTTGCGGCAATCCGTGATCTGCGTTTGTCTCCGCCAACCCCAACTCTCCCAGTTCGCGCACAAATGCAGCAGTCGTCGCAATCTCTTCATCCGCATCGTTGACGGTGGGAATAACAGGAATACGGAACAACACCGGCTTGCCGCTTGCGGCTAGTCGCCGTGCGTTGGCAAGGATGAGTTCGTTGGATACACCGGTAGCATCTTTGTGCTTGACTGGATCCATCTGTTTTAGATCCATCATGAACATATCGGTGACAGGAAGCATCTCTTCAATGAATTCCCAGGGGCAGTTAGCAGCCGTCTCAATGGCAGTATGAACGCCTTCGGCCTTGCATCTAGCCAACACCTCATGCGCAAATTTACGCTGCAGCATGGGCTCGCCGCCGGATAACGTGACGCCCCCGCCCGACGTCTGGTAGAAGGTCTTATCGGCCAGAATTTCGCTCATTACCTGTTCAACGCTCAATTCACGACCGGTCAACTCTACGGCTGCGTTGGGGCAAATGGCCACGCATTCGCCGCAGACGACGCACTGCGTGCGCAAGTACTCGTGGCCATTCTCAAAGATGTGGGCGTCATGTTCACATACGGCGAGACAATCTTGGCAGCCGATGCAACGGTCAAGGTAGAACTGGATTTCTGGTTTTGGCCGTATACTCTCGGGGTTGTGGCACCAGAAACAACGCAGACTGCAGCCCTTGAAGAAGACCGTCGTGCGAATGCCGGGTCCGTCATGGATGGAGAATCGCTGAATGTTGATGATAGTGCCGGTGACTGTCATCTGCTTGTGTAAATTTACCTAATCTGTACTCTGGTCTCACGAATTGTGCGGACCAAATATCCCTGGTCCAGTGTAGACATGATGGAGTCGGACGATCGCGCTAAGGTGGAATTCCACGTGGTAGCCTGTCGCACTATTCTGATAATGCATCAACTGCTAAGTCACGACACTGAAATTCGCCGGTGCCCTAATGAAATCATCGCAACGCAACAACCTTCGGAGCCTACACATGTGAGATGAAGAATCGTGAGACGCGATACAGCCGAAACCCACTACAAAACCAAGAAATCTGGAACTGAACAGCTCGCAGGACAGATACTGTCCGTTATTCAGTAACCATTTTCATAAGTAAAACCGATACTAGCATTGTATATAACCGTGTAGCGTTCTCAAAACCCTGTGTGTCTATGATGAGTGAGACACTGCCCGGGTTCTGGACCCGGCGTGCCTACGCCCGCAATGGCAGTAGCCAAACCATCGGCCGTGCCACGACCTGCACACTGCGCTGACAGAGCGCAACGGGGCGGTCTGGCGCACGCTGCAGTGCCTTCCCTTTTGCGCGATGTGTAGCGGCGCAGGCGGACAAGCAGAAGGGCTCACACCGTACCAGGACCGTGTACACGCCCTTCAATGGGATGCGCGGGAGGAAATAGACCTGTTGAAAAAGAGAGCCATCCCCATGCGCCGCAGGTCAATCAGACACGAAGACTGGGACACCCGCGCTGGTTCGGGCGCTAAAGGCGCGGCTTACCGGCTGCGGCCGGAAAAGCTGCAGAAAAGACACTGTACTGCTTCGGACAGCCCAACTTGGTCCGCAGGGGTGCAAGCATAGACTATTCGCTCCAGCCCTACGTCATGGCCCCTCAGAGATCGGAAGAGGAATACTCCGTCAGCGACGGGTGACTCTGCTCGGACGCGACGGTCGGTGAAAGGACTCAAGTCATTGTGTGCTGATATGACTACATTCGTAGTCTGGTGACATGACCTGGACGTCAGCTCTTCGTGATTTTAGAGCCGTCATCACCTGCAAGTGCGTCCTACAAATTTGGGCCAGAGCCAGAACAGAATTTCTGGAATGACATTCACTGCGTGTTTTGCCAACGCTCACTTTGCCAGGAACGAGACGACCGACACTCCACTATAGTCTGGGACGCACCCACTGAAAAACAGCGGTTGAGCGTCCGCGCGCGATGTAGTAAACTAACCGGCGCAGCCTCACTACATGGTAAATAGTCCGTTTGCGTTCCGCCCTTTTTTGACGAACATGGTATTTGTGTCTCAAAGTCAGCAAGGTTCGAGGATAATTGCGCAGCAGCAAATCGTCTACAGCAGATACTATTCGGTACGTCTCACCTATTTGTTCATGCCACGAAGAGTACAGGAGGAGTAAAATGCGTAAGAGCACTGTCTGGTACGTCGCGTTTGTATTTATCCTGGCGCTTGTTATGTCTGCATGCGCCGCGCCTGCAGCGCCGGCGGGCGGTGAAGAGACCGCCACCGGCGGAGAGACAGCAACTGAAGGAGATCCGCTCACCTATTGGGTCGGCCTGACATTTTCAGACGAAGGCAACCAGATGGTGGTGGACCGTATCAAGCAGTTTGGTGAAGAAAAGGGTATTCCTGTAGAGGCCGTTGTTATCAACCAGAATGAGATGGTACAGAAGCTTTCCGCAGCCATCGAGGCTGGGAATCTGCCAGACGGTGTCGACATTGGGCAGGATTTTGCACTGTTGATGGCGCAACGCGATTTGTTGGTTCCGCTTGATGATCTGTACGCCAAAATTGGTGAAGCACAGGGAGGGTGGCTCAACGCCCCACAAACGATTGCGACCATGCCAGATTTTGGCGGCACGATCTATGGCATACCCTATGGCACAGGCGGCAATATAATATACCGACGTACAGATGTCCTGGAACCAGCAGGTTTCACCGAGGCTCCAGCGACATGGATGGAAATGTCCGAAATGGCTGCGGCAGCGCAGAATCCGCCTGAAAACTATGGCTTAGGTTTTGCACTGTCCAACGTCGGGGACGCTAACATGACAACCACCATGATGCAATCTTTTGGCGGTCGGGTGGCAGATGATGCAGGTGAGAACTGCACCATTGACAGTCAGGGAACTAGAGATTTTCTCGAATGGATCACCGGTGCTTTCGAGGACGGCCTGTTTCCCCCTGGTGTAGCCACGTGGGACGGCGCTGGCGATAATACTTGCTACCAGTCAGCAGCATGCATCTTTATCGGAAACCCCGGCAGCGTCTATGTATACATGCGGGATAGCGATCCGGAACTGTTGGATGCGACTAAATTTTCAGCATTCCCCGCCGGCCCGGTTATGCAGGTCTCGCCAGCCAACACGAATTTCCGCGTCATCCCTTCCACCAGTGATAAGCAGGAGCTAGCTAAGGAGTTGGTCGAGTACTTGTTGGATCCTGAGTTCCTTAAAGAATACTACGCGTATTCTATCTACGGCGCAGTTCTACAGGACCAACTCGATTTCGAGCTCTTCCAGGAAAGCCCTGTTCATGCTGGACTGACCGACCTTGCCGTCAGCGGGACGCCAGGAGCGTACCCGGATGTCAACAACGCGGCTTTTGCCGAGTATCAGACTAACTTTCTGACGCCCAAAATGGTTCTGAAGGTGGTTATCGACGGCAAGAGCATTGACGACGCGATCGCTGAAACGCAGGATGCCTGCCAGGAGATCTACGACAAGTATAAGCAATAGGTGTTTACGCTTTACTAGAATTACCCTTTGAGTCGGACGGAGCTGGCGGACGACCGGATGGCGTCTGCAGCTCCGTCTCGACCCAATATAGAGTGAAGGTCATGGCAGAACAAACACTCTCGACCAACACAACCAACAAGTATAAACGCAGCCGCCTGACTATTCGCCAAAGCGAGGCGATTCTTGGCTTCGTTCTGGTTATCCCGGTCGTAGTGTGTCTTCTCACGCTGGTTTTCTATCCGTTCTTCTTCGCAATCTGGATCAGCTTCACAGACCGCACCGTCGGCACCACGGGCAGCTTCGTCGGTCTAGCCAATTACGCCCGCCTGGCGCGCCAGTCCAGCTTTCAGGCGACAATTCGCAACACAATTGTCATTGTCGGCGCCGTACAGCTAGTTAAACTGTTCTTAGGAATTTCGATTGCCCTGCTGCTCAACCAGCAAATACGCTTCCGCCAGGGCTGGCGCGGTCTTATCCTGCTGCCCTGGGCTATGCCCGCCTTCGTCGCCTACGTAACTTGGAAGCTACTCTATGCACCACAGGGAGGGGCGTTTAATTACATTCTAATCAACTCTGGGCTTGTCCATTCGCACGTGGACTTTCTCGCTTCAAAGGAATACGCACGCGCAAGCGTCATCGTAGCGACGGCCTGGCGCGGCTTTCCATTCTGGGTCATCACTTTTCTGGCAGCCCTGCAAGCCGTACCGATGGAGATGTACGAAGCGGCGGCTATTGACGGCGCCGCGCCCTGGCAGCGCTTTCGCCATATCACCATACCCGGCATCCGCGACGTGGTGCTGCTTGTCGTCTTGCTTTCAACTATCTGGACCACCAACAGCTTTGAAAATATATGGCTGCTGACCCAGGGCGGACCCTCTGACACAACGATGACTTTCCCCGTTCTGGCTTACTTCGGTATGCAGAGCCTGCGTATTGGCGAAGCGGCTGCCGTATCCGTATCTATGATCCCGATCTTCGCCTTGCTGGCGCTGATTGTCGCCAGAATTCTTCAGGACGAGAGCTAAATATGTTGGGTAAACTGGATTGGCGCAGAAGCATCATCTACTACACACTGCTTGTACTGATCGCCTTGGTGATCATCTTCCCCATCTACTATATGTTTCTCATTTCACTGAAGATGCCGAAAGACATCTATCGCTCACCTTCGCTTCTGCCCCTCAATGCTACCATCGCAAATTACATCGACCTGTTCACCAGGCTTGAATTCTACAAAAATATCGGCAACAGCATCGTCATCGCCACATCCGCCACCCTCATTTCGGTAAGCATCAGCAGCCTGGCTGCGTACAGTTTGATTCGGTTGCGATATCCGGGCCGAAACTTGGTGGGCAAGCTGATCTTATTCTCCTACCTGACGCCCGCCGCTCTGCTGTTTATTCCGCTCTCCGTAATCATCAACCAATTGCAACTGGGCAACTCGCGCATCGGCCTCATTTTCGTCTACCTCACCTTTTCTGCGCCGTTGAGCACGTGGCTGCTAATGGGCTTCTTTCGCAGCATTCCCGTTGATCTGGAAGAGCAGGCAATGGTAGACGGTTCTACCCGCATCTACGCCCTCTTCCGCATTGTGCTGCCACTGGCCGCGCCCGGGCTTATGGCCGTCGCTATCCTCACCTTCACCAACGCCTGGAACGAGCTACTATTAGGTCTGATCTTCATCACATCACCCTCTAAGCAGACCGTACCCGTTGCCATGAGCTATCTCATCACCGGAGATGTCTTTCGCTGGGGTCTGATTATGGCGGGCGCGGTCGCGGCCGCGATTCCGGTCATGATCCTCTACTTCTTGGGTCAGCGCTTCGTGGTGCAGGGTTTGGCTGCCGGCGGCGTGAAAGGATAGTCTGCACAGGGTATCTGCGGCTGCGGATGGGACATGCGAGCTGCACCTCCTCGACTCGCTTGAGAAGACGGGATGCCCAGTCCATTACACCCACCGTGCGTGAACAAAGAAGAGGTCGTAGTCCGACTGATGCGCCATGAGCAGAGCAAGACGATTGCGTGTGCACCCCGTTTTTAGATCTCAACTGTGTAGCTACGGTATAAGAAATCACTTTCAACTCACAGCGAATACCGCCAAACCAACTAAAGGGAAAAAGGAATGCGATACACAAAGTTAGGCAATTCCGATATCGATGTGTCAGTGGTTGCGTTGGGATGTTGGCCATTTGCCGGCGGCAGCGTATGGGGATATCAGGATGACAATGAGTCCATCGCCACTGCGCACGCCGCCCTGGATGCGGGGATCAATTTCTTTGACACGGCGGAGGGCTATGAGAACGGCCAGTCAGAGCGTGTACTCGGAAGGGCGCTGGTAGACCGGCGTGAGAGGGCCGTTGTTGCCAGCAAAGTCAGCCCGAATCATCTGACGGCAGAAGGCGTGGTGCAAGCGTGCGAGGAGAGTCTGCGTAATTTGCAGACCGACTATATCGACCTCTATCAAATCCACTGGCCGAACCATGATCTCCCCTTGGCGGAGGCGGTTGATGCCCTTGAGAAGCTCAAGCAACAGGGGAAAATTCGTGCCATCGGTGTGAGCAATTTCGGCGTGCGCGACTTAACGGAGATGCTTTCACTGGGGGAGTGCGTGACAAATCAGATGCCCTACAATCTGCTCTGGCGCGGGATCGAGGATGAGGTGTTGCCGCTCTGCCGCGAGAACAACGTCGGCATTCTTTGTTACAGCACCTTGGCGCAAGGACTGTTGACGGGGCGTTATGCCAGCGCGGATGAGGTGCCGGATGGGCTTTCGCGTACACGTCTCTTTTCGAGCCAGCGCCCCATGTCCAGCCATACCGACCCTGGTTGCGAAGCTGAAGTCTATGCATCACTAGAGAAGATTCGCCGTATTGCAGATGAGGCAGGCCCCTCCATGGCTGCCATGTCGATTGCGTGGGTGCGCCAGCAGGAAGGTGTGACATCCATGCTTGTTGGCGCGCGTAACCCCGATGAACTGGCGCAAAATATAGCCGACCAGGACTTGGTGTTATCCGAAGAACAGCTTTCGGAACTGGCGGCTGCCACCGAGTCTGTCAAAGAGTGTCTCGATGGAAACCTGGACATGTGGATGACGCCTTCTCGCCTGCGCTAGCGGCTCGCTTCCTAGCCGTAAGCGTGCAACAACATACGACTGAACGGAAACAAGAAGGGCATTTCTTGGCACTCCTTCTATCCATGGGGCGTAAACCCACTGCACGACACCATCAGATGAGAACCGGACGGTCAAAATCGTCTAGAAAGGCGGCTTGCGCACGATCTTCAACGTATAGGCATTGTCGCAGGGGCGCTTATCCGGCAGCCCAATAGTTAGCCCTTCGTGTGTCAATGACCACTGCAGCGGTTCATCCACGCCTAGCATCCATACGGACTCGATCTCGCTGGGATAGAGGGACTTTAGTGTCGCAACTGTGACTTCCTTGCCTGGCCATCCCAAACAGATGGCATACAGGGAGTCGTCTTTGACTGTGAAGCGAATATCCTCCGGCGTATACGCCACTTCCGCATCTTCCATGAAGCTGCCGCCCTTTGCCATCTGGGTGGGTCCCTCACCGTATGTCATCCACGCTGCAGTACCGTAGATGGCCTCTCCGTTCACCGCGAGCCACTTGCCGATCCCAGCCAGGAGATCCTGCGCGGGTTCCGGGATCTCCCCATCCGGCTTGGGTCCCACGTTGAGCAGCATGTATCCGTTTTTACTCACGTTGTCGACCAGATAGTGAACAAGTGTTTTCAAGGGCTTGTATCCGGTCTGCTTAAGGTAACCCCATCCTTGGCCGTCGTCCACCGTCGTATCGGTGATCCAGTCGTGGTAGGTCAATGTATCGAAGCGTCCCAATTCCAGATCGACTACGCCTGCGCCCGGCGCTAGATCGTGGCCCTTGTAGCTGATGACGACCTCGTTGCCCCATTCTTCGGATCGATTGTAGTAATAGGCCGCCATCTGGCGTTTGTAGTGCTCCTGCACGAACCTCAGAGCGAAGTCCCACCACATCAGGTCAGGGCGGTAGTTGTCAATCACTTCGATTGTCTTGCCCAGCCAAGCGTCGAGAAACTTCTGACTCGGCTGATCCATGGCCATCCAATAGTCGTTACGAGGAGTCGTATCTGGTGGATTGTCTGCCCATTCCATGTTGTGTGGTTCCCCATAAAGGCCGGCGTAATCGGGATTGGACGTATCGAAATCGGTACGCCAGTGGGGATAGAACCACCAGTTCTCCGCGTGGTGCATGGCCACCATGAACTTCATATCTTGACGGCGAATGGCTCTGGCCAATTCGCCGACCACATCACGCTTCGGTCCCATGTTAGCTGCATTCCAGCTTGAATAGCTCGTCGGCCACATAGCAAAGCCGTCGTGATGTTCGGCGACCGGACCGGCGAATCGAGCACCGGCGCCTTTGAACATTTCCGCCCACTCGTCCGCGTCAAACTTGGCCCCTGTGAACTCAGGGATGAAATCCTTGTAGCCGAACTTGCCCGGATGCCCGTAGGTCTGCACATGATACGCATGCTGAGGCGTTCCCTCGATATACATGTTGTAGGGGTACCATGTGGCATTCGGCCCCCTAGCCGGCACACTGTAGATTCCCCAGTGCGTGTAGATGCCAAATTTCGCCTCCTGAAACCACCGAGGCGTTGGGTGGTACTTCAGTGAATTCCACGCAGGTTGAAAAGTCATCGCCATTTGCCTTTCGCCGTCTTGTCCCGAAGCGTTGAATGTGTCAGCTTTCATTGTATTCACTCTATGAGTTATTGCAGCCCCCGAAATAATACATTGTAAATTCTGTAATAGAGTAGAGGGCGTTGAAAAACCCCAGCTGCACGGATTGATAGCCGAACATTCTCCCCCTGCAGTTGCAACTGGAGTTTGCCTATTGGGTGTTATATGCAAACAAGTCATCCATCGCCTTGTAACTGGTAAAGTGTTGACACAACAGCCCTCACCCTCTCCTACGCTGCCAGCACCTCCTGCGCGAAGGCCAAATCCTCTTGGATCAGCCGGTCGACTGCAGTCTCATCGCTGTACTCGGCAGTCAGGCAGATCGGCCCCGTATAGTTGATTTGGCGTAACTTGGACGCCACGCGTGACCAGTTGGCCCGTCCTTGACGGCCCGACGTCCAATAGATCTTCCACTCGGCGATGACGGCTTCAGGGCCAGATGCACGACGCCAAAACGCGTTCTTCAGATTAACGATGAGTAGACGGTCAGCGAGCACGTCGAGCGCCAGCTCCGGAGCCATACCCTCCAGTGCGTTGTGGGCTGCGTCCCAGATTGCGCCAAAGTAGCGTGCGTCGTAGTCCTGTAGGAGGTGGTGCAGCCCAAACTCGTGCACGCCCACAAAGCCACCCGCATGGTTCTGCACGCCAATGCGCACATTGTACTGTTCGCAGAGATGCGCCGCTGAGTCGAGTTGCTGGCGCGCCGCCGCCTCTGCTTCCCAGTAGTTGGTGTCCCGGCAGTGAAACATGACCCGATTCAGGGTTACCCCGGCCGCGGCGCAGGCAGCGTACAGGCGTTCGTCGTCTAGGGGCATATCCACGGTCACATTGAGAATCTTCACGTCCTGCGCTCCGAGGATTTCTACGGCCTTGGGCAGATCCTGCTCAATGGTCTCCGGTTGGCAAGCGAACCCTGGACGAACAGGGAGTTCGATCCATTGGAACCCCAGTTGATGCACGTGCTCGGCCAGTTCGTAAAGCGTGAGCGACTTCCAAGGTTTGACAAAGACGGCCAAGGGATTAATGGTAGCCATAAGGGTTCCTCGCTTCTATGGTTGGATCTGTTTGAGGATATAGCTTTGTGTGCACGCCGCCTTAGCCTGGCCCCATATCGTCGGCTTCCAACGCAGCGCGGAAACCGGGCATCCGGTCTACCTGCATGCCCAGGCCCGGCCCGCGTAACGTAACGGTGGAGGCGACGCCGTTGCGGACGCGGTAGAGGTCAGAGTGGACGGACGCCGCTAGGTCATTGGCGGCGGGAAAAAATTGGCGCGAGTTGGCCTCGACGCCCAGGATGGTGTGGGTGCGCGCGGCCAGCCCCACCGACTCCAGCAGCGCCAGCGACGGATTGGTCAGGTCCTGAACGGCATAGGGGATCTGGGCTAGTTCCGCCATAGGCGACAAAGAGCAGATCGGAACTCAGGCACTTGCAGCTCTTGAGGGCAATACCTGACCACCCCAACTCGCGTGCCAAGCCGAAGTCCTCGATACTGCTCAGGCTCTCGTCGATGAGAACCGGCTTGAGTTGTGCGATGGGACGCATATCCCAGCGTCTTGCGGTCAGATCGCGCTCAGTGGGCTGCTCGATATAGAGTACCTCGTCGTATACCTGGGGTGTCTGCTCGCGCAGCTTGCTCAGATACTCAACAATATAGTCGGGCGTTTCACACTGTTCGTTGGTGTCTGCGGTCAGATAGGGTCGCGCCGGCAGATCGGGACGGGCGGCGGCACGAATGTCATGGTAGATGCGCGATACCTCCTGCGTGCGCGCCAGGTCCCAATCCAGGTTGCGGCCCTGCAGCTTGACTTTGAGACAGTAGACGCCGTCGCGCACGATCCAGTCGTCCAAAGAATTGGGAATACCGTCTTGGGGAAAGGCGTCCGTCACTTCGTCCCGGTGCAGCAGGTCTAGCCCGCCCACCAGGTGAAATACTGGAACCTGAGGTAGATAGTCCTGGCGCAAGAACTGTGACGGGTAGACGCCGTGGTAGTCTGGGCCCAAATAGTGCGACAGGTCAAACCTCATGTGCTCCGGGCCGTAGCCACAATAGGAGTCGATGCCATTGACTTTGCCGAAGGCGTCATGGAGGGCATGGTCAATCGGGCTGGCGGCGATGAGCGCGCCCAGGAAGGGCATCTCCTCGCCAGGCGTATGCTGCGCGCACAGCACTTGGTTGAGACGGCGCAACTCAGCCTCGGTCTCCATGAATCCTTCGAGAGGGTGGGTATAGTTCGGAAGAGCGGCGACAGTCTGGGCGTAAGCGTCCATTAGTTCGCGCATGACCCGGTTTTTGGCCTGATGGGGGGCGCGTGAAACCGGCCAGGCCCACAGGTCCATAAGAAACATGGCGCCCCATCCTTCGGCGCGCACGCCGGCGTGGTTCTCCACGACCACGCGCACAAATCCGATGGGAATCTCCTCGACCACCACTGCGCCGAATTTGAGCGGCGTTCGGCAGCGGACGGGCGTCTTATAGGTTTGGATTTCAAGGACCTTGATATCACTGTTCATGCGGCATCTCCAGCTTAGGCCATTATACGAAGGCGTTCGGGCGAAATGGCCAGGGCCAGTGGTTCACCGGCAAAGAAGCGGCGCATGTCTTCAGCCACACCTTCGACCAGACGTAGGCGGGATTCGGTAGTATAGGCCGAAATATGAGGAGTGAGGAACACATTGGGCAAATCACGGATGGGGTGATCAGGCGGCAGCGGTTCGTCGTCGAAGACGTCGATGGCGGCGCGGATGCGACCGGTCTCCAGTTCAGCGATGAGCGCGTCCTGGTCCAGCACCCACGTGCGGGCCGTGTTGACAAAGAGGGCCCCATCCTGCAGGGCGTTAAAATGAGCCGCGCCGATCATGCACTTGGTTTCCGGTGTAGTGGGCGCATGGACTGAGACAATATCGCATTCGGCGAAGATTTCCTCGAGCGGAGCTTTACGCACACCCATCTGCTCAGCCTCCGCGTCATCCAGATAGGGGTCATAGACACGTACATCACAGCGGAAGGGCTTAAGCAGGGCGATAACACGGCGGCCAACCATGCTGGCCGAGACGATGCCGACCTTCCTAAAGTAGACTTCATGTCCGTAGTCTTCCTGTGGTCCTTTCCAGCCACGTTCGACCTTCATGATCTTTTCATAGCGGAATAGATTGCGCTGCATACTCAACATGGCCCACAGGGTATATTCAGCTACGGAGTCGGCAATTAATGCGGCGCTGCTGACGACCACGATCCCGCGCTCCCAACCTTCGGGCGGCAAAAGCCGCTTGACGCTACCTGCGGCATGACCGACGATGCGCAGACTATCAGCTACGGTTAACAGTTCAGGTGTAAAAACTGGCGTGCCCCACGATGTGACCACGGCTTCGGCGCCGGGCAACTGGGCGGCCAGCTCCGCAGGTGTCCAGTCGCGGTCCGTCTCGTTCCAGACGACCGTACCCAGGCTGGACAGGATGGTTTTGGCCCGCTCCGACAGGATGTCCACGGCAAGACTGCGCCGGGGTAGAAAGATAATTTTTCGCTCAGACATGATAAGTTCCTTCGCTAGATAGAAACAGATGAATGTGGGCGTGGGGCGTGTGCGGCTAGCCCTTGACGTTGGCGAGCAACTGGATAGACTCCCTATCATGGCTACTCGCCATAGTACCATGTCCAGCCCTCTGCGCGAACTAAATCGGTGCGAAGGCGTGCGACTGGGGCGGCCAAAAAGGGAGTCCAGATATGCATAGAGCGCTTGATTCCTAACTGCCAATGGGAATCTGGTAACCGCAATGCCACTTGTCAATGGCTTACAATGTAAAGAGGCCAGTGAGGGACGTTACTCGCAGCATAGGGGCAACCGCTTCTGTTCCCGCCAACGGGCCTGGATTTATGTTATTTTTCCGACCCTGCTGCAACAAAAGTTGCAGCAGGGTTTTCCGGCTTCGAACCCAGCCTGCAACAGCCGTCGTGCGGCCGAATTTGTGGCTCTTTGACGTACGCAATGGCGGCGAATCAGGCGAAAAAACAGGCGCGTATCAGGCGCGTACTGTGCATGATTTAGGCGCGATTGACCGCCCAAGAATGGGGTAAAAGATGGGAAAAACGGGCGCGAATTGTGCGCTATTGGCGTGGTAACAGGCGTATTTTGCGAAGGCCGCAAACCCAGTGGAAGGGGGTTGAATGGCGGGGTCAAAGCGAGCTAATCAGGAGCCCGTACACCTGTGTGAGGTGTGCGGGCAGCCGGCGCAACTCTACGTAACCCCATCATATCAGACGCTCGAAAGGGCGACGGGCGCGATTTTTTCTGAGGAGGACCTCAGCGCCGGCCACTGGTTCTGCGAGGAGCATGCCGACGACTACTGCCGGGTGCGCCTGCCGCATGTGGACGCCTACGATACCCTGGTCGTGCCGCGCTGGCAGATCACGGAAAGATTTGGTGACGGCATCGAACTGTTGGACGTCATCGACGAGGGCGTGCGCCTGGACATGACAGGAGTAGGGGAGGGCGAAGGCATGCACGTGGCCTTCTACGGCCGGGAAGAGGACGGCGAACAGACCGTCACCCATCTGGTCGTCACCCTGCCGATCGCTGACGGAAAGATGCCCGCGATTCTGGAGCCATAAGGAGCAATGATGACAGAGAATAATACAGCGTGGGACGAGGTGCTGGACAATGACGAGATGGTGGAGAACGACCATTCGCTGGCCATTCTGCCGCCGGCCGACGAATCGATCCCCAAGCCGTGGGAGATGCAGCCGTGGGATACCGTCTACTCCTTCCAGCGCTTTAACGACTACTATCTGCTGCAGGACCCGCCCCACACGCTGATCGCCGCCTACCGGCTGTATCGGTTAAAAACAGGCTTGAACCAGGCGTACCTAAAGCGCCTAAGGTCCCTCTCTTCGGCTTGGGCGCGCTGGGCCTATGCGCGCAATGGCAACAATGAACCCATCGACGGCGCGTTGACGTGGGAGCAGCGGGCTAATGCCTTTGACAGGCACCGGATGCAACGATATTTGCGAGAGCTGGAACAGACGTGGGGCGCGCGCCGGCAGGAGTTGCGCGAGGCGGAATGGAAGATCGGAACTGCGGCGGCAAGTCTCAGTTTAGGCACAGCGTGATGAAACAGCACTTTGCATTAGCCAATCGCCATACAACTAATGCGGCAGCTTCCCGATCGGTACTTTGGCGCCTGGGCAGGATCATCATATGGCTGTTTGGTATCGGGATACTGATTGTGGTCACTGCCATCAGCGCGGCCTTAATCTACTCATGGTACCGGCATAACCAAACTGTCATCTTGCCCCAACCAACCGGGCCATATGCCGTGGGGCGGCTAAGTTACGATTGGACGGATCAGAGCCGACCGGAGACTTTTGACAGCCATCCGGGGGCAAAGCGTGAGTTGATGGTATGGATCTGGTACCCCGCCGACGCCAGGACCAGCGGTGAGCCTGTCAAGTATCTGCCCGCAAACTGGCGGCGTGCCACCAAACGCGGCAATGGTATCGATCTCGTCTTATCCTATTTCTTGACCCAAAATCTTGCCCAAGTAAAGCCTCATGCGCTTGCCGATGTTCCGCCGGCGAGCACCCAGGAGAAGTATCCCGTACTGGTGATGCAACCGGGGCTGGGACCCATCGCGACGGACTACACGACGATTGCCGAGGAGCTTGCGAGTCACGGCTATATCGTCGTCGCTTCGACGCCGACTTATAGTGCGAAAGTTGTCGTATTTGATGATGGCCGGGTGGTCGAAGGGTCTCGCGCTGCCAACATAGAGGACGATGCCACCCCGGCGGAAGCGAAATCCGTCCTCAACCATCTGATCCCAGTTTGGGTAACGGATAACCAGTTTGTGTTGGACCAACTGGAGACGTTGAATCGTTCTGACGCGAGCCAACGCTTTTCCGGCAGGCTCGACATGGCAAGAATCGGTCTGTTTGGACACTCGTTTGGCGGCGCAAGTGCGGCGCAAACTTGCAGTATCGATACACGCTGTGTGGCCGGTGCGGACCTCGACGGCTACCTGTATGGGGATGTGGTACAGCAAGGCATTCAACAGCCTTTTCTATTCATTTGGAGCGAACCCAACGCCGATGATCCGAATTGGCAAACAGCCACCAGCGATGTCGCTGCGGTCTATGAACGGACGCCTAATGACGTGTATCAAGTGACCATTCGGGGGGCGCAGCATTTCAACTTTACCGACATGGTGCTGATGTACTCGCCTGTGCTTAGGCTCATGCACGTTGTGGGGCCCATCGATAGTAGACGTGGTTTGCAGATCGCGACTGCTTACCTGGAAGCGTTTTTCAACCGCTACTTACAAGACACAGAAAGCCCCCTGCTGGCCGGACCATCGAACGCCTATCGTGAAGTCGAGTTTCGCTCTCGGTAGGAATGCATCAACGTGCTTTTAACCTACAAGATCCTATTGCTGCTACAACCAGAGTCGTATCAAAAACGATTTAGTCAGGGGATGCTGCTTGTCCCTGAGGAGATAGTCCACGAAGAACTAGCAAAAGTGGGGAAATCGGCGTTGGCTTTTGGTGGAACTCTCTGCCCTGAACTACCCCAATGTGGTGAAGGGCTAGAACCTCTTCCTCGGCGTGGTGGATCGAGAGACGACCGTGCGACGCATCAGTGAATGGACGCGGCCTCTGGTCGAAGGCGAAGAACGCACAGCAAACTGTTTCAAAGTGCCAGACTATTTGGTCGGCGTGGTGGGCAAGGGAGTATCCGCCCATCGCACCCGGTTGGCGCAAGGTGACCCAAAATCAGTTCTCGCACATGGTGCTGGCGCGCTACCCGTCGCAGTCCGCTTCGCAACTGATTTCGGAGGAGTGGATCCACGTCTCGATATCGCGCTGGATGATCTATCTGCTCACCAACAACGGCGAGGTGATAGCCGTCGGTCGCTAGGGTAGACGAATCTGGCCCTTGATTCCCGCCAGAAGCATACTATAGTTGCGTTCTATGCAAAGTCGGATAGTGCCGATTGCAACGCCAGACTACGAAGCCTCTAGCTGGAGCCAGCTTATCGCTGTTTGACGGCATTCACAGACCGCAGCATAGGCGTCGGCGGTCTGCGTATTGACCCAGATTATCTCTGCCAGCGCGCCGGTATCCAACAGGGTGAAGCTCCTTGTCAACACATTCTGGGTCGTGACCTGGACAGAGCGGTCGCTAACTATTTGTTGGAAGCGATCTCGCCGGAAATGGTGGAGATCACATTGGCCTTGCAAGACGAACTGGCAGCGCGAGCCGCAGAAACAGAGCGGTTGCGACAGCTTCAGGTTGAACGAGCCCGATCCGAAGCCGACTTGGCACAGCGACGCTACTTGAAAGTTGACCCAGACAATCGCCTGGTGGCTGCCATGCTGGAAGCTGAGTGGAATGAGAAGCTACGGCAGCTGGCGGCCGCGCGCGCGACTGTGCTGAGCGTCAACGGCTACAGGATGAGCAACAAATCACCCAGGCGGAACGGACGCGATTACGGCAGACCCCACTTTGTTCAAGCGTGTCTGGCAGGACCCAGCGCTGCCCAACCGCGAACGGAAACGCATTGTCCGCCTCATCATTGCCGATGTGACCCTCGTCAAAGACCATGAGATTCGCGCCGCCATTCGTTTTCGGGGCGGGGCCACTCACACCCTGCATGTGCCACTGCCACGACCGTTTGCCCAAGCGCGAACCACGTTGCCAGAAACCATCGCCACCATTGACAGGCTGCTTGACGACTATGTCGACTCGGAAGTGGCCGAGCAACTCAATCAGAAACACATCACGACCCTGGAAGGCCATGCCTTCACCGGCAGCCATGTCTCAGCACTGCGTCGCGCCCATCAACTCAAAAGTCGCTACACACGGCTGCGAGAAGCGGGCAGGCAAACGTCCGACGAAGTAGCGACTCACTATGAGGTCACCAGGCAGACAGTCTGGCGCTGGTATCATCATGGACTTATCCAGGGGGAACGCTATATAACTAGGATCCTCTTACCCAACTTGGACCAGTTTTCGGGTATGCTTACACACTAATTTCACTAGTTTCTCAAACATGATATCCTTGTAGTTTGTGTATCGTCACAAGTACGAGTTTATAGCACCTTTAGAATGTAATTGCTTACGCAATTACGAATGGAGTTAATCTCATGTCGAAAACTTTGGTAACCGGCGGTGCAGGATTCGTAGGATCCCATGTGGTAGATGAGCTACTTCGTATGGGGCACACCGTTATGGTAGTAGATGATCTGACTGGCGGATGTCTTGATAATGTCAATCCTGATGCTCAGTTCATACAGGGAAGTGTTACTGACACAGCGCTCTTGGCAGACCTTTTTGAAGAAAATGATTTCGATTATGTGTTTCATCTTGCCGCATACGCAGCCGAAGGCTTGAGTCACTTCATTAAGCATTTCAATTATGTGAATAACTTAGTGGGTAGCGTCGACCTGATCAATGCCTCCATAAATTCAGGTACGGTAAAGTGTTTCGTTTTCACTTCGTCCATTGCGGTGTATGGATCGAATCAAGTTCCAATGACTGAGGATATGATACCGATTCCTGAAGATCCGTATGGAATTTCTAAACTTGCTGTGGAGCACGAACTCAGAGTCAGTCATGAGATGTTCGGATTACCGTATATAGTGTTTCGGCCACATAATGTATATGGGGAACGACAAAATTTGGGCGATAGATACAGAAACGTAATCGGGATCTTCATGAACCAAGCCATGCGTGGCGAGAAATTTACCATATTCGGTGACGGGCAACAACAACGGGCGTTTAGTTACATAAGCGATGTAGCCCCGGTTATCGCTCACTCAATTGAAGTGCCTGAGGCGTATACTGAGACTTTCAACGTAGGTAGTGACAGCTTCTATTCTGTGAATCAACTGGCTGAGGTTGTAGCGAAATCGATGGATGTACCCCTGAATGTAGAACATCTCAATGCGAGAAATGAAGTAGTAGACGCTTATGCTTCCCACGACAAGTCACAGCGCCTGTTTGGTGATTTGATCAAAAACGTAAGCCTAGAAGAAGGTGTACAACGCATGGCCGAATGGGCAAAGAATCAGGGCGGTAGCGTTCCCTCAGTATTCCCAGATATCGAGATACGGAAGAACATGCCTAAGTCCTGGACTCTAGCAACCGCCGAGTAGCAAACTGAGTTATCAAAATTCAGGTCCCTTCTCAATTTCCTCAGACATTCTATTACGGTCAGTATTGGTTTTGGAATGAAAATATCAGTAGTTGTATTCAATCTATCCAGCAACCCCATTGTTAGAGCGTATCCCATCATACGTGTTTTGCAACGGAACTTTGACGTTGAGGTCGCTGGGATGCGTTTTGATGAGGAAATCTATGGTCCATTCCGGTCAGAGTTCGAATATATATCACTTGAAGCAGCACGATTACCGAAAGGACTTCAGTCGGTCAAGGAACTATCCGATAGGTTATCCGGAGACCTGATTTACGCCTTCAAACCACGCGTTACGAGCTATGGGATTGGCCTAATACAAAAATTCCGCCACAGTAAACCGCTGATTCTGGATATTGAAGACTTCGAGTTAGCGCAGCATTATCAATACAATTTTCTACTTCGCCAAGTACGATTGGCCAAACATACTTTGTATAGTGGAGTTCGATCGCTTCGGGGGTTTCAGTATGAATTCCTCATGGATAAGCTGACGGGTTACGCTGACAGGATCACTGTCGTATCGAGTTTCCTCCAACAAAGGTATGGGGGTATCAGGCTACCGCATGGTCCTGACACAAACGTTTTCGATCCCACGAAATACGATCGCCTGGAGGCTCGCTTTCAAATTGGCCTCGACCCTACAAAACGAATCATCCTATTCACGGGTATGCCTAGAAGTCACAAAGGGCTTGGTTTACTCGCCGAAGTAGCGAATGGTCTCGTTGATGAGTTCAATTTACAGTTGCTCCTTGTTGGTGGATTAGCCACTGATCCTGATGTTATTGAACTTTTACGGAAGTATCCGAGATTGATTGTGCATTTTGAGCCGCGCCCCCATGAGCAAATGCCATTCTTTCTTGCTGCGGCCGATCTCGTTGTACTAGCCCAGGACAGGAGTATATTTTCTGAAGCGCAGATACCCGGCAAAATATTTGAGGCAATGGCAATGGCCAAACCAATTCTTGCATCTAGGGTTTCTGACCTACCCGAGATACTTGATGGATGCGGACTGATATTTGAACCAGCCGACCCAGACTCACTTCGGAACACGCTCCGTGATTACCTGATGCACAGCGCCACCACGTACGCAGATATTGGTGATTTGGCACGAGCTAAATGTGTTAATCAATATTCTTGGGACGCGATGGAGAGAACACTCATGGGCGAAGTCCTGCAACCATGGCTGTGATTTCGGTTGCTTGTGTGGCAATATGCGAGATGTAGGGATAAGTTGTCTACAACAAAATTCGCAAATTCCCCCTGTCAAGTCCTCAACCCAACAAAGATTTCATTTTACTTGTCAAATGCGGAATGAAATGGGCTCTTTCGGCATTTTGATGATCGACTCGCAGGATATGCAGCCAGAAGCGACTGGCGAAGACAGATCGGGTTTAGCCCGTCCGTAATTTGCCGCTTCAAGCACTTCAATCGGTTGAAATGACCCTCTGTGGGTCCATTTGCCGAGGCAGAGAGAGGGCAGCGAAGACGGCTGGATAGTCACGTTTGAGTCCAGCTACAAAACGGCTGAGAGCTGATGACCTAGCCTTGGCAAGCCAGAGATCCAGATTCTCTGCCTGCCGGTGACAAACCATAGTGGCAAAGTCTGTCGCGAGTTCGACAACTGTTTGTAGTCTTGGATGAATGGACCTGAGTCGGTCGATGTATTCCCGCTCATTTTCATCCAGTTTGTCCTGTGGACGCCCGACAAGATGGGCCAGCGTGCGCAATGTCAGGGGACGCAGCGATGGGTCCTGCCGTACTGTCTTGCCCGTAGCACTGCGTAACCGTGGTGGTAGTCCACTCTTCTCGCGTAGTGTACCGGCGAAGTGACGAACGATTGAGTACTGCCCGGCATAGCCTTGAGCCTGGATCTCTCGACAGAGTTGAGCCGCATTGTGACACCCGGCGTTCCAGCGCTCAATCATGTATGCTCGATAGGGGTCAAGCAACTGTCGCCGACGCCATCGTCGAAGCGGTGCCGATGGCAGTTCTGCGTTGAGATAACGGCTTACGGTCTTGGGACATACACCGATCTGCGTGGTGATGGCCCGATTCGTCCATCCTTGCTCATGGTATCGGTGGGCGTCCTGCTGGCGCTGCTGACGTGCCAGGTCAGATGCACTGGGCTGGGCCAGGTCGGTATAGGTGTGACACGACTCCAGTCCGGCAGGTTTGTTTTCAACTCCGTTTGCACCCTGTCGCCGAGCGAGTTCCCGTTCGATAGCTGACCGATACTTCTGCAGGACCTTGTAGATGGCATCGGTCAAATTCTTGAGCAGGTGCCACCGGTCTGCGATCTGAACCGCATCTGGTGCACCTTGTCTCGCTCCCTGGGCATAGGCGCCGGCCCGGTCTCGACTCACAATCTCGACACCTGGATGAGCCTTCAGCCACGCCTCCAGGCTCTCGGCAGTTCTGTCAGGGAGGATGTCTACTACTTCTCCTTGCTCCAGATCCACCAGAATCGTACCGTAGGTCTTGCTGTCTTTCCGAATCCGGCACGTTCGGGAATATCGTCACCGATCGCTGTAAAGGATCCAGCTATTTGTAGACCGATGGCAGATAGATTATGCCCGCGCAACTCACATCTACGTTCGTGACATCGGCGCCGGCGAGCGTGCCGCTGCCATTGGACACCGTACAGGTTTGGTCAGGACCACTCGGCTGGGTCTTCACTGTGACCAAGTAGACCGATCCGTTGGCCAGTTCCGTGGGGAAGGTGAAGGGGCCGTTGGCTCCATCCGCTATCGGCAGATCGTCGTTGCCGTTGTTTTGGAGCACCAGCCCACTTCCCAATAGACCGCTCACTGTGCCGCCCACGCTGAAGGTATTGGCGCTGCAGGTGACGGCCACATCTGTGACATCGACGCTGGCGAGCGTGCCGTTGCCGTTAACCACTGTACAGGTTTGGGCCGGGTTGGTAGGTTGGCTACTCACCGTGACAGCGTACGGCGCCCCGATTAGGTGCTTGGCGGAAAAGACGAAGCTACCATTAGCTGGGATGGGCAGATTATCGACACCGTTGTTCTGGAGCACCAATCCACTCCCGGCCAGTCCGTTCACCGTACCGCCCAGTGCAAAGGTCTGGGCACTCACCTTGTAGGCAGGATTGTCGTTCTGGAAGCGGATCCAGCCCACGTTTTCACCCCAGGCGTACCCCGCAAGGTCGCCCGTGTTTGGATCGACCGTCACGCCGCCGTGTGCGGGACTGAAGTTGATCCAGCCCACATTTGTCCCCCATGCATAACCGCTCAGGTTGCCCGCGCCATCGTGATTGACGCCGTAGGTGTTGGCCGAATCATTGGCATACGTGTGTGCGCCGCCGCCTGTGTAGGTACCCAACCGAACCCAGCCGATATTCTCACCCCAGGCATCCCCCTCCAGGTGATCGTGGAAGACCGTCACACCGCCACGCGCGGGTGCAAAGTTGATCCAGCCGGTGGTGCTGCTCCAAGCCCATTTGTTCGTAGGGTCAATGTAGCCCGCGGCCAGAGCAACGCCGACGGCCAGCAGGGCCAGGATCAGAGCCACGATCAGAGCAGAGAACCATTGATAGGGTAGTTGTCGGTTATTCATGAAAAAGCACCTTGGGTGCAAATGAATCTATCAATTCACCGGCAAAGGTAAAAAGTGTACGTGGAACGCAGGCGATCATTGGCCGCCCCGCACCGGCCACACAAAGTTGTTGGTAGAATCCGTCTTAAGGCCGAGGCTCACCCGGCCGTTGTACAGGCCCAGGAGCCAAACGTAGGCGTCATCGGCAGCGCGCGTGGTACTCGTCCAGTAATAGTAAGGCTGGACCCCGATGAAGGGATGGCCGTTCGGCAGCGCAGGGCCAGCCGTTCCGTAATCAATCACGCTTTGTATCTCGCGTACGTTGGGCAGTCGCCAGTCGGTTTGATGGCTGCCGCCGTTGCTGGTATCGCCGCAAACGTTACCGTTCATGTTGCCGGTAGAATTGAGGGAGGCCACATCGCTCAATGCGGTTGCCCAGTTTCTGTCCGAAATCGCGCAGTTGGCGTTCTCCAGCCAGATCAGCCCGGTCAGGGTATCGGTCACAACCCCGGCGCCGGTGACAAAGCGTGCTGTCGGCCAAGGCACGCCTCTTTGCAGGTCCCCGTCGTCGCCTGTTCTATAGCTGGTGGTCTGCCCGGTCTTGGGCACCTGGGCGGGTAATGCCAGCGCATAGATATCATCCAACGTATGCATCGTGCCCGTGCCGGGACCCGTATTCGGTTCGGTGAACGCCGTCATCTTCACGGCATCCCCGCCTCCCGATAGACGGGTAAAGATCTGTTCGAGGGTGTACATCTGTGAGTTAGGGTTATTAGGACCCTTGTTAGGATTCAGGTTTCCGGCCAACGCGACGGTCGTCGAAAGCAGCACGCCGAGGAGGATACCGACGACACCGATTATCATAGTTTTGTTAGCCATTGCGCACTTCCTCAATAGTGACTGATCGTTCGCATGTACTTATTGTACATTAAGCGTGCGCGTGAAGGCTACCCGAAATTAGGTTCTGGCGCAATTTGTGTGGTGCAAAGATGATAATGGTGGTTGACGCGGAGAATCAGGGGTTCGTTCGGGATAGATGCTGTTGGCGAATTCAATAGGCAGGAGCTAGCCTCGCAAAAGGTGACTTGTAGGTTTCCGATCGCGGCCTGTCAAGTACTCAGTTTGTGAAGCGTTGTAAATTGATTGCTGCTGCTGTAGCGATATGCTGAAAATGGGTCTTGGCTAATCCACGATAGCGTGTGCGTCGCATATCCAAGGCAAACACTGCTTGAGAAACTGTTCCTTCCACCCCGGCCCGGCCAGCATATGTTTGCTGAAACGCCTCAGTCTTTTGTCGTTCCCGAGCGGCTTGTAAGGCGATATATTGTGTTTGGGGATGCAAGGTCAACTCGCGTGGGCCATGGCGACTGTGGGTACATTGTGCCCGAACCTTACACGCAGCACAGTCGTTCTTGTCAAAGTGAACCTGAATTGTTGACTTCCCGCGTGGCCCCGTGGCTGGTTTCCAATACCGGCTTTGCTTATCGTTGGGGCAGGTAACGGATTCGTTTTCCCCAATCAATTTCGAATTGGATCTGGTCAAACGCTTTTGCATCCCGCGCTTGCCAACTCTTGTCTTGGCGCATAGGCCCGATCAAATCTACGCCATAGTCCTGTTGGCTATCAACCACTACATCAGCAGACATATACGCGCCATCGACCAGGTGTTCAGCAGGTAACAACGCCTTGGCGTCTAGCTGGTGATGAATGGTCTCAACCTCTGTCACGTCCTGGTCGGTGGCCACCGTAGTCTCCACGTGCGTGATGAAATGAGGGGAATCTGGTTCACATGTTTCGGTCAGGTGCAATTTGTAGCCACGCCACTCAGTTCCGCGTTTCTGGCTGTATCGTGACTCTAAGCCATAAGGGGAGGCAATCATGATTGAGGATGGCGGAAAGTTCTTCTGCTCCCGCCAACTGCATTCTCCTTGTTCATCACGATAATAGTGCTGGATCCAGACCTGGCGGAGTACCTCAATGACGGGAATAGCTCGTAAGTAGGACGGCGCAAACTCGGCATAGATTTGGGTCAGTAAGTGGTGTCCATCTCGTCCGATGGTTTCTGCCAGTTGGTTGCGGTCCTTCGGTTCCTTGAACGGAAAAACGCTGCCCATAGCGTTGAAACCACTCAGGGGGGACCTGGTCTTGCAGCCAGAGCGGATCTACTTGGGCCAGGACATTGAGGACATGATGCATAGTCTCGCCGACAATTTCAAGCCGGTTGAGCTCGCGAACCGCTGCCAGAATATGCGTTGAGTCTGTCCGTTGGCGTCCCCTTCCCGTGAGTAGACCGCGTTCTTTGAGCAAGTCCAGCATGCGATTCAATAGACGTTCTTCCGCGCATCCCTGAAGCAGGCGCATACGAAACTCGCTCAGGATTGAAAAATCGAAGCCAGCATCGATGAGTTCTAGACCCAAGGTGTATTTCCAGTCAATGCGACCGCGCACTGCGTCAGCCGCTTGTCGATCCGTGAGGTCTTCGGCAAATTGCATCACGGTGATCAGGGCCAGTCGCCACGGCGCGGCACCTGGCTGCCCCCGTTTCGGGTACAGATCAGCGAACAATTCGTCGTTGTAAATTGGGCATAATTCGTCACACATTTTCATATAGTCGTTTCCATTGGGAAACGCCGCACGCACAATTTTGGCTGTAAGTTCAGGAATTTCGAAGGTTGTTTCTGGTTTGAGTGACATGGGAAACCTCCAGCAGGATTCTGATGTTTGAGCGAGGTGTCAGTATACCTGTTCTGGTTTCCAGAGCCTCAAGAGAATTCGCCAACAGCATCTATCCCGAACGAACCCCTCCATAGCCTCTTAACTCTGTACCGATACCAAATGGCAGAAATTACGTATGTCGTGCAGATCTTGTCTTCGATTTACCGGAGTTCCGTGATCTTGACATTTGGGTACACCATACACGTGGCCATAACCGCTGCACCTAACTTGATTCATGGAGGTCGGGCGGCAGAAATTCAGGATAATCTACTACCAATGTCTGTTGGGCGATGTAACCTAAGGGCGCAGCATATTCAGAATGCATGGAGGTATATCGCTCCCATGCCTCTGCGTCACCTCTGTTCACGGCAACACCTGCCTCTCGCAACATATCGAGACCAGCGGTAAATCGAGCCTCTGTCAAGACTGCTAATTGATCAGGTTGTTCGTCTGGCCGAAAGCCGATACTGAAGCTTACATCGCGGATTGCGGATATACCGACCGTCAGGCACACGCGCTGCGCTTCGCCTGTCCCATCCTCCATTGTGGCGATATAGAGCGCCGCCGCATCCAGTATGGCATGACTGCAGATCACCCACGACTGTTTGGAAAAACTGGATGGTGTCATGATTACTTCAGGGGCAAGCACATGACTGACTTTGACCTGTCGAAACCACTCCTCCCAGTCAGCCCAGAAATCATCGCGTATCCCACTATCCGTTAACTGCTGTAACCACAGCACCACATCGATTCCTGTAGGTGTCGGTCCGACGCGTGCATACAGCCATGCCACACGCGAATCGCGCGCCTGCATCGTGCTTTGGTAGCCGGGGATGAACGAAAAGAAGAAGATGACGATCATCAGGCCGAAAGCGCCTTCGATTATAGCGATCACCTGGCCTTGTGGGGTTGTTGGTGTATCAAAACCCAACGTCGACAATGCCGAGCCACTAGAGATTAGGCCGTGAAAGAGCGTGGGCTCAGCGGCGCTCTCCCAATAGATGACGGCAAAACCAAGGAGAACGATTAGAAACCAGGTGACGATCATGCCGAGGGAAAAGAGCGGCAAGAACCACACGGTCACACTTGCCACATCGTCGCTCGTTTTGCGATTGTGCGCCAGAAGCTTGACGATGGCGTGTACAAGACGAGTGACGAGGTTAAGCAGCGGGTCGCGACGTCGCTGGCTTAACAGCGTTGTCCGTGCCATTGACAGCAAGAAACCTATAAGTAAAACTGACGCCAAAACAATGGCGAACACGTGTGCAAACAGTCCCATTATGCAAACTTCTCCCTATAAGTTCATCGCAGGCTTATGTGCCTTCTGTCGTATTGACACCCTCGCCAACAACAGCATGCGTCGCCAACTTATGGGGCACTGGGGCCAGTTTTTCCTTCGGTAGCAGGAAAAGCCATGTGACGAAGATGAATGGCGCCGTGAAGGTGGGGATACCAACGGGTGTCAAGGCTATGTCCATCGCTGCTTGTACGAAGACCGTGAAAATGATGCCCAGTAGAGTATACAGAAAGACAGGCCATGACGGTTTGTAAAAGGTGCAGCCCAATGCAATTGCTGTCAGAACAGGACTGAACCCAAAGAGCCCGGCTTGAATGCTTGCTGAGTCTGCGCCGAAGACAACGGCAACAAGTACAGCTACCGCCGCACCAAGCATAGCGAAGAGCGCCGCCCAGATAGAACTTGCTGCCAGGGCAATTAGAAAAATGATGCCGGTAATGCCGTTGCCGATCAGAAAGACCTGCGCCGGACCTTCCAGGAAACTGTTGATCCAGAACTGTGTTCCGGTCGGGATTGTTGCAGCAGTTGCTACAATGTCCTGGGGAATTGCGGGCGGTCCCATGGAGGCGATCGGCACACTATTGAAGGCGTAGGCCGCAAGCACGAGGAACCATGTGACCAGAACGAAGGGGAAGGTTAGCGCCGCCACGCCCCATGTTTTAAACACATTCGCAACTGCCAAGAACGCGACCGTGGAAACCGCGGAACCAATCACGATATAGACCCACAAAAGCAAGTCGACGGCTAGGAATGTCGGCAAGGCTGCACCCACCAGAATACCGTTGTAGCCCATCAAACCACTGCGCAGTGAAGTATTGTCCACACGGAGCAAATAGGCTGTGGTTGTGGAAACCAGCAAGCCCACTACGGCGCCGATGGCGACGGCAGGCATGTTGGCTACATACGCGCCCCACGCGATCCCCACAATGAACAACAGCCCGGTCAATGGGTTGTTTTGGAACATGACCTGGCCAGATCCGCGCAGATTCACGTCTAAGAATCGAATCACGACGTTGCTGTCGGCCGTGCTATTCCAGGATTCGGAAATTGATGCCATTATGATGTTCCTTTACGAGTAAGTGAATCCATGATCCCACAGTTGTGGCTGGCAATCTCGCTCGTTTTCGTCATGCACAATCAATTTAACTCCACAAGAATTTCGGCATGATGGGCGCGCCCATTACGGTTTGACGCACGATCGACCAAAACTCCCTGATCTTCGCTTGCACAGGCTGTGATTCACGCCCCAAAACCTTGTAGATCAGACCCGCATCATTAGGGAGGCGGCTGGCGCCCGCGGCCACACCAGCTTCCCTATCATAGCTGGCAGGCATCTGCGCAAAGATCGTATCGGCGTGCGCCTTGGGTGTGAGCAGCAGTACATTGCCGAAAACATCGAAGTCCATCATTTGGCCTACCTGCCGCAGACTCTGCCGCTCTGGCTCTATTACATATTTTTCAGTTAGCAATTCCTTACCGTCGGGTCGTTCGACCTGCACCGTTGACGAAAATATGTCGAATTCGAATAACTCACCTAACTTATGATATTTACGACCTGGCATTAGCGTCTCGGCGTAGATCAGGGTGGCATTGGCTGCGATCGTCACGCGTGTATGCGTTAAGAAGCGCGAGTGAGCATGCGGAAACATCGGATACGGCAAGTATTCAAGGTATGCATTGTCGCCTATGATGAGTTCCTGAGTTTGCGCGGCATAATTGGCGTCCATGGAGTGTATCTGTGTGCCGGCCTGGGTTGTCAGGTGCGCCTGCGTATCTGGCGCCATGTTCACAACCGTGTGAAATCGGTCACCTTGCAGGATTCCGCCTGTCGTGGTGATGAGAAATACACACGGCAGCGTGGGCATTGCTTCATCCCAGTAGAGCGCCTTGTGCACGAAAAGCGGTGCCCGTCGTTCGAGATCGATCAAGGCTGTTGTTTCGCCTCGACGCTCAAAGCCAAGCCGTAGAAAGCCGTTCTTGCCTACCACGGCGCTAGCCATCTGTTTGGGTTCATCCTGATAAGGCGCTAGCTCTCTTACTTGGGCCCATTTTGTTGCAATCATGCTTACTCTCGCTGCAAATCCAGATCGAACAGAATATCTTTCTTGATCCTATCTACCAAGTCGGCGATTCCTTCTCCGGTCTTACAATTCGTGAAGAGATAGGGTTTGCCGTTTCGCATGAGACGCGAATCCCGGTCCATTACATCCAGGCTTGCGCCCACATACGGTGCAAGATCAGTCTTGTTTATGATGAGTATGTCTGACTGGGAGATGCCAGGGCCATTCTTGCGCGGAATCTTGTCGCCTGCCGCGACATCAATAACATAAATAAAGAAATCCACCAGTGCCGGGCTGAAGGTCAACGTCAAGTTGTCGCCGCCGCTTTCTATTAGAACGACATTTGTGTCGGGAAACTGTTCCTCCATGTCCTCGACTGCCGCCAGGTTCATGCTTGGGTCCTCGCGCACAGCCGTGTGGGGACAGGCGCCGGTCTCGACGCCAATGATGCGCTCCTCGATCAGCACACCTTTCAAGGTCCTCTGCACATGTTTCGCGTCTTCGGTCGTAACCACATCATTAGTGATGATCAGTACCTTGATGCCCATTTCGACCAGTATAGGCGTGATTGCTTCAATTATCGCAGTCTTGCCAGAACCCACCGGTCCGCCTATGCCAATTCTTGTTATACTCTTCATTAATATGCTCCGATTTCAATTCATAAACATGCGCACGTGCGCCTTGACATGTACAGCGGCTAAAACATCCAGCTCCGGTGCATAGGCCGCCATCTCATCTAGGCTTGCTCCACATACCCGTTCATAATCGCTGAACGCATGCGAGTTGACGCCAAAGAGAATTCTTTGCGTATCCAGGTGATCCACCCTTAACAGGCGCAGTGCGGCTCCAAGCGCCATTGATGCAACCCCATATTGATGTACGGCAAACGCCTCAGCTTCATGCAAGCCAAGTTCTGCAAAAAGAATACCCTGTCCGATTGGGTAGGTGCCTGGTGTGGCACCGTCGTTGATTTCAGCTAGCCATTGGGTCAACAATGGCGATCGGAAGATATGGATACCCATCTCAGCGAGTTTCTTGCCCATACGTGTTGTCATCGTGCGTACTTCCTCATTGAGCTTGCGGCGCAGAAGAGCGGCATCAACATATAAAATCCGCTCAACATCATTGGTACAGGCGGCACGATACGCCTCGAGTAGGGCTATGCCGTCTATTCCTGCCGTCTGCTGCGTGAGAGTGAGCACGAAATCATAAAGACTCTTCGGATCAGAGACTAGCCCCACTTGAATGGCCGACTCAAGACCGACACTGAACGAAAATGCGCCAACCGGTAACATTGAGTCACCAAACTGCAATACGCGCATGACCTCAGTGATGTTCATGGTCGCTTTCCTGGCCGTATTGATGCGAATGCGAGTGGACCGGACCTTCAGCGCCGCCAAAGAGAAGCCGTGATTCGTGTGGCGCAAGGTATGGAATGACCTCGGAGCCAGGTACGAATTCAAAGGTAACACCCTCAAACGCATGCGTTTTCATCACCGAAGATATGACTTTTCTATCCACAGCCAGGGGAACATACACTTGGGATCCCTTGACAACAGCTGGCCAGTGTTGGTTGCCGATGGCATGGCCTAGCTCCACGGCTGTTTGCAGAAGCGTTTCAGGCGCCTGTACTAACAACTGTTTTAGCTCGATGACGAGTACATCTTTGAGATTAATATTCGCAACAACAGCAGCTTTCTCCGTCTCATCCCAGAGTAGGATATCGCCATCTCGCAAGTATTTGCCTCGATCAAGCGAGACGGCCAGTTCCACACCGCCATCCGTTAGCTTACGAAAGCGGTTTTTTTGCGCTTCCCACTGGTCCATCGTCACGGTATCGATCTGTGCGCCGACGAGACGAGTCTGCCAGACGGCGTCATGTACATTTCCCTGAATGGATTCGATAATTACCACAGACTATTCCTTCCTTATCGTTGATCTTCCTTATCGGTGAACTTTATGATCAACCCTCTTTGTTATTGTTGAGCGTATTTTGCCGACAGCCGTTTCCCCATCAGACTCTGCCCTATCCACAAGCCCAATTGCGCCAGAAGAAAACCTAATATCATCGACGCTCCAATGAATAACAATCCTCTCAACCTCTGGGCCGGATCCACAAGCATGTTGTCCGCTCCCCACACAAAAGAGCTGAACGTGGATAGCCCGCCCATGATTCCGGTAGAGATGAGCAGTTTTCCTGCCGGCCCAATGACGCCGCCTTTGACGGCCAAACTGGCAGCCAGGCCAATCAGAAAGGCGGCGGTCATGTTGGCGACGAAGATAGCTGCATAAGAACCGTTTGGCAGATCGGGCACGACCGTCATCAGCGTCTCACGGCCCACTGCGCCTATGCCGCCGCCCAGCATCACAAAGATCATGTTTTTCAGCATCAGCCTGCCTCTTCATCGCTGTCCAAACTTGCTATCCAAATAGATTGGCGACCCACCAACCAAATGCAGCCGCCACAAGTCCAGCCGCCACCGAGCCTGCCCAGTACAGGAAAGCGATGCCGCGCTCTTTCTTGTTGTAAGCCGTCACGCTGTCCAGTTCATAACTGCTAAACGTCGTGTATCCGCCGAGGAAGCCAGTCAAAACCAGCGCTGTGAAAAAACCTCCGTAACGGTCTTGCCAATCTACGTTCAAGAGCGTCGACAGCCAGCCCATCAGGAACGCACCGGTGGTGTTGATCAGAAAAGTGCCGAGCGGGAACTTGCCAGCGTAACGTTCGCCGACTGCAACGCCGATCTGCCAGCGCCCCAGCGTACCAAGCGCGCCGCCGAGAAATACCCATGTAATTGTCGCGATATCGGTCATAGTCTGCGCCGCTTCGCTTGCCGCACGTGAAAATCAATGCGCCTAATCGCCGCCGCCAGTGGAGAAAGCGGCGGCGATAACGGAATTGGTTGCTGGGATCGGCAGCGTGTCTTATTCTTGATTAACCTTTCTGGAAGCTCGCCGCTTCCAGAAAGGTGGCCGCGAACAGCTTAAGTAGAATTTTGGCAAGCTACCGATCTCAGATAGAAGTGACTTCTAGCTGAAGAAGTACATCTGATTCAGCGCAACCGTCTCAGCTGGCTCAACAGTTGCATGCACGCCATCCGCTTTGACAGCGAAAGTCTCGGGATCTACCTCGATTCTGGGCGTGTTGCCGTTGCGCACCATATCCCGTTTGGTAATTGTGCGCGTACCCACCACTGGCATCACTCGCCGCTTGAGACCCAGTTTTTCGCCTATGCCTGCGTCGTGCGCAGCGCTGGATACGAACGTGACGCAGCTTTCGGGCATGGCTGCACCAAACGCGCCAAACATCGGGCGGTAGATCACAGGTTGCGGAGTTGGCAAGGAAGCGTTCGGGTCGCCCATGATAGCCCAGTTGATGAAGCCTCCCTTGATGACCAATTTCGGCTTAGCACCGAAGAAGGCAGGTTCCCACAACACAAGGTCTGCCATCTTGCCTGGAGTAATCGATCCAAGTACGTGTGAGATACCCTGTGCAATCGCCGGGTTGATAGTGACTTTGGCCACGTATCGCAGAACGCGGAAGTTGTCATTGTTGGCATCATCTTCTGGCAGTTTGCCGCGGCCTTTCTTCATGGCGTCAGCGGTTTGGAGGGCACGCAGCCAGTTCTCGCCGACGCGGCCCATGGCCTGCGAATCGCTAGAGAACATGGAAATAACGCCCATGTCGTGCAGGACGTTCTCAGCGGCGATGGTTTCGGCGCGCACGCGGCTGCTGGCGAAGGCCACATCCGATGGAATGCTCGGGTTCAAGTTGTGGCAGACCATGATCATATCGAACAACTCTGCCTGCGAGTTAATGCCGTATGGCAAAGTCGGGTTGGTCGAACTAGGAAGCACATTCTGCTCGCCCACGACCTTGAGAATGTCCGGGGCGTGTCCGCCGCCTGCGCCTTCGCTATGGAATGTGTGGATGGTACGACCTTCGAAAGCGGCGATGGTGTCTTCTACGTAACCACCTTCGTTTAGCGTATCTGTGTGGATACTTACTTGTACATCGTAATCATCTGCAACCGACAGAGCAGAGCGAATCACAGCCGGCGTCGTGCCCCAGTCCTCATGGCATTTCAACCCGGCAGCTCCAGCCACCAGTTGCTCAACCAAGGCCGGCGCAGCCGCAGAGTTGCCCTTGCCGAGAAAGCCAAAATTGATGGGCAGCCCTTCGACGGATTTCAGCATCCTCTGAATATTCCAAGGCCCAGCAGTAACCGTTGTGCCGTTTGTTCCGTCTGTTGGTCCGATGCCGCCGCCCCAGAAGGTGGTCACGCCATTGGACAGAGCTGCATAGACTTGCTGCGGTGAGATGTAGTGCACATGCGCATCCATGCCGGCGGGTGTGAGGATCATCTGCTCGCCGGTGATGGCGTCGGTCGCTGGTCCCACGGTAAGCCCTGGCGTGACCCCGTCCATAGTACTGGGGTTGCCGGCCTTGCCGATGTCCACGATCTTACCATCCTTGACGCCGACATCGGCCTTCACTACGCCCAGTATCGGATCGACAATGGTAACATTGGTGATCACGAGATCGAGGGCGCCGCCCTCACTCGTAAGCTGATTGTCCATGCCCATGCCATCGCGCAGAGTCTTGCCGCCGCCGTATATTGCCTCATCGCCGTAGACACGCAGATCTTTTTCGATCTCAATATACAGATCCGTGTCTCCCAGGCGGATTTTGTCGCCAACGGTCGGCCCGAAAAGATTTGAATATTCTTGCCGTGAAACAGTTGTCATGATAGATCTCCTGTTTTGCTAGAGGAGGTCGACTTAAAGCCAAACTCAGCGGCTCGGCGCACGGCTTCTGCTTTGCCAGGCTGGTAGCCTGGTTTGGGACCGGAGCCAGTCCAATTGTTTACCAACCCATTGAAACCGTACAGACGCTGTTTGCCCCCAAAAGCGACAAGCGTTACCTCTTTTTCATCGCCGGGTTCAAAACGTATGGCAGTCGAAGCGGAAATATCAAGCCGCATGCCATATGTTGCAGTGCGATCAAATTCCAATGCGCGATTTACCTCGAAGAAATGGAAGTGTGAGCCGACCTGAATTGGTCGGTCGCCGGTATTGCGCACTTGGAGCGTGACACGCTCGCGCCCCACGTTGATTTCGATCGGTGTATCAGCCAGCACATAACCACCTACGGGTGTTGTCATTTCTCGGTTCTCCTTACTGTACGCCGGCTATACAATCTTCCGGCTCAATAGCCACTTTGCCTATTGGATCGGCGAATGAACGGTAATCAAACGACTGCCGTCGGTAAAAACTGCTTCCACCTGTACAAGCTTGATAATGTCGGCAACGCCGTCCATCACGTCGTCCTTCGTGAGCGCCTTGCGGCTGTCCGCCATCACTTCTTCTACTGTCTTGCCCGCGCGTGCACCGTCCAGCGCTGCTGCCGAAATAAACGCAATCGCCTCGGGGTGATTCAGCTTAATGCCCGCTGCTTTGCGCCGCTCCGCCACCATCGCCATCATGTAAATCGTCAACTTGTCCGACTCTCGTGGTGTGAGATGCATTTGTCTCCTCCTGAATCTAAGTGTTACGAAAACAACGCTTGCCGTAATCTTACTGTAATGACGACACAGTACCGTTGATTGAATAGTTGATTCAATATGGACAACGCGACCCTGTCCACAAATATGACCCAACAAATATGCCGCAACGAATCCGGCAGTGCATCGACCACTCAGTTCATTCCTGTATGGAACGATCCGCCTATTTTTGGCTGGGGCGCTCATTCCCTTTAAGCGCCCACATCGCCGATGGCGACGCCCGCTACGATCGCTGCTCGATGACAACCGGACGGCATTCGGCAGGGGCTGCCCCGTCTAACAAATTGGCGTTCCCGCTGGGGGTACCCCCCCTGGGTACAGAAATCCACTGTGCATAAACTCTATCGATTTACAGAGGATGAATTATTACGATACACTGCTCATATGTCTGTGTATTTGCTGGGATCACGCCGCAACCGCACAGTTTGGCAGACGAAGCTGCGGAATTCCGCAACTGTTATTTAGGTAAGCTTCCAGTCTCGGAAATATCAGCAAGTCTTCGGCTGCGCAATGTTCTTTGACTTGTCGTAGGTGTAGACCAAATTCATGAAGATCCTTGTTCAGAAATTTTGTCTGGCATTCTTGTTGGGCGCGTTAGGGATTCAGGCTTCCGTCTGGGGCGGTAGCGCTTCCGCGACTGCGGCGACCTTGAACGCTGCCACAACAGCCGAACTGAACCAAGATCAACCCGTCACGCCGCCGGACGGCGATCTGCCTTTTCGCTTTGATCATATCTCCACCGAACATGGACTTTCCAGTTCAGATGTCTGGAGCGTCCTACGCGACCACCACGGCTTCATGTGGTTTGGCACGCTGGACGGGTTGAACCGCTACGACGGATATGAGATGATAATCTTCAAGCACTCCTTGGCTGACCCAACCAGCCTGAGCGACAACAGGATCAGAACATTGTACGAAGACAAGGAGGGCGCTCTTTGGATCGGGACCTGGTCCGGCGGACTCAATCGTTTTGAACGGAAGACAGAGACCTTTACCCGTTTTCAAAATGACCCCGCTGACCCAGACAGCCTGAGCAACGACAGCGTCAATGTAATTCTGGAGGATCAGGCCGGCCGGTTGTGGCTGGGCACCCGCGGCGGCCTGAATCGTTTCGACCCCGCCGCCGGCGTCTTCCGCCGCTACCAGCACGCCCCGGATGACGCAGCCTCTCTGGGCAATGACAATGTATTTGCGCTGGCCGAAGATAGTGACGGCATGCTTTGGGTGGGAACCGACGGCGGTCTCGACCGTTTTGACTCCGAACTGGAGACCTTCCGCCACTACCGCCACGATGCGGACGACCCCGCCAGCTTGAGCAACGACGTAATCCGGTCCTTGTTCATAGACAGCAGCGGCACCCTCTGGGTGGGCACATGGAGCGGTGGTCTCAACCGTTTCGACCGTACAGACGAAACATTTTCACATTATCAGAACGACCCCAACGACGCGCACAGCTTGAGCAATGATGATGTCGGCCCTATTCAGCAGGATGCCACGGGAGCCTTATGGATCGGCACGCTTAGCGGCGGCGTTAACCGGCTCGATCCGCAAACCGGGACGTTCTGGCGATTTGGCGCTGATTACGTCAATCCCTGGGGATTTGGCGCAACCCAAGCCTTTGACATGGCAGAAGGGGCCGGCTTATTGTGGTTTGCCACGGGCAGCGGCGTTTTTACGCTCGATCTTCAGCCCAAACCGTTCCGCACCTTTCAGCATGATCCGGACGATGTCAACAGTCTGGCCGCCAATGAAATCGATGCCATCTACGAAGACCCGCAGGGCGTCCTGTGGGTTACAACATCCGGCGCCGGGTTGAACCGGATCGACCGTCTTACGGGCAAGGTCAGCCGCTTTCAGGACAATCCGTCCGATCCGACAAGTTCGAACGCCAACGACATTTGGGCCATCGCCCCCAGCCGCGACGGCACACTGTGGCTGGCCACCTTTGGCAACGGCCTGGGCAAGTTCGATCCGGAGACAGGAAAGTCTGTCTATTACCGGCATGATGCGGACAACGCGGCAAGCATAGGCTCGGATATTACCACCGCTGTGTTGGAAGACCAGTCCGGCATGGTCTGGGTGGGCACCTGGGATGCAGGGCTGGACCGCTTCGACCCGGCGACGGGTGCGTTCAGCCATTTTGAACACAACCCCGTCGACTCGACGAGCTTGAGTGAGAACGTGATTATAACGCTGGTCGAAGATCACAATGGCGAGCTTTGGATCGGAACCTTTAACAACGGCCTCAACCGGTTTAACCGCGCTACGGAATCATTCACACGCTATAAGGGCGAAGTCGGCAAGCCCCAAAGTCTTCCCTCCAATGGCGTGACCTCGGTTCTGCTGGACCGGGCAGGGTCGCTCTGGGTAGGCACCTGGGGCGGCGGCCTAGCGCGCCTAAACCCTGATACTGGTGAATTTACGCACTACGACCATAGCAGCGGCTTGCCCAGTGACGCCGTCTTCAGCATCCTGGAGGACGGCCAGGGAAGACTGTGGTTGAGCACCAGCAATGGGTTGTCCCGCTTCGATCCCCGCTCCGAGACCTTTCGCAACTATGACGAGCGCGACGGGCTGCCGGGCAACGTCTTTGAGGTAGCCACAGCGTTCCAGAGCTCCGGCGGCGAGATGTTCTTCGGAAGTGCGACAAACGGCCTGCTTGCCTTCTATCCCGATCAGATTCACGACAACCCCGTCGTTCCCCCCGTGATTATTACCGACCTACTCCTGGAAAATAAGCCCGTTCCGATTGGAGAGGACTCTGTGTTGCAGCAAGCCATTGACGAAACCGATGCGCTGACGCTCTCCTATCTGGATCGGGTCATCTCGTTTGAGTTCGCCGCTTTGAACTATTCGTCTCCCCAGAAGAACCGCTACCGCTATAGGCTGGAAGGCTTCGATCGTACATGGACGGAAGTAGGCAGCGACCGCCGGCTGGTCACATACACCAACCTTGACCCCGGCGACTACGTGTTCCGCGTAACGGGTTCCAACAATGACGGCGTCTGGAACGTAGCGGGCACATCGCTGGCGCTCACCATCACCCCGCCCTGGTGGGAGACCACCTGGTTCAGTCTGTCGACCGTGTTGCTGATAATGGGGCTGATCACAGGCGGTTTCGTGTGGCAGCAACGGCGTGCAGAGTTTCAACAGCGTAGGCTGGAGGCGATGGTGGTCGAGCGCACGCGGGAATTGCACGACGCCCAGGCGCAGATAAGCACCTTGTTCGACAACTCGCCGCTGGGCATTTGCCTGGCCACTGTAGAGGGCGAGATTCTGGGAACCAACAGGGCAATGCAGCGTATCAGCGGCTACTCGGAAGACGAACTGCTGCAACAGAATGCAAGCGTGCTATACGCCAATCCCGAGCAGCGAGCGCAGTTGCTGGACCACGTAATCAAAGTGGGAAATTTGAGCAATTATGGCATCCAACTGCAGCGACGGGACGGCAGCCACTACTTCGCCAGCGTGAACATGAGCCGGCTGGAAATGGCCGGCCAGGATGTGATATTGGGAATCGTCGACGACATTACGCAACAAGTGAAAACCAGCGAAGCCCTGACCACTTTGCATCAAATCTCATACGATCTGGTATCCACCACAGACCTGCAAACCCTGCTCGATCATGCTTTGCAACAGCTGTACGAGATCGTGGACTTCCAGCGGGCCGCCCTGATGCTGGTGGAAGACGGCGAGGAATCGCTGACGATCTATGTTTACACGTCACCGGTTTCGCCTCCTGATCTCGCCGACATTCAGCTTCTCGTCAATGATTGGCCGGTCCTGGAAGCTGCTTTAAACGGACAGGGAACGGCCTATATACCGGATATATTGGACAATCAAGCCGCCCAGACCGAGATGAACGGTGTGCAGATTGAGGCGTGGGCGGCCGCGCTGAAAGCAAGCAGAAGCTGGCTGGGTCTGCCCCTTCGCGTAGGAGAACGCTCAATTGGCGTGCTCAATCTCCTGCACGATGACGTGAATTGCTATGCGGAAGGAGACATTAATCTGTCGCGTACGTTCGCGAACCAGTTCGCCGTGGCCATCGACGATATCCGTCTGAATGAGCAGACAAAGCGAAACGCTGCTGCCGAAGAACGGGCCCGCATCGCGCGCGAGTTGCATGACTCGGTTACTCAGACCCTGTTCACCGCCAGCATGATCGCCGAATCAACGCCGCTGATCTGGAACAAGGATCAGAACCTCGGACGCCAGAACATGGACAAGCTCGGCTTGCTGATGCGAGGCGCGTTGGCCGAGATGCGTTCCTTGCTGCTCGAATTGCGCGCGGACAAAATGCCGAACCAAACTCTGGGCCAACTGTTTACCGTCTTGGCGGACGCAGCCCAGGCGCGGAGTAATATGACCGTCTCCATCAACATCGAGGATGATTGTGAACCGCCCCCAGAGGTAGCCATGACCTTTTATCGCATCACGCAGGAAGCGATGAACAATGTGATCAAGCATGCCGAGGCGACCAAGGTCGATATTACGCTGATAACCAAATCCGTTCAGGGCGAGCACAGTGAACGCCGCCAGGCGGCGCTTCACATCCGCGATGATGGTCGCGGCTTTGATCCCCAGGTGATTCCCGCCGAGCACATGGGACTCAAGATTATGGCAGAGCGTGTCCAAGAGATCGGCGGTGATCTACAGATTCATAGCAAACCCGGTCATGGCGCCGAAGTCACAGTGACCTGGACAGACGCAGAGACAGACCCGCAAGGAAAGACAAGCCATGACTGATCCGCAGTCAATGGCGCAATCAGCGCCCGATCCGCTCTCTCCTCCGATCAAAGTGATGATCGTCGACGACCATACGATCGTCCGCGATGGATTAAAGAGCATGCTGCTGGCTTTTGATGACCTGGAGATGGTCGGCGAGGCGGGGGACGGCAACGAAGCGCTGGCCTGCTGCCGGCAGACGCAGCCTGACGTGATCCTGATGGACATGTCAATGCCAAAGATGGATGGCATTGCCGCGGTGCGCGCCCTTCTGGAATATGATGCGCAGATCAAGATCATCATGCTGACCAGCTTCGTAGAGGACAATGTCGTGCAAGAGGCGTTAGAGGCGGGCGCGGTCGGCTACCTGCATAAGAACGTTGCCATTCACACTCTGGCTGAGGCTATTCGCTTGGCCTACACGGGGCAGCCGACTCTATCGCCGGAAGCAACTACAGCGCTAATCCGTTCCCAAACAGGACCCCGCAAACTAGGAAGTGATTTGAGCGTTCGCGAACGCGAGGTGCTGGCGCTGGTCGTTGAGGGCTTGAACAATGATGAGATTGCTGAAAGGCTCGTGATCAGTCCGGCCACGGTGCGGCATCATGTGAGCGCCTGTCTGCGGAAGCTGGACGCGGCCAATCGTGCGCAAGCCGCAGCCCTGGCCACCAAACACCGCCTGATTTCCTAAACCTCTCCGCTAGACCACAGTTAGATCACAGTTATATGCGAGGAGATGCGCGCGAGGCGCTTCTCCGTCGAAAATAGGCGGATCGTCCTATTCAGGAATGAAATGAGTGGTCGATGCGACCTCAGGTTCTTTGCGCCATACTGATTGTCTAGCATTGCCATTGTCAAGCTGGAATCGTTTCGCGAGGACGCGGTGTCATCCTCGTGAGGCTCTTTTGGGGGGCGCTTGACTACACAGCCGACGCGGGCTTTTTGTGAAATCGGCATTTTGCATGATCTTGGCCGCCTGCCTGGGACGCCACACAGGATATAAACCGTGCGCATATTCATCGCAAGTGCAGACAGGATGCTTAGGCTGGCGCTGCAGTTGCTGTTGGAAAGCGAACCCGGTATGGCTGTAAGCGGTATGTCGGATCGATCGGAAGGTCTATTGACCGTCATGAAGGTCTTGCAGTCGGACGTACTGCTGCTAGACTATGAGCTCACCAAACAAACGACGACCGAACTCGTTGGCGATGTGCATCACCTGAGTTACCCGACCAAGATCGTTGTCTTGTCCATCGATCCACAGATGGAAGCAACGATGCTGGCGGCTGGCGCCAACGCTTTCATCAGCAAGAACATTCCGCCAGATGATCTGCTGCCGACCCTCAGAGGCATGCGGTTCTCGCTAGACATAGACTCGCCCTGAAGATAAACAACTACCATCATTCAAAGGAGAAATATCGTGAGCCAACAAGAGACTACGGCTGTCTACAACATCGTCGCCTTTGTTTTCGCCGACAAAGAGAGTGCGCAGAGGGTCAGTAAGGAGTTGAAATCCAATGCCAAGCCCGCGGGTTACAAGATCATCGCCAACGCGACGGTCGAGGTTGACGACAAGGGCAAGCCCCACGTGCACGAAGCCGGTCACGGAGGCTGGGGAGCGGGCGTTGGAATTGCGGGCGGCAGTCTGCTGGGGTTGATCGGCGGCCCAGCCGGTCTACTGGTCTGGGCGGTGGCCGGCGGCGCCATTGGCGGCGTGATTGGCAAGCACATGGGCCGCGCCATTCCTGCCGATGATCTGGAGCAACTGGCGGCGCAAATGCAGCCTAACACGTCCGCCATATTGGCAATGGTCGAAGATACGGCAGCCGAGGCGCTTATGGGCGATATGCAGGATTATCAGGCCCAGGTCATTACATTGACGGTGGGCGATGAAACATCAGGCGAGATCGCTCAGGCGGTTGAAGTCGATGTGGAAGGCCCAGAGGATGAAGCCCCGGCGGATGACGCTCCCACAGAAGACAATGCCGAGAAGGCGAAGGAGTAATCCACCAGAAACAAACCGAACGTATCTTGCTAGGGTGCGGTCGGTTTGTCAGGAGCGAACTGACTCACACATTTCTATATGCTTTCTATAATGCAAGGAGAGAACGATGACGATACAAGACGCATCTACCCCGGTCGAGGAAATTCAAGCGCTCTATGTTCAGACCGCTGGCGGCGTGACGTACGCCGACGGTAAACTTACGCTCCACAGCCTTGCGCCGGCAACCCTGTTCTTTTCCGATCGGCCGGATCGCGTGACCGGCCACGTGACGTCAGAGGAGTTCGTGCAGACCTGGGGCGACGGCGACGACAGCTTTGCCTCCAATCCGCCCAATGCCGCGCTCTCGATCTTCGGCGACGGTCAAGTTCACGATGTCGTTGTCGAGTTGGCTGAGCCTGTTCTGGCCGGCGCCGACCTGACCTATCGCGTGGATGTGCTGGATGGTGAGCTGCCCGCCAATGGCGGTCCCAGTTCGCTGTTCATCGATGTCATCGGCCGTCCGCTTTCCCCGGTGTCTGTGGCTGGTGTGCGCCGCCGCGAACGGCGTCGTCGGTAGGGAACTATTTGCGCCGCCTGAATTAGTCTTTTGGGCAAGAAATTGTGAAAAGCGCCGGCTAACGCATCGAAATTACCACATCAAACGGCCGATCAAGGAAGCTCGTCGCGCGCTCAGTCCCGACTGAGCGTGCGACGAGCTTCTGCTGTACTGCTTCTATCAACATTAGGTTCGGCTTCGCAGCAGTTACAGAATAGGGGCGCCCAAGAGGAGAAATTATGTCAGAAGATTTTAACCTAAAATCAGAAGAATACTGGCATCGTTTAGGCTGGGGCCTATTGACAGGGCTGCTCAGTGCGATAGGGGCATTTATCTTCATCGGCCTTATGAACCTTGGCCAGAGCCTAGTCCTGCCAGAGTTGACGGACTGGACGCCTTTTTCCGGGCCATGGATAATGATCCTTATCATGACAGCGGTCGGCCTACTGGTGGGCGTCATCCATCGTTTTAGCGCGGCCGCAGAGCTCGATGTATTTGCTGCGATAGATGAAGGGCAAATGGATCCGAAGCCTGTGCCGGCGTCGCTGCTGGTGTCGCTGGCATCGCTGATCGGCGGATTCAGTCTTGGTCCCGAAGTGCCCACCGGCATGTTGGCGGCAGGCCTGGGCTCCTGGATCTCCAAGCGGCGGGAACTGGACGTTAAAACAACCCGGACCAATATTCTCAGCAGTGTATCATCCGCCTACGCTGGTCTCTTTTCTTCGCCGTTTGCAATGCTGCTGATACTGCTGGAATCGGCGCATGTCCAATCTGTAGCCTACTATGGAACATTGTTGATTGCTGGGCTATCCGCTGCGGTGGGGTTTGCTCTCTTTTATGGGCTTGGCGGAGACGCCTTCTCGCCACTGCTAGGTATTTTGTCGCCGCCCGCCTACGAACTGAGAATCTGGCACCTGGGAGTGGCCTTATTATTGGGACTTCTTGCTGTTCCTATTGGCCTGCTCTTTCCGGTGCTCTCGAAGTTTCTCGGTCGCCTGACAGCGCCGCTTAAGAGTAAACCGATTCTTCGCGGCGTATTAGGCGGGTTGTTTTTAGGCCTGCTGGCTTTTGCCCTCCCGATTACGATTGGTTTGGGCACAAATGAAATGGTTACCGTTACACAACAAGCGGCAGAAATCGGTGTCGGCCTTCTGCTTGTGTTTGCGCTAGCCAAGCTATTGGCCTTAAGTGGAGCGCTATCCTTCGGCTTCATTGGCGGCCCGATTTTTCCGCTCCTATTTGTCGGCTCGACTCTAGGATCAGTAGTATTGCTACTCTTTCCCCAGCTTCCTATGGGTTTGGCCGTGGGCTGCATGATCGTTGCAGTACCCGCCGCTGTTGTACCCATTCCGTTGGGGCTGAGCGTAATCGGAATCGTCATAATGGGGCTGCCGCCAACCAATGCCCTACCCGTTATCCTGGCGGGCTTGGTCGCATTCTCTATCGTCCGGGGGCTGGTTGTGCCACGCTTGCAACAAAAACAGCAAGCAGCGGGAAGCGACTCGAAGAAGGAGACAAATTAGGTCGATTGGTTAGCTGCGAGGAGGGCTGCATTGGATAACTGAATTTTCGTAGCCGGTAAATGCAGAGTTCTGCTGACTCCGTGTCTCGTCGTCTCAGACAGAAAGTTGCTCGGCGGCGTAAGAACTGCTGTCTAATTCACCAGGAGCAGAACTAGAGTAACGCTTTCTCTTTTTCGTGAAAGCATAAGGAGTCACAGCATTTGACCGACACAACCGCGCCAACAGGAATCGCAAAGTTCGTCCCAATACTGGGCTGGCTGCCGCACTATCAGGCGAGCTGGCTGCGTTTGGACTTGGTTGCCGGCTTGACCGCGGCAGCAGTGGTTATTCCCCAGGCGATGGGGTACGCTACCATTGCTGGGCTGCCGATTCAGGTAGGCCTGTATGTAGCCCTGGTGCCCATGCTTGTCTATGCCTTTTTGGGCACGTCTCGCCCGTTGAGCGTCAGCTCCACCTCGTCTCTTTCAATATTGACGGCGTCGGCTCTGCTCAATGCCGTGGGGCCAACGAGCAACCCCACCGACTACATGGTTCCGGCTGCCACTTTAGCGTTCCTGGTTGGCCTGTTTCTCATCGCGGCTTCACTGCTGCGCCTGGGGTTCTTGGCCGATTTCATCTCGTTGCCGGTACTGACTGGCTTCAAGGCTGGCATCGGCGTGGTGATCTTTGTGGGCCAGTTGGGCAAGGTGTTAGGGCTGTCTGTTCCCAGCGGGTCGGTTCTGCAAACCCTGATAACGGTCATCACAAACTTGGGTCAGATCAACTGGCCGACGACGCTTCTCTCTCTGAGTACACTGGCTATCCTGATATTCCTGCCGCGATTCGTTCCGCACATTCCGGCGGCATTGGTGGCAGTGATCATGGGGATTGCTTTATCAGCCCTGTTCAACGTCAGCCAATTCGGCATTGCCCTAATCGGCGACATCCCCTCTGGGCTCCCTTCTATTTCGCTGCCCGATCTGTCGTTGCTTAGCAATCTCTGGATCGCGGCGCTGGGCATTGCTCTCATGTCCTTCACGGAGTCGATTGCCGCCGCACGGACCTTTAGGAGTCACGGGGCTCCGATGCCAGACACCAACCAGGAACTGTTGGCCCTGGGTGCGGCCAACCTCAGCGGCAGTTTTTTCCAGGCCTATCCGTCGGGCGGCGGCACCTCGCAGACAGCGGTCAACGCTAAAGCGGGAGCCAAATCCCAAGTCTCCGAAATGGTCACCGTTGGCGTGGTTGTATTGACCCTCGTGTTCTTAGCGCCGGTCATCAGTCTGATGCCGGAGGCGACTTTGGGCGCGTTGGTGTTGGCAGCTGCTGCGGGGCTAGTCAACGTGGGCGAGTTCCGAGACATGGCAAAGATTCGCCGTCGGGAACTGATTTGGGCGCTGTTCGCTTTTGCGGGCGTAATTATGTTGGGAACTTTGGAAGGCATTCTGGTCGCGGTTCTCATCTCAATACTCACGCTAATCGCGCAAGCCGACCGACCATCGGTATACGCGTTAGGGCGCAAGCCGGACACCGACGTCTTTAGGCCACTGGGTGATCATCCCCAAGATGAGACTTTTGCCGGATTGCTGATCACACGTACGGAGGGCCGGCTTTTCTTCGCCAACGTGTCATGGGTAATTGATAACCTGTGGCAGCTGATTCAAGAAGACGATCCGCAGATATTGGTCCTGGACTGCAGCGCCATTCCCGATATCGAGTATACTGCGCTCAAATCGCTGACGGAGTTTGAGGAGCAATTGAGAGGGGCCGGCGTTTCGCTTTGGCTGGCTGCGTTGAACCCTACACCGCTACACATAATTGAGCATGCGCCGCTCGGGGAGACGTTAGGGTCCGAACGGTTATTTTTCAACCTGGAACAGGCGGTTGAAGCAAACGTGCAACGCGCTGTCCCAGGTATATCCGATGACTGAGATATATCGAGATTCACGCGCAGGCATACATTAGGGATCCGCTTATGCCCCGTAATTGCATTAGCATGGTCGAATGCAGTGGGAAAGATCGATGAACTTGCGTGAAATATCAAATATTTCGAATGTAAACGCCAACAGGCTAGCTTGTTAATCTAGTTGCCCCTGGTGGCGCGTTTGTGTGCGCCGTGTCACGGGCATATATATCACCTCCCAAGGAGGTTCTGGTACGTCAACATCCACAAGAGGGTCATCCGAGCAACCACGACCAAAGTCCGAAAGGCTCCCCGAAAGGGGCGTGGGGAACATAGCATCGAGGAAAAGCGGGTTGCGGCATGGTAGGCAATGCCAACAGGACTCCGCAAGACCCGGCTGATATGGTTAAAGCTATACCGCCTGAACTCTAGTCCCCAGTGGAGGAACGCGACTCTCACAAGGAGCCTACCTACTGCTTGTGTCTGGGGTTGACCGTCAAGATTAACAAACGCTTGCCGGTAGTTGACCGCCCTGGAACTCGTTACCATGAGTAATGATAAGGGGACAAACGGAGAACCTAAGTCAGCCTGATAACATGTATATGCCACGGAACACGGGAATGCCTACCCCGCGAAAGCGGCACGGTATCGGAGTGACCGTAGTAGCCCAAGTTGCCATGTAACGTGACAGCATGGCGAAGGGTCACAGGGAACCCATACGAAGAGAACGTCATGTCAAGCGAAATGCTCCAAGCTGACAAGTATCTGAGTATAGTTAACTCGCAAGTCCATCTTCGTTTGCTGCCCGTGTCACTTGGACACTACCTATGGACGGTATGATGGACCAGCGTTTCGTTGAGGTTCCTGGAGAGCGGAGTGCATCGAAAGGTGCACGCTCCGTTCGGAGGGGGGCGGTTGAAGACACAGGTCATGCTGTGCGTTGGCCGCCTACCCTACTAAACAACCCCCGGCAAGGGCGCCAAGACGCGCGTCGTCTACGTGACGAACGGCGCACTGGACGCACTGACGGACTGGCTAGCCATACGGGGCAGCTGGGCGGGGCCAATGTTCGTAGCCTATCGCCGTGGCGATCACATGCAGGAGCACGACCTAAGCACTACCGCCATACACAAGATGCTAAAGGCGCGAGCTGCTCAGGCGGGTGTGAAAGACTTCTCGCCGCATGATCTGCGGCGAACGCTTGCGGGGGATCTACTGGATGCAGGAGCGGACATTGTAACGGTACAGAAGATAATGGGCCATGCCAACGTCAGCACGACGGCCGGCTATGATCGCAGAGATGCCCGCACAAAGTGCCAGGCGGCCGCCAAACTGCATATACTGTACCGCAAACGCCAAAACGTTCGCTGAGAGCGGTTCTAAGCGATATTATTGGCGACTACTCTGCGATAGCCCCATTATCATCGGATACAATCTGAGCATCAATGCCCTCGTTGATTTGTCACAATCTATGTTGTCTCTGTGGGAAAATGAGGATAAATACTAACAGCGAGGTAAGAAATAGTAAACGCTCTAAACACTGAATTAGGAGCAACCCGATTCAGCACTCGAAGAACATGCCTCATCTGGAAGCACTACAAATGTTCTGGGCTGCCTGGTTGAAAAAGATAGACTGCTGAGCAGTAGCTTTTCCAGACTACGCAGTTCAGCCTGCTGGGTTAGATGGTGGACGAGGGTCCATCAAGTACTTGATATTTTCAATTACGACGTTGGCTATCAAGGCGCAAAGGTTCCTGCATGCTACGATGACTAGCCATGCCCGGGTGCTATCCGCAGAATCCTCAAGCTCAAGCTCAAAAACATAGACCATTTCCTCTCGCCATCCATATCCAAAGCTCTCGGGGTACATAGAGAGAAGAACAGAAACTGTCCCCCAGTACCAACGGATAAAAGCATCCCGCTGCAGAATACGAACACTCGGATCGAGAAAGTATTTCGACATGGAGAGCATGGTTAACTGCATTAACGTCCCGAGCAATAAACTTATACTGACTGCGTGAAAAAGCGCAGTCACCAATGACCCACCTTTTGTCAGAATGATGACGAAAACAGCCATCCCGACAGCACCGCCCGCTATTGTGGCTAGAGATACACTAAGCTTATAAAGTTCTGCACGTCTAGCGCGTTGTTGTTCCTGGGTTCGCATCACTGCATGTAGCTCCTCTCTTGAGGCAGACTACCCTGCACTCTTTCTCGAAAGGGGGGGTCGATAATTCCGTACTAGTGTCGAATTATCGACCCTTAGTATTTCCAAGCTGCGGGGGAGTACTAGCTTCCTGATGGTACAAGTACAGAACTAGGATCATCGAAGAGATTTCCGACTGTTTCCATGTACTGATACCTTCGTTCGTATTCCTCCCGACGTATTCTACGGCCCTTATTCGTTAGCCCATAGTATCGGCGCCTGGGGTCGTCATTATGATCCGGAGGGGGTTTAACTCTAGTGATGAGGTCCTCCTTTTCCAGCTTGTGCAACCGTCTATACAGCGTTGGCACGGAAAGATCCGGATCTATTTCGGACTGCACCCTTTTTAGTATTTCATACCCATGCATGTTGCCATTGCCAAGTATGGCGAGAACAGCAAAGGAAATACTGTCCAAGCTGATCTTATCCTTTGTTGACACTGCATTCCTCTGCCCGGTAAACGGTTCAACTGCTATCATTTGCAACCTCCTTCCCTGTTCTCGCACTCGTGTAGTCATTCATTAGTCGAAGCATGTGCCAAACCTCCTTCGGACACCGTCCTTCTTGGCTATACGCGTAACAATCGTCATTAATGGTGTCTCATAGTGACAATTGTCATTATGATAATAGCATAGAGCAAAAAAGTAATATGTCAACCCCTTTATTTGAGCAATTTCGTAGACAGTATGCTGGGCGCAGGAATCTTAGGTTTGGTATTCAACAGTGCAGGGGCCGATTCTAGTCGACGGTAACAGAACATCAAGCAGTATCGGGCATAAATATCGGAAAATTGGGCCTGCGTTGTTTATATTGCTAGCTGCCGTAGGTTTGATCGTCGGCCTTGGGGGAAGGTAAACTTATCCCTAACACAACAACGAAAAACTGAAAGACAAACTATGGTAGCTGCTACAAGCGGAATTCTGCTACATGTACTATTAGTAGCGATGTTGTTATTCATTTTTTGGATTACCGCACGATCTCCTTCCCAAGTATCTACCGCATTGATGACAGGGCCTTTCCGCAGGATGTTTGTTCCGGCATTTAGGTGGTTTTCGAAACGCTGGAATGAGCCAGGAGGCCATGTCAGGGTGTTGACATGGCTGGGGGCGTTTATATTGGTACCGGTTGCCCACTTCATGTACAGGGTATGGGATGATAGTAAATATATCCCCGATTTGCGTGCAGAATTTATTAGCATTGCTTTAGCTGTGCTAGTACTCGAAGAGCTAGCTAGGTATCGGAATCACCTTGTTTATCGTCAGGCAACGATTCTGCAGATGGCGAGTAGAAGCAACGAATTTGCCCTAGATGCGGCTAGGATTGTGGTACAGGAAGAGTGGCATAAACGCGATTACTTAAAGGAAATTGACTTAACAGGTGCCTGTCTACAAAGGTCAAATTTAGAGGATGCAAATCTAGAATGGGCGCAAGCATGGGAAGCTCATTTTGAAGAAGCGGATCTGACAAATGTCTGTCTGGATAGAGCAGATTTAAAAAATGCACACTTCGAAGGAGGTCATTTATGGGAGATCCATTTTCGTGAAGCGGATTTATCAGGTGCGAACTTCAAAGGTGCTAAATTGCCTAATGCAGATTTCCAGAAGGCGATTCTTCACGATGTGCACTTCGAAGGGGCAGACCTTAGAGACGCATACCTGGATGAAGTAAATATGAAAAACGTTCATCTCGAAGGCGCCAATATACAAGGAGCCACTATCCGACCGCAGAAATGGGAACGGGTCTGTGTCGACAGCCTAACGCTATACGATAGCACCACAAATTGTTCTGATACCCGACTCATAGATAGCTGTACTAATATGGACTCCCTAAACGATAACGAGAAGATGAACAAACTCAAAGAGTGGAACGAAAACAGTAATCGCATACTAGATGACGCTCTTAGTTCCTGAGCCTATCTTCTGTTCATTCTCACATGCTGTAATATAGGTAGACTTCCTCAGAAGGGGAGCTCAGCACAGCGGCAGCATACGGTTTGAGGTGAGGACAGATGATCCCAACCCTGCACCTCTACGCGATTGGCTTTCTATGGGTCGAGGTACCCCATTTCATACGCTCTATGTGTGTCGGTCGCTGGCACAATTACCTAAAAAAAGTACGATGGCTCTGCCAAACGTCCAGCTGCCACTGATAAAGGCACTGAGTAATTGCAGTACGTGGGGTTGGAACGTCACCCATAGAAAATCTATAAAAGACACACCATTCCTCTTGCTCGCCGTGTTTGCTGCGCTGTGGCGGTAAGCTTCCCCTATTTTAGTACCATTTGAAAGTGGAGAGAATCGGGCTATAGTTCAGCCCAAGGAGGCTCCACATGCGACGTTCAAGGTTTACGGACAAACAGATCATCGGGATTCTCAACGAAGCAGAAGTCGGTGTCGGCATGGTTGATCTGTGTCGGCGACATGGCATAAGTCAGAGTACGTTCTACCGGTGGCGAGAGAGATATGGTGGCATGACGGTCTCCGAGTTGAAGCGGATGCGTCAACTGGAGGATGAGAATCGGCGGTTGAAACAGATGTACGCTGACTTGAGCTTGGAACATGCGGTTCTGAAGGAAATCGTCGCAAAAAAGCTGTAACGGCGGCGGAGCGAAAGGCGTTGGTGCGCTACGCCGTCGAAGAGCATGACTTGAGCGAACGCTGCGCCTGTCGTCTGCTCAATGTAAGTCGGACCGTGAACCGGTATCGGCCCAAGCGACCGGACGACAGCGAGATACGGGAGCAACTGGGTTATCTGGCCGAACGCTGGTCCCGCTGGGGCTACCATAAGATGCGCAAGTGGATTCGGAAGCAAGGACATCCTTGGAATCACAAACGCATCTATCGAGTCTACTGCGAGATGGGTTTGAACATACGGGTGAAGCCGAAGAAACGATTGCCTTCTCGGGAGCCGCAGAAACTGGCCCAACCAGAGGCGCTGGGGCATTGTTGGTCGCTGGACTTCATGAGAGACCGTCTAGAGGATGGTCGCTCGTTCCGTGTTCTGAATATCATCGATGATTTCAATCGAGAGGCTCTTTGGACCGAAATCGACTTCTCTATCACATCGTTACGCGTCATACGCATTCTGGATATGCTGGCCGCCTATCGGGGCTATCCTCACCGGCTGCGCACTGACAACGGTTCAGAATTCATAGCTAACCGAATTACACAATGGACAGAAGAACGCCACATCACCATCGATTACATCGAGCCAGGCAAGCCAGCTCAGAACGGCTATGTCGAACGCTTCGGGAGCCCTATGGGCGCGGACCTATCGTGAGGATGTGCTGGACGCCTTTCTCTTTCGCTCGCTGGTCGAGGCGCGACTACTGAGTGATGAATGGCGTCACCGCTACAACACGGAGCGGCCGCACGATGCTCTACAGGACATGTCACCGGAGGAATATGCGCGCAATGGTCAACATTCACTGGCTGGCGGAACAGCTTAGCAGGATGCTCAACTTTGTCAAGGCGGTGGATCATACCTTGACAAAGTCTGCGCTCCTGCTTTCCAAACGCCAGCAGCCAGTGAAAGAAAAGTGTTATTCTATCCAAAGGCCGATTCATTCCCGTTTCGACTGGTACTATTTTCGGGTAGCCTTCATGGCCCCTAGCGGCCATAGCGCAGTGTCCCATAGATGTACCGCTACCGAATGGCCCGGACAACGTAGCCATATAGGGATACGGCCTGGAGTACTACCCAAGCGCGCACTTGACGCTTTCGGACGATCATGGGTACCTCCCCGTTTTGTGCGAAAAAGTGAAATAGTATCGTTCTACCTCTGGAGCCATGTGACAATACGCTGACCAGAATTAGCAACAGCTTCTCTGTTGGCCAAAGTAAGTCACTAGAGGAAGCAAATCCCTATTACACAATTTTGCGCCGATCTGGGAGGTACCCAA
>CAWGFG010000008.1:0-25990 GCA_963821815.1 uncultured Chloroflexia bacterium
TGCAGAAAATCGGCGCACGACAGTCGAGTACACGTTTGGCTTCGTTGCATTCTTCATCTTATGGTTGATGAGAAACCGGCACATATTTGCCCGGCAGTATCCATTTAGCTCTGGCGTTACGACCCTTCCAATACAGATTACCTCAGGACGGCCTAACGCCAAGTGAGCTAACCGTATATGGTCCTACAGATATCCTGTGGACGGATACGCATCCCAATGCGTCATTTGCATCCTACAGCGTTTGTCGGCGTAGCTAAACTGGCCATGACGGCTACGAACGCAAAATCGTCCTGGGTTATTGGCCGAAAAGATCGGAGAGTGGAGCAAGCATCATGGCGTCCACAAAGAATACAAGCAGATGCAGGGCAAACAATTCATCTTTCAGGCAGATGTTCGGTAGGTGTACGCGATCTTTGGCGTTGCTGCGCACAAGACAGATTGTGTAGCGCTTCCTCGTCTAAACGAGCTTGGGGACGTGCGCCTGTCTTGATCCTCCTCGTCATCCGGCGTTTCCAATGCAGCAAGCAGCCGCTCCAAGGTATCCTGGTCGAGTTGGCGGGCCTTCTCCTGGGTGATAGCCAGCGCCATTTCGGCCACGGTGGCTGATTCCAAGAGCGAGCTTACGGGCACAGGGCTTCGAACTCGCGCACAATCTGGCTGACGATACGGGCAGCCACCAAAGAATGCCCGCCGAGATCGAGGAAGCGATCGTTGATACCCACACGGTCCAGGACCAGCGTCTGGCCCATATCTGCGCTAAGCGCGCCTCAAGGGGGGTGGTGGGCGCAACGTAGGGAGTGGTCAAGGGAGGGCGGCCGGACTTGGGAGACGGCAGCGCCTTGCGATCTACCTTGCCCGTGGTCAGACGGGGCAGGGCATCGAGGAGGAGCCATGACTGTGGCACGGCATAGTCAGGCAGGACTTGGAGCAAGGACGTTCGCAATCGTTCAATCCTTACGTCCGACGGCCGGCACCATAGGCAGCCAAGACTGGCCGCCGTTCGGTTCGTCGACCGGCAGTACCACGACTTCGCGCACATCCGGCATACCGTTTAGCAGCGACTCGACTTCAAGGACCTCCACTCGGTGTCCACGAATCTTGACCTGTTGATCGATACGGCCTAGGTGCATCAAGCAGCCGTCGGGCAGCATTCTGCCCAGGTCGCCGGTCCGGTATACGCGTTGCCCCGGCAGGTCGGGGTCAGGCACGAACCGATCTTGCGTAATGTCGGGTCTGTTCCAGTAGCCTGGACCGAGGAACCGCGTACGTACGACAATTTCGCCGACCTCGCCGCGCGGTACTGGGCGCAGGTCTTCATCCCACAAAACACCTCCTTCGCTCGTTGGGAACCGGCGGGCACCACATCTCCTTCGATAGTCGAGTGTTTGTCTACGAAGAGACGGCACATACCGAAAACTTCGGTGCTGCTCACATATTGAACAGGATGCAGTCGGTCGGAAATACCCGCGGTAGGTTTCTAGATGCGAGCGATAGGTGGGACCGCCGCTAATTCGAAATAGGCGCAGATGCGGGAAAGGTGTGTACCATCCAGATAGGGACACAGCGCTCGGAAGACTGCGCCGTTGCAAACAACGTTATCTCCTCATCGCGGATCCAGTCAATCAAACGCACGATACCATGCTGCTGCAGATCGAAGGGCAGAACAGTCGCCCCATTCAGGAGCGCCACAAAGAGCGGAACCCCGAACCGCTATAGGCAAGCGACAGCACAAGAGCGCTGCGATCGGCGACACATATTCGACAGTCGTTGGTGAAAACCATAACCCACCTGAGCACAATACGGTGCAGTCCTACGACCCCTTTGGGCACTCCGGTAGAACCCGAGGTAAACAATATGTATGCGTAGTCGTCCGCGCCGATGGAAAGCGCTGGATCGCTAGTCAGCGTGGACGGGTCAATGTCGTCCACGGCAATGACGGATCGATTGCCAGAGGCCAGCTGAAGGGCATCTCGCGATTTCGCGTATCGCACAGTAGAAGTGCGGCGCCGGCGTCGTCGAAGATCGCTGCCGGCGCAGTTGCGGGTCGTGGACGTTGAGCGGCACATAGAACTTGCCGGCCTTCAGCACGCCCAACAGCGCCACAATGGCGTCGGTTCCGTGGTCGAACAGCATGGCGATAGGTTCTGGTTGACAACCTTGTAGATCAAGGGATCGTATGGGCCACACGGTTTATAGCTACCCGTATCTTGGAGAATTGTCTTGTGTGTTTCACCAGGCAACAGGCTCGTGCGAAAGAGGTCTCGCCAAGCTGCGCCTTTAATCTCATTATCTTCATCTACTAAGGACCGCCGGTTCCAGTTCTGTGAAGTAGCGTTGCTTAATGCCGCTGTAATACTCTTCATCGAAGTAAGAAATACCGGGAAACGACTACTCTGACTTGCACCGACGGCGGTGCCCATTCCTTCAATGAGTGAGCAAGAACAAGGCTGATTCTGGTGCATTCCATAGCTCGGCTGGCACGTTCAACTCGTTATGCCAAATTACCTTTGTGCCGATCGTGGCAGTAATGCTGCTTGGCACAAATCCCTGTTCGGTAATGGATACGTGTACTGTTGGTGTAGTTCCGTCAGCTATCGAAGCGGCAATATTCACACGCCCGGTGTCCCGGTCTGCCTCGATGCCGGGCGCTGCCATAAGGCTCGTACTAGGGCGAATGCCTCCAGTCTAGAGTACAGAAAGAGTAGTAGCAACGAATACAGCGAGCCGGTACTATTCAGTTTTGAAGACATTCATATCTCCGTTGAGGACTGTTGATGCTCGGAGTATGCTGACGGACATATTTATTGACTTGGAAATCGTCCAAAGTTTCTTCCATTATATTACCAGCTGACAAAGCAGTTTCGAATATGATTTCGTTCTTACATGGACAGTAACAATTTGGTACCAAAATCGATAGACACAATGCGTGTCGTATGCGGATGCACCTGCCGTTGTTAGGCAGGTGCATCCACGCTCTTATTAAATGAATGCGTGCTGCGGCCCATTCTTACACATTGCGTACGGCCTTACTATGCTTCTAAATCTATTGGCAGACATACGGCAGTCGTAAGACTTGACCGTCTATCACTTGCACTTCATCGACTGCCGATCCCATCACAGTCGCCCAGAATGGTGTTTGATCAAATTTATACGATTCAAACTGATTGTAGCTACAGGGCTTCCTGGCTTCACCGCTTCAGCACCTGCCAGCGCAACCTTCAGGAGACCAGGCGTCTCGGCATTGACCGCCATCATCCAACCTGCCTCATACGCCTTCGCCGATACAAACTCAGCCCCATCGGATGGGAACAGAATGGTGGCTTCAAATGAATTAAAGGACGATGCATTCAAAGATGTCGGGACACTCAGAACAATACGAATCTCTCCACGGCTGGGGTCAGACGACTGCTGAAGTACGCTCGCAGATTCCACGTTAGACGCTATCACAGCCGCCACCGTCACCGTCGACCAGTTGCCGGACACGTCGGCCGTTGGATTGCCTCGTAATCCTGGGCAGCCATGCAGCTGCCAACGGTGCATAGGAGTAGTCGCCCGGATCGAACGCCCAGAGTGGACTCGCCAGCGTATGCTCAGATGTATCCAACTCGACAGCCCACTGCAGAATGATGCTGGCATCCAGCGCACTGATTCCCGACTCCAGGCTCACATCGGCTGCTGCGGCCGGTGCACCACTCAGCGTTGCAATGTCGGTGACATGCTGCAGCACCAGTGAAGCATCATAGGCCGTGACTCCCTCAATCTCACTAGTCTTGGACGGCGTAAGCGTGACATTACCTTCAGGAATATCGAGCAATTCAAACGCGCCATCGCTTCCGTTGGTAGTATTGCGTGTCGAAGATCCGGTGAGATCGAGGTCCACACCACTCACAGCTGAACCGTCCAGCCAGAAGGTTACTTGGCCAGCAACATCGTGGGTTCGGGCCACAACGTTAACCGTCGCCGTCGCCACAGTCGATTCGCCGCCGTCACCATCTGTGACCTTTAGCGAAACGGTTGCGGGTCCCAATGCATAACCAGACGAATCGAATGAGGGCGACACGCCGCTGCTTTCGAACGTACCGTTGTCATCCAAATCCCATGCATAGGTAAGTGGATCTGCTGCGCCGGCGGGGTCGCTACTGTCACTACCGTTAAGCTGAATCGTACTGCCCTGCACGACCGAATACGGGCCGCCTGCATCGGCCGTCGGCGCTACATTCTGAACGTTGACTATGGCGGTATCCGGCGTGGACGTTGCGCCGCCGGAATCGCGTACCGCGCAGTTTTACTGTCACTTGGGATGGGCCATCCAAGCTGGAAGCATCGAACGTGGGGTCAACCCCTGTTGTCTCGTAGGTATCATCGCTGTCCAGGTCCCACTCGTAGGTGAAGCCAGTTGTGTCATCAACATCGGTGCTGCCGCTTCCATCCAGCAACACGCTGCTACCCTCATCCACTGAATAAGGACCACCCGCGTCGGCCACTGGCGCATCGTTGACCGCGTTAATAGTGATATTGACGGTTGCTGAATCGCTCGCTCCATAGACGTCGGCCGCCGTGTACGTGAAGCTATCTGCTCCAAAATAGTCGTCAGCAGGCGTGTAACTGGAGAACCGTCGGTATTCAGTGTAACGGAGCCGTGCGAAGGGTCAGTTAACATTGTAGCCAATAGCGCATGGCCGTCAATATCGCCATCATTGGTCAGAACACCGTCAGCGGGCACAGACAAAACGTTGTCCTCATCCACATCGTAGTTGTCGTCGTACGCTGTGGGTGGGGTATTCACGGTAATAGACCCGTCAACAAGCGTTGCAGCAACAGCCCCTTCATTCAACTCGCCGCGAGTCAAGGTAAGCGGCGTCGAATCGGCCGAAGCCGCGCCTTGAAATGTAAGCACGAGTATCTCGCCACCCGTGGTCAGCCCAGAACCTCCCGCCATACCGATGAGCAGCATGCCGGGCGTCGTGGAGTTAATGCTACGAAACCACCCATCCGTCGCACCACCGTTCTCGGCACTATCATAGGAGACGACAGACGGATCATATGTGATCGTAAGGTCGAAACTGTAGACTGTACCTTCTGTTTGGGCCAAGACGATAGATACGTCTGTCTGTTGAAGTGGCAACACGGATACATCTCCGATACTAAGAGTGTTGCCTGTCTGCGCCAGAATGTTACCAGACGACGATGCCATAAATATCGCCACAAGTAGCACCTGAATTGCGATGAAGCGAAATGAAATACGGCAACGAAAGCGATGCATAGTTTGGGGTTCTCCTATATTTCTCAGCTGGCTAGTTTACTTATCTATACAGTATTCTTGACTTACAGTTTCTGAAGCAGGCTAATCCATCACCATGGGAAGATACGAATCATTGAACCCGGTCTCTACGGCCATAATATCTACTTCATCAACCATGGAGCGTGTCACGCTGAACAACTGGCGAACCCTCTCCAATTATTACTTCATATGGGATGGACAGTACAGTTGCCTGTTCTGTTATGGGTTTTGCGCCGGCGATCGCAATCAGCACTTGACCGGGTTTCGCCAAATTGCTACTCATCAACCAGCCGTTCAGCGCGTCGCTCAGCGCAGGTTCGAGCATCTTGAAGCGGAGAGTCGTCGAAGGCGAGCGTCAGTTCAAGACTATAAAGTGGTTTCCCGTTTGGAATCAGTTCAACTTCTATCGTCTGACTGCTGGCATTCGTTGTGAGTTGGACCGTTGTTGAGGTAACACCGACCGAAGCAGAACCCACCGAAGATGACCAGTCGCCTGACGGGTCTCCAAGAAGAATAGCCGTGAGATTCTGACCAGTCATATCATTGCTCAGTCCGTTCACTGTGCGCTGATTTGGCGAAAAGTCCCACACGATACCTGCCCCAGGAAAGGGGACAGTGAGGAGATCGACCGATTTCTGGAGTATGTAAAATGCGTCCATAGCGTCTGCACTACCGTTACGATCTACATCGCCGGCCGTGAATGCATGATCTATCAGTGTGTTGTTCCCCACATCATGGCGCAACACAAGTGATGCATCGAACGCGCTAATTCCGACTATATCGTCCCACTTCTTGGCGGATAGAACATAGTCTCCGGATACGGCGTCTTTGACCATATAGGCGCCGCTTTCATTGCTAAGGCCCGAATACGATTCAATGCCCTGCAAATCGATTTGTACACCAGGAACACCGGAACTGTCATGCCAGAATAGGATGTCGCCACCCACACTGAAGACCGGATCTACATCGAATGTGCCGTCGGTTGTATTTACACTGATGGCGTCACCATTGAGCGAAACCGCCGCAAAACTCAACGCACTGTTGGATTCAGGTTCGCCCACCACATCGAATTCCAGATAGGCCAACACGCCTGTTCCGCTTGCAGGATTCCCCTGGCTTGCCATCGATACTCGTATCTGACCGCTAATCGATGTGTTGACAGCCAGGGCCCGATCCGACGTCAAATCGCCGACCACTGCACCGGTGGCCTGTAATACGGTCGAGTCAAACTGGACTGTTGCACTTGCTGCTACCAGTCCGCTTACATCAGCTAGATTGATCGGAATCTGCACCGTAGTATTCTGTCTGCCATTGGCGACCGGCATACTTACCGATACCGCGTCCGCTGTATAGGTGAACCCGCTCACCAGGGTAGCGCTACCGCTATCCGGGTTGGCGATAGTGACGTCAACCACAGAAGGGAAGTGGGCAGGCGTCATGCATTCAATCTCGCTCTCGCTGACCACCGTTGCATCTGTCGCAGCTTCGCTACCAAATGTTACAGAGGCACCATCTGCAAAACCGCTGCCACTTACCGTAACAAGTGTACCGCCTGTATTGGATCCTGAGTCTGGAGTGACGGCTATGACATCCAACGGTGCGACAGCACATTCAAGCACCAATTCAAGGTCGGTAACCGGTGGTGGTATAGTCAGCACGTCTGTTTCTACATAAGAGGTAGTTTCGTCACCAGGCGCATAGCAATTGGCACGCTCCGCACGCACTTTGTAGAAACCTGCAATCACGTCCCACCCAAAGCGGCCATCTGCATCAGTGGTATCTGGATTGGTGCGGTTGGACGGAGACATATAAGCGCTACCGTCTTCTACGGCGATAAAGGGTCCACTATAGTATTCGGAACGGTAGAGTGTAACTGTTGCGCCCGGGAGGTCATTACCGCTGGTATCGACAACACGGCCACTGGGGTCGATGTAGATGTTGAAGCCCTTCTGGTCAGTCGAAGTGTCCGGGCAGGAGATGTCGATTTGAATCGTGGCCGGCCCATGCAAGGGATAGAGACTGGAGATGCTGGCTTCGAAATTGCCGGCGCCCGATTCAAACATCGAACCGCTGCGTTCGACTACGCCATCTACGCTTAACTCGTAGCTCACCGTTGCGCCAGCACAGGAGGATGTTGACAGCATCGTATCAGCTTGCCAATTCACTGTCGGGATGCCGCCCGCTCCTGTCGTAGAGGGGAAGACTCCGCTATCCGGATCGGGGGGCACCGGTCCTTGCAACACAAGTGTCGGCACATCCAGTACATCGTTCGCATTGAGTGTGAGAGTCGTAGACTCTGACGGGATGAGGTCGCTACCGCTTGGCGGATAGACTGTGACAACATAGTCTCCCGGTGGCAGTCCGCCCGACGTGTAGAAGCCGTTGATGTCCGTGAAGACGGTATCGCAAGCATCATTGCTGCAGATGCCAACGGCAGCGCCTTCGACTGGGTTGGCCAGACTATCGGTGACCAAGCCCTGGATGATGCCGGTCGAATTGTACTGGAGGACGATGACCTGTGTTTGCGGACCGGACACCTCTACGCCGTTGATGGTGAAGTTTGTGAATGGCGAATCAGAGGGCGGTTCTATATTTAGTGAATATGAGACGCCATCCGTGGTCGGAAACAGCCAGAGTGTGGCATCACCACTCGAATCAGTATACATACTCCAGTAGTATGAGTTACCCGTTGCAGCATAGCCGCCAATCGTGAAACTGGAATCGTCGCCGGAATGGGTGGATATCGTAACGGATGACACAGGTTGACCATCCGGGTCCTGGACATGTACATCAAGCCGGTGAACCGGCAGATTCAGATCGCCTAAGTCTGTCTCACCCGAAATGTCCAGCGCTTCAGTAAGGGTAATGCTGAATTCACGAGGGGCGACCAGCGTCGAATCGTATGCATTGCCGTAAATATTAAGACGATAGCGTCCCGGCTCTACATATAGGGTGAACACGCCATCTGTGCCCCCACCTCCCTCCGCTACCGCTTCCATTGCCCATTCATCATCATAGTCCCATAGCGAAACAGAATACTCACTCAATGGACTGCCTGCACCATCCAACAACCGACCTGTCAACGCCAGACCAGATTGAAGAGCGATGGTCAAAGTGCCGCTCGCTGGCACATCAACATCACTAAGCTCTGTCGCTAGATAGCCGGAATTCTCGGAAGGTTCAGCCCGTATTGTGTATTTCGCAGTATCCGTGGTCGGAAACAGCCAGAGTGTGGCATCACCACTCGAATCAGTATACATACTCCAGTAGTATGAGTTACCCGTTGCAGCATAGCCGCCAATCGTGAAACTGGAATCGTCGCCGGAATGGGTGGATATCGTAACGGATGACACAGGTTGACCATCCGGGTCCTGGACATGTACATCAAGCCGGTGAACCGGCAGATTCAGATCGCCTAAGTCTGTCTCACCCGAAATGTCCAGCGCTTCAGTAAGGGTAATGCTGAATTCACGAGGGGCGACCAGCGTCGAATCGTATGCATTGCCGTAAATATTAAGACGATAGCGTCCCGGCTCTACATATAGGGTGAACACGCCATCTGTGCCCCCACCTCCCTCCGCTACCGCTTCCATTGCCCATTCATCATCATAGTCCCATAGCGAAACAGAATACTCACTCAATGGACTGCCTGCACCATCCAACAACCGACCTGTCAACGCCAGACCAGATTGAAGAGCGATGGTCAAAGTGCCGCTCGCTGGCACATCAACATCACTAAGCTCTGTCGCTAGATAGCCGGAATTCTCGGAAGGTTCAGCCCGTATTGTGTATTTCGCAGTATCCGTGGTCGGAAACAGCCAGAGTGTGGCATCACCACTCGAATCAGTATACATACTCCAGTAGTATGAGTTACCCGTTGCAGCATAGCCGCCAATCGTGAAACTGGAATCGTCGCCGGAATGGGTGGATATCGTAACGGATGACACAGGTTGACCATCCGGGTCCTGGACATGTACATCAAGCCGGTGAACCGGCAGATTCAGATCGCCTAAGTCTGTCTCACCCGAAATGTCCAGCGCTTCAGTAAGGGTAATGCTGAATTCACGAGGGGCGACCAGCGTCGAATCGTATGCATTGCCGTAAATATTAAGACGATAGCGTCCCGGCTCTACATATAGGGTGAACACGCCATCTGTGCCCCCACCTCCCTCCGCTACCGCTTCCATTGCCCATTCATCATCATAGTCCCATAGCGAAACAGAATACTCACTCAATGGACCGCCTGCACCATCCAACAACCGTCCCGTTACTGCTACTGCATCCGCCGAGACTAGGGTGAAGTCCAACCAGGTATAGTCGCCTATAACCTGGTTCAATACCGTCGACACTTCCAACCCGCTACCAACAGGCGGTGTCACACGAATATGATATGTGCCCTCAGCGACTAGCAGAGAGTACCACCCAGTACCATCGGTAGTTGTCTGGTAGAGTACTGCTTCACTGACCGGATCAAGCACCTCTACATCGGCGCCGACCAGCGGCGTGCCGCTCTGGTCACTCACCGTACCCTCTACGGTGTAGTCAGCGGCCAGTGCCGGCGACGCCCTGAATGCGAGAACGAGAACGAATATCACTAGCAATGAACATGACCAAGAGCAGATATGATGAGTCAGGGTATGGAAGCGAGTACGAGACATAGTCTGGGGAACTCCTATGCTGATAAGACGGTTGATTCTTTCAAAGATCACGGCTGTACAGGTTCGTTGGTGTTTTGAAAATTACTCCGACACCATCGGCAGGAAGGAGTCTCTAAACTCCGGCGCCTCGGGCGTAATATTCACTTCATCAACTACGGATCGGGTCACCTGGATGATCGGCGAGCCTTCACCAGATATCACTTCATACGGGATGGACAGGACAGTTGTTTGTTTTGTTAAGGGCTTTGCGCCGGCGATCGCAATCAATACTTGACCGGGTTTCGCCAGATTGCTACTCATTAACCAGCCGTTCAGTGCTTCACTCAGCGTTGGTTCGAGCAACTTGAAGCGGGCCTGGTCGAAGGCGAGCGTCAATTCAAGGCTATAGAGTGGTTTCCCGTTCGGAATCAGTTCAATATCTATCGTCTGGCTGCTGGCATTCGTTGTGAGTTGGACTGTTGTTGCAGCAGCACCGACCGAAGTCGAACCTACCGGCGGCGACCAGTCGCCGGATGCATCTCCAAGTAGAATGGCTGTGAAGCTTTGACCGGTTACATTACTGCTAAGTCCGTTGACAGAGCGCTGATCTGGGGAGAAGCTCCACACTATCCCTGCGCCAGGGAACGGAAGCGTGATTAGGTCGACTGACTTCCCCAAGATGTAGAACGCATCCATGGCACTCACGCTGCCGTTGCGATTCACATCACCGGCGGTGAAGGCGTGACCTGAAAGCGTAATATTGCCAACATCGTGGCGCAATACTAGTGATGCGTCGTATGCACTAATACCATCTATATCGTCTGACTTCTCAGCGGACAGTACATAGTCTCCGGATGCAGCGCCTTCGACCGAATATGCTCCGTTTTCGTCACTCAGGCCGTAGTAGAGGACGTCACCGTCCAGCATGGTTTGTACACTGGGAACGCCGGCGCCGCCATTCCAGTACGTCACACTGCCTTCGACACTATTGACCTCGTCCACATCGAATGTCCCATCGGCCGTGTCCACACTGATACTGCCGTCGTTGAGCGATACCGCCGTGATGCTCAATGCACTATTGGATCCAGGTGTGCCAATCACGTCGAACTCAAGATAGGCGAGTACGCCTGAACCACTGACCAGGCTACCTTGGCTTGCCATGGATATCCGTATCTGGCCGTTGACAGACGTGTTGACAGCCAAAGCCCAACCAGGAGTCAGGTTGCCAACTGATGCGTCAGTCGCTTGAAGCACTGCCGTGTCAAACTCAACCGTAACGCTTGCCGCAGCCAGTCCACTGACATCGGCAAGATTAATGGGTACCTGTACGGTGCTGTTCTGTCCGCCGCCCGTAGCGGGAATGCTCATGGAGGCTACATCGCTCACATAGGTGAAGCCACTGAGCAGCGTACCGCTTTGTGTGTCCGGATTAGTGACGACCACGTCGACGGTGGAAGGGAAGTGGGCTGGCGTGATGCATGTAATCTGGCTGCTGCTGAGCACGGTCACATCGCTGGCTACCGCGCCGCCAAAGGTAACCGATGCGCCGACTTTGAAGTTGCTGCCGGCCACGGTGACGGTGGTGCCGCCGGATTCGGGACCGGACATGGGGCTTACCGTCGTGACAACAGGCTCGTCTTGCACTGAAACATTGTGCGGCGCTGAGGCTAGACCGCTCTTGGTTGTGCCGATGCCATCGCTGGCCACGATGTAGTAGTCGATACCTGGCGAAACAAGGTAGGAGGCGGGTATTGTGCCGTTGTACGTACTGCCTGAGGTTAGCACCATGGGTTGGCTGGCGTAGGACGAATTGCCCTGTGTTCGGTAGTAGAGTGTGACCGACTGGACTGCAACGTTATCGGTTGCATCTGCATGCAGATTAAGCGCCAAGCCAGGCGCAGCCGTGGTGACGGGCGTGTGCGTCAGGATTGGCGCGATGGTGTCGACCGGCGTGCCTTGCGCCACGTTGGAGAAGTCCGACTCGCTCATGTCCGACTTCACGACTGTAAACTTGTAGTAGTAGGGAACGCCTGGCGTAACGTCGGTGTCTTGATATGTCTTGATGTGGGACGGAATCAAACCAGCATTGATGCGTGTGTAGGTGCCATCTGCGCTGGCGGAACGGTAGAGGTTGTAGCCAGCCAGCAGGTCGAAATCGTCCTGCGTCCAGGAGAGGTCGACGAGCCCTTCGCCGCCGGTGGCCTGTAGGTTCATGGCTTCCGTGCCGGACGTGATGATCTCGAACCGGAATCGGCCCGCATCATCGCCAGTGACTAGCCAAGGATCGTCAGCGGCGACAGCGCCAGCCACACGAATCAGTTGATACCCATCGCCTGTCACTGGAGTAACATTGAAGGCTCCTACCCAAGTGCGCGCATCCTGCCATCCACCGTCCACCGGATGGATGGTGTAATCTGTCAGTGGTACATCCGGACCGAAGGATACCTGAGGCTGGACAGCAGTATCCATGTCGCGGTTGAAAGTGACCGAAACGTCAACCGGTTCTGCACTGACTACCGAAGCATCAGTATCAGTTTCTGTTGACAATACGATATCACGGACAAAGGGGTACATCGTACTTGTAGGCTCGATGAGAATGGGCTGGTAAACAATCTGTGCCAGATTGAAATCGTCTAGATAGTCGTGAATCGCAGAATCAATTAGGTTGGTACTCAAAGTACCCCAGAAGTTATTTGGGATATAGTGACGGTACTCTCGGTGCTGATTCGTCTCGACACTGATCCAATTCTCGGTCAAATTGGGTTCCCACCATGCGTTAAGGATAGCATTACTCTCAAAGTAATCTTCCCTGTCAAAAAAGAACTTACTACCGACGGCCAACATCTCATCTCGCGTGTTTTGGAGATTAATATCAGTGACCATTGATGGTAATTCAAGGATCACTGCGTTACCAACCGATGGTGTGCTCTCCCAGTAGCCATCGCTACGTTTGAAGTACGTGTTTGTATGATCAACCTGATAATCCGATCCCCAGTTTTGATAAGTAACTGGATCATCATTTAGCCATTCGAATTCGCCAGTTCTATTTGGATTAACCAAACCTATGCTTGCCACGTAAGCACTCTTGAACAAATCCCAACAATTGTCAGCCATGTCGCAATCCATATCATGATACGTCTGCAGAAACTGAGTAGAATTCGGCCAGTATGTATTTAAGTAAGAACGAACAAGAGAGTTTTCAGCGGCATCGTTTATGGCAATAACATGTCCATTTAGTCTTTGGGCGAATTCCTCTGCTAAAAGAACATGTTGACTTTCGCTCTGTGATCCAAACGAGTTCTGTAGTAGTGCATAAGTCTGTCCGTTGTACTCCACTGGAAAAGCGCTATGTAGACTGTTCTTGAAATTTATCCTGTTCACAGCCCCAAACGCAATAGTGCTGGGCAAACCATCATAGGTATGTAGGAATACATTGCTATGTCCAGTACCGCGGAAGGAGAGACCATCAGTATCAAATAGGCAGGTCCTGAAGCGTCCCCAACCATATGATTTCGAGAAGACAATGCCTAGTTCTACCAAGCGATGAATAATCGAAGTTTGAACATCGGCATGCACGAGTGGATCACTTACTTTGAGTCGGTCATCACCAGGAATTCGATAATAAAGTGGGTTGCCATCTTGGGTTAGGTACGAGTGCGTAATGTCAGTCACAACCAGTAAAGGATTCATGATACGTGAATAGTCTAAAGAGGCTACTCCATCATTTTTAGTCTCGATCTTGACTGCCATTGGATACTGATATTGCGCAGGGAATAGTTCCACAGGGTTATCTTCCTGACCTTGGGTGAGTAGAGTGCCTTCTACCTGTACCAATGCAACAGAGTCTTCTGGATAAGGTGACGATGATTCTGCTGTCCAGAATTGAATCTGTGTTCCTTCTGTGACTGTAACCGTTACACCTGCCTCAATCAGCGTTTGATCCGACAGTATCCATAAATCATCGGAGGTAAGAGATAGATCGTCAGTAATAATTCTGGGTAACTCGCGTCCTTTTTGTACGATGAGATAGAATCGGTCCTCAAACACATAAGGTGCGTTTGGATCGCCAGGGTCGTAGCCATTGCCAGCCCTTATTGTGACGAGGAATGGTATGACATGATCATTGGGTGTTTCGGGATCCACACTGAAGCTAAATGGATGACGAACACCTGTGATGAGGTCCTCTTCATCGTAGATCAATCCATTGTCATCCCAGTTGAACGAACCCACCGCGCCGTAATCAACCGTATCTGTGATCATCGTGACGTAGGGATCCGGTTGGAACGCACTCTCAGCCCAGGGTTCCAGTGTGATCTGGACATTGTCGGCTTTGCCCCAATGGTTGCGGATTACAATAGCCAGCTCGACAGTCTCACCGGCATCGACAATGCCGTCATCGTCGTTACCGGAGTCCTGCTCAGTGGTGTCGAACAGCCAGTGTTCTAAGTAGGTTAACTCGGGCTGCGGCGGGATGGTGATCGACGCCAATCCGTCCACGACGGGGTTCGCGTTAGCGGCAATCTGCCCCATGATGAAGCGTGACGAATAGACATCTTTGTCATTCCAGTATGTTCGCGCAAGTGCGGCGATTCCTGAGGCAACCGGAGCAGACATAGATGTACCATCCCAGGCAGCGTACTGCTCCAGCGGTAGTGAACTCCAGACATCAACACCGGGTGCCCTTATTTCATATTCGTGTGTATCGTGAGGCTTACAATCGCGGTTAGAGAACGATGTCTGGTAATCCCTCAGAATTCGAGGCCATTACACCTAGAATCCAGTTGTAAGTGGCTGATATAGTGCTCTTGCCAGGCGGACATGGTATATTTGCAATTCCATCATTCCCTGCCGCAGCCACAAGCACAGCCTGACCGAAGGCAACTGCCAGCGCTTCTTCCTCAACGTTCGACTTTACATACCCGCCAAAGCTCATGTTGATGACGTCGGCGCCATGAGCCACTGCATAGTAGATGGCCTCAGCGATATCCGTCGTGGCCAGCACACCCGAATACTGGGCAGCCTTGATGGCCATGGATTCCGTGTTGTAGGCCACACCCACGCCGCCGATGCCGTTGTTGGCCTGCGCAGCCACAATGCCGGCCACATGCGTACCATGCCCATGGTCGTCCTGCGGGTCGCCGGAATGCTGGTTGCTGACTACATTCACACCATGCACATCGTCGGTGAAGTCGTCGCCGTCATCGTCGATGCCATTGCCGGGTGTTTCCTGGCTGTTCACCCACATGTTGGCGGCCAGGTCTGGATGCGTGTAGTCCACGCCCGTATCAATGACAGCCACCACAATGTCTCGATTGCCGCCGGGCGGCAGGCCATTGTCCGAAAGCCACTGCCAGGCCGCTGGCACGTTCGCCGCTGCAAGATGCCACTGCTGCGCATAGAGCGGATCGTTGAAGTTTGAGCTTGCCGCCTGCACCTTGTCGTTACCCCTAACCGGGATCGCCGGTACTGCGGGCTCTGACGGCATGCCGGTAGGACGTCGCAGATAGACGGGCTCCACATAGGCCACGGAATCCAACTCTGAGACGGAATCCACTGCTGCGGTGATGTCGGCGGCAGCCACCTCGTTCAACTCAACCAGATACCAGGCAGCCAAGTCCGGCTTGGGCATGGGGTCGCCATCAAAGGAATCGATCATGGCGCCTTCGACGACCGGCTCCACCTGCGGGAAGATAGGCGTCATGCTCGTGATACCCACATCAGCCATGGCAGAACTGACCGCACTGGCGTTTACCTGCGCACGCTGGGCGCGTACCGCCTGTGGTGACAGCTTCACAGCAAGCTGGTTGGCGACCACCTCGCATCCGCCGGGAGGACAGGTTGATGATTCTGGCGGATCGTCGAACGGCGAGTATGCATGGCGCGGAATACCCTGTTCGGGTCGTTGACCGAGGGACCGTACCGGCTGGGCGGTTCGATACCTGTTGGCTCTGCGATGTGAGTCGTCGCCAGCTCCACGCGTTCCTCCGGCGGTACGGGGGTCGGCGTTGGGCGCGGCGACTCTCGTCGTCCTGCGAAACGGAAGGGAGGTAGATAGAGGTCATCGGCAATCGGTGATGCCGGGTTGGCTGCGTAGACGGGCAGCGTCACGCTGACCAGCAAAATAGTGCTCAGCAATAGGCTGATGAGGCGAGTGCGCAGTTGGGGTGTATGCATGGCAGCCTTCTTCTACGTGTATCTAACGAAACGAGTACCACGGTTCAGGCGTATATCGTATGGGTATAGAACTACCCATGGTCGCCACTTGCGCGGCGTATCGATCCAACAGGAAGATCTGAAATGGCTAAGATGTCTTGGGTGATGTGGTTACGGTATCGTACTTTCGGCTAGTTCGGTCGGTGTAGATTCTATTCAGTTATGCAGGAGCACTTCGACGGTAATAAGCAGGTTCACGCTGAGGTTTCGAGGACTGTGTGACCTGCACGCTGTTCGGGACCTGCGGCGTTTCGTAGCTGTCTACAATTCTTCTAGGACAGCATTGAGACCAACTAAATGCGGTAAAACATTAGTCGTGAGAATGATCTGTTGACATAATGCCGGCCTGCTATTGCAAAATGGACGGCCAAGAGAGATCTCCTTGCCAAATCCGCCCATTGTACCAGGTTGACGCTCCGGGATCAGTCATGATTGTGTGTCGGTACAGGAGTGCTGAGCCCAAACACAAATTGTGGAAGCGTCGACCTGACAGGGGACAAGCAATCGCTGTATTTCTGGCACATGAGCTGAAAAAATACGTTCATTCAGCTCGGCATTCTGTGGACATGGCTGAGCGATAGTTGCACCCGCACATTCACGGCTAAGCTAACGTGCGGATATTGTGGAAATAATAAGCTTGATGGCAAGAAAAAACTACGCAGGTTCCACTGAACTTGCATACGGAGAATACCGTAGGCGTCGTTCTTGTATCGCAGCAGATGTAGCCTAAATATGAGGGGTATTGAGCGTCGGAACGCGCCGGATCCAGTGCTAGTTCGGTGATACGGGTATGCGGCCACGAACGGTCGTTCCTTCTCCGGCTCGAGAGTGAATCAACAACTCACCGCCTACGCTCTTGATATAAGTACGCATATCGTAAAGACTATCGTAGCCCTTGTCCCCATCGGCCAACGCCTCACCAACGTCAAATCCCATGCCGTCATCGACAACTTGGAACGTGATCGACGTGCGGTTTCCCAGAATGTTAACCTGAACCCGACTGGCCCCGGAATGCTTAGCCGTGTTGTTGAGCGACTCTCGTACAACCTGGTACAGTGCCAGGCTGGCATCTCTGGGTAAGGATGGCGCCTCATCGTCATAGGTGGTGACGAGTACCACCAGAATATCAGACTGCTTGCTGGTCTGTTCAGCATGCTCGCGAAGGGTGCCGATCAGACCCTGTTCAATCAGCGTTTCCGGCACCCGCAGGTGGCGATCAGCTCTCGCAAGCGAGCCGAATTGTAGGCGATGCTGTCCTGCATCTCTCGATGACCTGGGCGGCATCCTCACCCGACTTGCGGAACTTTTCCATTTGGAAGCCCAAGGAGGCCAAATAGGGGATGATGGTGCTGTGAATCTCGCCGGTGACCTCTGTTCTGTTCCCCGTCCCTGGATTTGCCGATTGCGCTGAGCCGTCTCTTTCAGACGTTCGAGCTGGCGTGTGTTGGAAATAGCGAGGGTGATCTGGCCGCCGAATATGCGCAGCAACTGCATATCCTGGTCATTGTACGGTTCACCCGTCCAATGACGTCCCAGTCCGAGCAGACCGACGGACCGTCCATGATGCGTGAGAGGTAGCCATACTTCGATATCATCGTACCGTTCGGTCAGACGGGACAGATCGACTGTGAGTTTATCCGCAAGACCGGATCGCACTGGCTGGCCTAAATCGGTCAGGGCGTCCACCGCCTGCGGGGACAGATCCACAGGCGTGACAGAGAGGTCATCCTCGATTCGTGTGATGCTGGACTCGCCATCCTGAATCGTAAATGCGTCCACGAACTCGACATCGAGCAACTCCGCGAGCAGTCGTCGCACATCGACGATGAGCGCATCCACCTCTTGCAGCCCACCTATCGACTGGCTGAATTTTGTGACTCGGTCATAGTCGAGAATCTCGCGCCGCAACTCACGCGTGAAGAGCAGGGTGGGTCCCCGACGCAGTTCAAGCCCCAGCCCCACGACCAGCGCTGTAATCAACAGGGGCAGAAAAGCGGTCGTCTGGCCCATGGGGATGAAGACGAGGTTGGCAATCAGTATGCAGAAGACGCCAACCAGTAGCGCCGAAAGAGTGATTGATTTGGTGGGAAACAGTTGAAAACGCAGAATCGCATATGCGAATAATGCGAAGACAGCCAGGCCAAGATAGGGCCAGCCGTCAATGCGCACGACAAAGGGCCGGCTGACAAAGAGCCAGTGTATGTAGGGAATGGACAGCGCCAGAAAACCAAGGATGGCAAAGCTCGCAATGCTGACCTGGCGGCGGGTCCGGCGATCATCGGACCTGTAAGCGGTCCAAACCAGGATAACTATGGCTGCGACAGTACAAGCCAAGAGACTGAGCGAAGAGAAGACAAGATAGACTGCGAGCAGTTGCTGTCCAAATGGTTCATCATGGCCGATATAGGTATAAAGACCGACCAGCGAAAATAGAAGAGAGACGATATACAGAAGACGCAGCGCCTCTCTCTTCCAATGCGCTCCTGATAGTTGGTCGGATAGAAGCAGCGATAGGTGCAGGACCACTACGCCTACGAGCGGGTAGAGCGGGCCCTGCAGCACGAGCTGGAATACTGGCAAGATGATGAGCTTGGAGGAAACCCTACCCGAGTAGACGATGCTCATGATGACACCAGCTGCCACTAGGGTGAACAATGCGAAAATGAGGTTTAGTTCGTTTCTGGGGTCTGCTCGGTAAACCACCATGCCTATGGCGAGAAGGCTCAAAGCGAGCAGGAACGACGGCAGCAGCATCTCGACTAGCATCCAGAACGAGAAGGGAACCACAGGTACGCTGGCTACTTCGATGATGGCGCCATCCCGGTCCAGTCTGAAGTCGACCTGTTGGTCATCGGCGTACGCATTGCTGTATATCTCCGTATAGTGTAACCCGCCGCCCGTACAGGGGTATTGCTCATAACGAGGATCAAGCCCGTATATCTGTGAGTCCGGGCTGGGGTTGTAATCTTCTATGCACAGGATCTTGTCGTCCACCTGCAAGCCGGAAAGCAGTCCCGACCAATGCGTTGGCGTCACCCAACTAATGGTCAGCATCTTGTGCTCCGCACGCCACATCATCACCGCGCCCGGGAAGGGCTGGCCCACATAGTGGACAAGCTGCACCACACCGCCCAGTCCGGAAAGGATAGAAAGCGCAAATAGCCAGGGCAGGAGTCTTCCTAGGATGTTAAGCGGATGTAGTGATGAGCGTTGAGCTGACTTCATTGCCCCATATTGGTTTTACAAGGACAGCGTCGGAAGGGTATTAGGCGCAAGTGGATGGGGGTATGAATCATCCTAGTGACTGCGAATGAGCTGTCGCAATTGGTGTAGTAGATAGATTTTCGCCAGCAGGGCGCTCTGGTTCAATTCACAATTGCGCAAATTCAGCTTCAGGTAGATGCTGGAACGATGACTGTCGATGGTTCTGTGAGCGAGTGAGATTTCCGTCGCTGCACTATGGTTTGAGCGACAGGCGCCTACGGTCTTGAGTACAGCCCATTCAGATTCTGTGAGTTTCGGTAGCAGATCGAGCGCCGGCAGGATGAACGCTTGCTCCTCATCCGTCAATGTCGACTGTGCGAGTTCCAAGGCGTTAGGTTCGCCGAGTACTGGCGTAAAGGCAATCTCGAAGCCGGTCAGATTCGCGCGCCGATTTGTGTATGGCGTCTAGCAGATCCTGGGGTCTAGAACCTTTGTGCAGGTAGACGATGCTGCCTGTCCCTGCTCCGTCCAACTCAAACACTTCAGCGCGCCGGTCCTCGTATGAGGAATAGAATACGATACCTATATTGGGCTTCGCTGCGAGTAACTGGCGCGTCGTCTCCACACCCAGGCTTTGTCTGCTGTTGGCACGTCCGCCAGACTCGAGGGGCAGCACGATGTCGATCACGGCAACATCTACTGTGTCACCGATTTCTGCGAACTGGCTCAGGGCGTCATTGTGGCTGTCGGCCTGGTGAACCGTGATCAGGTTTTCTTCCAGGTACTCATGCATGGACTTGCGCACGGTCCAGTGGTCTTCGACGATGAGGACGGTCAGGGGGTAGTTCATGGCTGTTCCTATTTTGGGTGTACGGTTGTAGGTAGAACGATAACACTGCCCAGTGGAGAATTCCTAACAGTTGTTTTGCCACCGATAAAAGGAGTATCAGAGGCAGATTTTCGTAGACCTTGTGATGCGTATACATCTTCTGAGTAACTGCAGCATCCTCAACTACAGGTGTGATGTCTCTATGACTCCATTCTCGCAGTGAGATCCTCCATGCTGGGCTTCGTATAGATCATCACCATGTCTAGGCGTGCATAGCCTAGCAGCCGCGCCGCCGGCGCGACTCCTTGTTTATGGAGTATTTCGATAAGCAGCCGGTCTCTATTCAGCTTGCCTGCCGACGCTGTGATCAGGCTCTCCCGCCATTTTCATAGTTGAGTCAGCAATCGGCAGAGAGGTAGACTTGGAAGTCTGCCAAATAGGGAGGGATTTCCATCGCTCGTCGAGAAGGTGTTACCTGACCCAACCAGCTTGAAATTTGAGGACTGGTTTTGCAAGGAGGAGACGTTGGTTGTCGGTGTTTCGACGGTGAGGTCAACGGCACGTTGTCTGTATTGTAAGGCGAGCTCCCATCGAGTCCACAGGTATTATGAACGTAAGCCGCTGGATTTGCTGTGGTCGAGATTCACCGTCCGCTTCAGGCTGCGTGTTCGGCGTTTCTACTGCGAACGGGAGTGTTGCCGGTACCGAACTTTCGTGGAGCGCTTGCCAACGTTCATCGCCCCGTACGCCAGGCGAACGAAGCGGTTGGCACAAGACCAACAAGGGGTTGGGCTGTTGATGGGGGGCGAGATGGGATCACGCATCCTCTCTTTGTTGAGAATGCCACTAAGTCCCGATTCAGTGTTGAGGTTGATTCGCAACGCACCTGAGCTAGCGACTTTGACGCCGAAGGTACTCGGGGTGGATGACTGGGCATTTCGTAAGGTGCAGAGCTACAGCACGATTCTTGTCGGTCTTGGTACGCATCAACTTACTCTTGTTGTAGGCGATTGTGCGAGATGGGTTGACCTTGGAAACATCGTAGCCTTCCTCAAATAGAAAGGCGGCCAGCTCATCGCCGTAGCAACCTGTCGCCTCCGAGCAAGCATGCAGCGAGTCGACAACCTGACTGGACAACCACCGTCTCAAGCTTTCAAAGCCATCACGAGCGTTCACGAATTGTCCGGTACTGAATGTACTATCATCGTCAACTAACGCAACGTCAAAGCTTTCTTGGAAATGTCAATGCCCAGTATGTGCTTGCACGCCAATAACCTCCTGATAGGTAAAAAAACAAAACCATGTTATCTGTTGCTGGACACTCTTGTAATACAGGCTGAACCTGATACAAATAAGGAACGCCTGGGATATTGTTCGTCCTCGGACAGTTGACCGAGGGTGGGATCTAATCTTCGCTTCGAGTTCAGTGACTCAAGTTCGCGACGAGCTTCACCACCCTCGGTTCGATAGCCTGGGGCTAAACAGGATTATCGCCACAATACGACCTAATTAACAACATACAAGTTCGCGATTGCCCTATGCCCAGAAAAAACAGTCGTCCTCCTGAGCTTTCCTGGCGACTAATACTAATATAACCATGTAGTATGAAAGTATGACTACAGGAGAAGATGCCATGCCAGTCGTGCTCAAATTGTCCAAAGTTCAGAAAAAAGGGGGCAGGTGACCATTCCCGCATCCATACGGGAGAAGCTGGGTATCAAAGAGGGGGAACTGATGGCCTTTGTAGAAACGGACCAGGGCATCCTAATCAGCAAGCGCGAGGCTGTTACCATGGAAGCCTTGGATAAGATTGGAAAACTGCTGCAGGAGCATGGTATTACGTTGGAGAAGCTGATCGAATCGGGCCGCGACATTCGAGGCGAGCTCATACAAGAAAAATACGGTCTGACTGAAGCTCAATGGAATCGAAGCGAGTAGGGGGATTTTGGATGTCAGCGTCATCTTTGCCGCCAGCGACTCCGCCACGGGAGCCTCGCGGGAGATCATCCGCTATGTGCTGCGCAATGCAATCGATGCGGTTATCAGCGATTTGACTCTTGATGAAGCGGTGCGCAATCTCGCCGCAAAACGGCCCCAAGCACTTGCCTACTTCTATGTGTTGCGAGATACCGTGCCGTTGAAGATCTCAAAACCCACCAAGGATGAAGTACTGGCAACGCAGCCGTATACGGCCTTTAAGGATGTGCCGATTCTAGCGGCTGCGAAAAAAGCCGATGTTACCTATCTCGTGTCTCTGGATCGGCGGCATATGATTGAAAAACGCGAGGCCATCGAGAAGCAGATAGGGCTCAAGATCCTCCTGCCCGCGAACTGTTGGACATTCTTCGGCAGCGAGCAATGAACTGATTCCGTTCATTATCATCTTCTTGTCTCTGGAGTAGGCTTATTTGCACAAGACCCCAAAAGGAATATACCAGCGGTAATTTTGGGGCAATCTTGAGCTTTATGACCATGCGTTTGCTACGGATTGTTCCCACAGCGTACGCATTTAAGCTGCAGTGCCTATCAGAAGTTTTCTTCTGCCCACCACTTGCACCTGCAGCTGGCTGTGAAGAAAAGAACGTAGCAGACCTCACAGGCAACCCAGCGGACAAACACATATTGGACAAACAAAAAACACGAGTTGCCGGAGGTCTTCAGGTTCTGGCGTGTACCGAGGTCTCTCCGTCGTCTTCAGGCTAACCAGCCGATGCACCGTTTTCGATACTGAACAATCCCTTCACGCTCAACTCAGTCTCACCAAGGCCTTAGGCGCATCTGTAGCATCCTCAACTACGGGTATGCTACCTCCAACCGCGCCATTCTGGCTACGGGAACCTCCATGCTGGGTCCGTGTAGTCCATCACCGTATCCAGGCTAGTATGGTCCAGCAGCCGCGCCAACCCGCACAGGTCGCTTAGATCGGCGCTGAGGTAACGTGTCGCGAAACTATGGCGCAGCGCATTCTGGTTGATCGGTTCATGCCGACGCGTATGGCGTACTTGTCCAGCATGCGCGTGACCGTGCTGCGATGGCGCAACTTACCTCACGAACCCACCCACAGCGGTGCATCCGGACTGCCGTCCTCAAATTGCGCATTGTCGAAATAGGCTTGGAACGTCTTGCGCACATCCAGCGTTAGCGGAATCTCTTAGTAGTTGCCCCGCTTGCCGCTTTGCACGGTCAACTTGCCGGAGCGCTCGCCCAGCTCCAACAGTTCACTCACGCGAATTCCCGTGCCGACCAGCACCTCCAACATGGCGCGCTCGCGAGATCGCCGCGGGCCGTGCGCAGTATGCAAGCGAACTGCTGGATAACGGAATACATCTCTTCAGGGACGCACGTGTTGTCACATTGTTCTACAACGAACCACTACCTGGCAATGCCAGCATCCGCGTAACAGTTAATGGAGATCAGCTACAGGCAGGAAAAGAAGATAAGGTCGACGCCGACAACGATCATCAGCCTGGGGGAACCTGTGACCTGGAGTTCAACGCGCTTAGCCGTGCCATGGTACCGAATACCGGCCTATGCGGATGTGTAATGGACCACAAAATACTGGACAGACTGCAGCCTGCAAAAGTGAAGATATGAGCAAGGGATATTGCTGTACCGCTGTCCATGGCGGAGCGAAGGCGTGTACGGATGGCTGGGAAGCAGCGGGAGGGTTCCGTTGAATAAAGGATACGGCCGCCTACATGGGTTTCAAGTGCCTACGCACAGAATGGCACGACCAGCGTCACGACGAACAGAGCGAATTGTAACCTAACAATAAAATTAACTTTGATCTACGTATAGCTACCTAATAACGCAGCCCAATCTGCCTCCAGTCCATCCTCAACCGCTCAACGAATGCGTATTCCTGACGTCTGCGTTTTCCAGTGCATTTCGGGGTACATGGACTCAAGCAGATTGAGGGATAATATGTCTTCTCGATCTGGTCGAAGAATTGTATCGTACTTTACTTTGACATAATGTGTTAGTCTGCTTGTGCCGGACCGCCCAGCATTCTAATCTGCGTCAATGTATGGTTCACTAATGACGTGTCCTGCTGCGAAGATGCCTTTTGGCTCAACGCCAAGTCGAATCAGAAATGCCCTGTCGCGATTTCCACCTGTTTATACGCGCCGATACTTGCGTTATCGACGACTTCTTCTCCGAGACTAAGTTGCTTTGCAAGGGAATCGAATTTTTCTATCCATGGTCCGAACTTCGGATTAAGCTAAAAGAGAAATGAGGTAATTTTTCACTTCCTTAGTCAATGTCAATCGGATCTTCACGGTAGTCTTGGCAAATATGCTCCGCAACCGCTGTGACGCTAAACTAGATTCACCACCTAGTAGTGTAAAAACGTTTCTGTAAATATGAATAGAAGTAGGTCATGGTGTATCCTCTGGTCCGCTTAAGAAGCCAGAAATAGGAGCACAACCATGACCCACAAGCCAGATTGTACCTTAGGACCGGAAATCTTGGAACAGATAGCAGAGCAGGGTCTTGATATTCTGCCCGAACTGATCCGAATCATACTCAACTCAGCGATGCAGGTTGAACGTCAAGCTTATCTGGGTGTTCAACCCTATGAGCGTTCACCAGTTCGGCGCGACTATGCCAATGGATTTAAGCCAAAGACCATGGCAACACGTATCGGTGAGATCACCTTTAGCGTTCCCCAGGTACGCAAGGGAGACTTCTATCCCAGCGCATTGGAGAGAGGCATTCGCAGTGAGCGTGCTCTCAAACTGGCTCTAGCCGAGATGTATGTGCAAGGCGTCTCCACTCGTAAGGTCGCTGCCATCACTGAAAAACTGTGTGGCATTGAAGTCTCATCAACGCAGGTAAGTCGAGTCGCTGCAGAGCTAGACGAACAACTTCAGGAATGGCGGGAACGACGATTGGGCAGATGTGCCTATCTCTACTTGGACGCTCATTACGAGAAAGTGCGGCAGAGCGGTCAAGTTCGTGATGCGGCAGTGCTAAAAGCTATCGGCGTCAACGCAGAAGGTAAGCGAGAGGTCCTGGGCGTCTCTGTCTCACTGAGCGAACATGAAGTCCACTGGAGGACATTTCTAGGCAACCTAGTAGCTCGGGGGTTGAGCGGTGTACAACTCATCATTAGCGATGCACACACAGGTCTGACAGCAGCTCGCAAGGCGGTCTTTGGGGGAGTGCCCTGGCAACGATGCCAGTTCCACCTGCAACAGAATGCGCAAGCGTATGTTTCCAGACAGCATCTGCGCAGTCAAGTGGCCGATGATATTCGCAGCGTGTTCAATGCACCGAATCTGGCAGAGGCTGAACGGTTACTGAAGCAGTTGACAGTAAAGTATGCCGACAGCGCACCTAAACTCGCTGCCTGGGCGGAAGAGAACATTCCTGAAGGATTGACGGTCTTCCGCTTCCCGTCCAAACACTGGCGTCGCATTCGCACATCCAATGGAGTAGAACGATTGAATCGTGAGATTCGAAGACGTTCCAGAGTCGCTACACTGTTTCCGAATGAAGCGTCCTGTCTACGATTGGTGACTGCCGTTGTCGTGGAAATAAGTCAAGAGTGGCAGACAAACAGAACCTATCTGTGTTTGAACCTGAATTGATTGTTAATGTGCCGAAAACTAGAGGTGTCACCCTGTGGCAACAAGAGCTGCAGAGTGGTGGCATTGCAGCGATAATGGCCAGGCTGTTCGGCGTGACGGCTGGGTCAAGGGTCGAGGCTGTATCCGACTTGCGCAGCCCTTGACCCAGACAAACGCCGTACTATAATCGCCCATCGCTGCTATCCAATACACCGTAACCTATTAGTTTTACAGAAACAAATTTGCATTATCT